>NZ_WJIC01000028.1 GCF_009649815.1 Nocardia sp. SYP-A9097
CACCGCGGTCGCGGGCGATCTTGCGGAAGAAGAAGTCCTGCGCCTGGATGGCGGTGGTGCCCTCGTACAGCGAGTCGATCTTGGCGTCGCGGATGTACTGCTCGATCGGGTAGTCCTGCAGGAAGCCCGAGCCGCCGAAGGTCTGCAGCGAATCGGTCAGGTACTGGTAGGCGCGCTCGGAGCCGACACCCTTGACGATCGGCAGCAGCAGATCGTTCAACCGCGCCGCCATCTCCGGATCGGCACCCGAAACCTGTTCGGCCACAAGGGGATCCTGATGGGCAGCGGTGTAGAGGTAGATGGCGCGCAGGCCCTCGGCGTACGCCTTCTGCATGGCCAGCGAGCGGCGCACGTCCGGGTGGTGGGTGATGGTCACGCGGGGCGCGGCCTTATCGGTCATCCGGGTCAGGTCGGCGCCCTGGACGCGGGTCCTGGCGTAGTCCAGCGCGTTCAGGTAACCGGTCGACAGGGTGGCGATGGCCTTGGTGCCCACCATCATTCGAGCGTTCTCGATGACGTCGAACATCTGCGCGATGCCGTTGTGCACCTCGCCGACCAGCCAACCCTTGGCCGGAACACCGTGACCGCCGAAGGTCAGCTCACACGTCGCCGACACCTTCAAACCCATCTTGTGCTCGACAGCGGTGACGAAGACACCGTTGCGTTCGCCCAATTCACCTGTCTCGGTGTTGAAGTGGAACTTCGGCACGAAGAACAGCGACAGGCCCTTGGTGCCCGGTCCCGCGCCTTCGGGGCGAGCCAGCACCAAGTGCATGATGTTCGGAAACAGGTCATCGGAGTCACCCCCGGTGATGAACCGCTTCACACCCTCGAGATGCCAGGAGCCGTCCTGCTGCTCGACGGCCCTGGTGCGGCCCGCGCCGACATCGGATCCGGCATCCGGCTCGGTGAGCACCATGGTGGCACCCCAGCCCTGTGCGATGGCGATCCTGGCCCACTGCCGCTGCTCCGCGGTGGCATTGTCGTAGAAGATTCTGGCGAACTGCGTCCCGGCCATGCCGTACATGAACGCGGCCGGCTGCGCGCCCAGGACCAGCTCGGCGATCGCCCAGAACGCGGCGCGCGGTATCGGCGCGCCGCCGAGCTCGGCGGGGAGTCCGAGCTTGTCCCACCCGCCGTCGGACAGTGCGCGACAACTCTTCTTGAACGACTCCGGCAGCAGCACGCTGTGCGTATCGGGGTGGAACACCGGCGGATTGCGGTCGGCATCGGCGAACGACTCACCCAGTGGGCCCTCGGCCAGTCGGCGGACCTCGTCGATCATCGCCCGGACGGTGTCCGCGTCGAGATCACCGAACGCACCGGAGTCGAGAATCCGGTCCAGGCCCAGCACCTCGAAGAGATTGAATTCCAGGTCGCCGACATTGCTTTTGAAGTGTGACATTCGAGCTATCCGTTCAAAAGTGCGGGTAGGTCCGTTATTGCGGAATCCGGCCGAGCTCGTGATCGATGAAATCGAAGACATCGTCGACCGATGCGGCCTCGATCTGATCGATGACCTCGGACTGCGGACTGTGCCCGGCCTCCCACGAGGTGACCAGCGACTTGAGCCGCCGCAGGATCCGCGCCCGCTCCTCAGCACCGTCCGGCGCGTCCGCCAGAATGAGCTCCAGCTTGCCGATCTCATCGATAACCTGCTGTGCCACATCGGATTCCGCGGGGGCAGCCTGCGCCAGCAGATACCCGGCGATCGCATCGAGCGTCGGATAGTCGAAGACGAGGGTCGCGGGCAGGCGCAGACCGGTCGCCGCGTTGAGCCGGTTGCGCAGCTCGACCGCGATCACCGAATCGAAGCCCATATCCTTGAACGGCAGGCTCGCGTCGATACTCTCGGGATTCGGCGCCGCGAGCACCGCCGCGATATGCGAGCGGACGGTCCGCGAAACCAGCACGCGCTGATCCTCCGGCGCCAAACCGGCCAATTGCGCGGTGAGATTCCCGCCGGTCGCGGATTTGGTCCGGGCCGCGGGCAGCAGCGACAGCAGCAACGGATCGAGCGTGCCGGTATGTTGCTGATCGCGGAGTGTGCCGATATTGATCGGTGTCGCCAACAGGGCCGGGCGCGTCGTGGCAAGCGCCGCGTCGAACAGCGCGAGACCCGCGTCCGTGGACATCGGTTCCAGACCGCTACGGACGATACGATCCTTGTCTATCTCGCTGAGAGTCCCTGTCAGAGCACTCGTTTCGGCCCAATAGCCCCAGGCGAGGCTGGTCCCCGCCAAATCCTGATCGCGGCGATGAGACGCCAGCGCGTCCAGGAAGGTATTCGCGGCCGCGTAATTGGCCTGCCCCGCATTGCCCAGCATTCCGCTCGCGGACGAGTACAGCGCGAATATCGCCAGATCCAGGTCCGCCGTCGCCTCGTGCAGATGCCACGCGCCGTCGACCTTCGGCGCCAGCACCCGATCCAACTGCTCGACCGTCATCGCGGTCGCCACGGTGTCGTCGAGAACACCCGCCGCGTGCACCACGCCGGTCAATCCGTCGATCCCCCGGACCAGGGCATGCACCGCCTCGGCATCGCTCATATCGCAGGCCAGGATCGATACCTGCGCACCCAGCCCGGTCAACTCCGCCCGCACCCGCTCGGCCTCCGGCGTCTCCGGACCCCGGCGACTGGTCAGCACCAACCGGCGCACGCCGTATTCGGTGATCAGATGCCGCGCCGTCAACGCGCCCAAAGTGCCGGTGCCACCGGTGATCAGCACCGCCCCCGTCGGCTCCGGTACCCGGCCGCCCGCACTCGGCACCCGAGCAAGCCGCGGTGCCAGTAGCGCTCCCGACCGCACCGCCACCTGTGCCGCCGCACCGGCCACCGCCCGAGCCACCACTCCGGTATCGACCGGGCCATCGAGGTCCAGCAGCACGAACCGATCCGGATGCTCGGCCTGCACCGACCGAAGCAATCCCCACACCGCCGCACCGGCGAGATCCGTGATGCGATCGGCACTGTTCGCGGCAACCGCGCCCCGGGTCACCACCACCAACCGCGACTCCGCGAAGCCCGGCTCCCCCAAGAACGTCTGGACCAAACCCAATACCCGTGCCGCCACCGTATGGACCTCGATCGGCACCGCACCCGCACCCGCGGCGATCGGCACCACGACCAGCCCCGGCTGCTGCGCGGCACACGCCACCAAATCCGCCACCTCCGATCCGGGCAGCACCAGCGGCACCGCGCCCGACCGGCCCACCGTGACAGGGACGGGAGCCCATTCCACGCCGTAGAGCTGCCGCGGTCCGCCGGCGCGCAACGCCGCCAGTTGATCGGGCGAGATCGGCCGCACCACAAGCGATTCCACACTTGCCACGGGCGTGCCGAGCGAATCCGCGAACTGCACCTTGACCGCATCGGATCCGGTGGTGCCCAGGCGCACCCGCAGCGTCGTGGCACCGGTGTCGTACAGGCGGACACCAGACCACGCGAACGGCAGCCGCACACCGGCATCGTCATTACCCATGATCGCGAGAATCAGCGGGTGCATGGCCGCGTCGAGCAAGGCGGGATGGACTCCGTACCCGGTCGCGTCGGCCCCCTCGGGCAGGGCAACCTCGGCATAGGTGACCCCGTCGGCCCGCCAGGCCGCCCGCAGGCCCTGGAACATCGGTCCGTACTCGTACCCCTGTGCGGCGAGTGTGTCGTAGAGCCCGTTCACTTCCAGCGGTTCCGCGCCCCGCGGTGGCCAGGTACGGGCCCAACTCGGGTCCGCGCCCGATCCGTCCGCCGGGACCAGGACGGCCGTCGCGTGCCGGGTCCATTCGCCGTCGGCGAGCCGCGAGTGCAGGCTCAGCGCGCGGTGACCGGAGTCGGCGTCGGTAATCCTGACCTGGATCTGGACCTGTTCCCCCGGTTGCAGCGGCAGCGGAGCCTCCAGCATCAACTCCTCGACCTGCGCCGTATCGGTGCGGGCCGCGGCGTGCAGGGCGAGATCGAGAAACGCGGTGCCCGGCAACAGCACCGTGCCGAAGACGGCGTGGTCGGCAATCCAAGGCTGGTCGGTCAGTGACAGCCTGCCGGTGAACAGCCAGCCGTGCCCATCGGGTAGATCGGTGGCGGCACCGAGCAGCGGATGATCCGCCGCGACAATGCCCAACGCGGACGCGTCACCACCCTCGTCCGGCGTCGCCAGCCAATAGTGCCGATGGTCGAACGCATAGGTGGGTAGATCGATAATCCCGCCACCGGGGATGACACCGTCCCACTCCGGACTGTGGCCATAAAGATGAGCCTGTGCCAGGGCGATCATGAACTGATCGAGGCTGCCGTTGTCCCGGCGCAGCGAGCCGATCGCCACGCCGTTCTCGGTACTCGCCGCAGTGTCCGCGACAGCCCCGGTCAGGATGGGATGCGGACTGATCTCGATGAATACGGAGTGCCCGGCCTCGACCAATGTGCTGGTGGCCTGCTCGAACAGTACGGGGCCGGCCAAATTGTCGAACCAGTACCGTGCATCCAGACCCCCGGTATCGAACCGTCCACCGGTCAAGGTCGAGTAGAAGGGCACCTGCCCCGACCGCGGCCGCACCGGCGCCAGCTCGGCCAGAATCCGCTCCTCGAGCCGAACCATATGTGGGCAGTGCGAGGCGTAATCCACCGCGATCATCCGCGCCCGCACCCCGTCGGCCTCGCACCCGGCCACGAAACCCTCCACCTGTCCGGAATCACCCGCGATCACCGTCAGAGCCGGTCCGTTCACCGCCGCCACATGCAGATCCCGCTCGGGCAACGCGTCCAGCCGCTCGCGAACCATGGCCTCGGACAACGAGATCGACGCCATCCTGCCCGTCCCGGCCAGCTCCTTGATCGTTCGCGACCGCAATGCCACCACCCGCGCCGAATCCTCCAGCGACAGCGCCCCGGCCACGAACGCGGCGGCGATCTCACCTTGCGAATGCCCCACCACCGCAGCGGGTTCGATCCCGTACGACCGCCACAGCGCGGCCAAGCCGATCATCACCGCCCACAGCACCGGCTGCACCACATCGACCTGTGCCAGCAACGCCTCATCGTCAGAATTCAAGACCTCCAACAGGTCCCATTCCACGAACGGCGACAACGCCTGCGCACATGCCCGCACCTGGATCTCGAACGCCGGGGCCGACGCGAACAATTCGCGGGCCATCCCCATCCATTGCGAACCCTGTCCGGGAAAAACGAATACGCATTTGCCGGCGCGCTTGGCGGCCGGGCCGTCGGACCGGTGCACGAACGCCGACGGGACCCCGTCGGCGAGCGCGTCGAGCGCGGCGATCACCTCGTCGCGACCGGCCGCGACCACCGCGGCCCGATACTCGAACGCGGCACGCGTGGTCACCAGGGAGTACGCGATATCACGCAGACTCGGTTCGGGATGGGTCAGCAGATGGTCCCGCAACCGCGCGGCCTGGCCGAGCAAAGCCTGTTCCGTCTTGGCCGACAACACGATCGGCAGCACGGCGGGTGCCGGCTCGGGTTCCGCCGCGGCAGGCAGATCCGGCGCCTGCTCCAGGATCACGTGCGCGTTGGTGCCGGAGATACCGAACGAGGACACCCCGGACCTGCGTGGCCGCTCGGCCGATACGGGCCAGCCGCGTTCCTCGAGCAGCAGTGACACCGCGCCGGAATCCCAGTCGATCTCGTCATTGGGCACACCCACATGCAAGGTCTTCGGCATCACGCCGTTCCGCATCGCCTGCACCATCTTGATCACGCCACCGACACCCGCGGCCGCTTGCGCATGCCCGATATTGGACTTCAGGGACCCCAGCCACAGTGGCGAACGCGGATCGCGTCCCTGCCCGTAGGTCGCCAGCAGCGCCTGCGCCTCGATGGGATCACCCAGCGGGGTGCCTGTCCCGTGTGCCTCGACGACATCCACGTCGTCGGTGTTCAACCCGGCGTCGGCCAGCGCCTGGCGGATCACCCGTTCCTGCGACGGTCCGTTGGGTGCGCTCAAGCCATTGCTCGCACCGTCCTGGTTCACCGCACTGCCGCGCACGACCGCCAGCACCCGATGGCCGCGCGCCTTCGCGTCCGAAAGCCGTTCGAGCGCAAGCATTCCGACACCTTCGGCCAGTCCGGTGCCGTCGGCGTCCGAGCTGAACGCCTTGCAGCGGCCGTTCGGTGCCAAACCACGCTGTCGGCTCATACCGAACAGCACATTCGGCCCCGCCATGATCGTCGTTCCACCGGCCAGCGCGAGCGAGCATTCATTGCTCCGCAGCGCCTGCACCGCCAGGTGCAATGCCACCAGCGACGAGGAACACGCGGTATCGACGGTCATCGCGGGACCCTCGAAGCCGAGGGCGTACGACACTCGACCCGACGCGACACTGCCGGTGCTGCCGGTGAGCTGATACGCCTCGGTGTCCGTGGTCCGAGCGCGGCCCCACCCGTAACCGTGCATGATCACGCCCGCGAACATGCCGGTCCGGCTGCCCCGCAGAGCGCGCGGATCGAGACCGGCGCGCTCGAGCGCCTCCCACGAACATTCGAGCAACAGCCGCTGCTGCGGATCGGTGGAGACCGCTTCACGCGGGCTCATCCCGAAGAATTCGGCGTCGAACTCGGCCGCGTCGAGCAGGAACCCGATATCCCGGCAGTAGACCTTGTTCAACGCGTCGGGGTCGGAGTCGAACATCCCGTCCAGATCCCAGCCGCGGTCGGTGGGGAACTCCGTGGAGATGGCGTCGCGGCCGTTGGCGACCAGCTCCCAGAGATCCTCCGGCGAGGCCACTCCGCCGGGGAACCGGCAGGCCATTCCGACGATCGCGATCGGTTCATGGCGCTTGTATTCGGCGTCCTGCAACCGCTTCTTCGCCTGGCGCAAATCGACCGTCGCGCGCTTGAGGTAATCACGGAGTTTGTCTTCGTTGTTCATGCGCAGCGCACTTTCTACTATTCAAACCCGCTGTTGTGTCTCGGATAGTCCCCCGCACCTTTCGAACAAGAATGACTCCCCGGGCTAAAGCCTTGCTAACTGAATTCTTGACTTCGACTGTGCGAGAGCGGGACTCGCGGTGATTGACAGTGCGCGCGTCGCGATGGCACCCTCACGTGATGGCCGGAAGTCCCAGAGAGCGTGCGCGAGCCCGGACCATGGCCGAGATAACACAGATCGGGCGCGACCATCTGACCAAATACGGTGCCGCGGCACTGTCGGTGCGGGCGGTCGCACGCGATCTCGGCGTCGTATCGTCGGCGATCTACCGGTACGTCAAGAGCCGCGACGATTTGCTCACCCTGCTCGTCGTCGAGGCCTACGACGAACTCGGCGACGAAGTCGACGCCGCACTCGCGCTCGCACCCGCCGATGACGCACGCGCGCGATTCCAGGCCATCTGCTGGGCGGTGCGCGCCTGGGCACTGCGCGAACCCGCAAGGTACGCACTACTTTTCGGTTCACCTGTGCCCGGCTATCACGCGCCGCGCGAGCAGACCGTCGGCCCGGGGACCCGGGTGATCGGCGCGCTCATCGCCGTCTATCAGCAGGCGTGGGCCTCGGGTGCGGTGACATTGCCGGCGACCGTCACGGTCCCGCCCGCACTGCGCGCGAACTTCGACGCGATCCGTTCCTCGTTCGACATCGACACCCCGGACCCACTCATCGCGCGCGGCGTCCTCGTCTGGGCCGCGCTGTTCGCCGTGGTGAACTTCGAGGTCTTCGAACAGTACGGGCCCACCACATTCGGCGACCTCGAGGCGCTGTTCGCCCATCATCTCGACGTACTCACCGAAACCCTCGGATTCCCGCTTTAGCCGCGCTTAAGCAGTGCGATCGAGAATGGATCCGGCATCTGATCGGCAGTCGAAAGAAGGAGTCTTCGTGGTGGTGCGGAAGCAGTTCTATCGTGTAGTCGAAGGAGCGCTGAACAAGGGGGTGCGCGCGCTGTCCGACTCGGGCCGGTGGAGCCATCTCGTCGACTGGGGCATCGTGGTGATCACCTACACGGGCCGCCGGTCGGGACGGTCATTCAGCACACCGGTCGGATATCTGGCCGGACCCGGCGCCGACCAGATCACCATCGGTGTCGAACGCCCCGGCGACAAGACCTGGTGGCGCAATTTCGTCGGGGCGGGTGGCCCGCTCTCGGTGCGTTTGAAGGGGACCGAGCGGGCCGCGCACGCGGTGGCCCACCAGGACGGCGGCAAAGTCACCGTGACCGTCCAGCTCGCACAACCCTGACCGTCACCGTCCCAGAAAAGCTCCCTGCCGCCGGAGCTCCCGCTGTACCGCGGCCGGATCGGGGCCGCGGTACAGCAGTGCGGCGGCCACACCCGCGGCGTGACCGGTGGCGAACGCGGTACCCATCGCCCGCAGCGATCCACCGGCGCCCTGATCCCCGTCGACGACGCGACCCGCCGCCAGCAGGTTGACCACGTCCGCGCTCTGCAGGATCCGCAGCGGAATGTCGTAATAGCCGTCATCGGTGACGAATTGCCACTCCGGCGGTTTGCCCCGTCCCGGATGGTATTCGATGGGCCAGGCGCCGAGGGCCACCACATCGTGGAATCGCGCCGAGCCCAGCACCTCGGCGCTGGAAAGGCGATAGCGGCCCGTGATGTGCCTGGATTCGCGGGTCCCGAATTCCGGACCCGTCCCGACGATGTACGCGTCCGCGCAGCCGGGAATCGTCCGCAGCACCTCCAGATACGCCGCGGCCTGCCGGCCGGAGCTGGTGACGGCCCGGCCGTACGACACCGGATCGCGCACGTCATAATCCTCGTCCACGACATAGGCGATGACGTCGCCGGATATCGGCAACCGGGCGACCAGACCCCGGTCGGCGTACAACGGCCCGGCCGCACCGCGCAGTTTCGCGGTGGTGATGGCCGCCGTCATACTCGCCCTCGTCACCTCCGCGCCGGCGGCGATGCCGCCGAAACGCACACCCAGGGTACCGTTCTGCACGCGGCCCGCATTGCCGTAGCGCACCTGCGCACCGGCGAAGGCCGCGAGGTCCGCCTCACCGGTCGCGTCCACGAACGCCGCACCCGAATAATGGTGTACGCCACGATGATCGGCGACATCGATCGCGGTGATGACATCGCCGTCGCGCCGCGCGCCGACCACCTGGCTGAGCAGACGCACGTCCACACCGGCGGACGCGCACAGTGCATCGAGTACCCACTTGACCGACTCCGGATCGAAAACGACTGCGACAGAAGTGAATCGGGTCGGATCCGAGATCGCCGAAACCTTGCGCAGCTGCTGGATCACCTCCTCCGCGACGCCGTACACGACCTGCCTCGGCGGATCCTCGCGCGTATAGATGCCGCAGTACGTCAGGACATTTCGCAATGTCGCCGCACCACCGAGACATGGACCACGTTCGAGCAGTAGCGTCCGGGCGCCGGCACGCGCGGCACCGATGGCCGCCGCCACCCCCGCGGAGCCGCCACCGGCGACTATGACGTCATATCGTTGCGAACTCATTCAGCTCACCGGCTCGACATCGTTCCAGAAGCCCTCGGACAGCGTGCCCGCCGTCTCGCGCCCGAGCGCCATATTCACCAGATCCTCGGCTCGCATCGCCACGATCGTGGCCTCGTCCACGTCCTCGAATCGGTCCACGCTCGGCATGACCGGTGCGTTGGCATCGAGCGGCACGCGCTCCCGCGGTTCGAGCTCCGCGGTGAGATGGGTGGCGAGCGCCACCACCGTCGGATGATCGAAGACCAGCGTCGCGGCCAGCCGCAACCCGGTGGCGGTGGCGAGCCGATTGCGCAGGTCCACGGCGGTGAGGGAGTCGAATCCCAGCTCGTTGAAGGCCCGCTCGGCCGGGACATCGCCGGCCCCGTGATGGCCCAGCACGATGGCCACCTGCTCGGACACCAGGTCCAGTACCGTCCGGTGCCGATCCCGCTCGCTCAGCGCGGCGAGCCGCTCGGCGAGCGCGGGTTCGGTGCCGGATGTTCGGCCGGAGTTCCGCCGGGGAGCACGCACCAGGGTCCGCAACAGCGGCGCCGCGGCTGCCGAACCCAGCACCCGGCGATCGATCCGCAGGGCCGCCACGACGGGTGTTTCGACCGCGCACGCGGCGTCGAACAGGGCCAATCCCTGTTCGTCCGAGAGCGGCAGGACGCCGGTCCGGGCGATTCTCGCCATATCGCCGTCGTCCAGGTCGCGCGTCATGGCGCCGCGCCGAGCCCAGATGCCCCAGGCAATCGACACCGCGGGCAACCGATGCGCGCGCCGGTATCGCGCCAGACCATCCAGGAAACCGTTCGCGGCAGCGTAATTGGCCTGACCCGCCGCGCCCAGAGTGGCGGTCGCGGAGGAGAACAGGACGAATCGCGTCACGGGTAGGTCCGCGGTCAGCTCGTGCAGATTCCACGCGCCGTCCACCTTCGGGCGCAGCACCCGATCGACCTGTTCGGGCGTGAGCGACTCCAGCAATCCGTCCTCGACAATGCCCGCGGCGTGCACCACCGCGGTCAGCGGATGCGCGGTGGGGATGGACCGCAGGGCCGCCGCCAGCGCGGTTCGGTCTGCGACATCGCAGGCGACGACCGAAACCTCGGCAGCCAGGCCGGTGACCCACTGGGGTGCCACCGCCGTGCGTCCGACCAGCATCAGGTGCCGCACACCGCGATTCACCAGATGTTCGGTGAGCAACCGTCCGATCGTGCCGCCCGCGCCGGTCACCAATACCGTTCCGGTCACATCCCAGTCGGCGAGACCGGTGGGCGCGGCCGTCACCAGGCCCGGGGTCCAGGCTCGGCCCGCCCGCACCGCGACCTCCGCATGGCCGCTCGGCATCGGATCACCCACGGCCCCATCGGTATCCACCAGGACGAACCTGCCCGGGTGTTCGGCCTGCGCCGCCCGGACCAGACCGCACACCGCTGCCGCGGCCGGGTCCGCCGTCTCCGCCGCACCCGGAACCGCCAGCCCACCGTGGGTCACGATCGTCAATGGCGGATCGCCCATCCCGGCCGTTGCCAGGCGTGCGCGCAGGCGGTCGAGGGTCGCGGTGACCGCCTGCCGCACACAATCGGCGCCCGCCTGCCGCGGGCGTACATCGAACCGTTCGCCGACCAGTAGATCGGTGTACTCCAATGGTTTCCACTCGACGTGGAACAGGGCGGCACCGTCCGAACGGTGGCCGCGCAGCTGGTCGGCGGCGATCTCCCGCAGGGTCAGTGATCCGATCGACAGGACCGGCCTACCGTGTTCGTCCGTCGCGGCGATCGAGACCGACTCCGGGCCGATCCGGGTGATCCGCACGCGCAGCACGCCGGCCGCGCGGCCCCACATCCTGACATCCGACCAGGCGAATGGCAGCCGAGTCCGCGGTGTGGCCCCGGTATCGACGGTCAGGATGGCATGCAGTGCCGCGTCGAGCAGGGCCGGGTGCATCTCGAAGTCGCCGACCTCGCCCTCCTGCTCGGGCCGCAGCACCTCGGCGAAGATCTCGTCGCCGAGCTGCCATGTCGCGCGCAGTCCTTGGAAGGCTGGGCCGTACCACAGCCCGGAGTCGCCGGGCCCGGGATAGAACCCCGTCGGTGTCGACGGCTCGCCACCCGGCGGCGGCCATACCCCGATCGGCTCCGCCGTTGGTATGCCTGCGCGCTCGGCCAACCAGCCGGTCGCGTACTCGGTCCACTCATACTCCGGCGACTCCGGAGACCGCCCGTGTATGCCGACCGGTCGGCGGCCATCCGGATCGGGACCGCCCACCCGCAGCTGTATCCGCACCACGCCGGTATCGGGCAGGACCAGCGGCGCGACCACGGTCAGCTCGTCCAGGACGGCGCAGCCCACCTCGACACCCGCACGCAATGCCAGCTCGACGAAGACCGCCGCCGGGACCACCGGGCTGTCGAAGACCGTGTGATCGAACAGCCACGATTGTTCCCCGTGCCCCAACTCTCCGGTCAGCAGCAACTCGTCACCGGCCAGTCGCAATGCCATTCCGAGGAAGGGATGGTCCAGGCCCGCCGCACCCGGGGCGGCGGCCGCGTCGCTCCGGGCGTCGAGCCAATACCGTTGCCGCTGAAAGGGATACGTCGGCAGGTCGAGGTAGCGTGCACCAGTCCCGGCAAACAGCACGGCCCAGTCCACCGGGACACCCGCGGTGAACACCGCGGCGACGGCGGCGACCGCGGACCGCACCTCGTCCACTCGCCGGCGCAGCATCGGCACAGCGCACAGCGGGGGCTGCCCATCCGCACCCGACTCGCGGGCCGCTCCGGTGAGCGCCGATCCCGGCCCCACCTCGATCACCGTATCGACGCCCGCGGCCCGCAACCACCGCATTCCGTCCGCGAATCGGACCGTGGCGCGCACGTGCCGCACCCAATACTCCGGAGTGCGCAGCAGGTCCGGATCCGCCGGTTCACCGGTCACATTGGACAGGATCGCCAGGACCGGCGCGTAGTAGGTGAGACCGGCGCAGACCCGGGCGAACTCGCCGAGCATGGGCTCCATCAAGGGGGAATGGAAGGCGTGACTCACCGTCAGCCAGGTGGTCCGCGCGCCCGCGGCCGTCGCCGCCGCGGCGAAATCGGTGAGCGCCCCCGCCGCACCGGAGACCACCACCGACCGGGGTCCGTTCACCGCGGCCACCGTCGCGACGCCGGCGACCTCGGTCAACCACTCCGACACATCGGCCTCGCCCGCCTCCACGGCCAGCATCGCGCCGCCCTCGTCGAGCGCGTCCATCAGCCGGCCTCGCGCGGCGACCAAGGTGGTGGCATCGCCGAGGTTCCACACACCTGCCAGATGGGCCGCGCTGATCTCACCGATCGAGTGACCTATCAGGAAATCCGGTGTCACACCCCAGGATTCGAGCAGGCGATACGAGGCCACCTCCACCGCGAACAGCGCGGCCTGGGCATATCCGGTCCGGTCGAGCAGACGAGCCGCGCCAGTGCCGGGTTCGGCCAGCACGACCTCGGCCAGCGACCGCGGCAGCTTCCCCTCGAAATGCGCGCAGACCTCGTGGAATGCGGTGGCATAGGCCGGGAAGGCGGCGATCAGCCCGGCGCCCATACCGACCTGTTGGGCGCCCTGCCCGGGAAACATCATCGCCAGCGCGGGGGCCGCCGCCGCTTCCCCGGACACCACGAGCGGCGATTCCCGGCCGTCGATCAGGGCGGCCAGCCCGGCCGCCAACTCGTGACCGTTCGCGCCCAGCACCACGGCCCGATGCGAGAGGCGAGCGCGCGTGCCGACCAGTGAATGACCGATATCGAGGGCGGACGGTTCGTCGGGTGCCGTGCTGCGATCCCGCAGGCGAGCGGCCTGGGCCGTCAGCGCCGCGGCGTTCCGCGCCGAGAGCACCCACGGGATCAAGGCCGGCGCCGACACGGTCGCCGCCGGTTCCTCGGGTATCGGCGCCTGCTCCAGCACGATATGCGCGTTGGTGCCGCTCACCCCGAAGGACGAGACCGCGGCGCGCCGCGGTCGGCCGGATGACGGCCACGGGTGCGGCTCGGTCACCAACCGCACCTTGCCCGCCGACCAATCCACATGCGGGGACGGTGCGTCCACATGCAGCGTCGCGGGCACCCGGCCTGCCCGCATGGCCTGCACCATCTTGATGATGCCCGCCACCCCCGCCGCCGCCTGGGTGTGACCGATATTCGATTTGATCGAGCCCAGCAGCAATGGCGCCTCCCGGTCCCGGCCGTAGGTCGCCAGCAATGCCTGCGCCTCGATCGGGTCGCCCAGCGGTGTCCCCGTCCCGTGGCCGTCGACCACGTCGATATCCGCGCCAGCCAACCCGGAACGGCCGAGCGCGTCCCGGATCATGCGCTGATGCGCCGCTCCGCTGGGAGCCGTCAGGCCGTTCGACGCACCGTCGGAGTTGACCGCCGACCCGCGAAGCAGCGCCAGGATTCGATGCCCATTGCGCTTCGCATCGGAAAGCCGTTCCAGCACAACCATTCCCGCGCCCTCACCGAAGGCGGTGCCATCGGCCGCCGCGGCATAGGACTTGCATCGGCCGTCCGCGGCCAAGCCACGTAGCCGGGAGAACTGGGCGAACGATCTCGGTGTCGGCATGATGGTCACGCCTCCGGCCAGCGCCAGATCACACTCCCCCGCGGTCAGTGAGCGAGCCGCGAGATGGACCGCGACCAGCGAGGAGGAGCAGGCCGTGTCGACCGTGATGGCCGGCCCGTGCAGTCCGAGCGCGTAGGCCACCCGCCCGGAAATCACACTGGCGTCGCTTCCCGTGCCCAGGTGCCCCTCCAACTCCGAGGGGAACGCGCGCAGCCGTGCGGCGTATTCGTGGTACATCGCACCCGCGAAGACCCCGACCTGGGAGCCGCGCACCTCCTGCGGGTTGATGCGCGCGTATTCCAGTGCCTCCCAGGCGATTTCCAGCAGCAACCGCTGTTGCGGGTCCATCGCCAGCGCCTCGCGCGGACTGATACCGAAGAACGCGGCGTCGAAATCCGCCGCGCCGTGCAGGAATCCGCCCTGGCGCGCATAACTGCGCCCCGGCCGGTCGGCGTCGCCATCGAACAGGGTATCCAGGTCCCAGCCGCGGTCGACCGGGAAGTCGCCGATCACATCTCGGCCCTGGTCCACCACCTGCCACAGCTCCTCGGGGGAGTTCACATTCCCCGGGTACCGGCAGCTCATCCCGATCACGGCCACCGGCTCGCACCGCGCGTCCTCGAGTTCGGTCACGCGCCGGCGCAACTCCAGCAGTTCCACGGTGGCACGCTCGAGATAGTGCCGAAGCCGCTCCTCGTCCGACATGCGGATCGCCTCCTCAGCGAATCAGAAAGGGTGTCGACGATCCTCGAGATGGCGGTCGAGCAGCGCGAAGAGATCGTCATTGGTGGCCGATTCGATATATGCCGGGATCGGCGATCCGGTCGTCGACTCGATCCGCGGTGCGACCGCGTCGAGGTGATTCGGCGCGGTGGGGTTCACCGCGGTGACCTGTGCCCATACGGTCCGGGCGAGGGCGAGCAGGGTCGGTGCGTCGAATACGGCGGTGGCCGGCAGCCGGGTGCCGAATTCGGCGTTGATCCGCCTGCTCAGTTCCACCGCGCCGAGCGAGCCCAGTCCGATATCGCGTAACGACACCTCGGGCGGCACCGAGCCGACGCGGACGCCGACGATATCCGCCACCTGTGCGGCGACTGCGGCGGTCACCCGCGATCGCGCGACCTCGGGCGGCGGCCCGGACAGGTCCGCGCGGATCGGGCGTGCGGTGACACCGGCCGGATCCGGCGCGGTGGCCGGGGAATTCCCGGACTCGCGCACCTGCGGACGCTCCGGTCGCAGGGCCGCACGGAGCTGAGTTTTGTCGATCTTGCCCATGGCGTTGCGCGGTAGCGCCGGTAACCCGAGGATCCGGGTGGGCAGCTTGTACTCGGCCAGCCGCCGAACGCCGAACCGCCGCAGTTCCGCGAGTTCGGGCGTCATCTCGTCCGCGCAGACGACCACCGCGGCGACGCCCTCCCCCGCCATCGGATCGGGCACACCCACCACCGCGATCTCGATCAGTCCGGGGAACCCCGCCAAGGCCTGCTCGACCTCCGCCGAGTACACATTGTCGCCACCGACGATGATCATGTCCTTGAGGCGGTCCACCAGGAACAGTCGCCCACCGCCATCCAGATAACCGACATCGCCGGTATGAAACCAGCCGTCGGCATCGACCGCGGGGGCCGCCGAGTGCGGGTATCGCCAATATCCGGCGCAGACATTCGGGCCTCGGACGCATACCTCGCCGGTTGCTCCCGGCACCGTCAACGGCAGTCCGGACCGAATATCGACCACGCGAACTTCGGTGTGCGGCAAGGGCATTCCCACCGATCCCGGAGACACCGACGTTTGCCCGGCCGGATCACAGGTCAAGAAAAGGGTTTCCGTCAGCCCATACCCGTTCCGGAGATCGACATCGCGCTCGAGAAACCGTTCGATCAGCTCGGCCGACGCCGACGCGCCCGCGATCACGGCCACGCGCAACCGCGACAGATCCGCAGTGGCGAACCGGGGTGAACGCGTAATGCTCTGCATCATCGCGGGTACCGCGAACACCGTGGTGACCTGGTGCGCCACCAGATCCTCGAGCATCCGCTCGGGATCGAAGGCCCGGCTCACCACGGTCGTACCACCGCACAGCAGGGTGCGCAGGACGAAACAACCGAATGGCGCGGTATGGAACAGGGGCGCCACCACCAGTGTGCAATCGGTGGCCGCCGTCGGCACCACCGCATCGAGATTCGCGCAATTCCACGCGTAGTTGCCGTGACTGAGCAGTACGCCCTTCGGGCGGCCGGTGGTGCCGGAGGTGTACGCGAGCATGGCCGCGTCGGCGGCGGCGCGCGGCACCGCATCGGGCACCGGAACACCCCGCACTCGCGGGGACAACAGCCGACCGTCGGCGGCATCGACGAGAGCGCAGTCCAGAGCGGGCGCCACCTCGGCGGCCACCTCGCGGCGCTGCGGCTCGGTGACCGCGGCACGGGGTGCGCAGTCGGCGAGGATGTACCCCAGTTCCGCCGCGGTGAGGCGCGGATTCACCGGGACGAAGATCGCGCCCAGCCAAGCGGTGGCCAGGTAGGCGACGAAGAAGGCGACGCTATTGCCTCCGAGATAGGGCACCCGGTCGCCGGGGCGCACCCCGTGCGCGTCCAGATAGCCCACCAAATCCTGTGCGCGGGTGAGGAGCTCGCGATAGGTGCAGGTACTATCCAAGTAACGCAACGCGATTCGGTCGCCATCGGTACGCGCAATAGCGGCCACCCGCCGTATCGGACCGAAATCCACTCCATCGGAAGAAGTTTCGATCGCGGTGCTCATTGCGCCTCGAAGAGTCGCGGACTCGGTCCGGCAGGGAATTCCGCACCCTGCCCAGCCAACCGGCGGGCGAACTCGGCGATACCGTCCAGTTGCCGACCACCGAGGGTGAAATCCAATGCGCGGGTGTAATACTCGAACAGCAGCTCCTCGCTGAACTCCTCCCATTGCGCCACCTCACGGCAGATGGTCCGGATCTGTGCCGAACCCAGATCGCGAGCCGTCACCAGCGCGCGATGGGTGCGGGAGACGTCCTCGGGCCGCCGTTCGGCGAAATCACGACGCGCTGCCAGTACGGCGAAGACGAACGGCAAATCGGTCCAGTCCCGCCACAGCTCACCCAGGTCGTACACTCGTAAACCGAGTTCCGCGGCCTGTTGACCGGCTCGCAGAGCGACATCACCGATGACGACGGCCGCCTCGGCGGTCTCCAGCATGGCCGCGAGATCGGATCTGCAGCCGAAGAATTCGGGGCGCACACCGACGTGGTCGGTCAGCAGTAGCCGGGCCAGCTGGATGGATGTGCGGCTCGCGGAACCCAGCGCGACCCGCGCGCCGTCCAATTGCTCGAGCGGCACCTTGCTGATGATCAGGCAGGACATCACCGGGCCGTCACTGCCGATGGCGATATCCGGCAGCATGATCAATTCATCCGAATGCCGCAGGAATTCGTACAGACTGATGGGCCCGATCTCCAGTGCGCCCGAGACCAGAGAATCGCTCAGCCGTTCCGGTGAGTCACGAATCAGCTCGACGTCGTACAGGATTCCGGTACGAGCCAACCCCCACAGCAGCGGCATGCAATTCAGAAAATCAATGTGCCCCAATTTCGGGCGCAGCGGGCGCACCGTGGCACGCGGTAGGAAATTACGGTCCGCCACCTCGCGGCGAAAGTGTATACCCGCCGCCTGGCGGGTGCCGCTCATCGCATTCTCGGCCATTTCATCGAATTCCCGTCTCCGAAACCCGGAATCGTGAGAGTTCGGCACTGTATTTGGCCCGGCGCTCGGTATCGGAGATGCCGAGACCCTCCTCCGGCGACAGGCAGAGCACACCGACTTTCCCATGGTGAACATTGCCGTGGACATCGGCGATGGCCTGGCCGGCGGCCTCGAGCGCATACGCCTTCGACAGGGTCGGATGAATCGCGCCCGACATGATAAGCCTATTGGCCTCCCACGATTCGCGATAATTCGCGAAGTGCGAGCCGACAATCCTTTTGAGATTCATCCAGAGATATCTGTTGTCGAAATGGTGGTCGTAGCCGGACGTCGACGCGCAGGTCACGACGGTGCCGCCGCGGCGCGCCACATACACCGAGGCACCGAACGTTTCGCGGCCCGGATGTTCGAGCACGATATCGGGGTCCGCACCACCGGTCAGTTCCCGGATCTGCGCACCGAATCTGCGCCATTCCTTCGGATCCGGCTCGGTCGCGTTCCGCCAGAATCGGTAGCCCTCGGCCTCGCGGTCGATCACCAGATCCGCACCCATCGCGCGGCATATCTCGGCCTTCTGCGGGCTCGAGACCACACATACCGGAATACCACCACCATTGCGGACGAGTTGGGTGGCATACGAACCGAGCCCGCCGGAGGCACCCCAGATCAGCACGACGTCGCCCTGCTTCATCTGCGCACCGTTGCGGGAGACCAGCTGGCGATACGCGGTGGAGTTCACCAGCCCCGGCGCGGCAGCCTCCTCCCAGGTCAGATGCGTGGCCTTGGGCATCAGCTGATTGGCCTTGAGCAGGGAGATCTCGGCCAAGCCGCCGAAATTCGTCTCATAGCCCCAAATGCGCTGCTCGTGATCGAGCATCGAGTCGTTATGCCCGTCGGGACCCTCCAGATCGACGCTCAGACAATGGGCCACGACCTCGTCGCCGGGCTTCCATTTGTTGACACCGGGGCCGGTCCGCAGCACGACTCCGGAGAGATCGGATCCGAGTATGTGATAGGGCAGATCATGTCCCCGGCCCGCCGCGGTCCGGCCATACTTGGACAGGAATTTGAAGGTCGGAATCGGCTCGAATATCGAGCTCCAGACCGTGTTGTAATTGATCGAACTCGCCATGACGGCGACAAGGACCTCACCGGGACCGATGGCCGGAATCGGCACCTCGTCGATATGAATCGAACGCCGGGGATCCTTTTCCCAGGTGTGTAATCCATCGAAGATGCCGATGTCCGATTCGCGGACGGTGACGGCCCGCATCGAATCGGGCAAAGGAAGATCACCGACACCTTCACCATTACCCGACGTTATCGCGTCTCTGATTGCGTTCAGGCATGTGCTCGCCATGGCGTCCCCGCACCTATCCTTGTCCTGGTCGAACAATTCACGAATGAGCGGGTTGCGTAATGTGTCGCCGACTCGCCTGGCTTCAGTCCACCACAGGGTGCTGTTCCGGCTCTAAAGTCGGAATTAACATCACCAGGTAGCGAGCGCTTGATCCAGGGCGTTCACGAGACGTTCGAAACTGAAATCGACAGACCGCGGGAGCTGAAACCTGTTCGCGTTCTCTATGCTGACGAAACCGTGAAAGGCACTGTGTACGACCCGGGCCGCGTCGACGGCCGATTCACCGGTGATGCCGTACCCCTCGAGCACGTCGTACAGCACCGACATCGCGGCCGCGCCCGCGAGCTGATAGTCCTTGGTGCAGGGCTCCGGTGTGTGGAGGAGATACCGAAAGCATCCTGGGTGGGATCGGGCGTAGCCGCGGTAAGCATTCGCCATCGCACGCAGCGCGTCGATGCGCGCCTTACCCGTCGCGGAACGGCGGAGCGCATCGCCGATATCGCGTAACGCCTTCACCGCCAGCTTGGCCTGGAGCTCGTCGAGGCCGCCGATATGTTTGTACAGACTCGGCTGCGCGACACCCATCCGCTTCGCGATCTCGGTCAAGGTCAGCCGCTGCCCGTCCGCGTCGACGATCTGGGCGGCCTCGTTCACGATCACATCGATCGTGAGGCCCACCCTAGGCATCGTCGACCCACTGGCATGAGTCACCATCGGCGATACGCCGATGCTTGCGTTGCAACATTCGGGAATATCGCATAGCCTACAAGCTATGGCAGCTAGCTTTCAGCTGTCAAGTTTGAGCCTGCCACGCGACCGCCGTGCAGGCCTGCCCGGCGGTCCCGACAGCAATGAGGCGCGGCACCGCCAGTGACTCAGGCAGTTTCACGGCAACGAACGGCAGCATGGTCCGCCGGGGGTTACAAGGTGAGATATGAGCTACTAGGACCAATCCAGGTAATCCGCCGGGATGACGTCCACTTCATCAGCGCCAGGAAGGTTGAAATCCTCCTGGCGACTCTGCTGGCAAAACGGGACCAAGCGGTTCACCGAGACCAGCTCATCATCGAGATCTGGGGTGACGAGCCGCCACGGCGCGCGAGCGCTGCCTTGCATGTCTATGTGTCACAACTTCGCAAATTCCTCGGTCCGGAACACGATGTCGGCCGCCAGTCCTCGGGGAAGGACATGGGCCCCATCATCACCCGGCCGCTCGGATATATGCTCCGGACCCTCAATGACGAAATCGATGTTTCCGATTTCGAACAGCTGGTGAGCGAAGGCCGCGCCGGCTCACTCCGAGGTGACCTCGAGGTCGCGGTTGATCGCCTCGAACGCGCACTGGCACTGTGGCGTTCGACCTCACTGCTGGATCTACGCGCCGGCCCGATCCTCGATTCCTACGCCACCTGGCTCGAAGAGAGCCGGATCGAATGCCTGGAAACACTGATCGCCGCCTACCTCAATATGAACAAGCACCGGGAAGTCGTCGGCCGCCTGTACGTGCTGGCCGGTGAATATCCGATGCGGGAGAATTTCCTCCGATATCTGATGCTCGCGCTCTTCCGATCCGATCGCCGCGCGGACGCGCTCTCGGTCTACCGCGAAGGACGCGAAAGGCTGAAAAACGAATTGGGGCTGGAACCCTGCCGCAGCCTGCAGGAAATGAATTACGCCATCCTCACCGGCGAGGAATCACTCCTCGACATGGCCTGCTGAACGAACGAGGTGGAAACCGTGACATCGGTGGACCGCACGACCTGGATCCGGAGCTATCACGGCTCCCCCGACGCCCCCGCCGACCTCGTGTGCTTCCCGCACGCGGGCGGTTCGGCAAGTTTCTTCTTCCCCGTATCCATTGCGCTGCAACCGGATCGGCATGTGCTGGCCGTGCAGTACCCGGGCAGGCAGGACCGGCGGCGCGAATCTCCGATCGAGGATATCGGCCTTCTCGCCGACCACATCGTCGCGGCCCTGCCGGTCCACGCCGATCATCCGCCGATCCTGTTCGGCCACAGTATGGGCGCGCTCGTCGCGTTCGAGGTGGCCCGCAGGATGGAACACATCCGGGGAGCCGGACCCGCGGCCCTGGTGCTGTCCGGGAGGCGCGCGCCCTCCCGGCCCGGGCGCGACGATATCCACGAACTCGACGACGACGGTGTCGTCGCGGAATTGCGAATGCTCAGCGGAACCGACACCACGCTGCTGGGCGACGATGAATTCCTGCCGCTCATACTGCCCGCCGTGCGCAGCGACTATCGGGCGGTGTCACGCTACGAATGCGCATCCGATGCCACGGTGTCGTGCCCGATCGTCGCCTTCGTCGGCACCAGCGATCCGCGGGTGACGATCGACGACGCGTGGGCGTGGCAGAGCTACACCTCCGGGAACTTCGCCCTGAAGACCTTCCCGGGCGGTCATTTCTATCTGGCCGAACAACGAGACGCGGTGATCGCCGAATTGTCCGCGCTGCTCTCGAATTCCCGGTGAGACTTCCGAATTCGAGATCGCTCAGGTCGGCGCGCCCGCGCCACATCACCCGCGGAGCACGAATATCGCGGCGCCGCAATAATTCTCGGAGGGCAAGAACGATGAACTGTACGCGCAAGCATGCCGTGGTGACGGGCGCTTCGACCGGCATCGGCCGGGCGACCGCGCTACGGCTGACACAGCACGGATTTCACGTATTCGCCACTGTACGGCGAGCGGCGGACGGCGCGGACCTGCACGCGCAGGCCCCGGACACGCTGACCCCCTTGATCATGGACACCACGATCACCGATCAGATAGCCGAGGCGGCGCACGCGGTGCACGAACACGTCGGCGAGCAGGGTCTGCACGTCCTGGTCAACAATGCCGGTGTTCCACTGTTCCAGTCACTGGAGTTTCTCGCGCCGGAACGCCTGCTGCACCATATGGACGTCAATGTCGCCGGCCCACTTCGTGTTTCGCAAGCCTTCCTGCCGCTGCTGCGCACCGGTGCGGGCCGGATCATCATGATCGGATCGACCTCGAGCTGGTTCGTCTCCCCGTTCGGCGGATCCCATTCGGCCACCAAGAGCGCGCTCGCGGCGCTGACCGAGGCGCTGCGCCTGGAACTCGCCGCCTGGAATATCGACGTCGTGCTGATCGAACCCGGCGCGGTGCACAGCTCGGCCTTCGACAAGGTGGCCACCGATCGCGAGACGGCCATCGCGGAAATGGGCGCTGCCGGGCAGGAACTGTACGGCGACGCCTACCGGACCACGATCGACAAAATGCTCGATATGGGTGAGCGGGGCACCGACCCCGATGTCATCGCCGAGGTGGTGCTGCGCGCGGCGAGCAGTAGCCGGCCCAAGCGCCGCTACCTCGCGGGAAGCGATGCCCGGCAACTGGTTTGGGTGACCAAACTCCCCCTCGCCATCCTCGACTCCATCCAGCGCGGCATGTTCGGCATGCCCAAACCCGGCACCGGCGCGGTGCCCACGACCAGCGAAGCGGCAGGTGCGAAATGAACGTTCTCGACGAATTGAAGCAGTTCGCCTCGGTCCACTCACAGCTGCAGGAACTCCCGGAGGGCCTCTGGCAGCAGATCATGGACCGAATCACCAGCGATGACGACGGACCCGGCGCGTGGGTCTACGAATGGTCCACGGTGGCAAGCGAATTCGAGACGGAGGGGGAACTCCTGACGGCGTCGCACTGCTATACGATGGCGCGCTTCCCATTCGTCGACGGTCCCGCCCGCGCCGAGGCGCTGCGCCGATCGATCCGGACCTTCGACACCTGGCGGCTACGCGGCACGAGCCTCGAGAGTATCGACGTGCGGCCGGATGGGACCGACGGCAGCCTGCGGTGCCTGGCCGGCGGCCTGTCCACCCGGGACAAACGCCCACTGCTGTTGTTCATGGGCGGCATCGTCAGTTTGAAGCAACAGTGGGCCTCGGTACTGCATTTGGCCGAAGCGGTCGGGATGGCCGTGGTGCTGTGCGAGATGCCCGGAGTCGGCGAGAACACCGTCCCCTACGACAGGAACAGCTGGCAGATGCTGCCGCCGATCCTCGATGCCCTCACCGACGGCGCCGATGTCGAGCACACCATCGCCATGGCGAACAGCTTCGGCGGGCATCTCGCCCTGCGCTGCGCCGCTGTGGACGAGCGGATTCGCGGGATCGTGTCCAACTCCCCGCCGATCAGCGACTTCTTCACCGATATCGAGTGGCTGCGCGGCATCCCCCGGGTGACCACGGATACGCTCGCGCACCTGACCGGAACGGACCCCGCCGGCCTGCTCGAGCTGCTCCCGGACTGGGCACTGACCGGCACCGAGCTGAAACGACTCGAGATTCCGGTCGCGTACCTGGCGAGTCTGCGGGACGAAATCATCCCGCGCACCGAGGTCGACCATATGCGCAACAATGTGCGCGATCTCGACACCAAGGTCTTCGACGATGTGCACGCCTCGCCGAGTCACCTGGTCGAAGCGCGCGAGTGGATGTTCGCCTCCCTCTTGCGAATTCGCAATACGCTGGCCTGATCCACAGCTGAGCCCGCCCGGTGTCGCGATGAAGCGATACCGGGCGGGCTCATTGCGGGGACGAGCGCCGCACGACCGCGGGCTGGTGGCGAGACATATTCCAAACCTGCGGTATTCACCGATCTGCTGCCTAGTGAACGCGCTCTATGCCGACGGGCGTGTGCTGGTGTCCGCGAACATCTCGGTCGGATCTAGGATTCCAGTGTCTCCAGTACCCGCCGTGCCTGATAGTCCGCCCCGAGCTGGTTCGGGTGGAACGGGACGGCGAGACCTATCGGTGTGTCGGAGTATGGGATCAGGCCCTCCGCCCAGCGGATGCCCGGTGCTTGGCATGCGTCGTGGCCGCCGCTGCTCGTATAAGTATCGACGAAGTCGACGCCCGAGTCGGCGGCGGTACGCGCGAGCATGAGGTGCAGTTCGCGGAGTTTGTCGCTCAGCCAGATGGCGTCGGCGGCGGAGATGGGGATGCGCGGGAAGCAGCCACCGGTAGCGCTGACACCCTGGAAGTAGTCCAGCAGCACGATGCGGGCGTGTGGAGACCGTTCACGGATCCCGGTGATGGTGGCCCGCACTCCGGGGGCGGCGGCCGCGATCGCCTCGCTCATCCGGTCCACGCCGTTGGAGACCATCGCCTCGAGGCAAGGCGTCGCTGCGGGATCAGTTGTTAGACAGGTAGATACGGTCTTGGACAGCTCCGCGTCGTTGCCGCCGATGCCGAGGGTCACCAGATCCGTTGTAGCCGTGAGCCTGTCGAATTGTGGTGGATTGGTGCCCTGTGGGGTTGTCATGTGCTGTGTCCGGGCTCCGCCGCAGGTGGCATCGCGGAATACCGGAATCGACAGTGCGGCCGCCACCTGCTTGGGGTAGTTATGTGCGCTCTGCGCGCAGGTCGCGGGCGTGAACTCGGTGCTGATCCGACTCCCCGTGGCATCGGCGGACCACGAATCTCCCAGTGCCACATACTCCGTATAGCGTGGCGCCGTCGCTGCCGCGGGCGTGGGGTTCGTCAGGACTGCGATCGGCATGATCGCCACCGCGACGGCCATTTTCGCGGTCCGGGTGCTCTCGCTCATCTCTTCTCCATCCAGGTATATGACCGCACCGCTCCGGCGGGTCTTTCGGTGTCTCACAGCAGGGTCGGCAGCACGCAAGACGCTGCGGCGGCGATTCCCGCGCAGAGGAGTGCCCCCGCTATCAGGGGGATCGGACGTGGATCGTCGGCTCGGTGGCGATATCGGTGGCGGCGCAACCGGATAACGGCTGCAATTGCCACGAGAACGACGCTCAGCAGGAGCGTTGCGGCTGACAATGAGGCGCAAGGTCGGCCGGTCGCGGCTCGTGCGAGCCCGGCGCCGACCACTGTCGCGGCGAGCAGGGTGCGCTGCCACGCGAGGATGGTGCGTTCGGCCTGTAGCCCAGGTGGGCTCACGGCGCGACGAGCGCCAGCGCCAGCAAAGCTGCGACGCCTGCTCCCACCACGGTGACCGGGATCAGCGGCGATCGCGGTAAGGGTTGATCGCAGCGCATTGCACCCTGTACGCGTCGCCACTGCCAGAACGCGCCGACCGCGATAATGGCAGCCAGTACGACGCAGACTACTCCTATTGCGTTGTGCAACAACATGCTTGAGGAGTAGAACTGGCTAACAGCGATACCGCCGGCGAGCAATCCCAATGCGGTGCGTACCCACGCCAGGAATGTGCGTTCGTTCGCCAGGGTGAATCGGTAGTCGGGCTCATGGTCCACACGCGCCTCGGCCGCACCATCGTCCCGAACCATTCGACCTCCGGTTTTCGAGCTGACCGACAGGGATGCGGGCCGCGCACCGAGAGTCCTGTGCGCGGCCGTCACCACCTGCGGTGATCTACTGAGTGTTGGCGAATAGGCTGTTCGACAGCCTATTTCGCGGGTGCGGGCGCGGGCTGGGTGATGGTGGTGAAGTACTGGGCCGCCGCCATCAGAATGACGGGGGCGGTGACGAGCAGCTGCCCGGCGATGGTGCCCAGTGCGCCAACGGCGAGGATGCCGCCGATGCATCCGAGCGCCGCAGCGGGCAGGAAGCCACCGAACAGGCCGATGATCGCGGCGGCCGCGACGGTAGCGCCCGCGATGCCGCCCAGGACGCATCCGACCGCCGCACCGCTGAGGACACCGATGGTGCTGCCGATGGCAGCGCCCGCGGTAATCGTGCTCACCAATCGCCCCCAGGCCGCCTGCTCGCGTTCGTACTCCGACCGCCACGGAGCCTGGTTCTCGAAGGGCAAGGCGACCGGGCTGTAGGTGGCGTGTTCGAGGTCGAAGCGCGGGGTCAGGGTCGCGGTGCGGGCACTGATGTCGGCGGTGATCGGGAAGACGAAATCGTCCACCCGGAAGGACAATACGGCGCTGGCGAGTGCCTTGCCCGCCGCATCCGCGACGGTGAGCACGCCATTGTCGGCCGAGAGCGCACCGGCCTCGGTGGTGAGCACCGCTGCGGCGTCACCGAGCGTGGCCGTGTAGCCGATGCTCGGGCTCACCGGCGCCGGAGCCGCGGTGGCGGTGGCGGCCGTGACGGCGAGTGTGCCGATCAGCAGCGTGGAGGCGGTCGAGATATTCCTCATCTGATTTCCTTAACTTGTTGCGGGGGACAGCACGCATCACCACCGAAAGGCATTCCGTTCGGCGGGTGCGGCATTTGGGTGGAACGAGGAGTGCGGGGCAGACGGCTCAGCGGGGTTCTGCACCGCCTGTGGCGGGAGTCCGGCCGTGTCGCATTCGGATCGCGACCGCGAGACCGGCGAGGCCGACCACCGCCGCAACCAGGAAGGAGTGTTGGAAGGCGGTGTCCGAGTAGGTGATTCGCCCGGTCGTGGGGTTCTGTCGCGCGATGTTCTGCGCCATCACGACGCTCAGCACGGTCACCGCGATCGCATTGCCGAGCTGGGCGACGACCCCGAGCATCGCCGCGCCCACCGCGCTTTGTTCGGCCGGTACGGCGTCCATCACCAGATTCGGTCCGGACGCGTAATACAGCCCCATGCCGATGCCGAAAACAGCGGAGAGCGCCATGATCTGCCAGCGATGTTCGGGCAGTGCGGCAGCGGCTGCGAGGCCGGTGATCATCGCGCACACCGCACCGATGAGGGTGAGCCGCGCGCCTCGACGGCGTGCAATGAGGCCGCCGAGGGGTCCGCAGAGCATGGTCAGCACGCCGGTGGGAAAGGTCCACAGGGCAAACGCGGTGGCGGTCAGCCCGACGCCGTAGGTGATACCGGGTTGGGCCGGGGTCTGCAGCAGTTGCGGCAGGAGCAGCCCGTATCCGGCAATCATGAATCCAATGAACAGGTACGCCAATAGCGTTGAGCGCAGCGCGCTTCCGACCAGTAATCGCAAATCGATGGCCGGTTCAGGCACGCGTAACTCCCAGACCACGAATGCGATGAGGAGCCCGGCTCCGCCGATCGAGGTCAGCAGCGTCGGGCCGCTGATCCATCCCCACTTGGATCCCTGACTGATGCCGACCAACACCAGCCCGACCCCCGAGCCCAGGAGCGCGACGCCGAACAGATCCAGGCGCTGCCGCAGTCGCAGCGCAGATTCCGGTACCAGGATCGCCACCACTGGTATCAGCAACGCGGCGTAGCCGAACATGAACCAGAACAGCGATTGCCACCCGTGGTTGTCGATGAACCATCCGGCCACGAACGGCGACGCGAGCGCGCTGACGCCGATACCGGCGGCCACCGTCCCGAGTGCCACCGGAACCCAGCGCCGCGGGAAGATGTCCCGGACCAGCGCATAGGCCACCGCGACCATTCCTCCGGCGGTGCCCTGCAGCGCCCGGCCCGCCAGTAGCACCGAGAAGGAATCGGCGGTTGCGCAGATCAGCGATCCGATGGTGAAAAGCAATGCCAGGGAAAGCATCACGCGCTTCTTGCCGAAGGCGTCGGCGAGTTTGCCGACCAGCGGCAAGCTGACAACGGCGGCCAGACTCACCATTGTCAGCACCCAGCCCAGGTGCAGGGTGCGGAATTCCGCCGCCATGTGTGGAATTGCCGGATACACCAGCATGATTTCCATCGGCGCGAGCTCGGACATCAGCACGATGAACGCGAGTGCCGCACCGAAGCGCCAGCGTTGCCGCCGACTCGGCGGTTCATCACCGGACTGCGAGGGAGGAGGGTTGATCGTGGTCTCGGTCATATTGCTCTCGATCCAGTGAGACGGTCTGCGCTAATGGCTGTTTCGTAAATGCGCGGCACGGCGACGGGCTCGAATCCGCTCCGTGCGCTCGGCGGCGGTGACGGTCGGAGTTGCCTCGGGCAGGTATTTGCGCACGTCTTCGAAGGGCACCAGCTGCATGACCGGACTCGGTACGCTCTCGGTCAGCAGCAGGCGGCCATTGACGGTGCCGTGCGTATGCCCGCCGGTATCAAGCCAATTCGGCACACCCGGGTCCCGGTGGGCGATAACCGCGCGGAAGACGCCGTCGTCATCGAGTTGCGCTTGAACATGATTGAGCGAGGATTGGCGCGAGAACCAGTTGACCGTCTCCCAATACCAGTTCCCCAGGCCGAAACTCCAGTAGTGGCAGTTCGGTGGCGTGAACTCGAGGATGACAGCTTCGTCGGGGGCACAGTGGAAACTGCCCATGCCGTAGGCCTGGTTCTGGAATCCGCCCCACGCGCTCACGCTCAGCGGAGTGAAGTCCAGGGAGTTGGCGGGCGCGTTCAGGGAGGATTTGCACTGCTGATCCCAGAAGGTGCCGGCCTTGTCCAGCCAGCGCACCAGCCGTTCGGTGCGGGCGGCGACATCGGCTTCCGTCAGCGCGGTCGGCGGCGGATACACCGCGTCGACGCACTCGATCACGAGATTGGCCGGGCGCTCTGTCACCCAATCGCTGAAAACCTGACGCACGCACAGTGACTCGGCTGCGGCATCGATGGTCAGCCAATTGCCTGTGTACCCGGCCGGTCGCTCGGGGCCGAGCAGCAATTCGAACGCACCATCGGCATCGGCCACGAGCGAGCGGCTGTCGATATTGGAGTTGATCCGGTAGTCGGGCGCTTCGCAGAAGTGCGGCGAGTGGACCTGAATATCGAAGTAGTGTGCGGTTCCCCGGTCGCCGGAGATCCGGTACGTGCGGTCACCACTGACCGCCGCGAGGGTGTAGATCAAATCAGGGTTGTCGATACCCCAACTGCATGTGGTGTCTGCCCATCGACCGAATTCCGGATACATCGGATCGGCCAGTTCCATACTCAGCAGAGCGCCGGCCGCCAGATAGCGAGTGGCGAAACGCAGCCCCTCGGCTCGCAGGAGCGGGGTATCGGTTGCTGGGTCGTCGAAGACGATCGTGCGGCCGAACCGCTGCCAAGCCTGGCCCACCTGCTCGAATAGCGCACCTGAGCGCACCGACTCCACACGTTCGGTCATGTTTTCCTCCATGTTTCGGCAAAGTCATATGTGACGTGAATGACATAGTCGAGACTGAAAACGGCATTGTCAACCCCTCGTGTCCACTCTCCGGACGGGCTGTTCGACACCGACCGGGCCAGCTATGCTCGGTTTTGAAAATGACACTTTCACCGCACGGGAGGCTGGCAAAGTGACGTCGGCGGAGCAGTCACGCACAAACCCGATCGCCACTGCCGCGATCGAGCGGGTCTTCGACAAGCACCGCGGCGAGTATCTCGCCGAGGCGCAACGCCTGATCCAGGCCTGTAGCGGTCTCATCGCGGAAACCGGACAGGTCGACCCCTCGGTCAATTCGATCCTCGAACGCTCAGGTCTCGGAACTCGCGCGTTCTACCGTCTCTTCAACTCGAAGGAAGAGCTGATCATCGCCGTGCTACAGGACGGCACCAACTGGAAAATGGGCCAGATAGAAGAGCAGATGGCACAGGCCGGCACACCGCTGGAACGGGTGCGCGCGTGGGTCGAAGCCGCGATCTCCCCCTATTTCCGGGATACGGCGCCGGGGCATCGAGCGATCCTGCTCCACACCTACCGGTGGGAAATGATGTTTCCCACCGAAATAGCGGCAATGCGTGACCAGCTCCTACGGCCCCTTGTTCGAGCGATCGCCGAGCTTCGAGGCGAGAACGACTCGACGTCCGCGCACAACGCCGCCGAGATCATCTACGACTCGTTCTTCGGTGTTGCCTGCCGAGCCGAAGCGCAACGGCGATTGGTCGAGGCCCACGAGGTGACAGCTCTTGCCCGACTGGCTGAACTGATAGCCGAACGGTTCGAGTAATCGGCCGCCCGTCATCGAAGCTCGACTGGGTGGTGGCCATCGGAGGTCGTCGTGGTGGTCAGTGGTTTGTGGTCGCGCGTCGTTCGGCCAGGTAGATGTGCCAGTCGCGTTTGGCGGTGCGGACCCACCGCACGGCGGTGCCGGGGTGTAGACCCAGTAGGTCGGCCAAAACCGCCGCGGGCAGTTCGGCGGCCAGGGTGATCATCGCGGTGTTGCGGCTGGTGTGGGGGGTGATGCCGTGCTGTTTGAGGCGGTCGCCGTACACACCGCGACCGATCGGCCAGCGGCGATCGAAGCCAGGGAACATCAGCGGTGAGGACCCGTCCGACACTGGGGGCAGCACCGACTGGTTGAAACGCTCGCGGGGAAGCTGCCCGAGTAGCTCGGCGAGCAACGGCGGAAGCAGCAGTTCGTGGTCGCCGAGGCGAAGGTAGTGGCTACCAGTTCGGTGGAGCAACTGGTCTGCTCGCAAGGCGAGCACATGGCTCATTCGCAGTCCGAACAGCAGGATCAGCGTGCCACCGGCACGAACGTCGATGGGGATCGAGCGGTCATGCAGGCAACGGTGCAGCTGCTGGGTGTAGTCGCCGAGGTCGGTGAAGTCCTTCGGCACGGCCACCTTCAACGCCGGGACGGTGAGGGTCGCCGGCGCGAGCTTCTTGGTAATTGCCCAGCGCACCAAGTCGCGGGCGAAGTAGGGGCGAGACCCGGTTCCACTGGTGAGCCACATGTCGATGTGGCGTTGGGTTAGCGAGTCCAACGCCAAGCCGTGCAGGTCGAGCCAATCCAGGAACTCCAGGGATACGAGGATGGTCTGCCGAATTGCGCCGGCGGCGCCGGGCCCGTACTGGTGACCGTGTCGTCGCGTGCGGCGACGCGCACGATGCAACACATGCCATTGCACGTAGCGATGGATCAGCCGAGCGTGGGTCTGGGGCCGTTACTCGAGAAGTGCCTCCAGCCAGGGGCTGATCCGATCCAGATAATCGTCCCGGTAGGGCAGCACTCCGGTACACATGAGCATCCTGCGTACGAAGTGGACGCTGCGGCTCGGTGGTAAGGCGTCGAGGCCGTCATGGGTGATCGGCGTGCCGTTGCGGGCGAGTTCGCTCAGCAACTGCGCCGCCGAGCTGCGACCCAACCACACCAGCACGCTACGAGGCTTCTCGGCCGCCAGCAGCGCGTCCACCAGGGGCACCAAGTGCGCGGGGAATCGCCCCTGCTCATCGCGCAGTACCGAGCGCAGCCTGGCTTCGGCGCAGCACCGGAGGCAGTCACCATCGGTATAGACGCGGCCGGCCTGGCCACAACGGCGGCAACGGTAGTCGAACGGGCTGCCCGCGCAGGGCCGCACATCATTTCTCCGGCAGCGTTTTTCGCGATGAGGACTCGGATCTCACGGCAGGTTGCGCACACCGCGGGATGCTCTCGGGCAGTGGGGTAGCAGGAGTTGCAAATCGGTCCGATGGGCCAGACGACGGTGATCTGACGGGTTCGCTCACACAGGCAACACAGACCTGTCCGACGAGGGCGGCGTCGAGACTCGCGGGGACGAGATTCGTTGCACCGACGGCTCTTGGGGGTCCAACCGGTGACCGGGGCCCAACACCGGCTGCACAGGTCAGGGTGGGTATCGGTGGCTCGGACAATGATCACCGTGAGGGTGCCGCACTCTCCGCACACACGACGTGGCTGATGCGTGCGGTAGCAGCTTCGGCGCACCGGCCCGGCGGCGGTGTGGGATTGCGCAGGTCGTTGCTCACCGCAGTCGACGCAGGTGTGGAACGGACGCGGGGCGCACCTGGCGCACAGGGCGGTGCCATCGGGTAGTCGTCGCTGTATCCGGCGTGTTCGCCCGCATTGGTTGCATTTCTTGTGTGTGCGTGGGTCATTGCGGTAGCAGCGGGGACAAAGCAGCTCCTCACCGAATCGAACTGCGGGTCGGCGAGTGGAACGCCCGCAACCGGTACAGACGATCAGGGGGCGATCGATGCCGCGGCAGCTATCACAGACCCTGCCTTCAGGGCGCAGGTACGCGAGCAGCACGCGGCGCCCGCACCGGTGCGCACGCTGGTGGTGTGACCGGATATCCGGCGGCCGCGAGGGTACGGGCGAGTCGGACAATTCCCAACGGACAGAACGGATCCGGGTCCAGCAACCCACCTGGACGGTCGGCGAGGTAAGCGTCCAGCTCCAGGACGGTGCGCGGCATATCAGCACGCGCGGTGGCCAGGATCGTGTCCACCGCGAAGGCATCGAGAGTGCTCACCTCATGGAGCACTCGCTCACGCAGCCGCTGCTGAGCCTGCGCGAGCCGCCGCTGCGCGGCCGTGGTCATGACTTCGGGGTCGGCCGGCGGATCGTGGTGCGGTGAGCCGCAGGTGCCGAGCCCTCCGGGCCGGTACCGGTCTTACGCACGGAGATGTTCTCGACCCGGACCTCTATCAAATCTCCGGGACCGCAGCCCAGAATGTCGCACAATGCCGCGAGTACGTCCATCGACAACCGTTGCGGGGGTTGAGCGACCAACCGATAGATCTGCTCACGCGAGAGAGAGATACCACGCTCGGCCAGTGGTGTGGCCAGATCCGAGGTGTGGAACATCTCGTGCTCGGCCATGAGTCGGCGCAGATGCCACGCATAGCCCATCTTCTTGATCACTTCGGACTCTCCCAGATGTCGGGGTCGCGTTTGGCCAGGGCCGCGCGCACGAGCTGGTTGCGGAATTCATCGGAGACATGGGTGTAGATCGCAGTCGTACTGGCGTAGCTGTGGCCCACCTGGTGTTGGATTATCTTGAGCTCCTGGACCATTCAGGGCTCTGGCCTGCGGATTGCCCATGGCGACACTGTCGTTTTAGCCATGAGTGAGGGCATGGTGATCACCTTCTGTGGGGATTGATCGTTATCGAGCTGGAACGATTGCGGCAGGTATTGGACGAGGTCGTCATGTTCGTCGAATGGCCTCGATCAGGCGGGTAATGAAAGCTGGTGCCGGGGCGATGTGACCTGCGAACGCCAGGATGTTGGAGGGGCATGGTCACCGAAACCGAAGCGGGCGCGCTGAGGCGAGCTTTCAATGATTTGCGCTGGACTCTCGTGCGCATCATCGTTGGGGTTGTTCTGGTTATGGCGGCGATGATTGTGCTTGTGTTCAGGATGGATCCGTCGACAGGCAAGGACGCGCCCGCAGTGCCGTTGCCGCCGGTCAGTGCGCCCATTCTGCCCTCGCCAACCACTATCGTCTCGCCGATTCCGTTGCCCGACTGATTGATTCGGGAGGGTGGGGTGTATTTACCCTGTTCGTGGCGGTGCGGAGTTGGCCGAGGGTTTCGGCGAGCTGACGGCGCAAGGTTTCGTTCTCGTCTGCGAGTTTGCGATTGCGTTCGTGCGCGGCTTCCAGGCGCCTGAGCAGGGAGGCGTCGGAGCTGCGTTGCCGGGCCGGAACCGGGGTTGCCGGTGCGCGACGGCCGGCGGCGCGTAGGCGTTCGATCTCGGTGCGGATGTCTGGCTGGGCGTAGAGCCAGGACCTCGAGACATTGGCGGCTGTGGCCACGGATTCGAATGTCACTGCAGTTCCGTTGTTGTCGAGTGTTCTCAGCGCCTGGATCGCTTTGGCTCGTGTGAGTTCGCGGCGGTGCTGCGCGGCGGCGACGATGTGGCGGCTGTTGTCAGCTCGCATCGGCGGATTCCTCGGTGTCATCGTCGTTTTCGAGCGAGGTGATGATGTTGTCGAGGTTGCCGAGGACCTGCTGGTTCATCTCGGCCAAACGCTGCTGGCCGCGGGCCTCCGCGGAGGAGATGATTTGCAGCACCTGCTGACGCTGTTGGCGGTGTTGCGGCAAGAACTCGGCCGTCGTGACGAACATTGGACACGTCAAGCACGAATTGGCGTGCGGGCAGGTCTTTTGAACCGGGAGACCGCAGTAGCCGTTGGGCAGGGCTTGGGTGACCCGCCCGAGCCGTTGTTTGGCCCAATTCGCTTCGGCCAGTGGTCCGTTCGGATCGATGGTGATGGTCTCACCTTTGGTGTTGACCTTGTGGGCGTTCTCCCAGTGTCGGCGGACGGTGGTGTCGTGCAGCCGGGCGTAGTGGGCTGTCATGTCTCCGCTGGAATGGTCGAGCAGCACCCGTACCACTTCCTGTGGGACGTCGCGGTTGATGAGCCTGGTCGCGAAGGTGTGACGCCATTGATGGGGAGTCAAGTGCACGGGTCTGCCGTGTTCATCGCGAACTTCGCAGCGTTCCAACCAATCTCGCAGTTGTCCGCGATAGGAGTGGGTGGTCAGCGGTTTGCGGCCGTCCGGGTTCATTCTCGGTGCCGGGAACAGCCACGGACTTCCGTCGGTCCAACGCTGCAGGATCCGTTGCTGCTGGACGACGATGGCCTGTTCGATTTCCTCGTCGATCGGGACGAGGGCTTCGCGTTTCATCTTCCGGTTGGTGTAGTGCAGGTAGGGTGCGTCGTCGCCGTCTCTGACGACGCAGTCGAATCCGATCGCGCAGGCGTCCCCGATCCGCAGCGCATGAGAATCAGGGTGACCAGGCGGCTTTCGGGGTGGTTCCAGCGATCGAGATTGGCTGGCTGTTCGGCCTGGACCATGATCTGTTCGGCCAGTCCACGAGGCAGCCGTTTGTCAGGCTTGGGGAAGTCATCGGGGTAAAACGCCGCGGTTGTCGGCAGCGATGGACCCCATTCGTGACGGCGGATCGCGTCGAGGAACGCGCTCAGCGATCCGATGTCGCGGCTGCGGGAGTGCAGCGCGCGCGGGTCGGTGGCCAGGGCCGCGAGATAGCGCTCCAGCAGTGCTCGGGTGATGCCGTCCAAGCCGGTGACCTCGGCCGCCGAGGTGATCAAGAATCCGGCGAGCCGAGTGATGGCTTGGACGTCAATGTAGGTTTGATTGTGGCTGCGGCCGACGCTGAGCCGCCAGCGGGCGAACCGCTTCGCCAGATCTCGCAGCTAAAGCTGTGGGATGCCGCCAAAGCGCAATCGCCGGTTGCCTTCCATGCCGACGCGCCGCAGTTCCCAGACGTCCCTGGGAAACTCGGCTTCCCAGCCGGCACCGACATGCAGGTCCTCGGCGCAGCGGTGGGCGTAGCGAAGGAAAGCCAGCTGTCCGTTCTAACCGTGCATGGCCTTGTGCCGGGCGTCGAAGAACTCGGTCCAGCGCTCGATCGACCAGTCCAGAATCGACACCACGTCACTCGCGGCGACCAGTCCCATGACCGGGCGCGCAACCCCGGACGGGGTCTTGATCTGGCGTTCGTCATGGCGACATTGCAGCGCATACTGCATCTCCAGCTTGATCTGGCGGCGGTCGCCGAAGGCGCGGAAATCGAAGCGGTCGTCGCCATAGGACTCACACAACACGATGAAATCGGCGAGCGCGGGCCGTCGAGCGGCTTCCCAGCGCGATCGGTGGCCGCCGCAGAACTGTGAACGACCCTGGGTCCAGAGTGTGCAGTAGGTCAGTGCGCAGATCGGATGATCAGGATCGTTCTCGGGGATGACATCGGCCAGCCATGCAGCCTTGTCCGGTTGGCCGGATCGTTCCCAAATCCCTTGGTGGCGAACGCATAAGCCCCGGCGGGCGCTGCTGAACCGGCAGCCGGGGACCGCGCAGACGGTGAGTTCCTTGCGGCCGAGCCCGACCGGTGACGCGGTGACGGCGAACGTGTCGATGTCGGGGCGGCCCTGGTCTTTCCAGGAGTAGTAGTGGCCCTTACAAAGTCTGCGGGTGCGCGGCTGGCGAACACAACCCGATACGCGGCAGCCGGACGCGTCGAACACCAGCGCACCGCGCTCAGGAACGACGATGTCAGCACGGAACTCCGGCCGCACCACCGCCATCAGCTTGCCGAGCAGTCCTGGTGTCGCAACAGGAGTCTCGGTAATCTCGACCGCGGTCACCAGCGCACCTCCCGCCCGGTGAGGATGCCGGCCTCCGCCAACGCCCGGCGAGCGTCCTCGACGGATAAATGGCCGTAAATGTCGAGGGTTGTGGCCAGCGAGGAGTGCCCTAAAAGACTGCTCACGACCTCGATCGGTGTCTTGTTCCGAAGCAATCGGGTGGCGTAGGCATGGCGACACCAGTGCGGATCGAAGTCGAAGCCGAGCGTCTTGCGCAGTCGTAGCACCAGGTCGTAGACCGCGGCGTAGGTCCACAGGTGTCCGAACGATCCTCCCCAGAGATTAACGAAAACGTAGTCCGAATCCAGGTCCCTGTACTCGCAATGCAGATAGTCCCCGTAGAGCCGCACCAACTCGGCGCTGACCGGAACGATGCGCTGCTGCGGCGACTTCGCGCGAGCGCGGTTGTCGTTGATCCGGCGGACGACGGTCAGTTCCCGTTCGGCTACGGCCAGGTCCTCATGGCGCAGGCCGAGAGCCTCACCGATCCGAATGCCACTGTCCCACAACAGTGCCCATAAGAAGCGATCCCGCAGCCGGGTGCAGGAATCCAGAATGGCCTGCATCTGGGTGGCCGTGATCAGCGTCGGCCGCTTGCGGGCGGCAGCAATTTTCACCGTGCGCCGCCGTTCCGGTTTGCCGCCGCTGAGGTGGTAGAGGAACGGCTTCCATCCCGACCGATGCCGCCGCGCGGGCTGCAACTCGGTGACCAGGTCTCCAAGATCGATGCCATGTCGGGCATGGAAGGTATACAGGCCGCCGACGGCGGAGAGTTTTCGATTGATGGTCACCGCCGAGCAATGATGCTGCGCCGAAGGCAACATCGACACCCCGCCCAGGCGTCCCGTGGGCGGAAGCCGCAGCCAGGAAACGAATTCGCCGAGGTCCTCCAGCCGGACCTCGCGCCAGTCCAAGCTCCGGACGTCGAGGTAGACGAACCAATCCTTCAGATCGTGCGCGTAAGCCTTGATCGTATTCGGGGACCGCTCGATATCGGTCATGTAGGCCAGGTAGCGCTCGATCGGCTCCACCGGCCCGGTGTCGCCGAGAACGGTCCAGGACTCAAGCTGCGAACCGGGCGTCAGCACCCTCTGTACGAGCATCGAACCTCCGAGAAATCTGCGTGATGGACGGCAGCAGATAACCACCTCCACGACGTCGATTCATCTGGTTCTTCTCTGCGTGGTGCACGTGACGGACACCCATTTCTGGGCTGTAGATAGCCTGCACAAACCGCTCCGGATACCCGAACTCGATCAAGTGGGTGATGTAGGAGTGCCGTAGCGAGTGCAGATCCAATTCCTGCGGCAACCCCGCCGCGTCACGGACCGCGGTGAACGCGTCGTTGGCACTGCGGGTAGTGATACGTCCGCACCGTTCGGTCAACCAGACCGCCGGATGCCTGTCGGCACCGAACAATGTCCGCACCTGCGTGAAGTAGTGCTCGAGAACCTCGACGATCCAATCCATCTCCGGCACGGTGAGCACAGTGCGGCGCTTGGGTGGGCTCCCTCGTGAGGACTTGCCCCACCGCACATACAGTCCACCGAACCGGCCGTAGTCCCGTGCACTCGGATTCGTTCGCAGATCAGCCAAATCCAATCCCACGGCCTCACTACGGCGCAGTCCGTACGCATAGACCGTCTTGAGCAGCACCGCGTTCCGCAAGGCCTGTATCGAGCCCTTACGACCCAGCCCGCGCACCCGCTCCACCTCGGAGTCCGCGGTGTCGAACAGCACCTGCACCTCGTCGTAGGTCAGCGCCCGCCGGCCGGGGCGGCCCTCGAACTCGGTGACGTGCACAATCGAGTTCCACTCGTGCAGAATCTGTGTTGGTGTTTCCCCGAATCGGTTCGCGCACAACTCGATCCACCCGTAACGGCGGTCGGTGAGGTAGTCGCAGAACAGACGCAGCGTCAGCTGGTAGCCGCGTACCGTCGAAAAGGCTGGTGACGGGGTTCCCGAGGCAAGATGGGCGAACCATGCCTCGGCTTCGGCCGGTCGCCACTGCCACGGATACAACCCGGTGTAGGTGGCGAACCGGCGTACGACCGAAATCCGCGCCTCGATCGTCTGGGTTCTGAGGAATCGAGCGCGCTGCTGTTCGCACCACCCAGCCACCATCGATTCGTAGACCGCAGTCTCGGGATCGAGGTGAATGACGTTCGGTGCCAGCGTCAAAGCGGTCGTGGCGCTCGCCGAGTCTATCTCGGGGCCGGACATTGACCTGTTGTACCAAATGCAACATTGTTGCGTCTAGTGTCGATGCCTCGACCAGCGGTGAGAGCCCGTGTCGCACACCGATGGGCGCGCCGCGATACCGCGAGTAGGCATCTTCGGCATGGTTGAATCGCTCAAAGCTGTTGCATCAGATGCAATTCCGCTCGATTCCCGCATATCGTCAGCCGGTGTACATCTCGTAGATCTGTTCCAGCGACGCGGCTTCCAGCAGCTCGGGCAGCGGGACACTGCGACCGGTCCGCGCCTCCATCGTGGCGATGACGCTCAGCAAATGGATCGAATCCCAGCCGGGCACCGTATCGAGACTGCCGGTGGCATGTTCGGGGGTCACCGCCGCGAGTCCGATCTCATCCCGGACGATGGCGACGAAATCGTCGATGGTGTTCACAGGGCGGTCTCCTTCTCGGGAACATCGAACAACAGCCGCACGTGCTCGGGTACCGCGAGCACGTCGCGCAGGGGGTGGCGGTAGGTCGTCTCGGCACCGTCATCGCGGTACCGCTCGAATCCGAACCGCGAGTACAGATCTCGTACACCCGCGTTCTTGGCAGTGGCACGGTGGGCGCCGAGAACACTCTCGCAGCCCTGCCCGCGCAGGTGCTCGAGCAGACCGGCCAGGCAGGCCTGCTCGATGCCGCGGGAGAACACCCGGCAGCTGAGCAGGAAATTCTCGATATGGGCGTCCGCGCCCTCGCGGCGCACGAAGATCGCCCCGACCATCCCGTTCTCGCCGAACCGGTCCCGCGCGCGCACGGTCAGCACCAGGGCCGCGGGGTCGGCGAGCAGCGCTTGCACATCGGCGGGCTGCAACCGGAGCGTGGTCATATTGAACTGGTTGGTCCGCAGCGTGATCTGCGAAACCCGTTGGATGTCAGCCACTTCGGCCCGCGTCAACCGCACTTCGATCCGCAATTCTCGAAGGTAGTCGGCCGTCGACTCGAACTCCTGCAGGAAATCACTGCGTGCGCTCTCGCCTCGATACAGTTCGGGACGAGACCGGTCCTCGGTGGTCAACTCGCGGACATCGAACCAGCCGTCCGCCAAGAGTCGCTCCACATGCAGCGCCGGTTCGGCATCGACCTGCACGGTGCTCACCTGCGGCAGCTCGTACCGCATCAAACCGCACTCGTACGGACTGTCGTCGACGAAGACGAAACTGTCCGGATCGAGATTCAGCACCGCCGCGGTCTCGCGCAGATTGTCCGGCTTGGGCAGCCAATTCGCTGTCACCCGAACGAAATCGCCCTCCCGCACCGTCATATCCGGATGGTCGCGGAGCACTTCGCGCACCGGCTCGATATCGTTCTTGCTGATCGCGGTCAGCAGCACACCCTGGCTACCCAGTTGCCGGACGACCCGTTGAAAAGCCCGGAACGCCTCACCCCGATAGCTGTCGGCGACCTGGATTCCCGCCATCCCGTCATCACCGAGCACCCCACCCCACATCGTATTGTCGAGGTCCACCGCCAGCACCTTCTTCGTGCGGCCGGTCAGGTGGCGGGCCAGATGTCCCAGCTCACGCGCGAAACGGCCGAACAGCTCGGGCGACAGATGCACTTTCGCGTAGGTGCTGAGCCGCACATCCTCGGCCGGAATCCCTTCGGCCAGTAGCGGATCCAGATCGATCACCACCGTCGACGGATGCCGTTCGGGCAGTTCGAGCAGGCGGGCATTGGTCCGGCGCCACGCCGCGCCGAGCGCCGCCCGCGACCGATGGTCGACCAGTTGGGCGGCCAGCCGGCGCGGCAGCGGCAGCGTATTGAGTACCAGGGTGGCCCCGCTGGTGGCTTCGAACCTGGTGACCAGCCATTCGATCAGCCGCTCCTTCTCCGCCAGCGCGGCGGCGACCGCCGGAACATCCCACGGCGTCGCGATATCGTCGAACACCATCATGGGGTCCAGCACACAGACCACGAGGTCCGGTCGCGCGGCGAACAGGCGGCTGTCCGGCTCGGAAAGATCGAAGACATAACCGTTGTAGTCCGATACCACCGGACACAGCAGTAAGCCGTGCCTGGCCAGCTCCGCGGTCAGGGCGGGAACCAGTGTATTCAAGGTGCCATGTCCGGTGAGGGCGACATTCAGGACCGGAGTCGAAGGATGCGCTGCGCGAATATCCGCCGGATCGACTCTGGCCAGTAGCTGTCCGGCCAGTCGCAACTGCGCCGGATCGAGTTCCCGCAACAGCGCGGTGATCACGGGGAAATCCGAGGCGAGTCGTCCGGCCCGCTGCAACTCCATGATGCGGTCGAGCGGGGCCGATTGCGGCTCGGCCGGCGTGGTGGCGTCGGTCATGGCTTCTCCACTGCGAAGCCGGCCTCGATCCACTTGCTGGATTCGATGGAAATGCAGACCGCGCGATCGCCCTCGGTCATTTTCGGAATGACACGTTCGAGTTGAAAGAATGGCGTCGCATTGCCGGTGTTGCCGATCTCGCGCACACAGGAGATCTCATGGGAGTCCGAGAGCGCGAGATGATCGACGATCAACTTCGTCATTCGGCCGGAAAGCTGTGGCGGCAGAATGAAATCGATCTCGTTCTCGTTCCAGTCGAGGTCCTCCAGCAATTCCTTCAACATCTCTTTGGCCATGACCGGCACGCTCTGCTCGATCGCCTTGTAATCCTCGGAGACCGCGGCGGCCCCGCCGCGCCCGTCGGCACTGCCACCGGCGCCGTACCACTCCACCACCTGGCCCGGCGACCGGCCCATCCCGACCAGCCGCACCATCGACCCGTGCAGGACCGGGGTCCCGGCGACCGGATCGGTGCTGAGCACCGCCGCACCCGCCCCGTCACCGAAGAGCAGGGTGTTCACGGCATAGGCCGCGTCGGCGGAGGCGAAACCCACATCGGCGTCGTAATGCTTACCGATCGATTCGGCCCCGATCACCAGTGCGGTCCGATGGCGGCCCGTCAGCAACATCTGACGTGCCACATCCAGCGCCTGCAACGCCCCTGAACAGCCCGATTGCAGCTGGAACGAGGCGATACCGTTGATTCCGAGGCGATCCGCGATCACATTCACGGTGGCGGGCATCAGCTGATCTGGGGTGGCGGTACCCATGACGATGAGATCGATATCCTCGGGCGCCAGCGCGGCCTGCCGCAATGCCCGGGCGCCCGAGGCGGTGCCCATATCCGCGACGGTGGTGTGCCGTTCGCCGGTTCGAATATCGAACCCGTAATGCCTGCCTTTTGTTCCGATGAACATATCGACCCACTGCAGCCACGCCGAATTCATGCCGAAGCGCTCGGCGAGGGTGACATTGTCGATGGGGTCCCCGGGCAGGAATGTTCCCACGGACAGAATATGTACATTTCGTTCAGTCATTCCGGACTACCTTCTGCGAATGGTGCTCGGCAGTAGAAATGGTAGAAGCCGTGGCTAAACCCGGACTAACCCCAATCTTTCGATCGAGGCAGGTCGCCGTCGTCCGTCAGGACAGCTGGGAGGGTACGACCGGCGCCTCGGTGGAGTCGAACAGGGTCTGCAACCCGTCTTTGAACGCGGCGCGTTCACCCTCGTCCAGACCCATCAGGAGCCGGTCCTCGAGTTGTGCTGCCGCGGCCCGGGCCCGGCCCGCCAAGGCGGTTCCCGACCGCGTCGCCCGCAGGTCGTACCGGCGGCGATCGGCGGCGCTGCGGCGGCGCTCGAGTAGCCCACTGGACTCCAGATAGTCCACGGCGGCGACCACCGGGGTCGGATCGATACCCAATTGGTCGGCGACTTCGCGCTGCGAACTGCCCTGATTGGCGATGACCAGTTCGAGGATGTGATACGTGCGACCGGTTAGTCCGAATTGCGCGAGCAGCGATTCGATATGGGGTCCCAGCTGTACGCCGAGCTGAAATGCCAGATAGATGACGCTGGACGACAGCGGCGTAGCGATGAGTTTGCTAGGCAGTTGCACGGACGTCGCTGGATCCCGCCAACGCTCTGGGATATCTCGGTTCACCTTCGAGCTCCTTTGTTCGGTGCCTGGCCGGCGGTCGACTGCAATCTTATCTAGATCAACTTCACGATCGATAGAGGCAAATGATACTCGACGATTTCGATCATCTAGATGCGGCACTATTTTTTCACTTGACATGTCCATTATGCCAGGACCGCCCCCTTCCCCGACCCGAGCCGGTTAACAGGGTTTGAACTGTGTCCTTAAGCGAGTCCAAGGTGGCTCTCTTGCACCGGTTTTGGCGTCGATGCTCGCGTTGACAGATAGTCGTTCGTCTCTACGATCAGTAGCTGCGATCATATTTCTGAACCATCGCACCAGCGAGGGAGGCTGGAAGAAAATGACTGTCGTATTCAGAGGCCCTGAGACCGGATCCGACCTGGGGATCGACGAACTCACCTTCGATCGGACCGTGCCCCGTGGCCTTGTCCACCGCGCCGCGGTCGGCGAGGTATTCGTCACCGATGCCGCCGCGATCGGCGAAAACCGATTCAAGGTCGCCGCACAACTGCCCCGCGGTCACGCACTGTACGGAGACCGCATCCAACCGTTGTACGACCCGCTGATGGTGCTGGAGGCGACGCGGCAAGCCGCCATCCTGCTCACGCACCAGTTCTATGGCGTACCCCGCAACTGGGCCTTCATATTTCGCAAGGCGGACCTCGCCATCACCGACCCCGTCGCCATGACCGTGGTCGACCTGCCCGGGCACCTGCTGATCCAGATCGACATGGACAAGCGGTTCTACGCCGACGGAAAACTCACGGGCACCCACATCATCTGCCGGTTCGAACTCGACGGCCGCGCGTTCGGCACACTCATCGGATCGCTGAGCTTCACCCCGCCGGAATTCTTCGCGGTCATGCGCGCCGCCGGCCGGGCCGGGAAGGAGCTCCCGCCACTGGCGGAACCGAACCGCGCCACCCCGATCGATCCCCAGCGGGTCGGCCGGTTCAACCGCCGGAACGTAGTCATCGCCGCGACCGGCGACCGCGAGTTGTTCGAGCTGATCGTCGATCACAGCCACCCGTCCCTGTGCGATCACAAGGTCGATCACGTCTCGGGAATGTTGCTGACCGAAGGATGCCGGCAGGCCGCGGTGAGCTTCGCCGCGCAGTCGGCCCTGGCCGGAATCGCGGTGGATCAGCTCGAACTGCTGCGCTTCCAAGTCGATTTCCGCGACTTCGCCGAACTCGAATTGCCCGTCTACTGTCGCATGACCCGTTGTGCCGCAATGGGATCCGGCCGGGTCGCGGTGGACTTCGATCTGGAGCAGGGTGGGCGGACGATAGCCGGCGCACAAGCGGAGGTCGGATCGTGGATGTAACGCAACCCGTGCTGGTCGTCGACTACGGCGGGGTACTCACCAATCCGATCGCCGAGACGATCGGCCGATTCGCCCGGCACCTGGACATCGCGCCCACTGCCGTGCCGACCGCGCTCGCCCTCGCGGCCGACTGCACCGGCGCGACCCCGATGGCACTGCTCGAACGCGGTGAACTCACCGAGACGCAATTCCTCACCCGCATGAGCGCCGCGCTCAGCGCGGTCACCGGTCGCGTCATCGATCTGTCGAACTTCACCGCGCTGTGGTTCCGGGGCCGGACCGCCAATGCCGAGATGATCGGCCATCTGCTCGAACTCCATCAGCGCGGACAGCGAATCGCGTTGCTGACCAACAATGTTCGGGAATGGCGGCCATACTGGACCGCCCAGGTGCCACTGCACGTCTTCGACGTCATCGTGGACTCCTCCGACGTCGGGTGCCGCAAACCCGAACCCGAGATCTTCACGATCACCACCGACCGACTCGGCGTGCCCGCCGACGAATGCGTATTCGTCGACGACGACGCGGCGAACTGCACGGCGGCCCGGCGGCACGGGATGCGGACCCACCGCTTCGTCGAGACCCGCGCGTGCATCGCCGAGATCGACCGCATGCTGGCCCGGCCCGACCGGAACTCCGGGCTCGCGACGGGAGCACTCCGATGAGCACGACCTTCGGATCACCCGCCCCGGCCGGCACGCAGCACTCCTCCACCAGCGCGCGCTGGTGGACGCTCGCCGCGGTATCGCTCTCGGTGTTCATGCTGTTGCTGGATCTGACGGTGGTCAACGTCGCCTTACCGCCGATCCAGCACGATCTGCGGGCCGACTTCAGCGAGATGCAGTGGGTCATCGACGCGTACGCGCTCGCCCTGGCCGCACTGCTGCTCACCGCGGGATCGATCGCCGACCGGATCGGACGGCGCCGGGTATTCGCCGCCGGTCTGGTGTGGTTCACCGTCGCCTCACTGCTGTGCGGGCTCGCCCAGGGGGTGCTGCTGCTCAATCTGGCCCGCGGCGCGCAGGGCATCGGCGCGGCCGTGCTCTACGCGGTCGGGCCGGCATTGATCGCGCGCGACTTCGTCGGCCGCGAACGCGGTACCGCCTTCGGCGTCTTCGGTGCCGTCAGCGGCCTGGCCATCGCGTGCGGGCCACTGCTGGGCGGGGTGCTGACCGAGTTGAGCTGGCGATGGGTATTCCTCATCAATGTGCCGGTGGGACTGGTCGGACTGATCATCATCGTCACCCGGGTCGCGGAGTCCCGCCTCGACCATGCCCGGCCGATCGATCTGCCCGGCGTATTCACCATTTCAGGTGCGATGTTCGCGCTGATCCTGGCCGTCCTGCGCGGCGAACGCGACGGCTGGACCTCGACCCGCAGCATTGTCACCTTCCTTGTCGCCGCAGCGCTCACGGTGGCCTTCGTACTCGTCGAACGCCGCGCCGAACACCCGATGCTGGATCTGAAGCTGTTCCGCAACAACACTTTCCGGGGTTTGAGTGCGGCCACGTTCTGCTTCAACTTCGCGGTGAACGCGATCATCCTCTACGTGGTGCTCTGGCTCGAGGGCAGTCTCGGCATGTCGGCGATCGCCACCGGACTCCGATTCCTGCCCTTGACCGTGGTGCTGTTCGCTGCGGGCGCCATCGGCGGTGTACTCAGCGCACGAGTCCCGATCCGGGTCCTCATGGGCGGGGCGCTGCTGTTCGCCGGCGTCGGATTCCTGCTGATGCTGCTGGTCGATGTGAACAGCACCTGGGCCGTCCTGCTGCCCGGCATGGTGGTGGCCGGCATCGGCATGGGCGCGCACAATCCGCCGCGCGCCAACGCCGCGGTAGCCCTGGTCCCGCCGGAGGACGCGGGCATGGGCGCGGGCGTCAACGAATCCTTCCAGCAGGGTGGCGTCGCGCTCGGCGTCGCGGTACTCGGCGCGGTCGCACATCACCGCATCGACGCCGTATTCCACACCCGGCTCACCGAATCCGGCAATGACACCGCCTACGGGCACCTGGCCGAACAGGTCGCCGCAGGGGCCGGGCGCGATATCACCACCGCCGTACCCGACCCCGCGCGCACGGCCGTCGCCGACGCCGCCCAGCACGCCTTCCTCAGTGGATTCCACCTCGTCGCGGGACTGGGCGGAATCATCACCCTCCTCGGCGCCGCGATCGCGTTCGCGACGATTCGCCGCCGTGACTTCGTCGTCGATCCCGCCGCACCCGCCTTCGACGACACCCTCGACTCCGCCGCCCCGCGATCCGACGGCGCGGAGCTACCGGACGAACCGAACGAACTGATCTCGATCGATAGAAGGCTCCGATGACGCACCAAGCGCACACCCAGGTTGTCATTGTCGGCGCGGGTCCCGTGGGACTCATGCTCGCCTGCGAACTCGCCCGCCGGGACGTCCCACACCTCGTGGTGGAACGCCGAAGTCAACTCTCGACCCAGCCCAAGGCGCTGGCACTGTGGAACGGCGCCATCGAGGCCATGCTCCGGGCCGGAGTGGACCGCCGCGAATTCGGCGAGGGCATCGCGCTGCGCGGCGGAAGCTATTGGTCGCGCGGACGGCAGATCGCCACGATCGACTTCGCCGGGTTGCGCGAGACCGGCACGCTCGGACCGATCGTGCTGCCACAACCGGAGGTCGAGCGGATCCTGCTCAACCGTTACCGCGACCTCGGCGGGGAGGTGCACTGGGATTCCAGTGTCACCCATATCGACGCCACCGGTGACACGGCGACGGTCTCCACCACCTGCGCCGCGGGCGAACTGGATATCAGCTGCCGCTGGGTCGTCGGCGCGGACGGCTCCCGCAGCACCGTACGCACCCACGCCGGCATCGCGTTCGACGGCGACAGCTACCCCGAGGATTTCGTCCTCGCCGACGCCGTGCTCGCCGAACCCGGCCTGGACGCCGAGGTGCAATACCACCTCGGACCACAGGGCACGCTGGTGGTCGTCCCCCTGCCGCACGGTATGCACCGCGTCTTCCTGTGCCGGCCCGACCAGCCGGACCGTGACAGCGAAACCCCGCGGATCGAGACGATCAACGAGACCCTCGCGCACTGGGGGCTGGACCGGTTCCGGATCGCCGAGGCGGAGTGGACCAGCCAGTTCCGGGTACACCGCCGGGTCGCCGCCGACTATATCCGCGGCCGGGCCGTGCTGGTCGGCGACGCCGCCCACGTGCACAGCCCCGCCGGCGGGCAGGGTCTCAACACCGGTATTCAGGACGCGGCGAACCTCGGGTGGAAACTCGCGCTCGCGCTCGCCGGCGGCGACGAGAAATTCCTGCTCGACAGCTACCGAACCGAACGCCGGCCCATCGCCGAGCAGGTGGCCAAGCTGACCGACCTGCAGGTGCGCGCCTGGATGATGCGTGCGCCGGTCGCCATCGGCGCCCGCGACCTACTGCTGCGGGCAGCCAGCCGCACCGGATTGCTCGGACGGCGCATCGTGCCGTCGCTGGCACAGCTGGACCTCGACTACTCCCGCTCGGCGATGAGCCGGGCGGCCCCCGGCAGTCACGACGCCGGGCGGCCGATTCCCGATGCCCTCCTGGCCGACGGGGCAACCACCGTCCGACTGCGAGATCTGCTCGACGATCCCCGTCCGCTGCTACTGCTGCGCAGCGGTATGACAGATCCGGACACCCCCCATTTCATGCCCTATCTGCAGCGGAGTTTCGACAGGTCGGTCAACATCCGCCTCCTCGCACCCGCGTACGCGCGACCGGAGCCGGGCGTCCTGCGCGATACCGACGGGCTGATCGACCAGTGGCTCGGCACCCACAATGCGGCCCTACTGCGACCCGACGGGTTCGTCCTGGCCACCGGGCGGCTGCGGCACCCGCAGCGACCGGACCAGTCCGCACTCGTCCAGGTGCTGAACCGCACGGTAGGCCGATCCATACCGGCACCACAACACCAGAACTGACCACCAACCCGCACAGAAGGAATAGGCCAATGGTCAACGACAACAAGCGATTCCAGGGCCGCTGCGCTCTGGTGACCGGCGCCTCGGCCGGAATCGGCAAGGCATACGCGGAGGGTCTGGCCGCGCGCGGCGCGAATGTCGTCCTCGTCGCCCGGCGCCGCGACCGGCTCGAAGAGCTGGCGCAGCGACTGCGGGCGGAATTCGGCATCCACGCCGTCGCGGTCGCCGCCGACCTCGCCCACCCCGATGCCGCCACCCAGGTGAAGGCGGAGACCGACGCCCTCGGGCTGGAGATCGACATCCTCGTCAACAATGCCGGATTCGGCACCTACGGACCGTTGCACCAGGTGTCGCCCGCCGCCAATCACGCGCAGGTGATGGTCAATGTCGGCGCCCTGGTCGCCATGACCCACCAGTACCTGCCCGGCATGATCGCCGCCGATCGGGGCACGGTCATGAACGTCTCCTCGATCGCCGCACTGCAACCGATCCCCTACATGTCGGTCTACGGTGCGAGCAAAGCGTTCATCCTGTCGTTCACCGAGGCGCTGTGGCTGGAGACCAGGAAATCCAAGGTCCAGGTCCTGGGTGTCTGCCCGGGCGCCACCGATACCGAATTCTTCGACGTCATCGGTAACGGAGAAGAGACGCTGTTCGGCGGGAAGGTCAGCCCGTCCCGGGTGGTCGACGAATCGATCGCCGCCCTGGACCGCCGCCCACCCTCGGTCATCATCGGCCGGCGCAACAATCTGACGGCGCTGATCCCCCGATTCGTCACGCGGGCGGCGGCGATCAAATTCTCCGGCGCCATGACCCGCCCGCGGACCGAGCACAGCGTGCCTGCCGGTGGCATGGCCAACCCGCCGGCCGGATCCCCGGTCGGCGCACCGATTCCGACACTTCGATCCGGGAGGTAAGTGATGACCGAATCGCCCGCCACAGGCTATGCGCTGATCACCGGCGCATCGAGCGGAATCGGCTCCGCATTCGCCGAGGCACTGGCCGAGAGCGGCCGGGACCTGGTGCTGGTCGCGCGTTCCAAGCAAGCCCTGGTGAGCAGGGCTACCGAGTTGTCGACGCGATACGGCGTGCACGCGGTGCCCTACGCCCTCGATCTCACGCAGCCCGGGGCCGTGCGGGAGTTGGCCACCATGCTCTCCGATGACGGGTTCACCATCGACTTCCTCGTCAACAACGCGGGATTCGGGACCCAAGGACGATTCGACCGGATCGACCCGGAGCGGGACCACGATCAGGTACTGCTCAATGTCGTCACCGTGGTCGATCTATGCCACGCGCTGGTGCCCGGCATGGTGGCGCGCGGGCAGGGCACCGTCGTCAATGTGGGGTCGATGGGAGGGTTTCAACCGGCCCCGTATCTCGCGGTCTACGGTGCGACCAAGGCGTTCATCCTGTCGTTCAGTCAGGCGCTCGCCGGGGAGATCGAGGACACCGGTGTGCGGGTGCTGGCGCTGTGCCCGGGACCGGTGATGACCTCGTTCTTCGATGTGCTCGGCTCGACCCATGCCGCCGTGGGGCAGCAGCTCACCGCCGAACAGGTCGTGGCGGCGGGCCTGCGCGGTCTGAAGCGGGGCCGCCGGGTCGTCGTACCCGGCTGGCAGAACAAGATCACGGCCAACGCGGCCCGGCTGCTGCCGCGCCGGACCATGGTCGCGATCGCAAAACGTTCTGTGGGACTTGATATTTGGGTTCCTCCGGCGAACTGAAACCCCGACGACCAGCTGGCGCGGCGCGGCCCTACCGGCCGCGGCGCGCTCGCGTGTCAGTGCAGCAGGTCGTGCCACAACCGAGCCTCCAGTGCGGTCATCGGTCGCGGATCGAGTTGTTCCGGATGCCCGGGCGCGGGTTCGTCCAGGCAATCGGCCCGCGGGTCCGGCGCCGGCGGCCCGGGCTGCTGCGCGGGCAGCAACACCACATAACCGAAGAACGCGAAGCCACCGGACTTCTCCATACCGGCGAGGAGGAAATTCACGAGCTTACCGAGCAGGCTCATACCTGGTACGGACATCACCGGTCTCCATTCAACCGCGTTCGGCCAGAACGGGTTTCGCGGACTGCTCGACCGCCGGGACCGGGACCACCGCGGGCCCGAACTCCTCCAGCGCGGTCTTGAGCTCCGCGAGCACATCCGCGGCCTCCGCACCATCGATGACCCGGTGATCGAAGGTCAGACTCAGCCGCATCGTCGGCGCGACGACCACCGCACCATCGCGGACGACCGGCCGATCGACCACCCGGCCCACCCCCAGGGTGATGGTCGTACCACCGACCGAATAGAAGCCGTCGACCGGCCGATGCCCCAGCGACGTCAGCGCGAAGGTACCCAGCACCGCGCCCCGGCGGGCCAACGGCCGCGCCACGCGCCGATACGCCAGCCGATCCAGCGGCCACGGAAGCCCCTGCAGCTTGCGCACCGGATCGAACATCGGCATTTTGTCCGGGTCACCGTCCCGAAACGGATCCAGACCACGCTGGATGTCGATCAATTCGGCGTGCTCGAGTCCGGGCAGGATGGTCGCCAGCACCACCCGCTGACCATTCAGCTTCTTGTCCAGCGTGACCTTGCCATTGACCGTGTCGTGCAGGGAAATTCGCGGCCGCGTCGTCCAGCCCTGGATCGCGGCATTGGCCTCCGGATGCCGGATCAGCGTGCGACCGGCCGCGTACAGAATGTAGGTGACCAGCGAGAACCGCTGATCCGCGGCGCGCGCGGCCGTTCGATGCCGCTGCACGGCGGTCATATCGATCTCGGTGTCCAGGAAAACCGGTGAGAATTGGCGAATCTCGCGCAGGAAATTCAATGTGTGCCGGCGCTCGTTGACGATCGGCTGGATTCTCGGCCGCCACTCCGGCCGCTGGGATTTGACCATGATCTTTCCTTTGTTCACGATTCGATGACTACGGGGTGGATTCGGAGACGGGTTCCTCGACGGCGACGCCGTCGAGCAGCTCCAGCAGGGCGCGTGCGATCTCCAGCGGTACCGGCTTCTCATAGAGGATCGGCGGCGAGAGTTGTACCTCGGCCAGCCGCAGCCGATTGCTGAGTTCCAGCGCACCGAACGAGGTGAAGCCGAGATCGAACAGGTTCGCATCACTCGCGACCTCGGCGGCCGAGTCCAGACCCAGCACGTCCGCGGCGGCGCGGCGCACCCACTCGACCACCACCGCCTCCCGCTCGGCCCCGGAAGCACCCGCCAGTAGATGCGCGATCGAGGCCCGCTCCGGCTCGGCGGCGGTGTGCGCGCGATCGGGTCCGGGGACCACACCCCAGAATCGATCCCGGCGATCGGCGCGGCGCTGATCGCCCGGCAGCACGGCGGCGACCACGACCGTGTCCGCACCGGCCTGCCCCACCACGTCCAGCACCCGGCGAGCGGGCACCTCCCACAGTTCGGCCGAGCCGAGCGGACGGGCCGCGCCGTGCGGGCCGGCACCGGTGAGCGGACCCCACGCGACAACCGTGCCGACGGCGCCCCGAGCCCGCCGCGCCCGTACGAGCGCCTCGAAATACGCCTGCACCGGACCCTGATGAGCCAGTTCCGGCACTCCCAGCGTTCCGGAGGCCGGACAGCACAGCACGAACGCGGCGAGGTCGAACCCGCTGGTCAGCTGGTCGAGATTCGAGGCCGCGACCGCGGAAGCTGCCGCGGCCACCAGTCCTGCCTCGGTGAGCTCGGTACTCTCCGGATCGGCGATGTGGTCGTCCACGTGCACGACCGCGTTCAGCGGATGCTCGGCGGGGATCTCGGCCAGTACGGCGGTGAGCGCGTCGCGGTCGGTCACATCACAGGCGACGACACGCACCCGAGGGTCATCCAGCACGCCCCCGATCGCGTCGATCGGCTCCGCGGCGACGACGAGCAGCCGCTGAGCGCCGTTGGCCGCGAGCCAGGACACCGCGGCCCGGCCGAGCAGGGAAGCCACGCCGGTCACCAGGACCGTGCCGGTCGGCGTCCAGCGCGACTCCGCGCCACCCGCGGGCGCGGGCAGCAGGCGTCTGACATAGGCGCGATGTCCGCGCACGGCAACCTGATCCTCATCCGCGTCCGCCAGCACGGTCACCAGGCGACCGAGCGAGACGGCATCGGCGGGGTCCGGCACATCGATCAGGCCGCCCCACCCGCCCGGCGGCTCCGCCAGCAGGGCCTGAGCCAATCCCCATACGGGGGCCTGACCACTCGACGGGACCGGCGGGGTACCGGAGCCGGGTACCGCGACGGCTGCACGGGTGATCACCCACAGCGGGGCCTCGATCCGCGCGGCGGTCAGCGCTCGCAGTACCCGGAGCACCGTCACCGCTCCGCCGAAATGCGTTGCGACACCGGCATTCTCGGCGACGATCAGGACGACACCGGCCGCGGTCGGCAGCGGACCGCCGGCCCCCGCAGCCAGGTCCGCCGGATCCGCGCCATGGTCGGGGATGGTCACGGTCGCCACATCCGCGCCCCCTGTCCGCAGCGCGGCGGCCACCGAAAGCGCGTACGCGCCGGTCGATTCGGACTCGGGAGTCAGCAGCAGCCATGAACCGGACAGCGGCGCGGACTCCGCCGCCGGGAGCGCCCGCCAGCCGATCCGGAAGCGTCGTTCCTCGCGGTCATGCCAGTGCGACAGACCGGGCAGTAGCGCGGCGAGATCGGCCCGCTGTGCCGCGGAGAACCCGAGCAGCTCGGCGAGTCCCTCGGCGTTCCCCGACCGCACCATATCCCAGAAACCGGAGTCGTCGCCCGGGCCGGCGCCCGCAACCGGATCGGTATCCCGGATCCAATACGAGCGGCGTTGAAAAGCATAGGGCGGCAACGATACTCGCTCCGCGTCGGCACCTTCGAATACCGCGGGCCAGTCGATCTGAGCACCGGTGACGAACAGACGGCACAGCGCGGTCAATGCCGACCGCGGCTCGGGACGGCGGGGCTGCAGGACCGGCGTCAAGCTCGGCGGCGCGGAGACCCCCTCGTAGCGGGCCAGCGCCGTACCGGCCATGGCCGTCAAAGTGGCGTCCGGCCCCAACTCGACGAACCGGCCCACACCGGCGCGATGCAGGGTCCCGATCGCATCGTCGAACCGCACCGCCTGGCGAATATGATCACACCAGTAGTCCGGCGAACACAGCTCGGCCACCTCCGCCACCCGGCCGGTGACATTCGAAACAATCGGCGTAGCAGCAGGTTTCAGTGTCAGACCGGCGACCACGGCCCGGAACTCCGCGACCACCTCGTCCATGTGCGGGGAGTGGAACGCATGACTCACCTTCAGTCGGCGCACCTTATGACCCGCGCCCTGGAAGTGGGCCATGACCTCCAGCGCGGCCGCCTCGTCACCCGAAATCACCACCGCGCGTGGGCCATTGACCGCCGCGATCCCGAGACCCGCACGCTCGCGCAGTACGGCCAGAACCTCCTCTTCGGCCGCCTCGATCGCCACCATCGCACCGTCGGCGCGCGCGGACTGCATCAGCCGGCCACGCGCGGCGACCATCGCCGCGGCATCGGGCAGCGTCAGCACACCGGCGACATGCGCGGCGACCAACTCCCCGATCGAATGACCGACCAGAAAATCGGGGGTCGAACCCCACTGCGCGAGTAGCCGATACAGCGCCGTCTCCAGCGCGAACAGCGCGGGCTGGGTATACCTCGTCTGATTCAGCAGATCCGAATCCGGGCTGCCCTGATCGGCGAACATCAATGCCCGCAGCGATCGGTCCAGATGCGGTTCGAATGCCGCGCACACCTCGTCGAGCGCCGCCGCGAATACCGGAAACGCCTGGTACAGGCCCTTACCCATACCGGCGCGCTGCGATCCCTGGCCCGTGAACATGAACGCGGTCGGCCCCTGGCCGGTGGTGGTCCCCTGCACCGTATTGGGCGCGGACTCACCGGCCGCCACACTGTCGAGACCCTGCAGCAGCGCGTCCAGGTCCGCACCCACCAGGGCCGCCCGATGTTCGAAATGCGCGCGGCCGGTGGCGAGGGAGAACCCGACGTCCGCGGGTCGCAGGTCCGGATGTTGCCGCACCCGTTCACGCAGGCGAGCGGCCTGCTCCCGCAACGCCGGTGCGGTGCGCGCGGACAGGACCCACGGGACCATCCGCGAATCGGCGGCCCGCGCGGGGGCTGCCGCGACCGGCCGTTGTTCGACGATGACATGCGCATTCGTGCCCGAAATACCGAACGACGAGACACCCGCACGACGCGGTCTGCCGTCCCGGGTATCCCATTCGCGGGCCCGGGTGAGCAGCTCGACAGCGCCCGTATCCCAATCCACGTGCGGCGTAGGCGCATCCACGTGCAGGGTGCGCGGCATGACGCCGTGGCGCATGGCCTCGACCATCTTGATGACCCCGGCGATACCGGCCGCACCCTGCGTATGACCGATATTCGATTTCACCGAACCGAGCCAGAGCGGACGCTCGGGATCACGATGCCGGCCGTACGTCGCGAGCAGGGCTTGGGCTTCGATGGGATCACCCAGCGACGTCCCGGTGCCATGCGCCTCCACCGCATCGATATCCTCGGCCGCCAATCCGGCATCGGCCAGTGCCTGCCGGATCAACCGTTCCTGCGACGGCCCGTTGGGGGCGGTCAAACCATTACTGGCACCGTCCTGATTCACCGCCGAACCGCGCACCACGGCCAGGATCGGATGCCCATTGGCCTCGGCATCGGAAAGCCGTTCCAGCAGTACCATTCCGGCGCCCTCACCCCAGCCGGTACCGTCCGCCGCCGCCGCGAACGACTTGCACCGGCCGTTCGCCGCGAGCCCGCCCTGCCGGGAGAATTCGACGAACACACCCGGCGTGGCCATCACGGTGACGCCGCCCGCCAGGGCCATCGAACATTCGCCCTTCCGCAACGCCTGAGCCGCCAGATGAATGGCCACCAGCGATGACGAGCAGGCGGTATCGACGGTCAGGGCCGGACCCTCCAGGCCCAGGTTGTACGCGATCCGGCCGGACACCACACTGCCCGCGCTGCCGATCCCGAGTAGGCCCTCGAGGTCCTCATCGGGCAGCCGCACACTGTTGGCGTAGTCGCCGTAGAGCACCCCGGCGAACACTCCGGTACGGGTTCCGCGCATCGCGGCCGGGTCGATCCCGGCCCGTTCGAACACCTCCCACGAGGTTTCCAGCAGCAATCGCTGCTGCGGATCCATGGCGGTCGCCTCGCGCGGGCTGATACCGAAGAATCCGGCATCGAAGGCCGCCGCGTCATAGAGGAATCCGCCCTCGCTGGTGTAACTCTTTCCGCGTGCCCGCTGATCGGTGTCGAACAGATTGTCCAGATCCCAACCCCGATCCTGCGGGAATTCGGAGATCGCGTCCCGTTCGCCGGCGACCAGCTCCCACAATTCCTCCGGAGATGTCACATCGCCGGGGTAGCGGCAGCTCATCGCGACGATCGCGATCGGCTCGCGGCTCGCGGATTCCATCTCCTGCACACGTTGCCGGGTTTGGTGCAGGTCGGCGGTCACCCACTTGAGGTAATCGACCAGCTTCTGTTCCCTGTCCGAGTTCGTCATGGCAGGTGAGCGTCCTTCCGAGCTGTGATCGGTGCGTTGTTCATGTGCGCCGTCCTATCGGCCGGACGCGGGCGGGACGGAGGAGGAGGTGAACGAGCCGAGCTCCCGGTCCAGCGCACCGAACAACTCGTCGTCGGTGGCCGGTTCGAAGACCTCGCCCGCGCCGTCGGGTTCATCACCCAACCTGCGCAGCAGGGCTTCGAGCCGGGTCGCGAAGGATGCTCGCAGCGGGTCGCCGGCCGGGCGGGCGAGCAGGTCGGCCTCGATGCGCGCCAAACCCTCCAGAGCCGGGCCGTCACCCGCCGGGGTGTCCGGGGTGATCCGGGTTCGCACGTAGCCGACGATGGCGTCGATGGTGGGGTAGTCGAAGATCAGCGTCGCGGGCAGCCGCAACCCCGTCACGGCACTGAGCCGGTTGCGGAGCTGGACGGCGGTGAGCGAGTCGAAACCCAGATCCTTGAGTGGACGCTCGGCATCGATATCGTCCGAATCGGCATGGCCGAGCACCTCGGCGATCTGGGTACGGACCGTGCCCAGAATGACCGCCGACTGCTCCGCCGCGTCCAACCCGGCCAACTCCCGGGTCAGATTCGCCACGTCACCGGAGTCCGCGATACCGTGACCGACCAGGTCGCGCAGTACCGCCGGTATCGTCCCGAATTCCCGATCACGCTGGTACACACCGAGATTCACGCGTGCCGGGACGACCGCCGCCCGATCGACCAGCAGCGCCGCGTCCAGTAGACCGAGCGCCTCCGCGGACGGCATGAGCCCCAGGCCCGGACCGCCGGCGCGCAGCGCCGCGAGATCCGTACCCTCGGCGGCCCACTGCCCCCAGGCCAGGCTGACCGCGTGCCGCCCCGCCGCGCGCCGCCGTGCGGCGAGCGCGTCCAGGAAGGCGTCCGCGGCGGCCACGCCGCTCTGGTTCGGATCGCCGAGCACTCCCGCGGTGGTGGAGTACAGCACGAACGCGGCCAGGTCGAGCTCCGCGGTGGCCCCGTGCAGCTGCCAGGCCGCGGCCACCGTCGCCTCGGGCGTCTCGGCCCTGAAGGTGTGGAAGATCGCGGTCAGCGGGTGCCGCGAGTCGACGGCATCGACCATCGCTCGCACGCCGGCACTCTCGCACAGGTCCACCTCGACGATCTCGACCTGCGCGCCCGCCGCGATGAGTTCGCGCCGCAGTTCGTCATCGCCACCGCAGAGCAGCAGCCGCCGCACACCGTAGCGGGTGACCAGATGCCGCGCGGTGGCCGCACCCCGGGGAGCGTCACCGCCGGTGAGCAGTACGGTGCCGTCGGGGTCGAAGGCCACGCCCGGCCCGTCGCCGACGGGCGCACGAGTGAGTCGCGGCACGAACCACTCGCCACCGCGCAGTGCGAGCTGTGGTTCATCACCACCCGCCACCGCCTGCAGCAGATCGGCGGACGGGTCCGCGGTATCGAGGTCGATCAGCACGACGCGACCGGGATACCGGACCTGAAGACCGCGGACCGCGCCCCATACCGTGGCGGCCGCGACATCGGAGACGATCTCACCTTCGTGGACCGGCACCGCGCCCCGGGTGACGACCAACAGCCGGGAGTCGTCCAGCAGGGGTTCGTCGAGCAGCTCGGCGATCCATTCCAGGACACCGCGCGCCAGCTCGCCGGCGGCGGTCCGAACATCCGTGTCCGGGGCGGCGGCCGCGGCGAGCAGCACCACATCCGGGGCCAGGAAGTCGGCGTCGAATACCGGTCGATCGTGGAACGACAGCACCTCCGAGCCCGCGGCGACCAAGGCCTCGGAGAGTCCCGAAGCCGAGTCGACGGCCCAGACCCCGATCGTCGGCGTCTGCTCGGACCGGGCCGCGGACACCCAGTCCAGCTGATAGATCGAGCGCTGACCCGCGGCGCGCGCACTCGCCAGTTGCTGTGGTGAGACCGCCCGCAATGCCAGCGCGTCGACCTCCGCGACCGGCACACCGTGCGAATCATCCAGTCGCAGTGAGACTTCCCCGTCGCCGATCGCGCCTATCCGTGCCCGTATCAGCCCCCGCGCGGCAGCCCGTTGCCGAACACCGTTCCAGGAGAACGGCATTCGTATCTCGGCCCGCTCCTGACCTGGCTCGGCGTCGAACAGGGCGACCAACAGCGCGGCGTCCAGCAATGCGGGGTGGATACGGTGACCGGCGGCGTCGGGCACCGCAATCTCGGCGTAGATATCGTCACCGTCACGCCAGGCCGCACGCAGATTGTCGAAGGCGGGCTGGTACTCGACACCCAGACCCAGCGCCCGCTCCCGCAGTTCGGCGAGATCGACCGGCACCGCGGACGCCGGGGGCACCGTACCCGGCAGACCCGCACCGCGGCGGCCGCTGTCGGCCGTCGCGGCGACCAGAGTGGCACTCGCGTGCAACGTCCACTCCAGGTTCTCCCGGATATCGTCACCGACCGGCCGGGAGTACACCGTCACCGCGCGCCGACCGGTCTGCCCGTCGAGTTCGCGGACCCGCACCTGCAGGTGGCATCGGACGCCGGGCTCCAGCACCAGCGGCGCCTGCACCGTCAACTCCTCGATCTGCGGGGTATCGGTGTCCGCCGCGGCATGCAGGGCCAGATCCAGGTACGCGCTGCCGGGCAGCAGCACGGTGCCCAGAATGCGATGCCCGGCGATCCACGGCTTGGCGGTGGCGGTCAGCATGGCGGTGAGCACCCGGCCCTGCTCGCCCGGAAGTTCCACCGCCGCACCGAGAATCGGATGATTGGCGTCGGTCAGGCCGAGCGAGACCGGGTCGCCGTGGGTGGTGGGGGCATCGAGCCAGAAGCGTTCCCGGGCGAAGGCGTATGTCGGCAGGTCGATCACCCGGCCCGCCGGGATCACCGCGTCCCAGTCGGGGCTGTGGCCGTGCAGATGCGCCTCGGCCACCGCGGCCGTGAATCGCGCCGAACCACCGTCATCGCGTTGCAGCGTGCCGATGGCCACCGCATTGCGGCCGGTCTCGGCGAGGGTGTCGGTGAGCGGCGCCGTCAGCACCGGATTGGCACTGACCTCGATGAACAGCGTGTGGCCGGCCTCGGACAGCGCCCGCACGGTGTCCCGCAGCCGTACCGGTTCGGCCAGGTTGCGATACCAGTAGGCGGCGTCCAGGGTGGCACCGCCGATGAGCCCGCCGGTCACGGTCGAATAGAACGGGATCGCCCCGGCACCGGGCGCGGTGGCGGCCAGATCGTCCAGCACGCGGCCGCGAATCGACTCCACATGCGGTGAGTGCGAGGCGAATGTGGCCGGGAGTACCCGCGCCCGATAACCGTCGGCCTCGCACACGGAGACGAACTCGGTGACGGCATCGATCGGTCCGGCGATCACGGTCGCGGCCGGGCCGATCATGCCCGCCACGTACATGCCGGGCCGTCCCGTGAGCCGGTCGGTGATCTCCTCGGCCGGTGCCGCGACCGAGGCCAGGGTGCCGGTCTCGAGCAGTGGGAGGGCGGCCTGGGCGCGCAGGGTGACGATGCGCGCGGAATCCTCCAGCGACAGCACACCCGAGACGTAGGCCGCGGCGATCTCACCCTGGGACTGACCGACCACCGCGTCCGGATGGATGCCGCGCGCACGCCACAGTGCGGCGAGGCCGATCATGACCGCCCACAGCGTGGGTTGCAGCACCTCCATCCGAGTCAGCGATGCGGCACCCGCGTCGGTGGTGAGCACCTCGTGCAGATCCCAGTCCACGAAGGGTGTCAGTGCGGCGGCGCAGGCGCGCAGCTGCTCGGCGAAGACCGGTTCGGTGGCGAGCAGGTCGCGGGCCATCGCGGCCCACTGCCAGCCCTGACCCGGGAAAACGAACACCAGTCCGCCCGAGCGGGCGGGCAGCGGTCCCGTGACCGGCAGCACTCCGGCGGTCGGCGTCTGCGTGGTCAGCGCGTCCAGCGCGGTGATCGCCTCATCCCGGTCGGCGGCGACGACCGCGGCGCGGTACTCGAATTGGGTTCGGCCCTGGACCAGCGAATAGGCCACATCCCGCAGACTCCGCGCCGGGTCTTCGGCCAGGAACGCGCGCAGCCGCGCGGCCTGTGCTGCCACCCCGCGCGCCGACTTCGCCGACACGACCAGGGGCAGCGCCACGGGTTGCGGTTCCGGTTCCGGCTCCGCGCCCGAGTACACCGGGGCCTGTTCGAGGATGACGTGCGCGTTGGTGCCCGAGATCCCGAAGGATGACACCCCCGCGCGGCGGGGACGGTCACCCTCGACGGACCAGTCCCGGGCCCGGGTGAGCAGCGCGACGGTGCCCTCGCTCCAATCCACATGCGGGGTCGGCTCGTCGATGTGCAGTGTTCTGGGCAGCACGCCGTGCCGCATGGCCTGCACCATCTTTATGACTCCGCCCACACCGGCCGCAGCCTGCGAGTGACCGATATTCGACTTCAGCGACCCCAGCCACAGCGGGGTCCGGGGATCCCGGTCGCGGCCGTAGGTGGCCAGCAGGGCCTGTGCCTCGATGGGATCACCGAGCGCGGTACCGGTGCCGTGCGCCTCGACCGCATCCACACCGTCCGCGGATACTCCCGCATTGGCCAGCGCCTGCCGAATCACCCGCTCCTGCGAGGGTCCGTTGGGTGCGCTCAAACCATTGCTGGCACCGTCCTGGTTGGTTGCCGAACCGCGGATGACGGCCAGAATCGGGTGTCCATTGGCGATCGCGTCGGACTGGCGTTCGAGCAACAACATGCCCGCGCCCTCCGCGAACCCGGTACCGTCGGCCCCCGCGGCGAACGCCTTGCAGCGGCCGTCGAACGCGAGCACGCGCTGCCTGGCGAAGTCGATGAACACATCCGGGCTGGTATTCACGGTGACGCCACCGGCCAGCGCCATACTGCATTCCCCATTGCGCAGCGACTGCGCGGCCAGGTGAATGGCGACCAGCGACGAGGAGCAGGCGGTATCGATACTGACCGCCGGGCCTTCGAAACCCAGGGTGTAGGCGATCCGGCCGGAGGCGACACTGCCGGTCTTGCCGGTCAGCAGATAGCCCTCGACGTCGTGCGCGCCGTTCGACGCCGCGGTCGTCGTGGACGGACCGTACTGCTGGGTGATCACACCGGTGAACACGCCGATCGGCGTGCCGCGCAACGTGTTCGGTGGAATCGCCGCCCGCTCGAGCACCTCCCAGCTGGTCTCCAGCAGCATTCGCTGCTGCGGATCCATGGCCAGGGCCTCGCGCGGATTGATGCCGAAGAACGCGGGATCGAAATCCGCTGCCTCGGTGACGAATCCGCCGGTTGTCGCGTACGTGGTGCCCGCGTGTTCGGGGTCCGGGTGGTAGATCCCGGCGATATCCCAGCCGCGGTTCGACGGGAACGTTCCGATCGCGTCCTGCTCGTCGACCAGCAGCCGCCACAGTTCTTCGGGCGAGTCGACCCCACCGGGGTAGCGGCAGGCCATCGCGACGATGGCGATGGGTTCGGTGGTCGCGTCGACGCGGGTACCGGGCACGACGGGCTGGGCCGGGGCCTCGGCAACGGCGTACAGCTCGGAGTGCAGATGGTCGGCGAGCGTGTCCGGGGTCGGATAGTCGAAGATCAGGGTGGCCGGAAGGCGAAGGCCCGTAACGGCTTTGAGCCGGTTGCGCAGTTCGACCGCGGTGAGCGAGTCGAACCCGAGATCCTTGAACGCCTGATGCGGCGCGATGGCCTGGGCCGAGTCATGGCCGAGGATCGCCGCCACCTGCTCGGTGAGCATGTCGACCAGGGCGTCTCGGCGCTCCGCGACCGGCAGGCTCGCCAATCGGTCGGTGACCGTGGCGGCCACCCGATTCCCGGATGTGGCCGCGGTGCGCGCCGGACTCGTCAGCAGTCCGGAGAATATCCGCGGAAGTGTGCCCTGATCGGCCAGTTCGCGCAGGGCGGAGCGTTCCAGCCGGGTCGAGACGGTGTGCGCGCGGCCACCGGCCAGCGCGGCGTCGAACAGGGCGAGACCGACTTCATTGGTAATGGGTGTCAGGCCCGATCGCCGGATCCGGTCGATATCGCGTTCGGTCAACGCGCCAGTCATGGCACTGGACTCCTCCCAGAAACCCCACGACAAACTCGACGCCACCAAACCACGCGCCCGCCGAAAACCAGCCAAACCATCCAAAAACGAATTCGCCGCAGCATAATTCGCCTGACCAGAATTACCCAGCACACCACTCGCCGACGAAAACAGAACAAACGCCGACAAATCCAAACCCTCCGTCGCCCGATGCAACCACCACCCCGCATCCACCTTCGGCACCAACACCCGATCCAACTGCTCCACCGACATCGCCGAAACCACCGAATCCTCGAGCACACCCGCGGTATGAACCACCGCCGTCAACCGAGGCACACCCGCGACCAACTCCCGCACCACGGCCTCATCGCCGACATCGCAGGCCACCACCTGTACCCGTGCGCCCAGTCCGGTCAGCTCCTCGCACAACTCCCCCGCGCCCGCCGCACCCGGACCCTGCCGGGACACCAGCACCAGGTCGCGAATCCCCCACTCCCGCACCACGAACCGCGCGATCAGACCACCCAGCGTGCCGGTACCACCGGTGATCAACACCGAACCGTCCGGATCCAGCGCGGTGGGAACGGTCAGCACGTGTTTGCCGATGTTCCGGCCCTGCTGCAGGTGCCGGAAGGCTTCGGGAGCGTGGTGAATATCGGTGGCGTACAAGGGAAGTGGGGTGAGAACGCCGCGTTCGAACAGTTCGCGCAGGTCGGTCAGCATCTCCCGATGGCGATCCGGTCCGGCCTCGATCAAGTCGAAGGCACGATAGTGGACACCCGGGAAGAGTTGTGCGATCTCGTCGGCGTCGCGGATATCGGTCTTGCCCATTTCGATGAAACGGCCCGCGTTCGAAGGCAGCAAACGCAGGGATGCGTCGACGAATTCGCCTGCGAGCGAATTGAGTACGATATCGATGCCGTCGGGCACGGCCGCGGCGAAGCGGTCCGCGAATTCGAGGGTGCGGGAATTCGCTATCCGCTCATCGCTCAGACCGGCGGCGCGGAGAACTCCCCATTTACCCGGGCTCGCCGTCGCGTAGACGTCGAGTCCCCAGTGCCGGGCGAGTTGGATGGCCGCCTGACCCACACCGCCAGCGGCGGCGTGAATGAGGATCTTCTCCCCGGTGCGGACGGTGGCGAGATCACGCAACCCGTAGTAGGCGGTGAGGAAGACCACCGGAACGGCCGCGGCCTGGGCGTAGGTCCACCCGGTGGGCATCGGCACCAGCCAGCGGTGATCGACCACCGTGATCGGTGCGGCCGCGGAGGCGGCCAGACCCATCACCCGGTCACCCGCTTTCAGCGAGGTGACATCCGGTGCGGTCTCGAGGACCACACCGGCCGCTTCGCTGCCGATGGTGCCGTGCCCCGGATACACGCCGAGGGTGATCAGGACATCACGGAAGTTGATGCCGGAGGCGCGCACCGCGATGCGCACCTGTCCGGGCCGGAGCGGTGCGGCGGCCTCCGGATGGGTGGCCAGCGTGAGATTGTCGATCGTGCCGGAGCGGGTGATGTCGAGCCGCCACGGTCCGGTGTCCGGTTCGGTGAGCGCCGGGGCGCCGACCGCGATCAGCCGTAGCCGGTGCAAGCCGTCCGGTCGTGCGGCGAGTTGGGGTTCGCCGCTGGCCACCGCCTCGGCCACCAGCTCCGGATCGGCCGCACCGCCGGCACCGAGATCGAGCAGGACGATCCGGTCCGGATTCTCGGTCTGCGCGGTGCGGACCAGACCCCAGAGCGCGGCGGCGGGCAGGTCGCCGACCGCCTCACCGACCCCGGCCGCGACCGCGCCGCGGGTGGTGATCACCAGACGGGTGGATTCGAATGCGGGTTCGGCCAGGAACACCTGCACGAAACGCAGGGCACGCGCGGTGAGCGCATGTGTCGCCGCCGGAATCTCCCCGTCCGGTCCGGCCGCGGGCACCACCAGCACCTGCGGTGCGGTATCCGCGGATTCCCGCAGGATCTCCGGATCGAGGGCGGGCAGGGTGCGTATGGTCAGCGATTCCGGCGGGGTCGCCGCGGCGGGCAGCAACTCCCAGTTCAGCTCGTACCCGGCGGTGGCCGCGCGGGCACCGGCGGAGAGCTTGCCGGCGTCGACGGCCCGCACGGTGAGTGATTCGGCCGCGAGCACCGTGGCACCGGCGGGGTCGGCGACCGTCAATTCGATTGTGTCGGAACCGGTCCGGTCGATGCGGACGCGCAGCGTCGTAGCGCCGGTGGCATGCAGTTGCGCACCGGTCCAGGTGAATGGCAGTTGGACTCCGGCCGCGGGCGTATCACCCTCCTCGGGGAGCAGTAGCGGATGCAGAGCCGCGTCGAGCAGGGCCGGATGCAACCCGTAACCGGCGATGTCGGTGTCCTCGGGCAGCGTGACCTCGGCGTAGGTGGTCCGGCCCGCACGCCATACCGTGCGCAGGCCGCGCAGGGCGGGCCCGTACTCGTAACCGCGTTCGGCCAGCCGGTCGTACACGCCGGTGAGGTCGAGGGGGGCGGCACCGGCCGGTGGCCACTGTGCCGCCCAGTCGTTCGCGGCCACACCGGAGTCTTCGGCGGTGAGGGTGGCGGTGGCGTGCCGTATCCAGTCGGCGTGCTCGGTGCGCGAGTGCAGGGTCAGAGTCCGGTGTCCGGTGCCGGTATCGGCCTCGGTGATGCCGATCTGCAGCTGTACCGGGCGGTCGGCGGTGAGCACCAGCGGCGCCTCCAGCATCAGTTCTTCGACTCGGCCGGTATCGGTGCGCCCCGCCGCGTGCAGGGCGAGATCGAGGTAGGCGGTTCCGGGTAGCAGCACCGTGTCGTATACGGCGTGGTCGGCTATCCACGGGTGGTCTTCGAGCGCCAACCGGCCGGTGAACATCCAGCCTCGGGTGCTCGATATTTCGGTGGTCGCACCCAGCAGCGCGTGCCGCGCCGCTTCCACGCCGAGCGCCGCCGGGTCACCGGCGGCGGCACGGGGGGTGTGCAGCCAATACTGCTGGTGTTCGAACGCGTAGGTCGGCAGTTCCACGGCGGGGGTATCCGGGAATATCCGCTGCCAATCGGGACTGTGGCCGGACAAATGCGCCTGCGCCACTCCGACCAGGAATTGATCCAATCCGCCACGATCACGGCGAATGGAACCCACGACCGCACCCGCGGCGGACAATTCATCCAGAATATCGGTGATCGCGCCACCCAATACCGGATGCGGCGCGGTCTCCACGAAGAGCGAATGCCCGGATTTCACCAACTCCCCCACCGCATCGGCGAAGCGGACATGGTTGGCCAAATTATCGAACCAGTATTGTGCGTCCAATTCCGCGGTGTCTATCCGCGTACCGGTCAAGGTCGAATAGAACGGCACCCGGCCCGACCGCGGGCGAACCGGCGCCAGATCGGCCAGAATCCGCTCCCGCAACCGCACGACATGCGGGGTGTGCGAGGCGTAGTCGACCGCGATCACCCGCGCCTGCACCCCGTCGGCCTCGCATCCGGCGACGAACCGCACCACCTGGTCACGATCGCCCGCGATCACCGTCGACGCGGGTCCGTTCACCGCCGCCACGTACAGGTCCCGCTCCGGCCACGTCTCGAGGCGTGCCCGGACCACTGTCTCGGACAACGAGACCGACGCCATCGTCCCCGAGCCGGCCAGCGCCGTGATGGCCTGCGATCGCAGTGCCACCACCCGCGCCGAATCCTCGAGCGAGATCGCCCCCGCCACATAGGCGGCGGCGATCTCGCCCTGTGAATGCCCGATGACCGCGTCCGGTTCAACCCCGTACGACCGCCACACTGCGGCCAATCCGATCATCACCGCCCACAATGCCGGCTGCACCACATCGACCCGCTCCAGCAACTCTTCATCGCCGGTGCGTAAAACCTCGGTGAGATCCCATTCCACGAATGGCGACAGTGCCGCCGCGCATTCGCGAATTCGATCCGCGAATACATCGGAGACCTCCAGCAATTCGCGGCCCATACCGATCCATTGCGAACCCTGACCTGGAAATACGAATACACGACCACCAGGTACATCGCTGCCCCGGAACATAATCGGTGACGCGCCGCCGATCGCCAGGGAACCCAGGGCCGATATCGCCTCGTCTCGTCCGTCGGCGACCACCGCCGCCCGATATTCGAAATGCGATCGCGTCCTCGCCAGGGCGGACCCCACCCGGTTCGCATCCAATTCCGGATGCTCGGACAGGAAGTCCCGCAGTTTCCCGGCCTGGGCACACAGGCCGCGCTCGGTCCGCGACGACAGCACCCACAGCGCGGCGGGAGCGGCGCTCGCCGGGGCCGGAGCGGTACCGGTCACCTCGGCAGCCGGAGCGGATTGTTCGATGATGACATGTGCATTGGTGCCCGAGATACCGAACGAGGAGACCGCGGCGCGACGCGGCCGGCCGTCGGCGGCGGGCCATTCCCGTTCTTCGGTCAGCAGCGCCACGGCTCCCGCGGTCCAGTCCACCTCCGGCGTCGGCCGGTCGACATGCAGGGTTTTGGGCATTACCGCGTACCGCATGGCCTGCACCATTTTGATGACGCCGCCGACACCGGCGGCCGCCTGCGAGTGGCCGATATTGGTCTTCAGCGATCCCAGCCACAGCGGTGTGCCGGGATCGCGGTCGCGACCGTAGGTCGCCAGCAGCGCCTGCGCCTCGATCGGGTCGCCGAGCGGAGTTCCGGTGCCGTGTGCCTCCACCACATCCACCTCATCCGACCGCAGGCCGGCATTGGCCAGGGCCTGCCGGATCACCCGCTCCTGCGACGGCCCGTTCGGCGCGGTCAACTGACTGCTCTTACCGTCCTGATTGATCGCCGAGCCACGAATCACCGCCAGGATCTCGCGGCCGTTGGCGCGCGCGTCGGAGAGTCGCTCGAGCGCCAGCACACCGGCGCCCTCCGCCCAGCCGGTGCCGTCGGCGGCGGCGGCGAAGGCCTTACAACGCCCGTCGGGCGCCAATCCGCGCTGCCGGGAGAACTCGACGAAGGTCGACGGCGTCGCCATCACGGTGACACCGCCGGCCAGTGCGAGCGAGCATTCCTTGTTCCGCAGGGCCTGCGCGGCCAGGTGCATGGCGACCAGCGACGACGAGCACGCGGTATCGACGGTGACCGCCGGGCCCTCGAACCCGAGGGTGTAGGACACCCGGCCCGAGGCCACACTGCCCGCGGACCCGGTGACCAGCAGACCCTCCAACTCGGCCGGGGAGGGCGTCGGCGAGGTCAGGACGCGGCCACCGTAATCGGAGTACATGACGCCGGTGAACACGCCCGTGGACGAGCCGCGCAGCGCGGCGGGAACGATGCCCGCGTGCTCCAGCGCCTCCCACGAGCATTCCAGCAGCAGCCGCTGCTGCGGGTCCATCGACATCGCTTCGCGCGGGCTCACACCGAAGAACGACGCGTCGAATGACGAAGCCTCGGAAAGGAATCCGCCGACGCGGGTATAGGACTGCCCGCCGTCTGTGCCGAACAGCGAGGCCAGCTCCCAGCCGCGATCCGCCGGGAACTCGTGCACCGCGTCCACACCATCGGACACCAGCCGCCACAGGTCGTCGGGTGATGCCACGCCGCCCGGATAGCGGCACGCCATACCGATGATGGCGATGGGTTCGCGGCTGTCGTCGACCAAGCGCTGAGTGCGATCGCGCAGCCGCTCGTTCTCCAGAAGCGAGGCCCGCAGCGCCTCAACCAGCTTGCTCGAGGGCTCAGTCATGATCGGTGGTACCTCTCGTCTCAGAATTCGTTATTGGTGAGCGCGATCGCGATCAGCGCGTCGATGTCGGCGGATTTGATCTGTTCGAGTTTTTCCCCGGCCGCCGATTCGGATCGGCGATCGATGATCTCCATATCCCGCCGGGGATCGTTGTCGGGTTCGTTCGTGGTCGTACCGCCGCCGAGTTCGCGGTACAGGTATTCGGACATCGCGTCGACCGTCGGATAGTTCAAAGCGAAAGTGCTCGCCAGTCGCAGTCCGGTGGCCGCACCCAGGCGATTTCGCAATTCCACTGCCGTCAGCGAATCGAATCCCATTTCCAGCAGGCCCTGTCCGGTATCGATGCGATTCTGGTTCGGAATGGCCAGGACGGCGGAAATCTGCGAGAGAACGGTGGAGATGATCAGTGTGCGCTGCTCGGCGGCGGCGAGTCCGGCCAGCTGATCCGCCAGCGCCGGCATGGTGTTCCGCACCGTGGTTCGCCGGGTGCTCTTCGGTATCAGCCGCTGGAACAGCGGTGGCAGATCGCCGTTCTCCTGCCGTCGGCGGTATACGGCCGAGTCGAGCCTGGTCGTCAGAAAATGCGACTCTCCGGAATTGACCGCGATATCGAACAATGCGAGCGCGTCGTCCGTGGCGAGCGGTTTCAGGCCGAGCTGTCGAAGTCGGTCGATATCGCGTTCGGTCAACGCGCCAGTCATGGCACTGGACTCCTCCCAGAAACCCCACGACAAACTCGACGCCACCAAACCACGCGCCCGCCGAAAACCAGCCAAACCATCCAAAAACGAATTCGCCGCAGCATAATTCGCCTGACCAGAATTACCCAGCACACCACTCGCCGACGAAAACAGAACAAACGCCGACAAATCCAAACCCTCCGTCGCCCGATGCAACCACCACCCCGCATCCACCTTCGGCACCAACACCCGATCCAACTGCTCCACCGACATCGCCGAAACCACCGAATCCTCGAGCACACCCGCGGTATGAACCACCGCCGTCAACCGAGGCACACCCGCGACCAACTCCCGCACCACGGCCTCATCGCCGACATCGCAGGCCACCACCTGTACCCGTGCGCCCAGTCCGGTCAGCTCCTCGCACAACTCCCCCGCGCCCGCCGCACCCGGACCCTGCCGGGACACCAGCACCAGGTCGCGAATCCCCCACTCCCGCACCACGAACCGCGCGATCAGACCACCCAGCGTGCCGGTACCACCGGTGATCAACACCGAACCGTCCGGATCCAGCGCGGTGGGAACGGGCACCACATCTTTCGCCGGGAGCAACCGCGGCACCAGCAGATCCCCCGAGCGCACGGCGACCTGCGGTTCGCCACAGCCCACGACTCGCGATATCGCTCCCTGGTCCGTCGCATCGGCGGCTGCCGCGTTCGGATCCAGGTCCATCAGCACCACGCGGCCCGGATGCTCGGTCTGCACCGAGCGCACCAACCCCCACACTCCGGCACCGGCCGGATCGGTCACCCCGTCGCCGGTGTCCACCGCGCCCCGGGTCAGCACGACCAGCGTGCGATCCTCCGCGTCCGGTCCGGCCAGGAAGCGCTGGGTGAAATCCAGTACGCGGCCCAGCAATTCGTGCGTGCCCGCGACCATGTCCGCCGGCGTGCCGAACGCGCCCAACGCGATCACGCGGGCTCCGCTCGATAGTTGCCGGTCCGAGTCCGAGAGTTCCGAACCATCCAGGAACACCGGTATCGAGCCGGCATGACCGTTCTGGTTCTCCGCACGCTGCCAGCCGATGCGATATCCGGCATCGTGGTCCCGGCGGTCCACGGCGAACTGTTCGGGATCGGCCGCGAGCATGGTGAGGTCGTCGACCGAGAGCACCGGCATGCCGTCCTGATCGGTCATATCCAGTTGGTGGCCGCCGGTCTCGGCGGGGCTGATCCGCACTCGGAGCGTGCCGACCTTGGTGGCGTACCGGCGCACCCCCGACCACGCGAACGGCAGCCGGACGGCGGTATCGTCCGCGCCGAGCAGTCCCGAAACCAGCGGATGCAAGGTCGCGTCCACCAGCGCCGGATGCACTCCGAAACCGGCCATCTCGACCTCGTCCGGCAGCGTGACCTCGGCGAATGTCACCGCACCGTCCCGCCATACCGACCGCAGGCCCTGGAACAGGGGACCGTATTCGTAGCCGCGCTCGGCCAAGCTCTCGTAGAGACCGGCCAATTCCACCGGTACGGCCTCGGCGGGTGGCCAGTGGCGCGCCCACTCGTGCCGGATTTCGGGGTGGTTGTCCGGGGCCGGTGACACGATGCCGCTGGCGTGCCGGGTCCATTCGTCGCCGACCTCGTCGGCGCGGTGGCGGGCGTATACGGTGAGCGCCCGTTGCCCGGTGTCGTCGGGTTCGCCGACTCGGACCCGCACCTGCGCCTCGCTGTCCGGGTGCAGGGTGAGCGGCGCGTGCAGCGTCAATTCCGCGAGTACGGGCAGGTCGAGGAGTTCACCGGCGTGCAGCGCCAGATCCAGGTAGGCGGTGCCCGGCAGGACGACGGTGTCCAGGACGGCGTGTTCGGCGATCCAGGGCTGGTCGGTCAGGGTCAATCTGCCGGTGAATACCCAGTTCTCGTCCTCGGGGAGTTGCATCGCGGCGCCGAGCAGCGCGTGGTCGGACGCGGCCAGGCCCAGGGCCTCCGGGGCGGCGAGCCGGCGTGGTGCGTCCAGCCAGTACCGTTCGCGCTGGAAGGCGTAGGTGGGTAGTTCGACCGGCCGGCCGTCGGGGAACATCGCACTCCAGTCGATTCCGTGTCCGCGCAGGTGCGCCTGGGTGATGGCGGTGACGAGGGTGGTGGTCTCGGGGCGTCCGGTGCGCAGGATCGGGGCGAGCATCGGTGCCGCGGGTGCGGTGCCGATGTCGTCGCCGGTGACCACGGCGCTGGTCAGGGTCGCGTCGACCATCGCGAGCAGGACGGCGTCGGGGCCGACCTCCAGATAGGAGGTGATGCCGCGCGCGGCGAGCGTGCCGACGCCGTCGGCGAATCTGACCGCCGATCGCACATGCCGCACCCAGTACTCGGCCTCGGTGATCTCGCCCGGTCCGGTCCACCGGCCGGTGAGGTTGGAGATCATCGGAATGTTCGGTTCACGGATCGTCAGCTGGGCGACGGCGGTGCGGAATCGATCGGCGGCGTCATCCATATGCGGGGAGTGGAATGCGTGACTTACGTTGAGCCGCCGCGCTTTTCGGCCGTCGGCGCGGAATCGGGCCATCACCTCCTCGGCGGCGTCGGCATCGCCGGAGATGACCACGGATTGCGGGCTGTTGACGGCGGCGACGGCGAGCCGGCCGGTGTACCCGGCCAGGGCGTCGAGCACTTCGGCTTCGCTCGCGGCGAGGGCGATCATCACCCCGCCCGAGCGCGCCGCCTGCATGGCCGCACCGCGCTCGGCGACCATGGCGACGGCGTCGGTCAGCGTGAGTGCGCCCGCCACATGCGCCGCGGTGATCTCACCGATCGAGTGACCGATCACGGCATCGGGCACCACCCCGAAATGGCCGAGCAGCCGGAACAACGCGCATTCGACGGCGAACAGCCCGGCCTGCGTATACAGGGTCCGATCGAGCAGTTCCGCCTGCGCACCGCCGGGCTCGGCGAAGATCACCGTACGCAGCGGCGTGTCCAGGTACCGGTCGAACAGTGCGCAGATCTCGTCCAGCGCGGCCGCGAAGACCGGATGGGCGGCGTACAGCTCGCGTCCCATTCCCGCGCGTTGCGACCCCTGCCCGGAGAACACGAACGCGAGACCGCCACCGGTGTGCGATCCCGGCCGCAGCACCGCGGGTGACGGTTCGCCGACGCTGAGCGAGGCGAGGTCGGCCAGCGCCTGGGTGCGGTCGGTGACGATCACGGCGGCGCGATGGGCGAATTGCGCCCGCGTGACGGCCAGCGAACAACCGATATCCCGGGAGACGAGCTCGGGCTGCGCGAGCAGGTGCGCGCGCAGCCGGGCCGCCTGATCGTAGAGCGCCTCTTCGGTGCGGGCCGACAGGATCCAGGGCAGCGTGGCCGGTGCGGTGGCAGGTGCGGTGGCAGGTGCGGTGGCCGCGGGCCCCTCCTCGATGATGACGTGGGCATTGGTGCCGGAGATCCCGAACGACGAGATCGCGGCCCGCCGCGGCCTGCCCTCGACGACCGGCCAGTCCGCGGTCTCGGTCAACAGCGACAGCCCGCCGGAACTCCAGTCCACGTGCGGTGTCGGCTCCTGGACGTGCAGCGTCCGCGGCAGGCTGCCGTGCCGGATTGCCTCGATCATCTTCATGACGCCACCGATGCCCGCGGCCGCCTGCGCGTGCCCGATATTCGATTTCATCGACCCCACCCGCAGCGGTCGATCCTCGGCCCGGTCGCGGCCGTAGGTGGCCAGCAGGGCCGCCGCCTCGATCGGATCGCCGAGCGATGTGCCGGTGCCGTGTGCCTCCACCGCGTCCACCTCATCGGCCCCGAGACCGGCATCGGCCAGCGCCTGCCGGATCACCCGCTCCTGAGACGGCCCGTTGGGTGCGGTCAGGCCATTGCTGGCGCCGTCCTGGTTCACCGCGCTGCCGCGCACAACCGCGAGCACCCGGTGCCCGTTGGCGCGGGCGGCGGAGAGCCGTTCCAGTACCAGCACCCCGATGCCCTCGGACCACACGGTGCCGTCCGCGTCGGCGGCGAATGCCTTGCATTGCCCGTCCGGCGCGAGTCCGCGCTGCTGCGAGAATTCGGTGAATATCCCGGGTTCCGACATGATCGTCGCGCCGCAGGCCAGCGCCAGCGTGCAGTCGCCCGCGCGGAGTGCCCGCACCGCGAGGTGCAGTGCCACCAGCGATGACGAGCAGGCGGTGTCGACCGTGATCGCGGGGCCTTCGAAGCCGAAGCTGTAGGCGATGCGGCCCGAGGCGACGCTGGCCGTATTGCCGGTGAGCAGATAGCCTTCGGCGCCCGCCGCCGGTTCATGCATGCGCGGGCCGTAGTCCTGTGACATGGCGCCGACGAACACGCCGACCTGTGACCCGCGCAGTGCGGTCGGGTCGATCGCACCCTGTTCGAACGCTTCCCAGCTGGTTTCCAGCAGCAGTCGCTGCTGGGGATCCATCGCGGTGGCCTCGCGCGGGCTGATACCGAAGAACGCGGCGTCGAACAGGTCCGCGTCGTGCAGGAATCCGCCTCGGTTCACATAGGATTTCCCGGCGATTCCGGGCTCCGGGTCGTACAGCTCGCTCTCGTCCCAGCCGCGGTTGTCCGGCATACCGGTGATGACGTCGCGGCCGTCGGCGAGCAGATCCCAGAGTTCGGTGCTCGACCGCACGCCACCGGGGTAGCGGCAGGACATGGCGACGATGGCGATCGGCTCCCGGGCGGTTCCGGCGGCCGGAGCCGGTGACTCGGCCCGCGGGCTGATGCCGAGCAGTTCGGCGTGCAGGTATTCCGACAGTGCCCGGGGCGTGGGATGGTCGAAGATCAATCCGGCGGGCAATGCGAGTCCGGTGGCGGTACCGAGCCGGTCGCGCAGCTCCACCGCGCCGACCGAGTCCAGCCCGAGGTTCTTGAAGGTCTCCTCGAACGGGATTTCCTCGGCCGAGGCGTGCCCCAGCACCGCCGCGATACCGGCCGCCAGCAGTCGGCGCACGAATGCGGGCCGGTCCGCCTCGGCCAGTGCGGCGAGGTGTTGTCCGACCGTGGCGTCCTCGGATTCGGTTGTGCCGTCGGCGAATTCGGCGGTATTGCCGTTGGGTTCCGCGAGAGCGGGTGCGGTCGAAGAGGCGGGGAGGTTCGCGCCGGGCGCGGTCGCCGGGTCCACCACCCAGTGGTGTTTGCGCTGGAAAGCGTAGGTGGGCAGGTCGACGGCGTGCGCGTCCGGCAGCATGACGCTCCAGTCGGGCTGGTGGCCGTGCAGCTGGGCCTGGGTCACGGCAGTCATGAACTGGTCCGCGTCGCCGCGGTCTCGGCGCAGTGATCCGATCGCGGCGACTCCGTCCACCGTCTCGGTGATCGCGGCGGTGAGTACCGGGTGCGCGCTGGGCTCGATGAAGAGGGTGTGTCCGGCGTCCGCCAGGGCCCGGGTGGCTTGGACGAACCGCACGGGGTTCGCCAGGTTCCGATACCAGTACCGCGCGTCCAGACCGGCGGTGTCGTGCAACTCCCCGGTGACGGTGGAGTAGAACGGCACATCCCCCGTGCGTGGCCGAATGTCGGCCAGCTCGTGCAGGACTCGCGCTTCGATCGGTGCGACGAGAGGGGTGTGTGAGGCGTAGTCGACGGGAATCTCCCGGGCCTGGATCCCCTCGGCCGCGCATTCGGTCACGAAGGCGGTCACCTGGTCGTGCGTGCCCGCGACGACCGTCGACGCGATCCCGTTCATGGCGGCGAGGTACAGGCCGGTGCCGGTTCGGGCGTCCAGCCGGGCGCGTACCTCAGCCTCGGGCAGCAGGACCGAGGCCATGGCGCCGGTCCCGGCCAGGGTCGCGACGGCCTGGGCGCGCAGCGCGACGACCCGGGCCGAGTCCCGCAGCGACAACGCGCCCGCGACATAGGCCGCCGCGATCTCACCCTGCGAGCAGCCGACCACGGCATCGGGCTCGATGCCGTGCGCGCGCCACAGGGCGGCCAGCGAGATCATCACCGCCCACAGCACCGGCTGCACCACGTCGGTGTGGTCGAGTTGATCGTGTTCGTCGGTGGTGAGCACTTCGAGCAGGTCCCAGCGCACATAGGGCGCCAGTGCCTCGGCGCAGTCGCGCAGCTGTGCCGCGAACACCGGCGAACCGGCCATGAGCGCGCGCGCCATTCCGGTCCACTGTGATCCTTGGCCGGGGAATACGAATACTCGTTTGCCTTCGATCGCCTTGCCCTGCAATACGATCGGTGACGGCAGTTGCTGCCCGAACATGTCGAGACCGGCCAGGGCCTGTTCACCGGTGGCGGCCAGAATGGCGGCGCGATATTCGAAATGCGTCCTGGTGGTCGCCAGCGAATAGGCGACGTCGCGCAGTGCGGGTTCGGGCCGGTCGAGCAGCCACGACCGCAATCGCGCGGTCTGTACCCGCAGCCCGCGCGGGGTCCGGGCGGAGACCAGCAACGGCACCGTGGTCGCGCCGGCGGTGGGCCGGTCGGTGTCCGGAGCCGGATCGGCGGCGGGCGCCTGGGCGACGACGAGGTGGCAGTTGGTGCCGCCCACGCCGAAGGAGGAGACTCCCGCGATCAGCGAACGGTCCGGCGCGGGCCACGGCGTGAGTTCATCGTTGACGCGAATCCCCCACTCCGCCAAGGGAATCAAGGGGTTCGGTGTGGTGTAGTTCAGGCTCGGCGGGAGTTCCCGATGCGAAATGCTCAGCACCGTTTTGAGCAGGCCGGCAATGCCGGCGGCGCCCTCGAGGTGCCCGATATTGGTCTTCACCGACCCGACGCGCAGGGCATCCCCCGGTAACCGGCCCGCGCCGAGCGCCGCACCGAGCGCGGCCGCTTCGACGCGGTCGCCGACCCGGGTACCGGTGCCGTGCAGTTCGACGTACTGGATATCGCTCGAGTCGATGCCGGACCGCCGGTACGCTGCGCGCAGCACATCTTCCTGACCGTCCTGCCCCGGTACGGCCAGCCCGGCAGTGGCGCCGTCATTGCCGATCGCGCTCCCCAGCAGCTGGCACAGGATCCGGTCACCGTCCGCGAGCGCGCTGAACAACGGTTTCAGCACCAGGCACACCCCGCCCTCGCCGCGCACGTAGCCGTTGGCCCGGGCGTCGAAGGTGAAGCACCGGCCGTCCGGTGACAGCGCGCCGAATCGGTGCGAGGCGAGCACACTGTGCGGGCCGATGGCAAGATTCACGCCGCCGACGATGGCCAGGTCCGATTCGCCTTGGCGCAGGCTCTGGCAGGCGGCGTGCACGGCGACGAGCGAGGATGACTGCCCCGTGTCGATCACCAGGCTGGGACCGCGCAATCCGAGGAAATACGAGACCCGGTTCGCGATGACGCTGCGCAGCGATCCGGCGAAGGACTGCCGCGTGATGGCACCCGCCGCGCCGGTCAGGGAGCTGTAGTCCTCCCACATCGCACCGACGAATACCCCGGCGCGCCGGCCGCGCAGTGTTCCGGGCCGGATCCGGGCGTGTTCGAGCGCTTCCCAGCTCAGTTCGAGCATGAGCCGCTGCTGCGGGTCGGCCGCGTCGGCCTCGCGGGGTGACATCCCGAAGAAGCCGGCGTCGAACTGCCCGAGGTCGTCGAGGAATCCGCCGAACCGGGTGATATCGATGCCGACGTTCCACCGGTCGGCCGGGGCCTCGGTGATCGCGTCGACGCCGTCGCGCAGTAATCGCCAAAAGCTCTCGGGGTCGGGCGCTTTCGGCAGGCGGCAGGATATGCCGACGACGGCAATAGGCTCGTTATCCATCGCGTTGATCGTCTTTCTTCTTCCCCGGATCACGCCCGGAGGCCAAGGGTGGTGGGTCTTTGTCTGCTGCCCCGGAATTCGGGGACGGTTCGGCGATTCAGCCCCATTCCAGCAAGGCCAGGCCGACGGACATGCCGCCGCCGAATCCGATGAGCAGCACCAGATCTCCGGCGTACAGCGCACCGGATCGTGCCGCGTGATCGAGTGTGATGGGGATCGACGCGGCGCCGGTATTGCCGTACTCGACGAGGGTGCGGTGTACCTGTGCGGCGGGCAGATCCAGCAGCGGGACGGTCTGATCGAGCATGACGCCATTGGCCTGATGCGGAATGAGATGCGTAATGGCTTCCGGCTCGACTTGATGGTCGGAGAGGAATTGCTTGACCAATCCGGGCAGGGCGGTGCCGACGAATTCCCGGACCACGCGACCGTCCATGCCGAAATAGTGTCTGCCGGCGGCGAGTGACTCCTCGGTATGGGGTTCCCTGCTCCCACCCGCCGGCACCCGGATCGCTTCGGTCAGTTCCCCGAAGGTGTGCAGGCGGTAGCCGCGTACCCCCGCGCTCGCGGGCGCGGGTCCCACGACGATCGCCCCGGCACCGTCGCCGAACAGGATCACGGTCTTGCGGTCGGTGGGATCGAGGATGCGCGAATAGATGTCGGCCCCGATGATCAGCCCGTATCCGCCCTGTCCGGCGACGATGGGACAGCCCGCGGCGAGTGCGAATACGAAGCCGCTGCATACGGCGTTCACGTCGAAGCATCCGGCGCTGTCGGCGCCGAGCGCGTGCTGTACGTAGGCCGCGGTGGGTGGTTGTGGCCGGTCGGGTGTGGAGGTCGCCACCACGATGGTGCTCAATTGATCCGCGACGATGCCCGCCCGGGTGAGTGCGCGGCGGGCGGCCGCCACGGCCAGATCGGAGGTGGCCTGTCCTGGCTCGGCCCAGCGGCGCCGCTGGATCATGGTCTTGCGTTGTATCCACTCGTCCGTGACTCCGGCCGCGACCGCGACCTCGTCATTGGTCACCACCCGAGGCGGCAGGTACGCACCGGTGCCGAGCACTCCGATGCCCGGTACCCCGCTAGTCATCGGGTTCCTTCTCGCCGGCGCCGCATCGTGCGGCCGAGCGGGCGGTGCGGCCGAATAGGCTGCCACCACGCATCCGCAAAGACAGTTCTCGGGGTGATCGTTCACGGTGCATCCATCCGTTGGTTGTCACGCGGCCCGGCCGGTGATCGCGGCCGCCGCGGTGTGATCACGCACATCGATCGGGTCGATCACCTCGCCGTTGAGGACTTTGTCGATGATCCAGTACCGCAGTGGCAGTGCGCCGAGTACTCGATAGCGCAATTTCCGCGTGAGTAGTTCGCGCCGATTGCTGACGACGAGGCCTTCCTCTTGCATCGTCTGGAATCGAGTGACCAAATCCTTGTGTTTGCGACGCTCGGCGACGAATCCGGAGAATGTGCTCGCCGAGAGCGGTTTCGTCCCGGATTTCAATGCCGCGGCTATTATCGGTGTAATACGCACACAGTCCTGGACCGACAAATTGATGCCTTGACCGAGAATGGGCGTACACGTATGCGAAGCGTCACCGATGAGGACGAGTCCGTCGCGTGCCCAGGTATCCAGTTCGGCCGTGAAGATTTCCAGGAAGCTGGTGTCTTCCCAGGATTTCACGCTCTGATCCAGCAGCGGGCCGAGACGCGGGTCCAATTCGGTGATTCCGGCCTTGAACGCGTCCAGGCCGGCCTTTTTCACCGCGCTGTATCCGCGCTTGGGCAGGTTGTGCGCGACCCGGAGATCATTGGGAAACGTCGGCATCGAGACCACATGCCGCTGCCGGTCCACGAAGAATTCGGCGTATTGGCTCCAGCCCTCGGGCCGGGGCACTTTGACCCACAGTACGTCCCGGTCCATCGGGGTGATCTTCGCTTCCAGGCCGGCCTGTTTGCGGACCCGCGAGAATCTGCCGTCGGCGCCGACCACCAGGCGGGCGCGGATCACCGTCTCGGATCCGTCGCGCAGCCGGAGTTTGGCGCCGGTCACGGTGCCCGATTCCTCGTCCAGTTCGACCATGGTCGCACCGGCGAGGTAGGTGTACGACGGTTCCCGGCTCGCCGATTCGTTGATGATCCGCAGCAGCGCCGGCTGCGGCATATCCACATGCCGCGCACGGGTTTTCGTGCGTTCATACTCGAGGTCCATCACATGCCGTCCCTCGAGGTACATCCGGATGCCGCGGGTCTCGAGGTATCCGTGCGCCTCCAGCGCGGGGCCGAATCCCAGTGCCCGCAGGGAGGTGACGGACGCGGACACCAGCGTCTCACCACGGAAGGTCCGTTCCAGGGTCGCCTGCTTCTCCGCCAGGACGACATCGACGCCCCGGCGGGCCAGCATGCAGGCGAGCAGTGAACCTGCCGGGCCGCCGCCGATGATCAGTACTTCTGTCTGCTCCGGTACCATTTGGGATGCCTTTCGACTATTGGCCGATAAATGGTGAGAATCGATTTCACTCGGCGCCGGTATGGCAGCGGCGATTCATCGATGTATTGCCGTCGTGGTATACCGTCCGACATCGAACGCCACCGCCATGATCCGAATAATGCGTATGGGTACAGCCACACGCGAAGGTGACATATTCGATCGTGATCCCTTCCGAATCCTTTTCGACATGACAGGCACCTTCGCGCACCGCGCCGCAGGGAGCGAACCTTCTCGAGAAGGAACCGGTCGAAATCAACATCGGTCCGATACTCCGATCTCGGTGAAGCACCACGCACTGCGGTACGAGTCGACTACCTTGAATTCAAGTGTGCGCCGAGGGGCTAAAGGATTGCTTGCCCGGAACTTTCGCGGTGCTGCGCATCGCCGGATCCGCGGCGGGCGGTTTCCAGGCGCAGCGGGAATCCATCGCGGGGCCGCGGTATTGCCATCCGATTCCAGGAGAGTTCGTAATCGGCGTCCACCGACCATTCGAATCGGTTCAGCGCCTGATGCAGAATGGCTTTGATCTGCATGAGCGCGAAGTGCTGCCCGATGCACAGGTGCAGGCCCGCGCCGAACGGCGCCCAGGCCTGTTTGTGCACCCGGTCCTCGCTGCGCTCGGCGCTGAACCGCATCGGGTCGAACAGCTCGGGATCGCGCCAGTATTCGGGCATGTGGTGTACGAAGGCGGGCAGCGCCGCCACCAGTGTTCCTTCGGGGATGCGATATCCGAGCACCGAGGTGTCGGCCACTGTCATGCGGGCGAGCAGTGGCACCGGGGCCTCGAGGCGTAGTGCTTCCCTGATCACCATGTCGAGGGCGCGCAATTCGCCGAGCCGGTCGTAGCGCAGCCCGCCCGGTCCCAGGGCGCGTGACTCGGATCGGCAGCGGTCCATCCATTCGGGATGTTTGGCGAGCTGGTACATCACCGAGGTCACGGTCGTCGACGAGGTCTCGTGTGCGCCGTGGATCATGGCGATCATGTGGTTCACCACCTGCTCGTCGGTGAGCGGCACACCCTCGTCGTCGGTGGCCGCGCACAGCCTGCTCAGCAGGTCCTCGCCCGGATCGGCGCGCTTGGCCGCAACCTGCGCACGCATGATCTCGAGCAGCACGCCGCGCCCGCGCAGTCCGCGTGACCAGCGCAGACCGGGAACCGGCTGGCGGATGAGCGCGGTGCTGGCCCGAATGCAGTCGATGTAGGCGTCGGTCATCCGCTCGGTGTCCGCGCCGAGCCGCATACCGGCGAAGGTGTGGGTCGCGATGCCGAGGATGAGCCGCAGGGTCTCCGGGTAGACGAGGATGTCGCGAGCGCGTTCCCACCTCGACAGGTGTTCGGCGATGGTCGCCTGCATACCGTCCAGATAGGTTTCCATATGCGGCCGTGTGAAGGCCTTGCTGATGATGCGCCGCTGTTGCATGTGTTCCTGCGGACCGAGGTATACGAGCCCGCCCTCGAAGAAAGCGCCATTGACGAAGTTCCAGGCCGGTCCCGGCTCGAAGGCCTTGTCGCGGTTGACAATCGCGACTTCGAGCGCGTCGGGCCCGAGCAGCAGGACCCATTTCCTGCCGAGGAATTCCATCTGTGAGACCGGACCCATGCGTTCCCATCGGCGGCGGGCCCAATTCCGCTGGTTCAACAGGAACGGGATGGTGTCGCCGACGATCGGCAGTGTCCGGTGTGCGGGGATGTCCAGTAGGCCGTTGGTCGATGGGGTCATTGTCGAAATTCCTTACGTTCGAGTGAGTTCGGCGGATACCGGCTCCTCCTGCCGGCACTCTGCGAGAAAGTCGAGGATGTGCCCGAAGACGTCGACGGCCGCGCCGCGGCCGATGAACATGTCCAGGTGCCCGTACGACGGCACCTCGACATAGCGCAGCGGGAGGTCCGGATGTCGCAGTGCGAGTACCTCGTGGCACAGCCGGTTGGAGTCCAGCCACAACCCGTTCCGGCTGCCGGAGATCAGCAGGACCGGGCAGGCGATCCGGTCGGCGTGGTCCAGGGCGTTCTCGGGCAGGGCCCGGTACCGTTCGTCGTTCTCGTTCCAGCGCACCACCGCGTGCTCGGATTCGACCTGCCGCAGATGCGGCAGGATCCAGAGCGGGATGGGGCCGAGTAGTTCGGCGAGCCGATCGTGGGTGCGCGGATCCAGATGATCGTGTTCGAAGAGCGTGCCGCCCATCCCCCACGCTCGATGTACGAAACGGCAGGTGGGGTCGGGGCAGCCGGCGCCTCGGGAGAGCAGTGCGAAGACCGGTGTGTACCGCGACCACAGTCCGACCCGGCGGAAGTCGCTGGGAATGTGGTCGAAGCGGGAACGCAGCAGCTCCCCGCCCACGGTCATCCGCAGGCGCGCCGAGGTGGCCATCTTCGGCGTCAGGAACACACCCTGCGCGACCACGCCAGCGAGCCCGGGCACGAGGCCGGCGGTCATGCTCATCGAGAGCGCGAGCGCGCCGATGCAGTGCGCCACCACGAGCAACGGTCGTGCCCCGATTCGTTCCCGGATATGCGCGACCGCGGCCGGAATGTCGTAGAGGGCGACATCGTCGTAGCTGAATCGGGTGCCGTTCTCGTTGTACGGCAGGCGGCAACTGCCACGCCAATCCAATAGCCACGGCTCGTACCCGTTGTCGATCAGCACTTCGGCGATATTGCGAATCTCGGGGAGCAGGAACATATCCGAGGACGCGGTGTGGCCGTGCAGGAGCAGCACCGCCGGACCCGGTTCCCGTCCGGAGGTCGCCCGGACCCGTCGCAGCGTGAGCACCACCCCGTCGGCGACCGGCAGGGACTCCTGCTCGATGGTCGCGCCGTCGATATGCGGGTGCGGGGGGACCGCGATCATCGCAGCGCCTTTCGTTCGGGGTCGGCGCGCAGCTCCAGCACTTCCGCGCCGGCACGGGTCAATGGCTCCAGCAGTCCCTGGCCGACCTGGGTGCCGAACCAGGCCAGCCAGATCAGCTTCGCTATGCGCCGCTGCCGTTCGGAGAGCCGCGGGTCGAATCGGATGCCGTCGATCTGGTCGGGCACGTAGCTGTCCGCGGGGACGACCACTTCGCCGTGGAAGCCGGCGGGATGGTCCGTGCGGCCGATCTCGACCGTCAGCGCCCGCGCCTGCCGCAGCAGGTCGCGACGGGCCCGCGCGGTCTTCTGCCCCTCCAGCCACCAGGTCTGTCCGCGCGCGTCACGCAGCAGCAGCCGGTATCGCATCAGTGGGCGACCCAGGCCCGCGCGCAGTGGGACACCGTCGCGGGGTCGTATCCAGAGGTCACCGGAGAGCACGGTCAGCGGCTCGGCGTGGATGCCCGGGCAGGTGAGCTCACCGCGCACATCGACGCGGCGTTCGGCGGTCAGCTGGTACATGCTCGCGATCGACAGGGACAGCGACAGCGCGCACGGGTATCGCTGCCCGTCGCCGGCGTGCACCGATCCCAGGATCGTCTCGGGGAACCACAGATACGGGGCGTCGTCCCGATGTGGCAACCGGGCCAGCCCGTCGCGAGCCAGCAGTTCGAAGGTCTTCTGTTGCGCCCGCGCGTCGTAGGGCGCCGGCTCGGGCAGCCGGTGCGCGCGCACGAAGGCGCGGGTGCGCTCACCGGTCGCGGCGGGCGCGGACATCGAAGCCTCGCACAATGCCTGCGCGGTGGGCGACTCCAGCATGCGCGCCAGAAACTCCAACTCCGGAACCGGTTCGGCGCGAATGGAATTCAAAGTTTCCGCACGCCACTGCGGCCAGCCCTGGATGCGGGTGTGCATTCCCGCGAGCGACATTTCCCGGCGGATCTCGTCCAATCCGCGGGGTACTCCGGTGAGGTGATAGTTGTACCCCCACGCACCGGGCTCGCACACGATGGCGGCCGCGATGCGACTCACCCAATTCACGGGTGCGACGTTCAGATGGCGGAAGGCGGGCATGGTCCGGAACCGCGAGAAGGACGCGAGTAACGCGCTGCTGAGATCGTGCGGATTGTGCGCGCCGGTTTCGGTGTGCCCGCCGATCCCGCCGGGCCGCAGCAGGGTGACGGTGACGCCGTGCTCACGGGCCCGGCGCAGTGCGGCCTCGGCGGCCCATTTGGTCCTGTCGTATCCGGCTTTCAACCCGTCGAGGTGCGCGACCGGATCATCCTCGCCCATCGCGGCGATCCCGATCTCGTTGAAGACGGCGATCGACGAGATATGGTGCAGCGGTTTCACTTTGCCCTCGACCGCCAACCGGGCCAGGGTCAGTGGGCCGGCCACATTGGCACTGCGCAGCGACGAGTATCCGCGCAGGAAGTCCACCGCCGCGGCGACATTGACGATCGAGTCCAGGTCCACGGCCAGGGCATTCCAGCGCTCATCCGGCAGGCCCAGGCGCGGGTGGCGGATATCGCCGGGCAGCACCGTCACGCGCCGGTCGATCTCCGATGACCAGCGCATGCCGAACCGCGTCAATCCGGCGGCGAGCCGCTGGGTCGCCGCCTCGGTGTCCTCGCCACGAACGAGACAGACGATATGTGCGTCACTGTGGCGCAGCAGGTCCAGCAGCAGATGGCTGCCGAGAAAGCCGGTCGCCCCGGTCAGCAGGATCCGGCGCGGGGCCGTGTGCGCGGGCGCACCGACGAAGGGCAGGCCGTCCGCGGTCGCGATATCGGCCATGAGTTGACGTAGTTCCTCATCACCGGCGGTGGGTACGGACTCTGCCGGGCGGATCGGATCGAGGACCGGTAGCGATGGCGCGTTCCCGGCAAGCCAGCGTCGGGCCAACTGTCGCGGTCTCGCGTCCGCGAATACGTCGTCGAGGTCGATATCGATATCGAGTTCGCGCGCGATCGTCGCGACGAGTTGAACCGCGTCCACCGAGGTCGCCCCGGCGTCGAAGAAATCGGTGTCCGGGCCGAGTGCGCCGGGCGGTGTGAACCGATTCGCGATCGCGGTCACGGCCGTGGCCAGCCCATCAAGAGTCCACGCGTCCTGAACCGCTGCCGCGTTCGCCCGGGCGAGCGGCACCGCTTCCGGCGGTGCCGGCACCTCCTCGACGCGACCTCTGAGGCGCTCGAGCAGTGCGGAGACGGACCGCCCGCCGTCCTCACGTTCGATCGGGTCGAGGCCGCCCTGTCGTGAAATGACCATGTGTGTCTCCCCTTACCGCTCCCACGACCGGAACGCGCGCAGCCGCTCGAGCGGCACCAGCACATCCGGTTCCCGAATATCGATCTCGCCGCCGAGTGCGGCGATCAGTCGCCGCGCCGGCACGTTCCGTGGCGTGGCGCGGGTGCGCAGCCGCACCCGCGCGCATCCGAGCGTCTCGGCGCGGTCGGCGATCCAGCTCAGCAGCCGTTCCTCGACACCACGCCCGAGCGCCCGGCAGCTCAGGTGCCAGCCGTCCACGTACAGGACGTCCGGCTCGGCGCGCAGCGCCAGGACGCCGATCTGGCCGTAGTCGCCGAACCGGTCGCGGGCCGCGGCCGTCCACACCTCGCCGTCGCGGTGCCAGCGGTCGAGTTCCCCGTCCGCCACCTGATGCAGAGCGAACTGGTTGGTGCGGCGGATCAGTTGCCGCGATCGTTCGACGGTCGAGTCGGCCAGCGCCTCGATATCGACTTCCAGCCCGAGCCGGTCGAGGAAGTCGGCGAACTCCAGTTCGGCGCGCACCGAATCCCGGTCTCGTTCCTGCCGATAGAAGTCGGCGCGGGCGGCGTCCTCGGCGGTGACGGCGTCCGGGATCATCGGCCACAGTGCGGTCAGGAACGGCACCAGTTCGTCCTCGGGCGGACACAGCAGGCTCGACACCTCCGGGAGCGCGGCCCGCACCCCGGCCACTTCGACCGGGTTGTCGTCGAGGAATACGAAACTGTCCAACCCGAGATTCAACTCGCGGGCCAGGTCCCGGATACGCTCGGATTTGGGCTGCCAGCCGGTGGAGATCGCGCTGAAGTGCTCCGCGCGCAGTATGCCGTCGGGCCGGTCGAGCACCGCGCGCACGGTCTCGTCATCGTTATTGCTCACCAGCGTGAGCAGGACGCCGGCGGCGCGCCAGCGCAGCAGTTTGTGCGCCAGTACCGCGCGGGCACCGTCGAGGCCGACGGTTTCGGGACCCGATTCGGCGGCGACCCCGCGCCACAGGGTGCCGTCGCCGTCGAGGACCAGCACCTTCGGTGGCACCGCGCGCACGGCGCCGATCAGGTCCGCCAGGGTCAGCGCGACCGCGGCCTGGAACTCCTCGCCGAACGGCAGATGTGCCAGCGCCTCGGTCCGCTCGTCGAACCGGTTGTCGACGTGATGATGCCGGGTCCAGTCGGCCGCCGCGACCACGGCAACGCCCGGTAGGTCGCGAATCCTGTTGTACAGCAACTGTTCCCACGCCGCCAGCCGGTCGTCGGCCACCCGCGCCGGGAGGAATCCGACAATCAGCGGTATGCCGGTCCGCCCCCGGTGCTCGGCCACTACGGTGAGGTAGACCTCGGCCAGCTCGGCCAGCAGATCGTCGCGGATCGGGCCGAAACGCTCCAGATCCGCTGCTCGCAACAGCATGACTCCGATATCGGTCGCCGGTTCCGCGAACACACCCGACGGATCCCGCAGATTCGCGAGCACCTGATGGTAGGGAGCCTCGCGGATCACGGTGTTGTCGGCCGCGAGCCCCAGCAGTGCGCCCAGGTTTCCCAGCGCGAAGGTGGACGCGAGCGCGACCCGCACCGGTGGGCGCGTCGTAGCCGCGGGCCGGGCCGGGATGTCCGGATCCGCGGCCATCGCCTCGAGCAGTGCGATGAATTCGCCGCCGAGCCGCGAGCACTGGGCCGCATCGATGATGTCGAGATTGTGGTTGAGGACAACGCATTCCAGGTCCGCCATGACGGTGATCATGAGATCGAGGTCGGAGTAGCCGACTCCGGCCGGAACCATTTCCGCGCCGGCGAGCGCGGCATTGGCGCGCAGGAAGTTGAAGTACACCTCGATCATCGGCGCGTCGGCGCGGAACAGATCCGCTTCGGCGAGGACGGCCAGCGCGTCGGAGAAGCTCGCGCCCTTGGCCAGCAGTCGATGCAGTTTGCCGCCGGTGCGCCGCAATACGTCGGCGGCCCGTTCGTCCGCGCGCACATTCGCCGGATACGGCACCGGCACCCCGAAGTATCCGATCGCGCCGGGAGCGTCGATGTGGAATCGGGTGTCCACCGGAACCGCCAGTACGAACCGGTCACACTCCTGCCGACGTGCGAGCAACAGGGTCAGGGTGCCCAGGAAGAACGCGGCGGGTGTGATGCCGAGTTCGCTCGCCCGTTCGGACACCCGGCGCAGGAGTCCCTCGGGGAGTCCGACCGCGAGGGTGCCCGCACGATAGGAGCGCCGGGCCGGTCGCTCATCGGCAAGGTCGAGTCGCCGGGACCCGGTGAATTCCGCACGCCATGCGGCCATCCCGGGATCGTCCCCGGGCGCGCGTTCGCTGTGCTGCGCCTGCAGCAGCTGTTCGATATCGCGATTCGACGCCGCCGCCGTGAGTGTCGCGCCGCCCAGCTCGGCGGCGATCTCCCCGGCGACGAGCAATACCGATTGCGCGTCGCAGACCGCGTGGTGCGCGCCGAAGATCAGCACCTGGTCGCCCGAGGGCCAGTCCAGTAACTCGAATCGCCACAGCGGGGGCACGGCGAGGTCGAATTCCGGTTCCATCAACTCTCGGAGCCGTTGCGCGACAACATCATCGGCATATTCGCCGACCTCCGCCGAATGCGTTACCGCGATGCCGGAGGCGGCGGCGACCGCCAGCAGCCGCCTCTGCTCGGCATCGGTGACGATGGCCGTGCGCAGTGCCGCGTGCCGATCGGCGATGCGCGCGACGATGGCCGTCAAGGCCGCGCGGGTCGTGGTCGTGCCGAGCCGGATGGCCAGGCCGACGGTGTGCGCGGCACCCGGGACACCGTCGCGCGCACTGCGCAGCAGCCGGATCACATCGCGCGTGGCGGGTACCAGCAGGTCACCCGCCACCGGGCTGCCATTGTCCGGCGTATCCGGAACGTCCGGGACCAGCGGCTCGGCCGCGGCCGCGGCGACGAGATGGCGGGCGAACGCGCGCGGAGTGGGATGGTCGAAGACCGCGCCGACCGCGACGGCGATCCCGGTGCTGTCCCGCACCGCGTTTCGCAGCTCGACAGCCATCAGCGAATCGAAGCCGAGGTGCTGGAACGTGCGCTCCGGGTCGACCTCGTTGCCCGCGCGCCCCAGCACCCGGGCGGTGTGCTGCCGCACCAGGTCCGAGGCGACGGTGAGAGCCTGTGCAGGGGCGAGCCCACCGAGCCGCACGAGCGGCCGGCCGGTCGCCGCCGGCGCCGATCCGGCCGCCGCCGCCCGCGGTAGACCCGCTCCGGCCAAGGCGCCGAACAACTTCGGCAGCGCGGGCGCGGCCCGCAGCGCGCCGATATCCAGGCGCAGCGGCAGCAGCGCGGGCTGTTCGAACGCTATGGCGGCGTCGAACAGCGCCAATCCTTCACGATCGGTCATCGGGCGCAGACCCGAGCGCGCCAACCGGGCGCGACCGGCGGTGTCCAGGGACTGTGTCATGCCGGTGTCCCACCACCCCCAGCCGAGGGAGTGCGCGGCCAGCCCGTGGGCGCGCCGATGGGCGGCGAGCCCGTCGAGGAACGCGTTGGCGGCCGCGTATGCGCTCTGCCCGGCCGAGCCCAGTGTTCCCGCCGCCGAGGAGAACAGGGCGAACAGGGACAGGTCGAGCTCCGCGGTCAACTCGTGCAGGTGCAGTGCCGCGTCCACCTTCGGCCGCAGCACCGCGGCGAGCCGCTCGGGTGTGGTGGTGTGCACGGTGGCGTCGTCGATGATGCCCGCACAGTGCACCACGCCCGAAAGCGATTCTCCGGCAATCAATTCGCGCAGTGCGGCGCGATCGGTGACATCGCAGACGGCGACGACGACGTCGACGCCCAGTCCGGCCAGCTCCCGGGACAGTTCGGCGGCGCCGGGCGCGGCCGGGCCCCGGCGGCTGGCGAGCAGCAGCCGCTTCACCCCGTGGGCGACGGCGAGGTGCCGGGCCAGCACCGAGCCGATACCGCCCGGGGCCCCGGTCACCAGCACCGATCCGCCCTCGAGGCCGGGCGCCCGCGGCGCGGCCGGCGCCGGTACCCGGCCCAGCCGGGCCGCGTGGACGACCCCGCGGCGGACGAGGAGCTGGGATTCCCCCGCGGCGGCGTAGGCGGCGGCATCGCAGTCATCGGTGTCGACGAGCACGATCCGTCCGGGATTCTCCAGCTGCGCCGATCGAACCATGCCCCAGACGGCCGCCCCGGCCAGATCGAGCACGTCCTCACCCGCGAGCCCGACCGCGCGCCGCGTCGACACCACCAGCGTGGTGTCGACGCCGAGGGAGCGCAATACCGCGAGCATGTCCAGGGTGGCGGCGTGCACGGCGGCGGCGGTGTTTCCCGGGGCAGGTTCGTGCACGAGGATCTCGCCCGCGGCCGCCGAGTCCGGCACCGGCACCGGCTGCCATGTCAGGTGCAGCAGATCGCGGGGGCTGCTCGCCCCGGCGAGCCGTGCGGCCGAAATCGGCCGGGCGAGTACCGAATCCGCGCGCAGCACCGGCCGTCCGACCGCATCGGCAACGGTCAGGGTCACCGAGTCGGTACCCGCAGGTCGGATCCGTACCCGCAGTGCGGTCGCGCCGCGCGCGCAGACCCGCACACCGGCCCAGGCCAGGGGAACCAGTGTCCGGTCGTCGTCACCGTGGGCGATCAGCATGGCGTGCAGCGCCGAATCCAGCAGGGCCGGGTGCACGAGGTAACGTTCCGCGGTCTGCGCGAGGGCTCCGGTCACGGCCACCTCCGCGTAGAGGTCGTCGCCGTGCCGCCAGGCGGCGCGCAGGCCGCGGAACGCCTCGCCGTATTCGTAGCCGCGCGCTCGCAGGTCCTGATACCGGCCATCGATGTCGATCGCGGTGGCCCCGGCCGGTGGCCATTGCGAAAGTTCCTGTCCCGCAGGGTCTTCGGTCGACACGGCCAGTACACCCTCGGCGTGCAAAACCCACGGTGCGTCCGGTTCCGATTCCGCGCGGGAACGGATGAATACCTTCCGATCGCCGTCCGGGTCACCCGCGTCGACGCTCACCAGGACCTGCAGACCCTCATGCTCGGGGACCACCATCGGCTCCCGCAGCAGCAGTTCCCGCACCGCCCCGGCACCGGCCTCGGCACCGGCTCGCAATGCCATTTCCACGAATCCGGTTCCCGGCATGAGCGCGAGGCCCGATACGACGTGGTCGGCGAGCCACGGATGAGTGCGCCGGGAAACCCGGCCGGTGAGCAGTACTCCACCGGAATCGACAACCGGTACGACCGCGCCCAGGATCGGGTGGTCTCCGGCGGTCAGGCCGAGCCCGGCGGCATCGGTGGGCGGCAGCGGGTCGAGCCAGTAGCGCGAGCGCTGGAACGGATAGGTCGGCAGTTCCACACCGCGCGCACCGGATTCGGCGAAGTGCCGGTCCCACACCGGATTCCCGCCCGAAACCCACAGTGCGGCAACGGATTTGACAAATCGTTCGAGACCACCGTCCCGGCGTCGCAAGGATCCGCCGATGAAGGTATCCGCCGATTCCCCGACCTCGTCGAGGGTTTCCTGCAGTGCGAAGGTCAATACCGGGTGGGCGCTGATCTCGACGAAGGTCCGATACCCGCGCTGGTACGCGGCTCGCACGGCCCGCTCGAAGTGGACCGGTTCCCGGACGTTCCGATACCAGTGAGTCGCGTCCAAGGTCGTCGTATCCAGCTCATCCCCGGTCACGGTGGAGAAGAACGTCACGCTCGATGCCGAACCGGTGATGGTCAGGTCCGTGGCGAGCCGCTCGGACACGGCCTCGACGCACCGCGAATGCGAGCCGTACCGAATCGCCACGCGGCGCGCCCGGATCTGCTCGCCCCGGAACTCGCCGAGTAGTTCGTCGACCGCCGCGGCATCACCGGAGACCACCGTCGAGCTGGGGCTGTTGACGGCGCCGATCTCCAGCCGCCCCGCGAATCGCGTGAGCCGTTCACGGACCCGATCCACCGGTAGCGGCACGGTCACCATCGCGCCGCTGTCCGCGAGCGGGAGCAGGGCGAGCCCGCGCCGCGTCACCAATTCCGCGGCCTCGGCCAGGGACAGCGCTCCGGCCGCGTACGCGGCGACGATCTCACCTTGGGAATGTCCGATGACCGCCGCGGGCCGGATATCGAACTCGGCCCAGAGTCGAAGCAGCGCCACCTGTACCGCGAACAACGCGGGCTGCACCACATCCAGTCGGTCGGCCTCCGGCGCGCCGGGTATCCCGCGCAGTACATCGATCAGCGACCAGTCCACGAATTCCTCGATGGCGCGGGCACATTCGCGCAGTTGATCGGCGAACACCGGCGATGAGTCCAGGAGTTCACACGCCATCCCCGCCCACTGCGATCCGTGTCCGGGGAAGACGAATACCGGTGCGTCGATCGCGGTGGCGGCGCCGCGCACGAGATCCGGGTGCGGTGCGTCGGCGGCCAGCGCCGCGAGACCGGCCAGGAGCTGATTCCGGTCTCCGCCGACCACCACCGCGCGCCGGTCGAATACCGCGCGGCCCGTCACCAGCGTGCGTGCAATATCGGCGAGGCCGAGGTCGGGGTGTTGTTCGAGATGGGTCAGCAGTCGGCGAGCCTGTGCGGACAGCGCCTCGTCGGCGGCGGCGGACAGCACCAGCGGCAGCACGGCAGGCGCGACGCCCAGCTCGGCCACGGGTTCGGCCGGCGCCTCCGCCAGAATCACGTGCGCGTTGGTGCCGCTGATTCCGAATGACGACACCCCGGCCCGGCGTGGCCGGTCACCGGCGGGCCACGGTCGCGGCGCGGTCAGCAATTCGACCGCCCCCGCCGACCAGTCGACGTGTGTGCTGGGCGCATCGATATGCAGGGTGGCGGGCAGGGTTTCGGCCCGCAGGGCCGCGACCATCTTGATCACCCCGGCAATACCCGCGGCGGCCTGGGTATGCCCGATATTGGATTTGATCGACCCGAGCCACAGCGGGGTTTCGCGCCCTTGGCCATAGGTCGCCAGCAGGGCTTGGGCCTCGATCGGATCACCCAGGGCGGTGCCGGTGCCATGTGCTTCGACCGCGTCGACCTCGCCCGCGCTCAGACCCGCGCTGGCGAGCGCCTGCCGGATGACCCGCTGCTGCGCCGGACCGTTCGGCGCAGCGAGCCCATTGCTCGCGCCGTCCTGATTCACCGCCGAGCCCGCGAGCATCGCGAGCACCGGGTGCCCGAGCCGCACCGCGTCCGAGTACCGCTCGAGCACCACCACGCCGGCGCCTTCGGAGAAGCCGGTCCCGTCCGCGGCCTCGGCGAACGCCTTGCACCGGCCATCGGGAGCCAGACCCTGTTTGCGCGCGAAACCGATGAATACGCCCGGTGTCGCCATGACCGTCACACCGCCGGCGAAGGCCAGCGAGCATTCGCCCGCCCGCAGCGCCTGGGCCGCGACATGCAGCGCGACCAATGACGACGAACAGGCGGTATCGACGGTGACCGCAGGCCCCTCGAGCCCGAGCGAGTAGGCGACGCGTCCGGAAACGACACTGCCCGTGCTGCTTTCGGTCAGGTACCGTTCGGCCTCCTCCGATACCCGGCCGGTCAGGCGTCCGGCGTAGTCGAAGTACGTGACACCGGTGTAGACCCCGGTGGCACTGCCCCGCAGGGACTCCGGCGAGATCCCGGCCCGCTCGAGCGCCTCCCAGGTGACCTCCAGCATCAGCCGCTGCTGCGGATCCATCGCGAGCGCTTCGCGAGCGCTGATACCGAAGACGCCGGTGTCGAAGTCGGCGACGCCGTCCACGAATCCGCCTGCGCGCGTGTAGGTTCGGCCTGCCTTGTCCGGGTCGGGGTCGTAGAGACGGTCGATGTCCCAGCCCCGGTCGAGCGGAAACGTGGTCAGTACGTCGCGACCGCCGGCCGCGATATCCCAGAGGTCGTCCATGGATTGCACACCGCCCGGGAAGCGGCAGCCCACCGAGACGATCACCACGGGATCGTGCGCGCCGCCGGCCTTCGCCGCGCCGTGGGACGTGTCCGCCCGCGCGCGCTCCGGCAGCAGCTCGGACACCAGGAAGCCGGCCAGCGCGACCGGTGTCGGATAGTCGAAAATGGCTGTGGCAGGCAGCTTCACACCGAGCGCCGCCTGCATTCTGTTGCGGAGTTCGAGCGCGCCGAGCGAATCGAATCCGAGGTCGGCAAAGCTGGCCTGTGGCCGGATGGCGTGTGTGCCGGTATGACCGAGCGCGGCCGCGGCGTGTTCGCGGACCAGCGTCAGCATCCGCCGATCCCGGTCGGCGCCGTCGAGACCGGCCGGTCCGGCCTGAGTCGTGGCGGACCCCGGGGTTCCCGGGTCGGCGATGCGGCGCGGCACGGCGACGAGTCCGCGCAGGACCGGCGGCAGCGTGATGAGCGCGCGCAGCGCGCGCCGGTCGATCCGAACCGGTGCGGCCACGGGCGGGTTCGCGGTGGTCGCGGCGTCGAAGAGTTCGAGCCCCGCGCGCGCCGAGAGGCCCAGGATCCCTTGGCGGCGCATCCGGCCGTGTTCGCGCTCGCCGAGGTGACTCGACATCTCGCCCGAGTCGGCCCAGAGCCCCCAGGCGAGCGAGAGACCGGGCAGTCCACGATGCCGCCGGTGCCGTGCGAGCGCGTCCAGGAAGGTATTGGCGGCGGCGTAATTCGCCTGCCCGGCACTGCCGAGCAGACCCGCCGCCGAGGAGAACAGCACGAACGCCGACAGCGGAAGATCCTCGGTCAGCTCGTGCAGATGCCATGCGGCGTCGACCTTCGGACGGAAGGCCGCGGCGAGGTGCGCGGGCGTGGTGCGCGCGAACGACGCGTCGTCGAGGTGTCCCGCGGCGTGCACGACACCGGTGAGTGGATGCTCCGGTGCGATCCCCTCGAGCACCGCGGCGAGGCCCGCCCGATCCGCCGCATCACACGCGACGATTCGAACCCGCGCGCCGAGCGCCTCAAGCTGTGCCCCGAGTTCGGCCGCCCCGGGAGCATCCGGCCCCCGGCGACTCAGTACGAGCAACTGCCGAACCCCGTGCGCGGCAACCAGATGCCGGGCGATGAGCCCGCCGATCAATCCGGTGCCCCCGGTCAGCAACACGGTGCCATCCGGTGTCCAGGACACCGATGAAGCGCCGCCGGACCACTCCGACGGCCCGCCGTCCGTTGTCACCGACGGCAAGCCGTTTGCTGCCGCCGAGAATGAGTCGGCGACCGCGGGCAGTGCGGGCGAGCCATCGCCGACCGGACGCGCCGCGACGAGTCGAGGTGCCGACAATGTGCCGCGCACCAGTGCGAGCTGCGGCTCATCGGTGGCGAGCGCGGCGGCGATGGCCTGATCTTCACGGTCCCAGTCATCGACGTCGAGCAGCACGATCCGGTCGGGATGCTCCGATTGCGCAACCCGCAGCATGCCCCAGATCGGTGCGCGCGCAAGGTCTTCCACGCCGCCGCTGACCGCACCACCGGTGGTGACGACGAGTTTGGCGGCAGCGTGATCCTCGGCGAGCCAGGTCTGCACGAGCGCGAGTACCGCCGCGGACTCCGCGTGGGCCGCCTCGGCCACCTGCCCGGTGTTCGGCTCGCCTCGCAGCGACAGCACCCGCGGCACGACGGGATCCGCGCCGGCGAACGCACGGATATCGATTCGCCGAGCCGCCACACCGTGCTCGTCCAACCGGCCCACCTCGACCCAGTCGAGCGTGAACAGCGCCTGATCGGTGTCACCGGGCACGGAGCCGATCTGTTCGACTGCCACCTGTCTGGTGGCGAGTGCCCCGACCGTCGCCACCGGTGCACCGGCCGCATCGGCGAGGGCGATCCGCACGGTCCGATCGCCCATCGCAGTGAGCCGCACTCGCAGAGTGGTGGCTCCGACCGCGTGGATCCGCACCCCCGTCCAGGAGAACGGCAGCAGGACCTGTCCGGGTTCCACTGTGCCGCCGAGGAATTCGATCGCATGCAGCGCGGCATCGAACAGCGCGGGGTGCAGTGCGTACGCCGAGGCGTCGGCACGGGCCTGGCCGGGCAGTGTCACCTCGGCGAAAACTTCTGTGCCGCAGCGCCATACGGCGTGCAGACCACGGAATACCGGCCCGTATTCATAGCCGCGTTCACGTAGCCGCTCGTACAGGTCGCCGATCTCGAGGGGAACCGATCCGGCGGGCGGCCAGTGCTCGAAAACGTTGTCCCGGGCCACCGGTTCCGGTCCACCGGGCGTCACCGTGCCCCGCGCGTGCAGTTCCCATCCGCCGTCCTCCCGCTCCGGACGGGAGTGGATGGTCAGGGCACGTTCCCCTGATTCGCCCGGTCCGCCGAGGGCGACCTGTATCCGGATCGCATCGTCCGCGCCGAGGCGCACCGGTGCGTGCAGTACCAATTCCGCCACGCTCGCGCAGCCGACTTCCCGTGCGGCGCGCTCGGCCAGCTCGAGCAGAGCGGTACCCGGGAGCATGGCCGTGCTCGCCACGGCGTGCTCTGCCAGCTGCGGATGGGTGCGCGCCGAGAGTCGGCCCGTCAGCGTCACACCTCCCGTTTCCGGCTGCGGCACAACGAAATCCACGAGCGGGTGCCCTGCCGGGGAAAGACCGTGCGCACTGTCGGCCGCCGACTGGGGGTCGGTCCAATAGGACTGCGTATCCCACGCGTAGGTGGGCAGTTCGGCCCGGCCGTGTGCGGGAAGCAATCGCGGCCAGTCGATATTCCAGCCCCCGGCGTACAGCCCGGCGAGGGCACGATCCATACAGTCGGGACCGTCCTCCCCCCGGCGTAATGATCCGACGACCACGACCTCCCGGCCCTTGCCCTCGGCAACGCTGTGGATGGCCGTCATGAGCGCGGGGTGCGGGGCGAGCTCCACGAAGTACCGGAACCCGTCGTCGAGCATGCGCTCGAGCGTGGGCGCGAAGCGGACGGTCTCGCGCAGATTGTGATACCAGTAGTGGGCGTCGATCGGTTTGCGCGGCATCGGCTCACCGGACACCGTCGAGTACCACGGAATTGTGGTGGGGTGTGCGGCGATCCCGGCGAGATCCGCCAGCAACGGCGCTCGGATCGGCTCGACATGGGGACTGTGCCCGGCGACGTCGATCCCGAGTCGTTTGACGTAGACGTGTTCTCGTTCGAGGTCGCCGAGCAGCGCCGCGAGTGGCTCCCGCTCGCCGGCGAGCACCGTGGCGGTGGAACTGTTGATCGCGGCGACCGATACCCGGCCACCGAGTCCGGTGAGCCGTTGTTCCAGTTCGCCGGCGGGCAGGCCGACCACCGCCATCTGTCCGCGCCCGCCGATCGTCGCGAGTTGTGCACTGCGCGCGGCGATTACGGCGGCGGCGTCGCGCAGGCTCAGTGCCCCGCAGACGTAGGCGGCGGCGATTTCACCCTGACTGTGGCCGACCACGCCCTGAGCTGTTATCCCGAATGATCGCCACACCGCGGCGAGCGAGACCATCACCGCGAACAGGATGGGTTGCACGACCGCTTCACGGGACAGCGATTCCGGCGCCAACTCCTGCTCGAACAGCAGATCCCGCACGGACCAGTCGAGATGTCCGCGCAGTTCGGCGTCACACCGATCGAATTCCCGGCCGAACACCTCGGATCGGCCGATCATGTCGCGCGCCATGCCGACCCACTGCGACCCCTGACCGGGGAATACGAACGCGAGTTTGCCGGATCCGGGCGCGGCGTCACCCCCGACGACCAGACCGGGCGCGGGCCGCCCATCGACCAGGCCGCGCAACCCGTCCCGCAGTCCGGTCCGGTCGTCGGCGACGATGACCGCCCGACGCTCGAAATGCGGTCGGTGCAGCGCCAGGGATCGGGCCACGCTGGGCAGGGGGGTGAGCGCGTCCGCGCCCAGCCAGCCATTCAGCCGTTCGGCCTGCCCGCGCAAAGCCGTCACGCTCCGGGCGGAGATCGGGAAAAGCCTGGCCGGAGCGATCGGCTCGGACTCGGGCTCAACCGGCCGGTGTGGCGCTTCTTCCAGGATCAGGTGCGCGTTGGTCCCGCTGAGCCCGAACGAACTGACTCCCGCACGGCGAACCCGATGCCCGCGCACCCACGGCTGTGCATGCTGCTGTACCGCCAATCCAATAGTGGCCCAATCGATCTCGGCCGAGGGCTGTTCGGCGTACAGCGACGGCGGCACCATCTCATGGCGCAGTGCGAGCACCGTCTTGATCACTCCGGCGATCCCGGCGGCGGCCTGGGTGTGCCCCAGATTGGATTTGAGCGATCCCACGCCCAGCGGCCGGTCGTCCGGCCGGCCGGGGCCGAATACCCGCCCGAGCGCCCGAGCCTCGACGGGATCGCCGAGGGCGGTACCGGTGCCGTGCGCTTCCACGTGGTCGATATCGCCGGGGGCGAGACCGGACACGGCCAGCGCCGCCCGGATGACCTGTTCCTGTGCGAGCCCGTTCGGCGCGGTCAAGCCCTGACTGCGCCCGTCCTGGTTGACCGCCGAGCCGCGGATCACCGCAAGCACCGGATCACCCGCGCGCACGGCGTCGCTGAGTCGTTTCACCATGACGATGCCGCCGCCCTCGGCCCACACCATGCCGTCGGCCGCGGCCGAGAAAGGCCGGCACCGGCCCGACCGGGACATCACCCGCTGCCGACTGAACTCGACGTGCGTATTCGGAGTCACCAGCAGGGTCGCTCCCCCGGCGAGCGCCGCATCGCATTCGCCCGCCCGGATCGCCTGTACCGCCAGATGCAGCGCAACCAGCGATGAGGAGCATGCGGTGTCGATGGTGACGGCGGGTCCGTGCAGTCCGAGCGAGTAGGCGATCCGGCCCGAGGCGATGCTGGTCGCGGTGCCGGTCCCGACGTGACCGTTCAGCTGCCGTACATCGGCGCCCTGCAGATATCCACTGCCGTAAACGCCCAGGTACACACCGGTCGCGGTGCCATTGAGCAGATGCGGGTTCGTTCCGGACCGTTCGATCGACTCCCAGGCCACCTGCATCAGCAGGCGCTGTTGCGGATCCATGGCGGCGGCCTCGCGCGGTCCGATTCCGAAGAACGCCGCATCGAATCGGTCGATATCGGAGAGGAATCCGCCCCGCAGCGAGTAGGTCTTGCCTGCCGCCTCCGGATCCGGGTCCAGGAGTCCCTCGACACTCCAGCGACCGGCCGGTACGTCCGAGACGGCGTCACGGCCGTCGGCCAATAGTCGCCACAGCGCGTCGGGATCATCGGCCCGGCCGGGAAAACGGCAGGCCATCGAGACGATCGCGATAGCGTCGTCGGGCGCGACGGCCCGGGATTCGCGCGACCGGTCCGCGACGGCGCCGACCGCTGCGGCGAGGTCGGCGATGGTCGGATGTTCGAAGACCAGGCTCACCTCCACCGGCCTGCCGATCCGTTCGGATAGTCGATGTACGAGTTCGACCAATCCCCTGGAGCCCAAACCGAATTCGGCCAGCGGCCGCCTGATATCGATTCGGGCCGGGTCGACCCCGGTGGCGGCGGCGACACCGGCCACCAGCCACTCGCGCAGCGAATCCGGTTCGGCCCGGTGCACCGGATCCACTCGCCGCTCACCCGCGACGGTCGCGAGATCCCCCGCGAGATAGGCCGCACGGCACGCCTGCCGCTGGATCTTGCCGCTACTCGTCTTGAATATCGTGCGCGGGCGAATCAGCACCACCGCCCGCACCGGCAGGTCGTGTGTCAGGCTCACCGCCGCCCGGATGGCGTCCTCGATGACGGCGATACCGGCCGCCGCGTCCGCCTTGATCTCGGCGACGATGATCAGCCGCTCACCATCGTCGGCTTCCTCGACGGTGAATGCGGCGACGCATCCCGCCCGCACCGCCGGATGGGCCGACTCGCACGTCAACTCGATGTCCTGCGGATAGTGGTTCGCGCCGTCGATCACGAGCAGGTCTTTGCGCCGCCCGGTGACGAACAGTTCGCCCTCGGTCACGAAGCCCAGGTCGCCGGTGCGCAGAAAGCCCCGGCGGCCATCGTCGAGCACGGCGCGGAAGACCTCGGCGTTGGTCGTTTCGTGCCCGAGATATCCCCCGGCGACGCTGTCCCCGGCGACCCAGATCTCGCCCACGGCTTCCGCGGCGCATTCGCGGTGCGAGTCCGGATCGGCGATCACGACCGTCATGCCCTCGACGGGCTCGCCACAGCTGACCAATTCCCGGTCGGCGCTCTCGTGCCGGAGGAGTCTCGGGGCACGGTCGAGCGGGGACGCGGTGACGATCAAGGTCGCCTCGGCGAGACCGTAGACGGGCCGTGCGGCAGTGGCCCGGAACCCGGTTCGGGCGAATTTCTCCGTGAAACGCCCGATGGTCGCCGCCCGGATCGGCTCCGCGCCATTGAATGCCACTCGCCAGCGACTCAGGTCGATGCTGTCGAGCAGCTGCGGGGTCGCGCGGCGCAGGCACAGCTCATAGGCGAAGTTGGGTCCGCCACTGGTGTGCGCCCGGAATTCCGACAGCGCGGTGAGCCAGCGCTCGGGACGTTGCAGGAAATGTTCGGGCGACAACAGCACCGCGCTGCCGCCGGAGTAGAGGGTGGACAACACCGGGCCGATGAGCCCCATATCGTGGAACATCGGCAGCCAGCTCGCGTACAGGAAGCCGTCCCAGGACGATACGAGCTCGGGGGTGTGTCCCATCGCCGCAGCGATGGCCCGCTGGTTGTGCAGCAGGTTTCCGTGACTGATCATGACTCCGCGCGGAGTGCCGGTCGATCCCGAGGTGTATTGCAGGAACGCGATCGAGTCGGGGCCGAGGTCGGGGCTGTATGCGGAATCGCCTCCGTCCGTACCGATTTCGTCGGTCGCGATCCAGGACAGGGCCGCCAGTTCGGAGAATTCCCGGGATCCGTGCCGCAGGCCCTCCAGCACTTGCCGGGTGGTCAGTACGACGGCGATATCCGCGTCTTCGATGATCTGGCGGAGCCGGCGCAGTGCGCGATCGAGCTCGTGTGAATGCGGTAGTGGCGCGGGAACGGCGATCACATTCGCGGCGACGCACCCGAGGAATCCGCAGATGAACTCCAGCCCCTGCGGGTAGAGCAGCAAAGCGGGCCGAGTTCCCAGCCGGCGTTCTCGTAGCCGCGCGCCGATTGCGCGTGCGCGGCGGCCGAGTTGTGCGTAGGAAAGATCAGCGCAGGGCCCGTCGCTGTCCCCCGATTCCAGGAACCGGTACGCGACCTCATCAGGATATTGCGCTTCTCGATGCGCCAGCACATCCATGAAAGACCTGTAGTGCATTCGGTTACCACCCTTCCCGAACGGCAATCTCTCGATAAGCAAGCATCGCCGCCGCACCTAAAGCACGCCTTGACTGTTGTTTAACCACTTCCAGCCACGTGGTTCGCCGCTTTGGTGGCGCTTTGGATGGTGGTGCGAGAATCACCTGGCGGGCCAGGAGAGGGTTATATGACGAACACATGAAAAAGGGCCTGCCGCAAAATTGCGGCAGGCCCTCGCGAAGTCTCCTCCGGGTGCGATATTTACCGGTGTCCCGCTTCCCGAAGCATCTCTCGCCTGTGGTTTCCAACCAGGCCGAGATGCGTCTCCTCGAAGGTCTTCCCCTTCAAGCCGAAACCGAGCGCCCGAGCGAGTCCATTGTGCGCGAACCAAATACACGATAGTCCGAGCAGAATGTGATGCCCCGTGATCACGTATGCCAGCGCGGTCATCGCGGGCACGAGATGCATATAACCGAGATTGTAAACGAAGGCGCCGGCCCTGGGGCCGAAGGAATATCCGATCATGAATATGTCCAACAGTGCCAAGCCCACAGGAAAGAGCCAGAGGTTGAAATCATGGACGGCGTAGACCCACAGCGCCAGGACGAATATGGCGAAGCTCTCGATCCGCTGAAGTTCGATTGTCTGTTTCATGGTTTTTCCAAAGGTGTGTCGAGGCCGGTCATACGGGCCAACATGTCCACATGCGCGGCGAACAGCGAATCACGCGCGGGCTCGTCGAGGTAATCCAAATGACCATAGGTTT
>NZ_WJIC01000100.1 GCF_009649815.1 Nocardia sp. SYP-A9097
GGTGCAGCCGTGGCGCGCGGAGACGTTCAAGTTCTCCACCGACCCGGAACTGGCCGGCAAAGTCACCGACATCGTCGGGTTGTACATGAACCCACCCGAGAACGCGATCGTGTTGTGTGTGGACGAGAAGTCCCAGATCCAAGCCCTGGATCGGACAGCGCCGACGCTGCCGATGCAAATCGGGATTCCCGAACGACAAACCCACGACTACATTCGAAACGGCACGACCACCCTGTTCGCCGCGCTGGAAATCGCGACCGGCAAGGTCACCGGCGTGTGCAAGCCGCGGCACCGTCACCAGGAATTTCTTGTCTTCCTACGCCATGTCGCCCGCGCTTACCCCGGCCGCGAGCTGCACCTGGTGATGGACAACTACGCCGCCCACAAAAAAGCCGAGGTTCGCGACTGGCTGGCCGAAAACCCGCGCATCCACGTGCATTTCACCCCAACCTCGGCTTCCTGGATGAACCTGGTCGAGGTCTGGTTCGGCATCATCGAACGCCAAGCCATCCACCGCGGCACCTTCCGCAACGTCCGCGAGCTGACCACCAAGATCCGCGAGTTCATCAACGGCTGGAACCC
>NZ_WJIC01000101.1 GCF_009649815.1 Nocardia sp. SYP-A9097
GGAATCGCCTTCACCAGCGGTCGCAATGCGGCGGCATCGTTGGTGTTGGCCGCTGAAACTCCCACGGCCACAGGTATTCCCGCCGGGTCGGAGAGCACATGGATTTTGGAGCCGGATTTGCCGCGATCGACCGGATTCGGCCCGGTCATGGGGCCCCTTTTTTGGCTCGCACGCTCGCCGCGTCGATCACCACTCGCGACCAGTCGATCAAGCCCTCGCCGCCCAGCTCGTCCAGGACCGCGCGGTGTAGCCGCCGCCAGAGCCCGGCCTCGGTCCAATCGGTGAACCGGCGGTGCGCGGTCGGCACCGTGACCCCGAACGAGGGCGGCAACAGCCGCCACGCACAACCACTGGTCAGCACGAACACGACCGCCGTGAACACCGTGCGGTCAGCGACAGGCTCGGTGCCCCCGCCTTGTGGTCGCGGTTCGAACTTGGGCACCAGCGGTTCGACCACCGCCCACAGCTCGTCGGGCACCAGGCGCAGCGACAACTCGTCGGTCACGGCCGAACATCATGCAGCACAACCCATCACGACACGCCAGAAACCAAATTCGACGACGTGAGACGCCGTCT
>NZ_WJIC01000029.1 GCF_009649815.1 Nocardia sp. SYP-A9097
CGATTACGGTTTCCCTCCCCTGATTCATAGCCTAATTCTACCGCCGAAACAGCCCCCGAAGAACCCCAAATGTGTTGTGATATAAAGTGATTCAGAATATCGGGCCGTTCGGTTCGATCCCTTTGTCCCTGCGAGCTTTCCGGTCTCTTATTCTTGTTTTTTCATGTTTTGTCTGTGAACGTAACCACAACCTGCCAGCCAGGCTGGAACGAGAGATGACGGCACCCAAGGGGGGGAGCGAAAGCCGGGTACGGCACCCAGGGTTCCCACACCTCTTCTTTCTCGCATGCACGCCACAACCGAACACCACCAAGATCGCACCACGCCATTGGTTCGGCCACCCCCCACGACGCCGCACCACTCAACCGTTCAGGCAAGCTGAATCGGCCGATGCAGATTAATCATGACTCCTGTACGAATCCGCCGCTCACGCTGAACGATCGTGCCGATCCGCTCGGCGGCGACCTCGACGCTCGCGGTGCATTCGCCCGGGCCGAGCCCTACCAGGTTGCCGCGGTTGATGGTTACGGTTAATGGCTGAAAGCGCAGTGCGAGAACCAGATCGAGAGTGATCGCGCCGACTTCTGTTCCGTCGGCGAGGATTTCGAGGTGGGGGTGATAGGTCTGGGTGAGTTCGTGGGTGATCAACTCCACGCTCTCCTGGGGTCCGGTCCGGGTGCGGACCGCCGCCTCGTGGATCTTGGCGTAGCGTCGCCAGCCCGCGATCGTGGCGTCGCCGAGATCGATGTCGAGCAGCCCGTGGATGGCGTCGGCCAGTTTCGGAAGGGCGAGCCGCCGGATGGCGTCGCTGACCATCGGCCCGGCCGGCAGCGCCGCTTCATCGAGGTGGGCCTCGTGCAGACTGGCCGCCAGCTGGGCGACGGCGAGTTCACGAGATTCGTTGTCGTAGAGGATGGCTCGTGCGGTGGTCATCAGTGGAACTCCTGAAGGAATGTCTGTGGCGCCCCGATACTCGCCCGGACCTCAATGGTCGGGCCGGATGGCAAGTGGCGCAGTTCGATCGCGGGATTCGTATCCGGGTACGCGTTCACCTGGACAACCGGTGCGCGACCATCCTGACGTCGGGTACGAGTGAGCCGTCCGCGAATACCGTAGAAGGCCCCCGTAGCGGCCACCAACAGCAGCGCGATGACGATTCCCGCCCCGGCCGTGCCGATGCCCTTCCCACCCGAACTCGCCGGTGGCTCCGCGACCGCTGGGCCGTCCGATGTCGTCGTCACCACCGGATCGGTGGTTCGCACGGGAACACTTTTACCGGTGGTGGTCGTAGTCTCCGGGGGCGGAGCCACTCGCGCGATGGTGATGCCGACCAACCTCAAGACCGCCGCGGCACTCCCGTCCAGACAGGTCACCGTAAGAGTCTGCCGACCGGTCTGGGCATGCTGGGAAATGGTGACGGTGGCATCGAACGAACCTTGCCCGTCGACGTCTGCCGTCAGCGTCGTATTACCGGCCGAGCGCGTCGTGGTGACCGTCTCGTCGGACCACCCCGGAACGATGACCACGACCGGGCATGACCAATATTGGCCGTGCACAGTGAAACTCGTGCCCTGCTGCGCGGAACTCGGTACCCGCAGCGTCGGTTCGTGGTAGGGAGGTTCGGTCGACCCGGAACAACAAATTGACCTGGACGGCGACGTGGAAGGAGGTGTGCCCGAGGTGGTGGAACTCGGACTCGCTATCACCGAGGCGATACCGGCGATAGCGAGCATTCCCGCGACGAACAGCACGACGAAGGGACGGACGCGGTGCGCGATGACCACCTGTTCCCCCAGATTCGGTCCAACCGATAACTCCTCCAAGGGTCCCATGGACCACCCTCGAACGCACGGCAATAAAACTTCCACTGCCACTGTGCAATTCAGGGCCGAACCGTCGTGCCAAAGCGAATTGAACAATACGGGAATATCGTCCGCTAAAAATAGCGACCGATTGGCTTTGTTTATCTCCGGTAATTTTCGGCAGAAACTCCGGTGTCCCCCACCGCACCTCCTCTACGAAGCTCTTCAGCTCGCCGCGTGCTGGACCAGACCGGTCAACTCGACTGTGTAGGTGTCGGAGTCGGAGTGCACGCCGTAGCGCGTCGGGAAGTACCCGGACTTCTGGAATGCCTTGGGCTGCTCGACGAAATCGCGCCAAAGTGGCTACGCGAGCCAGCATCAGATGTGATTGGTAACTGCTGAATCGCCACACCACACAGCGGCGTTATCGCCCACCACGGCCAGCCGGTTCGGACGCCGTCGAGCAGCCGCAGCGCCGGATCCGGGGCAACTGGCGCGTAACCGAAGGTCGATGCCGGAGCGGTCTCGAAACGCCGCTGACCGCGCAAACCGTCATCAATTGACCGGTTAGTAATTTACCATCGAGTCAATTCAATCGGCAGTCGAGGAGAGCACCTGTGATGACGAGGTCGTGGTGGGGTTGGGGCAATCAAGAGGACGCGGTCAGCGGTACGGAGTTGGATGCGCTCACCAAGCGGGTGGCGGCACTGTTGCCCGGTGCGGATCTGACGGCGCACACCCCGCCCGATCTTGCCGGGCTGGCGGTGCCGGCGGTGCGAATGCGGATGCCCGCGGCTCTGGCGCATCTCGCGTCCGAGGATCGCACCGATCGCGTTGCACACGGGCACGGGCAGGCGTTTCGGGATGTGGTGCGCGCGTTGCGCGGACAGATCGATCATGTGCCCGATCAGGTTGTGCGGCCGCGCACCGAACAGGATGTGGCCGATGTGCTGGATTGGTGCACCGATGCGGGCGTCGCCGCGGTGCCGTTCGGCGGCGGCACCTCGGTGGTCGGTGGGGTCGAACCACGTTGTGGCGCAGACTATGCCGGGACCATCGCGTTGGACATGGGCGGGCTGGATCAGGTGCTGGAGATCGACCACACCAGCCGGGCTGCCCGTATCCAGGCCGGAATCCTCGGTCCCGCACTGGAATCCGCGCTGCGTCCACATGAACTGACGCTGCGACATTTTCCGCAGTCCTTCGAATTCTCCTCACTCGGAGGGTGGTTGGCGACTCGGGCGGGCGGGCACTACGCGACCGTCTATACCCACATCGACGATATGGTCGAGTCCCTGCGGGTGGTGACACCGCGCGGGGTCGGTGAGTCGCGGCGGTTACCGGGGTCGGGGGCCGGGCCATCGCCGGATCGCATGTTCCTGGGTTCGGAGGGGATTCTCGGTGTGATCACCGAAGCCTGGATGCGGCTGCAGGAACGGCCACGGTGGCGGGCCGGGGCGTCGGTGCTGTTCGACGACTACGGCCACGCCGTCGCCGCGACACGGGCCATCGCGCAGTCCGGGTTGTTCCCGGCCAATTGCAGGCTGCTGGACCCGGTGGAGGCCTTCATCAATGCCGGAACCAGTACTGCGGGTGGGGTTCTCGTGCTGGGCTTCGAGTCGGCCGACCATCCGGTCGACGTGCCCATCGCGCGTGCGGTGGAGATCTGCCGCGAGCACGGCGGGCGGGTGCCCGACGGGATCAACGTCACCGACTCGGCCGACGCCGTCGCGCGACCGGGTGCCGCCGACGCCTGGCGGTCCTCGTTCCTGCGAATGCCGTATCAGCGTGATGCGCTGGCGGCGCGGTCGATGATCGTGGAGACCTTCGAAACCGCTTGTACCTGGGAGCGTTTCGACGCATTGCGCGCCGCCGTGCTCGACGCGGTGAACGCCGCGTTCGCCGCCACCGGCGTCACCGGCGTGCTGACCTGCCGCTTCACCCACGTGTATCCGGACGGTCCCGCACCGTATTTCGGGATCTATGCCGCGGGACAATGGGGGCGCACCGTCGAGCAGTGGGACGAGATCAAGGCGGCGGTGTCGCAGGCGCTGGTGAACTCCGGCGGCACCATCACCCACCATCATGCCGTCGGCCGCGACCATCGCCCGTGGTACGACCGGCAGCGGCCCGAGCCTTTCGCGGCCGCACTGATCGCCGCGAAAGCCGCGCTCGATCCGGCCGCCATTCTCAACCCCGGCGTCCTGATCGATCCGGCCCGAACGCGATGAGCCGGCCCGGCACCAAGGGAGTTCCGCGCGGGCAGCGTGAGGAGCAAATCCTCGACCTCGCCACCGCCACCTTCGGCGACCGCGGCTACGCGAACGCCTCCATAGTCGAAATCGCCTCGGCCGCAGGAGTTTCCAAACCCCTCATCTACGCCTACTTCGGTTCCCGCGACGGCCTGCACGAAGCCTGCGTACACCGCGCGGGCCGGCGACTGGTCGACGCGGTGACCACCGCACAGACCGCGCACGGCGCCCACGATAAGGCCCTGGCCACCCTGACCGGCATCTTCGGCGCACTCGACGGCCAAACCCGAAACTGGAAGATCATCTACGACGCCACCCTCCCCCGGCCCGGCGCGGCCTTCACCATCGCCCGCGAATACCAGGACGCACTCAACGCGCTGGGAGCACAGGGCGTAGCGGAGGTACTGAACGAGGCCGGAATATCCGAAGCCGACGATCATTCGCTGCTACTCGCCGTCTGGTACAGCATCGTCTCCACCACCATCTCCTGGTGGGGTGAGCATCCGGGCCAGACACCACAGGACATGACCGACCGCTGCCTGCGGCTCTTCACCGCATTCCGAACGGTGTCACCAAAGGGTTGACAACGATGAGCAATATTCGGCAGGCTCTACGAGGCGCAATTGTTCTCTCGGCAATTGCCGCGAAGATCCGGTTGTCAGCGGCCCGCACAATGCGCCGCAGGCAGCGCTCGGAGACTCGGCGGACGCGGTGTAATCCGACGTCCCATCTTGTAGCTCGGACGAAAACCTACCGACACGGAGGTTGGCATGTCTGATCGCAATAAGGGCCGAAAACCCGGCCAGATGTCAAACAAGGCCAAGAAGAACAGCAAGGACCAGGGCCAGCGGATGGAACGCGGCATGGACCACCTGGCCGACGAGGCCGAGCAGGACATGAGCAATGAAATGAAGCAGAAGCTGCGGCACCACTAGCCGGGTGCCGATATGAAAATGGCCGGTCCATCAAATAATGGACCGGCCATTTCAGTAGTTCAGGTATGGCTCCGACGCAAAAACCGGCGGCCACCGACCCACCGCTGGACCCTGACGGGTGCGGGGATCCCTGCGGCGGCAGAGGCCACGGACACCGCGGCGCGGAGTAGTCGAGCAGTAGTCGAGGAGACCCCATTGTCACCACCACGGGCGCCGTTGCCCTGACGGCGAGAACGCCGCAACATTCCCGCCTCGATACATCGCCGGCCCACACCGTCTGTATTTATCCACTTTCGATACTGCGCCCGACAGGCCTGGCAATGTATCGGCAATCTCGACCAGTGAGACAGCGGTATTCGACAGGTGCGATTCGGTCAGGGCCGAATGGCGGAGTGGTCACGCCTCATTCGACGAGTGTGTCGACGGAACCGCCATCCCCGCCGCCAATCAGGCGAGTCATTCATCAGGGCCGAAGCGGTGCCGGAATTCGGTGGCCAGGGTGTCGCCCGCCGCTTGAACGAGGCGTCCCACGATCGGGTGGACGATGAGACCTGTTACCGCACCGGCGAGTTGCGGGAGTTTTCGTACGAACCATTTGCGAACGTAGTCCATGGTGGTGAGATCCGGTTCGGAGTTCGTGACAGCTTCCTCGAGCTCGTCGAGGTGTTCGCGGGCATGATCGGCGACCGTGTCGTCGGCGGGCAGCATGGCGCGCACGCGCTCGAATTCGACTCGGAGCGAGGCGATTTCGGATGCGGTTACCTGATTTGCGTCGCGTCCGGCGTCGATTCGACTCACGGTGTTGTCGCGGCCCACCGCGAACTGCCCGGCCACGCCACCGCCCACGCGAATGTCGTAACGATCGGCGGGTGATTCAGTCATTGTGGTTCTCCTCATGAGGTTGTCGGCGCAGTGGCTGCCGTTGAGCTCGTCGTTGTCGGAGGTTGGGGGGCTGTCGGCGAACCCGCTGCCGTCGAATGGTTGCTGGTTGCCGGGTTGCTCAAGGATTGGCCGGATGCCAGGGGCACCGTCGTCGAAGAAGTGGCCGTGGCACTGCCGGTGAGGGTGATGGCAACGTCCTGCTGATTGCCGTAGGTGTCCGGAACGAACAGCGCCGCCTGGTACGAGCCGGGTGCCTTCGGACGGAAAGTCACCCGGAACACGCACTGCCCGTTGGTGTTCGGCGGACATGACGTGCGCACGGCGGTAAACACGGAGTCACCCTGGACAGAACTCGCTGTCACGTTGTCGCAGGCGAGCTGTGTGAAGGACACCTCCCGCACGACCGTCTCACCTACGGCCACCGTCCCGAAATCCGCGCTGTCGCCCACCGGAGGGCAGAAGCCACCCGTATCCGACGGCTCCTGCCGTGGTGCTGCTGTCGGAGTCACCGGCTTATCGGTGGTGCTCGGTGTCGTCAGGTCGACAGTCGTAATGATTCCGGCGGTCGGCTGCTGAGCGAAGGTCGTGGTGAGCAGCGCCTGCGAACCGGCCGGTGTGGGATCGTTGGTTGCGATGGCGGCACCCGCGATACCGACGGCCAGTCCGCCGCCAACTCCCACACCACCTATGGCTACCCCAGCGACCGCCGTCAGTGCTCGACGCCGGATCCGGTCCTCGTGCTCGAAGTAGGCCCGATCACCCGCGGAACCGATTGCGATCGCGGCATGTTCCCCGAGCTTCAGCACACTGCGCCACGCGCTCCAGCGCAAGGTGATCGCGAACACGGGCGAGACTTTCCGCGCCAGCGCGCATGCGGGCGCGCTACGGCTATGCATGACCGCGGCGTCCAATACCCGGACCAGCACCGCGGCGGCGGCCACGATATCGCTCGGCGCCGCTGTGCGAGAGACCCATTCGAGTAACGTCTCGACATAGTCGGCCGCGTCGGGCGTTGTCCCAGGCAACCCCGCCGCCACCACACTCGGATCGACGGCCAGCCGGTAGTCTGCCTCCGAGCGGTCGGCCAACCCCAACCCCACCAACTCCCCCAGTGCCCCTCCGATCGCGGCATCGCGAGTCATGGCCTGGCACACGGCAATTGACAATGGAACACCGGCCAGGGCATACATCACCGCCAGGACATGGCGCGGCCGCCCACCCAACCCAGCCACCATTGTCCGTTGCAGCACAGCGGGATCGACCACCGCATTCGCCGGGCCACCGTTGCGCAGCCACGCCGCGGCCTGCACGAGAGCACGCGGATAACCGCGTGCGGCCCTGCACAACTGCCGCGCCACCGCTTCGTCGGCGCCGAGATCGCGGCCAAGTTCCCGGGTAATCAGCGCGAGCGCCGATTGCTCATCCAGACCCAGCAATTCCAGCGAGTGGCCTCCGGTCCATGCGATTCTCCGCGCGGTCGACACAATCAGTTCGCTCGATGGAACCGCATCGGACAGCGCCGTCAATTCCTCAGCTGAGCCCTCGAAATCGTCCACCACGATCAGCGCCCGAATGGACCCCATTAGACGGCGCAGCCGCACCGGATCGGGCAGGTATCCTGGTGCGTCGTAACAGGATTGGAAAAGTTCCTGGGTCAGGTCGGCCACCGCCAGTCCGGCCCCCTGCAGAAAGATCACATCGTGCCCCGCTCCGGCGCGATCGGCCGCGAACCGGCGCAGCAACGCGGACTTCCCCACCCCCGGCGGACCATGGACATGCGCCGCTATTCCTTGCCCGGCCCACTGCCGCGGCAGCGCCATTGCCGTTGTCCTACCGACTAATTCGACTCCAACCCGAGGCAAACGCATACCGACCGGCCGCACTCGCCGGGTCACGATCGGCGGAAGACCCTCGCGCACAGCGGTATACGAACCCTGAACATTGATAACGACATTGTGGTACCCGACCACTACCTGACCGGGTACACCACCACCGATTTCCACGTGGTACGCGGCGTCGGACTCCCGTTCACGGACACCCTCCCCCTGTCTGCAGCATTCCATGTTACTCGCCCGAGAACATTCGGTACGTCTCGAATTCGTATTCATATTGATCGAGCCGCCGCAACAGATCGCCGAATTCGTTGCAAGTCAACAAATGCGGGGGTTCACCATGAATTCCCGATTTCCGAAGTGATGAAACCGCATGATTCAGTGCGGCTTTCGCGTCACTACCCTCATATCCTTTGTAATGCAAAGGAGTCGGGATAAGCTCGTCTTGATCGTTGAACCCGGAAGTGTCGCACGCGGTGATGACGCTGCTCGCACGTCTGGGAGTTCGAACCGGCCTGTCGGTTCGTTTGCGGTGAATCCCCTACCATGCCTCGACTGCGGGCTCTATGGTTGATTCGGCGCATCTATCTCTAAGTGGCACATGGTAATTCGCTCTCGAGAGAGGATCGGTGGAATCATGACCTCCAGCTCGGGGATGTACCGGATCTTGAATGACGGCACGCCACCAGTCGGCATCAGCTATACGCGGCCGGCATGGCAGCAGGTCTTTCTGGGTGGGCCCGTGATCGGCTGGGCCGTCCGGAGGGTCGATAGCAAGGTGTACAGCCTTGATATCGGCGGTTACCCATACACCGGGGTGGTGGACGGGAACCTCATTGCCACTATCCAGCAGGAGCAGGAGCAGGACCAGGACTGGCTGATCCAGTATCAAGAGGCCCAGGATGCCTACACCATCACGTCGAGTTCCGACCCCTCCCTCTGCTGGACAGTGGAGAGCAGCGACTCCGCTGAATCCATAGTCACGGTGAAGCCGCTGATATCCACGAAATCCATTCCCCCGCAGTATCTTCCTTCTCAGCTCTGGCGACTGGAATCAATGGTCGAATAGGTAACCGCCTTCCATCCGCTTCACGCGGCACGGCGGGCCGAGTTGAACCGGACAAAAGGAACAGGGTCGCGCTTGTCGGCGCGGCCCTTTTCTTCCGTCTTCGGCAGTGCCGATTTCCCGGACGGCACCGTTCGAGGGGACGACAATGCGAAGGTGCGGAGCGGAGGAGGCGCGGCGTGAACGAAGAAGACGAGGTGGTCACGTCACTGTGGGCGCGGCGAGCTCGTTGGGCCCGTGCCGCGGATGCGGGGAAGAGGCGGGTGGACCGCGCGCGCACCGCTGTGCTGTACCTCGGCGGTGCGGGGGCGATCGCCGCGGCGTCGACTGCCACCGTGTTCCGGACGCCGGGACTGCTGCAGCTCGTGGTCACCACGGTCGGTGCCGTCTGTCTCGCGGTGGCGACATTCCTCGCGGCTCAATTCCTCACACCCGCCGAGTTTCGCCGATGGACCCGCGCCCGCGCGGTCGCGGAGAGCATGAAGGAGGTCATCTACCGGTTCCGGGCACGAGCGCTCCCCTTCAGCGGAGACGCCGCGGCGGCAAGGCTGCACAAGGCGATTGCCGAGATCGAGGAAACCGCCGACGATCTGCTGCCCTACGTGACCGAGATCGACGTCAGCCACGCATCGAGAGGCACTCGACGTTCGGATACCGCAGTCCCACCCGCGATGAACCCGGACGATTACGTGCGACTCCGGGTGCAGTACCAAATTACTCACTATTACGAGCGCAGGGCGCGTGAATACGCCGATCGAGCGCGGCGCCTGCGGATGTGGACCCTCATGCTCGGTCTGGCCGCCACCATCGTCTCCGTCGTCGCCGCGGTCCTGGCCGGCACCGCGACCAATGCGTCGACTCCCCTGTCTCCGGCATCCGCTTTGACGCCGTGGGTAGCGGTGTTGACCACACTCGGCGCAGCGGGCGCGGGCCATCTGACCGGCCGCCGGTACGAATTCCTGGTGATGAGCTATTCCGCGACAGCACGGCGGCTACAACAGCTGCTCCAGGAATGGCGAGCAGCGGGCTCACCCTCCGACGAACAGCATTGGACGACCTTCGTCGACGCCTGCGAGAAAGTGATCGCCGCCGAGAACCGGACGTGGGTGGCAAAGTGGGCCGAGAATTCACCCGACAGGTGACACGTCTGGGTGAATGATGCGAAACCCGCCGATCCGACAAACGCGCTCGCACGCGCTGAACGAGTAGTCCATTACTCGCGATACTTGTTGCCGCGTGGGTGCATTATTTCCTTATGTATCGGGTGTTTGTGAGCCACTCCAGTCGGGACAGAACGTCCGCGGTAGCTCTCACTCGGTGGCTGACCGAGAATGAGCCGAGCCTGAGCGGGGAAGTCTTTCTCGATGTCGACCCCGAAACGGGTATCGCGCCCGGAACCCGCTGGAAATCCGAACTCGTTCGCGCAGTTGATCGTTGCGAAGCGGTCATCTGCCTGATCTCTTCGGAATGGGAACATTCGGCGGAGTGCCTCGCCGAATTCCGGCACGCGGAATCTCTCAACAAACGAATCTTCTGCGCTCGTATCGACCCGCGGGTGCGCGGTGAGAAAGCACGCGAGTGGCAGTTCTGTGACCTGTTCTCCGACGGGCACAGCCCGGTCATCACGGTCGCGTCCGAAAACGGTGAAGCACCGATCATCTTCGCGGACAACGGATTACAGAGATTGCTCCGCGGTCTACGTGAGACCGGAATCGGAGCCGAACATTTTCTGTGGCCACCTCCGGACGATTGTGGGCGCGCCCCGTACCGGGGCTGGCAATCGATGGAGGATGTCGACGCGGCCGTCTTCTTCGGCCGCGACCCGCAAATCCTGCGCGGCCTGGACGCGATTCGAGGTATGCGCACGACCGGCGTCGAAAGCCTCTTCGTCGTGCTCGGCCCATCCGGTGTCGGAAAATCGTCATTCCTGCGCGCCGGCCTGCTGCCCAGACTGCGCCGGGACCGGGCGAACTTCATCGTCGGGGATATCGTGCGGCCCGAACGCGCCCCGGTCACCGCCGAACGCGGACTGGCACACGCCGTGTACCTGTTCAGAATTCGGGCCGGGCTGACCACCCCGGCGCTCGGCGATATCAAGGCCGCATGCCTGGCGGGCGACATCGGCAAGCTGACGGATTGGTTGCGCGAGGCGCAGCATGCCGGTGCCGACCACGGCGTTGCGCCGACCCTGATATTGCCGATAGACCAGGCCGAGGAACTGTTCGCCGCCGACGCCGGTCCGGAAGCGGCCCAATGCCTTTCGCTGCTCGGCGGTCTACTGCAATCCGCCGCGATGGCCGAATTGCCGATAATCGCGGTACTGACCATTCGAGCCGACCGCTACGAAGCGCTACAGACCGCGCCGGAATTGCTCGGCGTGCGTGCCCGCGAATTCGGTGACTTGAAGCCGATGCCGGTCACCGAATTCAAAGAGGTGATTACCGGCCCGGCCGCGCGCGCAACCGCCGCGGGCTTGCGCCTGAGCCTCGAGCCCGCGCTCGTCACCCAGTTGCTGACCGAAGCCACCGGCGGGGCGGACAGTCTGCCATTGCTCGCGCTCACACTCTCGCGCCTCTACCTCGACTACGCCGGCACCGGGAAACTCACCCTCGCCAACTATCAAGCCATGGGCGGTATGCAGCACATAGTCCAGGCCGAAATCGATACCCTGCTCGCCACGGATCCCGACAAGCGCGCAGGGCAATTGGAAACACTGCATACGGCGTTCATTCCTTGGCTCGCCACCGTCGATCCGAATACCGACCAGCCATCACGGCGAGTCGCGCATTGGAGCGAGCTGCCGCCGGCGAGCCACGATCTGATCAACGCCATGGTCGATCGGCGACTGCTCGTCAAGGATGAACGTGGCGGCGAGACGGTGATCGAGGTAGCACTGGAAAGCCTTTTCCGGCAATGGGATCCGCTGGCCCGCTGGCTTCGTGAACATGCCGAGGATCTCAAGGAAGCGGATAACCTCGACCGCGCCGCCGCGGACTGGGAGCGCAACGAGCGCAACCCGGAGTGGCTGATCGAGGGTGTGCGACTGTTCGCGGCGCAGCAGCTGGCGGACTCGCCGGTGTTTGGGAATCGAGTACGCAACGCGACGGAATTTCTACGCGCGTCACGAACCCGCGAGGATGCCGAAGCCGATGCCGAGCGGCAACGCCAAGAAGCCGAACTGCTCAATGCGCAGCAACGTCGAGACGAGGCTCAAGCTCATGCGGCTGTGCTGCAAACGCGCACGCGGGTCCTGCGCGCGGTACTCACCTTGACACTGGTGGTGGCCTTGGTCGCGGTGACCGGCTTCGTATTGGCGGTCGCGGCCCGCAACGACGCGAATGTGAAACGCGATGAAGCCGACGCTCGTAGCCGTGATGCCCTCGCCGAACGATTGACCTCGCAAGGGCAGGCCATGCTCGCCGGCGGCCAGCCCGGCAGCGAACTGCAGGCAATCGACAAACTGCTTGCGGCACAGCACATCTCGGCGAATCCGAACATCGGCGCGCTGGGTGCGGTGTTGAGCAACAAGGCGAACCTGCAGAAGATATTCGACCGGCCACAAGGCAGTCACCTCAGTGCTGACGGTCGACGAATCGCAATACACACCCCGTCGGGAACCCAGCTGGTCGACGCTGCCAACGGGCAACCGATCGGAGAGCCGTTTGCGGATCCCATGTCCGCCGCCGCAGGTCTGAGCATCGACGGGCGATTTGTCGCGATAGTCAACACTGACCACTCGATCAGGGTCTGGGACTCCGGCACCCGCCAGCCCGTCGGGCAGCCGATGACAGGCATTGTGGGCTGGATCCGCAATGAGGCGGCGGTGAGTTCGGACGGGCACCGAGTTGCTTCAGTAGACACGGAGAACTACACCTTGCGGTTGTGGGACTCTGCGACCGGGCTACAGATCGGCAGTCCGCTCGCGGGACACGAGGGGCCGGTGTCCGCTCTGGCTTTCAGTCCGGACGGACGCCGCCTGGCTTCAGCGGGTATGGACAACACTGTCAGGCTCTGGGACGCGAGTAACGGTGCGCGCCTTGGTGAACCGCTGAGAGGCGGCGACCCACGCATGGGCAACGCGGACGGTAATCTCAGCGTTGCATTCAGCCCCGACGGCCACACCGTCGCTGCGGGAGGAAGTACCCTGGGTGTGGGTACATTCTTAAGCGCAGGGACGCCGCTGCGGCTGTGGAACGCCGATACCGGCGCGGCGATCGGCACGCCGGTCTTCGGAAACTACGGAGCAATCCGTTCAGTGGCATTCAGCCTGGACATGGGCCGGATCGCCACCGGTGGCAGCGACAAGACCGTGCGGCTGTGGGACACGTACACCGGACAGCCGATCGGCCATCCGCTCAGGTTTCAGGAACCGGTGGAGGCCGTCGCTTTCACCCGGGAAGGAAATCGGATCGTTTCGGTGTCCGGCGACACCGTTCAGATAGTGAACGCCGATCCCGATTCCGCATTTGCCACGAAGATGGCTGGCAGCGTACGGACTCAAACACACTATGCCCTGGTCAGCACGGAGGATGGCCCGCGAATCCACGCCTTCGGAGACAACACATATCAACGGTTCGACGCCGATACCGGCGAACCGGTCGGCCATGCCATCGTTTCCGAGGCACTTCGAGAGATCAACAGCGCGTTCGCCTTCAGCCCGGACGATCACTGGCTCGCAATCACGACCGGCAAAGACATACGCGTCCTGGACACCTCGAATGGGCAGCCGCACGGCGACCCGATCAAAGGGCATAGCGACGACGTGACCAGCGTGGACTTCAGCCCGGATGGGCAGACACTTGCCACCGGAAGCGCCGACAAGACAGTCCGGCTCTGGGACTGGCGAAACGGCCGGCAGATCGGCGAGCCGATGACCGGGCATGAATATTCCATCCAATCGGTCGCCTTCAGCGGGGACGGCCGCCGCCTGTATTCACGCAGCGGGGATGTGATCCGGATCTGGGACATCACCGAAAGCCCGGCGATCGGCAAGCCGCTCCGCGGCCCTGACACCGGCAACTGGTTCACCGATATGAAGATCAGTCCCGATGACCGGCTCATCGCCACGGCCAACTGGAACGGAATTCAGCAGTGGGACGCCGAGACCGGCGACGCCGTCGGCCCGCCCATAGGCGTCCCCGACGATCAGCGTGTGGCCATCGCCTACAGTCCCGACGGTCACTATCTGGCCTCGACCTGCGCGGAGCGTCACTCGGCGTGCACGGACTATACGTTGCGGATCTGGGATACCACCTCGGGACGCCAGATCGGCGAACCCGTCGACATCGCGGCAGCGGGCATGACCGCCAAGGTCAATTTCAGCCACGACGGACGCCGCATCTTCCTCACCGCCACCGAAGTATCCCTCAACGGAAATCCGCCTTTCATCGGTGGCGGCATCTGGCAGCTCCCAGCACCCGCCGCATGGGCAGACGTGTTGTGCGACAAGCTGGTCACGAATCCCAGCCACCAGCAGTGGACGGACTGGATCTCACCCGACATCCCCTACCAGGAGCTGTGCCCCGGCAAACCTGTCACTCCCTGAGCTCCTCGACGACACAAACCAGCACCCCGGAAGACACCGCGCGGTCCGCGCCCGCGGTCATGAAGTGGATGGTTGTCTTTCTGTTCCGGGGTGGCGTTAACTCGGTGGACTGTGCTGTCGAGCGGGGTGAGGGTTGCCGTGTTGGTTGGTCGTGAGGTCGAGCGGGAGCTGATTTCCGAGTTCGTGCTCGGGGGCGGCGAAGCGGTGTTGGTTGTTCGCGGGGAGCCGGGGGTGGGTAAGACCGCAGTGCTGGATATGACTGCGGAAATTGCTGTGGCGCAGGGGGTTCGGGTGTTGCGGGCGGCGGGGCTCGAGTATGAGGCCGAGTTGAAGTTCGGGGCGCTCAATCAGTTGTTGCATCCACTATTGGATGGTGTGGGCGAGTTGAGCCCGGCACATCGGCAGGCATTGAACGTGATCATGGGGTTGGAGCCGGGGGCTATGCCGTCTCAGCTCATTGCCGGGGCGGCGACGCTGGCTTTGCTGAAAGCTGCTGTTGTGCAGGGTAGTTCGCTGCTGCTGCTGGTGGATGATGTGCAGTGGCTGGATCTGTCGAGCACGATGGCTTTGAGTTACGCGGCTCGGCGTTGGACGGGGACCGATATTCGGATGCTGGTGGCGGTGCGGGCGGACGCCGATGACGGGTTCACGCGCAGTGGCTTCCGGGTCCATGACCTGGCGCCGCTGGACGACGGCGATTCGGACCGGTTGTTGCGCAGCACATTTCCGGCCTTGTCGGCGCGCGTGCGCCGGCGGCTTCGCGATGATGCGCAGGGCAATCCGCTCGCGCTGCTCGAACTGCCCGCCGCGTTCGCCGAAGATAAGGCTCCGGCCGATCTGCCCGCGGTGCTGCCGCTGACCGATCGGTTGCAGCGATTGTTCGCCGACCGGCTCGCCGGGCTCCCGGCGGGGACGCGAAGGATGCTGCTGTTCGTGATTCTCGCCGGTACGGAGAACAGCCTGGCTTTGGAAGACTGCGCCCCGACACCGAACGGGCAGGCCGATCTGCCTCCTGCCGAGCGGGCCGGGATCGTCCGGGTGAATCCGCATACCGGCCGAATGGAATTCCGGCATCCGCTGATCCGTTCGGCGGTGATCGAGCAGTCGTCCAGCGAGGAACGCCGGCACGTTCATCGCATCCTCGCCGAGGCGTTCGCGGACCAACCGCAACGGCGCGCCTGGCACCTCGGGCAGGCCGCGATCGGACCCGATGAGGAGATTGCCGCATCGCTGGAGACGTTGTCGCAGAATATGATTCGGCACGGCGACAGCAGGCGCGCGGCGGCGGCAATGCTGCGTGCGGCCGAGCTGAGTCCCGCGGATTCCGACCGGGCACGGCGTATCGCCCGTGCGGCCTATCTGGGAGCCTCGATCACCGGCGACCTCGCCGACACCGCACGGCTGCTGTCGCAGGCCAATCGCACAGATGCCCGCGACACCCCGTCGTTGGAAGCGGCCGTCGCCGCCGCGGCCCAGCTACTCAACGATGAAGGTGACGCCACCACCGCGGGTAGACTGCTGCTGGCGACCATCGAAGTGCATGAGCGGGACATCGATTCGGGCCGGGACACAATGGTCGAGGCGTTGCACACGCTGCTGTATGTCGGGTTCTTCAGCGGCCGCCCCGAACTCTGGCACGACATCGACAAGGTCCTCGAGCGCGCGAAGCCGCAGCCGACCGACACATTGTCGTTGCTGCACAACATCTTTGCCGACCCGATCGCGGCCACGCCCGAAGATCTGCGGCATCTCGAACACGCGCTGGACGGACTGCGTTTCACCTCCGATCCGCTGCGGATCGTCCGGGTCGTGACCGCCGGGGCCTGTATCGATCACATCGGCGAAGCGCGCGAAGCACTCTGGCGCGTGATCGCCGACGGGCGGCGCGGCGGGGCGATCGCCAAGGCCATCGAAGCCCTGTTCCTCATCGCCCAGGACGACTGGTTCGAAGGCAACTGGGACGAGCTGATCGAGGTCACCGCCGAGGGCCTGCAACTGTGTGCCGAGTACGGATACACGCTGCTGGCGGGACCCGGGAACCTACTGCGCGCGCTCGTCGACGCGGCGCGCGGCAATACCGATGCCGCCGACCTCGCCGCCGAGGAACTACTGCTGTGGGCCGCGCCGCGCCGTCTCACGACCTTCGCCGCCTACTCCTCGCATATTCGATGCCTCATCGCACTCGGACAGTCGGCGTTCGACGAGGCGTATCGCCATGCCGCGGCGGTCAATCCGCCGGGCCGGTTTCCGCACTACACGCCGCTCGCACTCTGGCTGGTGCTCGAACTCACCGAGGCAGCCGCCCGCAGCGGCCGCGTTGCCGAGGCAAGAGCCCACGCCGAAGCGGCCGTCGCCGCGGGTGTACCCGAGCTGTCGTCCAAGCTTCGGATGGTGAGCACGGCCGCGCTGGCCCTTACGGCCGAACAGGATTGGCGTGAACTGTTCGACGACGCCTTGGCCACACACGACTCTCAGCGCTGGGTGTTCGAACGTGCCCGCGTCGAACTGCTCTACGGCGAGCGACTGCGGCGAGAGCGCGAACCGGCTTCTGCCCGAGCACATTTGGCCCTCGCGGCCCAGGCATTCGAACGCCTGCGAGCGATTCCGTGGCTGGACCGCGCTCGATCGGAACTGCGTGCGGCCGGTGAACCGGTCGAGGTGCGATCGGTGCTGACACCGCAGGAGCGGGCGGTCGCCGAACTCGCGGCGTCCGGTTTGACGAACAAGGAGATCGCCGAGCGTTTGTTCCTGTCCGCGCGCACGGTATCCACCCATCTGCATCGGGTGTTCCCGAAACTCGGTATCGCCACCCGCGGTGCGCTGCGCGACGCGATGAGCAAACACTCCGGCTGATGTACGTCAATTGACGGATTCTGCGCTCCGGCCGCGCGCCTAGATTTGGTTGTGCCGAACAACGATTCAGCACAGAGGAGACTCCGAACATGAGTACACAGAGCAAGACCGTCGTCCTGGTGCACGGCGGTTTCGTCGACGGATCCGGGTGGCGCGCGGTCTACGACGAGCTCGCCGCAGACGGATTCAGTGTGCGCGTGGTCCAGAACGCGACCAAGTCGCTCGCCGATGATGCCGCGACCACCCGGCAGGTCCTCGACGATATCGAGGGCGATGTCGTACTCGTCGGCCATTCGTACGGCGGCGCGGTCATCACCGAAGCGGGCACCCACGAGAAGGTCACCGCCCTCGTCTACATCACCGCCTTCGCCCCCGACAAAGGCGAATCGGTGAACGCCCTGCTCGGCACCTTCCCCCAGGACGGCCCCCAGCCCCCGATCCTGCCCCCGCAGGACGGCTACCTGTTCCTGGACCGAGCCAAGTTCCACGAGTCCTTCGCCGGAGACCTCAGCGCGGCCGACGGCAAGTTCCTGGCCGATTCGCAGGTCCCGTGGGGCCTGGACGCCCTCGGCGGACCCATCAGCGAAGCCGCCTGGCGAGTGAAGCCCAGCTGGTACCTGCACGTCACCGAGGACAAGATGATCCCGCCCGTAGCGCAAGCCTCGATGGCCGAACGGATCGGTGCGACCGTCATGGAAACCCCTGGCAGCCATGCCATTTACGTCTCCCGCCCCGAGGTCGTCGCGAACATCATCCGCAGCGCGGCCGGCACCGCCTGACCTCGTCACCCCTGGTAGCCGGGTGGCCGTTCACCGCGAACAGGCCACCCGGCTACCAGAGGTGAATAGCACCGAAGGCGGCGTCGGCCCCTACTGACTTGCCAGCACGCGGGATCGAGCCGGTACGCGAGTCCGTCAATAGGTCCGCGATGGTGACCGCCTCGGGCAGGGTCCAAGTCGCCGCTTCCGCAGCGAGCAACTGTTCCCACGACGGTGCTCCGGTTTCCGCACGGGCCGCAGCATCGGAGCGGACTTTCAGCGCGAGCATGCCGATCCGCATCAGAACAGGAATATTGAGATGTCGAGCGGCAAATACGGTTTCCCCGGCGATTGTTGCCGCGGCGGTCTTCGATAGGCTGATCGCTCCGGCCGCGGCGTGCGCGGCGAGCAGCATCTCTGTGTGGTTGGCCGCCGCGGAGGTCGCCAGGCGTGAAGTGCCGGTGGAACGGTAGGCCCGAAGGTGCGTATGGGTTCGGACGACGACCTCGGTCGCGAGCATCCCTAGGCCGGGCGTCAACATGCCGGAGCGAAGATTCAGCCCGTCGCCGGAATTCGTTCCGGCGTAAGCGTCAATGGCAAAATTCCGCAAGTCGGGGTTGGGCATCTCGCAGAGAATTGTCCAGCCCGGCAGCGGAAGGTTCATCGGGGTGACAAAGTCTGCGGCCCAGTGCTTCAGCAAAAGCGCGACTGCGAGATGCGGCTCGGGCGCTTGCGCGAACGGCAGACCGGAGCGAGTTGCCGTAACGTGTGCGACCATCCGTTGTCCGTCGTCCCACCATGTACCTTCGAAGATCCCGGTGCGGATTTGATTAAGGGCGGTGAAGAACCGGCCGATGTCGTGGCCGGCGGACCGGACACGATGTGCCGGACCGCCGAATCTCGGACCGGTGTAATCGATGGGGAGTCGGGCGGACTCTTTCTCCCACCGGCGCAGCAGGTCGCTCTTCTTCAACAAGGACAGGCCGTTGAGGACTGCGGTGTCCACGTGGTTGTCGTAGAGGTTGCCGAGTGCGCCGATGAGCCCGGAGATGCCGACGACCACCAGGTCGCTTCGTTCCCACGGAATCCGTTGGGCTGCACGCCATCCATCGAGCTGTTCCAGCGCGATCGGGTCGAGGATGTCGGCTATTTCGGGCTCGCCCCATCCCTCGACTGCGCGACGATCCTGATTACGGGCTGTGAGTTCGGAATAGGTGAGGTCTGTCGGAGTGCTCGCGATGCGCTCTCTCGCCGCGTGGTCGGCCGGCTTGTCCGAAAGCGCTGATGCGGCGATCATTTCGATGTCGTCGAGGTCGCGCGTGAGTGCGTCCAAGTTGCCGATGTAGTCGTCATCGATCGGCGAGATCCGGTCGCCGGAGTCGCCGCCGGCGGTGCTCACGCCGCATCCTCGAGGTCGTCTGCGAGGATGCAGACCCCCTGAGCAAGGCTCTCAACGGTCTTCTTCTCGCCCTCGAGGTCCTCGAGTTCGGCAAGCAATGCCTGAAGTTCATCGTTCTCGGGTCCGGTGACACGCTCCTTGAGCCGGTCGGCGACGACCCGGAAGCGGGCGACGCGATCTTCAGCAGCCAGGCGTTGACCCCTCTCCGCGTCCAACTCCGCCTGCTTGGTCTCGAGCTGCGCACGAAGGATTTCGATTCGCTCGGCAAGTGTCACGACGGTCTTGCCGAGATTTGTGACTCGCTCACGGAGACTGACAATGACAGCCTTTGCTGCCTCTTCGTTGCCGTCGACATCGCGCAGTACAAGTTGGGTCACGACGTGGAGTCGGATGGCGTCGGCTGCGATGCGAGCTGCTGTGAACCCGGAGGCCCTGCCCGCCACCGTGACTGCCCCGGCTCCTACGGCGCCGCTCAAGCCGGTGATGACGGCGGCACCACCGGCCATGCCGAGACCACCGGCAGCAATGGAACCGCCGCCGATCGCGGCCAGGCCCGCAGAAGTTGCCACCGCGCCCGAATAGCCGAGAACAAGCGCTCCATACGCTCCCGCGATTGCTGGTGCGGCGAGACCGCCGGTCAGGACTCCGAGTCCGAGGCCGGCCCCGGCGAGGAGCGCGTACTTGCTCCAGTTACCCGCCTTCGACAGCTTCTTGATCGCGTCCTTGTATGCGGTCTCCACAGCATGGAGGTCTTCCGGATGCAGTCGATCCATCGACCTATGAGCTGCGATGAGAGCCTCGGCGCGGACGGCTTTCTCCCACTTGCCCTCTACCCACGGCTCGAAGCCATACAGGTCGATGAGCAGAAGCAGAGCCCGTGACCGTCTCGTCACGACCGAGAAGATCTCTGGCCCAGCAGATTCGAGCGCCTCGAGATTCGGAGACTCACCCTCCACCAAGATCTGGCTGACAACCTCAGCGACAGCGGGGGACCAGTCTTCCTGGTTACGCTGCATGATGGCCTCAACCACCTTGTCGCGGAAGGAATTACGAATTTCGCGCTTGGACGGAAGGTACTTGCCCTTCGATGCGGCGATGTCGCGCTGCATCATCCGGTATTGCCACACCGTGAAGATGAAGTCCTCATCGGGCGAGAGCTCGAGCTTCTTCTGCACCTGCACCGCGTCTATCCGCTTGACATTAGCGGCCCGACAGGAAATAGCGGTTCCGAGCGAGAGCATCCGGGGGCGGGGTTTCCGTTGCCGGGCACAGGGATTCCGCGAAGGCGGTGAGCCGAATTCGGGAGTCGGCGAGGACGCAGGTGAAACTGCGGCGACCCCGTTTCGAGCTCGTCGGCAGTCACCTCGTCGCGAGAACCACGTCCGGGATCCCCGGCGTCGGTTGGCCCGCGACCTGTGGGCTCGAGCGGAAAGTTGGGATCGGGAGGGGGCGCCTACGGCATCTACTTACCCCATGACATCTTCACAACCCCCCGCGAACCAGCCACAGTCCACCGGCTTGGACAAAAAGACCAGCGCGATCCTGTCGTACGCGCTGGGATGGCTCACCGGAATCATCTTCCTATTCATGGGAAAGAACGACCCCGATGTGAAATTCCATGCCGCACAATCGATCGTCCTCTTCGGGGCCGTCTCGGTGGTCAATACCGTGCTGAGCATCATCGGCTCGCTCCTGGGAGCCTTGGGGATCATCTTCAGCCTCGCCGGACTCGCAGTCGCGGTCTTCGCGGTCGTCATCTGGATCATGGCCATGATCCAGGCGAACAACACCGGCGGTGTCCGCGCCGAGCTACCCATCATCGGAAAATTCGTTGCCCCGTATGCCGATCAGTTGGCCGGCTCGGTCAAGTAGCGGCGCAATCGAAGCCCCCCAGCTGGATTACGTAATCGATGATGCTGTCGATACCCGTGCACAACGGCCAGATGCGACAGTCCGAACATCAACGGCCCGAGGCTACTCGGGCCGTTGGCGTCCGCGCGGAACGTCTGGAGCTGCCGACGCAGCGTGAATCACGGCCACCTCAGGTCAGCCGATGATCGGATTGCCCCGCCCATAAATGGACAGGACAAGGATCGTGTCTATGCCGAAGTAGCAGGGGATAATTGCAAACCCGGCGAGGAATCGAATATTTCCGGATTTCCAGCCACGAAGGTGCATGCGCACGGTGCTGACAAGCGTGCTCACCATCCAGATCGCCAGGGCGAGAATCGATCCCACCCAGATCGCCCAGAGGTACAGCAATCCCGCCGGGGCCACCACACAGACGATTTGTGTGCGAGTCCACAGGAAGTCATCGATGCTGGATCCGAGCTGGACCGGAGTGACCAAGGCTGGCTCTATGCCTGGCAGGTACCCACCGAGCCGCCTCCGGATCGCGCGGAGCGAATGGCTGTACTCATGAATTCCGAAGTCATCGATCGGCGAACCGGGGCGGCCGATAGCAGGGCAATCCTTCCAGGCCAACAGGTTCGGGTGAGAATCGCTGGCCATGAGCCCTGGGACCTGTTCGTTGACATCATCGGTCACGAGGGTGTCTTCGCGTCGGTGGACATGATCTAGCTGTTCGGCCGAGCTCATCCCGGGGATGAGGTCTGTACGATGTTCCCGCCGGTCGGGTCTGAGATCGACGCGATGGTCGAACAGGTCGGTTCCTGGTCTCCGCACGGAGCGGGTGTCCGGCCGGGTCGAATCAGGCGCAGTCTGCGTCCCCGCGATCTCGAGTCACTCAAGAGATCGTGCGACTTTTGCGGAGCCTCAACAACGCTCAGCGCTGGAGGCGACGGCCTGACCTTGGCGGTGATGACCACTGATGGTCCCGAAGCCTACACGGTGGTTGTTCATCGGAGGTGTCTGGCCGAACGGATTCATCCAGAGGGCCACGGCCAGCGGGCGCGAGCCTTGCAGATAGGGCGACGCGACGACCGGTGAATCCGAGCGGATGGTGAACGGGATCGCGTTCACGGGGTTGCGCCGATATCGTCCTGCCATGACAGCGAATTGGGCCACGGGCGACAAATGCGAGCTACCGGCCACTGCGAACCACTGGCTTTGCGATGAACCACAGCCGGGGTTGGTCCTGGTCGAATTTGTCGATGCCAACGGTCGACCCCACTGTCTGGTCGACAAGAGCGCCATCTTCGGCGCCGACCTGCTGCCGACATCGACCTACCCACGCCCGACCTACATTCAATGCTCGATCGAAGAGATCAACGGCGACATCGCTACAGTCAGCCCGTGGTGGACGACCAGCCGCGCCGGCATACCCTTTCTCTTCGACGTCCGGGTGGAGGTTCTCGTTCCGCGGACGACCGGCTGACCGTGAACCTCGGCCGCCGACTGCGAACGGTCGACCGATATCACCCCGCATTGACCGAACCGCTCAGCGCGGCACCTCGGAAGATCCACGGGCAGAGGCCATCTCGGGTAGCCGCACGACTGCTAGTCGGCTGATGGTATCCATGGATGCGATGTCGATATCGGCGCCTTCGACGGAAGACTGAACTGTTCCTGACCATCGCCGACTTGACGCGGGATGCGTACGGCAACGGCCCGATTTTGTGACAATTCCACCGCATTGGGATCGGGGACCATGTCAACGCAAAACATGCGCGGCACGCGCGGCTCGCAGCCAATCGGGGAACTCACTCAACAGTTTCGAGTAAAGATCCTCGTCGCTCATGCGGTCGATGTCGGCGATCGCGAAGAATCCCGCATTGTCAACCTTGCGACCGGTGAGTGTGTCGAGCTTGCGGAGGACACCGAAGTCATTGCGCCCCAACCCGATGAACTGCCAGAACGCCGGGTACTCTGCCGCAGCGCGCATCAACGTGGTGATGGGTCCCCGTTTGTGAAAGCCGCCATCGGTGAAGAACAGGACGAGCGTCGGATCACCACCGGGGCGCAGTACATTCAAAATCTCTGTCATGACCGGTATTTCGTCGTTGTATCCACCGATCGAGCTGTAGTCGATGCCGCCGTGCACTCCACCGAGATGAATGAACTCCGCACACCAGGAGTCCGCCGTGTCGACACGAACGTTGGGCAGCTTCGCAAATCGGGATCCATACAGGTAGGGCTCGAGCTCGCCATCGTCATCGAGTTGGATCGCGACGGGGATCATCCGCTCCACGACTCGATGGACGACTTTCTTCTTATACAGTTCGGACATACTCCCGGTCTTATCGATGACCAACAGCACTCGAGCACGTACCCCGTCGGCGCCTTTGGCAAGTAAGACCTTCGCCACCTCGCGTTTGCGAAGGTCCAGCTTCTGGCGCTTGTCGAGGGAGAGCTTCTGCTCCCCCGCAACGGTGCGCACTCCCCCGCGATCAATGGCTACGGCATCAGATGTCGGGGGCGGGGAGGAGGCGGGATCGTCATCGACCGTCACGCCGTGATCGGTGACCAGTGCGGCGAATCCGCCGGCATACCCCTGCCCGACCGCGCGCACCTTCCAACCGGCGCCACGCCGATACAGTTCGACTGCGATTACTAACGATTCGGGGCCGAGTCCGTCGATTCGATACTCGCACAACAGTTTCCCTGTGCGGTCACTGAGTGTCGCGATGGGTGCCTGATATCCACCGAACGTAGCCTCCGGATCCTCGAGGGTGAGAACCGCGCGGACCTGATCGATATCGTGCGGGATCTGCCCGAGCGAGATATGCAGTGCGCCAGGAGTTCCCGAGGCAAGCTGTACACCGGGCCCCACAGGCTGATTGAAGAATATGAAATCAGCGTCGGAGCGGACCTTGCCGTTCGCGGTGACCAGCAACGCCGACAAATCCGCGGCGGCAGGGGTCCGTAGCGCGATCGTCACCTCGGTGACGGCTATCGGCGCGTTCTGGCCCTTCGACAACTGAGACTCGGTAATGGTCATAGGTGCCCTAATCAGATCGAAATGAAGGTATCCGACCAACCCTACGAGCCCACTACCGCGGCGAACCGGCGATCGCTGTAACCGAGCAGCACACGCCGACAGGACACGCAGGTGCTCATAGTCGAGAGAGCAGCTCACAGGGCCGGAGTGCGCTTTGGGTGGCCGCGGTGTCGCGAAACAGTCGCCATTGCCTCACGCCGGTCACCTCGCCCCCTGGAGCCGGGCGATGGCCGTTAGAAATGTCGCCTGATTCTTGGGTGGACGTCGGCACGTCGACAACCCCTGTGCCCGTATCCAACTCGGCAACATAGAGGTGACCGCGCCGGGGACAAGGGCGATGTTCCATCGTTTGCTGACCATCTCCGGTGCGAGGCCCCCATCGCAATCACGTCTCCTATAACCAGATTCGACGCACGCTCACCACGAACGGTTCCGAGTCGACAGGCTCTATCAGTCGATTAGTGCTGCGAGGTATTCCAGCGCAATGACCATCGCCGGACGAGGTTACGCGGGCGATGCCGGGTGAGTCGAGGCCATCGGCGATGGCAGTTGTCTTCCTGGGCGTGTTTGGCGAACACACTGTATTGCCGCGGTCCGAAGCGGCCAGCGCGGGCCTGCGAAAGATCAACGGCCAGAGCGCCCTCCCGGCCGCCGGCAGTGCGCGCTCATGCCGATTACAGGGCCAGAACTGGGTGAGCTCGTGCCTACCTGGATCATCTGCCGAGGACGCTCGGGTGTGGGAAGTATCCTCGCGGCTTGCGGTTCGCGATCTGATCTGCCCTTTCCGGGACTACCGCACCGATACCATTGCCGCGCAACAAAACTCGATTCTCGCCGAGGAGTACCCTGGGCTGTACGAATTCGGTGAGGCACCGGAGTGGGCGCGATCGGCGGGCATGGTGGTGCTGTTCTTCGACGAGCTCGAGTACTCGGCCTTCGTCCGCGCGGTTGAGCACGATGAGTTCGCACGAGCGGTTTTCGCCTACCAGTAGGTGCGCCGGGTGTCACCGCGCCCAGGGTGCGGTGACCGGCGGCTGACCGGGGATCAGTCCCTGCCCGCCGACGGGCAGCACCACGATCGCCTCGAACGGTTCGGCGTTCGGGTTGGCCATGGCGAACTGCTGGTACGCGGGCAGGATAAGGGCGTCTCCCGCTGCGACGGTGAGGGTTTCGTCGCCCATAGTGACGATCATCGATCCCGAGAGCGCGATGAAGATCTCCTCGCGGTCCAGGGCATGCGGCGGGGCGTCGACGCCGGGTTTGATGCTGAGCCGCCAGGCACAGTTCTCGGTGGAACCGCGACTGGGGGCGGCCAGGCCGACGAAGTCGGCGTGGTCGTTCTCGAATCGCGGGGCCTGGGCGGCGGTGATGAGCGGCATGGGTCTCTCCTGTGCGGTGTGAATGAGGTTGTGTACGTGGACTACTGAGCCCAGGGCGGGCTGACGCGATCGCCGCCGGGGGCCTGGGCGTACGCGCCGACCGGCAGCACCGCCACCGCCTCGAACGGCTCATCGCCCGGGACGCTCAGGTGAAAGACGGTGTGCGCGGGGATGACCAGGGCGTCCCCGGCGCAAAGCTCGCCGGTCTCGCCGTCGATGATCACCTGCGCCCGCCCGGAAAGCGCGATGAAGATCTCCTCACGCGACACCGCGTGTGCGTGACCGGGATTGCCCGCTTCGAGGGTGAATCGCCACACGCTGTTCTCGCTGGAGCCCCGGCTGGGAGCGGCCAATCCGACGGCGGTCATGAGGGGGGCCCGGAAGGTGGGTGCGTCGGCGGATTTGATGAGTGGCATGCTCTACTCCTGATATTCAACCAAGGTGTTCAACTGTGGTGTACAACTTGAGTTGAACATATTGGAGCGAAGGGAGTCAAGTATGGATTTCGGCGTACTGCTCGGGCAGGCCTACCAGGGGTTCGTGCAGGAGTTGCACGCACACCTGGCCGGGCACGGACATCAGGTGCTGGGCGCGTCGTACGGGTACGTGCTGCGCACACTCGCGGACAACGCGCTCACCGCGAGCCAATTGGGCGAGCACCTGGGGATTACCGCGCAGGGTGCGGCCAAGGTGGTGGATGAGATGGTCCGGCAGGGTTATATCGAGCGCCGCGCCGACCCGAATGACAAGCGTGCCAAACTGCTGCATCTGTCCGAGCGCGGGCGCGACATGCTCGACACCGTCCGGACCTTCCACGCGGACTACGAGCGGAGATTGACCGCACGGGTGGGCGCGGATCAGATCGCCGCCGTGCGGGCGGTGCTCGGCGAGATCATCGACACCGCAACCGATTCCACTACCGCACGCGCCTTCCGGCCGCTGTGAGCGTGTCCCTCGTGAATCCGCGCTATTACGTCTGGGCGAACAACGGGGAAGACGAGAATGACTGCGATGATCTCGACCCGGCCGAGTAGCCGCGGCCATACCTGAATTTCGCAAAATTCGCACTCTCATGCCGCGAGTCGCGCGGTTCGAAGCGGCCACTCGGCGGACTCGAAGATCAACGTGCCGAGATCATTTCGGCCTTGGCGACGCACGCTCTTGCCGATGAGTGTGTCAACAGCCGTCAGAGACCCGGTCCGTCAGCACCGCACTATTCAGCGCAAGTCCAGACGCGGTACAGAGCCTCGCCACCGTCGCTCCAGCCCTGTCCGGTCAATCGCACCATCATCTCGAAGACATAGTCCTCACTCAGAGGTTCCGGCGCCGAGTCTTCCTCGGGAATCCGTTCCCCGCTCTCATCGACGACCTCCCCCTCCGCAAAGACGATTCGACGCAGAGGCGCTCCGTCGACGTACCAGGCGAATCCGTGCACCGTGGAAGCGCTGTTGGTCACCCATGCCAGAGCTCGACCCCTATCTGAAATCTCCTGCACCGCATCATCGTTGAAGCTCACCCGGAATTGAGGGTCAGCGATGAAGGTCCACCCGCCGACTACGGCCATCCCGTAGTCGCAGGGACGCTCATACACAGTGTCTACGTCGACGGTCTCGCTCGCGTCGCGTGGCCGACCTGGAAGTCGAGCCGGATCCACCGATCCTTCGACAATCAACCCGTTCATTTTCCAGCCCACGCCGAACTCCATTCCCGCCCATCGTGATCAACAGCGAGGCGAACCATAGCTGCCCGACACGGTCGCGGGCAGCACAAGGCGCGAGGTGGACAGAACAACGCACTCAGCAGCCGCATAGTGCGTGCAAGGACCTGTACGCGGGCGGGAGGGTCGATGCCGCAATTGCGGTGTCTGTCAGCTGGATACAGCCCTGATCTGTGCAGCGACGTGAGTGGGATTGACGGGGCGTGTGGTGTCGACGATGAGGGTGGGTGCCACCCCGAGCGGAGTGGCGTGGGTTGCCCAGTTGTTCCAGTGTTGGGCCAAGCGTTGCTCGTCCTGGTAAAGGGCAGGCCGCTGACGGGACGCGTAGCGTGCTTTCGCAATTTCGGCGGGGACCTCGCACCAGATCTCGACGACACGGCGAGTGCCTGTCCGCTCGATGCCCGCCTGTGCGAAGGCGAGATCACGTGGCTTGAACCACCAGGAATCGATGACCAAGTCGACCGGTGATGTCTGAGCCAGGCTCCATATCGTGTCCATGGCGATCCCGCCGAGTTCCGGTATCCCGGCGGCGTTTTCGAGGCAGCCGGCCAACGCCTCCTTGATGGTGTCTTTGGACAGGAACCAGGCGTTCATGGTTCGGGCCACCGCGGTGCCCAGGGTGGTCTTGCCTGAGCCGGGAAATCCGTTCACCAATACGAGAATTGGGCGACGGCCTTCGCGCAGTTGCGCGCCGCCTAGGCGGACTTCAGCAGGCGCGCGGCGGGCGGAGGAATTCACCGTCGATGAGCCCGGTCGTGAAGGCAGACCATTCGGCAGGGGCGAAGGTCAGTGCTGGGCCGGTGGGGTTCTTCGAGTCACGGACGCCGACCCTGCCACCCTCAAGCCAGGCGACTTCCACACATTCCGAGCCCCCCTGGCTGTGGGTGCTCTTGAACCACACGACGTCGTCAGCGTTCACGTTCACGATTGGTACTCCTTTGCTATGTGCCGCAACAATGCTCGGCTGTCCACCTGGTTCAGCGAAGCATCGTGCAATGCGGTGGATACCGCACGATAGCGCTCCACGTTGGCCGGTTTCTGCAAGTAGATGTTCGCGGTGATGACGCTCTCGATGTAGACGACGGTGGGTTCCACCGCGCGCCCTCTGCCATCGCGCCGGAAGTCGAGGATGACGAACGGACCTGGCAGCAGACCCATCGGTATGCCTGCGGTGAACGGCAGTATCCGCACCTCGACATTGGGCCAGCTGCTCGCATCTGCCAAGTGCCACAGTTGGTTTGCCATGACATTCGTGTCGCCGACGGCGCGCCGTAGCGCACTTTCGTGGAGCACGACGTCGAGCCCGACCGGTTCGGTCTTTCGTTTGATGATCGTTTGCCGCCGCGTCCGCAATTCCACCCGGCGGTCGATATCTCGGTCTGACTCATCGGGAAAGTAGTTCCGGATCATCGTCCGGGCGTAGTCAGCCGTCTGCATCAGTCCGGGAACGAGTTCCTGATACGAAATCAGCTGCTGCGCTGCGGCTTCCAGTTCGACGTAATCATCGAAGTTGCCGGGCAGCAGGTCGTTGTATTCCTGGTACCACGTCTTGACCGCCGCCTGTTCTGCCAGGCTCTTCAGCGCTGAGGTCTCCTCAGCGGACCGCTCGTAGATCTCACACAGGTGCCCGATGATGCGGATGCGCACCTTATCGGCCGTACCCTTCTCGAGCCGATGCAGAGTGGTCGTGCCGATCTCGACGAGTTTGGCCGCCTGAGCCATCGTCAGGCCGATCTCGTCCCGGTACTGACGGAGAAATCGCCCGAGTTGCCGCCGGGGCAGGGTGCTGTCTTCGTCGGCCATCGTTGTTACCCCCTGGTAGACGGAATGATTCGACGGCAGGAGTGGAATCAGTTTGGCACCGTTTGCGGAAACGCTGCTGGGAAAACATGAAATCTCCGATGGAAATCCGCAATCGCATTGCGGACGTTCGGCGGCAGTGCCTGTCGTTGTGAGTACGACGGCAGCGGGTACAGGCGGAGCACCTCTCCCCTCCCCCGCGCCCTGGAATCACGGGAGGTTTCAGCAATGTTCGATCTTCCCCACCCGGCGTCCACACAGGACAGGGATCCGCTGCGCGAGAACGAGATCCGCGTTCTGGTCGACGTGATCGAGGCGGTCGAAAATCGGCTGCGGCAGCTCGAAGCTTCCGACAGCGCACTCGTCACGCCTCGTCCGCAGGCTTACGCGATCATCGTCTACGCCGTAATCGCGAGCGCGCGGGCAACCGGACACTACGGACCCGGAAGTCTGGTCCACGCACCGCTGTTGGATGCGATCCTCACGGGCGCCGACGCAACCCCTTGGGACACAGCGGTCTTCGCCGCGCTCATACAGTGCATGCGCACTGCAGAATACGGGAGGTGAATCATGGACATCGGTCTGTGGATGCTGAGCGTTATTGCCGTGGCCGCCACCAGCTTTCGGGTTGGTGGGTGGTGGACGACCGCAGCGACATATGGACGACATGGGGTGGGCAACCATTACTGAACACCCTTGGTCAAATGACCTAGTGCCGCTGGTGGTTCAGCGCCAGCTGTGCGGCGTTGGCCCCGCACATGCCGTGGGCACCGGGGCCGGGCGGGGTGGCGGCGGAGCAGAGGTACATGCCGGGGATGCCGATCGTGTAGGGGGACAGGGTGATTCGCGGGCCGAAAACGAGTTGGGGGATGTCCTTCGAGCCCGTCATGATGTCGCCGCCGGTGAAATTGGGGTTGTGGGTGGCCAATTCGGTGGTGCTGCGGACCATTCGGCCGATGATGTGGTCGCGGAAGCCGGGGGCGAATTGTTCGATTCGGCTGGTGATCGCCTCGGTGGCGTCGCCGGTGAAACCGTTCGGTACGTGGGCGTAGGCCCAGATCGGGTGGATGTCTCCGGCGGAGCGTTGCGGATCGGCCAGGTATTGCTGTCCGACCAGCACGAAGGGGCGTTCGGGCAGCCGCCCGGCGTGAATGTCACGTTCGGCGGCGGCGAGTTCCCGGTAGGGTCCGGCGAGGTGCACCGTTCCGGCGCGGCGGGCCGCCGGGTTGGTCCAGGGGATGCCGTCCGCGACCGCGAAATCGACTTTGAACGCGCCGGGTCCTCGGCGAAAGTTCTGGTAGGCGTGTGCGATTCGCGCGGGCAGCCGGTCGCCGAGGATGGCGGCGACCGCTTCGGGGGCCAGGTCGAACATGGTGATATCGGCGGGTGGCAACTGGGTGACGGTTTCGATCCGCACCCCGGTTTCGATCTTGCCGCCGAGATCGGCCAGCAGCGCCGCCAGCGCCCGGGTGATGGCCTGCGATCCACCGGCGGCGACGGGCCAGCCGTAGCGATGGCCCGCGGTCAGGATGCCCATTCCGATGGCGGAGGTCATCGGCAGGTGCAGCGGCCGGAAGGCATGTGCGGCAACGCCACCGAACAGTGCGCGGGCCTCCTCGGTCCGGAAGATCCGGGCCAGCGCGGACGCGGGCAGCGGGGTCGGGGCACCGAACCGGGCCAGGGTGAGCGGATGGCGTGGTACGCGCAGCAGTGGTTGCAGGATGTCCTGCGCGAGTGCGTCGTAGCGCTGAGATGGCTTGTCGAACAGCAGTTTCCACTGTCGGCCGTCTCGCCCCAGACCCTCGGTGGTGCGTTCGACCGATCGATACAGCACTCCGGCGCGCCCGTCCTCGAGGGGATGCACACAGTCGATTTCCGGTGTGCGCCAGGACAACCCGTAGTTCTCCAGGCCCAGCTCCGCGAGGAACGGCGACCCCACCGCCATGGGGTGCACCGCCGAGCATTGATCGTGCAGCAGTCCCGGCACGATCCCCTCGACGGTGCGGGTGCCGCCGCCGATCTCATCATCGGCCTCTAGGAGAGTGACCCGCACGCCCGCGCGGGCCAGGGTCACCGCGGCGGCGAGTCCATTGGGCCCGCCGCCGACGACGGTCGCGGTGGTCATGCCAGCGCTCCGCGTTCATGGTTCTGCTCGTCGCGAATCTCGATGTGGCGGACCGGTTTCGGGTCGGACGCGGTCCAGGTGACCGTCAGCGGGATGGGTCCGTTCGGCAGCCAGGGCTGTTCGGCGACGGCATCGGCCACGACCCAGGTGCCGCGTTCGATCACCCCGAGGGCCGCGTCGATGACCTGATAGTGCTGCACCTTGCTCCCCCAGCCCTGCGATTCGACCCAGACGATGACCGCCTCACCGGGCTCGAAGCGGGCCTCGCGCTGGACGGCGGCCACGAAGTCCGCATTGTGCAGGTGTCCGTCGCCGAAATTGAAGCCGATCAACGAATTGCAGAGGAATTCGCCCTCGCGCACGGTGCGGGTGTCGATATCGGGCAGGGTGCGCAAAAGTACGGAGAAGAGTCCGCGGCCTTGGCTGTGCATGGTGCGCCATGCGATCACCTGCTGCATGGTGACCTCGGCCCACTGCGGTTCGTAACCGAATTCGATGAATTGGTCGACCTGGTTCTTGGCGGTGCGCGTCACCCGATCCAGTTTGCCCTCCACGCCCGGCGCGAACGCCCATACGGCCGAGGCCCAGTTGCCCGCGTACTGCCGCATGGAGGGCAGGAACGACACTTTGTCGGGCCGGAAATTGCCCAGGATCGGGAAGAACAGCAGTCCCGCGAGGAGCGCGGCGGCCAGCCAGGGCGAGGAGATATCGAACAGGCCGTAGCCATTCTGGTTCGGGAAGCCGAGGAACAGGAATATCGACGCGTAGGCGAAGAGCACATTCCATTCGAGGGGCACCGCGAGCGGGAAGGTCGAGACGATGAACAGGTGGAAGATCACCATTACCGCGACCGCCGCCACGCTGAGCCAATGGTTATGGGAGAACAGCAGCACCAGCGGCACGATCACCTCGACGGTGGTCCCGCCGATATGCGCCATCAGATCCGCGATCCGGGACGGCCGCAGATCACGCGGGAAGTCGCGATAATGCGCGCGTTTGACCCATCCGAACGGCACCAAGGGACTGTTGCTCACCATGGGCGGCACCACCAGCGAGAAGTGCTTACCGAATTTCGATACGCCCGCACCCACCCAGACCACGACGATCAGCAGTTTCAACGCGATGATCATGTCCACGAACGGCAGCACCGCGAAGAAGAACAGCGCGGGAAGATACTGTTCACCGCGCGCGGCCAGGAATATCGTCTTATCCCGCAGCCCATTCAGAATGAGCAGCACGATCGGTGCGATCAGCAGCGCCGGATTCACCAGGCCGGAGGTATTGCCCGGGACCGCCGCCGAGAGCGAATCACTGTGCACGCCAGGCGAGAACAGGGCCACGGCGACCGAAATCAGCAGCGCCGCATACAGTCCGATATCGAACCAGCCGCGTCGATCCCCCGCGGTGAACGGCACCCATTTCCAGGGCCGCAGCCGAATCGTCCGCGGCCGCGCCCAGAACAGGATGCCACCGGTCATCGGTTTCACCTTGCCCGCCAACGGCCCCCACGATCCGGCGATCCCGATGCTCTCCAGCAGTACGGTCCACAGAATCGCCTTCTGATAGACGATGGGCTGATTCCACCATTGGCTCACATGCCAGAACGCGGGCAATTGCGAGGTCGCGGTGGCGATGATGATGCCACCCAACGCGTACAGCACGATCAGTTTCGCGATGTAGATCGTGTGCACCATGCGCGGTGAGCCGAAGCCGTGTTCGGCCCAGTTCACCGCGAGAATTCGCATGCGCTCCATGAGCGGCAGCCGCAGGAACGACTCCGGTTCGACGGCGGGCAGATCGGGTGTGGTGAATCCCATGATGTTTCACTCCTTGCCGGTGAGAAATGCTGTGGTTCAGCGTGTTCGGGCGTCGAGCCGACGCAGCGCGGGTTTGTCGATCTTGCCGACGGCGTTCTTGGGCAGCTCCCCGAGAATCCGGATCGACACGGGCAGTTTGTATTTCGCCAATCCGGTGCGGGCGTGGTCGCGAATCGCGTCCGTATCCAGCTCCGCTCCGCCGGTGAGGGACACGAAGAGGACCGGCTGCTCGCCGTAGACCGGATCGGGTCTGCCCACCACCGCGGCTTCGGCGATCTCGGGCAGCTGATAGACGACGGTCTCGATTTCCTTGGGGTAGATGTTCTCGCCGCCGCGAATGATCATGTCCTTGGCTCGGTCCACCAGGATGAGGTAGCCGTCCTGGTCGATTCGGCCGATATCGCCGGTGTGCAGCCAGCCGTCCACAATGGTGGTCGCGGTGGCCTCGGGCCGATTGAGATAGCCGCGCATGACATTCGGGCCGGAGATGAGCACCTCGCCGGTCTCTCCCCGTGGCGCTTCGGTGCCGTCCGCCGCGACGATCCGGATGCGCTGGCCCGGCAACGGCAGGCCGACGGTGCCCGGTTTCCGCTGTCCGGCAACGGGATTGAGAGTACTGGCGCAGCTTCCCTCGGAGAGCCCGTAGCCCTCGATGATCGGAATACCGTATCGGGCTTCGAATTTGGCCAGCAGCTCGACGCTCACCGGTGCCGCGCCGCAGATACCGAAACGCAGCGAGGAGGTATCCGGGCGCACCTGGGCGGGCAGTTCGACCAGCATGGTGTAGATGGTCGGCACCGCGGAAAAGTAGGTGGCACGCGAGCTTTCGACTCTGCTGAAGAATGTCTTCACATCGAACCGTCCCGCGACGGTGGTCTGCCCGCCCGCCAGCAGCGGCGACAGCACGCTGACGACGATCCCATTGACATGGAACAGCGGCAGAATGAGCAGACTGTGATCGGCCGCGGTCAGTGCGAGCGCACCGATCACCATGTCGCACATGGATCGCAGATTGGCGTGATCGAGCATGACGCCCTTGGGCCGGCCGGTGGTTCCGCTGGTGTAGATGAGCAATGCCAGTGCGTTCACATCCACGTCGATCGGATCGGCGTCCGGTTCGAGTGCACCGGCGCGCAGCTCGTCCACCGACACCACCGCGCGCACCGGACCGTCGAACGCCCGATCGGTGACCAGTATCTTCGCCCCGGCGTCGGTCACCTGATAGGCCACCTCACCGGCGACCAACGCGGGATTCACCGGTGTGAGGGCCGCGCCCAGTCGCCAAGCGGCGAAGAGCGTCACCACCAGATCGGCGGTATTGGGCAACAGGACCGCGACCACGTCACCGGGACCGACGTCATAACCGCGCAGCGTCGCGGCGGCCCGCCGCACCGCCCGGAGAAATCCGGTGTTGTCCAGTGCGCTGCCGTCATCGGCGAGGGCAGGTCCCCGAGGGCGGACCGCGGCTCGGTGATCGGGTAGGGCGGGAAGACCGGGGAGATTCATGAGCGATTCCTTGCGAAGCGGGAACGATGCCGACAACGGTAGGAATCACCGGCCCGTCTGCCACCGTCGTCCGTGAACGAAGTTCGCACCCGCAGTTGTCGCGGGAAGACAACCCGGCCCCGCGAATCACCCGCCACCGTCGCCGGACCGGCCTACCGTGGAGGTGTGACGATTGCGCGGCGCGACAGCGAGGTCGCGGTGGACCGCTATGTCGAGGCGATCGCCGCCCGAATGAACGCCCGGGTGGCGCAGTTGAGTGCGGCCATTCGCGCCGTACTCGAGGAGGACATCGCCGACCTACGTGGTGATCCGCGCACGGTGGACCTGCTCGGCGCGAGCGTCGAGGCCAATGTGGACACCCTGTTGCACGCGCTGCGCCACAATATTCCGGTCGATCATATCCAGGCTCCGGGTGCGGCCGTCGAATACGCCAGACGCCTTGCGCACCAGGGTGTTCCGGCCAATGCGCTGGTGCGGGCCTACCGGCTCGGGCAGCGCCGGCTGAGTGAACTGGTCTTCGCCGAATTGCATGAGATGGCGATTCCCGCGGAGGACCGGGTCACCGCCATCGAACGGATCACCGGCATCATGTTCGACTACATCGACCGGATCACCGAACAGGTCGTGGTCATCTACGACGATGAGCGCGAACACTGGCTGGAGAATCGGAACAGCCTGCGCGCCTTGCGCATTCGCGAATTGCTGACTTCCCGCAAACCGGTGGACGCCGATGCGGCCTCGACCGATATCCGGTATCCGCTGAGCTGGCATCACGTCGCCCTGGTGCTGTGGTTCCCGGAGTCCGACGAGGACCGGATTCCACGGCTCCAGCAGTTCGCGCGCGAGCTCGCGCAGACCCTGGAAGCGGACGCGCCCGCGCTGTTCGTCGCCACCGAACCCGCCTGTGGCTGGGCGTGGTTGCCGTACCGCGCGGACCCGCATGACCTGTCCGCACGCATTCGTGACGTCGCACGAGCCGGAACCGAAACGCCCGGAATCGCCATCGGCCCGCCGGGGACGGGATTCGAGGGGTTCCGCCTCTCGCATCGGCATGCCGAGCGCGCCCAGGCGGTTGCCCTGGTACGCGGGCTGGCGAATCCGATTGTCGCCGCCTCCGACCCGGGCCTGTCCACGGCGGCGCTACTGGGTGGCGATCTCACCGAAACCCGCGACTGGGTGGGCGAGGTACTCGGTGATCTGGCCCTGGATACCGAGAACGATGAGCGCCTGCGGGAGACCTTGCGCGTATTCCTGCGCACCGGTGCGAGTTTCAAAGCCGCGGCGGGTGAACTGGACCTGCACTTCAATTCGGTGAAGTACCGGATCGGCCGCGCCATCGCCCGCCGGGGCCGGCCGATCACGCAGGACCGCCTCGATGTCGAACTCGCGCTGCTGGTCTGCCACTGGTACGGGCGCGCCGTGCTGCGCACCCGGCCGTCCTGACCGCACCCTTTCGAATCCGGCTGTCCGGCGTCGTTTCCGGAGACACCGGTCACCCTCGCACCGACAATGACCGGCGCGTTCTTCGTCCCCTCGAGACAATGGCAGCCGCTCACGAGCGGCCTACCTTTATCGCCACGGACACCGATCTCATCGACGCAATCCCGTAAGGGGACCGCGGAACCGGGTCCCCTCCTATCGATCTGCGACAGCTCGATATTCGGCAGCGCGGCCGTGAGCTCACCCGGGATGAGAACGACATACCTCGCGTCCCGGCGATGAATCGGCGCTCCGAAGATCCCGAGTATCAGGAGAAGTGAGCACATGGTGACGAATTCCGACCATGCCGACGAGCTGGCCGCCCCACTCGATTTACTACTGACCAGTTCGGCCATCGGTATCGGCAGGCGCATGCTGCCGAACACTTCGTGGAACCGGCTGGCCATAGAACTGGCACGCCGCCCCGGAGTGCTCGGCGCACACGCCTCCGAGCTGGGCCACGAACTGGTGGATATCGTGCGCGGCCGCTCGCAGCGCGCTCCGGTCAAGGCGGACAAGCGGTTCACCGATCCGGCCTGGCAGGGTAATCCGCTGCTCAAACGCAGTATGCAGGCGTATCTGGCGGCCACCGACACGGCCGAGAGCCTGCTCTCCGACGCGCATCTGGACTGGCGGGACGATCAGTGGATGCGTTTTGTCATCGACAATGCGCTCGAGGGGCTGTCGCCGAGCAATAATCCGCTGCTCAATCCGCTGGGCTGGAAGGCTTTGATAGATACCGGCGGGCTCAGCGCGGTGCGCGGGCTGCGACGCTTCGCCACCGATATGGCCGGTGCGCCAAGGGTTCCCGCCATGGTGGAATCGGATGCGTTCACCCTCGGAGAGAATGTCGCCGTCACACCGGGTGCTGTGGTGTTGCGCACCGAGGTGTTCGAGCTGATCCAGTACACGCCGCAGACCGCGCAGGTGCGAACTATTCCACTGCTCATGGTGCCGCCGGTGATCAACAAGTACTACATCATGGATATCGCGCCCGGCCGCAGCATGATCGAATACTTCCTGTCCCAGGGGCAGCAGGTGTTCGCCATTTCGTGGCGCAATCCCACTGCCGCCCAGCGTGATTGGGATTTCGATACCTACGGTCAGGCGATCGTCGACGCACTGGACGCGGTCGAACGCATCACCGGCTCCGAACGCACGCATTTGCAGGCGTCCTGCTCCGGCGGGATTCTCGCGGCTATGACCGCCGCGCATCTCACCGAGATCGGGCAGGACGATCGACTGGCGAGCCTGACGCTCATGGTCACCGTGCTGGATCAGGCCCGGGCCGGATTCGCCGCGGCCGCCATCGATGAGGAGACCGCCAAGATGGCGATCGCGGTCTCGGCGCGCAAGGGCTATCTGGACGGTCGCGCGCTGGCGGAGGTGTTCGCCTGGCTGCGGCCCACCGATCTGGTGTGGCGGTACTGGGTCAACAACTATCTACAGGGCCGCGCACCCGCACCGTTCGACGTGCTGTTCTGGAATGCCGACACCACCCGCATGACCGCGGCGCTGCACCGGGACATGGTCATGCTCGGCGTGCACAATTCGCTCACCGAGCCGGATGCGGTGCGCATGCTCGGCACACCCGTGGATCTGTCGCGGGTGACCGTCGACAGCTATGTGGTCGCCGGGCTCGCCGACCATATTTCGCCGTGGCAGGCGTGCTATCGCAGTGCGCGACTGCTGGGCAGTAAGGATCTGCGGTTCGTGCTCTCCACCAGCGGCCATATCGCCGCACTGGTGAATCCGCCCGGAAATCCCAAGGCCGCCTATCGAATCGGGCCCGCCGACCAGGCCGATCCGGACGCATGGGTGGATTCCGCAGCGCCGCAATCGGGTTCGTGGTGGCCGGACTTCACGGCCTGGCTCGCCGATCGCAGCGGACCGGACCGGGACGCGCCCGCCACGCTCGGGTCTCCCGAACTGCCGCCCTTGGACGCGGCTCCCGGCAAATACGTACTCACGCACTGAAAGGTCTGTCATGACAACACAACTCGATACCCCGGCCGATCTGCTCGGCCGCGCCGGACAGCTGCTCGGCGCCAGCGACTGGATCGAGATCATCCAGCCGCAGGTCGATCTGTTCGCGGAGGCGACCGGTGATCATCAGTGGATTCACACCGATCCGCGGCGTGCGGCCGCCGGGCCGTTCGGTGGCACCATCGCGCACGGCTATCTCACGCTATCCCTCGCGCCCGTCGTGATCGCCGAAGTCCTGGAGATCCGCGGGCTGACCGCCGCCCTGAACTACGGTTTGAACAAAGTGCGGTTCCCGGCGCCGGTGCCGGTGGGTTCGAAGGTGCGGGCGATGGTGACACTCGTTGCCGCACAACAGAAGCCCTCCGGGGTGGAGGCGGTATTCGGTCTCACCTATGAGATCGACGGCGGTACCCGCCCGGCCTGTGTCGCCGATGTCGTAGTGCTCTACCCGTGAATACGCCGTTGCCCGCCGACGCCGTCGAGCAACGGCTCATCGCCGTACTGGGACAACAGATCCGAGTGCACGTGCGATGGGGTTCCGGAGTGCCGCTGGTGCTTTGCAACGGGATCGGGGCCGCGCTCGAGGTACTCGATCCGCTCGTCGCGGCGCTGGATCCGCGGACCACCGTGGTGCGGTTCGATGTGCCCGGTGTCGGCGGATCACCGAATTCGCCACTGCCGTACGGGTTTCCGTATCTCGCTGCGGTGTTGCGAGGAGCACTGCACAAACTCGGAATCGATGAACCGGTCGATGTGCTCGGCCTCTCCTGGGGCGGCGCGCTGGCCCAGCAGTACGCGTTCCAGTACCCGCGCCGGTGCCGGCGATTGATCCTGGTCTCCACCGGCACCGGGGTGGTCATGATTCCGGGACGGCCGCGGGTGCTGCTGGAAATGCTGACCCCGCGCCGCTTCCTGGATCATCACTACGCCGCGCGTATCGCCGGCGAGCTGTACGGCGGCACCGCCCGCCACGATCCCGCGATTGTCGAGCGGCTGTTCGACCGGCAACTGATGGCCGGATCGCGGGTCGGCTACCTGCATCAATTACTGGCGGGTTCGGTGTGGACGAGCCTGTTCGCGCTCCCACTCATCCGCCAGCGGACCCTGATTCTGGCGGGCACCGACGATCCGATCATCCCGATCGGCAACGCGCGCATCATGAACCGGCTGCTACCGCATTCGACGATGCACCTGCACATGGGCGGTCATGTCGATCTGATCACCGATGCGGGCGAACTGGCCCCGGTGATCGAAGCCTTTCGCGCCGAGCACGATTCGAGGAAATGAACACCAGACCGTCATGAAGTCAGCACGGAGCGGATTCGATTGTTCGGGTCCACTCGGGTGCGGAGTTGGGCCAGGCGGGTGTGATTGGGGCCGTAGTAGCGGGACAATGGGTCGCCGGGCTCGAGGTAGTTGACGTACGCTCCGACCGAATCGGGTGCGAGGGTGGCGTGGGAGTCGGCGAGCCATGTCAGGGCGGCGGCGTGCGGAATCGGTTCGTAGGCACCCCATTCCACGATGGCGGCGTGGTCGCGCCAGGGGAAAGCCGTGGCGGTGGGAGACAGGTCGCGGATCGCGCCGTCGAGGGTATTGATCTGCACCCAGCCGGTGCCGCCGACGCTGGAGAACCGGGTGACGGACTCGAGCACCCGGCCGATGATGTCGGGGGTGAGGACGGAGACGATGTCGGAGCCGTTGGTGAAGGCGGCGCGCGGCTGATCGGCGGTGCCGCCCGCCAGATACAGGACGGTGTCCATGTGGCCGAGGGTGCGAGTGTCGGTGTCGGTGGGGGCGACGCCGATCGCCTCGGTGAGCGCGGCTGCGACGGTCTCGCCCTCGCCTTCGGGGCATACCAGCTGCATCCAGCAGCGTAGGCCGCCCGCGCCGTCGGCGTCCACGCTGATATTGGCCCATTGCTCGCGGTCCGCGGCCCGCAGCCACTCCTGCCAGCCGCTGATGACACGGTCCGCGTTCTCACCCGGAAAGGTCAGGCGCACCACATCTTTCGCGGTCGCCTCGATGGTTTCGAAGGTCAGCGAGGTGACAATGCCGAACAGCGGGCCGCCGCCGCGCAGCGCCCAGAACAGGTCCGGGTTGGCGGTGGCGGACACATCGGTGATGGTGCCGTCGGGCAGGACCAGCGTGGCGGCGGTGAGCCGATCACAGGTGAGGCCGTGGGCGCGGGATTCCGGGCCGAATCCGCCGCCCAGGGTGAGACCCGCGACACCGACGCCGGGACACGAGCCGGCAGGCAGGCTCCGCCCGGACCGATCGAGTTCGCCATACACCTCATAGAGGGTGTGCCCCGGTGATACGACAGCCCGCCCGCCTTCGGTGCGTACGCCGCGCAACCGCCGCACGTCGATGATCAGCGATCCGGCTGCCGTGGAAACCCCCGCATAGGAATGACCACCCGCCCGCGCCGCCACCTCGAGATCGTTCTCGGCCGCGAAACCGAAGGCCGTGGCCACATCTCCGGCATCGGCGACCTGCACGACAGCCGTCGGCGTCTCATTGTCGAAACGAGTGTTGAAAACCTCTTTCGCCACCGGGTATTCCAGATCACCCGGCAACATCACCCGCCCACGCAGCTTGCCTTGCAACGCACGCCATTTCGGGTCGGCGCTGCCGGAGCCGGAACCCGAAGCGCTCCCCGAGGCACCCGTGTCACCGCCGAAGGATCCCGGGGCGGGCGCCGCATTGGAGGCAGACAGTCGAGTGGCCCCGGCGAAACCCACACCGGCGACCCCGATTCCGAGCGCACCGCGCAGAAACAGGCTGCGCGAGAACGGGGGTCTCACACCGCTCTCCGGCCGTCGTTCGAGATGCGGTGCGCCCGCGGGTAATTAGCTATCGCTATCAAGTTCGAGCCCTAACCTGTTCCCATCGGACCATGCCGCCTCAATTGATCATGGTTCACCGACCGTCCATTCGGCGAAACGTGTTCCAGGCGTGTCACCATCGGCACTGCGAACCCCCAGGTGAACGGCGACGTCGGTAGACCACGAGCGCCCCCTGACACCCAGCGCTCCCGGTCATTGCCGACGGGCTACCGAAAACCAGAGAACCCGGCATCTCCACCATGATCTGCGTCGAAATCGCCTGGGGCGCACTGGTGCGCGGCACCGCGCGGGTGTCTCCGCCCCGTCCCGTGCGCTGACGCCCTGTTCCCGCTGAGCGGAACTATTCCGAGATGCTTGCGCCGGCCTCGCCACGCCCCGGTAGAATTAGAATTGATTTCATTTCCGGGAAATGGGGTGGCATGACCTCGATGCTGAGCTCAGCTGCCGGCGGCGAACACCTGGTGCCGCACTCGATGGCCGAGCGGATCACGGCGATCATGGATCAATTCGATCGGCCGCATACAATCCGCACGCTGGACCAAGTCACCCAGCGAACGCGGCTGCCCCGCTCGACGACGTATCGAATCCTGGAGCAGCTCATCCGACTTCAGTGGATCGACCGGACTTCGACCGGGTACCGGTTGGGTTGCCGCTCACTTGCGCTGGGCGGGCGGGAGAACGGCCATGGCGCACTGCGCACAGCGGCGGCGCCGGTACTGCATGAGCTCGCGCTCCGCTCGAATCTTGTTGTGCACCTGGCTGTTCTGGACGGACCGGAGGTGTACTACCTCGACAAGGTAGGCGGGCGACCGGCCGAAGACATACCGTCGCGGGTAGGAGGGCGAGCGCCCGCGCACTGCACAGCCCTGGGCAAGGCGCTGCTCGCATGGCAAGCCCCCGAGTACATCGACTCGGAGTATCCGAATGGAGTCGAGCAGCGCACCTCGCAGAGCATCGGCGAGGTCGAGCGGTTACACCGCGAGCTCGGACGTGTTCGCGCGAGCCGCGGGCTGGCATTCGAACGAGGTGAGTACGACAGCCGGATCGCCTGCGTCGGTGTGGCACTGCGCATTCCACACGGTGCCGTCGGAGCGATCTCGCTGGCGGGCGGCGTCGATATCACGCTGGAGCGGGTGGCCCCGCTGATAGTCAGGTCGGCAAGGGCCATCGCCGACGCACTGTTGGAGAATCCCGGCCCATGGCCCGTATAGCCGAGGAGCGGCGTCCCGCGTCGCCGGTTTCGCCACGACAGCTGGCAGCCTGGAACCGAATGCTGACGGCCGCAGCGGATTTGGGCGCGACGACCGATCTGGACCGCGTCCAGATGACCGATGTCGCGAGATCCGCTGACGTTGCCATCGGCACCCTGTATCGCTACTTCCCTTCCAAGACACACCTTTTCGGCGCGCTATTCGAGGAGCGGGTGCTGCGGTTCGTCGACGAGCGCTGGTTGTGCGCGGGCGTCGACCCGATTGCCGATATCGGAACCAATATGGTCGAGATGAATCGGTCACTGTTGAAGACGCCGAACCTGTGCGCGGCAATGGTTCGATCCATTACCGCGGGCTATATGAAGGACGTGCCGAACGAACGGCCTTGGCTCGGTTCACAAGTCGCGCTGCACAAAGCCATTTCGGCGACGCTCGGCCTGCCCGCCGACGAGCGAGACGGCGTGCACGACAGCATCCAACTGCTGATCTACAGCTGGTGGGGGATCCTGGTGTCCAGCCTCAGCCAACGGGTCTCGCAGGATATATCCGAGCGACAACTACGTGTCGCGGCGTCGTCACTCCTACCCGGCCGTACCTACTAGCCACCGCTCGGACGGGCCTGTTCGTGGCAGGTTTCGCACCGGCGTCAGCGCTACTTCAGTCAGTGAAATCGCTTGCCTGTCAACGTAGTCGGCGGTGTTAGAACCGAAGTAGTGCGGAGTTCACCGCATGCGATCACTCCGAGGAGGGTGAACATGACAATGGCGCAAGATGAGGTTCGCCGGATCGAGGCCGACGCGGTGCCGACCCGCTTCGCCCGCGGCTGGCACTGTCTGGGCCTGATCCGTGATTTCTCCGACGGCAAGCCGCATTCGATCACGGCGTTCGGAACCAAACTCGTCACATTTCGGGGCGGCGACGGACGACTCAACGTACTCGACGCCTACTGCCGGCATATGGGCGGTGATCTTTCCGACGGAGAGGTCAAGGACAACGAGATCGCCTGCCCATTCCACGACTGGCGGTGGGGCGGTGACGGACGCTGCAAGCAGATTCCCTATGCGAAGCGGGTGCCGCCCCTGGCCCGCACGCGGGCGTGGACCACGCTGGAACAGGACGGGATGCTGTTCGTCTGGAACGACCCGGAGGGTAAGCAGCCACCCGCGGACATCACGATTCCGAGCATCGAAGGCGCCGGCAGCGACGAGTGGACCGACTGGCATTGGTACACCACCGTGGTGCAGACCAACTGCCGCGAAATCATCGACAACGTCGTCGACATGGCGCACTTCTTCTACATCCACGGTTCGCTGCCGACGTATTTCAAGAACGTGTTCGAGGGACACATCGCAACGCAGTACTTCGACGGCGTCGCTCGCACGGATCTGCCGGGTGCCGGGGAAGACTCGACTGTGCTCGGAACCACTTCCGTCGCTTCATATTACGGTCCTTCCTTCATGATCGACGACCTCGTCTATCACCACCACGGAGGTGGTGAGCAGCAAACCGTCCTCATCAACTGCCATTACCCGATCGACGAGAACTCCTTCGTCCTGATGTACGGAATCATCGTCAAGAAATCGGCGGCGCTGCCCACCGAGGATGCAATGAAAACCGCCGTCGCACTCGGTGATTGGGTGAAGATCGGTTTCGAACAGGATGTCGCGATCTGGCGGTCCAAGACGCGCATCGACAACCCGCTGCTGTGTACGGAGGACGGGCCGGTCTACCAGCTCCGCCGCTGGTACGAGCAGTTCTACGTCGACGCCGCCGACGTGCAACCGGAGATGGTGGATCGCTTCGAATTCGAACTGGACACCACTCGGCCGACCGAAGCCTGGCACGAGCAGGTCCGGGAGAACATAGCCCGGCAGGCCGACGCGGAGAAGGCATCGTCATGACCGTCCATGCCGACGAACGGCTGCTCGACGGCCCCATGCTGCCGGTACGATGCCGCCAGTGTGGCGCGGAAGTCCTTGCCCGCAAGAGCAGTTGGGCACAGACGAGCGTGCAGTGGAACGCGGCGGCCATGGCGGCCTGCGTGGAACGCAGCACCGCAAGCGTGTTCTCCGCTCACCCGTTGCCACACTGTTCCCAGCTGCGCGAATCCCTCTGGACCGCAGCCGAATCCGGTGCGCTACCGGTGCTGGAACCACCGTCGGAGTGACGCGGACGGCCTCAGATCCTCGCACCCCGAGGACTGGGGCCACCCGGTCCTGACAGTGATAGCCATACCACCGCTATCACCGCGACGATTCATAAGAACTGGCGATTGTGGCGGGATCACTGTCACCGCACCAAGGTCTGTTGTGGCGGGGCAAGACAGCTTGAACCGTAGCTTCCTACCCTTAGCCGGAGTTGGTTGCCCTGCGAGGACACGCACGCGCGGGTGCCGCAACAGCCGAGGTGCTGACCGCCAATCCTCCAATCCGCATAAGTTAGCGGCGAGTCGCACGTCTTGTTCTTCTTTTGGCAATGTTGGTACCGCCACAGTGCAGAGAAACAAATAGGTCAACAGGCCGGGTTGGCCAGTTGTTCACCGAGATAAGGGCGCGCTATAGCCTGTCCTAATATTAACGTGGTCTCTCAACTGGAACCAGTTATAGCTTCCTGCCGATTTCCCCTGGAAGGACCTCGATATATGACCCTCAGACAGCGCTGTCTGCGGATATCCCTGGCCGTCACCGTCCTGACGACGCTGGCCACCGCAACAGCTTTCGCCGACGCACGGGAGACCGCGAAGGACTCACCAGCCCCCGGGTCCGTGAACGAGTATGTGGCACTGGGTGATTCTGGGCGGCGGACGTCGTGTCCAACCCCGACCTGATGACAACCCAGTACATTCCGGTGGGATGCACTCAGAGCCGGCACAATTTCGCGAAGCAGGTGGCCGCCGCCCTGGCGGTCACGACGTTCTTCGACGCGTCCTGTGGCGGTGCGGTCACCGCCGATATGACCCACCCGCAAGAGGGTCCGCAATCACTCGCCGGGGCGATTCCAGCTCAGTTCGACCACCTGACCCCCTAGACAGACCTGGTGACGCTGGCGATCGGCGGCAACGACGCCGGACTCGCCGACACGGTCATGGCCTGCCTGACGGTGAGTGCCGCTGCCACACCGTGCCTGGATTCCTTCGTCACCGGCGGCGGCGACCGGATGTCGGCGAATATCGCGGCCGCCGAGCCGAAGCTGGTCGCCGTGATCAACGGCATCCGGGCCCGCTCCCCCACGCGCGGATCCTGCTGCTGAACTACCTGAAGCTCATCACCACCGAGGGCGGATGCTTCCCGACCATCCCGATCTCCGACCCCGACGCAATCTGGCTGGGGCACAAACTGATCGAACTGAACTCCATGCTCGCCCGAGTGGCGAACACGACCGATATCGACCTGGTCGACACCTACGCCACCAGCGACGGCCACGATGTCTGCCAGGCACCGGGTGTGCGCTGGGGCGAAGGCCTGATCCCCTTCAGCAGCACCCCCGTCGGCCCCGCCGCACCATTCCACCCGAACCAACTCGGCGCCAACCACCAGGCAAACAGCATCCTCGCTGTCCTCGGAGCACGCTGACCGCCTGAACACGGCCCCGACGCGCGCTTCGAAATGGCATGACTATGACCTCGCCGACCGGATCCGCGCCCGTCGCGAAAACCGCTCGACCATGCCGTCGATACCACAAATATGGTTGCCGCACAGACGAATTGGCGATTTGCACAAAAGGCATGGGCTCCGCGATGATCGCGAAGCTCAGGATCTCGAAAATGGGGAGTAATCAGATGTCATTGTCACGCCAAACTGCCTTTGCGGGTGCGTTGTCGGTGATTGCCGCGCTCACAATGGTTGGCGCGGGCACCGCGAACGCCGAGGGGGATGTCTACGGCGCAATCGCAATATCCAAGAACGCGGTCGGTCAGCTCGACAAACACGGCTGGGCGTCGAACTACCCTGACGCGGCGGCTGCGGAAGCCGCCGCGTTGGACGCGTGCGGCCAGTCCAAATGCGTTGTAGTCCTGACATTCCAGAACACCTGCGCGGCCCTGGTCAAGCGCCAAGGCACCCCGGCCGGCTGGGCAATCGGGCCGGACCAGGTCACAGCCGAAAAGAACGCATTCAGCTCGCTCGGCCCCGATGACCCGATCGGGTCGCTCGGCGGCATGATGGAGAGCGGTCAGGTCGTACGGTCAGGTTGCACACCGAACGCCCGGTAGTCACCCAAACGTACTGTCTGCCAATACGGCCCGACTGCCAATATGGAGTCGGGCCGTCGCCGTACTCTCGGGAAGCCGCCCGGTGCGGTTCGAATTGTCAGGTTGTTTGCGGGGTGACGGTGTCGATCACCGCAAGCCACGACACCGCGTTCTCCTTACAGGACTGATGTACAGGCACCAGGCCGGCGTGGTCGTCGAGTGCCATCATCGTCACCCCCATCTGATCCTTGAACTCGCCCACACTGTCGCGGGCGGCCAGCAGACTTCCGCAGTCGGGGCAGAAACCGCGTTGCGTGGTCGGGAAAGTGTTGTACCAGCGTGGTTCTCCGGAAGTCCACTCGAACTTCGAGGCCGGGAACCCAACCCACGCCGCGACCGGGCCACCGGCCAGCTTCTGGCAGTGCGGGCAGGAGCACAGATGCGGCCAGTCCGCGTCCGCGTCTGCCTGGAATCGGATCTTCCCGCACAGGCAACCACCCAAATACATCTGAATCAGACCCTCCTGTCGAATGATGTTGACACCGTGAAGAATTCGGTCTTGCCGATTTCCAGGCGATGGTATCGGTGGCAGCCGCTGGGTTGGCGAAGTTCGGCCAATCGCAACTTCGGACGCTTCGAAGGCCGCCTGTATCCGTTCGAGACTGGCCATTCAAGGTGTGGATCACGTTGCGGCCCTGCAGAATAGGGTTCGTGGGGACGCGACATCGGCTGCACTTGCCGCTCTCCTGGGCGTGGTGATCGGACGTTTCTGGGATAGCAGACGGAATCCGGACGCTGGCAACGTGACCAGAGGACCGCGAGTTACCGGGCTCTGGCTGAGCAGTTCCAGGCAGTGAACGAAATCCTGTGTGGTCTCTCCACCGCGGATCCAGCATCCGAGCGTTACAGCGACAGGGTCGACCAGGTGCGGGGTGGAGGATCCCCCACCCACCCCGGGGTCGGCTACTCGCCGTCGTCCTGCTCAGCGGCTGGCCGCCGCATCCGCGCGATCAGCGAACCCGCTTGTCGCAGTGTCCGATTGCGGATCTCGTTCGGCGGCTGCATCGATCCGATCGGCCGACTCGCGATCCATCGGAGTGCTCTTACTCATGATGTGCTCCTTCATGATTGACGCGCACCCAGCTGACGCACCGTCAACAGGGTGCGCTCGGATATCGACAGGGCGGGAAGCGGCAGAACCGATCCCCGTTTCCAACGTCGGCAAAGCCTGACGTCGGCGCTCGCGCATCCGGCCCCGATGCGGGGTCCGAGTCCACCGCGGGCGAAGCCTCGCGGGGAGCATGATCCCGGCCTCTGTCCATTCTGCCAGACTTCTTGAGGCATAACCCGGCCCATGCTCAGGGCATCAGGCGAACAACCACTCAACCTGTCGCCTTCCTCGAATATCCAATGTGTTGGCGATATCGGTTGGGAGAGTGCGGATTCGGCACGCGGGCTCTTCGCGCGGCGGATGATCGGTACATCGGCCCTGACGGTGGGGACTTCTGGGTGAGGAGAGGGTGCGCGGTGGCGGATCTGGCAGTGTTGATGATCGATGTGCAGAACGGTTACGTGGCGGACGATGGGGTGCGGGACAGTTTGGGTTGGCCGCCTATTTGGCGGTTGAGCGAAGTTGTCGGCGAGTGCGCGGACTTGTTGGCCGCGGCGCGGTCGGACGGCATTCCGGTTGTGTACTCGCGGCAGGTGACCAGCCCGGCCGGTGTTCTGGCGGCCAATCCCCGCGCTGCGCGACATCAGCGATCACGCGCGTCCCGCCTGCCGGGGGTGTCCGCCGTGCAGCGAGAATGGCGTAGTCAGATCATCGACGCGGTCGCGCCGGCATCCGGGGATCTGGTGCTCGAGAAGACCCGGCACAGTTTCTTCGCCTATACCGAACTCGATCCGATCCTGAGAAGCCTTGGCGTTCAACGCCTTCTCGTCGCCGGGCTGCAAACCAACGTGTGCGTGGAAGCCACGGTCCGTGCGGCCTTGGAACGCAACTATGAGGTGGCCGTCGCCGAGGACGCCGTCTCCACCGACGGGCCGGACCTGCACCACGGTGCCCTCAATTCGATGCGCGTGCTGTACGTGGAGGTCGCGCCCTGGCGTGAACTCATTCCCGAAGGCGCGCAATGGGATCGCGCCTTCACCACCCCAAACTACGGCCGCAACCCGGCCTACTGGGACGAGGCGACCGTAGCGGGAATACCTCAGTGACCCTGCCGGATTTGGTGGTCCAGCCGGGCGTTGCTTGTTTGGAGGCCGCCGCCACGGCTGCTGGGGAAGCTGAATTTCGACTTCGTCGCGTGATTCGGTGACTCCTGGAGGCAGGTCAGTGATTCTGCAGGTGCGCCTGGAAGAAGGTGGTGAGGTCGTCGAAGGTCGGTGGGGTGTGCGGCGTGGTTTCGGTTGTCATGCAGCTCTTGGTGGTCTGCTTGATGGTCGGGCCGGTCGGGGTACCGCGCAGGTAGCGGGGATCGTGGGAGTTGCCCCCGACCAGGTACAGCTGTGCGTCGGCGCTGAGGTAGGTGGCCGGATTCGACGCGGTGAGCAGGTCCGCGGGGCAATCGGGGAGGCGTTCAGCTGGTCGGCCGTACGGGCACGACCCTCCGCGAACATCTGGGCCCGCACCCGCCACTCCCCCGTCACTGACCGATCGGCGCCGCGAAACCCTCACGGCGACCGATAATTTCGCAGGTCAGAGCGGCTGAGCTCGCCGTGTCGGCCGCGTAACTGGACCTTTACGCCAACTCCTTGCCGCGTAACCTGCCCGTGGGCACAGTGCAGATATGCCACCCAGCGAGCAGTCCCTCAGCAGCGCCGGTGCGAATGACCTCGCACAGGAACGCATCCGGTTCCGCGCGCAGGTGCAGGACTGCCTGCCCGGGTCCTCGCATCTGCTCGCTCGGCGATTGCACGATCTACTGCGTACTGCCCTGCGCGACGGCGCGTTCGGGTCCGGCAAACTGCCCAGCGAAGCCGAACTGATGACGCAGTACCAGGCCTCACGCGATGTGGTGCGTGAGGCGCTGGACCTGCTGCGCCACGATGGGCTGATCGAGCGCCGCCGCGGCGTGGGCACGGTGCCGGTGCGCACCGAATACCTGGTCTCGGGAGCGCTTCCGCCGGAAGGCCGTTCGCTCGAGGAGCACCTCGCGCTCGGGCGCATATCGCCGCGACTACTGCACTGGGCGTGGGTTCCCGCGCCAGAGGTGATCGCCGAACATCTCGACGGCATCAGCCTCGGCGACGACTGTCTGTGCATCGAGTACGTGCTGCTGCTCGACCGGCGGCCGATCGCGCTGTTCACCAATTACTTACGCGCACCCGAGGCCGCTCGCGTCGACCTGACCACGTTCCGGGACGACTTCTATTCGCTGCTGCGTGCCGGCGGCATCAATTTCACCGCCTTCGATATCGGCCTGCAGGCGGCGCGGGCCGACGATCACGCGGCCGCACTGCTGCACGTGCTGCCGGGTGAACCGGTGCTGCTGCTGGAACAGACCATTCGCAACCGCGACGGGCAGGCGATCGACTACGCGCTGGGTACCTGCCGCAGCGAAATGCAACTGCGCATCGGTGCGATTCCCCGCATCGATCTGACCGGTGCGCTCCCCCGCTGACCGAGGAGAAACATATGACAACTGCAGTGCCCGTTGCCTTTTCGACGCTCACCGATGCGGCCGCCGCGCTGCGATCGGGTGCGGTGAGCGCGACCGGGCTGGTGGGCCACGCCCTGGACAATGCCGATGCCGCCGATGGCACGCTCGGGGTCTTCCTGGCCCGATTCACCGACCGCGCCCGAGCCCAGGCCGACCGCGTCGACGCCAAGATCGCAGCGGGCGAGGAATTGGCGCCGCTGGACGGAATTCCGGTGGGCGTCAAGGACATTCTGTCGCACTCGCACGCTCCCACCACCGCGCAATCTCTCGTGCTGGATCCGGCATGGGGCAGCGCCACGGGCGACTGCACCGTGGTCTCCCGGCTGGAGCACGCCGGGGCCATCGTCACCGGCAAGACCACCACCATGGAATTCGCCATCGGCGTCCCCGATCCCGACAAGCCGTTCCCGGTGCCGCGCAATGCCTGGGACCCGCAGCGCTGGGCCGGAGGTTCCAGCTCCGGATCCGGCAGCGGCGTGGCGGCGGGCATGTTCCTCGGCGCCGTCGGCACCGATACCGCGGGCAGTATTCGAATCCCGGCCGCGTTCAACGGAATCACCGGTTTGAAGCCGACCTTCGGGCGGGTGCCGAAATCCGGTGTCGTACCGCTGGGCTACACCCTCGACCATGTCGGGCCGATGGCTCGTTCGGCCGCCGACTGCGCACTACTGCTGTCGGTCATGGCCGGGCACGATGCGGCCGACCCGTACAGCTCACCCGCCCCGCTCGACGACTATCCCGCCGCGCTCACCGGGGATCTGCGCGGAATCACCATCGGCGTGGACGATCTCGACCGCTACGCGAGCGCGGGCATCGATCCGGGCCAGCCGCAACTGTTTTCGGACGCACTGGCCGCACTGCGCGAAGCCGGAGCCACCATCGTTCCGGTCGAGGTGCCGATGTACCCGGAGGTGACCGCGATCGACGTGATGGTCATGCTCGCCGAGGCGCACACCTACCATCGGCACGATCTGCGCACCCGGTGGACCGACTACGGTCGCGGCACCCGCATCATCCTCGCCGCCGGGGGCGCGCTCGACGCCACGGATTACATTCAGGCACAATGAGTCCGGCGTATCGCACAGCAGCGGATGGCCGAACTGTTCACCGAGGTCCACATCGTCCTCACCCCCACCGGCCACCTGGGCGCGCCGCCACTGGCCGCCATCGATCAGCTGCAACCGCTGAATGTCCTTGCCTCCCTGCACACCCCGTACTGGAATCCGCTCGGCAATCCGACACTCGCCATCCCGATCGGCCTGTCCAGCGAAGGCACCCCGCTCTCGATATCCCTCAGCGGCAAGCCTTTCGACGAATCCACCGTGCTGCGCGCCGGTGATGCCTATCAGCGTCTGACCGACCACCACCTCCGCACTCCCACCACTCCGAAAGGCCTGTCATGACCGAGACCTGGTCCACCGATCCGGCGGAGAATGCCGCCATCACCGCCCTCAGCCACGTGCTGCAAGCCATGGCGGCCATGTTGCACAGCGTCGAAAACACCCACTACACGAACCCCAGCGGCGGCTTCGTACTCAGCTGAGCGGAAGCGCTCCGAGTGCGGTGGCGCGCATCTTCGCGAGCAGCGCCACATCCGCTGCGGGCGTTGCGGTTTCGACCAGCAGCGGAACACCCCGGAGCTCCGGCGTCGAGAACAGCGCGGTGAAGGCGCGTTCGCCGATCAGGCCTGCCCCGAGTGATTCATGGCGATCGCGATGGGACCCGGCGGCATCACGGCTGTCGTTGACATGAATCAAGCCGAGACGGTCGACGCCGATCGCACCTGTCAGCCTGGTCAGGACAGCTGCCAGCTCGTCCGGACCGGTGACGTCCTCCCCCGCCGCGTGCAAATGGCAGGTGTCGAGGCAGACCCCGACCCGCTCATCCGCGAGGGCATCCAAATACTCGAGGGTGCTGTCGATGGTTGATGCCAAGGCGGCGCCACCCCCGGCAGTGGGTTCGACGAGCAGCCGCACACCGTCCGGGGCCGCATCCAAAATCGGCGGTATGACCTCGTGCACCTGTGCGAAGGCTCGGGCGCGGGCGCCCTGCTGCACCGACGAGCCGGTATGCACGACCACTCCGGATACCCCCAACGATTCGGCCCGCCCCATGACGTATGCCAATGCCGCAGCCGAGTTCTCGACGGTCGCGGGCGTCGGAGACCCGAAGTTGAGCAGATACGGTGCGTGGACGAATACCGCGATACCCAATTCAGCACAGGCCGTTCGGAATTCGTCGTCCTCACCTCGATCGAATGGGGTAGGCCGCCATCCCCGCGGGTTGCCCGCGAAGACCTGGATGACTTCGGCCCCGATCTCGGTGGCTTCACCGAGCCCCGTCTTGATCAGTCCGCCCGCCACCGCGACATGCGAGCCCACCGGCGAAACTCGCCGCGGTTGCGATGTCGCCGAGGTTGGCATGGAATCCGCCTCTCCAGCGAGTTGAGGACCTTCCTCAGCATCTCCGGATCGGTGACCTCACCGATCGCGATCTCACTATTGTCCGGCATCCGGAAAGGGGCGAGGACGCTATATCCGGGATTGTGCGGCCTGCGGACGATACCGATCAGCGGCGATTCAGCGTCAGGACGCTGTCGACGACGGACTCCACATACGCTGCGGAAATGTCGCGGTCGGCGAGCAGTCGGCGGAAGATCAGCGGTCCCGCGAGCTGGTCGATGATCAGTGAGATGTCGGCGCCCGGCGACAGCTCCCCGCGGGCCTCGGCGGCTTTCAGAATTCTTCGAAAGCCTGCCGATCCGGTCTGGTAGAGCATTTTCTTGAGCGTTCCGAACGCTGGATCGAATGGGGAACGGTCCAATACCGCGCGCATACCGCGCTCGCCCACCGGGTCGTGCAGCAACTGCCGCAAACCGTTCAGCTCATTGCGGAGATCGGTGCGCAGATCGCCGGTCGGCACGGGCCGGATCCGGTCGATCCGCTGCACGATCGCGTCGTGGATCAACGCCGCCACGTCCGGCCAGTGCCGGTACAGCGTGGTCCGCCCGACGCCGCTGCGTGCCGCCACCGCCACATGGGTCACGCCGGGCCAGCCCTGCTCGACGAGCAGATCTTGCGCCGCGGTCAGCGCCGCCTGCCGACTGCGCACCACTCGCGGGTCGGGACCCCGAGCCGGCGCCCCGGCCGACTGCCGGACATCGTCCACCTGCGACTCCTTCGCCATCTCGGACCGTTCTGGAACATCTTGCACCATAAACTTTTGTGGTACATACTGCTCCATATCTTTAGAACAATCTGTTCCGAAAATAAAGGATGGATCGCAAAGCCCTGGGGGCCAGGCGATGACCACTGAAGTGACGATTTCCGCCACACCACCCGGGCAAGCGCACCGAAAAGCCTTGGCGCTGGCCGTCATCGCCGCCGCCCAATTGACCGTGGTGCTCGACGTATCAATCGTGAATGTCGCATTACCGGCCATCCAGGAGAATCTGGGCTTCTCCGCGACCGGCCTGGAATGGGTGGTCAACGCCTACGCATTGGCTTTCGGCGGTCTGCTCCTGCTGGGCGGGCGAATCGCCGACGTCCGCGGCAGCCGCGGCACCTTGATCACCGGACTGGTGCTGCTGGTGATCGCATCGATCGCGGGCGGAGTGGCTCCGGGCGCGGGCTGGTTGATCGGCGCGCGGGTGGCACAGGGGATCGCCGGAGCGCTGATCGCACCATCCGCGCTGACACTCATCGCCTCGACCTTTTCCGAAGGCGCCGAACGCAATCGGGCGATGGGTGTGTACGCGGCGATGTCCGGGGCGGGCGGTGCGCTGGGCTATGTGCTCGGCGGCGGATTGAGTTGGCGCTGGGTGCTTTTCGTCAACGTCCCGATCGGCATGGTCGCGGCACTGCTCGCGCTCAGAGCATTCGGCAAGGTAGGCGCACCGGGCGGGCGCATAGATCTGGCCGGTGCGCTCACCGCCACGGCGGGTGTATCCCCGCTCGTCTACGGCCTGATGCACGCTGCCTCCGATTCGTGGAGTGCCGCGAGCACGTACGGTCCACTGCTCGGCGGCGCGCTCGCCCTACTGGCCTTCGTAATAGTCGAGGCTCGGCGGCGGTCTCCCCTCATGCCGTTGCGGGTCTGGGCCGACCGCAACCGAGCCGGCGCGTACGCGGTCATGCTGGTGATCGGCGCGGCGACCATCGCGGTGTTCTACTTGCTGACCCTGTTCATGCAGTTGGTGCTCGGATACAGCGCGCTCCGAACGGGTTTCGGATTCCTGGCCTTCGCGATCGGCGCCGGAATCACCGCCGGCGCCGGCGGGCGGCTGATCGAGCGAACGGGACCGCGTCCGCTACTGGGTATCGGCGCGCTCTCGGTCGCGGCCGGATTGTTCTGGCTGTCGTACCTCGACGCCGATGCCATCTACCTGGCGAATCTGGCCGGGCCGCTGCTGCTTTCCGGCGCCGGGGTAGGGCTGTGCTTCGTACCGCCAGCCCCTCCTCATCTACCCACACCATCAACAACCCCGAATTCAGTGCTCAACGAATTTGGGCTTCGGGTGCTGCCGAGTCGCGTTGCTCGGCGATTCGGCGGCTGATCTCGTCCCAGGACAGGCGCAATTCATCCGCCGGTGCGGTGAAGAACACGAAGGTCGCGTCCCGCATGACCTTTCGCTTGCGGGCAACAGTCGACCTGTGCGGCTCGGAGCCCGCGTAGGCGTAGATTGCCGCCTTGTCGTCCCATGCCGAGTAGGTCCAGAAAACGCCTTTCAACATCTCTGCCTTCAAGGCCAGCCCGAGCACTCCCGGCGAGCGGCGAGCCTGCCACCACAGCGCAAGGGAAGCGATCAGGAAACCGGGCGCTCGGCGCAACGACTTGACCTCGAGGCGTGAGGCCATGCATTGCACCTCGGAGGTGGTGGGGGTGCGGACTGTCATCCACGGAAGCGTTGGCATGTTCTCAGCGTCGGTTCGCGGCGGGAATTGATCAACGGCGAACTGCGTATGATGCGTTAAGCCGCCGTGATTGATAGGACGACCGCATGGACCTGCGCGACCTGGACTTGCGCGACATCGAGATCTTTCTGATGTTGTCCGCGGAGTTGCACTTCGGCCGGACCGCCGAACGATTGCACCTCTCACCAGCCCGGGTCAGTCAGGTGATCGGGAAACTGGAACGGCGCATCGGCGGCAAACTCTTCGAACGAACCAGTCGCACAGTGACTTTGACACCGATCGGGCGACGGCTGCGGGACGACCTACAAGCCAACTACCATGACCTCCGGGCCAGCCTGGGCCGGGCGACCCGCGCAGCCCGCTACGGCGATGCCGGCATACTGCGGCTGGGAATCACCAGCAGCAACCTCGACAACGTCCGCCCACTACTGAACGCCTTCCAATCCCGGCATCCCGACTGCACCGTGCACATCGAACACGTCCACTTCGGCAACCCCTTCGGTGCGTTGCGCGGCGACGATATCGACGCGCTGGTGAGCTGGCTTCCTATCGAAGAGCCCGACCTGGTGGTCGGCCCGACGCTGTACGAGGAACCGTTCATGCTGCTCGTCGGTGCGGATCACCCACTGGCACAACGGGAATCGGCCTCCTACGAGGATCTCGGCGACTACGGCGTCTTCGGAGTGCCATCGGACGACCCGGTCAACCTACCCCCTGACTACTGGACCGCCGCCGCCGTTCCGTTCTTCACCCCCAGTGGCCGTCGCATCTCCCGCATCGCCCAGGCAGCCAACTTCCAAGACCTGATATTGCTCGTGGCCGCAGGCAAGGCCATCACTCCGGTACACGCGCACGCCGCCCGCTACTACTCCAGGCCCGATGTCACCTACATCCCCATGCCCGACGTCCCGCCCGCCCGGTGGGCCCTGATCTGGCGCCGATCCGGGGAAACCGACCTCATCAAAGACCTTGCGGCAGCCGCCATTTCGGCCCCTTAGCAGGCCCGCAACAACCACCGAGGCTGAGGAAAGCCGAAAGGGCTTATCCCGGACAGCGAGCGAACGCTGGTTGGAATAAGCCCCTTATAGTGGACCTAGCTGGACGTTATTCCAACAGGGCTGACCTGCAGAAACTCGACAACACTCGGGCAAGAATCGACGCCGGACCACCCCCGGCACTTCCCCGCCGACGCAAAAAGCCACCTGCCACCCAGCCGCGTGTACCGCGCAAGATCGAGCGGAGACTCACCGCCACGACGGTCGACGAGCTCCTCCGCGCCTACCGCGACGGAGCGTCGACCGCGCAACTCGCGACGCGCTAGGGGATCTCCAAAACCGCCGTCCCCGCGCTATTGACCAACCACGCGGTCCCCCGCCGCTACCAGTCGATGACCACCACCGACATCGACCACACCGAACTGCTCTACCTCGCCGGCCACTCACTCGCCAGCTGCAGCCGCCTCACCGGCTTCCCCGCCAGCACCATCCGCGACGCCCTCCGCGAACGCGGCACACCCATACGACCAGCCGGAGGACGCCACCACGGCCCGCACTAGCGCACCCATCGGCGTGTCGACACGCCACATCGCAGGTCCAATTCCTCACCGCAGCAAGCGATTGGCAAGCGCTTGCCCTCGAGAGGGCTGCTCGAACGCTGGCCGGGAGTTCATTGTGTCGGCTGATCGAGGGCGGGCTCGCAGGGCGGACTCAGAATCCGCGCAGGCGGTCGGGGACGATGCGCACCGGCACCGAGTAGTCGTCGAAGAACTGCTCTCTCGTCATCCCGATGTCGACCAAGCCCTTGGCGTACTTCACGACATAGGCCTCGATTTCGGCCAGGGAGGCGCCGGCGGTGTCGACCCTGGCCTCACCGGTGAGCACGTTGACCTCGCCGCCGGTGGCGTTGGTGTTGAGGTTCAGCGAAACCCGCGGGTTCGCGGCGATATTGCGAAGCTTGGGGGTGCCCGGCTGGGTGAAGATCAGGAACGCACCGTCGGCCCACTGGAACCAGACCGGATTGGGCTGCGGTGTGCCACTGGGGTTTACGGTGGTCAACCAGACAATATCTTCCTTCGCCAGACGTTTGGCGACCTGCGCACCGAATTCGGTGTCGGTGTCGATGAGAGGCGAGGAACTGGATATACGGACTCCTTGGTGGGATGTCGTTCGAGTCGTTCGGAACTCCTCAACATTCAACTCCCCGTACGCATTCCGAGAAATCATCATATCGTGTGTTCCTCTACGCGGCCGCGACGATTTCAGGTAAGGGTGACTCAGCCCAGCGTCGGGTAGTCGGTGTAGCCGACATGGTCGCCGCCGTAGAAGGTCGCCTCGTCGGCCGTGTTGAAGGGGCCGCCCGCCTTGATTCGGGCGTCCAGGTCCGGGTTGGCCAGCCACAGGGTGGCCAGTGCGATCGCATCCGCCACACCGGATTCCAGCGCCTCGACGCCGGCCTCGAGGGTCGCGGGGAACGCCTCGGGAGTGGGGTGCGGGTTGAGGATGAAGCCGTTGGACCAGGCCGCGCGCAGCTTGGTGGTCAGCTCGCGGTCGCCGCCCTCCATGATGTGCACGTAGGCGATGTCCAGGTCTGCGAGCTCGGTCAGCAGCTCGAGATACAGCGGGGCCGGGTCGGCCTCCACGATGTGGTTGAACGGGTTGCCGGGCGAGAGCCGGATACCGGTGCGGTCGGCGCCGATGGCCGCGGCCACAGCGGCCACCACCTCGGTGGCGAACCGGATGCGGTTGGCGATCGAGCCGCCGTAGTTGTCGGTGCGCCGGTTGGTGTTGTCGGCCAGGAACTGGTGCAGCAGATAGCCGTTGGCACCGTGCACCTCGACACCGTCGAAGCCGGCCGCGATGGCGTTACGCGCCGCGGCGACGAAGTCGTCGATGGTGGTGGTGATGTCCTCGGCGGTCATCTCCCGGGGCTGCGGGTGGTCGATCATCCCGTTCGGGGTGAACAGCTGCTCACCGGAGACCACCGCGGACGGGGCCAGCGGCAGCGCATTGTCCGGGTACAGCATGGGGTGGCCGATGCGACCGCAGTGGGTGAGCTGCGCGACGATGCGGCCGCCGGCCTTGTGCACGGCATCGGTGACCACGCGCCAGGCCGCGGTCTGCGCCTCGTTGTGCAGGTTGGAGATGATCTGACTGACGGTCAAATCCACTGTGCGAGTAGGAATGTCATCAAACGTCAGCGAGCGAGCCCACTGCGCCAGGCGAGCGGTGACGCTCGGGGACGAAGCTTCCGAAATACCCATCGCTATCCTGGCTTCGCCAGGTCGATCAGAGCGTCTACATCCATAGCTTCGATCTCGTCCAGTGGTGTGGTCGTGGCCGGCATGACGGGGTCGCCACCGCTATCGGACACTGCGGGTTCGAGATCTTCGCTCTGCCCGTACTTGTCCGGGAATCGTTCGCGCAGAACGTTCACCAGGTGTCTGGCCAGTCGAGCCGGACTCGGGTGGTCGAATACCGTCGACACGGGCAGCCGGAGCTCGACGATTCCTTGCAGTCGGTTGCGGAACTCGACAGCGGTCAAGGAATCGAATCCAATGTCCTTGAACGCCATCTCCCCGACTATGGCGAGCCGGTCCTCGTAGCCGAGGATGTCAGCGGCTTGTGTCTGGATCTCGGCCAGCACCGCTTCCCGCTGGCCTTCGAGGTCGAGTTCTTTCAGACGTTCGAGCAGGTTGGAGCGGGTGGCCCGCTCAGATGCCGTCGCGCGCCGGTCCTTTCGCACGAGTCTGTGGAACAGGCCGGGCGTGTCGCTCGATCGTGCGATGCGGTCGGCGTCGAATGCCGCGGCAATGAGATATGGATGCGCGGATCCGGCCACCTTGTCGAACATGTCGAGACCGACTTCCTGCGGCATCTGGGACAGCCCTGTCCTTCTGATGCGTGAAACATCGTTGCCGGACAGGCGCCCTGACATGCCGCCGGTCTCCTGCGCCCAGATGCCCCAGGCCACCGATTGACCGGGCAGACCGAGTGTCTGCCGGTACTGGGCGAACGCGTCAAGGAAGGCGTTCGCTGCGGCGTAGTTGGCCTGTCCGGGTGATCCGAGAGATCCGGCCGCGGAGGAGAACAAGATGAAGGCTTCGAGGTTCAGATGGCGGGTCAGTTCATGAAGGTTCCATGCGACGTCGACCTTCGATCGCAGCACCGCGTGCAGCTGCTCACGGCCCAAGGTGTCCACTGTGCCGTCGGAGACATGGCCGGCCGCGCTGATGACGACTCGCAGGGGCGCGTCTGTGGGGATGGTATCGATTACTCGGGCGAGGTCATCGATCTTCGAGGCATCGCAGGCAACGATGCGGACATTGGCTCCTTGCGTCTGTAGCTCGGCTTGCAGCTGTTCCGCCCCTGCCGCGTTCATTCCCGATCGACTCATCAGCATCAGGTCTGTGACACCGTGACTGGCGACGAAGGTCGATGTCACCGTCGACGGCCGCCAGGTCCGGTTCCTCAACATCATCGACGAGTTCACCCGGGAAGCATTGGCCACCAGAGCTTTTCGCTCCTGCACCGCCGATCGATTGGTCGGTGTGCTCGAGGAGATCATCGCGGCCACCGGCCGAAGACCCGTGCATATCCGGATGGACAACGGCACCGAGATGACCGCGCACGCGATGGCCGACTGGTGCCGGTTCACCGGTGTCGATGCCTCGTTCATCGATCCGGGATCGCCGTGGCAGAACGGGGTCTGCGAGTCGTTCAACGGGCGTTTCCGCGACGAATTCCTGACCTGCGAGGTGTTTCATTCCCTGACCGAGGTGCGGGTTCTTGCCGAGGACTGGCGCATCGAGTACAACAGTTACCGACCCCACGGATCGCTGGGTTTCCTTGCCCCGCAAGCATTCCGTGAGCAATGGGTACCGACCGAGTTCGAGCAACAACGACAACTCGCATAGCCGGTGGACCTGCTATCGGGGCCCAGTCACCCGGCCGAATCACCTCGAGACTCCCGGCATCTCCGGATTTTCGACCGGCTTCGGGTTGGCGACTGCATCGTGGTGGTGGGACGAGAACAAGCGGGCCGTCGATCGGTGCGGTCGTGCGTACAAGCCTGTGCTCCCACGCAGAACCGGATTCGCCTACGATTTTCATATCGGCAGCGCTTTCGCAGTCGACATGCAGGGCGCGCCCTGGGCGACCCGAGGCCGCCCTCGAGAATTGAGGAGCCGGTCGGACACCGTCATTCGGCACGGTGAAGGCGACCATCCGAAAGGAATATCACGACCCCTCCAAGGAGACTCACCATGCTTGGTGACCAAGTCGGAGAAGTCACTGGTCAAGCGATCAGCACACGGGTTCTGGGAGATATCGGGCTCGGCCCGCGAACCGAGATAACCCACCATCAGGTGGGCACGCTCTGCGGCGTTCAGATCGACAGTACGGTGACCTACGTCGGCACGATGCGCCCCAACGGCACGCTCGCCGGTGAAGGCACCGGGTTCGTCGTCACCGCGAGCGGACAGACGGCCACGTTCCGGGGCACGGGCGTCGGCAGGTTCACCGGCCCCGGGACTGTCAGCTGGAGAGGCGCGGTCTTCTACGAGACCAGCGGTGAGGAACTGAGCCGTCTCAACGGGATCGCACTCGCGTTCGAGTACACCGTCCACGACGGCAAGTCCGAAGGCAAGCAGTTCGAGTGGAAGTAGAGCTGATGGTCGACCGCATCAGCCCACATACCGCGGCCGGCCCCCTTGGCTGAACACGTCAAGGGGTCGGTTCCTGTGGAAATCGGACGTCCCACCATATGCCCGCATCCCGCTACCCTGTTCTGCCACGCTCTGGGAGTTCTCGGCATCTACGGCTACGGCAGAATCGGGCGGACCGTCGCCGGATACGGCGCCGCCTTCGGCATGCCCGTCCTGTTCTGCGCTGGCACCGATTTCGGCATCAGCTGTGCGACCGTCTACAGCTACCTGCGCTCCCCGCTTGCCAGCGCCATGCTCATCCGCTGAACTACCCCTACCCCTACCCCTACCCCTACCCGGGCACGACGAGAGGGAACGGAACCGGGATCGCCTCTCCCGGCCTGTAGGCCTGGATGACGCGGAGATAGGTGGTGAGACCGGGCAGGTCGGTGAGGCGGGCTTGCCTGCGCGGGGCCCCGACGAGCAGCACTTCGACCTCACAGCCTGCAACGGTGTCGGCCGGCAGGGACCGATCCAACGTAACCACGACCGTCGTGACGGGTTCGAGCCCATGGTGCAGGTAGGCCAGGCCGGCGTCGGAGGGCTGGTAGCTGAAGGTGAGCACTTCCGGGCCGGAGCATTCCCGGATGAAACTCCAGCCACGGGCGGCGAGGGTGATGCCCAGTCCGGTGAACACCCGAATGTCGGCTGCGGTCATGGGGCGCCCGCACGCCGTGGCCAGAGCCTGCAGGACGCTGGCGGGTGGGTATCGGCGATGCCAGATCTCGGCTTGAATCACCGTGACCAGTCCGCTCTTCCGCCTGGGAGCGTTGGCGTGTGCGTCGCGTTCGTGCTGCCCTGCGCTTCGGCGTGCCGCCTTCTTGTTGTTGGCCCTGAACATGGACACTCATGCTCGCAGTTCAGCCACCCGACCCTGCGCGGACACGCCCACCCAGCTGCCACTGCAGCGGCCCGGGGTCGATGCCGGGACCATTAATCGCAGGCGAACCGATCACCTGTTTCCCTGATCATCATGGGTGTGCTTCAACGCGGTGAGGGTCATGGCCCGTCGCGCAGCATTCGGTGGAAGACTCGCTGCTGGGCTGCGGTCTTCTCCTGCTCCGACAACCCTCCCGCGGCGGCAGCCTCCGCGATCCGTTCGAGTTCCCTGCGGATAGCCGCCGGGTTCTGAGGTTCCTTCTGCACCGCCTGGTCCCGGACGGCTTCAGCAACCCGGACTACCCCTTTGATCACAGTCAGCGGCAGCGTGACGATCGGCCGGATCAACCCCACGGCTCGGCCTTCAACAGCTGTGCGCTCCCGGCACCGCAGCTGACCGGCCCCCTGCGCGACCATCGATCAACTCGACCACCGGTTCTCTCCTCACGACGTGAGCAGCGCCCGCCACAAAGCCTCAACCGCCGGCGGCCTGCCCCAACGCCGTGACGGCGGGCGGGCGCGTTCGGCCCGCGCCATCGACAGGAGCCGATCAGGCTCGACGGCGATCGCGGCGATCAGCTCGTCGCGGCCTGGGTCGTCCACCGCTTCAGCCCTACCCGCCACCCGCGGTGCTGTCCACCCCGGATTCCGAACACAACTCACATGGCTCACAACATCAGACACGCTCTACCAGGGCGAGGAGCTTGACAACCCTAGATAACGCGCGTGTAGTCGTCGTCGTCCGGATCTGCCGCGTGGCGCTGTGCGAGCGCCCGCTTGAGCGCGGCGTATCGGTCTGCCTCGTCCGGATGCGCACGCAGCCAGTCACGAACCAGGACAACGAATTCGGCGAATGGAGAATCGCTGCGGCGAATGTGCATGATGGCTGTCTGCCCGGGAGAATGGAAGAGCCGCTTGTCGAGCACCTCGGTGTTGCCCTGGTGATCCGGACGTGGCTGTCCCGGTACACCCCGGGCGAATCAGCGCGTGCACCCAACGCGGGTTCGAAACCCGTTGGCGCTTGTGTCGTGAGTCGTTAATTCGTTGGCAGTACGCGGCGAGAGTTTCGAGGATCTCGTCGGCGGTCTTGGTCCAGATGAAGGGTTTCAGGTCGGCGTTCCAGACGTTGATCCAGGCTTGGACGTCAGCCTCGAGTTCGACGACGCTGCGGTGGGTCGAGCGGCGCAGTTTGGGTGCCCACGCCGGCAAGTCGTGATCACCGCCGCATCGACCTGAGGCGCGCCGCCCGGCAAGCGGTACCAGACGATCGCGGTGATAGGTGAGCTGCTCCGGCATCGATATCAATGGCGCAGAGGCAGAAAGGCAAGGTGACGAGTGCAACGCGGCAATGATTCCAGCCATCGGGACGAGTCGGACTCGCAGCCCGACCATGGCGCCGATCCCGCACCGGATCGGTGGCTGAATAGGGCCACGCTCACCCGGCGAAGTGCACTGATCGGGATGACGACGGTGGCCGGTGTCGCCGCGGTGGACGTCGGTGCATTTGCCTTCGCGGGTGGCTGGCTGCGGCCCGACGCGCTGACACCTGCGCGGTTCGTCGACCGGTTCGAACACGCGTACGGGCGCCACGACGGTTTTCGGCGCAACCATGCCAAGGGCCTCAGTGCCAGCGGGACCTTCCAAAGCAACGGGGCCGGCACCGCGGTGTGCAAGGCGACCGTGTTCAAGGCCGGGACTGTTCCGGTGATCGGCCGGTTTTCGCTTTCCGGTGGACTGCCCGATCAGCCCGACAAACCGGACACGGTTCGCGGCCTGGCGCTGCTGTTCTCGCCGCCCGGCGACCAACAGTGGCGCACCGCGATGGTCAACATCCCGGTCTTCGTCGACAGCACGCCGCAGGGATTCTACGAACGACTGCTCGCCACAAAGCCGGTGCCGGCGACCGGCAAGCCCGATCCGCAGCTGATGGCTGCGTTTTTGGCCCGCCACCCCGAGTCCGCCGCCGCCATGAAGATCATCAACCAGTCCCCACCCAGTTCAGGATTCGCCGACAGCACCTTTCACGGGCTCAACGCGTTTCATTTCACCAGCGACAAGGGCGCCACCGCTTCCGTGCGCTGGGTGGCGGTTCCGCTACAAAACGGTCAGCCTGCGGGCACCGTGCCGTCGGCACAGAACGACTACCTGTTCGACGCCTTGATCGACGCGGTGGCGCGTGGGCCGCTGAGCTGGCGGTTGATCCTGATCATCGGCGGCCCCGGGGACCCGACCAACGATGCCACCAAGCCGTGGCCGGATTCACGGCCAACGATCGACGTCGGCACCATCACGATCAACGCCGTGCAGACCGAGGCCGCGGGAAACGCACGCGACATCAACTTCGACCCGACCGTGTTACCCGACGGCATCGCCGTATCCGACGATCCACTGCTGAGCGCGCGCTCTGCCGTCTATGCCCGCTCATTCACCCGCCGCGCCGCTGAGCCCAAGCGGCCCAGCGAGGTCGACATCGGCCAGGTGCGCGATGAGCGATAAGCCCGGCCGCTTCACCCTTCTTTCGAGACTGTTGCACTGGTCGATGGCGGCAATGGTCATCGCCCAACTACTCCTCGGTGTCACCATGGTGGCGTCGCTGAGCTACTATCCCCTGCTGCTGGCCATCCACCGACCTCTGGGCCTCACGATCCTCGTTTTCGCGGTGGTGCGGCTGGTGAATCGACTCACTCATCGGCCGCCGCCATTCCTTGCCACGATGAGCCGCCTGGAACGCAAGATCGCGACGTGGTCGGAATACCTGCTGTACGCGCTGCTGCTCGTGCAACCCCTGATCGGCTGGGCAATGCTCTCGGCGGCCCGCTACCCGATCACCCTCCACGGGTCGCTCCACCTTCCCGGTATCGCGCCGCACAACATCACCGTGTACGCCGTGCTGCGAATCGGCCACTCAATTCTCGCGTTCCTGATCTTTTCGACCTTTACCGCCCACATGAGTGCAGTCCTGTTTCATACCCTCGTGCTGCGCGACCGGCTCATCGACCGTATGTCACTGTGGCCGATGAAGTCTGCCGCCGCAGCGGATCACAAGGCCTGAGCTGGGCAGGATCACGGGGCAAAGATGTCCGCTCGCGCGGCAGTTGCACTAAATGAAGCCGATAGCGGCCAGCCCGTCGACGATCGGACCGGCCGTGTCGGTCAGCATCAGCCGCGAGGCGACCAGTACGCCGAGGACCACCGCGAGCGTCGCGACGGCAATGCCGACGCCCCGAAGGAATCGCCAGTCGAACATGTCGCCAGCCTAGTCTCGGGACCGGGTGCGACTGCGGCGGTCCGGCCGCGATGCCAATCGGTCGTAGTGTGGGGTTGAGCCACGGGCGGTCGATCCACTACCGCGACGCCGCCGCCGACCGGCGGCGTCCGCTACTCGGGCGACGCGACCGCTGTGAAGTGCTACGTTGGCCGCGCATTCTCGTTGAAACCGCCGCGCGTCGAGGACGCCTGGCGCTCCATACAGCACTGGACACCTGGTCAGCGACGTACGTAGCAGCACGGATCAGATCAAAACCGTAATTCGCGGCGGTTCACGGCATTTCGTGGCGGTTCTGGTACTGACGGCGTCGGACTTGAGGCCGGCACAGAACCGATTCCAGGGACGAGTTCGGGCGATTTGAATCGGGCAAGGCCATCAATCAACCCACGCTTGCCGCTTGCCGCACATAGGTTTATGCAAGGTCATGACCAGCGTTCAGTAAACACAACACAATTCGGTATACAGCTGGCATTCCTGGTTCCTAGTTCTGTTGCATGAGCCTATGACATTCATGCCCGGCACTGCCTTGTTTCTCTGCCATGACGGTTCCTTACTCGCGTAGGAGCGTGACGGATCAGCCACACCGGTGGATTGTCCCGTCACGGGACGGATCGACACTCGTTATCGGCCAAACTGAGACGAGAGTTATTTGTAGCAGCTAACTTTGGTTTCAGAGGTCTCGAGGAGCTGGTCGAGCGGTCGCTGACCTCAGCACAGATGCAACCCCTCTTCCCCGCCGATTCGGCACAGCTGACCGCAGCCCGGGTCGACTCCTCCCTTGTGGCACCGGACCGCGCTCAGACCGCCGCCCTCGGGCGAAGCCGGGAGCGAGCAGCGTGGGGGTAGGGAAGGGTGCTGCGGGTGGCCGACGATACGGTTTTCCACTACAGCTCGACAATCGCCGGATACGCTTGTCTGGGAAGGTGATCGGATAAGTTTCATAGTTTTCGCCAGAGCCTGGCCAAGGGCAACGCCTGGCACTTCGGAAGGACATGGACATGATCCTGCCTGGGAAAGATCACGTACTGAAAAACGCGAAAGCCGGGACCTGCCTGGAGCTCAGTGGCGAGGACGGCACAAGCGTCATCGGGTGGGAGTACCATGACGGCGCGAATCAGAAGTGGCGCCCGCAGATCGAAGACAAACCGGTGGACCCTCCAGAACGTGGAGACCGATAAATACCTCCGCCCTGCGGAAGGCCGGATTTCGGACGGATGTCGTGTCGTCGCAGGGAAAGATCCGTTCTGGTGGCACATCTTTTCTGACGAAGATGATTTGTCCAGTTTTCGCCTGTACGTTCCTGACCAAGCCACAGCCTTCAATGTCGAAGTAGCGGACCATGGAAACCCGCTGAATGGGACGCCTGTACAGCTGTGGGGTAAGTGGAGCGGCGCGAACCAGCGTTGGCGGATCGAACAGGTGTAAAAAGCAGTCGGGCGAGGAGGGCCAGCGGAGCCGATCCGCAATCGGATCGTGGCGAGAATGACCCTGCTGCGCTCGCGCCGCGAACCCCGATCGGGCGGAATCACTGCGCGGATCACGGTCCGCGCGGCCGAAGCCGCGCCGGACGTCGGATCTCGGTTCAGCTCTGCACATTTCGCGTACTCACCTGCTTGTCGTTTGCAGTACTAACCTGCGAGTCGTGCCGACCAGCCCGGCATGGTCGGGGATGACCGCTTTGATCCCTCTGCTACGCAACAAGTCTCGGCTGGCCGCCGAGGAGTGGCTTGTCTTCGCCGCTGATCACAGCGGTCAGGGATGGCTGTGGATATCTTGTCGTATTAGATCCGTTCGCCGAGTGCCCGCTCATGCCGCTGATCGCGCTGACCGAACGGCTACCGCGGCGCAATGGAAGATCAACGAGGCGAGGTCATCTCGGGCGTGGCATCGCACCATAATGCCGAGTTGAGCGCCTCGCGACTGATCTTCCAGCAGGAAATGAAACATGTTCTAATTAATGCGTTTTGATCAACAAGAGCAGGGGGCGATCTCGGGAATGTCGTTCTTTGTGGAGTGTGACGGGCAGTATCACGCGCGTGGACACGGGGTCAGCCAATGGTCATCGAATCAGGTGAACGGACCGGCGGTGTGTGGCCTGCTGGCGCGCCAGCTTGAAACGCATTGTCCCGCAGAGGGCGTCATGCCGGCACGGTTGACAGTCGACATGCTGCGCCCGGTACTCAACGAGCCAATCGCTGTGCACAGCACCGTTGTTCGGAAAGGCTCGCGCGTGATCCTCGCCGATGCCACCATCGTGCAGCAGGGCGAGCTCCGTGCACGGGCCAGTGCGGTATTCCTCGTTTCAGCCGCCTCTCCGCCTGGTGAGATATGGCAGCCGCAGTCGCCTCTACCGGTGCCGCAGGCTCGACTGATATCGCCGGATGGCGACCCGCCCTTGCTCAGGTGTGGCGAATCGGAGTGGACCGACAACCTGGCTGCAGGCCGGAACGCTGATCGCAAAGTGATGTGGCAGAACCTCATTCCCTTGATCGAGGGCGAAGCGATCTCCCCCTTTCAGCGAGCGGCTGCCATGGGGGATGCGACGAACTTTGTCTGCCACTGGGGTTCTGAGGGCATCGGGTTCATCAACACCGATCTGACCCTGACATTGTCACGGTTGCCCGAGGGGCCCGAGCTAGGACTTCAGGCTCAGGATCAGAGCACCAGCGGCGGTGTCGCTGTCGGCACAGCAACGCTGTACGACCGCAGCGGCCGACTGGGCACCTGCGTGGTGACAGCCGTCGCGGATGCTCGTCGGCCGCTATCAGTCGCACGCTCTGCGTCGGGCGCGCGGGCCGACTAGAACGTCCTAATCTGCCGCCGCGCGCGCTGACCGAACCGGCCAGCGCGCGCGGCGGAAGATCAAACAGCCATTGCAGATCCGAGGCCGGCCATTACCCGCAAATGCCGATTTCCGTGCATCTACGAAAGGTTCCGTTCGCGCGCATCCGCGGGCCTCGCCCCACGAGTCGAGTGGAGACGGCATGGCCGTATCCATACCGGCGATCTTCAAACGAGTTGTTCACCCGACCGGACCGGATCCCTACCACTCGTGCCCAGCGCGACCAGGCACGCCGCATTTCTTCTGAACGTTCCGCACACGATCTCGGTCGAACCGCCGCATGCTCAGCCCAGCGTGAACGTCGCGCGGCCCGCGATGTGCTCCAGATCCACATTCTGCGGATAGACCTCGGAGTACGTGTCGATCCACGCCTCCACCTTCCCGGCGCCCGGCCCCATGCCCATGCCGGTGATCACGTTGTCCGGCAGGCCTACCACCGTGGTGCCTTCGACGCGTTGTGACTGTCCACTGGTCAGGCCGGTGTCGACGTTCCGCCAATGCACGGTGACCTGGTAGGCCCCGCAGAACTCCCCGGTCTGCGTGATCTTCACCCGAACACCGAACACACCGGACTGCGGCTGCGCCACGGTCTCGGCATTGATGATCGCGGCACAGTTGGGACCCGGAACCCGTGTGAGGGTCGGGGTGAACTGGGCAACCGGATCGGTAGAGTTGGCACCGGCAGTCCCGGCGAGCCCGCTCCACGCGGCCACCATCGCCGCCGCGACCACACCCGTACGGAACGTGAACTGTTGTAGCGAAACGTTTTTCAGGGTCATGCCCGTCTGTCGTCCTGCGTACGGATGGCGTTATGCCTTCCCGAGCCCTCAATTTCAGGGGCTGGCCGACGCCCGGCGCGAGGTGAGGCCTTGGCGGCGGTGCGCATCGGTGATTACTCACGCCTGGTTGGACGAACGCACTGAAATCAGCGTAAGGCGTTTTGTGTCAAGCGGTTTGGTCGGTGCCCCGGCCTGTCGTCGTCCCGGCATAGCGGTAATGGGGTTGGTTCCCTGCAGCGTGTAATCGGGTTGAGTGACGACAGGTCGGGGCTGCCCAGGATTTCAGGCGAGATCACGAGGTGTCTCGATGCCGCGTAGGGCTCGCCCCGACCGACCGCTCGACGCGCCGCCGGTCAGGCGGCGGTCGAGATCTTGGTGGGTGTCGGATCGGTGCCGTGGCGGGCGATATGCGGGTCCCACCGTCGACCGGTGGTGACCACGGCGTGCAGGTGCCGCAGGATGGTCGCGGCGATCGCGGCCTGGGCTTGAGTGGGCGTGAGCCGGTTGACCTCTCGGCTGGTCAGGTGCCGGTAGCGGTCGCCGTAGACCGGGTTGGCCAGTTGGGTGCCCCACACGCCGCGCCAGGCCGCTAATCGTAGACCTGGACGGCCGTGGCCGGTGAGTTTGGCGCGGCCGGTGAAGGCGCCCGATTGGTTCTCCCGCGGTGCCAGACCAGCGTGTTTGACCACGGCTCGGGCGGTGGGAAACCGTGTGAGGTCACCGGTTTCGGCCAGGATCGCCGCGGCTCCGACCGCCGACAACCCGGCGATCGAGGTGACCAGGTCGGTCAATGCGAGTTCGTCGAGCACCCCGACCATGCGGGCTTCGGTGTCGGCCACGCGCCGCTGATCCTCGGCCCAGTCAGAGAGCAGCAGATCCACTTGTTCGAGCGCGCCGCGTCGGTGCGCGCGAACTCCGGCCGGATCTGTCAGTGCCGCAAACAGATTCCGGATGATCCGCAACGACGGTTTCTGACCGCCCGCACGGGTGATCTCTCGGCGAGCGGCCCGTTCCAGGCGCGGCAACCCGAGACGATGGGTGCGGTCCAGATCTCCGCCGTCGCGTTCGCAGATCACCCGCAACACCGCGACCCGGGTGCGGGAGCGGAACGGCTGGCGCGCGGTGTCCAGCGCGGCCGGCCACACGCATTCCAGCAACGCCCGGATCTGCTGGACCTGTGTCACCATGTCCACGATCAGCCGCGATCGGCGCGCTCCTAGATGCCGTAACCTGCCCCAGGATTCGTCCACCGGCTCGGGGATATAGCAGCGCGACTGCGCGGTGAGCCGGGCGATCAGCACCGCGTCCTTCTCGTCGGTCTTGTCGCTGGTCAGGTCCTCTGCGCGCCGCGACCAGCTCTACTGATGGCCCCGCCATATTGAAAGGCCGCGAGTTCCTCAGTGCGGCTGTCGGTTTTGCGGATATGCCGACCAGGAAGCACCCGTCCGCCGGGCGTGATCTTCGCTCCGGAGGAACCTTCTCTGCGCGCCAGCGGGGTGTACTCGCTACGGCGGCCATTCCTGCGATCGCGGCATCGAGCCGATCGCGCTGCGCCCTGGTCAGGATCGTCACCTCGATGGGTCGTTCAATAGCTCGCAGTTCATGCAAGGACTGCTGGTGTCCGTTGCCATTTGATCTGACGCAGAAAATGGGTCGTGAGCGGCCGTGCGCGAGATAGATGGCTTGACAACGGTCAATACTTCTCCGCCGCAGCGGATCTCGTCACCAACTCGGATCATAGAAACACGTAGCAACGACCCATTCATCTGGCCTGGCAAATGAAACAACGTCGAACTGCCTCGGCACCCCCGCCCAGCGCAACTCGACCGGCGCGACGATCGCTTGCTCCAGCAAAGCCATCACCAATGGACGCAAGCAGCGCGGATGCCGATATCCGGCCAGGCAGCGCAGATTCGCCGTCAGGACCGGATCCAATGCCCCGACCCGGAGGTAATCCCAGCCGACGAGACGGCTAGCGCGCTCCGTCACCTCGAACGCGGCAGCATCTTCGGGCTCCATGTACTCACGTCGAACCAGCTTGCGATCGGCCTCGTTGTCAAGAGCGGGCACCGTTGGGTGTAGTTGGTTTCATTGGTCCTCTGAGCTGTGGATACGTTGAATTCTCACCCCCATTTCGGCTGTAATATCGATTACTACCGTTGGCGCGTGCGAGCGTCGTTGGTCGATGTCAGTCATTAAATGGCGGGATTGATGACAAGCGGGCGACGGCTGACCAGCAACCATCGTGCCCGAGCGAAGGCCGCTACGTTTTGCAGGTCAGCTCGGAGTCGGCCGGTAGGCCACCCCATCACGCACACGGACGGGCCGTGCGATAACAAAAGTTGCACTAGTCCGGAACATCGCACACCGGAGGGCACCACCGCGAGCCGGTGTACTGGCTCACCGACGACGGCGTCCGGCTACATCGATACCTCTTGTGCCGCAGTGGTACCCCTGCGGCCCAACTTGAAGATACGGAGTGAGAACGTGACGTATACCGTCGGGGCCTGCGCGGTGAACGGTTGACCAGATCCGGTGCCGGCGTCGAACACGATCAGGATCTCGGGATCGCCGTCCCGGTGATGTCCCAGCCGGTGCAGGCGTACCACCAGGTCACGGACCTGTTCAGCGGTGACGGTGGTCAGGTCGTCGTCGCGGTGCAAGCGGCGGGCGTCCGGCAGGGCCGTCCAGCTGGTGCGGCCCGGTTCCAGCGCCGCGACGAACGAGTAGGGCCAGCCGGGAATCATCTGTGCCTGGCCTCGGCCGCGGGCGTAGACGTGACAGAAGCAGCGGTCGTCGCGGGTCGGAGCGTCGGGGCGCAGCCAGTTGCTGACATCGACGGCCAAGGTGATCCGGCCGTGGTCATCGCGTGGCGGCGGCAGTGCCGCCGCCACGGCTGTGCGCACCCGGTCCCCGTCGATGCCGCCGGCTGTCAATCCGCTGAGGTGCCCGACTTGATCGATGAACTGAGCCTCCTGGTCTCGCCGGTCCTTTTGGCGGCGGCACCCGGCTGTTCAATGGCAACCACGATAAGCTCAGACACCGGCGTTCTCCGCCTGACCTACAGGCGTGATCGCTGACGCCTTGTAGATGCCGCATCCCACTCCTATCCTTACGGGCAGAGGGGGCGGACCCTGCGGAGTAGAGATGATCTACGACAACCTGCTCGCGCTGACAGCGCGGGCACCGATCACCAGCGGATTGCGGCAGGGCGAAGCATTTACGCCCTACGCCGCTTTGGTCGAGCGGATCGGCCGACTCGCCGCCGGCTTTATCGAACGTGGCATCGAGAGCGGCGATCCCGTTGCCCTGCTGATTCCGAACTCACCCGATCTTTTCGTAACTGCCCACGCGCTCTTCGCCATCGGCGCCATCGCGATGCCGCTGGGCGAGACGGCCACGCGATCCGAACTTGCCACGCTCGCGCAAAAAACCGGACCCGAGGCCGTCATCTCAACTCCCGGCCTTGCCGCTGCTGCCGAGATGTTGATCACAGATGCAGCCCCCGGCATTCCCTTGTTCCTGACGAGTACCCTGCCCGAAGGAAGTGCTACCGCCCAGCTGCCGAAACTGCCAGGCGACACAACGGCGCTCTACCTCTTCTCGTCCGGCTCGACCGGGTTGCCCAAGGTGGTGCCGCACACCCATGCCGAGCTCATCGCTGATGGTGAACGAGCCAGCACAGCCTGGGACCTTCAGCCCGACGATATCGTCCTCGACATTCTACCGGGCAACTTCTCGTTGGGCTTCATAATGGGCGCTACGGAAGCCGTCGCCGGCGGTGCAACGACGCTCTACTGGAGCGATCCCCTGCCGCTGGCGCTTTCGCGCAAGAAGCTGCTCGACACCATGGTCCGCGAGCGCGTCACCTTCATGGGTGCCGTTCCGGCAATGTACGAAATCGTCGCCGGTCAGACCGGAAGTTTCGATCTCAGGCTGCGCCTGGCCTTCTCGGGCGGCGTCGCACTGAAGCGGCCGATCTTCGAAGCGGTGCGCGAACGCCTTGGTATCACACTTCGTCAGGATTACGGCTCGACCGAGGCGAGCATGCTCTCGCACAATAACTCCGCCGATCCCGACGCAAGCTGGGCCTCGGCTGGCAAGCCGGCGGGCGACGCCAGGGTCCGCATCGTTCCGTTCGACACCGAATTCGGCCCATCCGTCGGCGAAATGGAAGTAAGATCATCCTCGCTCATGCGAGGCTATCTCGGCGATGCCGTGGCCAATGCTCAGGCGTTCGATGAGGGCTGGTTCAGGACCGGCGATCTTGCCTCGCTCGATGAAGAAGGTCGCATCTTTATCCGTGGCCGCAGCAAGCTGCTGATCGAGGTATCCGGCTACAAGATCGACCCCATCGAGGTGGAGGAGACGCTCATGACCTTGCCCGCCGTCGCCGAAGCCGCAGTGGCGGGTCTCCCAGACCGGCGCAACGGCAATCGGCTGATCGCGTTTGTCGTCAAAGGAGCGGATGTGTCGGCCGATGAGTTGATCCGATATGCCCGCGAAAGGCTGTCGGTTCAGAAGGTCCCGGCCGAGATCGCGTTCATCGACGCACTGCCGCGCAGCCCGGCCGGCAAGGTGCTCCGCGCGCGGCTGCGCGAGCTTTAGGCGGGCTGAGCCGCTCGCTGCGAAACGTAGGCTGCCAAGTTCGCGGGCGATTCGAACAGGTCCGCCCGTATCTCCGTGTCAGGGATGCTGATCTTGAATCGCTTCTCGAGGAACTGCACCAGTTTTACCAGATTGATCGAGTCCAGCAGGCCGGCCTCAAGCAAAGGGGTCTCGCTATTGACCGGCGCTCCGCCGGTTTCAGCCACCATGGCGGAGATATACTCGATTATCGGTTGTTCGATATCGTTCATCACTTAAATCCCTTATGTAGTCAGCATACTAGCCAATTTCATCGCGACCTGAAATGGTATTCGAAAACATTGGGAGGACGGCTTGGGCGAAGCGCGCCCGCTGGGCGAACGGGAACAACTGCTCAACCATTTGCATGCCCGTGGCGGGCTGATCACCATGCAGGTGCTGCACGTGCGCGGCCGCCTCGATCCGGCGCTGGTGAAGCGCGCGCTCGCCTGGCTACAGACCCAGCATCCCATCCTTCGCGCTCATATCCGCTACGGCAAGATTGTCTGGCGACGCCTGCCGCCCTTCGCCTATCGCCAGAGCTGGTTCGACACCGAGGGCACAACGGAGATCCCGTTGAAGGTGCTCGACGACACCGCCCCAGACGCTTGGCGCAAGGTTTTTGCCTCTGGCATCCGCACACCGATCCCGAAGGGCAACCATCCGCGCCAGCGGATAACGCTAGTGCGGCAGTCGCCCGACGCCGACCTCAACCACATCGTCATCTGCGCCGATCACGCAACGCTCGACGCCCAGTCCGCGAACATGCTCGCTCGCCAGCTTCTCGAATTCCTCGCCGATCCAGCCATGGAGCAACTGAAACCGCCGCTCCACACCGCCCTGCCCCCGCCGGTCGAGGCCGGCCTGCCCAACAAGTCTGGCGGTGGCAAGAAGACCGCATATACGCTAGCCATTCGGCTGCCCAAGCAGACGGTACCCGATCCGAAGAAAGAAACGCGAGTACTGGAGCGTCACCTCAGGCCCATCACAACGGCAACGCTCGAGGATGCCGTCAAAGCCAACAGAACGACGCTTCACGGTGCGATAACGGCAGCCTTCCTGCTTGCCATGCGCGAGCGGTACGGGCTCGACGCCATGACCGTGTTGACCACGGTCGACCTCCGTCGCCTCAGTGAACTCGCGCTGCCGGACGAGACCTACGGTTGCTACGTCGACATCCTGCGTACCAAGCACCCGATAACCGACGACTTCTGGGCAACCGCCCGTGACGCCTCGTTCAAGCTGATCGCCGCGCTGGCCAAGGACCGGGAGTCCGCCTCGATCATGAAGTTTCCCGGATGGGAAGCGTATCGGAACGAAGTCGGCCCAACGATCCGGAACAACCGGCGCATGGACGGACTTGCTGTTACCACGGCAGGCGAGTCCGGCCTTCAGACCAGCTACGGCGCCTACACGCTCGAGGACGTCACCAGGGCCGTTTCGCTCGACATGTTCGGCCCGTCACTGTTTGTGATCGCCAACGAGCGGCTTGGTGGCCTCGACCTCAGCGTCGGGTACGCGGCAATTGCGATGAGCGAGGATGAGGTCGCCTGGCTCACCGACAACGCGGTGGACCGGCTCGAAAGTGCTGGATAAGAACGCCGCGCCGATCGCAGCACGCTCCGCGTCGTGGACAAGGTTCCGGAGGCCGACCTCGTCGAACAATCCATCCCGGTACCACTGGACGACGACTTCGACGCGTGCCCGCGCCCATCCGGACGCGGGCGAAGTAGCTCGACTCAGGGCGCGATCTTGGCGCGCACCGTCGCGTGCAGCTCGCGCAGGCTCGACCGCTCGGTGACCACCTCGAGCACCCGCGTGCCGTGTGCGTGCCCGGCCAACTCGACGGCCAGCTGCTCAGGATCGACCTGGCTGTGCGGAATGCGGTAGGCGGCGCACAGCGCGGCCAGATCCACGTCGTGCGGGGTGCCGAACACCCGCTCGAATACTCCGGCATACTGCGGGTCACCCTGTTCGAGCAGCTCGAAGATGCCGCCGCCGTCGTCATTGGCTACCACGATGGTCAGATCGGCCGGGCGGGGTTCGCCGGGCCCGATCAGCAGGCCGGACGCGTCGTGCAGGAAGGTCAGATCACCCAGCAGCGCGACGGTGCGGCCGTCGTGGTGCAGCGCCGCGCCGACAGCCGTGGACACGGTGCCGTCGATGCCCGCGACACCGCGGTTGGACAGCACCGTGATACCCGGCCGGGGGTAGGACACCAGGGCCGCGTCGCGCACCGGATTGGACGCGCCGAGCAGCAGCTGGTCGCCCTCGCGCAGCGAGTCCATCACCACCGCCGCCACGTGCAGGCCGGTCGGCTTCGGGTGCACGGCGAGTTCGGCCCGGATCACCTCGGTCGCCCTCGCGCTGAGCTCACGGCAATGCGCCAGCCACTCCGGGCGCGATGCGCCGGTGGCAATCACCCGGGTGCCGGTGCCGACCACATTGCCGGAGACATCGGGCCAGCGCGGCCCGGTGGTGACCGCGTAGACGGTGACGTTCGGATCGGCCAGCACCTTGGCCACCGGACGGTGCAGGGTCGGACGGCCGGTGATGATGGCCTGGCGCGGCTTCAGCAGCGGCAGCGCCAACGGGTGCAGCGCGGGGCCGTGCATGGGGGCGGTGGGTTCGGCGACGGTCGGCAGCTCGGACAGTTCCGGCCGGAGCCTGGCGCCGTGGCCGGAAATAACGACAGTGTCGGGGGTCAGGTCGATGTCGAGCGGCACATCGAGCGTCGCGTACTGGGTGAGCGTCCAGGCCCGTCCGCCCTCGCGTCCCTCGGGCGCGCACTCGCCGGGGGCGAGGTCGGGCACCAGCGGCTCGCGCAGCGGGATATCGAAATGCACCGGGCCCGCGTTGCCGGAGCGGGTGCCGCGGGCCGCGGCGAGCACCCGGCAGACCACCGAGCGCCACAGGCTGTTCTGGAGCCCGTACGGTGCGCAGTCGGCGGACGCGGATTCTTCCTCGGCGAGGCCGAGGCTGATGGTGGTGCGGACCTGACTGCCGAACATACCGAGCTGTTCCACGGTCTGGTTGGCGCCGGAGCCGAGCATCTCGTAGGGCCGATTGGCGCTGAGCACCACCAGCGGCACCCGCGCGTAGTTGGCCTCCAGCACCGCGGGACCGAGGTTGGCCACCGCGGTCCCCGAGGTCATCACGACGGGTACCGGTAGCCGACTGGCTACCGCCAGCCCGACCGCGAGGAAGCCCGCGGTCCGTTCGTCGATGCGCATGTGCAGTCGCAGTCGGCCCGCCGCATCCGCCGCCTGCACAGCGAAGGCCAGCGGCGCGTTCCGGGAACCGGGACACAGAACAACGTCCCGGACACCCCCACGCGCGAGTTCGTCGACGACCACGTGCGCCTGTGCTGTGGACGGATTCACGACTCCAGCCTCTCAGGCAATCATCTCGGTTTGATTGCTGAGTCGTCGCCAGCAGATGAGTGCGGTGGCGAGGTCGAGGAATCCGTGGTGGATATCGGTGCGTCTTTCCCATCGGATCGCCAGGCGCCGGTATTGGTGGAGCAGGGCCAGGGATTGCTCGACGATCCATCGTCCGGCGGTGACCTTGTCGCGGGTGCCGCGGCGCGGGATGTAGCCGGTGATGCGGCGTTGCCGCAGCTCGCAATACACGCTCGGATAGTCGTAGCCCTTGTCGGCGATCGCAGTGGTTATCCGGTGCCGGGGCCGGCCCGCACGCCCGCGCAGAGGTTGCACCCGGTCGAGCAGTGTGGGCAGCAGCAGGTGGTCGTTGACGTTGGCCGCCGACAACGCGACCGCGAGCGGGAACCCGTTGCCGCAGGTCAGAATGTGGTGTTTCGAGCCGGTCTCGGCGCGGTCGACCGGACTGGGACCGGTTGCGGCGCCCCTATTTTCGCCCGCACATGCGAGCCGTCGACCATAACCCGGTCGAAGTCGATCAAGCCGGCGGCGTGACAGCGGGCGAGCACGCCCGTGATATATCTGCTCGAACACCCCCGCCGCCTGCCAGTCCCGTAACCTGCGCCAGCACGTCATTCCGGATCCAAAGCCCAGCTCCTGAGGCAGGTCTTCCCACCCGATCCCGGTGATCAACACGAACAGAATTCCCTGCAGCACAAGCCGATTGTCCATCTGAGCAGGCCCCGGAGTTCCCGCCGATTTCACCGGTAGTAGCGGTTCGATAACCGCCCACAATCGGTCGTCCACGATCCATGGTGCTGCCACAGCGAAACATCCCGCACTGCAACGGGACTCACCGCCAGCCGACCGAACCTGTTAGGAGCTCTAAGAGCTGCATTTCAGGCGCACCACACTAGACGACTGTTGAATAGGTGCCGACAGACCCGGGAAGGTCCCCCACCGAAACCATGGGCTCCCCGATACGCGAAATAGATTGGTGCAGTTGCCAATTGCGTTGCCGGACAATCCGGAAATGCACTCGAACGTCTGGCAACGAATCGCCGGCGTCCGTCGAACGACGGTCGTCGCGGGCTTCTACAACTTGTAGCCGATCTGGCGCAGTAACTGTCGACGGTCTGCCTGGTCGTCAGCATTTTCCACGCCCAGCGGTGCGGACCCGTCGACCACTCCGACAATTCCCCGACCCAGCTCGGTCTGAGCAATCAACACGTCCACGGGATTGGCTGTAGCACAGAAGATTCCGCAGACTTCCGGGACGTGCTTAATCGCATTGAGCACATTGACCGGGTATCCCTCGCGTAGGAAGACGATGAACGAGTGTCCCGCTCCGACTGCGACTGCGTTCTTCGTGGCGAGCTCGATCAGATCGTCGTCGTTGCCGGAGTGGCGAACCAGGCATGGCCCGGATGCCTCGCAGAATGCCAGCCCGAACCGTAGATAGGAACTGACCCCGACCAACGCCTCGTGCAGGTCCTCTACGGTTTTGATGAAGTGGGCCTGTCCGATGATGACGTTGAGATCGTCCGGTTTGTCGATACGCACGGCTGTCAACTCCACAGCAACATTCTGCGCCTCACCGATGTGGATTCACAGCACTTTGGCACCGATTTGCTCGCGCAGCATCAATGAGCCGAGATACGGCCATATTCAGGGGCCCACGGGTATTGACTGAAGGCAGATCAAGAGGAGACTGGACCTATACTGGAACACCGGAAAAAGAGCCGCACTGTCGGCGGAGACGTCTGTCGACTCTGTGACGTTCTTCCAGGATCTAGCTAAGCCCCCGGCAAGCCAATCGAATACCTGAGTTGTCAGCGACGACTGAGGCTCATGGTTTCGATGGAGACTACCGGGGACTGTTCTGTGTGGGGGCGTTTGCAGCAGGTCGCTTCCCCACCTACCAGCGACAGGCCTCGGGATAGTGGTCTGCGGATTCAAGACAGATCAAGCTCGGTCCACGAATGTTCAGCGGGGTTCGGACCAGGTGCGTATGTCGCCCAGGGTAACGGGCATCGGGTCGGAGACATCGATCGTGAATCGGAATATCTTTCGGGCGCGGCGGCTGTTTTCGGGGTCGAAGAAGCGGAGTTCGACGTCCCAGCAGTCGCTGCCCAGGCGGCAGAACTGGCTTTTATCGATGGTGTCCAGGGACATTCCGGCGGCGATGGCGGCGGTGATGGTATGGGTGGCTTGAAAGGTGTTGGTGGCGGCGAAGTTAGGGCCCGGTCGCGCGAGGCCCGACCGGGGTTGGGTAGGTCGTGGTACACCTTCGTCAGGAATTCACGCAGGCCGCGGCGGATGTCGGCGGGGTCGGCATTGCCGGGCAGGGATGCGACGGCGGCGACCGCACTGTCGAGGAGGGTAGTGATCTGCCAACCGTAGAGGCCGCAGATCTGGTCGACTTCGACCACCGGAATCTGCTGTCCTGAAAACAGTTTCACGATGCGGTCGGTGCGGCACCCTTTCCCGGTGGCGGCACAAGAACAGAGGAAGACCTCACACTCGTCGCCGACATCACCGGCCGAGCTCGTCTCGGCGAGCAACCGTTCGGAAAAGCGCATCGCCGGTACAGAGTCAGCATCCGGTCTCAGGCCAAGCAGGTGCGCTCGCGGAAGCGAGGCGCCAGGGGCATCCTGCTGAGTCCCGTTACCAATGGCGGCATGGTCTCCTTGGATTGGTCGGGTGACACTCGAGTTGGTCACCGTTGGGCATCCTGGAGGGCCCCGTCGCCGATACGGCTGCGGACCGATCTCGACGCGATTCTCCGGTCCGACTCGGCTTCGCCGACCGGGGCGGTTCCGTCGGCCGGGTGTTTCAGGTCTGGTTGGTTCCGTTGGTACGGGCCTCGACGGCCTCGACTGTCTTGTGGAATGCGTTTCGCAGGACGCCCTGGCCGACGGTGCCGACCACGGCTCCGACCGCGCGGCCCTTGAGGTTCTTGCCCTCGCGCACCACCGTGACATCGATATCGGTCTTGCCGTCGGCGCGGGGCGTGAGGGTGTAGGTGTGGCCCGAGTGGCCACCCCACAGATTGGAATCGGTGGTCGTCATAACGACGCGGCGGGGGTTGGACCAGTCGTAGTGCAGGCGTTCCCAGATACCGCGTGATCCCTCCGTGACGTCGGCTTCGGTGGGGCCGCGGTGGTGCACCTCAAGGTATTCGTCGGTGCTGTTCCCGAACAATTGCTCGCGGTCGGGTCCGAAGTCGGTGAGCGCCGCGAGGAACTCTTCGGGTGTCGCGGTCGTCGTCTCGGTGAAGTGGAGAGTGGGCATGGGTTCACCCTTCGACATGAATCGTGAATGGTCGTGGTCGCGACAAACCGACGATGGCGTGCGCGCCCATGGTGCGTGCCAGTGAATATGCACATCGCTACGGTGGATCGCGGGCAACGTACCAATCCAACAAAGTCTAGAGCCGATGGCGCGGGACGAGAACCCGATCCAGGTCTCTGATATGGAACCGCTATTTTCCGGGTCAGTGCCCTGTAGCCGAGTAACGATGTGCTGTGATCAAACCCTTGCGGATCGCGCGGTCAACTTGCCGCCGTCGTTCTATTCGTATTCGTAACCGTGTGGCGCAAAAGGTCTCCAAAGCAGCCGCCACGCAGGACCACGCTTTTGTAGGGCCGCAGCCGAGCACCGGTCTCGATCGCCTCGCCCGCTACCGGCTCAACACCCTGGCAGGTCTCGGCATGGTCGACGAGGGCAACCCGGGGTAGTCCTGATCGAAGTCGCCCGAGCGGCTCACCGGCTCCCAGCAAGCGGGCGCCGCGCCGGTGCCGGGTTACAGGCCCGCGCGGTGGAGAAACTCGCCGAGGTCGACGCCGAGCTGACCGCGTTGCGCGACACTGGTTCGAGAAGATCGCACTGATCTGGGCCGACGGCGCCTACGCCGGCAAGCTCGTGACCTGGGCCCAACACACACTTGGTTACACCATCGAGATCGTCAAACGCAGCGACGGCGCCACCGGTTTCGAAGTCATCCCGCGCAGGTGGGTGGTCGAGCGCACACTGGCGTGGATCTTCCAGCACCGCCGCTGTGTTCGCGACTACGAACGCCTGCCCGAACACCACGGAGCCAAGGTCCAGTGGGCCATGATCATCCTGATGCGACGCCGCCTCGCCCGCACTAAATGATCAGTTCATACACGGGCACTAAGTGCCTGTCCGCCAACTGATCATTTCCGTTGGCGGGCGAGGCGGCGGGACATCAGCATGATCATCGACCAGGTGACCATGGCTTCGTGGTGGTCGGGCAGGCGTTCGTAGTCACGGACGCAGCGTC
>NZ_WJIC01000003.1 GCF_009649815.1 Nocardia sp. SYP-A9097
TCGATGCGATGCTGGCCAAGTTCGCGCGCCCGGGCATGTGCAACCCCGCCGACACCGACAGCCCGTGGACCGCACAGGACGCCACCGACGACGCGCGCCTGCAAGCGGCCGCCGCCCGTGATACCCGTACTCCCGCGCAGCGTAATCATGATGCGCTGCTGGGGTTTCTGCGTCCCGAGCTCGGTGGCCCGGCGAAGCGGGGCTCGCATCGCGGGGTACCGGTCGCTGCGATCATGACCATGAGCATCGCCGATGTCGAACGCGCGGCGGGAGTCGCGACGCTGGCCACCGGCGGCACCGTCCCGATCAGCGAGGCCCTGGAGCTGGCACAGCAGTCGAAGCGGTTCCTCATGGTGTTCGACCACGCGGGCATGCCCCTGCATGTCGGCCGTGAATCCCGCACCGCGACCAAGGCCCAACGCCTGGCGCTGATCGCGACCGAGCGGGGCTGCACCCGACCCAACTGCTCCGCGCCCGCCTCGCGCGCCCAGGTGCATCACCTCACCGAATGGTCCAAGGGCGGCAAGACCGATATCGAGAACCTGACTTTGGCGTGCGATAGCTGTCATGCCCAAGTTCATGACGGTCCCGGGGGCTGGAAGACCGTGAAACTCGGTCCCGATACGGCGTTTCCGGGGCGCACCGCGTGGATCGCGCCCCCGCATATCGATCCCACCGGGACTCCGCAGGTGAATCACCGGCATCATCCCGGCGAGTTGATGGCCCTGACCCTGTCCCGGATCCAGGACCGCAATCGACAAGCCAGGGAACGTCATAAGCGCTGGCTCGCCACCCACCGCGCCACCCCCGCCACCCCCTGAAAGCGGTCCTCCACACACCCGTGGCACCGCAGGCGTCAGCCTGCCGGTGCCACGGGCACGTTTGTCTCCGCGACGAATGTCATTCCGGCTCTTGGTTTTTAGTCTCTTGTTCTTGTATCTCTTGTTCTTTATTTCTTTGTTCTTTTATGTTTTGTCTCTGAACGTAACCACAGCCTGCCAGCCAGGCTGGAACGTGAGAGGGCGGCTCCCAAATGGGGGAGCGAAAGCCGGGTACGGCACCCAAGGTTCCCACACCGAAAAATCTTGGCCCTCCTCCGAACCCCGCTGGAACGGAAGGGCATTCGCGGGTGTCCGCTACGAAGGCCCCGGAGACAAACCGCCCTCATCAAGGACGCGCGGCCACCGCGACAGGCTGCGTGTGCGCGTCCGAATGCCCATTGCCGACCGGATTCGGCGAGGCGGTGCCGCGGAAGAGATCCACATAGACACGAAACGCCATGTAAAGGTAAGCAACGGTTTTCGGGATCATCAGCAGGCCCAGCTGTGGGATACGGCGCGCGAACAGCACCACCGGCAGGTAGCAGGCGAAAGACGCGGCCATGGCGTTGGCGATCGCGCGGAAGGTGCGGTCACCGGTGCGATCGCTGTCGCGCCGCATGAGAGCGATTTCGCTCGCGCCGACCATCAGCAACGGGATATTGCGATCGACGCCCCAACCGGCGGGTGTCTCATCGCGATCCCAGTTGTTGAACGGCATCGCCAGCATGAGCAATCGCACCCCCGACAGGCCCAGCAGCGTCTTGCTGACCCGATCCCACGGACGCTGGAAGCGCAGTCGCCACGCGTCGAGCGACAGCACATAGAACAGGGTGATGGTGATGGAGGTGGCCATCTCGCCGAGCCCGATGAGTCCGGCCCGGCGGCCTCGCCAGGTCAGGTAGCCCCGGCCCGGCCCGCGACCCAGTGATACCGCGCGCAGTGCGAGATGTGCGGTATCACCGACCGCGAGCAGCGTGAACGCCTCCTGCAGGCGTTCGGCGGCAGGTGCGTCGGCGGGCGCGACCTGTGCCCGCCGACGCCGCATGGCGATCACCAGCCCCCAGATTGTCGCCAAGTAGCCCAGGTTGAAAAGCATTTCGAGCCGTCTGCGTGCCGCACTCGGCATCGTGTTCTCCTCATCGTCGCAGTTCGAATGCGTCGAGTCTGTCCGGTTGCGGGTGCGTCGCGGCAGGGACATTGGTCCCTGAATCACGACCCGGACGATGGAGCGCAGCCGATACCAGCGGCTCGGAAAACGGGGAGAACGTCGCCGATACCCGCACCCGCCCGATGTCGCGCACCGTGCCTGCGGATGATTGCCCGAACGCAAGCGGGGAGTCTCAGCGCCGGTCATTCTGCGTCGCAACCCGCTTCGCGCGAACCGATGTACGTTCGGACCATGGGGAGTTCGACCGGCGCGGTGCGCCGATCCATGAGATTTCATCGTCCGATCGTGATTGCCATCGGGCTTGTGGTGGCGGTCCTGGTCGGGGGATTGGTGCCGAGCTGGTGGTGCGGTCGGGACGCCGACGCATGGTTTCGGGGTGATCCGGTGCGGGTGCGCGGGCTCGCGGAGGAGTTGGTGGCCTTCGAAGCCGATGACGATCACCAGCGGGCCACCGGCGCGAGTGGGGAACTCACCGATATGTGGGGGATACTCGCGCATCAGATGACCGCGCTGGGATTGGCGCAGGTGTGTCTGGACCATCCCGAATGGCGAGAACGGTACGCGCCCATCGTGACTCGTGCCGCGGCCAAGACGCTGCTGCCGGAGATGCGGTCGACCTTCACCGCGGCCTGGCACGGTGAGGACGGGATGGCGGTTCCGGAGAGTCCGCGCGGGCACGCCTATCTCTCCTATGCCGCTCTCGCGCTCGGGATGGCGCGCCTGGTGGATCCGGCGTTCCCGCCGGATCTCGCGACTCGGCAGGATGCGCTGATCGCCTCCTACGAGCGGCGACTGCTCGCCTCGCCGACCGCACTGCTGGACACCCTGCCCGGAGAGGCGTACCCCACCGATGTGGCGGCCGTCGCCGCCGCCATCGCGGTGCACGGTCGCGCCACCGGTGCCGATCACGGTGCGGTGCTGGCGCATTGGGCGCGGCAGGTCCGCGCGGTCCAGATCGATCGGGGCAGCGGGTTGGTATGGCAGCGCATGGGTGTCGACGGACAGTCGCATGACGCCCCACGCGCGTCGGGCACCGGATTGGCGGCCTACTTCGCCGGTTTCGCGGACCGGACGCTCGCGCAGGAGTTGGCGACCGGGTTCTTCCGCCAGCAGCGCAGCCTGCTCGGCTTCGGTGCGATCCACGAGTATGGCCCGGGCTACGACGGTCCGGGAGATATCGACAGCGGGCCCGTGATACTCGGAATATCGGTGTCGGCCACCAGTTTCGGGCTCGCCTCGGCGCGGTCGCTCGGTTACCGTGACGATTTCACTCGCCTGTTTCGCACCGCCGATCTCGCCGGTCTACCACTACGGAGCGGGTCTCGGCTACGCTTCGCGACCGCCGGGGTGATCGGCAACGCGCTCCTGCTGGCATTCCTCACCTCGGGACCGGAGTTGGCGCGATGAGACTGCTCCAGACCGAATGGCTGCTCACCGCGTGGCGATCGCTGCGCATCCCGCTCCTGCTGGTGGTGTCGTATCTCGTTCTGCGCCTGGCGTTCGCGGCACTATCGGAGCGACATGGGCTCGGTTCCCCCGACGGCCTGAGCCTGGGCTACCTGGCCGTCGCCGCGATACTGCTGGTACTGCGCGTGGCGCTATTGGTTGTCGTGCCCGCCATGCTCGCCTACCGCGTCGTGGTAGCCGCGGTGACATATCTGCTTCGCCGTGGGAGTCGGGCGGATCAGTCGGCAGAGGTGGAGACGATCGATGAGGTGACCCCGTCAGCTGGTTGAGGCGGGGACGAGTTCGTTGATTGTGTTGGTGCGGGCCACTATTCGGCCTGCTTTGAGGACATAGCAACGGTCGGGACGATCCAGCAGGGCGTGCGCGACGCGGTGCGTGGACAGGACCACGAGGTCGGCCGTGGCGCCGGGGCGGAGACCGTAGCGGGCGGAGATACCGGTGATACGAGCGGCCTCGGTGGTGGCCATAGCCAGGACCCGAGTGAGTTCGGCGGGGGTAGAGAGATGACAAGTCTGGGCCAGGAAGAGCCCTATGTCGAGGAGGTCGGCATTGCCATAGGGGGTGAAGGCATTGCGAATATTGTTGGAGGAGTACGCCGTTGTGATGCCCGCCGCCCAGAGTTCGCGGATGGGCGCGATGCCGCGGCGGATATTGGTGGTGTCGGCGCGGCCGCCCAGGTGCATATCGGTGGCGGGAAGCGGGACCACCGCCACGCCTGCCTCGGCCAGATTCGCCAGGGTGTGCTGTCGCCGAGCCGGATCCCGACCCGCCAGGGAAGTCATGTGGCCCAGGGTGACTCGGCCGGACATGCCGGTGCGTTCGGTGACCTCGGCGATGTAATCGGCCATGGCAAAGCGGGGATCGGTGGCGTCGTCGGCGAAGTCGGCATGGATATCGACCGGGACCGCGAATTCCGCGGCCAGGTCGAAGACGAGATCGATATGCCGGCGGCAGTCGGCGACGGTGGGTTCGTTGTAGGCGCAGCCGCCGATGACATCGGCTCCGCGGCACAGGCTTTCGCGTAGCAGGTCCAGGGTGCCCGGAGCCTGCAGAATGCCTTCCTGAGGAAATGCGACGATCTGCAGGTCGATGCGGTCGCGGTACTCCTCGCGCAGACCCAGCAGGGCTTCGACGCCTTGCAGGCCGACAATCGGATCCACATCGGGGTGGGCTCGGATCATGGTGGTCCCATTGGCGATTGCCATATCCAGCACCCGCCGGGCGCGCGCGGTGATGGAGTCCACGGTGAACCCGCGTTTGAGTTCGGCGGTGACGGCAATGGCCCCGGCCAGGGTGCCGTCCGGATTCGGGCGTTCGGCGTCCAGGAGAGCCTTGTCCAGGTGGACATGGGATTCGATCAGACCGGGGATGACCACCCTTGCGGCGCAGTCGATTTCGTCGGGAGCGTGGATGGGCAGGTTCGGGCCGACCACGATGATGATGCCGTCCGCGATGGCGATATCCACCAGTTCGGTGTCGTCGTCGATGCGGGCATTGCGCAGCACCAGGTCTGCCATGAATACCTCCCGGAGCGCCTTCTACGCGAAGAACTGTCCCCGTTTGTATACGACCGGCATGTTTCCAACTCGGACGGTGAATGCTTCGCCCAGGTTACAAATGTCTTGGCGGGCAGTCGATCCCGTTCAGTCGCGGTGCCGGTACGCGTAGGTGGCGTGCGCGATATGTTCGGCCACGGCCTGGGCGGCGCGGTCGGGATCACCGGCTTCCAGTGCGGCGCAGATCTCTTCGTGCTCATGCCAGGAATCGCTGGCCCGGCGGGGCAGTTCCACCGCGTACACCCAGGCGATCTTCCAGCTCAGCTGTGTGATGAGCTGCTCGAGCAGGGTGCTGCCGGAGGCTTCGGCGAGCACCTCGTGGAAGCGGCTGTTCAACCGGGTGAGCTCGTCGAGTCGACCGGCGCGCACGGCGTCCTGGCCGAGGGTGGTCAATTCCTTGAGACGGCCGAGCTGTTCGGGCGTGCGGCGCACGGCCGCGCGGGAGGCGCACAGCGGTTCCAGGCGGGCGCGGATCTCCAGGAGATCGGCCGCCTCCTCCTCGGTCAATTCGGCGACGAAGACCCCGGCATAGGGGCGTGACGAGGCGAAACCCTCTGCCTCCAAGGTGCGTAACGCCTCACGCACCGGCACCCGGGAGACGCCGTAGCTCTCGGCGAGGGACTCCTCGGTGAGGCGCTGGCCGGGGGTGAACACCCCGCGAATGATGTCGTCGCGAATGGCGCGACACAGCTGCTGCGGCGTCATGCGCCGGACGGTGCTGCTCACCGCGGGCTCACGGAGATCACTGTGGCCTCACAATTGGAACGGAGGGGTGGGTTTGCATACGATCCATCGTGGCGGTGCCGGATGGGATGCCGCAAATCTACTGCATGAACCTGTGAGCGCGCCCGCTCGGTGAATATGAGACCGGTTCAGCGGCAGCGGAACCCGAGTGCGGCAGGTGGGGCGCGTTCGGGTCGCCGGTGAGCGTGAGGTTTGTATACGATGCGCAGCATCTCAGTCCGGAAGGGTTTCATGGATCCCGCGCATCTCGTTCTCTTGCTCGTCGCCGGTTTCGGGGCGGGCGTGTGTAATGCCATTGCCGGTGGCGGCAGTCTGTTGTCATTTCCCGCACTGCTGGCCACCGGATTACCGCCGGTGGCGGCGACCGTCACCAATTCGGTGTCGGTATGGCCCGGATATCTGGGCGGAGCGGCCGCACTGCGGAAGCGGCTCGATGAGCATCGGGCGCTGGTGCCCCGGCTCATACTCACCGGTGCGGTCGGTGCCGCAGGGGGAGTGATCGCCCTGCTGGCCGCGCCGCCCAAGGTGTTCGCGGCGCTGGTGCCGTACCTGATTCTGTCGGCGACCGCGCTTTTCGCGGCGCAGCCGTTCATGTCGAAGAAGCTGTCGGCGCGACGCGGGGACGGGGACTCGCGGCTGCTGTTGTTCGCCGGAGTCTTCCTCGGCGGAATGTACGGCGCGTACTTCAACGGTGGCATGGGCATCGTATTGCTCACCGCGCTCGCGCTGGGCATCGACGCGTCGATCACCATGCTCAACGGCTTGAAAAGTGTGCTCACGCTGACTGTTTCGACGACCGCCATGGTCGCCGTGGCGCTCTTCGGTCCCGTGCACTGGCTGGCCGTGCTCGTACTCGCCCCCGCCTGCCTGCTCGGTGGTGTCGCGGGCGCGAAACTCGCGGATCGATTGCAGCCGGGGGCTTTCCGGGCCGTCGTCATCGTCTTCGGTGTCGGTGCGGGCACCGCCATGCTGCTGACCTGACCTCGCTACCCATCCAACTCCAGAAGAGGTGCACAGATGAACGACCTACTGCTGCGCGGCGGCCGCCCCTGGACCCCGGGCCGGCCGCTGACCACCGCCGACATCCTGATCAAGGACGGGCGCATCACCAAGATCGGACCCGGCCTCACCGAAACCGCCACCGAGACCGTCGATCTCGCGGGTGCGCTCGTGCTGCCCGGTCTTGTCGACTCGCATTGCCATCTCGACAAGACCATGTACGGCGGCCCGTGGATTCCCAATAGCGGCGGCCGGACCCTGCAGGGCCGCATCGCCAATGGTGAAGGCCGGCGCGACGAGCTGGGCCTGCCCAGTCCCGATTACGCGGCGAACCTGTTGGGGGCCATGATCTCCGGCGGGACCGCCCACGTCCGCAGTCATATCGATATCGATCCCGAGGTCGGGCTGCGCGGTGTGGAGGCGGTACGCGCTGCGACGGAACGGTATTCGGATCGCATCGACGTGCAGCTGGTGGCGTTCCCGCAGGGCGGGCTGATGAATCGGCCCGGTACGGGCAAACTCCTGGAAGCCGCGCTCGCCGACGGGGTGGAGGTGATCGGCGGCCTCGACCCCGCCGGATACGACGGGGACCCCACCGGGCAACTCGATCTTCTGTTCGGTCTCGCCGAGAAGTACGGCGCGCGTATCGATATCCATCTGCACGACCGCGGCGCGCTCGGGGCCTGGCAGTACGACCTGATCATCGAACGCACCCGCGCCACCGGATTGTCGGGCCGGGTCACCATCAGCCATGCCTACGCCATGGGCGAGCTGGCCCCCGACGAGCAGCGCCGGATCGCGGAAGCCCTTGCCGGCGCCGGAGTTTCGATGGTCACCTGCGCGGTCGGCGACGCCCCGGTGGTGCCGGTGCGGCTCATGCACGAGACCGGTGCGGGCCTGGCCCTGGGCAATGACGGTATTCGCGACCTGTGGACCCCGTACGGCGACGGCGACATGCTGCGGCGCATCATGACCGTCGCCTTCCGGGACCGCCTGGTGGCGGATGAGGAGATCGAACTGGCCCTGACCGCCGGAACCTACGGCGGGGCAAAGGTTCTCGGAGTCGCCGACTACGGACTGAGCGTGGGCTCGGCCGCCGACCTGTTCACCGTGACCGCCGAAACCCCCGCGCACGCGGTGGTTTCCGTGCCTGCGCGCGAGCTGGTGCTCAAGCGCGGCCGGATTGTGGCCCGCGATGGCGCGCTCGCCGCGCACTGATCGTATACGAAACAGGGGCGTAATCATGTTGACCGCGAACGGCAATGAGCCCCCGATAGAACTGTGAAGCATGAGCACCACCGCTTCACAAGCCACAACGGACCGAGGCCGGGCCGGGAGTGTGACCGCCGAACCCGGCGGCAACGTATACACCGACCCGGTCTCCGTCGCCCCGGCCCTGGCTTTCCGGGATGCGTCACTGGTCTTCGAGAACGGCACCCACGCCCTCGATGGCATCGAAATCGCGATCCGCCCAGGCGAATTCGTCTCCCTTGTCGGACCCTCCGGCTGCGGTAAATCCACGCTGCTGCGCCTGGCCGCCGGATTCGACAAGCCCACCGCCGGGGCCGTCGAGGTGGCCACCACCAAACTCGGCTACGTCTTCCAGGAGGCCACCCTGCTGCCGTGGCGGTCGGTGCTGCGGAATGTGGAGCTCCCCGCCGAACTGGCGGGCGTGGACAAGACCACCCGACGGGCCGCCGCGCGCGAGGCCATCGAACTCGTGGGGCTCACCGGATTCGAAAACCACAAGCCCGCACAGCTTTCCGGGGGTATGCGAATGCGCACCTCCATTGCCCGCGCCCTCACCCGCGCCCCCGAACTCTTCCTCTTCGACGAACCCTTCGGCGCATTGGACGAGATCACCCGCCAGCGCCTGAACGAGGAGGTGAGCGGCCTCTACCGCCGCTCCGGCTTCACCGGCGTCTTCGTCACCCACTCGGTCGCCGAGGCGGTATTCATGTCCACCCGCATCATCGTGCTCACCGGCCGCCCCGGCCGAGTAGCGGCGGATATCACTGTCCCACTGGACTTCCCGCGCGCCCCCGAACTGCGCTACACCCCCGAGTTCGGCGAAATCGCCGCCACCGTCTCGGCCGCGCTACACGAAGCCGAGCGGGCCGAAACCATCGGACACGCAGCATGACCGCCAACGCCGAAGCAGTCGATACCAGTGAGAGGGCCGCATGACCGCCGCAACCGCCCGTTCCGCCACTGCCGCAACGATCGTCGCCTCCGTCATGGCGGGTGCGGCCGCGTCGTCCGCCGGCGACTCGCCAGGGTCTGCCGCCCAACCCGAGGCAGTTGCCGTCGCCCCCGCTACGGCCGCTCCTGGGCCGGACCGTCCGAGGCGAAAACTGCGGTGGCCCTTCGCCATCGCACCGATTCGGGTATTCGCGCCGGTCGTCGTCTTCGTGCTCGTCATGACGGCCTGGTCGGTGGTGAGCCACTATGTGATCGCCGCGGACTCCCGATTCCTGCTGCCGCCACCGGAATCGGTGATCTCCAAGGGTCTGCTCAATGCCGCCACCCGGACCGAAATCCTCTCCGCGCTGGGCTCGACCGTGCAGATCGCGCTCACCGGGCTGACCATCGCCATTGTGCTCGGCGTGGCCTTCGCGGTCATCATGAGTCAGGCGAAGTGGGCCGAATACTCGCTCTACCCGTATGCCGTTGTCCTGCAAACCATCCCGGTGCTGGCGGTGGTGCCACTGTTCGGATTCTGGTTCGGATACGAGTTCGGCAGCCGCGTCATCGTCTGCGTCATGGTGTCGCTGTTCCCGGTCATTACGAACACCCTCTTCGGCCTCAAGTCCGTGAATGCCGCCGAGCACGACCTGTTCACCCTGCACGGTGCGTCGCGCTGGCAGCGACTGCTGAAACTGCAACTGCCCGCGGCGTTTCCGGCCATGATCACCGGTTTCAAGATCTCCGCCGGAATGGCCATCATCGGGTCGATCGTCGCCGATTTCTTCTTCCGTCAGGGGGATCCCGGCATCGGCCGCATGATCGATGTCTACCGCCAGCGGCTGGCCACCGAGGAGTTGCTCACCGCGCTTCTACTCTCCTCACTCGTCGGCCTGATCCTGTTCTGGGTCTTCGACTTCCTCGCCGCGCGGGTCGACCGCGCGCACGGCAAGCGCCGCTGAATCACGCTGCGCTGCAACAGTTCCCACCTGTAGTAACCCAACCAAGGAATGCTAGTGAAGAAACGTCTCCTCGCCGCTGCCGCCCTCGCGGGCAGTCTCAGCCTCGTGCTCACGGCCTGCGGTGATGGCGCCTCGTCGCCCAAGCCGACCGGTCAGGGCGCGCTCGCCGGGGTCTGCCCCGCCACCGTGGTCATCCAGACCGACTGGTACGCCACGCCGGAGCGCGCCGCCGCCTATCAGCTGGTCGGCCCGAACGGCACCGTCGACGCCAAGAAGGGCGCGTACGTCGGCCCGCTGGGTGACACCGGCGTGAATGTCGAAGTGCGCCTTGGTGGTCCATTTCTGGGCGGCCAGCCGGTGCCCGCGCAGATGTACCAGGACACCAGCATCACCCTCGGCCTGGTGCCCACCGACGAGCAGGTCCGCGCCAAGGCCAAGACCCCGCTCACCGGCGTCTTCGCCTCCCTCGATATCAATCCGCAGATCGTCATGTGGGATCCGGCCACCTATCCCCAGATCAAGACCTGGCAGGACGTCGCGGCCTCCGGCGCCCCCATCCTCTACTCCGAGGGCAAGCCGTACATGGACTACCTCGTCGACCACGGCTACGTGAAGAAGGATCAACTCGACGCCTCCTACGACGGCACCCCCAGCCGCTTCGTCGCCGAGAAGGGCCGAGTTATGCAGCAGGGCTACGTCTCCAACGAGCCCTACCGCTGGGAACACGATGTGAAGGGCTGGCAGAAGCCCACCGCCCACCTCCTGGTCGCCCAATCCGGCTACGAGATCTACCCGCACGCCTGGTCCGTCCGCACCGGCGAACTCGACAAACTCCGCCCCTGCCTGCAAAAACTCGTCCCCATGCTGCAACAGGCCGAAATCGACTACGCCACCAACCCCGAACCCACCAACCAGGCCCTGCTGCGCATCTCCCAAACCATTCCCGACGGCCCGCCCATCAGCGCCGCCGGCAACACCGACTCGGTGAAAGTCCAACTGGCGGAAAAGATTATCGGCAACGGCCCCGACAACACCCTGGGCAACTTCGACACCGCCCGTGTAGACCGAGCCATCACCGCCATAGCCCCCATCCTGAAGACCCGCGGCCAACAGGTCCCAGACAACCTCACCGCCGCCGACCTGGTCACCAACGAATTCATCGACACCACAAAGGGTTTGAAAACCCAAGGCTGATCCCCGCCCGTGTGCTCATCCGATCAATGATCGGATGAGCACACGCCATCTCCACACCTCTTCCACGATTGCCGCACACCGAAGCGATACCGTCAGCTGCGGGCAGGCGCGCAAACCGTGCGCTACGACAGCGAAGGTGGCACTGTGCGGCGGAAACTCGGCGACGCAACCGCAGTCCTACTCGGCATCCTGCTCGGCTGCCTGATCGTGGCAGCCGCTATCGGGGCGCTTCTATATCTCCTGCGTGACTCTCGAGCCGATGAAACCTGGGACGGCGAAGTCCCTTTCGTCGTCACCTGTTCGCCCGATTCCCCCTGCCACCTCACCAGCGTCCCCGACCAAACCCCCACCCTGGCCCTCAAAGGAAAACCCTCCACCACCATCAATTCCCCCCTCCCACCCGAACTAGCGGGCGTCCACGCCGGCGACCACGTACTCTGCACCGTCCACGTAGTGGTATTCGCCTGGGATCGATCAGTGAACGACCTCGAATCCGAAACAACCGTCAACAACTGCCGACCGTCGCAATAACGAATCCTCGATGCGCTGCTCAGTACGACCAGCGCTGATAGAAGTGCAGAAAGTCCGGTATATCCGCGGTAGGCGCACTCAAATAAACGATCACCCGCCCACCCGGATGCGCCACAGCCTCCGCAATCGCATCGGAAGTCGTTCCGTTCATCGACTGCCCCGGCCGCCATTCCTCCCCGCCGGTCCAGGTGAGCCGCGACTGCGGATCAGTCCCAATCCCAACATCCCCCGCAATAGTCTGCCCAAGCAGCCCCGGAATCGGACTAGCCGCAAGCGCAGCCGTCTCCTCCGCACTCAACTCCACCCCCACCCACCCCGGAACCGGTGCCTCCGGCGCAGGCTCCACCGCCCCTGCCGCCCCTGCCCCCAACACAACAACCACCCCACCCGCGAGCACCCCCGCGACAGCAAACGCCCTGATATTCATGCTACTTCCCCCTCGAATTCCCGCACACAAACCTGAAACTGCCTGCAATCTAACATGATTCGAGCCACCAGTTAATCAACGACGCCAGCCCATCACCGGAGCAGATCCGGCCCCATCGAGCTCAATACTCGGCTTCGGCCGTGCGCAGTAGCGGAACCGGAGGAAGCGGATCGGGGCGGGTCCATTTGAGGCGTGGTGGATGCGCAGCGCCGACGTCCTCGGTGAGTTGTCGTCGAAGTTCAATTGCCAAGGCCTGCAAGGTTTGTTTTTCTATCCTCGGATAGCGACCGGTACCGCTCGATTCGCTTGCTCTGGATGGTTTGATCGTAGGTGTGCTCCAAGGTCAGCCGCATGTTCAAGCGGGTCGACCTCACGTTCGAGAACTGACTGCCGACCCAATACCATCGTCGCGCTGCGACTTCCGCCACGCACTGATTTCGACGTTCGAGCGCACTGTCCGGATCGGCTACGCGGCTCCGAAATCTATTGCGCCCGAGCAGCCGAACCTGCGGCGGCACCCTCTCGGGCGGGCGGAGGTGATCATCCCCGGGCGGGACGGGTTGTATCCGGGGCCTTCGTAGCAGAGTCGGGCGGATTACCCTCAGCCCCAGCGGGGTTCGGAGGAGGGCCACGATTTTTCGGAGTGGGAACCTCGCCTGCCGTACTCGATTTTCGCTCCCCCCTTTGGGTGCCGCCCTCTCACCTCCCAGCCTGGCCCGATGGCCGTGGGAACCTTCTCGAGACAAAGACCCCGAAACACCCACGCGACACGCAGATATCAACCTGGACAAGCGATCACCGGGAACTGAGCGTTGGATTTCAAGCCAAATCCAACGCTCAGTTCCCGGTGATCGATCGTCCAAGTCTTGAGGGTGTTGGCTCTTCTCGTCCCGGCGTCTTTGTCTTGCCTTTTGTTCGTTTTGTCTTTTTTCGTGGTGGTTCTGAACGTTCCCACGGCCACCCAGCCAGGCCGGGAGGTGAGAGTGCGGCACCCAAAAGGGGGAGCGAAAATCGGGTACGGCACACGAGGTTCCCACTCCGAAGAATCGTGGCCTTCCCCCGAACCCCGACGGAACGTAATGTCCCGCAGCGTATTCGGCTACGAAGGCCCCGGGACCATTCCCGGGCGCCGCAAAGGAATCCGTCTCACGGTGGAACGTCGAGGCGAGGTCAAGAACGCGCAGCGACCTCCCTCCAGCAATCGTGCGCGCGGCTCCGATCGAGTCTGTCGTGGATCCGTAATACTGTGCGACGGTGTTTGTAGAAGGCGAGGACGGGGAACTTGCCTGCACTGATCCTCAACCGTTCTTCAATCAAACCGGCCCTGCGTGGAAAATCGACGGAATGCTCAGTTCGAGCCTTGAACAGACCTCGACCGGCTGGCATCTCGAAGCCCACTCGAGTCGGGACCCGGCGGTGTGGACGTCCTGTTCTTCAGACATCTGGTCTGGGAAAGGCTGATGGTGAACGTCGGAATCGTGCTGGTATTCGCGGCGTTCTATGTGAGGTTCCTGAAGGGGGCATGAAGCTTGAATCGCTCTCTCCCGCAAGCGAAACGAACGCGAGCGGGGGCACGCGCCGACGTCACTCCTCCTCGAGGGGAGACTTTTCGAACCGGTCAGCCCGTTGATGTCGGTGCCCGTATTCATATTCGACGCGGGAGCTCGCCCGATCAGCCGCCGTGGGTGCGGCCGGGAGCGTTGAGCAGCCATCGCCAGCGTGGTAGCTCGGCAAGCGTCGTGACGAGCGCCAGTGCGGTGACCACGATGGCAAGCCAGGGTTGCCAGGCGAGCCACGAACTGATGACGGCTGCCGCGAGTTGGAGCACGACAAGGCCGATCGTGACTATGCCCGGAACCGGGATGAGGGTCTGCTTCTTGTCGCCCGGCGTGGAGAACAAGGTCGGCAGCCCAATGAGCAGAACCACCGCCACACCGGCGAGCACTACCGAATGGTCGGCGAGAGCCCAAAGTGTGGCGATCCAGGCGATGAGTTCGGTGCTGAAACGCAGGATCGAGGGAACGCGGCCCCGATCAGTGAGGTTGGGCGATACGGTCACGGGGTCGAGCATGGCCGACAGCGTGCCATATCCGAGCACAGTCCGTCAGCCCCACGAGATGTGTTGCGAGGCACCGCGGTCGCGCAGGGCACCCGAAACCTTCCGCACCCGGTGCCTATAGCGGCAAACGTCGGCAACGTGGCGCGGCTCAGTCGCCCCCGCCGGAAGGTGTCACGATTACCTGGCAGTTTCGCGGTTCATGCCAGAGCGCATGGCCGTCGACGAATTCACCTCGGGCGGGGAGTTGCGCGCCCAGGGGTATGGCGGTGACTCTGACGAGACCGACGGCGTCCGGTGCCTGGTCGATGGTGATGAAAACGCCGAATGGCTGTCGCCCGATAACCCTGCCCGAAACATAGCTGCCGATCGGCAATGATTCCACTGTGGCGGCCCACGCGTGGCTTGCCCGCGGTCCCAGATCTGGTCCAGGCCAAAAGTACTCACCCATCGCTCGAGCATGACACTCTCGGGTTGCGAAAGAACGCGTTCACGCAGTATGTGGCTGACCATCTGGTACCCCAGGTCGATGCGGTGTAGTACCGCGGCTCGATGTGGTTGCGGGCCTGGGTTTTTACGGTCGGAGCATGCGTATTTCAGGCTTTGCTGTACACCGATGAGCTGCGCGATCGAATATTCACTCCGCTGAGCCTGCCGGATACCTACTTACCGGCGACCGGTGAAACCGGCCTGCGTGAACCGCACCTGAGCGGCTACGCCAGCGTAGACGGCACCGTGGTCGATATGGGCAGTGGTGACGGTATGTCCTACGGTCTCGGAGTTGGGTACACCCAATTGCCTTGTGGCGCCAAATTTGTCGGCAATGGGGGGTGGCGTCCAAGGCTTCTCCGCCATCTCCGGAGCCACCACGGCCGGGCGGGCGATCACCTCTTCCTATACGGGCACGGTCGCCGGCACGGATATCGGTGGCATGCTCACCCACGCACTATGCGGGTGAGCATGCCAGCGTGCTCAGCGGCAGATCTTGGTGGCCACATCGGACGGGACGCCGATCTCGGTGCAGTGCAGGGCGCTGCCGAGATCCACTGGCCTCCAACCACCTTCGGTCGCTACATAGTGGAACAGGACTTGGGCGCGGTTGACGGTGTTGTTGTGGGTTCCGCTGTGTGCCATCGCCCAGTCACCGGCACAGTCGATTTGGTCCTCGAGTTCGATCGGTTTCGCCAACCGCGACTCGATGTCCGTGCCCTTCAACGCCGCGAGCAGGACGCTCTTGGAGACCGGGCATGCCGATGGCGTGCCACCCGAACCGGGATCCGTTGCCTGTGTGGGGAAGTCACGATCCGGGGTCACCGTGTGATTGTCGGATCCCAGCGTGAGCGTGACGGTCACCGGACCGCCCGAAGGGCAGCAACTGGCATCCTGGCCCGCCAACCAGCGGTACTGCACCTGCACACTGCGATCCGACGAACCGACCACCGTCGTATAGGCGGTCCAATTCTTGGTCGCGGTGCCCAGATATCCGGCGTGATTGAACAGCATCACATGCCATGGTGAGCTCGCGGTGCCGTGCGGGGTCCCGGCAAGCACCCACAACAGACTGGGGCACGAGCCGACCGCCGCATCGGTACCACTGTCCGCGTAGAACCCGTCACCACCCACATTCGCGCCGAGCCTGCCGAGCGCGGCCGTGACCACCCCGGAATTCAAATCCACGCATTTGCCATTCCCGGCGGTAGCGGGCGCGTCATTGCCCGCGGGCTGCGTCGTCCCCGGCGACTGCTGCGTGCCGGGCGGCTGCTGTGACCCCGAAGGCTGCCCGGCTCCCGACGGAGCAATAGTGACAGTCGACGACCCGCCGGCCGCGGGCGTCGATCCGTCCTGGCATGCCGTAGCCAGGGCCACCGCCGCGACCGCGGCGATAATTCCAACGATTCGTTTCATGCGCGTTCTCCCCACTCGGTATCACCGTGTACGTCGTGTCCGGGGCGAAAGGTGTTGCGCCCCCGATTTTGCGGGCAGCCACGACTGAAACGCTCCCGTCGCGTCACCCTATGCGCACGACGGTGCGGGTCCGGCCGGTGGTTGATCGCGCCGGAACGCACCGGACTTCTATGAAATGACCTGGGAGCCGAGGAAGTTCAGCAGAATCTGGGCATCGTCGCCGTAGTCGATATGGGCGTTCGAGACATAGAAGCGGGCCATCGCCACGCCCTGGCGGCTCAGTTGTACGAGGTCGTTGACGCAGTCGGGACCGCCGATACTGAGCAGGGTTTGCGCGGCGACCCGGAGATCGCCGCGTACGGCGGTGGCGAACGGACCGATGACGGACCCGGCCAGATCGAGTGCGGTCGGTGTCAGGGTCGCCATTTCGACTGCGACGGCGACCGGGTCCTGCCGGGTGAGGGATTCGACCGCGCGCCAAAGGCTTTCCTGTAACTGGCCGACATCCCCGGCGATTCGCAGGATATCGATCCGGGTCAGGACATCGGCGAGAACGCTCGCGGCGGCGGTCCAACCGGAGGGGTCGACGGCGCCGGCCGCGCGGATGACCGAGGCGATGAGCGGCAGATCCACGCCCGCAGCCGCCTGAACCATCGGAGACAGGGCGGCGTTCAGGTTGCTCGCGATCTGATGCGCCGCACGGATATCCCCGGTTTGGATAATGTTCGGCAGGTCGGTGAGGTCGTCGAGAATAGTGGGCAGGTTCGCCGCCGTCGCCGCCCAACCCGCCCCGACTTTCACGGACTGCGCGATGAGCGTGCGGGGATCACTGGCGGCCGGAATCAGGTCGGCGATCGGAGACGGATCACCGCTGAGCACCCGCCCCAGCGCCGCGAGGAACGGCGACGCGGTGGCATTGAGCGAGCAGTACAGATCGCCATCCGCGCACAGGGTGCGCACCCGATCTGTCAGCGCACCGAAATCCTGCCCCCGCGTCCCGGCGATCCCGCGACCGGGTTGCGGATCACCCAGCGAGAGAGTGGTATCCGGATCCCGATGCGGATCGGCCAGCAACCCGACCCCGACCACCCGATCGGCACTGATCGGCCCTTCACCATTGCCGATTTCGGTAGCGAGATCACCGATCCCATCCGCGCCCTGGCTGTATCCGGCGAGTATGACCCGCGTCGAACCACACAACCCGCGAACCATGGTGTGCAGCCGCGATTCCAGGGTGCTCAGCGATTCCGCATAACTCAGCCCCTGATCGAAAGCGCTTGCGGCATAAGGCGCGTAGAGCACGGTGATATCCCCGCCGAACCGCCGCTGCAGTCCGTCACCGATCGGCCGCAACATGCCGACCGGCACTCGCGGATCCGCATCGGACCGCGTCTCCCAGGTCCCCGGCGCGAAGATCGCGGTATACGGGGTGCAGGGCTGCGCGCCACGACTCTCCGCCCGCGCGTCACCGACCACCACGGTCCCGGCCATGACGGCCACCGCGACCAATACCGCCGCACCCGAGGTCGCCAGCCTGCTCATTATCCAGTTCCTCTGCTGCCGATGGGTTTTCGGATCCCGGCTAATTCTCGCTACTCACCGTCGACTCCGCAGGGTTTTCAGACGCATATCTGTTTCAGATGCTACTCGACCTCCCGGCAGGTGCGGGCTCAACTGGAATCGACGCGGGTGGATGGTGCCGCCGGAGACCATGCGGCACCTCCGAAATCTCAGCCGGTCAGCCGTTCCAGCAGTATCCCGAATCGGTGGTGTACCCCCACTTCTGTTGTTCGGCACCATCTTTGCGCCACGCCACCTGCAGACAGCCGTGCGCCCGAGCCCCGGCATGCGCGGCTTCCGGCAGTCCGTCGAGCGACGCCTGATACTCCGCCTTCTCTGTGGCACCGCAAATGGCGGACAGCGCGGCTACCGCAGCGCTCCCTCGTGGACCGGCGCACTTGGCTTTCGCCCACACCTCCAATAGCGCCTTCCACGCGAGACCTTGGAAGGCGTCGTCGAGTTCGGTGGTCTTCGCCCGGCTCCAATACCGGGTGCACACGGCGGGACCGGAACAGTCGGTCCACGTGTCACCGGTCCCCGGCGTGGGTACGGTCGCGCACTTCCAGGAGTACGCATTGTGGATATCGCGAGCCATCGCATTGCCCAGCCCGCGCCTGATGCAGAAAGCCTGTACGTCGACCCCCAGACCCGTGATCGCCGACTGCCCCGTCACCGCGGGGTCCTGGCGGCAATGCCAGGTATAGGCGTTGTTCTTATCCTCCAGGTACGTGCTTCCCGCGTTGTGAGTCTTCGTCGCGGGATACTGCACCCGGCACTGCTCCTGCATGTCGACATCGGAGTCCTTCGCCGAGGCCGGTGCGGCCGCGCCCGCTAGTGCGAGAGCGAATGCCATGCCCGAAACCACTACCGCATAGATGGTCTTCCTCATCGGTGGCGCCTAACTATCAGCTGAAATCGGTGAATATATCTGTGGCTCAACCACTGTCACCCAGCAATCCACCGGCAATGAAGAGGAGAAGGTCCCCAGTCGGATGGCTCACCGTCGATCGTGAGCGGAATCGGGCTCAGCTGTGCGTCTTCGCCAACTGATGTGCCACGAGATCCAGGAACGCGTCGACCTCTTCCCGGTGGTAGGCGGCGGTGCCGGGGGAGGCGGTGTGAAAAGCCGTGCCGCGCACGTCTTCCGCGGTGAGGCCGTTGGGGCCGTCATGTGCCAGGGTTGCGGCGAGGCGATCCAGGAAGGCGCCGACTTCCACTGCCGCGTAGCCGGACAGCCCGAATGGGGGAGCGGAGAACTGGACTCGCAGCACATCATGGTGTGTGAGCGGATCCTCTTCGCGTGCAGTGGAAATCAGTGGATGACCGCGTCGCAGGTACTCCAGTTCCATGCAGATTCGATCCAGGAATTCGTCGACCTGTTCGATGTTGTACCCGCGATGCCCGAAGGGTGGGCCGTCGAACTCCACCAGGCGGATGTCTGCCGTGGTCAGGTGATCGCGGCCGGCGATGGTGTCGGCTATGCGCCCGCAGAAGGCGTCCACCTGGCCGGGGTGATAGCCGTGGTGCCCGAACGGTGCTGTGCCGAAGTGCCTGCGGCGAACGTCCTCGGGGGTCACGCGGGTCATTGTGCCAATATGCCCATGTTCGAATCGCCGCCGCCCCTTGCGAATCCGCTTTGTCGGAACCGCTCGCGTGCTCAGTTCTTGCGCACGCCGTCGATGAGCAGTCGGCGAATCGCCTGGGTCAGATCCGCGACCGCGGCCTCATTGGGATTGCGCAGCCCGTGCAGGATCGCCGCCAGAATCATGCCGGTCACCGCGCGCGCGGTATTGACGGTGTCGAGATCGGCGCGCAGATAACCGTGTTCCACGCCGTGCTCCAGGTATCCGGCGGTCAGCGCGTCGGCGGTGTCCAAGAGCCCGTACAACCGCATGGTCAACTCGGTATCGATCCCGGTGGCCTGGAACAGCAGTAGCTGCGCCACCCGGGCATCGGCCAGGAAAATACCGTTGAGCGCGGTCCCGATGCGCTCCAACTGTTCTCGGTACCCATCCAGACTCTCGGCCGCGTCGGGTGCGTTCTCGGTACCCAGCGCCTCGATGATCCGAGCCGCCAGATCGTCGATGACGTGATCGATGATGTCCCGCTTATTCGCGAAGTACCGATAGAACGTCCCATGCCCGATGCCCAGCTCAGCGGCGATATCGGCAATGCCGGTGGCGTGGTACCCCTTCTCGGCGAAGCAGGCGAACGCGGTATCGATGATCTCCTGGCGGAGCTCGGCCTTGCGCCGTTCGATTCGAGAGGATGGCTTCGTCACGACCCCGATGATACGGTGTTCACAAACGGAATGAGATGTCATTACATGACAACTGAGTCACATGTGGCCAATGAGTCACAGTTTTGCAGGGAGGTTCGGCGTGGCACCTCAGTACGACGCCATCGTGGTCGGTGCGGGTTTCGGCGGGATGGGCGCGGGCATCGAGCTGGACCGGCTCGGCCTGAGCAATTTCGTGATCCTCGAGCGTGAGGACGATCTCGGCGGCACCTGGCACGTCAACCACTACCCGGGCCTCGCCGTGGATATCGCCTCGGTCACCTACTCCTATTCTTTCGAGCCCAACCCGCATTGGTCGCGCCTGTTCGCGCCGGGCACGGAGCTCAAGAAGTACGCCGAGCACGTGGCCGACAAATACGATCTGCGCCGCCGCATGCGCTTCGACACCGTCGTCGGGGGAGCGCGCTGGGACGAGGAGCAGCAGCACTGGGTGGTCGCCATCGAGAATGGTGAATCCCTCACCGCACGTTATCTTCTCGCCGCGACGGGCTTCCTGTCTCAGCCGTACACCCCGCCGTTCCCGGGCATCGACACCTTCCAGGGCAAGATCATTCACACCACCCGGTGGGAGAACGACTTCGACCTCACCGATACCAAGGCCGCCATCATCGGCACCGGCGCGACCGCCGTGCAGCTGATTCCCGAGGTCGCCAAGAAGGCGCAGGCGCTCACCGTTTTTCAGCGCACCCCCATCTGGGTGGTGCCCAAGGTCGACACCGCCATCCCGAAGCCGGTGCAGAATCTCTTCGAGCGAATTCCGGTGACGCAGAAGGCTGCTCGCATGGTGAACACCACCATGCTGGAGGCCCTGATGGTCGTCGGCGTACTGCACTTCAAGCAGGCCAAGCCGCTCAACAAGGCCGCCGCCCTGCTGGCCAAGGCGCATCTGCGAACCTCGGTGAAGGACAAGGAAACTCGCGACAAGCTCACCCCGGCTTACGATTTCGGCTGCAAGCGCCCCACCTTCTCCAACCTGTACTTCAAGACCTTCAATGAACCGCATGTGCGCCTGGAGACCAACTCCATCGACCACATCGAGCCCGACGGCATCGTTACCGCCGACGGCACCAAGACCGAGATCGACACCCTGATCCTGGCCACCGGCTTCAATCTCTGGGATGTGAACTTCCCGGCCATCGAGATCATCGGCCGCGACGGGGTCAACCTCGGAAAGTTCTGGCGCGACAACCGATTCCAGGCTTACGAGGGCGTCACCATCCCGAAGTTCCCCAACTTCGTCAGCCTGAACAGCCCGTACTCCTACAGCGGCCTGTCCTACTTCACCACCATCGAGGCCCAGATGAAGCATATGGGCCGACTATTCGGTGAAATGCAGCGTCGCGGTGAGGAAGTCTTCGAGGTCAACGAGGACGCCAACACCGAATTCCTGGACCGCGTCACCGATAAGCTGGACTCCTCGGTGTTCTACAGCGGCCAGTGCTCCACCGCGCGCAGTTACTACTACAACCAGCACGGTGAGGCGGCGCTATTGCGCCCCACCAGCACGCTGAACGCGCACCGCGAGGCGACGACTTTCCCGCTCGAGGATTACACCTACGGCACACAGTCGGCCTGACCTGGAGACTTCGTGCCGGGTAAGTCCGGTGCGGAGACGCGCGGCCGGTGGGTCGGCTCCGGCCGCGCGGCCAGGTGCTATTTCACGACTTCGTAACGGGCACAGACGAGTTCACCGTTCAACGCCACCTCGACCGGCCGCAATTCCTGTCGCGCGGGAAATATCGGCGCGCCCGATCCGAGGGTGACCGGAGCGAACGACACGATGATCTCGTCCAGCAGCCCGTGCTCTGCGAATTCGGCGGCCAGCCCGCCACCGCCGACCACCCACAATTTCTTGTCACCGGCCGCCGCCACCATCTGCTGATGAATCGCCGGAATCGGTTCGCTGGTGAAGCGAATATCGTGCCCGGGCCGCGCATCGAATTCGCGATGGGTCACCACCCAGGCGGGCATGGTGTACGGCCAGGGGCCGGACTCATGGTCCAGCAGCCACTGATATGTGTTGGCCCCCATGACAATCGCGCCGATCTCCGCGATGAACAGGTCATAACCCATCGGTCCAGAGCCGTCGTTCTTCCGGGTGAGCAGCCAATCCAGGGAATGCTCGGCGTCGGCGATGAATCCGTCCAGGCTACTGGCGGTGTAATAGGTCGTAAAGGACATCTCAACCTCTCTGTCGGAGCCACATAATGGGATCCCCGTGGCCGATTTCCATTGCGTCATCAGGTGATTCGGCGCGCAGCCAGGCGCGAACGAGCAGCCGGCGATGCGCCGAATAGGTCAGTACATGTGCGATCACACTGCCGAGCACGAAGCTCTCCGGCGGCTCGCACAGTGCGTCGATGAGCGTGTCGTTCCAGCCCCCGCGGCCATCGATATCGCGCACCGCGGCCAGCCAGCGCGGGACGATCTCATCGAAGCGCGCCCGCAATGCGCTCGGATCGTCGCCCGGTTTCTCCGGGGTATCGGCACCGTCGATAGCGGCCAGCCACACCTCTCGGCTCCACACCAGATTGACCAATACCCCGGCAATGGACTCCTCGACGCCATCCCAGGACAGCACTGAGAACCCCGGTGCGCGCACCCGCCGATACCGCTCGTCGGTCAACCCCGCTGCCCGCTCCAGCAGCTCCCGGATGTCATCCACATCGTGATGCAGCATGACCGCCGTCGGATCCATATCCGGCCGTCCCTTCGTCTCGCTCTGCACCCACAGCGACATGGGCGGATGAAAATGCACCCCGTTCACGGTCGGCAGCCAGCGCGCCGCGCGCTCGGAACCCGTACCGCTGGGCGGATGTCCGTAAGCCCGGCTGTATGCCCGGCTGAACCCTTCGACCGATTCGTATCCGGCGGCGAACGCGACCTCGGTGACGCTCTCGCCCCGGCTCAATTGCCAGGCCGCGCGTTCGAGCAGCACCCGGCGCCGCAATGCGACCGGAGATTCTCCGGTCCCGCGGGCGAACTGCCGGGAGAAATGGAACGGTGAGGCGTATGCCTTCGCCGCCATCGCGCCGAGTGTCGAATTGTCTTCCGCGAGTACCGCGTCCAGCAGTTCGCGGAGTCGATCCCGTCCGATGTGCACCGGATAAGTCTGGCCGGGCCGCCGCCTTTCGTGCTTGATCGTTCTTGCTGTGTCATTCGCCCTGGGCGAATCCGATACAGGTCGGCGCGCCCTATCTCAGGTTCAGCTGGCAGACTGTCGGGGAAACGACCCATTCGACCACTCAAATTAAGGGCTGACTTCGACGATGGACCTTCTGCTGCCGCTACTGCTGGTTGCTCTGCTCATCCCGATGTTCCTGGGCGTTCGTCGCCAGAAGCGGGAGATGGCCAAGGTGACCGAGATGCAGGAGACCCTGAAGGTCGGTGACCGCGTGGTCACCACATCGGGCCTGTTCGGCACCATCGTCGAGGCCGATGACGATTCCGTCGATCTCGAGATCGCCGAGGATGTCGTCACCACCTGGCTGCGCGCCAGCATCCGCGAGACCCGCAATGAGGATGCCGCCGCCACCACCGAGGAGTCGACCGACACCGACACCGAGGCTCCGGCCGCGGAGTCCGTGTCCGACAGCACCCCCGCGTCGGAGAACTCCGAAGACGCCCCCAAGCTGTCCAAGGACTGACATACCCGCGCGCCGTCGGCCCGCCGCGATCCGGTGGCCGACGGCGCTGCGGTGTGCCCAGCTCGATCCATCACTGATCCGCCTAGGAGATAAGTACTGTGCCACCTTCCCAGGGAACGGCGCATCCGTTGCGCCTGCTCGGCGTCTACGCCGCACTGGTGGCCGTGATGTTCGGCCTGATCTTCTTCACCGGAGACAAAACGGCGAGCCCCAAGCTCGGTATCGACCTACAGGGCGGCACCCGCGTCACGCTGACGCCGCGCACCCCCGATGGCGGTAAGCCCAGCCAGGACAGTCTGCGCAAGGCGCAGAGCATCATCGAGCAGCGTGTCAACGGCCTGGGTGTCTCCGGTTCCGAGGTCGTCATCGAGGGTGACAACCTGGTCATCACGGTTCCGGGTGAGGACGGCGCGCAGGCCAAGGCGCTGGCCACCACCGCCAAGATGTATGTCCGCCCGGTGCTGCAGGCGATCGCCCCGCAGGTGAAGAACGGCCAACCGGTCAACCAGCAGCAGCAACAACCGCAGCAGCAGCCCGCCGCGCCACCCGCCTCGGTCTCGCCGAGTGCTCCGGTCGAGACGCCGCCTGCCGCTGACGGTCCGACGAGTGAGGCTCCGGCCCCGCAGAATCGGGTGTTCCCGGCACAGGCTCCGACCACTCCGTCCGCGCCGCCGACGCAGCAGCCGAGCGCGCAGCAGACGCAGCAGGAGATCACGCAGGCGAAGGCATTGCGCCAGAGCATCGATCCGCAGATCCAGCAGACCGCCATGCTCACCATGGACTGCGCCAAGCCGGATCCGTTGCAGGGCAATGACGATCCGAACCTGCCGCTGGTGGCCTGCTCGGTCGAGGGCAATGAGGTCTATCTGCTGGACAAGTCGCGTCTGGACGGTCAGGAGATCAAGGACGCGTCGGGCCAGTACGTGCAGAAGGAATCCAAGTGGGTTGTCTCCGTGGACTTCAAGTCCGCGGGCGCCGACACCTGGGGCAAGCTGACCACCGAGTACTACAACAAGCAGCTGGCCTTCGTGCTCGACACCAAGGTGGTCAGCGCGCCGGTCGTGCAGCAGGGTGGCCAGTACGGCGGTAGCACCTCGATCTCCGGTCCGGGCATCAACAAGTCCTCCGCGCAGGAGCTCGGCAATACCCTCAAGTACGGTTCGCTGCCGCTGTCCTTCCAGACCTCGGAGGCCGAAACCGTCTCCGCGACACTGGGTTTGAGCTCGCTGCACGCGGGTTTGATCGCCGGTGCCATCGGCCTGGTGGCGGTGCTGCTGTACTGCCTGCTCTACTACCGCATGCTCGGCTTCCTGGCCGGTTTCTCGCTGCTCGCGGCGGGTGTGGCGGTGTACGCGCTGATCGTATTGTTGGGCAGGTCGATCGGGTTCACCCTCGACCTGGCCGGTATCGCCGGTTTGATCATCGGTATCGGTATGACAGCGGACTCGTTCGTGGTGTTCTTCGAACGCATCAAGGACCAGATGCGTGGCGGGCGCAGCTTCCGCTCCGCGGTCCCGCGTGGCTGGCAGCGCGCACAGCGCACCAACCTCTCGGGTAAGACGGTCTCGCTGATCGCCTCCGCGGTGCTCTACATTCTGGCCGCCGGTCAGGTGAAGGGTTTCGCGTTCACCCTGGGTCTGACCACGGTGCTCGACATTATCGTGCTGTACCTGGTCACCTCGCCGCTGTTGATGCTGGCGTCGCGCTCGGCCTTCTGGGCGAAGCCGTCGGTGAACGGTCTCGGCGCTGTTGCTGAAATTGCCCGGGAACGCAAGATGGCGTCCGGTGTCCTGGTGAAGGAGGCGTGATGGCGCGCGATAGCAGTTCCGTCCTGGATATCGATTCCGAACTCGACTACGAGTCGGAGAAGTCCACGCGCAAGCACAGCCTGTTCGAGCGGTTGTACACCGGCACAGGCGGTTTCGAGATCGTCGGGCGGCGCAAGCTGTTCTACGGTCTCGCGGCGCTGCTGCTGGCGATCGCGGTGGGAAGCATCGCGATCCGCGGGTTCACCCTGGGTATCGACTTCGCCGGTGGTTCGCGCATCCAGTTGCCCGCGGGCGACGGGGTGAGCACCTCGCAGGTGGAGAAGGTCTACGCCGACACCCTCGGCCATGATCCGGTCGCGGTGCAGAAGGTCGGCTCCGGTTCGGCCGCGGCCTTCCAGATCCGTTCGGACACTTTGGACAAGGATCGGACCGACAAACTGCAGAACGCCCTGTTCGAAGCCTTCAAGCCGAAGGATTCCAACGGGCAGCCGAGTATGAACGCCATCTCCACCGCCGAGATCAGCGAGACCTGGGGTGGCCAGGTCACCCACAAGGCGCTGCTGGCGCTGGGGGTGTTCGTGGCATTGACCATGGTGTACATCGCGATTCGCTTCGAACGCGATATGTCCATCGCGGCTATCGGCTCGCTGTTCTTCAATCTCGTTGTGACAGCGGGTATCTACTCGCTCGTCGGGTTCGAGGTGACGCCGGCGGCGGTCATCGGCCTGCTCACGATTCTGGGTTACGTGCTGTACGACAACGTGGTCGTCTTCGACAAGGTCGAGGAGAACACCGAGGGCGTACTGCATTTGAGCAAGCACACCTATGCCGAGAAGGCGAACCTGGCGGCGAATCAGACGCTGATGCGTTCGATCAACACCACCATCATCGGCATTCTGCCGATTATCGGCATGCTGGTGGTCGCGGTGTGGCTGCTGGGTGTGGGCACGCTGAAGGATCTGGCGCTGGTGCAGCTGGTCGGCATGATCGTCGGCGCGTACTCCTCGATCTTCTTCGCGGTGCCGCTGCTGGTGACCATCAAGGAACGCTGGGGTCCGGTGGCCGCGCACACCAAGAAGGTGCTGGCGCGTCGCTCGGGTGTATCCGGCGGCCGGGCAACCGAATCCGCCGCACAGCGCGCGGGTGCGGCCAGCCGTCCGGTGACGGTCGCGGCCGGGCGGGACGGCTCCGTGCCGCGTTCGCGTGCCGGGGCCGAGGGGCCGCGTCCGGGTACACGACCGAGTGGGAAACGAACCAAGAGAAGGAACTGAGCGCAGGGGGTTGCGGCAAGTGATTGGAAACAAGGCTCGCCGCGGCACCTCTGTCGCGGCGCGGCGTCGCGTAATCGACATCCGCCGCGGTTCGGTCGTCATGCTCGCCGGTGTGGTCGCCGCGGGCATGGTGGCGGGCTGTGCCGGGAAGAATCAGGTGCCCTCCATCGGGTACGGCGTCGATACAGCCGTCGCCAGCTATAACGGCGGCAGCACGCTGGGCGCGAATAGTGGTGCGGCGGCGGTGTTCTCACGTGTTCTCACCGGCTTCTTCTACACCGGCCCGGACGGGCAGCCGGTCGCCGATACCGATACCGGCACCGCGAAAGAGGTGCCGGGCGAGGCGCAGACCATCCAGTACCGCCTGAATCCGGACGGTAAATACTCCGACGGCGTGCCGACCTCCTGTGACGATCTGGTCATGGCGTGGGCGGCGCGCAGTGGACGCTTCACCAAGGCCGCTCCGGGCGGGCCGATACCCATGTTCGACGCCGCCGGTACGGCCGGTTACAGCGATATCGAACGCGTGGACTGCCAGCCCGGATCCAAGGACGCCACCGTGGTGTTCCGGCCGGGCCGGCACTACGCGGCGTGGAAGACGCTGTTCAATGCCGCCGAGTTGATGCCCGCGCATGTGGTGGCGACCGTGGTGAAGGTGCCGAATGTGGTGGCGCCCTTGCAATCCGGGGATCAGGCGACCGCCGAGCGGATCGCCGATTTCTGGAATACCGGCTGGATTCTGAAGCCGGGCAAGATAGACCCGACGGTGCTGCCCGCCTCGGGTCCTTATCGGATCGAATCGTTCGGTGACAAGGACGGTCTGGTCCTGGTCAAGAATGAGAAGTGGTGGGGTAACGCCGCCAAGACGCCGCGAATCGTGGTGTGGGACAAGAACACCGACCTCAAGGCCAAGGTCGAGGCCAAGGCGGTCGGTGTACTCGATATCGGTGCGGGCGCTCTCGGTGATGGCAAGCCGAGTGGCTTCACCGGGGAGAACCTACCGGGGCGCGGTGTCGAGCAGCTGGTGCTGAGCACCGGCGGGGTCTTCCAGAATGTCGGTGCCCGCAGGGCTTTCGCATTGTGTGTGCCCCGGGCGGCGTTGTACGACAAGCTCGGGCATCCGGACTACAAGGTCGATTCCGGGCTCGGTGCGAGCATACTGAATTCCCGTACCGTGCAGCAGGATTCGCTTTACTACCCGGCGATCTCGGGCATCGGCGACAAGTACAAGAACGGTGACGCGGGCGCGGCAGGTCAAGCCATGACCGCGGCCGGGCAGGCCAATGCCACCGTGCGCATCGGCTATCTGCGCCCGGACGAGCGGCGTGCGAAGACCGTCGCCATGATCGCCGACGCCTGTAAGGCCGGTGGCATCACGGTGGTCGACGCGGGCACGCCGGACTTCTCCCCGCAGCAGCTCGTCGACGGCAAGGTGGATGTGGTTCTCGGTGGTACCGCGGCCCTGCCCGGACCGTCCGGTTCGCTTACAGCTACCGACGCCATCGCGGCATTGCACACAGGTCAGGGCCTGAATTTCAATAGGTTCGGTAATGGCCGCTACGATGCCATCGCGGATCAGCTTGCGGCGGAGGACAACTCGACCGCGGTGCTGAACTTGCTCAACGAGCAGGAAAACCTGCTCTGGAGCGAGATGCCGTCCATCCCGTTGTTCGCCTCCCCGCGCACCATCGCGTTCGGAGACGGTCTGAAGAACGGGATAGCCAGCCCCACCAAGGCAGGCGCGGGCTGGAATATGGATCGCTGGGTACTCGAACGGTGAGTGACCGTGGTGGCGAGGTGACGAGGAGTGGGTGTATGAGCAAGCATGAAATGGTCGATACCGCCGAAACGCTCGGCGAGCGCACCGCCAAGGCCGCCGACGCGGTGCAGCGGCTGACCCGCTGGCGTGACGACTTCCCGACTCCGGGAGTGCGTTTCGCCGATCTCACGCCGGTCTTCGCCGACGCCGAGGGGTTCCGCACGGTCCTGGATTGCTTCGCCGCCTGCGCACCGGACGCCGATCTGGTGGCGGGCGTCGACGCGCGCGGCTTCCTGCTCGGCGCGGGTGTGGCCGCGGTACTCGGCACCGGTGTGATCGCGGTCCGGAAGGCGGGCAAGCTGCCGCCGCCGGTCATCAGCCGCGAATACACCCTCGAATACGGTTCGGCCGCACTGGAAATCCCGGCCGACGGTATCGACCTGAAGGGCCGTCGCGTCCTGCTGCTCGACGACGTCCTCGCCACCGGCGGCACCCTCGCCGCCGCGGCCGAACTCTTCCACGAGGCCGGCGCAGAGGTCATCGCCGCCGCGGTGGTACTCGAACTCGGCTTCCTCGCCGGCCGGGACCGCCAGGGCGACTACCCCCTCACCTCGATCGTCAAGCTCTGAACCGTTCGGCACGCTGAGCCCGCGTCACGCGACGACGCACGACTTCGACCACTGCGAAGAGAGCGCCGATTCCGCCGATCAATCGAGCGGCGGCGCTCTCTCGGTAGGTTTGATACATGTAAGGCATATCTGGTGGATTCCCGCGATATGCCCATTGAAACGGACCGACCGGTCAGTGCTCGCGGAATGAGCCTCGCGCCCGCGACTTTGTTCGGATGACAGGGTGTGGACGATCGATTGTCCTGATTGTCGTGCTGTGTCCCGTTGTGCTGCGCGCGGATTCGTCCACGCCCACAATGTCGAGATGAGTACTGCACCGGGGGAGCAGACAGCCTTCACCGAATTCCTGACCGCGCATCTACCCGAAGTCGCCAAGGAAATGGTCACCGCCGTGGTGCGCGGCGTCCCCGATTACGAGCAGCTGCCGGCCGAACTGCTGGAACAGGACCTCACCCGGCGCTCGGAGGAGAATCTGCGACTATTCCTACGGCTGGTGGGGGAGCGCCGTGAGCCGCGCGCGGAGGACCTGGACGAGATGATCGAGGTCGCGGTACGCCGTGCGCGCGAAGGGATTCCGCTCGATTCGGTGCTGGCGGTGTATCACCGGGGTGCGCTCGCGGCCTGGAACTATATGGCCGCCGCCGCGCGGACCCCGGAGCAGCGCGATGAGCTCATCGCGGCGGTGCCGCGGTTGCTCGGCTATCTGGGGGCGGTCATTCCGGGGGTGGCGGCCTCGTATCTGCGGGAGCGTCAGGATCTGCATTGGGAGCAGCGGGAGGTGAAACGCGCTCTGGCACAGGCGTTGTTGCAGGGCAAGCCCGCCGAGTTGCTGGCGCAGCGGTTCGGTATCGCCCTCGGCCCGTATCACGTACTGGCACTGCGTACTTCGGGTGGCGTCGAGACGGCCGAGGGTGCGCGGCCCGCCATGCGGGTCATGCACGGCGAGATCGACGCGCTCTCCGCGCATGCGCTCACCGTGCTGGACCGGGCGGGCGGGTGGGTGCTGGTGCCCGCGACCGAACCGGCGGCCCGTCTCGATGCCGCTATCACCCGGATCGCGACGACCACCGGTGTTCTGCTGATCGCCGGAACCTCCACCGCCGCACTGGTTTCGGAGATTCCGGCGCGGGCCGAGGAGGCCGGTGAGATCGCCCGCCTCGCGTTGGGGCTCGGCCGCCCCACCGGGGTCTATCGCATGGCCGATCTGGCACTGCAGTACCAGTTTGCCCGCCCCGGTCCCGCGCGTACCTGGCTCCTGGGCCTGCTCGCACCCCTCACCGGGCATCCACATCTCATGGAGGCGTTGCGCGCCTACCTCACCCACGATCACAATCGGGTGGCGGCGGCGGAGTCCCTGGTGGTGCACCGCAATACGCTGAACTATCGGCTGAACCGGATCGCCACCCTGACCGGTTATGATCCGGGCGCCTCCGAGCACACACCGCTATTCGCCGCGGCGCTCACCGCGTTCGATCTGGCCTCGGCCGAACTGTAGGACCACCGCTAATGGGCTACCACCCGGGCGATGAAGCCGGTGACGATCAGCCAGAAGACCGCCGCCAGACCGTAATTCAGGATGATGTCGATATTGCCATTGCCGGTGTGGAACAGTCCCGGGAAGAACAGCGCCAGTGGCTCGGCGAACCCCTTGATGAAGGTGAAGAACCGATTCGACTGATCGGCTTGCAGCACCAGCAGCAGGATATACAGGCCCTCGGTAAGGGCGAACAGTGCACCGACACCGCTGATTATGCGAGCGGCGGTGGCCTCATTGCGGGCGACGTACGGCATTGGTCCAGGATGCCCGTTGTGCGCGGTTCGGAAACTGCTCAGCGGCGCGTCGAAGGCGACGCGCTGGACCGTAAAACCGAACGTCTGGTCCGTGAAACGGCGTGTCCGGCATGGCATGATGGCCCAGTGATCACGACGGCCACCGGAAGCGTTCGGGAGTGAAGGCCAAGTACCTCATCGGTGGGGCCGTCGGCCTGATACTGAGCCTGGTCACCCTGGTGCTCGTGGTCATCCTGCCCGCCACCGAGGAGACCTGTGGCACAGGCACACCCGTCATCCCCTCGGCCACCCAGGCGCGCACCGAACCCAACTGTCCCGCCACCGGCGCGGCCGCCGAAGCCGGGCTGCAGGAGGGGGCGCTACGCGCACTGCGTTGTGTGGTCGCACGATTCGGCATGATGGATATGCGCGGCGTCATCGCCGACGACGCCTACCCCGATCATCGTGAGGGGCGCGCGGTCGAATTCATTGTCGGCAACGATCAGGCCAAGGGCGATTCCATCGTCGCCTTCCTGCAGGAGAGCGCCGCCAATTTCCATGTCGACTATGTGATCTGGAAGCAGCGCAGCTGGACCGCGGACTCCTCCACCGGCATCGCGTGGACACCCCTGGACGATCGCGGCGACGCGGCGCGCAATCACATGGACCGCGTGCAGGTGACCATCAAACCCGTCACCACCACCTCGACCGTCACCACCTCGGCCGAGGTATCCCTGGCCGCCATGCCCGGCGCGGTCAATGAGGCGGGCCGCCTGACCGGCGTCGGCCGTCGCCAATACCCCATGGCCGCAGGGACTTTCACCATTACCGACCCGTTCGGTGCCCGCGGTGGCGCGCATCTGGGCGTCGATATGGCCGGGGCCGCGGGCACACCCATCTACGCCGCCTCCGACGGTCTGGTGGTCGCGTCCGGTCCGGCCTCGGGCTTCGGCGACTGGGTGGTCATCGACTCACTCGACGAGAGCGGTCGCCGCTACTCCACGGTGTACGGGCACATGTACGAGTCCGGTATCTACGTGCACACCGGTGACATTGTCACCATGGGTCAGCACATCGCCGATGTCGGCTCCAATGGTGAATCCTCCGGTCCCCATTTGCATTTCGAGCTCGTCCCCGGCGGTCGCCTCACCGGCGGCCATCAGGTCGACCCGATGGCCTGGCTCTCGGGCTCCTCCCTTCCGACCGCCACCACCCCCAACTGCGAGAACGGATTCGGTTCCGCCGGAGGCAATCTCGCCCCCGGTAAGGTCCCGGCCGAACTCGAGGTCTGGTATCGCCGCGCCGGCTCGCTCTGCCCGCAGATCAGCGCCTCCCTGCTGGCGGCCCAGGGCGAGGCCGAATCCGGTTTCCGCCGCGGCCTCACCTCACCCGCCGGAGCCCAGGGCCTGGCCCAATTCCTCCCGAGTACCGCGGCCTCCTTGGCCCCCGACGGACAGCCGTATGTCATTGACGCCGACGGCAATGGCACCGCCAGCCTCTGGGACGACGGCGACGCCATCGTCGGCCAGGGCCGGTATATGTGTGCCATCGCCCAGGCCATCCAAGGCTGGATCGACCAGGGCAAGGTCACCGGCGACGTCACCGCCCTGAGCCTGGCCGCCTACAACGCCGGTGAAGGCGCGGTCCTCGCCTCGGGCGGCATGCCCAACCAGGTCCCCGGCCACTTCAGCGAAACCCGCCCCTACGTAGCGAAAATCCTTGCCGCGGAAGCGAATTTCCGCAGCATGGGCAGCGGCGGCCGCTTCACCCCCGACGCCGCCGCGTCCTTGGGCCCGCAAATCGTCGCGGCGGGCCACGAATGGCTCGGCACCCGCTACGTCTTCGGCGGCGGCAATGCGTCGGGCCCCACCGACGGCGGCTTCGACGAACCCGGCCTCACCGCCGCCGCCGTCTTCTCCGCCAGCGGCGGCACCATCACCCTCCCCAGCACCGCCGAACAACAATGGGAAATCGGCACCGAGGTAACCCTCCTGAAAGCCAAATCAGGCGACCTGGTCTTCGGCAACTGGGGCCCCCGCGGCCCCGCCACCGTAGGCATCTACCTCGGCAACGGCCGCATGCTGCACGCCGAACCCGGTGGCACGGTGGCCGAAGTCCCCCTCCTCAACGGCATGAAAGCCCGCCGCATCGGCCAGTGAGGCCGGTCACGAAATAAGTACTTGCACGGCCTCGTTGACCTTGGCTACGGTGGAAAAAGTTCCTGCCCCGAACGTTCGGAGACATTGCGTTGATTTTCTGAGGTGACTGTCGAGTGGCCCGCACTACTGCGCGCCGCATTCCTCGCTATCACCTGTGGGAGTCCACATGTCATATCCGACTATTTCCATTTCCGATCTCGCCTTCGCCTGGCCGGATGGCACGCCCGTATTCGAAGGGTTCGATGCTCAACTCGGGGGCGGGCATATCGGCCTGGTCGGCAGCAATGGTGCCGGTAAATCCACTCTCTTTCGCTTGATCACCGGTGAGCTGCGGCCCATTCAGGGGTCTGTGGCGGTGCCCGGGTTACTGGGTTATCTGCGTCAGGATCTCGGACTCTCGGCTGGGCAGCGGGTGGATGAGGTGCTCGGAATCGCCGATATCCGGAAAGCCTTGCACCGCATCGAAACCGGTGCGGGGGAGGAGGGCGACTTCGAGGTGATCGGGGCCGCCTGGGATATCGAGGAGCGGGCGGTGGCACTGCTCGGGCGGCTCGGATTGCATTATGTGGCAGGCGATGTCGCGCAGCTCGATCGCCGGCTGGATACGCTCTCCGGTGGCGAGACCGTGCTGCTCGGGCTGGTGGCCGAGCTGCTGCGCGAGCCCGAGGTGCTGCTGTTGGACGAGCCGACGAACAATCTCGATCAGGTGGCGCGGGAGCGGCTCTACGAAGTGGTGGGGCAGTTCTCCGGGACCGTATTGACCGTCAGCCATGATCGCGAACTATTGGAGCGGGTCGACACCATCGCCGAGCTTCGGCAGGGTGAAATCCGTTTGTTCGGAGGCAATTTCAGTGAGTACGAGCGGATTGTCGAGGCCGAGCAGGAGGCCGCGCGGGCCGCGATCCGTGATGCGCGCGGTGATGTGCGTAAGCAGGCGCGCGAGCTGATCGAGACCAGGATCAAAATCGATCGGCGGCAGCGGTACGGGCAGAAGATGTGGGATCAGAAGCGCGAACCCAAGATCGTCATGGGCAATCGCAAGCGTGAAGCCCAGGTCTCGGCCGGGAAGCTGCGCAACCAGCACATCGGGAAGCTCGAGGGTGCGAAGGATCAGCTCACCGAAGCGCAGGAGAAATTGCGCGATGACCGGGAGATCCGGGTCGAGCTGCCCGACACCCGGCTGTATCCGGGGCAGGATGTGATCGAGCTCGACGAGGTGACCCTTGTGTGCGGGCCGACGGTGACGCTGAAAATCAGCGGCCCCGAACGCATCGCACTCACCGGGCGCAATGGCGTGGGCAAAACGACTCTGCTGCACCGTATTCGGGAGGAATCACCGAAGGTGCCGTGGCGCATGCTGCCGCAACGCCTGGATGTGTTCGACGAGGAGCTCTCGGTCTTCGAGAATGTGGCCGCCACCGCACCACATGCCTCGCCGGAGCGGATTCGGGCGCAACTGGCCCGGTTCCTCTTCCGCGGCTCGGATGCGGACGTCTCGGCCGGCGCGCTCTCGGGCGGGGAACGCCTGCGCGCGGCCCTGGCCATGATCCTGCTGGCCGAACCCGCCCCACGGCTGCTCCTACTCGATGAGCCCACCAATAACCTGGACCTGCCGAGCCTGCGGCACCTCACCGAGGCCCTCGCCGGATTCCAGGGTGCGCTCATGGTGGTCAGCCACGATCCGCGCTTCCTCGCCGAGATCGGTGTGACGCGCCGCCTGGAGTTGTCCGCCGACGGTTTGACAGACGTCCCGGTCAATTAAGGGATCAGGTTTCGAGGCCGGAGCAATCCGGACGCAATGCCACCGCGAAGTGTCGGTGGATGAGAGTAAGGTTCGACGCTCCGGACAGGTCCGGTCAGGCGGCGTTCGGCGTTCCGGTCTCGAAACGTTTCCAGGACTAAAGTGGGTGGTCTACGTGGTTGGACGGTCCGGTACGGTGTTCCGATCGAGGCCGGGAGAGGTGGTGGCATGACACAGAATCTGGAGAAGGCGAACGCCGGGCAATCGGAGAATGGCGATTCCGTCACTCCCGCGCCCGGCGCTCCTGTGCGCTCCGCCTCGGCCGCCGTCCCCACTTCCGCGTCCCGTCGCGTCCGCGCCCGCCTCGCCCGCCGGATGACCGGACAGCGCGGCATCGCCGCGGTGAAACCGGTGCTCGAGCCCTTGGCGACGGTGCATCGCGAGCTGTATCCGAAGGCGAATCTCGCTCTGCTGCAACGGGCTTTCGATGTCGCGGACGAGAAGCATCAGCATCAGTTCCGTAAGTCGGGCGACCCGTACATCACCCATCCGCTGGCGGTCGCGAACATTCTGGCCGAGCTCGGCATGGACACCACCACGCTGGTGGCGGCCCTGCTGCACGACACGGTCGAGGACACCGGCTACTCGCTGCAGGAGCTGACCGACGAGTTCGGCACCGAGGTCGCCCACCTGGTCGACGGTGTGACGAAACTCGACAAGGTCAATCTGGGTGCTGCCGCCGAGGCCGAGACCATCCGCAAAATGATCATCGCCATGGCGCGTGACCCGCGCGTACTGGTCATCAAGGTCGCCGACCGGCTGCACAATATGCGCACCATGCGCTTCCTGCCGCCGGAGAAGCAGGCCAAGAAGGCGCGCGAAACCCTCGAGGTAATCGCCCCGCTGGCGCATCGACTCGGTATGGCCACGGTCAAATGGGAGTTGGAGGATCTCGCTTTCGCGATCCTGCACCCCAAGAAGTACGACGAGATCGTGCGCCTGGTCGCCGACCGCGCGCCCTCACGTGACACGTACCTGGCACGGGTGCGCGACGAGATCGTCAATACTCTGGCGGCGAGCCGGATCAACGCGATTGTCGAGGGCCGTCCCAAGCACTACTGGTCCATCTATCAGAAGATGATCGTCAAGGGTAAAGACTTCGACGACATCCATGACCTGGTCGGTATCCGCATCCTCTGCGATGAGGTGCGGGACTGCTATGCCGCTGTGGGCGTTGTGCATTCGCTGTGGCAGCCCATGGCCGGGCGGTTCAAGGACTACATCGCCCAGCCGCGGTACGGCGTCTACCAGTCGCTGCACACCACCGTGGTCGGCCCGGACGGTAAGCCGCTGGAGGTGCAGATCCGCACCCAGGACATGCACCGCACCGCCGAATTCGGTATCGCCGCGCACTGGCGGTACAAGGAGACCAAGGGCAAGCACTCCAACGACTCCACCGAGGTCGACGATATGGCGTGGATGCGCCAGCTCCTCGACTGGCAGCGGGAGGCGGCCGACCCGGCCGAATTCCTGGAGTCGCTGCGCTTCGACCTGAAATCCCCGGAGATATTCGTCTTCACCCCCAAGGGCGAGGTCATTACGCTTCCGCAGAAGTCCACCCCGGTGGACTTCGCGTATGCCGTGCACACCGAGGTCGGCCACCGCTGCATCGGCGCGCGCGTGAACGGGCGCTTGGTCGCGCTGGAACGGCAGTTGGAGAACGGTGAGGTCGTCGAGATCTTCACCTCGAAGGCGCAGAACGCCGGACCCTCCCGCGACTGGGCCAACTTCGTGGTCTCCCCGCGCGCCAAGGCCAAGATCAGGCAGTGGTTCGCCAAGGAACGCCGCGAAGAGGCCCTGGAGGCGGGCAAGGATCAGATCTCCAAGGAGGTCCGCCGCTCCGGCCTGCCGCTGCAGCGCCTGATGAGCGCCGACGCCATGACCAGCCTCGCCGCCGAACTGCATTACGCGGATATCTCCGCGCTGTACACCGCGGTCGGCGAGAACCAGGTCTCGGCGCATCACGTGGTGCAACGCCTGATGGCGCAGCTCGGCGGGGTCAGCGATGTCGAGAACGAGCTGGCCGAAAGGTCGACGCCCTCAACGGTTCCCTCGCGCCAGCGCCTCACCGGCGATGCGGGCGTGGAGATTCCGGGCGCTCCGGGCACGGTGTCCAAGCTCGCCAAGTGCTGCACCCCGGTACCGGGCGACGAGATCATGGGCTTCGTGACCAGAGGCGGCGCGGTCAGCGTGCACCGCACCGACTGCACCAACGCGGATTCCCTACGCGCCCAACCGGAACGCATCATCGAGGTCAAATGGGCCCCGTCGCCGTCGTCGGTCTTCCTGGTCGCCATCCAGATCGAGGCCCTGGACCGGACTCGCCTGCTGTCGGATGTCACCAAGGTCCTGGCAGACGAGAAGGTCAATATCCTCTCGGCGGCGGTCACCACTTCCGGTGACCGAGTGGCGATTTCGAAGTTCACCTTCGAAATGGGCGACCCCAAGCATCTCGGTCATCTGCTGAATGTGGTCCGCAATGTGGAAGGCGTGTACGACGTCTACCGCGTAACCTCCGCTGCCTAGACGGCTCTTCGAAATCCCGCACAGCGGCGCTTCCCACCTCGAGGGAAGCGCCGTTCTGCTGTGCGCGCTCGAAATCGGCACCGGTGAAGAAACTTTCGTGAATCGGGAATCAAGATCCACCTCGAGTAATCTCGGCCTCATGTCCGTTGACAACTCGTCCGCTCAGCCGGTTGGTAAGGATCGCGCACACGCCCTCGGCCGCGAACTGATCGAGGTGCATGACTGGCTGCGGGGCGAATTGTCGTGTGTCACAGCCGAACTCGACACCTACATCGCCGGAGGGACGCAGCCGACTCAGTTGCGGGCGCACTGCCTGGCCTTCTGTGCGGCGTTGTCCAGGCATTACATCGGTGAGGATGAGACGGCGTTCCCTGTGCTGGCTCGTCAGTATCCAGAGCTGGCGCCGGTGCTCGAGGGTCTGGCCCAGGACCATCACCTGGTGGCCGATATCCTCCGCCGCCTACAGGCGCTGATCGAGACGGTCGATGCGGGCAATGCCGGGACGGTGCAGGGTGAATTGGCCGGGCTCGCAGCGATTCTCGAGTCGCACTTCCAGTGGGAGGAGCGCCGGATCGTCACCGCGCTGAACGAACTCTCCGGCGGATCCACCGGGGCGGAGCTGTTCGGGGTCAATCCGCCACACTGATCCGCCCACCACCCGGCCGGCCGCAGGAGGCCGCTGCCGTCACAGTGATCATTCTCAGCGCGCCGGTAATAGTCATCCGCTATCGAAACGGGGCGAAGACTCCGGCTCGCTCGGTGTGCTCATGGCCGTTCGATCGCTGGTCCTGATCCTGGTTTCGGTACCGGCCACCGGCCGGTGGATCGCCGCAGGTCGTAGCGCGATAGTCTGATCTTCCCAGCGCCACTACCAGGAGAGTTCATGACCGCGTTCGAGAATGTCAGCGTCACCAAGAAGGCGAATGTCTACTTCGACGGCAAGTGCGTCAGCCACAATATCGAGTTGGCCGATGGCACCAGCAAGTCGGTCGGCGTCATCCTCCCGGCGACGCTGACCTTCAACACCGGCGCGCCCGAGATCATGGAGCTCATCGAGGGCGAAGCCAAGGTGACCCTGGCGGGTTCCGAGGAGACCGTCGTCTACAAGGGCGGCGAATCGTTCTCCGTCCCCGGTGACAGCAGCTTCCAGATCGAGGTCATCGAGCCCGTGCATTACGTCTGCCACTTCGGCTGATCCGCCGCACGCCCGCGCCCGCGTCATCCCGGAGATGCCGCGGGCGTTGTGCATTCGCGGCAAAGCACGTGGGGTCAGAGGTAGCGGGTGTACCAGTCGATGACGCGGCGCCAGGCTTCGGTGGCGGCGGCTGCGTTGTAGCGGGGCCCGGTGTCGTTGAAGAAGGCGTGGTCCGCGCCCTCGGCGATGAAGGATTCGTGGGTGGCGCCGGCCCTGTCGAGGGCGGCTTCGGCGGCGGGGCGGGAGGCGTCGACGCGGGAGTCGAGGGCACCGTAGACGGCGAGAACGGCTGCCTTGGTTCGGATTTCGCCATTGTCGGGGAACGGGCCGTAGAAGGGGGTGGCGGCCGCGAGCTCCGGGGTGCCGGAGGTGAGCAGCAGCCAGGTGAGTCCGCCGCCGAAGCAGAAACCGGTGGCGGCGAGCTTCTTTCCGGGTGTGCGGCGCTGGAGTTCGGCCAGCCCGGATCGCAGGTCGGCGAGGAAGCGTTCCTGAGGGAGTTTGCCGAGCGCGGCGGTGGCCGCGGCCGGGTCGGTGAAGGTGGCGGTGCCGCCCTCCTCGGAGAGCAGATCCACGGCGAGCGCGTTGTAGCCGATGCCCGCGAAACGTCCTGCGATGGAACGGATGTGGTCGGTGAGGCCCTTGTTCTCGTGAATCACCAGCACGCCGCCACGGGGTTGGGCGGCCGCCGACCAGGCTGCCTGGAGGGTGCGCCCCTCGGGACCGTCGAAGGTGATGGCGGTGGTGGGCAGGGCGGTACCGGACCCCGGCGGCGCACCGGCCACTGTCGTACCGCCACCTGCCGCGGTCGATCCCGGCGTACCGGAACCAGCGCCGGATGTCATTGGGGGAGTGCCGGATTGCTCTGCCTTGTCGGCGCAGGACGCGATCAGCGCCACGGCCGCGGGCGCACCCAGCCCGAGCAGCCCCAGTCGGCGCATTGCCTCGCGGCGACTGAGCAGCCCCTCGACATGGTCGGTCGCGATTTCCTCTGCGATATAGCGCTGCAGCGGTGTCATGACCATCAGCCTAGGCGCCGCCCCGCGGAGAGAGGGAACAGAAATGCCCTCTCGTCGTTATGACTTCACATCGCTGTAAATCAGGATCTGGAGGTTGCGTAATGCGCGCAGTGCTTGTCGAGGAGTTCGGTGGGCCCGAGGTGCTGCAGGTGGTGGAGCTCGACACTCCCGAACCCGGGGCAGGGGAGGTGACCATCGATGTCGCCTACGTGGGCGTGAACTTCGCGGACCTGCAGGCGCGGTCCATCGGCTATCGGGTGCCCGGCCTGCCGTTCGTGCCGGGCCTGGAACTCTCCGGCCGGATTCGCGCCCTCGGCGCGGGCGTCGAGGGATTCACCGTCGGTCAGCACGTGGCCGCGATTACCGAGGGCGGCGCGTACGCGGAGATCGTCAGGGCCAAGGCCGCGACCGTCTTCCCGGTTCCCGAGGGCGTCGACTTGCGTACCGCCGCAACGCTTCCCACCGTTCTGCCGACCGCGTACGCGCTGGTGAACACCGTGGGCCGGGTGCAGCCGGGTGAGACGGTACTGGTGCAGGCCGCCGCGGGTGGCGTCGGCACGGTCGTGGGTCAGGTGGCCAAGCTCTCCGGTGCGGGCGCGGTGTACGGCGTGGTCTCGAGCGCTGCCAAGGCGGATTACGCACGCAAGCTCGGCTACGACGACGCGTTTCTGACCGATACCTTCGATGCCGATGTCCGGGCGGCCACGGGTGGCCGTGGTGTGGACCTGGTCCTGGATCCGGTAGGCGGTGAAACCATGCGCCGCAGTCTCGAAACCCTCGCGCTCTTCGGCCGCCTGGTCTCGTTCGGCAATGCGAGTGGGGAGCCCGCCTGGCAGGTCGGTCAGCCCGAGCTGTACCCGCGCGGTCGCTCCATTTCCGGCTTCTCGATTCTCAGCCTGACCGCGACCGAACCGCAGGTGCTGCGTGAAATCGCTTCCCGCGCCTTCGAATTGGTGACCAGCGGCAAGGTGGAGTTGCCCATCACCGCGGAGTTCCCGCTCGCCGAGGCCGTCGGCGCGCATCGCCTGATGGGTGGCCGCACCTCCACCGGCAAGCTCATTCTCGCGGTCTGACGAACCGTCGGCACTGCCTCCACAAAGCCGAAACCGGCCGAGAGCCAACCTCTCTCGACCGGTTCGGCGGGTGGTGACTAGCGCGGTGCCATGCGGATCGCGCCATCCAGTCGGATGACCTCACCGTTCAGCATCGGGTTCTCCACAATGTGGCGCACCAGCGCCGCGTACTCGGACGGATCGCCGAGCCGGGCCGGGTGCGGCACCTGCGCGCCCAGGGCCGCGATGGTCGCTTCGGGCACCTTGGCGAAAATGGGCGTGTGGAACAGGCCCGGCGCGATGGTCATGACGCGAATCTTGTACGAGGCCAGGTCACGCGCGACCGGCAGCGTCAGTCCCACGATGCCGCCCTTGGAGGCGGAGTAGGCGGCCTGCCCGATCTGCCCGTCGTAGGCCGCCACGGAGGCGGTGTTGACGATGACGCCGCGCTCGCCGTCGGCCTCCTCGGTGGTCGAAATGCGTTCGGCCGCAAGGCGAATCACATTGAACGTGCCGATCAGGTTCACGTTGATGATCTTCTTGAACGAGTCGAGCGGGAACGCACCCTGCTTGCCGACCGTCTTGATGGCATTGCCGAGTCCGGCGCAGTTGACCGCGATTCGCAGCGTGCCGAGGGCCTGCGCTGCGTCCAGAGCCGCGGTTACATCCTCTTCACTGGTCACGTCGCCGGGCGAGAACGCCACGCGCTCACCGAGTTCCTCGGCGATGGTCTTGCCATCGGACGAGGGAAGGTCGAGGATAACGACCTTCGCGCCGGCCGAGTGCAGTTCCCGCACGGTGGCCAGGCCGAGTCCCGAGGCGCCACCGGTTACGACCGCGGCGATGTCTGCTGTCTTCACAAAACCTCCAAATAGCTGGTCTTGTGAATGTAGATTCTGCTCTGGCGGTGCGGAAAAGCGGGTCCCCGGCGTGGTGTGCACACGTCGCTGACGGGTCTGCTATCGCGCACGCGCGTGATTGGAGGGGTGTACTCCGGCGCGTCGAGTCGTTGGAATCCTGCACATACGAAATAATTTCCGATCGGGACCGTCTGGACCGCGGCGCACCCGGCTGCGCGGTGACGGCGGGCCGCCGTACGACCACCGATCGCCCGTCACGACCAACCGCCGAGAGGGTCCGACGATGCAGCATGACGCGCCTGGCTCCGCGAAGACGCGAGCAATGTTGAAGTCGTACAAAAAAGTCTCCCGCTGGTATCCCGCGCTGGAACCGGTCACCACCGACGGCAGTGCACCCGAGTTCGCGGATACGCACGGCGAGACGGGTTTCGGAGCCGATGACGGTCCGGCCCGCTATCCGCACTACATCCAGGATGACGAACCCGAGCTGGATATCCCGCCGGTGCCCGAATCCGTACTGCGACGCACGCATTTCTCCGGCGCGTGGTCCGATTGGATGACCGATCGCGAGTTCGCTTCCTACACACCGCAACTCCGCTATCGCGGATCGACGGTGCTGGAATTCCCCTGGGAGGGTGCGCAAGACGGCGCACGCGACAGCAACCCGGCCGGTCTCTCCTCGGCATTGCCGGACGCGGTGCGCGAGCCCGATTCGGTGAAGTCGGTCTCACCCGAGCAGTTTCGGCGCCGACGGCTCTTAGCACTGCTGTTCCTGATTGTTGCCATCCTGTTGCTAGCCGCTGGCGGAGGAGTTGCTCTCTATGTGCTCAACTCACACAGCGGCACTTCGCAATCCATCGGCACACTCGGAGGGGACGCCCGTTCCGGTCCGAGCGATCACCAGGCGGCGTACAACGAAATGACGGCCACCGTGGCGATCGGCGACCATATCCCCACCGCGGGCATTCCGGCTGGATAAGAGGGAGAGCTGAAAACGATGGATCAGGACTGGAGCCGCTGGCTCGACGAGGTGCCCGAAGAGGGCGAATCGTCGAGTCCCGCCACGCGTTCCAAGGCTCCGGTGGTGCGGCTGCGCAAGCGCCGCGGCGACTCCGGCGAACCCGGTCCGGCGCAGCGCCCGATCCTGGTGGTCGGCGGCTGCGGCGGTGCCGGCACCACCACGACCGCGCTCGGCATCGCCGGTGAGATCGGTGCGGGCGGTGCGCAAACAGTAGCCGTGGACGCCACTTTCGCGGGCAGCGATCTCGCATTACGCGGCGCCGATGAGCATTTGAGCCCGATCAGCCTGCAATCGTGGCTCTACGGCCGCGGTGACGACGAGGCCGCGCCGCTCAAGGAATGCCTCTCCCGCGCCACCTCCGGCATCGGCCTGCTGTGGCGCGATCCGGCCCCACTGCGCCGCCGCGCCACGTATCTGACGGTCGCGCGCGCCATCAACGACTCGGGGTACACGCCCGTCTATGACGGCGGTAGCCCGATCGCCAGCCGTCATCTGCGTCCACTGCTGGAGGACGGCGATATCGCTCTCGTGCTTGCCATTCCGGCCCGCGCGGACGCCGCGAACCGGTTGCGGGTGACCCTCGAGTGGCTTGACGATCAGTTCGGCGGACCCGGCGAAGGACAGGGGGGCGGAATTGTCGGCGACACCACAATCGTCGTCTCACATCAGTTGCCGGGCAGCGACTCTCGGGTCGCTGACCATTTGCGGGAACACCTCGACGGCTGGGTCGGTGACATCCTCGAACTGCCCTACGACCCGCACCTGGCACGCGGAGAACTGGTGCGGCACAGCGATCTCGCCGCCGAGACACGCCGCGCGTATCGCCGGTTGCTTGCTGGGGTGGCATCATGACCGCAGCCATGAAGGAACGCCGATCTTCCTCCGAAACCGCTATGGCGGCTGGTGTGGTGCCACCCCCGGAGGCTCGCCGTGCACCGATTTGGGACCGTCCCGTACCCGGCGGAGGCCGCGCACCCCTGGTGTGGTTGCTCGGCGTGCACGGCGGCGCGGGTGCCAGCACCCTCGCGCATGTGCTTGCGCCGGCGGCGGATTCGTATCGCCGCTGGCCCGGCGGCTTCGATCGGGAATCCCCGTTCGTCGTGCTGGTCGCCCGCGAAACCATCTCCGGGCTCACCCGCGCCCACGACCTGCTGCGCCAGCATCACGCGGGCCTGGCCGGCTCGTGTGAGGTGCTGGGCCTGGTGACCGTCGCCGCCCGCCCCGGCCGCATTCCGGTCGAGATTCGCCGCTACCGCGAGGTAGTGGGCTCGCTGGCCGGTCAGGTCTGGCAGATGCCGTGGCACGAGGAGTGGACCCTGGTCGAGCCGGACCAACTCCCGGTGTGGTCGCCGGGCGATCAGGTCCCCGTCCAGCGCAAACGCAAAGCCGATGCGCTGCAGGAGGTTACGACCGACGTCCGGGAGATCGGCAGCGCCATCGTCGCCGCCGCGCAGGACGCTCTGGACGCACCCCGCCCGGACGCCCCCGAAGCCGGGGAGCGATCATGATCGACGATGTGAAGCGCTGCGCGCGAGCGGATTTCGCGCGAGAGTTGTCCTTTGGCGCCGTAATGAGCGGTGCCTCAGGCTGTTTGGAGATCGCGAACCATGATGCTAACCACCTTGCACGCCGCTTCAGAGGTGCTGGCCCAGATCGGCAACCCCACGCCGGAGGCGCCACCGGAGTCGGACAGGTGGATGAAGCTCGTGCGCTATCTCGTTTGGCTGGCAATGGTTTTGGGTGTGCTGGCGGTGTTCGGTGCCGTCATCGCCGCGGTGGTGCTGGTTATCCGGCGCCGGTCGCGGCCGAAGCCGCCGCAGGGTCCGTACGGACCTCGCTGAGCGGTGTTGTGATTGACGATTTGCTAGTGAATAAGGACAGACAATGAGCATGATCCTTGCCGCCGTACACGACGCGTACGGGACCATTCTTGGCCAGGGGGTCGGCAATCCGACCCCCGAGGCCCCGCCCGCGTCGGAGAAGTTGCTGAAGCTGGTTCGTTACTTCACTTGGTTCGTCCTGTTGTCGGGAATCATGGGAATCACCTACGCGGGCGGCAAGTTCGCCTGGGAGAAGTGGACGGGAGGCGGTTTGGAGTCGCCGAAGATGGTGGCGGGAGCCATGATTGGTGGAATCATCGCCACCAGTGCCGGGACCATCATGAATGCCGTGATCACGTAATGTCCGCCGCAGTGGCCGTACTGGCCTACAAACAGATGCCGGCCGATGTGCTGCGGCCGATGATGCAGCTGATCGACTGGCTGCTGTGGTGCGTGCTGCTGCTCTGCCTGGCCTGGATGATCCTCTCGGCAGGGCGGCTGTGGTACGCGTTCCGGGGCGATCTGGCCGCCAATGACGCGACGCACGGGGTGGTGATGAGCCTCCTCGGTGCGATCATGGCGAGTTCGGCCAGCGGCATCGCGCTCGCGCTACTTCCGACGTAAGAGTTCAGGCATCGCAATTGTCCAGTGACAAAAAGACTTTGGAGGCGCCACGATGAGCGAGAAGGAGTCGCCCGAGCGCGACCGCGTCTCGTTCGGCGTCATCGCCTCGGCGGCCGTGGTGACCTTGATCATCATCGTGGGTGTCGTGGTGTACCTCGGCCGTGGTGATACCCCCGCGGCCGTGAAACCCGATGGGACGAGCCCGACTTCGTCCGAGGCGGGCGCGACCGGCTTCGCCGCGCCCGAGGTGGATCTGTTCGGCCGCCGCGTCGACGTACCCAATAACGCTGCCGGGCAACCGCTTCCGCAGGATCCGAGCAAGCAGCGCAAATCCTCCGATCAGGATTGGCTGACCGCCGCCCCGGCGGGCACGGTCGATCCGCACGGCTGGCAGCGGGTATTCGGGGCGTCGGTGCCCTTCTCCACCTCCGACGGTCCCGCGCGCCTGGAAGATGGTCTGGCCGTTGGCTATTCGCATACCCCCCAGGGGGCAGCGCTGGCGGCGGCGCAGATCACCTACCGCCTCAATGCCCGCCCGGCCGACCGTGAACTCTACGTCCGGCAGGTGCGTGTCTCGGCCCAGCAGGTGACCGCCTACGACCAGGCGCTCGCCGATCAGCGACTGCCGAAACAGCAGCCGGAGAAGGTGACCCGCTATCTGGTCGCCTCCGATGGCTTCCAGGTCGAGAACTACGCCGACGATATGGCCATTGTGCGGCTCGCCGTGCGCGGTCCGGTCGTCAACAGCAGACAACTCTGGTCGGCCGTGCGGCTGATCATGATCTGGGACGCGGGTGATTGGCGGCTCAAACCGTCGACCTCCAAGGCTTCCCAGACCGATACCGTGGACTCCCTTGCGGGGTGGACACGTTGGTGACCGAACACGGTGTTGAACGAACGAATGGTGCAGAAGTGGCCCAGCGACCCATTGAGGGGTGGAACCACATGGTGAGGCGTATCTTTACGATCCTCGCGGTCGTGTTCACCGTCATGATCGCCACGCCGACAGTGGCGTACGGACAGGACTACGGTTTCGACCCGGCCTGCAACCAATTACACGATTCGCTCGACGGTCTCGGCGTGCCCGGATTGAGTCTGGGCGATGCCGCCTCGGCCGCGTGTAAGGCCGGCAATGTCGCGACCCATCCGGGTGACGCAGCCGCGGCCGTGCGTGACAAGGCGTGGGATTCCACCTTCGGCAAGGTGGTCGACTCGCTCATGAACGGTCTGGGCGAGGCGCTGATCCTGGCGTTGACGTTCTGGATGAAACTGCCCAATGAACGGGTCAGTGACTCCGGAACGCTCTTCACCAAGATCAACGACTACACGTATCAGGTACAGATACTTTTGTTGATGGTGTCTGTAATCCTCTCCGGCGCAAAGCTTGCCGAGGCCAGACGCGGAGCCGCGGTCAGTGAGGCGGCCGAATCCTTCCGCATGTACGCCAGAGTGGTGTTCAGCTCCTGGATGCTGGGCGCGGTGATCGTCGCGGCCACCCAAGCCTCGGACAAGTTCTCCGAGTGGGTGATCAATGACGCCACCAACGGCCAGGCCAAGGATCTCGCCGAGCTGATGGTGAAAACCTCGAAGCTGCAAGCGTTCTCGCCCGGTCTGGTCCTGATCATCGCGATCGTCGGCCTGCTCGGCGCGCTCGCGCAGATCGTGCTCGCCATCGTGCGTCAGGGCCTGCTGATAGTCGCGGCGGGCGTATTGCCGCTCGCCGCAGCGGCTTCGGGCACCAATACCGGCAGACAGTCCTATCCGAAGCTGATCAGCTGGATCATCGCGTTCATGCTCTACAAGCCGGTGGCGGCGATCGTCTACATGATCGCCTTCGTCACCGCGGGCAATACCGATGATCTGACCTCCACCGCCGGTCTGCCCGATGCCGATCAGGCCCAGCGCATGCTGGTCGCCATCGTGCTGCTGTGCAGTGCGGCCTTCGTGCTCCCGGCGCTCATGCGCCTGGCCACCCCGGCCGTCGCCATTGTCGGTAGCGGTGGTTCGGGTCTGACCGCCACCACCGGCACCCTCGTCGGTGTCGCCGCGGTCGGTGCGGTCGGCTCGCGCGCGGTCGCCGTGAAGGCAGGGGCCGCACCGGGAGCCGCCGGATATGTCGGACCGGGCCGTGGCGGGCGACCGCCGGGCGGTGCCGGTCCGGGCGGCGGGGGCGGCGGGGGCGGTCCACGCCCACCCGCACCACGGCCCGCGCCCGGAGGCGGCGGCGCGACCGCGAGTCCTGCGGGTCCGGGCAGCTCCGCCGCAGTACCGTCAGGCGCGGCCCGCTCGGCCGCGAACCGGGTCGCCCAGGTGCGGGCGGCCACCGCCAGCCTGAACCGGGCCGATGCCGCCGCGGGCGACCTCGCCGGTGACCGCTGGGCCAACCGTTCACCCGACCTCGGCAGGAGCACCATTCCGCGATGACGATGACCGACACCTACGAGCGCCGGGCCTACGGTCTGTGGCAGAAGCCGCGCAGCGCAGGACTTTTCGGCCTGCGCTGGGGCGAGACCGTGGTCGGTTTCGCGGTCGTGATCACCGGCCTGCTCACGGCGATGATCTTCGGCCCGATGCCGGCGCTAATCGTCGCCGGGTTCGGTCTGATCGTGATGGTTCCACTGGTGTGGCGGACGGGTGGCCGCTCCGGCTACGAGAACGGATTGATGATGTTCCATTGGTTGCGCGGCCGCGGTAAAGGCGAGCACGTCTACCGCGGCGGCCGGTTCTCCCGGATTCCGGGCGGTGTCACGCGACTGCCCGGACTGATGGCGCCCTCGCGGCTCTACGAGGGCATCGATGCGGGCGGATACAGCTTCGGCATGATCCACCTGCCCCAATTCGGCCAGTACACAGTGGTTTTGCGGGCCTGGCCGCAGGGGCACGAGGCCGTCGATCAGCCGGTCATCGACCGCTGGGTGTCGGCGTGGGGCACCTTCCTGGCCTCGCTCGGCCAGACCTCCGACATCGTGGCGGTGGTGCCGGTCATCGATACCGTGCCCGAGACCGGAAACCGTTTGCTCACCGAGGTTTCCGCCATCACCCGGCCCGAAGCGCCGGATCTGGCGCAGCAGGTCATGTACGAATTGGCGACCGAGCTGCCGCAGGAACGGGTGCAGTTGCTGCCGCGCGTGGCCATCACCTTCAAGGCGACAACCGCTGAGCGGCGCAAGAATCCGGCGGAAGAGGCGGTCGAGATCGGCCGTCGCCTGCCCGGTATCTGTGCGGCGCTGGCGGAGGCGGGCGTGCGCGCCCAGCCCATGTCGGCCGAGGATGTCATCTCCTTCATTCGCCGCAGCTACGACCCGGCCTCGCAGGCCGATCTCGAGGTGGCGGCGGGCGAACCCGGTGGGCACGGGCTGGATTGGGCCGATGCCGGGCCGGTCTCGCACGAGGAGCGCTGGGATCACTTCATTCACGACGGCGGGCGCTCGGTCACCTGGGAGATGGACACCGCACCCGAGGGCGCGGTCGACGAGCGGGTGCTGCAGCGGCTGCTCGCACCGAATCCCGAAGTGCCTCGTAAGCGCGTGACCATCGTGTACCGCCCGCACTCGGCCGGTGATGCCGCGCAGATCGTGGACGACGATTTCAAGAACGCCCTGGTGGCGCAGCAGAGTGAGCGCGGCGTCGTCTCGGCAGCCGCGTCCATTCGCGTCGGCGCCACCCAGCAGGCGCGTGAGGAACAGGCCCGGGGTCACGGTGTGACCCGCTTCGGGGCGTTGGTGACCATCACCGAACCTCTGCGTGGCGATCTGCCGCGTATCGAAGCCATCACCCGCGATCTGTCCACACAGTCGCGGTTGAAGATCCGGCGCTGCTACCGCTACCAGGCGGCGGCCTTCGCGGCCTCGCTCGGGTGCGGGGTGATCCTGCCGGAACACGCCACGATCCCGAAAGCACTTGCGGGGTAACCCTTCATGCCACGTGACTTCGAACCACCGGTCCGGGACCGCGACGCGGCCCCCGCCCGCCGTTCCGCCCGCCGCGACACCCCCGAACCGGACCAGCCCGAACTCGCCCCCGGCGAGCCCGAGCCGCGCCCGGCCTCCCGCGTCGCCCGCGACGAACACCGCCCCCGCCGCGGCACCCTCCCCGACCGCCGCCTCCTCCGCCGCGACCCCGTCCCCGAGGCCCCCCAGCAAATCGGCCCCGACCCCGAAACCCCGGAGCCGACCGCAGTTGCGGCCGAAGGAGTTTCGTCGTCCGCGCGAGAGCCGTCCCCAGCGGCCACCCCGGTCTCGGAGTCCACAAACTACCTCTCCCCGGAGGAAATAGCCGACCGCGAACGCACCGCCGCCGCCCTACGCTCCAGCGCCGACTGGGTATCGAACACCACGACCCATCCGAACCGGGAACGCTCGACCGATAAGGTGCGGGCAGTGGACAACTCCACTCCGCATGTGGAATCGGTTGCCGCAGATCGGGAACGACCTGGAGCGTCGCGGGTATCGGCTACCACCCCTCCTTCGTCTCGGGAACGGGCGGGCGATGCGCGCCCCGGCGCGGAAACCTCCGAATCCGCAGTGGAATCGGAGACGGCGCATCGGGAGCGGCGCGGCGACATCACGCGGTCGAGTACCCGGGCACCGGGCGGCAAGTTGCCCACTCTGGAGCCGGAACCGGCTCCGCGCTCCGCGCAGCCGAGCGGCCGTGAATCCCACACCCGGTCTGCCGGCAGCCCAGCGCGGCCGGATGCCGATGCCGCGGAGTTCGCCGATCCACAAAGCGGTTCGCGCGCAGCGGATTCGGCGTATGGACCGCGAGGGGCGTCGACGGGTCTCCGGGCGGGTGCGGAGTGGTCCGCCCCTGGCGCCGCTGCACAACGGCCGGATGGTGGTGTGGGCGCCGGAGATTCGGCGACCTCCTCGGAGTTTCTTCATGGCTCGGAACAGTCGGAGCGCGAGCAGGCGCCTCGCGCCGCGGCGGGTGTACGCCCACGTGGTTCGCAACGGGTCGAGGGGGAGCGTATGGACGGAGATCGCAGTAGCGGCGCGGACGTCGTGGTGGGGACGGGGTCGCCCGAATCCGTTGGCCGCGCGGGTGATCGCGGACCTGAGCAGGGTGAGGCGAGCGCCGACCGCCGCTCGCGCCGTGAGATGAACGCTGGAACCGATGCGCTGGAAGGCGTTCACGCGTCCGAATCGATCCCGGCCGAGCGGCGGCGTGAGGCGCGCCCCGGTCGAGAGGTCTCGCGGGTCAATGAGCCTGGATCGCGGGAACGCGCCGGTGCGGGGGAGCAAGAAGGTCTGCGGCCCGGCGAGATCGAGGGTCGGGGGCGCACCGCCGACCCGGCAGGGCGTGAGCGGCGTAGGTCGGCCGGCGCTGAGCGGGACCGGCAGCAGGGCGAAGGCCGTTCCACCGGTGAAGATCGTGGCGGCCGCCGTGACAGTCGAGAGGAATCGCGCGGCAAGGGCCGTGAGGCATCGCGTGGTGGTACGCGCGGTGAGGGGCGAGATCCGCGCGCCGATGGGCGTGATGCGCCGCGTGCCGGCGAGCACGAGACTCCTCGGGCGAATGATCGTGCGGGACAGCGGGGTTCGGGGGAGGGGCGTAAGCGGCCCACCGATCCGGATCGGGTGCATTTGGGTGGCCGCGCGGCGGGAGCCCCCGCTGCTCCCGGGCGCGCGCGACGGCCGCGACCCGATGGTGAGCCGGGGGAGCGGTCGGCGCGTGGGCGCGGACGCGGCGAGCGCGGGGCCGATGATAAGCAGCGGGGGGCCGCGCGGATGGACAAGAGCGAGAAGGCGGCTCAGGCCAAGGCGGCGCGGGCCGCCGAGGCCAAGCGGAAGGCCGCGGCGCGGAAGAAGAACTCCGGGCCGAAGCTGCTCGATGATTCGGCGCGAGCCAAATACGAGGTGACCGCGCGGGAGCAGAACGGGCTCGGGGCGCTGTGGGCGACCTTCCGACTGCACACCGATGATCTGCGCCGCCGGAACTTCGCCGCGCGCGCGGAACGCATGGAGTACGGCAGCTTCGACGAATTCGACCGTACGACACAGCAACTCACCGATCGCGGCTATATCGGCGCGGGCGGCGGGCGCATGAACGTGGTGGGCCGGCCCGTCGAATACCGTGCCACCACAGCGCAAGTCGCGGGTCTTTGGCCCTGGTCGGTGGGCGCGGGCGCACCGCTGATCGGTACCCCGCTCGGCTCGCATCTGCACACCGGCGCACCGGTCTGCTTCGACCCGATGAACTGGTTCATGCGCGGCAGTTTCATCACCGCACCGAGCCTCTTCGTCCTGGGGCTCAACGGTTTCGGTAAGTCCTCGCTGGTGCGCCGCATCGTCCTCGGCGGTGTAGCGCAGGGCATCACCCCGCTCATCCTGGCCGACGTCAAGCCCGACTATCGCAAGCTGGTGGAGCTGGTCGGCGGTCAGGTCATCGACCTGGGTTACGGCTTCGGCAAGCTGAATCCCCTCGCCGCGGGCGTGCTCGGCTCCATCGTCCCCATGCTGGACGAGCATCCCGCCCTGCAGACCCAGGTCATGCAGGAACTCCGCGCCCGCCAGGTCACCCTGGTCGCCGGTCTGGTGGAGCTGGTTCGCGGTGCGCGCGTACGCGATTACGAGGAGACCCTCATCTCCACCGCGCTACGCATCCTGTACCGCCCGGGCAGCAAATTCACCCCCGACAAGCCCCCGATCATCGAGGACCTGCTCGAGGTGATCGTGGCGGGCGGCGACGAACTCCAACTCGACGCCGGCGCCGATAATCCGGACGAATTCCAGAACGCCATCAAGGGTCTGCGCCGCTCCCTGCGCGCTCTCACCCAGGGCCCGTTCGGCGCGATCTTCAACGGCCAGACCACAACTCCCATCGACACCACCGCCACCGCCGTCTGCATCGACGTCTCGCATATCCCGAGCGGTGACAAGAAACTCAAGGCCGCGGTCATGCTGGCCTGCTGGGCCGACGGTTTCGCGTCGGTGGAGGCCGCGCACGTGCTCGCGGACGCCGATATGGGTCCGCAGCGCTACTTCCAGGTCGTCATGGACGAGCTCTGGCAGGTGCTGGGTCTGGGCGACTTCATGGTCGACCGCGTAGACGAATTGACGCGTCTGCAACGCGGTATCGCCACCTCCCTCATCATGATCAGCCACACCATCAAGGACCTGCAGGCGCTCGGCTCGGAAGCCGCCATCTCCAAGGCACTCGGCTTCCTCGAACGCGCGCGCGCCAAGATCTTCGGTGCGCTACCCGCCGAGGAGATCTCCCGCCTGGACTCCATCGTGCCCTTCACCTCCGCCGAGGAGGACATGGTGACCAGTTGGTCTGCGCCCCAAGCCCTCACCGGTGAGGCGCTCAAGCCCGGCCAACAGCGTCCACCCGCTCCCGGCACCGGTAAATTCCTGCTCAAAATCGGTGAGGACCGCCGCCCTGGCATCCCGTTCCACATGGAGTTCACGTGGTCCGAGAGGGAGAGCGGAATCCACGACACCAACCAGCGTTTCAGCGAATTCACCGAATCCACCGCCCGCCGCGGCACCGACGACGGGAGCACCGAATGATGCCGCACAGGTCGTATCGGAGAGTCTCGCCGGAGGTGCGTCAGGCCGCGGTCGAGCAGGTCATCGCGCTCACCGGAAAATTGCGCTCGGAATCCGAGGCGTGCCGGGTGGTCGCCGAACAGATTGGCGTGCACACCAATTCGGTGCGCAATTGGGTCCGCGCCGCCGAAACCCCGGGCCTGGAACAGATGGACGCCATCAACCTGCGCCGCAAGGTAGCCCTGCTGCAACAGCAGCTCGCCGCCGCCGCGGAGATGAACCGCACCCTGGTGGAAACCCTGTACGACGCCAAGCGCGGCATATGACCGCGCGCCGGAAGACCCTATGACCGGGGCACCCGTGCGTGGACACGCCGAGTCGGGAAACCCGCTGGTATGGCCCGGGTGTCGGTCCCAGCGACTAGCCTGGAGGCAAGGTTCGGTGCCGTTCGCTGCCCGTGAATCGGTCGGTGCGGTCACCGTGCGAAGGACTGGGCAACGCACGAAACTGGTGGTGATGCTGGTGGTGAGCGTCGCAATGCTGGTGTCCGCGTGCGGTAGTGGCAGTGGCGGTGATTCCGGGCCGAGCAAGCTGAATCCGCCCACCTCCACCACCCGCTTGCTGGAGAGTGTCCCGGCACCCGATCCGACCACGCCCGACGGTGTGGCGGTGGCGGCGCTGCGCGAGATCTTCACCTGGTATCCGGCCACCGAAGCGCAGAGTTCGCCGCTGGGCCGGGCACGGAAATGGCTGGGTCCCACCCTCATCCGTACACTGGACACACCACCCACGAGCGCCGAGACGCCGAAGGCGACGCTGCAGTGGGCCGATTGGGGTAAGGCCGGAGCGCATATCGAGGCGTTCGCCTTCGCCTCGGGTGAGAGCGCCCCGCCGGGCGCGGATCCGAATCGGCAGCAATACAAGATCGGTATCGAGCAGACGGTCGTCTACCCGGACGGGCGGCGCACGCCGCTCGCACCCAGTACGGTCGTCGCTACCGTCGTACGTACCAACGGCACCTGGCTGCTCGACGGATTCCGTTGAGCGGCAACTACATTCAGGTCATCTGAGGAGGCTGGAGATGGCGAAAGCACCGGTGAAGGACCCGGCCGACCCGGGCCCGGACACGACGCTGCATCTGATCTACGCGGGCTTCGCGATCTTCGGAACCCTCTGGCTGGCAATCCAGTTGGGCAATCTGATCTCGACACCGAAGCAGGATGTGCCGATCAATCCGATCGCCATCGGCGTAGCGCTGGCCAAGGGCAAACTGGAGTGGCCCATCGGTTCCACGGTGATCGTGGCACTGGTGGTCCTGAGCGTCGTCGGCTACCTGCTGTACAAGCAAAGGGCCAAGGCGCGCAAGGCAGTCGGACGCCTGGCGGTCGACGACAAGGCCGACTACATGGGCAATGGCGGGGCCATCAAGGCGCTCACCGAGGCCGGTGTCCGGGAGAAGGCCGACCAGCTCGGCATGCGCCTGGGCCGCGACGATATGCCCGGCGTCCCCATCGGCCTCTCGGTCGCCGACGGCTGCATGCTGTACGGCTCCTACGAGGACCTGCACATCGATATCTGGGGCCCGCGCCAGGGCAAGACCACCTCGCGCGTCATCCCTGCCATTCTCGCCGCCATCGGCCCGGTCCTGGTCACCTCGAACAAGCGCGATGTGGTCGATGCCACCCGCGATGTGCGTGGCTCCAAGGGCAGCCCCATCTACATCTTCGATCCGCAGGACATCGCGATCGATCCGATGAATTCCGATGACCGCGCACACAATTGGTACTGGGATCCGCTGGCCTGGGTCGACGCCCGCAGCGAAGGCTGCGAGATGCGCGCCGCCCGCCTGGCCGGTCACTTCGCCGACGGTGACGACAGCTCCGGTTCGGTCGCCACCTCCACCGACAGCTTCTTCGACCAGGAGGCCGAGGATCTGCTCGCCGGTCTGTTCCTGGCCGCCGCGGTGGACGACCGCCCCATCACCCAGGTGTGGGAATGGGTCACCAACCCGCAGGACACCGAACCCATCGAATTGCTGCGCCGCTCCGGGCGGTTCCACTTCATGGCTTCTGGTCTGGCGCAGCAGTACAACGTCGACGAGCGCACGCGCAGTGGCGTTTTCGGTACCGCCAAGAAGATGGTGCGCTGCCTGAAGCTGTCGAATGTGCATCGCTGGATCACCAGGGAATTCGGTGGCACGCAATTCGACGAGCTCGCCTTCATTCGCGACAACGGCACGCTGTACTGCCTCTCACTGGAGGGTCGCGGTTCGGCCGCACCACTGGTCAGCGCGCTCACCGAGGCGGTTATCGATGTCGCCACCCGCGAGGCGTCCCGCTCGCACGCCGGCCGCCTGGAGATCCCGCTGCTCGCGGTGCTCGACGAGGCCGCGAATGTGGTGCGCTGGAAGGATCTTCCCAAGCAGTACAGCCACTTCGGCTCGCGCGGCATCGTGGTCATGACCGTGCTGCAATCCTGGGCGCAGGGCGCGCGCTGCTGGGGTGCGGACGGTATGGAAGCGCTCTGGGCCGCCGCCAATATCAAGGTGCTCGGCAGCGGTGTGGACGATACCAAGTTCCTCACCGAACGCTCCGAGGCCATCGGCGATTACGACAGCATCTCCCGGTCGGTCTCGGAATCCTCCGGTGGCAAGAGCTATTCGCGTTCGCTGGGCTCCTCACGCACCTTCAGCGTGAACGGCCTGGCCACCCTGCCGCGCGGGCGGGCCATCGTATTCTCCTCCGGCACACCGGCGGTGCTGGTGCGCACCGTGCCGTGGTGGGAAGGCGAATACAAAGACGAGGTGCGCAAGTCCATCACGCACCACGATCCGTCACCGCGTCGCAAGACCGAAATCGTTGATCTGATCGACGCGCCGTCGTTGATCAAGGCAGAACCGGCGAGTGACGCCGGGCAGATTGAGGAGGTTCGGCCGCTGTGAACGAACAGCAGGAAACACCCATGGCCTACGCGAGCGTGGTGGAGTTCGTGGAGAACTATATGAGCCTGGTGTATCGGCGGCAGGTCACCGATATCAGCGATACCGTCTGGTGCCCGGAGTGGTGGAAGCACGCGGAGGCCCTGGCGCGCCTGGATGCCATGTGGCGCGCGTGGGAGTACCTCCGCAAAGACGGGAAAACCGGTCTGTCCGTGTGGTTTCTGGATCACGCCGACCCGCACATGGCCAAACTGTTCGACCCCAAAGGGCCGTTCAAGTACTGCAGCGTGCGCAACGGTCACAAGGACATGCTGACGCCGCTACCGTTGAAGTCGCCGACGCAGGGACTCTTCACCGATCCCACCATGGGTGATTTCCGGATGTGAGCCGCGCGGGATCGCCTATCGGCATCGCTGCCGGATTGAGCGAGAAGCGTTGTGGCGGATCGTGTTCGGATGAGCGCGATCCGCCCGCTCGTTCAGGAACCGATGGTCAGGAACGTACTCGTTCGCGACCGCGGCTCTCCTGCTCCCGGGCCCGGCGCTGTGCGACCGCGACCTCCTGCTCCCTGGCCTTCACCGCTTCCGCCGCGGACTGCGCCTGCCCGACCTCCATCAGCATGCGCACCGCCGCCAGTTCCGGCGCGATACCCATCCGCGAAAGATGTTGGGCCAGAGCGGTCCGGCGCTCGACGGAGTCGTATCGGACGAGGGACTTGTTCATCGCGGACTGGGTCGCGGCCATACGAGTGGCCTCGGCCTGCGCGGCGAACCGGTCCTTCTCCAGCGATACGCCCTTGTCGAGCGGGGGCTTTTCGATCATGCGCGCAAGTTCTACATTGCGCGGATCCTTCGCCTTGGCATCCGCTGCCTCCCGGAGCTGACGCTCACGGGCTTCCTTCTGCCGGGCTTCGGTGACTTTGACGCGGGCTTCCGCTTCTTTCTGGCCACGTTCCCGGGTGCGCAGCGCGACAAGTGTCGCGAGCTGCAACATTTGCCTCATCATCGCCGCGGTTTCGCGGCCGATGTCGTCGAGTTCCTCGGCCATCGCATGCTCCCCGATGCTGCAGTGATCACTATGGATGATTGTGGTGCTTCGTCACGGACATCGCCACACGAACGGTGATTCGGGTAGTCAAGTCCCGCCTGCATAACGTGGACACCGGGAGCACTGGGAGGCGGCTTTACTACGCCGCTTCGTACTCCTTTCTACGAGATTACCAGCGAGAACTTGGATACCGCCGCACGCGCGCGTCGCGATACAGCATATATCGCACAATTCCGGCAGTGTGCGGAAAACTCAGGATTTTCTTTGGTTAGGAAAGCCTTACACAGAAGGTTCGATGGCCGCTTCTCGGAGGTTTCGCGGCGAAACAGCACGGGCCCGGCAGCGAGTGCTGCCGGGCCCGAAAAACCATGCCGGTCAGTCGATTCGGACCGACTGGATGGTTACGTCATCGACGGGCTTGCCATCGCCACCGCCGCCCTGCACACCCGCCGCGGCGATCTTGTCCAGCGTGGCCAGACCGGCCTCGTCGACCGTGCCGAACATTGTGTACTGCGGGGGCAGCTTGGAATCGCCGTAGACCAGGAAGAACTGGCTACCGTTGGTGCCGCCGCCATCCATCGGATCGGGACCGGCATTGGCCATCGCCAGCACACCGCGCTTGTAATCGATCGGCTGCTGCGCGGCCGGATCCATCGGGGCGTACTTGGTGGTCGGGTACTCATTGTCGAACTGGTAACCCGGGCCGCCCGATCCGGTGGCCGACGGATCACCGCACTGCAACACCTTCAAACCCTCACCGGTGGTCATGCGATGGCAGGTGGTGCTGTCGAAGAACTTCTGCTTCGCCAGACTCTCGAAACTGGCCACGGTGCAAGGGGATTGCTTCGCATCCAACTGCACGCCGATCGGACCCTGCGTGGTATCCAGAGTCGCGTTGGCGGCCTTCACATCCGACGGCTTGTCGACCGTCGGCTTGTCCACCTGGCGGGCCGCCGGGGTCTGCGTGGGCCGGTAATCACACGCGGCGCTCGCGGTGGTCTTGCTGTCGTCATCGCCCTTGGTCCAGTAGTAGATGCCGACCCCCGCCGCGACCGCGACCACGACACCCACTGCAGAGGCGACGATGGTCAGCTGCTTGCGCTTGCGCGCCCGCTGGGCCCGACTTGCGACCTGACGCTCCAGCTTCCGTTTCGCCGCAGCGCGTCGCTGTTCATTGCTCGGCACTAGCTAGTCCCTCCGTATCGGTTGCTTCCGGGATAGTAGTGTGCCATCACTTCCTGAGACATCCGTCGCTGATTCATTGTCAGTTTCAGCGATCCGAGTTTTTCTGCTCGGATGGTCCGTTTCGGCATCACCAAAACCCAACGGCAGTGGTGTCCTGAGGACGGTCTCTCGTTTCCTTCCGCTGCTTGGCGGGTTTCCGCCACCAGCCCGGCCCACCCCGGCGACGCCCGGGCGAGTGATTCGGGTCTTACGGTCGGCTCGGCGAGGATTCGACGTGGTTACGTCCTGGTCTCCGGCCACTCCGGTACCAGCGGAAACGTTCACCGCGAGAGCGGCGAGGTTGGTGGCGGCGTTCACGTCCCGATCCAGGATCAGGCCACATCCGTCGCATTGGAACACCCGAACATGTAGTGGCAGTTTGGCTTTCACTAACCCACATGCCGAGCAGGTTTTCGAACTGGGAAACCAGCGATCTGCCACCACCGTCGTGGTACCGGCCCAATCGCCCTTGTAGGTGAGTTGCCGACGTATCTCGCCGAAACTCGCGTCGGCGATACGCCGCGCCAACCTCCGGTTCCGCAGCATTCCCGCCACATTCAAATCCTCGACGACGACAGTGCCGTCTTCCGGCGTACTCGAGATGTGAACTGGTGCAGCGCATCAGCGCGAAGGTTCGCCACCCGATGACGGATACGGTTTCGCTGCAGGTTGGCCTTTTCCCAGCGGCGCGAAGCCGGAGTGCCTTTCTTTCGATCGGATCCGCGTCGCCGTGCGACCACCCGCGACGCCCGTCGCAGCCGACTGAGCGCCGTCTGTAAGTGAGCGGGGTTGGCTTCGTAGCGGACTTCACCGTCACTCGCCGCCGACACCGCCAGATGTTTGATCCCGACATCGACGCCGACAGCGATCTCTGGTCGAGTGGGGTCGAGCGTGTCGCGCCGAGTCTCCACATGGAAGGCGACGAACCAGCGGCCGCGTTCCTGGCGGACTGTCGCAGACAGGACCCGGGCGGTCCCAGCCTGGAGACGACGTTCAAGTGCGCGGGTGGATTCGTGGGTACGGATGGTTCCGAGCCGGGGAAGGGTGACGTGGCGGAGGTCCGGCTCCACCCGAATCGAATGCAGCTGCGGCTGCGGACAATCCGGTGTTATATGCCTCTTTCGAGTTTTCTCGCCACCAGTGGGCGAACCGTGGATCGGTGTGCTTGATCTGGTTGAAGACCCTTCGTAGCGCGGGCAGGGAATACGGTCGCAGCGGGGGTGAGCTGGGCGTCGGGAATGCCGTACGACCGTTCGGCGGCGCGCTGCCGCCATGCTGCCGTCACCCAGTCCACCGCCCAGTTATAGGTCGAACGAGCGGCCCCGCAGTGTGACCGCAGTGCCTGCTCGACGCTTGCGCTGGGGTCCAATGCGAATCGGTATGCCTGAAACACCCACCCGGGGCGTGCTCGGAACTTCGCCACACTTGCCCCGTTTTCTCTGCTCGGTCCAGCACGCTCCATTGATTGTGTCGAACCATATCGGCGAGACTCGCAAATATGTTCGAGTTGAGGTGAATCGGCGGAGAATGTCCCGATTTGCCGGCTCCATCCGCGCGCCGCATGCGACCCGTTAGCTGTGCTGTGCCCGTAACCGGTTGGACTTGTCGGAGCACCATGGGGAAAACTGGACGCTGTGACCAAGACCAGCAGCTTCCGTGCCCCGAAGGGTGTACCCGACTATCTGCCTCCCAGCTCCGCGGAGTTCGTCGCCGTACGCGACACGCTTTTGAACACCGCGCGACTGGCCGGATACGGGCATGTGGAGCTGCCGATCTTCGAGGAAACCGTGCTGTTCGCGCGCGGTGTGGGTGAGTCCACCGACGTGGTCAGCAAGGAGATGTGGACCTTCGCCGACCGCAATGGCGAGAGCTTCACATTGCGGCCCGAAGGCACCGCCGGCGTCATGCGCGCGGTCATCCAGCACGGGCTCGATCGCGGGCAGTTGCCGGTCAAGCTCGCCTATGCCGGGCCATTCTTCCGCTACGAACGCCCGCAGAAGGGGCGCTACCGGCAGTTGCAGCAGGTCGGCGTGGAGGCCATCGGCGTCGACGATCCGGCCCTGGACGCCGAGGTCATCACGATTGCCGATCGGGGCTTCCGGTCGCTCGGACTCGACGGATTCCGGCTCGAACTCACCTCCCTCGGCGACGACAGCTGCCGCCCGCAGTATCGGGAGTTGTTGCAGGACTTCCTGTTCAAGCTGCCTTTGGACGAGGAGACCCGCCGCCGCGCCGAGATCAACCCGCTTCGTGTGCTCGACGACAAGCGGCCCGAGGTCAAGGAAATGACCGCCGACGCGCCGCTCATGATCGACCACCTGTCCGAATCCGCCAAGGCGCACTTCGAACTGGTGCTCGGCTACCTCGACGCGCTCGGCGTGCCGTACGTGGTCAACCCGCGCATGGTGCGCGGCCTCGACTACTACACCAAGACCACCTTCGAATTCGTGCACGACGGGCTCGGCGCGCAATCCGGTATCGGCGGCGGCGGACGCTATGACGGGCTGATGGCCGAACTCGGCGGGCAGCCGCTGTCCGGTATCGGCTTCGGAATCGGCGTGGACCGGACCGTGCTCGCGCTCGAAGCCGAGGGCAAGACCGCCACCGACGGGTCGCGCATCGACGTGTTCGGCGTGCCGCTGGGCGATATCGCCAAGCAGCACCTGGTCGCGCTCGCGGCGCAACTGCGTGCCGCCGGCATCCGCACCGACCTCGCCTACGGTGGGCGCGGCATGAAGGGCGCCATGAAGGCGGCCGACAAGTCCGGTGCGCGTTTCGCCCTGGTACTCGGCGACCGTGAGGTCACCGAGGGCGAAATCGGGCTCAAGGACCTCAGCAACGGTGAACAACGCCAGATCCCACTGGCAGAAGCCGTAGCCCAGGTGACCGCGGCCCTCGCCGCCGAATAGGACAGTTCGCCCCTCGTCCCGGAAAGCTGAAAAGCTCTCCGGGACGAGGTATTTCATTGCGGTAAAACCGAGTGCGACGGCCGGTCGAACCCGCCCGAATCCGGGCGGATCGCACGACACTGCTGGTAGCGTGCCGGACGGTGCGCGGACCAGCGCGCCACGCCGACCGGCGCGCCACCCGGACGAATGCGCAACCGTGACTGAACAATCCACGCCCGGGCCCGCCAATGAGGTCGGGCTCGACCTCATTGCCCCGGAGCTGCTCGCCCCCGCACTCCGCAGACTCACCCTCGCCGCCATCGGCATCGGGGTCGGTGTCGGGTTGCTCGCGGCGATACTGGTGAACTGGCCGGTCGCAATCGCGATCGGACTGGTACTCGGCGCACCGACCGCGCTTTATGCCATCGCCGTGCAGCGTCGACGAATCCGGCTCTCCGGCACAGTGATTCGGGCACGGACCTGGCGGGGGGAGCGAAGTCTCGACATTGCCGACGCCACGGGCGTGGAGATCCTGGTCCACCCGGGGCGGTTGAGCCGGATCCTGCTACGCGTGACCGCAGGTCCGGACACCCGCATCATCCCGCTCGGTATGTACACCGACAGCGGCGATGGCCGTGAACTCCACGCCCTGGGTCTGCGCAAACTGGCCGATGCGTTGGCGGCGTGTCCATTGGCGGCTGCTCTCGCCGTCTCCGACCTGCTCATCCGGCAGTCCCGGGCCGAAGTCCGCGATGCCTATGCCGAGGAGCGGCCGCTCTATCGCGCGGTTGGCCTGGTTCGTGATCGGGACGCCGTTTCCACCGTGGTCCTCACCGACGCCGATATCGCCCAACTTGCTCGGTGATGGTCCCGGACCTTCGTAGCAGACCAAGAACGAACAAGACAAAAGACGCCCGGACAAGAAGAACCACCGACCTGAAGTGGACAATTCAGACAAGGTGAGGGGTCTCGGGCTGACGGCGCACCCCTGTATCGAGCCATCACACCCCTCCTCGACACAGCACACCCCGTATAAAGGGGTGTGCGGGTTAGACACGGGGTGTGATGGCTTCGAGGGTGGGCGGTTTGGGGGTTTTGGTCTTTGGGGTTTGTTTTTTTGCTCGAGATCGGTACCACGGCCTGCCAGCCGGGCTGGTAGGTGAGAGTGCGGCTCCCAAAGGGGGAGCGAAAGTCGGGTACGGCAGGCGAGGTTCCCACTCCGAAGAATCTTGGCCCTCCTCCGAACCCCGCTGGAACGTGATGTTCCGCAGGGTATTCGGCTACGAAGGCCCCGTGCACAAGCCATCTACCATACCGTTTGTCGGATTCCCCGGGGGAGCCGACAACATGCATGTAATGGCGCTGGTAAACGCCGAGTAGCCCCCTGCATGAGTACATCCATGTTGCAGCACCGTGCCGGTCGGTAGGCGGATGCGAGCCGGGCGAGGTGTATTTGCGGTGGATGTCTCTTTGCTCACGATGGGGCTCACCGACAGGGTGGGGGCGGGGTGAGGGCGGTTAGGGTTGGGCGAGAACCGACTAGCGCTAGGAGTTCGTCGTGAGCACTGCCGCTCGGCTTGCACCTGTGACCGTCACCGTTACCGGTGCTGCTGGACAAATCGCTTATGGGCTGTTGTTCCGGATTGCTTCGGGGGCGTTGCTGGGGTCGGAGACTCCGGTTCGATTGCGGCTGTTGGAGATTCCCGCCGCGGTGTCCTCGCTCGAAGGCGTTGCCATGGAGTTGGAGGATGGGGCGTTTCCGTTGCTGGACGGGATCGATATCTCCGATGATCCGTGGGTCGGGTTCGATGGGGCGAATATCGCGCTGCTGGTTGGTGCGCGGCCGCGTACCTCGGGGATGGAGCGGTCGGATCTGCTGGCCGCGAATGGGCCGATCTTCACCGATCAGGGTGCGGCCATCAATGCCAATGCGGCACAGGACATCAAGGTTCTGGTGGTCGGAAACCCGGCCAATACCAATGCTTTCATCACCATGAGCAATGCGCCCGATGTGCCCGCCGCCCGGTTCACCGCGTTGACTCGGCTCGATCACAATCGCGCTATTGCGCAGGTAGCGAAGAAGACCGGGGCGGCTGCGGCGGAGATCCATCGAATTGCCATCTGGGGCAATCACTCCGCGACGCAGTACCCGGATCTCTCGCATGCCAGCGTCGCCGGTAAGCCCGCGCTCGAACTGATCAATGATCCAGCGTGGGTGGAGGACGACTTCATTCCGACCGTGCAGCAGCGCGGGACCGCGATCATCAAGGCCCGTGGGGCTTCGTCGGCAGCCAGTGCGGCCAGCGCTGCCATCGACCATATTCATGATTGGGCGCTGGGCACTCCGCATGGGGAGTGGGTCTCGATGGCGGTGCCGTCGGACGGTTCCTACGGTGTTCCGGAGGGCCTGATCAGCTCGTTCCCGGTGACCTGTGCCGATGGTGAGTACCGCATTGTGCAGGGGCTGGAGATCGACGAATTCTCCCGTGCCCGAATCGATTCGAGCGTCGCGGAGCTGGCGGCCGAGCGCGATGCGGTGATCGAGCTCGGCTTCGCCAAGCGTTCCTGACTAGCCGCGGACCTTGGCGATGATGTTGTCGCCGTACCACTTGATCTTGGTGATCTTCTCTTCCAAGGTCTCGGTGTCGTGCTCCTTGGCGTACGAGTTGCGGAAGCCGACGATCACATCGGTGATGCCCTTCTCCTCGACGCGCTTCACACCATCCGGGGTGTACGCGTCGTAGGAGACGGCGTGGATCTCGAACTCGCCGGGATTGTCACGCTCGCTACGCAATTCGTTGATGCGGGCCAGGTACTTGTCCAGGTCCTCGGGGTTACCGCCCGCGTGCATCCAACCGTCCGAGAGCCGCACCGCGCGTCGCAGCGCCGCGTCACTGTGCCCGCCCACCAGGATCGGCAGCGGCTCGGTGGGTGCGGGGGTGAGCTTGATCTTGGGAATGTCGTAGAACTCGCCGTGGTACTCGAAGTACTCGCCGGTGGACAGGCCCTTCACGATCTCGATGCACTCGTCCAGGCGCTTGCCGCGGCGCTCGAACGGGACGCCCATCATCTCGAAATCCTCCGGCCACGGGCTGATGCCGACACCGAGAGCGAAACGGTTATTGCTCAGGCGCGCAAGCGAACTCGCCTGCTTGGCGACCAGCACCGGCGGGCGGATCGGCAGCTTCAACACGAACGGGGTGAGCCGCAGCGTGGTGGTGGCCGCGGCGATCGCCGCCGACAGTACGAAAGTCTCGATGAACGGCTTGCCGTCCAGGAAATCGCGATTGCCATCCGGGGTGTACGGATACTTCGAGTCCGACTCCGCGGGGTAGGCGATGCTGTCCGCGATGGTGATGCTGTCGAACCCGGCCGCCTCGGCCGCCTGAGCGAGGGGGATGTAGTAATCCGGGTTGGTCATCGCCTCCGCATAGGTGAAGCGCATCGGGTCGTCCTCTCGACAGTGAGCAAGGTGCGAAAACTAGAACAGATTCCAGTTTCTTGTCGTGATGTTAGCCCGGAATGCGCGCGATGGCGATGAATCGGGGCGAAACCGCGACAGCCATTTCAGCGGCGCTGAAGTGCAACATCTGTTGTATCGCAGCATCCGCGCACGCCACCGCAACGGTCTCGGTGGCTGAGATGACGCGCCCACGGGGTTGCCCTGGGCAGTTGAACCTTGTTCTAATCTCGGGCATGACCATCGCCATCACCGGATCCGGGTCGGGCATCGGAGCGGCCACCGCCGCCGCGCTCACCGCGGCGGGCCACGACATCATCGGCATCGACCTGCGCAATGCCGACGTGACCGCCGACCTCACCGATCCGGCCGCCCGCGCGGCGGCCGTAGACGCGGTGCTGGAACGCTCCGGTGGCGTCCTGAACGGCCTGGTGCTGTGCGCCGGAGTCGGCCCGCACGTCTCCGACCCCAACTTCGTGGTCGAGATCAACTACCGCGCCACCGTCGCCTTCCTCGACGCCCTCTTCCCCGCCCTGCAAAAGGGCGAATCCCCTGCGGCCGTGGTGGTTTCGTCGGTAGCCTCCACCCACATCAAGTGGGAGGAGAACCCCATCAATTTGGGTACCGAATCCGAAGCATTCACCGCCGCAGGCGATTTCGCAGGCTCATACGCTTACGCCGCCTCCAAGAACGCTGTCACCGTGGCAGTTCGCCAGCGCGCCACCGAATGGGGCAGTGCCCGCGTCCGCCTCAACACCGTCGCCCCCGGCAGCGTCGACACCCCGCTGCTCCGGGCCGGCATGGATGATCCCCGCTACGGCGACGCCATCCGCAACTTCGTGGCCCCCATCGGCCGCAACGGCACCCCCGCCGAAATCGCCTCCCTGATCAAGTACCTGCTCGGCCCCGACGCCGGCTTCATCCACGGCGCCCAATTCGTAATCGACGGCGGTATCGACGCCCAGGTCCGCCCCACCGCGGTCTGACCGCCCCCGCCGGGCATGGATCCCGGCCCACAATCGGTGGCCGTCGCCCGCGAGGTGTACAAATCCGCATTCGGTCTCGGCCCCCGCGATGCCGCGGTCTCGGAGCAGCTACTCCGAGGCCGCGGCATCACTATGTTCAGCGCCGTTCGGGTGGAATTTCAGGTTTGATCTGTGTCGTAGTCGCCGGTGGGTTCATCGTCGGGTTGGCCGATGACGCCGGGGCCCGCAGCGCCCAGGTTGCCGGTGAGTTCGCTTTCGGCGGAGACGCTTTGGTAGTGCTGGACGGTGCGGGAGGACTCCTGGTCGGAGCCGCCGCGGCCCGCTCCCGCGGCCCCGGGGGAGCCCATGAAACCGGGGTTGCCTGGGCCGCCGATGCCGGGGGCGCCTGCCGTGCCGGAGCCGAAGGGGTTGGCCTGGGCGGCGATTCGGCCGCCGGGGATCGAGGAGCCGGGGCCGCCGGGGATCGAGGGGATGCCGCCGCCGAGACCGGCGCCTCCGCCCGCACCGCCACCACCGGCTCCGCCGCCACCACCACCGAGACCTGCTGCCTTCGTATCCAGATCCGTGGGGGAGCCGGGGGTGGCGAGTCCGGACGGGTTGGCGGCGGACGGGTTCATCGCGCCCTCGAGGAGGGATTTAGCCTTTTCCAGGATGGGCTGGCCGACATTCTGGGCGAGGGAGTGGGCTACCTCGGCCGGGTTCACGCCGCCGTTCTGGCCGGCGAGTTGGGCGATGAGGGCGTTGAGTTGGGCTGTGTAGCCGGAGAGTTCGCCGTGGGTCAGGTTGACCACCGTGATCGCCGAGCTGAGATGTTCTGTGGCAGCAGCGATCAGGGCGGTTTGGCCCGGGTGAGTCAGGGCTACCGGGGCGAGGGCGGTGGCCTGGGTGGCGAAGGATTGGGCGATGGCTGTGAGTTGGATATTGCCGCGTTGGACCACCGCGGCGGCCTGTTCGGTGAGAGTGGAGAGGTCGAAGCCGCGCTGGGTGGTTTCCTCGCCGTGATTCTGCGCCTGCCGGCCCGCCGATTGCGCTTTGGTCGATGCCTGGCCCTGCCAGAGCTGTTCGACGGTTTTCAAAGCGCCACTACCGATTTGGACGGCGCTCTCGATGTACTTCGAGCCCTGGCTCAGCAGGGTGGCGGGATTCAGGGAACCCAGGACGCCGGTGCCGAAGCTGTTGATCAAGTCCAGGAAGGGTTTGAAGAGGGCATCGATACCTGGGATCGCGGGGACCGACAGGCCCTTCATGAGATCGCCCACCGGATCGGCCGGCAGCGGCGGCAACACCGGGCTGCCTGCGGCCTGGTTGAAGGCGGCCTGGGCGGCGTTCAAGGCGGCGGGCACGCTGTTCAAGGCCGCCTGAGCGGCTCCGACCACGCTCTGCGCGGTGCTCAGCGTCTGTTGCGCGCCCGAGAGCACGCCGTGCGCGGAGTCGAGCGCGGGGGAGATGGCACCGTCCAGGACCGAGGCCGCATGGGTGTCGCCGCTACCGCCGGGGAAGTGCGGCAATCCACCGGAGAGCGGCGTGCCTTCCTGCTCGAATTCCTTGCGGGACAGGGCGAATGCGGGCGGTTCGATATCCGGCATATCGGCCGGGAACTCCCCGAGCGGCAACGCCGGAAGAGCTCCGGGAGTTACGGCGTGCAATGCGTCAGCGCCGGCGACGGCCCCTGATTCCCCGGCGCCGCCGGGGTGCGCGAGTCCGATCACTCCGGAGTCGATGGGCCTCATGCCTGCTCCCCGATCTGGCTCGCCACGCTCCCCAGCCCGCTCGCGAAGGAGCTGTCGGTCGAGTCGTAGGTGGCGGCGGAGCCGAAGGCGGCCTGGCCGAGGTGGGTGAACCGCGCGGAGAGCGCGTTGATGTCCTTGTCGTGGAGTAGCTCGGCGACGGCGAAGCTGGCCAGGAAGTCCGCGCCGATGAGCCCGAAGACCGGGGTCATGGCCGCGACATGCGAGACCGCGTCGAGCCCGCCGGTGCCGGCGATATCGGCGGCTACGCCGTGCTGCGTGGTCGCGAAGCCGCGGACCGCGTCGGTGTCGACCGAGAGATCGGCCATCGGAGCCCCCCAAAACGTCGTGACTGCGTCGAGTTGAAAAGACATGCGGTTGCGAATATAGCCCACTGAGCGTCCAGCCCGGCGTGGCGCATGTCTCGACGCCGCAGGTCGGGGTCGTTTCGGAGTCGCCGCCGAGCCGTTCTTGCAAATTAGAACAAGTTCTATATTCTTCATTCCATGAAGGTCGCAGTCACCGGCGCTGCCGGGTTCCTTGGCACCAATTTGCTTCGCCTGCTTACGGATCGCGGTCACGAGGTGACTGCCATCGATCGCGTCCGGCCCACCACCGACACCCCCGGCGTGACCTGGGTCAGCGGCGATGTGCTGGATCCCGCCTCGATGCGCAAGACCCTCGATGGCGCCGAGGTCGTCTACCACCTGGTCGCGCTCATCACCCTCGCGCACAAGAACGATCTGGCCTGGCGGGTCAATACCGAGGGCGTGCGCGTGGTCGCCGAGGCCGCGCTCGAGGTCGGCGCGCGCCGCATGGTGCACACCAGCTCGATTCACGCGTTCAACCAGTACACCTGCGGCGGCACCATCAATGAGCGCGCGCCGCGCTCCATCGATCCCGATCTGCCGGTGTACGACCGCTCCAAGTTCCAGGGCGAGGTCGAGCTGCGCAAGGTCATCGACCAGGGCCTGGATGCCGTGGTCTGTAATCCGACCGGTGTGTACGGCCCGATCGACCACACCGACTCGCGTATCAACAAGACCCTCTGGGATGCCGCGCGCGGCCGCGTCCCGGTCATGATCAGCGGCGGCTTCGACCTGGTCGACGTGCGCGACGTGGCCAACGGCCTGGTGCTCGCGGGCGAGCGCGGCAAGACCGGTGAGAACTACCTGCTCGGCGGGCACTTCACCAATATGTTCGACGCCACCCGCCTCGCGGCCGAGGTGAACGGGAAGATGAAGCCCGCCTTCGCCATTCCCGTCAAGGTGATCAACTCGCTCATGCCGGTAATGGAACCTGTCGCCAAGGCGCTCGGTAGCGATCGCATCTCCAAGGCCGCCATGGGCGCGCTGCTCTCGGCCCCGATTGTGGAGCACGACAAGGCAACTGCCGAAATCGGCTACCGCCCGCGCCCCGCCGAGGAGACCATTCGCGACCTCGTCGCCTTCTACAACGGCCAGAATTTCAAGGTTGTCACGCAGAAGATCGCTTGACACCAGGTAGAACAAATGTTCGACTTGAGTGGTGCGGTGGCAAAGCCAGACCCTCGAGGCCGATGACGGCGCGCTGCCCGGGTTGGAGCGCGCCGGATTCGTTCGGAGCGTACAGACTCCGGAGTTCGAAGGCATCACCTTCCACGAGGTGCTCTGCAAATCCGCGCTGAACAAGGTGAACGGCGGTGACCTGCCGTTCAACTGGACCATCAACCCCATGCGCGGGTGCTCACACGCCTGCACCTACTGCTTCGCCCGCACCACCCACGAATATCTGGACCTGGACGCGGGCAATGACTTCGACAATCAGATCGTCGTCAAGACCAATGTCGCCGCCGTCCTGCGCCGGGAGCTGCACAAGCGCTCCTGGCATCGGGAAACCGTTGCGCTGGGGTCGAATACGGATCCCTATCAGCGCGCCGAGGGCCGCTACCGGCTGATGCCGGGGATCATCGGCGCGCTCACCGAATCGGGGACCGGGTTCTCCGTCCTCACCAAGGGCACGCTCATGCGCCGGGATCTGCCGCTGCTGACTCAAGCCGCACGGCAGGTGCCGGTGCATCTCGCCGTCTCCATCGCGATCATGGATCCCGAGCTGCATGCCGGTCTCGAATCCGGCACCCCCTCGCCGCGTGCGCGCCTGGAGTTGGTGCGCGCCTTGGCCGATGCCGGTTTCGCCGTGAATGTCATGGTGGCTCCGGTCATTCCGTGCCTCACCGATACCCGCTCACACCTCGACGAACTCCTCGGAGCCATTGCCGAGGCGGGCGCGGCCAGTGTGGTCGCCTTCCCCATGCATCTACGCGGCAGCACCCGCGGCTGGTTCCTGAACTGGCTCGCCGAACAGCACCCGGCGCTGCTGCGGCGCTACCGGCAGTTGTATGGTCGCGGGACTTCGGTGACACCGGAGTACTCTGCGTGGCTACGCGGCCGGATCGAGCCGCTGCTCGAAAAGCATGGACTGAACCGCGAACGGCAGGCCGAACCCGAGGTGCGCGCCGCCGTATCGCACACGCCCGACCCGCAGCTGGCTCTGTTCGCCTGAGACCGGCCGCGAATCTCGGCCCGATTCACCAATCTTTGCCTGTTTCACCGCTCACTTTGCAGGAGAGTCGCGAATATAGCGGAGTAGTTTGGCGTTGGTACCTCTCACGGACGAGGAAGTGATGTAGGCGCATGGGAAACAGTGGTGCCCCAGAGAAATTGGAAAAGGTCGTAATTCGGTTCGCCGGTGACTCCGGTGACGGTATGCAGCTCGCCGGTGACCGATTCACCCACGAGGCAGCCGCATTCGGCAATGACCTCGCCACTCAGCCCAGCTTCCCCGCCGAGATCCGCGCGCCTCAGGGCACGCTGCCGGGGGTGTCCTCGTTCCAGATCCAGATCGCCGATTACGACATCCTCACCGCCGGTGACCAGCCCGATGTGCTGGTGGCGATGAATCCCGCTGCGCTGAAGGCGAATCTGGAGGATCTCGCGCGCGGGGCCATGTTGATCATCAATACGGACGAATTCACCAAACGGAATCTCGCCAAGGTGGGGTATACGGGTGATCCGCTCGCCGATGACACTTTGACCGATTTCGTGGTGCATCAGGTGCCAATGACTTCGCTGACCCTCGGCGCTACCGAACCGACCGGTGTGGGCAAAAAGGATGGGCAGCGCGCCAAGAATATGTTCGCGCTGGGATTGCTCTCCTGGATGTACGGGCGGCCCCTGGGTGGCACGGAAGAGTTCATGCGGGAGAAATTCGCGGCCGAACCCGATGTGGCCGAAGCGAATATCCTCGCATTTCGGGCAGGGTGGAATTACGGCGAAACCACCGAGGCGTTCGCCACCACCTACGAGGTCGCTCCCGCGACACTGCCCGCCGGCACCTACCGGCAGATCACCGGCAATACCGCGCTCGCCTACGGCATCGTCACCGCCGGGCAACTCGCCGGACTGCCGGTATTCCTGGGCACGTATCCGATCACCCCGGCCTCGGACATCCTGCACGAACTGAGCAAGCATAAGAACTTCGGCGTCACCACCTTCCAGGCCGAGGACGAGATCGCCGGAATCGGTGCGGCACTGGGGGCTTCGCTCGGGGGAGCGCTGGGGGTCACCAGCACGTCCGGGCCCGGACTGGCGCTCAAGAGCGAGACCATCGGCCTGGCCGTCATGACCGAATTGCCATTGCTCATCATCGATGTGCAGCGCGGCGGGCCGTCGACCGGTCTGCCCACCAAGACCGAACAGTCCGATCTGTTGCAGGCGCTGTACGGGCGCAATGGCGAATCGCCGGCGGCCGTACTGGCTCCGCGCTCACCCGCCGACTGTTTCGAGACCGCGGTGGAGGCGGCCCGCATCGCACTCACCTATCGCACCCCGGTGCTGCTGCTGTCGGATGGCGCGATCGCCAATGGCTCGGAGCCGTGGTCGATTCCCGAGGTCGCCGAAATACCGCGCATAGACCCGGGATTCGAGCCCGGCGGGGACTCGAGTGATGAATTCCAGCCGTACGCACGCGATCCCGAGACCCTGGCCCGACCGCTCGCGGTACCCGGCACGGTCGGGCGTGCGCATCGCATCGGCGGCCTCGAAAAGGCCGACGGCAGCGGCAACATCTCCTATGAACCCGCCAATCATGAACTCATGGTCCGGCTGCGGCAGGCCAAGATCGACGGCATCACCGTGCCTGATCTCGAGGTCGAGGATCCCGACGGCCGCGCCGAACTGCTGCTGATCGGCTGGGGGAGTTCCTACGGTCCGATCGGCGAGGCGTGCAGGCGTGCCCGGCGGCGCGGCGTCCCGGTGGCGCAGGCACACCTGCGGCATCTGAATCCGTTCCCCGCCAACCTCGGTGAGGTGCTGCGCCGCTACCGCACCGTCGTCGCTCCGGAGATGAACGGCGGCCAACTCGCCATGCTGCTGCGCGCCCGCTACCTGGTCGACGTCCAACCCTGGACCAAGATCGCCGGGCTGGCTTTCTCGGCCCAGGAACTCGTCGGCGTCATCGACGCGGCACTGGACGGCTCTATCGCGGAGATGGAACAGGCCAAGGGCTTCGATGCCCGAGCGCGGGCGACCTATCGCACACCAGGGGGTAACTGATGACCATCCTCGAAAACTCTTTGATCGGAACCGATCTCGGGCTCACCGGACTGTCCGGTGTGCCGCGCGCGGACGGGCCGCAGAAAGCCAAGGACTACACCACCGATCAAGAGGTGCGCTGGTGCCCGGGATGCGGTGACTATGTCATTCTCGCGACCGTGCGCGGATTCCTCGCGGACCTGGGGCTCGAGCGCGAGAATCTCATGTTCGTCTCCGGCATCGGATGCTCCAGCCGATTCCCGTATTACCTGGAGGCGTACGGGATTCACTCGATTCACGGGCGTGCGCCCGCCATCGCCACCGGACTCGCGGTGACGCGCCCGGATCTGTCGGTGTGGGTGGTGACGGGGGACGGCGATGCGCTCTCCATCGGCGGCAATCACCTGATCCATGCGCTGCGGCGCAATGTGAATATGACGATCCTGTTGTTCAACAACAGGATCTACGGGCTCACCAAGGGTCAGTACTCACCGACCTCGGAGACCGGCAAGGTCACCAAATCGACGCCGATGGGGTCCATCGACCACCCGTTCAACACGCTGTCGGTGGCGCTGGGAGCCGAAGCCACTTTCGCCGCAAGGGCTTTGGACTCCGACCGTACCGGGCTCAATGAGGTGTTGCGCGCCGCGGCCGAGCATCGCGGCACGTCGTTCGTGGAGATCTTGCAGGACTGCCCGATCTTCAACGACGGTTCATTCGACATGCTGCGCAAGGAGAACGCCGAATCGCATCTGATTCGCCTGCGTCACGGCGAGCCCATCCGATTCGGAGCGGAGAACGAATTCGCCGTGGTGCGAAGCGGTTTCGGTTTGCGGGTGGTGCCCACCGAGACCGTCGCCGAAGCCGAGATCGTGGTGCACGACGCGTACACCGACAATCCCGAGTACGCCTACGCGCTGTCGCGGCTGTCCGATCAGGATCTGTCGCGGGTGGTGACCGGAGTCTTCCGCAGTGCCACCCGACCCACCTATGACGATGGTGCCCGGGCTCAGCTCGAGACGGCTGTCGAACGCAAACCGGTAGGGGAGAATTCGCTCCAAGACCTGCTCACCGGACGCGAAACATGGACGGTCGGATGAGGTTTCGCGCTTTCGGGACGCGACGAAGGCGGTCGGCAGGCGCTGATACAGATCGGCGAAGCGCTTGCGGGCCGCCTTCTGCGTGCTGGACAAGGGCGTCGGCATCCATTGCGAGTGTATGCGGTCGACCGTATGCTTAGTTTATGACGACCATCGGGCAGCCTCTGACCGAGGAAACGGACCCGCACGTACTGCCCGCTCAGGCTCAATGTCGTGGTCAGCGAAGCGGCGCTGCGACAGCAGACGGGTGGGCCGGCTGTCCTGCGGAACCAGCTCGAGCACCTCATCACGATGATCGAGGGACACGAGACCACCATCGACTTTCGGGTGCTCCCGTTCACGAGCAATATCGGTGCGATTCGTGGGTGCTCAACCTTCCACATCCTCGATTTCGCGCGGCCCCGCCTGCCCACTCTCGCCTGGAGTGAAGTGCCGACCTGGGACGAGCTGGTCGAGGACCCGCTGCGGGTGCGGAACATGACCACGGTCTTCGGTCACCTCCAAACGGAATCGCTCACCCGAGACGACTCTCTCGGCTTTCTCAAACAACAACTCGCAGATAAGGAACAAAACGGCAGGTGAGTAGGATCCTCAATATCACAGGCACCACTGCACTCCACTGGTTCAAGGCGACGCGCTCCAACTCCTCATCGAGCTGCGTCGAGGTTGCCTTCACCGCCGACGGGGCACTCATTCGCGATAGCAAGTACCTGCGCGACCCTGACAATCACCCCGCACAGCAGCCAATTCTTCGGGTGCCCGCCGGAGGGTGGGCAGACTTCCTGAAGGCCGTCGAGAATCGCGCTAGCGAAGGTTCCGGTGGATTTCCCTTCATCGCCTACGACAGCGAGGGTGATGCGTCGATATCCGACGGGGTCACCACGCTGGTCTATACGCCTCCCGAGTGGGAGGCGTTCCACGCCGGGGTGCTCGATGGAGAGTTCGACCGCATTGCGGTAGCTGTCGGACGTAGGTGCCTGCTGGACCCTGCCCGCGAGTCGAGCTCGGGGTCTCGTGCTTTTATGCCAGAAACACGGAAGCGCGCTGTGCGAGCTGTGTCCGACCCGGATTGGGTCGCAACCACACCTCGCACACAAGGCTCCTCTACCGCCCGCGGCGCTGTCGGCGGATCCCCGCCATATGCTGTGGATTCTTCTTGGCAATGATCGATAATCCTCACCGCAATCGCCTCCATGCGGTAACGAAAATCCCCACAAACGTTGCCACTAGTACGCCGAGAATGGCTGCGGTGCACGATGCCTGGAAATATTTAGGAGTGATGAAGATTCGCCTCTGTCGGGGGTGTGAAGAATTACCCTTCGGCACGACGGAGCGTCTCGAAATGGTCAGTTCAGACCCCGAGTTGATCGAATCTTCCCCTGAGTAAGTAGTAATCCGAGCTCGCCCCGACCACACGCACCGAAGCACATTCAGGTTCCGGACGATCCATCCCAATTCGGTCAAATGGTGACTAACTGCGTGCTGTCGACACCAGGCCGCCGACTGCAGCTACCAATCCGCCGAGTGCCAGCACTATGCCTATGGGACGTGTCCAGCCGGCCGCGGTTTCAGCGGTCGAGGCTCGGTCGTGATAGCTCTGCGCGCCGGATTTCGTCGACACGCACGTGTCACCGCTGCTCAACCGCTGGCCATCGCATCGTGGATTCTTCGCGTCGCTGTTCGCCGCGCAAGACACCAGAAGCAGGAGCGCGCCGACCAGCAGCAAGGCGAACCCAAGTCCTAGCAGTCCCGCCCCTCCAGTTCCTTCGCTGCCGTTCTCGCTGGTTTCGGCCATCTCCACCCTTAATTGTTTCTGCGCGCGCGAAATTGTGCCGATGGTCGGCTACAAACGCACCTGTACGACCGCAATGCGGTCGAATTAACGGGACCTTACTCCGGCCGCGTCAATGTCAAAACTGGCGCTATAACTACCTATGAAGATCAGCTGCGACGCCGGACGCGCTGGGACTCGTCCGACAGTCGCTCCTCACCGTATTATTCTCGACAGTCTCTAAAGGGGCTAGAGCACAGATCGCGTTTACGGCCCTGCGAAGAGTTACCCGATATGGGGTGCAGGAACAATCTCTCTGCGGAACCGATCGCGCGTCCTTCCGGCCGCCATAACGTAAGTTCAGGACCCGTCGGCGGCGGCGTTCGAGTCGGGGGTCGCCCTCGAATCCGTCCCTCTACCAGTTCGCCGGTTCTCGACGGGATCCAGTCGCCGGGTGACCGGAACCTAGGGGTGGTGATGTAGCGGCTCCCGGTCGTGGCTGCTTCACTTGCGAGCTTGGCGTTCATGACGTGGTGATAGCTCAGAGCGTCGGGGACGACAGGGGTTCGGTTCGGCGCACTGCGCGGGCGCGAGCATATGCGCCAGCCGGTCTTAGGTCTGCTCCTGCGCCTGTTGGCGCGCGTGGGCAACCCGCTCAACGATAGTCACCGGGCATGGCCGGATCACCTGCGCCTAGATTGTCGGTTTCCTTGCCTCAGCACCCGGAGTAACGCACCCGCGGGGGCGTGCCTGCACGGACAGTGCCTGTCCGTGCACGACGTGGTCGACGAGATCGGCCCATCGGACGGCCAGTTCGCCGACCTGCAGCCACACCAGGTGCAGTGCCTCTGACGGTGGCACCGCTGGTGCCCGCAGGATCTGCACCGCGTCGAGTTGTGCCGCGGCCATCGCATCAACCACCGCGCCCAGCGATTGCCCGCACCGATACGCGTACCGCGCATGGTGCAGGGTCCACAGGTCGATCGCTGACCTCAGCGCCAGGCGCATACCGAGGATCCCGACGACCCCGGGGTCCCTGCGCGCGACGGTGTGAAGTTCGGCCAGACCGCGCGCACATTTCGCCACCGGGTGCGCAGCGGGATCGGCGCCCCGCTCAGGACACAGCGCAGCGAACAACTCATGCCAATCGGGGAGCACCGGCCCGCCCATGGCGAGCCACACCCCGGCCGAAGCGCACAGATCCGTCACCTCGCCGCACACCTTCTCGGCGGAGTCGAGCGCGAGGGCAAGGGCAAGATCCTGGTTGGCCGGGGTATCGATATCCACCATCGCCGCTCACCACCCCTGCCTTGCTGTGGCGCGGTGGCACGGCGGGCTCAGGTCCCGGCCGAAACGTCGAGCACACATTCGCTCAAATCCTTGTCATCGACGACGAAAAGCGAAGAGCCGCAGCGTCTTCGCTTTGCGTACTGTCACGAATGGGTGGTTTCATCCCCCACCACCCCAATGCCCACCCTCGCAAGGTGTCTGGTCGAGGCATATGGCTCCGAGCACGGAGTCTTGCGAAAGTTTGTCTTGCACACTAAGTCGCGCTTTCGCCCGGTCTCGAGCGCTTTCCTGCCCATTCGTGGCAATTTTCTGCCCTCCGTTAATGCCGCACAAGTAACCGGCGGCCGAAACCACCCCCGCCCTGGCCACAGGGCTAACGAGGGGTGTTCACCTTCCCCGGCGCGACACAGCGGCGATCGGCACGACAAGGACCGCCCCGCGAGTCGACTAGGGGTCCGGGTGGGTAATGGCGAGTCCGGGGCAACGGTGAGGGCCACAAAGGTGCCCGCCCGCGCGGGCAGAAAATGACCGCGAACGGGCAGGAAAGCGGTCGAGTCGCAGAGTCGGCCCGCTCTAATGTCGAGACGTGCTTTCCGCATGACAAGTACGGCGTTGGCTAACCTCCAGAGGAACCGGCATAAGTTGATTGCTGATAGACAAACCCTGTCGGATCCCGCACCCCGCTTCCCCGGCCCGCGAATTCCGCTCTGGCCGCAGGAATTCGCGGCCGACCCGCACCAGGTCTATCGGGCCATGCGCGAGCGGTTCGGCGCAGTGGTGCCGGTAGAGCTGGCACCCGCGGTCCCGGCCACCCTGGTGATCGGCTATCGCGCCGCGCTGCGCGTTCTGAACGATCCGGAGCATTTCCCCGCCGATCCGCGCGCATGGCAGCAGGGCGTTCCTGGTGACTGCCCGGTGCTGCCGATGATGGAGTGGCGCCCCAATCCCATCCGCAGTGCCGGCCAGGACCACCGGCGCTACCGGGCGCCGGCGACGGCGGCACTCGACCGGATCGACCTGTATCGCCTGCATACGATCGTCGAGCAGGTCGCCGTCGAGCAGATCAACCGGTTCTGCGCGGCCGGGCATTGCGACGTGGTGCGGCAGTACGCACTGCCCGTGGTGTTCGAGACTCTCAATGTGCTTCTCGGGTGTTCCCCCGAGATCAGCGACCGCGCCTCGCGAGGTATGGCGGCGATGTTCGACACCACTGCCGATGCCGCCGACGGCAACCGGATTCTGGGCGAGGCGCTGCTGGAACTCATCGCGGCCAAACGCGCCGCTCCGGGGGCCGATGTCACCAGCTGGCTCACCCAGCATCCGGCGCGGTTGGACGATGACGAAATGCTGCATCAGCTGGTGCTGATGTATGCCGCCGGAATCTCACCGCCACAGAACCTCATCGTGAACACGCTGCTGCTGATGCTGACCGACCAGCGGTTCGGCGGCGGGCTGCTCGGGGGCAACGTGTCCACCCGCGACGCCATCGACGAAGTGTTGTTCGACGACCCGCCGATGGCCAACTACTGCATCAGCTATCCCCGGCAGCCGGTCCTGGTCGAAGACGTCTGGTTGCCGCCCAATCAGCCGGTTGTGATCAGCATGGCAGCCTGCAACAACGATCCAGAGATCCGGTCCGGCGACTTCACCGGCAACCGGGCGCATCTGGCGTTCAGCACCGGCCCGCACGCCTGCCCCGCCCGCTCGGTGGGCTACATGATCGTCCAAGACGCGATCGATCAGCTGCTGGACGCTCTCCCGGACATGAAATTGGCAGTGCCCAAGTCGGCGCTGCGATGGCGGCCAGGACCATTCCACCGGGCGCTGTCGTCTCTGCCGGTCTCATTCCCCCCCAGCCCACCGATCCATCTGGCCGGCAACCCGTAGTTTTCAGACAGGAGTTTCTCGATGGACAACCACACCGTCCCCATTGTTCTCGACCCCGCGGGCACGAACATCCAGGGCGAAATCGCCCGAATTCGCGAGCAGGGGCCGGTCACCCTGGTTGAGCTCCCCGGCGGAGTGCGAGCATGGTCGATCACCAACGCGGCCGTGCTCAAAGAGATACTGTCCGGATCCACGGTTTCCAAGGACCCGCGCAAACACTGGCCCGCGTTCCAAAACGGGGAAATCCCCGAAGATTGGGAGCTGGCCAATTGGATCAACACGCCCTCGATGTTCATTGCGTACGGGGCTGACCACCGCAGGCTGCGCAAAGTCGTCTCGAAGGGGTTCACCCCTCGGAGCACCGCGGAGCTCGAGCCCCGAATCCAGGAGATAGTCCAAGAGCTGGTCAAGGGCCTCGAGGCGACCCCGGCCGGGCAGGTGGTAGATCTGCGCGAGGAATTCGCGTACCCACTGCCGATCCGGGTGATCGGTGAACTGCTGGGAGTGCCCGAGGACCTGAGCGAGCCACTGCGTGTCTGTGTGGACAGTGTTTTCGACACCGGGGTGAGCAAAGACGAAGCGGTAGCCACCTACACCGAGATGATCGGCCTGCTACAGACTCTGGTGGCGTTCCGGCGGGAGAACCCCGGGCAGGACATGACCAGCACGCTCATCCGCGCGGCCGATGATCCCGAAACCGATTTCACCGAAGCCGAACTCGTCGGCACGCTCTATCTGACAGTCAACGCCGGGCACGAGACGACGGTGAGCCTGCTCGACCACGCCATACACCTGCTGCTGACTCACCCCGGACATCGAGCCGCGGTGTCTGAGGGCACGTTGGGCTGGACAGAGGTGATCGAGGAGGTGCTCCGGTTCGAGTCGCCCGCCGCGCATGTCCCGCTGCGCTACGCGGTCGACGATTTTGAGCTGGGCGGTGTGGCGATCGCCGCCGGCGACCCGATCCTGGTCTGCTATGCCGGGGCCAGCCGAGACCCGCAGGTCCACGGCCCTACCACCGACGTGTTCGACCCCACCCGCGCGACCAAAGAGCATATGGCGTTCGGCTACGGCGTCCATCATTGTCTGGGTGAGCCCCTGGCGCGGCTCGAGGCGCAGATCGCTCTTCCGGAGATCTTCACGCGGTTCCCGGACATGATGCTCGCCCCTGGACAGGAGATCGGGGCGGTACCGGGTTTCATCTCCAATGGGCATCGCCGTCTGCCGGTGCTGCTGAGCGGGAAATGACTGAGCGGGAGAGGACCAGCGGCATGCCTCTAACTGTGCGCGGCGTAGGTTCTGCCGCGCACAGTGCTGGGGATCAGCAGGTCCTGAAGGGTTCTTGTAGTGTCATGGCCAGTTCGGGTGCGTGAACAGAGGTGTCCATATGAGCGATGTGGAATATCAGGCACAGGACTTCACGTCCGACGACAAAGATCCTGCGGGATCCTGGGACGACTACCTCAGGGACAAGCAGGGAACGGTGGGGTTGGCGTTCCGCCAGGGGTTCCGCTCCGCCGCGTTTGCCCAGAGTCTGGGCCAATTACAGGTAGTCAAATTCTCTACCGCACCGGTGGACTACCGGCGCACGCAACGCCATATACGAGCCGACGGCGACGAACACAGCTACCGGCTCCTGGTCCCCCTGCAAGGTCATTTCAGGTTCGAGCAGGGCGATGCCAGGGAAATCTTCTACCCCGGCAAAGTTGGCTTCTTCCAGTGGCACCAACCGCTGTCCATGACACACGACACAGACATCAGCGCTCTGATCCTGACCGTCGCCCAGGACTCAGTCGATATCGCACACGCCGCAAATGCCCCGCTCGCACTCGATGAGACGCGGCCGTTGGTGCGCTCGCTCGAGGCACAGGCCCGCTTGCTCGGCGAGGCCAAAGGCTGGACGGCAGCGGATTGGAGCGTCGCATACAGCAGCGCGGTCGAGCTCCTCAAAGGGGTACTCAACCCCTATCCGGACGCATCGTCCGCCAGGGGTGCGATAGACGCCGAACGCGCACGATGCCTCATCGAAGAACATGCCAAGGACCCCAAGGTGACCCCTGAGGCCATCGCCGCGATGCTGGGTATCGGCGAGCGCACGCTGTACAAAGTGCTCAAACGAGCTGGGTACCCTCCAGCAGCGACGATGCTGCGCGAGGTCCGCGTCAACCGCGCACATCAGCGTATTCGTACCGCGCTGCCATTCGACATGGACAAAATCGCGTTTGAGGAAGGATTTCCCAGCGTGCGCAGCTTCCGACAAGCCTATCGAGAGCGCTACGGGCGGACCCCAGTCGAGATGCGTGAAAAGCTGTTCGGTCACCCCACCGGCAGGTAGCCGACGAAGTTCCGGGCGCTACGCGTAGTACAAGACGCCACGAACTGATTCGAGCGCCGGTGGTGGTGCGACAACAGCCGAACCAATGGCGGCTGCGCTCGAGTTTGCTTCGTTGGGTGCTCGATGCCGTCCACACCGAGTTACGGACTGGTGAGATCTCATATTCAAGTATCGCGCATTGTCGGAGGTTTCGAGCTGGCCAGTGACCGGCATCGGGGCAAGGACGTCATGCGGCACTTCAACATTCAGAGCGCCACTCCATAAAGAGCTGTCCTGGCGCGAAGGGGGCGACAGGACAGCGAAGTTCCCGCCGGACCCGCCCACTAGGGTGCTGGTCCGGCGGGAACTTCGCCACCTCGATGTCCGCATGCACGGTTGCCGCAACATCGAGTGAGCATGTCTGTCCCACAATCGGATTCAACTGATCTCGCCTTCCCATCTCTTTTCGCCCTTTGTGACATTCGGGATACCTGCATGAAATTGCGCACCTACGCCGTGTGCCCCCTCGGGGCCATTCTCATCATCGACGAGGTCGGGCCGCCTGATGGGCGGTCGGTGCTTCTGAGTCCCCCGCTGATGATGGGAATAGGAGCGCTCGGGCCCCTCATGGAGCAGCTGGCATCGCGAGGGTATCGGGTAATCACCTGGGATCATTGAGGCCAAGGCTCGAACAGGCTGTTACGGGGCAGCCCGGAAGTGAACCTCACCGAGCTGACCGCCGATGCGATATCTGTGATCGAGGGATTGAGCCTGCACAAACCACACGTTGTGGGCCAAGGTCTGGGCGGCATGGTGGCATTGCGGGTGGCGGCATGGCGGCCCGATCTCATCGCCTCGGTGACAACGATTGCGGCCTCGGCCGGGACCGACGAGCACAGCGAAACCATCAAGTCACTGGCCGACCACATCGAAAAGCGCGGAGTGAGAGGCGAAATCGATCTCGGGTGGGGACGCACACCTACGCGCAGAGAACCAGCGGCGCGCGCCGCCGACCAGGTTGGAGCTGCTGGCCAAGCGAAAGCGGATGTGGCGGTGATGTTGCCGCCGGCACTGGAGCAATTGGCCTGTGCTGGTGCAAATTCCGCGTCACTTCGCGGAGTAAGAGTGGTACAGGAGTTGGCCGCGGGGCGGGCTGTGGACGGACAACTCGAGGAAGCGCTCACGACCACCATCAGCGATCCGGGCCACCGGATCGCATGGGACATGTTGGCCCTCGGTGCCCCTGCTCATGATTTGGGCCTGCCAACCGGAATCAACTCCGAGGTGCTACCTCAAAACCTGTTGCGGTGGTCACCGCAGCACCGCTGAACGGATCTCGGCGACCCCCTACCTAGGCACACTAGAACGCACGGTTCGGCTCCACGATCGAAGTTCCAAGAGCGCAGCCGCAATCACTCGCGGCCGCGACTGGTCCGAGATCGTAAGTCAGCGCTGTTCGTCGCCCAGATCGCGCGGCGTGGACAAGGATTCGGCGACTGCAGCGGCGGCGGCCACGTCTACGCGGCTTCCCGGCTGCTCATTGACGGTGACGTCTTCGAAGCGCAGGCCCTGATCAGTTCCACAGGCGACCGGCAGACCCGCACAACTTGTGTCCGCTAGAGGCCAGGAGTTGTGCACACCCAATGAGCGGAAGGGCTTTGTGTCACAATATGTCTCGTGTCTCACTTGGCTTACCGCAATTGCACCATGACGCCCACGAAGCCTCGATGGTGCTGTGCCGCACAGGCATTCGGCTCAAGTGAACCCAGCATCGCCACATCCGTTGTCGCACACGGCTTAACGCATTCGCAGCCTCTTGCCAGGCACGCCGAGCGTGGGCTAGGGAATCGCACACGGCCGGCAGAGCAGTGCTATCACCGGAAGGTAGGTGCTGGGTTGAACTCTCGGCAGGTCGATACTCCGGCCCCGGTCTCCCCGGTTGACCGGAAGCTTCTGCATGCCGTGACCACGCGTTTGCCCCGCTGGCCCCTTGGCCACTGATCTTTCGGGCTCCAAGCCCGCATTATGCCGGGCGACGACGCTTGAGCCGTCGCCCGGAGTCTTGGTAGTGAGTGGGAAGAAAGGGTGCAGTCATGGTTTCGCACGAGAATCTCGCGGATGTGTTGGCGGACATGTTGTTCGGTGATCGACGCGCCACGGCCCAGCGGTACAACGAGCTGTTTGCCGAGGAAGAATTCGATCAGGATTGGTGGGCTGCCGCACAGGACCCGGGCACACGCGCCTACGAACGGTACCTGCGGCTGCTCCCGCGCCTGTCTGCCACCGAGACGGTGGGCGATCTGCGTGATCTGGTGACCTTGCACGAGCAGGCCACGGTGGTCGATCCGCATCTAGGATCTCTGCTCACAGTGCAGGTGAACCTGGTCCTGGGGACGCTGCTCGAGCAGCATGCACCCACCGGGGAAGTCGCCGCGGCTCTCACGGACCTCGTGGAAGGCCGCGCCGTGGGTGCCTATGTGCTGACAGAGGTCGGTCACGGTAGCGATTTGAACAATCTGGAGACCGAGGCGGTCTACGACCCGGCCGACGGTGGCGGGTTCATCCTGAGCACGCCGACCGACACCGCGATCAAGTTCATGCCGACCACCGCGCCGTCGCCGGTGGAGGGTGTCGCACGGTTCGGCATCGTGTTCGCCCGGCTGGTCCTCGGCGGAGCCGGCCATGGCGTATACCCGTTCCTGGTACGGCTCTGCGATGCGGACGGGCAGGTCCGACCAGGCATCACGATCCGCCGCCTGCCCGAAAAGCCCGGCCTGGGAATGGACAACGCACTGACTCGCTTCGACGGTGTGCGCCTGCCACGCGAGTGCCTGCTGTCCCATACCGGGACCCACATCGACCAGGACGGGCAGCTGATCGCGCCGATCCCCGCCGACAACCAGGTGTGGCGCGCCATCAGCCGAGTGCGGGTAGGGCGACTATGCATTTCGGCGATGGCCGCCGCCGTCTCCCGGGCCGCGGTGTCCACCGCGGTACGCCACAGCGCGCAGCGAGATATCGCGAGCATGGCCGGCGGTCGCGTCCTGCTCTCGCATGTCCCGGCGCACCACGCCCCGCTCTTGGATGCCATCTCCGATACCTACATCGCCACCACCGCAGTGGAAATCGCCCTGGACGCCTTCGCCGACGCGGTCGACGACCACCTCGACGAGCAGGGGCCACAGCTCACCGACCTGGTGGCACTGACCAAGCACCTCGCCACCTCCACCGCACTGCGGGTCTGCGGCGAAGTACGCGACCGGCTCGGCGCGCAGGGCATGTTCGCCCACAATCGAATCGTGGAGTACCGCGCTCTGCGTGATGCGGCGGCCACCGCCGAGGGAGACAGCTACGTCATCGCCCTGCTCGCCGCCTACCGTCGCCTGTCGCTCCCGGATGAGTGGACGCCCGGGTGCTGGGACAACCCTGAGCCCTTGGATATCGACACCCCCGGCAGCTGGCTCGACTGGCTCGGTGCCCGCGCGGCCTACCTGCAGCACACCACACTGGACACCTACGCCCACGCCACCGGCGACCGGCAAGCACGCTGGGACAGCGTCTATGACCTGGCTCTGGCTGCGGCCGAAGCGCACCTCGTGCACCAGGCCGCGCGGACCATGGCCGACCGCGCCAGCCGGCTTCCGGCCGGGCCTCGGCAGGTGGCAGAGAACCTTTTGACCCTGTTCGCTATCCGCCAGTGTCAGGCGCACGGGGCGGACATGCTCCCCGATGGTCCCTTCCCCAAGACCCGGCAATCGTTGCGGGACATGAGCAGTCAGCTGCACGGCCTGCTGGCTCCGCACCTGAGCGAGCTCGCCGGAGCGTTCGAGCTGGAACACGGATCCCTGCGCACCGTGTTCGACTCCGACACCTACATCACCCAATGTGCGAACGCACTCACGCTCGGTGACTGATAGTTCCACCAGCACGCCCGCCGTGCCCGACCTCGGGATGCTGGATCAGCATCCCGAGGTATCGGCTCTGCTGTCAGAAAATGGTCCGCGAGGGCGGAAAAACCACCGGCAGCATCGCCAGGGATCGGTGGAAAGGCCCAGGCCGCCACGTCAATTGGTCGGCAGGGCAGGCGAGCCGCATGTCCGGCAGCGCATCGAAGAGCTGATCGATAGCGTTGTGGGCGACCATGTAGGCGACATCCTGCGCGGGGCAGGCATGCGGCCCGGTGCCCCACGCCAGATGCGAGCGGTTGCCGTTGTAGGCACCTGAGATCGCGGGGTCGTTGTTGCAGGCCGCCATGCTGGTGACCACCGGCTGATTGGGCGGCAACCAGACGTCCTCGACTCTGCTCGGCTGCGCCGGGTAGGTGATACCGAAGTTCGCCAGCGGCGGATCCTTGAACAGCAACTCGTTCAACGCATCTGGCGTCGTCGACGCGTTTTGCCCGGAAAACCGGTCGTCGGTGAGCATCAGCAGCACGGTATTGGCGATCAGGTTCGTGAGCGGCTCGATCCCCGCCCCGTAAATCGTGACCAGTTGCTGAACGAGCTCCTCATCGGTCAGGCTCGCCGCATGGGCCAGCAACCGGGTGGTCACGTCCTCGCCAGGCTCCTCCCGTTTGAGGTTCACCAGCTCGCCCAGCGCACCCGCGAACAGTGCGCTGCCTTCCCCGGCATCGGTGCCCTCGAACATCATCGCCATACCTCGCGCTACCTGCTGTCCGATATCGGCCGGGCACCCGACCATCGCGTTGAGATAGGCGAACGTCACCGGAAGTGCGTACTGGCCCAGCAGATCCGCCTCCCCGTCCAGGCAGAACGTGTTGATCTGCGGGATCGCCATCTGCTCGATCTCGAGATGAATGCCGAACAGGGGGATGCTGTCGATACTGTCGACGCTGGCTTGCCGATAGCGCTCATGAGCCTGGCCCGCACTGCGCAGGGCATTCGGCCGGTACTGCAGCATCGGCAGGACCGGACAATCGGCGGGTATATCTTTCTCCCAGATGCGCGGGTCGGCCCGGAAACGCTGCGGATCGTTGTTGATCTTCACCGCGGTGTGGTAGCCGATCACCAAAGTTGCTGCAATACCAGGTGATAGCTCCACGGGGACCAGCGAACCGAACTTGCGGCGCATCTCGTCGTAGAACCAATGCGGGTTGGCCGCGAACTCCGGCGTGTACAGCGGCACCGGGGCCTGGCCAGAGACGGTGATGGCCGGTGCCGGTGCTTCGCTCCAGTCGGCTGAGGGGGAGGGATCATAGGGCGTTGTCAACGACATAACTCCAGGTATGGGACAGGGGGTGCAGCGACGTACCGAATGATCTCGAATGCGTCTGCGCTGGCCCTGAGTTCAGGTAGATAGGTTCTATCGACGAACGATGTGGACGTAATCCACACAGCCGCACGACATTTCGCAAAAAAATCGAATGCTGGTGCCTGAGTGACGATCTGGCGGGTTACGCACCGGCGATCAGGTTGGCCCTAAACGCGCGCCGAACTCCTGTGCCGATGCGGCGCAGGGGCAGCGCCATCGTCGACTCCGACCGACACTCACACGGAGGGGTCCACACCCAACAGGCTCCACGTCGCCAGATCATACCCACTCGAGCGCGCACCCGGCTTGCGGAGAATTCAAGCGCGCGAACACAATTCATCAGGCAGCCTGGCTTCTTCGCTGTAGGATGTCCGCGCCGAAGGCGGTCAGCGGGCGCTGATACAGATCGGCGAAGCGCTTGCGGGCCGCCTTCTGAGTGCCGGACAAGGGAGTCGGCATCCATTGCAAGTGTATGCGGTCGACCGTATGCTTACTTTATGACGACCATCGCGCAGCCTCTGACCGAGGAAACGGATCCGCACGTACTGCCGCCGACCGATCTCGCCGCCCTGCTGTTCGACGCGCCATGGCGGCGCTACGGAGTCTTCGGCGACAGCCTCTCGCTGGGTATGGGTGATCCGACCCCCGGCTACGAGAACCTGGGCTGGCCCGCCCGCGTCGAGCGAGTGCTGCGCATGGTGCGACCGGACCTGGAGTACCTCAATACCGCCCGGTTCCGCGCGACCACCGCACAGGCGCTCGACGAACAGGGGCGGCGCATGCGCGAGTTCAAACCCGATCTGCTGCATGTGAACAGCGGCGCGAACGATATCGTCCGGCGCACCCCCGACTGGGATCGGATCGAGGGCGACCTGCGCGATATGTACACCTTCGCCGCCCGAACCGGCGCCCAGCTCGCCGTCTACACCCTCGGCCGCGCCTACCTCGTCCCGGTCTTCCCGGACTGGACCGAACGTCTACTCAGACTCAATGACATCACCCGCAACCTGGCCGGTGAATTCGATGCCGTCCTGGTCGATTCCGAGAACCATCCGCTCAACGACCGCCCGAATCTGTTGAGCGAGGACAAGATTCACTTCTCCACATCCGGGCAGGCCATCCTGGCGACGCTGATGGTGCGGCAACTCGCCCATCGACTGAGCTGATTCGACGAAAGCCCGACGCCGGGTGAACTACTTCAGGCCGGGCGGGTTGCTCAGATCGCGAGCGTTGTAGGTGTCGCACATCTCGAGCTGCCCGGTCTTATAGCCGGACAGGAACCACTTCTGCCGTTCCTCCGACGAACCATGCGTCCACGCTTCGGGATTCACGCGGCCGGTGGATGCCTTCTGGATGCGGTCGTCACCCACGGCAGAAGCGGCGGAGAGGCCGTCGTTGATGTCGTTGGTGGTCAACGGCTTCAGGAAGGGAGTGTTCGAACCGGGCGCGGGTAGCTTGTCGGCGTAGTACGCCCAGACACCCGCGTAGCAGTCGGCCTGAAGCTCGGTGCGGACCGCGCCGGACTCCGGACCCTTCGGATCACGTTGCGCGCGATTGATATCGCCGAGCAGGTTCTGGATGTGATGCCCGAACTCGTGCGCCACCACATACTCCTGGGCGAGCGGCCCGCCACTCGCGCCGAAGCGATCCTTCAACTCTTGGAAGAAGCTGGTGTCGAAGTACGCGGTCTGGTCGGCGGGGCAGTAGAACGGCCCGACCGCCGACGACGCGCGCCCGCAGCCGGTGTTCACCTGACCGGAGAACAGCGCCACCTTCGGGTCGACATATTTGCGGTTGGTCTGCTTGGGCAGTTCGGTGCTCCACACCGCGTCCAGGCTCTGCACCGTCAGCACCACGCGGCAGTCGACGTACTTGTTCGCGTCCGCTCCGGTCTTGCAGTGATCGGGGGAGCCCGCGGTACCGGACTGTGAATTGCTGTCCGCGCCCGTGAACTGTCCGAGCACGCTGCCCGGGTCGCCGCCCAGCAGCAAGGTCGCGATGAGAGCGATGATGCCGAGGGCACCACCGCCGAGAGCCAATCCGCCGCCCATGCCCGGTCCGCCGCCACCGCCGGATACCCGGTTGGGGTCGATCTGCAGGCCCTCGTTGAAGGTCATGGGCAATAGCTTGGCATGGCCGCACGGATATCGGTTTCCACTCGGGAAACGTGTCTCACTACGATGGGAGCGCACCCGGCGGACCCCGTGGTGTTTTCCAGCCCGTCGAAAGGATTCCCGTGCTGCGCACCCACTTGGCTGGTTCGCTGCGAAGCGAGCAGGCCGGTCAGACCGTCACCCTCACCGGATGGGTGGCCCGGCGGCGAGACCACGGTGGCGTGATCTTCATCGATCTGCGTGATGCATCAGGCGTGTCGCAGGCCGTCTTCCGTGAGGGCGAGCCCGCCGAACAGGCCCATAAGCTGCGCAACGAGTTCTGCGTGAAGGTCACCGGTGTGGTCGAGAATCGGCCCGAGGGGAGCGAGAACCCGAATCTGCCGACCGGCGCCATCGAGGTGAACGTCACCGAACTCGAGGTGCTCAACGAGTCCGCGCCGCTGCCGTTCCAGCTCGATGACGAGCCCGGCGAAGAGGCCCGGCTGAAGTACCGCTACCTGGATCTGCGCCGCGAAGGCCCCGCGTACGCGATTCGATTGCGGTCCAAGGTCAGTGCCGCCGCGCGCGAGGTGCTCGGCAAGCATGCGTTCGTCGAGGTCGAGACCCCGACCATGACGCGCTCGACTCCCGAAGGCGCCCGCGACTTCCTGGTGCCCGCGCGGCTGCAGCCCGGCAAGTTCTACGCGCTGCCGCAGTCTCCGCAGCTGTTCAAGCAGCTGCTCATGGTCGCCGGTATCGAGCGGTACTACCAGATCGCGCGCTGCTACCGCGACGAGGACTTCCGCGCCGACCGCCAGCCCGAGTTCACTCAGCTCGACATCGAGATGAGCTTCGTGACGCAGGAGGATGTGATCCTGCTCGCCGAGGACATCCTCGTCGCGCTGTGGAAGCTCATCGGTCACGAGATCACCACCCCGATCCCGCACATGACCTACGCCGAGGCCATGCGCCGCTACGGCTCGGACAAGCCGGATCTGCGCTTCGGTATCGAGATCACCGAAATGGCGGAGTACTTCAAGGACACGTCCTTCCGCGTGTTCCAGGCTCCGTACGTCGGCGCGGTCGTCATGCCGGGTGGTGCGTCGCAGCCGCGTCGCCAGCTCGACGCCTGGCAGGAGTGGGCCAAGCAGCGTGGCGCGAAGGGCTTGGCGTACATCCTGATTCAGGAGGACGGCACCCTCGGCGGACCGGTCGCCAAGAACCTCACCGACGCCGAGCGTGAGGGTCTGGCCAAGTACGTCGGCGCGAGCCCGGGCGACTGCGTGTTCTTCGCCGCCGGTGAGGCCAAGCCGCAGCGTGCCCTGTTGGGTGCCGCGCGCGGTGAGATCGCCCGCAAGTGCGAGCTCATCGACGAGAACGAGTGGGCCTTCGTCTGGATCGTGGACGCCCCCATGTTCGAGCCGACGGCCGACGCCACCGCGAGCGGCGATGTGGCCCTGGGCTATTCGGCCTGGACCGCCGTGCACCACGCCTTCACCTCGCCCAAGCCGGAGCACCTCGACACCTTCGACACGGATCCGAGCTCGGCGCTGGCCTACGCCTACGACATCGTCTGCAACGGCAATGAGATCGGTGGCGGTTCCATCCGTATCCACCGCCGCGATGTGCAGGAACGCGTCTTCAAGGTGATGGGCATCAGCGAAGAGGAGGCGCAGGACAAGTTCGGCTTCCTGCTGGACGCCTTCTCCTTCGGCGCTCCGCCCATGGGCGGCATCGCCTTCGGCTGGGACCGCATCACCGCGCTGCTGGCCGGTGTCGACTCCATCCGCGAGGTCATCGCCTTCCCGAAGTCCGGTGGCGGCGTCGACCCGCTCACCGACGCACCGACCCCGATCACACCCATCCAGCGTCGCGACGCCGGCCTGGATGTGAAGCTGGACGAGAACGGCAATCCGGTGAAGGCCGAAAAGTAGCCTGCACGAAAGACATTGCACCCGTTGCCGGTAACTCCGGCGGCGGGTGCATCTTTTTGTGGCTGGTACTCGCGTCGCTCGGGCCTGGCAGTATTTCGGACATGTCGGACAAGGTGATTCAGTGGGGTGAGGAGCTCGCCGCAGCGGCGAGCAGCGGCGACGCGGAGACGGTTCGCCGGCGGACGGATGCCTTGGTGAGCGCGGGGTGTATCGACGAGGCGATTCCGTACTGGCAGCGAGCGTCGTCCGATGCGTATGCCGCCTACACGCTGGCCAGGTATCGGAAGATTCGCGGTGACCGTGCGGACGCCGAGCGGTTATATCGCGCCCATGCCGAAAGCGACGCGGGCTGTGCGTACGGACTCGCCGTCCTGCTGCAGGAGGATCGGGATCGCGAGGCGGGGGAGTGGTTTCGGCGCGGCGCGGAGCGGGGGCATCTCGAGTGCAAGATCGAGGCGGCGAAACTGCTTGCGGCCGAGGGCAAGCTGACCGAGGCGGCGGCGTTCTTGATGGCGGGTGCGGAGCTGGGAGACGTCGGGGTCTTCCGGTGGGTGCGTGAGTTCGAGGCGTTGCGGTCCGAGCTGGATTGGGTGGCGCAGGAGCTTGCCGCGGCGACCTCCGCCGCCGACAACGCAGACGCCGCCGACACCGCAGACGAAGCGCGGCGCAAGCTCAATGAACTGCGTCCCCAATTGCGTAACTATCCCGGACTGCTTGCCGAGTTCGAGGAGCACTATCGATGGGCGGCGGAGCTCGGCAATGTCGCCGCGCTCGCCGATCACGCACTCGCGCTCGACGAGTGCGGTGAGTACGAGGAGGCTCGTGAGCTGCTGCTGCGGGCCCGCGAACTCGGGTACTCCGGGGCGACCTATCTGCTCGGGCTGTTCGAGGAGCAGCGTGGTGAATTGGCGGCGGCCGAGCACTGGTATACCGAGGCGGCGAACGCGGATCATGAGTCGGCGCAATGGAATCTGGCGACGCTGTATCTGCGGCAGCGTCGCCTCGACGAGGCCGCGCACTGGTACGAGCGGGTCGGGCTCGATGACGACGACGTTCCGGGGAAGCTCGCGGCCATCGAAACAATGCGCGGACAAGACCATTCGGTTCGCCTCGCGAGTGTGGCGAGCCTGCCGGGCGTGCGGGCCCGCGCCGAATCGGGTGATGACCGAGCCCGTTTCGAATACGGCGCGATGATGTGGGGCTGGGCGGCCGGGCTGTCGGCCCGGCACATGATCGAGTGGATCCGCCCGGCCGCAGAGGCAGGCGATGTCGAGGCCGCGCGCACCATGGCGAAGATGAACGAGGAGCTCGGCCGGCCATACCTGCGCGACCACTGGTGGCGGCGCACAGCCGAATTGGGTGAACCGGCCGCCGGAGTCGAGATGGGTATGTTGTCCGAACATCACCATGATTGGCAGGAAGCCGAACGCTGGTACGAGCGCGCGGCCGCGCACGGCAATGGTCTCGCCCAGTTCTTCGCGGGCAAGCTCAAGGCCCAGCGCGGCGCGTTCGCGGAGGCGGAGCCGCTGCTGAAGCGCGCGTACCAGGAGGGTGCGGAGCGGGACTATCTGTTGGAGGCCACCGGGTACTACGGCCTCGTCCTGCACGGATTGGGCCGATCCGCCGAGGCCGCGCCATTGCTGCGCACCGCGGCGGATCGCTGGAAGGAGGTCGAACGCCGATACAGACGCGACGATCTCGCGAGGCGTTCCCGTACACCGGATTTCGCCGCGGCGGCCGAAGCCGCCGCGAGCGCGGCCGTGCAGTAGCTCAGTACTGCACGACCAGGCGACCGGTGAGGAATCGGTAGGCGTAGGTCACCGCGATCGCGGTGACCGGACCCGCCACCAGCAGGCCGATACCGCAGAAGAGCGCACCGACGAAGGTGACCACCATGACCGTCAGGGCGAGCAGGATCACCTGCAGCGCATTGGCGATCACCAGTTGGGCGCTGGACTTGATCGCCGTGACCGGATCCATCTCCTGATCGATCACGAAGTGCAGCGAGAACATGCACAGGATGCCGACGATCACCGCGGGGAAGACACAGAGCGCGGAGGCGATCAGGCAGGCCACGAAGACGATCAACGCCGTGAGCAGGACGCTGCCCGCGTTCACGAAGCCGAAGAAAGCGGGAAAATCCGGTGGGGTGCCATCGGTTTCGTAGAGCGCGCCGCGAATCATGGCCGCCTGCAACAACCAGACGATGAGCGCGGCCACCGCGAACATGAGCAGCACGCCCGCAAGAGACTGGACGTTCACGATATTCACCAGCAGGGTGACGACCAGCCACGCGATCAGGCCGATCAGCACCATGCCGACCCACGGAATCGGATTGGCGCGGAAGCGATCCCAGCCATACGAGACTGCATGGCCGACATCGAGACGCTCATACGCGGCCGCGGACACCTGAGTGGGCGCGCCGGGCGGGGTGCCGCCATTCGGGTCGACGCCCGGAGGGACATTGCCCGGAGGCATATTCCCGGGCGGGAAGCCCTGCTGCGGTGCGCCCGGCTGGCTATAACCCGGGGGCGTTCCGGGCTGTCCGTAACCCTGTGGAGCCCCGGGAGGGCCATAGCCACCCTGCTGCGGGAAGCCGCCCTGCTGAGGAGCGAATCCGCCCTGGGGTCCGCCTTGCGTTGCCGCGTAACCGCCTTGTTGCGGCGCATAACTACCCTGCGGCCCGCTCTGTTGCGGTGCGAACCCGCCCTGTGGCGCACCCGACTGCGGTGCGTACCCGCCCTGCTGCGGTGCGTAACCGCCCGCGGCGGAACCGTATCCACCCTGCGGGCCGGGGCTGCCGCTCGGGGTGTAGCCGGGCGGTGGCACCTGTGCGCCCGACTGCGGGTGCAGGCGCGGCGGGGGTTCCACCGCTTCGCTGCCGTACTGCGCCGCGCCCGGACCCTCGAATTGCGGGTAGCCCGCGAGGCCGGGCAACTCGTGGCGCCCGTGTTCGGGTCCGGGTTCACCACCGGAATGCGGTGGTGGTTCGGGGTTTTGGTGCTGTCCGGGGCGGGCGGTGGCGTGCGGTTCGCCTGTGTCGCCGGGAGTGTCGCCGGAGGGATCGTTCGGTGCGGAGGGCGGCGTGCCGGTCATGGTCGCGAGCCTTTCACATTTCCCGGTTTACGGTGTGGCGCACAGCAGTTGAACATGAGACAACTAGAACGCCCTGGTTGTGTCAAGCAACCAGCGCCGTGTGAGCAAACCCCGCACCGAGACACGCCGGGCGACGCGCGAAAGGTTGCGTAACCGCTCGCTGAAAGTGACCTGGTGCGAGTAACTTGGGACGAGATGACCGCACTATTGGCCGAACGCGCCGCCGAAGTCGTGTCCGCGGCACAGCAGTTGCTCACAAAGCGAATGGGTGCTCCGGTAAAGCTGAGCGATCCTATGGAACTCAGCGGCAGTGGTAGGACGACGGTGCTACGCGTACGTGTTGCGGAGAACGCGTTTTCACTTCCTCGCACACTCATAGTGAAGCAGGTACGCGGCGCCGCACAGGAACGACGCACCGGGGGCATGGCACCCGGTGTGGCAAGCATCGACTCCGCATTCCTGCGGGAGGCGGTCTCCTACCAATTCACCACCGCGCTGGGGCGCGATCACCGACCGGGCGCGTACCTACTCGCGTACAGCCTCCCCGATCGGCTCCTCATACTCAGCGACCTCGGTGAGAACACGTCACTCACCGCGGTCCTACAGGCGAACGCCGAACCCGCCGGGCGCAATTCGCTCATGGCGTTCGCGCAGGCTCTGGGCCGGATGCACGCCGCGACCGTCGGCCGTGAAGCCGACTTCGTGGCCCTGCTACGCCGCGTCGACGTGGTGCACCGGGTCGACGGTATCGCCCAGCAGGCCGAGACCGCCGTCTCCGAGGTGCCAATCATGCTGCAGCGCGAACTCGGCATCGAGGTGCCGGGCGAGATCGCCGAACGCATCGTGCGCGGTAACCGACTGTTCTCCGCCGGGCGCTACCGCGCCTTCAGTCCCTCGGATCTGTGTCCCGACAATGTCATTCTCAATGACGAGGGCGCCCGGTTCCTCGACTACGAATGGGGAGGCTTCCGTGACGCGACGCTCGATATCGCGTACGCCCTGGTCTCTTTCCCGGGCTGCCTCTGCGATTTCGAGCTCTCCCGCGAACGCGCCCGGCAGATGGTCGAAGCCTGGCGCTCGGAAGTGGTCGCGGTCTGGCCCGCCCTCGCCGATGACAATGTGCTCGCCGAGCGCATTCTCGAGGCACGCCTCATCTGGGTGTGGTTGTCCACGTACTGGTTCCTGCCCGCAGATCACACCCGCATTGCCGCCGCCCGTGAGCACGGACTCTCGATTCCGCGTTCGGCGGCGCTGATCAATCGCTGGGCCGCCCTCGCCGAGGACGCCCGCTGCACCGGTGACGACTCACTGGGCGATTTCGCCGAGCACGTGTCGGCGACGCTCGAGGAGCACTGGGAAGAGTAGATCCGAAGCGAAAGGCCGGGATCCACATCGGATCCCGGCCTTTCGCTGTTCAGCGGTTCGTCTCAGACCACGGGCGTCGCGCGCGGCTCGATACGCCCACCGCGCCGGACCCCGAAGGAACTGCCGTGGCGCACACCGGTATTGGGGTCGGTGACGTCATTGAGGTAGAACCAGTCCATCTGCGCCTGCTCGGCATCGACATGCAGGACGCCGTAGCCGTGCGAATCCAGCTCGGCATAGTGCAGGTGGCGGTTGACCGAGGTCAGCGCCGATTCGGCGACCACGGAGGCGGTACGCGGCGGCGTCTTGGTCATATCGCCCATGCTCTGCGAAGACACCGACGGCACAACGAATTCCACGCCCGCGGTCGGTCCGGCCGGGTACGTGCCGGCATCCAGGGGTACATCCGCGGCCCAGGAGGTGTGGATATCGCCGGTCAGGAACACCACATCGGCGATCTGATTGTCGGTGATGGCGTGCAGCAGTTTCTGCCGGTCGGCGGTGTATCCGTCCCACTGATCCAGATTGGCCGGAATGCCCGACTCCGGAATGCCGATGAGCTCGGTGAGCGCCTTGGTCGCATCGGGATCCAGCGGCGGGAAGACCAGCGGCGCGATCATGACCGGATTGCCGACCAACTTCCAGCTCACCGGCGCGGAGGTCAAACCGGCTGAGACCCAGTCCAATTGGTCCTTGCCCGCGATGGTGCGATCCGGATTGTCCACCGCGCGCCAGCCCGATCCGGACTTGGCCTGCTCGCTGCGGTAGCTGCGCAGATCCAGCATGGAGAGCTCGGCGAGCGTGCCGAAGCGCAGTCGCCGGTACAGCCGCCGATCGCCGCCGGTGCGCACCGGCATCCACTCCAGGTATGCCTGCAGGGCCGCCGCGCGCCGGGCCTGCCAATCGCCCTCGGTGGCGGGCTGATGATTCTCCGCACCACCGGACCAGGCATTATCGGCCGACTCATGATCGTCCCAGGTGCAGATGAACGGCAGCCGGGTATGCAGATCCGCCAGATCCGGATCGGTCTTGTACTGCGCGTGCCGAATTCGATAATCGGCCAGGCTCACGATCTCGTGCGCGGGCTCATGCCAGCGCACCGAACCATTGCGCCCGCCGTACTCGCCGCGCTGGTACTCGTAGATGTAGTCGCCCAGATGCACGATGGCATCGAGATCCCCGCGCGCCGCCAGATGCCGGTATGCCCCGAAGTAACCGGCCTCCCAGTTCGCGCAGGACACCACGCCGAGCCGCAGCCGCTCCGGAGTGTCCGAGGTGGCGGGTGCGGTATGCGTGCGGCCCACCACCGAGGTCTGGCCCAAAGCGCTGAAACGATAGAAGTATTCGCGTCCCGCGGTCAGCCCGGAGACATCGACCTTGATGGTGTGATCGGAATCCGTTGTCGCGGTCTGGGTTCCCGATGCGACGACGGCCGCGAAACCGGAGTCGGTGGCAACCTCCCAGCGCACCGCCGTCGACGCGCCCGAGCCCGAGCCCGGAGTCGCGTCCTCGGACGGCGTGACCCGAGTCCAGATGATCATCCCGCCCGGCAGCGGATCGCCGGAGGCGATGCCATGCCGGAAGACCGCGGACTCCGGGGAGTCCGCGCGCCCTACGCCGGAAGCGAGCAATGATGCCGCGACCGCGACGCCACCACCCTTCAGGGCGGAGCGTCGATCGAATCGGGCAGCGAGGATCTCGGGGGAGCGCACGGGACAGATCACATACGATTCGGCACCCACAGGCAAATCTGGACAGATGAACAGTTCGTGAAGCGTCCGGCACCCCGCCCGGTCGCGGCACGCGCGCCCGGTGGCGGCGAGTTTGTCGGGGCCGGGCGGTACGGTCGCGGGGTGAGTGACGGGTTGTTCGATGCACCGGGGACGGAGGACGTGGCCGACGAATTCGTGCCGAGTATTGCGCCGATGGGTGAGGGCTTCGCGCCCCTGGCCGTCCGCATGCGGCCGCGAAATCTGGACGAGGTGGTGGGACAGCAGCATCTGCTGGGCCCCGGATCACCACTACGCAGATTGATCGAAGGCTCGGGCGCGGCATCGGTACTGCTGTACGGGCCGCCCGGCACCGGTAAGACCACCCTCGCCTCGCTCATTTCGCAGGCGACCGGTCGCCGGTTCGAGGCGCTGTCGGCGCTGTCGGCGGGCGTGAAAGAGGTGCGCGGGGTCATCGAATTGGCGCGGCGGCGGCTCACCGCGGGGGAGCAGACCGTGCTCTTCATCGATGAGGTGCACCGGTTTTCCAAGACGCAGCAGGACGCCCTGCTGGCCGCGGTCGAAAACCGGATCGTGCTGCTGGTGGCCGCGACCACGGAGAACCCGTCGTTCTCGGTGGTGTCGCCGCTGCTGTCCCGGTCGCTCGTGCTGCAGCTGACCTCCTTGTCGGAGGCCGATATTCGCACGGTGCTGACCCGCGCCATCGAGGACCCGCGCGGGCTGGCGGGGGAGTACACGGTGTCCGAGGAGGCGCTCGATCACATCGTGCGCATTGCGGGCGGCGATGCCCGGCGCTCGCTCACCGCGCTCGAGGCCTCGGCCGAATCATCCCTCGATGGCACCGTCGGCGTGGAACTCGTCGAAGCCAGCGTGGACAAGGCCGCCGTGCGCTACGACCGCGCGGGCGATCAGCATTACGACGTCATCAGCGCGTTCATCAAATCCCTGCGCGGCTCGGATGTGGATGCGGCACTGCACTATCTGGCCCGCATGATCAGCGCCGGTGAGGATCCGCGGTTCATCGCCCGCCGGCTGATGATCCAGGCCAGCGAGGAGGTCGGGATGGCCGACCCCTCCGCGCTCCAAACCGCCGTCGCCGCAGCGCAAGTCGTGCAATTGGTCGGTATGCCGGAGGCGCAACTGGCGCTCACCCAGGCCACCATCCACATTGCCACCGCCCCCAAATCCGGTGCGGTGGTGAAGGGTATCGGCGCGGCCATAGCCGATGTGCGCGCGGGCAAGGCGGGTGCGGTCCCGCCGCATCTGCGTGACGGTCACTACGGTGGTGCGGCCGCACTCGGCAATGCCCAGGGCTACAAATACCCGCACGACCATCCGGATGGTGTTCTCGCGCAGCAGTATCCGCCCGATGAGCTCGTCGGCACGGATTACTACCACCCCACCGACCACGGCTATGAGCGCGAAGTAGGCCCCCGAGTTACCAAACTTCGCCGCATAGTCCGCGGTCGGTAGGGGGCGATTACATGGTCGCGTTCAGCTTGATGACCGAGAAGTGCGCGCCCTGCGGATCACCGAGAACGGCGAAGCGGCCGATCGGGATATCGGTCGGCGGAACCGTGACCGTGCCACCCAGCTGACCGGTTTTGGTCGCGGTGGCATCGGCATCGGCGACCGCGAAATAGACCATCCAGTGCGCGGGAACGTCGGGCGGCCAATTGTCGTCCATCTGCATCATGCCCGCGATGGACCGGCCGCCGACCTTGAATTCGGTATAGGAGGTGGTGCCGAATGCGGCCGTGCTGCTGTCCCAGCCGAAGACCTCACCGTAGAAAGCCTTGGCCGCGTCCACATCTCGGCCGTTGAGTTCGCTCCAACACCAGCTGCCGGGTTCGTTGACGGTGCTCGCGCCCTTGAATCCGTACGGCTGCCAGGCGGCCAGGGCCGCGCCGGTGGTATCGGCGAATACGGCCATCCGGCCTTGCTCGGGTACGTCCATCGGTTCCATGAAGAGTTGTCCGCCCGCGGCCTGCACGGCCTTCGCGGTGGCGTCGACATCGAGCACATTGATATAGGTGGTCCAGGCGGGGGGCTGGCCCTCCATCATGATGGGCATGGCCGCGGCGACTTCATTTCCCTCGGTATCGCCGAGGGTGAACATGGTGTAGCCGCCGTACTGCGGATCGGGTGAGACATTGGCTTTCCAGCCGAACAGCTCACCGTAGAAGGCCTTGGATGCGTTGATATCCGGGGTAGCCAGATCTACCCAGTTGGGGACTCCCGGTTCATATGAACTCACGTGCGGCATAGCCGAACTCCTCTCGGGCGGGAAGTACCGGCTCACGGCCTATGAGCCGACACCGCGAGCCTAGAACTCCCCACCCCTGATGTCCGGTTATCCACCGAACTCGCGCTCCGACCTGGCGACCACAATCCGGTTGACCTGAAAGTTGAGAAGTATCGCAACGGGCGTGCCCGGGCGGATGCGGTCCTCGCCCCGGATGGTTCTTTTTCGGGTCAGGGGAATTGGGTCGATGCGGATTCGGCGCTCATGGTCGTAGAGGTCACGTCGTACGATTCCGATTCCGATTCCGAGCGGCGGGACGGGTCGAGAAGCCTCGCGCATATGCCGAGGCGGGTATTCCGATTTACCTGCTGATCGACCGCGATACGTGCGAGACAATCGTTTACAGCCTTCCGGTTGACGGCGTCTATTCCTTGCCCGTGCGTCTGCCATTCGGTGCGCAGGTCGAGCTGCCCGCACCCGTGGAAATCGCCTTGGACACGGCCCCGTTGAAGAATTGGGTTCGCTGAGTCTTCCTCCGCCGTAAGGGAATTCGATCGTTGACGGGGCGCTGCGGCGCTCCTACTCTGGGTCGGGACTCCTTCGGGAAGGACATTGGCATGACCACTCACATCGAAGTGCGCCGGTATCCGTTCGGTGAACCGGTTCGACTGGATGCGCATCCGCTCTTCGCGAAACTGCAACGGGACGAACCGGTTTCACGGATCGAGCTGCCGTTCGGTGGGGAGGGGTGGCTGGTCACGCGGTTCGAGGATGTGCGGATCGTGCTCGCCGATTCGCGGTTCAGTCGTGCGGCCGTGGTCGGGCGCGAGGACCTGCCACGGGTGACACCCGAACCGGCGCGCGGTGATTCGCTGCTCAATACCGATCCGCCCGGGCACACTCGGCTGCGGAAGCTGGTGGCCAAGGCGTTCACCGGTCAGCGAGTTCGGGCATTGCGGCCGCACGTGCGGGAGATCGTCGACGGCCTGCTCGACGATATGGTGCGCGACGGCTCGCCCGCCGATCTGATTCCGGCGCTGGCCTTGCCGCTGCCGGTCACCGTCATCTGCGAAATGCTCGGGGTTCCGCCGCGGGATCAGCATCGGTTCCGGGAGTTCTCCGACACCGTCATGTCCACCACGGCCGCGACCCGCGAGCAGATCGTCACCGCCCGCGCGGGCCTGGAAACCTATTTGAGCGAACAAGTCGCCGAACGCCGGGAACGTCCGCGCGACGATCTGCTCGGCGCGCTGGTCTCCGCCCGCGATGACGGGGATCGCCTCAATGAGGCTGAGCTCGTGAATCTCGGTGTCACGATTCTCATCGCGGGCCATGAGACAACCGCCAATCAGATTGCCAATTTCACCTACGTACTGCTCTCCGAACCAGGGCGGTGGGAGTTCCTGCGCGCGCACCCGGAGCTGGTGCCGAATGCGGTGGAGGAACTGCTGCGCTACGTCCAACTGGGCTCCGGCGGCGGGTTTCCGCGCATCGCGACCGAGGACATCGAGCTTTCCGGCACGCTTATTCGCACCGGTGACGCGGTCTTCATCAATACCCAGGCCGCCAATCGCGACGAATCGGTCTTCACCGCCGCCGACACCCTGGACCTGACGCGAGAACACAACCCGCATATGGCTTTCGGGCACGGTTTCCACCACTGCCTGGGCGCACAACTCGCCCGCATCGAACTCCAGGTGGTCCTGGAAGCGCTGCTCGGTCGTTTCCCGAACCTGCGCCTGGCCGCCGCGGATGCCGATATTCCGTGGAAGCGCGGCATGCTCGTGCGCGGCCCGAAGTCGCTGCCGGTGAGCTGGTAGCTCGGCCGGGTGCCGGCGTCGATGGGTCCGGGATCACAGTCGACTCCGCGATGATATCCATTCCCAGGTGGGGGCTGGAAACTCGCTGGACCGGGACCGGTAGGCTTGACATCTGTGCAGACCCACGAGATTCGCCGACGCTTCCTGGAGCATTTCGTTCGTGCCGGACACACCGAGGTACCCAGCGCCTCGCTGATCCTGGCCGACCCCAACCTGCTGTTCGTCAATGCGGGCATGGTCCAGTTCGTGCCGTATTTCCTCGGTCAGCAAACCCCGCCCTGGGCTACCGCGACCAGCGTGCAGAAGTGCGTGCGCACCGGCGATATCGAGAATGTCGGCATCACCACCCGCCACAACACCTTCTTCCAGATGGCGGGCAACTTCAGCTTCGGCGACTACTTCAAGCGCCAGGCCATCTCCTTCGCCTGGTCCCTGCTGACCAACAGCGTCGAGGACGGCGGCTACGGCTTCGACCCCGAAAAACTGTGGGCCACGGTCTACCTCGATGACGACGAGGCCGAGCGCATCTGGCTCGAACTCGGTATGCCGTCCGAGCGCATTCAGCGCCGCGGTATGGCCGACAACTACTGGTCCATGGGTATCCCCGGCCCGTGCGGCCCGTGCTCGGAGATCTACTTCGACCGCGGTCCGGAGTTCGGTATCGAGGGCGGCCCGGAGGCCGACGAGGATCGCTACCTCGAAATCTGGAACCTCGTCTTCATGCAGAACGAGCGCGGCGAAGGCCGCGGCAAGGACGATTTCGAGATCCTAGGCCCGCTGCCCAAGCAGAATATCGACACCGGCATGGGCGTCGAGCGCGTCGCGTTCCTGCTGCAGGGCGTCGACAATGTCTACGAGACCGACCTGCTGCGCCCGATCATCAGCAAGGCCGAGGAACTGACCGGCCGCAACTACGGTGTCGAGCACACCGATGATGTGCGCTTCCGTGTCATCGCCGACCACGCCCGCACCGCCGCCATGCTCATCGCGGACGGCGTGAACCCGGGCAATGACGGCCGCGGCTATGTGCTGCGCCGCCTGCTGCGCCGCATCGTCCGTTCGGCCCGTCTGCTGGGTGCCGAGAAGCCGGTGATGGGTGAGTTCATCAAGGTCGTCAGCGAACTCATGGCCCCGTCGTACCCGGAGCTGGCCACCGATTTCAAGCGCATCGAAACCGTCGCTGTCGGTGAGGAATCCGCGTTCCTCAAGACGCTGACGACCGGTTCCAAGCTGTTCGACGATGCCGTCTCCGAGGTGAAGGCCCAGGGCGGCAAGAAGATCAGCGGTACCGAGGCGTTCACGCTGCACGACACCTACGGTTTCCCGATCGACCTGACCCTGGAGATGGCCGCCGAGGCCGGTCTGCAGGTCGACGAGGACGGTTTCCGTTCCCTCATGGCCGAGCAGCGTGCCCGCGCCAAGGAGGACGCCTACTCCCGCAAGCACGCCCACGCGGATCTGACGGTCTACAAGGAATTCGTCGACCGCGGCGCCACCGAGTTCACCGGTTTCGACGAACTCTCCACCGAGGCAACGGTTCTCGCGCTCATCAAGGACGGCGTGCGGGTGCCGGTGGCCACGGTGGGCCAGGATGTCGAGATCATTCTCGACCGCTCGCCGCTGTACGCCGAGTCCGGTGGTCAGATCGCCGATCGCGGTTCGCTGCAGTCCTCGCACGGGCTGAAGGTGCGCGTCAATGACGTGCAGAAGATCGCCAAGAAGGTGTGGGTGCACAAGTCCACCGTCGAGGCGGGCCAGCTCACCGAGGGCGATACCGTTCTCGCGCAGGTCGATCCGTCGTGGCGGCACGGTGCCACCCAGGGCCACTCCGGCACGCATATGGTGCATGCCGCGCTGCGACAGGTGCTGGGCCCCAACGCCGTTCAGGCCGGTTCGCTGAACAAGCCGGGCTATTTGCGCTTCGACTTCAATTGGCAGGGCGGGCTTTCCGAGCAGCAGAAGGCCGATATCGAGGCCATCTCCAATAACGCTGTCGCGGACGACTTCGCCGTGAACACCTTCGTCACCGATCTGCCGTCCGCCAAGAAGATGGGCGCGATGGCCCTGTTCGGCGAGAACTACGGCGATGAGGTGCGCGTGGTGGAGATCGGCGGACCGTTCTCCATGGAGCTGTGCGGTGGCACGCATGTGCGGCACTCCTCGCAGATCGGACCGATCACTCTGCTCGGTGAGTCCTCGGTCGGCTCGGGTATCCGCCGCGTGGAAGCCTTTGTGGGCCTTGACTCCTACAAGTACCTGGCCAAGGAGCGGGCGCTGCTCGCCGGCATCGCCTCCTCGCTGAAGGTGCCCTCGGAAGAGGTCCCCGGGCGCGTGGAGCAGCTCGTCGAGCGCCTCAAGGTTGCCGAGAAAGAGCTGGAACGCACCAAGATGGCCGCCGTGCTGTCGAGCGCGGGCACCTTCGTGGAGCAGGCGCAGCGCGTCGGCAAGGTGCTGCTGGTCGCCGCCGCCGCGCCCAAGGGTGTCGGCGCGGGCGATCTGCGCACCCTGGTGCAGGACATCAAGGGCCGCTTCGGTTCCGAGCCCGCCATTGTGACGCTGCTCGGCAACGACGAGGGCAAGGTGCCGTTCGTGGTCGCGGTCACCAAGTCGGCGCAGGAGCTGGGTGTGAAGGCGGGCGATCTGGTGCAGTCCTTCGGCCCCAGCATCAATGGTCGCGGTGGCGGTAAGCCGGAGATGGCGCAGGGTGCGGGCTCGAACCCCGATGGCATCGAGGCCGGATTGTCGGCCTTGCGGGCGCGGGTGGCCGAGCTCGCCGGCTGATGTCCTCTTCCGAACCCTCGGACAGTCCGGGCGTCGACGGCGACGCTCGGAAATCGGCTGGAACAGCGGGCTTTCCCGTGGACCGGCCCACCCCCGCTGACGATCCCGGTCGCGGCCGGCGGATCGCGCTCGATGTGGGGACGGTCCGCATCGGCGTGGCCTCCAGCGATCCCGACGGCCTGCTCGCCACGCCCGTCGAAACCGTGCCCAAGGCGAAGAAGATCGCGCCCGGCACCCTCGCACCGGACCTTGCCCGAATTGCCGAACTTGTCCGCGAATACGAGGCTGTGGAGGTGATCGTGGGGCTGCCGCGCACCTTACGCGGAGAGAGCGGCTCGTCGGCTAAGCTGGCGGCCACCTTCGCGGGGCGTTTGCGGACCCTGATCGCACCGGTGCCGGTGCGGCTTTCCGACGAGCGTTTGACTACGGTGTCTGCTGCACGCGCGTTGCGGGACAGTGGAGTTCGCGCGCGTGGGCAGCGGTCGGTCATCGATCAGGCGGCCGCCGTGTCGATCCTGCAAGGTTGGTTGGACGAACGGAGTGCAGCATTGAAGCCGCGCGGTGATGGTGATCTTGCATGACCGATCGCTGGACGCGAGCCGAGGAACGTTACCGGCAGAGCGCTGAACACCGATACCGCCGCGACGACCTGGAATGGTCGGAAGCGGACGACTATGAGGACGACACCACCGTCATCCCGCGCTACGAGGATGACGAGGACGACGAGCCCATCCTGGAGCCGGAACCGCCACGCCGCCAACCCCCGCAGCGCGCCGACCGCGGTCGCGGCTCGGGTGGGCGCGGGCAGTCCCGCGGTTCAGGTGGACGCGGACAGCGGCCGCGGCGCTCCCGCATGGCCTCCCGTAAAGCCGCCGAGCGCAAGCGCCGTCGCCGCAATCTCGTGGTCATCGGCACCGTCTTCGCCGTATTGTTCGTCGGCGCGGCCGGATTTGCGGCCTGGAAGTTCATGAACCGGTTCAGCCCGGCTGAGGACTTCGCCGGTACCCCCGGCCCGCTCGCGGTGGTGCAGGTCAAGCCCGGCGATACCGCCACCCAGATCGCGGACACCATGTTCGCCAAGGGCGTGGTGGCCAGCAGTGCCGCGTTCTACGAGGCCGCGGTGCGCAATGACAATATGAGCGCGGTACAGCCCGGCTACTACGCGATCCCCAGTCACAGCAAGGCCGCGGAAGCCGTTGTGGCACTGGTCGGTAAGAGCTCGCGGGTCGGTAATGTGGTGATCTCCGAAGGCCGCCAATTGCACGACTCCACCGATGTGAATACCGGCGCGCGTAAGGACGGCATCTACCGCAAGATCGCCGATGCCAGCTGTGTCGGCACCGGTACCGCCGCGAAATGTGTGACCTACGACCAGCTCGAGGCCGTCGGTGGTAGCGCCGATCCGGCCACCCTGGGCGTCCCCTCCTGGGCGATGGACCGGGTGCGTCAGGTGCCCGATCGCAGTCGCCAGCTGGAGGGTCTGATCGCCGCGGGCACACTGGATTTCGATCCGAGCGGCTCACCGGAGCAGATTCTCAAGCAGCTGGTCAGTGACTCCGCCGCCAGCTATGAGGCGACCGGGATTCTGAATTCCGGTGCCGCCAACGGCCTCTCGCCCTATGACACGCTGATCGGTGCGTCGCTGGTGGAGCGCGAAGCCCTGCCGCAGGACATGTCCAAGGTGGCGCGGGTGATCGTGAACCGCTTGAAGGCGGATCAAAAGCTGGAGTTCGACTCGACGGTCAACTACGCGCTCTCGGCCACCGAGGTCGCCACCACCGACGCGGACCGCAATCGCAAGACCCCCTGGAACACCTACGCCATGGCGGGTCTGCCCGCGACACCCATCTCCGCACCCTCGCTGGATGCCATGCGCGCCATGGAGAAGCCGGAGGCGGGCCCGTGGCTGTACTTCGTGACCGTCGACAAGCAGGGCACCACGCTGTTCACCGACAGCTATAACGAGCATCTGCGCAATATCGAAAAGGCCAGGCAGAGTGGAATTCTCGACAGTGGACGGTGAGCGCCGCAAGGCCGCCGTACTCGGCAGCCCCATCTCGCATTCGCGCTCGCCGCAACTGCACCTGGCCGCCTATCGGGCACTGGGCCTGGACTGGACGTATGAGCGCATCGAATGTGACGCCGAGCAACTGCCCGGCCTCGTAGACGGTCTCGGCCCCGAGTGGGTCGGCCTGTCGGTGACCATGCCCGGTAAGGTCGCCGCCCTCGAATACGCGACCGAGCGTACCGACCGTGCCGAGCTGGTCGGCTCGGCGAACACCCTGGTGCGCATCGAAAACGGTTGGCGCGCCGACTGCACCGACGTCGACGGCGTACGTGGCGCGCTGGAGGGCGCGGGCCTGAAGGAGATCGAGAAGGCCGTGGTCCTCGGCGCGGGTGGTACGGCTCGCCCCGCGCTGCTCGGCCTCGCCGAACTCGGCGTCCACACCGTCACCATCGTCGCCCGCAGCCCCCGCCGCGCCGCCGACACCCTGGATCTCGCCGAACGCCTGGGACTCTCCGCCGAGGTCATCGGATTCGACTCCGACACAATCGGTTTCGTCTGCTCCGAGGTCGACGCGGTCGTCAGCACCATCCCGGCCACCGGTGCGGAACCGTTCGCGGACGCCATCGCGCAGGCCCCCGTCGTCCTGGACGCCATCTACAACCCCTGGCCCACCCCGCTCGCCGAGGCCGTCGCCCGCGCGGGCCACACCGTCGTCAGCGGCCTGCAAATGCTCCTCAACCAGGCCTACGGCCAGGTGGAACTATTCACCGGCAAGCCCGCCCCGCGCGCGGAAATGGCTGCGGCCGTACAGCTTTAGTGGGCCGGTGATCAAGGCCGACCGTCACGAGAATCCCTCGTCATCCCTGCACAAATCCCCTCGTCATCCCGGCATGCTTTTGGCCGGGATCCACACCCCCGCTGAACTCAACTCGCCGGCAGTGGCTCGTAATAACTGCGGAACGTGAACGCCTGCGGCGTCGGCCCTTGCTCTCGAAGGTGGTCGAGGCGTCCGATGGCCTCGTGCAGCGACGGGGTGTGCCCGAGCGGCACCCACCACAGCACGGTGATCGCCTCCTTGATCGGCACGAACCACTCCCGCCGGCGGCGCAGGAAATCCATATGGGCACTGCGATACACGTAGTTGAACATCGCCTCGCGTGACTCCCACACGCTGAGGTTCACCAGCATGTCCGGGTCCGCCTCGTACGGCCGCACCGAGGTCGCATTGTTCGAGTCCGAATCGACCATGCGCCAGACGAATCCGGGGGAGTCGTCGGCAAGGGAGTTGATGCGATCGAGTTCGGCATAGAACTCGGCGACGCGCCGGTCGCCTTCCGGGGCGATCATGCGCCCGATATTGAACAGTGCGAGATGCATGCCTGGACTATAACTAAACTTTGTTTATTTTAGAAAAGCTGACGCAGCATCTCCCCGGAGCCGGATCCATCCGCGCCCTCCAACCCGCTTCCGCCGCAGGGCCTTCCAGCAACGCCAGGTTCATACCGCAGACCAGCGGTGGGAAGTCGACCGCGAGCCGATGAAAAGGGCAGTTGCGCAGGCGAATCACCGCACCGTCCAGATACGGCTCATACCCGCGCTCCCGCAGCGCCTCGAGCACATCGCGGTCCTTCAGTACCGGCCCGTGCTGCGCGGCGGCCCGCTCGATCGCCTGCTCGAACCCTGCATGCTCGGTCACCTCGGCCAGAATCGTTGCGACCGTGCGATAGTCGCGCGCGGGCAGCGTGACCGAGAACTCCGCGTCGGCGCGCCGATAGAATTTCGCGGGCCGCCCCGACCCCGGCCCGGTCTTACCCTCCGGCCGCCGGAACACCGCGTCCAGGAGTCCCGCCTCCGCGAGTTTGTCCAAGTGGAATGCCGCGAGCGGTCGCTTGATCTCCGTGGCCTCAGCGGCTTCATCCCTGCTCACATCGTGATCCGCGGCAGCGATGTAGTCGTACAGCCGCCTGCGAATCGGGTCCTCCAGCAGGGCGACGGCTTCGATACTCACCCTGCATTTCTATCAGCGCGTCGCCGCGTGAACACCGCCCGCGGGTGCCGTGTGCGGCCCGAATTCCGGAAACGGATACAGTTCTAGAACCGGTTTCAGTTCGGCTCGGCGGTTTCGCAGGCTAAGGTGATCATCATGAATGCGTGGGTGTTGCGCGCCGTAGGTTTGGGAGCGCTGACCATTGTGCTGCGGACCGTGCTCGGCTTCGCGATGGTGTACTGGCCGACCAATGGTTCGTGGATGCGGATCTTGTGCCTGATCGTCCTGATCGCGGCGGTCGTCGCCTGGGGTGTGCTGGACGGCCGCGCCGACCGGCGCGCCAATCCGGACCCGGATCACGGCGCCGATCTGACCATGCGCTGGCTGAAGGCGGGTCTCGCCGGTGGCCTCGGTGCCGGTCTGGTCGCCTGGATCCTGGACTTCCTGCCGAAGTTCGACCTCGGTGACAACGGTCTCTTCTTCGAGATCTCCTCGGGGGCGTCCTTCGTCATCCTGCTCATCTTCATTCCGGCCATGATCGGTGTGGCCCTGGGCCGCTTCCTGGTCGGCCGCGAGGGCAAGAAGAGCGGCCCCGCACCGGACGTATCGCTGCAGAAGGAATCCGCGGCCGTCTGATCCATCGCACACAGCTACCACCGCGCGCCGCCATGGAATCCATGGCGGCGCGCGGTTTTTCGTAGTCGGTTTCGCGTCCTAGAGCAGGATCGCGGTGCTACCGCCGGGGGTGGTCTCGCGGGCAATGGCCGAGTAGGCCGCCGCCAGCAGCGACGGGTCGGGGCCTTCGAGGCGGCCGGGCTTGGCCAGGCCGTCCAGGACCACGAAACGCAGGACACCCGAGCGGGTCTTCTTGTCCGTCTGCATGGTGTCCATGAGCTGGGGGAGGGCGTCGGCGTCGTAAGTGGTGGGGAGACCGACACTTTCGAGGACCGTGCGATGGCGTTCGGCGGTGGCATCGTCGAGGCGACCGGCCAGGCGGCCGAGCTCCGCGGCGAAGACCAGGCCGACCGAGACGGCCGCGCCATGACGCCAGCGGTAGCGCTCGCGGCGCTCGATGGCATGGCCGAGGGTGTGGCCGTAGTTCAGGATCTCGCGCAGATCCGATTCCTTGAGGTCCGCGGCGACCACATCGGCCTTCACCTGCACCGCGCGGCGAATCAGCTCGGGCAGGACGTCACCGGTCGGATCGAGGGCGGCCTGCGGGTCGCGCTCGATGAGCTCCAGGATTACCGGGTCGGCGATGAAGCCGGCCTTGATGATCTCGGCCATGCCCGCGACGATCTCATTGCGCGGCACCGTTTCCAGAGTGGCGAGGTCGACGAGCACCGCGGCCGGTTCGTGGAACGATCCGACGAGGTTCTTGCCCGCCTCGGTATTGATCCCGGTCTTACCGCCGACGGCGGCATCGACCATGGCCAGCAGGGTGGTCGGCACGTGCACGATGCTCACGCCGCGCATCCAGGTGGCGGCGACGAACCCGGACAGGTCGGTGGCCGCGCCACCGCCGAGGCTGATGATCACGTCCTTGCGGGTCAACCCGATCCGCCCGAGCACCTCCCAGCAGAACCCGGCCACGGCCAGATCCTTACCGTCCTCGGCGTCCGGGATCTCGATGCGGTGCGCGTCGATCCCCTTGTCCGCCAATGCCTTCCGCACCACCTCGGCGGTCTCGGCGAGGGGCGGCTGATGGAAGATGGCGACCGTGCGCACACCATTGCGCCCGGTCACCTCATCGACCAGGTCACCGAGCAGACCGCGCCCGATAATCACCGGGTACGGATCGGCGGTGCGGACCTCGATACGGGTCGGCTCGCTCATAGGGGCTGCTCCGATTCTTCTCGTGCGATGTGTTCAGTACCGTTCTCCCCGCGCGCGCGAGCCCGAGCCCGCCGCGCTCGCGCCCGCCGTGACCGCCCCGCCCCAGGCTCCCCGGCCACGGAATCCGGTCCGCCCTCAGCAGAATTCGCTCGGCCGGCGGAAGCCTCCGCCCCGGCGGAGATCGACCCACCAACGGTCGAATTTCCGCCCCCGACTGAGTTGGCCCCAGCGGCAGGCGAGCTCAGGTCGGGGGTCGATGACCGCTCGCTCACGGAAGATTCGTCGGCAGCGCCGCCCACCTGCTCGGCTGACGTGCCTTCACTTCGCGAGGCGCCGCGAGATCGGGGCGCGCTGCGGCGGCGGCCCCGCCGCGACCTCGACGCCGAGGCGGTTTCGGGCTGCGTCGCGGTCACAGCGACATTGCCACTCTCGGTTGTGGTTGTGGTCGTGGTCCTCGCCGGTGCATTGCCGGCGGCTGTTGGTGTGGCTGTAGCGGTTCCGACGGTGCCCTGACCGTCGGCCACGCTGCTCGCCGGGCCTGCCGCGCGACTGCTGCGTCGCCGGGAACGGCGGCTGCGGCGCGCGGGTTTCGTGGGATCGTCTGTGTCGGAGGCGGTTTGGGGCGCGCCACCGGTAAGGGGTGCCGCGGGCGTGGAATTCGGTTCGGGGGCGGTGGTATCGGCCGGGGTGGCGGCTGATTTGTCGGCTCGACCTCGGCCCCGGCGTCGTCGGCGGCGCGAGCGAGTCTTGCTGGGATCGCCGGGCTCGACGGTGTCGGGGAGGGTGTCGGGGGTGATTTCCTCTTGCGCGAGGGTCGATTCCAGGCCGAGTTTGGCCAGGATCATGCGGACCACGCGGCCGGGGCTGCGGCCGTCGGTGCGCACGCGCACGCTCGCCACCTCGCGGTAGAGGGGGCGGCGGATCTTCATGAGTTCGCGGTATTTGGCGGCCGGGTCGTCACCGTTGAGCAGGGGGCGGTTGGTACTCGCGCCGGTGCGGCGGAGTCCTTCGCCCACACTGATTTCCAGGTAGACCACGGTGCGGCCGCGCAGGATCTCGCGGGTGGCGGCGGACAGCACGGAGCCGCCGCCGAGCGAGATGATGCCGTGCCCGGCGAGCACCGCGTCCCGCACCACCTGCTCTTCGATGCGGCGGAATTCGGGTTCGCCGTCCTCGGCGAAGATCTCCGGAATGGTGCGCCCGGTCTGCTCCTCGATCCCGGCATCGGTGTCGTAGAGGTCCACGCCGAGTTCGCGGGCGAGTTTGCGGCCGATTGTCGACTTGCCCGCGCCGGGCGGACCGACCAGCACCACACTCAGCGGCTGGTCGGTATCACCGGTCACTGTGGCGCGTTGCCCGAGGGAACGTGCGGGCGCGCGTTGATTCGCTTCACATAGCTGGTGATGTTGTCGACGGTCTCGTTCAGCGAATCGCCGCCGAACTTCTCCAGTACGGCCTGCGCGACGACGAGCGCAACCATGGCCTCGGCGACCACACCGGCGGCGGGCACCGCGCACACATCCGAGCGCTGGTGAATGGCGACGGCTTCTTCGCCGGTGGACATGTCGACGGTCGAAAGTGCGCGCGGCACAGTCGAAATGGGCTTCATGGCGGCGCGCACGCGCAGCGGCTCGCCATTGGTCATGCCGCCTTCGAGCCCGCCCGCGCGGTTGGTGGAGCGCAGCACGCCGTCCGGGCCGGGCCGCATCTCGTCGTGCGCCTGGCTGCCGCGGCGGCGGGCGGTCTCGAAACCGTCACCCACCTCGACACCCTTGATGGCCTGAATCCCCATGAGCGCGGCGGCGAGTCGCGAATCCAGGCGCGCCTCACCACTGGTGAACGAACCCAGGCCGACGGGCAGCCCCTCGATAACGACCTCGACCACACCACCGAGGGTGTCGCCGTCCTTCTTGGCGGCCTCGATCTCGGCGATCATGGCGGCCTCGGCGTCCTTGTCGAACGCGCGCACCGGACTCTCGTCCACCGCATCGAGATCCGCGGCGGTCGGGATCAGGCCGGCGGTCGCGGCGGCGGTACCTATGGACACCACATGCGAGATCACCTCGACCCCGAGCGCCTGGCGCAGGAAGTTCTTGGCCACGGTGCCGGCGGCGACACGCGCGGCGGTCTCACGGGCACTGGCCCGCTCCAGCACATTGCGGGCGTCGTCGAAGCCGTACTTGAGCATGCCCGAGTAATCGGCGTGCCCGGGGCGCGGGCGAGTCAGCGGCGCGTTGCGGGCGAGTTCGGCGAGTTCGGCCTCATCGACCGGATCGGCGGACATGACCTGCGTCCACTTCGGCCATTCGGAGTTGGCGACCTCGATGGCGACCGGTCCGCCCATGGTGCGGCCGTGGCGTACGCCGCCGACCAGGGTGACCATATCGGCCTCGAACTTCATTCGGGCGCCGCGCCCGTAGCCCAGGCGTCGCCGCGCCAATTGCGCCGCGACATCGGCAGAGCTCACCTCGACACCGGCCACCATCCCCTCGAGGATTGTGACGAGAGCGGGGCCATGGGATTCTCCGGCAGTTATCCAGCGCAACACGGGTTACATCTTTCCATGTCAATGAGGCTGCCCGGACACGCGGTCCGCACAGGCCCGCCCTCACCGCGTGGCAAGCAGCGCAACCACACTCGCCACACACATTCCGGGACCGTGCGCGACGACTCCGATCGACCCGGTGGCGACGGCGCCGATCGGCACCGTTGCCCGGCGTGAACGCCGTGGTCGCAAGGCATCCGCGGGCGGCGGTGACGCGCTGTCCACCGGCCGGATCGGCAGTACCCGCGCCAGCTGCACAGACGTGGAGTCCACGGGTGGCACGGGCCCTGTATCCGGCCGGGGTAGTGGCACGAGATTCGTGATTCGGCCGTCCATGACAGTGAGGTGCCGCGGGGACAGACTGTCCATCGTCAGTGTGCCGACACAGGCGAGGACTGTGAGAACCGGTGCGGTGAGAGCTGCCGAGACCCAGGCATCAGGGCCGCCGAGGGCGGTCGCCGCGCCGAGCCCGAGGGCGAGCTTCACATCCCCGGCCCCGAGAGCAGCGGGCGAGCAGAGATGTACGAGCAGATACGGAATCGCCAGTAGTAGCGCCCCGAGCACCGCGACAGTGCCACGGCCCGTGGCGAATCCGTAGCCGAGCACGACCGCGGCACCGGGGAGTGTGAGCAGATTCGGCAGGCGGTGGGTGCGCAGGTCGGAGTAGCTGAGCAGTGCGCACCAGAGCGTGAGGATGATCAGTGGCAGCGATTCCATGCCTTCGAGCCTGACGCCTGCGAGCCGCGCGTGGGCCGCGGAATCGCGAATTGTGGAGAACCACTTGGCATGTGAATAGCCAGGCTTTCGCCTTCACATGCCGATCTTTGCGTCGCGTGTCAGCGTTGCGGCGGGTCGGCGGTAGCTTGGACACATGTCTGTCGATCCCGATGCGGGTGCGCACCCCGATTTCGCGCTGCGCCGGACCAACCTGCGGAACCTACTGGTCGAGAACCGCGTCGACGCGCTGCTGGTCACGGATCTGATCAATATCCGCTACCTCACCGGCTTCACCGGATCCAATGCCGCACTGCTGGTCTACGCCTGGGGCAGCGATGAGGGCCGCACCGTCATCTGCACCGACGGCCGCTACATCACCCAGGTCGGCGAGCAGGTCCCGGATCTGCGCGCCGAGATCAATCGGGCCAGCGCTCGCCGGGTGGTGGAGATCGCGGGGGAGTGGCAGACCGGCCGGGTCGGTTTCGAGAGCCATATCGTCACCTTCGAACAGCATCGCGCCTTCGAGGCACAGGCCACCGGATTGGATCTGGTGCCGGTCTCGGGCCTGGTCGAGCAGTTGCGAATGGTCAAGGACGACTTCGAGGTCGGCCGTCTGCAAGCCGCCTGCGATGCCGCCGATGTGGCCCTGGCGACGCTGCTCGAGCGCGGTGGTCTGCGTCCCGGTCGCACCGAACGCCAGGTGGCCCGCGAGCTGGAGTGGCTCATGTTCGAGCACGGCGCGGATGCGGTCGCCTTCGAGACCATTGTGGCCGCGGGCGCGAATTCGGCCGTCCCCCACCATCGTCCGACCGAGGCGGTGCTGGCCCAGGGCGATTTCGTGAAGCTCGACTTCGGCGCGCTGGTCGGCGGCTACCACTCGGATATGACCCGCACCTTCGTGCTCGGTCAGCCCTCGGACTGGCAGCGCGAGATCTATGACCTGGTCTACGCCGCGCAGAAAGCCGGACGCGAAGCCTTGGCGCCGGGCGTTTCGACCCGCGCGGTCGATGCCGCCTCCCGCTCGGTGATCGAGGCGGCGGGCTACGGCGAACTCTTCGTGCACGGCCTCGGACATGGGGTCGGCCTGCAGATCCATGAAGCGCCCGGAATCGCCAAAACCGGCACGGGTACACTTCTCGATGGCGTGGCGGTGACCGTCGAGCCAGGTGTGTATTTCCCCGGCCGCGGCGGAGTCCGGATCGAGGATACGCTCGTGGTTCGCCAGGGGGGCCCGGAACTGCTCACCCGCACCAGCAAAGACCTGACCGTCGTCGAGTGACGCCGGTCTGCCCTAAGAAGAGGAGATCCGAGGACAGTGGCGGATACCAGCGACTTCAAGAACGGCCTCGTGCTGAAGATCGACAATCAGCTGCAGCAGATTGTCGAGTTCCAGCATGTGAAGCCCGGTAAGGGTCCCGCCTTCGTGCGCACCAAGCTGAAGAACGTCGTCTCGGGCAAGGTGGTCGACAAGACCTTCAACGCCGGCGTCAAGGTGGAGACCGCGACCGTCGATCGTCGCGATATGACCTACCTGTACCACGACGGCTCGGACTTCATCTTCATGGATGGCGAGACCTACGACCAGATTCACCTGCAGGAAGCCACCATCGGCAAGAACTCGGGCTTCCTGTTGGAGAACATGCAGGTGCAGATCGCCATGCACGAGGGCGAGGCGCTCTTCGTCGAGCTTCCCGTCGCCATCGACGTCATCGTCACTCACACCGAGCCGGGCCTGCAGGGCGACCGCTCCAGCGCGGGCACCAAGCCCGCCACCGTGGAGACCGGCGCCGAGATTCAGGTGCCGCTCTTCATCAACCAGGGTGACAAGCTGCGCGTGGATACCCGCGACGGTTCCTACATCAGCCGCGTCAACTCCTGACGCGCGGATAATGGTGACCGTGGCCAACCAACCGCCGGACAAGAAGTCCGCAGGTTTCAAGAAGCTCGGTGCGCGACACAAGGCGCGCCGACGAGCGGTCGATCTGCTCTTCGAGGCAGAGGCCCGCGATATCGACCCCGCGGAATTGCTCTCCGACCGCGTCTCGCTCTCGGTGCGCGACGATTCGGTGGCCCCGGTGAACCCGTACACCCGCGTCCTGGTCGAAGGCGTCGCCGACGATCTGGATCGCGTGGACGGCACCATCGAGTCCTACCTGCAGGATTGGGCACTGTCCCGGCTGCCCGCCGTGGACCGCGCGATTCTGCGGGTCGCGGTGTGGGAGTTGTTCCACGCCAATGATGTTCCGCCCGTGGTGGCGGTGGATGAGGCGGTCGAGCTCGCCAAGGAGCTCTCCACCGATGATTCCCCCTCGTTCATCAATGGTGTGCTCGGCCAGGTGGTGCTGGTGGCACCGCAGGTCCGGGCGGCCGCGGCGGCGACTCGCGCGCCGCGCGGCGACGACAAGTAAGTAGGGAGAGGCGCAGGGTGCGCAAGTACTTGGTGCTGGCAATGCGCACCCCGCGCTTCGATCCGACTGTGGCACAGCCACATAAGGATTGGCTCGACGGCGTCCGCTCGCGCGGACAGCTCGTCGAGACCGGTAAGTTCACCAACAACAGCGGCGGGGCCTACGTGATTCTGGCCGAAAGCCTGGACGCCGCACGGGATCTGGTCTTCACCGACCCCATTCACACCACCGGCGCATCGGATCTCACCGTCTACGAGTGGGAAATCACCGGATAGAGCTTGGCCGGTTTCCCGTCATCCCGGCATGCTTTTGGCCGGGATCCGCATCCGCTGACTAGAGCGTTTTCGCATCCACTTCGCTGAGCCGCTGCGCGATGCCCGCGCGACTGCTGAGACCGAGTTTGCGCAGGATGCGGCTGAGATGATCCTCGACGGTGCGCGGACTCAGAAATAGTTGCGCGGCAATCTCTTTATTGGTGCAGCCCCGCGCCACCAGCCCGGCGACCTCGCGTTCGCGCTCGGTCAATGCCAGTGCGCCGGTGACACTCTGCCGTCCGGCGAGCTGCCGCTGCGCCGCTGTCGCCTCGATCAACAGCTCGTGTGTTCCGGCACGGGTGAATTCCGTTCGCGCCGTGGCGATCAGGGCGGTCGCGCGACCGAAGTCGCCGCGCTGACCGGCGACTCGTGCGGCGATCAGCTGCGCCTGTGCGCGTTGAATCGGCATCTCGGCGACCGCGTATCCCTCGATCGCGGCTTGTGCGGCGGTCTCGGCCCGGTCGAGATCCGCACGTGCGCAAGCGTATTCGGCGCGCGCGTGCGCGGCGGCCGCGAGCTGTCCGGACAGGCCGAGCCCCTGTGCCGCCTTCTCGGCTTGCGTCACCAGTCGTCCCGCGGTCTCGATATCACCCTTGCCGAGCAGTACCTGGGCGAACGCTCCGACCTCGGTCGGCTGCATGGGATGGGCTCGATCGGGTTGTGCTGCTGCCGGTTTCGCCGCGGCGATGCCGAGCCTGGCCGCGATCTCGTTCAATGCCGATTCGACGACCGCCCGCCACCAGCGCATCACCGGGCGCGGCATGGCGTCGACGGTGCGCCACCACTCCAGGACTTGGGCGCGCGGTGAAGTCGTATGCAGCACACGTAGTTTGATCGCGCCGGCGAGCGGGAGGATGCCGGGGTACCCGTACAGTTCGGCGCATTCGGCGGCATCTTCGGCCGCCGTGAGGGCTTCCTCGTTCCGTCCCAGCTTGGCCAGCGAATACGCCTGCACCGTATACAGTTCCGGCAGAATGAAGCTGCGCCCGAACCGCCGGGTGACGCGCACGGCCCGCTCGATATGCGCGAGCCCGGTGCGCTGATCGTCGAGAAAATACGCCATCCAGCCCAGCGCGGATACCGCGTGCGCGCTGTCGAGCAACTGGGTGTCGGTGAGCCGCGTGTACTCCCGTTCGCCCGCTTGATAATTCGCTCTGGCCCCGGCCATATCCAACTCGGTGAGCTGCCCCATACTCCACAGCGTGAGCGCGGCCGCGAGAATTGCGGGCTCGCGAATGGCCTCGGACCCGAACAGTGCCCGCACCCGGGCCGCCCCCGCGACATCCCGATTGTCTTGCAACTCGAGGATCGCCAATTCCAGTTGCACCGGCCCGTTTCCGGCGAGATCGGGCCGATCGGCCACGGTCGCCAGCCGAGAGCGCGCCGTATCGACATTCCCGAGTATCCGTTCACATCGCGCGTACAGCAGCAGTGAGTCCTGCTGCTGTGAACCCGCTCGAGCGGCAAGCGGTTCCAGTACCTCGCGCGCCTGCTCCACGGCTCCGGACAGCAGTAGCGCCCGCCCGAGCAGGTGCTGAATCCGAACGCGCGCAACACCACCGGGTCCGCAGTCGGCCGAACCGAAGCCGCTCGGCCCGGAATCACCTGGGCTCGGCCAGTTCTCGTGCGAGCGGCTCGCGGTGGCTGCCGGTGAATCGGTGCTTGCAGGGATGGAGTTGTCCGGACCGGAATCGTCCCGGACTCGGCGATGTGCGCCCGAATTTGGTGAGTCGAAGTCGTTCGCCGCGAGCCTGTTTCGGTCGGGCCGATTGTGGCTCGCGTCGGTCGGGCGGTCCGGGCCGGGGGAGTGTGGCCCGGATCCGGTGTCGCCCGAGCCGTTTGTATCGAATGTGCCGAGGTCTGCTGTTCGATGGCCGGATCCGGCCGCCAGAGCAGCGGTGATCCAGCGGGCGCTGGTGGCGGGGTCGGTGGGCAGGGCCAGTTCGGCGGCGTGGATGAGTTCGGTGGCGGCGAGGTCGTCTCGACCGCGCAGGGCGTGTTCGAGATGTCTTGCGCGGGTGAGCAATGGGGCATCGGCCGCACGCAGGGTGCGGGCGGCACGGGCGTGGGCGCCGGCACGCCAACCGGGGCCGCCGAGTCGGTAGGCGGCCGTGCGGATCAGTGGATGTCGGAAGGTGACCGTGCCGCCGGTAATGGTGAGCCAGCCGCGCCGGGCCAGTTCGTCCAGTGCGGCGGAGAGCTCTTCCAGGGGCAATTCGGCTGTGGCGCAGAGCAGGTCGGCGTCCGCGGTCGGGCCGCAGACCGCCGCTGCCGCCGCGGCGAGCAGTTCGCGATCGGGCAGTTGCGCGAGTTCGGCTCGAATGGTGCGATCCAGATGGGAGCAGTCCGTCGAGGCCGGATCGCCCGACCGCACAGCGGTATCGAACTCGGCGGGGGTGAGTTCGGCGAGCAACAGTAGATACAGCGGATTGCCGTGCGCCGCGCTCAATAGTCGCTCGCGGCGACTCGACGGCAGCTCGGGCAGTAGTGCGGCCGCATCGGCGATGGACAGCGGCGGCACCGGCAGATGAAAGGTCGCGGTGCCGAGCGTGCGCAGTGCGTGCCCGAGCGCCGCCGGAAACTGTCGCTCGCGATACGCCAGCGCCAAGCGGGTGCCGTCGGGGCGATGCCGAATCAGCAAGGCCAGCACATGGAGTGAGGCGGTGTCGGCCCAGTGCGCGTCATCGATGACGAGCAGCGTCGGTTCGGTGCCGAGCCGCCGCCGCAGCAATCGCGCCAGTTCGCGAGGGTCGCTGCAATCATCGCGAGTGCTGGCGGGGTCCGGTAGTTCGGAGATCCGGTCGAGGATGTCGTGCACGAGCTGCAGGGGTGTGGAATGCTCGAATTCGGTGGCGGGCACGGACACCACGCGCAGACCGGTCGTGGCACCGCGATCCTGTTCCCGTCGAGCGAATTCGCCGAGCAGCCGGGATTTCCCGATGCCCGCCGGTCCCTCCACCAGGAATACCCAGGGCCCGTCGGGTGCATGGCATTCCGCGTCCAGGCTGGTCAGTTCGTGGACGCGGCCGACAAACGCGTTGATCGCCTACTCCTCATTTCGCTGGCCGCCCGGCTCGAAGCCTAACCGGCCGGGCGAGGACCACGGGTTCCGCCCCGATCCCGTGGTTTCCCGGATGCTCGCGGTTCGCTGATGCGGTGTGGTTGTCGATGTCTTGACCGATTTGCGAGGTTTGAAAGGTTTGTGGCATCGATGCAGGTAAATCCAAGGGGAGCGGGCCGTTCGATCCGTCTCGTACCCGCCGTGCTGGCGGTATTCGCGCTGGCGCTGACGGGATGCTCGATCGTGGAGAAGGGCGCGGATGTGGTGAAGGACGCCAGCAAATCCGACACCGCGCGAGCCAAGGTGGGCGACTGCATCAATGTGCTCAAGGGTTCGATGATCGATTCCAAGACCGAACCGGCGGATTGCGCCTCGGAGAAGGCGGTCTACAAGGTCGCGCAGGTCTTCGACACCAAGGCCGATTGCGCCGCCGACTACACCTCCTATGAGGAGACGCTGAACGGCGGCACCACCGCATTCCTGTGTCTGGCACCGAATTTCAAGCAGGGCGCCTGCTATCACGAGAGTTCGCTCACCGGCTACCAGTTCGCCGACTGTGCCTCCTCGGAGGCGAGTTTCCGGGTGCTGACCCGCGTCGACGGCGAAGCCGATGAGAACCTGTGCGGTTCCGAGGCGAATAGCGTCATCACCCTGGCGGACCCGAAAACCACGTTCTGCCTGGGCAGTCCGAAGGGCTGAGCCGAGCTCAGTGCTGGCGCTCCTCCACCCAGCTCGCGGTGACCATCTGGACGGCCGCACCGTCCAGATCGGCGAGTTTGGTGGAGGTGAATCCCCGTGCCCACGATGAGGTCTGCGCCCGGAACGGCGGTGCCTCCTCGGTGAGCGCGGCAATAATGGGAACGGTCGCCTCGTCCGGCGTCTGCGCGCTGCGGAACGCGTTCTGAGTGCGTTCGATGTAGTGCTGTAGTGCCGGTGCGTACGGCCCGGCCGCCGCCAGCAATCCCGGAATATCGATCTTCTGGCTGGCCACGAATTCGCTTGCCACGGCACCGGGTTCGATCACCATGACGCGCACGCCGACGGTCGCCGCGACCGGTGCGAGCGACTCCATGAACCCTTCGACGGCGAACTTGGCCGCGCAGTACGCCTCATTGAACGGTTGTCCGATCACCCCGCCGACGCTGGTGACGGTGATCAACCGCCCACCCGATTCCCGCAGGTGCGGCATGGCGGCGTGGGTCACCTCGACAACGCCGAAGTAGTTGACCTCCATGACATCTCGCACCGGCTCCAGCCCGGTCTGCTCGATGGTCCCGACGAACCCGGACCCGGCGTTGTTGATGACCGCGTCCAGCCGCCCGTACTCGGCGAACACCTTCTTCACGCACTCCGCGACCGAGCCGGAATCGGTGACATCGAGCGGCTCGACCCGGATGAGCCCCGCGACCCCGGCCTCATTCGCCGCGTCCATGAGCGCCTCCGCCCGCCCCACATCGCGCATGGTGGCCACGGTCTGCCAGCCCGCGCGCGCCGCGCCTATGGCGGTGGCCAGGCCGATGCCCGAGGACGTGCCGGTGATCAGGACGGTATTCGAGGAGCTCATGGAGCCTCGCTTCCGGGTAGGTGCCGCGCCGCGCCGCTGTCGTCTTCGCACTCTATGCGGCGGGCGCGCCCGATTCGGAAGGTTTGGCAGGTGTCGCGGCTATCGGGGTTGCAGCACGATCGTGCCCTTGGCGGCTCGGTCGTCGAGGATCCGGTGGGCCTGGGCGGCTTGATCCAGCGGGAGTACCCGATCCACGATCGGGGTCAGTGAACCCGATACCGCGTGTGCCATGGCCGCGCCGCGTGCATTGGCTACGCCCGCCAGCCAAGCCGGGCCGGAGCAGCCGATGAGGGTGAGTCCGCGCATTATCAGGTCCATGGCGGTGATCTGGGCGGGTGCGCCGGAGAGGAAGCCGTAGCTGAGCATGCGGCCGGTGAGCGGGGTCATGAGATCCAGTAGTGCCGGCGCGGATTCGCCGCCGATGGAGTCGAACACCACGTCTATGGTTGCGCCGCCGAGGGTTTCGCGAAGCTGGTCGACCCAGTCGGGGTCGAGATGGTCGATCACCACATCGGCGCCGAATTCGCGTGCGCGGTCGGCCTTTTCGGCTCCGCCGGCGGTGGCGATGACGCGCGCCGCACCGGCTTCCTTGGCGAGCTGGGTGAGGTACCCGCCGATTCCCGTCGCGGCGGCCTCGATGAGTACGGTCTCGGTGCCGGTGAGCTTCGCGGTCGCCATCAGGGGAATGGTCACCGACCCGCTCATGGACAGCGCCGCCGCATCCACCGAGGAGAGCGCGTCCGGAATCCGGACGGCGGATTCGGCTGGGGCGCAGACGAATTCGGCGTATGTGCCGAACGTGTCGCTGGCGACGATGACGCGCTGTCCGAGCAGTGCGGGGTCCACGCCGGCGCCGAGTTCGACGACCACGCCGGCGGCCTGGGTGCCGAAGACGAAAGGCTTCTCGAGGGGGATGGGGAATGCGCCCGAGCGCAGCATGGCCTCGGGGTACAGCACCGGAATCGCCTCGTTGCGCACGAGCACCTGTCCGGCCTGTGGGTGCGGCGCGGGTACCTCGCTCGGTACCAGGACTTCGGGTCCACCGGTCGTGGTCAATAGGATTGCCTGCATCGAAAACCTCATAAGTTGACTGACGGTCCAGTTATGCCTCGCTACGATATGGACCGCCGGTCAACTTGTCAACGAAAGTGGAGGAAATGCCGGTTGAGCAGCCGGGGGAGCGTGCCGCCCCCAAGGAACGCGCCGACGCCGCACGTAATCGCCACGCGATTCTGGCGGCCACGCGTGGGCTGCTGGCCGAATATGGCGCGGACGCCATCACCATGGACCGCGTGGCCGCCGCGGCGGGCGTGGGCAAAGGCACGATCTTCCACCGCTTCGGCAGCCGTGCCGGGCTATTGCACGCCCTGGTCGCCGAGCCCGCGGAGGCATTGCTTGCCGGGATCACCGCGGGCCCGCCACCGCTCGGCCCCGGCGCGCCCGCCGGTGCTCGCCTGCTCGCCTTCTTCGACACGATGACCGTCATGATGGCCGACAATGTGGAATTGATGGCTGCCGCAACTGGTATGAACATCCCTCCGCATCCGCGCACCGCCGAATTCCACGGCACCTGGGACCGTCACATCACCACCCTGCTGGCCGAGGTCCGCCCCGACCTCGACGCCGAAGCGGCGGGCCGCCTGCTCTTCAGCTCCGTCGGCTCGGAGGTGGCCCGCGCCATGGTTCGCGCGGGTGAAACCGAGCGCCTGCGCAGTGCGATTCGCGCCCTGGTGGAATCGCTGCTCAACGGCAAATCCACGCCCTGACCCGTCGCCGGATGATGGCGCCGATCATCGGCGCGGTGAGCACGCCGGGCCCGGCTGGAATCCACATCATCCACTGAAGGTCACGTGATCTTCGGTGCGGCCCAAGGGCTCACCGGGGTCTCGGTGAGGTGGTTCGTGTCGACTCGGCGTGGCGACGAATCATCTTGCCGGCCAACCTAATTCAAGAGCTGGCGCAACCCGTCGTCCGGGACGCCGAGTTGAGTGGCCGCGCGACATGTCAACACGCGGATATGCGCATCTATACATGAGAATCTGGCGTGTCGAAACCGGCCGAACAGCGCTCGGACCCGGGGCCTCGACGAAACCGCTGAGCGGACGTGGAGAATTTGCCTACTCGGCGTCGAATGCCCATACGGCGGCGGGCCGCCCGGTCGCCTTCACCCGTAGTCGTTCGCCCGTGCGGGTCAGCCCGGGCAGTGCCGCGAGGGTGCGGTTGAGATTGCCCGGGTCGGGGCGCGCGCCCTCGAGTGCCGCGGTCAGTGCGACCGCGCGGGTCGCGGGGAACTGCTCGCCGATCAGCGGGCGGGTGAATTCGAGGTGTTTCCACAGCATTTCGGCGAAGAGGCCGCGGGCGGTCTCGACGATCCGATTGTGGTCGAAGGCCAGTGCCGGCATGCGCTCGAAGGTCACCCAGTCGGCAGTATCGCTGTCGTGTTCGCCGATGACGGCCCACATGGCGATGGACAGGGTGGGTCCGCGCGGGTCGCGATTGGGTTCGTCGAAGGTGACCAGCTGCCCGACGGAGTGGATAGCCTGTTCGGGCACACCGAGTTTGGTGTGCACCGCGCGCCGGGCCGCCGCTTCCAGGCGTTCGCCGCGCCCGAGTAGGACGCCGGGCAGGGCGAGTTCGCCGGGGAACGGCTCCCATCGCCGGGGCGCGATGCCGACCGTGACGGTGGCGTCGTCGCGCCCGTAGCGCAGGGCGATCACATCGATGGATACCGCGGATTGTTGCTCCACAAGTGGTCAATCATGCCGTAGTCGGGGCGTGCTTCGTGCGATCGGCCGGTGTCGAGTCTGGTGTGCGGTGCGAAACCGCGTGTGAGCTGGCCGTCCGGCGTGATGCCGGGTGTCCTGGGCGTGCGGTCGAAGCGGTCGGGTCCGTGTCCGGTGAGCACCACCGGCACGCCGAGTTCGGCCTCGAGATAGCCGGGGATGTCGCCGGGTAGATCCGCCAGCGCCGGTGTCGCGCCGGTGAGCAGGTCGGTGAGGCGCTGCTGGTGGTCCAGGTCCTGCCAGTCACCGAGATCGAGGCGGTCGATACAGCCGTCGGCGGTGAGATATCCGCTGGCGGTGCGGATTTCGCCGACGGCGTCCAGGTGGTTGACTGCCAGTCCGTCGATGCCACCGCAGGCTTCGATGGCGTATCGCAGCAGGATCGGATCGAGGTGCCCACGCCGGAAGTCGCCCTGATACTCCCCGGTTCCGTTGTGCCGCTCCACAATTGACAGTTCGGCGTCCTCGGTGGGGAATGGTCCGGCCCCGTGCCTGGTGAAATGGCTGCGCGTGACCCCGAGGACGTATCCGGGCGCGTCGATGCGGGCGAGCATGGCCCGTGCGTTGCGTGGCTCCACCGTCGACCAGGTGGTGTACGGGTGCAGGCCGCGCCATTCGTCCAGCAGTGCCCCCTGTGCGCCCTCGAACACCAGTCGCCCGTTCGCGGCGAACGCGGCGAGTTGATCGCCCGGCAGAATCGCTACGGCTCGGGCGAATTCGGTGTACACGTCGACGAGATCATCGATCGAGTCGTACCGGTGCTTACCGCCCGCCAGCAGTGGCCGGTAGTGCTCTTCGAGCGCGATGAGCTTGCGCCGCAGCACATTCGGTCGCAGGCAGTCCGCGACGCGTGGCGCGTCATGGGTGAGTGCGTAACTCGCCGTCTCGCCGATGCCGATTCCGCACGAACCGTGCCGGGCAGCACCCCTCGTGTCTTCCCGGCAGCGGTTGGCGGCCCCGTGTATCGGGGTGGTGAGCAGCGCTCGTTCGTCCACGGACAGCAGCGACAGCGGATCGGCGATACCGAGCCGCTCCAGTGCGCGGGCTTCGGTGGCCAGCGCGATGGGCTCCACCAGCATGTATCGCGACAGCAGGGTCGGCACCCGGGACAGGGTGCCGGACCCGAACTGCCGGAAGGTGTGGTGCCGTCCGCCGGCGATCACATTGTGTGCGGCCTGCGCGCCGCCGTTGAATCGCACCACCGCGGACACATCGAGGCCGCCGGCGGGCGCGCAGAGCCAGTCGACGGTGGCGCCTTTTCCGGCGTCGCCGAACCCGAGGTCGACCACTATGAGGTGGCGATCGCCGAACATCGCTGTGTCCCCTCTAGTTTCCGAAGTCGACGTCGTCGTCGCCGGTGGGTGCGGGCAGCGCGCCGACGCTGTGCGAACGTCGTGCCGCGCCGATGGGGGCGAGTGCCTTGCCGACCGCGTCGGCTTCGTCGGTGGAGCCGATATCGCGCAGATCCGCCAGTCCCGCACCGAGATCGATCCGGTCCTCGCCGATTCCGATGGTCAGGGCGATGAGTTCGCATACCGCCGCCGGATCGTCCAGGCGCAGAAAGCGTTCGCCGAGCAGTCCGCGCCAGTAGTCCGAGATCTCCGAATCGTGGTAGTAGCTGGACTGATTGGGCAGGATGTAGTGCACGTGCCAGCGGTCGGCGAGCTCACGGTAGATCGACTCCACCGCGATATCCCGATTCACCTTGTCGCCGACAATATTTCGAATGTGCCGCGACGCCAGTCGCGGCTTGTTCAGTTCGTCGCCGACAATGAACAGATAGCCCTTCTGCCCGCGCTTGTCCCAGGCGTCGGTGGCGGTGTGCCGGGCCGTGAAATACGCGGCCAGTTCATAACTTTCGGACTTCTGTCCGCCGCCGTTGCCCTCCAGGAAGATCAGTCGCAGCTGTTCGTCCATGCGGTTGTCGGATTCGAACTGTCCGACCTGCAGGGGCACCTGATCCGAATCGGCGTCACCGATACCGCCGAACATGATCTGCGGATCGTCGGCATAACCCTTGCGCTGCAACAGTCCGTGCAGTTTGCCGAGCTTCTCCTGCATGATGCGCGGCACCCGGCCCATCGATCCGGTGACGTCGAAGAGCACCGCGATCGGCAGCGAGTTCCCGTGATCATCCGAATCGCGCGATTCGCGGAGCTTCACCCCCTTGGGATCGAGCGAGGGGTGTGCTTTCCAGGAACTCATCGGCTGCGACCGCACATCGGCGGTGTAGCCGAAATCGTCGAGGCCGCGGGCGGCGCGGAAGGTACGTCCCGCATCGTAGGCACGATCGTCCCAGTTTCCGTAACCCATTGCTGTCACTGTCCTTTCGTGAGCTCGAAGGGCCGGAAGCGGCGCTGTCCGTAAAGCCGGTCGAGCAGATCGTCGAATTCGCCGAGCAGATCGGCGGGTTCGGGGCGCAGCCGCGGATCGGACTGCATACAGCCCGCCGCGAAGCCGCGCATGGCGGTGGGTGCGCGGCGGCCGAGCATGGTGAGCATCAGCCGGTGCGCGAGGTACACATCGGTGGCGGGGGAGACCGCGTCCTTGATCTCCGCCGGGTAGTCGATGGCGCCGAAGGTCGCCGCGGCGGGCGTGCCCGGCCGGGTGGCGAAGGACCAGCCGACCAGGACGACACCGTGCTGACGTGGGTGGATGAGCACATTCGCGGGACTGATCGCGGTGTGTACCCATCCCGCCAGCGCCGCCCCGGACAGGCAGCGCAGCAGTCGCCGATGCATCCAGGCGTAGTCGCGTGGGTCGAGTCCGCCGGGATATTCGGCGCGCACCTGCTCGAGGGTGACGAAGCCGTCGGTGAGCGCGTTGAGCACGTTCACCGTCCGGTGTGCACCGGTATCGATGTCCCGATGGTCGACCGTATCGACGAGCTCTGGGAAGTAGGGCCGCAGCCATTCGTGTTCGCCGGTCACGATCGCTATGTCCCGCAGTGCGTTTCGCTCGGCAGCTAGGAGTTTGTTCGCGGTGGTGCGCCGGGGGATCTTCACAATCCGATGGCTGCCGCTGTGGTATAGATCCGCCAGGGTGCCACGCGCGTGCAGCGTGCCGATCGGATAGCTCGCACGTGCCCCGGTGACCCGCATTCCAGTGTCGTCGCCCTCGGTCCACTGTCGATACAGCTCGGTCAGACGCTCGAAGGCCGTGCGCGCCAGATCGATTTCACCGGGTGCGGCGCGATCGGGATGCACCTGCGCGGCGAGTCGGTGATACCGCCGCCGTCCCTCCTCGCGTGAGTCGGAATCGGCTGTGGCACTGCCGAATAGGTCCTGCGGCCGGTTGGCCGTTCGGATCGTCTCCGCTGTGTCCCGCACCGTCGTCATGTGTTTTAGGCTAGGAGACTAAAACTAGAAGCACCACCCTTTTCGGGAAGTATTTTGTCAAGTGGACTAAAACGTATCGACCGGGTAGCGGGCAGAGGGTCTGACTGGTGGGGGGGTGAGATAGTGTGAGCGAGAATGTTTCATCCACTCGGGCGAGGAGACTTGGGATGGTCACCGGTGAATCGGCATCGGGCGCGACGCGGCGATTGGCGGAATTGCGGGCCGGTGGGTGCGCTCCGGAGCAGGCCTGGCAGTTCTTCGACGGACTGCCCGCCGCGCGGGTGGAGGAGGTGACCAGCGGGCGCTGGCGCGGAGGTGAGCTCGATACCGGGCATCCGTGGCAGGGCGTGTTGGTCGAATCCGGTTGGTACGGAAAGCAGTTCGACAGCGCCGACGAGGTGCAGCCGCTGCTGTTCGCCACCCCGGACGGACAGGTCTTCCCGGTCGACCCGCGCCGGGTCCCGCTCTTCCTGGCCGGCAAGGTGCCCAACGCCACGCTGCGGCCGGTGCGCCGTTCGCTCGGCTTCCTGCGCCCGGCACTGGCCACCAAGACCTCGCGCGCCCGGCTGCGCAATCTGGAGTTCCGCGGCAAGTCCAGTGCCACGATGATCTACGACCACCTGCCGATCATCGACGTCTTCCGGCGCGTGGACACCGACACCCTGCTGGGCGTCATGGATATGCGCGGCATGCGTGACCCGTACTTCTTTGTGCTGCACCGGGATCGATAGGTTGGACCGACCAGCCCGTGTTCGCGGCCTACCCTGGAATTGACCGATCGTTATCGCTCGGGAGGGGTGTGCGGTGGAATCTACGACCTGTCTCGTCGCCGGTGGTGGACCGGCGGGCATGATTTTGGGGCTGCTGCTGGCGCGCGGCGGTATCGATGTGATGGTGCTGGAGAAGCACGGTGACTTCCTGCGGGATTTCCGCGGGGACACCGTGCATCCCACCACCCTGGAACTGCTCGATGAGCTCGGCTTGCGCGAGGAATTCGCGAAACTGCCGCAGCGGCGGTTGAATTCGATCGCCATACCGATCGGCGGCAGTATGCAGCCGATCGCCACCTTCGAACACATTCCCGGGCGGTTCAAGTACATCGCCATGGTGCCGCAGTGGGATCTGCTGGACCTGCTCGCCCAGGCCGCCGATGCCGAACCCGCCTTCCGGTTGCGGATGAACACCGAGGCGACGGATCTGCTGCGCGAGAACGGCCGGGTCACCGGGGTGCGCTACCGCGCGAAAGACGGTGCCACCGGCGAGATTCGAGCCGATCTGACGGTGGCCTGCGACGGCCGCACCTCCACGCTGCGCGCGGCGGCGGGGCTGCGGGTGCGGGATTGGCCGACGCCGTTCGACGTGTGGTGGATGCGTATTCCGCGCAACGACACCGATCCCGCTGGGGCGGTGCCGGTGCTGACCACCGGCCGGGTCGCCATCATGCTGGATCGCGGCGACTACTGGCAGTGTGCGATTCTGATCGCCAAAGGCAGTGATTCGGTTGTGCGGCAACAACAACCGGTCGATGCCATCATGCGCGATATGGCCGGGCCCGCGCCCTGGCTCCTCGATCGCGTCGAGGCCGTGCGGAGTTGGGATGAGGTCAAACTCCTGGATGTGAAGCTCGATCGGCTCGACCGCTGGTACACCGATGGGCTGCTGTGTCTCGGCGATGCCGCGCACGCCATGTCACCGGTCGGGGGTGTGGGCATCAACCTGGCGGTGCAGGACGCCGTCGCGGCGGCGAGAATCCTTGCCCCCAAGTTGATTTCGGGTGGTGTCTCCCCGTCCGATCTGGCGCGGGTGCAGCGCCGAAGGTCCATCCCGACCACGGTGGTTCAGGGTGTGCAGCGCATCGCGCACGCGCGCGCCATCGGCCCGGCGGTTTCGGGTGCGGTCAACGTGTCCAATTCGGATCGCACCCCGATGGTCCTGCGGATATTCCGCCGTATCCCCGTGCTGCGCAGCCTGCTGCCGTTCCTGGTGGCGCGCGGCGTCTTCAACGAGCATGTCCCGGAATTCGCGCGTCGCCCGGTGCCACCCGCGCCGAAGGGCACCAAATCCGGGTGATACCAGCGTGTTTCAGCGCACCCCCCGCGGCCGGAATTGAATACTGATGCGCGGCCCCACCGGCCGTCGGGTCTTGGGTATCGCATGTTCCCAGGTCCGCTGACATGATCCGCCCATCACGATGAGGTCCCCGTGGCCGAGCGCGTACCGCAGGCTCTCACCTCCGCCGCGTGGCCGCAGTAGCAGTGCGCGCGCCGCGCCGACGGACACAATGGCGACCATGGTGTCGTGGGTGGCTCCGCGGCCGGAGGTATCGCCATGCCAGGCGACACTGTCGTTGCCGTCGCGGTAGTAGCAGAGCCCCGCGGTGGTGAACGGTTCGGCGAGCTCGCGCAGGTAGTGCGCGCTCAAGGCATCGCGGGCCTGATCCAGCACCGGATCCGGGAGCGCCTGCCCCTGTTCGTAGAAGGCCAGCAGGCGAGGCACATCCACCACCCGGTCGTACATGGCCCGCCGATCGGCCCGCCACGGCACATCGGTGACGAGTCGTTCGAACAGCAGATCCGCCCCGGTCAGCCACCCGGGCAGTACATCCACCCAGGCTCCGTCGCTCAATACCGTGCGCCGCACTCCGTCCAGCGCACCGACCTCGAGCTCTCCGAACCCGTCGAGCAGTGAGCCCTGCAATGGCATCGACATGAGATCGAACATACGTTCTATCGAGTTGATGTTCAAGCGCGCCGCGCCCGGCCACCGTGCGAATAGCGGAAAAAGGACATATGCGCCGCGCGAATTCCGTAGGCAAACTGGCACTTTCGTCGATTCGCATGGAGAGGCACACATGACCATCCTGGTAACCGGAGCTACCGCGAACATCGGCCGCAAGGTCGTCGACCAGCTGCTGGCCCGCGGGATCACCGATATTCGCGCCCTCACCAACAACCCGCGCAAGGCCGCCCTACCCGCCGCGGTGCAGGTCGCCGAGGGCAATGTGCGACGACCGGAAACCCTGTCGGGAGTATTCGACGGGGTGGATCGCATGTACCTCGCACCCGCCTCCGACTCCGTCGTCGATGTGCTGGCGCTGGCGCGGGCCGGGGGCGTCCGGCATGTCGTGGACCTGTCCGGGGAACCGGAGAGTTGGTGGGGCGATGTCTCCGGCGCGGTCGAGAAAAGCGGCCTGGCCTGGACCCACCTGTGGCCCGCCGACTTCATGGAGAACTCGCTGACCTGGTCCCATCAGATCCGGACCACCGGCACGGTCCGTGAACCCCACCCCGAAGCCGCGAGCGCACCGATCGCCATGGTCGACATAGCCGCCGTCGCCGCCACCGCCCTGTCGGACGATTCGCATATCGGCCACGCGTACTCCCTCGCGGGCCCCGAAGTTCTCACTCGCACCGAACTAGTCAGCCGCATCGCCGCCGCGCTCGGGCGTGACATCACCTTCGAGCGCTCGTCCCGTGAGGACACCATCGCTGCCCTGACTCCCACCATGGGTGAGACCGCGACATGGTACGTGGACAACGCTCTCGCGAGCTTCGACCAAGCGCCCGCGGAACTGCCGATCACCAGCGTTCCGGATATCACCGGAAGTCCCGCAACCACTTTCGCCCGGTGGGCCCTCGACCACGCCGCCGACTTCGGTACCGACTGATCCGGCGACGCGGAAGCCGCGGGCCGGGTTGCCTGCGGCCGGCCGCGCTGTCGCAACCGTATAGTCCGAATGTGCAGCAGATCGCGGAGTCGGAGCGCTTCGAGCCCCGGCCGGACCCCCGCCCCGACGATGAGCCCTGGCCGGAGATGACCTGGCCCATACCGACCGGCACCGTGTTGACCGGCACTGCGATTGCACTGACCGCCGTCGACCCGGCCGCCGATTCCGCCGAACTGTTCCGAGCCCTCGACCACGACCGGGTATGGGCGCATCTGCCCTGGCGTCCGAGCGCTCCCGAAGAGCTGGAAGCCTTACTGCGCGAGCGAAATTCGCAACCCGACTGGCATGTGTGGACGGTACGTTCCCGTCGCCCGATCGCCGATCGGCCCGCCGGGGCGATCCTCGGCGTCACCTCCTACCTGGAAGCCCGTCCCCGTGACGCGGGCCTGGAGATCGGCTTCACCGTCTACACGCCCTCGGTGTGGGGCACCGCGGTGAACCCGGAAGCCAAACTTCTCCTCCTCGACCACGCCTTCGAAACCCTCGGCGCGGCACGGGTACAACTCAAAACCGATGTCCGCAACCACCGCTCCCAGCAGGCAATAGCCCGCCTCGGAGCCCAATACGAAGGCACCCTCCGCCGCCAATTCCGCCGCGCCGACGGCACCCTCCGCGACAGCGTCCTGTTCTCCATCACCGTCGACGACTGGCCGAACACCAAGTTCCTCTTGACATCCCGGCTCGAACTCGACTGACCCCGATCCGATGGCGGCCATGGCTTGCCGATCGACCTCGACTACGGCGGCCGCCAGCCGGCGCTCGGTACTCGACGCCACCATCGACGCTCTGGTGGAATCCGGTTTCAGCGCGATCACCACCACCGGCGTCGCCCATCGGGCCGGGGTATCGATCGGTGCTGTGCTGCATCACTTCCCGACGAAATCGGATCTGCTGTGCGCCGCGGTCGCGCACTCGGTCGAACGGAGCGTCGAGGAGTACCGCGAAGTCATGGCCGATCCCGATCCGGCCGTGGATCGAGTCGACGCCGCCATTGAACTGCTGTGGTCGATGTATGCGATCGCCGCCGCCAAAGACATTATTCGATCATTGAGAGCCAGCCATGACGCAGTCATCCGCTAGCGCCAAACCGCCAATTCGAGTCCGCCGCATCCGATTCGCCTATCCGACCGGGTCGCTGCGGCGGCACTTCGTCGACGGCGACCTGGTCATGAGCCACGTCATGGCCTATCTGTCATCGACCTTTCCGGAGGGCGAGGACTTCTTCGTTCGCTCCGTACAACACTTCGCCGATGAGTTGATCGAGCCCGAACTCCGTTCGCGGGTGCGCGGATTCATCGGCCAGGAGGTCACGCACGGTCGCGAGCATCACGAGTTGAACGAACGCCTGTGGCAGATGGGCTATCCCACCCGGTGGGGTGACCGCACCACGTATCACTTTCTCGGCCTTTGCGAACGCGTGCTGTCACCGCGCACCTGCCTCGGCATCACGGCGGCGCTGGAGCATTACACGGCGGTTTTCGCGGAAACCCTGCTCACCGATGAGCGCGCGCAAGCCCTGCTGGGGTCGACCGAGGTGCGCTCGATGCTGCTGTGGCACGCGGTCGAGGAATCCGAGCACAAGGCGGTGGCGTTCGACGTCTACCGGGCGGTCGGCGGCACCGAACGTCGGCGCATAATCGCAATGCTCTTCACGAAGGCCTTCTTCGCCACCGGCATCATCACCCACACCGCCGTCTCGCTTGCCGGAGACCGCACCGCCTACCACCCGGTCACGCTGGCACGAAGCCTTGCGGCCCTGCGACATTCGCCCTTCCTGACGCCACGCGTCTTCGGTCGATTCCGGGACTACGTCAAGCCCGGCTTCCATCCCGACGACACCGACAACACCGCACTGCTCGAGTACTGGACCGCGCAATTGTTCGGTGATCAGGGCACTCTCGTGGATCACCTGCGCTGAACGGAATCCGTGCCGTCGCTCGACGGGCGACCGCACGTGCCGAATCGACCGGTCCGGCAGGGTCAGCACGAGGAAGAGGCCGGATGTGGCGAGCATGAACGCCGCCAGGTGATGTAGGCCGGTCGTGCCGCTGCCGGGGCCGAGGAATGCTCCGCCGGCGGCCGCGGCCCCCATCGCACCGAGGTAGGTGAAGGTGCGGGACAGGCCCGCCGAGGAGCTGATGCGGGACGGGTCCGCCTGGTAGTAGACGGCATTCTGGTTGGCCAGGCTGTTGAGGCCCTGCGGGATGCCCATGACGCAGGCCGCGGCGATGAGCAGCCAGATGGCGGCATGGCCAGGCATGAGGAAAAGCATTGCGCAGCCGAGGATTTGGGCTGTCGCTCCGACGACGAGCTTGCCGCGGATGACGGCGCGGCGGCCGATCGCGGCGGAGACGGCGATTCCGGTGAGGGACAGTGGCAGCAGGACGAGACCGGCTGCGGCGGCGGTTAATCCGCGCCCTGCCTCCAGCCACTGGGTGAAGCCGTAGAGGAAGCAATACGCCACCATGCTGGTCAACATGACTCGGGCATAGGTGGCCAGCAGCGGGATATTGCCGCCCAATACCAGCACGTCGAGAAACGGTGTGGGCGTGCGGAGTTCGCGAATCACCAGCCCGGTAGCGGCCGCGATGGCGAGTACGGGCAGATACCAATGTGCCGCTTGCGGATTCATCAGGAACAGCAGCGTGGACAGCAGTAGCGCGGCGAACAGGGCGATACCCGGGGTGTCGATACCGGTCGACCTGTCGCGCTGGGGCGCGGCGGTTTTCGGCATCCACAGCAGCCCCGCGATCAGCGCGGCGATGCCCAGCGGAATATTGATGGCGAAGGTCGCACGCCAGCCTCCGAGGTGAATGAGCAACCCGCCCAGGGGTGGACCGATCACCACGATGGTCTGCGCCGCCACCGCCAAGGCGGTCAACAGCGCGGCCGGACTGTCCTTGCCGGTGCGCCGGGCCTCACTGTGAATCAGGTACATCGATGCGGGATAGCCCGCGCAGGTCCCGAATCCGAGCACGATCCGGGCGAGCACCAGCACCCACAGCGCGGGCGCGAAAACCCCGAGCACCCCGGCGATTCCGGTGAGCGCGGCCCCCGCCAGGAACAGCCGTCGCGGCCCGTACAGATCGATCAGTCGCCCGACCACCGGCTGCCCGATCGCGGTCGCGAGATACAGCGCCGACACCAGCCAGGCGGTCTCCGCGGCGGGCGCGCCGAACGCCACTCCGATCGGCACCAGCGAGACCGCGATGATCGAGGAGTTGATCGGATTGAGGATCGTGCCGAGCAGCATCGGTGTCAGCAGGGACCGATCGAACCCGTCCCCGGCCGCCGCCCGGCGTCGGGCGAGAACCGAAGTCATTGCTGCCCAAGTCTTTCCAGCAGTCTCAGGGCGTCGAGCACGGTCTGACGCTCTCCCTCGGTGAATCTCTCCTGCATGACGGCGGCGAGCCATTCATCGCCAGCGCGCCGTCGGCCCTCATGGAACTCTCGGCCCTCTTCGCTCAGCGAGACCAGTTGCCGTCGCCGGTCCGCCGGATCGGGTCGCCGCTCGATGAGCCCGCGCTCCTCGAGAATGCCGAGCGTCACCGCGACCCCCTGCGGCCGGACCCGCTCGGCCGCGGCGAGATCGCTGGCCGAACTGTCGCCCTTGCTCAATCGGCTGAGTACCGACTGTTGGGTGGGCGTGAGCTCGCGACTGTCCGACTGTTCCAGAAACCTTCTGCGCAATCGCCCGACCAGAATGCGCAGATCGCGGGCTGCCTGCGCGGCGGTCTCGGAGATGGTCCCGGTCGAATCGGTCATGTCACCCACGGTAGATCGACAACCAAGATTGTTCAATTCAGATTGTTCAATCCGCATTGTGTAATTCGTGCCATGGTATGGGCGTACCATCGCTTCCCATGCCACGTTTGGTCGATCACGAGCAGCGCCGTCGCGAGATCACCACGGCTGCTCGGAGCGTTATCGCCGCCGGAGGGCTGGAGGCCGCGACCTTCCAATCGGTAGCCGCCGCGGCGGGGATCTCGGTGCGCCTGATCCAGTACTACTTCGGGGCCAAGCGGGAACTGCTGCTCGCCACCCACCTGGCCGTGGTGGTGGATTCGGGGGGCCGGTTCGCCGCGCGGGTGGGCACGCTGGGGGAGGACGCCTCACCCCGGGAAGTGATCGAGGCCGTCGCGCTCGCCCTACTGCCGCTCGATGACGCCAGCCATCAGGACAGCCTGGTGCTCGCGGCCTTTCACGCCGCGGCGCTGAGCGGGTCCGATGTCATCAAGCCGGAGGACACCCACGGCGCACCGCTGTATCTGGTGAATCTGTTCACCACGCAATTGCGGCGAAATCGGCAGCCGGGCAAGGCATTCGACAATGCCAATATGGACGCCCAGCTGATCGTTTTCGCCATCGGCAGCATCACCCAGGGTGTGCTGATCGGCAGTCACACCCGCGAGCAGGTGATCGAGTTGACCCGCCACCTGCTCGATCGGATGCTGGGGGAGTAGCCCTCACTCCATATTCACGTGGGCGCGCACGAAATCGACCACGGCATCGGTGAATTCGTCATTGGCGTCACTGGCGGCGGTATGCGCGGCCGCGCCGATCTCGGCGTATTCGGCGTGCGGTACCAGCGCCTGGAAGGAGCGCACACCTTCCTCGCTCACCACATCCGAGAGCGCGCCACGCACCAGCAGCACCGGCATGGTCAGTTGCCGCGCAGCGTCTTCCAGCGCCTCGGTGTGCATATCGATCTGCTCACCGCGCCCGCCGAGCATGGCCGGATCCCAATGCCAGTACCAGCGCCCGTCTTCGCGCTGGCGCAGATTGCGTTGCAGCCCTTCGGGATTGCGCGGCCGGCGGCGGTGCGGCAGATAGGCGGCCACGGCATCGGCGGCCTCCTCGAGGCTGGCGAAGCCCTCGGGATTGCTGCCCAGGAAGTTGATCACGCGCTCCACGCCGGCGACCTCGGGTCGCGGCACCACATCGACCAGCACCAGACCGGTCATCCGCTCGTGCTGCGGGTGCGCGCTGGCAATGAGTCCGGTGAGGCCGCCCATGCTGGCTCCGACCACGAAGCCGGGCTTGCCGATCTGCTCGAGCACGCCCAGCAGGTCCTCGACCATGGCGCCGCGGGTGTAGTCGCCCTCGGGCGCCCAGTCGCTGTCGCCGTGTCCGCGCGCGTCCAGTTGCACCGCGTGCATACCGGCCTTGGCCAGCGCCAGTCCGGAATCTTTCCAGGAGTGGCGGGTCTGTCCGCCGCCGTGCAGGAATACCACCAGCGGTCCGTCCTGGGGTCCCCAGGAGTCTCCGGCGAGGTTGATACCGCCATAGCCGCGGAAGGTGACGCGGGCTGGTTCGGTGAAGTCGGCTTCGTTGCTCACCCTCCGAGCATCGCACAGACCGGTTTACGGTGTATGAAGTGCGGTCGCCAAGCGGGTTTCGGCTGCGCCGACGGGCGCGCATTCGAGCACCCCCGCCGGGTGCGGAATCGTGCTGCGGTGCTCGGGAACACCGACTCTGTGCGTGCCGATGTCGATGAGCCGACCGGCGATTACCGCTACCGTGGAGATGGCCCGAATTCGCCGCCTGCCCATGGTGTGAGATTCCTCCCAGCGACGAGCAGTGGTCGCGAACCCCGTGCATACCAATCGGTTCGGATCATAGCTACAGAGTTGCCCGAGTCGCGTCCGCGTTGCGCGGGTCGGTCCCGGAAACCCGCTGGTGCGAGGCTTGCGCCCGGTGATCGCGGTGAACCGCCGCCTGTTCCGCAGGTGTGTCGTGCGCAACTCGCCGACCTGCCCCGACCCGCCGGTTGCCACAGGGGTGCGGTGACGGCCGGGGTCACCGGCGCTGCTAGGCTCGCAACCCGAAAAGACATCCTTTAACGGACCGTCCGGTGAGGCGGGGAAGGAGGTCGGCATGGCTGTGCCCGAAGATCGGGCGGCCAAGTCGAGCGCTGCCGAATACTCGCAGCGGCACGATCCCGCACAGGTGGACGCCGGACGAGAACTGCTCTCGGACTCGGACGTCGGCCGGACCATTGCGCGCATGGCGCATCAGATCATCGAGAAGACCGCTCTGGACTCCGGCGATCCGAACGGCCCCCGCGTGGTGCTGATCGGAATCCCCACGCGCGGAACGACTCTCGCCACTCGACTGGCGAACCGCATCGAAGAGTTCTCCGGCGTGCGACCCGCCGTCGGCTCCCTCGACATCACCCTCTACCGCGACGACCTGCGCAGCCGTCCGCACCGCCCGCTCGAGCGCACCTCGGTGCCCGAGGGCGGCATCGAAGACGTGCTGGTGGTGCTGGTCGACGACGTCCTGTTCTCCGGACGCACCGTGCGCTCGGCCCTGGACGGGCTGCGCGATCTGGGCCGCCCGCGCGCGGTCCAGCTGGCCGTACTCATCGACCGCGGCCATCGCGAACTGCCCATCCGCGCCGACTATGTCGGCAAGAACGTGCCCACCTCCCGCAGCGAGGACATCTCGGTGCTGCTGCGCGAGCACGACGGCCGCGACGGTGTGTACCTGCGACAGGAGGGTGACAAGTGAAGCATCTGCTGTCGGTGACCGATCTGGACCGCGGCGCCGCCACCGAACTCCTCGATGACGCCGAGCGGTTCGAACAGGCCCTGCTCGGCCGCGAGGTCAAGAAGCTGCCGACGCTGCGCGGGCGCACTGTGATGACGGTGTTCTTCGAGAACTCCACGCGCACAAGGGTTTCCTTCGAGGTCGCGGGCAAGTGGATGAGCGCCGACGTGATCAATGTCAGCGCCTCCAGTTCCTCGGTCTCCAAGGGTGAATCGCTGCGCGATACCGCGCTGACCCTGCACGCGGCGGGCGCGGATGCGCTCATCGTGCGGCATCCGGCCTCCGGTGCGGCGCATCAGATCGCGCGCTGGTTCTCCCAGATCCAGGAGCAGAGCGGCGGTTTCGTCGGACCCGGCCCGGCCATCATCAATGCCGGTGACGGCACTCATGAACATCCCACCCAGGCTCTGCTGGACGCGCTGACCCTGCGCCAGCGCCTCGGTGACCTCGAGGGCAAGCGCGTTGTACTGGTCGGCGACATCCTGCACAGCCGGGTCGCCCGCTCGAATGCCTTCCTGCTCAGCACACTCGGTGCCGAGGTGGTCCTGGTCGCCCCGCAGACCCTGCTCCCGGTGGGCGTGCAGCAGTGGCCGGTGCGCGTCTCGCACTCCCTCGATGCCGAGCTTCCCGGCGCGGACGCGGTCATGATGCTGCGCGTGCAGGCCGAGCGCATGAACGGCGGCTTCTTCCCGTCGGCGCGCGAGTACTCGATCAACTACGGCCTGAGCGAGCGCCGCATGGGCATGCTCGACGAGCACGCCGTGGTCCTGCATCCGGGCCCCATGCTGCGCGGCATGGAAATCGCGTCGGCCGTCGCCGATTCCCCCAAAGCGGCTGTGCTGCAACAGGTCAACAACGGAGTCCATATGCGCATGGCGGTGCTCTTCCGCCTGCTGGTCGGAACCGACGAGGTGGTGGCGTGAACGGTCAGGGCCTGGAGGAGGCAGCCTGCGTAACCACGGAAGGCTCCCGGTCGCGCCGAGAGGAGACAGCATGAGCATCCTGATCAAGAACGTCCGTCTGTATGGCGAAGGCGACCCGGTCGACGTCCTGCTGGCCGACGGTGAAATCCGCGAGATAGGTGCGGGCCTGAACGCCGATGACGCCGAAATCGTCGATGGCACCGGGCAATTCCTGCTGCCGGGCTTCATCGACCTGCACACGCACCTGCGTGAGCCCGGTCGTGAGGACACCGAAACCATCGAAACCGGTTCCGCCGCAGCAGCTCTGGGCGGCTACACGGCGGTCTTCGCCATGGCGAACACCAGCCCGGTCGCCGACTCGCAGGTCATCACCGACCATGTGTGGCGGCGCGGACAGCAGGTCGGCCTGGTCGACGTGCACCCGGTCGGCGCGGTCACCGTGGGCCTCGAGGGTAAGCAGCTCGCCGAAATGGGCACCATGGCAGCCGGAGTCGCCGGGGTGCGCATGTTCTCCGACGACGGCCACTGCGTCTACGACCCGCTGATCATGCGTCGCGCACTGGAGTACGCGAACTCGCTCGGCGTCCTCATCGCCCAGCACGCGGAGGAGCCCCGGCTCACCAAGGGCGCTGTGGCACACGAGGGTCCGAACGCCGCCCGCCTGGGCCTGGCCGGTTGGCCGCGCGCCGCGGAGGAATCCATCGTGGCCCGCGACGCCCTGCTGGCCCGCGATGCCGGTGCGCGCGTACACATCTGCCACGCCTCCACCGAAGGCACCGTCGAACTGCTGAAATGGGCCAAGTCCCAGGGCATTTCGATCACCGCCGAGGTCACCCCGCACCACCTGCTCCTGGATGACTCGCGCCTGGAGACCTACGACGCGGTGAACCGGGTCAACCCGCCGCTGCGCGAATCCTCCGATGTGACCGCGCTGCGTCAGGCCCTGGCCGATGGTGTCATCGACTGTGTCGCAACCGATCACGCCCCGCACGCCGAACAGGACAAGTGCTGCGAATTCGCGGCCGCTCGCCCCGGCATGCTCGGTCTGGAGACCGCGCTCTCGATCATCGTGCAGACCATGGTGCAGCCCGGTCTGCTCGACTGGCGCGGCGTCGCCCGCGTCATGAGTGAGAACCCGGCCCGCATTGTGGGCCTGGACGATCAGGGCCGCCCGCTCGCCGTCGGCGAACCGGCCAACCTGGCACTGATCGATCCGAACACCGAGTGGACGGTGCGCGCGAAGGAACTCGCCAGCATCGCCCACAACACCCCGTTCGACGAGATGACCCTGCCCGCGAAGGTGACCGCCACCTTCCTGCGCGGCCGGATCACCTCGCGCGACGGAGTGGCCGCCGCCCCGCGCGGTGGCGATGAGGTCTTCGCCGGTGGAGACCGGCGGGTGGGGAACCGAGGAGGTCCGTAATGGAGCGAACACTGACGGTGGTCGTGCTGCTCGCACTGTTCGCACTGTGCGTCTGGGGCATGTATCGGGCCTGGACCGGCAGAGCGAAGAAGCAGGCCGCGTCGATCGGTGAACTGCCGCTCGTTCCGGCCGACTGCGGTGCCCAGCTACTGGAGCCGACCACGGGCATGTATCTCGGCAGCACCCTCGCGCCCAGCTGGATTCAGCGAATCACGGTGGGTGACTTGGGCTTCCGGGCCACAGCGGAGATGACTCGATTCGAACGCGGAATTCTGCTCGAACGCGATGGCGCCGGCACGGTCTGGATTCCGCAGGAGTCCATTACCGCGGTGCGCACCGAGCGCGGGCATGCGGGCAAGGTGATGACGGAAGGCGGTGTGCTGGTGATTCGCTGGAAGCTGCCGACCGGAACCGAGGTGGATACCGGATTCCGGGGAGACGACAAGACGGTGTATCCGGCCTGGACCGGGACACAGACGACACAGACGACGAAGACGGGAGACGAGGCATGAGCAGCGGCAATACCGCAGTGATGGTGCTCGAAGACGGTCGCGTATTCCGCGGGACGACCTTCGGCGCTGTCGGAGAGACTTTGGGTGAGGCGGTCTTCTGCACCGCGATGACCGGGTACCAGGAGACCCTCACCGACCCCAGCTACGACCGGCAGATCGTGGTGGCTACGGCCCCGCAGATCGGCAATACCGGCTGGAATGACGAGGACGACGAGTCCGGCAAGATCTGGGTCGCCGGTTACGCCGTGCGCGACCCCTCGCGCCGCGCCTCCAACTGGCGTTCCAAGCGCACCCTGCAGGACGAGCTGGAGAACCAGAACATCGTCGGCATCGCGGGTATCGACACCCGAGCCCTGGTGCGGCACTTGCGCACTCGCGGCTCCATGAAGGCGGGCGTCTTCTCCGGTGCGGCCCTGGCCGACTACGAGGAGCTCGTGGCGCGGGTCAACGGCCAGCCCTCCATGCTGGGTGCGGACCTGGCCGGTGAGGTCTCGACCGACGAGATGTACACCATCGAGCCCGAGGGCGAGCACCGCTTCACCGTGGTCGCAGTCGATCTCGGCATCAAGTCCAACACCCCGCGCATGTTCGCCCAGCGCGGCATGCGGGTGCACGTGGTGCCCTCGAACGTGACCCTGGACCAGATCAAGGAGCTGAACCCGAACGGGGTGTTCCTGTCCAACGGTCCCGGCGACCCGGCCACCGCCGACGGCGCGGTCGCGCTGACCCAGGCTGTGCTGCAGGAGAATCTGCCGCTGTTCGGCATCTGCTTCGGCAACCAGATCCTGGGCCGCGCGCTCGGGCGCAACACCTACAAGATGAAGTTCGGCCACCGCGGCATCAATGTGCCTGTGATCGAACATCATTCGGGCCGCATCTCGATCACCGCGCAGAACCACGGCTTCGCCCTCGAAGGCGAGCGCGGCGAGGTCTTCGACACTCCGTTCGGCAAAGCCGAAGTCAGCCACATCTGCGCCAATGACGGTGTCGTCGAAGGCGTTCAGCTGGTCTCCGGCCGCGCCTTCTCGGTGCAGTACCACCCCGAGGCCGCCGCCGGACCGCACGACGCCGCCTACCTGTTCGATCGCTTCGCCAGCCTGATGGAAGGTGCCTGATGCCACGCCGTACCGACCTCAATCACATCCTGGTGATCGGCTCGGGCCCGATCGTCATCGGCCAGGCTTGTGAGTTCGACTACTCGGGAACCCAGGCGTGTCGCGTCCTGCGGTCGGAGGGCCTGCGCGTGTCGCTGGTCAACTCCAACCCGGCGACCATCATGACCGACCCGGAGTTCGCCGACGCCACCTATGTCGAACCGATCACCTGGGAATACGTCGAGAAGGTCATCGCCAAGGAGCGCCCCGACGCGATCCTGGCGACCCTGGGCGGTCAGACCGCGCTGAACTGCGCGGTCGACCTGCACGACAACGGCATTCTGGAGAAGTACAACGTCGAGCTCATCGGCGCGGACTTCGAAGCCATCCAGCGCGGCGAGGACCGGCAGAAGTTCAAGGACATCGTCGCCAAGGTCGGCGGCGAGAGCGCCCGCTCCAAGGTCTGCTACACCATGGACCAGGTTCGCGAAACCGTTGGGGAACTGGGCTTCCCGGTGGTCGTGCGCCCGTCCTTCACCATGGGCGGCCTCGGCTCCGGTATGGCCTACAACGATGACGACCTCGATCGCATCGCCGGTGGCGGCCTCGCGGCCTCGCCGACCGCGAACGTGCTCATCGAGGAATCCATCCTGGGCTGGAAGGAATTCGAGCTCGAGCTCATGCGCGACCGCAATGACAATGTGGTCATCGTCTGCTCGATCGAGAATGTCGACCCGATGGGCGTGCACACCGGTGACTCGGTCACCGTCGCCCCGGCCATGACCCTCACCGACCGCGAATACCAGAAGATGCGCGATCTCGGCATCGCCATCCTGCGCGAGGTCGGCGTCGACACCGGCGGCTGCAATATCCAGTTCGCGGTGGATCCGGCCGACGGTCGTCTCATCGTCATCGAGATGAACCCGCGCGTCTCGCGTTCGTCCGCATTGGCTTCCAAGGCAACGGGATTCCCGATCGCCAAGATCGCCGCCAAGCTGGCCATCGGCTACACCCTGGATGAGATCGTCAACGACATCACCAAGGAAACCCCGGCCTGCTTCGAGCCGACCCTCGACTACGTTGTGGTCAAGGCGCCGCGCTTCGCGTTCGAGAAGTTCCCGGGCGCCGACCCGACGCTGACCACCACCATGAAGTCGGTCGGTGAGGCAATGTCCATGGGCCGCAACTTCTCCGAGGCCCTGGGCAAGGTGCTGCGGTCGCTCGAGACCAAGGCCACCGGCTTCTGGACCCAGCCCGACGGCGAGTGGACCGACGTCGAGGCCATCCTGGAAGACCTGCGCACCCCCACCGAGGGCCGCATCTACCAGGTCGAGCGGGCGCTGCGCCTGGGCGCGAGCATCGAGGACACCGCCAAGGCGTCCGGCATCGACCCCTGGTTCGTCGCTGAGGTCGCCGCCCTGGTGGAGCTGCGTCAGGAGATCCTGGACGCCGCCGTACTGGACGAGCCGCTACTGCGCACCGCCAAGCACTACGGCCTCTCCGATCGCCAGATCGCCGCTCTGCGACCGGAACTCGCGGGTGAGGACGGTGTGCGCGCACTGCGGCACCGCCTGCAGATTCGCCCGGTGTTCAAGACCGTCGACACCTGCGCCGCCGAGTTCGAGGCCAAGACCCCGTACCACTACTCGGCCTACGAGCTCGATCCCGCCGCGGAGTCCGAGGTCGCGCCGCAGAAGGAGCGCGAGAAGGTCCTGATCCTGGGTTCGGGCCCGAACCGCATCGGCCAGGGCATCGAGTTCGACTACTCGTGTGTGCATGCGGCGCTGACGCTTTCGGAAGCCGGCTACGAGACCGTCATGGTCAACTGCAACCCCGAAACCGTCTCCACCGACTACGACACCGCCGACCGCCTCTACTTCGAGCCGCTGACCTTCGAGGACGTCCTCGAGGTCTACCACGCGGAAACCGAATCCGGCACCGTCGCAGGCGTTATCTGCCAGCTCGGCGGCCAGACCCCGCTGGGTCTGGCCCAAAAGCTCACGGACGCGGGCGTTCCCGTGGTCGGCACCTCCGCCGCCGCCATCGACCTCGCCGAGGACCGCGCCGAATTCGGCGATGTCCTTGTGGCAGCGGGCCTTCCGGCACCGAAGTACGGCACCGCCACCACCTTCCCGCAGGCGAAGAAGATCGCCGCCGAGATCGGCTACCCGGTCCTGGTGCGTCCTTCCTACGTGCTCGGTGGTCGCGGTATGGAGATCGTCTACGACGAGGCCACCCTCGAGGGCTACATTTCCCGCGCCACCGATATCTCCCCGAACCGCCCGGTGCTCATCGACCGGTTCCTGGAAGACGCCATCGAGATCGACGTCGACGCCCTGTGCGACGGCGACGAAGTGTACCTGGGCGGGGTCATGGAGCACATCGAGGAGGCCGGTATCCACTCCGGTGACTCCGCGTGCGCCCTGCCCCCGATCACCCTGGGCCGCAGCGATATCGAGGCCGTGCGCCGCTCCACCGTCGCGCTCGCGCACGGTATCGGCGTCAAGGGCCTGCTGAACGTGCAGTACGCGCTCAAGGACGATGTGCTCTACGTCCTCGAGGCCAACCCGCGCGCCAGCCGCACCGTGCCGTTCGTCTCCAAGGCCACCGCGGTGCCCCTGGCCAAGGCCGCGGCGCGAATCGCGTTGGGCGCCACCATCGCCGAACTCCGCAAGGAGGGCCTGCTCCCGGCCGAGGGCGACGGCGGGCACACCCCGATGGACGCCCCGGTCGCGGTGAAGGAAGCCGTACTGCCGTTCCACCGCTTCAAGCGGCCCGACGGCAGCGGTATCGATTCGCTGCTCTCGCCGGAGATGAAGTCCACCGGTGAGGTCATGGGCATCGACGCCGACTTCGGCACCGCGTTCGCCAAGTCCCAGACCGCTTCCTACGGTTCGCTGCCGACCGAGGGCTCCGCCTTCGTCTCGATCGCCAACCGCGACAAGCGCGCCATGGTCTTCCCGGTCAAGCGCCTGCACGACCTCGGCTTCCGCATCCTGGCCACCGAGGGCACCGCGGAAATGCTGCGCCGCAACGGAATCCCGTGCGAGCAGGTGCGCAAGCACTCCGAGGAGGCCAACGATCAGCCCAGCATCGTGGACATGATCAAGGACGGCGAAGTCGATATCGTCTTCAACACTCCGTACGGCAATAACGGTCCCCGCGTGGACGGTTACGAGATCCGCACCGCCGCGGTGAGCGCGAATATCCCGTGCATCACCACGGTGCAGGGTGCGGCCGCGGCCGTGCAGGGCATCGAGGCCACCATCAACGGCGGCATCGGCGTGCGGTCCCTGCAGGAACTCCACGCGACCCTGCGAGGCTGACACCATGACGAGTTTCGGTGTGCGACTGCGCGATGCGATGAGCGAGCACGGACCCGTCTGTGTAGGTATCGACCCACACCCGCCGCTGCTGCGGGCGTGGGGCCTGCCCGAGGACACCGTCGGCCTTGCGAAATTCGCCAACGCCTGCGTCGAGGCGTTCGCCGGTCGGGTGGCCCTGGTCAAACCGCAGGTGGCGTTCTTCGAAACCTACGGTTCCGCCGGAATCATGGTGCTGGAGGAGACCATCGGCGCCCTGCGCGAAGCGGGCACCCTGGTGCTCGCCGATGCCAAACGCGGCGATATCGGCTCCACCATGGACGCCTACGCGCACGCCTGGCTCGGCGACGGCCCCCTGGCAAGCGATGCGGTCACGGTCTCGCCCTACCTCGGATTCGGTGCTCTCGCACCGGCTCTGGAGCTGGCGCGCGCCAATGACCGTGGCGTATTCGTCCTGGCGGCCACCTCGAACCCGGAAGCGGCCGAGCTGCAACGCATTACCGGCCCGGACGGCCGCACCATCGCCCAGCGCATGGTCGATGATGCGGCCGCCGCGAACGCGGGCACCGAATTCGGTTCCGTCGGCGTCGTCATCGGCGCGACCCTCACCGAAGCTCCCGACCTGAGCGCCCTGAACGGCCCCATCCTCATGCCGGGTGTAGGCGCACAGGGCGGGGGAGCGGAGTCCATCCGCAACCTCGTCCCCGCAACCGATCTCGGCGCAGTCCTGCCGAACGTCTCCCGAGAGGTCCTCAAGTCCGGCCCGTCGGTGGAAGCTCTCCAGGACCGGGTAGCCGAACTGGCCGAGGAGTTCGCCTTCCTGCAGCACTGATTCCCACCTGATCGAATCCCGAACGGCCCGTTGCGAAATCTCGCAACGGGCCGTTCGGTACAGTGAGGTGCATGTCTGACGCGCTGTCGCCCAACGGTATTCGCCATGCTCTCGTATTGGGTGGGGGCGGTCCGCTGGGTATCTGCTGGATGGCCGGGCTGGCCGCCGGCTTACGCGAGGCGGGCGTCGACCTGTCGCTCGCCGATCGTTTCGTGGGCACCTCGGCGGGCTCGGTCGTCGGCTCGGTACTGGCCGGTCACGGTGACCTGCGGAGCCTGATCGGCGTGCCGAGGCCGGATGGCGAGGCGCCGCAGATGAATCCGGCGGGGTTCGGCGAGATCATGCAAATTCTCACCACGCCCGGCCTGAGCGCGAACGAGGCCCGGCAACGCGCCGGGGCTCGTGCCCTGGAGATGGCGGTCGGCGATCCGGCCGATCACATTGCCCGAATAGGCGGTCTCGCAGGCGCTTCCGAGTGGCCGACGGCGGATCTCGTGATCACCTCGATCGATATCGCCACCGGTGAACTACAGCTCTGGACCCGTGGCGGCGCCGCCACTCTCGCCGAGGCGCTGGCCGCCAGTACCGCGGTCCCGGGCATCTTCCCGCCCGTCCCGATCCACGGCCGCTACTACATGGACGGCGGTATTCGTTCGCCCATCAATGCCGACCTGGCCGCCGGAGCCGAGCAGATCGTGATCATCGAGCCGCTGGCGCATCTGTTCCCGCATATCCCGTCGGACAGCGAATTGGGCGGTGCCGCAACGCTGTCCATCGTTCCGAACGAGGAGACCGTCGCCATCTTCGGTCTCGAACTCTTCAATCTCGCCGCGCGGCAGCCCTCCTACGAGGCGGGTTACCGCCAGGCCGCCGAGGCTGCCCCGCGCCTGAAGGCGGTGTGGCCGACCCGCTGAACCGCACCACTTTTCACTACAGTGGCCTCGATCGCCCCGTAGTGAAAGGTGGATATTTATGTCCGGTGACGGCCTGGGTCTGGTCTCATACGCCCAAACCCGTGTCCTGGTAGACGATTTCGAGCCCAGCTTCCGCTTCTACCGCGACATCCTCGGTCTCCCGCTCAAACATCACGACGAGGGCGATCCCGAACCCGCGAACGGCCCGTACGCGTGCTTCGTCGCCGGTAATGGCGACCTCGCGCTGTTTCAGCGCGCCTTCATGGAGGCAGCCGTGGGCGCGGAACACCGCCCGCGCGATGGCGTCGATGCCGTGGTGGTGGTGCTGCGCGTCGCCGATGTCGACACCGCGGCGAAAGTCCTGGAATCGCGGGGTGTGCGCTTGACCGCCGAGCCGACCGATCAGGAGGCGTGGGGCATGCGCGTTGCTCATCTGCGCGCCCCCGAGGGCACTCTCATCGAGCTCTGCCAGTACGACGATTGATCGGTCGCTCGTCCTGATCGCGACGCTCCGGCTGCGCTGTGGGCGAAACGCCCGGGAAGTTACATCCACCGCGTTTCACCCGTCTACGGCGCGGTGAGGGGTCGCCACGCCGTACCGGGGAGGGATTAGGGGGCTGGACCTGCGGCGGGATCGAGTGTTCGAATGGTGTTCGAATGAGTCGCGTGACCCGCGACACGCGGTACAGTTTCGCGCGACACGCCGGGAAATTCGAGAAAGTTCCAGGTCGGATGATTACAGGTGGGTCACGGTCTGAATCGGACATCCCGAACGGTATTCACCGGCCCCGCCGAAAGTCGAAAAACCCCTGGCCACAAGGGGATTCACGCACCCGCCGGGGTGATCCCCGAAGCCACCGCAACCCCGCCCCCGGATGGCCGCATTCCGCCCGGTCGTGCTCGGAATCACGCGCTGACCTGGGGGGCGGGTTCGCAATCGGGAGGCGTCGTGGGTACGGTCGCTGAGACCGCCGGTTCGAACGGCGGGAGTACAAGCAATGAACGACGAGACGGAGGAACCGTGGCCCTTCCCCAGCTGACTGACGAGCAGCGCGCCGCTGCTTTGGAGAAGGCGGCTGCCGCCCGGCGCATTCGGGCGGAGCTCAAGGAGCGCCTGAAGCGTGGCGGCACCGATCTGAAGACGGTCCTTGCTGATGCCGAGAAGGACGAAGTTCTCGGCAAGATGAAGGTTTCGGCGCTGCTCGAGGCCCTGCCGAAGGTTGGCAAGGTCAAGGCTGCCGAGATCATGAGCGAACTGGAAATTGCTCCTACCCGCCGCCTGCGCGGACTGGGCGATCGGCAGCGCAAGGCGCTGCTGGCCCGGTTCGACTTCAGCGCGGAATAATCCGAGGGTGGTCGAACACACTCGGAAGGGACGACTGGTAGTACTGGTCGGCCCCTCGGCCGTCGGCAAGTCCACTGTCGTGCGCTGCGTGCGCGAACGACTGCCCGAACTGGTTTTCAGTGTTTCGGCCACCACCCGGGCCCCCCGGCCCGGGGAGGTCGACGGTCGCGACTACCGGTTCGTATCCCGCGAAGATTTCGACGCCATGATCACGGCGGAGGAACTCCTCGAATGGGCCGATATCCACGGTGGACTACAGCGGTCGGGTACTCCGGCCGCACCTGTGCGCGAAGCGCTCGCGACCGGACACCCGGTGCTGATCGAGGTCGACCTCGAAGGCGCTCGCTCGATCCGCAAGACCATGCCCGAAGCCCAATTGGTCTTCCTGGCACCGCCCAGCTGGGATGAGCTCGTATCCCGGCTGACCTCGCGAGGCACCGAATCGCCCGAGGTCATAGCGCGAAGGCTGCAAACCGCCAGAACCGAATTGGCGGCCTGTGACGAGTTCGACACCGTCATAGTGAACGACGAGGTGACGACCGCCTGCGAGCAGTTGGTATCCTTGTTCGTTAGCACAATTTCGAGGTAGTACTCGGAACCTGACCCGGCTCATCTTCGAAGTGGGCCGGTTTCACCATTCAAACAACCCGCAGGAGCCTTCCTAGTGAGTACTGACATGAAGACCGCGGCCATCTACGACACTCCGATCGGCCTGACCAACCCGCCGATCGATGAACTGCTGGAGCGGACCTCGTCGAAGTACGCGCTGGTCATCTATGCGGCCAAGCGGGCCCGGCAGATCAACGACTACTACAACCAGCTCGGCGACGGCATTCTCGAATACGTCGGCCCGCTGGTCGAGCCGGGTCTGCAGGAGAAGCCGCTGTCGGTGGCCATGCGTGAGATCCACGCCGACCTGCTCGAGCACTCCGAAGGCGAATAAGCCCTCGCAGCGTAAAAGCCAGGCATCTCTCTACGGCGCTGGAGGCGTAGTGACGACAGAATTCACCCGGGGCATGCGGTGACCCGGGTCATCGTCGGTGTCGGCGGCGGTATCGCCGCGTACAAGAGTTGCGCCCTCGTGCGCCGGTTCACCGAAACCGGGCACGAGGTGCGCGTCATTCCGACCGAAGCGGCGTTGAATTTCGTCGGCAAGGCCACCTTCGAGGCGCTGTCCGGTCACCCCGTGCACACCGGAGTCTTCTCCGATGTGTCCGAGGTGCCGCATGTGCGACTCGGCCAGGAGGCCGATCTGGTGGTCATCGCCCCCGCGACAGCCGATCTCATGGCGCGTGCCGCTACCGGCCGCGCGGACGATCTGCTCACCGCCACACTTCTCACCGCCCGATGTCCCATTTTGTTCGCGCCCGCGATGCACACCGAAATGTGGGAGCATCCCGCGACGATCGCGAATGTGGCGACACTGCGCGCGCACGGCGCCATGGTTATGGAGCCCGCGCACGGGCGGCTCACCGGATCCGATACCGGCGCAGGGCGTTTGCCCGAACCGGAGGAGATCTTCTCGTTCGCCACGCTGCTACTCGAGCGCAATGACGCGATTCCCCGGGATCTCGAAGGACGTCGTGTCGTCGTCTCGGCGGGCGGCACCCGTGAACCTCTGGATCCGGTGCGGTTCCTCGGTAATCGCAGCTCCGGTAAGCAGGGTTATGCGATCGCCCGGGTGGCCGCGCAGCGCGGTGCGCAGGTGACGCTCATCGCGGGCAACACCATCGGACTGGCTCCGCCGGCCGCGGTCGAGGTCGTGCATGTCACGACCGCCGAGCAGTTGAAGGTGGCCGTCGACAAGCATTCGATCGGCGCGGACGCGGTCATCATGGCCGCCGCGGTGGCCGATTTCCGGCCGGTGAACGTGGCCGCCGCGAAGATCAAAAAGGGTGCGGACGAACCGAATTCGATCGAACTGACCAAGACCCCGGACATTCTCGCGGGTCTGGTGCAGTCGCGTCGGGACGGTCAGCTCGCGGGCACCGCGATTGTCGGCTTCGCCGCAGAAACCGGTGACGAACACGCCGATGTGCTCACCCACGCGCGCGCCAAATTGGCACGTAAGGGCTGTGACCTTTTGGTGGTCAACGCAGTTGGTGAAGGCAAAGCCTTCGAAGTAGACCATAATGATGGTTGGCTCCTCGGTGCCGATGGCACCGAGATCGCTTTGGATCATGGATCCAAGGCACTGCTGGCCAGCCGAGTGCTCGATGCGCTCGGCCCCTTGCTCCGCTGAAGCCTCGGCACCGCAGGGTTCGGATGGGCCGTCATCTGATGACGGACTGTCTGAGTCACAATACGTTCGTCACCGGAGCGTCCTCACGCCTGGTGCCGAGCGAATTGGCATAACCTGAGACAAAGGGTTGTGTGGTGGTGGGGGTCCGCTACTGTCGCAGCCCGATACGAGAACCCGTTGAGGGAGAGGGAAGAACTGTGCGCACGTCTGGCAGCCGCCTATTCACCAGTGAGTCCGTGACCGAGGGTCACCCGGACAAGATCTGTGATGCCATCAGCGATTCCATCCTCGACGCGTTGCTCGCGGCCGATCCGCGCAGCCGTGTCGCGGTGGAGACCCTGGTGACCACCGGCCAGGTGCACGTGGCCGGTGAGGTCACCACTTCGGCCTATGTGGATATCCCGACCATCGTCCGCGAAAAGGTACTGGAGATCGGGTACGACTCCTCCGCAAAGGGTTTCGACGGTGCCTCCTGTGGCGTGAACATCGCCATCGGTGCGCAGTCGCCCGATATCGCGCAGGGCGTGGACACCTCGCACGAGGCCCGCGTCGGCGGCGAGGATGACGACATCGCGCGCCAGGGTGCGGGCGATCAGGGCCTGATGTTCGGCTACGCCACCATCGAGACTCCCGAGCTCATGCCGCTGCCGATCTCGTTGGCGCACAAGCTTTCCCGTCGCCTGACCGAGGTCCGCAAGTCCGGTGTGCTGCCGTACCTGCGTCCCGACGGCAAGACCCAGGTCACCATCGAATACGAGGGCGACGTCCCGGTGCGCCTGGACACGGTCGTCATCTCCACCCAGCACGCGGCGGATATCGACCTGGACAACCTGCTGACTCCGGACATCCGTGAGAAGGTCGTCGACTCGGTGCTTTCCGAGCTGAAGCTGCCGAATCCGTTGGACACCTCCAACATTCGCCTGCTGGTCAACCCGACCGGCAAGTTCGTGCTCGGTGGTCCGATGGGTGACGCCGGTCTGACCGGTCGCAAGATCATCGTCGACACCTACGGCGGCATGGCCCGTCACGGTGGTGGCGCGTTCTCCGGTAAGGATCCGTCGAAGGTGGACCGTTCGGCCGCCTACGCCATGCGCTGGGTCGCCAAGAATGTCGTCGCCGCCGGTCTGTCCGAGCGCGTCGAGGTTCAGGTCGCCTACGCCATCGGCAAGGCCGCCCCCGTGGGTCTGTTCGTGGAGACCTTCGGCACTGAGCAGATCGATCCGGCCAAGATCTCCGCCGCCATCGGCGAGGTCTTCGACCTGCGTCCCGGCGCGATCATCCGCGATCTGGACCTGCTGCGCCCGATCTACGCCCCCACCGCCGCGTACGGCCACTTCGGCCGCACCGACGTGGATCTGCCCTGGGAGCGCACCGACCGCGCGGAGAAGCTGCGCGCCGCCGCCGGTCTGTAATTGGCCGACACAAGAGAAGCATCGACGGGAGCGTCGAGCACGGAGAGCACCTCCGAGCTCGGCGCTCCCGCCGTCGTAGGCACATCCCACCCCATCGCGCGCGTCCTGCCGCTGCTCGAACCCGCCCACCTGGACCGCGATTTCGACTACCTGGTCCCCGCCGAACTGGATGCCGACGCCCAACCCGGCGTGCGCGTCCGTGTCCGCTTCTCCGGCCGCCTGATAGACGGCTACATCCTCGAACGCCTCGAAAAGACCGACCACACAGGCAAACTCGTCCGCCTGGAACGTGTCGTCTCACCCGAACGCGTCCTCACCCCGGAGATCCTCCGCCTCGTCACAGCGGTGGCATCCCGCTACGCGGGAACCCGAGCCGATGTCCTGCGCCTGGCTATCCCACCCCGCCACGCCAAAACCGAAGCCGAAGGCACCACCCCGACACCCGCCGCGAAAAAGGGGCGCCGCTCCAAAGCCGCCACGGCGGAGACGCTTGCCGCCCCCGCAAGTCCGGTGGATTTGGACGCGCCCGAACCCGCGGTCGGCAGTGTTGTTGGCAATCCGGTCGATACCGCTGCACGAGAAGATGTTTCGGCCCGAACGACTTCGACGTCCCAGGTCCTGACCGGATCGAACGATCAGGATCCAGCAGGTGCAGACGATACGAATCCGGCCGTGAGCGATGACATCGCCGTCGCTTCGGACGCTGATTCCGCCGGGCGGGCACAAGGCTCCTTGAGCCGCGACTGGGCCATTGTCTCGAGGACCGCTGAGACTGCTGACACCGCCGAAGCGTCGACCGGAAAATTGCCTCAGACAGCGGCGGTCCAGAGGGCCGAACCCGCCGGTGCGCCGGATGACACGGTCGTCGACGGTGCTGTGGCAGGTATCGCGGCCGTCGGTGGGGCAGCAGCCTCGAGCGCCGATGGTGTTGTGGGAGAGAGCGTTTCCGCCGCCGATCTCGGGGCCCGAGCGGATGCGACCGACGAAGATTCGGCCGCGGGTGACGGTCCCGCTGTGGGCGCTGGACCGAGGGCGATCGATGACTCGCCTTCGGCTACCGGGTCGGGCGGCGACCCTGCCGTAGTGGTCGACGCGAGCGACGCGGACACGGATATGGCCGACCCGAGTATTGGGGCCGGTGACGCGTCGGACGTGCGTGTGGAATCGGGTCACGGGGTACAAGGTGGTGGGGCGCAGCCTGTTTCGGAGTTGTATCCGGGGTGGGAACGGTATGTGCATGGGCATTCGTTCCTGGAGGCGTTGGCTGCTGGGCGGGGGCCGCGGGCGGCTTGGCAGGCCCTGCCGGGGGAGGATTGGGCTCGGCGGTTGGCCGAGTTGGCGGCCACCGTTGTCGGTAGTGGGCGCAGTGCCATCGTGATGGTTCCGGATCAGCGGGATCTGGATCGGGTGCTGACCGAATGTGTTGCGCTGGTGGGGGAGTCGGCCGTCGGACTGGCCGCCGGACTGGGGCCCTCGGCGCGGTATCGGCGCTGGTTGGCGGCGCTGCGTGGGACCGCGCGCGTCGTGGTGGGTACTCGCAGTTCGGTGTTCACGCCCGTCGAAGATCTCGGGCTTATCGCCATGTGGGATGACGGGGACGACACCTACGCGGAGCCGCGCTCGCCCTATCCGCATGCGCGGGAGGTGGCGATGCTGCGGGCGCATGAGACCGGGGCGTCGTTCGTCGCGGGCGGGTTCGCGCGCACCGCCGAGGTGCAGGCGATCGTCGAATCCGGTTGGGCGCATGATCTTCTCGCCGATCGCAGCGTGCTGCGCCAGGTGATGCCGCGCCTCATCGCGCCCGGCGATACCGATGCCGCACTCGAACGCGATCCGATGGCCCGCGCGATCCGTATCCCGGCAGCGGCCTTCATGGCGGCGCGGCGCGCACTGGCAGCGGGGGAGCCGGTCCTCGTGCAGGTCCCGCGCCGCGGCTATATCCCCGCGCTGTCGTGCTCGAAATGCCGCACCCCGGCCCGTTGTCGGCACTGCAACGGCCCATTGGCATTGCCGGACAACAACATCCAGGCCGCACCATCCGGTGGAACGGGCGGGTCGGCTCGTGCGACCGGTAGTGGGGATGCTGCACGCGGTCGCCCGTCTCAACATCGTGGCTTCGGTTCGGGGAGTGGTGATTCCGCCTCCCCGAACCGAAATGCCGCGCCGCAGGGTCAGTCCGCCGCGCCGCAACAGCGAGGTTCACGCGGTGGCGATTTCGCCGTCTCGGGCCGAAATGCCGTGCCGCCGGATCGTGAGCAGCTGTCTTGGAACCGGGATCTCGAACAGCGGGGTCGCGGTGCCAACACACCCGTGCGGCGGGATCGGGTGGATTTGGGTGTGGCGGTGGGCGTTGGGGTGCCTCGTGGTGGGGCGGAGGTGGCGCACAGTCCGGCGTGCCGGTGGTGCGGGATTACCGAGGCGGCGTTCAGGTGTGGGGCTTGCGGTTCGCGAGCTCTGCGGGCCGTGGTGATCGGTGCGCAGCGCACGGCCGAGGAGTTGGGGCGGGCGTTTCCCGGCGTGCCGGTGCGCGGGTCCGGTGGGTCCACGGTATTGAGTTCGGTGCCGGAAGGCCCCCAGGTGGTGGTGTCCACCATCGGTGCGGAACCCGTTGTGCCGGGCGGATATTCGGTGGCGATGCTGCTCGATGGGTGGGCGCTGCTTGGGCGCGCGGATCTGCGGGCGGCGGAGGATGCCATGCGGCGCTGGATGTCCGCGGCCGCGCTGGTGCGCCCGAGCGGGCAGGTGATCGTCATGGCGGATCCGGCGCTGACGACGGTGCAGGCGTTCCTGCGCTGGGATCCGGTGGGGCACGCCTACTTCGAGTTGAGCGAGCGCACCGAGGTGCGGTTCCCGCCCGCCGTGCGTTTGGCCGCCATCGACGGCACCACCGATTCGATCGCCGAATTGCTCACCGAGGCAAAGCTTCCTGCCGAGGTCGAGGTGCTCGGCCCGGTACCGCTGCCGCCCGGCGCGCGGAAACCGTTCTCCTCCGGCGATTCTCCCGCCGAGGTGGAGCGCATGATCCTGCGCGTGGATCGCTCGGGCGGTTCGGCCCTGTCCCGTGCCCTCTCCGTTGCCCAGGCGGTCCGCAGCACCCACAAGTCCGATGACCCGCTCCGCGTTCAGATCGATCCGGTGGACATCGGCTGAGGAGTGTCAGTCGCCGGTGATCTCATCGCGCGGCAGGTCTGCCAAGGTGGCCAGCGCGTTGAGGAATCCGAGTCGGTCGGCGGCGGGCAGTTTGGCCAGCAGCCGATCTTCCCGAGCCTGGATATCCGCCTGCGTCGCGTCGCGTAGTCGCCGTCCCTTCGGCGTGAGGGCGAGCACGCGGGCCCGACGGTCGGTGGGGTCGGGGGTGCGTTCGATCAATCCGCGTTCTTGCAGATCGTCGAGCACCGCGATAATGCGGGTCTTGTCGGCTCCGATCTCCTGGGCGAGCACGCCTTGCCCGCGCGCGGGACCGTCGTCCAATGCCAGCAGTACGACGTAGGCCCACATGCTCAGCCCGTGCGCCGCCAGGATCGGCTGTTCGGCCGCCATGAGGGCGCGCCCGAGGGGTGCGATCATCGCTGCCAGATCCCGGCGGTGTGTCGTCATGCGGACAAGATTATGCGGCCCCCCGATGCGGTTGTTCGATCGTGTCCCCGGCGCGGGTCAAGATCGCGTCGGGATCGAACTGGTCGGCCTGCCACGAGTCCGCCCCGATGCCGACCCGTCCGCGCCACTCCTTGATGATCGCGGTGTGCACCGGCCATCGCACGAACCGGCGCATATCCGGCTCCGATTCCCAAACCGAGATGGATCCGCCGCGCCGCTCGGCGGGCCTGCCCCATAACCAGAGTCCGACCGCGCCCTGCATGACCGGCCAGGTGCGGCCGAGTTCGAAGCCGGTTTCGTAGATCCTCCGGGCTTCGTCATCCGATGCCGCGAGGAAGTCGGTGACGCTGACGAATACCGTCCCGGAAATGCCTTGGCGCGGACCAGGATTCCAGGGCATCAGCACGGTGTCTTCGGAGAAACTGAATTTAGTAAGCATGAGCATACAGTAAGCGTATGCGTACTAAATTCGCAAGGGTTGAATCGGAGCTCAGCGGTACGCCGGTGCGACCCGCCGAGCCCACTCGGCGTAGCTGGTCGCCGGGCGGCCGAGCACGTGCTCGACATCCGGGCTGACCTGCTGTTCCGCCGCCGTCGGCGCACCGAGGATCGAAAGGGTGTGATCCGCAACGGATTCGGGCATGAAGCGGAGCATGTTCGTCTTGGCCTGGTCGCGAGTCAGTTCGAGGAACCGCAGTGATTCGCCGAGAGCGGCGGCGAGCGCCTCGGCCTGTTCGCGCGGGGTGATCACCGCCGGGCCGGTGACCATGTATGCCCGGCCGTGATGGCCGTCTTCGCGCAGTGCGGACGCGGCCACCGCCGCGATATCGGCCGGATCGACTACCGGGAGTCCGATATCGCCGAAGGGGGCGGGCACCATGCGCTGGGTGCGCACGGGTTCGATCCAGGCGAAGGTATTGCTGGCGAAGGCACCCGGCCGCACCGCGGTCCATTCCAGATCCGAAGCGGCCAAAGCCTTTTCGAAGGCGATGGTGCGGGAGTACCCCTCGCTCTCCGGGCGGGTCACCGCACCTTGCGAGGAGAGGAATACCACGCGCCGAACACCCTGCGCGGCAAGGGTTTCGAGGACTTCGGCGGGCTCGGGCCCGGTCACCAGCTGTTCGCCGGTAATGAGCAGGAACAGTGCGTCCGCCCCGGCCGCGACCTCGGCCAGGCTCGCGAGGTCGCCCACATTGCCGGTGCGGTGCTCCACGCCCTCCGGTAGCTCCACCGGCTTCTCGCCGCGCGAAACCGCGACGACCTTCTCGCCCGCATCGGCGAGCAATCGCACCACGGTGCTGCCGACATTGCCCGTTGCGCCGGTTACCACGATCATCTTCGCTCCTGAGTTAGTTGGCTGACTTACTTGTCGAGGTGAACGTTAGAGTACCGCCGCGAGGTTGTCTATAGTTAGTTGTATGACTAACTCGGTAGGGCGTGGCGCGGGGAAACGGGAGCGCCTGGCCGATGCGGCGGCCAAGGTTTTCCACGAGCAGGGCGTGGAGAAGACCACGATCGCCGATATCGCACGTGCGGCCGAGGTGCCCGTGGGAAACGTCTACTACTACTTCAAGACCAAGGATCAGCTGGTCCAGGCGGCGATCGGCGCGCACGACCGTACGCTGAAAGAGATCATCACCGCCCTGGAGCAGTTCGACACCCCCGCCGAGCGGCTCAAGGCTCTGGTGCGTGGCTGGGTCGACCAGCGTGACCAGGCCGTCCAATTCGGTTGCCCGTCAGGCAGTCTCGCCACGGAACTCGACAAGCGCGCCGACGGCCTGGATCAGGAAATGGCCTCGGTCATGCGCGGCCTGCTCGACTGGATCGAAACCCAGTTCGCGGCAATGGGACGCGCGGACGCGCGGGAACTCGCCATCGCCCTATTCGCCTCATATCAGGGAATCTCCCTGCTCACCAACACATTCCGTGATCCGGACATGATGGCGGGGGAGGGGGACCGGCTGCAACGCTGGATCGACTCCCTGGACTAGTGATGTGCCGGCTGGGCGGTGCGCACGCTCCACCGACCTGGAGCACCGGGGAAGTCCGTCATCGCCCCACCGCAGCAAGCTCCTCGGACAAGTTGAGGAGTGGCCGCGAAGCTCCGAGCTGCCGAAAACCCGCTGTGTAGGGTGGCGATATGGCGATCGAGGCGGTTCTCTTCGACTTCTCCGGCACCGTGTTCCGATTCGAGGAATCGGAATTCTGGGACGCCGAGCTCACCGACGCCGACGGGCGTTCCCTCGATACCCATGAGGTCGCCGCGATCATGCGGGCCATGACCGCACCGGTCGGTCAACTCTTCGAATTCGACGAAGCAGGCCAATATGCCTGGGACCGAAGGGATCTCGACCCGGCCCTGCACCGTACGTCCTACCTGCAGGTGCTGGAGCGTTCCGAAGTGCCGGAGGTGCCGGCCAAGCAGCTCTATGACCGCATGCTCGATCCGAAAGCCTGGACGCCGTACACCGATACCGGCGAGGTCCTGCGGCAACTGCACGAGTCCGGCATCCCGACCGCCATTGTCAGCAATATCGCTTGGGATATCCGCCCGGCCTTCGCGAGCCGCGGCTGGGATCGATATATCGGCGATTTCGCCCTCTCCTTCGAACTCGGCGCGATGAAGCCCGATCGCCGTATCTTCGAATCCGCCCTCGCGAACCTCGGTATCGCGCCGGAGAACGCCCTCATGATCGGCGACAGCGCCGAAGCCGACGGCGGCGCAACGGTTCTCGGTGCCGAATTCGCTCTGGTGCAGCCGCTTCCCATTGCCGATCGCCCGGCGGCGCTGCACGACATCCTGGTCGACCGCGGTCTGCTCGCCCTACCCTCCTGAACAACCGAACCGGCAGGTTCGTGTCCCGCGACACACTTGCTGTGGATAGATTGCCGATATATCGTTGATATCGTCAAGAACAACGACAAAGCCTTAGGAGGCACACCATGGAACGCATGGAGAACTTTGACAACAGGGGCCGCGGGCCCTGGCGGCGACTGCGCGCAGAAGAGCAGCAAGGCCCCGAACACCCGCGTGCACGGCGGGGTGGACCGCGCGGCGAGCACGGCCCGCACGCACATCGGCACGGTCACGGCCGTGGGTTCGGCCCGGACTTCGGTCCTGGCGGTTTCGGTCCCGGCGGTGGCCCGCACTTCGGTCGCGGTCGCGGTCGTGGTGGACGCGGTCGGCGCGGCGATGTCCGCGCGGCCATCCTGCTGCTGCTGCAGGAACGGCCCATGCACGGCTACGAGCTGATTCAGCAGATTCGCGAACGCAGCCAAGACGTTTGGCGTCCGAGTCCCGGCTCCATCTACCCCGCGCTCTCGCAGCTCGAGGATGAGGGCCTGGTCATTATCGAGAAGGTCGCCGGTCGCAAGACCGCCAAGCTCACCGAATCCGGTACCGCGTACCTGGAGGAGCATCGCGCCGACCTGGGCGATCCCTGGCAGGACGTCAAGGACGGCGTCGGCGATCAGGCACTCGATCTGCGAGGTCTGATCGGTCAGCTCATGGGTGCGGCCGCACAGGTCGCCGCCGCCGGAACTCCGGAGCAGGCCGCCAAGGCCGCCGAGGTACTCACCGAGGCGCGCCGGTCGCTCTACCGGATCCTCGCCGAAGACGACACACCCGAAAAGTAGTGGGTGCGCAACACCGCAACTTGCTGGGCATTGTGAGTCCTCACAAGAGATTATTTCTCTATGGGAATTCGGCGGAGCCGGTCACGAAAGACGCTGTGGCGCAGCGTCGTGCCGGTCGGGGTGTTGGTGCTCGGAGTCATAGCAGGGATGACCGCGATGCCGATCGAGACAGGGGTGGCCGCGGCTCAACCGGCCGGGCAACCGGTCGCGGGCACGATTATCTATCTACCGGCCGTGGTGCCGGTGGAATCCGGGCCGCCGCAGTCGGGTCCGCTCGCGGCGGCCAACTATTTGAAACTGCATCCGAACGCCGCGCCCGAGGGCACGAACAATTTCGGCTGCAAACCGAGCGCTGCACATCCGCGCCCGGTGGTGCTGGCACATGGCACAGATTCGTCGGCGTACTCCGACTTCTCGGTCATCGGCCCGCAACTCGTGCAGGCCGGGTTCTGTGTCTTCGCGTTGAATTACGGCGGTAAGCCCGGGGGCAAGAGCTACGGCACCGAGGATATCTGGGCCAGCTCGGCGCAGGTGGGCGGGTTCGTCGATCAGGTACTCGCCGCTACCGGGGCCGCCAAGGTGGATATCGTCGGATTTTCCCAGGGCGCCAGCGTATCTCGCTTCTACATCAACAAGCTGGGTGGCGCGGCCAAGGTCGGCCAGTGGGTCGGCGTGGCCTCACCCAGCTACGGCGGTGTCATGTACGGCCTGGTGCCCGTCGCGGATCAGGTGCCCGCTCTATTCACAGTCGCCGAGCTCTTCAGCTCCGAGGCGGCGGTGCAGCAGGCGGCCGGATCGCCGTATATCACCGAGCTCAATGCCGGTGGTGACACCGTGCCGAGCGTGCGATACACCACTATCGGCAGTCGGGTGGATGAGATGATCCAGCCGTTCGAGAACATCGCGCTACATGGGTCCGAGGCGACGAATTTGGTGCTGCAGGACCTGTGCCCGGTGAACAAGACCGGACACTTCCACGAGGTCTACGACCCATACGTGCAGCAGTTGGTGCGAAACACGCTCGATCCGGAGCATGCGGTGACACCTGCCTGTGTGGCGGTGCCGCTGGGTACCGGTATCAGTGAAGTGGTGCTCGCCGCGCATTCCTGAACGAGTGCCCCGGCGTGGCGGTCCGGTCTTATCCGTAAAATGAGACGACCGTATTCGTATTCACCGGGAGTTGTCCGTGACCATCCAGCCTGTCCGCCTGTTCGGCGATCCGATCCTGCGCGCTCGCGCGGCGGAGGTCCAGACGTTCGACCTCCAGGTGCGCCAGCTGGTGACCGACCTGATCGACACCATGTACGAGACCGGCGGGGTCGGTATGGCGGCCCCGCAGATCGGGGTCGGGCTGCGCGTCTTCGTCTATGACACCGGGGACGCGCAGGGGCATCTGATCAACCCGACCTTCGAGGTAGTGGGGGAGCAGACACAGACCGGGCCGGAAGGCTGTCTGTCGATTCCCGGTGTGCGCGAAGACGTTACGCGGCCGAACAAGGTGATCGCGCGCGGTGTCGATATGGATGGCGCGCCCGTGGAGTTCGAGGCCGAGGGGCTGCTGGCCCGCTGCGTACAGCATGAGACCGATCATCTCGACGGTGTGCTGTTCCTGCAGCGGCTGGATCCCGCGGTGCGTAAGGAGGCGATGCGCACCCTGCGTGAATCGTCCTGGTTCACAAAGGGAATCACGGTGCTGGCCGCCTCCGAGATCGGCGGCGGCCGTCGCACCCGGGAACGGAGTCGTTGATGCGCTTGGTCTTTGCCGGTACACCCGAACCGGCGGTGCCGTCGCTGCGGCGGCTCATCGAATCGCAGCGGCACGAAGTGGTCGGGGTGGTGACCCGGCCGGATGCGGTGGCCGGGCGCGGGCGCAAGGTGACGCGTTCGCCCATCGGGCTGCTCGCGGACGAGTACGGGATTCCGGTGTTCACGCCGAAGCGCCCGTCCGAGCCCGAATTCATCGAGCAGTTGACCGAACTAGCGCCGGATTGCTGTCCGGTGGTGGCGTACGGTGCGTTGCTGCCCGAGGCGGTGCTGGCGATTCCCGTGCACGGGTGGATCAATCTGCACTTCTCGCTGCTGCCCGCCTGGCGTGGCGCGGCTCCGGTGCAGGCGGCGATTCTCGCCGGTGACGAGATCACCGGCGCTTCGACGTTTCTCATCGAGAAGGGCCTCGATACCGGTCCGGTCTTCGGCATCATCACCGAGAAGGTCCGTGCCACCGATACTTCGGGCATTCTGCTCGATCGCCTCGCCGAAAGTGGCGCGCACCTTTTGGAATCCACCCTCGACGGGGTGGAATCCGGTGCGCTGCAAGCGGTTCCGCAATCCAACGATGGCGTCTCATACGCCTCGAAGGTGGAGGTCGAGGCGGGCCGGATCCGCTGGGACGAGCCCGCGCTGGCCATCAATCGCCGCATTCGCGCGGTGACCCCCAACCCGGGAGCCTGGACGGAGGTCGACGGTAAACGCATCAAGCTCGGCCCCGTCGAAATGGTGGAGGAGACCCTCCCCGAACGCGAGATCGAGGTCCGCAAGTCGGGCGTTTTCATCGGCACCGCCACCACAGCCATCCGCCTCACCGAGGTCCAACCCCAAGGAAAGCGCATGATGCCTGCCCTCGACTGGGCGCGCGGCGCCCGCCTCCAGCCCGGCACGGTCACCGAATGACCCGCCCCGAGCGGGGAGATTCCACCGGCGACGACCGCCGCGCGGCCAAACCACCCAAACGCGACTGGCGCCCCCGCGCGGCCAATGCGCCATACCGCAAGCCGGCCGCCTCCGGCGAAACCCACGACGACGCGGCCGGCACCGCCCGCCCCCGCAAGTCCGCGGAGGCTCGCCCCAACGGTGACGCCAAACGCACCTACGGCGCGAACAGCACGGACTCCCGTGGCTCCCGCCCCGGCGGTGATGCCAAGCGCACACAGCGCGGTAAGACCGCCGACACCCGAGGCTCGCGCCCCGCTGGTGATGCCAAGCGTTCCTTCGGCGAGGGCAAGGCCGACGCGAAGCGCGGCGGCCCGCGATCATCCGGTGGCGCAGCCGCGCGCGACCGCGGCGAAGGAGTGAGTCGCTCCCCGCAGGGCACTCAGCGCGGTGCGTCCGGGCCCGAGCGCTCCGGCTATAGCCAGCGCGGGGCAGACTCGTCCGGCGCCCAGCGCGGATCGGATCGGCCTGCGCGCGGTCCGAGGTCCGAGGACAGCGGCCGTCCGCGCGGTGAGCGGGAATCGGGTGCGGCGCAGGACGATCGGCGTCGGACCGTTGGCGCGGCGGGCCGCGACTCGGGTGTCGCCGGGGGGAATCCCGGTGCGGCGGAGGGTAAGTCGCGTGCTCCGGGTGGCAAGTCCGGCGGTGCGGGCGGTAAGTCCGGTCCGGCCGGTGCGAAGTCCGGTGGTGTGGGACGTAATTCGGGTGCTGCCGGCGGTAAGGCCGGTGGGGCCGGCCGGGGTGGAGACTCGCGCAAGACTGATGTGACGGCGGCTTATAACGCGGCGCATGGGCTGGATCCGGTGCGTGTTGTGGCTCGGGATGTGTTGCGGGCGGTGCGGGAGCGGGATGCTTACGCCAATCTGGTGCTGCCGGGGTTGTTGCGGGAGCGGAAGATCAGTGGCCGCGATGCCGCGCTGGCTACCGAGTTGACGTATGGGGCGGCTCGGTCGCTCGGGTTGTTGGATGCGGTTATCGAGGCGGGGGCGGGCCGGTCTGTCGCGGAGATCGACGGGCCGCTGTTGGATGCTTTGCGGTTGGGGACCTACCAGTTGTTGCGGACCAGGATTGGTGCGCATGCCGCGGTGGATACCTCGGTGGCGATGGCTCGCGCCGAATATGGCGTCGGGCGTGCGGGTTTCGTGAATGCGGTGCTGCGTCGTGTCGCGGAGAAATCCGCCGAGGAGTGGGTTGAGGCGCTGGCGCCGCAGGATCCGCTGGGGCATATGGCGTTCGAGCACGCACATCCCGTGTGGATCGCGCAGGCGTTCGCGGATGCGCTGGGCGCGGATGCCGGGGAGTTGGAAGCCGTGCTGGCGGCCGATGATGCTCGGCCCGCCGTGCACCTGGTGGCTCGACCGGGTGAGATCAGCGCTGAGGAACTGGCGCTGATCACCGGTGGTGAAGAGGGCAAATGGTCGCCGTACGCCGTGTATATGGACGGTGGCGATCCGGGCAAGCTGGAACCCGTGCGCGACGGTTTGGCCGCCGTGCAGGACGAGGGCAGTCAGCTTGTGGCGCTTGCGGTTACGCGTGCCCCGCTGCAGGGTGAGGACGGCGGTCGCTGGCTGGATCTGTGTGCGGGTCCGGGCGGTAAGACCGCGCTGTTGGGTGCGATCGCCGATATCGACGGCTTCCATATCGACGCAGTCGAGCCCGCCGAGCATCGAGCCGATCTGGTCCGGCAGGCGACTCGCGGCCTGCCCGTCGACATTCATGTCGCCGACGGCCGCGAGAGCGGGCTGACCCCGGGCTACGACCGGATTCTGGTCGACGCCCCCTGCACCGGACTGGGCGCGCTGCGCCGCCGTCCGGAGGCGCGGTGGCGGCGACAGCCCTCGGACGTCAAGGACCTGGTCAAGCTGCAGCGCGAATTGCTCAGCGCCGCATGGGATCTGGTGCGACCGGGCGGTGTAGTTGTGTACTCCACCTGCTCACCGCATCTGTCCGAGACAGTGTCCGTGGTAGCCGATATGGTGCGCCGCACCGGCGCGGAACAGCTCGACTCCCGCGAACTGCTGGCCGGCGTCCCGGACCTCGGCGACGGTCCGGGCGCACAGCTGTGGCCGCACCGGCACGGCACCGACGCCATGTTCCTTGCCGCACTGCGTAAACCGCTCGAATCGAAGTAACCCCACAGGGTGGGGCGCGCGCATCGCGGGCCTCACCCTGGTCGGTATCTCATTGTCGCGCAGGCGGATTCGGCCGCCACGATACCCAGACCCCGGCGCGTGGCACTCGCTGGCAGCGGATTGCCATCCATTGCGGGCGCGCGGTGCTGTCGGGTCCGCGATCGGTGCGCCCGAGCATGCAGCTGCCGTCGGAATCCGGTACCAGTTCGATGGTTTCGCCATTCACCTCGATGAACCGCTGTGGCCGCCCATTGCTGTACCGCACCACCGTATTGATGGTCAGATCGGCGACGTGGAAGCAGCACCACCACTGTGGCTGGGCTCGGCTGCGGCGTGTGGTGCGTGCCGCCGAGACCGCGTGTCGTAGCTCGGCCAGGGCGCGGAACCGGTCGGCGGGTGTGAAATCGCCCGGATCGTCCGAGCCTGGGCACAGTACCGGTGATTCGTCGTCGGGGTATCGGTATCCGGGATCGACCTCACCGCGCCAACGCATTTCGGCCATGCGTGTGGTGATCGGCAGCCCATGCCATTCCTCATCGCACCAGGGGTGTGGGCAGCGGGGGAAGTCGGGATCGCCGTAGTCGTAGCCGGTGCGTGGTTCGCCGTCGGCCAGCTGATCGTTCACGAGCTGGTCGATCTGGTTCACGATTTGTCGATCTCGGTGCTGGGTCATGATGCCGCCCGATTGCGGTGCGTGCCGGGTGGCATCGATCGTCGCACCGGTGTGCGGTGCTGGCAAGCCTATTGAATCCGGGCGGGCGTGTCACTCGCGGGCGGACTGCTCCCGCAGGCGCGCAAGGGTTTTCGCCAGGATCCGGGAGACGTGCATTTGCGAGATCCCCATCTGCTGGGCGATCTGGGTCTGCGTCATGGATTCGAAGAACCGCATGGTGAGTATGCGCCGTTCGCGTTCGGGCAGGCCCGCGAGCAGTGGCCGGATGGCCACGTACTCCTCGACCCGATCGAATTGCGATTCCTCCTCGCCGAGGGTATCCAGCAGCGACGCCTCGGTATCGCGGCCGACGGAGACCGCGTCGATGGAGCTGGGCTGGTAGGCGTTTCCGGCAATGACCGCCTGGGTGACCTCATCGGGGTCGATGCCGAGTTGGGCGGCGATCTCCTTGGCGGTGGGGGAGCGCCCGAGCTGCTGCGAGAGCGCGTCGATGGCCGCGCCGATGCGCAGATGAGTCTCCTTGACCCGCCGGGGAACTCGCATGGCCCAGGTGTTGTCGCGGAAGTACCGGCGGACCTCGCCCATAATGGTCGGCACCGCGAAGGACAGGAAGTTGGAGCCGCGACTGACATCGAAGCGGTCCACCGCGTGGACGAGGCCGACCCGCGCCACCTGGGTGAGATCATCGAAAGGTTCACCACGCCCGCTGAATTTGCGGGCAATGTGATCGGCCAGCGGAATGCAGCGGCGGATCAGTTCCGAGCGCAGTGCGACGCGGCGCGCGGATTGCGGGTCGGTGGCGGCCAATTGCTCGAACAGCACTGCCACATCGTCATATCCGGAGACGCTGCGCGCGACCTCCTCCGCCTCTTCGGCGTCGACGACCTCTTCGCTCTCGGCGGTTTCGTCACCTTCGGTCGCGGCGTTGGGTTCGGCATTCTCGGCTACGGCGTCTTGCCCAGGCGACATGGTCCTGTCGACCGCGTCGTGCCCGGTCGCCCCGCCACTTGTGGACCCGTCATGCCCAGTCGCCTCGCCACTTTCGCTGATCGGACCGGACACGGCAGCACCGCTACCGTGCGTCACGTTGCCTCTACCGCCGGAGCCTCCGCTCGCGCCCGCAGTGTTGCTCTCGTCGCTCGTGCCGTTCTCCGGCGCACCGGTTGCCGGGCTGTCGGCAGCGCTGCCTCCTGCATCGGATTCGGGCGAATCGGGCTGTGACGCTTCGGGGGAGGCGAACACCATGTCCTCGTCGGTCACTACGCCTTCCCCCGGACCCGCCGGAACTCCACCGTCGTCGGGTATCCGGAGATTGCCGGGTCGTATTCGCCCTGGCTCGCGGTGACCTCATCGGAGAGGGTGCGTAGCACATGCCAGCCGAAGCTGCGCTGATCGGGTAGGCCCTCGGAGCCGGCGACACCACTGACCCGAATCACCAAATCGCTGTCACCCACGGTGAACACGCACTGCAGCGTGGAGCCGGGTACCGCGAGCGCGATGACGGTGGAGGCGGCCTCGTCCACCGCGAGCCGGATATCGGCGACCTCGTCCAGAGTGAAATCGCTGAGTAGCACCAGTGTTTCGGCGAGTCCGCGCACGATAGGCAACTGGGAGACGGACGCGGCAACGCCGATCTCGACCGGTGTGGCCCGGACTCCTTGTTCCGCCGAAATGTTGATCACCTGCACTAGGCTACCCATTCCACCGCGCCGCAATCAGCGCAATGGCCGCGAAGCGCCACTCCGGCCACTGATTCGATCGGCTTCGCGAATTTCGCGCCACCGACCTTCGGCCGCGGATGCGATGCCGCCCGAGCCGGCAAGCGCGGTGTCATGGTTTCGCCTACGCGCCGGCCGTTAGACTGCCGCGTGTGTGTACCCCTTCCTCTCCCTTCCGGCGGCCCGCGCCCATGATCGCGCCGTCCATTCTGTCCGCCGATTTCGCCCGCCTCGGTGAAGAGATGAAGGCCATCGGAGGAGCCGATTGGGTGCACGTGGATGTCATGGACAATCACTTCGTACCGAACCTGACCCTGGGCCTGCCGGTGGTGCAGAGTCTGTTGAAGGCCACCGACATTCCGCTGGATTGCCATCTGATGATCTCCAACCCGGAGCGCTGGGCGCCGGGCTATGCGGAGGCCGGCGCGTACAACGTCACCTTCCACGCCGAGGCGACCGACAATCCGATCGCGGTGGCCCGCGATATCCGCGCGGCGGGTGCGAAGGCAGGGCTCTCGGTCAAGCCCGGCACCCCGATCGAGCCATATCTGGAGATCCTGCGCGACTTCGACACCCTGCTGGTGATGAGTGTCGAACCCGGCTTCGGCGGCCAGTCGTTCATCGCGGATGTGCTCGAAAAGGCCCGCATTGTGCGCAATCTCGTCGATGCCGGTGAGCTGCGCCTGGTGGTGGAGATCGACGGCGGCATCAATATGGACACCATCGAACAGGCCGCCGAGGCCGGAATCGACTGCTTCGTAGCGGGTTCCGCCGTCTACGGCACCGCCGATCCGGCCGCGACCGTGGAGGCCTTGCGGCAGAAGGTGATCGCGGTGGAGGCGTCAGCGGCCCAGTAGGGCCTCGACCACCGATTCCAGTGGCGGCACCGAGCGGACCGTCTCCGGCGGCTGAATCCAGGTGCGGTAGCCCGTCCGCTCGTCATCGGCGGACGGCAGCACCACCTGGGCGCCCGCGCACGCGACCGTCGCGTACAGCCGGAACAGTGCCGCGCCGACGGGTGTGCTGAGGGTTTCGGGCCGGGCGGGACCGGTGATGAAGGTCCACCGCCGCGCACGCGGATGGTGTACGACCGGCCCGGCGAGATCGGCCTGGGAGAGGCGCTGCTGCACCCGTTCGCCTAGTTCGGCGGGCATGGTGATCGCGCCGTAGCAGCTGCCTATCTCCAAGAGGATGTGTCGTGACGCCGGGTCTATCGATGCCGGGAGATGAAATTCGCGTCGGTACTGCACGCATCGAACTTCGAGGGTGGTATCGAGAAGCGTGGTCACGCTGTACTCCCAATTGTGTTGTAGTCCACCTGGATCCGACGGTCCGACCTTCCTTCGGTTTGACTTGCTGCGAAGACTCACCCGCGCCGGACACGGCGACGGATGCGGGACTGTTCTGCGCTGAACTGCTCGCCTGGATGGGACGCTCACCCGGAAGTGATTGAGCGAAGTTGAACTGTAGGAATCAGCTGCATAAGAATCTTGCGACCATCTCCGTGGATGCGCAAGATTCTGGTGTAAGCGAGTCGGAATTGGGTAAGGCTCGCCGCTCTCCGGCGTGAAATGGCACGTTCCTGTAACGAGGCGCTCCGTCTTCTACGACTCCGTGTCGTTAGGCTGGTGACGGACGCCCACTCATCGGGGAATAGCACCGGTGGTCCGGGCGGTTGGCGCAATCGGTGGGCACGTTCGGTGGCCCGAGGCATCAGGGAGAGGTAGGGCATGTTCACAGGCATCGTGGAGGAGCTGGGCGAGATCGTCGCCACCGAGCAACTGGCCGATGCGGCCCGGCTCACGATCCGCGGCCCACTGGTCACCTCCGATGCCGGACATGGTGATTCGATCGCGGTCAACGGCGTCTGCCTGACCGTGGTGGACCAGCAGGTCGAGGGTGACATCTTCACCGTCGACGTCATGGCCGAGACGCTCGAGCGCTCCAGCATCGGTGGCCTGGCCGCCGGCTCCCGCGTCAACCTCGAGCGCGCCGCCGCCGTGAACAGTCGCCTCGGCGGCCACATTGTGCAGGGCCATGTCGACGGTACCGGCACCGTGCTCTCCCGCACCCCTTCCGAGAACTGGGAGGTAGTGCGAATCTCGTTGCCCGACAGCATCGCTCGCTATGTCGTGGAGAAGGGCTCCATCACCGTCGACGGTATCTCGCTGACCGTCTCGGGCCTGGGCCTGGCCGCCGAGGCCGCCACCGACGGCAGCAAGGACTGGTTCGAGGTTTCGCTCATCCCGACCACCCGTGAACTCACCACCCTCGGCACCGCGCCGGTCGGCACCACCGTGAACCTGGAGGTGGATGTCATCGCGAAGTACGTCGAGCGGCTGGTACAGCGCGGCTGACAAAGCGACGCCGGAGGCGGCGCAAAACGGACGCTGGCCTAATGTGGGTAGCGGCACCTAAATCGAGATGGAGCACAACAGACGTGACCAGGTTCGACACCATCGAGCGCGCAGTCGCCGACATCGCCGCCGGTAAGGCGGTCGTCGTCGTCGACGACGAGGGCCGGGAGAACGAGGGCGACCTCATCTTCGCGGCGGAGAAGGCAACACCCGAGCTGGTGGCCTTCATGATCCGCTACACCTCCGGTTACATCTGTGTCCCGCTCACGGGTGAAGACTGCGACCGCCTGGGCCTGCCGCCCATGTACGCGGTCAATCAGGACAAGCACGGCACCGCCTACACCGTCTCGGTGGATGCCCGCGAAGGCATCTCGACCGGTATCTCCGCCGCCGATCGCGCCACCACCATGCGGGTGCTCGCCGATCCGCTCGCCAAGTCCGATGATCTGACCCGTCCGGGTCATGTGGTTCCGTTGCGCGCCAAGGACGGTGGCGTACTGCGCCGCGCCGGGCACACCGAGGCCGCGGTCGACCTATCCCGGATGGCCGGACTGCATCCGGCCGGTGTCATCTGCGAGATCGTCAGTCAGAAGAACGAAGGCGATATGGCGCGCACCGAGGAGCTGCGCGTCTTCGCCGACGAACACGATCTGGCGCTCATCTGTATCGCCGACATGATCGCCTGGCGCCGCAAGAACGAGAAGCATGTCCGCCGCGTCGCCGAGGCCCGCATCCCGACCGCGTTCGGTGATTTCAAGGCCATCGGCTACGAGAGCGAATACGACGATTCCGAGCATGTCGCCCTGGTCATGGGCGATATCTCCGAAGGCAACGGTGACGACGTGCTGGTGCGCGTGCACTCGGAATGCCTCACCGGTGATGTCTTCGGTTCGCTGCGCTGCGACTGCGGTCCGCAGCTGAACGCCGCACTGCAGTTGGTGGCCGATGAGGGCCGCGGCGTGGTGCTGTACATGCGCGGTCATGAGGGCCGGGGCATCGGCCTCATGCACAAGTTGCAGGCGTACCAGGTGCAGGACGAACAGCAACTGGATACCTATGACGCCAATATCGCCATCGGCCAGCCCGCCGACGCGCGCGATTACGGCACGGGCGCGCAGATCCTGGTCGATCTGGGCATCGCCTCGATGCGACTGCTCACCAATAATCCGGACAAGCGCGCGGGGATCGAGGGCTACGGCCTGCGGATCACCGAGCGGGTGCAGATGCCGGTGCGCGCCAATTCGCACAACCTGCACTACCTGCGCACCAAGCGTGATCGCATGGGCCACGACCTGGTCGGCCTGGACGATATCGATCTGGGCGAAACCGCGAACTGACTGCTTGTTTACGAGAAGGGCGGAAAACCGATGAGCGGCACGGGCGTTCCCACGTTCGAGCTCGCCGATGCCAAGGATCTCAAGCTTGGCATCGTGGCGTCGCGCTGGCACACCACCATCTGCGACGCGCTGGTCGCCAATGCGGAGAAGACCGCGCGTGATGCGGGGGTCGCCGATATCACCGTCGTGCGGGTCGCGGGCGCGATGGAACTGCCGGTGGTGGCGCAGGCGCTCGCCCGCAGCCATGACGCGGTGGTCGCTCTCGGCGTCGTAATCCGTGGTGAGACACCGCATTTCGAGTACGTGTGCGATTCGGTCACCGCCGGTCTGACCCGGGTCTCGCTCGACGAGAGCGTCCCGGTCACCAATGGTGTGCTCACCGTGAATACCGAACAGCAGGCCCTGGACCGCTCCGGACTGCCGGGTTCGTTCGAGAACAAGGGTGAGCAGGCGTCCGCCGCCGCCCTCGATGCCGCGCTGACCCTGCGCGAACTCTCGCAGACCGTCTAGCAATGCCTGTCGTCCGGATCTGGAAGCGCGGGGGAGCGGAAGAACCGCCCCGCCGGGCCCGGGCGACGACCGAATCGAAGGCCGGTGAAACCGCAGTGTCTGGCACCGAAACCGCTGGCGCGCAATCGAAGTCGACTCCGGAAGCCGCGGAGGCCCCTGAGGTGGGGGAGAGCGACAACCCCGCCGCTCCCGAAGCCGAGTGGGATCTAGAGGTGCGCCCGCAGCACGCCATCATGACGGCGCGCATCGTCGCGGCATTGCTCGCGCTCATCTTCATCATCGCCGGAGTTCTCCTGCGTAACGGTTCCACCGGCGTGAACTTCCGCCTCGCCGATCAATTGGGCCTCGCGGTCTTCGGTCTACTCCTCGGCAGTGCGGTTCTGCTCCTCACCCGGCCTCGCGTGCGAGTCGGTAAGCGCGGCGTCGTGGTCCGAAACATCCTGGGCGACATGGAATTTCGCTGGGAGGATATTCGTGGCATCTCCTTCGCGGACAAGAAGTCTTGGGCCCGACTGGAATTGGTGCATGACGAGTACGTGCCCATGATGGCCATTCGCACCAATGACAAGTTGCGTGCGGCGGCGGCGATGGATCGCTTCCGCGAACTCGGCGCCAAGTACACCGCCGAAAACGCCGGCTGAGATTTAAAGACAAAAGACCAAGAACCAAGACAAAAGACGCCTGGACGAGAAGGGGCCGAAGGCCCCAAAGACAACACCCACCTCACCTCGGGCCCGCGAGACACCAACTCCGGATTCCTCAGCCCCCGAAACCCCGAAGAAGTCCTGGACGTGTGATCACCGGGAACTTATCGGGGCGACACGCCGCAAACACCAACGCTCAGTTCCCGGTGATCACACGTCCAGATCGATTCCCGGTGTGTCGTGTGGGTGTTTCGAGGTCTTTGCGAATCTCCCCGCATCGAGGGGCAATGGTGGCGGGATTTTGTCCGTTTCCCCGCCATGAGTACCCCCTCAGTGATCGCCGGACCCCTCCAGGGCGTTGGTTCTTCTCGTCCTGGCGTCTTTTGTCTTGGTTCTTGGTCTTTTGTCTTTTTTCGTATTGGTCCTGAAGGTAACCACGGCCTGCCAGCCAGGCTGGGTCGCGAGTATTCGCGCCCGTCGGTAGGCGAAAGCCGGGTACGGCAGGCGAGGTTCCCACTCTGAAGAATCGTGGCCATCCTCCGAACCCCGCTGGAACATAATGTCCCGCAGGGTATTCGGCTGCGAAGGCCCCGTGTGGAAACCGTCCGCGTCAGTTGGGATCACCCAGTACTGCGCCTTCACGGCGGGGGTCCGCCCCGCCTACCCAGCCGGTGCCGTCCCGGGTCAGGGCGGAGAGGCCGCTTGATTGGGGGAGGACCGAGACTGTGTGGCCTAGCTGGCGCAACTGTTGGACCAGGGGGTCTTGGTCGCCGTTGTTGGCGGCGTTTATGGCGGGGTGTTCGCCGCCGACATTGGTGGTGGGGGAGTTGGCTGCGCCGAAAGCCACCATGGAGACTGCCTGTTGAGGGTTGAGTCCCCAATCGAGCATGGCCACCAGGGTTTTCACTACGAATTGGATGATTACCGCGCCGCCGGGGGAGCCGGTTACGTAGGTGAGTTGGCCTCGGGTGCCGTCGGGGGCGCGGTCGAAGACCAGGGTTGGGGCCATGGAGCTGCGGGGGCGTTTACCGGGGGCGAGGCGATTGGCTACGGGGAGACCGTCTTTGCCGAGGGGGTCGGCTGCGAAGTCGGTGAGTTGGTTGTTCAGGATGAAGCCGTCTACCAGGTGGAAGGCGCCGAAGGCGGATTCGACGGTGGTGGTCATGGAGGCCGCGTTGCCGTACTGGTCGACTATGGAGATGTGGCTGGTGCCGTGTTCGGGCTGTTGAACGCCGTCTCCGAGTGGCACCGGGCCGAAGTCGCCGGGTTGGGCGGTGCCCATGCTGCGGTTGGGGTCGATCAGGCCCGCGCGCTGCTTCAGGTAGTCCGGATTCAGCAGGGTCTGGGGTGAATTGCCGGGCATCGGAATGAAATCCGAGTCGGCGACGTATTTGTCGCGGTCGGCGTAGGCGAGGCGTTCGGCCTCGGAGATCAGGTGTACGGCTTGGGCGGTGGGTTTGCCACCGTTGCGGGCGGTGTCGTTGTCGCCGGTGGTGTCGGCCGGTTTCATCGAGGCCAGGTCGAAGTTCGACAGGATGCCGAGGGTGGCTTCGACGGTGGTGCCGCCGGAGGAGGGGTTGGGCATGCCGCAGATCTCATGGGTGCGGTAGGGCGCGCACAGGACGGTGCGCTTCTTCGGTTGGTATGCGGCGAGATCCGCGGCGGTGGTCAGGCCGGGGGTGCGTCCGCCGGAGGTGGTGCCGATGGCGTCGATGATGTCGGCGGCGATGGCTCCGGTGTAGAAGGCGTTCGCCCCGTCGGAGGCAATCGCGTTGAGCGTCTTGGCCATTGCCGGATTGGTGAGGGTGGTTCCCGCGGGTTTGGGGCTGCCGTCCGGTTGCAGGAAGTAGCCGGCGGCGTTCTCGTCACGCTTGAGATCGGTTGCGCTGTCGGCGATTTGGCCTGCCATACGCGGACTGATCTGGAAGCCTTGATCGGCCAGTGCGATCGCCGGGGCAAACAGATCGCGCCAGGTTTGCTTACCGTGTTCGTGCTGTGCGAGTTCGAGCATGCGCAGTACGCCGGGCGTGCCGATGGATCGGCCGCTGGCGCGCGCGTTGGGTTGCGGTGTGGTGCGGTCGGTATCGCTTATCCAGCGCAGATAGTCCTGGGTGGCGGCCGCGGGCGCGGTTTCGCGGCCGTCGTAGGCGTCGATCTGTTTACCTGCCGCGTCGTAGTAGAGCAGGAATGCGCCGCCGCCGATTCCGGACGCCTGCGGCTCCACCAATCCGAGCACGGTCTGCGCCACGATGAGCGCGTCCGCGGCCGTGCCGCCATCGCGCAGCACCTTGCAGGCCGCTTCGGTGGCAACGGGATTGGCCGTGGAGACCGCGAAGGTCTTGGTGTGCACCGGTTTCATGCCGGTGCGGTATCCGGTCGCGATCTCCGGATGCAGACTCAGATTCGTGCTGGTGGGGCCGCTACCCGCGCTGGCAGTAATGGGAACGCCGTTGGGGGAGGTCTCGCACACGCCCAGTTTCGAGTCCGAATCGGATGAACAGGCCGTGGCCGCTCCGAGTAGCAGCAGCAGGGCGGCCGCGGCGCCGCTCCAGGTATGCCGTCGCATGCGCCTCATGGTCGGACTCTAGCGCCGGTGCGTGGCGCGGTCTCGTTTTTGGGCTGGTAGGGCAATACGCGAACCTTCAGCATCTGAGCCGCTATCTATACAGAATGTCATGTCCGCTCTGCTCAGCGGCCCGCAATATTGGGAATTTTCCCAGCTCGGAGCGGCGATGTGGCTATCGGCAAATTGCAAGGTACTCTCGGACCGCCTCAATACACGATTGCGGAGGGTTAACCGGCGTATGACCGAGATCCGGACACGGGCCACAAATCTCACTGCCGAGGACAGCGGCTATCACAAGGCCCTCAAGCCCCGGCAGTTGCAGATGATCGCCATCGGTGGCGCCATTGGAACCGGCCTTTTCCTCGGCGCGGGCGGTCGCCTCGCCAGCGCGGGACCGTCGCTGTTCGTGGTGTATCTGATCTGTGGTGTTTTCGTCTTCTTCATCCTGCGCGCCCTCGGCGAGCTGGTGTTGCATCGCCCGTCCTCGGGTTCGTTCGTCTCTTATGCGCGCGAATTCTTCGGTGAGCGAGCGGCTTTCGTCGCCGGCTGGATGTACTTCCTGAACTGGTCCATGACCGGCATTGTCGACACCACCGCCGTGGCAACATATTTGCACTACTGGGGGCCGTTCGAGCCTGTGGCGCAATGGATTCTGGCGCTGGGCGCACTGATCATCGTGCTGGGTATCAACCTGGCGTCGGTGAAGTGGTTCGGTGAGATGGAGTTCTGGGCCGCCATGATCAAGGTGCTGGCGCTGGTCACCTTCCTGATTGTCGGCACCGTGTTCCTGACCGGGCGCTTCGATATCGAGGGCGCTGAGACGGGCCTGCGTATGGTGAACGACGCCGGTGGCTGGTTCCCGACCGGCATCCTGCCGCTGATCACCGTCACCTCCGGTGTCGTATTCGCTTATGCCGCAGTCGAAATGGTCGGTATCGCCGCCGGTGAGACCGAGAACCCGGAAAAGATCATGCCGCGCGCCATCAACTCGGTGATCATGCGTATCGCGGTGTTCTACTGCGGTTCGGTCATCCTGCTGGCGCTGCTGCTGCCGTACACCGCGTACAAGGCCGGGGAGAGCCCGTTCGTCACCTTCTTCAGCAAAATCGGTGTGGCGCATATGGGTTCGATCATGAACTTCGTGGTGCTGACCGCCGCGCTGTCGAGTTTGAACGCCGGGCTGTACTCGACCGGTCGCATTCTGCGGTCGATGGCCATGAACGGCAGTGCGCCCAAGTTCACCGCGCGGATGTCGAGTGCCGGTGTGCCCTATGGCGGCATTTTGCTCACCAGCACCATCGCGCTGTTCGGTATCTGGCTGAATTACATCGTCCCGGACGAGGCGTTCGAGATCGTGCTGAATGTGGCGTCGCTGGGCATTCTGGCGTCTTGGGCGACCATCGTGCTGTGCCAGCTCAAGCTCTGGTACTGGTGGAAGAACAGTCGGGCCGAGCGGCCGGCGTTCCGGATGTGGGGTGCGCCGTACTCCGGTATCGCGACGCTGGTGTTCCTGTTCGCGGTGCTGGTGCTCATGGCGTTCGACCACCCGGTGGGTACCTGGACCGTGGGCAGCCTGTTGATCATCGTGCCCGCCTTGATGATCGGGTGGAGGATCGCCGAACCGCGGGTGCTGGCCATCGCGCAGGAGCGGGCCGGATACACCGGCGAGTTTCCGGTGATTCCGCCGATTCCCATGGACGACAAGTAGTTTCCGGCTTCCGGCGGTATACTGGAAAATCGCTGGGGGACCTGCGCTTACGACGGCCGCGCACGCGAATCGTGTGCGGCCGTTATGTGTTCGAGATCACTGTTTGCGCTGCGTGCTATCCGCTGTGGCCATGGTCATAACTTCCCGAACTCGATTGTCTCGCAGGGAAACATTTGGTTAGCGTCAGGCTCTGCGCGTTCGCAGGGGGCGCGCAACCAGGGGATACTCGATGAGGAGTGCTGTGAGTTCGCAGTCGGCTGTGGTCGACGAGATGGATATCTCGCCGACAAGTGCCGGGAACAGTGTTCCTGCCACGATTTTCGAGCGATTCGCAGAGATACTGCGAACGGTCCGCCGTAATAGTTCCGAGATCGATGTGCCCGCAAAGGTGCGGGAAACTCAATACGCCGCTTTCGCCGCGGCGGGATTCGCGTTGCTGCATGTACTGCTGGGGGCGACCAGCGGGTTCGGTGGGGTACTGGGCAGCACCGGTCATTTCTTGGCCGCATGGGTAACCGGCGGTGTGGCACTGTTTTTCGGGTTGCGCTCGCAGTGGGTCTGGGTGGCCGCGCTGGGATTGGCCAGCCTGCAGGCGTTCTACGGCGTCTTCACGCTGGTATCGGCCGAAATGCCCACGGGGGTCGGGCCTTTCGCCGTGCTGTTCGGTGTGATGACATCGGGAATCGTGCTGGCGCTACTGCTGCGCGGCGACTGCTACCGCTGGTTCGTAGCCGCCTGATCGATGCTTGCCGCCCACACATTCGACTGGGCGGCAGGCACTTCCGATCACTTCAAGCTGCGGCCCAGCGCTCGTCCGGCGGCGCGGCCGGAGAAGATGCACCCGCCCAGGAAGGTACCCTCCAGCGCGTTGTAGCCGTGCACGCCACCGCCGCCGAATCCGGCGACCTCACCCGCGGCGTACAGCCCGGGGAAGGCGGTCCCGTCCGGGCGCATGACCTGTGAGTCGAGGTTGGTCTGCAAGCCGCCCAACGTCTTTCGGGTCAGGATATTGAGCCGCACCGCGATGAGCGGCCCGTGCGCGGGGTCCAGGATCTTGTGCGGCGTGGCGACCCGGCCCAGCTTGTCACCCAGGTACCGGCGCGCATTGCCGATGGCCATGAGCTGGCCGTCCTTGCTGTACTTGTGCTCGGTATCGCGGTCGCGAGCCACGATCTGGCGTTCGATATCGGCAGGGTCCAGGTGCGGCCCGCGGGTGATCTTGTTCATGCCCGCGATGAGATCCGCGAGGGTATCGGCGACCACGAAATCCACCCCGTGCTGCTTGAATGCCTCCACCGGACCCGGCGCACCCTTGGCCACTCGGCTCTTGAGTGTGAGCTTGAGGTCCTTGCCGGTGATATCGGGATTCTGCTCCGAGCCCGAAAGCGCGAACTCCTTCTCGATGATCGACTGGTCCAGGATGAACCAGGAATAGTCGTATCCGGTCGAAAGAATCTGCTTCATAGTGGCATTGGTGTCGAAACCGGGGAAACACGGTGCGGGCATACGCTTTCCATTGGCGTCGAACCACAGTGACGACGGCCCCGGGATGATGCGAATGGCGTGATCGGGCCAGATCGGATCCCAGTTGTGAATGCCTTCGGTGTAGTGCCACATACGATCCCGGTTCACGATGCGTCCGCCGGCGGCCTCGGTGATGCCGAGCATGCGCCCGTCCACATGCGCGGGCACGCCCGAGATCATGTGTTCCGGGCACGGGCCGAGGCGATCGACCGGCCAGTTGCGGCGGATCAGATCGTGATTGTGGCCGATTCCGCCGGAGGTGACGATCACGGCCTGGGCGGCAAGTTCGAAGTCGCTCACAATATTTCGCGATGAGGCGACACCGCGCGCCTCTTCGGAAGGCTCCAGCACGCTGCCGCGTACGCCGGTGACCGTGCCGTCGGTGACCACCAGTTCATCCACGCGATGCCGGAAGGCGAAACCGACCTGCCCGCGCTGCTCGGCCGCCAGCACCGGCTCCAGGAATACCCGCACCACCTCCGGCCCGGTACCCCAGGTGAGGTGGAAGCGCGGCACGGAATTGCCGTGCCCATCGGCGAATTCGCCACCGCGCTCGGCCCAGCCGACCAGCGGGGTCACCCGCAGCCCCAGATCGTGCAGGTACTGCCGCTTCTCGCCGGCCGCGAACTCCACATAGGCGCGCGCCCATTGGCGGCCCCAGTGGTCCTCGTCCTCGCGGTCGAAGCCCGCGGAGCCCAGCCAGTCCTGCATGGCCAGCTCCACGGAGTCCTTCACTCCGAGACGGCGCTGCTCCGGACTGTCCACGAAGAAGAGGCCGCCGAGCGACCAGAACGCCTGCCCGCCCAGATTGGCGCGGTTCTCCTGATCCACCACCAGTACCCGGCGCCCGGCCTTGACCAGTTCGTGGGTCGCGACGAGGCCGGCCAGACCGGCGCCGACGACGATGACATCCGGATTCTCGATCATGCCCAATTCCTCGGTTCGTAGAAGTTCGATACATGACTGTATCGAACTTGGTTGTCGGTGGGACATGGCATGGTTCCACTGTGCCGATTTCCTCGAATGGATCTGCTGCTTTGACCGTCGCCGCGGCGCGTCGTATAGCCCTGGGCGCGCAGGGCTTCGCCACCGCCCGCCCGAGCGGTCCGCCCACCCGCCGTGCGCTGGCCAAGGTGCTCGACAACACCAAGCTGCTACAGATCGATTCGGTATCGGCGGTGGTGCGCGCGCACTACACACCCGTGTTCAGCCGGATCGGGGCATACGATCGCGCCCTGCTCGATGAGATGTCGTGGAGCGATTCCGCGCGCCGCCCGCGCAAGCTGGTCGAATATTGGGCACACGAGGCCGCATTGCTGCCGGTGGAGGATTGGCCCCTTATGCGCTGGCGGATGGTGAAGTACCGGCACGGCCGTTGGGCCGGACTCGGTCGGCACCGCGATGAGAAGCTCGCCGACGAGGTGCTGAGCGTGGTCCGCGAATTCGGCCCCAGCACCGCCGGTGAGATCGAGAAGCACCTCGAATTGGATCGCCCACGCGCCAAGGACCATTGGGGCTGGAACTACAGCGAGACCAAGGTGGTCTGCGAACAACTCTTCGCCTCGGGTGAGCTGTCGGTCCCCAAACGCGTTGGCTTCCAACGCCATTACGACCTCACCGAACGCGTTCTCCCCGCCGAGGTCTGCGCCCGCGAACTCGATGAAGCGGACGCGATCCGCCAACTCGTCCGCCGCTCGGCGTCCGCCCACGGCATCGGCACCGAAACCGACCTACGCGATTACTACCGCCTGACCCGAGTCCAAACCGAACCCGCCATAGCCGATCTCATCGCGGCGGGGGAGTTGGAGCAGGTCGCCGTCGAAGGCTGGGACAAACCCGCCTACCTGCACACGGCCGCCCGCACCCCACGCCGAGTCACCGGCGCGGCATTACTCTGCCCCTTCGACCCACTGATCTTCTTCCGCGCCCGCACCGAGCGCCTCTTCGATTTCCACTACCGCATAGAGATCTACACCCCCGAACACAAACGCGTGCACGGCTACTACGTCTTCCCATTCCTGCTGGATGGAGAGATCGTCGGCCGAGTCGACCTGCGCGCGGATCGCACCACCGGCGTCCTCCGAGTACCCGGAGCATTCCTCGAACCCGGCCACGACGAGGCGTACGTGGCATCCGAACTTGCTGCGGCACTTCGCGAAATGGCAGACTGGCTCGAGCTGGACACCTTGGAGGTAGGTACCCGCGGTGACCTCACCTCGGCTCTGTCCAAGGCGGCCCGCGTCCGCGTCAGCGCCTGACCGCGAAGCGGCAGCTGCCAGGCGAAAGCCGCCGCACCCTTGGCCGGAATCGATCGAAACCTGTTGGAGTCCCGCAAGTGTGGATCCCGGCCACAACCACGCCGGGATGACGGGTTTCATAGCAGCAGGTAGGCGATCTCGGCCCATCATCCGGGATGAGGGCTTCCGTCATCCCGGCATGTTTTTGGCCGGGATCCACACCCGAAGCGCGGCAACGGGTCTCGGTGGATTCCGGCCAAAAGCGCGCCGGAATGACGGGGGCGGCTAACTCAGAAGGGGCCGTCCGTGTAGGCGTTGAGGACGATGCCCCTCTTGCCGTCGCCATTGCATTCGATGGTCATGGGGATGAGGGGGCGGGGGGAGTCGCCCACGATGTAGATGGGGGTTTGGACGCCGTTGCCGACCTGGCGGGTGCCGAGGCACTCGACGACGGCGGCGTACCACATGCCTTCCGGACAGGTGTAGGTCGCCGTGTCGAGGGTACGGTCGATGCGGCAGGGCGCGTCGGCGTGTGCGGCCGGGGCGGCAATGCTGACCAGCGCGGCGGCTCCCAGGCTCAGGGCCGAGCCGATGCCGAACGACCGGCGGTGCTGCTCTTTCATCTTCAATACTCCCCTTGTGCGTGGACAGATCGTTCGATGACTGTGCGCACCCATACTGGCCTCGCGCGGTGCCGAGATGCGGGAACACGCGCGCGGCGGTCCTCGGCGTGGCGCGCCTATGCGACCAGAACCGCGGGTTCGGACACCACCTGGCCGCCGCAGACCAGCACGGTCGATTCGTGAATCAGGTAGTCCCCGTAGACGAATATGGTTCCGTCGGCCGACTCGGCGGTCGCCGGGACGGACACCGCCACCAGTGCGGCGGCGGCCAAGGTCAACGCGGCTCCGATCGCAAGCGACCGGCGTCGAAGGCGAAGGCGAATCATGGCACTGCTCCCCTCTGGTTCGGTGATCTTGCCGGTACGTTCGGTGCCGACGCTCTCGCGGATGAGCCCGACGGCGTGGCGCGGTCCTACACGACTGTCGTGTCGGGTTCGCCGGATTGGTCAGCAGCGGGCGCGGGCGGGCTGTCGGAGGGAATCGTTAATCTGGGAGCGTGCCTGATCCTTCGACGTACCGGCCCGCGCCGGGGACGATTCCTGTTGAGCCCGGTGTCTACAAGTTCCGGGACGTCCATAAGCGGGTCATCTATGTCGGTAAGGCGAAAAGTCTGCGCAGCAGGCTGAACTCATATTTCGCGGATGTCTCGGGCCTGCATCCGCGCACTCGGCAGATGGTGACCACCGCGGCCAGCGTGGAGTGGACGGTCGTCTCCACCGAGGTCGAGGCGCTGCAGCTCGAGTACAACTGGATCAAGGAATTCGATCCGCGCTTCAATGTGCGCTATCGGGACGACAAGTCGTATCCGGTGCTGGCGGTGAGCCTCAATGAGGAGTATCCGCGGGTGTTCGTCTATCGCGGCGCACGGAAGAAGGGCGTCCGGTATTTCGGCCCGTACGCGCATGCCTGGGCGATTCGCGAGACTCTCGACCTGTTGCTGCGAGTGTTCCCCGTGCGCACCTGTTCGGCGGGAGTCTTCAAGCGGCACAGTCAGATTGGCCGCCCCTGCCTGCTCGGCTACATCGACAAGTGCTCCGCGCCGTGCATCGGCCGCGTGAACGCCGATGAGCACCGCCAGATTGTCGAGGACTTCTGCGACTTCCTCTCCGGCAAGACCGACCGGTTGGTCAAGGAGCTGGAGAAGAAGATGCACTCCGCTGCCGAGGAGCTCGACTTCGAAACCGCCGCCCGGCTACGTGACGATGTGCAGGCCCTGCGCCGCGCCCTCGAAAAGCAGGCCGTGGTGCTCGGCACCGGCACCGATGCCGACGTAATCGACTTCGCCATAGACGAATTGGAAGTCGCCGTGCAGATCTTCCACGTCCGCAACGGCCGCGTGCGCGGTCAGCGCGGCTGGGTGGTCGACAAATCCGGCGATGCCATCGACGAGGTCGAGGCCGGCGGCGAAGTGCCCGCCCTGGTCGAGCAGTTCCTCACCCAGTTCTACGGTGAGCAGTCGACCCTGGCCGAGCAGTCGGGCGAGGAGCAGCCCGGCAATGTGGTGCCGCGCGAGGTTCTGGTGCCGGCTCTGCCGCGCGATGCCGAAGCGGCGCAGCAGTGGCTGTCCGGGATTCGCGGTTCCGCCGTGCAGTTGCGCGTTCCCCAGCGCGGCGACAAGAAGGCCCTCGCCGAGACCGTGCAGCGCAATGCCCAGGAGGAGCTGCAACGGCATAAGCTAAGGCGCGCAGGCGATCTCACCGCCCGCTCGGCCGCGCTCCAGGAGATCCAGGACGCCCTCGATCTGGACAGCGCCCCGCTGCGTATCGAGTGCGTGGACATCAGCCACGTGCAGGGCACCGATGTGGTGGCCTCCCTGGTCGTCTTCGAGGACGGCCTGGCCCGCAAGTCCGAGTACCGGCACTACGCCATCAAGGAGGCCGCCGGCGACGGCCGCTCCGACGATGTGGCCAGCATTGCCGAGGTGACCCGCCGCCGCTTCGCCAAACTGCGTCGCGACCTCGATGCCGCCGAGGCCGCGGAGCTCGCCGAATCCGATTCGGACGCAACCGAATCCAGCCTGCCCGGGATCGACCCCAAGACCGGCAAGCCGCGCCGCTTCGCCTACCCGCCCAACCTGTACGTGGTCGACGGTGGTGCCCCGCAGGTGAATGCCGCCGCCGAGATCCTGGACGAACTCGGCATCACCGATGTCGCGGTCATCGGCCTGGCCAAGCGGCTCGAAGAGGTCTGGGTCCCCAATGAGCCGGATCCGGTCATCATGCCGCGCACCAGTGAGGCGCTATATCTGCTGCAGCGCGTGCGCGACGAGGCGCACCGTTTCGCCATCACCTTCCATCGCAGCAAACGTTCGCGCCGGATGACCGCCTCGGTGCTGGACACCGTCCCCGGCCTGGGCGAAACCCGAAAAACGGCATTGGTGACGCACTTCGGGTCGGTCGCCAAGCTGAAGGAGGCTACGGTGGAGCAGATCACCGAGGTCCCGGGCATCGGGGTGGCCACGGCCAAAGCGGTTCTCACTGCTTTGCACACCGACTAGGTCACTCCTCGGCATTCACGCGACACGCCGAGAGCGTGTTGCGCGACACGCCGTCAGTGCAGGTCGGGAGGGAGAATCACAGCTGTGTCTCTCCTCGAGCGTGCGCCTGCGCCGGTTTCGGGTATCGGTGCAGGATGATCGAGGGACCCCCAGAGACGAACCCGGTAGGACATGACGCGCGTCGAAGCCAGCAGCAGTGCGGTCGCAAACCAGAGCAGTGGAACCGAGAGCGGTGAGCAACCGGTCGAGGTGGTCATAGTCACCGGTTTATCCGGGGCGGGCCGTGGTACTGCGGCAAAGGTGCTCGAGGATCTGGGCTACTACGTGGCCGACAATCTGCCGCCCGAGTTGATCGGCCGGATGGTCGAATTGGGCGAAAGCGCCGATCCACCCATTCGCAAACTCGCGATGGTGATGGATGTGCGCAGTCGCTTCTTCACCGGAAATCTTTCGGCGGTCACCGAACAATTGCGCTCTGCGGGCGTGCGTACCCGCATTCTCTTCCTGGAGGCATCCGACGATGTTCTGATCCGTCGATACGGGTTCGCCCGGCGTCGTCATCCGCTGCAGAGCGAAAGCGCCGACGGCACGCTGACCGCGGGTATCGCCGCCGAGCGTGCGCGTCTTGCCTCGGTCAAGACCGCGGCCGACCTGGTTATCGACACCACCGCACTATCGATTCACCAGCTGCACCGAAAGCTGGAGGAGGCGTACGGCGGGGCCACCCCGACCGCCCTCCAATTAACAATCCAATCGTTCGGTTTCAAGTACGGAGTACCGCTCGACGCCGACATGGTGTTGGATTTGCGTTTCCTGCCCAATCCGCATTGGGTGCCGGAACTCCGCGAACAGACCGGACAGGATGCCGCGGTCAGTGAGTATGTGCTGTCGCGTCCGGGTGCCCAGGATTATCTGGGTACCGGCCGCCACCTCATCGATCTCACCACCGAGGGCTACCGCCAAGAGGGGAAGCGATACATGACCGTGGCAGTGGGCTGCACGGGCGGTAAGCACCGCAGTGTGGCAATAGCGGAGGCGCTGGGTGAATTACTCGGCGCCGGCGCGAACAACGGATCGGGAGACGTTGTGCGCGTGGTGCACCGGGATTTGGGGCGGGAATGAGTGCGCGCGAGACGAACCCGGCGTTTGTCGCGCTGGGCGGTGGACACGGTCTGTATGCGACGCTGACGGCGGTACGACGGCTGACCCGTAAGATCACGGCGGTGGTGACGGTCGCCGATGACGGTGGGTCCTCCGGACGGCTGCGGGCCGAGCTCGGCATGCTGCCGCCCGGTGATCTTCGAATGGCGTTGGCGGCCTTGGCCGAGGAGTCCGACGGCATCTGGGCGCGGACGCTGCAACACCGCTTCGGCGGGACCGGTGCGCTTGCCGGGCATTCGGTGGGCAACCTGATTTTGGCGGGTCTCACCGAGGAGCTCGGGGATCCCGTTGCGGCACTTGACGAAGCGGGAAAACTGTTGCGCGTCACGGGTCGCGTGCTGCCCATGTCGCCCATCGCTTTGACCATCGAAGCCGATGTGGCGGGCCTGGAGGGCGACCCCCGGGTGAGCCGTTGTATTCGCGGTCAGGTGGCGGTGGCGACCACGCCGGGCAAGGTGCGCCGGGTGCGGTTGATTCCGTCGGATCCGCCCGCCTGCGGCGAGGCTACCTCGGCAATCGAGCATGCGGACGTGGTTGTGCTCGGCCCCGGCAGCTGGTTCACGAGCGTGATTCCACACGTCCTCGTGCCCGATTTGCACGAAGCTCTGCTGCACACTCGGGCGCGGAAAGTGTTGGTGCTCAACCTCGCTGCCGAACCGGGCGAAACGGCCGGATTCTCCGCGGAACGCCACCTACATGTATTGTCCCAGCACGCACCGGATTTCACGGTCGACCATGTTTTGGTGGATTCCGGATCCGTACCCGAGGGTAGGGAGCGCGAACATGTGGCAAGAGCTGCCGAACAGCTGCGAGCACGAGTAACCTTCGCTGATGTCGCCGAGGCCGGGACGGACCGGCACCACCCCGGAAAGCTTGCCGCCGCACTGGATCAGGTGATCCGGCAACCTCGGCCGGAATCAGCAGGGCTTCGAGTCGAAGGACGGCATATGGGCCAACATGTGCGGTCCGGGTTGGGTGGAAAGGAGCGCGTCTCGTGGCGATGACAGCGGAAGTGAAGGACGAGCTGAGCCGACTCACCATTTCACAGGTGAGTTCGCGCAAGGCGGAACTGTCCGCGCTACTGCGGTTCGCCGGTGGATTGCACATCGTCGGTGGTCGAGTGATCGTTGAGGCCGAGGTGGACATGGGTTCCATCGCGCGCCGACTGCGTCGTGAGATCTTCGAGCTGTACGGCTACGGCTCCGATGTGCACGTCCTGGGTGCAGGCGGGCTTCGCAAAACCTCCCGGTACGTCGTACGGGTTTCCAAGGAAGGCGAGGCGCTCGCGCGCCAGACCGGTTTGCTCGATGTGCGCGGCCGTCCGGTGCGGGGTCTACCCGCGCAGGTGGTCGGCGGCAGCATCGGTGACGCCGAAGCGGCTTGGCGCGGAGCGTTTCTCGCGCACGGTTCGCTCACCGAACCGGGCCGCTCCTCCGCACTGGAGGTCAGCTGCCCGGGACCGGAGGCCGCATTGGCCCTGGTCGGTGCGGCTCGCCGGATGGGCATCTCGGCCAAGGCGCGGGAAGTGCGCGGCACCGATCGCGTCGTGGTGCGCGATGGTGAGGCCATCGGGGCGCTGCTCACCCGCATGGGTGCGCAGGACACCAGGCTCACGTGGGAGGAGCGGCGCATGCGCCGCGAGGTCCGCGCGACGGCCAACCGCCTCGCGAACTTCGACGACGCGAATCTGCGTCGTTCGGCCCGGGCAGCGGTAGCCGCCGCCGCTCGTGTGGAGCGAGCATTGGAAATACTGGCCGACGATGTGCCCGATCATTTGGCCGCCGCGGGCAAACTGCGCGTGCTGCACCGTCAGGCGTCGCTGGAGGAACTCGGCCAACTCGCCGATCCTCCGATGACGAAAGACGCTGTGGCAGGCCGCATTCGACGCCTGTTGTCGATGGCGGACCGCCGCGCAAAGGAATTGGGCGTCCCGGACACCGAATCCGCCGTGACGGCAGAACTCCTCGAAGAGGCGTGAATGCGTACTGAGGCACCGTATCCCTGGGGTACGGTGCCTCAGCCGTAACTGGAAGCGAACCAACCAGTCCTGCCCGCACAGGTGAGGTGGGGCGTGTCCGTGACGTTTCTGTTACGGCGATAGGGTGGGAACACCAACGGAAAACGATCCGCTTGAAAGCTGAGGAGCGATAACGTGACTGTCCGGGTAGGCATCAACGGCTTCGGTCGTATCGGACGCAACTTCTTCAGGGCCGTCGAAGCGCAGAAGGCGCTCGGCACCACTGACATCGAAATCGTCGCGGTCAACGACCTCACCGACAATGCGACGCTGGCGACCCTGCTCAAGTACGACTCGATCCTCGGCCGGCTGCCGCAGGATGTCTCGCTGGATGGCGATGACACCATCGTGGTCGGCGATATGCGCATCAAGGCCCTCGCCATCAAGGAAGGTCCGGCGGCGCTGCCCTGGGGCGACCTGGGTGTCGACGTGGTTGTCGAGTCCACCGGTATCTTCACCGACGCGACCAAGGCGAAGGGCCACATCGCGGCCGGCGCCAAGAAGGTCATCATCTCCGCGCCCGCCAAGGGTGAGGACATCACCATCGTGATGGGCGTCAACGACGATAAGTACGACGGTTCGCAGAACATCATCTCGAACGCGTCCTGCACCACCAACTGCCTCGGCCCGATTGCCAAGGTGCTCAACGATTCCTTCGGTATCGAGCGTGGTCTGATGACCACCGTGCACGCGTACACCCAGGACCAGAACCTGCAGGACGCGCCGCACTCCGATATGCGTCGTGCCCGCGCCGCCGCGCTGAACATCGTGCCCACCGGTACCGGTGCGGCCAAGGCCATCGGCCTGGTGCTCCCCGAATTGCTGGGCAAGCTGGACGGTTACGCGCTGCGCGTGCCGGTCCCGACGGGTTCGATCACCGACCTCACCGTGGATCTGGCCAAGGCCGCCACCATCGACGAGATCAATGCCGCCATGCAGGCCGCCGCGGATGGTCCGATGAAGGGCATCCTGCGGGTCAACCACGATCCGATCGTCTCCTCGGACATCGTCGGCGACTCGTACTCCTCGATCTACGACGCGCCGCTGACCAAGGTCATCGGCAAGCAGGTCAAGGTCGCCTCGTGGTACGACAACGAGTGGGGCTACTCCAACCGTCTGGCGGACCTCATCGGTCTCGTCGGTAAGTCCCTGTAAGCGCAATGGCGATCAAGACACTCGCAGATTTGCTGAACGAGGGTGTCGAGGGTCGGGGCGTGCTCGTGCGCTCCGACCTGAACGTTCCCCTCGACTTTCCTGTTTCGAGCGACCCGCAAGCGATCGCAAGCGGCGGCGTAATCACCGATCCGGGCCGCATCATCGCGTCGGCTCCGACCATCAAAGCGCTGGCCGAGGCCGGCGCGAAAGTGGTTGTGACCGCGCATCTGGGCCGCCCGAAGGGTGAGCCGGATCCGAAGCTGTCGCTGGCTCCCGTGGCCGCGCGTCTCGCCGAGGAGCTGGGCCGCAATGTGCAGCTCGCCGGTGATGTGGTCGGCCAGGACGCGCTCGCGCGGTCCGAGGGCCTCACCGACGGTGATGTGTTGCTGCTGGAGAACATTCGCTTCGATCCGCGTGAGACCAGCAAGGACGATGCGCAGCGGGCCAAGCTGGCCGCGGCGCTGGTCGAGCTGGTCGGCGATGACGGTGCGTTCGTCTCCGACGGTTTCGGTGTCGTGCACCGCAAGCAGGCGTCGGTCTACGACGTGGCAAAGGTGTTGCCGCACTACGCCGGTCAGCTCGTTGCCGCCGAGACCGAGGTGCTGCGCAAGCTCACCGAGGATTCGCAGCGTCCGTACGCGGTCGTGCTCGGCGGTTCCAAGGTCTCGGACAAGCTGGCGGTCATCGAGGCGCTCGCGCCGAAGGTCGACACCCTCGTCATCGGTGGCGGCATGTGCTTCACCTTCCTTGCGGCGCAAGGACTTCCGGTCGGCGGTTCGCTGCTGCAGGAAGAGATGATCGACACCTGCAAGGAGCTGCTGGAGAAGTTCGCGGACGTGATCCACCTGCCGCGCGACATTGTCGTCGCCGACAAGTTCGCGGCCGACGCGGAGTCGAAGGTGGTGCCCGCCAACGAGATTCCCGAAGGCTGGATGGGTCTGGATATCGGTCCGGAGTCCACCGCTCGGTTCGGTGCGCTGCTGACCGAGGCCAAGACGGTGTTCTGGAACGGTCCCATGGGCGTGTTCGAGTTCGAGCAGTTCGCGGCCGGTACCCGTGGCGTTGCCGAGGCGATCGTGGTCGCCACCGGCAAGGGCGCGTTCACCGTGGTCGGTGGCGGCGATTCGGCCGCGGCCGTGCGTTCGCTCGGCCTGCCGGATGACGGTTTCTCGCATATCTCCACCGGTGGCGGTGCGTCACTGGAATACCTGGAGGGCAAGGAACTTCCCGGCCTTTCGGTTCTGGAGGACTGAGCAATGGCACGTAAGCCTTTGATCGCGGGCAACTGGAAGATGAATCTCAACCACCTGGAGTCCATCGCTCTGGTGCAGAAGATCGCTTTCGCCCTGCCCGAGAAGTACTTCGCGAAGGTCGATGTCACGGTGATCCCGCCGTTCACCGACCTGCGCAGCGTGCAGACCCTCATCGAGGGCGACCGCCTGCTGCTCACCTATGGCGCGCAGGATGTTTCGACCCACGACGAGGGTGCCTACACCGGCGAGATCAGCGGTTCCATGCTGGCCAAGCTGGGCTGCACCTACGCGGTGGTCGGTCACTCGGAGCGTCGCCAGTACCACCTGGAGAACGATTCGACGGTCCTGGCCAAGGCCAAGCAGGCGCTCAAATACGGCATCACCCCGATCGTCTGCATCGGTGAGGGCCTGGGCGTCCGCGAGTCCAAAACCCATGTCGCGTACAACCTCGAACAGCTCCGCGGCTCATTGAAGGGCCTGACCGCCGAGGAAATCTCCAAGGTGGTCATCGCCTACGAGCCCGTCTGGGCCATCGGCACCGGCAAGGTAGCCACCCCCGCAGACGCCCAAGAAGTCTGCGGCGCCATCCGCAAGGAACTCGCCGACCTGGCGAATCCCGAAGTGGCAGCAGGAGTCCGCATCCTCTACGGCGGCTCGGTCAACGCCAAGAACGTAGGCGAACTCGTCGGCCAAACCGACATCGACGGAGCCCTCGTAGGCGGCGCCTCCCTGAAGGGCGACGAATTCGCCACCCTCTCAGCCATCGCCGCCGGCGGCCCCCTGCCGTAACGGTTTCACCCTCGAAGGGCCGGACATCCGAATGGATGTCCGGCCCTTCGTCATTCGGTCCACCGGGGATGGCGTACACGTTCGTAAGGTTTGGGGGTCGGGCGTCGATAGGCTTCATGCATAGCTACTGATGGCGTGTGGGGTGCCGATGAACGAGATCGATGGATCTGACTGCGGTGAGACGGAGCGGCGTTCGGGGCGCGGCTGGTCTTTGGCGCTCGGCTGCGGGGAGGTTCTGGTGGCGAGTGTTGATGGGGTGTGGCGATCCATTGACGGCGCAAGGACTTTCGTGGCCGAACGGCTGCAGGGGAGTCCGGGGCGGTTCACTCGGCTGGTGGTGGCGATTGCGCCTACCGATCCGGCTATCGCTTATGTGTGGGGGACGGGTGGGCCCTTCGATGCCGAGGGGAATCCGACCGCGTATCTGTGGCGGCGGGCCCGAAACGTTTGGACCGCACAGCGATTGCCGCCTGGTGTGCGTACTGCTCGGTCGCGGTATGACTGGTTTCTGACGGTTGCGCCGGACAATCCCAATCAGATTTATGCGGGCGCTATGAGCGTCCATCGGGGTGAGCGCACCGGGGCGGGGTGGACTTGGACCGAGATCGCTTGCGAGTCGGATGATCACCAGGAGCTGAGGGTTGCGATTTCTCGCGGAATCGCGCCGTCAGCTCCTGGTGATCTTGATACTCGCTAGGAAGAGCCGGTGCCGGAGCCGCTGCCGCCCGAGCCGCTTCCCGCGGAGCCGCTGCCCAGGGAGCCGGTGTTGATGCTGGTGGTGGTCTGGAGTTTCCAGGTTCCGCAGCCGGTGGTGAAGAATGCGATATCGCCGGGCTTGATCTCGACGGTGACTTTGCCGTTGATCGCGCCGCCACTCTCCAGTACGGCGCTGAGGTCGTCGGTGATGGCCGAGAGTCGCGCCCACGCGCAGATGGTGGCGGCGGTGGTCGTGGTGTAGACACCGGGCTTGATATCGACGCCGACTTTGAAGGTGGAGTCGTAGCCCATGGAGTCCGCGACGGTGGCCGAAGCCGGTCCGGCGGCGCTCATCAGGGCGGCGGCGGTGAGGGCAATACCATTGACCCACAGGGATTTACGCATGGAGCGGGGTCCTTCCGGCGGATCCGCGGCCGCGCATCCGATGCTCGCCGCGACCCACATCAAATATCTGAAAATGAAGTGTTTCGCAGGGTAATCGGCGCGTGCTCACGCCGTGGTGCTTTCGCTCGAGTTCAGGCCGCGCCGATCCGACCGGCGAGCTCCGTGCTCAAGGGGTACGGCCGCTCCGGAGGCAGGAGTGCCTTCGCACGCTCGGCATGTCCCGCGCGCAGGTGCGCGGACATCTTGTGCACCAACGGCGTCAGATCGCGGATCTCCAATGTCCAGTCCTGGACATAACTCTCGATAATGTGCCGGGACAGCCCCACCTGAATGCTGCGATGGTCCAGCTTGGCATCGCGCAGTGAATACTCCGGATCCCACTGCACATGAACCACCGCGTGCGCGAACAACTTTCGCCATTCGACCGCATCGGCATACACCCGCCGCTCCGGGCTGGTGAGCACCGCCTGCCCGAGCGCCTGCTCCCATCCCGCGCGCGAAATACGCACCGCGAGAATGCGTTCCTGCCCGGGCTTGCGAGCCCAATTGCTGCGGTGCATGAGCCAGCGGAACGACGGTTTGATCCATGTCATGCGATTGGTGGAGAACGGCGGCACGAACCGTTGCGCCGCCACCGCCGGTCCGGCGATCTGCTCGCCGTACGCCTGATAGACGACAATGCTGTCGCGGTCGTAATCGGCCCTGATCTCGAAATTGTTCGTCATCGGCTTTCTATGCTGGATTGTGGTGTGGGGGAGGGGAATCGGGCCTCGAAGGCGGTGCGATTGGGGGAGACGGCCGAGCGATCCCAGACGGCGAAGACCACGCGGTCGAAGGCCGCACCGTAAATGCCCAGGGCGTGTTCGAAGGCCGCGGCGACCTCGGCGGGATCATTTCGGAATACACCGCAACCCCACGCGCCGAGAACGAGATCGCGGATGCCGTGCCGCGCGGCAATGGCAATCACCTTCTCGGCGCGCTCATTCAGGATTTCGCGAATCGAAACCGGATGTCCCGCATGAAGGTTCAGCTGACCGGCATTCGGCGCCGCCGAGGTCAGGAACGACACCGGATACGGGTCGGCCCGCAGTTCGCCGCGCCTGCCGCGAATCACCGGCACATCGGGCGCGAAGATCACCCGATGGCTGTATCGCAGATCGCTGGAATCGCGGTGCGCCGCATAGTAATCGGGTGCTTCGAGCAGGCATCGATACAGTAGCGCGCTGCGGCACAGATCCTCCTCCTGCGCCCGCGCCCCGCGTAGATACCCGCCACCGGGATTGCGCGCCGACGCGAAATTCAGCACGCCGACCGCCGCACCGCCGTCCACGTACAACCGCCGCGCCGCCTCGATACTCCCTTCGGCGGTGACCTCGGCCACCCCGTCGAAGGCTCCGCGTACGCCACCGTCGAAGGTGTCTTCTGGTGTGTACGAGACGGTTCCGGCCCGCGCGGCCGCCAGTGCCGCGCGAATATCGACCTCGACGCCGCTGGTCGTCCGATAGCCGCCGTTATCCGCGATCTCCTCGTTCTGCGCGGCCATGCACCTGGGACTACTGCTCATGGCTCAGACCGTACGGGCCATGTCCGCAGCCGTCACCTGAATTTTGGTCATATCTACTAAATCTTAGCTTTCCGCCCGGTGGTGCCGACCACGCACCCCTTTTCGTCGACGCGCACCGCGAATCAGTCGGTGCCCGCCTCTACGATGCAAGCCATGACCGCCCGCCAGCGTTTGCGCATCGTCCCGTCACAGTTCGTGGTGGAGCATCTGCCGAACTCCACCTTCCCGGAGGACGACGACTGGATCGCGCTGGTGCGAGCGCCGGAGGGCCTCACCGTGATTCGCGAGGCCCCGGGCTGGGTGGAGGGTGAGCGCTGGAAGGGCATCTACGGTGACGGCCCGCACAACCTGGACAAACCCGGCATGCTGGCGGCGCTGATCGGCCCGCTCGCCGACTCCGCCATTCCGGTGTTCGTGGCCTCGACCTATCACGCCGATCTGGTGCTGGTGCCGGATCATCGCCTGGAGGAGGCGTCGACGGTGCTACGCGAGGCCGGGCACCGCATCGCCGACTAACTCACATACGACACGACCGCCATCATCCCGGATTCACCGTGATAGATATTGTGGCAGTGCATCATCCACTGTCCGGGATTGTTCGCGTCGAAGTCGACCTCGACGGTCTGCATGGGCAGCACGATCGAGGTGTCCTTGCGCGGCCCGTTTCCAGCGGGGTTGACGACCTGATAGGTGTGCCCGTGCAGATGCATGGGGTGATACATCATCGACTTGTTGATGAACCGCAGCCGGACGCGTTGTCCCTCGGTGATACCCGCCCATATTCATCTCGTCCATACCGGTGGCCCGCAGCCGCGCCAGTTCCCGATCGGGATCCCGCCCGTCCACGCCGTCGAGTCAATCATCCAGCACCACAACGGCTTCCAGATCATAGTCGCGCCCATCCGCGGGGTCTTCGACGATCAGTGGCGCGTACAACCCGCGATCCAGCTGCACCCCCACGTGCGGGTGGAAGAAGTAGGTGCCCGCATCGGGTGCGGTGAATTCATACCGGAACCGGTTGCCCGGCGCGCGTCCTCGGCATGTCGTACGGCTTCCGATCCCGGCTCCACCGGGCTGCTCGCGCTGTTCTTCGCGCATGCGCCGAGTAGGCTCGCGCCGGCGGCGATCGCGAGGAATCCGCGCCGGCTCAGCGCGGCCGATGGGGGGCATTGCCTGGCCGACATGATTTCTCCTGTCCAGTTGCGCCGATCGCACCCCAGGTGCACGATACTACTGTCTACGTACGTAGAACGTATGTGAGGGCATGCGGCTGCGGACCGGTGGACGACGGCTTGAGCAGGTACGGGCGTCCCCCTACGATCAGGTACCACGCACCAGGACATCAGGCCCCGACACGGTGTGTACGGCGCCGTGAGATGAGGAGATGAGACGCATGGGTGCGCGAGGCTTCGGTGAACTGGAAGCGGTCGTGATCGAACGGATCTGGGACCGCCTCGAGAAGACAACCGTCCGTGAGGTATTCGACGGCCTGGCCGCCGAACGCGAAATCGCCTACACGACCGTCATGTCCACCATGGACAACCTGCATCGCAAAGGCTGGCTGGAACGCGAACGCGTCGGCAAGGCATACGCCTACTGGCCGACTTTGAGTCGCGAGGAGTACAGCGCCCGACTGATGCGCGAGGCCCTGGGCAGCGGCGGCCGCTCCGAACTGGTGCTCGCGCATTTCGTGGAGCAGATGAGCGCCGAGGAATCCGAGGGTCTGCGCGCCGCCCTGCGCAAGCTCACCGGGGGCAAGCGCTCCTGAGTTCAGCCGGCATGTCGCGGCGGGATCCTGTCGCGATGACTGTCGCCCCGTGGATCGTGCGTATTGCCATGGCCGTGCCGCGGGTTTCCGCCGTTACAGGAGCCATTGCCGTGACCGTCGCCATTTCCATTGCCGCCGTGCTGAATCGCGCCATGGCCGGACGCAGGTGTCAGGGGTGCGGCCGTCGCCGGTGCCGCCAGTAGCGCGCCCGCGCCGATGGCCGGCGCGATGACCACGCTCGCGCCCCGGGTGAATCTGCCGATAGTGATTCCTACATCCCGTCGTTTGGTTTCGAATTCGCTTGCGAGCGTGGACTTGAACCCGCACGTCCGCCACAACCGGTCAAGCGCACACGGATGCTCTCACGCATCGAACGGGGGTTCGCCGCGTTCTCCGGTGTCGATGCTGTCGTCGTACGCCGCGACGAAATCCCCGGCCGCGCAGTGCCGCAGCCAAGAGCGTAATGACGGCCGCGGTCGCCGCCACCGCTGATGAATCCATCCGAACCCCCGAGTGAAACCCCGCCATTCATAGCAGCGAATCACTCGACTGCGCAACAGCTTTCACCGAGGGCGCCCTCGCGCCAGCCGAGTGCTTCTCCCCGGTGTTCAGCGCAGCCACACTTCGGTGTTTTCGAGGAGGAGCTTCCCGAACGACTTCACAGCATCGTTGAATCCAGTTCTCTCGAGCACTCTGACAAGCTTCGCTCCGAGGCTGAGTTCGGTCTCCGCCGCTGGAACCGTGCCGCTACCTGGCGGACGAAGGTTTTACAGTCCGACACGTCGACGAGGTGGCTCCCGACGTCTCCCAGTACGGCTGGTTCGGAGGAGTTCCCGAATTGGTTCCACAAACAGATGGATCCTGTTGCGCAGGTGCGGATTTCGTCGAGAGCACCGGCGACGGGGTCCAGGTTGTTCCTGAGTGCTTTCACTCCGGCCTGGGCAAGGGTAACCGCGCCGCTCATGGGGTAGTCGACTGTCACCGTGGCAGCGCCGCCGATCGCGGTTGCATACCCTTGCGGGGGACGAGCACCGCTCCGTTGGTGGTGCGTTGCTCGGATACCAGTCGGCCAGCGAGTTGGGTGCCGATATCGGCGTATGCGGGGGCGTGTGCCCGGGGATTCGGGTGGCCACCGGTCGGCATGACGCGCAAAACTCCGACGTCTGTCCCCCACCCCGGGGTCACGCCGACCATTACCCCTTGTTCGCCCAATGGGCTGATACAGGATCCAGCGAGCTCTACGCTGCCCACTGACATTTCCGAGCCGAAGCCTTTCGCCATTGTCCCCGCTACCGGGGGATCGACCCCGGCCGACGCCACCCCGCATCCTGCGAAGCCGAGGATCAAGACGGATGCGGCAATGACAGTGAACGAACCCTTGATGGTCATGACGCCCTCTTTTTCCGTGCGCGTTGGCGGCCGGACGGCGCCGACCAAGTCCCGCAATCGCACCCGAATCAAGTCCGACACCGATGATCATCTCGGAACATGCGTAGCCGACTACCTCGGCTGCAAGTTGTAGAAGCCTGCGAGGACCGCCCTGCGACCGGCATGCCCGCCATGAGGCATTGTGCGGTCGGTCACCGTGGAGGAAGGTGGATATGTCCGGTGGTGCCCACCGGGGCGCCGCCCTTACGGGTAGGAGGTGACCCGTGTACGCACGTTCAAGCAAAATTGCGGCCCAGCCGTCGTCGATCGACAGCGGGATCGCATACCTCCGCGATGAGCTGATGTCGAATCTGCCCGAGCTCGAAGGGTGGGTTGGCCTCTCGCTGATGGTGGACAGGGCAACGGGGCACTGCATCGCCACAACTGCGTGGGAGTCCGAGGCCGCGATGCGTGCCAGCAGCCTGCGCGTCCAACCATTGCGCGACGGTCTGGCCCAGATGCTCAACGGGCCGGTCGAGAAGGTCGACGAATGGGAGGTTGTGGTCATGCACCGCGATCACCTGGCCGGCGAAAGAGCTTGCACCCGGTGCACATGGTTACAGATCGATCCCGCTCGGATGGACCGGATGATCGACACGTTCAAGACAAGTCTGCTGCCGCAGCTCGAGAAGATCGAAGGATTCCGCAGTGCCAGTCTGTTCGTTGACCGGGCAACTGGCCGAGGGGTGGGCTCGACCGTCTGGGCAAGCCGCGAGGAGTTGGAGAGCAGTCGCGAACTGGCGGAGCGGATCAGGACCACATCGACCCAAAGTATCGGTGCCGAGATTCTCGAGGTGGCGGAGTTCAGACTGGGTTTCGCTCACCTGCGCGTGCCCGAGATGGTTTGACATCATGAGACATTCGGCTGCGGAGTGCGGACTCCCGGCCGGATATCTCATGCCTCGGGCACGCAGAGGTGATCTACGAGGACGATCTGGTGGTGATGCATCGGCCGTTGAACAAAGGTCCCACGCCCGGCTATCTGCTCGTGTAGACCCAGCATCCCACTGCCGGTGTGGCCGCGGCGGAGATGACTGGGGCGAGGAGGGCGAGCAGCCCGGCGACGTGATCGGTGACCAGTGGGTAGAGCGGGCTGGACTGCAACCGATCCAGCGCAGCTGAGGTCAAGCGACTTAGCTGTGGGTTTGTGCGGCTGGTACGCGGACTGCGGTGTACGGTCTACGCACCGTGGGCCTTGAAACGGATTTCATGTTGAATGAGATCCGATAAGGCCCGGTTTACCAGCACCTTTGAGTATTGTCTGAATGAAAAGTGTTGCAGTGCAACAACGTTCAGCGTGCGCGGCGGGACTTGAACCCGCACGTCCGTGGCTGGGTGTCGTATTTGGGTGTTCTGATACCCGCCGAGCGTGCCGAGATGCTGGCCGGCATTCATGAGGTGCTGAGCCGGGCGAGCAACTGCTGCTCGGCGGCGGGCTGGTGAGCGAGCCGGCGGTGATGGTCCCCGCGTACGACGACGGACCGGCGTCACCTCCGAATTCAACCGAAACGTGTTGCATGTGTTGAATACTCGGCTGCGCGACCGACTTCGATCCAGATGTTTTCGCGCATATCGCACCATCGTGTCAGCCGAGCGGCGCGCACGATACTGGGCCGACATCGCCCGAGCTTTCGATCAATGGGGGAAGCTCGAGCAGAGCTACCGTGCGCTGTTAGCGGCCGAACGAATCGCCCCGGACGAAGTCCGTTACCGCAAACCCATGCAGCAGATAACCCTGAGCCTGCTGCGGCAACCCGGAGCAGAGATGCTGACCGGGCTTCAAGCATTCGCCCACCGCACCGGAGTTCATCGGAGCAGTTTGTAGACGGCACCGCCGACAGTGGGCTGCGGTTCACCATTGGCTACGCTCCGAACCGGTCGCTATCGCGGACATCACGGAAGCTGCTCTACCACAAAGGAATACGCCCCAGATACTGGGGAACTTGTGCCCAAAAACGTTGGCCGTGCTGGATGATTCTCATCATTACCCTGTCTACCCCAGTCGTGCTCAGGCGAGGGGTTCCATGACAGAGCAGATTGATCCTGGCCTGAATGAGGTGGCGCAGCGGGTGAGTGTGCTTCGTACCCGGGTCGCACAGATTCGGCGTGAGTGGATGGATGTCGAGAAGTCGACTCGTAGTCCGGCCCCTTTGGCGGCAGCGATTCGGCAGGCGCACCGCGATCGCGACGCTGTTGACAGTCCTACGCTCGAGGAGTTGCGAGCGCGCGCCAACGCTGTTGCCGCCGATTTCTCGACTCAGGGTGCGGCTAATCGGCTAGTTATGTTCGCGGCTGCTGAGCCGACGAACCGTATCGGGGCCGCGGTCGGGTGGGATCGGTGAACAGGTTGTTGCGTCCCTCGGCGAACGGTCCCCAGGACTGGATCTGCACGCAACAGAGTGCGTCTGTGGTGGCCGAGAAGTTCCGGGGCGGTCGACGCGCACACCGCCGATCTGCGGCGCATCGAACGCGACCTGCACGACGGCACTCAGGCCCACCTGGTCGGACTCGCCATGCGACTGGGTTTGGCCATGCGCGTGCTGAAACGCGATCCCGCGGCAGTGGGCCCGCTACTGGAACAGGCACGCGACGGTGCCGAAGCCGAGTGACCTGCGGACCGTCTTGCGCACGACCTACCCACCGATCCTGTCCGACCAGGGCCTCGACGGTGCGCTCGCCGCTGTCGCGGCGCGCTGCGCCGTTCCGACCCATGCGGAAGTCGAGATCGCCGGTGACATACCCGCTTCGGTGGAAGCGGCAGTGTATTTCGTAGTCACCGAGGCGATTACCAATACCGCACGTCACTCCGGCGCGACCACCGCCCGCGTGGATGTTCGCAAGGTAGGCGGATACGTCACCGTCGAAGTCCACGACAATGGGCGTGGCGGTGTCGATGAATCCAAGGGGACGGGGGTGGCCGGGATGCGCAGGCGGCTGGAGGCGCTCGACGGTGTGCTCGCCGTCGACAGCCCGCTGGGTGGTCCGACCGTACTGCGGGCGGCGTGCCCATGCGAGTAGTGATCGCCGAGGACAATGTCGTTCTCGCACAAGGGCTTGTACTTCTCCTGCGCGAAGAGGGGCACGTGGTCACCGCGGTCACCGCGGACGGCGACTCGTTCATCGCCGCGGTCGCCGAACACCGCCCCGATGTCACCGTTGTCGATGTACGGCTGCCGCCGACCTTCCGTCATGAAGGCATCCGCGCGGCGCTCGAGGTGCGCTCCCGCTTTCCGGGTCAACCCGTGCTCGTTTTCTCGCAGTACGTGGAACACAGTTACGCGCGCGATCTGCTGCGCGGCGGCGGAGGCGTGGGCTATCTGCTCAAGGACCGTGTCGCACGTGTCGACGACTTTCTGCGGACCCTGCAACACGTCGCCTCGGGCGGCACCGTGATGGACCCGGAAGTGCTCGAACAGCTCATGACCCGCCACGATCCGGTAACCACCCTCACCGACCGGGAGCGAGAAGTCCTCGAACTGATGGCCCAGGGCTATGCCAATGGCGAGATCGCTCAACGCTTACATGTCACCGAGCGCGCGATTCACAAACATGTCGGCAATATCTTCGCCAAGCTCGACCTCCCCGCCGAGGACAGCGGCCACCGCCGAGTACTCGCGGTCCTGGCCTACCTCAGCCGCTAGTCCGGAATTGCGTTGGGGAGGCATCGGATTCACCGATGTCTCCTCGAGTACAGATCAAATCCGACGGTGCCCGTCAGCGCAGACTCCAGACGCTTCCCGTCTGAACCGGGCGACCTGTTGTGGCAGCGGAGCCTTCCAGGTCCCGTTGATTGCCGCCTCATCGGGCCAGTAGAGCCGCTTGATCAGGACAAAGGGCCCCTCGGGCTCCGGTAGCCAGTTCGATTCCTTGTCCGCTCCCGGCGACTCCTGCTGCACGTAGAACGTGTAGCCACCGTCCGCATCGGGCTTCAGGTCAGGAAGCATCGGCGAATTGATCAGGGGTGCAGGTGCAGGCCAGCGACTACCGCGGGCACCGCAATACGAACGTCGATGTGGTGTTTCCCGGCGGTGGATTCATCGAGACCACCGCAGCACAGACGCGTGCAATAGCCGCGGTACTCATCACCGCCGCCGACCGGTGCCAGGACAACGAACCCGCCGACTGCTGCGGCAGGACAACGGCTCGTCCGGCGGGCATCCTGTGCCAATGTGCGCGTGATGCCTGGGCCACCGGCCGCTCCGTGTCGGACTATGAGTTCGGGCTGGTTTGTCGAGAGACCTGGAATCAGGATCCTGATGGAGCCGCGCGACGGCTACTGTTGTCGATCGTGGCGCTCAGGTAGTCGATGCCCTTCACATCGTTCCAGTTCATGATTCCACCGGTCCCGGGCCACTCATCCGGACATGAGGCACTCACGTGCTGCGTGGAGTGGCTGTCGAGGAAGATCGAGATCTCGTGTGGGCCAACGGTGCCGGTGCACCGCACTCGGGCCTGCACACGGTAGATGTCATCGGTGTCGTTGCGGCAGCTGCGATCATCGCACGACACCCCTTCGGCCAAGTCGGCGGCGTTCGCCGCCGGGGCGAGCGCGCCAGTCGCAGCGGCTATCAGAGCGGCAGCACCCAGACCGACCAGTAACCGTTGAGCCATGTGTACAACTCCTTATCGACAAATGTCCCGACCCGGGATTCAGCTTGTCGCACAGGAGGTTTGGCGCGCATCAGGGTGAACCCCGGATTTGCCCGCATAAGCACCCTGAATCATGGGCGCGCTGGCAAGTATCCGCCCGGCGGAAATCGGGGTTTTCCCGGATGGGCACAGATACACCTTCTGAATAACCTGACCGAGAAGGTAACCGATCAACTGACGGCAAGGGGAAACATCCTGTTGGGCAAGAAGTTTCGAGGATCGAAGGTGGCGATCGCGAACTGGCGCGGCGGGGTTCCGGTGCTTGCCGCGGTGGTGCTGATCGGCTCCGTGGCAGGATTCGGTATCGCCAGAACCGCACCGACGGATCCGCCCGTTGTCGCTGCGCTGGACCGCTTGGTCGACCAACGGTTGGAATGGGGTTCGTGCGAGAGCGATCTTCTGGATGGAGTCGGCGCGCACTGTGCGAATATGACTGTGCCGCTGGACTATTCCGAGCCACAGGGGCGCACTATTTCCGTCGCGATCTCCCGGGTACAGGCGACCGATCCGAGTCACAGGCGAGGGATTCTGCTGTCCAATCCGGGTGGGCCCGGCGGCCGCGGCCTGGATTTGCCGGTGCGACTGGGCCGAGCGGCGCCGTCCTATCCGTGGGGGCTTTACGACCTGATCGGTTTCGACCCACGAGGAGTGGGCCGATCAACGCCAATCCACTGCGGATGGTCGATCGGGGACTCGTTCCAATCAGCAGGAGCGGACCCGGCCGGATTCGGCGAATCCGTTTCTACCCAAGCCGATTTGGCGGCGCGGTGCCTGGCCGCCGACTCCGGCATGTTGCCCCACATCACCACTCGCAATACCGCACGCGATATCGACCTCATTCGCAGACTGCTCGGCGAAGAACGAATCAACTATTTCGGAATGTCCTACGGCACCTATCTGGGAGCTGTCTACACACAAATGTTTCCCGAGCGCACCGATCGGATGGTGCTCGACAGCGCAGTCGATCCGGCGCGCTACGGCCCCGACGTGATGATCCAGGATCAGGGACCGCCGCTGGAGGAAGCGCTCGACGCGCTGGCCGACTGGACCGCCGCCCGCGCCGACCGGTATCGGCTGGGAACCACTCGCACCGATGTTCGCGCGGTAGTGTCCGGGCTGATCGAACAGGCTGCCCGGCAACCGATCCGGGTCGGCGCCTACGACGTGGACGAGCATTGGCTACCGTCCGTATTGTTCGGCTATCTACACGATTCCCGCCGGTTCGACGACGCGGCGAATGCTGTCCGGCAGCTCGCGGACGCCGCCGCAGGACAGCTGGCCGAGCCCAGCGCCGACCTGGAGCAGGCGCTGAGCGGATTGCTGACCGCGACAACCGATGACGCCGTCGCATCGGTGGAATCCTCGACCGCTGTGGTGTGCGGTGATGTCAGCGCGCCGCGCGACCCCGCGTGGTACTGGCGCAATGTCGAAGCCAGTCTCGCCGACCAGCCGATATTCGGGCCACTGGTCAACAACATCTCCCCGTGCGCGTTCTGGCCCGAGCCCGTTGAACCACATACCGACGTGCACAACGGCACGCCGGTGCTCATCGTGCAGGCCACCGGTGATCCGGTCGCGGCATACCGCGAAGGCGTCGGTCTGCACCGCACCATGACCGCGTCACGGCTGGTGACACTGCAAGATGTCATCGTGCACGGCGCGTTCACCGTCCCGAGTAGCTGCGTGAGCCAGGCGGTCGAAACCTATCTCCGCGACGGTGCTCTGCCCGCGACCGATCTCACCTGCCACGCCGACTGATGGCTACTCGCGGTCCGGTGGCGACCACCGAACATCAACCATCGCCCCGATGGTGATTCGAGCGCTGCCGGTCGAGAGCGCGTGCTCGGTCTCGCAGGTAGCGCTGTTCGGGGAGACTGGTGGTGCGCCGGGCAGCTATTCGGTAGTTCGCTTGCGCCGCAGTGTATTCGCCCGCCTGCTCTTGCAGGTGGGCGCGGACGGCGTAGAGGCGGTGGTGGTCGGCGATCCGGGTGTCGGTGTCCAGTGCTTCGAGCAATTCGAGGCCGGCGCGGGGGCCGCGGGTCATCGCGACGGCGACCGCGTAATTGAGTGTGACCATGGGATTCGGAGCGATCCGGTCGAGGATCCCGTACAGGATGCGGATTTGTTCCCAGTCGGTGTCCTCGGCGCGCGGTGCCTGGACGTGCAGTGCGGCGGTCGCCGCCTGCAGCTGATAAGGACCCAGGGGCGAACCGGACATGGCGGCGGTGACCAGCGCGGTGCCCTCTTCGATCAAGGTGGTGTCCCACCTGGACCGGTCTTGCTCGGCCAACGGTACGAGTGCGCCGTCCGGTCCGGTGCGGGCCGCACGACGGGCGTCGGTCAGCAGCATCAGCGCCAGCAGTCCGGCGACTTCACCGTCGTCCGGCACGGACCGGTGCAACATGCGGGTGAGCCGGATCGCCTCCATGGTGAGTTCAGCGCGGTGCAGGTCGGGGCCGGAACCGGCGGTGTAGCCCTCGTTGAAGATCAGATAGAGCACCTGCAGGACCGCGTCCAGCCGCTCGGCCCACTCCTGGCCACTCGGCTTCGCGAACGACGCTCCGGTGGCTTTTATTCGCTGCTTGGCGCGACTGATCCGCGGCCCCATGGTGGCCTCCGGCACGAGGAAAGCCCGCGCCACCTCGGCGGTGGTGAGTCCGCCGACCGCACGCAGGGTGAGCGCGATCTGCGCGGCGGGGATGAGCGACGGATGACAACACAGAAACAACAGCGCGAGCGTGTCGTCCTGATCGCTGGCGGTTTTGTCGCCGGTCGGCTGGTCGATGTTCGGCGTCTCCAGTGCCGCCGCGGTGACCTCGCGGCGGCGACGTGCCTGTTCGCTGCGCACATGATCGACCACTCGCCGACCGGCGACGGTAACCAGCCAGGACCGCGGGCTATCCGGGATGCCTTCGACGGGCCATTGGGTCGCGGCGGCCAGCAACGCCTCCTGCACCGCGTCCTCACACTCCTCGAACCCGCCGTACCGGCGCAGGAGCACACCCAGGACCTGCGGCGCGAGTTCGCGCAGCAGGTCCTCGAATCGTCCGGGCGTGCTCACATCTCCATCCCGGCGGAGTCCATCAGCGGTCGCACCTCCACGCCGCCCTGCGGGGCGCTCGATATCAGTGCCGCCAATTCCACTGCGCGCGCACGACTTTCGCAGTCGATCAGGTACTGGCACGCGACATGATCCGGACCCCGCAGGTATGGACCGTCGGTCACGCTCACCACACCGTCTCGAACCTTCACGACCGAGCTGATGGAGGGGTCGGCGAGCACATGCCCGCTGATCAGCTCCCCCGTCTCCGCGGCCGCGGCCAGGAACTCATCGTGGTCGAAACCCTCTCCCGGCAGGGCCGCCGCGTCGGGATAGAGAATCAGCAGGAACTTCACCGCGCTCAGTCGTCGGCCGTACCGGTGAAGACGACTGGCCGCACCTCGATGCCCAGGCCCTCGACGCGAGCGTCCGGGATGAGCGTGGCCAGCTCCACAGCTCGTTCCCGGCTGGCGCACTCCACCAGGTAGTAGCCGCCGAGGTACTCCTTGGCCTCGAGGTAGGGGCCATCGGTCACCGCCGGCACACCGCCCCGCACCCTGACCACGGCGCTCTGCGACGGGTCCGCCAGCGCTGTAGTGGAGATCATCTCGCCGGACTTCTTGACGGTCTCCATAAACGCGCCGTGGCCGCTCATCACCTCGTTGCGCTCCTGCTCGGTCAGCGCATCCCAGATCTGCGGGTTGCTGTGCATGATCAACAAGAACTGCATGTCTTCTCCTCAGCCGTCCGGTGCTCCGGTGAGCGCCGTTCACCATCAAGTCGGAGCCCGATACGCATTCTTGCGCGCGGACCCGCAAAAATTCGTTACCCGCTCCGACTATCTCCCAAGGGGCGCCTCACCGGGGCGTTCCGCACCCAACGGCTATCACGGGAGTATCGGAATGAACTTGCCACGCATCGGCTTCAGCCTGCCGTACATCGAGCCCAACGCCGGCCCCGACGCCGTCGTCACCGTGGCCCAGGCCGTGGAAAGGCTCGGATTCCACGCCGTGTCCGCCAGCGACCGACTCCTGATCCCCACCGGACCACACTGGAACAACGACGCGGGCCTGCCCGAGTCCCACGCCTGGGACTCACTGGAGATGCTGACCTGGGCAGCCGCGCACACCCGCCGGATCCGCGTGACCACCGATATCGTGAACTCGATCTTTCAGCCGCCCATCGTCCTGGCCCGCAGGCTGGCCACCCTCGACCGGCTCTCCGGAGGACGCCTGGACGTCGGCGTCGGCCAGGGCGGCGGCACCCGACTGCCACCGTTCTACATCCCGGAAGAATTCACCGCCGCGGGCGTGCCCGCCAGCCGCAGAGGCGCCGGATTCGTCGAGCACATCGCCGCGATGCGCGCATGCTGGGCCCCCAACCCCGTCGAGTTCGACGGTGAGCACTACCGGATCCCACCGTCCATGGTCGGCCCGAAACCATCGGGAAACACCATCCCCGTATTCATCGGCGCGATCAACCGCCACACCATCGAACGCGCGGCCCGCATCGGCGACGGCTACATCACCACCGCGATCGACTGGGACGACACCGGAACCAACATTCGCTGGTACCGAGCCGCAGGCGGCACCGGCACCGTCGTGGTGAACGTAATCCCTGCACGCCACCAACTCTCGCCCCGCGCCTTCGCCGAGGCGGTACTGAAAGACCTCCAACGCGCCACCGCAGTCGACGCCGACGAGGTGCACATCGCACTCCATCTCATGTCCTCTGATCCGGAGCATCAGGTCGATCTGCTGGAAGCCCTCGCGACCGAACTGGACCTGCCAACGCTGTAGCCCGCGGCGGCCGGCATCGAATCGCACAGTGCGACAACAACTGTGCCCGCAGGTGTTCCGTTGGCCGATCGGCGGAACATCGCGGTCGCGGTCTGTTGTGCCGTAAACGTATTCACACAGAACCGCATGGTACTTGCCCAGACCGCAACGGTATCCGTGAAAACCCTTGTTGGCGAACGCATCTGGGTTGCAAGTTGGCGGTGGCGGTGTACATGGATATAGGGGAAAACCCCGATTGTTACGCTTCGCGGTTCTGCTTATCGTCATTGATCATGATGAAGGACAACCGATTTCGAATTCAATCGATGCGAGCAGCCGGTATTTCCGCGCTGATCGCCGTCACCGTGGTAGTGCTCGCACCGCAGGCCGCTGCCAAGGAACTCGCCCCTGGACTCACCTGCGGGGATGATTACACCTGTCGCAACGACACCGGCGATACCTATCGGGTGACCTGGCAGGCGATCTGCAACACCGGCCGCAGCCAACAGGCCACCCTCTGGGTAGGCCCGCACAGTACGGAAGTATTTCGAGCCGTCTGTCCACCCCTGTACAAGCCCGGCTTCACCGAGGACTTCGGCAAGTGGATCCCCGGTTCCCCGCTCACCATCGACTACCTCGACGCCGTGGTCGACAACGACCCCGCCGCACTTACCGGCGGCTGATCCGCTCGCGGATCGACAGCGACGACGTTTGCGCCTTACGGCCCGCCGTCCTCGGCCAGTTGTTACCGGAGACGATCGAGGCGCGGGCGCTGGTCGAGCCCACTGCCATCGGTGCCACAACATCGTGTTCGAGTGATGCGCGTGGACTCCTCGATCACGAGGCCACATTGTCTGTACTGAAAAAGGGCTGGTCCGCAACTAGGACGGGACAGTTGCCAGGTGGATGCTGAGTGTTCGAGGGGGGTTCGAACACGATCTCGCGAAATATCTGACACCGGTGACGCGAGATCGTGTTCGAGTAATGCGCGAGGCGGGACTCGCTCACAAAGGTTCCAACTAAGTACGTACGGAGATAGTAGATTGTTTCGAGGCGATGTCAATCATGTCGCCACTACGTACGGGATTCGACGAAAACGTAGTCCGGCCAATCGGATTCGTGACTGGAGGTGGCATGGAGCAGGTGCGGCGGCGCCCGGCGGTCATGCTGACCGCCCCGCCGGTGCGGCCCGACACCCTGGCCCATCCGGCGCAACGGCAGGTGGAGTCCTGGACGCGCTGTGAAACCGTGCTCGACCCAAGCGAATTCTCTTCGCCCTGCCCGCCCGTATCTGGCGCTGCCGCTACAGGCCGACTACATTGCCGGAGACCGCGCGCAGACGGTCACTTCCTCGATTTTCGTCATCTCCGGTGTGGTCGCGGTGGCCGGGCAGCTGCGAATTACGGCGTGGTTGCGTGCGCGCTGGGGAACCGGTCGCAGCTTGATGGCCGGGATGGCGCTGCTGGCGGCAGCCTTCCTGCCGCTCGTAATCGTACCCAGCGCAAGCACTTTCGGTCCGGTCATCGCGGTCGCGGCACTCCTGCTAGCGGCGGCGCTGCTGGCAGTGGTACCGCGGCGGTATTCCCCTTCGAAATGGACACCGTCGTCTCCCTGTCCGGAAGCCGCCTGGTGGCAACCCATTACGGCTTCTACAACACGATCGTGGGCATCGGCATCTTGATCGGCAACCTGGCGACCGGTGCTGTCGTCGGTGCGGCTCGCGCGATGGGTGGGGATTGGGCGGTGTGGATGGGCCTCACGGTGATCGGGGCGATAGCGGCCATCGCATTACACCGGCTGGATCGGTGCGGCCGGGCCGTCAGTCCATCGGAGCGCAGACCACCAGACCGATTGCCGCCGCGACCACCGAGGCGAGTGGAATCAGTGCCGCCGCCGTGGCCGCGGCGGTGAGGGCGAGCCTGGTTCGGGTGCGCAGCGCCGGCGCGGCGGGAGCGGCCAGCCGTTCGACCCGGGAGGCCAGTCCGACCTCTGCCGCACCGAGGGTTCCGGCCGGGCCCTCGGAAATACCGGCGAGGGTGAGTAGCGCCTGAAGTACGGTGCCGCGGCCGTGAATTCGCGCCGCGGCATCGTCGGCGATCATCTCCAGTAGCCGCGCCACCTCGGCCGCGCCGACGGTGAACAGGTCGATCCGTGGCATGACGGTGGCCAGCCCGCGGGTCAGGGCCAGCAGTAGGTGATGCCGCCCTTCGAGGTGGGCGCGTTCGTGGCTGAGTACCGCATCGAGATGATGGTCCGTCAGCAGGCTGAGCGCGCCACGGCTGACCACGACCGTATGTGGTTTGCCCGCAACGCAATACGCGGCGGGCTGGTCGACCTCGAGAATGACCGCGTCCAGTCCGGCATGGTGTCGTCCGGCCAGGCGGGCCATCCGAGCGTGCTCATGCGTCGTGCGCCGCGAGCGCAGCAGCGTATGCGCCAGTCGGCCGGCGACGAGTCCGGCCGCGAGCGCGGAGACCCCGGAGAGCGATAGCAGTCCGGCCTGTACCGGCATCCCGTACCGGCCGACGGCGGCATCGTGCAGATGCAGCAGGCAGCTGTCCATGAAGCGCTGCGGGACCTCATCGGCACAGGGGCGCCGACCGGACCGGCGCCGGCGACGAGCGGATCGGGTGACCACCCCTCATCGGGCCCGCTCCGCTCGTTGCCACCCCCGTACCGGGAATCGGCCACCACTGGAACGGTTTCCGGATGCGAATCAGAGCGCTGCGAGAAGTTTGTCCGCGGCGGCCTCGATCCGATCCTCGTCCAGCAGAACGGTATTCGCGGCCGCGCCGAGCGGGATGAAACTGTCTTCACTGGTGACCCGGGCGATCCGCCCGTCGAATCCGGCATCGAGCAGCGCGGTGCACACCGACTCGGAAACGCCTCCGCTGCGGCGGGTTTCATCGGCGATCAGCACGCGACCGGTCGCGCGGGCATTGTTCAGCAGATCATCGATGGGCAGCGGTGCCAGCCAGCGCAGATCCAGCACCCGGGCATGCACGCCACGTTCGGCCAGTCGCCGCGCGACGCGCAGGCTCATCGGCACCCCATTGGCGAAGCTCACGATCGTGAGATGTGTTCCGGTGCCGTGCACCCGGGCCTGGCCGATCTCGATGTGACGCACCGCGGCCGCCGGGGCCAGCCAGCCGCCGTCGCCGGTCCGGTACAGGTCACGGGTGTGATAGAGCGCGATCGGCTCCAGATAGATGCACACCCGGCCGTCCACTCGCGCCGCCGAAACGCAGGTGCGCAGCATGGCGGCCGCGTCGTCGGCGCGCGATGGCGATGCGATCACCATTCCGGGGATATCCCGCAGTGCCGCAATGGAATTGTCATTGTGGAAGTGGCCGCCGAACCCCTTCTGATAGGCGTATCCGGCGATCCGCACCACGAGCGGATTGCGATACTGCCCATTGGAGAAGAACGACAGCGTCGCCGCCTCACCCCGTAATTGGTCCTCGGCATTGTGTACGTAGGCCAGATACTGGATCTCCGGAATCGGCACGAAGCCGGCGAGGGACGCTCCCAATGCGGTACCGAGCACACTCTGTTCGTCGAGGAGTGTGTCGAATACCCGCCGTACCCCGAACGTCTGCTGCAACCCCTTGGTGACGCCGTACACCCCACCCTTGCGCCCCACATCCTCGCCGAAGACCAGCACATCCGAGTCGCGACTCAACAACTGCCCGAGCGTGTGATTCACGGCCTGCGCCACCGTCATTGGAGCCCCGGTGTCGGGAGCGGACGCGAGGCCGGGAATCGGTGTGGCCTGGCTATTGATACGGGTGACGTGTGCGGCGGTGTGCTCCGACGGCAGGGTAGGTGCCGCACCGGAGTTCGCGGATTCGGACCGCGATACCGGAGCGATCGACCCCGTGGAGATCGCCGTGGCGGAGCCGGTGGTGCGCATGGCGTCGGTGCGCACCACGGTCGGTCGCGACCGCGCGAGTGGGGCCATTACCGCGGCGGCGGAGGTGAGTTTCGTTTCGCTCCGGACACTGTCGGCGGTCGCGGTGACGCGCTCGCCGATATCGCTGTAGCGCCGCAGGATTTCGCCGGGCGTGGCGAAGCCCACGGTAATGAGCAGTCGCGCGGTCCGGGTCACCGGATCGCGGCGCAGATCGGCCGCCATATCGGCGGGCCGTCGATAGGCCGACTCGACATCGGAGCCCGCATGGCCGAGCAGACGCACGGTGCGCAATCGCAGGAAGGCCGGTTTCCGTTGTGCACGAACCCAATTCGCGGCCTCCTCGGCGGTAGCGAAGGCATCGGCGAGGTCGGCTCCGTCGACGTCGAACCAGCGCAGGCCGGGGCGCGAGCTGTACGCCTGCTCGATCCAGGTGCGCGGAGTGGGCACGCTGATGCCGATGCCATTGTCCTCGCAGACGAACAGGATCGGCATGGGTACGCCCAGTTGCGCGGTGTGTACGGCGGTATTGATCGCCCCCGTCGCCGTCGAGTGATTGGCGGATGCGTCACCGAAGCTGCACACCACGACCGCATCCGCCGGCCATTCGCAGGCGACCTTCAGTTGTGCGGCGCGGTCCAGCGCGAAGGCCAGCCCCACCGCGCGCGGCAGATGCGAGGCGATGGTGGAGGTCTGTGGGATGACGTGTGCGGCCTTGCTGCCGAAAACCTTATGTCGCCCACCGGAAATCGGATCGGCGACGGCCGCCACGATTCCCAGCAGCACATCCCGAATCGGATCGAGCCCGGCCACCTGCCGCGCCCGCTGCACGAAGAATGCCCCGGATCGATAGTGCAGCAGCGCCGGATCGGTGAGCCGCAGCGCCGCGGCCACCGCCGCATTGCCCTCATGTCCCGAGGATCCGATGCTGTAGTACCCGGCCCCGTCCCGCGTGAGCTGCCGCGCCGCGAGATCCAGGTGCCGCGAGGTGGCCTGCGCTTCGAACAGTTCGAGCCCCTGCGCCCCGGTCAGCCGACTGCCCGGCGTGAGCGGTTCCTGTTGTGGCCGAGCCGGTCCCGGTTTCGTGGCGGCGACTTCCGCCCGAAACCACCCATCGAGTTCGGCCTCCCGCTCGTTGATGCGACCCACCCTCTCCCGTATGTCCCATATGTCGCGTACGCCGGGCTATCAGACTAGATCTGGAAAGCGCATGTCCGGCGCAATTCCAGTCTGCTCGGCTGGTCGCGGGACTCCGCCGATTGTGGCGCCCCGACGAACGTCGCGAAAGCTATTCGGGCCAGCCGTCCTGCCGCATCATGTCGATGATCAAGGCCGCGATATTCCAGGCGTCATCGCCACCGCGATGATGGGTGCCCTCCAACGGCAGATCGGCCGCTCGCAACGCACCCGCCATACCGAAGCGATGCTGGGTGTCGCGCGCGGCCGAGAAGGCGCGCTTGGCATTGGTGTGCTTCGAACCGAATGGGTAGGGGACTTCGGTTGCGGCGCACTGACTTTCGAACTGCTTGCGGTCGTAATCGCCCCAGCTCGCCCACGGCCGGGAATCGGCGTGGAATTCGGTGCGCAGCAGCTCGCACGCCTCGGCGAAGGAGATCTCGGTGGCCACCATCTCGGGGGTGAGGGTGGTCAGCTGGGTACAGAACTCGCTGACGGTGGAGCGTTCCGGGCGCACCAGGATGCTGTGTTTGGCGACGCGTTCGCGGGTCTGGGTATCCAGCACGCACAGCCCGATTTCAATGATCTCCATGGGCTGGCCGGGCGGATTCGGGCCCTGCCAGCAGGTGGCCTCCACATCCACCACATTCAGATATCTCGTATGCATAGCGCCGGACGGTACCGCTCGGATACCGCCCGGCGACAATGATTTTCGATCCGCGTGCTACTCCGCGTGCAGCCTGAGTCCGGTGCCGTTGCCCGTATTCTGCAGGCTCAGGTTATTGGAATCGATTGTGGCGGTGGCCTTTCCGTCCAGGGCCTGCAGCACCGCCCGCTCCACGTCCATCACCTGCGGATCGCACATCATCCTGGTGGTGGCGATATGGAAGGTGATATCGGAACCGCTGATCTCGGCGCGCCCGGTCATGGTGTTGCATCCCGCGCTGCCCGATATCGATCCGTCCGGGGCGATGGTGAGCGTCGGTCGCACCTCGTCCAGGATCTGCGACCGCTCCACCGCGTTATTGCGCACCAGTGAGTCGACAATCCATGGTGTGCCGGTCAGCGGCTTGTCCGGATGCGCGACCTTGCGATCCAGCATGGTCACCGTGCTGCCATTCCCGGTGAGGGTCAGGTCCGGCCCGGTGAGCTTCCAGGCGGGGGAGGAGCGCAACAGCCCGAGCGCCCAATCATCGGCTCCCGCAGTCTCTCCCGGGCACCCCATCAGGGTGGTCGCCATTTCGCCCACCTTCAGAATGCCGCCGTCCAGCGTGACCGGCCCGGTAGCGGTATTGCATCCCGCGCTCGCTGTCACCCGCCCATCCCGAAATTGCATTGTCAACGGCCCGCCCCCCGGAATCGCGGTCCCCTTGACCTCGGACGATACGAACGATCGCCCCATCGGCGTCGCCGTCGGCTGATCACTGGCCTGCTGCGAATTCGTGCATCCGGCCACCGCACCCACCGTCACGGCGAGCAGCACACACCACCTGCGAGTTGCTGACATATAGCCGATCGTACGGTTTCGGGTGGATCCAGAGTGTATTGCCGGGAAGAGCATCTGGTCATATCGGAGGGTCGCGACGCCTTGATCAGCGAATCCCAGCCTCGCCAGAACGAGTGAGGCGCCACATCGGCGAACGCTACTTTACGACCGACAGCCGTTATGGCGCATACGAAGTCGAGTTCGGGCGGCCTGAGCGGTCACAAACCCCGCCACGACGGCCAAATATGTTGCCTACCTGTGTTTTTTGACCGCTCAGGCCGGTTCGCCAACTGAGCCCGCACGACCAACCGCCAGACATCACGCCGGCTTGCCGATCAACGAGAAATTGGCGAGATTCACCTGTCGTGCGGCCGGGATCTCGCCGGACCGCGCCGGATCGACCGTAAGCGGGTGCGCGACAGCAGTATTCGATATTTTCAGGCGCGAGCTCACAGTCAATCCGGCGGCCGCTACCAAGCCCGCTTGGGCGATCGTCGCCCGTGTCCCATCTGTCATATGGAATGTGTCAACGGTCACGGCGGGGTGCTGGTTCGCCGGATGCGGTACACACGGCAGGATGGAGCGACGTGAGTGAAGTTTCGCGCCCGCGCCGCACTCAGCAGGAGCGCCGGGCCGCCACGGTGACCAAACTGGTCGACGCCACGATCGCGGCGATCGGAGAGGTCGGCTATCAACGCTCGACCGTGCAGGAGATCTGCGGTCGGGCCGGGCTCTCGGCAGGGGCCATGTTCAGGCAGTTCGACACGCGCCTGGATTTGATCGTGCGCACCGCAGAGGAGGGCTTCCGTCGTCAAATCGACGGATACCGGTCGACCATGGAACACCTTGGTGCACAGGACAATGCCCTCGATACCGCGCTGCGCTTCCTACGCGCTGCGCAGTCCTCCAACCTCTCGCACGCACTGCGCGAGATCTTCCTGGCCGCGCGCTCGGATACCGAACTCTGCGCGCGGATCGAACCCATCGCGGCCGCCTACTACGGCGAAATCGTGGCAACCCTCGATCGCACCGGCCTGCTCGACGACTTCCCGCCGAACGTGCGAGAACCGATCTTCTTCATGATGCTGCACCTGTTCTCGGGTGAAGCCGTGGTGCGCGGCGTCTATCCCCGGCCCGATGTCGACGCCGCCGTTCTCACACTGGTCGAGGAGATGCTTGCCATGTACGCCGCCCGCGTCGCACCGCCGCCGGAGGACTGAACGACGCGGGAGTTCGGCGGCGGGATCTTCAGTTCTGGCCCATGATGATGTGCTTCATCTCGACCTTCGGGGCGCAGCGCATGACACCGCCCGCCTGCAACCACTCGCCGACGACCCGTGGTGCGTCGCGGACCGGGTTGTAGGTGTCCTCCTCCGAGGAGAACAATCCATTGCCCGCGTAGACAATTCGGGTGATATTCGGGAATCCGAACTTCACGCCGGGCTCGGTGGGATGGTCCAGCACATTGCTGATGCCGATCACCACGGCATCATTGTCGTCGTCGAAGGCGATCCATTCGTGTTCGAACCGCATCTGCGGAAACGGTGCCATGACGTCGATGATCCAGCGGCGCACGGCTTCTCGGCCGTCCATGATGCCGTACGCGTGCTCGACATAGTGCACGTCCTCGGTGAACAGATCCGCGAACGGACTCCAATCGCCGGTGGCGGAACACCTGTCGACCACCTCGTTGTAATTCCTCAGGGCCTGTTGAATCTCGTCGCGGCTGAAACGCCCCATCGGTGACTCCTATCCGCTTGTGGTCGAACACTTGTCGTACGCGAAATTAAGCCGATCCGCTTAAAGTGAGCGTAACCGTCTCGGTCATCGAGACCGGCCGTCTCGTCTTCGCCCCGAACGCGGTGTCCTTCACCGGAATCCTGGTCGTGCTAATGCGCTGGAAGCGCCCGCGCATCGACGAGGATCTCCATCGCGGCCTTACCCTCGGTGAAGGCCGCACCCTCCACCTCATTGCCGTCTCACCCCCGGACCCGACCCGCTCCTGGTGGCGCAGCTGACCCGCGCCCAGTTGGTGCGCCCGCACCCGTGCGCCGAGTGTGCACTCAGGGCGGCATATCCCGGCTTCGGCCGCCACAGGTGCACACTCGCGGGAGTCACCCGCCGGTCGGTAGGCGAATCCCGGTCCGCTGTGCCCGATTCGGCCGATCGCCGCTCGGGTCCTGCGGCATGGATGTAATGGCGCTGGTAAACGTCGAGAAGGGGCCTGCGGCATTACATGCGTGTGCGGGGAGGGTTGACCTTGACCGTGCGTCAGGGTTGGAGGGTTCACTTATGACGAACAACAGCAATGGTTTTGCCGCGCGGATCGCTCCGGCGGTGGGTGGGTTTCGGGTGGTCCAGGGCCGCCGGGTTTTTGTGCATCGGGTGGGTAGTGGTGGGCCTGCGGTGGTGTTTTTGCCGGGGGCGAGTGCGGTGGGGTTGGACTATCTTGTTGTGCAGGAACAGGTTTCGCTGTTCACGACGGCCGTCGTGTATGACCGGGGTGGGACGGGGTACAGCGATGCGGTGGCTTTGCCGCGTAGCGCGGAAGCCGTCGCGGTGGAGCTGCGTGAGCTGCTGCGGCTCGAGAACATCGATGGCCCATATGTTCTCGCGGCACACTCGCTCGGTGGGTTGTATGCGCATCGGTTCGCGCAGTTGTTTCCGGGGGATGTGGCAGGGCTGATCTGGTTGGACGGTCTGCACCAGGACTGGGACGAATTCATGCCTGCCGCTGTGAGTTTGGCGGCGGCGGAGCAAGCAGCACCCGATGGGGAAGAGTTCGAACAGCTGAGACCGGGCCTGCGTGAGATGCACGCCGAGTTGCTGGCGGACTATCCGGAGTGGATGCGAGAGCCATTGATCGAGGCCAAGGTCAGTGATGAGTGGATTCGTTCCGGGTTCGCCGAGCGCCGCAGGCTGGCCGAAATCGCCGACGAACTGCGGGCGGGGCCGCGTATTCCGGACGTTCCGGTGGTCGCTCTCTCCGTCCTGGGTAGCGATCCGACTTCGCGGGCGCTGATGTCGCAGGAGATGCGCGATGGCCGGACGAGGATGGATGCCGCACTGGTGAGCGGGTTCTCGCGTGGCGAACAGCGCATCGTTCATGACACCCTGCACCACCGGCTCTGCTTCGACCGTCCCGACGCGGTCGTCCAGGCGATCCGTGATGTCGTTGATCGCGCTGCTCGCCCTTGGACTCGGCGCGACCGGCGATGAGAGGGGAGCGGTGCTGACAATCGGGCAACTCGCGGCAACTGCCGGGGTGACCGTGCGCACCGTTCGCCACTATCACCACGTCGGCCTGCTGCCCGAGCCCGATCGTGATGCGTCCGGTTATCGCCGTTACAGCGCGCAGGCGGCGGTGGATCTCATCCGAATCCGGACCCTGGCCGATGCCGGTGTCCCATTGGCTCGGATCGATGCGCTGTTGCACGCACAGCCGACCGAATTCGCCTCGGCCATCACCGATCTCGATACCGAACTCCAGCACCGGATCGATCAGATCACCGAATACCGCCGCCGCATAGCCGAATTGGCGAGCGGCGAAAGGCTGGTCCTGCCACCGGAGGTGGTCGCCATCCTGGATCGGATGCGCGGCCTCGGCATCAGCGAAGAGCGGGTACGAGCCGAACGCGATTCGTGGATTCTGATGCGGGCACTGGACCCGAACGCCGTGCCGCAGCGGGTCCGAGAGAAGAACGCCCACCTCGACGACCCCGAAACCATGCGCGTCTATCTCGCCTGCGATCAGGCGATCGACTGGGATCCGGACGATCCACGCCTGGATCGACTCATCGAAGATCTCGACGCCTGGGAGATCGCCCACGAGCGGAGCGGTGGTCAACCGGGCTACCTGAAGCTGGTCGTATCCCGTATCTCCGAGTCCGCACCGGCCTGGCAGCGCGTGGTCGAAGCATTGAGCCGCCGCGCCGAGCTACGCCGTACCTCGGCGTAGCGTCGAATCCTGCGCCACAAAAGTACGCATCACAGATGCGGAAGCATCTCGGGCTGCGCGAGTCGCTTGATGGTTTCCGCGGGGCTCGTATCGCTGCGACCGAAAACAGCGTCGAAGTAGGCCAGCAGGTAGGAGCGTTGAAGGTCGACCGAGCGGCCCGCATCGATCGAGCCGATCATTTCGTTCTTCACCTCTGCGCCCAGCCGAGGAAACCACCCCGGAGACCGACACGACAGCGCTTAAACTAACACCCGCTGGACTCATCCACCTTGAAAAATTCCGGTTCGGCATTCGCTCCAGCCGTCTGACTCGCACCGGCAAATCCCTTGCGCGACAGGCAGAGTGTTGGCGAAATTGGGGTCACTGTCCTTGCGGTGGCTGTTGATCGTCCTCGAGTGAGCCGAGCAGGATCAGCCCGCACCCCATGAGGGTCGCCAGTCGGTCGATGCGGCGAGTAATCGGGACCTGCCGATCTCGACGCTCGCCGGTAGCGAAGCCGCGGGTTACACGGAGGAGGATTTCTTCGAGCTCGAACAGATTCGGTCGCGATATCTCGGTGTGACCTCGTGTGTCGGCACGTCTTCCGATGTGGCGTTGGATGGTGGTCCAGTCGGTGTGACGGCGCGGAGCTCGCGGGTGGGACATGACCAGTTGGGTACCGGTGTGGGCGTCGCTGACGTAATGGTGGGTGTCGCCGTCGGCGCCGAATTCGCTGGGGGGCACGATGACTGAGTGCTCGAGCACAGTGCCGTTGAGGTATGCCTGGTCGAAGTCGTGCTGCGCGTGAAAGCACGGTGCCACGTAGTACACGTCGCCGATCTGGGATTCGACTGCCAGGTCGCGTTCGAGTTCGAGCAGGCGCTGATGCTGGTGCTCACCGGTGTGGACAGCGAATCGATAGTGCGGAGTGCCGATCTGATCCCAGGTGGGGGAGTGCGGATGGCGGCGACTGATGTAGGTGGGCCGTTTGAACTGGAGAAACAGTGCGTAGTCGACGGTGCCGATCTTGGCGTCCCATCCGAGTTGCTCTTCGAGCACCAAAGATGGGAGTACCGGTGCACCGGCCGAGCGGTAGATCGCAGTCAGCGTGCTTTCGGCTTCGCGTACTGCCGCGTAGCCGAAGCTGAACTCCGAGAAGTCCGTGTCCATGATCGGTAATTCTCACCGATTGCCCACCCGGGCCATCAGTGAGTCCCAACTCGATTTCCTCACCCACACAATGACATTGGTATCGGAGAACCGTCGCGACAATCTGACATACCGAAACCGCCAGTCCGCGAGAGAAATCCGTGAGCGGTCGCGAGCGGCACGGTGCGCGTGAAACTGCCCGGCACCAGCACCGGTCACCTCGATTGACCTGCGGCCCAACAGAGTTACGGCCTGTGCCGCCTCCTCGCCGGGTTGTCGCTGATCTGGCACGGTCGGTCGCCGGTGCGGCACAGGATGTCTGTCGCCCGGGGCTGGTTGTTCGGAAGGGTAAGTACCTCAGCGTATTTCGTTGACCAACGGGGGAACGGCAACCGCGGACGCGGGTGGGGGTTCTGGCGTGGGTCGCCGAGTTGTCGTCACAGGATGGAGTGCCATGTATTCGGCGGAAATCAACCGTAAACAACCCGCGCTGTTGATGCTGCTGGTGGACCAGTCGTTTTCGATGTCCGAGCCCTCCGGACAGGGGCAGGGAACCAAGGCTCAGGCACTGGCATTGGCGGTGAACAATCTGCTGGGCAACGCGGTGTTGCTGTGTAGCCGTGGCGGAGAGAAAGTCTACAGCTATTTCGAGGTCGGCGTGGTCGGCTACGGGGCTCGGATCAGCCCGATCCTGTTCGGCGCCGACGCCGAGCGACCGGTGTTGCCGGTCAAGGAATTGGCCGAGCATCCACGCCGCGTCGATTCGGTCACGCGGCGGGTACCCGACGGAGCCGGGGGCGTGGTGTCGGAGTCGCAGCAGATGCCGGTGTGGGTGGATCCGCTCGCTGATGGCGCGACGCCGATGGTGTCGGCGTTCACCCATGCCGAGCCGGTGATCGCGGCGTGGTGTGCCGCGCATCCTTCGAGTTTTCCGCCGATCGTGATCAATGTGACCGATGGCGCCAGTACGGATGGCAATCCGGGTGATGCGGCGGCTCGGATTCGTGGATTGTCCACTGACGACGGTGCGGTGCTGGTGTTCAATCTGCACTTGTCCGCGTTGGGTGGTCAGGCGGTGGCGTTTCCTGACACTGCGGAAGCGCTAACTGATCCGAACGCAAAAGTATTGTTCGAGGCTTCCAGTGTGCTGCCGCCGGCGTTGCTGGAAGCCGCTGCGGCACTGGGGTATCCGGTGACAGCAGGATCGCGGGGGTTCCTCTTCAACGCCGATGTCACGATGGTGATCGACTTCCTCGATATCGGCACGCGGGCGGTTACACCCACCGGTCTGAAGGATCTCGTCGAGGACACCGACGCCGTCGGCGCTGATGATGCCGAAATCGATAGCGCCGATGAGGAACCCGACGTCGACGACCAGCCCATGTTGTGATCGATACCCGGGAAATCGCGTTGAGCACAACGGATACGAGGCCGCGAGTACCGGCCGCGCGGCTCGCGACCCGGCGCAAAGCGGGCCGTGAATCCGATGAGAACGACGACCGCGCGATCGTCGGGTCGCGACCGCGCTTCGCGCTCGCCGACGGCGCGTTCACCACCGCTCGGCCCGAAGTGTGGGCCGAGATTTTGGCGTGGGCGTTTGTCGTGGACGGTTTGGACGTGCTGGATCTGGATGTTCTGGAAGAACTACGTGCGGATTGGGCGCGACGAGTACATGATGAGCAGCTGCCCTGGTACGCGCTGGCGAAACTGCAATCCGGGGGAGCGGCGGCATTCGTCGGAGTCGATGTCGATGTGGTCGGTCATCGATATCAGGTCGTCGCTGTCGGTGATTCGTGTCTTCTGCATCTCCGTGCCGGGCGCGTGATCGCGGCGGGCCCACTGGACCATCCCAGCCAATTCGGCAGCAGGCCGCCGCTGATCTCCACTCGCGCTGGTGATCGATCCCATGGGGATTCGATCTGGGCTGCCGAGAAGCCATACCTGAGCGGGGATCAACTGGTGCTCGCCTCTGACGCGGCGGCCAAATTCCTGCTGAAGCGCCACCATTCCGGAGAACTGCTCGACTTGTCCGCGGTGCCTTGGAACGACTGTGACTTTCGCGTGTGGGTGACCGCGGCGCGTCAGGAAGGGATGGACAACGACGACACCACTATCTGCCTGGTTGAACCATGAGATTGCCCAGTCTGTTGGATTATCAACGCGCAGTGCAGAATCCCGGCACCGCGTTTCGCAATGTCGGTGTATTACGTGCCGGCAGAACGGTGTTGAACGCGCAAGGTATGCCGTCGGTCGCGTCCGGTGGATTCGCCGCGACGTTCGCCGTCCAGGCGGCCGATCGTGATCTGTATGCGGTGCGCTGCTTTCACAAGCAAGGCCAGAGCGAGCGCCAACTGCGGGAACGATACGAACATATCCATCGGTTCATCACGGCGCACCCGGAGCTGACCTTCCTGATCGATGCCGTGTATCAGGATGACGGGATCGTTGTCGGCGGCAACGGGTATCCGATGGTGCGGATGCGTTGGGCCGCAGGCGAAATGCTGGGTGTGTGGGTCGAGGACTGGATCGAGGACGCGCACCGTGACCGTGCCGCGATCGAGAAGGTGCGGACCGGGATCGGTGCCGCGGTCGCCGCATTGCGCCGCGCCGGTGCTGCGCACGGCGACCTTCAGCACGGCAATATTGTTGTCGGCCAGGATCTTTCGATCTCCCTGATCGATTACGACGGCATGTATCTCAACGCGTTCGAGTCCATGACATTGCGGGCGATCGAGCAGGGACATCGCAACTATCAGCATCCCGGTCGTGGGGAACGCTTCGATTTGAGCGCCGATGCGTTCGCGTCCGCGGTTATCGATGTATCGCTCCGTGCACTGGGTCAACGACCCGCGCTCTGGGAGGATTTCGGCGGAACCGGCGAGAATCTGATCTTCTCCGCACGTGATTTCGTCGATCCGGACAACTCGCCGGTGTTCGCGGCGCTGGCCCGCATGCCCGCTGTCGCTGATGCCGCGCGGCGCCTGAGTATGGCGTGTCGAACCGACTACGACTTTGTCGAGCGCGTGTTGGTCGGCGGCACGATGGCCGTGCCGACAGCGGGCGGGTTCGCACTTGCCGCAGGGGAAGTCATCGACGCCCGGAACCGTGAGGAGCTACTCGCCCGCGCGGGTGACACGGTGACCGTGTACGGCAGGATCAGATTCGCGACCATGACGATCGGGCGCTCGGGCCGTGATATCGCGCTGATCAACTTCGGTGAGTGGCCCAAAGGCGATTTCACGATCGTCGCCTACGACGATATCGCTCGAAAACTCTTCGCGGACTATGGAAAAGCCTTGCCCGAGGGAAAGCGTCGACTATCGGCGTTGCACGGTTGGCAGGTCGCGATCACCGGCACCGTCGTGATCTACGTCAACCGGGGAACGTCTGTTCCGCAGATCGAGCTTGTGCGTGCCGGCCTGCTACGTCAGTCCACTGACGAGCAGATCGCCGCACTGATCACCCCACCGTCCGCGGGCCCGCCTGCGGGACAACGTCCGCCGACGCCGCCACGCGCGGTCGTGAACAAGTCGACATTTCCGCCCGCGTCCCCCGCGACACTGCCTAAACCCGTTCCGCCACAGCATGATCGTTCGGCCGTTCAGGCTCAGCGGCAGGCTCGGCTCAGTGAGATGTATCGAGACTTTCCCGTTTCTCCGCCCGCCGTGCAGGCACAGACTCCTCCAGCCACATCGCCACCCCGGGCCGTACCGCCACGCCAAGCTCCGACTACGAACTCGGATTTTTCGTCACCGTACCGTCCGTACGGAATCGCCGTGCCGCGGAATCCGACGCCCGCGTCACCGCCCCCATCGTCTCGGTTGTCCCACGGTGCGCCGCGTTCGGCTCCGGGACCCGCTCCCTACTCCAGCTCGCAGCCGAAGTCCTCCCCGACACCGATCCTCAAACCCTCGCACCCGGTTCAAACCCCGCCGCTGCGTCGCGACCCCTGGGGCGACGTGCCCCCGCGCGGGCGGGTGCCGTGGTGGTCGCTGCTGGCGATCGCCACCCTGGTGATCGTGCTGCTGGCAGTGGTGGGAGTGTGGCTGCATTGATCGACCCCCGTCGCATCGCTGTGCTGGTGTCCGCCCGCGACGGACAATCCGTCGAGAACAAGACCTCGCGAATCACCGAGTACCGAGTCGAAGGGCGCTGGGTCTATTTGCGATTCGGTGACGGCAGTCCATATCAGTACAACAGTGGCCGGGTACACATCGCCGCGGATCCGCGCCAGATGCCCCTGGACGCGCATTCCGCGATCCTGGTCGATGGCGCGGTATGCGACAGTGCCGGTGGCGCTTACTATTTCGATACCCCGGACGGCGGCTGGTGGCACCTGTTCACCCGTGAACGGCGCTGGCAAGCGTGCCATGCCAGTCGAGTCGAGATCGTCGGAAACGGCGCGGCCGAACCGAGAGCCGCTGCCGTACTGAAGTATTGGCGAGAGGTAGGGGCGCTGCTGTCCAGCGAAAGTTTCTTGCTGAGTGAGGCGCTGGATCAGCTGAGTTTCGTTCACCCCGAGAGCGTGCTGCACCGCTATCTCACTGCCGAGCCCATCGGGGCCCGGTCCGAGGTACCCGCGCCACGGATCTATCCCTTCGAAACCAATCTCAGCCAGCGCGAGGCCATTGAGCATGCGTTGCGTTTCCCGATCTCGGCGATCGACGGCCCGCCGGGCACCGGCAAGACCCAGACTATCCTCAATCTGATCGCCAACATCCTGCTCGACGAATCGAAGACGGTCGCGGTCGTGTCATCCAACAATGGCGCTGTCGACAATGTGCGCGGAAAACTCGATGACGTCGGGATTGGCTATGTGGTGGCCAATCTGGGAAACGCGGATAGGCGAACACAGTTCCTCACCGCACGATCGCAGTCGACGCGTAACCATCTCATCGATCAACTCCTGGCAGACATCGGACCTGCTGTGGCCTCCGCCAAACAGATGGCCGCTCTGGACGATCGGCTACGGAGGCTGCAAGCCACCGAACGACAACTCGCGCAGCGCCGATCCGAACACCATGCCTACCAGCTCGAGCGCGAACACTTCATGGCCCATTTCGATCGGCAGTCGCTGCCCGATCCCGGGCTGTTGCCGGTGTGGCGATGGGACGCGGACCGCATTCTCGGCTATATCGCCGACACCGATCCCGAGATGGCCCGCACGGGTGCACTGGTCGAGGTGGTGGATCGAATCACACATTGGATGCGATACCGCTCGATGCGCGCGGTCGACGCCGCCGACGTCGAGGTGGTGTTGCGGCTGCAACGCCTCTACTTCGACAAGAAGATCGCCGAACTCGAGCAGGAACTTGCCCGACTCGAAAAGTCCTTGCAGACAGCACAATTCGATCAACTGCTCGATCGGCATCGCGAACAGTCGCGGTATTGGCTCTTGGACCGCTTGCGCCACAGGTACACCGATCATCGCCCGGGCGTTTACGACAAGCACTACCTGAATGACTGGAACCGATTCAGCCGCGACTATCCGGTCGTCCTGAGTACCTGCCATTCGCTTCAGCGCAGTATCGGCGTCGGACGTATGATCGACTACCTCATCATCGACGAAGCCTCACAGGTCACCCTCCTCGAGGCTGCCGCGGTACTCGCGTGCACCAGAAATGTTGTCATCGTCGGAGATCTCCAGCAACTGGCGCACATCGCGGGCCTGGACCAGGGCGCCGGTCCCCGCGCGCCCTATCCCGAATACGACTACGAACGGCACAGCATCCTGTCCTCAGTGGGCGACAGGTACGGAAAGACATTGCCGCGCACCATATTGCGCGAGCACTACCGCTGCGACCCTGACATCATCGGATTCTGCAATCAGAAATACTACGACGACACTCTGATCACCTTCACAACTCGCACACCGGGATGGCAGTCGATGGTCGTGGCGCGAACGGAGCCGGGCAACCACATGCGTCGACACAGAGTCGGGAGCCGTTCGAACCAACGCGAAGTCGATGTCATCGAACGTGAGGTACTGCGGCGGTACTGCGGGGGGTTCGCCGCCGAAGATATCGGTGTCACCACCCCGTACCGCAAACAGGTCTCCAAGGTCACCGACGCACTCATCGATGCGGTCGAGGCCGACACCATCCACCGCTTCCAGGGTCGGGAGAAAGACGTGATCGTCATGACGACGGTCCTGGACGAAACCTCCGACGAGAACGACCGCTTCGGGCTCGGGTTCCTCGATGATCCCCACATGGTCAATGTCGCTGTCTCGCGGGCGAAGAAGCGGTTCGTCCTGGTGACGAACAATGAAATGCTGCCTCGCAGTACTAATCTGCGGGATCTGATCGGCTACATCGGCTATCGCAATCCGGGCAGCGGAGTGTTCGACAGCTCGATCGTCTCGGTATTCGACCTGCTCTACCGGGACTATGCCGCTCGCTTGCGTCCTCTGGCAGCACGCGTGCGCCGCCGATCGGATTACCTCTCAGAGGACATCATCGCCACCGTCCTCGATGACCTACTGCAGGAATCGAACTATCGCGGCTTGGCCGTCCAGCCGCAGGTGTACCTGCGAAACATGCTGCCCGACATAGACAAGCTCACCCCCGCAGAAGCGCGGTTGGTGCGCAACAAGGCCTCGGTCGACTTCGTCGTATTCAACCGTGTCACCAAGCAACGCACCTGCGCGATCGAAGTCGACGGGTTCGAATACCATGAGAACAACCCCGAACAGCTGGCTCGCGACCGGTTGAAGAACAGCATCTGCGCCAAATACCGCATCCCCTTACTCCGCCTGCCCACTACCGGCAGCGAGGAGATCCCACGAATCCGAAACGCCCTTGACGGACTGTTGGGCACCGCGGTGCCTCCTGCTGGCTCACCGTAGATGCCACACCGCCCGCGCCGCCACCGAACCTCTTGTGCGAGAGCTCGGCGGGGTCGAAGGCGAGCAGGTGTCGTGACCGCGTGTTGTTGGTTACGTCTTCACAAGCGCAGGCAGCTCAACTGTCGCGCCGCCCGGTGGGAGTCGGCAGGGGAGGCAGCGGACGACCAAGGGCTTCTTCTGCCTGGCGGCGGCGCTTCTCGAGCTGCTCAGGGGTGAGTTTGACACGGATGGGTCGCCACGGCTCGTTCAATGCGCTCATGATTCACCCTCCAACACGATTGCTTGGATTCGCCACATATTACGCGCTTCGTCACGGACTACACCAACAGGCAACGTTGTACGGGCGTCGATGATAAGTACCTCCCGTTCATAGGGAACCTCGGCGATTTCCCCCAACCGCAGCGCGGGTGTGCCTCTGGGCACGATCATGTCAACGATCACTGGGTTGGCCGCGCGGATGCCTGTCGGGGGTGGAGTTGCCAGCCCACTCGTCGACAGAAAGGCTGGCTCGACAAATTCCTCGCCGAGGATTGCATGTACGGACGCGTCGTCGGTGATGTCGAAGAACGCCGCGTCCACTATCCGGCTGACTCGAACCGCATGGTCGATCGGGTACCTGCGCAGCCCGGATCGGATAAGCGCGATCCGGCGCGCCAGCGGGGGCGTCATCGTGATCTCGCCCCGCATCGCGCGATTGACGTCCCGGTAGGCGTCGCCCGAGTACGCGCTGATCACCTCGCGCTCCTGAGAGGTCAGCAAATCCAAGTTCTGCCCAGCCAAAGCTGTATAAGCCAACGGAGTCTCGTTGAATCTGGGGTCGCCTGTCACCTCGAGGATTGTTCCGCATCGTCCGGCTATCACCATCCTGAACTGGGATCCGCCCGAACCCGGGACGCACACCGCCACCGGCCAGCGGTTCGGCCGACACATGAGCCGCCGAACCAGGCCATTGTCATGGCCGCGCGGGTGAATCTCGAAATGACATGTCAGGTCGGCCGGGCGCAGAGAACGGCGGCGAACCACTCGGCTACGTCGGGGCGCGAGCAGTCGATGACCCAATTCAGGCCGGTCGGGTCTGTCCAGGGATAACGGCTCTGGCTCACTTCCGGTGGTGACAGTCGGCCGGGGTCATGCCAGCAGGATCCGGTGTCGGAGCAGGTCGAATCCGGCGCGGCCATACATTTGTCGTTTGATCATTTTGGTTTTCGTGTTGACGTCTTCGATCGGTCCGTTGCTGTAGGGCAGGGTGAGACCCGCGACGACCGCGTCGTGGTCTTGATCGACACCGGTCAGAAATGGTTCCAGCTCGATCAGGCCGGCTTCGCGGACTTGCTTGATCCAGCAGTCGATTTCGGCGCCCCGCCGATTGCCCATGATTTGAGCGAACTCGTGCACCAGTCGAGCGAGGGCGGTCATCTCGGGACAGGCCGCAGGCAGTTCATCGAGGTGGACGCGATGCTGATCGGACAACCTGCCCGGGCGGGTCATGATCCAACTGGTCAGCCGCCGCGGCGACGGCAAGATCCGATCGCTGACGTGTCGGCCCTGGTTGAGGTACTTATAAAGCAGGTTAAGGCTGCCGGTGTAGCCCAGGACTTTCAATTCTTCGAAGAGGTACAAGACCGGAACGCCGGGCTCGGCGGGCGATCACGGAGATGATCGCGGTAGGGGTCGACCTGGCAGGCCCGATATTGCGGTGGGCGACGCAGCCGATCCGGTTCCGGCACTCGTGCATAGCGTTTGACGGTGTTGAGTGCCAGATCCAGTCGACGCGAACAGTCCAGCAGCCCGACGCCTTGGTCGAGCAGATCATGCACGGCGTGCCAGCGTTCCAGGGTGGTGTGCTCGCGGGTCAACGTTCTGCGCTTCGGCCCGGCCTGGGCCCAGCAAGCACTGTGGGCGACAACCGCTTTCTCGGCCACCCGGCACAGTCCGTTCCATAGGTGCCAGCGGTCCGGTGCCTGCACCACGCCGGGCAGGGCTCGGCGGGCACCCTCGGCATAGGCTGTGGATCCGTCACGCACTACGACCTCGACACCGGGGTGCTCGCACAGCCAGACACGCAACGAGTCGGACTTTCGATCGGCCAGCACGTCGATGCGTTGATGGGTGGCGGCGTCGATCAGGACGCTGGCCTAATGCTGGCCTCGGCGCAACGCGAAGTCGTCCACGCCCAGTGCTTTCGGTATCGTCCGCTGCGGCAACGGGATCCGCAGCAGAATGCGGATCGCGGTGTGACGCGACAACCGCACCGGCAGCGCCGCCAGTAGTCGAATGCCGGCGCGGCCGGCCAACTCCCGCACCACCGACCGAACCTGCACGTTCAGACGCGAAGTCCGACGCTGATAGCGCTCCAGAACACCCGGTACCTGTTCACGAAAGGTGGTGCGGCAGTGCGGTGTCGGGCACAGTAACCGGCGGGCTCGCACCTGCAGCGTCACAGCCCGGCCATCAAGGGGCACGTCGGCCACGATCCGCTGGTGATACCCGTGCACCCGCGCCGACTCCGCCCCGCAGGCAGGGCAGGCGGCCAGACCGCCCGGCGTCCGCGCCCGAACCAGAATCCGCCCACCCTCATCGACAACACCCTCCACCACCAGCGGCGCTAGCCCCGAAAACACCACCACGGCAGGCACATTCACCTCATGCACTGCAACATCGTGCCGCCAGCAGCCATACGTCACCACCGGAAGTGAGCCAGAGCCGTTATCTGGACAGACCCGATGTTGTCGTGCGCCTGTGTGGTTGGTTGGTTGAGGCGGTCGGTCACTCCAGGAACGTCACTGTTTCGGTGAGGGGAGCCCGAGGGATGGAAGGGTGGGTCGAGGCAGGGTTTGCGTAGCCGACGGACATGCCGCAGAAGAGCATTCGCTCGTTCGGTGGAGAGATCAGCTCGTTGACAGTGTGGTGGTATTCCGCCCAAGCGATTTGAGTGCAGCTGTGTAGCCCTTCGGCGCGAAGGAGCAGCATCACCGTCTGGAGGAACATGCCCGAGTCTGCCCATTGTGGCGTTGACATGTCGCGGTCGAGGTAGCAGAAGAGCGCCGTCGAAGCGCCGAAACAGTTCCAGTTCTCGGCTCGAACTCGCGCACGGGCCTGTGCGTCATCGGCAGCGATACCGAGCGCGCCGTATCGGCGAGCACCCATATCCGCCAGGCGTTCCCGATACGGTGACCCCAGTTGCGGCGGGTAGAAGGCGAACTCGCGCTCGTCGCCGGAATCACCGCAGGCCACACGCTCAGCGATCCGCCTCTTCAGGTGCCCGGCGGAGCGAAGAAGTCCCTCTCCGCCATGCAAGCCCGCGCCCTGCTGGCCACGCTCACTCCGATCGATGCAGTGGGGCTCGTTCGGAAACGGCTGGTAGTCGAGCAGGTCGACGAACTCGAAACCATCGACGGCAAGATCAAAGCCGCCGACAAGGAACTGCGAGCGCTGGTCGCAGACCGCGGCTCAACATTGATGAACCTCAACGGCATCGGACCTTCCAGCGCGGCAAGGCTTTTGGTCGACACCGGCGATATTCATCGGTTCGCTACTCGAGACCGGTTCGCGTCCTGGAACGGCACCGCACCCTTGGATGCCTCCTCGGGAGATCAACAGCGGCACCGGCTTTCCCGCTCGGGCAACCGCAAAATCAACCGAGTGCTACACATCATGGCCGTGGTCCAGGTGCGGCACCGCACCGCCGGCCGCGCCTACTACGACCGCAAACGACTCGCGGGCAAGACCTCGATGGAAGCCCTGAGAGCCTTGAAACGACGGCTCTCCAACGTCATCTACGCATGCATGCTCGCCGATCAGGGCACAGGTGAATCGGCAGGCCCGGGAGGGCAATCGGGAACGACTACTGACTCCAGCGCGACTGGTTTCAACCCGCACACCGATCCTTCGGACAAGCCACATCCCGGACCCACCAAACAGAATAACCCCGACACCCCAATCGGGTCTTGACCTAAAGGAGCGCCATGAGAGTGCGTTGCTCACCGTGCCGAGCTGGCGCTGCGCGGAGCGCTGCGGCCGATTCGGTGGAGCTTGCCGAGTGCAGAGAACGGGAGCGCACCCAAGCGTGGAGTAGGCCAGGGACGGTCCCGGTGAGGTCGAGTCCGCCGCTGGTGGACCCCCAAGGGCAGTCGGTTGCTACCGAACGTGGGGGAGTGGGTGGGGAGGGCGATGCCGAGGTTGACGTTCACTGGCTTGGGTGGTTGGACCACCCGCCATAACGGGGTCCGGATTCGCTGGGCCAGCGTTCGAACATGGGTTCGAATTATAGCGCTTGAATTGATCGTGCCGTCGCGATTGCGGATGGGTTGCTCTGTAGCGCTCTCGGTGGGGTTGATGGCGCTGGAGGTTGGCACGGTCGTCGATCTTGATTCGTCTCTCTGCTCAGGACAACGCGGGACCTGAAGTGTCAGAATCAGTGTCACTATTTTTCGGACATCGCAGGATCGGGCGGGACATCGAGGGACGTTGCGGAAAGCGCGCGACGGTAAGCAGGGGGTATGCGATTACGCCTCTGACGACGACATACAATGCCAGCTATGCGCATGTTCCTCGATATCCTCCTGATCATCACCAGCGTGCTGCTGGTGCTGCTGGTGCTGTTGCACCGCGCCAAGGGCGGAGGTCTGTCGAGCCTGTTCGGTGGTGGTGTGCAGTCCAGTCTGTCGGGTTCGACGGTTGTGGAGAAGAACCTCGACCGCATCACCATCTTCCTCGGCGTGATCTGGTTGATCTCGATCCTCGGTATCGGCCTCGAGATCAAGTTCTCCTAGCTGCTACCCAGACAAGCGCCCGGGCCTCGCTTTCAGCGACGCCCGGGCGACTTGTGCTGCCGCCATGCATTATGAATGCATGGACTTGGTGAATGCGGTTACGCCGAGCCTCTCGGGGGTGCTGCACCGTGATCTGTTGTGGATGATCTGGAACTCCGTATTGGCTTGGATACCAGTGGCTCTCGCGCTACTGGTCTTCCGTTCGACGCCGCAGGTGGGCAAGCGGTTGCCGATCTCGCCGGTGTGGTGGGCGGGGGCGGTGCTGCTGATGCTGTTCCTGCCCAACGCGCCCTATGTGGTGACCGATCTGGTGCACCTGCGCGATGACATCAAAGCCATCGGAAACGGCCCGGTGGTCAGTACGGTCCTGCCCGTGTACGGCGTATTCATCGCCTCCGGGTTCGTGGCCTACTACCTGGTGCTGGCCGAGCTACGCGGGTTTCTGGAGCGGTCGGGGCTCGGGGCGTGGCGCACGCCGGTCATGCTGACCATTCACTTCCTTTGCGCCATAGGCGTTTTCCTGGGTCGCTGGGTGCGGCTCAACAGTTGGGAACCGGTGGTCGAGCCGCGCGGCACCTTCGAGCGCATGGTGCTGGCGCTGACCTGGGAGTGGGCGCCGATTCTGATTGCCGCGGTATTCGTCGCGACGGCACTGGGGCACTTCGTGACACGCGCGGTCGTGGAGGCGAGTGTGGCCAGCGCGCGCCGGGGTGCGCGGCTGGTGCGCGGCCTGCGGCTCACACCGCCCAGTGCGGATCAGGTGTGACCGCCTGTTTGGCATGGATTCGGTCGGGTACTCGGGGTGTTCGTGTGTGCACCCGCCGGGGTGCGCGATAGGGAGAGCGCGGTTCGCCGCGCTCGTGTGCAGGTGAGGGATGGGTATGGGTGCGAGCCTGATGATCGTGGAGGACGACGACCGGGTTCGCGGCGCTCTGCGGCTCGCCATGGAGGACGAGGGGTATGACGTCGCCGAGGCGCAGGAGGCCGAGACGGCGCTCGAACACCTGCGAGATCACGGCGTTCCGGATGTGATGATCGTCGATCTCATGCTCGGTGAGATGGACGGATTCACCTGTATTCGCGAGGTGCGCCGGGATCACGATGTGCCGATCATCGTCGTCAGCGCGCGCGACGACACCCATGATGTGGTCGCCGCGCTGGAGGCGGGCGCGGATGATTTCGTCACCAAGCCGTTCGAGATCAAGGAGATCACCGCGCGTATGCGGGCGTTGCGCAGGCGTGCGCGACTCGCGAACGCGCAGGACGACACGCTGCCCGAATCTCCGGAGGAGCTGGTCCTGGACGCGGATCCGCGGGCGCCGCTGGTGCTCTCACCCGATGGCGGGACCGTTCGGCGCGGCGAAGAGGAACTGCACCTGACCATCACCGAATTCCGGGTGCTGTGTGAACTGGCCGCGAGCCCTGGACGGGTATTGAGCCGGACGGCGCTGCTCGAACGCATTTGGGACCGTGGGTTCTTCGGTGATGAGCGGATAGTCGATGTGCATGTGCGCCGTCTGCGCACCAAGATCGAGCATGATCCCTCCGATCCGCGGATTGTGGTCACCGTCCGGGGGCTCGGCTATCGGCTCGATGCGCAGCGCTGAGCGCGGTTCGCCCGCCGATCCGAACGGGTATCGCACGCCACCCGGTAGCCGGGCCGAAAGCCTGCGTGGGCGGGTGGTTTTCGCCTTCGCGCTGACCACCGCGCTGGTCGGCTCGGTCGCGTACCTGGCCGGCCGTGACGGACCGCCGGACTCGGCCTGGCTGGTGATCGCGGCGGGCGCGGCCATATTCGGTGCGGCAGTGGGTGTCTGGGCGACTCGCCGCCTGTCCACGACAGTCGAGGACTTCAACACCATGGTCGATTCCCTGCAGCGGCGCGTCGATCGCGAACGCCGCCTGGTCGGCGATGTGAGCCATGAACTCCGCACGCCGCTGACCACCTTGATCACCAGTGTCGGTGTGCTGAACCGGCATTCGCGGGAGCTGCCCGAGAGATCCCGCCGCGCATTGGAATTCGTCAGCGCCGAACTCGAGCATCTGCGCCACATTCTGGACGACATGCTCGAACTGGCTCGAGTCGAGGCCGGAGTGCATCGCGGCGATACCGAATCACTCAGTGCCGCAGAGCTGCTCACCCACATGCTCGCCGACCGCTCCTACGCCCAGGAGCTGTTGCGTGTGACCGGAGAAGTGCTGGTCACCGGTCGAAAGCTGGAGCTGGAGCGCGCGATAGGCAATCTGCTCGACAATGCGAACCGGCACGGCGGGGGAGTGCTCGCGGTCTCCGCCGTTCGCGCCGGCCCCGAGGTGGTGATCACCGTCGATGACGCCGGTCCCGGAGTCCCCGCGGCGGAACGGGAACGGATCTTCGAACGCTTCGCCACCGTCCGCAATGCGCGCCGCTCCGCCAGCGGCACCGGTATCGGCCTGGCATTGGTCGCGGAAACCGTTGCCGCCCATCGCGGCCGGGTGGAGTGTGTCGAACGCCCCGGCGGCGGTGCGCGATTCAGCGTCCGGCTGCCCAGCGCCGCTGCCTGAAACGGGATCGTCACACAATCGTAAAGAACCCATCAGCAGACCTCAAAGTTCGTTCGCCAGCCTGGAAAGGGTCATGCAGACCCAATTCACGAAATTCGACGCACTAGTTCGGCAAATCACCGCGGAGCCACCACCGGTATCGTCTCCGGTGCGCTCGATGCACGGCGAGAGCGCGGCGCTGCTACGCACCCCGGTCCTGGACGATGGCGCGCGATTGTGGCGTATCGCCGCGAATTCGGGAGTCCTCGACACCAATTCGAGTTATGCCTATCTGCTGTGGTGCCGGGATTTCGCGGCCACCTCGGCGGTCGTCGAAATCGACGGCGAGGTGGGCGGATTCGTCATCGGTTATCTGCGCCCGCAGCAGCCCGGCACCTTCTTCGTCTGGCAGGTCGCGGTGGATCGCGCGCATCGTGGTCGTGGCCTGGGCGTGGCCATGCTCGGTTTCCTGCTGGACGGCCTGATCGAGCAGGGTGTCTCCGCGCTCGAAACCACTGTTTCCCCTGATAACACGGCCTCCATCGCCATGTTCAGCGCACTCGCCCGGCGGCGCGGTTCCCTGCTGACCCGTCGTCCGCTATTCGATCCCGGCCATTTCCCCGACGGCCATGAGCCCGAGCATCTGTTCCGTATAGCCCCCGACCAGGAGGTTGGATGATGACTACCCTCGATATGACCATCTTCGACGAACTCGAATCGAATGTGCGCGGCTATTGCCGGGCCTGGCCGACAGTCTTCGATACCGCGTCCGGCGCCTGGCTGCGCGATGAGGACGGCCGCGACTACCTGGACTTCTTCGCCGGTGCGGGCGCGCTGAATTACGGGCACAACAATCCGGTGCTCAAGCAGGCTTTGGTCGAATATGTGCTGGCCGACGGCATTACGCACGGCCTGGATATGTCGACCGTCGCCAAGCGCCGACTGCTGGAGACCATTCAGAGCACTGTGTTGCGGCCGCGCGGCCTGGAATACAAGGTGCAGTTCCCGGGACCGACTGGGGCGAATGCGGTCGAGGCGGCGCTGAAACTGGCGCGCAAGGTGACCGGGCGGACCACAATCCTGAACTTCACCAACGCATTTCACGGTATGACCCTCGGCGCGCTGGCCGTCACCGGCAATGCGGCCAAGCGGGCCGGTGCGGGCGTACCGCTACTGCATGCCACGCCCATGCCGTTCGACGGGTACCTACCGGACGCGGGCGATGATCCGTTCCTGTGGATGGAGACCATCCTCGATGATGCTTCCTCCGGGGTGGACAAGCCCGCCGCGGTGATCGTGGAGACCGTGCAGGGTGAGGGCGGGGTCAATATCGCGTGCCCGGAGTGGCTGCGCAGCCTGGCCCAATTGTGTTCCACGCGTGAGATTCTGCTGATTGTCGACGATGTGCAGATGGGTTGCGGCCGTACCGGGCCGTTCTTCTCCTTCGAGGCGGCGGGCATCACCCCGGATATCGTCACACTGTCGAAATCGATTGGCGGCTACGGGCTTCCGATGGCGCTGGTGCTCATGCGCCCCGAGCTCGATCAGTGGGCTCCCGGTGAACACAATGGCACCTTCCGCGGCAATAATCCGTCGTTCGTGACGGCGCGGGTGGCACTGGAGCACTACTGGTCCGACACCTTGCTCACCGATGCGACGCTGGCCAAAGGTGAACTGGTGCACCGCAATCTGAGCGAACTATCCGGCGCGTTCGAAGGGCTCTCGACGCGCGGGCGTGGCCTGGTGCACGGTTTGGTCTTCGAGGATCCCTCGCAGGCGGGCAAGGTGTGCCAGGTGGCCTTCGAACGCGGCCTGCTGGCGGAGACCTCCGGCGCCTACGACGAGGTCGTGAAACTGCTTCCACCACTGACTATTACGGACCCCGAACTGGAACACGGACTGGGCATTCTCGCCGAATCCGTGGCCGTGGTCTGCGAAGGAGCGCTGAAATGATCGTACGAACCACCGCCGAGATCACCGGCACCGATCGCGATGTGGCAGAGGCGGGTTGGCGCAGCAAGCGCATTGTGCTCGGCGGTGACGGCGTCGGTTTCTCCTTCCACGAGACCACTATCGAAGCCGGCACCGAGCATGAATTCCACTACCTCAATCATGTGGAGGCGGTGTGGCTGGTCGAGGGCGAGGGCACGCTCGAGGATCTCGACAACGGCGTCACCTACCAGCTGGGTCCCGGATCGATGTACCTGCTCAACGGTCATGAGAAGCATCGCCTGCGCACCCGTACCCGTATGCGCATGCTGTGCGTCTTCAATCCACCGGTCACCGGCCAGGAAGTACACGACGAGCACGGCGTCTACCCGCTCGTCACCGCCGACTAGCGAATGATGGGAGTTCCCAGGGAATGTCGTCGCCGAACCACACTCTGATCGATCGATACCCCACCCGCACCGCCGGACCCGCGCCACATCTCGAGCGCGCCGATCCCACCGTATGGGGTGAGATCGGGGTCCCGGCGCTATCGCATTTCGAGCGGGACGGATTCGCGATCCTCGATGCCCTGCTCGATCGTGAGGAGGTCGCCGATGTGGCCGCCGAGCTGGACCGGATGACCCGCGACCCCGAGTTCATGCTCGATGAGCGCGTCATCATCGAGAAGGAGTCGAATCGTATCCGCTCGGTTTTCGAGGTGCACAGGCTCAGTGCCGTGGTGGCAAACCTGGTGCGGGAGAGCCGAATCGCCGGTCTCGCGCGCCAGATCCTCGGCTCTGAGGTCTATATCCATCAGAGTCGGATCAACTTCCTGCCCGGCCTGCGCGGCGCGGGCTTCTACTGGCACTCGGACTTCGAAACCTGGCATGCCGAAGACGGTATGCCCGCGCCGCGAGCGGTCAGTCTCTCCATCGCCCTCACCGACAACTTCCCGTTCAATGGCAGTCTGATGGTGATGCCCGGCTCGCATCGCACCTTCGTCCCCTGCCAAGGCGAAACGCCCGAGGCGCACTACCGAGATTCCTTGCGGGAGAAGGAGATCGGTGTTCCTTCCGAGGAAGACATCACCGAACTGGCGAATAAGTACGGCATCGCCCAGTTCACCGGCCGAGCGGGCTCAGCCCTGCTGTTCGATTCGAATATCATGCACGGCTCCGCCAACAACATCACGCCGTTCCCGCGCTCCAACCTCTTCGTAGTTTTCAACAGCGTCGAGAACACCCTCGTGGATCCCTACGCTGCCAGGGGTCCTCGCCCTGCCTATATCGGCAGTTGCGATTTCCGCCCGATCGCCTAGCTCGAATCGGGTTGCCGCACAACGCCCCGCCGGCCATTCGGCCGACGGGGCGCTCGGCAATTCATGGTTCTCAGAGCGTCGAACCGCGCCAAGCCAGGAAGACCTCGCTCGTACCCGCGGTGGGTCGGAAGTCGCAAAGGGCTGGGCTGCACGCGGTTTCGAAGGCCGCGACTCGTGCGGGCGGCTGCCAGGTCTGGTCGCCGTCGAACGGGGAGTACCAGATTTCCGGGCCGCTGGCCGACTTCCAGACCAGGTGCAGGGTGCCATTATCGGCTGCCAGGGCCGGTGCGAGATCGGTGTACGCCTCGGCCGGATTGGCGCGGGAGGTCCAGGCGACGCCGTTACCGGAGCTCCACAGGCGTATCCACTTGTCATTGTCCAGCGGTGCCTTGGTGCCTCGATGGGCGAGGTACAGGGTATCGCCGAGCACCGCGACGGCGGGACTCTCCACCGACGCCATACCGGGCAGCACAATCGGTGCGCTCCAACCGGTTTCGCCGCGCACGGACAGATAGAGATTCTGGTTGGAGGTGATCAGGTGCTCGCCACCGCGCCAAAAGGCACGCAGCACACCGTGAAATGCGACCAGGCTCGGTGAGCGGGAGGTTTCCGCGCCGCCCAGGATCTGCTGGTCTTCCCATTTGTGACCGTCGGCGGAGGTCGACCAGTAGATGTTCTGCTCGCGTCCCGCACCCTTCCATGCGAGGTAGAGCGTTTCGTTCACGGCGCACAGCGCCGGCTGTTCGGAGGTGCCGACGTACGGCAGATTCCATGGGGTTTCCCAGGTTTCGCCGTCGCCGGTGCTGGAGAACCAGATGCTGTCCGTGCTGTCCTCCGCTCGCCAGGCCATATGGAGGTCGTGCTGGAAGACCGTCAGTGCCGGAGCGTCGGGTGAGGTCGCGCCCGGAACGGGGGCTTGGCTGGTCCAGGCACCACCCTGGGCCGCGCCGGAGGCCCATAGCCTGGTGTCGGGATGTAATCGCGAAAGTGAGGGTGTCACAGGACTCACCGCGGCTTCCTGCACTGAAGTGGTGGAGATTTGCGGAGGGAGGACGGCGACATCATTGTGCGACCGAGCGTCTTCAGTGTAGTTCTCGAAGGTGTCGTCGGAACGAAAACCCTTCGGGCAAAACATAATTCAGAATTCTATGACCGTCCGGTCGGTTTGCGAAGTCCTCGGATGCGTCGACACCCGAGGACATCCTTTCGCCCAGTGCGCTTTATCCGAAGGTCGGTGTGACCGTGATCGAACTTCCGCTCTGTTCCGAGCCGCCGTACCAGGCAACCGAGGGTTTGCCCGACACATCGACCGCGACGCCGTACCAGGCATTGCCGGGTAACTTGACCGCATCCGCCTTCACCCAGGCCGCGGTCACCTGTGGAATCACCTGGCTTCCGACATTCGTGTTGTAGTTGAAGATATATCCCAGGACCCACGAGGTGCCGCTCTTGTCCACAGCGGTGGTGAGCTGCACGACTGTGGTTCCCGGCTGGGCGTAGGTGGTCAGGCTCCCGCTGCCGTTACCGGTCAGCTTGAAATCGGTCGTCACATCCGCGTGCCAATCCAGCTTCGCCTGGGAATTGGCCCATACGAGACTGAAGTCGGCGACGGTGGCGATGGGCGCTGTGAAGGAGATGTCGTTCAGCCCGACCTTCACCTTGCCCGGATACGACTGCTGCCCGGCCGGGGGTTGATTGCTGCTCTTGACATTCGTAATGACAAGCGACATATCCGTATTGGATGCCCAGGTGGAGTTCTTCGACAGGGTTAGCGTCAATTTGCTCTTGACATCGGTGAACGTCCAGCCCGGATAGTCGATATTCATCGCGCTGACGTCGTCATCGGTGAAGTATGACGGCATATTGATCGTCATCGCCGCGCCCGAGCTCAGTGCGACATCGTGGCCCGAGGTGTTCCGAAGTGTGACAACGAGATCGGCGATCTCCTTCACGGCGATGGTCGGCACGTTGGTCGTTTTGTTCACGACCTGAAGGGTTGCGCGCTTATTCCTGTCGAACGCGGTCTGGGTGGCCGCGAAGATCGCGACGACGCCGTCCGTTCCCTTGGAATGCCGGATCGGCAGGCCGATCCCCAATGGGAATTGCAGTGACACACCGCTGAAGTCGAGCTCGGTGCTGCCCTCGGCCCGCTGATTGATGTACATGAAACGGACAAACAGGACAATGATGTACTTCGTCTGGACGTAGAGATCGAGTAGCCATCCCGCGATCGCGCCCGTGACAGGCTTCTCGACCCAGAAGCTCAATTCGAGGCCGGCGCTGACGGATAGGCCCCCTTTCAAGGATCCGCCTTTCCATACGCGCCCGTGAACCTGAGTCTCATCCTTGAAATCGAAGACCACATCGGCCCCCGCGAGCAGCCCCACCACCGCACTCACCCCGGCCGATACACCAACCCCGAACCCGCGCAACCCCTGCGGATGCGAACTGGCCAAATCGAACTCACCGTTGTGAAGTATCTCCGAAGCGATCTCGGTGCTCAGGGCGTTCGGTGCCGCACTGTCGAACGACCCTTCCAGCGCCTTCACATATGCCACCCCATCCGGACTGTCGAGAAACTCCACAACATCGTTGACCGCCTTGTCCATCACGGCCTGATGCTTGTGATAAAACGCCGCACTCGCCTGCACGAGTTCGACATTGGTCGGTGTGCGTTGCGGGAACAGCTCCCCGGTATCGGCCGGCGGAATCCCTTGTTTATCCAGACTGGCAGCCCTCGCCAGCGCATCTTTGAATGCCTTGTCGAGAATATGGTTTGTTCCGGGCATGATTCTTCTCCCTGCCGATCGATTCGACGCCATGATCGGATCGCTCGGCGAGCAGGGATTCGATCGCTGGTCGTGGGTTTCAACGGGATCGTGCCCCGGCCGGGTTCGGGGTCGGCCGGGGCGTGATCGGTTGGGTTACAAGAGGTTCCAGGTTGTGGTGGGATCGGCTGCGCCGCCGCTGCTGTACAGGCAAAGGAGTGAGCCGTTGTCCTTGCTGGCGTGGTTCGAATGAATGGGTGCGGCGGCGGCCATATTGACGATGCACTTCGTGCCGCCTCCGCCGTCCTTGAGGACCCAGCGCTGGCTCATGGCGGAGGTTCGCATCGGTTGTTGGACGATTGCCGGGCCGTCGGTGGCGCCGGGGCCGAGGTCCAGGAACTTTCCGCTCGCCATATTCTGGATCGTGTATACCCCGGCATCTACGGGATAGAAGCGCCAGCGCTGATTGGCGCCGCCATTGTCTTCCCACTGTGCGATCACGGTGCCGTCGGCGGTATTGAATCCTGGCAGGTCCATGACCTTTCCGCTGCCGGCGTTGACGAGTTTGACATTGGTCATGATGAGCGCCCAGTGTTCGCTCGCCACATTGACATCGTCCCAGATCTGCGCGCCGAGGCCATTGGTGCTTCCGCCCCCGGGGATATCCAGAACTTTGTTGCCGCCCAGTGCCGAAAAGATCTTCACCATGCCGCGGCCGCCGTCGCTGACCTTCCAGAGTTGGCTCGGATCCCCATTGGCATCCCACTGTTCGACGGCCGCACCATTGGCCACCTGGGCCCCACGGACCCGCAGCGCCTTCTTGTTCTCCAAATTGAGAATATGGACCAGCCCGTTCCCCGCGTCGGCGAGCTCCCACTGCTGGTTGGCGCCGCCGTTGTCGGACCATTGATCGATGCGGATCCCGTTCTCCGCACTGTGATTGGGTACGTCCAGCACCTTGCCCGAAGCGACATTGTCGATCATGTAAGTAACCATGGCAATACGTTCTTTCTGTAGAAAGTTCTCCCGCATAAGGACACGTCAAATAGACCATGGGTATCGTCAGTGAATAATCCGGACCGGTTTGTATTCGAGGTCCGAGCGCCAGTGCTCGAGTCATTCCGGACGTACTACGCCCATCGCGACGGTCCTCAACAGCGGAGAGGGTCGAACGTCACTGATTATTCGCGCAACCCGCACTGCGCGAGTCGATTTCGGACATATCGGCAGATGAACAAATAGAAATTTCAAATGCTGAGCGGTCGCATTGTCACTCGAGATCCACTGTCGGACAGCCGATCACCGGGAACTGATGCCCCGTCCTACTCGCCTCCGATTGAGCGGATCTCATCCTGGAGGGCAGCGCGGCATTCTCATCGTGTGCGCCGATACTGCTGGGCGACAGCATGTTTCGCGCTGTAGCGAAAGATCTTGCAAACCGTATATTGCCGAACCGCCCCGCCAACCATGAGGGATGGTTGGCGGGGCGGCTGGTGCGGCTGGGGATCAGGCCAGGCCGAGGCGTTCCGCGGCGATTACGCGGATTGTTTTCTTGTCGGGCTTGCCGAGGCCGGTGAGGGGGAGTTCCTCGATGATGAGGACGTGCTTGGGGACCTGGACGGAACCCTTGCGTTGTTTCACGGCAGCTTGGATCTCGGTGGTGACTACCTCGATGGCGGCCGGGTCGGCCGCGGTTTCGGGGTCGAGGACGATTACCGCGGTGACGGCTTCGCCGTAGTAGGCGTCGGGGACGCCGACCACTGCCACGTTGAGGACCTTCGGGTGTTCGGAGACAACGTCTTCCACCTCGCGGGGGAAGACGTTGAAGCCGCCGGTGACGACCATGTCCTTGCTGCGGCCGACGATGAAGAGGAAGCCTTCGTCGTCTTGGCGGGCGAGGTCGCCGGTGCGGAGCCAGCCGTTGTGGAAGGTCTCCGCGGTCACCTCGGGGAGGTTGAGGTAACCGCCGGCCAAAAGTGGTCCGGAGACACAGATTTCGCCGACCTCGCCGGAGGCGACGGGGATGCTGTCCTTGTCGAGGAGAGCGACTCGGATGGCGGTGGAGGGGCGGCCGCAGGAGGCGAGGCGTTCCTTGTCGTGCTCCTCCTTGCCGAGGTAGCTGATCGCCATGGGCGCCTCGGACTGCCCGAAGTACTGCGCGAAGATCGGGCCGAAGCGGTCGATGGCCTCCTGCAGTCGATTCGGGTCGATGGCCGCCGCGCCGTAGTAGACCGTTTCCAGCGAGGACAGGTCGCGGGTCTTGGAATCCGGGTGATCGAGCAGCGCGTAGAGCATCGACGGCACCAGCATGGTGGCGCTGATCTTGTGCTCCTCGATGGCCTTCAACACCTCACCGGGCTCGAAGCGCGGCACCACCACACACTGACCGCCGAGCAGCACGACCGGCAGGAAGAATGCCGCGCCCGCATGCGAAAGCGGTGTGCAGATAAGGAATTTCGGGTGCTTGGGCCATTCCCACTCGGACAGCTGGATCTGCGTCATGGTGGCCATGGCCTGCGCCGTGCCGATGACACCCTTCGGTTTTCCGGTGGTGCCACCGGTGTACGCGATGGAGATGACGTCATCGGGCATCAACTCGACGGCCTCGACCGGCCGCGGCTCGTACTTGTCCGCTGCCGCAAGCAGATCCACGCCCACATCGGCGAGCTCCTCGGGCACCGGACCGAGCGTGAGCACCCGGGTCAGCCCCTCCACCCGGTCCACGAGTTCGCGAGCACGCTTCACGAACGCGGGCACCGGATCCAGGATCAGCGTCGTAATCCCGGCGTCCGCAAGCACATACGCATGATCGTCCAGCCCGCCGATCGGGTGCAGCGCGGTCCGCCGCGAACCCACGATCTGCCCCGCGCCGATGGTGAACAGCACCTCGGGCCGGTTCAACGCCAGCACGCCGACGGGCGTACCGGTGCCGACACCGTGCTCCTCGAACGCCGCGATGTACCGGCTGATGGCATCCAAAACCTCACCGCCGGTGAGGATATGCTCGCCGAGGGTGAGCACCGGCCGTTTCTTGTGCCGCTTCAGCCCCGCGACCAGGGCGTGCCCATTGTGCACCGGAAGCCGCAGCAGGGTCTCGGGATCGATTGCAGTCATTGGTATCTCACTCCGTCCGGAGAATCACAGGGTGTTGGCGGCGTACAGGGTGACGACCACCGCACCGCCCAGGCCGAGGTTGTGCGCGAGCGCGATCTTCGCGTCCGGCACCTGCCGGTCGCCCACGATTCCGCGCAGATGCCAGGACAATTCGGTGGCCTGCGCCAGACCGGTCGCCCCGAGCGGATGCCCCTTGGAGATGAGCCCACCGGACGGGTTCACGACCCACTGGCCGCCGTAGGTGGTCGCACCGGACTCGACCAGCGCGCCGGATTCACCCTCACCGCAGAGACCCAGCGCCTCATAGGTGATGAGCTCGTTGATGCTGAAGCAGTCGTGCAGCTCGATCACATCGACATCATTCACGCCGATTCCGGCGGTGGCGAACACCTTCGAGGCCGCCGCGCGGGTCATGGGCGCGCCGACCACATCGATCATGGAACCGGTCGAGAACGAGGTGCCGTCATCGGTGGCCAGCTCCTGCGCCAGGATCTCGATGGCCTGCGATTCGAGCCCGTGCGCCCGCACGTACTCCTCGCTGACCACAACGGCCGCCGCCGCACCGTCGGACATGGGCGAGCACTGCGAGCGGGTCAGCGGCCCGTGTACCGGCTTGTCCGTCAGCACATCCTCGAGGGTGTACGCATTCTGGAACTGCGCCAACGGATTCCGGGTGGAGTGCTCGTGGTTCTTGACCGCGACCGCGGCCAGCTGCTCGGGCGTGGTGCCGTAACGCTTCATATGCTCGATGGCCGCATTACCGAAGAACTGGGTGGTGATGGGGGCAGCGCTGAACTCGTACTGCTCGCGCATCACAGCCAGGTGGTGGTCCACGGTGGTGGCCTTGGGCTTGTGCGTGGGGCCCGCCATGGCTTCCTTGGTCATCTGCTCGAAGCCGACCGCGAGAGCCACATCGACGATGCCGGCGGCGACCCATTCGCGCGCCAGCATGAGCGCGGTCGACCCGGTCGCGCAGTTGTTGTTCACATTGACCACCGGAATCCCGGTCAGGCCGACGTCATACAGCGCGCGCTGGCCCGCGGCCGACGGCTGGAATACGTAGCCGGCGGCGGCGCGCTGCACCTGGTCGTAGGTGACCCCCGCATCGGCGAGCGCCCCGCGTACGGCCTCTCCGACCATTTCGGGGTAGGTCCACTCGCGGGAACCGATCTTGACGAACGGGGTCATGTTGACACCGACGACGAAAACGCGACGCATAACTCTCTGTACTCCTCTTGTCTTGGAACGTTGTTCAGCTCTGACTAGTCCGCGCGGGGTACGCGGCCGTCGATATCGGTGAAGCCGTATGCCTCGGCAAGGTCGGCGACCTTCCAGGCTTTTCCACTGCGTGCCTTGCGATTCGGATCCGCCGCCAGGGCCGCGACGGCCCGGCCCGGGAAGCGCGGGGATTCGGCCTCGGCGAGGTCGAAGGTGCCCTCGCCGGGCAGGGTGACCAGTCGCTGCCCATTGGCATCGGCCGGAACCATTTGCAGCAGTTCGGTATCCACGATCCCGGGCCACAGCGATACGGCCGTGGCTCCGGTATCGGCGAGATCGTGCGCCAGATCGACGGTGAGCCGATCGAGAGCGGTCTTACCCACGCCGTAGACGGCATTGTGCATGTACCGCACCGCCCCCGGCGAGGACACATTCACAATCAGCCCGTTCGACTCGATCAGCAGCGGTGCGGCGAAAACGCTTGCCACATAGTGCGATCGGACGCCGATGTCGAAGGTCTCATCCCACGCCTTGGCGGGCACATCCCAGAACTTGCGGCCGAGCCAGCGGGCGGCGGCGGGGGAGTTGTAGACATTGTTGACCAGCACATCGAGGCGGCCCTGCTCGTCACGCACCTGCGCGAACAGTTTCTCCACCGCAGTGTCGTCCTGGTGGTCGCAGACCACGGGCACGCCGATGCCGCCGAGCGCATCGATCTCGGCGGCGGTGCCCGCCACGGTGCCGGGCAGCCGCCCGGGTGTGGTGGTGCGCCCGGTGACATAGACGGTGGCGCCCGCCGCGCCCAGCTCCAGGGCAATGCCCTTGCCGATGCCACGGCTGGCTCCGGTCACCACGGCGACCGTTCCGGCGAGAATCTTGGGTATTTCGCTCACGACCTCTGGACACTACCTTGAAATAGGAACGTGTTCTAGAAATTGGAGGCGGTAGTGGAGCTGACGCATCGGACGGTCGATACCGGGGAGATCCGAATGCACGTCACGGAGCAGGGTGCGGGGTATCCGGTCATCTTCTGCCACGGATTCCCGCACACCGGGTTCATATGGCATCACCAGCTGGAAGCCGTCGCGGCGGCCGGCTATCGTGCCATCGCCCCCGACCTGCGCGGGTACGGCAGAACCGACGCGCCCGCCGGACTGGATTCGTACACCAATGAAGCCGTCATCGGCGATCTGCTCGCCCTGCTCGACGACATCGGCGCGGACCGGGCCGTCTTCGTCGGCCTGGATTTCGGCGCGCAACTGGTGTGGGAACTGTCCCTGCGCGCACCCGAGCGAGTGGCGGCGGTGGCGGTGCTGAACAACCCGTTCAGTCCGCGTCCGCCGCGCGCCCCCTCGGCCTTCTGGACCAAGGCCGCCGAACGGCACTTCCTGCACCTGTCGTACTTTCAGACTCCGGGTGTCGCCGATGCCGAGCTGGCCGCTGATCCGCGGGGGTTCCTGGCCCGCGTCTACTACTCGCTCAGCGGCGAATACCACTACCTCGACACCTGGAAGAACCCGCCCGGGCTCGGCTACCTGGATGTGCTTCCCGAGGCCCCGCCGCTGCCCTGGCCGTGGCTCTCGCAGCAGGAATTCGACACGCTCGTAGCCGATTTCGAGCGCACCGGCTTCACTGGCGGGCTGAACTGGTACCGCAATCTCGACCGCAACTGGGAGCTCACCGAGGCGTACGCGGACGCCGAGGTGACCGTGCCGGCGTTCTTCATTTATGGCGAAAAGGACCCGGACATGGAGGGTTTCAGCGGTCGCGATCCGTTGGCCACCATGCGCGCCGCGGTGCCGGATCTCCGCACTGTGGTCGAGGTCCCCGCAGCCGGGCATCTGATCCAGCTGGAACGTCCGGACGCGGTGAACTCCTTCCTGATCGACACCCTGCAGACGCTTGGAATCGCCTCAGCACTCACCCCGTAAACCACACGGCGGCAGCGGGTTTCGATCTCGGGACCCGCGCGTCGCGGCCGTAATGCGGGCTGGTCGGCCAACAGGTCTTCTATCGTCGACAGGTATGGACAGCAATGCGCTCCGCACGGAAGTCGACCGCCGCCTCGAACCGTGGTCCGCGCAGCTCGGAGTCGATCGAACCGCCTATACGAACCATGTGCTCCGCGTCGTGCGCCTGTGCGATCTGGTCGCGCCCGCCCTCGCGCCGAGTGATCGGCCGGAGTTCTTGGCAGCGGCCGTATTTCACGATCTGGGCATCTGGACCGCGGGCACCTTCGACTACCTGGCTCCGTCGGAGCGGCTCGCGGGCAACTGGCTGGAGGGCAGTGGACAGAGCGAGTTGATCCCCCTGGTGATCCGAATGATCGACCAGCACCACAAGGTTCGCTCCGCGGGCGAGGCCGACGACCCGGTCGAGATCTTCCGCCGGGCCGACGCCATCGATGTGGAAATGGCGGTGCTGGGCCGTTTCGGTGTCTCGCGGGCCGCGTATCGGCAGCTGACCGAGGAGTTCCCCGATGCGGGCTTCCACCGCCGCCTGCTCCAACTCGGCGCGGAACGGCTACGCACGCACCCGCTTTCGCCCCTGCCCGTCCTCAAGTGGTGATCGACTTCCTGGGCAGGGCCTGATCAGGCGGGCCGGGTGGCGCGGTAGAAGGTCACTCGGCCCATCCGTCGAGTCACCTGGTGTCCGACCTCGCTGCATTCGAAACCGGCGGAGCGCATCAGGGTGGGGATGCCGTCGCCGATATTGCCCGCGGTGTGATGATTGTGCAGCGCGCGCCGCGCGGTGAATCCGTCTGCGGTGGTGACATTTCCGCCGACATCCACCACATGCAGTTCGCCGGCCGGGCGCAGTACCCGGAACGCCTCGGCGGCCACGGCGGGCTTCACCTCGGCATCGAGGTGATGCAGCATGAACGCCGACAGCACCCGATCGAAACTGGCATCCGGGAACGGCAGATCCTGCGCGTAGGCGCGATCGAAGCGAATTCCGCTGCGGCCGTGGATCTTGCGCTGCGCCCGGGTGAGTGCGAGCGGATCCGGATCGCTGCCGACGATCTCCGCGCCGGGTTGCGCGTTCTTCGCGGCGAGGGTGAGATTGCCGGTGCCGCAGCCGATCTCGAGCACTCGGAACCCGGGCGCGAGATCGGCGTTGCCGAGCAGGATGCCGTGTGTCTTGCGTGCCCCGAGCGCCCGGGTGAGCAGGTCGTAGAACGGCAGCATGCGGTCGTTACCCGCGGCTGAGAGGTAGTCGTGTTGATGGTCGGCGGTGTGAGCAGTGGGAGTATTTTTGGTCATGTCACCAATGATGTAGGCCCTCTCGGCACAGGAATTGGGTGATTATCGGCAGAACTAGGATTATCTTTGGTTCATGCTCCAGCGTGCGCGCCCGGTCCGATACGACGCCGGGATTCCGGTCTACCGGTACTCCGCGGACCCGTCCGTCCCGCCGCTGTCGGTGGTGCGATTCGTCGACGAGGCGCATCTGCCCGACCACAATCCGCACATTCACGATTTCCCGGTCCTGCTCTACATCGACCACGGCCTGCCCGTCGACCCGGAGCTTCCGCAGCGCGCTCGAACCGGTGATGTCTACGTGGTCGCGCCGGGCATGGTGGTGGACGGCGCCAGCGTGCACATGGGTAGTGCCTGCGGTGTCCTGTTCGACCCCGCGGCCCTCGGCGACGACACCCGCGCACCCTGGCCGACCTGGCGCGCGCACCCGCTACTGTTCCCGTTCCTGCACGGCAATTCAGGGGGCCTGCTCCGCCTGCACCTCCCGCCGGAGCGACAACCGCTGTGGGAGAACACGATTGCCGCGATCGAAGCCGAACTGTCCGACCGCCGCCCCGGCTTCCGGCAGGCCGCCGCCGCGCACCTGACCCTGCTGCTGGTCGATGTCGCGCGCCTGGCCGACGATGTGGTGGGCGACCTGCGCCGCAGTAATGAAACCGTGCTCGCCGAGGTCTTCGATGTGATCGAAAAGCGCTTCGGCGAGCAGATCTCGCTCCGCGATGTCGCCCAATCGGTCGGTATGACACCCGCCTACCTGACCACCCTGGTGCGCCGCCGCACCGGCCGCACCGTCCAGGACTGGCTCACCGAACGGCGTATGTCCGAGGCCCGCTGTCTACTCTCGGAATCGGATCTGCCGATCAATGACATCGCCAGGCGGGTAGGCATTTCCGATCCCGGCTACTTCACCCGCGTCTTCCGTGCGCAACACCGGATGACTCCGCGCACCTGGCGTTCGTCGGCATCATGAACTATCGCGCTAGCGGACGCGGCGCAGGGCGTCCGGGGTCAGATCCGCGAGGGTCGGATAGCCGTCCACGGCCATGATCAGGTCCGCCTCGGCGAGCAGGGTGCGCAGCACATGGGTAATGCCGTCCGCTCCGCCCAGGGCCAGGCCGTAGGCGTATGGACGGCCGATACCGACCGCTGTCGCGCCGAGCGCGAGCGCCTTGATGATGTCCGCGCCGGAGCGAATGCCGGAGTCGAAGAGTACGGGCAGTCCCTCGGCCACGGCGACCACCTCGGACAGTAGATCGATGGCGGGAATGCCGCCATTCGCCTGGCGCCCACCATGATTGGAGCAGTAGATGCCATCCACGCCGCCGTCACGAGCGCGCCGGGCATCGTCCGGATGGGAGATGCCCTTCACGATCAGTGGGAGTTTGGTCAGCGAGCGCAGCCAGGGCAGATCCTCCCAGGTGAGCGGGTTTCCGAAGACCTGAATCCAGCGCAGGATCGCCGACTGCGGATCCTCGGCCGGCGATTTCGCCAGGCTCTTCAGGAACACCGGATCGCTGAAGTAGTTCGCCAGGCAGTGACCACGCAGCTGTGGGAAATTGCCGGTCGACAGATCGCGCGGCCGCCAGCCGGTGACCCAGGTATCGAGGGTGACGACAATGCCCCGGTAGCCGGCCCGCTCGGCGCGCTCCACGAGACTGGCCGCCAGATCGCGATCGGTGGGCGTGTACAGCTGGAAAAACCCTGGGGTATCACCGAATTCGGCCGCGACATCCTCGAGGGGATCGACCATGAGGGTCGAGGCCACCATGGGCACACCGGTGCGGGCGGCGGCGCGCGCGGTCGCCAGATCACCGTGACCGTCCTGGGAGCACAGGCCGATCACTCCGATCGGAGCCATGAAAACCGGTGCGAGCAAGGTCATTCCGAACAGCTCCACCGAAAGATCACGCTGCGCCGCGCCGACGAACATGCGGGGGATGAGCCCCCAGTGATCGAAGGCGGTGACATTGGCGCGCTGGGTGCGCTCATTGCCCGCACCACCGGCCACATACGACCACACCGAGGGCGGCATAGCGGTCTGCGCCCGCGCCTCCAGCTCGTCGAAGCTCACCGGCAGTGTCGGCACGACACCGCGCAGGCCATTGAAGTAGATCTCGTTCTGATAGTCACCGAATGCCATGACGCAACCTCCAGTCTCTCCCCGGTGAGGGTCGAGTCGATTGTGCAAGACTGGCTGGTGAGGCCGGGGGATTCGCAGTATGTCGTCAGAAGGACCGGAACAGATGCAGGATGATGTCAGGCTGCTGACCGAGGAGGACCTGGCGCTCATCCACGCGCTGCAACTGCGGCCGCGCGGATCCTGGACCGAACTCGGGGGAGTGCTCGGCGTCGACCCGGTCACCGTCGCCCGGCGCTGGCAGCGGCTCAGCGAACGCGGCGAAGCCTGGGTGTGCATGTCGCCGGGGCCCGCGCTCTACGATCACGTCTGCGCCGCGTATGTCGATATCGATTGCGCCGCAGGGGAAACCGCGACCGTGGTGGCCGAGCTCGCCCGGCATCCGCATATGCTCACCCTGGAGCGCTCCGGCGGCAGTAATCGTATTTTCGCCACCGTCGCCACCCGCGATTTCGATCAGCTGGCCCGCTACACCCTGGATAGCCTCCCGGCCGTACCGCATATCGCCGCCATTCGCACTCAGATTGTCACCCACTGGTTCGCCGAGGGCGGCAGTTGGCGGATCGACGCGCTCGCCCCGGACCAGCGCGATCGACTCCGCACCCCCGAGCCGTCGAGCGCGGCCGAGCGCGGGCGTCGCCGGATCACCGCGGTCGATCGCGCCATGATGGGGCAGCTGTCGCGCGATGGTCGCGCCGCGCACCGGGCGGTCGCCGCCGCGCTCGGCACCAGCGGTTCGACGGTCAAGCGCCGCCTCGATGAGCTGACCCGGCTCGGCATGTTGAGCTTCCGCTGCGATTTCGCGCGTCCGCTGGGCGGCTGGCCGGTGGCCGTCACCTACCGGGCGACCGCGCCGACCGCTGCCCTGCCAGATATCGGCTACGCCCTCATTCGCCTACCGCAGACCCGCAATTGCGCGGCGGTGAGCGGCACCCACAATCTCATTCTGCAGGCGGGCCTGCATTCGGTCGCCGAGGTGACGCGCTTCGAAAATCAGCTCGCCAACACGCATCCCGGTTTGGTTGTCACCGAACGCACTGTGACCCTTCGGCATGAGAAGCTGCTCGGCCGAATCCTGGACTCACACGGCCGATCCCGCGATATCGTCCCGCCCGATATCTGGGCGGATTCCACTCAGTAGTTGGCGTTCAGGTAGTCGGCGGCGTGGGTGGTCCACAGTACGTCGGTGCCGGGCATGGTGTGCCCGGAGTAGCGCACATGTTCGCCGTCCGGCCACGGTGTCAGATACCCGAGCAACCCACGCACCGCCGCGGAGTACCGGTCGAGATTGGCGATCGGGTTCAGCAGCAGGAAGTTCAACAGCTCATGGAAGAGAAATGGCGTCAGATTCCCGATGCGCGCACCCTCCACCAGCGAGAACGGCGAAATTGCGGTATCGATGGACCGCAGGGGTGAATCGCCGGGGGAGGCGGTGATGATGTCATTGGGATTCGCGTACTCCCGCACATCAATTCCCGCCGGCCACGACCCGCGCTGCCCGTGTAGCCCGTAAGTGACCGGCCCGCACAGGTTTCCGACCGATTGCCCGGTCCGGCGCATGGGATTGGCGATATTCACCACGAACGCGATCTCCAGCGGTGAGCCGTCGGTATTGAGGTAGATCCCCGACCGCGCACCCTCCAGAATCCTGCTCGCCACAATGCCGCCCAGCGAATAGCTCAGCAGCCCACAGATATTCGGCGAATCCTGAATCGCCTTTACCCCGGCGGCCACTCCTTTGCGCACCGAGGTTTCCAGCGAAGGCCCCCACGCATCCGGTTCCGGCCCGATGGAGGCGGGCCAATCCGGTTCGAAACAGGTGAACTTTGCCGGGTCCAATAATTTGGCCACATCGTGCAACATGCCCGCCGGTGTGCCATCCGTATTGCGCCGTTCCCCGGTGCCGCGCAGTGTGATGATATCGATCATGCGCCAACGTTAGGACTGGTCAGCGCGCGAAACGCGAGTAGCGCACTACCCGAAACTCGCCCCGCCGACCAACCTTCGTCCAGGTGTACCGGACATAACTGTCCGGTCGCTAAGCTGATGTGCGTGTCGACCGAACGCCGCGTCAATCGGGGCCCCAGCGCCGCCGCCGACAATCGCGCGGCACTGATTGCCGCGGCGCGAGAAGTGTTCGCCGAGACCGGATTCCACGCACCGTTGAGTCGGATCGCCCGTGTCGCGGGGGTCGGTCAGGGCAGTCTCTACCGGCACTTCCCGGACCGTGACGCGCTGGCGCTGGCGGTCTTCGAGAGCAATGTCGAGGCCCTGGAAACCTTCGCGGCCGCACCCGCGGCCAGCCTCGACGATCTGCTCGCCGAGGTCATCGAGCAACTCCCGAGCGCCATGGCCATCGTCGCCGGCCTCGACAGCAGCGCCGACCCGCGGCTGGCCGCTCTGGCCGACCGCATCCGGGCGGTCCTGGCGGCCAAGCTCGAAGCCGCCCGCCCCGCCGGCGCGTGGCGACCCGATCTCGCCCCGGACGAGGTCATGCTCGCCCTCGCCATGCTGGCCGCCCTGCTGACCCATACCGAGCCCGCGACGCGCCTCTCCCGCGCACACGCCGCGTGGGCGCTGCTGTGTCGCGGCCTGCGCTGAAAACCGAATTCGCGCGTCGCCGGACAGTAGGGTCGAAGTACCACCAGCATTCGAACCTCGAAAGGCGTCGCTCATGCTCGCCGACCGATTTGCCGAAGCCTTCCACACCGTCGACACCACCGCGCTCTGCGATGCCGACAAATCATTACGGGTGATGGACAGTGCGATTCGACCGCGCTCGGCGGCCACCCGAATCATCGGACCCGCCTTCACCGTGCGCTGCCAGGACGACTTCTTCGGAGTATTGCGCGCCATCGAAGCGGCCGCGGCCGGGGATGTCATTGTCGTCGACGGCGGCAGTAGCGAAATCGCTTTGGCCGGAGAGCTTTTCGCACGCGGCGCGCTGGTGCGCGGACTCGCCGGGATCATTGTCGACGGCGGTTGCCGCGATATCGGCTATGTGCGCGATTGCGAACTGCCGGTGTACAGCCGGTTCGTTACGCCGATGTCCGGTTCCACCACCGAACTCGGCGAACTCCAGACGCGGGTCACCTGCGGCGGGGTGCCGGTGAGCCCCGGCGAGATGGTGCTCGCCGATGCCGAGGGCATTGTGGTTGTCGACCCCGCGGAACTCGAATCCCTTTGCGCCGCAGAAACATCCATCAAACAGGCCGAATCCCGGGTCATCGCGAAACTCGACGCGGGTGCGACCCTGAGTGATTGCGTGAACATCGACGCGCACGCCGAAGCCCTGCAGAACGGCGTGGACTCCGCGCTCGCGTTCCTGGTCTGATCCGCCCCGCCTCCCGGTCCACCGCCCGCGCGTCCGGTACCCTGCCTCCGGTTCGATGATCTGTCCACGATTGGTCCATCCGAAAGACGGGGCACGATGAGCGGATTGGAAATTTCACGCGGGGCCGGAACAGCGGTCGCGGCGGCATGTCTGGCAGTGACGGTGGCGGCGCTCGCACCGCAGGCGGAGGCGGCGGGCGCGCCGAATCTGTCGGTCTCCATGTCCGGCGCATCGGTCGGGCCGGTCAAAATCGCCTCGGTCGGCTGCGGGCAGACCGCGGTCGCCACGGTGAAAATGGCTGATGGCACACCGGTATCGCGCGGGTATGTCGAGTTCACCAGCCACCTGCCGAATATGGGCGGCAATGTGGTCGGCACGGTGCCGGTCAGCGATGGCACCGCGAGCATTCTCTGGATTCCGGGGGTCGAGGGGCAGCACACGGTGAGTGCTTTCTACTTCGACGATTCGTCGGATACGCGGCCCGCCGTCGGCCAGACCACAATCGATGCCGTGAATCTCAACGGTATGTGCGTCTGATTTCGATAACCATTGCTCCGGCCCGAATTGTTTGGGCCGGAGCATTTTTCAGCTCGCGTACATACCTATGACGGGCCGCCGGGACGGTTGCAGAGTGGCGAGCAGGGTACGCACGACATCCTCGGAAACCGCGACGCACCCGGCCGTCGGTACGCCGATATCGCCGTGCAGGAAGAAGGCCGAACCCGCGCCCAGGACCGCGGGAAAACGGTTGTATAGCGGACTCTCCGGATCCGATACCCACCACAGGGTATTGGAGCGGTCGATCGCGAGATAGGGGAGTTGCGCGGCTGGATCGGGCAGTCGGCCGAAACCCTCGGTCAAGGCGAAGGTGCCTTCGGGGGTGAAAGCCCGGCCCTCCGCCGCATGCCTGGAGATCCCCTCGGCCCCTACCCAGGCGGATACCGCGAAGCTACGCTTCCAGTCCCGCAACCGGTTTCGCTGCCATAACTCCAGGGTGCCGCGCGCCTCGCCCGCCGGGGCGGTCACCCATACCACCTGGGTGCCGGGCACAGTATCCGGATCGAATGGCGGTTTGTCCGGATTGGCTCGGGGCAAAAGCGCAATGCCGAGCCCAACGACGAATACCGCCATGATCCACCGCCCTGCTGTTCGAATGCCGGTATCAGCCAATCTCGCTCGCGTTCCTGGCTGACTCGGCCGTCACTGTCCAGCCTGCCAGGCCGAAATGCTCACCGCGCCGGAACAGATCCAATCCGATACTTGTATAGGGAACCGTGTCCGCGGGAATCTCATCGCGAGCGAACCAGCGGAGGTCCGAACACTTGTCGGGCTCGGCATTGAAGGGTTCACCCGACCAGCTATCGGCGTGAAAGAAGAAGCCGATCCGGGTCTGCTCATCCGGCGGCTGATAGTGCACCACGTTCGCCATCCGAATGTCCTTGCGGGACAGTTCGATCCCGATCTCCTCCCACGCCTCCCGAATCATCCCCGCCTCCAGGTCCTCCCCGGCGTCCAGCTTCCCGGACGGCAGATTCCACAACCCGTCCGAATACCCGGTATTGGCCCGCCGCGCCAGCAACACCTCATCCCCCCGCGTCAGAATGAGCAGAACATCGACGAAGCTCGTGTACTGCATCGGCATCTCCGTTCCCAGTGCGGCTCGACCGCGAATCAGCGCATCCGCTCCGCGACGGTCACCGTGACGGGCAATCTCGGAGCGAATGCGTTCGGCCGCACCACAATACGCGGCGCCGGCGACAACCGGGCGAACTTCTTTCAACCATTCGCTACGGCGTAGCTCGCGCACTGATCTCCCGCGGTGTGAGCACGCGGGTGTCCGCCCCGGAGGCCGCGACGGCGATCATGGCGCGGCCGATCTCGCGATTGTCGTTGACCGCGTTCGGTGCCAGCCGTTTCAACAGCGGGATCAGTGGTCCGGTGAGCGCGTACGCGGCGCGATACAACGGGGTCTTGGAGACCGCGCCGTCCATCGGCTGCACGAATCCGGGGCGGAACATGTACGCCCGGAACGGAAGTGCGAGCAGATCGTTCTCGGTCTTACCCTTCACCCGGCCCCACATCGAGCGGCCCTGCTCGGTGCTGTCGGTGCCCTGCCCGGAGACATAGATAAACGTCAGCCCGGGATTCGCATCCGCCAAGGTGCGAGCGACCCGCAATGTCAGGTCGTACGTGATCCGCCGATACTTCTCCTCTTTCATGCCCACCGAGGAGACCCCGAGGCAGAAGAAACAGGCATCGAACTCCGCCAGCTCACCGGCGACTGCGGACAAATCCGTCGGATCGGCCTCCACCAACTCACGCAGCTTGGGATTCGCGGTCGCCAGCGCTCCCCGCCCCACGGCGAGCACCTGCTCCACCCGCTCGTCCCGGAGGCACTCATCGAGTACCCCCTGCCCGATCATGCCGGTCCCGCCGAAGAGGATTACCTTCATGCCAGGCATCTTCCCCCAGCGGCAACCGAATCGGCGGGACGCGCACTCACTCCGCGGTGGCTTCGATCGCCTGCTTCATCTCCCTGATCCCGAACTCGGTCCGAATACGCACCTCGGCAGCGGCGGACTCGGGCAGCACATCGGTAATCCACACCAGCCGCCCCCGCGCACCCTCGTCACAAACCTCGAACGAAGCATGATGGAAGTCCAGCGCGGGCCGCGCCCCTTCCACAACGGCATAAGCCAGCCGTCGCGCCTCTTCGTCGATATCGATGATCAACTCCCGAATCACATGCCCATCCGGAAAGCTCAAAAACCGCTCGACGCCCTCAACCCGCGTCCCGGCCACCCGCCCGGGCAGCAACCGCTCATGCACATTCCCGACATCGCGAATGACATCCCAAATATGGTGCGGCGCAGCATCAATCAAGATCTCGTGGCGTATGGATGCCATCGGCGAAAGCTCCCGTCATCATCGGTCGAAACTGATCCAACCTACCGGGACGTCCCCCGCGCCCTTCGAACCGGCCATTGCTGTGTGGATGCGCTCGATTGCCCAGTCCGGGAAGAGCTCTCGCGGGTACACGCGCAGACCCGGGTGGATCAGCATCACCATTCCGGCATGATCGCCGGTCATGGTGGGGCCCACCCGGACCCGGAGACCGGATCAGCTGGGGATCAGGCCGAGTTGGTGGAGCAGGCTGACCTCGTCGAGCCGGCCCCAGCGTTCGACAATTCGGTCACCGTCGATGCGGAAGATTTGGATGCCGGTGAGGACGAGTGTCTTGCCGGTGGCGGGAACGCCCATCAGTTCTCCCCGTTGGGTGCCGCGGGCGGTGAAGCGTTCGGTGACCAGGTCGCCCTCGGCGATGAGTTGTTCGATGTCGCTGTGCCAGTCCGGGAGCGCCGCGCGGAACATCGCGGCAGCGAGCCGCATACCCTCCGGTCCGGCCGAGGCGCCGGGGAACGGTGCGTCGTGGTTGACGAAATTCGGGTCGAGGTAGCGGTTGACGGCGTCCAGATCGCCCTTGGTGAACAGGTCCTGGATGAACGTCTCGACGAGTTGCTTGTTCTGGGTGGTGTCATTGTCTGTCATGAGTTGATCGTCGATCCGGTGCGCGCGGTGGACCATCCCACATTGGTGGGGTTCCATACCCGGATCGGCCGAGGATACTGGGGGATGTGCCGAGGACAGCTCGCACGACCCGTGCCGTGCGCGACCTGGTCCGCCATTGTCATGGCGGGCTCGATGTCGGCGAACTGCAACCGCAACTGCCGGCCTCGGTGCGGCGAGTGATGCCGGTGGACGCGGCGCTCTTCGCCACCGCCGACCCCGAGACGTTATTGTTCACCGGCGCGTACGCCGAGGAACCGCTGCGTACGCCGAGGAACCGCTGCGTGCGGCGACACCGCTGTTCCTGGACAACGAGTTCGGCGGCACGGACGTGCCTCATCGGTCAACTACTCCATCCGCCCGGTTAGTTGCCGACGGGGTCCATCGGGACTCCGCCACACCAGATTCCACGGATCGCGCGGGTCGCGCGGATATCGGCGACGGGGTCCCCGTCGAGCAGCACCAGATCGGCGCGCAGGCCGGGGGCAATCGTGCCACGGTCCGTCAATCCGAAGTGGCGGGCGGGCAGCACGGTGGCCGCGTTCAGGGCGTCGACGGTCGAAAGACCCGCCTGGACAAGCAGTTCGAGTTCATGGTGCAGACTCGCGCCGTGCGCCGGATGGAATGGGACACCCGGAGTCTCATTTGCATCGCTGCCCGCAAGCACCGGGACACCGGAGGCGTGCAGTGCCCCCACGTTCTGCAGTGAAGCCTTGAACATGCCGCCGTAGCCGAGCGATTCGGCGCACCCTTCCATCATGGTCAAGGTCGGCACGACGACCGTACGTTCGACCGCGATCCGTCCGATCACGGACTCGGACAACCGCAGGCCGAGTGGGACGTGGGTGAGAACGTCCGCCGCCGCATCCACCGATATCGTGTACGCCTCCGGCGACGTGGCATGCACGACCACCTGCACCCGATGGTCATGTGCCGCAACCACAACGGCTTTCATGATCGCCGGATCGAGCCCGTCGTCGCCCGCCTCGAACAGGATCTTGATGTAATCCGCGCCCGCGGCCAGCCGCAGCGCCACCGCGGCTTCGGCATCCTCGGGGCCGCGAACAGCCGGAACGTCCTCGATACCGGGAACATTCGCATGCGCGTCCGCGGAGCCGACGATCGGCAGTCCCGCACTGCGCATACTCGCAGTACCGATCCGATCCCGCTGCGCCGCAACCAGTTCCGCGCTCAGCGAGCCCATATCGAATGCGGTGGTGACACCGTGTGCCGCATACACATCCAACGTCTCGACATTGTCGAGGTGAACATGAGCGTCGATGAATCCCGGCGCCAGAACCGCACCCCCGGCATCGACGACCTCGGCACCCGCCGCATCGCTACCGATCACGGACCCGTCAATAACGACGGTGGTCGGTTCACCGACCTGTCGTCCGTCGAATACCCGGACATTTCTCAGCGCGAACTTCCGATTAGTCATCCCCTGCATTCCCCCAAATTAGAACAGGTTTCGAATCTAGGCCAACTGGAGTAGATCCGTTTGCCCACCAGGACCAACGGCCGGTGCCCCCCTGGGTACCGGCCGTGTGCACTGCGTCCGATCGACGGATCAGCCTGCCGAGCCCGTCATGCCGACGAAGAATGCCGAACCCTTGAACCCAAGCCCGAAATCCAACCCTCAGTTCCCAGTGATCGATCGTCCAGGGTCCCGTGAGGGTGTTGGTTTGAACGTTCCCACAACCTTCCAGCCCGGCTGGAAGGTGCGAGAGCGCGCCTGATGGGGGAGCGAAGGTCGGGTACGACAGGCGACGCCACCAGCACTGCCGCGTTTGTCTTGATTCTCCCGAACCTCGACCGAACGTGCTGTCCCGCATGGTATTCGGCTACGAAGGCCCCGGGACCATTCCCCGTGCGAGGCGGAGGAATCCGCTTCGCGGTGGTGCGCCGACGCAGGGTCAAGGACGCGCGGAGCGACATCACGCGCAGAACCTCACTAGGACATCGAAGGTGACGTAGCCACGGTTGGTACCCGGCGGTTGCACGGCGGCCCCGACCGTACGCGTTTCGGTTTCGACGTAAGGCTGGATATTTTCGAGCCGACCGCCTACCGCCAAGTATTTGAGCCGGGCGTCGTCACCGTTCACTGCTGTCGCCGCCTGCGCTATTGGGATCGCCAAGGCCGCGGCCGGCAGTGGAGTTCTGCTGAGTCAGCGGTAGTACCGTTGCGAGCCACTGTCTGAACGTGGCGAAGTCGCTGTGCCGCAGTCCGATCCGCGGGTGTACGCGATGCAGGAGAGCTCGACCTCGGTGGTGCTCGGATATCCAATCCTGGTCGCCATCGCCGAGCTCGTCATCGATCCAGATGAATGGCCGCCCGGCAGCCCACTCGACCAATGTGCGTGTCTTCCAATGCAATCCGAACCATTCGTCGATCCGATAGTCGGCCCGCTCCGGCCATTCCACCACCGCCAGCACGGGCAATCCCAACACGGGACCGACAGCATGGTTGGCCTCGTGCATCCAGGTAGTCGCCCACACCAACTCGCAGGGCAGTGCCGACAGCAACGGCCCAAGGCCAGGGTCGATTCGATCGACAAGAGGGTTCGCTCCATCCAGCCGTTCTTGTGCGGGCGGTGACCCCGGCGGCGCACCCGTGGGTGCCCCGCCGAAGGGTATGAGAGGGCCGTCGACGTCGAGAAAGAGCACAGGCAGAGGATTTGTCGGACGCGCCGTCTGCCTCGGCTAGCCGCTCGATCAGTAACTCCAGATCTGCGGCCGCGCTCCACATGATCGTCATGATATTGAATCGCGACATGCCACCGGGCCGGTTCGTGGTCCCGGCGTTTCGCGGCGCCGGTGCATTGGGTGATCATGGTGATCGATGCTCTGGCGACCTGGCTGGCTCAGTGATGGATGTGGTGCAGCCGGGGAAGTGATCGTAAGCGGTGCCAGGTCGGAGGGGTGGGTAGATGCGAAAGCCGAGTCGCCCGTGGGGGACTCGGCTTTGGCGGGGGTGAAGGCGAAGCTAGCGGGGGAGGTCCGTTGCTGCGGCTTCGTCGAGGAGCCAGGTGGTGGATTCGGTGCCGATGGCTCCGGCGGACGGAACATCGAGGGGGGAAGCACCATTGAGGGCTGCGGCTACGGCTGCGGCCTTTGCCTCGCCTGCGACGATGAGCATCACGTGACGTGCCTTGCGGATGGCGGGCAGGGTGAGGGTGATGCGGACCGCCGGCGGCTTGGGTGAATGTGTTTCCGCCACAACGAGATCGTGTTCCTCGCGGGTGGCGGCGGTGTGGGGGAAGAGGGAGTTGATGTGGCCCTCGCCGCCCATGCCGAGCAGGTGTACGTCGAATGCGCCGTGTTCGGCCAGGTGGGCGTGGATGGTGGCCGCGTACTCGCCGGTGGCCTCGAGGACGTCGGGGTAGTCGCCGCTGGAGGTTTCGGTGGGGTGGACCCGGGCAGGGTCGACGGGGACGTGGTCGAGCAATGCCTGGCGGGCTTGCAGGTCGTTGCGCTCGGGGTCTCCGGTGGGGACGAAACGTTCGTCGCCCCAGAAGATGTCGAGGTTGGACCAGTCGATGTCGCCGGGGGCTTTGCGTACCCATTCCAGGAGGCCGATGCCGGTGCCGCCGCCGGTGAGGACCACCGAGGCGGAGCCGCGCAGGCGCTGGGCTTCGACCACCTGCACCACGAAGCGGGCGGCGGCGGCTTGGACGAGTTCGTCCGGGGTGCCGAAGGTTTCGACGGCGGGCTTACTCATAGGTCACCCTTTCGATTCCGGTCAGCGCCTCGGCGTAGATGTCGTCGGCATCGAGGTGCCGCAATTCTTCGGCGAGGCAGTCACGAGTTTCCCTGCGCGCCAAGGCGAATCGTTGATCGGGTTCGCCGGTGCGGGTGAGGGTGGCGGTGCGGCCGTGCTGGGGGCGGGCGATGGAGATGGAGACCGACGCGCGGCGCATCTCCACCTTCAGCTCACCGATTCGGCGCACCACGGGGCAGTCCAGGCGTGCGGCCAGCCAGCCGGCCAGCATGTCCAGGGCGGGTTCCTCCCGCAGGCCCGAAACCGTCACGGACTCAACGGCTTCGAACGGAGCCTCGTCGAGGGCCGCGGCCAGCAGTGCCCGCCAATAGCTGATCCGGCTCCACGCCAGATCGGTATCGCCGGGCGCATAGCTGCCGCGCCGCTTCTTGATGGCGTCCTGCGGGTCCGGCGCGAACGTCGCGTCCGTAATGCGCCGGGTCGCAAGACGTCCCACCGAATCCTTGGACGGGAAGTCCGGTGCGCCGCGCGGCCACCACGCCACCACGGGGGTGTCGGGCAGCAGGAACGGCACCACCACACTGCTCTCGTGCGCGACCAGTTCGCCCTGCAGGCGCAGCACGATGACCTCGGCCGCGCCGGCATCGCCGCCGACCCGGATCTGTGCGTCCAAGCGCGTGGACGCATTGCGGTCACCGCGTGCGAGAACTATTACGCGACAAGGATGTTCGCGCGAGGCGTCATTGGCGGCGTCTATCGCGCCCTCGGCCTCGGAGCTGTCCAGGGTGCAGACCACCAGGGTCAGCACCCGGCCCATGGTGACCACACCGTTGGCCTCGCGCAGCTGGATGAGCCGCTTGGATACCTCGCGGGTATCGGTATCGGGCATATCGATGATCACGGTCGCCGCCATTCCCGCCCGCTGCGCGCGAGCATTTCGTCAGCGGATTCCGGACCCCACATGCCGGCCTCGTACGGGTCGGGTTTACCGTCGGCGGCCCAGTGCGCGAGCACCGGATCGAGGATGCGCCAGGACAATTCGACCTCCTCGTTGACCGGGAAGAGCGACGGAACACCCAGCAGCACATCGAGAATGAGCCGCTCGTACGCCTCGGGGGAGTCCTCGGTGAAGGCTTCGCCGTAGCTGAAGTCCATATTCACATCGCGGACCTCCATGCTGGACCCGGGTACCTTGGACCCGAATCGCATGGTGATGCCCTCATCCGGCTGGACGCGAACGACAAGGGCGTTCTGCCCGAGCTCCTCGGTCATGGTCTGATCGAACGGCAGATGCGGGGCCCGCTTGAACACGACCGCGATCTCGGTGACGCGGCGGCCCAAGCGTTTTCCGGTGCGCAGATAGAACGGCACCCCCGCCCAGCGGCGCGTCTCCACGGCGAGGGTGATCGCGGCATAGGTCTCGGTGCGCGAATTCGGGTCGAAACCCTCCTCCTGCAACAGCCCCACGACGGGCTCACTACCCTGCCACCCCGAGGTGTACTGCCCGCGCGCGGACGTCTCGTCAAGCGGCTCAACGAGTTTCACCGCCGACAGAACCTTGATCTTCTCGGTCTGCAACTGCTTGGGCTGGAAGCTGACCGGCTCCTCCATCGCCGTCAGCGCGAGCAGCTGCAGCAGATGGTTCTGGATCACATCGCGAGCCGCGCCGATACCGTCGTAATACCCTGCGCGACCGCCCAATCCGATGTCCTCGGCCATGGTGATCTGCACATGATCGACGTAATTGGCATTCCAGATCGGATCCCACAGCTGGTTCGCGAAGCGCAGTGCAAGAATATTCTGCACCGTCTCCTTGCCCAGGTAGTGGTCGATACGGAATACCGACGACTCCGGGAACACCCGATTGACCAGCGCGTTCAAATCGCGAGCGCTCTCCAGGTCATGTCCGAACGGCTTCTCGATGACCACGCGCCGCCAGGCCGGGGTCTGCCCGGCCTGCGCCAGATTCGGTTGTGCCAGGCCGTTTTTGGAGAGCTCATCGAGCACCACCGGGAATTCGGTGGGCGGAATCGCAAGGTAGAAGGCATGATTGCCGCCGGTCCCGCGATCCCGGTCCAGATCCTTGAGCGTGGTGGCCAGCCGGTGGAATGCGGCAGCGTCCTCGAAAGTGCCTTGAACGAACCGCAATCCCTCCCGCAGCTGTTCCCACACTTCCTCACGGAACGGGGTACGCGCCGAGGAGCTGACCGAATCCTTCACCAGGGCGGCGAATTCCTCATCGCTCATATCCCGCCGGGCGAACCCGACCAGGGAGAAACCGGGTGGCAGCAGCCCCCGGTTCGCCAGGTCATAGATGGCCGGCAGCAGTTTGCGCCGCGACAGGTCACCGGTTACCCCGAAAATCACCATGCTGCACGGTCCGGCGATGCGGGGAACCCGGCTGTCCCGTCCATCGCGGAGCGGGTTCCCCCTCGTGGCCGTTGTCGCCGCGCGGTCTGCCACGGTCAGTTGCCTCCGGCTACCTGGAGCTGCTCGGTGGTGGCCACCAGCAGTTCCTCCCAGGACTTCACGAACTTGTCGACACCCTCGACCTCGAGCACGCCGAACACCTCGTCCAGATTCACACCCACCGCGACGAGCTGATCGAAGACCTGCTGCGACGCCGGACCGGTGCCGGACATGGTGTCGCCGGTGATCTCGGCATGATCGGCGGCGGCCTGAAGAGTCTTTTCCGGCAACGTGTTCACCGTGTTCGGCGCCACCAACTCGGTGACATACATGGTGTCCGGGAACTCCGGATTCTTCACACCGGTAGAAGCCCACAGCGCGCGCTGCGCGTTCGCGCCACCGGAGGCCCGCAGCCGCGCGAACACCGAAGTGTGTGCGCCACCGTCGAATACATCCTGGTACGCGGCATAGGCCAAGCGCGCGTTGGCGATTCCGGCCTTACCGCGCAGCGCGAGAGCCTCGGCGGTGCCGATCGCCTCGAGGCGCTTGTCGATCTCGGTATCCACACGGGAGACGAAGAACGAAGCGACGGAATGGATCTTGGCCAGATCATGCCCGGCGGTGTGCGCGTCGGTGAGACCGCCGAGGTACGCGCCCATGACCGCGCGGTACCGCTCGACCGAGAAGATCAGCGTCACATTCACGCTGATGCCCTCGGCGATCACCCGCGAGATGGCCGGAATACCGGCCTCGGTCGCCGGAATCTTGATGAGCAGATTCGGGCGGTCCACGATCTTCCACAGCTCGACGGCCTGCGCCACCGTGCCATCGGTATCGAACGCCAGTCGCGGGTCGACCTCGATGGAGACGCGGCCGTCCTTACCGCCGGAGGCGGCGTAGACATCGGCGAAGATATCGCAGGCCGCGCGCACATCATCGGTGGTGATGGTGCGAATCGCGGAATCGACATCCGCGCCCCGGGCGGCGAGCTCGCGCACCTGAGCGTCGTAGTCATGCCCCTGCGAGAGCGCACCCTGGAAAATGGTCGGGTTGGTGGTGACACCGACGACGCTGCGAGTATCGATCAGGCCCTGAAGATTTCCGGACTTGATGCGATCCCGCGAGAGATCGTCGAGCCACACCGATACCCCTGCGGCCGACAGCGCCGCGAGGTTGGTGTTCTGAGTCATGAGTGCTTATCCCTTCACCTTGGTGAGCGAGCGGTTGGCGGCCTCGACCACAGCTTCGGTGGTGATGCCGAACTCGCGGAACAGCGTCTTGTAATCGGCCGAGGCACCGAAATGCTCGATGGACACGATCTCACCGGCATCGCCGACGAATCGGTACCACGGCATGCCGATTCCGGCCTCCACCGTGACCCGGGCCTTCACCGACGGCGGCAGCACCTCGTCACGGTAGGACTGATCCTGCGCGTCGAACCACTCCACACACGGCATGGACACCACGCGGGTGCCGACGCCCTGCGCCTCGAGCGTAGCGCGCGCGTCCACCGCCAGCTGCAGCTCCGAACCGGTGGCGATCAGGATCACCTGCGGTGTGGCGGTGGAGGATTCGGCCAGCACGTAACCGCCCTTGCGGACGCCCTCGTACGAGGTGCCCTCCTGGATCGGCAGATCCTGACGGGTCAGCGCCAGCGCCGACGGACCGTCCTGGTGCGGCGCGTCCGCGGGCACGAAATGCGAATGCCGTTCGGAGGAGTCACGTTCCAGGATGGTGCGCCAGGCGTAGGTGGTCTCATTGGCGTCACCCGGACGGACCACATTCAGGCCCGGGATGGCGCGCAATGCGGCCAGATGCTCGATCGGCTGATGCGTGGGACCGTCCTCGCCCAGGCCGATGGAGTCGTGCGTCCACACGTAGGTGACCGGGGTGCGCATGAGCGCGCCCAGCCGCACCGCGGGCCGCATGTAATCGGAGAACACCAGGAAGGTGCCACCGTACGGACGCGTAGGACCGTGCAGCGCAATGCCATTGAGGATCGAGCCCATGGCGTGCTCACGCACACCGAAGTGCAGCGTGCGGCCGTACGGGTCGGCCTTCCACATACCGGTGGAGATGTCCTCCGGGCCGAAGCTCGGGGAGTTCGGCATGGTGGTGTTGTTCGACTCCGCGAGGTCGGCCGAACCGCCCCACAGTTCCGGCAGCACCGGGGCCAGCGCCGCGAGCACCGCGCCGGACGCCTTACGAGTGGCCATGCCCTTGGGATCGGCGGGCCAGGTCGGCAGCGACTCGGCCCAGCCCTGCGGCAGGCTGCGGGTCTGCAGGCGATCGAAGAGCGCCTTGTTCTCCGGGTTGGCCGCGGCCCACGCGTCGAAACGGCCCTGCCACACGGCCTTGGCGGCCTTGGCACGATCGGCGACCTGGCCGCGGGTGTGCGCGATCACCGCGTCGTCGACCTCGAAGTTCTGCTCCGGGTCGAAGCCCAGCACCTTCTTGGTCGCGGCGACCTCGTCCTTGCCCAGCGCGGCACCGTGTGCGCTGCCGGTGTTCATCTTCGTGGGAGCCGGGTAGCCGATAATGGTGCGCAGCACGATGATCGACGGCTTATCGGTGACGGCCTGCGCCGCGGCGACAGCCTCCTCGACAGCGGTCACATTCTCGCCACCCTCGACGACCTGCACATGCCAGTCGTAGGCGCGGTAGCGTGCGGCCACATCCTCGGTGAAGGCGATGCGGGTGTCATCCTCGATGGAGATCCGGTTGTCGTCGTAGAAGACGATCAGATTGCCCAGTTGCTGCGTACCCGCCAGCGAGGACGCCTCGGAGGTGACGCCCTCCTCCAGATCACCGTCGGAGGCGATGACATAGATGAAGTGATCGAACGCGCTCTCACCCTGTGCCGCGGCCGGATCGAACAGCCCGCGCTCACGACGCGAGGCCATCGACATACCGACCGCCGAAGCCAGACCCTGACCCAGCGGACCGGTGGTGATCTCCACACCATTGGTGTGCCGGTACTCCGGGTGACCCGGGGTCAGCGAACCCCACTTGCGCAGATTGACGAGATCGTTCAGCTCCAGACCGAAGCCCGCCAGGTAGAGCTGAACGTACTGGGTGAGACTGGAGTGGCCGCAGGACAGCACGAAACGATCGCGGCCCACCCACTCCGGATCGCTCGGATCGATACGCATCACACGCTGAAACAGCGTGTACGCCAACGGTGCCAGGCTCATAGCGGTGCCCGGGTGACCGTTTCCGGCGTTCTGCACCGCGTCCGCGGCGAGGATACGAGCCGTATCAACGGCCCTGGTATCCACGTCGGACCAGTCGGTGGGGTGATGCGGCTGAGTGAGGGCGCGGATGTCGTCTGTGACTGACACGACCGAGGTTCTCCTGACCTTCTCGTCAACACTTGGGTTGTCGGCGGCTTCGCTTGGCGGGGACGATGCGCGGTGCGGCGCACCGGACTACCCACCACCCTAAAGGTGGGCGATTCCACGCCACGCGGGAACCCGCGTTCACCGGCCGACGTGTCGTACTTCGTCACCTCGCGCGGATCGGTTCGTGACCACTCCCGAGTGTGGTCGCGGACATATCTCGGTGCGCCCGGGCCGGACCTGGACGAGAGCACGGTCGCCGTGGGTCTACCATGCTCTGTAGTAGTAGCCGCGCCGGCACAGTCTTGTCTCCAAGGGAACGGCAGTGCGCGCTGCTAGTTCCAGACCGGATCAAGTGCACGGCGTGCGAGGAGAAACAGTGCGGATTGGGCAACAGCCGGGTGGCGCTCACGGCTCCTCCGGGACGGTGCTGGCCGACCGCGTCACGGGCAGCGGACCGCTGTCCGCGGGCGTCCGTCGGGTACTCGCCTACATCGCGCTCACCAAGCCCCGCGTGATCGAATTGCTGCTGGTGGCAACGATTCCGACCATGCTGCTGGCTAATCGCGGAGAGGCGGACCTGAGGCTCATCCTGGTCACGCTGTTCGGCGGCTGGATGGGTGCGGCCTCGGCGAACACGCTGAACTGCGTGGCGGACGCCGATATCGACAAGGTGATGAAGCGGACGTCCAAGCGGCCGCTCGCGCGCGAAGCGGTACCGACCCGGAATGCGGCGATCTTCGGTATCGCGCTCGGGTTGGGCTCGTTCGCGTGGCTGTGGTGGCAGGCGAATCTGCTCAGCGGCGTGCTCGTGGTGGCGACGATTCTGTTCTACGTCTTCGTCTACACGCTCGGGCTCAAGCGACGCACCTCGCAGAACGTGATCTGGGGTGGCGCGGCCGGATGTATGCCCGCGCTCGTCGGCTGGTCCGCGGTCACCGGCAATATCGGCTGGCCCGCGATCGTGCTGTTCCTGATCATCTTCTTCTGGACGCCGCCGCACACCTGGGCGCTCGCCATGCGCTACAAGGAGGACTACAAGGCCGCGGGCGTGCCCATGCTGCCGGTGGTCGCCACCGAAGAGGTCGTCACCAAGCAGATCGTCATCTACACCTGGCTGACCGTGCTCGCCACGCTCGCCCTGGTACCCGCCGCCGGAGCCATCTACGCCGCCGTGGCCATCGCCGCCGGTGCCTGGTTCCTGCTCATGGCGCATCAGCTCTACTCCGGCGTCCGTCGCGGCGAGCCCGTGAAGCCGCTGCGCCTGTTCCTGCAGTCGAACAACTACCTCGCGGTGGTCTTCTGCGGCCTGGCCGTCGACTCGGTCATGGGCTGGAACACCCTGGGCCACATCGCCTTCGGCTGACCCTCACGCTCTCGAACAAGAACCGCCGCCGGACTCCGAGTCCAGCGGCGGTTTTCGTTATACGGCTGCTGCGCCGACGCGCTCTGGGACGAGTTCCTCGGCAGCGGGCTGAGACTCGACGATCGGTGCGGGCTCCGCCACGGGTGCGGGCCGAGGTTCGGCGATGACCGCGGGCTGCCGGTCGGCGATCGAGTTGAGGTATTTCAGCTCGGCCTTGAGTTCCGCGACCTCGGCGGCGCGCTCATCGCGCACCTTCTCCTGCTCGCGCAGGCTGATCCGCAGGCTCTCGATCACATCGGTCACCGTGGTCAGCTTCCGGTCGGCTCCGGCCAATTGCCACTCCACTACGGCCCGCTGATCGACCTCCCCGCTCACATCCGACACCCACCGCACCGCGTACTCCACCCATTCCTGCGGCCGCGGCATCTTCTCCTCGCCGAAACCCTTGCGCAGCGCGGTCTTGGTGGACAGGATCTTCTCCCCGCCATCCCCCTTCACCAGCGAATTCACATGCACCAGGCTGATTTTCCCCGCGCTGGTCACCACGACCAGCAGCCGGTATTTCCCGGCAAGATGCATCCGCAACTCCGCGGCCCCGCGCCCATCGGCGTCCATGGCTCCCAGCCACGGTCCTTCGGCGGCCGCGATAATCGATTCCAGAATCCCCAATTGCCCGATGCCCCTGCGTAACCGGGTCGCCCGTTTACGTAGATCCTCGGGCGTATCTCTCATCTGATCCCAGTGCATAGCACCCGCTCTCTCCTCACCAGCCCCGAAACCTGCACCAATGAAGATATATGCGGTTCGCCTCTGAACCTGACAACGACAGCTCGCCGAACCCGCGGTGATGTCGAATGCCTACCGCCGCGAGGGCGGATCAGTTGGGCGGGAACTGGCCGTTGGCCTGGACCGTCGTGCCGCTCAGGGTGAAGGTGACGGTGCTCGGGCCGCCCTCGGGGCAGCAGAGGGGTTCGTTGGATTTCAGCCAGCGGTAGTCGACCGACACCACATTGCGTGTTTTGCCCGTCACCGAGGTGTAGCCGTACGGCTGGGAGGTGGCGGTGCCGAGGTAGGTGCCATTGGTGAAGAAGAGGATGTGCGTGTACGGGTGGATATTGCCCGAGGTGGCGACCAGATACGACAGGACACCGTCGCAGCCGTCGGCGATCGCGTCACCGCTGCCCCCGTACACCTGCCAGGGGCCGGACGCGGTGGCGGCCAGGCGGTTCATAGCCTGGTTGGCGAGGCCGGAGTTCACATCGAAGCAGAGGCCGTGGCCGCTGCCGTTCGGGGCGGCGACGGGGGTCGTCGAGGCAGGGCGCTCGGTGATCGTCGTCGCCGGGCCGGGTACGACCACGGGTGCGTCGGTGGTCGGTACGGACTGGCCGGGCTGGGTGCCCGGCTGTTCGGACTGGTCAGCCGGTTGCGTCGCTTTGGTGACCGTTGTCGCCGGGGCGGTGACCGAGCGGGTAGTCGTCGGATCCGCGGATTGCGTTGTGCTGGAACCGCATCCGCTCAGCATCAGCGCCAGGCCGGCCGTGAGCACAGCAATGGTGGCTTTCATCGAATCCCCTCGAAAGTTGTTCCGGTAACCATCCGGATAACAGTGTCCCTACCGAACATGCCGTCTCTGCCCAGGCATTCGGATCCCTTGATCCCGTAGTGCGGGAGGACTACTTGGACATCGGACCGGCTCGACTGCGTGTTAACTCGCCGACGCGCGATGTACTGCCCAAAGATTCGGTGCCCCAAGAAATGTGGGCATTCCACAATTATCCGGCGACGACCCGGCAACATCGATCGAACGCTTGCTTCGGGACCATCTGGTCTGCGATTCCCTTCCACCGGAACCCGACTCGCCGCTCTCGGAGTACACCCACAGCAAACACCATGAGGGACAATGCGTTATCCAGTGCCATAACCGACACCAGTGACCGATGAGGGTTGGGAACCGAGACCTTGGGCGTGACGTACGAGCAGGCGCGGCAAACCATTCAGGCGTTCTTCGAGTCCGACTGGCGGTGGGGCACATTCTGTCTCGACGACCGCACCATCACCGAGAACGACGAAATGTACGTCTTCAATGTGGGCGCCCGCGAATACCTGGTCGAACGAGACCGCGCCTACGCCATTCTCGCCGGCATGCCCGTCGTCTACAAGAAGGACGGCCGCCTAGGTGCGCGCGCCTCCGCCACGGTAGCCACCGACGCCACCGTTCGCTCCCGCCCCAACCCCAATCCCACGCTGACCATCCCGCGCTGATGCAACATGCATGTAATGGCGCCGGTAAACGTCGAGAAGGTGCCTGCGTGATTACATGCAAGTCAAACGGGCGGGGGAGTGCGGAGGGCGTGGAGTTCGGCCGCAGCCGCGAGCAGCGCGCGCGATCGCGCTCGGATACTCGCATCTCGGGCATCGAGCCCCGTCGATAGGTCACCGCCGCGACCTGCGGCCCGCAGCTCCGGCATCAGGTCCCGCAGCGCTGTGATGCCGTAACCGGCCAATCGGAGCTGATGAACTATTCGTGCGCTGCGTACATCCGCGGGCGTGTACGTCCGCGCCTCCGCTGGTGTGCCCCGCCCCGGGCTGACCAATCCCATTGCGTCCCAATGCCGCAACGTCGAAGCTCGAATCCCGAGCGCGCCCGCCAACTCCGAGATGGACATCGAATCCGCCGCCCGCACATCCCTGACCGGCTCCGCGGCGATGTGTTGTACCGCCTCCTTCGCGGATTCGAGATCGCGTCGCTCCCGATCGAGTTGAGCGTGTGCGGCATCGAGCATGGCGAGCAGCGTCCCCTCCGGGTCCGAATGCGCGGCGCGCATAACCCGCTTGGCCTCGACCGGCCCCGTCCCAGCCGCGAGCGCCCGGTAGGCGCGAGCCGACAACACATGCGACCGGTCATAGACCCGATACCCCGAACCCGTCCGACCCGCCGGCGGCAACACCCCATCCCGCTCCAGATTGCGCACCTGCTGCACGGAGTACCCCGACAATCGCCCCACATCAGCGGTGCGAAATACCCCCGAATGGAGACTTTCCACACTGGCACCTCCAGGTTCGAGCCGCAACCCTCCACAAGGACATGAATGTAACGCTAGAACACATGACGCTGGAAGAACTCATCGCCCATCTGGATTCCCTGCCCGGCATTCTCAATCTGGCCCCCGCCCCCGGCGACCCCGCATACCCCGAAATCGCCTGGGGCGACAACTTCTTCTACTACGCCCCAGACGGCAAAGTCCCCACCACAACCCAGCCCTTCGCGACAATCATCACCAAGGACTATCCAGACGACAGCGGCTCGAACCTCAACCGCCCCAACACCTTCCGCCTGAACATCCACGTGGGCACAGCAGCCTTCACCGCCCAGTTGGGGTACTCCCCACGTGAGTCGGCCACCCACTCCACCGACCCGAGCGCGGTGGACACCCTCTTCCCGCACCCCATCTACACCTCCACAGGATGGCTTTCGGTAGTCAACCCCGGTCCCCGCACCGCCTCCGCGGTGAACGACCTGCTGAACGCAGCCCATGCCCGCGCCCGATCCCGCTACGGCCGCCGCGCCGACTACCGAAAATGACGTCGCGATGTCGTCGGCCACCCCCGTCATTCCCGCATGCTTTTGGCGGGAATCCGCCGAAATCAGCTGAGTCGATTCAGGTGTGGATCCCGGCCAAAAGCACGCCGGGATGACGGGAGATCGCGTCCGTAGCGCCGCGACGTATGCCGAGCGGGGTTATACCGGTGAGCCGATCAGCTCGTGGATCGGGAGGGTCGTGGCCCATTCTCGGTCCATATCCTCGAGACGAATATCGGTGGGGAGATCAGCAGTTGGGGTCGAGGGGGAAGCAGGCGGGGGCGATGGTGGTCTTCGGGATGGTGGGGTCGGTGGTGGGGGTTGCCGAGGGGCGGTTGATGGTGGAGGTCTGGTGGGTGGGCTTGTTCTTGTCGGTGCTGCTGGTGCTGCCGCCGGTGCACATGGCGGCCACGGCGAGGATGAGGAGCACTGCGATCATGCCGAGGACTATCGGGAGGTCTTTGCGGCGACGCGGGCGGTCGGCGGCCGTGGGGGAGTTCGGCTGGTTCGACCAGAGCGGGAAGCCGGGGGGCGAGGGCTGGGAGGGGGCGGCGGAATAGGTTGCCTGTGGGTTCGATTCGACGGGGGGACCGGCCTGCTGACGGGGTGGCGGGTTGCCCTGGCTACCAGGCTGGGGCTGCCGGGCCTGCTGCGGGGCCGGGCCCTGCGGGAAACCCTGCCCGGCTGAGCCCGGCGGGAAGCCTTGCCCGCCTTGGCTCTGCGGAAAACCCTGTGCGGCTGGGCCGCGGGGCGCGTCGGTGCGTGGCCGGTCCTGTGGTTCGGAGGAGCCGGTGACGGCGCGGTAGGCGGCGGCCGCTGCTGCGGCACCCGCGACTCCCGCGCCCGCGCTCGCGGCACGACGACCGGTGGAGGAGAACTGTTGTGCGCCTTCGCTGCCGGGCGCTGCCGCTTCACTCGTGCTGCCCTGGCCGCCGGAGCTGCGCCGTCCGCTCGAGCCGCCCGGACCTTCGGAGCGGCGGGAACCGCCCGAGTCGATGGGCGACCCGGTGCCGGAACCGCCAGGGCCGCTGGGTGATTCGGAGCCGCGGGTCGCATCCTGCCGGCCGGGCGGGGTGGCCGGTGGCTCGGGTTGTACGGGCACCGAGGGCACCACCACCGTCGGTGCGGCCGACATCGGCAGGGCCGAGCTGCGCGCCGACTCCGGCGGCGGGAAGCCCTCCGAGACCAGATCGGAATACGTTGCGGCGGCGGCGAATCCGAGCGCGCCGAGGGCCTGGCCCACCTGCGCGGCATCCCAGGACGGCGCCGCACCCTCGGCGAGGGTGGTGAAGTAATTGCGCAGGGATGAGGGCCCGTCGCCGATGAGGACGTCGATTCCGGGTGGGAGCGTGCCCTTTTCGAGCTTTACGCGACTGCCGAGCTGGGGGACCAGCAGCACCAGCCCGCTGACCGGAACGTTCTTCCGCCCGGGCGCAGAGCGGAGTTGGGCGGCCAACTCCATCGTCTGGCGGCGCACCCGTTCGAGCGGATCGGCGTCACCGTCGATGGGGGCGGGTTTGCCGTCGACCGTCCAGGGCTCGTCCTCGGCGCAGGAGAGGGTTCCGGTGACCCGCTCGGCGAAAGCGTGCACCCCCAGCACCACACTGGTCTGCGGCGTCCACACCACGATATCGGCGTCCTGGCATTGCACGATCGCGATACCTGGCACGGCGTGTGGACCGCTCCACGATTTGAGCCAATTCACCACGGTGCGTTCGGTGCCCGACAGCCGCGACGGGTCGTCGTTGCGGACCTTCACCAACATCCAAGACCACCTCTGACCGATGCCTCTACCTGCCGGCCGCCCGAACGGTCGCCGCGACTACCTTACGGTGTCCCCGTAAGGGGTCGCGACGAATCGTCTTGCGCGGCAGCAAGATCATTCTGCACGGTGTGTGGTGTTGTCGCGCCCGGGGCGGTTTACCGGCCGGTTGCGGACGAAATGGACCAACCGCTCAGGATGTCGACGGAGTGGATCAGCGGGTCAGGAATCCGACATAACCGTCGGGCCGAACCAGGACCCGAGCGCCATCGCCGACACCGTATGCCCGATACGCGTGACCAGCGAAATCGACCAGTTCGACACCGGTGCAATCCGTCCCCGGTCGAACCACCGAGAGGATCTGGGTCCCGGCGAGCATGTCCATCTCGCCCGGGGATACCGGCTCGCCACCGAACATCAGCAGCGTCGCCTGCGGCCCCCGGAACGCCTCGAACAGTGTGAGCCTCCGTCCGGCGGCATCGACCAGTGGTGCGTCCGGCGCGCGATCCCCGGCGATGAGCTCGCGAGTCCCCGGATCGCCGGAGTCATTGCCCGCGACCACATCCCGATAGCTGATATCGAGCTGCTGCGTCCCCTCGCGATCCATGGCGTCCGCATCCCCATTGACGGTCTTGTCCAGCAGTGCCGAACTCAACCCCAGCACCCGCGCCGCCACCGAACGCCGCTCGGCCTCATAGGAATCCAATAGCGCCTCGCTCCCGGCCCTCGGATTCCGCAGCGCCGCTTCGAGTTTCCAGCCGAGGTTGTAGGCATCCTGCACCCCGGTGTTCAACCCCTGCCCGCCGGTCGGCGGATGCACATGTGCGGCATCGCCGGCCAGGAACACCCGTCCCACCCGAAAGCGTTCCGCCAGGCGAATATTCGGCCGCCACACCGTCGACCAGCTCGCTTCGCTGAGCACGATATCGGTCCGGCCGGTGCGCTCTTCCAGAAGCCGCTGCAACGCCGCCAGATCCGTGCCCGTGTCCTGGTCGAGTGGCGCCATGAACTGGAACTTGCGCCCACCGGGCAAGGGCGACATGGCGATTCCGGCCATCGGATTCTCGGCATTTGCGAACCAGTACCCGAACTCGTGATCGAGCGCATCGGCCCGCACATCCCCGAGCAGCATGCGAATCGACTCATCGGTGGTGCCCTCGAACGCGATACCGAGCACCTTGCGCACCGTGCTGCGCCCGCCATCCGCGCCCACGAGATAGGCCACCCGTACCGTTTCGGTGGCATCGCCGTGCGCCAGCGTGACGGTCACCCCGTCCTCGTCCGCCACGAATTCCGCTACACCCGTGCCGAGTTCGACCTCGACCCCGAATTCCGCCAGACGATCCCGCAGCAGCCCCTCGGTATCGGATTGCCCGAGCACCCACGGATTCGGATGCGGCACATCGGGAGTGGCCTCGCGCGGCGGTGTCATTCGCCGCTCCGCGACCAATTCCCCGCCCAGATGAATGCGCATGAGCGGTTGCGGTATCCCGGCCGCCAGCACCGCGTCCAGCACCCCGAGATCGTCGAAGACCTCGAGCGTTCGCGGCTGGATCCCGTCACCCCGCGACCCGTCGAAGAACGCGTCGGCGTGGTCGACAATGCGCACCGCGACACCGCGACGCGCCAGATCGATGGCGAGAGTGAGGCCGGTGGGACCCGCACCCGCGATGAGTACCTGCGGAAACATGACAACTCCTGAAACTGAATCGATATTCACTGAATGTGAATTCAGTATTATGGGTGGTAGTTTCCGCTGTCAAGGAGGTGGTCGAAATGGCCGGACGCCGTCAGGAGCGGTCGACCGAGACCGAAGAGGCGCTCAAATCCGCCGCGCGGCGACTGTTCGCCGAACGCGGCTACCTGAACACCAAGATCACCGACATCACCGCCGCGGCCGGCCGCGCGGCGGGCTCGTTCTACAACCACTTCGCGAGCAAGGAGGAACTACTTCAGTCGCTGCTGAAAGACCTTGCGGTGGAGGGGGATACCTCGGCCGAGGCGCCGGGTCACAATCCGGACTTCACTGATCCGGCGGCGGTCCGCTACCACGTGGACCAGTACTGGAGTTTCGCTCGCCGGAACTGGGCGGTCATGCGCGCGATGAACCAGGCCGCCCTGGTCAATGCGGAATTCGCCCAGCTGGTCACCGGTTTCGGCGCGGAACAGCGCGCCGATATCGCCGATCATCTGGACGGCTTCGCCGCCGCCGGGCTGAAACTTCCGGGCAGCGTCGACGCCAGCCTGGCCATGATGTTCCTGGCGACGAGCGGTCTGCTGCAGGCCGTCGAAGAGGGTGCGCTGGAACTCACCGATGCCGAGGCCGTCGACGCGCTCACGAGTTTCATCTACCGCGGCCTCACCGGCCGCGATATCGAATAAGTCAGGGCAGCAGCACAACCGACCCGGTTGTCTTGCGCCCCTCCAGATCTCGATGCGCCTGCTCGGCATGGGCCAGCGGATAGCTCGCCCCCACCCGCACATTGAGCGATCCATCGGCAATGGCATTCATGATATCGCCTGCGCGCCAGAGCAATTCGGCGCGATTACGGATGTAGTGCGCCAGCGTCGGCCGCGTCACGAACAGTGAACCCGCCGGATTCAACCGCTGCAGATCGAACGGCGGCACCGGCCCGCTCGCCGCGCCGTACAGCGCCAGCATGCCGCGAATTCGCACCGCCGCCAGACTGGCCTCGAAGGTGTCCTTACCGACCCCGTCATAGGCTGCCGCCACACCCACCCCATCGGTGAGTTCCCTTACCCGCGCGGCGATTTCATCGTCATAGCGCAGCACCTCGAAGGCTCCCGCCTCGCGAGAGAGCTTCTCCTTGTCATCGGTCGACACGGTGGTGATCACCCGCACCCCGCGCCCCGCCAGCAGTTGGGTCAGAATCAGTCCGACTCCGCCGGCCCCGGCATGCACGAGCACCGTCTCGCCCGCCTCGGGCTTGTAGATCGATTCGATCAGGTAGTGCGCCGTCATGCCCTGCAGCAGCGCGGAGGCCGCGACGGGCGCGGATACCCCGGCGGGCACCGGAATCGCGGAAGCCGCAGGCACCAGCACCTTCTCGGCATAGCTCCCGGGCGCGGCCGCCCATGCCACCCGATCGCCGACCCGGAAGTCGGTGACATCCGCCCCGAGAGCGGTCACCCGGCCGGTGCCCTCGGCGCCCGGAATGTAGGGCAACGACGTGGGATAGAACCCGCTCCGGATATAGGTGTCGATGAAATTGACGCCGATAGCCTCGGTCTCCACCAGTAACTGCCCCGGCCCGACCTGCGGGTCCGGAACCTCGCTGAGCCGCAGAACCTCGGGACCGCCGTTTTCGGAAACCTGGATGGCGCGCATCATCCCGTTCTACACCCGCGCCACTGTGAGCTGTACGGCGGCTCATCGACTCTGATCTACCGGTGGGTAAACTGCTCGGCATGAGCGCTACCGCTGCCCCGGCATCCGTCAAGTTGTCGCCGTCCGTCGTCGATTCCGTCAAGGGATTCCTCGCCGAGCACGGTGGTTCCGCTACCGCGGTGCTGCAGCCCATCGGTCGTATCGGCGTCCGCGTCACCCTGGTCGGTGCCGACGGTATCCTCGGTGATCGAGTCGTCGGTGACCTCGAGACCGCCAAGGCTCTCGTGGCCACCATCGACGGTCTCACCGAGGCCGATGAGTGGAACCGCGAACTCGTCAACCTCGTCACCCCGGCCAAGGGTCATTGGGCCAAGATGGCGGGCTGGGTTGCCCGGCAGAAGCGATTCCCCAAGGCGCGCAACGAGAAGTAGGTCGAATGAGCCCGCAATCCGCGGGGGCCGTACGGACCCAGAGGACGATGTGACGGGTCGAGTGACCAAACAGGCGCAGCTGCGCACCGCGCTGACGACCCTGTGCGCGCAGTTGCGCCCCGGTGAGATGCTGCCCAGCGAACGCCAGCTCTGCGACGACTACCGGGTCAGTCGTATGACGGTGCGAGAAGTGCTGGGGCAGCTCGAAACCGAGGGCGTCATCACCCGTATTCCGGGCAAGGGCACCTTCGTCGCCGAACGAGTGGCGCGCTCCCGCCTGCACATGGCGTCCTTCAGCGATGACATGCGCCGCCTCGGCCGCACGCCCAGCACGGTGGTGCTGCACACCGATTACGCTGTGCCGCCGCCCGCTTCGATCAACGCCCTCGGAACGAGCGCCGGAGACAAGGCTTTTCACCTGGTGCGTCTCCGATTGGCCGACGGCCTACCGATTTCCATCGATGACGGCTGGTACCGCGCCGACCTGCTCCCCGGCCTACTGGATCACGACCTGACGAAATCGCTCTACTCCCTGCTGGAGCAGCAGTACGACTGCCCGATCGACCGCGCCGACCAAACGGTCCGCGCGGTCGCCGCCGACGAACGCGGCGCGGGCTGGCTGGGCACCGATGTCGGCTCACCCCTGCTGGCCTTCGACCGCATGTCCTACTCCCGCGACCGCTGCATCGAACACGCCCAATCCTGGTACCGCGCGGACCGCTACCAGGTCTACATGACGGTCTCCGCGGGCGACTAGCGCGTTCGACCGCGTAAACGACTGAGCCCCAGCCTGATTCGGGCCGGGGCTCGGTTCGTTCGGAGGCGACTCAGATCGAGAAGAGTGCCTCGCCCGTAGTGACTTCGCCGGTGGCCGCGTGCTGGGCCGAGCCCGGCGCGGTGTCCATGACGACGACCGGGACGGCGGCGCTGAGTCCCAGGCGGCGAATGGCATTCGGCGAGAAGGTAACCAGAGGTTCGCCAACCTCTATTCGATCACCCTCGGTGGCCTTCACTTGGAACAGGTCCGGCTTGCCGACGGTGTCGATGCCGACGTGCAGCAGGACCCCGGCCCCATCGTCGGAGACGATGACGGCGGCGTGCGGATGCAGCTTCACGATCGAACCGGAGATCGGTGCGACGACCGTGATCGGGTCATCGGTATCGGGCGGTTCGATGGCGACGCCCGCGCCGACCAGCTCCGCCGAGAACACCGGATCGGGCACTTCGGACAAGGGGATGGCGCGGCCGGGCAGGGGCGCGAGAATCCGGGTGGTCATGGAAGTAGATCGTTGATGTCTTCGGCCAGGGCATCGGCGGTCGGGCCGACCACGACCTGAACCGCGTCACCCATCTTGACCACGCCGTGTGCGCCCGCGGCCTTGAGATCCTTCTCGTTCACCAGTGCAGGGTCCTTGACCTCGACGCGCAAGCGCGTGATGCAACCCTCCACCTCGACGATATTGCCGGCACCGCCGAGACCGGCAACGATTTGATCGACTTTCGACATCTTTCCTCCGTGCGTGTCGAGTGGACAAAGCTGGTTATAACCAGTTTACTGTGGTTATAACCAGTCACCCTATCTACTGGTGACCCTATTCACAGACTGAGGACCACCGCTATGGCCGATACCGCCCAGGGCGTGAGCAAGAAAATCGACCTCTCCGGACTGCAGAAGCTCGGCCGCAGCTTGATGCTGCCGATCGCCACGCTACCCGCCGCCGGCCTGTTGCTACGGCTAGGACAGGACGACATGCTCGGCCGCTGGTCGGCCATGAAGACCGTCGCGGATGTGCTCGCTGGAGCCGGCGGCGCACTCATCGACAACCTGCCCCTACTGTTCGCCGTCGGTATCGCCATCGGCTGGGCCAAGAAGGCCGACGGGTCCACCGCCCTGGCCGCGGTCGTCGGATACCTGGCGCTCGGTGGCGTTTTCAAGGCCATGTCCCCAGTTGTGCTGGACGGCAAGGTCGATGTCAAGGGCGCACAGCTCATGATCAATTTCGGTGTCCTCGGCGGCATCGTGATCGGCTTGACCACGGCCGTGCTGTGGCAGCGCTACCACCGCACCCAGTTGCCCGATTACCTCGGCTTCTTCTCCGGCCGACGCCTCGTCCCGATCCTGACCGCCTGCGCGGCCGTGTTGATCGGCGTGGTCATGGCGTTCATCTACCCGGCCTTCAACTCCGGCCTCACCTGGCTCGGAAACACCGTGGCGGACAACGCCGTTGCCGGTGGCGGCGTGTTCGGCTTCGCCAACCGCCTGCTGCTCCCGCTGGGCCTGCACCACATTCTGAACTCGGTCGTCTGGTTCGTGATCGGCGATTACAACGGTGTGCACGGCGATATCCCGCGCTTCCTGGCCGGCGACCCGAATGCCGGCACCTTCATGACCGGCTTCTTCCCGATCATGATGTTCGGCCTGCCCGCCGCCGCACTGGCCATCTGGCGCAATGCCAAGCCGGAGAACCGCAAGCTGATCGGCGGCATCATGCTGTCCACCGGTCTGACCGCCTTCGTCACCGGTATCACCGAGCCCCTCGAGTTCGCCTTCATCTTCGTAGCCTGGCCGCTGCTGCTCATCCACGCGATCTTCACCGGATCCGCACTGGCACTGACCAATTGGCTCGGCATCCACGACGGCTTCACCTTCTCCGCGGGCGCCATCGACTATCTGCTGAACTTCGGCAAGGCGACGCATCCGCTACTGCTCATCCCCATCGGCCTGGGCTACGCGGTGCTGTACTACGTCACCTTCAGCTTCATTATTCGACGCTGGAACCTGCCGACACCGGGCCGTGAACCCGACGAAGAAGAGATCGAGAAGGAGAACGTCGCGTAATGATCAATCGCACCGCTGTTGTTGCGTCGAAGACCGGTCTGCATGCCCGCCCGGCCGCGCTCTTCGCGCAGGCCGCCGCCAAATCGGCTGTCCCGGTGACCATTTCGGTCGACGACAAGCCGCCGGTCGCCGCAGGTAGCCTGTTGCAGATCATGACCCTGGGCGTGAAGCAGGGCGATGAGGTCGTACTCTCCACCGAGGAAGGCAATGAGGACGCCCTCGAACAGCTGGTCAAGCTGCTGGAGACCGATCTTGACGCATGAGGTGCCCGGCGTCGCCGCCGCTCCCGGGCTGGCGCTCGGACCGGTGAAGTGGCTGGCGCCCGCGCCCGTCACCAGCCCGTCCGACGCCCCCGGAAGTAATATCGACGCCGAAATCTCCCGCGCCGAAGCGGCTTTCGAGGCGGTGGCTGCGCGGTACTCCGCCCAGGCCATCGATGCCGAGGGCCCGGCCGCCGACATCCTGTTCATGACCTCTGCGCTGGCGGCCGACCCGGCCTTGCTCGATCAGGTGCGCGCCGGTATCCGTGCCGGTGGACCCACCGCGCATTCGGTCACCGAGACGGTCGCGCATTTCGCCGATCAGTTGACGGCGCTGGGCGGCATGATGGCCGAGCGAGCATCGGACCTGCGGGATGTGGGGCAGCGGGTGGTCGCCGAACTGCTCGGTGTGGATCCGCCCGGAATCCCGGACAGCGCAGAGCCTTTCGTGCTGGCCGCACAGGATCTGGCACCCGCCGATACCGCGACCCTGGATCCGGCGATCGTGGTCGGATTGCTCACCGTCGCAGGCGGGCCCACCTCGCATACCGCGATTCTGGCCAAGGCCCTGGGCATTCCGGCCGTGGTGGCCTGCCCGGACGCGGCCGATATCGCGGAGAACACCGTGGTCGTGGTCGACGGCACCACCGGTGTCGTCGAGATCGACCCGACCGCGGGGCGGCGCGCGGAAGTGCTTGCCGTGCGCGCACGACAGGCGGACGCCCCCGCCGGTCCCGGCCGCACCGCCGACGGGCACGCGGTACCGCTGCTCGCCAATGTGGGCAGTGTCGCCGACGCACAACTGGCCGTCGAACTCGGCGCGGAGGGTGTGGGCCTTTTCCGCACCGAATTCCTGTTCCTCGGAAGGCAATCCGCGCCGACCGTGGCCGAACAGACCGAGCAATACGCGGACATCTTCCGGGTCATGGGGGAGCGGCCGATCACCGTCCGCACCCTGGACGCGGGCTCGGACAAGCCGCTGCCCTTCCTCAACCTGCCGGATGAGGAGAACCCCGCGCTGGGCGTGCGCGGCTTGCGGTTGAGCAGCGTCGATGAGGGGACGCTGCTCAATCAGCTCACCGCCATCGAGGCCGCGCGCACGGCCGCCGGGGCTACCGTGAGCGTTATGGCCCCCATGGTCGGCACCGTCGAGGAGGCGCAGTACTTCGCCGCCCGCGCACGTGCGGCCGGGGTGCGCTCACCGGGCGTCATGGTGGAGATTCCGGCCGCCGCGATCCGCTCGGAACACCTTGGCGCGGAGGTGGATTTCTTCTCCATCGGCACCAACGACCTCTCTCAATACCTGTTCGGCGCGGACCGTATGTCCTCGACACTGGCCGCGCTGCACAATCCATGGCAGCCCGCGCTGGCCGCGACCATTGCCATGGTCGTCGCCGGAGCGAGTAAGCATGATGTGAAGGTCGGCGTCTGCGGCGAATCCGCGTCCAATCCCGAATTCGCCTGTGTGCTGGTCGGTCTCGGCGTCGAGACGCTGTCGATGGCACCGCGCTCCCTGGCGGGCGTGCGGGCTCAGCTCGCCGAGGTGACGCTGGAGCAATGCCGGGCCGCCGCCGCGGCGGTGGTCGCCGCGAGCACCGCCGACGATGCGGTGCGGGCGGCGAGGGTCGCATTGGGGCGGAAAAGTTGAGGGCGGCAATGCAATCCGCCGCGACCCGCCGGTTGGGTGAGTCGCGGCGAGTGAGACCGGCTCCGCGTGCGGGGGCGACTTCGCCGTGAGGACGACTCTGCGCGGCCGGGTCGTCACTCTCACCGAGGCGGGCGAACTCGCCGACGGTGTGGTGTCGTTCGACGGACCGCTGCTCGACTACGTCGGCCCGGCAACGGGATTCGACGGTGAGCTCCCCGAGCCGGTGGGGGAGCCGCCGGTGATCCTGCCCGGTCTCATCGATGTGCACTGCCACGGCGGTGGCGGATTCGGTTTCCCCGAAACGGATTCCGACGGTGTCGCTGTCGCGGCGGACTTCCACCGCAGGCGCGGCACAACCACGCTGGTCGCCTCGCTGGTCTCGGCCACCGAAGCCGAACTGCGCGAACGTATCGACGTGCTGGGCAAGGCGATCGACGACGGTCTGCTCGCGGGCATTCACCTCGAAGGACCGTTCATCAGCGAACACCGCAGGGGCGCACACAATCCCGACCGGATTATCGGGGGCGACCCGGCCATGCTGGAGCGGCTCATCGACTACGCCGGTGGGCGCATCCTCTCGGTCACCATCGCGCCCGAGACCGACAACTTCGATGCCCTGGCCGATGTGCTGGCGGACGCGAATGTGGTGCTGTCCCTGGGGCATACGGTCGCCGACTACGACCGCTCGGTGCACGCAATGCACCGCGGCTGGCGGGTATCCATCACCCACCTGTTCAATGCCATGCCCGAACTCGCACACCGCGATGTCAATTTCCTCACCGCCGCAATGGCCGCCGCCGGCCGCGGCGATGTGGTGGCCGAAGTCATCGCCGACGGTGTGCATTTGGCCGACGGCACCGTGCGCATGGTCTTCGACACCATCGGCCCGGACAATCTCGCCCTCATCACCGACGCCATGGCCGCCGCGGGCGAACCCGACGGCCGCTACCACCTGGGAAGTCTGGATGTCGTGGTGAAGGATGGTGTTTCGCGACTCTACGATCCGAATGGCGAGGGAGCTATCGCGGGTGGCACCGCGTGCGCAGCGGATGTCCTGCGCCGCACCGTCTTCCATGCGGGCGTGGACCTGACCGCCGCCACCACCGCGGCGTGCGCTACCCCCGCCCGACTGCTCGGCCGCGCAGACGAAATCGGCTCTCTCCGACCCGGCATGCGAGCCGATCTGCTCGTCACCGACCACCATCTGACCCCGATAACCGTGTACAAGGATGGACTGCAATGGAACTCGTGATCACCGATAGCGCGGCCGACGCCGGAGTACTGGCGGGCCGCATCATGGCCGACCACGTACGCCGGGGCGCTCGCGCGATCGGCCTGGCCACCGGCTCCTCCCCGCTCGGCGCGTACCGCGAACTGATTCGCCAGTATCAAGCCGGTGACTTGAGTTTCGCAGGCGTGCAAGCCTTCCTGCTCGACGAGTACATCGGCCTGCCGCCCGGCCATCCGCAGTCCTACGCCCAATTCATCCGTGACGAATTCACCTCCCACGTCGACTTCACGGACGAGAATGTGCACAGCCCCGACGGCAATGCCGCCGATATCCCCGCCGCCGCAGCCGATTACGAGCGCTCGATCGCCGAGACCGGCCGCATCTCGGTGCAGATCCTCGGCATAGGCGCGAACGGCCACATCGGCTTCAACGAACCCGGCTCCTCCCTGCGCTCGCGCACCCGCGTGAAGACCCTCACCCCGAAGACCCGCGAGGACAACGCCCGCTTCTTCGAGGACGACCTGACCCAGGTCCCCACCCACGTCCTCACCCAGGGCCTCGGAACCATCAGCGACGCAGACCATCTCCTCATGATCGCCACCGGCGCGGGCAAGGCCGATGCAGTCGCCGCCGCCGTCGAAGGCCCGCTCTCCGCCTTCTGCCCCGCCTCCATCCTGCAAATGCACCCGCACGTCACCGTCATCGTCGACCCGGCCGCCGCGGCGAGCCTGAAAGCCGTCGACTACTACCGCTTCGCAGTACAGAACAAGCCCACCTGGCAGACCTTCTGACCCAGCGCGCCCGGCCGTCAGCGTTATGCTCGTCCCGTTTGATCTATCGGGGGGGCGAGACATGGTGTGCAGCAGTGTAATCAGAAGGATCGGCGGAGCCTGCGCGGTGGTGCTGGTCCTGACCACAGCCGTCGTAGGCTGCGGCATGGAGCGCGGGCACGAAACCCGTTCACTCCCCGCCGATCTGGTGCGCAAGATCGACGAGATCGCCGAATCGAGTATGGCGGCGGGACTCATCCCCGAGCTGCAGGTGGCGGTGATAGATCCGGAGGCGGGCACCTACGTGCACGCGTACGGCACCGCCGACCTCGCTACCGGCCGTGCCGCAAGCATTCACGATTCGGTCCGAATCGGCAGTGTCACCAAGACTTTCACCGCCACAGCGGTGCTGCGACTGGCAGACGAGGGCAAACTCTCACTCGATGATCGGCTCGCCCGCTACATCGACCACATTCCCTACGGCGACACAATCACACTCCGCGATCTGCTCGACATGCGCGCCGGAGTCTGGGGCCTCGAGGAGAACGCCGACTTCAGCGAACAACTCATCCGCAAGACCCCGGCCACCGAATGGCATGAGGGCGACTACGTGCGCGCCATTATCGACAACCCGGATCGCGCGACCCCACCGAATACCCGTACCGAGTACTCGAATTCGAACTTCTACCTCCTGGGCCTGGTATTGGAAAAGGTGACCGGCAAACCGGTGCGGGAGGTACTCGACGACTTGGCGGGCCGGTACGGCCTGCACGAGACGAGCTATCCGGCCGATGCGAGCATGCCCGAGCCGGCGGCGCACGGCTACGCGTACTTCGACGAGAACCCCACCGATGTCACCGCGCGCACCACCCCGGCACTGTTCGGTGCGGCGGGCACCATGGTGTCCACGATCTCCGACCTGGCGGCGTATACGGGCATGCTCGGCCGCGGTGAGCTGCTGCGTCCCGAAACATTCCAGGACCGAATTCGGGTGCCGGACAGTGCGACCCGGGCAGATGGGGGATACGGCCTGGGGCTGGCGGTGGGTGGCAGCTCGCGCTGGCACAACGGTGCGGTCCTGGGCTACACCACACACATCGGTTACCTGCCGAAGCTGAAGGTCACCGTGGCGGTCGTCGTCAATCAGTACACGATCCCGCCGGTGACATTCGCGGGTCTGCAGGCTTCACCGATCTGGTCGATGATCGTGCGGGCGCTCTATCCCGGCGCGCTCGGCGAAGACAAGGACACGAACGCTCCGGTTCCCGCGGTGCCTTCGGTGGATCAGCTGAATACGCAGCTGAGGCAAGCGTTCGATCCGAGTGTTCCCGCTGCGCAGCGGACGCTTCATGCCCAGGCCGAGGGTAAGGATCCGGATCTGCTCGGGCGAATGGGGTCGTTCCTGGCCAAGTATCGAATCATGCTCGAGGTGAACAAGGTGACTCGAATCGGGCGGTCGCTCTTCGCGACCGCCATGTCGGAGTCGCCTCTGGCCAAGACGCCGATGGTTGTTCCGCTGACGGCGGAGGATGGGCAATGGCGGGTCGAATCCGGATGGGTCTGTGACTATTTGGGCTTGGTGGGTGATACCTCGCCCGCGTGTGGCTGAGCGGCACTCGCAGGGATGAGCCGCGTTTGGGTGCTCGGGGGTGCCGAGATTGTACTACGATGAGTAGTAATTACGGTTGCAATCGCCCGCAGGGGGTCGTCATGACCAGTTCGATAGCTCCGGCCTTCGCCGCTCAGCGGCAACTTCGCATGGTCACGGTGATTTTCGCGGTGGCACTGCTCGTACACGGCTCGGATCATCTGCGACGCGGTATGAGTACCGTCTCCTCGACCGTCATGGCGCTGGGCACCGTGCAGCTGATTCTCGCCCTCGCCACCATCGTGTTGATCTTCCGCGGGCACCGGTGGGCCGCGACGGCGGCGATCCTCATCGGATTCGCCAGCGCCGCGGGATTCACTCTCGTGCACCTGTTCCCGGATTGGTTCGGTCCGTTCAGTGACAGTTTCATCAATGCGCCCGCCGCGGCCGAGGTGAATGGATTCTCATGGTTCGCAGCGATTTTCGAGATCATCGCCGATCTGGCGCTCGGGTTCGCGGGGCTCCGCGTGCGACGACTCGGCTAGCGGATCAATATGAGTACGGACCGAACCGGCCCCACGCCACGAATACCGCCAGCAGGAACAGCACCGCATTGATCGGCAGCGCCGCGTACTCCTTGCGCCGCACGTGCACGGCCGCCGCGAACGCCATGATCAGCGCGATGCCGCTCGCCGCGAGCGGTGTCAGCATGGGCGCGATTCCGGTCCACGCGGGCAGGATCAGCCCCAGACCGCCGAGCGCCTCGACGATTCCGATCAGGCGCAACTGTGCGGGCGAGACATCCTCCACCCACGGCATCTTCTCGTGCAGCTGCTCCTTCGACTGCGTACTCTTCGCCGCTCCCGCGAGCGCGAACGCCAGCCCCAGCGCGATCGCGACAACCCACAGCGCCACATTCATTGTTGGTCAACCCTTCTAAATCTTCCCCGCCTGGCGTGAAGGCTAGGGCCGAACCATCGCGCCCGCTCGCCGAATCACCGCACTCGCGCACCGAGCAGCCGGTCGTGTCGGCGCGCGATACTCCGGACACCTACTGAATAATGGCCCGCATGGCCGAGCGCAAGGCAAGTCGGACAGCGGTACTCGTATGTCAGGGCCGGGCGGTCGCGGACGGAAGACTCGCCGTGGGAAGATTTTCCGACCCGATAGCGATCGAATTGCTCACCGCACCCGAGCGGGAAATGGTCGGCACGGCGCGTTCCGGGGTGATGCCGAGCGGCTTCGGCGCGCGGTTGGAGTACGAATTACTCAAGGGCACTTCGGAAATCCTCGCCGCACGCACCGTCGCCATCGATGATGTCGTACGCGATCGGGGCCATCCGCAGCTGGTGATCCTCGGCGCGGGCTTGGACGCGCGCGCCTGGCGGATGAAGGAGCTCGCCGAGGCGACGGTCTACGAGATCGATCAGCCTGCCTCACAACAGGAGAAGCGCGAACGCCTCGGCGATCGCGCGCCCCTGGCCGCCGCCGTCCACTTCGTACCCGTCGACTTCGCCAAGGATTCGCTCGGTACGGCCCTGGAAGCGGCCGGGCATGACGCCACCATCCCCACCACGTGGATCTGGGAAGGCGTCATCCCGTATCTGACCCCCGCGCAGGTGGCCGCGACCACCGCCGTCGTCGGCGAGCACAGCGCCGCGGGCAGTCGCCTGATCCTCAACTACGCCACCACATCGCGCCTGAACGCGTTCGGCCGCAGAGCAGTACAGCGACTGCTCACCCTGGCCGGCCGAGACAACCCCATGGCGAACGAACCATTCCGCTCCGCCTGGTCACCCGAGACCCTGCGAGAACTATTGAGCCGCAGCGGTTTCGACGTGACCGTGGATGTCGGTCTGCTGGCCGTGGCCCACGACCTGGACATGTCGATCATCGAGCGAACGCGCTTCCTGGGCAGCGGGAGAATCGCGGTCGCCGACCGGGACTGAGGTTGTCAGGCGGTTTGGGTCACGGGTGCGCTGACCGTCGCGGTCACCGATTCCCGGGTGCGCATCGCGGCCCACAGCGCCGCGGTGGCGGCGGTGCAGGCGGCCGCGCCACCGACGTGGATTGCCACCAGGGCGGCAGGGACATCGGTGAAGTACTGCACCAGACCCACCAGCGCCTGGCTGCAGACCAGTACCAGCAGCACGATCAGGCGGCTGCGAATTGCCTTGTTCATCCCGATCGCGGCCAAGCCGCAGGCCAACCCGATCAACAGGGCGAGGTATGCGACAAGCAGTTCGGCGTGCAGATGCACCAGGGTGACGATCTCGACCTGCAGGCGTTCGACCGGCTTCTCGATGCTCTTGTCACCCGCGTGCGGACCCGCGCCCGTGACCAGGGTGCCCGCGACCAGCGTGCCCGCCAAAGCGATCGCGCTGAACCCGGTCAGCAGTCGCAGCGGTTTCGGCGCGCGGACCGTCTCGATACCGTCATCGGGTTCGTTGATCTTGGCGTACAGCAGTACCGCCAGCCACACCATCAGCATCGATGCCAGCAGGTGCAGGGAGACCGTCCACCACAGCAAGCCGGTTCGCACCGTGATACCGCCGAGGATCGCCTGCAATACGGTGCCGCCGGGCATCAGCCACGCGTAGATCTGCACATCGCGCCGACGTCGCGCCCGCGTCACCGCGATCACCACCGCGGCCGCGCACAATGTCACCGCGAAAGTCAGCATGCGGTTACCGAATTCGACGGCCTGATGAATCGCCGGAACCTCGGAGACCGCGGTCGGCACGAAGCTGCCCGGGAAGCACTGCGGCCAGGTGGGGCAGCCGAGGCCGGAGGAGGTGACGCGAACAATGGCTCCGGTCACCGAGATTCCGGCCTGGGACAGGATCACCGCGAAGGCGATGATGCGCTGCACCCGCAGGGATGCTGGCGGGAACAGATCGGCGAATCGCTGGAAGGCGCGAGATAGCACGGATCGATGGTAGCGGGAGCGTATTCCGGCCTGTCACCGGCCCTACTACAACGTGTCGTGGAGGGTTAGTCGAAGCGGAAGAATCGGGTGGCGAGCCAGCCGCTGACCGCGCTCCAGGCGGCCAGGACGGCCAGGCCGTACCAGTCGATGCTGTTGCGCAGCGCCTGTTCCAGGCACTCCGACAGCGCGCCCGAGGGAATGATCCGGGCGATCAGGCTGACCGCGTTCGGGATATCGTCGGACATGAAGACCAGGCTGGCGGTACCAAGCATGATGAACCAGAGGATATTCGCCAGCGCCAGCACGATCTCGGCCTTGAGAGTGCCGCCGAGCAGCAGGCCGAGCGCGCCGAAAGTAACTGTGCCCAGGGCGATCACGATCGCGCCGAGCAGCAGCCCCGTGATCGAGGGCCGCCAGCCGAGCGCGAAACCTATGCCGCCCAGCAGAATCGACTGCAACACCACCACCAGCAGCACCGCGGAACACTTGCCCGCGACAATGCCCCAGCGGGGGAGTGGTGTCGCCCCAAGGCGTTTCAGTGCTCCGTACCGCCGGTCGAACCCCACGGCGATGGCCTGACCGGTGAACGCGGTGGACATGACGGCCACCATCATCACGGCGGGCACGACCCGATCCACCCGGTGCGCGCCGAGTCCGCTCAACGGCAACAGGGTCAAACCGATCAGCAGCGTGATCGGGATGAACATGGTGAGCAGTAGCTGTTCGCCGTTGCGCAGCAACAGGATCAGTTCCATGCGCGACTGCGCGGCCAGCATCTTCGCCCGGGTGGTGGGCTGGGGTGCGGGCGTGAACGTGCCCGGGGCGAAGCGGTTGGTGGTCTCGGTCACCCTCTGATTTCCCGTCCGGTCAGTTCGAGGAAGACATCCTCCAGGCGGCGCTGGTCGATGCGAATATCGGTGGGCAGCACGTCGATTCGCGCACACCAGGCGGTGACGGTGGCCAGCACCTGCGGGGTGATCTCGCCGTGCAGCTGATAGGAGCCCGGCGTGGTCTCCTTCGGTGTGAAGCCCTCCGGAAGTGCGGCGGCCAGGAGCGTGAGATCGAGATTCGGTGGGGCGGTGAAGGCGAGACGGCCTTCTGCGCCTTGCGAGGTGACCTCGGCGGGCGTGCCCTGCGCGACAATCCGCCCGTGGTCGATGATGACCAGTTGATCGGCGAGCTGTTCGGCTTCATCCATGAGATGCGTGGTGAGCAGGACGCTCACGCCGTCGCGGCGCAGGGCGTCGATCAGCTCCCACACCAAATGCCTTGCCTGCGCGTCCAATCCGGCGGTCGGCTCGTCCAGGAATACGATCTCGGGGCGGCCCACGAGCGCGCAGGCCAGAGCCAGGCGCTGCTGCTGCCCGCCGGAGAGCCGTCGATACGGGGTGCGGCGCGCGTCCTGCAATCCGAGCGTGGACAACAACCAATTCGGGTCGAGCGGATTCGCCGAATACGAGGCGACCAGATCCAGCATCTCCCCGGCCTTGGACCCCGGATACGCCCCGCCGCCCTGCAACATCACCCCGATACGCGGCCGCAGCCGATCGGAATCGGCAATCGGATCCAGCCCCAGCACTCGCACGCTGCCGGCATCGGGGGAGACGAAACCCTCACACATTTCGGTGGTGGTCGTCTTGCCCGCGCCATTGGGCCCGAGCAACGCCAGCACCTGCGCGCGTTGCAGTTCGAAACTGAGACCGTCGACTGCGGTGGTGGCGCCGTAGCGTTTAACGACGCCGTCGACTCTGACGGCGGGTTCGGAGGCTGCGGTCACGATGAGACACCGTAAGCCGTGGGCTGCTGTGACGGAGCCGACACCCCCGGCTGATTGCGCCATGGCAGCACATTCCGGGTGAGGAAGATAAGCAGCAGACCCACGATCACGGTGGCGATGGCCGATTCGACAATCTGGAAGACATAGAAATCCGCGCCGCGCGGCATGACCATCATGCTGACGATCACGGACAGCACCACCGCGGGGACACGGAAGGCGGGCCGGGTCGCCCAGGCCGCGAGCGGAACGATTGCCCACAGCAGGTACCAGGGCTGTACCACCGGGAACAGCAGTACCAGCGCGCCCAGGCCCACGCCCAGCGCGCCGATCGGGTTCAGGCGTCCGGTCCAGGTGGCGACGAGCATACGGAGGATGATGAACGCCATCACGATCTCCGCCATTGGCCGAACGAGATCGAGCAGTGCGGTCGTGTGATCGCCGAGACCCAGGAGTACACCCCCGAATCCGGTGATGATGCCGATGGCGGTGGGCAATGACAGATAGCTGCGAACCGTACTGGCTTGATTCAGGGTGTATACCCAGCCGAAGCCCAGCCCGCTGAAGCCACTGACGAAAGCTGTCGTGGCGATCGCGACCACGCCCAAGATGCAACCGGCCAAGGCAATCGACCGTAGTCCGCCACCCCATCGCCGGGCGAGCGCCATTCCGACAAAACCGAGCGCGACAATCGAGGTGATTTTGATCGACGAGGACAAAGTAATAACGACCGCACCGAATATCAGAGTGGCCCAGGCGTTTCGGTCCATTACCGGCGAATCGTCTATGGCGCGCAGGCAGAATTCCAGTCCGGCCAGCATGAGCCCGAGCATGAGCGCGTCATTGTGCACGCCACCGACCAGGTGAAACAGCACCAGCGGATTGGCCGCACCCAACCACAGCGCACTGACCGGCGCGACACCGCAGCGCCGAGCCAACCGCGGGAGTGCCCACACGATCAGCGCCACACCCACGAGCGCCAACAGTCGGTGCATCCACACCCCGGCAATAATGTTGCTGCCGGTCAATTCCGCGATGGCGCGACCCATCCACAAGAACAGCGGCCCATAGGGTGCGGGCGTCTCACGCCAAATATTCGGCACATTATTGGTCAGCACATTGCTGAGCCCGAGACCGTCGACCGGCCCCACCGTATAGGGATCCAACCCGCGAGCCGCGATTTCACTCTGTGCCAGATACGAATACACGTCATTGCTGAACATCGGCGGTGCGACGCTCAACGGAATAATCCAGAGCAGCAACGTCCGATCCATCTGCGACCGGGTCAGCCGATGCCGCGGATTCCCGCCCCACCCGCCGACCGCGAACCGCCCGAGCAGCAGCCAAGCCATCACCACCAGCGTTGCGCCGATCATGCACATGGCCAGCGTCGAGGTATGCGCCCGCGCGAAAAACCCCAGCACCCGCAATCCCGAAGTCGGATTCTGATGCACCGGTTGCGCCCCGACCCCCAATGCCGAAATCGCCATGATGACAACCCCGGTCGCCCCCAGCAACCGGATCCGCATCAACTGCAGCGTTTCTCGCCGATCGAGCCCCGGCACCTCGGTCTCATTGGTGTGCAAGACCGCAATCGTGTGGTCGGAAGGCCGAACGTCCAGGCCCAGCACCCGGCGTCCCAGTTCGATCACTCTGCGCCCCGCGCCGTCCACTACCGCCACGATGGCCAAGCCTAGTAGGGGACAGGCCGCTGACCGCCCATCGCATGGTTGTTCTAGGTGCCGCGTCCGGATCGCTCGCTCGAGCTATGTTTGGTGGCGAACCGTCCGTGAGGATTGGAGTGATCGGCCGTGACTGTCCCTGCAATGCATCCGCGCCCGGGGAACCTGCGCGTCGTGGCTGAGCAGATCGAACAGGCCACGGGTCTGCGTGTGGAGATCCTGGGAGGCAGCCTGGTGATGTCACCGACACCGCGTGGGAAGCACGCCGGGACGATCCGTCGGCTACGTCAGCAGTTGGAGAGCCGGATGCCTCCGGAGCTGGCGGCGTACGAGGTCACCTCGATCGCCCTGCCCGACGACGAAGACGACTATTGCACTCCAGATCTGGTTGTCCTGCCGGAGGAATGGGACCAGGACGACGCATGGCTGGCTGACCCAGCTGACGCCGAACTCGCCGTCGAGGTCATCTCGAAGAGCGAAAAGACGAGGCAGATCGCAGACAAGAACGGCTGGTATGCGGTGGCGGGCGTCCGTGTCCTGCTCGTCGTCGACCCCCGTTACGGCCGCTGGGCGCTGCACACCGCACCGAAAGACGGCACCTACCACGGTCATTTCGACGGCACATACGGCGATGCGATCCCGCTGCCGTCGCCCTTCGGATTTGCTCTCGACACCGGCTGCCTGCCGCTATACGGAGCTCGCTGAGCCTGCCGCTCAACGCTGCACCGCCATGTATCGATGGTGGCCGCGATTTCGGGTTGATGCGCGTAATCCATTGGTAGCGAACGCATTTCCGAATGCGCGAATGCTGCGGCTCACCACTGCGGGGCCGGGGCATCTGGATGGATACCTGTGTTATTGCTTCCACTTCAGCCGGTAGAACTCCGGCTGGAGTGCGTGCCGGACGCGTGCCGCTCGAACGCCCTCATTACCCGGTCCTAAAACCTGGCGAGCGTCCACCGAATTCGGCCGAATCCCGCGGGCTGCTCGGCAGGCTCGGGACGACCATGGTCGATCGGCGGCGCTGGGTGTTCGCGCTCTGGCTGTTGGTCACCGTGTTGCTCGGTGCGGCGGCGCCGACCGTGTTCGATTCCCTGGCCGGGGCCGGGTGGCAGGCCAATGGGTCGGAGTCGGTGCGCACGCGTGAGCTGGCCGAACAGCATTTCGGCGGGAACTCCGCGGCCGCGGTGCAGGTGGTGATCCACTCCGATACCGCCACGATGGATGCCCCGCGGGCGCGGCAGATCGTGGACGAGCTCACCGGAATTCTCGCCTCGGACAGTCGATTCGGCGCTGTCGTCGCCCCGGAGCCGGGTCGGTCGATCAGTCCGGACGGGCACACCGGCATCCTGCTCGCGGGGGCCGCCGCGAACACCGATGAGATGGTCGCGGCCGTCGATGAGCTCGGGCCGCAGTTGAGAGCGATGTCCGGCGACGGATTCGAGATCTACCCGACCGGATCGTCCGCGCTGTGGAGTGATTTCAACAAGGCCAATCACGACGCCATGATGAAGGCCGAATTGTTCTCCTGGCCGGTCACATTGGCGATTATGGTGCTGGCGTTCGGTTCACTCGTCGCCGCTGGACTGCCGCTGTTGCTGACCATGGTGGGCCTGATCGCCTCGGCGGGCGGACTGGTGCTGCTCAATCAGTTCACGCCGATCTCGGTGTGGGCCATGAATTTCGCGATGATGTTCGCGCTCGCGCTCGGCATCGACTACGCGCTGTTCGTGGTCTCGCGCTTCCGCGATGCGATTCGCGGCGGAGCGACGCCGCGCGCTGCTGTGGCCGTGACCATGGCGACCGCGGGCAAGGCGGTGCTGCTGTCGGGTCTGACCGTTCTCGTGAGCCTGTCCGCGGTGCTGGTGGTGCCCGCACCGGCAGTTCGGACCATGGCGGTCGGCATCATGTTCGCGGTCACCTTCGTACTGCTGGCCACGCTGACGCTGCTTCCCGCGGTGCTGGGTGCGCTCGGGGCTCGCGTCAATGCGGGTTCGCTGCCGTATGTGGCTCGCCAGCATTGCTCGGTGCGGGTGTGAGTTTGCTGTCCACGGCGGCGGCCTTCGGTGTGGCGAAACTGGTGTTCCAGGACGGTCATGGCGCGAGCCTGCTCGGCTTCACGCCGCAGGGGTTCCTGGACGGCTGGGGTCCGGTGTTCTTCTTCGCCATGATCTTCGCGATCGCGATGGACTACACGGTCTTTCTGCTTGCGACGGCCAAGGAGCACTACGAGAAGTCGGGTGACCCGGCGGTCGCGCAGGTCGATGGTCTGGCGCATTCGGGGCGGGTGATTCTGGCGGCGGCCGCGGTCATGGTGGCGGTGTTCTTCACCTTCGCGCTGGCGGATCCGTTGCCGCCCAAGGAGATGGGCATCATCCTGGGCGTCGCGGTGCTCTTGGACGCGGTGCTGATCCGGTTGATCCTGCTTCCGGTGCTGCTGCGCTTGACCGGGCATGCGGCCTGGTGGTCGCCGCGATGGTTGCGGCGCGTGCTGCCGGATATCAGCTTCGGGCACTGAGGCCGGACGAATGGTGAGCCTCGCCGAATAACCCTCATATACCCCCCCGGGTATGATGATGTTATCGAACCGAGGGAAGGAACCGGCATGGTCGGCGACGAAGACAGCATCGCACTGGTACTCAACCGCCTGCGCCGCGCGCACGGGCAGTTGGCCGGGGTGATTTCCATGATCGAGCAGGGACGCGACTGCAAGGACGTGGTCACTCAGCTCGCCGCGGTGTCGAAGGCCCTGGACCGTGCCGGTTTCAAGATTGTCGCCACCGGTCTGCGGGACTGCTTGACCGGTGAACAGGCCGACGGTGCCGAACCGCTGTCGGTGGAGGAGCTCGAGAAACTCTTCCTGGCTCTGGCTTGAGCCGGGATCGGAAGGAACCGATCATGACCATCGCACTCGCGACCACCCTGCACACCGACTTCGCCGACGCGGTCGAGCGCACCCGGAAAGCGCTGTCCGAGCAAGGTTTCGGTGTCCTCACCGAAATCGATGTGACGGCCACGCTGCGGCAGAAGCTCGGTGCGGAGATGGAGCAGTACCTCATTCTCGGCGCGTGTAATCCGCCGTTGGCGCACGCCGCGCTGGAGGTGGATCGGCAGATCGGGCTGCTGCTGCCCTGCAATGTGGTTGTCCGCGAAGACCGTTCGAGCGCGGATGTGATCGTCGAGGCCATGAATCCGGAGTTGATGGTGCAGGTCGCGGGGGAGCCCGCGCTGCGCGCGGTCGCCGACCAGGCCACGGCCAAACTCCGGGCCGCGATCGAATCGCTCGGCTGAGCAGCACGGCAACGCTCGGCTGAGCCGCCCGGTCGCAGTGCCATGCCAAGGTGCATCGAGTGTGAAAGTGCACACGGTGCAACCATTTTCGCCGGGAACGGCCTCGTTCATCCTGCCACTGTCGGACCTGACTCATACGCTTGATGCATGGTTTCCGAGTCGAAGCGGCGGATCGAGGTGGCGGCGGCGGGCCTTTTGGCTCGGCACGGCTATCACGGGTTCGGCCTGAAGAAGCTGAGTGACGCGGCCGGGTTGCCGTATGGGTCCATCTACCACCACTTTCCGGGGGGCAAGGAAGAGATTGCAGTCTCTGCCATCACCGAAACCGGAGTGCTGGTGGGGCGGATGATCCGGGACGCACCGGCGGACGTGTTCGCCACGGCGGCAGGGTTGTTCGACTTCATGGCCGCGAAACTCACTGTCTCCGAATGGACCGACGGCTGTCCGGTGGGCACGCCGGCCCTGGACGGCGGCAGCGATGTGGACGCGGTGCGCACCGCGTGCGTAATTGCATTCGATGCCATGGCAGGGGGTTTCGCGGACCTGTTCACGGAAATGGGCCTGCCGGAACAGGAGTCGCGCGAGCTCGCCACCACCGTGGTCGCTGCCTACGAGGGTGCGACGATCCTGGCGCGGGTCCGCCGCTCCGACGAACCCCTGCTCACCGTCTCCGCCGCCATGACCCGCCTGATCCGCTCCAGCCTCGCGGAATCGGCTGCCGCCGAGTCGAATTCACCCTAGGCGCGGCCTGTTCGGTCTGCGGGCGTCGCCGGAGTGGTCGCCGCCCGTATGCGGTACTAGGTCAGGCCGCTGATGCCGTCGCCCAGCGATTTGGCGCTGAGCAGTGCGAAGAGCACGGCCATGATGGCGTAGTGGTGGCGGACGGTCCAATCTTCCCACCGGTTCAGGATGTCCCACGACGCCTCACGGCGCGCGAAGTGCACGGCGGCGGGGACCAGCACGCCCAGGGACGCGATGGCCACGAATATCAGCGCCGCGCTGATCCGGCCGCCGGGATGCGCGGTGGCGGAGGCCGTGGTGACCGCGCCGGCGGCAATCTGCGTGACATTCTTCGGATTCGCGACGACCAGCATCGCACCCAGGGCGAGGGAGTTACCGATGTTGAACTGTTCGATGTTCTGGAATCGCTTCGGGAGGGTGCCCTCATTTGCATTGCCGAGCATACGGACCTGGCGAAATGTCATCAGGGCCAACAGCAGGCCCACGATCAGGCGGAACCAGGCGACCCAGGTTCCCGGGTGGCCATTGTGTTCGGCGCCGGTGATGATGCTGAGCGCCATCAGCACCGTGAAGATTCCGCTGACCGCCACAATCCAGCCGACCGCGAAGGCGAACGCGTTGGATCTGCCGCCCGGTGCGGTCAATATGAGGATCATCGCGATCAGGGTCAGTGGGCTGATCGTGACGCCGACCGCGTGACTCAGAATCTGGCCGACCGCATGGCCCATGAAAGCTCTCCCGCCGCTCGAAAGGTCGAGTTATAAGCTAGCTAAAAGGTAGCCGGTTCGGTCGAATCAGCGCGCCTTCCGCCCATTTCGGCTGATCTTGTCCAGACCGGCCGGTCGGCGGCAAACGGGCGGCGAATTGAACTGCTGGGTTCCGTGCCGTTATCCCCGGTTGGATGGTGTGTAAAGGTTCACACCCCCGAACCCCTCGAAGTCAGGTGACCCTTACTGGAACGTGGGATGGAATTCCGTCACACTGATGTTGTGAAAACCGTGGGTTTGCGGAACGCGGAAGCGGAAACCGGGCGCCAGCTGGGCGCCCGGGCTGCTGTTGTGCCCGCAGCCGCCGGTGAGGGGCACACCCGCGAGGCCGTTATCAAGCTACTGCTGGAGGACGGTCCGATTACCGCGACCGCCATCGGCAAGCGGCTGGGCCTGAGTCCCGCGGGCGTGCGTCGGCATTTGGACGCGCTCATCGAATCCGGTGAGGCGCGGGCGGCTCGTTCGGCGGCCTGGCAGCAGAAGGGCCGCGGGCGTCCCGCCAAGCAATACCAGTTGACAGCCACCGGCCGTGGCCGCCTCGGCCATGCCTACGATGACCTCGCCGGTGCCGCGATGCGCCAGCTGCGCGAGATCGGTGGCGATAAGGCCATTGCCGAATTCGCGCGCAAGCGGGTCGGCACCATTGTCGCCGGGATCGGTCAGCTCGAGCGGCATACCCCGGAGTCGACCATCGACAAGGCCGATGAGATCGCGGACGCGTTCTCCGAGGCCGGGTTCGCCGCCTCCACCCGGAAAGTCGGTGCGGGCGTACAGATTTGCCAGCACCACTGCCCGGTATCGCATGTCGCCGAGGAATTCCCGGAGTTGTGCGCCGCCGAGCTCGAGGCTTTCAAACAAATCTTGGGTACGCATGTGCAGCGGTTGGCGACCATCGCCAATGGCGATTGCGCGTGCACGACGCACGTACCGCTCACCCTGACGGTTCCCCCTAAAACGAATACCGCTGAAACCCCCGTTGCCCAGCCCGCAACGACTTCTACACACGACTCCGGAAGGAGCGCCGAATGACGACTACGACTGACCAGGTGCAGCCGCTGTCCCAAGAGGAGACCATCGCCTCCATTGGGACCTACGGGTACGGCTGGGCCGACAAGGATGTCGCCGGTGCCAGTGCCAAGCGCGGCCTGTCCGAGGAGGTCGTGCGCGACATCTCGGCGAAGAAGAGCGAGCCTGAATGGATGCTCGACTTCCGGCTGAAGGCGCTGCGCATCTTCGAGAAGAAGCCGATGCCGAGTTGGGGTTCGGACCTCGAGGGCATTCATTTCGACAACATCAAGTATTTCGTGCGGTCCAGCGAAAAGCAGGCCGCCACCTGGGATGACCTGCCCGAGGACATCAAGAATACCTACGACAAGCTGGGCATCCCGGAGGCGGAGAAGCAGCGCCTGGTGTCCGGTGTCGCCGCGCAGTACGAGTCCGAGGTCGTCTACCACTCGATCCGCGAGGACCTCGAGAAGCAGGGCGTCATCTTCCTGGACACCGATACCGCGCTCAAGGAGCATCCGGAGCTGTTCCAGCAGTACTTCGGTTCGGTCATTCCGTCCGGTGACAACAAGTTCTCGGCGCTGAATTCGGCTACCTGGTCTGGTGGTTCGTTCATCTACGTGCCGAAGGGCGTGCACGTGGATATCCCACTGCAGGCGTACTTCCGCATCAATACCGAGAACATGGGTCAGTTCGAGCGGACGCTGATCATCGTCGACGAGGATGCCTACGTGCATTACGTCGAGGGTTGTACCGCGCCGATTTACAGCTCGGATTCGCTGCACTCCGCGGTCGTGGAGATCATCGTGAAGAAAGGTGGCCGCTGCCGGTACACCACCATTCAGAACTGGTCGAACAACGTCTACAACCTGGTCACCAAGCGGGCCAAGGCCGAGGCGGGCGCGACCATGGAATGGGTCGACGGCAATATCGGCTCCAAGGTCACCATGAAGTACCCGGCCGTGTGGATGACCGGTGAGCACGCAAAGGGCGAGGTCCTCTCCATCGCGTTCGCCGGTGCGGGTCAGCACCAGGACACCGGTGCGAAGATGCTGCATCTGGCGCCGCACACCTCTTCGAACATCATCTCGAAGTCGGTGGCGCGCGGCGGCGGTCGTGCTTCGTACCGCGGCCTGGTTCAGGTGAACAAGGGTGCGTACGGCTCGAAGTCGACCGTGAAGTGCGATGCGCTGTTGGTGGACAACATCTCTCGCTCGGACACCTACCCGTACGTCGATATCCGCGAGGACGACGTGACCATGGGTCACGAGGCGACTGTCTCCAAGGTGTCGGCCGACCAGCTGTTCTACCTGATGAGTCGCGGCCTCACCGAGGACGAGGCCATGGCGATGGTGGTGCGCGGCTTCGTGGAGCCGATCGCCAAGGAACTGCCGATGGAATACGCCCTCGAGCTGAACCGTCTGATCGAACTGCAAATGGAAGGAGCCGTCGGCTGATGACGGTCGAGAATGTTGCCGTTGCTGCCGAGGCTCGTCCTCGGGCGCTGAACAAGGGCGAAGTATTCGCCTCGTTCGACGTGAACGCGTTCGAGATTCCCTCGGCGCACGACGAGGCGTGGCGGTTCACCCCGCTGCGCCGCCTGCGCGGGCTGCACGACGGTACTGCCGTTCGTGACGGGCAGGCTGTTGTCGAGGTGACGTCCATCGAGGGCGTCACCGTCGAAACCGTCGATCGCACCGATGCGCGCCTCGGCGTCGCCGGTACCCCCACCGATCGTGTTGCCGCGCAGGCGTACTCGGGCTTCGAGCAGGCCACCGTCGTGTCGATCGGCGCGGAAACCGAAGTGGCCGAGGCGGTTACGCTGACGGTCACCGGTCCGGGCGTGGACAAGACCGCCTACGGGCACACCCAGGTTCGCCTGGGTAACTTCGCCGTCGCGAATGTGGTCATCGACCAGCGCGGCAGCGGAACCTTCGCGGAGAACGTGGAATTCGTGCTCGGCGACAGCGCCAAGCTGAATGTCATCGTCATCCAGGACTGGGCCGATGATGCCGTGCACGCCACCGCACATCACGCCATTCTGGGTCGCGACGCCACCCTGCGGCACACCAATGTCACCCTCGGCGGCGATCTGGTGCGCCTGACCGCGACCGTGCGCTACGCCGGCCCGGGCGGCGACGCCGAGCTGCTCGGCGTGTACTTCGCCGATGACGGCCAGCATTTCGAGCAGCGCCTGCTCATCGATCACGCGGTGCCGAACTGCAAGTCGAATGTGCTGTACAAGGGTGCGCTGCAAGGTGATCCGACCTCGAAGAAGCCCGATGCGCGCACCGTGTGGGTGGGCGATGTGCTCATTCGCGCGGCCGCCGAGGGCACCGACACCTACGAGGCCAACCGCAACCTGGTGCTCACCGATGGTGCGCGCGCCGACTCGGTGCCGAACCTGGAGATCGAGACCGGCGAGATCGTGGGCGCCGGACACGCCTCCGCCACCGGGCGTTTCGACGATGAGCAGCTGTTCTACCTGCGCTCGCGCGGTATCCCGGAGGAGGCGGCGCGACGTCTGGTCGTGCGCGGTTTCTTCTTCGAGATCATCACCAAGATCACGGTCCCCGAGGTTCGGGAGCGGCTCGAGGCGGCCATCGAGGCCGAGCTCGCCGCTGTCGGCGCCTGACACCAACTTCCCCTCCCTGCAAAGGAATTCGAATTCGATGACCACCCTGGAAATCAAGGACCTGCACGTCGAGGTCGCCAATCCGGACGAGTCCGGTGAGCCCATCAAGATCCTCAAGGGCGTCAACCTGACCGTGCGCTCGGGCGAGACGCACGCGATCATGGGCCCCAACGGCTCCGGCAAGTCGACCCTGTCGTACGCCATCGCCGGTCACCCCAAGTACACGGTGACCTCCGGCTCGATCACCCTCGACGGTGAAGACGTGCTGGCGATGACCGTCGACGAGCGTGCGCGTGCGGGCCTGTTCCTGGCCATGCAGTACCCGGTCGAGGTTCCGGGTGTCTCGGTCTCGAACTTCCTGCGCACCGCCGCCACCGCCGTCCGCGGCGAGGCGCCCAAGCTGCGCACCTGGGTCAAGGAGCTCAAGGAGTCCATGGCCGAGCTGGAGATCGAGCCGGCCTTCGTCGAGCGCTCGGTGAACGAGGGCTTCTCCGGTGGTGAGAAGAAGCGTCAGGAGATCCTGCAGCTGGGTCTGCTCAAGCCGAAGATCGCCATCCTGGACGAGACCGACTCCGGTCTGGACGTCGATGCGCTGCGCATCGTCTCCGAGGGTGTGAACAAGTACAAGGGGCGGGAGGACGGCGGCATTCTGCTGATCACCCACTACACCCGCATCCTGCGCTACATCGAGCCCGATTTCGTGCACGTGTTCGTGAACGGCCGCATTGTCGCCGAGGGTGGCAAGGAGCTGGCCGAGGAACTCGATGCGAATGGCTACGTGCGCTTTACGTCCGCTGCTGCTGTTTAGGAGCCATTGCTCATGACCACTACGGTGCCCGCCTTGGATGTCGCCCGGATCCGGGCCGACTTCCCGATCCTCAGCCGCACGGTGCGCGATGGAAAACCCCTGGTCTATCTCGACTCGGGTGCCACCTCGCAGCGGCCGACGGAGGTGCTGGATGCTGAACACAACTTCCTGATCCAGCACAATGCGGCGGTGCACCGTGGTGCTCACCAGTTGGCCGAAGAGGCAACGGACGCTTACGAAGACGCGCGTGCGGATATCGCGCGGTTCGTCGGCGTGGATGCCCGCGAGATCGTGTTCACCAAGAACGCGACCGAATCGCTGAACCTGGTGACCTACTCGTTCTCCGACTCGCGGTTCCCGTATCACGTGGGACCGGGTGACGAGATCGTGGTCACCGAGCTCGAGCATCACGCGAATCTCGTTCCGTGGCAGGAGCTTGCGCGCCGCACGGGTGCGACGCTGAAGTGGTACGGCATCACCGATGACGGGCGTATCGACCTCGATTCGCTCGAATTGTCGCCTGCCACCAAGGTTGTCGCGTTCACGCATCAGTCGAATGTGACCGGTGCGATCGCCGATGTGCACGAAATGGTGCGCCGGGCAAAGGAAGTCGGCGCGCTGGTCGTGCTGGACGCCTGCCAGTCGGTGCCGCATATGCCGGTGAACTTCCGTGAGCTGGGCGTGGATTTCGCCGCCTTCTCCGGTCACAAGATGCTCGGCCCTTCCGGTGTGGGCGTGCTGTACGGCCGTTACTCGCTGCTCGAGGAGACCCCGCCGTTCATCACCGGTGGTTCCATGATCGAGACCGTCACCATGGAGGCCACCACCTACGCGGCCCCGCCACAGCGGTTCGAGGCCGGTGTGCCGATGACCTCGCAGGTCGTCGGATTGGGTGCGGCCGTGCGGTATTTGGAAGCCATCGGCATGGATGCGGTTGCGGCGCACGAGCATTCGCTCGTGCAGGCGACCCTGGATGGTCTCGCCAAGATCGACGGTGTGCGTATTGTCGGCCCGACCGACAATGTGAACCGTGGTGGCGCAGTCTCTTTCGTGGTCGACGGCATCCACGCCCACGATGTGGGTCAGATCCTCGATGACGAGGGCGTCGCGATTCGCATCGGCCATCACTGCGCCTGGCCGCTCATGCGCCGGCTCGGCGTTCCGGCCACCGCGCGCGCCTCCTTCGCCGTCTACAACACCCTCGACGAGGTGGACGCACTGCTGGCCGCGGTGCGGAAGGCTCAGAGCTTCTTCGGAGTTGCATAGATCATGCGCATGGAGCAGATGTACCAGGAAGTGATCCTGGACCACTACAAGCACCCGCACCACCGCGGCCTCCGCGAGCCGTTCGGTGCGCAGGTGCATCACGTCAACCCGACCTGTGGTGACGAGATCACGCTGCGCGTACAACTGGACGACAAGGGCGATGTCACCGATGTGTCCTATGACGGCCAGGGCTGCTCGATCAGCCAGGCGTCGACCTCGGTGCTCGCCGATCAGGTCATCGGTCTTCCCGTGCAGCAGGCGCTGAAGGTGGTCGACTCGTTCAACGAGATGATCTCCAGCCGCGGCACTCTCGAAGGCGATGAGGACATGATCGGCGACGGCATCGCCTTCGCCGGCGTGTCGAAGTACCCGGCGCGGGTGAAATGCGCTCTGCTGGGCTGGATGGCGTTCAAGGACGCGGTGGTGCGGATAGCCTCCGCCGAGGTGTCCAAGCTGCCGATGTCGAACGGGGAGAAGAAGACCGATGAGTGAAACCACCGAAACCCAGGCCGATACCACCGTGGCCGACGGCGCTGTGGCGGAGAATGCCGAAACCGCCGCTCCGCAGGTCGAATTGACCGAGGAAGAGGTCAAGTTCCTCGAGGACCTCGAAGAGGCCATGCGCGATGTCGTCGACCCCGAGCTCGGCATCAATGTCGTAGACCTCGGTCTGGTCTACGGCATGACCGTCACCGACGGCATCTGCAAGCTCGATATGACCCTGACCTCCCCGGCCTGCCCTCTCACCGATGTGATCGAGGATCAGTCCCGCAACGCCCTGGTCCGCAGTGGCCTGGTCGAGGACCTGCAGATCAACTGGGTCTGGATGCCGCCGTGGGGCCCGGACAAGATCACCGACGACGGCCGCGAGCAGCTCCGCGCACTCGGCTTCACCGTCTAGCCGCACCGAGCACTTCCCGAAATCGCCCCTGCCGGAAACCGGTGGGGGCGATTTCGTTCGCGGCTTGTCGAATTCACCGGATCGGGATGGTAGGCATACCGTATGCGGCTTGACGAGTGGATTGCCGGTGGTGAGCGGACCCGGCTGGGTGGGCACGAGATCTTCCATCGGCAGGATGGTCCGGTCGATGGGCGGCCGGTGACGCTGGTGCACGGGTTTCCGACCTCATCGCACGATTGGGCTCCGATTGTCCCGGCGCTGGTCGAATCGGGTTGCCGGGTAACCACTTTCGATCTGCTCGGGTTCGGTGCCAGTGCGAAGCCGGTGGGGCATGACTATCGGATCACCGAGCAGGCGTCGATTGTCGAGGAGCTGTGGGAGCGTCTCGCCATCGAGAAAACCGCCTTGGGCGCCCATGACTACGGTGTCTCGGTGGCCCAGGAACTGTTGCACCGCAACGCAAGTCGCATCACCGCCGCAGTGTTCCTCAATGGTGGCCTGTATCCCGATCTGCACCGTCCGATCCGCATTCAGCAACTCCTGCACGGCCCTGCGGGTGCCGTCCTGCAATACCTGTCCACCGAGCGCATGTACCGCAGGTCGTTGCACGAGGTCTTCGGCCGCCCGGTGAGCGACGAAGCCCTCCACGACATGTGGCTCTCCACCACCATGAACAACGGCAAACGCGTCCAACACCGCCTGCTCCACTACATAGACGAGCGTCGCACGCATTCCGACAGTTGGCGCACGGCCTTGGAGACCTACCCCGGACCGATCCAATTCATCTGGGGCCCGGCGGATCCCGTCAGCGGCGCACACGTCTTACCCCGCCTCCGCGAACGCCTTCCCAACGCCCAATTCCTCATCCTCGACGAATCCCCACCCACCGGCCACTACCCCCAGGTCGAGAACCCCACCCCGGTCGCCGCGGCCCTGGTCGGTTTCCTCTGCTGACCTGTCCCGGTGGACGCATTGCCAATCTTCGTCTATTTCGGCGGATGTGTCGCCGCGACGGATGACTCGTGAACGGCATATTTTTCGTCCCATTCCCGCTGATAGAAATCATGCGGAATGAGGGCGAATTTTGCTTCGTCGAACGTTACCATATTATGGTTGATGACATCCATATCGGGCTGCCCATTCGAATCGAAGAATTTACGAGTCTCCCCGGCTGTATCGTTGGGATAGGTATTGAACTTCTCGAAGATTCCCGGATCGATTTTCGCATAGTCGGCAACTATGCGCGCTTGGTCCACGTACGGATTGTACGGGGGTGTGGCGGAAGGCGGTGTTGTCGTTCTGGTTGCTTGGCTGGACGATGGTCCGGTCGAGCAGGCGGCGGCCGAGAAAACCATTCCGAGCACCGCCGCGAGTATCGATATCGTCTTGACGGCGATCCGTCCCATTTCGGTCCATCCTCGCGTCGAGTTGATTCAACTTCTCCGCTAGTTGTAGCCGTGTTCGGAGTAGTACTCAGTCTGAAAATCAATTGGGACTATCGTATCCCGCGCTTGCGTGTACACATCGCGGTGCGATTGGATGACATCGGCATTGGGGTGGCCATTTGAATCAAAGAACTGAAATGATCGCCCGTTCTTATCTGCATAGTTATTGATTCTGTCAAACGTTCCGGGATGCGTTTCATTGTAGATGGCAATCATATCCGCATCCTTGTAGAGCGTATCGGGATAACTGCTGGTGGTCGTTTGCGCCGTGATGCTCGCCGGATGGGTGGAAGTATCAGTCGAACAGCCAACCAGTGCCAGGATTGCAACGAGTGTTACTCCGATGGTCGGTACAGTAGTGGCGATTCGTTTCATTTTGGTTCGTCCTCCGGGGTTATATGCGAAATCTTAGTATTTACCCACCCTTGGTTGTGGTTGAGGTTGTATGTATCCAACGGATCTCGCATTATATCGCTCAACGCCTGCTGGTACGCGTCTCGATGGTTCGTGATGACGTCGACATTTGGCTGCCCCTGAGTGTCGAAGAATTGATATGTGCGACCACGGTACTCGTAGTTGTTGAATCGGTCGAGTGTCCCCTGATGTTCCGAGTCGTAACCGCGGATAATGTTGGCATCCTGATATAGAGTATCGGAGGTGGCGGTGTTGCCGGCCGGTGTGAGATCATTGTCCCAATGAGTCGCGGTGTGGTCGATCCCGTAAATATCCGGTGAGGGTATCTGGGCTTTGATGATGGGGTCGAGTATCCACGCTGCGGTGGAGACAACGCCGCCTGCGGGGTTCTCGGAGATACCTGCACCGTTCAGAATTCCGGTGACGATGTCGGCGATCTCCAGTTTAGTGTTGTATTTGGATGTTTCGTGGTCGGCAGTGTTCTGGTGATCGGCGTCGATCAGAGCCGACAACTCGTCGTTGAGACCATTCTGCATGGCACCGGTGAGCTGGGCCTGCTGGAAGGCAGCGTAGTCTTCCCCGGCGCCGGCCTTGAAATCGAGCTGCCCGGCAAGATGTGCGGCGGCATTGTTGAAATCGGTCGCGGCCTTCGGATTGGAGTCGATTACCTTGAAAAGGTTGGATAAGTCCCCGGCCGTGTGATCAAGGCTTCCGTTGCCGTGGTGGCTGCCGGCAGTGTCGAGATTGCCGCAATAATGGTTGACGAGCAGGTCCGAATAGCTGACCCCAGCAAGGTTGGGGAGGTAGGGCTCAAGGGATTTCGCGACGGTTTGGCTGAGGTTGGGGTTGAGTTCGCCGAAGGAGGCGTGGCCGGGGGCGCCGGGTACGTCGTGGGACAAAGTGGCTTCGTTGTGAGCGATGACAGTGGCCAGCGATTGCGCTGATTCTCCTGCCCGCTGCTGTTGGAATTGATTGGAAGCGCCCGCGTCGTCACCGATGAATTCGAGCATGTTTTCCGCGCCGTGCTGGTCCGGCGACCATTGATGTTGCAGGATGTCCAGCACGTGGCTGTTGGCGTTGTAGTGGCCGCCGGGGCTACAGGTGACGTCCATGACGCCGTGGGCATTGACGAGCGCGTCGTGGACGGCGGTGTGGTCGCCCGAGGCGTCCTGAAGGAAGTTGTTCGCGAGGGTGCCGGTCATGCCCTTGATCAGGTCGGCACTCGGGTGCACAGCGGCGATTTCGGCGCCTTGTTTGATCATGGCGCGGTTGATGTCGCTGCCCTGAATCGACAAGTCGCCGTTACTCATCAGCTTGCCGAGCGCCAGCATGCTGTCCGCGTCGTGCAGCGCGTCATAGTTCGGCTGATCGGGAACGGCGATGGGAGCCACGCTGACCGCGGTGCCGGTGAGTACGGAGGGATCCTCGGTGAGTATCTTCTGAACATTCTTGGGGAGTTGTGACATTCCGCCGGTGCTCTTGCCGTCGAGGCTGTGCACCTGGGGGTTGGAGATGATGCGGAAATCGTTGGAGATTGCCGCTTTCACCTGATCGGGCCCGTTTCCGTTGAGCTTGCTGCCCAGTTGGCTGATGTCATCGCTGGACATATCGCTCATGCCCTGGGTGAAGGCCTGGAGATAAGGGTATTGGGCAAGGCCGACGGTGTCGCCGTTGTTGAGCTCCTGCTTGTCGGAATCCGACAGCGTGGTGGCCATCCGGATTCGAGCCAGGGTCGCATCGTCGGCGGTGCCGTCCTTCACTGCCGCGAGATCCTTGCGGGCCTGATCGGCCGTGAGCTGATCGAGTTGATCGGTGGTTGGCCCTTGCACCTGGGTGGTGGTCAGATTGGCAAATGCGTTGTTGACCGCGGTCATCGCTTGGTCGTCGGCGGTGCCGCAATCGGTCAGCGCGGCTTGGATCGCCTTCTGATAGTCCTGTGCCCGCGATTCCAACCCTGACTGCACGACTTGCGCGGCGTCCCCGGCAATGAGTTGGAGCATCATGAGCATGTTGGTGCTGATCTTCACCTCGCCGGTGTCACCAACGGTGAAACCCGCGCCTTCTGCGGTGGTGACCTGGTTCAGCAGTGCGGTTTTGGCGGCCTGGATCGCGGTGGCACCGTTGCGGGCGGCGGTGACACCGTTTTCCAGTGCGGTCTTGATTGTTGTTGTGTTGCCATGGATTTCGTCATGCCGGTCGCGCATCGAGTCACCGGCGGTGCCGATCCAGTAGTGGTGGGACCCGTCGACCGACCGCGCTGCCGCGTCCAGTGTGTTGCCGAGCGTCTGTGCTTTCTTGTCCCATTCGCCCGCTTGGGTATTGAGCACATCCGGATCCCACGCCTTGACCTGTGAGATGGTCGGTGTTGTCATCAGACCGACTTTTCGGCCGCACCAAATTCGTCGGCCGACACCGTATCGGTATCGACATAATCGTTGGCACCGTTGTGAGCATGGGTGTGCAGCTTGTGATAGCCGCCCGAGACCGCAGCCAAAGCCGTATCGGCGGCGGTACCCGCTGCGGCGCACGCACCCCCTACCGCTGTCGCGGTCAGGCCGGTAGAGATCTGCTCTGCCGAATCGTGACTGCTCATTCCTCCAACGGTCTGTGCGGCGTCTTTGAATCCGGATGCCAACGCACGCACGCGTTCCGGATCGACTTCTACGCGTCCACCCATGTTCCCAGCCCCCTCTCACCGGCAGCGAGCGCCGATATCCGTGATACTTCAAACTAGTTGCGAATGCTTCGCAATGCCAACGAGACACGATGCGGCCCTTACGAAATCGCTACGGACCGAATGAGCAGGGGGCTCCAACCATGACCGATCACGGGAGCGCGCGCACCCGTTCTTTGCTGGACACGATCGCCGAGGACACCGAACGCCTGCAAACGGCGATTACAAGTCGCACCACCACCGCGACCTCCGCGGACGGCTGGATCACCGTCGAGGTGAGCGCCGATGGCACAGTGCACAACTGCCGAATCGCCAACGCCGACGAACACACCAATCAATTGGTCGCCGAACTTCTCGAGCTGATCGGACAGGCCCGCACCACCGCGCAGCAGACCATCCGCGCCGAACTCGAAGCGGTCGCCGACAATGACGACGTGCGAGCCATTCGCGACGCCACCCGCGATGCCCTCGCCCGAACTACCACCACACCACCACCGCTCACACCCAGTGACGACTCCTGGGATGACGACTACGAATACCTCGGCAAATCCCGCATAGCCGCCGACTGACCGGATCTGGTGGCGGTGTACTCGCGTCGGTCGTGTCAGCGATTGCGTTGTGGCACTTCGGCATCCGGTTGTCGATCTGGTTTGCGCAGGGGAGCGCCGACGTGATGCAAGTGCGTCAGCGCTTCGCGGTAGGACGAGATCAGCCCGGTTTCGTAATAGGGCACACCGATTTCGGCGCAGTAGTCGCGGACGATCAGCCGGGCGTGACGCAGGTTCGGCGTCGGCATGCTCGGGAACAAATGGTGTTCGATCTGATAGTTGAGCCCGCCGAGGGCGAGGTCGGTCAATGCACCACCCCGCACGTTGCGGGAGGTCAGGACCTGGCGGCGGAGGTAGTCGGGGCGGTCGTCGGCGGTCAAGGTCGGCATGCCCTTGTGATTCGGGGCGAAGATGCAGCCCATGTACAGGCCGAACAGACCCTGGTGGACAGCGATGAAGGCGAAGGCTTTGTCGGCGGGCAACACCGCGAACAGTGCGGTCAGGTAGATGGCGAAGTGCCCGAACAACAGTGCGCCCTCCCATCCACGGTGTTTGACCGATCGATTCCTGAGCGCACGAACACCGGCCACATGAAGGTTCAGCCCCTCCAACAACAGCAGCGGAAAGAACAGGAACGCCTGCGCCCGCCCGATGAACCGAGCCAACCCGCGGCTGGACCGCGCCTGCCGTTGTGACCAGACCAGAATGTCCGGCGCGACATCAGGATCGAGCTCCTCATGATTCGGGTTGGCGTGATGCCGAGTGTGCTTGTCCTGCCACCACCCGTAACCCAACCCGATCCCGGCATTGCCGACGATCCGTCCCACCAGCTCTGTCGGCTGCCGCAACCGAAAGACCTGCCGGTGCGCGACATCATGCATAACAAGCGCGACCTGCGCGAACGTCACCGCCATAAACCCGGCGACGAGCAGCGTCCACCACGAATCGCCGATGAAAACAAATGCCGCCCAACCGGTTACGAACGCCACCCCGACAAGACTGAGCCGCACGGCGTAGTAGCCGGGCCGCCGATTCATCAGCCCCGCCTCGGAGATCCGCCGTAAAAGACGGGCGTAATCACCGTCGGCACCGAGCCGAGGTGACCGTGGAGATGACTCGGGAACCAAGCCGGATGTCGTCATACCCCGAAGCTATCGGCCGAATTCTCGTTGCCTGTAATCCCTTGGTATGACATGGAATAGCACCACGGAGTGATATCGCCCGTCCACCGAGGACCAACGTGGGCACCGAGAGATCAACAGCCTGCCGTCCCGTGCCGCCGGGATCAAACCCTTACGTCAGTCTTCAACCGGCCGCGTACCGTGCTGGCGAGTAGGAGAAGCGTTGTGGCTGTGCGGCTCTGGGTGTTGGATCGATATGGCAATGATGGTGTGCGCAGCCGGATTCCGACATTGAGTCGTCTACGCGGTGGGATGGTCGAATGGGAATGGTTGAGGGGTTGTGGGCGGCCGGGCAGATGCCGGGTTGTGACGGGCTGTACCGGTCCGACGACACCGGCTTGGAGTTGTATGTCGATGGTCCGGGGGAGTATCACCCGGATGCCGGGCAGCCGATTCCCTTCGAAATCGGGGAACCGTTCGATGTGGGCGAGGCCATTGCGGAGTGCGGCGGCGAACATGTGAGTACTGATTTCGAGAGCCCGCTGCCGGACGGTTCGGGGCTGATGTCGGGCGGAGGCGCTTGGCGGATGGGCAATTTCGGGTACTTGGCACGTCTCAACTCCGACGGCTCGCTGCGATGGGTTGCCGTCATGTATCTATCCAACCCGTTCACCGGAGTGCGTTACCAGGGCATGACCGCAGTTTTCACCAACGACTGGCGGAATCGGTTGACGCTCGACCTTACGAGCCCTGCTCTTCGCTGACCCGCGGGTACCGAGCGAGCCAGTCCTCGAATTCGGTGGCGATGATGCGTTCGTTGTGGACGCCTGCGGCGGCGTCGGAGGCGAGCCAGGTGATGGGTGGGCCCATGATGGCCGGATCGAGTAGGCGGGCACGGACTTCGGCATTGTTCACCAGCAGATCGATGCCGCCGAATCGCCGCTGGACCTCCTCGACCAGCCTCGCCACCGAATCCTCTTCTCGCACATCCGATGCCAGTCCCACCACATTCGGACCCAGCTCCCGCGCGGTCTGCTCGGCTCGTTCGGTACTCCTGCTGGTCACCGCGACCATTGCCCCCGCCTCGGCGAGTGCGGCCGCCATGGTCCGTCCGAGGCCGCTTGTCGCACCGGTGATCACGGCTCTCGTACCGTGCAATGACTCGATAGAACTCATGGCATTCAAACTAAGTTTTGGAGTGCACTCCAGGTCAACCCCGAAGTGGTCAGCTCAGTTACGGCAGCGGCGCGCTCCACCGTAATTGTGTTCCGCCGGCCGCGTGTGGCCCGACGGCGAAGGTGCCGTCCGCGCGCTGGGCGCGAATCTGAAGATTCGCCAGACCGCTGCGACGGCTGGAGTTCACATCGAAACCCGCACCGTCATCGGTGATTTCGACGGTGACGCTGTCGGCGATGGTGAGGCTGATCGAGATCGTGCGGGCTCCGGAGTGCCGGACCACATTGCTCAGTGCTTCGCGCAGCACCGATTCCACATCCTCGGCCAGCGCCGGCGGGATGACGGAGAGTGGCCCGGCGACGTGCACGGTGGTGCGCAGACCGGTTTCGGAGGTCATTTCCGAGACCAGATCGTGCAGTCGCTGGTGCAGGCGTGGTGCACCCGGTTCCGGTTCGTGTAGATCGAATATCGACTGCCGGATGTCCTGCACGATGGACTGCAGGTCATCGAGGCTGCTGGCCAGGCGATTTCGGATCTCGGGGGAGCGGATGCGCTGTGCGGTGCCTTCCAGCATGAGGCCGGTGGCGAAGAGTCGCTGAATTACGCGGTCGTGCAGGTTCCGGGCGATGCGATCGCGGTCGGAGAGCACGTCGAGTTCGCGCATCCGGTATTGGGTGTCCGCCAATCGCAGTGCCAGCGCGGCCTGGCCGGCGAATACCGCCATCATCGCCTGGGTGGAGGCGTCGAATTCCGGGGTGCCCGGCGCGCGTAATACGGCGAGTACGCCGAGCATCTGTTTGCGGGCCTGCAGGGGCAGTAATAGTACGGGCCCGAATTGCGGTGCGAGTTCCGGAAACGGATTGAATACCAGCCCTTCGGTAATGACCGGTTCGGCACTGCGGAAAACACTGCCGGTATGTGAGCCGTCGACCGGAATGCGGCGTGCGATAAGGGCTTCGGCGGTCGCGCCCGCTCCGGCGGACACGATCAGTTCGGTCACCTCCTGGTCGGGTAATTCCAGATCTTCGGGCAGGGCGAGAAACGCGCAGATCGAATCGGTGAGCGTCAGTGCCCGGGCCGCGATCAGTTCGAGCACCTCACCGGGTTCGCCGCCGCCGAGCAGTTCGGTGGCGACATCGCGGATGGACTCCAGCCAGGTCTGGCGCAGCCGCGATTCCTCGTAGAGCCGCGCGTTCTCCACGGCGATACCGGCCGCGGCGGCGAGTGCGCGCACCACCACCTCATCGTCCTCGGTGAACTCCAGCCCGCCGGCCTTCTCGGTCAGGTACAGGCTGCCGAACACCTCCTCGCGGACCTTGACCGGGACGCCGAGAAATGTCCGCATCGGCGGATGGTGTTCGGGGAAGCCGATCGAGGCTGGATGCTTCGAAAGATCGGACAGCCGTATCGGTTTGGGCTGTTCGATGAGCAGCCCGAGCACCCCGCCGCCGTGCGGTAGATCGCCGATCAGTACCCGGGTGCGGTCGTCGATGCCCTCGTAGACGAATTCGGAGAGCGGGTTGGTGCTGGTTCGCGTCTCCCGCACGCCGAGCGCGCCGTAGCGGGCGTCGACGAGTTCGATGGCGGTGTGCACGATCGAGCGCAGCGTATCGTCCAGATCCAGGCCGGCCGTAATGATCAGCATCGCGCCGATGAGCCGATCCATCCGATCGTGCACATCCACGAGCTGGGCGATGCGGTCCTGCACTCCCGCGAGTAGCTCGCGTAATCGCAACTGGGACAGTGCCTCGACGACCGGCGTGCGGTCACCACCATCTGCTTCGAGGCCAACGGGCATGCGGCATATTTTCCTCGGCCGGGCCGACTCATGTTGGCAACTGAAGAATTGCCACAGGTTCTTCGGGCCGGGGCGCGTCGACGCCGGGACTGTTAGGGTGTGCCGGTCGTATCGGAAGGGGAGCCTTGTCGTACATCGTGAGCCCGTATGCCGTTGACCTGGACGGGATTCGGCTGGTCGGGTCCTATGGGCAGGAGTTCGTCGACGCCGTGGTGCGGTCTTCACCGCAGCAGGTGCTCGACCGCCTCGACGAGGCCGAGGAACTGGGGTTGACACCGCGCGATGTGATGCGCCAGCTGCTGGCGGGCGAACCGATGGATCCGGAGTTCGGTCCCACCTACGGGCATGCGCTCGAGGTGCTGTGCCATCACGCCGGGACGCTGCTCGACAATGCGCACTGGGCGGGAATGCGATTCCGGTACTTCTCGATGGTGGAGCAGGCGCTCGCCGATATCGGGGTCGACTTCGATCCGACCGAGTTGGTGCTCGGCGGCGCACCCATCGAGCTGCCGCCGATCGACGATTTTCCCAGCATCGGATTCGTGGAGCATCACCGAATCGATGCCATGGCAGACACTTTGAACGCGGTCCGGCTCGATCGCCTCACCGATGACGCTATTCGCGGCTCGGTGGCGGAGATGCGCGAATGGGCGCGTACCTGCCAGGCCGAGGGTGTCGGCCTGGTGTGCTTCTACTACTGAATCCGCCTGCGATTCAGGGGCGTTTGGTCCAGAAGAGTTTGTCGAGGTGCTCGCGGCGGTCGTCGGCCCAATCCCAGATGTAGTCGGCGATGCGCAGCGGATTGTCGAGGGTGGTGCTGAACATGTGGCCGCCCTCGCGGTACTCCAGCAGGTAGGCGTCGGCGGTCTGGCGGTAGGTCTGGATGAAGGTGTCCGGATCGCCGGGCTCCTGCACGATCAGGAACGGGGTGCGGGCGATGGCCGCCAATTCCGGTATCCAGGAGTGCAGTTGGCGTTCGGTGAGCACATTGAAGTAGCGCTGGCCGCCGACGTTCACCCGCATCCGCCGCATTTCCGGCGTGTCGAGGCTGCCGTCGCGCGAATCGTAGAGCGCGAATTCTGTTCCGGCGATGAGCTCTTCGATCCACAGCAGCGCGCGCCAGGCCGCGTGTTCGGGCACGGTGACCCGCACGCAGTCGCCCACCGCCGCCAGGGTTATACGCCCGTTCCACACCGGTATCTCGGTATTCCACCGCCACAGCCCCGCCAGCACCGGTCCCAGGCTTACCGCCGGGATACCGTCGCTGGCGGCGACATACTGTTCGACCTCAGCGGCCGAAGCAACGGAATCTGCCGGTAGCACGACGAATTCGCAACTCACCCGACCAACCTAATCCACCGCGGCGACACACGCGGACCGTTGGCCGCAGTCGGCGAGCAACCGCCCCGCCGCACCGTACGATGCCCGGGTGACCGGATACGACGACTTCGACGGGTTCGCCCACCTCGACACCTCCACCCTGCCGCCCCGCCAGCAGCAGATTCTGTGCACGATCCGCGATTGGGTGCAGCGGCACGGGTATTCGCCCAGCAGCCGCGAGATCGGTGACGCGGTCGGGCTCAAATCCGGTTCGTCGGTTTCCAAACACTTGAAGGCGCTGGAGGATCGCGGATTCCTGTCCCGCGGCGAATCGGTCACCCGGCCGATGGATGTGCGGCTGTTCCTGGCCGCCGCCGCGCCGCGGGAGCAGTCCGGCGATTCGGTGCCGGTGCCGGTGGTCGGCGATATCGCGGCCGGTACGCCGATTCTGGCCGAACAGCACACCGACGATGTGTTGTCGCTGCCGCGCGAATTGGTCGGGCGCGGGACGGTCTTCGGGCTGCGCGTGCGCGGTGATTCGATGATCGACGCGGCAATCTGCGATGGCGATATCGTGGTGATCCGGCAGGAGACCGAGGCGCACTCGGGTGAAATCGTGGCCGCGATGATCGATGGTGAAGCCACCGTGAAGGTCTATCGCAGGCGCAACGGCCATGTGTATCTGGAACCGCGCAACCCCGCCTACGACGTGATCGATGGCGACCAGGCCGTGGTGCTCGGAAAAGTTGTCTCGGTTATGCGCCGGATGTGATTGCGTCCGATAAGACTGGATTGGACATTGCGAGGTCGCTCGGCAAGGATTCGACCCGTTCCAACAATTCATCACGGGGAGTATCGAATGTCGTTGCTGCGCAAGGCCGGAATGGGCCTCGCCATCACCTCGATGGCCGCGATGGGCATCATGGCCGCCGGTCCCGCCAACGCGGCGGAAGACCAGCCGGGATTCACGGCCACCTCCGGTGACCTGTACGGCGCCCTGGCGCTGTCGCGGAGCACCGGAAATGTCGCATATGCGGTCAACTATGGCAGTTGGGGCGGCGCGGACAGTGCGGCCGTCAGCAAGTGCGGTGGCGGCGACTGTGAGGTCGTCGTGCACTTCGCGAACGCGTGCGGCGCTGTCGCACAGGGCGCCGATACCCGCTTCGGCTGGGCGTGGGCGGCCACCAAGGTCGACGCGGAGAAGGGTGCCATCGACGTGCTGGGCAACAGCGCGCCGACGTTCCCGGATGTCGGTTCCGCCTCGCCGCGTTCGGCCAAGGTGATCCTGTCGGCGTGCACCGATAACGCACGCTGACTCGGGCGAGACGCGCTGATCCAGCGCGAATATCAACTGTGCGTCGTGCCGGATTTATCCGGTACGACGCACTTTTGTTTGGCCGGACGCCCATTTCCCAGCAGCACACCCACTCCGCCGGAGATGATTTCGAGGTGGACGACATCACCTACGAAGACACTCGGTTCGCCCTGCACGCGGCGGCGGAACTGCTCATCGCGGGTCCGCAGTATCGCCGGTTCGGCAGCATTCGAATGCGAATCGTCCTGGGCGGGTTCATCGGTATCAAATGGCCGGTGTCCGTGACCGGCACGGATCTGGTCTGGCCGCAGGGCCGCATCCGATTACAGGGCACCTACAGCGACCTGGCCATAGCCGCCGGTTTCGAGGCCGATGGTCCGCCGGACGGGCTGTACTCCGAGGGCACCGGCATGGATCCGGACGAGCCCTTCACCGTGGATACCGAGGCGGCGGGTTCGGTGCACGACTGGTTCGCGTTGGGGGACACCGCATTACGCCGCTTCGCCACCGAGCCGCCGGTGCTGTGGCCGGAGCGTTTCGACCTGTCGGTCGCGGTAGGCGAGGTGAATTACGGTGTCTCGCCGGGGGATTGGGAGAACCCGCAACCGTACGCGTATGTCGGACCGTGGACGCGCCGGCGTGGCGAGTTCTGGAACGCGCCGTTCGGTGCGAAGCGTTCGCGCGCGGAGGTCTCGACCGTCGGCAGCCTGCTGGAATTCTTCCGGGAGGGGCAGGTGCGAGCAGCCGCGGACGCTTAGCCGCCGCGGACGCCGATCCGTGCGGAGAAACTCGCGCCCGGACAGGATCAGTGCGGTGATACTCGCGCCCGGATGGGATCGGTGCGGTGATACTCGCGCGCTGATGGGATCAGTGCGTGGGTAGTCGGTCCGTATTGCCTTCGGCCAGTGCGGTTTCCACGTGGGTGATGCCCGCTCGGACGCCACCGTCGAACGCGCCCTCGCCGAGTGCGGCGAGGCGCTCCCGGGCGGCGTCGAGCTGCTGGTGCGCGGAGTCGAACGCTCCCAGTCGGCGGAGGTTATCGGCGAGATTCAGGTGCAGGGACGGGTAGAAGCCCCGCACATCCAGTGACTCGTGCTCCTGCTTGGCACGCTCGTCGGTGAGTGCCTGCGCGGCATCCAGCGCCCGGACATCCCAGATGAGCGCATCCGCCGCATGATCGTATAGATCGGCGATGTAATGCGCGATGGTGACGCGATGCAGCGGATCACCGTCCACACCAACGGAATTCCATAGCGTGGCGAGGTCCGCGCGTGCCTGTCCGGGGTTTCCCTGCCGCCCAACGGTTACGGCGGCAGTGATCGCGGTCATCGTGGCATCGGTCATGTCGCACACGATAGAGAAAGGGTCCGACAACTTTTCGTCATCGGACCCTGGGATTAGCGGGTGATGCGGGGACGTCCGCCCTCACCGGCTATGCGGCCCTTGCGAATCAGCTCCCGCTTGGTGCCCGGTGTCAGCGTGATCTGGTCGCTGTCGGTCGTGTCGGCGGCCTCATCGCTGACCGGGGCCGGATTCGGCCGCACGAACAGCGTGACGGTGGTGCCTTCGCTGAATCCGTTGCGCTTCATCAGCGACGCGGACGCGGTGTTGTGGATCTCCACGTCGGTGACAATCCGGCGCGCCCCGCTCTGGAACAGCATGTCGCAGCAGGCGGACATGAGCCGCCCGGCGATTCCGTGCCCCTGCATATCCGGTGCGACCGCGATCCACTCCAGGTATCCCCAGTCATCGCGCAGTTCGAACTCCATCGATCCGAGCACGAATCCCACCACCCGGTCCGAATCCACCGCGACCCAGCAGGAGCGGCTGGGGCTGTCCAGATGCTCGGCCACCGAGGTGAGCGACCAGGACGTGTACGGCTTGGTGGAGGTGTCGAATACCTCGTAGCCCAGATCCAGGACCTGGCGCAGGTGTCCGAGTCCCATGGGGACGATGGCTATAGCGGGTTCCATACCGGACAGTTTGCCAGTTAGCTGCCGTTCTCACCGGCTTCGGCCGAGAATCCGGTCAACCTGCTGGTCTCAAGCGCCCTTGCGAGTTTGCTTGGCGGGAGCCTTCTTCGCGGCCTTCTTGGCTGTCTTCTTCGCGGGGGTGGCCGCCTGTGCTGCTTCGGCGGTCTGCTTCGGTGCAGCGGCCGGAGCCTTCGATGCGCCTCGCCCGGACGCTTCCAAACTCCGTTGCAGGGCCGCGACCAGGTCCACCACCTCGGCATCCATCTGCGGCGCGGCCGCCTCGGGAGCCCGGGTGACCTTGCCGCTGCCGCTGGCAATGGCCTCGTCGAGGAGCTTCTTCAATTCGATCTGGTACTCGTCCACATACTGAGTGGGATCGAAGTCGTCGGAGAGTGTACCCACCAGCGTCTCGGCCATCTGTAGTTCCTGTGGCCGCGGCTCGGATACCCCGTCGAGCTTGTCGAAGGCGACCGCCCGCACCTCATCCGGCCAGAGCATGGTCTGCAGGACCAGCACCCCGTCCCGTACGCGCAGCGCACCGAGGCGGGTCTTCTGCCTCAACGTGAAGTGCACCAGTGCGATCCGGTCGGTCTGTTCAAGTGTTTTCGCCAGCAGCACATAGGCTTTCGGCGTAGTCGAATCGGGTTCCAGAAAGTAACTCTTGTCGAAAAATATCGGGTCGATCTGTTCGGCCGGCACGAACTGCAATACCGGAATCTCATGCTTCTCGGCAGCGGGCAGTTTGCTGAAATCCTCATCCGTGAGAATCACCCGATCCCCATCCGGCGATTCATATGCCTTGTCGATATCGGCATACTGCACCGGCTGCCCATCCACCGTGCACACCCGCTCATACCGGATCCGCCCACCATCCGCGGCATGCACCTGATGGAACTTGATGTCATGGTCCTCCGTGGCGGTATAAACCTTCACGGGAACATTGACCAACCCGAACGCGATGGAGCCCTTCCAAATGGACCGCATGATCCCGATCGTACTTCGGACCAGACTTTCCGGTCGGTAATGACCACCCAACCTGCGGTGTATTCGTCGAAGTGGCGGCGGGCGCTCTCGATACGGCCGAGATATCGGTGCGCCCAGTCGCACATACCGTCGATGGCCATCCGTAAATGCAGTCGCCGGCCAGCCGCGCCTCGGAACGGTTGAATGCGCTATCACAGCCGCATACCGGACTGATCGAGACGGTCATGTCCACGAGCGAGTTGGCATCGAGAGTCGTTGTCGCGCAGCCTCACCGAAGACTTCTGGTGCGGATCTCCCTACTGTGGAGGTGTGATCGAACCGGATTGGTACTGCACCGAGGTGATCCCGCGCCTGATCGATGTCGACGTCGTGGTCGAGACCGACCACGTGCTCGCCTTCCGTCCACCGATTCCGGGATTCGGTACCGAGCATGTGATCGTGGTGCCGAAGGAGCACGTCCGCTTCTTGCTGGAGCTGGAACCGGATCTCGGGGCTCAGCTGCTGACAGTCGTACAAGAGGTCGCCGAGCAAGTTGTTGCCGAGTATGGGGGTTGTCAGGTACTGACGAACCTCGGCGACGAGCAGCACAATCGGCATCTTCACCTACACGTCGCAGCCGGTGCGGGCTTGGCACGGTTCATATCTCCCCGCTGATTCGGCGAGAGCTGCCGCCATCCGCTATGCCACCTATCGCGGTGATCGAACCTCGCGGGGCCTGATCGTGGGTCGGCGGCGAGCCGGACGTGCCACCTGGGAGATCACTGATCGCGGCCGCAGGACACTCGCCACTCGCGGGCGGTATTACCGATAGCCCGAATTACCTTGGACCGAGGTGGTTTCATGTCAGCGCTCGCTCATATCATCCTGGTCGTACTGTCTTGGATCGTCGTCGTATCGGTCGCCTGGTGGGGCCTCGCCGACCCCCGGCCGGATCCGTCCCCGAACGAGTTGCCACTCATCGCAAATGACCACCCATTCCGCCGCGTCCCGCTTCGCAACCTCCACCGTCTACAACGGCAGGCATCGCGCCTGAGCTCTGGCTCAGGACGGCCAACCGGTCCCGCTGTTCGGTTCGTTGGGCCGGCCGAGTGGGGTGGCCAGGTCATCCACCGAGCGAATCGAATGCTTCGCGTCTCGGCCGGGTGCGCCTACGGTCATCTGGCACAGTCATACCCATGACTGTGAGTCGAGCCGGTTCATTGGCGGCACTGCGGGCCGAGCGGAGCACTGTGCTCGAGTTCTGCACCGGTCTGGAGCCCCGGGAGTGGGCCGCGCCGAGTGCGGCGGCGGGGTGGAGTGTGCAGGACGTTGTGGTGCATATGACCGCGGGGGTGCGGGCGGTGATCACTCCGTCGGCGGTGCGGTCGATGGCGTCGCGGCAGATCGAGCGGACCAATGATGCTGTGGTGGCCGAAAGTGGTTCGCTCACACCGGAACAGGCGCTGGCGGGATTCGAGGTTTGGAGTGCTCGGGGGATTGTGGGGCTGACGGCCGCGACGGTTCCGGGTATCGCGAGCCTGCGACTGCGGGTCGGTGAGCTCGGCTGGCATCCGCTGCGGATCTTTCCCGCCCTGTACCTGTTCGACTGGCACACGCACCTGCGGCACGACATCGCGCCCGCGCTCGGGCGCCCGGCTCCTGCGACCGATGCGGGGCGGATGTCGGCGATTCTGGGGTGGTTGACGGCGTTACTGGAACAGTCGCATCGCACGCAATTGGGATGGCTGGACGCGCCCGTGGCAATCACCCTGAGCGGCCCCGGCGGGGGAACTTGGCGGATTGAACCCGCTCCGCGAAATCGATTGCGGGTCAACCCCGGAACCGCGTCAGACTCAGCTGCTCACATCCACGCTCAGGCGCTGGAATTCCCGGTCTGGGCGACCACCCGCCGCGGCTGGCGGGACTGCGATGTGGTCATCGAGGGCGATGCCGAGTTGGGCGCGCGGTTCCTGGACTCGATCAATCTGGTGTGAGCCGTGGTCGGTTTGCGCTGGAGTGTGCCCCATCCAACGTGCTTGTGCCGGAACGACTTTGCTCGGATGGGTTGGGGGTTGTCAACCGGCGGGTAGTTACCGGGTGATAGCAGGGGCGGGGGACGAACTATGTCTATTACGGAGTTTCGGGGGCAGATATCGCCACCCGCTCTGCCCGGTGCAGCCCACGCGTCGCATACGCGGCCACTCCCACGCAGGCGAGTGCGGCGAGTATCAGTAACTGCAGTGTGCGGGGCACTTTATAGCTGAGCCGGGTCCAATTGGTGATCTCGGCCGTCGGCGCGGCGACCGTCGGCGCATGGGCTGGGCCATAGGTGGTCTGTGCGATCGCCCGCAATTCGGTGGCGCTGACATCCGGCCCGCACCCGTGCGCCTGCCAGGCGGCTCCCTGCGAATACGGTGACGACACAAGCAATAGTGTCGGCCGCCCGATCGTGAACCCGGTACCGCAACCGCTGCTGGTATTGACGCCCACCGTGGTGGTCGACCCCACCTCCCCATTGAAGACTTCGGTCACCTGGAATTCGTAAAGGTCCGCATCCCGCCCATGCAGCACCTTGGTCGGCGTCCCGATGAACACCCCGCCCGCCTTCGCGACGGCCACATCCGGGTTCACAACCGCACATGAGCAGGTGATTTGCGGAACCCCCTGCAGAAAGTATCCGACCACCGCGAGTAGCGCGACAACCAGCCCCGCGAACGCGATCCGGCGAGTCACCCGCCAAACACGCTGAGAACGAACATATTTCGGCTGTGGCGGACCCTGACTAGTGCTCACGCCGCAGACGGTAGCAGTGCGCGCGGCCAAGCGCCCAGAGTGGACGTTGTCAGAGTACGAGGTTGGTCAGTTGATCCCAGTCGAGTCGGATTCGGATCGGCAGCTCGACGGCGAAAGTGGTTTCGGGCTTGAGGATTTGGGCCAGCCGGTAGTGGCCGACGCTGTGGTCGAGGCCGTAGGTCTCGATGGCGGTGACTTCGCTGTCGGAGACGCTGACCAGCCAGTACCAGGGGATTCCGGCGGCGGCGTACTCACTCATCTTTTCCAGGCGATCGGTCTTGATATGACTGGGAGAGATGACCTCGACCGCGATCTTCAAATGCCAGGCATGCAGTGGCCGTACATCGGCGGGAACACATTCGAAGAGTGCGATGTCAAGGCGGCGGATTGTCGCGCGCGGCGCCTCCCAGAGGACGACATCGAAGTCTTGGTTGGTGTCGAGGCAGACCGATGGGTCCTCAACCATGTGGTCGCGAGCCGCGGTCTCCAGCATCGTGAGCAGACGATGTACGGCCTTCTGATGCGCACGGGTCGGGGATTCGGCACGCACGGCGTCCCCATTGACCACCTCGACCAGTCGGCAGAACTCCTCGGGGAGCTCGCGCCAGATATCAACGGTGATCGGCTCGGGCTGGATATTGTCCGGCCGAGCCCAGTCGAAGATCGCAGACATGAGCTGAATTCTATGTGGTAGGGCCGAGGTCCGGTCGCAGGCCGAGGCAGATTTCGAACACTTGTGGCACGCCGTCAGCGCCTGAGTTTGCTGATGAGACGGGTCGGTGGGTTCCGGGGTCGGGTTCTGGTGAGCCAGTTCGCGATGTCGGTGATGACGGTGGGGGCGACATGGTTGGGGGATTGGTAGGAGGTGGGGGTGGACGGGCCGGTGCCGGGGAAGAACATGTGGTCGGCGGTGGGGTAGAGGGTGATTCGGGCTTCAGGGTTGGTGGCGAGGGCTTGTTGCCAGGCGGGGAGGTCGTCGTGGACGGTGACCTGGTAGTCGCGGGTGCCCTGGAGGAGAAGGGTTGGTTTGTTCAGGGCCGCTGCGGCTTCGGCGGGGTGGTAGGTGCGGAGGTCCAGCCAGTAGGCGGCGGGCCAGCCGAAGAGGAGTTCGGACGTGGGCGTGGAGAGGGAGAGGTCGGGGTTCTCGACCGCGGCTGCTTGGGCGGTGATCGATTCGAGAGTGGCGGTGGTGTGCGGGCCGGGGTCAAGGGCGGCAAGGTAATTGGCCACTCGGACGGCGGCGATGGGCAGAGGGACGGTGTCACCGGCCATGATCACGACGCCGGCGATGGATGGTTCGGCGGCGGCCACCCGGGGTGCTGCCTTGCCGCCGCCGCTGTGACCCACCACGTACACCTGAGCGGGGTCGACGCTCGAATGTTGTTGCAGCGTATGGACTGCCGCGATGGTGGTGGGGAGGTATTCCTCGACCATGGTGAAGTCCGGTGCGGTCGCGAGTTGCCCGTGGACGAAATTCAGCTTGTCGAACCGCAGTACCGCGATCCCGCGACTCGCCAAACCCCAGGCGAGATCCTTGAAAGGCTTGTTCGGTCCCACTGTTTGATCCCGGTCGGTGGGGCCGGAGGCGAGTAGGACAGCGCCTGGGAACGGACCGCGGCCACGGGGCAGGGTCAGGGTGCCGGGGACGGATCCGGCGTCGGTTTCGAGCGAAACCTCTTGTTCGGTAAAACGTTTCGGTGTGGCGTAGCCCGGCGGTTCCCACGCGCCGGCCGGTGGGGCGAGGCGGATTCCGTGCAGTTGCCCGGCACTGTCGACGGATACGACCAAGGTGAGTTCGCCGCGTTCACAGTTCACCGGCACGCTCACCCGGACCAGTTCGCCGTCGAGAGGTTCGGTGGCCGCCGCGCCGATGGTCTGGACCGTGCCGACCCGAGCGGTCCAGGCCACGCCGACCGTCTCGGCCGACACCACTGCCCGCAGGCGTGGCGCGAAGAGTTCTTCGATTTCGGTGAAGCGTTCGTCGCGCGCCCACTCCGCCACCGTCGTGGCGATCGCGACGGGGTCTGTCTCTGCCATTGTTCCCACCTGCCAACCATTCTCATGTTTTGCGAACAATAACATGGTGTGAGAATGTTGTGCGGTGGATCCGTTCGAGCTGCTGGCCCATCCGGTGCGATTGCGCATAGTGCACGCCATGCGCGGCGGTCGCGTCCTGACCACCGCCGATCTGTGCGCCCGGCTCCCCGATGTGTCCAAGGCGACCGCATACCGCCACGTCGAACTGCTGGCGAATGCCGGTGTGCTGGAGGTTGCGGAGGAGCGGCGGGTGCGCGGCGCGGTGGAGCGTCGGTATCGGCTACGCCCGGAACGGGCGATTGTCGAGACCGAGACCGCGGCGGCACTATCCGCCGATGAGCAGCGCGGGGTCTTCGCCACCGCCATGGCGGTATTGATCGCCGAGTTCAATGCTTATCTGGATCGCGAGAATGCCGACCCGGCAGCCGATTTGGTCGGCTACCGGCAACATGCGGTGTGGCTCGACCGCGCCGAGCTGGAGGAGATGATCGTGGAGCTGCGCGGCGTCATCCTGCCGCGCCTGGCCAATCGGCCCACGTCGGAACGTGGCCAATACCTGCTCAGCCCAATACTTTTCCCGATCGAAGGGCCTTCGGAGGATGCTGATCCGGCGTAAGACCGACCCGGCTCAGCGCCGTTCGATCCGGGAGGGCGGGGGAGACACCGCGCCGTGTGCGCGCAGATATGACTCCAGGGCATCGAGGTCCATCGGGCCGACCGCGAGGCCGGTGCTGCGTGTGAAGACGCTGAAGCCGTCACCGCCGGAGGACAGGAAGTTATTGGTCGAGACCCGATAGGAGGCAACGGGATTCAGTGGCTGTCCGCCAATACGCACGGTATCGGCGAGGATCTTGTGCCCCTTCGGCGCGGCCTCGGAGTAGGCGTAGGTGATGCCCGCGATCGAAAGCACCGCCGTTTTGCTGACATTGTCCCACTGCTGTTCAAGCAACTCGATAATCTGCTGCCCGGTCAGGCTGACCGTCACCACCTGATTTCCGAAGGGCTGCACCGTATATGCCCGCTCGTAGGTGATCGGCCCGGCGGGCAGATCCGCGCGCACACCCCCGGGGTTCATGACGGCGGCCACGGCTCCGGCGGCGGTGGTGCCGTCGAGCATGGTGTCGGCCAGCAGATCACCCAGTGGTGAGTCGCCCGCGGGTGCCGGGTCGGCGGGCAGTGCCGCGGTGGCCGTGCCGATCACCCGTTGCGCGAGTGGTTTGGATTGGTCCGCATAGAAATTCACCAGCTTGGTGGCGGCCAGGTCGGGGGTGATATCGCGGGTCACGACCCGATTGACCGCCGTCGCGTCCACCGTGCCGTCATGGAACCGCAGCGTGATATCGGTGATCAGGCGTCCGAAGGAGGATGCCTGGGTGATGACCTTCCCATTGATGGTGCAGTTGTAGGACTGATGCGTGTGCGCGGTGATCAGCACCTTCACCGCGGCATCGGTATGTGTGGCCAAATCGGTTACCGGAGAAGTGATATCGGCGCACCCGTTGTAGTCCACCGGCGCGCCCTTGGTGCGCTGCGCGCCACCGTCGTGCAGCAGTGCGACGATGGTCTCCGCCCCCGCGACCTTCATCTCGGGCACATACTTGTTGATCGCGTCGGCCTCGTTGCCGAAGCTGTAGCCCCGAATACCTTCGGGCAGAACAATATTCGCGGTATCCGCAGTGACGGTCCCGACCACGCCGATCTTGTGCCCGCCGACCTCGAGCATGGTCCAGGGCCGCAACCCCTTCGGGAGATTGCCGGTGCCGTCCGTGACATTCGCGGCCAGGTATGGGAACTCCGCACCGGTGAACGGATCACCGGGCACGCAGCCGTCCGCCGCGCACCCACCCTGCTGCAGACGCGCCAATTCCACTACGCCATGGTCGAACTCGTGATTCCCGACCGATGACGCGGCCACCCCGATCGAGTTCATGAAGTCGATGGTCGGCTCATCGTGGAAGAGCGCCGAGATCAACGGACTCGCCCCGACATTGTCCCCGGCGGCCAATATCGCACTGGCCGGATACGCCGCTTTCAACTTGGCCAAATGTGCCGCCAGATAGGCCGCACCACCCGCCTGCACGCCGCCCACCTGCCCATTGCTCCCGGTCGGCGGCTGCAGATTCCCGTGCAGATCGTTCAGCCCGAAAAGATGCACCTCTCCCGGCTGCGCGGCAGGCAGGTCACCGGTCGAAACCACTGCTGCCGCACCGGAAGTGGTGGGTGCGGCGGTGTCGCCGGAACTACCGCATCCGGCCACCAGCAGCACGCTGAACAGGGCCGCACCTATGCCACGCGCGCGTCGAGTCATACGCCCGACTCTGGCAGATGCCGTTGGCACCCGCACGACGGGCAGGTGAATTCGCCGGAGCGATTCGTCAGCGCAGGGCCAGCGCCAGGAAGAAGTCGACCCGGTCTTCCAGGCGTGACAGATCGCGGTCGGTGAGCTCCTCGATGCGCTGCACCCGATAGCGGAGCGTATTCACGTGCACATGCAGCAGATCGGCGCATTTGGACCAGGACCCGGACACTTGCAGGAACGTCTCCAGGGTGTGCACCAGATCGGCCCGATTATCGCGATCGTAGATGGCCAGCGGGTCGAGCAATCGCACCCGGAACATCCGGCGCACCTCGTCCGGAACACTGGCCAGCAGCAGCATGTGCGTGGCCAGTTCGTCATGCCGCACGACGCTGGTGGGCTGATTCCGCTCGGCCGCCATGCGCCGGGCATATCGCGCCTCTTCGACCGCGCCACGCAGACTTTCACCGTCCACGCCACCGCTGATGCCCACCGCCAGGCGACTGCCCTGCAATCCCGGCTCCAGTGCTTCGACCGCACGATGAATGCGATCGTCCAGGCTGCCGTCATCGCCGATCGGCACCAGCGCGATGGCCTCGCCGTCGACCACACCTGCGGCCGGGCTTCTGTCATAAAGGATTTCGCGCAACAGTGAGCGTAATTCCCTGGGGCGCACCGCACCCGAATCAGCGGTGGCGGCGACGGCGAGATACCGCTCGGACAACGCCAGCCCCGTAAGTTCCAGCCGCGAAACGATTTCGGCGGGTTTGGCGTCCGACACAACCAGTTCGATGAGCTCCTGCGCCAGTCGACCCTCGGCATTCTGCCGGTCGTCTTGTCGGACACGCTCGAGCGCGACGACTGCGGCGAGTTCGCCGATTATCGCCCGGTGCTCCTCGGGCCAGTCCTTGTAGTCGCTCTCGAACACCATGAACCAGTCCGCGACCCGCGAGGTGCCGTCCGCGTCCACCGCGAAAAGCGAGAACAGGCTACCGTCCAGCGAATAGGTGTCGGGCAGTCGCTGCGCGGACAGGCAGGCGGCTTGGACCTGCGCCGACAGCGGTTGCTGCGGTCCGGCCACCACCCGCCCGGTGGAGGACACCACCCAGCACGGCGTGCCGAGATTGCGGTGGATGAGTTCGAGTACCGAATTCAATCCGCCACCGGAGACGAGTTGGCGATGCCGGTCCAGAATCGCGGCCAGATCCGCTGCCCGCCCGGTGGAGAGATTGCGATTGACCTGCTCGGTGACGGTGGCGAAGGCAATATCCTCCGGCACCCGGAACAGTGGGATGCGATGTCGCTCGCACGCCTGCACCAGATCCGCGGGTGGCGCACCATATTTCGCGTCGCCCGCGGCCACGGCCGCGACCTTGGCCCGGGCCAGCGCGCCGATGAAGGTCTCGCTGTCCTCGGGTGCGCGCCGCCATTGCAGGCCGGTGAGCACCAGTTCCCCGCCGGAGAGATATCTGGCAGGGTCGAGCATGTCTGTGGTAACCACCCAGCGAACGAACCTTTCGAGTTCGTCTTCGCCGGTGACGAGTTCCAGACCGGCTTCGGTGAGGGCGAGCAGAGAACGCAACCGCATGATTGCCAACGCTAACAGCGAATGACCCGCGGGTTACCGGCTTGGATGTATCTACAAATCCGGTGTTGTGAACTGGGCCACAGGTTCGGAGGTCTCGTCCCTGCCGTCGACGGCCCCCGGCGGATGTACTTATCGGGCAAGTCGCCAATGGATGGAGGTCGGATGTCGGGTCGCCTGGAATGGCTCGGGTCGCTGCCCCTGGAAGAGGCCGAGGCTCAGCTGCTCACCTGCTGCGCTTCGCGGGAATGGGCCCGCAAGATGGTGGCCGGTCGGCCGTACATCGACGAGTCCAGCCTTATGCAGGCCGCGCTCTGGGGCCTGGACGCCCTCGACTGGACGGATATCGAGGAGGCCCTCGCGGCCCACCCCCGCATCGGTGAGCGTGCGGAGACCTCACGCGCCGAAGGTGTTTCGGGTGAATTCGCGCGGCGCGAGGCGCAGTGGTCGCGGGACGAACAGTCCGGTGCGGACCTCGCCTCCGATCGAGTCAAGATCAGGCTGGCCGATCGGAATGTGGCCTACGAGAACCACTTCGGTCACGTCTTCCTGATCCGCGCCACCGGCCGCACCGCCGAGGAGATGCTCGCCGAACTCGAGCGCCGCCTGGGCAATTCGGTCGAGGCCGAACGCGCCGTGATCCACGCTGAGCTGGCCGCCATCACCCGGCTGCGTATTCGCAAGCTGCTGGGGTTGATATGAGCCTCTCCACCCATGTGCTGAATGCGGCCACCGGTCGCCCCGCGGACGGCGTGTCGGTCAGGCTCGAGGCCGCCGACGGCACGCTGCTCGCGCAGGGCAGAACCGACGCCGACGGCCGCATCAAGGATCTGCCCGCCCCCGAAGCTGGGGTGCATCGGCTGGTCTTCGACACCGGCGACCTGAGTCCGTTCTATCCCGAGGTGACCATCGCTTTCACCGTCACCGATCCGGCGCAGCACTATCACGTGCCGCTGCTGCTCAGTCCCTACTCCTTCTCCACGTATCGAGGTAGCTGACAATGTCGATCAAGCTCGGTCCCAACCGCTATGGCAAGGCGGAGACCCGCGTCGTGCGGGTGAACAAGAACGGGACCAAACACCAGATCCGCGATCTCAATGTCAGCGTCGCGCTCTCCGGTGATATGGAGGAAGTGCACCTGACCGGCGACAATGCCGCGGTGCTGCCTACCGATACCCAGAAGAACACCGTCTTCGCCTTCGCCAAGCAGCACGGTATCGCCTCCCCGGAGGACTTCGGCCTGAAGCTGGCCCGCCACTTCGTCGGTTCCCAGCCGACCATCGACCACGCCCGCATCGAACTCGAAGAGTACGAGTGGGAGCGAAATGTGGTGGGGCTCAACGCCCATCCGCACTCCTTCGTGCGCTCGGGTCGCGAAACCCGTACCGCCCTGGTGCATTACGACGGCAATCGGGCCTGGGTGGTCTCCGGTTTGAAGGACCTCACCGTCCTCAACACCACCAAGTCCGAATTCCACGGCTTCATCAAGGACCGCTACACCACACTGCGCGAGACCCGCGACCGTGTACTGGCCACCGAGGTGAACGCGCAGTGGCGGCACTCCGGCGAGAACGCGGAGTGGGACAAGTCCTATGAAGTGGTGAAACGCTGTCTGCTGCAAGCTTTCGCGGATACCCACAGCCTCTCGCTACAGCAGACCCTCTACGAGATGGGGGAGCGGGTGCTCGAGACCTGCCCCGATATCGCCGAGGTCAAACTCGTCCTGCCCAACAAGCACCACTTCGAGGTGGACCTGTCGCCGTTCGGCCTGGTCAATGACAACGAGGTGTTCTGGGCCGCCGACCGACCGTACGGGCTCATCGAAGGCACGGTGGTGCGCGAGGTTCCCGCCGCCGGACCGGCGTGGTCCTGAATTCGGAAGGGACACAATGGATTTCCTACGACCTGACAGCTGGGCCGACGCACTCGCGTTGAAGGCGCAGCGACCCGAAGCCAAGCCCATTCAGGGCGGCACCGATGTGATGGTCGAGCTGAATTTCGACCGGCACCGCCCGGAGGCTCTGCTCGATCTGAACCCCTGCCGTGAACTCTTCGAATACGAGGAGACCGCCGACGCCCGGCTGCGCATCGGCTCCGGTGTGCCGTTCGAGCGGATCATCCGCCGACTCGGTGACCAATTGCCCGGTCTGGCACAGGCTTCGCGCACCGTCGGCTCCCCGCAGATCCGCAATCGCGGCACGGTGGGTGGCAATCTCGGCGGCTGCTCCCCGGCCGGTGACGCGCATCCCGCGCTGCTCGCGGCCAATGCCACCATCGAGGTGGAGTCCGCGGCGCGTGGCACCCGGATGATTCCGATCGACGATTTCTATGTCTGGGTGAAGAAGAGTTCCCTGGAGCCGGACGAGCTGATTCGGGCCATCTGGCTGAAGCCCGCGACCGGCCCGCAGTACTTCGCCAAGGTCGGCACCCGCAATGCCATGGTCATCGCGGTCTGCTCCTTCGGTATCGCACTGCACCCGGATACCCGGACGGTGGGCACCGGTATCGGCTCGGCCGGTCCGACCCCGCTGCGAGCACACGATGCCCAGGAATTCCTTGCGGCACAACTGCTTTGGGAGAACCCGGGTCCGCTGAGCGATGCCCTGCTGCGCGAGTTCGGCACGCTCGTCGCCTCCGCCGCCAAACCCATCGACGATGTGCGCGGCACCGCCGATTACCGCAGGCACGCCCTGTCGGTCATGGCCCGCCGCAGCCTCGGCTGGGCCTGGAACGACTACACAGCAGAGAGGAGGGCCGCCTGATGCGGGTGAACTTCACCGTCAATGGCACCCCGGAGACCGTCGACGACGTGTGGGAGGGCGAGAGCCTGCTGTACCTGCTGCGTGAGCGCGCCGGGCTGCCCGGCTCCAAGAACGCCTGCGAGCAAGGCGAATGCGGCTCCTGCACAGTCTATTTGGACGGCACGCCAGTCTGTTCGTGTCTGGTGGCCGCCGGTCAGGTGCACGGGCGCTCGGTGCGCACCGTTGAGGGCCTGGCCAGCGGCGACAAACTCGATCCGATGCAGCAGGCCTTCGTCGAGGCCGGTGCGGTCCAATGTGGTTTCTGCACACCGGGTCTCATCGTGCAGGCGCATGATCTGATCGAGCGCAATCTGGAGCCCTCCGATGTGGAGATCCGTGAGGCGCTCGCCGGAAACCTGTGCCGCTGCACCGGATACGAGAAGATTCTGGACGCCGTGCGACTCGCGGCTCAGCGGAAGGCGGTCGCACGGTGAGCGCTGTGAACTTCTCCCTACCCAATACGGGCAAGATCGTTATCGAGAATACCTATATCGCACCGGTAGTCGGCGATGAGATCCCCTCGGGTTACCTCATTATCGACAATGGTCGTATCGAAGCCCTCGGCGCCGGACCGGCGCCGACGGTGGTGGGCGCCGAACGCATCGTAGGCACCGGCTGCCTGGTAACCCCGGGCCTGGTGAACACCCACCACCACCTCTACCAATGGGCCACCCAGGGCATGTTCCAGGATTCGACGCTGTTCGAATGGCTGACCGGCCTGTACCGCACCTGGGCGGGCATGGACGCCGATGTCGTATATGGCGCTGCCACAGCAGGTTTGGGCTGGCTGGCGCTGACCGGCTGCACCACCTCGAGCGATCACCACTATGTATTCCCCAAGGGGCGTGGCGATCTGTTCGAGGCCGAGGTGATGGCCGCCCGCGAGATCGGGCTGCGTTTCCACCCGTGCCGCGGCTCCATGGATCGTGGCCGGTCCCAGGGCGGGCTGCCGCCGGACGAGGTCGTCGAGAACCGCGAAGAGATCCTGATCAATACACAGGAGATCATCGACCGCTACCACGACGCGTCCTTCGATTCCATGCTGCGCGTCGCCGTCGCACCCTGCTCACCGTTCTCGGTGAGCGAGGGCCTGATGATCGATGCCGCCGAGCTGGCTCGCGCCAAAGGTGTTCGCCTGCATACGCATTTGGCGGAGACCCTCGACGAGGAGCAGCACTGCATCGAGCAGGTCGGCTGCACGCCCGTGGAGTATATGGAGAAGCTCGGCTGGCTCGGTGACGATGTGTGGTTCGCCCACGCCGTACACCTGCACGACGCCGATATCCGCCGCTTCGCCGAGACCGGGACCGGCTCGGCGCACTGCCCGAGCTCCAATGCCCGCCTCGGTGCCGGCATCGCGCGGGTGTCGGAGCTGCTCGCCGCCGGCGCGCCGGTCGGCCTGGGTGTCGACGGCGCGGCTTCGAGCGAATTGACCTCCATGGCAGGGGAAATGCGCCAGGCCATGCTGTTCCAGCGCGCGGTGCACGGACCGACCGCGCTCACCGCCCGCCAGGCCCTGGAAATGGGCACCCTCGGTGGAGCTCGAAACCTGGGCCGCCAGAACGAGGTCGGCAGTCTCGAGCCCGGCAAGCTCGCCGATATCGCCATGTGGCGAGTCGACGGCTTCCGCGCTGCCGTCGAGGATCCGGTGTGCGCCTTGATCTTCGGACCCACCCCGCCCCTCGCGCGGCTGCTCGTCGGTGGGCGCACCGTCGTGCAGAACGACGAATTGCGCACTCTGCCGCACGATCAGGTCGGCCGCGCGGGTGTGCTCGCTCGTAAGCGCCTGCTGCGTCAGGAGTCCCGTTGACCATCGCAGCAGTCAGTCGTACGAGGGGCGATAGCGCCGCACCCGGTGCCGGTGCCCGCCCGAAGTGTCAGGAGGTCTCATGAGTACCGCGCGCACCACCCGTTTTCCGGGGGAGCAGGTCGCGCCCGGCCGCGGCGGCGTCGGCGAGAGCCCGCTGCGCCCTGACGGCACACTGAAGGTCAAGGGCGAGTTCGCCTATGCCTCCGATCTGTGGATCGACGGCATGCTGTGGGGCGCGACCCTGCGCAGCCCGCATCCCCGGGCGATCATCCGCACTATCAATATCGCTCCGGCGCTGGCCATGACCGGTGTGCACGCCGTGCTCACCCATGAGGATGTGCCCGGCCGCAAGATGTACGGCCTGGACCACACCTGGGATCAGCCGGTACTGGCCATCGGTGAGGTGCGCCATCACGGCGAACCCATCGCGCTGGTTGCCGCCGACCATCCTGAAATCGCCCGTCGCGCCTTCTGTGCCATCGAAATCGATTGGGAGGTACTGGAACCCATTACCGATCCGATGGCGGTGCTCTCGGCCCCCAAGAAGCTCGCGGTGCAGGAACGCGGCGGTATCGCCCGCCACCAGCCGGTGCGCGTCGGCGATATCTCGGTCGGGCGCGAGCTGGCCGCCGTGGTGGTCACCGAGGAGTATGAGGTCGGTATTCAGGACCAGGCGTTCCTGGGTCCGGAATCCGGCATGGTGATTCCGGCCGAGGACGGCGGACTCGACTTCTACGTCGCGACACAGTGGATGCACAACGATCTTTCGCAGATCGGGCCGTGTCTGGGCTTGGCCGACGATCAGATCCGCATGACCATGGCCGGCATCGGCGGGGCCTTCGGCGGCCGTGAGGACCTGTCCATGCAAATCCACGCGGGCATGCTCGCCATGCACACCGGCAAGCCCATCAAGATGATGTACAACCGCGAAGAGTCGTTCTTCGGGCACGTACACCGCCACCCGGCGAAGATGCTCTACGAATTCGGCGCGACCGCGACCGGAAAGCTCACCTACGCAAAGGTTCTCATCGTCCTGGACGGCGGCGCCTACACCTCGGCGACGCTGAACGTAACCGGTAATGCCTCCTCACTGGCCGTAGGACCCTACGAAATCCCGCACATCGAGATCGACGCGTACGGGGTCTACACCAACAACCCGCCCTGTGGCGCCATGCGCGGATTCGGCGCTGTGCAAGCGTGTTTCGCACACGAGTCGATGATGGACAAGCTCGCCGAGGCCCTGGATATGGATCCGGTGCGGGTGCGTCAGCTCAATGTCGTCTCGCAGGGCTCCAAGCTCGCCACCGGTCAGGTGGTGCACGCCCCGACCCCGCTCGCGGAAATGCTCGGCACCCTGAGTGAGATGCCGCTCCCGGAAGCCATGGACGCCAGCGATATTCGCAATCTCCCCGGCGGTGCCTCCCAGACCACCCATGGTGAGGGTGTGGTGCGCGGTGTCGGCTACGGCGTCGGCATCAAGAACATCTGCTTCTCCGAGGGCTTCGACGATCTCTCGACCGCCCGGGTCCGTCTGGAGGTCATCGGCGGTGAACCGGTCGCACTGGTACACACCGCCGCCGCGGAGGTCGGCCAGGGCCTGGTCACCGTCGAAGCGCAGATCGCCCGCACCGAACTCGGTATCGAACGGGTGGTAATTCACCCGGCCGACAACGGAGTTGGAGATTCCGGCTCGTCGTCGGCCTCTCGGCAGACGTACATGACCGGCGGCGCGGTGAAGGCGGCCTGCGAAGCGGTGCGTCAGCGCGTGCTCGCCCTGGCGCAGGGTAAGCATGGCGCGCATCGCGGCCTGCAGCTCATCGGGGGCAAGGTCGTCTCGGGCACCGGCGAGGTACTCGACGCCATCGCCGATGTACTCGGTGACGAGGTCGTCGAAGAAACCCGCGAATACCACCACAAGCCCACCACCGGCATGGATCCGGCAACCGGCCAGGGCAATAGCCACACCCAACTCGCGGTCTGCGTCCACCGGGCCGTGGTTGATGTCGACACCGACCTCGGATTGGTGAAAGTCGTTGCCCTGGACGCGGTCCAGGACGTCGGCAAGATCATGAACCGCCTGTCTCTCGAAGGCCAGATCCACGGCGGATCGATTCAAGGACTGGGTCTGGCAGTGATGGAGGAAATCCAGGTAAGCAATGGCAAGGTGCGGAACCCGTCCTTCACGGACTATCTGATTCCCACCATTCTCGACACACCCCCACAGCGGCTGGAGATCCTGGAGAACCCGGATCCGCACGCACCCTACGGATTACGCGGGGCGGGCGAACCACCCACCCTCTCCTCGACACCGGCGATTGCCGCAGCCATTCGCGACGCCTGCCGCAAGCAGGGCGGCACCGGGGATATCACCCGGGTGCCGGTACGACCGGAAGACATCATCCGGGGCAGTTGATCAACAGGGGCAGACCGGCTTTCACCGGTAGGGACTCCACAACAGCAGCAACCGAATCCGCGGTCCGGAGCCGATGAATCCCGGACCGTAGGTCGGCTACGCCCTTAGGAGGGCATGCCAATGACCCAAATCCAAGATCCGACCCCCACCACCATTGCCGGGGGTTCGGCACTCGACCGGTTCTTCAAGTTGAGTGCACGTCGCACCACAGTCTCACGTGAAATCCGTGGCGGAATCACCACATTCGTCGCCATGGCCTACGTTATCCTGCTCGTCCCGCTCATCCTCGGCGGGGTGACCGATATCGACGGTAACCATCTCAGTATCGCTCAGCTCACCACAGCCACCGCGTTCTCGGCCGGACTCTCCACAGTCCTCATGGGCCTGGTCGGCAACGTACCACTCGCTCTCGCAGCGGGTCTCGGGGTGGTCCCGGTGGTCGCCTTCCAGGCGGCCCCTCATATGACCTGGCCCCAGACCATGGGCCTGGTGGTCCTGATGGGCGTGATCATTGTGATCATGGCCGCCACCGGCCTGCGAACCATGATCATCAATGCCATTCCGACGGCGCTCAAGAACGCCATCGGTGTCGGTATCGGCATGTTCATCGCCATGATCGGCCTGGTCTCCTCCGGAGTCGTCGGCCACGGATCGCCGGGCGGTCCACCGGTCACACTCGGTGTCGATGGGCACCTACAGGGTTGGCCCGTAGTGGTTTTCGCCTTCGGCCTGCTGCTCATGATCGGGCTGTATGTCCGCAAGGTGCCCGGCGCGATCCTGATCAGCATCGCCCTGTCGACGCTGCTCGCGATCGTGATCAATGCCATCGCCGATATCGATCCCAAGGCGTGGGGGACCGTGGTGCCGCAACGGCCCGATTCCCTGTTCGCCACACCGGATTTCGGTCTCATGTTCAATGTCGATCTGGTCGGCGGCTTCGCTCGCGCCGGCGGACTGGTGGCGAGTGTGGTGCTGTTCACGCTGGTGCTCACGGGGTTCTTCGACGCCATGGGAACGGTTTTCGGCGTCTGCGACGAAGCTGAGCTGTTGGACGAGCGCGGCACTATGCCGGGCATCGGCAAGATCCTCACCGTCGACGGTGTCGCCCAGATCATGGGCGGCGTCAGCGGAGGCGCGGGCAGCACCGTCTATGTGGAATCCGCGACGGGCGTCGGTGAGGGCGCACGTACCGGACTCACCAGCGTGGTCACCGGCGGATTGTTCTGTGCCGCAGTGTTCTTCACCCCACTCGCGGCGGTGGTGCCGATCCAGGCCGCGGCTCCGGCCCTGGTGCTGGTCGGCGCGCTCATGATGACCCAGGCCCGCAAGATCGACTGGAATGACCTGGAGATCGCCGTCCCGGCCTTCGTGACCATCGCGCTCATGCCGTTCACCTACTCCATTACCAACGGTGTCGGCGCGGGCCTGATCTGCTACGCGGTGATCAAGGCCGCACGCGGCAAATTCCGTGAAATCCATTGGCTGGTAGGCGTGGTCAGCATTGTGTTCGCCGCCTACTTCGGTATCAACGCCATCGAATCGGTCCTGGGAGGCTGATATGCGCGACATCGCGGCACAAATCTTGGAATGGCATGCGGCGCAACAGGATTACGCCGTAGCCTCGATCATCGCGATCGGCGGCAGTGCGCCCCGGCCGGTGGGCGCGGCGCTGGCGGTGAATACCGACGGCGTGGTCGTCGGCAGCATCTCCGGCGGTTGCGTGGAGGGCGCGGTCTACGAGCTGTGCCGCGAGTCGTTGCGCACCGGGAAGATTCAACGAGAAACGTTCGGCTACAGCGATTCCGATGCCTTCGCGGTCGGATTGACCTGTGGCGGCACCATAGAGGTTTTCGTCCAGCCGGTCACCGCGGCCAATCGCACCGCCTTCGAAGCACTCCTGCGTTCGGAAGATCCCGTCGCCCTGGTCCGCGACTTGAACACCGGGGCCGCCATGGCCCTGGGATCGTGGTGGACCGTCGGCGCGACCTTCCACGAAACCGTCGTCGCCGAGGCCCGTGCCATGCTCGACACCGGCGCGACCGGAATCCGCACCATCGGCTGCGATGACGCCGAATCCACCGTCTTCGTGCAATCGGAGGTACCGCCGCCGCGGATGATCGTGTTCGGCGCGATCGATTTCGCCGCCGCTGTCGCCCGTATCGGCAAATTCCTCGGCTACCACGTCACGGTCTGCGACGCCCGCCCCATATTCGCCACTCCCGCAAGGTTTCCCGACGCCGACGAGGTAGTGGTGGCGTGGCCGAACACCTACCTGGCCGACACCCACATCGACGCACGCACCGTGCTGTGTGTGCTCACCCACGACGCCAAATTCGATGTTCCACTGCTGGAAGTGGCCTTGCGCCTACCGGTGGCCTTCGTCGGTGCGATGGGATCGCGGCGCACCCACGACGATCGCCTCACCCGGCTGCGCGCGATCGGTATGACCGAGACCGAACTGGCCCGGCTCCGTTCGCCCATCGGCCTCGATCTGGGCGGCCGCACACCGGAGGAGACCGCCGTCTCCATTGCCGCCGAAATCGTGGCGGTGCGCCGCGGCGGCTCCGGCATCCCACTGGGTCGCAGCGCCGCACCCATCCACCGCGACACCGTCCCCATGCCAGAACTCCGGATTCCGGACGGCCTCGAATTCTCCACGCAGTAATCGAAAAAGGATCGACCCCAATGCCTTTGATCTTCTTGAACGGGGGTGCCATGCGCGGCGGACCCCTCAACCATCTCCTGGCTGGCGCGCCCTTCGCGGGTGAAGTCACCACCGCGCCGCAGTACCGCTTCTACTCCATCGGCGACCGCTTCCCGGGCCTGCACCCCGTTCCCGACGGCGGCGCGCCCATCGCGGGCGAGCTCTTCGAAGTCTCGATGGACGTACTGCGCAAGAGCCTGCTGCCGGCCGAACCGCCGGAGCTCGAGCTCGGCGTGATCGAACTCGACGACCACCGCTCGGTGCTGGCCATGCTGCTGCGCCGGCCGCCCGTCTCCTATCCGCAGCTGATCGATATCACCGAATTCGGCAGCTGGTCGACCTATCGCGAAGGAACTCGATGAAATACACCTCCGGGGGTGCGCTCCGGAAATATGACGTCAATTGTTCGATTCTCTTCACCGATCTGCCGCTGCTGGAACGGCCGGCCGCCGCCAAGGCCGCCGGATTCGACGCGGTGGAATTCTGGTGGCCCTTCGGGGACGATCCGACGCCCGCCGACGCGGATATCGATGCGTTCGTCTCGGCGATCGAGAATGCGGGCGTGCAGCTGGTCGGGCTGAACTTCATCGACCTGATTCCCGCCGGCCGGGGACTGGTTTCGGTGCCCGGGCAGGAGACCCGGTTCCGGGACAATATCGAAATCGCGGTCGGGATTGCCGAGCGCACCGGGTGCAAGGCGCTGAATGCGCTGTACGGCAACATGATTGCCGGCGAGAACCCGGAGAAACAGGACGAGCTGGCGTTGGAGAACCTGCGCCTGGCCGCCGCCGCCGCCCAGCGCATCGGTGCGACCGTTCTACTCGAGGCGCTCAATGCCTATGAGTCGCCGGACTATCCGATCGTCTCGGCCGCACACGCGGTGCGGATTATCGAGAAGGTCGGTGAACCCAATCTGCGGTTCCTCTGCGACCTGTACCACCTCGCCCGCATGGGTGAGAACCTGCCCGGCGTCATAGACACCTACGGCGGCTATATCGGTCACGTCCAGGTCGCCGATTCGCCGGGGCGCGGGCGTCCCGGGACCGGCGTCCTCGACTTCGCGGAGCTCTTCAAGGTGCTCGACGCGAGCGGATATGACGGCTGGATCGGCCTGGAATACAAAGACCCCGAACTGAATTGGGAGTGGATCAAGTGAGCAGCATCGGATTTGTCGGTCTCGGCATTATGGGCGGCCCGATGGCCGGGCATCTGGTCAAAGCGGGGCACGATGTTACCGGCTATGACCACAGTGACGCGGCGGTCGAACGGCTGACGGCCGCCGGTGGTATCGCGGGCACGAATGCCGTGGAGACGGTGCGCGGCAAGGACATTGTCATCACCATGCTGCCGCAGGATGAGCATGTCGAGTCGGTGTTCGCCGATGTGCTCGAGCACGCGGCTCCCGGCACGCTCTACATCGACTTCTCCACCATTACCCCGCGCACATCGGAGTGGACCGCCACCGAAGGAGCCAAGAAGGGGCTTCGGGTGCTCGACGCCCCCGTCAGCGGAGGTGAGCCGGGGGCGGTGAACGGCACGCTGTCCATCATGGTCGGTGGTGCGCGTGAGGACTTCGACTCTGCCCGTGAGGTTTTCGAGGCCGTTGGCAAGACCATCGCGCTCGTCGGTCCGAATGGTGCGGGTCAGGTGGTGAAGGCCGCCAATCAGCTCGTGGTCGGCGGCACCTACGCGCTTGTCGCCGAGGCGATCCTGCTCATGGAGAACCTGGGCGCGAATGCCGAGGCGGGCCTCGATGTGCTGGCCGGTGGTCTCGCAGGGAGCAAGATTCTCGAGCTCAAGCGAAAGTCCATGCTGGAGCGCAGTTTCCAGCCCGGCTTCCGAATCGATCTGCACCACAAGGATATGGGCATCATCCTGGCCGCCGCCCGGCAGGCCGAGGTCGCGATCCCCATAGGCGCGCTCACCGCGCAGCTCATTGCCGCCGCCCGCGCCATGGGGCACGGCTCGCTCGACCATTCCGCGCTGCTGCTGGTCACCGAAGCACTGTCCGGTAAGGGACAGGCGTGAGCGCACCGAGCGTCTCCGCGCTGCAGACGGTTTCGCTCAGCACCTCCGGCTACGGACCGTGTCTGGCGGACGGTCACGGCATCTGCGCCATCGGCGTACCAGCGGGCTGGGTGGTGGAGCACTGCACCATCGAACCTCGCACCCCGACCCGAAAGGGGATCTGACATGACACGCATGCGGGCTGTGGATGCTGCCGTGCTCATTCTCGAAAAGGAAGGCGCGACACAGGCATTCGGCCTTCCCGGCGCGGCCATCAACCCCTTCTACAGCGCGATGCGGGCGCACGGCGGGATCAAGCATGTTCTCGCCCGGCACGTCGAAGCCGCCTCACATATGGCAGAGGGCTTCACTCGCGCCGCACCCGGCAATATCGGCATCTGCATCGGCACCTCCGGGCCGGCGGGCACCGACATGATCACCGGGTTGTATTCGGCGAGTGCGGATTCCATTCCGATCCTGTGCATTACCGGACAGGCTCCGGTCGCCAAACTGCACAAGGAGGATTTCCAGGCAGTCGATATCGCCTCCATTGCCGCGCCGGTGAGTAAGTGGGCGGTGACCGTGCTGGAGGCCGCACAGGTGCCGGGCACCTTCCAGAAGGCGTTCCAGCTCATGCGATCCGGGCGTCCGGGGCCGGTTCTCATCGATCTGCCGATCGATGTGCAGCTGGCCGAGATCGAATTCGATATCGAGACCTACACACCCCTGGACGTGCATCGACCCGCCTTGACTCGCGCGCAGGCGGAGAAGGCCATCGCCATGCTGAACGCGGCCGAGCGGCCGTTGATCGTGGCCGGTGGTGGCATCGTCAATGCCGATGCCGCGGACCTGCTCGTCGAGTTCGCCGAGCTGACCGGCATTCCCGTGGTGCCGACGCTCATGGGCTGGGGCACCATCGCCGATGACCATCCGCTGCACGCGGGCATGGTCGGGTTGCAGACCTCGCACCGTTACGGCAATGCGACGCTGCTGGAATCGGATTTCGTGCTGGGCATCGGCAATCGGTGGGCCAACCGGCATACCGGTGGCGTCGAAACCTACACCGGGGAACGCACTTTCGTGCACGTCGATATCGAGCCGACACAGATCGGGCGAGTGTTCGCGGCCGACTACGGGATTGTCTCCGATGCCGGGGCGGCGCTGGCCGAATTCCTCGACGTGGTGCACGAATTGCAGCTCACCGGACAGCTGCGTGATCGCTCGGAGTGGGCGGCGACCTGCCGCGAGCGCAAGCGAACCCTATTGCGCAAGACGCACTTCGACACCGTGCCGATCAAACCGCAGCGGGTGTACGAGGAGATGAACGCGGCGTTCGGACCCGATACGCGTTACGTCACCACCATCGGACTGTCGCAGATTCAGGCGGCGCAGATGCTGCACGTGTACAAGCCGCGGCATTGGATCAATGCCGGACAGGCCGGTCCGCTCGGGTGGACGCTGCCCGCCGCGATCGGCGTCGCCACCGCCGTGCCCGGCGAGACCGTGGTGGCGCTCTCAGGTGACTACGACTTCCAGTTCCTCATCGAGGAATTGGCCGTCGGCGCACAGTTCAATATCCCGTATGTGCATGTGGTGGTGAACAATTCGTACCTGGGACTGATTCGCCAGGCACAGCGCACCTTCGATATGGACTACTACGTCCAGCTGTCGTTCGACAATATCAACAGCCCCGAGGTCGGCGGCTACGGCGTGGATCACCTCAAAGTCGCGGAAGGGTTGGGCTGCAAGGCGATTCGTGTGACCGAACCCGATCGGATCGGGGCGGCCTTCGTGGAGGCCAAGCGGTTGATGGCCGAGCATCGGGTGCCGGTCCTGGTGGAGGTCATTCTCGAACGCGTCACCAACGTGTCCATGGGCCTCGAGATCGACAGCATCACCGAATTCGAGGAGCTCGCCGTTTCCTTCTCCGATGCCCCGACTGCCATAGCCGCGCGGGTGGAGTACGAATCGGCCGGGAGCCCCTCGTGATTCACGCGCGCGGTGGTTCGGGACGGGGGTGGCGGGACGGGCAGGTGATCGTCGCCCCCGACAAGTTCAAAGGGTCATTGACAGCCGCGCAGGTGGCCGCGCATATCGCGGCCGGTCTGCGGCAGACCCGCCCGGAACTGCCCGTGGTTTGCGTCCCCGTCGCCGATGGCGGGGACGGGACCGTGGACGCGATGGTGGCCTCGGGCTTCGCCAGCCTGCAGACCGCCGTCACCGGGCCGGTCGGGAATCGAGTGGTCGCCTCGTTTGCGATGAGGGGCGAGACGGCCGTTATCGAACTCGCCGAAGCCTCCGGGCTGCGGCGCTTACCCGACCGGCCCACCCCGGCCACCGCGCGCACCGCCACCAGTGCGGGCGCCGGAGAGTTGATGCGCACGGCGGTTACACGCGGTGCGCGGCGAATTGTGCTGGGGCTCGGTGGAAGTGCCTGCACCGATGGTGGTGCGGGCATGCTGACCGCGCTCGGCGCGCGCCTGCTCGACGCCGAGGGGGTCGAATTGCCCCCGGGCGGTGCGGCATTGGTGCGGTTGGCGCGAATCGATATCGCCGACCTGGTGCGGGTGCCGGTGACGGTGGCCTCCGATGTGGACAATCCGCTGCTCGGGCCGCGAGGAGCCGCACATGTGTACGGGCCCCAAAAGGGCGCTGGCGCAGAGGATATCGCGGCCCTCGAACGCGGGCTCGCCCGATTCGCCGAGGTCGCGCGGCGTGATCTCGGCGTCGACTCCGCGGATCGGCCCGGAGCCGGTGCGGCGGGCGGCGTCGGATTCGCCGCGATCGCGTTCCTGGGTGCGCGCAGCGAACCCGGCATCGAATTGATTCTGCGGCACCTGGATTTCGCGGATCGTTTGCAGGGCGCGCGGCTGGTGATCACAGGTGAGGGCTGTCTGGACCGGCAGACCCTGCACGGCAAGGCTCCGATCGGCGTGGCGCGCGCCGCCGCCGCGGTCGGCATCCCGGTGCTGGCCGTCGCCGGACAGCGGCTGCTCACTCGGGATATGCTGCGCCGCTTCGGATTCGAGGATGTCTACGCGTTGACCGATATCGAACCGGACCCGCAACGGTGCATCAGCAATGCCGGGCCGCTACTGGAACAACTCGCCGTGCGAATCGCGCAAACCCGCCTCGGCGATCTGCTGTCCCGAAACGCATAGCGCCCGAACAGATTGCGCCCGAACACATCTACTGAAAGAGGAAGCGATGTCGGACTTCACCAGCCTGCCGGACCTGGCACTGCGGACCTACCGGGCGAGCGTCATCGCCGCCAGCGACGAATCCTTCGAGGAGCGCGAGAACCTCATCCAACCGTGGGAGCCGCGATTCTCCGCCGAGACCTTCGGCACCAAAGGTCAGGAGTACGACGGCTGGGAGACGCGACGGCGGCGCGGTGCACCCGGGCACGACTGGGCGATCATCCGGCTCGGCATGCCCGGCATCGTGCGGGGCGTGGTGATCGATACGGCGTGGTTCAAGGGCAACTACCCACCGTTCGCATTCGTGGAGGCGTGCCGGGTGAGCGGGTATCCCGCTGTGGCGCAGCTGGATTCGGCGGACTGGGTGGAGATCGTGCCGCGCATAGCGCTCCAGGGTGATGCCCGGCACGAGCTGCCCGTCGAGGATGAGCGGATCTTCACCCACGTGCGCCTCAATATCCATCCGGACGGCGGTGTGGCCCGCTTCCGGGTGCACGGTGACGTGGTACCCGATCCGGCGCTACTGACCGGGCTCACCGTGGATCTGGCGGCACTGGAACACGGTGGGCGCGCGATCGATTGCTCGAATCTGTTCTATTCGGGTGCGGACAATATGCTCGCGCCCGGCCTCGCCCGCAATCAGGCCGAAGGCTGGGAGACCGCGCGCCGCCGCGATGACGGAAATGACTGGGCGGTAATTCGCCTTGCCGCCCAAGGTGTTCCGGAGTTGATCGAGATCGACACGACCAATCTGGTCTTCAACTCACCGGCCGAAGTCCGGCTGCTCGGTGTCGACCTGCCCAGTGGCGCGCCGCTTCCGGCCGCCGACTCCCCGGCCTGGTTCGAACTGCTGCCCACGGTCGCGATCCAACCTGACACCCCACACCGCTTCCGCGTGCAGGGTTCCCGCCCGGTCACCCACGTGCGCCTCGATATCTACCCGGACGGCGGTATCGCTCGCCTCCGCCTGCTGGGTTCTCTCACCCGGGCCGGACTCGAGGCGCTCGTAACCCGTTGGGGCGCGGCATAACCGGTTCTCGACGGGTAACGCTGTCAGTGGCCGATCGACGAAATCCGGGTCTTCGTGGGGCGCAGCGTGAATCGCCGCCGATCGAAGTCCCAGAACAGGTAGATCGGCCACTGCACGGTGTGCGCCAGCCATGCTCCGACAATCACCCGCCGGTGCATCGGCAGCACCCAAAAGCCCTGTCCGCGAATGGTATCCAGGCCGGTCAACTGGAATCGCCACCATTCACGCGGGGTCGCGCGCCGACGCCGCGCCGAGGTGTCGGCCCGCAGTTCCTTCAACTGCTGGATCGGCAATTGCTTCTTGATCAGGCACAATGCCAGATCCAAATCCTCGGCCACCTCGACCTTGGTCATGGTCTGATCGCGCACCTCCAGCCACGCCGACCGTCGAATCCCCATATTCGGCCCATGTAGATTCCCGACCCGATTCCCGAGTTGCCCGCGTCGATCCTGAATCCAATAGCCAAGGTGCAGTAGGAATCCCACCGGAGAATCATGGTAGGTGGTGATCCCGGTGACAGCGGCCACCTCCGGATTCTCCGCCAGATACCCCTTGATGGTCTCGCCCCAATCCGGAAGGACCAGGGTATCGGCATCGGTCCGCCCGATGAATTCCCCGCGCGCGGCATCGAATCCGGTATTCCGCGCAAACGGCAACCCCCGGCGCGGCTCGATCAACAGCCGCACCTTCGGATTGTTCACCGTATATTTCTCGACCAAGCCACGCGTCTCATCGGTGGACCCATTGTCCACCACGATAATTTCATCGACCGCCTCCTGCCCGACCAGCCGGTCGAGGGTCGCGATAATGGACCGTTCCTCGTTCAAGGCAGGAACGACGACGGAGAGCAGGACGGTTCTGTCATCTCGCATGAGGATCAATGCTCCGGAAGTTCTTGTGCAGCAACACGGCCGACCGGTCTCGTATCGGTTCCCCTCGCGCCACAGCCCGCAATACCAGGGGGCTACGGTAACACCGAATCGTGCGATAGGGCGGTCAAAGTTCCCGCATGGTCAAACTCCTCTGGGGAGGGTCACGGTGGCGGAGGCGAGGTGGCGGCGTAGTCGCCAGGGGAGAGCGGCGAAGAGGGAGGCCATGGCGGCGGCGGTGCCGGGGAGGTCGTCGCGGGCCGAGAGGTAGGCGCGCTGTTTCGCGGGAGAGAGGGCGAAGAAGGTGTCGAAGAACAGGGGGAGGTCCTGGGGAGGGAGGCTGAGCAGGGCTCGTAATCCGCTCTGGCGCAGTCGATTTACGGCGCGGGCGGAGGGCGTCCAGATGGTATCCCCGGCCGCGACGGTATCGGCGGTGCGCAGGGCGGCGGCGACGCTGTAACCGGTGGCCGGATGCGTCAATGCGCCTGCCGCTCCGAAGGTACCGGGACGCGGTTTGCCACCCTCGACGGGGAAGCGGACGCGTTCGATCCGCTCGTCGCCGGTGAGAGTGATTCCGCGAGAACGCAATCGGTGTATCAGGCGTTCTCGAAGCACCTGGGGGTCGAGGGCTGGTCGACCGGCGAGGCAGGTCTCTTCGAGAAGAATCATGTTGTCGCTCAACGGGACTGCGTAGAGGAAGGACCGCGGTTCATTCGAATCCGCACCGTTGTCGTCACGCCAGTCCATGAAAAAGGTGTCCGGATCCGGCCATTGGTCGCGGTCGACCATCACGCCGTAGGCGGTCTGTTCGGCCAGCTTGGGGGAGCGGGGGATGCCTCGGGCGTCGATCACGCGGCCGCCGGGGAGTACCGGGCCGGACGCCAGGCGCACGGACGGCATATCGAGGGCATGCGGTCCGAACCTGGTCGGCGGAACAATATCGACCACCCGGTCGGTAATGATCCGCACACCGGCGAGATCGAGTGAATCCTGCAGGGCCGCGGTATCGAATATGACGTATCTACGATCCAATTCGATACGCCGCGTGGTCCAGACGGCCGGACGATCCACCGTGGCCGCCAGCGTGCCTGGCGGCACCCAGTCCGGGAGCTCATCGGCCCAGGCCGCATAGGTGGCAGTCCACCGATGACCCGGTCGCGGGTCGATGACGGTGACCGACTGTCCCTGGGCCAGTGCGCGGTGCGCGAGCGTCCGCCCTGCCGGACCCGCACCGCAGACAACGAGATCGGAAGTCACACCTTGATTGGATCATGATCGAAGACCGTCATACGCTTCCGTGACTGTCGCCGGGTCGGGAGGTCCCGGCGCACCGTGAAAGGTTGACTACATGACTTATCCACCCGGACCGCCGTCCGGACCAGGATTCGGTGGCGATCCGAATGGCCAGGACGGGCAGCAGCCCGAAAACCCGGCCTGGTGGGACGAGCCGGCCCAGCCCACACAACCGCCGCAGCCCGCCTGGCCGGCCGACCCCGGCTGGCAGCAGCCCGCCGCGCAGCCGGGTTGGACCGGGCAGCAGAGCGAACCCGCCTGGCAGCAGCCCGTGGCGCAACCGGGATGGCCTGGGCAGCAAGGGTATTCGCAGCCGCAGGGGTACGGTGCGCCGCCACAACCGCCGCGCTCCGATACCGGCCTGGTGATCGGCATTGCCCTCGCCGTGGTCGCGATGCTGGCAGTCGGGGTCGGCGCGATCGTCGTCCTCGCCGGTAAGGACAGCTCCGATCAAGCGGCGACGACCACCACGACGACGGAAGAGCCGACCCTCACCGACGCGACCACCACCCGCCCCACCACCACGACCAAGGCCGCACCGGCCGGTGCCCGCTTCACCTACACCGAATACGGCCAGCCCTGGAACTTCAGACTCGGCGATGTCGCCTTGCAAGCGGACTGGGTGGAGGGCCACGACTACAACTCCTGCGCACCGATCGAGGAGAGCGGCAAGCTCACCGGCCTCGGCTGCCAGTACGCCTCGGAACTGATCTGGAAGTCCGAGCAGGGCGGACTAATGCTCACCCAGTTCATCCTCACCATGCGCGACGCCGCCAAAGCCTCGGCCGCAGAAGGCCAATTCGACGACAACGACATCAAACTGCCCGCGGGCAGCACGATCTCGCACTTCGAGACCGGCAAATGGCGCGCCGGCAGCCAATCCGAATTCCTGGTGATCACCCTCGCCACTGCGGACACCACCGTCGACGAGCCCACCGTCGAGAAATACCTGCGCTACCGCCACACCGACACCCTCGGCGCACTGATCTTCCGCTAGCCCCATCCTTCGGCGGAGGCCGATCGCGACCGAGAAAGGCGTGGTCGCGACAGACGTGTAGGCTCACTAAGTGAAGCAACTAACCATCGGTGTAGTTGCGACCTCCCGCAAAGAGGACGAGCACCGACTGGCGATCCACCCCGCACACCTCGACCGGATCGATCCACAGCTTCGCAGCCGCGTCTTCCTTGAACGCGGTTATGGCGAACGATTCGGCTACTCCGACGCACACCTGACGCCACTGGTCGGCGGATTGCGTACGCGCGAACAGCTTTTCGCCGAATGCGATGTGCTGCTGCTGCCCAAGCCGCTGCCCGAAGACCTGGAGAACCTGCGCCCGGGACAGGTGGTGTGGGGCTGGCCGCACTGCGTTCAGGACGAGCGCATGACCCAGCTCGCCATCGACCGCGGGCTGACCTTGATCGCGTGGGAGGCAATGAATCACTGGACCAAGGAAGGCAACTTCAGCGTCCACGTGTTCCACAAGAACAATGAATTGGCCGGGTACTGCTCGGTCCTGCACGCATTGCAGCTGCGCGGTTCCAGCGGGGACTATGGGCGGCGCCTGCGAGCGGCCGTGATCAGCTTCGGGGCCACCGCGCGCGGGGCCGTGCGGGCGCTGTCGGCGCTCGGGATCAGCGATGTCACGGTGCTGACCCAGCGCAGCGTCTCGGCGGTGGCCGCGCCGTTCGCGTCGGTGCGCATGCAGCATTTCGCGCGTGACCCGGCGAATCCCAGCCGCACCCTTGCCTTGAAAGCGCCGGAACCCGGGCCGCTGGCGGAAATGCTGGCCCAGTACGACGTCGTGGTGAACTGCATCCTCCAGGACACCGAGGAGCCGCTCATGTTCGTCCTGAACGAGGACTTGAGCCTGTTCGCGCCCGGGACGCTCTTCATCGATGTCTCGTGTGACGAGGGTATGGGCTTCGAATGGGCGCGGCCGACGTCGTTCGCGGACCCGATGTTCACCGTGGGGGAGGAGCTGTACTACTACGGCGTCGACCACAGCCCCTCATACCTGTGGAACTCCGCCACCTGGGAGAACTCCGAGGCGCTGCTGGAATATCTGCCTATCGTGATGGCCGGACCCGACTCGTGGGACGGTAGTGAAACGGTAAGGCGCGCAATCGAAATCCGCGAGGGTCGAGTACAGAACCTGCGGATTCTCTCGTTCCAGCGGCGAGCCGCGGCGTACCCATACGCGGTCGTCTGACCGGACGGGCAATCCTCGGCGCACTTGTCTTCCGCTAACCGGACATAGCACTGCCCCGCACCGAATCGCGGTGCGGGGCAGAAGTTTTCAATCTCTCAGATACCGCCGGTGGCGAGCAGTCCACCATCGACCCGAATCGTGGTCCCGGTAATCCAAGCTGATTCGGCGGACGCCAGGAACCCGATGAGCCCCGCGACATCCTCCGGCGTCCCCAGCCGCTTCATCGGATAAACGGCCGCCGCAGCCTCCTCATCAGCCGAGTACAGCGCATCCGCGAACTTGGTCTTGATCACGCCCGGCGCGACCGCATTGACCCGGATCTTCGGCCCGAGCTGCCATGCGAGCTCCTCGGTCAGCCGAATCAAAGCGGCCTTGGACGCGCCATAAGCGGCAATAACCCCGGTAGACCGCAGCCCCGCCACACTGGCCACATTGACCACGGCCCCACCGTGCTCACCCATCCACGCCTTGTATGCCTGCTGCACATACCCCAGCGCCGCAACAACATTCACATCGAATATCTTGCGCACCCCATCCAGATCGGCCTCCATCAGCGACCCATACACCGGATTGATCCCGGTGTTATTGATCAGCACATCCAGCGACCCGAACTGCGCCACAGCGGCAGCAACCTGCTCCGCCCGAGCCTCGGCTTCCCCCGAATTCCCCGCCACCGCAACAACTTTCCCGGAATACCCCAACGCCCGCAGCTGCTCCGCCGCCTCCTCCAACGGTCCCTGCTTCCGGGCAGTCACCACAACATTGGCCCCCCGCCGCAAAAGCTCCGAAGCCACCGCGAACCCAATTCCCCGGCTCGCACCCGTGACCAGCGCACTCTTCCCAACCAGATCATCGCTCATGTGACGGCACGTTACTTCAGTCCGATCCGCTGTGCGGATCCGCCCCATTCAGGGGTTCGTGCCGTCACTTCAAGCTGGCGGTGCGGCATTTCGGGCGCCCAGCGCGGGCGCCCGATTCGTCCTGTTCCGGTGGGATCAGTGACGCTGCGGATCGTTGCAGCGGGATTCCCATGCGGTGGGCAGATCTTCGGAAAGTACTGGTGCGCCGAGGATTTCATCGTCGAAGCCGAAGGCGTCGAGTAGTTGGGGTAGGCATTGGGCGAGGTTGTCGATGGCGTGGCGGAGCTGCTGCTTGATCGTTGCGATATCGTCGATCTCGAGCAGGCGATGCGTGAGGTACCAGGTGGCGTGCTGATCGAGGTAGCTCAGTGCGAAAACGTCACGCACGGCGGCGATCTCGGCGTATTCGGTGCCGTGTTCCTGGAGCAATTGCAGCGCCTCTTCGGCGCAGTATGCCTCGGCCAGCGCGAGGGCGTCCGGAATGATCGCCAGCCGTGCTTCCAGCCCCGGCGTCTCGAGATATGGCTGTGCCTCCTGCACGATTGTCAGGGTGCGTGCGTGGAACAGGTTCAAACGGTCACCGGGGTCGGCGGGATCGTGCACACCGGCTTCGGGTGCGGGCTTCCCGGCGAGGTGTTTGGCAAGGACGCGATCGGCCACCGAACCCAGGACGTGGCAGTCACCCTCACCGGTGATGGCCGCGTGGCACACCCCGAGATAGTCGGCGACCCGGTTGGCGCTGAACATGCCCTGGGCGGCCATTTTGAGGCGACTGTTCGTCACCGACTGCAGTGCGTGCGGCTGGATGAAGTGCTTGGCGAGCATTACCGACACGACGGTGTCGCGATCGGTGAGATCGCTGCCCGCGAGCGATGTCTTGATCGAGTTCCCGTAGATCGTGCGGGCGACGGTGCCCCGGGCCCACCTCACCGGAAATGAAGGCGGGCCAGTGCTGGCGGGCATCCTTGGACACGCGCGGATCACGCAGCAGGTTGTGCAGTATCGCCTGGTCGGTGACCGCCCAAGCCTGGATTCCGGCAGGCAGCTCGACCAGGGAGACCGGGCCGCGGGCGCGGATCCGCGCCGACTCACCCTGGATATCTTTGCCGGTCGGGTCCAGGACCAGCGGCGTGGTGTGTTCCATCGTTTTCCTCATTCGGTGAACACCGGCAATTGCGGAGTCTCGGGGAATATGACCGGCAGCGATTCCAGGGCACGGTGGAACGGGCCCGGCCGCCATACCAAATCCTCAGGGGCCACGGCCAATTGGAGTTCCGGCAGAGCATCGAGCAGATATTCGATCGCATCCATGGCGATCTGGTAGCCGAGACCACGAGCCGGACATTGGTGTGGTCCCACACTCCAAGCCAGATGCGAGCGATTGCCGAACCTGTTGGGACGGTCGGATCGAATGGCCGGGTCGGCGTTGCATCCGGCCATGCTGATCACCACCGGCTGATGCGCGGGCAGCCACACGCTCTCGACCAGGATCGGCTGCGGGGGATAGGTGATGCAGTAGTTGGCCATCGGCGGATTGGTGAACAGCACCTCATCGAGTGCGTCGCGGGTGGACAGGCTCCCGCCGATCAGGTCGCCGGCGAACCGGCCGTCGACCATCATGAGCAGCAACGTGTTCGAGATCAGATGCACCTGCGGCTCACTGCCGGCCCCGTACAGCGTTATCAGTTGATGGATGAGCTCCTCGGTGCTCAAGTCGCTGGACTTGATCAGGTGGGAGGTGAGATCGCCGCCGGGGCGAGCACGCTTGCGCCGGATGTGCTCGTCCATCGCCGCGGCCAGCATCGCGTTCCCGTCGTCGGTCCCGCCGACGGCATCGAACAGCATCGCCATACTGGCGCCGACCTGCTCGTTGATATCGTCGTCGAAACCCAGAACGAAGGCCAATACCCTGTAGACCAGCGGATATATGTACTGTCCGAGCAGATCCGCGGAGGCCATCGAGCGGTGCGAGTCGCCGTCGTTGCCGAGCCCGCTGCAGAACTCGTTGATCAGCGGCACCGCGATCCGCTCGACGACCGCGCGCATGCGGTGCATATCGACGGTCTCGAGCGCGGCGACATTGGCCGCCCGATAGCGCTTGTGCTCATGCCCGCTGCTGCGCAAGGCATTCGGACGCCATTCCATCATCGGCAGGATCGGGCATCCCGCGGGCACGGAGGTCTGCCACCTCCGCGGGTCCGCGGGAAAATGCTCGGGATCGTTCAGGATCCGCAATGCGGTCTTGTAACCCAGGACGAGGGTGGCGGGCACTCCCGGCGCGAGCTCCACCGGCACCAGCGGCCCGTACGAACCGCGCCACCGCGCGTAGGCCGCGTGTGGGTTATTGGCGAACTCGATGGTGTACATCGGTTCTCGGGGTTCGTCACCGCCAACCCCCGGTCCGGCGGTATGGGACTGCGCCGATGAGTGATGGGAGGTTCCAGGCAGGTGCGATGTGGTCACGATGGTCCCCCTAACTTGTACGTCGATAGGTGATGACAGGTCAAAGTCCGAGATCGGTCCTCAGGCTCGACCGGCTCGACAGTTTCGGGCGCACGGAGATCGCGTCAGCCGCAAGGCAATCCGACCCCACCTGCGGCATCCTGACTCCTGGTAAAGCTGTTGTCCCCGGCACCGGAATTTCATATCCGTTGCCCCAGAGCATTTTTCAGGACATCAACGAGTACCGTACCCACTCAGGCATCTCAGCGCTATCCAACGCGAGGTCACCAGCAGTCGCTCAGCACACCACCGGCTGCGCTACTGCCGACCGCTCGACGCGACCTCGCGCAGGTCGTCCCCGCCGAGGTCGAGAGTGAGTTGGCCAATCATGTTGTGCACCAGCGCGATCAGAATCGGATTCGAGATTCTCTCGGTCGCGGCGGTGAGCGGTCCCCGATCATGGCTACCGGGTTGTAGACACCGCCGGACGTACCAGGAAACTTCGCGAAACAGGGGATGGTGGTTATAGCGATGGTGTGGCTATTGCCGTCCGGATGACGCCGAGGGATAACGCTCGGCGACAGCATGCGGAAACATCCTGCGCCGCTGGGTATCTCGCGAAAGCGCCGTGCGCAGAAGTCGAGGCGATCAAGGTGGTGGCTCGCGCTCACAAGACGTTGATCTGGGAACACAACCGTCACCTGCTGCGGCTGCGGAACGCGCTGCGCGAATTCTTCCCGGCCGCTCTCGACGCGTTCGATGACCTGGCAGGCCCTGACGACCTTGCAGGGGCAGGTGGAGTTACATTTTGGCCGGCACCCGGACGTTGAGATCATCACCTCCCAGCCCGGCCTGGCAATGATCCTCGGTGCCCGGGTGCCCGGGTGCTCGCCGAGTTTGGAGACGACCCGGACCGTTTCAGCAGCGCGAAGGCGCGCAAGAACTTCGCCGGGACAAGCCCGATCACCCGCGCTTCGGGCAAGAAGACCGTCGTCATGGCCAGATTCGTGCATAACGACCGGCTTATCGACGCTCTCGGCAGGCAGGCGGCTTTCTGTGCGGAACGTGGGAAGGCATGTGCCGAAAACGTCCGGGCAGGGTGGTCCGGTCCTGGCGAATTCATATGCGCAACACCACCGAACTGGTGAAATTGGCCGAATGGATCAACTCCATCGAGTTGGCTGGATCCAGGCAATGAGTTGCTGATGGAGATGGGCCTGCGGATGGTGTTCTCGGCGTTGGTGGATGCCGATCACCTTGACACAGCGGCACATCGGAGCGGACTGGCCGGTCCGCGAGTCTCCGCGCCCGCCGATAACGAACCGGGCCCGGTCTCCGCGTTCTGTCCCGCGTCGATCCTGCAGCTGCACCCGCACGTCACCGTCATCGTCGACCCCGCCGCGGCGGCGAACCTGCGGGCCCTCGACTACTACCGGTTCGCGATCGCGAACAAGCCCGCCTGGCAGAGCTTCTGATGAGCCGCCGGTTTGCGTCGGCGCGGGATCGCCGACCGGACACGGGTACATCGATGCGTAAACGTTGCATTCAGTCGGGTACTCGGCTGGTTAGAGTCGGCTGATGGGCATCGACTGTTCGAGTGTGGTGCCGGAGTCCCGCGAGGATGTGTTCGCGTGGTTCTCCCGCCCCGGGGCGCTGGCCAGATTGGCGCCGCCCTGGCAGCCGGTGACGATCGCGGCCGAGGCCGATTCGCTGGACACTGGCAGCGCGGTGTTGCGCCTGCCAGGCGGGCTGCGGTGGGTGGCCCGGCACGATCCGGCGGCCTACGATCCGCCGTGGTGTTTCGCCGACGAGACGGCGATCGACGGCCTCGCGTCCGTGCCGGTGGGGGCGCTGGTGCGCTGGCGGCACACCCATAGGTTCGAGGAAATCGACCAGGGGCGGACCCGGGTCGTGGATTCCGTGGCCGCGCCGGTCCCGGCCCGGCTGTTGCGGCCGATGTTCGGCTATCGCTACCGGCAGCTCGCCGACGACCTGGCCGCGCATCACCGCGCTGCCGCGCACGGTTTCCGGCCGTCGGTCATCGCGATGACCGGCTCGTCCGGCCTGGTGGGATCGGCCCTGTCCGCGTTCCTGACCACCGGAGGACACACGGTGATCCGGCTGGTTCGCCACCCGGCCCGGCATGCGGGGGAACGAGAATGGAACCTCGCCGCGCCCGCGCCCGAGCTGCTCGACGGCGTCGACGCCGTAGTGCATCTGGCAGGTGCCTCGATCGCGGGCAGGTTCACCGCCGCCCACCGCCGCGCCCTGGTCGACAGCCGGGTCGGCCCCACCCGCGCGCTGGCCGAGCGGGCCGCGGCGGCGGGGGTGCCGACCTTCGTCACAGCCTCGGCCGTCGGCTACTACGGACCCGATCGCGGTGACGAACGACTCGACGAGAGTTCTACACGCGGAACGGGTTTCCTCGCCGATCTGGTGGCGGACTGGGAGCACGCGGCCGAACCCGCGGCGCGGTCGGGATTGCGGGTGGTCCGGGTCCGCACCGGCATCGTGCAGTCCCCGCGCGGGGGCACGCTGCGGCTGCTGAGGCCACTGTTCGCCGCGGGGCTCGGTGGGCGCATCGGTGACGGCCGGCAGTGGCTGTCGTGGATCGGCATCGACGACCTGGTCGAAATCTACCACCGGGCACTGTGGGACGGGGAGCTGTCCGGCGCGGTGAACGCTGTAGCCCCGAACCCGGTGCGCAACCTCGACTACACAGCGACGCTGGCACGGGTGTCGCGGCGGCCCGCCGTGATTCCGGTGCCGCGGTGGGGTCCCGCGCTGTTGCTGGGCGCGCAGGGCGCCGAGGAGCTGGCCGCCGCGAGTCAGCGGGTGCTACCGGACCGGCTGACCGCCGCGGGGTACAGCTTCCGTCATCCCGACCTGGACGCGTGCCTTCGTCATCTGCTCGGGCGGGAGAGCATCGATCCGGGGCGCTGAGCCGGCCCGGCGGCGGGTATGTGGTGGACCCGCAAGCGGATCATCCGGCGGGGCGCAGTGTGCACAGCGGTTCGATCGTGTCGATTCCCCCGGTGGTGGGCGATGTCAGGTACACACACGGATCCATGCCGGCGGCGGACGTGATGGCGGAGCGGATTTGATCCCATTGCGCGGCAGTCAGTTCCGCGGTGCGAGACAGGACGAATCCGGACAGGCGAGCGGGGTCGGTGACCAGCGACCAGGAGTAGTCGGTGTCGAGCGCGGTGACGATGTAGTTCGGCGGGCCGTCGAGCTGGTCCTGGGTCGGCACGCCGGGAAAGCTCACGTGCAGCTGTGCGTCGGTACTCGGGTCGGTGACCTTGGCGGTACCGAGGATGCGGTTCGGTGCTCCGGACCAGGTCGTGCAGATGTTGTCCACGGTCACGTTCCCGGCCGGGTCGAGGGTGTAGCGGGCCTGGGTATCGTGGGCGCAGGCCAGCGAGAAGGGCTCTGGAACGGCGGCCAGTTGATTCCAGGTCCCCAGATATCGCTCGAGATCCAGCGACGCGACCGGCGCCGGTGGTGTACCCGCAAGTGGGTCGGCCTGCGCCACCGAACCGGAGACGGTGACGGCGAGGGCTGCGGCGACGGCGACCTTTTCGATCGCGCGTTGTGTTTGCCGAACGTTCATGTCTACTCCTGTCTCGAACGACTTGTCGGCGGGGTTGGTGGTTCTGGGCTGCGTTCCTTCTCTTACCTTAACGTAAAAACGATGCAATAGCGATGCACTGTCGCAAGGGTCCGGGCCCGGCTATCCGATGTCGGCTGCCGCCCGGCAGTAGTCCCACAGCTCGCCCACCTGGTCCCCGGTGTAGGTGGTGGTGGGCAGGCGATGCTGCGGCCGGATGCGGCGGTCGTGCCAGAACTGACCGTTCGGTAGTTGCATTCCGGTGGCGGCGAGCCAGACCGCAGTATCGGCGCCGGCGCCCGGATCCCGCAGGATCGGGGCGGTGACGCGGCGGAACGCCGGCAGGGCGGCACGGAGTCCGGGGGTATCCACCCAACCGGGGTGCATCGCGTGGACGCCGATCTGCCAGTGCTCCGCGGCGAGGGGCGCGAATGCCACCTGGATCCGTTTCGTGCGGGCGTACGCTGTTGCACCGCGGTAGGTTCCGTCCCGGTATTCGGGATCGGACCACGGGAGCGGCTGTGTGTACATCCCGGCCGACGCGACGAACACCACACGGGGATCGGGTGCGCGCCGCAGCGCGGGCAGCAGCAGGTCGGTCAAGGCCAGCGGGCCCAGGACGTGGGTGGCCAGGGTGAGTTCGTGTCCGGTGTGGGTCTCGGTGCGGCGATCGGGCAGCACGCCGGCGTTGTGGACGACGACATCGACCACCTCGGGCGCGGTGCGTGCGCAGGCGGCCAGGGTGGCTGGATCGGTGAGATCACAGTGCCGGACGGCGATATCGGCGCCGGGCACGTCGGCCAGGATCCGGTCCCGGGTTCCAGCGCCTGCGTCCGTATTACGCACCGCCAGAATCACACCCGCCCCGAGAGCAGTCAGCTGTGCGGCGATCGCGAACCCGATTCCGGAGGCCGCGCCGGTCACCAGCGCGGTGCGCCCGCGCATCGCGCCGGCGGCTGGATCGCCGGGCGGCCAGCGGCGGCTCCGCAGGCGGAACCCGATCGTGCTGTAACCGGCGATGATCGAGCGGTCCAGCAACTGGTCCGCCCAGTCGGGCTGCGGCGGTGGGGGACTCATTGCGCGGCCTCGGCCGGGAGGTGCCCGTTCCCGCGGGTGAGCAGGAACTGTCCCACGTCCAGGTACCCGCTGCGGAATCCCGCCTCGGAGTGAGCGAGGTACAGCTGCCACATTCGGCGGAAGGTCTCGTCGAAACCCAGTGCCGTGACGGCCGTTTCGGCGTCCAGGAATTGTCGTTGCCACAGCCGCAACGTGTGCGCGTAATGCGGACCTATCGAGAAGTTCTCGCGCACAACGAGTCCGGCGGTCGCGGCGGTATCGGTGAGCAGGCGGGCCGACGGCAGGAATCCGCCGGGGAAGATGTACTCCTGGATCCAGGTGTGGGTGTGGCGGGTCGCGAGCATGCGGTCGTGCGGCATGGTGATGGCTTGGATCACCGCCCGCCCGCCGGGCAGCAGCGCCCGCTCGACGGTACGGAAGTAACCGGGCAGGAAGTCGTAGCCGACGGCCTCGACCATCTCGACCGACACGACCGCGTCGTAGTGTCCGTCCACCGCACGGTAGTCGAGCAGGTCGATCTCGACGCGGTCGGTGAGCCCGGCCGCCGCGACCCGATCCCGGGCGTGCCGGCACTGCTCGGCGGACAGGGTGACCGACCGCACCCGGGTGCCGCGTGCCGCGGCCCGCACCGCGAGTTCGCCCCAGCCGGTACCGATTTCCAGTACCCGGGTGCCAGGACCGACGTGCGCGGTATCGAGTATCCGATCGATCTTGGCGCCCTGCGCCGGTGCGAGCTCCGCCCACGACGGCGCCGGATCGAGGCTGCCGAACAGCGCGCTCGAGTACGTCATCGTGTCGTCGAGGAACAGTCCGAAGAACTCGTTGGACAGGTCGTAGTGGCGGGCGATGTTGCCGCGGGCCTGCTCGCGTGTGTTGCGGTCCGAGCTCGGGTGCGCGGCGACGACGCACCGCCGCAGCGCGCGCAGTGGCGCCGGTACCAGGCGGTCGATACCGGCGGCGAAGACGGCCAGGACCGTCGCCGGGTCGGCCGCCGACCAGTCGCCGGCCATGTACGCCTCGCCGAATCCGATCAGCCCCCGTGTGCCCAGCCGAGTCGCGAAACGATCGGGCCGGTGCACGGTCATGACCGGTCCGTCCGCGACGGACGGCAGCACGAGGCCGGTGCCGTACTCGACCTGCAGCGGCAGGCGGCGGACCGCGCGCCGGAACAGCCGGTCGGCGGTCGCGGCGGCGATCGCGGCGCGCGGGCCGCGCGGCAGCCGGTCGAGTTCGTAGCGGGGACCTGCGACGGGCGCACCAGATTCGCAGCGGACGGTCATCGTTCGGTCTCCTGACCTCTGGGGTGGGGCACCACGGGCAGGCCGTGCGCCCACAACCGGATGCCCTGCCAGCGGATCAGTGCCGAAACCCGCAGTGGCGCAATGGGCATGGTGAGGGCGGCCCGCAACACCGATCGGGTATCGGCCGGGCGGCAGCGGCCGGTGACGGTCGCCGCGAAACGTGGGCCGCCGTCGTCGAGAAGGACCGACAGGAACAGGTTTTCGCCGGGTTCCGGCACCCGGATCCGGTAGGTACCGCGGACCTGGTTGAAGGGCGAGACGTAGAACTGCTTGGGGGTCTCGGCGCGGCCGCTCGCGTCGGGGCGCAGCAGATACCGGTGCCGCTCACCGTAGGTGTTGTGTACCTCGGCGATCACGCAGACGGGCCGCCCGGCGGCGTCCCGGCACCAGTACACCGTGAGCGGGTTGAACACCCAGCCCAGCACCCGCGCATTGGCGAACATGCGGATTCGCCCGCCGTGCAGGTGGATTCCCTGCTCTGCCAGATAGCTGTCGATATTGTCGCGCAGCGATGCGTGGGGGTCACCGAGGTGGTCGGCGGGATCGAACCGCGCCAGCGGTGCGAGCCAGCGCGGCAACCGGGGAAGTTCGTCCAGGTCGACCAGCCAGCTGTAGCCGCGATACCGGAAGTTGTGCGGCCGCGGCACCCGCCGCGCGTGGGCCGTGCGGGTGTACACCAGTTGCGCCTTCATGCCGTCGCGACCGTGGTGACGGCTCGCCCGGCCCAGCGGGCACCGAGCTGTTCGGCGGCGCGCAGTCCGGACAACGCCCCGTCCTCGTGGAAGCCCCAGCCGTGATAGGCGCCCGCGAACGCCACGCGGGCGTCGCCGATTCGGTGCAGGTGCTGCTGTGCCACAACGGATTCCGGTGTGTAGCGGGGATGGCCGTAGATCATCCGGTCCAGCACCGCCGCTGCGGGTATCCCGGTGTCGTCGTTGAGGGTGAGCAGCAGCCGCCGGCCCGGAAGTCCTTGCAGCCGGGTGAGATCGTAGGTGACCAGCACCTGCGCGGGCGCGGCCGTGCAGGCCGGCAGCCGATAGTTCCACGACGCCCGGGCCCGAGCGGCCCGGGGGAGCGCCGATTCGTCGGTGTGCAGGATTGCCCGGTTCACCGAGTACGGCATCGCCGAGAGCACCTGTCGCTCGATCCCGGTCGGTGCGGTGAGCAGGGTCAGCGCCTGATCGGGATGAGTGGCGACGACCGCGGCGTCGAATTCGTGTGCGGTGCCGCGGTCGTCGCGCAGCACGACGCCGTCGAAGTGGCGTTCGAGGGCCCGCACCGGCGTCCCCGCGTGGACGGTGTCGACCGCGGCGGCGATCGCTGCGACATAGGTGTGCGAGCCGCCCACCACCGTCCGCCAGGTCGGTGAGCCGGATACGGTGAGCATGCCGTGGTGGTCGAGGAAGGTGAACAGGTAGCGCGCGGGGTACCGCAGCGCCGTTTCGGGATCGCAGGACCACACCGCCGCGACGAGCGGGGCCAGGAAATGGGTCGTGAAGTAGCCGGAAAAGCTTGCGCGCCGGACGAATTCACCCAGGGTCTCGGTGTCGTCGGCCGCCTCGCGCAGGGCCGCGCGGGCCAGCCGGTGGAAGCGCGGAACCTCGGTCAGCAACCGCAGGTAACGGCCTCGCGTCGCATGCGCCGGGCGGGCGAACAGACCGCTCGGGCCTCGGGCGCCCGCGTACTCCAGACCGCAGCCGTCACAGCGGACCGACATGCTCATGTCCGAGGCCCGGGTCTCGATGCCCAGTTCAGCGAACAGCCGCAGCAGCGTCGGGTAGGTGCGGTCATTGTGCACGATGAATCCAGTGTCCACCGCGACCTCGGTGCCCGGCTCGAGGCGGAGGCGATGGGTGTGCGCATGCCCGCCCAGCCGCGGGTCGGCTTCGAACACCGTGACTCGCGCCCCCGCACGAGTGAGAACCCAGGCCGCGGTGAGGCCCGCGACTCCGCTACCGACGACGGCCACCCGGCTGCCGGTGCGCATATTCGAGACGTCGACCACTGTTCTCCTCGACTCGGTAGTCACGATGTGGTGATGCATCGAGTATGCATCGTTTTTTCGCTCGTGTCAGCCGATGCGGTGGACCGCACGTGTTCACGTGGGCTCTTATGTGGTTCGAGGCGGGTGGTGCCCCGGATCCGGCCGGGGTGACGCCGCGGCGATCAGTCGAGCGCGTCCAGTGCCTCGGTGAGCCTGGCGAGAGTCGCGACATCGGCGGGCAGCCGCACGGACGCCCAGCCGGGGCCTGCGACGTACGTCCGCGCGCCGGCCGCAACGCAGGCGGTCACGGCCGAGGCCAGTGCGGTGGATTCCTGCTGGGACCAGAGCACGACCGTCGGTGCCGGAATCCGGTCTATAGCGTCGACCAGTGCGTCGGTGGGCGTGTTCGCCCCCAGCATCGTGGCGGGCCGGCCGCGCTCGGCGAGCGCGGCGTGCAGCGTGGTCAGGGGCAGCGCATGGGTTTCGCCGCCGGTGCAGGCCAGCAGGATCGCCGACTCCCCGCGTGGGGCGGGGATCGCCTGCAGAGCGGAGGTCACGCACCAGGACAGCAGGTGCTCGACGTCGATGGAGCCGCCCTGCTGCTGAGCCTGGACTATGTCGGCGAATGCGGGCCGGCACAGGTCTTCCCAGAAACCGACCACACCGTGGCGGTTCAGATAACTGCTCAGCAATTCGCCGGCTCGGCCGCTGTCGAGGGCGAACGCGGCGTTCAGCAGCGCCGAGCGGTCGCCCGGTTCCGGAATCGGGACCCGGACCTCGGCTACCGCGCTGGACGGGCTTGCGCCGGCTCGCACCAGCGCGACCACCCGTTCCAGCACTGCGATGTCGGCGGCGGTGTACAGCCGGTGCCGCCCGGGCTCGTGATGACCCGGGCCCAGCTGGTACCGCTGGTTCCAGCTGCGCAGGGTGGCCACCGGTACGCCGAGGCGGTCGGCTACGGCGCGTATGGGGTAGCCGACGGCGGCATCGGGTCCGGTGGACATGGGCTCATTGTGCCGATCGTTCGGCCGGCAGGTCCGCGGCGGCCGGGGATGCCGGCCCGGACCCGACGGTGAACCAGGTGGCGGCACACAGTACCGCCCAGCTCGCCGCGACCACTACGGCCCGGTTGCGCTGCGGAGTGCCACGCAGCGCGACGGCGAACAAGAGGGTGTCGCACAGATCCGCTCCCACGCGAACCAGGATCGCGGCCCGGAGCGGGCCCGGGCGGGGTGCCGATATCAATGCGGCCCCGGACAGCAGGTCCCGCCAGCCCAGTGTGCGTGCGAGCATTCGCCGGCGGCCGTCCTCGGCCGACCATCCGCAGGGGCCGAGCAGGACGGCGGGCCGGGCGGCGACGGCCGCGCCGTAGGCCGCTGTCACCAATCCGGCGATTCGTGGTGCCGCTGTCGATCGCATTCCGGTCCTCCTGTTCGTTTGAATCGATTATGCATCGAAGTTTGGCTAGACTGGGGACCTATCTCTCGGTGGCTGTGGTTCCGGCGCCGGGTCCGTCGTCGCGGAAGGAGCTCGATGATCCACACCGCCGCTCTCGTGGGTTCGGGCCGCGTCACGGTCGCGGTATTCACCCGGGACCTGCGGGTGCACGACAATCCGGTGCTGTGCGCCGCCGCCCGCGCGAGCGCCCAGGTAGTGCCGCTGTTCGTGCTGGACGACGCGATCCTCGGCCGGGAACCGGTGTTGCCCAACCGAATCGGATTTCTCCTGGCGGCGCTGTCCGAGCTGGACGCCGAATTGCGCGCTCGCGGTGCGCGGCTGATCATGCGGCGCGGTGAGGTGGTGACCGAGGTGGAGCGGGTGGCCACCGAGGTGGGGGCCGGCGGCGTGCACATCGCCGCGGATGTCAGCCGGTACAGCGCTCAGCGAGCGAGGTGCCTGCGCGAACGGCTTGCCGCGCAAGGCATTCCGCTGTACGAACACGCCTCGGTGACCGCGGTGCCGCCGGGCGAACTCCGGCCGTCTTCCGGCGGAGCGCATTTCGCGGTGTTCACGCCGTACTTCCGGCGCTGGCTCGAGACCCCGATCCGGACCGTGCACCCGGCCCCGGACTCGCTGTCGGTGCCCGACTTGGATCCCGGCCGGCTACCGACGGTAGCCGAGCTGTCCGTGGCGCCGGGTTCGCCCCAGCTGTCCGTCGGTGGTGAGACCAGCGCGCGAGAGTTGTTGCGTGCCTGGCTGTCCGGGCCCGTAGAGCAGTACGCCGAGCGCGCCGACGACCTGGCCGCCGATGCGACCTCCGGGTTGTCGCCCTATCTGCATTTCGGTTGCCTGTCGGCCGCCGAGCTCGTGCACCGCACCGACCTGTCCGAACCCGGCGGTTATGCCTTCGCCCGGCAGCTGGCCTGGCGCGACTTCCAGCACCAAATGTTGGCGGCCCGAACCGAACTCGCGTGGACCGATTACCGGCCGCCACCGGCTCCGCCCCGCGACGACCCGCACGCGGCCGATGCCTGGCGGGCGGGCCGCACCGGATTCCCCGTGATCGACGCCGCGATGCGCCAACTGCTCGCCCAGGGGTGGATGCCGGGCCGGGCCCGGCTGATCGCCGCGAGCTTCCTCACCAAGACCCTGCGCGTCGACTGGCGGATCGGTGCGGCCCACTTCCTGCGCTGGCTGGTCGACGCCGACCTCGCCAACAACCAGCTGAACTGGCAGTGGGCGGCGGGTACCGGCACCGACACCCGCCCCAACCGCACCCTCAACCCGATCCTGCAGGCCGAACGGCACGACCCCGACGGCAGTTACGTCCACCGCTGGCTCCCCGAACTGGCCGACCTCCCCGGCGGCGCCGTGCACCGGCCGTGGCGTGCACCGACCCTGGCCCGCGACTACCCGCCCCCGATCGTCGAGGTCAACGGCATGTGAGTGCCGGGATCGAGTCCGATACCATCGGGTCCAGGACGAGATCGCCAGGGCGGGTGTAGGTCTGCACGGCGTGGCGGACGATGTCGGGCAGCATCTTCGCGGGGTGCCTCACGCTGTCGGGGTGATACCGGCCGCGCCGCTGCTTGGCGGGTGCGGTCTGCGCAGTTGCCCATACCGACGGCGTCCGGTGCGTGGTACGGCCGGTGTCGGACGCAGTACCCGGCCCTCACCGAGCAAGCTGGCCACAACCAGATCGGCCTGCTCGCCGTCGGGGCGCGGTCGATGAGTTTGAGTGCGTGGGAAGGACTTCCAGCTCCAACGCGGCTGAGGGCGATGGACTGGTTGGCGGCATACAGGCAGGTGTGCGCGATCAGGTTGGAATCGTCCGCCTCGGTGCCAAGCGCCATGGCATCGGCGTAACAGCGGCGCGCCAGCGGATGCCGGTCCACGTCGTATGCGAGCCAGCCGGTCAGTACGGCGAGTTGCCCTGTCGCGCTGGCGTACGCGTTTCCTGTGGCATTGTCGTAGGCGCCCGTATCGAGTTTGTTCTTGTGCCGGGCCAGCTGCCCGACAGCGAAGTCGACCAGGGCCGCACCGCCGGATGTCTGATCTTCCCGTTCGAGGGCGTCGATACCGGTGAGTAGTCGGCGCACATCACTCATGCCGATGTGGTCCTGCCCGCCCAGGAGCATGACCGCCGCACCGGCGGCAGCCGTCTTCCCGAATTCGCGTCGTCTCACGTCATCGTCGACTTCCCATGCATACAAACCACATTCGCCAGTGGGCGCGGCGCCGGTCCAGTTGCCGTGCGATTGTTCGTCCTGTCCAGGATGCCCGGTAGGTGCCACCGTGAGCACGTCCGAGAACCAACGGGATTGCTCGGGCGTGATGCCTGCCAGGACCTCGTCGAGCAGACGCCGACTGGCCGCCTGCAACTGCCCCGTTTCGCCGGACTCCCATAACGACAGGGTTCGTTTGGCCACGCCGACGCGGCGGGCGAACTCGGGCCTGCTCATTTTCAGAACCGCTCGCAGCGCGCGAATCTCGCGCGCCGTCCACTCGACCTCCACCATAGGTCGCTCCCAAGTCCGTAGTCGGCGTGAGCCGGAAGCTATTCGCATTTAGACGCTTATGTACTCGAATTACCCGCATCGAAACCCGCACTCTCGAATGCAGCACCGGTGTTAAGTGGCGTCGAACCACCCTCCGTTTTCGGCGATCCGCAGTGGTCGCACCGGTGCCGCCGCCTATCGGACTACCGGGAGGACTCGCCGTGGACTTCATCCTCGCCGTCGCAATCAGCGTCTCCGCTGTGGTTGGTGCAGTTCTGATATCAAGTCGGCCAACGCATCTCGCCAAACATCGGGTTGGGGGGAAGGTGCGCTTCGCCGATATTCGGCCCGTGGCTGCCCACAGTCCGGCTGCGGTGCCTTGGCTGGGGTTTCCGGCCTCGTCAATCCATCCGAGTTCGACCATCTCCCGCTGTTCCAGGTGCCGTTGCAAAAGTGTCAAGAAGATCCGCACGGTGGATCATGTTGCGCCGGAACGGATCAGCCGGTCGTTCGACAGACGAGTGCGTGAGCGTCCCGGGGAACCGGTGGTACAGCCGCGCTCGATGACCTTGGTCCCTTCGCCATGGGCATCCAGTCCCTGGAATGGGCGGCCTGCTGCCAGCAAGCTGGCGGGCATGGGTACGAGAGTGCGGCATATCGCCGTGGTGTACGCGACGGGTCGAGGGACGACCGGAGAAGTCGCCGAATTCATCGGTGCGGCATTGGAATCGCCGGATGTGGTGGTGCGGGTGGTCCCGATCGGTCATCAGGTGCCTGACCTGTCCGAGTTCGACACGGTGGTACTCGGCAGTCCGGTGTATCACGAGGCACTGATGAAGCCCTTCGTCATTTTCGTGTACCAGCGGCTCGAACAGCTCACGTCGCCGGATGTGTGGCTGTTCAGCATGGGCATCGCTCCGGCGCTGTCCGCCGGACGGATCGGCCGGCGGTGGGCGCGTGCGGTACCGAAGCAGATCGCGACCGTGCGCGACGCGCTGGCGGTGCGCGGGTACAGGGCTTTCGCCGGGCGGTGCGAGCGCGGCAAAATGCCTGTGCGAGCGCAATTGCGCTATTTCCTGCTCGGCGGACGCCGCTTCGGTGACCTCAGGGATTGGGACGCCATCCGCGACTGGGCCGCGGAGATCGCCGTGGACTCGGCACGCCGGGCGGAAGTCGCGAGCGTCTAGCGGCAATCAAACACGTGACAACGGAACCGCACTCGGTTGGGAGCGGAGGAGTTGGACTACCGGTGACCGGGTAACGGGGACAAGGACACTGCGGTCAAGGCCGCGCCACGAATGTTGCCCCGCACCGAGGTGCGGGGCAACATGTCGCTCGCCATCCGGGGCGGGAAGCCTTACCTCTTGGCGGCCTCCCTCCGATCAGATGTGTTCATATCGAGTGCCCGCCTCGGCCTCGTGTTTGCGGCGCATGTTTTGGGCTACCTCGGCCTCCCATGCTTCGTTGGCTTTGCTGGTGTCGACCTCGAATTCGAAGCGCCGCTGCGCTTTCGGGTCGATATCGGCGACGTCCACATAGAACTGTTCGTACCAGCGGCGCAGCTGGTATACCGGACCGTCTTCCTCGCACAGCAATGGATTCTCGATCTTGGACTTGTGCTTCCAGATCTCGACGTCCTGGAGGAAGCCGACGCCGATCCCCTCGACCATGGCGGCCGCCAACTGGTTTGCCGCCTCATCCGGTAAGCCCTGGGGTTTCTCCAGCGTGATTCCGTATTGCAGCACGAACGAGTCCTGAGTGACCGGGTAGTGGCAGTTGATCAGCACACTCTTGGTCTCGAAGCCGCTGTAGGCATTGGTCAGCGGATTGATCATGTAGGACGGTCCGTAGTACGAGGCTTCCGACTTCAGCAGTGTGTCACCCGCGTACTTGGTGGCCATTCCGATGTCGGGACGGCCCTTGGTCTCCAGGAACTGGGTGGCGATATGGCCTTCGAAGACGTTCTTGAAATATGTGGGGAAGGCGTAGTGGATATAGAAGAAATGCGCCATATCGACGATGTTGTCGATGATCTCCCGGCAGTTGGAGCCCTCGATCAGGATCGAGTTCCAGGTCCAGGGGGTCCAGTCGGAACTGTGGGTTTCGGTGCTGTCGCCGGTGGCGTCGGTGTACGGCCCGTCGATGTAGGGGATTGTCACCGCGTCGGTGGGTTTACTGCCCTCGTGGTCATGCCAAGCGAACAGCTGCCCATTGCGTTCGAGCGTGGGCCAGGTGCGCGTGCGGGCCAGCGGTGGTACGCGCCGCGCGTAGGGAATGTCCTTGCACTTTCCGTCGCCGCCCCAGCGCCAGTCGTGGAATGGACAGGCGACAGCGCCATCCTTGATCTCACCCATGGCCAGGTCGCCGCCGAGGTGCCGGCAGTAGGCGTCGAGTATCTTCAAATCACCGGCGTTGTCGGCCCAGACGACCAGTTTGGTGCCGAAAGCCTTGACCGCGTGCGGTTTACCGTCGCGGAAGGCGCTGGCCAGGCCCAGGCAGTGCCAGCCGCGGGCATAGCGGGTGGGCATGGAGCCCACGTCGATTTCGCGGATCTTTCCGCGGGGCCCTTGCGGGGGCGTCGCCATCAGCATCTCCCAGATACAACTAGAACAGGTTGCAGAACTGTGCAATTTTGGGCCATCCGTATTGGTCTCGACAATGGCCAAAAGTCCCTAGAGTTCAGTAACTTCCTCCGCTGATCTCAGGTCTCGTCATGCCTGATAGTGATGAGAACGTGTTCTAGTTCCGTGGCGCTCGGGGTACCGGCCGCCACCTACCGTTCAGGAGCATCCGGCGAGATGACCCAGCAGATAATCCATCGTGTCGAGGCAGTGCTTCCCATGTTGCGAGAACGCGCACAGGAAACCGAGGACCTGCGGCGCATACCAGACGAATCGATCAAAGACTTACAGGAGACGGGCTTCTTCCGGCTTCTGCAACCCCGCCAGTGGGGCGGCCACGCCGCCGATCCGGTCGTCTTCTACGACACGGTCCGCAAGATCGCGAGCGCGTGCGGCTCCACCGGTTGGGTGGCGGGCATCCTCGGCATCCACAACTGGCACCTGGCGCTGTTCGATCAGCAAGCGCAGCACGATGTCTGGGGCGCGGACTCGGATACGCGCATCGCGTCCTCCTACTCGCCCATGGGCGCGGGCAGCGTGGTCGACGGGGGCTACCGGGTGACCGGTTCGTGGGGGTATTCCTCGGGTTCCTCGCACGCCGAGTGGGTGGTCGTCGGCGGTCCGGTCATCAAGGACGGCAAGCCGGTCGACTTCGGCTCATTCCTCATTCCTCGCAGCGAATACCGAATCGACGACGTCTGGAACGTGGTCGGTCTGCGCGGTACCGGCTCCAACACCATCGTGGTGGAGAACGTGTTCGTACCCAAGCACCGTTTCCTCAGCTTCCGTGCCATGGGCGAGCTGAAATCGCCTGGCCTGGAGCAGAATACCGATCCGGTGTACAAGATGCCGTGGGGCACCATCCATCCCACCACCATCTCCACCCCCATCGTCGGAATGGCCTACGGCGCTTACGACGCGCATGTGGAGCACCAGGGCAAGCGCGTACGCGCCGCCTACGCCGGTGAGAACGCCAAGGACGATCCGTTCGGCAAGGTGCGTATCGCCGAGGCCGCCAGTGACATCGACGCCGCCTGGCGTCAGCTCTCGGGCAATGTCGCCGACGAGTACGCCTACCTGCTGCGCGGCGAGGATGTTCCGTTCGACGTGCGCGCTCGCGCCCGGCGCGACCAGGTCCGCGCCACCGGCCGCGTCATCTCCTCGGTTGACAAGCTGTTCGAGGCCTCGGGCGCGACCGCGCTCGCCAATGGCACTCCGCTGCAGCGCTTCTGGCGTGACGCACACGCCGGCCGAGTACACGCGGCGAACGATGCCGAGCGCGCCTACCTCATGTATGGCACCCACGCGTTCGGTCTCCCGATCACCGACACGATGGTCTGACCCGTGACCGCGAAAGGCGATGATCTCGTTCGAGGACCCGTCCGGCAATGTGTGCTGGAAGCCGTCCACGACTCGCAGTACCTGGCACGGCGCCACCCTGCCCACCATGGTGACGGCAGCTTTCTATGGGCCGCACGGTATTCGGCATGGTCGACCGGCAGGCCAAGCGCTACGCTGCCGATATCATGACGATCCCAGCGAATCTCGACGGCGGCTTCGGCGCGCTCATCGGCCTGGACATGGTCGAGTTCGATCGCGCCGGCGCCCGCAGCGTCGGCCGACTCACCGTGGCCCCGGAACACCTCAATCCGCACCACGTGCTGCACGGCGGGGTGATGTATTCGATGGCCGACCAGGGGATGGGCGCGGCCGTTTACTGTGTGCTCGGCGAAGGCGAGTCCTGCGCCACCATCGAGGTGAAGATCGTCTACCTCGCCGTGGTCCGCGAGGGCGTGGTGGAGTGCGAATCGAGGGTGATCAACAGAGGAAAGCGGGTGATCGCCCTCGAATCGGACATTCGTAACGGGGATCGTCTGGTCGCCAAGGCGCTGGGAACCTTCGCGGTCTTTCCGATTCCAGCTCGTTGACGCGGATCGGTCGCTACAGGGTGTGACTACACCTCCCAGGTCGGCGATTTGGCGCAGGCCGGCATCACCTCGGCGATGGCGTTGAACATGAGATCGATTTCCAGGCGTGCCGAATTCGCCGATGTAGTGGTGCGTGCCGGTGCCGCCGGAGCCTGGGTCACGAAACGCGTTGCAGGCGAACGGATTCGCGGCCTATCCGATGATGGGCGGCGTATCGTGGAGAGGCGGAACCGGAGTCGGCGTAGCCCGGGCACGGGTGACACTCCGATGACGCCGCATCCCTGGACCCGGGAGGTGGTTGATGATGGACGATTTGGAAAACCGTATCCGCCAAGCACTCCTCGACGCACGCCAGGCATTGGCTCTCGGGGAAGTCGGCACTCTCGAGAACCGGCTCGCACGATTGCGCTCCGAAGTGGAAACCGCCCAATTCGCGGACGAGGAACGGCGCCGGCTGATCGAACTGTGCGACGCGGGACTGAAAAGGGTTGCGCGGGCGATGAAACGGCGCTCGCCTACTACCTGACTCATCGGCATTGCCGGTCGGTGTTGCTACCGCCCGAAGGCAAGGACTGCTTAAAACGTTGTCGAACCCTGGTTATCGACACCGTTCGATTCGGTGTTGGCAGCCTTGCCAGGCCCCCACTCTCGCTGGCCTACCGCCCCACGAACCCCGCCGAACTCCGCGCCACCCTCTCGGCAATCTTCCTCATCATCTCCGTCGTCAGTGCCGCGACCCTGGCCGTGCACGGGCAATTCAGCGGAACCGACCTGCGGAACGCGGCGATCATGAGCCCGATGCTGTTGTGCGGCGGCCTGATCGGCAGCCGACTGGCACGGCGGCTCGCCATGACCCAGATCAGCCGCGTCACCGCCTGGGTGATCCGGCAATGCTGTTCACCGCCAGATTCAGCGGTTAGCGGCCCGGTGCCGACCCGGAGGCCATTGCGCGAACTACCCTCGGGGGATGCGAGCGTGGCGTGTCGAGCGGCCCGGGGCGATCGAGGACGGGCCCATACGGTTCGAGGATGTGCAGGACCCGGAGCCGGATGCCGGGGAACTGCTGGTGCGGGTGCTGGCCTGCGGGGTGTGCAGGACGGATCTGCATGTGGCGGAGGGAGATCTGGCGCCGCACAAGGTCGGGGTGGTGCCGGGGCACGAGGTGGTGGGGGAGGTGGTGGCGCTCGGAGCGGGGGATACCCGGGGATTCCGGGTGGGGGATCGGGTGGGGATCGCCTGGTTGCGGTATACCTGCGGGCGGTGCCGCTACTGTCTGCGTGGCGCGGAGAACCTGTGTCCGGAGTCGCGGTATACCGGCTGGGATGCCGATGGCGGATATGCGGAACGCACAACGGTCCCCGCGGCTTTCGCGCACCGATTGCCGAGTGGCTACAGCGATGCCGAGCTCGCTCCGCTGCTGTGTGCCGGGATCATCGGCTACCGGGCGCTGGAGCGCGCGTCGCTCCGTCCGGGCGGGCGATTGGGGATCTACGGTTTCGGCGGCAGCGCCCATCTCGCCGCACAGGTCGCTCTCGCGCGGGGCGCGGAAGTCCATGTGATGACCCGAGATTCGGCCGCGCAGTCGCTCGCGCTGGAATTGGGCGCGAGCTCTGCTCAGGGGGCCGCGGACCCGCCGCCCGTGGCGCTCGATGCCGCCATCCTGTTCGCCCCGGTGGGCGAGCTCGTCCTGCCCGCACTGGAGGCTCTCGACCGAGGTGGAGTGCTGTCCATCGCGGGCATCCATCTCAGTGATATCCCGATCCTGAACTATCAGCGACACCTATTCCAGGAGAAGGAGATTCGGTCGGTCACCGCCAACACCCGGGACGATGCCCGTGAATTCCTGGCATTCGCCGCGGAACATCATCTCGAAGTGACGGTGCACCGGTATCACCTCCGGGAGGCCGACCGGGCGCTCTCCGATCTGGCACATGGACGTTTCGCGGGTGCGGCAGTCCTGGTGCCGTAGCCGCTGCCGTGCGGGAGTTCGAGGAGCGCCACACAGGTCTTTAAGCGGCGGACTTGTTGTACGCCGCCAAGATCTCGGACGGCACCCGTCCGCGGCTGGAGACGTCGAATCCGTTCTGGCGGGCCCAATCTCGAATGGCCTGGGTCTGCTCGCGGTCGGCGGCCGGGCGGGGCTTGGCCACATTGGTGCGGGACGTGCGGGACGTCTTGCGGGCGTTGGAGGTCCACTGCTCGAACACTCCGCGCAGGGCGGCGGCGTTGAGGTCGGACAGGTCGATCTCATAGTCGATGCCGTCGACAGCGAACTGCACTGTTTCGACCGCGGTGGACTTGCCGTCATAATCGTCCACCATCTCGACGATGACCTTGCGCGCCATGAAAGAACCCTCCTGATTGAAATCCAGCTGACGACGCGAATCGTAGTGCCCGGCGGCGCAGGCTCCACATCGGCGGTCAGCCGACGGCGTGGGCGCGTACCGCGTCGAGCTGGGTGGGGGTACCCAGGACGATCAGAATGGAATCGGCGTGGAGTTGGGTTTCGCCGGTGGGATTGGCGATGAATCGGCCGTCGGGGGCACGCAGGGCCATTACCAAAGCGCCTGTGGTGCGGCGCAGAGCGGTGTTCGTCAGGGAGTGGCCGATCAGCTGTGACTGCGCGCCGACGGTGATCTCCTCGATCCGGTATTCCAGGCTGTCGTCGTGCATGACGACGTCCAGGAATTCGGCCACATTGGGTTGCAGCGCGAACGCCGCCATTCGACGACCGCCGATCAATTGGGGATTGACCGCTCGATTCGCCCCGGCGCGAAGAAGTTTGGACTTCGAGCCTTCGGTTCGCGCCCGCGCGATGATCACCAGATCGTCGCGCATCGCGCGGCTGGACAAGGTCACATAGACATTGTCGGCATCGCTGTCCAGGGCGGCGATCAAGGCGTGCGCGTGCGCGATACCCGCGGCTTCGAGCACACTGTCATCGGTGACATCGCCGAGAATGTTCGGATATTCGATGTCCTGCAACCGTTCCGGATCGCGATCCACCACCACGATGGTCTTGCCCAGGCTCTGCAGATACTGCGCGGTCGAACAGCCCACCCTGCCCCACCCACACACGATGATGTGCCCGCGCATCCGGTCTATCCGGCGGTCCATTCGTCTCCGTTCCAGATGCTGGCGCAGATGTCCTTCGATGAGGGCCTCCAGCAGGACCCCGAACATATAGAACACGGTGCCCGCACCGACCAGGATGAGCACCATGGTGAACACCTGGCCGGTCGGGGACAACGGGTGGACCTCACGGAATCCGACCGTGGCAATGGTCGTCACGGTCTGATACAGCGCGTCGAGGAATCCGAACCCCAACATCAGATAGCCGACCGTGCCCGCCAGCAGCACCAGCAGGAACGCGGCCACCACACGACTGATACGTACCAACGGATTCACGCGAGGATTGTGGCATTCACAGCGGGTCAGTGCTCGGCCGTGACGACCACTTTGAGCGCGCCGGTTTCGGCGGCGTGCGCGAATGTCTCATAGGCGGTCTCGAATTCGTTCATCGTGTAATGGTGGGTGATCAGGGCGGACGGATCGAGACGGCCGGTCGCGATGAGCTGGATGAGCCTCGGGGTGGAGTAGGTGTCGACCAGGCCGGTGGTGATGGTCAGATCGCTGATCCAGACCTTCTCCAGGTGCAGGGTCGCCGGCTTGCCGTGGACGCCGATATTGGCCACGTGCCCGCCCGCGCGCACGAGTTCCACCGCGGTCTCGAAGGTTTCGGGAATACCGACCGCCTCGATGGTGACATCCGCGCCCAGTCCGCCGGTGAGTTCACGGACGATATCGAGCGGATTCTCCCGGCTGCTGTTGACGATGACATCGGCACCGATCTTTTGAGCGGCCTCGAGTCGGCTGTCGGCGAGGTCGATCGCGATGATGTGGCCCGGACTGTACAGCCGCGCGGTGGCGATGGCGGCCAAGCCGATCGGGCCCGCGCCGATAATGGCGACCGTGTCACCCGGTGTGACAGCGCCGTTGAGGACGCCGACTTCGTAACTGGTGGGCAGAATATCGGCGAGCATGAGCATCTGCTCGTCGGTAATCGATTCGGGGATCGGATGACTGGAGGTGTCGACGAAGGGGACCCGGACCAGTTCGGCCTGGGTGCCGTCGATGAGGTGGCCGAAAATCCACCCGCCGCCGCCCAGACACTGGCCGTAGCGGCCCTCCCGGCAGAAGCGGCACGCGCCGCAGGAACTGATGCAGGACAACAGGACTCGCTCGCCCACCCGGCGGGTGTGCACGCCCGAGCCGACCTCGACGATGGTGCCGACGGCTTCGTGGCCGAGGATCCGCCCCGGCGTGAACTCGGGTACGTCACCCTTGAGAATGTGCAGATCGGTGCCGCAGATGGTCACCGCGTCGACCCGCACGATCGCGTCGGTGGGAGCTTGGATGGTGGGGTCGGGGACTTCGTCCCAGGACTTCTGTCCGGCACCGTGAAAGACCATGGCGCGCATATCGAATGCTCCTTTATTCAGAACTGCGGGGGTGGTGTCACCGGTGGTGCAGGGCGTTCTCCAGCAGGAGTCGGCGTTCCGCCGCGGCGACCATTCGTCGGGTCCGGGCTATGGCGTCGGGGGTCACCGAGACCGAGGTGATGCCCATGCGCACCAGGTGCTCGGCGAATTCCGGGCGTGTGGACGGGGCCTGCCCGCACAGCGATGAGGTGATGCCGAGGCGGTTGGCGGTGGAGATGATGCTCCCGATGGCATCGAGCACCGCGGCATCGGATTCGTCGAACAATTCGGCGCAGTTCTCCGAATCCCGGTCCACGCCCAGCATCAGCTGGGTCAGGTCATTGCTGCCGATGGAGACACCGTCGATACCCATGCCCACGTATTCGGGCAGGCGGTACACCACCGAGGGCATTGTGGCGGTGCGTGTTCCGACCACACAGGGCACGCCGAGCTCACGCGCCACGATGGCCGCGTGACAGGTCAGGCCGCCGCTGTCGGTGACCAGCGCGGCGGCGCGGGAGATGGTGGGCAGCCAATCGGGATTGGTCATCGGGGCGACGAGCACTTCGCCGTCGCGCAGCGTCGAACCCTCGGCCGGTGAACGCAGCACGCGTACCAGCCCGCTGGCCGCACCCGGGGCGGCGCCCAGTCCGCGCAACAGGACATCGCCTTGAATCGTCTGCGCGATAGCGCCCGCATCAGCTGGTCCTCGCCGTGAATATTGGTGCGCGAGAGATTCATTCCCGCGAAGGAATTGGTCGCGCTGTCCTCGCCGACGGCGGAGGAGCGCACCGCGACCACGACCTCGTCGCCGAGCCGGTGATACGCGCCGAGCAGGGCGGCGCGGACCTCGGGCGCCATGGGAGTCGCGTGCACGAGTTCGCGCATGCGAATGCAGAGTTCGTCGAGCTGCCGCCCCTCGGCCGCGGTCGCGTCCCGCGCGACCTCCAGGGCCTGGGTGTGCAGCTTGTCGAGTTCGACTCCGTGTGGCCCGGAGGTGATCACCTCCTCGTAGCAGGATTTCAATGCCACGAATCCGGGTGGCACCGGCAATTGCGCCGATACCAGTTCGCCCAGATTCGCGCCCTTGCCGCCGGCGCGATCGGCATCGGCCAATCGCAGTTCGTTCAGGCCGGCCACGTAGTCGCCCATTATGGCTCCGATCGTCGGTGTGTCCACTCCTCTCAGCGTCGCGTGTGCGGCCCGGGGGCCGGGAGGGGCGAAGGTCCCGGCGTCGGCGGCGTTGGGCCTGCGGCGTATTCGCTGCCCGGTGAGATCGGTTGGTGACCTTGTCCCGTGGTTCGGGGGGTGCCGTTGCGCCGAGAATGGGTGGGGTCCCCACCGGTCGGAGGTGAGTCATGGGTGTCATCGAGGCGCACGGCCTGACGAAACGATACGAGAGCACGCTCGCATTGGACGGGCTCGAATTGGATATCCCCCGCGGCGAGATCTATGGATTCCTGGGTCCGAACGGGGCGGGCAAGACCACCACGATCCGCCTGCTACTCGGGCTGCATCGGCCGAGCAGCGGCAGCGTGCGACTCGCCGGATGCGATGCGTGGGCCGATCCTGTTGCCGCGCACCGGCATTGCGCCTACGTGGCATCGGAGGCGACACTGTGGCCCGGGTTGACCGGCGCGGAGACCTTCGAGTATCTGGAGAATCTGCGCGGAGGGTGCGACCGCGGCTATCGCGACACGCTGATCGAGCGCTTCGATTTCGATCCGGACAAGAAGATTCGCGCACTGTCCAAAGGCAATCGGCAGAAGGTGCAATTGGTCGCCGCCTTCGCCACCCGGGCCGATATTCTCGTGCTCGACGAACCGACCTCGGGTCTGGATCCGTTGATGGAAGCCGCTTTTCGCGAAACCGTCACCGAGGCGCGGAACCGCGGCCAGACGATTTTCCTGTGCTCGCATGTGCTCAGCGAAGTCGAGGCGGTCTGCGACCGGGTCGGCATTCTGCGGGCCGGTCGCCTCGTGGACGAGGGCACGCTGGCACAACTGCGGCATCTGTCGGCCCGCACGGTCGAGGTGAATTTCGCCGAGTCCGGCGTCGACCTCGATCCGCTGCGCCGACTGTCCGGGGTGGAGGTCGCCGTAGCCGCCGATCATCATGTGGCGCTGGAGGTTCGCGGTGAAATGGGTCCGCTGCTGGCCGCGCTGACCCGGATGCCGGTAACGACCATCGACAGCCGCGAGCCCAGCCTCGAGGAGCTCTTCGTGATTCACTACCACGACGGCACGGGGCGCTCGAGCACGCCGGAGCAGGTCCGATGAACGGCGCGGCACTTCCCGGCCTGGTTGTACTGGTGCGGGCTCGGCTGCGCGTCAACCGAATCTCCTTGGCGGCCATGGCCATTCTGATGGCGATATTCTGCGTCGCCGCCCTGCAGACCTATGTCGCCGCCTTCCCGGACCGGTCCACCCGCACCACCATGCTCGCGCCGCTGGTGAACAATGGCGCGCTGCGAGTGCTGTACGGCTATCCGTTCGATATCGCCGATCCGGCGGGCTGGGTGGCGTGGCGGACCATGACCAGCGCCGGCATCATCATGGCGATGTGGGCGGTTGTCATCACCTCCGGCGCACTGCGCGGTGAAGAGGACGCCGGGCGTGGTGAATTGGTGCTCAGCGGTGTGCAGCCGCGGCGGCGCTGGTTCGCCGCCGCGCTGACGGCGACGGCCGTGCAAACGGTCATCATCGGTGCGGTGATGGTGATCGCGCTCGCGGCGGTCGGGTTGCCACAGCATCTGCTCACCTTCGCCAATTGCGCAGAGCTCGGCCTGCAACTGATGCTGCCCGCTCTGTTCTTCGCCGCGGTCGCGGCACTGACCAGTCAGCTGGCCCCCACCGCGCGCGCCGCGCGGCTGCTCGCGGCGGGAATCCTGGTGGCCGCCTTCCTGGTTCGCGCGCCCGCCGATGTGAGGGAGGGGATGAGTTGGCTGCGCCGGCTGACCCCGCTGGGCTGGTTCGAGGAGTTGCGCCCGCCTGCCGCGCCGTCGCCGATCGTGCTGACGGTGATCGTGCTGGCGACGGCCCTGCCGATTCTGATCGCGCTGTGCCTGCTCGGCACCCGAGATATCGGGCGCGGGTTGCTGGGCGCACACGACAGCAGGCCACCGCGCCGGCTACTACTGGGTTCGCCATGGCAGGCGGCATTGCGCGATGAGACGCCGCAGCTGAGTTTCTGGTTCGCCGGCACCACGCTGTACGCGCTGCTGATGGGCGGGCTGATCAAGACGGTGCTGGAATTCCTGCGACACACCCCGATGTATGCCCAATTCTTCGGCGAGCAGCTCGCCGTCGACGGGTTCGTCTCGGCGCTCTATTCGCTGATCCAGCTGCTGGCAGCGCTATTGGCGGTGACGCTGATTGTGGCGGCCAGGGGTGAGGAGGCCACGGGCAGGCTGGAACTACTGCTGGCCATGCCACGCTCACGCGTCGGGTGGCAGTGCGGGCGAGCCGTGCTGGCGATCGCACTGGCGGCCACGCTGACCGCGATCGCGGCGGGATCGATGTGGGTCGGCGCCGCGCTCACCGGACAGCGGATCCGGGCGAGCTCACTCCTGCTGGCCTCGGTCAACAGCCTGCCGCTGGTCGTGGTGACGGTGGGGTGCGCGACGGCGGTGCTGGCGCTCGCGCCCCGGGCGGTCAGCAGCATGTACGCGCTGGTGGCGGCGGCGTTCCTGTGGGACAACGTGGGGACCGCGTTGCAGGCTCCCGGTTGGACGCTGTCACTGTCGCCCTTCCACGCATTGGCTCGGGTTCCCATGCAGGACTTGGCTTTTACCCCGGTTGCGGTACTGACGGTGATCGGCGCGGGATTGTTCGCGCCGGCGCTGTACCGATTCCGTCATCGCGATCTGATATCGGCGTGACGTCGGTCACTCGGAGTGGTTACTTTCGCTTCTGCCGCCGGGTCGGTGGGTGGCGCCACGATTGAGGTGTCTTTATACAATTCGATCTCAGGTGTCGATCATGACCGAATTACATCCGCTGGACGCGGGGTTCATCGAACTCGAGGACTCCGACCGGCACATCAGTCTCGGAATCGGTGCTGTCGCAATCATTTCCGGCACACCGCCGACGCGTGCGGAGTTCGCCGAAGTACTCGGCGAGCGCATCGCCGCCAATGCGAGGCTGCGTCAGAAGATGCGCCGCGCGCCGTTCGATCTGACCGCTCCCGTCTGGGAGGAGGACCCGAATTTCGATCTGGCGCATCACATCCACTGGACCGCGCTGCCCGAGCCCGCCGACGACAGCGCGCTGTTCGACTTCGTCGCGGCCGAGTTGGAGAAGCGCCTGGATCGAGACCATCCGTTGTGGCAGTGCATTGTCGTGGAGAGGCTCACCGGCGACCGCTGGGCGCTGTTCGTCAAGGCGCATCACAGTATGGTCGACGGTGTCTCCGGCGTCACACTGCTCTCGACCTTCTGCGACGGTATGGAAGCCGTTGAGTCCGGCGGCGCGAATGGCGCACAGCCGGCGGTGAATTGGCTCGCCTGGGCGGTGAAGGGAATCCGGCTACCGTTCGATTTGCCGCGGCACGCGGTGAGCGTGATACGCGGCCTGATCCCGTTGGCTGCGGCGACCCTGGCCTCGGCCACCGACTCCTCGCTGAACGGTTCCATCGGACAGCAGCGCCGCTATATCGCCGCCCGCACCTCACTGACCGAGGTGCGGGAGATAGGAAAAGCCTTCGGCGCGACCGTCAACGATGTGGTTCTCGCCGCCCTGGCCTCGGCCTACCGGGATCTGCTGCTGCAGCGTGGTGAACAACCCGCCGAAGATACCGTGCGCATCCTGGTCCCGGTCTCCATGCGCGCCGCCGACGCGAAATACGTTCTGGACAACCGGGTTTCGGTCATGATCCCCGCGCTGCCGGTCCACCTCGAGGATCCGGTGCAACGACTGTCGCTGATCCACGACCTCATGACCGCGCACAAATCGCGCGGCGAAGCGCAGGCGGAGAAGTCGGTGATGGGCCTAGCCGATTGGCTCCCCTTCGCCCCGATCGCCTGGACCGTGCGACTGCTCTCCCTCATCCCGCAACACGGCATCACCGCCCTGGCCACCAATATCCCCGGCCCGCCGCACGCTTTGACCGTGCACGGCCGTGAGGTGCTGTCCCTGCTCCCCGCGGTCCCCATCGCCATGCGCCTGCGCACCGGAATAGCCATCCTGAGCTACCACGATCAACTCAATTTCGGCATCACCGGTGACTACGACACCAACCCGGACCTGCGCACGCTCGCCGATGGAATCCACGGTGCCATCGCCGAACTCTTGACCGCCGCCCGCAACCTCCCCGATGCCCTGTGATGACGCTGTCGAGCCGGTTCCTCGGGCAGGTGATCTGGAGCCCGACGGCCCGGACGGGTGGTGACATTGTTCCCTGGGTTGCCGCGGGGCCGCGCGGGATGCTCTAGGTATCACCGCGTCAGGAGGCATCATGACCGAGAACGCCGTTCCCGCAACGGATTCTGTCAATCAACCCATTGTGGCCGCAGCCGACGGCTCGGAGATCTCGTACCAGGCGGTGGCCTGGGCGGCAGTCGAGGCCGAGTTGCTGCGCTGTCCGCTGCACATCATCACCTCGTTCGGCATTGTGCACGAGCTGGAGTCGAGGTCGGCGCTGAGTGCGGCCGAGAAATCGGCCCTGCGCAGCGAGGGCGAGCGGGTGCTGGCCGAGGCGCTGGAGGTCGCCCGGCATGCCGCGCCCAGCGGAACCCTCGCTGTGACAACGGAACTCACCTTCGAGCTGATCACACCGACATTGCTGGACCGCTCGCGTCAGGCCCGCATGCTGGTCGTGGGCAACCGCGGTCGCGGCGCCATCCGCCGGGCCCTGCTCGGATCGGTGAGCACCGCGCTCTCGCGGCACGCGCACTGCCCGGTCGCCGTGGTGCACGGTGTGGCGAAGACCGGTGCGGACACCGACGGCAAGCCCATCGTGGTCGGAGTGGACGGCACCGCCAACAGCCTGCCCGCCATCGAGCTGGCATTCCAGGAGGCGTCGCGGCGCAAGGCTCCGCTGATCGCGGTCCGGGCCTGGAGCGACTCCAGCGGCTTCGACCTGCCGGTGGTCGGCTGGGACGTGATTCGCGAGACCGAGGAGGTGCTGTTGAGCAGGAGCCTCGAGAGTTTCGCCGAACGCTACCCGGATGTGCGGTTCGAACGGTACATCGCCTGCGATACCCCGGTGCGGGCGCTGCTCGAGCATGCCGAGGGCGCGCAATTGCTGGTTGTGGGCAGCCACGGCCGCAGCGGTTTCTCCGGCATGGTCATCGGTTCGGTCAGTACCGCCCTGCTGCACACCGCCTCCTGCCCGGTCCTGGTCGTACGCCAACCCTGAGCATGGCCCCACGTCCCGGCATCCGGTGACTTTCGGCCATCCTTCCCGGCCGCCGACTGCGCCATGCTGAACCCGAATGGCCACCCGAATCCTTCCGAAGGACAAACGATGTCGAGAACGCATCCCGATCCCGAAACCGTGCGGGCGGCGCTGACCCTGGCGGTGCGCGCACCGTCGGTCCACAACAGCCAGCCGTGGTCGTGGCGGGTCGGCGATTCCACCGTGCAGCTGTACGCCGATTGCGGTCGGCGGCTGCCGCACACCGATCCCGACAGCCGCGAACTCGTACTGAGTTGCGGTGCGGCACTGCATCATCTGCGCGTGGCGCTGCGGGCGTTCGGCTGGGAGACGGTCGTGCACCGATTCCCGAATCCGGCCGATCCGCGTCACCTGGCGGCAGTGGAACTGCGGCACGCGGTGCCCGACCCGGAGTCGGTGCGACTGGCGCGGGCTATCTCCACCCGGCGCAGCGACCGCCGCCGATTCACCTCCTGGGAGGTGCCCTCGGCGCAGGTCGCCAAGGTGATGGCCGCGGGCAAAGCACCGGGCGTCGCGGTGCACGAGGTCGAGGCCACCGGCGAGCGGACCCGGCTGTCCCGCATATTCGCGCAAGCCGCGGACGAACATGCCCACGATCCCGGTTACTTGGCGGAACTGAGCGAATGGAGTGGGCATCACGCCCAGTCGTATGGTGTGCCGGCCCGTAACGCGGTGGCATCGACGGATCCGAGGGTCCGGCCGTTCGGAGATCCGCGACTGCCCGAAGCGATCGTGCACGATACCGATGAAGCATCGCGAATGTTGGTGCTGGCCACCAGTTCCAACGATCTGATGGGTTGGCTGCGGGCGGGTGAGGCCGCGAGTGCGGTACTGCTGTCCGCCACCGCGTTCGGGCTGGCCACCTGCCCGCTCACCGAACCTTTGGAGCTGCCGCGATTGCGCGAGAAGATCCGCGCGGACATTCTGGGCGGCTTCGGCCATCCACAGCTGATGATCCGGATGGGCTGGGCGGTCAGCAGCGCGGCCGCGATCTCGCCGTCACCGCGACTGCCCCTGCAAGAGGTCGTGCGCCCGCTCGAATCGGCGGCCACGGCATGAACGGCGAACCCGTGCACGGCGCCGATACCCAGCGACATCTCGGATGAGGAGAGAACATCATGACCGAACACAGCGATTCGACAACGCGGCAACTCAATCCGCCGATTGTGGTCGCGGTCGACGGCTCCGCCATCTCGTATCAGGCCGCGGCCTGGGCGGCGGTGGACGCGAGCCTGCACGGTAGCCCGCTGCGGATAGTCACCTCGGTGGCGGTGCCCTCAGGATTCGGACCGGGGGCGGTACTGACGGATTCGGATCTGCAGTGGCTGTTCACCGATGGTGAGCGGGTCGTCGCCGAGGCGAGCCGGGTCGCACGCGCCGGCGGAGCGGTGGAGGGCGTGGTCATCACGACGGAAGTGACCCTGGAACCGATCGTTTCGTACCTGCTGGCGCAGTCCCGCGATGCCCGGATGATGGTGCTGGGCAGTCGCGGTCTGGGCGCGCTGCGTCAGGGACTGCTCGGTTCGGTGAGTACCGCGGTGACGCGGCACGCGCACTGCCCGGTCGCGGTGATCCAGGCGAACGCCGCCGCCGATCCGGTCTCGGTCGTCAAACCCGTGCTGGTCGGTGTGGACGGCTCGCCGAACAGCGTGCCCGCCCTCGAGCTCGCTTTCGAGGAGGCCTCGTTCCGCAAGGTCGGGTTGACCGCACTGCATGCCTGGAGCGATGTCGGCGGGATTCCACTGCCCGGCTGGGATGTGGTACGCGAGCAGGAGGACGAGGAGTTCGCGCAGCGGCTCGCGGGCTTCGGCGAGCGCTACCCGGATGTGCCGGTGCGCCGAATCCTGGTGATGGACAGGCCAGTTCGCGCACTGCTCGACGAATCGGAGAACGCGCAACTACTGGTCGTGGGTAGCCACGGTCGCGGCGGTTTCACCGGTATGCTGCTCGGCTCCACCAGCGCGGCGGTACTGCACAGCGTCGACTGCCCGACGATCGTGGTGCGCGAGGGTTGAGTCAGCTCAGCGGCACCGACCAGCGCAGCCTGGTGCCGTGATTGTCGGCATTGCGGGTGATGGCGAACTCGCCGCCGACCTCTTCGGCGCGGTGCTGAAGATTCCGCAAGCCGCTCGAGGTGATGTTGTCCGGGACGCCGCAGCCGTCATCGGAGATGACGATGGTCAGATCATCGGCCACTTCGACTGTCACGGTGAGGGTTTCGGCTCCCGAATGGCGCACCGCATTGCTCACCGCTTCTCGTACGACCGCTTCGGCGTGGTCGGCCAGTTCGGCTTCCACCACCGACAGCGGCCCGGAGATGCGCAGCGAGGTGCGCATATCGATTTGGCCGGTGTGCTGTTTGAGCACCTGTTCCAGGCGCTGGCGTAGCCGGGTGCTCTGACTGTTGCCGCCGTGTAGATCGAAAATCGAGGTGCGGATCTCCTGAACGACATCCTGGAGGTCATTGATGACATCCGAAATGCGTTGCCGCACTTCGGGAGCCCGGGTGCGAGCGGCGGTGCTCTGCAGCGTCAGCCCGGCCGCGAAGAGGCGCTGGATGACGTGGTCGTGCAGATCGCGTGCGATCCGGTCACGATCGGTGAGGACGTCAAGTTCGCGCATCCGCTGCTGCGCTTCGGCCAACTGAATGGCCAGTGCCGCCTGATCGGTGAAAGCGGCTGCCAATTCCAGGATTTCGTCGTCGAACAGTGGCGCCGAGGCCGGCCGCACCATGACCAGTACACCGAAGGTGGAGCCCTGCGCGTGCAGCGGCAGGATCAGCGCCGGCCCGGCGTCGGCGATCGGTTTGCCCAGGTCGATCTTGGTGACATTGTCGAATCGCAGCGGGATACCCCCGACGAACGCCCGCCCGATCTCGGTGTCGGTGGTGTGGGCGACCAGTGTGGTAGGGGCCTCGCCGATACCCGACCATTGCGAGACCCGGAGCTCGGGGACCTCTTCGGGCGGGCACTCCGGATCATCGCTGACCGCGAGGAAAACCTGCTCCGATTGGGTCAGTTTGCGGGCGTGTACCACCAGCCGCGCGAGCACCTCGTCTGGATCGGTTCCGGCCAGGAAGTCGGTGGCGATATCGCGGGTCGCCTCGATCCACGCCTGTCGGCTCCGGGCCGATTCATACAGCCGAGCGTTGTCGATGGCCGTTCCGGCCGCGGCGGCGAGCGCGCGCACGATGACTTCGTCGTCCTCGGTGAACAGCTGGCCACCGGATTTTTCGGTCAGATAAAGATTTCCGAAGATCTCCTCGCGAATCCGGATCGGAACGCCCAGAAAGGTTTGCATCGGTGGGTGATTGGCGGGAAAGCCCACCGAAGCCGGGTGATCGGCCAGCACCTCCAGCCGGATCGGTGTCGGGTGCTTCAAGAGCAAGCCGAGCACTCCGCGCCCCTCCGGCAGATCGCCGATGTGGGCCGCGGTGATCGCGTCGATGCCCTCGTGGATGAACTGGGTGAGCTGCTGGTCGCTGCCGCGCACGCCGAGCGCCCCGTAGCGGGCGTCGACCAGGCTGATGGCGGTGCGCACGATGGTGCGCAGCGTTTGATCGAGATCGAGCCCGGAGGTCACCGTGAGCATCGCCTCGACCAGGCCGTCCATCCGGTCGCGGGCATCGATGATCTGCTCGATCCGGTCCTTGACCTCGGAGAGTAGTTCCCGAAGCCGCAATTGCGACAAGGTATCGCGTACCGAGTAGGAGTCATCTTGAGGATCCACCGTGGTCCGCCTGTCCTCTTGTGATCATGTCGGCGCGGTTGGCCGTGCTGCAATCACAGTCTATTCGGACATCGGGAGCGCTCCCCGCCGTCACGGTGTGGGCGCGGGCCGCAGGACTCTCATCGCCGGCCCTCAGCGTCGTCACAGCAATGCTGTGAAAGCTTTGATCGTCCACTCCGTACGCGAGAGAGTTCTCCATGGCGACGTTCAATGGTCTACCGGCTCATATCCTGCTCGTTCACTTCATCGTGGTGCTGGTGCCGTTGACCGCACTACTGGCGACGCTGTGTGCGGTGTGGCCCGCGGCGCGCCGCCGCCTGGTCTGGCTCAGCCTGGTGCTGGCCGCGGGTGTCGTGGTCATGACTCCGATCACCACCGACGCCGGTGAATGGCTGGAGCAGCGGGTCGGGCGTAATCCGAACCTGCAGAACCACACTCATCTCGGCGACACCTTCATCTACTTCGCCCTCCCCTTGCTGATCGGCGCCGGGCTCGTAGCGGTGGTCCATGTCCGGGAAGGTCGCGGACGTTCGCTGTCCCGAGTGCTGGTCGGCGCGGTCGCGGTCCTGACCATCGCCGCGAGCATTGCCGCGACGGTGCAGGTGTACCGGATCGGGGAGTCCGGGTCGGGGTCGGTGTGGAACGGCGTATCGGCACGACCCGCACAGACCCACGCGGGCGGAGACGGTGGCACACAACCGAAGTGAGCCCGCTTACACGGTACTGCTCAGGGGTGGGACGGAGTGTACTTCGGCTGCGGCAGATGCAGCGTCTGTGCGATGGCCTCGGTCCAGGTGATGATCGCCTTCCAGTCACGCAGATCGCCGTAGCGGGGGCCGCCGAGCATGCGGTACATGGCGCGGGCCGGTAGCGAGACGCCGGCGCGCTCGTAATGCCCTGCGAACGCCCGGTATTCGTGCGGCGCGAGCGAATCCCGCACGGCGGCGATCTTTTTCGGGACAGCGCGGGCGACCCGCCGGCCGATCGGCCCCACCAGTGCGGGGCCGAGGCCGACGCTGAACAGCCACACATCGCGTGCGGCCAGATCGCCGTGGTGGTTGGCGATGTACTCGGGCACCGACGGCAGCAGCGACATATTGTGTACGGCGCTACCGATGACGACCGCGTCGAAACGCGATAGATCGGGCGCGTGTTCGATATCGGCGACCTCGACGGTCGCGCCGCGTCCGGCCAAGTCCGAGGCGATGAATTCGGCGATCTCGCGGGTCGATCCCTGCGCGGAGGCGTGGATGACGGCGATTCGGGGGAGGGCGTTGTTTTCCATGCGTCGAGCCTGCTCCGGACAGCCGAATTCGTTGAGAGGACTCGTGCCCGCGCCGACCGGGACCATGGTCATCGCCTCGTCGAGTCCGGGCTCAGGACGCCGCCGCGGCCGGATGCCGCAGGCTGCCCAGCGCGGAGACGAGCAGGTGATGCGTTTCGTCCGCGACGGACTCGAGTTCGCGTTGCGAGGTGGCTCGGACCATGATGCTCGGGTCGGCCGCCTCCACAACGATGCCGGTTTCGTCGGCGCGTAGCACCACATTGCACGGCAGCAGCAGTCCGGCCTGCCGATCGGCATCGAGCCCCTGCGCCGCCAGCCGGGGATGACACACGCCGAGAATCAGATACTCCTCGATGTGCTCGCCGACCTGCTCCCGCAGCACCGCTTGCATATCGGTCTCGGTGAGAACACGGAATCCGGCTCGCTGCAGTGCATTCCGGGTCAGGGCGACCGCGTCGGGCCAGTTCATCGTGAGATGGACGGCGATGGCCGGTGACGGTGCGACCGGAATCCTGATCTCGGTGATCAGCTGTCGTGGATCGCTGACTTCGTCGGGGCCGATCAAATAGGCCTCGGTCGGCGGCCCGATCGGCCGGCACGCCGCCTCGGACAACCATTCCCGCAGCGCGCGGTATGCGGCGTCGATCCCGTCGTAACCGCCACGATGACTGGTACGTGCCACCAACACCGAAGGCTGAATGACCAGTTGCGCACCGGAACTCGGCCCCAGCGCGGGAGCGGCCTCGATGGGGAGCCCGAAATCAACGGTGATCGAGTCGTCGGCGGGCAGTTCCCGATGGAACGTGATGGTCGGTGCGCCGCTGGCGGTGAGCCCGGCCTGCGCGGCCGCCTCCTCGAGTCGGCGCATGCCATTCACGATGCCCTCGGTGAGCAGATCCGGGCGGATCTCGAGCGGTACGCGCACAACAGTCTGCGGCGCCGTTTCGCATAGCGTCACCCGGTATTCCATTGGATGCCTCCTTGAATAGATTCTGTTCCCAGGGTGTCCGCTCCCGGGTTTCGCAGCCAGAGGCAAAAGTCATGCCGGCAGGGGTAGAAGCGCAGTGCTGATCGCCACTTCCGATCGCCGCATCCCGGGTGCTGGACGCGGCCGGGCTGGCGCCATGCCTGGACGTGGACCTGGCCGTCGATGTCGACGCCACGCTGGCACTGCAGCCCAGCATTCTGTACTGCTCCTGCGTCGATACCGGACTGCGAGCTCAGGTGACCGCGCTGCTCAGCGGCATCGGCTACGACGACTACCACCCCGGCTGGTCCTGGTGCTGACCGTGAACTGAGGACATCGACCGATAACACCAATAGAAGCGACAACCCCGGCGGGACGAATCCGCCGGGGTTGTCGCTTCTATTGTGCTGTCCCGGATTTCGGCCCGTGTCTCGGGCTCGTGCGTCCCTGCCCTTTGTCCCGCCGGCGGGCTCTACCTCCCGGCGATGAGCACCACGACAAAGAACAGGAACAAGGCCAGGGGCAGCAGAATAGGCAGCAGCCAGGGCAGTGCCCAGCTCCAGCCGCTGCTCGTGCCCGGTACCGGTGCCGAGATCCGCCCTTCGGCTTTGAGCTTGTGCAGATGGTCACGAGTGCGGCGCTCGGCCGAGGTGAACGGGCGATACTCCGGTACCCAGTACGGGCAGTACGGGGTCACATGCGAGGCGAACAGACACCCCGGATTCGGACACAGATATTCGATCACCGCTCGCCCCTTCCCCGCGGACTGCGTTCAGCATGACAGCAGCCTGTGACACGAGTCGGCGATTCTGTTCCGCGAAAACTACCGGGACCCCAGGACAGGTGTGAGTCGGCAGGGTCGGGGACGGATTCGTGTCGGACCCCTGTGTCACTCTCGGAAGGATTACCCGCGGCCCGAAGAAGGAACGACATGGCCGAGATCGGTGAACGTCCCGAAGTCCGACTCGTCGCGCACTGCCGGCGGTGTCACGGCTGGCTGGTGTCACCGAAATCGGTACTCGCGGGCATCGGCCCCACGTGCGCGATTCGCGAGCAGAGCGAGCTGCGGGCAGCACTGGCCGCGCAGCCGGTCGCGTTGACGTTGTTCGATATCGCGGCCTGATCCACTCCGGGCGCGGTCCCCTCGTGAATCTCCGAACATCTCGCCTGGCCTGATCGTGTCGGCCCCACGCGTCATACTGTCGCTCATGGGGTATGAAGCCGTGCGGCGTCATTCTCGCCGGGGGAAGATCGGCGGGAGTTACGTGAGCGGGTCCGTTCGTTTCCGCGACCGACGCGCGCCTCGGCGGGGGCGCTACACGTCGATGTATGTCCACAGTTACCACAGTGCCTCGCCCATGCCGATCGTGTGGGGGCTCGCGGTGCTCGTGGGTGGTGTGGCCCTGCTGCTGATCGTGCTGACTCTCACCCACATGGGTTCGGTGGAGCGCCCGGCCGACACCGCTGTGGTGCCTTCGACGATCGCGACCACGCAGCCGACTGTCCCGCCGCAGCCATGTTTCCCGTTCCAGGCGTCCTGCTGAGTACAGGTGCCACCCGACCCGGGCCGCACCCCCTACGCGGCGGGGGTGGTGTCCTGCTCTTGGGGCACGGAGCGTTTGTTGTACCAGTCCTGAGCGCCCTCATCTATTGACCGGACTATGCGCAGTTCAGGGGCGCAGTAGTCAGGCCCTCCGCCAGGGCGGGCGTCGTCGGTTCCGGACCGTCCGTACCCTGCCCATACCTGTGTACGGGCGGGCGGGGGACGGGCGGAAGCGCCTACGAGCAGCGGCTGTCAGCGAGATACTTCCTGGCGCTGACGCTGTTCACCACGTTCCACGCGCATTTGCTGTGCCACGTCGGCCGGCCCCCCCGGAGTGGGAATGCGGGCCTCGGTGAGCCACTGCGCGATCGTCTCGAAGGACTGTCCGGCCTTGTTCATCCGATCGATCAGGCCGACGAGTTCGTCGCTGGCAACGCGAGGGCGCCCGACAGGCCGACGCCCAGCGTCGTTGCCGGTCACTGGTCGCGCTCCTGCGGCTCGCCGGACCGCGCGGATCCGGGATCGCCGAGGGCCGAGCGAGGGACGTCGCTTCTAGCCGGTTCGTTGGAGTCCGCCTGCTTGAGCCGCGCAATGGTGTCGAGCACCAGGCGCAGGAGTTCGGTGAAGTGGCCGAGCAGGAGGGTGAGGATCCGCTCGCCGCGAGCACGGCGGGCGGGGGTTGTACCGCGCAGGGCTTCCCACAGGGCGAACCCGATGAACACCAGGTAGGCGGCGATCACCAGTGCGATCAGCCCCAGGACGAGGCTGATCGTGTGGTTCCAGTCGACCGCCATGGTGGAGGTGGTGCTGGGCAAGTTGTTTTCTCCCGCGAAGAGGCGGGAGCGCGCAGGGTGCGCGTTCTCCCGCAGGTGGACTGGCTAGCCAGACCGCCCCGCGGGTAGGACCACGCTCGATGTGAGGAGTAGCTGAAGCCAGTTGCCCCGGTGAGGAACCTCGTTCGTGGGAGGGAGATGTGCCAGCGGCCATGAACCGCGGGCGCCACAGAGAGAAGGCCACCCGGATGATGAAGCTGAGCAAGCACCGGCCGAAGAACCAGCCGAAAGCTATGCGGAGGTCCTTGAGTCCCGAATGGTGGTGTGCCCATCGGAGCAGGCGGCTGAAGTCCGCCAAAGAAATCTCCAGTCCATGCCGATCGGCCCCATCGGGGCTAGCGGCAACCGGCTGTATCTCCTGCATGATTCCTCTATACAGACCACTTCCGGCATGGCGGTATTTATTCGCCGTATAGCAGTAGGCCACGCTCGCGGGGGACAGGTGCGCGACTTCCTCAGGCTGTCCGAGGTACGCGCACGACTGTCTCTGAAACGATCATTTCCGAGATCCGTTGCGTGGCAGTAGACGTTGCCGAGTGGATCAGTCCCGGATCTGGGTCTCGGTATCAGCGTCTCGGAAGTATCTGGTTGTGGTAGTGGCGAATTCGGGTGTTACCGGAGGCCCGGATCTTGATGCCGGGCTGTCGGATACTTGACGGTGACCAGTGAGAATGAGGGTGTTCGCTGGACCGGTGGTGGGGGTGGCTCGTAGCCTGCCTGCAGCACTGTGTGATGTGGTGTGACTGATCGGGGGTGGGCCTGGTGGTGGGTGTGGGGTCGGTGTTCGCGGGGTACGTGATCAAAGCGCGTCTGGGTGCGGGCGGGATGGGTGTGGTCTACCTCGCGCGGCATCCGCGGCTCAAACGTGATGTGGCGTTGAAGGTTCTGCATGATCAGTGGGCCGCGGAGGCCGGGACGCGGGCGGCGTTCGATCGGGAAGCCGAACTGGCCTCGCAGCTCGATCATCCGAACATCGTGCAGGTGTACGACCGTAGCGATCCGGTGGATCCGGCGTTGTGGCTCTCGATGCGGCATATCGCCGGCGGGGACGCGACCGCGTTGCTGGCTGCCGCGCCGGGCGGGTTACCTGTCGAGGAAGTGCTCGCGTTGATCACCGACACCGCGTATGCACTCGATCACGCGCACACCCATGGTGTGCTGCATCGGGATGTGAAACCGGCGAATCTGCTGATCGAGCACGATCCCCGCCACGGGCGCAAGGCGGTGCTCACCGACTTCGGGATCGCCCGCGCGGTCGATTCGGCGACGACCGCGACCAGCATCGCGATGTCGCTTCCCTACGCTGCGCCCGAACGATTCGGCGCGGGCCCTGTCGATCACCGGGCCGATCTCTACTCCCTCGGGTGCACGATGTTCCAGCTGTTCACCGGGCAGGTCCCGTTTCCCGCGCGGGCACCGCTCGAGTTCATGACCGCTCACCTGAGCGCTCCGGTCCCGTCGGTGCGGGTGTTGCGCCCGGATCTGCCGGTGTTCTTGGACGCGGTGATCGCGACCGTGCTGGCCAAGAACCCTGCTGATCGGTATCCCTCAGGTCAGGACCTGGTGGCGGATCTGCGGCGCGCGGTCACCGCCACCACACTCGCGCCGCCGCACGCACCAGCCACACCACCAACGGTCGAGACGGATCGCAAACCCTCCGATACTCGGGGCGCCCACGTTGCGGACCCGCACAACCCTGAGGAGATGTTCCGTCTTGGATACCTCCTTCGCCAGCAGGGGAAGATCGCTGAGGCCGAAATCTGGTACCGCAAAGCCGCCGACACCGGTCACGCGTACGCGATGAACGGTCTCGGGTTCCTACTCGAGCAGCGGGGCGATCTCACCGAAGCCGAAGGCTGGTACCGCAAAGCCGCCGACACCGGCCACGCGCGCGCGATGAACAATCTCGGGTTCCTGCTCAAGAGGCGGGGTGAACTGGTCGAAGCCGAGACCTGGTACCGCAAGGGTGCCGACACCGGCAACGTGGGCGCGATGAACAATCTCGGGTTCCTGCTCAAGAGGCGGGGCGATCTCACCGAAGCCGAGACCTGGTACCGCAAGAGCGCCGACACCGGTCACGCGTACGCGATGAACGGTCTCGGGTTCCTACTCGAGCAGCGGGGCGATCTCACCGAAGCCGAAGGCTGGTACCGCAAAGCCGCCGACACCGGCCACGCGCGCGCGATGAACAATCTCGGGTTCCTGCTCAAGAGGCGGGGTGAACTGGTCGAAGCCGAGACCTGGTACCGCAAGGGTGCCGACACCGGCAACGTGGGCGCGATGAACAATCTCGGGTTCCTGCTCGAAGACCGGGGCGATCTCACCGAAGCCGAAGGCTGGTACCGCAAGAGCGCCGACACCGGCAACGCGTACGCGATGAACAATCTCGGGTTCCTACTCGAGCAGCGGGGCGATCTCACGGAAGCCGAAGGCTGGTACTGCAAAGCCGCCGACACCGGCCACGCGCGCGCGATGAACAATCTCGGGTTCCTGCTCAAGAGGCGGGGTGAGCTCGCCGACGCCGAGACCTGGTATCGCAAGAGCGCCGACACCGGCAACGCGGACGCGATGAACAACCTCGGGCTCCTGCTCAAGGAGCGGGGCGATCTCACCGAAGCCGAGACCTGGTATCGCAAAGCCGCCGACAGCGGCCACGCGGGCGCGATGAACAATCTCGGGTTCCTGCTCAAGAGGCGGGGCGAGCTCATTGAAGCCGAGAGTTGGTTTCAGCGGGCGCGCGCTGGGAACAGTTGACTTCTCGGAGGGCGGGGTCGCGGCGTCGTGTTCACAGCCTGTCGTTTTGGGGTTGCGCGTGGGCTACGTCCGCGTCAGCGCGGTGGATCAGAACACCGCCCGCCAGCTCGACGGCATCGCGGTGGACAAGACGTTCACGGACAAGATGTCCGGCAAGGACACCGACCGCGACCAGCTCACCGCGATGCTCGGGTACGTCCGCGAGGGCGACACCGTGGTGGTGCACTCCATGGACCGCCTGGCCCGCAATCTCGGCGACCTGCTCACCCTCGTGCAGGACCTCACCGACGCGCAGCTGATGCTCTCGATCATGGGCGCGGTCGCGCAGTTCGAACGCGCCATGATCGGCGAGCGCCAGCGCGAAGGCATCGCCAAGGCCAAAGCCCGCGGCGTCTACACCGGCCGCAAACCGGCCCTGTCCGATGCGCAGGCCGGCGAACTGCGTGCCCGTGCGGCGGCGGGCGAGCGCAAGACCGCCCTCGCGCAGGCCTTCGGGATCTCTCGCGACACCGTCTACACCTACCTGCAGGCCGGCGTCCCCACGCTGCCGGTCGATACGCGCCCGCTGCCCAATACCGCCGTGTACGACCAGCTGCTGACCCGGCCACGTGGCGCGCAAGCCCGGTCTCCCTCCGGATCGACGGCGAGTGGCTCACCGCTACCGGCCGAGTGGTGCCGGGCATGGCCACCCCGCTGCCCGGCCTGCGGCGCCGCTGGTCCGGCGCGGTCACACTGGGCGAATTCCTCGGCTTCGGGGCCCCGGCCTGCGCGGGCGCCTTCGTGGCACACGCGGGCGCGGTGGCGACCATTGTTCTCGTGCCGGCGGCAGGCACGGTCGAAGGCAGTGTCCTGGTCCTGTTCCAAGCGCGTGTGCTGCGAACAGGACTGTCCCGGTTGCGGATTCGCGACTGGATGGCCGCGACCGGGGCGGGCACGATCGTCGCGTGGTCGGTCGGAATGCTGCCGATGCTGCTGGGGGATCGGTTCACCGGCTGGCCGGTGTGGGTGCGGATATCCGAGACCGGCACTTCGCACTGACCCCCGGACCGCTCCACAGGTGAGCGGTCGTCGCTATGCCGTTGTCGCCCAATCCGTTTCGGTTGGAGTGTCGTCCGCGAGGGTGAAGTAGTTCTCCTCCTCCTGCAGGAAGTGCAGTCGGAGCAGGGTGTGCAGGCCGTACAGGCAGGCCAGCAGGTCGTCGATCTGATCCGGGGCGAGGTGGCCCGCCTCATGTGAGAGTTCGAGGTGGGTGCCGATTCGGGTGGTGAGGCGCTCGATCTCGGCGTGGGTGCGGCTCATGGTGGCGGTGGCCTCGGTGCTGCCGAGCGGGCGGGCCAGTGCGGGGTACAGCTGGGATTCTTCGGCCTGCTCGTGTGGGAGCAGGTCGTGGGTGAGGAATCGGTAGGCGGCGTCGATCGCGGATTGTGCTGTGGCGTCCGGGGATTCGGCGAGTCGGTCGGCGGCGGTGCGCAGCAGGGTGAGGGTGTCCCGCAGGGTGTCGTGTTCGGTCGCGAAGCGGCGCAGCAGTGATTCGGTCGTGTCCGGCAGATCGATGCGTGCGCCGGGGTCGGCGCGGAGCGCGCGTAGGGCGTTCAGTATCACCGCCACATCGATGCCTTCCTGCAGCAGTGCGCCGACGGCCGGGGGCAACCAGCCCAGCGCCGCGGCGATCATGGCCAGCAGGGACAGGGCCATACCGGTGACCGCGCTCTGCACCGCGATGCGCCGGGACCAGCGCGCGGTCTCCATGGCGTCGGCCAACCGGTCCAGTCGATCGGTGGTGAGGACGATATCGGCGGCCTCGGATGAAGCGGTGGATCCCCTTGCGCCCATGGCTACTCCGACGTTCGCCGCGGCGAGGGCGGGTGCGTCGTTGATCCCGTCGCCGACCATCAGCGTGACCGCGGTTTCACATTCCCTGCGCACCGCGGCGACCTTGTCCGAGGGACTCTGCCCGGCGTAGATCTCGTCGAGGCCGAGTATGGTGCCGACTTCGCGGGCGGGTTCGATACGGTCACCGGTCAGCATGACCAACCGGCTCAGTCCGGCCTCCCGTAGTCGTCGCATGGTGCGAGGAGCATGGCGGCGCAAGGGATCTCGTAACAACACGGCCGCGGCGAGCCGGTCGTCGACCCGCACCCAGACGATGCTGGCGGAGTCCAGCGCCGCGCGATTGACCGCGCTGCGAGCCCACGGCGGCAGTTCGCCGTCGTCGTCGAGTTTGCCCACCCGTACGACACGGCCCGCGAGGACACCGCTCGCCCCACGCCCGGCCACCTCCGAGACATCGGCCGGGACATCGAGTTTCAGGTTGCGAGCGAGCGCTTCGCTCACAATCGCTTCGGCCAGCACGTGCGCGGACAGCTGGTCCACCGACGCGGCCAATTGGAGCAGCCGGTCCAGATCATCGCCGGGGGCGGTGAGGACCTCCACGACCGCTGGACGTCCGACGGTCAGGGTTCCGGTCTTGTCCATCACCAGAGTCGTTGCGCGGCCGAGGTTTTCCAGTGCCGCGCCGCTGCGGATCACCACACCGATCCGGGAAGCGCGGGACAGACCGGAGACGATGGCGACGGGTGCGGCCAGTAGCAGCGGGCACGGGGTCGCCACCACCAGCACGGCGACCGCGCGCTCGAGCGACTGTGTGAGCCCGTAGGCGGCACCGGCGATCAGCAATGTCAATGGCAGGAACCAGGTGGCGTACCGATCGGCCAGGCGCACGGTGGGTGCGTTCTCGGCCCCGGCTTCCTGTGCGAGACGGACGATTCCGGCGTAGGTGCTGTCGGCCGCGGTGGCGGTCGCCCGAATCGCGAAGCTGTCGCCGACATTGACCACCCCGCTGCGCACCGGATCGCCGACCGCCCGCTCGACCTGCAGCGGTTCACCGGTGAGCGCCGATTCATCCAGTGCCGCAACGGTATCGAGAACACGCCCGTCGACCGGAACGATTTCTCCGGTGGCGACCACCAGCACGTCCCCGGGGACGACCTGGTGGAGCGGTACGACATCGATCCGCTCACCGATGCGCCGGCGTGCCGATCGCGGCGCACGTTCGAGGAGGCCGCGCAGGTCGCGAGTGGCGCGCCGTTCGGCGGCGGCATCGAGCGCGTGCCCGCCGGTGAGCATGACCGCGATCAACGCGCCCGCGAGGTACTCGTGGACCAGTACCGTGCCGACGAGCGCGAGTACGGCGATGAGGTCGACTCCGGTCCGTCCCCTCCGCAAGGTCGAGATCATCCACCAGCACGCGGGCAGCGCACCGATCACCGTGGCGGCGAGCCAGGACGCGTCGGCGAATCGGCCCTGCCCCAGTGCCCACGCCAGTACACCGACCGCGAGCAGGGTGACGGTCAGCCCGATGAGGGCCGTTCCACTCCACCGGTCGAGCCACGTCCGATATTGCCGCCCGGCTGAATTCGCCCCGCTCATACCGCTGCCCTTTCGTCATCGATCCGCGCTTGTGCGGGTTCGAATCCAGTCCAGCCGATCGCGGGCCGGTGACAACAGGGCCCACCAGCCCGCGAGCTGATGTCCTTCGACCCCCGCACAGCGCCGGCGATCGGTAGTAGGGCGGGTCGGTGTCCGACGGCGACGGGATCGGGACCTTGGACCCTGTCATTGTGGACTCTCCGGGTGTTGACATGGAGAAATAGGGGATCAGGTCGGGGATGGGTAGAAGGGTTGTCGGGTTATGCGTATGTCTGATCGGCGGTGTGCTCCAGTCGGCGGGTGGTTGGCCCGGCCGGCCGCCCGCACCTGGCGGCAGGCAGGGGTGCGGGCATGAATGGGATTCCTACGGACAGCTTCATTCCGCGGCGCAGTGTGCAGCTGCGGCGTGCGGAAGCCCTGCGCCTGCTGGCGAGCGTCTCGTTCGGGCGGGTCATTTTCACCAGGGATGCCCTGCCCGCCGTGCGCCCGGTGAACCATCTGGTGGACGACGGCGAGATCGTGATTGTGCGCACGCGGCTCACCTCCCGGCTGACCTCGGTGGTGCGTGCGGAGCCCGATGTGGTGGTGGCCTACGAGGCCGACGATATCGACCCGATCGCCCAGTTGGGCTGGTCGGTGGTGGTTACCGGAATCGCCCGTCCGGTAACCGATCCCGAGCTCATCGCGCGCTACGAGCGGCTACTGCGGCCCTGGGTGGATGGCGCTATGGACAGCATCGTGGCCATCGAGCCCACGCTCGTCAGTGGCATGCGGCTGGTCGAGAAGAAGTGCGGGTAGTACCGAGCCGATGCTGAATCGTGCCGCGCGCCGGTGCATTCGGTATCCGGTCCGGCGCGTGCGCTCGGTGGGGACCTGCGGTGGATTGCGGAAGAACCAGTGCTTGGCGGTTTCGGCCAACGCGAGATAGACCACGATCATCAACGCCATGGCCAGGAAGAACCCCGCGGGCAGTGGCGTGAATCCGAGGCTGCGCGCGAGCGGAGTGAACGGTATCGCCGCCGCGATCGCCACGATCGACAGTGTCGAAATGAGCAGCGCCGCACTGGGTTTGCTGCGGAAGAACGGCGTGCGGCGGGTCCGGATCACGAACAGCACCAGCGTCTGGGTGGCGAGGATTCCACGAACCATCCGGTGTGGAAAAGGGTTTCACCGGCGTGGAAGACGCGCAGCATGATGGCGAAGGTGAGGAAGTCGAACAGCGAGCTGATCGGGCCGAACACCAGCATGAACCGCTTGATCAGATGGATATCCCAGCGGGCGGGCCGGGCGAGCTGTTCGTCATCGACGGTATCGGTGGGAATTGCCAATTGGCTTGCGTCGTACAGCAGATTGTTGAGCAGGATCTGCGACGGCAGCATCGGCAGGAACGGCAGGAAGACCGACGCACCCGCCGCGCTGAACATATTGCCGAAATTGCTCGACGTGCCCATCAGCACGTATTTCATGGTGTTCGCGAAGACTCGCCGACCCTGGGTGACGCCATCGGCGAGCACCTGTAGATCCTTCTCCAGCAGTACGACATCCGCCGCGTCCTTGGCCACATCGGTCGCCGAGTCCACGGAGATGCCGACATCGGCGGCGTGCAATGCCAGCGCGTCGTTGACCCCGTCACCGAGATAGGCGACATCGACGCCGAGCGCGCGTTGCGCCCGCACGATCCTGGCCTTCTGTTCCGGATCGATCCGAGCGAATATCGTTGTCGTATGCAGCTTCTCGGTGAGCTCGGCATCGGTGAGCCGGTCCACTTCGACGCCGGTCAACGAGTCTCCGGGCGGTAATCCGAGTTGAGCGCAGACGCGGGCGGCGACCTTCGGATTGTCGCCGGTGATCACCTTCACTCGCACTCCGAGCGCGGTCAGTCGCGTAATCGCGTGGTGCGCTGTCGATTTGGGTGGATCAGCGAAGATCAGGCAGCCCTGCAGCGACAGGTCCCGCTCGTCGTCGAGAGTCACGGCGTGCTGTCCGGGCAGGTTCCGTGTCGCCACCGCGACGACCCGGTGACCGGCGGCGAACTCCGCGTCCAAGGTGTCCTGGGCGGTGGCCGGAACACCGATACAGCGGGCCAAAACTGTTTCGGGTGCGCCCTTGGTGATCAGCATCGGCTGTCCGTCGCCGGTCTGTACGAGCACCGATACCAGTCGCCGGTTGTGATCGAAGGGCAGCACGGCCAGCCGCGTATAGCGGGCGGTCCGTTCGACCGGTGCCTCCGACGCGGCCCACAGCGCGGTGTCGAGGGCATCGCCGTCGGTGAGGCCATTGCCCTGCACGGTAGCGTCGGTGCAGGTCAGCCCGAGCGTCGTGGTCTCATCGGAGGTCGCACCGGTCGGTCCGATCGCGCGCATGAACTCGATGCGCCCTTCGGTCAGCGTGCCCGTCTTATCGGTGAACAGGACTTCGATATCGCCGAGATCCTCGATGCACACCAGGCGCTTCACCAGCACCTTGTGCTGTGCCAGCGCACGTGACCCGGCCGCGAGGCTGGTGGAGACCACCGCCGGCAGCAACTGCGGTGAGATCCCGACCGCGATGGCCAGGGAGAACATCAGCGCATCGAGAATGGGCCGATGCAGTACGAGATTGACCGCGAAGATGCCGACGGTCAATACCGCCGCCACCTGGACCAGCAGCATCGAGAACCGCCGCAGCCCGACCTGGAATTCGGTTTCGGGCTGCCGTTGCCCCAAACCCAGTGCGATACGGCCGAATTCGGTGGCACCGCCGGTGGCGACCACCACGCCGGTGCCGCGCCCGGCCGCGACGACGGTCCCCATCAGGGCACAGCAGGTCAGTTCCGCGATCGGAGTTCCGGCGCTGATCGGCTCGATGGACTTCCGCACCGGAATCGCCTCGCCCGTCAATACCGACTCGTCGCACTGCAATCCGGTCACCGACAGCAGTCGCACATCCGCGGGCACCAACTCGCCGGGGCGCATTTCGACAATGTCTCCGGGCACCAACTCGACGACATCGACGGGTTCGGCCAGTCCGCCGCGTAATACCTCGACACGATGCCGGATCCGGTCGTGCAGCGCCTCGGCGGCGCGTTCGGCGCGATACTCGTTGACCACACCCAACCCGACCGATACGGCCACGATGACACCGATGACGATGGCATCGGTCCGCTCGCCGAGGAAGAACGACACCGCCGCGGTCCCGGCGAGCAGCAGCAACAGCGGAGAACGCAACTGCCGCAATATAACCGGGCCGATGGTGGCGCGATGGGATCGCACCGCATTGGCCCCGATGATCCGGAGCCGCCGCGCGCTTTCGGCACGGGGCAGTCCGGTTTCGTCGGCGGCGAGTGCACGCAGAACATCGGTGCCCGACTCGGCCGCCGACTCGGTCACAGCGATCGGTCGCACTTCGGGAGCGCGTTGCGCCATCAGCTCAGGCATGGCGGAGATCGCTTCCGGTGCTGTGCCGCCAATGCCGCAACGCGGTCTGGACCGTGTCGTCGAGGGGTGCGCCGGTGTCGACCACAGCGGCCCCGGGCCACGGATCCGCCACGGCCGCCATCGCTTTGGCGATGTCGGGGGTGGCGTCGGAGGTGGTATGCGTCCGGTGCTCCATTCGTGTGGTGGCGAGCTCGCGAGGGCAGACACAGTGCAGCTGCAGGAGATAGGCGTGGGTTCGCTTGGCGATCTCCGCGGCCCCGGCGCGGTCATCGGCATCGAGCCAACTGGCGTCGAGGATTACCGAGACGCCGCGCTCGAGTCGAATCCCGGCTTGTTCGAGGAGCTCGGCGTAGACGACCGCTCTGGCGGCCGGTTGATACGCGCCGGCGCCGTAGTCGCCACTGGTGCCGGTAATGACACCGCAAGCGCGCAATGCGGCGCGCAGGCCGTCCGTGGAGATCACCTCCGCTCCGGTGCGGTCCGCCAATTCCCTTGCGACGGTGCTTTTTCCGGTTCCGGGCAGGCCGCCGATCAGTACCATTCGCACCGCGCCTTCTTCGAGATGTCCGAGCGCCAGCTCGATATGCCGGTGCGCTCGATCAGCGGCGCCGGTATCGCCTTGGGTGGCCCGAATCCGATCGGTCTTGGCGCGCACCATCGCTCGATAGGCGAGATAGTGGTGCGATAAGGAGTCGGGCGGGGCGTCGCCCGCCGCGTCCAGGTAGGCGGTCAGCAGGGTGCGGGCCAGGTCCGGGTGGCCGAGGAATTCGATATCCATTGCGAGAAAAGCGATATCGTCCAACCCGTCGACATATCGCAGCTCGTCGTCGAAGTCGAGACAGTCCAGAATGCGGAAGCCATCGGGCAACGCGAAAATGTCCTCGGTCAGCAGATCACCGTGACCGTCCAGGATCCGGCCCGCGGCAATACGATCCGCGAACAACGCTTCCCGCCCGTCGATGAAGCGCAGGGCGAGCTCCTCGACGCGGGTGATCGGGTCGGCGTCCTGTCCCTGCGGCCGCTGCAGCAGCGCGCTCCAGCGCCGCCGCAGCGCATTCGGGGTCCCGGCCGAATCGATGGCGTCGCCGCGCTCGGCGGTGCGGTGAAAATCGGCGACAATCATTGCCAGCGTGGATAATTCGGCCGCCGTCACCGACCCTTCGGTGATCATGGTCGACAGCCGCCGCGAATCGGGCATGCGGCGCATTACCAGAATCGGTTCACCGGGCCCGCCCTCGGGGTCGGTCAGCTCGGCGACCCCGAGATACACATCGGCGGCCAGCCGCCGGTTGAGAACGAGCTCGCGCTCGAGGGCGTACTTGCGCGCCGCCCGGGTGCTGAAGTCGAGGAAGTCGGTGGCGATGGGTTTCTTCGCCTTGTACGCGCGGTCCCCGCAAAGGAAGACGACACCGGAATGGGTTTCTCGCACAGCCGAGTACATGAGTTCAGCCTCCGCCGTGCGCGATCACCGGGGTAGGGACGCTGTGCACGAAGGGTGAGGACCAAAGCCCTCACCCTTCGCCAGGCTAATGTTCTTGTCCGGTACGAAGTTTCGAGGCGTACACGGCGGCCTGGGTACGACGCTCCATACCGAGTTTGGCGAGCAGCCGGGAGACATAGTTCTTGACCGTCTTCTCCGCCAGGAACATTCGCTCGGCGATCTGCCGGTTGGTGAGACCGTCGCCGAGCAGGTCCAGCAGCTTGCGCTCCTGTTCGGTCAGCGTCGCCAGCGGACCGTCGGGGCGGGTGCTGTTGCGCAGTCGTTCCATCAGCGCGGCGGCGGCGCGGTTGTCCAGCAGGGAACGTCCGGAACCGACCTCCTTGATGGCCTTGGCCAGTTCCATGCCCTTGATGTCCTTGACCACATAGCCGCTGGCGCCGGCCAGGATGGCATCCATCATGGCCTGCTCATCGGTGAACGAGGTGAGGATCAGGCAGCGCAGATTGTCCAGACGCGAAAGCAATTCGCGGCACAGTTCGATCCCATTGCCATCGGGCAGCCGCACATCCAGGACCGCGACATCCGGCTGTAGCGCGGGAATGCGGGCGAGTGCCTGGGCGACGTCGGAAGCTTCGCCGATGACATTCAGCTCGGGATCACTTTCGAGCAGGTCGACGAGTCCGCGACGGACGATCTCGTGATCGTCCACGAGGAACACCTTGATCATGGCCAGGTCCGATCTCGAAAGGGTAGGTAAGGATGAACGTAGTCCTTCCGGTCCCCGCCGGGGATGGCCGAAAGTCCCTTATCCGGTGTGGGAGGGAATGATAGTGCTGAGGATCTGCGCGAGCGGGAGCCGGGGCGTGGGTCGCGGGGGCCGTTCGTCGGCGGGCACGGTCCCGATCCGGACCAGTACCTGCGGAGGTTCGGTGCTCCCGGTGACGGTGCGAATGACCGCCCGGCTGTGTGGCAGCTCGGTCAGATGGGTGAGCGGGCAGGTCGCGAATCCCAGGACGGTGCATTCGAGCAGGAGTGTGGAGAGTGCGACCCCGCAGCGCACCCATTCCGTGGGTGAATCACCCGTGGACAGCGCCACGACCAGCGCAGCGTCGACGGGCGTCGCGGCGCGCCGATCCGCGTCGGTGACCGTGGGAAACGTCCGGTTCACCTCGACCCTGGCCTGCTCGGCCGCGGACAGGCGCGAGGTCGGCGGAATGCCGGCACTTCCGAAGGAATGACCTGTCCACCAAAGCAATTCGGCCTGATAGTCGGCGTCGTAGCGGCGCAGGGCAGCACTGAGCCGTGAGGCGTGCGCCAATTCGGGCCGGGCCGCGTCCGGCAGCACCGTCAACACTGCGTCAGCCTCGTCGATGGCGATGCGCAACACTATTTCCAGATCCTGCCGGTTCGCCGGCGGCCCGAACGGCAGCCGATCGGTGCGGCGACGCTCGATGGCGGCGGCGCGCTCGCGATCGGCGTCGGTGACGATGCGGGCCTCGGCGAAGGTGACGGTCGCGAGGTGCTCATGCCGGGTCGGATTCGGGAAGTAGGCCACCCGGGTATGCCAGCCGAACGATGACAGCGCCGCGCGCAGATGCCCCAGCGCGGCACCACAACTGATGAGCATCTGGCGGCCCGACTCATCGGTGGACGGCAACATGCGACCGCGCACGGAGTACAGCCGCAATGCCGTGCCGTCGAAGACCCACTGCCACGGCTGACTGTTGTGCAGCGACGGCGCACGCCCGGAGAGTCGGACGGCTCGTTCGATGATTTCACCGGAGGGTACAGGACTCATACGTTCACGCTATGCACCGCGCGGTCCGGGCACAGGAGCCCTTGGTCCTCAGTTCACCGGCGCTGTACTCCGTCTCGACGGGCATCGGAACCCGCCTGCCGCAGGGACCTGTGACCCTAGGACGCGGCGCGCGGGCCGCGCACGCTGAAGGCGTGGACGAATCCAGAACCGATGCGGCGCTGATCGACTCGCGCCGTCATGACGCGGTGATCTTCGATATGGACGGTGTGGTCACCGACAGCGCTTCGGTGCACGCGGCGGCCTGGCAGGAGATGTTCGACGAATTCTTGGCGGCCCGTCCAGCCCATCCCGGCGAGGACCACACGCCATTCACCGGCGAGGACTACCTGCGCTGGGTCGACGGCGAACCCAGATATCGCGGTGTCACGGATTTCCTTGCCGCGCGGGGCATTTCGCTCCCTTCGGGAGATAGCTCGGATACCGAGGACGCGGGCACGGTGTGCGCCTTGGGAAATCGCAAGGATCGCTTGTTCCTGGAACGCCTTGCGCGCCAGGGCGTACCGGCGTTCGAGTCCACCGTCGCGCTGATTCGGCGCCTGCAAGCGGCGGGAGTCGGTGTCGCGGTGTTCTCGGCCAGCCGCAATTGCGCCGAGGTGCTGCGTGCCGCCGGAATCGGAGATCTGTTCGCGGTACGCGTGGACGGGCTCGTCGCCGAGGAGTTGGGGCTTGCCGGTAAACCCGATCCGGCGATGCTGGTGGAGGCGGCCCGGCGGCTCGGCGCGCATCCGGAACGCACGGTGGTCGTCGAAGACGCGGAATCCGGTGTCGCGGCCGGTCGGTCGGGTGGTTTCGGCCTGGTCATCGGTGTGAACCGGGCCGATCACGTGGATCGGCTCTATGCGCGCGGCGCGGATGTGGTCGTCGACGATCTCGCACAGGTCCGGTTGCACAGCGGATTTCGCCGGATGTCGGAGATCCCGGACGCACTGGCCTCGTGGTCGCGAGTGCGCGACCTGCTGGACACCGGAAAGTCCGCCGTCCTGATGGATTTCGACGGCACCCTCTCCGATATCGTCCCGGATCCCGCCGCTGCCACCCTCGTGCCGGGGTCCGCCGAGGTGCTGGGCCGATTGGCCGAGATCTGTCCCGTGGCCATTGTCAGCGGTCGTGACCTCGCGGATCTGCGGGCCAGGGTGGATGTGGCGGGCATCTGGTACGCGGGCTGTCACGGCTTCGAATTGCAGGCCCCGGACGGCACCACCCATCTGCACGAGGCCGCGCCCGGAGCCGAGCGGGCGCTCGCGGACGCGGCCGGCGAACTCCGCGAGCGGTTGGCCGATATCGACGGAGTCCGCCTGGAGCACAAGCGATTTGCCGTGGCGGTGCATTACCGGCAGGTGGACTCGACCCGGATCGGCGCGGTGATCGCGGCGGTCCACGAACTCGCGCGCCGGTCCGGGCTGCGGGTGAGCGGCGGCCGCAAGGTCGTCGAACTGCGCCCGGATGTGGACTGGGACAAGGGAACCGCGCTGCGCTGGATTCTGGACCGGCTGGCCGTCCCGGCCGTACCCATCTATCTCGGCGACGACCTCACCGACGAAGACGGTTTCGACGCCATCGAATCCGATGGGCTCGCGATCGTGGTTCGGCACGGTGAGGACGGCGACCGCCGCACGGCCGCCCGCTTCTCGGTGTCCGGACCGGCCGCCGTGCGTGACTTCCTGAACGAGCTCACCGACCTCACCCGTCAGGAATCCGAATCCGATTACGCGGCTTCGGATTCCTGGGTGCTGGCCTTCGACAATTACGACCCCGGCGGGGAGCGGCTGCGCGAGGCGCTGTTCTCCATGGGAAACGGATACCTCGGCACCCGCGGCTCGGCACCGGAATGCGTAGCGGGGGAGCGGCACTATCCGGGCACCTATGCGGCAGGGGTGTACAACCGGGTCTTCGACGAGATCGCCGGTCACACCATCGACAATGAGAGCCTGGTCAACCTGCCCAACTGGCTGCCGGTGACCTTCCGCGTCGGCGATGGTCCATGGTTCGACCTCGATGCCGTCGAATTGCTTTCGTACCGGCAGGAATTCGATCTGCGCCGGGCCGTGCTCACCCGTGAACTCCGCTACCGGGATACGGCGGGCCGAATCACCGGTGTGCGCCAGCGCCGCTTCGCCGCCATGCATGTACCGCACCTGTGCGCACTCGAGACCGCGGTGACCGCCGAAAATTGGTCCGGCACAGTGGTATTCCGGTCAGCCATCGACAGTGAGATCGAAAACACGCTGGTGCGACGGTATTCGACGCTCTCGGGTAAGCATCTGGAGCAGGCGAGCATGTACGAGCTCTCGCCGGAATCGGTGCTGTCGGTGGTGCATACGAATGGTTCGTCGATACCGATCGCCGTCGCCGCCCGGGCCACTCTGCATCGCGACGGTGTGAAGCTCTGTCCGGCAACCGAACTCGTCCTGGCGGGCGGTGTGATTGGACATGACCACACCGTCGAGGTCGATACCGGAGGCACGGTCGTGCTGGAGAAGATCGCGGCCATCGCGACCGGACACGATCACGGCGTCTCCGCGCCCGATGACGCCGCACAACGCCGGCTCGGCACCGCGGGCGATTTCGCCGCTCTGCTCGCCGGGCACACCGCGGCATGGGAGCACCTCTGGGACCGGCTGCGCATCGATCTGGACGGCGGCGGCCGCATACAGCAGGTGGTGCGGCTGCATCTGCTGCATCTGGTGCAAACCCTCTCCCCGCACACCGCCGACCTGGATGTGGGTGTTCCCGCGCGCGGCCTCGCCGGTGAGGCGTATCGCGGGCACATCTTCTGGGATGAACTCTTCGTGTTCCCGCTGCTGAATCCGCGCTTCCCGAGCGTCGCGCGGGCGCTGCTGCACTACCGCTACCGCCGGCTTCCCGAGGCCCGCCGGGCCGCGGTCGCCGCGGGGTTGGCAGGGGCCATGTTCCCGTGGCAGTCCAGCGGCGACGGCCGGGAGGAAAGTCAGCGTCTGCACCTGAATCCGCTGTCGGGACACTGGAATCCGGATCCGAGCGCGCGTGCGCATCACATCGGCAGTGCGGTCGCCTACAACACCTGGCAGTACTACCAGACCACCGGCGATATCGAATTCCTCACCGACTACGGCGCGGAAATGCTCGTCGAAATCGCCCGCTTCTGGGCGAGCAGCGCCGAATACGATCCGGGCCGCGATCGCTACCATCTGCGCGGGGTGATCGGCCCCGACGAATTCCACACCGGCTCCGCGGCCGCACCGCGATCGGGCATCGACGACAACGCCTACACCAATGTGATGGCGGTATGGACGATCAGCCGCGCGGTCGAGACGCTGGAGTTACTGGCCCCGCGCGCACGCGCCGAACTGCTGGAATCGCTGGGTGTTTCGCCGGGGGAGCGGGCACGCTGGGAGCATGTCGCCCGCCGCATGTTCGTGCCCTTCCACGACGGGGTGATCAGCCAGTTCGACGGCTATGACCAACTGGCGGAACTGGATTGGGACGGCTACCACCAGCACTACGGCGACATTCAGCGGCTGGACCGCATCCTCGAGGCCGAAGGTGACGACGTCAACCGGTATCGCGCCGCCAAACAGGCCGATGTGCTCATGCTGTTCTATCTGCTGTCCGCCGACGAATTACGTACTGTGCTGGCACAACTCGGCTACGAACTCCCCGGCGAGGCGATTCCGCGCACCATCGACTATTACCTGGCGCGTACCTCGCACGGATCGACGCTGAGTGCCGTGGTGCATGCCTGGGTATTGGCGCGAGCGCACCGGGCGCAGGCGATGGACTTCTTCCATCGAGTGCTGGATTCCGATGTCGCCGACATCCAGGGCGGGACCACCGAAGAGGGAATTCATCTGGGCGCCATGGCCGGCAGCGTGGATCTGGTCCAGCGCTGCTTCACCGGACTCGAAATCCGGGACGATCGGCTGATATTCAATCCGTGCTGGCCGGAAGCCATGGCGGCGTTGAGCTTTCCGATGTGCTATCGCGGGCACCGGCTCAGCGTCCGGATCGACGCCACCACCCTGGAGGTGAGCGCGGATCCCGGCCTGGCATATCCGATCAGCATTCAGTGCGCGGGCCGTACCGAATCACTCTCGGCCGGGCACGCGGTACGTATCGCGCTCGAACCGCAGGATCTGCCCGGCGCTCACGAGCCAGTGACCGACGCCCCAGCGCACCAGCCCGACCGCCACTGCTAGATATTCCACGAACGCCAGATACACCAGAACCGATCCGTACATGTCCGCCCAGAAGGACAGGTGTGCCATCGCCGCCGGCACCGCGATCACCATCGCGGTGCCGATCACGGTGGCGAACACGGCGATCGGATCCGGGTGGGTGCGAGAAGTCATGCAAGACAGCCTCGCGGCCCGGACGATTCGGGCGGCAGTGCCGATACTCCCGACCGGCATGGGACCAAGGACCGTGAAAGGCCCGACTCGTGCAATCCGCGTCCGGTCCGTGGGTCTTTAGCCCCTGATCCGGTGACGATCGACCGCAGCCGCGTTCCTGGTCGCCTTCATACGGTTGAAGCGGGAGCCCGACCGGGACCACCTCGCCGTACGACATCGGAGGTCGCGATGACACCGCAGGACTATCAGGACCCGCATCAACTGGCCGACGCGGCCGTGGTGGTCGGGGTGGACGGCTCGCCCGGATCGGAGCTCGCGCTGCGCTGGGCCGCCGATTTCGCGGCACAGCGGGGCCGGGCGCTGGAGATCCTGCACGGACTGGATCTGGTGGGGGCGAGCCGGGTGGTGGGCGCGTACGAGGTCATCGTCCCGCCGCTGGTCGACAGTGTGCGGGCGCGGGGAACCGCGCTCATCGCGCACGCCGATCTGACCGCCCGCACCGCCGATCCCGGGCTCCGGGTATCGAGCGTGCTGTCGTCCGATACCGGGCAGGAATTGCTGCTGACGCACAGCGCGAAAGCCTATGCGGTGGTTCTGGGCGCGACCGGAAACACCGGAACCCTGGGCCATCTCGGCTCGACCCTGCTCGCGGTGACCGCGCACGCCCAAGGCGCGGTGATCGTCGTTCGCCCGGATCCCAAGGCGGACAACACCGTTCGCACGTCCGGACCCGTGGTGGTCGGTGTGGACGGCAGCCCGGTCAGCGAGGCCGCTGTCGCCGCCGCCTTCTTCGAAGCCTCCGATCGCGGCACCGATCTGGTGGCCGTGCACGTCTGGAGTGATTGGGACGCAGGCAAATTCGCCGGTAAGGATGCCTCCGCGCTGCTGGACAACTTCGAAGAGGTCGAGGAGGCGATCCTGGCCGAACGCCTGGCGGGATGGCAGGAGAAGTACCCGGACGTCGAGGTCATCCGCCGCGTCTACTTCGCGGGTCCGGCCGCACAACTGCGGGAATGGTCCGAGCACGCCCAGCTGGTGGTGGTCGGCAACCGCGGCCGTGGCGGGTTCCTCGGACTGTTACTCGGCTCCACCGCACACGCACTGGTGCAGCACGCGCACTGCCCGGTCATGGTCGTCCACGGCGCACCCTGAGAATAGGAACTCCAGCAATGACACTGCGTATGCCGGGTGCGGGCCTGAGCCCGCACCATGATCTGAACGACCTGGACGCCTGGTGGCGGGCGGCGAACTATCTCGCCGTCGGTCAGATCTACCTGATGGACAATCCGCTACTCACCGAACCCCTTCGGCCCGAACACATCAAGCCCCGATTGATCGGGCACTGGGGCACCGTCCCGGGCGTCACACTCACCTATGCCCACCTCAATCGGGCGATCGCCCGCACCGGTCAGGAAATGCTGTTCGTGCTCGGTCCCGGGCACGGTGCGGCCGGGCTCAATGCCGCGGCCTGGCTGGAGGGCACCTACTCGACATACCACCCGGAGGTGACCCAGGACCTGGCCGGAATGCGAGAGTTGTTCCGGCAGTTCTCATTCCCCGGCGGCGTACCCAGTCACGCCGGACCGCACCTGCCCGGTTCCATCCACGAGGGCGGTGAGCTGGGGTACTCGCTGGCGCACGCCACGGGCGCGGCGCTGGACAATCCGAATCTCGTGGTGGCCTGCATGATCGGCGACGGTGAGGCCGAAACCGGCGCACTCGCCACCAGCTGGCACAGCTCGCTGTTCCTGGACCGGATCACCGACGGCACCGTGCTGCCGATTCTGCACCTCAACGGGTACAAAATCGCGAATCCGACGCTGCTGTCCCGCATGTCGCGCAGTGAGCTCGACGGGCTGCTGACCGCGCACGGCTGGGAACCGATGTATGTCGAGGGCCACGACCCGGTCGAGATTCACGAACGCTATGCCGCGGTCCTGGACGAGGCGCTGGAGCGGATCCGGGGAATTCGGGACGACGCCGATCACGGGTCCGGCCCGCGCGATCCCTACCGGCCCATGATCGTACTGCGCACGCCCAAGGGCTGGACCGGACCGTCGATCGTGGACGGAGTCCAGATCGAAGGTACCTTCCGTGCGCATCAGGTCCCGCTCGCACAGGTCCGCGAGAATCCGGAACACCTTGCGCAACTGGAACAGTGGATGCGCTCCTACCGACCGCAGGAACTGTTCGACGCCGCCGGGCGGCCCGTCAGCCGCGTCGCGCGACTGCATCCGGAGCATCTGCGGATGAGCGCGAATCCGAAGGCCCACGGCCATGTCAGCGTGGATCTGCGGTTGCCCCGGCCCGCCGATTACGCGGTCGGATTCGCCGCTCCCGGAACAGAATTGGCCGAAGCGACCCGGGTACTGGGGCAGTACCTACGGGACGCGCTCGTCGAGAACCCCCGCAATCTACTGTTCTTCTCCCCGGACGAGCACGCCTCCAACCGGCTCGACGCCGTCCTGGAGGTCACCGGAAGGCGTTGGCGCAGCCGCAAATTGGCCGGTGATGATCGGTTGTCACCGGACGGCCGGGTACTGGAGGTGCTCTCGGAACACCTGTGCCAGGGCTGGCTGGAGGGTTATCTCCTCACCGGCCGGCACGGTGTGTTCTCCACCTACGAGGCGTTCGCGCACATCATCGACTCGATGGTGGTCCAGCATGCCAAATGGCTGCATATGGCGTCCGAGTTCGCCTGGCGCACGCCGACTCCCAGCCTCAACTACCTGATCACCTCGCATGTCTGGCGGCAGGACCACAATGGCGCCTCGCACCAGGACCCCGGCTTCATCGACCACGTGCTGAGCAAGCGCCCCGAAGTCAGCCGGGTATACCTGCCCCCGGACGCCAACTGCCTGCTGCACGTCTTCGACCACTGCCTGAGCAGTCGCGGCCGGGTCAATGTCGTGGTCGCGGGTAAACAGCCCGCCCTGCAGTACCTCGACTACGACCAGGCCCGCGAGCACTGCGAAAACGGTCTGGGCGTATGGGATTGGGCCTCCTCGGACCAGGACCGTCCCACCGAGGTCGTCATGGCCTGTGCGGGCGATGTACCCACCCAGGAGGCCCTGGCCGCCACCGCGATTCTGCGAGAACTGGTGCCGGACTTGGCCGTTCGCTTCGTGAACGTCGTCGACCTGGCCCGCATGTTCCCACCGGACCGGCACCCGCACGGCATCGAGGACGACGAATACCGCGCCATCTTCACCGACGCCCCCGTCATCTTCGCCTTCCACGGCTACCCCTGGCTCATCCACCGCCTCGCCTACCGCCGCCCCGGCCACGACGCCATGCACGTCCACGGCTTCACGGACAACGGCACCACCACCACACCATTCGACATGTGCGCGATGAACGGCATCGACCGATACAACCTCGCCGCGGCGGCCCTGGCCGAAGTCCCGCGACTGGCCGACCGACGACAGGAACTGACCGAACACCTGCTCGGAAAGCTCGAATACGCCGGCGACTACGCCCGCCGCCACGGCGACGACCCGCCCGAGATCACCGAATGGCGCTGGCCGAACTGATATCCGCCGATAGTGAACTACCGATGGCCGTCGCGTTCCGCGGCGGCCATCGGGCTGCCGAGTGTCCCGGCCGGCATCCCCGCGGCGGGCGGCAGCAGCCCTTCGAGGGTGCCCCCGCACGTGTCCGGCGGCATCACCCGCAGTTGTCGCCAGGCGATGAATCGACGGCGATCAGGAGATGGAACGGTCCGCGGTACCAGGCGTAGGCGGCCACGTGAGCGCGAGTCCGGCCCGTGCCGATCCGACCGGAAGATGAATTCCACCCCCGTCCGGCCGGGGTCGGAGGCCGCTATGACATACGGTCTCGGATGCCAGATCCGATCGCATCAGGGAGCCGTGTCGACGATGTCCAATCCTTCCCAGGGGGAAACCCGATTGGCGCGGCGTATCGGTCTCGGTGACGCGGTGCTGATCGGGCTCGGGTCGATGATCGGCGCGGGTGTCTTCGCCGCGCTCGGCCCGGCCGCCGGTGCGGCTGGATCCGGTGTGCTGATCGCGCTGGTGCTGGCAGCGGTCATCGCCTACTGCAATGCGACTTCGTCCGCGCGGTTGGCAGCACGCTATCCCACCTCCGGCGGAACTTATGTCTATGGGCGTGAGCGGCTCGGCGAGTTCTGGGGTTATCTGGCAGGCTGGGGTTTCGTGGTCGGCAAGACCGCCTCGTGTGCGGCCATGGCCTTGACCGTCGGGTCGTATGTACTGCCCGATTACGCGCATGCCATCGCGGTCGCGGCCGTGATCGCGCTGACGGCGGTGAACTATCGCGGCGTGCGGAAGTCGGTGGCCCTCACCCGGATTATCGTCGCCGTGGTGCTCACGGTGCTGTTCGCGGTTGTCGTCGCGGCGACGAGTTCGGTTGCCGCGGAACCGGTTCGGCTGCATATCGGGGCCGACGCCACACCGTACGGTGTGCTGCGGGCCGCCGGATTGCTGTTCTTCGCCTTCGCGGGATACGCCCGAATTGCCACGCTCGGCGAGGAAGTTCGTGATCCCGCGCGCACGATTCCGCGTGCCATTCCGCTCGCGCTCGGGATCACTCTTATCGTCTACGCGGCGGTCGCAGTCGGGGCCCTGCTGGTGCTCGGCCCGGACGGATTGGCCGGCGCTACAGCGCCATTGGCCGATGTCGTGCGCGCCGCGGGGGCCTCCGGTCTCGTGCCGGTGGTGCGGGTCGGCGCGGCGGTCGCGGCGCTGGGTTCGCTGCTGGCGCTGGTGCTCGGTGTCTCGCGCACCATCCTCGCGATGTCCCGCGACCGGAATCTGCCGTCCGCTCTGGCGGCGGTCCATCCGCGTTTCGGCGTGCCGCACCGCGCGGAGCTGGCGGTCGGTGTGGTGGTCGCGGTGGTCGCGGCTACCGCCGATGTTCGAGGGGCGATCGGCTTCTCGTCGTTCGGGGTACTGGCCTACTATGCGATCGCCAACGCCTCGGCGTGGACGCTCACGCCGGAAGAGGGCCGGCCACCACGCGTCATCCCCGTGCTCGGGGCGATCGGATGCCTGGTGCTGGCCATCTCCCTGCCTCTCGACTCGGTCTTTGCGGGAGGTTCCGTCCTGGCGGTCGGTGCCCTCGTCTACGTCGTGCGGCGCCGATCGGTTACCTCTCGATCGTGAGAATCTCGTTGAGCGGTCGCCGTGGGGTGGGTGGCGGTTTGCGCTCGCCGTCGGGCGCGGTGCCGATGCGGAGCAGGATTTGCGGGCGATAGGTCGGTCGCACCAGATTGGCGAGTAGTGCACGGCCGGTGGGCAATTCGGTGATGTGGGTGAGAGTGCAGGTGGCCAGCTCCGCGACGGCGCATTCGAGCAGTACCGCCGAGAGGGCCTCGCCGGTGCGGAGCCAATCGATCAAAGAGTCGGTCTCGGAACAGAGTACGAGCAGTGCGGCGCGATCCTCGGACTCGGGGCGGCGTGCCGAATGCGGTGCGGCGGGGAAGGTACGCCCGACCGGCACCCGAGCGGATTCCGCGTCGGAGATCAGCGCATCCTGCGGAACGCCTTCGAAGGTCTCGGAATGCCCTGTCCACCACCCGATTTCGCTCTGATACTCGATATCGTGCTGCCGCAGGGCGGTGGCTTGCCGGGACGCGGCGATCAGCCGGGTGCGAGCGTCGTCATCGAGGGTCAGCAGTTCGAGGTAGTGCGGCGAAACCAGCATGCGCAGGTGGGGGAGTACGGCGTCCCAGTTCTTCGGCGCGTCCATGGGCAGGCGGTCGGTGCGACGGCAATCGATCGCACCCGCCCGCGCCACCAGCGCGGCGGGCGGGGTGGGCCAAGGCCGGAAACGTATCTCGGCCAGGAGATTCGGCTGCTCCGGATCGGGCAGACGGTTGGTGTCGGTGTGCCAGCCATGCGCGCCGAACGCGGTACGTGCATGGTGCAGCATGGCACCGCAGCTGATGATCAGTTGCCGCGCCTGCGGATCCGCCACGGTCAGCAGCCGGTCGGTATCGGTGTAGAGGTGCAGCGCATCGCCGCACAACACCCAGCGCCACGGCTGAGTGTTGTGCACCGACGGTGCGCGCGAAGCCAGCCGCAGCGCCGCCAGCATCGTCCGATGATCGGGTCCGGCGACAGGTGGGACATTCATAGCTGTCATACATCGATTGTTCGCGTCGGGAACACCGGCCTATACGGCCCTTCCTCCCGCCGCTCAGGGGCTTTGGTCACCACCGCCGGCAAAGCGGCGGCGACCCGCTCGACCCGTTTCTTGATACCCAGCAGCATCTTGCTCTCCATGATCAGGCTGCCCGGTTCCATGACGAGCATGGTGAATACGCGCTGCGGCAGTGCGGCATCCGGTGCGGCGATTCGATTGCGGCTGATCAGGCGGGTGCCGCCCGTCGTGGGAACGAGTTCGAACGCCCACACCCAGTGCTTATCCTCGGAGACGAAGACCAGCGTATGCGGGCGATCCAGGATCGCCACGCGCATACGCGGTCCCGAATCACCCAGTGGCAGTACATCATCCACCGCCAGCTGCTGCCACTGCGGCATGATGCGGTCGGCGCTGTGCATATTCAATCCGAAGAGATTCTCGATCCAGTCATAGGTGTACGCCCCGCCGCGGGCGGAACCCATCTGTACGAGCCACGGGAAGATCTCCTCGGGTTCGGCCGCGATGGTGACGGCGCGGGTGGTCACTACATCGGGTTCGGTGAGCAGACCATCGCCGGGCAGCGCCCGTGCGGCCTCTGCTTCGGTGGCGCCCCAGGTCAGGCAGGCGTTGCGGGCGAAGAAGCGATAGCCGAGCGCGAGCCCGGTGGCGGCGGAGGCAATCGCGACCGCGGTGGCCGTGGAAGTTCTCATAACCTGATCGTCTGTCCTGTACGGCCGTTCGAATGAGAGTCCGAGGACCTTCACGATGGTGACCATGGACCGTCCTGCGCTGTCCAGAATGCGTGGATGCTCTATTTCGAGACCGGATTCGACAGCGAATTCGGCTGCAGGATCGGAGCCCGCCCATGTCGAACTTGAAAGGCAGAAGCGCCATCGTTACCGGCGGCGCGCGCGGTGTCGGCGCTGCCGTGGTCGCGGAGCTGGTGAAGGAGGGGATGGGTGTGGTCATCGCCGATCTGCTCGAGCACGACGGCGCCGAACTCGCCAGATCCCTCGGCCCCACCACCCGGTATCACCATCTCGATGTGACCGACCAGGACGAGTGGGTACGCGTACTGAATGAGACCGAGGAAGAGTTCGGCGCGCTGTCGGTGCTGGTGAACAATGCGGGCATCGTGGATTTCGGCACCGTCGAATCCGAGTCGCCGTCGCTGTTCCGTCATGTGTTGGATGTGAACCTCTACGGTGCCTGGCTGGGCATGCACCTGTCCGCCGCGAGAATGCGGGCGGCGGGTGGCGGCGTGATCGTGAATATCTCCTCCACCGCCGGGCTGACGGGTTACGCCGGGGTAAGCGGCTACGTCGCCAGTAAATGGGGTCTGCGTGGCGTCACCAAAGCCGCTGCCCTGGAACTGGGTTCGGCCAATATTCGAGTCTGCTCGGTGCATCCCGGCCCCATCCACACCCCGATGGCCGCCGGTATGGACGAGTCTCTCGCCGCGGCCCAGCCGCTGCCGCCCTTCGGCGAACCGCGGGAGGTCGCCGCGATGGTGCGATTCCTGGTCACCGAGGCCACCTTCAGCACCGGGGCGGAGTTCGTCGTCGACGGCGGCGCCACGGCCGGCCAGGTTCCCGTCCTGAACGGAAAGTGAGTAACTCCGATGATGTTTCGCTACGACCATGACATGGGCGGCTGGGACTACGCCTGGATGAGCCTGGGAATGCTGATCTTCTGGGTTCTGCTGTTCGCCGCCCTCGCGCTTCTGATCAGATTCACCCTGACCGGTGCGACGCCACAGTTCACCCAATCGTCTCCGACGGCGGAAGACCTGCTCGCCCAGCGCTTCGCCCGCGGCGAAGTCGACAAGGACGAGTACCTCGCAACCCTGGCCACCCTGCGCGGTCGGAAGGTCTGAGGTTCCGACCGCGCCCGACCGGGCCGAGCCGTCCGCGCGCATCCGCTCCCAACGCCGGGCGGCGGTCGTCGCATCGATATTCAACGGGCGGGCACGACTAGAGTGCCGGACGGTTTCCGGGTCGGTAGGCCCACGGGCGCAGCTGTTCCAGTGCCTTGCCGATGCGGAACACGGTCGCATCGTCGTAAGGATGGCCGACGACCTGTACGCCGGTCGGAATGCCCCACTCCGAATGGCCGGACGGCACATTCAGGACCGGGCAGCGGTTGGTGATATTGAACGGCATAGTCATTGCGGCCCAGAAGCTTTCACCGACATCTTCGCCGTGGACGATCAGGCGATCGCCCGGGGATTGATCATCCGCAGGCCAGCCGGGCACGGCGGTGGTGGGACACAACAGGGCGTCGAATCCGGTCATCGCCGCTGCCAGCTGCAGTTGCAGTCGCTTCTCCGCGCGCAGTGAATCCAGATAGCTGATGTGTTCGCGGGCTTGCGCGGTGAGGTCCAGGAAAGCGGCGGTGTAGTCGGATACCAGCGCTCGCTTACCGTCGGTGAGTTCCGCGACCAGGGGGCCGAGCAGCGTCCCGAAGTGGCCGCTCTGTGCGGTCAGAATATCGAGATGGGTCCATGGGAGTTCGATCTCCGTCACGATCGCGCCCGCCTCCGCCAGCGCCTGTGCGGTGGCACGGGTATTCGCCACCATCTCGGGATGCACCCGGTACTCGCCGAGGTCGATGCAGAGCGCGATCCGCATGCCCGCCACGTCGTCGAAGTCGTTGGGCAGCACGTACTTCGGCGCTATGGAGGTGTGATCGCGGGGATCCGGCCCCGCCAGCACATTCTGCAGCAGAACCGTATCGGCGACCGAGCGAGCCATCGGGCCGTCGCCTCGGTAGTGGTCATTGGGCATGACACCCGCGCCGGGCACCCGGCCGTAAGGGGCCTTGAATCCGACGACGCCATTGAGCGCCGCCGGCAATCGTGTGGAGCCGCCGATATCGGATCCGGTGGCCAAGGTGGCGGTGCCCGAAGCCAGGGCCGCACCGGAACCTCCCGAAGATCCGGCCGTGGAGAAATAGGGATTCCATGGATTGCGGGTGATACCCCACATACGTGACCGGGTGAATGGCGCGACGGAGAATTCCGGAGTGGTGGTGCGAGCGTGAATTATGCCGCCCGCGTTTATGATTCGATCGATGACCGGGGCGTTCTCCTCGGCCACCACACCTTCGTTGACGAGCGATCCCTCGGTCAGGGACCGCCCGGCCATGGCATGCTTCTCCTTCGCCGCGATCGGCAAACCCTCCAGCGGCCGCGGCGCACCACCGTCCTTACCCAGATATCTGCGCTCCGCCTGCTCCGCCTGAGTCATCGCCTCGTCGAAAAGCCGCTCGGTGAAGGCATTGATCGCGGGTTCGACCTTCTCGGTGCGTTCGATGACCGCCCGCATCAACTCGACCGGAGACAGCGCACGCGCGGCGAACAGCCGGAGCGCGTCGGTGGCGTCGAGATAGACCAGATCGTCGGCGGAATCACTTGATGTCATGAATACCTTGTCTACCCTCTCGTCCACCGCAACTGCTCCAGGCGCACGATTCCGGTCGCAGCACCATTGTTTTGCTGGAATACCTCAGGCAGGCGATCGGTGACCCGGGGGGACCTTCGACCCTGTTCGGCGGGAGCGGCGCAATGGTGCCATGGGTTCTTCTGGAAACCGGTTCTCCGTGAACAGGAAGCGAGGTGATCGTCTCGTGATTGCAGGCGAGGTGATGTCGGAGGTGCGGTCGAACATCGAGGTGAGCGCATGCGGCGGTGTGAGGCCGGGTGAAATCCGGCGGGCCGAACAGACGATCGGCCGGGTGTTACGCCGCCACGCCGTGGCGGGCGGCGCGCGAATTCGCTTGACCGCCAGGGGTTTCGCCGACGGCGAGACCATCGCACAGGTCAATGTGAATTTCGGTGGGCAACCCGTCCGCACCCAGATCGCCGGCCCCGGTGTCTTCGCTCTCACCTTCGCCGCGGAACGCCTCGACCGGCAGCTCGCCAGGCTTGCCGCGCTGGCACCGCCGCGCTGGGCCCCCGATCCCGGACGCACACCGCTGGCATATGTGAGCGATGAGCGTCCGATCGTGCGCCGCGAGAACTGCGAACCACGCCGCTGCGATCCGGTGGCCGCGGCGCGCGTCATGGATGCCCTCGATTACGACGCGCACCTGTTCACCGATATCGGCTCGGGGGAGGACGCCGTCGTGTATTGGGCTGGGCCACTTGGTGTTCGAATGGCAAGGCAGCGCCGAATGCACCCGCCGCGCAACGCCGACGAGCTCCGGCTGACCATGAATCCGCACCCCACTCGAATCCTCACAGAGTCCGGTGCGGTAGCGCGATTGTGCACCTACGGCCTGTCCTTCCTCTTCTTCACCGCCCCCGACGACGGCCGCGGCCGACTCCTCTATCGGCGGTACGACGGTGATCTGGGATTGGTGGCCGCCAAGCCGTCGGCGCCTATCCAGGTCGAATAGTGCAGGGCCGGAGCCCTCGACCCGGCGCTCCGCGTCCGATTTCCGCCGGGCGGAGTCATGATGATGCCCGCACAGCCTGCTCATGTGGTGCCCGATCGAGTTCCGTCCAGGTGACTGTGGAAGGCGGTTCGCAGTGATAAGTGCAGCATCGGAGGCGGTTTCCGGGAATCCGGCACCGTTCACCTGGGTCACCGGGGTGTCCATGCTCGTGTTCTGTGCCATCCTCTGGGTGATCGTCGACTACATGCGCACCCATCCGCGTCCGTCCATGTGGGTGTGGGGGCTGGCATTGCTGACCTTCCCGCTGTGGATCTGGGGGCCCGGCCGCGATATCGGGCTGATCAATTGGTTCTCGTGGGCGAAGATCCTGTCGGTGCTCATCCCGTTGACTCTTGTCGGCGCGATGCGCATCGCGGCCGCCGAACAACGCGAGGGGCGGATCTGGGAGCTGTTGCGTAATCCGCGTTTTCTGTGGTTCCCGTACGCGATCCTGTTCTTGAATATCGCCGAGGCCACGCTGCGCGACGCGGAAACCGGCAACTACTGGAACGCGGCCGTCGGTCTCGGATTGTGCCTGACCATCCCGTACTGCCCGCGCTTCTGGGAGGTGCTGCCCGGCCGCAATGCCGAACTTGTCGCGTATACGACCATGGCGTGGAACTTCCTCTACACCACCTGGAATCTGTGCTTCACATTCGGCGGATACCCGCCGCAGGAAGAGCATTTCGCGGCCAGCATCTGCATTCTCGCCGTCGCCGAGATCTACCCGCTCGTCAAGCGCCGCCCCGAGCTGTACATCATGGCTCGCATCTACACCCTGCCGGTGCTCATGTTGGTCATCGCCATCTACAACATCTTCCCGAAGGTGATGCCGTCCGACGGCTGGTTCGACAACGATGTCTGGATCGTTTGGGGCATAGTCAATTTCGCCCTCACCGTCCCGTATCTGTTCTGGTACACCTGGCAGTTGGAGACCGGCCGTGCCTTCATCCATTTCCGTCGCGGCCACGCCCGCGAGGACTTCGTCCGACAGCACGGTGACACCGTCGAACAGCTTATGGCACTGAGTGATTCGCTCGATGCGACAGCCGACACCCACGGCCGGTCGACCCGCTCGTCGACCCGTTGAGGTCGGCGCTTCAGATCTCGAGGTTGTGTTCGACGGTGCGCAGGCGGTGCCGGGCCAGGGCGAGGTTGGCCGAGGCGCGGTCAAGTACCAGGTAGAGCAGCATGCCCTGGGAGTGCCGACCGGTCATCGGGCGGATTACGTGGTACTGGTTCGAGAGCGAGACCAGGATGTCTTCGATGGTCTCGTCGAGCCCGAGTTGTTCGAGGGTGCGCAGTTTGGCGCGCACCACTTCCGTGCTGCCCATCACGGCGACTTCGAGGTCCAGGGCTTTGGAACCCTGGCGCATTCCGAGCGGCATACCGCTCTCGTAGTCGACCACCGCGGCGCCGATCGCGCCGTCGATGAGCATCATATCCTTAAGTGTCACATCGAGATTCGACATGGCGGGTCCTTTCGTGTGCGAGTGGGCGCAGACGCTACCCACAGATTGTGCGTCTCGTCCCGCGAACCTCGAAGAATCCTGAGGAGTCTGGTTCCATGTCGATCGAAGTCCTGTCGGTACGGAGGGCACCGCGTACCCGAGCGGCGAACTGGTTGCGCTGTTTGCTAAACTCTGCAACTGGTGGTCGATCGTAGCGCTACCGAGTCGTCGACGGAAGGGTGGCAATGCCGGGCTCGAGCAGGCCGCTCTATTCGATGAAGGCCGATTTCTTCAAAACGCTCGGGCATCCCGTGCGCATCCGGGTACTGGAACTGCTCAGTCAACGTGAGCACGCGGTCTCGGAGATGCTGGACGAGATAGGCGTGGAGCCGGCGAATCTGTCGCAGCAGCTGTCGATTCTGCGTCGAGCCGGGTTGGTGATCGCTCGCCGTGAGGGCCTGTCGGTCACCTATGAACTCACCTCCCCGCAGGTCGCCGAGTTGATGTCGACCGCGCGGGCGATCCTCACCGGCGTGGTCGCCGGGCAAGCCGAGGCGTTGGAACAGCCCGCCTAGCAAGACCTTTCGTGTGGGTCGAAGGACTCTGGATGGTTCACTGATTGCAGTGTTTCTAAACTGAATACCTAGTAGTTTCGTGAAGGAGACAATTCGTGAGCGACCATCCGGACGTCATGACCGTGCAGGCACCGACCACCCACGAGGGCACTCTGGCGTGGGTGGCCGAGGTCGCCGAGCTGACCGCGCCCGATGCCATCGTGTTCTGCGACGGCAGCCGGGGCGAGTGGGACCGGCTGACCGGCCGGCTGGTCGACAGGGGCACCTTCGTGCGGTTGACCGCGAAGCCCGATTCCTTTTGGTGCGCATCGGATCCCGAGGATGTGGCGCGGGTGGAGGATCGCACCTTCATCTGCTCGCAGGACATGGTCGATGCCGGTCCGACGAACAACTGGGTCGATCCGCTCGATATGCAGACGGTGATGACCGAGCACTATCGCGGCGCGATGGCCGGACGGACGATGTACGTGATCGCCTTCTGTATGGGGCCTTTGGATGCGGCCGAGCCGAAATTCGGTGTGCAGGTCACCGATTCGGAGTATGTGGCCGTGTCCATGCAGATCATGACCCGCTCGGGTACCCCGGTGTGGGAGAAGCTCACCGGCGGAACCGAATTCGTCAAATGTCTGCACTCGGTAGGTGCGCCACTGGCCGACAGCCAGGACGATGTGGTGTGGCCGTGTGACAAGACCAAGTACATCGCGCACTTCCCCGAGACCCGCACCATCTGGTCCTACGGCTCGGGCTACGGCGGTAACGCGCTGCTGGGCAAGAAGTGCTTCGCGCTGCGCATCGCGTCGGTGCTCGGCCGCGACGAGGGCTGGCTGGCCGAGCACATGCTCATCCTGAAACTCACTTCCCCGCAAGGGAATACGCATTACGTCGCCGCGGCGTTCCCGTCCTCGTGCGGTAAGACCAATCTCGCGATGCTCGAACCCGCCTTGCCCGGGTGGAAGGCCGAGACGATCGGCGACGATATCGCGTGGATGCGGTACCGCGGAATGGGTGGCCGAGACCACCTCCATCGACGAGTGGTACGCCCGAATCGGTGGCAACCGGCTCCCCGACACCCTGCGTGAACAGCTCGCGGCGCTGAAGCTGCGGCTTTCCCGCACCCTGTGACGGTGCGCGCGCTGCTGCCGAATTTCGCGGACTGGAAGCCCGCGCTGCGGGCTCCCGGCGCGGATCTGCCGGCCTCGATGCGGCAGCGGGTATCCCGTTCATCGCGCCGCTGTGCCTGTTCCTGCTGATTGAATCTGTCCCGCTACCCTGCACTGTCCGCACTTGTCACACGGAAGAAGACACATGCCTGTCGCCACACTCAATGGAATCCGGCTCAGCTACGAGGTGACCGGGACCGGTCCGCTGGTCGTGCTCGTCATGGGATCGGGCAGTCCCGGCAGGGTTTGGCGCAGCTATCAGGTGCCCGCGCTGGTCAAGGCCGGATTCCGAGTCGCGACCCTGGACAACCGCGGGATCGCGCCCTCGGATGCCTGTGCGTCGGGGATCCGCATGGAAGATCTGGTGGGCGATGTCGCCGCGCTCATCGAACATCTGGGTGGTGCGCCCGCTCATGTCGTGGGCACCTCGATGGGCTCGCGTGTGGTCGCCGAATTGGCGCTGGCCCGGCCCGAATTGGTCGCCAGAGCGGTCATGATGGCCGCGACCGGTCGACCCGATCCGGTGGCGCAGATGCTCAACCGGGGCGAGCAGGCATTGATCGACAAGGGCGTGGAACTGCCGGCGGAGTACGCGGCCGCGATCAAGGCGCTCCTGAATCTGTCGCCGCGCACCCTTACCGATCCGGCCAAGGCCCAGGAATGGCTCGACATCTTCGAATACACCTCGGCGGGAACACCTTCGGCCGGCGTGCGTGCGCAGTTGGGGATGGATCGCTCCCGCGACCGAATCGCCGACTACCGCCGGATCAGGGTGCCCAGCCTGGTCATCGGATTCGCCGACGACAAAATGGTGCCGACCGTGTTCGGCCGCGAGGTCGCGGCCACGATCCCCGGAGCCCGCTACATCGAAATCGAGGACTGCGGGCACTACGGGTACCTCGAACGGCCCGATGACGTCAACCACACCATTATCGAATTCCTCACCACCGCAACCAGTTCGTAAGGGACCGACCGATGAGCAACTCCCTGCCGCTCGAATCGAGTGTGGTCGAGAAGATCTGAACCGGGGCTTGTGACGCCGCTGCTGGAACGCGTTGCAGTTTGGCAACGCGAGCCCCTAACGTTCTCACCGATGGCAAATGTATAGCTACCTTCGAGTATGGGGGGTCAAACGACAGGAGCTACAACGGTGACACAGGGTCTCGAGCGGTTTTCGATCTCTCGGCGTGGGTTGTTCGGTATGGCAGCGGGTTTCACGGCGGTGATCGGGTTGGCGGCCTGCGGTTCATCGAACGACTCGTCGTCATCCAGCTCCACCAGCAGCGTCGGCGGCGATAGCGACCCCAAAGCTATCGCCGTCGACGCCTATGTCTTCGGATATCCGCTCGTCCTGATGGATACGACGCGGACCACAGCGGCACCGACGAACACGCTGATGCGCTACAGCACCACGCCCACCCCGGACGACAAGACCATCGTCTCGCCGAACGTCGACACCCTCTATGCACAGGCTTGGCTGGACCTTTCGGCCGAGCCGATGGTGATTCAGATGCCGACCATGCCCGACCGCTACTGGCTCGTCCAAGTGCAGGACGCCTGGAGCAACACCGTCAACGACCCCAGCAGCATGCACCCGAAACTCGCCGACGGAGCCCCGGCCGGACCGTTCACCTACGTCCTCACCGGTCCCGGATGGTCGGGTCAACTACCCACGGGCACAACACGTCTGGAGGTTCCGACCCCCACGTCATGGGTGATCGTGCGCATGGCCGTCAACAATGCGGCCGACCACGACGCGGTCGTGGCGCTGCAAGACCAGATCAAACTCATGCCGTTGAGCGCGTGGAACACCAACCCCGACACCCCGACTCCGAGTGCGGCACCTCAAGACCCGACGGCGAATTCCGCCAAAGAGGTCGACGCCATGGACGGGCCGACCTTCTTCGCCAAACTCAATGCGCTCATGGTGAAGAATCCTCCCGCCTCCGCGGATGCAGATGCCGTGAAGCGTTTCGCGACCATTGGCATAGCCCCCGGCGGCACCGTCAAGGGCATCGACACCGCCACGCTCAACGACGCTGTCAGCACCGCTAAGCAGCAGATCAGCTCCTATCAGAACCCCAAGGCGAAGCTCGTCAACGATTGGGCCTACGCCACCAACTTGGGCACCTACGGCACCGACTACCCCCTGCGCGCCAACACCGCCCTCATCGGACTCGGTGCCAATCTCGCCGCCGATGCCATCTACCCGATGATGCTCAACGTCCCCGCCACCACCAACGGCACACCCCGTCGGCTCCGCGTCCACTTCGCCCCCGGCCAGCTCCCGCCCGTCGACGCCTTCTGGTCACTGACCGCCTACACCGCCGACCGCTTCCTGGTCCCCAACCCCGACAATATCCACTCCATCGGCCACCAAATCCCCGTCACCCTCAACCCCGACGGCTCGGCCGACCTCACTCTCCAGAGCGCCAATCCCGGAAGTGAAGTCCCGCAGGGCAATTGGCTCCCCATCCCCGACACCGGCACCTTGAACCTGGCCCTGCGTCTCTACGCGCCGAAGCAGGCCGCCGCCGACGGCACCTGGCAGCCACCCGCCCTCAACCAGATCAACTGATCCGCCCCGCACTCCCGCCCCGGACCGCGTGATGCGCGGCCGGGGCGGGGTGCGCTTCCGGTGGATGTGGCGGACGCGCGATTTGCCCCCGGTCGCAAAGGAATCGGAACTTCCGTGAGTCCGGAAGTAAGAGAGATGTTAAAACCGGGGAGCGGCTCGAGTACGTGGTGTCCAATCGAGATCCTGAGTCGGGATCAGCAGAAGAGGCAATGGTTATGGGCGCCGTCGACGGAGATGTCTGCCTGTCGTTCTTCCATGTTCAATGGTCATCGGTGGACGGCGCTTTCATCGCCCGATCCGATCAGTATCCCGGCCTCGTCGCTCGCGATGAATGGTCCTCACTCGCGGCGGTCGACGGTCTGATCGATTTGATCGAACAGCAACGGTGGCAACGTCATTCGTCCGGCCGACCCGCAGCCTGACGAAACGGCGAAGCCGGCGGGTGCGCGGCGCAGATCTATTGCACGGTAGAGGATTTGACCAACCGGCCAGGCGGGACCGCGTGGGCAGTCCGCACTCCCGCGACGGCTGCGTGGGCTTCCTTGCGGAATCGCTACTTGGTGATACTACCTACCGGTAGTCGGTAGCGCTGAGTAGCGCGAGGTATATCGCCTCAATGCGCAGGGGCAGGACTACCTCGACGAGTTCTGGCGCCTGATCAGCACCATCGACCAGGTTGCCGGTGCAGACCACTTACGCGCGAAGGAAGGGATCGACCCGATGGGGAAGATCATTCATGTCGTCCTCCAATCGCTGGACGGCTACATCGAAGGCCCGGAAGGCGAATTCTACTGGCCGACAAAGGATATGGGCGTCGCCACCTATATGCGCCAGCTGACCGAGGACGCTGGAACGCTACTTTACGGCAGAGCCACATGGGACTTCATGTCCGACTACTGGCCATACGTCGAACAGCGCGCATTCCATCCGAACGATGTGGATTTCGCGCCCGTGTGGCGAGCCAAGCCGAAGGCCGTGGTCTCACGTACCCTCGACCACGCATCCTGGGATGCCGGGGTATTCCACGACATCGAATCCCTCGCCGAGGCGACGGCCTACGAGCACGGCACCTTCCTGCTGTGCGGCGGATCCGAACTGGCATCGGCATTGGCCCGCCACGGCCTGATCGACGAGTTCCACATCTTCATCCACCCCGTCATGCTCGGCGGCGGCAGACCGGTGTTCACCGATGTGAAGGTCTGTGCCGCACTACGATTGGTGGAATCCCGAGTGCTCGACAACCAGATCGTGCTGCTCCGGCATGAACGGCTGACGTCTGGATGTTTGTCATCGCCTGATGTCATGGCGGACGTCCGATAGTGCGGCCCACGCCCGATGCTCGACCATAGTGAACAGGTTGGTGCCGAGGAGGTATATCAGCACTCCGATCGGCAGCCACGCTCCTGTGACCAATACCAGTATCGGTAGCATCCACTGACAGATCGGATACAGCGCCACTGCCGGCTGTACCTTCCGCCGGGCGAATTCTCGTGTGGGCGAGGACCATTCGTTCAATGCGATGAGTACCGCCGTCGCCACGATCAGTGGCATCGCGAGGAGAACGATGGTTCCCGTCGAGGGCATGCCGCCGTACTCCGCGAAGCTTCGCAGGTCCGGTGTGCCACTGCCGATCGTGACCGACAGTGGTGCGCCGAACAGTCGTGCGGTGAGAAATGATTGAACCTCGTCGGCATCGAACAGATAGTTGGGCGTATGCGCGTTCTCGTATGGGGTCATGCCGGGCTGTCCGACCCCGGTCCCGGTCCGGTCGAATGAGCTGAGTACATGCCAGAGACCTGCGAAAACCAATACTTGGACTGTTGTTTCAGCGGCATAGGGGAGGACCGGGAAGGCCGGCTTTTCGGTCGCGCGGAGGCCGGACGGTCTCCACAATGAGGTGACCTGGAGCCAAGAAATCGGAAGTAGACAGAGTCGAACCACGACAGCGAGCAACAGCACCGCGAACAGCCAACTCAGCCCGCTGTCCCGGCCGAACATCCATCCGAAGGCGATATGACCGGCCAGCATGATCGCTGAAACCGGATATGAGACCAACCCGAACATGACCGAATCCCCTGTCCAGCAGGCTGTTCCAGCGGTGTGCGGCCGATTCGATTGTCGCGGTTGAAAGCCGGGCCACATTCGGGCCCGAAGCCACGGGAAGCGGTGGCGGCCATTGTCGAGGTCAATATAGCTCGCCGAGTCCGCTCCCGGGCATGGTCGAAGGTCCCTGAATCGGTGCAGCCGCAACCCGGTTCGCGGTGGCGGGTGTTCGAATCGGGACTCGGCCGATATCGAGGGAGAGGTGGCATCTTGACTCCGGGGCTCATCCTCCTGCGGCTGTTCGGCCACCTGCCCGCCGGTGCCGGCCGCGCGAACTCGAGCCTTCTCAACGCGTCGACCAGACCATTCGACGTGCTCAACTTCTACGGTTCCCGTCTGGCCGCGCGCGTATTCAACCGCCGCAGGATGGGCGCGAAGATGGACCGTGTCATCGCCTCACTGCAGCGCTCCCTGAGCCGCGAGGCCGCGGCGGACTTCGCACGCGCTATGCGGTATCCGAGTCGCTGGGACCCGTACTTCCACGAGTACATGACCCTCGCCGGCATCTACCGATACCCGGGGCAGCACTACGACCATCACCGGAAACAGTTGACCCTCAACAGTGTTCGTGACCCGTAGGCTCAAATGGCAGACTTCGAGTCATGGGCATCTACTCCATCGAAGGCGTCATCCCGGTAGTCCACCCGACAGCGTTCGTCCATCCGGAAGCGGTCCTGATCGGCGATGTTCACATTGCCGCCGGTGCCTACATCGGCCCACTGGCCAGTCTGCGTGGCGATTTCGGACGCATCTCGGTGGGAACCGGGGCCAACGTGCAGGACTCGTGCGTCCTGCACAGCTTCCCCGGCAGCACCTGCACGGTGGAGGACGAAGGCCACATCGGCCACGCCGCCATCCTGCACGGCTGCACCATCAGATCCGGCGCCATGGTAGGCATGAACGCGGTCATCATGGACAACGCCGATATCGGTTCCCGCGCACTGGTAGCAGCGAACTCCTTCGTCGCCGCCGAAACGGTGATCCCGCCCGACCACCTCGCGGCAGGCAACCCAGCCCAGGTAGTACGCCAACTCGACGAGGCCACCCTGGCCTGGAAAGCCAACGGCATCAAGGTCTACCAAGACCTCACCCGCCGCTCCCGCACCACCCTCCGCCAGGTCCAGCCACTCGAGGCAATCGAACCCAACCGCCCCACCCTGTCCACGACCTCCGCCACCTCGATACCCCTGCGCGAATTCCGCAGGCAGCGACAGATCGGATAGCTTCGACAACCGCGGCCAACGTCATCAGCCCAACAACAAGAACGACCTCCCCACACAGGATTTCGGCTCGGACGCCTGTTATTTCATGGTCGAGAGGCCAGGCTGAGCGTGCGTGGTGAAGAATCGCAGCACGGCGGCGGCGATGTCGTCGGGGGATTTCTCCGGCGCGAAGTGGTCGAGCGCGGGGAAGGTCGCGGATTCGGAACGGGGGATCGTGCCGGCCAGCCTTGCGAGGGCGACGGCTTGCCTGCTGGTGGCACGCCCCTTGCCGCGCATGATCAGGGTGGTCGCGGCGATCTCGCTGTAGTCGGGCAGGTGTGCGTCGAACCGTCCCACCTCGATGTGTTCTCTGATCGCTTGGGGCATCAGTGCGAGGTTCTGTCGAATCTGGGCACGGGAGATGTTGTGCCGCAGGATGATTCGTAGAAGCCAGCGCGGAATCCGCCCGGACTGTTCGGGGTTGCTCCCGCGGACGAAGGTGATGAACGCTTCGAAGTCCGCGCCTTCGGTGGTCTCTCGGTGTGCTCGGTCGATCCAGTCCACGGGGATCGACCCGTCGACCGACACTCCGGGTTCGTAGACGGCGACCGCGTCGAACGCCGGATTGGCGCATGCGGCGCGCAGGGCCACCAGTCCACCGAAGCTGTGCCCGAAGAGAAGTCGCGCCCCGGTGCGCGCGCGTACCGCCTCGATGTCCTCGCACTCGCGCGCGATGCCGTATCGGTCACCTTGCGGGCCGCTGCCGCCGCGGCCACGCCGCTGCACGATATGTACTGTGTACCGGGCGGCCAGCCGTTTGGCGAAGGCGGTGAAATCGGACGCGATGGCGAGCGCGCCGGGGACCACGATCACATGGGGTCCATTGCCGACTCGGAGGACCTCGATGGGCGTGCCATCAGCCGACGTCACAACCTGGATGGCCGGATCAGACATGGTGCTCTCCATTCGCTGCTCTGATCGCCGGACCTGACCGGACGATGTTTACAACGTATGCATCAGACCCGGACCCAGCCGTAGAATCCTTTGCGAGGCAGTGCACTTCGTATGTCGCCGCAGTACAAGTGGTAGTGCAGCGGGCATCTGCCATCGCCGACCGTACTAGTGCACCGGGGGAGCATGACGGACCAAGCGCTCTATCTACGGATCGCTGAAGAGATCGCGGATGACATCCGCAGCGGGCGCTTGGCGGAAGGCCGGCCGGTGCCATCGACGCGGCAGATCGTCCGGGATCGGGGTGTCGCGATGGCCACGGCCACGAAGGTGATTGGTGCCCTGCGCGCGGCGGGTCTGGTCGAGACGATCCCCGGCAGCAGGACCATCGTGCGGCGACGCGGGGAAGGGGGCACCGGCATTCTCTCGGGTGCCGGCGAACAGGCGCGACGCACCGGGCTGACCCAGCGCGAAATCGTCGAGGCCGCAGTACAAATCGCCGACTCCGATGGGCTGTCGCTCGTGACGATGCGGCGGGTGGCCGTCGGCCTGGGTGTCTCCACGATGGCGCTCTACCGGCACGTCCCGAATCGCAATGACCTGACGCTGCGGATGGCCGACAGCGTGTTCGCCGAATCACAAGTGCCCGATATCCCGCTGCAGGACTGGCGGCGATGCCTCGATGCCGGCGCACACCTGTTCTGGGGAGTCTTCAACCGCCACCCCTGGGCAGCTGAGGTGCTCTCCCTGAGTCGGCCCCAACTCATCCCCAATATTCTGCCGATAGCCGAGTGGTCTCTGAGTACATTGCGCGCCATGGGTTTCGACGCCCACGACATGATGTGCGCGCACATCAACGTGTTCGGGCACGTACGCGCCATGGCACTGGTCCGACTCACAGAGGCGCAGGCGGAGAAGGACACCGGGATGTCGGCCGACGACTGGATGCGTCACCGGAACGGCAGTACACGAGCGCGAACCGGTCACCCCGGACTCGACTACGTCACACGCGAACAGTTCGACTTCAACCTTGACACAGTCTTCGAGTACGGCCTGCAACGCCTACTCGACGGCATCGATGCCCGCCACCACGCCCTTGGTCTTCCGGCCTGACAGCTACACGCCGTCGCAACCGGGGGTACTGGTGGGCGATCTGTTTGCGGATACCGCGTGGCATTATGCGCGTTTCGGACCTGGCTACCCGCGTGAGCTTTTCGACGAGATCGTCGCCACGTTCCGGTTGGACAGCAATGGGCGCCTCCTCGATTTAGGCTGTGGCACGGGGCAATTGGCGGTGCCGCTCGCCGCGTATGTGAGCGAGGCGGTTGGTGCGGACCCGAGCGCGAGATGCTGGTCGAGTCAGGGGACCTGGTCGCTCGGCGTGATCTTGCTTGCGGTGGAAGGTTTCTCGTTCTTCATGATCTGATGGATCGACATCCAGCAAGGGAGGCACATGAACCAGTTGAGGATGCTGTCTGCTGTCCGGATAGCAACGGATCGGGTCTTGCTGCGCAAGGCGCGGGACACAGATCGGGAATGGCTCATCGAGCTACGAACCGACCCGGAGGTTGGGGCCTACATCGGCGGCCCGCTTCCGAGGAAGGGTGTTGAGCAGTACCTCGAGAGGATCGGCGGCGCGGCCAACGCCACCATCACTCCCGGCACATTCATCATCGCCGACAAAGCCACCGACGCCCTCATCGGAATATTCGAACTCAAACGGCGCCCCGCAGACTGGCCCGGTCACGTCATAGAAGACGGCGAGGAACTCGAACTGGGTTACCTGATGCGGCCCGACACCTGGGGAGCCGGACTGGCATTCGAGGCCGCCACCGCGGTGTTACGCGCCGCCGCAGACGAGCTCCCGGACCAGCCGGTCCTCATCGCGACACAGACAGCCAATCAGCGTTCGCTCAGACTCGCGGCCCGCCTAGGTTTCCGACCGGTCAGCACCTTCGAGTGGTTCGACGCCGAGCAGACACTGTGCCTGGCCAGCCTGCACTCGTTCAAAGCCTGAACGGCAGCTGACGCGGCCACCACGACCTTTTCCTGTGCCGGGTTCGGCTGCGAAGGTGTTGCGGCGCAGGGTGATTGCGCGGCGGGATATCCGCTATTGCTTTTCCGGTGGTTGTGGTCTCATGGAAAGTGTGTCGAGGCCCCGGCGGCGGCTGCCGGGGCCTCGACCGTTCACGATCGTCGGTGGGTCCGTTGCAGGCGGAGCCGTCGACGACCACGAGCCGACCCGAGAAAAGCGGCCCGCGGCTGCACGGCTCTCGCTGCCGGAAAACGGCGCTGGAGCCGAAATCTTTTGTTGCAGTGAACAATTGCGGTATCGTGCGGCGCCGTGGTGCTGACGATCGGGCTTTCGGGACTCGCCCGGTCGCAAGGATTGCGCGCGAATCCGACGAGCGTTTTCCGCGCACCCGCGAGTCATCGAGATGCCGTGTGCTGCTTGGCCTCTCGCGTGTGTCGGCAGTGTTACGAAGCGCCGCTTACGCTACGCCAAGGCCTTGACAGTCGTCAAGATTTCTCTTGACGACTGTCAAGCCACAAGGAATTGGGGCGCGTCGGATCAGCTATAGACTCGGGAAGGTTCGTCACCGGGTGCCGGATGTGATGAAGGAGAAGCGCGATCAAGGAAAGCGTCGAGAAGAGGGCGCGACATGCCCGCGACCAAGTCGACAAGTTCGCCGAGCGGCGGACCCAGTTGGCGACCGCGGCGCTGGATACGTTGGCGGAGTTGGGTTATGCCCGTACCAGCCTGCGCGAGATCGCCCAGAAATCCGAGTTCTCACACGGCGTGCTGCACTACTACTTCAGCGACAAGGCCGAGCTGCTCACCCACGCGGTACAGCTGTACGAGGCCGCATGCGTCACCCGCTACGACGATGTCGTCGCGACGTCGCGCACCGCTGAGGAACTGCGAAATGCCTTCAGCGCCTTGATGGCCGACACCCTGCAAGCTGATGCCCCAATGCACCGGCTGTGGTACGACGTACGCAATCAGAGTCTGTTCGAGGAATCGTTCCGTGCGGATGTCGTCGACATCGACAAGCGCCGGCAGAAGATGATCGCCAATGTCGTCGAGCGCTACGCGGTCCTGTGCGACCAGTCGCTGGTGGTCAGCGAATCCCTCGCTTACGCAACCTTCGACGGACTCTTTCAGCTGGCTCTGCTGCGCCACCACGCCGGCGAGCCGGACGCCGCGGAATCCCTTCGCCATGACGCGGCTCAGCTCCTCGATCTGACGATCGGGTGCACCAGTCGCGGGTAGGCAGTATTCAGCGCGCTGATCGCAGGCCGCATGCTGCCCACCGGCACGGTGGTGGCACAGTGGAGCCGAGGCAGGCCCGAGCGAGGAGGAACAGGCGATGAGCGGACGTAACCCCAGCCAATGGGAGGAGCTCACCGCTGCCGATCCCGCCCATTCGACCTGGTACGTGGAGCGATTCCGGACAATGGCGGCCGAGGGCAAGGACATCGTCGGTGAGGCGCGACTGGTCGACGCCATGCTCGACCGCGGCGGCCGAGTCCTGGATGCGGGATGCGGCCCCGGCCGCACCGGCGGCTACCTGCATCGAGCCGGTCACACCGTGGTCGGAGTCGACCTCGACCCGGTACTCATCGCCGCCGCGGAACACGACTACCCCGGCCCCACCTGGATCGTCGGCGATCTCGCCGAATTGGACCTGCCAAGCCGCGGTATCGCCGCCGACTTCGATGCCATCGTGTGCGCGGGCAACGTAATGACATTTCTGGCACCCTCCACCCGTGAGACAGTGCTGGCCCGATTCGCCCGCCACCTCGCCCCCACCGGCCGAGTGATCACAGGCTTCAGTGCCGACCGCGGCTACGAATTCCCACACTTCCTCGCCGACGCCGAGAACGCCGGTCTCACACTGGATTTGCGACTCTCAACCTGGGATCTACGCCCCTTCACCAACGACTCCGACTATCTGGTCGCAGTGTTCTCCCGCCGATAGCCCCACCCCGCCGTGAGAGGCGGCAGCCTGCGGGTCGATCTGGTCGTATCAAGGCATGACGCGATTCCGGTTCGAGCCGGTGCCGGTCGATGCGGTCACTCCGTGTGGGTCGGCTGGAAATCGCCGCCTGTTCTGGTTCGCACTCACCGAGGGCTGGTTCTGCCTGGAGATCGGGGGAGTGGAGTTGAGCCGACTGACTGCGGCTCAACGTAATTCGTGCAGAGCGTTCATTCTCGATGACCGCACCCAACGTGTCTGTGCTGCCGGATATGGTCTCGGCGAAACTGGAGTGAGGGGTGGAGATGGTCGACGAGTTCTGGGCAGAGCTACAGCGGGCGGTGCCGGAGATCTTGTGTGCTGAATACGACGACGACTTCAACCAGATACAGCTGTGGTCGTTCGTCCGGTTGCGGGATACCGGCACCGGCAGTGAAATCGTGTTCTCCGAGAACGGTAAGACGGTCGAGGTCGGCGTGCCGGGTGAATCCGCTGCTGCACAACAGCTGACGAGAGTGCTGTTGTCGCACCCGGTCTGGTACTCGCCGATGAGATCTGGGCAGCGGTGGATGACGCGCTGGCGTTTGCCGAGCGAAGACGGCTTCCTCGTCGCGGACAGGCACTACGCCGAGGCTGCCACCGGTGTCATTGCCGTGATGCGTGACGGCCTGCGTATGGACCCGGCGCGAATGCGCTACACCGCGGGGGACCGGAACGGGCCTCGTAACGCGCTGTCGACGCTGTGCCTCCACCTGACCGCCGACCGGCCCACGAAACGCAACGCACCCGAACGATGTACCGACTGGGGCGATTTCGCCGAGAGGCTGGATTGGACGCTTCGAACACTGCCGTACAACGACGTCACTTGCTTGGAGGCTCCCGCCATCGAAAACCACAACGGCCTGGAATTCATAGAGGGGAGAGGGCGTCTGGAGGCGGCCACGATCGCCGAAAACGTCGAAGGGCCCGACCTCGCGAGGACCTGCACCAGCGGCTTGGCCGTATCGGGTGGTCAGATGAGATGGACATGAGCACCGGTTGCGCGATCTGGCAGTACGGTCCGATCGATTCGAGCGCTGGATCTTTCGACCGCAGACTGGACAAGCTTCCCCAACTGGTTATCGCCACATTTCGGGATGTGTACGGCTTGGCAAGTCCTCAGGACCTGGTCGTCGCGACCAACACCGACTACCTGGGAAGAGAACTCGGAATACCGAGCGTGCGCAACTGGTCCTACCTCGGATAGGTGGGACGCGGTCGCTGCGGTTTGGCACAGGGCAATCCGAGGGAAGGTGACGACGGGGGTCTGGGCCCGGCTATCGGTTGCCAGGGTGGACGGGTAGGAGACGGTGACGCTCGGATACCAAGTGGTCGTAGGAGTCCCGGACGTGACGGACGAAACGGTCGCCGGGGTGGCGGACCAGAGGCGGCGCGGTGAGGCCTTCGGATTCGGCCGCCAGAACTACTTCCAGCGATGCGACGTGGGCGCAGAAGTCGCGGAGGGGGTTTGGGAGATAGGGTTCCAGCAGGAGATCGGCGTGGTCGAGGATCAGGTCGCGCATAGTGCGGTTTGCGGGCATCAGGACGTGGTCGCGCCACCGGCGCCAGTCCGAGTTGTCCCGGTCGAAGCGGCGTTGGGCACTGGGTGGCAGGTGGGACTCTCGTAGTGACTCCCATAGGTGTTCGTTGACGTCCACCAGGGTGCGCAGCGGAGCGTAGAGTTCGGCGAGTTGACTGCTGATGCGCAACAGTTTGGCTTGGCGCCGCTCCTGACTGATCAAGCCGCGCTGCGCTAATACGAAGGTCAAGCCCGCTGCGAAAATGCTCGCGCAGGCGGCGATCACCGCGGCCGACATATCAACTGTCAATCCCATGGTAGTGCAACTGCGGCGGCAGAATCGATGACATAACGCCATGTTAATGGCGGGTCGCCAAGTCGGGATCGTGCAGTCGTGCAGTCCTTTTCGGCTCTTTTCAGTGCTTTCCAGCCGCTGTCGCACCGCACACGCCGCGTGGCTTCATGGGAGGGCACAGAAGGGAGCCGACAATGGCCGAGATTTGTCCGGACACCGACTCAACCGTCGGTGTCCGGCAACGCCTGCAGTCGGGTGCGGATCTCGTCCTGCCGCCGGCGGTCGCGCAACATGGTGTAGCCGGACAGCGCCTGATTCCAGTGCATACGCGCCGCAGGCCAATTGGCTTGGGCCGCGGCGATCTCACCCAGCCCGTCGTAACCACGGGTCTGCTCCAGCGTGCTGCCCGACCGCGTCGCGAGTTCTGCTGCGTGGGAAAACATTTCACCAGCCTGCTGTAGGGCGTCCAGCTGCCGGTAGGCGCTCCCGAGCACGTTGTAGGCCATCGCCTCGTCGACATGTAACTGCTGGGCGTGGAACACCTCGAGGGCCTCCTGCACCATCGGCACCGCCTCCGCGTACCGGCCCGCGGCGATTTCGATCGTGGCGGTGTCGCGCAACAGTATCGCCACATTCCGCGGGTTCCCGTGGGCGGTCAAATAGGCGAGCGCAGTGGCGCTTTTGCGCAGCGCTTGCGCGGACTCACCCGCTACGAAGTCCGCCCACGCCTCGTGCGCGAGGGCGATGTGCTCGCCATAGGTGTCGCCGATCTGTTGGAAACGGGCACGAGCTCGCCGGTACAGGGCCGCGGCGGCTGTCACATGTCCGCCCGACAACTCGGCAAGCCCGAGGTTGTTGTAAGTCACCGCCTCGGCATAGCCGTCGGCCGACCGTTCGGCGGCGGCCAGCGCCAGCTCGTGGGTACGCAGCCAGAGGTCGATATCGTGGGTGATGAAGGCGAATTCGCGGACCGCGAAGGCCAGCTGCCAGCACTGCTCGTCCCGGCCCAGCGCGTAGGCCGTGATCGCGGCGGTCAGCAGGTTGTCCCGGTCGGCAGTCAATTGTGCCATCGCGGAACGGTATTCGCGCATCTGATGTGCCGTGTCTCGGACCGACGGGGCCATGGCCGCACGATGCCGGGTGGGGGTGAGTAGGCGGTCCGCCGCGTCCGCGGTCGACAGATAGTGATCCACCAGCCGCGCGCGGACCTGCGCGTGATCGTCCCGGGTCAGCGTGGTCTGGGCGCGCTGATGCGCGAAAGACTTGATGAGATCGTGGAATTCGTAACGGCCCGCGCGCGGGGACGCGAGCAGATTGACCTCGATCAAGTGCCGTACCGAGCGGCGCGCGACACCACTGTCGACATCGGCGATGGCGGCAACCGCCGCGAGGTCGAAGTCGCGACCGGCGTGCAGTCCAAGCAGGGTGAACGCGCGTGCGTGCTCCGGTGCCAACCGCGCCACCGAATACTCGAACAGTGCAGGGAGATCGCGGTCCCCGTCGTGGAACACCTCGATCCCGCCGTCGTCATCGGCGACACTTGGCCACGTCTCGGTGTGCACGACCGCTGCGGCGATCTTGATAGCGACCGGCAACCCATGACACCGACGCGTCATCGCCACCAATTGCTCTTCAGACGGGCGGCGGTCATCGGGTAAGTCCGCCAGGAGCTCGCGTACCAATTCCGCCGAATCGTTCACCGACAGCGGCGTTATCGGCAGGCGGCGGGCATCGTCGAGGCCGTTGAGATTGCTGCGACTCGTGAGCAGCACGCGACTGTCACCGTCGGTGGGTAACAGCGCCCGCACGTGCGCGGCATCGAGGACGTTGTCCAACACCAGCAGCAGGCATTTGTCAGTCAGCAGCTCATGCAAGGCGACCAGTCGGTCTTCCTGGTGCACGGGCACCGATTCCGGTGGAGCCTTCAGCTGACGCAAGAGCTTGCCCGCGGCCTCGCCCGCTGACATGGCCGGGGTATCGGCGTATCCGTGCAGGTCGAGGAACAGGCACCCATCGGGAAATTCCTTCTCCAGGCTGCGGGCGGCCCGCACCGCCAGCGCGGTCTTGCCGACACCGCCGACACCGCACAGCACGCACACGGTCACGAATTCCGCCTGCGCCGAGCTGGTCAGCACGGCGAGGATCTGTGCGAGTTCCGCCTTCCGGCCGTGCAATTGCCTTATATCCCTGGGCAATTCAGCGGCGTACGTACCGCGCGAGGGTTGCTTCGCGCCGCGTTCACGACAGGTCCGCCGCGCGATCTCGGCGTAGTCGCGCAGGGTCTGCAACTGCCCGATGGCGGCTCCGTCGAGTTGCAGTTCGCAAAGGATCGATTCCAGTACCGAGGCCGATGGCAGCGTCGTTCCCTTGAGATAGGCATACACGCTGCCGACCGAGATATTCACCCGCTTGGCCAGATTCGTGCGCTTCACAGTTGCGCCGAGTTGCTTTTCGGCGCGCAGCATCGCCTGGTTCAGCGCGCTGACGAAATCCTCTAGTGCGGCATCCGGATCGACGGCTCGCCGCGATGTGCCGACCATCGTCACCTCCGCGCTGCTGTGGCGGCACCGTGCAGTGTATTCAAGCGGATTCCAGATGTCCAGGAACTGAACTCCCACCCGTGATGCAGTTGTAGACAACAACATTCACGACCGGAAAGGAAGTCATCGTGAAGCGAACCGCAGTTGTCGCCACCCTATTGGCTATCGGATCACTCGTCATCGGCGGCTGCTCCAACTCCCACGGTCCCGCCTCGACGCAGCCTGCCTCGACGCAGAACAATTCGACGCAGTCCGCCGCGGGCGGCGAAACGACCTGCAAGGATTTCCTCGCCGCCGACAAGACTCGCAAGGATTCGATCATCGAAACCTATTTGCGCAGTACCGGACAGGGCACGAGCCGGTCTTCGATCACCGCGACCCGGTTGTCCGCAGAGGCTTTCTGCCACACCACCGGCAAGAACAAACTGGTCCGCGACATCGCGACGGGCTGAGACACAGAGGGCGATCGGGAGTTCACGATGGAAGCATTGTTCGTACTTTTCATTATCGCGTTTGCCGCTGTGTTGATACTTGGGCTCTTTCTCAGCGCCGGCGCTCGAAAGCAGATCGACACGTATGCGAAAGTGCCCTACGAGCACGTAACCGACGTGGTGCACGACCATTTCGGTTCGGTGTGGTGGCGCGCGGTTGACGGCCCGGGGGATATGAACTTTCGAGCGCGGGGGTTCGGGCTGAGTTCGATTGGCAGTGCCAAACCGGTTCTCTCGGTCAAGGTGACGGCGCTGGACAACGGAAACGTCAGCGTCGCCGCTTGGATGTCGTCGTGGTCGCAGCGAATGGGAATCGTGGGGTGCTGCGACCGCGTGTACTTCAAGCGGCGCACGCTGATTCAGAAGATCGAAGCACTCTAGCGCGAGCCAGGCAGGATATTCTCATGGAGCCACAGTACCTATCCGGGGAATCGCACCCCGACTGGAATTCGATAGCGCAGGACTACCTCGATCGCGGTGACGGATTCCAAGCGCATATGGCCGCGCAGGAAGCTACTCACCAGCGGCCCGGCGACGCGGAGGCGTGGTACATCCGGGCACAAGCCTCACTCGAACTCGACAACGGCAACGACGCCCTCTTCGAGATCACCGAGGCAATTCGACTGTGTTCCGACGATCCACGCTTTCACTGTGTACTCGGCGATATCCATTGCGGCGCCCGCGATTGGGTGCGGGCCCGGGCCGCGTACGAGCGAGCGCAGGCTCTCGATCCGCGAAGTCCGCTGTACGCCATCGGCATCGCGAACACCTATGTCGACAATCTGGAGATGGCTATTCCCATCTACGAGAAGTCCGTTCGCGAATACCCGGATAACGTGTACTTCCGAGAACAATTGGCCGCCGCACTCGTCGAGTCGATCACCGACGAGTGGAGCGAATACGCCGACGGCGGGCGCGGGATCACCAGTCAGGCACAGCTCGACTTCTCCCGGCAGGTGCTGAAGCGGATCGCCGGCCTCGATCTCCGGACCGCCGAGTTCGCCGACGTGTGCACGCATATCGCGGAGATACAACGGTTGGTGGACAGAGCCGCGCAGGTGAGGTGGTACGGATCGGATCACATTGTGGCGTACCTGGTCGCGACCTCGGTATGCGTGCTTACCTTTCTGATCGCGGTCGGCGCGGGCGCCGGAGGGCCGGCGGTGCTCGGCCTGCTGGGCGTGGCCGCCATCGTGACCTGCTATGTGCTGCGGCATCGCATGCCGGACTGGAAATGGACCCGGCGCAGCGTTTCGCAGAGTGTCAGCCGTACCGGTCGGCAAGATCCCGACCGATAGGTTTTGAGATAGCCACGGCAACACCGTAATTAAGCAGACAAATCAGACGCTCATGAATAATGAGGGGCTTTCTATGGACCACCGAGGCGTACGCTGCTTCCGTACCGCTGGCGATTGGCATTGAGGACGGGCATAATGGGTGTCGGAGAACAGCTTTCGTCCGAGTCCCGTGGCGAGCCGCCGAGGGTGTTCGTGACGTATTCCCACGATACGAAGGAGCATAAGGAGCTGGTCCGGAAATTCGCGACGTTTCTCCGCGAAGACGCCGGTGTCGATGTGCACTTGGATCTCTGGTACGACACAGAGCGTCGCGATTGGTCGATTTGGGCGATCGATCAGCTCACCAGGGCGGATTTCATTCTGGTGATCGCCTCGCCCGAGTACAAAAGGCGCGCAGAGGGAATCGCGGCACCGGATGAGGGACGCGGTGCCCAGTTCGAGTCCGCGATCCTGCGCAATGAACTCACCAGAAACCTCTTCGAACAGACCAAGCGGATTCTTCCGGTTGTGCTGCCTGGGCGCTCGATAGACGAGATCCCGGTCTTCCTTACCGGGTACTCCGCCACCCGCTACGTGATCAGCAAAATCAGCCTGGACGGCATCGCCGACCTGCTTGTCGCCTTCACGGGAGAAGGGGAACATCCCTTGCCGTCTCGCGGCGAGTGGATCGGCTCCCCATACGCCGAGAACTCGCGCGCGACACCGGTAGCCGGTCCGGTGCGCCGCAGGGCCAGACTGTTGACCACGGTGCTGGATCCGTCGAACATCGGACCCGACTTGATATTTGCCGGCGCGGATCTGGATGCGGAACACTACGGCAACAGCATCGTGCACCGCTGCAATGCCTTTTGCGGCGATCCGAGGAGTGCCGTCGAATATACCCTGGGTCGCCGGTACCATGAATTCGAAGCGGTAGTCGGAATTCTCGACAATGCCAAGGATGCCAACCAGATCGGATACTTCCAAGTCTTCCTTGACAACGCGCCGCAGCGACAGGTACGCGTGACCCTCGGCGAACCGATCCGAATCCATTACAACGTGGAGCGAGTGCTCCGACTACGCCTGGTCGCCTACCGTCCGGATACGGTCGACAATCCGATATTGGCAGGTATGGCCACAGCCGTCGGCCGCCCGATTCGACTCCCCGAACTGGCCTGGGGTGATCCGACACTGTTCGAATGACTATCCGCATTCAACTGTTCAATGTGTGCGTAATCGGCTGTGACACAAGACTTCAACTGCCAAAGGCAGTGAATATTCCACCGGCACTACCAATCTGGATCGCCACTCTCGAACGTTAGGCTCCAAGCATGGATGAGAACCGCCAGCCGCGGATCGGTACGGTCGAACGCGAGCGCGCGTTCGAAGTACTCAAACAACACCTCGCCGCGGATCGCATCAATCTCACCGAATTCGACGAGCGGGCGGTGCGCATTCACGCCGCCGCGACGCAGTCCCAGATCGACTCGGTTTTCGCCGACCTACCCGCACTATCGAAGAGCCCAGGCCGCTGGAAGCGATTCGCCGCACCCGCGGCTCTGGGTGGTGCACTGCTGGTTTCGGTCGGCGCCGGCGCGACCGTCGTGGTCGACCATTCGCATTCGCAGGCCACACGGACGATCGTTGTCACCACCGTCGTCGGGCCCACCGCCAGCCTCCCAGCTACGACGACGCAGGCGACGGTGACATCGTCGTCGACGATCCACTCGACCACAACGCCCACCAGTGCGGCCTCGGGTACCCCGGTCCCCGGGGTGCAGTACCTGATGGACCTGCGAAAGCTGGACGGCGCAACCTATCTCAATTTCAATAGCGGCCCCGCCGAGGTGTCGGGCACCAGCTATACCCGTTCGATCATGCTCGATCCGGACGGCCGCCATCTGGCATTCGTCGAATACGACCTCTCCCGGAAATACGCGCACCTCGATGGCGCCCTGGGCGTCCGTGACGACGCGACCCCGACCGGCATGGCAATGCGTTTCCAGATCTATGCCGACGAGGTCCTGGTCGCCGACTCCATCGTCAAACTCGGTGACACCGCCCCGATCCACGTCGACTTCGACCGCCCACTCCGCCTGCGCCTCCAGGTCACCAACCTGAACCCCGGTGGCGACGCATACGCCATCTTCGGAGACCTCCGAGCGACTGCTAACTGACGCGCGCTCAGTTGCGGATGGTGAGGACGATAGCGGCGGTGACCAACGCGAGGAGGAGGGCGGCGAAGCCATTTCTGAGGCCAGGGGCGCGGAGGGTGGGGATGTAGTGGTCGAGGGCGTATGTGCCGGGGCCGGTGAGGGTTAGGGCGGTGGTGGTGGCGGTTAGTAGGAGTTCGTATTCGATGCCTTTGGGGCGAAGAAGCCGTTGCCCCATTTGATGGCGAGGGCGTTGAGGAGGGTGCCTACGAGGGCTGCGGCTGCCAGGGGAGTGAGGAGGCCGAGGGTTAGGGCCAGGCCGCCGAGGGTTTCGGTTAGGCCGGCGATGGTCGCCATGGTGTGGGCGGCGGGGTAGCCGGTGCTGGTGAAGAAGGCGGCGGTGCCGGTGAGGCCGCCGCCGTTGAACCAGCCGAAGAGTTTCTGGGTGCCGTGGGCCGCCATGGTCAGGCCGACCGCTACTCGGAGGATCAGCAGGCCGAGGTCGTAGGGGGTGGTTGTCGGAACTGTTTCGGTGGGTCGGGCGGGAGCGGAAATCATGGTCATGAGAATGACTTTCGTGAGTGTGATCAGCCGAGCTGGATGGACCGGCGTGCCATGCCGAACCAGTAGCCGTCGATGACGGTGCGGAGGGTGTTCAGATCGGATTCGCCCGCCCCGAGGGTGACGAACAGGGGTGCGAAGTGTTCGGTGCGGGGGTGTGCCAGTTGTGCGGCGGGGGCGGTGTCGCGGAAGTTCAGTAGGGTGTCGATATCGTTGGCGGCCAGCGCTTCTCGACCCCATTCGTCGAATTCGACGGTGAACGAGTAGGCGTGGTCGTCATCGCCGGTCATGGCGCGCAGATTGTGTGTGAAGAATCCACTGCCGACGATCAGCACACCCTGCTCGCGCAGCGGGGCGAGGGTGCGGCCGAGGTCGAAGAGGGCTCGCGGGTCCAGTGTCGGAATGGATAGCTGTAGAACCGGGATGTCGGCACCGGGGTACATCTCTTTGAGCGGCACGTACGCTCCGTGATCCAGACCGCGGTCGGGAAAATCCTGCACGGTCGTACCAGGCTGGTAGATCAGCGCGCGGACCTCGGCGGCGAGCTCCGGCGCACCCGGTGCGGCGTAAGTGACGTCGTAGTAGCGCTTTTCGAATCCACCGAAGTCGTAAACCAGCGGAACGGTCGTGGTCGCACCGAGCGCGATCGGCGCGGTCTCCCAATGCGCGGACACCACGAGAATCGCTCGCGGCCTGGGCAGTTCACGTCCCCACGCGGCGAGTTCACCGGGCCAGCGCGCATGGTCGGCCAACGGCGGCGCGCCATGCGAGAGATACAGCACGGGCATGTTGCCGGCCATCAAGATCACCCTCCTTCACGGGAGATGTTCAAATTTGAACAACCACCACGCTAGCAGCTTGTTCAAATTTGAACAACATCCGCTATGGTGGGGGAGTGCGCGATCCCAAGTGGTTGAACGACCGCGAGATGCGGACCTGGCAGAGCTTCCTCGCGGCGGGCGCGCTGGTGGGTCGCGAGGTGGAACGCCACCTCAAACAGGAGGGTCTCTCGCACACCCAATACGAAGTTCTGGTGCGGCTGGCCGACGCACCCGACGGCGCGGTCCGCATGACCGAACTCGCCGATGCGCTCTACACCTCCAAGAGTGGCCTGAACTACCAGGTCACTCTTCTGGAAAAGGCCGGTCTGGTGCGCCGCGAGAGCTGTTCGACCGATGTGCGGGGCGTGCTCGCGGTCCTCACCGCGGCCGGACGCGCCCGACTCGCCGAAATCGCCCCGGGCCATGTCGAAGTCGTGCGCAACGCTCTGATCAGCGCACTCACCCCGGCGCAGCAGCAGGCCATTGCGGATGGGCTCGGTGAAGTCGCGCGCCGCCTCGCATAATGTGTGCATGCAGCGACAGAGGTCGGCTCCACGATGGTCCCGATTAGCCCGTGCCGGAACACTTTTCGGTCTGATTGTGCAATTGCTGATCAGCGGCTGCGCGCAGGGCCCCGCCGCGCCCGTGCTGACTCCGCCCGAGCGGAATGCCCCGGGCAGCGCGGATTATCTGCTGGAGTCGAGCGATAAATACTATTCCGATCTGCGGGCGACCCTGCCCGGTGTCGACAACCCCGCGACCCGGGCGAATCTGGAGCGGTTGATCCGAACCCCGATCGCCGAATGGCTGCCGCATTCGCTGGATGTGACGGCCGGAACGATTCGACAGGATATCGCCCGTGCACAGGCCGCGAATTCCATACCGATGTTCGTGGCATACAACATTCCCGGGCGAGACCTGCAGGGCGAATCGGGCGGGGGACTCGATGGCGCCGAATCGTATCGGCAATGGATTCAGGGCGTCAGCAGGGAGATCGGCGGCAATCCCGCGATTGTGATCGTGGAGCCGGACGCGCTGGCCCATGCCACCGAGATGGACGAGGCCGGGCGCACCGCAAGATTGGCTCTCCTGGGCGTCGCCTACGCCGAGCTGCAACACAATCCGAATACCGCCGTCTATCTCGATGTCGGCAACAGCACCTGGGTGGATCCGGCACGCGTCGCGGAGCTATTACGGGTGGTGAGCCCGACCCGGCCCGTGGCGGGGATTTCGCTGAATGTGGCGAACCGCCGCCCGGAGGCCGAAATACGCTCGTACGCAACCCGAATCGAGCAGGCGTACGGGCATGAACTGTATGTGATGATCGACGACTCGGTGAACGGCGCGGTGCATACCGCCGATCTGGTCGACTGGTGCAATCCCGCCGGGCAGAAGGTGGGCAGGGTGCCCGATACGCGATTCGATCGCAATGCCACGGTCGAATACGCCTTCATCAAGACACCCGGACAATCCGACGGCCGTTGCGGCACCAGCGACACTCCCGCCGGCGAATTCGACCGAAAACTCCTGCTGGATCAGCTGTCCGATTGACCGTCAGCCCAGGTGCACCCACTTCGCCACACTGGGCACGCCGGCGGCATCGACCACGAACAGCATGTAATAGCCGGACGGCGCGATGGCGGGATTATCGGGCAGCGACACCGAAATACCTTGCTCGGTCGGCGTGAACGGCAGATCGATCACCCGCTGATTGGTATCGGTCACATGCGTGATCGCCGACGGCGTCATCAACCGCGCATACTTGATCTCCGAGGCCGCCACGCCCGCAACACCATTGCGCACCTGGAAATCGAAGACGCCGCCCCGCTGGATCTCGTCGGGCCCGCCGCTGATCCCCGGCCGCGCGACCGCGCCCCCATCGGGTTTGAAAAGGTAAGGCGGAGTGTATATCTCGATGCGCCGCTCGAACTTTCCGGGTAGCGTGTTCTTCCGATCCGCGAACAGCGGATTCGACCCCTCGGTCATGATCTGACCCGACGGCAGCAATACCGCCGACGAGTGATAGTCCCGGCCCACGGTCGGATCGGCCATCGGATGCAGTCCACCCTGCTGATCCAGCAGATAACTCGCGAGAATATCGCTCGCGCCCCGCCCTCGATAATCGTTGGCGCCGTTGGTGATGAATACATCCCCGCTGGGCAGCGTCACCAGATTCGGATACCGCGTGCCCCGAGGCAGCGTGGCGAACGGCTCGAACTTCGGCTGTTCCGCCTTCAGATCCACAATGTCGATGCGCCCGGTCGAGAGGTCCGAATCACCCACGCCGCCACCGCCGACCACGAGCAGTCGCTGATCCTGGACGGGTCCGAGCCAGGTCGACGAACCGGTCTCGAGCATATTCGGATCGCGAATTCCGGGCACCAGCTGAAATGAATTGTCGTTCAGATTCCACAATCCCGGATCGCGGTGCTCCTCGGCCGGACCCCAGCCGGTGCTCGGCCCGCTGAAGAACAGTTTGCCGGGCGTCGCGGTCTGGAAGACCGAGGGATAGGTGGGAAAGTACCGGCGCAGGTCATCGCGCTCGGTCCATACCTTGGTGTCGGGATCGTAGATTTCGGTCTGGCCGTCCAGGATTCGCCCGGAACCGTCGAGTCCGGACAGCACGATGACCTTCCCGTCCGGCAGCCGGGTGAGCGTCGGATACCAGCGCGCGTACGCCATACTGCCCACTGCCGCATAGGTTTCGGTCCACGGATTGAAGACGAAGGAGGAGTCGATCCCCTGATATTCCTTCTTCTTCAGTGCCATTTCCGGGGCGAAGCCGTACAGGTTCTGCTGCTCCTCGTAGGTGAGCCCGCCGATCTGATAGTGGTCATTGCGATCCCAGACACCGTCCGTGCCGGCGTCCTCCGCGGCGACGTACACATTGCGGTCGGTGGCCGAAACCTTGTACGTCACAGGATCTTTGGACGCAGCCGGGATGGTGATATCGCGATCCGATCGATACACCTTCCCGCTGTCCTTACCGGTGAAGATCGTCCCCTTGGGTACGAAGGCCGGATGATCCGGATTCTCATTGCGAATCGTCATATATCCGCCCGCATGGGTGAGATTCGCGGGTAGCACCTCATAGCTCTGCGTGCCGCCCGCGATCAGGACCGTGCCATCGGGCAGATAGGCGTGATCGGAGCAGAACAGGTCCTGCGGTGTCTCGATGCGTTTGGCGGTCCGGGTCTCGGGATCGAAGATGAGCGAGGTGTAGATGCTCTTATCGGAGTTGTGATGGTCATTGCCGCTGCCGGCGATGAGGAGCAGTTTGCCGGTCGGCAGCACGATCGAGTGAATGATATTGGCGTCGATATCATTCGGCAGGGTGACGACCTCCCATTTGCCGAATTTCGCCTTGTAGTCGTCGGAGTTGATCAGCCGGGTGTGCTGGAAGCGGTGGTAGAGCGCCGATGCCGTTGCGGTGGTGGCGATTCCGAGTGTTCCCACCACCACAAGCGTCACTATCCAGCGCACGAATCGAGTCGGTGTCCGCTTCAACTCGCCCGCTCCTGCTCCGGCATCACGGTGACCACGAATTCCGCTGTGCCGCTGTGCCGTCGGGCACTCCAGGAGATCCAGGCCGGGTTCAGCAGCCACACCAGCACCGGCGCGGCCGAGATCAGGGCACCGAAGACCGGCCAGGTCATGGTGGCCGGGGCGGCGTATCCGCGCACCGTGGTCAGCACCGCCACCGCGAGATAGAACGCGAGCCACATCAGATTCAGCCGGAAGGTGAACCAGCTGTCGCCCTGGCTCTTGGACCCCTTCGGTGTGACATCGAATCCCACGCGCCGCCGTAGCAGGCATTTGATCAGCGAATTGGCATATACCGGAGCGGTTATGACGCTCATGAACATCCCGTAGACGCCCCACGAGTTGGAGGTCTCGTACGGGCTCACATTGTGCCGCCGCACCCAGGTGTACAGGGTCATCTGGCTCACCGAGGCCCAGCCGTAGAACAGGAACCAGCTGTCCGGCGATACCACCGCCCCGCTGACGCCGAACCAGCTGAACATCGCCACATTGGCCGCACCCAGCAGCCAGACGATGCCCATGACGGGGTAGAACGCCATCAGCAGCAGATAGTGCGTGACCCGCGCCGGTGTGCGCCACATGCGCAGCATCTGGAAGACGAACGGCCCGAACAGCATGTGCTCGATAGCCCCACGCGCCCAACGGTTCTGCTGTTTGTAGAAGTCGCCCCAGGAGGCAGGTCCCTCGCCGTGCGCGAGCAGGTCGGGGGTGTAGACGCCCTTCCAATGGTGTCCGGTCGCGGGATTGCGCCGGGGCAGGATGGCGAAGCTGGTCGCCATATCCTCGGTGATGGAGGGCTGGATGCCGCCGATGTCCGCGAGCACGCCGGTGCGGATCGCATAGCTGGTGCCGACGAGCATCGGTGCGCCATGCCAATTCGCCGCGGGCTGAATGAGACTGTGAAAGACGAACTGCTGGCTCTCGGCCAGTTTCGCGACGACATTGTCGGTGGCGTTGGCGTACGCCTGCGGTCCCGCCACGTACGCCACATCGGGGTCGTTGAAGTACCCGAGCATGCGTTCACCGAACTCCGGCATGGGCTTGTGATCCGGGTCGATACCCATTACCACGTCATAGTCGGGTAGTTCGGGGGTGTTACGAATCATGTCCAGTCCGGCATTGATATTGCCGAATTTGGTTCGCGTCTCGAAGGGTCCGCGCTTTTGGTGGTAGCCGGGCTTGTCGCCTCGGGTCAGGTAGTGCACCCGATTGCCGGGGCGCCCGCGGTTCACCTCGTCGACCAATGCGCGCACCCGAGCGGGCTGCTCCGGATCGCCTTCGTCGAGTACGTACACATCGAAGACGCCGGGCTGTCGATGCCGAACCTGCCGTGCGGCGATCAGAGTTCGTTCGAGGACGGCGATGTCCTCGCTCTTGGGCACGAAGGTGATCAGCAGTGCGACATTCAGGCCCGGCCGCGCCCGGATCGGCACGGGTTTGCGCGCCAGTGCCGTGGTCATCGACATCGCCATGACCAGTGCGAACCGGATCGCCTCCACGGTGACGACCAGGGTCACCATAATGATCGCGATGGCGCCGAACCGCTCGTACTTGTCGGTCGCGCCGAGGCCGTTGTCGATCAGCCACACCACATAACCCCCGCCCAAACCGAGCGAGAGCGCGGAGAGCGCGATGGTGAAGGCGCGCCGCCGCCGGCCTTCCAGATGGCGGAATCCGATGGAATCGCCTACGCCATCGAGGATCTCGCCGGTGACGGTCGCCTTCGCATGTCTGTCGGCATCGAGATCTGTTGTGCGAGGCCAGGTTTCGGTGTTCTCGAACGGGAGTCGGGTAACGGATCTATTGCTCCGGGTCTCACGACCGACTCCGCGCAGGGTAGCCACTCCTACCCTGTTTCGACTTTGTGGCGACCGATACGGGTCGCCGAAGACACCACGAACAGCAACGCATCCCCCCTGCCGGAGCGGGCCCTACCGATCAACTGTTCCCCGACGAACGCTCAGGCTGAGATTAGCAGAGCAGGGGGTGATGTGTGTCCCTACTAGATTGGGCCACAATGGTTTCGAAGTCTAGCGAAACATTCGAAGCGAGGAATTCGCTGACGCGGCATCGCGTACCGCGCGGTACGCAAGTGGTACATACGCACCATATTGTGATCGAGTGTGCGCGTGGGAGACGAAAGCGCAGCCTCCGCTGGATCGCTCGACAGAACCGTTACGGATAGTTGGCGTTTCAGCCCCGGGGGTCGCGTCGACGACTTCGGTACCTACCGGTTCGTCTGCCCGGTCCCGGGTTGTCCCTGGACCCACGATGAGAACACCACCCACCGGAACCCAGGCTGGCGGGACCGGGTCGGCGTGGCGACGGAGGCGCACCTCGCCGCCGTCCACCCGCACTGGATTTACCCGGAGCACCCCCAAAACGGTTCCGCCGGAAGCGAATAGGGGCATCCACCTCTGGACAGAGTGTGTCCGGGGTCGCGACACGCGGGCAATGCACAGTTACGCTACGGCCATGCCGTACGTCAGTACCGAGGGTGCCCGTATCTTCTACACCGATTCCGGTGGCCAGGACCTGCCGACCGTGGTGCTGGGCCACGGCTTCTTCATGGATCTGTCCATGTTCGCTCCGCAGGTCGAGTACCTGGAAGCCCGGGGGTTCCGGGTGCTGTGCTGGGATGCGCGCGGGCACGGAGGCACGGTGTCCGATCCGGACCGGTCGTTCACCTACTGGGATTCCGCGCGCGACATGTTCGCGGTGATGGACGCCGCGGGAGTGGCGCACGCCGTGCTGGGAGGAATGTCACAGGGCGGGTACGCGGTTCTACGGGCCGCGCTGCTCGCCCCCGAACGGGCGGACGCGCTGTTGCTGTTCGATACCGAGGCGAGCGACTCGCCCGAGGAGCAGCGGGCCGAATACCGGGGGCTGTTCGCCGCCTGGACGAATCCCGATGTGCCACTGGGGGAATTGTCCGAAGGACTGGCCGGACAGCTCATCGGCGGGACCGTGGTCGATCAGTCGCCGTGGCGCTACAAGTGGGCCGCCGGCGACCGCACCGCGATTCGCGGGGCCGCGCAGACCTTGATCGAACGCGAATCCGTGGTCGATCGGCTGGGCGAGATCGCCTGTCCCGCATTGGTTCTGCGCGGTGAACAGGATGGCTCCAGCACCGCGGAGAAGTCCGCGCAGTTGGCCGCCGGACTGCCGGGAGCGGACGGCGTGGTGACCATTGCCGGAGCCGGGCACGCCGCCAACTGGACCGCGCCCGAGCCGGTGAACTCCGCGCTCGGCGCGTTCCTCACTCGGCTAGCAAGCTCGCCGGTCCATTGAACGGTTGCCGGATGCCGATGAACCACTGGAACGGTGCGTCGACACCCGGCACATCGGTGATCCTGACCCGCACGCTGTATGGATCGTGCGTGTCGGGATCGCGCAGATGCATGAGCGGCTGATGCCGTTCGAAATCGACCCGCTCGGCAAGGTACATGGCGCGGAACTCATCACACGAGCTCAGTTGGGCGAGCAGCTCCATGGCCCATTCGGGGTCCTGGTAGCGGCCCATATGCCAGCGGAACCAGTTCACGGTGAGCCGGGCCTCGTCCTCCCACTCGATCATGACCCGGCGGGATTCGGGCACCAGGAAGAACCACACCAGGATATTGACCACTTCCAGCAGTCGCGGATACGCGCGGTCATAGGTGTCATTGACCCACAGCACATTCCAGCGCTCGTCGACGTAACCCGACAGGTGCGGCATCAGATCGTTGGCGGCATCGCGCAGGTCGTCGGTGATCAGGGTGAGCATCTCGGCCACCAGCATCGGATCGTGGGTGCGCGGGCCGGGTGTCTTGGGCGCGGCCAGATTGTGCATATGCTGGCGCTCGGCGGGGGTGAGCTGCAGGGCGCGGGCCAGGGCGTCCACGACTTCGGGGCTGGGCGAGAGCTTTTCGCGCTGTTCGATCTGGGCGATATAGCTGGCGCTGACATCGCAGCGCGCGGCCAGGGCGGGACGGCTGAGGCCGCGCGGGTGTTCCGGTAGGCGCGGGAAGGTGCGGTGGGTGCGGATGAAGTCGGCGAGATTGGGAGCCAGCAGCTGGTCGGCTGTGAATCCCCCGGGCGCGGTGTGGCCAGCATTCACTGCCAGCACGATACTCGGTGGACGCGGTGTCGTCCGAGTGACCGGCTGTTCCGGTTCACGAAAATTGCCCCGGAAGTTCGGATTTCGTTCGCCGGGCCGGGACAACCACTGGTCAGAGGTACCTCTTATCAGCGTGTCTCACACACCTTTACGCCCGCGTCCGGGCGTGTTGTGATTGCCTCCGGTTCCGATCGCATGCTTTGGAGCTGGCAAGGTGATGGGCAATTGCGCTGCGGTACAGCACATTTCGTATGTGCGGCGGCCGGCCCATACCGTTCACCCGCCCAGCGGAGTGCGGGGAATCCCGGCACGAGGGCTGCGCGAAGGGGGCGCAGTCCTCGCGAACGGACCCACTGCGACCAACCCGGGGCTGAAATGACGATTGTTCTACCTTGTCCGGCCTGGTGCGTCGAGCACGAGGACCCGGATCCGTTCGATCCGTGCGACGGCGGCCGGCACGGCGGTCAGGAGACCTCGGTCCTGGTGGGTCCGCAGCCACATCCGGTGCTGCCGACGGTCTTCGTACAGCTCAACGCGCATGACTGTGACGGGCACCGGCATAATTGGATCGATCTGGTCGCGCCCACTCGCGCGCATGCCGAACTCTCCATTCCGCAGGCTCGGCGCACTGCGGACACCCTCATCGCGATTGCCGATCTGTGGGATTCCCGGGTGGTGCCCGACACCCTGCTGGGGCCGGAGCTGTGCCCGCCCTGGTGCGTCCGGCATGACGCGGCCAATGACCAGGACCCGCTGGTCGACCTCTGGCATTACGGTCGCGCGGCGACGATTCCGGTCGCGGGCCCGCACCGCTGGAATGCCGAACTGCGAATTCGCCTCTGCGCCAGGGATACCCGCTTCGGTCGCCGCATTGTCATCGCGCTCACGGTCCAGGACGACGAACCCACCGAATTGACCGCCGCGGAATCGCGTCGGATCGCGGCCGCTCTGCTGAACGCGTGCGACGAAATCTATCCTGTCTGAACCGCTGCGGGTCCTCTACCTGCCCGAATGATCCGGTGGTGATTCCTCCGGTTATCGTCGAGGTGTTTGTACGCAAAGCACTGAGATGGAGGTAGTCACATGGCTCGAATTCCCGCGGTACCGACGTCGTTGCTCGCGGCCGGCAGCCTGGTGGGTGGGTTCGCGCTCGCACAGGCCACCAAGAAGCGTCAGCTCGGTGGCGTGGTGTTCGCGGCGGGCACGGCGGCCGCGATTCCGCAGTGGCGCAAGACGATCGGCATCGGTGGTGCCGCCGCGCTGACCGGACTGTCCATCGGCGCGATGGGCGCCTCGCACCCGCTGGCGAAGAAGATCGGCGCCTGGCCGTCGGTCGCGGTGGTATCGAGCGCCGTGGCGCTCACCGCCTGGGCCGCGGTGGACCGCCGGGCCTGACATCGGCCGCTCGGAACGCGATCGGATCGCTGGGCTGCGAAAGTGCTACGCGGCCCACCGATCCGGGGCCGGTCCTCAGTTGAGCGCGGCGTCGAGCACCTTCATGATTTCGGGGGTCACCGGGTCCAGGATGTCGTCGAAGTCGTGGTGCTTCTGCACGTAGGCCGCGACGAACGGGCAGACCGGGACGATGCGCTTGCCCTGGTTGCGGGTATCGGTGAGAGCGGCCGGGATGAGACGGCTGGCGAGGCCGCGTCCACCGAACTCCTCGCCGATCTCGGTGTGGTAGAAGATTCGCTGGTTGCCGTGGTCCACATAGGCGGTCAACCCGGCCGGTACGCCGTCGACGCTGATCGCATATCGATTGCCCGCGTTGGAGATCGCGATGTCGGCCTGACCTTCGCTGTCATCGGTAGCGCTCACTGAATCCTCCTGATCGGTTGGTCCACAACGATCTCACGCGGGTCGTAAGCGCCTTGCTCAGGTCCGGGTCCGCTCGTGTCATTCTGAGCGGCATGACCGCGGAACATGACCGGAGTCGAACCTTCGCGCTGCTCGCACAGGCCGGGGCAGCCGATACCGGCGAGACCGAGCGCGCGGCCGCGTTCGAAGGACTGGCGTGGCTCGAGGACTATCGCACCATAGCCCCGCTGACCGCCATGGTCCTGGATGATCGACTGCCGACCGCGATCCGGGAGGCGGCCTCGAAAGTGGTCCGGGGCTTCGACGGCACCACCACTCCGGAAATCCGCCGAACCTGGTGGGGGAGTGACGATCCGGTGATCATGCGGCATGCGCTCGAGCAGATGGATCGCAGCGAGGCGGACATCGTGATCCCGGTGGCGAGCGATGACACCCACCCGCTGCAGCGAACCGCGTTGGCCTGCATGAGTTTCGACTTCGGCGAGGCCGAATTCATGCCGGTGCTGATTCGGGCGCTGAATCATCACGATCGTGAAATACGCACGGTCGCGGCGGATACGCTGCTATGGGATGAGCCGGTCGCCGCGGAGGAGGGCCTGCTCGAGGCTGCCCGGGACCGATCGCCGGAGCTGGCCGCGGTGGCCCTGGACACGCTGCGGTACTACCCCACCCGCCGCGTACTGCGCGCCGTGGCCGAGCTGTGCGACAGCGATGACGAGTCGGTGCGAGCGGTCGCCACCGTCAGCTTCGACGAACTGCGAGAGAAGTTCGAGTCCACCCTTCATGTCGCGGACCCGAAAGAAGCGGGGCTGCTTCGGGAGTGGGCGCGCCCGGTCGCCGACTTCTTGCGTCCGCAACCCGGGCCGGGACGGAAATACACTCCCTCGCAACCATTCTCGCCACCCAGGCTGCCGTCGGGCACGGTGGTATCCGAACAGGACCTGCGGGCCATCCTCGATAACCCGGATCAGGCCTGGGATGCCATGACGAATGCGCTGCGCCGGATCGACTGGACCGCTTTCGATTCCACGGCACGTGCTCGTCTGAGCGCCCTATTGGTTTCCCACCCGGATCCGCTCATCCGTGAGATCGCCTGTGCTGCCCTCGCCGACTGGTCGGACAGTGCGGCTCTGTTGACGCTGACCGGCGACATCAGCTTCACGGTGCGCAAATCCGCCGTCTACTCGCTGGTCCTACTCCCGCCCCATCCCGAAATCGCCGCGCGCGCTTGGGAATACCTCGCTACCGCGACCGGAACCACCGGATATGAGGCGTTGCGTACGTACGTGGCACACGCCCCGGCGGGGGAGCCGATCGATCGGCTCATCGACCTGGCCCGCACCGACCCTCGTGAGGTCATTCGGCACTACGCCATCGGCGCGCTCGGAGACCTACAGGCCGCCAAGGCAATCGAAGAGCTCATCCCGCTGCTGCACGAACCGCCCGGAGTCACCTGGGCCGTCCACACCGCCCTGCTGGCCGAGCTCACCAAGCTCGGGATCGCCCGCACCCCGCCCGCCTACCTCGCCACAGTCGACAACCTCGATCTGGCGTCCGCCGTCGCCGAGTACTCCGCCCACGCGGAGCGGGGTTAGTAGGGCAGGGGGATCAATTCGGTCAGGGTGCCCCGGGTCGCGGATGGGGGCAGTAGGGCCAAGGCTTGGGAGCCTATGAGGTCGGCCAGGTGCGGGGTGCCAATTGCGGTGTGGGTGCGCCAGACACCGCCCTCTAGCTGGTGGGCGGGCAGGATGTGGGTGGCGTCGGGGTGGGGCGTCGGCGTGGTGGCCAGGCGGCCCCAGCGTTGCGGGTGGGGGCGACGGGCGGTGAGGGTGTCTATCAGGGCGCGGCCGGTGGTCAGGAGGGCGGCTATGGCGGCGAAAGGGTTGCCGGGCAAGGCCAGTAGCGTGCGGCCGTCGGGAAGGCGAGCCACTATTTGGGAGCCGCCGGGGCGAATTCGGACGCCGTCGATAATGATGTGCGCCCCCAGTTCGCGCAGGACGGGGCGGAGGCGGTCGGCGGCGCCGTGGCCGGTCGACCCTACGGTGATGACGAGTTCGGAGTCGGTGGGAAGGTCGAACCAGGCGCGCAGCAGGGTGTGATCATCGGGGAGTCGCCAGAGCTTGCGGAACTGAATGTCGCAGGCGCGCAGGTATTCCGGCAGGATCGGGCCGATCGAATCGCGGGACTGGCCGGGCGCGAGCGCGCCCGCATTGCGGATCTCGTCACCGGTCATGACGATATCGGCGCGCAGCGGTCCGCGCACGGCGGCGATCGGCGCTTCGGCGCTCAGGGCCGCGGAGGCCACGGCGGCGTCGACGCGAGTGCCGGTGCCGGCGAGTTCCGTTCCGGGAAGCCAGTATTCGCCGAGCACCCGGGTGTCATCACGCTGAGGTGTCCCGGGTAGTCGCTGCAGTGTCCACTGTCCGGAGACGCGCTCGGTGAGCACGTGTTCATCGCGCAGCACTGCGGTCGTACCGGTGGGTGTCGGTGCGCCCGTGGCGATCCGCACCGCCTCACCGGAGGTCAGTGCCGCGACGGAACGCGCTCCCGCGGTACGGATTTCACTGCGCAGTCGCCAGCTCGGCCCGCCGCCACTGACCGCGAAACCGTCCATCGCGGCCGTGTCGGCGCGCGGTAACGCCGATATCGCGGTGAGTGGTTCGGCGAGGGTCGCGCCGAGGGCCTCGGTGAGTGGGGCCCGGCGCTCCGGGACCGGCGTCAGCCAGGTCTGTAGCACTGCCTGGATGCCCGCCAGTGGCACGCGCAGTCCGGGACCGGTGGCCGGGTCCGCGATTCGGCTCTGCGCTGCGCTCACAGGTCATGTCCTCCCTCGGTGGCCGGGTCCGGGCATGCTCCGGCCTATCATCGAAGGAATCCTCATCGCCGCAGATTGCCAGGCGCTTTCTCGGCAATTGCCGACCCATTTCGACCTGCTCACCTACGCGCATGTGACGCTGTGCGATTCGCCGACCCAGTGCGCGATCACCCGTCACCCACTTGGTGATCAGCGAATATTCGCCGGAATATGTCCAGGCCGTGACTGGTCGGCTCGGGCGCGCCGACGATCAGTCGATAGGTGCGCCGCCCGTCGCTGTCACGCTGTGCCCGCAGGAAGAGGTCGGTGCCGTGCCCGGCGACGTGCCGCCGGTGCGCGAATTCGTAAAGGTGCGTGACCAGCACGATCTTGACACCGGAGTCGAGCAGCGCGGACACGATCGGGTCGGCGAGGGCGGCGGCGTCACGGTCGTCGGTCGAGGCGAAAGGCTCGTTGCACAGCAGCATTGCCGTGCCGCTCATCCGGTCGGTGATCGCACGCATTCGGGTGAGTTCCTCATCGAGCCGGCCATGGGTCATGGCGGGATCCTCACCGCGCACGAAATGCGTGAACACACCGTCGCGAAGGTCGGCGGTGAATGACCGTGCGGTAACGAATATTCCGGCTTGCATCAGCAACTGCGCGATGCCGACACTGCGCAGAAATGTCGACTTGCCGCCGCTGTTGGCACCGGTGACGACGAGCAGTGTGGAGCCGGTCGCGTCGATATCGTTGCCGACGACATTCGAGGCGGTCAGTGATAGTCCCACATCCCGCAAATCGGTTGTGCGCAAAAGGGTCTCACCGGCCGCCACGGGCTCGGGGAAGCAGATCGGCGTGCCCGTGGCGGTCAGCCTCTCATGCAGATTCACGCATCCGAGATAGAAGGCCAGCTCGGTGCGGAGCTGCCGGAAGAAGTCCTGCACATTGTCGGTGACCCGGGATATCAACTCGGCCACCGAATCGAGTGGCGGCTCGATGACGGCCCGCAGCGGATCGCCGTCGTGGAATTCGAAATTGTCGAAAGCCTCGAAGGCGATACCGGGGCGGCGGCCGAACAGCGTGCGTTTGGCGGCGGCCGGTGGCTCGTGCAGCATGATGCGATCGGCCTTGTTCCCGACTCCCAGGGCGGCGCTGAAATGCATACCGTGCTCGAAATACAGTGCGGCCACATGGTGTTCGAGCAGTGCGAGATAGTCGTCGTCGAGCTGATCGGTCAGTATGCGACGCAGCCGATCAAGCCCCGTGGATCGGCAGGAACCGGCCGATTTCTCGAAGTTCTGCCGTATCTGTCGCAGCAATCCGACCAACGCCTGCAGTGGCTGCAATGCCAGTCCCAGCTTGCCCCGGGGTTCGCGACCGCGCCCGGAGGTCCAGCGCCGCACCGCGGTTGCCTCGGTGGCGATGGTGTAGCAGGTCCGCAGCATGGCGGGATCGGCGCAGCAGTCCGCGAGCACACCCTGCCGGTGCCGAATGACATCGCAATCGGTCGAGCTCAGGGGGACAATGGCTTTCACGACACCGGCGATGAATTCATCGCCGCCCGCCATGACGTTGTACAGCTCGGCCAGGCCCAGGTCTTCGGCGACCGCGTCGCCATTGCGCGCAGCGCGCGGCTCCCGGCCGGGAGGCTGGAGCAGTCCGATCGGGATCACCGTACCCTCGCGCGAATCTCGTTGTAGGTCAGCCCATGTCGTTGTGCCACCGTCGCGGCGTAGGCGAGTCCGTCGGGTGCGCGCCGCTCGATCCGAAAGGTCCGGGCCGGATCGTCCCCGGACGAGACCACGGCGACCATACTCACCACTTCGGGTCGAATCGTGGCCAGTTCGTCGAGAAAGGTCACGTACACCGCCACCGCGCTACGCTCGACAATGCGTCCGACCACCTCACGGCCGATGGCGACCGCATCGGAAGCGGTTGTGGTACTGAAGCTTTCGTTCAGCACAAGCACACTCCGATTCGTGAGCCGCTGCAGGATATCGTGCATACGAGTGAGTTCCTGTGCCAGTGCACCATGGGGATCGTCGATCTCGTCTTCGCGAACGAAATGCGTGAGTACGTTGTCCGCCAGCATTATTCGAGCCCGAGTGCCGGGTACTGGACACCCCAGCGCCGCCAGATACGCGGTCTGCCCGAACATTCGAGCGAAAGTGCTCTTACCGCCCTGATTCGGACCGGTGACGGTGAGCATCCGTTCACCGTCGTCGAGTCGAAAGTCATTGCGCACCACGAGCTTCTGATGTTTGGCGAGCTCATAGCCGAGCGCGGCGTCGAACCCACCTTCCACCGCGATCCCGGAGAATTCCGCAGTGACCTCCGGATAGCAGAACGGCATTCCCCGCACCCCGAGACCGCACGCGAAGCGCAGATAATCCAGGTAGAAACGTATTTCGGCATCGAATCGCGCAATGCCGGGGTCGATGAATTCCCGATACCGCCCGGCATGCCCCTCGAGCTGTTCGAAGGGTCCCGGATACAGCTCGATGACGGCGGCGATTACCTGCTCTTCGACCTCGTTCATATCCGGCCACGGGTCCACGAAAGCCGGTCGGAGGGGATCGGATTCGGGGCGGAAGCGCGCGAAGGCGGACGCTATGACCTCGCTGTAATCCGGTCGGTCCACGGCGTGGTCGACAACGATGTGCCGCCCGGTTACCTGTACCGAGTAGCGCACCGCGTCGAGATCCGCGCGGACCTGTGCGCCCGCGGCCGCGAATGCCCGGAACGAGGCGTCCTCGACATACTCCGACAGCCACTCGCGCCATTCCCGCAATCCGGTCGCCCGCAATGAAAGTCCTTGCAGCCCAGCGCTCATCTCCCGCACGACGCGGCAGTACACGGTCTCGGCATCGAGTTGCCGGCGATCGCGCTGATGTGGCTGGCTCAGTCGCCGCGCCTTGTCGTCGTGCCGGCGAACCGAGTGCATTCCATCCACGAATGCCTCGAATACCGTCCGCACCGCATCGTCTTCGAGATCGCGAAACACCCGCTGCCGGAATTCCACGTCGGCGACATCTCGCAGCGGCCGATATTGCACCGCTTCGTGTGCGGAGCCCCCGGTGGCCGCGAACACCTGATCCAGGTTCAAGTCCTGGATTGTCGCCCGGTCGGCGGTCGCGGTCTGGGCATTGTGCGGCCACAGGATGCTCCGGAATGTCACCGCGCCATACTCCCCCCGATCAGGCCGGATCGTAGCGGCGGTGCCTGCCACCTGTCTCGGGTTCGGGTGGTGTCAGCGGTAATTCGACGGTGTCGTCGAGGCTGTCGCGCAGGCGGGAGCAGAACTCCTCGACGCTCCCGTATCTGGAGAGGACCTCGCTCAGCAAATGCTGCGTATTCATCGCTGTCACCGTTGTTTTCGCCACCTCTGATCGCATGTTCTACAGGGCAGTAACCGCACAGCTTGTGGACCGTCGATCACTGTAGCGGCGGCGCCGGAGCAAGGTGAATGGTCAATGACTGACCAATTGTGCCAACTTCCGGTCCGGGGGCGTGTCGAGCCGGTTCCGGCCGGCGCTGACCGAAGATCTATGCGGCGCAGAACTCATTACCCTCGGGGTCGAGCATGACCCACCAATGTCCGGCGGGCCCGCGGTCGAACTCGCGCACCCGCTTGGCCCCGAGCCCCTCCAGCCGAGTCACCAGCGCCTCGAGCCCGCCGGGTGCACTGTGCACATCGATATGCACCCGGTTCTTCTCCTGCTTGGGTTCGAGCACATCCTGAAAGAGCAGCCGCCGGCCGTGCCCGACCCCGCTGGCCGGATCGAACGGGTCGTCGGGATGCCGGATCCCCGCCATCCCTCGGAATGTCTTGTGGCCGTTGTGTTCTCGCACCGCGTCTGCGCCGATGTGCCCGGCTGCCAGTAGTTGGTCGATGAGCGCGCTGGGGTCCTCCACCTCGTATTCGAGGGCCGCCGCCCAGAAGTCGGCGAGTACGGGCGCGTCCACACTGTCGATGACGAGCTTCCAGTTCAAGGCCATACCACCTGTTATATCGGTTGGGCGGCGCATTCACAGGAAACACCCAGCGCGCGTACAGCGTGGTCGAGGTTGTCGCCGCGACCATCGACACATGATGGTGTGGCGCAACGACTCGAGGCTGAGTCGGACGTGAATCTGCGAGAGACGCTGGGCCGCCGGGTCTCCTCGGTGCCATTGCGGATCGGCCTGGTGGTGGCGATGGTGGCGCTGGCGGCATTGGTGCTGTTCGCCTCGGGGGTGGCGTTGACCTCGGCGCTGTCGCGGTCGTTGACCTCGCGCACCGATGAGCAGCTCTATGACGCGGCGCGCGGTTGGGCGCAGCCGCGGGCGATGAAGCAGGTCACCACCGAAGACGGTCGCACGGTGTGGGTGCCGACCGACGCGCCGCGCCCACCGCAGCCGGTGAAGGTGACCGAGCAGCCGCGGCGCTTCTACGAATTGCGCAAAGGCCCTGATGGGACGGTCTATTCGGAGTTCCTGACCGGAAACGATCAGTCGACGCCCGATTTGTCCGAACAGCACGGGGCCGGGCCTGAATCGGTCAGCTCGACCGACGCTTCGATGCCGCGCTGGCGGGTGCTGACCATCTCGAACGCGTACGGCTCCACCACGATAGGCATCTCCCTCGCCGAGAATACGGAGACCATCTCCGGCCTCATCTATTTCGAACTCGCCGCCGGTGCAACGGCTTTGCTGGTGCTCGGTATCGGCGGCTACCTGGTGGTGCGGCGCAGTCTGCGCCCGCTGCGCCAGGTGGAGGAGACCGCGGCGGCCATCGCGGGCGGGGATCTGCATCGGCGGGTGCCGGTCCGCGATGTCGATACCGAGGTTGATCATCTGGCGCGCTCGCTCAATGAGATGCTCGCGCAGATCCAGCACGGCGTCGTCGCCACCGAAGCGCAGGAGGAGGCGGCGCGCCGCTCCGAGGCCAAGATGCGCCGCTTCATCGCCGACGCCAGCCATGAACTGCGTACCCCGCTGACCACCATTCGCGGTTTCGCCGAGCTGTACCGGCAGGGCGCGAGCACCGACGCCGCCGGAATCCTGACCAGGATCGAAGGCGAGGCCGCCCGCATGGGCCTGCTGGTGGAGGACCTGCTCATGCTGGCCAGGGTCGACGCCAATCGGCCCTTCGATCGAAAGCCCGTCGACCTGCTGTTGATCGCCACGGACGCGGTCCACAATGCCCAGGCCATGGCCGCGCGTCAGCGCTCCGATCCGAATGCCCCGGACCGGCCGATCGCCCTCGATATACGGCCTGGTGAAGGCACCTTGCAGGTCATCGGCGATGAGGCTCGGTTGCGTCAGGTGCTGGCGAATCTGGTGGGCAATGCCCTCACGCATACTCCGGCCTCGACACCGGTTACGGTGCGGCTCACGCCTTCTCATGACGAGGTTCGAATCGATGTCATCGACGAGGGACCGGGTCTGGCTCCGGAGGCCGCCCTGCGGGTGTTCGAGCGCTTCTATCGCACCGATTCCTCGCGCACCCGCGCGAGCGGCGGTACCGGACTCGGCCTGTCCATCGTGCAGGCCCTGGTCGCCGCGCACGGCGGCCGGGTGACGGTCGATACCTCGCCCGGATCGGGGGCCACCTTCACCGTCCGCCTACCGCGCGAGATCTCCGCCTGAAGTACCAGGTGAGAACCCAATTCGGGTTGATTACGTTTTGATAACGGTGGAGTGGGTACCCGGTAATCGTCGGATTCGTAGAGAAGTGAGGAAACTTCATGAACGAGGCGATACCGAGTACGAACGGGAATCGGACTTCGAACAGTCCGGGCGACACATATGACGAGATAGAGGTGCGATTCGCGGAGCTCGCCGAGCTGACCCCGGATGATCGGCGCAGAGCGGCACAGCGCGAGTTGATCATCGAACTCTGCCTGCCGCTGGCCGAACACATCGCGCGTCGTTTCGGGGGGCGTGGCGAGGAGTTCGACGACCTACACCAAGTGGCTTCGGTGGGATTGGTGCAGGCCGTGGATCGATTCGATGTGACCCGCGGCAGTTCATTCCTGTCATTCGCGGTGCCGACGGTAATGGGTGAGGTGCGACGCCATTTCCGCGACAACACCTGGGCCGTACGCGTCCCCCGCAGTGCCAAGGAGCTGCAGCAACGCATCACCGGTGCGGTCGAGGTGCTGGCGCAGCGACTGGCGCGGATACCCACGGCGCGTGAGATCGCGGCCGAACTCGAGGTCGAAATGAGCGATGTCACACAGGCATTGATCGCGCGCAATGCCTATCAGCCCAGTTCACTCGATATCGCGCGCGGTGACGACGAATCCGCGGATTCCGCACTGGTCGCCACTCTCGGTGCCGAGGAGCCGTCCTATCGATTGCTGGAGAACGCACTGGCGGTCGGCCCGCTGCTGGCGGAATTGCCCGCGCGCGAACGGCAAATGCTGGTGTGGCGCTTCTTCGACAATCAAACCCAGTCGCAGATCGGCAAGCGCCTGGGCGTCTCGCAAATGCAGGTCTCGCGCATGCTGACGCGGACACTGACCACACTGCGCCAAAGAGCGCTCGGGCCAGCGGAATTAGCACACAGCGCCTGAATACACCCGGACCCGACCCGCAAATAGCACGCATTCCTGGGAACGATTCACAGTTTCGTTTGTTATCGTCTCGCGGCTGAAGCAGTGCAGGGCTAGGTAGGAGGCGCAGTTCTATTGCGGGGCAATACTTCCTGGGAATCCGGGGGTCGCGGAGCGCACCGGCGGGAGCCGGCGATCAATGCGCTGCGCGGGCGTGCGGTCATCGCCGCGGTGGCGGCGGGCGCGGCGGTCGCCGCGACGCAGGCCGGGCTGCAGGAGGTGCATACCAACCCGCTGAACACTCCGAATACCGAAGAGCTGGCGGCGCTGCAGCCCGCCACCCTGGACGGCACCGATGCGCATTTCCCGGAGATTCTCGACGCCGCGCAGGTGGAGGATCCGGCCGACTTCCAGGACATCCTGCACAACGGTGAACAGTTCGAGGCTGATATCGCCGCCCGCGCGGCCGAGACCCTGCGCCCGCTCTTCGTGCGATTCGCCGCGGGCACCTTCACCTCCGGCTTCGGATCCCGCTGGGGTGCGGAGCATTTGGGTGTGGACGTGGCCGCCCCGATCGGTACGCCCATCTACGCCGTGCAGGACGGCAAGGTGATCAGCGCGGGCCCCGCTTCCGGATTCGGTATGTGGGTGCGCCTGCAGCATGACGACGGCACCATCACCGTGTACGGGCATGTGGATACCGCGACCGTCGATGTCGGGCAACGCGTGCTGGCCGGTGACCAGATCGCCACGGTAGGCAATCGCGGCTTCTCTACCGGCCCGCACTGCCATTTCGAGGTGTGGCTCAATGGTTCCGACAAGGTCGACCCATTGCCCTGGCTCGCCAGTCGCGGTATCTCACTCGGTCCCGAGCGGGACTGACCACTACGGGCTGTTCGCCGCGGTGGTGCGCAGTTGATCGGCCCAGCGCAGCACGGGTTCGATCAGGCGCGCGGCCACCGGTCCCAGCACCGCCATAATCAGCACATAGGTGGTGGCCAGGGCCGCGAATTCGGTGGGTACCGCACCGGCCGTGACCGCCAAACCGGCTATGACAATGGAGAATTCGCCGCGCGCGACGAGTGCCGATCCGGCACGGGCGCGACCGTAGCGCGACGCCCCGGCCCGTCCGGCGGCCCACCAGCCGGTCGCGATCTTGGTCGCGGCGGTGACCACCGCCAGCACCACCGCCCAGCCGAGCACCGGCGGAATACTGGCCGGATCGGTGCTGAGTCCGAAGAGTACGAAGAACAGCGCCGCGAACAGATCACGCAGCGGTTCGAGCAGTTTGGCGGCATTGTGCGCGGTGGAATCGGAGATGGCGATACCGAGCAGGAACGCCCCGACCGCGGCCGATACCTGTAGTGCGGAAGCCACTCCCGCGACCAGCAGCGCCGAGCCGAGCAGTTTCAGCAGGAAGATTTCACGGTCGTCGCTGTCCACGATCTTGGAGACGTGATTGCCGAAACGCAGCGCGACCACGAGCACGACGGTCACGGCGGTCAGCGCGATACCGACGGTCAGGAGCCCGGCGGCGAATCCGGCTCCGGCCAGAATCGCGGTGAGCACGGGCAGGTATCCGGCCATCACCAGATCCTCGAACACCAGGATCGACAGGATTGTCGGCGTCTCCCGATTGCCCAGTCGCCCAAGGTCATTGAGTACCTTGGCGACGATTCCCGATGAGGAGATGTAGGTGACGCCCGCCATGGCGACGGCTCCGGTGGCACCCCAGCCGAGTATCAGCGCGACCGCGACGCCCGGCAGCGCGTTGAGTATCAGATCGACCACACCCGCGGCCCAGGAGCTGCGCAGGCCGGTCACCAATTCGCTTGCGGTGTACTCCAATCCGAGCAACAACAGCAGGAGTACCACGCCGATCTCACTGGCCAGTTCGATGAACTGATCCACATGTCGCAACTCGATCAGCCCGCCGGTGCCGAAGACCAGCCCGCCGATCAGATACAGCGGAATGGGCGACATTCCGATCCGCGCCGCGAGCCGCCCGAGCAATCCCAATCCGAATAGCACCGCGCCCAACTGGATCAGCGACAGTGCGGTTTCATGCGCGACCATTCAGTTCAGCCGTCCGTGAGGATTCGGACGCCGCCCGGACCGTTGGTCCGTCCGCTGGCGATCGGATCGGGCCGACTTACTTCGAGACTTGATAATTGCGCTACGACTCTCTTCACGCCCTAACCCTAATCGGGCAAAACGGGCAGAACGTGATCGTGGTGGTCGCGGGCTATGCGGTTGAGCGTGCGGCCGTGCGGGTTCCGGCCTGCTCGACCCGCTCTCGAATGAACGCGCCCGCATGTTCGAGCGCATCGGCCGCCTCCGGCAGGAACGACCAGAAGATGTGGAAAACGTGTGTTGCCACCGGATACAGCTCGAGCCGCACCTCGACGCCGTGCGCGCGGGCGTGATCCACCAGCTCGTGCGCGTCGGTGAGATGGGTGTCGCCGGTGCCGACCTGTACGAGCATCGGCGGGCAACCGGTCAGATCGGCGCGCAGCGGTGCGACCACGGGGTCGTCATCCGGATGCCCGGCCAGGTAGTCGCCGATAATGCGCCGCTGGAACTGCTCCGCGGTCACCTCGCCCGGATCGGCTTCCGGACCATGCTCGGTATGCGATCTGCAGTGCAGATCGATTCCGGGACAGAGGGATACGACCGCCGCGGGGGGCGGTAATCCCTGCTCGCGCAGGCGGATAAGGGTCGACATGGACAAGTGCGCGCCGACCGAATCGCCGGCGAGGATGATGCGGTCGGGCGCGGTGCCGGTGTCCAGCAGCCAGCGGTATGCGCTCAACGCATCGTCGACCGCGGCCGGGAACGGGTGCTCGGGTGCCAGCCGGAAATCCGGGACGAGGGTTCTGGTATTCGCGGCGGCGGCCAGCGCCCCGGCGAGCGCGCGATATCCGAACGCGGAGCCCAAGATGTAACCGCCGCCATGCAGAAACAGGATCGTCGCATCGAGCGGCTGGTCCGGGGTGACCAGCAGGCTGGACACACCGCCCGCGTTGATCGGCCGTATCTGCACCTCCGGCGGTGGCGGGAACTGCGCGTGCAGGTCCTCGTAAGCGGTTCGCAGCACCTGCAATTCGGGGTCCGGCTCGTCGAACGGCTCCCAGTACCGGGTGATCCGGGCCAATAGTTCACCGCCGACCGCTCGGGTCGCGGAGACCGCCTCATCGACATCGCTGAGAATTTGCCGGGCGCGATCGAGTAGCGCCTCACCGGCGAGAGTGAGCTCGACCCGATGTGTGGTGCGGCGCAGCAGATCACAGCCGACGAGTCGCTCCAAGGCGCGAATCTGCCTACTGAGCGCGGGTTGTGAGACATACAGTCGGGTGGCCGCCCGCCCGAAATTGAGCTCCTCCGCCACCGTGATGAAGGCCCGCAGATGGCGTAATTCGATCGCATCGGGTGTCTTCGGCAGGGGAGTGGGGCTTCCGGCCGTGTTCTCGCCGGTGTGGGCAGTCATGGTCAAGAGTATTGCCCATCGGGGGCGCGGGCGGTCATGTCGTTCACGCAAGACTGCCATGCCTATTCGGTCCTTCCTTCCCGTGCGTGGCCGATGCGAATGTTTGCCGGTGACTTCCACTCCAGCCCGCTGCCGGGTCGCCGAACTGCGATTGCGGGCCGCCGTCGCCGGCCGCCGGGCCCGCGTCTATTGGCCCGGTCCGACCGGGCCACCACGGCCACTGTTGATGCTCTTCGATATCGGAAACCCCAGCGGCGCGGCCGAGTTCGACGATCTCAGCCGGACCTTGTCCGCCACAGGCGATTTCATCGTCTTCGCGGTGCGCTACGACCTGCGGCCCGAACAGCGGCAGGCGATCGAGTCCGATGCCACGCGCGCCCTCGAATGGGCGGCCGATCACGCCGCTGAGCTGGACGCCGACTCTGCTCGGCTACTCATCGGCGGGCGTGGTGCGGGCGGTGCCCTCGCCACCGCGGTGCGCCGGATGGCTCGTGAACAGGGTTGGCCACCGATCCTGCGGCAGTTGATGATTCCCACCTTTTAGGAGAACCCCATGAACAGCACTACCCGCACCGTTCTCATCTCCGGCGGCAGTATTGCCGGACTGACCCTCGCATATTGGTTGCGCCGCTATGGATTCGAGGTCACCGTGGTCGAGCGGGCACCCGCCCCGCGTCCCGGTGGTCAGGCCGTGGACCTGCGTGGCGTTGCCAAGCAGGTGGCCGATCGGATGGGCATCCTGCCGCAGATCGAGCGGGCTCGCGTGCATGAGAAGGGGCTCGCCTATGTCGATGCCGCCGGAAACTGGTCTGCGAGTATGTCCGCCGAACTCTTCGATGGTGAGGGTGCGGTCGCCGAGATCGAGATCCTGCGCGGTGATCTCACCGATATCCTTTATGCGGCAGCGCGATCCGGTGTCGAGTACCTCTTCGACGATACGATCACCGATCTGCGTGAGACCGCCGATGGCGTGGTGGTCGACTTCTCCCGCAACGCATCCCGCGTCTTCGATGTGGTCGTCGGTGCGGACGGTCTGCATTCCACGGTGCGGCGGCTGGCCTTCGGTCCCGAGGCCGACTTCGTACACAACCTCGGCGGGTATCTGTCCTACTTCACCATTCCGGTGCAGGGTCTGGACCTGGACGACTGGTTTCTGATGTACAACGCCCCGGGCGGTCTGCTCGCGGCCATTCGCCCCGAGGGGCCGGCCAGTGCCAAGGCCATGTTCGGTTTCAAGGCAACGGATTTGGTGTACGACCGCCGCGATCAGGCGGGGCAGCAACGGATTCTGTCGGAGAAGTTCGGCGAACTCGGTTGGCACGTGCCGCGATTGCTGGAAGTCATGGATCAGGCTCCGGACTTCTTCTTCGACACCATCAGTCAAACCCGGATGGACGCGTGGTCGCGCGGGCGCGTCGCGCTCATCGGTGATGCGGGTTATTGCGGCTCACCGCTCTCGGGCAACGGCACCGCGATGGCCATGGTCGGCGCGTATGTCCTGGCCGGGGAACTGGCCCGCTCCCGCGGCGATCACCGGGCCGCCTTCGCCCGCTATCAGGAAGAGCTGCGCCCGTATGTCACCGAATGCCAGAAGCTGCCGCCTGGCGGGGTCAACGGCTTCCTCCCGGGCAGCCGCGCGGCAATCCGCATGCGCAACTTCTCGGTTCGCATGATGACCTCCAAGCCCATGCGCGGCCTGATGTCGAAGTCGCTGCAAAAGGCCGACGCCATCGTCCTGCAGGACTACGTCCGGTTCGAGGCTTTGGTCTGATTAGCCAGAAGAGTGCTGACTGTAACGCCGAGCGGTGAGCGCCCGATATTCAGAGCAATGTCTGGGTCGGGTCCAACAGGATGTAGGAGAACTCCACCATGGGTTTCGCTCACAAGCTCGGTCTTATTGCCGTAATCGGTGCCGCGGCGGGGATGGCATCAACCGGCACGGCCACCGCGGACGCGACAACCATCCCTTTCCAGATCAACCCCGCCCCTTTCGGTATCCCCACCGGAAGTTTCGACGCCCCCGCAGGCAGCTGCGCGGCGGTCGTCGGTGATCGGCCCGGCGTAGTGCTGATCACCGGCGGTAAACCCGGCGGCTGGGGCTGCCCCCTCTCCTCCCACATCCAGTGGATCAACCTCTCCACCGGAGCCACCGGAGCCGCCGATCTCTCCGACGGCCTCAACGGCATCCCCTCCGCCGCAACCATCAATACCGGCGCGGGCCAGGTCGCCCTGATCCTCAACACGGTCACCGCCAGCACAGTCACGCCCGGCCTCGCGACCTTCTACGTCCCGTAACAGTCCCGCGCCAACGCGTCATACACCCAGTTATGGGCTCGCCCCACGGTGATTCGAGTTCCGAGGAACCGCTGTGTCAGAGCCCAATACCGGTGAATTCGGTGGTCGGTGTCGGTCGCATCGAGCAGCAATCGCCGGCGGAATCGCGGGGAGTCCTCTTCCCCTCGTGCACCGGCGTGCGCGCTGACGAATCGATCTAGTTCGCTGCCACCGTGTGGCCGCACACCCTCCGCCACGAGTGGCACCACATCCGCCATGACGTCACCCACCTCGTCATAGAGCGCCCGACCGTCACGAATAAGCTCCGGCCGACTCCGCCAGAGTTGCTGTCGCACAAGGGGGGTCATCGCGCGATCGCCGACCAGACCGGCCAGTTCGGCATACGCGACCACCTCGTCCACGGACGGATCGGCGGGTGGCTCCGGAACATTCCACTGCACCCAGCCATCGACCCGGGCCCCTGCTATCGGTGCGAGAATCTGCCGCCAGAACCGCACCAGGCAATCGTGCACCGCCGCACCATCCTGCGCGGCGGCCAGCAATGCGAGCCGCTCACCCCGCTGCGCCGGCGCAGCCGCCCGCACTGCCCGCAGTGACGCCCGCCGCCAAGCCAGCGCCCTGAATTCGATATCGACCCGCGCACTTTCGGCCGCGATCGCCTCCCCGATCGACCGTTCGCCCCGCAGCACATCGGCAATCGATCCGAGCCCGAGCCCGAGCGCCCGCAACCGCCGCACCAGCAGTAACCGTTCCGTAGCGCTGTCACCGTCGAACATCCGATGCCCACCCGCGCTCCGCCGGGACTCCAAAATCCCCTCGTCGCAATAGAACCGAATCGTCCGCACCGCAATCCCGCTGCTACAAGCCAACTCCCCGATACTCACCAGAGCACTTGCCTGTGTGTCATCAGTCACAAGATCTTGAACCTCCACCCTACTGGAGCTCCTAGCGTACTGACGTACAGCGGATATGTGACCGCACAACGAGGAGAGGGCAATTCGTGGCTACCACGCAGGAAGAAATCGTCGCAGGCATCGCGGAGATCGTAGAAGAGGTCACCGGCATCGAAGCATCGGAGGTCGTCATGGCGAAGTCCTTCGTAGACGACCTCGAAATCGACTCCCTGTCCCTGGTCGAGATCGCCGTACAACTCGAGGACAAATACAGCGTCAAAATCCCCGACGAAGACCTCGCAAGCCTGCGAACCGTCGGCGACGCAGTCACCTACGTCCAGAAAATGGAAGCCACCCAACCCCAACTAGCCGCAGAAATGGAAGCCAAATTCAAGGAACCCCAGTCGAACTGAACATTCTCGGAGGCGTTGTAGCACTTCAGAGTCGGTCGGCAGCGAGAGTCGCAGCGTGGCCGCGGGGCGGTCACGCTGGCTCAGCAGGTCAGGAATGTCTTCGAGAAACTCTTGTGCCGCTTCGCGACTCTCGTCGACCTGGCCCAGCCGTAACGATCGTGAGGATGGTCAGCGGTGGGGGCGCGAACCTGTAGCTACTGGGGTTGGGGTGGTGGGTGGGGGGATTTCGCTGCGGGGCATAGCGATTCAAGGGCAAGATGGGGTGAACGGGGGGTGTCTCGGAGATCACATTTTCTGTTCACGTTCTGTATATGTTTACGATATCTTGGCTATACAACTTTCGGGCCGAATGTATGTACAAGTTGCCGGGGATCGTGATCGGTTCCCGGATTTGATCGAACGCTGGACCGGGAGTCGCTCGTGCGCATCGCAACTGCTCGCAATGTTGGAATCTGTCTCGTCGCGGGGGCTTTGGTCCTGAGCATGGGGGCCTGCACCAAGAAGTCGGAGACGGCGGCAAGCAGCGCCGCGACGGCCACCTCGGCCGCGGATCTGGGCGGGATGGACGCGCTGATCGCGGCCGCCAAGCAGGAGGGGACGCTGAATCTCATGGCGCTGCCACGGGATTGGGCGGGCTACGGCGACCTCATGGACAACTTCGCCGCCAAGTACGGGATCAAGGTCAATGATGACAATCCGGGGGCGAGCAGCGCGGATGAGATCAATGCGATCAAGTCGCTGAAGGGGCAGGATCGCGCGCCCGACGCGGTGGATGTGGGTACCTCGTTCGCCATCAGCGGTGCGAAGGAAGGGCTGTACGCGCCCTATAAGGTGACGGGCTGGGCCGATATCCCGGATTCCCAGAAGGCTTCGGACGGAACGTGGTTCGCCGATTACGGCGGGTATATGTCCATCGGCTGCGATGCCGCGAAGGTGCAGGTCTGCCCGACCACCATCGCCGATCTGCTGAAGCCGCAGTACAAGGGGCAGGTCGCGCTCAGCGGCGATCCGCTCAAGAGCAACTCCGCGCTCATGGCGGTCTGGACCGCGTCGCTGGCCAACGGTGGCTCGGCCGACAATATCGCGCCCGGTATCGACTTCTTCGGAAGGCTCAAGGGCGCAGGCAATTTCGTGCCGGTGAAGGCGACCGCCGCCACCGTGCAGTCCGGTGAGACCCCGATCATCATCGACTGGGACTACCTCAATGCCGGTATCGCCCAGACCACCGCGAACTCGGGCGTGAAGTGGACCGTCTCGGTCTCCTCCGACGCCACCATCGGCGGCTACTACGCGCAGGCTGTCAGCAAGACGGCCCCGCATCCGGCCGCCGCTCGCCTGTGGCAGGAGTACCTGTACAGCGATGAGGGCCAGAACGGCCTGCTGAAGGGCTTCGCCCGCCCGGTCCGCCTGCCCGCCATGCAGAAGAGCGGCAAGGTCGATCCGGCGCTGGCGAAGGTGCTGCCCGCGGCCAGCGACAAGGCGGTCTACCCGACCGACGATCAGGCCGCCAAGGCCAAGGACACCATGACCCAGACCTGGGCGAACACTGTCAAATGAGTTCTTCGGTTCGTTCGGCCCGAGCCCTGCAGTGGCTCGGGCTCGTCCCGTTTCTCGCGTATGTGAGCGTGTTCTTCCTGCTGCCGACCGGGGTGATCGCGTACTCCGCGTTCCAGGTCGGTGATAGCGGGAACACGTCGTTCGGCACCGCGAATGTGGCTGCGGCGCTGAAGGGTGCGTACCTCACCGGGTTGAAGAACAGTGTGGTGCTCTCGCTCGTGGTCGCGATTATCGCTGCCGTGCTGGGTATTGTGCTGGCGCAGGCGATTTCGAGCGGTCGTGGACAGTTGTTGCAGCGTGCGGTCTCCACGAGCGCGGCCGTCCTCGCGAATTTCGGTGGCCTGCCACTGGCATTCCTGTTCGTCGCGGCGATCGGCAATGCCGGTGTGCTGACCAAGCTGCTCCAGGATCACTTGAATATCTCGCTGCGCGATGACCTGCACCTGGACCTGTACTCGCAGGCGGGCGTGCAGTTCGTCTACCTGTATTTCCTTGTGCCGCTGATGGTTCTGGTCATCACCCCGGCCTTGGAGGGACTGCGCCCGGAGTGGCGTGAGGCCGCCGAGAGCCTGGGCGCGCACGGCTGGCAGTACTGGCGCTATGTCGCCGGTCCCGCCCTGCTACCGCATTTCCTGGGCAGTGTGGCCCTGCTGTTCTGCACGTCGTTCTCGTCCTTCGCCACGGCGGACGCGCTCACCAATGGCACCCTCGCCATTACGCCGCTGCAGATCGAGAGCGCGGTCTCGGGCAATGTCCTTGTCGGACAGGAGAATCTGGGCGCGGCCATGGCTTTGAACATGATTGTGGTGGTGGTGCCGTTGACCCTGCTCTACCAGTACATGCAGAACAGGACCTCACGATGGCTACAGTGACCGATCCCGGCGTGGTGCTGGGTGGCACTGCGGGGCAATCGAATTCGCCCGGGTCTCGTGCCTTCGCCGCACCGCGGGCGTACTGGCGGTGGATTGTGCTCGGCTTGGCCGGGATCTATTTCATCGGGCCGTTCGCGGTGGCCTTCTGGTTCACCATCCACGACGCACACGGCGTGAGTTTCCGCGCCTACCGGCGAATCCTTTCCACCGCAGGACTTTCCGACGCATTGGGCACCTCCCTGGCGCTCGGGTTGATCGCCGTCGTGGTCACCCTGGTCCTCATGGTGCCGACAATGCTGCTGGTGCACTTGCGTTTACAGTCTGCCCGTCCACTGGTCGAGCTGCTGTCGTTGCTGCCCTTGGTGATTCCGCCGGTCGCCCTGGTGGTAGGCGTGCGCAGCGTGCTCTCCTGGGGCAATAACAGCGACTACGTGGAGATCACCCAGGTCTTCACCGCCTTGCAGAAACAGCCGCTCTCGCTGATCCTGGCTCTGGTCTACGTGGTGATCGCACTCCCATTCACCTTCCGCGCCCTGGATGCCGGAATCCGCGGCTCCCGCATCGATGTCCTGGTCGAGGCCGCGCAGAATCTCGGCGCGGGCTGGCCGACGGTGCTGTGGCGGGTGGTACTGCCCGCCCTGCGCACCTCCCTCCTGAATGCCGCCTTCCTGACCTTCGCACTTGTCATGGGGGAGTACACGATTGCCAAGATCCTCATCTTCCGCACCTTCCCGGTGTGGCTGGCGCAATCGGCCAATACCGATGGTCAACTCCAGGTCGCGCTGTCGATCCTGAGCCTGGTGCTGACCTGGCTCATCCTGCTCCTCGTCGTCTCGATCGCCGGTCGATCCCGAAAGGCTCCCCGATGACCGCCCAGGCCGTCCCCGAAATCAGCAGTACCGCAGTCGGTTTCGTCGACGTGCACCGGCATTACGGTACGGTGCGCGCCCTCGACGGACTCACCCTCGATATCGCCCCCGGCGAGTTCATCGCGCTGCTCGGCCCCTCGGGCTGCGGAAAGACCACGGCCCTGCGCATTCTCGCCGGATTCGATCACCCCACCTCGGGCGAGATCCTGGTCGGCGGCCGTGATGCCTCGTCCATTCCGGCGAACAAGCGCGATATGGGCATGGTCTTCCAGTCCTACAGCCTCTTCCCGACCATGTCGGCGCAGGACAATGTCGCCTTCGGTCTGGGCCTGCGCGGGCGGCCCGCCAAGGGTCGGCGTGAACGCGCACGCGAGCTGCTCGATATGGTCGGGCTCGCAGAGCATGTCGCGAAATACCCGCATCAACTCTCGGGTGGTCAGCAGCAGCGGGTGGCGCTGGCCCGCGCGCTCGCCATCGCTCCCCGGGTGCTGCTACTGGATGAGCCGCTCTCCGCGCTCGATGCCAAGGTGCGCCAGCAATTGCGTGAGGAGATCCGCCGCATTCAGCGTGAATTGGGCGTGACCACCGTCTTCGTGACGCACGATCAGGAGGAGGCGCTCGCCATCGCCGACCGTGTCGCGGTCATGCGCAATGGCCGGATGGAGCAGTGCGCCAGCCCGGACCAGGTGTATCAGCGCCCCGCCACCCCGTTCGTCGCCGAATTCGTCGGCACCATGAACCGCATTCCGGCCACCGCCGTCGATGCCGCGCATGTGCGGGTGGGGGAGCAGGTGCTGCCCTGCGATGGTGAGGCGACCGCCGCGGGCGAGGTCACCGTGCTGGCCCGACCCGAAGCGGTCCTGGTGCACGAATCCCCGGACGGCACAGTGACTGTGACTGCCGGAACCTTCTTCGGCGCGACCACCCGCCTGCGCCTGATTCGAGCCGACGGAATCGAGCTGCTCGCCGATGTGGCCAGTCACCGCGCCGGCGACCTGACACCGGGCACGCGAGTGGACGTATCACTGCTGGACAGACCGGTGCTGCTGGCCGCCGATCCGCGTTGAATACAGTTGCGGTGTGACAAGTGAGAATCCGAAGGTTCCCCGCTATCGGGAGATCGCCGAACAATTGCGTGCGGCGATCGAGAACGGAGAGTTCGCCGACGGTGCTTCACTGCCCTCGGAACACCGGCTGAGCGAGCGCTACGGCGTCTCGCGCGGCACCATCCGGCAGGCGTTCGCGTTCCTGCGCGCCTCGGGCGTGGTCTCCTCGCGCCAAGGCGCACGCCGCCAGGTGCTGCGCGGCCCGCGTTCGCAGCCGATGACCGAACTGGTCAGCTTCGCGCGCTGGGCGCGCAGTATCGGCGAGACGCCGAGCAGCCGCACCGTCGGCACCGCGAGCGTCACCCCGACCGCGGAGGTGCGCGATAAATTGGGTTTGGCGCTGGGGGAGAACGCTTTTCACGTGGAGCGCGTCCGTCTGCTGAGCGGCACCCCGACCATGCTGGAGAACACCTACTATCCGGAGCGCCTGGCCGAGCCCATTCTGGCCATGGACCTCGATGCCGAATCGATCACCGATCACCTGGAGAACTACGGCATAGTCTTCGCCGACGCCGAACACTCCATCGATGCCGTCGCCGCGCCCACCCGCACCGCCGGACTGCTCGGAATCCGTACCGGCACACCGCTATTGCGCACCATCCGGCGCACCACCGACCCGACCGGCGAAGTTCTGGAATGCTCCTTCGACACCTATGTCGGGTCCGCGGTCGCGTTCGTGGTGCGCAATTCGGTGGCGGCCGGGGCGGTGAGCCGGGTCAGATCGCTGCTGGCGACCTGAGCGTGCGATCCATGGCCTCGATCTCGGCGCGGAAGTCCGCCAGGGTCGGCACCGGCGCGTCCGGATCCTTTCCGGCATCATCGAATCTGCGCAGGGCCGTGGCGGATTCGCAGTACGGCTCGGCGGCGAAGGCCGTCACCTCCGCGGCGCTCATATCCCCGCCCTGCACCGACATGGTGTACTTCGAGGCTTCCGAGAGCAGGTCGTAATAGGCGGGGTCGGTGGCGCACAGATACCGCTTGGCCGCCACGTGCAGCCGCACCGGTTCGGTGACGGCGGCATCGAACCATTGTGAAAGCCATTGCGCGGCAACGGCATCATGGCGATTGTCATTGCCCCGCATGAGCTCGCGCCCGCTCATCGCACCGGAGAAGTGCCCGACATCGTGTACGACCGCGGCCACGATCAGTGCGGCCGCTGCTCCGGATTCGCGCGCCACCCGCGCGGTCTGCAACATGTGGGTGGCCATCGAAACCTGTTCGCCGAGGTAGTCTTTCGCGCCCTCGCTCTCGAACAGCTCGGTGAGAACCTCGTAGGCGTGTGTCATCGTTCCTCCAGTCGCCGGAGCGTGCTGTTCAATCCGTCCAGATCCGCGTATGTGCCCTGCAGGTGTCGGCCGCCCGCCGCCGCGAAGGCCGTGCGGGCGTGCAGGGCCCGGGTATTGTCGAAGATGAGGCAGTCGCCGGTATCGAGACGGAAGTTCAACTGCGCCTGCGGTTTATAGAGCAGTTCGGCGAAGCTGCGGTAGGCGGTGTAGAACGCTCGCACTCGCGCCGGATCGGCCGGCGGCACCTCCATGGACCGGTTGTTGAACCGGATCTCCCGAATCCGCTGCTCGGCATCGAGGCCGATCAACGGCACCACCGCGGCCAGCCGGGTGCCATCACCGTGATACCGGTAGGTGACCGGAGTCGAGGTGAGCACATCGAAGGCCGCGCGATCGGTCTCCCGCAGTTCGGCCGCGGCCGCGAACCCGTCCACCATGCCGGAATCCCCGCCCTCGGCCGCATTGTGCAGGCAGAGCAGCAATTGCAGCGTGGGCACCGGCTCGCGATACGGGTTGTCGGTATGCGGGGTGATGGCCAACCCGGTGAAGGCCAGGTTCACCGGATTCGGCTCCACCCGCACATCGAAGATCCGGCCGTAATTGGTCTCGCGCACATACCCGAAGGTCTCGGCGACCTGCGTGACCTGCCCGGCCTGCGCCGGAACGCCTTGCAGCAGTACGAATCCCCACTCCACGACCTGCCGCAATGCGGGCGCAGGGTTCTCCAGATAGCTCTCCCACTTGACGGGTGCCAGCGTCTCGGCGTCTGCGGCATCGCTCCACAACCGCTTGGCCCGTTCACTACGCAGATCGAGATCCGCGACCCGATCGGCCTCGCCCAGCAGCACATGCAAATCGAACGAGGTCTGATGCCCGCCCGGCGTGAACCGCACCCGCAGCCGATCGTCGGCGACCGCCGCCTCCTCGACCCGGATATCGGCAGGTAGATCGAGAATATTGAACAGTCGCTGCCCGCTGAGCACATCCCGGCTGTCCGCATCGGGTGCGGTGTCCCGCAACCAGATCGCGGGAATCTCGACCACCCGACCACCTGCGGTCAGGCGCACATCTCCATCGATCACGGCCGCCTCGACCCCGCGCCCGCTCGAAACTTGGCTATACATGTTTGGAAGTATGGCACAGCCGTCCACATCACGCGGAGAACGGAGAGTGAACTCGGCGACCGGATCGACCGGCGCGCTACAACCACTTATTGCGCCGGAATATCACCAGCAGAGTCGTGCAGAGGATCGCCATCAGGGTCAGCACCGCGGGGTATCCCCACACCTGGTGCAACTCCGGAATGTGATCGAAGTTCATACCGTAGATTCCGGCGATCATGGTCGGCACCGCGGCAATGGCCACCGCGGCGGAGATCTTGCGCATATCGGTGTTCTGCTGCACCGCGGTTCTGGCGACGGCGGCATTGACCAGCGCGCTGAGCGTCTCATCGAAATCGCGAATGCGCTCGGTGACCGCGATATGGTGGTCGGCGACATCGCGCAGATATCGCCGAACCTCCTTGGGCAGTGGGGTATCGGGCCGCCCGAGTAATTGCAGTGGGGTCGCGAGCGGGCTCACCGCGCGGCGCAATTCGACTATCTCGCGCTTGAGCTGATAGATCGATTCGATGGCCACCTGGCTCTTGGGAGAGAAGACCTCCTCCTCGACCAGATCGACCTCGACCTCGAGCTTCTGCGTCACCTCGACATAGGTATCGACCACATAGTCGGCGATTGCGTGCAATACCGCGCCGGGTCCGAGTAGTAGTCGCTCCGAATCGTTTTCGAGCGCCTGCCGGACGCCGGCGAGTCCCGAGTGTTCCCCCTGCCGCACGGCGACCACGAAATCGGGGGCGGTGAACACCACTACCTCACCGGTTTGCACGATCTCGCTGACCGTATGCAATTCGTGCTCGACATAGGCGACGGTCCGCATGACCATCATGAGCGTATCGTCGTACCGCTCCAGCTTGGGCCGATGCGATCCCTCCAGCACATCCTCCACCGCGAGGGCGTGCAATCCGAAAGTCTGTGCGATATCGCCCATTTGGATCTCATCGGGTTCGTGCAATCCCACCCAGACGAACCCCGTCCCGCGCTTACGTACCTCCGCCAGTGCGGCGGAATGCGAGAAATGGCCCCGCAGCCGCTTGCCGTCCACATACACCGCACAATCCACAATCGCGCGCGCGGTGGGAATCCGAATACGCGGCAACGGTTTCGCCGACCGCCTTCCCGCTGCACGGAACGAGGGCAAAGGCGGTATCGAGGGCACGGCCCGATGCTATGCCGATTCGGCCCGGATCTCCCGGTCGGCGTCGAGCCGGGGCGGCCGCCCGCACGCGCGCCGAAACCGCTCGTCCGGCCCCGTCTGTCCGGCCCCGCGCGGTCGTGTCCGAGAATGGAGATCGGCTTCGACGTTCTCCATGAGTCGCACATCGGTGTGGCCCCGGATTAGGAGTGGTCATGAAGTACATGATTCTGAGTTATGCCTCGCAGCGGGACTATGACGGCATGTCGGGTGGGACGGCGGAGACTCCGGGCTGGGCGCCGGAGGATTTTGCCGCCATGTTCGGGTTCATGGAGTCGTTCAACAAGGAGTTGGCGGAATCGGGGGAGTTGGTGGAGACACGGGGCCTGGCCGCGCCGGTGCATACTCGCCGAGTCGGAAATAAGGATGGTCAGGCATTCGTGACCGATGGGCCATTCGCCGAAACCCAGGAAGTGCTCGCGGGGTACTGGATCGTCGAGTGTGAGAGTTTCGACCGCGCAACCGAAATCGCGGGCCGGCTACAGCAGTGCCCCGCGCCCGCACAGGCCGCCGCCAATGCGTACGCCGATATCCGACCGATTGCGGATGGTGCGCAGGAACTCGGGTTCTGAGGTGACCGAGCCGGTCGAGGATCTGCTGCGTCCGCTGACGCCGCAGGTCCTGGCCGCGCTGGTACGCCGGTACGGGCATTTCGACACCGCGGAGGACGCGGTGCAGGAGGCATTACTGGCCGCGGCGACCCAGTGGCCGGACGCGGGCGTCCCTGACAACCCGCCGGCCTGGCTGATCACCGTCGCTTCCCGCAGGCTCACCGATCTGCTCCGCGCCGAACAGGCCCGCCGCCGGCGCGAGGACACCGCGGCGGGGTGGATGCTGCCGCAGGACTGGGTCACCCCGCCCGCCGATCGCGCGCCGACCGACGGCGATGACACCCTGGTGCTGCTGTACCTGTGCTGTCACCCGTCGCTGCCGCCGCAATCCCAGATCGCGTTGACATTGCGTGCGGTGGGCGGGCTCACCACCGCGGAGGTGGCGCGGGCCTTCCTGGTCTCGGAATCGGCTATGGCCCGGCGCATTTCGCGGGCCAAGTCGACCATCAAGCAGAGCGGACTGCCGTTCGCACCGCCCGCGCCCGCCGATCGCACGGATAGTCTGGCGGCGGTGCTGCACGTGCTGTATCTGATCTTCACCGAGGGGTATGCGGCCACCACCGGCCCGAGCCTGCAGCGCGTGGAGCTCTCGGCAGAGGCGATTCGGTTGACCCGCATGGTTTTTCACCTCTTGCCCGGTGATCCGGAGGTCGCGGGTCTGCTCGCGCTGATGTTGCTCACCGATGCCCGCCGCCTCGCCCGGACCGCTCCCGATCAGGGCCTGATTCCCATGGCAGAGCAGGATCGCGCGCTGTGGAATGCCGAAGCGATCGCGGAGGGCGTCGCATTGATCACCGCGGCACTTCCGCGCGGACCGGTGGGCCCGTATCAACTGCAGGCGGCGATCGCGGCATTGCATGACGAGGCGCCCGATAATGAGTCCACCGATTGGCCGCAGATCGTGCTGCTGTACGAGCGGCTGCTGGCACTGGCCGACAATCCGATTGTCGCGCTCAATCATGCTGTGGCGGTGGCAATGTCGCGGGGACCGGAGGCCGGGCTGGAGTTGCTCGGCGCACTCGAGGCCGATGGTCGCCTCGCCGAGGATCACCGGCTGTACGCGGTGCGGGCGCATCTGCTCGATATGACCGGCGATCATGAATCCGCCCGCGCGGCTTTCGAATTCGCTGCCACCCGCACCACCAGCCTGCCCCAGCAACGCTATCTGCGCGGGCGCGCCAAATAGGTGGGTTCCGATGCCCCGGCAGCACACTCGGCCATTCGTGCAGCCCGAGCTGGAGCGCGCGAACGGGTTCGGGCTGCTAATCTCTCCGAGGCCGTGATACACGCCCTCGACGCTCCCGGCCACGGCGACCTGGCCCCCGAGCCATCCCCGAATGGCAATCGGCCGTCGATGCCCTGCGGAACTTCCCCGAATCGGCCCCGATGTCCCCGTCGGTTTCTGGGGCATCATGCAGGGCACCGGCATAGGCATCCCTCTGGTCGCGGCCGAACCCCGAATCACCGCAGCGGTTTTCGGCTGCCTCGGTGCGGATCACCTGTCGGACGCCGCCGAAAGATCCGCCACGAGGTGGAAAGCGCCACCCGCTTCTTCCTCCGCCACCTGACCTGACCAGCCCCGAACGCTCCCGCCCGGGGCCTTGCCGCTCCTGCTCGCCAGTTGCCTACTTGGCTGCCATGGCCGACCACCCGAAATACGTAGTGGTCGCGCCCGGAGCTACGGTCGCGGTCGGCTCACCGGAGCAATCACTGGTCCCGTACACCAGGAAATTGCGCGTACTGCGATTCTCGAACCGAATATCGCGCGCAAACCCACTGGCCCAACAAGAGTCCAGATTGCTCAACTCGAGTGTGCCGTCGACAATCACCACCTCGCGCCCATCCCCACCCCCGGCCGACCCGGAAGGAAAGGCCGAGGCAACCGGAGCGACCACGGACACCGCGGCAACAGCGAGAGCGCCTGCAACAGAACCCATTCCAATTTTCATTCGATCGATGCTACAAGCTCTCGACTCTCCCAAGGCCGCCCGCCACACGGCATGAGCCGATTCTTGTAGGTCTTCGGAGTCCCGGGAACGTTCTAATCTGCTGACGCACAACGACTTCGGTAGTGGCCGGGTGTGGTGCCGATGATGTTGGTGAAGGCGGCTATGAAGCCGCTGGGGTTCGACCAGCCGCAGGCGTGGGCGATGTGGGTGGTGGTGTGGCAGTCGGCGAGCAGGATGAGGGCGTGGTGGATGCGTAGTTGGGTGCGCCATTCATAGAAGGTCATGCCCAGTTCGGTGTGGAATAGGCGGCTCAGGGTGCGGGGGCTGGCACCGATTCGGCGTCCGAGGTCGGCGAGTGGGGTGTTGTCGGCGGGGTGGTCGTAGAGGATTCGGGCAATGGCTTGCAGGCGGTCGTCGCGTGGTTCGGGGAGTTGTAATTGTTGGTCGGGGGTTCGGTGGAGTTCGTCGACGAGGACTCGGCGTAGGCGGACGCGGGCGGCATGGTCGGAGTCGAGGGGGTCGTAATTGCGTGGGCCGGTGAGGGTTAGCAGGATTTCTCGGGCCAGGTCGGAGACCATGAATACGGTCGGGTGGGCCGGTATCAGGCGGGCCAGGCCCGCGGGTAGGAATTCGATTCGCATATCGGTGTTGCTGTGCGCGCGGTGGTAGTGCATGAATCCGGCGGGGGTCCAGGCGACTCGATTGGTGGGAACGATCGAGGTGCCTGCTTCGGTGTGGACCGACAGGACGCCGCTCGCCGCGTACACCAGGTGCCCACGTGGATGGGAGTGTGCCGAGCTCGTTCCGCCGGAAGGCCACAGGTGCACTCCGCCCGACGGCCATAACCGCGATGTCGGAACGGGCGGAGTGGTTTGGCGGCCAACGGGCATAGTTTGGCATTCTATCGGTGGCCCGCCATACCGCCTCGGGACGACAGTGAACACATGAGCGAGAACGTGACGACAATGCGAGCGGCCGTCTGCGTCCGGGCGGGTGGCCCGGAGGTACTGGAGATCCGGGAGTTGCCAGTCCCCGTAGTCCGGGAGGGCTGGAGCCTGGTGAAAGTCGAGGGCGCGGGCCTGAATCGGTCGGAATTGCGGACCCGCCAGGGGCATTCCCCGAATGTGCGCTTCCCGCGTGTGCTCGGGATCGAATGCGTTGGAACCCTTGCCATTTCAACTTACCCCGCATTGCCCGAGGGGACGACCGTCGCGGCGGTAATGGGTGAAATGGGCCGCGAGTTCGACGGCGGTTACGCCGAATACGCCCTGCTGCCGAACGAACTGCTGATGCCGATCAGTACCACCTTGCCCTGGGAAGTCCTGGCCGCCCTGCCTGAAACCTATCTGACCGCCCAAGGAGCCTTGGACGCATTGGGTATCACACCGAACACCAAGGCCCGCTTACTGATTCGAGGAGGATCCGCCTCGGTCGGTATGGCAGCCGCATCGATCGCGTCCGGATACGGCATCGAGACCGCGGCCACGACCCGCCAGCCCACCAAGGCCGCCGCATTGACCGCCGCAGGCATCGACCACGTACTCCCCGACAACGGCGAACCCCTCGCACCGACCCTGCGGGACATCTGGCCCGAAGGCCCGGACTACATACTGGATCTCATCGGCGCCACCACCCTGACGGACTCCCTGCGCCTGGTCCGCCGTGGCGGAACAGTGTGCATGGCAGGCTCCCTCAGCGGCTGGCTGATCCCCGACTTCGAACCAATAGCGATGATCCCCTCCGCCACCAAACTCACCGCATTCCACAGCGACGACTACAAGGGCACCGCAGGCGCACCCATCCTGCAGCGAGTGATCAACCAGATCGAAGCCGGCATCTACCACCCCAACATCGACCGAATCCTCAACCTGAAAGACATCGCCGACGCCCACCAATACATGGAAAACAACCAAGCCACAGGAAAACTCGTCGCAATACCCTAATTTCCGCTCTCGAGCCCGTCCGCCTGCAGCGGATACGGCACCCAGCGTTACCGCCGGGCTATTGGTACAGCGTCAGCACACACGGCGGGGAGGCGGCGACTCACCGCTGAGGCACTACTGACTGGTGGAGGTGATCATCTGCGGACAGGACGGGTTGTATCCGGCGCCTTCGTAGCAGGGTCTGGCGGATTACCTTCAGGCCCAGCGGGGTTCGGAGGATGGCCAAGATTCTTCGGAGTGGGAACCTTGCCTGCCGTACCCGGCTTTCGCTCCCCCTTTTGGGAGCCGCCCTCTCACCTCCCAGCGTGGCCGGATGGCCGTGGGAACCTTCTCGGACAAAGACCCCGAAACACCCGCGCGACACGCAGATACATACCTGGACAGGCGATCACCGGGAACTGAGCGTTGGATTTCGAGCCAAATCCAACGCTCAGTTCCCGGTGATCGATCGTCCAAGTCTCGAGCGGGTGTCGGCCCTACTCGTCCTGGCGCCTTTGTCTTGTCTTTTGTTCGTTTTGTCTTTTTTCGTTGTGGTTCTGAAGGTTCCCACAACCTTCCCGCCAGGCCGGGAGGTGCGAAAGTGCGCCTGATGAGGGGAGCGAAAGCCGGGTACGGCAGGCGACGCCACCAGCACTGCCGCGTTTGTCTTGATTCTCCCGAGCCCCGACCGAACGTGCTGTGCCGCATGGTATTCGGCTACGAAGGCCCCGGGACCATTCCCGGGCCAGGCGAAGGAATCCGCTTCGCGGTGGTTGGTCGACTCGGGGCCAGAGACACGCGGAGCGCCATCACGCGACGAACCTCAGTAACGGCCAACTGTCTGGGCGGATTGAACCGCCCAGGGTTGGAAGACGGCGTGCGGTTCAGCGCGGGATGATGAGGTCTACGTCGTCGACAAACGTTGTGATGTGGCCGTTTTCGACGAGATATACACCGCGTGTGATGGGGGCATTGCCGTAGGAATCGTCCTCGTAGGTGAGGCGGACCAGGTGTTGGAATACCAGGGTTTGGCGGTCGTCGAGGTCGTAGGGGACGGCGGTGAGGCAGGTGCGGCGGGGGGTGGCGACCCATAGGCGTGCGGTGCGGAGTGCGTTGTGGGCGGTTTGCATGGCGTGGGGGTCGAGCACTTTTTCGGCGGAGAAGTCGTGGCCGGAGCAGTTGGCGATGGGGAGACCGTAGACTTCGTCGATCTCCCATTCGTAGCGTTGCAGTCCGGAGAGTCGCGCGATGGCTGCGGGTAGCATGAATTCGGTTTCGCGGCTGCTCTGGTCGTAACTTTGAACGGCGTAGCTGTCGCCGGTGTCGGCGGCCATGACGATGATCGGTGCGTTGCCGGATGCGCTGGGCCAGTGCGGAATTCGATCGCGATACGGCCAGTCGGCGGGTTGCAGCAGCGGGAATGGGTCGAACGGCAGTCGCACGTCGATGGGGTCGGTCGCGGGTCCATTCCCGGATTCCGCGGCGTTGCCGAGATCGATTTCGACCTGCGTGTCGGGTGTGAAGTCGAAGCCGTGCCGATGGACCCGCTGCTCGGAATCGATCTCCAGGATCGAATACTCGAGGGTGAGCCGGTTCTCGCTCAGCGCCTGCGCCAACTCGGGCCGCCGCGCCAGCACTCGCTGGAAATCCGGATCGGCCTGAATCATGGCGTGCGCGTACGCCAGACTGCCGCGGTCGACGATGTGCCCGTCGACATCGGTGCTCGCGGCCGGAATACCTTGCAGCCCTTTGAGATTCACGAACACATCCATCACGATCAGCCGGTCCCCGTCCATCCCGATGAAATGCACCGTGTGATCGCGCACCGGCCAGCTCTCCGCGCCGCCGGTGAGGATTTCGACGCCCTGCTGTTCGAGCACGTGCACGCCGTAGACCATGGCGATCTTATGGTCCTGCGTCTTGGCATCCCGATCCGACGAGCCGAGCAGCCGCCCCATATCGGTCAGTTCCAGGGCCGCGTCCGCATCGTAGTCGTGTATCTCGTCCCCGAATTCGCCGAACCCGATGCCGCGCGTATCGAGTTGCTCCCCGTTGTCCTCGATCCACGCTTGCGCGGTCAGTTCGAAAGGAAGCGCGACATCGAAGATGTCGCGGATCCCCAGTATCGCCGTCGTCACGAAGGACTCGTAGTCGTCGAATCGCGCGGGCCACGGCAGCCGTCGGCTGGGCAGGTTGTCCTGGCCGGGCGCGAAGAGCGCCCACTCCAGCCCGCCGCCGTCACGCGTGAATCGCGCGGTCCGGCCTTGGCCGGGTGACAACATGATTCGCCCACCGAGCGGCAGGTTGAACAGCCGCCAGGTCAGCAGTTCCGCGTACGAGCCCCACAGTTCGTCCGCGACTTCCGGTGTTATCTCGTTGCGCGGCTCCCGTTCGCGCCGCCACAAGCTTCCCAGCCCCACCCGAAACTCCATCCGATACAAGACAACCGACGCAACCTAGCACTTGTTGGGTGATCGAGTGGGGTTGTGGCGGCGGCGCAGGCGAATCACCGAGCGGATCCCTCCCGAAGGCTGTCGCGGTGGCACGGATCGCAACCCGCCATGCCGGCTACTGACTCGGCGACGATTCGGGGGAACGCCTGAAGCGCAGGGTGACGAGCTGAAAAGGTCGCAGCCGCAGGCGAATTCCCGCGCTCTGCGGGGTCTCCGAGGATTCTTCGGGCAGCGGGCGTTCCAGCAGGTCGCAGCGCTGGAATCCGCTGAAATCGAATCCGGGCGATACCCATGCCTCGGCCCGGCCACCGTGCGCTTCGTAAACCCGCAGCACGATATCGCCGCTCGCATCATCCGCGAGTTTGACCGCGCTGGTCACCACGGCATCATTGTCGATGGTGAACAGCGGCTTCACCGTCTCGGCGCAGCCGGGAGTCGGCGGCGTGAGATTGATGCGGTAGCCATCGCGTACCGCATCCGCGATCGAGGCTCCCGGGAGCAGCGAATGCCGGAAATGGTGTGTTCCGTGATCGGTTTCGGGATCCGGGAAGCGCGGTGCACGCAGCAGCGAGGCGCGCAGTGTGGTCGTCGTCCCGCCGTCGGCGCGTACGGTGCGGGTGACATCGTGCCCGTAGGTCGAGTCATTCACCAGCGCAATGCCCCAACCCGGCTCACCGAGGTGGACGAAGCGGTGATTGCAGGCTTCGAACTTCGCGTACTCCCAGCTGGTATTGGTGTGCGTCGGACGGTACATATGCCCGAACTGTGTTTCGGAGGCGTAGCGATCGGCGTGAATGTCCAGGGGGAAGGCGAGTTTCAGGAATTTCTCGGTCTCGTGCCAGTCGATTTCGGTGTCGATATCGACGGCTCGCGCGCCCGCTCGCAGCGTCACGGTCTGCTTGACCTTGGATGATCCGAAGGAGCGACCTATCCGCACCGTCGCCTGCGGTGTCGAGTCCGCCACAAGGAAATCCACCTCGACGAGGTTGGTGACGCGATTCCGATAGAACAGATCGACATCCCACGCGTCCCAGGAATTCGGTAGATCCGGATGCAATTGCAGGAGATTCGCAGCCGAGTCCGGCGGCAGGGCCTCCCGCTCATTTTTGATATCGAAGATCGATACGACCAGACCCCGCGCATCGACTTCGACTCGCAGCACACCGTTTTCGAGCTCGAATCCACCCTCGGCCCGCTCGATCACCGAGCACGGGGGAGCGGATCGCATCGGGCCCGCCGCCCCGGCCGGAACCGAATGCCAAGTGTGCGGGGACGAATTGAAGACATTCGGCCCCACCTCACCGCCCAGTGCCTGCTGCGCCTGATCGATTATCGCAGTCAGTTCCTGGGCCACCGCAGCGTATGTCTGCGCCGCCTCCCGATACACCCACGCGATGGCAGAGCCCGGCAGAATATCGTGAAACTGGTGCAGTAGCACCGTCTTCCAGATTCGATCCAGCGCCGCGTACGGGTGTTGGAACCCCTTGCGCACCGCTGCGGTCGCGGCCCACAGCTCGGCCTCCCGCAGCAGATGTTCGCTGCGCCGATTGCCCTGCTTGGTCCTGGCCTGACTGGTCAGCGTGGCGCGATGCAGCTCCAGGTACAGCTCACCCACCCACACGGCCGGATCCGCGTACTCGGCCTCGGCCTTGGCGAAGAAGTCGGCGGGCTTGTCCCACAACACCTTCGGTGACCCTTCGAGATTCTTCATCCGCGCGGCCTTGGCCACCATCTCCCGCGTGGTCCCGCCGCCGCCATCGCCCCACCCGGTCGGAGCCAGTGACATCGATGCCCGGCCCTTCTCCTTGAAATTCCTTGCCGCGTGCGCGATCTCGTGACCGGACATCGAACAGTTGTAGGTATCGACCGGCGGGAAATGAGTGAAGATCCGCGTCCCGTCGATGCCCTCCCACAGAAAGGTGTGATGCGGGAACTGATTGATCTGACTCCACGAAATCTTCTGTGTCAGTAACCATTTGGAGCCTGCGGCCTTGATGATCTGCGGCAGCCCGGCCGCGAATCCGAAGGTGTCCGGCAGCCACGCCTCCTGATTCTCGATACCGAATTCCGTCAGGAAGAACCGTTTACCGTGGACGAACTGCCGTGCCATCGCCTCCGAACCCGGCATATTCGTATCCGATTCCACCCACATGCCACCGGCGGGTACGAACCGCCCCTCGGTCACCGCCTGCTTGATCTTCGCGTACACCTCGGGCCGATGCTGTTTGACGAAATCGTACTGCGCGGCCTGTGACATGGTGAAGATGAATTCTGGTGAATCGGCAAGTAGCGCAGTCATATTCGCGGTGGTGCGGGCGACCTTGCGCACCGTCTCGCGCAGCGGCCACAGCCACGCCGTATCGATATGCGCGTGACCCACCGCGGAGATCGTGTGCGCGGAAGATATCGCCGGCGCGGCGAGCACATCGACCAGGCAGGCGCGTGCGGCCGTCGCGGTGGCATTCACATTCAGCAGATCGAGGGCATCGAGCGCGCGTTCGATCGCCCGCACAATATCATACCGTCGCGCCGGATCCTCCGGCATCTCGTGCATGAGTTCGCCGAGCACCTCGAGATCCTGCACCAACTGCCAGACCTCCTCGTCGAAGACAGCGAGATCCAGCCTTCCGAGTCGATACTGCGGATCGCCACCGGCGGTGATCTTGTCGCCCAGCGCAGTCGGTCCGAAGAACGGAATAATCGGATTCGACGCCGCTTCCACATGCAACAACACCTTCTCCCCACCGACGGCCGGCGCCCCCACCCGCACCCACTGATTGCGCGGATGCAACCCCTTCACCGGCGACCCATCCGCCCGATAAACCAGCCCCTCGCACTGAAACCCAGTCATATTCTGGTCGAACCCGAGATCGATAAGCGCCTCGACGGTCTTCCCCGCCCAGCCCTGGGGCACCGTCCCCTCCACCGTCAACCAGCTCGTACCCCAAGGCGCACCCCACCGTGCCCCCGATTCAACCGGCGTCCGAGGCGCAGCGAGCCCTTCGGCCACCTCCACCGGTTCGCCCGGAGCAACCCACGTCGAAGCCCGTAGCGGCACCGACTCGGGATAAATCGCCGGAACAATCCGTTCCCCGAGAACCCGCCCCAGGCGTCCCTCGATCAAGCGACGGTCATCGTGCATAGCGGCAGCTCCGATCGCACCGGGAGAGTGATCATCGAACCGCCCCCATTCTCCGGCACCCTGCCGAATTCGAGGCCGTGCTTCAGCCCGTGTTGGAGCGGAGCGACGCGAGAAACGTCGCGGCCGGCAACCAGTGGCGGGTAATTCCGTTGCCCGGTTATCGAACCCGCGCGTACCGTGCGGGGCATGCAGCGCGCTGAACTTACGACGACGTCGGACTTCCCGGCGCGCTGAATCCTGTTCTGATCCAAGCCCCGGGCGAGTGCCCGGGGCTTTCTCGCGTGGACACTCGCCCTCAATTGGGAGGAGTCCCTCATGTACGACCATCGGAAGCTGGGCCGAGAGCTCGGGCTGTTCGATACCGATCCACTGATCGGGGCCGGGTTGCCGTACTGGCTGCCGGACGGCGCGATTGTGCGGCACAGTTTGGAGGAGTACATCCGGGCGGTGGAGCGGCGGGCCGGGTATAGCCATGTGTATTCGCCGGTGCTCGGGAAGCGGGAGATGTATGAGATATCCGGGCACTGGGAGCATTACGGGCAGGACATGTATCCGCCGATCGAGGTCGGTGGGGAGCAGGTGCTGTTGCGGCCGAGTCTGTGCCCGCACCATGCGGTGATCTATCGGTCACGGTCGCACAGTTATCGAGAGTTGCCATTGCGGATGGCGGAGCTCGGCGCCATGTATCGGTCCGAATTGTCCGGTGCGCTGGGCGGTTTGACCCGGGTGCGGTGTATTCAGCTCAATGACGCGCACATCTTCTGCACCCTGGATCAGGTCGCCGAGGAGGCATCAGCCGCGCTGGAGTTGATCGGCTCCGCGTATCGCGCGATGGGGATCAGCGCGGCGCGCTATCGACTGTCGCTGCCCGGTCCGGGCGGCAAATACGTTGCGGCACCGGCGATGTGGCGGCGTGCGAGCAAGCTGCTCACCGAGGTACTCGACAGCTCCGGACTGACCTATGAGGCGGTCGAAGGCGAAGCCGCGTTCTACGGACCCAAGATCGATATCCAGGTGGCCGACCATGCGGGCCGCGAATCAACCCTGTCCACCGTGCAGATCGACTTCCATCAACCCGAGCGATTCGACCTGCACTACATCGGACCGGATGGTGCCAAACATCGTCCCGTCATGGTGCATCGCAGCATTGTCGGCAGTATCGAGCGCGCTGTCGCGCACCTGATCGAACAACACGGCGGTGCCTTCCCGGCCTGGCTGGCCCCGAATCAGGTGGTGATACTGCCGGTCTCCGCCGCGCAGGAGCCCGCCGCAGCGGAGTTGCTAGAACGTTGCCGCTCTGTCGATTTGCGTGCGGAGGTGGCCGGCGCCGACACCGGAAGCCTCTCCGCGCGAATTCGTGCCGCCAGATTGGTCCCGTACCAACTCGTCATCGGTCCCGCCGAGCATGCGAATGGGGATGTGGCCGTGCGGCTGCGGGACGGTCGCCGACTGCCGCCCCGGCCGGTAGAATCTGTGTTGTCGCATGTCAGCGCCCTGATCAACGCGCACGAAACCCGTTTGTGGATCGGCTGATACCCGTGCCGAGGCATCGGGGTGAAATCGTCATGCAGATGTGTCGGGGTTCGGCACGTATGTTCATCTCATGGTGGTCGCAGCGCGGCATGCTGTTGGCTAGGCAGGCGAGCGGCCATGTGCTGACTTCGGAATCCGGTGCGGCAGCGGGCGCTAATGGGGCGTCCACTGATCAAACAGCGACAGCAGGATGGGCAGAGCCCGTGGTGATAGAGATGACGCAGCGCAGGTCTGCGTCGATAGTGCAGAGTCGGGTGCCATCGGTGCGTGACTCCGCGCCGATACGTGGCAGTGAGTACGCGGTGCTGATGCGGCGAGTGCGGCAGGCGGGTTTGCTGGATCGACGCCTGCGGGCCTACGGTTTGCGGACCGCGCTGACCGCGGCCGCGTTCTTCGGTGGATGGGCCGCCTTGGTGGCGATCGGCGACTCCTGGTGGTCGTTGGCTCCCGCGGTGTTCCTGGCCGCGATCTTCTCGCAATTGGCCTTCCTCGGCCATGACGCCGGGCACCGGCAGATCTTCGGTAAGCGGAACGCGAACTACGTGTACGGGCTGATCGCGGGCAATCTCGCGACCGGACTGAGTATCGGATGGTGGACGAGCAACCACAACCGGCATCACGCCCACCCCAATACCGAGGGCGCGGATCCCGATGTCTCCGGTGTACTGGCGCACTCCGGTGAGCGAGCCATGACCGGAAAAGGCTTCCGCCGCTTCATCTTCCGCTACCAGGCGTGGCTTTTCTTCCCCATGCTCCTGCTGGAGGCGGGCAGCCTGCACTTCTCCAGTGTTCGCGCGGTCGTGAAATGGCCACTGCGGCACCGCTTCTGGGAAGGCGCGCTACTGGCCGCCCACGCCGCCGGTTACCTCGCCACGGTGTTCCTGGTCCTGTCTCCGGTCAAGGCCCTCGTCTTCATCGCCGTCCAGCAGGGCCTTTTCGGCCTCTACATGGGCTGCACCTTCGCGCCGAACCACAAGGGCATGGAGGTCTTCCCCGAAGGTGACAACACCGACTTCCTGCGCCGCCAAGTCCTGTCCTCCCGCAATGTCCGGGGCAGCTGGCTCACCGACACCGCTCTCGGCGGCCTCAACTACCAAATCGAACACCACCTGTTCCCCTCCATGCCGCGCCCCAATCTCCGCCTCGCCCAACCGATCGTGATGGAGTTCTGCGCCGAACGTGGCGTCCCCTACGCCGAAACCACCCTCCTCACCTCCTATACCCAAGCCCTGACCCACCTCAACGCCGTAGGCCGCCACACCCGCTGACCCAATCCATTGGCCACCAACGGTTTCGGGCGGCCATGATGGCCGGGTGTCATCTTTCAGTCTGGCCGAACCACCCCTGTTCCACCGCCTGCGCAATTCGGCGAACATCCTGATCGCCGGAGCAGGCGGTGGTTTCGACGTTTACGGCGGACTACCGCTCGCGATCGCGCTGGAGGGGCTCGGCAAGCGAGTACACCTCGCGAACTTCTCCTTCAGCGATCTGCGCCGGACCGCCATCGAGGATTGGGAAGCGCCGGGAGTTGTTGCCGTGCATCCCGATTCCATCGGCAACGACGATTACTTCCCCGAACGCACACTCGCCCGCTGGCTGGCGAGTACGGGTCGTAATCCGGTCGTCTACGCCTTCCCCTCATCGGGAGTCCAACCGCTGCGGGACGCCTACCGCGCCCTCATCGAAAAACTCGATCTGGATGCCGTGGTCCTGATCGACGGCGGCACCGACATCCTGCTCCGCGGCGACGAAGCCGGGCTCGGCACCCCACAGGAGGACATGACGAGCCTCGCGGCAGTCGCCGGCATCGACGCCATCACCCGTCTGGTGGTGTCGATAGGCTTCGGCATCGACTCCTACCACGGCGTCTGCCACGCCCACGTGCTGGAGAATCTCGCTGCGCTGCAACGAGATAACGCCTACCTCGGCGCGCTCTCCATCCCCTCGGACAGCCCCGAAGGCGCCGCCTACTTCGCCGCGGTCCGCCATTCACTCCTCGAGACACCGCTGCGCCCCAGCATCGTCCACTCCCAAATCGCGACGGCCCTGCGGGGCGAATTCGGCGACATCCACGCCACCGACCGCACCAACGGCACAGAACTGTTCGTAAACCCTTTGATGGCAATGTATTTGAGCGTTGACCTGCCCGCTCTGGCTCGCACCGTCGAATATCTGCCGTACCTCGAACCGACCGTCGCCGCCTACCAGGTCGCGCAGGTTATCGAAGCACATCTGACCTCCCGTCCCGTGCCGCGCCGGTCCAGCATCATTCCGCACTGAACCGGCCCGGTGAAATGGACTAGGTGAGCTGGACGGGAAGTTCGGCGTGGCCGTTGGAGATGAAACTTCGTGAGGTGGAAAGGGTTTCGGGGTCGGCGGCCAGGGTCAAGCCGGGGAAGCGGGCGAAGAGGGCGGGGAGGGCGACCGTGGCTTCGAGGCGGGCCAGGGGAGCGCCCAGGCAGTGGTGGACGCCGTAGCCGAAGGCGAGGTGCTGGTCCTTGGTGGCACGGTGCGGGTCGAACTCGGTGGCGGTGGAGCCGTGCACGTCCGGGTCGCGATTGGCTCCGGCGTAGGAGGCGAGAATGGCTTCGCCCTTGGGGATTCGGTGGCCGCCGATCTCGATGTCCTCGACCGCATAGCGCAGTGGCAGGTGGGCGACGGGGGCCTCGTAGCGGAGGGTTTCCTCGATCAGGTCGGGCCAGCCGACGCGGCCCTCGGTGACATCCGCGCGGAGTTCGGGGCGGGTCAGGAGCGCAAAAATAGCCTGGTCCAAGAGATTTACGGTGGTTTCGTGGCCCGCGCTGATGACCAGATTCAAGGTGTCGACCAACTCCTTCTCGGAGAGCTGGGAGCCGTCGTCCTCATCACGGGCGGCGATCAGCGCGCTGGTGAGGTCATCGCCGGGGGATTCGCGGTGCATAGCGACGATTTCGGTTACCAGACCGTACATTTCGAGGTAGTTGGCCAGACCCTCCTCGGGACCGAGTGCCCCGTCGAAGAAGCTGTCGACGCATTTGCGCAGGGCGGGATTGCGGTCCTCGGGCACCCCGATCAGTTCGCTGATCACCTGGATCGGCAACGGATAGCAGTAGGTTTCCCGCAGGTCGATGGTCGCGCCGGGCGGGGTCTGGGCGAGCTTGTCGAGCAGCTCGGCGGTGATCGCCTCGAGGCGCGGCTGCAGGGCGGTGGTGCGGCGATGAGTGAAGGCGGGGGCGACGAGTTTACGCAGGCGGCGGTGGTCCATGCCGTAGGCGGTGAACATATTGTCGACCGAAACCCAGGGCAGCAGTGGCCATTCGGCGGTGATCTCACCATTCATGAAGGCGGTCCAGTGCTGCCGCGGATCCTTGGAGACGCGCTGATCGGTGAGGAGTTCCTTGAGGATCTTGGCATCGGTCACCGACCAGGCACGGACCCCGCCGGGTAATTCCACCAGGGTAATGGGGCCGCGTTCGCGAATGCGAGCGGATTCGCCCTGGATATCGGATCCCAAGGGATCCAGGACAATCGGTTGTGCGTCCACTGTGTTCTCCAATCGGCGACGGCGCTTTGCAGTGTCTCGCGTCCGGAGCGCGATGTCGATGGCGATCGTGATGTGAAAACCGGTGGGCGGCAATGTGTTCAGTGAGTTGGTGGAGTGCTGGGAGGTTGCCTACGAGCCGGCGTTGAGCGCGTCCAGAGCCGCCGCCTGAGTGGCGAAATTGGGGTGGTCGTCCGCGCCCGGCGGACCTTGCCACCGGAATCCGTATTCATCGTCGTTGTCGCGCAGCGAGTTCGCCTGCCGCATCAGGAAATCTGTTGTGGCGGCGTGGGATCGACCGGTCTCACGTAGCTCCCGATACCCGCGCACGAAGACGCCCTTGTAGGTTTCGGCGTCGTGGCAGGAGGGACCTGGACAGGTGGTGGCGCTCGGCTCGTTCAGCACTCCATCCTGGAGGAAGGGCGAACCGTCGCGAGTGGCCGCCGCGGCGATCCGGTCGGCCGAGGTGAGTAGCTCGGAATTGCCCGTAATCCGGTACAGCGCAACCAATCCGGCGATCATCTCGCCCTGCCCGTAGGTCCAGCGCGTGTTCGCATCCACCAGTACGCAGGTGTCGCCGTACTGGTCGAGGTGATCGTTCACGGCTCCGGAGGAATCCAGTAGCGCCCGTCCAGCCCCGGTGCTGAACCAATCCCAGGTCGCAGTGGCGCGAGCGCGGTATGACGGCTGATCCGACGCGTCGACCCGGGTGCCGAGTAATGCTGTCGCACTGATGTATAGCGCATTGGTGATCGCGTTCACCTGCGTCCACGGGCGCAGCTGCGGATCGACTCCCACACGCGCCCACGCCAATCCGCCACCACAGAACGCCGCCTTCTGATCCGCGAGCCCGTCCACGATGGTGCGCGCCGCGGTGAGATACCGCGCCTCGCCGGTGAGGTCGAACGCCTTGATCCAGGCCAGCGCCCACCACAATTCGTCATCGTTGTACCCGGTGGTTCGCGGCAGACCGGTACGGGCTACCTCACCGTGCCGATAGGTCTCCTCGATATAGCTCAGATACTGCCGATCTCCGCTGTCTCGCAGGTAATCGATCAGTGTGGTCAAAGCATTGGCGCTCTGCCAGGTGCTGACATCGTTCTCCCAGAGTCCGGTGTCGTGGTCGTACCGGTCCAGCAGCCGCTCCACGGCGCGCATCCGCCGATCCGGTTGCGGGTCGGCGGCGGCCATCCAGCGCGTGCACCGCACCTCCGGCCGATCACCGGCTTTCCCGCAAGCCCGCAGCAGACCGCCGTCGTATCGATAGAACTTCGTGGTCGCGGCGGTTTCGGTGGCGGAAAGCGTTGTGATGCCCAAATTCTCGCCCCGAAGACGCTGGTCAGTGGTACCGCGATCGAGCCACACCGAATCGCCCGCCTGTGCCTGCGCGATGCTCGCCGAGGCCCCGCCCTCGGCCATGATCAAGGTGATCGAGCGCGACCACACCCGCACCTGAGGATTCACCGCCCGCGTACCGGCGGCCAGTCCCGGATCATCACCGTCGCACGGACCGCTCCCACACCCCGCCTCGGAACGGGAGAAAGCCTGCCACCCCGCATAACCCGCGATCAGCAATGTTATGACGCCGAGCACAGCGGCCCACCGAATCCTCCTGGTCGCGATCACGGCAATCACATTATCGCCGCGAACCTGAGAGAACTCGTAGGTTCTACCAGAGCTGCTCAAGATTCCCGTCGTCACCGGCGTAATCGTTTGTAGTTCAGCAATTTTGGGCGATCTGGAATGTCCCGAGACCACCCCTCACTTCCGGGGAGTTCCCGGATTTCGGGCTGCAAACTTACACCGAATCGTGGAGTCCGATTCCCGTGAGTTCCCGCGGGGCTGACCATCTTTTGGTACTGGATTGCCGCCGCCGCGTAGCCTTGGAGGCCACGCAGTGATGAACTGTATCGCGGCGCAGTAAATGCTTCGGCCTCTGGATATGTGATACCTCCTCGGCGTGTCGATTGTCGACACGCCGAGGGGTTTTCGATCTGGTTCAGGTGGGTAGGCCGGTGATGCTGCTGAAGGCTGCGCGGTCCGCCGACAAACTCGTTGAGGTCGCTCACGCGCGGATGGCGGATCTTCTCGCGTGCAACACTGCGATGTGGTGCGGAGCCACGTCACGAGTCAGGTTGCTGCAGAGCGCGCCGACTGGACGACACCGAGTTGCTGCATCATCCCGAGCGTATCCCAGCATGTCCAGCCTTCGATGAGCTTACCGTCTTGGAAGCGATTGATTGTAATTCCTTGAATGACCGCCGATTTGCCTGTCGCGTGCATACCCATCATCTCGCCGTCGTTGGTTCCCGTCCCCGTCCATCGGGTAGTGACGAAGTCGCCTTCGGCGATCTGTTCGTTGACCAGGAACCGTTGATCCGAGAACGCGGCGAGATACATCTGCGCGAGCCGTTTGAGGCCGTCGGGGCCATGGATATCGGCGAACGGGTTCTGTGGATCGTGGTCGATGTAGTCGACCGCGACTACCTCGTCGAATGCATCGAGGTCTCGCATGTTCCATGCGTCGAAGACACGCTTGGCGGCGGCCTTGTTCTGCTCTGACATGGCGTTTCCTATCTATTGGTACCGACTCGCGACGGCGGCTCGTAGTCGCTACAGGCAGCATTCGCGGTGCCCGGCGTTGAGTATGGCGTGGCGCGCGGGCCGCGATGCCGACGGTGAATCCAGGCGCCACAGCCCGGTATGGGGACGCTGTCATCACGGAGGATGCCCGTCCAGATGTTGTCGGCAGGCATCCAGCTACCCACCGATCACAGACCTTGAAGTTGGAATACATGGTGATTGTGCGCCTTTTTCGTACGCAAGGTAAGGGGGGCAACATCCGCATGGCCGTTTGACACCACTGGCCATTACACGCATCACACAATTTGTGAGATTCTGTACCTGACCAGCGGATATCTCAACGCATGAAGAATGACTGAGTGAGAGCGTCCGTCGTTGTGCGGCATAGCCATCGCCACCGATCATCGTGCCCATAGCGATACCCATCTGGCTGCCGCGTTGATCGACCAGAGTAGATGTCCTACGTGCATTCACTGTCGCGACCGGCGTACAGCACAACGCCGATGTGGCTCCTGTTCGACGGTGAGGACACACGGAGCGGCCAGCCAACTGTCCGGTGCGTTCCCTGCGATACCGGAGACTGGCTTGTCGAGAGCGCGTCTTGACCTGTGCACCAACGGCGGACGATTAAATGGCCGCCAAGCGGGCCGGTGCCCCATTGTCGAGACCGGGGTGCCGGACGTGGACGCGCTCCTGTCGGGTCGTGATCAGCGGTATGGGGTCCAAGGTGCCGCGTCGTCCTGGACCTGGAAGGTCGTGAAGCGGTGACGCTATTGCGTTGCCAAGGATGGGTTTGTTGAAAGCACTGGCAGCACGCTGGTGACGAGTTGTAACTCGCGGAGGCGGCGGAGAGGGCTATGCCGGGACGACGACAGACCAGAGGCACCGACCAAACCGCTTGACACAAAACGCCTTACGCTGATGTGCGTGCGTTGAGCCGAACCTCGGCCTGGCCGGCCTGCACCTGCCCGCGGACTGCGGCATAAATGGATGTGCGGGTGGGCGCGTCGCAGGTAGGTTGTGGAAGCGTCCTGCATGTGTGAGAGGCCCGATACCGAATGCGTCACGTAGTCCACTTAACCAAGGTGCCCTACAGCCTCCCCTGTCGAGTGATCGGCAAACTTCAGCCACGGACGTGGCGTGTGATTGTCGGCGTCGGGGACGGCCATCTCGACGGCGGTGTCCATCAGGACTGGCTGGACGAAGACATGCCTCACGAAATCCGTAGACCGAACGCGTTCTTCTACGTCACGGATGCCTACTGAGAGCAAACGCTGTCATCTGCGTGTGCGGATGTCCTGAGCCGCAGCGGATCTCAACCGCCGACCACGCTGTATGCGGCTAGAGCGCGCACCGCTTGTAGACGTGAAGCGTTCTGCCCATTGATCTTCCGATGCCCCGCGCTGGCCAGTTCGGTCAGCGCGCCATGCGGCAGTTTGGGATGTCCTCAACGGCCAGCGAACCGCCGCCGATCTGCATTCGGTCGGTATGGGCCACCAGTCTTGTATTCACACACGGGACTTCTTCGCGCTGGCGCATCACCTGAGCATTATGCTGACTCGGCCTTGACCGAGCGACCGCATGGAACGACGATTTGATGATGGCAACGGGGGGATCTGCTGGTCGGCCAAGGGGACTCACCTTGGAGGCGGTTCAATGGCACATCGTTCGAGAAGATCAGCATCGCGCGAGCATGGTGGCGAGAACTGGCACTGTGCTTAGTGCCAACGCACTTGTAATCGCGGGAACCACACTAACATTCACGGCAAGGGGGCCGTCGCGTCCGAGCATTGTGGTGGTTTGCTCGACTCTCGGCGCACTGCTCTTCGTGGCAGCCTCGGTCGTGTTCGCCGCGATGGTATTGGTCTCACCATTGTTCGCCCCAAAGAAATGGGTGAAACGCTGGGACACAGTTGGTTCCGACGGAGCGCGGCTCTACTCCTATACCGAGTACGACGCGACATGGGCGACGTTCGAACAGTTCCTTGAGGGAGTCACGAACCTGTCGCCAGAACAACAACTCCGAGGAGCGATCCTTGAATTGTGGATTGCGTCCTCCGTGGATCAATATCGCGTACGGAGGACACGGGCTGCGATCAGGTGCCTCATCGTCGCGATCGGCCTCTTGCTGGTCACAGTTGCGTTGACCACTCTCGTTCGGTGACGTCGCAGCAGTACACCGTCATCGAAGCCCTCTCCGCTGGAGACCTGGAGTTCAGCGGCCGGAGCCAGATGCTCGTAGCCCATTAATCTTCCGATACCGTGCACTGGCCGGTTCGATCAGCGGGCCACGCGGCTTGAGCGCGCGTTCCGCTGGCGCCAGATGGATACCGCCGGTTGATCTTCCATGATGCCGCGCTGGCCGTTCCGAACAGCGCGGCATGCGGCATATTCGTACGTTTCCTCGGTGGTGACCGACAGCCGTAATACTGGTCGGATGAGGTGGATTCGCGACTACTACGCAGATGAGGGCGTCTGGCTCCTGATCGAACTTGATGACGATGGCTGGCCGAACCGGCAGGTCGATCTGCGAGGTGCTGACGGTGAGCCGGTCACGGCCGCGTCGCTGGCGGAGGTGACGTATGCACGAGACCACGGGGGATTCGCTGCGGTTGAGGCGTACGAACGCAAATACGGTGTGCTCGCGGAGGGTAGCGCCGAAGATTGGGATGTCGAGCCCAGTGCCCTCGAGCAAATGGCGGCCGAGGAATTCGAAACGACCTGGACGATGGCTCGTCAAGCGATCGAGCACCGATTTCCTACCGGTAGCTGAGCAGATCTCCTGGGCGACAACCCGCTCGGTCATTGGCATGATGGTGCGTTCTCAAGGCTGAGATAACCCCGGGCCGTTGATCTTTGGTCGTGTCTCGTGGCCGATCCGATCAGCGCAGTCAGCGGCAATATAGGACGTTCGAAATGCGAGGTCGGAATCCGCGCAACCGTTAGAGCGACGTCGTGCTGCGCTGGCCGATGGTGATCCAGTAACGCCGCGCCGGACCGAGTTCGGTGTCCTGAATGCTTTCGAGGACGCCGCCGTGACGCTCGATCGTTTTGGCGGAGGCCACATTTTCCTCCGCACAGACAAGTAGCACCCGGTCCATGCCCAGGCCTCGTGCATCGTCGAGCATCCGGCCCAGCGCCCAGGTCGCCACACCACACCCGCGGGCGGATGGCCGGATGCCGAAGCCGATATGCCCGGTCCGCGTCACCGTCTCACCGGACCCGTACCGCAGTGCGATTCCGCCGAGAACCTTTCCTCCCTCGACGATCCATCGGTATCTGCACCGGATCCCGCTGGTGTTCCCGTGATCGGGCTCGTCGGTGAGCCGCGCTACCCAGACCTCGAACCCCGCGGGCGAGTCGACCTCGTCGGTGGGCAGAAGCCCGAAACCGTCTTCGTGCATGTCCGGACCCCACTCGGCATGTGCCTCGAGCCAGGACGCGTGCAAATCTGTGGTGGGCGCAGCTAGATCGGGCACCATGCCACCTTATCGATGCAACGCATCGCACTGAACTCGGCATGAGCGTGCATTCGCCGGACACGCCCAGGCTTCCGGACACGCTCGTCGATGACGTCAAAATTCGCCGATGCCAACGGATCTCGGCCACGCCGTCCGACGTCAGAGTTCATCGATAACCGCCGTCAGGATTCACCAGCGTAGCCACCGCCCCGCAGATCACCGGCGTGCGGGCCGATGTCACCCGTATGGCACGGCTGTTGGAGGTGTCGGGGCGGGTTTCTATGCCTGGTGCAAACGCGCGGCGGCCACCGTTCTGACCGACCGGCAGCAACGCCGCGTCGATCTGACGGTGAAAATCCAAGCTGTCCACCAGGATTCCGATGGCACCTACGGTGCACCGAGAATCACCGCCGAGCTGCGTGAACGTGGTGACCGGGTGTCGGAGAAGACGGTCGCGGCGGTCATGGCCGAGATCGGGCTGGCCGGGATCAGCCCGCGGACCTTCAAAATCCGCACCACCATCGTCGATCCCGCGGCGTCGTTCCCGCCGGATCTGGTGGACCGCGACTTCGACCAGGGCCGCCTCGATGCGGTGTGGACCTCGGATATCACCTATCTGACCTGCGGTGAAGGTGACATGTATTTATGCGCGATCCGCGATGAGCATTCCCGGAAAGTGCTGGGCTGGACGGTGGCCGAGCATATGCGCACCGAAATAGTCACTGACGCTGTCGAATTGGCTGTCGCTGCTCGTGGCCGTTCGTGTGTCGATTTTGCACTCGGACAGGGGTAGTCCAGCCAATACACGGCGAGCGATATGGCCGCTGCCTGCTCACCTCACGGGCTGCGCAGGTCGATGGGGGCGACTGGAATATGCTGGGATAACGCCGGCGCGGAGAGTCTGTGGTCGACGTTCAAGCATGAGTACTATTACCGACACACCTTGCTACGAAATCCGAACTTGTTGCCACAGTTGACAAATGGATGAATTGGTACAACGGTAGGCGACGCCACTCGGCGGTCGGGATGCTCAGCCCCGACAGCTACGAGTGGTCACTCCACGCGGTCGATTCCTCGGCCGCATAAGCCCCCCGTCCACCGTTTGGGGGGAACCTCAGGGCGACCCGCGGCGTGCTAGTGCTCAGCTGGGGCACTCTGAGGGCTCCAGCGTGGCGCGATGCCACTACATCGACCGGAACGGTTACGTTCAGGCGGTGGTAGACAACTCGGAGATTCTCGAGGACCTGAATCCGATGAAAGTTGGAGCAAAACTGGAATCCGAGACGTCCTGAGAAGATGGCAAGCCTTCTAGCTGGCGCAACGCGAAAGTCTGTGCGTAATCGTAGGAGATGCTCAGGCTACGGCCAGAACCGCGCGGCACTCTGGATGGTGGAAGTACGTCGGCGAGTGGAGGTGCGGGATGGTCGAGCTGGAGATCGCGGGGACAACCGTGACGGTGCATGTGACCGGAACACATCGGGTGCTGGCTCTGCGCGAGCGGGTGACATTCGATTTATCGGAGATCGCGGCCGTGACCGAGGCCGAAGTGGATCTGCGCCCGCCGTGGTTGCGTGCGCCCGGTGCCTTCTTCCCCGGCGTCATCGCGGCCGGCACCTTCCGCGGTAAGGGCCGCAAGGAATTCTGGGACACCCACTTCGCCGGGCAGGGCGTGCGAATCGACTTGGCGGGGGCCGATTTCACCCGGCTCGTCGTCGATGTCGCCGACCCGGACCTGGTGCTGCGCGAACTACGCACCGCGGCGGCCTGATCCGCCCGTCGTTCGGGAGAGCGCTTCGAACAGCCAGCGCTGGCCCGCGCCCGCGGTGGTCGAGGTGCCCATGATCTCGCCCGCACGCTGCCAATAGCGCTGTGTGCGGGCGTCCGCGTCGTGGTGGCCGGTGCCGAGTTGCTCGCGGAAGCCGGGCGTGTCGATGGTGTTTCGCGCGGCGGCATGCGCTGCCACGAACCGATCCAGCGCGGGGCCGGCGGCGGGTTCGCTGCCCGCGGCGATATGGGTCTCGGCCATACCGCACGCCTCGCCGACACCGGCGATCAATCCCGCGCGGTCGGAGAGGCGATACGGGTCCGAACGCCAGAGTTGTTGTGAGACAACCGTACTGAATGTGCGGTCGATGACGAGCATGACGAGCTCGGCGTAGGCGACAACCTGCTCCGGTGTCGGATCCTGGAGTCGGCCGGGCACATTCATATCGAGGAACCCGTCGAACAGGTCCGGCGGCACCGGCGTGAGTATCCGCCGCCAGAACGCTACGAGCGTGTCGTACGCGGACGCGGACGCGCCATTCTGCACATTCGCGAGCAGTTCGAGTCGCGCCGCGCGTTCGGCGGGGTCCGCGTTCTCTATGGCGCGCAAGGACGCTCGCCGCCAGGCGAGCTCATCGAGCTCGATATCCACCGCCGCGCGTTCCGCCGCGACCGCCTCGGCGAGGGATTGTTCGCCGGTCAGCACCGCGCAGATCGCCGTCAATCCGACTCCGAGGGTGCGCAGTCGCCGCACCAGCAGCAGCCGTTCGGCTGCCCGGCCGGCATCGAACATGCGATGCCCGCCCGAGCTGCGTACCGACTCCAAAACCCCGTTATCGCAGTAGAAGCGAATGGTGCGCACGGGTACGCCGGTGAGCTCGGCCAGCTCACCGATGCTCACCAATCCGCGCAGTGTGTCGTGGGTCACTATGGCTTGAACCTCCACCCGGGTGGAGTTCCTACGGTACTAGCGCCGAAGCGAAAGGAATTCACCCGATGATTACGACATCCGACGATATCTGGCGAGCCGTCGCCACCGAACGCGTCACCCTGGTGGAGTTGCTCGAATCGATCTCCGATCAGGATTGGGATCGCGCTTCGCTCTGCGCGGAGTGGCGCATCCGCGATGTGGTCGCACACGTGGTGCTCTCCAGCAATCCCACGCTCGGGGCACTGCTGATCAATCTGATTCGAGCGCGGGGCAGCATTACCCGGTTCGCGCGGGATACCGGAATACGGCATGCCGAGGCCAGGAGCTCGGGGCAACTGCTGGCGGAACTGCGCACCACCATCCCCATGCGCACCACCGCGCCGGGTACCACCCCGGCCGATCGCCTGATGGATGTACTCGTCCACATTCAGGACATCGCGATTCCACTCGGTCTGCGGGTCGAAATGCCCACGGCCGCAGCCCGTCTGGCCATCGAGCGGGTGTGGGCCACCAAATGGCTGTTCCACTCCGAACAGCGAATGTCCGGCTTCCGTCTCGTGGCAACCGACACCGACTGGACCGCTGGCACCGGAGCCCTGGTCGAAGGCCCGATCGCCGACCTGCTGCTCCTCGCGACCGGTCGAGCCGTCCGCCTCGACGCACTCGCCGGCCCAGGCGCGGCCGCATTGATTCGCAGGGTGGGTGTCAGCTGACAGCGCGGAATCTCATGCCCGCGTAACGATTTGGCGGCTTCGTGGTGATCGGATGGATACGTCGGGAGTGAATACTGACATACCGGGGAACTCTCGGGTTGCAGGCCTTTCGTAGTCGGAGACCTAGGAGGACGCCATGGACGAGCGGGTGTGTGTGGACTGCTGGCGGCGTGACAACCTCACTTTCGTACAGCGATTGGATCCCGCCTTCTGCAAGCCGGGACCGGTGCATCGGTGTGCGATGCACCGGGCGATGTTCGACGATCACCGGGGCACGGCGGGCGACGATCGCAAGGCGGCCTGACCGCTAGGTGCGAGATAGGTAGTCGCGCAGCGTGATCGGCGGCCGACCGGTGTACTGCTTGATCGATTCGGTCACCCGGAAGAGTTCATGGCCCGAGCCGATGGCCGCGAACATGGTCCAGAGCTGGGTCAGGTGCTCTACCGCGACGGGATCGCGGTAGCGCGAAATCGCGGTCTCGGCCCACTCTTCCGGGTCGACATGCACATAGGGGACGCCGAAGTGTGCGGCGGCCGCGCCGACCGTCATGATCTCGCCCGCCAACCAGAGCACCGAATCCACCGGGCCGTCGGTGCGCAGTACGCCGGTGCCTACCCCCGCCACATCATCGGCGGCGATCAACGGCAGCACGGTATCGGGCGAGCCGAGCGGTAGCGCGAGGACGCCGCTGTCGCCGATCGCCACTCGCAGATTCTCGAAGAAGACCGCGGCACGCAGGTGGACAGCGCCGATCTCGGCGCGGTCGAGGACCTGTTCGGCCACCCAGTGCCTGCGCATATGCGGTGTGCCCGCATTATGCGCCGATCCCAGCTGGGAGACCGCGACCACGCGCCGCATCCCGGATTCGCGGGCCGCCGCCGCGAAAACGGCTGTGGCGTCCAGCATTCCGGCGGTGACCGGATAGGTGAAGTAGGCGCTGCGCACACCCTGCACGGCGGGTAGCACCGAGGTGATCTCGCGCAGATCGCCGCGGACCACCTCCGCGCCGAGATCCTTCAATTCGGCCGCGCGGGCATCATCGCTGTGTACGAACGCGCGCACCGGAAGGCCCGCGCGCAGTAGTGATTCGGCGACCGTGCGGCCGGTGCCGCCCTGACTGCCGCCGGCCGCACCGGTGACGAGAATGGGTTCCATCGCTGTGCTCCTCACGCCTTTTCCGGCAGTTCGAGGGTGAATGCGCCGTGTTCGGCGAGGGTGTTCAGGAATTCGGTGGCGTCGAAAGCCTCTGCGGGACTTGCCACTCCGCTCTTGGCGGTGCCCTCGGCGAGGCGGATCGCCGCCTCCACCGAGGCCAGCGCCCCGGCGCGCCAGAGATCGCGGCCGCGCAGGTTTCCGGTCGCCGAGCCGGACGCGGCGAGAACCTGTGCGGTAATGGTGAATTCGCTCGCCGCGCGCGTCTCGGAGTCGACCTGCTCGCTGGTGAACGCTTGATCTTCGGCGAAGGTGGCGGCGGTGAGCTGGGCCTCCACCGCTTTGGAGTGGGTGTGCCGGGGGACGGTGACGGCTTCGGGGAAAGGCACCGGTGCGATCATCGGTCGCGGACCGACCGGCGGTGGAAATGCGAAGATCGCCTGGCGCGGTTCGACGAACCCGTACTGCTGCTGCCCGTCGGAATAGCCGATGCGGTCGGTATCGGCGAAGAGCAATCGCGCGGTCTCCACCGCGCCGTGTGTCATCATCCAATTGGTGACCGCGTAAGCCACGGTAATACGGTCGATTTCGGGGACATCGCGTGCGACCGCCCCCGCGAGCAGATCGCCGAGTCCGCCATAGAAACTCACACTCGGCAGCATGGTGACCCCGGCTCGCTGCGCGCGCTCGGGAAAGGTATCGAACAGCCGCTTCACATGGTGCACCTCGACGGCATGATCGACATAGTGACAACCACCCTCGACAGCGGCCGTGGCGACCGGCAGTCCCGTGGTGGTGAACGGCCCCGCACAGTGGATGAGCACGTCCGCGGCCTCGGCGAGCGCCCGTAGTGCGCGGGGATCATCGACGCCCGCGGGCATGACGCGGGCCTGCCCGAGTGCGGCCAGGGCATCCGGATCTCGCCCGGAGACAATCACATCCCCGCCCCGGGCGAGAAGTTCGGCGGTAACCAGGCGACCGGTATGACCGGTGGCCCCATAAACTGCGTATACAGTCATGAAGATCAACTCTTAACGCTGATAGGCAAATTGAAATCTGCCGATCGAGCGTATGCCCGGCCACCGACAAGTTCGGTTGTGCGCCAGCCCCGTTCGAGTCCGGCTCGCTCACACGCGGGCGGTGTGAGCAGGTCGTCAGGCTATATCGCGAGTGATTCCTTGTGGTTCGGCCTCATCGAACATGACTCCCTCCCACCAGGAGGCGAGGGGACTTGGCTCGGGCCAGCAGGCATCGGCGCCGCTGACTGCTTTCGTGGATTTCTGATCGAGTTCGAGATGGGTTGATGTTGCTTTCCTGCTCACGCTGGGTTGCTCCTGCGTTCTGCCGCCAGACGGCTGCAACTGGACAGTTGGGCACTGCAGCCATTCCCGTTTTGGTCAGTTTGAAACAAACACCAGGTTAGGCGTTATCCCCGCGCTTCATCGGGTTTCGGTACGGTTCGCCGAAAATACTTGTCCCGCCGCGGCTTTGGCACGGAATACTGCCGCTGCCGACCTTCGTGGTCATCCACTCACAATGGCGCCGGTGTGGACCCCGCGTTGACGCCGACCGCCGCGGCGATGAACCGCCAAAGTCCTTCTGTCGCGGCATCTATCGTGGGCCGGGGGTGGCGGCGGAGCTGTTCGGCCATACCGTGCCGAAGTGCGCCCATGACACACGCGCCCGCGAGGTCGGGATCGATGCCGGGGTCGAGTTCGCCGGATTCCTGCCCGGTGCGGATATTGCGGCCCGCGGATTCGATAATGCGCTCGAGGGTGGCGGCCTCCACCTCGGCGACCTCGGGTTCGGTGCTGATCCGGCCGAGTAGGAGTTCCGCGAGTGGATCGCCGAAGTGGTATTCCACGAAATTGCGGGTGCGGGCGCGCTCGCGGGCGGCCCAGCCCTGCTCGTTGGCGATGGTCTCGTCGGCGACGGCGGCGACCAGACCGGCGTGGAACTCCTCGTAAATCGCCACCAGCAGACCGGCTTTGGAGCCGAAGTGGTGATAGAGCGCGCCCGTGCTCAGCCCGGAACGCCGTTTGAGTGAATTCAGATCGACCACGCCATTGGCCGCCACCAGCTCCGCGCGGGCAGCATCGAGTAGTTGTTGACGTCCCAGGGGAGGGCGTGCCATGCTCCGAAGAATAACAGAACTGAATTATGTTAAAACGGAGGTGTGCCGTGAGCGCTGAAGTCTCATCTGTGCAGGATCTCGCCGGTGACCTGGCCGGAACCTATCGCCGGACCGAAAGTAGCGGGCACACCGTCGATCCCGAAGTGGTCGACGCCGATCTGGCCGCCCTGCTGCGCGACGGCTACGTCATCCTGCCGGATCTGATCACCGCACAGGAGATCCAAGCGATCCGTGACGATACCGATCCACTGCTGAACCTCAAGGGCCGCAACAATTTCGAAGGCCACGCCACCCAGCGCATCTACAGTGTGCTGAACAAAACCCGCAGCTGCGATCGCCTGGCCGCCCACCCGCGTGTGCTGGCCCTGCTCGACCGCCTGCTCATGCCGAACTACCTGCTCTCCATGCTGCAGGTCATCAATATCCTGCCCGGTGAATCAGCCCAGATGCTGCACACCGATGACGGCTTCTACCCTCTCCCGCGCCCCCGTCAGGCCCTGAGTGCCGCCACCATCTGGGCCATAGACGATTTCACCGCCACCAACGGTGCCACCGAAATCGTCCTCGGCAGCCAGGACTGGGGTGATGAACTCCCGCAAGAGGATTCGGACCGCCGGCCCGTCATCATGTCCGCCGGCTCCTGCGTTTTCTTCCTCGGTACCCTCTGGCACGGCGGCGGCCCCAACCACTCCACCGCGCCCCGCCTGGCCGTCACCGCCCAATACTGCGAACCCTGGCTCCGCCCCCAAGAAGCCTTCACCCTCTCCACCCCGCATGACATCGCCCGCATAGTCGACGAGGACATCCGCCGCATGCTTGGCTATAGCATCCACCCGCCCTTCATCGGCCAGGTAGACGGCATGCACCCCAAACGCCTCCTCGAAGCCGAGTAATTCGACGAGGTGAGTCGGCGTGTGCTATTTCGGCGGAGATGCCTCGGCGACCACCTCATAGACCGCGGGGTTGGCCTTGGCGGTGGCCGCTGCCGCGGCCCGCGTCATTGCCATGGTCGGATCGCCCAGTGCGGACTCCGCCTGCGCGAGACCGTCCCACAGCGCGAAATCCGTTACCGCGAAACGGGTCTCGGGTTGAATCGCTCGATGTAGGCACGCCGTCCGGAAACCCGGTGCCGCACTGAGCGATTCGCCGAACTCTTGCCAAGAGTCGATGAGCCCGTCAGTATCCGCGTGCGGGGTTTCGAAGATGTCGATCGATGTGACTTCGGTGTCGGTCATTTCCCCGGTCTCATTCCTCAACCACACTCGAGGTCAACGCTTCTCGTGCTACTTGTCCGCCCAGGAGGGGAGGCCGGCGCAGGTGATCTCGGCGATCTCGGTGAGGCGGGTGGGGGAGGTGTGGAGGCGGCTGAGTTGGATCAGGCCCTGGGAGACCAGGATGATGTTGGCGCTGAGGGCTGAGACTTCGGCTGTGGTGACGGTGTGGGCGGCGGGGTGGAGTCGGGTGGCTACGCCGGATTCCATGGCGGTGGTGGTGCGGGAGGCTATGGTCGCTACCTCGGGGATGCGGGAGGCGAGGTGGGCGACGCTGTTGATCATGAGGCAGCCGCGGCGGTGGGGTTGGGTGGCGCAGTCTTCGATAATGGCGCGTAGCAGGGCGCGGATGGCGGAGCGGGCGGTGCCGGGGGCGGATTCGGTGGTGGCGCGGACGAATTGGGCTCTGGCCTCGCAGTAGCGTTCGAACGCGGCGAGGAACAGTCCCTGTTTGCTGCCGTATGCCGCGTAGATGCTGCCATTGCCGACGCCGGTGGCGGCGGAGACGTCCTCCACCGAGGTGCTGTCGTATCCGTTGGACCAGAACAGCTCTGTCGCGGCGTCCAGGAGATTCGATTCGTCGAATCGTCGCGCGCGGCCCATGCGCTCAACCTACCAATGCCGCTGCCGAGTTGCCTGTCACAGGCCTTGATTGTGGAGGCATACCTCCACAATAATGGCGGACGTGTCCTCTACTAGTGCGGTCAAGGGTCGCCGGCGGATCGGAATACTGGTCTTCGACGGCGTGAAGATGCTCGACTTCGTAGGTCCCGCAGAGGTTTTCGTGGAGGCCAATCAATCGGTGGATGCGTATGAGGTGGTGCTGGTCTCGGCGGACGGGCGGGATGTACAGACTTCCATCGGCGCGAAGGTGACGGTTTCGGGTACGGCCGCGGACGCCGGATCGTTCGATACCGTGGTGATTCCGGGTAGTGAGCTACCGCCCGCCAAATTCGTGACGCCGGAATTGCTCACCGCCATCAGGCAACTGGCGGGCGGTGCTCGGCGGCTGACCTCGATATGCAGCGGTACCTTCGCGCTTGCCGAGCTCGGCATGCTCGACGGCCGCCGCGCCACCACACATTGGAAATTCGCCAGGGATCTGGCCGCGCGGTATCCCGGCATCCGGGTGGATCCGGACGCCATCTTCGTGCGCGACGGAAACACCTACAGCTCAGCGGGTGTCGCGGCCGGGGTGGATCTGGCGCTGGCACTGGTCGAGGAGGATCACGGCGCGGATATCGCACGAGCGGTGGCGCAATCGCTGGTGGTGTACATGCAGCGCGCGGGTGGGCAATCGCAATTCTCGGCCTCACTGCACGGCGCCGCGCCGCGCAGTCCACTGGTGCGTTCGGTGGCGGATCTGATCTGCGCGGACCCGGCGTATCCGCATACGGTGCAATCCCTGGCCGAGCACGCCCGGGTGAGCGTCCGGCATCTGACCCGGCTGTTCCGTGCCGAATTGGAGAACTCGCCCGCAGAGTACGTGGCGTTCATCCGCTTCGGCCTGGCACGGGACAAACTGCACGCGGGCTACAGCGTGACCGAGGCCGCCATGGCCGCCGGATACGGTAGCAGCGAGGCCATGCGCCGCGCATTCATTGCGCGACTGGGCATTTCGCCACGCAAGTATCAGCAGCGTTTCCGCTCTACCGGAGCCACCGCCTATCCTGCGGCGGTCCTCGCCGTGTCCTGAACGCATGTCCCGATCGGGGGGAATTAGTACGGAATTAGTACACCACCACGGTGCTGAAGGAGGCGCTGAGGTGACGGTTCGATCGATTCATCGCGTCGATTGGTCGGGCGACACATCGCCGACACGCTGAGGACGCGCTTAACGGCGCGGATTGTCAGTTTGGGGCGGGCGGGGCCGGGCATCCCGGAGGGGTTGGGGAGAACGACCAGCCGAAGGAGAACCCCTCGATGAGTCAGCACGCCGGCTTTTCCGATACCAGCGGAACGCCTACCGGAGAGTCCATCCTCGATACCGTCAACGGCACCGGCCTGGTCTTATTGCTTTTCGGAAGTCTCGTACTCGGATCGACCCTGACCGCCGCGGGGTCCGGTTTCACCGTCTGGTCCGTGATCGGCGTGCTCGCCAGTGTGTTGTGCCTGGTCACGGGCGCGGCGGTGGTGCGTATCGAGCATCACCGCGCGCACGTGGACGAACGGGTCAGCGCGGCAGGAAACGACCGACCAAGAACAATAGGATTACCGCGCCACCCAGGCAGGTGAAGAAGCTGAACCACAATCCGCTGCCATTGACATCCACCCCGAGAATCTTGAGCAGGAATCCACCCAGCAAACCACCGACAACGCCGACCACAATATTCAGCAGAATGCCCTGCTGAGCGTCGGTCTTCATCAACTTGCTGGCAATCCACCCGGCGAGACCACCGATAATGATCCAGCCGAGAATTCCTAGACCGAGCATGAGGTGTTCTCCTGTCTGATATCGGACAACCGTGCAGCTGACGCACCGCGCCGTTGAAACGGATGATCTCAATGGATAGTAACTGTCCAGCAACTGATGTAGCCGAATATCGCGACGGAAACGCGGTCACCTCGATGCGGTGATATTGCACCCGGACAGATCCGCATCACCGCAGGATATCCGCCTCGAATTACTTCCGCGTGGATGCTTTGGCGTCGACCGTCCGCACCGTGGCGTCTTCCGTCCCCGGGTAGCTGGGCGCCGCGGCCATAGATTCGTCGGTACGCACCACGGTAATCGGAAGTTCCACTGGGAAGGCTGTTGTCATGATCAAGACCGTCGAGAACGCTCCGCTGCTGGACGAGGTGCGGAAGCGGATGGGCCGGGTGCCCAATATGACCAAGGTGATGGCCAACGCGCCGGTCGTGCTGGAGGGCTACCTCGGGCTGGCCGGGGCGCTGAAGAAGGGCACGCTGCCCGCGCCGACCTCCGAGCGGATCGCCCTCGCGGTCGGCGCGGCCAATGACTGCGGGTACTGCGTTGCGGCGCACACCTTCACCGGTAAGCGGGTCGCTAAGCTGACCGATGCCGAGATCGACGCGGCCAAGGCGGGCACCTCCGCCGATGCCAAGGAGGCCGCGGCCGTCGGCTTCGCGCGGGATCTTACCGAGAGCCGCGGCAAAGCCGATCCGAGCGCGGTGCTCGCGGCCGGTTGGACCGAGGAGCAGGTCCTGGAAATCGTCGCGCTGGTGGCCCTGCAAACCCTGACCAACTACGTCAACAAGGTCGCCGAGACCGAGAACGACTGGCCCGCAGTCTGATTCCGCTCAGCACACCGAATATGCCTGGTAGGTGGCAACTCCCGAGATATCTCGGGGTTGCCGCCAGGCATGGTGACCATCAACTGGTTGCGAACCAAGATCGGCTTGTATACAGTCCGAACTGATTGCAAAGTGCAACCAGGAGGATGGCGATGGCCCAGCTAGTCCGCGTTCACAACTTCAATGTGTCCACCGATGGATTCGGCGCAGGCGAAGATCAAAGCTTCGAGCGCCCCTTCGGCCATGCCGACCCGAGCCCGCTCTGGTCCTGGGCGGGTGCGACCGCGCACTGGCCCAACCGCGCCGAACCCGGCGGAACCTACGGCCTGGACGACTATTTTACCCGGGACTATCACAACAATATCGGCGCGGAGATCATGGGCCGCAACAAGTTCGGCCCCCAGCGCGGGCCTTGGGAGAACTACGACTGGCAGGGCTGGTGGGGCGAGGAACCCCCCTTCCGCACCCCCGTATTCGTTCTCACCCATCACCCTCGCCCCTCGATCACCCGGGGCCACACCACATTTCACTTCCTCGACGCGTCCCCCGAAGCAGCCCTGGCGCGCGCCCGGGAAGCCGCCGACGGCAAAGACGTTCGAATCGGCGGCGGTGTAGCCACGGTCCGGGCTTTCCTGGACGCCGACCTCGTCGACACCCTGCACGTTGTGGAAGCGCCGATCAAAATCGAGCGCGGCGAACAACTCTGGACTTCCCCGGACGCCCTCGCCGACCGCTTCCACCACGAACAAGTCCCCAGCCCGAGCGGAGTGACGCACCACCTGTTCTGGCGGCGCTGATTCCGCTCAGGAGACGATGAGCAGGGGCTGGGTTTCGATTGTGGGGGAGAGGGATTCGACCGCGGCGGTCAGCCGGATTCGAGCCGCGGCGAGCTGACCGGTGAAAGCTCGGCGGCCTGCGGCGGCATCGCGGACGGTGGTGTCTTCGATGAGATCCAGGGCCAGCGCCCATTGCAGCAGGTAGGAGTTGGCTTCGATGGCGGGCAGATCGGGATGGATGGTGCCGCAGAATTCGGGGCTGGCGGCGGTGAAGGGGGCGCAGCAGTCCCACATCCAGGTCACAGGGGGGAGGGGCCGCCCGGCCGCCGCGGCGGCGTAGGAATTCACCGTCTGGGAGACGGTCTCGATTGCGGCCATCATCAGCGAGTCGGTCACAGCGGAAAGGGTCTCACCTGCGGGAACGGTTATCCCGTAAGCGGTGCGGGTGCGCGTGTCGTGAGTCGGCGGAGTGTCGGGCGAGCGGGGTCGGGCATAACTTCGCGCGCAGATGTCTTGCAAGAGGGAGTGGGTGTGCTCCGGCCGCGCCCGAATATCTCCGAATCAGAAAGGCGGCGCCCGATGCCTGTCGCACTGTCCCTCCTCGATCTGGCGGTTATCGCGCCCGGTCAGACCGCGCGTGACAGCTTCGGCAATAGTGTGCGGCTGGCGCGGGCCGCGGAGCGCAGCGGGCATCGGCGGGTCTGGTACGCGGAGCACCACAATATGAAGTCCATCGCCTCGAGCGCGACCAGTGTGCTGATCGGGCATGTCGCGACGCAGACCGAGAGCATTCGGCTCGGTGCGGGCGGAATCATGCTGCCGAATCATTCACCGCTGGTGATCGCCGAACAGTTCGGCACCCTGGAGTCGCTGTTCCCCGGCCGTATCGACCTCGGTTTGGGTCGCGCGCCCGGCAGTGATCAGGCGACCATGCGGGCGCTGCGCCGCAATCCCTCCTCGGCCGACAGCTTCCCGCAGGATGTGCTTGAGTTGCAGGGGTACCTCTCGGGCAACTCCCGGATTCCCGGTATCAATGCGGTGCCGCGTGCGGAAGGCATTGTGCCGCTGTACATTCTGGGCTCATCGCTGTTCGGCGCGCAGCTGGCCGCGCACCTCGGCCTGCCTTATGCCTTCGCCTCGCACTTCGCGCCGGAGGCGCTGCACCAGGCCGTGGCCGCCTACCGTGACGGTTTCCGCCCGTCCGAGCAGCTCGCCGAACCGTATGTGATGGCGGGCGCGAATGTCTTTGCCGCCGAAGACCATGCCGCTGCCCAGGAACAGAAGCAGATCGCCTACCGGGCCCGTGCTCGCGCCATGATCCAGCGGGGCGCGGCCGACGCGAACTTCACCGATGAGGAGATCGATCTGTTCCTCACCACTCCCAATGGCGCGCACCTGGCGAAGATGACCACCTACACCGCCGCGGGCACTCCGGCGGAAGTCGTTGCGTACCTGGAGGAATTCGCCTCCGATATCGGTGCGGACGAACTGATTCTGGCCCACCACGCCACGAATATCGACGACCGTGTGCGCTCGGTCGAACTCACCGGCCGCGCAATGGCCGGAGTCGGCGAACCTGTCGGGAAGTAAGCGCGCCGGAGTTACGCGTCCGCGGTGAGCCGCTGCCGGAAGAAGGCGAGGATCTCATCGCGGGCGGCAATGGTCGGTTGCCCCGCCTCGTCGATCAGATGTGCGGTCACCACGCTGTGCGGGCTGGCGACATGGACCGAGAAGAACGGCGCGGTATCGGTATTGGCGGCTTCATCGGGGAGCACCCGGCCGATGAAACGCTCGCCCAACGCCTGCTCGTATGCCGCGAAACGCTGTGCGCGGCAGAACTTGTCGCCCGCGAAGCGGTAGGCGAGCACGGTCAGATCCTCACGTTCGAGTCGATCGCGAACGGCGGCAAGCTCATCTGGCGCGATATGCAATCCGGCGGGATCGTTCAGCGGCAGTGTCGGCTGGGACAGCACCGGGGCGAGCATGGCGGGCTCGAGCATCATGGTGAGCGCGAAATTCCCGGTGAAGCACATGCCGATCGCGCCGACGCCGGGACCACCGCACTCCTCGTGCGCCAGCCTGGCCAGCGCCCGGAGCCATACGGTGACCGGGCTCGACTCATCGGCGGCGAAGGCGCGGAATTCCGCACTGACACAGGCTTTTCGGAATACCTGCCCACCCTCGTCGGCACTGGCCACCGCCCCGTCCCGGCCGAACAGTGACGGCATGTAGACGGTGAATCCGGCATCGCGCACCCAGCGGCTGAACCGCGCGACATGCGGGCTGATACCCGGCATCTCCGTCATGACAAGCACACCCGGACCCGAGCCCGCGACGTACACACGCTTGGTGAGGTTTTCGAGTGTGATCTCGCGAATGGTGAAGTCCGACAGTGCATCATCGACGGACATATCCTGCTCGGGCATGATCAGATTTCCCCGGTTCCTTGTGCGAATGTGGTGAGCATCGGTAGTAGCAGCCGCGATAACGCCTGCCGCTGACGGTCGCCGGTCCATGAATCGGCCTCCAGCACGGCCCGGCAGCCGACGCCATCGATGGCCGCGAGCACCGCATCCGCGCAGGCCCGCAACTCTGCCGGAGCCGCACCCGGTGCGGCGATGGCCGAGAGCCGATCGGAAATGCGCTCGATAATGGCGGCGTAGTACCGCCGATGCACCGCGCGCAGCCGTGTATCGGGTATGGCTCGCGCCCAGAACGCGAGCCATACCCGCCATTCGCCGAGCCCCTCGGCATCGAGCGGCAGGTAGCTCGCGAAGACCTCGATACAGTCGCCGATATCGCCGCTGCCCGCCGGTGCGGGCCGGTCCAGTACCCGCCGCACGACCTCCTCGAGTGCGGCCTCCAATACGGCGTCCTTGCCGTCGAAGTAGTGCGTGACCGCGCCGGTGGTGACATTCGCGGCCGCGGCCACATCCCGCAGGCGCGTCCCGTCGATACCGGCGGACCCGATGACCGTGATCGCGGCGGCCGCGATCGTCCGGCGCTGTTCCACCGCATCGACCTGTTTTGGCATAACCGCAATTATGTATAGACGCGGCCGGTTTGCCAAGCCCTCGATCGGAAGACATCGGATAGGCTCGCCCCAGCTTCGACGAGACCTGCCCAACCGTTCTGGTTCTGCCACGGTGAGAAGGAGTTTCGCGTTGATGATTCGATTCCCCGCCGTCGCGGCGTTATTGGGCAGTACCGTTCTCGCGCTGATCGCGGCGTTCACGGTGGCGGCGCCGGCGGCCTCGGCCGAGGAAACCACCACGTGGCTGTGCCGTCCGGGTCAGGCCGCTGACCCTTGCGGCGGGCGTTCGGGCGCGCCGATCGACTGCTTCTACGTGTATCCGACCGTTTCGCTGCAGCAGACCGCGAATTCGAACTTCGACGCGTCGCCGGAATTGCGGGCGGTGGCCGGCACACAGGCGGGGCCGTTCGGCGCGCAATGCAATGTGTGGGCACCGGTCTATCGGCAGGTGACATTGGGGGCAATGTTCGACCCGCCAGACGAAGGTCTCTCCGCGGCAAGGGATTTCGCGTATGAGGATGTCGAGAACGCGTGGAACGACTACCTCGCCAACCACAATGACGGCCGTGGCGTCGTGCTCATCGGTCACTCGCAGGGCACCCGGTTGCTGCGATCGTTGATCCGCGATCATATCGACGGGAAGCCGGCTCAGGCGCAGCTGGTTTCGGCGCTGCTGATCGGTGGCGACGTATTGGTTCCCAAAGGCGCGACGGTCGGCGGTGACTTCGCGTCCGTACCCGCGTGCACCGATCCGGAACAGATCGGATGCGTCATCGCATACTCGTCCTTCACCCGTACGCCCCCGTCCAACACCCGCTTCGGTCGCTCACCACAGACCCCCGACGTCTCGGCCGTGCGCGGCACCCTGCCCTTCGGTCCCGGATACGAGGTGCTCTGCACCAACCCGGCCGCATTGCGGGACAACGCCGATGCCCCGATCCATCCCATGGTCGAAGGCCGCGAATTCGACGGCCTCCAAGCCCACTGCACCGGCGACGACGATACACACGTGCTCCTGGTGAGCGGTCCCGCCGCAGCGCTACTGCCCGTGCTGCCGGACCAGACCTGGGGCACCCATCTGCTCGATGTGAATCTCGCGCAACAGGATCTGGTGAACCTGGTCGCGACACAGAGCGCGACGTATCAGCGACGCTGACCGCATGGCGTCCGAACTCCGGATGCCGGTGCGATCTGTCCCCCGGAAGGCCCCCGAAGCTGCCATGGATTCGGAGACCGAACCGTGGAACAGGAGCTGAGTCGAAGCGATCAGGGGTGCGGATGGACCCCACCGAAAAGGACTGAGCGGCAAGCCCTTCCGTGCGGTGGAGACCCTGGACGCCCGTTCACGGGGTCGGGCGTTCAGGTTCCGCCCTAATTCCGCCCGGGTGCCGACGGTGGGGCGAGTTGGGGGAGGGGGAGGCTGTAGAGCCAGGCGTCCCAGAGGCCGCGTAGTGGGGTGGCGCTGTAATGGCCTGCGAGGTCGGTGAATTCGTCGGTGGTGACCGAGGCGTGGCGGTAGCGGGCGGTCCACTCGCGGAGCAGGTTGAAGAATTTGGGGTCGCCCAGGTGTAGGCGCAGGGCGTGCAGGGTGAGGGCGCCGCGTTTGTAGACGCGGTCGTCGAACATGCGGGCGGGGCCCGGATCGCCGATGAGGATGTCCTGCGGGAGGCGGGTCAGCATATGGTGTGCGGATCGGGCCAGGTGGTCGGCGCTCTGGCCGCCGGCGGCCTCGGACCAGATCCACTCCGCATAACAGGCGAAGCCCTCGTGCAGCCAGATATCGCGCCACTGCCGCAGTGTGAGGCTGTTGCCGAACCACTGGTGCGCGAGTTCGTGTGCGACAAGGCGTTCCGAGCCGCGGCGGCCGTCGCAATGGTTCGCGCCGAAGATCGAGATGCCCTGCGCCTCGATGGGGATCTCCAGCTCGTCATCGGTGATGACGACCGTGTATCCCTCGAATGGGTAGGGCCCGAACTTCTCGGTGAAGACCTCCATCATCTGCGGCTGGCGCGCGAAATCATGATCGAAGGCGGCGCGCAGCCGTACCGGCAAGACGGCCTGCATGGGTACCGCGCCACGCGGCGCCTCCAGCCGATGTTTGCGGTACGGCCCGATCTGAATGGTGGCCAGATAGGTCGCCATCGGCTCGGGCTGCTCGTACACCCAGGTGGTCTGGCTGGCCTTGGTCTGCTTGCGCATGAGGGTGCCATTGGCCTGTGCGTAGTACGGCGTATCGGTGGTGATCGAAATGCGGTAGGAGGCTTTGGAACTCGGGTGATCGTCACACGGATACCAGGAGGCAGCGCCATTGGGCTGACTGGCGACCAGGGCGCCCTCGGTGAGCTCCTCCCAGCCGACCTCGCCCCACTGTCCGTGCACCGGCGCCGGCACCCCGTTGTACTGGACCACCACCGCGAGCACGCCACCGGCGGGAATCTTCTGCGCGGGCGTGATCACCAATTTGCCGTGCTGATGGATGTACTTCGCCGCCCGCGCGCCATTGACGAACACCTTCGAAACCGTCAGCGACTGAGCCAGATCCAGCGCGTACCGATCCCGCACCGCCGTGGTGACCGTGGTGATCTCCGCGCGCCCGGTGAGCCGGTTGCTGGATACCTTGTAGACCAGCTCCAGCTCGTACCGTGACACCCGGTATCCGCGATTCCCGTTCTGCGGCAGGTAATCGTCGATCGGTGTGTCGTCGAACTTGGTCGGCATCACTCGGCCGCTCCCGGCCAAGGCGCGATGGGATTGCCCCACCAGCGCGTGGACGGCGGCACCGTGTCACCACGCATGACCAGCGAGGCCGGGCCGATGGTCGCGCCCGCGCCGATGCTCGCCGCGGGCAGGGCGACGCAGTGCGGTCCCAAAGTGGCTCCGGCACCGAGGGCTACCGTATCCATGGCCATGATGCGGTCGTGGAACAGATGGGTCTGCACCACACAGCCGCGTTCCACAGTCGCGCCGTCACCGAGAGTCACCAGGTCCGCCTCCGGAAGCCAATAAGATTCGCACCATACCCCGCGGCCGATCTTGGCGCCGAGTCCGCGCAGCCACAAATTGAGTACGGGCGTACCGGTCGCGGCGCGCGCGAACCACGGTGCGGCAACATGTTCCACGAAGGTGTCGGCGACTTCATTACGCCAGACGAATGAGGACCAGAGCGGATGCTCCACCCGCCCGATGCGGCCGACGAGCAACCACTTGGCGATGACCGAGGAGGCCCCCGCGACGGCACCGGCGGCCAACAGCACCAGACCGCTGAGCAGTGCGGTGGCCAGATGCCCGAGGTGCTGGGCCAGCCATGCCAGGGTGAACAGCACGCCCAGGCCGATGGCGAAGGTCACCAGCACCGGGATCAAACGGCAGGTCTCGACAATGCTGCGCGCCACCCGCAACTGCCAGGACGGATCGAAAGTGCGTGCGGTATCGGAGGTTCCGGCCGTGCGGCGCAGGCGTACGGGCGGGCTGCCCAGCCAGGAAGAACCGGCCTTGGATTTGGACGGCGCGGCCGAGAGCACCGCGACGAGACCGTTCTTGGGCACCCGGCGGCCCGGCGCGGTCATACCCGAATTGCCCAGGAAGGCGCGCTTGCCGATCTTGGCCTCACCGATATGCAGCCAGCCGCCGCCGAGTTCGTAACTGGCGATCATGGTGTCGTCGGCCAGGAACGCGCCATCGGAGACCGTGGTGAACTTGGGCAGCAGCAACACGGTGGAGGCTTCCACATGCTTGCCGATCTTCGCGCCCAGCAGTCGCAGCCACACCGGGGTCAAAAGGCTGGCGTACAGCGGGAACAGGAAGGTGCGGGCGGCGTCCAGCAGGCGTTCGGTGGCCCACGCCTGCCAGCCGACACGGCTGCGCACCGGGTGATATCCGGCGGTGAGGCCGATACTGAACAGCCGCACGGCGATAATCGTCACCGCCGCGTACACGCCGAGGCTGAGCAGTCCGGCCACCGGCAGAATCGCGAACGCGCGGCCGAGTCCCGCTGTGAGCGTGGTGGTATCGCGAATCCACCAGGCCAGGAACAATCCGCCGGTACCCAATGCGAGGATGGGCACCGCGGCCAGGGCCATCGAGGTGATACCGAAGATGGCGACCCAGTGCGCCGCCCGTGCGGGCGTGTGATCGGGCCAGCTGTGTTGCGCCTTGCCGACTTTCACCGCGGGCGAACCGGCCCATGCCTGATCGCCCTTGACTCGCCCGGAAACCGCCGAGCCCGGTGCGATTTCGGCGTTCTTGCCGATCCTGGTGCCGGGCAGCAGGATCGAACGCGCACCGACCACCGCACCCGGGCCGATGGCGATCGGGCCGATATGCACCACATCGCCGTCGATCCAATATCCGGACAGGTCGACCTCGGGTTCCACACTGCACCCGTCGCCGAGTTCGAGCAGACCGGTCACCGGTGGCAGGGTATGCAGGTCGACGCCCTTGCCGATGCGTGCGCCGAGCGCCCGCGCGAACGGCACCATCCACGGCGCGCCGGAGAGGTTTTCGGCGCCACTGGCCTCGGACAGTCGCACCGCCGTCCACAGCCGCAGATGCACCTGCCCGCCGCGCGGATGAGTGCCGGGCGTGACATTGCGCAGCAGCAGCCGGGAACCCGCCACGCACAATGCCATTCGACCGGGCGGGGAGATGAACAACAGGAAGGCGATCAGGGCCCACCACCATGACAGGCGTGGCAGCCACGGCAGCGATTCGTTCCACGCCGCGATATTGCCGACAATCGCCAGCCAGGTCAGCCACTGCAGGCCGGTCAGCGTGGTCAGCGGAATGGTGGCCAGCACCTGGAACACCTGTGCGGGCAAGGGAACCGGCCGCACCACCCGCTCCTGCACGGCCGCGACCGGCGCGGTGGCATCCAGGAGTGCGGCGAGCGCGCCGAGCCTGGGCTGATCGTAGAGATCGGCGACGGTGATCTGCGGATGCCGTTCCCGCAATCCGGTCACCAATTGTGCGGCAGCGAGCGATCCGCCGCCCAGATCGAAGAAGTCGGCGTTCGGATCGGTGACTTCGGCGCCGAGAATCGAATCCCACAGTCCGGCAACCCATTGCTCGGTCGGGGTGAGTCCGGGATCGGCCTCGGCGACCTTGGGCAGCGGCCACGGCAGCGCATCACGATCGACCTTGCCGGAGGTGCGGGTCGGCATATCGGCGACCACCGCGAGCCGGGGCACCAGTGGAGCCGGAAGCTGTTCGGCGAGAATGGCTCTCGCGGCCTTGAGGTCGTAGTCGGCCGCCGGTCCGGTGAGGTAGCCGACCAGAATCTTATTGCCCGCCTTGGTGGTTCGAATGGCGGCCGCGCCACCGGTGACACCGGGCAGATGCTGCAGCGCGTTGTCGATCTCGCCGAGTTCGATACGGCGGCCGCCCAGCTTGATCTGATCATCGGCGCGGCCCAGGAATACCAGGCCCTCGCGGTCATTGCGCACCAGATCGCCACTGCGATAGGCGCGTTCCCAGCCGACGGACTCCAGGGGCGCGTACTTCTCCGCATCCTTGGCCGGATCCAGGTAGCGGGCCAGGCCGACGCCGCCGATGACGAGTTCACCGGATTCGCCCTCGCCCACCGGATTTCCGGCTGAGTCGATGACAGTCAGATCCCAGCCGTCCAGGGGCAGCCCGATGCGCACCGGCCAGGAACCGTTCAGCAGTGCCGCGCACGCGACCACGGTGGCTTCGGTGGGGCCGTAGGTGTTCCAGACTTCGCGGTCGTCGGTGCCGGCCAGGCGTTCGGCCAACTCCGGCGGTACCGCCTCACCGCCGAAGATGAGCAGTCGCACCGAGTCCAGGGCCTCGGCGGGCCAGGTCGCGGCCAGGGTCGGGACGGTCGAGACAATGCTGATCTCACGGCGCACCAGCCACGGGCCGAGGTCGGCGCCGGTGCGCACCAGCGCGCGCGGGGCGGGCACCAGGCAGGCCCCGTGCCGCCAGGCCAGCCACATCTCCTCGCAGGAGGCATCGAAGGCGACCGAGAGTCCGGCCAGCACGCGATCGCCCGGGGCGATCGGGTCCTGCTGCAGGAAAAGCTCGGCTTCGGCGTCGACGAAGGCCGCGGCATTGCGATGAGTTACCGCAACACCTTTCGGCGTTCCGGTGGAGCCGGAGGTGAAGATGATCCAGGCGTCATCGGCGGGGGTGGGGTGCGCGGTCGACTCGGCCGCGGATTCGGTTGCCGCACCGGTGCTTCGGATGCCGTCGCCGGTGACGATGGCGCTCACCTTCGCCTCACCGAAGACCAGTCGCGCTCGCTCGTCCGGATCGTCGGCGTCGACGGGCACATACGCGGCCCCGGCGTGCAGTACGGCCAGAATGGTGATGTAGAGCGCTCTGGTCCCGGATGGCATGCGCACGCCGACCCGATCGCCCGCGCGCACGCCCGCGGTGGCCAACCGGCCGACCTCGAGATCGATTTCGCTCAGCAATTCCGAATAGCTGAGTACCGCGTCGCCATCGTCGATGGCGGGGGCCTCGGGATGCCGCGCCGCGGTGGCGGCGAGAATATCGACCAGGGTCCGGGCGGAGGGTGCCAAACCGGCCCGTAGCAACAGGCTGGCGCCCACCGCCGTATCGACCTGGGACTGCTGCATCGCGTCGTGCCCACCTCTCATAGAACTGCTTCAGCGCTCCAGCGTCTGTTGTTTCACACGAGGGTTACCAGCGGGCGAACTCCACGGTGACCATTTGTCCACGGTACTCGGCGTGCGGATTGTCTGGTGTGTGCGGTTCACCGGCGCGGGCTGGGTAAGTTTTCGAAGTATGGCTTTCCCACCTGAATTTCTCGATCTGGCCAAGCGTGTGAACAATTGGGGCCGTTGGGGTTCCGACGACGAGATCGGCACGCTCAACCTCATTACCGACAATGTGGTGCGCGCCGCCGCGGCCGGGGTGCGCCGTGGACGGCGGGTGCCGCTGGCGGTGCCGCTGAGTCAGCAGGGCATTCAAACCGGCATGATCCCGGGCCGGGTCAACCCGCTACACAGCATGATCGCGGTCAACTGGGAGATGTTCGGCCCCGAGACCGTCGCCACCAGTGATGATGTCGTCACCATGGGGCTGCAGGCCGGAACCCATTGGGACGCTTTGACACACGTCTCGCGCTCGGGGCGCATCTACAACAACCGCCCGGCGTCCGGTATCACCGCGCACGGCGGGGCGTCGCGCAGTGGTATCGACAAGGCCAGGCATATCGTCTCGCGGGGCGTGCTGCTCGATATCGCCGCGGCGCTCGGGGTCGAGCGGCTGGCACCGGATCACGCCGTCGGCCCGGAGGATCTGGAGGCCGCCGAGGAGTTCGGGCGGGTGCGGGTGCGCCCCGGCGATCTGGTGCTCATTCGCACCGGTCAGATGCGGCTTTTCCTGGCGGGCGACCGCCAGGGGTATGGGGTTCCGGCGCCGGGCCTTTCGGTGCGCTGCCCGGAATGGTTTCATGCGCGCGATGTCGCCGCAGTGGCCAATGACACCCTCGCATTCGAGATCTTCCCGCCGGAGATCGAGAATGTCTGGCTCGCCGTGCATGCTTTGCATTTGGTGGAGATGGGGATGCTGCAGGGGCAGAACTGGAACCTGGAGGAGCTCTCCGAGGTCTGCGCGCAGGAGCGGCGCTATGAATTCCTGCTCTCGGCCACACCCGAACCCTTTGCCGGGGCGACCGGCGCTCCGGTGGCTCCGATCGCCATTCTCTGAGGTGGTCGCTGCCCTCCCCGGGTGGACGTGAGAGGGCAGGGGGAGTTCTCCGTTGTTATTAATGGCGATGCGGTCCAGGTGTGACGAGTCGATGAATTTCTTCCGGCCCGGCATTCGGATCCCGATGGGTATTCCCGTAATTGCCCGCCGAATCGTCACGGCATCATGATCGGTGTACTATCGTTCCACCCTGAAAGGAGTTGTTGTACAACTCTTTTGAGCCTCGAGTATCGGCAAGGGGGTAGGCGGGCGCAGTATCCGAAGTAACTTTTCGAAGACGTGGTAGTGCAGGGGTGCCCGTCGGCACGGTGTGGGTGCCGGGTGGGACGTGTTCGATCGGTTGCGCTGCCGCTTGCCATTCCCGCGATGCCGCTCGTACAAAAGGAATCTCGAGTGTCTCTCAGTTTTCCCGATCATCCCGCCGCACTCTCCTCCACTCCGACGGATCTGTCTGTGCTACTACGCCCCGCCCCACCCGGCGCGCCCACCGATGTGGTGCGGCTGCGCAGCGCCAATGGCTTCCTGCTCTGGGCCGATCTGCCGCCCGTGCTCGTACTCGGCAGCTCCGGTGGCGCGGGCACGACCACCACCGCGCTCGGCGTCGCGACCGCCGCCTCCTACAACTATCGCGAGCATTCGCCGATTGTGGTGGATGCCACCGCCACCGGTGGGGACTTGGCTCGAAGGGGTTGCGACGCAATCGATCCCGCCGGCACCGTGCAGTCCTGGCTGAATATGAGTCACCGCGGGCTGGCCTCGGCGGTGCTGGACAGCTGTGGTGAGAACACCTCCAGTGTGGGCATTCTGCCGCGCGGCCCGGAGGCGCTACCGCGACGGGAGAGCTATGCCTCGGTGCATCGCAGTCTGTGTGATGCGGGCTGCCTGCCGGTGTACGACGGCGGATCGCCGGTGACCAATCGCATGGTGGCACCGCTGCTCGCGGATTCGCGTATCGCGCTGGTGATCACCCTGTCCGCGCGCTCCGACGCTGTGAATCGGCTACGCCCGGCACTGATCTGGCTGGACGACAACTACAGCGAGTATCACCTGGCCGAGGCGGTCATCGTTGTCACCAGGCAGAACCCGAGCGACGGGCCCGGCTACGCCAAGCACATTCGCACCTACCTGGGAAAATTCGTGCGCGCCGTCACCGAGATTCCCTACGACGCGCACCTGGCGACCGGCGGTGCGATGAGCTGGTCCAAGCTCGCGCCGCCGACCCGCACGGCCTATCGTCAGATCGTCAACCTGCTGCGCTAGTTCACTTACTGTTGTAGACGCGCACGATCGAGCCGTCCAGATTCGCGGCGACGTAGCCGCCGCCGTTGTATTCAGCGGAGTAGTAGACCAGCAGGGTGGGTTTGTTGTCGTTGAAGGTCCAGGCGGGGTCGACAATGATGTAGCGGCTCTTGGGATTCGGGACCGCGAGCTTGTCCTGGGCGGTGCTCAGCAGGGCGGGCAGAATATCCCAGTTGATGGAGCTCAGCGCCACGGTCGGGTGGCCGGAGAGCTGGCCGCCGGGGCCGGTGCGGGTGGCGGCGCCATCGCGGAAGCTGTACTGGTCGTAGACGGTCGGGCGGTCCTTGACCGGTGCGCCGGTGCTGATGTACTCCGGATAGATCGTGGACTCGATGAAATCCGTTCCGCCGGTTGCCTGTTCGAGAATGTCGATCGCCTGGCGGAGCGCGGCGGGGGTCAGCAGGTCGACGGTCGGGGCGGTACGCGCCGGAGTGGTCGGCAGGGTCAGGCTGGGCCTGATGATGGTGGTGCCCGCGATTCCACTCGGAATCGCCTGCGGATTCGGATCATTGGCCGACCCGCTGGGCCGAAGTGCCACGGCCGCACCGATTATCGCCACGACGACCACGACACCCGCGACCGCGGCGATGACCCACCGTCGTTGTGATTGCGGCGCAACATCATTCACGTAATGCGGGGAGGAGGCGGTCGGCAGGGCATAGACCGGCGTGGCTGAATGCCCGGACGACCCGGGGTACCCCAGCGGCTGTGACTGTGGCGGACCGGTGGGCACGGAGTAGGCCGTGGAATCGGCGGGCGACGCGGACATCCGGTGCGATGCGGAGGTCTGCGGCTGCGCCTGGTTCGGCAGTGGCCACGGCGGGGGAGGTGCGCCCGGGGTCGTGATCACTTGGGAGAGTAGCCAATCCACCTGTTCGGAGGTGGGGCGCTGATCGGGCTGCGGGACCAGGATCGCCTGCAGCGCCGGGGTGAGGGTGCCCGCGCGGCGTGGGGGCGGGACCTCGCCGCGTAGCACCGCCGCGAGCGTGCCGACCGAGGTGTCCCGGCGCATCGGATGGTAGCCCTCGACGGCCACGTAGAGGAGCAGTCCGAGCGACCACAGATCCGAGGCGGGATGCCCCTCCTGGCCGCCGAGTCGTTCCGGCGCAACGTAATCCAGCGAGCCGACGACGCTGCCGGTGGAGGTGAGTCCCTCCAGGCCGTTGATCGCGGCAATACCGAAATCGGTGAGCACCGGTGAACCGTCTTCGCGCATGAGCACATTCGCGGGCTTGATATCGCGGTGCAGCACTCCCACCGCGTGCGCCGCCCGCAGCGCCGCGAGAATTCCGCGCCCGATCTGCGCGGCTCGCTCCGGCGGCATCGGCCCCATATCGAGGTGTTCGGACAGGCTGCGCCCGCGCACCAACTCCATGACGATCCACGGATGCTCTTCCCCCGGCGAGTCCACAATATGGTGAATCGCAACCACATTCGGATGCCCGATCCGCGCCAGCGCCCGCGCCTCGCGCAGCACCCGCTCCCGCTGCACGCCGGGCGAGCTCACCCGCTCCGGATCGGCGGCCTTCACCTCCTTGAGCGCCACCTCCCGGTGCAGCGCCAGATCATAGGCCCGCCACACCGTCCCCATACCGCCGCTACCGAGCGGCTCGAGCAATTCGAAGCGCCCGTCGACCACTGTCCGCCCGGAAATCACCGCGCCAGCCTATTAGCCCCACCCCCACAACGCGACCCCGCCTATACCGAATGGTCCCCGCGGATAATCACCCCACCCTCCCGCCCAGCGCCACCTGGTCTTTGCGCGGCCGGTCCGCACTCCATCGTCGCCCCGGGGCATCCCCTAGTCCATCCCTTCGTCGCGTCCCCTCGTCATCCCGGCATGCTTTTGGCCGGGATCCACACCTCGGCAGATCTACAACGAAGCGCCGGTGGAGTTCCCGGCAGCGAAGGCGTCGGCGGCGGTGAGGTCGAATTCGCCGAAGTCGCTACCCAACCCCTGCGCGACGAGCGCTGCCGCCGCATTACCGAGGGTCGCCGCCGCCCGCAGGTCGCGGCCGAGGGCGATACCCCGCAGGAACCCTGCCGAGAACGCGTCACCGCAACCCGTGGTGTCCACGACATCGACCGCGAAGGCGGGAATGGTCTGCGAGCCCTCGGCGGTGGACAGGAGCGCACCAGCCGCGCCCTGGGTGATGGCGAGAGTGCCGGCTCCGGCTTCGTGCAGGATTTTGCAGGCGGTGGGAAGGTCTGTGGTCCCGGTGAATCCGAGGGCCTGCTCGTCATTGGGCAGGAAGTAGTCGATGTGGGGGAGGGCCGGTGCTATCGCATCGAGATTGCCGAGGCTGCCCGGCGCGATGAGATCGGCGGAGGTGGTGACGCCATTTGCCTTGGCGTGCCGCAGGATTCGCGCCGCAGTGGCCGCGCCGATGAGTTCCGGACCGCCCAGGTGCAGGAAGTCGGCCGCGGCCAGGGCATCCCAATCCACATCATCGAGGGTGTAGAAGGGGTTCGCGCCGAGCAGGTGCAGGCTCGGGCGTTCGCCATTGGGCCGGATGGGCAGCACCGAGGAGGAGGTGGGCTGATCCTGCTTGCGCACCACGAGCGCGGTGTCGATGCCCGCCGAATTCAGCAGGGAGAGCAGGAAATCCCCGGAGGGGTCGGCTCCGACGGCCCCGGCGGTGCGGACCTGCGCGCCGAGTTTGGCCAGGGTCAGCGCTGTTCCGGCGGCAGTGCCCGCGGCGGTGATGCGAATGTCCTGCACCAGTGCGGTCTGCTGCCCTTCGGGAATTCCGTCGACGGGCCGCACCAGAATATCCAGCACATGCGCGCCCAGCGTGATGACCTTCATTGCCTGTCCTTTTCGAGAGATCCGTCCAGCGGCTTGCGAGTGCCGTAGCCGGTGCGCAGAGCCACCTCGATGACGGCGGCCTGCTGTTCGTTCGAGAGCGGTCGCGGTTTCCCGATCGCATTCGCATCGATGTACAGCGCACATGCCCACTCCAGCAGCAGCGCGTTCTCGACCGCCTGTTCCATGCTCGCCCCCAGCGCCACCGCGCCGTGATTGGCCAGCAGCGCGGATTGCTTGCCCCGCAAGGCTTCTCGCACCGCCTGGGCGAGCTCCGGCGTACCGAACGGATGGAACGGCACCACTGGCGTAGCGCCACCGAGCAGCAGTTGCTGATAGTGCAGCACCGGCAGCTCGTCGAGCACGCATCCGAGTGCGGTCGATTTCGGCGCGTGCGTGTGCACGATCGCCCGCGCCGGATACGCGTGGTACACATCCAGGTGTAACCCGAGCTCGGAGGTAGGCGCGTATCGGCCGGCGACGATCTCCCCGGCGAGATCGACCACGGTGACATCGTCGGCGCTCATCTCACCCAGCACCGCGCCCGTCGGCGTGACCGCGACGAGGTCCCCGAACCGCAGACTCACATTTCCGGCGGTGCCGATGAGGAGTCCCTCCTCGGCCAGCCGCCGGGAAGCCTGTGCGACACGGGCGCATTCGGCTGGCGCGGTACTGCTCATTCCGGCTACCCTACCCAAACCTGAATAAGATTCACATTGACTTCGGAGCCGAGTATGCCCGCCCCTCTTCAGCTGCCCGACGCACTGCTGCGTCGCGTGCCGCGTCAGGCGCGCAGCCGGGAGCGGCTGGCCCGGGTGCTGGAGGTGGCGGATCGGCTCATGGGTACCGAGGGCGTCGAGGCGCTGACCATGATCAGAGTGGCTGCCGAGGCGCGTATTTCGGTCGGCTCGCTCTATCAGTACCTGCCGGACCGCGATGCGGTGATCGAGGCGCTCGCCGGGTCCTATCTGGCGATGATCGAATCCCGCACGGCCGCACTGCTGGAACTCGCTCGCGTCGAACGCTGGCCCGATCCCACCGATGTGCTGATCGATGCCTTCGCGCACCTGTACCGCGGTGAGCCCGGTTTCCGCGCGCTGTGGTTCGGTCGCCATCTCACCGAGGCGGCGCGCGCGGCCGACCGCGAGCACAAACGCCGAATGGCGGTTACGCTCCGCGAGATCATGATCGCCCAGGGCGTCGCCGCCGACGTCCCGGAGCTGGATATCGCCTGCCGGACCGCGCACCTCATGGGCGATGCGGTCATGCAGGAGGCGTTCCGCACCGACCCCGACGGGGATCCGGGCCTGCTGACCGAAGCGAAGATCGCACTACGCGCGTACGCGGCCCGATGGGCCGCACCCTGATGAGCATATGGAGGAGTAATTCGATGAGGATGTCCCGCCGATCCGCGCTGACCGGCGCGGCCGCTTCCGCCGCCGCCATCGGTGCGAGTGGACTGCTCGGCGCGAAAACCGCTGCCGCCCAACCGGATAGCGGTGCGGACTACCTCGTCGGCTGCGGTATGGCCGATATGACCGGCGCGCCCGCCGGGCAGGGCATGATGGGCTACTCCGAACTGGATCAGGTCACCACCGGCCTGCTCATGCGCTGCTGGGCGCGCGCGTACATCATTGTCGACCAGGTCAGCGGTGATCGCGTGGTCTTCGTGAACACCGATAACGCGTGCCTGTTCCAGTCCGTGCACCTGGCGGTGATGGTGGAGCTGGCCAAGCGTTTCGGTGACCTCTACACCGAGCGCAATGTGAATCTCAATGCCACGCACAATCACAATTCCTGCGGTGGCACCGCGCGTGAATACGCGTACTCGCTTGCGGCACAGGGCTTTCAGCAGAACTCCTGCGATGCCGAGGTGAGCGGTATCGTCGCGGCGATCACGCACGCGCACGAGCGGCTCGCACCGGGCACCATCATGATCGGGCACGGGGAACTGCACGATGCCAGCGCCAATCGCTCGCGGGTGGCCTTCGATCTCAATCCCGCCGAGGACAAGGCGGAGTTCCCGGACGCCATCGATCCGGCGGTCACGGTGCTGCGACTTCGCCAGGGCGGCAAGGATGTCGGGGCCATCACCTGGTTCGCCACGCACGGCACCTCGCTGACCGATCACAACACGCTCATCTCCGTCGACAACAAGGGCTACGCCAGCTACCGCTGGGAGCACGATGAGATGGGCGCGCGGTATCTCGACGGGCAACCGGGTTTCATCGCGGCGTTCCCGCAGACCAATCCGGGCGATATGACCCCGAACCTGTGGACGCGGCCGTGGCATCCCGCCGGGCCGACCGAGGACAATCGGGCCAATTGCGCCATGATCGGCGAACGTCAATACCAAGCCGGGCGAACGGCTTTCGGCGCCGCAAAGGCCATGTCCAAGGGTGGTGTCGATTCGGTCATCCGCTATGTGAATATGGCCGACACTCTCATCGACGGTTCGTACACTCCGGACGGTAAGCCCGCCCGCACCGCGCCCGCCATGATGGGCGCGGCGGCCGTGGCCACCAGTTCGGAAGACAATTTCAATACCCAGATCCCCCTCCTGCACGAGGGTGACACCAATCCGATGGTGGCGGCCCTGGGCGGCATCGACGCGCCGATCGAGCAGTGGATGCGCGATGCGCAGGCGCCCAAGCTGGCGATCGTGCCGCTGGGTATTCTGCCGCCCCGGCCGTGGGTGCCGCAGGTGGTCGCGATCCAGATCATGCGCATCGGTGATCTCGTATTGGCCTCGGGCCCAGCGGAATTCACCATTGTGTCGGGCCTGCGGGTGCGTCGTGTGGTGGCTCGCGCGCTCGGGGTGCCGGTGGAGAACGTCCTCATGCAGGGCTATGCCAATGGCTACTGCGGGTATGTCACCACGCCCGAGGAGTATGTCTCGCAGCAGTACGAGGGCGGCGAAACCCTGTACGGCCGTTGGACTCTCTCGGCCTATATGCAGGAATTCGACCGCCTGGCTCGCGCGGTGGCCGCCCGTACGGATCTGGGCCGCGGCCCCGCGCCGTTGGACTGGAATGGTGGCTTGCAGCCGAGTCTGCTGGCAGCGGTTCCCGCCGACGTCCCGATCGCCGGTCGCGCCTTCGGTGATGTGGTGACCCAGCCTCCCGTGAATAGTGCTGCGGGAGACACGATCTCGGTCGAATTCGTCGGTGCGCACCCGAACAACAACTTCCGCCTGGGTGGCACCTACTTCGAGGTGCAGCGCTCGACCGGTGACGGCTGGGCGCGGGTGTACGACGACAATGACTGGTGCACTGAACTGCACTGGCAGCGACCGGAGGACAACCCGTCCGCCTCCCTCATCCAGATTCGCTGGACCGTCCCCGCCGAGGCCCGAGCCGGCAGGTATCGGGTCCAGTACTACGGCGACAGCAAGGATGCGACCGGGCGAATCGCCGGATTCACCGGCACCTCCGGCGAATTCGTCGTCGGATAGCCGTCGATTCGCGGCGTTCGCCTCTTTTCCCGGGTCGATGCGTGTGCAACAGTGGTGCGCAACAGCGGGACCGATAAGACGAGGAAGTCGGCCATGGTGTACGTATTGTGGGTCTTCCTGCCCGCCGTGGCGCTCGCCTCCTGCGTCGTGGGACATCTCTGGCGTTATCGGCGGGATCGGTTCCTGAGTTATCTGTACGGCCCGAAGATCGATCGGGCGCAATGGTTCGGGAGCCTGGCATTCCGTACCGGGGTGCCGCTTCTGTTCGCGGTGCGGGTTACCGAAGTGACTGTGACCGGCCCGCATTCGCGCACCGGCGGCCTCGTCGATGTGGTGCTCACAGTCCTGCAGTGCATTGTCGTACCGCTGGCGGTGATCGGCGCGGGCTTGATCCTGATCCCGCCGCTGATCACCGCCGAGGCCCGCCCCCGGATCACGCCCATCGACCGTATGACGCTGCCGGTACTGATCGCCGCGCTGCTCTCGGCGGTCCTGGTCACCTTCGATCCGTACTCGACCGATGATCGCTACCGGACCGCGGAGACGCTCTTCACCTGGAGCCGGTCATTGGTGACCCTGCATCCCGATCCCGCAGTGATGCAACATGCTCCGGTGATCTATCAGGCCCGGGGGCTGATTGTCATGCTGCTCATCGCGATCTGGCCGTACACCCGCTTGGCTGGGATCTTCGCGGTGCCCGTGCTGCGTGTACTGCGGCGTGTCGGCGGCGTGCCAAGCTTGCTGGATATCGTGTCGAACCGTGTTCGCGGGGAGACGATCTGAGTCGCCACCGGGTGGTTAGAGCGTGTCGGTCTTGCTGATCCAGCCGACGACCATGCGGTTGAGCCAGGAGGGGGAGAGTTGGGTGGCGGCCGCGGTGATCTTGGTTTGCAGGCCCACCAGGACGTGTGAGCCGCGAATGGCCCGGCGGTGAGTCGCGGTGTGCCACACCGCGTTTGCCACATCGTCGGCGGTGAGGCGGACCCCGAGTGTGGTCGCGGATTTCGAGCCCTTGGCCACCTCGGTCATCATATCGGTGGCCACGAAGAGCGGGAGCAGGTCGCGGACCGGGATGCCGTAGTGCCGCCATTCGAGGTCCAGGGCCTCGGTGAGGCTGCGGACCGCGGCTTTGGTGGCTCCATAGGTGGCCAAACCGGGCTGACCGTAAAGCGCTGAGGCCGAGGCCAGATTGATGACCTGACTGCCGGGAGTGCGCCGCAGGTACGGGAGAGCGGTGTGGCAGCCGTTCAGTGCGCCCTTGATATTGACGTCGACCAGGCGGTGCTGGCGTTCCAGGGAGATATCGCCGAACGGGCCGGAGTAAAGGATGCCGGCATTGTTGACGAGCAGATCGAGACGGCCGGTGGCGGTGGTGAAGTTGGCCAGGGCTTGCTCCCAGCCCGCCGGATCGGTGACATCGAACGCCCCGGTCACGGTGTTTCCGCCGATCTCCTGCGCGGTCCGCGTCACGGCCTCGGCGTCGATATCGTAGAGCCCGACGGTCCAGCCCGCACCCGCGAATCTGGCAGCGATGGCGCGGCCGATACCGGCCGCCGCGCCGGTGATCAGGACGGCGGGGCGGGAAGTGCTGGCGGGCTGGGACATTCGGGCCTCTCTAACGGTCGATTCGGTCGGCTGCCCGAATCCTCCGCTCTCGGAGCGAATGATCGGTCAGGCTGCGCTGCGCCTGGTGCTCGCCAGTTCGATCATCGCACGATGGAAGCCCGCGGCATCCTTGGCCGCGTCCCGCCCGTCGGCGAGCAGGCCCGCGCCCAGGTGCAGCAGGGTGTGCGGCGCGTCGGCCCGGATCTGCAGGGTCATCGACACCCGCGCCTCCTCACAGCGGCGCGCTACCTCGAGGGCGTCGGAGAGCAGCATTTCGCGCGATCCGACCTGCAGCAGAATGGGCGGCATACCGGTGAAATCGTGATTGACCACCGACCAGCTGGGGTCCAGCACGCCATCGACGGCAATTCCGCGGCGCACCACCATGGCCGGACCGGTGGCGGGCAGTACCGCATCGGTATTGGCATTGGGGTGCGCATTGCGGGCGGTGGAGTCGAAATCGGCCCAGGGTGAGGTCACCGAAATGCCCGCGGGCAGGGGCAGACCCATATCGCGGGCGGTCAGCACCAGCCGCAGCGCCAGCCCGCCGCCGGCGGAATCGCCTGCCACGATGATCTTCTCGGGCGCGAAGCCCTGGTCGAGGAGGTGCAGGTAGGCGGTCAGCGCATCGTCGAGGCTGTCGTTCGGGTGCGCGTCGGGCAGCTGACGGTAGTCGACGGTGAAGACCGGGAGTTCGCTCTCACTGCCCAGCCGGGCAGTGTGGCGGCGGTAGCTGTGCAGGCCACCGGCAATGAATGCCCCGCCGTGGAAGTACAGGATCGCCGCGTCGCGTTCGATGCGCGGATCGGCTACCGGTGCGCTCCACAGCCATTCGGCCTGGCACTCCGCGAAGAACACCGGATGCCGATGCAGTCCGCGCGGTGCGCCCAGAATGCGGGCGGGAGCCTCCGAGAGCCGGGTGGCCCGGAAGATCAATTCGGCTGGGCCGGGCCCGAAGTCGGCGACCCAGGCCCCGGCCCGCAGGAATTGCTGCAGTGTGGTGCGCAATACCGGGTGGGCGATGCGGGTGCCGATGCGGGCCGGTCGGGTCGATTCGACGATCACGGACGTGACGGATTCCGGGGTCTGCGGCGACGTTGCCACGGGGTGCTCCTGTCCGCGCCGCGAACCCGAAGCGCTTGGACTATCTGAGAATATTGCCGATTATGTGGCCTGGGCCACCGACCATCTTCACCCGTGGGGCGCGGATTGTCATGCCCGAGAGGGAAATTCCGTCATTCCGAGACCCATCTCCCCTTATGCAGAACCACGATTGTGGGGCGAATCTTCCTGAATCCGGTGGCCTGTTCGCGAGCCGGAGCGTCGGGCCGGTAGGAATCGCCGGTAGAAGGTGGTCGCGAGCCACGGTTTGCGGCCCCACGCCAGCACCTGCCCGGTGACCGTGGGCCGCCACGGCCCGATTCGGCCGTAGTTGAGCAGCAGCGCCGTCACAGGTTCGGCACTGATATGGACGTCGATCCGGCCACTGACCTCTGGGTCGACGGTCAGCGGTCCATCGAGGAACCGATAGATGTATCCGGTGTGCCCGCGAAGTCGGTATTCGTAAGTGGCGGTGTGCCGTTCACCCGAATCCGGATCGACCCACCCGGGCATGATCTGGTTCAGCCCGTCCATGCGATTTGCGGCAGACGCCCTACATTGCCGCGTGGCGCGCTGTTCGAGTCGGCCGCGAGCCACGTTCGAAGATGAACGGTCCCAGGTCATCTCGGCCCCCGGCAACGTGACGTCGGCCTGATGGCAGTATGCGGGTGTGGGTGACTATTTCGAACGAATCGTCGACCTCGATGTGACCTCGGCCGAGGCGAGCACCCTCGCCGAGAGCATGGTGGATTGGATGGTGTCGCGGCGATGGCTGCTTCGGGAGACTTCGCGCGACGCGATGTACAGCCTGCACGCCGAAGCGGGCTATGTGCCGGGCCCCGACTGGCCGCAGATTACCCAAGAATGGGGCGCTGATTGGATCCCCGGCCCCGTCGCAGTCATTGTCGGACGCCACGCACACCACCCTGGACAGGGCGGCATCGAACCGGCCTCCTCGGTGTGCCCACGCTGCCAGGCCACCACCGTGATCATCGACTATCCGCAACAATGGGAAGCCGATCCCGCTGTGTGGCAACCGTTCTCGGACGCGATCGACGCCTGGGAACAAACAGGTACCGGCGCGGCGATCTGCCCGTCCTGCACCACGCCGAGCCCCATCACCACCTGGCAATGGTCAGACGACTTCGCTCTGGGCGCCCTTGCCTTCGACTTCTGGTGTTGGCCGCCCCTCACCGAGGACTTCATCGCCGAATTCGCCGCGCGACTCGGGCACCGAATCGAACACCACACCGGCAAGTTCTGAGCCAAGCCCGTCCGACAGGAAACGGCCAGCGTTCGGCGACTGAGGACGAGAGCGACTGCGGCACTGGACGTCCAGTCCGAAAATCAACGGGCTGTGGCGATCTGGGCCTGTGTCCATCTATACCTACTCGGCCGGTGGTGCCAGCTTGCGCGACATGAACGCTGGGGTGGGAGCACAGGCTACGACGCCCTCGGACGCCCGGTCCACACCTGGTACGACGTGGACGGGGGCACCATCGTCCAGCACATCGAACCCGACGCCGATGACGTGTTCCCGATCCTGGCCCACCCCAACACCGTCCCGCAGTGCTCGATCGACGACACCGGAGCAGCCCGCATCGACCAACCCCGAAGTGTCGGTGCTCCATGCCACCATCCTCATATGGCACTGAAGTTTTTCAATGGGTTGTCCGGTACGTTGGCGATCGAGCTGACGGAACCGACCGAGAATGTCGCGGCGAACCTGTCCAATCAGCGCGCGACAGCAACCGCGGCGATCAGGGCACTCTCGTTCACGCTGAATGTGTTCGAAAATGGGGACCTTCGTAACTTGACCGTTGACGAATTCGACCGCGTTGTCCTGGAATTGCCCATGCTGAACTTGCGTGGGTTCGGTGATCCGGTTGAACACGAAGCGCCCAACGGTAAGTGGTTCACAGTGCGTGACCTTGCCACGGCCATCGCCGAGACGGAAAGGAGCACTCGCCAGCAGTCGCAGTGGTTCGGCGGCGTCGACGTGCATCACATCTTCTTCGAAGGCATCCACGAGATGGACGATGGAGTTTGGGAGATCTACTGGGGGTCGTGAACGTCCTGTGTTCCCGCTGACCGGTCGATGGTCACCGTCGATGGTTTGCGACTCGCCTCACGCATGCGAAATGTATACAGCCGTTCTGAGAAATTTCGCTGCGAACGCACTGTTATGCCGCGACCCGCGTTGTTTCGAGCTGCTGGCGCGGCGCCTCGAAAGCTCGACGAGCCGTTGGCATCTGGGGCCGCCCGAACGCACGCTACTGCCGATGACCGTGAGTTCACTGCGGTCATACTGGGACAATGGCAACAGTTGTGGCCTTTCACGCGCACCCGGACGACGAGATCATCCTGACCGGCAGCACTCTGGGGAAACTGGCTCACGCCGGTCACCGGGCGGTGATTGTGGTCGCCTGTGACGGTCGTATGGAGCCGTTCGACGGCGCGGTCGCACCTCGTTTGCGCGAATTGCGTTCCAGCGCTGGTGTTCTCGGTGTCGCTAGGGTCGAACACCTCGGTTATGCCGACAGCGGACACGGGCCGATCCTTTATCCGGATCCACCGGGACGAACCCGATTCGCGCGCGCCGGTATCGGGGAGGCCGCCGAAAGGCTGGCATCGATTCTGAGTGAAGAGCGTCCGGAAATCCTGCTCAGCTATGACCGCAACGGCGGATACGGTCACCGCGATCATGTCCGGGTACATGAGGTAGGTGCCAAGGCCGCGGACCTGGCCGGTGTTGCGCGAGTGCTGGATGCGACGCTACCGCGAGAGCCGCTGCGACAGTTGACCATCCCCGCGCGATGGCTCGGCTATGAGGCGAGCGCCGTCCGTGAGGGTTATACCGCTCGCGGCGACATAACTCACCGCATCGATGTCGGGGCCTTCGCGGAGCTGCGTCTGCGCGCGTTGGCCGAGCACCGGACAGTGCTCGACGGCCGCAGCCGCTTCGCCACGATCGCACGTACGCTGCGCCGCATCCCGAAACCGCTGCAAACACGGCTGTTTCGATGGGAATGGTTCGGCGAGGAGGGACACCGTCGGCCGGTATCCGGGCCTTTCGACGACATATTCATCTGATCGAAGTTCCGGTTGTGTCGGTGCCTGGCGGCTCGAACCCGAACAAATAGGCCCGCTCAGTGTTCGGCGGCGAGCTTGGCTTTGATCTTGTCGATGTCGGGATGCAGGTCGGTCCATGCCAGGGTGGGCCACTGGCGTGCGGCCAGGTTCCGGTTTCCGCGTCGGGGAGCTGAGCGGGTGGCGGTGCGGGCGACGCGCTTCTCGATCCTCGACCGGTCCCGAACCCGGGACGGGCTGCCGCATTCGGAGGCGCTGCGCGAGACTGTCGAATTCGGCCGATTGGCCGAGGAGTGGGGCTATCGGCGCGGACGAAATCCTGGTCCACACCAGCACTTTCGACCGCACCGCCCGGCTCGAGTCGCATAGGCGACTGGCCGCGGCGGTACTGGCGGACGCTCCCGCGCCCGCCATGGTCTGACCGACTCAGATGGTGACGCCGAAATCCTGGGCGATACCGGCCAGCCCGGAGGCGTAGCCCTGCCCGGTCGCGCGGAACTTCCACTCCGCCCCATTGCGGTACAGCTCGCCGAAGACCATGGCGGTCTCGGTGGAGGCGTCCTCGGACAGGTCGTAGCGGGCCAGCTCGGTGCCGTTGGCGCGATCGACGACGCGAATGTACGCATTGCGGACCTGGCCGAAACTCTGTCCGCGCGAATCGGCTTCGTAGATCGAGACCGGGAAGACGATGCTGTCGATGGTGGCCGGGGTGTTCGCCAGGTCGACATTGATGACCTCGTCATCGCCCTCGCCCTCGCCGGTCTTGTTGTCACCGGTGTGCTCGATGGTGCCCTCGGGCGACTTCAGGTTGTTGAAGAACACGAAGTGCCCATTGGACACGACCTTCTTCTCCGCCCCGAGGCCGATAGCGCTGGCATCGAGGTCGAAATCGGTCCCGGTCGTGGTCCGCAGGTCCCAACCCAGCCCAACGGCCACTGCCGTCAGGTTCGGAGCCTGCTTGGTCAGCGAAACATTGCCACCCTTGGTGAGACTGACACCCATACCGACTTCTCCTAACGATTCGGACGGCGACCGGTCGGCCACCGAATTCCTCGGAGTCCCACTCCGCAACCCGTCAACGCCCTTGTGTGCGGGAAGGTTCCGAGGCACCGCCCCCAGCCTTGCACATGATTCGGGTCCGGTTGGTCCGGATCGGCGGTAGATGCGGATTTCGAGTGCTCAGACCAGGGCCGCGCGAGAGTGGGCGTAGGCGATGGCGTGCTGGTCGGTTGCCGATGCGTCCTGGTCGGAGGCGCATCGCAGTAATTGTTCGATGGCATGGTCGAGTTGCGGGCAGGGGCCGCGATCGGCGAGTAGGACCACGATCGCCTCCCAGCTGCCCGGGTGTGGATCTGGTTGGGCGAGCAGCTCGTCCAGATAGTGGTCCGGTTCGAGCAGCCGGATGGCGCGGCGGGCGTAGGCGTGTACGCGGCGGGGGAGTTCGGCGCGGATGGTGTCGAGATCGTCCGGGTCGATATGGCCCTGCTGCTCCACGGGCATTCGCATGGACCACAATTCGGTCAAGGAGTCGGGCAGGCCGTCCGGGATCAGGCCGGGGCCGGTGGCGTCTTCGGGGAGGATCGGTGGGAGCCCTAGTCGGGTGTTGCGCCAATTGCAGAAGTCCCACCATGCGGTGGGGGTGGCGGTCATGGTCAGGCCGAAGCGGAGGACTTGCTGGCCGGCGGTGAAGGTGCGGAAGGTTCGGGTGCGGCCGACCGTTGCCACGCCGGCGTCCTGGACGCGTACCCAGGTCGGTTCGTCGCCTTGGAATCCATAGGGCTGCAGCAGTTTTCCTGTGTCGCGCATCAGGCGTCGTAGAGCGGATTCCGGTTTGACCATGTCGGGAGGTTAGCGCCGGGTGCCGACAGATCGGTGTAACCCCCTCTCGCGCCGTGTGTGTCGGGTTCGGGGTATCAGCGCACCAGCCAGCGCAGGCCCGAATCCCCGGCGGTAGCGCAGGTGAGTTTGACGCCGCCGGCGCTCTTGGCCTTCTCGCCGGGTGTATCGCATTTGTCGCCGGGGGCGGGCGCGGATTTGCTCTTGGAAGTCGAGGTGGGGGTGGTGGTTGTGCTGGTGGTGGTGCAGGAGTATTCGATTCCGTACTCCCGTGCGGTGGTCTTGCCGAGGCAGCCGAACGCGACCGCGCCCGCCGAGCTGAGCTGGACGGCGGAGCCGGTGGATCTGTTCGCGCAGAAGAGCCCGGTCTGATCCATTCGGCAGTCGTAGTCGTCGATGCTGAGTTTGCTGCCGTAGGCCAGGGTCGCGCCGTCGCCGAGCGAGAACTGACCCGGATCGCCTTCCAGGTGTCCGATGCCCAGGGTGGCGCCGGGGAAGTCGACCCAGCTGCCCACCCATTGGCCGCTCGGCCGGGTGGCGGGGCGCGCGGGCGGGTCGTCGAACTCCACCATGCAGGTGAGGCCGCCCTGCCCGAAGCTGTTGCCCGCCTTGGGGGTCATGCATTGGATCTTCTTCGAGGGGCTCGCGAAGGCGACGGCCGAACCGAGGTCGTTCTTGGTGCCGCCGGTGGTGGTCGCGGTGTGGAAGTCCGTCGCACCGGTGGGGGTGCCCTCGTTGATCCAGCCGAGGACCACGGCCAGCGATGCCCCGGCGGCCGGCGGCGCGGACGGTGCGGGCTTGGCCGAGGTGGTGGTGACCGGTGCCGCCGCGGGCGTGGTTGTCGGTAGCGCGTTCGGGGTGTCGGTGGAGCTGCCGAACTGCCTGGCGGCGAAGAATCCGCCGGTGGCGAGTGCGATGACGAGCAGCGCCGCCAACCCTATGAGCAGGTATCGGATCGCCGGAGACAGGTTTCGACCGCCGGGCCGCGGCGCGTACCCGGGCTCGTAGTCGCCGACGACCGGCAGTATCTCGGTGTCCTGACTCCACAGGTCGTCGGGCCGACGGTATTCCGGTGACATCGACACTCCCCAGTTCCTTTGATCCACAAGCACATCGGTCCGCCCGCTGTGCTTTGTGAGGCAGCATACGGTCAGACGGGGTTGGATGAGAGGTCGCCGGAAGTGGACGAGGCCGCGGTGTAGACCGCCAGAATTTCGGCGATATGTCTTGATTGACGGGGTTCGTCGGCGTGCGGTGCGAGAGCCTCGCGCATGGCGGCAACACGGGACCTGTCGCGCGCGAGCGAATTCAGCACTTCGGTGAAGGAATCGACGGCGGGAGTGGGGGTGCGGATGCCGCCGTCGGCGGGGATGGTCTCGGAGAGTTCGGGATCGCAGTAGACGATGGGCAGACCCATGGCCACGGCTTCGAGCAGGACCATGCCCTGGGTGTCGCAGTCGGAGGTGAGCAGGAGCAGATCGTGATCGCGCATGGCGGTCAGGCATCGAGCCTGATCGACCTCGCCGTGCAGGCGGATGCGATCGCTCGGATTCGACCGGGTCACTGCGGATTCGACGCGGTCGGCAAGGGGTCCACTGCCGTAGACGTCCAGGGTGCAGTTCTCGGCCAGCCGGACTACCTCGATGGCTTCGAGGGGCCGCTTCTCCGGTGACAGGCGGCCGCACCAGAGGGCACGCAGTGGCGCGTGCGGGCCCACGACCGGAGTTGTCGCGGCGCGAATACGATCCAGGAGTGCATCGTCGATTCCGTTGGACACCACATGAATTGGCCGATCCACCCCCCGCGCGGCCAAACGGCGGGCGAAGTGATGGGTGGGAACGGTTACCCGGTCGGCGGCCTGAGCCTGAGCGATCATGGGACGCCAGGCCAGCCGCGTGGTCCGGGAGTCGCCGTCATAGGCGGGTTGCCTGCGCAGCGGCACGAACCAGCCGTGCAGCAGCCGCATCGTCAGCGCCGCGAAATACGGTGACGGCGAATACTTTTCGATAACGGTGTCGTCACGGCTCTGCATGGTCTGCACGACCGGGATGCCATGCCTGCGGGCCGCGCGAATGCCCGCGATCCCGCAGCCGTAGGTCGTGAGCGTATGTACGATATCGACGGGTCCGCGCGTGGCGAACGCGGCGTCGATCAGGCGCCGATTGGTGCGGGTGGGCAGCACCACCGGCAGGCCGGTCGACATCTTGAACGGCACCGAATCGAGCACCACGGTATCGGCGTCGGAAACCACGGATCCCGGTGCGGGAGAACAGAATACGGTCACCCGATGCCCGAGCCCGCGCAGCCCGTCGCAGAGCGACCGCATGGCCGTCTGCACCCCTCCCAGCGTGGCCGGGTGGAAGTCGGTGAATATCGCGATATGCAGGGAATCGCCCACGGCTCAGGCCGATGCGTTGGCGGCGAACTTCTCCACCGCGTCGGCGGTGGCGGACACGCCGTTCTCGGCGGAAACCCGGCGGCCCAGCTCGGCTGCCCGATCACGTGCCTCGGGCGTCAGCGTGCACACCAGCGCATCGTGCAACCGATCCTCGGTGAGCGAGGGATACGGGAAGTCGGCCCCGATGCCGAGCGCCGAAATCCGCCAGCCGTAGAAGAATTGGTCACTGTGCACGGCGATCACCACCGCCGGCAGTCCGGCGCGCAGCACATCATGGGTGTTCCCGCTGCCACCGTGATGCACGACGGCACGGCAGCGCGGCAGCACGCGGTCGTAGTCGAAGGAGTCCAGTACGAACAGGTTTCGGTCATAGCCGATCCCGCGCGGAAAGCCCTCACCCTTCACGGTCACCAGGGCGCGCGTGCCCAACCGGCGGCAGACCTTGGCAATGAGATCACAGGAGCCGACCGGATCCAGGATGGGCATTCCGGTGAGGCAGAAGTAGATCGGCGGCTCACCCTCGTCGAGCCAATCGCCGAGTTCGGGGGAGAGGACCGCCTCACCCCAGGCGTCCCGCAGCCGCCGCGGCAGAATCGGCGCACCGACGACGGTCGAGCGGTCCTCCCAATCGGCGGGCTTGGGTAGCAGCACCGGACTCACCATGTGCACCAGGGGAATTCCGTCCTCGCGAATGCGTTTGAACGGATTGCGGGGCGCGCCGGGCAGCCCCATCAGCTCGCGCACTCGCCGATCCATCTTGCGATACGCCACGCCGTAGGCGAGTTCGAAGGCCGAGTAGCTGGCCAGCCGCAGTCGCCGCGAGGAGATCATCTTCTTGACCGTGAACGAGGACGGGAAGTCCGCGGTGCGTTCGAGGGGATACGGCAGCCCGCCGACCACGATCTGCCCGGTCTTCTCCCGTCGCTCCATCGCCCACGGCAGTGTGGACGCGCAGGATACGATCACATCGGCGGATTCGACTGCGCCGCTGAGTACTTCGTGCATCTGATCGCCGCGCTCACCGGCCATGATCTTGACCGTATCCAGCATGATCTGCAGGAACGGCAGCGGATTACCGGAGGACAGCCCGCGCTTGGCGGCGGGCGACTCCAATAGTTCGGCCGAGTTGAACGGAATCACGTGCGGTTCGAATCCCGAGCGCCGCACCACATCCGCGTAGTTCTCGGTCGCGGTCATTTCGACATGGTGACCGCGCGAACGCAATTCATCGGCCAGGGCCAGATATGGCTGATGGTCGCCCCGGGTTCCGGCCGTCAACAATGCGATTCGCATACTCTCGACTTTCGTTGGTTATCTGCGCCATTGTCTCGTCGAGGAAGTCGACGATATACCCGAACACGTCCAGGGCCGCGCCGCGGCCGATGAAGGTGTCCAGGTGGCCGTAGGACGGAATCTCGGTGTAGCGCACATCGACACCGGGATTGCGGGCCGAAAGCACCTCGTAGCACAGCTTATTGGAGTCGACCCAGGCTTCATTGCGGCTGCCCGCCAGCAGCAGCACCGGGCAGTCGATGCGCGAGGCCTGGTCCAGGGCGTTCGCCGGGAGGGCGTGATAGCGCTCATCGTCGACATTCCAGCGGACCACCGCGTGCGCCAACTCCATCTGCCGCAGGTGTGGGAGGACGGAAAGCGGTACCGCGCCGAATAATTCGGCGAGCCGGTCGTGCGTTACGGGATCGAGGTGGTCGTGCTCGAACAGTTTCGCGCCCATGCCCCAGCCGTAATGCACCAGGCGGCAGGTGGGGTCGGGGCAGTCGCCCTTGCGGGACAGTGCGGCGTAGAGCAGGGTGCGCTTGGACCATAGGCCGACCTTGCGGAAATCGGATTCGAGATGGGTGACGCGGGAACCGAGCATCTCGCTCGCGAGTAGGACGCGCATGCGGGCGGAGGTGCTGACCTTCGGGGTCAGGAAGACGCCCTGCGCGACCACACCCGCCAGATCCGGGAGCAGGCCGCCGGTGAGGCTGAGCGACAAGGCAAGTGCGCCGATGCAATGCGCCACCACGAAGAGCGGGCGTTCGCCGATGTGCTCGCGAACCGCTGCGACCGCCGCGGGCAGGTCGTACAGCGCGACATCGTCGAAGGTGTACGGACGGCCGGATTCGTTGTAGGGCAAGGCACAGCTGCCGCGCCAGTCGAGCAGCCAGGACTGGTAGCCTGCGTCGGCCAGGACATCGGTCACATTGCGAATCTCGGGTAGTGCGAACATCTCCGAGGAGACGCCGTGCCCGTGCACCAGCAGCACCGCCGGGCCGTCCGCCGGGCCGTCCGCCGGGCCGACGCGACGCAGGCGCAGGGCGATACCGTCATCGGTGCGGAACGAAATCACCTCTGCCGTATCGAGTTCGGCTCTGATGCCGGTCACCGGCGCTGCTCCTTCCGCATGGCGCGGCGCAGATCCAGCAGATCGGTGCCGACTCGCAGCACCGGTTCCATCAGACTTTTGCCGAGTTGACTGCCGAACCAGCTGAGCCACAACATCTTCGCCAGTCGCTGTTGCCTCTCCGGGAGTCGTGGATCGATTTCGATGCCGTCGATCTGATCGGGCAGGTAGGTGTGCATGGGCACCGCCACCTCGCCGGTGAACGTGGCGGGCTCCCCGGTGCGGCCGATCTCGATCAATTGGGTGCCGAGCTGGCGCACCAAGCGGCGGCGGGCGGCGGCGAATTTGTAGCCCTCCAGCCACCAGGTGCCGCCGGCTGAATCACGCAGTGTGAGTTGGTAATGCATGATCGGATGCCGGGTTTCATGGGGGAGCGGGATGCCGTCGTGCGGGCGGACGATCGCGGTGCCCTCGACCGTCAGCGGTTCGGAGTGCAGTGCGGCGCAGGTCAATTCGCCGTGGATATCGAGGGTGCGGGCGGAGAACACCTGGGCGCTGCTCGCGACGGACAGCGCCAGCCGCAGATCACACGGGATATGTGCCGCCTCGCCTATCGGACCGACTGTGCCGCTGAGTGTTTCGTGGAAGCGCAGATAGGGTTCATCGCCCGGTTGCGGTCCCATACCGGTCATGGTCGCGAGCATCTTGCCGCGTTGCGCCGGACCGGGATTGACCGGTTCGGGCAGGCCACGAGCCGCGACGAAGGCATCGGTGCGCGCGGCGGTGGCGGGCGGCGCGGTCACCATGGCCGCGAGCTGCCGCCGGGCCACCGGGCTCTGCAGCACCTGCGCCAGCGATTCCAGTTCGGGCACCGGGCCTTCACGGATCGCGCGCACCACATCCTCGCACCACTGTTCCCAATGCTGAACGCGAATCCCCAAGCCGCCCAAAGAGGTTTCGGCGACAATCTGCTCGAGCGAGGTCGGCGCGCCGGTGAGATGGTAGGTGTGCCCCCACGCGCTGGGCGTGCCGACAATCTCCGCCGCCGTCCGGCTGACCCAATCCACCGGGGCCGAGTTCAGATACCGGAATCCCGGCACCGTGCGAAATCGCATGAGCGCGGCCGTGATTCCCGCATTGAGGTCGCGCGGATTGTGCGCACCCGTCTCCGGATGGCTGCCGATACCACCCGGCCGCAGAATGGTCACCACCAAGCCGTGCTGACTCGCGCGCTGCAACACCGCCTCCGCCGCCCACTTCGACCGGTCATATCCGATCGGCAATTCGGCGACATTGGCCGTCGGCGCATCCTCGCTGAGCACCTCGGCCTCGGAACCGTTGAACACGGCCATCGAGGAGATGTGATGTATCGGCTTCGAACGACCGGTACACGCCAACTCCGCGAGCGTCAGCGGCCCGAGCACATTGGTCCGCCGCAGCGACGGATACCCGCGCAGGAAATCGACCGCCGCCCCCGCATTGACAATCGAATCAACCTCGGTGGCAAGCTCATTCCATCGCTCATCCGAAAGCCCGAGCCGAGGCAATCGCAGATCACCCGCCAGCGGCGTCACCCGCCGCAATACCTCCCGGGACCAAGGCAGCGCGAACCGCCGAACGGCATCCTGCAACCGTTGCGCCGCCGCCTGATCGTCATCGGCTCGCACCAGGCACACCACATGAGCCTGACTGTGCCGCAACAGATCCAGCAGCATATGACTGCCCAGGAACCCGGTGGTCCCGGTCAACAGAATGCGCCGTGGCGCAACCCGCTCCGGAGCCGCCACAACCGGCAATCGATCCGCACCGGCCAGATCGGCGAAGAGCAGCGCCAGATCATCGGTATCGGTGAAGGCGTCGTCTGCCGCGTCGGATTGTGGACCCGCGAATGGGTGCCCGCCGTAGGGGATATCGGCCGCGAGCTCCGAGATCACCTGCGGCTGGACCGATTCCGGATGGTCGGCGAGCCAGCGGTGGGCGAGGCGGCGGGGGCGGGCGTCGAAGAAGATGGTGTCGAGGTCGGGGTGGATGTCGAGTTCGCGGGACAGGGCGGCGACCAGTTCCACGGCGGCGAGGGAGGTCCCGCCCGCGTCGAAGAAGTCGGTGTCGGCGTCGATGGGGGTGGCGGTGTAGCGGTTCGCGAGGTCGGTGATGGCGGTGGCCAGGGTGTCGGCTGTCCACCCGCGAGGGGCAGAGAGCCTGTCGGCGGTCGACCCGCGAGAGGCGGGGGATGCGTCGGCGGACAGCGTCTCGAGCGCGGTCGTGGACCCGCCATCGGCTCCCGCCGACGGCGCACCGCTCGCGGCGGACTCGGGCGAGCGGTCCGCCTCGCCGCGTGCCGGGGTGCCGGTGCGAGCGAGGAGGGCGGCTATATCCATTGCGGCCGTGCCTCGTTCGAGGGTTTCGGCGCGGTGGCGGCGGTCGACGGCCGCATTGCGGACCGGGGGCCGTTCGTCAGGATCGGTCACCGGTCACCTCCTCAGTGTTCGACTGCTCCTCCCAGGAACGGAACTGCCGCAGGCGGTCCGGGGTTACCGAGACGTCCAAGTTGGTGGTGTCCGCCGTGCCGCGCAGGCGGGCGGCCAGCCGCCGGGCGGGTTCGTTCCGAGGGGTGCGCTCGAACGATATCCGGACCGTGGTGCAGCCCAGAGCATCGGCCCGGTCGGCCACCCAGGACAGCAGGTGTTCCTCCACGCCGCGGCCCAGGGCCCGGCAGCTGAGCTGCCAGCCGGTGATCGACAGGGTCTCGTCGTCGGCGCGCAGGGCGAGGACCGAGATGAGGCCGTAGTCGCCGAAGCGGTCGCGGGCGGTGGCGGTCCAGACCTCACCTTCGGTGCGCCAGCGGTCGAGATCGTCGACGGTGACGGCGGCGAGGGTGAACTGGGTGGTGCGGCGGACCAGCTGCTGGGCGCGTTCCAGGGTCGCGTTCGTCAATGGGTCGATGTCGACTTCGAGTTGCAGCTGTGCCAGGAACTCCGCGAATTCGGCTGTGGCGCGGGCCTTGTCGCGTTCACGGTCCTGACGGTAGAAGTCCGCGCGGGCGCTGTCCTCGGTCGTCGCGGCGATCGGCACCATGGGCCACAGCCGGGTGACGAAGTCGTCCAGTTCATCGGCCGGGGGACAGGTCACCGAGAGCACCTCGGGCAGTCGCGTGCGCATGCGCGCCACTTCGACCGGGTTGTCATCGAGATAGCAGAAGGTGTCGAGTCCCAGGCCGAGGGTGTGGGCGACCTCTTCGAGGCGCTCCGGCTTACCGCTCCAGCCGGTCGATATCGCCGCGAAATCCTCTCGGCGCAAAGGGCTTTCGGGACGGTCGAGAACGGCCCAGACGGTGTCGGCGTCATTGTTGGTCACCAGCACCAGCAGGGTGCCCGCCGCCCGCCATTGCGCGAGCCGTCGTGCCAGGGCCCGGCGCGGTGCATCGAAAACGACTGCGGCCGAGCAGATCTCGCCCGCGGTTCCGCTCCACAGCGTGTCGTCGCCGTCAACGGCGATCACCTTGGGTGCGGGTTCGATGACCGCGCCCACCGTCGCGACGAGGGTGAGCGCCACCGCCGCCTGGAATTCGGGGGTGAAGGGCAGGTGCGCCAGGATCTCGGTGCGATCGTCGAAGGGATTGTCCACGTGGTGATTTCGCGTCCAATCGCCCGGTTCGAGCACCGCGATGCCGGGGATTTCGCGTACCCGGACGCTCACGACCCGCTCCCAGGCCAGTAGCCGCTCCTCCGGCACGGCAGCGGGCAGGAAGCCCACGACTACCGGCTTGCGGGTTCGTTCGGCCAATTCGCCCAGGGCCGCGGCGTATTCGGTGGCGAGCTCGGTGAGCAGCTCATCGGTGAGCGCGCCGAATCGTTCCAGATCGGCCGCCCGCAGCAGCACAATGCTCAGCGATATCGAGGGCTGGGCGAAGACTCCGGACGGGTCACGCAGGCTCGACAGCACATGATGGTAGGGCGCCTCCGCGACGGTGATCGCCGTGGAATCCGCACTGGCCGCGACCATCAACTCCGGCAGCCTGCCCAGTGCGAAGGTCGCGCCGAATGCCGCGCGGACACCGGAAACCGCATGTGCGCCAGCGGTTTCCGGACGCGCGGGCGCTCCGGGATCGCTGACCGCCGCCGCGACCGTCGCCAGATACTCCGCACCGAATTCGGTGCAGGTCCGCGCATCGATGATGTCGCTGTTGTAGGTGAACAACACCTGCCCGGTATCGGGCAGCACCGCGACCATGAGGTCGAGATCGGAGTATCCGGTACTGACCGGAACGACCTCTGCCGCCGCTACAGCGGAATTGGCGCGCAGGTAGTTGAAGTACACCTCGATCATCGGCGCGTTATCACGGTGCAGGCCCTCGGCGGCCAGCGCCGCGAGTACCTCGGCGAAGCCCGCGCCCGGTGCGAGCAGACTCCGCAGCCGCTCACCGGTGCGCACGAGCACATCGGTAATCCGGTCTTCGGCGGTGACAGTAGCCGGAAACGGTACGGGGAGACCGAAATACCCGACGGCATCGGTCGCGTCCGCGTGCATACGGGTATCCACCGGTACCGCCAGCGCGAATCGATCGACCTGCTGACGGCGGGACAGCAGCACACTCAACGCGCCGAGGAAGATCGCGGCCGGGGTGAGGCCCAAATCGCGGGCGCGGTCCGCGACCCGATCGTGCAGTCCGGCGGGCATATCGAGGGCGATGGCCCCCGCGCCGTAGCTGCGCTGCGCCGGACGCGGGTGTGCCAGTGTCAATTCCAGGCGGCGGGCGCCGGTGAAGAATTCGCGCCATCGGGTGATGGCGGCTTCGTCACCCTCGCGTTTGTTCGGCTGCGCGGCGAGCAGCTGATGCATATCGCGATTGGTGACAGTGTCGTCGAGCGACGCGCCGGAGAGCTCCGCGGCGAGTTCACCCGCGACCAGCAGCATGGACTGCACATCGCTCATACCGTGATGAGCACCGAAAAGCAGTACCGGAGAGGCGGATTCGGCATTGAGCAGTTCGAATCGCCAGAGCGGCCCGGTCTCCAGGTCGAACGGTCGCGCCATCAGCTCCCGGAAATGCTCCTGCACGATGGCATCATCGAGCCGGTCGAGGTCGCGCCAGGCCGCCAGCTCGCCGGGCTCGCGGTGAATCTCGAGCTGACGGCCGTGCTCCTCGCTGCGCCGAATCGTGGTGCGCAGTGCGGCATGTCGGCGGGCCAGGCGGGCGACGGCCTGCTCGAGCTGCGGCCGGGTGACCGCGATCGGTAGCCGCACCGCAACGCCGCCGGTCTGCGCGGCGCTGGGAATACCGAGCTGTTCGGTGCGCAGCAGCCGCATCATGTCGCGGGTCACCGGCAGGATCTCGATATCGGGAACCTCGGCGGCGACAATCGCCGTCGTACCGGAATCACCCTGTCGCAGTAGCTCTTCCATGAGGTAGCCGGCCAGATCGGTGAGATTCTGCTCGGCCAGAATGCTGCCCAGCGGCACCGAGATCCCGGTGTGTTCGCGTACCTTGTTGCGCAGTTCGATCGCCATCAGCGAATCCAGGCCCAGGCTCTGGAAATTCTGTTCGGCCGAGATCTTGTCGGAGCCCGCATGACCGAGCACCTGACCGGTCCACTCGGCGACCGCCGCCATGGCGAGGGCGATCGCCTCCGCCCGGGGAACGGCCCGAAGTTGTTCGGCGAAGCGCGATCCCGCCGCCACCTCGACGGTCGAGCGATCCGCGACCGCCCGGCGGGAGGCGCGCCGGACGAGTCCGTGTAGCAGTCGTGGCACTCCCGGGGCGCGCCGCAGCACATCGGTGTCCAAGAGCAGTGGCACCAGCATCGGATCGCCGGCCCGCAGCGCGGCATCGAAGCAGGCCATACCCTCGGCGACCGAGAACGCGCGCACGCCCGCGCGTTCGATGCGCTGAATATCGGCTCGCGCCATGTGGTCGTGCATATCGACGCCCCACGCACCCCAGGCCAGGGACTGCGCGGGCATACCGATCGACCGGCGGTGCAGGGCCAGCGCATCCAGATAGGCGTTGGCCGCAGCGTAATTGGCCTGTCCGGGCGTGCCGAACAACCCGCCCGCCGCGGAGAAGAGCACGAAGATCGACAGGTCCCGATCCGCGGTCAGCTCGTGCAGGTGATACGCGGCGTCGACCTTCGGGCGCAGCACATTGTCCAGCTGCGCGGGCGTGAGCGAGCCGAGGGTGCTGTCGTCGAAGACAGCCGCCGCGTGCACCACCCCGGCCAGCTCGATCCCATCCAGCAGTTCGGCGAGCGCCGCTCGATCAGTGATATCGCAGCGCGCGAAACGCACACGCGTGCCGCGACTTTCAAGATCCTCCCGTAGCTGGACCCCACCCGGCCCATCGATCCCGCGCCGACTGACCAACACCAGATCCCGAGCGCTGTAGGCATCGGCCAGATGCCGGGCCAGCGCCGACCCCAGCCGCCCCGGCGCACCGGTGACGAGCACAGCCCCGTCCCCGAGCGACACCCGCCCTTCCTGCACCTGGCTCGCGGACTCGGCCGGCCGCACCAGTCGCGGGATGAACGCCACCCCGTCGCGCACGGCCAACTGCGGCTCATCGGCGGCGACCAACGCCGCGATATCCAATTCCGGGTCGGCCGAATCGATCAGCACGATCCGCCCCGGATTCTCCGACTGCGCCGACCGCACCAGACCCCACACCACCGCACCGGCGGGATCCGGGCTCACAGCGTTGAGAGTCACCGCGCCACACGTGCGAACCACGAGGGTGGACTGCTCGAATCGACTGTCGCCGATGATCTCTTGCAACGCCGCCAACATCTGCTGCGCGATCGCATGGACCCGCTCCGGCGAATCTCCGTGGGGAACCGGAAGGACGATCACATCTGTATTCGCAGGAATGGAGGCGTCGGAGTTCCACTCGCACAGGGTGAGTGGGCGGTTGGAGGCTGGTAGCGCGTGCTCGGACCACTCCATTCGGAACAGTCGGCGGTAGGCGGGTGCGAGGGCTGCGGCATCCCATTGGGTGGCCGCGACCGGGCGCAGGAGTAGGGAGCCCACCGAGACCACCGGGTGCCCGGTGCGGTCGGTCGCGGACATGGTGATGGTGTCCGCGGCCGAGCGGGTGAGGCGGACTCGGAGGGCGGTTGCGCCTGAGGCCCAAAGGTTTACGTCGGTCCAGGCGAAGGGGAGCAGGGCGTGTTCGCCATCGGATGCGTAGAGAGCGGTGGCGTGCAGGGCCGCGTCCAGCAGAGCCGGGTGGATACCGAATTGGGCGGCATCGCCGTGTGCTGCCTCGGATAGTTCTACTTCGGCGAAGATTTCGTCACCGCGCCGCCAAGCTGCGCGCATCGCCTGGAACTGCGGGCCGTACTGGTGGCCGCGTGCGTACAGCTCGGCGTAGAGGCGCACGACATCAATGCGTTCCGCATCGGCAGGCGGCCACGTCGACTGACTCGACCGGGGTGACGCTGAAGTGCCCGACGGTGGCCGCGTGACCGCCGTCGCCGATACATCGGACTGTGCCGACGAGGCCGAGAACGCTGTGGGCAGTGAATCGAACTGCACGGAAACGTATTCGGTGTTTTCGGCCAGCGTGCCCTCGGCGTGCAGGGTCCACTGCGCGTCGGGGTCTTGTTCGTCGCGGGCGTAGATGCGGACCGTGCGGCGATCGTCGGTGCTCAGGCCGCCGACCACCGTCTGAATGCGCAGGGCTCCGCGTTCGGGGACGAGCATGGGGGCGCGCAGCAGCAGTTCACGCAGGACCGGACTGTCCACTTCGTCACCGGCGCGGACCGCCAGTTCGACCAGGGCGGCGCCGGGCATGATCACCGCATTGGGACCCGCGTGGTCGGTGACCCAGGGCTGCAGGCGGCGGGAGATGCGGCCGGTGAGGATGACACCGCCGGAATCCGGTTGCGGGACAGCGGCTCCCAGGATGGGGTGCGCGATATCGCCGAGGCCCAGGGCGGTGGAATCGCGGTTGAGGCGTTCGGTCCAGAAGCGGTGCTCGTCGAAGGCATAGGTGGGCAGGTCCACCCGCGGGTACTCGGGCAGCAGGCTGGTCCAGTCGAGTTCATGTCCGGCGACATGGAGTTCGGCCTGAGCGCGGGCGAGGGCGGTCGGTCCGTCCTGATCGCGCATCAGTGAACCGACGGCGACGACCTCGCGGGAGATTTCGTCGGAGACCGCTTTGACGGCCGTGGTGAGCGACGGGTGTGCGCCCAGCTCGACGAAGTAGCGGAATCCATCCGCGATCATGCGCTCGACGGTGTCGGCGAAGCGCACCGTCCGGCGGGCATTGCGATACCAGTAGCCGGGGTCGACCGCCTCGGTCACCGGCTCGCCGGTCACGGTCGAATACCACTGTGTCGCAGGGATATTCGCCGATATGTCCGCCAACTCGGCGGCGAGCGGCTCGCGCATGACCTCGGTCATGGGGCTGTGCCCGCCCAGGCTCGGACCTGCCGCACCGAGCCGGTTGTAGATGCCCGCGCGATCGAGTTCGGCCAGCAGCTCCTCGACCGCGGCCTGGTGTCCGGTTACGACGGTGGAGCGCCGCGCATTGACGGCAGCGATCCCCAGCCGATCGGTGAAATTCGCCAGTCGCGGAATGACCTCGGCTTCGGTCAGCCCCACCACCGCCATCGCGCCGGGCTCCTCGATGCCCTGCATGAGCCGAGCCCGCGCGCTGACAATCCTTGCCGCATCATTCAATTCGAGGACACCGGCGCAGTAGGCCGCCGCGATCTCGCCCTGACTGTGGCCGATCACCGCATCGGGGGTCACGCCCGCCGCGCGCCAGGTGGCCGCCAGCGCGGCCATGGTCGTGAACAGCAGCGGCTGCACGAACGGGTGATCCCAGATATCGGCGACCGTCATGGCCGCGAGCCGGTCCGCGAGGGAGAAGCCGAGCTGTGCGCTGAAAACCTTGTCGCACTGCTCGAATTCGGTGCGGAACTCCTCGGAGGAGGTGAGCATGTCCCGGGCCATGCCGACCCACTGCGCGCCCTGTCCGGGGAAGACGAACGCGGTTTTGGCATTGGTGAGCACCGGGCCGTTGCCGAGGACGGCATCGGGTGCCGGGTTGCCGTCGACCAGCGCGCGGAGCGCGTCCACCATCTCGGCCCGATCGGAGGCGACGACCACCGCGCGCCGCTCGAAGCTGGTGCGCTGCATGGCAAGTGAGCGTGCGACCGGACCCGGCGCGAGCTCCGGATCGGCGAGGACGAGGTCGAGCAGCCGCTCGGCCTGTCCGTGCAGCGACGCCTCGGAGCGGGCGGAGATCGGCAGCAGCGCCACCCGCCGGTCTCCGGAGGTGTTGTCCGGCACGGCCGCCAGCTCGATCGGGGGCTCTTCCAGAATCAAATGCGCATTGGTGCCACTGAGCCCGAAGGCGCTGATACCCGCACGGCGCGGCCGCTCACCCCGCGTCCACGGCAGCGGTTCGCCCGCCACCGCCACGCCGCTACGCTCCCAATCAACCAGCGGTGAGGGAACTTTCGCATTCAGCGTGGCGGGAATCCGCTCATGCTGGAGTGCGAGCACCAGTTTGATGACGCTACCCACACCCGCTGCCGCCTGGGTATGTCCCACATTGGATTTCAGCGATCCGATCCCCAGCGGCCGTTGCGGGTCACGCCCCGGACCGAACACCCGTGCCAGCGCCCGCGCCTCGATCGGATCACCGAGCGCGGTACCGGTGCCGTGCGCCTCGACATAGTCGATATCGTGCGGCGTCAGCCCCGACACCCGCAGCGCGGATCGCAATACCTGTTCCTGCGCAGCACCATTCGGCGCACTGAGCCCCTGACTCCGCCCATCCTGATTGATCGCCGACCCGCGAATGACCGCGAGCACCCGATCGCCATCGCGGCGAGCATCGCTGAGCCGCTTCAACATCACCAGACCCGCACCCTCTGCCCAGACGGTGCCGTCCGCTTCGGCGGAGAACGGCGCGCAGCGCCCGGTGGGGGAGAGGACGCCCAGCTTGCACAGTTCGATATGGGCGATCGGCGACATCAGCAGCGTGGTGCCGCCCGCGAGCGCGAGATCGCATTCACCCGCGCGCAGCGCCGCCATGGCCGAATGCATGGCCACGATCGAGGACGAACACGCGGTATCGACGGTGACGGCCGGACCGTGCAGCCCGAGCGTGTAGGAGATCCGACCGGACGCCACACTCGGCGAAAGACCGGTTCCCACTTGACCATTCAGCTGTTCAGGCGCGGGATCGGCGAGATAGCCGGTCGCGTATGCGCCGACGTATACACCCGTGACACTGCCGTGCAGGGTGCGCGGATCGCGCCCCGAGCGTTCGATCGCCTCCCAGGCGAGCTGCAGCATCACCCGCTGCTGCGGGTCCATGACCGCCGCCTCGCGCGGGCCGATACCGAAGAAGGCGGCATCGAAGCGATCCACGCCATCGACGTATCCGCCGCGGAAGGTGTACGCCTTACCGGTCGCGGTGGTGTCGGGGTCGTACAGGTCGTCGATATCCCAGCGGCCCTCGGGAACCTCGCCGAGCGCATCGCCGTTACCGTCGAGCAAGCGCCACAGGGCTTCCGGTGAGTCCGCGCCGCCGGGGAAGCGGCAGGACATGGCGAGGATGGCGATGGCGTCGTCATCCGCATCGTCCGCGGCATCGGCTACGCCGGAGTCGACGGCCTCGTCGGCTGTCTCCTCGATGGGCTCGGCGGGCGCGAGTGCCCTGGCCACGCCCTCGATGGTGGGGTTGTCGAAGAACAGATTGGTATCGAGGAACTCGCCGTAGAAGTCCGAGAGATCGACCACCAGCTCCACCAGATCGGCAGAGCCCAAACCGAATTCGACAATCGGCTGATTCACGTCGATGCGTTCGGGATCGAGGGCCGCCTGCTGCGCAATGGTCTTGACCAGCCACGCGCGCACGGCCTCGGTAGATGGTCCCGAACTCGCTGCAGTCGGCTCGGTCGCGGTCTCTTCTTCGAAGTCGAAGAGTTCATCCTCGGGCGAACGCAGTGGTCCGGCCGTCAGTTCGAGCAACTCGCCGGAGCCATACGCCGCCCGGCATGCCTGCCGCTGGATCTTGCCGCTACTGGTCTTGAAGATGGTGCCCGGCCGAATCAGCATGACGGTGGCCAGGGTGAGCCCGTGCTCGGTCGACACCGCACCGCGCACCGCGGTCTCGATCGCGGCCAGTTCCTCAGGTTCCTCGGTGCGCACCTCGGCCACCACGACCGGTTGTTCACCGCTCGAACGTATTTCGACCGAGAATGCGGCGACACATCCGGCGCGCACCCCGGCATGCGCGGCTTCGACGGTCGATTCGATGTCCTGCGGATAGTGATTGCGCCCGTCGATGATCAGCAGATCTTTACTTCTGCCGGTCACGAAAAGCTCTCCGCCGGAGACGAATCCGAGGTCACCCGTGCGCAGGTAGCGGCGGTCGTCACCGGGCAGGGTCGCGGCGAACACCTCGGCGGTGGCCTGCTCATCCCGGAAATACCCGGCGGCGACGCTCTTTCCGGCAACCCAGATCTCGCCCTCGGCCCCGTCGGCGCGCTCGGTGGTGCTCTCCGGATCGACGATCGCGATCGACATTCCGCCGGCCGGTCGTCCGACTCCGACGAGTTCGGCCCCGCGCCCACGATCCCCGAGCGCATCCCGCACCTCATGGAATGTCGGTGCCACGCCGATGGGCGGCCCGGTCACAATCAGCGTGGCCTCGGCCAGACCGTAGACCGGATGCTGGGATTCGGCCTGGAATCCGGCCCGCCCGAAGGTCTCCGCGAACCGGCGAATCGTCCCGGCCCGCACCGGTTCCGAACCATTGAACGCCACCCGCCACGAGCTCAGATCGAGCTGATCGATCTGCTCCGCCCCGATCCGCCGCACGCACAGCTCATACGCGAAATTGGGTCCGCCGCTGGTGTGCGCGCGATAGGTGGAGATGGCCCGCAACCACCGCTCCGGCCGCTGCAGGAAGTGCAGCGGCGACATGAGCACCGAATTCGCGCCGAGGTAGACCGTATGCAGTAGCGGCGCAATCAGTCCCATGTCGTGGTACATCGGCAGCCAACTGGCGAAGAGCGCACCATCCCAGGTGTCGGCGAAATCGCGATCATGTCCGAGGCCGTCGACGAGCGCACCCTGATTGTGCAGCAGGTTCTCATGCGTGATCAGCACACCGCGCGGCGCGCTGGTCGAGCCGGAGGTGTACTGGATGAACGCGACCGACTCCGGCCCGAGATCAGGCTCACGCCAATGTATTGCCTGGTCACCGGTGATCTCATCGGTCGCCAGCCAGCGCAATCCCGCCAACTCCGGAATCTCCGCACACAAGGCGGCCGACTCCGCGACCACCCGCGCCGGGGCCAGCACCACATCGACCTCGGCATGCGCGACCATGCGCCGCAGCCGGCGCAGTGACCGGTTATCCCATTCGGGCAGCGGCGCGGGCACCGCCGCCACCCCCGCCGCGAGACAGCCGAAGAACGACTCGGCGAACTCCTGTCCAGCCGGGTAGAGCAGCAGTGCGCGTTCGGGCCGCGAATCCTGTAGGGCCGCGCCGATGGCCCGCGCGCGTACTCCCAGCTCGGCGTATGTCAGCTCGCGCACAACGCCTTCGACGTCACCACTGTCCAGGAACCGGTAGACCGGTTCGGCCGGGCGGCTCGCAATCTGAGCGAACAGTGTTTCAGTAAAAGTGTTGAGCACGAAATACCTTCTCTACCTGGTGGAACTTATTCTCCGGCCGGACTTCGTTCCCCAGGTGCATGAGGAATGGCTCAGTGGGCGGTGCGGCCTGTTCGCGCCCACCCTAGCCATCTATACCCCTGTGCCGCCAACATCGGCGAGGGTAATCCGACCCCCGAAAAGTAGGGGCACCCATGCGCGACACTCGTTGGCGCCCCAAGGATTTCATGATTGCCAGACTCCGGATCAGCGGTGAAGATGGCTGCGTGTCCCAGACCCCGATAAAGCTGCGCCATCTTCCCCACCTACGCACTCGCCGCCTAGGGCAGCTCGGTGGCCTGATCCGCCCCGGCGCCCACAGCTCCCCGCTCGTCGCGCTCGGCAAACGCTTCGTAGCCGACCCGCCCGGCTTCCCGACCATGCTCATCACCCACGAGATGGACGACGTTCGTGAGGTATTCACCAATCACGAAGACTTCTCCATCGGCCAGCTGATGAGCCGACTATCCAGCCACGACATGGTCTTCGGCAAAGAGACGCTGATCTTCCTGGAGGGTGAAGATCACCGCCGCGAACGCAAGCTCTACTCCCCGCCATTCCAGAACAAGGCACTCAAGTCCTACGAAGAACTCATGATCGAGGTAGTCGAACGCGAACTCCCCAAGTGGCCCATCGGCGAGCCGATCGAATTCCTGCAAGCCGGTTACGATCTGGCGATCGGAGTACTGCTGGGCGTCGTCTTCGGCGATGTGGCTGCGGAACGCAGCGGAAGGCTCAAGGATGCCGTCAACGCCTGGTTCCACGAAATCGAAAGCCGCGGCTTCCTGGCCGTTACCCTGCTGACCCCCTTCCTCGGCGGCTTCACCCCGCCCTACCCCCCGCTCGCCCGGGCGCAAGCCGAGGTCGACGAGGTGATCATCGAAGAGATCACCGCCCGCCGCGCCGCGAATGAGGACGGCACCGACCGCAAGGACGTCCTCACCCGCTACATCAACACCGACCTGGACCAGCACGACGATGCGGGCCTCGCCCGCAGCATGCGCGGAATCCTGTTGGGCGCGTACGAAACCACCGCCATCACCCTCGGTTGGATCGCCACCATGCTGGCCGCCCATCCCGAGGCCATGGCGGAACTGGACGCGGCAGTGGATTCAGGCGACGAAGCGCGCCTGGACACCTACCTCGACGCGGTGGTAGCCGAAACCATGCGCCTGCGCCCTGTTTCCCCGTTCACGGGACGAATCGCCATCCGCGACACCGTAATCAACGGCGTGGAAATCCCCAAGGGCACGATCGTCATCGTCCCCATCCTGCTGATCCATGAATCCGAATCCCTTTACCCCGACCCGTTGACCTTCCGCCCCGAACGCTTTCTCGACAAGCGCCCCGACGGCCACACCTGGCTAACCTTCGGCGCAGGCCCCCACCGCTGCCTGGGTGCACAATTCGCGCTTGCCGAGGCGCGAATCCTGTTCCGCGCCATTATCGAAAAGCGCCGCATCGACCCGATCCCCGGGCCGATGGAACCGGCGCGGCGGTATCACACGGGGCTGAGCCCGGCGTACAACGCACGAATTACTCTGCGCCACAGGTAAAGACAAAACCCCACCACCGACCTGGACGGACGATCACCAGGCACTCACTGTGGCCACCTACGGCGTGTCGCCCTGGTCAGTGCCTGGTGATCGATTGTCCAAGGCTGGCTGGCGAATTCAGGTGGTCGGGCCGGTCCAGATATTCCAGGCGCCTCGTAGATCGGTGGTGTTGTGCGAGCTTCGGATTGTGCGGAGCTCGCGGCCGAGGCGCAGGGCTACTTTGTCGAAATAGGCTTTGGCGGAACACTTCTCGACATCGCAATCCTGGTGAGCCGCCTGGCCTCGCCGCGCGACTTCCAGATTCATGACCGGGTAATCCGGTGGATCATGGCTGATAACCATGACTTTCACCTCCTCTTGCCATCGGGCGATGCCCGTATGTGATCGGTTCGGGGACTTGGGATTTGCTGTCCGCCGGGGATGCAACGAGTAAACTCTCAGGCACGTTGGCATGGAGTCTCCAAACCCCCGAATCCGGGTACGAGATGCGCTGATTCCATTGCGAGCGGCTTCGCCATCAATTGGCCCACGGCGGAGACTTCCAGAATTTGATGCATCCGATAGTGAGGCTAACGAGATGTTGACTGGATCTACCCTTGCACGAAGGGCTTTGGGTCGCGAGTTGAAGCGACTGCGAGAAGCGAAGGGCCTGTATCAGGCTCAGGGCGGCAGGCTCATCGGAGTATCGCCGCAGACCATCGGCCGTTTGGAAGATGGGCTACCGACCAAAGTGTCGGATCTCTATATCAATGCGCTGTGCGACGGTTATGGGGCGAGTGACGAAAAGCGGGTCGCACTACTGGAATTGGCGTTGGAGGTGCGAACTACCCAGAAGTCCGGGGGCGGATGGTGGCGGGCCTACGCCGATGAGATGCGCGAAGGCTTCGACCACTACATGGGCCTGGAAGAAGCGGCGCGGCGGATTTCCGTTTGGAAGACGCAGATCATTCCCGGTTTGCTCCAGACCTCCGAGTACCGGCGGGCGATTGCATGGACCGAGCACCCGGACAAGCCCTCCGTCGAAGTCGAGAAGCGGGTGGAGATGGCCGTTCGAAGGCAAAACCGCCTGGAGGAGACAGGCTTCGGGGTCGATATCCTGCTGTGGGAATCGGTCCTTCGTGACCAGATCGGTGGTCCGGCCGTCATGGCGGCACAGCTGCACAAGCTTGCCGATCTCGGTGAGCAGCCACACGTTTCGATTCGGGTGGTGCCCTTCGACGCGTCCGGGCACCTCGGGTCCGTCGTGGGTTCGTTTGTGCTGTTGGAGTTTCCGAAGCTTCCCGCCACGGGTTTGATCGAACCTCCCGTGGTGTTCCTGGAGGAGTACGCCGGAGATCTCTACCTCGAGCGCGAGACCGAAGTGCAGCGGTACCGTCAAGCGTTCACCGAGATCGCTCGGGTAGCGTTGGACAGGGACATGACAAGGCAGCTCGTGCTGTCGATAGCCAAGGAGTTCGGCGAGTGAACATCGATCTTTCCGGAGCCGAATGGTTCAAGTCGAGCCGCAGCACCTCGGGCGGGGAGTGCGTCGAAGCGGCGCACCTACGCGGGGGCATGGTCGGAGTGCGGGATTCCAAGCTCGGCGAGACCGGTCCGGTGCTGGTTTTCGGTCCGGGCGAATGGGATTCGTTCAATGATGCCGTGCGCAGTGGCAGGTTCGATCGCGCCTAGTCGGGGCGGGTGCCCATGATGCCGTAGAGGAGTAGGTCCTCCAGGGAATCGGCGAAGCCGTCGAGGTCGGTGATGTCCCGGATGCACATGGCGAACAATGCTGCGCCGGCGATGGTGTCAAGGAGGGTGTTCGGGTCCAGGCCGGGGCGGGCGGGTTCGCCGTCGGCGGGGAGGTAGTCGCCCAGCTCGGCTCGGGTGGGGGTGTCCAGGCGCGCGGCCAGCTTTTCGTACAGGCCGGAGTCCTGGCGCATTTCGGCCATCAGGCCCGGCATGGCCGCTCGGGTCTCCGCCGAGCCGAAGAGTTGGATGGTTCCCCGAATCACCTTGCGGATTTCGGCGGTCAGGTCGGGGGCCACCTGGTCGGAGCCGACGTCCGGGAAGACCGCCTTGGCGATGAGGTGTGCCTTGGAGGGCCAGCGGCGATAGATGGCCGGGCGGCTCACCCCCGCGCGGGCCGCTATCGCATCGATTGATGTTGCGGCATAACCACGTTCGACGAGCAGGGCGCGGGCGGCATCCAGGACCGCCTTATCCACCGCGGGGTCGCGGTGCGGGCCCAGGCGGTGGCGTTCGGTCACGAAATCCGTCCTTGTCAGCGCGATCGGGAGTCGTTACAGTCTGTCACAGCAAAGCCGTTACACTCTGTAACTGCTGCGGCTCGAGGAGAAATCGTGTCTGCTGCCCCGCATCTCACCAAAAACTATCGGCCGGTGCCGCTCCTGCAGGACAAAGTCGTCGTGGTGTCGGGAATCGGTCCCGGACTGGGACATTCGCTGACCATCGAGGCGGCCCGGATGGGGGCCGATCTGGTGTTGGTCAGTCGCACCGAATCGCGGTTGGAGAAGTTGGCCACCGAGGTGCGGTCGTTCGGTCGCCGCGCGCTGGTCGCGCCCACCGATATCACCGATGAGGAGCAGCGACGGGCGCTCGTGGAGCGCGCGGTCGGCGAGTTCGGGCGGGTCGACTGCCTGATCAACAATGCGTTCGCGATTCCGCCGATGAATCCGATCACCGAGATCGAACTCGAAGCGCTGCGGGTCGCCAATGAGACCAATGTGTTCGCGCCACTGCGGCTTTCGACACTCTTCGCCGACGCGCTCGAACAGTCGCGGGGTTCGATCATCATGCTGAACTCGTGCGTCTCGTACAGTTCGCAGCCGGAGTTCTCCGGGTACAAACTCTCCAAAGGCGCACTGGCACATCTGGCTTCGTCGCTGGCGACCGAACTCGGACCGCGCGGAATCCGTGTGAACAGTGTCGCGCCGTCGTATGTTTACGAGGACATCAACAAGGCGTACTTCGACTGGCTAGCCAAGCAAGCCGGGACCACGCACGAGGACATCTACCGGCAGAAGGCCGCGCCGACCGATCTGAAGCGACTGGCCGGGCCCGAAGAGGTTGCGCGCGCAACGCTTTTCCTGGCCAGTGACCTCGCCAGCGCGGTGACCGGGCAGATGCTGACCGTCGACTGCGGTGAATTCCACCGATGAGTGCAGGAGTGTCCGTGAAGAAGCGAATTGTCCTGTGGGGCACCGGTGTTGTCGGATCCATGGTGTTGACCGAGATCCTGCGGCACCCGCTGTATGAACTCGTCGGCGTCGGGGTGAGCAATCCCGACAAGGTCGGCAAGGATGCCGGTGACCTCTGTGGTCAGGCGAAAACCGGTGTGCTCGCGACCAATTCGGTGAACGAGCTGATCGCGTTGCGGCCGGACGCCGTGGTGCACTACGGTCCGACCGCACAGTTCGCCGATGAGAATATTCGGGTCATCAGCGCGTTCCTGCGCGCCGGAATCGACGTCTGCTCGACCGCCATGACGCCGTGGGTGTATCCGGAGATCAAGCAGCTGCCCGGCGTGTGGCGCGATCCGATCACCGAGGCCTGCGCGGCGGGCGGGGCATCCTGCTTCACCACCGGCATCGACCCGGGATTCGCCAATGATCTGTTCCCGATGTCGCTCATGGGGCTGTGCGGCGAGGTGAAGTCGGTGCGGGCCTCCGAACTGCTCGACTACACCGATTACGAGGGCGATTACGAATTCGAGATGGGGATCGGGCATCCGCCGGAATTCCAAGCGCTGCTGGAGCATCCGGATCTGCTGATCATGGCGTGGGGTCCGACCGTGCCCATGATCGCGCGGGCGGCCGGGATCGAACTCGACACCATCACCACCACCTGGGACAAGTGGGTTACGCCCGAGGACCGGCCTTGCGCCAAGGGAATCATCAAGGCGGGCACCGTCGCCGCGATCCGGTTCACCATCAACGGTATCTATCGGGATCGCGAGGTGATCACCCTCGAACACGTGAATCGCATCGGGCTGGACGCCGCTCCGGAATGGCCCGCCGGTACCCGGGATGATGTCTATCGCGTGGATATCATCGGCTCCCCGTCGATTTCGCAGGAGACATCGTTCCGGTTCACCGACGGTTCGGGACGCGCTCCGGCCGTGGCCGGATGCCTCGCCACCGGCATGCGTGCCCTCAACGCGGTGCCTGCGGTGAACGCACTGCCGCCGGGTTGGGTGACCGCCCTGGATCTTCCGCTGATTCCGGGAGCGGGCACCATCCGCTGAACCAGGCTTAACGCGAGAGTTCCCGAAGCTGGCGTTTGTAGACCTTTCCGCTGTCATCGCGGGGGAGTGAGTCCACAATCTCGATCCGGCTGGGCACTTTGTAATTCGCAAGCTCTCCGGAAAGGGCTTCGCGCACAGTGTCTTCGGTGAGTTTCGCACCGGGGCGCGGCAGAATGTGCGCGGCCACGATCTCACCCAGGTCGCCGGGATCGGGAATGCCGAATACGGCCACATCCTCGACACCGTCGAGTGCGGCAATGGCGTTCTCGATCTCGGCGGGGTAGATATTCACTCCGCCGCGGATCACCACCTCGGCATCGCGGCCGGTCAGATACAGGTAGCCGTCCGCATCGAGGTAGCCGAGGTCTCCGACCCACAGCATGCCCTCGACGGGGGACTGCGGAGCACCCTGATTGAGGTATTCGAAGCGAGGCCAATACTCCGCGCCGCGCACCCAGACTCGGCCGATCTGCCCGGCGGGCAACGGGTTTCCGCGCTCATCGCCGATGAGCACCGCCGAGCCATCCGCCGCCCGGCCCACACTGCCGGGATGCTCTAGCCACTCCGCGGCACTGATCCAGGTGATCGTGCCCGCCTCACTGCAGCCGTAGAACTCCCACAACGCGTCACCGAACAGGTCGATAGCGGCGCGTTTGAGCGCGGGCGGGCACGGTGCGGCCGAATGGATTACGTGCGTCAGACTCGACAGGTCATAGTTCGCGCGCTCGCCGGCGGGCACGCTCAGAATGCGCGAGACCATGGTGGGCACAATCTTGACCTGCCGAATACGGTGCCGATCGACCAGCCGCAGGAACGCACGCGCATCCCATTTCGGCATGATGACAATATCCGCACCCATTCGAAGGCCAAGCACCGCAACCGCATTGGGGGAGGTGTGGTACAGCGGACCGGCAACCAGCATCGGCACGCCAGGAGCCAGGCCCATGCGCTGAGCGGTCGCGCCGGCGATACTCAACAGCTGCCGCGGAGACATCTGCTCGCGCGCAACACCTTTGGGCTTGCCGGTGGTGCCGGAGGTGTAGATGACGCCCATCGAATCCGAGATAGCGCCCTCGATATGCCCCACCGGCTCCGGATGCGCGTCGATCCACTCCTGTAGCAATTCATGACGTCCGGTCGGCCGCGTCAGCCCCGCATCCCAGCCACCCTCGGTGAGAAGCTCTGCGGCCATGGCGATTTCCACAATCCGCGCCACACTCCCCGCCAATTCGCATGCCGCCTCGACCACCGGCACGAACTCGGTATGCGCGAAGATCAACCGCACCTTCGCATCGGTCAGCACATGCGCGACCTCACCCGCCAGCCACCGCGTATTGATCGGCAGCGGATTACCCCCGGTCGAGGCAATCCCGACCGACACCTCGAGGAACTCGATGTCATTGCGCGCCATAATGACGCACTTGTCGCCGCGCCCGATCCCCGCCGCCAGCACCGCCGAACCGATCCGCCCCGCCCGCTCCAACACCTCCGGCTGCGTGCGCATCCGTCCGCCGCAAACAATAGTGGCGATTTTCGGATCATCCGTCATGCCACGGGAGTCTGCCACCGCCGGGCGCTCCCCGTGCCGGAGTCGTGGACCGCGGTTGATGGACCGGAGCGATAGCGGGCCCGAGAAGTATGGGTATTGGACAACGGCCCGGAAGCCGAGGCTCCCGGGCCGTTTCGATACTCCCGGCATCAGCACTTCTTTATCCGACGTCCCGCTGGGCACCGCCGGACGAGCACCCCGCGTCACCCGGAGCCGTCTGCGTGGGCTTCGGCGACGCGAAGTGCCTTCCCTGCACAGTGCGCGCTTCGGTGCGCCGCGCCATGCCCGGAGCAGACCTGCCGTAACCCACGTATCCTTTGAATCACAGCCGGTCACAATGAGTCTCACCGACATTGCGGTCCCCGTCGAACCGGGCAATCCGGCTGGCACTGGGGGTCGGCGAGTTGGCACTCCACGTCGGTCGGTCGCAGCGGCGAACAGTAGGTGAACGGCGTCCGCAACTGTCGCAAATTCACAACTCCGCGTCCGCAAAAATAGGCATTTGCGAGGGATTTCGGCCCATCACCCGGCTCGGTAGCGTGCGAAACGCACAGGAAATCGACGTCTGGGAGGAACCCGAACGTGAAGAATCATCTCGTCCGCACGCACCGCTCCGCCGAGCACTTTCCCCGCGAAGAGCAGCTGGCGTGGCGGATCGCCGAGGTCGCCGCCGATACGGTGCAGGTCGCGCCGGAGACCGAGGAGATGATCGTCAATCGGATCATCGACAATGCCGCGGTCGCCGCGGCCTCCATCGGTCGGCGGCCCGTTACCAATGCTCGCGCGCAGGCCGTGACGCACCCCTATCAGCCGGGCTCAACCGTTTTCGGGATCGCCGGGTCGTATTCGCCCGAGTGGGCGGCGTGGGCCAATGGTGTCGCGGTGCGCGAACTGGACTTTCATGACACGTTCTTGGCGGCGGAGTACTCGCACCCCGGTGACAACATTCCGCCGATTCTGGCTGTGGCACAGCACGCAGGCCGCTCCGGACGTGACCTGATTCGCGGCCTCGCAACGGGTTACGAGATCCAGGTCGATCTGGTGCGCGGAATCTGTTTACACGAGCACAAGATCGACCATGTCGCGCACCTCGGGCCGTCCGCCGCCGCCGGTATCGGTACGCTGCTCGGCCTCGACACCGAGACCATTTACCAGGCCGTCGGCCAGGCGCTGCACACCACGACCGCCACTCGGCAGTCCCGCAAGGGTGAGATCTCCAGTTGGAAGGCGTATGCCCCTGCCTTCGCCGGGAAGATGGCGGTCGAAGCGGTTGATCGCGCGCTGCGCGGGGAGGGTGCGCCCTCGCCCATCTGGGAGGGTGAGGACGGTGTAATCGCTTGGCTGCTGGGCGGTCCCGACAAGGAGTACTCGGTGCCGCTGCCCGGTCCGGGTGAGCCCAAGCGGGCCATTCTGGATACGTACACCAAGGAGCATTCGGCCGAGTATCAGAGTCAGGCTCCGATCGACCTCGCTCGGCGCATGCGTGATCGGATCGGCGATCTCGAGCAGATCGCGTCGATCGTGCTGCACACCAGTCATCACACACACGTGGTGATCGGCACCGGCTCCGGGGATCCGCAGAAGTTCGACCCCAAGGCTTCTCGCGAAACCCTCGACCACTCGGTCATGTACATTTTCGCGGTCGCATTGCAGGACGGCAGCTGGCATCACGAGCGGTCGTACGCGCCGGAGCGGGCGCAGCGGCCGGACACCATCGAGCTGTGGCAGAAGATTTCCACCGCCGAAGACCCGGAGTGGACTCGGCGCTATCATTCGACCGATCCGAATGAGAGGGCGTTCGGCGCACGCGCCGAGGTCACCTTGAAGAGCGGTGAGGTGATCATCGACGAATTGGCCGTCGCGGACGCACATCCCTTGGGCGCGCGGCCTTTTACCCGCGAGCAGTACATTGCCAAATTCCGCACGCTCGCCGACGGTGTGGTGGAGTCCGCTGAGCAGGATCGCTTCCTCGACGTGGTGCAACGCGCCGGCGAGCTGTCCGCTGGTGAATTGTCGGAACTCACCTGCACCGTCTCGGCCGAAGTGCTTGCGCGCGCGCCCAAATCGCCGAATGGACTCTTCTGATGTCAGGGTTGTTCGCTGCTGCCACCTCGGCCACGGACAAGCGCGCGGCCTTCCGCGCCGGGCTTGCCTCCAATCGTATTCAGCGGTTTCCCGGGGCATTCAATCCCTTGGTGGCCAAGCTGATTCAGGAAATCGGCTTCGAAGGCGTCTACGTCTCAGGCGCTGTGCTCTCGGCGGATTTGGGGCTACCCGATATCGGATTGACCACGCTCACAGAGGTTTCCGGACGCGGACAGCAGATCGCCCGGGTCACCGACCTGCCCGTACTCATCGACGCCGATACCGGATTCGGTGAACCCATGAGCGCCGCCCGCACGGTCACTGTCATGGAGGACGCCGGAATCGCGGGGCTGCACCTGGAAGATCAGGTGAACCCGAAACGCTGCGGGCATCTCGACGGCAAGGCCGTGGTGCCGGTCGAGGAGATGGTGCGCCGCCTGCGTGCCGCCGTCTCCGCCCGCCGCGACCCGAATTTCATAATCTGCGCCCGCACCGACGCCGCCGGAATCGAGGGCATCGACGCGGCCATCGAACGCGCCAAAGCCTATGCCGACACCGGCGCGGACCTGATCTTCACCGAGGCGCTGAATACCATCGCCGACTTCGAGAAGTTCCGCGCGGCCGTCTCAATTCCCTTGCTGGCCAATATGACCGAGTTCGGAAAGTCCGAACTGATCCCCGCGCACACCCTCGAAGAGATCGGCTACAACGCCGTCATCTATCCGGTCACACTGCTGCGCCTGGCCATGCACGCCGCCGAAACCGGGCTGCGGGAAATCCTGGCCACCGGCACCCAGGGCACGCTGCTCGACCGGATGCAGCATCGCAGCCGCCTCTACGAACTGCTGCGCTACGAGCGCTACAACGAATTCGACTCGGACATCTTCAATTTCACTCTGGGAAGGAACCAGTGATGACCGCGACACCGACTATCTACAAGGGTCTCGCCGGTGTTGTGGTCGATACCACCGCTATCTCCAAGGTGGTGCCGGAAACCAACTCGCTGACCTATCGCGGTTACGCGGTCCAGGATCTGGCGGCGAACTGCAGCTTCGAACAGGTCGCGTATCTACTCTGGTACGGCGAACTACCTGGTGATGCCGAACTCGAGCGATTCTGCCTGTGGGAGAGGGCCGCTCGGCGCGCGGACCGGTCACTGCTGTCGCTGGTGACCAAGCTGCCGGAGAACTGCCATCCCATGGATGTGGTGCGCACCGCGATCAGCTACCTCGGTGCGGAGGATCCCGCCGAGGATGACAACTCACCGAAGGCCAACCGCGCCAAGGCACTTCGGATGATGGCGGTACTGCCCACCATTGTCGCCGCCGATCACCGACGACGCCATGGGCTGGATCCCATTGCGCCACACTCGCATCTGGGGTTCGCGGAGAACTTTCTGAACATGTGCTTCGGGAAAGTGCCCGCACCGGAGCTGGTGAAGGCATTCGAGGTGTCGCTGATTCTGTACGCGGAGCACAGTTTCAACGCCTCCACCTTCGCCGCGCGGGTGGTCACCTCCACGCTGTCCGATATCTACAGCGCGGTCACCGCCGCCATCGGGGCGCTCAAAGGATCGCTGCACGGGGGAGCGAACGAGGCTGTCATGCACGACATGATCGAGATCGGGGATCCGGCGCTCGCCGCACAGTGGATGCGAAACAAGCTGGCGCACAAGGAGAAAGTGATGGGATTCGGGCACCGGGTGTACAAGAACGGTGACTCCCGGGTGCCGACCATGAAGGCCGCCTTCCTCGATATCGCCGCCGCCACCGGCGGGGCCGAATGGGTGCGCATGTACGAGATCCTCGAACGCACCATGATCGAGGCCACCGGGATCAAACCGAATCTGGATTTCCCGACCGGGCCCGCCTACTACCTGCTGGGCTTCGACATCGAGGCGTTCACACCCATTTTCGTCATGAGTCGCATCACCGGCTGGACCGCGCACATTATCGAACAGGGCGAATCCAATTCACTCATCCGTCCGCTGAGCGAATACGTCGGCGTGCCACAGCGTTCCGTCGTCGCCTGACCGCGAGCACGGGCCGCCCTCGACCCGCGCGCCTACGGTTTCGTATCGTTGAGAAACCATGGCTCCCACTTCAGAACCCACCGCGGCATGAGCGCGGTCACCCGGCTCACGCTCATCACGCACGCGATCACCGATGCCGTCCAAGGTGCGCGATTCCCGGTCGACGAGCCGCTCAACGCGCTCGGCGGCCGGACCATCGCGAAGGTCGGCTCCCTGCTCGGAGCCGACCACACCGTTATTCGGCACGCCCCGGAGACCCGCACCCGCGAAACAGCCGCCGCGCTCGGGCTGACCGCCCAACCCGAGGAAGCGCTCCGCGATATCGACCACGGCGACTGGGCGGGGCGGACCATGGACTCGCTGCCCGCCGAAGAGTTGATGAGCTGGCTCACCGATCCCACCCATCGGTCACACGGCGGTGAATCCATCACCGACCTTATCGACCGCGTCCGCGGCTGGCTCGGCGACCTGGCCGGAAGCGGTCAGCACATCACCGCCATCACCCATCCCGCGATTGTTCGCGCCGGCGTGGTGTGCACTCTCGACGCACCCGCACAAGCCTTCTGGCGCATAGACATTCCGCCGCTGACCGCCACCACGCTGCATTATCGGGTGCCCGCGTGGACGCTTCGGACAACCGCCAGCGCCCTCGGCTGAGTCTCAGCATGCGGGCAGGTGGCAGCGCCCGGCCGCGCGCCCGGCTATTCTGTTCGGGCAGCTGGTTCGCTGACGATGCGGCATACGGAGCCCCCAACCCATCGTGAGCGTCGAAACCTGTCCGGTGATTTTGCCGGCACGGGCGAGAGGGAACCCGGTGAAAATCCGGACTGTCCCGCAGCGGTAAATGGGAACGACGGCACACCGGGCACCACCCGGGAAGCAGCCGTCGGACCAGCCCCGGCCGGGTGCGCCGGGGTCGACCTGGAGCCGGGTCGATGCCCATGAGTCCGAAAACCTGCCGGTTGCGCCGGATACGCCGTATCCGGCGGTCGCCGCCTCGTGGATCGGGCGGAACGCCGAGTGGACCCGGGCACGGGAAGATGCTTCGAGGGCTCCATCGGCGTTCGCCGGTCATAGGTGCCGACCATCGTCCACCAACCATGGAATTCACCGATGCTGAACCCAGACAACACCTTTGGCTCCCCACACCAACGCACCCGCATCTCGCCGATCACCTCCGGCGTCCCGTCGGTCGTGAAAAGCCTGCGCTCGCACTCCGGCCCGCGCGTTCCCTTCTCCGTGGAATTCAATCCACCCCGCGACGCCGCCGGCGAAGCCCGACTCTGGCGCGCCGTCCGCGAATTCGAACGCATGCACCCGGCCTTCGTCTCCATGACCTACGGCGCCGGCGGCTCCACCAAGGACCGCACCGCGCGCATCACCGGACAACTCGCCCGGGAAACCACGCTCCTGCCGGTCGCCCACCTGACCGCCGTCGGCCACAGCACCGCCGAACTGCGCTCCCTCGTCGGCTCCTACGCCGACTACGGAATCCGCAATATCCTCGTCCTGCGCGGCGACCCGCCCGGCGACCCCCTCGGCCCCTGGCACAAACACCCCCAAGGCGTCGAATACGCCGACGAACTCGTCCGCATGGTCCGCGACCTCGGCGACTTCAACGTAGGCGTGGCCTCCTTCCCCCAAGGCCACCCCCGCTCACCCGACCTGGCCACCGACACCGCGTTCCTGGCCGCGAAACTCCGTGCCGGAGCGGACTATTCGATCACCCAGATGTTCTTCGACGTAGACGAATACCTCCGCCTACGCGATCGCATCATGGCCTTCGATCCGATCGAGGGCGCGAAACCCATAATCCCCGAACTGATGCCCATCACCTCACTGCGCACGGTCGCCCGGGCCGAAGAACTCAGCGGCCGCCCCCTCCCACCACAGGTCCTGCAGCGCCTCCACCGCGCCGCCGGAAACGGCCCCGAAGAAAACCAAGCCGCCATCCGCGAAGCCGGAATAGAAATCGCCACCGAAATGGCCCAACGCCTCATCGCCGAAGGCGCCCCCTGCCTCCACTTCATCACCCTAAACTTCGCCAAAGCCACCCGAGAAGTTCTCGACAACCTCGGCTACCAAGCCACAGCCACCCCCCTCAGCGCATAAGCCCGAGGGCACGACCGTGGAGTCCGACGCGAACCGTCCTATCCGACAACGGGATTGGGCAAAGGTACTGCTCGCCTTCGCGGGCGAGGTACTTGTGGTGTGCTCACGGTGTGGAGGTCGGGCCAGGAATATGCGTCGACCCGACCTCCCCGCGGCCCAGCATTGGAATCAGCATCTCGACGAACCACGCAGACTGGTGTGCGCCGAGTGTGGAGCGACCCACGACTGGGTCCACCCGGCCGGTGAATCCATGCCACGAAGCTTCGCCCGCGGCGGTGGCGTCACGGACCTGCATTTCGACCGGCCACTCTGGCTACAAACCCGCTGCACCGGACACGTGCTGTGGGCCCTCAACATCGAGCACGTCGACCAACTCGCAGCCGACATCGGTGCATCCCCCCGCAGCGACCGCCCGTCAAGCCACATGTTCACCGTTCTACCCACATGGATGAAGCACGCAGCCAACCGCACCGACATCCTGATCGCCCTCGGCCGACTGCGCCTGCTCGCCGACCGATCATCACCAGCCGATCGATCCGACGCCGCCTACTGAGGGCGGGCGCGGGGGCCGGCGGGCATTACTCGGCCGCGTCCTCGGTGTACTTGGACTTCAATTCCGCTGCGAGGTCGGCGTTTTCGAGCTCCATCTGCTGGACGTAGGCGACGGCGTCGCCGACGGTGCGGAGGTTGCCGAGGTCCTCGTCGGGGATTTTGACGCTGTACTTGTCTTCGAGTTGGACGGCGATCTCGACCAGGGAGAGGGAGTCGATGTCCAGGTCTTCCACGAAGGACTTCTCGATGGTGACCTCGGTGGCCTCGATGCCGGTGACCTCCTCGATGATTTCGGCAATGCCGGCGATGATCGTTTCCTGAGTGGTAGTCACAAATCTGCCCTTCTCGATGAAGCTGAATGTCCGGTGGTGGACACGCGGTGTTCGGGTGGATCGCCTTCGGCATCTCCGCTGGTGACCCGGTCAAATTGGTTGCGGTTCAATCGTTTTGCGCTATTCGACGCTCACAACATATACAGTCGGGTTGATGCCGGAAGATGGCGATCCGGCACAACCTGCGGACGCCGGTTTGTGGGAATCCCCCAATGACACCTCCCGGGCCGGGGGCGACTTCACCACTTCGACCTCAGGAGCGGTGGGTAGGCAAACCGAGGACCTGATGAGCAATGTGGTTGAGGGCGAATTCATTGCTGACCGGGCCGGAGCGGGACAATCGGGCGTCGAGGTAGATGTCGATCAAACCCTCCCGTTCGTCCCACGCTGTAGCGCCGAGTACTTGCATCGCGTGGTCGGCGGAGTCGAATGCGAGGTCGGCGGCGAGTAGTTTCGCGATGTTGATGTCGCCCGCGATGGTGTCGGCGTCGGCGCCCGCATCGATGCGGGTCGCGGTGCGGTAGACCAGCAATCGCACCGCGGCCGAGCGCGCGTGCAGGCTGGCCAGGGGGTGTGCGATCGACTGTTCGGCGCCGATGGGGCTCTTGCCGGAGATGACTCGATCCTTGGCGCGGGCAATGGCGCGGGTGAGGCTGTACGCAGCGGTACCGGTGCAGACCGCGGCGGTGAGTACCCGCTCGACGTGGGTGAACGGCCACATGGTGAGTAGCCCCTGTCCCTCGGTGCCGACGAGCGCATCGGCCGCGACCGCGACATTGTCGAATTCCAGTTGGAATTGACGCACTCCTTCGCGGTAGCGCATGGGGACTTCGGTGATCGTCGTACCCGATGCGTGCGGATCGACGAGCACCGTCGTGTAGCCGGCGGAACGGTCGGTGCGGTCCGCTCGCCCGAACACCAGTACCCGATCGGCGAGATCCACTCCGGAGGTAATCCGTTTGAGGCCGTTGACGACGAAATGGTCACCAGCGCGACGGATCTCGGTTTCGACGCCGAACATGTTGTGTCCGGTACTCGGTTCGGTCGCCGCCATCGCCAGATGTGTCGATCCGGCGTACACGCGAGGGAGCCAAGTCTGCCGCGCCGATTCCGGGCCGACCGCTTCGATCGCGTGGGCGATAGCGGCGGACAGCACCGGCATCCAGAGCACGATTCCCTGTTCGGCGAATGCCTCCAGCACGAGCGCGGTCCCGAGCAGGTCGCTGCCGCGATCGCCGGCTCGCCCCGGTCGCCGGAGATCGGTCCAGCCGTGATCGAGAAACGTTGTCCACAGCTCGGGGTGGATTTCGCTGTGATCGATCAGATGTTGCCGGATATCTACCGCCCGCGGCGCGAAGTCGGCCGCGACTTGCTGGGCTTCGGCCTGGAGGCGGCTGTGTTCGGTGGATAGTTCGAACGAATTACCGCTGGACACAACGGATTTCATCGGTTCTCCTGATTCTCGGCGCGCACAGGGACGCCAAAGTAGAGTAACACTCCGGAGTGATACTCTGTCGAGCATGGGAGTTCGCGATCGAGTTCTGCAGGCGGCGCTGGACTGTTTCAGCGATGAGGGGTACGAGCGCACGACGATTGCCCGGATTCGAGAGCGCAGCGCAGTGTCGAACGGTGCGCTGTTCCATCATTTTTCGAGCAAGGATGCGATCGCGGGCGCCCTGTATGTGGATTCGATCCAGTCGATCCATGATGGCTACCGCAGGGTGCTCGCCGCTGGGCCCACGACACTCGCAGATGTCGTCGGTGGCCTGATACGACATCAACTGTCGTGGATCGAAGCCAATGTCGCCCGTGCTCGATTTCTCTACTCGCAGGGTCGACTCGACTGGTCGACCGACGGTGGCACCCGACTGCGGTCGATGAACGATGACATTGCCGATGCGTATCGGGAGTGGTTGGCCCCGTTGATTACTCGCGGCGAGGTTCGAGATCTGCCGATGGCCGTCATGGTCGCCGTCATCACCGGACCCGCGCACGCTCTGGCCGGGCAGTGGCTGGCCGGCCAACTCCCGGGCTCGTTGATCGACCACGCCGAGGAGTTGAGCGATGCCGCGGTGCGGGGTCTGGGAGGGAATCCATCGGAGCCGGCCGGACACACTCCCCGGCACGTCGAAGGTCGGGTCAGGGTGCAACTGCTCGATGCCGACGGTGCCGTGCTGGCTGAGACCGAAGTCACCAGCCTGAATTCCCGCGCGCACTGAGCGCCGCATCGTCCCGGCCCCGGTCGCGATGAATCACACCCGCAACCGTCCATGACCACGCGGAACAGGCGCTGACAGATGTTTCCGCGGACGCCTGCGGGAGCCGTTCGGGGTATGACGCAGGTAACGGACGCCGTCTGTGCGGTAACCGCAGGTATGCTCGATTCGGTTAACGGCGATGGCGGCGGTAAAATCAATACTTCTTGTGTGTCGTGATGACCCGCAATCGAGTAGCTATCCGCCAGCACACCATCGCACGAGGAGACGTTTGTGATCACCGCGACCGACCTGGAGGTCCGGGCCGGAGTCCGCACCCTGTTGACGGCGCCCGGGCCGGCGCTGCGGGTGCAAGCCGGTGATCGGATCGGTCTGGTCGGCCGCAACGGCGCCGGCAAGACCACAACGTTGCGAATTCTGGCCGGTGAGGGAGAACCTTACGCGGGCAAGGTGATTCGGTCGGGGGATTTGGGCTATTTGCCGCAGGATCCGCGCGAGGGCAACCTCGATGTGCTGGGACGAGACCGGGTGCTCTCGGCGCGCGGGCTCGACTCGCTGATCCGCGATATGGAGAAGCAGCAGACCATCATGGCCGAGGTCGCCGATGACGCCGCCCGCGACAAGGCCGTTCGCAAGTACGGCCAGCTCGAGGACCGGTTCTCGGCACTCGGCGGATACGTCGCCGAAAGCGAGGCCGCACGAATCTGCAGCAGCCTCGGCCTGCCCGATCGAGTACTGGCACAGCCGCTGCGCACCCTCTCCGGTGGTCAGCGCCGTCGAATCGAATTGGCGCGCATCCTGTTCGCCGCCTCCGACGGCAGCGGCGGCAAATCCGACACCACCCTGCTGCTCGACGAGCCCACCAACCACCTCGACGCCGACTCCATCACCTGGCTGCGCGGCTTCCTACAGAACCACGAGGGCGGGCTCATCGTCATCTCCCACGATGTCGAACTGCTCGGCGACGTGGTCAACAAGGTCTGGTTCCTCGACGCCGTCCGCGGCGAGGCCGACATCTACAACATGGGCTGGCAGAAATACCTCGACGCCCGCGCCACCGACGAACAACGCCGCCGCCGCGAACGCGCCAACGCCGAGAAGAAAGCCTCCGCGCTCAAGCAGCAGGCCGCAAAGCTCGGCGCCAAGGCCACCAAAGCCGCTGCCGCACACCAGATGATCAAGCGCGCCGAACGCATGCTCTCCGAAGTCGACGAGCTGCGCGTGGCCGACCGGGTCGCCCGCATCAAATTCCCGAACCCGGCGACCTGCGGCAAGACCCCGCTCATGGCCGAGAACCTCACCAAGATGTACGGGTCGCTCGAAATCTTCGCGGGCGTCGACCTGGCCATCGACCGCGGCAGCCGCGTGGTCATCCTCGGCCTCAACGGTGCGGGTAAGACCACCCTGCTGCGCCTGCTCGCCGGAGCCGAAAAGCCCACCGCGGGCAACCTGGTCCCCGGACACGGGCTCAAGGTCGGCTACTTCGCGCAGGAGCACGACACCCTCGACGACGACGCCAGCGTGTGGGAGAACATCCGGCACGCCGCCCCCGACGCCGGCGAACAGGACCTACGCGGACTGCTCGGCGCGTTCATGTTCTCCGGCCCGCAGCTGGATCAGCCCGCGGGCACCCTCTCCGGTGGTGAGAAAACCCGGCTGGCACTGGCCGGTCTGGTCTCCTCCGCCGCGAACGTGCTGCTGCTGGACGAGCCGACCAACAACCTCGACCCGATCTCGCGCGAGCAGGTCCTGGACGCGCTGCGCAGCTATGCCGGCGCGGTCGTCCTGGTCACCCACGATCCGGGCGCCGCCGAGGCGCTCAACCCCGAGCGCGTCATCATGCTGCCCGACGGCACCGAGGACCACTGGTCGCAGGAGTACCTGGAGCTGATCCAGCTCGCCTGAGCCGACACCGAAGGCACTGACTGCCCATTGGCAGTCAGTGCCGTTCTGCCAGTAGCTCTTTCAGCTGGTCATGCGGGAGACAAGTGGTCCGGCAGGATCGCGGTCACCTCCGTGCGCACCGGACCCGCGCCGCGCCCCAGCGGCCCTTCTCCCGCGATGAGCGTGCGGTAACCGACCTCGACCCCCCGGAATATCGGTAATCGCGTTCCACGGCCCCGGGCGGCCCGGCAGTTCGATACCCAGGCCCCGCGCACGCGGGCGACCATCGGGTGAAAACGCCTGCGGGTCGGGCATCTACAGCTCCGTCGGCGGCGTGACGATGTCGGGGCAACAGTTGGCAGTACGCGCATGGGAGCAGATCAGCTGGGCGGCACGGGCTTTGGTCATGGTCCGGTTGCCGCCCATGATAGGCAGCCTGTGGGTCTCCGCGCGCTCGGTGAAGAACCGGTCACTGGCCTCGCGATGCATGTTGATCATCGCGACGGGTGTCGGATTGATCCTGGTTTACCTGTTTGTCGCGATCTCGGGGCCGCGGGTGCAACGCGAATCGCCTACGGGGACCTACCGAATGCCGCTGTGGCCGCTACCGCCTCTGCTGGTGATCGGCGTAATGGTTTATGCGGCTTGCGGTTTGGGTCGCGATTCGGTCTCGCAGCTGGTCGTGGCCGCGGGCACCCTGGGGCTCGGAATCGTCTGCTACCTGATCTTTCCGCGCCCGCGGGCGGGCCGATGGGTGCTGCCCGAACCGATTTCCGGGCCTCGAGGTGACTCCGATCACAATGATTCATTGATCACAGCCGTCCGAGTCTCTAACCTGGAATGAGGCGCCCACGGCGACTCGGAGGAAGTCATGAGTGACAGGCCCGCACAGGGTAAAGCCGTATTGGGTAAAGGCACACGCGTGACGGGAAAGTCGCGAGACCGCCTGCAAACCCAGCTCAAGAAGCAGTATGAAGCCGGAGCCAGCATTCGCTCGCTGGCGCGAGATACCGGCCGATCGTACGGTTTCATCCACAATGTGCTGGTGGAGTCGCATGTGCAACTCCGCAGCCGCGGTGGTGCGAACCGCCGTAAGGCGGCGGCGAAGGCCGGCGCCAAGTAACCGATTACGGGATCGCAGTGGGTCGGCGGTGAAAACCGTTCGACCACTTGCGATGTCGTGCAGGCCGGGAATGGCGGGCACGCCGTGCGACGGCCGGTCCGGTCGTGCGGTCAGGCCGGAACGGTGCCGTCGCCCAGCACCAGCAGATTGGCCAGACTCTCGAAAATCGGCAGACCGGTCTTGATTTCGAGATAAGCGAACTGGCCCTGCGGGTTCACCTCGAGGAACCAGATCTCGCCATCGCGGCCGACCCGCAGATCCAGCACGCCGAACGCCAGCCCGAGCGCGCCCATCAGCGTGGACAGCGATTTGCTCACCGAGGCGGGCAACCGATCCGCGGTGAAGGCCACCGAGGTGTCCAGGCGTGAATCCACCCGTCCCACACCGGATTGCGAATCGATCCGCACCACCCACTCGATGCCATCCACCCAGACGATCCGCAGATCACACTCGGCGTGAATGTAGTCCTGGAAGATGGTGGGGGAGTTACGGATTCCCGGCAGCAGATCGATATCGGCCGGAGTCACGATGCGGGTCTCGGTGAACGCGCCGCGACCGGTGCCGGTGCGTTTGAAAACCACCGGCCCGGGCCGCGATTCGATGAACGAGCGCGCCTCGTCGGCATCGTTGGTAACGAGCGTCTCGGGCACCGCGAATCCGGCGCGATAGGCCGTTTCCAGTTGCACGAGTTTACGATTCGCGGTGCGATCGGCCCCCGGATCGTTCACCCACAGCGCGGGCATGGACCACAGCAGCCCCTGTAGGAAGCCGTCACACTCGGCCTGCCGGTAATCGTCGTCCTCACTGCGCAGACTGCCCGGCACCAGGGTCGGATGCGGGCGTCGCCACCACACCGAGGAGACCGCGTCGAGTCCGAGAATATGGGAGAGGCTGCGCGAGGTGCCGTCCCGGCTGACCCGGAAAGTGCCGTTCTCACGCGGGAAGTCACGCATATCGAGCCGAATCGGACTGAGCGCGTGGTGTTTACGTAGTGTGGCGGCGAGCGCATCGCCGTGTAGGTCATCGGCTTCGGTGACTACGAGTACCGAACCCATTGAGCGGGCAGACATCCGGGGGATCAGTCGAGACTGTCGGCGGCGATGCCGTCGTCACTGCCACGCAGCGAACGAGTCTGGACGCAGGTCATGGTGGCACCCGCGACACCCGGATTCGGGGTGAGTTCCAGCCCGCGAGCCCACACCTCGGTGAGCGCCGCCAACTCGTCGTCACCACGGGCGGGGGAGTAATCCAGGGGAATCGTGGGCGGCCGCTCGGTGAGTTCGATGCGGCGACGCTGCGTGAAATCCGCTGTGGCACCATTGCGTACGCGCACAAATACCGGGCGTCCCTCGCAGATTCCCTGCGCTGCCGCAACTTCCCTTTCGGTGAGGTCGAGGACATCGGCTCGGTTCAAGGTCCAGGTGCCATCACTGACACGCACACTGATATGTCGATCAGTGGATGCTACGAGATAGCCAGATAGCGGCGGCGCGATAGCGTCTATATGCGCTGACGCGAGGTGATGGAGGGCGCCGGTCATGCTTAACTCCGATCTGCTCGGGATTTGCTGCGGGGCCGAGCTTGATCTGAATCATATCCCGCACAGGCGCTCGTTCGGTTCGCAACGAAATATTTCCAACGTCCCGGCAAACCCCACCGAGGCGTCGGAAACCGCTCAGCCTGAGACTTTTTCGCTACACCACCGGTAAATCAGAGTCCGAGTACGTCAGGTGCTTCGGCGAGTCCCCGCAGTGCCGCACCCGGATCGGGGACCAGCTTGCGAGCTTTCAGATCCATGACCCCCGCGGTCACATTGATCTCCGCCGATACCGTGCCGTCGAGTCTCCGGATCTCCTGGCGCATCCGGAAAACCTTGCCGCCCTGCCACTCGAATTCGCAGCTCACGGTCACTTCATCACCGAGGTGCAGTTCGCGGAAGTACTTGATGTTGTTCTCCAGAACCACCGGACCGATACCGGCGGCGACCATCTTCTCGCCCGGTGTGCCCGCCGCCTTCAACATCTCCCAGCGCGCGTGCTCCGCGTACTGCAGGTACACCGCCTGGTTGAGATGGCCATTGATATCGAGCTCGTAACCGCGAACGGTGATCGGAACGGAGAAAGGCATGAACCGAACAACCCCGGCAATCAGCCTCGCATTTCCGGAAATTCGGTGGTCTGCCGCACAATCCGGCGATTGCCGGGCTACCGGCGACTCATCGCACCGCTGAGGTATTGCCGCAGGTTGGCGCGGTTGCGTTCAGCGACGATTGGCATTGCGCTCGGCCCACCAGTCCGGGCGATCGATGAAGTGATTGTCGAACTCCTCCTGCGCCTCGGCGAGTTCGTCGAAGCTGGATTCGCCCTTGGCAATCCGATCCAGGGTGCGGAAGTACTCGAACCGCTGCACGCCCGGCATGAGCGCGATCAGGATGCGCGCCCCGCTGTCCGGGGTCGCGCCGAAGGCGTGCGGCATGAGTTTCGGGACCACGATCGATCCGCCCGCCGCGACGGTGACGATGCGATCGCCCGCGAGCAATTGCAGTTCGCCGTCGGCGATATAGAACAGTTCATCGGAGAGGGTGTGGAAGTGCGGGGCCGCGCCGTCCGCGCCCTGCTTCATGGTGACCTCGAGTGTGCTGACCGAACCGCCGGTGTCATTCGCGTCCAGGAGCAGGCGCATGGTGACGCTGTCGGTGCCCAGGGTCTCGGCCTCGTGGGGCCGGCGGATGGCGACGGGCTGGGAAGTGCTGTTCATGGCAAGCTCCGAATTATTCGATGAGTTATAGTTCGCTATCGAACTATATAGGAGCGAATAGAATACTGTCCATGGGTGAGAAGAAATCCGATGCGGTCGACAGCATCACCGCACAGTGGCAGCGCGAGCGGCCGGACCTGAACCTGGAGGCCATGGCCATTATCGGCCGCCTCGGCAGGCTCTCGATCGTGGCCGGACGGCAGATCGAAGAGGTCTTCGGCGCACACGGATTGCAGCGCGGCGAGTTCGATGTGGTTGCGGCACTACGCCGTTCGGGGGAGCCCTATGAGCTCAACCCCTCGGTGCTGGCCGATACCCTGATGCTCTCGCGGGCAGGCATGACCGGGCGCCTGGACCGGCTCGAGAAGGCGGGGCTGGTGCGGCGGATCGCCGATGCGGGGGATCGGCGCGCGGTGCGGGTGGCGCTCACCGATCGCGGGCTCGATCTCATCGACCAGTTGATCACCGAGCATGTGGAGAACGAAACCCGCATGCTCTCGGTGTTATCGGCGCAGGATCGGCGGGCGCTCGACCGAATAACCCGCGTACTCCTGGCGCAACTGGAGTCGAGGTGATCGGCGCTCCTGTGGCAGGTCTGACCGCACTGCGGGGCGGCCATGAAGGCGGGGATCGAACCCGCGACCTCCCCCGTGTCGTGATGGTGCTCTACCGCTGAGCTACTTCATGGCCGGGGTCGAAGCCTAACGCTCAATTCTGGCGTCGGATAGAGGCTTCCACGACATCCAGGACGGCTGAGAGGTTGTCGTTGGCGTGGCCGGAGGCGATGCGGGCGATGAGACCGTCGAGTACGAGGTCGAGGTAGCCGAGCAGCACGGTGGTGGGAACATCGTCGCGCAGCGCGCCCTCGGCCTTGCGGCGTTCCAGGCGGGCAACGGTGGCCGCGGTCAATTCGACCGAGCGCTCCTCCCAATTGCGGCGGAACTCGGGATCGTTGCGCAGGCGGCGCGCGATCTCCAAACGTGTTCCGAGCCAATCGAAATCCTCGGGGCGTGCGAGCATATCCCGCATCACCTGGATGAGGCCCTCATTCGCGGCGACCTCGGCCATGCGGCCGGCGTCCTCCTGTGCGAGGGCCAGGAACAGGGCGTCCTTATCGCGGAAGTGATGGAAGATCGCGCCCCGCGACAGACCGGTCGCTTCTTCCAGGCGACGCACGGTCGCACCCTCGTAGCCGTATTCGGCGAAGCAACTGCGTGCTCCATCCAGAATCTGACTGCGGCGGGCGGCGAGGTGGTCGTCACTGACCTTGGGCATGGACTCCTCCGAAACGGGATGTGCGGGATCTCCACACCGATCATGAACGACCGGTGCGGAAATCCCGCACTAGCGACGAGCGAAGCGACCCTTGCGGATCGCGCGACGGTCAACGGTAAACCATTGCCCGCCACCATAACTCGACCGTGAAACAGCCCTTCCCGGCCGAGTTGTGGGGTGGAGCGTTCCTAGCCGCGCATCATGGGATCATCCCCGCAGCAGCGGGGAATGGCCTAATCAGCCGCGAATCATGTTGCGCAGCACGAACTGCAGGATGCCACCGTTGCGGTAGTAGTCCGCCTCACCGGGGGTATCGATACGCACGACCGCGTCGAACTCGACCTTGGTGCCATCGCCCTTGGTGGCGGTGACCTTCATGGTCTTCGGAGTCACGCCCTCGTTCAGCTTGGTGATGCCCTCGATATCGAAGGTTTCGGTGCCGTCCAGCTGCAGCGACGCGGCGGACTCGCCGGCCGGGAACTGCAGTGGCACAACGCCCATGCCGATCAGGTTGGAGCGGTGGATGCGCTCGAACGACTCGGTGATGACGGCCTTGACGCCCAGCAGGCTGGTGCCCTTGGCGGCCCAGTCACGCGAAGAACCCGAGCCGTACTCCTTGCCGCCCAGCACGACCAGCGGGATACCCGCGGCCTGGTAGTTCTGCGAGGCGTCGTAGATGAAGGCCTGCGGGCCACCCTCGAGGGTGAAGTCGCGGGTGTAACCACCCGAGACGTCATCGAGGAGCTGGTTGCGCAGACGGATGTTCGCGAAGGTGCCGCGAATCATCACCTCATGGTTACCGCGACGCGAGCCCAGGGAGTTGTAATCCTTGCGCTCGACACCGTGCGAGTCCAGGTACTGCGCGGCCGGGGTGCCCGGCTTGATCGGACCGGCGGGGGAGATGTGGTCGGTGGTGACCGAATCGCCCAGCAGCGCAAGGACGCGCGCGCCCTTGATGTCGGTGACCGGGGTCGGATCCATCGACATGCCGTCGAAGTACGGCGCCTTGCGGACGTAGGTCGAGTTCTCGTCCCACGCGAAGGTGTCGCCCTCGGGGGTGTTCAGACCCTGCCAGCGCTCGTCACCCTGGAACACGGTGGCGTAGGACTTGGTGAACATGTCCCGGCTGATCGCCGACTTGATGGTGTCGTCGATCTCCTGCGGGGACGGCCAGATGTCCTTCAGGAAGACATCGTTGCCGTCGGTGTCCTGACCCAGCGCGTCGACCTCGAAGTCGAAGTCCATGGTGCCCGCCAGGGCGTACGCGATGACCAGCGGCGGGGAGGCCAGGTAGTTCATCTTCACGTCGGGGGAGATACGACCCTCGAAGTTGCGGTTACCCGAGAGCACGGCGGTGACCGAGAGGTCGTTGTCGTTGATCGCGGCCGAGATCTGCTCGGGCAGCGGGCCGGTGTTACCGATACACGTGGTGCAGCCGTAACCGCCGACGAAGAAGCCCAGCTTCTCCAGGTACGGCCACAGACCGGCCTTCTCGTAGTAGTCCGAGACGACCTGCGAGCCCGGGGCCATATTGGTCTTGACCCACGGCTTGGACGCAAGGCCCTTCTCGACCGCGTTGCGAGCCAGCAGTGCCGCGCCGATCATGACCGACGGGTTCGAGGTGTTGGTGCAGGAGGTGATGCCCGCGACCACGACGGCGCCGTGATCGAGCACGAAGTCACCGCGCTCGGGATCGGAGACCAGGACCGGCTTGGACGGACGGCCGGTGTTGCCGTTCGCGGCGGACGGCAGGATCGCGTTGTCGTCGGCGTCGGCGAAGGACAGTACTGCCGGATCCGAGGCGGGGAAGGACTCCTCGATGGCCTCGTCCAGATGTGTGTGCGGGGTGGTCGCGGCCGGGCCGGACTCCGCATCGTCGGTGTAGCTGTGGATGTCCTTGCGGAACGCGGTCTTGCTGTCCGACAACAGGATTCGGTCCTGCGGGCGCTTCGGGCCGGCGATGGACGGCACCACGGTGCCCAGGTCCAGCTCCAGATACTCCGAGTACGCGGGCTCCTTGTCGGCGTCGTGCCACATGCCCTGTTCCTTGGCGTACGCCTCGACGAGCGCGAGCTGCTCATCGCTGCGGCCGGTCAGGCGCAGGTAGTTGATGGTCTCCTCGTCGATCGGGAAGATCGCCGCGGTGGAACCGAACTCGGGGCTCATGTTGCCCAGGGTCGCGCGGTTAGCCAGGGGAACCTCGGCCACGCCGGCACCGTAGAACTCGACGAACTTGCCGACCACACCGTGCTTGCGCAGCATGTCGGTGACGGTGAGCACCACGTCGGTGGCGGTGACGCCGGGGACGATCTCACCGGTCAGCTTGAAGCCGACGACGCGCGGGATCAGCATGGAGACCGGCTGGCCCAGCATGGCGGCCTCGGCCTCGATGCCACCGACGCCCCAGCCCAGCACGCCCAGGCCGTTGACCATGGTGGTGTGCGAGTCGGTGCCGACGCAGGTGTCGGGGTAGGCCTGGCCGTTGCGGACCATGACGGTCGGAGCCAGGTATTCGATGTTCACCTGGTGCACGATGCCGACGCCCGGCGGGACGACCTTGAAGTCGTCGAAGGCGCCCTGGCCCCAGCGCAGGAACTGGTAGCGCTCGCCGTTGCGCTGGTACTCCAGGTCGACATTGCGCTCGAGGGCGTCGGCGCGGCCGAACACGTCGAGGATGACCGAGTGGTCGATGACCATATCGGCGGGGGAGAGCGGGTTGACCTTGCTCGGGTCGCCGCCGAGGGTGGTGACGGCCTCACGCATGGTGGCGAGGTCGACGATGCAGGGGACACCGGTGAAGTCCTGCATGATCACGCGCGCGGGCGTGAACTGGATTTCGGTGTCGGGCTGGGCGTTGGGATCCCAGTTCGCGATGGCGCGAACGTGATCGGCGGTGATGTTCGCGCCGTCCTCGGTGCGAAGCAGGTTCTCCGCGAGGACCTTGAGGGCGTAGGGCAGCTTCTCGGTGCCGGGTACGGCCGCGAGGCGGAAGATCTCGTAAGAGTTGCTTCCGACCTCGAGGGTGCCCTTGGCGCCGAAGGAATCGATACTCGTCACTGTCAGCTCCACTCGTCTGTGAATGGGAGGGCCACCGGCGGGGCTGTGCCGATGGCTCGTCGAGGCGCAGGCCTCGTCCGTACTTCACCCTAACAGTACGCTTGTCCTGTGAGCGCATCGGGGAGGTCCCCGAGCGGCCCGGAGTGCTTCTCCAGGTACCGGTATGCGCTGCTGCGAAGTTCATCAGGCGGGACAGTCGCAGCTTACGGCGTGCCGCGGTGAGGTGAAGAGACACGTCGTCGCGTACTGTGCGTTCGTGACCGTCTCGCACACCTCGGTTTTCACGCCTCTGAAGGCGGAACTACCGCCCAACACAGACCTGAAGTCGATCCTGCTCGACCTGGCCGACAACCACGTCGCCGCCCCCAAGGATCGCAAGCAGGACGGTCTCGCCGCCATCGCCGCCGATGCGCGCGATCACGGCATCGATCTGAACATCGTTGTGGTGCAGGGCAACCCGGGTATGGAGGCGAGCCTGCGGGATCTCGCGACCGAGATCGGCGAGCACGAACACAGCACCGTGGTGGTGTTCAGCGACGATTGGGTCGGCACCTACAGCAATACCTTCACCCGCGCCCGGCTGGAGTGGGCCGAGGACAAGTCCAAATTTCGCGGGTCCGATCACACCATCGATGCGGCACAGGCCTTTGTGAATCGGCTGGAGCAGCCCGAGGCGGTGTCCTGGACGGTGCTCACGCTGGTCGCGGTGATCGCGCTGGGTGCGTTCATAGGCGGGTTGTACGCGGTGAAGGTGAAGCGTTCGGCGGAGCAGACTCCCGTGGTTCCGGAGCGTCCGCGCACGCCCGTCGCCTGATCTTCTCTCTTTCGACTGCGCCGGCCGACTCGAGCCTGGGCCCAGTCTCATTCGCTACCGCATCGCTGGCGGCCGGAGGGTTTTCCGGCCGGCCGGACACTGTGTCGTGCGGTAATCGCAGCGCAAACCAGCTAATGACTGGCAACGTCTGAATTGCCTTCAAGTCATTCCCGCGTGGCTTGTTCATCCTGTGGCTGATGTGTCGTACCGTTTCGCAACGAGGCTGTTGGGGAAGAAGTGTCGAACGGGCCTCAAGTTGCCAGTGGTACTGGATGTTTCAGCTGAGGCTCGTGATGTGTTCCCCGGGGCCAGGCCGGGAACCAGGAGGTGCGATGCGACAACCGGCGAAACGTCAGATGCACCCGGCTCGGGTCGCCACGGAATTGCTGGTGGCAATGATCGTGGTAGCCGTCGGGGTAACCACCGGCCATGCCGCACCACCACCGCCACCCAATCCCAGCGATAGCGAAATCGCCCAGGCCGGCGCCGATGTCGACGCCACCGTCGGCGAGGTGGGCGCGCTCATCAACCAGGTCGCCACCGCCGAACAGCAGCTGCAATTGCTCGATGACGCCGCGGCCGCGCGCCGCGAAGCCGTCAACAAGGCGCTGGTGGATCTGCAGATCGCCCGGGACGCCGCCGATACCGCCGCCCAGGCGGTAGGCAATTGCCAGCGTGAACTCACCGACGCCGGGGTGCAGGTGGGCACCGCGCACCGCCGGTTCGACAAATACGTCGCCCAGGTTTACATGCGGCCCGGATCGACCTCGCTCATCTCCTATATGGCCGCGCCGAGTCCGGAGATCGCGCTCGCTCGCGCACAGGTGCTGACGATCGCCTCCAAAACCCAGCAGCAGGTCGTCGACGGACTGCGCCGCGCGCAGGTGGATCAGGCCAATAAGACCTCCGCCGCCAAGCAGGCGCAGCAGGCCGCCGATGCCGCCGCCGCGCACGCCGAGACGAAGAAGACCGACGCGCAGAACGCCGTCGCCGCCGCCCAATCCGAGTTCGACCAGCAGGCATCGCAGCGCAATGCCCTTATGCAGCAACGTGATTCGGCCCAGCATCGACTAGAGACCGCCCGCTCCCAAGTGGCGGGCCTGCAGAGCCAGCGCGACACCTACCTCGCCTGGGACGAACAACGCCGCAACGAGGAAGCCGCCGCCCGCGCCGCCGCCGTAGCCGCCGCGGCCCGCGTCAACGCCGACCGCACCGCCAATGACCTTGCCGCCCTTGCCGCCTCGAGCCACCGCCCGCACACCCAACTCGGCAACTCCCCACCCCCACCCCGCTACAACCTCACCCGCCCCATCGGCAACCGCTCTGCCCTCGTCGAAACCGTCGTAGACCGCGCCATGGCCCAACTCGGCGTCGAATACGCCTGGGGCGGAGGCGATGAAGACGGCGCCACCCTCGGCATCCGCGACGGCGGCACCGCCGACCGCTACGGCGACTACAGCAAAACCGGCTTCGACTGCTCCGGCCTGATGATCTACGCCTTCGCCGGAATCGGTGTCTCCCTACCGCATTACAGCGGCTACCAATACACCATGGGCTCCCGAGTCCCCGTCGCCGACCGCGAACGCGGCGACATGCTCTTCTGGGGCCCCGGCGGCTCCCAACACGTAGCTCTATACCTAGGCAACGGCAAAATGATCGAAGCCCCCCAATCCGGCGAGGTAGTCCGCGTCTCCGCCGTCCGCGAAGACGGCATCATGCCCAACGCCGTCCGCATCATCTCCTGACCCATATATAGGAGGTGTAGGTTCCGAATCCGGTGACGAGCACGTTCCGGTCTTCCGGGTCGGGCGCCCTGGACCGCGTGTTGTCGTATTCCACCCGCATCGGAATCATCGACGATGTCCATTTCATCATCAGCTCGCCGAACTTGTTCCCGGCAGCGTGACGAGGGACGATAGCCCCATGGAACTGACAGCGGTGCCCATCGAGAATCCCGATGAGCTCAATGTCATCATCGGGCAGTCCCACTTCATCAAGACCGTCGAGGACCTCCACGAAGCCCTCGTCGGCAGCGGCCCGCAACTCCGCTTCGGGCTGGCCTTCTGCGAAGCCTCCGGCCCCCGCCTGATCCGCTGGTCGGGAAACGACGACAGCCTGGTCGACCTCGCCACCAAGAACGCAACAGCCCTCGCCGCCGGCCACTCCTTCATCGTCTTCCTCCGCGACGGCTACCCCGTCAACGTTCTCGATGCGATCCGCCACATCCCCGAGCTCTGCACCATCTTCTGCGCCACCGCCAACCCCGTCGAGGTCCTCATCGCCGAAACCTCGCTCGGGCGCGGCATCATCGGCGTCGTCGACGGTGCGCCACCCCTCGGGATCGAGACCGAGACCGACCGGGCCGACCGGCACCAACTGCTCCGCGCCATCGGCTACAAGCTCTGAGCCCCACCCGGTTGCGCTGTGTCCGAACGCCGTGCACGCCTGCCTTCTCCACAGGTACCCCGCAGCGGCACGAGCGTGAACTCGGACCGGAACCTCGATGACGGGCGGTTGCCGCGTGATCACCAGCGCGGTGACGAGGCGGGATCGTTGCCGCGATGAACTCCATGTGGCTGTTTGCTCTCGATATGATCACGGTGCAACGGAGATTCGAGCCCCGAGATCACAGGAACGTGACGATCGTGATGAATCGGACGGTGCACGGCACGTAGGTATTGCTGACCGGTTGCTGTTCGGCTTAGCGTCGAGTTCCGTCCGGATAGGTAGGGCGGGTCACACCGGTCGGGGATTCCGGTCAGCAAGGGACACGTCCATGAACCTTCATCAACTCTCAACAATTCGAGCCAGCCGACCGCTGATCGGTGTACGGGATGAGACTCATCCGGCAGCGCGAGTGCTGATCGTCGAACAACATCCCGCGACCGCCGAGATGACACAGTTGGTATTGGCCGCGGCCGGTTATGACGCCGTGCATGCCTCGACGGCCACCCAGGCGCTCACCGCCGTCACCAGCTGGAAACCGGATCTGGTGCTGATGGATCCGATGTTGCCGGACCTGTCCGGAGCCGAGCTCTGCCTGCGGCTGCGGGCAACCTCGTCGGTGCCGATCCTGATCGTGTCCACCGAAACCGATCCCGACCTCGTGGGCCTCGCGATCAACGCGGGCGCGTCGGGGTATCTGCCCAAACCGTTCCGGACCGGCGAACTGCTCGATCGAATCCACACCGGTCTCGGGTTCTGATCCGCCGAAATCACCACCGCCACATGCCATGCCATCCTGATGAGCAAGGCGTGTGGCGGGCCGGTGAGGGGCACGGTGATACTGCCGCCGAAGGGATCTGCGGTGATAGCCCGCGCGGTGGCGCTCCGAAGCCTCAGAAGACGGCTCTTCGCCTACGCGAACGACTATGGCGCGTGCGGGCCGCCGAACCGGTTGCGCCACCGGTAGTAGGCCGCTTCGGTGATCTGAAGGATCCGGTACCCGAAGATCAACAGCGTCGCGACCGGCATCAGCGGCGCGGAGACGGCCCTCATGGGCGGACTTCCTGTACCGCGGCTTCGGCTCGAGCCTCGAGGATCGCGAGAAGGACCCTGTGGCACAGGGACGTGCCCGACAGGTGTCCGGGGAGCGTCAGTACGGTGCAGGCTCTGGCTCGCCGACATTCCTGGACGAGGTCGACGAACACCGGGGGCAGAGTCGCGCTCTGCGGTCCCGGCTCGTGGAATACCGTGCCGAGCGCGTACCCGAGTGATCTGGCGGCGGCTAGCAGTATCTTGTCGCTGAAACTCGGGTCGCGGTCGCTCAACAGATCGTCACGCACATATCCGTAGGCGAGAGGCAACAAGGCGGTCATCCAAGCATCCGGTGCACACGATCGGCGACTTCGAAGACCGGAAATCCGTCCCGACGGCGACTCGGCTGGAAGCACACCCGCACCGGCCCGATGTGGATCAGTGGGACCTCACCTTCGAGGGTGGTGTAGACCCATGGGCCCTCGTCGAGTTCGACGATGGCGATGATCAACGGCGTCGACGCGCCATGCGGATCACCCGTGCGGTGCACCCTCCGCGAGGACACGATCGAACCGGACCCGGATGAGGGCACCCACTCGAGATCGTCGGACGCGCAGGCCGAACAGGCGGCGATCAACGGCCCGAACAGCTTGTCGCAGGCCGCGCACCGCCGGATCGCGAACATGTCTTCGGCACACTGTGCGCCGTCGTCGCTGACACCCGCTGTGTGCTTGGCAGTCGGTAGGGACATGGAACCGAACCTCCGTGGACCGGTACTGGTGGATTTCGGTTCAGCATCGTCTGTCCGGACTACTTACACGACGGTGGAATGGCCACTGGACATACCTATTTTTGCTCCGGAACGCGGGGCACGCGATCAGCGCCCGGGCTGGGCCGCGTCCACGATCCACGCCGCGATCTGGGCGCGAGAGTTGAACCCGAGCTTGGCCAGGATGTGCTCGACGTGCGCGTCCACGGTGCGCGGGGCGATCACCAGCTGGGCAGCGATCTGCTTGTTCGTGAGCCCTTCGGCGACGAGGTCCGCCACCTGGCGTTCCCGTTTGGTCAAAGTCGTCGCGCCGGGGCGTGGTGTGTCGGCCGGCTGTTCTTCGTTCAGGGCGTAGGCGATCGCGGCGTTGACTCGCATCGCCCGCCCGCGTCGCCATGCCGCATCGAAGCGCGCGGCACCGAGCGCGCCACGCGCCACACGCTCGCAGTCGAGGTGGGCTTCGACCATTTGGGGGAAGTAGATCGCCACGCCGGGGGCGGTCCGCATCATGTTCGCTGCCGCGCCCATCAGCACGGCGGCTCGCTGGTCGTCGGTGCCGGCAGCGACCCATGCCAGCACTTCGAGGTCGAGCGCCGCGACGAGAAGGCTGCGCACGCGCCGGTTGAGCCGCAGCGATTCCCGCAGCAGATCCTGTGCGCGGGAGCTCTCACCCTGCCGACATGCCGCGATCGCGGTCATCCCCAGAGCAGTCGACCGGAACAGCGACTCGCCGCACTCCTCGGTGATGGACAGGATCCGCTGATGGCACTCGTCGGCGCGTCCGGCGTCGCCCTGCTGCGCGTACGCCACGCCGAGCAACAGCAGGGCGGCGACGTGCAGACATCCTCGCGGTTCGGAGCTCAGCACCTCGATGGCTCGATTGATACACGACACCGCGCGCGGGGGCTCGTCGCGATAGAGCGCCAGATCTCCCTCCGCGTAGGCGATCAAGGCTTGATTCAGGGGTGTGGGATCGCGCTCGGCGAGCACCCGCCCCTGTTCGAGCAGGCCGGCTGCCGTCTGGAGGTCCCATTGCCGCGTGGCCATGAATATGCTGGCATGCAGCGCCCGGACCTGGTCGGTTGTCGAACGTGTGTACGGATGGGCCAGGGCGCGGTCGAGCCAGCGGCGGCCTTCACCGAACAAGCCGCGGAAGCTCCAGAACGTGAGGGAGGCGGCGCTGATGCGCAGCCCCGCTTCGGCCGACTGCTCGGTCGGGTCGGACATGCAGAATTCGAGCGCCGCACGGATGTTGCCCTGCTCGCGGTCGAGCCGGGCCATCCAGTCGCATTGCCGGTCGCTGATCCAGTCGTCCTCGGCGTCGAGCACCAGCCGTCGGTACCAGTCCCGGTGCCGGCGCCGCAACTCCTCGTCCGCACCGGCCTCCCTCAGCTTGTCCTGCCCGTAGTCCCGTACGGTGTCGAGCATCCGGAAGCGGACCGCGCCCTCGGGTTCCTCCCTGATCACAACCGATTTGTCCACGAGCGAGGACAGCACGTCGAGCAGCTCTGCCGCCTCGGCCTCGGCACCGCACACCGCCTCGACGGCTTCGAGTTCGAAACCACCGGCGAACACCGACAACCGCGCCCACAGCCGCTGCTCGGCCGGAGTGCACAGCTCATAGCTCCAGTCGATGCACCACCGCAGGGCCTGCTGCCGGGTCGGCGCGGTGCGGTGGCCCCGGGTGAGCAGGGCGAACCGGTCGGTGAGCCGCTGCAGAATCTGGTCCGGCGACATCGTGCGCATCCGAGCCGCCGCGAGTTCGATCGCCAGGGGCAAACCGTCCAACCGGGTGCAGATCCCGGCCACCGCGGCTTTGTTTTCCTCGGTCAACTCGAAGCCGGGCACGACCGCGTCGGCGCGATCGGCGAACAGCGTCACCGCATCGTATTTACGCAGCTGTCGGAGCGTCGGCTCGCGGCCGGCGGCAGGAACGCTCAGCGGCGGTAGCCGCTGCACCACTTCGCCGCCGATATCCAGCGGTTCGCGGCTGGTGACCAGCATCCGTAATCCCGGGCACGCCGACAACAACCTCTCGGCCAGCCTTGCCATCGGCTCGGCAACCTGCTCGCAATTGTCAACGACGAGCAGGGCTTCACGGGATCGCAGAAACTCGACCAGCGTGTCGTGGACCGGCTGAGCCGAATCGACCCGCACACCCAGCGCGGCCGCGACGATGGGAGCCACCAGCGAGGGGTCACGCACGTCGGCGAGGTCGATCGCCCACACCCCGTCAGCGAAATCGCGTCGAGCCGCCGAGGCCGCCCGCAGCGCCAGCCGGGTCTTGCCCACGCCGCCCATCCCGGCCAGCGTCACCAGCCTCGATACGGTCAGCACGTGCTTGAGTGCGGTCAACTCGGCGCGCCTGTTGATGAAGCTGGTCAACTCGGGCAGCAGATTGCGGTTGTGTCCTGTGGTTCGCGACGAGGCCGGCGGATGGTTCTGCGGTACGTGGTCGAAGGCGGAGGCTGGATCGCTGTGCGGCGCCATTCCACCACCCTGGTAGCCGTTGCTTTGCTGCAGCTGCCGGATCGTCGCGCCGAGTTCCGCTGCGGAGGGCCGTTGCTCGGGATCGCGGTGCATCGCCGCTTCCACGACGGCGCACACCTCGGCGGGGAAGCCGCGATCGCGCAGGTCCGGCGCTTGCCCTTGGCTGATGTGCGCGAACTCGGCAACAACTTGCTCGCTGCTGCGCGGCTCGGCGGCGGCATGCCCGGTCAGCGCGCAGTACAAGGTGGCGCCGAGCCCGTAGACATCGGCGGCGGGAGTCGGAGCCCCGCCCTCGAGAACTTCCAGCGCGGTGAATACCGGCGACGCCATCAGGGTGTCGGCAGCCGTTTCGAAACCGCCGGGGATACGCGCGATTCCGAAGTCGGTCAGGGCGGGTTCACCGTATTCGGGGAACAGAATATTGCCCGGCTGCACATCGCCGTGCACGATGCCCAGCTGATGCGCGCTCTCCAGCGCCCGGGCGATCCCGGCCCCGACCTTCAGCACATCATCGACAGGAAGAGGACCCCGCTGCCGGATCCGCGCATCCAGCGAGTCCACGGGGTAATACGGCATGGCAACATAAGGCCGCCCGCCGCTGGTGACACCGGCCGCCAGTACGGTGACGAGATTGGGATGCCCGGTCAGCCGGCCCATAGCCTGCTGCTCCCACACGAACCGCGCCCGGCTCTCCTCGTCCAGGTCCCCGGTCAAAACCTTCACCGCGACCGTGCGATTCAACCCCACTTGCCAACAGCGGTAGACCACACCGAAACCGCCGCAACCGATCTCTTCGGCGTTCTCGAAGCCGAGCCCGCGCAATTCGTCCGCTACCAACAGGTTCAGGTCACGGTGGGTACGGCTCGCAGCGTCGTCGATCATCGGCCGCGCGCAATCCTCACGGTATGGCTGCGAACACGGGACATGACCGACTCACCTTTCGACTGTGTCCAGCCTATCGCCGATGACGAGCAGATATGCAGCTATTCGACGGACGGCGTGGTTGACGGACGCCCGCGGCGGTGCCGACGGTGACGCTGATATCGCTACTCCAACCGAATGCCCGTATTCGGAACCTTTCCGCCAAATCCCTGGGACCTAGGTGTGCGGGGAAATTCTCAGCGGCTCGCCCGTAGTATGCGGACCGGGCGCAGAGCCTGGGGTGGTTCGCCTTCGAATTCCGCGGATCCATCGAGGTACCCGGCGATGAGGTCCGCGGCGGAGTGGTCTTCGACGTCGGTGAAGCCGAATGCGCGCAACTGTGCGGCGATGTCGTCAGGAGTGAAGTAGCTGAACCAGGGTTCACCGACAGCTGCCGCTGTTTGTGCGCGCGCCTGCAGCTGCGCACGGCCTTCGTCGGTATCTGCCGACTGCAGGTAGTCGAAGATCACTTCGACCGGCTCGGATTGACGAGCAATGTATTCGAGGGTGGTGCGGGCGGCGTCCGGGGTCAGATAGAAGACGACACCGAGCCACACGAATACCGCCGGATCGGTCCGGCTGAATCCGGCGGACTCCAATCGCGTTGCCAGGGTGTCGGTTTCGAAGTCGACCGGCACGAAAGTCAACCCCTATAGTCGACACCGCTCACGGGTGGGGAACTTCAGCGAGCACAGGCGGGGAACTTCGGCGAGCGCCGTCAACAGCGAAGGCCCGCACGTGGAACACCGGTGGACGGGCCGTCCATCGAGCACGTTTTCCGTTTTTAGTGCTGTAGTAGCGCTACTCGTCCGCGGTCTCGCATCGGTTGCGGTTGCTGCGCAATCTCGGCCTGGGCACCGGCACGCGCACCGGGCGCAGCATCGTCTACAGCCTCTACGGCAAGCACGTTGCTCAACTCCTGGATGAGGCCGTCTACCACAGCGAACACCTGCGCCTCGGGCTCTCCGGCCGACCCGAAACGGCTGGATAACCCCGGCTGGCGCAGGCACTTTGGGATCGAATGCGGCTGAGGCAAGCTCGACTCGGTACCTGGTGCCCGACCGTGCCGAACATTTGCCCACCGAGGACTGGTCGAACCGAGTCGGCCTCAGCGCGGATCCCACGGCGAGGCTGCGGCGGCGGAGCGCTGGGGTCGCGCGGGGGAGGTGTTGCGGGCTGCCGCTCGCGCCGCTGGCAGTGGCGAATCGTTGCGTTCGGCTGCCATGGGCTGCCGACTGGAAGGTTGTTCCGGTATTCGAAACTTCGATGCGTCCCGTGCCAACCCTGTGGCGGACCGGTTTCCCGGGCCTATTCGGGGCGGTTTCCTGATTCTATATCGCAGGTTTTAAGCAAGCGATTGGTAGCGGCGCGAGTGGTCAATCGAGCAGCCTCGGTGCGAAAGAACTGCGGCAACGGCTGCAGGCGGCGGGGTGCGAAGCCTGTTCCTATCCGGAGGGCTCGCCCTTTCCCCATGTCATTGGACGATTCTCTCGCACGCTGTTGCGCCGACCACAGTCGAGCGTTAGCGTGTAGCGCATGCGACTTTTGGGCAATTTCTTGGATTCGTAACAGATGGCTTTGAGGCTCGATAGTCTGTGAACAACCGAATCGTCACCTCCGGTGATGCGGTGGTCGCATCAAAGGTGGAGTCGAGAATTCACAGAAGCTGCGCAGGCAGCTGTCGGATGAACGGCTCCCGAAATAAGTGTCGGCACCCGAACCTGACTGGTCCGGCGAATCAGGCTAATTCATTGATCGAATTCTAGGGTGGAACTGTGTCCTCACACTCGCCTTGCCTTGTGCGCCCGGAATCGCCACGTAGCCACGTTATCGCAAGTTTCTCAGCCGTATTCGATGCAGTCTTCTCGAGCGTGCGATCTTATTCCAGTTACCGTGTTACGGAACTCTAACAAGCCGATAACTGGAATGTTGTGAAAACGTAACCTGGAACTGAAATGAATGATACGGCGGAGGTTGAAGTGGACCGATCGAAGATCGGATTCGATAACAGTCCGGAATCACTCCTTTACTCCGGAAGCCCGGATTCAGGTAACGGTTCCAGCGCGCTCTCCAACGGTAATGGAAGGGCACGACGTTCTTCATTCGACATTCTGCCGCTGACCGCGGCGCAGCGGGGAATCTGGTTTGCCCAGCATCTCGCCGAATCGTCACCGATATCTGTGGCACAATACGTCGAGATCGTAGGCGCGTTGGACACTGAATTGCTTGCCGAGGCATGCAAAACCGCTGGTCGCGAGTTCGGTTCCGGGCATATGCGCCTGGTTGAGCTCGACGGAGAGCCATGTCAGTTCGTCGACGAGGAATACAAGCCTCGAGTGTCGATCGTGGACTTACGCCGACACGCCGACCCCGTGGCCACGGCACACGGAATGATGGTTCAGGATTACTCCGCTCCACTGGACTTGCCGCACGACGACCTTATGGCGTGCATTGTCTTCCAGGTCGGCGAGGATCATTTCCTGTGGTATCAGCGCGCACACCATATCGCGATCGATGGATTCGCCGCGGTAACAATGCTGCACCGAATCACCGAGTTGTACAACGCATGGGTGAAGTCCGAGGAAGCGGCGCCGTGTGCGGCGCAGGACCTGAGGGACGTCGTCGAGCAGGATCTGGCGTACCGAGATTCGGTGCGTTTCGACAACGACCGCAAATACTGGCTGGAGCACCTGGCCGGGGCGCCTCCCGTCGTCAGCCTGGCCGCTCGCGTGGGCAAGCCCACCATTCATCCGGCGCTGGTAAGCGCAGAGCTATCGGACGGCACCTCACAACTGCTCGACAGCGTTGTACTCGAGCGCGGCACGAGCGTAACTCCGATTATCGTCGCGGCATTCGCCGCATATCTCGCACGGATGACCGGAAGCGATGAAGTATTGCTCAGCCTGCCGGTTTCGGGGCGGCACTCTGCTGTGCTGCGCCGTTCCGGAGGGATGATAGCAAATGTGGTCCCGCTACGAGTACAAGTCGCGGGCTGCAGTGTCGGTGAACTTATCGGCGTTGTGCAAAGCGAGTTGACCAGTGCCCTGCGGCGGCAACGCTACCGCCAAGAAGACATATTCCATGATATGGGGATTGCGCGCGACGAGACGGCATCCTTCGGGCCGGCCATCAACCTTATGATGATCGAGAACGAGGTTGTGCTGGGCAATACGACCGGCCGCCTGAACGTCCTCACCTCAGGCCCCACCGCCGACCTTTTCGTCAATATCTATCCGGGTGCGGGCAAGAGTAGTACCCATATCGACTTCCAGGGAAATCCGAATGCCTACAGCCCCGAGGAGCTCGCCGGTCACCACCGGCGGTTTCTCATGTTTCTGCACGCATTCCTCGCCGGAGGGGAGGGGTACTCGGTCAGCAGGCTGCCTCTGCTCGAAGAACAGGAACGGTCTGAGCTGCTGTCTGTGCGGGGGCCCCGCGGGGTAGCAACACGGTTGCTCCCGGACATTCTGACCGAGAGCGCGCGCCGAAATCGTGGTGCGTGCGCGATCGCCTCGGCTGGGAGGACGCTGACGTATGGCGAGCTGGACACCAGATCCTCCCTGTTGGCCAGGCATCTGATAGCTCTGGGTTGCGGCCCGGACACAGCGGTGGCGATCATGGTGCGACGCTCGACCGAATCGGTCGTGGCGACGTGGGCGGTCGCGAAATGCGGGGCCGCGTTTGTTCAGTTGTCCCCGGAATTCCCGTGGAAGCGGACAGCACACATGATCGCCGACAGCGGCGCAACCGTGGCGATCACAGTCGACGCCCTACGCGGGCGGCTCCCGATGGCGATGCACCAGGTGGTCCTCGACGACCCCGCAACCCTGCGGGAATACGACCTTGTGGGTGGGCCGATTTCCGACGATGACCGGATCCGCCCACTACGGGCGTCCAACATCGCCTACATCACCTACACCTCGGGATCCACCGGAGCGCCGAAAGGCGTCCAGGTCACGCACGCCGGCCTCGCCAATCTCGTTGCCGATCGCGCCGCCACGTACGGCATCGACACGACATCCCGTGTGTCCTATGCGCTTTCGCCCAATTTCGACGCCTCCCTGGAACAGTTTCTGACCTGCTTCGCGAACGGCTCCACGCTGGTGATCGTGCCGCCCGAGGTGACCGGCGGTGAGCCGCTCACGCAACTTCTGGCCGCCGAGCACGTGACCCACCTGACGCTGACGCCCACGATGCTGGCCACCGTGGACCCACGTCCGATGACCGACTTGCGGGTGGTCGTGGTCGGTGGTGACGTATGTCCACCACACCTCATCGAGCGGTGGACACCATCGTTGTCCATGTACAACGAATACGGTCCCACCGAAATCACCGTGACCGCCGTCGGTTCCGTGCTCAGGCCCGGCCATGTCCACACGGTCGGTAACCCCATCAGTGGCGTCTCGGCGATGGTGCTGGACCGAACGCTCCAACCCGTGCCCAAGGGCACCGCGGGCGAGTTGTATTTGGCCGGGCCGGGATTGGCCCGCGGATACAGCCATCTGTTCATCGAAACGGCCGCCCGGTTCGTCGCCGATCCGTACGGCGACCCAGGTGAGCGGATGTACCGCACCGGCGACATCGCGCGCTGGACCGGCGACAACGCCGAGATGACGCTGGAATTGTCGGGGCGCAGTGACTTCCAGGTCAAGATCCGCGGATTCCGGATCGAACCGGGTGAAGTCGACGCCGTGCTCACCGAACACGAGGACGTGGATCTTTCTGTCACCGTGCCGGTGCAGAACAATGCCGGTACGACCGTGCTGGCGTCCTATGTCGTCCCGGGCAGCGGCCACCGGATCGATCCGCTCGACCTGCAGCGCTTCGTCCGCGATTCGCTGCCGCCGCACATGGTTCCGGCGGTAATCGTCACGTTGGACAGCCTGCCGATGAACGCGTTCGGCAAACTCGATCGCCGCGCCTTGCCGAAGCCCGAATTCGGGACCGAGCCGGTCGGCCGGGCGCCGGCCACAGTCCGGGAAAAGACGGTGGCCAGGCTGTTCGCCGAGGTGCTCGGCGTGCCGCAAGTCGGTGCGGACGACAGCTTCTTCGGCCTCGGCGGCGACAGCATTGTGTCGATTCGGCTGGTGGCGCGGGCCAAGGCCGAGGGCCTGAGCTTCTCCACACAGGATGTGTTCGTGCACAAGACCGTCGCGGGCCTGGCGGCCGTGGCGACGGATGCCGGCGAAGCCCCCGAGTTGGCCGAATTGTCCGGTGGCGGCATAGGGCCGATGCCGTTGTCTCCGATCATGTGCGCAATGGTCGATCGGGGTCACTACGACCGATTTGCGCAGGCCGTGCTCGTGCAGTTGCCCGAGCGGGTCGATCGAGCGGGTCTCGTGCGTACGCTGGGATCCCTGCTGGACCGGCACGACATGCTACGCGCGGTACTGCGCGGCGGCGATTCGGTGGATCGGTACGTCGAGGTACTCGATCGGGAAGCGGTCGACCCGGACGGCGCGCTCGTCGATGTTCGGCTCGATCGACGTGACGCCGCCGAGATCGACCGGTACCTGCACGAAGCTGCGGATCGATTGGATCCGGGCAACGGCGTGCTCGTTCAGGCCGTCTGGATTCAGGATCGCGACGGTTCGGGACCCGATCTGATGTGGTTGGTGATCCACCATCTCGCCGTCGACGCGGTGTCGTGGCGCATCATCCTCGGAGACCTCGCGCAGGCCTGGTCGCAGGTTTCCGACGGTGGCGAACCGCAGGCCGGCCCGTTCACCACCTCGTTCCGGCGGTGGGTGCACGGCCTGGCCGAGCAGGCGCCGGGCAGGCGGTCGGCGGAGCTCGACCTGTGGAAACACGTACTCGGACAAGGCGATCAGCTACTCGGGTCGCGCCGTTTGGTCCCGGATCGTGACGTCGAGGCCACGGCGGGCCGGGTCCATCAGCGCATCCCGGCAGCAGTCGCCGAGGCGGTTCTCACCACCATTCCGGACCGCTTTCATTGCGGTGCCAACGATCCGCTGCTGGCGGCGCTGGTACTGGCACTCGGTGCCTGGCGTCGCCGGCGCGGTACGGCGGGGGCCGCCGGAGAGTTGATCACGCTGGAGGGGCACGGTCGCGAGGAGCAGGCCGTGCCCGGCGCCGATCTCAGCGCCACCGTGGGCTGGTTCACCACACGCTGTCCGGTCCGGATCGAATTGACGAATGTCGACCTCGATGATGCGCTGGCCGGCGGCGTGGGTGCGGGGCAGGCGATAAAGCAGGTGAAAGAGCAGCTGCGCGCGGTGCCCGGCAACGGCATCGGCTATGAAATGCTGCGTTATTTCGATTCCTCGGGGAGCGCGGAGCTCGCGAACCTGCCGGAACCGCAGATCAGTTTCAACTACCTCGGGCGGGTGCGTGCCGACGAACGCTCCGGGCCCTGGGCGCCTGCCACCGAATTCACCGCACTGACCGCGACCAGTGACCAGAGGATGGCGCTGTCCGCCGTGCTCGACATCAATGCGATCGCCGAGGTAGGTCGCGACGGTCTCGAGCTCGACGCGACCTGGGAGTTCGCCTCACAGGTGCTGGGAACCGAGGAGGTCGAGGAACTCGCCGGGCTGTGGGTGCAAGCCTTGGGGGCGCTTGCCGATCATGTCCGATCCGAAACCGTCTACGGCTTCACGCCATCCGACTTCCCTCTCGTCCCGATATCGCAGGACGATGTCGACGATTGGCTGCGGCAATACCCGTCGATGACCGACGTGTGGCCACTCACCGCCCTGCAGTCCGGGCTGCTGTTCCACACGGTCTACGACAGCACGGACGCCGATGGCTACATCGTGCAGGCGGCGCTGACGTTCGGCGGGCAGGTGGACGGGGAGCGGATGCGGCGGGCGGCGCAGATGGTCATCGACCGCCACGACAGCTTGCGGACCGCGTTCGTCGGGAGCGCCGACGGGGCACGTCAGATTGTGTTGCGCGACACCAGGGTTGATTGGCGCGAGTCGAGTATCACCGATATCAGCGATGCCGGCCGGCAGGCAGATGCCCTTCGGCAACTCGCGGCGGAGGCCGCAGCGCCGTTCGACCCGGCCCGCCCGCCGCTGGTGCGGTACCACCTCGTGCGCACCGGCGCCGACCGTTTTCAGTTGCTGGTCACCAACCACCACCTGGTACTGGATGGCTGGTCGATGCCCCTGCTGATCCACGAGTTGCTGTCGTTGTACACATCCGATGGCGATACCGCCGAGCTCGCGCCCCCTCGTTCGTACCGAGAGTATCTGCAGTGGCTGCACGTTCAGGATCGCGACGCCGCCATAGCCGCGTGGCGGGAGATGCTCGCCGGAGTCGACAGTCCGACGCGGGTCACGAGCGGGCCGGACCGGACCGTCACCACACAGGTCGGCGAAGTCGGCCTGAATCTGGACGCTGCGACCAGCGCTGCGATTCTCGATCTGGGCCGCTCGCACGGCGTCACTCCCAACACGGCCCTGCAGGTGGCGTGGGGATTGCTGGTATCCGTCCTGACCGGAACGCCGGATGTGGTGTTCGGCAATACGGTGTCGCACCGCCCGCCGCAGATTCCCGATATCGAGCGCATGGTCGGGCTTCTCGTCAATACGCTGCCCGTCCGAGTCCGGTTCGACCCCGGCGAAACCGTCGGTGACCTGCTCATTCGCGTGCAGTCCGAGCAGGCCGCAATGCTCGATCACCAGCATGTCGGCTTGTCGGCGTTGCAACAGGCCACCGGTCTGACCGATATGTTCGACACCGCGACGGTGCTCGAGTCCTATCCGCTCGACCGGGAACTGTTGGCGCGCAATCTCAGCGACGCCGGATTGCGGTTCGTCGACATCGACGCACACGATGCCACGCCGTATCCGCTGAGTTTGCAGGTGACCCCGCCACGGTCGAGTCGCGGCGGGCAACCGGGTGCCGGCGAGCCCGGTACCTACACTGTGACGCTGAAATTCGCCACCGATCGATTCGATTCGGATGAGGCTCGTACACTGCTCGAACGATTCGAGCTGCTCCTTACGCAGATCGCCATCGACCCCGCCCGGAAGGTCGCCGCGATCTCCGACTGCTGGGATTCCGAACGCGCGGAACTACTTTCGGTCGGCGGCGAAGAGCCGGCCGCGGAGCTTGTACTTCGCGACATCCTGTGGAGTACCGCGCGTAGATATCCGGATGCCGTAGCCGTCCGGTGCGGTGACACCGCGTGGACCTATCGTGAGCTGGAGCTGCGCGCCGACGAGTGCGCTCGCCGACTGGCCGGCCGCGGCGCTCGCGCGGAGTCGATTGTCGCAGTGGCCCTTCCCCGTTCCGCCGAACTGGTCGTAGCGATCTGGGCGGTGGCGAAGACGGGTGCCGCCTTCCTTCCGGTGGATCCCGGCAATCCCGCCGCGCGGGTCGCGGAGCTGCTTTCCGACTCGCGGACCAGCCTGGGCGTGACGAACAGCGCTGTCGCACAGCACCTTCCGGATACGGTCGACTGGTTGATGCTGGACGCCCCGGTTTCGGACGCTGACGAAGGGCTACCCCGTTCGTTCGGTGCCGACAGGCTGCTGGCCGACAATTCCGCGTATGTGATCTATACGTCCGGATCGACCGGCACACCGAAGGCGGTTCACCTCAGCCATCGAGGTCTGGCCGACCTTGTCGCCGCGCACGTCGACGCCTTCGGTGTGGATACGGATTCGGTGGTGTTGCAGGTTGCGTCGCCGGGATTCGATGCCTGCCTGTCGGAATTGTTGCTGGCGCACGGCAGTGGCGCCTGTCTCGTGGTGGCGCCGCCGGAGGTGTACGCCGCGTCCGACCTCGAGGAATTGCTTCGGGCGCAGCAGGTTTCGCACGCGATCATCACCCCGTCCGTGCTGAACACTATGGATCCGTCCCGGATACCGTCGTTGACATCGCTCGCGGTCGTCGGCGAAGCGACCGGGGCGGACACCGTAGACCGGTGGGCGCCTGGGCGACGGCTGATGAACCATTACGGACCGACCGAGTGCACGATCTGGGCGACGGGGTCGGATGCCCTCGTACCGGGCGAGCCGGTGACGATCGGTGGCCCGATTCGAGGCGCGTCCGCGCTGGTTCTCGACATGTGGCTGCGACCGGTGCCGGTCGGGGTCGCGGGGGAGCTCTATATCGGTGGGCCCGGACTTGCCCGCGGGTACGTCGATCGACCGGGATTGAGCGCGTCGCGTTTCGTCGCGGATCCGCGGTCCACTCGTGGCGAGCGGATCTACCGCACCGGTGACTCCGTGCGCTGGGTGCGCGGTCGCGCCGGGTTGGCGCTGGAGTACCTGGGCCGCCGCGATGAACAGGTCAAGATTCACGGCCTGCGGATCGAGCCGGGGGAGATCGATGCCCACATGGCCCGGCACCCGGACGTGGCGAGCGTCGCCACCGTCACGGTGACAGGGCCGGCCGGCGAACCGGTTCTGGTGTCCTATGTCGTCTCCGCGCCGGGCGCTGCCGTGGATGTGGCGGTACTGGGCGACGATCTCGCGGACACGCTGCCCCGCTACATGAATCCCGCGGCGATCGTGCGCCTCGAGGAGATGCCGCGCACGCCTACGGGAAAGATCGATCGAAAAGCATTGCGGCAGCGCGCCTTCGGTTTCGACGCCGCCGGCGGTAGACCGCCGTCGACGCCTACGGAGCAGATCGTGGCGAACCTCTTCACCGAGGTGCTCCATGTGGACAATGTGTCCGCCGAGAGCAATTTCTTCGCGCTCGGCGGGGACAGCATCGTCTCGATGCGGCTGGTGGCTCTGGCAAGATCCGCCGGGCTCACTCTCACGCCGCGAGATGTGTTCGAACGCAAGACAGTTGCCGCACTCGCCGCACTGGCGGGCGGCGCTGCGGCTGCCGGGGTACTCGAGGAACCCTCTCTTCCGGCGGCGGGTTATCGCGCCTCGGATGCTCCGCTCGTCGCGCTCACCCAAGGGGACATCGATCGGCTCGAGCGGCAGTACGGCGGGCTGTCCGACGTATGGCCGTTGTCGCCCATGCAATCCGGTGTGCACTTCCACTCGTCCTTCGACCCGGATGCCGGGGACAATTACACCGTCCAGACGATGATCGGATTTTCCGGCGCGATCGACGGTGAGCGCCTGCGCCGTGCCGCTCAGGCCGTCGTCGACCGGCACGATATCTTGCGGGCCGCCTTTGTGGAGACGGCGGCCGGGCCGTGCCAGATTGTGCTGGACCATGCCGAGGTCGCGTTCCGGGAGATCGATCTCGCCGGTGGTGCCGCGGAATCTCCGGGCGACCCGGAATCCATTGCCGCAGCGGACACGGCGGCGGGTTTCGACCTATCGGCTCCTCCGCTGATCCGGTTCACGCTGATCCGTCTCGATGCGGGGTCTTGCCGGTTGCTCGTCACGAATCATCATGTGATTCTGGATGGCTGGTCGATGCCGCTGCTGATGCGGGAATTGCTCGACTACTACGGATCACCCGCACATATCGACTCCGCCGGACCCGCTCCTTCCTACCGTGACTATTTGTCCTGGCTGGGTCGGCAGGACAGCGCCGCATCCAAAGCGTCATGGGCGCAAGCATTTTCGGATGTCACCGCACCCACCCGAGTGTCCCGCAAAGTCGGCGCGGCGGGCTCCGTCTCCGCCGCCGAGGTCAGGGCCGAGCTGACGGCGGATCGTCTCGGAGAACTCCGTCGAGTGGCGGCGGACGCCGCGGTCACCATCAATACGGCCGTCGCCGCGGCCTGGGCCTTGAATCTGCGCGCACTGACCGGTGAGACCGATGTGGTCTTCGGGTCCTCCGTCTCGGGCCGGCCGCCGGAATTGCCGCTGGTCGATCAGACGCTCGGCATGTTTCTGAATACGATTCCGGTGCGAGTCCGGCTCGAACCCACCATGACGGTAGGCGAGTTGCTGATCGACATTCAGGCGCGGTACGCCCGGATGCTGGATCATCAATATATCGGCCTGCCCGAGATTCACCGCAGCGTCGGCGTGCCCGAACTCTTCGACACCGCCCTCGCCTTCCAGTCGTTCCCCGTCGACCGGGCGGCACTGCAGCAACTCGTCGATTCGGCGGGCCTGCGGGTGGACGAACTCATCGGTGTGGACGCAACGCCGTACCCGCTGAGCCTGGTCGTGGAACCGCAGCACGCCGAGCACGGTGAGGCAGCGGGACTGGGGATCATCCTCCGATTCCACGACGATGAATTCGACACCGCGTCGGCGCGCCGCATCCTCGACCGCTTCGTCGAATTGTTGTGCCGGATCGCCGCCAACGCCGCGGTGCGGCTGGGCGAGCTGTCACTCGATGCGGAACCGGGGCCGTTGTGGCCGGTTTCGGGTGTGAAAGCTGCGATTCCGGACACGTTGGACCGGATACTCGCTGCATCCGCTGCCGCCGAACCCGGTGAGATCGCGGTGCGGTGGGGCGCGTCCGACATGACCTACCAGCAGCTGGACGAGCGATCCGCTCGTCTCGCCCGGGTCCTGCTGCGCCGTGGCGCCCGGCGGGGACAGGTCGTCGCCTCCACGCTTCCACGATCTCTTGCGGCCACGGTCACGCTGTGGGCCGTAGCGAAGACCGGCGCCGCATTCCTGCCGATCGATCCGACCCTGCCGGCCGAGCGGATCGAATTTCTGGTGTCGGACTCGAACACCGTGCTCGGCGTGACCGACACGTCCGCGAGGACGCATCTTCCCGACGGTGTCGACTGGCTGGTCCTCGACGAGGAGGGGACTGTCGGCGCCGCGGATTCGGTTCCTGCCACGCCGATCACCGATGCCGAACGCGGCGGACCGATTCGGCGGGATCAGATCGCGTACGTGAGCTACACCTCCGGGTCGACGGGAACGCCCAAGGGTGTACTCGTCAGTCATCGCGGCCTGGCCGATATGGTCGCGGCGCAGCGGCGAATACTCGGCGTCGACCCGATGTCGGTGGTGCTGCAGGTCGCCTCGCCCAGCTTCGACGCCTCGGTGTTCGAGTTGTTGCTGGCGCACGGCTCGGGCGGTCGGCTGGTCGTATCACCGGCTGATCTCTACGCCGGTGACGAGCTGGCGAATCTTATTGCGCGCGAACATATTTCGCATGCCGTAATAACCCCTTCGGTGCTGGCGACGGTCCCGTGCGACGGTCTCGACGGACTGCGTGTGCTGGCAACAGCCGGTGAGCCGGTCGGGCCGGAACTGGTCGATCGGTGGGCTCCGCAGCGCACCATGGTCAATCTCTACGGGCCGAGCGAAAGCACTATTTGGGCTACCGCCAGTGAGGCATTGGCGCCCGGTGCCGCGATCACCATCGGCAGGCCGGTCGGCTCCATCGCGGCCGTGGTCCTGGATACCTGGTTACGGCCCGTATCGTACGGTGCCGCGGGCGAGCTGTACCTGTTCGGCGCGGGCCTGGCCGAGGGGTACATCGGCAGGACGGGGCTGACCGCGGCGCGGTTCGTCGCATGCCCGTTCGGGGAGCCGGGTCAGCGCATGTACCGCACCGGTGATGTGGTGCGCCGCAACGCCGATGACGATCTGGAGTTCGTGGGGCGCAACGATTTTCAGGTGAAGGTGCGCGGCACCAGGGTCGAGCTGGGGGAGATCGACGCGGTGCTGGGTGCGCGTGCGGATGTGGCCTATGCGGTCACCGTGCCGCGCGGCGGTGACGGGCGATCGGTGCTGCTGGTGTCCTATGTCGTGCCGGCGGCCGGGACGGATGTATCGGGCGAGGAGTTGCGTGCGGCGCTGGCCGAGGCACTGCCCAGGTATATGGTCCCGTCCGTGGTGCTGCTGCTGGACGAGGTGCCGCTGACCTCCAACGGAAAATTGGATCGCGAGCGGTTGCCCGAGCCTGATTCCGCCGCAAGGGAATTCAGGACGCCCTCGCCGGGGATGGAAGAAATGGTCGCCCGAACATTCGAGCAGGTGCTCGACGTGGAGCGGGTGGGAGCCGACGACGACTTCTTTGCGCTGGGCGGCGATTCGCTGAGCGCCTCCCTGGCGGTGGCGCGCATCGGTGCTGCTCTGAACGTGCGGGTGCCGGTGCGGTCGGTATTCGAGGCGCCGACGGTCGGCGGATTGGCCGCGCTCGCGGGGTCGCTCAGCGGCGGGGGCCGGTTGTCCTTGCTGCCGGGAGTACGCCCCGACCCCGTGCCGTTGTCGCTTGCGCAGCAGCGGATGTGGTTCTTGAACCGGTTCGAGCCGGACTCTGCGGCATACAACATTCCGGTGATGCTGCGGTTGTCGGGACGGCTGGACACCGAAGCGCTGGCAGCCGCGCTCGCGGATGTGGTCGCTCGTCATGAAGTACTGCGGACGATGTATCCGGAAGACTCCGGTGAGCCGCGGCAGGTCGTTCTCGATGAGCCCACCGTGCCGGTAGTGCCCGTGCGAGTGCCGGCGGATTCGGTCCCGCAGGTGGTGGGCGAGTTCGTGCGCCGCGGATTCGACGTGACCGCCCAGGTGCCGATGCGAGTGGGATTGTTCCAGCTCGGCGCCGAGCATGACAGCGGCACAGGAGAATTTCTGCTGGTGCTGGTGGTCCATCACATCGCCGGCGATGGACAGTCGATGGGGCCTCTGGCTCGTGATGTGATGGTGGCGTATGCCGCGCGACTGGCCGGGCATGCGCCGGATTGGGCTCCGCTCACGGTGCAGTACGCGGATTTCGCGTGGTGGCAGCGGCAGATGCTGGGGGCTGCGGACGATCCGGAATCGCTGATGTCCGCGCAGTTGAAGTTCTGGCGCTCGATGCTCGCGGGAGCACCGGACCGGCTGGAACTACCGGCGGACCGGCAACGCCCGGCCGTCGCATCGCTGTCGGGTGCCCGGATACCGGTGGAGATCGGTCCGAGACTGCACGAAAAGCTGCTGGAGCTGGCCCGATCGCGGGGGTCGTCGCTGTTCATGGTGATGCATGCGGCGCTGGCCACGGTACTGGGGCGGCTCAGTGGCAGCGATGACGTAGTGATCGGTGCCCCGGTCGCGGGGCGGGGCGAGCCTGGTCTGGAAGATCTGGTGGGGATGTTCGTGAACACGCTGGCATTGCGGGCCCGGGTGGATACGGGCGAGCCGTTTGCCGAGTTGCTGATGCGCACCCGCGAGACCGACCTGCTCGCGTTCGAGAACGCGGACGTGCCGTTCGAGCGGGTTGTGGAGGAGTTGAACCCGGAGCGGTCGGCGGCGCGGCATCCATTGTTCCAGGTGGCCTTGGCGTTCCAGAATGTGTCGACGGCCGATGTGGTTTTGCCCGATGTTCTGGTGTCGCGGGCGGATGTGGATACCGGCGCAATCCAGTTCGATCTGCAACTGGTGCTTTCTGATTCCTCCGGTCATGGTGCGGCACAAGGCATTTCAGGAATGTTGACGTATGCGCAGGATCTGTTCGATGCGGCGACTGCGGCGGGATTCGTTCGACGCCTGGTGCGGGTACTGGAGGCTGTTGCCGACGATCCGGCTGTTGTGGTGGGAGATATCGACTGGCTGGAGGTCGGCGAACGCTCGGCGCTCACCTCGCGGGTGGGAGCCCACGGCGCCGAGGCGCTCGAGCCGCGCGGATTGGTACCGGAGGTATTCGCCACCGCCGTGCGCGACAACGGTGCCGGTATCGCCGTTGTTTCGGGAGATGCCGCGTGGTCGTATGCGCAGCTGGACGAAGAGTCGAGCCGGCTGGCCAGGTTGCTGATCCGCCGCGGCGCCGGACCGGATACTCCGGTGCTGGTGGCGGCAGTGCGGTCGATGGAGTCCGTCGTCGCGTGGTGGGCGGTGATGAAGTCGGGTGCGGCATACGTGCCGGTGGACCCCAGCTATCCCGAAGGCCGGATCAAGCAGATGGTATCGGATTCGGAGGCGACGCTGGGTGTGACGGTGTCGTCGGCCCGTGCCGAGATGCCCGATTCGGTGGACTGGATCGGGCTCGACGATCCGGTCGTCGTCGCGCAGCTCGATGCGTTGGCGAGTGGCCCGATCGGAGATGACGAGCGGCTGCGGCCGCTGCGGGCCTCGAATGTCGCCTACGTGGTCTTCACCTCCGGATCTACCGGTGTGCCGAAGGGCGTTGTCGTCACACATTCCGGCATCGCCGACTTGGTCTCGGCCCTGCGCGCCGACAGCGAGCTCCGGCACACGTCCAGGGTGTTGCATTTCGCGTCGCCGTCGTTCGACGCCGCACTGCTGGAGATCCTGCTGGCGGTCAGCCGTGCCGGTGCGCTGGTCGTGGTACCGACGGATATTTACGGCGGTGGTGAACTGGCCGAGTACCTGCGTGTACAGCGGGTCTCCCACGCCTTCATGACCCCTGCCGCGCTCGCGTCGGTGGATCCGGCCGGGCTCGAGGACCTGCGTGTGGTGATGTCCGGTGGTGACGAGGTCTCGGCGGATCTGGTGAATCGATGGGCGGGCACCGACACCGCCGGGGCCCGGCAGTTCCGGGTGCTGTACGGGCCTACCGAGGTTACGATGATCGCCACGGCGACGGGTGGGCTGCGACGGGATGCCCGGCCGACGATCGGCGCCCCGCTGCCGGGAATACAGGCGCTGGTCTTGGATGCCCGGCTGTGGCCGGTGCCGGTAGGGGTGGCCGGAGAGTTGTATCTGGCGGGTCCGGCGCTGGCGCGCGGATACCTGCACAAGGCGGCTACGAGTGCGGCGCGGTTCGTGGCGCACCCGTTCGCGGAACCGGGACAGCGCATGTACCGCACGGGTGATGTGGTGCGCTGGAATTCCGAGGGTGCCCTGGAATTCTTGGGGCGCAACGATTTTCAGGTAAAGATCCGTGGTTACCGGGTCGAGCTGGGCGAGATCGACGCGGTGCTGCGGGCGCGGGCGGAGGTGGCGTACGCGGTCACAATATCGTGGCGTGCGGGCACCGATCCGGCGATGTTGGTTTCCTATGTGGTGCCCGAAACCGGGGTGAGTCTCTCAGGTGAGGAGTTGCGGGCGGCGTTGGCCGAGGTGCTGCCCTCGTACCTGGTGCCCGCCGCGGTCATGATCCTCGACGAGATCCCGCTGTCGCCGAATGGGAAGCTCGACCGCGCGGCCCTGCCGCCACCGGTCGTCCAGACCAAGCGATTCCGGGCCCCGGCCACACCGGTGGAGGAGATAGTGGCGGGCGTGTTCGCCGACGTCCTCGGTATCGGCCGTCCGATCGGTGTCGACGACGACTTCTTCGAACTGGGTGGCAACAGCCTGGTGGCCACCCGGGTGGCCGCGCGGATCGGCGCCGCGCTCGACGCGACCCTCCCGGTGTCGATGATCTTCGAGGCGCCGACGGTCGTGCGGTTGGCAGCGCGCGCCGAATCGCGCGCCGATGCCGGCCGGGTGGCGCTGACCGCACAGCCGCGCCCGCAGCGAATTCCGCTGTCGTACGCACAGCAGCGGATGTGGTTCCTGAACCAGCTCGAGCCGGCCTCGGCCGCCTACGCCGTCCCGATCGTGCTTCGGCTGCGTGGACAGCTGAATCTCGATGCGCTGCGCGCGGCCATCACGGACGTGGTGAACCGGCACGAGGTGCTGCGAACCGTGTACCCGTATGCCGGCGGCGAGCCGTCGCAGGTTGTCCTTCCGGCCGCCGAGGTGCCGATGACAGTGACCTCGGTCGCGGAACCTGAACTGGCCGAGTCGGTCTCGGCGTTCGTGTCGACGGTGTTCGATGTGACGGTCGAGGCGCCGATGCGGGTACGGCTGTTCGAGTCGGGGCAGAACGAGTGGGTCCTGGCCGTGGTGGTGCACCACATTTCCTGCGACGGTTCGTCGCTGGTCCCGCTGGCACAGGACATGATGACGGCCTACGCGGCACACCTGAACGGGGAGACGTCGAGCTTGCCGCTGCTGCCGGTGCAGTACGCCGACTACGCGATCTGGCAGCGGAGGGTGCTGGGCGCGGAAGACGATCCCGAATCGTTGCTGCGCGCCCAAATCGACTACTGGACACTCGAATTGGCGGAGCTACCGGTTCTGCTGGAGCTGCCGGCCGACCGGCCGCGGCCGCCCATGCAGACATATGCGGGCGCGAGCGTACCGATAACTGTCGGTGCCGATCTGCACGCGGGTTTGCAGCAGGTCGCGCGAGCGCACAATACGACCCTGTTCATGGTCTTCCACGCTGCGCTGGCTGCCACACTGGCCAGGCTGGCCGATACGGACGATGTAGCGATCGGCACTCCGTATGCGGGACGCGGCGAGCCCGAACTCGACGATCTGGTCGGGATGTTCGTCAACACCCTGGTGCTGCGGACCCGGTTGACCCCCGGGATGACGTTCACCCAGCTGCTCGAGCGGGTGCGGGAGTCCGATCTGGCCGCGTTCGGGCACGCCGATGTTCCGTTCGAGCGGCTGGTGCAGGAGCTGAACCCGGTGCGGTCGCGCGCCCACCATCCACTGTTCGGGGTGATGCTGGCATTCCAGAACCTCGCCGAGGCTCGGTTCGAACTTCCGGGGCTCTCGGCGTCGCCCGTGACGGCGGGCACCGACACCGCAGTGTTCGACCTGCAGTTCACGGTGTCGGATTCCTACTCCGCCACCGGTGCCCCGGCCGGTCTCAGTGGTGGGGTGACCTACGCGACCGACCTGTTCGACTCGACGACCGTGACCACGATCGTCGATCGCCTGCTGCGGTTGCTCGGCGCAGTGGTGAGTGATCCCGCGCAGCCGGTGCACGAGGTGGATCTGCTTGGTTCCGATGAACGGGAAGCCGTTCTGACGCAGTGGAACTCGACCGATCTCGGGCTCCCTCCCGATGAGACGCTGGCTTCGGTCTTCGCCCACTCGGTGGCGGTGCATGCCGACCTGCCCGCGGTAATATTCGGCGAACAGTCGCTGACCTATGCGGAATTCGGTTCTCGCGTATACCGGTTGGCGCGGTGGTTGATTTCCCGCGGGGTGGGTCCGGAGTCGTTGGTGGCGCTGCGGATGCGGCGTTCACTGGACCAGGTCACCGCGATGTACGCGGTGCTCGCCGCCGGCGGCGGGTATGTGCCGGTCGATCCGGACCTTCCGGCCGACCGCATCGCGTATGTACTGTCCACCGCCGCACCGGTGCTGGAGCTGTCGTCCCTCGATGGGCTGGAGCTGTCCGGATTCGATGACGCGCCGGTCACCGACGCCGATCGGCTCGCACCGCTGCGCCCGCACAATGTCGCCTATGTGCTCTTCACTTCGGGGTCGACCGGGCGGCCGAAAGGTGTTGCGGTACTGCATTCTTCGGTGGTGAACCAGGTGCGGTGGCTCAGCGGGGCCTACTCGTTGACGCCGGCGGACGTGGTGCTGCAGAAGACCCCGGCGGCATTCGACGTATCGGTGTGGGAGCTGTTCGCGACACTGGCGGTGGGTGCACGGCTGGTGATCGCGCGAGCCGACGGTCATACCGACCCGGCATATCTCGCCGAAACCATTGCCGCCCATCGGGTTACGATCATCTCATTCGTCCCGTCGATGCTGGCGGCCTTCGCGGACGTGGTGCCCGCGCAGTCGCTGGAGTCGATCCGGGCGCTGCTGGTGGCCGGTGAGGCATTCGGCTCCGATGTGGTGGCCGCGGTGCGGCGAATCGCGCCCGAGGTCGAGCTGCACAATCTGTACGGTCCTACCGAGTTCACTGTGCACGCGACCGCGCATCGGGTGACCGACGCCGACGGCGGGAGTATGCCGATGGGCACACCGGTGTGGAACGCGCGAGCCTACGTACTCGACAACCGGTTGCATCCGGTACCGCCGGGCGTTGCCGGGGAGCTGTATTTGGCGGGCGCCCAGCTCGCGCGCGGCTATCAGTCACGTCCGGGCCTCACCGCGGAACGGTTCGTGCCCGACCCGTTCGGTGACGGCCGGCGTCTATACCGCACCGGCGATGTGGCGCGCTGGCGCCACACGGGTGAACTGGAATACCTGGGTCGCACCGATTTCCAGGTGAAGTTGCGCGGCCTCCGTATCGAGCTCGGTGAAATCGAGGCAGTACTCGCCGAGCACCCCGGTATCGCACGGGCGATCGCCGCGGTGCGCTCCACCGGTCCCTTGAACCGCCTCGTCGCCTATCTGGTGCCTGCCGCGGGTGCCACGGTCGACACCGCAGCGGTCTTGGCGTACGCAGCGACCAAACTGCCGGGCTACATGGTGCCCACTACGGCGATGGTGCTTGACACGGTGCCTCTCACCGTATCGGGCAAGCTGGACCGCACGCGGCTACCGGAGCCTGTGCTCGCGGTAAGGGAGTTGCGGGAGCCGTCGTCGTGGCTGGAAGGGGAGGTCGTACGGGCCTTCGAAGCGGTTCTCGGCGTGGATCGGGTGGGCGTCGATGACGACTTCTACGCATTGGGTGGTAATTCGCTGAAGTCGGTGCAAGTGGTCAGCGAGTTGCGGAAGGAACTGGACTACGAGATTCCGATCAGCTGGATGTTGTCCGACCCCTGTCCGGCCGACCTGGCGAAGCGGATCGAATCCGGTATGCGTTCCGGTGTCACTGTCGAGGCGACCGATGTCGGCTTCGATGTGCTGCTACCGATCCGGACCGCCGGTGAGCGACCACCGCTGTTCTGTATCCACCCGGCCTTGGGCCTGTCGTGGTGTTACCGCACACTCGACCGGTACCTCTCGGACGACCGGCCGATCTATGGCCTGCAGGCACCGCAGATCGGCGGTGAGCTCCCCGGTCCGACGTCGATCGAAGAAATGGCCGAACGCTACTTCGACGAGATTCGCGCCGTTCAGCCGCATGGGCCATATCACCTCCTCGGCTGGTCACTGGGTGGTGTGATCGCCCATACCATCGCGGTCGAGATGCGCGCCGCCGGTGAACAGGTCGCGCTGCTGGCGCTGTTGGATGCCGAGGTGGACGGTGTCGACGAGTCGATGCCCGCCGCCGTGACGGTCGGAGAATTGATCAGTAATCTCGGCCCGGTCATGGGCGTCGATTTCGTGAGCTCCGATTCGACCGCCGAGGAGGCCGCCGACCTGATCGAAAGGCACCTCGGGGGCAGCCTCGGTATCGATGCCGCAAGGATCGAGCGCCTGACCGACGCCTACAACCTGGCGATCCGGGCGGCCGGTGGGTGGCGGCCCGCGGTCTTGGACAGCGACATGCTCTACTTCACCGCGACACGTGAAAGGCGGTCCGAGGCAAAGGGTTACGAGGGCTGGGTGCCGGTGGTCCGCGGGCAGATCTCGGTCTTCGACATCGATGCGACTCACCTCGCGATGACCGAACCGGGTGCGGTTGCGCAGATCGCCCGGATTATCAACGCACGATTGGATCGGTGATGGTCCGACTGCGAGTGTGGTGATTTCGAGGCCCGTGCAGCGGGGTGCTTTATTCCGGTGCGGTGAGGGGCGCACCGGATACTCCGGTTTGGCCAAGGTCTTGCGGGAAGGGCGTCGTGATGCCCACTATCGCCCCGACCGACGCTCCGAGCGCCGCACCGAGTAGGGCGGCAGGGCCGGCGATGACGGCGACGCCGACGGCAGCGCCGACGAGCGGGCCGACCACCAAGCCGGTCGGCAGGAACGGGATACCGGCGACGAATCCGGCGACCGCGCCGACCGCTCCGGCGGCCATCGCCACAGGAGCGGCCACTCCCACGGCGATGCCCGCCCCGATTGCCGCACCGACGCCCGCGTCGACGACAGTGGTGGTGCATCGGAGGGAATCTACGGGGACGTAACCACAGAACGACTGGATCGGCTGCTGAGAATCGGCCATCGGTTGATAGTCGGCAGGCGGTGCGAGGTAGGCCGAGGGCGTGATGTCAGTCGCCGGTGCGATGTCGGCCGGCGGCTGGTCGGGTGGAGCGAGCGCGATCGGCAACGGGAAAGGAAGTTGCGCCTGCTCGTGCCGCATCAGCGATAGCCAGTCCGCTGCTATGTAAGGGGTGGCGGGCGCCGGTGCGGTGTCGTCCGGGGCTGCGTTGGCGACTTCGGTTCCGAGAACGAGCGCAAGCGGCAATAGGCTAGCAATCAATATCGAACGTGACCTGAGCAAATGATCGGATTTCGACATTTGTACCTCCTGACGATTTCATCTCCGCGTTTCTCGGCCTCGAGTATTTGCCGTACGTACGGTGGCAGACAGTATAAGCAGCTCACATGGCCCGTACCGGAGAGCAGTCAACTCGGTGTGTTGTCGGCAAATCTGTGGCTTTGCCCAAGCGGCGCGCGACGCGCCCTGCTATTCCGATGTGTCGGACCGGCATCCCGTTACGATTGCTAGTTATTAGCCAAACTGTGTTGTTGGGGCGACTCCGCCGCCGCTCATTCCAATCCGATTCGAACAGGATCAGATATGCGACCTCCACACGTCGTTCTTGTGACCGGTGCGGCCGCTTTGGCTGTCCTGATGCTGTGGCACATCGGCGCCCAGCCGAGCCGAGCCCAGCCGCCCGGCGCGGACGCATCCGGTGCGGGGATTCATCTGACGTCATCGATAGACAACATCAGGGCGGACCCACCCGGTGACCGGACTCCGAACTATCTCATGACGTTCTCGCATGCGGCGCAGTTGTCCGGCGACTACTCGATAAACGTGGAGGGCGCCGAAGTGACGTCAGGCCAGGCCGTCGCAGGGTTCATCCTCGGCTGCGCCGTGAGTGTGGCCGGCGGCGTCACCGTCGGGCTCGCCCCCAATCAGGGGCTGGCGGCCAGTATTACCCCCATTTTCATCCCGCCGAGTGACACGGTCTCACCGGAGCCGACAACGTCGGCTGCCAGCACCACTGCCATGCCGAGCACCACCACTGCCATGCCGAGCACCACCACTGCCATGCCGAGCACCACCACTGCCATGCCGAGCACGGCCGCCGCCATGCCGAGCACGGCCGCCGCCATCCCGGGCACGGCCGCCGCCATCCCGGGCACGGCCGCCGCCATGCCGAGCACGGCCGCCGCCATGCCGAGCACGGCCGCCGCCATCCCGGGCACGGCCGCCGCCATGCCGAGCACGACCGCCGCCATCCCGGGCACGACCGCCATCCCGGGCACCGCCGCCGCCATCCCCGGCGCCACCGCCGTCCAGGGCGACTTGGTCAGCCCGCCCATTCTGAGCCTCGGCCCGAGCGTTGCGGGGACTCTGGGCCTGACAGAGGAACTGGGGGGCACCTTGGGACCGGGCGAGGTCACGACCGCCACGACAGCGACGGCCAACCTCGACGAAAGGAACACGTTCCCGTACCACATCATTTTCAACAACGCCGCGTTGAACATCTCCCAGTGTGCTTCACCGGTATCGGCCGTCCCCTTCGTCACCGCCACGGTGGGTACCCCAGGGGGGACGGTGCAGACGACCGCCTACGGCACCCAGTTCACCTTCTGAACACGTCGCCCGCAACCGCCTCGGTCTTCGCTGCGGGAACCAGCCCCGACCAGCGCGGGGTTGCAGATTCAACGGCCCGAACTCGTCGACGCAGATCAGGCGCCCGTCGGCAGGCGGATGGTCGTAGAGGTCCGGGATCCGGTTCATCTTCGCCGTGAATTCCGGATCGCGTCCGGCTTTTCAGGTCTTGACCGCCTGCCACGACACACCCTCGGCCTCGAGGATCTGACGCGGGGTTTCCCGGCTTATCTCGGCAATGCCGTTGCTCTGCAATACTTCCCGCAGTTTCGACAGGATCCACGTCGAGAACGGCCAACCCCGGCCACGGGGGCCGCACCGGGCGATACAGGCGATACCTTCACCCGTGACCCGATCGACCTTCTTCGGCCTGCCCCGCTCCATTTTGGGTCCAATGCTTCGAACCCCCGTTCGTTGAACTCGTGGATCACTTGCCGCACATAGGCTTCCGAGACCTGCATCAGCCAGGCGATCGCCGGGACCGGCTGGCGCCAGATGCGACAACGCAGGATCTGCGCAGGCCATTACGATCGGATTCGCAGGGAAGAAGAGGACCCTACAGTTGTTCGTAGGTGCTCAGCTGCGGGATCCGGGATCTATGCCGTAGATCGAGCGGTACTCCCTGGCGAAGGCGCGGCGGCCGAGTAGACGCCAGGCGAGTCTGGCGGCGAAGGGCATGTCGGCGAGGAACTTTCGTTGTTCGGCGTGCGGGACTCCCTGCAGGATGAAGCCGAGGAAGATCAATTGCCGGTCCTTGGCCACGGCGCCGCGTCCTCGTTCGCCCAGCGCCGCCCATTCGCGGGGGGTCATGACACGTTCGACGAGCGGCAGGATGGCTGCCTCTTCCTCGGCCATATGTTCGTCGAGAGCGGCGGCGAGCGCGGACAGCGTGACCACGAGCTGCTCGCGCACCCGCGGCTGTGCCGATCCGGCGAATTCCTCCGCCTGCCGGTCCGCCCGGGCGGTCAGTTCGGCGATCCGCTCGTGCTGTTCCTCCATGCGCAGTATCAGTGCGCCATCGGTTTTCGCCCGCTCGAGTAGCAGTGGCCACATCAGCTCGTCCTCGCCGGTGTGGTGGTGATGCAAGCCGGTGCCGAGTTCGGTGAGGAACTCCACGATGCGGCGCGCGCGGGTGATGTCCGCGTCGGCGACACCGCGGACGAGGTCCGGCAGCGCGGCGAAATGGCGGCGGAACGCGCGGTGAATGAGCACCATGTCGGAGGTGTCGGGGCGTTCGGTGGTCTGGGTTATGGCGTTCATGGGCCCACTGTGCGTCGATCCACTTGTAGGACACTTGCAATAGAATCGGCCGCCATGGTGCGGATTCAGGTGCTCGGTTCGCTGACCGCACAGACCGGGCGTGGCAGTGTGGATCTCGGCGGCCGCCGCCAGCGCGGTGTGCTCACCCTGCTGCTCGTCGCGCGCGGGGCGGTCGTGCCTGTGGACCGGCTGATCGACGATCTCTGGCGCGGTGAGCCGCCGACGCGCGCACTCGGCACATTGCAGGCGTACATCTCGCATTTGCGCAAGCTGCTCGAGCCCGATCGGTTGCCCCGCTCACCGGCCACCGTGCTGGTGAGTCAGGCGCCGGGATACGCGTTGCGACTCGCCCCCGAAGCGGTGGACGCCTGGCAGTTCGAGGCCGAACTACGCAGCGCGCCAACAGATCCCGTGGAACGAAGGCGCAGCCTCGAACAGGCGCTCGGTCGATGGCACGGCCCGGCGTTCGCTGAATTCAGTGACGAATCGTGGGCACGGGCCGAGGCGAGCCGACTCGAGGAGCTGCGCCTGGCAGCACGCGAACGACTGGCCGCGACCCTGGTGGAACTCGGTGACCCGACCGCTGCCGCCGTGGAAGCGGATGCCTTGACCAGTACGCATCCACTGCGTGAGGAGGCGTGGCGGGTTTCGGCGCTGGCGCGGTTCCATGCGGGACGGCAGGCGGACGCACTCGCCGCGCTGCGTGCCGCCCGCGAGGTGCTCGCGGATCAACTGGGCATAGATCCCGGCCCCGCCCTGGTCCAGCTCGAGGCCGATCTGCTGGCGCAGCGCATCCCCATCGATGTGCCCGCGCCGGTTCCGTTGCCCACACCGACTGCGGAGCCCTCGGAGGTACATTCCGAATTCGTCGGCCGGACAAGGGAACTGGATGAGTTACAGCGCGCGGCAGGAGTGGGCAGAGCACCTCGTGTCGCGGCTGTGATCGGGGAAGCCGGCAGCGGTAAATCCCTTCTGCTGCAGCGATTCCGGGCCGAACTGGGGAACGGTGGCTGGCGTGTGATCACGGGCCGCTGCCCCGAGGAGGACGGTGCGCCACCGGCATGGGCGTGGGTGGAGGCTTTGCGCGAACTCACCGCCACGGTCGATCCTGGTCACTACGCCGCGCCGCTCGAGCCGTTGCTTGCCGACCGGCGCACCGGTTTCGACGCCGATGCCGCGGTCGGGCGATTCCTGCTGCATCGCGCTGTCGGTGCCTACCTGGACGAGGCGGCACAGCGGCAACCGCTCGCGGTATTCCTCGACGACCTGCACCGCGCGGACCTGGAGACGCTCACCCTGCTCGGCAGTGTCGCGAAATCGGCCTCGATACTGATCGTGATCTCGTACCGTCCCGACGAGATCGCGATGCCGCTGGAAGACACGCTCGCCTCGCTCGCCACCGTGACCGCGGCGCGAATACGTCTGCGCGGCTTGGATTTCGACGACGCGACGGTTCTCATCCGCTCGATCTCCGGCCATGATCCAGATCGGGCGACGCTGGCGGCGCTGACCGAACGCACCGGCGGAAATCCCTTCTACCTCATCGAAAGCGCTCGTCTGCTCGGCAGCGAGGGTGCGCTGGTGGCGATGTCGGAAGTACCGCAGGGGGTGCGGGACGTGCTGCGGCGGCGCTTCGCGCGACTCCCCGCGGTCAGCGTGTCGGTCCTGCGCCTGGCGGCGGTGATCGGGCGGGAATTCGATATCGAGGTGCTGATCGGTGCGGCCGAAATCGGCGAGGGCGAGGTCCTCGATGCCGTGGAGGCCGGCGTGCTGGCCGGACTGCTCGAAGAACCGGGTTCCGATCATGCGCGGTTCACGCACGCGCTCATCCGCGACACTCTGCTCGGTGATCTGTCCCGCATACGACGCCGCCGCTGGCATCTGCGCATCGCCGAGTCGATCGAGCGGACCCGGCCCGACGACCTGTCGGCGCTCGCGCACCATTTCGGGGAGTCGCTCACCGCGGCGACCGCCCGGCGGGCCGCGGACGCCGCTCGCGCGGCAGCCGATCAGGCCGAACGCCGATTCGCCCACGATGCCGCCGCCGAAAGTTACGGTCGCGTCGTCGCCGCGCTCGAACGGATCAGCGGTGTAAACACGGCGGCCGAGCGGGTCGCCGCGCTTTCGCGGATGAGCAGGAGCTATCTCGCCGCCGGTGCCGGCCTCCCGGCCCGCGATGCGCGCGACCGGGCGGTCTCAGCGGCTGATACGCCCGAATTGCTCGTCGAGGCGCTCACCGCGTGGGATACGCCGACTCCCTGGCTGAACCGCGCCTACGGGTCCGTCGACCAGCAGGTGGTCGCCTCGATCGAGGCCGTGCTGCGCACCTCCGGTCTCACCCCGCAGGCGCGCTGCAGGCTGCTGGTCGCACTGGTCCGCGAGATCGGCGGAGAGCTGCACGAACGAGCGCGCGAGGCAGCCGCGGAAGCCGAATCCCTGGCGCGTGGATTGCGTGATCCCGGATTGCTCGGGCTGGCTTTGCAGGCGCGACTCTCGGTGTACGACACCTCGATTCCACTGGCCGATCGTGATCGGCTCGCGACCGAGTTGGTCTCCCTCGGCGAGGACAACGCGCTTCCCGTCCTCGCGCTGATCGGGCATAACGCCGCATTCCAGGTCGCGGCGGCCCGTGGCGATGTGGACCGCGCGAATTCCGAACTGGTGGTGGCGACGCTGCTGGCCGACCGCTACCACTGGGCGCAGGCGCGAGCGGCGAACCTCATGGGCCATGCGATGATCGCGCACCTGACGGGGAATCTCGAAGCCGCGGAACAGGGTTACCGACAGGCCCATGAATTCCTCGAGCGCCACAAGGTCTTCGATGCGGACGGCAACCTGCTGATCGCCCTGGTCGCCCTCCGACTCACGCAGGGCCGGGTCGGCGAATTCGCAACGCTGCTCGCCGAGACGTTCGAGCAACTCGACAGTTCGGGCAACGACGTGGTCGTCGACCCGTTCGCCTTGGCACTGCTGGCGACCGGTGACCGGCGCGGTGCGCTGGCGGCAACGCGGGCTCGTCGGCCGCTGCGCAACGATTTCTTCCGCTCGCTCTTCCTCACCGTGCGCGGTATGGCCGTCGTGGGTCTCGAGCAACGCGCCGAAGCAGCGCAGGTGTACCAGCAGCTGCGTGTGTACTCGGGTCAGATCGCGGGCGCGGACACCGGCGCGCACACCGCGGGGCCGGTAGATACCGTGCTCGGCGACCTCGCGGCATTGCTCGGCAAACCCGACCTGGCGGCCGAGCACTACGCGACCGCCGAACGCCTCGCTCACCGCTGCGGATGCCGGGAATGGATCAGCGCTGTGCGCGACCGCATTGGTTCACAAGTCGATCGCTAGTCGCATCCGGAAGGTGGGTGGCGGATCACGCATCAGCCAACAGGAGGAGCGACGCCATGCCGTCCGACCGTCAACTCAAGACCGTCACCACCATTCACCGTGCCGTGCTGAAGCTCAGCGGCGGCATCCTCGGGACCACCTTCAAAGGTATGCCGACGATCAGGCTGACCACAATCGGCCGCAAATCCGGCCGGTCGCATACCGTCATTCTCACCGCGCCGATCATCGACGGCGACACGATCGTGGTCGTCGCCTCCCGCGGCGGCGATCCCACCGATCCGGCGTGGCTGCACAATATACGTGCGAACACCGCGGTTCGGGTCGCACGCGGGCACGGTCCGGATCGGCCCATGACCGCTCGCGTTCTGTCACCGGGCGAGCGGAATGCGCTCTGGCCCGATGTCATCGCGGCCCACCCCGGCTACGACGACTATCAGGCAATGACGACCAGAACAATTCCTCTGGTCACCCTGACGCCACTCGCCGGTGCGATCGACGCTCAACCGATCGGATAGCCGTCGCCCGGCCATGGTCACACTCGGCGCATACGGATCAACCTCAGGCAGAGGGTTTTTCGTCTCGATCCTGCGTTGACGTCTCTGCGGAATTGGTGTGGCAGGCCGGGTACCGAGTCGGCGAATCGCGCTGTGCGCGAGCCTGTTCGGGCAAATCGGGGCCGGGGCCTCCGGCAGCAGTCTGTCGCCGCCAACGGGTTCCTGCCTACACCGCAGTTCCGCCGCTCACCAGACCCACGCCTACCGTTGACCTACCGAATCATCCCCACCTTGCCCACTCGCTACGAGATGCCGCTGCCGGAACTCGACAAGTTCGAGGAACGGTTCGACGAGCGGCTGGCCGAGGCGGCGGAGAAGTTCGACGAGGCCCGGTCGGCGGTCACGGAACCCTGGCATCAGATCGGCGGCTGGGCCCACGAGATTCAAGGCGACAACGATCGCGGAATTTTGCCCGGAAGCGCGGCCGAACAGCGCTTCTACTCGGATCGCGATACGCCGGATGGGCAGCTGCTGCTGGTGCAGATCGACACCGACGGCGGCAATGGCATCGGGTTCGGCGATATGGGAATGCTCTACTGCTTCATCGACCCGGAGGATTTGGCGGCATCCGATCTCGCTGCGGCAGTGGCATATTCCGAAAGCCACTGATCAGTCGATTGCCTTGGAAGGCATGACCGATCTGGGGGACACCGCCGAACGCTCTATGAACTCGATGGGGTGGATGGTGATGGTCCAAGCATCCACCGCCACGGCGGGATTGGCCGATTGCTGCCATTGGGGTGATTGGCCGGAACGGGGCTTTCGTGGCTGTCGATTCGGTGATAGCTTGACACCGGACATGTAAGTTACTGGGCGGTAACATGATTGAGGTTGCCGCTCGGTGGATTCTCGGACCGGAGGGGTCAGCGCTGTGAGTGCCGCGACGATCGTATTGGGGATCATTGGGGCGATCGTCACCGTGGTTTGCTGGGGGTCGCTATTTGTCGGGTTGATGCGGATGGTTCGCGTTTTCCGTGCGGGACAGGCTGATTGGTCACGGATGCGGCCTGTGTTGCCGCGAGTGCGGAACGTTGTTGTCGAGGTGGGCGCGCATACGCGGATGAACAGGTTTCGGACTGTCGGCTGGGCGCATTGGCTGGTGATGGTCGGGTTCTTGCTGGGGATGGTGTTCTATTTCGAGTCCTATGGGCAGACTTTCGATCCCGAGTTTCATTGGCCGATCGTGGGCGAGACCTTCGGCTATCGGCTGTTGGAGGAGATCCTCAGTTTCGGGACTGTCATCGGGATTGTGGTGCTGATAGTCATTCGGCAGTTGAATCATCCGCGTCGGCCCGCGCGGCTGTCCCGGTTCGGAGGGTCGAACTTTCTTGCCGCGTATGTCATCGAATCCATTGTTCTCACACATGGTTTCGGTGATGTCATGGTTAAGTCGGGCAGGATTGCCACCTTTGGTGGTGGGGACGCTCGGACTGATCCGCTCACCATGCAGGTGGCTCGGTTGCTGCCGGTCAGTCCGCTGCTGATTTCGGTCTTCGCGTTCGTCAAAATGCTTGCGGGGGCGGCTTTCCTGTATCTCATCGGGCGCAAGCTGACCTGGGGTGTTGCTTGGCATCGGATTTCGGCGTTTTTCAATATCTACTTCAAGCGCGAGGGGGATGGTGGGGCCGCGCTCGGGGCGGCCCGGGCCATGATGTCCGGGGGCAAGGTGCTGGAGATGGAGACTGCCGATGCGGACGCCGACGTGTTCGGTGCGGGCAAGGTTGAAGACTTCACGTGGAAGGGGTTGCTCGACTTCACGACCTGTACCGAATGTGGTCGCTGCCAGAGTCAGTGCCCGGCATGGAATACGGGAAAACCGTTGTCTCCCAAGCTATTGATCATGTCGCTGCGCGATCACGCCTATGCCAAAGCGCCCTATCTGCTCGCTGGTGGAGACGAAGGGAAGCTGTCTGAATCGGATCGTGCGGAGGCGGAGCGTCCGCTGGTGGGTGGCGAGGATGTCAACGGCATCATCGATCCCGAGGTGTTGTGGTCCTGCACGACGTGTGGTGCGTGTGTGGAGCAGTGCCCGGTCGATATCGAGCATGTGGATC
>NZ_WJIC01000030.1 GCF_009649815.1 Nocardia sp. SYP-A9097
CGTTGATGTTGCCGCGCTCGGCTGCGGCGATCGTGGCGACCCTGGCGGTATTGCGGACCGGCGCTGCGTATCTGCCGATCGATGTGCGTCATCCCGATGAGCGGGTCGGTTTCATGCTCGCGGACGCATCGCCCGCCGCGGTGATCACGGTGGGGGAGTATGTGTCCCGGCTGGCCGGACGCGATCTCGTCGTCATCGACATCGCCGACCCCGCACGGGCTGCTCAGCCGCTCGCGCCTTTGCCAGCGCCGTCGGCCTCGGCGGTGGCCTATGTCATCTACACCTCCGGTACGACCGGTACACCCAAGGGTGTCGCGGTCACCCACACCGGAATCGGTGATCTGATCGCCGATCAGGCCGCAAGGTTCGGCGTCGACGGAGACAGTCGGGTGCTGCAGTTCGCGTCCTGGAGTTTCGATGCGGCGGTGTCCGAAATATGGGTGACGCTGGTGACGGGGGCGACGCTGGTCATCCCGCCGGATGACGCGGTGACGCGTATTTCCGGGTTGACCGGCCTCATCCAGGAATTCGGCATTACCCATGTGACCCTCACTCCGTCGGTGTTGGGTGCGCTGTCACCGGAGGGGTTGGAGTCGGTGCGTTCGCTGGTCGTCGCGGGCGAGGCGACTTCGGCGGAATTGGTGGATCGGTGGGCGCCGGGCCGGTCGATGGTGAACGCGTACGGGCCGACGGAGACGACTGTGTGCGCGACGGTGAGCGAACCGTTGGTGGCGGGGTCGGGGGTGTTGCCGATAGGTCGTCCGATTTCGGGGACCGCGGTGTTCGTTTTGGATGAGGGTTTGTCCGAGGTCCCGGTCGGGGTCGTGGGTGAGTTGTATGTCGCGGGAAGGGGTTTGGCGCGCGGATATCTGCGTCGTCCGGGTTTGACGGCGTCGCGGTTTGTGGCGTGTCCGTTCGGCTCGGCGGGATCGCGCATGTACCGCACGGGTGATCTGGTGCGCTGGAATGCCCAGGGCGAGTTGGAGTATGTGGGTCGTAGCGATGACCAGGTGAAGATTCGGGGTTTCCGGATCGAGCTCGGTGAGGTCGGTGCGGCGTTGTCCGGGGTGGCGGGGGTCGAGCAGGCCGTGGTGGTTGTACGCGAGGATCAGCCCGGGAGCAAGCGACTTGTCGGGTATGTGACCGGTGCGGTGGACCCTGCGGTGGTGCGTGCCTCGGTCGGGTCGCGGTTGCCGGAGTACATGGTTCCCGCAGCTGTTGTGGCGCTGGACAGCCTGCCGTTGACGGTCAATGGCAAGTTGGACAAGCGGTCTCTACCGGCACCCGATTATGCAGGCGAGGGATATCGGGCACCGTCGACACCGACCGAGGAAGTGCTGGCCTCGATTTACGCCCAGGTGCTCGGGTTGGAGCGGGTGGGAGTCGATGACTCCTTCTTCGATATCGGCGGTAATTCACTGCTGGCGATGCGGGTGGTCGCGGAAATTCATGATGCGTTCGATGTCCGGGTTGCGGTGCGCACTTTGTTCCAGGCGCCGACTGTGCGTGCCTTGAAGGAGCATTTGGGCGGCGATGTCGATTCGGAAGTCTCCCAGGCGGAGATATTGAGCGAAGGTGGGGGTACACCGCTGTTCTGCATACACCCGGGAGGCGGTGTGAGTTGGCCCTATAGGCCGCTCGGCGATTACCTCGACATTCCTATAATCGGAATATCGCAGGACCTGGATAATGATAGATCCGAAAGTGTCCGAGAAATGGCTGCGAACTATCTGGAGATCATCAGGAAGGCTCAGCCCGATGGCCCGTATCGCCTTTTGGGGTGGTCGTTCGGTGGAGGAGTCGCCCATGAGATCGCCGCACAGCTGACCCGATCCGGCGAGCAAGTCTCCACCCTGGTCCTGATGGACTCATTCCTGGCGATAGAGGATGCCGATTCGGCAGGGGATGTCTACACGGAGCGGCCGATTCTCGAGGATTATCTGAGAATCAATGGGTTGGATCCGTCGGGCATCGAGCCTCTCACGTACGAGGTGGTTCAGAGAATGGTTGATAGTGCATCGAATCTCAAGATGTCACTGCCACCTGAATCGATGGTCGGCCGGATCGCTGAAAACGTCAGGCACAACAGGCGGCTTCAAAATAGTCACAGTCCGGCGAAATTCGCTGGCTCGGCCATTATCCTGTCGGCTCGACTTGCCGAGAACAAAGAAGATCTGTCGGCATTGTGGAAGCCGTATATAGAAGGCGAGATCGTGGAGTACGGCGTCGAATGCACTCATGAGGAAATGCTGGATCCGGTGCCCATGGCGTCATACGCGGGGGTTCTGGAAGAAGCGTTCGGGAGGAATCAGGATGGCCATCAGTGATGTGAAGGAATATGCGCACCTGACTCCCGAGGAGGTGGAGGCACTGGGCGCGGAGTTCGATGCGATCCGTCGCGATATCGAGTCTTCGCTGGGCGAGCGGGACGCACAGTACATCCGCAAGGTGATCCGATTGCAGCGCGCGCTGGAGATCGGCGGTCGCACTGTGCTTTTCGTGAGTGCCTTCCGCCCGGCCTGGGTAGCAGGCACGACCATGCTGGGTCTCGCGAAGATTATCGAGAACATGGAGATCGCGCACAATGTCATGCACGGCCAGTGGGATTGGATGAATGATCCCGAGATCCACTCGGTGGCATGGGAATGGGACAACACCGGACCTTCAGAGCATTGGAAACATACACATAACTTCCTGCACCACAAGTACACGAACGTGCTCGGGATGGACGACGACATCGGGTACGGCGTGCTGCGCGTGACGCGCGACCAGAAGTGGCGGCCGTTCAATATCGGCAATCCGGTCTACAACCTGGTGTTGCAGTTGGGTTTCCAGTACGGGTTCGCAATTCAGCACCTGGAATTGGGCAAGGTCGCCAAGGGGCGAGTGGACCGCGAAGAGTTCGCGCGTAAACGCCGTGTGGTGCTGGCCAAGATCGGCAAACAGGTAGGTAAGGACTATGTGTTCTTCCCGCTGCTGACGGGTCCCTCCTACGTCTCGACGTTGACGGCGAACCTGACCGCCAACATGATTCGTAACGTCTGGAGCAATGTGGTGATCTTCTGCGGCCATTTTCCCGACGGCGCGGAGAAGTTCACCAAGTCCGACGTCGACTCCGAGACCCCGGGCGAGTGGTATCTGCGCCAGATGTTGGGCAGCGCCAATATTTCCGGCGGCCCGCTCACGCATTTCATGACGGGCAATCTGAGCCATCAGATCGAGCATCACCTGTTCCCGGACTTGCCGAGCAATCGGCTGGCCGAGGCCGCGGTGCGGGTGCGGGCGCTATGCGAGAAGTACGACCTGCCCTACACCACGGGATCGCTTCCGGCGCAGTACTTCAAGTCGTGGCGGACGATCGTGAAACTGTCGCTGCCGAACAAGTACCTGCGGCGCACGGCCGACGATGCCCCCGAGACGGCCTCGGAGCGGATGTTCGGCGGCAATGCCGTGGCGACGATCAATCCGGTGACCGGTCGGCGACGTGGCCTGCGCACGGCGCGCGTCGAGCGACAGTCGATCAGACGTGGTGCTGGAAGACCAATTTCTCACCAGTAAGGAGCTTTTCGGATGGTAGCGACGACAGTCAGCCAGAGTGGGCTACTGAGCCAGATCGCCTGTATCGACACCATCGACACCGATGTGTTGGAGCGTCTACGACATGAGGCACTGACGGTGCCGGCGAACTGGGTAGTCGAGTACGGCCGGTACCAATCCGGTGGATGGCGAACCCTTTCGTTGCTCAACGGCAGCGGAGATCCGGGTGACGTCAGAATCAGCGACTGCGATCCGGTCCCGACCACACTATTGCGACAGATGCCCATAACCGGACGGTTTCTCGACTCGCTGGGGCTGCGCTACATGTGGGTTCGGCTGGCGTGGTTGGAGCCGAGTTCGTTTCTGTGGGAACACCGCGACTACGCCGAGTTGGAGGACGTCGAGCGGCATCGGCTGCATCTGCCGTTGGTGACCAACTCCTCCGCGGCGTTGGTGACCGGCGGTGCCCGAGTCTGCCTGGATGCCGGCAGATTGTGGCGGCTGACACCGACGAATGTTCATGGTGCGTGCAACCTTTTGGGGCCGGGACGGCTGCACCTGATCATGGACTGTTACTCCGATGAAGCGCTCGCCCGGGTAATCGACAACGCGTATCTCGCGCCGGATGACGTGACGCTGTTGCCGGCGGCCGAGCCGACCGAATTGGAAAACCGAGTGGAGCAAGCCCGCAAGCTGATCATGCTCGGGTACGACCGGGCGGGCGAACAGCACCTGCTGCGGATGTTCTATGAGCGCACCGTGCCGGAGGGCCGGTTGTACGAGCTGATCGCCGCCGCCTACGAATCGGTCGGTCGTCATGCAGACGCGCAACGGTGGATCGACAGCAAAGCGGTCCTTCTCGGTGGCGAGCGTGCGGAGGTGTTGCAATGAGGAATCTCTTGTTGGATGGACTGGTGGCGCTGAACCGGCCCGAACAGTTCCTGTTGCTCGAGAATGCGATCGATGTATTCACGGCAAGCCCCTCGGTAACGCAGCTGTTGGTGCGTGGATCGCTGGCCACCGGCACCGCGGACCGGCTGTCCAACGTCGACTTCGTGGTTGGCGTCGCGGACGACGATTACATCGACTTCGTCTCTGTGCTGGACGCGTTGATGATGGCAGAGCTGCATGCGATCATGCCGGGCTGGCGCGATACCGGTGCCGGCGATATGGGAGGGCTCGGCTACGTCTATCTGGTGGCCTGTCAGGAGCGCCTGCGGCAGCTCGACATCTACGTGGTGCCGGAGAGCGCTCTCGACCACAACGTTATTTCGGCGCTCCCGGTATTCACCAGGGCCGATACCGATGTGTCGCTGCCGAGCCACGACGCCATGGCCTTCATCGCACGCACTATTGCCGAGCCACGGACATGCGGCGAGCTGCTTATCGAGTTCATGGTGCGGGGATTCCTGATCGGCAAACGGGTCATGCGCCGCCAGCGATTCGCCGCCTACCGCGAAACACATATGTTCAACGCGGCAGTCAAGAACCTCATCAAAGTTGCGTTGGCCCCGGATTCTCGCGATTACGGCTGGGACAACCTCCACACCGACATCGGTGCGACCCCTATCGGCAAACGGTGTCTCGCCGACCTGGACGCATTGCTCTCCGGTCCAGCTGTCCCGACAATCGAGTCGCTCGACCAGAACATCGCCCGCGCGCTCGCCTTGGCCGAGCGTGCTGCTCCCGAAGCAGTCGAAGCCCTACGCAAGCCGATCGACGCCTACCTCGAGTACCTGGAGCTGTTGAGACCGCTGTGACGATCTGAGGCTCGCGGATTCGCGAAGACGATTACTGACAGCGGAATGTTTTTCGCATCATGGGGATGCCGAATTAAGGAGATTGGTGTGGGAATTGCGGGTGTTTTCATTACTCTCGCCACTTACGGTGTGTATTTGGTCAAGGCCGCCATCCTCGGATTGGCAATGATGGGCGCCGGTCAGCTCTAGACGCCGATATGGCTGTGGCCCAGTCCCGCATGTCGTGCGGGACTGGGCCACAGGGTATTTCGCATCAGTTCCGGTGTACGCCCGGATCCACATCGTCATCGGTGAGCAGGGCGCTGCCCGCCACCCGATCCTGAGCCAGCGCGTCCAGGAAGGCGCGGGCCCAGCGGTCCACATCGTGGGTGAGCACCTGGCGGCGCATCGACCGCATGCGGCGGCGACGGGTGTCGCGGTCGTCCTCGATCGCGGCCAGCAGGGCTTCCTTGACGCTTTCCAGGTCGTGCGGGTTGCACAGGTAGGACTGGCGCAATTCCGCTGCGGCACCGGTGAATTCGCTCAGCACCAGAGCGCCGTTCAAGCCGCCCTGACAGGCCACGTACTCCTTGGCGACCAGGTTCATCCCGTCGCGCAGCGGGGTCACCACCATGACGTCGGCGGCCACGAAGAAGGAGATGAGGTCCTCGCGGGGGATGGGGCGGTGCAGATAGTGCACCACCGGATAACCCACCCGGGAGTACTCGCCGTTGATCCGGCCCACCTGGCGTTCGATATCGCCGCGCATCTGGATGTAGGAGTCCACCCGTTCCCGGCTCGGGGTGGCCAGCTGCACCATCACCGTATCGGCGGGATCGATGCGTTCCTCGTGCAGCAGCTCTTCCAGTGCGGCCAGCCGGATGTCGATGCCCTTGGTGTAGTCCAGGCGGTCCACCCCGAGCAGGATCGTCTTCGGATTACCAAGCTCCGCACGGATTTTCGACGCTCGTTCGCGCACGCTGCGGCGGCGCGAATATTCGTCCAACTCCGTGGAGGTGATGGAGATCGGGAACGCGCCCACCCGGACCGTGCGGAAACCCACCTGCACCACACCGAGTTTCGAGCGCACACCCACATTGCCGCGTGAAGTCGGTTGTCCGGCAAGCCTTCTCGCCAGGTACAGGAAGTTCTGCGCTCCCCCGGGGAGATGGAAGCCGATCAGGTCCGCGCCCAGCAGGCCCTCGACAATCTCTGTGCGCCAAGGCATCTGCATGAACAGTTCCACCGGCGGGAACGGAATGTGCAGGAAGAAGCCGATGGTCAGATCCGGGCGCAGCATGCGCAGCATCTTGGGCACCAGCTGCAGCTGATAGTCCTGCACCCAGACCGTCGCGCCCTCGGCGGCCACCTTCGCGGTGTGCTCGGCGAAACGCCGGTTCACCTGCACGTATGCCTGCCACCACTTGCGGTCGTAGACCGGCCGCACGATCACATCGTGATACAGCGGCCACAATGTGGCGTTGGAGAAGCCCTCGTAGTAGTCGGCGACCTCTTCGGAGGAGAGCGGTACCGGATGCAGTTCCAGCCCGTCCTCGACGATCGGATCGAGCTCCACATCGGGTACACCCGCCCAACCGACCCAGGCGCCCTTGTTATTTCGCAGCACCGGCTCCAGTGCGGTCACCAAACCGCCGGGACTGCGCTTCCAGCGGGTGGTGCCATCCGGCAGTTTCTCGAGGTCGACCGGCAAGCGGTTGGCGACTACGACGAAACCCGAGCCGGCGCTGTCCGGGTTCACGGTCTCATTCGCCCCGCGTATTGGGGCCGATGCCGAGCATCGACAGCAGCATGCGGCATTCGTCGGCATCGGTGGCGTACGCGGCTACGACACGCTGGGCCTGGCGGGCTGTCTCGTCGGCGAGCGGTTCCAGATCGTCGTCCGCGATGTCTTTCGCGCTGCTGTTCGCGGCCATCATCATGTCCTCTCGGGTCTGCTCAGCTTGCGAGGCCCCCATACTATCCGGAGCTTTCGGCCGAACTCTGTCCTGCGGGTACAGCGAGCCCGAAACGCAATGCGTGATTCGGACGATTCACCTGCGGACCGTACCGGCCGATCGGCCTGGCTTACGGTAATGACAGGAAGAGTTACCGGAATCGGGTGAAGGGGTCGTAGCAATGCCGTTGGTCACGGTGCACGGAATCTCGCTGAACTACCAGATCAAGGGGTCCGGACCGCTGGTCGTCATGATCATGGGGACGGGCAGCGGCGGCCGGGTGTGGGAGCTGCACCAGGTGCCCGCGCTGGTGGCCGCCGGATATCGGGTGTGCACCTTCGACAATCGCGGTATCGCGCCGTCCTACGAGGCCGCCCAGGGCATGACCATCGACGAACTGGTGCGCGATACCGCCGGGCTCATCGAATTCCTCGGGGAGGGACCGGCTTTGGTGGTCGGCCAGTCCATGGGCTCACGGGTCGCCCAGGAATTGGCGCTGGCCCGGCCGGATCTGGTGCGCAAGGCCGTCTTCCTGGCCGGGCACGCCCGCCTGGACCAGCTGCAGAAGACGCTCTCGGCCGGTGAGCACGAACTCGACGCTTCCGGGGTGCGGTTGCCCGCCAAATACGAGGCCGCCATCACCGCTCTGATGAACTTGTCCCCGGCCACCCTGGCCGATACCCATGCCGCCCGGGACTGGCTGGACCTGTTCGAATTCACCGGTGGCCCGGCCACGCCCGGTGTGCGTGCCCAGCGCCGGATGGATCATGACTTCGATCGCACCGCTGCCTACCGGGGTATTACCGTGCCCTGCCTGTCGGTCGGCTTCGCCGATGATCGGATGATCCCGCCCTACCTGTCCCGCGAGGTCGCCGAGGCGATTCCGGGCGCCCGCTATCAGGAGGTCCCGGACGCCGGGCACTTCGGCTACCTGGAACGACCCGAGGTCGTCAACAAGATCCTGCTGGAATTCTTCGCGGGCTGAAGGTAACCGCCCAGCCGTAACGCGAGCCTTGCTAGGGTCGAATCAACGTAGCGGGCTCGTCCTTGCGCTGCGGGTGCCAACCCAATGCGAAGATGATCCGTCAGCGTTCCTGTACAAGCGCCAGTATCCAGTGAGGTGAAATGAGCACCAATCCTTTCGATGACGAAGACGGCCGGTTCTTCGTCCTGGTCAACGACGAGGAACAGCACTCCCTGTGGCCTGCCTTCGCCGAGGTTCCGGCGGGTTGGCGGGTCGTGTTCGGTGAGGACTCGCGCGCCGCGTGCGTCGAGTACGTCGAGAAGAACTGGACGGATATGCGTCCCAAGAGCCTTCGTGATGCCATGGCCGCCGATGATGCGGCCCGTCAGGCGGCGCAGTCCTGATATCTAGCGGTTGACCCGATACTGCGCAGGAACGGTTCCGGATGCGGCAGGCGGCGCCATAAGCGCCGCCCCGCCGTGCTTCGGTCCGGCTTCTGACAGCGTCAGATCGACCGGGACGTCGGCTTTTCCGCGCAGCCGACCCACCCGGTTATGATGGGCACCGCTTTTGAAAAGGGCACCGTCACGCCTCCTTAGCTCAGTGGTAGAGCACCGCTCTTGTAAAGCGAAGGTCGTCAGTTCAATCCTGACAGGGGGCTCTGTACCCGCCTCCCCACGACTTCGGTCATGGGGAGGCGGTCTTTTTTGGTTTGCACCGCTCCCAGGAAACTCCCAGGTTTGGTACAGGGAGTTCGATGATGCGGGCTGCAGGATGAGGTCATGACAGGTGTGCCCGGGGGTCGTGAAGCCGAAGCCAGAGTGCTTATCGTCGATGACGAACCGATGATTGTGGAGTTGCTGTCGGTGAGTCTGCGGTATCAGGGGTTCGAGGTGGCGACCGCGGGATCGGGGACCGAGGGGTTGGATCGGGCCAAGATGTTTCGGCCGGATGCGCTCATCGTGGATGTGATGATGCCGGGGATGGATGGGTTCGGGCTGTTGCGGCGGTTGCGGGCCGATGGGATCGATGCGCCTGTGCTGTTTTTGACCGCGCGGGACGAAGTGGACGACAAGATCACCGGATTGACGCTCGGGGCAGACGATTACGTGACCAAGCCGTTCAGTCTCGAAGAGGTGGTGGCGCGGTTGCGGGTGATTTTGCGGCGGGCGGGGCGGGCCGCGCCGGAGGAGAAGTCGTCGCGGTTGCGGTTCGCCGATATCGAACTCGACGACGACACCCATGAGGTGTGGAAGGCGGGGGAGCCGGTTCCGTTGTCGCCCACCGAGTTCACGCTGCTGCGGTACTTCATGGTCAACGCGGGCACGGTGTTGAGCAAGCCGCGCATTCTGGATCACGTGTGGCGCTACGACTTCGGCGGTGAGGTCGGCGTGGTGGAGACCTATGTGTCGTATCTGCGTAAGAAGGTCGATACCGGGCCGGATCGGCTCATTCACACGCTGCGCGGGGTCGGCTATGTCATGCGGGAGCCGCATCGCCGGTCGGCCGCTAAATGAGCCGACGCGCCCGGTTGTCGGATCGGCTCGCCGCGGTACCGCTGCGCACCACCCTCGCCCTGGCGCTGGTCTCGCTCGCGGGTATCGGGCTGCTGGTCTCCGGGATCGCGGTCACCACTCTTATGAACAATGTGCTCATCGATCGCATCGACCGGCAGTTGAGCGAGGCCGCGCACAGTTGGGCCGCACCGGGTGCGCGCCGGCCCGAAACGCTGCCCGCACCACCCGCCGGTAAGGAGCGTCCGGCCGATCTGCTCTATGTGCGCGTACAGGATTCGACCGGGAAGCTGACCTTGCACCTGGATGTCGGCACCGGGCAGCCGGATGTGCCGGAGAATCTCGGCAGGCATGCGGTCACCGTCGGCTCCATCGGCAATTCGGGTGAGGAGTGGCGGGTCCTGCGCGTCACCAATCAGAACGGCACCAGCATTGTCGCGCTGCGCATGGATCAGACCCAGAGCATTCTGGATCGGCTGATTCTGCTGCAGGTGGTGATCGGGGCGCTGGTGCTGGCCGCGCTGGCGGTTGTCGCACGCCTGGTGATCCGGCGCAGTCTGCGACCCCTGGAAGCGGTCGAGCGCACCGCCGCGGCCATCGCGGGCGGTGACCTGCATCAGCGAGTTCCCATGCGCGGCAACGACACCGAGGTGGATCGGCTGTCGCAATCGCTGAACACCATGCTCACCCAGATTCAGCAGGCGTTCGCGGCCACCGAAGCCTCCGAGGAGGGGGCGCGGCGCTCCGAGGCCAAGATGCGGCAGTTCGTCGCCGACGCCAGCCATGAATTGCGCACACCGCTCACCACCATCAAAGGCTTCTCCGAGCTGTACCGGCAGGGCGCGATCACCGAACCCGAGCTGCTGATGGATCGCATCGAACGCGAATCCAAGCGGATGGGACTACTGGTCGAGGATCTGCTCATGCTGGCGCGGCTCGACGCGCAGCGTCCGGTGGAGCGGCGTCCGGTGGATCTGCTGACCATTGCCAGCGATGCGGTGCACAATGCGCGCGCCCTCGCCGCCGTACAGCAAGGTGACGGGCCCGCGCGGCCCATCGATCTGGAGATCCGTTCCGGCTCAGGGACTTTGGAGATCGCCGGGGACGAGACGCGGCTGCGGCAGATCCTGGCCAATCTGCTCAATAACGCGCTCGTGCACACACCGCCCGAGGCGGCGGTCACCGTGCGGCTCACACCCTCCGACGCGGATGTCCTCATCGAGGTCGCCGATACCGGGCCGGGGCTCGCGCCGGAACAGGCCGAGCGGGTCTTCGAACGCTTCTACCGCACCGACGCCTCGCGCAGCCGGGTCAGCGGCGGTACCGGGCTCGGGCTCTCGATCGTGCAGGCACTGGTCACCGCGCACGGTGGCGTGGTGTCGGTGACCAGTGCACCGGGTGCGGGGACGACCTTCAGTGTGCGATTGCCGCGAACCGGTCAGTCCGGGACATTGGCGCCGTAACCCAGATCGCGCAGCGCCTGCTGGATCTTGGCCTGCGCCTCGTCGAGGGATTCTTTGCTCGGCTCCGGATCCGCGCCGGTGATATCGAAATCACCGAGCTCGAATGCCGGAAAGACATGCAGGTGCAGATGCGGCACCTCCAGACCCGCGATGAGCAGACCCGCGCGCGGGGCATCCCAGGCCGCCCGCACCGCGCGGCCGATCGTCTGGGCGACCCCGGTCAGCCGGGACATGGTCTCCGGATCCACGTCCTGCCACTGATCGATCTCCTTGCGCGGCACCACCAGCGTGTGCCCCTGCGTGACCGGCGCGATGGTGAGGAAGGCGACGAATTCGTCGTCCTCCCAGACGAATCGGCCCGGCAGCTGACCTTCGATGATCATTGAGAAAACAGAAGCCATGCCCGGCAGATTACGCGCGGTGGGTGAAGGCCGCCCCGACACAGCCACCGTCCGCCGCAACTCGCCCCGCTGGTCGGGCTGCCGCGCGAGTACTCGGCTCATCCATAGCCCGGGGCGCGGCCGCGGACGAACGCTATTCCGTTTCGCCGGGTCTCGCGTGGAACCGCCCGGGGCCGGTCGACGCGCACGCTTTAAGCTGTCTGCCGTGCGCGTACTCGTCATCGGTTCCGGAGCCCGTGAACATGCCCTCGCCCTGGCCTTGCGCCGGGACCCGGCGGTGACCGCGGTGTCGGTCGCGCCCGGTAACGCGGGGATCGCCCAGCATGTGGAGGTGCGAGCGGTCGACCCCAGTTCGGGTGAAGAGGTGGCCGCCCTCGCCAAGGAGCTCGGTGTCGACCTGGTCGTGGTCGGGCCGGAGGTGCCGCTGGTGCTCGGTGTCGCCGATGCGGTGCGGGCCGCCGGGATTCCGGCCTTCGGGCCGTCCGCCGCGGCCGCGCGGATCGAAGGGTCCAAGGCGTTCGCCAAGGATGTGATGAACGCGGCCGGTGTGCGCACCGCGCACAGTGAGATCGTCGATCACCCGGGTGAGCTGGATGCCGCGCTGGATCGCTTCGGGCCGACCTGGGTCGTCAAGGATGACGGGCTGGCCGCGGGCAAGGGTGTCGTCGTGACGGCCGACCGGTCGATCGCGCGCGAGCACGGGGCCGAACTGCTGGAGAACGGGCATCCGGTACTGCTGGAGTCCTTCCTGGACGGGCCCGAGGTATCGCTGTTCTGCCTGGTCGACGGTGAGACCGTGGTGCCGCTGCTGCCCGCGCAGGACCACAAGCGCGTCGGCGACGGGGACACGGGGCCGAATACCGGTGGCATGGGCGCGTACACGCCACTGCCTTGGCTGACCGATGAGACTCTGCAGGCCATCGTCGATGATGTGGTGAAACCCGTTGCGGCCGAAATGGTTTGGCGTGGAGTTCCGTTCAGCGGACTGCTGTACGCCGGGCTCGCCGTCGGCTCGTCCGGTCCCGCCGTCATCGAATTCAATTGCCGCTTCGGCGATCCCGAGACCCAGGCCGTACTGGCCATGCTGGACAGCCCGCTCGGTGAACTGCTGTACGCCACCGCCACCGGAACCCTCGGTGAGGTCGAGGCGCCGCGCTGGAAGGACGGCGCCGCCGTCACCGTCGTGCTCGCCGCCGAGAACTACCCGGGCCGCCCGCGCAGCGGTGACGTCATCACCGGGGCCGAATCCTCCGGCACCGGAACCGAATCCGAGGTGCTGCACGCGGGAACCGCACTGCGCGAAGACGGTTCGATCGTCTCCGCCGGTGGACGCGTCCTCGCCATTATCGGCCAGGGCGCGGACCTCTCCGAGGCCCGCGAGAACGCCTACACCCGCCTCGCCGGAATCAAGCTGCCCGGCGGCCACTTCCGCACCGATATCGCCTTGGCAGCGGTAGAAGGCCGCATCACCGTCCCCGAACCGGCGGTCTAGTTCAGCGAGATCCCGCGCTGGGCCAGCCAGGTCTGCGGATCGACGTGCTGCCCGTTGACGATGATCTCGAAGTGCAGGTGCGGACCGGTGGAGTCGCCGCGATTGCCGATACGGGCGATCTGCATGCCCGCCGGGACGCGCTCGCCCACCGAGACGAAGAAGTCGTACATGTGCCCGTAGACGGAGATGGTGCCGTCGTCGTGCCGGATGCGCACCCACAGCCCGAAGCCCTGCGCCGGGCCCGCGTCGATGACCGTGCCCGCCGCGACCGCGTAGATCGGTGAACCGAGCGGTCCGGCGATATCGATGCCCGCGTGGAAAGTGCCCCAGCGCGCACCGAACCCGGAGGTGAACGCGCCTATCGCCGGTAGGACGAAGCCGCCGACCCCGGGTAGTACGAAGCCCGGCGGCAGGGTGCCGGCCGGTGCGGGACCGACCATCCACGGCTGCTGCTCGCCGTTCACCGCCGCCGCGGCCTCGGCTTTGGCGCGTTCGAGGGTCGTGCGGGCGGCGGCGGCCACCACCGCCGATTCGCGCAGGCGCTCACCGTTGCTGATCGCGTCCAGATATCGTTTCGCCGACTCCGCCGCAGTATGTACCTGCAACGGGTGCGCCACCGGAACCCGCAGTGCCACACCGGGTTCCACCGCCGCATCGGTCGGAATCAACCCGAGTCCGCTGTCCGCGGCCGCGAATACCAGCACCGCGACCACCCCGCCGATCAGCACCCGATGCCGAATCGCCCAGGCCCGCGCTACCGGCGCCTGCCGCCGCACTTCCCCTTTGCCCCGCTCGACCAGTTCGTCGAACTCGGCGCGAGACCGCGGCCGCGTGTCCCAGAGCTCGAGCGCCTGATCCCGGACCACCGGCACCCGTTTGCGCGCCTGTGTCAGCCCGCGCGCCCCCGCTCGCGCACCCCGAGCCAGCTGCGCCCGCGCGAATGTCGACGCCCGGCCTGGCGTATCCAGCCGCAGCCGAACCCCCGGCATGAAACTGTCGACCCCGGCCCGAAACTCGCGTTCTGCTTCGTTCCCTGAAGTCTCGAAGTCCGCTTCCTGCGAAGCCGAGAACTTCTCCTGCTCGGTCGCGGACGTCTGCGCGTTGCTCCGTCCGCGCGAGGTCTTGTTTCCAGCCGTGTGGCCCTCGGATTCGGCGTGTTGCTCGCACGCGACGCCAGGGCTTGGCTCATCGAGCGCCGAATCAGCCTCTGTCGCAGGTTCATCCCGCGTGTTCGCGATGGTGGCGGTTGCGGGGTGTGCCGAGTTGGGCGTGGGCTGGGCGGTCGCGTCGTCGGCGGCCTTCGCGTCAGGCGCGTGTCCGTTGGTGGTGTGCGCAGCGGCGTCATGATGTCCCGCCGGGTCCTCCTCGGTGGTTGCCGGTCCCCCCTGCATATGAGCCTCCTCAGGCATTCCGGCGGCCATTGCCGGACAGGCGGGGGAGTGGGTGCTCTACCGTCTGTCGAGTGCGTATCGAATCTCGCCGGTCGACCATTCCACCTTTTTACGTGATGGATGTCTGGAAGGCAGCAGCTGAACGGGCCCGGACTCATGGGGATGTGCTGGTGCTGGCCGCCGGACAGCCTTCAACGCCCGCTCCGCGGGCGGTTTTGCGGGCCACCAAAGAGGCCATGGATTCCGAATTGCTGGGCTATACCGAGACATTCGGGATTCTGGCACTGCGGGAGGCGATCGCGGAGCATCACCGGAGCACCTATGGGGTGCAGGTCAGCGCCGATGATGTGGTGGTGACGACCGGGTCGTCGGGTGCGTTCACGCTGATTTTCCTGGCGGCTTTCGATGTCGGCGACACCGTGGTGGTGGCGCGGCCGGGATACCCCGCCTACCGGAACACGCTGACGGCATTGGGCTGCAATGTGATCGAGTTGGATTGCGGTCCCGAGACCCGATTCCAGCCGACCGTGGCCATGCTCGAGGCCCTGCCCGAGCCGCCTGCGGGATTGATCGTGGCGAGCCCGGCCAATCCGACCGGGACCATGATCGCCCCGTCGGAGCTGGCAGCCCTGGCACGCTGGTGTGATGCGCACGGCACGCTGCTGATCTCCGACGAGATCTATCACGGCATCGTTTACGACGACACCGAACCGACGTCTTCCGCTTGGGAGACTTCCCGCGAATCGATCGTCATCGGCTCGGTCTCGAAATACTTCTCCATGACCGGCTGGCGGCTCGGCTGGATGCTGGTGCCCGAGGGCATGCGCCCGGCCCTGCAACGCCTCGCCTCGAATATGACCGTCTGCCCGCCCGCTATTTCGCAGTACGCGGCCGTGCACGCTTTCGGCGCGGAAGCCAAGGCCGAACTCGACGGGCATGTGGCGCGCTATGCCGCGAATCGGCAACTGCTGCTTTCGGGTCTGCCGAAGCTCGGCATCACCGATCTGGCTCCGGCGGATGGCGCGTTCTACGCGTACGCGAATATCGCGCATCTGACCGATGATTCGATGGCGTGGTGTACCGAGGTGCTCGATCGGACGGGTGTGGCGCTGGCGCCGGGTATCGACTTCGACACCGTGAACGGCGTTCATACCGTGCGCTTCTCGTTCGCGGGGGCGAGCTCCGATATCGAAGAAGCAATGGACCGGTTGGGACGGTATCTGGCCTGAACGGCCCCCGGAAGCGCCGTTCCCGGCGAATCGGCACAGATCGCACAGATTCGGTACAGATGAACCGATGAGGACTGGCACGATTGCATCCGTGACCACTGCGACGACTCCGAAAGGCGAACGGCGTCGCCAAGCGCTGGTTTGTGCCGCCGCCGAACTGCTCCTCGAGGGCGGCTTCGAGGCGGTTCGGCACCGCTCGGTGGCGACGCGTGCGGAGCTGCCGCTCGCGTCCACCACCTACTACTTCGAATCGCTGGAGGATTTGATCGCGCGCGCGGTCGAATTCTCCGGCAATGCCGAACTGGAGGCCATGCGCCGCCGCGTCGGTGAGGTGACGCATCGTCGCCGTGCCGCCGAGGCGACCGTGGATCTGGTGCTGGATCTGCTCGTCGGCCCCGAGCACGCCGATGCCGATGCCCGCGGCCAGCTCATCGCCCGCTATGAGCGTTCGGTGGCCTCGGCCCGCCATCCCGAACTACGTGAGGTCCAGCTCCGACTACGCGCCCAGTTGGATGAGCTGCTCGCCGATGTTCTGCGCCGCTCCGATCGCGTGGTCCGCCCCGAACAAACCCGGAGACTGGTGGCGGTGGTCGACGGCGCGGTGGTGACCGCCCTCGGCGAGGCCGACCCGCAACCCCGCCGCATGGCGCGCGGCGCACTCTTAGAGGTGATCGACATCGTTGCTCCCCCAACCTAACTCGCCCGACCCTATTCGAACATGCCCCCCAAGTTCGCGGCCCGTCTCGGTTCTGGACCGAGCGGAGCGGAGGAGCGAAGCGGGGGAGCGGAGGGAGGGAAGAACCGAGACTTCGGGGGCCGCGAACCGCCCGGAGCGAAGCGGAGGGCAAAATAGACACAGTGACATCAGTGCCGAACGTCCTCGCCACCCGTTATGCCAGTCCCGAACTGGTTCGCCTGTGGTCGCCGGAGAACAAGATCGTTCTGGAGCGGCGGCTGTGGCTGGAGGTGCTGCGGGCGCAGGCCGAGCTAGGAATCGCGGTTCCCACAGGCGTGGTCGAGGATTACGAGCGCGTCATCGATCAGGTCGATCTGGGTTCGATCGCCGAGCGTGAGCGGGTTACCCGGCACGATGTGAAGGCGCGGATCGAGGAGTTCAACGCACTCGCCGGGCATGAGCATGTGCACAAGGGCATGACCTCGCGTGATCTCACCGAGAATGTCGAGCAGTTGCAGATCCGGCTCTCGCTGGAGCATGTGTACGCGCACGGTGTGGCCGTCGCGGCCCGGCTGGCCGAGCGGGCCGCCGAGTACCAGTCGCTGGTGATGGCCGGTCGTTCGCACAATGTGGCGGCGCAGGCGACCACGCTGGGTAAGCGTTTCGCCTCGGCCGCGGACGAGTTGCTGATCGCGCTGACCCGTTTGCAGGAGCTCATCGACCGCTACCCGCTGCGGGGCATCAAGGGTCCGATGGGCACCGCGCAGGACATGCTGGATCTCCTCGACGGCGATGCGGCCAAGCTGGCGCAGCTGGAGCAGAAGGTCGCGCATCACCTCGGTTTCAAGAATGTCTTCACCAGTGTCGGCCAGGTGTACCCGCGCTCGCTGGATCATGATGTGCTCTCCACGCTGGTCCAAATCGGTGCCGGCCCTTCGTCTTTCGCGCACACCATTCGCCTGATGGCCGGGCATGAACTGGTCACCGAGGGCTTCCAGAAGGGGCAGGTCGGCTCGTCCGCCATGCCGCACAAGATGAATACCCGCTCCGCCGAGCGGGTGAACGGCCTGCAGGTGATCCTGCGCGGCTACGGTTCCATGGCCGCCGAAATGGCGGGCGCGCAGTGGAACGAGGGTGACGTCTTCTGCTCGGTGATCCGCCGGGTGGCTTTGCCGGACGCCTTCTTCGCCATCGACGGCATGATGGAGACCTTCCTGACCATTCTCGCGGAGTTCGGCGCGTACCCGGCCGTCATCGACCGCGAGCTGAACCGCTACCTGCCGTTCCTGGCCACCACCCGCCTGCTGATGGCCGCCGTGCGTGCCGGTGTGGGCCGTGAGACCGCGCACGAGGTCATCAAGGAGCACGCGGTCGCCGTGGCCCTGGCCATGCGTGAGCAGGGCCGTGAGCCCGATCTGCTGGACCGGCTGGCCGCCGACGACCGGATGCCGCTGGATCGGGCCGGCCTGGAGGCCGCGCTCGAGGATCGTTCGGCCTTCATCGGTGCCGCGGAGGCGCAGACCGCCGAGGTCATCGCCCAGGTGCAGAAGCTGGTCTCGGCGAACCCGGAGGCGGCGCGCTACACCCCCGCGCCGATTCTGTAGTAGCACAACGACTCTCGACCCCGGCGCGGCACGAGCGCCGGGGTCGAAACGTCTTCGGGTGGCGGCGCGTGGCAGGCTGCGGTCATGAATCCGTACACCATTTTCTCCGAGATCATCGCCGGGCAGGCCGAGGCCAGCAAGGTGTACGAGGACGAGGATGTGCTGGCGTTCATGGACATTCGGCCCGTGACGCCCGGACATCTGCTGGTGATTCCCAAGGTTCCGGCGCGCAGTCTGGCGGAGTTGGATCCGGCCCTGGGCGGCAAGCTTTTTCAGGTCGGACAGCGGTTGGCCGCGGCATTGCGTGAGTCCGAGGTGAATTGTGACGGCGTGAATTTCTTTCTGGCGGACGGGGTGACCGCGGGCCAGGAGGTGTTCCATGTGCATCTGCACGTGATTCCGCGGACCCCGGGCGATGGTTTCGGTTTGCGGGCGCGGCCGACCTCCCCGCGGCGCGCGGATCTGGATTATCTGGCCGGGTCTATTCGGGGCGTGCTGCGGCAGGAAACCGATAACTCATAGCCGATCGGCATTACCATATGCGGACCGATTGGTTGCCGAAGACACGCCCTGGATCGAATATTCCTCGCTGCTACCACCACTCGAGTTACGTTGGAATGTGATTGTGGTGGGCTGATGAAGGTGGGGCCATGCGTACAAGAGTCGTCGCCGCAGCGGTTTTCGCATTCGCCGCAGGTCTGCTCGGTCCGGCCGTGACGCCGCCGGTCACCGCTCATGCGGCACAGGTGGTCCGGGTCGACGAATTGAACGCCACCCGCTCCGCGATCTTCATCGATTCCCCCGCGATGGGCCGCACGGTCCAGGTGCAGGTGCTACATCCAGCGGGCGGCGGTGAACGCTCCAGCTACTACCTGCTGGACGGTCTGGACCCGGGCGCGACCCAGAGCACCTGGACAAATGCCACCGACGCCGAACCCTTCTTCCGCGATAAGAACGTGAATGTGGTGCTGCCCATCGGCGGCCAGGCCAGCTACTACACCGACTGGGCCGCCGACGATCCGCGGTTCGGCCGCTACCGGTGGGAAACCTTTCTGACAGCGGAACTTCCGCCGATCATCGACGACTATTTCGCCGGTAACGGCGTGAACGCCATCGGCGGGCTGTCCATGGGCGGCGTGGCGGCTTTCACGCTGGCCGTACGGCATCCGGAGCTGTACCGCGCGGTCGCCGGCTACAGCACCTGCCCGGACCTGAATATCGCGCAGGGCGCGATCCTGTTCTCCATCGCCAATCGCGGTGGCAATCCGTTCAATATGTGGGGTGGTCCGGCGGATCCGGCGTGGGCGGCACACAATCCGGCGCTCATGGCGGACCGGCTGCGCGGCAAGACCATCTACCTGTCCACCGGTACCGGGCTGCCCGGCCCGCATGAGCTGGAGATCAAACCGCAGCTGCCGGAGAACATCTTCTTCGGCGGGCCGATCGAATTGGGTGCGAACGCCTGCGTCAACTCGTTCGCCGGGCATCTGAAGGATCTGAATATCCCGGCCCACGTGGATTACAGCCCGGTGGGCACGCATTCGTGGTCGTACTGGCAGGACACGCTGCACGAATCGTGGCCCACCGTCGGCGGGGCGATCGGCGCCTGAATCACCTTCCGGGACGGTTGAATTCGCCGTCCTTGGCCCCGGCGACGAAGGCACGCCACTCGCCGGGGGTGAACACCAGCACGGGCCCGTCCGGATTGCGGGAGTCCCGCAGGCCGATATTTCCGCTGGCCAGGAAGGCGATTTCGACGCCGTCGGTACTGTCGTCGCCGCGCCGCCAGACGGCATCGGACTCGATTTCGCGGTTCTTCGCCGTGGCGGGCGAAGAGACGGACTCGGCTTCCACTTCGGACTCCCTAGGTGCCAGGTACTGGTCGGTGATGTAGATCGCACTCATAATGCCAGGGTTTGCGGAGCCATCGGATCGGATATTCCATTCTGTGTCTGCGGAAGGAGGTATGTGGTGCGCACGCCATGGTCAGAACAGCGAGCGGCTCCCATCTCCGACAGCTGTGATGTGGTGCCGGAGCGGTTCAATGCCGAACTGGCGCAAAGCATTCTGAGTGTGCATAGAAGCTGTCCGACCGATCAGTGCGCCCGGCGCAAGGCGGCGGTGTTCTACCTGTACGACCAGGCCCGGCATCGGGCCCCGTCGCGGACGCGGCGACGGTAGCTCAGCGACGCAGCGGGCGTCGGAGTAAATATTCGGGTCACGAGCAGGTCGGCGGTCCTGCTCGTACCCGCACCATTAACGTGTACCCATGGCTCTGGACAGCAGTGGTAGCGCGATATCGAATTCCGGCCCGGTCGTGACGGCGCCGATTGCCAAGCGGGTGCCGAGCGAGCGCGTGCACCACGGGGATGTCTTCGTCGACGAGTACGAGTGGCTGCGCGAGAAGAAGGATCCCGAGGTCATCGCGTATCTGGAGGCGGAGAACGCCTATACCGAGGCGCAGACCGAGAAGTTGCGGCCGCTGCGGGAGAAGATCTACGACGAGATCAAGGGCCGCACCCAGGAGACCGATCTGTCGCTGCCCACCCGGATGGGCGAATACTGGTACTACTCACGCACCTTCGAGGGTAAGCAGCACGGTGTGTCCTGCCGCTGCCCGCTCGCCGGTCCGGACGACTGGACGCCGCCGAAGTTGGAGGCCGGAGTCGAGATTCCAGGCGAGGAGGTGCTGCTGGATGCGAACGAGCTCGCCGAGGGGCATGACTTCTTCGCGCTGGGCGCGTATTCGCTGAGCCATGCCGGTGACATGCTCGCCTACTCGGTGGATACCGAGGGCAATGAGCGGTATGCGCTGCGGATCAAGAATCTGCGCACCGGGGAGATGCTGCCCGAGGAGATCGCCGATATCGCGGGCGGCGCGACCTGGTCCCTCGATGGCACGCACGTGTTCTATCAGACCCTGGACGAGTCCTGGCGGCCCGACAGCGTGTGGCGGCATCGGCTCGGTACCGAGCGCTCCGCCGATGTGCGCGTCTTCCATGAGGCCGATGAGAGCTTCTGGGTCGGTATCGACGCGACCCGTTCGGAGCGATTCCTGGTCATCCGCACCGGTTCCAAGGTGACCAGCGAGGAGTGGATTCTGGAGGCGGACAACCCCGAAGGGGAGTTCCGTGTCCTGCTGCCGCGTCGCGAGGGTGTCGAATACGGCACCGAGCATGCCGTCATCGGGGGTGAGGACAAGCTGCTCATCCTGCACAACGATGTGGTGGACGGGGTGAAGGCGGTGAACTCCGTGCTGGCCGTCGCGCCGCTCGCCGATCCGGCGAATATGACCCTGCTCATCCCGCATCGCGATGATGTGCGGCTGGAGGGTATCGATGCCTTCTCCGACAAGCTGGTGCTGAGTTACCGCCGGGAGGCGCTGCCGCGAGTCGCGGTGTGGCCGTTGACCTCAGACGGTTTCGGCGAGCTGAGCGATATCGACTTCGATCTGGCGCTGTTCTCCGCCGGGCTGGGCGGCAATCCCGAATGGGAGCAGCCCATGCTGCGTATCGGGGTGACCTCGTTCATCACGCCCACCCAGATCTTCGATTACGTGCCCGGGACCGGTGAGATGATCCTGCGCAAGGAGCAGGTCGTACTCGGCGGGTACAACGCGGACGAGTATGTGCAGCAGCGGGATTGGGCGATCGCGGCGGACGGCACCCGGGTGCCGGTCTCGCTGGTGCAGCGCAAGGACGCTCCAGCGGGCCCGAAACCGTTGATGCTCTACGGATATGGCTCCTATGAGGCGGCCATCGACCCGTACTTCTCGGTGGCGCGGCTGTCGCTGCTGGATCGCGGCATGGTGTTCGCGGTGGCGCATGTGCGCGGCGGCGGTGAGATGGGCCGGCTCTGGTACGAGGACGGCAAGACGCTCACCAAGAAGAACACCTTCACCGATTTCGTCTCCGTCGCACAGCATTTGGTGGATACCGAGGTGACCGCGCCGGATCGGATGGTCGCCGATGGCGGCAGTGCGGGCGGGCTGCTCATGGGCGCGGTGGCGAATATGGCGCCGGAGCTGTTCAGCGGCATTCTCACCAGTGTGCCGTTCGTGGATCCGCTGACCTCGATCCTGGATCCGTCGCTGCCGCTCACCGTCACCGAATGGGACGAGTGGGGTAATCCCTTGGCGGACAAGCAGATCTACGACTACATGAAGACCTACACACCGTACGAGAATGTCCAGGCGCAGGACTATCCGGCGATTCTGGCCATCACCGGGCTCAATGACACCCGGGTGCTGTACGTGGAACCGGCCAAGTGGGTCGCGAAACTGCGTGCCACCAAGACCGGTCACTCGCAGCTGCTGCTCAAGACGGAGATGACCGCGGGCCACGGCGGTGTCAGCGGGCGCTATGAGAAGTGGAAGGAAATCGCCTTCGAATTCGCCTGGCTGCTGGACACCGTCGGGCTCGCGGACGCCTAGACGGATTTCGGCTGGCCCGACTGCGCCGCTGCCGCGACGGGATGCGTCTGGGCATCCTTGGAAGACACTGCGGCGGTGGCGTTGTGGGTGAACCCGCCTGCCTCTTCGCGGGTGAGCGAGGTGGTCAGGGGGTGCGCGTTCAACTGCTCGAGGCAGCGCGTGAAGTCGGCGAGCAGCAGATCCGCCATATCGAGGGTGAAGCCGTGCCGCAGCACCGTGCGCATGATGGTCTCGTCATCGCGGTCGGCGGGTAGCGGGTAGGCGGCGATCAGCCAGCCGCGGGTGCGTAGCCGGTCCGACAGGTCGTAGAGGTTGAAGGTGCGCTCGCCCTTCAGTTTCCAGGAGACGGCGGTGATACCGCGTTGCGGGTCGCCGTCGTGGATCATTTCGAAGAGTCCGGTATCGGTAAGTCCGGCCGCGAGATGCTGTGCGGCCCGGTAGATCTCGTATTGCACCTTGGTGTAACCGGTGCGGCCGAGCCGGATGAAGTCGTAGTACTGGGTGATGACCTGCCCGCCCGGCCGGGAGAAATTGAGATTGAAGGTGGGCATATTGCCGCCGAGGTAGTCGACATTGAAGATGAGTTCCTTGGGCAGGTCGGCGGCGGTGCGCCAGATGGCCCAGCCCGCACCGAGCGGGGCGAGTCCGGTCTTGTGGCCGGAGGCATTGATGGATTTCACCCGCGGCAGCCGGAAGTCCCACAGCACCTCGGGCGCGCAGAACGGGGCCAGGAAGCCGCCGCTGGCCGCATCGACGTGAACGGGGATGTTCAGGCCCGTCCGCTCTTCCAAATCGTCCAGGGCCCGGCAGATTCCGGCCACATCCTCGAACAGCCCGGTGAAGGTCTGCCCGAAGGTGGGCACCACCATCATGGTGTTCGCATCGCAGTACGCGGCCACATCGTCCGGATGCATGGTGAGCCGGTCGCCGCGCAGCGGGATCTGCCGGATCTCGACATCGAAGTAGCGGGCGAACTTCTCCCAGCACACCTGCACCGGACCGCAGACGAAATTGGGGATGCCGGTGCCACCGCGCTTGCGCCAGCGGAACTTCGCGGCCAGGCCGCCGAGCATGGCGGCCTCGCTGGATCCGGTGGTGGAGGTGCCGAGGGTTCTCGTGGCGTCGGGGGAGTGCCAGAGGTCGGCGAGCATGCGCACACAGCGCTTTTCGAGCTCCGCGGTCTGCGGATATTCGTCCTTGTCGACAATGTTCTTGTCGAGGCAATTGTTCATGAGCCGGCGGGCCTGATCGTCGATCCAGGTGGTGCAGAAGGTCGCCAGGTTCATCCGGGAGACGCCGTCGAGCATGAGTTCGTCATGCACGAGCTGGTATGCCACCTCGGGGAGCATTTCGGTAACCGGGAAGCCGGCCTTCGGGGCGCCGCGGCGTAAACCGGGCATCGCGAAGAGATCGTCGGATTCCGGATTGCTGCTCATTTAGCCTCCCAGAGATGGTTGCTGAACGATTACCATCCAGCTCCATGGGCTCTCAGAATGTCATATGGCGAGTGCTCTCCGCGGTAGCGCCACGCATGGGATAAGGCATGTTAGGGGATTGTATTCCGGGTCGTGCTACCGCCGAACAACTCGGCGCCATTTGGATAGCTGATAAATTGCTATATGACTAACTGTATGGGGCCGGCCTCGATCCGAAGGGTAATTCGGTAGTCGGTGGCATCGCGCTGGAAGCATTGGCGCGCGCCACCGGCTTCTCGCTGTTCTGACAAACCGACGGGAAGGCGAGGTTATGACCGGGACGACCACCACGGTCGCGAAAAGCACTGCCATCAAATACCTCTCATGGGTGACGCTGGCGCTCATGACCACCAGTTCGGTGGCCAGCCTGCGCTCGGCACGGGCTGGCATGCGTATTCCTGTATCTGCTGCCCGCCTGGACCGGGCTGGCCGGCCTGGTCTTCCGGTTCCGCAAACCCGCCTGGAAGATCGCGGTCCCCGAGGAGGCGCTCTCCTGAGTGAAGTCGAATTACCGCAATTGGAAGGGGCTTCCGAGCGTTCGCGGCGGCTCGTCTACTGGTCGGTGGCGGTGGTGCCGGTGGCCATCGCGATCGCCGGGGTGCTCATCTTCCGGGAGGACCGGGACAGCGATGTATCGCTGCGCAAGGCCGAGGTACTCCAATCCCGTTTACTGGCAGCGGGATTGGCCGCACCGACCCCCAGCGCACCGCCGTGCGAGAATTCATGCCGCGCGCGAAAACCGATCTGACCGAACCGGTTTCGAGACCCTCGACGGGCCAATGCATTCCGGCATGTTCGGTGGTCCCGCACCCGATGCTCTCGCCGCGCTCATCCACGTGCTCGCCAGTCTGCGCGACGCCGACGGCAACACCACCGTCGACGGTCTGCCCAGTGATCAGAAGTGGGACGGCGTCCAGTACCCCGAGGACCAGTTCCGCGCCGACGCCAATATTCTCGACGGTGTCGATATCGTCGGCAGCGGCACCGTCTCCGATATGGTCTGGGCGCGACCGGCTCTCACCGTCCTCGGCATGGATGTGCCCCGGTGGTCGGCTCCTCGGCGGCCATTCAGCCCAAGGCCCGCGCCCGCCTCAACCTGCGCATCCCGCCGGGCGTGGAACCGCAGGACGCGCTGAAAGCCCTTACCGCGCATCTGGAATCGCATACCCCGTGGCATGCCAAGGTCACCATCGAGACCGAGGCGACCGGTTCACCCTTCCGCGCCGCGACCGGCGGACCCGCACGCACGGCGATGGAGGCCGCCTTCGCCGCGTCCTACGGCCGCGCGGCCACCACCGAAGGCCAGGGTGGCTCCATCCCGCTCTGCAATGTCTTCGCCGACACCTACCCGAACGCGGAGATCATGCTCATGGGCGTCGAGGAGCCCAAATGCCTGATCCACGCGCCCAATGAGAGCGTCGATCCCTCGGAGATCGAGCACATGGCATTTGCGGAGGCGTTGTTCCTCGCCTCATACGCGAAGTAGCTCCCTGTGACCCCGGTCCCGATTACACATTGACAATCGACGTCGATTTGTAACATGCTTACCCGGATTTTGCGGTCATAGGGAGAGAGGTGCGCCGGTGACCGAGCATGCCCGGGTGGCAATGGAGCTCGTGCGGGACAGCAGCCAGTTCAAGTGGTACATCGTCCCGCTGCTGTTGGTCGTCATCTACATCTATGCGACCGAAGTCGAGCGGCGGAACTGGAATGTGCTCTTCGCGGGGCTCGCGCTCTGGGGCATGGATGTCTTCAACGAGGTTTGGAACTCGCTGTTCTTCCATGCCACCGGGCGCGCGCCCGTCTGGGGTGCGACCGGGCCGACCGCGTATCAGCTGCTCATCGGGCTGAATATCGAGATCTGCTTCATGTTCGCGATCATGGGCATTGCGGCGGCGAAGATGTTGCCGCCCAAGGAGACCCGCATCTTCGGGCTGCCCAATCGGCCGGTGCTCATCGCGGTCAACTCGGCCGCGGCGGTCGGGGTCGAAGTGGTGCTCAACAAGGTGGGCGTGCTCACCTGGGACTGGTCCTGGTGGCAGCCGAGCTTCCCGTTCCTCATCTGGCTGATCGGGTACGTGCCGTTCTTCACCGCCTGTTTCTGGGTGTACGACCTGCCCACCGTGCGGCGCAAGGCGACCGCGGTGGGCGTGATTCTCGGTATCGATGCGCTGGCCGTGATCGTGTTCGGCGCACTGGGGTGGCTGTGATGAATTCTCGCAATATCGAACGCGGCGTGCTGGCGGCTGTTGCCGGACTCGTATTCACCGGTCTCGCAGTGCATCCCGCGGCCGTCGCCGACCCGGGTGGCTGTGTGCTCATCGGCACCGTCGGTACCCCCGAACCCGGTGCGGATCCGAGTATCGCTGGGCTGGAAGCCTTTCCGGTCGCCGATGCCGCGCTGCCCGCGCAGGTCGACTTCCGCACCGCGACCGAGACCTTCAACCGCCGCTGGTCCTTCGCGGCGCGCGATGGCGGACTCTTCGTGAAAGAGGCTGCCGCCCAGGGAGGTTGGCGATCGATGGCATTGCCCGGCTGTCTCGCGGGACAGGTCGCCGGCGTGTCCGCCGATGACGACGAAATCATGGTGGTGGACCGCGCGGGCCGCTTCTACACCATGGATCACGCCCTGAGCGCGCCCAAGGATTGGAATTGGAGCACCAGGTACGGCACCCCGCTGTGGACCGGACCGGGTAATGTCCTGCCGCCCGGCACCGTCGACTGGACCTGGTCGGTGCTCTCGCCCAATGAGGATCACGTTTGGCGCGACACCGCGGGCAACGCGCATCCCGTTGGCGGCGCGAAGGTTTCGCATGTCTACGCGCTGACCGACGGTGGCACGCGGATTCGCTATATCGACCCGTGGTTGCCGGTCGACCACAGTTACGAGATGTCGCTGCCGGACCGGTTCCGCGCGGTGGCGCTCTCCACCAGCGGCTCCACCTCGCTCATTGTGGACCGCAATGGCGATATGTACACGCGGCTCTACGATTTCGACATCTCCGGTGCGGACAAGGTCTTCTTCCGCTACTCGTACGAGGATCAGCGCGGCCTGCCCGAAGCACCCGACATGCTGAGCGAGCGTGTCGACCCGCGCTATGCCGCGATCCAGCTGCCGGCACCGTCGTGGGTGCGGCAGCCGAAGGTGCCGGGTGTGATCACCGACCGCGTCTCGATTCACAAGACCGGCGTCGGATCGGATGCGCGGGAACTGCGGGTCGAGGGTGTCGATGGTGGCCGAAATGGTTACTGGACAAAGCAACTCGCGGCGACGCGGTGGAGTTTCGTACCCACGGATCGGCCGCTCGGTGGTGCGCGATTGGAGAATACGCCGGACGACCGCAGCGTCGACCCGACGGTTTCCGTATCGCCCTACAGTTATGCGGGCGGTTTCGCCGGTGTGACCGCGAGTGTCGAATCCTTCGATGTGGCAAGCACTCCCGCGCCACTTCGACTCGACTTCGCCGATGGTGGCCGGCTGGATTTGATCCTGCACACCGTGGACGCGCTCCGGCAGACGCCGCAGCAGGCGGGAATCTCGGCGCAACCGCGGCACTTCGACGGCACCGTCGAAGTCCCCGCGGACGTACTGAATTCCCTTGCCGCGCAGCCCGCCTCGATTCGCGAATACATTGCCTCGAGGCTCGGCGGGCGGCGATTCAGCGATACCGGAGTGGATGTCTCGGAAAGCGAATTCCGTATCGATGCACTGGGCACGCTGAACCGCAAGCCATAGGAAATCGGGGGAGCGTGCTAGAAGTCGGCGTTTTCCTCCGCCTGGATGACCTTGAATTCGGTATTGGCGGGAGACATTTCGTTCAAGCGGCCGAAGTAGATGCCCTGCGCGGCGGGTTCGATGATGCCGAAGTGAATGGGGAAGGCGGTGCGCGGATTCACCGCGCGCAGATAGTCCACCGCCTCGCTGATGCGCATCCACGGCGCGGCCGCCGGAATGGCGAGTACGCCCACCGGAACCGGCGGCACCCACAGCGAATCACCGGGATGCACCAGCTGCGCGGGATCGTCCGGCGTTCCGAGTTGGAACACGGTGTTGTCGATGACCGGAATCTCCGGGTGGATTACCGCATGCCTGCCACCACCACCGGTGACCTGGACATCCTTGACCTTCAGCACATTTCCGGCATGCACCGCCTCCCACGGCTCACCGCGCTGCTGCGCCGTCTGCGGATCGCTCAGCAGCCGCGCCTGTGGATTGGCCTCGATGAGCGCCTCGATGCGATCCGGGCAGATGTGATCGGGATGCTGATGCGTGACCGCGATGGCGTCCAGCCCGGTGATCCCCTCGAACCCGTGCGAGAAGGTGCCGGGATCGAACAGGATCTTCGCGCCGTTCAACTCCACCAAAATGCAGGAATGTCCGAAATGGGCAATGCGCATGCCTGTCACGGTAGTCCCGGCACCCTGTGGCGTGCACCACCCAGGTCGACCCGGCGGTCGGACTCCAGGCTGCGCCAACTAGTCTGATCTGCGAAACCCAGCTCGGCCGCACTGTGTGGAACACGGTCGTCCGGGCCCGCCCCACCAGCTGAGGAGCAACGCGTGGCACGTGTCGTGGTCGAGGTGATGCCGAAGGCCGAAATCCTGGATCCGCAGGGTCAGGCCATTGTCGGCGCGCTGGGGCGCCTGGGTCACCCCGGGATCTCGGAAGTGCGGCAGGGCAAGCGGTTCGAGCTCGAGGTCGCCGAGGATGTGACCGAGGCCGAGCTCGAGCAGATCGCGGAGTCGCTGCTCGCCAACACCGTCATCGAGGACTGGAAGGTCGTCCGGCTGTGACCGCACGCATCGGAGTCATCACCTTCCCGGGCACCCTGGACGATGTCGACGCCGCCCGCGCGGTCAAGCTCGCCGGGGCCGAGGCGGTCAGCCTCTGGCACGGGGACGCCGACCTGAAGGGTGTCGACGCGGTCATCGTGCCCGGCGGCTTCTCCTACGGCGACTACCTGCGCACCGGTGCCATCGCCCGGTTCGCGCCGGTCATGGAGAAGGTCATCGAGGCGGCGGGCTCCGGCCTGCCGACCCTGGGCATCTGCAACGGCTTCCAGATCCTGTGCGAGGCCGGACTGCTGCCGGGTGTGCTCACCCGCAATGAGGGCCTGCACTTCATCTGCCGCGACCAGTGGCTGACCGTCGAAGCCGCGAATACCGCGTGGACCTCCCGGTACGAACCCGGCGCGCAGATCCTGGTGCCGCTCAAGTCCGGTGAGGGCCGCTACCAGGCGTCCGCGCCGGTGCTGGACGAGCTGGAAGGCGAGGGCCGCGTGGTCTTCCGCTACTCGGGCGACAATCCGAACGGTTCGCAGCGCGGTATCGCGGGCATCAGCTCCGCGAATGGCCGCGTGGTCGGGCTCATGCCGCATCCGGAGCACGCCACCGAGGCGCTCACCGGACCCAGCGATGACGGGCTGGGCATGTTCCTGTCCGTGCTGGACGCGCTCGTCTCGGCGTAATCGAATAGCTGTAAGTAGCGCCCGCACCGTCGATGACGGTGCGGGCGTTGCCATCTCATGGATCAGGCGCAGATGCGGTCGAGGACTTCGAACTCGACGCCCTCGGCGCGGGCGATGTAGCTCGGGAACAGCACCTGATTGCCGTCGAAACCTATTGCACCGGTAGGTGTTTCGAGTGAGTGCAGCTCGTCGACGACGGCGTGCAGGCGGCGCACGTCCAGTGACCCCGCGGCTCCGGCCATGGCGCGGAGCGTGCGGATGGCCTCGTACTCGGTATTGCTGAAGTTGGTGAGCTTGGGTGCGAAGTCGCCGTGTAGTCGCCGATAGCGTTCGGCGCGTTCGCGATTCGCGGGACCGTTCACGAAGAAGCTCGACGGTACGTACAGATTGCGGTTGGCCGCCGTGCCACCCGCGAGCAACACGTTGTCGTCCACGGCGGGGCTGACCCGCAATTGCCGTTCATCGCGCCCGATTCGGGCGAATTGTCGGTTAAAGCGCGCGACGTCCGCACCCACCAGCAGCACGATCACCCCGTCCGCGCGATCCAATCGCGGATCGCTCAGGAACTCCTCGAAATCGGCGCCAAATGGTACGAACTTCTCGAATGGGAGAAACTGTTCCAGCGACAATGCCCCGCGCTCACCCAACTCCGCCCGCACCACCGCCGCGGTCCGCCGCGGCCACACATAGTCATTGCCGATGATCGCCCACCGCCGCGCCCCGAACTCCCGCCGCAACCAGCGCAAAGCGGGCAGCAACTGCCGCCCCGGATCCGAACCCACCAGGAACAATCCCGGCGGCGAATCATCCATCCCCTCGTGATCGGTGGCGAACAGGTACGGCACCCGCCCCGTATTCGCCCGCGTCACCGCCCGCCGCACCGCCGAGGTGTGCCATCCGGTGATGGCGTGCACCATTCCCGTGGCCAGCAGCGCGGAAACTTCCAGGGCCACCTCACCGGGTTCGCGCCCGCCGTCAATGTGGGTGGCACGCAATTCCCGGCCGAGAATTCCTGTGCCGCTGTTGATTTCTTCGACGGCCAATGAAATGGCGGCCTCGCAGGAGGGTGCGAAGATACCGCCGGGCCCTTGTAGCGGCACTATGTTCAGGATCTCGATACTGTTCTCGGGGCTCCCGCGGAACGAGGTCATCGGATACCCTCTCCTCGTTCAAGTGAAATTGACGGGCGGGAATATGGCGACAATTCTAGGTGGGATTTCCACACTGCATGGGGCGCTGCGTGCCGCGGAACGCAGTTGGCTTCGTCACCTCGACGCCGCGCTGTGCGCCAGACGGCTGACCGCCGACCAATGGTGCATGCTGACCAATCTCTCCTCCGATTCCGGCATCACCATGAGTGAACTGGCCGCCCGCGCGCAACTTCCGCCCTCCTCCGCCACCCGGCACGCCGACCATCTGGCCGAACGCGGACTCATCTTCCGGGTCGCCGCCGCCGATGATCGCCGCCGCATTCTCATCGGCCTGAGCCGCCGCGGCGTGGAACTGGTGGGCGAGGTGCGGGCCGAGGAGATGCGCGCCGAGGGCGAGCTACGCCGCCGCCTCGGTGGCGGCGACTATCGGGAACTGCTGCGCCTGCTGGAACGCGTCTCGGACGCACCCTTTCCGCAATAGCCGTGCCGCACAACCGAATTCGCGCGTGCCCTAGCCGGTGAGCAGGGTGAGATCGACGCCGTCCGCATGCGCGATGCGCACCGGGCGCAGGATCTGATCGTCCCAGAACCGGAACTCCCCGCCCGGTCCGGCGAGCACCGAGCGCTCGCTCAGCGCCGCGTGGATGCCCGGAATCGACGGTGCGCCAACGGCTTCCACCATCGTTCGGAGCGCCTGTACGGACAGGTAGGAGCCGTACGCGAAGCGCCCGATCGCGGGCGCGAAGTCATTGCGGGTGCGCAGATACCGGTCGCGCAGTTCCCGATCCTGGGCCGGATCCAGCAGCGTGCTCGATGCCACGAACACATTCCGGTTCGCCGCCGGACCCCCTGCGAGCAGGATGTTCTCATCGAAGGACGGACCCAGCCGGACCTGGTACCGCGCCCGCCCCGACTCGGTGAACGCCCGATTGAAACGCACCGCGTCGCCCGGAAACAGGAACAGCAACACCCCATCCGCCGCGTCCAGGCGCGGATCGGTGAGCACGCCGGTGAACTCGTACACCCCCATCGGCAGCACGAACTCGGCCAGCACCCGATGCGGTGCGGCCACGCGCCTGCGCAACCGCGCCGTCATGCGCAGCGTCCACCGATAGTCGGTGGTCACAATGGCCCAATTACGCAGGCCGTATTCGCGATACAGCCAGCGCATGGTCGCGTAGGTGAGCGCGCCCGGATGCTCGCCGATCATGAAGGTGCCCGATTGCGACGGAGCCATACCGTCATGTCCGATACCGAAGACGCACGGCACCGCGCGCCCGGCCGCCGCGCGCATGACCGGCCCGCGCCCGGCCGCATTGGGACTACCGGTCACGGCCTGCACCATGCCGGTGGCCAGCAGCGCCGACACCTCCGCGCCCAGCCGGCCGGGTTCGGCACCGCCGTCCACCATGGTCAGGCAGAGTTCGCGACCCAGTACGCCGCCGTGCGCGTTGACTTCCCGGAGTGCGAGCTCCGCGAGCGCCTCACAGGAGGGCCCGTACACACCGGCGTGACCCTGCCGGGGCGCGATATGCAGGATCTCGAATCTCGCACCCGAAGGATTCGCGGCCGTCATCGCGAGCACCCCTCCCGCCGCGGGGTGGACAGCCCCGGCTCCAGGATCGTGCGTTCGATTGTAGGCGCGCCCCGGCGAATACTTTCCGCGAAATCTGCTATTTCCCAGTCCAATCCGAGTACCGGGCGGAACCGCGGCGGCCGCCACACCGAGCAGGCAGGCGGATAGGGCGGCCGTCGGCAGAACCGAATATCGAATGCTTAGGATCGCTGTCATGCCAGTTGCCGAGACCACCGCGACCGCCGCCGGACTGTGCGAATTCATCGACGCCTCCCCGTCGCCGTTCCATGTGTGCCGCACCGTCGCCGCCGAACTCGACGACCACGGCTTCACCCGGTTATCGGAGTCCGCGCCCTGGCCGTCCAGCAGCGCGGGCCGCTACTACGTGGTGCGCAGTGGATCCCTGGTCGCCTGGGCCGACGGTGGACCGGGCGCGCCCACCGGTTTTCGCACCGGGCAGGCCACTCCCTTCCGGGTCGTCGGCGCGCATACGGACAGCCCGAACCTGCGGGTCAAACAGCATCCGGACACCGCGGTCGCGGGCTGGCAGATGGTCGGCCTGGAACCGTACGGCGGGGCCTGGCTCAATTCCTGGCTGGACCGCGACCTCGGCATCTCCGGGCGGCTCTCGGTGCGCGACGGAAATGTGGTGCGGGAGCGACTGATTCGCATCGACGAACCGATCCTGCGGGTACCGCAGCTGGCCATCCACCTCTCCGAGGATCGGCACGGGGTCACCCTGGACCCGCAACGGCATGTGAACGCGGTGTGGGGGATCGGCGGCGAACCGCGATCCTTCATGGCCTTCATCGCCGAACGCTCCGGTATCGAGGCGAGCGCGGTGCTCGGCTGGGAACTCATGACGCATGATCTGGTGCCCTCCAAGCCGATCGGCCGCGACCTGGACCTGATCAGCGCACCGCGACTGGACAATCAGGGCACCTGCTATGCCGGATTGCGCGCCTTCCTCTCCGCCGTCACCGAACCCGGCGCGGCCGTACCCGTGCTCGCCATGTTCGATCACGAAGAGGTCGGCAGCCAATCCGATCGCGGCGCCCAATCCGGGATGCTGCCCACGGTTTTGGAGCGCATCGTGCTGACTCGCGGTGGCGGTCGCGCCGAATACCTTGCCGCCCTGGCCGGATCGGTCTGCGCCTCCGGCGATATGGCGCACGCGACGCATCCCAACTACCCGGACCGGCATGAACCCATGCACCGCATCGAGGTGAACGGCGGGCCGGTACTCAAGGTCAACCAGAACCTGCGCTACGCCACCGACGCGGCCGGCGCGGGCGCCTTCGCCCTGGCCTGCGCGCAAGCCGATGTGCCACTACAGCGTTACGTGCACCGCGCCGACCTGCCCTGCGGCTCCACCATCGGCCCGATGACGGCAGCCCGCACCGGCATGCCCACCGTCGACGTCGGCGCCGCCCAACTCGCCATGCACTCCGCCCGCGAAATGATGGGCGCGGCAGACGTTCCCGCCTACGCGGCGGCTCTGGCGGCCTTCCTCACCCCGGAAGCCCCGCGCTAGACCGGGCTTTCGGCCCGCTTCGGCTCCGGGTGGTAGGTCAGTACCGCCACGATGAACAGGGCCAGGGTGAACAGCACGTAGCTGCTGCCGATGATCTGCTGCCACCAGGCCCAGGTGAGCTCACGGTCACTGCCGTGCGGCAGCAGCCACTGCGGTCCGATGGCGAACAGCACGACGGCCACACCGGTCGCGCTCAGGAACAAGCGATTACGACGGCCATTGGCGATGGCATCGGCCACCACGATCAGCACCGGCGCGATCCACACCCAGTGATGCGACCACGACACCGGGGAAACCAGCAGTACCGCACCGGCATTCACCATGAGCGCTGCCGCGTCCGCACCAACCGAGATGAGCCGCTTCATCCAAATGGCGGCCAATGCCACGGCCAGCACCGACAGCACCACCCAGAGCAGGGTCGCCGCCGAATCGGAGACACCCAGCCGGTACGCGAAACCCTTCAGCGACTGATTGCCCGCGTACCAGGGCGGCCCGATCCGCCCGGTATCGGAGAGCGTGTGGAACCAGTACTGCACCGAATCATGCGGGAAGAACGCGAAACCCACCGCCACCGCACCGATGGTGGACAGCACCAGCGTCGCCGCGCCCTTCCAATCCCTCTTCAACAGGAAGAACAGCAGATACCCGCCGGGCGTCAACTTCACCGACACCGCGATACCGATCAGCATGCCGCGCGGCCAGAAAGTCTTGCGCGCCAAGCAATCCAGCGTGATCGCCGCCATCAGCACCAGGTTGATCTGCCCGAACCCGTAGGTCTGCCGAATCGGTTCCAGCAATTGCAGTAGGCCGACCGCGCCGACCACGATGGTCAGCCGCGTCACCCGAGCCAGGCTCGGCCGCAGTCGCTCCAGCACCACCCACAGGGTGATACCGAGCGAGAGAATCGAGACGATCAGCACCGCCCACTCGGACACGAGCAGTGGCATGAGCGCCAGTGGCGCGAAGAACAGGGCCGCCAAAGGCGGATAGGTGAACGGCAATCCGAGCCCGTACACCGGCGGCATCGGGCCGTACAGATCCTTATCGTCCAGCCAGGCCCGCGCACCGTTGCGATACACCTGTAGATCGATATACCCGTGCCAGAAATGCGCGAAGAAGCTGACGAGAGCCGACACCACGAAGAGCGCCACCGCGATAACCAGCAGTCGAATCTGCTGCCGAGTCAGCAAAGAATCCCGCGGTGCACTCATGGGCCTCTCCGCCGGATCCGCCAGCCCGGATCGTTCATTCACCGGGACAGAGTAGCTGCGATTTTTGCCTCCGCTTCGCTCCGGCGGGCTCGCGGCCCCGAAGTCTCACTTCTTCCCTCCCTCCGCTCCCCCGCTGCGCTCCTCCGCTCCACTCAGTCCAGAAGCGAGACGGCCGCGAACCTTGCCGGTGAAGACATCCCAGGCCTGCCACCGAGGCGAATCCGAGGCAGGTTCGGAGGCGTGTTGGGTGGCAACTAGACTCTGACCAGTATCTCGCCGAAATCCAGCATGCCGGTTCTCGGTTCTGACCTGCCCGGCCGAAAGGACTCTGGTTTCCCCGTGACCAGCCACGTCGATACCGTCAGCAACGCCGCGGCCAGCCCGGAGCTTGCGCAGCCCTATAAGGAACTCGGCCTCAAGGACGACGAGTACGCCCGCATCAAGGAGATTCTCGGCCGCCGGCCGACGGATGCCGAGCTGGCGATGTACTCGGTGATGTGGTCCGAGCACTGCTCGTACAAGTCCTCGAAGGTGCACCTGCGCTACTTCGGTGAGACCACCACCGAGGAGATGCGCTCCTCCATGCTCGCCGGTATCGGCGAGAACGCCGGTGTGGTGGATATCGGTGACGGCTGGGCGGTCACCTTCAAGGTCGAATCGCACAACCACCCCTCCTATGTGGAGCCGTATCAGGGTGCGGCCACCGGCGTCGGCGGCATCGTCCGCGACATCATGGCCATGGGTGCGCGCCCGATCGCCGTCATGGATCAGCTGCGCTTCGGTGCGGCCGACCACCCGGACACCCGTCGCGTCGTCGACGGTGTGGTGCGCGGTGTCGGCGGTTACGGCAACTCGCTCGGCCTGCCGAATATCGGCGGCGAGACCGTATTCGATGCCTCCTACCAGGGCAATCCGCTCGTCAACGCGCTCTGCGCGGGCGTCATGCGGGTCGAGGACCTGAAGCTGGCCTTCGCCTCCGGTGAGGGCAACAAGATCATTCTGTTCGGTGCGCGCACCGGTCTCGACGGTATCGGCGGCGTCTCCGTGCTGGCCTCGGACACCTTCTCCGGTGACGAATCCGGTTCGGGCCGTAAGAAACTCCCCAGCGTGCAGGTCGGCGACCCGTTCACCGAGAAGGTGCTCATCGAGTGCTGTCTCGAGCTGTACCACTCCGGTGTCGTCGTCGGTATCCAGGACCTCGGCGGTGCCGGTCTGTCCTGCGCCACCTCCGAACTGGCCGCGGCCGGCTCCGGCGGTATGCACATCAACCTGGATCAGGTCCCGCTGCGTGCCGCGAATATGTCTCCCGCCGAGATCCTTTCGAGCGAATCCCAGGAGCGCATGTGCGCCGTGGTCGCGCCCGAGAATGTGGATCGCTTCATGGAGATCTGCAAGAAGTGGGACACCACCGCCACCGTCATCGGTGAGGTCACCGACGGCGAGCACCTGCAGATCACCTGGCACGGCGAGACCGTCGTCGACGTCCCGCCGCGCACCGTCGCCCACCACGGACCGGTCTACGAGCGCCCCGTGCAGCGCCCCGCCGACCAGGACGCGCTGAACGCGGATTCCACTGCGGCACTGAACCGTCCGAAGAGCGGCGACGAACTCCTCGCCACCCTGCTGAAGATGATCGCCAGCCCGCAGCTGTGCTCGCGCAAGTGGATCACCGAGCAGTACGACCGCTACGTGCGCGGCAATACCGTGCTCGCCGAGCACGCCGACGCCGGTGTCATCCGCATCGACGAGGAGTCCGGTCGCGGTATCGCCCTGGCCACCGACGCCTCGGGCCGCTACACCAAGCTGGACCCGTACACCGGCGCGCAGCTCGCGCTCGCGGAGGCGTTCCGCAATGTCGCCACCACCGGTGCCACCCCCAAGGCCGTCACCAACTGCCTGAACTTCGGTTCGCCGGAGGATCCTGGTGTCATGTGGCAGTTCCAGCAGGCCGTCCGCGGTCTCGCGGATGGCTGTGTGGCCCTTGGCATTCCGGTCACCGGCGGTAACGTCTCCTTCTACAACCAGACCGGCCAGACCGCCATCCTGCCGACCCCCGTGGTCGGCGTGCTCGGCGTCATCGACGACGTGCACCGTCGCATCCCGACCGGCCTGGGCCTCGAGCCCGGCGAGACGCTCATCCTGCTCGGCGAGACCCGCGACGAGCTGGACGGCTCCATCTGGGCACAGGTCGAACACGATCACCTGGGTGGCCTGCCCCCCAAGGTCGACTTCGCCCGCGAACAGCTGCTGTCCGAGATCCTCACCGCAGGTTCCCGCGACGGCATGATCAGCGCCGCGCACGACCTCTCCGAGGGTGGTCTGGCGCAGACCGTCATCGAGGCCGCGCTCGCCGGTGAAACCGGTTGCCGCATCCTGCTTCCCGAGGGCGCGGACCCGTTCGTCGCGCTCTTCTCCGAATCCGCCGGACGCGTGCTCGTCGCCGTCCCGCGCTCGGAGGAGACCCGCTTCACCAAGATGTGCGATGCGCGCGGCCTGCCGTGGGCACGCATCGGCGTGGTCGATCAGGGCTCGGACTCGGTCGAGGTGCAGGGCCAGTTCTCCATCACCCTGGCCGAACTGCGCACCGCCTTCGAAGGCACGCTGCCCGCACTGTTCGGCCACTTCGAACACTGACCCAGCGCGCGTAACAGAAACACCGAACCACCCCGCCGCACCCGGACCCCTCGTTCCGGGCGCGGCGGTGTGGTCTCGTTTTCGTGCCGTTCGGGAATCAAGACACGACCTTGAACGGATCATGTTCGGCCATCAGCTTTTCCAAGCGGGCCTCGTCGATACGGGAATACACCTTCGTCGACTCGTACTGATCGCGAATCACTTTCGCGAGGGTGAAGCAGCTGCTCACCAGGAAAAGCATGGACATCAACAGGAATCCACGCTGCCAGAAGTCCAATGGGAGTCGCGCGATGCCGATACCCATGGCGCAGAAGCTGATTCCGAATGCGATGACAGCCTGAGCGAGAAAAGCCGTGGTGCTCTTGGTCTGTGCGCTGGAGGTGCTCATGGCAGTCGAGTCTGTCGAGCCGGGCCGCCGCCGCACCGCGTACAACTACTCGAGTGCCATGCGTAGTAGCAGCACGCCGTTCACATGGTGGCACTCACACCGATGAATCCCCGGAATCCGTACCGCGCCGTCCATACTTGACGGGTGCTTGACCCCGCCGAGACCCTGACGCGGCTGCGCACGCGCGGCGCCGCGCTCATGCGGCGTGGCTGGGGACGGCGGGCCGCGCGCATCGCCAAGCGCGCCGAGGACATTGTCGACCTCAATCACACCGGGCTGGTGGTGGCGACGCTCTTCTTCGCCTGGTCGGTCACGCCGTCGCTGGTACCGCGCGACTGGCTGTTCCAAGGATTGATCTCCGGACTCAACGCGGCCGCCGGATACGGCGTCGGCTGTGTCCTGCAATGGTTGTTCCACAAGTGGATTCGGCCGCGACTGAAGATCGAGACGCCACCCGAATGGGTGCGCTACGTGGTGAAAGTGGCCGTCGTACTCACCTGCACGCTGGCCGCCGCGTACATGCTCGTGCTGTCGGCCGACTGGCAGCGCGAGATCACCGGACTCATGGGGATGGAGGGCACCACCCGCGCCGCCTACCTGCGCACCGGCGGATTGAGCTTCCTGGTCGGCGCGCTCGTGGTCGCGGTCTTCCGCACGGTGCGCGAAATGGTGCGGTTCATCGGGCGACAGCTCAGCCGCTGGGTGCGGGTACCGCCCGCGCTCGCACCCGCCACCGGGGCGCTGCTGCTGTTCGTGCTGATCCTCACGCTCTTCAATGGTGTTGCCACGCGGGCATTCTTCGCGGTCGCCAACTCCGCGTTCAGTGTGCGCAATGACAAGATGACGCCCTACGCCGTGCAACCGACCCGGCCCGAACGCTCCGGCAGTCCGCAGTCGCTGGCCAAATGGGAGACGCTCGGCTCCGAGGGCCGCTGGTTCGTCTCACACGGACCCGATCCGATGCTCATCTCCGACGTCACCGGAAAGCCCGCGCGCCAACCGATTCGGGCGTACGTGGGACTGCAATCCGCCGACTCGAACACCACCGAGGAGGAGCTGGCCGTCGCGGAACTACAGCGCACCGGGGCCTTCGACCGCAAGGTGCTGGTCATCGTCACCACCACCGGCACCGGGTGGGTGAACTCCATGAGCGCGGCCGCGGTGGAGTACATGTACGGCGGCGATACCGCGATTCTGGCCTCGCAGTACTCGTATCTGCCCAGCGTGCTGTCCTTCCTGGCGGACCGGCAGAAGGTCACGGTGGCCGGACGCAAAATGTTCGACGCCGTCTACGCGGCCTGGTCGGCGCGGCCGGAGAACGCGCGCCCCAAACTCCTCGTCTACGGCGAGAGCCTGGGCTCGCGGGGCTCCGAAGCGGCCTTCGACGGCCTCGCCGACCTGCGCTCCAAAATCGACGGCGCGCTCTGGGTCGGCCCGCCCAACTCGAATCGACTGTGGGAGCAGTTCGTTTCGCGCCGCGACCCCGGCACCCGCGAAGTCGACCCCATTTACGCCGACGGCCTCGTCGTCCGATTCGCCGCCACCGCACCGGATCTCGACAAACCCTCCGCCGACTGGCGACGCCCGCGCATCGCCTACCTCATGCACCCGTCCGACCCCATCGTCTGGTGGTCCTCGGATCTCATCTTCTCGCAACCGGATTGGCTCTCCGAACCGCGCGGCGCCGATGTCACCTCGCAAATGCGCTGGTGGCCCTTCGCCACCTTCTGGCAGGTCACCGCCGACCTCACCAATGCCCAGGGCGTCAGCGACGGCCACGGCCACCGCTACGGCTCCCTCGTCCTGGACGGCTGGGCCGCCATAGCCGCACCCCCCGACTGGACCCTCGACCTCAGCGAAAAGATCCGCACCCAAATAGAACTCGCCGAAGAATACGAGCGAGTGGTGAAATGAGCACGCGGACCCACGCGCAACCGGCCGCCGCCCCGGGTAGCCCCGATATGGGTGCAGCCCAACGTCATTCCGATGTGGCCGGCATGCCCCGTCCTCCCGGTACCGCCGCATCCCATCGTCATTCCGGCATGCTTTCGGCCGGGATCCACGCAGCGGCCGTTGCCCTCCCGCTGGTGTGGAGCAATCGAGTACTACCCGCACTCGACCTGGATGTGCGCGGCCGCACCGCCGCCAACACCGCATTCGCTCTCGCCTATACCTTTGCCTTCCAAGGCAATCCGAGGTGGATATCCGCGCACGGCCTGCGCGCCGGAGCCGTCGCGGGCGGCGTGGTCGTCGCCGGTTACGGTGCGGCCCTCGCGATTCCGCCGATCCGCCGCCAACTGGCCGGATCCGCCCACCGCGGTCCCGCCGTCTCCACCTTGGAATGGGCGGCACTGCATATTCCCGGCGGCACCGTCTTCAGTGAGGAGCTGGTCTACCGCGCCACCCTCACCCCGCTGCTCGAGGAGAGTTACGGCAGGCTCGGAAGATGGCTGGGCGCACTGACTTTCGGGCTCTCGCACGTTCGGGCCGCCCGATCCGCCGATGACCCGATCCTCGGCACCGTGGCCGTGACGACCACGGCCGGATTGGTCTTCGACCGGCTGCGTCTTCGGACCGGCAGCGCTTCGGCCCCCGCCCTACTGCACCTGGCCATCAACGCCGGGGGCGCGCTCGCCCCATTCGCGGCCCGCCGCGGCGAAGGATTCCTTGTCGGGGGTCGGCGGTAGCCTGACCTCCGTGGCAGGACGTGGAGCGGTGAATCCGGGGGAGGTCAGGGCGGCGGTGGCCGCGGTGGGGGAGTGGCTGCGGGATGAGACCGCGGCTGCTCCCGCGCGGGCGGAGTTGGCCGCGGCGGTGCGGGGGACGGCGCGGGCGCTGGCGGCGGACGCACCGGGTGGGGCGGTGGAGGTGCGGGTGCCGCCATTCGTGGCGGTGCAGTGCATCGAGGGGTTGCGGCATACGCGGGGGACGCCGCCGAATGTGGTCGAAACCGATCCGCGCACTTGGCTATTGCTGGCCACCGGACTATTGAATTTCGCGGCTGCCGTCGAATCCGGAGCGCTCACGGCCTCCGGCAGTCGTGCCGCCGATGTGGCGCGCTGGCTACCCATCGTGCCGCTCTGACATTCGCGGTGCGACTCCGAACCGAAGGCGGCCTTGAACCCGTCGCGCCGCGCGAACTGGAGTCGGATTTATCGCGCGGTGCTGAAACCTACTGTGCCGCAGTGGTTGTCGCGGGTGTGCGGTCCAGGCCCTTGTGGTCGTAGAAGCGGGTGATGGCCAGGCCGAAGATCAGGCCCACGGCCAGGCCCAGGATCGCCATCCAGAGGCCCCGTGAAAGTCCTGCTGCCGCACCGCCGTTGAAGTACAGGATCGAGCGGGTGCCCAGGAACACCTGGTGCATGGGCTCGAATTTCGCCAGCCAGCCGAAGTACTTGGGTGTGGCCTCGATCGGCACGGTGCCGCCGGAGGAGGGCAGGCCCAGGATGATGAAGATGATCAGGTTGATGATCAGGCCCGCCGTGCCGACCGCCGCCAGGATCGAGGTGCAGGTGACCCCGACCGCGGTGATCACCAGCGCGCCGTAGAGGAACAGCAGCAGCGGCCGGTCGATCGGCATGCCGAGGGCCGCGCCGATGCCGAGCAGCGCACCCGAGACCGCTATCGACATCACCACCACCGCAGCCCATTTCAGCAGCAGCGTGTGCACCCGGGAGATCAGTGTGTGCGGGTAATGCACATACCAGGGACCCCATTCGGTCGGCAGGAAGCCGAGCGCCGAATCGATGAGCTGGTGAATGATCATCGCCCCGACCATGCCGGCCAGCAGAAGCAGCAGGCTGTAGAAGAACGCGGTGAGCCCCTCACCGGAACCGCCGGGCAGCGGCCGGAACTCCTCGACCACGATATTCAGCGGCTGCGCCAAGGTGATCATGGTCGCGGCCGAGAGCGCGGGTGCGGGCGGTCCACCGGGTGGCGGTTGCAGAGTCGTCTTGACCTGATCGGTCAACTGCTGACCGACCTGAGTGTCCACCTGGGTGAGCGCCTGCGCACCGAACTTCTGCACGATCGCCGTGGCGAAGGCTCCCATGCGCGGATTGGTCTGCAGGGTGATGACCGGCTTGCTGATCTCCCCGGGCACCACGCTGCCCACACCGAGAATGCCGAGCCGCTTGGAGAAGTCGCTCGGAATGATGAGCGTCCCGTACACCTGCGCCGACTGCATCTGCAGTTGCGCCTCATTGATCCCGAGCACCCGCAGATCGATCTGATTCGCCGGGACCGCTTGCCGCAACCCGGCCGCGACCTGATCGCCGAAGTTCACATACTTGATCTGCCTGCCGGTTTCGAGGTCGTCACCGACATCCTGATTCACCAGTGCGATGGGGAAGTCGTGCAGGTTCTTCTCGGGATCGACGATGTAATCGAGGTACATCACGCCGAGCAGCGAGGCCAGCAGTGTCACCACCAGAATGGGAAATGCCCACCTGAGAGGGGTCAGTCGCCGCGGGGCCGGACTCGATGCCGAAGTATCGGTGCTCGCCACGCCCGAACGCTAACAGCAAACGCCCTGCCATCCCGGTTATCCCAGCGGTGGGTTGCGCGGCGGTTACCAGTACTATGGGTGCTGCCCCCAGCCCGCCGAACAGGGAGCAAACACGGTGACCCTGCCCCCCGCCGACACCACCCCCGATCAGCCCGAAAACGAACCCCGCGAAGAGTGTGGTGTTTTCGGTGTCTGGGCCCCGGGTGAAGATGTGGCCAAGCTCACTTACTACGGGCTGTATGCCCTCCAGCATCGCGGTCAAGAGGCAGCCGGTATCGCCGTCTCCGACGGTTCGCAGGTTCTGGTATTCAAGGATTTGGGCCTGGTGAGCCAGGTCTTCGATGAACAAACTCTCGCGGCCATGCCCGGCCATGTCGCTGTCGGGCACTGCCGCTACTCCACCACCGGCTCCACCACCTGGGAGAACGCCCAGCCGATCTTCCGCACCACCGCGGTCGGTTCCGGACTTGCGTTGGGCCACAATGGAAATCTGGTCAATACCGCCGAATTGAGTGCTCGCGCAAGGGAACTCGGTCTGATCAGTGGCCGGGTCGCGGGCAATATGGCCGCCACCTCCGATTCGGATGTGATGACCGCGCTGCTCGCGCACGCGGCCGCCGACAAGAGCATCGAACAGGCCGCTCTCGAGCTGCTGCCGACACTGCGCGGTGCGTTCTGCCTCACCTTCATGGATGAGCACACGCTGTACGCCGCGCGCGATCCGCACGGTGTGCGCCCGCTCTGCCTGGGTCGTCTCGACCGTGGCTGGGTGGTCGCCAGCGAAACCGCCGCACTCGATATCGTCGGCGCGTCCTTCGTGCGCGAGATCGAACCCGGCGAACTGCTGGCGATCGACGCGGACGGGGTGCGCTCGCTGCGCTTCGCCAATCCGACGCCCAAGGGCTGCGTCTTCGAAATGGTGTACCTGGCGCGTCCGGACAGCACCATCTCCGGTCGTTCCGTGCACGCCACCCGGGTGGAGATCGGCCGCCGACTAGCCGCCGAGCATCCCGTCGAGGCGGACCTGGTCATTCCGGTGCCGGAGTCCGGTACCCCGGCCGCCGTGGGTTACGCCCAGGGCTCCGGTGTGCCCTACGGCCAGGGCCTGATGAAGAACGCCTATGTCGGCCGCACCTTCATTCAGCCCAGTCAGACCATTCGCCAGCTCGGTATCCGGCTCAAGCTGAATCCGCTGAAGGATGTCATCCGCGGTAAGCGGCTCATCGTGGTGGACGACTCCATCGTGCGCGGCAATACCCAGCGCGCGCTGATCCGAATGCTGCGTGAGGCAGGCGCTTTGGAGATCCACGTGCGGATCGCCTCGCCGCCGGTCAAGTGGCCGTGCTTCTACGGCATCGACTTCGCCTCACGCGCGGAGCTGATCGCCAATGGGGCCGGGCCCGACGGTATCGAAGGCACCAGCATGGACGAGATGGTGGATGGGGTGCGTCGCTCCATCGGCGCGGACAGCCTCGGCTATATCTCCCTCGATGCCATGGTCGCCGCCACCGAGCAGCCGCGTTCGCGCCTGTGCTGCGCGTGTTTCGACGGTGACTACCCGATCGCACTGCCCACCGAGGCGGCCATCGGCAAGAACCTCCTGGAGAGCGTCCTCACCGGCGCGACCGAGTCGGAACTGCTGGCGGACAATGCGAATGCGAGCGCCCTGAGCCGCCCGTAGCAACCAGCCGTAACCACCCGTGCCCGTCCGCGATCCTCGTGGGCGGGCACGAGTGTTTCGCGCCCGGCGGCGATATCCGGTGCGGCCCGCCGATGCCACCGCTCGCGAATTGCGCTGTCGCAGTTGCGACATCGGCCTGGTCGCGCCCATTAGGCAAAAGTGATGAGTTTGTTCGTATTCGCAACATTCCGGTTATAACCGGCCGATACTGTCCGCAGCCAAACGAAGTCCACCGCGGCGCGGCGGGGCCGCGACCCGGCCCGCGCGCCGCGACTCGAAAGCAGGCGGTATGCGCGCGAAAAGTATTGCGGCAGTGGGGCTGGCGGGCCTCACCATGCTCGCGGCGGCAGGTTGTGGGTCCGGGCGAACCGGGGGAGACAGCGGAGGTGCGGGCCTGGTGGTCGGCACCACCGACAAGATCTTCGCGCTCGACCCGGCCGCGGCCTATGACAACGGATCGCTGCTGGTGGAGACACAGGTCTACCAGTTCCTGATGAACTTCGCTCCCGGAGAAGCGGTTCCGAAACCCGATGCCGCCGAGAAATGCGGCTTCACCACACCGACCGTGTACAGCTGCACACTCAAGCCGAATCTGAAGTTCGCCAACGGCAATCCGCTCACCGCGACCAGCGTGAAGTTCTCCTTCGACCGCATGCTGAAGATCAACGACCCGAACGGTCCGGCCTCCCTGCTCGGCAATCTCGACCACACCGACGCCCCGAACCCGACCACGGTCAACTTCACCCTCAAGGTCGCCAACGACCAGACCTTCCCGGCCATCCTGCCCACCCAGGCCGGACCCATTGTCGATGAGAAGGTGTTCCCGGCGGACAAACTCCTCGACGACGACGCGGCATGGAAGGCCAAGCCGTTCTCCGGCCCGTACGTCATCACCAGCTACGACAAGAACAAACTCGTGTCGTACCAGGCGAATTCGGATTACGACGGCCTGTTCGGCAAGCCCAAGACCGAAACCGTCTCCACCAAGTACTACGCCGGTTCGGAGAATATGCGCATCGATGTACAGAACGGCGATATCGACGTCGCCTGGCGCTCGCTCGCCCCGACCGATATCGAATCACTGCGCGGCAATGACAAGGTGACGGTCAAGGAAGGCCCGGGCGGCGAACTGCGCTACCTGATCTTCAATATGAACACCATGCCCGGCGGCACTCCGGCCCAGAAACTCGCCGTGCGCAAGGCCCTGGCCTCCTCGATCGATCGTGAGGCGCTATCCACCGGTGTCTACAAGAACACCTACGCACCCGCGTATTCATCTGTACCGCAGGGTGTTCCGGGCGCGACCGAACCCTTCAAGGACATCTACGGCGCCAAGCCGAACAAGGCGGCCGCGGCCAAGTTCCTCGCCGACGCGGGTGTAACCACCCCGGTGGACCTGAACATCCAGTACAACACCGATCACTACGGCAGCACCTCCTCCGAGGAGTACGCCGCCATCAAGAGCCAGCTCGAAGCCAGCGGGCTGTTCAAGGTGAATCTGCAATCCACCGAATGGGTTTCGTATCAGAAGGAACGGGTCAAGGACACCTACCCGATCTTCCACTTCGGCTGGTTCCCGGACTACCCGGACGCCGACGACTACCTGACCCCGTTCTTCGGCACCAATAACTTCCTGCAGTCGCACTTCGAGGATCCGCGCATCAACGCCGAACTGCTGGCCGAGGTGACCGAACCCGACAATGCCAAGCGCATGGCGGCCCTGGCCACTGTACAGCGTTCCCTCGCAGCCGATTTCATCCCGATCCTGCCGCTGCTCTCTGGTAAGCAGATCGCCGTCGCGGGCAAGAGCGTCTCGGGTGTGGAGAACACCCTCGATCCGTCGTTCAAGTTCCGGTTCGGAGTACTCAGCAAGTGATCTCCGGTCAACTGCTGCGGTACCTGGCGGTACGGCTGCTGCTGATCGTGCCCACCACCTGGATTCTGGTGACAGTCGTATTCTTCCTGATGCGGGTGGTGGGCGATCCGATCACAGCGGCACTCGGCGGACGGCTACCGGCCGACCAGCTGGCGGCGCGTAAACACGCCGCCGGGCTGGACCGGCCCATCCTCACCCAGTACTGGGACTACATCAGCAAGCTCGCACAGGGGGATTTCGGCCGCTCCCAAGACAATCGGGCGATCACCGAAGTGGTGTCGACCTACGGGGCGGCCACCCTCGAACTGGTGTTCTGGGCACTGATCGTGGCCTTCGCCGTGGGAATTCCGCTGGGACGCTATGCCGCCACCCGTCGCGATACGGCCGCCGACGCGGGATTGCGACTCTTCGCCATCCTCGCCTACGCGGCGCCGGTGTTCTTCGTCGGCCTGCTGCTCAAACTGATCTTCTCGGTGAAACTGCACTGGCTGCCCGCCTCCGGACGGGCCAGCACCAATGTGGAGCTCGCGTTGCAACATGTCTCGCCGAAGACGAATGTGCTGTTCATCGACGCGATTCTGTACGGGGACACCGGGTATCTCTGGGATGTGCTCAAACACGCTGTGCTGCCGGCCATCGCACTCGGCCTGCTCACCGCGGGCGTATTCCTGCGGCTGGTGCGGATCAATCTTATCCAGACGCTGCGCAGTGATTACGTCGACGCCGCTCGCGCCCGCGGCCTGTCCGCGCGCGTGGTGACCCGGCGGCACGCCTTCCGCAACGCGCTCATTCCCGTCGTCACCGTCATGGGCATGTACATCGCGTCCATGCTCGGCGGTGCGATCCTCACCGAACGGACCTTCGACTGGAAGGGACTCGGCTATCAGCTCACCGAGTACCTGACCCAGCGCGATTTCGTTGCGGTGCAAGGGATTGTCACATTCCTGGCGCTGGTGGTCGCGATCATGAGTTTCCTGGTGGATCTGATCGTCGCGCTGATCGACCCGAGAGTGAGGTTCTGATGACCGCTCCGGAAGTGGTGACCGATCCGGCCGTCCCGCCGCTCGCCGTGGCGGGGCGGCGCGGGCTGCCCGGGCTGAAGCTGTTCACCATGACGCACGGATTACAGCGCGCCACACTGATATTCGGGCTCGGACTGATCGCGGTATTCCTGCTCGCCGCACTCCTCGCGCCGTGGATCGCACCCTACGGACTCGCCCAGAACGCTTCCGACGGTGTGGATTTCGTACGCCAGCAGGCCCCGTCGGCCCAGCATTGGCTCGGCACCTCGGTGCGCGGTGAGGATGTGCTCTCGCGCGTGCTGTACGGCGCGCGCACCGCGCTGTACGTGATCGCCGTATCGCTGGTGCTGTCGCTATTCGTCGGTGTCCCTTTGGGATTGATCTCCGGCTATATCGGCCGCTGGGTCGACCGGGTGCTGGTGCTGTTCATGGACGCCATGTTCGCGTTCCCGACCCTGCTGCTGGCCATCGTGGTCTCGATCATGGTGGCGGGCGGTAACTCCAGCAAGCTCGGCGGCGTACTGTCCGCGGCCATCGCCATCACGGTTATCTTTGTGCCGCAATACTTCCGGGTGGTGCGCAATGCCACCGTGGCGGTCAAGAACGAACCGTATGTGGACGCCGCCCGGGTGAGTGGAGCCTCCACCGTACGCATTCTGTACAAGCACATCTTCGCCAATGTCACCCAGTCGCTGCCGGTGATCATCACGCTCAACGGCGCCGAGGCCATTCTCACCCTCGCCGGACTCGGCTTCCTCGGCTTCGGTATCGAACCCACCCAGGCCGCCGAATGGGGCTTCGACCTCAACAAGGCGCTACAGGACGTACCCAACGGCATCTGGTGGACCGGCGTATTCCCCGGCGCCGCAATCGTTCTCGTGGTGCTGGGGATGACCCTGGTCGGCGAGAGCCTCAACGAAGTACTCAACCCACTGCTGCGCACCCGCCGCGGCGTGGACGCAGCCGCACCGGAACCGGAGGTCACCGATGCCTGACCACACCGAGCCCCCGCTCGAAAAGCGCAGTCCCGCACTGTCGGTCGATGCTCTCTCGGTCACCTTCGCCACCGACGCCGGCGCCGTATACGCGGTCCGCGACGTCTCCTATCAGGTGTATCCCGGCGAAGTCCTCGCCGTCGTCGGTGAATCCGGCTCCGGCAAATCGGTGAGCTCCCGCACCGCCATCGGACTGCTGCCCGACACCGCGCGAGTGAGCGGCAGCGTCACCCTCGGCAGCGCCGAGATCACCTCCATGAGCGAACGCCAGCTCACCGCGGTGCGCGGCGGCGATATCGCCATGGTGTTCCAGGAACCCGGCTCCGCGCTCGACGCGCTCTTCACCGTCGGCTACCAGATCATGGAAGCCCTACGCGCGCATAAGAAAATGAGCCGCATCGCCGCGCGCACCCGCGCCATCGATCTACTGCGCATGGTCGGGCTGCCCGATCCCGAACACCGCGTCGACTACTACCCGCATCAACTCTCCGGCGGACAGAAACAACGCGTCATGATCGCCATCGCCATCGCGTGCGAACCCAAGGTGATCATCGCCGACGAACCCACCACCGCCCTCGACGTGACCGTGCAGGCCGAAATCCTGGAACTGCTACGGGATCTGCGCGATCGCATCGGCAGCGCCATCATTCTCATCACGCACAATATGGGCGTGGTGGCCGATATGGCCGACCGCGTAGTCGTCATGCGCGCCGGGCGCGTCATCGAACAGGCCACGGCGGACGACCTTTTCGCCAACCCTGCCCAGGAGTACACCCGCGCACTGCTCGCCGCCGTCCCGCACCTGGGCACCTCGACTCGGGAAGCTCCGGCCGCCGATTCCGGCGAAGCGGTGCTGGAGATCACCGATCTGACCGTTGAATTCTCCAGTGGCCTGCGCCGATCCACCTTCAAAGCGGTGCAGGGCGTCAGCTTCGCCATCGCGCGCGGCGAAACCCTGGGCCTGGTAGGCGAATCCGGCTCCGGCAAATCGACCATCGGCCGCTGCGCCGCCGGATTACAGCGCGCCACAAGCGGATCCGTGCGCGTACTCGGCTCCGAACTGACCGGACTGTCCGAACGCCGCCTACGCCCACTGCGCCGCCGCCTCGGCTTCGTCTTCCAGGACCCGGCGACCTCCCTCAACCCGAGACTCACCGTCGGTGATTGCGTGGCCGAACCCCTCGTCGTGCACCGCGCCGCCAATGGCGCGGCCATGCGCGACCGCGTCCGCAAACTCCTCGACGATGTCCAACTCTCCGAAGGCACCGAAAAGCGCTACCCCCATGAACTCTCCGGCGGCCAGCGCCAGCGCGTCAGTCTCGCCCGCGCCCTCGTCCTCAACCCCGACCTACTCATAGCCGACGAACCGACCAGCGCCCTCGACGTCTCCGTCCAAGCCAAGGTCCTCGAACTCTTCGCCGACCTGCAACGCGAATACGGCTGGGCTTGCCTCTTCATCAGCCACGACCTCGCCGTCGTAGACCAACTCGCCGACCGGGTAGCCGTCCTCTGCAACGGCGAAGTAGTCGAACAGGGCACCCGAGACCAAATCCTGCGCACCCCCACCCAGGACTACACCCGCCGCCTGGTAGCAGCGGTTCCGGTCCCGGACCCCCAAGAGCAGCGCCGTAGGCGTGCGGAAAGGCGACAACTGATCTCGTGAGGTCGGGGTAACTCGTCGGGCACGTCCAAAATTGTTGTCCCACCCGACCGCACCACGCGTGCGAAAGTGTCAACGGTTCCCAGGCCGTGCGCTAAATACGCGGAGAGGCGGGACTGCTACCGTGAGCAGGCATCTATCCGTCGATTCGGCTTGGAGCTTTCCCCGACAATGACTGAACAGACCCCCAGTGGCGCTGGTGCTTCGTACGCAGCGGCCGGAGTGGATATCGAAGCTGGCGACCGCGCAGTGCAGCTGTTCGCGCCGCTGGCCAAGAAGGCTTCCCGGCCCGAAGTACAGGGTGGGATCGGCGGTTTCGCCGGACTGTTCGCGCTGAAGGGCGGATACAAAGAGCCGCTGCTGGCCTCCTCCACGGACGGCGTCGGCACCAAGATCGCCATCGCGCAGGCCATGGACAAGCACGACACCGTCGGCCTGGACCTGGTCGCCATGGTCGTCGACGACCTGGTCGTGTGCGGCGCCGAACCGCTGTTCCTGCAGGACTACATCGCCGTCGGCAAGGTCGTCCCCGAGCGCGTCGCCCAGATCGTCTCCGGCATCGCCGAAGGCTGCATCCTGGCCGGCTGCGCCCTGCTCGGCGGCGAGACCGCCGAACACCCGGGCCTGATGGGCGCGGACGACTACGACATCTCCGGCACCGGCGTCGGCGTGGTCGAAGCCGATGCCGTCCTCGGCCCCGACCGCGTCCGCCCCGGCGACGTCGTCATCGGCATGGGCGCCTCGGGTCTGCACTCCAACGGTTACTCCCTGGCCCGCAAGGTGCTCCTGGACATCGACCGCATGCAGCTCTCCGGGCATGTGGAAGAGTTCGGCCGCACCCTCGGCGAGGAGCTTCTCGAGCCCACCAAGATCTACGCCAAGGACTGCCTGGCCCTCATCGCCGAAACCGATGTGCGCACCTTCTCGCACGTCACCGGCGGCGGCCTGGCCAACAACCTGGCCCGCGTCCTCCCGGCCGGTCTGGTCGCCGAACTGGATCGCGGCACCTGGAGCCCGGCCCCGGTCTTCAAGCTGATCGCACAGCGCGGCCGCGTCGAGCGCGCCGAAATGGAGAAGACCTTCAATATGGGCGTCGGCATGGTCGCCATCGTGGCCCCCGAGGACGCCGACCGCGCCCTCGCGGTGCTGACCGCCCGCCACATCGACTGCTGGACCCTCGGCACCGTCAAGAAGGCCAAGGACGCCGACGCCGAGCGCGCCGTCCTGCTGGGCGAGCACCCACGCTTCTGACGTCATAGACAGCACAGGGCCCCGATCACTCCGCGGAGTGATCGGGGCCCTGTTGTATGTCTGGAATGCCGGATGTCGTTGCCGCCCGCCACCTTCGGAGCACCGAGCCCGGAATCCACGTACGCGGAATTCCGGTACGCCAGGTACAGAACACACATCGGCGTCCCGTCCTGGAGGGACGAGACGCTCGTATCAGCGGTCCTTCAATGTCGTCGGAGCTCGGCGCGCATCGACGTGTCAAAGGGCAGGCCAGTCACGGCCTGCCCCTTACTCACGTGCGATAAATCCGAGTCAGCGGCGCCAGTCGTCGTAGTCGTCTTCGTCCCAGCTCGACTGCGAGTCCTTCGCATCGTGCTCGTCGGAAAGCACACCACTCCGCGGCAATTCGGAGGGACTTCCTCCCAGCTCCTTTTGCAGGCTCTGGAAGTCGGTCGGCGCGGAGCTGTACTTGAGCTCGCGTGCCACCTTGGTCTGCTTTGCCTTAGCCCGGCCACGGCCCATGGCTGACCCCCTCATGTCACTGCGGGGCGGCCTGGGGTGGTTTGGCGGCCCCGTTCGAATTAATAATCTTCCTGACAGACACTTTAGCGTGTGTCGGGCGGTCTCGCTTCCAGGAGTGGGGGACAAACCGTCGAAGCGCCACCCGCGACCGGAATTCGCGGCTCCGGCGGAGCCACGCGGACGGGGCGGTGCGAGGGGCCGGGGCGGCCTAGAACACCCCCGGGACAGCGCGGATGACACCCACCCGGGCCGCACCGCCGAGCACCGCCGGCGCGGCCAATTCCGAGTGCTCATCGGTCCACTCGATACCCATACGCTGCAACAGCGCGAGCGTCAGCGGCAATCTGGCGCGATCGGAACCGTCATCGATCTTGTACGCGAAGGCCGAACCATCCGGCAGCGCGCCCGCGTGCACACCGTCCGCGCCGATCTTGCAGACCAGGCCCGGCGTAGCCGACATGACTCGGAAATCCGGGCCGTCCGTGCCGGAAATCACTCGCGGATGCGCGCGAATCGCGTCCGCGACTCGCCGCTCCGGGCTATTTTCCGGCGCGGTCGCCAGCGTGGCGTAGGCCCGCGCCAGATTCACCAGGGACACCGGCACGATCGGCAGACCACAACCGTCGATCCCGAGATCGGACTCCGGCTCACCCGTCACATCGGTGATGGTGGCCAGTACCGCCTGCTGCAACGGGTGCGCGATATCGAGGTAACCGGTCGTCGGCCAGCCGTTGATCCGGCAGGTCGCGAGCATGGCCGCGTGCTTGCCCGAACAGTTCATGAAGATCCGCCGGGCCGCCTTACCGCGCTCACGACCGGCCAGCGCCTGAGCCCGCGCCTGCTCCTCGAAGGGAAGATCAGGCGGGCATTCCAGCTCGTCCTCGGTGAAGCCGAAACGATCCAGCAGCCGCTGCACCAGATCCACGTGATCGGATTCACCGAAATGTGAGGCGGTCGAGATGGCCAGCTCGGCGCTGTCCACGGGTTCGAAACCATTGCGCAGCAGCGTCAGCGCCTGCATCGGCTTATTGGTCGAGCGCGGGAAGATCGGGCCGTGCACCGCGCCCACGCCCACCAAGGGTTCGCCATCGGGGCGCAGCACGACCGCCGACCCGCGATGCACGCACTCGCGGAAACCCGAGCGCACCACCTCGACCAGGTCCGCGTTCACGCCCGGAACTCCTGGTGCACTCATGCGGTGGCCTCCTGCTCTCGTTGCTCGGCCGCGCGCGCGGCATTGGCGTGCCTGCGGCGGTGCCGGTCGATCTGCATGCGCACATCATCGGAGAGCGTCGGCTCGGATTCCAGGAGCAGTTCCAGGCGGGCCATATCCGCGCCGGTGAACAGATCGCGGACGGTGACGCCGTGCGCGGGCACGTGCACCACCCGTACCTCGTCATCCGCGCCGATCGTGCCCTCGGTCAGGACGCGCAGGTACGCACCCGTATTCGACTGTGCGGTGAACCTTTTCACCCACTGTTGCTCACCGGACCAGTGCTGGAAGGTCGCGCACGGGACGCGCGGGGCGGATACCTCCAGCACGGTGTCGCCGATGGCCCAGTGCGCGCCGAGCACGGCATCGCTCACCGGAATGCCTGTGACGCGCAGGTTCTCGCCGAACCAGCCGGCCGGGAGTTCCCGACCCAGCCGGCCGGACCAGCCGTTGGCGTCCTCTTCGGCATAGGCGTAGACGGCCTGGTGCACGCCGCCGTGATGCTCGGTATCGCAGACGTGATCGCCGTCCAGGCCCAGACCGCGCACCGGAACCCGGTGCGGCACCGGACGTTTGTCGATCGCGGTGCGACCGACCCGGGTCGGTACTTCGAGTTCCGCGCGCACCACACAGACCGCCAGCACGCGTCCCACCACCGCGGCATTGCCGCCTAGGGGATCGCTCACGGTGCCGACAGCCGGGCCGGTAGTGGCGCGGGAATCGGCACTCATCGGCCGCGCAGCCTTTCGACTGCGAGCCTGCCCGCTTGCGGTTCGTCATGGGCGGGAACGGAATCCGGGTCGATGGCGGCCGCGCACGGGCCCACCTCGAGCGGAGTATCCGCCGGGACATTACGTTTCACCAGCGCCAGCGCGATGGGACCGAGTTCGTAGTGGTCCACAACCGTGCCCAGCACGCCCACCGCACGCCCACCGGCGGTCACGGCATCACCGGTGACCGGACGGGAGTCCGCGGAGCCGTCCAGATGCAGCAGCACCAGATTGCGAGGCGGCTTGCCCAGATTGTGGACGCGGGCCACCGTCTCCTGGCCGCGGTAGCAGCCCTTGTTCAGGTGTACCGCGCCATGCTCCTCGATACCGCCCACCCAATTCGCCTCATGCGGGATGGTGCGGTCGTCGGTGTCGATACCGACGCGCGGGCGCAGCGCCGCCACCCGCAGCGCCTCGAAAGTCCAGCTGCCCGCTGCCTCCGCGCCGGCCGCACGCAGTCGCGTCCACCAGGTGGTGAGCTGATCGCGGGGGACGAGCAGGTCGAAGGAGTCAGCGGTGGGCCAGGGCATGCGGCGCACGAAGCCGCCGCCGGGCAGCGCCACGGCCTGATAGATATCGGGAAGGGTTGCGATACCCAGGGTTTCGACCAGGTCCCGCACGCGCGGGCCGAGCAGGCTCAGCACCGCGTGATCGGGTGCGGCCTCGGGCTTGGCGTCCGCCCAGAACACCATCTTCCGCAGGAACGCCAGCAGATCGGGCCCGCGCGAGGCCTCGGTATCGATCCAGAGGGTGCCGTCCAGATCGGTGAGCACGAAGTGGTGCAGTACGCGGCCGTTCAGATCCAGATCCAGATCCTCGGCGGACTGCCCGTCACCCAGATCGGCGACGGCCTGACTGGAGATGGTATTGAGCCAGCTCAACCGTTCTTTACCGGTGATGCTCAGCACGAACCGATGCGATCTGTCCACGACGACCGCGCGCTCGACGGCGACGCGTTGCTCGCCCAGCGGATCTCCGTAATGCCACGCGACGGCCGCATCCGGTGATTCGGGCGGCCCCGCGACAGCCCCTGGAACCTGAAGAATCGGACTGGGTGCTACCTCGAAGGACACACCCCCACCCTAGCTGTGTCTAATTTGCGCCGCCTGCGGCGTCGCGGTTCGCGGCCCTCGAAGGCTCGGTTCTTCACTCCTCCGGTCAGTCGCTGCGCTCCCTCCCTCCGTCGCTCCAGAACCGAGCCGGGCCACGAACTTGGTGGTTTTGTGCTTATTCGGGATGGGTATCCGGGGGTGCTCTGTATTGGCGGGTTGGCGTTTTTTGCCGTTCGGATATCGCTCGTCGGCGGGGTATCTGTCCTAAGGTCGGTCGCATGGTGGAACGGGTTCTGGTGACTCTCGACGGCGCGATCCGGGATCCGGACGCGCCGCTTCTGTATGCGGACGATATCGGCGCGTTGCGCGGCGACGGGATATTCGAGACGGTGCTGGTGCGGGGTGGTGTGGCCTGCGCGCTGGAGCTGCATCTGGCTCGACTACGCCGTTCGGCGCAGGCCCTCGAACTGCCCGCCCCGGATCTGGACGCGTGGCGGTTCGCGGTGGAGCTGGCGGCCGAGGAATGGGGGAGCGAGCAGGAGGGCATGTTGCGCATGGTGCTCACCCGCGGGCGTGACAGCGATCACGGAACAGCTAATAGAAAATCTTCAGCAAACGCAACTGGAGCGCTGTCCGGGGCCGAACCCGCCACCACCGGTTACGTTTTGGTGGCTCCGGTGCACGAGCGCGTGAAAACCGCTCGCAGCGAAGGTGTTTCGGTCATCACGCTGTCACGCGGCATCTCCATCGATTTGGCGCAGGCCGCGCCCTGGCAGCTGCTCGGGGCCAAAACCCTCTCGTACGCAACGAATATGGCCGCCCTGCGGTTCGCTCGGCGGATGAACGCCGACGACGTGATCTTCACCAGCACCGAACATCGCGTGCTGGAGGGTCCGCGCTCGACTGTGGTTGTGCAACGCGAGAATCAGCTGATCACCCCGCCGGCACGCAATGGTGTGCTGCCCGGCACCACGCAGCGGGCACTGTTCACGCAGGCCGAGAAGGCCGGTTGGGACTGCCGCTACGAACCGCTGTTCACCGCGGACCTGATCACCGCCGACAGTGTCTGGATGCTGTCCAGTATCACCTTGGCCGCGCGGGTGAAATCGCTGGACGGACTGCGCATGTCGGCTCCGGGCAATGCCGCCGAGATCATCGCGCTGGTGGATCGTGGCATCGCACTGCCCGGGAGTATCGCGGATTGGTGATCTGATTCGAGAGGCTTTTTCCGGAACCTCGGCTATCCAAGGTCCCCGTCTTCAGGGTCCTTGGCCAGCGATTCGTCACAAATCGGCAAACTTGCAGCACGCTGTGGCGCGTCACATGTTGATCTGAAATACGAACGGCGTAGGGTCAATTACTACGTCATGTCGTAGATCGGCTGGAGGTCGGATGAGCGTCGTTGATTTAGCGCGCTGGCAGTTCGGAATCACCACCGTCTATCACTTCATCTTCGTGCCGCTGACCATCGGACTCGCGCCGCTGGTGGCGGGCATGCAGACCGCATGGGTGATTACGGGCAAAGAACACTGGTACCGCCTCACCAAGTTCTTCGGGAAACTCTTCCTGATCAACTTCGCACTCGGCGTCGCCACCGGCATCGTGCAGGAATTCCAGTTCGGCATGAGCTGGAGCGAATACTCCCGCTTCGTCGGCGACGTCTTCGGCGCACCCCTGGCCATGGAGGCCCTGGTCGCCTTCTTCCTCGAATCCACCTTCCTCGGACTGTGGATCTTCGGCTGGACCCGACTGCCGAAGAAGGTGCACCTGGCCACCATCTGGGCGGTCGCCATCGGCGTCAACGCCTCCGCGTACTTCATCGTCGCCGCCAACTCGTTCATGCAGCACCCGGTCGGCGCGGAGTACAACCCCAACACCAAACGCGCCGAGCTGACCAGCATTTGGGAGCTCATCACCAACAACACCACCCTCGCGGCCTTCCCGCACGTGGTCGCCGGAGCGTTCCTCACCTCCGGCACCTTCGTCGCCGGAATCGCCGGCTGGTGGATGGTGCGCCGGGTCCGGCAAGGGCAGAAGGCAAGTGACACAGCGCCTGTCGAGGAGGCCCGCACCATGTGGCGGCCCGCCGCGCGCATGGGCCTGTACGTGGTGCTGGCCGCCGCGGTCGCGCTCAGCATCACCGGTGACATCCAGGGCAAGCTCATGTTCAAACAGCAGCCCATGAAGATGGCCTCGGCGGAATCGTTGTGCCACACCGAAACCGACCCGGACTTCTCCGTCCTGACCATCGGCACGCACAACAACTGCGACAGCGTCAACCACCTCATCGAGGTGCCCGGCGTGCTGCCGTTCCTCGCCGAAGGCAAATTCAGCGGCGTCACCCTGGACGGTGTGAAGGATCTGCAGGTCACCTACAACGAGAAGTTCGGCGTCGGCGACTATCGGCCCAACCTCTTCGTCACCTACTGGTCCTTCCGCGCCATGATCGGCTTTCTGGCCGGCTCGATCCTGTTGGCACTGGCCGGATTCTGGGTCACCCGGCGCGGCCGGGTACCGGAACAGCGGTGGTTCTCCTGGCTGTCGCTGATCGCCATCGTCACCCCGTTCCTGGGCAATATCTCCGGCTGGGTATTCACCGAAATGGGCCGCCAGCCCTGGGTGGTCGCACCCAATCCCACCGGGGACCAACACATTCGAATGACGGTGCAGCAGGGCGTCTCCGGCGTCACCGCGGGCACCATCGTCACCTCGCTCATCGTCTTCACCCTGCTGTACGGCCTGCTCGCGGTCGCGTGGTTCTACCTCATGCGCCGCTATGTCGTTGCGGGACCGGAGCATCCGGCCCCCGCCGACGCCGGCCCGCGCATGACCGGGGACGCCGTCGACAAGCTTTCCTTCGCCTACTAGGAGCCGAGGATGAGTCTCCCTGAATTCTGGTTTCTACTGATCGCGGTGCTCTTCACCGGCTACTTCGTACTGGAGGGGTTCGACTTCGGCGTCGGCATGCTCATGCCGATCCTCGGTAAGGGCTCCGAAGTGCGAAAGCGCGTGGTGCTCAACACCATCGGACCCGTATGGGACGGCAATGAGGTGTGGCTGCTCACCGCCGGTGGCGCCATGTTCGCCGCCTTCCCCGAGTGGTACGCCAGCCTGTTCTCCGGGTTCTACCTGGCGCTGCTGCTCATTCTGGTCGGCCTGATCGCCCGCGCCTGCGCCATCGAATGGCGCAGCAAGATCAATGACGACAAATGGCGGGTGTGGTGCGATATCGGCATCGGGCTCGGCTCCTGGATCCCCGCTCTCGCATGGGGATTGGCATTCGCGAATATCGTGCGCGGCGTGAAACTGAACGAGCACAAGCAGATCGGCGGGAACCTCCTGGATCTGCTGAACCCGTACGCCCTGCTCGGCGGGCTCACCACCCTGCTGCTGTTTATGCTGCACGGTGCGCTCTTCATCGCGCTCAAGACCGGCAATGAAGTACGCGACGACGCCCAGGCACTGATCCGAAAACTGTTCGTGCCCACCGCCGTTGTGGTCGCCGCCTTCGGCATCTGGACCCAGCTCGCCTATGGCGAGGGCTGGACCTGGATTCCACTGGCACTGGCCGTGGTCGGACTCCTGCTGGCCGGATTCGCGGCGACACAGGGACGGGACGGCTGGGCCTTCGCCGGCACCGCCCTCACCATCGCCGGAGCCACCGCACTGCTGTTCGGATCGTTGTTCCCGAATGTGCTGCCCTCCACCATCGACGCCGCCTTCAGCCTCACCGTGGACGGCCGCGGCGGGACCGTCTCGGCCTCCTCCACGCACTACACGCTGGTGGTGATGAGCTGGGTCGCGGTGGCCATGGTGCCGGTCGTGCTGATCTACCAGGGCTGGACCTACTGGGTATTCCGCCAGCGCCTCACCGTGGAACAGATCCCCGCTCCCATCGGGCTCCCGCTCGAATCCGCTCGAACCGATGCCTGAGAACTCCGAACCGCAACGCACAGTACGGAACTGAACAGATGGCACGACCGGTAGACCCGCGCCTATGGCGGCACGCCCGCTCGGCACGCACATATCTCGCGCTGAGCGTCGGCCTGTCGCTGACGACCACACTCTGCATCGTGGTCGCGGCACTCGCCCTGGCGCGGGTCCTCGCCGGAGTCATCACCGATCCGGCCCGCCGCGATATCGGCTCCTGGACAACGGAACTGGTGGTGTTCGCCGCCGCCGTGCTGATTCGAGTCACGGCCACCTGGTGGCAGTCCCGGCTCGCGCACCGCGCCGGAGCCGAGGTCGTCGCCGAACTCGAGACTGCGGTCCTCACCGCGGGTGCGCATCTGCCGCCCCGCGAATTGGAAAGCCGCCGAACCGAATTGGCCGTGGTAATCGGCAACGGCCTGAGCGGCCTGCGCGCCTACCTCGCGGGATATCTTCCCGCCCTGCTGCTCTCAACGCTGGTCCCGCCGATCGTGCTGGCCGTCATAGCCGTCCACGACTGGATCTCCGGCGTGATCATCCTGGTCACCCTGCCCCTGATCCCCAGCTTCATGATCCTCATCGGCCTGCTCACCCAGGGCCGCGCCAATGAAACCCTGGCGGCCACCACCCGCCTATCGGATCAACTCCTGGACCTGTTCGCGGGTATGCCCACCCTGCGCGCCCTCGGACGTGAAACCGCCGGCACCACAGCCGAACTCGACCAGACCGCAGCCGGTCAACCCGCTCGCACCATGCAACACCGCGTCCGAGAACTCGGCGATTCACTGCACAAGCGCACGATGTCCGCGCTGCGCATGGCCTTCCTGTCCTCGATGGTCCTGGAAATGCTCGCCACCCTCTGCGTAGCCCTGGTAGCCGTCTCCATCGGCCTGCGCCTCGTCTTCGGCGATATGGGCCTGTACGCCGGAGTGCTCGCCCTGATCCTGGCCCCCGAGGTCTACCTCCCACTCCGCGCGGTAGGCGAACGCTTCCACGCCGCCCAAGACGGAATGGCCGCCGCCGAAAAAGCTTTCGCCGTCCTCGACCCGAATACAGCCCCCACGCCGCCCCGACAGGTGCCCGCCACCGCGCCCCAGGCCGACCCCCAGCGCCCCGAGCCCGTCGTCTCGACGGACCGGGAATTCCACGGCCGCATAGAAATTCGCGACCTCACCGTAGCGGCGCGCGACGGGGCAGCCCCGGACAACCTCTCAGCGATCCTGCGCCCGGGCGCGGTCACCGTCTTGACCGGCCCAAACGGCAGCGGCAAATCCACTGCCCTGCAAGCGATCCTCGGCCTGATCACCCCCGATGCCGGAGCGGTGACGGTCGACGGAACCCCCGTCCCGGCCCTCGCCCCCGAACAATGGTGGTCCCACGTCGCCTGGCTACCCCAGCGCCCCGTCCTGGTCCCCGGCACCCTCCGCGACAACCTCGAACTCCTCGGCCCACCCGCCGACGACACCCAACTCGACGAAGCCTGCCGCGCAACCGGATTCGACACCGTCCTCGCCGAACTCCCCGCAGGCTGGAAGACCATGGTCGGCGCGAGCGGCACCGGCCTCTCCCTGGGTCAACGCCAGCGCCTGGCCCTGACCCGCACCCTCGCTGCCGACCGCCGAATTCTCCTGTTGGACGAACCCACCGCCCACCTCGACTCGGAGGCGGAGGATCGCGTGCTCGCGGCCCTGGTGGCTCGCGCGCATGCCGGATCGACCGTGGTGATCGTGGGCCACCGCCCCTCGATCCTGGCCATCGCCGATCACATGGTCCCGGTACAGGCCACCGCATCCGGCGGCGAAGAGCCGCATTCCGGGGTGCGTCGAGTAGCGCCTCCCGTGTCAGCCACCGTGGGTCCTCGTCCCGCCGCGACAACGAAAGACGCTGCGGGCCGGGAACTCTCGCTCATTCCGCGAGCGGCCGCGAAGTCGACCGGCACAGATTCCACTGTTGAGCGCCGAGTCACGTCCGAGCGGCGCAGCGATACGGAGGTAGGTGTGCGATGAGCGGGGTATTGGCGGACTTCCGGCGGATCAGGGAATTGCTCGAGCTGTCCAAGGGGCGGCTTGCGCTGTCCATTGCCTGGGGTGTCGCCGCGCTCGGGAGTGGGCTCGGGCTCGCGGCACTCGCGGCCTGGCTGATCGCGCGGGCCTGGGAGATGCCGCCGGTGCTGGATTTGAGCATCGCGGTGGTGACGGTGCGGGCGCTCGGGATCTCGCGCGGGGTGGCGCGGTACCTGGAACGGCTGGCAACCCATGATGTGGCGCTGCGCTCGATGAGCCTGGCACGAACCACCACCTACCGCACCCTCGCCGCCGCTGATATCTGGCGGCCACGCCGCACGGGTACCACCGAAGTGTCCGAGCGCGAGGGTGATCCGACCCAGCTGCGACGGGGTGAGTTGCTCGGTCGGGTCGGGTCGGATATCGATGACCTGGGTGCGGTCGTCGTGCGAGCCTTCGTGCCGATCGCGGTCGCGGTGGTCCTTTCGCTGCCGGCGGTGACGCTGCTGGCCTTCATCTCGATTCCGGCGGCACTGATTCTGGCTGTGGCCCTGACGGTTTCCGGGATTGTCGCGCCCTGGTTGTCGACTCGGGCCGCGCGGGAGGCGGAGTTGGCCGTGCGGGCGGATCGGACCGAGTTCACCGCCGAGGCATTGACCGTGCTGGATCACGCACCCGAATTGCGGGTGGCCGGAAGGCTTTCCGGTGCCATCGCGGCGGCCGAACGGGCCGGGCAGCGGGCTGTCGCGGCCGAGGACCGGGCGGCGGCACGCAGCGCCTGGTCGGCCGCGGTGCTGCCACTGTCGATCGGTGCGAGTGTGCTCGGTTCGCTGCTCATCGGGATCGCGCTGTACGGCAATGGAACTATCCTCGCCACCAAGGGTTTTCAGACCATCGCGGGTGGCGGGATCACGCCCATGGCGTTCGCGGTGCTGGTGCTGGTGCCACTGTCGGCGTTCGAGGCAGTGGCGGTGCTGCCCGCCGCCGCGCAGGCGCTCACCACCGGCCGTGCCGCATTGCACCGCCTGGCTCGGCTCGAGCAGCCCGAAACCGTGCCCGTGGCAATGGATCTGCCGCCACGGCCGGAAGGGCGCAGAATCGCCGTTACGGGGCCGAGTGGGGCGGGTAAGACCACACTGCTGATGGCGTGGGCGGGATTGTTCGATACGCCTCGGCCCGGGGTCACGTTCTTCGCCGAGGACGCGCACATATTCGGGACGACCGTGCTGGAGAATCTGCGGGTCGCGCGCGGTGACATCACCCCGGTCGAGGCCGAAGGCGCGCTGCGCGCAGTCGGAGCCGGGGAGTGGCTGGATTCGCTGCCCGAGGGTGTGGAGACCGATCTCGTCGGGGGAGCGGCCGCGGTATCGGGTGGTCAGCGCCGCCGCATGCTGCTGGCTCGCGCACTGCTGTCCCCGGCCGAGGTGCTGCTCCTGGATGAACCCACCGAGCATCTGGAGGCCGAGCCGGGCGCGGAGTTGCTGCGCCGACTCCTGGATCAGGACAGCGGTCTGGTCGCACCCGAACGCACGGTTGTGGTTGTCACGCATCAGCTTCCGGCCGACCACCGCGCGGACACGATCGTGGAAGTCGCCGCGAACTCAACGGTCTCCATCCACCGTTTTATTCCGGTAAACCAGCACTGACCTGCGATTTCGCGGAGCGGGAAAATACGTTGCCGCTTCCTGTCCAGCCGACTAGTTTCGTCTGTACACAGGAAGGAGGTGGTTCGAATAATGAGTAATTCGAGGACGCGTGAGGTGGCTGCCAGCTAGGCGCCTCCGCTGCAACGGATTCTCGTAGCGCGAGCGCTGAGCGAATCCCAGGCAGTCACCCGGCCCCCGAGTCCCAGATCTTGTCCGATCTGGATCGCGTGAGTTGCATCCGCGATATGACTCGGGGGTCGTACCTGTTTCCAGGGCAGAACGATCGAAAAAGGCTGTGTACCAGCCGAAGACGACTATCCGACGTAACGCTGCAAGCGCGCCGACAAGCGCGGCTCGAGGGCGCCGTCCGGAGCGATGCGCTCCTCGACGTAACCCAGATCGCCACCCTCGACAATGCCGTAGAGCCGCTTGGCCCCACCGACCACGATCCCGGACTGACTGCGAATCACCACATCGGTGGCGAGCTCCCAGGAGGACTGGGTCAGCGCCTGACCGTAGAAGAGCTCGACAATCCCCGACGCGTGCGTGAGCAGCAGTTCGAGCACCTCGTCGTCACCGTCGATACCGACCCGCCAGAACCCGCTCTCACGCAGATCCGGTCCGGCGTACTCGCCCTCGGTGTTGATGACCCAGGAACGCGCTTCCCAGGTGAGGTAGTCGCCGCCATCGTGCGAGACGATGATCTGCTGACCGAAGCGGTAATCGCCGGTCTCGGGATCATTGCCCTCACCCTCACCGCGCCACACACCCACCAGGGGCAGCAGCGCGAGCATGGACGAGCTCAGATCCGGACCGAGTCGCAGATTGGCGGTGTCGATCGGCAGCGGTAGGCCGTCGAGCGAGGGAATATTCGTCGCACCGGTGACCTTGGCACGCTCGGCGGCCTCGGCTACAGCCTGATCACCACTGCGACGCTCCGCATCGCCGCCACGGCGAGCACTCAGCTCGTCCGGCGTTGTCTGATCGGTTGTCTCGTTGCCGACGTTCTCGCTCGCCGGTTCGCTCACGACTCGGTGAACAGCCGGTAGAGGACGTACAGACCGAACCAGGCGATCAGCACGGAGACGAGAACCAGCAGAATCTCGAAGGTAAGCACCACAATCCGGAGTCTAATCGCACCGCATCCCAGGCGCGAAAACGGGCCTGTGTCGCATGCGTGATATCCGTCATGCCCGGACGCGAGAACGGCCCCGGGAAGTGAATCCCGGGGCCGTTCAAGATGATTCGCGTGCCTTACTTGGCTACGGTCACGTCCACGTTGTGGATGCCGTTGCCCTCGGGCGCGATCTCGGTGGTGCCGTTGCCCGAAGACGACAGCGCGCGGATGGTCCAGGAGCCCGGCGCCGCGAAGAAGCGGAAGTCGCCGGTGCCCGAGGCCACGACCTCGGCGGTGAAATCGCCATTGCCGTCCAGCAGGCGGACGAACGCGCCACCGACGGTCTGGCCGTCAGCGGTCAGGACGCGGCCGGTGATGACCGTTTCCTTCTCCACGTCGACGCCCGCCGGAATGGCCTGTCCCTGGGTAGGTGCTGCACACATATTTGATTACGCTCCCAACTCGATCGGTACACCGACGAGGGAGCCGTACTCGGTCCAGCTCCCGTCGTAGTTCTTGACGTTCTTGTGGCCCAGCAGCTCCTGCAGCACGAACCAGGTGTGCGAGGAACGCTCACCGATGCGGCAGTAGGCGATGGTCTCCTTCTCGCCGTCCAGGCCCGCATCCTTGTAGATGGTGGCGAGCTCGGCGTCGGACTTGAAGGTGCCGTCCTCGTTCGCGGCCTTCGACCACGGCACGTTGATGGCGGACGGGATGTGACCCGGACGCTGCGACTGCTCCTGCGGCAGGTGCGCCGGGGCCAGGATCTTGCCGGAGAACTCGTCGGGCGAACGCACGTCGACCAGGTTCTTCACGCCGATGGCATTGACGGCCTCGTCGCGGAACGCACGGATGGACAGGTCCTGCTCGCTCGCCTTGTACGAGGCGGCCGGGCGCACCACGACATCCTTGACCAGCGGGCGGCCGTCGAGCTCCCACTTCTTACGGCCACCGTCGAGCAGCTTCACGTCCTGGTGGCCGTAGAGCTTGAAGTACCAGTACGCGTACGCCGCGAACCAGTTGTTGTTGCCGCCGTACAGCACCACGGTGTCGTCATTGCCGATGCCGCGGGTGGAGAGCAGATCGGAGAACTGCTCGCGATTGACGAAATCGCGGCGGACCTGATCCTGCAGGTCCTTCTTCCAGTCCAGACGCACGGCGCCCTCGATGTGCCCCAGGTCGTAAGCCGAGGTGTCCTCGTCGACCTCTACGAGGACGACTCCGGGGGTGTTCAGGTTCTCTTCGACCCAGTCTGCGGAGACCAGGACATCGGAGCGAGCCATGTTGTTCCTTTCGGGGTGGTGCCGGGTCAGGCGGTGGGAGTGGGGGTGGTCGGCGCGGTCTTGAACCGCGAGACGAGGGGGTAGATCTTGCAGCCCAGGCAGATACCGAAGGCCGCGTTCAGGAACGCCGCGAACAGCGCGAAACCGGCGAAGATCGCGCCCGCCACGGGAACTCCGGCGGCGAAGCCGAGCACACCGAGCACGGCGAAGATCAGGCCGACGAGTTGCGCGAACCGCAGCGGCGCAACGGGTTCCACCTCGAGGGCGGGACCGACGCGCGGCGCGACGAGGTTCGCGTAGATCCGGCCGTACGGGCTGCGGCGCGGACCGGTCGCCGCGCCGAGCGCGAAGACCACGGCCTGAGCGGCCAGCAGCACCGCGGCGGCGGGGACGGAGAAGGCGGCGACGATCAGTACCAGAGCCAGCACCGCGGTGGTGATCCAGGCGGCGAAACGCGGGCCGCGAACATCGACCTGCCCGGTGGGCGGGGAAGCGGTAATGAGGTTCGACATATGTGTACTCCTGCGCGAAGTGGTTTATTGGTCATTTCGCCGGAGGATCTTCTGCAGATCGCTCATACGGCGGGACACACCCGGTCGGCGCGAGGATTAGGGCAAACGAAAGGCCGACCGGCTAGCGGCACAGGCAGCAACAACCACCGAGCCGGCACAGGTCTACCGTGCGGCGTCGGGTGAGCATCAGCTCGAGGTTGGTTTGCACGAGAGGGAGTTTACCCAATTTTCGGGGGAAATTGGACCCCGGGTCCGTAATGCTGGTCACTCGGAAGCCTCCGAGGCGGTTACAGACGCCAGTGACCTGCGCAAATCGGCAGATTTCGGAACTCCGGCAATCCGGAATTTTTCCTGCCCATTGGGATCCAGGACGAAAGTTGTCGGTAGCGACAGCACATTCAGCTCGCGCGCCAGGTCCGGATTCGCATCGATATCGAGCTCGAGATCGAGTGGGGGAGCGGACGTCTCGGCCAGATCGGCCACCACACTCGCCACCACTCGGCGCACGGCCGCGCACGGACCGCACCAATCGGCGGAGAAATGCAGCACGGTCGGACGGCCCGGCAGCACTCCGGCCGCGGAAAGCAATGCGGCGCGGGCACTCTCGGGAGCGGACCGCACGGGCGTTATCTCGCGGACCCGACCCTCGTTGCGGCGCACCAGGATTCCGATCCCGATGGCGGCCACGAGTGCGACGGCCAGCACGCCCAGCGTGATCACGGCTGCTGCAACCGATCCAGATCGACGGTCACATCCTTGCCGCGACCCTCGACCACGATCTGCCCGCCACTGGCCTCGACCTTGATGGGACGAATACCGAACGGCAGATCACGTGTATCGATGGTGCGGGTGAACAGCGCCAGCACCCGGGCCTTATCGGTCTCGGGAGTCATCGGGGCGGGGGAGGAGGCGACATCGCCCTGATTCGCCGCGCCGACACCGCGATAGATATCGGTCGCGGTGATCCGCACCTGATCGTCCACCAGGCGCAGATCCGCCAGCACGCTCACCGTCTCACCGCTGGTGCGCGTGCCCGGGACGACCGGGGCGTCGGCATCGGGTAGCGGAATCGTGCCGGTCAGGATGATCGCGCCGGCGGTGGTCATACCCGAACCGCCGGAACCGCCTGTCCCATCGGACTTGTCCGCGGGCGGGCCGAACACCTGCAGATCCGGAATCTTGAAGAGCCGGCCCATCTCGACCGGTTCGATGCGCATGCGCGCCTCCACCTGATCCACCGGCACCGACTGCACCTTGCCGTCGATCAGATCGCGCAGGGACATGTGCACGCCACGCAGATTGGCCTCGACCAGGATCTCGCCCGGAATGTCGGGTCGCATGGCGCGGGCCCGGATGTCCACATTCTTGTATTCGTCGTTCAGGGCCTGGGCCGCGAACGGGAATCCGTGAAAGGTGACCTCCGGATCTGCGCTCAGGTCCGACCCGTCGCGGAGCATTCGCGACACCCGGTACTCCGAATATGCCGCCGCGCCGAAGTCGAGCACGACAGCCAGCCCGGCAAGGCACAGCAGCCCGATGATCACCCGACGAAAAGCCAACCCGCCTCTCCGCGCCTCCAGCCGACCAGTAGGTGCCACAACAGCACCGTCGCGGGCCGGCGGTTGGGTGCGGGGTCGGGTTTTGGGCGTACCCGGTGAGTTACCCATACCGGCACGATATCTGTCGTCGCCTTGGGAAACGACCGCAGTGGGGGTCGCAAGGGGCGATTCATCCCACATTGGAAGACGATTCGGTGTGAAATTGGGATAGCCAAGCCCCGATAAGCTGCCCGGATTGCGTGGGTGTCGGTCGGGACACGCTAATGTAGCAACCGATATACCTGTGATAACCAGCATGAGGTCGTGGCGGACAGAGCAGTTGCCACGCACATGCCAGATGGGATGGAGGGCCCCCATGGAGCTGCTCCTGCTGACCTCCGACCCCAACCCCGAGGCGGTGCTGCCTTCACTCGCGCTGCTGCCGCACCACGTACGGCCCGCGCCGACCGAGGTGGCGTCCCTGCTCGAGGCCGGTTCCGCCGATGTCGCGCTGGTCGATGCCCGCACCGATCTGGCCGCCGCGCGCGGCCTGTGTCGTTTGCTGGGTAGCACCGGTTCGTCGGTACCGGTGGTAGCGGTGCTCACCGAGGGCGGGCTGGTCGCCGTGAACGCGGACTGGGGGCTGGACGACATCCTGCTGCCCGGCACCGGTCCGGCCGAACTCGACGCCCGCCTGCGACTACTGGTCGCGCGCAACGGTGGCGTCGCGAGCCCGGAGAACACCGGCAAGATCACCCTCGGCGAGCTGGTGATCGATGAGGGCACGTACACCGCGCGACTACGCGGCCGGCCACTCGATTTGACCTACAAGGAATTCGAGCTGCTGAAATACCTCGCGCAGCATGCGGGCCGGGTCTTCACCCGGGCCCAGCTGCTGCAGGAGGTATGGGGCTACGACTTCTTCGGCGGTACCCGCACGGTGGACGTGCACGTGCGTCGCCTGCGCGCCAAGCTGGGCAGCGAGTACGAATCGCTGATCGGCACGGTCCGCAATGTCGGGTACAAGGCCGTGCGCCCGGCACGCTCGTCCGGCGGTAAGGGGGAGGCGGTCGCCTTCGTCGAGACCGACGGCACCGACGACAACGAATTGACCTCGGCGAACGGCACTTTCTGATGATCTCCTACACCGATCGGCTGCCTCTCGAGACCGCCGAGCAGGTGCGGGGAGTGCTGGAGCGGGCCACCGCGGCGGACGGGGTCGCTCCCGTCTCCGAGCAGGCGGTGCTCTCGCTGGGCGCCGACGGTCCGGCGCGGCATCTGGTGGAGCAGTGGGACGGTGCGGTCGGCGGCTACGCCAATGTGACGCCGGCCCACGGTGCGCATCCGGCCATGGCGGAGGTCGCGGTCGATCCGCGATTCCGGAAACAGGGCATCGGGGCGGGTCTGGTGGCGGGTGCGCTGGAGTCCGGCGGGCCCGGCGCGCGGGTCTGGGCGCATGGGAATCTGCCCGCCGCGCAGGCGGTCGCGCAGCGTCTCGGTTTGGTTGTCGCGCGCGAACTCTGGCAGATGCGTCGTGATCTGGCTAACTCCGAGCTACCGAAATTGGTGGTTCCGGAGGGCCTGGAATTGCGTACCTACGCGGGACCTTCCGACAATGCGGAGATCCTGCGCGTCAACAATGCCGCCTTCGCCTGGCATCCGGAGCAGGGCGGCTGGACCGAGCGCGATATCGACGCGCGCCGCGGCGAGTCCTGGTTCGATCCGGCGGGGCTTTTCATCGCCGTCGATCCGGCCGATCCGGACCGCATCCTCGGGTTTCATTGGACCAAGGTGCATTCGGACGAGACCCCGGCGATCGGTGAGGTCTATGTCGTCGGCGTCGATCCGGCGGCGCAGGGTCGCGGGCTCGGGCGGCTGCTCACGCTGGCCGGTCTGCATCATCTGCGCGCGCGTGGTCTGGGCGCGGTGCTGCTGTACACCGAGGCCGACAATGCCGCGGCGGTCAATACGTATACGAAGCTCGGGTTCGCGCCCGCGCATATCGATGTGGCGTATACCACCGCCTCCTAGCTGGGGTTCTTCCCGCTGAGCGGGACCTCTGGCAACTATGCGGCAAATGTCACATAACGTGCAGCGGAATCGCGCCGGGTTGTTCATCTGTCGTTCACCTACCCAGGTCCAACTGGCCACCGAGCGCCCTTACGTTGCTTGTGGGCAGCACTCAGCTGACCGGTGCGCTAGTTCGCAGCGAACAGCCGCCACATGTGCCCGTCCGACCGTTGAGGGGTTGGGCGTGCAAACCGTGATTCGCGGAGGAACCAAGTGAATCTCAAGCGCAGCAGCGCCTTGATCGGTGTGCTGGCAGCGGCCGGCGCCATGACGCTGACCGCCTGTGGCAGCGACGACAACTCGTCCACCACCGGCAACGTCGCCAAGATCGACGTCGCCTGTGGCGGCAAGACCGCGCTGAAGGCCAGCGGTTCGTCTGCTCAGAAGAACGCCATGGACCGCTTCATCGCCGCCTACGAGGGCAACTGCCCCAGCGCCAAGCTGGACTACACCTCGTCGGGCTCCGGTGCCGGTGTGAACGAATTCCTCGGCGGCCAGACCGATTTCGCCGGTTCCGACTCGCCGCTGGACGCCAAGAAGGGCGAGATCGACAAGGCCGCCGCCCGCTGTGGCAGCCCGGCCTGGAACCTGCCGACCGTCTTCGGCCCGATCGCCGTCACCTACAACGTGCCCGGCGTGACCGACCTGGTGCTGGACGCCCCGACCCTGGCCAAGATCTTCAACGGCCAGATCACCACCTGGGATGACGCCCACATCAAGGCGCTCAACACCGCCAAGGCCGACAAGCTGACCGCGGACAAGATCGCCGTGCTGTTCCGCTCGGACGAGTCGGGCACCACCGACAACTTCCAGAAGTACCTGGACTCCGCCTCCGAAGGCGCGTGGGGCAAGGGTGCGGGCAAGGCGTTCGCCGGTGGTGTCGGTGAGGGTGCCAAGGGCAACGAGGGCACCTCGGCCGCCATCAAGTCCACCCCGTTCTCGATCACCTACAACGAGTGGGCGTTCGCGAAGTCGCAGAGCCTGTCGGTGGCGCGCATCCTGACCACCAGCACCTCCAACGACCCGAAGCCGGTCGAGCTGACCTCCGCGTCCGCCGGTAAGGCGATCGACAGCGTCAAGATCTCCGGTCAGGGCAACGACCTGGTGCTGGACAACAGCTCGATCTACAAGCCCACCACCGGTGGCGCCTACCCGATCATGCTGGCCACCTACGAGATCGTCTGCTCGAAGTACGGCGACGCCGACACCGCCAAGGCTGTCAAGGCGTTCCTGACCTCGGCCGTGGGCAATGGTCAGAACGGTCTGGCGGACGCCGGCTACGTGCCGATCCCGGACGCGTTCAAGACCAAGCTGACGACCGCGATCGCCGCGATTTCCTGATCGCCTGATCGAACTCGACTGATCGAAGAAGCACCATGACCGTGCACGACAAAACAGCCTCGGCGGGCCTGTCGGTGACGACGGACCCGCGCGAGGACCGTGCCCAGCCGCCGGGGGATACTGCGCTCATGCCGACCGAACCCAGCACCAAGCCGGCCGCAGGGCGCAAGGCCCCGACGAAGTACGGGGCGGAGTTCATTTTCCGTTCGGCGGCCACCACCGCCGGCGGCGTGATCGTCGCGGCGATCGCGTTGATCGCGCTGTTCCTGCTGATTCGCGCGGTGCCCTCGGTGGCGGCGAACAAGGCGAACTTCTTCACCAGCACCGAGTTCAACACCTCGAACCCGGACAATCTGCGCTTCGGCATCAAGGACCTGTTCATGGTCACGGTGCTGAGTTCGGTATTGGCGCTGCTGATCGCGGTGCCGATCGGTGTGGGTATCGCGTTGTTCCTGACGCAGTACTCGCCGAAGGTGCTGGCACGGCCTTTCTCCATGGTGGTCGACCTGCTGGCCGCGGTGCCTTCGATCGTGTTCGGTCTGTGGGGTGTGCTGGTACTGGCTCCGAAGATCGAGCCGTTCCAGCGCTTCCTGAACGAACATCTCGGTTGGTTCTTTCTCTTCTCCGACGGCAATGTCAGCATTGCCGGCGGTGGCACGATCTTCACCGCGGGCGTGGTGCTCGCGGTGATGATCCTGCCGATCATCACCTCCGTCAGCCGCGAGGTCTTCGGTCTGACACCGCTCTCGCATGTCGAGGCGGCGCAGGCGCTGGGCGCCACCAAGTGGGAGGTCGTGCGCATGACGGTGCTGCCGTACGGCCGCTCCGGTGTGATCGCGGGTTCCATGCTGGGCCTGGGTCGTGCGCTCGGTGAGACCATCGCCGTGCTCGTGGTGCTGCGCACCTCGGCGCAGGCGGGTGGCTGGTCGCTGTTCGACGGCGGCTACACCTTCGCCTCCAAGATCGCTTCGGCCGCTTCGGAATTCAGTTCCAAGCTGCCGACCGGCGCGTACATCGCCGCCGGTTTCGTGTTGTTCGCTTTGACCTTCGTGGTCAACGCGCTGGCCCGGCTCGTCGCTGGCGGGAAGGTGAACGGATGACCACCACACTCGACAAGCCGATCAAGGCCCCGACCTTCCGGCATGTCAGCACCGCCCGCCGGATCAAGAACAGCCTGGCCACCGGCATCGTCTGGGCCTGCTTCGCCATTGCCCTGGTACCGCTGCTGTGGGTGCTCTACACCGTCATCGACAAGGGCTTCGACTCGATCGCCTCGATCGACTGGTGGACCAAGTCGCAGAAGGGTGTGCTGCCCGAGCAGTCCGCGGGCGGTGTCTACCACGCCATCTACGGCACCATCGTGCAGTCGGCCATGGCCGCGGTGATCGCGGTGCCGCTGGGCATTATGGCCGCCATCTACCTGGTCGAATACGGTCGCGGCTGGCTGGCCAAGACCACCACGTTCATGGTCGACATCCTCGCGGGTGTGCCCTCGATCGTGGCGGCACTGTTCATCTTCGCGCTGTGGATCGCCACTTTCGGTGCGCCGCAGAGTGCTTTCGCGGTCGCGCTGGCCCTGGTGCTGCTCATGCTGCCGGTGGTGGTGCGCAGTACCGAGGAGATGCTGAAGCTGGTTCCCGACGAATTGCGGGAAGCCTCTTACGCTCTCGGTATCCCGAAGTGGAAAACCATTCTGCGGATTGTGGTTCCGACCGCGGCGCCCGGCATGATCTCGGGCATTCTGCTGTCGGTGGCCCGCGTCATGGGTGAGACCGCACCGGTGCTGGTGCTGGTCGGCTACTCGAAGTCGATCAACCAGAACCTGTTCGACGGCAATATGGCCTCGCTTCCGCTGATGATCTACCAGGAGCTGGCCAACCCGGAACCCGCCGGCCGGGCCCGGGTGTGGGGCGCCGCCCTCACCCTGATCCTGATCATCGCGCTGCTGTACCTCGCCGCTGCGGCGGTCAACAAGCTGCTGACGCGGAACCGATAGAGGAACGGAAAAGACTGATGGCCAAGCGGATCGACGTCAAAGATCTCAATATCTACTACGGCAAATTCCATGCGGTCTCCGATGTTTCGCTGACCGTGCTGCCGCGCAGCGTGACCGCCTTCATCGGCCCGTCCGGCTGCGGTAAGTCCACCGTGCTGCGTGCGCTGAACCGCATGCACGAGGTGACCCCGAGCGCCCGCGTCGAGGGCGCGGTGCTGCTCGACGGTGAGGACATCTACGGCGCGACCATCGACCCGGTGGGCGTGCGGCGCACCATCGGCATGGTGTTCCAGCGGCCGAACCCGTTCCCCACCATGTCGATTCGCGACAATGTGGTGGCCGGGCTCAAGCTGCAGGGTGTGCGCGGCAAGAAGGAGCTCGACGAGACCGCCGAGCGTTCCCTGCGCGGCGCGAACCTCTGGAACGAGGTCAAGGACCGTCTCGACAAGCCCGGCGGCGGGCTCTCGGGTGGTCAGCAGCAGCGTCTGTGCATCGCCCGCGCGATTGCCATCTCCCCGGATGTGCTGCTCATGGATGAGCCGTGTTCCGCGCTGGACCCCATCTCCACGCTGGCGATCGAGGATCTGATCTCCGAGCTGAAGAAGGAGTTCACGATTGTCATCGTCACGCACAACATGCAGCAGGCGGCGCGTGTGAGTGACCAGACGGCGTTCTTCAACCTCGAGGCGCAGGGCAAGCCCGGCAAGCTCATCGAGATCGACGAGACGGAGCGGATCTTCTCCAACCCGTCGCAGAAGTCGACCGAGGACTACATCTCGGGCCGCTTCGGATAAAGGCTGTCCCGCCTCTCCGCGACTTCAAGCCGGGCTCAGGAGCCACGCCGGTTGCGTCGGCCGCGGCGGCCTCGCGGTCAATGGTTAGCCCGTACCCCGGGAGTTTACCCGGATCCTTACGAGATCAGTGGTCGCTGTTCTGCATCGATCGCAAACGCGCGGCCCCGGACCATCAGGTCCGGGGCCGCGTTTTGCTTGGCATACAGCGTTTGTGTGCTGCGTCATACATACCGTGGGTGGTTGTGTGCAACTCTCGGTAACATTTACTCTGGCCTGGTTGGTAAACCAATCGGTCTAGTTGGAGGTGTCGGGTGACTGTTTCAACGGCGAGCCGGGTATCCGGAACCGCGGGGTTGAGTCGAGGGGCGCGGATCGCCGCGCTGGTGGCCATCTGTCTCGCGGAACTGCTTGTGGTGCTGGACAACACGCTGGTGAATGTGGCGCTGCCGTCCATGGCGGTACAGCTGAAGGCCGATATGAGTGGACTGCAGTGGATTGTGGACGCGTTCACGCTGGCGTTCTCCGGGCTGCTGCTCGCCATGGGGCATCTCGGCGACCGGTTCGGGCGGCGCAAGTTCATGATCATCGGGCTGATCGGTGTCGCGGCCATGTCGGCGGCGGGCGCGCTCTCCTCCGGACTCGGGCAGGTGATCGCCGCCCGCGCGGGTATGGGCGTCTTCGCGGCGGTGGTGTTTCCGGCGACGCTGGCGCTGCTGATCAATATCTTCACCGATGCCAGGGAGCGGGCCGCGGCCGTTGCCGCCTGGACCGCCATGGCCGGGATCGCGGTGGCGCTCGGGCCGACCATCGGCGGCTGGCTGCTGAAGTACTTCTCCTGGCATTCGGTGTTCTGGATCAATGTGCCGGTGGCGCTGATCGCCATTGCCGCCGTCATCGTCACGGTGCCGGAATCGCGTGCGGCGCACGTGGATCGGCTCGACCGTATCGGCATCGTAATGTCGCTGGCCGGGGTGACGGCGCTGGTGTGGTCGATTATCGAAGCGCCCAAGCACGGCTGGCTGTCGGCGCAAAGCCTTGCGGGATACCTGCTTTCGATCCTCGCGCTGGCGGTGTTCGTCGGCTGGGAGCTGCGGGTGGCGACGCCGGTACTGAATATGCGGCTGTTCCGCAATCGCCGCTTCGCCCTGCCGTCGCTGGCGATCACCGTCTCCTACTTCGCGGCGTTCGGATTCCTGTTCCTGATCACCCAGTACTTCCAGGGCGTGAAGGAGCTGACGCCGCTCGAATTCGGCATCCACTCACTGCCTTTCGCGATCGCCGTCGGGTTCGGCGCACCCATCGCGACCATGCTGGCGCAGCGTTTCGGCACCACGGCGCTGGTGGTGAGCGGGCTACTGATTCTCGCGGTGGCCATGTACATCGCGGGGCAGACGACGGTCGAAACCGCCTATGTGGGACCGGTTGTGGTGTCCATGATCCTGATGGGCCTGGGATTCGCGGTGGTTCAGGGTCCGGCAACCGAATCCATCATGGGCTCAGTGCCTTTGGAGGAGGCGGGCGCGGGTTCGGCGGTCAATGACACCACCCGTGAGGTGGGTGGCGCGCTGGGTGTGGCCCTGCTCGGTTCGATCATGACCTCGGTGTACACCCACAATGTGGGTGACAAGATCGCCGGAATTCCCAATCAGATCATGAGTCCGCAGCAGAAGGAGTTGGCGAGCAATACGCCCATCAGCGTCCTCGAGATCGTCAAGACGCCGGTGAATCCGCTGCTGGCACAGGCGAAGCTGGACCTGATCCACGCCATGAAGGTGGCGGCCCTGGACGGCGCTCAGGCGGCTTCCTACGTCGCGGTGGGCACGCTGGTCGTCGCCGCCCTCGTTGTGGCGCTGACGCTGCCCTGGCGGCCTGAACACGGGCGCTCGGTCCTGCTGGGCTGGCGCGAAAAAGAACCCGCCACAACCGATTCGGATGACAGCGCGGCAAAGTCGGCTTGAAAAGCCCAGTGCGCGTAGGGAAATAGCTCGGCGCTCGCACCGTGTCGTGTGCGAGCGCCGTCCGGTGGGGTTGTTAAATGCTTTCTTTTTCGGAGTCCGGGTCCGGCGGCAGTACGCCGGTTACCAGGAATACCACGCGACGCCCGATCTCCACGGCGTGGTCGGCGAAGCGCTCGTAGTACCGGCCCAGCAGCGCCACGTCGACGGCCGACGGCACACCGAACTGCCATTCGCGGTCCATGATCAGCGTGAAGATGTGCTTGCGCAGATCATCCATCGCCTCGTCGTCATCGGTGAGCTTGGCGGCCCGATCGGGGTCCCGGCTCTCCAGCACCTCTTTGGCGGTGGCGCCCATCTTGACGGCGATGCGCCCCATCTCGGCGAAGTAGCTGTTGACGGCCTCGGGCACGGCGTGATTGGGGAAGCGCCGGCGGGTCATCTTGGCGACGTGCAGGGCGAGTGCGCCCATGCGGTTCACATCGGCGACGATCTGGATGGCGCTGACGACCTGTCGCAAATCACCGGCGACGGGGGCCTGCAGTGCCAGCAGTGCGAAGGCCTTCTCCTCGGCCAGCTGGATCATCTCGGAGATGCGGTCGTACTCGGTGATCACCTGCTCCGCGAGCTCGAGATCGGCATTGAGCAGCGAGTTGGTTGCCCGCTCCATGGCCGATCCGGCGAGCCCGGCCATACCGCCGAGCAGATCGGCGAGCTCGGCCATTTGTTCGTTGTAGATGACACGCATGAGTCAAGACATTAGTGGTAGCCGCTGTCCAAGTCACCAACTGCGGGTGAATCATCGGTGCCGGTCGGTCTCGGCAAAGTCACCGCACGTCCGGGGTGTCTGGGCGTACGCCTATTTACATGTGTCGTCGGCGGCGTTCACGTGTTCCAGGTCGGACGGGAGTGTGACGGGCGCCGCACTCGCCCCGCCGGAGTCGGTGGGCGTGTCGGGTAGTGGCTGGCCGAAGGCGACGGGTGCGTGCACGCTGCCCGCGTAGTCGGTGCCGAGGACGACCTCGACAATGCTGCCGAGTCCGCTGGCGGGCTCGAGTACCGCGCCGGGCAGGGCGCTGGCGACGGTGGCGGCGGCGGCCTCATGCCCGCTGGAGTAGCGGACCGTGGTCTTGGCCACGGTGCCGTCGGCGTAGTTGCCGGTGTTGTAGATCTGGAAGCCCTGATTGGCGAGTTTGGTTGCGGCGGTGGCTGCTACGCCCGAGATGCCGGAGCCGTTGGAGACCTGCAGCGACAGGGTGGACGGGTCGACGGCGGTCAGTTTCGGTTTGGCCGGCGGCGCGTCGGTGGTCGTGGTCGCCGGATCGGATTTCTTCTCGCCGGGCAGCGGCTGATCGTCGATGACGGCGCGGAAGATGGCCTTGATATCGGATTCGCGCGGAATCTCATTGCCGTAGGACGTGGTTCCGGCCGTCGGCACGGTCAGGAAGGTGATGGATCCGGCCTGCATCTTCTGCATGGATCGGCCCAGCATGAGCAGATCCTTGGTGGTGACGTTGTCCATGAAGGAGTGCTGGGCGAAGGCGTTGATGAAGCCGTTCATCTTGCCCGGATCGAAGAGCACCTTGCTGGACAGCGCGCCGCGCAGCAGCGAGGACAGGAAGCGCTGCTGCCGGTTGATGCGGTCGTAGTCGCTGCGCTCCTCGCCGATCACATGCCGGGCGCGCACGTAATCGAGTGCGGTGGAACCGTTCACGATCTGCTTGCCGGGCGTGGTCAGCACGGTGCCGAGGATTTCGTCGACGAGTGGTTTGGTGGTGCAGACCTCGACGCCGCCGATGGTGTCCACCATGGTTTCGAAGCCCGCGAAGTCGATGCCGACGAAGTGGTTGATCTTGAGGCCGGACATCTTCTGGATGACCTTGGTCAGGCATTTCGGTCCGCCGAGCGCGTAGACGGCATTGAGCTTGTCGCCGATGGCGGACGGGAAGGATTCGCCGGTGTAGACGCCCTTGTCATTGTCCCAGCCTTCGCAGACGGGGCGGGTGACGTCCAGGTCGCGGGGGAAGGAGACGGCGACCACGCGCTGCCGGTTGGCCGGAATGTTGACCAGCATGACGGTGTCCGAGCGTGCGCCCTCGGCGTCGGCGGTATCGCCCGCGCCCAGTTGCGAATTCGCGCCGGCGCGGGTGTCGGTGCCGACGATGAGGAAGTTCTCGTCACCGTATTGCGCGTCGGCGTCGACGACGTCGGGGGAGTTGTCGTCGAGCGCGGAGACCTGGGTGAAGCCATTGTCCTTGGCGTGCAGGTAACTCCAGCCGCCGCCGGTGATCAGCATGGCGATGACCGCGAGCATTGCGCCCGCGCTGCGCCCGGCCAGGCGCAGTCGCCGATTGCGGCGCCGTTGTCCGGAGGTGAGTGGTTTCGGCCCGACCGCGGCCGGCAGTGCGGTGGTGGGATAGTCGGCGGGCGATTCGACCGGTGCGGTTGCCTGGGACTTCTTGCGTCCGCCCCGCGGCGGTTCGGTGATCGCGGGTAGTTCCTCGGTGACCGGATCGGCGGTCGGATCGATGCGTCCGCCCGGAACTGCCCGGCGCGCACCGGTATTGGCGGGTGTCGCGACGCGGCGGAGCCCGTCGATGGCGGCATTCGGGGTCTTCGGCGGTACCGAGCGCGGCGCGCGCGTGCCGGCCGGGGTGTTCACGGCTCGCTGAGAACCCGTGCCGCCCGGCGTATTCGGCGCTACGGCGTGTGCGCCGGTGCCGCCCTGGGGGTTCGGCCGGGCCGTGCGGTGTGAGCCGGTGGCTTCCGGGCCCGCTGCCGCACCGCGCTGAGAACCGTTGGGGGCGGCCGTTTCCGGGGGCAGGGCTCGCCTGCCGGTGGTCTGCGGGTTGGCCGTGCGGCGCGCGCCGGTGCTGTCGGCGGGGTGCTGCGGTGCGGCTTCGTCGTCGTCCTTGCGGCGGCGGCGCCGGGATTTGCGTTCGCTGTCGACGCGTTCGACGAGGTCCTGCACCGAGATGGGAGCCGAGCCGGGGTCCGGGTCGTCGGTGTGCCGGGACCGCCGGGAGGCGCGTGGCTGGGCGTCGTCCTCCTCGGAGTAGCGCTCCCAGGGGGCGCGACCTCCGGGCCGTGGCGTACGCCCGTACCGATCGTCACCCACCAACGAACCTCACTTTGCTTTTCGATGCCGACCGTCATGATAACGATTCCGCCACGGTCGACCACTCGAACGCCGATCCACCGTGTGTGGCTCAGATCGCTCCGGCACCGCCACGCCCGGTTTCGGAGAGCCTATGCTCGGCGAGTCGAGTGCTTTCACGGTGGGCCGGAGGGACTGCGAAAAAGTCTGCCAGGGTGTGGGTGAGCGGTTCGGGGACGCGGCGCCGGATATGTCAGGAGTTACGACATCGCCGCTCAGCCACCGCTGTGCATGACGTCGGCGGCGCACGGCACGGTGGGATCCTCCGGATCGTCGAGCCAGCCGTCCGGCAGCGCGACCTTGCCGGGGGAGCCCTGCCGGCCGCGCGGGCCCTCGGCGTCCTTGGGGAATGGCGCATCCGCGTCGAGTTGCCCGATCAGGTCGATCAGCCGGGTCATGCTGCTGACGGTCGCGAAGCTGCGGCGTAGGTCGCCGCCGATCGGGAAGCCCATCAGGTACCAGGCCATGTGCTTGCGGATATCACGCATGGCCTTGTCCTCGCCGTCGTGCGCGACGAGCAGTTCGGTGTGCCGTCGCAGGATCTCCCCGACCCGGCCCAGATTCGGCGGCGCGGGCAGCGGTTCACCGCGCAGGGCGGCCTGCAGTTCGGCGAAAAGCCAAGGGCGGCCGAGACATCCGCGTCCGACGACGACGCCGTCGCAGCCGGTTTCGGCCATCATGCGGACCGCGTCGTCGGCGCTGAAGATATCGCCGTTGCCGAGCACGGGAATGGTGGTGACGGCTTCCTTGAGGCGCGCGATGGCGGTCCAGTCGGCCTCGCCGGAGTAGCGCTGGGCGGCGGTGCGGGCGTGCAGGGCGACCGCGGCCGCGCCCTCCGCCTCGGCGATGCGCCCGGTGTCCAGGAAGGTGTGATGTTCGTCGTCGATGCCGATGCGGAACTTCACCGTGATCGGCACCCCGGCCGGTTCGGCGGCCGACACCATGGCCTTGACGATGTCCCGGAACAGCTGCCGCTTGTACGGCAGTGCCGCCCCGCCGCCGAGTCGCGTCACCTTGGGCACCGGGCAGCCGAGGTTCAGGTCGATGTGATCGGCCCACCCCTCGCCGACGATGACCCGCACGGCTTCCCCGACGGTCTTCGGGTCCACGGCATAGAGCTGCATGGACCGCGGGCTCTCGTCCGCCCCGAAGGACATCATGTGCAGCGTCTTCTCATTACGCTCCACCACGGCCCGCGCGGTGATCATCTCGCACACGTAAATCGAAGTGGCGCTGCCGAATTCCCGGCACAGCGTCCGGAAGGCCACATTGGTGATCCCCGCCATCGGCGCCAGCACGACAGCCGGATCGACCGGATACGGTCCGATCCGCAGCGCGGTCTTGGAGGCTTCGATCGAGGTCGTCACGCCCACCAGTCTCTCACCCGCCCCCACGTGCCCCCGCTCACATCCCCCGCCCGCAAGCTCTGACACCAAAACGGAAAGGGCTGAGGCGGCAAGCGGCCCCGTGAGCCACTGGCTCACGGGGCCTTTGGGGGTCGGGGGCGAAGCCCCCGAGACTCAGCGTCAGCGTCCCCTACTTTGTATTAGACCGCGTCTGAGAACTCGGTTATCGGCGTGCGAGGCGGCGTGACATAACGGCGATCATGGCGATGTGGATCATCGTTTCGTGGTGGTCGGGTCTGGTCTCGTAGTCGCGCACGCAGCGGCGGT
>NZ_WJIC01000031.1 GCF_009649815.1 Nocardia sp. SYP-A9097
GCACGGTACTCAAATACGTCGGCGATGTGCGTGATGACGGCGCGGTCGCCGATGCGCGCGGAAACCCCGCCCCCACCCCAGGCAACCCCACCGGAGGCACCCCCACCTCTGGCGCAAACGCACCCGCCGCGAGCGCACCCGCCGCAGGCGCAATACCCCCACCCAACTGACCCCCACCATCCCCAATACCAACGCCCGCCCCCGCCGAGTGCGTCCGCGCCCCACCCTCATCCCCCAACCGAGGCAACGCCAAATCCGCCTCAGGCGTCACCGCACCCGAATCAGGTACGGGCACAGGCTCACACCCCGGCGAATCGCCCTGACCCGGCTCAGGCGTCGGCTCAGGTTCCGGCTCGGGCTCGGGCTCCGGTTCAGGCTCGGGCTCGGGCTCCGGTTCAGGCTCCGGCTCAGGTTCAGGCTCCGGCTCAGGTTCGGGCTCGGGTTCAGGCTCCGGCTCAGGTTCTGGCTCAGGTTCTGGCTCCGGCTCCGGCTCAGGTTCGGGCTCAGGTTCGGGCTCAGGCTCAGGCTCAGGCTCCGGCTCCGGCTCAGGTTCGGGCTCAGGTTCGGGCTCCGGCTCAGGTTCGGGCTCAGGTTCGGGCTCAGGTTCGGGCTCCGGCTCAGGTTCGGGCTCAGGTTCGGGCTCCGGCTCCGGCTCCGGCTCGGGTTCCGGCTCGGGTTCCGGCTCGGGTTCCGGTTCCGGCTCGGGTTCCGGTTCCGGCTCCGGCTCCGGCTCGGGTTCCGGTTCCGGCTCCGGCTCGGGTTTCGGTTTCGGTTTCGGTTCGTCGCCGGGCCTCGGTTCCCAAACGCTGTGGTCAGGCGCTTCCGGTGCCTCATACACCGCGATCGGCGGTATTCCGAAATACCTTGGGGTATACGGAATCTTCGACGTCGTATCGTAAACGTGCTCTTTCCCGACTCCCGGTGATTGCTCCCCTTCCGACCTCTCCTCGCTTTCCGACGACTGCTCGGGTTCCGACGACTGCTCAGGTTCCGGCGTCTCCTCGCTCTCCGGCGTCTCCTCGCTCTCCGGCGACTGCTCGGAGTCCGGCGCTGGCTCGTTCTCTGGCTTGGGCTGCCCAGCCTCCGGCTTCGGCTGTTCCGGTTCCGGTTCGGTTTGTTCGGCCTCCGGTTTGGGTTGGGGGCGTGCGGGTTCGGCCGGCGGTATTGGGCCGGTGTTGTTCTGCTGGTACCGATCGAAGTCGTCGCCCAGCTTCCTGCGCGTATCGATGAGGTCATTCATGCGCTGGTCGAGCACGTCATGTTTGACGAAATGCTCCGCCGGACCCAGATTCTCATCGTTCAGCGCGGTGAATTCGCCCTCCAAAGCCTCCAGCTTCTTCATGAACGCATCCATGCCCGCTCGCCGCATCTGCTCCGCACTCATCCCATCGGGATCAACGCCAAGCTTCCGCACCTGATCACGCATCGAATCGAGCGCAGCATTAGACTCCTGCCGCCGCCCCTCGGCTTCCGGCTCAGGCTGCTCAGCCTCGGGCTTCGACTGTTCCGCTGCCGGTTTCGGCTGTTCGGTCTCCGACTTGGGCTGTTCGGCTTGGGGTTTCGGCTGTTCCGGCTCCGGTTTCGGTGGGGTGGGGTCGGCGGGCTTCTCTTGGTCGATCGCTTGGCGGTAGCGGTCCAGATCGGCGCCCAGCTGTTGGCGGACATCCCGTAGGTCACGCATCTCCTGGTCGAGGCGATCCTTGATCTCGAAGTGCTCGCGCGGTCCGAGGCCCGCGTCGTCGAGTGCCTTGAATTCGCCTTCCAGCCTTTGCAGCTCGCGCATATAACCGTTCATGCCCTCGCGGCGCATCCGCTCGGGACTCATCCCGTCGGGGTCGATACCGAGCTTGCGCAGTTGCTCCCGCATCGAATCGAGCGCGGCCTCCGACTCCTTCGGCTGCGCCACTTCGGGACTGGGCTGCTCGGCTTCAGACTCGAGCTGCTCTGCCTCCGGCTTGGGCTGCTCCGCTTCCGGCTTCGACTGTTCCGCTTCCGGTTTCGGTTGATCGGCCTCGGGCTTCGGCTGCTCGGGTTCCGAATTGGACTGTTCGGGTTCAGGTTTCGGTTGGGAGACCTCCGGCTGGGGTTCGGGTTGGTTGGTGGTCGGGGCGCTTTCGTCGGGGGTGGAGGGTTTGGGGGCTTCGGCGTCGGTGTTGGTGGCCTGGACCGGGGATTCGGGGGTGGGGTCGCCCTCGAGGGTGGGCTGACGTTCTGGGACGCCGGCGCGAGGCTCTTGAGGGGCGGTGCCCTTTTCGGGGGTGGCCGAGCGCGGCGGGGTTGCCGATTCCGCAGGTTTGGGTGCGGTCGGCTGGGAGCGGGATTCACCCGACACGGGCGGGGTGGCGTGGGGCGGCGCGGTACCGGCGGGCTGGTGCGGGTTCGGGGCCGCGGCGGGGATCGGCGCTGGTTGCGCCGGCGAGGCCGAATCCTCCGAATGCTGTTCGGCGGGCACCGCTTTCGGCTCGGCCGACACCTCACCACCCGGCGGCGCGGCAGCGGGCTGGTTCGGCTGCTCCGAGGCGGGCTGAGCCGCATTCCCCGGCGCGGGCTCCGGCTGGGCCTCGTGCTCCTTCGCAGACTCGGCCGGCGGCTGAACCTGCTTCTCCTGCACAGGCTCCGGCTGCGCCTCATGCTCCTTCGCAGACTCGGCCGGCGGCTGAACCTCCTTCTCCTGCACAGGCTCGGGCTGCGCCTCATGCTCCTTCGCAGACTCGGCCGGCGGCTGAACCTCCTTCTCCTGCACAGGCTCCGGCTGCGCCTCATGCTCCTTCGCAGGCTCGGGTTGGGTCTCGTGCTCGTTGACCGGCTCGGATTGGGTCTCGTGCTCGTTGACCGGCTCGGGTTGAGGTTCGTGCTCCTTGGGTGGGGCAGCGGTTTCTTCTCCGTTGGGATGGGGGGTGGAGCCGTCGCCGCCGTTTTCGGATCGTGGTGGGTTGGTTTCCCTTGTGCTCGTGTTGGTTTCGGTGGTGTTCGGGCCGGATTCGCCGGTTTGAGGGGTGTTCGCGCGTGGGGCGGCCGAGGGGTCCCCAGCGGCGGGAGGTGCTGCGGGGTAGGCGGATTGGGAGTGGGTGGAGGGCGATTCCGGGCGGGGGGTGGTGCCGTCGGGGCCGCCGAAATTGGTGCCGTCGGGGGCGGTGTAGCGGAGGCCGCCGGGGGCGTGGGCTCCGGAGGTGGGGTGGCGGAAGCCCTTTGTGCCGCCGGTTAGGGCGCCGAAGATGGCGCCGTTGGTTAGGAGGCGGGGGTCCCAGGTGAAGCCGTTGATTGCGCCGCCTACGCCCCAGGCGCCGACCGCGCCGATCATGCCTGCACCGGCGCCTACCGCCGCGCCGCGGAACATGTTGGGAATGCGGGAGTCTGGGAGGGGGAGGTGTTTCGCGCCCTTGCCGAGGAGGTCTCCGGCGGGGCCGCCTATCGCGCCTGCGGCCGCGGCGGTGAGGGCGGTGTTGCCTACGCGCTTCCAGTCGACGTCTTTGCGGTGGCCCGCGGCCATTTGGCCGAGTTGGATGGCGAGGTCTTGGCCCGCGCCCAGGCCGGTGCTGATCACAACGTGTTTCGCGGTGAATTTCACCAGGGCCTTGAAGGCCATCTTCATGACTTCGCGGGCGATCGCGCTGATCGAGCGGCCGGCCAGCTGACGGATCGCCACGCGTGTGGCCGCCACCGCGGCAGCCTCGACGGCGGGGGCGGTGGGTGGAAAGCACCAGGCGGCAACGAGTTCGACGGCCAGCATGGCCAGAGAGCTGATCACCAGGATTTTGGTGTACTCGATTTCGGTGCCGAGGGCGTCCGCGCCATCGGCGACCGATTCGAGGATTTTCGCGAATTCTTCCAGGGACTGTGGGCCGTGGTCGAGTTCGTCGAGGGACTTGCTCATCTTCTCGATGCCCTCGCCCCACGGGTAGGCGGCGAGTGTGGCGTTCTTGGCATCCGCCAGCTCGTCGAGCAGATCACGGACTTCTCTTGCGGCCGTGCGCCAGTCGGTGCCGATGGCCCACATCTGGTCTTCGTCGCCTTCGGGCCAGTCCGACCCGGCGACCCAGCCCAGGACATCGGGTAGGTCGAATCCCAAAGCCGTTACGCCCGACCGAAACCGCGGCGATTACGCTGCTCGATACCGTCCAGCAGCGTGGCGGCATCGTGCTGCCCGTCCGAATACGACTTGAATGTTGTTGCCAGATGGGTGAATCCGGTCTTCAAGTTCTCGTGGGCAGCCTTGTAGCCCTGATCTCCTTCGGCGAAGGTCGCGCCGTAGCTGTCATTGCCCCACGCATCACCCTTCGCGGACAGCGAGGACTCCAGCCGGTTCAGAATGCCGGTGAGCCGGACATTCAGCTGATCCATCTTCCCTGCGGCACCGCGCAATTCGCTCGTGCTCGCACCGACCTTCGACGCCACCGCCACTCCTCCAACACATTCGACCGGAGTAGGACGGTCTCATGAGCCGAACAGCGGTGAACAGCGATAGGAAGCGGAATTGACGCGTCCCTGACATCTCCTGCGGCACAACCCATTCCGCTTTGACGAGTTGTTTACACAGCGAACGAGCCCGCCATCCACCTGGGATGACGGGCTCGTTCGGGAAGAACTTCGGGAAGAACTACGAGCAGGCCGGGGAGACCTGGTTCGCGAGAGACAGCATGTTGCAGATCCATTCCTTCTGGACCTTCCACTTGCCGTCCTCGGCCACGAACGGCACCACGGCGCTCTGCGGCGCGCCACCGGCCACGGCGACCTGCGCGTCGGCGGTCAGCGTGCCATTGCCCAGATCGGTGACACCGGTGACGGTGATGGTGGCCTGGTTCTGCTTGTACGCCTCGATCATTCGCGAGGGCAGGTTCGGGTCGGCGGCAACGCCCTGCAGCTGATCGAGCTTCTCCGAGTCCGGCACGCTCGGGTCGAGCGCCTTCTGCAGTTCGGCGTTCAGGTCCGCCGCGGTCGGGGCCGGCGGGTAGTTCTGAGCTGCCGTCGTCTGCGACGTAGAGGTCTTCGCGGGCTTGGTGCTCTCCTTCTTGTCACCGCTGCCACACGCCGACAGCCCGAGTACGGTCACGACAGCCAGCGTGGCAACCGCGATACGTCCAGTATTCTGAAGCTTCAACTGCTCGTCCTTTGCGTTCGAGTAGGTCCGTTCGACAAACGTGTCAGCGCGACAACCCGACCGGCGACGCTGCACGACGACACAGAGGCTACCAACGAGGTCCGGGAGAAGCAGACTCCGAACACGCTGCGACGGCACTTTCAGTCCGAATCCTCATAATTGACGTATTCGTCCCTTAGTCCAGGGGCCGCCGACCGGTGTGCCGTTCACCCCAGACTGCCGAGCGGATCGGCCCGCGTCAGCGCCGGATCATCGGCCGAGAACGTGCGCGCCGCACCAGGTCCGGTGGAGCGGGTCTCGAAACGCACGGTCACCACCCCGTGTCCAGCCCCCTGCACCCAACCGTGCCCGAACTCGGGATGCGCGACATCCAGTCCCGGATACCAGGTTTCGGTGGCGAACGAGCGCGTAGCGGGCGGCACCTCCGGCACCGGCCCCGCGGCCACACCCGAAGTCGGCTCCTCCGAAACCGATTCACCCGTATCGACGGCCAAGCGCGGGGAGGCGGAGCGGTCCAATTCCGGGAAAAGCGATTCCTGCCGAATCTCCGACAGCCCAGCGAAACCCACACCGACCAGGCGAATCGGCCCCAACTCCACCGGATCGATGGCCGACCGCTGCGCCGCCGCGGTGAGCGTGGCCAGATCCTCGGTGGCATAGGGCAGCGTCGAGGACCGCGTCACGATACTCATATCCGCGCGTTTGAGTTTGAGCACCACGGTGCGCGCCGCCCGCCCATCGGCAATGAGCCGCCGATGCGCGTGCGCGGCCATGGCATCGATGGCCGGGCGCAGCTGCGGCAGGGTGACGATATCGGTCTCATAGGTGGTTTCGGCACTGATCTGCTTGGCCTCGGCCCGCTCGGCCACCGGCCGATCATCGATACCCCGGGCCAGCCGATGCAGCGAAATCCCCATCGCCCCACCCAGAATCGAGGACGCCTCGGACTCCGGTAGCGCCGCCAGCGCCCCCACCGTCTCGATTCCCAGTGTGCGCAAACGGCTTTCGGCGACCGGCCCGATCCCCCACAGCCGCCGCACCGGTAGCGCCGCCAGGAATCGCTGCTGCTCACCGGGCGATATAACCCGCACCCCATCGGGTTTGGCCATATCGGAGGCGATCTTGGCCAACTGCTTACCGCTCCCCGCCCCGACCGAGGCCACCAGCCCGGTGCGTTCGCGCACCAGCGCCCGCAGCTCCTCACAGAATCGCAGCACCTCATCGGCTGTGGCCCCGGCCAATTCGGCGGGCTCACCGAACGCCTCGTCGAAGGAGAGCGTCTCCAGCACCGGAATCAGGGACCGCATGGCCTCGAACACCTGCCCGCTGAGCTCGCCGTATACCGCCCCGCGCGGCGGCACCACCACCACATTCCCGCCTACCAGCCGCCGCGCCTGATGCATGGGCATGGCCGACCGCGCCCCGAACACCCGCGCCTCGTACGACGCGCCCGCCACCACGCCGCGCCCGCCCATACCGCCGACGAGTACCGGCCGCCCGCGCAGTGTCGGCCTGGTCAACTGCTCGACCGAGGCGAAGAAGGCGTCCATATCCATATGCAGCACCCAGCGCCGGCCGCGCTGATTGTTCGCTGTGTGGCCGCTCGGGGTTAACTGTGCGTCCGCCACGCCGCCCACACCCGGCGCGCCGGACGCGCTCGCACCGGCGCGGGCGCTGCGACCAGGCATAACGCTCCCATCGGCGTGGCGGGCAGAGGTGTTCACCTTCGGGAATCTACGCGCCACTACCGACAGGTTCGGGCACCCCGATGTGTGATGATCGGTCCATGACGATTCGCAAGGCCGTGATTCCCGCGGCGGGCATCGGCTCCCGCCTGTTGCCGCTCACCAAGGCGATCCCGAAGGAGATGCTCCCGGTCGGCGACAAGCCGGTCATCGAGCACACGGTCCGCGAGCTGGTCGCCTCCGGCATCACCGATATCACCATTGTGGTGAGCGGTGGAAAGTCATTGATCCAGGACCACTTCCGGCCCAATCCGGCGCTGGTGGCGCAGCTGCGCGCGGACGGCAAGGCCGCCTACGCCGATGCCGTCGAGGAGGTCGGCGAGCTCAGCCGTCGCGGTCACATCACCTATCTGGACCAGCACGGCCCCTACGGCAATGGCACGCCCGTCCTGAATGCCGCCCGCAACCTGGGCGACGAACCCATGCTGGTGCTCTGGCCCGATGACGTCTTCGTCGCCGGTGTACCCCGCGCCCAGCAGCTCATCGACGCCTACGAGAAGACCGACGCGCCGGTACTCGCCCTCATGCCCATGGACCCGTGCGAATCTCAGCGCTACGGCGTGCCGGTGGTGGAGGAAACCATCGGCGAGGGTCTCATGCGCATCAGCGGTCTGAAGGAGAAGCCCAAGCCCACGGACGCGCCGTCCAGCTACGCGGCCATCGGCGGCTATGTGGTGACACCGGGCATTATCGCGGAGCTGCGCCGCCAGGTGGACAACTGGTACACGCACGGCACCGGCGAGGTCTACCTCACCGATGCCATCAATGTCTTCGCGGCCGAGAATCCGGTGTACGGCCAGGTGATTCGCGGTAACTGGTACGACACCGGCAATCCGGCCGACTACCTGGTGGCCCAATTCGCCTCCGCCCTGGCGCATCCCGAGTACGGTCCACTGCTGCGCGGCATCGTCAACAACTGATCCCACTCACCGAACGCGTTCCGAACCCGCCGGTATCGAATTTGCCGAATCCCGTAACACCGGGGCAACATTCGTCGATCATCCAGACTGGATCCTGCCGACTAGTTTGGGAGTTCGGTTTTGCTACGCGGTGCTACCCTTTCGCACGAAACAGCTCTACGAGCAGCGGCTCTCACCGCCGCCGCCTGTCTGCTCACCGCGTCATTCACCGCGCTGACGGCCACCGCGGCGCCGCCCGACCCGATCACCAGCACGGCAACCCTTTCCAGCACACCGGTTTCCGAGGACGGCTCCCGGATCACGCACTTCGAGGTCCGGGACGCCCGCAATCTCACCCTGCACGTGCGCTCGGCCGCCATGGACGCCGAGTACACCGTGGAGGTGCAGCGCCCCGCCGACGCCTCGGCTCCGCGCCCGGTGCTCTACCTGCTCAATGGTGCCGGGGGCGGCCAGGATACGGCGAACTGGAAGCGCAATACCGATGCCACTCAGTTCTTCGCCGATAAGAACGTGAATGTGGTCATGCCGATCGGCGGCGCGTTCAGCTATTACACCGATTGGCGCGCAGACGATCCCAAGCTGGGCGTGAACAAGTGGAAGACCTTCCTCACCGAGGAGCTGCCCCCGCTCATCGACGGGGCCTTGAACGGCAATGGTTTACGCGCCATCGTGGGCATGTCCATGTCGGGCACCTCGGTACTGCAGCTGCCCATCGCCAAACCCGGGCTCTATCGGGCGGTCGCGGCCTACAGCGGTTGCGCGCAGATCAGCGATCCGATCGGGCGTAAATTCGCCGAGCTGGTGGTCTCCATCGGCGGCGGCAATCCGGCGAATATGTATGGGCCCGATACCGATCCGGAGTGGGCGGAGAACGATCCGTACGTGCACGCCGAGGACCTGCGCGGCCTCGAACTGTATATCTCCAATGGCAGCGGCCTGCCCGGGAAGCACGACAATCTGACCGATGTACGCAGCCTCGGCCCCGCCGACGGCGGCATTATGCAGCAGCTGCTGGTGGGCGGCATTCTGGAGGCGGCCAGCGACTGGTGCGCCCGGAATCTGCAGACCAAGCTGGAGCAGTTGGAGATTCCCGCCACCTTCGAGATCAGTGAGGCGGGCACGCACTCCTGGGGTTACTGGGAGGATGCGTTGCGCGCGTCCTGGCCGGTGCTGGCCAAGGGGCTGGAGCTGTAAAGCCTTACGGCAGTGGAACTATGATCACCCGATTGTCCGGCATGGCGGGCAGCCATAGATTGCGCCCGGCCGGATCGACGGTGAAATCGGCTGGGCCGTGCAGGTTTTCGGGGAGCTTCACCGCGGCCACCTCGACCCCGTCGTCGCGGTAGATGGTCACCGTTCCCGGCTGATCACCCTGGCTCCCAATCCAATCCGAGATGACGAGATTGCCGTTGGCGAGTACAGCGAGCCCGTCCAGCACACCGTGGATACCGCCCACCCGCTGCGGTGCCACCGGATTCTGCGCCAGGTCGAGCCTCCAGAGGTCACCGCCGCTGAAATCCGCGCCCACACCGACCACATAGGCGACCTGGCCGGAGGAGTCGACGGCAATGCCATTGGCTCCGGGTATTCCGGCGGCCAATTGCTCGAACTTCTTGGTCTCCAAGTCGAGTCGGTACACCGTGCCGCGCACGGTGTCGGTGACCAACAGCGTGTGCGGATCCAGCAGCGCTAGGTCATTGAGCAGTACGGGTACGTCGCCGCCGAGCGTGGCCTCGAAGACCTGCCCGTGAGTATCCACGTCGTATCCGACCACGCGATCGATATCGGCGACGAAGACCCGATTGTCGGTGTGCGCCATCCCTTTCGGCGCGTTCAGCGGCGGATCCCCGGGTCGCGGCATGGCCCGCCGTGCGGTCACCGTGCCGACCGAGTTCAGCTCGGTGAGAAACCCGTCGCCGTCCTTCCCGGTGGGATCGATCTTCGCGCCGATATCGGAGACGAACCACCGATCCCCCGCGAACAGCACGCTCTCGGGAGTCGAGAAACCCTCCAGCGAACCGGGTTTGGAGACCGTCCCGGGGGCGTTCGGGGTACTCGTCCCGGTGGCGCGCCGGGGCCCGTCACCCCCGCCGCCGCAGCCGGTGGCCGCCACCAGCAGCAGCACTCCGAGGCAGGTCGTCAGTACCCTGCGACCGCTCTTACCCGTGAAACCGTTCGACCCATGGGACATATGCCCACCCTCCGACGGAAGGTCCCGCCCGGTCCGGCGAGAACGGGCCCAGTCTAGCGACAGCGGGTGCTCTGGCTAACCGAAATCGATTGAACTCCAATCAGTTTCGTTTACGTATCAACTATTCGTCGGCGGCGTTGTAGCGGACCAGATAGCGGGCCAGCTGGGCGATGTCCGCATCATCCCAATCGACGAGGCGGTCGGCGAAGGCGTCGACCCGCCGCCGCGAGGCGGTCCGAGCCACGCGCTTCCCCTCCGGCGTGGCGTGCAATACATGATTGCGCCGATTGGCCGGATCGACGGTGCGATACACATAGCCGTCCTGCTCCAGGGCCGCCACCTGCCGGCTCATCGTGGATTTGTCGAGGTGGAAGTGCCCGGCCAGTTCCGAGGCCAGGCAACCATCCCGCTCGATGACCAGATCGAGAATGCTCCAGGCCACCAGCGATATCTCCGGATGCAGTTCGGCGGCGCGGCCGCGGGCCCGGCGCGCGAAGGCGGTGAACTCGCGCTGAATGATCCCGATCGACTCGGCACGCCCTGGAAATTCCGGCTCCGATTCCATGGTTGTAGACTACAACGAACGCATGGTTGCATTTACCAACTATTTGGAGTGAACCCCCGATGGTCTCGAAAGAAATCCGGCATGTCGCCGCCCACCTGCTGATCCCGCTGCTCATGTGCCTCGGCATGGGGCTGTCCTACCTCGGCGCATTCCACCAGCCGGAACCGAACCACATCGCCGTCGCGGTGGTCGGCGACAGCCCGCAGGCCAAGGTGCTGGCGCAGACCCTGAAGGACACCGGCGGCGACGCACTCGACGTCGTCACCGTCGCCAATCGCGACGAGGCCGTCACGCAACTGCGTGATCGGGATCTGGTCGGCGCGTTCGTGCCCGACGCACAGCACCCCGAAGCCCTTGTCGCCGTTGCCGGATCCGATACCAGCGCCATCGCGGTCGAGAGCATCTTCCGGCGCGTCTCGGACAAGCAGGGCGTTCCGCTCACTGTCACCGATGTCACCAGCCCGAGCTCGGGCGACCCCACCTCGCAGGGCATCTTCTTCCTGCTGGTGGCGGTGAGCATCGGCTCGTACGGTGGCGTCGCGGCCATCGGCGCGGCGGGCGCGGGACTGCGCATGCGGGTCCGCGCGGCCCTGTGCCTGATCACATCCCTGCTGGTGAGCATTATCGGCATGGTCATCGCCGGACCGGTCTTCCATGTGATCGACAGCGATCTCCTCGCCGTCGGCGCGCTGGCCTGGATCTACTCGGCGGGCGTACTCGCCATCGGCATCGGCCTGCACACCTACTTCAAGCAGTTGACGACGCTGATCACCATGGTGTTGTTCGTCATGCTCAACTTCACCAGCTCCGGCGGCGTCTACAGCCCCGAGCTGCAGAACGGGTTCTGGGGTGCGCTGCATGCCTTCTGGAACGGCGCGGGCTTCGTCGAGGGCACCCGCAGCCTGCTCTACTTCGACAATGCCGGGTTCGGATCACATCTGACGGTGCTGTTCGGCTGGCTCGCGGTCGGCGTACTGCTCATGGTCGCCGCCGCCCGGACCGAGAAGCGGCATGCGAGCACCGCGCCTCGCGACCCCGAGGCGGCGGCCCTGGCCGCCGAGGAGGAGACGGCCGAAGCGGTCGGCGTCTGAACGGTTCACACCGCGTCAGCGGCGAATTCCGAGCTGCGCCAAGGCCGTTCGCACACCGGCCCGCACGGTCTCGCCATCGCCCACTCCCCCGCTGACGGTCACGCCGTCCCGAGTCAGCAATAGTGCGCGCGCCGCCTGGTCCACATCGTCGTGACCGGCGGCGCGCAGCCGTTCGGCCATGAGTTCGCGGAACCAGTCGCGGTAGTCGTGCACCACCTTGCGCACGGCGTGCTCCGGATTCGGGAACTCCACGGCGGCATTGAGGAATGGGCAGCCGCGGAAACCCGGGCCGCAGCTGAGCTCGCCGAGCTTGTCGAAAATGGTGACGATGCCGTCCGCGCCCTCGCCGGGTACGGCCTCCAAAACCGCGCGCTGCCGGTCGTATTCGCGCTCGAGATAGGCGACGACGAGGTCTTCCTTGGTCCGGAAGTGACGATAGAAGGTGGCCTTGGCGATTCCGGCCTCGGCGATGATGCGGTCGATGCCCACGGTGTGAATGCCCTCGGTATAGAAGAGCCGGGTGGCGGTCTCCAGTAGGCGTTCACGGGCTGCGCTCATACCCTTGACGATAGCAGACAGGTCTGTCTACTCTGAGAGAGCACATGAACAGACAAGTCTGTCTAGGAGGCAGTAATGGCACCCCTCTACACCGCAGTCGCCACCTCGGTCGGTCGCGACGGCCGCTCGTACACCGATGACGGCATCCTCGATCTCACTCTGGCCCGCCCGAAGGAAATGGGCGGCGACGGTGCGGGCACCAATCCCGAACAGCTTTTCGCCGCCGGTTACTCGGCATGCTTCGCCAGTGCGCTCGGCTTGGTCGCCAAGCGCATGAACCTGGACGCCTCCGATGCCTCCGTCACGGCCGAGGTCGGCTTGAACGCCCTGGAGGGCGGCCGTTTCGGGCTGTCCGTCGTACTGCGCGTCGAACTGCCCGAGCACCTGCACAACGAACAGGGCCAGGCGCTCATCGAGGCCACCCACCAGGTGTGCCCGTACTCCAATGCCACCCGGGGCAATATCCCGGTGGAACTGGTTGTGGAATAAGCCTTTTCGGCGGAACCGTCAGTAGAACCGGCGGATATCGTAGATCTCGAACTGCGACAGCGGAGTCAGGCCGACCGGCACACCCCAGTCGTAGGCATTGAGCACATTGCCACCACCGGCGTAGATGCCCACATGTGAGGCATCGCCATTGAGAATCACCACGTCACCTGGCTGCAGCGCCCTATAAGGGACCTCGAGGCCCACTTCGGCCTGCTGCCAGGTGGTGCGTGGCATATCGATTCCGACACTGCGGAACGCCCACTGCACCAGGCCCGAGCAATCCCAGGCGTCGGGGCCGACACCACCCCACAGATACGGCTTACCGGTCTGAGTCTGCGCCAGCCCGAGCGCGATCATGGCGCGCGGGCTGGTCAGTGGCAATTGTGCGGAGCCGCTGGCACTTCCGGAGGCCGAACCGCTCCCGCTGCCCGACGACGACCCCGAGGCCGAACCGGTATCCGCGTGCACCGCGCCCGCCCAGAGCGCCCCCGCGAGAATCAATGCCGCCGATGTCGTCAGCAATGACGTGAATCGGCGCAGCAGTCTTCGTGTCATGCACTCGCCCTTCAGCTCAACCACGCCGAGCCGCACGACACACGAATTGGCAACTATTCCGCAATCGAGCAAGTTTGCCGCATGCCGTGAGATTCAGCGTTTTTCGACTGGAAACAGCAAGACAAATCGAAATCACCGTAAAGCTGTACGTTAGCTCTACTGTTGCTGTTCTATCCCATTCGTCACACGGTTCACAAGAGGTCTCCTCCTGGCGAGTCTCGAGACCCACGTCACTCACGAACGGCGAACGCCTCCCGAGCGGCACATCCGCCGGGTGCGCGGACAGCGAAGGGACGCGGCCTGTGTGGCCGCGCCCCTTCGCTTCGGTTGATCGATCAGGCCTTGGCGACCCCGGCCTTCACGCCGCCGACGATCTCGGCGGCATCCGCGCCGGCCCCCCCGAAGGTCAGGGTGGTCGCGAGGATTTCACCGGCGATCAGATCGCGGTGGGTCTCGGCCCAGTGCTTGCGGTCCGCGGGGACCTCGAGGACCACGGTGATGCGGTCCGAGACATCCAGGCCCAGCGATTTGCGGGTCTCCTGGAGGTCGCGAATGAGGTCGCGGGCCCAGCCCTCGGCCTCGAGCTCCTCGGTGACGACCGAATTCAGTACCACCAGACCGGCATTGCCGGGCAGGGCGGCGGTGGATTCGGGTTCGGCGGCGACCAGGCGCTGGGTGTACTCCTCGGGCAGCAGCGCGATTCCGGCGGCGGTGACCGTGCCGTCGGCGGCCTCGGTCCACTCCCCGGCCTTGACCGCCTTGATGACCGCCTGCACCTGCTTGCCGATGCGCGGACCGGCGGCGCGGGCGTTCACCACGAGTTCGAAGCGGCCGTGCGCGGCCACATCGGTGGTGAGGTCGACCTTCTTGACATTGACCTCATCGGCGATGAGTTCGGCGAAGGGGCGCAGGCGTTCGGCGTCCTCGGCGGCCACGGTGAGCTCCGAAAGTGGCAGGCGCACACGCAGATTCTGCGCCTTGCGCTGTCCGAGCACGGTGGAGCAGACGGTGCGCACCTCATCCATGGCCGAGACCAGCTCCGGATCGCCCGGCAGCTCCGACGCACTCGGCCAATCGGCCAGATGCACCGAACGCTCACCGGTGAGCCCACGCCAGATCACCTCGGTGAGCAGCGGCAGCAGCGGGGCCGCCAGTCGCGTGGTCACCTCGAGGACGGTGTGCAGCGTGTCGATGGCATCGCGATCCTCTTCCCAGAAGCGCGAACGCGACCGGCGCACATACCAATTCGTCAGCGCGTCCGCGAACGAGCGCAGCTCGTCGCAGGCACCGGCGACGTCGTAGCTCTCCATCGCGGTGGTCATGACATCACGCGTCACGGCCAGCTTGGCGAGGATGTAGCGGTCGAGCACATTGGTCGAATCCGTGCGCCACACACCGGGTGTCGAGGCGTACAGCTGCAGGAAGGTCCACGCGTTCCACAGCGGGCGCATGGTGTGCCCGACGCCCTCGCGGATACCGCGCTCGGTGACGATGAGATTGCCGCCGCGCAGGATCGGTGAGGCCATCAGGAACCAGCGCATGGCATCGGAGCCGTCGCGGTCGAAGACCTCGTTGACATCCGGGTAGTTGCCCTTGGACTTGGACATCTTGAGGCCGTCGTCGCCGAGCACGATGCCGTGCGCCACAACCGATTTGAACGCCGGGCGATCGAAGAGCGCGGTCGAGAGCACGTGCAGGTTGTAGAACCAGCCCTTGGTCTGACCGTTGTACTCGACGATGAAATCACCGGGGCTGTGGGCAGCCTCGGCGGCGGTGCCCTCGAACCACTCCTTGTTCTCGAACGGGTAGTGCACCTGGGCGTACGGCATGGAGCCGGACTCGAACCAGCAATCGAGCACCTCGGGTACGCGCCGCATCATCGACTTCCCGGTCGGGTCATCGGGATTCGGGCGCACGAGATCATCGATGATCGGCCGGTGCAGATCGGTGGGGCGCTCGCCGAAGTCACGCTCGAGCGCGTCCAGGGAGCCGTACACGTCCACGCGCGGGTACTGCGGGTCATCGGACACCCAGACCGGGATCGGCGCGCCCCAGAAGCGATTTCGGCTGATATTCCAGTCGCGCGCGTTCTCCAGCCACTTACCGAACTGACCGTCGCGCAGGTGCTCGGGAGTCCAGCTGATCTCCTTGTTGAGCTCGAGCATGCGATCGCGGAACTTGGTGACCGCCACGAACCAGGACGGCACCGCCATGTAGATCAGCGGCTGACCCGAGCGCCAGCTGTGCGGGTAGGAGTGCTCGATCGTCTCGTGCCGCAACAGTTTTCCGGCGGCCTTGAGGTCCTTGATGATGACCGGGTTGGCGTCGAACACCATCTGACCCTGGTACGGCGGCACCATGGAGGTGAACCGGCCGCCCGCGTCGAGCGGCTGCACGATCTCGATGCCGTTGGCGGAGGCGACATCCATATCCTCTTCACCGAAAGCCGGTGCGAGATGGACGATTCCGGTGCCGGAGTCGGTCGTCACATAGTCGGCGTTGAGCACGCGATGCGCGTTCGGATGACCGACGAAGAAGTCGAACGGCGGCTGGTAGCGCAGGTCCACCAGGGCAGCGCCCGAGTACTCCGACAGTACTTCCGGCTCCTCACCGAACTCGCGGGCGTAGTGCGAAACCCGTTCCGCGGCAAGCAGGTAACGCTTGCCGTCCTGCCCGCGCAGATGCACATAGGTGACATCCGGATGCACCGCGATGGCCAAGTTGGACGGCAGCGTCCACGGCGTGGTGGTCCAGATCAGCGCGTTCGCGCCATCGAGCTGATGCAGCGGATGCTCCGCGGGCACCGACAGCAGCATGTCGACGGTGACCGCCGGATCCTGCCGCATGCGATACGAATCATCCAGGCGCGCCTCCTGATTCGACAGCGGCGTCTGCTCGTACCAGGAGTACGGCAGCACCCGGAATCCCTGATAGATCAGGCCCTTGTCATGCAGCGATTTGAACGCCCACATGACCGATTCCATGAAGTCGAGGTCGAGGGTTTTGTAGTCGTTGTCGAAGTCGACCCAGCGCGCCTGTCGCGTCACATAGTTACGCCACTCGTTCGTGTAGCGAAGAACCGAAGATTTGCACGCGGCATTGAATTCCGCGAGACCCATGGCATCGATCTGTGATTTGTCCGTGATACCGAGCTGCTTCTCCGCTTCGATTTCCGCGGGAAGGCCATGAGTGTCCCAGCCGAAGCGTCGTTCGACCTTCTTACCGCGCATCGTCTGAAAACGCGGGATCAAATCCTTGACATATCCGGTCAACAAGTGTCCGTAATGCGGCAACCCATTGGCGAAGGGGGGTCCGTCGTAGAAGACGAATTCCTCTGCATCGGAACGGTTCTCGATGCTGGCGCGGAAGGTGTCATCGGCGGCCCAGTAGTCCAGCACGCGCCGCTCGAGCTCGGGGAACGAAACCTGCCCGCTGACGGCGCCCAGGTCGGCGCGGGGGTAGGAGTTGGGGTTCGGGTTCTCGCCGGACATCTCGGCGTCAGCTCCTCGCGTGCCAGTGGGTCTGGAATGACCCGGTGGGCACGGGGACGATGAACGACGCTGGTGCGCCGATACCGCGGTACCACCCCGCTTGCCCGGCATAGTGCCGGACCTCTCATTCGCGAGCTGTGACGGGCTCACCCGTTCGGTTCTAGTAAGCGATCACCACCCGGGTGGGCAGGTCACGCCGTTCTTCCGAAGACTCCCCGGTGATGGCCGGATCAACGCCGAAAAACTACTTCGATTCTAGCCGGGCAGGTCCAGTGGATTTTTCCGCACCTGCCTAATGCCTCGCGTGTCGCCCGCCGGGGCGCGATTGCGAATCATCCTCGGGTTCACGCAGTGACAGCGCGCTGACCAGCAGCAGCACCGCACCGAGCACGCACACGATGATGCAGCCCCACGCCCAGATCACCGAACCGGTGGTCAGAGCCGTCACCAGCAGGCCGAAGCCCACCGCTGCCAGAGCCAGCGTCATCACGAGCATGGTCACCACCCCTCTTATGGAAACGGTGGCGGCGCCGCCCTACCCGCTCGCGACGGGAAGCGCGGCACCAATGGCCGTGACTACGACTCTACTTGCCGCCCTTGAGAAGTGCGCCGTTGCCCGAGGCGCCCTCGCCGAACTCGCCGCCGTCGACCGGGACCGCGGAACCACGGTTCTCCAGCTCTTCCAGCTGCGATTCCAGGTAGGACTTCAGTCGCACCCGGTACTCGCGCTCGAACGTCTTGAGCTGCTCGATCCGGCTCTCCAGCACACTGCGCTGCTGGGTGATGGTGGCCATGATCTCGGTGTGCTTACGCTCGGCATCGGCCTGCAGGGCGTCCGCCTTCTCCTTGGCCTGACGGAGCTGGGAATCGCTGCGGGTCTGCGCGTCCGACAGCATGGCCTCGGCCTTCTGACGGGCATCGGCGATCATCGCCTCGGAGCGGGTACGGGCATCGCCGACCAGTCGCTCGGAGTTGGCTCGGGCATTGGCGAGCAGCTGCTCGGCCTCGGTCTTGGCGTCGGAGGTGAGGCGATCGGCCATCTCCTGCGCGAGCGAAAGCACCTTGGCGGCCTGTAGATTCGCGTCCGCACTGGGGGCCTCGGCCTTGACCGGCATGGGGACCGGAGCGGGCATGGGCGGCGGCGGTGCGATCGGGGCGACCTTGACGGGCTCCGGCGCGGGGGCCTGCTTCACGACCTGGACGGGTCCGCGATTCTTCTTGGCATCAGCCAGTTCCGCGTCCAATTCGGCAACGCGCTGGCGAAGATCCGCGTTTTCTTCGATGAGGCGTGAGAGCTCCTGCTCGACCAGGTCGAGGAAGGCGTCGACTTCATCCTCGTTGTAGCCGCGCTTCCCGATCGGTGGTTTGCTGAACGCGACGTTGTGCACATCGGCAGGGGTCAGCGGCATGGAACGATCCCTTCACGCTTCGTTGGAGATCTAGCGGTAGATCTGGGCAAGCATTCTTTCGAGCCATTCTGTCACACCTGAGCTACCGACTGCCCGAGCTGGCCCGTGATCGACATCAAGATGAACACGATGAAAAGCAGGACCATTATCGACAGATCGAGCCTAATTCCCCCAAGATTCACTGGGGGTATCAAACGCCTCAGGAGTTTCACCGGCGGGTCCGTGATGGTGAAGATCGCCTCGAGGATGATCACGACGAACCCGGTGGGCCGCCAGTCCCGCGCAAAGCTGCGAATGAACTCGACGATGACTCGGCTGATCAGCAGGAGCCAGAAGAGGAACAGCAGTAGGTTCAACACCTGGAACAGGGCCACGACGTTCACTCTGCCACAAAGTTTAATTTGCGCCGCCTTCGGCGTCGCGGTTCGCGGCCCCTGAAGGCTCGGTTCTTCACTCCTCCGCTCAGTCGCTGCGCTCCCTCGCTACGTCGCTCCAGAACCGAGCCGGGCCGCGAACTTTGGGGTGACTGCAACTCGGCGACAAGCACGCCAAGACGGCTCGACAAGCCGGGCATAAGTACCTCTTGCTGGTGGTCGCAGGCTCGGATTGCAGTGGCCCCAACTCCATTTCGGCCGATTCGACAGGCCCGAAAGAGTCAAGGCCAGTGAAAATGGCCGCGCGATAGCTCAACTCGCATGTTCGTGGCCCGCCCCGGTTCTGGACTGAGTGGAGCGGGGGAGCGCAGCGGAGGAGCGGAGGGAGGGAAGAACCGGGTTACAGGGCCACGAACCGCCGGAGCGGAGCGAAGGCAGTTAGACAGAGCTTACTTCTGGTTGTAGTAGCCGTTTTCGGCCAGTTTGCGGCGCTCCTCCGCGGAGACATCCACGTCGGCCGGCGAGAGCAGGAAGACCTTCGTCGCGACCTTGTCGAACGAACCACGCAGCGCGAACGCCAGACCCGCGGCGAAGTCCACCAGGCGGCGGGCATCGCTGTTGCTCATCTCGACCAGGTCCATGATCACCGGGGTGCCGTCCCGGAATCGCTCACCGATGATGGCGGCCTCGGCGTAGGTACGCGGGCGCAGCGTGGTGATCTTGGACAAGGGGCCTCCGTCCTCGAAGATCGCGGAACGGCGGGGCGGCTGCTGTTCCAGCCGGCGCTCCTCCATCCGCAACTCTTCCATGCGCCGCTCGGCCTCCGGGTCCACCGCGAGCGCGCCACGGGTGGTGCCGTGGACCATCGAAGCGCCGCCACCGCCACCCATGGAACGGGTACGGCTGGACGGGGCGGTGTCGATACGGGTGGGGCGACGCGGCGCTTCATAGCGGTCGCGGTCACGGTCGCGTTCACGGTCGTCCGCGTATTCGTCGGCGTAATCGTCCCGGCGAGCGGCGCTGTACGCGGGCTTGTACGGCGCCTTGTAGGGCGGCGGCTCGGAGTACCTGGGCTCGTCGTCGTAGCGCTCGTGCTCGTACCGGTCGTAATCACGCTCGGCGTAGGACCGGGGTCGGCGCGGGGCACGCTCTTCCGAGGCGGGGCGGGGCCCGCGATCCTCGACGTAATCATCTTCGTAGTCCTCGAGCGGAACCATGCCGAAGTACGCCTTGAACTTGTGCAGCGTGCTCATCTGGTCGACCTTCCTTCGGCCCCGGTTGGCCTGGGGTGTTGTCCTGCTCAGTCCTCGTTCGCCACCAAGCATATGTTTCATATGTGACTGATGAGGTTTCTTTGCTACGCCGAGGTTATCGGTCGAGCGCCCATCAAAGCGGTTCCGACACGCACGCACGTGGATCCGTGGCGTATTGCGGCCTCCAAATCACTTGACATGCCCGCGGACAGCTCGCTGGCCTGGGGATGTTCCGTCAAAAGTGAGGCATGCATACGGGCGAGTCGCTCGAATGCGGCGTCTGGGTCGGTGTCCAGTGGCAGGATCGCCATCAGGCCCGCGAGCTGCAGTGATACCGATTTTTCGAGCTGTTCGGCGAGGTGGAGCATGGCAGTGTCCGAGACACCGCCGCGGGTCGGGTCGGCGTCCAGGCTCACCTGAAGCAGCACGCGCAGTGGAGCACTCCGCTCCCCCGCGTCCAGGGCCGCAAGGACCCCGGTGTCAAGCGCACTGACCAAGCGGTCGCTATCGACCGAATAGACCGTATCTGCCCAGCGTGCAACGGATTTCGCCTTGTTCCGCTGCAGCCTTCCGATGAACTCCCAGCGCACTTGCGACAGATGACGCAGTTGCGCCACTTTGTCCGAAGCCTCCTGCTCACGCGATTCACCGAACTCACGCAGGCCCAAGCCATAGAGGATCTCGATATCCGAAGCCGGATGGAACTTGGTCACCGGCAGCAGCCGCACACTCCCCGAATCCCGCCCGACAGCGGCGCACGCTGCGTCGATGCGTTCATTCAGAGCATTCAGCGCTGCCGACAATTGCCCGACACGCTCCGGCGCGAAAGTGACTCGCGCCTCCCCCGCCGCGACCGCCGCTGCTCCGGAACCGGTTGCCGCACCCAGGTTTTCAGTCATTCTGCGATTCCCTCCGATGACATCCAAATCACACCGGCGAGCCTGCCGGTCGGCGCGCCGCGCCGATGACTGAACAACGCCTTGTCCTCGATGGTGCACCGCGGGTCCACCGCGACGGCATGCACACCCGCCGCCTCCAGCTGCCGCCTGATACCCGCGCGCAGATCCAACCCGGGGGTACCCCGCACGGTCGTGGTCGCACTCCCGGGCAGATGCTTCTCGACATCGGCGCGCATGGCGGCGGGCACCTCGTACTGCCGGCCACTCGCCGCCGGTCCCAGGAACGCGCCGATCCGCTCGACCTTCGCGCCGAGGGACAGCATCGCCTCGATCGCCTTCGGCACGATCCCGATCCGAGCCCCGATCCGCCCGGCATGCACCGCGGCGATCACCCCGGCCTCGTCATCGGAGAGCAGCACGGGCACACAATCCGCACTCAATGTCACCAGCGCCAGATCCCGTTGCGTGGTCACCAGCGCATCGGTAGCAGGCACCGCCTCCGCCTGCGGGCCGTCGACGATCGTCACGTTACGACTGTGGATCTGCTCCATCCAGACCAGTCGCTCCGGCGGCAGGCCGATGCTCTCGGCGAGCCGAACCCGATTGCGCCGCACGGCTTCCGGATCGTCGCCGACGTGATCCCCGAGATTGAACGAGTCATAGGGCGCTTGTGAGAAGCCCCCGGCACGCGCAGTGACAACCCGTCTTGTTCGATACTTAGGTCCCGCAGAAGTCATACCCCCGAGAGTAGTGGCCAATCCCCGGCAACCCCGCCCCCGATCGGGTGTCCCTCCCCACCCCCTACCGGGAACACGAACGCGCCCGCTCCGATATCGGAGCGGGCGCGAAGGTCGAGCCGCGGCGCCGGGTCAGCGGCGCATGAACGAGGGGACGTCGACGTCATCGTCGTCGGCATCCGGGGGCTGAATGTGGGTGCGGTTGTTGTGCGCCACGGTCGGATCGACTGCGGGGCGGGGGGATTCGTAGGAGGGGGCCGGGCCGCGACCGCTCGACTGGGGTGTCTGAGCAACCGGAGCCGGGGCGGGTTCCTGGCGGACGGGAGCCGGTTCCGAGGTGCGGGCGGAGTATTCGGGGGTGCGGGAAACCTCGCCTGCGGTGGCGCGGGCGGTTCCGAAAGAGCTTGTGGCGGTGCGGCCTACCGCGGGCTCGATGCGTCGTGCTGGGCCGCTACCGTCAAAACCCGCCGCGATCACCGTCACTCGGACTTCGTCGCCCAGGGAATCGTCGATGACGGTACCGAAGATGATGTTGGCTTCGATATGGGCCGCTTCCTGCACCAGCGAGGCTGCCTCGTTGATCTCGAAAAGGCCGAGATCCGAACCGCCTGCGATCGAGAGCAGGACGCCGTGCGCACCATCCATGGATGCCTCGAGGAGGGGCGAATTGATCGCTGCCTCGGCGGCTTTCACCGAACGGCCTTCGCCGCGGGCGGAGCCGATACCCATGAGGGCGCTGCCCGCGCCGGACATGACGGACTTGACGTCCGCGAAGTCGACGTTGATCAGACCCGGGGTGGTGATCAGATCTGTTATGCCCTGAACACCGTTGAGGAGTACCTCGTCCGCGGAGCGGAAGGCATCCATCAGCGAGACCGCGGCGTCGCCCAGCTGCAGCAGCCGGTCGTTCGGGATGACGATGAGGGTGTCACAGGATTCACGCAGCGCCTGGATACCGGCCTCGGCCTGATTGCTGCGGCGCTTGCCCTCGAACGAGAAGGGCCGCGTCACAACACCAATGGTGAGTGCGCCGAGTTTGCGGGCAATGCTCGCCACGACGGGCGCGCCGCCGGTGCCGGTGCCACCGCCCTCGCCGGCCGTCACGAAGACCATGTCGGCGCCCTTGAGCACCTCTTCGATCTCGTCCTTGTGGTCCTCGGCGGCCTTGCGGCCGACCTCGGGGTCCGCGCCCGCGCCGAGGCCACGGGTCAGTTCCCGGCCGACATCGAGCTTGACGTCCGCATCACTCATCAGCAGCGCCTGCGCGTCGGTATTGACCGCGATGAACTCGACTCCCTTGAGTCCCTGTTCGATCATCCGGTTGACGGCATTCACGCCGCCGCCGCCGATTCCGACGACCTTGATCACAGCAAGGTAGTTGTGCGGGGGCGTCATGGGCTCTCGCCTTCCTTAGATCCAAAAAGCTTGTCGTCTAACGGATGCTCGTCGTATGCCAGGTCCGAATGGTCTCGGGATGGTGAACCCTCAACCATAGGTTTAGCCTTATGTCAAGTATCCGACTGGTGCGGAACGGTATTCGCAGCCACCGCGTTACGGGCGCAGGCGCGCCGAAACGAGAATCAGAATCTTGTGTGATCCACCTCGTCCGGTCCACCTGGCATCGTATCGTGGACGGTTGCCCTCCGGTGCCGGGATCGGCGCTGGAAACGTCTCCGCGGGCCACCGAAACTTTCGGTGGCCCAATGGGTATCGCTCACTTTACCGTGACCAGATTCGGACTCGAAACGTCGAACACCTTGCCGGGCTGGGTCAGTAGAGGTCCGACCACAGCCGCCTTCTTCTGTGAATCACCCGTCCCACCCCACAGCACGGTACGCCCATCTCGCAACTCGAGAGCAATATCCGAAACCGATCTGGCCACAACCTCTCCCACGCCGAGGCTCGGCGGGACCACCGCCATCACCGTGACGGCCGCCCGGGTGACCGGATCGGTGCCGCCGGGATGGTCGGTGACGAGTTTCGGGGCGGTACCCGGTGGCGGTTCGATCGCGAATTCCACACCGTCGCAATCGAGCAGGTGCGGTCCGTCCTCCGCGTCGTAGTAGAGCACCGGGGTGCGCTCGACGACCGTCACCTGCACGGTGGACGGGAACTCGCGCCGCACCCGCACACTGCGGACCTTGGGCAGCTGGGCTACGCGTTCGGCCATGGCGGTGGTGTCGATGCGCATCATGGACAGACCGTCCGGGACCTGGAGTGCGTCCAGGACTTGATCTTCCGGCACCACGGCCAGGCCGTCGACGCGCACGGTGCGCACCGAAAGCACCGGTGTGAACCAGGCGGCCAGGCCGAGCGCGAGCAGCAGGACGACACCTACCGCAATGCCTATCCGGACACGACCGGACCGCAATGCGAGTAACAGCCGGGATTCCTCGCGACCCCGGCCACGCCGTAGTCGAGCCCGGCGTGCCGCGGCCTTCGCGGCCGAATCCCGCTCCGCGACAGTCTCGTCCGGCCGATCGTCCGAGCCCTCGGCACCGTCAGCCGAGTCGTCCGCTCCCCCACCCGAACTCATCTCCGCTCACCGCCCGTGCGAGGGTCGCGCACGCAGACCGTCGAGGATCTGACCGCCCAGCATGGTGACATCGCCCGCACCCATGGTGATCACCACATCGCCGGGGCGCGCGAGCGCGGCGACCTGACGGCCCACCCGCGACATATCCGGTTGGTAGTGCACGGGTTTGGTGACGGCATTGGCCACCAGCGCGCCGTTCACACCGGGCAGCGGCTCCTCGCGCGCACCGTAGACATCGAGCACCACGACCTCGTCGGCGAGCGAGAGGGCGGTACCGAACTCGGTCGCGAAAGTGGCGGTGCGACTGTACAAGTGCGGTTGGAAGACCACGATCACGCGACCCTGACGCGAGCGCGCGCCATCGCGGGCCTCCTGCGCCACCAGTTCGGCGGCGGCGCTGAGTACCGCGCGTACCTCGGTCGGATGGTGGGCGTAATCGTCGAAGACGCGGACGCCGTTCTCCCGGCCGGTGAGCTGGAAGCGCCGGTGCACACCGCCGAAACCCTCCAGGCCCTGGATGATTTCGGCCATATCGGCTCCGGCGGCCCGCGCGGCCAGCAGTGCGGCGAGCGCGTTCAAGGCCATATGCCGGCCCGGTACCGAGAGTCGCAGGGTGCGCGGCGCGGGTTCGTCGGAGAGCTGGAACACCGCCACACCGCCGACATCGCGTGGTTCGAAGGAGAGCAGTTGCGCGCCGACCGTCAGTCCGGTGCCCACGAAATCGCCGGAACCGTAACCGATTACCTCGATACCGCGCGGGTCGCCGGCGAGCCGGGCCACGGTGCGTTCGGCCAGGCCGAGCGAGCCCGCGTCATCCAGGCAGACCACGAGACGGCCACCGGTTTGCACGCGGTCCACGAAGTCGTCGAAGACCTGCGTGTACGCCTCGTCGGTGCCGAAGTAGTCCAGGTGATCGGATTCGATATTGGTCACCACGGCCACATCCGGGGCGTACTGCAGCAGTGAGGCGTCGCTCTCGTCGGCCTCGGCCACGAAGATGCCGCCGGTGCCGTGATGGGCATTGGTGCCCGACTCGTTGAGCTCACCGCCGACCGCGAAGGACGGGTCCGCGCCGCAATGCTGCAGCGCGACAACCAGCATGGAGGTGGTGGAGGTCTTACCGTGCGTGCCCGAGACCAGCAGGGTCTTATGCCCCTGCATGAGCTCGGCCAGGACGGCCGGGCGCAGCAGTACGGGCAGGCCGCGCCGATGTGCCTCCACCAGTTCGGGATTGGTCTTGGGGATGGCGGCGTAGGTGGTGACGACCGCGGTCGGCCCGCCGGGCAGCAGGTCCAGGGCACCGGCGTCATGGCCGATGCGCACCTGTGCGCCGCGGGCCCGCAGGGCCAGCACGCCGCGGCTCTCCTTGGCGTCGGAGCCGGAGACCATCCCGCCCCGGGACAGCAGAATTCGGGCGATACCGGACATTCCGGCACCTCCGATGCCGATCATGTGGACCCGCTGCAAAAGTTCCGGTAGGTCCGTCTCCTGCTCCAAAGGTGTGTTCACCGCATCCAGATCTGTTCGGGTTTCGGCTGCTTCAGTCACGACCTGCCACCTCCAGCACAATTCGCGCTACCTCGTCCGCGGCGTCACGGTGACCGGCATCCGCCGCCGCGCGACCCATGGCTGCCAGCCGATCGGAATCCCTGAGCAGCGGTATCACCTCGTCGATCACATATTTCGGAGTCAGCTCCGCGTCCGCCACGATTCTGCCACCGCCCGCGGCCACCACCGGCCGCGCATTGAGTTCCTGCTCGCCATTGCCGTGTGGTAGCGGAACATAGAACGCGGGCAACCCCACCGCCGACACCTCGGCGACGGTCATCGCCCCCGACCGGCACACCACCGCATCCGCCGCAGCGTACGCCAGGGCCATCTGCGACAAATACGGCACCGCAACATATTTCGCGGGCTCATGCAGCCCGGCCAGGCTGAGACTGTTCTTCGGCCCATGCGCGTGCAGCACCGAAATCCCCGCGGCGGTCAACTGCGGCGCGGCAGCCGACACGGCCTCATTGAGACTGCGCGCCCCCTGCGACCCGCCGAACACCAACAGCACCGGCCCCTCGGCGGGCAACCCGAAATGCTCGCGGGCCTGCGCCCGCAAAGCTGGGCGGTTGAGGGTGGAGATCGCGGACCGCACCGGAATGCCGACGACCTCCGCATCCTTGCGCCCGCGACCGCGCACACCCGAATTCCCCGCAGCCGCCAATACTCTGGTGGCGATGCGCGCCCCGATCTTGTTGGAAATCCCCGCCATGGCATTCGCCTCATGCACCACCACAGGCACCTTGCGCCGACCGCCCTTCGTCACATCCTCTTGGTGGCGACTCCCCTTCGTCATCCCGGCATTCTTTTGGCCGGGATCCACCGATATAGGTTGCTGCGCTGCGGGTGTGGATCCCGGCCAAAAACGCGCCGGGATGACGGGGCCGGCCGCGAGATAGGCGGGGAGTGCGACGTAGCCGCCGAAGCCCACGATCACGTCGGCTTCGACCGCGTCGATGATCTCGTGTGTGCGGCGCATCGAGGCCAGTACTCGGCCGGGGAGGCGGAGCAGGTCGGCGGTGGGTTTGCGGGGTAGCGGGACCGGGGGGATCAACTCGAGGGTGTAACCGCGCTCGGGGACCAGTTCGGTTTCCAGGCCGCGCTGGGTGCCCAGGGCGGTGATCCGGATGGACGGGTCGCGTCGGCGTAGCGCGTCGGCGACCGCCAGGGCGGGTTCGATATGCCCCGCGGTGCCACCACCCGCCACGATCACCGAGAGCGGCCGCTCCACTGTCACCTCGAATGTCCCCTGTCCCTATCGTGTTTCGTCGGATAGCTGGGTTCCCAGGCCCGCGTGCTGCGCCACGATTCGGTGGAGCGGCTGGTGCGCCTGGCGGTATCGGAATCTATCGAGCGGCGCGACGGCGAGTCGTACCCGCCCCGGCCGCGACCGCTGGGCGGTAGTGCACGCCGCTGCGGGGCGGCCTTCACACCCGACTTGGCCTTGGCCTTGGCCTTGGGCTTGTTGCGGGCGCGGGCGGCCTGTGCCCGTGCGGGGGAGTACATTTCGGGCACCGGCAGGCGCAGCAGGCGGCTGAAGCGACCGTCCTGTCCGGCCTGCAGCGCCGCCACCGCCTCGGGTTCGTGCCGGGCCGCGTTGGCGATGATGCCGAACATGAGCAGGGTGATGGCGAGCGAGGAGCCACCTGCCGAAACCAGTGGCAGCTGCAGGCCGGTCACCGGCAGCAGGCCGACGACGTAGCCGACATTGATGAGCGCCTGCCCGGTGATCCAGGTGGTGGCCGAGGCGGTCAGCAGCCGGATGAACGGATCCACCGAACGCGTGGCGATGCGCAAACCCGTGTACACGAACAGCGCGAAAAGCCCCAGCACCAAGGCACATCCGAGGAAGCCGAGCTCCTCGCCGATGATCGCGAAGATGAAGTCGTTGTGCGCGTTGGGCAGATAGCTCCACTTGGCCCGCGACTGTCCGAGCCCGCGTCCCCAAATTCCGCCGTCGGCAAGCGAATACAACGCCTGCCGCGCCTGATACCCGATGCCCTGCGGATCGTCACCCGGGTTGAAGAACGCGCGCATACGGTCCGACCGATATCCGGCCGACAGCGCCAGAATGCCGGCCGCCACACCACCGGACACCGCGATGGTCACGAACATACGCAGCGGCAGCCCGCCGAACCACAGCAGCGAGGACAGCACAATGCCCAGCGCGATGGTGGTGGACAGGTTCGGTTCGAGCACGACCAGGAAACACACCAGCAGGCCCGCGGGCACCAGCGGCATGAGAATGTCCTTGTACCCGGCCTTTTCGGTCTGCCGCGAGGCCAGCAGATGCGCGCCCCACACCACCAGGGTCACCTTGGCGATCTCGGACGGCTGCACCGAGACGACCCCGAGGTCGAACCAGCGCCGCGACCCCTGCACCTCGGTGCCGATGCCCGGAATCAGCACCAGCACCAGGAGCACGACGGACAAAGCGAACACCGGGAACGACAACTGCCGCATCACCCGCATGGGAATCCGCAGCGCGATATAGAACAGCACCGCACCGAACAGCGCCATCGCCGCCTGCATGAGGAACAGCGAATACGCGGATTTACCAACGGCATACGACTCGACGCTGGACGCCGAGAGCACCATCACCAGTCCGAGGACGGTGAGCAGTACCGCGATGGCGACGACGAGATGGAACGAGGCCAGCGGTCGCGCCAGCCAGGCCGCGAACCATCCGGTGCCGGCCCGCCGCGCGGAACCTGTTGTCCCCGCGCGGCGTGGCCCCGTCATTCCGGTCTCCCGATGTCCTTCTCGTCCAGGGCCTGCACCGCGGTCACGAAACTTCGTCCGCGATGGGTGTAGTCGGCGAACATGTCCAGGGATGCCGCGGCCGGAGCCAGCAGCACGGTGTCGCCGCGGGTGGCATAACTGGCGGCCACCCGGACCGCGCGAGCCATCACCGCTTCGGGCTCGATTTCGGTGAAGGGGTCACCCATTCCTGCATCGTCCCCCGAATTCAGCTCCACGACGGGGACATCCGGGGCGTGTCGCGCCAGTGCGGCGGCGATCACGGGCGCGTCGACACCGAAGAGTACGGCCGCGATCAGGTGTTCGCGCACCTCCTCCACGAGGTCTTCGACGCTCGCGCCCTTGAGCTGTCCGCCGGCCACCCAGATGACCGAGTGGTGCGCCAGGATCGACGACCGCGCGGCATGCGGATTGGTGGCCTTGGAGTCGTCCACGAAGTCGACACCGCAGAGTTCGCGCACCTGCGCCGCGCGATGCGGGCCCACCTTGTGTTCCTGCAGCCCCTCTTTCACGAACTGCGGTGCCACATCGATGGATCGGGTGAGCGCGGCCGCGGCGAGCGCGTCGGCAACCCCGGCCGGACCCTGCGGGCTGATATCGCCCACCTCGGCCAGAATCGCGGCCTTGGTGAAGGCGCGATCCAGCAGTTTGCCGTCGACCACACCGAGTTCACCGTCGGCGGGTACACCGATCCGGAACCCGACGGTGCGGCGCGCCTTGGACTTTCGCGCCAGCGCGGCCGCGACCTGATCGTCCAGGCCGACCACGCCGACGCGTCCGGTGAGCGCGCGCGCCTTGGCGGCGGCATAGCCGTCGAGTCCGCCGTGCCAGTCCAGGTGATCCTCGGCCACGTTCAGCACCACACCGGCTTCGGGTCGTACCGAAGGGGCCCAATACAATTGGAACGAGGAGAGCTCCACGGCCAGCACCTGCGGACCCGGATTGCGGCGCAGCGCATCCAAAATCGGCAGTCCGATATTGCCGCAGGCGACGCTGGGAATCCCGGCGGCCCGCAGTATCGAATGCGTCATCTGCGTGGTGGTGGTCTTACCGTTCGTGCCGGTGATCACCAGCCACTTGCGCACCGGCCCGTAGATGCGCGCCTGATCGACCCACCAGGCGAACTCGACATCACCCCATACCGGAATGCCCTCGGTGACAGCCGAAACCAGTATCGGGGAGTCGGGCCGCCAGCCGGGGCTGGTGATGACCAGTGCGAACCGTTGCAGCGCATCGGGTTCGAGTAGATCGGCGGTGGTGGCGGTCTGCAGACCGAGTTCGGCGGCTTCGGCCAGGGCCTTACCGCCGCCGTCGGTGACCACCGGGCGGGCGCCGATGTCCTGTAGCGGCTCCACGAGGGAGCGCCCGGACACCCCCCAACCGGCGACGAGAACGTCACGACCGCGCAGGAATTCGAGCATGGGGCCCGGAGAACGCAGGACCCTCGGAGAATGTTCGACCATCAGATGTTCACCCGACCGCAGAGAGGTAATCGCTGTAGAACAGGCCCAGACCGATCGCCGACGCCATGCCGGCCAGCAACCAGAACCGGATGATCACCGTGGTTTCAGCCCACCCGCTCAATTCGAAGTGGTGGTGGAACGGAGCCATCTTGAACAATCGGTTCCGTGTGGTGCGGAAGACCGCGACCTGCAAGATGACCGAAGCCGCCTCGGCGACGAAGAGCGCGCCGATCACGATCATCAGCAGTTCGGTGCGCGTGGTGATCGACAGGCCCGCGAGCAGACCGCCGAGGGCCAGCGAACCGGTATCGCCCATGAAGATCTTGGCGGGCGCGGCATTCCACCACAGGAAGCCGATGCACGCAGCCCCGCCGGCGGCACACACCAGCGCCAGATCCAGTGGATCGCGCACGTTGTAGCAGCCCGCCTCCGGATGCGTGGAGCAGGCATTGCGCCACTGCCAGAAGGTGATGATCATGTACGCGCCCAGTACCAGACTAATGGAACCGGCCGCGAGACCGTCCAGGCCGTCGGTCAGGTTGACCGCGTTGGACCAGGCCACCACGATCAGGCTGACGAAGAACAGGAAGATCACCACGCCCATCGATATTGTGGTGATGTCCCGCGTGTACGACAGGTGCCGGCTGGCGGGGGTCAACCCGTTCGCGCCCTTGAATTGCAGTGCCAGCACACCGAATATGACCGCCGAGGCCAACTGCCCGATGTACTTACCCGCGGCGGTGAGCCCGAGATTGCGCTGCTTACGCAGTTTGATCATGTCGTCCAGGAAGCCGACCGCGCCGAGCGCGGTGGCCAATCCCATGACCAGCAGACCCGAGGCCGAGGGCCCCGGCTCGCCGTAGCTCATCGAAATCAGGTGCGAGCCGAGGTATCCGGCCCACATACCGATGATGATGGCGACGCCGCCCATGGTGGGGGTGCCGCGCTTGGCCTTGTGCGATTCCGGGCCGTCGACCCGGATCTCCTGGCCGAAGCCCTGTTTGGCGAACCAGCTGATCACCGCGGGGGTGAGCAGAATGGAGACGGCGAGCGCGATGGCCGCCGACAGCAGGATCTGTGTCATCGCGCGGCCTCCAGGAGGTGCTCGGCAACGGTCCACAGCCCCACCGACTTCGAGGCCTTCACGAGCACCACATCACCCGGTTCGAGTTCGGCGTCGAGAATCTCGATCGCGGCTTGCAGGTCCGGCACCAGTATCGACTCTTCACCCCAGGAACCCTCCATCACCGCCCCCTGATGCATGCCGTGCGATGGCCGCCCGGTGCCGATCACTATGAGCCGATCGACGTCCAAGCGCACGACGAGCCGGCCGATGCGATCGTGTTCGATCACCGAATCGTCGCCCAGTTCACCCATTTCGCCGAGCACGGCCCAGCTGCGGCGGCGGCCGATCTCGCGGCCCTGCCCGTCCGCTCCGGCCCTGCGGGACATGGTGACGAGGGCTTTGAGCGCCGCGCGCACCGAATCCGGGTTGGCGTTGTAGGAGTCGTTGATGACGGTCACACCGTCGGTCCGGGTGCGCACGTCCATGCGCCGCGCCGAGGCCGCGCTCGCGCCGGCGAGGGCCTGCGCCACGGTTGCGAGATCCGCGCCCTGGTTCAGGGCCACGGCGGCGGCGGACAGAGCATTGCCGACCTGATGCTCACCGTGCACGGCGAGCTGGACGGCGATGGATTCGCCCTTGTGGTGCAGCGTGAATCGCGCCCGCGCCTGCTCGTCCATCTGGACGTCGGTGGCGCGCACATCGGCGTTCGAGTTGAGCCCGACGGTCACTACCCGCGCCGGTGTCCGCTCGGCCATCTGCGCGACCAGGCGGTCGTCGAGATTCAGTACGGCGAGACCGGTGGCCGGAAGGGCTTCCACCAGTTCGCCTTTGGTCTGCGCGATTATTTCCTGACTGCCGAATTCACCCAGGTGTGCGGTGCCGACATTGAGCACCACGCCCACGCTGGGCGGCGCGATCTCGGTGAGCGCCTTGATATGTCCGGGTCCGCGCGCGGAGAGCTCCAGCACGAGGTAGCGGGTGTTCGCGTCGGCGCGCAGCGCCGTCCACGGGTGGCCGAGCTCATTGTTGAACGAGCCGGGCGGGGCGACAACCTCGCCGAGCGGGGCCAGTACGGCCGCGAGCAGATCCTTGGTGGAGGTCTTGCCGGACGAACCGGTCACACCGACCACGGTGAGGCCGCCCGTCGCGGCCAGGCGATCCACGCTGGCCCGCGCCAGCTTGCCGAGGGCCTCGAGTACGGCCGCGCCGGACCCGTCGGTGTCATAGGCCAGCGCGATGGCGCGGCTGGGCGCATGTGCCTGTGGCGCAACCACAATCGCCGGGACGCCGATCGGGCGCGCCGCCAGCACCGCCACCGCTCCGGCGGCTATGGCCTTGGCCGCGAAGTCGTGACCGTCGGCATGCTCGCCCGGCAGCGCCAGGAACAGGTCACCGGGAGTGATTCGGCGCGAATCGAATTCGGCCGCTCCGGTGACCGTCGTGTCGGGGTCGGGGACATCGTGCAGCGTGCCGCCCACGATCTCCGCGATCTCCCGCAAAGTCATCTCGATCATGAATGCGTCAGGTCCCTCGTCCTTCGCGACAAGGCCGCCGCGAGCACCTCGCGGTCGTCGAACGGATACTTCACTCCCGAAATCTCCTGCCCTGTTTCATGTCCCTTGCCCGCGACCAGCAGCACATCGCCGGGTTGTGCCCAGTCGACGGCGGCGGCAATGGCCTGTGCCCGGTCCCCGACCTCCCGGACCTCTCCGCGTTCGCCCGGCGGCACCTGCTCGGCGCCGGCACGGACCGCGGCGCGGATGGCCGCAGGCTCTTCACTACGTGGATTGTCGTCGGTGATGATGAGCAGGTCCGCGCCGCGTGCACCGGCCGCACCCATGAAAGGGCGTTTCCCGGCATCGCGATCACCGCCCGCGCCGACCACTACGGCGAGTCGTCCGTGTCCTTGCTCGGCGAGCAGCGCACGCAGGGTGGCCACCACCGATTCGATGGCCGCGGGCTTGTGCGCGTAGTCGACCACGGCCAGGAAACCCTGTCCGCGCTCCACCCGCTGCATCCGCCCGGGCACATCCACTTCACCCAATGCCGGTGCGGCAGTGGACGTATCGGCTCCGACCGCGGCGCAGACCGCGAGCGCGAGCAAGCCGTTGGCGATGTTGTACGCGCCCGGAAGTCGCAGCGTCACATCGAGTTTCGTACCGGGGCCGCAGGCTTCGAACCGCTGGCTCGCGGCACCGGGGACGGCCGCACCGGCCACCCAATCCGCTTGTACGCCAGGGGTTGTCGTGACGGTCACCAATTCCGGTCGGCCGTCGGCCAGGGCCGCCACGGTCACGTCACCGGCCAGCCGGGCACCCCACTCGTCGTCGATGCACAGCACCGCTTTCGCGGCGGGTACGACGGCCGAATCACCGGGTACGAACAGGCGGCGCTTGGCGGCGAAGTAGTCCTCGAAATCGCGGTGGAAGTCGAGGTGATCCTGCGAGAGATTGGTGAACGCGCCGACCGCGAACGCCACCCCGTCGACCCGGCCCAGCGCGAGTGCGTGACTGGAGACCTCCATGACCACCGCCTGCACACCCTGCTCCACCATGACCGCGAACATGGCGTGCAATTGCGGAGCCTCGGGGGTGGTCAATGCCGAGGGCACCCGCTGCCCGCCGATGCGGGTTTCGATGGTGCCGATCAAGGCGGTGCGAAAACCGGCCGCGGCGAGTCCCGCCTCCACCAGATACGAAGTGGTGGTCTTGCCGGAAGTGCCGGTAATGCCGATGATGCGCAAGGTGCGAGACGGATCACCGTAAAGGGCCGAGGACAATTCGCCGAGCACCGAGCGCGGCGCGTCATGCACCAGCACCGGCACCTCGAGCTCGCCGATCAGTTCCGCGCCCGCCGGATCGGTGAAGACCGCGACCGCGCCGCGCGCCACCGCATCCCGCGCGAACCGCGCGCCGTGCGCGTGCGCCCCGGCCAATCCGGTGAACAGATCACCCGGCCGGACCGCGTTCGAACGCTGCTCGATACCGGTGATCAGCACATCCGCCGGAATACCGGCGGTACCGGCCGGGCGGGCGTTCGTGAGCTCGGCGACCGTGCGCAGGGCGGTCACCGGCGGTGCGGCGGGCCGAAGTACCTGCGGACTGTCTTGCGCGGGCACGAAGCTCCTCTCCGGGACGGTGTTCATCGAAGGTCATGGATCCGAATCCGGTACTCGGACTCGGATCGACGTGTCAGGTTACCTGTGTTGTGTCACCGTGCGATCGGCACGGCGCAGTTCGGTCACCCGCCCGGCCACGAGCCCGGGGCGGTGCCGGTCACGTCCATCGCCTACCTGCTCTAACTCGCCTGCAAAATCAGTGGTTTGGCCGGTGGCGACGGCGGCACCCGATCCCGCTGCAGGGCCCAGGAGGCGAGGCTGTGGAACAGCGGCGCGGCCGATCCACCACCGCTACCGTCGGAGCTGCGCACGGGTGCGTCGAGCATCATGCCGATCACATAGCGCGGATTGTCGGCCGGAGCCATACCCGCGAAGGTGACCCAGTAGCGGTCGGTCGAATAGCAGCGGCACTTCTGATCGATCTGCTGCGCGGTACCGGTCTTACCCGCCACCTGATAGCCCTCGATGGCCGCCGGACTACCGGTACCGGACTGGATACCGCGCGGATCCTTCTGCACCACGGCCTGGAACATCTGCCGCAGCGTCTGCGCGGTCTGCGGACTGATCACCTTGACCGGATCCGGCTGCGTCTCCTCGGTACGGGTGCCGTCCGGGGCGATCTTGGCCTTCACAATGCGCGGCGGAATCCGCACGCCGTCATTGGCGATGGCCTGGTACATGGCGGTCATCTGCAGCGTCGTCATCGAAAGACCCTGGCCGATGGGGAGATTGGCGAAGGTGGAGCCGGACCACTGATCGCGCGGCGGCACCACGCCCGCGCTCTCACCGGGCAGGCCGACACCGGTGCGCTGACCCAGCCCGAACTTCTTGAGCATGTCGAAGTAGCGGTCCTCGCCCACGCGCTGCGCCAGCATGAGCGTGCCCACATTGGAGGACTTACCGAAGATGCCGGTGGTGGTATACGGCGCCACCCCGTGCTCCCACGCATCGTGCACGGTGACGCCGCCCAGGCTGATACTGCCCGGAACCTCGTGCACCTCATCGGGATTGGTGAGGCCGTACTCGATGGCCGCGGCCGCGGTGACGATCTTGTTCACCGAACCGGGCTCGTACACCTCCTGCACCGACGGGTTACCGAGGTCCGATTGCGACCAATACTGCGGTCCCATAGCGGGATTGAAGGTGTTGTCGTTCGCCATCGCCAGCACCTGACCGGTGTGCGCGTCCAGCACCACCGCGGAGGCGGCCTGCGCGCCGGACATGTCCTTGGCCTGCTGCACCTGCTGCTGCACGTAGTACTGCAGATCCTGATCCAGGGTCAGTTCGACGCCGTAGCCGTTCACCGCGGGCACCCGATCACGCCAACTGCCCGGGATCACCGCGCCGTCCGAACCGCGGTCATAGGTCATCGAGCCGTCGGATCCGGCGAGAATCGCGTCCATGGCCGATTCCAGGCCGATCTGCCCGTGCCCGTCCCAGCCGGTGGCGCCGATCATATTGGCGGCCAATGCCCCACCGGGATATTCGCGCATATCCTGACGGTCGACGCCGACCTCCGGAAACTTCAGCCCGATATCGGCCGCGACCTGCGAATCCACATTGCGCGCCAGGGAGGCGTACGGATCGTCGCTGCGCATTTTGGCCAGCAGATCCTTCTCCGGCGCGGCAATACCGAGCTTTTCGTGAATGTATTTGGCAATGGCCTGCAGCCGATCATCGGGCTCGGGCGCGGACGGATTCTTCTCGTGCGCGTCCGCAAGCCGCTTACGCACCTGGATCGGCTGAAAGCTCAACTGCTTCGCGGCAATGGTGAAGGCGAGCGGATTGCCGTAGCGATCGGTGATCGTCCCGCGCTTGGCGGCATCGGCCAGCTTCACGGTGCGCTGATCGGCCGCCTGCGCGGAGAGCATGGGCGCGGAAAAGCTTTGGATCCACAGCAATTGGCCCGCGGTCACCAGCAGGGCCAGCAGCATGAGCACCCGGCCCACCCCGAATCGGAACCGGGTGGCGCCGTCCATACCCGGCGTTGCCCGTGGTCTGGCACTGCGCCCGGGCCCGGAACCCGCACGGCCGGAGCCGGATCGGCTGCGCGTGGCAGCCGCCCGTCCCCGGCCGGAATCACGGCCACCGCGCATTGCGCGGGATGAACTCATCGAGGCGTTCCATTCGGCGCGGCCTGCAGCGCCGGGGACTGCGGCGCCGGATTCGGCGCCGTAACCGGATTGGGTGCGGTGGTCGGCGGATTCGGTGTCCTGGTCACCGGCACCACCCGCTCACCCTGCGCCTGCACCTGACGCGGCGGCTGTGCGGACGGCAGCGGCGGAGTCGTGTTCAACGGCAGCGCCGGCGAACCCTGAGCCACCTTCGGCTCACCGACCACGATCACCTGACCATCCGGAGCCACCACCAGACGGGCCGGATCCTTCGCCGGGATCATGCCCAATTCCGATGCGCGCTGGGCCAATTCGGGCGCCGAATCGGCAGCCTCCACCTCACGCTGCAGCGCCGCCCGCTGATCCGAGAGCTGCTCATTGGTGCGCCGCGCATCGCCGAGGTGATAGCTGTCCTCGGTGGCACGGGTGGTGAGCAGCAGCGTCAGCGCCAAACCACACCCCAGCAGCGCGATAATGGTGGCCACGAACGACATTCGGCCACGCGGGGAATCACCGGCCATACGCCGCAGCGCCGCCGGCAGTTCGGCGCGCTCGCGGCTGCGTCGGCGTGCGTAGGCGCGTTGCGCCGCACCGGATTTCACCTGTTCGGCAGCCTTCACCCGGCGGGCTACCCGAACCGGCGGCTGCGTCTTGATGGTCATTGGGCGGCCCCGCTCCACGCCGGGCGAGCGTGCCACCTCCGAGTCCGATACGCCTTGACAGGGCCCACTCGCCGATTTCGCGCCCGACCATTCATTGCGCAACCTCCCCTGCGATCCGCTCCGCCGCCCGCATGCGCACCGGAGCCGCCCGCGGATTGTCTTCGATCTCCTGCTCGGTGGCCTTCTCCGCGCCCCGGGTCAGAATCTTGAATTCCGGTCCCATACCGGGCAATTCGACCGGCAGATCGAGTGGAGTACGCGAGGCCGACCGCTTGGCCAGCTCATGCTTCACCACCCGATCCTCGAGGGACTGGTAGCTCATGAATACGATCCGGCCGCCGGGCGCGAGCGCGTCCAGCGCGGCCGGAACCGCGGCTTCGAGGGATTCCAACTCCCGATTCACCTCGACCCGCAGCGCCTGGAAGGTGCGCTTGGCCGGATGCCCGCCGGTACGACGAGCCGCGGCCGGAATGGTGGCGTACAACACCTCCACCAATTGCGCACTGGTGACGAACGGGGCTTTCTGCCTGCGGCGCAACACTTCCGAGGCGATCTTGCCCGCGAAGCGTTCCTCACCGTAGACCTTCAGCACCCGGGCCAGATCACCGTGACTGTAGGTATTGAGCACATCGGCCGCGGTCGGGCCGGTGCTGGGATCCATCCGCATATCCAGCGGAGCGTCGATGGAGTACGCGAAGCCGCGCTCGGCCTCGTCCAACTGCATGGAGGAGACGCCCAGATCCATCAGAATGGCCTGCACCGAACCGGTACGCGGCAACCCGGCCTCTTCGAGGGCGTCGGCGATACCGTCATACCTGGTGTGCACCAGGGTGATTCGATCCTCGTAGGGGCGCAGGCGCTCCCCCGCCAGCTTCAGCGCTTCGGTATCGCGATCCAGCCCGACGAGCCGGATATTGGGATACGTACGCAGGAAGTGTTCGGCATGACCACCGAGACCGAGCGTGCAGTCCACATAGACGGCATCGTCGAAACCCAAAGCGGGACCGAGGATTTCGTCTGCGCGATCGAGGAGAACCGGCACATGGCGGGGACCGTCACTGCCTGGGTGCACCTTCGACCTCCCGGACCTCACATTTCGTCGCACGACCCCATGACAGGTCGCTTGCGATTCGGACTGCACTGAAGGATTTCAGTGTCGGTGGCCAATGCCCCAGGGTCTCTGACCGAAGCGCGGCACCTGGCGTTGGGGAAGTACGTCAGGGTCCGCGTCGGGCAGAGGCCGCAGGGCACTCGCCTCGCTGTGGGCTAGAAGATTCCGCCCAGCGACTCATCTCTGGCCTGCGAGTAATCCTCCTCATGCTCGGCGAGGTAGCTTTCCCACGCCGTCTTGTCCCATATTTCGAGGAAGTCGACCGAGCCGATCACCACGCAATCCTTCGAGAGATTCGCGTAGCGGCGGTGCTCAGCCGACAACATGATGCGTCCCTGTGCATCCGGACGCTGTTCATCCGAGGAGGCAGCCAGGTTTCGGACGAATGCGCGAGCCTGCGGATTGCTTCGAGACGCGGCCGCGGCCCGCCGCGCAAGCGCGGTGAACTCGTCCTTCGGATATACGGCAAGGCTGTGGTCTTGACCCTTCGTGACCATCAACCCTCCCGCCAGCTCGTCCCGAAACTTCGCAGGCAACGTGAGTCGCCCCTTGTCGTCCAGTCGAGGGGTATAGGTACCGAGGAACAAGTCCCGACACCTCCTACCGGATCACCCTCTCGACTGTTCGGCCTCCTGTAGTGCGCGCTCCACATTACCCCACTTTCCCCCACTTTCAATCGAAAGCGGCGGTGATCTCGGTCCCCGCTTGGCGAACTTTGCAGGTCACACCAGCTATCACACAGGTGGGGAACTTTCCCCGCAGTTCCCCCGACACGCGCGGCACGCGGCGGACCACACCCGACAACAATCAGCAAACACGCAGATAGCGCGCATTTCCGACGCGGGTGGGTGAGGGTGGGGGAACCCCGTGGGGAGAGGTGGGGAATGCCATGTGCGGCTCGACACGCCGCCGGAAACCCACGAGAAACGCCGTGGCACCACACCCCAAATCGGTGTGGCGCCACGGCGTGTCGCGCTTGCTTCAGTTAGCCGAGCAGCCGCCCCTATGACTAGGAGCGGACCGTTCAGTTGTCCTGTTCGAACCGGCGGCGGAACCGGTCTTCCATACGAGATGAGAACCCGCCGGCCTTCTTCGGCCGACCCTGGCCGCCGCCAGGACCGCTACCCGACGAGGGATGACCGTCACTGCCGCGGCCACCCTGGGACTTCATCCCAGGGCCACCGGTCAGCAACAGCACTCCCGCGCCGAACATGACGATGAATCCGATCAAACTGATGATCGGGAAGTCGCCCAGCTTCACGGGCGCGGCGATGCCTGCCACGAGCAGGAACAGACCGAGGACGAACAGAGCCGCCGACTGCAGTCTGCGCCGGCCGGTGGCGGAACGTAACCGTCCACCCCGAACCGTCGAGGCGAACTTGGGGTCCTCAGCATAGAGCGCGCTCTCGATTTGTTCGAGCATGCGCTGCTCGTGCTCGGAGAGTGGCACGGTACCTCCCCCGGCACTAGATGGTGGCGGTCGCCTCCGGGTAAGCGACAGATAGCCGACGTTGGCGGCTGTCTGTCACCAATAATACGAGTTCGATCAGGTACCTACCACCTACTCGCCGATAGTCATGCCAGCATTCCGGCAACCCAGCCCGTACTGGGACGCAATCGTGACGCCGCTGCCAGCAGATCTTCGATGTCGTGAAGGAATGCGCCTACCCGCGAAGAGAACTCATCGGCGCGCCGATCATCGATCGGACGGGGCAAACCGGCCTCCAGCGCGGCCCGGGTCTCGGACTGGGCGCTGAAGTAATCCGCCCACATCACGAATTCCGGTGCGGCAGTCTGCATCATGACCCAGGCATTGCGGGAACGCGCCCGGGGTGCGCGGTCCGCGCCCGTGAGAGCCAGCACCGCGCCCGCCCCGCGCAGCGCCGCCAGGTAGGCCGTGCGGAAGCGCTCCGCCGGGTCCTGCTCCCCCGCCGCCTGGATCAACAGGCCGTCGGCGCGTCTTAGTAGTTCGCCCGCGCGCCCTGGATGGGCCGGACGTGCATTTCCACCGGACATCGGGTACCTCCCCACTCGCATACCCCGATTAACCGGGACCCCCTCAGGGCGAGAACGGCCTCCAGAAAGATCGAACAGGTATTCGAAGGTTTCAATTGAGTCTGACTCTAAAGACACCCACCGACAAGTTCCGGCGCTCGACCACGCGGCAACACCGGTCGAGAACGGCGCTATCGTCGGACCAACCGTCCGCGCCAACGAGAGCTGCGCCTGCCCGATGACCGCCGTCACCCCGAACACCACGCCCGCGCCCGTCGTCGTCGACCTGTCGGCAGCGACCATGCGCGCCCGGCTGCACGACGCCCTCTCGGTGTATGTCGCGGCCATGGACTACCCGCGCGGCACCGAACACCAGCGCGCGCCCATGTGGACCGAGCACACCACCCGGCCCGGCTGGCAAGCCGTCGCCGCGGTGCTACCCGACGACGACGGCCGCCTGGACCTGCGCACCGCACCCATCGTGGCCATCGCGTATGGGTACCGCGGCGCGCCGCATCAGTGGTGGCATCAGCAGGTGTACAGCGGTATGCGGCGCACCGGATGGCCGGAACACGCTGCGCGCGAACTACTCTCGGACTACTTCGAGCTGACCGAACTGCATGTGCACCCGGCCGCGCAGGGGCGCGGTATCGGAGAGATATTGCTCACCCGGCTGCTGCAGAACCGGCCCGAGGGCATGGTGCTGCTGTCCACGCCCGAGGTGGACGCCGAGGCCAACCGTGCCTGGAAGCTGTACCGGCGACAGGGATTCGGTGATGTCGTAAGACATTTCATCTTCTCCGGGGATACCCGCAAATTCGCGGTGCTGGGGCGGCGGCTGCCGCTGTGAGGGCCACGCCGGGAGTGCTGTCGCGCGACCGCTCGGCCGGACCGGCGGGGCAGCGGCGCGAATCGGCCGAAACCCGCTGGTGCACAGCCGGTGTGGATCCCGGCCACAAGCATGCCGGGATGACGGGGGACGACCTCGCATGGATGGGTTCGGCCGTAGGGGCGCGGCCGGCAGTGGAGATGTACGGGAACGAGGTCCGGCGGTGAGCGTGCTGATCATCGGGTCGGGGCACAATGCGCTGGTCGCTGCTTGTTATCTGGCGCGGGACGGGCATGCGGTCGAGGTGCTGGAGCGCGATACCGTACTGGGCGGGGCGGTTTCGACGGTGGAGCGGTTTCCGGGGCATCAGGTGGATCGCGGGTCGTCGGCGCACATCATGATCCGGCATACCGGGATCATCGAGGAGCTCGAGCTGGAGAAGTTCGGGCTGCGGTATATCGACTGCGACCCTTGGGCTTTCGCGCCCGCGCCGCCCGGGACCGACCTGGCGCCGATCGTGTTCCATCGCGATGTGGAGGCCACCTGCGCATCCATCGCCGCCGCCTGCGGGGCACGCGATGCCGACGCGTATCGAAGATTCGTGCGAGTGTGGGGGCCGCGGACGGCTCGGGTCATGCGGTCGTTCTCCGGGACGCCTACTCCGGGGCGATTATTGAAGTCGTTCTGGGGGCTTGACGCCAAGGGGGGTGGAAGTGCGCTTTCGCGGGAGTTCCTGCAGAGCGGAGATGCGCTGCTGGACAGTTATTTCGACAGCGAGCGACTGAAAGCGGCGCTGGCATGGTGGGGCGCGCAGTCCGGACCACCCATGTCCGAGCCCGGGTCCGCGCCCATGGTCGGGTTCGCGGCGCTCATGCATACGCTGCCGCCGGGGCGGGCAGTCGGCGGTAGTGGGGCGCTCACCTCGGCACTGGTGGCGCGATTGCGTGCCGATGGTGGCGCGATCAGCCCGGGGGACGCCGCGATTTCGCTCACACGGGCCGGGAAGGGCTGGCGGGTCGAGACCGCGAACGGGCGAAAACTGTACGCGGACACCGTTATCGCGGGCTCACACATCCTCACCACGCTGAACCTGCTGGAACAGGGTGGATTCGACGCGGACACCCTCGAAGACTGGCGGCGCCGGATTCGCGTCGGACCGGGCATCGGGATGGTCGTGCGCGCCGCCGCCACCGCGCTACCCGAGTACCCGGGCGCGAAAACCGGTGAATCGGCCCACGGGCTACAACTTCTCGTGACGGATCGCCGCCATCTGCGGCGCGCGCACGGTGCCGCGCTCGCGGGCGATCTCCCGCCGCGCCCCTGCGTACTCGCCATGAGCTTCAGCGCCCTCGACCCGACCATCGCCCCGCCCGGCGAACATCAACTTTCGCTCTGGGCGCAATGGCATCCCTACGAACTGGCCGACGGCAGCTCCTGGAGCGACCACGCCGACCGCGAAGGCGACCGCATCATCGCCGAAGTCGACGCGCACGCACCGGGTTTCGCCGCCACCGTCCGCGACCGCTTCGTCCAGACCCCCGTCGACCTGGAGCGCGAAATGGGCCTGCTCGGCGGCAATGTCATGCACGTCGAAATGTCCTTGGACCAGATGTTCATGTGGCGACCGCTCCCCGAACTCTCGCAGCACCGTGTACCCGGCGCGCCCGGGCTCTACCTCACCGGCGCGTCCACGCACCCGGGCGGCGGCGTCTCCGGGGCCAGTGGCCGCAGCGTCGCGCGCATAGTGCACCGCGATCTCCGCCCCTCCCGGCTCCGGCTACCTCGGCGATGACCGAGCTAGTCGAAGTTCGGACCGTGAAGTTCAATCGATCGGTGATCGCGGCCGCTGTACCCGCGGTGTTGCTGGTCTTGGTGCAGATCGCTTATCCGTTGGCAGATGGGGTGGGGCGGGATCGGGTGACCGTCGCGGTGGTGGTGTTGTCGGCGATGGCGGCGCTGGTGCATGCGGGGGTGACGTGTGGGGTGCGGTGGGCCGCTGGGCTATTGGTGATCATCTCGGGGATCGGGTTGGTGGCCGAGATTGTGGGGACGGCTACGGGGGTGCCGTTCGGGGCTTATGAGTACGCGAGTGGGCGGCTGGGGGCCGAGGTGGCGGGGGTGCCGCTGGTCGTGCCGCTGGCTTGGACCGGGGGGATCTATCCGGTGTGGATGGTGGCCGGGCTGTTGAGTTCGCGTGTGGGAGTGCGGGTTTCGCTTACCGCGCTCGGGGCCGTCGGGTGGGATCTGTTCCTGGATCCGCAGATGGTGGCGGATGGGCAGTGGCATTGGACCGCGGGAGCGCCGGGACTGCCCGGGCTCGGGCAGATTCCGTACACCAATTATCTGGGGTGGCTGGCGGTGGCGCTGGTGATGGCGGCGCTATTGGAGTTGTGGGATCGGACCGCGGGCGACAGCGGGCAGGCCCGGGTGGTTCCGGTGGCCGTATTCCTGTGGACCTGGTTGGGATCGGCGCTGGCCCATGCGGTGTTCCTGGGGTTGCCGGTGTCGGCGATCTACGGGTTCGCGGGGCTCGGGGTGCTGGGGATTCCGCTGGTTCGGGGGCTCATGGCCCGTCGAATCACACTGTGTCCCCTGGGCCATGGCACGATGTGAGCCGTGCCGAGTCCGATCACCTCCACAGCCGACGACCTGCTCGACTCCACGACGCCGGAGCCGAATACCCGGCGACCGCGCCGGTGGATGCGGATAGCGGCCGTCATGCTGTTCGCGGCGCTGGCCGTCATGCTCACCGGATGCCTGCGTGTACAGGTGTCGATGGGCGTGTCCTCCAATGACCGGGTGTCGGGGCGCATTGTCGCCGCGGCGGTCCCGCAGAACGACAAGGACAAAGGGCCACAACTGAAAACGCCCGACGCACTCTCCGGCAAGGTGCGCGTCGACTCGTACTCCCAGGACGGGTACGTCGGCAGCCAGGTGTACTTCGACGATCTCACCTTCGGCGAGGTACAGCAGCTCGGATCACTCTCCGATCAGACGCAGGGCATGTTCACGCTGCAGTTCAATCGGGTCGGCGATCTGGTCACCCTCACCGGGCGGGTGGATTTGAAGAGCCTGCCGCCGCACGGCTCCGATGTGCAGTTCACCGTCGCGTTCCCGGCGCGCGTGGCCACCACCAACGGCACCCGCGAGGGTGATTCGGTGGTGACCTGGAAACTGCCCGCGGGCGATGTGAGCACGCTGCGCGCCGAAGTCGGCTACTCCGACCCGAATACGCGATCCTTTGCCGGCTGGGCGGGCATTGTCGGCGGCATCACCCTGGCCGTGGCGGCCGTGGTCGCGGTGCTGGCGTACATGACCCGGAACCCCGATCCGCCGAAGTACGTGCGCGCGGCGCGCTGGATCAAGGGCAATCGCGAAACGCGGGTGTGATCCGCACCGGAGAACTCGCGGTACGAGCGGGGACGGTGATCGCGGGAATAGGCGCGGCCACCGCCCTGGTGAATCGAATCACCCTGCGGCAGTTACGGGATGGAGCCGCCGAGGTGACCGAGCCGGTCACCGTGTGCGTTCCCGCCCGGAACGAAGCCGATCGACTGCCGGGGCTCATCGCGGATCTGCGTGCGCAGCAAGGGGTTCCACAACTGCGGGTGCTCATTCTGGACGACGACTCCGGGGATGACACTTATCGCGCGGCCATCGACGCGATCGACGGCGACGGCCGATTTACCGTGCTGCGCAACGATATTGCCCCTCCACCCGGCTGGACCGGGAAGAACGCCGCCTGCGCGAAGCTCGCGGATTTCGCGGATGCGGACGCCGGGGTTCTCGTCTTCCTGGATGCCGATGTGCGGTTGACCGCCGGTGCGCTGGCCGCCGCGATCGGCGAATTACGGCGCGCAAGAGCAAGTTTGGTGTGCCCATGGCCGTCCCAAGGGGCCGAATCCGTCGCCGAGTGGATAGTGCAGCCACTGCTGTGCTGGTCCTGGGCCTCCACACTGCCTGTGGCCCTGGGAAATTCGACCCTGCGACCGTCGATGGCCGTGGCTTGCGGACAGTTCCTGGTGTTCGACGCCGCCGACTATCGAGCGATCGGTGGGCATGCCACTGTCGCAGACCGGATCACCGAGGACCTCGCCATTGCGCGCGAGCTGCGCCGGTCCGGGCGGCGGACCACACTCGTCGCGGGCGGGCGGATCGCCTCCACCCGGATGTACCGGGGCGCAAAGGAACTCGACGAGGGGTACCAGAAGTGGCTGTGGACGGCCTACGGCGGGATCGCCGGTAGCGCCGCTGTCGGTAGCGCCGCCGCACTCGCCTACTGGCTCCCGCCCCTGGCCGCACTCGCGGGCCGGGGACGGATTCGCTGGACAGGGCTGCTGGGCTACGCAGCCGCAGTCGCAGGTCGGCTACTGGCGCGGTCGACCGAGAAGAGGGCATGCGCGGGTAGGCTCGCGGGCTCGGATGTCCTTGCGGCGCTGGTTCATCCGGTTTCGGTGGCCTGCTATTTGGGGCTTTCGGCCCGATCCCACCTTGCCCACTGCAGGGGTGGGCTGAGGTGGAAAGGGCGGCCGCTCAACGGTAGTCGTTGACTCCGGTTAGGGGACCGGGGTGACGCCGACGGTGGGGAGGAAGAAGCAGGGGTGGCCGGCGTTGTCGACCACGCCGAACATGGCGGCGAGCACTGTGCCCGAGCCGGTGTCGACGGGGACGGCGCGAACTCCGCCTACCGGGAGTGCGCTCAGGAAGAAATTGTGGACGGCCTGTTCTACGAGAGGGCGCAGTTCGGTGGGAACCTGGGGCGGGATCATGCCGTTCAGGACCTGGGTGAGGGAGCCCATGGGGGCGAAACCGCTCTTGCCGGTGGTGAGGTTCAGCCAGACGACCTGCATGCCGGAGGTGTCGGCGCCGTCGGGGCTGATGCCGTAGGGCACGAAGGCGAACATGGCCTGGCCCGCCTTGACGGCCGAAAGGTCGAGGCCCGGAACGGGTACCGCGTACTTCGGCCATGGTCCGGGTACGGTGCCCGCGATGGCGGGAGCCAAACCGAGCGTCGTGCCACCGAGACAGAAGGGTGCGGCGGTCGGATAGAGGAACGGCTGCACGCCCAATTGCTGTAGCCCGTCCAGGGTTTCGCCGTAGGCGGCGAACCAGTCGGAGGGTGCTGCGGTCTGTGTGGCGCGAGCGATAGCGCTCACCGCGGCTGCGGTGTCCGTGGGGCTGAGGCCACCCGCCATGGCGGCCGCCGCGCCTCGCGCCAGCGCTACGCTGACGCTCTCCCCCGCACCGCCGGTCGAATTCGTCGTGGCCGCGCCGAGTCCGTTCGCCGCTGACGCGTCGGGACGACCGGGTGCGGCCGCGCCGAGTCCATTCGCAGCCGTGCCGGGATCGGTCAGTGGGGCTGCGCCGTTCCCGTTCACACCATTCGAAGGTGCTGCGGGTTGCGCCGGAGCCGAGGGTGGCTCGGCGGTTGCCGGATTGGCGGTGGCGAGTAGGGCGCAGGCTGTGACGGCGCCCGCGAAGCGGACGAGGTTCTGCAACACGGGCATTGTGGCTCCTCAACATCGCGGTCGAGGTCGCACGATACTCGGCTGACCAGCACATTTCTGACATTTCCCCCGGCATGCCGGGTGCGAATCAGGCGGAGATGGAGTTGGCCGAGACGGTGTAGCCGAGGTTCGCCAGGACTTCGCCGGTGGCCTTGGCGAAGTTCAGGGTGATGAAGTGCAGGCAGGGTGCGCCCTCGTCGATGAGGGTCTGCGCCATTTCGGTGGCGATCTCGATTCCGGCGGCGCGTACGGCGGCGCGGTTCTCCTCCGGACCGTCGCCCGCCGCCTTGCGGAGGCGTTCGAGGACCTTGACGGGAAGTTCGCGGCCGGAGAGTTCGACGGCACGCTCGACCGTGCGCAGCGAGGTGATCGGCATCAGCTCGGGGATGATCGGCTTATCGCCCTCGGCCGGGTCCAATGCGGCGACCCGGTCGCGCAGGCGCAGGTAGTGCTCCGGATCGAAGAACATCTGGGTGATCGAATACTCCGCGCCCGCACGGAGTTTCGCGATCAGATGGCCGGTGTCCTGATCCAGGTCGCTGGAGCGCGGATGACCCTGCGGGAACGAGGCGACGCCGACATGGAAGTCGCCGAGATCGCGCACCATGCGCACCAATTCCTCGGCGTATTCGACGCCCTCGGGATGCTTGACCCAGTCCCCCAGCGGATCGCCCGGCGGATCGCCGCGCAGCACCAGCAGATTCCGGATACCCGAATCCGCGTACGCGCCGACGATCGAACGCAGTTCGGCGACACTGTGATCCACCGCGGTCAGATGCGCGACCGTCAGCAGTGTGGTCTCGCGCGCCAGCTGCCCCGTGACCCGAATCGTGCGATCGCGGGTGGAACCGCCCGCACCGTAGGTCATGGATACGAATGCCGGATGCAGGCGCTCGAACTCGCGCGCCGCCCGCCACAGCCGTGCCTCACCGGCCGCGTCACGCGGCGGATTGAACTCGACGGAGAACGGCACCGACCCGTCCGGGCGCGGCCCGAGCTGTTGGATCACCGAGCGAGTTCCGGACCCTTGCGGTGTGCGGAAAACTCGGCCAGGGGTCGAATATCCCTGTACATTGTCGAAACTCACCGACCCAGTTTAAGGGCAACAACCAGCCTCTCTCCCCTGACCCGACCCCACAGCCTGCGCAGACACCCTATTTCCCGCGTTGAAGCGGACAATACGGCCAGCGCAGGGCGGTCGTGTCCCGCCATGTGAGATCACCGGAACAGCACGACCGGTTGCTCTGCTGAGCGGGCCGGGACAGTAGAGTCGTCGGCGAACCCCGCGCGCGCGACCTTTGCGGTTCGCGGCGTCGGCTGTTCGGCGACCATCACCTGCGTTTCATATCGGGAGTGGTTGCCGGATGTCCGGGCGGGACCCGTGCAGGCGCCGCACCCAGGTACGGCCACACCACAGGAGGATCCTCTGTCCGCCGGACCCGGAACCCCGACACGTCAGCCGGTCGGCGCGGGATCACTCGTCGCCGCCGTGCAGGAGCGACTCGCGAAATTCTTCGTGACCAGGCAGGAGATTCTGGCACCGCTGGGGCCGGTGGTGGCCGACGCGTCGCGCGCGCTCGAAGAGTTCGTCCTGCGCGGCGGGAAGCGCACCCGGCCCGCCTTCGCCTGGACCGGATGGCTGGGAGCCGGGCGCAGCGCCACCGATCCACAGGCCGATGCGGTGCTGACCGCCTGTGCCGCACTGGAATTGGTGCAGGCGGCCGCGCTCATTCACGACGACATCATCGACTCCTCGCGCACGCGGCGCGGATTCCCCACCGTGCACATGGATTACGAGACGCGCCATCGCGACGGTCGGTGGGCGGGCGATCCGGCACATTACGGTGCCAGCATCGCGATCCTCATCGGCGATCTGGCGCTGGCCTGGGCCGATGACATGACGCGCGGCGCCGGGCTGGACGCCGGCCAGGAGCGCCGGTTCGCGCCGGTGTGGTCGGCCATGCGGACCGAGGTATTGAGCGGGCAGATTCTCGATATCCACGGTGAGGCGGGCGGGGATGAATCCGTCGAGGCCGCGCTGCTGATCAACCGGTTCAAGACCGCCGCGTACACCATCGAGCGGCCGTTGCATCTGGGTGCGGCGCTGGCCGACGCGGATGACGAATTGATCGCCGCCTACCGGGAATTCGGCACCGATATCGGTATCGCCTTCCAGCTGCGGGACGACCTGCTCGGGGTATTCGGTGATCCGGCGGTGACCGGTAAGCCCTCCGGTGACGACCTGCGCGAGGGTAAGCGCACGGTGCTCATCGCCGAGGCGCTCAGCCGCGCCGACGCCACCGCACCCACCGCGGCGGCCCTGCTGCGCGGCAGTCTCGGTACCGATGTCACCCCCGAACAGGTTGCCGAATTGCGCGGCATACTCACCGATCTCGGTGCGGTGGACGCGGTCGAGGCCCGCATCACCGACCTCACAGACCGCGCGCTGACCGCGCTGGACGCGAGCACCGCCACCACCGATGCCAAGCAGCAGTTGCGAGCAATGGCCATGGCCGCCACCGCACGGGCCTACTGAGCGATGAAAACCGTTGCGGGACCGACCGATCGGGTCGTGGTGGTGGGCGCCGGCCTGTCGGGGCTGGCGGCCGCGCTGCATCTGGTGGGTGCGGGACGACAGGTGACCGTACTGGAGCGGGCCGATCATCCCGGCGGGCGGGTCGGGTTGTATCGCGGGACCGATTACGAGATCGATTCCGGGGCAACGATTCTCACCGTGCCAGGTTTGATCGACGACGCACTTGCCGCCGTCGGGCACACCCGGGAGTCGGTGGGACTGCGCATCATCGATCTGGCCCCGGCCTATCGGGCGAGATTCGCCGACGGCACCAGCGTCGGGGTGTACTCCGATCCCGAGGAGATGACCGCCGAGGTCACCCGGGTGCGCAATGCCGCTGCGGGGCAACGGTATCGGCGACTGCGCGGCTGGTTGGAGGCCGTGTACGAATCCGAGTTCGGGCACTTCATGGACAGCAATTTCGACTCACCCCTGGACATGGTCCGGTATCCGGAGAAGCGGACCGCGCTGCTGAAACTGGTGCGGCTGGGCGCTTTCGGGCGACTCGGGCCCCGGGTACGCAAGATCATGGGTGATGAACAGCTGGCGCGGCTCTTCAGCTTCCAGGCATTGTTCGCGGGGACGGCCCCCAATCAGGCGCTCGCGGTGTACGGCGCGATTCCGTATATGGATACCTGCCTCGGGGTTTCGTACCCCGAAGGCGGCATGCGTGCCATCGCCGATGCGCTGGCGCGCGCCTTCACCGCCGCGGGCGGAACGCTCGAACTGAATACCGAGGCCACCGGAATCGACTACACGGGCCGCCGCGCCACCGCCGTCGAAACCGCGGACGGTCGCACGCTGCCCTGTGATGCCGTGGTCCTCACCGCCGATATCGGCTCACTGCGGACCTTCGGCCTGCGTCACCGTCGCGGCCTGCGCGCCGCCCCCTCCGCGGTCGTCGCGCACGGCACCATCCCCGCGCACATCGCCGCCGCCTGGCCGATTCAAGCGCATCACACCATCGACTTCGGCCGCGAGTGGGATCGCACCTTCATCGAGATCGCGGCGCGAAAAGGCCACGGCCGGCTCATGAGCGATCCGTCGCTGCTGCTGACCCGGCCCGCGCTCACCGATCCGACGCTGTATATCGATCGGGCCGAACAGCGCATCAACGCGGCGGGCCATCTCACCGACACCACGCGTTACGAGCCGCTGTCGCTGCTGGCCCCCTGCCCGAACCTCGATGCCGCGCCCCTGAGTTGGGACCAACTGGCCCCCTACTACCTGCGTGAACTGCTGCAAACCTTGGAAGCTCGCGGCTACCAAGGCATTTCCGAGCACTTCCGCGTCGATATCGTCGACACCCCGCAGACCTGGAAGAACAAGGGCATGCTGGCGGGCACCCCGTTCTCGGCCGCACACCTGTTCCGGCAGACCGGTCCCTTCCGCACCCGGAACCTGGTACCCGGCCGCGACAATGTCGTTCTCGCCGGCACCGGTACCGTCCCCGGAGTCGGTGTTCCGACCGTGCTGCTGTCCGGAAAACTGGCCGCGACCCGCATCGTTGGTGATCTACGACATGCCCGGCCCGCATCCTCCCCTGCCGGGGCGGTGGCAACGGCGTACAACCACTAGACTGACCGGCGTCCTGCACCAAACGCGGCCGGAGCCGCCGACCTTTCCGGGGGGAACGCCCACCAATGCCGACCCCCGATATGGACGTCACCACCACGACTCTCGATCCGAAGCCCCGCGTTACCGAAGCCGCCGAGCCGTACCGCTGGGTGCGGAACTGGGCCGACTTCGCGCGCAGCCCCGAGGGTAAGGCCGCACTGCTCGGCTTCTTCGGCGCGCTCATGATCACCTTCGGCGGTTTCGGAGCGGGCAGTGTGCGCCGCAATGATCCGCTGCTGGAATCCGCGCACCTGTCATGGCTGCGCTTCGGACACGGATACGCGCTGTCCACGGTGTTCGTCTGGATCGGTGTGCTCGCCATGATCACCGCGTGGGTGCGACTGGGCCGGGCCACGCTCGGCACCGTCCCCAATGCCACGGTGACGCTGACCGAACTGCGCGCCATTGTCGGAATCTGGATCTTCCCGCTGCTGTTCGCGGTGCCCATGTTCTCCCGCGACGCCTACTCGTATCTGGCGCAGGGCGCGCTGCTGCGCGACGGATTCAACCCGTATCAGGTCGGGCCGGTGGTGAATCCCGGTGTGCTGCTGGACAATGTGAGCCCCGTCTGGACCACCACCACCGCACCGTACGGGCCGATCTTCCTGCTGCTGGCGCGCGGCATCACCTCCATCACCGGTGACAATGTGGTGGCGGGGACGATCGCGCTGCGCCTGGTCATGCTGCCCGGTCTCGCGCTGATGATGTGGGCGGTACCGCATCTCACCAAACACCTCGGCGGTAAGCCGACCACCGCATTGTGGCTGGCGGTGCTCAATCCGCTGGTGCTGATTCATCTCATCGGCGGCGTGCACAACGAGATGCTCATGGTCGGGTTGATGGCGGCGGGTATCGCGCTGGTGCTCGAACATCATCATGTGGCCGGAATCGTGGTCGTCGCCATCGGTGTCGGAGTGAAGGCGACCGCGGGTATCGCACTGCCATTCCTGGTGTGGATCTGGATGATTCACGAACGTGAGCGGCGCGCCGCCCAGGGTGAGGGCGAATTGCCGCATCCCGCTTTGATGTTCGCCAAGATCGCCGGGCTCGGCGTCGCGGTATTCGGGGTGGTGTTCGCGGCCGCTTCCGCGCTCGCCGATGTGGGTATCGGCTGGCTGACCGCGCTGTCGGGTTCGAAGAAGATCATCAACTGGCTGTCGCTGCCGACGATTCTGGCGCACATGATCACCTGGGTGACCCCGCTGCGGATGGAATCGGTGCTGTCGGTGACCCGCACACTCTGTGCGGTCGCGCTGGTCGCGATTCTGGTGTGGGCGTGGTGGCGGTTCCGCCATACCGAGCAGGAAGCCGTCTTCGGTATCACCGTGGCCTTCGTGGCGATCGTGATCCTCTCGCCCGCCGCGCTGCCCTGGTACTACTCGTGGCCGCTGGCGCTGGCCGCCGGATTCGCCCTGTCCACCACCACATTGCAGGTGCTGGTCGGCTTGTGTACCTGGCTCATGCTGGTATTCCAGCCGGACGGGTCGATCGGGCTGTACAGCTTCTGGCATGTCGCGCTGGCGACCTTCGCGGCCGTGGTCGCGGCGGTCTCACTGCGCACCATCGACCCGCTCAAGCTCAGCGCGCACGCGCATCATCCGGCGACGTTGAATCCGCCGCCCACCCCGGCATGAGTTCGGTGGAACTCGGACTCGCCTATCGGGATTGCCGCCGCATCGCCGCCGAGCACGGGCGCACCTATTTCCTGGCGACCCGACTGCTGGAACCGGAGCGAAGACCCGCCGTGCACGCGCTGTACGCGTTCGCGCGCATGGTCGACGACATTGTCGACGAGAGTGGCGCGGCAATGCGTACGGAACACTCTGCGGAGCAACTGGACCGGATCGAGAACGAGCTACGCGGGCGGCTGGTGCGCGCACCCGGCACCTGCGACGACCGCGTGCTGCTCGCCGTCTCCGATACGATCCTGCGGTATTCCATTGCCCCCGAACACTTCTGGGTGTTCCTGGACTCCATGCGCATGGATATCCCCGGCGGTCCGCAATACCGCGACCGCTACCCCACCTTGGATGCGCTGCGCGAGTACATGCGCGGCTCGGCCGCCGCCATCGGCCTGCAACTATTACCCGTCCTCGGCACCGTCGTCCCGGTCGCCGAGGCCGAACCCGCCGCGGCCGCGCTCGGAGAAGCCTTCCAGCTCACCAACTTTCTCCGCGATATCGCCGAGGACCTCGACCGGGGCCGCATCTATCTGCCCGCCGAGGAACTCGCCGCCTTCGGCGTGGACGACGACCTGCTGAAGCACTGCCGGGACACCGGCCGCACCGACCCCCGAGTCCGCCGCGTCCTGGCGCATCTCATCGCGATCAACCGCGGCATGTACCGCCACGCCACCCCCGGCATCGACCTGCTCGCCCCGCGCGTGCGGCCCGCCATCCGCACCGCCGCCACCCTCTACAGTGCGATCCTGGACGAGATCGAACGCACCGACTACACCGTCTTCACCCACCGCGCGGCCGTCCCCCGGCGTCGCCGCCTCCGCGTCGCCGCACGGGAATTCGCCTCGGACCTGCGCCGGGCATGAAAATGGCGGGGACGGCGAACCGTCCCCGCCACCGCACCGCTTACATCGGGCACATGTAGATCGGCGCGCACGGCTTCTGCACGCTCCCGGTCGGCGCACCGAACAGAGTCAGCAGATCCAGCACCGCACTCCCGGTGGTATTGGCGTAGATGGGCTGCGCATCACTCGGCTGGGCCGCCGGAGTCGCGACCTCCAGCGGAACCCCACCGGCCGGAGCGGACGCACCGGCGACGGCGGAGCCACCGGCGACCGCCCCGGCCAGAGCCGTCATCACGACGGCGGTACGAAGTGCGGGAAGAAGAGCACGCATCGAGCGGAGTCCTTTGATCGGGGAGCAATTGCACCCGTCACGTTTTCAGACTCCGACCCCGCAGCGACAGACCGTGATTCCCGTGCCCCTCGCGCCGGGGGCCGACTCAGAAGGGGTCGGCGGCGGCGCGGCGGATGACCTCGCGGGCGAGGTCGCCGTGCAGGGCGTCGATGGGACGGCCGGGTAGGGATTCGTCCTCGGTGTAGATCCACTCGAGGATTTCCTCATCGGTGTATTTACCGTCGCGCATGACGGTGATCAGGCCGGTGAGATGCTTCGCGATCTCGCCCGTGGAGTCGAAGAACTCCTTCGGGACGGCGATAACGCCGTCGCGGCGGACCGCGATCAGCTGATGTTCGCGCAGCATCTGGTGCACTCGGGTAACGGACAAACCGAGCAGGTCCGCCACGTCGGGCAGGGGAAGCACGGTTACCGAATCCGGCAGGACATCATTGCTGTAGGGGATGGCACTCACGGCTACAACGGTAGTCTGTCGTGCCACGTCCGCCGCATCACACCCCGACCCGACTACCATCGGGTCACAGTCGCGCAAGGCGACAGGGAAATCGGAAGGGTTCGCAGTTGATCGGCGAGATGCTGGAAGGGCGCTACCGCGTCGACGCGCCGATCGCGCGCGGCGGTATGTCCATGGTGTTCCGGGGGGTGGACACCCGTCTGGACCGACCGGTCGCCATCAAGGTGATGGACCCCAAGTTCGCCGCCGACCCCCAATTCCTCACCCGCTTCGAACTCGAGGCCCGCGCGGTTGCCAAGCTCAAACACCCCGGGCTGGTCGCGGTGTACGACCAGGGCGTGGATGGGGATCATCCATTCCTGATCATGGAATTGGTCGAGGGCGGCACCCTGCGCGAACTGCTGCGCGAGCGCGGACCCATGCCGCCGCACGCGGTGCGCGCCGTCGCCGAACCGGTGCTGGCGGCCATCGGCGTCGCGCACGCGGCGGGGCTGGTGCACCGCGATATCAAACCCGAGAACGTGCTCATCTCCGATTCCGGTGAAGTCAAGATCGCCGACTTCGGGTTGGTGCGCGCGGTCGCCGCGGCGAACATCACCTCCGACAGCGTGATTCTGGGCACGGCCGCGTACCTCTCGCCCGAGCAGGTCACCAGCGGAAGCGCCGACTCCCGCAGTGATGTGTACTCGGCGGGCATTCTCATCTTCGAAATGCTCACCGGGCGTACCCCATTCACCGGCGACACCTCCATTTCCGTTGCGCTGCAACGGGTCGAGAAGGATGTGCCGAGCCCGAGCCAGCTCATCTCCGGGGTCCCACCGGAATTCGACGAACTGGTCGCGCACGCCACCGCGCGCGAACCCTCGCATCGATTCGCCGATGCCACCGAGATGGCGCGGGAACTACGCCGGATTGCCCGCGAGTTGCGACTCCCTGACTACCGGGTGCCGTCGCCGACCGAATCGGCCGAGCACCTCAGCGCCCACCACCGGGTCGGCCCGACTCCGGCCGCCGCCCGGCAGGCCCCGTACACCCCCGAACCCGCGCGGCACGCGCCCTACGGGGCCGCCGATGTCACCACGCGCATTCCCGCGGATCCGCCGACCATGCAGGTGCCACCGCATCAGCAGACCCGAGTCATGACCGCCGCCAGGGAGATTCCGCCGGAGTACGCCCCACCCACTCGGCAGGACATGCGCGAACCCGATCGCGGACACCGCTCGGAGCTCATCGAGGATCGCGGTAAATCCCGGCGGACCGTGATCATCTGGCTCAGCATTGTGGTCGCCCTGGCCCTGCTGCTCGGCATCGGCGGCTGGTGGCTGGGAGTCGGCAGATACTCGGCGGTGCCGTCCATCGCCGGACTCGACACCCAGCGCGCGGTCGCCGCGCTACAGGACGCGGGCTTCAAGACCGAGACCAGACAGAAGGCGTCGGACATCATTCCGCTGGGCAATGTGGTCGGCACCGATCCGGCGGCCGGAACCAAGGTCACCAAGGGGTCGACCGTCGCGGTACTGGTCTCCAGCGGTAAACCGAAAGTCCCGGATGTCACACCCGGACAGGATGTTTCGAGCGTGACCAAGGCGATCAGAGACGCGGGGCTGACGCCGGTCGACTCCGGGGAGATCGGCAGCACGGCCCCGAAAGGCACACTCGCCAAGGTGGATCCGGGCCCCGGGACCGTACTCCCCGCGGGCGGCACCGTGAAGGTGTACCGCAGCAAGGGATCCGCGCCGGTCAAACTCCCCGATCTGAGCGGCAAGACCGAGGACGAGGCCAAGGGCATCCTGCAGAAGGCCGGAATCACCATCCGCGACACCCGATCCGAGTTCAACGCCAAGATCAAGGCCGGTCAGGTCATCAGCACCGATCCCGCCGCCGGAACCATGGTCGAATCCGGTGACGGCGTAACACTCGTCATCAACAACGCGGTCGAAGTCCCCAGCGTGCTGGGCTCCAATGTCGCCGCCGCCCGCACCAAACTCGAAGCCCTCGGCCTCAAAGTGACTGTGCGCCAACTGGCCTCGAACGAAAGCTCGATCGTCATCTCCCAGAGCACGCTCGGCAATATCGAATCCGGCTCCACAGTCACCCTCGTAGCGATTCCCTAGATCCCCTTCGGACTTCTACGGACGAAATGCGCCCGATCCGTCAGGATCGGGCGCATTCCTATTTCGTTGTGCCACTGAGCGATTCGCTCAGCGGAGCATCTCCGCTACCAGGAACGCCAGTTCCAGGGACTGCTGGGTGTTGAGGCGGGGGTCGCAGGCCGTCTCGTAGCGATTCTCCAGGTCCAGGTCCGAGATGTCCTGTGCACCACCGAGGCATTCGGTGACGTTCTCGCCGGTGAGCTCGATGTGCAGGCCGCCCGGGTGGGTGCCGAGGGCGTGGTGCACCTCGAAGAAGCCCTGCACCTCGTCGACGATGCGGTCGAAGTGGCGGGTCTTGTAGCCGTTCGAGGTCTCATGCGTATTGCCGTGCATGGGGTCGCACTGCCAGATCACCTGGTGGCCGGTGGCCTGTACCTTCTCGATGATCGCGGGCAGCACCTCGCGGACCTTCTGATTGCCCATGCGGGCGACCAGGGTGAGGCGGCCGGGCTCATTGTTGGGGTCCAGGCGCTCGACGTACTCCACGGCCTGTTCGGGCGTGGTGGTCGGGCCGATCTTGAGACCGATCGGGTTCGCGAGGAGTTCGGCGAAGGCGATATGCGCGCCGTCGAGCTGACGGGTGCGCTCACCGATCCACAGGAAGTGCGCGGACAGGTCGTAGAGCACCGGTTCGCCCGTGGTGGGATGCGAGCTCAGGCGCAGCATGGCGCGCTCGTAATCGAGCACGAGCGCCTCATGGCTGGCGTAGAGACGGGCGGTGGACAGGTTCGGGTCATTGACGCGGCAGGCCTTCATGAAGGCCAGTGCGCGGTCGATCTCCGCGGCCAGGGCCTCATAGCGGGCACCGGCCGGGGACTGTGCCACGAACTCGCGGTTCCAGTCGTGCACCTTGTGCAGATCGGCCATGCCCGCGGAGGTGAGCGAGCGCACCAGGTTCATGGCGGCCGAGGCGTTGGCGTAGGCGCGCACCAGACGCGACGGATCATGTTCGCGCACAGCCGGATCGGCGACGAGCGAATTGACCATGTCACCGCGGTAGGAGATCAGGCCGAGGGAATCGGTATCGGAGGAGCGCGGCTTGGCGTACTGCCCCGCGATGCGCGCCACCTTCACCACCGGCAGGCTGGCGCCGTAGGTGAGCACCACGGCCATCTGCAGCAGGGTGCGGATATTGCCGCGGATATGCGGTTCGGTGTTGTCGGCGAAGGTCTCCGCGCAGTCACCGCCCTGCATGAGGAAGGCCTCACCGCGCGCCACCTCGGCCAGGCGTAGTTTGAGCTCCTCCACCTCGGCGGGTACGCAGATGGGCGGCACCGATTCGAGGACGGTGCGCATCTTGGCGGCCTGCTCCGGATCCCACGACGGCTGCTGCAGCGCGGTGCGAGTCAGGGCGTCATCGAGACGCCGACGCAGCTCGGCAGGCAACGGTGGAAGTTCCGGCAAGCGATCTATCGGTACGTCGACGGTCCAGTTCACAGGTTCAGAATACGGACCGCGGCAAACCGCGTGGACTACACCCAGGGCTGGAATCCCTGACACCGTACGAACCGATCTTGACGCGGGCTGCGAGTCACCGCCGACGAACGGGAACCTAGGCTGGAACCCCGGAGGATCTGCCCGGATCGTCCGCATCCCAGCGTCGCAGGCGAATGCCACGGCCGGAACCGAGGAGAGTCCGTTCTCTTGCGCTATTTCTATGACTCGGAATTCATCGAGGACGGCTCGACCATCGACCTCGTCTCGATAGCCGTGGTGTGCGAAGACGGACGCGAATACTACGCGGTATCAACAGAATTCGACGCCGGCAAGGCCGGGCCATTCGTGCGCCGCAATGTGCTGCCGAAGCTGCCGCCGCGCTCGTCGCACCTGTGGCGCAGCCGCGAGAAGATCCGCGAGGACCTCTACCGCTTCTTCCTCCCCCGCCCCGGTGTCGAACCCGAACTCTGGGCCTGGGTCGGCGCATACGACCACGTGGCACTGTGCCAACTGTGGGGTTCGATGGTCGATCTCCCGAACGCCCTCCCCCGCTACACCAATGAACTGCGCCAGCACTGGGTACAGCACGGTAGCCCGGCCCTGCCGCCCATCCCCAAGGACGCGCACGACGCGCTCGCCGACGCCCGCCACAACCTGGCCAAATTCGAGGCCATCGAGGCACACCGCCGCATCCGATCAGGCGCATAGTCGCATAGTCGCCTTGTACAGTTCGCTGAGAGACCCCGAACAACAAGGAGAAGCCGACGCCGATGGCGCAGCAGCATGACGCCGACTTTCAGACCTTCGCGATGCTCCGGGAGTTGGGCGTCAGCGGCGAACTCGTGGACGTCGAGCGGGAGAACTCGAACGGCCCGGTCGAGCCCTACGACCCGAATCAGATCGATGTACTGACCCGAACACCGACGATCAATCTAGTGCTGTCTCGGTTGAAGCGCGGAAAGATCGACCTGCAACCGGATTTCCAGCGCGCTGCCGGGATTTGGAACGACGACAACCAGAGTCGGCTCATCGAATCGATGCTGCTCCGAATTCCCTTGCCCGCTTTCTACGCTGCGGAAACCCAGGATGACGCCTGGGCGATCGTGGATGGTATCCAACGGCTGACATCCATTGCCCGATTCATGGCACCGGAGCTGACACCATTCCAACCGCTGAAGCTCAAGGGATTGAACTATCTCGCCTTCGAGGGCGCGAGCTTCGAGGATCTGCCCGGACACCTCCAAACTCGACTGGAGGAAACCGAGATCGTACTCCACTTGATCAGGCTAGGAACTCCGGATGCAGCGAAGTTTAATATCTTCGCGCGCCTAAATACTGGCGGCCTGCCACTGACCACGCAGGAGTTGCGCCACGCATTGATTCCAGGCCCAGCACGCGGAATTTTGGCCGAGCTTGCCGATTCGTTCGAGTTCCTGGCTGCGACCGATGGGTCGGTGGCCAGCAGTCGCATGGCTGACCGCGAGATGGTACTTCGCTTCATCGCATTCCTTCTCATCGATCCAAAGTCCTACGGAGAAAAGGATTTTGATCAATTCTTGCGCAAGAGCATGCAACAGATCAACAACCTGCCTGACAGCGAAATAGATCATATCAAGTTAGAATTCACTCGTTCAATGAATGCAGCGCAAGAGATATTCGGACCCTACGCATTTCGTAAACGCTACGTCGCCAAGTCAAACCGCTTCCCCATCAACAAGGCACTGTTCGAAGCACTCGGAGTCACACTCGCCAGACGCTCCCCACAGCAACTGAAAGCATTGATCACCCAGCGCGAAGCAGTCGTGAGCGGATTCATGGCCCTGATGTCCAATGACACCAGGTTCGAGCAGTCCATCTCGATGAGCACCGGAGATCCGGCGCGAGTACGGTACCGATTCACAACCCTCGACGGAATGCTCTCCAACTTCGATCGGAGATAATAATGATCCGTGAGATCCGATTGTTGAACTTCAAAGGATTCGCAGATCAGACAGTTCCTCTCGGCCAATTCACCCTTTTGACCGGACTGAACTCCTCAGGGAAGAGCACAGTGCTCCAGGCATTCGCCCTGACCCGTCAGTCGGCGGAGACAGGACGAATTTTCGGGTCGCCTTCAAATCCCTATTGCGGGTTCACCCTCAATGGGGAAATGGTCGAACTCGGCACAGGCCGCGACCTACGGCATGAATCATGGATTGCCAATGGCGAGATAACTTTGGATTTCCAATGCGAAGATCCTACAACCGGCAAGGAATTCCGGTTCCGATGGTCGGCCGGATACGACGCTGACGAAGACTTTCTGAAATTCGAATCCATGCCGACCATGCAGGAATGGCTATCGAATCCGCGACCGAACTTCCTGACGTCGAGCCTTTTCCAGTACCTGCGGGCCGATCGCATCAATCCGGCCGTGAGCTACCCCCGCTCCAGCAGGAGCAGGCAAGGATTTCTCGGCGCTCGCGGGGAGTACACCGCTGATGTGCTGCGGCAGCATCAGGACGATCCAGTATCGCCGGAGGTTCGACATCCGGCCGCTGTCTCGGACCAATTGCTGCGGCAAACCGAAGCCTGGCTTGGCCATCTCTGTCCCGGAATCAATCTCACCGCAACGGGCATCGACGGCACCGATGCGGTTCGAATCGCCTACAGCCACGGCACTGGTGGGCTCACCTCATCGAACCAATATCGTCCCACCAACGTCGGATTCGGTCTCACCTACGTCCTACCGATCATCGTTGCCTGCCTCACGGCGAAGCCAGGGGCGTTGATCCTGCTGGAGAACCCCGAGGCACACCTCCATCCGCGGGGGCAATCAGCCCTCGCGGAACTTGTTGTGCGAGCGGCAAAGACCGGTGCGCAAGTCATCGTGGAGTCGCACAGCGATCACATCCTCAACGGTGTTCGGATCGCGGTGAAGAAGAACCTGATTCAACGGGATCAACTGAAACTGCACTACTTTCACTCCGGATCGACAGCAGGTCACGCATTTCAAACCATCGAGGTGGGCCCGGCGGGTACCATCGCGCAGTGGCCCGACGGCTTCTTCGACGAGTGGGACCGGGCGCTGGATGAACTGATCGACTGAATCGCGCCGCAATACCCGGGGGATCGAATGCCCGTACTGCTCGTCTTGAACGAGCTCTCGTGCGAAGAACAGCTGGCTGCCGCCGAAATCGACTGTGCCATGCGGCAGTTCATCGAAACGCTGCGCGCCGTAGCTCCCAAAGCCGCCCTTGTGACGCCGATGAAGTTGCCGAATATCGAACTGGCACCGGGCTATCCGATGAATCGCTGGGCAGCCGACGGCCGAAACCGGGATCTCTGGCGAGCAATCCGAGTGATGCAGAACAAGGCTCCGTATACATTCCAGGAGTTGGCCACAGAGATCCGAGAAGACGACGAGTTCCAGTTCAATGGACGGATAGCACAAGGTCTGGGCGTCGCGCACAATCACGACGGCTTGGCCGTCAGCCTGCCCACGCATCTCGACTGGGACACCTCACATATTCCCGTCCGAAAACTCTGGTTGGACGAAGAAGCGGACAAATTGGTCGAGGGTACCGTGACAGTGCGTCACGCATCCGCACCCATCCACCGCGATTTTCACGCAGATTGGCTCGCGACATTCGATGGCGATAATGCTGTCGAGACCGGTATCGAGATTTGGAAGGAACGGGGCGAACGATTCCCTGCACTGGAATTCCTACCACGTGTGGAGGACCAGCTGACGAATCTCTCGCCCGGCTGGGTCCGACCTGTCCTCGTACGCCTCACCGAAATTCAACGGTCCATCAGTGAATGGGTTCCCACGAGTGGTCGGCAACCGGTGTGGGCAAGCAAAATCACGCCCGAACACGAGCAACGCCGCCGACTCTGCGAATTCGTCGATCTGGATGGAACGACCCAGGTCTTCGACATGCATGCTCGATTCACTCCGGGCGTGGGGCGGATCCACTTCCGACTGAACGGCGCTGGGGGAACCGCAAGGATTGCCCACATCGGTCGCAAACTGGGCGCATGACCTCGACGAGCGTAGCCCCGGATATGACTCGGGCCCCGAGAGTTGCTCTCGGGGCCCGGGTTCGGCTGAGGTGTCTCAGCCCGCCATGGTCTGGGGGATGCGGTCGGCGTCGGGGCGGGTGCCCGACGGGACGCCCTTCTTCAGGCTCGCGGCATAGACGTCCACGTACTCCTGGTCGCCCATTCGCATGAGTTCGTACATGATCTCGTCGGTGACGGCGCGCTCGACGAAGCGGTTGCCGCCCATGTCCTCGTAGCGCGAGAAGTCGATGGGCTTACCGAATTTCACGGTGACCTTGCGCGGACGCCAGCGGAACGGTCCAGGCGGGCAGACCTCGTCGGTGCCGATCAGGGCGACCGGGATGACCGGGACACCGGTCTCCAGGGCCAGTCGGGCGACACCGGTCTTGCCCTTGTAGAGGCGGCCGTCCGGGGAGCGGGTGCCCTCGGGGTACAGGCCGACCAGACGGCCCTCGGTCAGCAGCTTGCGCGCCGAGTCGAGGGCGCCCTCGGCGGCGGTGCCGCTGGAACGGTCGATCGGGTACTGGCCCGCACCGGAGAAGAAGAACTTCTGCAGGCGGCCCTTGAAACCCGGGGTGGTGAAGTACTCGGCCTTGGCCAAGTAGGTGATGCGGCGGGGACTCGCCAGCGGGGTGAACAGCCAGTCGGTGAACGACAGGTGGTTACCGGCCAGAATCGCGGCGCCATCGGCGGGGATATTCTCCACACCTTCGACCTTGGGCCGATTGATGAGCTGGATGAATGGTCCCACCAAGACGAACTTCAGCAGCCAGTAGAACATTGCGTCCTTTCCCCTGTTTCGATACCCGGGACCGGCCTCGTTGCGGGCACCACACTCACTTGTGGACTCTACCGCTGAGACTTGACGGTGACCAACCGCCCACTGTCGGATGTCTGTGGTTCATCAAGGTTTTACGTCATGGTCGGTGATTCGGCGGGCGTGTCAGCGCCCGGCCGGACCGGCCGGCACCGCATCACGCTGCGCCTCGAGTGCTGCGCGGGCGAGTTCGGCCGCACCGATCATGCCCGCGGCCTCGCCGAGTTGGGCGGTGCGGATGCGTGCGAGGCGGCGGTGCCGCGCCCCGGTGATGGAGGCCGAATAGTGCTCGCGCGCATCGTCGAGGAAGAGCGGGGCCGATGAACTCACACCGCCCGCCACCACAATGAGATCCGGATCGAAGATATCGCTGACGAAGGCCAGACCCAGGCCGAGCCAGCGCGCGAAATCGGCCATCACATCCTGGGCCAGCGGATCGCCGTCCTGCGCCGCGCCCGCCACCCGGCGACCGGTCAGCGAACCCGGATCGCGGTCCGCGTCCCGGGCCAGCATGGTGGAGCGGGCCGGATCGGTGGCCAGCCTTTCCAGGGCGGTATCGACCAGAGCCGTTCCGCTGCAATACCTTTCCCAGCAGCCGCGTTTACCGCAGGCGCAGGCGCGACCGTTCGGCACCACCTGCAGGTGACCGAGTTCGGGTGCGACGCCATAACTTCCGCGATACAGCCGCCCGTCGATGAGCAGCGCGGCTCCTATTCCGGTACCGATGGCCACCAGCACCACATTGCGCCCGCCCGCCGCCGCGCCGAATCGGTACTCCGCCCACAGTGCCGCGTTCGCATCGTGTTCGAGCAGCACGGGTAGTCCGAGGCGATCGGTGAGCCGCCGCGCGACGGGTGCGTCCTCCCACGGCAGATGCGGTGCGAACCGCACCGTGGCCCGGTCCTCGTCCACGAATCCGGCGACCGCGAGTCCGACCGCGCCGATGGCATGCCGAGCGCACAGCTCCCGCACCACCCGCGCCAGTCCGTCTTCCAATGCCCGGGCCGACTGCGGCGTGGACGCGGTCACGGTATCGAGCACCTCACCGGCACCGTCGACCACCGACGCGCGAATATTGGTGCCCCCCACATCGATTCCCACTGTCAGCGGCACCTGCCCACCGCCCCTCATGCCTTGATGGTTACGTCGATGGGGACATACCCGGCCCGCGTCGCCCCCCGCCCGCGACCTTCGTCGCCGCGCTCGGACGCAGTGCCCGGCCGCCCGGCCGTACCCGCACTACCGCTGGAAGACGTGCCGCCACCGGAGGTTTCGCGCTCACGACGCCCCGCTGCCATGCCGGTCCGAGCCGCCGCGCCGGAGGAATCACCACCGGCTCGACGCCCGGCGGTCGCCCCTGTATCGGCGACGAAGGCATCACCGGGCATGGGAGCGCTCACGCCTTCGTCACCTTCCGCCGCCGCGCGAGCTTCGGATTCCCCGCCCGATCGGGCACCGGTCGTATCGCCCTCGGCGCGGGCGTCGCGCTCGGTCCGAATGCCTTGTGCGCCTGCGGCGAATCGGGCGATGAGCCCGGCCAGTGCGGCGCTGGGCCCGTTGGGTGCGCCCGCACTCCGGCCACCCGGAGCGGCGTGATCGTGGGCCGACTCCCCAACCGTGCCGGATTCACCTGTGGGAGTCGCGGATTCGCTGCCCGAGCCGTCACCGGGCTCGCCGTCGGCCCGGCCCGAGTTCCCGGCGGAGTCGCCGTGGCCGAATGAATCGCGCAGCCAGGCTTGATATTCCGGGGATTCGGGGTCCAGGTCCGGCGGGATCACCGGTTCGACCGGGACACCGGCCAATGCTTCACGCAGGACGGTCACAAGGGCGGTGCCGTGGTCGGCGATGGCGGCGACCACATCGTGGTGTTCACCGCGGACCACCGCGGCGGCGGCGCACACCGGGCACCAGGCGCAGCTGGACCATTGGGTGCGCCCGTCGGTGGCGGTGCGGCGCAGCACGGGTTCGACGCGTTCGAGGACCGCTTCGGCGAGCAGGCGGAGCTCTTCGGCGAATTCGCCGAAATTATCGTCGGGGTGGCCTGCCCGCGGGTGGCCGTGCGGTGCGGTCATTTCGGCCAGACCTCGGGATCGGGCCGGAAGCGGATCACCAGTTGATCGCCGTCGAGTTCGGCGGTATCGACCGTGCACCGCCGCAATACCGATGCCAGCCGCAGCCGGCGCCTGACCCCGTCCGCTCCCACGATCAAATCGTCCTCCACTCGTCCCAGCTGCAGGGTCGACGGATCGACCACGGGTAGATGCATACGCATGGCGAACACCGAATGCACACCCCTTCCCGCCTCCAGCAGAACCGTCGGCCCGGCCGAAACGGACGGCACCCCGTCCACATCTGTGCCAAGCATAGGGACCGGACCCGGTCCCACCCAGTTACCACTCGCATCGACCGCATAGGACAGTGCCGTCAATGAACTCAGGCCGACGGGTTCGGTCCCGGCATGCGTCACCACCTGGACGGGGATGCCGCCCATACGTTTACGGAGATCGATGACCACATCCAGTTGTTCCCCGCGCCGGTTGAAATACCACTGCACGGCGGGGTGGATATTCGCGCCGTAGTCGGGCGCGGCGGTCTCGGGGAGCACCTTGTTGACCAGGACCGCGTCCAGGCGCAGGCCGAGTAGCGCTGCGGCGGAACGCACTCGGGCCGATTCGGCCACCGCCACGTGTTCGGGCGCGGTGACCAGGCGGGCGGTGGTGCGCCGCTGATCGGCGATGAGATCGCGGGCCGCTGTCACCGCGGCCACGATCTGTTCGACGGTCACCGCCAGCACCGCGCGGCGCAGGTCACCGCCGATCGTGCTGAGGGTGCGCGCATGCGCGGGCCAGACCCGTTCGAGATAGCCGAGCAGGGTGTCCGGGGCGGTGAGAATGCGCAGCATATCGGCCGAGGGCGGGCAGTCCAGGATGATCACATCCCACTGCTGGGCCTTGGCGAATTCGGTGATCTCCAGCAGCGCCAGGATTTCCTGCACGCCGGGCAGTCCGGTGAGTTCGGCGGGATCGAGTGCGCTGAGATCGATTCCGTGCTCGTGGCCCTCGCCCGACACCATGAGCAATACGGTGCGGAACCGATCCTCCAGCAGCGCAAGGGAATCCACTTCAATCACATCCAGGCCCGGCTGCACCGCGGCCACCCCGGGCACACTGCCGGGTTGATGCGCGAACCTGAATCCCAGTGCGTCACCGAGGGAATGGGCCTGATCGAGGGAGGCCAGCAGCACCCGCTGTCCGCCGCGCGCGTAGGCGAGTGCGGTCGCGCACGCCAGCGTCGTCTTTCCTACCCCGCCCTTGCCGACGAACAGTTCCACTCGGGTGGCAGGTCGCTCGGTCCTGCTCGCGGTCAGCCTTCGACCCGTTTCTTGAGTTCTTTCAATGCCGTATCGGTGATGACCTTCTCGGCCTTGCGTTTGAACATACCGATCATCGGAATGTTCAGGTCCACGGTGAGTTCGTACACCACCTGGGTGCCGCCGTCGGGCAGCGCGATCAGCTCATAGCTGCCGTCCTGCGCTTTCTGCAGATCACCGCCGACCAGGGTCCAGCTGACGGCTTTACCGTCGGGACGCCAGGTGTAGGAGAGCGTGTAGGTGTCCTTCACGACTCCGGCATCCAGGACGAAACGCGCGGTGCGGGCGCGACCGTCCGGGAGTTTGTCGAGCACCTCGACCGAGCGGGCCGCGGCGACCCATTCCGGATACGACTCCAGGTCCGCGATGACGGCCATCACTCGATCCGGGGGGGCGTCGATCACGATCGACCGTTGAGTTCGATCGGCCATGGGTGACAACGCTTCCTTTCGAAGGGCGGAAACAGGAACGGGCTACTGCGCGGCGGCGGGCGCGACCCCGGCCTTGCGACCGGCCTCGAGCCGGGCCTTGACCTCGAAGGACATCTTCTTCCCGGCGACCCGGTGAGTGCGGTTGACGGCCAGCAGATCCCGTGCCGACATGCCCTCGACGCCCTTCGGTTCGGCGTGCATGAAGTAGTGCAGGACGACCCCGTCCAGCATTTCCTCCAGCCACACCTCCATGGTGCCGGTCGCCGCACCGCTGATGGTCCAGCGAATTCCCTTGTCGGCCCGGTCTTCCCGCACCTGCAACTGCAGGTCCGGCCACCACTGCCGCCAGCGGCCGCGATCGGCCAGCATTTCGCCGACGGCGGTGCCGGGCGCGGCGACGAAGGTCTGATCGGCAACCTGGATACTGCTCACGCGGTGAGCCTAACCCAGAGCCCGCCCGTGTTTCTCCGTCGGTTAGTTCAGACCTGTGTTCGGCTTGGTGTGGATCGGCGGGTCGAGCAGGTCGCGCAGGCGTTCGCCCATGCGATCCCAGCGCCATTGTTCTTGCACCCAGGCGCGACCTGCGGCGCCCATACGGGTGGCGGCGTCGCGGTCGGAGAGGACGTCGACGATTGCCTTGGTGATGGATTCGGGGGATTTGCCGTCGACCACGTAACCGGTTTCGCCCTCGCGGACGGTCTCGGGCGCGCCGCCGGAATTGCCCGCCACCACGGGGACTCCGGTGGCGGAGGCTTCCAGGAAGACGATGCCCAGGCCCTCCACGTCGAGGCCGAGGCCGCGGGTGCGGCACGGCATGGCGAAGACATCGGCGATGGTGTGGTGGGCGGCCAGTTCGGCGGCGGGGACGCGGCCGGTGAAGACCACGTCATCGGTGACGCCGAGCGATTCGGCGAACGCGTGCAGTTTCAGTTCGTACGGTCCGCCACCGGCGATGACCAGCACCGCGCCCGGAATCTGCTTGCGAATCTCCAACATCGCGATCAGCAACATGTCCTGGCCCTTGCGTGGGACCAGCCGGGACAGGCACAGGATGGTCGGGCGATCGCCCAGTCCGTAGCGTTCACGCAGTTCGGCGCGGGCGGCCGGGTCCGGTTTGAAGACCTCGGAATCGACTGCGGGCGGCAGGTATTCGAGGGCGGCCTGTGCACCGAAGGCCGCGGAGAAACGGCGTCGCGTGTATTTACTGACATAGGTGATGACATCGGTGTGGTCACCGATGGCACGCAGGGCCTGGCGGGCGCCGGGCAGCATGGACCAGCCGACCTCATGCCCGTGTGTGGAGGCCAGGATTCGTTCGGCCCCGGCCCGCCGCAGTAGCGGAGACATGAGCGCCAGCGGTGCCGCCGCCCCGAACCAGACTCGATCGCACTGCTCGTCGCGTAGCAGTTTGGCCGCGCGCCGGGCCACCAGCGGAGTCGGCAGCATCAGGGTGGTGGGATGCCGCACCACCTGAAAAGGCTGTTCCGCATCGAATTTCCAGTGACTGTCGCCCTTCCAGCGGGGCGCGTAGACCACCAGTTCATCGGGGGGTAGCTGCATGGCCAGCGCATGCACGTAGGACTGGATACCTCCCGGTCGTGGCGGGAAATCATTGGTAACCAGCAGCGTTCGCCCCATGCGATCAACCTACTGCACTCACGCCGCGGGCTCGCCCCGGACCGAAACCTCGCACCCCTTCGAGTGCGTGTCGTGCGAGTCAGGCGCCCGCGGTGCTGCGGCTGGTGATCCAGGAATGCCAGCGGGCCAGGAAATCCGGGTAGGAGACGCCGAGGGTGCTCCCCAGGATCGCCTCGATCGCGGCGTGATCCTTGGGGCCGGTGGCCAATTGCCGGTAGAGCGAGATCAATTGGGGTTCACCGAATTGGTCGGCGATGAAAGCGCAGGCGGACCAAGCCTGTTCGTAGGCGGCGGCGGCCTCACCACTGGCGGGTTCGAAGGCCGCGTCGGCGGGCAGATCGGCCGGGAGATTGTCCGCGCGGGCCCGAGCGGTGAGCGTCGGCGCGATCTCGTTGATGGACTGACGCATTCCCCGATGCGCGGTGTACTCGGCGAAACCCTCGAGCATCCACTGCGGCGAACCGTCCACGGTCACCGCGCGAGTGGCGACGTGGGTGAGCTCGTGCCGCAGCACCGACCGCAGGCCATCCGGGCCGAGTCGCCGACCGGCCTCGGGTCCGAAGACCACGCGCTGGCCGGTGACCTTACTTCCCGGATGAAAGGGATCGGCGACCGTCGCCGCGGCGACTTCGGCGGGCACGTTGCCGGTGGCATTGGTGAGCGCCGCGAATTCGGCTGGGCTGGAGGCGACTACGACCACGGGAGCCTGCGACCAGTCCGAACCCCACAGCGCGCTGACCGCCTGTGTCGCCGCCGACAACTCCCCCGCCAGTACATCCATATCGCCGCTGCGCGCCGGATGTCCCAGCACCACACCGACTTTCCCGGCCCCGGTGCTCACCGGTTCGGAGTTCACCTTGCCGTAGGAATCCATCAGCCGATGCAGCCCGGACACCTGCGGATCGGAGGCGACGAGCACATTGTCCGCGCCCGGTACCACCGCTCGAATCTTGGGCAGTACCGAATTGGGCAGCATGAGTAGCGCACCACAGGCGCCGGTCAACCCGGTCACCATGACCAGGGTCAGGCAGAACTGGAACCGTCGTTTCGCCGACAACCAGCCGCGTACCTGCCGCAGTGCGCTCATTGCCACCTCGTGGTGTTGGTCAGAATCGACGCGCGGAGTTGAAAGGTGTTGATCCCATCGGCGCGACCTGAACCGGAACGCCGAAGGTGGACGCGTGCAACATCAAACCATTGCCCGCGTAGATACCGACATGGGAGATGTCCGAATAGAAGAAGACCACATCGCCGGGCTGCAGATCCTGCTCGTCCACCGGCGTGCCGTAGCCGGCTTGCTGCTGGCTGGTGCGCGGGACGTTCTTGCCGACCTGATGGAAGGCCCACTGCACGAGGCCGGAGCAGTCGAATTGTTCCGGGCCGACCGCACCCCAGACATAGGGTGCGCCGATCCGGGTGAGTCCGGCGGCCAGGGCGCTGGTGCCACTGCCGGGGACGAGTCCGCGTAGGAGGGAGTCCTTGTCGAATCCCGGCGGGAACATCGAACCCGCAAGGGCGGAGCGATCTTTGGCCGAGAGCTGACCCCAGGCGGCGATGACGCCCGCCATGGATCCCTGCAGCGAGGCCCGCTTGGCTTCCAGGTCGGTGCGCACGGCGTCGGCCTGTGCACTCGCCGCCCGGGCCGCGTCGGCGGCGGTGCGCGCGGCGATTTCGGCGGCGGAGGCGGCACTGCTGACCCTCTGATACTGGCTCAGTTGATCATTGGTGCGCGCCCCCACCAGATCCACGATGGACATCTGATCGAGCAGTTGCTGCGGTGAGGAGCTCACGAGCAGCGAGGTGAGCCGGTTGGTACGACTACCGAGCAGGGCCGAACTGGCCGCGCGATCGATAACCGGCTGATATCTACGAATCTCGGAGCGAGCCGCGTCCAGGGTGGATGCGGCGGCCGCGGCCTCGGTATCGGCGTCCGTGGCGGCGGCGACCTTGATGTCGAGATCGGCTTGGGCGTTCAGCGCCTGCTGGTTGAGCTGTTCGGATTGCCTCGAAAGGTCGATCAGTCGCTGCACCGCTTCCCCGGCCGATGCCGGTGCGGCGACCGGATCGGCCATCGCGGGTCCGATGTTATCGGCTCCCACCAGGAGTGCCCCTGCTGTGAGGGCTCCACCTACGAGTTTCTTCGTGCGATGTTGCGCTGCCACCGTCGGCGTGGTCCCGTTCTCTTACCCCGAGCTGGAAAAGAAGGTCTCGAATAGGTTACGAAACGGCGACCTGTTGTGTCCAGCAGGCCACAAAATCATTACGGTCGCCGTTCGCTCGCAGGTCGCTCGACCTGCGGATCTTCGATTCGAGATTTTTAGATTCGGCGCGCGCCGGCGAACGGCATGGACGAGATCGGGGCGACCTTGACCGGCTGACCGGAGGTCGAGGCGTGCACGACATTGCCGTCGCCCACGTAGATACCGGAGTGGCTGCCGCCGTAGAACGACACCACATCGCCCGGCTCCAGCTGATCCTCCGAAATGGGGGCGCCGGTGCTGAGCTGCTCATAGCTGGTGCGCGGCAAGCTGATTCCGGCCTGCGCGTAGGACCACTGCACCAGTCCGGAGCAGTCGAAGGCATTCGGGCCGGCGGCGCCGTACACGTACGGATCGCCGAGACGGCTCATGGCGGCGTCCACCACCCGCTGGCGCGGACCGGCCTGCGGCGCGGCGGGGGCGGGGGCGCCCGGCAGCTCGACGCCGGGGATGGCGGGCAGCTGCACCGGGATGGACTCCGGCACGCCGGGGATTCCGGCGGGGAGCTGGATCTGGTCCGGCACCTCGAAGGCGCCGACGCCGGGGATAATCACCGGCTGCGCCAATGCGGGAGAGGCGGGCAGCAGCAGCGCGCTCAGCGTGGCAGCGCCGACGGCACCGGCCGAGAGGGCCCGCTTGACGGTCTTGGTCGCCATGGTGAGGTACTTCCAATCTGCCCCGCGACGCCGCACCGGTTTGGTGGGTCGGACTCCGCGAGGTCTCAGGAAGATTACGAGCCGATAACGGTGATTTGTAAAGCGGCGACCGACGGGCCATGGCTGGAAATTGTTACGCACCGTCATTTCGGTGCGATAAATGTCACAGCAATCACGAAACAATAACAGCGACCAATTCGGCGAGAGCACCCCCGGAGCTACCCGTCGGTAACCAAGCGCCTTGGACAACCCCTCCACGCAGGACAGATTCCGAATAACACGAGGTCAGAGGCATCATACCCAACCAGGCGCTGACCGGGGGACTTGCAAACCGCCCCAAGGCGACCCTTACCGAGGCAGCATCCGCCGGACACTGACTCGGACAGTCCGTCACATCCGCTCACGTTGATTCACTTTATGAATCAATGTGATCCCCGTCACTTTCTCGCATATTCGTGAAATTCGTGGATTTCAACTCGAAGATCTCGATGACAAATTCAGGCATTTCCGCAGGTCGTCGAAATCCCGGCTGTGGCGTCCAGCAACGGCCTCAGCAGCCGCTCAGGAGCCTCGTGCATGATCTTGTGCCCGTACGGATCGCCGTCGGCCGAATCTGTCGGACCCTCGGCCTACGCTTGCCGGTCGTGTCCGAACAGCTGGCCTTCGATGAGCTCGAAACACCGCTCTACGACACAACGTTCGTGGTCGTGGACTTGGAGACGACCGGAACGAGTCCCCAGGGGGATGCCATCACCGAGATCGGGGCGGTGAAGGTACGCGGGGGTGAGGTACTCGGTGAGTTCGCGACACTGGTGAATCCGGGGCTGGCGATTCCGCCGCAGATCGTGCAGATCACCGGGATCACGACGGCCATGTTGATCGATGCGCCGCCGATCGAACAGGTGCTGCCCGGGTTCCTGGAGTTCGCGAACGGGGCCGTGCTGGTCGCGCACAACGCGCGGTTCGATACCGGGTTCCTGCGCGCGGCGGCGGCGCGTAGCGAGATTCCGTGGCCTGCTTTCCAAGTGGTGTGCACGGTGCAGCTGGCGCGGCGGGTACTCAACAAGGATGAAGCGCCGTCGGTGAAGCTGTCGTTCCTGGCGGAGTTGCTGGGCTCGCAGACGCGGCCGACGCACCGCGCGCTCGATGACGCGCGGGCGACGGTGGATGTGCTGCACGCGCTCATGGCCAGGGTCGGGAATCAGGGGGTGCACAGTCTCACCGAGCTGCTCGACTATCTGCCGGAGGTGACGCGCCGCCAGCGCGCGAAACGGACTCTCGCGGCGGATCTTCCGGCGACGCCCGGCGTGTACCTCTTCCGGGGTCCTTCGGATGAAGTCCTATATATAGGAACCGCGGTGAATCTTCGCCGCCGCGTGCGCACCTACTTCACCGGTTCGGACACCCGTCCGCGCATGCGCGAGATGGTGCAGTTGGCGACCCGGGTCGATCACGTCGAGTGCGCGCACGGCCTGGAGGCGGGTGTACGCGAACTGCGTCTGCTGATCGCGCATACCCCGCCGTACAACCGCCGCTCCAAGTTCCCGCAGCGCGCATGGTGGCTGACGCTCACCGAGGAGGCGTTCCCGCGCTTCGCCGTCTCGCGCACACCTACGCGGGATGCGCTGGGCCCCTTCACTTCTCGCGCGGATGCCCTGGAGGTGGCGACCACCATCGCCGAGAATTGCGGCCTGCGCACCTGCACCACCCGCATCCCGCGCACCGGCACGCATGATTGCCCGCCCGCCATAGTCGGCGGTTGCCCCGCGAGCGCCGAAAATAGGCCCCTATATATAGAGGAGTACGCGCGAGCCCCGGAATCGGTCCGCGCGCTCTTCGCCGGCGAGAGCGACGTGATCCTGCACGCCATTCAGCAGAAGATCGAATCCCTCTCTGCCGCAGAACATTTCGAGGCCGCAGCCCGCCTGCGAGACCGCGCCACCACGGTGATCCGCGCCCTGCGCCGCACCCAGCGCCTCAACGCCCTCACCCGCCTCCCCGAACTGATAGCCGCCCACCCCGACGGCGCCGGTGGCTGGCAGTTCGCGGTAATCCGGCACGGCCGCCTCGCCTCCGCGGGCAACGCGCCGCGCGGCATCTCCCCCATGCGCACCGTCGACCGCCTGGTCGCCGCCGCCGAAACCGTCATCCCGCCCATCCTGAACGCCTCACCCCGAACCCCCACTCCCCCACCCGAACTCGCTTCCACGCGGGAACTCGATCCCGCCCCGAATCGTGCGACCGCGCCCGTGCCGGCCCATCCCCCACTACATGGCGCCCTCCCGGAGGAGGTCGGTCTCCTGGTGCGCTGGCTCGAACAGCCCGGCACCCGCATAGTCCGTACCACCGACGGTTACGCCGAACCCCGCCGCGGCGCGGGCCCCTGGCTGACATGGCTGGAGCGCGCCGAGATCGCGCACGCGGCGCAGTCCACCCACGATCGCCCCGACTACGGCAAATAGCTCACCCGCCAAGCCGAGTCGGTGCGACCGGACACTGTCAGGCGCCCGGTCGACTTCCATAATCGGCGTGGTGCTCGTGCGCTACCGCTTGCGGCCGACGCCGCCGACTATGCAGTGGCGCACCGCGCTGAGCATGCGTAGGCGCGGGCCGTCCTGCCACCAGTCGTCGCACAACACCAATCCGGGTTCGATCATCTCCAAATCGCCGAACATGGCCTGGATTTCGTCGCGGGTGCGGAAGCGGCCGCTGCCCATCGGGCTGTGGATGAACTTGTCCTCCATCTGGACCGCCAGTTCGCTGAGCTCGGGCTCCTGCGGATCCCGCGGGTCGAAGAAGTGCGAGATCGCCACGAATGATCCGGCCGGCAGTGCGTCGATGTAGGTCTGCATCAGCGCGGCCGAGTCCACGCCGAGGTAATGGTGCAGTGTCCCCACCTGCAGCAGGGCCAGCGGGCGGCTGAAATCCAGGTGTTCGAGAACCGATGCGTCTTTGAGTATTTCCAGCGGCTGGAAGATGTCGCAGGTGGAGATCGTGGCTTTGTTGTTCTCGGCCAGCAGCGCCCGGCCGTGCGCGAGGACCATCGGATCGTTGTCCACGTACACCACGCGAGCTTCGGGGTTGACGCGTTGCAGGTGTCCGCGCGGCGAAATGATCATCGTTCGGTTTTCGACGTGTCCCGGATCGACCCATGCCACACTGGCTTTGCCTGACTGATCCGGAAGTTGTTGGGCGGCACGGTGTCAGGGCCACTTCTAGGGATGTGGGAGCTGATCGTATGGGGCAAGGGGCATTCGATTCCGGGTCACGTGGTGAGGATGCCGTGCTTTTGGCGGTGGGGCTGGCGGATGCCGCGCTGAGTCGGGTTGGGCCGGTGGTGAATCGGGCTTTTCGGGTGTTGCGTCGCTCGGATACGGCCGATCTCGTAGGTGCGGCCGGTGCGGATTTGAAGGCGCGGGGGCGGTTGGTGCTGGACCGGTATGACACCGTTCCGCAGGCTCATCTGGAGTATCTCGCTCAGCGTGCGCAGGCGCGCCGCGGCAATGCCTGAGCACTTCGACCCGGTTGCGTTCAAGGCTCGTATCGATGCCGCGCTGGGGGAATTCGTTGCGTGCGAGTGCGAACAGCTGCTGGAGATCGATCCGCGGTTGCGGCCGGTCGCCGATCAGCTGGTGGTCACGGCCACTCATGGCAAACGTTTGCGGGCGGCGTTCTGCTATTGGGGTTGGCGAGCGGCCGGGCAGCCGGACAGCAATGCGCTCGTACGTGCCTCGGCCGCAATGGAATTGGTGCACGCGGCGGCGAGCGTGCACGACGACATCATCGATGCCAGTCCGCTGCGGCACGGTCTGCCCACAGCGCATATCGCGCTGCGGGATTCGCTCGGCGGACAACCCCGGCCGCGGAAGTCCGCGCGGGCGCTGGCCATGCTGGTCGGAGATCTGTTGATAGCCGCGGCCGGGCAGTTGTTCCTCAGCAGTGGTCTGCCGGTGGCGTACTTGTCGCGTGCGCGTGCACTCTGGGCGGTTCTGGCTCGGGAGTTGATCGCCGGGGAATGCCTGGAGATCATCTCGACCGGCTCGACTCCCGATCTGGCGGAGTCGATGAAGGTGATCCGGTACAAGACCGCCAAGTACACCGTCGAGCAGCCGCTGCTGATCGGTGGGGCGCTGGCCGGTGCGAGCAAGAGCCTGCAGCACACCTTCTCCGCGTACGGATTACCGCTGGGCGATGCCTTTCAGTTGCGCGATGATCTGCTCGGACTGTTCGGCGATCCCGCCACCACGGGCAAGTCGAACCTCGACGATCTGCGCGGCCGTCGCCCCACCGCCCTGCTCGCCGAGACCTGGCACTCCGCCGATGACGGGCAGCGCGAACAACTACGAACCCTGCTGGAGCGTCGGGACCAGGGTCCCGATGATCTTCACGACCTGCGCGAGCTGATGAACCGGATCGGCTCCCCGGCCCGCATCGAGGAGATGATCCACGCGCGGGTCCGGACCGCCACCCGCGTGCTCGCGCGGGCGGAGCTGCCGGCGAGCGCCGCGCAGGCGCTGACAGAGCTCGCGCACACCGCCACCACCCGCGGCCACTGATGTTGCGGCACAAGCACTCCCGTCGCCGCCCGACCTGAGGAGTTTCGATGTCCCAACCTCTCGGCGCCTTGCGGATGCTCGGCGATGAACTCGCCGACGCCACCGTGGCCACCCTGTTCGAGCGCGGCGAGGTCGGCAAGTTCAACACGCTGATGCGTTACGTTTCGACCGCGGGCTCGCCACTCCCGGATGATCTTCCCGATATCGCGCGCGAGTATCTGCACCAGACCGCCGCCCCACCGGACTGGGTGGATTGGGGCGAAATGGAGCGGGCGCGGCTGTTCTTCATCGACAACAACGTGCACATCTCCACCGCGCTGTCCTTCGCCGCCATGCCCGCCTGCTATGTCGTACCGCATATCGCCAAACTGCTGTCGGCCACGCATTCGCTGCAATACCCGTCCAAGCGTATGGCGGAGACCGGGCAATTCACCGTCTATTTGATGCGTCCCGACGCCTTCGAGGCCGGTAGCCGTTTCATCCCCGCCGTGCAGAAGGTCCGGCTGCTGCATGCCGCGATCCGGCATCACCTGGTGCGGGAAAACCGCTGGGACACAGCAACCTTGGGTGTTCCCATCTGCCAGGAAGACATGATCGGCAGTCAGCTGCTGTTCTCGCTGCTGGTACTCGACAGCCTGCATCGGCTCAACATCCACATGAGCGTGGAGGGCGCCGGGGCGTATTACTACGCCTGGCGGGTCGTCGGCGCCATGCTCGGCGTCGACCAGGCGCACGCACCCGCGGACCTGACCTCCGCGCGGGAGTTCCTCGACGATTATCTGGTGCGCTATATGGGTCCGAGCGAGGAAGGCGCGCAGCTCACTCGTCAGTTGATCAATCTCTACGAGGAGGTTGTGCCCGGCACTCTCTTCGATCCCGTGGTGGCCGCTTTGATCCGCTATCTCATCGGCGATACCTGCGCCGACTGGCTGCGTGTGCCGCGCACCGGTTGGGATTCGGCCGTCAAAACCGTTCCGGCTCTGCTCGGTGTCCTCGAAACCATCGAGGACAGTTCGCCTTTGGGCGCCTGGGCGCTGGACCGTCTCGGCCACCTGACATCGATTTTCGAGCTCAGCTCCCTCACCCGTGGCCGAGTCATGCAGTACGCCATCCCCGAACACCTCAAACCCGATTACGGCGTCGCCTCCGCCGGACCCCGCATCAACCGCTGGACGCCACCCCCGCCGGCCCGCTGACATCCTCCATCCTGATGTGGCCGAAGGTCGATGGGGTCAATTCATGTGAACGGTGTGACGTCCGATGACGTCCTCGACCAACCGTCCGGCGCTGTCGGAACCGGCGGATTCGGCGCCGTCGAAGATCGCATCGAGAATGTCGGCCCCATCGAGGGTCGCGGGATACCGGTGTGCCGCGCGAGCACTGACAATTACCGCGTGCAGCACGATCGCATAGACCCGCGAGCGCGGCACGGTCAATCGCCACCCATGCCGTTCCCGTTCCCGCAGTTGGGCTTCGACGGTATCGAGCACATCCACGATCACCTGACGCTCCACCTGATCCCGGTCATCGCACGGCATGACGCCCACCGAAAAACAGTGCGCCATAACCGAATACCGCAACCCGCAACAGCGTGAACAGCTTCACCCGAGGAGCCACCGCCCGGTCGGCCCGCGCATCAAGCACCATCCGCCCCGCCTCGGCCAGAGCATTCCGCGGCTGCCACCGCACCCGGCAGTTGTTCACCCCGCACTCGAGATGCAAGTGCATCGCGACATGCGCCTGCGCAGCACTCAACTCCCCGGGATCGGCGTAGCAGGACCACAATCCGCGCACCGAATACCCGACAGTGCTCGCTTCAGCCAACGCACGCTCGGCCTCGGCCGCCTTTTTCTCACGGTTGATGCGGTCGATGATCGCCTGCACCGACCATGGATTCTTGCTGGACATCGCTGCGTTCCTCCCTGTCGTCACCGTGGTCTCAGAACACCACCGGCCAGGCAGGGACTGCATTAAAATCGGATTCCCGATAGCAATTCGTTCGAAAGCCCAAGAACCTATCCGCAAACACAGTGAACCGCACCCGATTTCGTGATCCGATCGACCCGATTTCACACAGTGATGGGACGCCGACATGAACAGCGCTCACGACGACACCGAGTTCAACCCGAGTTCGACACTGCCGCGACGGCAGCTCGGCCGGTTTCTACGCGAATGGCGCGAGGCGAATGGATTCACCTTGACCGTAGCCTCGAAGCTGGCCGACCTGTCTACCTCTGCCCTTCAGCGCATCGAGTCAGGCCAAACCCAGAAGGTCCGAAAGCAGGATGGGAGTGCACTCTGCGAGGTCTACGGTGTCGACCCCACCGCCACCCTCGCCGCCATCGATCTCGCAACGCTCGCCCGAACCCAAGGCTGGTACCACGCGTACGGCGGGTTGTACTCGGATGCTTTCAATATGTACACCGGACTCGAAGCCGCCGCCGAGCGGCTGATCACCTACCACGAGCACATTCCGGGACTACTTCAAACCGTCGACTACGCCCGCGCCATCATCGGCGCGTACCCCGATTTTACTGGCACCGGTGACATCGACCGCCGTGTCGAGCATCGCATGAAGCGCCAGACCATCGTCACTCGCAAGACCAATCCTGTCGTGCTGGAAGTACTTTTGCACGAATCCGCGCTACACCGGATGGTCGGCAGCCGACGGATCATGGCGGCTCAACTACGTCACATGGCCGAGGTGTCGAAGCTGGCCAACGTCAGCGTGCGACTGCACCCATATTCAGCAGGGCTGACGTGGGGGCTGCCGCGTGGCTCTTTCACGATTCTCGAGTTCGACACGAAGATCGGGGACGCAGTAGCCGAACCGCCGATCGTGTACATCGAGGGCGGTCCAACCCAGGACGTGTATCTGGAAAAGCCCGATGATGTGCGGCTCTATATAGAGTTTGCTTCAGCCATCCGAAGCGCCGCGCTCGAGGACCAACCGACCCGGGATCTGGTTCGCCGGGTGACGAAGGAGTTTGAGTATGAACAACGTTGACCTGTCCCACGCCGAATGGTTCAAGAGCAGCCACAGCGGTAGCCAAGGCGATTGCGTCGAGGTCGCCTGGCTTGCGGAAGGCGCTGTCGGCGTGCGTGATTCGAAGAATCCCACTGGCCCGGCACTGGTCTTCACGCCGAGCCAGTGGGATGCCTTCACCGCCGGTGCTGCTCGCGAAGAATTCAACCGCTCGGCCTGATCCACTGCCGTCGCGGGCCTTGATGGGTTGTTGGACATGCGATCACCGGGACATGAGCGTTGATTTTTGCGGCGTATCCCAACGCTCATGTCCCGGTGATCGATCGTCCAGCTGTAGGGCGAAGGCCCCTCGATTCGAGGAAAGCCGGCTTAGATTCAACGGGTCAACGCAACGGTGCTGGTGGAATGAGGGTTTGGTGGCGCGGGTCGGTCGTCCGGGGATGTCGGATGCAGTAAAGGCGGAGTTATGGCGGCGGTGGCGGGCCGGGGAGTCGATCAGCGTGATCGCACGGGCATTGGACGTGGCAACCGGGTCGGTCTACACGACGCTGAAGTACCACGGAGGGATTGCTCCGACGCCGCGCCGGCCGCGCACCGGGCACCTCGACGCGGCGGAACGAGAGACGATTTCGCGCGGGCTGAGCGCTCGAATATCGTTGCGGGCCATCGCAGTCGAGCTGGATCGGTCGCCATCGACGATCAGTCGAGAGGTCGAGCGCAACGGCGGCCGCGACGCTTACCGCGCTCTCGATGCGCAGGAGCGTGCCGACGAGCGCCGGCGCAGGCCGAAACAGCTTCTGCTGGAACGTAATCCTCGCTTGCGCGAGCATGTCGTGGAGAAGCTGGAGTTGGAGTGGTCGCCGGAGCAGATCGCCCGGCGGCTGCCCTTGGACCACGCCGACGATCCGGACATGCGGATCAGCCACGAGACCATCTACCGCGGCGTCTATACGAGCAGATGGAAGCTAATCCCGAAACATCCAGCGGAGACGGCACTGCGGACCAGAAGGCCGATCCGCAAGAACAAGCATCACAGCGCGAAAGGGCAGTGGCGATCGCAGATCATCGGGGCGCGTCCCATCGAAGAACGACCTGCTGAAGCCGAAACGCGCAGTGCTACAGGGTATTTGGAGGGCGATCTGATTCTGGGCAGCAAGATCAGTCAGGTCGCTACCCTCGTGGACCGCAAGACGCGGTTTCTGACGATGGTGCAACTCGCGGACCGGCGCACCGTAACCGTCGTCGACGCCCTGATCGA
>NZ_WJIC01000032.1 GCF_009649815.1 Nocardia sp. SYP-A9097
CGATGTTCGACTTCAACGACCCCAGCCGGAGCGGCCGCTCGGCCGGCCGCGCCCGGCCGTACGTCGCCAGCAAGGCATGCGCTTCGATCGGATCGCCCAGCTTGGTACCGGTCCCGTGCGCCTCGACCGCATCCACATCGGCGGTGGTCAATCCCGCATCGGCCAATGCCGCCCCGATGACCCGTTGCTGCGCAGGCCCATTCGGCGCGGTCAACCCGTTCGACGCACCGTCCTGATTGACCGCCGAACCGCGCAGCACCGCCAGCACCCGATGACCATTGGCCACCGCATCCGACAAACGCTCGACCAGCAGTACACCGACGCCTTCCGACCAGCCGGTGCCGTCCGCCGTGGCGGCGAACGACTTACAGCGGCCGTCAGCGGCCAGCGCCCGTTGACGACTGAAGTCGACGAACACCGCCGGCCGGGCCATCACGGTGGCGCCGCCCGCCAGCGCGAGATCGCATTCCCCCCGCCGCAGGGCCTGCGCCGCCAGATGCAACGCCACCAGCGACGACGAACACGCCGTATCCACGGTCACCGCAGGGCCTTCCAGCCCGAGCACGAACGACACCCGACCCGACATCACACTCGTGGCAGCGGCAATGCGCTGGCCCTCGACCGCAGGAAGCCGTTCCAGCAGGGCGGGCTCGTAGTCGTGGTACATGACGCCGGCGTAGACGCCGGTCCGCGAACCCCGCAGCGAGGACGGATCGATTCCTGCGTATTCCACTGCCTCCCAAGCCGTTTCGAGCAACAACCGCTGCTGCGGATCCATCGCCAGCGCCTCACGCGGCGAAATACCGAAGAACTCGGCATCGAATTCCGCCGCCTCGTGCAGAAACCCGCCCTCACGCACATACGAGCGCCCGGCCCGATCCGGATCCGCGTCGAACAAGCCGTCCAGATCCCATCCCCGGTCGACCGGAAATCCCGATACCCCGTCACCACCCGAGGCCACCAGATCCCATAGACCCTCCGGCGAGCTCACTCCACCGGGCAACCGGCAGGCCATCCCGACGATCGCGATCGGCTCGCGCGCCGCCGCGACCTGCTTGCGCAGCCGCACAGTCTCTTTCACCGCATCGCGCAGTGCACCGACCAACTCTTCGACGGACCCGCCCGGCACGTCACTTCCCATCGCCGAAACCTTCACTACTCAGCCCCTTCCCGCGCCAGCGAAATCAGATCCGCTATCCCCAGCCCATCGATCACGTCCTCATCCGGTGCGGACGGAGACGAATACCGCTCCACCGCAGTGCTTTCGGCGACCGTTGCGGTGCTCGCGGTGTCGATCAGCGCACCCAGCAGATACGAGACGATCGCGATCGGGCGCGGGTGGTCGAACACGAGGGTGGAGGGCAGTCTCGAACCCGTCGCCCGGATCAGGCGATTACGCAGATCGACGGCGATCAGCGAGTCGAACCCGATTTCCTTGAAAGCGCGGTGCAGGTCGATGGATTCGGGGTGCGACTGCCCGAGCACGGCCGCGACCTCCGCCCGCACGACATCGGTCACCAGCCGTTCCCGGTCCTCGGCCACCGGTAGCGCCGCGAGTTGTTGCCGCAGATCGGGCGGTGCCGCGGGTACGGCCGCGACCCGGCGGGCAGGGCGAACCAGGCCCCGCCACATCGGGGCCGGGTCCGCCGCGCCGCGGCGCAGGGCGGCAAGGTCCACGCCCATGGGTACTACCGCGGCCCGTCCCGCGCCGAGAGCGGTGTCGAACAAGGCCAGCGCGCGCTCGTCCGGCAGCGGGACCAGGCCCCCGCGCGCCATGCGCTGCCGGTCCGCCGCCGATAATTCGCCCGTCATGCCGCTTGCCGCGTCCCACAGTCCCCATGCCATCGACACCGCGGGCAGTCCGGAGGCCTGCCGCAGCACCGCCAATCCGTCCAGGAAGGCGTTCGCGGCGGCGTAATTGCCTTGTCCGGCACCGCCGAGCACACCCATCACCGAGGAGAACAGCACGAACGCCGAGAGATCCGTCGTCGCGGTCAAATCGTGTAAATGCCAGGCCGACAATGCTTTTCCCCGAAACACCGCATCGACATCACGTGCAGACATGCCCGTGAGCGTCACGTCCCGCAGTACGCCCGCCGCGTGCACCACCGCTGACAGCGACGACACCCGGCCCAGTGCGGCTGCCAGCGCTGCCCGGTCGGCAACGTCGCAGGCCACCACCTCGACCCGCGCGCCCATGCCCTCCAGCTCGGCCACCAGATCCGGCGCGCCCGGCGCCGCCGGCCCACGCCGCGACATCAGCACCACATGCCGGACACCCCGCTGGCGCACCAGATGCCGCGCCAGCACGCTGCCCAGCGTCCCAGTGCCACCGGTGATCAGCACCGCACCGTCACCCAGCCCGGACCCGTTCGACTCTGCCTCCACCGCAGCACGACGCGGCCCCGTCGAACCCGAATCTCCCGCAGCGGCAACACGACCCAGCCGCGGGACCGACACCCGCCCGGAACGCACCAGCAGTTGATCCTCGGAATCCGGCAACCGCAGCAACGTCTGCTCATCCAGCAGCGGCGTCAGTCCGAAAGACCCGGCAGCGCCGTCGGCGGACCCGGCAGCACCGGTGGCGGACTCGGCAAAGCCGTCGACATCGACCAGTACGAATCGCCCAGGAAACTCTACCTGAGCCGAGCGCACCAGGCCCCACACCGCCGAGCCGACGACATTCGTCGCGCCGGGCCCCATCGCACCGCCGGTCACCACGACCAGACGCGAACCGTCGAAGCCCTCGGCTTTCACCCACCGCTGCAACGTATCCAGCACCTGCCGGACCGCACCCTGGGCGGCGTCGGCCGGCGTCCGGCCGGACCCGGCCGCATCTGGCCCATGCCCGAACGTGCGGGCGTCGAGCACGATCGCGCCCCCGGATGCCTCGGCCGGGGTAATGTCACCTGCCCATGCCGTCCAGGCGACGGGCGTGCTGGTGCCCGATTCCACTGGGACCCACTGCACTTCGAAGAGATCGTGGTCGCCGGCCGCCAGCTGTCCACGCGCGATGGCGCGCATGGTCAGCGTATCGATCGTCAGGACGGGGTCACCCCGCTGATCGGCGATGGTCACCGTCACCGCATCGGCCGCCACCGCTGTGATCCGGACCCGCAGCACGGATCCGCCGCCGGCGTATCGCCGGACACCCGCCCATGCGAAGGGCAGCAGGGTTCCCTCGTCCGCGCCCCGGGAAAGCAGCACCGCTTGCACAGCGGCGTCCAGCAGCGCCGGATGCACCCCGGCGTACTCACCCGCCGCAGCGGCGACGGGTAGTTCCACTTCGGCGCACAGTTCGTCCTCGGACCGCCAGGCGGCCCGTAGTCCTTGAAATGCCGGACCGTAGTCGTAGCCACGCTCCGCGAATCCCGCGTAGAGGTCGCCGAACTCGACAGCCGCAGCGCCGACCGGTGGCCAGGGCGCCGGATCGCTCTGCGGGTGTGCCCGGGTGTCGACGCCCAGTGTCCCGCTCGCGTGCCGGGTCCATGCGCGATCGGAGTGATCCTCCACCGGGCGCGAGAAGATGCCGAGCTGCCGCTGATCTCCGGCAGCCTCGCCGATCACCACCTGCACATCGACCGCCCCCGCGGCGGGCAGGAGCAGCGGCGCTTCCAGCACCAGTTCCTCGACCACGCCCCACCCGATCTCCTGACCGGCACGGAGCGCGAATTCGATCAATGCGGCGCCCGGGAGCAGCACGGTGCCATCGATCGCATGGTCGGCGAGCCACGGATGCGCCTGCTGCGACAACCGTCCGGTCAGCACGACCGCCGCACCGACCGCCGCGATATCGACCGCCGCGGCCAGCAGCGGATGCGCAGCGGAGCGCAACCCGCCCGCCTGCGGATCGACCGCACGAGCGGCCGCCGCGGCCCCGGAATCGAGCCAATATCGTTGCCGTTGAAAGGGATACGTGGGCAGCTTGACCCTTCGAGCACCCGATTTCGCGAAGGCACCGGTCCAGTCGACCGGGGCGCCGTGCGCGTAGGCGGTGGCGAGGCTGGTGAGCAGCCGCTCGCGATCGTCCGCGCCGCGGGTCAGCGTCGGCACGGTCGCTACCGGCACGCGCAGTTCCTCGGCGGTCTCCTCGATCGCGGGGATCAGCACCGGGTGCGGGCTGACCTCGACGAAAAGCTGATGCCCGCCGGTGAGCAGGGCGCGGACGGCGGCCTCGAATCGCACGGTATCGCGCAGATTCCGCCGCCAATGGTCCGCGTCCATGGCCTCGGCATCGAGCACGCCGCCGGTCACGGTGGAGAAGAACGGCACCGCCGCCGCCGCGGGACGGATGGAGGCGACCGCCTCGGCCAGATCGTCGGCCACGGTCTTCATCTGCACGGAGTGAAAGGCGAAGTCCGAGACGGTCTTACGGGTACGGATACCGTCGGCCTCGCAGGCCCGCCTGAACGCGGCCACCTCGTCCGGGTCACCCGCGACCACAACCGAACCCGGCGCGTTCACCGCGGCGATATCGAGCCCGTCGGTGAGCCGGTCGCTCACCTCCCCGGCACTGAGCGCCACCCAGACCATCGCACCCCGGCCCGCCAGCCCGGACGCGGCCAGCAGGCGTCCGCGGGCCGCGATCAACCGGGCCGCGTCAGGTACCGAGAGCAGGCCCGCCACACACGCCGCGGCGATCTCGCCACGGGAATGCCCGATCACCGCGGCGGGCTGGACACCGTAGGACTGCCACATCGCGGCCAGCGCCACACTCACGGCGAAGAGCACGGGCTGACCGACGTCGACACGCTCCGGCGACGGCGCACCCTCCTCGCCGCGGATCACCGCGAGCAGTGACCAGTCCACGTGCCGCGCAAGCGCTTCCGCGCACTCCGACATCTTGTCCGCGAAAGCGGGCGAGATCTCGAGTAGTCGCGTGGCCATGCCTGCCCACTGCGCGCCCTCGCCGGAGAAGACGAACACGGCGCCGCCGGACACGGCCCGCCCGTGCACGACACCGGCGCTCGACCGGCCCTCGGCGACCGCGCGCAGGCCGTCCGAGAGTTCGTCCCGATCGTGTCCGAGCACCACACTGCGATGGCCCAGCGCGGCCCGCGTCGTCGCCAGCGACCAGCCGACATCGAGCGGATGCGACTCGGCGGCGACCTCCGCCAGGCGCGCGGCCAGTCCGGTCAGCGCCGACTCGCTGCCCGCCGACAGCACCCAGGGGACCAGCTCGCCGCCGACGGGCCGATGCTCCGGTACCGTTGTCTCGCTGCCGCTTCCGGGATATTCGAGAATGACGTGCGCATTGGTCCCACTGATCCCGAACGAGGACACTGCCGCCCGCCGCGGCCGCCCCGCCTCCGGCCACACCCGCGGCCGCGACAACAACCGCACCGCACCCGACGACCAATCCACCTGTCGCGACGGCACTTCCGCGTGCAATGTCCGCGGCAGCACACCGTGCCGCATGGCCTGCACCATCTTGATCACACCCGCCACACCCGCGGCCGCCTGCGCATGCCCGATATTCGACTTCAACGACCCCAGCCACAACGGCCGCTCCGCGGGCCGGTCGCGGCCGTAGGTCGCCAGCAGCGCCTGGGCCTCGATAGGATCGCCGAGCCGGGTGCCCGTTCCGTGCGCCTCGACGGCATCCACATCGACGGTGGTCAATCCCGCATCGGCCAAGGCCGCCCGGATAACCCGTTGCTGCGCAAGCCCGTTCGGCGCGGTCAAACCGTTCGACGCACCATCCTGGTTGACCGCCGAACCGCGCAGCACCGCCAGCACCGGACGACCGGCGCGCCGCGCATCCGACAATCGTTGCAGCACAAGCAATCCCGCCCCCTCCGACCAACCTGTTCCATCGGCGGCAGCGGAGAAGGACTTGCATCGCCCGTCCGAGGCCAGGCCCTGCTGACGCCCGAACTCCACGAACATGCCGGGGGTCGACATCACCGCGACGCCACCGGCCAATGCCAGCGAGCACTCCCCCGCGCGCAGCGACTTCGCCGCCAGATGCAAAGCGACCAGCGATGACGAGCAGGCCGTATCCACCGTTACCGCAGGACCTTCCAGCCCCAGCGCATACGAGATACGCCCGGACATCACGCTGGCGGCCGTGCCGGTCAACCGGAGACCCTCGGTGTCCCCAACCTGCTCGTGCAGTCGCGGCCCGTACTCCATGGCGGTCCCGCCGACATAGACACCGGCCCGGCGGCCACGCAGCCCGTCGGGCCGAATTCCGGCGTGCTCCAACGCCTCCCACGCGATTTCCAGTAGAATCCGCTGCTGCGGGTCCATGGCGGTGGCCTCACGCGGGCTGATACCGAAGAACTCGGCATCGAAATCCGCCGCACCGTCGAGGAATCCGCCCCGGCGCGCCCCACCGGTCCGACCCGCCGCGTCCTCCCAGTCGCGATCGGCGGGAAACGCGGAGATCGCGTCCACACCCGCGGCAACCGCCTGCCACAACCGTTGCGGCGAGGTGATCCCCGACGGAAACCGGCACGCCATGCCGACGATGACTACGGGATCGTCCTGCTCGACCGCCGGGGCCTCCGGTACGGAGGCGGTCTGCGGTGCGGTCACGCCGGAGGCCCCGGCGGTCGAGGTCGGTGGCACGATCACCGGCTGTGGCACGGCGGCCCGGCGCAGTTTGCGGCGCAGGTGCGCGATCAGTGCCTCGGGCGTCGGATAGTCGAAAATCACTGTGCCCGATAGACGTACGCCCGTCTGCCGGAACAGGATCTCGCCCAACTCGGCCCCCATCCGGGAGTCGAGGCCGAGTTCTTTGAAGGTGCCAGCGGTCGAGACGGCGGCGGCCTCGTTGTGGCCGAGTACGTGCGCCACCTGTGACCTGACCAGCGCCGCGACATCGCGCACCGGCTCCGGCGCCAGCTCTCCCACCGCCGGCTGTTCGGTTGCGACGCCATCCCGCGGCGGCGCCGATTCGCCGGACCCGGCGGCCACCGATCCGAGCCAGTAGCGGCGCCGTTGAAACGCATACGTCGGCAGGTCGACCCGCCGCGCGCCCGAACCGGCGAAAACCGCCTCGGCATCGATCGCGATACCGTTCGCGAACGCCGTCGCCAGCGCCATCAGGAACCCGTCGAGTCCGGCCCGGTTGTCGCCCGGAAGGGTTGCCACACAACCACTTCCGCCCGCCCGCCGCACCGCGTCCCGGAGCTCGTCCGCCAGCACCGGTTCGGGACCGATCTCGACGAACTCCGCATGCCCGTTGTGCAGCACGGTCGACACCGCGGCCGCGAACTCCACCGGCTCACGCAGGTTCCGGAACCAGTACGCGCCGTCCAGGGCCGCGGCGCCGACCAGGCCACCGGTGACCGTCGAATAGAACGGGATCCCCGAGCGCCGCGGTGCGATCCCGGCGAAGGCGTCCAGCAGTTCGGTACGTACCTCGTCCAGCTGAGCGGAATGACCCGCGAACGCCACCCCGGGCACCCGCCACGACAGCACCCCGTCCCCGGCCAACTCGGCGCCGAACCGATCCAACTCCGCCGAATCACCGGAGATGACCAGCTTTCCGGGCGCATTGATCTCCGCCACCGCGAGCCGCCCGCCCCGCGACGCCAGGCGACGCGACATTTCGCCGAGCGGTGCCGCCACCCCCAGCATCGCGCCGCTGCCGGCCGGCCCGCCCAAGGCCCGGCCGCCCAGCGCGACAATGCGCGCGCCGTCCTCCAGCGATATCGCGCCCGCCACCACCGCGGCGGCGATCTCACCTCGACCGTGGCCGACCACCGCACCGGGCACGACACCGTACGAGCGCCAGAGCTCGGCCAGTGACACCGAGACGGCGAACAGCACGGGCTGCGCGACATCGACCTGATCCGGTCGCGGCGCCTCCACGTCACCACGCAGCACAGCGGTGAGCGACCAGCCGACGTGCGAGCGAATGGCGTTCTCGCACTCCAGGATTCGCGCCTCGAACACGGGCGACTCGTCGAGCAGCCGGGCGGCTGCCCCGGTCCCCCGCGCCAACCGGCCGGGGAAGGCGAACACCGGCCCGGTAGCCGGACCCGCCACGCCTTCGACCAGAGCGGCGTCGGTTCGGCCTTCGGCCAAGGCCTTCAGGCCCCTGAGCAGCGAGGCGCGGTCGTGCCCCGCGACTACGGCGCGATATTCGAAGGCGGTCCGTCCGGCGAGCAGTGACCAGCCGATATCGGCCGAGGTCAGCTCGGAATGTTCGGTCAGATACGCGAACAACCGCGCGCCCTGTTCCCGGACCGCCTCGGCGCTGCGCCCGGACAGGGGCCACAGCACCGGCGCGGCCGGGTCGGTGGAGCTCGACTCCGGTTGCGCCGCAACGGTTCCGGTCTCGCGCGGCGCTTCCTCCACGATCAGGTGCGCATTGGTGCCGCCGAGCCCGAAGGCGCTCACCCCGGCCCGACGGATGTCGCCGCGCGCCGGCCACGGTTCCAGCGTCTGCTGCACGCGCAGATTGAGCCGTGCCAAGGGAATATTCGGGTTCGGCGTGCGGTAGTTGAGACTGGCGGGCAGTGCCTGATTCTCCAGCGAGAGCACGACTTTCAGCAATCCGGCCACGCCCGCGGCACTTTCGAGGTGACCGATATTGGTCTTGACCGACCCGACCCGCAGCGGCTGTCCGGCCGGCCGATGCGCGCCGATCGCCGCGCCGAGCCCGGCCGCCTCCACCGGGTCACCGACCGCGGTACCGGTCCCGTGCAGTTCGACGTAGTGCACATCCTGTGCGGTGATGCCGGAGCGCCGGTGCGCGAGTTCGATGACCTCGCACTGGATCTCCGCCTCCGGGACGGTGAGCGCGGCCGCGGCCGCGCCGTTGTTGACCGCCGAGCCCCGGAACACGCAGCGCACCCGATCCCCGTCGGCCCGCGCCCGATCCAGCGTCTTCAGCAGCACCAGCGCACCGCCCTCACCACGCACGTAACCATTGGCCCGTTCGTCGAAGGTGTAACTGCGCCCGTCCGGGGACAGTGCGCCCGCGGCGTCCAGGGCCAGCGCGGTCTCCCCCGCGAGATTGAGATTCACCCCGCCGGCCAGCGCCGCGGTGCATTCGCCCGAGCGCAGGCTCTCGCACGCCTGGTGGATCGCGACGAGCGCGGACGACTGCCCGGAGTCGACGATCTGGCTGGGCCCGCGCACGCCGAGCAGGTAGGACAGCCGGTTCGCGATCATGCTGCGCAGCGTGCCCGTGGTGGTATGGGTGGTGATGCCGCCCGCACCCAGGCGGCCGCGGAGCACGGCGTAGTCGTCGAGTGCCGCACCGATGAACACCCCGGTCCGGCTACCCGATACGGCCGCCGGGATGATTCCCGCGTGTTCCATTGCCTCCCAGCCCAATTCGAGGACAAGGCGTTGCTGCGGGTCCATCGCCGCGGCCTCGCGCGGTGAGATTCCGAAGAAGCCGGCATCGAACAGGCCGGGATCGTCCAGGAACGCTCCCCAGCGCGCCGCCGCGGTCGCGACGAGATCCCAGCGGTCCGCCGGGACCTCGGTGATCGCGTCCCGGCCCGCGGCCAGCAGCTGCCAGAACTCGGCCGGGCCATCGGCTCCCGGGAACCGGCACGAGTAGCCGACGACGGCGATGGGAACGATGGAATTCATGAAAACGATGCCTCGAATTCCTCGGCTGTGCCGAGATCGACTTCCTTTTACCTCTGATTACCTCATGACAAAGACAATCGAAGCTTTACATCCGCTGAAACATGATCATTCCTCATGCCGATATCGTCCCGATATCGTCCACCGAGACCGCATGTCGCGGCCTTGTCATCCAATCACCGATCGGTACGAAGACAATAGATTCCGGCTTTTCACCGATGCTCATCGCGAACGATGAATTCCATCGAAAAATGTGTAGCGGAAGAAATGCGATGACCCTCGGATATCTATTCGCCGGCGGCGGCGGAAGCGGTTCGAGATACTTGCCCACGCCCGCGACACCCCGCACCGGCCCACCGGCGGCCCCGAACAGGGACTCGCCCTGGCCTTCCTATCGGCCCGCCGACGGCATAGCCGAGGTCCGGCGCCCACGAGTTCGAACTGGTTCGATCAGCACGGCTTCGTGAATTCCGCCGAGCGACAACCTTTCCCCGTCGGCAGCGGATCAGGTCAAACGTCACTGACAGAACAGGACGGTATCCTGAAGGTCGCGAGGGACTGACCGGGCAACAAGCCTGTCAGGAGCTTCTCATGTCCGAACACCCTCGTATTCAACGCGATGCCACCGACACGGGTGCAAGAGAAGCGTTGCGACGCCTGCTGGTCGAGCCGACGATATCGATCCCTGACGCGGCCAGGATCCTCGGGATCGGACGTTCCACCGTCTATGCCGCAGTCAAATTGGGTGAGCTACCCGCTATTCGGGTCGGCCACCGAGTGCGCATTCCGTCCAAATGGATTCGCGAGGCACTGCGGGTCGATGACGAACCGGACATCGGCACACGGTAGAGCTTCCGCGACTGGCCAGCGCAGCATTCCGCCGTCCGCCGCCGCGCTCGTTTACCACGTAGCGCAGATCCTGCGTCTGGACAACGGGAGGGTCCCACTTCCGGTCGGTCGAAGGGTAATCCCGCGGCCTCATACCTGACCCCATGAACGGACGGCGAGGCGAAACAACGGCACGCGACCTTGCGTGTTCGGTGAACCCGCACTCCTACCGCTTTCCGCACATCGTCGATGCTTCCCGGCGCCGAAATGCTTGCACCCAGCCGAAATTCGCCAAATTCGGCTGGTCACTCGAATGGTCGCCAGCCTGAGTCGACACCACCGATCTACCCCCGCAATCTACCCGCGCAGAGGAGGCCCAGCATGCCCGGCACACAACCGCCGACCAGAAGGAAACGCCGGGCCGAGCCGATCAACAAGCACATCGCGAAGAACGGCACGGTGACCTATCGGTTCCAGGTCGACATCGGAACAAAGCCTGACGGTACTCGCAACCGACAGCAGTCCACCTATCGGACCTTGGCCGAGGCACGGCGCGAATATCGTCGGATCACAACAGAAGTCGCACGCGGAACCTACGCCAAGCTCGTGGAGATCACCGCCGACGAAGCGTGTGACCAGTGGCTGGCCGATCGTCGTAGAATCCGGCGGAACTCACTGGAGCGCTGCCGCCAAGACCTGAAGCCGGTACGCCGCCGCCTCGGCAGTAAGAAGCTGGCGCAACTCACCAAGAAGAACGGGGATGCGCTCGTGGAGTGGATGCTGACCGAGGGACGGCGCTCCCCTAGGCAGCCTCGGCCCGACAGCCTGGTGTCCCAGGTCGCAGAGGTGATCGCACGCCACCCGGATGGCATCTCGACCGCGGAACTCAAGGCCGAGTTCGGCAAGGACGTACATCACTGCCTGGCCGGCCTCGTCCGGGCGGGCCGGGTGACTCGCCCTCGACGGGCCGTCTACGTCCTGGCACCACCGCCGGTCACCGCTGTGGCGCCTCGGGGCGCCAAGCCGGTCACGGTCAGGCCGACGCTGACCACCTTCAGCATGATGGTTCAGTCCTATGTCGATCAGGGTGCTCTGCCGCGCAATGTCATTGCGCTGGTGGACCGGCCGACTGACGACATCACCGACAACGATGACGACGAAACGAACGCGAAGTCGTGGACCATGAGCGAGGTCGAAGTCTTCCGAGCCGCGATCGTCGGCGAGCGCCTGGCCGCGTGCTGGCTGATGTCGTGTTACGGAATGCGCCGCTCGGAAGTGCTGGGCGCGCGGTGGCGCCGGCTCGATGCCACCGCGTTGCGGGTGCGCAGGGGGCGGGTTGCCATCGGCAGAGAGACCGAGGAGAACCTGCCCAAGTCTCGCCGGAGCCGTCGCGATCTTCCGCCGCCCGCAGATCTAGAGGCCGCGCTGCGCGCGTTGAAGACCCGGCAGAAGGCGGAGTGCCTGGCAATGGGTGCATCCTGGTCCGACGATCGGCTGATCGCGGTGCACGAGAACGGGACCCCGGTCCGGCCCGACTGGTATTCCGCCGAGTTTCAGCGAATCCGTAAGCGCACCGGACTGCGCCGAATTCCGTTGAAGGGGCTGCGGAACACGTCGGTGTCCCTGATGCTCGCCTCGGGTATCCCGGTGCACATTGTCGCGGCGTGGCACGGCCACGATCCAGCCATGTCGTTGAGCATCTACTCTGACGCGCATCCTCGCGACTTGAAGGCGGCCGGAGCCGCTCTCTTCGGACCAGAAGGTGGAAGCAGACCACGGCCGGTTGGCAAGCTCTAGGCAAGCGGGAGCGCCCGGGGCCTCCCCCGGAAGCCGTAAAATCACTCCTGACCAGGCTCGATCGACGAGAATCACTTCATCGACAACTACATCACCGGCGTGCTGTATCCGCGGAGCGCGCTCGACCTCGTACGTGCGCTTGTCGTGGTGTGCGTACTCATTTCGTGGACCGGTCTCGCGGTGCGCAGTCGCCGTGCGGCCTGGGCGTAATCGCAAGGATTTCACCTCGAACACAGGAGAAGCCATGGCGGGCAAGGGCATTACGAAGACGGTATGGGGTCACGGCAGGCAGCTGGCGTCGATCGGCCGGTTTCTGGTGGGGTTCCGGACATTCAATCGCACGGGACAGGTCGGCGATGGACGGGAGGCGGCGGCGCGGAATTATGTGCTGGCCAACGCCTCGGCCGGCGATCCGGACAGCGTGCTGGTCACCATGGACGAATTCGCGCGCACCCGCAGCATGCTGGTGAATGTCGGCGATGAGAAGGGCCTGCTGCTGGACGCGGCCGTGCGCAAGGCCGAGCCGAAGCTGGCGCTCGAGTTGGGCACGTATTGCGGATACAGCGCGGTGCGGATCGGCCGACTGTTGCCCAGCGGCGCGCGACTGGTATCGGTGGAGTTCAGTGCCGCGAATGCCGAAGTGGCTCGGGCGATCATCGCGCATGCGGGGCTGGCGGATCAGGTCAGCGTGGTGGTCGGGACCATCGGCGACGGTGGGGAGACCATGCACCGGCTGGCACTGGATCACGGATTCGATTCCGGCGCCGTCGATTTGATATTCCTCGATCACGCCAAGGCTGCCTATCTGGCCGATCTGAAGACGATTCTGGCGGCCGGCTGGCTGCATACCGGCACTCTTGTTGTCGCCGACAATGTTCGAGTGCCCGGCGTTCCCGACTACCTCGCCTATATGAAGGCGCAGGAGGGTACGACCTGGCGGACCGCCGAGCACGACACCCATGTGGAGTATCAGTCCATCGTGAAGGATCTCGTGCTCGAGTCCGAGTACCTGGGCTGAGTCAGCGGCTCGCGCGCAGCCGGGCTGTCACCAGATCGGCTACGGCGGAAGTGTTTTCAGGCATATCGAGGTACGTGTGGCCGCCTTCGAAGGTGGCCACGTCGAAGGATCCGACGGTGTGCGCGGCCCACTCCCCCACCTGGGCCACGGTGGTGGTCGGGTCCGAGGTGCTGATCAGCGCTGTGATCGGCGCGCGCAGCCGGTCGCCGGCCCGGTGCCGGTAGGTTTCCACCGCTTGGTAGTCATTGCGCACGGCGGGCAGTATCAGTTCCGCGAAGCCGGGCTCGTCGCGCAACATTTGGATCAGCGCGGGGTCATTGCCGAGCAGCTCCAGCTGATCGATCAGCGCACCATCGGATTCGAGGTGCAGGCGACCCGGTTCCACGAAATCCGGTGCGGGACGGCCGGATACGAACAGGTGGTCGAGGGTGCGACCGGCGGCTTCCCAGCGCCGGGCGGCCTCGAAGGCAACGGTCGCGCCCATGCTGTGCCCGAAAATGGCGATCGCGGTGTCGGCGGGCCAGCGCAGTAGATCCTGAACGGCCTGCGCGGCGAGCTCGCCCAGGTCGGGAATCTGCTGCTCCGCCATGCGATCCTGGCGACCCGGGTACTGCACCGCGTACACCGCGATCCCTGCCCCGAAGCGCTGCGCGAGCGCCCGATACGCAGTGGCCGAGCCACCGCCGGGCGGGAAGCACACCAGTACGGTGCGGGGGTCGGCGTCGGTGCGCAGCGCGCGCAACCAGTCGGTACCGGTGAGATTTGCCACCACGGCGGTGCTCCTTCGACGACTAGGTTTGGACACGTGAGTGCCTACGCAGTGCTGGTCCGCGAGTACGAGTCCGGGATCGGTATCACCGGATCGAGTATGCCCGCCGTCGATTCGGGGACGAATTTGGCTGCGACACTGCCGGCATGGTCCCTGGCCGGCGGTGCGGTGGCGAGCCTCGCCGCGGCCGCCGATCGACGGCGGGTGGCCTGCGGGCTGACACCATTGGAGAGTGTGCTCGATCCGGCTCGGGTGGCGGCGGCGTTCTCGAGTGAGCGGCTGTTCCGGATCGACGGGACGCCGCCCGATGCGTTCGCGGAGTTGTCGGGCTTCTTCCCGACTGCGGACGGCTGGGTGCGAACGCATGCCAATTATTCGCATCATCGCGCCCGGTTGCTGAGCGTGTTCGGACTGCCCGCGCAGGCGGATCGCGCAGCGGCGGTGGCGCGTATGGCGGAGCTGTCCGCGGCCGAGATCGAGGACCGGGCGGGCGAATTGGGTGCCCTCGCGGTGCGGGTGCGTACCGAGCGGGAGTGGGCGGACAGCCCGCAGGGTAAGGCCGCGGCCGACGGCCCGCTGGTGGCGGTCGAAGCGCGGGCCGATATCGGCTCGCGCGAAACGCCCACCGACGCAACCCAAATGCTGCCGTTGCGAGGCGTCCGGGTACTGGATCTGACCCGGGTGATCGCGGGTCCGGTCGCGACTCGCGCGCTGGCCCTGCTGGGTGCGCAGGTGTTGCGGGTGGATCCGCCACAGCTGCCGGAGATTCCGTGGCAATTCCTCGATACCTGTCAGGGCAAGTACTCGACGTTGCTGGATTTGCGAACGGAGCTTCCCATATTTCGGGAGCTGCTCCGCGAAGCGGATGTGCTCGTAACAGGTTACCGACCGGGCGCTTTGGAACGACTTGGTGTAGATGCGGGGGAAATTCGGCCAGGAATTGTGCACGGCCGGGTTTCGGCCTGGGGTGAGCGCGGTCCGTGGGGTAACCGTAGGGGTTTCGACAGTATTGTGCAGGCCGCATCCGGAATATCGCTGATCGAGGGTGCGTGGCGAAATTCGCAGGATGCGTCTCCGGTCGGCGCACTCCCGGCGCAGGCGCTGGACCATGCGAGCGGGTATCTGCTGGCCGCCGGAGTGCTGGACGCGCTCACCGCCCGCGAACGCGACGGGGTCGGGCGGGATGTGCGAGTTGCGCTGGCCCGCACCGCATCCTGGCTCCTGGCCGCGCCGGGCAGGACGCCCGAGCATGCTCCGGCGAATTCTCCGGGATCGGCGTACGCGGTCGAGCACGACGGGGTGCGGACGGCCGCGCCGGCGCTCAGCGAATATCCCGACTATCCCTGGCCCGCTTCGCAGTACGGTACACATGCCCCGAACTGGACACTCCGACCGGCCGGTTTCCAGTAGCTTTCGGTCTTCACGATCGCCTGCACGCACACCCGCAAACACATCGGCGAATAGTGCGAATTCCCTTCGTACATATCGTTTTTGTGTCGTTAATAAATGAGATGCTGGGACCGACATCGATATTGTCGGCACTTACGTCGGCGTGCGGACGGAGGACGTCATCGTGGACACACCAGGCCCCCTGCTGACTACGGCGGCGGCAGATCCCATCGGCAGAGTGAGCCGCCGGGAATGGGCGGGGCTGGCCGTACTGGCGCTGGCCTGTCTGGTGTACTCCATGGATCTCACGGTCCTACACCTCGCGGTCCCGCAGATCAGCGCGGAGCTGAGACCGACGAGTTCCCAATTGCTCTGGATCATCGACGTTTACGGATTCCTGGTGGCCGGGCTACTGCTCACCATGGGCACCATCGGCGATCGGATCGGCCGCCGACGACTACTCATGGCCGGTGCGGCCGCCTTCGCCGCGGTATCGATCATCGCGGCGTTCGCGCCCTCGGCCCCGGTGCTCATCGGCTGCCGCGCGGTACTCGGGATAGCCGGGGCGACGCTCGCGCCGTCCACACTCTCATTGATATTCACCATGTTTCCCGATCCGGCGCACCGGTCGGTCGCGGTCGGGGTGTGGGTGGGGTCGTATTCGGTGGGCGGCTCCATCGGACCGCTGGCGGGCGGGCTGATGCTGGAGAATTTCTGGTGGGGGTCGGTGTTCCTGCTCGCTGTGCCGGTCATGGTGCTGCTGCTGATTCTCGCGCCCCGGGTACTACCGGAATTCCGGGATCCGAACGCGGGCAAGGTCGATCTGCTCAGCGCGCTCATGTGTACCAGCGCGGTACTACTCGTGGTTTTCGGCATGAAGAAGGTCGCACAGGACGGGCCGGTGCCCATCGCCATCGGCGCGCTGGCCGCCGGGATCATTGTCGGCACCACCTTCGTGCGCCGTCAGCTCACCGCGGCCGAGCCCATGCTGGACCTGCGACTGTTCCGGCTCAGTAGTTTCCGAATCGCGTTGACCATCAATATGGTCGCCATCTTCGCAGCGTTCGGTTATTTCCTTTTTGTCGGCCAGTATTTCCAGCTGGTGCTGGGTATGTCGCCGCTGCGGGCCGGAATCGCCACCATTCCAGCGGGTTTGGGCTTCATGATCGGCTCGCAGCTGGTGCCCCGGATGAGCCGGGTGGTGCGGCCCGCGTACATGATCGGGGTGGGGATGGCCATGGCGGCGGCCGGGCTGCTGCTGTTGACTCGCGTGACCGAACAGGGCGGGGTGGGCATCACCATCGCCGCGTCACTGCTGGTGTCGTTCGGGCTGGCACCGGTGTTCGGTATCACCACCGAGCTGATTGTCGGCACCGCGCCGCCGGAGCAGGCCGGGGCCGCCTCCGGATTGGCCGAGACCGGGGCGGAATTCGGTGGGGCGCTGGGCATTTCCATGCTCGGCAGCCTCAGTATCGCGCTGTATCGCGGGCAGCTGGCCAATACGCTGCCGTATGGCTTGCGCGATGCCGATGTGCACAGTGCGCGTGACACTTTGGGCGCGGCCATGCAGGTCGCAGACGCCCTGCCCGGGAAACTCGGTGCGGCCGTGGCGGAGGCGGCCAAGCACGCGTTTCTCACCGGGATGCATCTGACCTCCGCCATCGCGGCCGTGGCCGCGCTGCTGCTGGCGGTCGCCGCGCTGGTGCGGCTGCGGCATATCGAAGCCAGTTGAATCAGCCACGCGTGCCGGGTGATCGGGGTGCGATCACCGCACGCGGGTGGCCGTCATTTGCCGGCGATGGCCCGAATGGCGGTGCTCAGGTCGTCGCCGTCGAGTAGATCCGCGGTCGGCGCGATCATCCACTGCATGGCGACACCCTGGAAGAGCGCGAACAACAGCTTTGCCACGGCCCGGGCCTGCCCCTCGGTGAGGTCGGGATGCGCTTCGCGCACGCCCTGCGCCATATCGCCGTAGGCGCGTTCGGTGGCCTCGGCCATATAGAGCTGCATCTCCGGATCGCGGGCGATCTGGATGCCGTTCTCCACACTCAATTGCAGGTTGTCGCGATTGCGCTGGATCACGTCGAGCAGGCCGTGCCAGGTGGGTCCGAGCGCGTCCCAGAGGGACTGCCCCTGTCCCCCATCCTTGATGGCGGCGTCGATCTCGTCACCGAGTTCGGTGCCGACGCCCTCGGTGAGCGCCTGCATGACCAGGCGGTCCTTGGAGCCGAAGTGGTATCCGATGGCGGCGAGGCTGACACCTGCGGCGGCGGCGATATCACGGGCGGTCACCTTGGCCATGCCACGCTCCAGGATGGCCTTCCGAGCGCCCATCAGTAGGTCTTCGCGATTTCCCATAACCACACCCTACCAGCGTCTTAGACATTTGTTCTAGACACCCGTGCCAAAGTCTGTTAGACATATGTCTTAGACGGACGTACTTCACCACCACGGGAGACATCATGAGCGCCACCACCAACACCCTCCGCATCCTGATCGCCGGCGGCGGCATCGCCGGGAACGCCGTTGCGCTGCAACTGCTTCGGGCCGGGGCCGCGATCACCGTGGTCGAGCGGGCCGCCGCCCCGCGCCCCGGCGGACAGGCCGTCGACCTGCGCGGCCCCAGCCGCGAGGTGGCCGAGCGGATGGGCCTGATGGCGGGCATCAACAAGCGCCTGCTGCACGAGAAGGGCATGAGCATCGTCAAGGCCGACGGCACCCCGATCTACCGGATGTCCATGGAGATGTTCGACGGTAAGGGCCCGGTCGCCGATATCGAGATCAGCCGCGGCGATCTCAACGATGTACTGCTCACCGAAATCGCCGATACCGCAGGCGAACTCGACTACCGCTACGGGGACTCGATCGAGACCATCGACCAGGACGGCAAGGGCGTCACCGTCGGATTCAACTCCGGGCGCAGCGAACGCTACGACCTGGTGATCGGCGCGGACGGGGTGCACTCGCGCACCCGCAAGCTGGTATTCGGACCGGAAGAGGAGTTCACCACCTTCCTCGGCGGGTACATGTCCTTCTACACCATTCCCACCCCGGCGGGCGCGGAGCAGGACTGGATGGCCATGCATGTGGTGCCGCGCGCGGCGATGGGCGTGCGGCCCGACTACGACCCCGCCACCTCCAAGGCCATCATCACCCTGCGCACCGACCAGGATCCGGCGCTGCGCGGTGATATCGGCGCGCAGCGCACGCTGATTCGCGACATGCTGGCCGAAGCCGGTTGGGCCGTGCCCGAGGCGCTCACCCATCTCGAGACCACCGATGACTTCTACTTCGACGAGCTGGTGCGCGTCGATATGCCGTCGCTGTTCAAGGATCGCGTCGTACTGCTCGGCGATTCGGGCTTCTGCGGTTCGCCCATGACCGGCATGGGCACCGCCATGGCGATCGTCGGCGCATACCTGCTCGCCGGTGAAATCGCCGCCACCCCTGCGGATTTGGATGCCGCGCTGGTCCGCTACCAGGAGCAGGTGACGCCATTCCTGGACAAGGCCAAGGAGCTGCCGGGCGGCGGTATCCAGATGATGCTGCCGACCTCCAAGGTCGGGCTCAAGGTGATGCAGCGTATCGGCTGGCTGATGACCACCAAGCCTTTCCGCCCGATCATGATGAAGATGCTCGACTCCACCCAGGACTACGTGCTGCCGAGCTACTGATCAGCGAAGGCTAGGCTCGAATGGTGCGGCAGAAGATCATCATGGACAACGACACCGGCATCGATGACTCCCTGGGACTGCTCTACCTCCTGGCCTCCCCCGAGGCCGAGATCATCGGAATCGCCTCCAGCGCGGGCAATGTGCCGGCGCGGCGGGTGGCGGCCAATAATCTCGCGCTACTGGATTTATGCCGGGCACCCGAGCTCGAAGTGGCGCTCGGGGCGGCGGAGCCACTGGCGATTCCATTGCGTACCACCGAGGACACGCACGGACCGCAGGGTGTGGGGTACGCGGAGTTGCCGGAGTCCACGCGCAAGCTCTCGGATCGGTCGGCGGCGCAGTTGTGGGTCGATCTGGTGCGGGAGCATCCGGGCGAGATCGTCGGTCTGTGCACCGGGCCGCTGACCAATCTGGCGCTGGCACTGCGACTGGAACCGCAACTCCCGCAACTGCTGCGGCGGCTGGTGATCATGGGCGGGGCATTCAACCATCCCGGCAATACCACACCCACCAATGAGTGGAATGTGCACGTGGATCCCGAGGCCGCCAAGGAGGTGTTCGACGCCTTCTCCGCCGCGCCCGCGGATCGGCGGCCCATTGTGTGCGCGCTGGATATCACCGAGACCATCGAGATGCGGCCCAAACATCTGGCGCTGCTGGCGGAACGGGCCGCGAGCACCCCGATCGAGCTGGTGCGGGAGAGCGATCCGCCCGAGGCGCGGTCGGGCGCGAGCAATCCGCTGGTGCGATTCCTGACCGATGCGGTCCGGTTCTACTTCGACTTTCACAAGCTCTACGACCAGGGGTATCTCGCGCATATGCATGATCCGTTCGCGGCGGCCGTGGCGCTGGACCACGCGCTGGCCGTCACCAAACCCGCGACCGTCGATGTCGAGTTGGCGGGGACCATCACCCGGGCCACCACCGTCGCGGACTGGGCGGGGATGTGGGAGCGAGAACCCAATGCGGACATAGTGATCGGGACCGATCCGGAATTGTTCTTCGAACGGCTGATCAGCCGGGTCGGAGATTACGCGGCCGCGATCTACCCGGAGGTCCACGCGTGAACGACGAATATGTGACCGGATTCCGGGCTCGGCTCGGACTGCCGTCGATCATCGATGTGCATACGCACTTCATGCCCGAACAGGTGTTGCGGAAGGTGTGGGGGTACTTCGATACCTCCGGGCCGCTGCTGGGGCATCGGGAGTGGCCGATCACCTATCGCGATGAAGAACAGGTGCGGCTCAAGACATTACGCGGATTCGGGGTGAGCGCGTTCACCTCGCTGGTGTACCCGCATCGGCCGGATATGGCGGCCTGGCTCAATGAATGGTCGGCGGATTTCGCCGCGCGCACACCGGATTGCCTGCATACCGCGACCTTCTACCCCGAACACGGCGTGGACAGCTACGTGGAGGCGGCGCTCGCCGCAGGCGTGCGAGTCTTCAAGGTGCACGTACAGGTCGGGCATTTCCATCCGGGCGATCCGCTGCTCAACGAGGTGTGGGGCATGCTGCAGGACTCGGGCACGCCGATCATCATCCACTGCGGATCCGGTCCCGCCGCAGGGGAATTCACCGGCCCGGAGCCCATCGCCGAACTGCTGCGGCGTTTTCCGCGCCTACGCCTGGTGATCGCGCACATGGGTGCGCCCGAATACAGCCAATTCCTGGATCTGGCAGCCGATTACGATGACGTGCTCTTCGACACCACCATGAACTTCACCGACTTCTTCGAGGCGGCCGACCCGTTCCCGATTCACGAGCGCGCGCGATTGCGGGACTTCGGCGACCGCATTCTGTTCGGCAGCGACTTCCCGAATATCCCGTACACCTACGGACACGCCCTGCAATCACTGGAACGACTCGAACTCGGCGACGATTGGTTGCGGCGGGTGTGCCACGGCAATGCCGCCCGGGTGTTCGCACTCCCGTAACGAACAGGACCGGGGCCGTTGATCATTCAGCGGCGGGTGAGCCGGGGTCCGGGGAAGACGGAACCGGATCGGGCGCAGGGCGACGGCGGTGACCTTGTATTCGGGGCAGTCGGTGACGGTGTCGGCTCGGCTCGGCTCGAGGTGAGTTCATTGGCGGGTGCGGCCGGGAAGTGGAAGGCGGTGAAGACCTGCCCGGGCGCCACCTCCTCGGTGGGGCGGGCGGCGAGCACCATACGTCCACGGCGACTGCGGATTTCGATCGGATCGCACAGCCATCCAGTCACGGGGACGGATATTCATCGCGTTCTCGCTTCTCTCCCCGGCTCGGCGGGGCCGGCACGAACAACCCTGCGCTTGTTCGGGCGCGCCGGCGAGAGGCGGCAAGTCATCGGAGGGAAGGGCTTTGGTCCTTCATATCGTGCGTGCCGTCCCTAGTGGGATATTCCGCCGCACCGGACTCTGGTGGCATGGACAAGGACGCGCCGCACGCCGCCATTGAGAATTCCCGGGCGGTACGCCCGCCCGCGATCGTGGTGGGCATCGACGGTTCCCTCGCGGCGCTGCGGGCCGCAGAGTGGGCTGCGGACGAGGCCGTGGCGCGGCGCGCGCCGCTACTGCTGGTCCAGGCGATACCCGCCGTGGACAATCCGGCTTTCCGGGCCGCCGGCGCACGCTTTCCACGCGCCTTCGGCATGCTGGAGAACGCAAGCGGGGCGCTGCGGGAGCGCCGGTCCTCCGATATCGAAGGCTGCCGGCTGGAGATCGAAACCCAGATCGTCCGAGGACAATCGGAGCAGGTGCTCATCGAGATGTCGCGCTCCGCGGCGCTGATCGTGCTCGGCGTCGGTGATATCGGCTTCTTCGCCCAAATGGTGCTGGGCTCGACCGCGCTGGCGGTCGCCCGTGACGCACACTGTCCCACCGCGCTGATCCGGCAGGCCAACGCGGTGAATGGCACGGTCCTGGTGGTCGTCACGGCATGGGAGACGGCCGGACCCGCCCTGCCGGCGGGCTTTCGAGCCGCGGCCGAGCGCGATGTCGACGTGATCGTGGTGCGCCTGTGGCACGGCCGCGAATGGACCTCGCCGACAGATCGATTCACCGCCGCGGCCGTGGTCCCGGACGCACAGATCGCGCACTATCAGCGGCGGTTCCCGACCGTGGCGGTACGCCCGGTCACAGTGGTCGGCGACACCGTCGACGCGATCGAACGCTTCAGCGCCGCAGCACAACTGGTCGTGGTCGGCCACGAATCCGATCAGGAGCATCCGGAACGCCTGGGCCGGATCGCCAACGACCTGGTCCGCCACGCCCCCTGCCCGGTCCTGGTCATCCCCGACCGGCCCGGAATCGCCGACACCCTATCGGACACCACGGCTTCAGCACTCCCGCGGTGAGTTCCGGCTCGATTGGCTGATTTCCGTAGTTCCGCGATTCTGTCGGCGTGCTGCACCGGTTCTTCCTGACGGCGCGACCGCTTGCGCCCGAACAGCATTCGTGAGCGCGCGGTGAGCGGTGATCGGTTCCGGGGTGAGACCTTCGACCCTATGACTCGGGGCGGGGCAGGAGTCCAATCGAGGGCAGGACGAATACCCCGGGAGGTCGGTCATGACTCAGGAACCCGTACTGGTTACCTATGGCTCCAAGCGCGGCGGCACCGCCGAGATCGCGCAGTGGATCGGTGAATCGTTGCGCGGGGAGCACATCGCCACCGAAGTGCTGCCCGCCGCCGAAGTCCGTGAGGTGAGCGGATATCGCGCGTTCGTCATCGGCGGTTCGCTCTACATCGGCTTCTGGCATCGTGACGCGCGGCGATTCACCCGCAGGTTCGCCCGGCGGCTCGGGGAGCAGCCGGTCTGGTTGTTCGGCAGTGGGCCGCTGGACGATTCGGCCGATACGCCCGATGGCGGTGCGAAAGTCTTGGGCGCGAAGGCTGTTCGTAAGGCGGCCGAACGGGTGGGGGCTCGCAGCTGGACCATTTTCGGCGGCCGGCTCGAGCGCACCGCCCGCGGCTTCCCGGCTTCGGCGATGGCGAAGAGCAGCGCCGGTGACTTCCGGGATCGTGATCGCATTCACGCCTGGGCGAAAAGCATTGCGGCCGAACTCGGTCAAGGCTGACGCCGAGCCTCGGCACCGGCCGGATATCGAGCGATATCCGGCCGGTACCCAACCGCTATCCGGCCGGAGTGATCAGCCCGTAGTGGCCGTCGTAGCGGTGGTAGAGCACGTGGCTTCGGCCGTGATCACGGAAGAATACGAAGGGCCACCCGGTCAATTCGAGCCGGGCGACCGCACCGTCCATCTCGAGTTCCGGTGCGGCGGCGCTGATGGTGAACGCGGTCGCGCCCGGAAGCACCATTTCCGGGTGCGGCTGGACCTGTGCCAGCCGGTACGCCCCGTCCTCGGTGCGATACAGCACGCTGTCCATCCCGCTGCCGGATTCGGTGAACGCTCATGGCTTCCCGCAAGCCTTGCCGGGTCGCTTCTCGATATGTCGTGGTCATTTCCGCTCCGCGTAGACGTGCCGGGTGAGGTCGGCGACCGGTTCCAGCGGCGCGGCCTCGGCGGCGGTGACCGCCGCGTCGATCTCCGCGCCGACGGCGGTCTCCAGGGCCGCCCGGTCCTCGGGTTTCAGCGTGCCCGTCGCGCATAGTTCGTCGAACAGGCGCGGGATGGGATCGCGGACCTTCCACTCCTCGATCTCGGTCTTGGTCCGGTAGCGGTCGGCGTCGTACATCGAATGCGCCCGGAATCGATAGGTGCGCAATTCCAGGAAGACCGGGCCCATCGGGACGCCGCGCGCGAGGGCGTGCCCGTGGTCACGGTAGGTCGAGACGACCGCGTCCTCGGGTTCGAGCGCGCCCAGCAGCCCCGCGGCCACCGCCTCCTCACCGATATAGAGATGCAGGAAGCCGCACACAGCCTCGGAGCTGTAGAGGCGCACGCACCGCTCCTCGAAGCGGCGGATGCGAATCATCTGACGCAGCAACTCGATTCGTGCGTCCGGCGGTACGGGTGTACCGACCCGGCGGGTCACCGGCGCGGACCGTCGCACCCGAACCGCATCGCCGGTTGGCGGAACCGGCGCGGTCGCGAAAGGTACGGAAGAACCAGCCCCGGCGGAGGTCTTGCCCTTGCGCCCCGCACCGTTCGGGGGTTCGGCCCCGAACGCTTCCGGGTGGCGGTCATGACGCGCCCTCCAAGGTCGAGATATCACCTCAGGGCAGTCCCAGTTCGCGGGCTTTCAGCAAGCGCCGCATGACTTTTCCGCTGCGCGTATGCGGTAGACCCTCGGTGAAGACGATCTGTTTGGGCGCGACCGCACCCAGCTGCCGCCGGCCGAAGGCGAGCAGTTCGTCATGCAGGTCGGGTGTGCCGGCGTAACCCGGTTCGAGTTGGACGAATGCCTTCACCAGTTCCCCGGCGACCGGGTCGGGTGTGCCGATAACGCCGACCTCGGCGACCGCCTGGTGCGCCATGAGCGCGCTCTCCACCTCGAATGGCCCCACGAGATGCCCGGCGGAATTGATCACATCGTCCGCGCGCCCGACGAACCAGTAGTAGCCGTCGGCGTCGCGGCGGGCCAGATCGCCGGAGAGATACCAGCCGTCGGCGAAAGCCTGTGCGTACCTGACGGGTTCGTTCAGATAGCCGCGGAACATCGACGGCCAGCCGGCACGCAGTGCGAGTTCGCCGACCTCGTCCACGCCCGTCGGCTCGACCGCGTTGTCCACAATCGCGGCCCGGCCGTCCGCGCCGCGACGCAGGATGGTGGCCTCGATACCGGGCAGGGGCCGCCCCATCGATCCGGGCCGTACCTGGGCGGCCGCCAGATTCGAGATCATGATGGCCCCGGTCTCGGTCTGCCACCAGTTGTCGTGCGCCGGACGTCCGAAGACCCGCTGACTCCACACCACCACTTCGGGATTGAGCGGCTCCCCCACACTGGAGATGAAACGTAAACGCGACAGATCGGTGCCTTCGGGGAGCTCGTCACCGCGACGCATGAGCATGCGCAGCGCGGTGGGGGCGGTGTACCACACCGTCACCTTTTGCCGGGTCAGTGTGCGATACCAGCGCTGGGCGTCGAATTCCGCCTCATCGCTGATCACCGTGGCGCCCAGGCTCAATGGCGCGATCACGCCGTAGGACATGCCGGTCACCCAGCCGGGATCGGCGGTGCACCAGAAGATATCGCCCGCTCGCAGATCGAGGGCGTAGCGAGCGGTGACCCGGTGCGCGAGCACCGCGCCGTGCACATGCACCGCGCCTTTGGGCCGGCCGGTGGTGCCGCTGATGAAGTGCAACAGCGCCGGATCCTCCGCGGTGGTGGGCACGATCGTGAAGTCCGGTTCGGCGGCGGCCATGGCGAGGGACAATTCAATGGTGTCGGCCACGGGCGCGTCGTCGATTCCGGCATCGGTGACCAGTACATGTCGCAGTACGGGCAGCGCGTCGCGATTGGGCGCGACCTTGCGGCGGTACATCTCCACCGTGGTCACCAGCGTGGTCGCGCCGGAGATCTCCAGGCGCCGGCGCACCGGTTCCGGACCGAAGGCCGAAAACAGCGGCGACACCACGCACCCGGCCTTCCACGCGCCCAGCATGGCGACGTACAGCTCCGGGGTCCGGCCCAGCAGCAAGCACACCCGTTCACCGCGGCGCACCCCCAGATCGCGCAGCAGATTCGCGAACCTATTACTGAGCGCGGCGAGTTCGGCATAGGTCAGATCCACCCGCGCGCCGGTGGCGCCCAGCCAGCGCAGTGCGATCGCGTCGGCGAGCGGGGTACCCAGATGCCGGTCCACCGCCTCGTGCGCGATGTTCACCCCGCCGCCGGGCAGTCCGTCCAGGTCCAATCGTGCCGCATCCCAACTGAATTCACGACGGGACAGGTCATAGTCGGTGAGATTGGCATCGGCTCGGTCGCTCGCGGATTTCTCGATCGGGGCCCAACGCACCGGTTCACGCTCGGATACGCCCTTGGGGCTGACAGTCTTCATTTGTCCTCCTACCACCAGTGAACGACTCGGTTCCCGGTGCTCGGCAGGGCGCAAAGACCATTGCGACGGTGACCTCCGGCTCCTGCGCCGAGGTCACTGCGCTTTCTGCCCTGCATACCAGGACCTTCGACCCTGTGTCCGATCCCACCCGCGGAGCCAGGCTTGCCTCATGAGCCATCACACCGACCCCTTCGCCCCCGCGGTGCGCACCGCCAACGAATGGCTTGCGGTCGTCGCCGGTCGACTCGATACCGATGATCGGATATTCACCCATCGGGCGGTGCGCGCCTGGCTGCATACCGTGCGCGACCGGCTCGGCGTGCACGCCGCCGCGCATTTCAGCGCCCAACTGCCGGAACTGCTGCGCGGGGTCTTCTATGAGGGCTGGATCCCCGGTCACGTCCCGGTACCACATGACGTGCCCTCATTCCTGACTCAATTCGCCAGGGAGGCAGGTGTTTCCGTTACCGAGGCGACGGCGCTGACCGGGCTCGTCACCGATGCCTTCGCCGAACTCTTCTCCCCCGGCCAACTCGATCATGTGCTCGCGCAGATTCCGGCACGACTGCGCTACGTGCTGCTCGGCGCCGAATTCGGCAAGACGGTCTGGGATATCACGGCCGCACCGCCCCAGCCGATCGCGCCGCTGGATCTCGAGCAGCAAATCCACGCGCTCGCCGAGGCCGTGGCCGCGCTCGCGACCGGCCTGGAGACCCTGCCCGGCAGTGAAATCGACGCCGCCGCACAGGTTTCCGCCGCACAGCGCGCGCATCGCATTCTGCTCGCCGAGGGTCTGACCGGAGCCGCGACCGAATCCCTGTGATTCGACCGGCACTTCACACGAAGGCAGTCACCATGACCATCCGCCACGCCCCTCTTTTCATTCTGGCCCTGCCCGTCGTCATCGCCGGGCTGGGCTTGGCCGGAGCGCCGGCGATCAGCATGCTCTTCGCACTGCTGCTCCTGGCCGCGCCGGTGCTTCTGCTGCTGCTCATGCCCGCCGATATTCGCCCCCAGCGCCCCCGTCCCCGTACCGGTTTTCCATTCTGAGCCAGAAGGATTCGCAATGTTCAAGGCATCTCTCCCGCTCGGCCGCATCGCCGGGGTACGGATCTCGGCGCATTGGTCCGCGCTGGTCACCGTCGGGCTGTTCACCTGGATACTCGGGGTGTACCTGTCCGGGACCGGTAGCGCGGTCATCGTATGGACCACCGCCGCCGGCGGGGCGCTCGCGCTGATCGCCTGCCTGGTCGCGCACGAGCTCGCGCATTCGATTGTGGCGCGCCACAATGGCGTTCAGGTCCAGGGCATTGTGCTTTGGCTGCTGGGCGGGGTCTCCGAGCTCACCGACGAACCTCGGGACGCACGCGCCGATCTGAAGATCGCGCTCGCCGGACCGGGCACCAGCCTGCTGCTGGCCGCAGGCGCGGCACTGGGCGCGGGCGCGTCCGCGCTCATCTCGCCGGACGGTCCGGTCACGGCCATGCTGATCTGGCTCGCGACCGTCAATACCGTGCTGGCCGTATTCAATATGCTGCCCGGTGCGCCCCTGGACGGCGGACGCGTGCTGCGCGCACTGCTGTGGTGGCGCGGCGGCGACCGGCTGCGCGCGGCCAGTACCGCGGCTCGCAGCGGCCAGACCCTCGGCCTGGCCCTGATCCTGGCCGGTATCGCGGAGGTGATCCTGGTCGGCCAGTTCGGCGGTCTCTGGCTGGTGTTGCTGGGCTGGTTCCTGCGCTCGGCCGCACAGTCCGAATCGGTGCTTGCGGGATTGCGGCACAATCTGGGCGACACCCGGGTGCGCGAGGTCATGTCCACCGAACCGATGGCGGTCCCGGTCGACTGGTCCATTCCCAGCATGCTGGGCTCCGCGGCCGCGCAGACCAAGCACCGGGTGTTCCCGGTGGTCGATGCGGCCGGTCATCCGGGTGGTGTGCTCGCCTGGTCCGATCTGGCCGCGATTCCCGAACCGGCGCGCCCCTCGACCCGGCTCGGCGATATCGCCCGCCACGTGCCCGCGGCCGCGATCGCCGCACCGGACGATCTACTCGCCGATGTGGCCGCGCGAATCATCCTGCGCCCCAATCTCGATGCCGTCCTGGTGGTCGATGGGCGGTCGGCTCACCGGCATGCTCACCGCCACCGATCTGGTGCTGGCCTGCGACCGCTCCGCCCTCGGCCTCCCGATCGCCGTGTCCCGCAAGGCCGACCGATGACCACCGCACCCCGGCTCCGGGAGGAGCCGCAACCACTGTTCCACGATCGCCGCGAGGCGGGCCGGGTGCTGGCCGAACTACTCGCGCACTATCGCGGCGATCCGGACCTGATCGTCCTGGGTCTGGCCCGCGGCGGGGTGCCGGTGGCCTGGGAGGTCGCCGCCGCTCTCGACGCACCCCTGGACACCCTGATCGTGCGCAAGCTCGGTGCGCCCGGCAATCCGGAATTCGCCATCGGCGCACTCACGGATGGCGGACGTATCGTGCTCAATGACGATCTCGTGCGCGCAGCGCGCCGCCACCGAACTCACCCGAACCCAGGACGGCGACGCGCATTTCGACGCGCTGCGCAATGCCTGGTCCGTGCGCGATGCCGAGGCGTACTACCGCGCCATGTTCGGTGAGCGGGTCACGTCCTGGAATCTGCGCGACGAGCATATGGCCGACACCCTCGACGCCTTGGCCCGGCATCTGGACCGCCCCGGCGATCCAGCCCGAATCGTGGTGTGGGCGCACAACTCTCATATCGGCGATGCCCGGGCCACCGAAATGGCCGCCGAGGGACAGCTCTCGCTCGGACAGCTCATGCGGGAACGGCACGGAAAGCATTGCCGCACCCTCGGATTCACCACCAGCTCGGGCACCGTGACCGCGGCGAGCAGCTGGGGCGCGGATTCCGAACGCAAAACCGTCCGCCCGGCGCTGCCCAGCAGCATCGAGGAGTTGTTGCACGACACCGGCATTCCCGAACTCTTCCTACGCACCGACGCCTCGGACGAGGCCACCGCCGTATTGCGCACCCCACGGCTGGAGCGCGCCATCGGCGTCATCTACCAGCCGGCCACCGAACGACAGAGCCACTACTTCCACACCCGGGCGGCCGACCGCTACGACGCTGTCGTCCACATCGATCACACCACCGCCCTCGAGCCCCTCTCCCCCTCCAGCACCTGGATCGCGGGCAGCACACCGGAAACCTATCCGAGCGGCCTGTGACCGTCCCCGGCATTCGTCTGCCGCAGCCGTACTCGGGTCGGGTTGTCCGGACCATACCTAGATCGGGCAGCGCGCACGCGAATGCGCTGGTCGGTGCAACTACGTTGACCAGCGCTGATCGCTTGTGCTGCAAGCCTTTCCCGGCGGGCGCACGGCTAGGTGCCGATCGGCCTGCTGATCCCGCGCCATTCGGAATCCCACTGGGCATGGCGGCGCGCACCCAGCGCCAAGTCGACGGAGCAGACCACAGCGAGCCCGCACAGCGAGCTCAGCAGCAGGATCGCCACCGCGGCACCGATTCCGGAGCTCACCGCGGCCGCGGGCGGCCTCGGCGCGGTGGTCGGTTTCCCGTCCCGACCGAGCCATACCGGCAATGTCGACCCGATGGCGGCGGTGTCGGGCACGGTCACGGTCGCCTGGCCGGAGTCGCCGTCCCGGGTCCAGCGCACCGGCGCCTCCAGGTCTGCGGCGCGGTAGGGGCCGCTGTTCCCGGCGGCCACCGGCTTGTCCAGCACGGTCGCCGATACCTGTGTCTTGGCCGCGTTCTCGGACCGAATCTGTTCCAGCGCACCGGTATAGCGCGCGGTGCCGAAGGCTCCGGCGACCGGGACCATGGCCAGCATGATCACGATCACCAGCAGGCGCAGCGTGCCTTCGATGCGGTCCGAACTTCGCATCAGGGGATTGGAATTCCAGGGCGCCAACCGCCACATTCGGACGGGCAGTATCGGATTGCGCGACATCGCATGTCACCACTCTTTCTGAACAGAGTTATTCGGCGGAGTTCGGATCGAGCGCCGACAGTGGACGCACGACCTCGTTCAGGGAAAGCCGGGGGGTGGCGGGTACGGGGTCGGCACTGGTTGCGGCCCAGCCCATTCTGATGATCAGCTGCGGATGGCCGAAGCCGTCCAGCAGTTCGGTACGGATCCGCTGCCGCAGCCGCGGCAGTTCCAGTGGTTCGCTCAGCGGGCAGGTGGCCAGGCCGTGTGCGGTGGCGGTCAACAGCACCGCGCTGGCCGCCTCACCGGCCAGCAGCCGGTCCTCCTCGTAGTCGGATGCGGTGTATACCAACAGCATTCGCGCGGCCTCGTCGGTGTCGTGCACGATCGCCTCGGACAGTTCCGGATCGGCGAAGGGTCGCACCGTCGGGTCGGTGGCGAGCACCGCGGCGCGGGCGGGCACACCGTAGGGGGCGGCGTGGCGGCCGCTCCAGAACGCGAGCTCATTGTTGTAGGCGGCATCGTGCTCGTGGACCGCACGAGCCTCGGTGAAGGTTCGGAGCAGAAGAGTGCGCTGCTCCTCGGAATCGATATCCCGCACCTGCACGCCGGGCGCGGTGCCCGCGGCCACCATCGTCGCGATCTGACCCGCGGGCACCTCCCACGAGGTGAACCGGCGGCGGTCACTGCGTCGCGTTTCGATGGCACGCGCCAGGCGCTCGTCTTCGGCGGTAGCGGTGGCCCGGTGGAATTCGATCGCGGCCAGATGCCGCAGTTCGGCGTGGTTCGGCAGCCGATGAACCACCGTCTCCCAGCCGGCGGCGCGCATCGCGACCCGCAGATGGTGCAGCGCCGCGCCACAACTCACCAGCAGATCGCGGCGGTCGGGATCACTGTGCGGAAGGTGCCGGCTGTCGTCGGCGAACAGGTGCACCGTGGTGTCGCCTATTTCCCACCGCCACGGCTGGGTGCTGTGTACCGACGGCGCGCGCAGTGCCAGCATCAGCGCGGACCGAATGGTGTCGTGATCGGGGTGAGCGCTCGTCATCGCAGATTCTCCCAACATCTTTCGGGCCGGAACACGGACCTGTTGCCCGGAGTGGGCGGTATATCGAGCATCCCGTGCGTCACCCACCCACCCCAGAGACCAAGGTCACCCCCCGACCGGGCCGTGGGACCCCAGCTTCCCGCGCGGGCAGCCCGGTCAGGCGCCGGACGCGGGATCGGAGCGGGTTTCGCGACGAAACGCGGCCACCGCGGTCGGCAGCGTCGGGTACAGGCGGTCCGGACCGATCCGGTCGGCCAGTCCGGCGTCATCGAGGGCCACACGCAGGTCCTGCTTCACCCGCGCCATCGCGAAAACGATGTGCTGTGCGGCCAACTCGGCCCGCAACCGCTCCACCGCGTCCAGCGCGGTGAGATCCACCTCGACATTGGCCTCGGCGCTCAGCACGAACCACCGCACCGGTGCCGTCGCGCCCGCCACCCGCACCGCGTCCGCCGCACGCCGCCGGAAGTCCTCGGCATCGGCGAAGCACAGTGGCGCGTCGTAGCGGTAGATGACCAGGCCCGCAATGGGTTTCGCCACCGGATAGTCGTCGATATCGTGCATCCCGGCCAGCCCCGAGGATGGCGTCGTGCGCGCGGGCCACTCGGCGCGATAAATCCAGGATCGACAGCGCGATGGCGGTCAGCACCCCATACAGCACACCGAACACCAGCACCGCGGCGGTTGTACTCACCGCCAACACCAGCTCACTGCGGCGGAATCGCGCGATACGCCGGAATTCGGCGATATCGATCAGCCGTAGCGCCGCGTACACCACCAGCGCACCCAGCGCGGCCGACGGAAACGCGGCCAGCACCCCGCGCGCACCGAACAGCACCGCCAGCACCGCGACCAGGGTGACCAGCGAGTACAGCTGTGTTCGCGCGCCCGCCACATCGGCGATGGTGGTTCGGCTTCCGCTACAACTGACCGGAAAACCGTGTGACACACCGGCGGCGAGATTGGTCACGCCCAGCGCCGCCAATTCCTGATTGGCGTCGATCGTATTGCCGTGCCTGGTCGCGAATGCGCGTGCGGTGAGCACATTGTCGGACCGCGTACCGTCCCGGGTCGCCGCCCGCCAGCGGAGCCAGTGCCACCGCCGTCATCAGAGCGGTTGTCGACTCCGGTCCCACCGACAGCTGCCGCGAGGTGCCCAGAAAGATATAGACCGCCAGCGGTCCGAGCGCCGCCCAGACGCCCACCACCGGGGGCAGCCCCGCGACAGTCGCGTACGCCATGACCTGTGGCACCAGGTAGGCGGTGACGGTGAGACCCGCGAGTACATCGGGGCGGACCAAGGCCCGGTGATAGCCCCGGAACTGCTCCAGTCCCGGGAGCAATCGAATCGGATCCGCACTCATCGAATCCCGACACTACCTGGTGGCGGCATCGTGCCCCGGTAGCGAAAAACCGGTCAACCGGCGTGCGCGGACTCCTGGGCGGCCTGGCCCTCGGCGATATCGCCTGGAGTGAAGCGCATGCGCAGGACCACCAGGCCGGTGACTGCCGCGATGGCGGCGGAGCACAGGAAGGCGACGCCGTAGCCCATGGCCAGGGCGTGTACCTGGGAGTCGGAGGCGACCGCGGCCGGGTCGGTGGTGCCGCCCTCGGAACGGACGCGCGCCGAGACTGCCGCGCCGACCGCCACCAGACCCAGTGCGCCACCGAGACTCTGGGCCACCTGGGAGAGCGCGGTGAGCGGGCCGATATCTGCGGGCCGCACACCGGCGATGGACGACAGGGTCAGCGGGATCACGGCGAAGCCGAAGCCGAATCCGATGGTGATGGCGGCGATGACGATCACCGGAAAGTAGGCGGGCCGGGAATCGACAATAGTTGCCGCGTACACGCATCCCGCGAGAATGATCGCGCACGCGATAATCACGAGCCAGCGGGGCTGGACCCGCAGTGCCAGGCGGGAGGAGACGGTCGCGCCGACCGCCAGCGAAACCGCGAACGGCAGGACCGACATTCCGCTCTGCAAGGGTGAGTAGTGCAGTACGCCCTGCAGGAACATGGAGATGAAGACCGACAGGCACATCATGATCGCCCCGGAGAGGCCGACGGCAACCAGCGCGGCGACGCGATTCGGGTTGTGGAACAGCGTGAATGGGAGCAGCGGATTGGGGGCGCGCCGCTCGACCACAACAAATGCGGCCAGCAGTAGGACCGACGCGATCGCCGGAATTGTCACCAGCGGGCGGGTCGGACCATTGCCTGCCTCATTCAACGCGAATACCGCGAGGGTGACGCCGAAGGTGCCCAGAATCGCGCCCGGCACATCGAGCGCGGTCCGCTCCCCCGTCGATTCCCGCAGGTACACCAGCGCACCAGCGGTAACCAGCACACCGATCGGCACATTGATGAGAAACACCAGCCGCCAAGAGATTTCGGTCAGCACACCGCCCGCGATCAGTCCCGCCACCGACCCGGCCCCGGTAAGCGCGGCAAACACCGCGAACGCCTGACTCCGCGCCTTCCCCGGCGCATAGGTGGTCGCGACCAGCGCCATCGAGGTAGGCGCGGCAATAGCCGCCGCCATCCCCTGCAATGCCCGCGCCGCCACCAGAACCCCCGGATCCCAAGCGATCCCACACAGCAGCGAGCTGACCGTGAACATCCCCACCCCGAACGTGAACACCCGCTTGCGCCCGAACGTATCCCCCAACCGCCCGCACAGCAGCATCAGCCCACCCAGCGCCAGCACATAAGCGGTAACAATCCAACTACCCGCCGCCTCGGACAACCCCAAAGCTCGCCGAATATTAGGCAACGCCAACGCGACAACGGTCCCGTCCAACACCACCAACAGCTGCAAACCCCCGAGCACGAATATAGGTGCGCCCCATACCCGTTCCTGCCCAATGGTCGCGGACCCACCCGCGGAGACAATCATGAGAGCCGACCCTACCCAGCCCCACACACTCGCGGCAGTGCCCAGACCGACCGACCAACCCCCACCCGCCCACAGCCACCCGCCGAAAGGGCCACCACCGGACAATCACCCCCAAGCACTGCCCCGATGACTCGTCCGGCGCATTGCGGAGTGCGCGCTCGGACTGCCGCCGGCGAAGGGTTGGCGGGACTGCTCTTCGCGGCCTACTGCCTTTGGCGTGTACCTCTCACCAACGGCTGCCGAATCCATGACTCTCTGCTGGCCGTGCGCTGCCAGTCGGCGAGTTCAGCTGTGGGACAAGGGGGTTGGGTTCGTAAGCTGGGGGTTGGTCTAGGGGGTTGCGCGTGAAGCGGATGCTTATTCTGGTAATGGCGGTTCTTGCCGTTGTGTCGACTTTCGGCTATGCCGGGACGGCGGGGCACTACCCGCTGGTTGTCGCGATGGGGGTTGTCGCGAGTCTCTATCTGATCGACAAGCAGAACAAAGTTTGATTGGGGCGGTCAGGAGTTGGGGGCCTGGGGCCAGGTGTATTCGAGTTCTATGAGGTCGAAGCCCTGGTCGAAGTGGGCGGTGCGGCTGTCGGTGCGCTTGCCGCCGTGGCGTTCGTAGAAGGCTACGGCGGGGGTGTTCGCTTCCAGGACTTCGAGATACAGGGTGTGGCCGGGGTGTTCGGTGTGGGTCCAGTGCTGGGCGTGGCGGAGTAGTCGGGTGCCGAGGCCGCGGCGTTTGGCGGTGGGGTGGACATGGAGGTTGTCCAGCAGGATACGGCCGTCGGGGTTGGGGGTCAGGTATACGAATCCGAGCAGTTCGGATTCCTCCTGGGCCGTGAACAGCGCCGCGCCGGGGGTGGGTGTCGTCAGGCGGAATTGCCAAATGGCAAGGCGCTCTTCGTATAGCGGCCCATCGAGATACTCGGCGGGCATGATCCCGGCGTACGAGGTACGCCAACTCTCGGTGTGCAGCGCCGCGACCGCGGGCGCATCCGCGAGTAATCCACTCCTGATCTCCATTGCGCGCATCATCTCATGTCAGGACGCACAGCTCGATCATCGGAGTGACTCGACACTCCGTCGAAGTCGCGGGTCGATAGCCACAGTCGGACGGAAAGGATACTCGGGAGCGGATTCCGCCGCGTTCACCGCGCGCTGATAACCGGATTCCGGGTGAGGCCGGGTAATAATCCAGGGATGCGCAAGGTGTCGATGTGCCTGATCATCCTCTCCATCGCGATAGCCGCACTGATGCCAGCAGTGGCGGCGGCTGATCCCGGGGGTGGGCCTGCGATTGTGGATGTTCGGCCGCTCGGTGGGCGTCAATACGAGTACACGGTGTATTCGGCGGCGATGAATCGGACTGTGCCGGTGTGGGTTTCGCATCCGGAGGGGTCCGCGCCCGCGTTGTATCTGCTCAATGCGATCGACGGGGGTGAGACCGGTGGGCCGTGGACCAACCGGACCGATGCGGCGCAGTTCTTCGCGGATAAGCCGGTGAATGTGATCCAGCCGATCGGGGGCCGGGGGTCGATGTACACCGATTGGGCGGTCGATGATCCGGCGCTCGGCCGAAACAAGTGGTCCACTTTTCTGCTCGACGAACTGCCGGCGGTACTGGGTCCGCGGTTGGGGCTGACCGGTCGCAATGCGGTTGCGGGAACGTCGATGTCGGCGGAGTCGGCGCTGGCGCTCGCATTGCGGGCACCGGGGCGGTATCAGGCGGTGGGGGCGTTCAGCGGGTGCCCGCGGACCGATGACGCGTTCGCTCGCGCGCTGGTGCGGTCGGAGCTACAGCTGTTCGGGGCGAACGCGGACAATATGTGGCCACCGGATGATCCCGCTTGGATCGCGAATGACGCGGTCGTCAATGCCGAGCGGTTGCGCGGTGTGGCGCTCTACATTTCGGCGGGCAACGGCCTTCCGGGCGTGCACGATACGCCGGACGATTATTCGATTGCGGGTGACATCCCCCGGCTGGCCGACCGGCTCGCGATCGGTGGCGCCATGGAGACCGCGGTGCACGATTGCACCCTATCGCTGACCGATCGGCTCGCCGCGCTCGGAATCCCCGCCACCACGGTCTATCGCGATGGCACCCATGCCTGGCCGTACTGGCAGGACGACCTGCACGACTCCTGGCCGGTGTTCGCCGCGGCACTCGGGGTGTAGTCGGCCAGATGCCTCAGTGCTGGTCGAAGGTTCGCAGCAGCTCCTCGGCAGCCAGTGCCGGGGTCAGGGAACCCTCTCGAACCTGCGATTCCACCTGTGCGCGAACGGATTTGACGTTCGGATTGTCCGCGAGCCGGCGCAGCAGCGCGTCGTGAACCATGGTCCACGTCCAGTCGATCTGCTGACGGCGGCGCTTCTCCGCGAATTCGCCCGCCTCGGTGAGGACCTTGCGATGGGTCAGCACCGTATCCCAGAACTTGTCCAGGCCGACACCATTGAGCCCGCTCATGGTGATAACCGGTGGGTGCCACAGGGAATCACGCGGGTGGATGAGGCGCATGGCCCCGGCCAGCTCCCGCGCCGCCGCCTTGGCTTCGAGTTCGTGTTTGCCATCGGCCTTGTTGACCGCGACCAGGTCGGCGAGCTCGAGGACGCCTTTCTTGATGCCCTGCAACTGATCTCCCGTGCGGGCCAGCGTCAGGAAGCAGAAGACATCGACCATATTGGCGACCGTCACCTCCGACTGACCGACGCCGACGGTCTCGACCAGGATTACGTCGTAGCCCGCGGCTTCCAGCAGCACGATGGTTTCGCGGGTCGCCTTGGCCACGCCACCGAGGGTGCCCGCGGTGGGCGAGGGCCGGATGAAGGCATTGCGCTCCACCGAAAGCCGGGCCATACGGGTCTTGTCGCCCAGGATGGAACCACCGGTCCGCGTCGACGACGGGTCCACCGCCAAGACCGCCACCCGATGCCCCTGTTCGATCAGGGACATGCCGAGGGAGTCGATGAACGTCGACTTGCCGACGCCCGGAACACCGGTGATACCAACACGATTGGAGATCACCGCATCGGTCGCCGGAGTCAGGCGCAGCAGTAGTTGCTGCGCCAGTTCGCGATGATCACCGCGCGTGGATTCGACCAGGGTGATGGCGCGGGCCAGTCCGGCCCGCTCCCCCGCACGCACGGAGGCCGCGAGTTGGTCGACATCGATCGTCCGTTTCGCAGCCGGCGCTACGGGCAGTGGTGCGCCCGTACTACCCACTCCTGCGGTGGTGCCCAGCCGCGGGTGGGAATCACCCGCGGCTGAACGCACGGCGTCGCTCATTCGGCCGCGCCGGTACCGATCTCATGGCCCAGCGAATCGGCCAGCTTCTTGATCAGATCGATTGCGGCGTCGGCGATTACGGTGCCGGGTGCGAAGATCGCGGCCGCACCGGCCTCGTACAGCTCGGCGAAATCACCGGGCGGGATGACGCCACCGACGACGACCATGATGTCGGAGCGACCGACATCGGCCAGTGCCTGCCGCAGCGCGGGCACCAGCGTGAGGTGACCTGCCGCCAGCGAGGAGACACCGACAATGTGCACGTCATTGTCGGCGGCCTGCTGGGCCACCTCTTCGGGGGTCTGGAACAGCGGACCCACATCGACGTCCATACCGAGGTCGGCGAAGGCGGTGGCGATCACCTTCTGGCCGCGGTCATGTCCGTCCTGCCCCATCTTGCAGACCAGGATGCGGGGGCGGCGGCCCTCTGCTTCGGCGAATTCGTCGACGAGTTCGATGGCCTTGCTGATATTGCTCACCTTGCCGGCCTCCTCGCGGTAAACACCGGAGAGCGTACGGATTTCGGCCTGATGGCGGCCGTACACCTTCTCCAGCGCGTCGGAGATCTCACCGACGGTGGCCTTGGCGCGGGCGGCGGCGATGGCCAGGGCCATCAGGTTGTTCTCCATGCCGCCTTCGGAAGAGGCTGCGGCACGGGTCAATTCGGCCAGCGCCCGCTCGCATTCGACGGTGTCCCGCTCAGCACGCAGGCGGACGAGCTTCTCGTTCTGCTCGACGCGCACGCGCGAGTTCTCGACCTTGAGGACCTCGATCTCCTGGTCCTCCACCGCCTGATACTTGTTGACGCCGATCACGGCCTGCTGGCCGGTATCGATACGCGCCTGGGTGCGGGCGGCGGCCTCTTCGATGCGCAGCTTCGGAATGCCTTCCGAAATCGCCTGTGCCATACCGCCGTGCGCCTCCACCTCGGCGATATGGGCGCGAGCCCGCTCGGCGAGCTGATGGGTCAGCCACTCGACGTAGTAGGAGCCACCCCACGGGTCGATCGGGCGCGTGGTGTTGGACTCCTGCTGAATCAGCAGCTGGGTGTTGCGCGCGATCCGAGCGGAGAAGTCCGTCGGCAGCGCGAGGGCCTCATCGAGGGCGTTGGTGTGCAGCGACTGGGTGTGCCCCTGTGTGGCGGCCATGGCCTCCACACAGGTGCGCGGCACATTGTTGAACACGTCCTGCGCGGTCAGCGACCAGCCCGACGTCTGCGAATGTGTGCGCAGGGACAACGATTTCGCGTTCTTGGGCTCGAACTTGGCGACGAGCTCACTCCAGAGCAGTCGTCCCGCACGGAGTTTGGCGACCTCCATGAAGAAGTTCATGCCGATGGCCCAGAAGAACGACAGTCGCGGTGCGAACTTGTCGACCTCCATGCCCGCGTCGATACCGGCGCGCAGGTACTCCACGCCATCGGCGAGGGTGTACGCCAACTCCAGGTCGGCGGTGGCTCCGGCTTCCTGAATGTGGTAGCCGGAGATGGAGATCGAGTTGAACTTCGGCATCTTGGCGGAGGTGTACGCGAAGATGTCGGAGATGATCCGCATGGAGGGCTTGGGCGGATAGATGTAGGTGTTGCGGACCATGAACTCTTTCAGAATGTCGTTCTGAATGGTTCCGGCCAGCTGTTCGGGCTTGACGCCCTGTTCTTCGGCGGCGACGACGTACAGCGCCAGAATCGGCAGCACCGCGCCGTTCATGGTCATCGATACCGAAACCTGGTCCAGCGGAATCTGATCGAACAGTTCCCGCATATCCAGGATGGAGTCGATGGCGACACCGGCCATACCGACGTCACCGGTGACGCGCGGGTGATCGGAGTCGTAACCGCGATGCGTCGCCAGGTCGAACGCGACCGACAGACCCTTCTGACCCGAGGCCAGGTTGCGCCGGTAGAAGGCGTTCGAGTCCGCGGCGGTGGAGAAGCCCGCGTACTGGCGAATCGTCCACGGCTGGTTCACGTACATGGTCGGGTAGGGACCACGCAGGAACGGCTGCACGCCCGGCACCGTGTCGAGCGGATACCCTTCGGCCACAATGGCATCGCGGTCCGCCTTGGTGAATACCGGTGGTACGTCGATACCTTCGGGCGTCGCCCAGGTGAGCTGTTCCGGCGCATAGTGATTCGCCGCCGCGGCCGCGGCCACGAACTCCTCGACCTGCGCCGCCTCGACGGGCGCGGTCTCGGGCTCCCCGAGCGGAACCTCGGCGAAATTGCCGATCAGATGCTTGATATCGCTCATCTCTATGCTCCCAGCTTCTCCAGCAGGCCGGACAGCGCCGTCACCGCATCCATTCGCGCTGTCAGGAATCCGTCCGGACGCTGTGCGCCGGTCAGGTCGGCGACCGCCTTCTCCGCTCCGGCGAGCAGGACGGTGGTCACGCCGGCCGCGCGCAGGGCGTCGGCGGCCGCACCGGCCTCGGCGCCGTAGCGGGCGTCCGAACCACACAGCACCGCCACGCTCACACCGGATTCGGTTGCCGCGGCACCGATTCCGTCGAAGGCCAGCGCACCCGGGTTGATCGGTTCGATACCGCCGGAGGCCAGCACGTTCGCGGTGAAGGTGATCCGTACATTGTTCTCCGATACCGGGCCCAGCGGCACCAGCAGCGCCTTGGGGCGCGCGCCATTGGCGGCGAGGTAGGCATCGGAGCGATTGCGCAGTGCTTCGAAGGCCGCGCCGTAGCGGGCGATCGGGCTGGTCGCGCGGGCCGCCTCGGACAGCGGCTCCTCGCCCAGGTTCGGGAATTCGTTGACGCCGGTGACGGCCGACTTGCGGTGCGCCACATCGGAATCGCGCTTGACGCGGGTCTCCTCGATGCGCTCGGCGAGCAGTCCCGCCTGCAGTGCGGCGAGGTATCCGCCCGCGCGCTCGATCTCCTGCATGAACTCCCATGCCTTGGCGGCGAGTTCATCGGTGAGCGATTCGACATACCAGGAACCGGCGCTCGGGTCCTGCACGTGACCCAGGTGCGACTCCTCCAGGAGCAGCAGCTGGGTATTGCGGGCCATGCGCTCGGTGAACGCCTGCGACACACCGAGTTCCCCGGCGGGCAGGGCGTCGTCGAAGGGCAGCACGGTGACGACATCCGCGCCACCGACACCGGCGCCGAAGGCGGCGAGGGTGGTGCGCAGCATGTTCACCCACGGATCACGCTGGGTCATCATAGCGGCGGAGGTGACAGCCTCCTGCGGTGCGTTGCCGTAGTCGGGGGCACCGACCACGTGTGCGACGCGCGCCCAAAGACGGCGGGCCGCACGGAATTTGGCGATCGATTCGAACTGGTCGTCGGTGGCCGCGAAGCGGAATCCCAACTGGTCCAGCGCATCGGCGATATCGGCCCCGGCGTCGGTGAGCGCGCGCAGGTACTCCAGACCTGCGGCGATGGCCGCGCCGAGTTCCTGTGCGGCGGAGGCGCCGGCGTTGTGGAATGCGATGCCGCACACGGTGATCGCGCGAATGCTCTCCGGCCGCGCGACGGCCTGCTGCGCGAGCGCGACGGCTCCGTCCAGGTCGATGGCGGAGGAGCCGGCGAACAGGCTCGTCAGCGGGGTTGCGCCGAGCGAGGCCCGGATTCCGGTGCGGTCGGCGACCTCATAGCCGTCGAGTACCGAAAACAGTTGGGCCGCAGCCTCTGCCGCGGCGGGCCCGGCATCCAGGGCCAGCGGGGCCAGCTCGAACAGCAGGCCGTTCAGGGCCGCGGGCAGCTGATCCACCGGCACACCGCGGTCGGCGACACCCAACCAGACAGCACTCACACCGTTTTCCAGCGCATCCAGGATCTGCAGGTTTACAGTGGCCCCGTCCGGTCCGCCGAACCGCTGGCTGACGAACCAGCCGCGGTGCACATCACGGGTGGCGTCACCGCCACGCACGAACGGGAAGGCGCCCGGCAGCGGCTGCTCGGGCAGCTCATCGCGACGCGTGTAGAGGGGGTTGACGGTCAGGCCGTCATATGTGGTGACCGCGAGCAGCTTCTCCGGTTCGTCCGGAAGCTCCGAGACCTCGACCCTGCGGGCCTTGGCGAGCACTCCGGCAACACCCTTGCGCCAGGCGGCGTACCCGGGCACCGGATCGGTGTCCGGGTCTGAAGCAATCGGCATAGCTGCTGTTCCTTCTTCCACTCACTGACCAAACGACCGGTTTGCACTACATCCGCACTGCTCAAGGGCCATTTCAGTTAACGAGCATTCCTCGTCTTTACCCTGATGCTAGCGGGACGATTGTGATTCCCGTCCATTGGCTCTCACTACCCGCCGGTAACCTGGCACCGCGCCAACAACTGCCCCTCGACCTGACGAACCGGAGTCCGGGCAGGTCAACGGGGACACTCGTGCGCTTCCCGCCCTTCCGGAAATACTCTGCGCCGCCACCGAAACGCGCAATCACGTTCCCACAGACCAGGATGCGGCCGACACCACGCGCCGACAGCGGCTCGCCGCGCGCACCCGCGAGTACGTCGCGAAGACGTCCACGCCGGCCTCGCAGAGGTAGATCGCGAAGGAATCCCGGCCCTCTTCCCCGAGGTAGGTCGCGATGCGGTTCCCTTCGATACCGGCGGAGTCGGTAAAGTCCGGGGCTGAAACGCAGGTTGTGCACGAGGAGGTCGGCGGCATTCGCGAAAGACTGGGCGGGATTGCCGGACTACTCGGCCGACTTCGCCAACCTCGGGTGCTGGCGGCGCTGCTCGGACTCGCGCTGTTGTTCGGACTGGCCACCTTCGCCCCGCATCCGGCACCACAGCAGATCAGGGATTGGGCGGATTCGGTCGGCCCGCTGCTCCCGCTGGTGTTCTTCGCGGTGCACACCCTCGTCTGTATCGTGCCATTTCCCCGCACCATCTTCACCTTGAGCGCGGGCATGCTGTTCGGCCCGATCGAGGGCCTGGGAATCGCCGTCGGCGCAACCACATTGAGCGCGGTACTGGCACTGCTGCTGGTGCGCGCACTCGACCAGGATCGGGTACGCGCCCGATTGACCCACCCCGCGGTCCGGGCGGTGGACGCACGGCTGGCCCGGCGCGGCTGGCTGGCCATCGGATCACTGCGGCTCATCGCCTTCGCGCCATTCTCTGTCGTCAACTACTGCGCCGGCCTGTCCTCGGTCCGAATGAAGCCCTACCTGGCCGCGACCTTCCTGGGCATTCTGCCCGGCACCATCGGAACGGTCCTGCTCGGCGACGCACTCACCGGCAAAACCTCCCCGGGCCAATTGATCCTCACCGCAGCCGGTTTGGCGGTCGGTGTGCTGGGACTGATTATCGATGCCCGGGTCGCGGTGCCGGAGCCGGAGGTTACGCCGGAGCCGGTGTAGAACCGTCCGAGGCTGAGCCGCCCGAGACATCGGTGCCGTCCTCGACCGGGTGCAGGGGCCAGCGGTCGAGGCGGCGCAGCGGTCGCACACCGCGACGCATCGATCCGGATGGCGAGCGCAATGCGGTGGCGGCGCGATCCGAATACGCCTGCGCGAACCGCGCGCTCGGATACAGCTCGCGGGCGTGCGCCAGCCATCCGGTGGCCTGGCGCAGCACCTCATCGGCCCGGCCGTCGCCCGACGGGTCGAGGAGGTACGCGCCGAGCGCCGGGTCGAGTACCGCGGCCGAGCCCAGGTGTTGCAGGCAGCGGGCGATGCCGAGGGGATCGTCGAGATCGCGCCACTCCCCCAGGGCCGCTTGCCAACAGCGCAGCGCCTGGCGGGGTGCGCCCGCCGCCCAGTCGAGGACGCCGAACACCTCGTGCACATGTGCCAGCCCGGCCGGATCGTGTCCGCCCGTGGCGAGGGTTTCGGCCAGTTCGAGCCGATCGCGGGCGGCGGCGAGGCGGCCTTGCCGCAGATGTACGAGCGCCAGATTCAGCAGCGCGCACACCTCCCCGGCCGTGTCCTCGCGCGGCAATCGCCACCAGGCGGCCTCCAGTGCGGTGGCGATTCGATCCAATTGCGGTGTGGTGGAGTCCAGTTCGGCCAGTGCCCAGCGGTGACCGGCGCGGGCGCGCAGGTTCGTCAGCAGGGGGCGCGGCCGAATGTGGTGCGGCGGGGTGTAAGCCGGATCCTTGCGAATCCGGGCGAGCTCCCCGATTCCCGGAAACCTGCCCGACCCCGAACCGCCCCGCCTCGCGGTTCGCCGCCACAAAGCCAGCGTCCATCGCACCGGGGGCGCTGCCCATCGCCGCAGAGTCGGTGCCCTGCGTCCGAGGGTGCGCATCCACCGCCTGAGCGTCGGCACCCAGCGCCGTGCCGCGGGTGTGCCGCGCCGCGAAGCCGAGACTATCCGGTCCATGACGGTGGCCATTCCGGTGTCGTTCTCGCCCTTACCGATTCGCGCGTACCAGGAGTCCAGGGCGTCGGCCAGGGTCGCCAGCTGCGGGACTGCCACCCGCACCCGGGTCAGTTCGGGGATGCCCGCGGAGTTGTCGAGGATTGCGCGTAGTCGGGGTTCCTCGGCCCGGAACCAGCGCTGCGCGGCGGCGGAGTCGGCCGAATCATCCAATGCCGCAGCCCATCCCGCCGCGTGTTCGGCGCGACGGCACAGTAGTTCGTAGCAGGCGGCCCGCCATTGCGGGAGTGCGCGCACCTCGGCGGCACCGGGCGCGACGGGAACGGCGGCCACTCGGCACCTGCCCGGAGTGATCGCCATCAGCACGCCCCGGCGCACCAGCTCCGCGAATAATGCCGTGGCGGTTTCCGTTTCGTACTCGGGCGCGGCGGATCCGGTGGGCAGACGGGCTCGAGCCGTTGCCATCGCACCCAGTACATGCAGCGCAATCCCGATTTCGAAATCGCGCACGGGTAATTCGCGCAGGACGGCGGCCTCCCGATAGCCATCGAGGGCCGCGTCCGCGACGGGCTCGACGGGCGCGGGCCACGGACCGCCCGATTCGGGCAGCTGCACCGGTTTCACCCGCCGCTGCGCTCCGACCTCCGCCGTGGCGCGAAAGACGAGGATCAAACCGCCGATCACGAACAGCGGCATGACCACCCAGCCGAGCACTCCCGACAGCAGCGTCACCACGAGATTGGCTTTGAACGCGTCGGTGATCGAGACGCGGGTCAGCTCACCGATCAGACCGGAGCCCGCCACCACCGTGCCGCCCAGAATGCGTTGCAGCACCCCGGATTTCGGGGTCGAGATGACATTGGCATCGGGATCGCCGGGACTCATCGCACCGCTCCCCCGGTGAGTCCCGGCACCAGCCAGCGCCGCCAGAACAGCAGCAGCAGTGTCACCGGCACAATGGCCGAGACCAGCGCACCGGCCGCCAATTGCGCCGAGTTCTGCTCGAACTGGCGGGTGTCGCCCCACAGCAGCAGTGACCAGGGGCTCGCGCCCGCACCGCTGATCAGCAATCCGATGAAGAAGTCGTTCCACACCTGAATGAACTCGAGTACCGCGACCGCGCCCAGGGCCGGGCGCACCGCGCGCAGTACCCGCCCGGCGACCACGCGCGGTGGGGCCAGGCCGTACAGCGCGTCGGCGGCCGGGGTGTAGGCGGGCGCGAGCAGCGCACCGCGCAGAATGAGAATCGCGATGGGTAGTCCGGCCGCCGCGTGCGTGAAGATCAACGGCACCCGGGTGCCCGCGAAACCCCACGCATTGATCACATCGTGCAGCGGACCCAGATACATCTGCGCGGGCAGCACGGTGAGAATCACCAAGCAGGGCACCACGATTCGCGCACCGGCACCCGCGCGCACGGCGGCCAGCCGGTGCGCCACCGGCACCGCGACCAGCAGCACGATCAAGGTGGCGAGCAGGGCGACACCCGCGCTGGTGGCGAGCGCCCGCCGGAGCGCACCGTCCTGGCCGATGGTGCGGAGTTCATCGTGGACCGCGCGGCCGGAGCTGCCGAGCGCCTGCCACACCAGCATGCCGATCGGGACCAGCGACAGGCCCGTGAACAGCACCACGACCACGGCCTGACCGAGACTCGTTCGCTCCCTGCCGGTTTCGGGTTGCCGAGCGATCACCGCCGACCAGCTCATCCGATGCCCGCGAATCCCCGCCTGCGCCCACAGCGCGGCCAGACCGAGCACCACCGCCAGCGGCAGGGCGTAGGCCGCGGCCTCACCGCACCACGGCCCGCACGCCGTGGAGGTGCGCCACCAGTACACGGTCGCACTGTCGATCTGATACTGCATGGACCGCAGCACCGCCGCCAGAATGGCATCGAACACCCGCGCGGCCGCCACCCCGACCACCAGAAACGCGATCAACCAGACCGGCTGCACCAGGCGCAGCAGGCGAATCGCGAAGTGCGGCTCGGTGTTATCGTAGAGCGCTCCGGCCCGCACCGGATCGGCGTCGATGGCGCGCAGGGCGGCGCGGAACAGACCGGTGAGCAGGCCCATCCAGGTCCAGGCGAAGGCCAGCAGCAGCATGACTCCGAAGGCGATGCGGTAGACGACCACACCGCCGAGTTCCCGATCCCCGGTCACCCGGTCGAAGAGTAGGCGCAGCGCGATCCCCGAGGTGAAGGCCGAGATACCGAAGGGCAGGATCAGCGGCCGCCAGGTCCAGCGAAACCGTCGAGTGATCCAGGCCAGACCCAATGCGAACAGCACCAGCACGGCGGCGTAGCCCACCCAGCCGATGGTGAGCAGGTACGCGCGCAGCCCGTCCGGGGTGAGGCCGCGGCCGATCATTCCCAGGCCCACCGCGCCCGCGCCGAGCGCCCAGAGGACCGCACAGAGGTGGAATGCCGGTGCGGGCCAACCGAAATGGTCGATCACCTGACGCGCGACGGCCAGTGGAATCGTGGCCAGGACCAGCAATCCGCAACCCGCCGTGATTCCGGGCCGGGCACCGGCCGCGAACCAGATGGTGGCCAGGGCGGGGGCGACCACGAAGATCGTGATCAAGCCGAGCGCGGGTAGGAGTATGACAACCCCGATCCATTTGCGGGGATGGCGTCCGGGGATCAGCGGGCCGGAGAGTCGGCGCGGGGCCAGCTCCAGATCGAGTCCGTGCGAATGCAGTGCGTCCATCTCAGTCCCCTCGCCGCCGTTGTAGCGCATCGATGGCGGCGGCGGTGTGGCGTACCGCGGAGTCCACGCCACCGGTATCGAGCTGGGTGAGAAATTCGGTGAGTACCCGCCACAGTTCGAAACGCCCTCCGCTGGAACCGATTCGGTCACCGAGATCGAAGGCGGTCCACTGTTCGAAGCGGGTGGCGGTCGGGGCGATCAGAGGTGAGTACGCCCGCGGTGTGCGCTGATTGGCCGCGACGAAACCGCCGTATCGGGTGATCCACGGCAGCGGCGCGGTGGGCTGAGCGAGTAGCGAAGCCAGTTGTATCGCACTGTCTTTCGCCGAATCTGTCACCACCATGACATCACCGCCCGCGATCAGCGGAGCACCGCCGGAACCGCGCGCGCCGGGGAAGGCCGCCACTCCCACGGTGCCGTCCAATTCGGCGGCCGCGACGCAGCCGCGCACAATCGGCTCCGCGAAGTCCGGCGCGACCACCATGATCGCCGAATGATGCTGGAACACATCGCGAACGGCGTCCGGGAACTGGCGGGTGAGCGTTTTGCCGATATCACCGGGAAAGGCGTGCCGGTGACTCCAGACGGCGGCCAGATCGCGCAGCACCGATTCGATTTCGGCGGGCGGTTGCCCGCGTGGGTCCAGCCACAGCGCCGGATTCGCCATCCGGTCATAGGCTTCGGGGTATTCGGCCCACAGCACGTTCTCGAAGAAATCGGTCAGCACCCAGCCGTCCGCCGCGCCGAGGGCGAGCAGGCTCACGCCACTACCGGCGAGCGCGTCCATATGAACGGGCCAGTCGCGCACGGACCAGGTCTCCGGATCTGGCAGTCCGAATTTCCGCAACCACGGCCGGTCGTACCAAATGAGCGATTTGCAGGCCATTTTGAACGGCACACCGTAGAACCGGTCCCCGGCGGTGGGTATTTTCAGCAGTGACCGCCAACCATCGGCGTATTGCGCGTTACCCCCGGCGGTCCACATGGCGTCGTCGAAGGCCCGCAGCCGCCCGTGCTCGGCGAGTTTTCGCACCTGCCCGGCCTGCGGGAGCATGACGATATCCGGGGCCGAGCGGCCCGCCCCGAAGACCGTGCCGATATCGTCGCCGAGCGGAATCACCTCGGTGGGATGCTCGAATCCCAGTGCGTGGAGCACACTTTCGAAGGCATCCAACTCCGAACCGCCCCACGAGACCGCGATACGCACCGCGTCCGAACGAGCGCCGAAGACAGCGGGCGCGCATGCGGCGGTCAGTGGCAGCAGCGCACCCGCACGCAGCACCGCTCTCCGAGTCGCCATACCCGCCCCGCCCGCCCGGGCCGCACTTCGGCCCACCGACGAGCAGGTAAAACCTTACCGCCGCTCACGTTTCCGGTCAGCGACTTGATCAAATCGGAGCGCACCGAAAGCCCTTGCCGCCCATATACCCGATCGGTCAGTCCGGGGATCCGCCCCGGCGCGCGTGCGCGAGCAGCACCGGTATCTCGGCCGCGATCTGCCCGGCCAAAGCGTCCAGGTCGGGGGTGGTGTCGTAGTCGCCGGTAATACCGAAGGTCAGCTGGTCGCCATAGCTCAGGATCGCCACCGTGGTCCGCATGCGCAAGGCGATCGGAATGCACGGCCACAGCTCCACCACCGACCGGCCGCCCATGGCCAGTCGCTGCCTCGGGCCAGGGATATTCGTGGCCGGCGCGGTGACCGCACGCTGAGGGTAGTACGCGGCCATCCGGAAGAAGGGAGCATCGACCTGCCCGCGGGCTCGGAAGTGCGGGACCGGGAGCACACCGACCGTGGCACCGCCCGCGCCACAGCGACCCGCACCTGATCGGGCACCCGCCCGTCGGCGACCCGCTCGACACTCGGACCCGGCCGCCATAGCCGGGAACCAACCAGGACCGACATCACCCGGGCCGCACCGACATTCACATGTGGTGGCTGCAGTTCGATCCGAACGACATGACTGCTGCCATCGGCCACCGGCGGATCGTCCGAGGCGGTCGGAATCAGCACTTCACCATCCGGTGCGACCAGGCACATCATGGGCGTCGAAACGCCACCATCGACCGAGATATCGGCGACACACGTGGTGAATCGGGACGCCGCGGCCGGCCTACCGGCCGACTCCTCACGAACATCGTCTGCGGAATCCATATCGGGGCCTCTACATCTCGAGCGAAACATACTGGGACCACCAATAATTCGGCGTCCGAGCAGGCAACGCCAGGGCCGTTCGGCGAGATCGCAGGTGGCTTCGGTCCTTCGACGGCCGCGACTCAGCCCTGTGCGCGCAGTTCCGTCAGCGTCGCGGCGGCGCGTTCGGAGTCCGCCGAGGTCCAGCCCGGTGGGGCGGCGACGGCGGCCCAGGCGTACGGCAGCAGGTCTTCGTAGTTGTGCCCATGACCCGACGGCGGTGACTGAGCGGCCACCAGATCGGCACTGACCTGCCAGAAGGTGACGACCGGGTACCAGCGCATCGCCGGTGTGCGATCGGCTCCCGGGGATTCGGTCAGCCAATCCGGCCGAGTGAACAGCAGATTCGGATTCCACCAGACCACCGGGTCGGACGCGTGCTGCAGGTACAGCACGCGCGGTAGCGGCCAGGGATCCGAGATCGTTTGCAGCGCACCCGGTTCGGGCACAGCCAGGTCCTGCTTCCCGGCGGCGAAACGGACGATCAAGCCCTCCGCGTAGCCGGGAAGCACTTCGCGGGTGCCGGGATCGCGCCGGTCCTCGATTTCGCGCCAGAGCCGATTGGAGTTCGGCGGACCGACGAAAAGCGCCCCGTCCACGGATCTCCGGAGATCGCCGAGCCCGCTGAAGGCACTCTCGGCGGATTGCGATCCGAGACTCTCGCCGAAGACGATCAGGCGCGGGCGATGCCCCTGCGGCAACTCGGCCCACCGCTGCCGAATGCCGTCGATGAGCGCGGCTCCCGCGGTGGCCGCGGCGGAGCGGTCCATCAGGAATGAAACCCAGCTGGGCAGATAGGAGTACTGCATCGCCGCGATAGCCGAGTCGCCGTTGTACATGAGCTCGAGTGATTGCGCGGCGGCCGGATTCACCCATCCGGTGCCGGTGGTACCGGCCACCACCAGAATCGCGCGATCCCAGGCTCCGGTGCGATCGAGTTCGTTCACCACCAGCCGTACCCGTGCCGCGATGTCGGCGGCGGACTCCAGCCCGGCGTACACCCGGATCGGTTCCCGTGCCGGAGCCCCATTGATCCGGGTCAACCGGGCGGATTCGAGGCCGCCCGCGACGAACGTCCGGCCTTGCAGGCCCAAGGCGTCCCACGGCGCCGCAGAACCCGGGCTCCCCGAACGCTCGACCCGAATCGGTTGTACGACACCATGTTCGGTGCCATTGTTCTGCCCGGCGAAGACCATCCGCGCAGCATCGGAACTACCTGCCAGCAAAACCTTGTCGACGAAGATCAGCACCGCCGCGGCAACCACGATCGGGGCGATCACATGCGCGGCCGCCATGGGTAGGCGCAATCGCACCGACAACAGGTGTGCGATCGCGCGCGCCACTCGGCGCAGACCACGCGCGCTGAACAATACGATCAGGAAGATCAGGAGAATGATCAAACCCACACGCAGGTAAGCGATTCCGAACGTCGGCGGCATCCCCATCAACGCGTCGACCTCACGCTGCCAGTTCGCCGCCGCCAGCAGCGTGCTGATCACGGTGGATACCGCGAGGATCGCCACGACGATCTCCGAGGCCAGTTCGAATCGATATCGCAACCGCCACCACGAGAATCGCGGCGCCACCCACCGTCGCACCGGGAAGGCGAGCGCCACCCCCACGCCGTATCCGGTCACACTGGTGAAACCACTGACAATGCCCTGAAACACCCAGTCCCGGGGCAGCAGTGAGGGACTCAGGCTCCAGGCGAAGAAGACCAGTGCGAACACCAGGCCCACGAAGTCCAGTCCGAGGATCGTCACCGGCCGGGACGGGGCGATCACGGTGCCCGGACGGGCGACCCGCGTTCCCGAAACAGGTGTATCCCCGGCTAGGTCTGCGTCTTCCATTGGCCAACCCTCTCATTCGCGCGAGAGGCCGTTCGCGGGTCATATCGGCAACCATCCCGAACCGATCGCGGGTCAGGAGGCCAGGGCGATCACCAGCAGGTCGGCAATCGCCTCGCAGATACGCTGATCCCAGATCTCGTCGAGACCCGATGCGGAGACGATGACGCGGCGGCCGCCGATCTGCAGTTGGGTATTGCCCCACCACTCGACATCGCCGGGAAGCAGCAGCCCGGGATGCGACTTGTGCACCTGCTCGGCGGTGAGACCGGTACGCAGGGTGAGCGCGGTCTTGGCGCGAGCGATGCCGTAGGAGTCCTCGGGCCAGTCGGCCTCGGGCAGATCAGCGATATGCCCGTGCCAGACCTCCAGCGCCGACCCGTCGTCGGCAATCACGGTGACCACTATCGCGAGCAGACCGCCGCCCAGGAATCCGCTGGTAATCATGGGCTTCAACCCGGTGGACACTCCCGTGACGACGCGATCCACGATCACATTCGCATGCTCGGGCAGCGGGTCGTGCGGAAGCGACGGCATGCGTACACCTTTCGTCGGAATGTCGAAGCCGCCTCAATCGTGCAGTACCACCGCGACATCCGAGCGCTACGAAACGTTCGACTTCGGCCACGATCCCTTACACCTGCCGATCCGGAGGGTGCAAGCAGTCGAACGGCTATGTCTACCTCGATACCGCGACCCAGGCGTTCCAGGGGGTCAAATCCGAACTGGCACAGGCGATCTACGACGCGCACCGCTGACAGCCGTGAAGACGCCGATGGCCCCGGATCACCGATCCGGGGCCATCGTCATGCTTGGTGTGCCGGTCGACCCGGCGCTGGCGTGCCTATTACAGGTACGCGCCGCAGTGCGGCCACGCGCCGCGGCCCTGGCCGGCGAGCACGTTCTCCGCCACGCGGATCTGCTCCTCGCGGCTGGCGTTGGCGGCGCTGCCCGCGCCACCGTAGGCGTTCCAGGTGCTCTGGGTGAACTGCAGGCCGCCGTAGAAACCGTTGCCGGTATTGGCGCCCCAGTTGCCGCTGCTCTCGCACTGTGCGACGGCGTCCCAGTCGCCGGAGGCGGCGGAGGCGGTCGCGGTGGTCAGCGCGAACGGAACGGCGGCCAGGATGCCGGTGGCAGCGGTGGCGACGAGCATGCGGGTGCTGAACTTGCGAGTCATAGAAGGATTCCCTGCCTGCGCCCTGCCGGCCCGCGCTCTCGGCTGCGGGTCCCCGTCCCCAGGGATGTCGGTTTCGTTCGAACCGCGGGACGGAGTTGCCGGTGTTCGGCGGTTCGATTTCGGACTCGGTGATTCGAGCCGATTACGACGGTAACGGAATAATCACGACTAATCACGGGGTGATCACGGACGGTTGACAAATTGACGTAGGCCGAAGTTCTCGAGTTTGCGCAGGAAGTGCCGCGTGAATGGTGAATTACATTCATCGAATTCACCCTCGATAATGTGACGGACGCCACACGAAAATAGTGATCCGAGTCGCGTAATAGAAATCGGATTTCGACGATGTGCGGCCTTCCGGCACCGGCTCCCGGCCCGCCTCGGATTAGCTGCGATCGGGCTGCGCGGAACCATTGCCGCCGGTCAGTGCCATGGCCATAGTTCCGGCAACACCGATTCACTCCCGCAGGAGGAACCATGGCCCCCGAGGAACCACGCTCCGGAGCACGCGCCGTAGACCGCGCGATCCAGGTACTGAGCTGCTTCGAAGGCGATCCCGAGCTGTCGGTGAGCGAGCTGGCGCACCTGGTGGACCTGCCGGTGAGCACCGTGCACCGGCTGGCTCAGGCGCTGGTGCGCGGGCGGCTGCTCGAACAGGACACGACCACCGATCGTTACCGCATAGGTCACGGTCTGGCGTCGCTGGCGCGGCCCGCGCTGGACCGCCTCGGCCTCGACTCGGCGGCACCGCATCTCTACGCGCTGGCGGCCGGGATCCGCATCACCGTCAGCGTGAGCGTGGCACAGGGCCGGGATGCGGTCACGGTGTTCCAGGCCAGGCCACCGGTGTATTTCTGTTCCCATCAGGTGCCACGCGCTCGCCGGCCGCTGCGGGCCAGCGCGGCCGGGCACGCCCTGCTGGCGTTCTCCCCGTTCACCACGATCGCCGAGGAACACGCTTCCCGGCAGGACGCTCGCCCGGTCCGCACGGAAGGACTGCGCAGCGAACTCGAACGAGTCCGCCGGACCGGATTCGCGACCGAGTTGGTGGCGACCGACGACCCGATCCGCGCGCTCGCGATACCCATTGTCGGAGCCGATAAACGGGTGCGCGGCGCACTGGCGGTGCAGGCGCGATCGGCGCGATTGGATGCCGATCTGGTCCGAAATGTCCTGCCTGCCATGCGAATCACCGCCGGGCGGATCGCGCCACTGTTCCAAAGCACCGGCGGGGCAACGGATTCCACCGCCGAATTAGAATCACGCTGATTTCCACATCGTGAAAACACGGTTGCCGGGCGGGCTCCGGCACCGCACTCTTTCATCAACCGGTCATTCCTGAATACGCGTTGCGACAAACGCATTCATCGAAAGAATCATTATGGTCTCTCCTTTTCGATCCACGCGGTCATTGCGGATCCTCGCCGCCGCGTTCGCCATTACCAGTGCGATCGGGGTGCTCACCGGCTGCGGTAAATCCGAACCGGCCACCACCGCCGACGGCAAAACCGTTGTGCGCTACCAGGGTCAGACCGGACAGGTCACGCCCTTCGAACTCGCGGCCGATCTCGGCTACTTCAACAAGATCGATCTGCACTGGGAGGGCGACACCACGAGCGGGCCCGCCAATATCCAGGCCGCGGCCACCCATCAGATCGAGTTCGGCAGCGCCTTCAACGGTGCGGTGATCAAGCTGGTCGCCGGGGGCGCTCCGGTCACGGCCGTGCTCAGTTCCTATGGGGCCGACGACAAGTCGTTCACCGGGTACTTCGTGCGAGACGACTCCGGGATCACCTCGGCGCGCGATCTGATCGGCAAGAAGGTCGGCGTGAACACCCTCGGCGCGCACCATGAGTTCGTCACCCGCGAGTGGCTGCACCAGCAGGGGCTCAGCGATGCGGAGATCAAGCAGGTGCAGCTGGTGGTGCTGCCGCCCGCGAATACCGAGGACGCGCTGCGCAAGGGACAGATCGACGCGGCGGCCCTGGGTGCGGTGTTCCGTGACAATGCCGTCGAGCGCGGCGGACTGCATCCGCTCTACACCGATAAGGACCTGTTCGGCCAGTTCGACTACGGCACTTACGTTTTCCGGAACGACTACCTGAAGCAGCAGCCGGAGGCGGTCGCCGACTTCGTGCAGGGCACCGCGCGGGCCACCCGCTGGTTGCAGGTGACACCGCGCGATGAGGTGGTGGCCCGCTTCGAATCCATCATCACCAAGCGCGGGCGCAATGAGAACACGGGACTGCTGAAGTACTACAAGAGTTCGGGCATTCCGGTCCCCGGCGCGGTGATCGAGGAGCGCGAATTCCAAGTCTGGATCGACTGGCTGGTGCGCAATGGCGAGCTGCCCGCGGGCAAGTACGCGGCCAAGGATCTCTTCACCAATAAGGACAACCCGTACAGCAACGGGAAGTATCCGGCGGCCGCCGGACCGAGTGGTGAAGCGGTGGTGGCGAAATGAGCGCGGTGAAGCTGGCGCTGAGCGGAGTGCGCAAGGAGTTCCCGGTGCGCGGTGAGCGCGCGGCGTTCACGGCACTCGAGGACATCACCGTCGACGTGCGAGACGGGGAGTTCCTGGTCCTGGTCGGACCGAGTGGGTCCGGGAAGTCCACGCTGCTGGATCTACTGGGCGGACTGGGGAAGCCGACCGCCGGGCAGATTCTGCTCGACGGCGCGCCCATCACCGGGCCGGGACTGGATCGCGGGATCGTGTTCCAGCAGTACGCGCTGCTGCCGTGGCGCACGGCTCGCACCAATATCGAATTCGGCTTGGAGGCCAAGGGAATTCGGCGGCGCGAACGGCGGCGGATCGCCGAGCACTATCTCGAACTGGTCGGGCTGGCCGGGTTCGGCGACCGGTATCCGCATGAACTCTCCGGCGGAATGAAGCAGCGCGTCGCGATCGCCCGCAGCCTGGCCTTCGATCCGGAGGTGCTGCTGATGGACGAGCCGTTCGCGGCGCTGGACGCGCAGACCCGGGAATCGTTGCAGGACGAGCTGTTACGGATCTGGAAGGCTACCGGCAAGACGATTCTGTTCATTACACACGGCATCGACGAGGCGGTCTATCTCGGGCAGCGGGTCGCGGTACTCACCTCCCGGCCCGGGCGAGTCAAGGCGGTGGTCGATATCGACCTGGACCGCGACGGGGATCCGGATATCCGCTCCAGCGAACGCTTCCGCGAAGTGCGACACCATATCTGGTCGCTGCTGCGCGATGAAGTCGCCCGGGCGCAGGGCCAGGAGACGGCCGCGCTCGCCGCCACCGACAGGAGAGCCAGCCATGTCTAGCGCATTACAGGACGCCGAAGCCCCGACGCTGTCAACGCCGGGGACGGCACCGCTATTCGCGCCCGGCGACGGTAGTTCCATCGCGCAGGGACCTGCCAAACCCCAAACGCCGGAGTCGGGAGCACCCGGAGTACCGGATCGCCCCACCGCGACAGCCGAGGCCGCAGACTCCACTGCGGCCCTCGCACCCTCGGCGACAGTGCTGCGTGGGGCACGGGTGGCAGGGCGACTGGCCTGGCGAATCATCAAGCCCAGCTTGGCGATCGGGCTCTTCCTCGCGCTCTGGCAGCTCGCGCCTCGGCTCGGTCTGGTGGATCCGGTCTTCTTGCCGCCGTTCTCCGATGTATGGGCGGCGGGGCTCGAGCTGTACCGCTCCGGTCAGCTCTCGGAACATGTGTCTGCCAGCCTGACCCGGTCGGGGATCGGGTTCTCCATTGCCGTGGCGGCCGCCATTCCGGCGGGTGTGGCCATTGCCTGGTATCGGCCGGTGGCGCAGTTCATCAGCCCGATTCTCGAACTGTTCCGCAATACCGCTGCGCTGGCACTGCTTCCGGTATTCGTGCTGATTCTCGGCATCGGCGAGACCTCGAAGATCGCGCTGGTGGTGTACGCCAGCTTCTTCCCGATCCTGCTGAACACCATCAGCGGAGTGCGCAGTGTCGATCCGCTGCTCGTCAAATCCGCTGTATCACTGGGTTTCTCACCCATCCCGCTATTCGCGAAGGTGGTCTTGCCCGCCGCCGTCCCCGCCATTTTCACCGGTATCCGGATGGCCGCCTCGGCTTCCATCCTGGTGCTCATCGCAGCCGAAATGGTCGGGGCGCGTGCGGGTCTGGGCTATCTGATCACCGCGGCACAGCAGAACTTCCAGATTCCCGCCATGTACGCGGGCATTGTCGCCATCTCGCTGCTGGGGCTCACGTTCAACGGCCTGCTGGTGGCTCTGGAACGACGACTGTCCCGCTGGCGCGTCCAGTCCGAACGCTGATTCGAAGGAATACCATCCATGTCACGAAAGACCTTTCATATCAACGCCTTTCTGATGGGCGTCGGGCATCATGAGGCCGCCTGGCGGCATCCGCGCACCCGGGAGCATCAGGTGCTGGAGGTGGGGCACTTCCAGGAGCTCGGGCGAATCGCCGAGCGCGGCAAACTCGATTCGGTGTTCTTCGCCGATGGGCTCGCCGTCGGGCCGCGTATCAAGCGCAATACCCTCGCGGTATTCGAGCCGGTGACGCTACTGGCGGCCATTGCCACGGCGACCGAGCACGTCGGGCTCATCGCCACCGCGTCGACCACCTACAACGAACCGTTCAATCTGGCACGGAAATTCGCCTCGCTCGATCACATCAGCGGTGGCCGTGCGGGCTGGAATATCGTCACCTCCGGCAATGAGGAGGAAGCGTTCAACTTCGGCTACGACGCCATCCCCGAACACGCGCGCCGGTATGAGCGGGCGCAGGAATTCGTGGATGTGGCCGTGCAGCTGTGGGACAGCTGGGAGAGCGAAGCCATCGTGCTCGATCCGGAGGACGGCGTCTTCGCCGATCCGGACAAGGTGCACACCATCGACTATCGCGGTGAACGCTTCCAGGTGCGCGGGCCGCTGAATTCCCCACGCAGCCCGCAGGGCAGGCCATTGCTGGTACAGGCCGGATCCTCGGAAAGCGGAAAAGAATTCGCGGCACGGTATGCCGAGGCGGTCTTCACCGCCCAACGCACCCTGGAAGAGGGGCAGGAGTTCTACCGGGATCTCAAATCGCGGCTGGCGAAGTACGGGCGCTCGGCCGACGAATTGAAGGTGCTGCCGGGGCTGGTGCCGTTCATCGCCGATACCGAGGAAGAGGCGCGGGCGCTCGAACAGGAGTTCACCGATCTGATCTCGCCGGATTACGCACTGCGGCAGCTCTCCTCGCTGCTCGGTATCGATCTCACCGAACATGCCCTCGACGCTCCCCTGCCGCCACTGCCGCCGGAGAGCGAAATCCAAGGCGGCAAGAGCCGATTCACTCTCGTCAAGGAGCTCGCCGAGAAGGAGGAGCTCACCGTGCGACAGCTGATCGGCAAGCTCGGCGGCGGCCGCGGACACCGCACCCTCGCGGGCACACCCGAGCAGATCGCCGACGACCTACAGACCTGGTTCGAGGGCGGCGCGGCCGACGGCTTCAACATCATGCCACCGTATCTGCCCGGCGGGCTGGAGGACTTCGTCGACCGAGTGGTGCCGATCTTGCAGGAGCGCGGGCTGTTCCGCACCGAGTACACGGCCACCACCCTGCGCGGGCATTACGGCCTGGAGCCGGCGGAGAGCCAGTTCGCGCGCACCGAAATCCAGGCCACCGCCTGAACTTCTGTTATCACCATTACGAAAGGCACGATAATGACCACTTTCGCCGAAACCGGCACGCTGCGAATCACTCCCGTCGCCGGGCATATCGGGGCCGAGATCACCGAGATCGATCTGCGGGCCGAGCTCACCGATCAGCAGGTCACCGAGCTCACCGCGGCGCTGCACGAATACAAGGTGCTGTTCTTCCGCGGACAGCACATCGGGCATGCCGAGCACATCGCGTTCTCGCGGCGGTTCGGGGCGGTCACGCCCTCGCATCCCTATGACGATGACGCGCCCACCGAGTTCCCGGAGATTCTCGCCGTGGACAGCCGGTTGTACGAAAAGCGGTTCGGGGTGCGCAAGTTCAGCTATACCAATCACTGGCATACCGATGTCTCGCCGCTCATCAATCCCCCGGCGGCGTCGCTGCTGCGGGCCGAGATCGCACCCGCGCGGGGCGGTGATACGCAGTGGACGAATCTGGCGGCGGCCTATCAGGGGCTGCCGGATTCGCTGAAGTCGTTCCTGGACGGATTGCGCGCCGAGCATCGCTTCGGCGGGAGACAGCCTGCCTGGGATGCGGACAGCGACTATGCCAAGAAGGTAGCCAAGGCACCGCTGGTGACCGAGCATCCGGTGGTGCGGGTGCATCCGGTGACCGGGGAGCGGGTGCTGTTCGTGAATCCGGGCTTCACCACCCGTATTGCCGGGCTGAGTCCGCGCCAGAGCGACGCCCTGCTGGAACTGCTCTACGCGGAGCTGTCCGATCCGGCGTATACGGTCCGATTCCGTTGGGAGAAGGGCAGTCTCGCGTTCTGGGACAATCGTGCCACCGCGCATCTCGCGCCCAGCGATCTCGAACATCTCGATGTCACGCGGGTGCTGTACCGGACCACCCTCGAGGGCGATATTCCGGTCGGCGTGGATGGACAACACTCGCGCGCCATCTCGGGAGAACGCTTCGCCGGGGTAACCGGCTGATACTGTCCGAATCTATGCCGAGGGCCTTCGACCACACCCTGTCGAGGGCCCTCGGCCTGTGCCGGGCCTGTGCCGCGCGCGGGCGCGCCGCATGCCGTTCATGTGTGGAACACCTGCGGCACGCACTCGACCACCTGCGGCCACCTTTGCCCTATTTGGTTTCATCCGGCGATCATTCGGCGATCACCGGGAGTTCCGGTACGGCTGGTCTACTTCGACGTATGGTCAACGTCTCACGCAGGCGGCTGCTCGGCTCGGCGGCGACCATCGCGGCGGGCGCCACGGCGGGGTCATTACTGCCGTCCTCGCTGCACCGGGCCATGGCGGCACCGGTGCGGGCGGGTGGACTCGAAGCCGTCGAGCATGTCGTGCTGCTCATGCAGGAGAATCGTTCGTTCGACCACTATTACGGGTCGCTGGCGGGCGTTCGAGGGTTCGGTGACGAGTCCCCGCTACGATTGCGCAACGGAGGCAACACGTTCCGGCAACCGGGCGGACCGGGCGGTGAAGTACTGCCGTTCTCCGCGCGCGCGGCGGCCGCGCACGCCGGGCGGCCGGACAGCGATATCCAATATCTGGACAGCCTCGACCACGAATGGCGCGGCAGCACCAAGGCGTGGGGGCAGGGCTGGTGGGATCGGTGGATCGAGGCCAAAACCCCTGCCACCATGGCCTATTACGAGCGCCGGGATCTGCCGCTGCAGTACGAGCTCGCGGACACCTTCACCATCTGCGACGCCTACCACTGTTCGATGTTCGGCGGGACCAACCCCAATCGCAATTACTTCTTCACCGGGACAACGGGATTCGAGCCGTGGGGGCGTAAGCGGGCGGTGGACAATGCCGCCTACGACGGGCGGCATCGTGGCTACGACTGGACAACCTATCCCGAACGGCTCGAGGCGGCGGGGGTGCCCTGGCAGATCTATCAGGAGTGGGACAACTTCACCGACAACCCGGTAGAATACTTCCTGCCGTTCAAGCACATCGGGCGCAAGGTGCTCGCCGAGGTGGACGGGCGCTTCCAGACCACCGAGAAGTTCTACGAATCCCTCGCCGGGCGGCCGCTCGCCGATCAACAGCGCCTGCTGAATCAGCTGAAGGCCGGACGGGACAAGCTGACTCCCGCCGAACGCAGCCTGTTCGATCGGGGCATGTATCGCGGTGAACCCGACAGTCTGCTGCAGCGGTTCGCCGATGATATTGCGGCAGACCGGCTTCCGGCGGTCAGCTGGCTGGTGCCGCCCGCGCGCTACTCCGAGCACCCCTCGGAATCGACGCCGGTGAGCAGCGCGGGCTTCATTCACCAGTTGCTCGACATCATCGGCTCCGATATCGACACCTGGTCCAAGACAGCGATATTCCTGACCTTCGATGAAAACGACGGCTACTTCGACCACGTACCGCCACCGGTACCACCGCGGCCCGCCTCCGGCAATGGGGACGACTGGTATGACGGGCAAGCCATCGGACTCGGCGTACGCGTACCGATGACGGTCATATCGCCCTGGACCATGGGCGGATTCGTCTCCTCGGAGGTCTTCGACCACACCTCGGTCCTGCGCTTTCTGGAACTCTGGACCGGCGTCGGCGAACCGAATATCAGCTCCTGGCGGCGCACCGTCTGCGGCGATATGACCTCGGTCTTCGACTTCTCCGCCACGGGCAAGCGACCCCGATTGGGTAAACCCGGAACGATTCCGGCAGCAGTCTCCCGATGGAAAGCCGAACCCCCCGAGTCGCAATCACTTCCGATCCAGGAGTCCGGCACACGTAAAGCGCGCCCACTCCCCTACCAGCCCGCCGTCTCCAGCACGATCGACGGCTCCGCACTCTCGGTGACCCTCATCGATACCGGCAGGGCCTCAGCACATTTCACGATCTACCCCTTCGCCGGCGTCACCGGAGACCCCCGCCACTACGACGTCGACAGCAAAACCACAGTCCAGTTCGCCGTCACCGGAAAATACGACCTCGTCGTACAGGGCCCGAACCGCTTCTGGCACGAACTCCGCGGCGACACCACAGGCTCCGCAGCCGGAGTGCGAGTGAGCACCGAACCCGGCCCCCACTCCAATCTCGTTCTCGCACTGGCCAATCGCGCCGAACATGCTGTTGTTCTCACAGTCTCCCCCCGCCGAGGCCCCGGCGACCCCCGCCACATCGACCTGGCCCCCTCCACCGAACAACGCCTTGACTGGCCCACCCACGACGGCTGGTACGACCTCGAAATCACCACCACCACCGACCCCGACTTCCGCCGCCGAGTCACCGGCCGCATCGAGGACGGCAAGCCGGGCGTCAGCTCGGACTGACCGTCCTCGATGCGGGGACTAGCGGCAAGGCCACTCAGTTAGCGGTGTCGGGTTGGTGTCAAGGCAATGTTGTTGCTGGAGTGGTGGTTTCGGATATGGAACAGCGGAACTGCTGGTAGAGAGGTTTTGTCCGCCAAAGACAAGCCTTCGAGCCAGGAGCTCCGCTGTTGGACCAGTCTGTCATTACCCGCCCGGTCGCGGTAGCCGAAACGGTGTTCGCGCCGGGGCATCTGGGTGAGTTGACCCAGATCGTGTCGTTCGACCTGGTCGATGCCGCGCTGGAAGCGACTCGCAGCGTGCAGCGGCGGGTGCGGATGTTGCCGTCGCGGGTGGTGGTGTATCTGCTGCTGGCCGGGGCGTTGTTCGAGCAGATCGGGTATCGGCAGGTGTGGGCGCGGCTGGTCAGCGGCCTGAACGGGCGACCGGCCGCGCCGACGTCTTCGGCGTTGTCGCAGGCGTTGCGCAGGGTCGGTGCCGCGCCGCTGCGGGCGTTGTTCGACCTGGTGGCCGGTCCCGGTGCGGGCGGTGCGCGGTGGCGCGGACTGCTGGTGTGCGCGATCGACGGCACGTCGATGTTCACCCCGGACACCCCCGCCAACTCCGCGGCGTTCTCACGGCAGACCGGGCGGCCCGACGCCGCGGCCGGGTATCCGATGCTGCGGGTGCTGACCGTGGTCGCCTGCGGCACCCGTACCGTCATCGACGCCGTGTTCGGCTCCTACCTGATCGGTGAAACCACCTACGCACCACAGCTTTTCGATTGCCTGAAACCAGGCATGCTGTTGCTGGCCGACCGCAACTTCGCGGTAGCGGCCCTGGTCGAAAAGATCTCCGGGACCGGTGCGCAGCTGCTGATCCGCTGCAAGGACAACCGCACACTGCCATCGATCAAACAGTTGAGCGACCGGTCGTGGCTGGCTCGCATCGGCCCCGTGGTCGTGCGGGTCGTCGACGCCGAGATCGTCATGCGCTGCCAGGGCGGCCCGCGCCGGGTCGGCCGCTACCGGCTGATCACCACGCTGACCGACGAAAAACGATACCCCGCTGCGGAATTGGTGACGCTCTATCATCAACGCTGGGAGATCGAAACCAGCTATTTCGAACTGAAATCGACCATCCTCGGCGGGCGGGTACTGCGCGCCCGCACCCCCGACGGTGTCGCCCAAGAGGTCTACGCCCTGTTGATCACCTACCAAGCACTGCGCACCACCATCGCCGACACCGCCCTGACCACCGGCGATTTCACCGCTGACCGGGGTAGCTTCACCATCGCGGTGAACACCGCCCGCGACCAGCTCATCCACGCCGCCGCCATCCTGGCCGGCACCACCATCGACCTGATCGGCACCATCGGCCGCGCCGTCCTCGCCGACCCGCTACCCCCACGCCGAGCACGCACCAGCCCCCGCGTGGTCAAACGCGCCATCTCCAAACACCGCACCAAAGGCCAGATCGACCGCCACACCTACAAAACCCAGATCACCGTACACATCGTGCCCGGTTGACAACCGGGCACGACGCTAACTGAGCGGCCTTGGGACTAGCGGCCCAGCGGGCGGCCGGGCGGTGGGGGTTGCTGCCAGCGCTGATCGCCGGGCGGGTCCTGGCGGTACTGCTCTTGCGGATCCTGTTGGAACTGCTGCGGTTCGGGTGGCTGTGGCGCCGGTGGATGTTGCGGAAGTTGAGGTTCCGCGCGGGGGCGGGGCGTCGGGGGTAGGGCAGTCGATTCGACCGGTGCGCGGGCATCGGCTTCCGCGGCCCGCACCGCGCGTTCGGCGGCCGGGTCGGTGGCGGTGTTGAACCAATCGGCTACCTCGTCGGCGTCGTCCTCGGGGCGTTCGGTGGATTCGCCGTCCGGGGAGGGTTCGTAGCGGAAGGTGCCGTCGGCGCCCTCCTTGGCGAAGTTGCGGGCGAAACCCTCCAGGGCTTTGCCGAAATCGCTGGGTACGAGCCAGACTTTGTTGGCGTCGCCCTTGGCGACCTGCGGGAGGGTTTGCATGTACTGGTAGGCCAGCAGTTCGGGGGTCGGCTTGCCGTTCTTGATGGCGGCGAAGACCTTTTCGATGGCCTTGGCCTGGCCTTGGGCCTGTAGGTAGGCGGCGGCGCGTTCACCCTGGGCACGCAGGATGCGGGATTGGCGCTCACCCTCGGCCGAGAGGATCGATGCCTGCTTGGAGCCCTCGGCGGAGAGGATGCTCGCCTGCTTCTGGCCCTCGGCGGTCTTGATGGCGGCCTCGCGCTGGCCCTCGGCGGTGAGGATGATGGCGCGCTTCTCGCGGTCCGCCTTCATCTGCTTCTCCATCGATTCCTGAATCGAGGGCGGTGGATCGATGGCCTTGAGTTCCACGCGCGAGACGCGCAGACCCCAGCGGCCGGTGGCCTCGTCGAGGACGCCACGCAGCTGATGGTTGATCTGATCGCGGGAGGTGAGCGTCTCCTCCAGGGTCATGCCACCGACCACATTGCGCAGCGTGGTGATGGTCAATTGCTCCACTGCCGCAATGTAATTGCTGATTTCGTAGACCGCGGCTTGCGGGCTGGTGACCTGGAAATACACCACCGAGTCGATCTGCACGGTCAGGTTGTCCTGGGTGATCACCGGCTGCGGCGGGAAAGACACCACCCGCTCACGCAGATCCACCTTGGCGCGGATGCGGTCGGCGAATGGCACCAGGAAGGTCAGCTGCCCGGACACGGTTCGCGAATAGCGGCCCAGGCGTTCGATTACGGCGGCCTCGGCCTGCGGCACCAGTGCCACCGACTTGAAGACGACGACCACCACCAATAGGACCAAAACCAGAGCGACGATGAGTACAGCCATCTAAGGCCCCTTCCAGACGACGACGTGGGCGCCGTCGATCCTCATGATGTAGACGGTCGAACCCACCGGATACTGCTCATCCGGATCGAAGGCTCGCGCGCTCCACACCTCACCATCCAGCTTCACCTGCCCGCCGTGTTCGTCGACCGCCTCCAGTACGCGCGCCGTCTTACCCGGGAGCGCGGCGACACCGGTGGGTGTGGGTGGCGGAATCGCGTAGCGGCGCAACAGAAGTGGACGAACCAGCAGGAGCAGCGCGACCGCGGTGATACCGAAGATCACCGCATCCACCACCAGCGGGGTGCCGGCCAGACCGCTGACCCCGGCCGTGATTACCGCGGCGCTACCCAGCATGAGCAGCGTGAGATCACCCGTGAGCATCTCCGCCGCCGCGAGGAGTAGCCCCGCGACCAGCCAAACGATTGCGGCCACCACACCACAGTAATCGTTCTCGCCAACCACTGGGCAAGATCGACCGCCCGACCCCCGAATCGGTACCTGCCCGGAAAACGCGCGTCGGAGCGGGCGTTTCCCGGTTCTGCCGGTACCTTCGATGCGGTGAACGGGCGTGACAACTATGGCGGCGACATCTTCTCCGGACATTCGCGGACGCGAAAACGTGAGATACCGAAGGTGATCGCCGAACGCGATCTCGTCGCCGAGGACGCCGCCAGCGGATTCTGCGGTGCCGTAATCGGTTTCGACCGAACCTACGACGGGGACTTCGTCAAACTCGAGGACGGACGCGGACGGGTACGGCTCTTCGCGTTGCGCGAAGCCGCTTTCCTGATCGACGGCCAGCCGGTGACACTGGTCCGGCCGACCGCGGCCGTACCCAAACAGCCCACCCGCTCCGCCTCCGGTTCCACCCGAGTCGAAGGCGCACGCGCGCGAGTGGCGCGAGCCAGCCGAATCTGGGTCGAAGGCGTCCACGACGCGGCGATTGTCGAACGCGTCTGGGGCCACGACCTGCGCATCGAAGGCGTAGTCGTGGAACAGCTGGAGGGCCTCGACCATCTCGCCGCCCGCCTCACCGAATTCCAGCCCGGGCCCGGCAGCCGAGTCGGTGTGCTGGTCGATCATCTGGTCACCGGCTCCAAAGAGACCGGTCTCACCACCGGCCTCGGACCGCACGTAATGGTCACCGGCCACCCGTATATCGATGTGTGGCAAGCGGTTCGGCCAGCGGTGCTCAGTATCCCCGCCTGGCCCGAAGTCCCCCGCGGCGAAGATTGGAAGACCGGCATCTGCCGCCGCCTCCGCTGGGGCACCCCGCAGGAAGGCTGGCGTCGCGTCTACAACGCCGTCGATTCCTACCGTGACCTCGAACCCCACCTCATAGGTGCGGTGGAACGCCTCATCGACTTCGTCACCGAGCCCGAGTAACCGATCTTCAACATCGCGAACGGCGAACCGTCCAGGACAGCGAGCGCACGCCCGCTGAGATCGTTGGCGCGGCGATCGGCGAGCAGGCTGTCCTGGATGGCCTCGTGGATCAGCGACCAGAACGGGTGCCGTTACCCGACAGGTCGACCGAGGCCGAAATACGCTCTCGACCAGGGACACTCGAACTTGTCATCGAATATCCGGACCCGGTTGACCTGATCGGACAGGCCCGTAAACCATTCGGAAAGCAGGTTGGGAAGATGCCTCTCGGACACCTCGGCGTCAACGTCTCGGACCTCGCGGCGGCCCGCGCGTACTACGACGAACTCATGCCGCTGCTCAAGTACACGCCCCTGCTCGCGGACGACACACAGTTCGCGTATTGGCCCGCAGGCGGCAAAGCCGGAACCTATGTGTTCTTCTATCCGGCTCCCGAACCCGGCTACACACCGAACCGGGCCGGGCTGCAGCATCTCGCGTTCATGGTGCGCACCCGCGCCGAAGTCGACGCCGTGCATGCGTGGGCGTCGGCGCGCGGTGATGAGATCGTGCACGCGCCAAGAGAATTCCCGCAGTACCCGCCGCCCTACTACGCCACGTTCTGGATCGGATACGACGGGATCATGCTGGAAGCGGTCTGCCACAAGAACGCGTGAAGCAGGCCGCGACTAGTCGACGTTGAAGTCCAGATTGACTGGGCTGTCCGGGAATTCGCCGTCATCGAGGAGTTCGGCGGCCGTGGCGGCGATATCCGCGCCGACAACCTCCAGATCCATATCGCTGATGCGAGCCTCGCCGGAACCTTCCAGGAGCAGACCGAAGGCGATGTACCGGGCCTGCTCCGGCACATCGGAGACGACATGATGCTGGGTCCATCGGGTGGTGCCACGGATGCGGCGGTTCTCCATATTGTCGAACAGTAGGACCTCGCCCTTGTGGCCGTTCACTCGAATCCAGAGGCCGATCGAGGAGGCATCCGGGCCGGTGGTCTTCACGTAAGCCGACAGCCGAACTCGCTTGCCGCGGTAGGACTCCGCCTTCACCATCTGCATCAGCGTGCCGAAACCGCTCGCGTTCGGGCGCGAACGGACATACCCGGCGGGGCTGTGGCGGCCGCGCACCGTGCGGTCGATGCCGATCTCGTATTTGCCCGGATCGCTTTCGCTCAGTACCCATCCCGTGAGCAGACGACCTTCGGCGGAGGCGAATCCGGGCAGCGCCTTGGTCTCCAGGAAGATCTTCGTGGTCTCGATGCGGATGTGTTCGGTCTCGGCTTCGAGCTTGCGAGTTTCGGCGGCCGTGCGCTTGCGGGTGGTGAGATAGGTGACCAGGGCTACGCACAATCCTCCGAAGAGGGAGGAGACCAGGCCGAGCATTATGGAACCGTTCATCTCCCCGGCCTTCGATCGTCGAGCACCGAATCCATTCTCCCGAACCGGACACGATCACGCCGTCGAACGGTTGATCGATTTCGGCACCAGCCCACAGTTGCTCGCCAGTTATCCTCTAATCATGAGTTCCCCGAGCGCGACGCTGACGGTCTGGGCCGGCTCCTGGCTCACCGGCCGCAGCGCCCCCGACGATGTGCTGGACGCACTGCGCGCCTGGGCGCCCCGCCAAACCGTTGCGGCCGGGGACCCCGTCACCGGCGGCCACACCGGTCTACCGTGGGCCGCCGACGAATCCGATGAACCCACCGGGGCCGGAATCATGGTGCTGCTCAAGCTGATTCGCGAGGCCCTCACCGGGCCCGACGCCCAACTGCGCCTGGTGTTACCGATCCCCGGCGATGTGCGCGGCGTACCCGTCGGCACCGAATTCGCCGCCGCCGCAACCGAAGCGGGCGAAGGACTGTTCGTCGGAGCACCCGGCAGCAATGGCACCGGACTGGTCCCCGTCTGGACCGATGACAACACCTTGCAATGGCGGGTCTACGCCACCCCCATCCCCTTCGCCCTCGAACCCGATATGCCGCTCGGCGAGGCCGAGTACGCCATGCGTCAAGCCGTCCGCGACGCCGCCGACGCCCTGCAACAACTCCACACCACCCAGGTCGACCCCACCGGCCCCAGCCCCCGCGACCTCATCGAAGACGAACTGGCGGCCCTGTCCCAACACCAATACCCCGACTCCCTCCCGCTGCGCGCCCGCCGCGTCCTCGACGCCGCCGACCAGGTAGCCGCAATCCTCACCGTCGCCGAACGCGCCCCCGCCTCGGCCCCCACCTCCGCCACCGCCATAGCCGCCCAGGAATCCCTGCTCCGCCCCCTCTGGAACGCCATCCGCTCCGCCCGCCTGGCCGCAGTCCACGCCCGCGGCTAGGCCAGAAACCCTCAGTCGGCGAAGATATCCGAGGCCTTCGAAACCTCGAAGGCCCGGTCGAACCAGACCTCGAGCACCGCGGGATCCGCGCACGCGACAACCCGCTCACGCACCTCCGCGGGGACCTCGAAGCCACGCTTGTTCAAGACCGCCGGCACAGCCTTCACCATGCCCGCAGCTCGACCCTCGGCCCGCAGTCGATGTCTCAGAGCGAAAGAACGAAAGATCCACGGCCATCAGATTCCTCCAAGTCTCTGCTGTGCTGTAGATCAGCCCTTCCTTTGCCGGAAACCGAGTAGGGATCTGCGGAGAGCGCTGAACAGATAGCCGGCCGCCCACACTGAAATCAAAATGAGAACAACGAACATCGGTAGCCAGCTGTCCTTATGGTGATCGACGCTCCACCAGACTCCCGTAAACAGAATCGCGCAGATAAACAGCAGGATGTCGCGCAAGCCGCCGCGATAGGAGGCGGCCGCTCTGCGCAGCGGCCGGTATCGGTTGACGGTCGCGACCAGGTCGTCGATGCGACTATCGATGCTCCGTTGAAGTTCGGCTCGCCGCTCCACCTCCTCCGGAGGTACGCGGTCCAGCAGTTCCATGTCCTGCTTGATCGTCTTGCGGACATCCGGGCCCTTCAGATATCCCGCGGCTGCACCGAGAGCCAATCCACCGGCGATGGGCGCGATCCCCACAGCAAGGTCAGCCAACGCAGGCATGCTTCGGTCTCCCTATCCACTCCATCAATATCGCGGCAAGCACCAGTGTCTCGAATGCCGGATAGGCGGCGGGCCGATCGCCCGGCCATGGGTGATGGCCGAAGACGACGGATTCACCGTTCACCAGCATGAGGTCGATCTCGGTGTGCGGGATGCCTGCAGCCTCGACGATGTCTTTTACGGTCTGATGCGGACGGATCGGCCGGAGCTGTGCCGCGCACCGCGCGGCCAAGGGCACGAAGCCCTTCAGCTCGGCATACACCCGCGGTTCGACACTTGCGGCCACAGGACCATTGTCGCCCCGACACTGACCGAACGCATCCTCGCATGTCCCCACCTGCCGCTGATGGCGTTGAATTAACGCACGCGACGCCGAATACGACTGGCGACCGGGCCGGGTCTACTTCCCGGACACTTCGGCCAGACGACTACGGCGATAGGCGCGCACAGAGCGCCAGACCACCGGATTTCCTGGCCCTCCCGAACTCCACGTGGAGCGGTCTGCCAGACCTGCAGCTGCACTGTGGCTTCCGCCAGTGCCAGCTTCAGCTGCTCGCTTTCCATCCGTAGCCGCCGCTGCTCCGGCGTGCCCTGCGCCCCGGCCGGGCCACTGGGGATCTCGTCCAGAGCCTTGGTCCCGGCCTCGAGGAACGCCTGTTTCCACTTGCCGACCGATGCCGTGCTCACCCCGCGCCGCCTGGCAGCTTCCGCGGCACTCATCTCCCCGGCCAGCACCGACAACACCACCCGCACCTTGTCCTCGACCGGAACCTTCAACCGCCGTGACCTGGCCACAGGATCGGCTCCTTCCTGGCTCGATGTGCTCGGAGCGGAAACCGAGCAGCCCTGCCAAGAAGTTCGACTCGCTAGATACGAACTGGATCGCAAGTATGTTCGATTACCGGCGATGGTGCGTGGCTTGTCCGGCGAGTTGGGCGGCACACTGGCGTGGCGGCGGGGAACAGGCCGGTGTCCGATTTGTTCAAGACCGAGGTGGGTGGACGGGTTTACGGTCGGGGTATGACTATTCAGGTTGATGTGGTGGGGATTGTGGTGGCTGATATGGCGGCTGCGGTTGCGTTTTATCGGCGGCTCGGGGTGGAGTTTGCAGAGGGGGCCGAGAAGGAGCCGCATGTTGAGGCCACGCTGGGGGGTGGGGTGCGGTTGGCTTTGGATGCCGAGGCGACGATTCTTTCGTTTCATCCCGGGTGGCGGAGTGGGACTGGGCGGATGGGGTTGGCTTGCCGGTGTGAATCGGGTGCCGAGGTTGATACCAAATTCGAGGAGATGGTGGGGGCGGGGTATCACGGGGAGTTGAAGCCGTTCGATGCGTTTTGGGGGCAGCGGTATGCGACTTTGCATGATCCCGATGGGAATGGGGTGGATTTGTATGCGGCGCTTGGATAATCGGTCAGGGGCCGAGTAATTCGGTGAGGGAGAGTCCTGTGAAATCTCGGATTTCGCGGGAGAGATGCGGTTGGTCGGAGTAGCCGGTGATGGCCGCCGTTTCCGCGAGGGGTGTGCCCGCCCGCGCCAGTGCCAGAGCTCGTTGCATACGCAGAATTCGGGCGAGGATTTTCGGGCCGTAGCCGAAGGCCGTCAGGGATATGCGATGCAGGCGGCGCGGGCCGAGACCGAGGTCAGCGGCGAGAGTTGCGACCGTGGTTGTGCCCGACCGTAGTTCCGTCACGATACGGGAGACGATCAGGTCGACAGGGTCGGCGGAAGCGGTGCGCCAGTGGGCTATTGCCTCGAGTCCGGCGGTGGGCGACGGCGCGGATTCGAAGAGTCGCATGGCGCGGCGCGTTTCGGCGAGGGTCCACACATCCGCGAGATCCGGTCGACCATCCAGCAGTGCATGGGCGGGCACGCCGAGCAGAGTGGGGGCCACTCCGGGGAAGAAGCGAATGCCGGTGACGCGGGCGGGGCGATCGGCAGTTGGGTGGTATGCCCGGGTGTCGGGACCCGCGATCGCGAGCCTGCCGTTGATCCAGAGCAGATCCATACAGCCGTCGGGAAGAACCGGCGTGGCGACATCGACCGTCATGTCACGGGTCCAGACGACGGCACCGGGCAGACGCGACGGGCGTTCCCGATAACCCTGTGACACATGGACATCGGGTAAATCACCAGGTCGTGTGAGATGAGATCCGTTGAAACAGGCCATGTTCGGCACATCGTGCGTGAATGCATCACGCGCACAGTTGCACTCGATGCAATGTTGCATGACATGCCGTCCCGGCGACGTATTCATCACCGCTTGCGGGCGACCCGCTCCAGCGCTGTCTCGGCGAATTCATTCCAAGACCTCATGTACCCGACCATACTCAGCCACACCGACAGCTCGGCCCTCCCAAGTGGGGCGAGTCTGTTTGAATGGACGGCATTCGAGTCCGTCTCCGGAAGGTGTGCCGGTGTCACTCCCCCGCCGTCTCGCGGCATTGACCGCGGTATTCCTCGGCTTCGCGGCCCCATTGCCGGCCGGAGCCGTGATCGGCGGCAGTGATGCGCAGGCGAGCGCCTATCCGTGGCTGGTGGCGGTCGGCAGTCCGGTCTTCTTCGACCGGCCGTCGGGGCAATTCTGCGGTGGTGCGCTCATCGCACCGGATCAGGTGATCACCGCCGCGCACTGTGTGCAATTGGCGCAGTTGCTGCCGCAGGCGCTGACGGTGACCTTCGATCGCAGTGAACTGAGTTCGGGTGAGGGATTCACGGTCAGTGTCACGGCCGTGCGCATTCACCCGGATTTCCGGCAGGACACCGTGGACGGGGTGGACGTGTACCACCATGACGTCGCGATTCTCACCCTGAAGCAGGCGCAGTCACGTCCGACCGTCGAAATTGCCGCGCCACAGGGCACTTCGGGCACCATCCTCGGCTGGGGCGGGACATCGGACGGCGATACCGCCAACACCCGGTTGCATATGACCACTGTGCCACTGGTCGGTGATGACGACTGCGCCCGCGCGTACCCGGGTGCATTCGATGCAAGCGAGATGGTGTGCGCCGGATCCACCACTGCCGATACCGGCGAATACGACAGCGGCGGCCCACTACTCACCGACGGCAAACTGGTCGGTATCACCTCATGGGGTCGCGGTGCGGCCCAGCCCGGCTATCCGGGCGTGTATACCCGCCTGCCCGCACCGTTCTGAGCTCAGCATTTGGTGATCGACTGGTCGAAGGCGAAAACATTGTGCGGGTCGTACTTCCGAGCGATCTGCCGCAGGCGAGGAGCGTTCGATCCGTAGTAGGCGGTCGACCAGTCGCTCAGGTCCTTATCGATGTAGTTCACGTACGCGGTATTGCCGACCAGCTCACCGAGTGCGTCCCGGACCTCGCTCACCGCTGTCCGTGCGGCCGGGGTGGTCGCCCCGACATAAATCTGTGCGGTCGCCAAGGCACCGCGATACGGGAATGCGGTGTCCGCGACTCCAATTCGACTCGGAGCCCCCGCCAAACTGTCCAGCAGAATATCCATCCCGGTGCGCCCGGCAAGCAATTGCGTCAACTTGGAAGGATCCGAAAGCGGCTGAGTCAGCACTCGCGACGACGCCGTGAACGATTCGCGACCGAGCACTCCCCCGCCATTCCAGCTCGGACGACACTGCTCCGTCGAATAATTCGAACAACCCCCGAAATACTTCATCGCCGATAGATAGTCCTCGGACAGCGAATACCGGTTCGAGGGTTGTACTCCGGTCGCCGCGACCAGTTTGTCCACCAGCTTGTTGAGCTGACTCTCGCTTCCGACATAACAGCCGTTGATCCGGCAGGTCGGCGGATTCCCCGCGGTAATTCCGAGGGTGGACCAGAACTCGTCCGGAGCCGATTGTGTGAACGACTGCCAGCCACCCAGAACATCGGTGAGCGAGCCGGCCGGGAAGCGCAATTGGAATACCGCCAATTGCGGCGCTGCCACCGTCCGGAAGGTGAATGAGGTGACCACACCCAGGTTTCCACCGCCACCACCGCGCAGCGCCCAATACAGATCCGGTTCGGAATCGGCGGCGGCGGTACGCAGGACACCGTCGGCGGTGACGACCTGCGCCGAAACCAATGAGTCACAGGTCAATCCGTACTTGCCGCTGAGTACGCCCATACCCCCGCCGAGCGTCAGCCCGGCAATGCCGACGGTCGGGCACGAGCCACCCGGCAGGCAGCGCCCGGCCTGCGCCAGACCCGAATACACGTCCATCAACCGTGCGCCCGCGCCGATGACCGCCGTGCCGTCCGCGCCGACCTCCACCGAATTCAGCTGTCCCACATCGACAATCAGCGCGCCATCCGGTGTCGAGTAACCGGCGTAACTGTGTCCGCCGCTGCGAGCCGCGATCCGCGTACCGGACTCGGCGGCAATGCTGACGCACGCCTGCACATCCGCCGCAGTGGTGCAGCGCGCGACCGCCGCCGGTTGCCGATTGTCGAAGCCCGGGTTGTACGCCAGCTTCGCGGTCGCGTAATCGGAGTCGGCGGGCAAGCTGAGCGCACCGGCCAGGCGCTGCCGCAGCGCGTTCCAATCCACCTGAACCGCAGCCGATTCCGGCAGACACCCGGTGAGCGCTCCCACGCCCAAGGCCGAATACGCCGCACCCAGCGCGGCAGTGCGCAGCAGGCTGCGCCGATTCATCGCCATGGCGATGTCCTCCCCCGAGGCCGCGCCCGGAGCCCGCCGAGCGCTGATTCAGAACGTCTCTACGACCGATGTATCGCGGTCCCAGCGCATCCCGTTTCTCTTCTCAGGCAAGCAATCCGTCGGCCAGGCGCGCCCATTCGGTGAGGACCTGCTTGCGCCGCACGCGATCCCGGCCCACCATCTCGTCGAGGGTGGCGCCGCGCACCAGGTTGATGGTCAGCCAGAAGGCCGATTCCAGGCGCTCGCGGGAGATGTCGATACGCGCGGCGCAGGCGTCGAGCAGCTCGACGGTCAGCTCGTGCTGCACGCGTAACATATTGCGCCGCAGTTCCTTTTCATTGGCGATGCCGACATACAGCTCCACCGCGGCCTTGCCGAGTTTGCCTGCGAACGGCGCGGTCACCAACTCGACCAGGGTCTCTCCGCGCGAGGCCGCCCCCAGCGTCCGCACCCGCCGCTGCAAGGCTTCGCGCTGCCGATCCGTCAGATGTTCGATGGCCTGTGCGAACAACTCCTGCCGGGTATGGAAGTGGTGCAGCTGCGCGCCCCTGGTCACGCCGGCCCGCGCGGTGATATCGGCGATGGACGCGCTCGCGTACCCCACCTCGGCCAGGCTGTCGATGGCGGCATCCAGCAGCAGTGCCCGCGTGCGCAGGCTCTTCTCCTGATGCTTGTTCGGGGGCAGGGCGGATACCACCTGGTCAGTCTAGCCAACAGCCGAACATTGCGTGCACCCTTGCACGCAATTGGGTGCTGGACGTAATGTGCTGGTATGCCCGTCGACCGCCTGCTGCCCACCTCCGAAGCCCGTGACCTCATCGAGCTCACCCGCGATATCGCAGATAAGGTCCTGGAACCCAATGCCGCGCTGTACGAGAAGCAGGAACGGTATCCGGACGAGGCGTTCCGGGCACTCGGCCAGGCCGGGCTGCTGAGCCTGCCGTATCCGGAGGAGTTCGGTGGTGGCGGGCAACCGTACGAGGTGTATCTCCAGGTGCTCGAGGAGCTGGGCGCGCGCTGGGCGGCCGTCGCGGTCGCGGTGAGCGTGCACAGCCTGTCCTGCCATCCCCTGTTCGCCTACGGCACCGATGAGCAGAAGCAGCGCTGGCTCCCGGAAATGTTGTCCGGCAACCTGATCGGCGCCTACAGCCTGTCCGAAGCCCACGCCGGTTCCGACGCCGCCGCCCTGCGCTGCCGCGCCACCGAAACCGAGGGCGGCTACCGCATCACCGGCACCAAAGCCTGGATCACCAACGGCGGCAAGGCCGACTACTACACCCTCTTCGCCCGCACCGGCGAAGGCTCCCGCGGCATCTCCAGCTTCCTGGTCCCGGCCGACACCCCCGGCCTCTCCTTCGGCAAGCCCGAAGAGAAGATGGGCCTGCGCGCCGTCCCCACCACCACCGCCGCCTACGACGACGCCTTCCTCCCCGCCGACCGCCTGATCGGCGACCCCGGCCAGGGCCTGTCGATAGCGTTCAGCGCCTTGGACTCCGGCCGCCTCGGCATCGCCGCGGTAGCCACCGGCATCGCCCAGCGCGCCCTCGACGACGCCGTCGCCTACGCCAAGGACCGAGCAGCCTTCGGCCGCCCCATCATCGACCACCAGGGCCTCGGCTTCGTCCTGGCCGATATGGCCGCCGCCGTAGACTCCGCCCGAGCCACCTACCTCGACGCCGCCCGCCGCCGCGACGCCGGACTCCCCTACTCCCGCCAAGCCAGCGTCGCCAAACTCATCGCCACCGACGCCGCCATGAAGGTAACCACCGACGCCGTCCAGGTCCTCGGCGGCTACGGCTACACCCAAGACTTCCCCGTAGAGCGCTACATGCGCGAAGCCAAAATCACCCAGATCTTCGAGGGCACCAACCAGATTCAGCGCCTGGTGATCGCGCGGAGTTTGGCGAACGGCTGATTCTCCGGGGTCAGGAGATCCAATGATCGCCACGCTGCCCCGCTGGGGCGCGGCAGACGGCGGTCTCAGAGAGCGTCTGAGAACTCGGTGAGGGCGTCGGTGTGAGGCTCGAGATTTGAGTGAACTCCTGGTAATTCAGTGTTTACCAAGACGCTGATCTACCAGGAGTTCGTGTGCCAGTATCGCCGATTTCG
>NZ_WJIC01000102.1 GCF_009649815.1 Nocardia sp. SYP-A9097
GTGCTGGAAGGTCAGGCGGCGTGCTCGCGCGGGGCGGGCACGTCCAGACCGATCCAGACTCGGCACTGTGTGCAGAGACTGTCGGTGTTGACGGCGGTGATGCGCGTGCACGCATCACAGCGACCGGTGCGCTGACCCGCACCCACGACCGGGCCGCGACGACGCGGCTGCCGCTGCGCTGGTGCCAGCGGCGGTTGCGGGTCGGGCTCGGACGGCGCGCCTCCGGGGAGTGCTGCGGTGTCGAGGAATTCGTCGATCAGCCGGATCAGCCACTGCGGTGCGCGGCCACGTACCTCCGCCAGCAGACCCCGTGCGGCGTCGGGGTAGGTGTCGGCGAAGAACCGGAAGTACGCGCGGGCGAGATCACGCGCGGTGAAACCGACAGGCAGCGGCGGCAGGCCGGGACGGCCGTCGGCGCGGCACAGATCGCACAGGCCGTCGTCGCTGCGGGATTCTGCTGCGCGGGTGTGGATCAGGTGTTGGTCGGTGTCGGCGCGTTCGATGAAGCAGGACACGCACCGCCACCCCCGCACCGGGATCATGGCTTCGTGG
>NZ_WJIC01000033.1 GCF_009649815.1 Nocardia sp. SYP-A9097
CCGCAGCACGCTCGACCTCGGCCAAGCTCATCGTGATGACCGCCGCCACCGGCAGACCACGATGCTTACCCAACTGGCCGTCGTCGAGGTCGAAACGCAGGAAACACAGCAACGCATCATGATTGCGCTGCGCAGCGGTACGAGTATCACGCTTGGCCGCAGCCTTGAGCACCTCGAGGTCTTCGGCAGCCGCTGCCGTGCACGGGCTTTCCCGATCCTGCGGATTGCACATGCCCGGGCGAGCGAACTTGGCCAACAGCGCGTCGAGGACCGCCCGCAACTCGGGAGTGAACTCCCCGGACAACGGGGACATCCCATCCACCCGCTGCTTACCCAGAGTGATGCCCCGGAAGCGCTGGCGGTCCTTGTCCGTGGTCAAAGTCCCGTCGGGATCGATACGGGCCATGATCTCCTCACCCAACCCCGGCAACACATCCGGACTGCCCTCGCGGGCATAGTCGGTCAGGATCCGCTCGGCGTTCTCCTTCTCCTCATCGGTCGCAATCTCGGGCAGCCGCTTGATAATCCACGCGATCCGCCGCGCATGATCCACCGAGATCGCACCCTCCTCCTGCGCCAACGCGACATACGGCAACGCCGGACCCACATCCACACCCTGCAACGTCACCTGCGGCGACAACGTCTCCGCCGCCCGCACCCGCGCCAACGCATCAGCGTGACTCAACCGCAGAGTCCGCTCCAAATAGATCGACGTCTTCGAGAATCCCGCATTCTTAGCCAACGACCGCCGCTCGGTATCAGCGATCAACCGATGCTTCACCGTTTCCAGTTGCCGCATCGCACACTCGACCTCACCCATCATCTCCACGAATTCACCATCGGTGAGCGGATACAGCGACTCGGAAGCCAGGGTGCGCACCGCCGTGAGCAGCGCGTGCGCGCCGTCCACGATTGCGGTCTCTCCCCTGAGATTCATACCTTTATTCTACCGTGATAGAACAGACCACGAAAGTCGAATTCTATTGTGATACACAGATATTCAGAATATTTGGCCTTTCATTCCCCGCATTCCGATCTGTTTGCATTACGCCCGAACACCGGGTCGAAACTTCGGAACGCGCATGCTGACTTTGGTGCCCGCGCCCGGAGCGGTTTCCACGACCAGGCCGTAATCATTGCCGAAGGCGGCGCGGAGGCGGTCATCGACATTGGCCATGCCGACATGGGCGGATTCCGCTGTGCCAGAGCCCGTTTCGATGGCATCGAGGGCTCCGGAGCGGAGAATTTCGGGGTCCATGCCGACTCCGTCGTCTTCGACGCTGATGACGCAGTCCGCGCCCGCGTCCTCGGCGATGATGCTGACGGTGCCGAGGCCGGGTTGTCCGGCGAGGCCGTGGCGGACGGCGTTCTCCACCAGGGGTTGCAGGGCGAGGAACGGTAGGACGACGGTGAGGACGTCAGGGGCTATTTGCAGGCGCACGCGCAGGGCATCGCCGAAGCGGGCGCGTTCCAGGGCGAGGTACCGGTCGATATTCGTCAATTCGTCTGCGAGGGACGTGAATTCACCTGCGGTACGGAAGGAGTACCTGGTGAAGTCGGCGAAATCGAGAATCAGCTCGCGGGCGCGATCCGGATCGGTGCGCACGAATGATCCGATCGTATTCAGCGCGTTGTAGATGAAATGCGGGCTGATCTGCGCCCGTAGCGCCCGCACCTCGGCGCGATCCAGCCGCGCCCGCGACGCGTCGAGCTCCGCCAATTCGATTTGGCCGCAGGCATATCGAGCGACCTCGGCCACGGCGCCGACCATTCCGGGGCCGGGTTTTCCACGCGTCACCGCGCCGAAGGCGCCGACCATCCCGCTGTGCTCACTGTGCAGTGGCTGCGCCAGCAGCGTGTACCCGTCGGCACACGACATCAGCACCGACCGCTCCCCCGCGATGGCGCGACTCGCCGCCTCCCCGAACGCTTCCGCGAGTTCGGCGTGCGCGCCATCCCACGCCAGCAGCGCCCCCGCGGCGTCCGCGATACCCAGCGCCTCGGCCCCCATGAGCGCTCGCAGATACGGTGCGGCCAGTTCGGCGGATTCCTCGGTAAGCCCGCCGCGCAAGGGTTTTGCCGCCAGCGCGGCCGTCTGCAAGGTCGCATGCACCGCTCGTTCGGCGGGCGTCGTGACCGACCTGCGGGTGCGCGGCCAAGCGAACAGCGCGCCCGCGATGAGCGCCCCGGCGATCACCACGGCGACCGCGGTAGCGCTCACGGCATGAGCTGTGCGGCCAGCGTCGCGCCCAATTCCCAGCAGCGCTCCACGTCCTGCTTACTCGGCGGCCCCGAAACAAGTACGGCCGCAGCGGCTTTCTCCCATCCGAGCCCAGTGGTGATATTCTCCACCCCGCGCTCAGCCCCCTCGGTGCCTTGATTGCCGTGCATGTACATGGCGTACGGCCGTCCACGCGTCGAGTCCAGGCACGGGTAGTAGAAGGTGTCGAACGCGTGCTTCAAAGCACCGGACATATAGCCGAGATTGGCGGGCGTCCCGAGCAGATACCCATCCGCTTCGAGGACATCACTGGCGGTGACCGCCAAGGCAGCCCGCCGCACCAACTCCACACCTTGAATCTCCGGATCGGTAGCCCCCGCCACCACCGCCTCGAACATCTCCTGCATATGCGGCGATGGCGTGTGATGAATCAGCAGCAGCTTCGGCACCCTCCGAGCCTACGGCGCGGCGATGAATCCGAGGGCGTCGGCGGGTCTACCTTGCGACCGAGAAGAACCTACGCATCGGGAGATCGGGAGTCAGCCATGGGTTCCATCGATATCGAACTGTTCACAACGCTCGACCTGGTCGGGCAGGCGCCCGGCGGGCCCGACGAGGACCCGGTGGGGTTCCCGTTCGGCGGCTGGCCAGGCGCCCCTGCTGGACGAGGTCGCCGGGGCGCAGGTCGACGACGCGTACAAGGGCACGGACGCCCTCCTGCTCGGCCGGCGCACCTACGACATCTTCGCCGCCTACTGGCCGAATCAGGAGGGTGGTGTGGACGACGGGTTCGCCTCACTCTTCAACAGCATCCCGAAGTTCGTGGCCTCCCGTGGCACACCAGATCTCTCATGGGCCGGGTCCACCCAACTGGGCCCGAATCTGGCCGATGCGGTGCGCGAGATCCGTGATCGGCACGAGCGCGTGAAGGTCGTCGGAAGCCTCAACCTGGTGCAGACGCTGCTGCGCGAGAAGCTCTTCGACCATCTCGACCTCTGGGTGCACCCGATCGTGCTCGGCGTGGGTAAGAAAGTCTTCGACAACGGCGCCGTGCCCACCAACATGACCCTCCTCGAACCGCCTGTGGCCAGCCCGAAGGGCACCGTATACCTGCGCTACGGGCTCGCCCAAGGCACGCCCGGAACAGGCGATATGAGCGCACCCGATCGCGGTATCGGACAAGACAATTGACCAGGAAGGACCTGAACGACAAGGGCCGGTATCGCGGAAAATGCGATACCGGCCCTCACGGATTCGGACGGTGTTACTTGGCGGTCTCCCGCTTGGGCAGCTTCCAGCCGGGCCGCGGGAAGTGGCAGGTGTAGCCCTCGGGGTAGCGCAGCAGGTAGTCCTGGTGCTCGGGCTCGGCCTCCCAGAAGGTGCCGGCGGGAGTCACCTCGGTGACCACCTTGCCGGGCCACAGGCCGGAGGCGTCCACATCGGCGATGGTGTCGAGCGCGACCTGCTTCTGCTCGTCATCGAGGTAGAAGATGGCGGAGCGGTAGGCGCTGCCGATGTCATTGCCCTGGCGATCCTTGGTGGTCGGATCGTGGATCTGGAAGAGGAATTCCAGCAGGGCGCGGTAGTCGGTCGCGGCGGGGTCGTAGACGATTTCCACGGCCTCCGCGTGACCGGGGTGGTTGCGGTAGGTGGGATTGTCATTGCGGCCGCCGGTGTAGCCGACGCGGGTGGAGAGCACTCCGGGTTGGCGGCGAATGAGATCCTCCATGCCCCAGAAACATCCGCCCGCCAGAATCGCCTTGCGCGTGTCGGTCACGCCTCCTCCTTCGTGAAGAGAGTCTTGAACTGCCCGTAGCCTTCCGCCTCGAGGTCATCGAGGTGGATGAAGCGCAGGGCCGCCGAGTTGATGCAGTATCGCAGTCCGCCCTCATCGCGCGGTCCGTCGGTGAATACATGCCCGAGATGGCTGTCACCGTGTGCGGAGCGCACTTCGGTGCGCATCATCAGATGGCTCATATCGCGCTTCTCGAACACATTCGACTTCTCGATCGGCTTGGTGAAACTGGGCCACCCCGATCCGGATTCGAACTTGTCCGTGGAGGCGAACAACGGCTCACCGGACACCACATCGACGTAGATACCCGGCTCGTGGTTGTCCCAGTACTCACCGGTGAATGCCCGCTCGGTCCCGTTCTCCTGCGTGACGTGGAACTGCTCGGGTGAGAGCGCCGCGACCGCCGCCGGATTCCGGTTGTATTCCTGTGTCACATGACCTCCTCAGTTCGGCCACACGTACAACCAGCGTCCCAGGCGGTAAGTTCCCACCCCGCCCGGGCGTCACACTTCGTTCATTATTGGCTAACGACGCTGGTGGCGGCGGAGTTGGGTGGAGGCTATCGAAGCGATCAGGGACAGGATCGCGATGACGGCGAACGCGACCTGATATCCGGAGACCACAGCCCAAGCAGATGCCGTTGCGCGGGAGAGGATTACGGCTATCGCAGCTACGCCCACCGCCCCTCCGACGCGTTGCAGGATATTGACGAAGGCCGCGGCGTCGGCCAGTTGGTCGGGGCGGACCGCGGCGTAGGCGGCCGCGACCAGGGGCATACCGGCGAGGGCCGTGGCCACGCCTGCGGCGAACAGGAGTAGTTGCAGCAGAACGGGATTCGCATCCTCCGAGAGGAAGGCGAAGGGTAGGAGGATGATGGCTACGGCCAGGTTGCCGAAGATGGCGATCAGGCCGCCGCCGAATCGGTCCGCCAGGCGGCCACCCAGCGGCAGGGTGATTACACCGCCCGCACCGAACGCGATCAAGCGCACGCCGGTCCCGACCAGCCCCTCGCCGTGCAGGACCTGGAAGTACAGCGGAAGCAGGACCATGACGCCGAACATGGAGGCACCCGCGAAAAAGCTGGCGGTGTTCGCGGCGGCGAAGACCCGGTTGGTGAACATGCGGACGTCCAGGAGCGGACGAGTGCTGACCACGGTGCGGAAAATGAAACCCGCCAGAGCGGCCAGGCCGAGCACAACCGGCAGCCAGACGGAAAGCGATGCGACGGAACCTGTTTCACCGATTTCGGAGAGTCCGTAGACGACCGCGGAAACACCGCCACCGGCCAGGATCAGGCCGATGAAGTCCAGGGATTGCGTTGGCACACCGGGCTTCAGGGGAAGGTAGCGCAGGCCGAGGGCAAAACCTATGAGTCCCAACGGGATATTGATCAGGAACAGCCACTGCCAGCTCCAGTGCGCGAGCATGAGACCACCGATGGTCGGGCCGATGGCGGGTGCCCCGACCACGGCGATACCGACCACGCCCATGACCCGGCCCATACGCTGTGGACCCGCCGCCTGGCCGAGAATTGTTTGACCTGCGGGAATCATGACTCCGGCGGCCAGACCCTGAAGGACACGCAAGGCGATGAGCCAGCCCGCCGATCCGGCCAGGGCGCACAGGCCGGAGGTGATGGTGAAGGCGAGCAGGGCGCCGAGCCAGAGCCGTCCGACACCGAATCGGCGGCCGAGCCAGCCGCATACCGTGAGCGAAACACCAAGGGCCAGCAGGTATCCGCTGGCCACCCATTGAATGGTGGCGAGCGAAGCGTGCAGGTCCGCGCCGATGGTGTGCAGGCCGATATTCACCAGCGAGGTGTCGAGCATGCCCATGATCGCGCCGAAGACGACGACACCGGCGGTGCGCCAGACATGCGCGGGGATCTTGTCGGAGGCGGCGGGTGTATCGGGTGAGCGAGAGGTCTTGGGGGCGTTGGTATCCGGGCGCAGCTGCGTCATCGGATGACTCCTTCGGATGTGATTGAGCTTCTCAATTGCAGAGAGTAACAATGATTGAGCTACTCAACAATAGATATAATCCGCAGGTGACCGAAAGCCGCGAGTACCACCCCAAGGGCCTGTTGCGCTATCCGACCTACGCACTCGGCAAGCTGCACAAGTCCATGCACGCCGAACTGGGGACGTCACTGCGCGAGCACTGGGTGCTCACCTACCTCTCGGAGTTCAGCGAGATCAGCCAGCAGGAGATGGCCGACGCCCTGGGTATCGACCGCAGTGAAGTGGTGCGGCTGGTCGACAGCCTGGAGAAGGCGGGCCTGGTCACCCGCACCCGCGATCCGGAGGACCGGCGCAAGTACCGGCTCGCCATAACGAAATCCGGCCGCAAACTGCGCGATGAGACCGATGCGCAGATCGCGGCGGCCACCGACGCCCTGCTGGTCCGGCTCACCCCGGCGGAACGCGCTACGCTGCACCAGCTTTCGCTCAAGGCGCTCGGCTACGACCTGGACGAACTCTGAGCCCACTGCCCCGACCTGCCCTGATGGGCGTCCGGCGAATCACCTGGGCGACTACCGTGGGCAGATGCCCTCTCGACCACGACTACCGCGACTACCGCAGTTCACGCCTCCGCTGGACGCGCATCGCGGGTACACGCAGCACGAGATTCTCGCCGAGCTGCGCAGGCTGATCCTGGAGGGCAATCTGCCGCCGGGCACCGGCATGCCGCTGGGGGAATTGGCGCGACAGTTCGGCGTCAGCGCGATTCCGGTGCGCGAATCGCTGCAGACCTTGATCGGCGAGGGCCTGGTCGAGCATCGGCCGAATCTCGGCTATCAGGTCACACTGCTGACCGCCGAGGAGCTGCGCGAGCTGTATGTGGTGCGGGAGAGCTTGGAGGCGGCAGCGCTGGTCGCGGCCGTGCCTCGCGCGACTGCCGAGGATCATGAGCTGGCGCACGAGACCCATGCCCGGCTCGAACGCGCGATTCTCACCGAGAACGCGGTGGCCTATCACCGCGAAACCCGCAATTTCCATCTCGCGTTGGTGCGCCCGTCGAGTATGCCGCGCGTCGTGCACATGCTCGAATACGCCTGGAATATCACCGAGCCCGTGCAGCCGATGGTGCATGCCAGCACCGCCGATCGCGTGGTGCTGCACGCCGATCACAGCAAGCAGCTCGCTGCCTTCCTGGCCCGCGACGCCGAGGCGCTGTTGAAGGCCACCGCAGCGCACCATCTGCGCTTGAACGGAGTACTGTCGCGACTGCCCACCGATACCGGACTTTTCGCGGAACCAGCAGGTCGGAAAGATATATAGTTCCGGCAACATCCGGGCAATACCGGCTCGATAGCGTCGCGCAGACCCTTTACCACCCCGCGGACCGCTGCGCCTACCCGTCCCCGTATTCGAAACTCGGTGAAACCCATGCGAATTCGAGTAATCAACCCCAATACCACCGTGGCCATGACGGAACTGGCCGCCGCTGCCGCCCGCGCGGTGGTCGCGCCGGGGACCATTGTCGAGGGCATCACCTCGGCCATGGGTCCGGCGTCCATCGAAAGTCATTACGATGAAGCGCTTTCGGTGCCCGGGCTGCTCGCGGAGATCGCGCGCGGGGAGGCCGACGGGGTGGACGGGTATGTCATCTCCTGCTTCGGTGATCCCGGATTGGATGCCGCACGCGAGTTGGCACGTGGGCCCGTGATCGGTATCGCCGAGGCCGCCATGCAGGCCGCCAGCCATTTGGGGCGTAGTTTCAGCGTGGTGACCACGCTGGCGCGCACCGGTGGCCGGGCCGCCGAATTGGCCGAACGCTATGGCATGGAACGGTTCTGCGCGGGCATCCACGCCTGTGAGATTCCGGTGCTGGAGCTAGAAGATCCCAAGGCGCGCACCGTCATTGCCGATGCCTGCCGTGAAGCCGTGCACACCGACAACTCCGAGTCGATCGTGCTCGGCTGCGCGGGCATGGCGGATCTGTGCGAATACCTGACCCGCGAGGTCGGTGTGCCCGTGGTCGACGGTGTCGCCGCCGCCACGCTCACCGTGCAGTCCCTGGTGACCATGGGGCTGCGCAAATCCGGTCGCGGCGAGTACGCCGCACCGCTGCCCAAGCAGTACACCGGTCTACTGGCCGGCTTCTTCCTCGAAAGTCAGGAGGCGCGTAAGTGACCCTGCCCTCGTACGTACCGGGCGATATCGAAGGCCGATTGCGGGCAGTCGATTCGGAACTGGCACAACGATATCCGGGTGATCGGGCGGGACAGCCCATTCACACCGTGTATGTGAGCGCCGCCGACGCCACGCCCGAACTGCCGAAGGAGTGGGGCGCTACCGCCATCGAATTGGCTGGTAAGCATGCCGATGTGCTAACCGAGCTGGCCGGAAACGAGGCGCTGGCGCGGACACTGAATGCGTTGCGCTGGCGGCCCGTTCAGGATCTGCGCCTGGATTTCGAGGACGGTTACGGCACCCGCGGTGACGAGGTGGAGGATCGCGACGCACTGCACGCCGGTACGGTGCTCGCGGCGCTGCCCGCCGAGGTGATCTCACGCGGTATCCGTATGAAGGGTCTCACCACGCTCGAATGGGCCAGAGCCGTACGGACTTTGGATAAGGTCCTGGAAGGTGCGGGTGGCGTGCCGCCGGGCTTCGTCTTCACCATTCCCAAGATTCGTTCGGCGGATCAGGCAGAGGCAGCCGTACTGCTGTGCGAGGCAATCGAATCCGCGCACGGCCTGCCCGAGAGCTCACTGAAGTTCGAGCTGCAGATCGAGAGCCCGCAGGCCGTGATCGCCGCCGACGGCACCGCCACCGTGGCGCAGGCCATCCACCGCTCCGCCGGACGCTGCACCGGATTGCATTACGGTACCTACGATTACAGCGCCGCCTGCGGTATCGCCCCGCAATTCCAGTCCCTCGAACATCCGGTGGCCGATCACGCCAAGGCCGTCATGCAGGCCGCCGCCGCGCAGACCGGTGTCTGGGTGTGCGACGGCTCCACCCAGGTACTGCCCATCGGCACCGATACCGAGGTGCGCGCCGCGCTGGCCCGCCATTACCGCCTGGTCACCCGTTCCCTCGAACGCGGCTACTACCAGGGCTGGGATATGGGTGCGGGCCATCTCGCCACCCGCTGGCTGGCCACCTTCGCCTTCTACCGCACCGCCCTCGAGGTGGCCGCGCCGCGTATCGGCCGCTACCTGGATCGACAGGGTGGCGCGGTGGTCGACGAACCGGCCACCGCGCAGGCTCTCGCGACCGTCGTGCTGCGCGGATTGGATTGCGGCGCTGTCGGTCCCGACGAGGTGACGGCGCTGGTCCCGGCCGCGACCGTCACCGTGCTTCATCAGCTGCGAGAAAGGAAGATGCCATCCCTATGACCGCTGATTCGACTGATTTCACGCTGCTTCCCGATCTGGCCGTGCGCTCCCTGGGTGGGGCGGTGATCTGGGCGAATAACGAATCCTTCGCCGAGCGGGAGAATCTCATCCGGCCGGAGGAATCCACCTATCAACCCGCCACCTTCGGGCATAAGGGGCAGGTGTACGACGGGTGGGAGACCCGTAGGCGGCGCGGGGATATCGGGGCCGCGCCCGAAAGCGATGACTGCGATACCGCGATCGTGCGGCTGGGCGTGCCGGGAGTGATCCACGGCGTCGTGGTCGACACGGCCTGGTTCAAGGGCAATTATCCGCCGGAAGTTTCGGTAGAAGCCATTGCGGTGCAAGGGTATCCGTCCGCCGAGGAGATCGCCGCGCTGGACGGCTGGACCACCATCGCGGCGCGCGCCGCGGTGAACGGGGACAGCCGCAATCCGTTCCCCGTGGATTCCAAGCGCCGCTTCACCCATGTGCGGTTGCGCATGTTCCCGGACGGCGGTGTTGCCCGGCTCCGCGTGCACGGTATCGCCAAACCCGAACTGCGCTGGCTGGATTCGGGTCCGTTCGATTTGGCGGCGCTGGAAAACGGTGGGCTGGTGGCGGATTGCTCCAACCGCTTCTACTCCCATCCAGAGCAGATCCTGCTGCCCGGACGGGCGCGCTCCATGGGCGACGGCTGGGAGACCGCACGGCGGCGCGATAAGGACAACGACTGGGTGCGAGTGCGTTTGGCCGGCGAGGGCGTGCTCACCATGGCCGAGATCGATACCTCGTATTTCCTGTTCAACAGCCCGGGCGCGGTCTCGCTCACCGGTATTCGCGCGGACGGCTCCGAGGTGGAGTTGTTGCCGCGCACGGTGATTCGGCCCGACACCCGGCATCGTTTCGCCATCGACTCCGACGCGGCCGTGGTCGAGGTACGCCTGGACGCCTTCCCCGACGGTGGGCTGGCGCGACTGCGACTGTTCGGCACGCTCACCGACACCGCACGAGCGGAGATGGCCGCCGAGCTGGAAGGTGAACTCGCATGAGCGATTTCGATTCGACCTACCCCCGGGACATGGTCGGCTACGGCCCCAATCCCCCGCACCCACAGTGGCCCGGACAGGCCAATATTGCGGTGAACTTCGTCCTCAACTATGAGGAGGGCGGCGAGAACAATGTCCTGGACGGTGATCCGGGTTCGGAGACCTTCCTGTCGGATATCGTTCCGGCACAGTCGTTCCCGGACCGACACCAGTCCATGGAGACCATCTACGAGTACGGCTCCCGCGCCGGTGTCTGGCGGGTGCTGCGCCTGTTCGAACAGCGCGATATCCCCCTCACCATCTTCGGTGTGGCTCGCGCCCTGGAACGCAATCCGGAAGCCGTAGCCGCCTTCAAACGCCTCGGCCACGAAATCGCCTGCCACGGACTGCGCTGGATCTCCTACCAGGAGGTCGACCCGAAGATTGAGCGTGTGCACATGGAGGAGGCGGTAGGCATAATCACCCGTCTCTTCGGTGAGCCCCCTCGCGGCTGGTACACCGGCCGCGACTCCCCCCGAACCCGCGAACTGGTAGTCGAACACGGCGGCTTCGCCTACGACTCCGACTCCTACGCCGACGACCTCCCATACTGGGTCAAGGTCGGCGAGCACGACCAACTCGTAGTCCCTTACACCCTCGAGACCAACGACATGCGGTTCTCCTCCCCCGCAGGTTTCGCCAACGGTGACGAGTTCTTCTCCTACCTTCGAGACGCCTTCGACATCCTCTACGCCGAGGGCGAAGCAGGCGCACCCAAGATGCTGTCGGTGGGCCTGCACTGCCGAATTATCGGAAAGCCCGCCCGCGCAAAGTCTCTGGAACGCTTCCTCGACTATGTGCAGTCACACGACAAGGTTTGGCTCACCCGCCGCATCGATATCGCCGACCATTGGCGCAAGGTGCATCCACCCAGCTGAGCAGCGAATATCACGAAAACCACTGCGGCCCGGAGCCTTTCGGTTCCGGGCCGTGGCCTGTCCGATCACGCCGCCGCGCGTACGCTGCGATCATGGGCACAGTCGTTTTCGGAGCCAGGGGCAATGTCGGCCACCATGTCGTGGCGGGCCTGAGCGAGGCGGGCGAACAGGTCCGCCTCACGAGCAGGGAGCCGGGTGCGGCGGGCTTCCCGCCCGGCGCGGAGGTCGTCGCGGCGGATCTGGAGCAGCCCGAAACGCTGCCTGCCGCGCTCGACGGCGCAGAGCGAGTCTTCCTGTACGCCAAGCCGGAGGGGATCGACGGTTTCGTGGCGGTGGCCGAAGCGGCGGGGGTACGGCAGGTGGTGCTGTTGTCCTCAGGCGCTGTCTCGCTACCCGATCCCGCACGTAGTCCGATCGCACAGATGCATATCGCGGTCGAATCGGCCATCGAAAAATCCAGTCTGGAATGGACTTTCATTCGTCCCGGCATGTTCGCGACGAACACGCTGTGGTGGTGGCAGCGGTCCATTCGGGAGGAAGGCGTCGCGCGGCTGCCGTATCCCGACTCCCGGACCGCACCAATTCACGAGAAGGATATGGCGGCCATCGCGGTGGCCGCACTGACCGAACCGGGGCACAGCGGCCGCGCCTACAGCGTATTCGGGCCCGAGGCACCGACCCTGCGGGAGCAAGTGCTCGCCATCGGCGCTGCCATCGGCCGTGAGATCGCCTGCGAGGTGGTCTCACCCGAGCAGGCGCGCGCGGAGATGAGCAAGACCATGCCGCAGATCGGGGTCGATGCGATCATGGCCGGTTGGGAGGCCGGAACCGTTGCGGCACCGCAGGTTTCGACGATTGTCGAGGAGGTCACGGGTCGGCCCGCGCACACCTTCGCACAGTGGGCGAAGGATCACGCGGACGACTTCCGCTGACCGCTCAGGACTGCTGAGCGCTGCGCTCCTGGCGCTCCAATTCAACTGCGCGGCGCATGACTTCGCGGGCGCGGGTGCGGTCGCCGGCGTAGTCGTAGGCGCGGGCGGCGCGGTAGTTGGTGCGCCAGTTGTCGGGATCGGCTTCCCACTCCGTTTTGACCTGCTCGAAGAGTTGGTCTGCCGCTTCACGTTCCAGTCGGCCCGACGGGCGGCGCGGAAGGTCCGAGGTGTCCAGCTCCATGCCTTCGGCGTGAATCCGCTTGGCCAGATGCTGGTGCGCGAAGGCGGCGCGGACGCTCGAGGCGACCACCCAGACGCCCAGCAGCGGGAGCAGCAGGACGCCCACACCGAGGATCGCGGCGGGAATGGAGCCCGAGGCGATCAGGCTGAACGCGATGCGGCCCAACAGCAGGAAGTAGAAGCCGAGGATCAGCACCAGGGCCGCGATGAACGCGACCCTTTTGCCGACCTCTCGGCTGTTGTTCTCCGCGGTGGCGTTCACAGATCGAGGAGGGCGTCGATGCCCACGGTCAGGCCGGGGCGGTGCGGGGTCTTGCGAGTGCCGAGCAGGACGCCGGGGACGAAGGAGGTGCGGTCCATGGAGTCGTGCCGGATGGTGAGGGTCTCGCCCTGGGTGCCGAAGAGCACCTCCTGGTGCGCGACCAGACCCGCCAGGCGGACCGAGTGCACGCGCACGCCGTCGACATCCGCGCCGCGCGCACCCTCCAACTCCTGGGAGGTGGCGTCGGGGCTACGGCCCACGCCCGCCTTCTCGCGGGCGGCGGCGATCATGCTCGCGGTGCGGAACGCGGTACCGGACGGGGCATCGGCCTTGTTCGGGTGATGCAGTTCGATGACCTCGACCGAATCGAACCAGCGCGCGGCCTGTTCGGCGAAACGCATGGTCAGCACCGCGCCGATGGCGAAATTGGGGGCGATGAGCACGCCGACCTCGGGCTTGGCGGCCAGCCAGCCACGCACCTGCTCGAGCCGTCCGGCGTCGAAGCCGGTGGTGCCGACCACGGCGTGAATGCCATTGGCCACCAGCCACTCCAGATTCGGCATGACCACATCGGGATGGGTGAAGTCGATGACCACCTCGGTCCCGGCGGCGGTGAAAGTCTCCAGCGCGTCACCCTTGTCGACCTGGGCGACGAGCTCCAGATCGGCGGCCGCCTCGACACCCGCGCAGATCGCCTGCCCGACCTTGCCACGCGCTCCGAGCACACCCACCCGGATCCGGTTCGTGGTCACCACGTCTCCTCACATACTTCGCCTGAACACAAAAAGTCTGGTCCGAGCCTATCGGGTCGCCGATTCGACCTGCGGAACCCCCATTACGGTGTGGCGATGGCAACTGTTCAGTTCGGTGTCAACTGGTGGTTGTGTCCGCTCGGTAGGCATCGGCTGTGAGAATTCACCGTAGTACCCCCAGCGCGCTCGTCGCCGTCGTCGTCTGCGCCGCGACCCTGGCCGCCTGCTCGTCCTCCGATGCCGGCGCCGACTTCACCGCCACCAAGGACCAGCCGTTGGTCATCTCCCTCGACGACTTCCTGGCCAAGACCGGCGGGAGCGCGGCGGTGGGCATCGCGGACCCGCAGCACGGCAAGATCACCCGCCGCGTCGACGGCTCGGTGGTGTACACGCCCGCCGCGGGCTACACCGGTTCGGACAGCATCACCGTCACCACTACGGATGCGGTGAAGCTGTACACCACCGATATCAAGCCGCTGGGCGACTTCGGCGGAGTTACCGTGCAGGGCAGCGGATTCGGGTCGGCATTCGCGCCGGTGCCCGGCTCCAAGGACGAGTTCTACGGGCTCACCGACCGCGGGCCGAATGTGGACGGTAAGGGTAAGAACGAAAAGCTGGTCGCGGTACCGGATTTCATGCCCGCGATCGCCAAGTTCAAGCTGGTCGGTACCCGCGCGGTGGTGGAATCGACTATTCCGCTGAAGAATCCGGCCGGGCAGCCGTTCAACGGACTGGTCGACAGCTCGGCTTCCACCGGCGAGACCATCAAGGATCTCAATGGGAATGTGCAGCCGCCCACCGATCACGGGATCGACAGTGAGGGCCTGGTGGCGCTGGCCGACGGCAGCTTCTGGGTCTCGGACGAATACGGCCCGTTCCTGGTGCATTTCGATGCCAAGGGCACGGAGTTGGAGCGGCTCGCGCCGGGACGCGGTCTGCCCAAGGAACTTTCGCTGCGCACCGCCAATCAGGGCATGGAGGGGCTGACCGTCACCCCGGACGGCAACACCCTCGTCGGCATTGTGCAGTCCGCGCTCAATGAGCCCGGAGTCACCTCTGCGCGTGAGGTTCCCATGACGCGCATTGTCACCGTGGACCTGAAGACGAAGGCCGTCAAGGAGTTCATCTACCCGCTGGAGAACCCGAAGGAGAAGCTCGCCGTCTCCGAGGTCACCGCGCTGAGCGCCACCACCTTCGTGGTCGACGAGCGGGATGGGAACAAGGCGCCCAAGGCCGACAAGAAGCTGTGGACCATCGATATCAGCAATGCCACCGATGTCGGTCCGCAGTCCAAAGTCTCCGGCGCGCAATATGATCCGGAGAAGGGTCTGCTCATCGACGGTAAGCCCATCGAGGTCTATGTCGGCACCGTGAGCACCGCCGATGGTGTTGCGGCACTGCAGAAGGCGGCCATCACCGCCGTCGCCAAGAAGTCGAATCTGGATTTCGGCGGCCTGGTCGACGGCTTGAACGCCGACGGCAAGTTCTTCGGCCATGACAAGGTCGAGGGCATGGCCACCACCGATGGCGGTAAGACGCTGTACATCTCGAATGACAGCGATTTCGGCCTGGAAGGCTCCACCGGCGATCAGCCGCCGTTCGGGCTCGAGGCCAAGATCCTGCCGAATGGCGTGCAGGACAGCGGCGAGATCCTGATGGTGGATACCACCAAGCTGCCCGCGAAGACGCAGACCAAGACGATCAGCTTGACCGTGAAGTAGGCAGTCTCCGAAAGACCGCGCCCGCCATGGTGATCCATGGCGGGCGCGGTTCATTCAACCCAACGTCTTTGCTGTTTAGTCGAAGACGACGACCTGACGCAGCGCAAGCCCGGCGGCGAGCTCATCCATCCCGGCATTGATCTCCTCGAGCTTGATCCGCGCGGAGACCAAACGCTCGACCGGCAGCTTGCCCTCGCGCCACATACGCACGTACTCCGGAATATCCCGCGCGGGCACCGCTGAACCGAGATAGCTGCCAATGATGGAGCGCCCCTGCGCAACCAAGCCCAGCGGGGAAACACTCGCCATGGCATCGGGCGCGGGTAATCCGACCGTCACGGTCGTGCCGCCGACCGCGGTCGCGGCCACCGCGGTCTCGAAGGCGCGAATATTGCCAGCCGCCTCGATCACCACCTCAGCTTGAATACCCTGCTCGGCCAAGTCCGCCGGGGTGTATGACGCGGTCGCCCCCAACTCCATGGCGGCCTGCAACTTCTCCGGCACGGTATCGACCGCGATCACAGCGCGCCCGGTGCCCTCCCGCAGCGCGGCGGCCACCAGCACGGCAGCCATGCCGACCCCGCCGAGACCGACCACCATAATGCGATCCGCCGGACCGGGTTTCGCCGAATTCAGCAGTGCCCCACCACCGGTCAGTACCGCGCAGCCGAGCACCGCGGCCACATCCGGCGGCACATCGTCATCCACCGGGACCACCGAATGGCGATCCACCACGGCATGCGTGGCGAAGGCCGAGACGCCCAGATGGTGGTGCACCGGCTCGCCGTCGCGCAGCAGCCGTCGTCCGCCGCTCATGAGTTCACCGGCATTGTTCGCCATACTGCCCGGCAGGCATGGCGTCCGACCCTCGGTAGCGCAGCCCGCGCATTCGCCGCAGCGCGGCAGGAAGGTCATGACCACCCGCTGGCCGACCGCGATATCGCTCTCCCCCGGGCCGACGGCCTCGACCCGTCCGGCGGCCTCATGCCCGAGCAGCATGGGCACCGGCCGTACCCGATTCCCGTCCACCACCGACAGATCCGAGTGGCACAATCCGGCCGCCTCGATCTTGACCAGCAGCTCACCGGGCCCGGGCTCGCCCAGGTCGAGTTCGCTCACCACAATCGGTTTCGACTCCGCGAAGGGCGCCGGCGCCCCGATTCGTTCCAGGACAGCTCCACGAATCCTCATGCGCCCGACGCTACTCCAACGCTCTCTCGCATCTCAGACCTTCAACCTTCCCAGACAGTTGGAAATCTGCTTCTATGAGAGCGGATAGGAGCACACATGCCAAGCACTTCCCTGACCACCGGCAGTCGCGCCCTCAATCGGCTGGTGACCGGATTCTTCGGAAACGTCGCCCGCGCCTACGACACCAAGGCCCTGCAACAGGCCATCTACCGCCCGCCGCAGGATCAGGTGGTGGCCGAACTGCGCGCCGCGGGCTCGCGTCGTATTGCCGATATCGGCTGCGGTACCGGCATTCTCACCACCCGCATCGCCGTTGAACTGCGGCCCGAGGTGGTGTACGGGGTGGACGCCTCCACCGGCATGCTGGCCCAGGCCCGCGCCCGCTCCGCCGAGGTGCGGTGGCTGCATTCGGCGGCCGAGCAGCTGCCCCTGGACGACGGCGAATTGGATGCGGTGGTCTCCACCAGCGCTTTCCACTTCTTCGACCATCCGGTGGCGCTGCGCGAATTCCATCGTGTGCTGGTCCCCGGCGGGCTGATCGCCATTGCCACCATGCACCCGTCGGCCCCTACCGCCCGCCCGATCCAGCGCCTCACCCGCAGCCCGCTCTTCCCCGCGCACGCGCCTTCACCCCGCGAGACTCGAAAGCTGCTGGAGGCCGCCGGTTTCAAGGTGACGGACCAGCGCAAGATCGCCCGTCCCATCCCCGCCTGGCTGGTCCCCGACGTCATCACCGTCGGCCGTCGCGGGTAGTCAGCGGCCGGGCTGGTCGCCGCCGCGGAAGCAGACTGTCATCTGGCGTTTGTCCCAGACGACCCAGACCGCGCCCTGACCGTCGCGGGGGCAGCGGGAACCGTCGGTGGAGTTCTCGAAGACGGCGGTGGCCTGGACTATGTGATCGCCGGGGGTATCACAGTCGACCTTGGACGGTTCGTCCATATGGGCTGTGTCGTAGCAGAATCCGACCCGCCAGTCGAAGGCCAGGCAGAGGTGGTAGATCTGCTTGCCCGCGTGATCCTTGCGGGTGGTCTCCAGTTTGTAGAGGGGTCCGGTGCATGGGTCCGGACTGTTCTGCAGGACACGGTAATTCGCGTCGATGGTATTGCAGTCGGCGGGGGCGGGGCTGCCGGGCTTCCAGGTCGGGCTGCCGTCCGGATCGGTGGCGGCCTCCATCGGGACCTCGACGCAGTCACCGGGTTTGAGCTGCGCCATCGGGTCGGAGGCGGCGGGTTTCGGGTTGGCCGTGCTGGTGGGGATACCCGCGTCGACCAGGCCCGGGGAGGTGGGGTGCGCGCTGCCGGAGATGGTGTCGCCCGCGATCGCCGAGGTGAGTGGGATTGCGGCCGAGGCCATCGCGAGCCAGCCGAACAGGCCCAGGGTCACGGTGAGGACGATCAGCCGGCGTTTGCCGTGGGCGGCTGGATTCCAGGATCGCTTGGCCTCACGCTCGGAGGCGATGGCGAAGAAACCGGCTACGCCCGCTGCCAGTAGCAATGCAGCTGCCCGGCCCACATCTGCCCATTCCACGCCCAGCGTCCCCACCACAATCCCCTAAATCGGTACCGCCGCAAACTATCGCAGAGGACGATACGAGGGCAATCCGACAAATCGGTGAATGAGGATTCGGCTCAGGTGACTGGTTCGGCGGGGACCTCGGCGGGGACCGGGGGCCAGGACTCCGGGCGGATATTGGCGGGTTTGGTGGCGGAGCTGCCCTGCCAGTCGAAGTGGACGCCGACCCAGGCTTTGGGGCGTTCGAAGGAGATTTCGCGGGCGTCGAAGGCCACGCGGCGGAAGTTGATCTCGCCGAAGAAGTCTCCGCCGTTGAAGGTGATCAGGCGGCCACCGAAGCTGGCGTCGGCGAAGGACACCTTGCCGTGGTATTCGGCGCGGGCGAAGGTGATCTCCTCGGTGCGGCCGGAACCCCAGCGGGTGGCCGTGCCGATCTGCGCGCAGTCGAAGGCGGTCATCTCGGCGTAGAACCGCGCGGCGGTGAAAACCGCTCGCGCACCAGAGAATTCGGCTCCGGTGAAGGTCACCCGGTCGCCGTCGAAAACGGTGCGTTCGAAACTGGTCAGCTCGGCGGTGAATTTGGTGTTGGCGAAGCCGCTGCGCTCACTCGCGAAGGTCGCACGGGTGAATGCCGTTCGCGCACCACCGAATACGGCATTGTCGAAGTTCACCGGACCGCCGAAGGTGGCATCGGTGAACGTGGTTCCGGAGCTGTCGCGTTCATATCGGGCGACCCGGGTGTGGGTGAACTTCGCATGCTCGAAAGAGGTGCTGCTACCACGGAACATGGCCCCGCGGAACGTCACTCGCCTTCCGAGGAAGGAAGCGCCCTCGAAAGTGGTCTCGCGGCCACCGGTGAACGAGGCATTGGTGAAGCGGGTATTGCGGCCCGCGAAGATCGCGTACCGGAAGTCGGCATTCTCGAAGACCGCCTCGGAGAAGTCGAAATCGCATGCGGACCAGGAGACTTCGGCCGAACGCCGGAGCCGCTCGGTAATCACCCGGACAATGGTCTCGCGCACCTGCCGGTCATTCTGCCGATAGTGGTAGACGCGCTCCACGCCCGTCCCGGCATCCTCTATGCGCTGAGACTTCGAAACCAGATGACTGGCACCCTCATCCGGTGCGTATGGGAGTCGCAGATATCCGCAGAGCACATCGATGCACTGCTGCCGGCGTCCGCGCGCGGAGAACTCGTCCGCGACACCGGCCATGGCGTAGACACCCGCAATGCGTACCGCCACATCGGAATTGCCGAGCTGCGAGGCCGCCGCCCCGAACAACTCGGCGAACCGCCCGCGCTCCAGATCCCGCTGCCGCCGATACGCCACCACCAGCGCCACCGCGCCGCCGACACCGGCGGTGATACTGAGCGCGATCTTGGTGAGATCAACTTGATTCGGCGTCTCCGCCTTCGCGCCCAGCGCCAGCCACAGTATCCACCAGGTGAGCGCCCCGACGGCCAGCCCGCCAACCACCGCGATCAACACCGAAAGCAATAGTGCCGATCGATGAACTGTCCGGTTCAACACTCCGCCGAACCCGCCCCACCGTCGCATAGCGGAAGGATAACGATCACATCCCGACGCCGCGCGGGGTGTGTGGATTCCCACTCCCCGCCAAGCGATTTCGCTACTGCACGGCGTCGGTCGGCTCCTGCGGGATCAGGCCGACTGCCGTCGCATGCCCAGCCCGGCCGCCGCGAGGCAGGCCAGCGATACCGCGACCACGAACCACGGGAAGACGGTGGTCAGGCCCCAGGTGGTGGCCGCCCAGCCCGCGACCACCGTCGGCAGGGCCATAGCGCTATAGGCGAGCAGGTAGTAGGCCGACATGGTTTCGCCCCGCTTGTGTTGCGGCACAACGTTGGACAGGTGTCGCAGCGAGCCGCCGAAGCCCAGGCCGAAGGTCGCGCCGAGCGCGAAACCGGCCACCAGCACCAGCACCCAATTGTGGGTGGCCAGGGCGGGAATGGTCAGCAGCAGTGCGATCGCCATGCCGATATCGCCGATGATCGCCGCGCGCCGCGCCGGAATCCCGGTGGCGAAGTACTGCACACCCGCACCCGCGAGCGCGGTCGAGGCGACCACCGCGCCACCGAACACCAGGTTGTGGATACCGGTCTTGGCCGAGGCCAGCGACGGGTACAGCGACAGCAGTACGCCCAGCACCGACCAGGCCGCCATCACACCGAGCGCGGAGAACCAGAAATCACTCCGAATCTCCTGCGGCACAGCGGGCTTGGTGATCGTGATACGTCCGGCGGTCCGCGCGGTATGCGGTTCCCGCAGCGCGATCACGCCGGCGCCGATGGCGAGGCAGGCCAGCGTGATCACCACATACGGTGTGCGCAGCGGATGCGGGGCGTACTGCGCGAGCAGCGCCGAACCCAGAATCGCCACTGCCATACCGATATTGAAGGCGACGCCGACCAGCTGCCCGGCGCGCGCACCCTCCTTGGGACGCATATCCAGCAGCGCCGCCGCGCCGGCCACCACGGTCGCACCGACGGCGAGACCGTGCAGCGCCCGGGCCAGCAGCAGCATGGCCACATTGTCGGCGAACAGGAAGACCACCAGGCCCAGGATCATGATGCCGAAAGCGCCCAGCAGCACCGGCTTTCGGCCCACCACATCGGAGATGCGGCCGGACACCAGCACCGCGACCAGTGCCGCCACCGCGTAGACGGCGAAGACGAAGGTGGTTGTCAGCGGCGAGAAATGCCACGCCTGCTGATATATGCCGTACAGCGGAGCCGGTGCTCCCGATACCCCGAGCGCTACGCCGCTGGCCGCGAGCACGAGCGCGTACGCCCATTTCTGGCTGCCCTGCTCGGCTCGAGTCGCAACCGTCACTGTCGCCGTCATCGAACCCTCCATCAGGTAAGTTTGATAATTATCGAACCTGACGCTACTCCTGGTTCGATGATCGTCAAACCACTTATCGAGTGAGGTAGCTCATGACCGACACCGACACGACGCTCCCCGCGGTCCTGCCCGTCGCCCCCCTGGCCACGGTCCTCGGCGCACTCCAGGACCCGGTCCGGCTCGAAATGCTGCGCCGCCTCGGCAATGCGGGCACACCCCTGCGCTGCAGCGCGCTCTACGAGGTGATCAGCAAATCGACCGCCGCCCACCACTTCAAAATCCTGCGCGAGGCCGGACTCACCGAACGCCTCGTCATCGACGGTCTGACCTGCCAGCGACTGCGCAGCGAAGAAATCGATTCGGCCCTGCCCGGACTCTTCGACGCGGTTCTCGGCGCGGCGAACCGGCAAACCGAGTGACCAGGCACCACATGGTGCGCTAACGTCGCCCAATGCGCATTCGTGCGGCCACGACCGACGACCTCCCGACCATGCAGTGCATCGAGGATGCCACCGGGGAGCCCTTCCGGACCATCGGCATGATCGAGATCGCCGACGATGAGGCCCCCTCGCTGGAACTATTGGACGAACATCGGCGCGCCGGGCGAGCCTGGGTCGCCGTCGACGACAGCGACACTCCGATCGCCTACCTCATCAGCGAGGAGGTCGACGGCACCGAACATATAGAACAGGTCTCGGTGCATCCGAACGCCGGACGGCAGGGCATCGGCCGCCGGCTCATCGAAACCGCCGCCGAACACGCACGCGGACAGGGACTCTCGGCACTGACCCTCACCACATTCACCGAAGTACCTTGGAACGCACCGTATTACGCACGCATCGGCTTCCACGTCATCGACGACGAAGAGCTCACCCCCGGGCTGCGCAAAATCCGGGCGCACGAGGCCGAACTCGGGCTGGACCGCTGGCCGCGCACCGCCATGCGGCGCGAACTGTAACTACGCGAACCGACGCGGCCCGGGCCGCTATCCGCAAGCCTCCACCCTGGCCATCTCACGCAGTGCGCCGAGCATGCGCGGGTCATCACCGGTGGCGTCCACGCACGCGTCGATGGTGGCCACCCGCACCCGAATATCGGGGTGCTCGTACAGAATCCGGCGAACCCGGTCCAGGTGCGCACCCCGCGAAACCCAGACCAGCAGTTGAGCCGCACGCGCCTGCAGGACGCGCCATGACTCGACCCGCCCGCAGGATCCGCCGGATTCTCCCTCCCGCACCTCCGGCGGCAGGAGTTGCGCGTCCTCCAACCACACGAAGCGTTCCAAGAACGGCACCGAATCCGGATGCCGCACTTCCCCGATCAGCGACAACACCTTGGCATGACGGTCGATGTCATGCACGGGCAATTCGAACAGGGCCGCATGCAACAACTCCGCCATACGTTCACGCTCTGCCGGGGCATTCGATCGGGACATAACACTCAGACTGCTCGCCGCCGGGCTGGGCGGCATGAGTAGCGGACCACTCGATTTCGACCAACCGGAGGAGGGTTCGGTCACGGGGCCTACGTAGCCGGGACACGCAATCAGCTTCCGCCCCAGCGGGGTTCGGAGGAGGGCCAAGATTTTTCGGAGTGGTTACGTCGCCTGCCGTACCCGGCTTTCGCTCCCCCTTTTGGGAGCGAACTCTCACCTACCAGCCTGGTCGGCAGGCCGTGGTACCGATCTCGAGCAAAAAACACAAACCCCAAAGACCAAAACCCCCCAAACCGCCCACCCTCGAAGCCATCACACCCCGTGTCTAATCAGCACACCCCTTATATAAGGGGTGTGCGGGTACGAGACGGGGTGTGATGAGTCGATAAGGGTGTGCGCGCCGCCCCCCGAGACCCTTCACCTTGCCCAGATTGTCCACTTCGAGTCGGTGGTTCTTCTCGTCCTGGCGTCTTTGGTCTTGGTTCTGTCCGTTTTGTCTTTTCGTCTTTTGTTTTTTGTCGTTGTGGTTCTGAAGGTTCCCACGGCCAGCCGACCGGGCTGGAACGTGAGAGCGCGGCACCCAAAAGGGGGACCGAAAGTCGGGTACGGCAGACGAAGTAACCACTCCGAAAAATCTTGGCCATCCCCCGAACCCCGCTGGAACGTAATGTCCCGCAGGGTATTCGGCTACGAAGGCCCCGTATACCTGACAGGTCAGCGCAGAATGCCGGCCCTCGTCGCCTCGTTGATCCAAGCCGGGAATTCGGTGAGGATGCGGTCGTAGAGTTCGGGGTCGGTGATCTGGTCTATGTCGTCGACCGCGAAGAAACCGACATTGTCGACGCGACGGCCCGACAGGGTGTCGAGGCGCTCGAGGACACCGTAGCCGGAGCGGGTGCCGAGGCCGACGAACTGCCAGAAGATGGGTTCTTCGACCGCGGCGCGCAACTCCTGTTCGATTTCGCGGTTCTTGTAGACGCCGCCGTCGGAGAAGAACAGGACCAGGGTTGGGACGGGCTGGGATTCGGCGCGCACGTAGTTGCGTACCTCGGCTATCACCTTCTGCTCCTCGTTCTGGATGCCGACCGCGCGCATATCGACCTGACCCGGCTGCTGCGCTTCGCGGGCGCGTTTGCGACCACCGAAGAGGGAGAGTTGGCCGCAGCGGACGTGCAGTGAAATCCATTGCGGCATATCGGCAATGGTGAGGTCGGGCAGGCGAGCGGGATTGGTGGCGAAGGTCCATGCCTGCATCGCGCCATTGTCGTCCAGCTGTGCGGCGACCGCGGCCATGCGCTCGACCACTCGGTGCACCAGCTGCTTGGCGTACAGCGGAGTCATCGACCCTGACGCATCCAGCACCAGAATCACTCGCGCGTTCAAATGCGATACACCACGTTTGGCCAGACTGACCGCAACCTGTTCCTTGCGCAGCGACAACCGCTTTCGCATATCGATCGGCAGCTGCTCCTCCCCCTTGGTCAGCCGAATAGCGGGCTGACCGGCAGGTTGCGCGGACTGATGCGGCGCGGGCGGCAGCTGCGAAGCAGATTGCGGCGCAGGCAAATGCGAAGCGGGCTGTGGCGCGGGCGCGTACTGGGCGGGCTGCGAGTAGGGTGCGGACGCCGGTTGCGCGGGTGCGTCATCCACGGTGATGCCGAAATCTGTTGCCAGTCCAGCCAATCCGCTGGACCAACCCTGCCCCACCGCGCGGAACTTCCACGCTCCGGCACGCCGGTACAGCTCCCCGCACAGCATGGCCGTCTCCGGCCCGGCGGCGATATCGAACCGCGCGATCTCGGCGTCGGTGACCGTATCCACCACGCGCAGATGCAATCCCGGCACCTGCCCGAATGTCCCGCCATCGGCGGAGGCGCATACCGCGATTCGCTCGATATCGGCCTGCACCCCGGCCAGATTCACCTCCAGCGCATCGAAATCCCCGCGCTTACCGAGATGCCGCACCGCCCCACTGGGATGCCCGGGCTGGTTGTAGAAGACGAAATCCACATCCGACCGCACCCGCCCCGCCGCGGTGAGCAGCAGCGCGGAGGCGTCGACCGCGGGCACCCCCGGCCCGCCGGTCCAAGCGAGCACGGCGCGAACGGCATTGGCGGCCACGGGCACATTGGCCCCTTTACTGAGATTCGTCACCCGGGTCAGTCTGCCGCAAATCCGCCACCACCACACCGCCTCGCAGCGGCCACACACTTCAGATGACTATCGCCGATGGGCCAACTCGTGCGTGGCGGGCGCGGTGGCTCAGTCGACGAGGCGGCGAACCACGGCGGGGAGGTCGCGGGTGCGACGGTATGGGCCCGCCACCGAGACGGCTACCGGGCGGGACAGGAGTTGGGCGGCTATGCGGGAGACCTCGTCGGTGGTGACTTCGTCTATGCGCGCAAGGGTTTCGGAGACGCTGCGGTGATTGCCGTAGCTGAGTTCGCTGCGACCGATGCGGTTCATCCGGGAGCCGGAGTCCTCCAGGCCGAGCACCAGGCCGCCGCGCAGAGAGCCCTTGGCGCGGGCGCATTCGGCGTCGGTAATACCGTCCGCGGCAACCTCTTCCAGGACGCCGCGCGCCAAACTCGCTACCTGGCCGAGGTTTTCGGGCTGGCAACCGAGGTAGACCGAGAAGGCTCCGGTGTCGGCGAAGGTGTCGACGCTGGAGTAGACCGAGTAGGCGAGGCCGCGTTCTTCCCGAATGCGCTGGAACAGACGGGAACTCAGGCCACCGCCGAGAACGGTATTGAGAATCGACAGCGGCCAGCGCTTCTCGCCCTCGTGCCGGCCGAAGGCGCGGGTGCCGAAGACCAGATGCGCCTGCTCGCTCTCGCGATGCATGCGAATGAGTTCGGGATTGCTGCGCGGACGGAACTTGCCCTCGCGGCGCGGGGCGGGTTCGCGAATCGGGTCGAGGCGATTGGCGAAGGCGCGATGCACCAGCTCGACCGTGTGCTCATGCTCGATATTGCCCGCGACCGCGACGACCATGCGATCGGGGCGGTACCGGCGCTGATGGAATGAGCGCAATTGCGACGCGCCCATGGTCTCGATGCTCTCGACACTGCCGATCACCGGACGGCCGATCGGATGATCACCGAACAGCGCGGTCAGGAAGGCGTCGCCGACCATATCCTCGGGATCGTCATCGCGCATGGAGATCTCTTCGAGTACGACCTGGCGTTCGACGGCCACATCCTCGGTGCGGCACAGACCGTTCAGCACCACATCGGTGACCAGGTCCACCGCCATGGGCAGATCCTCGTCGAGCACATGCGCGTAGTAGCAGGTCTGCTCCTTCGCGGTGAACGCATTCAGTTCTCCGCCAACGGCATCCATGGCCTGCGCGATATCCAGGGCCGAACGGGTGGGCGTGGCCTTGAAGAGCAGATGCTCCAGGAAGTGCGCCGCCCCCGCGACCGACGAGCCCTCATCACGCGAACCGACGCCGACCCATACCCCGATCGAGGCCGAGCGCACGCCGGGCACATGCTCGGTGACGACCCGTAGCCCGCCGGGCAGCACGGTCTTTCGCACGCCGGTATCGGCATATGGTGGCGCTTCGGATGTGGAGAGAACCAACGCAGAACTCTTAGCCGACAGTGGAGTGTCCTTCTTCCGACCCATGCTTCCCAACCCGCAGCGCGATAAAACAAGAAAAACCGATGGCCCCCCGCTCCACTATCCGGAGCAAGGGGGCCACCGCACTTTACGTCAGTCGTCCGACAATCACTCGGCCGCGACGGTCTCGGTGACCGCTGCGTCCGCGTTGTCGGAATCCTCGTCGACCGGGACGAGCGAGATCTTGCCGCGGTTGTCGATATCGGCGATCTCGACGCGGATCTTGTCGCCGACGTTCACCACGTCCTCGACCTTCGCCACGCGCTTGCCATTGCCCAGCTTGGAGATGTGCACCAGGCCGTCGCGGCCCGGCAGCAGCGAGACGAACGCGCCGAAGGCGGTGGTCTTGACGACCGTGCCCAGGAAGCGCTCGCCGACCTTCGGCAGCTGCGGGTTCGCGATGGCGTTGATCTGATCGATCGCCGCCTGCGCCGCAGGGCCATTGGTCGCACCGACGTAGACGGTGCCGTCATCTTCGATCGAGATGTTGGCGCCGGTTTCCTCGGTGATCTGGTTGATGACCTTGCCCTTGGGCCCGATGACCTCACCGATCTTGTCGACCGGGATCTTGATGGCGGTGACGCGCGGGGCGTACGGGCTCATCTCGTCCGGGATGTTGATGGCCTCGGCCATGACATCCAGGATGGTCATACGGGCATCGCGAGCCTGGTTCAGCGCACCGGCCAGCACCTGCGACGGGATGCCGTCGAGCTTGGTGTCCAGCTGCAGCGCCGTCACGAACTCGGGGGTACCGGCGACCTTGAAGTCCATGTCGCCGAAGGCATCCTCGGCACCGAGGATGTCGGTGAGGGCCACGTAGCGGACCTCGTCCTCACCCTTGTCGTTCTTGATGGTGTCGGACACCAGGCCCATGGCGATACCGGCGACGGGAGCCTTCAGCGGCACACCGGCGTTCAGCAGCGACAGGGTCGAGGCGCAGACCGAGCCCATCGAGGTGGAACCGTTGGAGGACAACGCCTCCGACACCTGACGGATGGCGTACGGGAACTCTTCCTGCGACGGCAGCACCGGCATCAGGGCGCGCTCGGCGAGAGCGCCGTGGCCGATCTCGCGACGCTTGGGCGAGCCCACGCGACCGGTCTCACCGGTGGAGTACGGCGGGAAGTTGTAGTGGTGCATGTAGCGCTTGGAGGTCTCCGGGCCGAGCGAGTCGACCTGCTGCGCCATCTTCACCATGTCGAGGGTGGTGACGCCCAGGATCTGGGTCTCGCCACGCTCGAACAGCGCCGAACCGTGGGCGCGCGGAACAACCGCGACCTCGGCCGACAGGGCACGGATGTCCGCCAGACCGCGACCGTCGATACGGAAGCCGTCGGACAGAATGCGCTGGCGCACAAGCTTCTTGGTGACCGAGCGGAACGCCGCGCCGATCTCCTTCTCGCGACCCTCGAAGGTCTCCGACAGGCTGGAGAGCACGGCGAGCTTGATCTCGTCGGTGCGCTCCTCGCGCTCCTGCTTGCCCGCGATGGAGAGCGCCTCGTTCAGCTCCTCCTTGGCGGTGCCGAGCACGGCCTCGAACACATCGGACTGGTACGGCAGGAAGACCGGGAACTCGGCGGTCTCCTTGGCGGACAGCGCGGCGAGGTCGGCCTGCGCCTTGCACAGCCGGGCGATGAACGGCTTGGCGGCCTCGAGGCCCTGTGCCACAACGGTTTCGGTGGGCGCGGTGCCACCGTCGGCGATGAGGGCGAGCACGTTGTCGGTGGCCTCGGCCTCGACCATCATGATCGCGACGTCACCGTCGACCACGCGGCCGGCGACGACCATGTCGAAGACGGCGCCTTCGAGCTGCTCGACGGTCGGGAACGCGACCCACTGGTCACCGATCAGGGCGACGCGCACGCCGCCGACCGGACCCGAGAAGGGCAGGCCCGCAAGCTGAGTCGACGCCGAAGCGGCATTGATGGCCACCACGTCGTACAGATCCTTGGGATCGAGCGACATGACGGTCACGACGACCTGGATCTCATTGCGCAGACCGTCGACGAACGACGGGCGCAGCGGCCGGTCGATCAGACGGCAGGTCAGGATCGCGTCGGTGGAGGGACGACCCTCGCGACGGAAGAACGAGCCGGGGATACGGCCCGCGGCGTACATGCGCTCTTCGACATCCACCGTCAGCGGGAAGAAGTCGAACTGGTCCTTGGGGTGCTTACCGGCGGTGGTCGCCGACAGCAGCATGGTCTCGTCGTCCAGGTAGGCGACGACGGAGCCGGCGGCCTGCTTGGCCAGACGGCCGGTCTCGAAACGGATGGTGCGGGTACCGAAGGCGCCGTTGTCGATCAGCGCGACGGACTCGAATACGCCGGGCTCGACCTCGGCGGCGGAACTGGTCACAGTTTCGGTCATTCTCTTCTCTCAACCTCTCGTCTTCGCCGGATACCAGCGCCGCGGTATGACACCGCTACGCGATCCGACTGTGTTGTCCCCTTGGCAGGGGTGAGCCGTACCCGGCACGGGCGCACGCGGACCCTCCTGGCCCGCACGCGCACACCCGGCCCTCTCCCCTTGGAAACGGCGACGCGGAGGCGGTCATCGATCGAAGCCCTCCGGCAGCGCGAAAAACGTCTCCTCTTGCTGCGCTCCGAAAAGCCACTACCGAAGACCGACGCCACGCGACGGGTGCATACGGCTCATGTTGGCGTGCACACGACAACGTTCACCGGATGCACGAAAGGCCAACGAGGAGATTCTATGCCTCCCCGCCGGCCGGTTCGTCAACTACCTTGGCAGCTGTGTTGTGTCGCGAGAATTAGCGACGCAGGCCCAGACGCTCGATCAGCGAACGGTAACGGTTGATGTCGTTGGCCTGCAGGTACTTCGACAGACGACGACGGCGACCGATCAGCGCAAGCAGACCGTGGCGCGTGTGGTGGTCGTGCTTGTGCACCTTCAGGTGCTCGGTGAGGTCGGCGATACGCTTGGACAGCATCGCGATCTGAGCCTCCGGAGAACCGGTGTCAGTCGGGTGCAGGCCGTACTCGGCCAGAATGGCCTTCTTCTGCTCAGTGGTCAGCGCCACAGAATCACTCCTGATTTATTTCAGTCCGCGCTCGGAAGCCGAGAAATGAACCTCGGATGGGCGCTGCCGCGAACCACAGCAAACCCGACAGACGAGGTTACCGGACCGCTGACCTGGACTGTTAATCGGCCCTAGTCGACGGTCTGCGCGGTGAGCACCTTGCGGGCCTGTTCGACATCGCGGCCGATGGCCTCGACGAGGTCCTCGATCGACTCGAATTTGCGCATACCGCGCAGCTGTTCGACGAAGTCGACGGCCACATGCTTGTCGTAGAGGTCGCCGTCGAATTCGAGAATGTGCGGCTCGACCGTGCGGGAACGCCCGTCCTCGAAGGTCGGATTGGTGCCGACCGAGATGGCGGCCATGCGACGGGTCTGCTCCGGATCGTCCAGCACCGTGAACCAGCCCGCGTACACACCGTCGGCGGGGATCGCGCCGCGCGGCACCGGAGCCACATTCGCGGTCGGGAAGCCGAGCCCGCGGCCACGGCCGTCACCGTGCACGACCACGCCTTCGACCCGATGCGGGCGGCCCAGCGCCTCGGCGGCGGCGGCCACATCACCCGAGGCCAGGCAGGCGCGCACGAAAGTCGAGGAGAAGGTCACCGCGTGCTCGCCGAGCAGTTGCACGCCGTCCACATCGAAGCCGAAGCGGGCGCCCAGCTCGCGCATGGTGTCAACGGTCCCTGCCGCCTGCTTACCGAAGGTGAAATTGTCGCCGACCACCACTTCGGAGATGTGCAGCTTGTTCACGAGCAGCTCTTCGACGTACTCCTCGGGAGTCAGCTTCATGAAATCCTTGGTGAACGGCATGACCAGGAAGACATCGATACCGAGTTCCTCGGCCAACTCCGCGCGGCGATGCAGGGTGGAGAGCTGCGCGGGGTGCGATCCGGGCCGCACCACCTCGAGGGGATGCGGGTCGAAGGTCATGAGTACCGACGGAACACCCCGCACCGCAGCGGATTTCACCGCACGGCTGATGAGCTGGGCGTGACCGCGGTGCACGCCGTCGAACACCCCGATCGTGAGCACACACCGGCCCCACTCTGCGGGCATCTCATCGAGACTTCGCCATCTCTGCACACCGGAAGCCTACGCAAAGCGCGTCACAGACAATATTCGGCCGTACGGATCTTGCACGGACGCAGCATGCTCGTCATCGCGCGTTCACCGGTTCGGCACCGCCCCCGACCACGCCCGTTCGTGTCGCGTTCGTCGTGATCTACCAGCAAGCGCGCCGATGTGTGAAACCGTTGCGGCTGTGCCTAAGCTCGGTTACGTGCCCGGAAAACGAGACATCGCCACCCGCCGCGAGCTGGCCGATCCGTCCGAACCCACCGGTACCTCCACCGCTGTCGCGACCAGTGTCGCGCCGATTCTGTCCTCGGTTGCGCAGGACTATCTGAAGGTGATCTGGACCGCGCAGGAATGGTCGCAGGAGAAGGTGTCGACCAAACTGCTGGCCGAACGGATCGGAGTCTCCGCCTCGACGGTCTCCGAGGCGGTTCGCAAGCTCGCCGATCAGGGATTGGTGGAGCACGCCCGGTACGGGGCCATCACGCTCACCGAGGACGGGCGGCGCGCCGCCATCGCCATGGTGCGCCGGCATCGGTTGATCGAAACCTTCCTCGTCAATGAGCTCGGCTACGGCTGGGACGAGGTGCACGATGAGGCCGAAGTGCTCGAGCACGCCGTCTCCGAGACGCTCATGGAACGGATAGACGCCAAACTCGGCCACCCGGACCGGGATCCGCACGGCGATCCGATTCCGTCCGTGGATGGTGCGGTGCCGACGCCGCCCGCGCGGCAGTTGAGCAATTTCGGTGACGGCGAGATCGGGCGGGTAGCGCGCATCTCGGACTCCGATCCGGCGATGCTGCGCTACTTCGATTCGCTCGGTATCGCGCTCGATACGCCGATCGCGGTGGTGGAGCGGCGGGACTTCGCCGGGACCATCGCGGTGCGCGTCGACGAGCGCACCATCGACCTCGGAAGTATTGCGGCCGAAGCTATTTGGCTCACCCACGAGAACAACTGAACGCGAGGCCACCCTCGCCAGCCCGGCGCGACCACCACCCCGTCATCCCGGCGTGTTTTCGGCCGGGATCTCACACCAACCGGTGGCCACCGTCGACGTGCAGCACGGTGCCGGTGACGAACTGATTGCGCAGTAGCGAAAGTACTGCCTGCGCAATATCTTCCGGCAAGCCGAGGTGGCCGACCGGTAGCCGCTCGGCCATGGCCTGGAGGCGCTCGTCCTTGTCGTCCCAGGTCATCCTGTCCCAAATGCCGGTGCGCACCCAGCCGGGTGAGACCACATTGACGCGAGTCGGGCCTAGTTCCACCGCGAGGGCGCGGGCCAGGCCCTCCAGTGCGGCGTTCACGGCGGCCACCATGGCACCGCCGGGTGAGGGGCGGTAGGCCGCGATGCCGGAGGTGAAGGTGAGCGAACCGCCGGGGGTGATGTCGGCGTGCTTGGCCAGCAGCATGGAGCCGATCAGCTTGGTCTCGACGAAGCCTCGTCCGTTGGGGAAGTCGAAATCCTTTATGGGGCCGTAGGTTCCGGTGGTGTCACCGGCGGTGGTCACCACGTGATCGACCACGCCGACGGTGTCGAAGATCCGCCGGACCTGCTCCTCGTCGGCGACATCCGCGGCGATGGCGTTCAGCTTGCCGTCGCCGAGTTCGCGCACCGCGTCGGCGAGACGCTCGGGTGAGCGGCCCACAATGGTGACCTCCGCTCCGGCCGCCAGTAGTGCGTCGGCGATGGCCAACCCCATTCCGGAGCCGCCGCCCACCACGACCGCCCGGCCGATCTCATGTTCGAATCCCTTGTGTGTCATGCCTTTCAGCAAACCGGCGGCAGCGGTGAACGTCCATGTCGCAGCGGTGAATCCGGGTTAGGGGCGGGCTAACGATGCCGGTTACGGCGCGAATCTGATTCCACTGGAAAGCGCTTCGGCGACCGTGTGCATGGCCGAATTGCGGGCGGCGGGACGCCAGACGGCAACATAGGTGACCAGCACGGGGCGCGGTTGCAGTGGACGCCATACCAATCCGGGGGCCGAGGCCGTGCGCGAGGATCCCAGGCCGATGGCGGCGGGGCGCATCGGCAGTAGCGAGAGCATCTGCGCGTGGCTCATGGCGCTTTCGCTCAGGGCGACAGCCGCACCACGGTCACGTAATTGCGCGAGCATGGAATCGTGCAGTTCGGGTGCGGCATCGCGGGCGAACATAATCAATTCCTGATCGCGCAGCTGGGCCGGTTCGATGGTGTCGCGGGTGGCGAGCGGATGCTCACGGGACATGACTATGCCCAGTTCTTCTTCGGCGATGGCGGTGCTGGTGAGGTGGTCCGGCAGTCGAATCGGCATGCGCAGCACCGCGAGATCGACATCCTCGCGATCGAGCAGGCGCACCTGATCGACGCTCGGACCGCCGGTCAGGACCACGCGCGCACCGGGCTGGCGGGACTTCAACAGCGCCTCGATGCGCGCGGGTAACCAGGTGGGCGCGCCGTTCACCACACCGAGTCGGAAGACCGACCGCTCCGGATTGGCGACCATGCGGGTCTCACGCAGTGCGGTCTCGGCGGCCTCGAGCACGCCGCGCGCGGACTTCAGCAAAACCTCACCGGCAGAGGTCAATTCGACACCCTGTGATCCTCGGATCAAGAGCGGTCCGCCGACCTCGCGTTCGATGGCGCGAATCTGCTGGCTCAGCGTGGGGGTGGAGATGAACAAGCGCTCGGCGGCCCGCCGGAAGTGCAACTCTTCCGCTACCGCCACGAAGTACCGCAACTGCCGCAATTCCACCACTAGAGCACTGTAGGCCGCGCAGGTGTCGGTCAGGGTGGCACCGGATTGCCGATGGGTTCAGTTCGCGCCGAGTGCACTCGCCGTCGCACGCGTGCGCTGGTCCTGTGCCGTGGCCAGCCAGAAGTACACCGGTGGGAGGACGACTTCGATGGCGGTGAGCACCAGTTGGAACCAGTGCGGCCAGCCGTATACCGCGATGGATATGAAGCGGCCGAGCGCACCGAGCGCGAAGATTCCGGCCAGCCAGCGCACGGCCGTCGTATCGACGGGATCGCGGCGCGCCGCCCATAGCCAGACAAGACCGTAGCCGAGGAAGATCGCTCCGAAGAACCGGCTCTGACTGTCCGCGGTGGCGCCCGCCGATCCCATATCCGGGATGCCGTCGATACCCAGCGCCAGATGGAAAACGCCGATCGCGACGCAGGCGTAGCCCATCAGCAGGCTGAGCCATTTGAGTGCTGCGGTCATTCGATCCTCCCGAGTGGGGTTGAGTCGCAAAGATTCTCGCCTAGTTGACACGCGTCTACTAAGCCAGGCTAGAACGCTGGTAGACACACGTCAACTAAGCTTGTGCCGTGACCCGCCGCCGCCTCTCCCCCGACGAACGCCGCCGCCAACTCCTCGACAGCGCGGCCGGACTGTTCGCCTCGCACGACTACCCCACCGTGCACATGGAGGACGTCGCCACCGCGGCCGGAGTCTCCCGAGCCCTGCTCTACCGGCACTTCCCCAGCAAGCCGGACCTCTTCGCCGCCGTGTACCAGCAGGCCGCCGCACAACTACTGGTCGACACCCACCTCGACCCGGACATGCCTTTCGAAGACCAGATCGCCGCCGGCCTGGACGTCCACTTCGACTACTTCGAAGCCAATGCCAAAACCGTCCTGGTGGCCAACCGCCTACTCTTCGCCGACCCCACCATCCAGGCCATCATCACCGGCGAACTCTCCACCCTGCGCGAACGCATCCTCGACACCCTCGGCCTCGAAGGCCAACCGCGCCAACTCTTCTCGACCGTCCTGATGAGCTGGCTCACCTTCGTCCGAGTCCTCGTAGTCGACTGGCTCGAAACCCCCACCTGCCCCCGGCCACTACTCCGAGACATCTGCGTCGGAGCCCTACTCGGAGCACTGCACCCCCTCCAACCCACCGAAGACCGCCAATGATCTCGGAGCACCGCATCCAACCTGCGCGATGCCCTGGTGATCCCGGCGCAGCACCCCTCGCCATCCGGGCCTGGAAGCCCCTCCGCCATCCCGACGCCCGACAACCCTCCGTCATCCCGGCGCGTTTTTGGCCGGGATCCACTGAAATCGGCTGAAGCACATCGAGTGTGGATCCCGGCCAAAAGCATGCCGGGATGACGAAGGCGATGACACTTGGAGGGTTCGGCGGCGCGGTCACCTACCGACCGGCAGGGCGCTCCGCGAGTGCGCACACAGGGCGGCAGGTGCCCGATTTCGCCGCCCTAGGTGCACACTCGGCGAGTTGATTGCGGGGTTAGAGATTCGCGGGGCGGATCACCATCACCGAGGCGGCGCGTTTGCCGCTCTCCTTCAGGAGGGCGATGGCGTGGCCGGTGGAATCCACTGCGGCATAGACACCTTGGATGCCGGCGGGGTCGAGCCAGCGGCCGTTGCGGAGGTCGTCGGCCTGGGTGTCGGTGATGTCGCGGACGGGGAAGGCGGTGCGGACTGCCTCGTCGATTTCCAGGCTCAGCAGGGGGTCGCCGGCTGCCGCGGAGGCGGCGAGGGTTTCGAGGGTGCGGGCGTGTTCGAGGGTGAAGGGGCCTACTCGGGTGCGGCGCAGGGCGGTGAGATGGCCTCCTACGCCGAGCTTTTCGCCGAGGTCACGGGCCAGGGCACGGATGTAGGTGCCGGAGGAGCAATCGACCTCTACGTCGAGATCGACGAATTGCGCTGTGCCGGTGTCGATATCGCGGCGGGCCAGGATGTCGAAGCGGCTGACGGTGACGGGGCGGGCGGACAGTTGTACATCCTCACCCGCTCGGGCGCGGGCGTAGGCGCGCTCACCGTTGATCTTGATAGCGCTCACCGTGGCGGGGACCTGCTGGATATCGCCGGTCAATTCCGCTACGCCGGAGGCGATTTCGGCGTCGGTGACATGGGCGGCGGAAGTGGTGGCGGTGACTTCACCTTCGGCGTCATCGGTAATGGTGGACTGCCCGAGACGGATGGTGGCGGTGTACGCCTTCGTGGTCAAAATCAGCTGGCCGAGCAGTTTGGTGGCTCGCTCGACGCCGAGCACCAGCACGCCGGTCGCCATCGGGTCGAGGGTGCCCGCGTGACCGACCTTCTTGGTACGCAACAGACCTCGGCTCTTGGCGACCACATCGTGACTGGTCCAGCCTTGCTCCTTGTCGACGATCAGCAAGCCGCCGAGGGCATCGACCACGGGTGTTCGCTTCTCGCCCATCAAGCCTCCACGATCGCGGTCAGGATAAGTCCGTCGGAAATCAGCCAGCGGCCGTCGAAAGCCCGCAATGGGGTGCCACCGTCGGTGGTGTGGCCGGGGATCAGCAATTCGGTGTGGAAGGTGCCCGCACCGCTGCCCGCCGACTCCTCGTCGACGGTGAAGGTGATGTGCGCGTCCTCGAAGCCCAGCCAGCGGCCGGTGAGCGGCCGCCACGTCTTGTAGGTGGCCTCTTTCGCACAGAACAGCAGCCGGTCCAGATGCAGTGCGGTGCCCGGGAGAACCGTTGTGAGCCACTGCCTTTCGGGCGCGAGACTCACCGAGTCGAGGACACCCTCGGGTAGTGCGGCATGCGGTTCGGCATCGATGCCGATGGACCGGAACCGCAGCTTGTGCCCGAGTACGGCGGCCTTGTAGCCGTCACAGTGGGTGAGGCTGCCGACAATGCCGCGCGGCCAGATCGGCCCGCCGTCCTCCGCCTTGCCGATCGCGACGGCGGGTTCGCCGAGCTGAGCCAGGGCCTGCCGCGCGCAGTGCCTGGCACCGATGAAATCACGGCGGCGCTTCTCCACCGCCCGCGCGATCAGGTGTTCCTCACTGGGGTGGGCCCGCAGGCCCTCCGGGTACGCCACCATTTCAGCGGCAGCGACTCCCTCGGGAACGATTCTGCCGAGAATGCGCGCCGACTCCGTCGCCGCGACTGCCCGCTCTTCGATGACCGCCTCCTGATCGCACACCACTTGCCCCGGTCGAGCCTACCGGCCAGGGCGCGGTCGGGCCGAACGCCCATCGACCGGGATGGATGTTCGCCGCTACGGGTCGGGAGCGCCGGCGGCGACCCGCACTTCGCGTCCCACCGCGGGTCGCGCACGGCTTGAACTTCTTCTCGACCACCGGATCAGCGACGAACCGTCCGCGCCGCTCTTCTCCGGCGAGCGGTTCAGTCGAATCGGACCGTGGCGATCATGGCGCGGGCCAGGGCTTCGGGGTCGGCCTCGGAATTGAGGGGCGACTGCTCCAGGGCACCCTCGCGCCACAGCACGGCAAATCCATGTACGAGCGACCACGCGGCGAGTTGGGTTGCGCGCTGACCCTTTTCGCTCGAATCGGGCTGGGTGGCGGCCACACCGGATCGCAGGGCCGCACCGGATCGAATGCGCGCCTGGATAAGTCGCGGATCGTCGGCATTGATCAGGTCGCGGCGGTACATCACGTCGAAGTGGCCCGGGTGGCGCAGGGCGAAGCGGATGTAAGCGATTGCGGCGGCGTGGAAGTCGCCGGCTGCCGCGTTCATCTCCTCGGTGAGCAGGTCGAAGCCCTCGATCGCCAGGGCGGTGAGTAGTCCGGCGCGGTCGCCGAAGTGGTGGGCGGGGGCCGCGTGTGAGACCTCGGCGCGGCGGGCCAGGCCGCGCAGGGAGATCGCGTCGACGCCGTCCGCGGCGATCTGTTCGGCGGCGGCGGCCAGGATGGTGGCCCGCAGATCGCCGTGGTGGTAGCTGCTCTTCGCCATGGGTCAATCATGGCGCGCAATCTAGCCATTGACAAGTTTCCCGCCCAGACCTAATCTTTCCACTGTCAAGATTGCGCGAACACAGGAGAAACCGATGGTCCCGATCGTTGTACTCGCCGCCGTAACCGGACTCACCCGCCTCATCGGCTGGCTCGCCGGCCCGGACTGGCTCGATTCCTGGCCGCACACCACCGCCCTGGGACTAGCCGCCATGTTCGCCCTCACCGCCGGGGCGCACTTCGTACAGCCCAAGCGCGGCGAACTCATCGCCATGGTGCCGCCGGCCTTCCCCAATGCCGCGGCCATGGTGACGCTCACCGGCGCACTGGAAGCCGCAGGCGCACTGGGCCTTTTGATCCCGCCGTTCCCCCGGGTGGCGGCCATCTGCCTATTCCTGCTACTGCTCATCATGTTTCCGGCGAATGTGCGCGCCGCCAAGGAACACATCGGCGTGCAGACCATGCCGCTGGCGCTGCGATCCGTCGTGCAGGTGGTCTTCCTCGGCGCGTGTGCCGTGGTCGCCGTGGGCTGAATCCGCTGCGCCGGTGCAATTCTGGATACGAGGCCGCGAGTTGAACAGCGCGGCAGTGCAAGCGCGATCAGCGGTGAATCGGGCCGTCCGTCTCGTCGAGCGGGCGGCCCGAGGCGCGTCCGGCCTCGGCAATCAATTGCGCCGCAATGGAAACCGCGGTCTCATCCGGTGTGGAGGCGTTCAGATCCAGGCCGAGCGGACTACGGAGTCGCCGAAGTTGTTCGGGGGCAACGCCCGCGGCGGTGAGCCGCTCTACGCGATCCGCGTGTGTGCGGCGCGAACCCATCGCCCCGACGAAACCGATCTCCTCGATGCGCAGCGCCTCCGCGAGCATGGGTACATCGAATTTGGTGTCATGGGTGAGTACGCAGACCACCGTGCGATTGTCGATCCGGCCATGCTCGTACTCGCCGCGCAGATATCGGTGCGGCCAATCCACCACCACCTCGTGCGCGGCGGGGAATCGTGTTGCGGTGGCGAAGGTTTCGCGCGCGTCGACCACCGTGACGCGGTAGCCCAGCTGCGCGCCGAGCCGACTCAGGGCCCGCACGAAATCATTCGCGCCCGCCAGAATCATCCGCGCGGGCGGGCCGAAACTCTGCACGAATGACCGCGTGGGGAAGGCACTATCCCCGCACTCATCCGACCCGATGGTTCCGGTGCGGCCCGCCCGTGCCATATGCAACGCATCGCGGCTGATCGATGCATCGTCGCCAATGTCCGCGCCGCCGCTGATCTGCGCGGTGCTACCGGTGTCGATCGCAGCCTCGCCCGTGCGAACGAGTTGCCATGACGGCGAGCCGGTCAGCGTGGTTACCAGCGAGACGGATCGACCCGCCCGAATATCGGCGGCCAGCATCTCCAGCTCCGCGAGCCGATCGGTGTCCACGCGCTCGATGCAGACCTCCATCTCACCGCCACACGTCAAACCGATGGCGAACCCGTCCGGATCGGCAATCCCGTAGCGCTCCAGCACCGCTTCACCTTCGGTGAGCACCATGCCCGCCGCTTCGACCACCGCCGATTCGACACACCCACCAGACAGTGACCCGAGAACCTCCCCCGCCCCGGTCACAACCATGGCCGCACCCACCTCGCGCGGTCCGCCCCCGGTGATCGCGACGACTCGCGCCAGCGCGACCGGGCCCTCCCGGACCCGATCGATCAACTGAGGCAGCACATCACGCATACCTCCATCATCGCCGCTGGTCGGCAATCGTGCACGGGCGCACACGAGATGGCAACATCGCCGCAATGTGTGCGCACGACGCCGTGGACTGAAGCCGCCTATGCCAATCCGCGGCGGCGCTGGGCCTGTTCGCGCATTTGCGCGGCGGCTGCCTGCATCTCCGGGGTGATCTTGAAGTGGCCGCCCCACTCGTTCAATGTGTCGCCGTAGTCCGGGGTCGGCAGGATCTGGCGGAGCAGTTGGTCCGGCAGGCCGCGGCGCTGCCACTCGCGCGGATATCCGAGCGAAACCTCTTCGAAGCGGACACCGTCGTGGAAGGTGGTGCGCGGAATATGCAGGTGCCCGTAGACCGAGCAGACCACGTTGTAGCTGGTGTGCCAGTCGGCGGTGAGATCGGTACCGCACCACAGTGCGAACTCCGGATACCAGAGCATGTCGGTGATCTCGCGCAGCAGCGGGAAGTGATTGATCAGCACCACCGGGGTGTCGGCGGGCAGTGCGTCGAGCCTGCGCTGGGTGTACTGCACGCGGGCATGACACCAGGCGTCCCGGGTCAGGTACGGCTGCGAGGAGAGCAGGAATTCGTCGGTGGCGACCACATTGCGTTCGCGTGCCAGCGCCAGCCCCGCCGCCTTGGTGGTGGTCCCGGCGGGCAGCCACGAGTAGTCGTACAGCAGGAACATCGGCACCAGCGTGACCGCGCCGCCGTGCTCCTCCGCGCCCGCACCGGTCCACACCGGGAACGGATCCTCGGGCGTGACCACATCCAGGTCACGGCAGATCGACACCAGATAGTCGTACCGGCCCGCCCCATGCATCTGCACGGGATCCTTTGCGGTCGTCCATAATTCGTGATTCCCGGGTACCCAGATCACCTTGGCGAACTGCCGCTTCAGCGTTTCCAGGGCCCACCGGAAGTCATCGGTCTTCTCCCCCACATCCCCGGCGAGAATCAGCCAATCCTCCGGCGAATCCGCCCGGATAGCCTCCACCACGGGCTTATTGCCCTGATGACCGACGTGAATGTCGCTCACCGCCACAAGTTTCGGAATCACCCAGCTCCGCCTTCCAGTCATGACCAGCCCTCGCACCAACCGCGCCGACCCCCACCAGATTCCCACGCCCGCCCCCAACAGCCGCCGCACACCCCCGGCAGACACCATCGGATACAGCAGCAGCGCCGGCGCCGGCAGCCCGTCCGAGCCGCTGACACCCCGGGTATCGGCCTGCACGAACCAGGCCGGGCGCGACATGGCCGCTGCCGACCTTGATGTGAAGCACCCTCCGTCATCCCGGCGGGCTTTTGGCCGGGATCCACTGAACCGGCTGACACACAACAAGTGTGGATCCCGGCCAAGAGCATGCCGGGATGACGGGAGGCGGACTCGCGCAGCCGGGCTCGGTCGGGTGCGTGATCTGTCGCGTGCGTGATCGGTCGCGTATCTGACCGGGATCCGTCGCGCACACCCGGGATCCGTCGCGGACGTGGGCGGTGGCATCCGGGATTCGGGTGGGCGGTGGCATCCGGGATTCGGGTGAGCGGCTCAGCGGTCCAGGTGAATGCGGGCGGTCGGGGCGAAACCTGCTGCGACGGTGAGGGTTCCGGCGGGTTCCCGGCGGCAGGAAGCTATGGCGAGGTGGCAGGGGCGGGGGAGGTCGATGGGGAGTTTCGCGCCGCCGTCGATTTCGTAGCGGGAGTTGGTGACCTTCCATTTGCGGTCGGCCTCGGGGTCGTCCGGGGTGCGGGGTGGGGCGTCGGCGCGGGCGACCATCATGACCTCGGTGATGCCTACCGGCCAGGTGAAAGTGAGGAGACCGGCGCGTTCGGCCAGGGCGGTGACCGTGGGCATACCGCTGGGGGTGGAGTCGCCGGATGAGGTGGCGGCACCGGAGTTCGTGGCGCCGGACCCGTGCGTGCCGGGTGCGGCAGCCCCGGATGCGGTTGTGCCGGACGCGGTGGTGCCGGACGGGGTCGAGTCCGGGCGGCCCTGGCCGTCCGAGCGGGTTATGTCGGAGGCCCTGCCTGCGACCGAGGCTGTCACTCCGTAAACGGGGACCGCGCCGGTGCCGGCCGCGCCGTCCTCGAGGGCGGTACCGCGGGTGCGGCCCACCACTCGCCAGGAACCGTCGGGTTGTAAACGGGTGACACGGTATTCGACCTGTTCGGTCGGCGAGGGTGACCAGGCGATCACCACGGTGCCGTCGGGCTTGCGGGTGGCGGCGACTTGGCCGGGGGCTTCCACCGGGAGGTCTGCGAGTGCGGCGACGGTACCCGCGTGGTCGGCGCACACCTCGAAAACCGCTCGCAGGGCACGCATTCGGTCCGCGGCGGGAGCGGGTGGGGCCGCGGCGAACATGCGGTCGGCCTCGGCCAGCGCCGAACGGGCCTGTGTCAGTAGCTGTTCCAGGGGCAGGCCACGACCATCCGGGTTCGGTACGTCGGAGGCGGAGCGCTCGAGATACTCGAGATGCCCGATCGCCTCCATATACCGCTTACCCGCACACCCGGCCGTCGCACCGCGCCAGTGCACCGCGGCTTCGGCGAGAACTCGTTCCACCAGTTCGGCAATCGGCCGCACCGAGGTCGTCCCGGCGGCATCACCACCGACAATCCGCTGCGCCTGCGCCACATACTCTTTCGCCGCATACGGATGCCCCGCCCGCAGTGCGGCCCGAGCCGCCTTGAGCGGCTCCTCCCACGCCCGCACGGGCGGCGGTGGTGGCAGCGGCGGCACCCGCCGATACCCCGAGCTCGAGCCGCTACCAGAACCTGCCCCGGAATACCCTGCGCCAGAATCCGATCCACCATGTCCGGCACCTGCGGCCGAACCGGCATGCCCACTATCGAAGCTGGACGATCCACCCACACCAGCCGCCGAACCCACCGACCCAGTCCCGGCCGAACCCGCGTGCCCAGCACCGGACGAGCCCGAACTCCCAGCACCGGACGAGCCCGAATTCCCCGCGCCGGTGCCGCGAGTACCCGCCCTCGAGGTGCGGTCCGGGCGGGCAAACGAGATCGGCGGGGTGGCTGAACCCTGGTGGGCGGTAGCGGAATTCGACGGCATGTCCTTGCCCTCGACGGTGGTGCCGAGTTCCGCCGCCAGGGACAGGATTACCCGGTCGGCGGCGGCGCGGTCGAGGCCCGCGGCGATGGCTTCGCCCACCAGGAATTCGTAATCGCCTGCCACCAGGCTGTCTTCAACCAGGACCGCCGCGCGGACCTGCGGGCGGAGCAGGTCTGTGGCGTCATCGATAATGGCCTGGAGGTAGTCGTCCACCGCTCCGGATTCGAGCAGGTCGCTGACGTGGACCAGGAGTTCGTCCAATACGACTCGGACACGCCCGGGCGGTAGTTCGCGGGTGCGGGCGCGCAAAGCTTCTGCGCGCAAACGGATTTCGCCGGTTTGGCGAGCCTTCGTGAAATCCAGGCCGAGCAGGGCCAGCAGGGTGGGGACGGGATCACCGGGAAGCAGGCGGTCGTATTCGGCGAGGAGCTTGCGAATCTGTTGCCGCCGTTGCGCACTCACGCCGGCGGGCGGCGGGGGTGTGGGCGCGGTGGCCTCTTCGAGAATGCGGTAGCGGCGCAGCCGGGCCCGCACCTCGGCCGCGTCCAGGCCGCTCATCTTGCCGATATCTTCCAGTCCGGGCAGCTTGCCCGCCGGAATTCCCCCGTGCCGCTGCACAAGTCGCTCGATGGCGGTGTCGATCATCTCGTACCGCTCGGAGTCCCGCCGCTCCCGCAACCGCTGCACGCGCTCGGCCTCCACCCGCCGCGACGACGCGTCCAGCAGCAGCCCGGAGAGCTCCTCATGCGCGTCCACCAGTAGCCCCGCCAGCACCCGATACTTCGGATGGTCACGCTGCTTCTGCCAGAACCCCCATACCTCGTGCACGCGGGCCGCCACCTCGGCATCGCCGAGTTCGCCCGCCTCGTCCAGCGGAATGTCGTACAGCTCGAACGCATCCGACGCCTCGATGCCGCCGCGGCGTTCCACGGCGGCGAGCACTCGCTTGCGATAATCGTTCGGGTCGAATGCGTGCATAGCTCTGGCTCTACACGGCGCGGCGGCGCGTGCGCTGCAGCTGATCCAGTTCGCGTGCCACATCGGCCTGCGACAGCGTCGCCCCGGTCTGCACCGAAAGGGCAAGGGGCATACCCGCATCCACGTGATAGGCGGTCACATGCAGGACCCCGTCGAAGCCCATCTCGAAGGTGACCCGCACTTCACTGCCCGCCGGATAGCCGGGCGGAATATCCTTGATCCGCCCCTCCACCAGGATTTTCGTATCCTCGGGACGGGTCGAGGCGGCCTGCCCCTGCTGTTCGACAATGGTCAGCTCGATCTGATCCTGATCAGCGCGCACGGTGCCGTAGGACCGCCGCACCTTGATCGGCAGCGTCTGATTGCGATGCACCAGCCAGCTCGCCGCCAACCCGCTGTAGGTGTCCAGTGCGAGCACGCCGAAGCCACGCGACACCACGGTGTCGACCTGGATCTCCAGCATGCGCCGCACCAGACTCACCGGCTGCCCGAAGGAGTCGGCCACCCGGCCGAGGGACTGCTCCAGTTCGCGCGGATCGGCATCGCGCAGTTCCGCGCCATCGCGTAGTCGCCCGCGAGTCACCAAGTCGGCGAAGACAAGTCGCTCCATCTCCAGCTTCTCGCCGTACAGCGCGGCACCACGCGCGACCGAGAGATCCGGATCGCGCAGCTCACCGGCCAGGCCCAGTTCCCGCTGCAACTCCCGCGTCACCATGGGCATGCGGGAGGAGCCGCCGACCAGCAGCACCCGATCCACCTGCCGCACACCGCGCTGCCCGGCCTCCTCCAGACACGCCTTGGTGAGATCGATCGTGCGGCGCATGAGCGAGGCCGTCATGGCCTCCATCTCGGAGCGGGTCAGCATGATCACCGCGCGCGCACCATCATGCGCGACAAGCACTTCCGTCTGCTCGGCGGCGCTGAGTTCGCGTTTGGCGCGCTCGGCGGCCAGCACCAGCATCTGCGATCCGGCCGAATCATCCAGCGGGTCTTCGGCATCCGGGTTGGCGGCGCAGAACTGCTGAGACAGGTGCAGGGCGATGCGCTCATCCCAGTCGGCCCCGCCGAGCTGATGATCACCTTCGACCGCGAGCACCGCGATACGACGGTCGGACAATTCGATGACCGTGGCGTCGAAGGTACCGCCACCGAGGTCGTAGACGAGCACGGTTTCGCGCCCGCCGTTCTTACCGATATCGATACTGCCGTCCAGGCGACCGAAACCGTAGGACAGGGCCGCGGCGATCGGCTCGGAAAGCACTCCGGCGACATCGAATCCGGCATAGGTACCGGCCTGAATGGTGGCCCGCCGCTCCTCGTCACCGAAGTACGCGGGCACGGTGATGACCACCCGCTGCACGGTGCCGCCGCCACCGAATTCGGCATCGGCGGCCAGGCTCTTCAGGATCAGTGACGACACCGCCGGAGCGGACCAGGTCTGCCCATGCCCCATGAATCGCCACTCGGCATCGCCCATCCGCCGTTTGACCAGCGAGCACACATGCTCGGGATCCAACCGCGCCTGCCGCCGCGCACCCTCACCCACCACATGGTCGGTGGCGGAGGCGAACAGCACCACGGACGGCACCGTCGGCTCCCCATTCATACCGATCAAGATTTCCGGGCGTCCGTCCGCGTCGATACGCGCGATAGCGGAATTCGTTGTGCCCAGGTCGATGCCGAAGACCCCCATGGCGGCGATCGTAGCAGTCGTGACCGACCATCGGGATTAAGGTTCGGGCATGACCGAACCCGCCGCAGCGACCGGGAACCCTGACACCGCAACCGAACCCGTCGCGGACGACCGCACCGCGAATCTCAGCGCCCGCATCGACGATCTGACCCGGGTGATCGCCCGGCAGGCGGCGACCCTGGAGCGCCTGGCCGATGACGCCAAGGCACGGGAGCGGCGCGAGCGCGCGGGAGCGGACGCACCGCTGGTGGTGGAGCTGTTCGCGGTCTTCGGCGATGCGCTCGCGCTGGCCGGCACCGCAGAGTCCGAGTCCGAGCGAACGGCGTTCGAAACCTTCGCGAATCGGGTGGAGCGCCTGCTGGTCGGCCGCGGCGGGCAGGTGGAACGCCCGACCCCGGACAGCGCGTTCGACGCCCTCACCATGGAGGCCGCCGATACCTCGGCCACCACCGATCCGGCCGCCGATCGGACCATAGATACCGTGCTGCAACCCGGCCTCACCATCGCCGACCGTTCGGTGCGGCCCGCGAAAGTGGTTGTCCGGCGGTATCACGACCCGAAAAGCTGATCCCGGCCCTTTATCGAAAAGCCCCCTGTGGTTAAGCACACGTGCTTAACCTCGGTGGTATGAGTGGCACACAAGCCCGGATGATCGATGTCGGACAACCCATGACCCGGTTCGCCCGGGGCTGGCACTGCCTCGGCCTGGCGGAGAGTTTCCGGGACGGGCAGCCACACTCGATCGACGCCTTCGGCACCAAATTGGCGATCTGGTCCGACAGCAAGGGCGCGCTGCACGCCCTCGACGGGTACTGCCGCCATATGGGCGCGGACCTGTCCTACGGCAGCGTCAAGGACGACAATCTCGCCTGCCCCTTCCACGATTGGCGCTGGCGCGGCGACGGGCGTTGTGCCGCAATCCCTTACGCGCGCCGGGTGCCCCCGCTGGCCAAGACGCGCTCCTGGACCACCTGCGAGGAGAACGGGCAGTTCTTCGTCTGGAACGATCCCGAGGGCAATCCGCCACAGCCCGAGGTCGCCATACCGCATATCGAAGGTATGGGTACCGAACAGTGGAGCGACTGGAGTTGGAACTCGCTGTTGATCGAGGGCGCGCACTGCCGCGAAATCATCGACAACAACGTGGATATGGCGCACTTCTTCTATATCCACTACGCGTATCCGGTGTTCTTCAAGAATGTCTTCGAAGGGCATGTGGCGACGCAGTTCCTGCACTCCAAGGGGCGGCCGGACGTGCACACGTCGTCGAACTACAACACCGAGATGCAGCTGTTGCGTTCGGAGGCTTCGTATTTCGGGCCGTCGTACATGATCAACTACCTGCACAATGATTTCGGTGAGCGGACCGTCGAGGTGGCGCTGATCAACTGCCACTATCCGGTCACACACAATTCGTTCATGCTGCAGTGGGGTGTGAGCGTGCAGCGCATCGAGGGCCTGCCGCCCGCCAAATCGCAGTCCCTGGCCAAGGCGTTCGGGAGGAGCTTCGGGGTGGGATTCCTGCAGGATGTCGAGATCTGGAAACACAAGACGCGCATAGACAATCCGCTACTCACCCAGGAGGACGGGCCGGTGTATCAGCATCGCCGCTGGTATGAGCAGTTCTATGTGGATGTCGCCGATATCAAGCCGGAGATGACGGCGCGTTTCGAATTCGAGGTGGATACCACGCACGCGAATGAGAATTGGCAGGCCGAGGTCGCCGAGAATCTGGCCAAGCGGGCGGTCGAGGAGGCCGCGGCGGCCGAAGCGGCCGCCGCGGCGAGCAATGGCGCGGCCGCCGACAACGATTAGGCGAGCCGCCCCGGCACATCCGCCCCGACCCGCGCCCACTTTCCGGAGAGGGCGCGCCAGGACACCGCGACCAGTCGCAGCACCATGAAAGCGACCAGGCCGGTCCAGATTCCGGCGATTCCCCAGTCGTAGGCCAGGGATAGCCAGATGGCGGGCAGGAATCCGAGCAGCGCCGAACCGAGTGTGGCATTGCGCAGGAAGGCCGCGTCACCCGCGCCCAGCAGTACGCCGTCGAGCGCGAACACCACGCCCGCGATCGGAATGATGCCGACGAAGAACCACCACACCACATGCGTGCGGTCCAATACCGATGGGTCGCTGGTGAACAGCTGCGGTATCACCGAATACCCGGCCGCGAAGATCGACGCCAAGACCAGCGCGAACACCGTCGACCACGCGGTGATGCGCCGAGCCAAAGCCTGTGCGCCCCTGGCATTCCCGGCCCCGAGCGCCGCACCGACCAGCGTCTGCGCCGCGATCGCCAGCGAATCCAGGGTCAGCGCAAGGAAGTTCCACAATTGCAGCACCAGTTGATGTGCCGCGACCGAAGCCGCCCCGAACCGTGCGGCCACCGCGGCGGCCGAGACGAAGCAGGCCTGGAATGCCAGACTCCGCGCGATCAAATCCCGCCCGAGCACCAACTGCGCCTTCATGATCGCGATATGCGGAGCCAGCGGCACCCGTGATCCCATCAGCGCCCATACGAACAACGCAGCCATCACCACCTGCCCGACCACATTGGCCACGGCGGACCCCTCCAGCTCCATCCGGGGCGCTCCCAGCAGCCCGTGCACCAGCACCGGGCAGAGAATCCCCGAAACCACCAGCCCCGCAATCACATACAGCAGCGGCCGCCGAGTCTGCTGCACCCCGCGCATCCATCCGTTCCCCGCCATCGACAACAGAATCAACGGCACCCCGAACAGCGCGATCCGCAGCCACGACTCCGCCCGCGGCGCGATCTCATCCCCACCCGCGATAGCCCGAGTCACCGTGCCCGCGAAGACCTGCAGCACAACAACAATCGCCAATCCGACCCCGACCGCCAGCCAGCTGGCCTGCACCCCCTCCCCGATCGCGCCCCGCTCATCGCCCGCCCCATGCCGCCGCGCAGCCCGCGCGGTCGTCCCATAACTCAGAAACGTCAACTGCGAACTGACCTGCGCCAGAATCAATCCCCCGACCGCCAGCCCCGCCAGCGCCAAAGCCCCCAACCGACCCACCACGGCCATATCGAAAAGTAGATAGGTCGGCTCCGCCACCAGCACACCCAGCGTCGGCACCGCGATCCCGAGAATCCGCCGCGGCCCCGCCTGCACCGCCGCCGCCCCCACCTCGCTCTCCACCATGCGATCACCATCCCACACGCCCCCGACATCCCACGGGAACTCGGCGACCTGCGCGAACCAGCGCGGGCCCCGACTCGACTTGCCTTTGCGCCGCCCATCTTTCGATGCCTAGGCTGAACGCAACGCACGTTCACGGGGAGATGGGTGGGGATGTCTGCCGACCAGACACGGCCGCGGCAATGGTTCGCTCGCGCGGCAGGGGCAGCCGCGGCGATCGGATTCGGGATGATCGCGGGTGGTGCGCTACTCGCGGGCTACAGCAGGTTCGCGGCTTCTTCCCGGCCTACCGATAGCGGCCTCCCCTCGACCCTGTCGACCGCCGCGCTCATTATCGGCGTCACACTGCTGATCGCCGTGCCACTGATCGCGATAGGCACCGGCAGCGATATCGATTGGTATGGCGGCTGGAGCGCACTCGTCTGGTTCGCGGTGGTCGCGGGGCTGTCGGTGCTGCCGATCATGGCCGCGAAATACCATCTGCCCGAGGCCTTTCCGAGCTTGCGCCACGATTACCCGTTCTTCGAGCAATTACCGACTGCGGTCGGCGCGAGCGGGCTCCTCACCATAGGCGCGGTCCTCATCGTCGGCGCGGGCCTGCGACCGGCGTACCTGCGGAGCCTCTCGCGCCGGCTAACGGTGCTGTTCGCCGTACTGGGCGTGGTGATCTCGGCGGGCGTCGCGGTGGCGGCCATCCGCGCGGGCGATGATCAGCGGAATTTCGACCATCTGACCGCGACCCGAGCACAGCCGCCGAGCATGCCCGGCCAACTCGGCACCGAGCAATATCGGGTGCGCATCCCCTTCATGCGCAGCGACTGGGATTCCAGTCGGAGTTACGGCGATATCGTCCCTGCCGGAACGGGTTTCGTCGCGGCCTCCGCGGCGGGCTTGACCGCTTACGACGGTACGACCGGCGCAGCCCGCTGGCATTACCTGCGCCGAGGAATCGCCGACAACGCAATCGACGGCGTCGAATACGTCGGCGATTCCCTGCGCGCACTCGAGGGCGGGACGGTCGCGCTCGCCTACTGGCGGCACTTCGGCTGGCTCGCATTCGATGCGATCACCGGCGAAATCCTCTGGCAGGACTCGGATTTCACCTATGACGCCGCACACGACGACCCTGATTACAGCTTCGGCCCCGGTACCTCCGGGCCACTCACACTGGTCTCCAATGACCGCGTCACCGTCTACGACGCCCGCACGGGCGCCCGGAAATGGTCGAGCGAATTCGCAGACCCGGGCTGCCGTGCCAGAAGTACCAACGCCGCCGGCACCGCAACAGCGATCTATCGAATCATCCAGTGCTACAACAATACCGAGCAGTGGTACGCGGCATCGGTCCTCGACAGCCGGACCGGCGCGACCATAAGCACCCGCGAAGTGGGCCGTACACCGAATGCCGACGCGACCAATCTGCCCGCACACCTGCGCACGCTCGGGAACACCGTCATCATCGACTGGTATCTCGGCAAAGGCAGCCGGCAAATGATCGTCACGGCCCCGGACCAGTTCGCCACCGCCGCCGAGACCGATATGGGGAACAGCCGGGTCCTGGCAGCCGACCCCACCGGGCCGGATCTACTGGTCGCCGACTGGCCGAGCGGCTTCAGCCCGCCCGTCCGAGCGGTGGTGATCGACGGCGCGACCGGCACCGAAAAGTACTCTCCCCCAGCAATATCCACCACCGTCGAAGACGGCCACCTGGCCTTCCTGACGACCCAGCTCATACAGGTCACGTGGGATCGTCACACCGATCGTGACCTCGGCCCCACCGTGCGCGCCTGGAACCGCGCCGACAACAGCCTCGTCACACAGCGGCCACTCGACCACGGCGACCGATGCACCGGCAAGTCATCGACCATCGCCACACCCGGTGCCCTGCTGGTGCTCTGCAGTGACCAGCAATCACTGGAAATCATCGGATTCCATGACTGAGCACCCCGAATCGCAGTCACCTCGAGGCAGGCTGGAGACATGATCACTCTCGACACCGTCATCACCGCCGTCACGGTCTATCCGGACCGGGCTCGGGTGACCAGGTCCGGCAAGGTCGATATCCCCGAGGGCGAACACCGGATACGCGTCGCGCCATTGCCATTGCGGCTGCTGCGAGACTCGATTCGAGTCGCCGGGCAGGGGGACGTGACGGTACTCGGGGTGGATATCGGCACCGAGCGGCAGCCGGATACGGCCGATGAGCAGGTCGCGGAGTTGGAGGGACGCATCCGCGAACTGGAGGCCGCGATGAGTGCGCTGGCGGATACCGATCGCGCGGCCGAGGCCAGAATCGTCTTCCTGGAGCGGCTGGCCCGGCGCTCGGCGGAGACGCTGGCGAAGGCGGATAGCGAGCGCGTCACCGAATTCGTCGACGGACTGGAAGCACAGTACGAGACCGTGCACACCGCCCGGCGGGAGCGAGAAGCATTGCGGCAGGAGCATATTCGCGAACAGCAGGCCATTCAACGCCGCCTCGGTGATCTGCGTGGAAAGAACCGCAACGACACCCAGGTCGCGGTGATCACCGTGGAAGCCGCGCGCCCGGTAACCGTCGACCTGGACATCACCTACGTTGTCCCCGAAGCTAGTTGGAGCAGTAGCTACGACCTGCGCCTGGCCGACACCGGACTGACCCTGCGCTGGTTCGGCCTGGTGCGACAGCGCACCGGCGAGGACTGGCCCGAGTGCAAATTGCAGCTCTCCACCGCCCGCCCGGCCAACGCCCTGGACGTCCCGGAACTGGATGCCTGGTTCATCACGTCCATCGCGCCCGAGCAACATCGGATGGCCCGCAAGCGGTCGAGCGAAATGGTCGCGGGCGGCGCACCCGTCGCCTTCGGCGCTGCACCCGCGGCACCCGCCGCAGCCCGGCCGCCGGTCCCGGTACGCGAATCCGTCGCCACCGTCGAGCACTCCGTCACCGCCGCAACGTATTCCCCGCAACGAACCGTCGCGGTGCCCTCCGACAACACCGAACACCGCACGGTCATCACTGCCCTCGACCTCGAGGCCCGGCTGGACTATGTGACAGCGCCGGTGCAGTCGCCCGAGGCCGTACTGCGCGCCACCGCCCGCAACACCTCCGACCACACCCTGCCTTCGGGCCGCGCCGCCCTCTTCCACGAGGCCGAATTCGTCGGAGCCACCGACCTGGAAACCTGGGCTCCGGGCGAAGAACGCGAACTCGCCCTCGGCGTCGACGACCGCATCAGAATCGAACGAGAACTGGTGCGCCGCAACGCGACCAAGGTCACCCTCGGCACGGCCCGCCGCACCGAAGTCGAATACACCATCACGGTCGCCAACCACAGCGCTCGCCCCGCCACCGTGACCATCCTCGACCGTCTCCCGATAACCCGCGACGCCGCCATCACCGTCCGCGAAACAGTCACCAAGCCACAGCCCGCCGACCGCAACGACCTCGGCATCCTCACCTGGAAATCCACCCTCGACCCGCAGGCCCAGACCACCATCACCTTCGGCTACCGAGTGGAAGCCGCCAAGGGAGTCACCATCTTCGGCCTGCCCGACTAACGCGCTCAGCGAGGGTGCACTCAGGGCGGCGATATGGGCGGATTACCGCCGTGAGTGCACACTCGCCGGAGGAATCCGGCTATTTGCCGAGTTCGGATCTCAGGGCAGCTGCGAGTTGGGCTGGGCTGCCGGTGGTGGAATAGCCTGCGGCATAACGGTGTCCGCCGCCGCCCAGGGCAATCGCCACCCGGGCTACGTCCACACCGAGTGAACCATCGGCCGCATCATGCGAGCGCAGCGAAACCGTCCACTGATCCGATCTGCCGCGGGCCTCTTTGAAGACCGCCGCCACCTGCGCTTCGGCGGTCGTGCGAACCAGATCGATAATGCTCTCGACCTCTTCCGATCGAACGCCCGCGGTATCTTCGCGGCGCACGAACACATAGACCAGACCCGCACCACCGGCCGCTTCGGTGTCGAGCTCGGCCGAGGCCAGGACGCGCGAGAGCATGGGAAGCCACGCGAAAGGGTGTGTGTCCATGAGCTTTCGGGTAATCCCCGGGCCGTCGATCCCCGTCGCGAGCAGCCGCTCGGCGAGGGCATGCGAACCCGGGCGAGCCCATTTGAACGAACCGGTATCGGTGACCAAGCCGGCGTAAAGACAATGCGCCACAGGCTGATCGATGGTTTCGCCCCAGGCGTCCAGTACCCGCGCCACCATGCCCGCGGTCGATTCCGCGGTCTCGTCGACAATATTCACCTGGGCGAACCGGGTATTGGAGCGATGATGATCGAGCACCATGGTGACGCGCGCCCCGCTGAGCCGATCCTTCAGTGCGCCAAGGCGATCCGCGCTGCCGCAGTCCACCGCGACGAGTACGTCAACCTCCTGCCGTACCTGATCCGGCGGCACCAGCAGTTCGGTACCGGGCAGCGATCGTATGGAGACGGGCAGTTCGGCGGGTTCGGCGAAGCATACCTGCACCGGCACGCCCCGCCGCCGCAGCACCTGCCCCAAAGCCAGACCGCTGCCGATGGTGTCGGCGTCGGGCTGGATATGGCACAGCACCGTCACCGACCGAGCGGTGTCGAGTATCGACACCGCCGCAGCCAGATCGACCGGTTCGGTCACCGGCGGTCTCCTCCCGAATAAGACCGCAGAATCAGTCTTCGTCGTCGGTGTCGTCGTCGGCCTTGTACGGGTCGACATCGCCGGCGTAATTGGCGTTCACCGCGACTTGAGCGACACGAGCGTCGGCGGCGCGGGCGCGCGCCAGCAGCTCCTCCATCTCCTTCGCGGCGGTCGGAACCATATCGAGCTTGAACGACAGGATGGGGGTGAATTTCACCCCGGTACCGGCGCCGACCTTGGAACGGAGAATGCCCTTGGCCTTCTCCAAACCCGCAGCGGCTTCGGTGTAGTCGGGTTCGGTGTCGAGGGTCTCCCCCATCACCGTGTAGTAAACGGTGGCTTCCCGCAGATCACCGGTCATCTTGGTATCGGTGACCGTGACGAAACGCAGTCGCGGATCCTTGATCTCGTACTCGATGGCCGTGGCCACGATCGAGGAGATCCGCTTGGCGAGTCGGCGTGCCCTGGCCTGATCCACCATGGTCATGCCCTCCTCACTGGATAGATTCAGTCTTCGGGTCCGAAAACGCGGCGGCGGACCGCCAGCAACTGTAACTCCGGACGATTGGCGACATGCCGTTCGCACTTGTCCAGTACTTCGGTCAAGTGGTTCATGCCGTAGCTGACCATGGCCACACCGACCATTGTCCGGCGATATCGGTCATGATCTCCGCCCTCGGTGACACTCACCTCGAACCGTTTCAGGTCGGCGATTATCGGGCGGAGGATGGAGCGCTTCTCCTTCAGTGAATGCACATCACCGAGAAGTATGTCGAACTCGAGCGCTCCAACAAACAGTTTTTCAGTCATGTATTGCGCACGCACTTACATCGAATGACCGGCGCGCTCCACGGCGTGCGCACGAGTGCGCCGGATTCTGTTGGTACACAACCCTTGCCGGGTCGAGATCACTCCCGACCCGGCAAGGTCGTTGTACTACTAGTCGCGCGGCTTCTCGCGGAGCTCGTAAGCCTCGACGATGTCGCCCTCGCGAATGTCGTTGTAGGTCAACGTCATACCGCATTCGTAGCCTTCACGAACCTCGGTGGCGTCATCCTTCTCGCGACGCAGCGAAGCAATCGTCACCGTCTCCGCGACAACGACGTTGTCACGCAGCAGGCGCGCCTTGGCATTGCGCTTGACCGAGCCGGAGGTAACCCAGCAACCGGCGATATTGCCGAACTTGGAGGAGCGGAAGATCTGGCGGATTTCCGCCCGACCCAGCTCGACCTCTTCGTAGATCGGCTTGAGCAGACCCTTGAGGGCCTTCTCGATCTCGTCGATCGCCTGGTAGATGACCGAGTAGTAGCGAATATCCACGCCTTCGCGGTTTGCCAGCTCGGTCGCCTTGCCCTCGGCACGGACGTTGAATCCGATGATGATCGCGTTCGAGGCCGACGCCAGGTTGACGTTGGTCTCGGTGACGCCACCGACACCGCGGTCGATGACGCGCAGACGCACCTCTTCGCCGACATCGATACCGAGCAGCGCCTCTTCGAGGGCCTCGACGGTACCGGAGTTGTCGCCCTTGAGGATCAGGTTCAGCTCCGAAGTCTCCTTCAGAGCGGCATCCAGATCTTCCAGGGAGATCCGCTTGCGGCTGCGCGCGGCCAGGGCGTTGCGCTTGCGAGCGTTGCGGCGATCGGCGATCTGACGCGCGATCCGGTCTTCCTCGACCACGAGCAGGTTGTCGCCTGCACCCGGCACCGAGGTGAAACCGATGACCTGGACGGGCCGCGACGGCATGGCCGCCACGACATCGTCGCCGTGCTCGTCGACCATGCGGCGCACACGACCGTAGGCGTCGCCCGCCACGATCGAGTCACCCACGCGCAGCGTGCCGCGCTGGATGAGGACGGTGGCGACCGGGCCACGACCGCGGTCCAGGTGGGCTTCGATGGCCACACCCTGCGCGTCCATGTCCGGGTTGGCACGCAGATCCAGCGTGGCATCCGCGGTCAGCACGACAGCCTCGAGCAGCGACTCGATATTGGTGCCCTGCTTGGCCGAGATGTCGACGAACATGGTCTCGCCGCCGTACTCCTCGGCGACCAGACCGTATTCGGTCAGCTGCTGGCGAATCTTCTGCGGATTCGCGCCTTCCTTGTCGATCTTGTTGACCGCCACCACGATCGGCACATCTGCGGCCTGCGCGTGGTTGATGGCCTCCACCGTCTGCGGCATGACGCCGTCGTCGGCCGCGACCACGAGGATCGCGATATCGGTGGCCTTGGCACCACGGGCACGCATGGCGGTGAACGCCTCGTGACCCGGGGTATCGATGAAGGTGATGAGCCGGTCGAGCTGGTTGACGTGCGTCAGCACCTGGTAGGCGCCGATGTGCTGGGTGATACCGCCGGCTTCGCCCTCGCGGACGTTCGCCTGACGGATGGTGTCCAGCAGTCGGGTCTTACCGTGGTCGACGTGACCCATGACGGTCACGACCGGCGGACGGATCTGCAGATCGTCCTCGTCGCCCTCGTCCTCGCCGTAGGTGAGGTCGAAGTTGGCGAGCAGCTCGCGGTCCTCGTCCTCCGGGGAGACGACATGAACCACGTAGTTCATCTCGCCACCGAGCAGCTCGAGGGTCTCCTCGTTCACCGACTGGGTAGCGGTGACCATCTCACCGAGGTTGAACAGCGCCTGCACCAGCGCGGCCGGGTTGGCACCGATCTTGTCGGCGAAGTCGGACAGCGACGCGCCACGGGCGAGACGGATGATCTCGCCGTTACCGCGCGGCAGCCGCACATTGGCGACGGGCGCCTGCATGTTCTCGTACTCGGCGCGCTTCGCCCGCTTCGACTTACGACCCTTACGGGGCGCGCCACCGGGACGACCGAAGGCACCCGCGGCACCGCCACGACCACCACCGGAACCGGGACGACCGCCACCGCCGCCACCGGGACGACCGCGGAAACCACCCGCTGCCGCACCACCGGCACCCGGAGCGCCGCCACCACCGGTACCCGGGGCACCGCCCTGGCCACCGCGGTACGGACCACCGGCACCGGCCGGACGACCCGCACCGCCACCGGGACGCGGACCACCCTGACCCGGACCACCGGGACGACCGCCGGGAGCCGGACGCGCAGCACGCGACGGCATGGCACCCGGGTTCGGACGAGGAGGCATGGAGCCGGGGCTCGGACGCGGACCACCGGGACGGGGACCGCCCTGACCTGCGGCCGGACGCGGACCACCCTGACCGGGAGCCGGACGACCGGCACCACCGGGACGCGGACCACCCTGACCCTGACCACCCTGACCCTGACCCGGGCGCGGGCCCTGGCCGGGACCCGGACGCGGGCCACCCTGACCCGGAGCCGGACGGGGACCGCCCTGACCGGGGGCCGGACGCGGCGCGGGACGCTCGGGAGCGGAGGAGAAGGGGTTGTTACCGACGCGCGGGGCCTTCGGACCCGGCTTCGGACCACCCGGACGCGGCGCGCCACCCTGCGCCGGAGCGCCGGACTGCTGAGCCGGACGCGGCGCGGGCTGAGCCGGACGCGGGGCACCCGGGGTCGGGCGCTGACCCTGCTGCTGCGGTGCGGGCGCCGCGGCCGGAGCCTCGGAAGCCGCTGCGGGAGCAGGGGTTTCGACTACTGGCGGCTTCGGCGCGGGACCCGGCTTGATCGCCGGACCCGGACGCACGGCCGGGGTTGCGGCACTGGCGGCCGGAGCAATCTGCTCGGGCGCGGCCGGAGCCTTGGGTGCGGCCGGAGCCGGGGCGGGAGCCGCCGGGACCGGTGCGGACGGACGGGGCGCGCCGGGACGGGGTCCCGAGGTGGCGCCGGGGGTCGGCTTGGCAGCCGGACGCGGCGACTGACCGCCGGGGGTGCCGGATGCCGGCTTTGCGGTGCCATTGGCCGGGGTGCTCTTCGGCGTCATGGACTCACGCAGGCGACGTGCGACGGGGGCCTCCACCGTCGACGACGCGGACTTCACGAACTCGCCCTGCTCCTTGAGCCTTGCGAGTAGTTCCTTGCTGGTAACACCGAGTTCTTTCGCCAACTCGTGCACGCGGGCCTTGCCTGCCACTGCTCTCCTCACTGAGAGGTCGAGCGCGGCAACCCTTTTGGGATGGCCCGCACGACCTCAGATTATTTCCGACGGCCGATCATCGTTGGTGCTTCACGGTGTGCTCATGAGTGCTCGTGCCTGTTCTCTACGTAATGCTCCAGGGCTGAGATATCCAGATGTCCGGACACTCGTAGTGCTCTGCCGAATGCTCGGCGCCGAACTGCTTGGCTCAAACAAGACGAAGCGGGGTGCAACCAGGCACCCCGTCCGGGCAGTCTGTGCCGCGGATCGGGAACGACCACAGTTTCCTGTGCCACGATTCGCAACAGTTCGACGGTCAACTCGCGTTCACGGCATCCGATGCAGGTCCGCATGGGTTCCGATCTTGATTTCACCCGTGCAGCGCGCAAAGAAGCCGAGGACTCGCGCTGAGCCTGAGTCCACTCTACCGCTGCCATGTCCCGATCTCCGCATCCGTACCCCCTGGAAGTTACCAAGCTGTCATCCAGGGGGTCTGTTTCACAAATCTCGGGACGGACCGGGCCGGAGGGCTCCGGCAAGATCAACCCCTATTCAGCTCCGGTGCGCCTCGGAGCGCACCGAACCGGCCACATCAGGGGCCGCATCACTGCGAATGTCGATTCGCCAGCCCGTGAGACGGGCGGCGAGCCGGGCATTCTGGCCTTCCTTGCCGATGGCGAGGGAGAGCTGGAAGTCCGGCACCACGACGCGCGCGGCACGCGCGTCCGGGTCGACGATGGTGACGGATACAACTTTCGACGGGGACAGTGCATTCCCGACGAAAGTGGCGGGATCGTCGGCGAAGTCGATGATGTCGATCTTCTCGCCGGCGAGCTCGCTCATCACATTGCGCACGCGCTGACCCATCGGGCCGATGCAGGCGCCCTTGGCGTTCACGCCCGAGACGGTGGATCTGACCGCGATCTTGGAGCGGTGCCCGGCCTCGCGGGCCACGGCCACGATCTCGACCGAGCCGTCCGCGATCTCCGGGACCTCGAGCGCGAAGAGGCGGCGCACGAGGTTCGGATGGGTACGCGAGAGGGTGATCTGCGGGCCGCGGGGGCCACGCGAGACGCCGACCACGTAGCACTTGATGCGGTCGCCGTGCTCATAGGTTTCGCCGGGCACCTGCTCGGCGGGCGGGATGACACCCTCCGCGCCGTGCGCCTCGCTGCCGATGCGGACCACGATGGTGCCGCGGGCGTTCATCCGGGCATCGCGCTGCACGACGCCGCCGACGATATCGCCCTCGTGAGTTGCGAAGTCGCCGAAGGACTTCTCGTTCTCGGCGTCACGCAGCCGCTGCAGTACGACCTGGCGGGCGGTGGTGGCGGCGATGCGGCCGAAACCCTCGGGGGTGTCGTCCCATTCGGAGATCATGTTGCCGTCGGCGTCGACCTCGCGGGCCATGACGCGGACGGTGCCGGTCTTCTGGTTGATGTCGATACGGGCGGTGGGCTGATGCCCCTCGGTGTGCCGGTAGGCGGTGAGCAACGCGGACTCGATCGCGGAGATCACGGTCTCCATCGAGATCCCCTTGTCGGCGACAATCGCGCGCAAGGCTTCGATTTCGATGTTCATTCCACGATCCCTTCGGTCGGTGAATCGGATACTGCTGCTTCGTCTTCTACTTCGTCTTCTACTTCTTCGACGTCGTCTGGTTCTTCGACGTCGTCACCCAGGGGGACCTCCTGCGCACCGGGCTGGGGACGGCCCGGGGCTACTCCCCCCGCGAGCTCGAGTTCGGCGGCTCCGGGTGGTGAGAACTCCACCTGGACCACGGCGAACTCGATATCGGCCAGCGGCACCGTCACCCGGTGTGGATTCCGCTTACCGCCGAGGACCAGCGCCACCTCCTGCTCGGTGGTGACACCGACGCGCGCCTCGAAACGCGGTTTGCCCTTCTCCTCCGGCGATTGCACACCGGTGCGGAGAGTGACCTTCACTTTGCGGCCCCGTGCGCGCCGCCAGTGGCGTAGCTCGGTCAGGGGTCGGTCGATGCCGGGGGTGGTGACCTCCAGCAGGTAGGGGGTATCGCCGAAGTCGCCTGCCTCGTCGAGGATTTCCGAGATGTCCGAACTCAGGTCCGCGACGGCGTCCAGTGGGGCTGCTTCGTCGCTGTCGACCGTCACCTTCACCTTGGCATGCGCCGTACCGGCAGCCGAAATCGAAACGCCTTCGAGGTCGAATCCCCGGCGTTCGACGAGCTCAGCAACTAGCTGGCTCACCCTTTCCTCGGTCGGCATCGGCATGTGGGGCGGCTCCTGGTTCAGTTGACGGATTGAGTTGTCGTGCGGTGCTGCTCGAGTTTCCGGTGAATTTACGCACCAGAGGTCTAGCGTAACGCGCGGAAAGAGTGTAAAGGACCAGCCGATGTTCTCGACTACGGCATGGGCGGCGCTGCCGGGCGGCGGCGTGTTGGCTGCCGACGCGCCCGTATCGGCAACGTATCGATCGAGTTCACAGCCTATCCGACGGCCCTGACGGCGGAAGTGCGCTCGGATGGCTGGCACCATGTACCCGTGCCCAGCAGTCTGAGCGGCCCTATGGCCGGCGCCCGATCTCACAGGACGCTCATGCCCGAGCCTCCCGGTTCCTTCGTGGACCGCCGTGCGGTGCTGCGCCTCGCCGGGGGTGGGGTGCTGGCCGTCGCCGCCGTGAGCGCGCTGACGGCCTGCACGAAGGAGCACCCGCCGGAGTTGCCGGATCCCCTACTGGCGCAAGAGGAGTCGGCGCGCACCGATGCCGTGAGCGCGCAGGCCGCCATTGCCACCAACCCGGACAAGGCCGGCGTATTGCAGACCATCGCGACGCAGCGCGGTGCGCACGCCGATGCCCTGCGGGCCGAAATCGACCGCGCCATAGGCACTTACGGCGACGGCACCACCCCGAGCAAGCGGGCCGCCCCACCCACCCCCGCCGCGCCCATACCGCCGCTCGCGGTGAGCCAACTGCACACCAGCCTGAGCCAGGCGCAACGGTCGGCCGCGGACCTCTCGATCCAACTCTCCGGTTACCGTGCGGGCCTGCTGGGTTCGATCAGCGCTTCCTGTGCCACCCAGGCGGGAGTCCTACTCACATGACCCTCCCCGATCAGCAGGCGCTCACCGATGCCCTGAGCGCCGAATACGCCGCTGTCTACGCCTACGGCGTAATAGCCGCCTACGCCAACAACGACCGCGGCAAATACGTCTCCGAATGCACCGCCGCGCACCGTGCTCGCCGCGACGCCACCATCGACACCCTGAAGACGCTGGGATCCACCGTCCCCGCCCCCGCCGCGGCCTACACCACCCCCTTCACGGTCGACGACCCCATCCCGGCCGCGAAGCTGGCGGTAACCGTCGAATCCGATACGGCGGCGGCCTGGCGCTCCGCCCTGGAGCGCGCCGACACCCCGGAAATCCGCCGCATCGCCCTCGACGCCCTCACCGAATCCGCTCTCCGCGAAGCCACTTGGAACACCATCCTCGGCAACAATCCCCCCACCACCGCATTCCCCGGCCAATCCTGATCTCGGAGTCGGAGTTCGAATTCGTCGGCGCACCTTCGTGATTCCCGTTCGCGGGAATAGCGGTAGGGTTGGCCGGACGCGGCTTTGGTGCGATCTTTTTGCCGCGCAATTCAATTCCGGTGATATTCGAGGAGAGACTGTGGCGGTTGATGCTGCCCGGGAAGAAAAAGCACTGCGCGAGTTGACGAATCGCCTGGTAGATCGGTATGGCGAGGAGCATTCGGTCGAGCGGGTCGAGGCTGTGGTGGGGGCAGTCCGGCAGCGGTTCGACGGGCATAAGGTGCGCGATTTCATTCCCATTTTGATCGAGCGGATTGCGCGGCGAGAGCTGACTCCGGTCGAGGCGGAAAATAGTGCGGAAGAAGCGAATACGGTTAATTCGCAAGCAATTCCATTGGGGGACAATTCGAATTCGGCCAGTGGTCATCTGTTCGACACCTTGGACCGGCTGGGGGTGAGCCGGCGGACCGCCCTGGTGGGTGCGGCGGCAGCCGTGGTGGCCGTGGTCGGGGTGGTTGCCGTTATCGCTGTGCAGCAACCGGATTCGGCGCCCGTTGCCGCGGCGCCGGGCGGATTGACCACGGTGCGCGGGGTGGTGGGATCGGAGAAGATGGCGTTCTTCGAGGACTCGCGGGTGGCGGATGCGTTGGCCAGGCACGGGGTGAAGGTGGAGGTGGATCCGGCCGGATCGCGGCAGATCGCCACCTCGGTGGACCTGGGCAAGTACGACTTCGCCTTCCCGTCCAGTTCGGCTGCGGCGGAGCGGATTCAGCGGCTGAAGGGTGTGAGCGGCAAGTACACGCCGTTCTCCTCCCCCATGGCGATCGCCACCTTCCGGCCGATCGTCGATCTGCTCACCGCCGCCGGGGTCGTGAAGCCCGGTCCGGCACCGGCTTTCGACATCGAGAAGTATCTGGCGCTGGCCGAACGCGGGGTGCAGTGGGATCAGCTGGAGGGCAACACCACCTACCCGGTGCGAAAGAACGTGCTGGTGGGCACCACCGATCCGCGCACGTCGAACTCGGCTGCCATGTACCTGGCGGTGACGGCGTACGTCGCCAATGACAACACCATCGTGCGCGGCGGCAAAGCCGAAGACTATGCGGTGTCCCGCATTTCGCGGCTGTTCACCCGGCAGGGTTACACCGAGAACAGCACCGACGGGCCGTTCAAGGAGTATCTGGCCGGCGGTATGGGGCAGACGCCCATGGTGTGGATCTACGAGGCCCAGTACGTGGACGCGGCGGTGCACAACCAGTTGAAGCCGGACATGGTGCTCATGTACCCGTCACCGACGGTGGTCTCCCAGCACACGGTGGTGCCGCTGAACGACAAGGGCGACACCATCGGCAAGCTGCTCTCCACCGATCCGGAGCTGCAGCGGCTGGCGGCCGAGCACGGCTTCCGGCCGAACGATGTGAGCCTGTTCACGAAAGTCACTGCCGAACATCAGGTTCCGGTCGTCCCGAATCTCATCGACGTGGTCGATCCGCCCAACTACGACACGCTCGAGCATCTGCTCGACGGCGTCGCCAAGGCGTTCAACTAGAGGGCATGGGCCGGAACCACCGCCCGTCATCCCGGCATGCTTTTGGCCGGGACCTCCTTCGGTCGGGTAGATTCCGGCCAAAGGCGCGCCGGAATGACGGCGGGACTTTCGGAGACGAGTCGAGCCGCGCACCCAGGGGTGCGCGGCTCGAAAAGTGTTCCGGGTGAAGCTCAGCCGCGCACCCGGGCGATGATCGATGCGACGGCGGTCTCGGCGGGGAGTTCTTCGCTCTCGCCGGTGAAGCGGTCGCGGAGTTCGAGTTTGCCCTCGGCCCAGCCGCGGCCGATGACGACCACGAGGGGCATGCCGAGCAGTTCGGCGTCCTTGAACTTGACGCCCGGCGACGCCTTGCGGTCGTCGAAGAGCACGTCCAGACCGGCCGAGTTCAGTTCGGCGACAACCTGTTCCGCACCTTCACGCGCGCCCTCGTCCTTATTGGCGATGACGACGTGCACGTCGAACGGCGCGACCGACTGCGGCCAGCGCAGGCCCTTGTCGTCGTGCATCTGCTCGGCGATGACCGCGACCATGCGGGAGACGCCGACGCCGTAGGAGCCCATGGTGAGGCGGACCGGCTTGCCGTTCTCGCCGAGTACGTCGACCTCGAAGGAGTCGGTGTACTTCTGGCCGAGCTGGAAGATGTGGCCGATCTCGATACCGCGCGCGGCCTCCAGGACGCCACGACCGTCGGGCGAGGGATCGCCGTCGCGCACCTCGGCGGCCTCGATGGTGCCGTCGGCGGTGAAGTCACGGCCGGCGACCAGACCGACGTAATGCTTGCCGGGCTCGTCCGCGCCGGTGATCCAGGCGGTGCCGGCGACCACGCGCGGGTCGACCAGGTAGCGAACGCCATTGGCCAGCAGCGCCTTCGGGCCGATATAACCCTTGACCAGGAACGGATTGGCCTTGAAGTCGGCGTCGTCGAGGAGTTCGACCTCGGCGGGCTCGACCGAGGCGCCGAGGCGCTTCTCGTCGACCTCACGGTCGCCGGGGATGCCGACGCCGAGGATCTCGGTCTTGCCGTCCGGGTAGCGCAGCTTGACGAGCACGTTCTTCAACGTGTCGGCGGCGGTGACGGGACGCCCGAACTGTTCGGCGATACCCGCGCCATTGGCCCAGTCGACCAGGGTGGCGATGGTGGGGGTGCCGGGAGTGTCATGTGCGACGGCCTCGGCCAGACCCTCGAGGGCGATCTCCGGCGGTGCGGCGGTGACCACGGCCTCCACGTTTGCGGCATAACCGGATTCGCGGCAGATGACGTAGGTGTCCTCGCCGACGGGGCTGTCGGCCAGGAACTCCTCGGACGCCGAACCGCCCATGGCACCGGAGGTGGCGGCCACGATCACATACGACACGCCCAGGCGCTCGAAGATCTTCTGGTACGCCTCGCGGTGCGCGTTGTAGCTCTTCTTGAGCCCGTCCTCGTCGAGGTCGAACGAGTACGAATCCTTCATGATGAATTCGCGCCCGCGCAGGATGCCCGCGCGCGGACGGCCTTCGTCGCGGTACTTGTTCTGGATCTGGTAGAGCGTGACCGGCAGATCCTTGTACGAGTTGTATTCGCCCTTCACGGTGAGCGCGAACAGTTCTTCGTGGGTGGGTCCGAGCAGGTAGTCCTGCCCCTTGCGGTCCTTGAGCCGGAACAGGGCGTCGCCGTATTCGGTCCACCGATTGGTGGCCTCGTACGGTTCGCGCGGCAGCAGCGCCGGCAGTGAGATCTCCTGGGCGCCGATGGCGTCCATCTCCTCGCGGACGACATTCTCGATCTTGCGCAGGGTGCGCAGGCCGAGCGGCAGCCACGAGTACACACCCGGGGCGATGCGGCGCACGTATCCGGCGCGGACCAGCAGCTTGTGGCTGGGCACCTCGGCGTCGGCGGGATCGTCGCGCAGGGTGCGCAGGAAGAGGTGGGAGAGGCGGGTGATCACGGCTCCACACGATAGCCGCTGCTGACGCGATGCTCACAAGGCATTACCGTGTTGGCTCGTGCTGGTGCTGCTGCCTCCCTCCGAAACCAAGTCCGATGGCGGCTCGGGCCGTCCCCTGGATCTGGATGCCCTTGCGATGCCGCAGCTCACAGCGGTGCGCGACAAGCTGGTCACCGAATTGGTCCAGTTGGCCGATGATCCGGACGGTTCGCGGGCCGCGCTGGGGTTGGGTAAGGGGGCTGACGCGGAGATCGCGCGTAATGCCGCGTTGCGCAGTTCGCCGACGCGGTCGGCGCTGGATCGGTACACCGGGGTGCTGTACGACGCGTTGGATGCGCCGGGGTTCACGAAAGCCCAGCGTGCCAAGGCCGATGCGCGGCTGGCGATCGGGTCGGCCCTGTTCGGCGTGGTGCGGGCGGGCGATCCGATTCCGGCTTATCGGCTTTCGGGCGGATCGAAGTTGCCGGGAATGCCTACGCTGCAATCGCTTTGGAAGCAGGTGCTGCCCGACGCGTTGCGCGAGGAGACCGACGGTCAGTTGACGGTGGATCTGCGATCGGGGACGTACCAGAATCTGGGGCGTATCCCCGGTGCGATCACCGCCGCCGTTCTCACCGAGCGCCCCGATGGCAGCCGAACGGTGGTGAGCCACTTCAACAAACACCACAAGGGTCTGCTGGCCCGGGCGCTGGTCCTGTCCCGCGTCGAGCCGACCGATATCAACGGCCTGGCGCGAGTCGTCGAGAAGTTCGGTCTCCGCTGCGAAATCGCCTCCCCCACCGAACTTCTCGTGCTCACCTAGTCTCGGTCAGCGCAGGCCCAGCAGGAGGGTCTGCGTGCTCCGCCCGATCGGCCCCTTCTCGTCGAACAGCCGGGATTCGGCCAGGCCGACACCGGTCCGCTCCGGATAGGTGGCCGCGTCCAGGCAGACCCATTCGCCGACCGGTTCGCGATGCAGCGTCACGGTGAGATCGGTGTTGATGAAAAGGTAACGGTCCCAGTCCAATACGGCACTGACCCCATTGCCGGAGTCCGCCGCGGCGAGAGCGCGTTCCAGCGGGCTCGGCGTCGTCCCCGCGACAATGGGGTGCCGCAACCGAATCCAGCACACGGCGGGGCCGGGTTCGGTGAAACTGCCTGTGATGAAACGGTATTCGATGGCGTGATGGAACCCGACCGGCTGATCCGAAGGGAACCGCACGCTCCCGTGCACCGCGGTCTCCGGGCCGGGCCTGGTCCCGGTCGGCAATACCTCGGCGGGCAACTCCAGTTCCGGTTCGGCGGTACGCAATCGCCAAGCATTGGCCCGCAATACCGGCCCCTGCTCCGAACTCAAGGTGGCCTCGATCAATTCGACGCTCCGCCCCGGTCGCACCACCCGCGCCCGCGCGGTGAGCGGCGCGATCGGCACCGGCCCGAGAATCTCGACCGCGACCCGGCCGACCCGGAACCCCTCCCGAGGCTCACACCGCTCGATCACATGCCCGAGCAACGCCGAAGGCGGCCCGGCGTGCTGCGCCTGCGGCGACCAAGGCCCACGCGTGTGATCGGTGGAATGGAAGACATCGGGATGCTCGGAATCAGGAAGATAGAAGGCGTCCATAGTGATCCGAGCCTACGATGGGCCGCCGGCACGTGGCAGCCGGGCCGACCGGCGCGCCGCGCACGGAACAACGCCGGGCCTGACATGCACCCCGGTCATCCGGCAGCACTCACCCCATCAGGTGAATGTGCACCTTCGGGGATTCCCGGGCGAGCTGAATGGTGTTGGCCGCCAACCTCGGACAACACCCCCGAGCGACTTCTACTGTCCGGCTGCGTGACCGGGGAGCACGCAGACGGCGTCCAGGCCCAGGACGTGGTTCAGGCGGCCGAAGGCCAGCCAGGAGCCCAGGCACATGGAGAGTTCCACTACTTCGGCTTGGGAGTAGTGCGCGAACATGCGGTGCCAGAATTCGTCGTCGAGGTTGTGGTGATCCTGCGCGTAGCGTTCGGCGTATTCGGCGGCCAGGCGGGTGCGGTCGTCGAAGTTCTCGGTTGTGCGCCAGTTGGTTACGTCTTCTTCGAAGGACTCCTCGACCTTTTCGCCATTGCGATCGGTGCGCCAGTCCAAGCAGAAGAGGCAGCCGTTGATCTGGGCGATACGAAGGCGGGCGGCTTCGAATTCGCGCAGGCCCAGGGTGGTGTGGGAGTAGACGGCGAGAGAGAACGCGGCGGCGGCGGTGCCGATGCCGGGGACCATTTCGCCCCATACGTAGCCGATGGGGTCTTTGCCTTCGGGAATGTCGATGATCACGGCTGGTTCCTTCCGAGTGTGCCTGGGCGCAGGGGGATGTCGAGGGCGTCGTAGAGGCCGGGTTCGGCGGTGGCGAGCCAGTCGATGGCGTGCACCAATCTGGCTACGGCGGTGGCGTTTCCGCCCGCGGAGTGGTTACCGTCCTCATCGGTGGCCTGAATGGTGACCTCTATATTCGGGCGGCCTTCGATGATCACGCGGTGTGCGCCCGCGCCACTGGGCGGCATCGGCCAGTCGGTAGCGCAGGAGGCGTGGATGCGGGTGACGTGTTCGATGACGATGCGCGGGCGGCCGTCGATGATGCCCTGTACCTCGAAGCGCACCGCGCCCTGCGTACCGGCTTCGAAATCACCCATGAGGTCGGTGCTGATGGTGGTCTCCAGCGCGCGCCGGTGCACCACCTCGCGAATCTCCTCGACCTCGACGCCGAGCCCGCGTGCGATGAGCCGAATCTGCCCGCCCCACACCATGGTCGGCACCGAGGCCATGAGCATCGGCGGGTCGTAGTCCATCGGCTGCCCCATCCCGACCAGGTAGCGCACGGAATCGGGTTGGTCGTAGGTGGCGTAGTCGAAGATCTCCTGGCAGCGCACCACATCGACGGTGTGGCCGAGCCCGCTCAGGAGCAGCGGCAGGGCATCATTGCCCCAGCCGGGGTCGATACCGGAGACGAAGAGCGAACCGCCGCCCTCCGCAATGGCTTTCAGTACGGGTTCGCGCATTTCGGCGGGCGCGTTCCGCTGGTCGTAGAGCGCGTACAGCGCGGGTGTGACCACCACGGCGCCGGCGCGAATGGCCTGGAGGATATCGGCGAGCGCGTCATCGGGCCGGATATCGCCGGAGGCGGCGTACACGACGGCCTGTGTCCCCGAGGCCAGGGCGGCGGCGATATCGTTCGTGGCCGCGACCCCGAGTTCGGTGTCGAGCCCGGCGAGTTCGCCCGCATCACGGCCCACTTTGTCCGGGTTGTGCACGAGCACCCCGGTCAGTTTCAGCGCGGGGTGCGCGGCGACGGCGCGAATCGCGGCCCGGCCGACATTGCCGGTACCCCAGACCAGGGTGGAAATCATGGCGGGAGCCTAGCAACTGCTTGGTAGGCAGGGAGCGGATTCGGAGACTAATCCTCTGACCCATTTGTCCCATTCCACGCAAGCCCGGGTCCCACTCACCGCGACCCGATACCGAAGCCTGTCCGATCCGCCGGATTCACCATCGCGGGATCGATTGCGCTGTGTTCAAATTCATCATGGATACCATTGCAATGGAGCAGATCCGCGCGCTCAAGCACCGCTACCTACGGACCCTCGATCTCAAACTGTGGGACGAATTCGCCGATACGCTGAGCAAGGACATCGTCGCCTCGTACGGCTCCCCCTCGGGCGGTCAACCGCTCGAATTCACCGGTCGGGACGCAGTTGCCGACTACATGCGCAATGCCTTGAGCGGCAATATCATCACCGTGCACGTGGCCACCCACCCGGAGATCCAGGTGGACGGCGAGACCGCCTCCGGCACTTGGCTTCTGGAAGATACGGTGATAGCGCCGGAGTATAACTTCCTGATTCGCGGCGCGGCCTACTACCACGACACCTACCGCCTCGAAGACGGCGTATGGCGGATTTCGAGCACCGGCTACAAGCGCATCTTCGAGGCCAAGATGGCCCCGGAAGCCCTGCCCGGCTTCGAAATCACCGCGAACGCCTGGGCTCCGAGCACCGCCGGTTAACACCCGTCGATGGCGTTGACGATAGTGCTGTGGACGGCCGAATATCCCTCGGCCGGAAGCACTCTCACGTTCGACAGGCTAGGAAACATGCGCAAGATTCTGCTGGGCACCGCCGGTATCGGATTCGCCGCCACCGCCCTGCTACTACCCGCCGCTCCCGCCTCCGCGGCGGCCGGCTGGGGCGCCATCGCCATCTCCGGCAATGGCGATCTGGGCTGGGCGTTGAACTACGACACCGAGACAGAGGCGAGTATGGCCGCGGAGGACAAGTGCGATTTCGCGGACTGCTCGACCGTCACCTCGTTCACCGGCTGTGGCGCGGTGGCGTACTCGGCGAGCATGAACAAGTACTCCGGCGGTTACGGGCCGACGCCGCTGGAGGCGGAGACTTCGGCGCGCTGGTACAGCGATTCGAATATCGTGCGCGCCGCCGTCTGCAACGACTGAGTAGGTCTCACCGCTCGGCGGCGTCGACCGCCTTGCGGACCGTCTCGGCGTCGGCGGGCGCGGCAGCGTTATCCCAGAACGGTTGTGCCACAGCGTAAGGCGCGCCGTAGACCGGGGTACCGGGCTGGGTGCGCCAGCTGTCGCTCGCACCGCCGATATCGACGGTATCGAAGCCCAGTGCGCTGATCAGTTGGGCCGCAGCGGCTTTCGCCTCGGAATCATCGCCCGCGATCGGCAGCGCGGTGCGATCCGGGGCGTCGGCCGGGCGGCCCAGCACGGCGAGATGCTTGAAGAAGATATTGTTGAACGCCTTCACCACTCGCGATCGCGGCAGATGCCGTTGCAGCAGTGCACTACTGGTGGCGGTGCCCGCCTCCAGATCCGGGAACTCGCCGTCACGCTCCGGGTAGTAATTGTTGGTGTCGATGACGACCTTGCCCACCAGCGGTTCGGACGGCACCTCGCGGTACGCCTTGAGCGGTACGGTCACCACCACGATGTCCCCGGCCGTTGCGGCCTCCTCGGGAGTGCCGGCCCTGGCCCGCTCCCCCAGCTCGCTCACCAGTTCGGCCAGCGATTCCGGCCCGCGGGAGTTACTCAGCACCACATCGATTCCGGCGGCCACGGCAAGTCGTGCCAGCGTGCCACCGATATTGCCGCTACCGATAAGTCCCAGAGTTGTCATGAACCTGGCCAACCGCAGTGCCCGCCGAGATGTTCCCCGCGCGGCTTCGGGAATTCGCCCCCACGGCCGCCGCATGACGACGGCCGTGGGAACTCGCCGGAAAGTCTTCAGCCCAGGGTGATGGCGTCGAGCCGGGTGCGCAGGAACTCCGCGGAGATGACCGGTTCCAGCCCGCCGATGCGTCCGATCGGCGGTTCCAGGGGCGTGACGCGGGCATCGTGATCGAGTTCGTAGAAGTAGATGAGCGAGACCAGATCCTCATCGGGCGCGGTCTCCTGCGGCGGGAGGACGCGATGCCGCCCGGCGGGCCAGCGCTGGCCGCTCCAATGCGCGAGCAGGTCACCGATATTCACCGTCAGCGCAGCGGGGTCGAAGGGTGCGTCGGCCCAACCGCCCTCCTCGGTGTAAACCTGTAATCCGCCCGCGCCGGGCTCACGATCGAGCACGGTGACGGTGCCGAAATCGGTGTGCGGGCCGATGCGGAATTGACCGGGTTCGGGTGCGCCGACATGGGTCAGCGGCGGATACCAGTTGATATTGCAGGTCCAGGTCGGCAGGCTCGCTAAACCTTGAAATGGATTGTGCGGCAACTCGAGTGCGGCGGCGAACAGCGCGAGCAGCTCGTCCGAGAGCACGCGCATGGCATCGGTGTAGGTGGTGAACAGCTCGCGCAGTTCGATCACCTCGTCCGGCCAGACATTGTCCAGGAACCAGACCGAATCGACCTGCGCGTCGCCGGTGCGGGTGTCCGCGCCGATGGCGAAGGTCTCTTTGAGATCGGGCGGGGTCTCGGTGCCCTCGGCATAACCGTTGGCCTCCATCCCCGGCCCGATCCAGCCGCGACCACCGACGGCGGTGGCGTAGCGCTGCTTCACCTCGGCGGGGAGTGCGAAGAAACGGCGGGCCGCCGCGCGCAGTGCGGCCGGAAGTCCTTCCGGCACACCGTGTCCGCGCACCAGCAGGAATCCGGCGCGTTGCATACCCGCGTCGACCTCGCGCAGCACCTGCACGGCATCCGCGCCGCCCGCGCGCCAGCGGTCCAGGTCGACGGTCGCGATGGCGTTCACTCGGCCACTCCGATGTCCTCGTTCCAGAGTTCCGGGCGTTCGGCGATGAACCTCTCCATCATGTCGACGCAGCCCGGATCATCCAGCACCGTAATCGAAACCCCGTGCGCGGCAAGCCATTCGTGACCACCATTGAAGGTGCGCGCCTCGCCGATCACGACCGCGCCGATACCGAACTGCCGCACCAGACCGCTGCAATACCAGCACGGTGACAGCGTGGTGACCATGATGGTGTCGCGGTAGTCGCGGCGGCGACCGGCATTGCGGAAGGCATCGGTCTCGGCGTGCAGACTCGGGTCACCGGCCTGCACGCGGCGATTATGCCCGCGCCCGAGCAGGTTTCCAGCCGAGTCGAACAGGGCCGCGCCGATCGGAATCCCGCCCTCACTCAGCCCGAGTCCGGCCTCTTCCACGGCGGTGACCAGCAGATCTTTCGCATTGATCATAGTGATCATGCTGCCATCGCCTGCCCCGAAATCCGGGATCGATTGAGCAGCAGATAGCCCGCGCCGGAGATCAGGAAGCCGACGAAGAAGGTGATATCCCCCAGCTCCGGCAGCTGCCGCGCCACATAGCCGACGAACTTGGCCTGATTGGAGAACAACAGCACCGAGACGGCCAAACCGATCAGGAAGGCCGCCACCCCACCCCAGTTGGCGTAGGAGCGGTCGTAGAGCAACTGGTCGATGCGCTGACCGCGCCGCAGATATTCATCGGCGAAGACGATCCCCAGCCACGGGCCGATCCAATAGGCGACGATCAGCAGGAACGCCTCATAGTTCGCGGCGGCGTCCGGCAGCGCCCACCAGGCGACCAGGAAACCGACCAGGCCGAAGACCGCCGAGACCAGCGCCCGCTGGGTACGCACCGGCAGTTCGAAGCCCATGGTGACGAAAGCCATTGCGCCCGAATACACATTGAGGGCATTCGCGGCGACCGCGCCGACGGCGATCGCCAGCAGAGTCAGCTTCGCCAGTGCGGTAGGAAGATTCGCGGTGAAGACATCGGTCGGACTGCCTTCCACCGTGGTCGCGACGGTCGCCGACGCGGCACCGACCACGGTCAGCCATACGCACGAAATGAACAGTCCCGCCGAGGCATACAGCCCGGTCGCGGTCCTGGACACCGACGCCGGAAGATACCGGGAGTAGTCCGCCGCGTAGGGATTCCAGCCCGCCGCGTAACCGAAGGCGGTGCCGACGGTCAGCAGGAATCCGCCGATGCCACCCACTCCCCCGGCCGGTGCCGCCGCGCCCAGATCGGACTTGCTGAAGATCACGACCGTGACAATGGCGAACACAATTGCCAAGAGAGGGAAGGCGATTCGCTCGAAAGCCTGCACCAGATTGTGACCGAAGAACGCGAAAGCGGTCTGCGCCAGCACGATAACGATCAGCGAGAGCAGTTTCGGCATACCGGTCAGCGAGTTGAGGGCGAAGGCCCCGCTCACACTATTGGTGGCGAACCAGCCCACACCGCACATGATCGCCATGAATCCGGCGGGCAGCACATTGCCGCGATAACCGAATCCCAAGCGCCCCAACACCATTTGCGGTACCCCGTGCAGCGGGCCGCGCGCCGACAGCAGAAAGTGCGCGACGGCGCCGAGACCGGCACCGACCGCGAGCCCCAGGCTCGCCTGCCAGAAGTTCATCCCGTACACGGTCACCGCGAGTACGCCGACGAAGATCGTCGCGAACTCCATATTCGGAGACATCCACGTCCAGAACAGTTTTCGTGGTGTTCCGTGCCGTGCGTTCTCGGGGATGAAATCGTCACCGCCGGGTTCGACGGCTATGACGCGGTCGCCGTAGGCGGCCTGGGGCTCATCGGTCGGTGCCACTGTCACGTCCTGTCTCTACCGCTCGTGGGTCTCTTCGAGCACGGTGCGGCCCAGCAGCGCGTACCTGGCGGGTTCCTTGCGCTTGAGATACGTCGCGTAACCGAGGCCCGCGAGGATGACCAGACCCACCAGGTACGGGGTCGCCTTCAATACCAACGATCCCGCTTCGGTGCCCGCCGCGGTATCCATATTGATCACGAGCAGCAGCACCACGCCGAGCATGGCGACACCGCCGATGAGCGGAGCCAGGAAGGTCTTGAACCAGTGCCTGGTCTCGGGATGGTTATTGCGGAAGTACGCCATCACCGCGAACGAGCAGACCGCCTGCACTATCAGGATCGCCATGGTGCCGAGCACCGCGAGCAGGGTGTACAGACCCGCGTACGGATCCTTGCCCGCGAGACCGAAGGCCAGCACCAGCACCGCGGCGACACCGGTCTGCAGCAGACCCGCGATATGCGGGGAGCCGTGCTTGGGATGGGTGCGGCCGATGGTGTTCTTGAGTCCCGGAATCGCACCCTCACGCCCGAGCGCATACAGGTACCGGGCGGCGCAGTTGTGGAATGCCATACCGCAGGCGAGCGATCCGGTGATCATCAGCCACTGCATGGTGCTGACCGCCCAGTGCCCGACATAGGTTTCGGTCGGCCCGAAGAACACATCCATCGGATTGGCCGAACCGGCGAGCTCGATGGCCTTGTCCTGGCCGCTGCCGGAGATGGCCATCCAGGAGACGAACACGTAGAACGCGCCGACGCCGAGCACGGCGATCATGGTGGCGCGCGGGATGATTCGCTTGGGATCCTTGGATTCCTCGCCGTACATGGCGGTCGATTCGAAACCGACCCAGGACCAGAAGGCGAAGAACAGGCCGAGTCCGGCGGAGGCGCCGTGGAAGGCGTTGACCGGGTTGATCGGCGCGAGCGAGATACCCTCCGGACCGCCGCCGTGGAAGAGCACCGACACGGCCATAATGCTGAGCACGGTGACCTCGGTGGCCAGCAGCACCACCAGCAGTCGCTCGGCCACCGCGACACCGAACCAGGTACCAACGGCATTGATACACAGCATGATCACCGCGAACACCCACCACGGCACATCCACGCCGATCTGATCGGAGACGGTGTTGTGCGCGAAGTAGGAGAAAATGCCGATCAGCGACGGCTCGAACACCATGTACGCGAACGCCGCGAGCAGGCCCGCCGCCAAACCGACGGTGCGGCCCAGGCCGAACGAGATGAAGCCGTAGAACGCGCCGGTGGCGGTGATGTGCTTCGACATGGTCGTGAAGCCGACCGAGAAAATGCCGAGCACGACCATGGCTATGAGAAATGCCGCGGGCGTGCCTATTCCACTGCCCGAGGACATCATGAACGGGACATTGCCCGTCATGGCGGTGATCGGTGCGGCGGTGGCGATGGCCATGAACACCACACCCAGCAGACCGATAACGTTCGGTTTGAGCCGGGACACCCCGGATTCAGGTGTTTCGGTTCCCTCCGAAAGTACGTTCGTCGCACTCGGTTCCATGTAGAGCTCCTCATCCAGGCAGTCCTGCAGCCTGTGAGGATTGTGCGTTCGATTGTGTTGCCTGGATATGAAACCGAGTTACCAGCAGATACCAACACTGTGATCCAGGACACATTTTTTACATTCAGCACGGTTGCGCCGCAATGGATTTACAGAACGTCGGGCGCAAATCTGACTACAGTTCACTGAATTCAGAAAGTATGGTTTCCCCATGGACAATGGTTTCGCCCGGACCATGTGGCGCGTACTCGAACCCCTGCACGCGGTCACCTACTTCAGCCCGGAGTGCGTCGCGGCACACAAAGCCGTTGGCCTGCGCGGGTTTTGGATGGGTTACTTCGGAGCCCGCTCCGCGCCGCTCGGCACCGCCGGTCCCAATCTGGTCGAGGCCACTTTTTACAACTTCCACCCGTCGATGATCCGCCGCGCCCTTCCCGACGCGTGGACCTTCACCACCCCGGAGGCGATCCTCTCCGCCCGCCGGACCGCCGCCGCAAGTGTCCTGCGCGCGGTAGCTCCGGACATCGAAACCGCCGCCGCTACAGCACTTCCCGCACTACAGGCCGCCATCGAGGCAGCACCCGCGCCCGGGCGGCCGCTCTTCGCCGCCAACCGCGACCTGCCCACGCCCACCGATCCGGTGCAGGCACTGTGGCAGGCCGCCACCACGCTCCGCGAGCATCGCGGCGACGGTCACGTCGCCTGCCTGCTGGCCGAAGGCATCGACGGGTGCGAGGCGCATGTGCTGTTCGCCGCGCTCACCGGCAGCCCGGCCATCATATGGCAGGCCAATCGCGGCTGGACCGAATCCGATTGGGCCGCAGCGCAACAGCGGCTCGAAGCCCGGGGTCTGCTGTCCGGCGATGGGTTGACCGATGACGGGCGCGCTGTCCGCGAGCACATCGAATCTCGCACCGATGCGCTCGCGATGACGGCCTACCAGGGCATTCCAGATATTGCCGAAGCGTTGACCGTCCTCACGCCGATCTCGAAAGCGGTGGCGCACAGCGGCGCGGTGCCCTACCCGAACCCTATGGGCGCGGACCCGGCCTGAGGACGCCGCTGTAGGACGGGGTAGTTACCCAGGTTTGCCCTGGTTTCGTATTGGAGGGGGGTGGCTGACCCATGTGTTGGTCGGTTCGACCTGGTTGGGGTGGCCCCCTTGGATGGCGGAGAAGATCAGGCACTGTGGCTGGGTTGGGTGACGTACCCGGCTTGCTCTTCCGGAGTTGGGAATACATCGTACC
>NZ_WJIC01000103.1 GCF_009649815.1 Nocardia sp. SYP-A9097
GGCGTACTGGGCGGCAAGCCTTTTCATGGCCGACTCGAACGGGTAGAGGGTGAAGGTGTCCACTAGCCGGTCCAAGAACTCGCGATCTGCGGTGGAGGCGAGGGAGAGCGCGGCAGGGAACGCGCGGCGGGCGGCGCGGCGGTCGGTGGTAAAGGTGATGTCGAGTTCTGTGATGGCGTCGATGAATGCGCTGGTTTCGGTCACGAGTGGTTTCCTGTCTGGATGGTGATGTCGGCGAGCACCCCGGCGCGTGAGCAACCTCGACAGCCGGGATGGCCGGCTGGTCCGGACGACCAGCCGAGGGCGCGAGACCGGGACCGTGCGCGACGCGCGGCGGAGAACGCGCCAGGGCGTGCGAAAGCGAATTTCCGTGCGCTCAGCACCGAGACAGGCGCGGGCGGAACAGAAGGGGCGCACGGGGATTCGGTTGCGCCGGGCGCGGGCTCAGTGGCGCGGCGCGGTCGGGGCCGGTAGCCCTCGAGATGGCTGGTCGTCCGGACCAGCAGGACAGCCCACCCCCTACACCGGCAGCGGCCGGTGCAGGCAAGG
>NZ_WJIC01000034.1 GCF_009649815.1 Nocardia sp. SYP-A9097
CCGCAGCACGCTCGACCTCGGCCAAGCTCATCGTGATGACCGCCGCCACCGGCAGACCACGATGCTTACCCAACTGGCCGTCGTCGAGGTCGAAACGCAGGAAACACAGCAACGCATCATGATTGCGTTGCGCGGCGGTACGAGTATCACGGCGGGCGGCGGCCTTCAACACCTCGAGGTCTTCGGCAGCCGCCGCGGTGCACGGGCTTTCCCGATCCTGCGGATTGCACATACCGGGGCGCGCGAACTTGGCCAGCAACGGCGCCAACATCACCCGCAATTCGGGAGTAATCTCCCCGGACAACGGGGACATCCCATCCACCCGCTGCTTACCCAGAGTGATGCCCCGGAAGCGCTGGCGGTCCTTGTCCGTGGTCAGAGTCCCGTCGGGATCGATACGGGCCATGATCTCCTCACCCAACCCCGGCAACACATCCGGACTGCCCTCGCGGGCATAGTCGGTCAGGATCCGCTCGGCGTTCTCCTTCTCCGCATCGGTCGCGATCTCGGGCAGCCGCTTGATAATCCACGCGATCCGCCGCGCATGATCGACCGAGATCGCACCCTCCTCCTGCGCCAACGCGACATACGGCAACGCCGGACCCACATCCACACCCTGCAACGTCACCTGCGGCGACAACGTCTCCGCCGCCCGCACCCGCGCCAACGCATCAGCGTGACTCAACCGCAGAGTCCGCTCCAAATAGATCGACGTCTTCGAGAATCCCGCATTCTTAGCCAGCGACCGCCGCTCGGTATCAGCGATCAACCGATGCTTCACCGTTTCCAGTTGCCGCATCGCACACTCGACCTCACCCATCATCTCCACGAATTCACCATCGGTGAGCGGATACAGGGATTCGGAAGCCAGGGTGCGCACCGCCGTGAGCAGCGCGTGCGCGCCGTCCACGATTGCGGTCTCTCCCCTGAGATTCATACCTTTATTCTACCGTGATAGAATAGACCACGAAAGGCGAATTCTATTGTGATACACGCCTTTTCAAATAAGGATTCATGCAGGAAATAACGGGCTGACCCATTTGCTGCACAGCCATTTTCCATCCACGTAATCCATCGACATCGTAATGTTCTGATGCTCCGTGGTGTCGGCTTTGCCCTTGGTCGAATTTACCTGGGTTACGTCGACTGCCATCTCGTAGTGGGTTGTGTTGCCGGAGGTGACTGCGCACTTGGCGTCTGTTCCTCGTGTGTGTTCGGCGCCCGTTTCCAGCAGTAGCCGGATCGCTGGAAGCAGCTGTTGCGCTTGGGTTTTCCAGGTTCCGGTCGCGCCGTTCACGACGTTCGTCTGCCACCCGTCGCCGTCGTTGTAGTCGTAGGTGGTCATCAGGATCCCGTAGTCGCATGCCGCTTTGATCGCGGCATCGCGTGAAGCGTCCGAAGGTGCGACGCCGCCGGGGGTGGCGGCGTTCGGGACCGACCCGGCTCCGATGGTGAATTTCAATGCGCCGCTGCCGAATCCGGCTCCGACGCCAGCCACGATGATCGCCGCCACCACCGCGGCGAGGATGAGGCGTTTCCGTCCCCGCCTACGAGGCACAGGGACGGAGACGGGCGCGGGGACTGGAGTCGAGGGTGCGTCCCAGCGTTTTGTGGGCTCCAGGCTCGCTCGCACCGCCGCTGCCGCGAATTCCCCACAGCTGGCGTATCGCTGGTCCCGATCCTTGGCCATGGCCCGCGCGATGACCTCGTCGAACGCCACCGGCACACTCGGATTCTGCTCACTCGGCTGCGGAATCCGGCCATTGAGATGCCCGTTCACCAGCTGCGCGGTGCTCCCGCCCGGATACGGCAGCTCGCCGGTGAGCATGTGGTACAGCGTGCAGCCGAGCGCATACACATCCGAGCGCTGGTCCATATCCGTGCGCAGCTCGAACTGCTCCGGTGACGCGTACTGGAAACTCGCGTACATCTCCCCCGTGCGTGTCAGCGCGCTCGTCTGGTCCAGCGCCTTCGCAATCCCGAAGTCCGCCAGGAAAACCCGCTGTTCCGGCCCCCATGCCAGCAGAATATTGGCGGGCTTCACATCTCGGTGCAGCACTCCGGCGCGATGCGCGTGGTCCAGCGCCCGTGCGGTCTCGCCCAGAATCCGTACCGCGTGATCCGGTCGCAGCGGCCCGTCGCGCAGTACCGCCGCCACATCGGTACCTTCGATGTACTGCATGGCCATCCACAGCCGGTCTTCGGTGCGGCCGCGCGCGTAAACCGCGACGATATTCGGATGGGCCAGGCGCGCAGCCGTATCCGCCTCGCGCAGGAACCTTGCCCGGACCTCCGCATCATCGGCGACCGCGGGGCTCAGCAGCTTCAATGCCACCTGGCGCGGCAGGTCGCGGTCCCGGGCGAGGTACACCTCACCCATTCCGCCGACCCCGAGCAGCCGCTCGATCAGATAGCCCGCGAATGTCTGCCCCTGCGCGAGTGTCCTCGCCACGACCTCACTACCTCCGACCGGCTACATACTGCCGACCACCGTAACGCACGCGCGGGACGCGCTCCGCGCCAACAGCCTTTAGACTTGCGCTGCACGGGCGTCGGGGCCTCGACCGCGGTAATTCAGGGGACAACCCGGGGGTGAGACGCCATGGATGAGTCTTTCAGCAGTGAGCAGCGACCTGCCGCGCAGAGCGTTATCGCCGTCGTGGGGCGGCTCGCGCCGGAGAAAGGCCAGGACCTGTTCCTGCGCGCGCTCGCGGGGGTGGCGGTTCTGCCTCGCGAGGTCTTCCTGATCGGCGGACTACATCCTGGCGACGAGGAGTATCTCGGCGAGCTGCAATTGCACACCACGGCATTGGATCTGCCGGTCACCTTTACCGGGCGGGTCGAGGATCTGGAACCCTATCTGCGCCATGCCGATACCCTCGTGCAGTGCTCATTGCGCCCGGAGCCGTTCCGCCGGGTGGTCTGGGAGGGGATGCGGGCCGGGTGCGCGGTGATCGCGACCCGCCCACGCGGTATCGAGCAGATTATCGAACCGGGCGTCAACGGCCTGCTGGTCGAGCCGGGTGATCGCGCCCAATTGACGCGCGCCCTGGACACTCTCATCACGGATCAGGAGCTGCGCAGCAAGTTCGCCGACGCGGCCCGCATTCGCGCCGCCGACTTCGAGATCAACGAATCCGCCCGCACGGTCACCCTGTCCACGCCCACACTGAGCGAAACCCGTTGGCGCGCAGCAGGAGGAACATATGCCTGAATTCACCCGCAGCAACGAGATCCAGGACCGCCTACACGAGTTGGTGCCGGGCGGGGCACACACCTACGCGCGCGGAGCGGACCAGTATCCGGAGTTCAAAGCGCCGATTCTGGTGCGCGGGTACGGAGCTCGGGTGTGGGACTGCGATGGGAACGAGTACGTCGAGTACGGGATGGGTTTGCGGTCGGTGACCCTGGGGCACGGGTATCCACCGGTGGTGGACGCCGTGGCTCGCACCATCGCGCACGGTGTCAACTTCTCCCGGCCCACCGAACTGGAATTGCTTGCGGCACAGGATTTCCTGAGCCTGGTGCCCAATGCCGACATGGTGAAGTTCGCCAAGAACGGCTCGGACACCACCACGGCGGCGGTGCGCTTGGCGCGGGCGGCCACCGGGCGCGAGACCGTCGTGGTCTGTGATCAGCCGTTCTTCTCCGTGGACGACTGGTTCATCGGCGGCACCGAAATGAACGCGGGCATACCGGAATCGCCCACCATCACCTTCCGCTACAACGATCTCGGCTCGCTCGCGGAGGTCCTCGAATCCGAGGAGGTCGCGTGCGTGGTCATGGAGCAGGCCACCAGCCTGGCCGAACCGGCGCTCGGATTCCTGGAAGGTGTTCGCGCCCTGTGTGATCGGCATGGCGCGCTGCTCGTCTTCGACGAGATGATCACCGGTTTTCGCTGGTCTCTCGGTGGCGCACAACAGCTTTACGGCGTCCGGCCGGATCTGTCCTGCTGGGGCAAGGCCATGGGTAATGGGTTCCCGCTCTCCGCGCTCGCCGGTAAGCGCGAGTACATGGAGCTGGGCGGGTTGCGCACCGATGCCGATCGGGTCTTCCTGCTCTCCACCACGCACGGCCCGGAAACTGCCTCGCTGGCGGCTTTTCGCGCGGTCGTCGAGGCGTATCGCAGTACCGATCCCATCGAGCGGATGGAGCATGCGGGCCGCCGCCTCGCCGAGGGCGTGAATGCCGTCGCCGCGGAGATGGGTATCGCGGATCATCTTCAGGTGCGGGGGCGGGCCTCGTGTCTGGTGTTCCTCACCAAGGATCCGGAGGGCAAGCCCTCGCAGCCCTATCGCACGCTCTTCCTGCAGGAGCTGCTGGAGCGCGGTGTGCTCGGTCAGTCCTTCGTGACCTCGGCGGCGCACACCGATGCCGATATCGATCACACCATCGCGGCCTGCCGGGAAGCCGCGCTGATCTATCGAAAAGCACTGGAGCACGGCTCCGTCGAGGGTTTCCTGACCGGCCGCCCGGTGGCTCCGGCGCTGCGGCGCAATGCCGCTCCGCGCCGACTTCCTGACATACCAACGCGTCGGTAGGTTCTCGGCGGCAGGATTTCGCTCGAATTGCCGAAGTTGTATCGCAAATCTCGCGCTGAACGACTATTCATGGATTGCGAGGGATTCATGGATGACGGGTGAGGCAGTGGGTGAAAGCGACAGCGCGACGGGCGCTCTCGTAACGGGCGGTGCGGGCGATATCGGCAGCGCGGTGGTGCGGCGGCTCGCGGCGACGGGCCGCGAGGTGGTGATCGCGGATGTCGATCTCGCGGCCGCCGCCGAGCTCGCGGCCGAGCTGGGGCCGAAAGCGGTTGCGCTGCACCTGGATCTGACCGATCCGGCGAGTATCGAGGCGGCGGCGCACGCGGTGCGCGGGAGTATCTCGGCGCTGGTGCAGTGCGCGGGCGCGGCCATTGTGGAGCCGTTCCTGGACAGCACCGTCGCGCACTGGGACCTCATGCACCAGGTGAATCTGCGCGGGCCGATGCAGTTGACCCAGCACCTGCTTCCGGCGCTGCAGGAAGCCGAGGGCGCACGCATCGTCTTCGTCTCCTCCGATGGCGCACGGGCGGGCGCGGCGGGTGAATCCGCCTATGCCGCCTCGAAATCCGGGCTCTTCGGGTTCGCCAAATCCCTGGCCCGCGAGGTCGCCCGGCACGAGGTCACCGTGAATGTGGTCTGCCCGGGCCCCATCGAGGGCCGCATGGTGGCGCGCACCATGGAACACCACAGCGGCAATCTCGAAGCCCTGCGCAAGGCCATCCCCATGAAACGCCTGGGCCGGCCGGACGAGGTCGCCGCCCTCATCACCTGGCTGGCGAGCCCGGAAGCCAGTTATCTCACCGGCCAGCTGATCAGCGTCAGCGGCGGCATCACCATGCAGTGAAGGAGACGCCACCATGCCCACCATCCCCATAGTCGACGCGCACCTGCACCTGTGGCACACCAGCGCGCACGACTGGTACCCCCGGCTGCGCGAGTTCGGCGCGGCCGGCGGCAGACCCGAAGTGGCCGACGACTTCCTGCTCGCGGACTACGACCTGGCGGCCGGCACCGAAGTGGCGGGGCTGGTACATGTCTCGGCCACCACCGCACCGCACACCTATCTGGCCGAGGGTCGCTGGATCGACGGGATCGCGGCGACGGCGGGACGGCCGGTGGCCATTGTCGGAACCGTGGATGTGACGCTGCCCAAAGCGGATCTGCTGGCACACCTCGAACACCAGGCCGCGAGCCCGCGTTTCCGTGGACTGCGGGTCTACCAGGGCCTGTCCCCCAATACCCCCGCCGCCGAGACCATCGCCGCCTGGCTGCAGGACCGCGACGCCGTCTTCGATCTGGTGGCGCATCCGTACGACATGCTCGACTGGATCGACTTCCTCGCCGGATATCCGAACCTGCGCGTGGTGCTCGAACATCTGGGACTACCCCAGGGGACAGCGCCCGAAGAGCGCACCGCCTGGCATAACGCGCTCTCCCTGGCCGCCAAGGAAACCCCGTGGCTGTGCAAACTCTCCGGACTGGGAATGATCTGCCCGGACCTGTCGTGGGACACCCTGGAGTACTGGCTCGAGTCAAGCGTCCAACTGTGGGGCTGGCGGCGGCTCATGTTCGGCTCGAATATGCCCATCGACACCATGGCGGGCAGCTACCGCGATCTACTGGCCACCGTCGATCACCTGGTCGGTACCGATGCCACCGATCAGGAGACCGAATTCTTCTATCGCACAAACGCCTTCGACGCCTACCGACTGGGCTAGTCGATAAGTCGTAAATGGAGTTCTCAACTGCATCCGGCGGTTACATCAAACCCGTTGTCACAGTTAAAAACTCGAATTTGCGGCCGGGTGACCAGTCCCACATGCCCGAAACCGCCGATTTGGTTGAAGGGTTTATGGGCGGCCCGTAAAGTTACTCACCAGTTAGGCACGATGGTGTTCCTACCTCGGCCCGACATTCTGCTAAGGGGTCGCATTCTCTCGTCCACATCCACCGACGCATGTCGGACGAACAACGTTGAGCACCAACAAGTTCGTAAAAGGAGGGGCGATGGTTTCCTACATCGTGACGGGCGGCACCGGATTCCTCGGCCGACGCGTGGTCGCCGGACTACTCGAGCGCGACCCGCAGGCCGTGATCCACGCACTGGTGCGCGAGGCTTCGGTGGCCAAACTGCGTGAGATGGCACAGGGCTGGGGTGCCGCGGATCGGGTGTTCCCGCTGGTCGGCGACCTGACCGCGCCCGGACTCGGACTCCTGGACGTGGACGGCGAATTCGATGCCCCGCGCGCCGATCATGTGATCCACCTCGGCGCGGTCTACGACATGACCGCCGACGAGGACAGCACCTACGCGGCCAATGTGCACGGCACCCGTGCGGTCGTCGCGCTCGCCACGACGCTCGGCGCGGTACTGCATCATGTCTCCTCGGTCGCGGTCGCCGGTGATCACAAGGGCAAGTTCTTCGAGGACGATTTCAATCTGGGTCAGCGTCTCGATTCGCCCTATCACCGCACCAAATTCGAGGCCGAGAAACTGGTTCGGGAGAGTCACGACCTGCGCTGGCGGGTGTATCGCCCGGCCATTGTGGTCGGCGATTCGCGCACCGGCGAAATGGATAAGATCGACGGGCCGTACTACTTCTTCGCCGCCATCGCCGGACTCGCGGCGCTGCCCGCGGAACTGCGGGTGCCACTGCCGGATCTGGGCGCCACCAATATCGTGCCGGTGGATTATGTGGCCGCCGCCATGGTCGAGTTGATCACCAAGCCGGGTTTGATCGGCCGCACCTTCCATCTCACCAATCCCGAGCCGCAGCCGTTCGGACAGATCTACGCCGCGCTGGCGAAGGCCGCCGGCGCGCCGACCGGGATCGGGCCGGTGCCGGGTAGTCATACCGCACTGGCGGCTCTGGGCGGGCTGCCGGGCGTTCCGGCGGTGCGTGATTTCGTGCTGGAGCGCTTGGGGATTCCGGCCGAGGTCGCACCGCATACCGCGTTCGAATCCGCGTTCTCCTCGGACTTCACCCGGGCGCAGTTGCGCGGCACCGGCATCGAGGTGCCGAAGTTCGATACCTATGCCGGCAAGCTGTGGCGCTACTGGGAGAACAATCTCGATCCGGATCGCGCGCGGCGCGGGCGGGAGAAGCTGGCGGGCCGGATCGTGCTCGTCACCGGATCCTCCGCCGGGATCGGGCTGGCCACCGCGCACGCCGTCGCCAAGCGTGGGGCCACCGTGCTGATGGTGGCGCGCACGCCCGAGGATATCGAGACCGCGGCCGCGCAGGTGCGCGCCGAAAGCGGTGCGGCACAGGCGTATACCTGCGATATCACCGATGAGAAGTCGGTGGAGCTGCTGGTCAAGCAGATGCTCGCCGATCACGGGCATGTCGACTTCGTGGTGAACAATGCCGGGCGGTCCATCCGCCGTTCGGTGCTCAACTCCACCGATCGCATGCACGACTTCGAACGGACCATGGCGGTCAACTACTTCGGCGCGGTGCGGTTGATCCTCGCGCTGCTGCCATCCATGCGCGAGCGCCGGTTCGGGCACTTCGTGAATATCTCCTCCATCGCGGTGCAGACCAAGCTGCCGCGCTTCGCCGCGTATGTAGCGAGCAAGTCGGCCCTGGACAACTTCAGTGAGATCGCCGCGGTCGAGAACGCCGACGCCGGAATCACTTTCACCTCGGTGCGGATGCCGCTGGTGCGTACCGCGATGATCGCGCCGACGGATCTGTACAAGTCCATTCCGGTGCACTCGCCGGAGCAGGCCGCCGATATCGTGGTGCGAGCGCTCGAGCATCGGCCCAGCCGAATCGATACGCCCATCGGCACTTTCGCGCAGCTGGTGGATACGGTGATGCCGTCGGTGAAGCGGGCGATTCTGTCGCAGGGGTTCCGGATGTTCGGAGAGTCCAAGGCCGCCGAGCCCGATCGTGCGGCGGGCACCGAAAACAATGCCGACAAGCCGGAATCCTGGAGTCCGCTGCTGGCGCTCGCGCCGATTGTCCAGCCGCTCATGGGTCTGCCCGGTCCGGCGGCACGGATCGCCAATACGATTCCCGGGTTGAACTGGTAATCGACTACGGCACACAGTGATTCGGCCCGGTGAGCAATGCTCACCGGGCCGAACCCTTATCCCTCGGGACTCAGATGCGCACCGCCGCGAAGTTGGCCGCGGCGACGAGGCTGTCGCTGTAGGACACATGGGAGGGTGCGTTCATCCCGGCTCCGCAGACGGGATCGCCTCCGGTGCACCAATCTCCGGTGCGGCCGACGTACCAATCCGGCACATTCCAGCCGATGGCCCGCATGGGATCACCGAAGAGCAGAACCGCCGCGATTCGGGAACCGAGATCGCCCGGCAGCTGCACCCGGCCCGGATACCAGGTCACCGCGCCGGTGCCCAGTGCCGCGTGTACGACCGCCGCGCCCTGCGAATAACCCACCACGATGAATCGCTGCGCCGGGCAGGCAGCGGCCTGAGCTGCCAAGTGCCCCACCAGATCTGCGGTGCCCGCGCCGACATCGAAGCTGTAGTCGGCCGGATAGGCGACGGGGTAGGCGGTGATGGAGACGGGTAACCGGTCCTGCAGCATGCCGTACAGCTGATTGCCGACCACATCGCCCAGCCATCCGGGCTCACCCGTCCCCCGCGCCACCACCACATCCACATCCGAACACCAGTCCGCGTGTGCCTTCGGTAGTGGGAAGAAAATACTCACCACCATCAGCATGGCGGCGAAACCCCAAGCTATACGCCACTTTTCAGACAGCAGAACCTTCCGGTCGGCCATTGCGCTCACCCTCTCACGCCATTGTGAGTAGCCCCGTGACTCTTGTCAGTGACAAGTGACATTCCACCGGGCTATGTGACCCAAGGTAGGGAGAGGCGTAAGGGGCGGCAACGAGTTGCACTGGAGAGATACCCAATCGGTGCGCAACCGTATCACCGCGAAACTTGTTATCTACAAGCCACTTTGAGGCAACGGACCGGCACCGGAAGAGCCGCTCGAAGCGTCGCGAACGCCGCGCAAAATGGAACTAGTTCTCATAGGGTGTTGGTATGGAACGACTTACCGGGCTCGATGCGAGCTTCCTTTATCTCGAAACCGACACTCAACTCCTGCACGTCTGCGCAATGTTGATACTTGATCCGGCCGCCGACGGCGTCGAATTCGATTACGACGCATTCAAAGCCGAGCTCGGCAGACGGCTGCATCTCCTCCCGGTCATGACGCGCCGGCTGCACGCGGTGCCGTTCAATCTCGATCATCCGGTGTGGGTCAACGACTCCCACTTCGATCTCGACTACCACGTCCGCCGGGCCAGACTGCCCGCCCCCGGGGGCACGCGCGAATTGGCCGAGATCGCAGGCGATATCGCAGGTCGGGCCTTGGATCGCAGTCGGCCGCTGTGGGAGATGTGGGTGGTGGAGGGGCTGCCCGGCGGTAAGGTCGCGGTCGTCTCCAAGTACCACCACGCCATCGTGGACGGCATTACCGGCACCAATATGATGATGCACCTCTGCGATATCGAGCCGGGCGTTTCCTATACCCCGCCGACCGAAACACCCGCCGCCGAAACGAAACCCAACGATCTTCTGCTTGCCGCCGAGGCGCTGGCGAAGTTCCCGGGCAAACTCGGAATGGTCGGTATGGTCCGCCAAACCGTCGGCGTACTGGGCGGTCTGGTGCAGCGGCGGCGTAACGGCGAGGGAACCCGCGGTATGGCCCTGCCATTCACCGCACCGCGCACACCGTTCAATCGAGCGATCACCCCGCATCGCGCGGTCTCCTTCATACAATCGGATCTGGCCGATATCAAGGAGATAAAGACCGCGTTCGGCGTCAAGGTCAACGATGTGGTGCTCGCCGTGGTCGGCGGCGCGCTGCGCAGTTATCTGGAGCTGCACGACGAACTACCCGAAACCTCGCTCATCGCCTCGGTTCCGGTCTCGGTACACGCCACCTCGCGGCATGAGGAGGGCACCAATAAGGTCTCCACCATCTTCGCGCGGCTCTACACCGATCTCGCCGATCCGGTGGAGCGGATGGCGGCCATTGCCGCGGACAATCGAGGGGCCAAGGAGGAGCACAATCTCATCGGCGCGGATTTCCTGATGGATTGGGCGAAGTACGCCCCGCCCAACACCTTTCAGCTCGCCGCGCGCGCCTACTCGTCACTGAAACTGGCCGAGCATCATCCGGTGGTCCACAATCTGGTGATCTCGAATGTGCCCGGGCCGAACTTCCCCATGTACTTCCTGGGTGTGCGCGTGTCCTCGATGTATCCATTCGGGCCGGTCTTCCACGGCGCCGGACTCACCGCCACCGTCATATCCAATAACGGCCACCTGGACTTCGGCTTCATCGCCGCCGCGGAACTGGTGCCCGACGTCGAGAAGATCGCCGACGCTGTCCCCGAGGTGATCACCGAGCTGCTCAAGGCAGCCCGCGAAAAGAATTGAGCCGCTAGGGCTTACAGCCGTTCGGCTACTGACTGCACAGCCTCGAGGAGCACCGGGACAAAGACGTCCGCCTCGAGTGCACAGGCCGCATGACCGGCCTTGGCGAGGAAGATCTCAGCTCCCGGAATAGCCTTCGCCATCTCCAATTGCCGATAGACGGGCAGCGCCCGATCCCGGGTGGTGATCAGCACCGCCGCCGGCACCTTCAGCGTCGAGAGCCACTCCGACGAATCGAATTGCCCCAGTACCACCAGCGCCTGCGCCAGCGCCCAGCCACTGGTGCTGCGCATCTCCGACATGGCCCAGCGGTCCATCCGACCCACCGGCCAGGACGACTGCGGCAGCATCTGCAGCTTCTCATCATGCAATTGCGTACGGCGCGTGGCGTATTCGGCCATCGAACCGATCATCAGGCCCCAGGCCTTGTGGAAGGCGCGCTCGCGGCGGGTCTCTTGGAAGCGATAGGTGGTGGCGGTCAGGACAATTCCGCCGACCTTGTCCGGATTCCGATGTGCCGCAAGCTGTGCCACCACACCGCCCAAGGAGTAGCCCGCCAGAATCGGGCGGTCCACGCCGAGCACTTCGGCGAGCGCGAGGGCGTCATCGGCGAGATCATCGAGATCGAAACGCTCGGAACGGATTCCGTGACCGTGCCAGCGCTGATCGAAGAGCACCACGCGATACCGCTCATTGAGTTCACGCAGCGATGGAAACCAGTTCAGCATGGCGGTGGTCGCCATGCCGTGCAGCAACAGCACCGTCGGTGAATCCGGTGTGGGGCCGGCCAGATCCACCACGTAGGTGCTGCCGCGCCCCGGCAGTTCCACCATCGAGCCCTCCGGCACAGCTGTCAGCCTGGCGATGCGCGGTGACACCCGGCGCCCGCGGCGCTTCTCACCGGTGGCGGTTTCACTGGGGTAATCCAGGCTGGGGTTCGACATCGAAGGGCCTCCCGGTGAGCTGCTTCAACAGGCGAAAATGAAACACGTTTCACTTGATGATGCCATAATCCCGCACCGCGCGTTCTATGTGGCGCACTGCGATGGCGTGGCGATTACGGTGGTCACCACCACCGGGGGCGGCGGCGGGGTGGTGACGACCGGGACCGGGTCGGTGCTGTCGTAGAGGCGAATCCCGGTGTAGCGCAATTGACCTGGGTCGATCTCGATGCCGGGGACCTCGACCACATGGTCGTAGATATCGACAATGCAGGCGGTGAAGGGGCCCGGCCCCGCACCGGAGACGGACCAGTAATTGTCGTAGCCGCGGCGCAGTGGTTTGAAGTCGCCGCCGGCGTCCGGGCGTAAAGCCACCCCGCGCAAGGGATTTCCACCACCGGAGAAGAGCAGGCCGAGCCAGGAGGGCGATGCGCCCGGCTGGACCCGGTAGAAGAGCTCGGGGGCCGGGTTGGGGTCGCGCACGTGGCTGATACGGATCGGGGCGACACCGTCGATGGTGTGCGCGATCGCCTCGAAAGCCGCTCTGCTGAGGTCGTATTGGTGCGGCGCGCAGCCGGGGCAGCGGTCCACGATCTGGGCGCGGACACTGCCGAGCGGGCCGTCGATATCGATATAAGAGCCGCAGGGGGTGGAGTCGTCGTACTCGCCGGTCGAGACGCCGACGTAGTAGCCGTCCAGGGGCAGGTCCGGCAGTGAGCAGGCCGTACCCGGGCCGAAGGCGTAGTAGCGTGCCTCGGCGGCCTCGGGGGCGGGCGGCTCCGTGGCTGGAAGCTGCTGCGTGGTAACCGAATTCCGGGTGGCCGTGGCGGGCAGGGTGACCACCGTGGTGATCGGCGCGGCGGTGCGGCAGGCCACCGGTTCCGGGCGCATCGCCCAGGTCGCCGTCCCGACCACCACCGCTGCCGCGAGGGCGGTCCACAGCCACGGTCTGCCGGACCGCACCTCTTCGTGTCCTGTGCGGTGCATGGCTGTTCCCCAACCTCCGAGTTGTGTTTGCTGCGACGATGCTGAACCCTCTTCAGGAAAGCAGCCTGGCCGGTTGTACAGGGCTAGAATCAGAAACACGAAGTCAAAAACGCGGTGTGTCGCCGGTGTGTCATGGATCCCGAACGGGCGGTGCTCCGCTGTCGTATGTCCTGATACACCGACGTCAGGAGCACCCCTCATGCCCGCCGATCTCGCGCCCTTCTACCAGCAGGTGCAGGCCCACTACGACCTCTCCGACGACTTCTACGCCCTGTTCCTCGACCCGTCCATGACCTACAGCTGTGCCTACTTCGCCGATCCCGCGATGACACTCGAGCAGGCCCAGCTCGCCAAGATCGACCTCGCGCTGGGCAAGCTGAAACTGCAGCCCGGGATGACGCTGCTCGATATCGGATGCGGTTGGGGCGCGACCATGATTCGCGCCGCACAGCAGTACGACGTGCGGGTCATCGGGCTCACGCTGAGCCGCAATCAGTACGAGTACGCGCGCGCCCGCATCGAAAAGCACGGGCTCACCAATGCGCAAGTGCGGCTTCAGGGCTGGGAGGAGTACGCCGGGCGCGCCGATCGCATTGTCAGCATCGGGGCGTTCGAACACTTCCGTAAGGAACGCTATGCGGAGTTTTTCGCCCGGTGCCACGCCATGATGCCCACCGACGGACGGATGCTGCTGCACAGCATTATCGGGCGCACCCTCGCGGAATTGCGGGCCATGGAAATTCCGGTCACCCGGCAGGACGCGCTGTTCCATATCTTCATCAAACGGGAGATCTTCCCGGGCGGGCAGCTGCCGCAGCCACCGGTGGTGACCGGACTGGCCGAGGCCGCCGGATTCCATACCCAGCGGATTCATTCACTGCAACCGCACTACGCACGCACCCTCGACCTGTGGGCCGAGGCGCTGCAATCACATCGAGAGGCGGCGGTGCGGCTCACCTCGGAGGAGGTCTACGAGCGCTACCTCAAATACCTCACCGGATGCGCGCATTACTTCCATGCAGGACATCTCGACGTCATGCAATTCACGCTGGTGAAATAGCTCGCTCGATGCGGAAGCGGCAAGGGTTTTCACCCATCGCACCACCATCGGGTCGCTGACCGCGCGGACGCGGCGATCGCCGTCGACCTCGACCGCGCCGGGGACGATGAGGATCTGCAGGTTACATGATATTTCCGACATGACGCCGCGGCCGTAGCGTGATACACATTCAACTCCTGGAAGGACATTCAATGGCTGCGACGACTCTGCGCGAACTCGACGGTCTCGATCCCACCCCGGCCTCGCTCGCCGATGCCACGCTGGTGCTCATCGATTATCAGAACACCTATACGCGCGGCGTTATGGAGCTGACCGGATGGGAAGCCGCGCTCGATGCCGCGGCCGAACTGCTCGCGCGGGCGCGGCAGGCCGGGACCACGATCATTCATGTCATCAATGACGGTGGCGAGGGCACGCCCTACGACATCACCGCCGAGATCGGGCAGATCCATCCGCTGGTCGCGGCCATCGAGGGCGAGGCGGTGGTGGTGAAGACCGCGCCCAATAGTTTTGTCGGCACCGACCTCGGTGAACGGATCGACGCGGCGGGCAATAAGAACGTCATTCTCATCGGATTCATGACGCATATGTGCGTGCAGTTCACCGCCGAAGGGGCTTTCCTGCGCGGCAACTCACCCACCGTGGTCGCCGATGCCTGCGCGACCCGGCCGTTGGCGACCGTCGTGGCCGAGGTGTCGGCCGAGCAACTGCATCGGAGTGCACTGGCGACCATCGGCGATGTGTACGCCGTCATTGTCGCGAAGGGATCCGACCTGACATAGCCACCTACTGCGGGACAATGGATTCAGTGATCGCGGTGGATGAATACCGCGTCTCCGGCTGGAACGGAGTAGATCATGAATTGGATTCGTTATCGCCCGCTCGTCTACTGGGTGAGCACCGGGCTGGTCATCGCGGAGCTGGTGGTAGGCGGGGTACTCGATGCCGTGCATTTCCACACCTACCGGGATCTGGTGGTGAATCTCGGCTATCCGACATACTTCCTCACGATCTTGGGCGTGTGGAAGATAATCGGGGCCGCCGCGATACTCGCGCCGGGCTGGCCGGTGGTCAAGGAATGGGCTTATGCGGGAACGTTCTTCGTGTACACGGGTGCGATTATTTCGCATCTGACCACCGGGTACGCGTTGAACGAGGTCGGCGTGCTCGCGGTATTCACCGTACTCACGGCGGCCTCCTGGGCGCTGCGGCCCGCCGATCGCAGAGTGCCCCGGGCCACACTCGCTTGACCTCAACCTTGGTTCAGCTAGCAGAGTTGCGAGTATGAACGCGACCTCAACTCCGGCAAGCACTTCCACCGGCCTCGGCCTCGCCGATCTGCCGTCCGTACCGCGTGCGCTGGATGCGGCGGGGCTCGCGGAGATCGCGCGCGCGGTGGCCGCGGCCAAGGTGGTGGGTATCGGTGAGTCGACGCGGTTCGCACCGGAGACCTTCGCTCTGCGGGATGCGCTGTTCCATTTGCTGGTGCAGCAGTATGGGTTTCGGGTTGTCGCGCTACAGGACAGTGCCGATGTGGCCGCGATTCTCGACGAGTATGTGGTGAGCAGCGAGGGGTCGGCCCGTGGTGCGCTCGAAACCGCTTGGCGGCCTTGGCGGCATCAGGAGATGGCTACCGCGTTGGAGTGGATCCGGGATTTCAACCGGGCGCATCCTGCGGATCCGGTGCGGATTATCGCGGTGAAACCCGCACAGGCGAAGTCGGCGGATTACGACGTGGTGTCGGCGGCGGTTCGGGAGGTTGCGCCTGATCGGGTGGACGAGCTTTCTGCTCATCTGGAGCCGATTCGCACCGCGCATACGACTGATGAACACGTACAGCGGGCTCAGGGTATCCACCCGGGACGCTTGTTCCGTGAGCACGCCGATGATGCTGCGGCCCTGGTTAATTCGCTGCCCGTCTCGGATCAGGCGCTATCGCTCATGCGGTCGATCGTCGACTTCCATGAGAACAGCGTCGCGGGCCGCGGCAGTTTCATCGGTGATGACGAGCGCTGGGCGGCCACCATCATCAACCATCAGACCCGGACCGGTGAACGCGTCGTCTACTGGGACGGGATAGCGCACAGTGCCGCAACACCTCTCGGCTCGCAGCCCACCGACAGCACCCCGCCGACCGTGGGTAGCGCGCTACGCCGGTACTACGGCTCCGACTACGCCTCCATTGCCATCGGCTTCCACCACGGCAATGTCGGTATCGCCGATATCCCCTCCCCCGCACCGGATTTCCTCGACGCCGTGCTGGGTTCCGCTGCCCCTGAGACGAATTGGCTGGATCTGCGCGCCGCCGAACCTTTCGGTCCGGTCAAGATGCGAGTCATCAGCGGTATCTACAACCCGGCCCAGGATACCGCCGCCTACCTCACGGTCGCGGATCTGCCCGCCGCCTTCGACATCCTCATCCACGTTCGCGAAGTCTCGCCGCTGCGCTGGTTCCAATAGCGCCACCGCCCAGTCGATTAGGGTGTCGGCATGGATGCTGCCGACTACGGTCCAGGTGATGTCGTCTACTTTCCGGAGGGCCCATTCAGCGGCATCTGCGGGGTCGTCCGGGAAGTCGATCCGCACCGCGCCGAGCTACGCATCGAATTCGGTGAGGGCCTCGTTCATCGTGAGGGCAATGTGCTGCGCGAGCGCCGGCACGGGCTGACCGTCGGATTCGACGAGGTCGAGCTCGTTTAGGGGCACTGTTCGAGGTCCGCCAGGAATGCGGTTGCTTCGCGATGTGAGCGCAGCCGGATAAAGGTGATGTGGCGGTATGCCGGGTCGTCCTGCCAGGTGAGGTAGCGGTCGCGGTTCCTGGCGTGCGTCGTCCAAGCCCAGGCGATGACCGAATGCTCCGGGTTGAGCGAGAACAGGTTTCGGCCGCGTTCGCGATTACCGTTCCACAGCTCGTGCCGGGCCAGCAGCCTTATGAGAGTTCGCCGGATGATCTGCATCATGACCTGCCACCGCGGTAGATCGAACCAGACCACGGTATCGGCGCGACTCCACACCAGGTGACCGAGCTTGCCGTGATAGTTCCCGTCGACCACCCAGGCGTCCTGGGCAATGCGCTCGCCGACCGCGGCCCGGAACTCCGCCTCCCCCAGCGGCGTCCAATCCGCCTGATGGTGAATGGCGTCGAGCTCGATATGCGGAATCCCCAGCCGCCCCGAAATCCGCCGCGCCAGCGCACTCTTACCCGACCCCGAAGTACCCGCGACCGATATCCGCCGTGTCATCACCACCAGTGCATTATCCACCGCGACCAGGCCGAACACCGTGTGAGTCACGTGTCAGGGCGGTGTAAGCCCGATGTAAGCGCGCTGTCAGCGAGGTTGGCGACAGTAGTCCCGTGAACAGCACAGCACTCGCCGCTCCCGGCCAGCGGAACCCATACGGGGACACCACCCTCCTCCCCGGCCTCGACCTGAGCGTCGGCGCGGAGTGGCTGAGCGTCGTGCGCCGCTATCTGCGTGGTGATCACACTTTCGCCCAACTGATCCGTTTCGCCCTGGTCGGCGGCGCCAGCAATATCGTCTACATACTGCTGTTCATGGCCATGACCGAATTCGGCCCCCTGATAGCCAATATCGCCGGCTCGATCGTAAGCACGATCATCGCCAACGAACTCCACCGCCAACTAACCTTCCGCGCCACCGCCCGAGTCGGCTGGTTCAACGCCCAATGGGAAGCCGGCGGCCTGGCCCTGATCGGTCTCCTGGTCAGCACAGCAGCCCTGGCCGCCCTCAACCTCTGGGCACCGGGCCTCAGCACAATCGCCCAGTCAGCCGCGGTAATCGCCATCATGGCCGCAATCGGCGCCCTCCGCTTCCTAGCCCTCCGCGGCTTCGTCTTCTGAAACGAGACCGCCTCGACCTCCGAAATCTGATGAAACTGGTTGCGGTAGTGCGACATACGCTGATGGACGGATGATCACCATGAATCCTGCGTGGTAACGGGGACCGTCGACCGGTCATACCGGGTACCTGGTCCGTGACCACCGGCAACCTCAGACTCGATGAGATGAAACCGCACTCCCGGGGTAGGGGTTAGTGGGAGCGGAGGGCGGCGGCGAACCAGGTGAAGATGGGGGTGAGGTTGGGGAAGGGGGGCCAGGCGTTGATGGTGGATAGGAGGCGCCAATATTCTTCTACGCGGGGGTCGTTGGCGATTGTCAGGCGTTCGAGGATCCAGTGGCGGAGGGCCGGGTCGTCGGGTTTGGCGAAGGTTTCGGCGTAGCGGGCGGTGAGGGTGTTGAGAATTGTTGCGGCCGTGGGGGAATCGGGGGTGATTCCGGCCTCGAGGGCGGCGGTGATTTCGGTGGTTACCGCTTCGGTGAGGTCGTGGTGTAGGCCGGTGGTTTCGCCGGCGGCGCGTTCCTTGGCTTGGTAGGCGACCATGCGGCGGACTGCTGCACGGAAGTCGGGGTTTTGGGTCAGGTCGGCCAGGTCTATCCAGGCTTCCAATTGTTGGGGGGTGGGGTCTTCGGGGAGGTGGGGCATGGAGGCTCGGACCAGGTCGGCCATTTCGGGGTTGCCGTTGGCGGAGCCGAAGGTGTCGTCTATGAAATCGTGGATGAGGCGGTGGCGTTCTGCTTCGGAGAGCTGGATGAGTTTGTGCATGAGGGTCATCTCCTGGGGGTTGGATTCGCGTTTGGCTACCGCGCGTAGGACCGCGCGGCGGAGGCGGAGCAGGGTGATCTGTAGGTCGATGGCTTCGGCGTGGGTGGCGGCCACCTCGGCGACGGTGGTTTCGCCGGCCAGGACGCGGCGGATGGTGGCCAGGTCTACGCCCAGATCGCGGAGGGTGCGGACGAGTTCGAGGCGGGCTATGGCCTCGGCGTTGTAGAGGCGGTAGCCGGCGGGGGTGAATTCGGTGGGCGGGACGATGCCGCGGTCGGCGTAGAAGCGAATGGTCTTGACCGTCAGACCGGTTCGTTCGGCCAGAGCCCCGATGGGGTAGAGCGCTTCGTCGTCCATGAGCAATAGCTTGGCGTCTCCCCCTGGTGGAGACTCAAGTACCGTGACTACACAGGATTACCTCTCCGGACTGTTCTCGCTGCGGGGGCGGGTCGCGCTCGTGACCGGCGGGAGCTCGGGCATCGGGCGGGCCATCGCGGGTGCGCTCGCACAGGCCGGGGCCAGAGTCGTGATTGTGGCGCGCGGTAAGGACAAGCTGGCGGAAACCGCCGCCGAATTCACGGCGCAGGGCTGCGAAATGGGCTGGGTGAGTGCGGATCTCACGACGCGCGCGGGTGTGCGGGCGGGCGCCGAGGACGCTGTGCGGATCTTCGGCGAGCCGGATATTCTGGTGAATTGCGCGGGGATCAATCTGCGGCCACCCTTCGCCGAACTCGGCGAGCAGGTGTGGGATCAGACCATGGCGGTGAATCTGGACGCGCCATTCCTGCTCGGGCAGCGCTTCGGGCCGGGTATGGCGGAGCGCGGGTTCGGGCGGATCATTCACATCACCTCGCAGCAGGCGCACAGAGCATTCGTGAACAGTGGCGCCTACGGGGTGTCCAAGGGCGCGCTGGAGTCGCTGGCCCGGTCACAGGCCGAGACCTGGTCGCCCTACGGCGTCACCTGCAATACCCTCGTCCCGGGCTTCGTGCTGACGCCGTTGAACCAACGGCTGCAGGAGGATTCGGAGCGGGTCGCGGCGCTGGCCGCGCGCACCATGGTCGGCCGCAATGGCCTCGCCGACGATTTCGCCGGTGCCGCGGTATTTCTCGCGAGCCAAGCCTCCGCGTATGTCACCGGTCAGGCGATCCATGTCGACGGCGGATTCTCGGTGCACTAATCCGGTGCTCCGAGCGCGGTGCAGAGAAACTCGGTGAGCTGCAGGCGAACTCGCTCCTGCGTGAGGCCGTCCGCGCCCGCGCGCAGGGCCGAGAACAGCGCGGAGACGAGCACCGAGAGCAGCACCTCGCCCGCGATATCGGCATCGAGGCCGGCGTCCAGGAACCCGCATTTCATTCCCTGACTCACCTGCTCCACCGCTTGCGCACCGAAGCGGCGGGCATTGCGCAGACAGCGATCGATGACCCGGTCGTCGATCGAAGACGCCTCCAGCAGCAGGAAATTCACCAGACCGGGCTCGGTGGCCACCAGGTCGTAGCAGCGATCGATAACCCGCGCGTACCGAGCGCGAAATGCCCCCATGGAGTCGGGCACGACCTCGGCCTCTGGTCCGAGCAGGCGCTCACGAATCTGGTCGAAGCAGTGGTCGATGACGGCGTCGAGAATATCGCGCTTATTGTCGAAGTAGTTGTAGAAGGTCCCGTGCGAGACGCCCGCCGCGCTGGCGATATCGTCCACGCCGATGCTCCGAAACCCCTGCTTCATCACGAGACCATAAGCGGCATAGATCAATTCGGCACGCCGCTGCTCCGCACGATCGGCCCGCCGGGCATCGCGGCCGAGCTCACTCACGACACCGCCTCTCGTATACGCAACGCCTTCTCCAATAACCGCAGCACCCCCTCGGTACTGCGCTCGCGGGCGCGCGGATCGGGCGTGCCGTGCAGTTCCCGCATGAGCCACGGACCGACGAGGGTCAGGATAGCGTGTCCGAGCACCTCCGGATCGAGATCGGCGCGCAACCAGCCCGCGTATACCCCGCGCGAGATCTCACCCGCCACCAGTGACGCGGTCACCGCCTCCAGACCCAGAAGCCGTTGTGCCAGTTCGGGATCGATGGCCCCGGCCTCAACGAGTAGCAGCCGCAACACCTGCGGCTCCCGCTCCAGCAGGTCGTATATCCGCGATACCGCCGCCCGCACCGCATCCATCAGCTCGTCGAGACTCCGTGCGGTACCGAAGAGTTCGGGGATCCGCACGGACTCGATCACCTTGTCGATCCCGAAATCGACGACGTGGTCGAGGATTTCGCGCTTGCTACCGAAATACCGGTAGATCGTGCCCTGTCCCACCCCCGCGCGCGCGGCCACTGCGGAGATGGCGGTGGCCGCATAACCGTGCGCGGTGAACACCTCGTAGGCGGCTTCGATAATCTGCCGACGCCGTCGCACGGAAAGGCCGGGCTGCGGCGGCCGGCCTGTGCGCGGGGCTATTTCGTGGCCCCGGCCTTGGCGACACCGTCGGTGGTGACGCCATCCTTGGGGCCGTAGTCGACCACCAGCCAGTCACCGCCGCTCTTGGCGACCGTGACGACCAGCAGATTCGGCTTGGCGGCGGGCTCGGTCTGCTGAATATTCTGGGTGCGCTGAATGGCGTAGACGGTGACCGCGTACTGGTCATTGCCCTTGGCCTGCACCGAGGTGCCGACCACCTCGCCGGTGGCGACGACCTGCGCCCCGGTCATGATCTTGGTGAGGGCATCGTGCGCCTGGGTGTACTTGTTGCGCAACGCCTCCGAGGTATCGCGCTGCACACCGTCGAAGAAGCCGGGCAAGTTCTTGTAGTCGTAGGTCAGCGAGCGCATGGCGTAATCGCCGGCCACCTCGGCAGCCCGGTCGCGGTCGGAATCGCTGGTGCGCAAGGCATTCAGATTGCCGGAGGCACTGTGCCAGCCGATTCCGAGCAGTACGGCCAGTACCGCGACGACGGCCACCGCGATCACCTGGAGCCGGTCGCGAATCTCGCTGAACCGCACCGGCTTCACGAGCTCGGGCATCGACTTCTGCAGCACCACGGTGGATTCGGTGTTCTGCTTCTCGATCTCACTCACGATTCGCCTTCTCTCTATCGAGGAAACTCAACGCCGACATGGGCTTTGCCATCGCCGGGAAATACGGTCGCCAGCAGATCGACTATCGATCCGGCATCGACCCGCAACGGCTTGATCGCACTCGTCGAGGGTCGCAGCGCGGTGGCAATGAACCCGAGATCCGGCCCGATCAGGGACAGGTACTGATCGATCTTGGTGACTAGCGGCCCCAGCGGATCGTCGAAGATGTTCTCCCCGACATAGGAGAAGTTCTGGAACGCGGCGATAATGTGCAGCAGCTCCGGCAATGCCGAGTCCAGGTCACCGGCGGCGGCACTGAGCGAGGGGGCCCGGCCGTCGAACCGGTCACCCAGGGTCTGCACATTCGAGTACAACCGGGCAATCGCATCGCGCTTGTCCCGCAGCAGATTCGCCGTACTGGTCAACGCCTTGGTGAGGTTGGCGATATCCGCGTCGCGCCCCTCGAATCCGGCCGCCACGGTGGTGGCCAGATGCTCCAGTCTCGCCGGATCCAGTTGTGCGGTAAGCGCATCCATTTTGGCGAGCGCGTCACCGACGGTGCTGGCGATCCGCACCTGCCGCTGCGGCACAATGCTGCCGTCGTGCAGGAACGGCCCGGCGGTGCCGGTGGGCCGGAAGTCGATGAACTGCTCCCCCGCCGCCGACAGGTTGGCGATCCGCACCGCACTGTCCTCCGGAATCCGGTACTTGGCATCGTATTCCAGCGTTACCGCCAGCCCGCGTACCGTCGCGCCGATATCGCGCACCCGTCCGATCGGCAGCCCCCGCAGGGTCACTTCGGAGGTCTTCATGAGCCCGCCGGAGAAGTCCAGCAGCACTGTGACGGTGTTGTTTTGGCGGCGCGGATCCAGATTGAGCACACCGACCGCCATATAGCTGCCGCAGACCAGCGTCAACACCATGAGCAGGACCAGCGAAACCGGTCCGGAGAACGAGAGTTTCATGGCACCAGCCCCATCGATCGCAGGGTTGTGAGCAATTGATCGGCCTGCACATCCGCCGAGACCCGATCCACCCGCACGTCCGGAGACTCCAGGAAGGGAATCAGCTTGTCCCGCAGCAGATTACGGAAGGCCTCCAGATTCGTGGCCAGGGTGATGTCGGAGTAGCCGATGGTCACCGCGGTCGGGGCGAGAATCGAGACGATCGATCGGAAGTCGCCGATATGCGGTAGGACCAGTTCGCCCAGATGCTGCGCCATCGTGCCGCCGCTGATAATCAGTTCGACCACATTGAACAGCACCGCCGACAGCCCGGCCGCACGTTCCGGCCCGAAGGTCAGAATGCGATCCACCGCATCGCGCCCGGTCTCCAGCTTCCCCGTAATCTGTTGCGCCGAAACAAGAATGCGATCGATATCGGCGCTGTGCGAAGCCATATCGCGCAGCGCCGCACGCCCGGCGGTATTGATCCGATCCAGCTCGGCCGGATCGCTCGGGAAGGCCGCGTTCACATCGGCGACCAGCTGCTGCAGATCACCCCACCGGCCGCCGGTGATGATATTGGACAGCGCCCGCAGAATATCCTCCACATTGGTGGCGGGCACGGTCTGCGAGACCGGTATGACATCACCATCACGCAGGAAGTCGGCCGGGGCGTTCGCCGGGGCTTCCAGGGCGATATGGATATCGCCGAGAATGGTGCTCTGCCGCAATTCCGCGGTGGTGGTCTTCGGCAGTTTGGCATCGGTACGCAGTTCGACCGTGGCGACCGCGGTGGTGCCGATCAGATCGATGTGATCGAGCATGCCGATCTCGACACCGTCGGCAATCACCTTGGCCCGGTCCGGCAGATTCAACACCGAGCCGAATTCGATTCGCACGGAGTAGGTTTCACCGCTGGGATAGGTACCCGGAATAGGGATATCGGTGGCCCGCACCCCGCAGCCGGTGAGCAGCAGGGCGACCGCGATCAACACCGGAATCACCCGCGGAGCTATATGCCTCATCGGCCACCTGCCTGCGGTAGTTGCGCCGCCAGCGACGGCAACTGAGCGAGCAGGCTGGCGATATCGCCCTCATGCTGCTGCACGAAGTCATGCGCCTGCGGCAGATACAGATCCAGGAAGCTGTACGCCTGCTGATCGTATTTCCCGACATTGCGCGCCAGCACCGGCAGGAACTCCGCCGCGATATCGACCGCACCCGCGAATTCGGTCGAGAACTCACCGATGAGTTGCAGTCCGGCGCGCAGATTGTCCAGCACCTGTTGCAAATCCGGCCAATTGGTCACGAACATGGTGGTGAGCTGATCAAGATTGTCGACCAGCCGCCGGAACACCACATCGCGCTGCGACGGATCACCGACCACGGCGGAGAGCCGCTGTAGCAATTGATTCCACTGCGGTCCGGTCCCACTGATGGCATTGTCGGCGGCGGTGAGCGTGTCGTTGAGCAGGGTGTCATTCGCTTGCCCGCCGCCGGTCAGATCACCGGCGAGCCTGCCCATGGCATCGAGCGCCTCACTGATCCCGATGGGAGTCTTGGTGTGGTCCAGCGCAATACATTTCGAAGTGTCGAAACGCGGTCCAGCGGTGTAGGGCTTGGTCAACTCCACATGCCGGTCGGTCACAATGGAACTCGACATGGTGACGGCCTCGATATCGGCGGGCAGTTTCACCTTCTCGCCCACGCTCATGGTTACCCGCATGCGATCGCCGAGTGATTCGATCTTCGATACCGCGCCGATCTCGACACCGAGCATGGTGACGCTATTGCCCTGGTAAAGGCCTACGGTATCGGCGAATTCGGCGCAGACGCTCTGTTTCGTATCACGTACCGTCCCGGCCCAGGTCACCCCGGCTGCAACGGTTATGGCGACCACGACCGCGGCAGCGGCGGCCAGCACAGATCGGCCCCGGGCTTTGCGCATCCATCCCATCAGCACGCCTTGCCCTGGTAGGGAATACACACCTGCACACCGTCGGCGGGCGCATTCGCCTTCACCTGGGTGCCGAGCAGGCCATTGAGTTTGGCTATCACATCCCGCAATCCGTTCACCACGGTGTCGAGCCGATTCGGGTCGGCGAAGACCTTGGCGAACAATTGCTCGAACTGGGTTACCGAGGGTTCGATGGAGTCCCCGTACGCCATGATCGGGCGATGCAGGACGACGAGCAGCCGTTTCACCAGATTGAAGACGGTGACGATATCGTCCTTGCGATTGCCGAGCTGATCGGCGACGGTGCCGAGCTGGCGGACGAAATCGGCCAGTAGCGTCTTGTCATCGGCTATGGCGGCTATGTACTCGTCCGAGACCTGCAGCGCGGTATTGAGCTGCTGGGTGCGATCGGCCAGGATTCCGGTCAGATCATTCGCATTGTTGATGACACCGCGCAAAGCGTCGGGCTGCCCGGCCAGAGCCTTGTTCAACTCGCCGACCGTATCGCGCATGGTGCCCGCGTCGACCTTGCTGAAGATCGGCGTGCCCTTGTCGAGAATATCGCTGAGCTCGAAGGGTGTTCCGGTGCGCTCGGGCGGAATGTGCTTGGCCCCCAACTCCTTATCGCCGGTCGGGGCGAGCGCCAGGTAGTGCCCGCCGATGGGGGTCAGCATCTTGACCTCCACCGCGGCCCGATCCCCCACCCGCACTTCGGATTTCACGGTGAAGCTGACCTCGACGTGATCGCCGACCAGGTCCACCGAGCGGATCTTGCCGACATTGATGCCCGCGACCCGCACCTCGTCACCCGAGCGCGCTCCACCGGAGATCTTGAAGTCGGCGATGTAGGTGTGCTGCCCGAACGGCACCACGTACAGCGTGCCCGCCGCCAGCAGCGTCACCGCGCATACCGTGACACCGGCTATGCCCCAGCGCAATTGCGTCGGCTGGTCACCGCGCCCGGTGAGGGTGTCGCGGATCAGTTCGCTGAAGTAGCGGATCAGCCCCTTCATTTGCACACCACCAGGTTCTGCGTGGACAGGATGACGTCCGCGACGGCGGGCAGCGCTGCCTCGCCGTTGGAGCAGGTGATCCGCGGTTTCACGCCGTCGCCGGGCACGCTCTCGTTCAGTCCGGTGACCAATTGCGGTGTGACCGCCAGAATCTGGGTGAGCTGATCGGTCTGCGGGACCAGCCGCCGCAGCAATCCGTCGATCGGGCCGTAGGCCACGTCGTAGGCGTCGCGGGTCTGCTCGAGCAGCGGAATCAGCGGGGCCAGTGCGTCTTTCGCGGAATCGATAGCGGTCAGCATCGTCTGCGTCCTACTGGTGAACTGGCGCAGAATGCCGGCCAGTTGCGTCACCAGATCGCCGACCGCCTGGGATTTGCCGCCGATCTCATCGGAGACAAGGCCCAGATTGCGAATGAGCAGCACGATCACGGCCTCGCTATTGCGGGCGTGCCTGGTGAGCGTATCCAGGTCCGAGAGCACCGGGCCGATACCCGAACCGTCCCCTTGGATTACGCGCAGCAGATTATCGCCGAACCTATTGAGCTGTCCGGGATCCAGGGTGTCGAAGAGCGGTTTGAAGCCGTTGAACAGCTTGGAGACATCGAAGCTGGCAATGGTCCGCTGTATCGGAATCGTCGCTCCCGCCGGTAGTTTCGCGCCGCCGGTGCCCTCGGTGAGCAGCTCGACATACCGCTGCCCGATGAGGTTCTGATAGCGCACCGCGGCCTTGGTGTTGTCGTAGATCGGCCGGTCGGTGGCGACGGTGAAGTGCACCCGCGCCCGCGCGCCGTCCAGGGCGACCGTCTCCACCTTGCCGACCGCGACACCGGACATGCGCACCGAGTCTCCGGCGAAAAGCCCTGACACATCGGTGAATACGGCGTCATAGCCGACCTTGTCACCCGGGATCGGGGTGCGCAGCGCGGTCACGATGAAGACCGAACAGGCCGAGACGATGAGCAGGAAGATCACGAGTTTGACGGAGGACTTGACGATATCGTTCACTTCGCCGCACCTCCCAGCGAATCGGCCAGATACGGCATGGTTTTCACGATCAGGTCCAGCTGCAGCTGTACATGCCCGTCCACCTCCGGGAAGGCTTCGTTCATGGCGCGCAGCAGATTCGGAATCCGGTTGTAGGCCGGAGCCACCGTGCCGAGCGAGACGGTCACCGGCACCGCGACATCGAGCACTCCGCCGAGTACCTGCTCCAGGTCCGGGTTGTTGCGGCGCAGCAGCTCCGAAATACCCACCAGCACAGACTGATCCACACCACCGGTGGCCTTGTCGGTGCGCGCGCGATTGGTGGCGTCGCCGAAGTACGCGGATTGTTCGAGCACCGCGAGAATGGCACGCCCGACCGAGGGCGTCAGATCGGCGAGCGCGCCGGTCATATCCCGGCCGATCGTCAGGTAGTGCCCGAGCGGAGCCTGCTGTCCGTCGGCCAGCAGGCGCGCGGTCTCGAAGAACGACTGCAGCACCGGGCCCAGACTGTCGGCATTGTCGAGCAGCAGATCGAAAAGCCTTCGCACCGTGGCGGAGTCGAGTACCTGGGTGAGCCGTGCGGCGCGCCGGAAGACCCCGGCGACGGTGGCATTGGTGGCGTTCTCGCCGATATGCAGGGTGGCATTCTCACGCAGTGGCGCGCCACCGCTACCCGCGACCAGTTCGATCGCGCTGGAGCCGAAGACATTCGAGGAGGTGAAGCGCGCGGTCACATCATCGGTGAGCGCGGCCGCCTGCCTCCGGTCGATCTGCAGCTGAATACGCTGATGGCCGTAGCCGACTGTTTCGACCTTGCGGACCGTGCCGATGGCATAGCCGCGGAACTTCACCTCCGCACCCGGCGCGAGCCCCTCACCGAGGGTGGCCGCGTCGACGGTGAGATCGAACCGGTCGGCGAATGATCCACGCGCATAAGAGCTTACGAGCAACGTCACGGTGACGAGAACTATCGCGATCAGTACCCCGCGCAACCGCAATACCCACGGTCCGGCGCTGCGGCCGGAGTGGTCCTGGAAGCCGCTCATCACATCACCCCGAGATCCTGATGCCGACATCCAGGCCCCAGATCACAATGGTGAGGATCATGTCCAGGATGACCACCAGCACCAGACTGGCGCGAATGGCCCGGCCCGACGCCCGGCCCACGCCCTCCGGACCGCCGGAGGCGTAGAAGCCCTGGTAGCCGTGGATGAGAATAATGGCGATGACGAAAATCATTGCCTTGACCAGGGATGCGATCACATCACCCGGTTGCAGGAACGCGTCGAAATAGTGGTAGTAGGTGCCCGAGGACTGCCCGTGCAGCACATTCACCACCGTCGCGCAGGACAGATACGACAGGATGAGCGTGAGCAGATGCAGCGGGACAATGGTGATGATGCCCGCGATCACCCGGGTCGTCACCACGAACGGCATGGGCCGAATTCCGATGGCCTCCAAGGCATCTATCTCCTCGGAGATGCGCATGGCGCCGATCTCGGCGGTCATCCGGCAGCCCGCCTGTGCGGCGAAACCGATGGCCGCGACCATGGGAGCCATCTCCCGGGTATTGGCGTAGGCCGAGACGAAGCCGGTGAGCGGGCCCATGCCGACCATATTCAGCGCGGTGAAACCCTCCACGCCGATGGAGCCGCCGACCGCGATACCGAGGAAGGCGAGCACGGCCACGGTGCCGCCGCCGACAATAATCGCCCCTGAGCCCCAGGTGATATCGGAGAGAATGAGCATGGTCTGACGCCGGTAGACACGCAGCGTATGCGGGATGGCGGCCAGCACCTCGTAGACGAAAGTCGCCTGGTGGCCCAGGGATTCGAAGATTCCCAGCGGAGCCCGCGCGCCGCGTTCGGCGACCCGGCCGACAACGCCCAACGGTTGATAACGAGCTGGAACCTGAGTCATCAGCCCACCTGCGTCGGAATGAACATCGAAACCAGCTGGGTGATAACAAGATTCACGCCGAACGCGGCGATCACACCGATCACCACCGCCGCGTTCACAGCATTGGCCACCCCCTTGGGACCGTGCATCGCCTCCAGACCGCGCTGGCAGGAGACGACGAGCACGATCACCCCGAAGAGGATCGATTTCACGATCGCCACCACCAGATCGCTCATCTTGGCGAAGGCCGCGAAGGCGGACAGATAGCTACCCGGCGTGACGCCCTGAAACCCCACGGCGATCACGTATCCGGTGAACACGCCCATGAAGATGATCAGCATGCACAGCAGCGGGGTGAGCGCGATCATGGCCGCCAGCCGGGGTGCGACCAGTCGGCGCACCGGGTCGATTCCCATGGTGCGCAAGGCATCCACCTCATCGCGAATGGTGCGCGCGCCCAGATCCGCGGCAATCGCCGAACCCGCCGCACCGCCCAGCAGCAACGCGGTCACCATGGGCGCACCCTGCCGGATAACGCCCAGTCCGCCCGCCGCACCGGAGACCGAACTCGCGCCGACCTGCTGGGTGAGGCTGCCCACCTGCACCGCGACAATGACCCCGAACGGAATCGATACCAGCACAGCGGGAATGGCGGTGACGCTGACAATGAACCAGCCCTGCTGCAGGGTGTCGCGCCACGGATGTTTGAGAGCCACGATATCGGTGACCAGATAGCGGAAGGCCGCCACCGCGAGTTGAATGGTGCGCCCGAAGGTACGCAGCCCCGAGAGAACGAACTCGACCGCCTGCCGAATCAACGGCTCAGGCCCTTGAATGACCTTGTCGACCAATGCCTACCACCCCACTGCCCCGATGGGTCCCTACCGACCCAGACGGACAGTAATACAGATTTCGGACTGACGTGTCAGTCTTCACTGGATTAGCCGGAGGGCTTGACCAACCGAGCGGTTTCGGTGAAAAATGCCCGCGCGCGTACGAAAGAGAGCAGGTCACAACCGCTTTCAGCAATGGCTCGGCAAACAGGAATACCGCCGATCAATCATATTGATGCGGCGGTATTTCACTAATTGCGAGTGGTTAACCCTATGCGGCGATTTGTTCGCGGGCGGCGCGAATGTCGGCGGGACGGCCGATTGCGACCGCGCCTCTGAGACAGCCGTCGTGAGTGGCGAGCACGGTGATATCCGGGGTGCCGGGCGTGCCGCGCACCTCCAATTCATCGCCGGGCAGGATGCGACCCGCGAACTGGATATTGACGCCGTATTGGGTGGACCAGCCCCACGGGACACCGGCGGGAGTCACCGGCAGATCGAGCATGGATTGCGCGACCGCAGCGCCCTGCGCCTGAGCGCTGTTCCAATGCTCTTCGCGCACATACGCATTGAGCTTCGGATCGAATCGGGCGGCGGCGTCTCCGGCGGCGAAGATGCCGGGAATCGAGGTGCGGTACGCCTTGTCCACCAGGATGCCGTCGTCGATCTTCACACCGGCGGTTTCGGCCAGGGCGGTATCGGCGACGGTGCCGATGGCGACCAGGGCCGCGCCAGCGGTCCACTCGCGACCGTCGGTGGCGGTAGCGATGACCCCGGCGGCGGTGTGCGTCACACCGGTCAGCAGTACCTCGGGATGGATGTCAACACCGTTGTCCGCGTGAAGTTTCCGGATATAGTCGCCGATTACCGCCGGGGCGATCCGATCCAGCGGGGCGGACCCCGCATGCAGAACCGTCACGCGCGTACCGAGACTCGCGGCGGTGGCGGCAACCTCACACCCGATGAGCCCGGCTCCGGCGATCAGCAGCGAGCCGCCGCCGATTGCCCGGCGCAACACCTCGACATCGTCTCGCCTGCGCAGCAGGTGCCCCCGGATACCCGGCAGTGCGCGCGGACGCGCTCCGGTGGCGAGAAGCAAAGCGTCGTAACCGATCTCGCCGCCGTCGCGCAGCCGCACCACCGAGCGATCGGCATCGATACTCTCGACGGTGATGCCCGTGCGCACATCGATCCCGCGGTCCGGCCAGAACTCGGCGGGCTCCAGTAGCGTGCGCCGCTCCACCGCGGTGCCCGCCAGCAGCTCCTTGGATACCATGGGCCGCCGATACGGCAGGCTCCGCTCCGCGCTCAGCAGCACGATCTCACCGCCGTAACCCGAACTCCGCAGCGTCTTGGCGGCGGTGGCGCCCGCGACGACACCGCCGACGATCACCATGCGCCCGCCCTGTGCGCCGGATGAGACGGTCACGAGCGGCTGACCTCGACCATCTCGAAATCCGCCTTGGCCGCACCGCAGTCCGGGCAGGACCAGTCCTCGGGGATATCCGCCCAGCGGGTGCCCGACTCGATACCGTCCTCGGGCCAGCCCAGCGCCTCGTCGTATTCGAAGCCGCAGACCAGGCAGCGGAAGAGTTTGAAATCGGTGCTCATGATTCGGTTCCCGTTGTCGCGGTGATGGATTCGAAGTCGAGTTTCTAGCGCACGCCACAGTCCGGACAGCACCAGTCGTCGGGTACCGCCAACCATGAGGTAACGGCCGGAAAGCCCTCGCGGGGAGCGCCTTTCGCCTCGTCGCAGACGTAGTCGCAGACGGGGCAGCGGTAGGCGGCCATCACCGGGTCCCGTACCGGGCGAGCACACGCTCGCGCTTACCGGGCTGGATGTTCACCAGCGTGATATCGCCGTCGTAGTGGTTCAGCACCCGGCGATCCATCACCCGGCGCCACAGTCGCGGGAAGTAAGCCAGGGTGATCCTGCCGGCGTAGCCGCTGGGCAGATTCGGCGCGCCATCCATGCTGCGCAGGATCTGGTACCGCCGAGTCGGATTCGCGTGATGATCGCTGTGCCGTTACAGGTGGTACAGGAAGATACTGGTGACAATGTGATCGGAGTTCCAGCTGCGCTCGGGGGTGCAGCGCTCATAGCGATCTCCGGCGGTGCGCTAACGGCGCAGGCCGAAAAGCCAGAGTTGACGTCCTCCTGGCCTTGCGGCCAGAACTTCTACCGGTGCCCTCACGGGGCGCTTTCGATGGGTTCCTGTTTCACCGGGACGTGCTCTCCGTTAGACGGAAAGGCTGGCAGTCCCTCCACAGGCGTTTAACCACTCCGCCCGCCCGGCGGCGTGAATGTTCTTGGCAGCATTCATATCCCGGTCATGGGTCACCCCACACGCACACGTCCACTCCCGAACCGACAGCGGTTTTGGCTCGCTGACCACCCCGCACACGGACGATCCTCGTGGACTGCGTGTGCCCAATCACGGCGTGTGTCAGCGACTTTGGCGTGTACCTTCGCGACTCGAACCCGCGCCTTTCGTCGGTTACTGGAGCCTTTCATCTTCCGGGACAACGACCGCTGCGCCTTGCGCAACCGGCGTTCGGCCCGGCGCAGAAACCTCGGAGACTCGATCCGCGTGCCGTCGGACAGGACCGCGAACGTGGTCAGCCCCAAGTCGATTCCGACTTCCGAATCACGTGGCGGCAGCGGCACATCAGTCACCTCGACGACAAAAGACGCGAAATACCGGCCAGCCGCATCCTTAATCACTGTCACGGAGGGCGGGGCCGAGGGCAGCTCTCGCGACCAACGCACCGACACGTCTCCAATTTTCGGCAACCGCAACTTGCCACCCGGGGTGATCGCGAACCGAGCGTTCTTGGTGAATCGGATCGACTGCCGGTTGTCCTTACGGGACCGGAACCGGGGCAGTCCGATCCTGGGACCCTTGCGTTTACCAGTAAGCGAGGCGAAGAAGTTGCGGTACGCGGCATTCGCATCGGCCACGGCTTGTTGCAACACCACGGACGACACCTCAGCTAGCCACGCCCGCTCCGGCGTCCTCTTCGCCTCGGTCAGCAGTCTCGACAGTTCGCTATCGGTCGGATACGGCAGCCCAGATCGGCGCGCCGATTCCCGCGCTGCGACCGCATCATTGAAGACCACCCGCGCGCACCCGAACGCCCTCGCCAACGACTGCTGTTGCCCCCCAGTGGGGTACAGGCGGACGTTGTGTCGTAGCTGCACGTCGCGATGCTAGCAATGGTTCATGACCGAACATGACGATATCCGGCAAGCGGTCCGATACACGCCGCGCACCGGCATGGACAACACGCTGTGGGAGGCGTCGCTGTCCGGCCGCACCGTCCCCGACACCGCCCTGCTCCCGGTCCTGATGACCGAGCCCGAACCGGTCCTCGGCCGCGCCATCACGGCGGTCGGCGCGATGATCCGCGCCCAATACCAGCTCCCTGGACTATCCGATACCGATCTCGCCGCTTCGACGGAAACCCTTGTCCGCCTTGCCCTCAGCCACCTCTTCCAGCCCACCGCCCCGATCGACCGTGCCGTCGACCAGATCATCGCGGTGACCACCCCCGCACTCGCTAACGCAGGGTGGTGATCCAGCGGCGGGTGTCGGCGGGGTCTATGACGTCGTCGAGTTCGAGGACGGTGGCCGCGGTGAGGGCTTTGCCGCTGGCGTAGGCGAGTTGGACGAGGTTGTCGAAGGTGGTTTGGCGGGTGATGGGGTCTTCGATGGCGGCCAGTTCTTTGGCAAAGCCGAGACGGACCGCGCCTTCCAGGCCCATGCCACCGATTTCGCCTGTGGGCCAGGCTATTACGAAAGTGGGGGCGCGGAAGGAGCCTGCTGCCATGGCTTGTGCGCCCAGGCCGTAGCCCTTGCGCAGGATGATGGTGCCCCAGGGGACGGTCAGGGCGGCGGCGTCTATGAAGAGGCGGCTGAATTTGGTTACCGTGGCGTGGGTTTCCGCTTCCGGACCAACCATGAAACCCGGTGTGTCGCAGAGGGATACGACCGGGAGGTGGTGGGCGTCGCAGAGTCGCAGGAAGGCGCTGAGTTTGTCGGCGGCGGGGGCGTCTATGGCGCCGCCGAGGTGGTGGCAATTGTTGGCGATGAGGCCGTAGGGGCGGCCTTCCACTCGGATCAGCGCGGTGACAATGCCTGTCGCCCAGTCGCGGCGGAGTTCCAGGATCGAATCCATATCTGCGATGGATTCGATGGCGGCGCGAATATCGAAGGCGCGCAGGCGATCCTCGGGGATGATGTGGCGGGAGAGGCGGGGATCCGGGGCGGTCCAATCGGATTGGGCGCCCTGGAAGTAGGAGAGATAGTGCCGCGCGATCGACATCGCCTCGGCCTCATCGGCGGCGACTATGTGCACCACGCCATTTCGGCGCTGCACCTCGATCGGGCCGATGTCCTCGGGGGCGTAGACGCCGAGGCCGCCGCCCTCGATCATGGCGGGGCCACCCATGCCGATATTGGCATCGGGGGTGGCGATGACCACATCGCACATGCCGAGCAGGGCGGCGTTTCCGGCGAAGCAGCGGCCCGAGACTATGCCGATGAGGGGGACGTGGCCGGAGAGTGCGCCCATGGCACGGAAGGTGGTGACGTCCAGGCCGGAGATACCGGGGTAATCCGTATCTCCCGGGCGACCGCCGCCGCCCTCGGTGCAGAAGATCACCGGAAGCTGTTGTGTGTGAGCCAGTTCCAGCATGCGGTCGGTCTTGGCGTGATTGCGCATGCCCTGGGTGCCCGCCAGCACGGTGTAGTCGTAGGACATGACCACGGCCCGGGTTCGTTCCGCGCCGAAGCGATCGGCATTGATCGTGGCCACGCCCGCGATCAGACCGTCGGCGGGGGTATTGGCGATCAAATCCTCCGAGCTGCGGCGCAATCGCTGCGCCGCCACGGCCAGGCCGCCGTATTCCAGGAAGCTGTCATCGTCGACCAGATCGGTGATGTTCTCGCGAGCGGTGCGGCGGCCCAGGCGATGTCGTTTGGCGACCGCTTCGGGCCGGGATTCGTCGAGTCCCACGCGATGGCGGGCGAGCACCTCCGCGAGATCGGGGCGAATCGTATCCAGGTCGATAACGGCGCTCTCGACGCCCTCGCCGTCGTGATCCGCCTCGATCCAAACCAACAGGGGCGCATGCGGGTCGATCACCGCACCCGGCTCGATCAGATGGCGCAGCACCCGCAGCGACTGTTCGGCGCGCAGGACGTGCTGCATCTTCATCGCCTCCAGCACAACAACTTCCGTACCCGCGGCCACGACCGTACCGGGCTCGACCAGCGAGACCACGGTGCCGCCCATCGGTGAGCGCAGGGCTTGCTCGTCGGCGGCAAGCTCCACGGTGTCCACCGAGGCGACCGCATCCGGGACGGCATGGAGCACCGGGGCGTAATCCGCTGCCTTGACGACGAATTCGCGCACCTGCCGCTCATACCACGAGGTCGAGACCGGAGTCGCGGCGACGAGCTCGTCGAGCACCGCCCGTTGCACGGCCAGATTGGTTTCGACACCGGCGATCACCGTCTCGGCCAGGGCATCCGCCGCCCGGCGTACCGCCGCCGGATAGGTCGGCCCACGCGCGATGATCTTGGCCAGCAGAGAATCGAATCGGGCGTCCTGCCGCAGACCGATTCCGGCGGCGGTATCCACCCGCACACCCACTCCGGTCGGCGCGGCGAACTGCGTCAGCGTTCCCGTACTCGGCAGCACTTCCCCACCGGCGGTGACGATTTCGGCATTCACCCGCACCTGCACCGCATATCCGCGCGGCGCGACCGGCGGCAGTTCGAGCTCGGCGAGACCGCGCCCGCGCGCCAACTCCAGTTGAATCGCCACCAGATCCAGCCCGGTCACCTCCTCGGTGATGGTGTGCTCGACCTGCAACCTCGGATTCACCTCGAGGAACCAGGATTCCGTGCCACGCACCAGGAATTCGACCGTGACAACACCCCGGCAGCGCACCGACTCGGCCAGCCGCACGGCCTGCTCATACAGCCGTTCCCGCACTCCCGCAGCGAGGTTCGGCGCGGGCGCGACCTCGATGAGCTTCTGCTGCCGCCGTTGCACACTGCAATCGCGATCCCCGATCGCGATCGCTCGCCCGCCATCGGCAATGATCTGCACCTCGATATGCCGAGCCTCGGTCACCAGCGCCTCGGCATACACGCTGTCATCGCCGAATCCGGCCAGGGCCTCCGCCCGGCAGCGCTCATACGCCTCGGCCAGCTCGGCGGCGTCACGCACCACCCGCATACCGCGACCCCCGCCACCCGCGGCGGCCTTCACCATGACGCCATCCGGATGCGCCGCAAGCAATTCCGCGATCCGCTCCACCGACGTCATACCGGTGGTCGCCGGAATCACCGGTACCCCAGCCACTTCGGCCGCCGCCCGCGCCGCAACCTTATCGCCGAACAATCGCAGCACCTCGGGTGAAGGCCCCACGAATACCAGCCCCGCAGCAGCGCACGCGGTAGCGAATTCGGCACTCTCACTGAGGAATCCGTACCCTGGATGCACCAGCGGCCCATCCCCCGCTTTACGCGCGGCGGCCACCACCTCATCAACATCCAGGTAAGCGCGGGCCCCCACCCCGGGCAGCCGCACCGCCTCATCGGCAAGTCGCGCGGCCATGGCCTCGCCCTCGTCCCCGGTGTGCATCGCGAGTGTGGCGTACCCGCACTCCCGAGCACTCCGGACAACCCGGACAGCCACCTCACCCCGATTAGCTACGACGACGTACATCCCGCCATCCTCGCAGCCGCCAAACAAAACGTGCATGTAATGGCGCAGGCGTCTTCTCGACGTTTACCCGCGCCATTACATGCACGTTGGAGAAAATCAGGCGGGGATACCCATGCCCTGAGCCAGGATCGGCCAGGAGTTGTGCAGGGCCTCATCCCAGTACGGCCAGTAGTGCGTGCCCACCGGGTTGAACTGGTAGGTGGCCGGGATGTCCAGGCCCTCCAGACGGGTCTTGAGGTTGGCGGTGCAGGCGTTGACCGCGCCCTCGATGATCATGCCCAGGCCGAGGTTGATGCCGCCCATGACGCCGGGCGCGCTGCCCAGGTAGTACTGGACGTCGGACGCGAGCGGGATACCGCTGCCGCTGGAGACGTAAAGCAGTGTGCCACGCAGCTTCTCGGCATTGAGGACCGGATCGTTGGCCGCCCACAGCGGGCTGTCGCTCGGGCCGTACATATTCTCGGTATTGCCACCGGCCCAGGTTTCGGTGGCCAGCTTCACGAACTGCTTACCGGCCGGATCGGCGATCTGAGCGCAACCGCTGTACGCGGCGACCGACTTCCACAGTCCGGGCTTGGCCTCGGCCAGTTGCAGCACCGAGGTGCCCGAGGTCGACAGACCGGTCAGTGCGTTCAGGCCGGTGGAGTGCAGCGCGTCATCCAGCAGCGGCGGCAGCTCCTCGGTGAAGAAGGTACGCCACTTGTTCAAGCCCAGCTTGGGATCGGCCTTCTCCCAATCGGTGTAATAGCTACCCAGCCCGCCGATCGGCTGAATGACATTGACCGGCTTATCGGCCAGCCATTCGATGGCCTTGGTCTGGGCCTTCCAATTCGCCGTGCCCTCACCGCCATCGAGACCATTGAGCATGTACAGGTTCGGCGCGGGTGTGGACTCGTCGAGCGGGCGCTGCACATCGACGGTGATGTCCTTGCCCATGGCCGCCGAGTACACCTTCATATGCCAGGTGCGGCCATCCTTGGTGATCGAGCTGATCGCCGAGGGCTTCGCGGGCTCCGCCGAAGCGGAGGTCCCGATCATGGCCATGGACAGTGCCGCGGTGAGTGCCACAGCGGTAGTCCGGAGAACAGACGAGCTGCGTAGTGCGGAGAGCTTCATCGAACAGTCAAATCCAATCCAGTGGTCACCGCTCCCGTCAGTCGACGGGTAGCTCGGTGCCTTCCTCGGCGATCTTGGTGGCTACTTCATTCGGGAAGACATTACGGAACAGGAACAGGTCTCGGCCAAGCCGCCAGCCGGGGGCCAACGCCACGGCATATCGCTCGAAGTAGCCGAGTTGTTTCCCCATCATGATCAATTGCTCCGGACCGGAAGCCCCACGGCGCTTACCGAATTCGAGCAGACGGGCCGCGACCAGGCCCAAATCGAGCTTGTCGAGACTGCCCGAGAGCACCGGGCCCAGCGCCACCGCGAGCTGACGGCCGATGGTGGCATCGTCACCACTGTCATCGGCGACCAGATCCAGTTTGCGCAGCGCACGGGCCACCGGGCGGAAGTCGTTGTCGATAGCGCTGGCGTAGAACAGCGCTCGCACGAACTCACGCCATTCGGTCTCCATACGGCCGACAATGCCGAAGTCCAGCATGGCGACTCGGCCGTCGTCGAGCAGCCAGAGATTGCCGGCGTGCACATCGCCGTGGAAAAGCCCATGCACCGCAACCGATTCCATCCACGCCTTGACCAGACGGCGGATCAGCAGTTCGGGATCCGGATGCACCTCGCGGATATCGTCGAAGCGATCCAGCGGCATCCCGCGCATGCGTTCCATGCACAGTACGCGCGGACCGCAGTGCTCCCAATAGACCTCGGGCACAGCCACATTGGTGTTGTCGCCGAACGCCGCCAGGTTCGCCCGGGCGCGGGTCTGATTATCGGCCTCGACGAGAAAATTCAGTTCGGCCACGGTCGCCTCGTACAGATCGCGAACCACGGCCTGCGCGTTGGCGACTCGCGCGTTCTCCGAGCGCTTCTCCAGTGCCCGAGCCAGTTTCATGGCCGCGCGCAGATCCACGATCATGCGCCGGGCGATCTCGGGCCGCTGTACCTTCACCACCGCGTCCCGGCCGTCGAGCAGCACGCAGGCGTGCACCTGGGCGATGGACGCCGCCGAGAGCGGTTCATCATCGAAGGACGCGAACAGCTCCGAGATCGGCTTGCCCAGATCGGCTTCGATAATCGCGCGCGCATCCGCCGACGGGAACGGGCTCATATCGTCCAGGCAGCGCAGGCAGGCATCGGCGAGTTCGCGCGGGAACGCACCCGGCGAGGAGGCGATCAACTGTCCCAGTTTCACGAACATCGGGCCGAGCGCTTCGAGACCGTTCACCACGCCCTCGGCGACCGCGCGCTTACGCTTGGCCTTGCGCAGACCGCCGGTCAGCACGCTGCGCGTGACCGATCCGCCCAGTACCGCACCCACGATCGCCGTTCGCCGCAATTCGGAGAACCCGAACGTATCCAGGTCCGGCCGGATCACCTCGGGCGCCCCCGCCCGCACTGTCATCGGTGAGCTCACGGGGCGCAGTGTATCTCTGTCCCAGCCGGTTGGTCCGCTGTGGTGCCCGGCACAGGTTACCGAGGCGTTCGGTGGTTGGGACCCCGCTATGCCAGGTACCGTGGCGGGTTGAGCCGTGATCCGGCCAGACCGGGCTGCGATCCGGCCCGAACAAATGAACGCGAAAGGCAAGACCGACGTAATGACGGGTACAGCGGAGAAGCTCGCGGAACTGCGCAAGCTCCTGGAGATCGCCGAAGAACCTTCGGGCGAGAAGGGCATCGCCAAGCGGCGCGCCAAGGGCATTCCGAGCGCCCGAGAACGCGCGCAGATGCTGCTGGACCCGGGCACCTTCGTCGAGATGGGCGCGCTGATTCGCCAGCCCGGTAACTCCAACGCCTACTACGGCGACGGCGTGGTCACCGGTCGCGGCTATATCGACAGCCGTCCCGTCGTGGTCATCTCGCACGATCAGACCGTGTACGGCGGATCGGTCAGTGAGATGTTCGGCCGGCGGGTGCGCGCGGTCATGGACTTCGCCTACAACAATGCCTGCCCGGTGGTCTGCATCAACGACTCCGGCGGCGCGCGCATTCAGGACGGCGTCGCCTCGCTGGCCTGGTACGCCATCATGTGCAAGCTGCAGGAGGACCTCTCCGGGTACGTGCCGATGGTCGCGGTCATGCTCGGCAAGTGCGCGGCCGGTTCGGTGTACGGGCCGATCAATATGGACGTCCTGGTGGCGACCGAGGATTCGTACATGTTCGTCACCGGTCCCGAGGTCATCCGGGCCGTGACCGGTTCGATCGTCACCGCCGAGGAGCTGGGTGGCGCGCGGGCGCTCGAGCAGAACGGCACCGTGCATCACGTCGCCAAGACCGAGGTCGAGGCCTACAAGTGGGTGCGCGACTACCTGAGCTACCTGCCGACCAGCTGCCTGGAGCAGCCGCCGGTGATCAATCCCGGTCTGGAGCCCGAGCTCACCGAGAGCGACCGGCAGCTGGACAAGCTCATGCCCGATGCCGACAAGGTCGGCTACGACATGCACGAGGTGCTGCTGCGCATCTTCGATGACGGCGAATTCCATGAGATCAGCGAGAAGACCTCCGCGAATCTCATTACCGGGTTCGCGCGTGTCGACGGCCGGCCGATCGGCGTGATCGCCAATCAGCCGCTCGTACTCGGCGGTGCGCTCGACGCCGCCTGCTCGGACAAGGCCGCGCACTTCATCCGGCTCTGCGACGCGTTCAATCTGCCGCTGGTCTATGTGGTCGACACCCCGGGCGTGCTGCCGGGCGTGGACGAGGAGCGCAATCACGTCATCAAGCGCGGCGGGCGCATGTTCCGCGCGCTCATCGAGGCGACCGTGCCGATCGTCACCATCGTCACCCGTAAGGCGTACGGCGGCGGGTATGCGGTGATGGGCTGCAAGCAGCTCGGCGCGGATATCTCCCTCGCGTGGCCGACCGCGCGACTGGCGGTCATGGGCGCGGAATCCATGATCCCGATCGTGGGCAAGCGCCAGATCGAGGCAGCCGCGCCCGAGGATCGAGAAGCGGTGCGGCAGGGCATGATCGACTTCTACAACGCCACCGTCGCCACCCCGTGGACGGCGGCCGAGCGCGGGTACATCGACGCGGTCATCGAGCCGTCCGCGACCCGCCTGGAGATCCGCAAGGCACTGCAGCTGCTGCGCGACAAGGGTGCGGTGCGCAAGCACAACCCGCGCAAGCACAACCTCTTCCCGATGTGAGGTGAAGACGACCTTGCCCCGGCCGTGATGGCCGGGGCAAGAGGAGTGAAATGGGTGGGGGACCTGCCTCCGGCCGTCACCGCCGCGCGGGAAATCGGTTGGGCTGGTTCAACATTCGTTGGGCTGGTTCAACATTCGTATGGGTGGGGACCTGTCTCCCCGCACTCGCCGGCGCCGCAAATCAGTTGGGCTGGTTCAGCATTCGTTGGGCGCGGGTTCGCCGCGGAGTCTTTGGTCCAGCCATATCAGGGATTCCGGGAAGCCGGTGAAGGCGGCGACTATGTGCTCGCCGGCCACGCTGCGGTAGACCACGGTCACCCCGAGCGCGCACTGTTCGGCATAGAGGTTCTCCGCGCCCGCCGACGGTATCCAGAACTCCTGTGCGCCGTTGTAGATGTACAGCGGCACAGGCGATTTCATCCCGTCCATCCGCGTCACCCGATACACCTCCTCGGCCAGCTGGCTGTGCAGCGGATCCGGGAAGTTCGCGGCGATATCAATAGGCAGCTGCAATATGCCCGGGATACCGTAGGAATCCATACAGGTGTCCTTCATGATCACCGCCACCCACTGCGCGAGATGGTTCATATGCGCCAGAATCTCGGGACGCTCCCGGCCGATGGCGAAGGTGGCCGCCATGAACACCCCCGATGCCAGATTGGCGTTCATACTGCGCGAGAGGATCTCGTAATCGGCGGGTACGCCACCCATGGCCGCCCCGACCACCACATCGACCAGCTCGGGCGCGTAATCGGCCATCAGCTTGACCGCACCCTTGGTCGCAATGGCCCCGCCCGAGTACCCGACCATGCCGAATCGGCTCTCCCCGAACTCCTTCGGCATGGAACCGCGTACGGCGCGGATGGCGTCCAGTACGGCATGCCCGGCCACGAACGGTTCGGCATACGCCATGCGCGGACCCTCATGGTCGGCGATGAGCACCGCGTACCCGCGCAGTAGCGCCAACTGGGTAGTGGGCGGCAGATACTCGGCCAGGTTGGTGTTGCTCGAAAACCCGTGCGCCAGTGTGTAACTCGGATTGCAGTCACGACCGAGCGAGTTGATCGGCAGATTGTTCACCACGACCGGTCGCTCCCCCGCCCCGGTCCATTGCCCGGGCGGGAGTGCCAGCGAGGCAATGGCATAGGAGGCCGCGCCGTGCGAATCGGTGGTGCGGTATTTGAGCTGGACCACCTGCCGCACCGGTGTGATCAGCGCGGGCCCGGCCGTGGCCGTGACATCGCGCCAGGCGACGAGTTGTCCTGCGCCGAAATCGTCCAGCCGGGCCGGCCATTCGTCCACGAACGAATCACCGATGGGGGTGGGCAGGGTGCCGGCGCGCAGGGCGGCCAGGCCGGGTGCGAGCCCGCCCGCGTCCACCAGGGGTGTGTCGGGCGCATTGGGCAGTGCCGGCGACGGCACCACCGCGTCGACCCACTGCTGGAAGGCGGGCAGCAGCCCGGACACCGACGCGCCGGAGGGTTGCGGATCGGTCGTCTGGGCATGCGCAAACCCTGCGAATCCGCCGATCATCAAGACGGCGGCGAGAATTCGCCGAAAATAGAGCAAGGCAGCCCCCCACGCGGATACAGCGGTTTGGCGAGCGTAGACCCAGCGGTGATGGCGGCACCCCGCCATGCCCTGTTCGAAGCCGCATCGAGACCACACTGTGCCGAACGCGTCTTGCGTGTCGTCGGCCCGACACGATTGCTACGGGGATGCGGGGCGTTCGAAACGCCGCCGTAGTACGGCCTTCAGCTGCGCGCGATCATGACCGCATCGAGTTGCGCGCTGCTGATCTGGCGCGCGGCATTGGAGACCGAGGTGACCATCGCGCTACCGAAGGGGCCGAGCCGGTCGAACAGGGTGGCCACCCCGACCGCCATACCGCGCTCGCTGAAGTGGCTGTCCGCCTCCACACCGATCTCATAACCCTGCGGCATGCGCGAAAGGGCAAGTGTCATATCGGTATTGATGAATCCGATGCCCGCGTCACCCCAGTTGGTCATCATGCTGGCGGCCTCGCCGACCACCGCGGTGCGGGTGAAGGGCGACAGCTCCTCCCCCGTGATCACCCGAATCGGGTTCTGCCAGGTGCGCTTACGGGTGGCGTTCTCGTGCTCGGTGGGCACCGAGGACCACTGCCCCGGATTGCCGTCGCTGTTGAAGAGCGGAATCTGCGGCAGCGGCGACGGGGGCGCGATATCGAGCGCGGGCGGCCGCGGCTCGAATTCGCGCTGCCAGAGCTCACCTGGCGGCTGTTCCGAGGGCCGCAGCAGTACCGCCGAGGCGCGCGCGGCCATCGTGCCGCCCTGCATCACCATGACGTCCGCGACGCGAATGCGCTTACCGTCGCGCACCCGGACCATCGGCGTGGTGGTGTGCTCGAAGCGGGCGGCACTGAACATGTCCACGGTCAGGCGGACGGGGACGAAACCGTCGGTGGCGTGTTCGCGCTCCAGCTCCCGGGCCATCAGCCCACACAGCGCGGGTCCGACGAGCTGCGCCGAGGACCATTGACTGGCGGCGAAAGCCGTGGGCTCGAAGCCGCCATCCACCTCGTCGAAATACGCGGGCAATTCCACCACGGGTCCACCTGTCCAGTTCAGTTGATCAAACCACTGCTCCCAGACCTAACATACGATTGGAACCTGTTTCAATACGCCGTCCCGCTACCGCACGGTGGCATTTCCCACAGCTCAGTCCAGCAGGACCGGGCGTAGCCGGGTGGTGAATACGCCCGCCCGCTCGACCGCGTCCGCCGCGGCGGCGAGTTCGATCTCGGCCTCCTCGAAGACCTCCCGCGCGCCGGCGATACAGCGCCCGGGCGTGAGCAGCGCGGCAATACCGTCGGTATCGACGAGCATGCCCGAGTCCGCGAGTGCGCCGTAGTCGGCGCGCAATTCGGCGATATGCGCACGCAGCGCGGCCAGCTCGCGCAGCAGTTCGGCGCGACGGGCCTCCAGGCTGCGTGGATCGGTCATGAAATCCAGTGTGCCGCAAAGCCACCCGCGGCCGCACATGATCACCGAAAATCGGCTCACCGCAACCGCCGTGATTGACCTGTGCCCGTGCGGGTATGCAAGCGATATCGGCCGCGCGAGGGCGGCGCGGGAAGGGCTGTGACGATGACTGCCGAATGGGAGAATTCCGCCGGGCGGCTCCGCAATGAGACCGAGCCCAATGGCCTGGGCTTGGCCCTGGCCACCATTGGAATCGTGGCGGTGGCACTCGCTATGACCGTCGCCGGATATGGTCTGCTGGGCTGGGCGATTGTGATCGGCCTGGCCAGTATCACGTGCCTTTGGGCCGGAATATCGCTCGAAGTCGCTGAACAACGGCGTTTGCAGGGCCTGGGCGATGAGCGTGAACGCTCGGATGGGCTCCGATAAAAGGTAGCTCGCAAACTTATAGCATCCTGAAATCCCTGCTGGCCCTACATATTCGAGGTTGCAGATGCACTTGCATCTGCGCGGAGCACGGTCATAGACTCAGGTGGCAAGGCACCGTAGGGGACAACCAGGGAGCCGAGCGGTGGATCACCGGCGATTCCGCGCCATCGGTTTTAACCCTCGGCTTGGCATCAGGGGCGTTCTAATGAATCAGCCAATCAACCTCAGCCGACTCGGGTTTGCCGAAAGAACCCGGCCGGAGCAATCCTGCTCGCATGAGACGGCAACCGCTTTCGTCATTCATCAGGTCGAATCGACTGGAGCGGCCACTCGGTATGATTTTGATATCGAGCGAATAGTCACCACCGCGCATGCGATGGTGAACGACTGGGATCTGCACATGATGCAGCCGGAGGCGTTCTGGCGTATCGCTTCCAGCTTTATCAGGCAATAGATCAGCGTCGTAGTAAAAAGCCCGGCACAAGCTGATAGGGGCCCCGCCCGGGGCCCCACAGCCTGTGTGTCACTTGAACACAGTGTCACTTGAACAAAATCGGTGTGTCACACGGTAGTTCGAGCTCTCGTCAGAGCGAGTCGGCAACCTCCGCCAGGAGTTTGCGGGACCGCTCCGGGGGCTCCGCCTGCACACTCAGCTGATCCATGACCTGACGGTAGAGCTCCAGGTCCGGCCGACGGTCCAGATACAGCGCGCTGGTCAGCTGCTCCAGGTAGACGATGTCGGGTAGTTCCGACTCCGCGAAGCGCAGCATGGTGAACGAACTCCCCGCTGCCGCATGCCCTCCCGCCGTATATGGCAGCACCTGAATGGTGACATTGGGCAGCTTCGACAGTTCGATCAACTGAATGATCTGATCGCGTAGTACGGCCGCGCCGCCCACCGGGCGATGTAGCACGGCCTCGTCCAGAACCGCCCAGAAGCTCGGCGCGCTCGGGCGCGTCAGTAGCTCCTGGCGGTGCCGACGCAGCGATACGCGCCGCTCGCCGTCCTCGTCATGGCCGAGTGCGACGATCGAGCGGGCGTAATCGGGGGTCTGTAGCAGGCCCGGAACCAGTTGTCCCTCATAGGTTCTGATGGACTTGGCCGCGTACTCCAGGCCGAGGTAGGTCTCGAACCACTGTGGGAGCAGGTCGCTGTAGCGATGCCACCAACCGGGCTCATTGGCCTTACGCACCAGATCCAGGAACTGTTCGCGCTCACCGGGATCCGTGACCTTGTAAAGGGTCAACAGGTCCCGGATATCGCGCTCCTTGAATCCGGTTCGCCCGAGTTCCAGGCGACTGATCTTGGCATGGGAGCCGCGGATGTGGTCGCCGGCGGCTTCCCGGGTTATGCCGTTCTCTTCCCTCAACTTTCGTAGCTGCCCGCCTACCGCGATGCGCAATGCGGTCGGGCCACGGTCTACGACAGCGGAATTCGCCCGACCGTTAGGAACGGGTTCTGCGATCATGGGGTCCACTCCGATGCTCGGGTTTTCCGGCAGTGGGCCACAACCGCAACCGCAACGTCGCGTACCACCGCGCCGATTGCCAATGCTACCGCTCAGTGAGCGAGATCGTCGAACTCTCCACTCTTGGCGCCCAACAGGAAGCATTCGATCTCGGGGCGGGTGTAGACCAGTACCGATCCTTCCGGATCACGAGAGTTTCGCATGGCCACCTCACCGTTCGCCAGTTTCGCGAGTTCCACGCAGTTACCGCTCGGGTTGCTGAAAGTGCTCTTGCGCCAAGCGAGTTGAGAGCTGTCGATGTCGATACGGGTTGCCGGAATGTCCGTCATTTCAGACTCCTTGCCAGTACCGCCCGTGGGCGGTGTCCCAGTACTTGCAAATGTTCGGTCAAATGTTCTTACAGTTGCAACCGCAAGATGAACGATAGCACGCGAGTAGCCCGCTATCGATCCCTCGATTCGGGCATATCCTTTGCAACACAACAGGTTTGATCTTGGTCACCGGCGTGGCGGTGCGAAGTTGTGAAGAAATTCAGACATCTCGTACCGGTCAGTCTGACAGATTAGGGTGCGTGACCTCCCCGAGGCCGGGCAGGGCAATACCTGGCGAACACTCCGGTCATCCCGCGAGTCACGCAAAGCGGGCCATCGGCAAATCGCGGCAGGCCCCCTGACGGGCGGAATGGCAAACGGTTGCAGGCTGATTCGACCGAGGGCAGATGGTGTGGCATGGTGACCGGAGAGCGGCGCCGGCGTTCCGGACATTTCGTCACAGTGGCGCAAGGCGCGTAAACCCCGGCGCCCCAACAACACCGAATCGGACGCATCGTCCGCGACACGTGTCGTCGAACGCACAGATGCACTTGCATCTGCGACTTGCAGCCTCATACACTCGGTGCACCATTTCCCCTCGGCCAGAGGCATCCAATGACACAGATGCTCGCCCACAGCACCGATCTCTCCGGTGACGACTGCGAAATAGAACCGCGCGGTCTGAATTATCGCCGGGCTCGCGTAATTCTGCGTGCACACGATCAGCACTTCGCGTGCCGGCAGTATCTAGCCGCGATCGCATACCTCTCCGCGGACAACGACGTCGACTGAATCCTCTTGCGCGACAATTGAGTCGCGGGCCTTGCCAATACGGTGACGGGCGCGTACCCCGGATAGAGAACCACCGTCACGTGGAAGAGCGCCGAGATGATTCTTTTTGCCGCCCAAGACGTCCTGGCCCAAGTCTTCAATCCCGCGCCCGAGACCCCACCGGCCGCGGACAAGCTGCTCAAGCTGGTCAGCTACTTAACCTGGTTCATCCTGCTCTCCGGAACCCTGGCCATCATGTACGCCGGCGGCCGGTTCGCCTGGGAGAAGTGGAGCGGCGGATCACTCACCGCCCCGAAGCAGATTGCCGGCGCCCTGGTCGGCGGCATTATCGCCACCAGCGCGGGCACCATCATGAACACCGTCCTCGGGCAATGAGGCAAGCCGGGTAAACCGAAATGACAACGCCGGGCCGGTCCTGTCGTCTCAGACAAGACCGGCCCGGCGGCGTGAAAACAATCGGAAATTACGCGGTCGCGGCGTGCACGGTCTCCTCGGCACCCTCGGCGGTGCCAACCAATTCCTCGAATCGCGCCACCACCCTCTGGTGGTAGAGACCGAACAGATCCTCGAACAGCGCCAACTGCGCCCCGCTCGGACCGGCTTCGGAATCCCATACCGCGACCAGGGCGCGCCAGACCAGCACATGCAGATCCGGCGAGACCGCGAAGTAGGCGTCCACCGCCTCGGGCACCTCGAGAATCATCTCGCCGATGGAGTTGAGCACCGCGCGCTGCATACCGTGCCCGAGCGCGGTGAGCAGTCGGCGCAGCAGGTTCAATTCGATGCGCAGCATGCGGTGCGGATCCGGATCCTCGCCGCGCGCAACGGTTTCCAACTCGTCGATATCGGCTTTGAGTTCGATCGGATCGACCGCGCGGTCACTGCCGGTATACGCGAGCAGCGCCTCCAGCGCGATACCGCGCTCCTCCTCGACGATATTGCCGAACATCTCCGCGGCCACCTCGGGCTCGGGCATGGAAAGCCGGAACAGTCGCCGGTACACATCCACGCCACCCACGGCGCGCACATCGCGAATCACGAATCCCTTGCCGCGGTGCGCATCCACGAATCCGTACGATTCGAGCCGTCCCAGAATCAGTTGCGCCGTCGCACGATTCAGATCGAACTCGTCGGCCACCTGGCGAACGGACGGCATGAGTCCACCGGGCATGTACTGCCCCGATGCCACGCGGCGCGCCAGTTCGTCGGCAACGTCGGCGACGACCGTCCGGTCTCCCATCGTGCCACCTCTCCCCATTCTGATTCACGTCCCAGACAGTGTATGTGCTCAGTCGGACAACTGCACAAGTCTCGGGACGCACAAGGAGAAGCACCGGCATTCGCAGTTTTTTTACGGAATCCATACGGCGCGCAGCCGGTTTCATGCCGAATTGCGGCCTAAGCTCCGCAACCGTGGTTTCACCGATCGATGTCGCAAAACGACTGGTCCTCGGCCGCCCGTTTCGCAGTGATCGGCTGGGTGAGACCCTGCTGCCCAAACGACTCGCGCTGCCGATATTCGCCAGTGACCCACTGTCGTCCGTCGCCTACGCGACGCAGGAGATCCTGCTCATCCTCACCCTGGGCGGGCTCGCGTACCTGCATTTGACGCCATTGGTGGCCGGAGGCGTGGTGGTGCTGCTAGCCGTGGTGGCGCTGTCCTATCGGCAGGTGGTGCAGGCATATCCGTCCGGTGGCGGCTCGTACGAGGTGGTCGCTGAGAATCTGGGCGCACTGCCCGGCCTCGTCGTGGCCGCGGCGCTCCTGGTCGACTACGTCATGACGGTGGCGGTATCGGTCGCGGCGGGCGTGGACAACATCATCTCCGCGGTGCCGGACCTGAATCCGTACCGGGTCGCGATCAATCTGGTGTTCATCGGCTTCCTGACCGCCATGAATCTGCGCGGGGTACGAGAGTCCGGGCGCGCGTTCGCGATTCCCACCTACGGCTTCATCCTCGGAATCTCCGTGCTCATCGTGGTCGGGCTGGGCCAGACCGCGTTCGGGCACACCCCGATCGCCGAGAGCGCGCACTACCAGATCCACGCCGAACAGGTCGGACTCTCCGCCGCCGGGCTGGCATTCCTGCTGCTGCGCGCGTTCTCCTCCGGCTGTACCGCGCTCACCGGCGCGGAAGCCATCTCCAATGGCGTACCCGCCTTCCGGAAACCGAAGGCGCTCAACGCGGCCCGCACCATGACGGCCATGGGAGTGACCGCCATCCTGATGTTCTCCGGGGTGACGGCGCTGGCCATGATCACCAAGACCCGGGTCACCGAGAACGCCTGCGACCTTATCGGATTCCCCGGCGACTGCCACACCGACGCACAGCGCACGGTGATCGCGCAGATCGCGTCGGCGGTTTTCGGTGGGAACAGCATCGCCTTCTACTACCTGATGGTGACCACGGCGCTCATCCTGATCCTGGCCGCCAACACCGCGTACAACGGATTCCCGCTGCTGAATTCGATTCTGGCGCAGCGGCGGTACATGCCGCGCCAGCTGCACACCCGCGGTGACCGGCTGGCGTTCTCGAACGGCATCATCCTGCTGGCCGTGGTCGCGGCGATCCTGATCTACGCCTTCCACGGATCCACCACCCGGCTCATCCAGCTGTACATCGTCGGCGTCTTCACCTCCTTCACGCTGTGCCAGATCGGCATGGTGCGGCATTGGAATCGCGAATTGCGTATGGCGGGGAGCGATCGACTCCGAATTCACCGGGCGCGCGCCATCAATGCCTTCGGCGCGTGTTTCACCGGCGTGGTGCTGGTGGTCGTCATGATCACCAAGTTCACCCACGGCGCGTACCTGGTGGTGATCGCCATGCCGATTCTGGTCGCGATCATGTGGCTCATTCACCGGCACTACACGGCGGTGCGAGCCGAATTGGATATCGACCCCGAAGAATTCGTGACCTTACCCGGACGGGTGCACGCCATTGTGCTGGTCTCCGGATGGCACAAGGCGACCCAGCGGGCAGTGCAGTTCGCGCGCGCCACCCGACCCGACACCATTACGGCCGTAACCGTCAATGTCGATGACGCCGATACCCGCGAACTCGCGCAGGCATGGGATCACAATCATGTAAAAATTCCGCTCAAGGTCATCGAATCTCCATATCGGGAGATCACCCGGCCGGTGATCGAAGAGATCAAACGCCAGCGTAATTCCCGGCCCCGCGATGTGGTCAGCGTATTCATTCCCGAATACGTGGTGGGCCGCTGGTGGGAAAACCTGCTGCACAATCAGAGTTCACTGCGCCTCAAAGCACGACTGCTGTTCGAGCCGGGCGTCATGGTGACCAGCGTGCCCTGGCAGCTGCACTCCTCGCATACGCGCGACACCCTGCGGGTCGAACACCGGGCGGGTGAGATCCGGCGCGGCATAACCGGTTCCGCGGATACGGCTCGATTCGGCCGCCGAGGCCACGGTACGGGCGAATCCGTCAGCGCGCCAACCGATCCGAGACCCTGACGAAGGTATAGCCCCGCGCCGTCATCCCAGCGGCGGTGAGTCGGCCTGCTCCAGTCTCGCACCCCAGCGTTCCGACCACTGCCACAACGGTTTCAGCGCCACCCCGAGTTCCCCACCGGCAGTGGACAACTCATACGACTTGTCCGTCCGCTTCACCACCACCCCGGCCTCCTGCAGCCGCTGCATACGCACCGAAAGCATGCTCGAGGAGCAGTTCCCCATCCGCCGGCGCAACTCCAGAAAACCGAGCGGCCCCGGTTCGAGCTCGGAGATCACGCGCAGCATCCAGCGCTGGCCGAGCAGCTCCATGGCGGCCAGTGCGGAGTCGGTGGGTTGGCTTGCACTTCTCATTCAGAACCACCATATTGATTCTAAATCAGAAGCGTTCGTCCGGGTTGGAGGACTTGGGTATGAAGCGAATTGTGTTGATCACCGGAGCATCTCGCGGCATCGGCGCGGAAACAGCCCGCGTACTGGGCCGACGCGGCGACCACGTAGTGATCAACTACCGCGAGAAACGCAAACGCGCGGAGACCATCGCCGCCGAAATCGAGGCCACCGGCGGCAGCGCGTCCGTAGCGGGCGCCGACATCACCGACCCCCACAGCGCAGCCGCCCTGATCGACACGGTGACAACCGAATTCGGCCGCATGGACGTCCTGATCCTCAACGCCTCCGGCGGCCTCGAACGCGACGCCGCCCCCGATTACGCCATGACCCTCAACCGCGACGCCCAAACCCACCTAACCCAACTGGCCATGCCCCACCTGCCCCCGGGCGGCCGAATCGTCTTCGTCACCAGCCACCAAGCCCACTTCTCCCCCACCCGCCCCGTCCCCGCAGGCTACGAACCCATCGCCGCGAGCAAGCGCGCGGGCGAAGACGCATTACGCGGATTGATCCCCGAATTCGGCTCTCGCGGAATCGATTTCACCGTCGTGTCCGGCGACATGATCGACGGCACGATCATCGTGCGGCTACTCGAACGCCGCGACCCGGACGCTGTGACAGCCCGCCGCGAACACGGCAACCTGCCGACGGTCGAGGAGTTCGCGACCGCAGTCGCCGACGCGACCAGCATTGTAGCCACGCCGGGTCACACCATCTACGTCGGCGGCGAAGACTTCGCCGCACCCAGCCCGTAGGGCCAAAACCCCAAAAACCAAGAGACACAACGACAAAAGACCAAAAGCAAAAAGACGCCAGGACAAGAAGAGCAGAAAACAAGACAAGCAAAGAACAAGACGAGAAAGAAATTAGGACAAAACCCCCACCCTCGACCTGGACATGCGATCACTGGGACATGAGCGTGGTGTCGTGCGGCGTGTCGCACCGTGAGTTCCCGGTGATCGATCGTCCAACACCGCGAGGGACTGTTTTGGTGTCTTTGTCTTTGGTCTTTGGGCTCGAGAAGGTAACCACGGCCGGTCTTCCCGCAGGGAACGGGACGATCCGGGCGTAGTCCGGTAGCTCGAGTCGGGTACGGCAGGTGACGTGCCCAGCGATGCCTGCTTTGCCACGGAAATTGCATACGCAAAATGCAACCGTCGCCGCATTGGGCGGCCTCGAACCGCGATCCGATCCCAGGGCATACCCGTGATGCCCGAACCTGTTCGCCGAGTGTGCACTCTGGGCGGTGTTTTGTCTTTTTCCCCGCCACAGCTGCACACTCGGCAAGCACCCTGCCGGTCGGTAGGTGAATCCCGGTGCGCCGCACCCGATTCGCCCCTTCCCGCGCCCGATTCGTCCAATTCCGTCAACATCGACGTAATCACGCAGGCAAACGCCGAGAAGACCCCTGCGTGGTTACATGCACAACGCTTACGAGCGATTCGACTGGGTTGAAAACGGGTGGCGGGGCATTGGGTGGCATGCCAGCATCGCTGGATGCCGCATTGGGTTCATGTACTCCCCACCTTCACCCTCGCCTGCTTGATTCTGGCCGCGATTCCTGGCCCGGCCACAGCGTTGTTTCTGCAGCGTTCCGTGCGAGATGGCCGCACTGCCGGGCTGGCTGCGGTGGCGGGCAATGAGATCGGGGTGTTCGGTTGGACGCTGGCGGGTGGGGCCGGGTTGTCCTCGTTGCTGGTCGCTAATCGAGTGTTGAGTGTGGCGATCCATATCCTCGGCGCGGTCGTATTGATCTGGCTGGGCGTGCAAGCCTGGCGGAGTGCGCGGCGGTCCAAGGGGGAAGATGCCTTCGGGGCGGCGCTGACCTCGGCACTGCCCGGTGGCAGCACCCCTGCGGCGGCCTTTCGCGCTTCCCTCATCTCCATTGCCGCTAATCCGAAGGCCGCAGTCTTCGGATTGACCATCCTGCCGCAGTTCCTGCCGAGCCATGGCCCGGTGCTGTCCACGGTGATCATCCTGGCCGCCATCCAACTGGTGATCGACACGGCCTGGTGCGTCGGGATTGTGCTCGCCGCCGACCGCGCCGGAACCTGGTTGCGGCGCACGGAGATTCGGCGGCGCGTCGAGCGCGCGCTCGCGGCCGTGCTGGTGGGGCTCGGTATCGGATTGGCCGCTGAGGCTCGCTGACGGACTCGGGGCCTAGGGTGGGTTCATACGGCTCGCGTTTGTCTCGGTCGCGGCGGGCAATTCGGCGGCGAGGAGGTGCGGGATGGTTGATGACGTGGAGAAGCGGTGGCAGGATCCGCCGACCTTTCGGCAGGCCGCGCGGTATGTGGTGGCGGTGTTGGTTCTCACCGCGATTGTCGCGGTGCTCGCGCTGGTGTGGGCCGGTGCGCGGCAGGAGTGTTTGAACTCCGATTCGATGCTGTGCGATACGGCCGCGAGACTGGTGGTGGGATTGGGGCCCGGGCTGGTTCTGCTGTTCGGGGGGATCGGGGCGTTCGTGAAGACAATTCTGGAGTGGCGAGCCGCGCGGGCCTGGCCTATTTGGCAGGGGGCAGGGTGGTTTCTGTTCACCTTGATGGTCATCTACCTGACCATTGCGGGTGGGTCCACCTGAGTCAGATCAGGCAGGTGGAGGCGTCGTGATGGTCGAATGGCGTGCCGTTGATGCCGACGCGGGCGACCAGGAATCTCGCGACTTCGATATTTCGGTTCCAGAAGGGGTCCGACTTCGGTTCGTACCAAAGCTCCGATGCCACGGCACGCGGCGGTGGCGGGCGCAGTGACATACCCGGGCGATAGTAGTAGTCGAATGGATGCCCACCCGCGCTCTCGGACTGGCCTTCGGGTTGGGGCAGCATCGCTAAAACCCTGTCAGCTGACGGAATTTGGTTACAGAACCCGCGTCGGGATCGGCGTGGACGGGGCAGTAGTGCTTGGCATCGCCGCGGTGTTCCGGTGCGGGCCACAGTAGTTCGGGCGCTTCGGGGGGAGGCATTGTGCCCGAACGCTTTCCCGCCTCCCGGCGGCGCGCGGCGCGCACTCGCGGGAACGAATAGTTCACCGCCGCCGGGGTAACCCGGTTGGCGGCCGATAGTGCCCGGCACAGTCGATCGAAGAACCATTGATCGCGAGCGGTCCAGGTGAAAACCCATGGTGCGGCGAATGGCCGGATCGCACAGGCCGACGGTGACGAATTTGACCAGCCGCCGACCCCCTAGTCGAATCAGCCTCTCCCACAAAGGTTCCGGGAGATGCCGCAGCACCGGGAACGGCGGCACGGACGCGGTATCGATGAGGTTGTACACATCCCACGCCGCCCGGGTCGGTTCCAGGGTGTCCCGGCATATATCGCGCCAGTACCGCTGGAACGCGGGCCAGGACTCCGGCACCACCCGCATGCTCATTCCGTATAGCTCGTACCATTGATAATGCTCGCGCCAGAGTTGTTCGCGCTCAGTGCCATTCATCCCACCCATGAATAGTTCGGCAGTCCGCAGGGTTTGCACGAAGAACACCGCGTGCGCCCAGTAGAAGGTTGCGGGGTCGAGCGCGTGGTACCGGCGACCTTGTGCGTCGACGCCTTTGATTTCGCGGTGATATCCGACGATCTTCCGCGCGGTGCGCCGGGCATACGGCCCGTCGAAGACGACCCCGAGAATCGGGTAGGCCGAGCGCAATACGCGCTGATACGGCTCACCCGCGATCTCGGAGTGGAACTCCACGCTCGCATTCCGAAACGCAGTGGAAATGACATGCCACCGAAACGCCGAGCCCCGAAATCGCCTGCTACACCGCGTAAATCACCGCAGCAGGAGCGCTCGCGCGCCATGGTCACGCGGATTGTGGACGCCGGCGAGCAGGTGCTCATCGCGCACGGTTATGACGGCGCCTCTACCAATCGCATTGCCGAGGCGGCGGGCATCAGTCCCGGATCGCTGTACCAGTATTTCCCGAACAAGGATGCCGTGGTGGCGGCGGTCATCGAGCGCTACACCGGCGCGGTCGCCGAGCGGGTACGCGCGCGGGTGGTCGCGAATATGACCCGTGCCCCGGAAATCGCTGTGCCGGAGACCATTTCGGAGCTACTGGACGCCCTCGGCACGCATCGCGAACTATTGCGCGCGGTGGTGGAGCAGCCGCCGCGACTCTCCTCCGGCGCGACAGTTCTCGCGTTCGAGCAGCAGATCGGCGAGCTGGCGCGGCTCGGCCTGTCCATGCGCTCGCGCGCGCGGTCCCGCCGGATGTGGACTTCGATGCCGCCGCCTGGATGCTGGTCCGTGCGGTCGAACACCTCACCATCCGCTACCTGCTCGAGGACCCGCCCATCCCCCGTGACCGCTTCCTCACCGATATCACCCGCTTGGTACTCAACTACTTCCGCGATCCCCGGCCGCGAGCCGAACGCGAGTAATCAGACCGCCCGGCACGCTGAGTGGTTGCGGCAACTCGAGGAGTCGGGAGATCGAGTAGCAGATCTACCGCGCGGGCGGCACTCTGAGCTGCGCTTTCCATGGTGGCCGACCAGTCGGTTCGGGTCCAGTCGCCCGCGATCACGAGGGTGGGGACCGAGGTGCGCTGGCCGGGGCGCAATCCATCGGTGCCGACCACCTGGGAGAAGGTGGCGCGGGGCATCGGAACCACCTGGGCGTGCAGGACTTTGGCGTCTTTGGCGGCCGGATAGTACCGGCGCAGCAGTTCCATCTGCTCGTCGACGACCTCGTGGCTGGGCTTGTGGATCTGCTCGTAGGCCCCGCTGGTGGTCAGGCAGTACAGCCAGCCGTGCTCGGTGCCGCGGCCGTGCATGCGCTGGCGGTCGAAGACCTGGTCGATAATGTCGGCCCCGCCGATGAGCGCCTCCATCGCACCCTCGGTACCGAGCGGGCGATCCAGGTACAGGTTCGTACTCACGATCGGTGTGAAGCCCAATTTATCTGCGGCGGAGTAGATTTCATCATGCTCGGGGAGGTCGTCGAGGAGTCCGCCGAGATAGGAATTGGGTACCGCACACACCACCGCATCGGCGGGCACCAGCTCACCGTCGTCCAGGGTCACCCCGGTCACGATCCCGTTCTCGATCCGAATGCGCCGCGCCACCGCGCGATATCGCACCCGCACCCCGCGCTGCTCGAACACCCGCTCCGCGCCCGTGACGAACAGGGTATCCAGATCGGTGGTCGGATAGCCGATGCTCACCGGCTGACGATGCTCGAGGCCCAGGCGAATTCCGGTCGCCAGCACATCGGCGAAGACCTTGGCCGATTCCTGTCGCACCGGCTCCGCGGCGATACCGAGCGCCAGCCAATCCCACAGCGCCTCGCGCGCGGTTTCGGGCATGCCGAGCCGCCGAAACCATTGATCGGTGGTGAGATCCGCCAAATCGGCGGGCTGGCGCAGGCACTGCCAGCCCATCCGAATGGTGGCCAGCGCCGCCCGCGCCCGATCGGCCGGGCCGGCGTCGGGATGCGCGCCGAGCAGCGATCGCAACGCCCGAATTCCCTTGATGCCCATGATCGTGGTGCGCCCGCCGGGCCAGCGCAGTACGCCCTGATGCGGGAATCTCACGAATTCGCGGGTGCCGATACTGGTCAGATAGCGGAACAGATGGTCGTATCCGCTGGCGATGACATGCTGTCCATTGTCCGGAATATCGTGCAGCGCGGGCACTTCGAGCGCGTGTGTGCGACCGCCGAGCCGTCCGCGTCGTTCCAGCAGCGTCACCTGTTTACCGGCCTCGGCCAGCCATACCGCGGAGGCCAGACCCGCCAGGCCGCCACCGATCACCACATACTGTTGCGGATCGTTCATTCGCGCTCCCGGAGCCATTGCCTTCTGCTGGCAAGGTAAGTCCCCCAGGAGCGCGTCCGTGCCGCGTTCGGTCGAAACGTATTGCTGTTAAACGCTTTCGGTCTGCGCACTACGACGTGAGAGCAACGGGTACGCGGCGCATACGAGAATGCCCCACACCACGCCGACAACGAGCGCCGTGCGACCCGAATCGGTGAAGAACAGCAGCACGACGACCAGGGCCAGGAAGACCAATGCGAGCACCGAGGTGAACGGCGCACCCGGAAGCCGGTATTCGCTGGCCGGGAGCAGCCCCGCCTTCACTCGGACACGATAGATCAAGTGGCAGACCAGGATGATGCCCCACACGAAGATAATGCCCATGGTCGAGACCGAGGTGACGTAGCCGAACGCCTTCTCCGGCGAGAAGTAGTTCACCCCGACACCGATCACCATGACCGCCGCCGACACCGCGATACCGGTCGCGGGCACCGACCGTGAGCTCAGCGCGCCCAGCCCGGCCGGAGCCTCATCCCGCTGCGCCAGACTGCGCAGCATGCGGCCGGTGGAGTAGATCCCCGAGTTGCACGACGACAGCGCGGCGGTCAACAGCACGAAATTGATGATCGCGGCCGCTCCCGGAATACCGATCTGCTCGAACACCTCCACGAACGGACTCCGTCCGGCATGGAAGTTACGCCAGCTGGAGACCGACATGATCACCAGGAGCGCGCCCACATAGAACAGGCCGATACGAAACGGCAGCGTATTGATCGCCTTGCGCAGCGTGTTCTTGGGGTCGCGGGCCTCCCCGGCGGTGACGCCGACCAATTCCACACCGACATAGGCGAACACCACGATCTGCAACGCCAGCAACGCCTGACTGAAGCCGTTCGGGAAGACCCCGCCGTCGTTCCAGAGATTCGCGACGGTCGGGTTGGCGGCGTGGCCGAAGTGGAAGATGAGCACACCGATACCGATGGCGATCATGGCCACGATCGCGGTGACCTTGATGATGGAGAACCAGAATTCGCCCTCACCGAACAGCTTGACCGACACCAGGTTCAGCCCGAACATAATGCCGAGCACCACCAGCGCGGTCACCCACTGCGGGATGTCGAACCAGTACTGCACGTACTTGCCGGCCACGGTGATCTCGGCCATGCAGGTGCTGACCCAGACCGCCCAGTAGGTCCAGCCGGTGGCGAAACCCGCGAAGCGGCCCAGGAATTCGTTCGCGTACTCGGCGAAGCTGCCGGTGACGGGGCGATAGGTGAGCAGCTCGCCCAGCGCCCGCATAATGACGAAGATGGCCAGGCCCGCCGCCAGGTAGGCGAGGATGAGCGCGGGGCCCGCCTGTTCGATGGCGCCACCCGCGCCGTAGAACAGGCCGGTGCCGATGGCTCCGCCGATGGCGATCATCTGGATGGTGCGCGGCGACAGGCCGCGCGAATAGCCCTCGTCGGCAGTGGTCGCCCCGGTCTCGGCGACCGCCTGCCTGTCCGATGCTGTCATGGTGTTCCTTCCACGTGCGTGCGGCCGCAACGCCACGGCGTGGTGAACACCGCCCCGCGTGGGCCGCGCCGAGCTTGCCGGCGGATTGCCGCGCTCGGTCCAACGGCGTGTCAGGCTACCGGAGAGGTATCGGCCGTCACAGGCGGCGGGCCGGAGGAGCTACTGATCGGTAACGTCGGCCGGACTGATCGCTGATTCTCAGTCAGCGCTGTCGTCGACCACTTCGAGACCGGTGACGATTTCGGTTTCGATTCGAATCACATGGTCCATCGGCCTATTGATCCACGGGTCCAGCAGCGTCTCGTAGCGCTGCACCTGTTCGGGGTCCATGACCACCCGCGCGACCCCGGTGACGATGACGCTCCAGCCACGCCGGGTGTGTTCGTCGAAGTTGTCGGCCTCGTAGGCGACGATCTGCCCGTCACCTCGCAGCAGACTTGCGCCAAGATGCGCTCGCACCACTACAGCGTCCGCCTCGACAATATGGTTCACGGGCCTGATGATCGGAAGTCCGCGGCGCGAGAAAACGATTCGGCCGTATTGCGCGCTCGCCAACCGCTTCAGTGAATCGGCAGCCGAGAGCTCGCGCAGCTTTCGTGCCCCTTCGCCGCCCATTCCTCCGATTGTGGTCCATTCTTCGGAATTTGGCCAATTGTGTTGCCGCAAAGCAATGTTCGAAGGAAAGCCTCACCGCACCGGAGGTACTTCCACCTGCGCCGGAGCCTTGTCCGTGCGCAGACCCTTCCAACTCGGCATGCGCAGTCGAGCACCGGCGAATTCGCGATACTCGACGTCACCGACGAGGATCGGCGCCACCCAGTGCCAGCCGCCCGCAGCGGCTTCCGGCGGTGCGGGCTCGAAAGCACTTGCCGAGACGGCGATTTCGTCGAGGGTGCGCCGAATTATCCGCCGGGCGACTTGCGTGAAACCGGTGCCGACATTGCCGATGTAAACCAATCGACCGGTTTCATCGTGTGCGCCGAGCACCAATGAACCGTAGGTCGGGGCCATCGCACCGGTGCCGGGTGCTGGTAATCAGCAATGTTAGAACGTGCCGAATACATCCCGCTGATTGCGGGCGCTCCGGTCGGTCGACCACGCTTACCGTCGTTCCGAAGACACAGCCCGTTAGGCGTGGTCCCACGTCGTGACACGCTGCAGACAGTCGGAGGCGAGACGGTTAGGAGTTTCCGTTCGGCCATCGCCCCACAGGCATCGTGCTCAGAGCGGGTACAAATGCAGCGGGCGATACCCCGACCGGTCCTACTAGACGAGATCGCCGATCGGTGGAGGTGTGGGCAGGCCATCCAGCAAACGTCCTGGTGTGGTCTCCAAACCAGATGCGAACCGGAGGATGTTCTCGACCCAAGGACTCCGTTGACCGCGCTCCACCTGCCCGAGGTAGGTCCAGTGCACACCGCACGCGTGTGCGGCTGTCTCCTGGCTCCATCCCAGTTCTGTCCGCCGGGCACGCACCGCGCGCTCCGAACGCCATGGCGGTCGGATTTATCGGCGGCTTGCCTGAACTGGACATACGGAGGCAACTTCATCTGTCCAGCGCAGAATGATCCAGAGCGTAAACGTCCTATTGCTCACATCCGAAGTGCAAGCGACGTACTATGCTGCTTCCGATCGCCAACCGCGACCTTCTCGATCGGGCCACTGGGTGTCCGCGTAAGCCGAACTCGGCACGAGAGGGCGTATGGGACTCGCTCGTGTCGAATCCACCTCACGAGATCGGAGTTCGAGCGTTGTCCACTGGGATTCTGAAGGGACGTTTCCAGGGCGTCGATACCATTGCGGAGTCGTGGCTCTCGGCAACCGTGTTGGCGGGCGATGCCGCGTTGCGGCTATCGCGGGCAGTAGATCCCGCAGCGCTACGGGTTTCCCAAGCGAGCGCCGTTGGATCTGATCAACTGCACTGAGGCTCGGGCCGAGCTGATCATCGAGTTGTTGATCACTGGGCAGGTGCCCACACCCGAGGCAGTGGCCAACGCAGCAGTCAATCCACCGAATATGAATGGTGACGAGGCGCGGGCGTATCGGCGGGAGGAGATCAAACAGATCGAGTCTGCGATACGCAGGGACTGCGACGCGCTCGGTGAGGTGATGTCGACAGTCGTGGTCGAGTTCTGGGCTGCTTTCGAAGCGGGTCCGACGTGGCAGGAAGCGTGGAACTCCGAGCCTGTACAGACCTGGTGGATGTGGGGGTTGGGAGAGCCGCCCGAGTATCAGCTGGGACGGAAACCGACCTTCACTATCCTCGAACGGCGCGGCTGGATCGCCACAAATCGAGCACCGCGATCACTGTGCGCTGGACGACTCGCGCAACGGTACGAGGAATTTCTCAGTACGACCTGACCTATAGGCCGGGTGAGAAAGCCGGGATCGGTCAGGAACTCGACACCTGTTGATAGCCGCTGGCTCGGGCATCGCCGACGACTGCACAAGATCCAGCTACTGGAGTTCTCGATCTGTCGGTCGACTCCGAAGCGCGTGGCGCAGCCCATTCAGGAGTTCGGAAAGTTGTGTAGGGGTTCCACTTTCGATGACACGGCGTAGCGCGTAGCCGACCGAGGTGTCGTCGTAGCCCTGCACGGCGAGCCAGTCGAGGATCCTCCGGGAGTCGACGGTGTCGTTGGCACGTGGTTCGCGGGAATTCCGCGTGGGTCGCGGGAACAAGGCTCCTTCATCATTGGTGGTGGCACCGTCGGGCAAAAGGTGCCCAGCGAGCATTTCGGTCTCCGCGGTGGCCGTCGTACGAGCACCGGCGGGGTGATTGTTCTGCGGCAGAGCAGGCAGGTTCGCGCGGTATTTCACCAACATCGTTGCGCCGAAGGAGGTTTTCATCCATCGCCAGCGGGCCGATCTCGCGTCATAGGTCTCCCCACGAGGAGACAACCAGCCCAGCCCCGCCAACACGAGTTCCTCGTCGATCGTGCCGACGCTGTCGAGGCCTGATTTCGGTGGCACCCAATACAGAAGATCAGGGTACGCGAAGTCCACGCTGGCCTGCCTGGTTGCGATCCTGGTCAAGCGCCGTGCCTCGTCGGCGATGTAGTCGGCGTCGAGCACCGGCGATACCAGATCGCGGGGGTTGGCGGCTGCGACTATCGCGGCAGCCATGGTGGCGATGGTGTCGGTGTCTGTGTCCAGCCGTGCCGCGGCGAGCAGCGCTGCCTGTGCTGGGTTGTCAGGAAATGCGCTTGAGAGGACGATGGCCGCGACCGAGGTCGATAGCCCGCTACCGCGGATAGCTGCGTTGTCCAGTTCCAGTGCGGAGACTAGTTTTTCGTAGCCGTCTGCGGCCTCTTCGCGGTCGCGAGCGCGTCGCATGGCGTCGTATGCGGGTAGGGCTGTCTGGAAGAGGTGTTCGGCGCTGTCAATGGTGTTGTTCCACGCGCGTCCGAGCTTCTCGCCGACGGTGGCTTCCCAGCGCGGCCGCCAGTAACCGGCCAGTTCCGGGCAGCGTTCGAACGCTATGAAGGCGTGGCGGGTGCTGTCGAGTATCACCGACCAGTACTCGGGTTGCGGTGGAATCCCTTCTGCCAGAGAGAAAGTGAGCGCGACTGCGTGTAGGACCGCTCCGACGAGGGCGTTCGGGTGCCCGTGGGTGACCACCCCGTTCTTGATCACGTCGTCGAGGTGGTCGAGTGAGATCGGATCGGTGGCGGCGTAGACGTGGGGTTGGATCCGCATGGCGACACCGTTGCCCCCGGCATGTTCCCAGTTCTTGTAGAAGTTGGCAGCCCAGTTGGCGTTATGTTTGCTCATTGCCGCCGCGGCGGCCTTGGTGGCCCGTCCGCCGCCAAGGGCGTAGGACTGCCAGACCGGAAGCTCGATCCGTGAGAATGCCTCGACATCGAACCCATGGCTGGTGATTGCGCGTGCGGTGGCCAATCGTAATTGGGTGTCGTCGGAATAGCATCCGGCGGGTAGGTCGACTCGTACTCCGGAGCGGCCCCCGATTTGGCGTTGCCAGGCAAAGGGTTCGAGCAGTGGCCGCCCCTTGGTGCGGCGACGCAGATTTTCGGGGCTGGTGAGTTCGGAGATCCAGCCCAGCGCGTCAGCCCATGCCGCCCATTGCATGGATGACACCGCGCGGGTTGCGCGGTCTCCGAATGAGTTCACTGAAATACCTCGGGTCGGCAGGCGACGGTGACGGGCCGTGCGGCATGCAAGGCCGCGATCCAGCCTTCGATCTGGTCCAGGTGCTCCTCCTGGGGGACATAGATGGCCTGCAGCTTGGTCAGTGGCACCGCTCCCGGATAGAGGACTTCGGCTTGAGGATTGGTCGGCCGGTCTGCGGGGAGTCCCCGTCGCCAGCTTTTCGATCCGTAGTGACCCCACGGAATCGGTTCGCTGTAGAGGTTTTTCAGCCCTTCCAGTCCCTGCCCACGTCGCACTGTCTGGGTGTGGGTGTTGTTGGTGGTGGTGAACCACACACCGTCATCGGCGAGGATATCAGCGGTGAACGACAAGACGGCCCACCACACATCGCCGGTACGGTGCCAGTTCTGCGAGGTGCCCAGCATCTCGTTGTTGACCACCGAGATCGACATGTTCACATAGCCGGTCCATTCGGGGTCCTTGCGGACCGTGCAGTTGGCCAGCTTGATGTTCTCCAGGTACTTGTCCTCGTCGAGCTGGTCTCGGCAGCTGAGTTGGCTGGTGGCGAGGATCCCGATCAGGCCGTGGTTCGTGGTGAAGTGCAGCACCTCACTGACCCCGCGCTCGTGCACTAAATGCAGGATGTCGGGATTCACAGCTCGATCCGGGTGTAGGTGGCGGGATCGAGGTAGTCGAGGAGTGTTGACTCGGCACCGCGTTTGAACCCGAGGGTCACCGTTGTGCGAGCGCGGCCGATACCCCTGGCCAGCAACCGTCGTAGCGTCTCGAGACCGACATCGCCGTCCTCCTCACCATGCGGTGTGACCTCCTTGTTGAGTCCGAGGATCACCACATGGTCGAACTCAAGTCCCTTGGCGGAGTGGATGGTCGACAATGCGACTGTTTCCTCCCCAGCGGGCCAGCTGTTGTTGCGGGTCAACTGGACATAGCCGACATGGTGGCGTTCGAGCTCGGACCGAGTGTAGGAAAACCAGCGCCCGCCCTTCGGATGCAGAAAAGCGACTGATTCGCGTAGTTCGTCGGCGGGTTCTTCGGTGCCGACGATGTTTTCAAGTACCCACCGCGTCTGGGCGGAGTACGAGCCGATCAGGACGACCGGCAGTGGACCTTCGCCCGTGGCCGAGTCCAGATCGGGCAGCACGCCGTCGATACCGACGTTCATGCCGTTGAGTACCGAGCGGGCGAACGCTGCGATCTGTCGGGTGTTGCGGTGGTTGGTCTTCAGTGATTTGCTGCGCAGCTGGGTGATTCCGGCTTCCTTCCACGTGAAGGCACGCGGATAGATCCGCTGGGCGGCATCGACGACGAAGGTAACCGAGTGCTCGGGCGCGACGTGGGCCATGATCGCGCGAATCTGGTTGGCGGAGAAGTCCTGCGCTTCATCGACGATCACCACATCCCACGGCTGGCAGTCGACCGACGCGGCATCGACGGCGATATCGTTCCAATCACGTACTCCGAAGGACAGTTTCGCTTTCTGGTAGGGGTAGATCACCTCGTCGAGCAGCCGCCGCCTAGTGGTGGACTCCATGCGGGGGGAGGTGCCACGCCCATCGCGGGTCGCACTCACATAATCCTCAAGCTTGCCGGGTTCGAACCTGCTCAGCAGGTACTGCACCTCGTCGGTAAGGAATTCGCGGGGCATGCCGAATCCGGTCAGCAGCTCGTCCAGGATTGTGTCGGCGAAGTCGTCGGCGATGGCGGCTGCCAGATCGTGGGCGTATTTCGCGAAGGTCGTCACCTGTAGTTCGACATTGTCGTAGGTGGGAACCTGCTGGCGAGCGAGCTCGGCGATGTAGCCTTCCAAGGTCCGGTTGTAGGTCAAGACCAGCACCCGCACCGGCGCATTGAGCTTCAACCGTTGATGCCGCTTGGCCCAGCTACCACACAGTTGCTTTAGTCGCAGCAACGCCGTCGTGGTCTTCCCGCTGCCTGCGGCACCTCTGATGATCAGCACCCCTGGCTGACTGTCGATCAATAGGGTCAGCTGCTCGGAGGTCGCCGCCACGACCGGCAGAATCCGCATAGCCGCCTCCAGCGGGCCGGGGCCCAGTCCGCTGGGCTCACATGAGGCCGATGCTACGCGACCAAAACTGTTCCAGCAGAGCGAATTTAACCTACTCATGAGTCGCGACCGCCCGGTATGTCTGGGTTGTCGAGTCTACTTCGGTGGGCGTGGAACCTGCGAGACGCCCGGCAAGGGCGATGCATCGGATGAGGTCTGTTTCATGTCGGACCGTGTGATTACAGTGCACCTATGTCCCTGCCTAACAACAGCTTTCGAGACCGCGCGGTACAGATCGTCGACCAGCTCACAATCGCTGGGAGCGATGACATCGCTGGCGGCTCTGCGGCGCAACAACTGCAATTGGCCACGACCCTCGCACTGCTGGCGGTGGCAGACGAGCTCGCCGCCCATCGCCCGACAGTAAATGGCAACCAAGCAGCTACCACACCGCAGGTCGGGGACGGTTGCGGGAGCGTCGATCTCTTCGACCAGCTCTCGCGGTGGGCTCGCCCGGCCGCGAGAGAATGGGCCGACACTGCAGAGGAATTCGTTCGTGCCGTGATCGCAGAGGGGCGCCGACTAAACGACATTGAACGGATGGGCCTGCCTGCCCATGAGATCGATTCGTTGAACGTTTCGGTGCCGCGGCCGCCCAGCTCGGCGCCACCGATGTCGCGGTCCGCATCGCCGGGGTCTACGCCATGGCCGGCGTCGCTGATGAATCCGCTGGTCTGCGCTGCCAGCAGTGCATCAACGTCCTGTGCGGCTATCTGCGACTGCCATACGATGGCGAACAGGGCAGCAGCGGACGGACCAAACTCGTCCTCACCACACCCACCGACAGTGAAAACACCGATAAAGGCAAGCGCGAAGAACACATTGAATACCGGCAGAACGACCGGGAGGTCCGTCAGACCATCGTCCGCGTCATCACGGACCATCTCCGACGCGAAGCCGAATACAGCTGGTCAACAAGCGATTTCGATTTCCGCACCGCACACCTCGAGGATGCCGATTTCAGAGCGGTGAGGTTTTCCGGTGCCGCTCTGTTCGAGGGCGCGACCTTCTCCGGGCTCACCGGGCTCACCGGGCTCACCGGGTTCGGAGGCGTGAGATTCTCCGGCAACGCCAACTTCGTGGCCGCAACCTTCGCCGCCACCACTTCGTTCGGGCTCGCGGCCTTCTCCGGCCCAGCCCGATTCACGTACGCGACCTTCGCCGACCGAGCCGCCTTCGACGGCGTGAGATTCTCCGGTTCCACAGATTTCGGGAAGACAACCTTCTCGGGCCCCACCGGATTCGACCGCGCAATCTTCTCGGGTCGCACCGCCTTCGACGACGCGACCTTCTCCGGCACCACCATGTTCACAGGCGCGGTGTTCTCGGGTCCCACCGGCTTCGGCGGCCACCCCGGACGCGAGATGTGAAGGCTCGGCAGGAAGCCGAAGCCGAAGCCGATGCCCGAGCAAGAGCAGCGGCCGCGAGCGGGCTCGTGCTCCATCGTTTACGCACGCTGATGCAAGTAGGCACGCCGAGCCATACGGAGGTTGAAGGCGGTGCCCATGACCATCGAAACGGCCAGGTCGATGAAGCACGTTTCGAACGAATCTTGCCAACTGAGGTTACTACCGGGACCCCTCACCCGAGGACCCCGAAACCGCGACGCAAGATCATCAACCGAGTTGGAGAACGGTCGCGGCGAGGCGGCCCGCACTGACTGGAGGTGGCATAACCGTCACCACGACTGCGGCGGTCAGCGCGTGGGTGGTTCACGGAAGACCGCGTGGTGGCGTGCTAATGCCTGGCCGGTGACTCGTTCACGTCGTCCGCTCAGGTATTCGTACAGCAGCCCCAGCGCGGCCGCGATAGGAACGGTGGTGAGAGCGGCCTCGGAGTGCCCGGCGGCAAGCTCGACGATGCCGCCGATGGTGAAGGTGATGCCGGCGGCCTTGAGAAGTGTCAATGCGGCGGACTTGCCGATGCCGGAGTTCACTCGCGCGGCCACGCCGGCGAGGTCATCCCGGACGATCGCCAACCGTTTCTCCGAGGGAAGTTCGGGATCCTGGTCGAGCTCGTCGTCCAGGGCGCGCAGTGCGGCCTTAAGGTCGTGGCGCCAGGCGGCGAATACTCCCTCGTCACGGCGGATGACGGCCAGATCGTGGGGCGTGATGTGGTCGGTGATGTTGGGCAGCTCGATACTGATGAGATTGCGCAACAGTTTGCGACGCTTCCCGCGGTCCATACTCCGAGAGGGGCCGGCCAGGTAGCCTAGGACCGGCTCCATCGCGGGGTGCGGCAGGTAGAGATCCCATGCTCCATGGTCGGCGTCGCCAGCGGTCAGTCCGGCCAAGATTCCGTTTAACGCGACGGATGCGTAGGACTCGGGCTGGAATGGCGGCATCGTCCCCGGCACCAACCCGAGCCGGCGCTCACCCGCCTGCCGGAACAGCTCTTTGCCGAACGGGTCGAGGTCGTCGACGACCTTGCGTATGTCGCGTATGTGGGCGAGATTCCGCAGGTCCCTCGCGGTGTAGCTGACTGGATAGTCGGGGGCATCGATGAAGGTCAGGATGCCCGGGTCGATGACAGGGTCGAGTTCGGCGAGGAACAAGGTGAGCCCGGTGAGACGGTTCCGGCGATACTGCAACACCTCCTCCACCGATCCGACGCCAAAGGAGCCTTCATCGAAGATGCCCGGGATGGGGTCGGAAATGGCCATGGCATCCGCGTAGAGAAGGTGATGGATCAGCGCGGAGCTATCGGCGACCAGTTCATGCGGACTATCGAAGTCGAGGATCGGGGTGCGGCTGAGTTGCGCGACGGCCCTCGACCGGTAGGGGTCAGGCAGGTAGGGCCGGTACTGCTCCGACTCGGGCACCGGGACCGGCGGCTTCGCTTGCTGGGCCCACAGCTCGGGGATGGCGTCGAGTTGCTCGTCGGGAACGTGCCCTTCGGCGATCTTGCGGGCCACGGGCATGTCGGGACCGTAGGCGCCAGCGACTTGCTGAATGACGTCGAGCATCGCATTCACCATCGGAAGCTCCCGGCGGGTCGGCACAGCACAACTGTCGTAGATAGAGTCTGCGCGCTCCGGGCATCCGAGCACTAGCCCCAGACCCCGGGGTCCGGGAGCATCCGGAGAAAATCACGGCAAGGAGTTACCGCAGATAGCGGAGTACTACCGTTCCGTGGACCGCGCACCGCGAACACGAACGAACGCGGGCGGTACCGACGATGCGCAATTCCCGACAGCACCAACGGCATGAGGAACTATCGACACTGGTATACAACCGCTCGCTCTCCCACTCGCCAGACCTGCGCGTTCTCCCGCAGTGAGATCCCGCCCGAAGGGTGGAATAGGTGTGACCCGGGACGGAGGCCCCCGCACATGCCAGTTGGACACATCATGTGTTTGAGTTCTGGCTGATCAGAGCGTCGGCGGGAGACGAAGGGCCTGTCGCTATACCTGGCAGCCGAACTCGCCGTGATGATGGGAAGGTTCGAATCGTCGACACGATGCGCTACTGTTGCGCAAAACTTAAGTGATACTCTGCCTCGGCTGTCTGAAACATAAGCCGATGGGCGGGCGAGGGAGGGCATATGAACGAGCAAGTAGCCCCAACAGCGTGGGAATCGGCGCAGTTCGGGGAACTGGCACTTGAGGTGCGGGCGGCGGTGTGGGAGGCACTGCAGGCCGCGCACCTGCGTGCGGTGGCCAGTCAGGAGGGCAGCGGGCTGAGCTCCAACGACGCGTACGGGCTGATGTGGCTGATCCTGCCCGAGGAGCTGGCCAAGGCGTTGTCCGCGGTCACCCTGGTGCGCACCCCTCGCCCCAAGGGTGCGCGCTATTGCCTGACCGTCCTGGACGAGAGCAACCTGATCATCTACCCGTGGAAGTACGGCGACACCGCGTACGCCCCGCTGGAGTCGGCGAAGATGAATCTCTCGGAGGTGCGTAAACGGTTGCTGGCCCTCGGCACAGGCAGCGCATCCGATCAGCTCTCGCTCGACCACGCCGCGATGTCCGACGAGGAGATCGACGAGCAGTTCCAAGCAGAACAGGACTTCCTGCAGGACGCCGCGGACGCCGGACGACTGATCGTGCTGGCCTTCGCCAGTAACCCGCACGCCGGTGTGCTGCGCGCCTTCTGGGGTGATGCCTCACTGGGCGATGGATCCGGGCGTCTGGAGTGGAGCCACGTCGAAGAGATCCCGCTCGTGTTCGAGGCCGGCGGAGGGGAATCGCGTCCCGCTCCGGCGCGTCCACTCACCCCTGTGCCCGGCCCGGACACGAATACCGGTACGGCCGCGCGGTTCGATCAGGCACCCCTGGAGGAATTCGTGCTCTCGGCGCGAAACCCGGCGGTGACTCCGGACGGTGGCCAGCCTTCTACCCCCGACTCGGAAACCGGAAGTGATGACTGAACGATCCCAGCTAGGTCTGTTCCGTACCGACATCGATACGGAACCGGCTACCGCCGTCGTGGTGGCCGGAGCGTTCGACGCCGGCCGCCTCACCCAGGCACGTCAGCTGGCCGGGCTGACCAAAGTGGCGGTGGCCGAACGGATCGGAGTCTCCGGCGCGGCGGTGAGCCAGTGGGAATCGCAGACCTCCCCACCCCGCCCGGATCATCTGGTCCGGCTCGCCGACGTGCTCGATGTCCCGATCGAATTCTTCGCCGGCGGGCGGCCGTTCGCGCGGTTGGACGGATCGGCCGCGCACTTCCGCAGCCTGCGTTCGACCCGAGCCTCTCAGCGTGCCAAGGCCGTCGCGTTCGTCGAACAGGTGTGGGAGCTGACCTACGCGCTGGAAAAGCACGTACAGTTCCCGCCGGTCGACCTGCCAGGCTTCCTGCCCGACGACACCCGCCGTCTTCCCGCCGCCCCGGCCGCCGCCGCCCGCGTACTCCGACGGCACTGGAACCTGGGCGTCGGACCCATCCCTCACCTGGTCCGGACCATGGAACGACACGGTGTCGTTGCCACGATGGTGCCCTTCGCCGGCGTGGACACCCCCACGATCAACGCCTTCTCCACCTCACGGATGCCGAGGCCGCTGATCGTGCTGACCCCCGACCGCAGCAATGACGTCTACTGGCACCGTTTCACCGCCGCGCACGAACTCGGCCACCTGGTCCTGCACCGCGACGCCGCCCCTGGCGACGCCGAGCAAGAACGCGAGGCCGACGCCTTCGCCGCCGAATTCCTCACCCCCGCCGATCAGATCCACGACCAGCTCCCGAACCGATTCGAGGTCAAGGCGCTCGAGCAGATCAGCCGCGAATGGGGCGTCTCGCTCAAATCGCTGGTGTACCGTTGCCGCGAACTCGGCACCATCTCCGACGCCAGCGCCCGCCGCGCCTACCAGCGGCTCAACCACCTGTACGAGCTCGAAATCATTGCCCCCGATCCGGCGGTGAACTACCCCGGCGAGGTTCCCAGCCTCCTGGCCAAGGCATTCGAACTCGCCGAATCCAACGGCAGCCTGACCGCGGTCAGCCTGGCCCGCGAACTGCGGTGGAAGATCCCCCGCCTGCGACTTCTACTCGGCCAACTCGACCAGCGGCCCGTCCTGCGATTGGTATGAGGTCGACCGGGCTTACGCCGGATCCACCTTTTCATTACGAGTGAAGCGCTCTGGCAACGGCCGCGAGGTGTGAAACTGTTTGGGAAGCAGTAGTTCTATCATTGAACTACATCGGCAGTGCGTGTCCGCACGCCTGCCGATGCGGCTGTCGCAAGGGCTGGGGGAATCGGGCATGTATATGGATACCGACGGCATCGTCGAGGTCCCCGATGGTGTCACCGAGCTGAGCGACTTCTTCCACACGAACCCGCATCACGGCAAGACCTACACCGAGATGACGCGCGAGATCCGGCAGGTTGCCACCCTGCTGCTGTTCTATGTGGTGTGGCTGGCGGCGGCGATCCTCACGCGCTAGGGCGGCTATTCCGAGGCGGGACTTGCGGGCGTGAGAGTGCCCCGGCAGCGCCAGCGGCGGCGTCATCACCACTCTGGCGGGCGTGCTGGCCGCCATCTTCCGTGTCTTCATGAGCAGGAAGTAGACAACCGCGCTGAGTGCCACCGATGTCCCCCCCCCCCCCTGCGTGTCAGGGTGAGGTGAGTCCACCGGCTCGGAGCCAATCGGGCAGACGCAGGGCGAGAGACGGATCGATATTTCATGACCAGGACAAGCACCGCGGTGGCCGAAGGCCACAATGGGCGGAT
>NZ_WJIC01000035.1 GCF_009649815.1 Nocardia sp. SYP-A9097
ATTCCGAACCCGGAAGCTAAGGCCACCTGCGCCGATGGTACTGCACTCGACAGGGTGTGGGAGAGTAGGACACCGCCGGAACATCATTCGAGAAGACCCCCAGCCTCCGGCTGGGGGTCTTTTTCGTTTCTCCCTCAATTCCTTTGCGCCCCACAGGCATCGACTCCGAATAGATGTCATGCCTCTCTACCTCTCTTACGTCGAAGACCCCGACAGCGGCAGATGGACCGTAACCGGCGAACAAGGCCACCGAACCGTCACCTTCGAACACGAATCCAGAGAAGCCGCGGCGTCCGAAGTCCAAAAAGCCTTCGGCCGCAACGCCTCCCCAACCCCACCCCAACTCCCACCAGGCTGGCACCGCTTCACCCTGATGGACAGCCTCTTCGGCTCGGACGGCGTAAGCCCCACCGACTCACGCTACGAAACTCTTAAATCAAACCCACCCCAGGGCTGCGACCCCAGAGGTTTCGTGAACAGTTTCGGCCTCGAATGTGCCCGTCCAGGAACAGATCTCCTAGATGCCGTGTCATCGACCTGTGCCGACATCCGCGCACAACACGGATTGCTCCTGGCTGACGCCGGCATCGAGCAGGTGGATGAATGGATCTCCGATGGAAAAGACGGTTGGGGTGCTCGCATCCTGGTTCAGCTACTTCTGATGTCCATCGAGCGCGGCCGCCTACTGGGCTACACCTCCGACGATTTGATTCGATTCGTTCAACGGGTCGGCTGACTCGTCCTGGCGCCCGCTAGTCTCGATCGGTGCCGGACCCCTCGATTCGATTTCTGCCGCCCGGGCTTGCGCCGCTCTGGAATGAACTGCATCGTCGCCTGTCATCGGGACAGGCGGTACGGCGGGTGAAGGTAGGTCCTCTCGATGAGCATGAACGGATCGCATTCGCCGACTTCTTCGGCTTGGAACGTTTGCCAGGCGAATTCGCCGTGGTCGACATGGATTCTCTCGAGCCGGTTGTCTCCGCGTCGACCGGGTCGACCGTGCGCTCGGTGGTTGAGCAGTTGGTGGGTCCGATCGGCGACCGCGCTGCCGAACGACGCGAGGAGGAGGCGGAGCGAAACCAATTGTGGGACTGGTTGACAGAGCATGACGTGGTGCGCGCACAACCCGCTCTGCTGGGGTGGGCGGCGGCGATGCGTCGGGCCGGGCTGATTCGAGGCTCGGTGTCGCAGACCCGTGCCGAGCTGGATCGCGCCTTGCTGGTGATCTCTCAATTGCCAGGCGCGGGAATACCTTTACCCGTCTTCGCGGACTCCGTGCTGCGCAATCCGCACGCGCTCGATGAGGGTGCGCGGGTACATGGCATGGTCGTCAAAGCCCTGGCCGCGCTCTTCTGTGTCGACGTGCCCGCGGATTCGGTTCAGTTGCGAAAGCTGTGGGAGCGAGCTGGTCTCGCCGACGACGAGCTGTCTTCTACGGTGCTGGCGGCGGGGCTGCGCGGCGCGGGGGAGTCGGCCGTTGATCGAATCTTGTCGGCGTGTACGGACTCTGGTTGTGCCGCTGTTCTCACCTTGCAGCAGTTGCGGGCGGTGTCGCGCTTCTCCGGTGCGCCGGAACGGGTTGCGGTCGTGGAGAACCCGAGTGTCATGGCGCTGGCGTTGCGGCGTTTCGGTGACCGCTGCCCGCCGCTCATCTGTATCTCGGGCTGGCCCAGTAGCGCGGGAGTACGTCTGCTCCAGTATTTGCGCGACGCGGGAACAGAATTGCACTACCACGGTGATTTCGATGGCGAGGGTCTGCGCATCGCGGCGAATGTGGTGGCCCGGCTCGGGGCGTTGCCGTGGCGTATGAGTAGTGCGGATTATCTGGCGGCGGTGGATGGCAAGGGCCCGCCTGTAGGCCGGGTGACCGGGGTGCCATGGGATTCGGATCTTGCCGCGCACCTGCTCCGTCTCGGCGTATCTGTTCCCGAGGAGCGGGTGGCGGACGGTCTGCTCGACGAACTGGCGCGATTGCACGCTTTGTGAAGCGTTTTCCAGCCTGTCGGTGCTCGGGGTTATGGTGGCGGCTGAAACGTCAGACAGGGGAGGGCACCGTGTATCCGATCCGTGTTCCGCCGGAGATGTTCCGGTTCGCCACAGCGGATCGCTCCGGCTTGTACGTGTCGGTCTTACAGGCCTTCGGTGAGGCGAATGAGCGGTTGGAGACCGCGCTGGGGATCGATGATCTCCGTGCGCGGATGCGGTCGATCGGGTGGCTCGAACCTCTCGAGGACGATGATCTGGTCACCGCGCTGGACCAGCTTCGCACCTGGAATCTGGTCGATGTCATCCAGAATCATTCCGAGAATTACCGCACCGCGACCGAATACGAACGCCGTAACCTGCAGTATTCGCTGACCAGACAGGGCGAGGCAGCCTTCGCGGGTGTGCTCCACGCGATGTCCGTGCTCGTGTCGACCGGTGCGCTGCAGACCGCGGTGCTGGATGCGATCGCCGACCGGCTGGGTGATCTGCTCAGTGAGCTTGAATCCGGCACGGACCGACGGGTTTTCAGCATTCTGAGCGAGCTGGAATCGCATCTGGAAGCGCTGCGCGGCAATACCAAACGTTTCAATGGTGAACTGCAGCGACTGCTGCGTGCGGAGAATGCCGATCTGGCGGTGTTCCATGAGGTGAAGGCCGCGACCGTGGCCTATCTGCAGGAGTTCCTCACCAATCTCGATCATCGCCGTCACACCATCGCCACTCGGGTGCGCGCTGTGGAGGACTACGGCGTAACACTCCTGCACCAGCGCGCCCTGGTCGGTGCGGAACTGCCGCAGCTGAGCGGGGCCGATCCACGCCCGGCGTGGCTCGAACATCGCCGGGCGCGCTGGGATGGATTGCGCGCCTGGTTTCTTCCGCTCGATGGCTCGGTGCCGCGCATCGAACAGCTCGGGCTGGTCGGGCGCCGGGCGATCATCGCGCTGCTCCAAGTGCTGGATCGGCTCACCGAGTCGAAGCGCCGATCCAGCAGCGCGGTGGCCGATTTCCGGGAGCTCGCGCGCTGGTTCACGGTTGTTCCGGATCAGGATGATCTGCACCGTCTATGGTCGACGGCATTCGGGTTGAGCCCGGCTCGGCACGCGCACCTGGCTCATCCCGATCCCGAATTGGTGAGTTCGAGCGTGTCATGGAATGAGTCGCCGCCGGTGGAAGTTTCGGCGCTGCTACGTTCCTCGGGCCGCACCGAGCGCTTCACTCGCACTGGAAGAGTCCGTGATGTCACGGCGATCAAAGCGGAACGAGCCCGCCGTGCGGCGCGTGAGCGCGCTGAATTACAAGCCGCCTGGGACATGCTCGATACCGGTGGCGCAGTGCGATTGTCGGGTTTCGGCTCTCTCGACCAGGGGGTCTTCGAGCGCCTGCTGGATCTGCTGGGCAGGGCACTCGGCAATGCCCCGGACTCGGACGGCACCCGGCGTGGCAGCACCACCGACGGCCGGGTGGAAATTGTCCTGCGCTCGCCACCCGATAACGCGATCGCCGAATTGAAGACGCCGCGCGGTGTTCTCCGTGGTCCCGACTACCTCCTTGAGATCGTTACCGCGGCACGGCAGAGCCGCCGGGCGAGCGGAGATCGGTCATGAGCGAACTCGCCAATCAACTGGTGATCGCTGAGCGCGAGGAGGTGTCGCGGGGTGTCCGGCAACTGCTGGCAAGTCCTCTGGTGACCGAACACAGCGCGCCGGACACGTTCGACCTGATCCGTCGTCGCCGCGAACCCATCGCCAAATGGTTCGACTACTACTGCGGTTGGACGCTGACGGTCGAACCACGCTTGGGTTACGCACGTTTGGTGAAGGTGCGCCGGGCCACGGATCCGAGTCGGCCGGCGCGTCGGCACCGATCCGGGAAGGCACCGTTCGACCGCCGCCGCTATGTGCTGCTCTGCGTGGTGGCCGCGGAGTTGTTCGCCACGCCGGTCACCACGATCGGTTTGCTCGCCGATCGGGTGAAGGCGGCCACGGCGGCGGATCCGGTGGTCGATTCGTTCGACTCCGCGATCCGGCACGAACGGATGGCATTCGTCGATGCGCTGCGATTGCTGGAATCCTTCGGTGTCATGGACGCTGTCGACGGCGCAGCGGATTCGTACGTCGATTCGGCCGCGGCGAAGGTGCTGTACCGGGTGGACGGCACCCTACTACTGAGATTGCTGGCCGCGCCTGTCGGACCGTCGCAGCTGGCGGTGCCGATCGAGGAAGTGCCGTTTCGTTTCGACGATCTACTGGACGGAATTTCGCAGGAGCGCCGGTACGGCCTGGCATCCGGCAAACACGCCGACCGTGCCGTGATCTCCGACGTGCAACGGAATCTTTGGTTGCGTCACAAGATCTTTCGCCGTTTGATCGACGACCCGGTGCTGTACTTGGACGACCTGTCGGCCGAGGAACGGGCCTACCTCGCCTCGCCCACCGGTCGGCAACTGCTGCGCAGGGCCGCTGTTCAGGGCGGTTTCCTGCTGGAGGAGCGCGCGGAAGGTGTGCTGTTCGTGGATGTGGATACGATCGCCACCGACACCAAGTTTCCCGACGACGCCGCGACGGCGAAGGTCGCCGGGCTGTTGCTGCTCGAGGAGTTGGCCACACCGACCACCGTCGAGCGGCTGCGGCGTGCGGCAGCCGAACTGCTGGAACGCTTTCCACGCTGGGCGCGTATCTACCGCGGCGAGGACGGTGCGGGGGAACTGGTGGATGACGCGCTCGAGACTCTCATCGAGTTCGGACTCGTCCGGCGTACCGATACCGGATTGGTGATTCCGCTACCCGCTGCCCATCGTTACCGGCTGGGCGATATCCGAACCTCTCGGGAGTCATCGTGACAATCACTGAACTGCCCAGGCGCACCGATGATTTCGGCGAACATCAGGTGCGCTGGTCGCCGTCGCGGGCGGGCATCCTCAATGTCTGGCGCTACTACGATGAGGTATTCGAATTCCACGACGGCCGTCTACTGCTGCGTGGCCCCAATGGCAGCGGAAAGTCGAAGGCTCTGGAACTGCTGCTGCCGTTCCTGTTCGATGCCAGCCTGCGCCCCAACCGCCTGTCCACATTCGGTACGTCCGAACGCACCATGCACTGGAACATGATGGGGGAGGGGGCTTCCGGAGTTACCCGAGTCGGCTACGTGTGGCTCGAATTCCGTCTGCCCGGCGTCGAGGAGAGCTGGTTCACCTGTGGTGCGCGATTGCAGGCCACTGCTCATACCACGTCCGTCCACCCTGACTACTTCACCACGGACCTGCGCGTAGGCGTGGATCTCGCATTGACCAATGACGCGGGCCAGCCGCTCACCCGTGCCGGTTTGGAGCAGGCGCTCGATATGCGCGGCCGGGTGCATGCCGGGGCGAGCGACTATCGAGAGCAAGTCCGCACGGCACTGTTCCCGACCTTGACCGAGCAGCGATATGACGCGCTCATCATGGCGTTGCTACAACTGCGTACGCCGAAATTGTCCCAGCGATTGGATCCGTCCCTGCTCTCGGTCCTGTTGTCGCGTGCTCTACCACCCCTCGGGCAGGACGAAATCGAGGATTTGGCAGAGGGTTTCGAACGACTCGACGCTCAGCGTGAGCGACTGCAACGGTTGCAGGACGAGGTGACGGCCACCCGCACCCTGGCTCGCCAACAGCGCACCTACGCACAGCGGGTATTGCGCGCTCGCGCCGCGGCCCTCGTCTCCGCGACCACCGAGTTGGAGAAGCTCTCCGGCGAGGCGCGCGCGTCCGCCGAGGAGTACGAGTCGGTGGCCCGGCGCAAGAGCGAATCCGAGGCGCGGGTCATCGAATTGGAGGCCGAGCACGACGAAACCGACGCCCGTAAAGACGGGCTGATGGATTCGGAGGCATACAAACAGGGCCTCGAGTTGGATGGTCTTCGCACCGCGACCGCCAAGGAACAGCGGCGCGCTTTCGGACTGCGCACGCAGGCGGTTCGGTATCGCGCTGAGGCAGAACAGGATACGGCTGAATCCAACCGGGCAGCGGAGATCGAACAGCGCCATGCTCGGGCTGTCTCCGACCATGCCGCCGAGACGCGACAGGCGGCGCTGCGCGTTGGAATGGCCGGCATCTACGAGGAGATCGCGGCGGCGCTCGGCGACGGCAGAACCCGCGCTCTGCTGCGAGGTGCGGTGCGTGGCAAGCGGGATCAGATCGACGCCGTCGTGCGCGCTCTCGAGGATCATGAGCGTTCTGTGGCACTGCGCCGGGATGCGGAGTGCTCACTGGACACAGCCCGTCAGGGTTACGACCACGCGGTGGACCGGCAGGTCGAGGCTGCCGTATCTCGCGAAGAAGTATTGCGGGAGTTACGAATTCGGCTGCTCGACTGGGCAGGATCCTGCCGCCAGCTCACCCTCGACGCACCGGACGAGTTGGCCGACCGTGCCGAATCCGAGACGGCTGTGGCCGAGCTGATCCATGGCGCGGTGCGGACCGTTCTGGACGAGATCACCCGCTCGGAAACCCACGTCGAATCGGCCGTGGAGGTCGCGCGTGAAGAGCGGGAACAGTTTGTCACCGAACGTGATCGCCTCTCCGCCGAACACGATATCCCGCCGGCCGCACCATCCTGGCGGACCACCGACCGGACGCGAATGGTGGGCGCACCACTGTGGCGACTGGTTGATTTCGCCGAAGACATCCCTGAATCTGCCCGGGCCGCAATAGAAGCCGCCCTGGAGGCATCCGGGTTGCTGGACGCTTGGCTCGGGCCGCGGGGTGAGATCGTCGGCCACGACGTTTTCGCGGACCCCGCCGCGCTGACATCGGTCGCCGGTCGCTCACTTGCCGATGTCCTGAGCGTCGAGCCGGTCGACGGGGTCGATCCCGCGCACGTACGGAAACTTCTCCTGGCGATCGGTTTCGGTGATCGTATAGCCGCCGCGTCCATTGAATCCGGTGCGCCGATAGCGGCGATCGGGGCGGATGGCAGCTGGCGGATGGGCGCGCTCACCGGCAGCTGGAACAAGGACCACGCCGCCCACATCGGCGCATCGACCCGACTGTGTGCGCGGGAACGCCGCATCCAGGTACTGGACGACCTGATCGAGCGGTACGACGACACGCTGACTCGACTGGCAGCTGAGCGGCAGGCGCTGACCGCACGCCGCGACGTAATCCGCGCCGAAGTCGATGCCCGTCCCGGCTACACGGAATTCACCGCTGCCCAGCTGCGACTGACCCGAGCCGAATCCGACTTGGCCGCTGCCGATTCGGTCGTCCGCGCTCGGCTCGGCGAGGCCGAGGTGAAGGAGGCCGCGGTGAAATCCGCACTGCTGGAGCTGTCCAGGCTTGCCGCAGAAACCGGTCTGCCCTCCGAGCGGGAGGCGTTGACGCGGTTCGGCACGGCCGTGGACGGTTTCGGCGACCACGCCGAAACCTGGCTGGACGCGCACCGAGAGTGGAAGTCCGCTCAGGACACCGCGGCGCTGCTCACTGGAAAAGCTGGGCGCTCAACAGCATTGGCGCAGGACCGCGAGTCGGAAGCCGCGACCTCCGAGGCCGAACACCGGCAGCTGGCAGCGAAACTCGCGACGGTCGAATCCGCCATCGGGCTCGACTACAGAGACGTGCTCGACCAAATACGCACTGTCCGAACACGACTCGGGAGCATTGCCGACGAATTGCGCTCACGCCGTATCGAGGTCGGCGATCTGACCGGCGAACTCGGCAGGTTGGATTCCAAACGCGGCACCGACACCCAGGCCCGCGACGCCGCGGCCGCCGACCGCGACGCCCTCGCGCGAAGCTTCCGCCACGTGGCAACCGGAGTCTTCCCGATCGACGGAGATCTTCCAGAACTCGACAGATTCCGCACTGTGCTGGCCGGCTCCGAAGGTGTCCGCGCCGCCCTGGACGCCGCCCGCCTGGTGGCAGCCGCCTGGCCTGCCATCCCCCATTCCACAGCCAATCTCGGCGAAGCCCTGCGTCGCCTGAACGACTCCATCCATGAGTCCCGCACCGCCCTCAGCTCTCGTGCCGATCTTGATCTCGAAACCGATGACGACATCCAGATTTTCACCGCCGTCATCGACGGTGTCCGGGTCGGCGCCGCCGAACTCCTGAATATCCTGAGCACCGACGCACAGGAAGCCGAACACGAGATCACGGACCGCGAACGCGACCTCTTCGACAAAACCCTCACCGGCGACACCCGCCGCCACCTCGCCGCCCGCATCCGCCAAGCCAACGACCTCGTAGACGGCATGAACGCCCGCCTCGAACGCGTCCGCACTGCCTCCAACGTCGCCGTCCGCTTGGTCTGGCAGATCGCCGAGAACCTCCCACCCGGCACCAAGGCCGCCCGCGACCTCCTCCTCAAAGACCCGGTCCGTCTCACCGACGCCGATCATGAAGCGCTGCACCGTTTCCTACGCGACCGCATCGAGGAAGCCAAGGCCGATGACACTGCCACCAGCTGGGAACAGCAACTCGCCCAGGTCTTCGACTACACCGCCTGGCACCAGTTCGTCGTCAAGGTCGACCGAGGCAAGGGCGAGGGCTACCAGAAACTGACCAAGAAACTTCACGGCGCTCTCTCCGGCGGCGAAAAGGCGATAGCCCTGCATCTTCCGCTCTTCGCCGCCGTGGCCGCCCACTACCAAACCGCGCCTCAGGCACCTCGCCTGATCCTGCTGGATGAGGTATTCGTCGGCGTCGACACCACCAACCGCGGCCAAATCTTCGCTCTCCTTTCAGATCTAGATCTGGACCTGGTGCTCACCTCGGACCACGAGTGGTGCACGTACGCGGAATTGAGCGGGATCGGAATTCATCAGATCATCACCGGCGACGGTGACGACGCGGTGACAACGGCACGCTTCACCTGGGACGGACAGGAACTGTTGGAGGCCTGACCGCAGAAGCATCGACTTCCGTGCCGGTATCGAAGGGGCTGGCCGACGAGCCACGATGAACGTCGCCATGGCCGACTTCACCCGAACAGTGCCCGAATGTCTTCCGCATCGAGTCGTCCGGCGAATCCGCCGTTCTCATCGTCGAGAACACCGTTGAACAGCGCCGATTTTCGTGACTTGAGGTCCATGACCTTGTGTTCGATGGTGCCTTCGGCGATCAGCCGGTAGACGACGACATTGCGGGTCTGCCCGATGCGATGGGTGCGGTCGACGGCCTGCTCCTCCGTGGCGGGATTCCACCAGGGGTCGAGCAGGAAGCAGTAGTCCGCCTCGGTGAGGTTGAGTCCGAAGCCGCCGGCTTTCAGGCTGATGAGGAATACCGGCGCGGAACCGCCACGGAATCGCTCGATGACGGCTTGTCGTTTGCGGGTGCGCCCGTCGAGATAGCAGTATTCGATTCCTTCAGTGTCGAGCCGGGCCCGGACGTGCGCGAGGAAACCGGTGAACTGGCTGAAGACCAGCGCCCGATGTCCGCCGTCGACAACTTCGTGCAGGTGCTCGGTGAGCACGTCGATTTTCGCCGAAGCGACGGCATGGTGACTGTCGTCGATCAGCCCGGCGTGCAGGCTCAGCTGCCGTAACAGGGTCAAAGATCGCAGGATGGTGAAGCGATTGCGATTCATATCGTCGACGAGACCGAGCACCTTCTGCCGTTCTCGCTGCAGGTGCGTGTCGTAGAGCTTTCGGTGCTTCGGCGTCAGTGCGACTTCGAGCACCTGTTCCTGCTTTTCCGGAAGATCGGTGGCGACCTGTTCCTTGGTTCGCCGCAACAGAAGTGGTTTGATCCGCCGCCGCAGCTGGGCCAAAAGCTCTGTGTTGCCACTCTTTTCGATCGGACCGGCGTAATACTCGCGGAACCGGTTCGGATGCGGGAACAATCCCGGTGCGGTGATGGAGAGCAGGGCCCACAGCTCCATCAGATTGTTCTTCATCGGGGTGCCGGTGACGGCGAGCTTGAACGGCGCGGTAATGCGGCGCGCGCACTGGTAGACCTTCGACTGGTGGTTCTTGACGAATTGGGCCTCGTCCAGGATCAGGCCGGACCAGGAGTGGGCGGAGTAGGCGTCGAAGTCGAGGCGCAGCAACGTGTATGAGGTGACGATGATGTCGGCCTCCGCGGTGATCTGCTGCATGGTGCGGCCACTGCGGCGGAGAGTGTCGGAAACCGCAACCCTACGAAGTCCGGGCGCGAAACGTGCCGATTCGGCAGCCCAGTTCGCGACCACACTGGCTGGGGCGATGATCAGCCACGGATCAGCGTCAGAGGTCTGTTGCCGCGCCGCGCAGATCAGGGCGAGTACCTGCACGGTCTTGCCGAGACCCATATCGTCGGCGAGGATGCCGCCGAGCCGGTGCCGCCAAAGGAAGGACAACCAGGCGTAGCCGTCCTGCTGGTAGGGCCGCAGGTGGGCGGTGAAATCTGTGGGAAGCGCTGGGGCATCGGCAGATTCGATGTCCGGCAGTCCTTGGACCTGACGTCGCCACCCGTCGGCCTGTGCTCCGACGACACCGAGCGCGGCGAACTCCTGCCACAGTCCGGCCTGGAATCTGCTGATGCGCAGGCCGCCTGATTCGACGTCCTGCATGGTCCGGGCCTCGTCGATCAGCCGGCGTAATGATCGCAGTTGGGGGTTGTCGAGTGAGAAGTAGGCTCCGCTCGGCAGGATCAGATGTGTGTCATCGGTGTTCAGCGCGGTGAACACGTCCAGGAACGGAACCTGTTGTCCTGCAGCGGATATTGTGATTCCAAGGTCGAACCAATCAGTGCCGGAACCGTTTTCCTCCGTCGATACCTCGATGACAAGTGCATCATCGGTATCTCGATAGTCCGGTGCGGGGCCCTTGGCGTCGATCTGGACATCAGGTTGTTCCCGCAATAGCGGCAGCAGTTCGGTCACGAACCGCAAGCCCGCGACGCCGGTCAACCGCGTCGGCCGACTGCCGAGGGTGCGCGGGTCGAGTGTTCCGAGGTCGAGTTTCTCGAATGGTGCGATCAGCTCGGTCAGTATCCGCGATTCCGCCGCGATATCACGGAAGTGTGTATCGGTCCGAGGTCCAAGGTCGGCGCGGTGTTCGGTGCCGGCGATACGGTAGCTCCACTGCCACCGCGCATCGACGCGCGGCTCTGATCCGTATGTCACCTCGAGCATCAGCTCCGGACCGGAAATCTCTGGGGCGGTGAATGATTCATCGGCAGAGGTCATGTTGGCAGCGAGCCGCAACCGGGGATAGTACTGCGCGAGAAACGCTGACCGGTCGTGCTCCGGAATGGTCAACCGTACGCTGTTCGTCAGCATTCGCTGTGCCTTGTCCGGCACCGGCCGATCCAGCCGGGCCAGTCGCAGACGACTCTTGTCCGGGCGGTCGAAGTCGGTGATATCGGCCGCCTCGGCGTACACGAGACCGTGACTGGTCGCGCCGACAAATGCGATCGGCACGATCGCTCCGGAGCAGCCGTCGACCCGAATCGCCGGTGTGACAAGGAGATCCCCGGAACCCGCCTGCTGTTCCACATCGACGCAGTAGCGGGCGGAGCCGATGATCGGCTCGTCGTCGAAGGCTCGCTTGCCCTGCACCAGCGCGACCCCTGCGGCCTTAGCCGTCTCCAATAGCGTCCACAGGCGAGGGCTGTCGAAGCTCGAGAGATTGATCGTCTTCTCGGTGCCGTAGTAGGAGTACGCATTGCCGCTCTGGGACAGTGCGTGTATCTCCCGCAGAATCTGCACGTGATCGGGATTCAGCCGGCCACCGTAGTGGTAGCGGAGACTTCCCCAACTCAAATTCCCTGCTACCCAGCCGGTTCGGCCGGGCTGCACCGGCCGGATCGTCGCGATCATGCCCGGACTCGAAGGTTTGGCCTGCCGCACGGTGAACTGAATACCCAAATCGATTGTCTCGGCATCTGTTCGACCTGGGAGCAGACTCTCGACCGCCTCCTCCCAGACCGGCCGTCCCGGGTCCGGGCCGACCATCGATGCGGGAACACAAGCGGACAGTACGATCGCGGCCGCGTGTTTGCAGTCGTACCCGACCGGGCATGTGCAGTCGCAGTCGATGATCTCCAGCACGCCCAGACTGCGCGCGAACCGGACGGCGGTCTGATAAAGGGCACCACCGCTACCGCTCACCTCGCCGATGAGCGCAAGATCCTCGGCCGCCCAGACGATGGATCCTGCCTTACCGCGTTCGGCGTAGTTCAGGCCCCGGTGGAAGGTGAGCTCGTCGAAATAGGTTGCGAGGCAGTGATCGGCGATCGTCAGTTCCGCTCGGTTCACCGAAGGCACCATACGCGTCGAGCGCAATGGACGGAATGGCAGGCGTCGAGCCTTCTGTACACGAGCTGTCATTCGGAGAATCCGCCGACTCGGTTCCAGCATGCGCCGAGATCATTCGTTTCATGTAACGGGTCGGTCGATAGCCGATTTCGGCTCTGGATCGCTTGTGCACCAGTATCTTTGGACTGTCGAGAGCTGCATCCTGTTGAGGGGGCCCGGATGGCCAGGCGACGGAGACAATCGGATACAGCGGCCCTGGTGTTCGTCGCCGCCGTGCTGATCGCCATTCCCGCCGCGGCCGTCATCAGGTTCGCCGGCGACCATGTCGGTCTGCTGATCGGTGTCGCCATCGTTGTATGCGCGGGACTGGCCGGTAGCGCCCTCCTGGTCCGCCGCAGTCGAATCAAGACCCGAGAGATAGATCGAGTCCGCCTGATCGAGGCGTTTCGCCTTGCGCAGATGACCCCCACCGACTTCGAGCGATTGCTCGCGTCACTCTGCGAACGTGACGGCTGCCAGGATGTCCGCGTAGTCGGGGGAGCGGGCGACCTTGGTGCAGACGTCACCGCCAAAGCGCCCGACGGTCGACGTATCGTGTTGCAGGCCAAGCGATACCGAATCACCAGGGCGGTGGGAAGCCCCGACCTCCAGAAGTTCGGCGGAACCTGTTTCTCGATTCATAAGGCCGACGTCGCGGCCCTGGTCACGACGGCAGCCCAGTTCACCCCTCAGGCCCGGGGCTACGCGAACCAGATGAATATCCGGTTGTTCGACAACAAGGCGTTGTCTGCCTGGGTCTCCCAAACCGGCCCATCCCCTTGGGATTGAACGAGGTGCCACCACTAATCTGCGTAGCCGCAGAGTTCGTCGATCAATGGCCTGCGGTGTGCGCCAACAACCTTGGCATGATGTTCAGGTGCGCACCCTCCTCGTCACCCTGATCCTCATCGCCGGCCTAGCCGTAGCCGCCGACTTCGGCGCCGCGGCCTACGCCGAAAAAGCTGCGGCCGAGGCCATGCGCAATACCGCAAACCTCGGCTCCAACCCCTCCGTGGATATCAAAGGCTTCCCAGTCCTACTCCAGGCCGCCAAGGGCAAGTACGACGAACTGGTAATCGAAGCCAACCACGTAGGCACCGAAAAATTCGGCTTCGTAGACGTGGAAGCCACCCTCCACGGCGTAGAACTCCCCCTCACCGACCTGACCAAGCGCGAGCTACACCGTGTTCCGGTAGACCGCCTGGAAGCAACAGCCCGCTTCAACGCTCTCCGCCCCCTCGTCCTCCTCGACGTAGCCGGCCTGCTCCCGTTCGGTGTAGTCCCGACATCAATCCATATGGAGGGCACAACCGTCGTCGTAACCGGCACCGGCAAGAACGTCCTCGTCGATATCGACGCACTGAAGGGCAAATCCTGAAATGCATTGATTCACAAGGAGGTTGAGATCATTTCTGTGCACCGCCGACTACGGTCGTGGACCCGTGCATTCGAAATTCGCCGGTCGTGTACTACCGACCGGTTCGAATATTGCGGGCGAGCGGGCTGCGCTGGCGAGTTATCCAAAGTTTCGAACAAAGACAGTTCGGATTCGATGCTGGCTCTCGGTTCAGTGACAGGCTCGCAGCTTCGACTCCACGAATTCTGCGTGGAATCGACGAATGGTTCCCCGGGATTCGAGCGTGTGCCAGCCGGCTGTCACTGTAACGATTCGTCAACACCCTCGGCCTCGAATGCGCCCGCCCGGAACAGATCTCCTCGACGCAATCTCCGCCACCTGCGCAGAAGTCCGACAACACCACGGTCGCCAGCTGTCCGACCTCGGCGTAGACCATGTCGACGAGTGGGTCTCAGATGGCAAAAATGCCTGGGGCGCAACAATCCTGGCCCAACTCCTCCTGATGTCCGTGGAGCGCGCCCGCCTACTCGGCTGCACCCCCGAAGACCTGATTCGCTTCATCCATCGAACCGCCTGACCCCGAATCTCTTTCATCCTCCATCAGCAGGTTCGGTATCGCATACCAGCGGCCACTCCTCTCCCGAGCGGAGGGCCGCCAGAACCTCCTCACCCCTGGTCCCCGCGGAAGCAACCCAAAGCACAACCCACCGCATCAGGATCAGAGCCGCCGGACTCGGTCATAGCGCTGGCAAGCCGCACCGCCCCATTCTGGGCAGGAAACTCCGCCGGATCCCCGCCAAGCGACTCCACAAGCCTGTCGTACACCAACAGCTCCGCGGTCAACGTCCCCGCATTACAGTGGAGTGACGAACGTCGCCCGACCTCATGCGGTGTTGGTGTTGATCTCCAGTGCCCCCTGGGAAATGATCGCAGTTCATGCTGGATGGGAATGCTTGTCCGGCAAGGGGTTCGGTCTTCACGGGGGTGAATCGATGCAATCGGCATATGACTCGAAGAATCCGGAGCCACGTCCCAGGCCGGTCGTGGTGGCAATCTGTCTGTTGCTGGTGCTCGCGAGCCTGACGACCTACGGTGCGATCCGGTTGGCGCTGAAGACGTTCTCGGAGTCGTCGCCTGTAAGTCTTTCCGCGGCAGCCGATCTGCTCGCGAAGGCTCCCGCATTGAGCATGCGCGTGGTGTATTCCGATGTCGACGGCCGCCAGGTCTCCGGCGACGTCGTGGTCACGAGCGAGCGCGACACGGCCGGAGTGATCACCGATCCGGTAGGGGGTCGGGCGGATCTGGTTGCGACCGCGGATCGATCTGCCGTGCAGGGTGATTCCGATTTCTGGGCTCGCCGGGCGCCGAAGAAGGCCGGGCAGCTGCGCAATCAATGGGTGCGGCCGAACCGGGGCTCCGAATTCCCGGTGGATATCCCGAGCACGCTCAATCCGACCTCGCTCGCCGATTTCGTGCGTTCGCTGTCCGATGCAGCCACGGTCGATGGTGATATCGAGGTGATCGACGGCAAACGGGTTCGCACCCTGGTGTCGGGTGGCTGGACGGCCGCGCTCTCCACGGAGGACGGTGCGCTGCTCTGGCTCTCCGGTCCGGTGCGTCCAGGCTGGGGTGTTCGGCCGGCGGGTGTCCAGATCGACCTCGGCACCGAAACCACCGTCGGGCCGAAACCTGCTGCGCCGCTGATTGATCCGGTCGACAATGACGCCGATCTCCCACATATCTCGATCGCGCCTGCTCCGACGGAGGCAGGTCCGACCAAGGACAGGGTGGACAAGGTGCTGCCGCCCGCCGCCGCACCCTCAACAGTGCCGCAAGCACCGAAAGCCATGCCGAACGAGAATGACCCGGCACCGTTCATCGATTTCAAAATCAGCGGCAATACCCCCGACTGCTGGACACCGACCTGCAGCTGGACCGTCACAGTCACCAATACCGGCAATACCGCGGGCGATGCCACGGTGATCGCCTCCGCGACGCCGGGAATGGCCACCCAGGAAATATCCCTCGGTGTCATCGCCGCCGGTGCCTCGGCTACGACACCGCCGATGACATTCGCGAACCCAACCCCCAAACCCGGACCGGGACAGACGAATACCATCCGCATCCAGTACGCGGCCTCGATCTTCTCCACCGCACGCGACGGTTCGGACGACGGTGCGTTCCGCGATGCCCGGCAACGAATCACCGCCCAGAACGGCGACCCGAAACGTTTGCTGGTCGCGGACTCGACCCTGATGCCGGATATCTGGCGCGCCTTTCTGCAGATGACCGATCACGCACCCGCCGATACCGTCGTCCTGGAATCGGCGATCGAAGCCGTGGACACCGCGGTAGGCAAGGAACTGCTCCCCGAGGTGAGCGCACTTGTGAAGTCCGGACGGTTGCAGAATCCGCAGGATCTACCGAAACAGATCTCCGATGCTGTGAAGGCGAATAACGACGGTCGACTTTACGAGATCCAGCGCGCTGCCCGCTTGGTACGTGAGAACCCCACCGCGAGAGTGATTCTCGACGGCTACTTGGAGATGGTCAATCCCGCCACCGGTCAGCAGGAGAAGTACGGCGCGGACATCCTGGATACCGCGAACAGGATCGGCTATCAGCTTAAGGTCGTCACCGGCCCCCGAGTGCCCGCGAACATCAACGACGCAATCGACCAACTCAACGGCGTGAAGGGCCGGAATGATCAGACCGGTGTCTGGCAGAACGCCCCACCCGGATACCAGAAGGTTGTCGAGATCCACGTAGATCCCCAATCGGCCCGGTTCAGCAACTCGGACAAGGCCTGGATCGAGAACACCCTGCGCTACGCACAGAACCTCCAACTCTGCGGTCCCGATGGTATCCCGCGCGTGGATCTCCTGATCATCGAGAACTCCCGTGATACTTTCCAGTGGCGGAAGGAGGAATTCGGTGCCGTCTTCGGAAGCCCCTGCCAATAACTGGAACAGCTGCGAAGACGAGGTATTCGTCTGGCATTTCGACCTCCCCGCCATTCACGACGTCCTCGTGCCATGGCAGCGGTCCATCCTCGAGGCAGGCGAGCGCACCGGCATCCTGCGCGTTCAGGAACTGACCCTGATGGACGGCTACTTCCGCCACGACCGCGACGGCTATATCCTCGACTTCCTCGTCGCCCACCCGAATCAGATCCCGAACATCGAGCCCGAAGACTCCCGCTCCCAAGGCATCTTCACGAAGTACCTGGATTCCTCTTTCGGAGCGCTCCCGGCAACCCGCCTCGAGTACTACGGCCGAGACGGTGGAATCATCGACACCTGGGTCTCGGATATGAGCGAAATAGGCTCCGCCGCAGGACTTCCAGAGTGGTTCCACCAACCGCCCGTCATGCTCGGCGGTATGGATTCCCTCCCCGGCGAGGACGCGCCCGTCAGTTTCGAGCTGGCGGTAACCGCGGACATCTTCTTCCCATGGAATCCCGCCATCCGTAGACCCGGTTTCAAGCCCCTCGACAACACCCACCTCGCCCACCTCAACGGCTCCCGCCTGAACGCCTTCCTCTCCGCCCTGCGTGCGGCCACATTGACCGCCGGTGGCGAATGGAAGCCCGTCCCGAACTACAGCCGCAACCGCCGCCAAGTCGACGAGAACGGCTTCATCCTCCTCGACGCCCCATCCTCATCCTGGCAGATCGGCTCGCAGGCACGTTGATGAGATCCGATGCTGATTTCGGTTCTGGATTGCTTGTCCCCCAGTATCTTTGGACTAGCGAGAGCTGAATCCCGCGTTGAGGGGTCCCGGGTGGCCAGACGAAGGAAACAATCGGATACAGCGAGCCTGGTGTTCGTCGCCGCCGTGCTGATCGCCATTCCAGCTGCAGCCGTGGGCAAGTTCGCGGGCGACCATATCGGGCTGCTGATCGGTCTCGCGGTAGTCGCGTGTGCGGCACTGGCCGGTGCTGCTTTCCTGGTCCGGCGTAGTCGAATCAGGACTCGAGAGATAGATCGAGTCCGCCTGATCGAGGCGTACCGCCTTGCCCAAATGACCCCCGCGGACTTCGAGCGGCTGCTCGCATCCCTCTGCGAACGCGACGGCTGCAGGGACGTCCGCGTAGTCGGAGGAGCCGGCGACCTGGGTGCGGATGTCACCGCCAAAACGCCCGATGGTCGCCGTATAGTGTTGCAGGCCAAGCGATACCAAATCGCCAATACCGTAGGCAGCCCCGACCTCCAGAAATTCGGCGGAACCTGTTTCTCGATACACAAGGCAGACGTCGCGGCCCTCGTCACGACGGCAGGCAGGTTCACCCCGCAGGCCCGCGGCTATGCGAAGCAGATGAATATCCGGTTGTTCGACAACAACGCGCTGTCGGCCTGGGTCTCCAAGACCGGCCCATCCCCTTGGGGTTGAACCAGGTTTCATCGCTTGCCTTGTTCGGCGACCTTGACCTAGGGCAGGAATGCCTTCGCCAGTTCCACCGCTGCGACTTGCGGTTCAGTGACAGGCTCGCAGCTTCGACTCCACGAATTCTGCATCGAATCGACTACTGGTTCCCCAAATCTCGTGGGCAGCATTGAGTTTGGTTACCAGGTTGGCTACCAGTGCTGATTCTTGATCGGCGGTGCGGGCACCTTCCATAAGCACTTTCGCGTATCGAACCGAGTCGACAATGACGGACTTGATCCGCTCATGGTTCAGATACGTTCGCAGATCAGCTTCCCACCGGCCGGTCGCAGCTTCAGGTTCGGCACTGATCCACTGGGAGAGGAAGGACGATCGTTCACCCTGCTGATAGCCCATCTTGTGCAGATGCGTCGCGACGTCGTACAACGGATCGCCGAACAGTGCCAGCTCCCAGTCCAGGAATACGACCTCGCAGCCGCTCTGGATGATCATGTTCTTCCGATGGATGTCCGCGTGAAGGAGACGGAAAGGCCGGGATTCGAGCGTGTGCCAGCCGGCTATCACTGTCGCGAGCGGATCCTCGGGCACTCCGAGGCTGCGATACAGCGGGCCGAATCGGTGCTCGTTCTCCCGGTAGACGCGCTGAGTGATGTCCGATAGGCGGCGGGCGAACTCAACCGGATCCTCGATCCGTGGGCTGGGCGTCTCCGGCAGTAACTCCGCCGGAATCGTGCGGAGGTCGGCGAAGAGCCGGGCGACATCCCGCGGTACACAGTCGGGGACCAGCTGCCCACGCGGCGCGATGTCATCGAGCAGTTCACCGCTGATGAAGTCCTGAATCTGATACGCGGGATGCACTGACTCCCAACGCAATCGAGGTGCTGCGGGTACGAACGGCTCGATGGCTCGCAGCACCTGCACTTCCGGCCAGATCCGCAGATCCATCATGTCAGCACCGGTTACGGGGATCCGGACGTTCACCGGGCCGGTGGCAGTTTCGATTCGCACGTTGTGGTTGTAATAGCCTGCGGCGGAATCGGTTCGGGTGAGGGCCTCGCGGTAGTAGGAATCGAGGTCGAGGCCGAGTATCCGCGCGCTCAGCCGTTGGGCGGCAAGGTCCAGATCGCTGTCCGGGACAGGGGGTTGGATGCGGCGGTGTGCCCGGACCGCCGCCAGTGAGACCGCCGGATCGGACCAGCCGAGTAAGGCCAGCACCGCTCGCGCGACGAGCACGAGGGCGGGGTAGACGTTGGCGGCCTCCAATTCCTCGACCGCCCAACGGGTTCCGGTGACGGCTTCGGTTCGTCGGCCGCGTCGTGCGTGTGCCCCGGCTCGGAACAGTTCGGCTCGGGCTCGGCCGGACCGATAGCCCGCGCGCTCGAGTGTTTCGCAGGCATCGGCGAAAGCGCGCTCGGCTGCGTCGAGGTCACCGAGTGTCAACTGGGCGATGATTCCTCGCCCACCGCGGTGTGACTTTCCACCTCGACGATCGAGCCTGCGAGGACGCCTTCGCCCGAGCATGGGTCAAAGCCCGCGATGTACTCGGCCGCATCGACGGGACGGATTATCAGTACTGGAAGGACGAACTGCACCGCGTAATCAAGGGGCGCGGTATCACGACGTTCAAGGACGAGAACGGTCGCCGCGGCTATCGCGGTATCAAACGTACTGGGCGCGAAGGTGTTCCGCTCTTCAACGCCCAGCGCGAAGCGGTATGGAACCTCCTGTTCGAGCCCTACCAGGCACGGCTCGAACACCGTGGCGTCGATGACTTCAACGATCTCATCCGCAAAGCGGTCGAAGAACTGCGGGCCAGCCCACTCGACGACTTCGAGGACTACGCGATGGTCGTCGTCGACGAAGTGCAGGACTGCACTCTGCTGGAACTCCAACTGGTGCACCAGATAGCGGGCGGTGGACCGAACGCCCAACTGCTATTGGTCGGCGATGGCCAGCAGCAGGTCTACGCCGGCGGCTGGACACTCTCCGATGCCGGCATCCCTATCGTCGGCCGCGGTCGAGTCCTGCGAACCAACTATCGCAACCGGGAGACGGTGCTGAACTATGCCCAGCGCATCGAAGCCGCCAATACCGTCGACGACCTCGACGGCGGACCCGGCTTCGTACTGCGCGACAGCGAAGCTGTGCTGAGCGGCGGCCGTGCCATAGAGAAATCCGTGCACCGTAATGCAATTGAGGCGGAGTTGATCGCCGCGATCACTGAATCAGGCTTCTCATACTCCGAGATCGCGGTGATCACCCACACCCCGAAGGAGGCTTTCAGCTATCGGAAGGCACTGGAGCGAGCAGGTTTTCCGGTCTTGCCGCTCGTGGACTACGACGGCACGCAGCCCGACGTGATCAAAGTCGGATCCGTGCGGCGCGGTAAGGGTATGGACTTCGGTGCGGTCTTCCACATCACGGAATCGACGGATATACCGCTGAGCGAACTGACCGGCGGAGAGCGGGATCGGGCGGAGATCCTGGCCCGCCAAACACTGGTCGCGCTGACCAGGGCCCGGGACTACATCTGGGTCGCCTACTTTCACGACTAAACGGCTGTGCCGCGGTTGGTCGACGGTGCCGGATTGTGTGCCTCGCTGGTGACCAGATCGGCGGTACTGACGCAGGCGGCGAGGATCTGGTCGGAGGTTTGCAGTGCCAGCCCGGCGGCTTCGTCGTAGGACTTGGCCCAGTCCTGGCCGATGCTGTCGCTTCCTGCTATGCCGGTATTGGCGTTCAGGACCCCGAGTAGCCCGATATGAACATCGGCCGCATCGTCGGCGATCGATGCGAAAACCTCAGCGGCGCTGTGGTATTCCTCGCTCCGGACCGCGATCACCGGTTCGGTCGCTCACAGCCACATCTCCGAATTGGTCCGGCCGACAACGCCGTACGCGTCTGGCGCGGTGGTCAGCCTCGCCCGCAGCTGGGCGAGCGCGGCCCGCATCTCCGCGATCGCTCGCATCCGCGCCTCGTGCGCTTCGCGATGCGCGATGGCGGCAGCACCCGTCCACGACACTTGCAGTTCGTCGATCTGCTTCTCGGCGGCCGTGACCGCGTCCTCGATAGTCGACTCCAATGTCGTGGTCGCATCGACCAACCGCCCCAAGCCGACCAAATCCACCCGATACCCGGCCATCTACACCACGTCCGGTAGATCGAGACTCGATCCCGCGCGCTCGGTCGCCGATACCCGCGACCGATCCACCGCGGTGACTTCGGCGGCGGTGCGACGCAGCAGACCGGCATCGGTGTGGAAGGAGCCGATAATCTGCCGCGCCCCGTCCTCCCGCTCCGCCCACGGATTCTCATGCGACCCCGCTGCGGTGCCAGTCCACTCGACTCCGACGAACGCCCGAACCGCCCGCATATGCGCATCAATCTGGTCGGTGAGCTCATCCGCGATTTGGTCCAGCCCACCCGCAGTGGCCTGCACCTCGACCGGATTGATTCCCATCCCCGCACTTACGCGCCGAACGATATCGGCAACTATTTAGTAATTGCCAATGGGATGGTGGGTCCCGCTTCAAAAGAGCCTGTTTAGAGCATGAGGCGCGGCGCCTGATCCTGGCGTCGCTGTCTGTCGAATCCGGCTGTGGTGATTCATCAGCAATCTGCCGCTTCGGTGACGATGGGCCTATAAGGCGGTGTCGTCTAAAGCCCCCCGCGACCGGTACGCCCGATTCTTCATGATCAGGTCGAAATCTAGCGTTTTCGATTTCTGCCGGCCCGCTGGCGGAAATCGTTGCCGCGCACCCGATGTCGGCGGAGACATGCGCCGCCATAGACACGCCCACAAGTCCGGGCGGAACATGAGAAGCTCGGTCCCTCGGCCCTTGTCGCGGTTCGGCCGAGTACGGAAATGGGGAGTTCGGTGGTTGTCGAGTCTGACCCTGCGTCGACAGGGAACGAGGATCAGTCCAATTCTGATGGCGTCGGGTTGATGAAGCTCTTCGATAAGTCGCTGATCTCGGCGGACAAGTTGGTCAGTAGCAGAGTCAAGAGGATTCGGGAGCGTCACCCCGAGGCCACGGATGCCCAGTTGGTCAAGAAATTGGAGACAACCTTCCTCTCCACCGTGGTCGCTTCGGGAGCTGCGACGGGCGGCGCTGCCGCAGTCCCCGGTGTCGGTACCGTCGCCGCCGTCGCGACCATGGGCGCCGACACCTCCTGGTTTCTGACGGCTTCGATAGCGCACGTGCTGTCGGTGCTGCGCGTACACGGAATCCACCTCACCGACCTCGAGCATCAGAAGGCCGTCGTCCTGACTGTCCTGGTAGGTGGCGGGGGATCGAACTTTATGGGCAAAGCCGCAGGACGTACGGGCGCCCACCTGGGAAAGCTGCTCACCAACTCGATCCCCGCCGCCACCCTCAAGTCCGTCAACAAAGTGCTGGGCGTCAACTTCGTCACCAAATTCGGGGCCAAACAAGGGGTTCTGGTGCTCGGGAAAGCGGCGCCGTTCGGAATCGGGATGGCGATCGGGGCCGGCGGCAACCTGGTGATGGCCAAAGGCGTCATCAAAGCCACCCGAATCGGTGTGGAGACAGCGCTGACCGACTTACGTCCTTTTGACGAGCGCATTATCCACATCCCGGACTGAACTATCCAAGCAGAGAGTGATCTGCTGAATCCTGTTGTCCACCAAGGGTCCGGTACTGTCTGAGGTCGATGAGTGGCGTGAGAATGAGGGTGGGATGAAGGCGTCGGAGACCACGCTGGCGGCATTGGTCCAAGGGGAGAAGCAATTTCAGATCCCGTTGTATCAGCGGACTTACTCGTGGACTGACAAGCAGTTGGCGCAACTCTGGAGCGATATTTGTGAGCAGGCGGACTTGCTCGCGGATGGAGATCAGGGGACGACGCATTTCTGTGGGTCGGTCGTGCTGGCTCCGTCGCCGCTGAATGATGCGAGCTTCGCGCGGTGGCTGGTGGTGGATGGCCAGCAGCGGCTGACGACGCTGAGTCTGGCGCTGGCGGCGATTCGGGATCATCTGGCCGCGACTGATCCACGGCAGCGTGAGCGGATCGACGAGCAGTATTTGATCAATAAGTTTCAGGACGGGGACAGCTTCTTCCGGCTGCTGCCGACGCAGGCCGACCGGGTCGCCTACGGCGAGCATGTTCGAAACACTCATGCCGGGAGCGGCAGCGACCGGGTCGGATCAGCGTATCGATTCTTTCGGCAGGCGCTGGTCGCGTTGGACGATCCGGCGGATCCGCGCGATGTGTCGCATATCGAGAAGGCGATCACTACGCGGCTGACCCTGGTTCAGGTAGTGGCCGAGCGGGATGACAACGTTCATCGAATCTTCGAGTCGCTCAACAACACCGGGTTGAAGCTGTCGCAGGCCGACCTGGTGCGCAATTACCTGTTCATGCGCCTGCCCAAGCGTGGCGAGCAGGTGTATCAGACCTACTGGTTGCCGTTGCAGCGCAGTCTGACCAATGAGCAGCTGGAACAGTTGATGTGGTTGCAGCTGGTGCTCGACGGCGGGGTGCGAGTTCGACGGCAGGACATGTACTCCGCCCAGCAGCGCCGATTCATGCGCGACGGCGAAAGCGAAGCGGACATCGAGGCGTATGTTCGCGAATTGCACCGCCGGGCACAGCATTTCCATCGGATTATCGATCCGGACCATGAGCCGAACCTCGAGGTGCGTCGTTACCTGCGCCGCATCGACCAGTGGCAGGCCGCCACCACGCACCCGACGCTGATGATGCTCCTGGACAAGCGGGAGACCGGCGCAGTCACCACGGCCGACTTGGTTCGGGGCTTGTCCTATATCGAGTCCTTCCTGATCCGCCGCATGATTTGCCAGCGGCCGACGCAAAATCTCAACCGGATCTTCCAGGAGTTGCCTGGCCAACTTCCGGACGGGATGTCCGTGATCGACGGTTTGCAACATGTGTTGTCCGCGCCGCGTCGGTACTGGGCCACCGATGCCGAACTGCGGGACGCCATTGCAACGAAACCTTTTTATTGGCAAGGAAAATGGGAGCAGCGGCGCCTGGTGCTGCAACGGCTCGAGGAAAGCTACGAACACCCCGAACCGGTGGATTTCGTCAATGCCAAGCTGACCATCGAACACGTGCTGCCCCAGCAACCCGGCCCGGAATGGCTGACGGCGCTGGCAGTCGGCATCGCCGACGGCGAAACACCGCAGGACGTGCATGAGCGGCTCGTGCACACCTTGGGCAATCTCACGCTGACGGCCGAGAATTCGAAGCTGTCGAATCACCCCTTCGAGCGGAAGCAGGATCTGCTCGCAGGAAGTCATCTGGAGATGAACCGGCGTATCGCCGCCACGAGCACCTGGGGCGTAGCCGAAATCGCCGCCCGCGCGGATGAACTGGCCGACCAGGCGATCAAGCTGTGGCCAGCTCCGATTACGGGCGTGGATCGCGTCGAGAAGACGCGCGACTGGAGTCTGCTCCGGCAGGCGCTGGCGGTGTTGCCGCCCGGAACCTGGACCTCCTATGGCGATTTGGCCGCGCTGGTCGGGTCGAGCGCTATTGCGGTCGGCCAGCAGATGACTCGTCCGTTCACGAATGCGCACCGTGTGCTCGACCACGCCGGTCGGGTCGCCGAAGGGTTCAACTGGGGGGATGGGCCGGATCGCGGCGATGTCCTGGAAGTGCTTCGCTCGGAAGGCGTTACGGTGAACGACCGCGGAATTGCCGCGGCCGGTCAACGCCTGTCCGTCCGCGATCTGGCCGATCTGCTCGGCATGACCGACGTCGATGGGACCGAAGGTTCGAAAGCCGCCACGACGAGCGAGGCCGACCGTCGGGATCGTTTCTTCGCTCAGCTCGCGGCCCAGAACCCGCCGCCGGTGGCGGAGGCGGTCGCGGGCGTATTGGCCTTCTGGGAAGCCAATGGCGGCTACCTCGAATACGGTACGGGCACCAGGTCCACCAGTTGCATCCTCATGCTCGACCGTGACTCCGACGACCCCATCTGGCCCGGCGCTTTCTATCCCGGAAATGGCGGACCGGGGAAACTGGAGATCGTCTTTCAGCACCTTGCCGTGCGAGACCCGTTCACCGACACCGAATTACGGAATCAGTTCCGCCTGCGCCTTAACGAGCTGTCCGGTGTGGACATTCCGGAGGGTAAACTCGCTCTGCGCCCGAGTTTCTCGCTCAAAGCGCTCAAAGATCCCATCGACCACAAGCGCCTTTGCGATGCGCTGCTCTGGTTCCGTGACCGTGCGCTCGGGCGCTTGTCCGACCAGGCTGGGATGGCAGGAGGCGAAGTTGGTGTCTGGAGCGGGAGTTCCGAGCTCGTATCCCAGGCTGTACGAGGGCTGTTGACAGCCTTGTCGCAACGGGGAGTCTCGCAACCCGAGATCGGTGTCGAACTGGGCGTGCACAACTGGCCGGTCGAAGCAGTCTGGCCTGATCACAAAGTGGTGCTGGTCGAAGGTGAGGACGTCGACCGAGACGAGGGATTGCAGGCTGACGGGTATCAGGTGTTCGGAGTCTCGGGCGCAGCGCTGGACCGGTTGGCGGCGATATTGATCGGGGATTGAGCGGAGCTTCAGTCGAGTATCCATTGCGACCCGGCGCCCAGCGGTGCGATCAGAGCAGCGTTGGTTCGTCGGGTGTGGCCACGTGTGAGCGCACCGCGGCGGGTACCGGCAGGATGCGTTCGTCCTCGAGCTCGGTCACCGAGATGCACGTGCCGGAGCAGATGCGATCGAGCAATTGTGCTTGGGCTGAATGTAATTCGATGCAGCGTCCCAGCACGTTCAAAAGCTCGAGTAGTTCGGTGGTGAACCTCGCAGGCCATTCCGCTGGATGAATGTCGTCCAGGGGCGACGTGCGTTTGCCGCTCGGGATCCGTTTGCGATAGTCGAACCAGTGCTTGACCACCTTCAGCCCGGACACCTCGTATTCCCAGACCTCTTGCGGCACTGGCGTGATACGACCGGACCCGATGTGCAGCGTTTCGGTGTCTGCGGAATATCCGACAGACTCGGGCATATCCTCGGCCGTGTCCGGAATTGTCTCGACGACGCGTGGCTTCCGTTCGCCGCTGAGCCTCGGTGCACCGTGTGGGCGGCTCTGGACGGGATCGACGAGGCGGTGTCCAAAAGTATGGAGCCACAACACTTCACGCCCAAGACGTACGGCATCGGTCCAGCACTGGTGGTCGGCGGTGAGCGGTATGCGCACGCCAGGGGTTCGCAAATTCTCCGCGAATCGTTCCGTGTATCCCCGGTGTGACGCGACCGCCGCAATGTAGGCGAGGAGATCCTCAGCGGAGACCGAGGCTTTGATCCGACTGCTCATCTGAATGAGAAGGCCGGGAGCGATGTTCGGTATCAGCCCGGCAGCATCCCTGTACATCGGTAGTACGCGTCCACCGCGACCGTTGAAGTGGTGGACGCTCGGGACCAGTTCGGTGAATACCAGTGCCGGACCGGTGGTGATGGGGTGGGCATGCTGCTCGGTCACATAGATCTGGTTCTGCCCGCGCACCTCCCAGAGCGGACGCCGTACAAAGTCGATGACTCGGGCATCGTAGATCAGGTGTTGGCGGTCGAAGCTGCGCAGAGCAAGCGGTTCGATTGCTGGTTGACCGACGTTCTCCTCGCTGATCGGCGTTGGTGTCGGTGCTGTTCCGTGCAGGGGCAAGGGCGTTGTGGTTAGGGAGCGGTCCCTGGTCACCTTCATCAGGTCGGGCTTCTCGTCGGTGGAACTTCGTATCAGCCGTGCCCACCGCCGGTTCAGTGTCGCTGTGTCCGGTGCTTGTACCCAGTTGCGGTTCGGTGTCACGCCGGTCTGCGACCACGGCAACAGATCACCGAGCAGGGGATACCGGTCCCAGTTTCCGCTGCTGACCGGAGCGAAGGGAGCATGCCAGCCATCCTGTGTCGCGGACCATTGCGGCCCTTCGGGTTCCAGGTCGGACAGTGCGGAGAACTTGTCGGCGCGGCCCCCCTCAACTGCCGTGTACTGAACCAGTGCCGGCTTATCGTTGTTCCCGGTGCCATAACGCGCGAAGACGCTGATACACAGCCGATGCTTGACCCCAGGGAACACTCGGGTGCCGACCGGCGGCTGATGCTCTTCCGGAGAGACATCGATGATCCAGCCTTCATCGGCGGTCCGCCGCAGGTATTCGCGCATCCCCGAGTAGCCGCGCCCCGTCGTGAAGGAGGACGGCGTAATGAATGCGACGATCCCACCAGGGGCATCGGGGTGCGCGTCGAATACCTTCCATGTCGCCCAACGCCAGAAGAACACATAGAGATTCGACAGTACGTACTCGTACCGTCCCAGCCCTTTCGCCCGGAAGGCATCCAGCGGGGCTTTCTCGCCGCGGGCCCCGCCGCCGGATTCGATCCATGCGCCGAGACCGCGAGCATGCTCGCGGTACGGCGGATTTCCAATGACCACGAACACCCGCGAATCGCGTTTCACCTTGTTCGCTCTGGAACGGGATCGGGCGATCGGCTCGAGGATCGACGGAATGTAGCTCTGCTCGATGTACGGGTCGTCCAGGGTGTCAGCGACGTAGAACCGGACTTGCCGCTCCGGTATCTCGGCCTTGTGCTGCGACTTGAGGGCTTGGTGGATGCGCAGTTCGGCCACCGCGAAGGGGCCGGTCTGTCGTTCGAATCCGATGAGCCGGCTGAACAGCGCTCGCAATTGGGGCGGCACGGCTCCGGTTCCCTGCTCCTCGGCTACCGTGCGCGCCACGCGGTCGATGATGTTGAGCAGGAACGTGCCGGTGCCCATCGCGGGATCGACAATCTCCACATCATCGGTTGCCAATCCCCAGTCTTTGCCCAGCCGCTGGCGTAGCAGTTGATCGACGAAGCGCACTATGAAGGACACCACTTCGTTGGGCGTGTAATAGGACCCACTCTTCTGTCGCAGGGCGGGATCGTATTTCTCCAGGAACCGTTCGTAGAAGAGCAGATACGTGTCGGTATTGCCGTTGCTGAGGGCGTCCCAGTCGACGGTGCCCACCACACGCTGCAGAGTCTTCACCACGACGCTGCGGTCCTCTACCCCGTGTGCGGTCAGCACAGCGAGAGATCTGCCCATCAGCGAGTGTTTCTTGCCGAGCAGTTCAGCGATCTCCGCCAACGAACGATTGTCGAAGGAAATGCCGTCCACGCGAGCCAGTAGCAGAGCGAAAGTGACTGTCTGCGCATAGGAGTCGGCGAATTCGGCATCGGAGAGCCCCGGGAACATGAACTGCCGCCAGTCCTCGGCCAGTCCGGTGAAGATGGGCTTTTCCTCGACACCGGTCTGCTCGCGCACGATGGTGTCGGCAACCTCAGCACGCAGTAACTGGCACAGGTTGGCCAGAGCGCGTACCAGTTGGGGCACCGCGCGCGGCGGATCGGGCTTCCACAGCAGGAAATCGGTGAGTACCCTGGCGAATTCGCCGTCGTCGGCACGCAAACCGGAATCCGCGTGCCGGAGGTCACCATTGAGATGAGCGACCTCCCCGATGCGCTCGCCGTATCGGAACACAGCCCAGTGCGATCCGTCGGTGTACAGCACATTGGGCAGCAACGAGAGTTTGTCCCATTGATCCCGCTCGTGCTGGTTTGGTTTCCATAGCGTCGGGACCTTTCGGCCGGGCGCCTTCAACTCGGCGTATCCCGCGCGAGCACCTGCCACGTCCACCATGAAGTCCGGGCGGACACCCAGTGGTTTGAGGGACGCTTCTGCCACCGTCAATACCGATACGCCGAGCGCGGCGCCGACCTCCGTGATCAGATCGCAGAATGGTCCACTGAGCTGGTGTTCGGCGCCACCAGAACCGGTCCTGAGTCGAGGACCCACCGCTCCTCCGAACCTGGAAATCGCCGCCGCGAGCGAATCCGAAAAGCTTTCCAGGCCAACATACTTAGACTTGCGCCCCACCAGTATCCCCGCTGCACTTGATATTTCGCTGTATTCAAGATGCTCACATACGAAATCTGTTTGTGCAGTGCACTTCTCGGTTCTCGGTGCTTGCTGGCCATGTGCTACTGAGCCGTCTCAGTCCACGATGACTCCGTGCCACGCGAAGTCGCGCGCTCGGCTCAGAGCGACCATGGTCTGGCGGTCGGCCAGTTCGGCCCTGTCTCTTTCGCCCGCGGTGAGCTGCTCTCGCGGCTTGGCCGACTGCACGCTGAGGTGGAATACAGACCGGAAGTCCATGCCTTTGGCACGGAAGACGGTGCCGACCTTCACCAGCTCATGTGCTGTGCCGTCATGCTTTTCGAGAGACAGGGTGGGGATCCCCGCGCTCTCCAACACCTCTTGATAGTCCTTGGCTTCCTTTTTCGTCAGGGCGATCACCGCCAGGTCGGCATGGGGACGCTGGGACTCGGCTACCGCCTGAACGAGTGCGTCGTTGACCTCGGCGCGGCGCAAGTGCCGGGTAACTACCCGGCCGCCCGGCAGCATGACTTCGGTGTCGCGCAGCACGAAACCCGGTTCGCCGTCGAGATCGCCAACACTGTTGGTGGCATCGATACGCCCGGCATACTGATGGATCGCCTCCCGATTGCGATAGTTGACGCGCAGGACAGCACCGCGACCGATGATGGGAATGCCTGCATCGGCCAAACGCCAGCCACCCGGATAGACCTGCTGTTGGCCGTCGCCGACGAGCAACAGTTGAGAATCCGTTCTACCGCCGGCGATCTGATGTACGAGACGTAATTCCATCAGCGTGAAGTCCTGGACCTCATCAACGACGACCAGGCCGTAGGGGTCTTCCGCCGGTGTTGATCGCAGCGTGGTGATCGCCTTGCGAATGACGTCGTTGAAGTCGTCGACGTGGCGGTCGCGCAGCCGTTCCTGATAGGGCTCGTAGAGCAAAGTCCACACGGCGGCACGCCGGTCATCGTCGAGCCGGATGCGGTTGCGGCCGCTGCGTTCGATCTTTTGATATTCGGCGAGAGTGGTGATCCCGCGGCCCTTGATAACACGATTGAGTTCGTCCCGCCAGTAGCGCAGGTCGCTTTCGATGGGTGCGAGCTGGGTTCGTGCCTTGGTCCAGGCGAGGTTGAACGCGGTGTCCACACTCGTGTCGTCGAGATTGAACCGCACCTGGCGATCATTGAGGAATCGCGTTGTCCAGGCATGCAATCCGACGAACTCCGCACGGTCGCCCACTCGTGGCGCGAGCCGCTGGAAGCTGGTGCTGTGATAGCCGGGGAGGGTCCGCACGAAGCTGGTGAAGAGCATCCGCCCCGGATTCCGCTTGGCGAATCGCGCCATACGGTGCAGTGCTACAACGCTTTTGCCGGTGCCAGCCGGACCACTGAAGCGTGCCGGTCCGTTGAACGTGCGGTTCACCAGCCCGATTTGTTCCGGGTCGAGGAAGGTTGTCCATTCCTCGAATGGGCGGGCGAGCGCGGCGTCGCGCTCGCCTTCCTGGAGTTGGGCTGGATCGAAAAGATCTTCAGTGGTGGCGACTTTCGCAACCGGAGCATCGCTGGTGGAGATCAGCTCGAACCGTTGAGCGCGGGCGGCAACTGTCGACGCCAGTTGCTGTGCGCGGCCGCGTGACATGGCGACTTCGGTCTCGAGAAGCGTTCGGCGGATGCTCGATTCATCGACCGATCGAATCCCCACGCTCGTATCGACCACCGTGGCTGTCGGCATGAGCAGCATGAGTTCCAACATGTGCGGGGCATACTGACTGCGCCCCTGGACAAGTCCAGCGAAGGTATCCTCCGCATGTGTGCGGATACGTTGTAATCGCTCTGCGGCTGGCGTGATCTCGGTCAGAACCAGGGCGTAAACGCCGGTGGGGCCGATCGCGAAGGCTCCCGCCCGGTCCGTGGACGGTCTGCGGTCAATCACCACATGCCATCCCGGCTCCATGAGTGGGACCGAAAGGAACCTGCGCCATTCGGCGGTGAGGTTCGGAATCTCAGCGAGCTTGCGCTCCACCCAGCGCACCCGACGTTCACGATTTAGATCTGGCACCCTGCCCCCTGACAAGATCGAATCTGCCGCTGGTGTAACCATATCGCGCGGCAGATCGACTGGCAGGTGAATTACGTTATGCGGCAGAGTGTTTGACGGGGCGAATCTTCTCTTCGCTGCTGATAGGAGGTACCTGTTGCCGGTGCGGGACATCACAGTGTCGGGCGCGCGGTCCTCATCTCCGAGGGCATTCGTGCCTTGCCGGATTGTCCTGTCCGGGAACCGATTCGAGTTGCACGGCACCGGCGGTGATGAGGGTGATGCGGGGCGGACGCCCGTGTTCAACGAGGGGTGTGGCGATCGGGAAATTGGAAGATGGTCGCGGGTTTCGGGCCGAAGTCGTCGTTCAATTGTTCGCTTGCGGCGCGGGCCCGCTCACACGGTGGGTTGCAGTCGCGATGGTGGCCGCTGGCTTCGATCGCCTCCGTTTGCGTCATACGACTTTCGGACTCCGCAACGGTGTGTGCTTCGAGCATCTTCAGGCGTGGACCGTATCGCTCCGCCGTCTCCGTACTTACCGATCCCGAGTTGACTATTCGTTTCGCCCAATGCCATTCGTTGCGCTCGGCGATCTCGAGTAGTTGCCGCAATCGGCCGCAGCTTCTGACGTTGTGTCCTGGTCCGGCAATGCAGTGGCGATGTGGGTAAAGCAGCGCGCTGACGCCGTGTGGGTAACGCAGGTCGACTCGATAATCTGACACAGGGTGGTGATCGAGTCGGGAATACACGCCGGTCATCGCCGCCACCGTCCTGCCGCGCCCTCGACGCGGTGCCGTCCGTGCGCAGGCCTGGCCATCATGGGATAGGTGCTGCCGGTGGACAATTCGAGACGGAACGCGGTTGCTCGGGCTTGGTGGCCGTTATTTTCGCGGAGGTCCGCCACCAGTGCGCTGAGGATGGTGATCAGGCCGCCGATGAACAGGATGAGCAAAACCCAAGATTCCCAAAGCATTTGAATGTCCCCTTTGTCGGTATTCGCTCTGGTTGCCGAGTGGCGGCGGCTTGGCCGAGGTCGTCGCCGGGTATGGGTCAAGTAGACACCGAATTGCTTCAATGGACCTCGCGAATTGGCCCGGTCGTGAAACTATGGTGGAGGGCCATATTGGTCCGGTCCAAATAGTGCCAACCCGGATAGCGAGGCTAATGAAATGAGCACCGTTTCCCGCAGAGCATTTGGAAAATTTCTTCGCGAAATCCGCGAAGGGGCGAAAGTCAGTGGGCTGTCAGCCGGACTGCATATCGAGACGTCCAAGCAGACCTTGCTGCGTCTGGAGGACGGCATCTCTACCAAGATCGCTACGGCGCAGATAGGTCAACTACTCGACCTGTACAAAGTGGCACCGGAGGTCCGGACCGAGGCATTGCGGCTCTGGGGTGAGGTGAGGGAACAGGCGAAACAGGATAAGCTGCAAGGCAATTCGAAGGGTTTTTGGCAGCCGTACGCGGATCAGTTCGCTTCGCACTTCCCGCACTACCTGCGTTTGGAGGCGGCGGCCAATTGCCTCATCGCACACCAGCTCGTCCTGGTGCCCGGGTTGTTGCAGACGGCCGACTACCGTCGGGCGCTCGCTCGTCTCGAAGTCCCTGGGTTATCGGCCGTAAATGTCGAACGCCGGATCGAGCTGGCCGAACAGCGACAAGTCAGATTGACCGATAGCGGGTTCAGGACTGACGTTCTCCTGTCCGAGGCCGTGCTGCGCCACCGGCCATGCACGCCCGCCGTCATGGCGGTCCAGATGCGCTGGCTGGCGGAGGTTGGCAACCGCGACAACGTCAGCGTTCGGGTGGTTCCATTCGCTACCGGCCCGCACCAGGGGTTGGCGATTCAGTCGTTTCACATGCTTGAATTTCCGCGCCTGGACAGTGGTTTGGACGAACCGACGGTTGTCTACCTCGAAGGTGCGATTGGTGCGCTCTATCACGAGCAAGCCGACGTCGTGGCCCGATATCAGCAAGCGATCTCGGCGCTGCGAGCGGTAGCGTTGTCTGAAGACGGCACCCGAGACCTGGTGTTGCGAGTTGCGAAGGAGTATGAGGCGTGAACAGTCAACCGCCCGTTCGGCAGTGGTACAAGTCCAGTCGATCTTCGAATGCCGCCGACTGTGTTGAGGTGTACCAGGATGGCGATCGGGTCGGGGTGCGCGACTCGAAGAACCTGGGTGGTCCGGAGCTGTGGTTCTCCAGCGAAACGTGGGATGCGTTCTTGGAGAGCGGAATTTGGAAGTCTTGATCCCAAATAGACAAGTGCCCCCGACCGGAAATCCGTTCGGGGCACTCGCCTATTCAGGGCTATTTCGACTGTGACGGTAGGTCATCAGCCGAGCAGCTCCGATTTCTTGCCGTTCCAGGTGACCACGAGCTCATCGCGTGCCCGGCTCGCCGCCACGTAGAGCAGCGAGCGCTCACGCAGCATGGCCTCCTCCCTCTCCTCCTCGAGGACGGCCCGCATGCCACCGGCGGCAGACATATGGGTTTCACCGACCCCGGCGAGGATGACGCGGGAGAACTCCATGCCCTTTGACCGGTGCATGGTGAGCACCTGCACCACGCCGGGTGCGGCTGGATTGCCTTCGAGCGCTTGAGCTTTGATGTCACGCTGGACCAAAGCTGTGACGAACTCATCGCGATCCTGCTGTCCGCGGGTGAGTACGGCAACGGTGCCCGGATCGACTCCCTCATTGAGCCATTGCCAGACCAGGTCGGTGATCCTGTCGAATTGTTCTGTGGCCGTATAGCATTCGATCTGCTGAGGATTCGGCCCCAGCCGTGCGGACCGGTAGCCATTGGTGGATTCCTCGCCTTGCTCGAGGTCGTGGTAGTCACCACCGGTCAGGATGTTCACCGCGAAGTGCAGATTCTGTGCCGTGGTTCGATAATTGAGCGTCAGTCGCCGAGCGCGGCCGACAATCTTGATTCCGAAGCGGGACAACACCACTGGTTGCCCGTAAATCCGCTGATGCGAGTCCTCAGCGATGAACAGGTCGTTGGGTCCATCAGCCGCCAGGGCACGCAGGAGCGCCCAGTGGGTTGCATGCAGATCCTGAGCCTCGTCTACCAGGACGTGGTCGGCGAGGAACGGCTGGCCGGCGGTTACCCGGTGTTGCAGATACTCGGCGGCGACGGCTAGCACCTCGGGGAAGCTCAGGCTCCCATCGTCGCGACTCTTCTGGCGGAATGCTTCGACCAGCATCCACACCGAGAGCCGCTGCGCCCGGTTCAGCCGGACACCGCGCCCGGCCCGCGCCACCTTCGCATACTGGTCAACGGTCGTCACTCGATTCGCGAGAACGACTGAGACGTATTCCCTTTCAAGGAATCCCGGGTTGGCGAGACGAGGTTCGAGGCCGCTCCGCACGGACTTGGCCACAGCACGCCAGACATGATCCGTCCGGGTTCGCTTCGGGGAGACACCACGGCGTGCGGGGCCGAACAATACTTCGAGCGCCGCGGTGAGGTCGGTCGCCATGTGGAGAACCGCACCGGCGAGCTTGTCGATCCCCGCCACATACACGCCCGGATCGCCAGGGCGTTGCGCGATCCGCAACTCCGGATCGAGGACGCGCAGATCCGCTTCGAGACCCATGGCGAGGGTTTTGTTGTACGTGGTCAAGATGATTCGCGCATTCGGGTCACGTTTGGCGAGCATTCGTGCGCGATGAATCGCCACCACGGTCTTGCCGGTACCCGCTCCGCCGGAGAGCCGAAACGGACCACTGAAGTCTCGTGCGACGTAAGCCCGCTGCTGGGGGTGCAGGAAGGTCCGCCAGGCCGCGAAGTCTCCGCCTTCCAGGACACGGCGCAGTTCGTCGTTGCTGTCGATGAGGGTGAACTGCATCTGCGAGGCCGGGTTGTCGAGTGCGTCGATGATCTGATCGTTCTCGCCGAGAGTGCGATCGATCCGCGACGAGGTGAACCCGAGCTTCTCCCGAATGTCGTCGATGCTTGTGCCACAGGCGAGTTCGAGCAGGGCGTTGCCCTGCCATCCGCCGACCTCGGCCGCCAGTTCGTTGATCGCGTAATCGTCGGCCGCCGCGAGTGCGCGTTCGGCGACATCCTCGGGAAGGCCGAGGCATTCGACCAGATCGGCCAGGGTGAATCCGACCTTGGTGAGATAGGGGAGGGCGCCGGTGATGATCCTGCTCAGCTGCCCGGTGCGATCGGGCACCACAGAACGCCGCTGACGCTCGGCCTTGCCATTTGTTCCTCCGAGAATGGCTTCCAGCACATTGTTCACCGGGTTGACGCGGAGCACCGATTTCGCCGCCATGGCGATGGCGTCGTCGTGCGGCCAGGTTCCGAGATAGAGGTAGTAGGTGTCCCCGGCCGAGCTGTCCACGCGGAACAGCACGGCCCGGAACTTGAGGTCGACCCGCCCGGTCCGCACGCGGGAGTCCGCCGAGTTCCTGATCGGCTCGATGTGCAATCCGGGTGTGGCGTCGTTGATTTGGATCTTCTGCAGGAAGTCGAGGACTTTGCCCTTGAGAGACCCGTCCAGCTTCGGCATCGACTTCGGATGGGTTCCCATCACCACATATGCCATGTCTGACCCCCGTCGATCATCGTGTTCCAGATCCATAGCTTGCCGTAGTTGTTCGCTCTCCGATCGAGGAGGTCAGCGTTACGGATTCAGAATGGTCGGGCCCTGGAACCTATTTCGTGAAGTTGCTGTCGTCAATACCGGTAGAACTATGCTCTTCCAATAGAGGCCGGAATCCTTCACTGACCTCCGGCCAACCCAGGACCGCCGCCATCTTCGAGGTCAACTCGGCCAAGACTTGAATTTGATCGGTCTCGCCGCTTACCCGATCAACCAGGCCCACAACGGTCTTCGCGAACTTGGTGACCGAATCGTCGTGGCGGTCCGCATGGTTGATCAACGGCCTGACGGATTTGTCGAAACTTTCCCAGTCGATAGTCGAATCTCCGTTCTCCAGACTTCGCATCAGCCACCACAGTTGCGCCTGTCGCGGATCGCCGAGTGTCACATCACCGAAGGACTCGAGGCGCTGACGTGTGGCGTCCTGTTCGAGGTGTATCACGCGTCGAGCGTCGTTGTAGCGTTCGGCCTTCGCGATGGAATCCGGGGGCAGCCGGAGTCGCAGCCTTGCCTTGTACTCGACCCCCGATTCCGCATCCTCTGTTCGCCATTCGGTCAGAGCACGAGCTATCTGCTGTTCGGCTTCGAACATCATGTCCGGGTCCACCGCCCGGCTGATCTTGCTCGTACGGCCGTAGCACGCCGCGAGCGCGGTCGCACGAGCTGCTGTAACAGACAGCCGCACAGCCTGATCCGGCGCTCGGCGGAACCAGACACGCCCACGAACCGCGAAGCTGATCCCGGGTATCGCGGTGGGAAGTGGTGCGGCAAGCCGGGTATGACGCACTTGCCGCAAGCCCCATCGCTGGATTCGGCTGGACATCTAGCCCCGGTTCCGTGCCGGTTCGGTAGCGGTGATGAGCACCTGACCCCAGAAGTCCATGTTGCCGGACTCTTTCGAGTTGAGGAGCCGCCGCAGGATCCGGTCCCGCAACCGCGGCGCGTAAAGCACCGCCAGGAACTCGACTGTCGCAGTCGTATCCAGGTCCCCGTGCTCTGCGAAGTCTGCCCACTTCTCGAGGACGGTGTCTGCGGCGTCAGCGGAGTCCGAATTTTCCAGGGCCGTCTGGAAATACTCGATCAAGCGGCTCTCCCCGGCCGATTCACCGGTCGTCAGGCCGAGTTCATGGTGCAGGAACTGGACGCCTTCCGGTCGGCTGGCCAAGGCGAGAAGGCAATTGATCCCAGCCAGTTCGGAGTTGGCGTTCGAGATCCACGCGTCGATGGCCAGGAGTACTTTCCGCGGATGAAGGGCCGCCAGGGCATTGATGGTTTGGACGAGTGTGGGGTTGTCCGGTTGCGACCGCTGCGCGGCGTGACGGAGTCGTACCAGGGCCTGGTCAGGCATTTCCGCGCCGAACAGCCCGCCGCAGATTTCCGTGACGAGCTCGACGGTGTCGGCAGTGGGGGAGCCCTTCACCCACGTGTTGAGACGCTCGCGCATATGTGTTCCGAACCGCGGATCGAGTGCGCCTCGGGTGAATACGCGAACGGCGAGATTGCGGCGGCCGGCCACCAGCTTGTCGCGAAGGCACCGCATCAGGTAGTCGTCACGGCGGTCGACAACGATCTCGAAGATGGCGTCCACCACCAGCTCGGCGTCCGCGAGCGGGAGGCTGGCCGCTTGCTCGACGATCCAACCTGTGAGCAGACCGGTCTGGTCCGTGAACTGCTCCCACAGATGGCGGCGAACGGCGGCGGCGAATCCGTGTTTGCCTGGCAGTAACCTGACCTTGTCGATCTGGACTTCGAGCTTGGCCTCCGTAAGTCGGCGCGAGGTCGGAGCATCCGCCAGAATTGTTGCGGGACTGCGATTTTCGCCGAGCAATTTGCGCAACGCCTCGGCCATGCGAAGAATCGATTGCTGGTTGCCGCCATCGCAGAACGCCCCGGACCACCACAGCGCTCGCGCGGCGAGGCCGTCCGGAATGTCGTTGTCGATATCGCTGCGCCAGTCCATGTACTCGGAGACGATCGTCGCGGGGTCAGCCTGCGGATTCCGCATGATGATCCCTACAAGCCGACACATATCGGCGGCGTTCGGGTTTGATCCCCAGACCTGGCCGTATGACTGGTGCGCGACAAGGTCTTTCGGATCGGCGATGCCACGTGCGGACAGTTCGGCCGTCACGAGCTGCCACGGGTCCGGAGGTCCCAGCTCGACAGTCTGGCTTTCCACCCCGGCGGCCCAGGCCCCGGACCACGCCGGTTTCGTCGTGGTGACCACCAGATAGATGCGCTTGGTGCGCACGTAATCGAGGAGCTTCTTCGCGAACTCCTCGGTGGCCTGTTCCGCGGTGGGCTCGGTCATATCCAGCAGGTAGGCCTCTTCGGGCCGCAGCACGGTAGGCATCAGTTTCGTTTGCGGCCGTGCCCATTCGGGTTCCAGCGTGGAGACTTTGCCGATGCCACACTGCTTCTCGAGGAGGTGCAAGGCGGCGGTGCGCCGCCCGGTGCCGGAGTCGGCCACCAGCACGAGCAACCTGTCATTCTTAAGGATGCTCGCGGCGAGCTGCCAATCGCCGGACGGTACTACGAATCTTTCCGCAGCGGATGCGGCGAAGTCGTGAGCAGGCACGATCGTCGGAGCTACGAATCCCTCGCCGAAGTAGTTGTGGTGGAAGTTCTGGTCGCGCTGCGCGACGAACAGCGGGCTTTCTCCGTGGTTTTCGATGCTCAGGTGGGTCATATTCACCGCTCCTCTTGTAATGTGCGCTATTTGGATTGCTCGTTGAACGACATGCCGCCGTGGAAGTTCTGATCGCCGCCGGCGACGAAAGACGGCGCTGAGCCGTAGTTGTTGACCGTGATGCCCGGCGGAGGGCGCGGCTCTTCGCCTGGCTCCGCGAGCCGGATTCCGAATCGGTCGTGGAGAGTCACCCGAAGATGCCCGGCGTCGACCACTCCACCGCGCGGACCGAACTCCCCGGCGAGTCCGCGCAGATGTTGTAGAAGGTCGGCTGGCGTAGTGCCCGAACCGGATGCGACCGGTGTCAATCCGTCTAGTTCGGCGCGCCAGTCGCGGCCCAAGTCGACTTGCCAAATATGCAGAGCGCTCAGGATTCGGTGGGCCGCCTCGTCGATCGCGCCCTCCTGCCGGATGCCGGTCGCACGCGAAACAGCCTCGGTCACATGGTCATACCGATTCCGGAGCTCCGCTTTGGTGACCAGCGGGCGCAACAGCTCGACATATGTCTCATGCTGGACGTGCGCTCGAGCCATGTCGGTCAGGGTTGTCAAGTCCGTCAAGCCCTTCACCGGTCCCGGCGCCGCCAACGCCAATTTCATTGAGCCATTGGCGATTTCATCTGTGTGATCGAGGCACACCGCGTGGGCGGCCTGCATGACTTCGATGAAGTCCGGATCGCTTGCCGTCGGACGAATCCCCAGTTTGACCTGAATCTGGACGCTCGCCGCCGTTCCCGCAGGGTCGGCGAACGCGACGATATCGTCGAACCGGAAGCCGGAATTGCGCTGCTGCAGACCGATCCGGGCTACCGGTAGTTCGCTCCCGACCGGCAGGTGCGCGCCGCGCAGCATTCGACTGAGCAGCAGCGTGGCCACGTCGTACTCGAACTCGTGCCCCGCTCCGCCCGAGGCAAGCGGGGATACCAATCGATCTGTCATGACTTGCCCACATGCCGCGCCCGGCGACTTCCTCGGTGCTGCTGAAGGTTCTCGCTCATCTATGCCTCCCGTGTTCGAGTCGCGGATTGTTTTCGCGCTGCGATTCCCAGTCGCGACCGATGTACACAGACCGTAACATGACTGAAAACATTAACACCAGCGATCTTGGTGTTTGATTTTTTCGAACCGGCCGGTAAGGATGGCGGTTGTATCCGAGAGGAGGGACATGTCGAATCTTGTTCCACCGGTGACCGCCACCGAGATCTCGCGTCTAGCCGGAGTCACCCGCGCTACCGTCAGCAACTGGCGGCGTCGGCACGCTGACTTCCCTCAGCCGATCGGCGGCACCGAGGCCCGCCCGGTGTTCGATCTGAACGAAGTGCAGAGCTGGCTGGCCGGACACGGGCGAGACGCCATTGAATCGCCGATCACCGAACTGCGGACCTGGGTACGTTCTTCTCTGAGTGCGGGAGAGATGGCCCAGATGATGGCCTCGCTGAGGCCGACCGATAGTGGCTGGACGGTGTCCGCAAGCGATGAACACTCCAGCTCCAGGCTTCTGCCGATGATGGACGCGGTTACCGAGGCGGATGGCAGCCGGGCAGCTGTCGATGCCCTCGCCGAATATGCTCTGGGTTCGGATTCCTCGGGTGGTGTTTACCTCACCCCTGCCCCGGTCGCGCATTTGATGGCCGCTCTCGCGAATCCTGTTGCGTCGCAAAGATTCGAGAGTGTCCTCGACCCCGCATGCGGAAGCGGGTCACTGCTCACTGCCGCGGCGCGCGCCGGGGCTGGTCAGCTGTACGGCCAGGACGTGCTGGCTATTCAGGCGCAGCGCGCCGCCTTGAATGTGGAAGCCGAGACCGGGCGCATACCGACTGTGCACGTAGGCGACAGTCTGCACGCGGATGCTTTCCCCGGTCTGGAAGTCGATGCTGTGCTGTGCAATCCCCCCAGCGCACAACGCGATTGGGGTTCGGAATCCCTCAATATGGCCGACTCGCGCTGGGACTATGGCCTCCCGCCGCGCGGTGAATCCGAACTGGCTTGGGTGCAGCACGCGATCGCGCATCTGCGGCCGGGCGCGACGGGCGCGCTCCTGTTGCCCCCTGCGGTGGCGGCTCGCGGTTCCGGGCGGCGCATTCGTGGTGAGCTACTGCGGCAGGGTGCATTGCGCGCGGTGATCGGGTTGCCTGCCGGCGCGGCGCAGCCATGGCAAGTGGCGCTACAGATCTGGGTCGTGCGCAAACCCGAACCGAGGACCCCGATGCTCGATAGTGTGCTGTTCGTCGACACCGCGGAACTGCCTCGGGCCATGGGATCCGGCGAAGGTATCGACTGGCCCTCCGTCGCGGATACCGTAATCACCTCGTGGCGAGCCTTCGAGGCGGGTTCCTTCGATGCCGCGACCGTACCGGGGGTGGCGACCGCGGTGCGAGTGGTGGAGGTGCTCGATGACACTGTCGATCTCACCCCCGCCCGCTTTGTTCGGTCCTCCTTGGATCCGGGCGCGGTCGCGAATCAGGTGGATATCGCTGCCGGCCGTCTCGCCGCGGCGGTGTCCGAATTGGCGACAGCTTCTTCGTCTCTGCGCGAATGGGCGGCGCCCACCGGCCGATCCTGGCGCACCGCCACCATCGCTGATCTGGCGAGCAATGGTGTCCTGCAATGGTTCCGGGCCTGCGCGTCGAGCTCGGAAGCATCCACGACCGCCGATGCTCGCCGCGTTCTCACCGCACCCGACGTAGCCACCGGTGTACCCGCCTCGGGGACCTATGCGAACTCCGCCCCCGCCGAGGAGATCGCGATCGAACCCGGCGACGTCCTGATCCCGGCCGTCCGCAGCAGCCGCACCGGCGGCCGCAGCGCCCGCGTTGCGGATCCCGGTGATGTAGGCGCGATCCGCGGCCCCCACCTACACCTGCTCCGCCCGACCCCCGGCCGCTCGGTCGGCTGGTTCCTGGCCGGTTTCGCCGGCGGCTCGGACAATTCGTCGATGACCCGGACCGCCACCATCCGTTTCGACCCGGGTCGCCTGCGAATACCGTTGCTGCCCTTGGCCGAACAACAACGCTACGGCGAATCCTTCCGTCGGCTCTACCTACTCCGCGCCGCCGCCCGCCGCGCTGACGATGAGGCCGCGCGAGCCGCGGATCTGATGACCACCGGCCTCACCGCCGGCGCGCTGGCACCACCTGAAGCCCCTGACACAGGGGACCCGGCCCTCTGTGGCGGTACCGAGTAATCGTTGGTGAGTGCGTCCAACTCACCGCGTGAACTGCATACACTGTGCTCGAGAATTGGAATCTCGTCCGGTGTGAAGGGCAGGGTGATGACGAGCCAGGATGCGACCCTCACGGCAGCGGACATCGCGAGGATGACCGGATACGGCCGCGCTGCCGTGAGCAACTGGCGGCGGCGGTACTCGGACTTCCCCCGGCCGGTGGGTGGCACCTCGGCGAGTCCGCTGTTCTCGCTGGCCGAAGTCGAGCAGTGGCTTGTCCGCGCGGGTAAGCGGGTCGAGGTTTCCGAAGAAGATCTCTGGTGGCAGCAGCTCCGATCCGCGACCGACGATTTGGGACTGGCGCGGGCCGTCGCTGAGGTCGGTCGCAAGGTCAACGAATCGGTGACCGGAGGTACCTCGCCGGATTTGCCTTCGGGCTTGATCGAGGGACTGGGCGCTGCGGAGGCGTATGAGTTCATTGTCGCGCGATATCTCGAAGCCCATTCCAGGCGCGTCGCGGTGACCCCGGCCGCTACCGCGAGATTGATGGTCGATATCGCCGAAGTCGATGATGCGGCGGTCTTCGATCCCGCCTGCGGAGTCGGAACCTTGTTGAAAGCCGCGGGTGCGGCGGGCGCGGCGTTGCTGGCCGGTCAGGAACGCGATGCCGACGCTGCGCTCATCACCGCATCGCGTCTGGCGCTGGCCGGGGGGAACGCGGAAATCCGGAGCGGGGATTCCTTGCGGGACAACTCGTTCGGGGGTTCGGCATTCGATGCCGCGTTGTGCGACCTGCCTTTCGGTGATCGGGATTGGGGATTCCCGGAGCTGTCCAGTGACCTGCGGTGGGTGTACGGTCTGCCGCCACGTGGGGAGCCAGAGCTGGCCTGGGTGCAACATCTGCTGTGGCATCTCAAGCCGGGTGGCAGAGCGGTTGTCTTGCTTCCGGCCGTGGTGTCCGACCGAACTTCGGGAAGGCGGGTCCGGGCGAGTCTGCTTCGTGCCGGTGCATTGCGGGCGGTCTTCGCTTTACCGGGCAGTTCGGCTGCCGGCTCGACGGCAGTGCCGCATCTGTGGGTCCTGCGGCAGCCCGTCCAGGGCGACCCGCTGCCTCCTCGCGTGCTTTTTGCCGATATCACTGCCGGTCCGGTCGGTCGAGTGCTCGATGTGTGGCGGAGTTTTCTCACGAAGCCTGATTCGGAACCGCTGGCGGGGTACGCGGTTCCGCTCATGGAACTTCTGGACGATCGAGTGGACCTGAATCCGACTCGTTTCGAAAAGGTTGTGGGACAGGGTGATCGGAACGTTGCGGTCATCCGTGCCGAGCTCGTCGATCTGCTCGCTGAGTCGGCGCGGGTGGTGGAGATGCTGTCGGAGGTGGTGTCCTCGCCGAATACGACACTGATGACCACGGTGGGTGAGCTGCTGCGCATCGGCGCGGTTTCCCTCTTGCGCGCACCCGCGCGGATGGACACCACGATCGGCGACCTGCCCGTGCTCGGCGTCGAGGATCTTGTTGCGGGACGGTCGCCGTCCGGCTTGACGACGGATACTCCCGGTGTGGTTCTGCTCGAACCGGGGGATGTCGTGGTCGCCGAGGGGCGCAATCGGTACGATCCGCTCGTCGTCACCGAAGGCGGAGCGGCTCTGGGGCCGCGGCTGTATGCGCTTCGTCCGGAGTCGGATCGGATCGATTCGAATTTCCTTGCCTGCTCGCTGCATGCCGTCATGCTGGGACGTTCGGAGTCGGCCTCGGCCAGCGCTCGCTCGGATGTCCGCCGCGTGCCTGTCGCCCAGCTGTCGCTGCGAGATCAACGCGAGTATGGGGCGGCGTACCGGAAGGTCCGGGCGGCATCGCTGGCCCTGCGTCGGGTCGCGGAGTCGGGTGACGCCCTTGTCGCCCGGCTGGTTGATGGTCTGGCCGACGGAACATTGCGACCAGATTCGGGTCAATTGTCGTGAATTGAATACACATTGAATCGCCGAGTGGACTTCGGTTCCGTTGGCTACAGTGACTAACGCGTGCGCTGATCTAACTGAGGAGAGTCGTGGCTAGTGCCGTTGAGGCCGGGGTGGAGCAGGGCAAACTCGTACAGGTTCGTGGCGAGCGCTGGGTGGTCAGCGACGTCGATGCGCAGGGCACGAGTACCCTCGTCACCCTCCAGAGCGTGGAAGGTGATCGCTTCGACGAGACCCTCCAGGTGATCTGGGAGATCGAACACGACCCGATGGTTCTGCCCAGTGGATCCTTGCCCGAGATCCGAGCCGGGGGGTTCGACCAGCCGGTCACACTGCAAGCGTTTCTCGACGCCATCCGCTGGTCCGCGGTGACCTCAGCGGATGTGAAGACCTTGCAAGCGCCCTTTCGTTCCGGCGTCGCCATCGAGGACTACCAGTTGGAACCGGTGGCCCGTGCGCTGGACGCACCGCGTGTGAACCTGCTGCTGGCCGATGACGTCGGTCTCGGCAAGACGATCGAGGCCGGACTCGTTGCCCAGGAGCTGCTGCTGCGGCAGCGTGCCAAACGAATCATGATCGTGTGCCCGGCCGGCCTCACCACGAAATGGAAAGCCGAGATGGACGAAAAGTTCGGTCTCGACTTCACCATCATCGACTCCGACAAATGTGCCGAAGTTCGCCGCACTCATGGCAGCGCCGCCAACCCGTTCGAGGTGTTCGGGCAGTCCATCATCAGCCTGCCCTGGCTGCGCGGCGCCAAGGCGCAGCGACTGCTCGACGAGGTATTGCCAGGGGATGGGCCCACCTACCCCCGCACCTTCGACCTCTTGATCCTGGATGAGGCGCATCACGTCGCACCCGCCGCGCCTAAGCAGGTCTACGCCGTCGATTCCCAGCAGACCAAGCTGATTCGCCGTTTGGCACCGCACTTCACCCATCGCCTGTTCCTGTCCGCCACCCCGCACAACGGGTACGCGGCCAGTTTCACCGCGCTGCTGGAGATCCTGGACGATCAGCGCTTTGCCCGCGGGGCCGTAGCCGATCGCAAGGTCGTGAACGATGTGGTCGTGCGCCGACTCAAGCGGCAGTTCCCGCAGTTTCCGCGGCGCGAAACCAAGGAGCTGTTCATCACCTATCCGGACTCCGAACGCGAAGTCCACGCTCTGCTCGATAAATTCGCCGCCGCCCGCAGGGTGCGGTTGAAGCAGACCAAAGGGCGCAAGGCTGCTGACTTGGTGACACTGCTGCTGAAGAAGCGCCTGTTCTCCAGCCCGTACGCTTTCGCCCGCACCATTGCCACCTACTCGGATACGTTGCGCAGCAAAGGCACTCGGGTGCTCGATCCGGAGGACTCATGGCTCGACGAGTTCATGGGTGACGCCGCCACACTCGATGACAAGGCGTTGGACGAGGCGGAGACCGACGCGCTGTCGCGGACCGTGGGCCTCATCGATACCGATGAGGACGAGCTCGCTCTGCTGACTCGGATGAAGCACTGGGCAGACGGTCATATCGCGCAACCGGATACTAAGGCGCACAAGCTTATTGAGGAGCTCAAGGCCTACTGCAAGCCCGATGCGCACTGGTTGAACAACCGGATCATCGTCTTCACCGAATACCGCGACACCAAGAACTGGCTGCGCGATCTGCTGGCGGACGAGGGGCTGGGCGCGCCGTATGTCGCCGAACTTGACGGCTCGATGGACAATGCCAAACGCGAGGAGCTGCGCCTGGCGTTCCAGAAATCGCCGAGGGATCACAAGGTGCGGATTCTGCTGGCCACCGACGCTGCTAGCGAGGGCATCGACCTTCAGAACCACTGCCACCGGCTGATCAACTACGACATACCCTTCAACCCGAACAAGTTGGAGCAGCGGATCGGCCGTATCGACCGTTACGGGCAGACCGAACCTCCACTGATTCAGCATTTCGTCGGCACCGGATTCGACCGCGCGGTCGACCCCTACGAGGCAGATCTTGAGTTCCTGTCGCGCGTGGCCTGGAAGGTCTCCCGGATGGAGGAGGATCTCGGCTCGGTGAACGCGGTGCTGGCGGAGGCCATCCAGAAACGTCTCACCGGGGGTGGCGATTTCGATATCGAGCATGTCGCCCCCACCGCTGGGGGCGGCGAATTGCCACCCGAACAGAACGTCGACGAACAGCTCCGAAAACTGCGCCGGAACCTGGACGAGACGATCGAGGAACTCCGCATCACCCCGGGCGCGGTCAAACGCGTCGTCGACACCGCTCTGGATCTGGCACGGCAGTTACCGCTGACCGAGGCCAACGACCCCGACGAAATCTATGATGTGCCAGACCTGACCGGCACCTGGCAGCGTGCCACCGCGAAACTGTTCGAGAAGCTGCCGGCACCGGGTAAAGCGCCTCGTCGACTTCGGGTCTCCTTCGACCAGGCGGTCGCCAAGCGGCGTGATGACGTCGTACTCGCTCACCTTGGGCATCCGCTGGTGGCCATGTCGACGCACCTGCTGCGCACTGCGGTCTCCAACAGTGAGATCAACCTGCATCGGGTCGCGGCCGTGGTGCATGACGATCCGAAGCTCGAAGGTGTTCTGGTAGCGGCGTTCTCGCGGTTCGTCCTGGTCGGTGGCGACGGTGTGCGGCTACACGAGGAAGTGCTGCACTCCGGCGGCTGGCTGCCGCAGGCCGGGCGCTTCCGGCGTTGGGAGAACGTGCAGGACTTCGGGGCAGTGCTCGACCGCGCGTTCACCGGCGGCTCCGCGGCCACACCCCGGGTGCAACAGCTGATCCTGGACCGATGGAATTCCACCAATGCCGCCGACGGCCTCGAGGGCGCGATCAATTGGCGCACCCGCGATAAGCAACAACAGTTGCTGCGCAAGCTGGCTCAACGCCAGGAAGCCGAGGAGAAACGAATCGTCGCCAACCTCACCCAATTCGACGCCTCCCTGCGCAGGCAACTCGACGACGGGGAAGACGCCCTGTTCAGCCGGGCCGAATTGGAACGCGACCGCGAGGAACTCAAACAATACGAGCGCGATCGGGACAACTGGAAATTACGCCTGGAACAGTTGCCCGCCGAACGCGATCGAGAACTCGAGCAGATCGCGGCCCGCTACCGCGATCCGCAGGTGCACGTCTTCCCCGTAGCGGTCATCTTCGTCGTGCCATCCCGTGAGGTGCAGTGACCATGGCTCCCCGTCCTCCCCACCGCCCCGCGTCGCGCGAGTTCGACCATCGCGAGTGGCTGGCGCTCATCGACTACTCCGGACCGTTCCTCTCGGTTCCGGTGCTGAAGCAGCATTTCAGGGCCGGACTCGACGCACTGGAAAAGCCACAGCGGCAACAACTTCGGCAAGCCCACACGGCGATGCCCGGCCCCGACTGGATCGACTACGTCCTGCGCGATCTCCTCGAATGGGATGACGCTCTCGTCACCGACGGTTTGGACGATCTCGCCGTCGCCTATCCCGCACACGAGACCACCCTCACCCCCGATTTCGTGCTTCGCGACCCCGACAGCGGCGAATTGCGGCTGCTCGGCATGGTGTCGGAAGGACCGCCGACGCAACGGGTCAAAGGCTCCGAGTGGTCGGCCACACCGGCCGACCGATTGCTGAAGCTATTGCGCCACCACAAGATCGAGCTCGGCCTGTGCACGGACGGCCGCTGGTGGGCGCTGGTCCGATGCCCACTGGAAGGCGGTGCGACCACCCTCGCCGTATTCGACTCCGTCAACTGGCACGAGAAAGCCGAACGCGATGTCGTCAAGGCGTTCTTGTCGATCCTGCGCCGCTCCCGGTTCTTCTCCGTCCCCACCGAAGAAACCCTGCCTGCGCTGCTCGCCGCCAGCAAGGACAACCAGGAAGAGCTGACCGACCAGCTGGGCGTAAACGTGCGCCGAGCCGTCGAACTGCTGGTGCTCGCCATCGACCGCGCCAACGCCCGCCAGCTCGAACAAGGTCGCCCCGGCTTCCTGTACGGCGACGGCACCCGAGTGAGCGCCGAACAGGTATACAGCGGTGCGGTCGCGGTCATGATGCGCATCGTGTTCCTGCTCTTCGCAGAAGAACGCGGCCTGTTGCCCGCCCACCGCGAGCTCTACCGCCGCTCCTATAGCATCGGCCCACTGCTTTCGGAACTTGAGGGTCGCATCAAGGGCGGCAGCGAAAACGAGCTGGAGCACACACGCGGCGCGTGGAATCGCTTGCTGGCCACCTTTAATGCCGTCTACTCCGGCATCGACCACCCCGAACTGTCCATGCCCGCCCACGACGGTTCCATCTTCGACCCGCAACGATTCCCCTGGCTGCCCGGTGGCATCGACGACCGGACTGTCCTGCACATGCTGCGCGCGGTGCAAGAGGTCACCATCGGGCGGGGCAAGAGCCGGGAACTGCGGCGGCTGTCGTTCAACCAGCTCGACGTGGAACAGATCGGCTACGTGTACGAAGGCCTTCTGGCCTTCGAGGGCCGTTACGCCGAGGACACCGTGCTGGGATTGGCTGGCAAAGAAGACGGCTACGAGGTAGACATCGCGCTGAGCGACCTCCTCGTAATGCATCGCTCCTGCTCTGGCACAGACGAATTGGCAGCGAAGCTGGCCGACTACTACAAGGCGGCCATGCCATCGGGCAAGGGCACCAAGGCATTTGCCGCCGGGCCACTGGTGCGCAAACTGGCCGCGATGCCCGCGCAGGAACTGGCTCGGGCGCGCACCAAGTTGCTCGCCGTCACCGGCAACGATCATGACTTGGTCGAAAAGATCCTGCCCTACTTCGGTTTGCTCCGGGAGAATCTGCGGGAGCAGCCCTGCGTGTACCTGCCCGACGCCCTCTACGTGACGGGGTCGGCGCTGCGCAGCAGCACCGGCACTCATTACACGCCAAAATTCTTGGCCGAACAGGTCGTAGAAGGTGCACTGCAGCCACTTCTCTACTCTCACGGCCCATTGCAGACATCCGACGAAAGTCAGTGGGTGCGGATCTCCGCCAAGGAGATCCTCGCCCTCAAGGTCGCCGACATCGCAATGGGTTCGGCGGCGTTCCTGGTCGCGGCCTGCCGCTATCTCGCCAAGCATCTGGTCGAAGCATGGTCCCGCGAGGGCGATCCCCGAGCGGTGGCCTATCTGGCGAAGCCGAAGGAGAACGCCGTCGCTGACGATGCGGATCAGGTCGTCATCGACGCCCGCCGACTGATCATCGAGCACTGCCTCTACGGCGTTGACATCAACCCGATGGCGGTGGAGCTGGCGAAACTTTCCCTGTGGCTGGTGTCCATGGACTCGCATCGGCCATTCACCTTCCTCGATGACCGCCTAGTCGCCGGGGATTCGTTGCTCGGTATCATCTCGGTTGACCAGATCGAGGTGATGCATCTAGACCCAGTCGCTGGTCGCCGATTGCATGCCGATGACCAAGGCCTGTTTAATCTGACCGCAGGCATGCGTGAATTGGTCGATGATCTGGCTCGTGATCGCCGAGCCCTCGCCGACCTGGACGGCTCGACCCTCGAAAGCCTCGCCGAGAAGCGTCGCGTCCTCACTCGGACCGCCCGCAAGGCGGGTCGCCTTGATGCTGTCGCAGATCTCTTGGTCGCCGCATCGCTGGCCGCAATGCGCGACGAGTCGCTGGACTATGCCTCGGGACAAGCGATTCAGGCCGTATCAGAATTTCTCGGTGATGGCGCTGTCTTGGATGGACGGTTTACGCCCACACAGGATTTGGGCCGACAGGAAGCCGCTCGCGTACAGGCTGAGGAATGGCTCCGAACCGATCTGCCATCTGGCGCGTTTCGGCGTAACCCGCTGCACTGGCCATTGGAGTTTCCGGAGGTCTTCGATCGTGATCGCGCAGGCGGCGGCTTCGATGCCGTCATCGGCAATCCGCCATTCTTGGGCGGTCTGAAGATTACGGGAGCTCTAGGGAAAGCATATCGAGAATTCGTAATAGAATTTGTCGGCGGGGGTTTACGAGGCAGTGCTGATTTAGTTGCGTATTTCCTACTCAGGGCGCATCAACTTCTTAACTCGGGTGGACAAACCGGCATCATTGCAACGAATACGCTCGCGCAGGGCGATACCCGTGAAGTGGGATTGGAAAGCTTGGTAAATGCCGGGGTGGAAATACGCCAATCTGTAAAGAGTAATCCCTGGCCATCGAAGTCAGCGGCCGTGGAGTACTGTGCCGTGTGGACTAGCGCTTTCAAACTCTCAAGCGGTGTCTTGCTGATTGCAGACGGAATCCCCGCAACTCGGATTGCGCCCACGCTGGATCCGGTTTCTAGGGTTTCGGGTCGTCCGAACAAGCTGTTTGCGAGCCGTGGAATTGCGTTTATTGGATCGTATGTGCTTGGCATGGGATTTGTTCTTGATCCCGATGAAGCAAAAGCTCTGATCGAACAGGACGCCCGGTATGCCGACGTGTTGTTTCCCTATATCAATGGTCAGGATATTAACAGCCGCGCACGCGGCGGCTACCGTCGGTGGATTGTGAACTTTCATGGTTGGTCGGAAGATCGTGCCCGAGAGTATCCAATCTGCTACTCGTGGATCCGTGAGCGAGTAAAGCCAGAAAGGGATCTTTCGAGCATTCGTCAACGAAGGGAAAAGTGGTGGCAGTATGCCTCACGTGCATCAACCTTGGTTGACGAAATTTCGCAGCTTAAGGTGGTAGTTGGTATCGCTCTTACGAGCAATACCTTAATGCCGGTAATGCTATCAACTGAGGCAGTTCTTGATCAGACTATTGTAGTTTTCGCGACGGATGACACAGCCATGCTGTCTTTCCTGAGCAGCGCGCCGCATTACTGGTGGGTCGTCTCGCGGGCGCCTACGATGAAGTCGGATTTGCGCTACGCGCCATCAGATGTGTTTGAGACGCTACCAATGCCTCCATTGGATGAGGAGCTGCGCAATTTGGGTATTCGGCTAGACCTGGAGCGAAGTGATGTATTGCTCGCGCGAAACTCAGGCCTGACGAAGACTTACAATTTGGTGCACGACCCGGCCTGTCACGATGCTGATATCGTGAAACTTCGAGGAATCCATCGGGAAATCGACGTAGCGGTCTGCCGCGCATACGGCTGGGACGATTTGATCGACGTACTCGACCACGGCCATCACGATCTGGGTCGCGAGATCCGTTACACCGTCGCCCCAATCGTGCAGCGCGAGTTCGTGGATCGCCTGCTCGAACTCAACCACGCCCGCTACGCCGAAGAGATCGCGGCGGGCGTCCACTATAAGAAGCAGAGCAAGAAGGTCGGTGCGCGCAAGAAGGCGGTCGCCGCCGAGCAAGGCGATCTCTTCTGATTGTCCTGTCGCCACAGCGATTCAGTGGGGCGGCGACGACCCCGAACCGGGATTCTGCGGCGGGCAATCGCCGCCCGTGACCAGGCATACCTCGAGGGAGCACTCAAGCGGTTCGAACATGCGCTTGAGTGCGAATTCAAGCTTGGCCGCACGGAATTCGGGGTCGATGCGCCATGCGAGCAGGAGAGTGGCTGCTGCGGATTGAGCGTGTCCGCCCAGTACCCAGGTGTCCTCGATGTCCTTGAGGACGACGACATGCCGGCCGACTACCGACCGCGGATCGGATAGGCCGAAATGATCCGGATGGGTGAAGCGCCGCTCGCTGTCCGGGACCTGGGACGCGGTCAGCTCGACCCGGTCCCAGCCTTTCGGGAGCACCCCCCGCCAAAACAGTCAACGGATGCCGATGGGAGCGGCCGCTCAAGGATGGAACCGTTGTCAACCGAGTGACCGGCAGCGCGGCGACGGAGTCGAGGCAGTTGGAATGAAGAATGGTGAAACCCAGAACGAGCACCAAAAGTCGTTGGTAGGAAAGGTTTTCCATCCGAGTGCCGATTGTCGGGTCCTTATACCGGTCCATATCGCTATCCGCCTGCCCGCCTACGCGGGCATATGTCAGTGGAACGACGCGCCGGGCGACGCGGATACCCGGCAGCGCGGTATCTTGGTTTGCACCGAAAGCAGCGCCGGTAGCCGGCTACGGGGCCGGTACAGATCTCGCAGGTGACGTTCTTCTCCCGGAGCGGATTCCATATGACCGCACCCAGCATCGACCGGCTGAGCTCATGTTGTTCTGGCGGAATCTGTCGCACAGCGCGTTATCCGATGGCCGACAGCAGGTCCTCGAGCAATCGGGGCCGCTCGAGGAGGCCGTCGATGACGGACAGAGCGTCGTCGGCGCTCGAGGCTACGTGGACGTCGGGTTTGGTGGCCATTACCCGGCCCCAGTCGGTGCCGTCGACGACGGACCGCATGAGTACCACCGGCCGACCGTGTTCGACCGCTTTGCGGGCTTGGATACGGGTACCGCTGCGTTCGGTGGCCTCGACAATGACGGTGGCCAGACTGTAGCCGGACATTGTGCCGTTGCGCTGTGGGAAGGTCGTCTTGTCGTGGGGCTGGTCCGGCCAGAATTGGGAGAACACTGCCCCGTGTGCGGCGACTTCTCGGTGCAGCTCCCGGTTTTGCGGCGGGTAATGCTTGCGGATTCCGGTGCCGATGAAGGCGACGGTGCGGCCACCGGCCCGTATAGCGGTTTCGTGAGCGGCGGTGTCGACTCCGCTGGCCATGCTTGAGACGACGGTGAGGCTGCGCTCGACCAGACCGGTCGCCAGTGCCGCGGTGACTTCGAGTCCCGCTGGACTCACGTTCCGGGATCCGATGATCGCCGTCCCGAGGTCGTCGGTGCGGAGCGTTCCGCGTGCGAAAAGCAGTGCGGGGTGGTCGAATACGTCTCGTAGCCGATTTGGGTAGCGTTCGTCGTGCAAGGGGAGGACTTGGATGCCCTCGCGTTCCCATTCCGCGACTTCTCGCTCGGCGTTCCGGAGGGCTTCCTCGACTGGGTCGGAGATCAGGTCGGGTGGTCCGAGTCGATCTTGCAGTACGGACAGCGCAGACTGTCCCTGCATTGTCGCCAGGACCAGGTCACGGCCCGCTTTTTCGATGCCGCCGTGCCGCAGCAGCGCGACGATTGCCGCAGTTTCCCCTCCGTCCCGTCTCTCGATGCTCACAGCGTAGCCTCTGACCTGGGCGACTCGTACTTTGAAACGGCGAATGGATCTCTGTCCGCCTATCTGTATATCCAGTTCACATGCTTAATCCTGTGAACTGTCGGTGGGTGGGGTTAATCTGGTTCGCATAGGTTCGGGGGCAAGTAATTTGCGTGTGCGACAAGGAGATTCGATGACGCCACCGGTAAACGACGATCAGGCTGAGCTGTTCGACACCGGTCAGCCGAAACAGCAGGTTTTCGACCTGTCGGGTGGGGGAGGGGAAGCCGTCCATCCTTTGGATGTTCCCCAGCAGTTCGAGCCGGGTGGCTCCTACGAGGTCCGGGACGAACTGCAGAAACTGGTCATCGATGACCTGCTGGGGCCGTGGGACGGTCCGACCGAGGAGCGACGCCGGGGACCGCGGGAGCGATATGTCGTGGGTTTGCTGGGACCCAAGCATCGTATCGACTCGGTGGGGCAGCGGTCCGACGAGGCGCCCAGCGACGAGACGGGCGTAACCGGCGATCCGTTCGAGCAGGGGCTTCCAGAGATCGTCTCCGCGCAGGCGCTGGGCCGGATCTGGGCGTCGTCGATGGGGTTGTCGTTCTGTGTTCCCGCCGATGTCGATGCCGTCCTTGTCAATGCCCAATGGGGTTGCTACCACCCGGCGGAACAGGTGGACGACAAGGGGCGGACTTCGACGGTATGGGTAAGGGAGCCAATCGAATACGAACTCGAGATTCGGCTCGACGCCGAACCTACCTACGCGATGCCCTTGACCGCCAAGCATCCCGACGATCCGGGCATTCATCTGACGGTGGCGGTCCGGTCTCGCGATGGCCGCCGGGTCGTGGAGCTCGTATTGGTGAACGGCCAGGCCGAGCCGGCTGGCCTCAAGGACACCGCGTGGATCTTCCAGTCACAGTTGACGGTGACCGCGCTCGATGGAATCCGGGCAGTCTTCCTTCCGATCGATGATCCCGAAGACGAGCTCAAGGCGATCGAGGGCGATCTGGAGGAATTGCACCTGCGACTGCTTTACCGGCATGAGCGCCGCTACGCGGCCGGCCGGAATATCGCGGTGCACGCCGATATTCGAGAGGACGAGCGTGTCGCGCATCGGCTGACCACCATGTGGACGCCGGTCTACAACGTGCCCGCGACCGTCGCGCCGTCCGGACCCGGCACCGCTATGGCCGATGTCGAACTGTCGATGGACAAGCTTGCCGAGGCGGAACCGCAGGCGCTGGCAAAGGGGCTGCTGCCGCTCATCGCCGGCTACGCGGCCTGGCTGAATCTGCGCGAAAAGGAGATCGACGGCCTGCCGGAGGCGTTGAAAGCCGTCGGCCGCAATGCGATCAACGACGCCCGCACCGCCTGCCGCCGGATCGCCGACGGCGTGCAACTGCTCACTGACCCCACTCAGCCGCGGCACGCCCACGCGCTCGCCGCCTTCCGTTTCGCCAATGAGGCGATGGCGTCCCAGCGCCGCAACACCGCACTGGCCCCACTGCGGGAGAAGGGGTTTGGTTACCCCGAAGCCAAGGCACAGATCGACGCGAAGGGTGCGGCAGCCGCCAGTTGGCGGCCATTTCAGCTCGCCTTCGTCCTGCTGAATCTGCCCTCGCTCACCGATCCGGGCCATCCGGAGCGGGCGGCCGATCACACCGCCCTGGTGGATCTGCTGTTCTTCCCCACCGGTGGTGGTAAGACCGAGGCCTATCTGGGTCTGACCGCGTACACCTTCGCGATTCGTCGCCTGCAAGGTGTGCTTGGTACGGGCGTGGACGTCCGCGACGGGCTCGCCGGTGTCGCGGTGCTCATGCGATACACCTTGCGCTTGTTGACCGCCCAGCAGTTCCAGCGCGCGGCCGCGCTGGTCTGCGCCGCCGAGGTGATTCGTCGCCGCGACTCCGCGACCTGGGGTGCGGAGCCGTTCCGGATCGGCCTCTGGGTCGGGGAGAGCGTCGCACCCAACTGGTTCGAGGGCGCGAAGGAACAGGTCATCGAGGCCCGAGATTCCGCGAATGGGCGGCGCGCCAACGTATTGCAGACACTGAGTTGTCCGTGGTGTGGCAGCCAACTCGTCGCGCAGCGGGATCTGCATGTCGATGAGGATCGCCGGCGGATCCTGCTCTACTGCCCGCAGGCCGAAGGTGCTGCCGCATGCCCGTTCTCGCGAAAGAACTCGCCGGTCGAAGGACTGCCGATCATCACCATCGACGAGGAGATCTATCGCCTGGCTCCCAGCCTGGTGATCGCAACTGTCGACAAGCTCGCTCAGCTGCCGTGGAAAGGCCAGGCGGGCATGTTGTTCGGGCGCGTCGCCTCCCGCTGTCCACGGCATGGGTATCGCCATGAGGATATGGACACGCGCACCGCGTGCGCCAGCAGGCATCGCAAGACGCACACGCTGCCGAGTGTCACGGCGGCGCCGGTGGTGCGGCTGCGGCCGCCGGACCTGATCATTCAGGACGAATTGCATTTGATCTCAGGCGCTCTCGGCACCACGATCGGTCTGTTCGAATCGGCCGTCGCGGAGCTGACGACCTGGCGTTTCGGAGACGCACTCACCGCACCGAAGGTCGTCGCGTCGACGGCTACCACCAAACGAGCCAGAGAACAGGTGCGCGGTGTGTTCGCGCGTGAGCTCGCAGTATTCCCGCCTCAGGTGCTCAATGTCGCCGACACATTCTTCTCCGAGCAAATGACCGTCACCAAGGATGATCCCGGCCGCCGTTACCTGGGACTGTGCGCACACGGTGTCCGAATGAAATCGGCCGAGATCCGGCTCGCTGAAATCCTTTTGATCGCGGGCCAGACGCTCTTCGACCGCTTCGGCGCGCCCGCCGACCCGTATATGACGACGGTCGGGTATTTCAATGCCACCCGTGAGTTGGCGGGAATGCGGCGTTATCTGGACGACGATGTGACCACCAGAGTGCGCCGGGGCAGTCGGCACACCGGCATGTCGGACCGGTTGCACACCAAGTCGTCGATGCTGTCCATTCAGGAACTCACCTCCCGCATCTCCTCCGGCGATATCAGCGATGTGTTGAAACGACTCGAGTACGAGTTCCATCCCGACCTCGACACCTCCTCGCGCCGCCGTGACGCACCCGCCGAATACGCCCGATTCTTCAAAGACCAGCGGGCGGCCAAGTCGAACGAGAAGGTTGAACCCGCCCACGAGATCGCGCAGCGCTTCGGACAGCGTGAGCGGGACGGCCTACGGCCAGTGGACGCGGTGCTGGCCACGTCGATGCTGCAAGTGGGCGTGGACGTCCCCCGGTTCGGATTGATGGTGATGACCGGTCAACCGAAGAACACCGCCGAGTACATCCAGGCGTCCTCCCGGGTCGGCCGTGACGCCGCGCGGCCCGGATTGGTTGTGACCCTGTACAACTGGTCCCGCCCGCGCGATCTGGCCCATTACGAGGACTTCGAGCATTACCACGCCACCTTCTACCGTCAGGTCGAAGCTCTGTCGGTGACCCCGTACACCCGCCGCTCCATCGATCGGGGCGCTGCCGGCATGTTCGTGGCCGCCATTCGCAATGCGGTGGAAGCACATTCGCGCAACCCCGACGCCTTCGACGTCGATCTCGGCGGGCAGGGAGTGCAGCAGATCGTAGGTCGCATGCTCGCCCGCGCCGAGGCGGTGGACGGCCAGCGCGGCCGCTCTTACCTCGAGGAGCAGCTCAAGGTGATCAACGACCGCTGGGCCGGATCCGAGGGCCAAACCCACCCGTCGGTGCGGCTCGGCTACACCGACGGAACCTGGAACAGGCAGCAGTTGCGGGGACTGATCGAACCCGCGGGCAGCGGCGTCTGGGGAACCATGACGGTTGGAATGTCCATGCGGGAGACCGAGAACGAGATCAATCTGCTGTTCCCGCGCAAGGAAGCTCTGTTCGCGCCGTTGTACGGCGAACCCGACTGGTACTTCGCGTCACGGTCGGATGAGGAAGACGCCGAGGAGACCAACTGATGGCCGACAACTTCGAATACTTCAGGCGGGTCGGCAGTGTCCGTCCGAGTCACCTGATGTTCACCACCGGGGTGGGTGCTCTGGTGGATCTGCCGAACTTCGCGGTATTGGTGAAAGGTCTGGACGACTGGGATCTGCGCAAGACGCCGCAGATGCCGATTGTGGAGCCGCGCGTCCTGGACGCGGTACAGCGGATCCTGGGCAAGGGTGTCAAGGACTTACAGCCCGCGCCGTGGCTCGAAGGCATGGACAGCGATCCCAAGGGGCCCGCGTCTACGGTCGGCGTGCCGGTCACACCGTTTCCCGGATGGTTCCGGTGCACCTATTGCAATCTGCTCGCCCCGTTGAGCGGGCACGCTTTCGAGTTCCAGAATATCAATGCGCGCCGACCGCACGAGGCGCGCTTCGTGCACGCGAAGTGTGCCAAGAAGGGCACGGCGCGGCCGCTCGCGGTCACCGCGCGATTCGTATTGTCTTGCACCAATGGGCATTTGGATGAATTTCCGTACCGGGAGTTCGTGCATCAGGGTGCGTCTTGTCCGCAGGTCGCGTACCCCAGGCTCCAGATGGAGGACCGCGGCGGCAACCTCGGAGCGGACGTGAAGATCACCTGTTTGAACTGTTCGGCCGAGCGCAATATTCGTGATGCGATGGGAGCCCGCGGTCAGGAGAATCTGCCGCCGTGTCGTGCCCGCCATCCGCACCTGGCCATTTTCGAACCACGCGGCTGCGTCAAAGAGCCCAAGGTCATTGTTGTCGGCGCGTCCAATCAGTGGTTCGCCGAGACCCTTTCGGGGCTGGCCGTTCCGCCACTGGCGGGCAGCGTGCTCGATGCGTTGGTCGAAAAGCATTGGGCCGCACTGGAACCACTGCAACCGGCGATGTATCCCTATGGTCGGAGCCAAGTCCCCGCCTTCAAGGAACTCCTCGACTGGACCGATGAGCAGATCGCGCAGGCGGTTGAGCGGCACCGGGCTGAACTCGTGGGTGCGGTCGCCGAAGAGTCGGACGACTCCGGTGTTGATCTGAAGGAGGCGGAATGGCAGGTGTTCTCCGGAGAGCAACTGCCCGACCCGAATTCAGACTTTGCCCTGTATCGGGATGTGGATGGCGTACCGAAGCCGCTGTCCGGAATCTACGACGATGTGATTCAAGCCGAGCGTTTGCGGGAAGTGCGGGCGCTCATTGGATTCACGCGCCTGGACGCGCCTGACCCTGAGGATCGGAAACTGGTTCCGATGGCTCCGATGTCCCGCGGTAAATCTGATTGGATTCCCGCCAGCGAGGTGCGCGGCGAGGGGTTGTTCTTCAAGCTGCCCGAGGATCTGCTGCGCGATTGGGAGCAACGGGTTCAAGGTTCGGAAGCCATGGCGAGGCATCAGGAAGCGTATGGCTTCTATCGGAGGGATCGGTACTCGGACCGGATCGTCGGGCCGTTCGATCCCATGGCCAATTGGCCGGGTATGCGTTTCTATGCGCTGCACACCCTGTCCCACTTGCTGATTCGTACGATCGCACTCGAATGCGGCTACGGCTCCGCATCGTTGTCGGAAAGAATCTACTCCGCTGACTCCGACGACGGCCCGCGCAGCGGAATCCTCATCTACACCGCTGTCCCCGACTCGGAAGGTACCCTTGGCGGGCTGGTGTCCCTGGCCGAACCGGACCAACTCGTGCGTTTGACGCGCCGGGCGTTGCAGGATGCCCGGAACTGTTCTTCCGATCCGCTGTGCGCGGAGCGGCTGCCGATCAAGGACTCCGACATCCTGCACGGAGCCGCCTGTCACATTTGCCTTTTCGTCTCCGAGACCACCTGCGAAAGGGGCAATAAGTTCCTCGACCGGCGGTTCGTTGTGCCACTTGGCGACCATCCGGAACTAGCCTTGTTCCCGGATCTGCCGTGAAACTGGAGGAGGCCGCAGGGCGGCTCGGACCGTCTCGGCTTCGTAAGCTCGCCGAATTGCTCGCCGGTGGCGCGGAACCTGTGGCGATGATCGATGCCGCTGCCGGATTCGTGAACGAGGCTCGGACGATTCTGGACGCGACGGCCGATCATGCACCGAGGGAGGCCGCCGCGTACTTACGAGGCTTCGCGGCTGGTCTGGATCATCCCGAGCTGCGGGTGGAGTCGGTGTGGAGCGGGCCGTCGGTCCACGGTGTCCCGGTACGGTCCACCGCGCAGGTTCTCATCGAGCTGATCGAGCGGGTGGGAAAAGAATTGCTGCTGACGACATATTCGGCCAAACAGCATGAGCACCTACGTGATTCGCTCGCTCGGGCGGTTCGCCGCAAAGTACGGACCGTCGTCGTCGTGGAAACGCTGCAAGGGGCCGCGGGTGCGATCGGCGGTGACGAACCCGCCCTCGCCTTTGCGGGCACCGGTGTCGAGCTGTGGCATTGGCCATCCGGCTCGCGGGAGAAAGGGGCCAAGATGCATGCGAAACTCGCGGTAGCCGACCGACGGGAGCTGCTCGTGTCGAGCGCCAACCTGACGCAGTCCGGTGTCGGGCACAACATTGAGGCAGGGTTGCTGATTCAGGGTGGAACCGCGCCGCAGCGTGCCGCGGAACATCTCATGGCTCTCAAATCGACAGGAGTGCTGGAACGATTGTTGTGACATCCGCCCCGGTGCGATGAGATAGATCCTGTGCGCGGATTGGTGATCGGGGAGCGATACCGGCTGGACGAGCCGTTGGGCTGCGGTGGCATGGGTGAGGTGTACCGGGGCACCGACACCGTGCTGGATCGGCAGGTCGCGATCAAGCTCATTCATCAGAAGCACATCGGAGACGATGAGGTGGTTCGGCGTTTCCTGCGGGAGGGCAAACTGACCGCACGGCTTGATCATCCAGGTGTTCCGGCTGTTTACGGGCAGGGTCTGATCTCCGAAGCCGCTCACCCGCTGCACGGTCAGCTCTACATGGCCATGCAGTATGTCGACGGTTGGAACGTGGACGATTTGGTCGCCTCCTATCATCCGCTCCCTATCGGCTGGGCCGTCGCGATCGCGGCCCAGATCTGCGCCGTCCTGCACCATGCTCACCAATTCAGCGTGATTCACCGGGACCTCAAACCCGGCAATCTGATGGTCACCTCGGATGGTTTCGTCAAGGTCCTGGATTTCGGCCTGGCCACCGCTCTGGGCGACCCGTCGCAATCGAAGATCAGCATGACCGGGGTACCCGTGGGTACGTGGTTGTACATGGCTCCCGAGCAGTTCGGCGACGGCAGTGAAGTGGGCCCCGCAACCGACCTCTACGCCCTCGGGCTCGTTCTATACCGAATGATCGCGGGCGCACCGCTTTTCGATACTCGGTCCTACGCCGACACCATGAGGGGGCACGTCCTCGAGATCCCCGAATCGCTTCGGGCCTTCCGCGCCGACGTTCCGCAGGACATCGAAGAGCTGGTGCGGCAATTGCTGGCCAAAGCGCCCGACGACCGTCCCGCCGGCGCGCTGGAGGTATACCGCCGACTGCTGCCGCATGCGACGGGATTGACCGCCCTCCCCGGCGCGATCGGCTCCGAGCTCACCGCTGCTCGAATGTATGCCGGTGTCCTCGCCGACTCGTCATCTGAGGCCACTCCCGCCGCCAGATTCACCCGCGGCGATCTTGACCGGATGCGGAGGCGGGCAACGGGACTCGCGCGATCGGCGCAAGCGGGCGAGGCGATCGATCTGCTCCTGGATACTGCTTGCCAGGCCGCGATGTCCATGGGCTCTGACCATGCCGATGTACTCGAGGTTCGCCTCGACGCGGCCGATCTCATGTTCGGCAACGGCAGGTACGCCGAGGCTGCGGATGCCTTCGCCGTGTTGGTCGGCGATCTGACGAAGCGTGACGGCAAGGACGACGAACGTGTCCTGAATATCCGTCGACGCGAGGCGGATTGCCTGGTATGCGCATCGCAGCCGAACCTCGGGCTCGCCAAACTACAGGATTTGGCCGTTGACATGGATCGTGTATTCGGCGCATCGGACAACCGGACCTACGACCTGCGCCACCAAATCAGCTTGCTCTTGGACGGGTTGGGTCGCACCCCCGAGGCCATTGACGCACTCGAAGAGCTGATCGCTGATGTCAGCCACGAGCTCGGTCCCGAACACAGCCGGACCCGGCTGCTGACGAATGATCTCGAGCGGATGAATCGGAAGCTCTGAAGGAGGCCGCCGGTGCTTCTTGATTTGTGGAATCCGTGTGTCCGGTGAAAAGAGTTCCGTCAGAGCTGAACTCGACCTGCAGTGAATGAAAACCGACTGGTCGCTCCCGTATCTCACGAATAAGGATCTCGAGTAACGCCGGCCCTCGCCGACTGATACTGATAGAGAATATTGTGATCAAGACCGGTTGTTCGGGGCCGTCGATGATCGGCCGCGAAGTGGTGTCGCCGATTGTCGGAAGCGTTTGGTCGTGTCAAGGTGCGAAGTGTGGGGAGCATGGCTGAAGTGAGATCGTCGCGGACTTCGGGTGGTGCCAGTGAACCGGATCCGGTGAAGGAGGTCCTGTCCCGCTGGCGATCCTCACTGATCGATCTGAGCGGGCGCAACCGGCTCTTGAACTTCCGGCATACGAAGTCGGCGACTCTGGAGGTCTCTGCTCCGGCCGCTGTGGAGTTCGTCGAAAGACTAACTGGCGGATTGGGATTCGCGAAGCTTCCGGATACCGCGGTTGCGGACGGTGAAACGCCACGGCGGATGCGGGACTACAGTGGTCCCGATATCGTGACGGACAAGGTCACGGCTCCGGAGTTGCATCGCGCACTGCGTAACTTGCGGACCAAAGCCTCGGCCATGTTCCTCGATTACGGTCTGTGGACTCTCCAGGTCGGTGTGGGCATGCTGCGCTGGGGTGAGGACGGTGCGCAGAGTGCCAATGACGCACCGCTGATCCTGATCCCGGTGGTCATCGATCTGACCAACAAGGGCGAGTATCGGTTGCGGATCAACCCCGACGACGACCCCCGCCACAACCCGGCGCTCGGCGTCAAACTCGAACAGTTCCATATCGATTGGTCCGATGTCGTAGCTCAGGAGCCGACGGACCTATCGGAGGTATTGGCGGCGGCTCGGCGGGCGATCGCGCACAAGCCCGGCTGGACGCTCTCGGACCGGGTTGTGGTGGGGCAGTTCGCCTCTCACAAAGAGATTATGTACAAGGACCTGCTCGAGAACCAGGATCGGATCGTGTCGAGCGATCTCGTGCGTGCCGTGGCGCTCGGTCCACGTTCCGGATTGGCTTCGGACAGTTTCGATTTCGAGGAGATCGATATCGACCGGGTCGACGAACTCAGTCCGCCTGAGCGGTCCCCGCTGATTCTCGACGCCGATGCTTCCCAGCGGCAAGCTGTGGCCGCCGCGGTGGGCGGGGAGTCGTTCGTGCTGGATGGTCCGCCGGGAACGGGTAAGAGTCAGACGATCGCAAATATGATCGCGGGACTGCTGCACGTGGGAAAGACCGTGCTGTTCGTTTCGGAGAAGGCCGCGGCGCTGGATGTGGTGCTGGATCGGTTGCGGTCAACGGGATTGGACTCCTACGCGCTACCGATACACAGTCACAACACCAGCCGACGAGTGGTCGCCAAGAAACTCGGCGACGCACTGCGCGAGGCGCCGCACGCGGCGCGGCTGTCGGAGTACGAGATATCCGCTGTTCGTGACGCGCGGGAATCGTTGAGCGCGTACGCGGACGCGATGAACGCGGTACGCGGCCCGCTCGGAGCCACCCTGCATGACGAGATGGGTGCGGCGGGACTGCTCAATTCCGCGCCGCTGGCCTACGACCTGCTGCGCAACGAGCGGGAGTTCCGGCCGGAGAACCTCACCCGCAAGGACCTGAGCGCGATCCTGCACGCTGCGGAATCCATTGCCCAGGTGTGGTCCTGCGCTGTTGACAAGGGCCATCCGTGGCGCGGTCTCCGCCCGGATGCCGATGATGCGCGGTTCATCGTTGAGGGAGCACGGGAAGCGCTGTGCCAGTTGGAGGTATCGCTCGAACGATACCGGGATCTCACCGCGAATGGTCCGGTGCGCGACGACGCCGGGACCGATCGGATCGAGAAGCTGGTCGGATTGTTGTCCACACGCCGGGGCACTCCCGAATCATGGTTGACGACAGCGAGGTTCGCCGATCTGACATCGCAGGTCGACAAGTTCATCGCACAGTTGCGCGGCGTCCGGAAGGCGCGTAGCGCGGCCGGGGCCGCCGCAGGCGAGAATTGGGAGGATCTTCCGACGCGCCTGACCGCCGGTATCCCCGACACCGAACGCGCTCTGCGGCATATGGTTCCGCCGGGGCTGGAACCAGCCGCGTACACGGCGGCGCGGGCGCGGCGAGTTGGCAGCGAATTCACTTCGATCGCAGACCATCTCGACAGCCTGGCAGCCATGGCCGCCGACCTGTCGGACCAGATCGGTCTATATGAACCCCTGGATATGGTCGCTGTGCGGAAGCTTTGCGATCTGCTCGATGCGGCAGCGGCCGAACACCGGCCTCCGGCAGCTTGGCTTACCGTCTGGGGTGCGAAAGCCGCTGAGCAAGCCGCGATCAGTGTGCTCGCGGATCGTCTGGCCGAATTTCTGACCAGGCGTGACACGGCACGGGCCGCGCGAGTGTCGGCATCGAACGCGGCTGGTCCACACTGGGCGGAGTTTTCCGTCGATCTCGACGCCGAGCCCTCCCCGGCGGAGAGCGCGCTCGCTCGTCTGATGCCTGCGGGTATGGATCTCACACCGGTGGCGCGTGGTCGGATTCGTGAATATGGCGCTCGCTTCGACCGGCTACAACCCGTCGTGGACGCGGCGGCGCGGGCCGCCGCCGCCCTTGCCGCGCAATTGGGTTGCGCTGCGCCCGGATCGACCGCGCTGGCACACGATCTCATCGAATTGGCCGAATCGGCCAGACGAGCCGACCGTGCACTGGATACCTGGTTCGATCCGGCAGCGATGGGTGAAGTTCGTGATCTGACTGCGGCGATAACCACTGCCGCAGTGGAATTGGAGACTGCGCGAGAGGCGGCCGCGGACTTCTTCCAACCCGAACTGGTCCACGCCGAGGCAGTCCCCGACGCCGTGGCCGACCTCCTCGCCGGGGCGCGGGGTATCGGTGGCCTGATGTCACGCCGAATTCGAAACGCTCGAAAGGTTATTGCCGCGACGACAGTCTCGGGGACATGGAAGCGTGAGCTTTACGAGCAGGTCCAGCTCGCGGCCGCATGGCACGCCGCTCATACTCGCCTACACGTTCTGGCGCGAGACAACGCTGAACTCCTCGGTCGTTACGCCGGATCGGAACTGCCCGATGTCGAGGGTCTGCGCTCGGCGTGTGCGCACGCCGAACTCATCCACGCGCTCGCGTCCGAGGTCGTCGATGATCCGATTCGGCGCGCCACGATAGTCGCCCAGCTCGCCGACGACCGCACGCCGGTTGGACAATCGCTACAGCTCGCCGACGAACTGCGCGCTGGTCTCGTCGACTGGCAGTCCGAGCTGGAGCAGCCTCCCTTTGCCGAGTTCGCGGTCCCGCTGATGCGGTGTTCGCTGGTGGAAGTGAGCGAATGGTTGCGGGCGCATCTCGAACCGATTCGACAGACGGGCGCATTCCTGGACGTTGTGGCCGAGGCACGCGCGCTCGATTCGAGCGTGGCAGCGGAGCAGACGTTGAGCACGGGGCGGGCGGCGGTAGATGCCGCCCGGGAAGCTCGTGAGGCAACTCGAATCTTCAGTGCCGGTGCGGATTCCGACCGGCTGATACTTGGTACCCGGTACGCCGGACTCGATACCGAGCTCCAGGACCTCGACAGGCTGAAATCCTCGGAAACCACCACCAGCACAAGTCTTTTGGCCCATGCGCTCAGCGCGTTGAGCGCGGGTCGCAGTGCCACTGACGTCGAACGTGAGCTGTTGGGCTCATATGCTGCTGAACTCGACACAGTCGCACTGCGAGAGGCCCTGGATGTCGCGCACACTGTAAAGCGGTGTGCGGCACACGAACTCGGTGACGATCAACATCGCGCCCGGCTCCAGGACGTGCTCGCCGAGGAAAACCCGCGCCGAGCTGATCTGTCCCGCTCGAGCACCGATGTGCGAATCCAGCTGGAAACCTGGGAAACCCATAACCGGGGCGAGGATCTGGCGAAGGTGAGCCCGGCACTCGTGACCCTGCCGCTGCGTGAGGCGGCGGCCTGGTTGCGTGCGCACGTCGAACCATTCGAGGATGCTGCCGATTACACGCATTCGGTGGCGAGGATCCTCGACAGGGACTGCGCATTGACGGAGGCGCGCACCGCGGTTCGCGCTGTCGCCGCGGCCCGGTCCGCGCAGGAGCCCTTCGACGAATCGGATAATCTCTGGCGCGAACTGCTCGGCGACCTTTACCGCCGTATAGACACAGTCCCGGAGGAAGTCCGCTCCGCGCTCGATTGGGCTGACCTGGTGCGCGCGACCGTGAATGGCCGGAATCGTTCACCACTGTCGGCCGCCGCCGCACGGCTGATGTCGGACGGCACGCCGGACCCATCGTTCGCCACCACCGCTGCGGAGTGGAAGCAGTGGCGTGCGGAGTTGACCGATTCCTTTGAAGCGCCGCGAAATACTTCGGTGCGCAGGGACCTGGAGCGCTCGCATGTCGCCGCGGAGGCGTTGATGACACGCCTGATCGAGGATGAACACGGTCCGGAGGGCTGGCAGCGCTACGTTCGCGCCCTCGGTGTCCTGCGTGAGTTCGGCCTGGCCGAACTGCCCACCCAGCTCGCTGGAACCGGTACTGCCGCAAAAGATTTCCCGGCGGCGGTCGAGCGAACAGTGCGGACCGCATGGATCGAATGTCAGCTCGCCGACCCGCGGCTGGGAGACTTCGCGGCCGCGGACCGCAATCGGCTCGTGGAGCGCTTCCGTAACGCGGACCGACAGCTGGTCCAGGGGGCGTACGCGACGGTGATCGCCGCCTGTAACGAGCGAAGGCCACGCCGAACCAATACCGGTGCCGCACAGATAATTACCGCGGAGGCCGCGAAGAAGGCAAAACATATGCCGGTGCGCCAACTTCTCGACCGAACCCGGGAAGTGACGCAGCGTATCAAGCCGTGCTTCATGATGAGCCCGCTCACCGTGAGCCAGTTCCTGCCCTCGGACTTCCGTTTCGACGTGGTCATCTTCGATGAGGCTTCGCAGGTGCTGCCGCAGGACGCGGTCAACTCCATCTACCGTGGTGACGCGCTCATTGTCGCCGGTGATCAGAAGCAGTTGCCGCCCACAGACTTCTTCAGTGTCGGCACCGACGACGGTGACGATGAGTGGGATGAGAACGACACCGCCGCTGTGCCTTTCGAATCGGTGCTGGATCTGTGTAAGGGCAGTGGCGTCTTGCGCAGTCTGTCCCTGCGCTGGCACTACCGCAGCCGTCACGAGCATCTGATCGCCTTCAGCAATAACGCCTTCTATGGCAATTCGATGGTGACGTTCCCCAGCGCGCATGAGAACGGTCCTGATATCGGTCTCGAGTTCATCAAAGTGGATGGCGTATATGACCGAGGCAGGCGGAAGGACAATCAGCGCGAAGCGGACGCTGTCGCGCGCCGAGTCCTGCATCACATACTGACCAGACCCGAGTTGACGCTCGGCGTTGTCGCCTTCTCGAAGGCACAAGCGGAGGCCATCGAGAATGCGGTACGCCAACTGTGCGCCGACCGTCCCGAGCTCGACCACTTCTTCGTCGAGGACCGGCTTGATGGCTTCTTCGTCAAGAACCTGGAGACCGTGCAGGGCGATGAGCGTGATGTGATCATCCTGTCGGTCGGTTACGGTCCGGACGAACATGGTCGACTGCGTTCGGAGTTCGGTCCGATCAATCGAAAAGGTGGCGAAAGGCGATTGAACGTCGCCATTACCCGTGCGCGACGGCGGATGGAGGTGGTCGCGTCCTTCTACGGCGGTGATCTGCCGGAATCGGCCAACCTCAGTGTCTCGCACTTCCGGCGGTATCTGATGTTCGCCGAACGGGGTCCCCAGGTGCTGGCCGTGGCTGACAGTGATCCGAATGCCGTGCCGGAGAGCCCATTCGAAGAGGACGTACTCACGGTGCTGCGTGACCGCGGCTATGCTGTGCAGCCTCAGGTCGGAGTGGCGGGATACCGCATCGATATGGCGATACGTCACCCCGAAGCGCCTGGCACGTACGCACTGGGCATCGAGTGCGACGGCGCCATGTACCACTCCTCCCGTGCGGCACGTGACCGAGATCGGTTGCGGGAAGGAGTACTTCGCGAACTCGGCTGGCGGCTGCATCGCATCTGGGGCACCGACTGGTATCGCTATCGCACCGATGCGATAGCGCGCCTTATCGAGGCAGTGGAATCGGCCTGCGCGGTGGACCCGCATCCTGACCGTTCGGTGGAACGGTCAGGCCACGACGCCTTGGCAACCGATTTCGTGACCGAATCCCGTGCTGCCGTAGTTGAATTTGTGACGGTAGAGGAGCAGCAGCCCGAGTGGATCCGTCCCTATGAAGTGGCAACCGACCGTGAACTTGTCGATTTGCGGTGGCGTGTCGAACGGAACCTTGGTGTGCCCGGCGTTCTCCTGAACGATCCCGCTGCGACACCGGTTATCGCCGAGGTGGTTCGGCAGGTGGTCACCCAGGAGGGACCGGTCGAGGAACAGGTGGTGATCGCGAGGGTGCGATCGACATGGGGCCTGACGCGAGCCACCGGCCCGGTGCAAACGGCGGTCCGAGGCGCACTCGACGCTTTGGAACACGCGAACCACATCAGCCGGAGCGCTACGGCCTATTCACTCCCCGGGCACTCACTGACCGCCGTACGCTCTCCCGCAGGCGGATACAGCAGAAACGTGGGCGATATCCCTTCCACGGAACGCCAACTGGCCTTGCGGCTTTCCATTGCCGACACACCGGGTATGCAACGCGAAGACGCACTACGCGTAGTCGCCGGCATATTCGGATGGAGTCGCGTGAAATCCGGTATCCGTGCCGCGCTCACCGACGACATCGACATACTCGTGCGCACAGGAATTCTCGACGACTCGGAACACGGGCTTCGAACCGGTGGGGATTCTGGAGGACCGATCGGCTGAGGGTCTGATGGTCGGGCAAGTGCGTTATTTGGCCGACATGCCGCCCAATGTTGCTGTGCAGATTCTGCCTGCGGCATAAGGGATTCCGCTGGGAGTCTCCCCATGGCCGTTCACCATCCTGGACTTCGCGACGAACCAGGGGGCACCAGGTCTGCATCCGTCGCAGGTGCTCGACCGTCCGCCGCCCAATCGCCGCGCTCAACGCGTCCGGCTCCGCCAGCACATCAGTCGCGGCCCAGATGCGGTTGCGTTTACTCTCCGAAAGAAGCTCGAGAATCCCCGCGTCGGTCAACCTTCCCATGCTCGATACGTACTGCCTCGGTGGTGCCGACGATGTCTTGCGTGGTGTCGGCGTTGAGGATTGGGATTTCGAGCAGCGCTCCGAGGAGTTTCTCGTCCGCCGAGTTGGTCCGCGGGCGGGCGATGTCTCGCCAGCGCCGCGCGCCAGATGCTCGCCGAACTCGGCCTCGAGGCGGGCGATTCTCCTTTGAATAAGGTTGACCAACGCCGCGCTTAATATACTTTGCCTATAGGAAACGCAGTTAAGACGGCGTCTCACGTCGTCGAATTTGGTTTCTGGCGTGTCGTGATGGGTTGTGCTGCATGATGTTCGGCCGTGACCGACGAGTTGTCGCTGCGCCTGGTGCCCGACGAGCTGTGGGCGGTGGTCGA
>NZ_WJIC01000036.1 GCF_009649815.1 Nocardia sp. SYP-A9097
TGCGCCAATACTTTCCCAAAGGCACCGACCTGTCGATCTTCCCCGCCGACTACCTCGACTACGTCGCCGCCCAACTCAACACCCGCCCCCGCAAACGCTACAACTACCGCACCCCCGCACAAGTACTCGACCAACTACTGTCGAACCCCGACAACCCTGTTGCATCGAACCCTTGAACCCAAGTTGCGTATCGCCACCTTCAGTTCCTGGTGATCAATTGTCCAGTGCCGCACGCGCTCTCGGGTTTCTGTCGGTGGCCGCGGATACGATCATGTAGCCGGACCGGGGAGTTCGGGAGCTGAGTTGAAGGGAATGTATATGTGGGGCAATGGGATTCGGGTGGGGATGTTGGGTGTGGCCGGGGTGGCCGCGGTGGTTGGGAGTGTTGCGTTTCCGGCGGTTGCGGGGGCGGAGTATCCGAAGGGTGGGACGTTCGCGTGTGATCGGGTTGAGGCGACGGGGGCGCGGCAGTTGGAGGGGTTCGGGTGTATCGCGTCGCCGGGGTTTCCGTCGCAGGGGCCTGTGGATAAGTTCTATGTGCAGTTGAAGCAGGACCGGGGGAGCTTTTGGTTCTGCGTGGCGGGGATCGCCACAATTGGTATGCGTGCCGCACCGGGGGATCTGGTCGCGGACGGGTGCAGCCCTCAGTAGGTTGCCGAGCTGGGCGGTGCGGGGGGCCGCCCAGCGTTGAGTTGGAGGAGTTGGGTTCGGGCACCGCAGTTTTCGGTGGTGTGGCCGTCGCCCGGGGTGCAGGCCGCGTGGCGGTGCAGTAGGGCTCGCACCTCCAGTGGGGTGAGGGGGTGGGTCGTGGCGATTCGGTAGTGGGACACCGTTGAATACATGGGGTCACCAGGCGCGATGGCGGCCGTGGAGGCGGTGGCGGTTGTGCAGGGGGACCCGGGGGAGATGGTGGCCGCCCGCGACGAGGAGGGGGACGCTCGGCGCGGGCGGCGTTCGGGGGGGAGGTGGGGTCGGTGAAGCCCCAGCGGATGGCTGCCGCCAGGAGGAGGCAGGAGAGTGTTATCAGGATCAACGTGCCTGTATCCAAAGACATTCCAACCATCTCATTGTCGATGGTGTTCGTGGAGAACGGATTTCGGATCGGCGATGGATGCGCGCTGTCCTCGCTGGTGATACGCCAAGTAGACACCCGCAGACATTCTGCGAAAAGCATTACCGCGAACTGGGTGCGAAATAGAATTGAAGTCCGCGGCGGACATGTCCGTGGAGGTCGATCCCCAACTAGCGAGGCTAACGAAATGGCCGGATCTACTGTCTCTCGCTTGGATTTCGGGAATTACATGCGCGGGCTTCGGGTGCATGCGGGTAAGAGCGTTCTTGCGGCGGGGCTATATCTGGAAGTTTCGCGGCAGACACTCATGCGGCTGGAGGAAGGCATGCCGACGAAGCTCACCACCCCGCAGCTACGCATCCTGCTGGACTTCTACGGCGCTGACGCGGGGAGCGAGGGGGAGGTGCTGACCCTGTGGAGTGAAGTCAGGGAACAGGACAAAACCGCTAAGGCGCAGGGCAACTCGAAGGGCTACTGGCAGGCGTACGCGGACCAGGTGTACCCGCACTATCCGCGCTACTTGCGTTTGGAGGGTGCTGCCGATCGAGTTGTCACCCACCAGCTGGTGCTGGTGCCAGGTTTGCTGCAAACCGCCGACTATCGGCGCGCGATAGCCATGAGCGAAGAGCCGGACCTGAGCATCGTCAATATGGAGCGCCGGGTCGAATTGGCCGCACGACGGCAGGTGAGACTGGAAGACAACAACTTTCGGCTGGATGCCGTCTTGTCCGAGGCGGTGTTGAGGCACCAGCCGGGCGGCCCGTCGGTCATGGCCGCGCAGCTGCGATGGCTCGCTGAGGCTGGTGAACGCGAGAATATAGGTATCCGCGTAGTCTCTTTCGGATCCGGAGCGCACCGCGGCCTCACTATCCAGTCCTTCACGATGCTGCAATTTCCGCGTGGGACAAGCGGTTTGGTTGTGCCATCGGTGATCTACCTTGAAGGCGCGATCGGTTCGCTCTATCACGAGCGCAAAGACGTGGTGGACCAATATCGGGAGGCGATCTCGGCGCTCGAAGCTGTAGCGTTGAGTGAAAGAGACACCCGTGACATGGTGCTTCGGGTCGCGAAGGAGTGCACCGCGTGAACATCGATATGTCCGCTGCCCACTGGTTCAAATCCTCCAGGTCCTCGAAGGCCAGCGAGTGCGTGGAAGTCGCCTTCGTCGGTGAAGCCTAATGAGATGTAGCGGGTCGGTAGATCGTGCAGACTCGCTTCTGGTAGCGGCTGGCAGGTGAGCACTGGTTGAGCCCGGACTTCGAGTCCTGATCTGAGATCGTGCCCCTGCTGGTCGGCCGGGAGGAATGGATCGCTGCTGGGATGTCGTGCCCGCCGCGTGTCGGTGTGAGCACTGATTCATTAGGTCGCCGACGTTCTCCCTGCTCGCTGCCGGATTGGTTGTCCGACAACGATGAACGGGGAACTGCTGTGCTGTTGGTCGGTGATGACTGGGCCGAGGACCACCACGATGTCGAGTTGATGAACGAGGCCGGGAAACGGCTGGTCAAGGCTCGTCTTCCCGAAGGGATCGCCGGGATCACCCGGCTACACACCATGATCGGCGAATACGTCGATGACGGCGACGATGCCACGCAGGTGCGGATCGGGATCGAAACCGATCGCGGCCCGTGGGTCGCGGCGTTGATCGCGGCCGGCTACACCGTGTACGCGGTGAACCCGTTGCAGGCGGCCCGATTCCGTGAGCGCCGCAGTGTCTCTGGGGCGAAAAGCGATGCCGCCGACGCGCACACCCTGGCTGACATGGTCCGCACCGACGCCCACCAACTGCGCCCGGTCGCCGGGGATAGTCCCGCCGCTGAAGCGGTGAAAGTTGTTGCCCGAGCGCATAAAACGTTGATCTGGGAACGCACCCGCCACACCCAGCGGTTACGGTACAGGTTGCGCGAGTACTTCCCCGCCGCATTGGAGGCGTTCGAGGACCTCGATGCCCCCGACACCCTCGAGCTGCTCGGCAAGGCCCCCGACCCCGCGGCGGCAAGCAGGTTGTCGCTCAACCAGATCAAGGCCGCGATGAAGCGCGCTGGACGTCGCGGTGACATAGACGCCAAAGCCGCACGCATCCAAGCGATCCTGCGCAGTGAGCAATTGGGCCGCGACCCGGTGATCGTCGCGGCCTACGCGGCGGGCACCCGTGCCGTGGTGGCGGTCCTGACCACTCTCGACGCGCAGGTGAAACTCCTGCAAGGGGAGGTCGAGACTTCTTTTGGCCGGCACCCGGCCGCTGAGATCATCTTGTCCCAGCCAGGATTGGGCAAGATCCTCGGTGCCCGGGTGCTCGCCGAGTTCGGAGACGACCCCCACCGTTACACCACTGCCAAGGCTCGTAAGAACTACGCCGCGACCAGCCCCATCACCCGTGCTTCGGGGAAAATGAAGGTCGTCGCGGCCAGGTTCTTGCATCAGGACCGCCTCGTCGATGCGCTGACGACCCAAGCCTTCTGCGCGCTCAAACCTTCACCCGGGGCCCGCGCCTACTACGACAAGCAACGCGCCCGAGGCCTGACCCACAGTGCCGCCCTGCGCCAGGTTGCCAACCGGCTCGTCGGCATCCTGCACGGCTGCCTCAAATCCCACACCCTCTACGACGAAGCCACCGCCTGGGCACACCACAACCAAGACCAACAAGCCGCAGCTTGACAAACCAAAAGCTGGGATGTCTCAGACCACGTCGGCGTCCGCGACTCCAAGAACCCGGGTGGCCCGGCCCTGATCTTCACCGCCCGGCAGTGGGATGCCTTCCTCGCCAGCGATATTTGGCGTTGAGGACCGCGAAGGAGCCGACGTGACCGAAATGCCGCCGACGGGCAAGTGGTTCAAGCCAGCCGATCCGCTCAGGCCAACGAATGTGTCGAGGTCTTCCTCGGTGACGGCAGGGTGGGAGTCCGTGACACGAAGGATCTGGGGCGCGGTCCGGAGCTGTGGTTCACAGCCCGTCAGTGGGACGCCTTCCTCTCCAGCGACATCTTGGAATAGCGCGTCGGGGCAAATCCGGGGCGTACGCGGAGGTCATCGCCGATACTTTGGCTATGACTCAGCCGTGTGGATTCTTTTCGGACGGGAGCTCGGGCCCTGCGGAATCGGAGCAGGTCACGAAGGGTGCGGACGCTGGGGTACGGCGGACGGGCGTTGTTGTGGTGGGGGCGGGGATCGCGGGATTGGCTGCAGCGCAAGCTCTTCGCAAACTCGGGTACGAGGTGGTGGTGCTGGAGGCTCGGGATCGGGTCGGTGGGCGGATCTGGACCGATGCCGACGGGGTGGATCTGGGGGCGCATTGGATTCATGGGACCGAGGGGAATCCGCTCACCGAATTGGTTGAGGGGCTGGGGATTCCGTACAGCTATGTGGGTGGGGACAGTTCCTATACGGGTGGGTTCGACAGCCTCACCCTGTTCGGGCCGGATGGGCGGATCGCCAACTCCACGGTGAAGAATCGCACCCTGGAGCTGGCCGATCAGGTACTGCATGAATTGGAGCAGCGGGCCGAGCTCGCGCGTCGTCGCGGCCATCCGGATATGTCGCTGTCGGGTGTCATCGATGAGATTCTCGCGGCGGCCGGACACAGCCATCAGGACGAACAGGCCATCCGCTATCACCTCAATGTGATCCTGCGCGAGGATGTCGCCGAGGATCCCGACCTGCTGTCATTCAAGTATTGGGAGGACGGCTACCGCGTCTACGGGTACGGCGACAGCGTCCTGCACGGCGGATATCAGGCGGTGATCGCCGCACTGGCAGCGGACGCGGATATCGAACTCGAGACACCGGTGCGCCGAATCACCCTGGGTGACAACGCTGTTCGCATCACCACCGATAGTGCCGTGTGGGATGCCGACAAGGTCCTGGTGACTGTTCCACTGGGCGTCCTGAAAGCCGGTGACCTGCTCTTCGACCCACCGCTCCCCGAGCGCAAACAGCACGCCCTGGACCGGCTCGGCTTCGGAACCCTCAACAAGATCGCCCTGCACTATTCCGAAAGATTCTGGCCCGCAGAGCAATACGTCTACGGCTACCTGTGCCGCGAGACCGAGCGATACCCCACCGTAGTGATCAACATGTGGAAGTCGCACGGCAAACCGATCCTGGTCCTCCTGCTGGGCGCATCCCTGGGCAGAGTCATGGAATCCTGGCCGGACGAACAGGTCCGCGACTACGCGACCACCGTCGTCAGCGATATCTTCGGCGCGGAAACACCGGCACCCCAACGTGTTTCGCGTACCTCCTGGTCTTCGGACCCGTACGCGCACGGCTCCTATGCCTGTATCGGCGTGAACGCCTCCCCGCGCGACCTGGACACCCTCGCCGAGCCAGTGGAAGACCGCCTCTACTTCGCGGGTGAGGCCACCAACAGCTACCACTGGGGCTGCGTACACAGCGCCTATGAATCGGGCCTGCGCGAAGCCGCCCGCATAGCCGGTGACCCTTCCCTCTACGCCCCGCCCAGCACCGAAACCGCCCGCCGCCAGCGCCGCGATATCGACCGCATGAAGCGCTTCGCCCGAATGCGCATCGGCCACCTGAGCCTCGACCACCTCCGCGAACGAGTCGCCTGCCTGAACGAGGGCGTAGACCCCTTCGGCGTCCGCCTCTTCGCCCCGCTGGTAGACGGCGACCTGGAAACCCTGGCCTCGATGTTCGACGAAATCACCTACGCCCCAGGCGATCTCATCTGTCGCGAGGAAGATCCGGCCCACGGCGTCTATGTAATCGCCGAGGGCGAAGTACTAGTCGATTTCGGCGGCGTCTACGAACCCGCCGTCATGTCCACCGGCGCGGTCCTCGGCAGCCACGACATCTTCTACGACGCCCGAACCACCACGGTCACCGCCAAATCCGCCGTCCGCCTCTTCTACCTCGACCACTACCGCTACAAGACATTCCTCTACGCATTCCCCGACGTCATGATGACAATGCTCGCCGACCTGGTCTCCCGCTGGGAACAACTGGAGGACGTCCTCGACGCCGCCACCCTCGCCGGCGCCCGCCGCCTCCTACAACCCCGCGAACAAGCGTGAGCAGTCCTAAGTGCCCAGATTTGGTCAAGAACGGTCGCAGCCCGCAGCTGCGTGGGGCAAGGTCACACCACGTGCGTGATCCGGATGGGAGCGGGGTCCTCCCACTCCGGTGTGTTGCCTGAGGGATCAGGGGTCGACGATGCCGAGATGTTCATCAGCTCGGCATAAATCCTGTTCGCCTCGGTATTGGCCTGATCCCTGGCGGTTTGATGACACTGTGCGATGGCCTTAGCCAGCCGGCTGCCGTCAACTGTCATCGCGGCCGGTGATATCTGAAGATCGGTGATCGTCCCATAGGCATCGGTCTCGACAACCACTGCGCCACCTGATGTTTGGGCGCGCCCCCGAACCTGCGCGACCGCATTCACAATTCGTTCATTGCGCGCGGCGATCGAATCATTCTTCACTAGAATTCCTTCTGATGCGCGGCTGGTATCGTCCGCGATTTGGTGCGAATAACTAGTCCACGATCCGGATGTCCAATTCGCTCCCGGACCGTTGTCGGATGATTGTGATTGGTATGGACGCAAGATCGTAGGAAACAGGTAATGTCGGCGTCTCACAGTTGACCGAGAAGAATGCGAACCCATCTTCGGTCCGGTGCCCATGCGCCTGCACGCGACATTCGCCACCATCGAGAAGGGGGATGCTGAATAATGTCAGTGGGCCGATTGGGAGACCGGGGAAAGAGGGGGCGTATCTCAGCCCACCGCGGCTATCTACGCTATCTTCTCCCAGAACGATGGGGTGTCCATCGGCAAACTGCTTGACGTGCGAGAGCGGCACAGAAGCGACATCGAAAATTATTACGGGAGTTCCGCTGAGCATCATCGAAACGGTTACGTCGCCGCCCGTTACGCCGTACGAGTCGCCTTGCACGCGAATCTCATGGTCGGATCGAAGCTGCAATGCCTTCAGCTCCATTTCGAAAAGCGGCAAGGTTGGCCAGTTCTGGCTGACTTCTATCACTTAGTTCACCCCGAGCATGGCTGCTCCCTTTCGAATGGCTCGCTGGAATTGTGGATCCTTCGATATTTTGTTTATGAATGAAGCCGGTGCATCTTCGAACTCTCCGGTGTTGAAGTTGTAATAGTACTTGTTGCCGGCATCGTCCTGTAGATGCATCTGTCCTGGGCGAACCCCTGGATTCGGGTTCTCCACATCGATTCTGTAGTAAGGCCCTTTCGCGGGCGGCTGCGTCAGAGTTTTGCTCGTTGTGTTGGCGCCACTCTCCCCGAGCATTTCCCCGTTAGGCGCTTGGGTACGAGGAAGTGGCTTATCCGCACCACCCCCGGTTGGCCGGGTGGCCGCATCGAATCGCGTTGGTTGGGCATCCAGCAGTGGTTGCAGGTTGCCGGTCAAGCGTCCGCCGGCAAGGGCGGTTCCGGCTAGTGCTGCGTTCTTTGCGGTCACCACCTCGGAGAGCGCATCGATGATTGTCACTACTCGCACCGCAGTGGCTTCGCCGCGAACCCCGGCTGCGAGAGCCGCACCGCCCGCAGTGCCTTCAGGACCGATCAGCGATGCGATCACTGCGGTAACCCCGACGGTCAGGACCAGTTCGGCCAGGGCTTTCTCGATTTTGTGGTGGGCGTCGGTCAGCGCTGTGGAGTAGTCCCAGCAGGCTGTGGACAGAATCTCGCAGTGCGCGGCGATATTGGTGACGTCGCCTATGACCAGATCGATTTGGGTGAGGATCTGCGGAACTTCATCGGAGACCTGCTGAGCGACGATTCCTCGCGCATCACGCAGCCCTTGAAGCAGGGAGTTGAGCCCGTCTTTGGCTGTTGACCATGCGCTACTGAGGTTGTCGAGCCCGTCTTGGTGGCCATTGGGCCATACCCGACCTTGCAGCCATCGGGTGATCAGTCCCCAACCCAAGGGCGCGTCGCTATCTCCACCGTAGGCGCCGCGGAACGTTGGCGTGGCATAGGTGGGGATCGGTTGCGGATCCGGAAAAACGCTGTCGAACTGAGGATCCGTCGCGGCCAGGGTATTGCCGTTGGCATGGTTGATGCTGGTGTATTTGAGCAGGTCGTACAGCTTGCCGAGCCCATTGGCCAAGTCGGCTCCCGAGGTCACCGCGTTGAATGCGGCGGTGTCGTAGCCGTTGGCGAAGTTGTGCCCGGTGTTGTCGGTTCCGGCGCAGCCCCAGTTGTCGTCGAGGTTCTTGGCGAGCGTGGTGACTATCTCGGTTACCGACTTGCGTGCTGTTCCGAAAGATGTTGCGGCAGAATTGAAGGCGGATGGGAGTACGTCGATTGTGGTTGGACTCACGCCGGCCACATCTTCTGGTTGGTGGTCACCACACCGGAATAGATAGTGCGGGCTTGATCGGTGCCGCCGCGTAGATCGGTGAGCGCCTGGTGCAGCTCGCGTGCGGCTTGCACCCAGCGGGTATGAGCCGACGAATGCGCCGAAGCGGCTATGCCGGACCACTGCACATGCAGCGCGCCGACCCGCTGCTCGATATCGCCGAGTCGCTGTTCGATGGTCGTCTCGATCTGCGTGGCTCGGTCGATCAGCTGCTGCATCTCGGTCAGATCGGTGCTGTAGCCATCTGGGTCGCCGCTCACGCCTTCACCACAACGGCATTCAGTTGTGTGGCGGAGTTGGTATCTGTTGTGTCGAAAGTTCTTGCGCCAGCCAGCAACGCATCCGCATCGTCGGCCAGGGCGCCTACGAGGTCGCGAGCGGCGTCAGCCCACTCGTTCCACGCGGTCTGGTGGGTATCGGCGGCACTGCCCCGCCATTTCTGCATTAATGACTGGACATCGCGCATCAACTTTTCGACATCGTCGCTGAAGTCTTGGGCTGTGGTTTTCATCCAATCCGCTGTTGCCGACAAGTCGTCTATCTCGACATTGAGTTGGTCCCCACCGCTTCCCGCCATGGCAGTCACTATCGCCCACCGCACCGGACCCCGCAATCGGACTGTCCCTTTTGCCTGAATCAGGCCTTGGCATCGCCGAGGGCGGGAATCTTTGAGCGGCAACGTAATTGGGGGCGGCTCCGATGGCCACTGTGACCGCGACGCGGTTCGTGCGTACGTGCGAGCAAGGCCGGTGCTGCCACCTCGAAGGAGGTGAGCAGTCCCACAGCACCCCCGATTTGGCGGCTGAACAGCGGTTGCCTACACTAGACCGGTTGCCTGGGCACACCTATGTCCGCACCTCGTTGTGTGGCGTTGCCCGATAGGCGATAGCGAATCATCCGGTCGGGCACTCCCGGCTGGACCGAACCGAATTGTCGTAGGCCCACGACCGCCCGTGTGACGGTGCTGAATGGGAACCGCGGCGAGAAGGGTAGCGGTCACTCATGACCATGACTGATCCAATCGCAGACTTCTTGACCCGTCTGCGCAACGCCAACTCGGCGTACCACGATCAGGTGAAAGCCCCCCACTCCAAGATCAAGGTGAACATTGCCGAGATCCTGAAGCGTGAGGGTTACATCGCCGATTACCGCATCGAAGATGCCGCTGTCGGCAAGGCGATTGTCGTCGACCTCAAGTACGGCCCGAGCCGTGAGCGCAGCCTGCAGGGCGTGCGTCGCGTTTCGAAGCCGGGCCTGCGCGTATACGCGAAGTCCACCAACCTGCCCAAGGTGCTCGGCGGCCTCGGCGTGGCGATCATCTCCACGTCCACTGGTCTGCTCACGGACCGTCAGGCCAAGCAGCAGAGTGTAGGCGGGGAAGTCCTCGCCTACGTCTGGTAAGGGAGGTAGGAACAAATGTCGCGTATCGGTAAGAAGCCGATCCCGGTTCCCGCCGGTGTCGAGGTGACCATCGACGGCCAGAACGTTGCGGTGAAGGGTCCCAAGGGCACCCTGTCGCACGTGGTCGCCGAGCCGATCACCGTCACCAAGGCGGAGTCCGGTGAGCTCGAGGTCGTTCGTCCGAACGACGAGCGTCAGAACCGCTCGCTGCACGGCCTGACCCGCACCCTGATCAGCAACATGATCGTCGGTGTGACCGCAGGCTACGAGAAGAAGATGGAAATCTTCGGCGTCGGTTACCGCGTGCAGGCCAAGGGCTCGAACCTCGAGTTCGCCCTGGGCTACAGCCACGCTGTCCCGATCGAGGCTCCTGAGGGCATCACCTTCGCGGTCGAGGCTCCCACCAAGTTCTCGGTGTCGGGTATCGACAAGCAGAAGGTCGGCCAGATCGCAGCGGTTATTCACGGCCTGCGCAAGCCCGACCCGTACAAGGGCAAGGGCATCCGCTACGCCGGCGAGGTCGTTCGCCGCAAGGTCGGAAAGACGGGTAAGTAAGCCATGGCACAAACCGAAAAGCAGAAGCTTCGGCGTAAGCCGGTCGGCACGGATGTTTCCACCCGTCGCCGTCTGTCCAAGACGCGTCGCCACTTCCGTCTGCGCAAGAAGATCGAAGGCACCACCGTGCGTCCGCGCCTGGTGGTCAACCGCTCCGCGCGCCACATCCACGCTCAGCTGATCGACGACTCGGTGGGTAAGACCATCGCGTTCGCGTCGACCATCGAGGCCGATGTGCGTGCCGTCGAGGGTGACAAGTCCGCCAAGGGCGCCAAGGTCGGCGAGCTCATCGCCGCCCGCGCCAAGGCTGCCGGTATCGAGGCGGTCGTGTTCGACCGTGGTGGTCACGACTACCACGGCCGTATCGCGGCGCTGGCTGATGCCGCCCGTGAAGGTGGGCTGAAGTTCTGATGATCAATTCTGCGAATGGAAGGAACGTCTGATGCCGGGACGTCAGCGGCGTGACGGCGGAAGCAACGGTCCCGCCGGAAACAGTGGCCCCAACGCTGGTGGCAATGATCGTGACGGCGGCCGTGGCCGCGGTCGTGGCGGTCAGCGCGATCAGCAGCAGGCCGAGAAGAGCAATCAGCTCGAGCGCGTAGTCGCGATCAACCGTGTCTCCAAGGTCGTGAAGGGTGGTCGTCGCTTCAGCTTCACCGCCCTCGTGATCGTCGGTGACGGCAACGGTCTGGTCGGCGTCGGCTACGGCAAGGCCAAGGAAGTTCCCGCGGCCATCCAGAAGGGTGTCGAGGAGGCTCGTAAGAGCTTCTTCCGCGTTCCGATGATCGGCTCCACCATCACTCACCCGGTTCAGGGTGAGGCGGCGGCCGGTGTCGTCATGCTGCGTCCGGCTTCGCCCGGCACCGGTGTGATCGCCGGCGGCGCGGCTCGTGCCGTGCTGGAGTGCGCAGGCATCCACGACATTCTGGCGAAGTCGCTCGGTAGCGATAACGCCATCAACGTTGTGCACGCCACCGTTGCTGCTCTCAAGATGCTGCAGCGCCCCGAAGAGGTTGCCGCTCGCCGCGGTCTGCCGATCGAGGACGTGGCACCTGCGGGCATGCTGCGTGCGCGTGCGGGACAGGGAGTCTGACATGGCAGATCTCAAAGTGACCCAGACCAAGAGCTCCATTGGCGCCCTGCGTAACCAGCGCGAGTCGCTGCGGACCCTCGGCCTGCGTGGCATTCGCCAGACTGTCGTCCGTGAGGACAACGCGCAGAACCGTGGTCTGATCAACGTCGTGCGCCACCTCGTTCAGGTTGAGGAGGTTTAAGCATGACCATCAAGTTGCACCACCTGCGTCCTGCCCCGGGTGCCAAGACCGAGAAGACCCGTGTGGGTCGCGGTGAAGGTTCCAAGGGTAAGACCGCGGGCCGCGGTACCAAGGGTACGAAGGCTCGCAAGAATGTTCCGGTCCGCTTCGAGGGCGGGCAGATGCCGATCCACATGCGTCTGCCGAAGCTGAAGGGGTTCAAGAACCCGTTCCGCACCGAATACCAGGTCGTGAATGTCGCTGACATCGCGCGGGTGTTCCCCGAGGGTGGCACCATCGGCAAGTCCGAGCTGATCGCTCGCGGCCTCGTTCGCAAGAACGAGCTCGTGAAGGTCCTCGGCGAGGGCGAAATCGGTGTGGCCGTTCAGGTCTCCGCCGACAAGTTCTCAGGTTCGGCCGTGGAGAAGATCTCCGCAGCTGGCGGCACCACCACCGTTGTGGCCTGACGGTAGTCTGAATACACACTGACACCGGACGAGTCGCGAGCTCGTCCGGTGTCACTGTTAGAGTTCAAGTGTTGTCTGCCAACACCGTCATGGGGATTCGGCGTTTCCGTCGTTGTAGCCATGGCCTGACCTATGTCGTTCGCCAGGAGGATCTGTGCTTTCCGCCTTCGTGTCGGCTTTCCGGACCCCGGACTTACGGCGGAAGATTCTCTTCACGCTGGGACTGATAGCCCTCTACCGACTGGGCGCCTCGCTGCCTTCGCCGGGTGTCAGTTACAAAAACGTCCAAGACTGTGTGGCGCTGGTCAACGGCGGGGATTCCGCTGGCATCTATCAGCTCATCAATCTCTTCTCCGGCGGCGCGCTGCTTCAACTCTCGGTGTTCGCGATCGGCATCATGCCGTACATCACGGCGAGCATCATCATCCAGCTGCTGACCGTGGTGATTCCTCGTTTCGAGGAACTTCGCAAAGAAGGTCAGTCGGGTCAGAACAAAATGACCCAATACACCCGCTATCTCGCTGTGGCGCTGGCGATTTTGCAGTCGACCGGTCTGGTCGCGCTCGCTTCGCGCGGACAGCTGCTGCGCGGGTGCCCCAAGGACATCCTGGATGACACCTCCGTCTTCGGCATGATCATCATCGTGCTGGTCATGACGGCCGGTGCGTCGCTGGTGATGTGGTTCGGCGAGCAGATCACCGAGCGCGGTGTCGGTAACGGCATGTCGCTGTTGATCTTCGCCGGTATCGCCGCCCGTATTCCTTCCGAGGGCAAGACGATCTACGACGGCCGTGGCTGGGGTGTGACCGCTATGGTCGCCGCCGCCGCGCTGGTGGTCATCGTCGGCGTCATCTTCGTGGAGCAGGGTCAGCGCCGAATTCCGGTGCAGTACGCCAAGCGTGTGGTCGGCCGCAAGATGTACGGCGGGTCGTCGACCTACCTACCTTTGAAGGTGAATCAGGCGGGCGTCATCCCCGTCATCTTCGCCTCCTCGCTGCTCTATCTGCCGAACCTGTTGGCGCAGTTGACCCAGAAGACCACGGGCGAGCCGGCCAAGTGGCAGGAGCTCATCCAGAAGTATCTGGTGAATCCGAGCAACCCGGTCTACGTCGGGATCTACTTCGCGCTGATCGTGTTCTTCACCTACTTCTATGTCGCAATCACCTTCAACCCGGAGGAGCGCGCGGACGAGATGAAGAAGTTCGGCGGCTTCATTCCGGGCTACCGGCCCGGTAAGCCGACCGCGGACTATCTGAACTACGTCCTGAGCCGCATCACCCTGCCCGGTTCGATCTACCTCGGCGCTGTCGCCGTGCTACCGAACCTGTTGCTGGGCCTCGGCACGAACAGCGGTGTGCAGAACCTGCCGTTCGGCGGTACCGCGGTGCTGATCATTGTGAGCGTCGGCCTCGATACGGTGAAACAGATCGAGAGCCAGTTGATGAATCGAAATTACGAAGGGTTCCTCAAGTGAGAGTTGTTCTGCTCGGGCCGCCGGGTGCAGGCAAAGGCACTCAGGCCGTGCTGCTGTCGGAGAAGCTGGGTGTACCGCACATCTCCACGGGTGACCTGTTCCGTGCGAACATCAGCCAGCAGACCGCGCTGGGCCTGGAAGCCAAGACGTTCATGGACGCGGGCGATCTGGTGCCCAGCACCGTGACCAACCGCATGGTCGAGGCGCGCATCGCCGAGCCGGATGCCACCAATGGTTTTGTGCTGGACGGTTACCCGCGCACCGTGGATCAGGCCGACGCGCTGGAGAAGATGCTGAAGGAGTCGGGCCATGAGCTCGACGCCGTGCTCTGCTTCGTGGTCGCCGAGGATGTGGTGGTGGAGCGCATGCTGGCCCGTGGCCGCGGCGACGACACCGAGGAGACCATCCGTAACCGCATGCGTGTCTACCGCGAGGAGACCGAACCGTTGCTGGATCACTATGACGGCCTGGTTGTCTCGGTCGAGGGTATCGGCGAGATCGAAGGCGTTAACGCGCGCGCGCTCGCGGCCCTGGGTCGCTGAATGGTCTTCGGCCGCAAGAACAAGAAGGTGGTGCCGTTCCGCACCGCCGGTGAACTGGACGCCATGGCGGCGGCCGGCGCTATCGTCGGCCGTGCCCTGGTGGCGGTGCGCGATGCCGCCAAGCCCGGGGTTTCGACCCTGGAGTTGGACGAGGTCGCCGAGCAGCTCATCCGCGAGTCCGGAGCGATCCCTTCGTTCAAGGGCTATCACGGGTTCCCGGGGTCGATCTGCTCCTCGGTGAACGATCGTGTCGTGCACGGCATCCCGTCCAAGGACGAGGTGCTGACCGAGGGCGATCTGGTCTCCATCGACTGTGGCGCGATTCTCGAAGGCTGGCACGGTGATTCGGCCTGGACCTTCGGCGTCGGCAATATCATCGAGGCCGACCGTCTGCTGAGTGAGGCGACCCGGTTGTCGATGGAGGCGGGTATCGCCGCCATGGTCGACGGCGCGCGCCTGACCGATATCTCGCACGCCATCGAGCTGGGCACGTACGCGGCGCAGGATCTGCACGGCCGCCAGTACGGCATTGTCGACGGCTACGGCGGTCACGCCATCGGCCGCGAAATGCATATGGATCCGTTCCTGCCGAACGAGGGCGCTCCCGGCAAGGGCCCGCGCCTGGTGGTCGGTTCGGTGCTGGCGATCGAGCCCATGCTCACCCTCGGTACCACCGAGACCAGAACTCTCGAGGACGACTGGACCGTGGTCACCACCGACGGCACCCGTGCCGCCCACTGGGAGCATTCGGTCGCGGTCACCGAAGACGGCCCGCGCATCCTGACCCTCCGCCCGGAGTAGTCACGCGCGCAACGCTTTTCACGCCCGTCCCGGCAATGCCGGGGCGGGCGTTCGGTTTCGGTGGGGTTCAGCCCTCCAGTAGCAGCGTGACGGGTCCGTCGTTGACGAGTTCGACGTGCATATGCGCGCCGAAGCGTCCGGTGGCGACGGTTGCTCCGAGTCCGCGCAGGGTGTCGGCGAAGAGGTCTACCAGAGGCTCGGCGACGGGCCCAGGTGCAGCGGCATTCCAGGAGGGTCGCCGGCCCTTGGCGGTGTCCGCATAGAGGGTGAATTGGCTGATCACCAGAATGGGTGCACCCAGATCCGCGGCGGAACGCTCGCCATCCAGGATACGCAGCCGGAAGAGCTTGTCCGCCAGAGCTTTCGCGGTCGTCTCGGTATCGCTGTGGGTGACTCCGACCAGGGCCACCAGGCCGTGCGGCGCGTCATGCGCCGCCGGGTCGATTCGGCCCACGACTTCGCCGTCGACCGTGACCTGCGCCGAACTCACCCGCTGCACCAGTACTCGCACGGTGTCCCATCATCGCAGAGTCGCCGGCGGGGTCCGTCGTTGGACCGAAGATGTAGATCCGAACCCGGCGACTTGGCGCAACCGCCGTCGCATCCGCGAATAGTGTTGTCGTGCAGCGCTTTCTGCCGATTGCACGCACGGAGCGTTCATGTTGCGGCCATTGCTCCGTTACCGGCTCCGGCTAACGTCGCGAAAGCGTTTTCCTGATCAACGATGCGGGCTGCCCGCTTGAATGCGGTGAGGAGCCCGGCGATGGCCGATAGGGTCGAGATCCACGCGGATCTGCTGAATTCGGCCGGGAACAAGACCGCCGATATCAGGGATCGCATCAATGCGGTGCTGGCCAAACTGTCCTCCGCGCTCGATGGGCGGGGCGAGCCGTGGGGTGATGACGAGCTGGGTGAGCGGTTCGCCGCCGGGCAATCCGGTTATCTCGCCTCCAGGGTGCAGTTGCTGCGGGGCGGCGGAAATATGGCCGGTACCTTCGACAATTTCGCCTCGGCACAGCATTCCGCGGCGACACTGTTGACCGGTACCGATCATCACAACGCGCATACCCTCCGCTGATCGGGCCGTGCCGGGTGTCGAACGAGCGGGTGCGGGCCGAGATGCAGGCGGTGCTGGCGGAGGTTCGGGAGCAGGCGCGGCTGGCCGCGCATCTGCAGCAACAACGGGCGCAGCTGACCGCGAGCGCCACCCTGTACGACTGCGTCACGGTGACGGTGAATGCCGACGGCACGATTATCGACACCCGATTCGGGCCGGATATCGCCGACTATCGATACGACGAAATCGCCCGGGCGGTCACCGCGGCGGCGCATGCGGCCACGGCCGAATTGGGGCGCCGGATGCAACAACTGTTGCGCCCGTTCGAGGAGCGTCGTTCCCGGCTGCCGAAGCTCTCCGATGTGGTGGAGGGGTTGCCGGACTACCGGGCGATCATGCAGCGCATCGTGCGGGAGTCTGCCACCGGTGCAACCGATTTCACCGATTCGGGGCCGTCGCGCGGCGGCGGATTCACCGATTCGGGTTGGTGATTCGGTAGCGGTGTATGGCTGAGCTGCCTTCCTATCTGATTCCACTGGAATGGGTAGCGGGATCGGATTGGCCGACCGGTGATCCGGACGGCATGTGGGGGATGGCGTCGGATTGGCGCACAGCCGCCGCCGAGCTGCGCGCCATTCTCGCCGATGTGGATGCGGCGAAGTCATTGTCGTTGCAGGCGTACGTATCCGGTGCGGGCATTGCCGAGATGGCGCGCGCCTTCGACGAATTGCGCAGTGGCGATGCGTCATTGGAGACCCTGGCCGCGACATTCGACCAGATCGGCGAGGCCGCGGAGGGCGTCGGCACCGAGATCGAGTACGCGCAGTTGATGATGATCACCTCGCTGGCATTGCTGCTGGGGGAGATCATCGCGGCGTGGATGTTCCCGCCGACCGCCGCGGTGACCGAGGCGGTGGCCATCGGGTTCACCCGGATGGGTATCCGAATGCTGGCGCGGCAGTTGATGGATCGCGTGGTGCAGTGGGTCTCGCGGTATCTGGGCGAGCGGGTCGCCAACTTCTTCGTGCGTGAGATCGCCATCGATACGGTGCTCGGTACCGCACAGGAACTCGGCGTCCAAGGCTGGCAGGTCGCGGGTGGCCATCGCAAGGGTTTCGACCTGGTGCAGGCCGGGGTCACCGCCGCGAGCTCCGCGATCGGCGCGGGTGCGGCGAGCCCGTTCGCGCATCGACTGGGCGAGCATCTCGCCGGTACCGAGCTCCGGCCATGGCTCAAGGGCGCGATCATCGGCACCGGTGCCGGATTGGTCGGCGCGGGAGCGGGTTTCGGCGGCAGCGTCGCCACGCAATTCCTGATAGACGGGTTCACCGAGGATTTCGGCACGGCCTTCCAGAACGCGAAATCCGCCGTCAGCCAATTCGATCCTCGCATGATCGCCGCGGGACTCTCCAACGGCGCTCTCTCCGGAGCGAATCACGCACTGACAGAACAGTTCTGGCACAACCGTCGTCCCCAATGGTATTCCGCCCCCGCCACCCCCGCGGACCTGATCCGCATCGGCTCCCGCCCACCCGGTGTCCCTGAAACCCCAGGTGTCACCGAAACTCACAACCCCACAACACAATCCACCGCCCCAACCCCGAACTCGACCGCACCGACGGGTGGCGCCACCGAATCCGCGACCCACCCGGCGGGCGCGAGACCCGACTCCGATTCGCGAGCGGGGGCAGGCCCGGACTCGGCCTCTCGCCCGTCCGCCGCTGGAGCCGAGCCTCCCGCCGCCCAAGCTCCACCCGCCACGACAGTCCAGCAGGCCCCTTCCGCTCCGCAGGCTCAAGCCCCGTCGGCGAACGCCCCCACCACCGGTTCTCCTCATACCCCGGCCGCCGGTGCGCCCCAATCCGGACCGCATCCGTCCGGACCCGCACGCAGCCCTGGCATTTCGGCCCCGGTCGGCACCCCAGCCGGGCCGCAGAGTGGTGGGAGTCATTCCGCCCCGACGGCCGGTTCACCCACCGCGGGAGCCCCACGAGGCGGGCTTGATTCGGGTGCTGTCCCGAACCCGGCCGCACGTGCCGAGGGGCTATCGCCCGTCGCCGGTGTGAGCGACGGTTCAACCAGCCGCCCCTCGGGTGCCGGGGATGCGAAAGTCACCGCGGTGGGTGGGCTGGATCATGCTGGTATACAGGCACATTCGCAAACAGGCCCGCCACACACCGCCACCGACCATGTCGTAGGTGGAGCGACCACGCCCGACGCCGGAACCAAACACGCACATGCGTCCGAAGCCGTTCCCGAACCCCGCCCGCACTCGGATGCCGCAGTCTCACAGCTGCCCGTGGATGCCGTGGTCTCTCGCCCGCCCGTGGATGCCGTGGTCTCCCGCCCGCCTGCGGATGCTGCGAGTTCCGAGCTGCACTTGGATGCTGCGGTCTCCCAGCCGCGAACGGACGCACACGTGATCCCCGCTCATGATCCGCCGATAACCGGGCAAGTCAGCCCGGCCGGGCCCGGTGCCCATGGTCGCGTCGCGAGGGATTCGATTGCGCGCCAAGGTGATCCCGCACCTTCGTCGGCGACGTCTCGTCCCGAGATCGTGCGCGCCGCACCGGCGGAGCCACGCCCGAGTGCCGCTTCGCCGCGTCCGGCGCCGCGCGCGAATATCGCGGGGGACGGGTCCACGGGGCACCGTCCGCAGGAAATACGTTCGGGCGTCACGGAATCCGCGGTGCCGCATGGGCGTGAGCTACCCAATGTGCGCGCCGCCGCCGTGAGTCAAGGTGATGCGAGCCGAACCGCTCCCATTGAGCGCGAGAGTATGCCCGGTGAAGGCCGCCGCGAGGGCGTGGACGGCGTCCGATCGCCCGCTGATATTCCGCACACTGCGGATGGTGTGCGCCCTGTGGATGGTGCGGGTCGTGCGGATGGTGCGCGTCCTGCTGATGGTGCGCGTCCTGCTGATGGTGCGGGCCGTGCCGATGATGTGCGCCCCTCGGGTGGTGTGCGCCCTGTGGATGGTGTGGGCCGCGCGGATGGTGTGCGCCCTGCTGATGGGGCGGGCCGTGCCGACGATGCGCGCCCTACGAATGATGTGCGCCGTGCGGATGATGGACGGACTGTTGACGATGCTCGGGTGCCGGACGCGGGGCCGTCCGGTCGGCAGGCGGCGGATGGTGGGGAGAGGCTGTCGGCGGCGAATCGGGGTGAGTGTGGGCGGTTGTCGCTGCAGGTGATTGTGGATGGCACCGGTAGCCCGGTTGTTTCGGTGCCGAGTGAGCCGGTGGGTTTGGCGGGAATGTCGCGGGTGGAGTTGGAGGCGGCGGCGGGGGCGGGGGCGCGGTTGGTGGCGGTGCCGCAGGTGGGGGAGGGGCGGTCGCCGCATCAGCCGATCGCGGATGAGCTGCTGGCTTTGGGGGTGGGGGCGCATGCGCTGGTGGTGGATGTGTACGGCGGTGCGACCGATGAATTCGGGGTGGGCGCGCACGCCTATGTGCTGACCGTACGTGCCGAGCCGGGTACGGGCCGGTTGTTCGTCGAGGTGATCGATCCCGCGGTGGGAGAGCGTTCGGGTTTTCCGCCGATCGCGCCGCGTGAGTTGCGTGCGGTGTCCACGATTCTCTATGACGCGCAGGGTATTCCGGTGTCACCGCGTGGCGCGGGTGAGCACGACTGGTCGGTGGCCTCGGTGTACGACCGTATCCGTTTCGACGATGTCGATATCGACGAGATCGATGTTCAGTTGGAGATCTATCGCCGGATGCGGCAGGACGAGTTGGCGCGTTCGGTTGTCGATGCCATCGGGGAGGTATTGGTTCGGGGATCGGAGCCGGGCTATTCGACGTTCGCCGGGCTCGACCTGGTGGAGCAGACGATGCGCGGCCATTTCCACACCGGCGCTGTGGATTCCGCCGGTTCGACGATCTACCGGATCTATGAACGTCTGTTCACCGAATCCCGGCACGCGGACGTGGATGAGATTGTTCGTTCCCTGTCGCTGCATATGGATCCCCGGCTGCCCGAGTTCACTCCGGATCAGTTGTGGCAGATCAAGAATCACCTCGTCGGCGTGCATCCGGAGTCGGCGGATGTGGCGCAGGCGTGGGTGCGCCTGCTCTCGGGCGACCTGCTGCCGCACGATCTGGTGCTGCTGCAATCCGCGTCGGCCGAATCCGATTATCTCCGTGCGCATCCCGGCGCGACTTGGCAGGAGGCCAATGCGCACGCCGTCGCTCTCGGCCACGATTGGGAGGCCGCCCGCCCGCCGATATCCGACTGGAGTACCGAAATCCTCGCCGCGCCACCGGATTCGGTGCGTATCGGAACCTCGCTGGACAACCAGCCCGACCAGGTGCGCGCCCTGTTGGCGCAGACTCCGGCGGGCCGCGACATCCTGCACCGGCTGGAGAACGGCCCGGCGCGAATGCGGTTCGAGCCCAGCGCATCCGATGGCAGGGCGGGTGAATTCCGGCGGCGGGACCTGTCCGCTGTCGCCTTCACCGATGGCGCGGGGCTCATCCAGCAGGCATTGACGCTGGCGCACGAGGCGGAGCATGCCGACTACATGGTCGATGGGCGCACCGTCAATACGCCCACGCGGATTCGGGAAATGACCCAGGATGCCTTTATCGCGGCCATGGTCGCGGAGGAGGCGGCGGGTAATGGCGGGCGTTTCCGGCTGGCCGCGGAGTTGCGCGCTCTCGGGTATGAGGTGCCCGGACATCCGCTGGAGGCCGCTTATCGCGCGGCCTCCGATCATGCGCGAGAGATGTTGGCCCGCAACGATGCCGGCCTCACCGCCGCGCAGGCGGACGAGGTCGCGCATCTGGCCGGCGTGGATGTGCTGCGTGACGATATCGCCACCCGGGTGTGGGCGAACGGCAACAACTACACGGACTTCTACCGCCGAACCTGGCAGCAGGCGAATGCGAATTCGGAGCGGGTGCCGGAGGGCGCGACACGGCACCGGCCCAGCGGTCCGGAGGTCGCCGAGACCCTGCGTGCCGCCGCGCTGGAGCGTATGTCGGCTTCCCTGCGACTGGATGAAAGTCACGCTCGTGTAATGGATTTGGCCGGACGGCTCGGCTTCGATACCGCCCCGCACGACCAGTCGATCGTGCTGCAGGCGTCGGCGCGTCTGGCGCGGATCGAGTTCGAACTCGCCGATCCGGCGACCGATCCCGCGCGGGCGGCCGAATTCCGCAGGCGTGCACACGATTTGCGCACCCTGGCCGATGCCGCCGAGGCGCGGGATGCCGAGCTGGCCGAGTATCAGCGGCACGCCGACCGCGTCGACGCGCATGCGGCCCGCGACCTGCTGGACACGCTGATCGCCGGTCCGGCCGGCCTCCCCGGGGCGCGGCGTCTCGGCGATCATGCCGTGCTGTTCCCCGGTGATCCCGGGCGGCTGGTGATCGCGGCGGCGAGTGGTGAGCATCAGCGCGTCCTGGCCGACCTGCGCCGCGATCCGGCCGCCGCCGCACTCATCGATGCGGTACCGCGTGAACTGGTGACCGTCACCACCGATCGGCACGGCCGGGTGTGGATCGAGGGTGCCACCGATCCGAACGCGCCCGCTCGCGCCCGCTTGCCCGAGGTGGACCCGGCGGATCGTCTGGGTGCGGCCACCTTCGACATCATGAGCCGGGTCCGCGCGGGTCTGGTCGATACCGAGGTCGGCCGCTGGGCCGATGAGGTGCTGGCGCGCCACGGAGTCGGCATCGAGTTCAGCTCGGACGGCTCCACCGGCTTTCGCCCGCAACGCAATTCGCTGATCCTGGATGCCGGTGCCACCGATGCCGAGCATATGGCGGCCCTGGTGCACGGTGCACTGCACGCCGAACTGGCGCGTACCCGTGATCCGCTCGGCCCGATCCGGGAACTTCTGACCCGCTCCCGCGAGGAGTACATCGCCCTGCAGGTCGATGAGGAAACCCGTGCGCACGCATGGGAATTCGTGGCGCGAGCCCAATTGCGCGCGGCCGGTCACGAGATTCCGCATACGAGTTCGGAATCGCTGTACCTCGATACCTATCACCGCGCCCGCGAGGCGGCCGCCGCCGAGTCCCCGCAGGCCCGTCCGCACGAATTGGACCGGGCCGCGAATGAGGCGGCTATGGCCGCCCTGCGCCCGGAAATCGCAAGGCACAGCGAGGTTCCCGGTGGCGAATCCTTCGCCGACCTGCATGCCCGCACCTGGGATGCCGCCCACGGTATCGACCCCTCGGACGCGGCTCGTGCGGCGGCCCCGCAGCAACCACGGCCCGGCCCCGCGGGGGGAACACAGCCCCCACACCCACCCGGCTTCGAGGCGGCTGCGCCGAATTCCGAACGCGGCCTTGCGACGGTAGACGGGTCGGTAGGGCAGCCGGATGTGTCGTTCGCCGCGGACAGCGGCGACCGGGCTCGGCCGGAATCGGTGGTCCGGGCATTGCGGCAGGAGCCGACCGCGTGGACGAACACGCCGTCGGTCCGCGCGGAGTCGGCGGTGCGGCAGGTGCTCGAGCAGACCGGAGTCGGGCGGGCCGCAGCCGGGGTGTTGCGCGAGCATGATGTGGCGGTCGTCTTCCACCGGCCGACCGGCGACGAGGGTGCGGCGCCGGGTCCTCGGTTCGATGAATTGTCGCTGTTGGCAACGCTTTCGCAGACCGGGCGCAGTGAACTGCTGCAGGCCGGTGAGCTGGTGCGTTTCGCGGTGCTGACCGAGGCGGTGATGGGCGGCCGGGTGCCGGTCACCCCGGCGGATATTCGGGCGGTGGGTCGTGGTGCGTACATCGCGACGCATCTGCGGGTGGAGGCCGAGGCGCTGGGCCGCCAGGCCGAGTTCTATCGCGAGCTGGATGCCGCGGGTTATGACGTGGCGCGCAGCACGCTGGGCGAGACGGCCGATACCGCGCAGACCACGACGCTGGAGGCCGCCTACCTGGCCGCCCGGGATGCCGCGATCGCCGATGCCGTTGCCAGGCAACCGGATATCGACCCGGCACGCCTGCGCGAGCTGGGCCGGGCAGCGGGCGTCGACGAACTGATGGCGCATGAGCTCTTCGGCCGCGGTTACTACCCGGAGCAGGGCGCGAGCTTCCGCGAGGAGTACGGCCGGGCCTGGGATGCGGCGCACGACAGCCCATTTCACGGCCTGCCCGCGATCAGGACCGGTACGCCGGAGGTCGCGACCAGGCTGGTCGATCTCGGGCGGGAGCATTTTCGGGCGCTGCGTGCGACCAATAGTCGTGCCCAGCAATGGGATCGGGCATTCGATCGAGTGTCCGGCAAACTCGGGCTGGATGCGTCCGATCGATCCTGGTCGGGCCGTGAGCGCGTGGCAGCCGAAGCATGGCAACGAGTTTCGCGCTCGCCGGATGCCACGCACGGCGACGTCGCCGATGCCTGGCAGCTCACCGATCTGGTGCGTAAACAGGCGCTGGTTACCGCCGCGCACAATGAAATCCGCTCCGCTGTAGTCGATATCGCGACCCAAGAGATGGTGGGCGCGCAGGTGCGCGCCGGGGGTGGTCACTGGCTCACCGATCGGGTCGCGGTGTTCCCGGGTGACCCCGCGCATGCCGTCGTCATGCAGGCCCGTGATCCGGCCGCGCGGCCCGTGCCCGCCGAAGATGTGCTGGCACTGCTCCGATCGGCCGCCGACGCCGATGCCGATTTCGCCAATCATCTCGAATCGGAAAGCCTTGTGGTCGAGGTTATTCAGGCCGGATTCGACGATCGGGGGGTCACCGCGGTGCGCCGGGTGGATCCACAGTCGCTCGCACAGCTGGCGGAGGATTACTCGATCACCGCCGACCGGCGGGAGCATCCCGGGCAGGTCTCCGATCCGCCCGCGGTGCCGCCGCTGGCATTGGGCAAACTGAATATGTCCCAATTGCGCGGCGCGATCGCTCGAATGGATTTCGCCGCAGACGCTTTGGCGGTCCTGCGCCGTCATGGGATCGACATCCGCTTCACCACCGCCGCCGACGCGAGGATGCTTGTCGAGGATTGGCAGCCGGTGCGGGCGGATGCGCGGTCCGGGTTCGATCCGGCCGCGAACACCCTTGTCCTGCATCAGGATGCGAGTCACGAGCAATGGATGGCGGAGGTGGTGCGCACCGCCGTGCTGGTGGAGCCCGCTCGCGCCGACGGTGAAGTGCTGCCCCGATTCCATATGGGCAGTGACGAATACGTCGAAGCGATGCTGGATCGGCAGGCTGTCGCGCACGCCCGCGCCTACGAGGTGCTGCGTTTGGCGGTAGGCGGTGCGCAGGTGGGTGAACCGGGTCCGCTCGCGGCCGCGTACGACGGCGCGTTCGCCGAGGCCCGCGAGATCGCCGAGCGGGTGTGGCGGGACAACCCGGTGGTGACCGACCATATGCTCGACGCCGCAGCCCATACGGCGGGTGCGCGCGCGGTCCGGGCGGCGCTCGTCGAGTCGGGCCCGCGTATCGACGGCCTCGATCCCGCGGCGCATCATCGTGCGGAATGGGATCGGGCGCACGGTATTTCGGGTTCATCCGGTGTCTACGAGCCCCCGGTGCGCAGGTCGGATTCCCCGGCACTGCGTGAGCAACGGGCGGGCCAGTACGCCATGGAGATCGAATCTCTGCGAATGCTGCGCGACGGCGGCCAGTTCGTGCCGGTCGGCCCGGCCGAACGGGCCTACACCGAGGCATACGACAAGGCGTACGAGAAGGCCGAGCGGCGAGCCGCACGCCCCGGTGGCGAGGCGGAGCGCCCTGGCCGGGTGGCGTTCGATGCCGGGCGGCAGGCCGTGCGCAAGTACCTGGACCGGGTCGGCCTGGAGGTGGCCGAGGTCGCCTTCGACGTGGTGCGCACCGCGAACGACAACACTACGGAGTACCACCCGTGGGTGCAGGACCTTGATCCCGGGACGGGCACAGCAGGTCCGGATTCGACTGGAGCCGAACCGAATTTGCGCCCCGGCCGCCCCGCCGAACCGAGTTCCGCCGACCGCCCGGTCGAGCCCTCCGGAGACCCGCATGCGCCGCGCTCCGGGCCCGATTCCGAGTCGGCGGTGGAATTCCGGCAGGCCGTGGATGCCAAGCTGTCGGTGGATGAGATCGGCGGTCGTTGGGTCAACGACAATATCGTGCTCTTGCAGGGGCGTCGCCCGGAGTTGGTGATCGCCGCCGAATTCGGCGAGCACATGGATCTACTGCGTGCCCTGGAGGTCACCAATCCGGAGTACACCGATGTGCTCTGGAACGAATCGCATCGTCTGCGCTATCTGCTGGTGGAGCCGGGCCTGGGCGGCGTACTGCGGGCCGAGTGGATGGCTCCCGCGGTCGCGGAGGGCCCCGATCGCAGACCGGAGGACTTCGACGCGGCGGCACAACTGCTCGGCCACTACCTGAACTATCGCGAACGTGGCGACACCGCACTGGGTTTCGACGCTTGGCTGCGCCAGCTCGGCCCGGACGCCTTCCGAGTCGCCGATGCCTTCACCCGCCCCGAGGAGGTCGGCCGGCTACGCGGTGACTTCATGACCGTCGGCTTCCTGTCGACGCTCGGCGATCCGTCGCTGGCCACTCCGCCGCATCCCGCGCACGTGACCCGCGAATTGTTCATGCGCCAGGTCCCGCTGCCGGCCCCGGACTCGACCACGGCGCGCGGCGCGCATTTCGATCGGGGCGAAGTCCGCTTGCCCGGTTGGACTTTCGAGATGTGGTTGCAGTCCGACGGTGATGGCGGCTGGCGTGTTCCGCCACCCACGGGCGACGGCTCGGCCTCCGATATGCTGGCCCGCCGCTTCCAGGGCCTGTCCGACCCGGACCAGCGAAAACTATTGGACCGCATGGCCCGTACCCTGCTGGATGGCTCGGCCGATCTCACCGACCGTGATCCCGAGCAGGGTCGCGTGCGCCGGTTCGGTGGCAAACTGAAATTCTGGAACCGCGATGGGTCGGCAGCTCCCGCCGAACCCGGGCAGCCCGGCACCGAACCGCCCGCTTCCGGCGAATCACCTCGCCGCCCACCGTCCTTCGACACGGACGGATTCGATTTCGGTGATTCCCCCGAATTCCCGGCGGACCCAACCGGTTTCGACGAGTCTCACAACGCCGCATCGCTTCCGAACCCGGAGGCGGTCGAACACGCGACCCGTCTGCGCGCCGAAGCCGTTCGCGAACGCGATGAGGCCATTGCCGCGGGCGACCCCACCCGCCTGGCTCGGGCCCGCGAAAGCCTGGCCCGCCTTGACGGCTCCTGGCGACCCATGCCCGCCGCCGACTCGGCCGCCGAACCCACCGCGACCCCCTTCGATCCCGAAATGGCGTCCGCGCCCACGGAGCCGGAGGTGTCCGGCCGACTGGCGGTCTTGGCGAGCCAACGAGACGAATTCCTCAGGCAGGCACGGGAATTGGCGTATGCGAGCTTCGGTGTGGACCTGTCGGGTGCAAGCGGTCCGGAGTTCGTCGACGCGGTGCGGGCCGCGGCGGATGCGGCGGATCGGCAGGCCGAGTTGGAGGGGCGCTGGTCGAACACGTCGCTGCAGGTGCGCGAGATCACGGCATTGGAGCGGCTCTCCGATCAGGCGGCCGCGGCCGCAACGGCGGTCCGGGCCGGAGCGGCTCCGGCGGGGGAGCCCGCCCGGTGGCGGCAAGGACCGCGCGAGGTATTCGAAATGCGTTCGGATGCAGCGGAAATCGCTTCCCGAGGCCGCGAATCGGAGCCAATCGAGAAGACCGTGGTCCGCGAGGTGCTGTCGGCTCGAAGCGGTGAGTATCTGGGCCGCAATATGCGGATCACGCCGGGGGATGAGGATCGGCCGGGCCGGGTGGTGATCGTCGGTACCGAGTCACATCCCGATCTGATGGTTGATCCGGCGGTGCGGGCCGTATTCGGTGATTCCGGAACGGAGTTCGAATACCACCGTGTCGATATCGACGCGAGCGGTGCGGTCCACGTCGAACGCTGGAGTTGGCACGGCGGCGAATCGCCCGCCACCGAATCCGGCGCCGCCGACCGATCCGCACCTGTCCCGGTAGCGGAGCGGTCCGAATCCGCCACGCGGACAGAGCTTCCCGAGCGGTCTCCTGCCGAGGCAGCCCAGTCGGAGGCGAGTAAGCGCTGGTGGCAGCGATTGTTCGAATCGGTCGCGCCACTGCCGAAGTCGGATGCGCCATGGCCGCCCTCCACGGTCCTGACCGACGAGTGGGCACACCGCAGCCACGCCGACATCGTGGAGTTGTTCCGCGAGCGGCACGGCGTGCGCCTGTCCGGATTGAATACGGTTGGCGTACACCCGGATTCGGTACGCCTGTTCGCCAAGGGCCTGGATGCCATGCTGACCAAGTACCCCGCTGCGGAGCTGGGGCGGGCGATGATCGACCGCTTGGCGTATGACGCGTTGGTCGGTTTCCGGCCCGCCGCGGTCTATGTCCCCGGCTCGATCGTCTTCGAGCACGGCTATGCCGGTCAGCAGGATATCGCCGTCAAGCAGAACTACAGCAGCCGGCAACATCCGGCAACCGATGAGCCGCATGCCTTGGAAACGGCTATCCACGAGTTCGGTCACGCCATGGCACTTACCGGGCACTACTTCGCGCAGCCGGGTGCGCTGCCGGCCCTGCTGACACAGTTCGCCAAGACTCACCCGCACGGGGACCGGGCCGAATTCGATACGTGGCTGCGGCAACTCAGTGACTACAGCTTCCGCGCGAACGGTCGACTCAATGTCCCCGAAGCGCTGGCGGAGGCGTTCCTGGATGTGGAGTTGAACGGGCTCGGTGCTACCGAACCCGCCCGGGTGCTCCATATACAGCTGCTGCGTGCGGCGGGCTTCGAACCGGATCCGCGCATTGTCGCGAGTCTCGAGGATGAACCGCTCACCCAGGCGCGACTGCTGGCGGAGCGGTCGCTGGGCTTGGATATGGGGGATGCGAGCCGATCCGAATTGACCGATGTGCTGGCCGAGTTGGTCGCCGACGCCGATCAGCGCAGGGCGGACGCGAGTGACCTGGCAGCGGAGGCCCCGGAGTATTCGTACGAGTTGGGGATGGCTCACTCGGCGGCGCAAAGAGCTCACCGGATCGCGGATCGGATCGCCGAACTGCTGCGCGTCGAATCCATCTCGACAGCGGATGCGATTGCGGCACAGCATGATCCGTTGACGAGCGGGTCGGAACGGCACAGCAATCCGGTGCGCTGGGTGAAGGACTACTTCAGCCCCGTACATCAGGCGAATCGCCCCGATCTGCTGGTCGGGGATGGCGTGCGCCGGTCGAAGATCTCCTGGCCGTTCGGTCGCAAGGCGGATGTCGTCACATCGCAGTCGGATATGGATGATGGCTCCCGCCCTGTCCCGCCGGACGATTCACGATCGGGCAATGACGTACCCCGCGGTCGCCCCGGCTCGAATGGTGCTCGCCTGCCGTGGTCGGCGTACCGCTCGCATATCCCGCACCCGCCGCACTTCTATGATCCGGAACTGCCGGACCCGGTCGATATCGAGACCATGCCCGCACCGCCGATGCCCGGACCCGATGACTTCGACAATGAGGAGATGGCACCGAGGTGACCGACACCGAAAACGGCCATATGCCGTTCCCCGCAGCCGATTCCGCGCCGCCCGCCGGCACCGTGGGGCAGGCGGGCAATCCGGAGCCGGATGTGGCCTTCACCTTGGGAGGTGGCCCGCGCCTGGAACCCGAACCCGATGCGACGGCTCGCGCCACCGAGTTGGCGCATGAGATCGTCAGGGAGCTGGCGCTTTCCGGTCCGCCCGGGTGGGAGCAGTTGGAGGCGCTGTTCGTGCTGACCACCGAGGCCGAGATCGCCCAGGTGTTCTTCGCCGAGGGGCGGCGTGCGGTGCGGGTGCAGCCGAGTCCGCGGGTGCTGGAACTGGTTCGGGCACAGCGTCATACCAGCGCCGAACTGGGTGACGGGCCCTGGTGGCGATGGCAATTGTCGGTGTCGCAGGCGGGCGCGCTGGAGGCCGAATACGACTACGGCGACGAGCCGTTTCCGGAAGAGCAGTTGTTTCCGCCGGAGGTCTATCTCGCCGACCTGGAGACGTATCCGCGTGCGGTGCTTCCGGTTTGGCTGGCCGCCTATATCGAGCACGGTGATCGCCAGGCCCGGCCGCCGCGCGTCGCGGCGCTGCGGGCCCGCGCCGATCGGGAAGGCGGGATGCGAGCCCGGCTGTCGGAGTTCGACTTTCCGGAATTCCCGCTCATGTGGGCGCGCTGGGCGGTGCTGGCTGCGGCGTTCGTGGCGGCGGGTTCGCAGTGGGGTCCGCGAATTCTTCCGGCCCTCGGCTACTTCGAGGGCAGTCGGCGCAGTGGTTCCACCCTGTACACCCTGCCCGGCGGTCGTGCGGTGCTCTCCGGTGGTGTGTGGAACGATCCGCGCTTACATGCCGCCTACAACGAGGGCGCACCGTTGCCCGCGGTGTACGCGGGCGCGCCCGAATGGGTGGCGGGCCCGGTTCTGAATCCCCGTGCGGGCAATGGTCTCCTGTCATTCTGCTACTGGTGGGAGAACGGCAACTGGTATCGCGGCGATTCCCCCGAAGCCGCCGATCTGGCGGATGCGGTACCGGGTATCTGGACCGCGGAGACCGTCGCGGAGGTGGTGTGCGGCCTGCTCTCCGCCGATCCGACCGAACAGCAGCGGGCCTCGACCACCGCCCTGGTCGAGGCGGCCGAACGCGGCGTGGTCACCAGGCAGACCCTGGTCGAGGTCTTCGGCGACGAGGACATCTTCGATATCGACAGCGCCTACTTCCAGCTCACCATGGTGGGAGTAACCGCGCCGCAGCCGATTTCACATCCCTCGTCGATATCGCGTGAACAGGCCATCGGCGCGGTCCGCGACTTCCTCGCCGACCGGGGCCCGCACACCCCCGACTACCCGATGGAGCGCCTGCACGCCGACCGCCTCGACCTCGGCTGGCTGGTGCATGTCCCACCCGAATCCGGCGAGATCGCCATCGGCCGCGCTATCTTCTATATCGCGGATGATGGTGTGCTGGAACAGTCTTCGTCTTCGGTACCGCCCTCGCGGTACATTCCCGAGTTCGAACAGCGGTTTCGGAGCCGACAACGATGAGGGCCGCGCGGGGGTGAATTTCCCTGGGCGCCACCGGTAGTTAACGGACGTAGGCTGTGCTGGCACAAACAGTTGAGACGGGGAGCGCGTAGTAACCGATGGCACCTGACACGAAACCTGCGCCGTGGGGCACGGGCTTGACCGCCCAGCTCGACGCACACACATTGCAGTTCGATCCCTCCGCCGCCGATACCGGCATGCATGCCGCAGGTGATCTCCTGCGTGCGATGCGCGGCTTCAAGGCGGCGGTCGATCAGCTCGGCCTCAACAGTCTCCCCGTGATCGGTTTTCTGCCGTCGGGAAAGGCGTTGGCCGAGGGGCTGAGTCGTCGTGGGACCGAATTGCAGACCGCCTTCGATACCCATGTCGAGATCCTCACGGCCATGGTGGAGACCTTCCGTGCGGCGGGGCAGGCGTACAAATATGTGGACGGTCTCTCCGCCGAGCAGCTCGACAAGGCCTCGAAAACCATCCCCGGACTGGGGGATTACACCATTCCCACCGATTCGATCGGTGCGGGATTCGATACGAGCAAGCCCCGATTCGGTCTGTTCGAGTCGCTGCCGGATCACGGATTCCCGAAGGATCTGAAGAACTATCGCAACGCCCACAAAGACGCCAAGGACGCCTCCAGCTTCCTCGACACACCCTTCATCGAGTGGGAGCACGGTTCCAATCAGGGGTGGGACGAGCTCATCCGGTTGCACAATACGCTGAACGGTGACCCCTACTACCTGGCCGGACAGGACTGGAAGTCGCTGGGCGAGAAGGTGCACACCAGCATCGGAAACTTCGGGACCACGATCGAGGGACTCAGCAACAGCTGGCACGGTGCCGGTGCCAGCGGTGCCCGGGACGCCGTCCGCCGCTACGCGCAGGACGCGCAGCCGCTACTGGACTCGATGAACCGGATGAGCGAGTTGCTCGACTACACCGGTCGATGGGTGACCTGGACCAAGTCGTGCATGCCGGAGAAGAAAGAGGACAAGCTCTGCACGGACGATTTGGGTGAGTACCGCCGGCGCTTCGATCGCGACTACGTCACCAACGGCAAGGACACCCAGTCGGTGATTCCGGTGCTGCCGCAGCCCACGGTGGACAAGCCGGTAGCGCCGACTGTTCCGGATCCGAATCCCAAGCCCGATCCGAATCCCAAGCCGGACCCGAATCCCAAGCCGGATCCGAATCCCAAGCCCGATCCTTCGGGCCAGACCGGCGGCAATTCCGGCGGCAATTCCGGCGGCGGGACCAGCCACGCCAATCAGTCCAACAAGGACGCCGCGGATCAGAAAGCGGCCAAGGACGCCAAGGACGCCGCCGACGCGAAGGCCGCTCAGGACGCCAAGGACGCCGCCGACAAGAAAGCCGCCGCGGACGCGAAGAGCGCCGCGGACGCGAAGGCCGCTCAGGACGCGAAGGACGCGGCAGCCAAGAAGGCCGCCGAGGACGCGAAGAACGGCACCGTTCCGGGCGCCTCGTTGCCGTCGACCTCGTCGAATGGCGGCTCGCCCACTGGCGGGACGACCAGTCCCACCTCCAACTCGTCGAACAGCGGTCAGGGCCTCTCGCAGCTGTCGAGTCTGCTGAGCAGTCTGGTGAGCGCGGGAGCGACTGTGGCGCAATCGTTGCCGTCCCTGCTCACGGCGATCGATACCGCTCTGAAGTCCGGTGACACCTCGACGCTGGCGCAGTTGCTGGGCGTGTCGGAGGACAAGGTGACAGCGGCGATGGCGCAGATTCAGAACCAGCCGGACAAGCTGGCCGAACTGTCGCAGCTGCTCGGCCTGACCACAGGGGATACCACGAATCCCGCCGTTCCCGCCGCTGGTCTGCCCGGCGAAACCACCCCTTCCGGTGCGGCCGTGGTAACCCCCGCGGCGGCCTCGGTCACGACCACTCCGGCGGGCGGCCTGACCAACCTGTTCCCGCGCGCGGGTCTGGACGCCAGCTTCACGCAGCCGGTTTTCGGTGTGACAGAGGATCTTTCGGACCATCCGATGATGGCGGGGGTACAGGCGGGCGCGGATCACGAGCCGCCGCCGGTGGACTTCCTCGGTGCGCTCACGCATATCGGAGAGCCGCAGCATGTCCCGGCGCACCCCGAGGGCAACCCGGTGGTCGAGGCATGAGGTGGGACTTCACCGACGACGAGTTCAAGGTGCTGTGCAACCGATTCCTGGACGGTCGGGTGCCGGTGCCGCTGGCCTACACCAGTCGCACCAAGTCGCTCGATGCTTACGAGCGTGAACTGTCGGAGTTGGAGGCCGGACTTCGGGATCGCCTGGACGCGGGCCTCGGCGCACTGTTCGAGGTGATCGAGAATCCGGAGGTGTTCGTCATCTCGGGCACCTGGTGCGACAGCGATATCGACAACCCGCACAAGCGGATTCGAGTGCATGGTGCTCGAAGAGGCTGGCGCGCGGTGCTGATCACCCAGGAACCTGGCGAAACCATTTACCACAGCGGCGGATTCACGGTGACCGAGTGTGAACCCGCCGATCTGCCCGGGCTGATGGTGGCACAGTTGCCCGCCGCCGAGGCGGCGAGCGGACCCGCGCTGCCGATGGTGTTCGAACCGCCGGAGCGCGATCCGTACGAGATCAGGCAGTCGCTCGCCTTCGACTCGTTCGACGATACGACCGAAACCCGCAGTCACGCCTTCTGGTCCAAGCCCGCCGAGTGGACCGGAATGGTCCGGGCTATGCAGGGGCGGTCGATCTTCGGTCCGCGGGGTGCCATCGAGACCACTCTCATGTGGCGTGATCTGCCGGATGACGGTCGCTATCTCATCGATTTCGACGAGTCCGAGGTGCGTGCGGTGGGTACGAGCGCGGAGCGGCTCGCAGAGCGCATCGGGCAGCATGTGGATCGGGTGTTGCAGCATATGGATGCCCGAGGAGATCAGCGCGTTTGACCTCCGCCCGTGTCGGCGCGGCCCGAATCGGCACCGGCCGTTAATATTCCGTCAACTGATCGGTTGCCCTGGCCTGTAAGGGTTGGTACCCCTGCGGTTTTCGCCAGAGTGACGGAGATGCGTCGTGACCGACCGATTGCAGTCCTACAAGGACCTGTTGCGCACTGCCTCGAACAAGACGGGCGCGGTGCGCGACGGGATCGACAAGGTCGTGGACACGCTGATCTCGACCACCGAGGGCCGCGGCGAGCCGTGGGGTAGCGACACCATGGGCAAGGGCTTTGCCGCCGGTGAGAACGGCTATCTGAAGAGCAGCGACAATATCGTCAAGGGCGCGCGCAATATGTCCGGTACCTTCGGCAACTTCTCCAAGGGGCAGCAGGATGCGCTGGAGTTGTTAACCCGTATGGATGACGGCAACGGCGATCAGTTCAAGTGAGACTGAGCCGATGAACAATAACGAGCGCGCGCGTACCGATCTCTCCGACATTCTGGAGGGCTTCGCCGACCAGATGCGCACCATCACCCAATTGCAGCGTGAGCGTGCGGCTTTGACCGCGACCGCCACCGTGCGGCAGAAGCGGGTGACGGTGACGGTGAATGCCGAGGGCACCGTGATCGAGACCAAATTCGGTTCCGACATAGCGGATCTCGACTATCCGGAGATCGCGAAGGCGATCACAGAGGCGGCACAGCAGGCGGCGGCCGAGGTGGCCCAGCGGGGCCGCGAGGTGCTGGCGCCGGTGTCGCAGAACCAGAATCGGCTGCCGAAGCTCGCGGACCTGGTGCCGGGTATGCCGGATCTCAGCCGCGAATTGCGGATTCCGGAACCGCCGGTGGTGTCGACCGCCCCGCCGAAATCGCCGGAACGTACTGCGGCGCAACCGAATCCCGTGCCGGATCCGACTGCGGCCCCGCGTCGTGGCGCGGCCACCGACTCCGGCTGGTAGCGGGGCCACCGGGGTGAATCACCGCACATGATCGAACTGCCCGGATCGCTGGAATGGCTGGGCTGGCTCGTCGGGATGGAATGGCCCGAGGGGAACGAAGACCAGATGTGGGCGCTGGCACAGGACTGGCGCACGGCCGGCGATGAGCTGCGCAATATGGTCTCCTCGATCGATGACGCCAAATACGCGACCCTGGCGGCGTATACGGACGGCAAGGGCATCGAGGAGATGTCCCGCGCGTTCGATTCACTGAGCGGTAAGGGCGGGGACAAAGAGGCCACTTCGCTACCGGATCTGGCGAAGTACTTCGATCAGATCGGTGAATCGGCCGACGGGGTCGGCACCGAGATCGAATACACCAAGCTGATGTTCTACTCCTCGCTGGCGCTGCTGGCGGGTGAAATCGCCGCTGCCTGGCTGTCTCCGGCGACCGCTCCGGCGGTGGAGGCATTGGCGACCGCGCTCACACGGGTCGCGGTGCGGATTATCGGGCGCGAGGCGCTGGACGCGATCCTGGCGCGGGTCGCACGTATGGCCGGTGCGTCGCTGGTGAAGTTCTTCCTCAAGCATGCCGCCATCGATACCGCGCTGGGCACGCTGCAGGAGATCGGTATTCAGGAATGGCAGGTGATCGAGGGGCACCGCAAGGACATCAACTGGACGCAGGTGGCAGTCACCACGGTCAGTTCGGCCGCCGGTGGTATGGCCGCCGGTCCACTCGGTGAGTGGGCGGGCAACCGGTTGAGCCATGCCGGGGTGAATCACCTGGTGGCCGCGCGCATTACCGGTATGGGAGCCGGAATCGTCGGTGCCGGAGCGGGTTTCGTCGCCGCCACCGGAACGCAGTTCGTGGCCGATGTCTGGCAGCACGGCTGGGACAAGGCCGTGGAGAACCTGGCCAATACGCAGTTCGATCCGCGCATGCTCACCGCGGGTATTACCAATGGCGCGATCTCGGGCGATATGCACGCCCGGGCGCATCACTTCTGGGATTCGCGGCTGGGCGGCAGCGGGCGCAATATCCCGGGTATCGGCTTCCGGCCGCCGGAGTTCAACCCGGGCAATCTCCCCGGTATACACGGTGGCGACCTGCCCGGCCTGCACGGCAATGACCTGCACGGCAATGGTGCGGACAACTATGGCGTGAATGGCAACGGCCACAATGGAGATGGGGCCGGCCCGCACGTCGGCAATGGTGGTGACGGCAGTTCCCTGCATCCCGCCGGAGCCCCCGATTCCGGTGACACCGGTGAGCACGACAATCACCGGAACGACAACACCACAACCGGCGAGGATCGCCCCCGCTCCACCGACCAGCCGGGCGGAGTCGACAATCGCGGCCCCGCCGCGAACGATGCCAAACAGAGCGACCCCGCTGCCGCCCAGAACGGCGCCGGGTCCCACGTCGACACGTCCTCGAACACCTCCACGAACGGGCATTCGCCGGCCGAATCCCACAGTGGCGCTCCATCATCCGCGGACCCCGGGCCCCGCGCCGGAATCCCGCAGAACTCCGACGTGGCACCCACTGCGAACTCCACAGCCCCGGCTGCCGCACCGTCCGTCGGTACGTCGCCCGGCGGTTCTCCGGGCGGTGCACCGGTAAGCGGCAGCGCCCCCAGTAGCGGCGCGCCGAGCAGCAGTGGCGCCCCCAGCAGCGCGTCACCCGGCAGCAGCGCTTCGCCGAGCAGCAGTGGCGCTCCCGGCAGTGCGTCACCCGGCAGCAGTACTTCGCCGAGTAGCGGCGGCGCTCCCAACAGCGCGTCACCGAGTAGTGGCTCACCGAGCACCAGCCCCGCGGGTGCTGGAACCACCCAAACCGGCGGCGGCAGTGCAAGTCCCGCCACCTCCGGGGCCTCGACGCCCGGCGCGAACGGAGCTTCCCCCGCCACCGCGAACACGGGCGCGGCGGCGAGCGCGGGCGAAGGCCCGAGAGCGGGTGCGAATGCGGGGGCCAACCCGGCGTCCGGTGGAAGCGCGGGCGCGGCGCCGAATGCGAACGCCGCCAATGGCTCCGGTGCGAACTCCGGGGTGAACGCGGGCTCGAACCCGAACTCCGCGTCCAATGCGAATGCGGGGGCAACGCCCGATCGCGGCACCCCGGCCTCGGACCAGCGCGCCACCTCGGCGGCCCCCCGCGCGGGCGACTCCACCGCTCCCCGCCCCACCGACGGCGCGGCTCCCCGCACCGACGTCCGTCCCGAAACCGCCCGCCCCCAAGCGGGCCCGGATTCTCGCAGCGACGCACGCCCCACGGCCGCCGCGGCCCAACCCAAACCGGCCACTCCGGAATCCGCGGCTTCCCACGCCAACTCGTCCGGCGAACCACACTCAACGCACACCGCCGAGACCGAAACCCCCGCAACGAAACCCGAGGCCGCGGCCCCCAAGTCCGACCACGATGTGTCCGGTGTGAAACCGGAGTCGGACGCACCATCCACGCGCCCCGAAGCGGATACATCCAAGCCCGCCGCAGACGCCCCCGACACCCACCCGGACGCGGATCACCGTGCCGCCGAGGCAGATTCGCCCGACCCGGCGACCCGTCCGGAATCGGAAAACGGCTCCCTCGACCACACGGACACCCCCGAGAGCCGCCACGATTCACCGGATGCGTCGAAAGACAGTCCGGATTCCACGCCACGCCAAGACGATTCCGCACCCCGCGACTCGGACACCACCACCCGCCCCGAGTCCGACAGCAACACCCGGGACCGCTCGGATGACCCACAGCATCAGCGGGATTTGCCGCGCACCGACGAAGCCGCGTCGCGTGATTCGGATGTGAACCCGCGTCCGGAGTCCGACGAGGGGGCGCGGGACAAGTCGGATACGACTCCGCGCCCGGAGTCGGACGACGGTTCCCGAGATCACTCTGATTCACCTGAGCCGGAACGGGATTCGCCGAACACGCGGCATGATGATTCCGAGGTGCGAGCGGATTCGGATGATCCGGCGCGGTCGGCGGATGACCTCATGCCGGATCGGTCGGAAGGGCCGGAGAATCAGCGGGATTCGCCGAATGCGCGGCCGGATGATTCCCAGGTGCGGACCGATTCGGATGATCCGGCGAAGACTCGGGCCGCGCGGGATGGTGAGTCCGATGGCGTTCGGCCCGAAGGGGATCGGCCGTCCGATGACGAGCATCGGGCGCACCGGGATGATCCGGATGCGCTGCTGGTCGCGCCGGTTCCGGTGGGGGATGGGCCCGCGGCCCGCAATCACGATGGTTCGCAACATCGTCCCGCCGATTCCGGTCGGCGGCCCGAGACGGATGCATCCGGCGACCGCAGTCCGCGTGCGCGGAAGCCGGAGGACGGCGCCGATCGCCGGGCCGGACTGCCGGATCGTGGTGACGGAGCCGCGGTGCATCCGGGCAGTCTTGATGACGGTGCGCAACCCGCTGTGCGGCCACCGGATTCCGCCGACGGTGAAGCGCAGCGCTCCAATCGTGGGCGCTGTGGCGAACTCTCGCTGCGACTGCTGAGCGACATCACCGGGAGTGACCGGATTCGCGTGCCGGAGCGCACCATCGGCGCGTCGGGTATGACCCGTGACGAGTTGGTCTCCGCCGCCGGCGGTCAGCTGCGCGAGTATCCCGATCACGAGGCGATTGCCGACCGGCTGCGCGAATTAGGTCCTGGCTCAGCGGCTTTGGTGGTGGACCACTATGCGGGTGATGCCGACGCCTACGGGGTGGGTGCGCACGCCTACCTGCTGGTCAATGAGGGCGGCGAGATCGTGGTCAAGGATCCGGCCGCCGGGCGTGAGCACGGTTTCCCGCCGGTGGTGCCGCGCGAAACCCAAGGCACGCACGCGATCCTGTTCAAACCGGACGGCGATCCGGTGCACAAGCTCGCCGCCAAGCAGCGCAATATGCTCAATGAGCGGGTCCGGATCGGTCAGAATCAGCCGGTCCGCTTTCTGCGCACCTCGGATGAGGTCCGGCTGGACCTGGCGGGTATCAATGCCTACGGCCGCGACGCCTGGTCGGATGCCCATGCCCGCCTGACCGATGAGCACCGCGCCGCTCTGCGCGCCTACCTGGGCAGTACGGACAGCGCCCATCCCCGCGACCCGGGCGCTCCCCGGCCCGCCGATATTCGTGCGGCGCTCCACGGTGTGGCCGAGCCGACCCCGGAGGTCGCTCGCGCCCGGGACCTCATCGACAGCGCCCTGAACCTGCATCCGCTCGACGAGCCGGTCATGGTGACCCTCGGCCTCAATTCCAACCCGTTCGGCGCGGATCTCGCCGGCCTGGTCGGAACCACCCAGCACATGCCGGACTACCTGCACGCGATGCTCGGTGCCGTCCCCGCCATGGACGGCATCAGCCACCACATCGAACTGGTACTGCCCGCCGGCACCCCCGCCCTGTTCCTGCACGACCTGTCCGCGAACGGCCCGGACCTGCCGATGATGCTCCTGGCGCACGGCCTGGACCTGCACATCGACTCCGTCGACGCCCGCGGCGAAGGCCACTACGGCGTCCGCGCCACCGTCCTCCCTCTCACCATCGACGCCACCCCCACCCGAACCCCCGAACCCCACCCGGACGCGCGCACCCCCCGCCCTGATACCCAAACCACCCCCGATCTGTCGACCCCCCGCCCCGATCCGTCGATAACCCGCCCCGATCCGGAGACGCCACAACCGGAACCGGATCAGGTGCGGCGGCCGGATGGTCCGACGGCGGATGAGCCCGGTGCGCGGCGTGTATCCGAGGATGAGGCCGAGGGCCCGGAGTTCCTGGATGACGGGGACTGGGGGACGGTCGACCATACTCAGCCGGTTGACGATTCGTCGGATCATGGTGCGGCGGACCATCATTCGCCGCTCGACGGTGGTTCCGGTGATGACTCGCCGCCCAACGCGCCGGATTGGGCTCCGCCGCCGGACGATTCGTGGTCCGGCAAGAATGCCGAGGAGATCGAGCGGGCGTTGCGCGCGGACTTCGGTCTCGATGTCGATGGTTTCGACAAGACGAATGTCCATCCGGAAGTGTTGCGCGAGTTCGCTCGTGCGGTCGAGGACATGCTGACGCGGCACCCGTACATCGATCTGAAGCGTGTCGTCATCGGCCCGATTCTGGATGACAATGTGTACGCGGTGGCCCCGGCGGCCGAGGGTCCGGACGGCCGTTCACACGCCGACAGCATTGTGCTGAACGAGAAGTTCGCGGCGGACCCGCAGGAGCTGCATCGCCGCATTGCCGAGAATGAGGCCGATGGCATTCGAGTGCCGGGAGCCAGTGCGCGCCCGGTGTATTCGACGCTGGTGCACGAGCTCGGCCACGGTGTCGACTTCGCCGGTCAGGAGACCGCCGGCCAGCGCGCCTTCGATGCGCTCGCGGACTTCTACGAGGAGAAGTACGGCCAGATTCGCGACAATCACGAGGGTTTCGACACCTGGCTGCGCCAGCTCAGCAAGTACAGCTTCAATGAAGACGGCATGTTCTTCGCCCAGGAGGCCCTGCCCGAAGCCTTCACCGATGTCGAACTCAATGGCGATGCCGCGAGCGAGCCCGCCAAGGTCCTGAACCAGGTCCTGGTGGATGCCGCCCGCGAGCATTGGCTTGCCGCGGGCAACACCCTCGACGCACCCGCATCACACTTTGTCGACACCTCCGAACCGCCACGCGCGCAGCCGATTACATCGAAGCCGCCGGAGCCGATCGCTGCCGATTCGCCGCGCCCGCAGCCGTTCGCCGCGGATTCGCCGCAACCGATTGTGCCGGATTCGCCGCACTCGCAGCCGATCTCATCCGATGCGACAAGCCCGCAATCGATCTCCGATTACGCGACCGATCCGTCCGGCCCGCCGACCGAACCGAACTCACCGGCAGATTCGACCGGTCGCACCGATGAACCGCCGGAAGAGCCTGGTGCGCAACCGGTTCGGCCGCAGTCCCCCGATGATTCGGGTGAGGGTTCGAACGGTCTGCACCATGAGCCCCTTCCGGAGGATTCGGCCCCGACCGCCACGGATTCCGGATTCTCGGATCTGCAAGACCGGGAACCGAATTCGCGCCGCGTGGACGATCATGTCCCACCGGAGCAGCGCGCCGTCCGCGACCTGGCCTACCCGGAGAACGCGCCCGACACCTGGGCGGGCCGCCCCGCCGCTCCCGAGGTCATCGCCGTCTCGGAAGTATTGGCGCACACCGAAATCGGCCGCGAGACGCTGGCCGCCCTGCGCGATGCGGGCGTAACCCTGCGCCTCACCGACACCGAGGGCCTCGGCGCCCCGGATTCCTACAACGCCGACACCCGCGAACTGGTCATCGACACCCACGGCCGCGATCAGTTGGAGCAGGCGTCGGCCGTCGTCGCCGCGGTCGCACACCTCGACGCCCTGACCACCACACCCACCGACCGCGCCCACGACCCCGTCTCCTCGGGCGATGCCGTACGCGAATTCGGGGACGATTCCGCCCGCGTCGGCGACGCCGATCCGCTCTCCAGGGACGATGCACCGGTCGGCGAGGCCCCGGCGTCGCGGGATCAGGCGCTGCACTCTGCCGCCGAATCCTTCGGCAGGCAAGCCGAATTCGACCGTGCGCTGCGTGATGCGGGTTATGACCCGGCCGGTGGTTCGCTGCGGGATCGCGCGGAGGCGGAGTACCGGCGCTCGGTGCAGGACGATTACCTCACCGCCGGTGAAGCGGCCGCGGCTGAGGCGCGTTCCCGCACCCCGGAGGTGTCGGAGGCCGAACTGCGTCGTATCGCGCACGAGGCGGGCATCGAAGCGCTGCTGGCGGATGAACGCTTCACCGGCGGCGCGGACGAGGACCTTCCGCTCGGTTTGGCGGGCGAGAACACCGCCCCGCCGGTGCACGGCCGCGAGGACCCGGAGAGTCTCGCCGGTCCTTGGCAGGAGCATCCGGAACCGCTGGCCCTGGATGTCGCCCGCGATCAGGTGCGCCTGACCGCGCTCGGTCATGAGAGCGGAACCCCTGTCAGTCACTGGGCGGTGCAGACCCTGGACCGGCACGGTGTCGACATCCGGTTCAGCGGCGAGCCCGAAGCATCGATCAACACCACGCCGGACGGCCGTACCCAGCGGGGTCCGTTGTTCGGCTACGACCCGGCGACGAATACCGTTGTGCTGCCCTACCCGGTGGGCTCGTACGAACATGCGGTCGCGGAGCTGGTGCACGCCGCGTTCCTGGCGGATGCCGTGCACTCGGTCGACGGCCCGCTGGAGCGTTTCGATCTGACTCGCGGCGAATACGTGCAGTCCATGTTGGGCAGGCATTCCGAGGGTTTGGCGCTGTCCTTCGAGAACCGCCGGGTGTGGTACGCCAATTCGGGTTTCGAACGCCCGCCGGTGCGCGATCCGCTGGAGCGTGCCTTCCTGGAGACTCGTGAGAAGGCGCTCGATACAGCGCAGCGCGCGTACAAGGGCAATGACAGTGCCACCCAGCGCATGTTGGAGGCCGCCGCCTATCGCGCCGCGGTCCGCGAGGTGACCGCGCGTATCACCACCGACGGCCCGTTGGTCGGACACCGCGATCTCGGTGTCGTGCGTGGTGCGGAATGGGATCGCGCACACGGCATTTCGCCGAGTGACGAGCCTTCGCCCGCACCAGCGCCGAAGGGCAAGGACACTCCGGAGGCTTGCGACCGCCGCGCCGCGGATTACGCGATCGAGATCGAACACCTGCGCCTGCTGCGCGAGTCCGGCACGCCGATCCTGGTCGGCCCCGCCGAACGCGCCTACACCGCGGCGTACGACAAGGCCCTGGACCGCCCCGGCCGCACCGGAACCCCCGAATCCCGCGCCTACGAGGCGGGCGTCGACGCCCTGCGCAAATACCTGAAGAAGACCGGTCTGGACGCCGCCGAAGTAGCCTTCGACGTAGTCCGCTCCTACGGTGAAGCCGACGAATCCCGCTGGGGCAGACCGGCTCTCACCGACACCCCGGGCATCGAGACACCTCGGGTATCGGACCCCCACCCGGATCTTCCGCGCATCCCCGAGCCCCGCTCGGACCTGCCCCGGGCGCATACCCCGGCGTCGGAGGTCCCGCCACCGGTGAAGGCCCCCGAACACTCCGCCCCGCGCTCGGAACTTGCTGCGGCCGATCCGATCGCCTCCGATGGTGGTCCGGTGCACGGCGAGGATTCGGCGGCGCATCCGGTGCGCGGCGCCGATACCGAATTGTCCAGGCGTGCTGCGGAAGTCGAGTTGCAGCGGGCTGGTCATCTCGGGGAGCGGCTCACCGATCAGGTGATTCGCACACGCGATACCGTGCGCACCAAGGCGACGCTGGTGGTGTTCGCGCCCGAGGGCGGGCATATGCGGGCGCTGCGGGAGTTGGCGGCCTCGGATCCGCGGTATGCGGACGCGCTGTGGGATGGCTTCCACCGCATCGAATATCGGGAGGTCACCCCGGCGGGCGATGACGCTCGGGTGCGGTCGCTGTTCGCTGATGAGGCCGAGGGCTCGATGCGTAAGCCGAGTCACCGTGAGGCCGTGGCGGAGATGCTGGCGCACTATCTGCGCTATCGCGAAGAGGGCTCCACCACACTGGGTTTCGATCAGTGGATGCGTCAGCTCGGTTCGGATGCGTTCGAGCACACCACGCGCCCGAAGTTCTCGCTGCGCCGCGACGGTATGCACGAGCAGGTTCCTACCCGGCTCTCCGACCGTTTCGTGCGCGAGGGTCACCGGCTGGCCGAGGGCGATCGTTCGGTGACGTACCCGCATCCGGCGGCCGTGGCGCGCGATCTGATGACCCGTCGCCTGCCCATGCCGGATTTGGCGAATGGTGCGACCGACGAGCACCGCGCCCGAGATCGCGACCGCTACAGCCGATTCCCGATGAAGATCGGCACCGTCGATCTCAATCTCTGGCTCGAGCGCGACGGTCATGGCGGCTGGCGCGTCCCGCCGCCCACCGGCGCGGGCACCCCCTCGGATGTGCTGGCCGCCCGCTTCCAGCACATGACCGATACGGATCCGCAGCGCCTGGCGGACCGCATCTCCGCGCGCATGCTCGATGGTGCCGCACCGTTGACCGGCGAACCCGAACGCCCGCGCGGACTTTGGGATCGACTCACCGATCGGTTCGGCGGCCGGGATACCGAACCGCCCGCGAATCGCGCCCTGCCCGCCCGGGACGAGGCGACCGGCCCGACCCACCCCGACCGTTCCGGGGAGCCCGGCGAGGCCCCGCGCTCCCGACCCGAGACCGATGGTGATGGCCACCGGCCGGAGGACGGCCCGCAACGCCGCATGGTCGTCCCCGACGACAACTCGAACGCGGATTCGACTCGCCCACACGAGGATTCGACGCAGCCGCATGCAGATTCGGCCCACCCGCACGAGGATTCGGCGCAGCCGCATGAGGATTCCGTGCGCCCGCACGAGGATCCGGCTCACCCGCACGATGATTCATCCACTGATGAGTCGCATCCTGTCGATCCGGAACCCGACTGGTCGCCGCGCCCGGATGATGAATGGTCGAAGCTCGATCCCCAGCAGATCGAGGATCGGCTCGCCGAGCGCTGGAATCTGGAGATCGACGGATTCCAGGATCCGCGCATCGATGTAGAGGTGCTGCGGGAATTCGCGCGCGCCGTCGACGACATGCTGACCCTGCATCCCGATACCAAACTGCGGGCGCTGGAAGTAGACGACTTCACCCCCGATCCGGAGGACGGCGAACCTCCCGCCGAGGGCGAGTCCGGCAATGACATGAAGGACGTTGCCGCGTTCGTGGATGAAGAGACCGGCCCCGACGGCCGGATCTCCGCGGAAGCCATCGTGCTCAATATGGACCTGGCCGAGCATCCGGAGAAGTGGGCGGCGCTGGCCCGGGCCGCCGAGGCGAACGGCACGTTCATGCCGGGTCACGGTGACCGGCCGGTGTACGCGACGATCGTGCACGAATTCGGCCATGTCCTCGAATTGCACGGTGAGGCGCGCGCGCTGGACCTCGCCTTCAAAACCCTGCTCGACCATTACAAGGCCACGCGGGACACCAAGATCGGTTTCTACAACTGGTTGAAGGAGTTGAGCCACTACAGTTTCGACAAGTTCGGCGACTTCAACCCCCTCGAAGCGGTGGCGGAGGCGTACTCCGATGTGACCCGCAATGGTGATGCGGCGAGCGAACCGGCGAAGGTCCTGTACAAGCTGCTGATCGATCAGGCGGCGCTGCGCGAAACCGAACCTGTTCGGCCGCAGGACCCCGATGCGACCCCGGCGGACCGCAATGGCCCGCGCCCCGTGGATGGCCCGCAACAACGCCATATGGCTCTGCCTGATGGGGCACCGCACGATTCCCATGCCCCGCAGCATGATTCGACCGCGCGACACAGTGATTCACTTGCATCGCATGAGGATTCACCGGCACAGCATGGGAATTCGCCCGCACCGCACGAGGGTTCGGTCCATCCGCACGAGGACCAAACCTCGGACGCGGCCCATCCTGCCGATGAGAATCCCGATTGGTCGCCACGCCCGGACGATCAATGGTCGGATCTGAATCCGAGGCAGATCGCGGACCTGCTCAAAGAGCATTGGCCCGAACTGGAATTCGTCGGATTCGACAAGCCCCGGATCGACGTCGAAGCGCTGCGGGAAGTCGCCCGCGCGGTCGACGACATGATGACGTTGCGTCCCGACAACCAGCTGAGCACCGTACGGATCGACCGGTTCATCGGTGAACGCGAGGATGTCTCGGCATCGGTGTCCGACGGTATCGGCCGGGACGGCAAGATCGCCGCGACCACCCTGCGGGTGAATGTCGAGATGGTCCGCAATCCCGAGAAGTGGGCAGGCTGGGCCAGGGACGCCGAGGACGCCGGCGGTGCCACGCCGGGCCATGCCGACCGCCCGCTGTACGCGACGATCGTGCACGAATTCGGTCACGTCGTAGAGCTGACCGGTGAGTCCCGCGCACTGCGAATCGCCTTCGATACCCTCGCAGCCCATTACAAGGAGACCCGCGGCACCTCGGACGGCTTCTACTCCTGGCTGGATCAGCTCACCGATTACAGCTTCGACAAGTACGGCCTCTTCAACCCGCTGGAGGCGCTGGCCGAGGCTTACGCCGATGTGGTCCTGAACGGTGACGCGGCCACCGAACCGGCGAAAGTCCTGCACCAGCTGCTGATCGATTCCGCTGCGCTGCGCGGCACCCCCCTGCCGCCGATCAAACTCTCCTTCGCCCCGAAATTCGTGGACGATGAGACCCACTGGCATGGCGGCGACACCACACCCGCCCCGCCCACCGAGCCATACACCCCGTTCAACCCGGACGGGACGCTGAAGCCACCGCAGGACCCGCCGAGCCGAAATATGGTGTCCGGCAACCCGGAAGAAGAGCCGACGGTCCCTGTCACCCCGCGCGTGCCCGCGTCGGAGCAGCCGACTGTCGAGCTGCCCGGCGCCGAGTCGCCGACTGTGGAGTTGCCGGGGTCGGAGTCGCCGACTGTGGAGTTGCCCACGCCGGAGTCTCCGACCGTAGAGCTGCCCGGGTCGGAAGCGTCGACCGTGGAGTTGCCCGCCCCGCATTCGGACGGCGAGGGCGCGAATACCGTTGTGCTGCCGGTGGATCCCGCCGTCGTATCGCCCGCCCTGCGTGATGTCGCGGATCACCTGCGGCAGATTCCCCCGCAGCAGGAGACGGTTCAGCGCACGCCGGAGGCGCAGGCACAGGTCACGCGTCTGGTCGATGCGCTCGGCCTGGGCGATGCGCTGACCCGGCATCCCGATCCCATTGCCGCCCTGCGCCATATCGCCGAGATCGCGCACGCGCGAGACCTTTTCGGAGATCCGGAGCACAACCGCCCGCCGAGCGCCCTGCGCCCGGAGGACTTCCACCCCCTCGATCCGGCCGAGCGTCGTGCGGCCGAGGAGTTCCAACGGTCCGGGGCGAACAATCCTCGCCTCGAATCGGGCACGCCGACAAGGGATCTCCCGCTCAATCCGTGGGACGCCCCTATCCGCGAGGGCGCCTCCACTGAGCCGCGCGCGCTCCACCTGTCCGAACTGCGCGACGATATCGCCGCGCGCCTGCGCCTGTCCGAGGACGATCTCACGCCGCATCGCCTGGCCGAGATCGCCGGAGAACTCCAGTACCGAAACCTGTTGCGCACCGGTGCGATAGAGGAACTCGCGCACCTGGCCGAGCACCACGACAATGCCACCGATCCGGCTCGCCGCGCCGAGATCGCCGCCGCCCGCGACGATTGGGCGCGCCTGCTCGGCCGCGACCCGCAGGACCTCGCACCGCAGCATCGGGAGACCACTCTCGCCGAGCTGCGCGATGAAACCCTGCGCCGTGCAGAGGATGTCGCGGATCTGGTGGCCGCCGCCAACTACACCGGCGATACCTCCACCACCAGGCATATGGTGCTGGAGGCCGATGGTGAGCGCGTGCACGTGCGCGTCCACACCGACTCGGACGGCACCCAGCGGATCGAGGTCGCCACCCGCCCGGCACTGCCCGAACCGCCGAGCACGCCCAAGACCACGCCGGAACCGCCGCATCGCTCGCTGGTGCGCAAACTGTGGGACGCCCTCAAGGGCGGATATGGCGGTTACACACCGAAATACGGCTCCGGTTCCAAGCAGGACGGCAAGTACCAGGTCGAAATCGTCCATGATGTCGGCCACCTGGTCCACGACCATGAACTGGAAAACCTGAAGGACGGTTTCAACCCCGTCCGGCTAGGCAAGGAAGCCGCCACCATCTGGAAGGTGCGCGAGCGGATGCCGCTGCTGCGCCTGCTGAGCAACCGCATCCCCGATGTGTCGGGCGATGCGGTGCCCATGCGCACCCGCAACGGCGGCGAATATCAGCCGTGGCTCACCGAAGCCGATCCGCGACTGCGCGCCGCCGTCGAGGACAGCCTGCGCCTGTCGGGTCAGGCGGCTCCCGCCGAACTGCCACCCGGCCAGGTACATCCGGAACTCCCACCGGGTCAGGTGCACGCCGAACTTCCACCGGCACAGGGTGATTCGTCGAACCACGCCGAGGAGCAGCCGCACCCGCCGCACAGCCCCGACCTTCCGCAACCCTTCGCGGACGCCATCGATGCCCGCGCGGAAGCCCTCGCCGAGCTGCTGCGGCAGGCCGGTCGCGCGGATATCGATATCAAGACCGTGGACGCGGAGACCCTGCGCCGCGCCCTGGACGAATCCAAATACCTCGCACTGCGCCGCGCCGGAGCCATCGAGGGTCTGGCCAGTGCCGCCGAGCGGTACAACACCGAGAACGCGCGCATCGCCTACAGCGATGAGGTGAGCTTCACCGACAATGACCCGCTGAGCAGGTTCCTGCGGGAAGTCGCGCTCTCCCAGGGCGAGAACCATCCGCTGCTGAAGTGGGAAGGCGTCAATAACAGCGCCGAACCCGGCCGCGAGTTCGACAACCTCTCCGAGGATGACGCGAATACTCGCAAGGAGGGCGTCCTCTTCGAGAATGCCCTGCTGCGCGACCAGATTCGCGATGAACGCTCGAACTGGGCGCAGCTGCTCGGCATCGACCTGGACTCGCTGGCTCCCGGCGGTCCGCTCGAGCGCACGCTGGCCACCGAGCGCATGCAGGTTCGCGACCACATCGACGCGCTGAACGAATTGTCCACCGCGGTAGACGATTTCCTGCACGCCGATGCGGCGGCGCGGGAACAGCAGCAGCTGGTCGTCGACGATATCGCCCACAACTGGTTGGACGAACACGGCGGCGTCACCCTCGATCCGGGCATCGGCATCTACCCCGGGGACGCGCCGGGTGATCCGCACCGGCTGGTCGTCATGCGCGGCGAGGCGGACCATGACGCGCATCTCGCCAATGTGCTCGCCGAGCGCCCGCTCCTGGGTGAACTGCTGAATTCCGGTGCGCTGCACCTGGATTACCGCCTGGCTCTGATCGACGAGCACGGTCAGGTGAGCATTCTGGAGAGCGAGCGGCCGCCGCAGGTCCGCTTCCAGGAAGTCGATGTGGACGGCCGCCGCATGCCCGTCACCATGCTGCGCAATGACGACGGCTCGTGGCGGGTGGCTTCGCCCGGACTGGATGCGGTTGCCCCGCACCCGGATTCGGCCACGCCGTCGGCCCCGCGTGACCCGGATCTGGTGCGCGCGGCCCGCAATGAGGTCGCGGCGCGGCTCACGCAGTACCACATGGATCTGCACTCGGGCCGGCTCGCCGACACCATCGCCGCGCTGCACCACGACAATGCGTTGCGCGCGGCGCAGATCGAGGGCATGGCGGATTTCATCCGCACCAGCGATGCCATCGACAGTTTCCACGACCTGGACCGGGTGCGGGAAAACCTGGCGAACCGGGCGGGGGTGGGCGTCGACGAGCTGACCGCCGCGCACCTGGCCGAAATGCTCTCCGCCGCGGAGACTCCGGCGGCTCTGCGCACCCAGTTGGTCAAGGATCTGATCGATTACGCCAAGCAGTTGCGTGGTGTTGATGAAGCTGCGGCGCTCGCAGCACGTGACCGGCTGGCGGTCCGGCTTGGCATCGAGCCGGAGGAGCTCTTCCCGAAGAAGCACAGTAAGGATCTGAAGTCCTACGCGCCGGATCCGAAGGGTATTCATCCGTCCGCGCTGCGCCGGGCCATTACCGATCTTGTTGTCCGCCCGGGGGATTCGCCGAATCAGCTGCGCGGGGCGTTGACGGAGTACATCAGCGCTCTGGGTGCGATCGATCCGTTCACCGACGGCCTGCGCTTCGATCCGAATACCGATCCGCGCATCGCCGAAGGCGAACTGCCCATTCACCGTGGGGAGGCGGTCCCGCCGCTGGTCGACCTCATGAACGAGCGGGTCGGCGAGCCGCCGACCTCGGACGCGCCGTCCATGGCGGCCGACGCCTGGTCGCGGCTGCTCGGGGTGGATCTGGGCAGCGATCCGAAGCGCTGGGCCGAGGTGTACGAGGTCTACCGCGACGGCAAGATCGACAAGCATGAGCGGCTCACTCCGGAGCGGCTCGACGAGGTGCTGCAGAAGCTGCGCGGGGAGGTGGCGGCCCGCACCGCCGATATCAATGAGCTGGCGCGACTGGCCGCCGAACACAATGGGCTCACCGAACCGGCTCCCGCGCCGGTATCGACCGATGCGAAGCATTTGGCAGCCGAGTTGGGCAGGGCGCGAGCCGATCTCGACAATGCCCGCGTCATCAGGGATCACGACCTCTCGCGCATCCCGGTCGAGCCGGTGCGTGCTATCGGCGACTCCGACCTGAGGCCCGGGCGGCTCAACGGCACCCTCGACTACCTGGGCACTCGCGAACCGCGCTCGACGTCACAGGCGCAGCTCGATCAGCGGGTGGCCGCGCTGCGCGCCTCCGCCGAGGAGCACAACCGCCTCACCGATCGCGTCGCCGAACTGCAATCCGCTTTGGACACAGCGGTTTCGGAGTCGGCGCACCCCTCCGATACACCGATCGAGGCGTGGCGGCGCGAACTCGAACGGGCGCACGCCGATCTGCGCGAGGTCATCGGCACCCTGCCGCTCGACCCCGCCGACCTCACCCCCGACAACTACATCGCCGCCATCGACGAGGTGGTGGGCCGTCGCATGCCGGTCCAGGAGCTGGACGCCTGGAATGAGCATGTGCTGGACATCGTCGATGCCGCGCGCCGCGTGCACCTCGCCGAGAATGGTTTGGCCGCAGCACAATCCGACGCGGTCGACGCCATGCGTGCCGGTGAGACCCCGCGGGAATCCGCCCGCCGTTCCCTCGCCGATGCCGAATTCGACCTCCGCACAGCCGAACTGGTGCGCGAGATTACCGGTATCGGCCGCGAAGACCCCACCACCTCCTCCCGCCAACCCACCGCCGACCCGCAGGCCCGCGCCGAAATGGCCGCCGCCACAGACCGAGTCGACCGCGCCCGCGACGTGGTCTCCCGCTGGCAAGCCGAACTGGCCCGCCTCGAATCAGCCGCCGCGACCGCTGCCGAACCCGTCACCGACGTCGCCAACCGAGCCCGCGACACCGCCCACGACGCCCTCCGCGAGGCCATAACCAACCTCCGCGAGGTAACCGGCCTCCGCACCTCCGAAGCCGACCTGACCCCCACCCACCTCGCCGAAACCATGGCAGACCTGCAATCCAGCACGGTCCGCCTAACCCAAGGCGACCCCGCCGACGCCTTCACCCAACTCCGCACCGCCGCAGAACAATTCCACCGAGCCGACGCCTTCGCCCAATGGGTAACCGACACCTTCACCCCCCACCCCGACCCCACCCCCGACCCCCGCAAAGCCTGGGCCGACTACCCCCGCCCCGATTCGGAGACGCCCGCGACCGATCCTCGCAAGGCATGGGCCGACTACCCCCGCCCGGACTCGGCAACGCCGCCAACCGATCCGCGCCTGGAGTGGGGCAACTATCCGGCGCAGTCCAATGGCGAGGCGCCGATCGATTCGCGGCGGGATGGTGGCGAGGAGCCGCCGCAGCACCCCGGTGCCCCAGGGGATTCCGATCCGGGCGGTCCGACTCCGGCGCGTCCAGGTGGTCCCAAGCCGGGAATGGATCCGGCTGCGTCGGAGTCCGCGCCTACCGATCCGCGCGGGCCGTGGGCGGATTACCCGCGGCCGCACAATGATTCGGCGTCGCCGGCCGATCCGGAGCCGGGGATGGCCGGGGGCGATGAGCCGCCGGGGGAGCGTCCGCTCGCTGCGGCGGCGTCCGAGCCCGAGGGGTCGCCGTGGCTCCGGCGGCAGTTGGCGGTGCAGGCGGATTGGCGTGCGCGGATGGAGTCCGAGCATGCCGCCTGGCTGCGGGATATCGCCGATGCGAGTGAGCCCGGGAGTGCTACCGAGAGTTGGGCGCGGTTCCAGGCGGAGGCGGCCGAGAACCTGGCTCGGGTCTCCGCTGAGCGGGCCGATTTCCTGTGGGAGCGCGCCGGTGGCCGGCCCGATCTCGGCGATGACTCCGCACCGCCCGTCGGCCCTCGGCCGGACGGTCCGCCGGACTCCGGCCCCTCCGACGCCGGTGGCCGAGCCATTCACCCCGACGGCGACCCCACCGCGGACACCTCACCCGCCGATCGCACCCGGCCGGACTCGGGCGAACCGCCGACCGATCCCCGCATCGAGTGGGGCGACTACCCGGCGCAGCCGAATGCCGAAGCGCCGCCGGTAGATCCGCGTGTGGACTGGGCGGATTACCCGACCCGACCGGATGCCGAAGCGCCGACGGTTGAGGTTGATACGTCGAAGTTCGCGGTGCCGCCGAGTGAAGCGCCGACGGTTGAGGTTGATACGTCGAAGTTCGCGGTGCCGCCCAGTGAGGCGCCCACGGTGGAGTTGACGCATCCGGTGACGGCTGAGGTCACCGTGCGGGATCCGGGGGCTGTCGCACCGGTGAATGAGGGTGCGGGGGAGCTGCATTCGGCGGAGACGCGGACCATGGAGGTCTCCACGGCGGATCCCGCGCATCCGGTGGATCCGGCTGTCGCTTCACCCGCGCTGCGGGCGCTGGGGGATCATCTGCGGGAGACTCCGGGGCCGCTGGTCGGGCCGCGCGATTTGGTCCGGGAGGCGTACGGGCGGCAGTTGGCGCACGATCTCGGGTTGGGCGAGGCCATGCGACGGCATGTCGATCCGCTGGGCTCGCTGCGCGAGGTCGCCGAGATGGCGCGTGCGCGTGGGCATTTCGGTGATCCCGAGCAGGGTCGTCCGCCGGTGTCCATGCGTTCGGACGATCTCGGCAAGCTCAGCCCGGCCGAGCGGCAGGCGGGGCAGTTCCCGCAATCGCGCCCGGAGCCCGCCGGTCAACCGCGCCGCGATCTGCCGCTCGAACCCTGGTCGCGCGTGAATCGCGATATGTCGCACGACGATCCGCGCGTTCTCACCCTCGATGAACTCCGCACCGAGATCGCCGACCGCCTGGGTCTCACCGATCAGCAGCGCAGCACCCAGCAGCTGCCCGATGTCGCCGGTGAACTCCAGTACCGAAATGCCTTGCGCGCCGGTGCGATCGACGCCCTCGACCGCGCGATGCGGCATTACGACCAGTCCACCGACCCGGGTGACCGCGCCCGCCTGGCCGCCGACCGCGACGAGTGGGCCCGCCTGCTCGGCGTACGCGACCCGCAGAGTCTCGATCCGCAGCACCGCGACGCCACCCTGGCCGCCCTGCACGACGAAACCCTGCGTCGCGCAGCCGATATCGCGGACCTCATGGCCGCCACCTTCCACACCCCGGACCCCGCCGACGGTGCGCGCCTGGTCCTCGCGGCCGGTGACGATCGCGTACACGTCCGCATCACCGAGGCACCCGACGGCACCCGGCACATCGAGGCGGCCCCCCGCCCCGATCTACCGAAACCATCGAGCACCAAGGAAGTCGAGGTCGCCAAGCGCCCCGGCCTGCTGCGCCGCATCTGGCAGCGCATGATGGGCGGCTACCACGCCGATACCCCGAAGTACCCGTCCGGTTCGGGCTGGGACAAGAAGGGGCAGGTCAATCTCACGCACGGCCTGGGCGATCTCATCCACAACGATCTCCTCGCGCATATCGACGACGATTTCAACCCGGTCCGCGCGGCCAAGGAAATCGCCACCATCTACCAGGCGCGCGAACGCATGCCGGTGCTGTGGCGCTTCACCGGCAAGATCGCGGAGATCTCCGGCGATGCCATCCCCATGCATACGCGGGACGGTGAGGAGTACCAGCCGTGGTACTCCGAGGCCGATCCCCGGCTGCGGGCCGAAGTCGAGGAGAGCCTGCGCCTGGCGGGCTTGCCGACCGAGGAGGATTACGCCAGAATCGCTGCCGGGCAGGCGAATTCGGAGGGCGCGCACCCGAATCCCGACCGCGCGATCCCGAATCCCGAACACGCACAGTCGAATTCGGAGCGCCCGCAACTCGAGCCCCCGGGCGAGCGCAATTGGGGTCCGAACCTCCCCGAACCGCTGGTGTCCGCCCTCGAGGCCCGTGATGCCGCCCTGGCCGATCTGGTGCGCGCCGCCGCACAGCATCGCATCGAGCTGCCCGACGCCGATCCGGCGACCCTGCGCCGCGCCGTCGACGAAGCCACCTACCAGCTCATGCGCCGCGCAGGCGCGATCGAGGCGCTGCGGGACGCGGCGGCCCGTTTCAATGTCGAAGACGAGCGCATCCCGTACAGCCCGGTCAGTATTTTCGACAAGGATCCGCTCGGTCGCTACGTGCGCGAAACCCGGCTGGCCGAGTTGCAGCGAGTGGAGGAGGAGCGCGCGCAGCGCCGCCGCGAGGAGGCCGGAGCCGACCCCGACGACGATTCACTCGAGTTCCGCCCCCGCGAACCCCGCGCCTCCCTGCTGGACGCGGCCGGAGTCAACAATGGTGGCGAATGGGCCCGGCACTTCGACGATCCGGATGAGCAGCTCTCCTCGCGCCGCGAGGGCCAGCTCTTCGAGGACGCGCTCATGCGCGACCAAATTCGCGATGAACGCTCCAATTGGGCGCAGCTGATCGGTGAGTCGCTGGAGGGGCTCAGCGATACGGAAATCCGGCACACCCTCGGCGATCTGCGCATGGCATTGCGCGACAGCGTCGATCAGCTCGGCGGATTCATCGACGCCGTAGACCATTTCCAGCAGCTGGAGGGCGAGGCGCGCGCCCGCGCGACGGAGCTGGTCGATATCGCCGCGCATGTCTGGCTCGATGCCCAGGGCGGCGTCATGCTCGAGCCCGGCGTCGGCGTGTACCCGGGCGAACCGAATCGACTGGTCGTCATCAGCGGCGATGTCGACCACCATGTCCGCCTCGCCGACGCGCTGGCGGCCCGCCCCGACCTGGGCGCACTACTCAACCGCGGTGACCTCCAACTCGACTATCGCGTAGTCGGTCTGCACGATGACGGCCGGCTCCACATTATGGACCGCGAGCCGCCGCAGGCCCTCTACCAGAAGGTCAACGCACAGGGCGAGCGCCTGCCCGCCCTCATGCTGCGCGACGGCGACGGCCCCTGGCGGGTGGTGCAGGCGAGCACCGACCCGGTCATCCCGCACCTCGAGCCGAGCACCGAACCCGCCGTCCCGCGCGATCCGGATGTGGTTCGCGCCGAACGCAATGCGGTCGCCGCCAGGCTGTCGGTGTACCGCATGGACCTCGGTCCCGGGAAGGTTCTCGAAGACACGATTCGGGCGCTGCGGCACGATAATGCGCTGCGGGCCGCGCAGATCGAGGGCATGGCGGACTTCATCCGCAGCAGCGACGCCATCGACAATTTCCACGACCTGGATCGCAGGCTCGAGAATCTGGCGCATCGCCTCGGCCTGGATCCGGAGAACCTCTCGCCCACACGGCTGGCGGAGGCGATGGCCGATCCGAGTATGCGCCAGGTGCGCCGCCTGCAAGCGGTCGGTGACCTGCTCGACTACGCGAAGGTGTTGCGCGACAATGTCGATTCCGGTGCGGTGCTGGCGGCCCGCGATCGGCTCGCGCACCGGCTCGGTGTCGAACCGGAAGAGCTGTACTCGTCCAAGCATGTGGTCGACAAGAAACTCGGCGAGGTGGTCGGGTACGCACCCGATCCCAAGAGCACCAGCCCCAAGGAGCTGCTGAACGCGGTCAACGATCTGCTGCATCGCTCCGGAGACAACCCGGAACTCCTTGCCGCACTGGGTGAATATGTCGGTGCCCTCAGCGATCTCGATCCGTTCCGGCAGAATCTGCGCTTCGACCCGTTCTCGGATCCGCGCGCCGCCGACGGCGAGGTGCCGATCCACGATCGCGACGCACCGGCGCTGCTGCGCGCGCTGATGAGCGAATCCATCGGTGAGCCACCGGTCTCCGATAATCCCTCGCAGGCGGCGGGTGTCTGGTCGCGGCTGCTGGGCGTGGACCTGGGCAATATTCCGCGCACCGTCGCGCTGTACACCGAACATGGTGGCGCACTGCATGATCGGCTCAGTCCGCAGCAGTTGAGTGAGGTGCTGCGGGTGCTGGAGAGCGGTGATACGCGGGCCGCCTACGACGCCTACCGGGACAGCACACCCGATAAGGACCGGGCCAACCTGCTCACCCCCGATGAGCTGACCACCGCGGTGGATCGCGCCCGCAATGCCCGCTACGCCGAGGTGTACGAGTACTACCGCGACGGCAAGATCGACAAGCACGAGCGGCTCACCCCCGAGAAGCTGGCCGAGACGGTCGAGACCATGCGCGCGGAGGTGGCCGCCCGTGAGGCGGATATCAAGGAGCTGGAGCGGCTCGCCGCTGAGCACAACCAGCTCACCAGGCCACCGGAACCCGAACCGCCACAACGGAATCTGGATGAACTGGCCGGCGACCTGGCCGCCGCTCGGCACGAGTTCGACCTGGCACGGGACGGCCGCGAGTACGCGGTCGGCCGCATGTACCTGGAGAACAACCGGCCGATCCTGGACAGCGATCTCACGCCCGAACGCATTGCGGGCACCGCCGACTACCTCGGCACCCGCAATGCCGCCGAGGCGGGGACGCTGCCGACGCATGAGCAGCGCATCGCGGATCTCGTTGCGGCAGCGGGTGAATACAGTCGCACCGAGACGCGCGTATCCGAACTGGAGGCGAAGCTGGCGCGGGCGGTCGAGAATGAGCGCGGAACCGATGAGACCCCGGTCGACGTGTGGCAGCGCCAATTGGATTCCGCCAGAACCGATCTCCAGGCACTGATCGACGCCGATCCGAGTCTGGCGCGCGCCGGCCTCGACCGCGTGGTCGATCAGGTCGACCAGATGTCCCGCATGCCACTCGATCAGGCCGATGTCTGGACCGACGATCTGGTCCCGCTGCGCGATGCCGTACACCGCTATCAGCACGCCCAGGAATTCCTCGACCTCGCACACACCGACGCGGCCGCAGCGGCCCGCGCCGCCGACACCCCCGAACAGGCCGCCCGCCGCGGCCTCGCCGACGCACAGCGAGAACTGCTCGCCGCCACCGCTTTACGCGATGCCGTCCTGTTCGGCCTGCCCTTCACCGCGGCCGACCTGACCCCGAATTGGGTGGACGCCACCCGCCGCGAATTCGCCGACGCGCACCGCCCCAACCTCCCCGCCGCCGACCGCGCCCGCCTTGACCTCGCCGATGCGGTGGACCGCCAACACCGTGCCCAAGACCGCGTCTCCCGCTGGGAAGCCGAACAAACCCGCCAATCCGCCATCGCGGCCATTACCGCCGACACCCCCGAAGCTGCGGCCCAGCGCGCCCACGAGGCCGCCCAGACCAACCTCCGCGAAGCGATCACCAACCTCCGCGAAGCAACCGGCCTGAACGTCGACGAATCTCGGCTTACAGAGGCAAATCTCGAAGCCACCATGCAAGAGCTGCAGGGCAGCACAATCGTCAACGCCACCGCCGACCCCGGCGCGGCCTTCCGGCAACTGCGTTCCGCCGCAGAACAATTCCACCGCGCCGAAGCCTTCTCCGACTGGGTGGCAAACCACGCCGCCACCCCACCCATAGACCCCCGCATAGCCTTCGCCACCCGTGAAGAGCCCGCGATCGATCCCCACGAATCGAACGCGAACACACCGCCCGAGACCGTGCCGGTCACCCGGCCCCTCGATCCGCGCGTTGCGTGGGCGGGTCTGGACGATGCTGCCCAGGGACCGAAGACCGAGGCAGGCGGTGCGGGCGACGGCACCCCGCCGAACAACCCCCCGCGCACCCCCGGCCCCGATCGGGAAGAGGGCCCGAACGGCTCATCCGACCCCGAGGACCCCACCCCCGGCGGCTCCCCGAGCTCCGGCCCCACCCCAATCCGCCCGGCCACCCCCGGTGCATCAGCCGAACCCACAGCCCCGCAACCGAAGTCCGCCGACTCGGCCGCAAGCGAGACGCACTCCAAGCCACTCGAGGGCGAACCCGCGACCGACCCCACCAAGGGCGAGAACGCGGCCGATCCCGGTACGCGGCCGGTGGATCCGCGCGTGGCCTGGGCGGGTCTCGGCGATGACACTGGTGCGCACGGACCCCATACGGCCGCCGACGGTGCGGGCGATGGCAACCCGCCGCACAGCCCCCCGCGCGCCTCCTCGGCTTCGGGCCCCGAGGAGGGTTCGGGGTCCTCGGCCGACCACACCGACCCGGCCGCGGCAGTGCGGGAGGAGACGCACGAGGCGACTGTGGAAGCCACGGTGCGGGATCCGCTGGCGGAGGCGGTGCCGGTGCATGAGGGTGCGGTGGATCCGCATTCGGCGGAGACGCAGACCATGGAGGTGCCGGTCGCGGCGACCGAGGGTGCGGTGGTGCATCCGGTGGATCCGGCGGTTGCCTCGCCTGCGCTGCGGGCGGTGGCGGACTTCCTGCGGGAGTCGCCGACGGGGGAGGTTTCGCCGCTGCGGATCGCCGAGCGGGATGCGTATGCGCGGCAGCTGGCTGAGGATCTCGGGTTGGGGCAGGCGCTCACCCGGCATGGGGATCCGCTGTCCACGCTCTGGGAGATTGCCGAGATGGCAAGGGCTCGCGAGCATTTCGGTGATCCGGAGCAGGGTGTCGCGCCATCGGCCATGGGGCGGGATGATTTCCGTCCGATGTCCGTGGACGACGTCTACCGGGGCGAGAAGTACTGGCGGACCGAGGTCGCGCCGGAAGAACTGCGCGCCATCGACAATGAGCGCCGCGCACTCGGCCTCGACGACCACTCGGCCCCCACCGAGCTGGAACACGCCACCCGCCCCGAACTCCCGGCCGCCCAGCCCCGGCCGGAAGCCGCCACCACCGCGACCGGCCCGGACGCTGCGCGAACCCGCCCAGACGGTTTGGAACAGACCCGCCCGGACCTGTCGGAAGCCGAGACCCAGCCGATTCCCGGGCCGGGCCAGACCCTGCGTGAGCTCCCACTGGCACCGTGGGCCGAGGCGAATCGTCCTGCGCCGCAGGCGGAACCGCGCGCACTCGCACTCGAGGAGCTGCGCACGGAGATCGCCGATCGACTCGGCCTGTCCGATGCCGAGCGGACGCCGCCGCGCCTGTCCGAGGTTGCGGGTGACCTGCAATTCCGAAACCTGTTGCGCGCGGGTGGAATCGAGGCCCTCGAACAGGCGGGCATACGTCATGAGGCCGAGACCGATCCAGAGGCCCGCGCCCTGCACGCGGCCGACCGCGATGACTGGGCCCGCCGCCTGGGCGTAGACCCGGAACGCATTGCCACACCGCGCGAGCTGAACACCGTCCTACGCGAGTTGCGCACCGAAACCCTGCGTCGCGCAGCCGATGTCGCGGATCTGATGGCCGCCGCCCTCTACAACCCGGCGGACGGTCTCCGCGCGGTGCTGGAGGCCGACGGCAACCGGGTGCACGTGCGCCTCACCGACGGCCCGGACGGCACCCACCGCGTCGAGGTGGCCGGGCGCCCCGACCTGCCCGCGCATCCGGTACCGAAGACCGAGGAGGCGAAGCCGCGGCCGAGCCTGCTGCGCCGTATGTGGCGTCGCATGATGCACGGATTCCACGACCACACACCGAAGTACCCGTCCGGTTCGAGCCAGGACAAGAAGTTCTTCATCAGTTTGGCCAACAGCTTCGGTCGTGAAATCCACCATCACGAGCTGGAGCACCTCGACGCGGAGCACGACGATCTCAATCCGCCCCGCGTGTGGAAGGAGCTGGCCACCTTCGTCAAGTCCCGCGAGCACATTCCACTGGTGCAGTCGTGGCCGTGGCTGGCGGAGAAGTTCGGCAGGGTCGCCGACATCTCCGCGGATGTCATCCCCATGTACACCCGTGACGGCGAGGAGTACCAGCCGTGGTACTCCGAGGCCGATCCGATACTGCGGGCCGAGGTCGAGGAGAGCCTGCGCCTGGGTGAAATGCCAACCGAGGCAGACTATCTCGCGGAGGCCGCCGAGCAGCAGGCCGCGCTGCCGCCCGCGGAGCCGACGCTCCCCGAACCGACGCACGTGACGGACTGGGGTCCCTCGGTCCCCGAGCCCCTCGCGGCCGCGATCGATGCTCGCGATGTCGCACTCGCCGATCTGACGCGGATCGCCGGTGCCCAGCGCGTCGAACTGTCCGGCCTCGACCGCGAGAGTCTGGATCGCGCGCTCGACGCCGAGACCCATCAGCTCATCCGCCGCGCTGGCGCGATCGAGGCGCTGCGGGATGCCGCCATCCGATTCAACGAGCAGGATCAGGCGGTCCCGTACAGCGAGGTCAGCTTCCTCGACAAGGATCCGCTCGGCCGCTACGTTCGCGAATCCCATCTGGTGGACGTACAGGCGATCGAGGCCGAGAAGGCCGCGCGCCGAAGGGAACTCGCCGGGGTGGACCCCGACGACACCTCGCTCGAATGGCGTCCCAGGCAACCACCCGTCACCGCACTCGACTTCCTGGGCGCGAACAATGGCGGCGAATGGGCCCGGCACTTCGACGATATCGACCAGGAGCGTCCCGAAAGTCGTGCGGGCCGACTCTTCGAGGACGCGCTCAGGCGCGATCAGATTCGTGATGAGCGGTCCAACTGGGCGCAGCTGCTCGAGGTCCCGCTGCAGAGCCTCGAGACACCCGAGGGCATCGCGCACGCCATTGCCGACCTGCGGATGCAGCTGCGCGACGGTTACGACCGATTCGTTGAATTATCGTCCGCTGTCGATGATTTCGTGCATGCAGACACCGATGCCCGCGCCCGTGCGAGCGAATTGTCCGATGGCATCGCCCGCGCCTGGCTGGAGGCGCACGGCGGCGTAGAGCTGGAACCGGGCGTGGGCGTGGTCCCGGGTGATCGCCCCGGCGATCCCAACCGACTCGTGGTGATCCACGGCGACACCAACCTCGATGTCCGCCTCGCCAATGCCCTCGCCGCGCACCCCGAACTGGGCGCGCAGCTGAATCATGGTGAGCTGCGACTCTTCTACCGCGAGATCGGCCTGACCCCGGACGGTCCATTCGTGCGCGCCGTCCGCGCGCCCGAGGCGTTCTATCACGAGCTGAACGTCGAAGGCCGTCGCGTCCCGACCCTGCTGCTGCGGGACGGCGACGGAGCCTGGCGCACCGTACAGCCCGAACATGTTGCGCTCGAGCCACATACGACGCCGAGCACTGAGGCTGCCGTGCCGCGCGACCCGGATGTGGTGCGCGAGGAACGCAATGCGGTGGCCAAGCGCCTGAGCACCTACACGATGGACCTCGGCGAGAATCTCGCCCGCACCATCGCCGGACTCGAGCAGGACAATGCGTTGCGCGCCGGGCAGATCGAGGGCATGGCGGATTTCATCCGCGCCAGTGATGCCATCGACAGCTTCCACGACCTCGATCGCACACTGAAGAATCTCGCGCACCGCCTGAAGCTGGACCCGGAGGCGATGACGCCGGAGACGGTGGCACAGGCGTTGGCCGATCCCGGCATCCGGGCCGCGCGGCGACTGCAAGCGGTCGAGGATCTGCTCGGTTACGCGAAGGCGCTGAACGAGTCGGGGGTCAAGGAATCGGTGCTGCTCGCGGCGCGTGACCGGCTGGCCGAGCGGCTCGGGGTCCCGCCGGAAGAGCTGTACGCGCATAAGCACAAGATCGACAAGCCGACGAACGAGGTCATCGGCTACGGACCGAAGCCGGAATCCACCAGCCCGAAGGCCGTGCTGGAGGCGATCAACAACCTGTTGCATCGCACCGGCGAACGGCCGCAACTGCTGGCCGGTCTCGCCGAATACGTGCGGACCATCAGCGATCTCGATCCGTTCCGGCAGAATATGCGCTTCGATCCGTTCAGCGATCCGCGCGTGGCCGATGGCGAACTGCCGATCCATGGCGGGAAAGCCTCCGCGCTGTTGCGCGCGCTGATGAACGAATCTCTCGGCGAGCCACCGATTTCCGATCATCCGCCGGAGGCCGCGGGCGTGCGGAACCGGCTGCTCGGCTTCGAGATCGACAATGTCGAGCGACAGGTCCGGCTCTACACCAAATACGCCAAGGAACTGCACGACTGGGTGACTCCGGCGCAGCTCGCCGAGGTACTGAACAACCGCGAGCGCGGTACCTGGGAGCAGGCATACGACGCTTACCGGGCCGGCGTCGAAGATCCGGCGAAGGCGCTCACCTCCGATCAGCTTTCGGACCTGGTGCAGAAGGTGCGCAATGCGCGCTACACCGAGGTGTACGAGTTCTACCGCGACGGCAAGATCGACAAGCACGAGCGGCTCGAACCGAAGGAATTCGATCAGGTCCTGGAAACCATGCGTGCCGAAGTCCAGGCGCGTGAGGCCGATATCAAGGAGCTGGCGCGCCTTGCCGCCGAGCACCACGACCTCACCAATCCGCCGGAACCCGAACCGCCACTGGGTACTCCGCGAGAATTGACCGCCGAACTCGCCGAGGCGCGGCATCGCCTGGACCTGGCGCGAGACGGCCGCGATTACGCCGTCGGGCGCATGTACCTCGAGGACAATCGCCTGCTGCGCGAGAGCGACCTCACCCCGCAGCGCATGCCGGGCACCGCCGACTACCTGGGCACCCGCCTCGCCGCTGAAGCGGGCACGCTACCGGGTCACGAGCAGCGCATCTCCGATCTCGTCGACGCGGCGCGCGCGTACTCCGATGCCGAGACCCGCGTGACGGAGTTGGAGTCGGCGCTGCGGCAGGCGGTCGAGACGGAGGCCGGTCCGGCGGAGACACCGGTGGAGGTGTGGCAGCGCCAAGTCGATTCGGCGCGAACCGAACTCGAAGCGGTGATCGCCGCCGATCCAGGGTTGGCGCGACTCGGCTTCGACCGCGTCCTGGACCGGGTCGACCGCATGTCGGAGATGGCGCACGACCGCGCCGACGTCTGGACCGACGAACTCGTCCCCGTGCGCGACGCCGTCCAGAACTACCGTCTGACACAGGAATTCCTGGCCACCGCCCAGGACGATGCGGTCGCCGCCTACCGCGAAGGTGCGACGCCGGAGCAGACCGCGCAACGTGAACTCTCCAATGCGAGAATCGAATTGGAGGGCGCGTCCGCACTGCGCGATACCCTCCTCGCATTCGACCCGGCGCTGACCGCGAACGACCTGACGCGCGAATGGATCCGCGCCACCCGCGCCGAACTCGGCGACACCCCCCGTGCGAACCTGTCCGTCCCCGATCGAGCCCGCCTCGAACTGGCCGACGCCGCCCAACACCAGATCCGCGCCCAGGACCGGGTTTCGCGCTGGGAAGCCGAACAGCAGCGCCTGGAAGCCGCCGCCCGCGCCGCCGCCGACACCCCCGAGGCCGCCGCCCAGCGCGCCCGCGACCTCGCCCGCACCGAACTCCAGCAGGCCATTACCCACCTCCGCGAGAGCACCGGCCTCAGAACCAGCGAACGCGACCTCACCCCGGACCAACTCGACCGCGCCATGGCCGAGCTCGAACGCCAAACCGTCACCCGCGGCGACGGCGACCCCGCCGCGGCCTTCCAGCAATTGCGTTCCGCCGCAGAGCGCTGCCACAGCGCCGAAGCCTTCGTCGACTGGGTAGCCGAACACGCCCCGACCCGCCCCCTCGCCACCTCCGAACCCGCAGCCCTCCAACCGAATACACCCCCGACCACCTCGGAAGCGGGCAAGCCCCATAGCAACCCCAGCTCCATCGAGCCGCAGGCTGGTTCAGGCCCGGGTAGGTCGGGGAGCGATCCCGGTTCGGCTGCGCCGCACGCTGGTTCCGGGCCGGGTAAGCCACATGGCGAGCCAGGTTCCGAGTCGGGCGAGTCCGACGGCGGGGCGACTCCGGCAAAGCCGGGTGGCCCGTCGCGCCCGGGTGCCGGTCCAGCCATAGCCGGTCCGGCGGTGCCGAGTGGCCCTGCTCCGGTGCACGGGGCGAATCCGGTTGCCGGGCAGCATGGCTCGACCGAGAGCGGTGGTGATCCGGCGCACACCGGATCCGATCCGGCGGTGGCCGCACCCGAAACGCAAGCGGTGCAGCCTGTTACGGCGCAGCCCGGCGCCTGGGACGAGGCCGGTCCGGCGCGTGTACTGCAGCCGTCGAACCCACAGGTGCTCGCGCAGATCCAGCGGCATTTGGATACCGCGCACGCCGCGACCGAACGTCGGTCGCTGGCCCTGGATCGGGCGGGTGATATCGCTCGGGCACTCCAGGTGGATCCGACCGGTCGCGGGGTGCTCGACCTCGAAGCGGCGGTGGTGGCAGCACTCGATGCGGAAGACGCGCACGTGCTTCAGGTCATCAATCACTCACCGCCGGGCATGCTTCCGAGCGAATACTTCGACCGGCGCGAGGTGGCGCAGCGTCGCCAGCACGAGCTCATCGCGATGCGGACCCTGTTGAATGCCGAGGTGAAGGAGGCTCTCGGGGCCCGGGTCACCGCGAACAACGCCAATCGTGCGGCCCTCACCCTGGCCCTGCGCGCCGCGCTGAACGAATCCGGCGCGGTGCCCCGGCCTCAGGTCGAAGGCATCGGCGTGTTCCCGCAGGAGCGCCGCGTCCTGGTCGTCTCCCTGCACCCGGACCCCACCACCGTCCTGTCCACCGCCGACCACGAAACTCTCGTGGCCAACGGCAATTCCATCGACTACCAACTCCTGCGCCTGTACGAACAGGGCACCCTCCTCCCCGACGGCACCCCCGCCACCACCCTCACCCTGACCGTCACCGACCTCCTCCCACCCGGCACCCCGGCCACCCCCACCCCCGAACCCCCGCACCAACCCCCCGGCGGCACCCCACCCCCACCGCCACCCCACAACCCCCCGGTGGTCGAGCAGACAGTGC
>NZ_WJIC01000037.1 GCF_009649815.1 Nocardia sp. SYP-A9097
AGCAAGCTGGGGGTGCGTCTGGAGTTGGGGCAGGAACTCGAACCGACGTTGCCGTTGATCGCCGAAGCCCAACGCGAGGGCGCACTCTCGGCCGATCACGCCCGGCGGGTGATGCGGGTGATGGAGCAGTTGCCGCGCGGGATCGGTGTGGAGAAGACGGAGATGGCCGAGGAAATTCTCGCTGAGTACTGCCGCCGGGGGTACCCCGATGATGTGTGCAAGGTCGGTGCGGCGATGATCGCGCGCCTGGACCCCGACGGGAAGCTGACCGATGCGAAGGACCGTCAACGCCGCCGCGGTCTCACCTTGTGCGCGCAGCAGATGGATGGAATGTCGAGTCTGACTGCTGATCTCACCCCGCAAACCCGGGCGTTGTTCGATGCGATGCTGGCCAAGTTCGCGCGCCCGGGCATGTGCAACCCCGCCGACACCGACAGCCCGTGGACCGCACAGGACGCCACCGACGACGCGCGCCTGCAAGCGGCCGCCGCCCGTGATACCCGCACTCCCGCGCAACGCAATCATGATGCGCTGCTGGGATTCCTGCGTCCCGAACTCGGTGGCCCGGCGAAGCGGGGTTCGCATCGCGGGGTACCGGTCGCCACGATCATGACGATCAGCATCGCCGATGTCGAACGCGCGGCCGGGGTCGCCACCCTCGCCACCGGTGGCACCGTCCCGATCAGCGAGGCCCTGGAGTTGGCCCAGAGGTCCCAGCGGTTCCTGATGGTGTTCGACCACGCGGGGATGCCCCTGCATGTCGGGCGTGAATCCCGCACCGCGACCAAGGCCCAACGCCTCGCGCTGATCGCGACCGAGCGGGGCTGTACCCGCCCCAACTGCTCCGCGCCCGCCTCGCGCGCCCAGGTGCATCACCTCACCGAGTGGTCCAAGGGCGGCGCGACCGATATCGAGAACCTGACCTTGGCGTGCGATAGCTGCCATGCCCAGGTCCACGACGGTCCCGGCGGCTGGAAAACGGTGAAACTCGGCCCTGATACCGCGTTTCCGGGCCGCACCGCGTGGATCGCGCCCCCGCACATCGATCCCACCGGTACCCCGCAGGTGAATCACCGGCATCATCCCGGCGAGTTGATGGCCCTGACCCTGTCCCGGATCCAGGACCGCAACCGGCAAGCCAGGGAACGTCATAAGCGCTGGCTCGCCACCCACAGATCCACCCCCACTGGCGCCCCCGCCACCCCCTGAAAGCGGTCCTCCACACACCCGTGGCACCGCAGGCTCCGGCCTGCCGGTGCCACGGGCGCTGGTGTCTCGGCGACCAATCCTTCTCCGGCTCTTGGCTTTCAGTCTTTTGTTCTTTATTTCTTTGTTCTTTTATGTTTTGTCTCTGAACGTAACCACAGCCTGCCAGCCAGGCTGGTACGAGAGATGACGGCACCCAATGGGGGAGCGAAAGCCGGGTACGGCACCCAAGGTTCCCACACCTCTTCTTTGTCGCATGCACGCCACAACCGAACACCACCAAGATCGCACCACGCCATTGGTTCGGCCCCCTCCGGCTAATGCAGCCGCTCAATGAGGGATCGCCCCGGACCAATCCACCATTCGGCATGCCCGAGAAAGTAATGCCGGTGAGCGAGCCGGTAGAACCCATCATCCCGGCCAAAACGCCGCGTGCGTGTTCGACGGAGTGCGGCTGGCTTACGACTCTTCGGTCTCAGCCGGGTAGAGCGCTTCGACCAGCCGAGGTACGGCAAGGGTGCGTTGCCAATCCCGCGCTCCGCCCGCGGCGAGGAAGTCGTTGATGAGGGTGGGGGCTTCGCCGTTGGTGGCGGTGCGCGGGAGGCCGTCCCAGCACATGCGGCGGAGCAGGTCTGGGGTGAGGAGGTTTTCGATGGGGACGGAGACCTCTGTGGAGAGGTCGCTCATGGCTGAGCGGGCGCGTTGCAGGCGGGCGGCGGCGGCGGGGTCGCGGCGTTCCCAGCGGTTCACCGGGGGCGGGCCGTCGAAAGGTTGGGTGAGGGGTGGTAATTCGTTTTCGGCGAGGGCGCGGGCGCGTTCGACGGCACCGAGCCATTCGCGGGAGTAGCGGCGTTGGCGGGGGCCGCCGAAGACCGGGAGGGCGCGCAGTTGGGCGATCGATTTGGGTTCGCCGTTGGCGGCGGCCACAATGGCCGAGTCGGGGAGGATGCGGGCCGGGGCTACATCGCGGAGCCGGGCCAGGCGGTCGCGTGTGGTCCAGAGTTCACGCACGATGGCCAGTTGGCGAGTGCGGCGCAGGGTGTGAATCCCGGAGGTGCGCCGCCAGCGGTCCGACTTCGGCGCCGAGGGTTCGGCGTTGCGCACATGTTCGAATTCCTGTGCCGCCCAGTCGGTCTTGCCTTGCTCGTCGAGGTCCAGTGCGACCGCGTCCCGCAGTTCGAGGAGCAATTCCACGTCGAGGGCCGCGTAGTTCAGCCATTCATCGGGCAGTGGCCGGGTCGACCAGTCGGCGGCCCCGTGCCCTTTGCGGAGTTCGCGCCCGAGCAGGTTCTCCACCATGGCCGCGAGTCCGACGCGCTCATATCCGGCGAGTCGTCCGCCGAGTTCGGTGTCGAAGAGCCGCGCCGGGTAGAGCCCGAGTTCGGCGAGTCCGGGCAGGTCCTGATCGGCGGAGTGCAGTACCCACTCCAGATCGTTGATCGCGTCCGCGAGGGGTTCCAGGTCTCCGTCGAGGGGGATCGGGTCGATCAGAAAGGACCCGGCTCCGGCGCGCCGCAATTGAATCAGATAGGCGCGATTGGAGTACCGGAACCCGGAAGCGCGTTCGGCGTCGACGGCCAGGGGCCCGGTGCCGGCGGCGAGTCGCTGGGCGGCGTCGGTGATTTCGGCAGCACTGTCCAATACCGGCGGCACACCCTCCACTGGCGCGAGCAGCGGTACCGCGGCAGTGGCTTCGGGCTCTTCTGGTACGGACATGGTCTTGAACTCTACGGGTAGGACAGTCGCGATCCGCGTCACGTCGCCGAAACGACAGACCGCGACATGGCGCCGGGCTGTTGGGAATCGTAGTGGCCCGGCGCCGATTTCGTTGCGGTACAGGTGTTCTCGTTCGGGACTAGTCGGGATCGCTGTCGTCGTGCCGCACATCCAGCCGGGTAACCCCGGCGGGTGGTAGTCCGGCGGCGAAGGCGAGGACTTCGCCGAAGGCTTCGACGTGCGGCTTCATATCGGTATCGCCGACGGTCCAGGAGGCGCGCAGTTCGAGTTGATGCGCGCGTGGCGGTCCGGCGATATCGCCGTAGCGCACCGAACTTGTCGCGGTGACGGTGCCACCCAGCGCGGTGAACGGTGCCCGCGAGTCGAGGGCGTCCACCAGCCAGCTCCATGCCACTTCGGGCAGTAGCGGGTCGGCGGCGAGCGCGGAGTCGATATCGGCCTGGATGTAGGCGACCAACCGGAATACTCCGTGCCAGGCGTCCTGCCCGTCCGGGTCGTGTAGCAGGATCAGTCGGCCGAAGGCGTCCCCCTCGGAGTCGACGGGGACCACATTGGTGTCGGGGCGAGTGACTTCCGCTCCTAATGCATAGGAGTACGGAGCCAGGCGCTGCGGGGGGCGGATCGGAGCTAGCCCGATCCGTGGATGCACTGTTGCGGTTCCCATCGCATCGACCGCGGCGCGGAACCCTATGGGTTCTTCGGGCTCCGGGGTCGGTGCGGCGCCGTCGCGGAAGTCGAGCGGTGTCACGTATGAGGACGGTAGACCTACCGGGCCCGGTGTAGTGAGAGGCGCGCCGCTCGCGGCCTTTACGATGAGCGGTGATGAGCACTCACACTCGCCGCCAGCTGACCGATGCGCCCCTTCTAGTCGCCGCCTCGGGTGGCGTCCCGCATCGCCGTCCGGTGTGGTTCATGCGTCAGGCAGGGCGTTCGCTGCCGGAGTACCGCGAACTGCGCAAGGGGATCGGCATGCTCGAATCATGCTTCGATCCGGAGCTGGTGTGCGAGATCACCATGCAGCCGGTCCGGCGGCACGATGTCGACGCGGCAATCCTGTTCTCGGACATTGTCGTTCCGTTGAAGGCCGCCGGGATCGATCTGGATATCGTGCCCGGTGTCGGGCCGGTCGTCGCGAATCCGGTTCGGACCGTGGCCGATGTGCGCGCCCTGCCGCGCCTGCGGGCCGAGGAGGTCGGTGCGGTGACCGCCGGTATCGGGCTGCTGCTCGACGCGCTCGGCGAGGTGCCGTTGATCGGATTCGCGGGCGCGCCGTTCACCCTGGCCTCGTATCTGGTCGAGGGCGGGCCGAGCAAGAACCACGAGCGCACCAAGGCGATGATGCTCGCCGATCCGGAGACCTGGCATCAGCTGCTCGGGGTGCTGACCGATATCACCATCGAATTCCTGCAGGCGCAGATCACCGCCGGGGTGGACGCGGTGCAGTTGTTCGATTCCTGGGCCGGGGCATTGACCCTCGCGCAGTATCGCGAGTTCGTGTTCCCGCATTCGCAGCGGGTCTTCGCGGAGGTGGCGTCGGCGGGTATCCCGCGCATCCACTTCGGTGTGGGCACCGGAGAACTGCTGGGCGCCATGGGTGAGGCCGGGGCCGATGTGGTCGGTGTCGACTGGCGGATTCCCCTGGATGACGCGGTGCGCCGGGTCGGTCCCGGAAAAGCGTTGCAGGGCAATCTGGATCCGGCGGTGTTGTTTGCCGGTCCGGCCGCCATCGAATCCGAGATTCGGCGGATCGCCCGGGAAGCGGATGCGGCGATCACCTTGGGCGCCAAGGGGCACATCTTCAATCTCGGTCACGGCGTACTGCCCGATACCGATCCCGAGGTGATCACCGCGACGGTCGAGCTGATTCACAGCCTGCCTTCTCCGCTGTAATCGACTGCCCAGGCCGGCCGCCACACCGGTGCGGCCGGCGGTGCCAGGCTCGCGAGATGTTCGATGATCGCCCGCAGTCCCGGGTGCGGGTTCGCGCTCGGGAGGAGGAGCGAAATCGGGTACGCGAGTACCGGATTCGCGATCGGAATACGGCGCAGGTCGTGATTCGCGGGCCAGAGGTAGCGGTCGCGCGCGCCGACCAGCGTGGCCACATCCGCGGAGTCCGCGAGGATGTCCAGGAGTACCTCATTGCCGAAATTCGGTCCCGCGGCGTCGATGCGGAGGTCGAATTCGGTGACGAGCTGATCGTAGAAGTCCGACCATTCGCTGCCCGGCGCGATACCCGGCACCCAGATCCGATGTTTGCGTAATTGAGCCGGGGTGAGGCTGCGTGCGGCGGCGAGCGGATGTCTCGGGCCGACAAGCAGTTCCAGCGGTGAGTCGAACGCGTGGATCATCCGCACCTCGCGCGGTAGCGTGGCCGGATCGGTGACCGAGCGGAACGAAGCGTCGATATCGCCCGCGCGGACGGCGGCCACCGCCGCCTGCGGATCATTGACCCGCAGGGTCACCACATCGAGCGCCGGTTCGGGATGCGCACGCCAATAGTCGTGTAGCACAACGGCTTGCGCGGACCGCAGACCGAGCACATCGATTCGCAGCGCCCGCGAGCCCGGTTTGATCGCGGTGATCGCGCGATCGACACTGCTGACGATATTGCGTGCGTGGGGGAGGAACGCTTGACCGTCGAGGGTCAACTCGACCCCGCGCGCGGTGCGGTTGAACAGCCGGATGTCGAGTGCCCGTTCGAGTGTCGCGATCCGTTTCGACACGGCCTGCTGTGTCACGCCGAGCTCGTCGGCCGCGTGCTGCAGCTGTCCGAGTTCGGCCGCACGAACGAACGATCGCACCGCTTCGGTATCCATCGATCCACCTTACGGGTGCTCAACCGATGGTTGTGGCTCGCCGGAAGACAGTTGTTTGATCCCCGGCCGGTGCGGCTGCTGTGATCGCCGTATTCGAATATCGGTTTGTGGCAAGGGAGTATGCGCGTGCAATTGGGGCGCAATTTCGGCTGGCTGTGGTCGGCCTACGCGGTCAGTACATACGGCACCTGGATCGCGTTCGGGGCGTTTCCGCTGCTCGCGGTGCGGGTGCTGGACTCGAACGCCTTCGCGGTATCGCTGTTGGAGGCGGCGGGTCTGGCGGTCGCGGCCGTGGTCGCGTTCACGCTGGGGCCGTGGGTGGAGCAGCGGGCCAAGCGTCCGGTGATGATCGGGATGGACCTGATCCGATTCGCCGCGATGGCGAGTATTCCGGTCGCGTATGCGCTCGGCGTGCTGTCCTATGGTCAACTGTTGGTTGTCTCGGTCGTGTCCGGGACCGCGAGCATAGCGTTCACCGCCGCCTCCGGCGCATACCTGAAATACCTTGTCCCGCGCGATCACCTGCTGGTGGCGAACGGGCGATTCGAGGCGACGAGTTGGGCGGCGACCGCGGTGGGGCCGCCTCTCGGTGGCGCGTTGATCGGTCTGCTCGGCCCGGTTGTCACCGTGCTGGCCGACGCGTTCAGTTATCTGCTGTCCGCACTCGGGGTGCTGCGTATTCGTGGCGGTGATGTCGCGTCACCGCGCGGTCCGGCGACCAGGATGCGCCCGGCCGACCTGCTTGCCGGTGCGCGGTTCATCCTTCGAGACCACGCGCTGCTGTGCCTGTTCCTCAATTCGATCCTGGTGGGTGGCTTGATCATGGCCACGCTTCCACTGCTGGCCGTGCTGCTGCTGGGCCAATATCATTACCCGGCTTGGCAATACGGTCTCGCCTTCGGTCTCCCGGCGCTCGGCGGTTTTGCCGGCGCTCGCCTGTCCGCACCTCTGGTAGCCCGCTATGGCAGTCACCGGGTCATGATCGTCTTCGGTTGGCTGCGTTCGATCTTCCCGCTCGGTCTGGCGTTCATCGGTCCCGGCATCGCGGGACTGCTCACCGTGATCGTGGTCGAGGCCCTGCTGATCACCTGCATGGGCATTTTCAATCCGATCTACGCGACCGAACGCCTGCAACGGGTGCCTGCCGATCATGCCGCCCAGGTCCTGAGCACCTGGAGCGCCGCGGGCAAACTGCTCCACGCCACACTCATGGTGATCTGGGGTGTCCTGGCTATCCTCACCAGCCCGCTCGCGGCGATCACCATCTCCGGCGTGCTGCTGCTCGCCACTCCGCTGCTGCTGCCCAACCGCACGCACTTGGCCGGCCGACCCGGCCCGAGAGTAGCTTTCAAATAGGAAGGGAGAGATCGATGCGGATCGCGATAGTCGGTGGCGGAATCAGTGGCCTGGTGGCCGCCTACAGATTGCGCCGAACCCTGGGCGCGGCAGCCGACCTGGTGTTGATCGACGAGCGCGACCGCCTCGGCGGCATCCTGCGCACCGCTGAAATCGACGGCCATCCGGTCGACCTGGGCGCGGAGGCATTCGTCGGCCGCCGCCCCGAAATCCCTGAGCTGATGCGGGAATTGGGTATCGAGGACCAACTCGTTTACCCGGCCGGTAAGCGTCCGCTGGTGTGGTCCGGGGGCACTGGGCACAGGTTGCCGGAGCGCACGCTCATGGGAATCCCCGCGGGCCCAGAGTCCATTGCCGGACTGGTGGATGACGAGACCGTCGCCCACGTTGCCGCCGAGCCCGGCAGGCCGCTGCGGTGGGAGCGCGGGGGAGACGTCTCGGTAGGCGCACTGGTAGCGGACCGTTTCGGCGAGCAGGTGGTCCGCCGCAGCGTCGATCCACTCCTGGGTGGCGTGTACGCCGGTACCGCCGATTCGATCGGTGTCCGAGCCGCCCTGCCGACCCTCGCTGCCGCCTTGGACGCCGGCGCAGAGAGCCTCACCGACGCCATCCGCAAGACGTTGCCACCGCCCTCCAGCACGCCGGTCTTCGGTGGTATCCGTGACGGCTATCAGGTTCTGCTGGAGGCCCTGCGTGCCGCCGCCGACGTGAAGGTCGAAACCAATACTCCCGCAACGCGACTCACCCGCACCGCGACCGGCTGGCACCTCGATCCGATAGGCGCGGTAGACGCCGTGGTATTGGCGACCCCCGCACCGGTAACCGCCGCCCTACTCCGCGATATCGCCCCCGACGCCTCGGCGATCGCCGCCGGAATCCGGCTGGCTTCCTCGGCGGTGGTCGCCATGACCTTGCCGAAGGACACCGAACTCCCCGACAATTCCGGAATCCTGGTGGCGACCGGTGAACCGTTGCGCGCCAAGGCTTTCACCCTGTCCAGCCGCAAATGGCCGCACCTGGCCGCCCGCGATGTAGCCCTGATCCGCGCCTCCTTCGGCCGCTTCGGCGACGACTCCCTGCTCTCCTGGCAGGACCCCGACCTGATCCGGGCCGCCGTCGAAGACCTGACCACTGTCACCGGCGCGGCCCTCCGCCCGATCACCGCGGTGGTGCAACGCTGGCGCGGCGGCCTCCCGCAGTACGCCCCCGGCCACACCACCCGAATCGCCGACCTACGTTCCGCCACAGCCGATCTCGACGGCCTGGCCCTGGCCGGCGCCTACCTCGACGGCGTCGGCGTACCCGCCTGCGCGGCCTCCGGCACCGCCGCCGCAGCACGAATCACCCAGCGGCTGAACTGATTTGCGCGGGTGTCTACTTGCTGACCAGGTCGCTGGGGTCGGTGTTGGCTCCGCAGATCACCACTGCGATTCGCTCGCCGGGATCCGGAAGATACGCCCCGGATTGCAGGGCCGCGAGCGCGGTTCCGGCGGCGTGTTCCACTGCGAGTCGCCGGTCGTCCCACAGGGATTGGCGTGCGGCGATGATCTGTTCGTCGGTGACCAGGACCGAGCGGACCACTGCTGCCCCGGCTGCCGCGATGGCCATCTCCGAAGTTCGGCTCGCACCAAGGGAATCCGCGGCGACCGACTTGATGGGGACGTCGACCGGATATCCGGCGGCCAGGCCGGCGTTGAAGGCGCGGCAGCTTTCCGGCTCGGCCGCCACCACTCGAATGCCATGGTGTGCGGCGGCTGTCGCGACACCGGTGAAGAGTCCGCCACCACCGACCGCGACCACCACGGTGTCGAGTTCGGGCATCTGGGCGACGATCTCTTCGAGCAGAGTGCCCGCACCTGCCGCGATATACGGGTCGTCGTAGGCGTGTGAGCGCAGCGCCCCGGTTGCGGTCGCGTAGCGCTCGCATTCGGCCGCGGCGTCGGCATAGGAATCACCGCCGCGCAGCACCTGTGCGCCGAGTCCGCGCAGTCGCTCCAATTTCACCGCGGGTGCGGAGTTGGGCAGGAAAACCGTTGCGGCGGAGTCGACTATGCGTGCGGCCCAGGCGCAGGCGACGCCTGCGTTACCGCCGGAGGCGATGGTGACGCCGACGCGCGGGAGCGTCCCGAGTTCCTGGTGCGCGAGCATGAAGTTCACCGCGCCGCGGGCTTTGAAGCTGCCCGAGTGCTGGAGGTGTTCGACGGCGAGTCGCACGCGTGCGCCGCCGAGGGTTTCGGCGGAGGTGAGGACCACGGGTCGTACCTGGCCCGAGATGCGGTCGCTGGCCGCCTTCACGTCGGCGTAAGTGGGCTGCACTGCACTTCCTTCGCTGTTCGGGTCGGTCCGGGGGCAGGTCGGTTTCCGGCGGCCGCACGGCGTTGGCGCGGTGGCGAACGAAAACTGTGCGCGGGCCGGTGCAGCGGATAATTACACTGTAACTTACGCTGGATTCATGCCCAGGACCTCGAAGTCGCTCGAAGAGGCGACACCGGAGGCGATCGCGCGCGCCGGGCTGGAAATCATCGAGACACGCGGGGCCGCGCAGTTGAGCTTCCGCACAATCGCGGCGTATCTACAGGTCTCTCACACGACGGTCGTCCGGCGTGGCGGCGGTGATTTCAGTGGTCTGCTGGATCTGCTCTCGGATCATCTGGCCGCGAATCTGCCTGAGATTACGCCGGGTTCGAAGCCGTGGGCCGACGCCACGCAGGAGCGTTTCGCCGCCTGGTACACACTCACGGCCGCGCACCCGGGCCTGCTGCTGTTGCGCGGCACCCGCCCGCTGCTCGGCCCGCGCCTGTTGAGCCGGTTGACCGAACCGCAGGTGGCGGACAATATTCTGCTGGGTCTCACGGTCACCGACGCGTTCACCGCGTACCGGGAGATGTACCTGTACACCCTGGGTTGCGCTGCGCTGGTGGAGCATTGGAACGACAAGGCGGTCAAGCTGCGCACGCGTTCGGCGCTGGCGGCGCTGGACCCGGAGGAATTCCCTTTGCTCTCAACTCATTTGACCGAGGTCACGACGATCATCACCTCCGACGAACCGTTCCGGGACGGCCTGCGCCGCCTCGTCGACTCGTGGTCCGCGACCGTGAAATAACCCACCGGGACCGCTGCCGGCACGCGCGCGAGCGAGTGGCACGATGGAGTCATGGCGCGACTCGACTACAAGTCCCTGAACGACACCATCCGTTACCTCATGTTCTCGGTCTTCCAGGTGGAGCCCGGTGTGCTGGGCGAGGATCGGGCGGCCGCCATCAAGGAGGCGCGGGCCTTCTTCGATTCCCTCGAGGACCGCGGTGTGGTGGTGCGCGGTATCTACGATGTCGCCGGTATGCGCGCGGACGCCGACTTCATGATCTGGTGGCACGCCGAGAAGATCGAGGAGTTGCAGGCCGCGTACGCCGACTTCCGCCGCGTCACCGAGCTGGGTTCGGTCAGTAATCCGGTGTGGAGCAATGCGGCCCTGCATCGCCCGGCCGAGTTCAACAAGAGCCACATCCCCGCGTTCCTGGCGGGCGAGGAGCCGGGTAACTACATCTGCGTGTACCCGTTCGTGCGCTCCTACGAGTGGTACCTGCTCCCCGACGAGGAGCGTCGCAAGATGCTCTCCGATCACGGCAAGGCCGCCCGCGATTACCCGGACGTGCGTGCCAATACCGTCGCCTCGTTCGCCCTCGGCGACTACGAGTGGATCCTGGCCTTCGAGGCCCCCGAACTGCATCGCATCGTCGACCTCATGCGCGATCTGCGCGCCACCGAGGCGAGGTTGCATGTGCGCGAGGAGATTCCGTTCTTCACCGGCCCGCGCGTCGAGGTCGAACAGCTGATCGCCGCCCTGCCGTAGTAACCACACGGTAGCTGGGCAACTGCCCGCAAAATTTGGGGCATGCACGTAATCGTGCGTGCCCCATAGAGTTTCTGCGACCAGCTCGTTGTGTTGCCGTCCGAGGGGTGCAATCGCAGAGAGAGTGAGTTGCCCTCGGCGTGTCGACAAGCGGCACGCCGAGGGCGTACGTGACTATTCGACGCCGGCCGCATTGGCGCGCCGCCTGTTCGGGGAGCTGCTGAACGCCCCGCCGGAGTCGGCCCCGGCCGAACCGGCGGACGCCATCGCGGCGATGTCCGCCGATGAATTGGTGCGGCTCGCGCGCGGGATGAGTGCGCCCGAGCTCGAGTAGCTCGCGGGCCGGATCGATGCGTGCGGGAACACATCGTGTTGCCTATTGTGAGCGGGACGACACCGCCGACTCCATTGGATCCCAGCGGTGGTCGTCGACCGCTGCGATGCGGCGGAGTCTTGATGTGCTTATCAGATTTCGGTTCTGCAGTTGTTCTCACTCACATCGGAGGGCTTTGCATGGCGAAGGATTTGACCCAACTCGAGTTGCTGACCGCACTGGATCCGGTGGTCGGCCAGAATATCGATCGGCATCTGTCGATCGCCAAGGACTGGTACCCGCACGACTACGTGCCCTGGGACGAGGGCCGCAATTTCGCCGCGATGGACGGGATCGACTGGGACCCTGAGCAGTCCCGATTGTCGGAGGTGGCGAAGGTCGCGATGATCACCAATCTGCTCACCGAGGACAACCTGCCCTCGTATCACCGGACCATCTCCGAGAACTTCTCCCAGGACGGCGCGTGGGGAACCTGGGTGGGGCGCTGGACCGCCGAGGAGAATCGGCACGGCATTGTCATGCGCGACTATCTCGTGGTCACCCGGAGTGTCGATCCGGTCGCGCTGGAGAATGACCGTATGGTCCACATGACCAAGGGTGTGCAAGCGCCCGCGGGTTACGGTGGTGTGCTCGATCAGGTTGCGTACGTGACGTTTCAGGAACTCGCCACCCGCGTCAGTCACCGCAGTACCGGCAGGGTGTGCGCCGAGCCGATCGCCGACCGCATGCTGGCCCGTATCGCCGCGGACGAGAACCTGCACATGATCTTCTACCGCAATATCACCGCCGCCGCGTTCGACCTCGCCCCCGATCAAACCATCGAAGCCATCACCAAGGTGGTGAAGGAATTCGCGATGCCGGGCCACGGCATGCCGAACTGGCGCCGCAATGGCGTATTGATGGTCAAACACGGCATCTACGATCTGCGCCAGCACCTCGACGAGGTCCTCTGGCCGGTCCTGCGGATCTGGAATGTGTTCGAACGCACCGATTTCACCCCTCGCGGCGAACGGAGCCGCCAAGAACTGGGCGAGTACCTCGAGAAACTCGAACGCGACGTAATCCGCTTCGAGGAGCAACGCGACCGCCTCCTCGCCCGAGAAGCGGCCAAAGCCGAAAAGGTCCTCGCAACCAGCTGACCGAATTCCCGCGCTGATTCAACCCGCGGACTGCGGCGCGGGAATGCAACCGGCGCAATGCAATACGAGCCCGTGCGGACGGACGAGTGTCGGTCCGCACGGGCTTTCGTCCGGGCGAGCCCGTCTGTTCAGTCGATAGGCGGGAAGGTCCTCCCCGTGCCGAAGTCCCCGTTTGCCGACACCTGTGCCAGGCTTCGTCCAGTGCTGTCTACCTGTGCTCGGGGTGGGTGTCACCTTGGTGGTGAGGGTGATTGCTGCGGCGATGCTCACCACACCCTGCCACCCGAGTTCCAGGTGTGCTCGATCGCTCCGCTGTTGGTTGCCGAGACGGTTTGCTCATGCCGGCCAGGTGGCGGGCAGCCGGGTGGTGAACCAGTCGCGGGCGAGTTCCGCTGCTTTGCGTAGGGTGCCCGGTTCCTCGAACAGATGGGTCGCACCGGGTACCTCGGCCAGCTCGGTTTCACACGACATCGCCTTCGCGGCTTGATGATTCAGATCCATCACGAGGTAGTCGTGGCCGCCCAGGATCAGCAGGGTCGGAGCCCGCACCGCGGCCAACGCGCGGCCCGCCAGATCCGGTCGGCCACCCCTCGACACCACCGCAGCGACCTGTACCCGCGGGTCGGCGGCGGCGTACAGGGCCGCCGCGGCCCCGGTGCTGGCCCCGAAGTATCCGATCGGCAGCCCCTCGACGTGTTCCTGGCGAGTCAGCCACGCGGTGACCTCGACCAGCCGCCCGGCGAGCAGATCGATGTCGAACACGTTGGCGCGGTTGATTTCCTCGGCGGTGGTGAGCAGATCGAACAGTAGCGTGCCCAGACCGGCCCGTTGCAGGACCTCGGCGACGTAGCGATTGCGGGGACTGTGACGGCTGCTGCCGCTGCCGTGCGCGAATACCACTACCCCGATCGGATGCTCGGGAATGGTGAGATGTCCTGCCAGCTCGACATTTCCGGCCCGTACGCGTACCTCGTCGTCGCGCAGTGGCGGATCCGCGGCCGAAACCGGTTGCGGTGGCGCCGCCCGGATGGCGGCGCGGGTCAGCAGTTCGACGACCTCGTCGTCGGTGGTCTCGTCGAAGTGCTCGTACCACTGGCCGACAGCGTCGAAGAACCGTGGCCGCTCGAGGCAGATCACCTCGTCGGCCTCCCGCCTCAGCACACGCAGCGCATCCTGGGACGCGACCGGCACCGCCAGCACCACCCGCGCCGCGCCTTGCGCGCGGGCCGCCCGGCAGGCGACGCCGGCGGTGGCGCCGGTCGCGGCACCGTCGTCGACGATCACCGCGGTCCGGCCGGTCAACGGGATGCGCGGACGCCCGGCGCGGAAGCGAACCGCCCGGCGTTCCAGCTCCGCGCGCTCGCGCTGCTCCACCCTCGCGATGTCCTCGCCGGTGAGCTCGGCTCCCTCCACGACGTCGGCATTGATCACCCGCGCCCCACCCTCGCCGATGGCGCCGAACGCCAGCTCCCGCTGATATGGGACACCGAGTTTGCGCACCACGATCACGTCCAGTGGCGCGTTCAGCCACCGCGCCACCTCGAACGCGACGGGGACACCGCCACGGGGCAGTCCCAGCACGACCACATGTGCACCGCGTAGCATCGTGAGCTGCTCCGCGAGCCGATGGCCTGCCTCTGCGCGATTCTCGAGGAACATTGAAACCTCCTGAAAGACAGGTCAACCCAGCCTCGCTCCGGCTGCCGAATACCAACAGATCCCGTTGTCGCCGATCGAGAGGGTCCTTGGTCCTCGGCTGGCCGCTACGGCAACTCAGCGCACGACTTTCATGGCCGCGCTTACGTCGCGCAGACCGCTTCGACCGGCGCGTCACAACCGCGGGCTCTCGGATCGAGGCCGAGTAGCCGCTGCGGCTATCAGCGGCGGATCCTTCCGTCCGGCGGCGGACGTCGAGGTGTCCGTCCATGACGGACGGCTGACGATCAAGGCCGAGCGCACCGAACAGAGGGAGGAGAAACGGTATTCGGAGTTCCGCTACGGCTCCTTCGAACGCACCGTCATGTTGCCGGCGGGCGCACAGGAGGAAGACATCACCGCCAACTACACCAAGGGCATTCTCACCGTCAGCGTGCCGGTCACCGAACAGCCCAAGGAACTGACCAAGAAGATGAAGTGACGTCCGGCGATTGATCCTCGTCCGGTCATAGCGGGCGTATCCCGCTGGTATCGAACCGGCGCGGAGTCAGCGCATGTCGGGATGCTCGGCATGTTTCCCGGTGCGATGCGTCATCGAGGACAGGTGCTCGGCGGCGACTTCCTCTCGAGTCCGCAGATCCTCGGCATCGAGCGCGTATGCGTCCGGGCCCGGATAGACCAGTGCCCGATGCCCGGTGTCGGTCCAGTGCACGAGATACGGGGGCTCCCCGGTATCCCCATGCACCTCCTCGATGAGACCGCGCCGTACAGCGCCGCCGATGTTACGGGGTTCGACTATCAGCCAGTCGCCTGATTTGGCATACATGATCTGAACCTTCCTGTGTCGCTGTGACGCCTTGGATTCATACTCGTGCCGACGTCCTATCCGCGGGTAGTGCCGGAAGTCCTGCGGTTCGCGGCAGGCGATCGGTCGTGTCTCAGCGGCCGATCCCGGTGGTCGGCAGTCGCGGGCGCGGGTGATTTTCGTCCTTCGACGGGAGGATTTCGGCCTCCGGCTTCACCAATACCGCACTCACCGACGACGGCGACGTGTGGTGGGAGGGAGTGCCCGGCGAGCCGCCCGCACATCTGACCGACTGGCGTCGCCAGGACTGGACTCCGGCCGCGGGAACCCCGGCCGCACATCCGAATTCGCGTTATTGCACCCCCATTGATCAATGCCCCACCCTCGCCCCGGAAGAAGATCGCCGAGATCGGCACCCCTCGGGGGCGGTCTGGTCACCGACGCCCGACTCGACCACCCCACCGTCGAGCTGCCCGTCACCGAGGTCGGTGCCGGCACCGGTGATGTACTGGCCCGCTACACCGTGCGTCGCGACGAATTCGCTTCCACCACAACACTTGTGGCCGCACTCGCCGGCAATCACCGCGGTGCGCTACAGCTCGCCACCGAGCCGCGTGAGCTTCGCGGCGGCAGCGGGGTCGGCATTGTGGAGGGCTGGCGCGGCACCATCGTGCACCGCGTCGAGGTCGACGCGACCGGCCGATTGACCCGCGCGCGGATCGTCGATCCGTCCTGGTTCAACTGGCCCGCTCTGCCGGTGGCCATGAGCGAGACGATCGTTCCGGACTTCCCCCTGGTCAACAAGAGCTTCAATCTGTCATACGCGGGCAACGACCTCTAGGGACGCTCAGATCTTCTTGACCACACTGGATTTGAGCTGCATCGGACCGATGCCGTCGACCTTGCAGTCGATGTCGTGGTCGCCGACGCCGTTGACGAGCCGGATATTACGCACCTTGGTACCGGCTTTGATGCCGGTCGGACTGCCCTTGACCTTCAAGGTCTTGATGACGGTCACCGTGTCACCGTCGGCGAGCACATTGCCGACCGCGTCCCGGATCTCGGTCTCATCGGCGCCGGTCGCTTCGGTTGCCGGGGTCCATTCGTGGGCGCACTCGGGGCACGTCAGCAGTGCGCCCATCTCGTAGGTGTATTCGCTCGAGCACTGCGGGCACGGGGGAAGTTGATCGCTCATCGAAGTTCCTTCTCTTTGTCGTCGATGCCGCTGCGGAACGGAATCGGCTGGGGCAGCTGGTCAGCTGTGGACGGGCGCCGCGAACGGGCCCCCGGTTCCGACGACCACGAGTGCCGATGCTCCACATCGTGGACACGATTGGGATCCCGCTGCCAGGGCGGAGGTCCGGCACAGCAGAGTGCAGTTGCCGCACCGCAGAATCCGGCCGCGTAGCCGGTAGAACGGTGTCACCCGGATGACAGTCACCTCCATTGTTGATTGCTGATAAACATAACCACAGCCGGTGTCCGCGAGTTCAGGCTCGGCCGTGGCGGCGTTCGTAGGCTTCGCGTTCCCCGGCGGAGCGCTGCCGGGCCTTCGGTTGTCACCGGGAGGCTCCTGTGGGGCGGGACACGTATTCGCGCGCGAGTGCGATCGCGTCCGGGGTGTGGTCGAACAGGGGTGCTTCACCGTCGCCGGGCAGTGCTCCGATCGCTGCCAGCCGCTGGCGATGATCGGCCCGCAGTCCGGACATGAGGACGGTGATGTGGCGGTGTTCGAGTTTGCCGATGGCGTCCTTGAGCACCAGCGCACCGGTGGTGTCGAGCGCGGTCATGCGGGACATCCGCAGGATGACCACCCGTACGTCGGACACCTCGGCCAGTTCGAGCAGGAACCGGTGGGCGGCGGCGAAGAACAGCGGCCCCTCGATGCGATAGGCCACGATGTGATCGTGCAGCAGGGCGTGCTCCTCGGCCACGTGATCGGAGTCGTCGAGCGGAACCTGTTCCAGCCGAGCCTCTTTCGCGATAGACCGCACCGCGAGCACCACCGCGATACCGACGCCGACAGCGACCGCGGTCACCAGGTCCAGCGCGACGGTGACCGCGAAAGTCACGACCATGATGAGCGCATCACCCTTGGAGGCGCGGGCGATCGCCGCCAGCGATGCCGTCTCGACCATCCGCATGGTGGTGGCCAGCAGCACCCCGGCCAGCGCGGCCAGCGGAATATCGGCGACCAGTGATGCGGCCAGGTAGATGATCGCGGCCAGCACCGCCGCGTGGGTGAGCGCCGCGAGCCGGGTGCGCCCGCCGGAGCGCACGTTCACCGCGGTGCGCGCGATCGCACCGGTCGCGGGCACGCCCCCGAACAGCGGTGCGGCGATATTGGCCAGACCTTGGCCGAGCAATTCGCGGTCGGGATCGTGGCGGGTGCCCACGGCCATCGAATCCGCGGCCGTCGCCGAGAGCAGCGACTCCAGCGCGGCCAGCGCGGCGACCGCCAGCGCGGGTGCCACCAGCGACGCCAACTGATCGAAGTGGACGAATCCGATACTGGGAGCCGGTAATCCGGAGGGGATCGTTCCGATGAGCGCCAGATCGAGATCGAATATCCGCGCCGCGACGGTGGCCAGTGCCACCGCGACCAGCGCGAACGGAAGTTTCGGCAGATACCGGCCGCCCACCAGCATGGCCGCGGCCACCAGCAGTGCGGTCGCCAGAGATACGTGGCTCGGCGTCGAGACATATTGCCGGACCGCGTCGAAGGCCACCTGCCACACCTTGTCACCCTGCGCGTGCGCGACGCCGAGCGCTGCCGGGAACTGTTGCAGCGCAATGACTACCGCGATACCTGCGGTGAATCCCTCGATCACCGGGGCCGGCATGTATCGAACTGCCCTGCCGACCCCGGCGATCGCGAGCACCACCAGTACGAGGCCGGCAAGCAGCCCCACCGCCAGCACCCCGCTCCCCCCGAACCGGTGGAAGATCGGAACCAGCACCACCGTCATCGCACCGGTCGGCCCGGAAACCTGAAAACGGGAGCCACCGAAGACCGCGGCCACCGCGCCCGCGATCACGGCGGTGGCCAGCCCGGCGGCCGCGCCCATCCCCGAACTGATTCCGAAACCCAGCGCCAGCGGCAAGGCGACCAAGGCGACGATCAGACCCGACAGCAGGTCCGCGCCGGGAGCACGGACCGCCGGCTTCCAATCGGACCAGTCCGGTAGAAGTGCGCGCACCGTCATAGTTTTCGAGCCAGCCGGAGCTTCAGCGCGGCGAGCTGTTCACGCAGGGTTTCGGGGAGCCGGTTGCCGCCGATGCGGGCGTACCACTCGTCGATGGATTCGGTTTCGGCCACCCATTCATCGGTGTCGACGGTGAGTGCGGCGGCGGCCAACTCGCGGTAGGAATCGGATAGCCCGGTCAGGTCGAGGTCGTCGGCGGTGGGGACGTACCCGATCGGCGTCTCGACCGCCTCGGCGGTGCCGTCGAGGCGTTCGAGCGCCCACTTGAGCACGCGCACATTGTCACCGAATCCGGGCCACAGGAATTTGCCGTCGGCGCTGCGTCGGAACCAGTTGACCTGGAAGATCTTCGGCAACTTCGCCGGATCCGCGGCCTCGCCCAGCTTCAGCCAGTGCGCGAAGTAGTCGCCCACGTTGTAACCCAGGAACGGCAGCATCGCCATCGGATCGCGGCGCACCACACCGACCTGACCGGCCGCGGCCGCGGTGGTCTCCGAGGACAGCACCGAGGCGGTGAACATCCCGTGCTCCCAGTCGAACGACTCGGACACCAGCGGGATCGTGGTGGCCCGGCGGCCACCGAAGAAGATCGCCGAAATCGGCACCCCGGTGGGGTCATTCCACTCCGGGGCGACCGACGGGCACTGCTCGATCGGGGTGCAGTAGCGCGAATTCGGGTGTGCGGCAGGGGTTCCCGAGGCGGGAGACCAATCCTGGCCGCGCCAGTCGATCAAGTGTGCCGGCGCCTCGTCCGTCAGGCCCTCCCACCACACATCACCGTCATCGGTGCGAGCGGTATTGGTGAAGATCGAATTGCCGACCTCGATGGTGGCGATGGCGTTCGGATTGGTCTTCGCGCCGGTACCCGGGGCGACGCCGAAGAATCCGGCTTCGGGGTTCACCGCGTACAGCCGGCCATCCGCGCCGAACCGCATCCACGCGATATCGTCGCCGATCGTCTCGGCCTTCCACCCGGGCAAGGCGGGTTCGAGCATCGCGAGATTGGTCTTGCCACACGAGGACGGGAACGCCGCGGCGACGTAGTGCGTATTCCCTTGCGGGGAGGTGAGTTTGAGGATGAGCATGTGCTCGGCCAGCCAGCCCTCGTCGCGCCCGAGTACCGAGGCGATGCGCAGCGCGAAGCACTTCTTGCCCAGCAGCGCGTTGCCGCCGTAGCCCGAGCCGTAGGACCAGATGGTGCGAGTCTCGGGGAAGTGCGCGATGTACTTGGTCTTGTCACACGGCCACGCGACATCGTCCTGCCCGTCGGCCAGCGGCGCGCCCACCGAGTGCAGGCAGCGCACGAATTCTGTTCCTGCGGTGAGCTTTTCCCATACCGGGGTACCCGAGCGGGTCATCACCCGCATGGACACCGCCACATACTCCGAATCGGTGACCTGCACACCGAATTTCGGCTCGGCCGCATCCAAAGGCCCCATGCAGAAGGCGATTACGTACATCGTCCGTCCGGCCATCGCGCCGCGGTAGTGCTCGGTCATCACCGTCTGCATATCGAGCGGATCGACCCAGTTGTTCGTCGGACCGGCATCGGCCTTGTCCTCGGAACAAATGAAGGTGCGATCCTCCACCCGTGCCACGTCCTCGGGATCGGAGACGCACCAGAAGGAGTTCGGCTTGGCGGTCAACGGCACGAAGGTGCCCTTCTCGACCAGCGATGCGGTGAGCCGGTCCCATTCGTCGCGGCTGCCGTCGGCGAACACGATGCGGTCCGGCGCGGTCAGCTCGGCGACCTCCGCCACCCACGCCAGGATGCCTTCGTGGGTCGTCGGTGCCTGCAGGGTTACGACGGCGTCGGGATGGTCGGTCACGAATTCTCTCCTTCAGGAAGCTACTAGATATTCAGTTTAGAAAGACTGCAATCAGTGAAGGTAAGCAGTCCCCTCGAACACGCGGAAAACCTTCCTACGCGGACTGGTCCAATGCCTCGGCCTGTCCGGCGACAACCTCGGTGAGGATCACCCGCGCTGCCGCCAAAAGCTCGGCGACCTGGGGCGATGTCAGCTCGTAGGTGACCGAGAGGCCCTCCCGGCGCGCGACCACCAATCCGGCGCGGCGCAGGATGGAAAGCTGCTGCGACAGATTCGCGGGCTCCACGCCGATCTCATCCAGCATCTGCGAGACCGCGTACTGGCGTTCGCTGAGCAGTTCCAACACCCGGATTCGCACGGGATGCCCCAGCGTTTTGAAGAAGTCGGCCTTCATCTGATAGAGCGGCCTGCTCAATCCGGGCATGTGCAAGCCACCTTCCATCGACAACACAGTGGCGGCACACAACCGGCCTACCGATTGCATAGTTTAGCAAACAGTACAACTATGCGAACGTCCGAGCGCCCGTAACGTCGATGCCGGGAACACCCCGCGCTGCCGGTCGAAGGACCTGTCGCGAGCGAATTCGCCGGCTCGGTGAGTCCGGGGCGCGAATCGGTATTCTGTTGGGGCAGAGTGGCTTTGGTTTCAGATGGTGATGGTGATGATGTCGTGGGTGGTGGTCAGTTCCTTGGCGTTGTAGCGCTGGCTACGGATGGCGTCTTCGATGATTTGGGTCTTGTCGCCGCAGAACATCACAACGGCGAGACGGCGCGGATCGATGACCTGTACGACCGCGTGCTCGGAGACCGTCGTATGGGCCAGTTCGGTCAATTCGAGGTGGCTGATGGCGTTCTCGAGTGCGTTGATGGTGGTCATCGGCGTCCTTCCGTCAGCATGGCTGGCTCGGGTAGATCCTCGAGTAGTTCGGCTTGTCCCGCGACCACGCCGGTGAGGATCGCCCGCGCGACGATCAGCAGTTCGGCAACCCGGGGTGAGGTCAAGGCGTAAGAAACCGAGAGTCCTTCGCGGCGAGCGGTGACCAGGCCGGTACGGCGCAGAATCGCCAACTGCTGTGACAGGTTCGCGGGCTCGATACCCACCTCGGGCAACATCTCCGAGACGGCGTAATTGCGTTCGCTGAGTAGTTCCAGCACGCGGATCCGGGCAGGATGGCCCAGGGTTTTGAAGAAGTCGGCTTTCATCCGGTAGAGCGGCCGGTGTCCATCCATCATGGTTGTCCTCGCTCTCCGGGAAGTCGACCATCGTGAATCTTAGTTTCTAATCTAAGCAACTTGATTGATCAACAGGGGTGGATTCGAGGGTGCTCCGCGTGTCGTGATGCCCAGTTGCTAACATTCGCAATTAGGTCGCGAGGTTCGCGTCCGGTTGCTCCGCCGACTGGCGGGACATACGCGCTCGCGACTGTAGGAATCCGCCCATGAGTACCCACGCCCAACGGCGAAAGCCGAACCTCGCCCAGTACCTGGCCTATTGCTACGGGTACGTGCTGCCGGTGTCCATGCGCGACTGGGTGCGTCATGATCTGGCGGGGAAGGGCGCGACAAGGCGAATGATTGTTCGGGCAACCATTCCCTGCATCCTGCTGCTGGCACCGATGCTGCTGATCCGGACATCGCTCTACGTGCACGTCAGCATGACGCTGCCGATCCTCATCCCGTTCATCTACTTCGCCGTCGCGCTCAACACCGTCCACCGGCGCCACCGACTCGTCCAGCACGGACTCGATCCCGCCCTAGCCGACGAACTCTCCCGCGAGCGCGACGCCCACCTTCGCCGCGCCTACGAGCAGCGCTACGGCCCGCGCCCGTAGCAGCCTCGATATCGGGGGTTCACCGGTGAGTCGCGGGGTTGAGGTCCACGGAACCCCCGGGAGCATGCACCCCGTCGACGCGAGCCACCGCTTTACCAGGGCTCACCCCCGCACGCGCGGGGAGCATGACCTCCCGGTCGGTGACGAGTTGCTGCGAGCGGGCTCACCCCCGCACGCGCGGGGAGCATCGACGACAACGAACCATCTACCGCCGAAGCACGGGGCTCACCCCCGCACGCGCGGGGAGCATTGGGACACCGACTGGCCACCGAGCACGTACGTGGGCTCACCCCCGCACGCGGGGGGATGAGCCCTTGACGAACGCCTCGGCCTTCCCAGGGAGCAAACGTTCCCCGCGAGTGCGGGGGTTATCTGATTGGTGCGGATTGCTTGAGCAGTTCCTTGCGAAATGCAGATTTTTTTATCGGTCGAGTCCAAATGTATTGTGTATATCGGTAGTTTCCGATCAGGGCGTCGAGCATGTGATCATATTGCGCGCCAACCGATTCAGGGTCGGCCTGGTCGAACATCGAGTGCAGCGGGTTGCGGACCCCAGCCAGGAGGACTTCGGGGACACGTTCATCAGGTTCACCGGAACCGTAAAGAATCGACGTGGCGGGTCGGCGGCGGTGGTATGTCGGCGAGAAGTACTGTGGCGGTGCGATATCGGGTGGGCGCGCCGCAGAATCCGGCGCCATCGCGTAGTACTCGCGCCACTCGTGTTGCGGAGGTCCACCGAATCCTGGAGGTACGGCTGATCTTTGGGCGCGAGGAGAACTCCGCTGTGACGTAGGTAGGCCGCCAGTTGGCCAGCAGCGGCGACGAACATGTTGGTGCGCAAAGGGATCCGGCAGGGTATCCATTCAGTTCTAATGGGGCTGCGGTTGGGTTGCGGAGTAGGCGGTGCGGTTGGCTTCGAGATCTTCGCGTTCGATGCGGGCCGTGATGCTCTCGACCGACCAGCACTTGCGGGTTGGAGTGGCAGATGCGCCGAGGTTCACTGCCGGAGCGATCAACACGAGGGCCCATGCCAGCAGTCCACCGATGGTGATACCGGCCAGGAACGGCAATACAACTGAGGACATCACGACTCCTAATCGACGAAAGGTATTGGTGGCAGTCATATTTGACTGTTTCCGCTGGTGCTGTCCGGACGAACCCGGTTCCTAGTGGGTGCGGGGTAGCCGCCTCCGTCCGGTCAGTACCTCGTCCTTCAGGTCCTCGTAGCCGACAGCCAGCTCGGCTAATCGCTCCCACGTATCCCGCAGTTCTTCTCCGCCTGTGCTTTTCAACGCTGCGCACGCGCATGCGGTGAATGCCGCGAGTCGATCGATCACCGCGCCCAGGCTCTCGGTGTGGATTCGAGCGCCACCGTGAGACGGCGGTAGCTGCCGGCCGACCCATTGGTCGATGTCATGGATCAGGCTGACGCGCCGTTGTGCGAGTTCCGTTTCAGCGCGCTCTTCGGCCCCAGCCAGTTGTTCGTGAATCTCGGACAACTCGCTGGCCCAGTGCAGCAAAGGATGGCTGTTTTGGACATTGCCCCGGCACGCGGCGAGCAGTCCATGTTTGGCGGGTAGCAGGTCCATCAGTGGTCACCTCGGGGCGTCGCACAGATATCTGCGGTCATCGGCCTCACCTGCATCGGGTCATCGGCGGAGTGATATCAAACACTTTGCTGAACTATGTGTCAGGTTGTCACAGTGCAGGGCAACGTGCAAGAAAGTGGGTGGGTTGCGTTATTCGTCTTGATTGCCGCCAGCTCCGAGCGAGTCGGTCGATCCCGTGGCAGGATTCTGGTGTGACAGATCGTCACTGTGCCGCAACGGAGGTGTGAAGTGGTGTCGCAAGTGACGGGCGCGGCAACTAGCGAGAGGTTTTCTCCGTACAGTCGGCGCCTTCATCTGGGTGATTCGCTGCGTCGCCTCCGTCAGGAGGAGGCTGGCGGTCCGTCGACCCTGCAGGTCGCGAAGGCCATCGGGATGGATCGCACTCTTTTGACCAGGATCGAGACTGGCCAACGTCGGGTCGCTGCCGATGTCAGCATGACGATCGTCGAGCACCTCGGCGTCACTCAGCACTCGCCTCGATGGCAGGAGTTCTATGCGTTGGCTCGGGACGCTGCCCAGTCGGGGTGGTGGGAAAAGCCGGGCGTTCAAGGGTTTATCGCCGCGCCAAGCGCTGCCTGCGGATCTCGAAGCGGGTGCCGCCACCATCCGCTGGTACGACTTTGCTCTGATCCCTGGGCTGCTCCAGTCGCCGGCCTACCTGCGCGCGCGTCACGATGCTGCCATCACGAACGACCATTCCGCGGACAGCCCCGTGGAGGTTCGAGCTCGTGAACGTCGTCAGCAGGAGGTCTTTGTCCCCGGCGGCCCTCGAATCGAAGTCATTGTCGAGGAGACAGTCATTCGGCGACTTATGGTCCCGAGGGCGGCGATGCTCGAACAGCTCGAGCACCTGCTGAAACTCATCGACTCGAACGATCAGGTCGACTTCCGCATCCTTCCGGTCGGCGGCGAATTGCTCGGCTTGCGAGCGCCTCGATCACCTTGGGAGATATACGAATTCGCCTCCGGCGATCCGACCGCGGTAGTGGTTGAGTCGCTGACCGAGGATTTTCTCCTGCGTGATCACGCTGAGGTCGCCAATCATAAGCGATTGTGGCGCAGGCTGTTCGAGATAGCTCTACCTCCGGACGAAAGCCGAGAACTTGTCGCCCGGAATGCCGAAATTCTCACGAAGGAGCAGTAATGGTGGGGAACAAGATCGTGACGGGGCGTCGGCCCCGGGACGGATACGTCAAGTCGTCGTTCAGTGACGGCGGTGGTCAGTGCGTGCTGGTCCGACGAAAGGAAGGCGATGCGAGCGTCTTCCTCCGCGACAGCAAGTACCAGCGAAACCTCCGCAATCGTGCCGAGGACGAACCGATTATCGAACTGCCAGAAGCTGTTTGGCTCGCGTTCGAGGATCTGGTTTTGAATCGTGTGAGTGACGCGGCCATCGCGGACTTTCTCGCGATGGAGTATGCCGACGACGGAAGTACCGTACTACGTGGACCTGATGGAACCATGCTCCTGTTCACCGAAGCCGAGTGGAGCGCCTTCCGAGCCGGTCTCGCCGGAGGAGAGTTCGAACCTCGAACGGTCGCCGCATAGCGTCTGCGCTCCAAGCGTTTCAGTCGGCAGAACCCTCAGAAGGCTTCAAGCGCAGCGAAATCGAGTTGATGCAGTTGCGCTCAAATATCTGCCCGCCGATCGCTCGGGTAAATGAGTCTTTTGGACTGGTGAGGGTAGGTCTTGACGTCCAGCCGGTCGATGACTGAATCACTGGACGTCCGAACCGATCACGGTATATCAGTCTGAATACGTTCGCGAAAACGTTCGCAGCGATCGAGTGGCCTTCGGCGTGTCGTTTAGCGGCGCGCCGAAGCCGTTTGGCGAACGGCAACTTTTTGGCAAATTGATGAGCGCCGGGCTCTGGATCGAAGTGCGTTACCGAACCTGGCGGGAGTGGTCCGCAGAAGCCAGCAGTGGTCGGGATAGCGACTTGGGGGCTTCTTCTCGATTGGGGCAGTATGTGCCGATCTCGGCAGCGCCTGTCCGGCTGTGCCGTGGGTAACTGATCGGACTGAGGCGGCTGGGCTCATAACCCAGAGGTCGCAGGTTCAAATCCTGTCCCCGCTACTGCGAAAGGCGGTCCTGGCCAACAGGTTTCAGGACCGCCTTTCAACCTTTGTCGAGGTTGATGACATCGCCATTGGCATCACGCCGAAACGGTCATCTCGGTCAGCCTCGAAAACTCGGTGAAACATATGTCTACCAGGCGCTTTCCATCGGACAAGGTGGGACGAATGAGACTGTGATCGTTGGGTTTCGTGCCCTGTGATCGCATGACCCAGTCGGCGCTTCCTGGGCTCAAGTGGCTTCTGGCGGGGTTGCGGGCAAAGCTATGTGCCGGTTCGATTCTGTGGTGGGGAACAATGCAGTTGGGAACAGTACCGACCAGCATCTTCTTGTTGGGCAACTGGTCATCGAAGCCGAATTCGACCTGAGCGGGAGCAAACGCCAGGCGGATGTACATCTGGGCGCTGACAACCCTGCTGCTGCTTCCGGTCCCTCTTGCCATCGGCAGCGATATCGTCAAGCATGCCTCGGAGCTCAGCACAGTTGGAATTTCGCGCCCCTGATCCCGAACGGCCGGATCCTTCTCGACGGCGGGCTGACTCTCAGCCTGCATACTGATTTCGTCGGAAGTTTTGTTCGGTAATGCTCTGCTCCAGGTTCGCTGATCGAAGCTGATCCTATCGGTCGTCGGTTGTGCGAGCATCCGCGAGCTGTTTTGGGGTGTATCGCCGCAAATAGTCTCGGAAGAAATCTGTGACCTCTTCCGGTATCGGACGGGCGGCGGAGAGTGAGTAGCCGACCACATATCCGGATCCTTTGGCTGCTCCCTTCCGGAATCTGTATTCCGGTGCGTGCGAGTCCAATAGGTTCTGGTAAAGATCCTGGACTTCCAGAAAATCGAAAAGTTCGACCAGGCTCCATTGCGGGATGGAGTCGCCGGGGCTGTTCGGTAGAAAGGTGCGACGCTCGCCATTGTCGCCGCGAAGCGGAAGGCCTCCACATAAGGTTTGGACCTGATCGATACTCAAGAAATGGATTGGGCCAGCGGTTTCCGCGAAAACCCATCGGTTGAACCGTGGGCTTTCGAAGATATCGCCGGCGGAGAGCGCACTGATCTGTTCGGTGAAGCCGAGCCCGGTCCGCACCGTGTCGTGTAGTCGGCCATCGTCACCGCGAACCGTGAGAAGGTGATCGTCCCGGCAGACCCAGTTCAGCAGTTCTGTGCGGAACTGGTCACGGAGCTCGAAAGCGCGGACACAGGACAGGTGGTAGGACCCGTGAAAATAGGTGGTGTCCCCGTCCCACGGTGCCAGGATGCGGTGATAGGGCTGGAGTGACTCGGCCCACCCTTCCACTTCGAGTACATACCGTCCGCAGAATTGGCAGGCGTGGGGCTTGTCGAACATAGGCGCATCCTACAACCGGGCGGATTCGCTTGTGCCCCAGCGCTGATAGGGTCGGCAGACGTCAGCGTGGCCCGCCGGCCGGATGCGCGTGGCAGCCCAGGAGAGCACGAGGAGTATGACGTGTTGTACTACCAAGCCGTATGTCACGGCGAATTCGGAAAGACGCCGCCGTTCACTCTGTTCGTCACCACCGATCGCTCGCAAGATGCGTTGGTGTGGAACCAAGGTATTCAGATGTGGCAGTACGACCCAGCCCGTGTCGTCCGGTTTACCGCAGACTACAAAAATGACGACCGTTACGAGGCGGTCGATCGTGTGACCGCGGAGAAGTTCGCCCGCGAGCTGGCTGCCGATGGTTCATCGGTCAGCGAATTGCCGAGCGAGGGCTGGATCGAATGGTTCTTCCGGTGGAAGGGTGATCCGCCCGACCACGAGGACGTCTCGTGGAACGACGATCTCCATGTTCGGGACCTCGAGAAGAAAGCCGCGCAGGACGATTCATAGCGTTTGCCAAGCCTGCAGACGCCAAGCGCATCGTGCCAGCGAAACAGGACCATGAAATCACTCTCATCACGCGTTCGGGGCTGCGTGATTCCTTCGGTCGGTAAGGCGGGGCTCCGAAGCTAACGTTTGGGGATGACGAGCAGCCGGATATCGGTCGATGTTCGCAGCAGGGTCAGCCGGAGATCGTCGTTGGCCCAGGCGTTTTCGCGGGGGTGGGTGGATGGTGCCTCGGTTGACCGGCCGAGCGCTTCGTCCAGCGTGGTGGACAGCAGGGTGAACGCATAGGTGAGTTGCAACTCGTCGTCGTCGGGTATCGGCATGCTGATGGGTATCTCCAAGCCCTCTGCACGGCCGTCGCGCCAGTAAAGGTAGCCCTGGGCAGTCCCCGGACCGGTGTCGAGCTGGAACAGGCCGGGCGCAGGTTCGCGGATCGGCCAGCCGAATGTCTCGGCGACGAGGCCGGGCTCGGACCGCCACGAAGGGTCGAGCCCGACCAACCGGGTGGCCAGCACCATGACTTCGGTGTATCCGAGGCGCGGCCAGCCTCGATCGGTTGCGTCGCTGGGCACGTGGTCCGAGAATTCCTGGCTGGTACCGGTATCCGGGACTTCCTGGCTACCGCTGATGATTTCCTGACGATCGCTGATGGAGAGCCCGGCGGCGCGGATACCGAGGGCAGCCAGGCCACGCCATGCGGCCGGAGAAGCTGGGTAGGGCGGGTTGACCGGCGATTCGTCGACCGCGAGCAACCATTCGTTCGTGTCACCGCGCCACAGAGTGAGTTTCGCGGTGGGCAGGGCGGGATCGCCTTCGGAGCGCGTGCCGAGCACGGTGCCGACCGGGTCGGTCACTGTGCCGGTTGCGTTCAGGCCGATGGCTTTTCGCAGCTCGTCGAGTTGTAGCTCGTCGAGTCGTCCGGTCAGGGTGAGCAGCAGTCGCTTCATTGTTGCTCTCGTGCGGGGATTCCGAGTAACGGAAGGTCGACGGGCCGGTCGTTCATATTTGAGTTCCAGGCGTCGTAGCTGAGTCCGGACGGGTCGGGTATCTGGTGACCGTCGCGGAACCCGGTGACGATCATGATCGCCAGCTGGCGATAGATCGGCGAGGCAACCGGCCACGGCAACTCGATCCACCAACTCGTGCCGTGATCGCCGGTTTCTGGCGGTTGCCAGCCAGCGGCCGTCATGAGCTCGGGATCTGCAGATGCGAACTCGTCGCCGGGCTTCGGCTTGCCTTGGAATGTCGCCCACAGGGCATCGCTGAGCTGCACCACCTGCGACTGGACATACGATGTCGACGGTCCAGCTCCGCTGATGGTCACGACCGCGCCATCGGGGAGCATGGTCAATTGCTCGGCGAGCCGGTCAGTGAAGTCGCTCCAGTCGTTCAAATCAGCCCCTGCTTTTCCAAATCGACGATTTGGTCATGCGCAGCCAGCCAGGCGTTGGTGACGAGGTCCAGCTTCAGCGTTACCCGCAGCGACTTCAACACGAGCGTGGTCTGCGTTCCAGCCCAACGGATTTCGGGGTACTTGCCAGGAACACGAACGGTCGGTTCTCCGATCGCATTGACCAGCGCCACGGCCATCCCGGCGAATGCGTCGGTGATGCAGGTCGCGCCATCATCCGCGTAGGCGGTGATCTGGGTACTGATCATCCCGGGCCGTCCGGCCAGGGACACGGTGCCGGTCGATCGCCCGAAACCGGAATCGAAGGTCACCGACTCGTCGAGGGTTCGGTTGAGTGTCCATCCGAAGTCCGCCACCAGTTTCGGTGCGTCGTCCAACTCCCATGACCATTCGAGTGAGTGCAGCCGGATGGCCAGATCCACGACGTCGGCGTTGCTCAGTGCCCGCCATTCCGTCATATGAACTCCCTTTACTCGGTCTGCCGGGGCCGACTGGATCCTTGTCCGGTCGCCGAGGAATCGCGGTATCCGTTTGCGCGGAATCGACTGTGCCACAGTACGGAATATGACGGCAAGGCGAGATGTCACGGCCACGTCAGTTTCCGCGTTCCCGCGCCTGTCCTCGCGCTGGGCCCTCCCGCTCCCGGGCCCGTGTCCGATCCGCGGACTCTGCGGCGGCGCGTTCTCGAATGGCTTCGGCGGCCGACTGAGCCTGTCCGATTTCCATGGACAGGCGTATCGCTATCAACTCTGGCGACAATCCGTTCCGGGCTAGCCCCTCGGCGAGCTCCCGTTGCCGCTCGAGAGTGGTATTCGGCATCGGTTGTTGCGTTCGCTGTTCGGCGCCAGGGGGTTCGGGTGTCCGGGGATCTTGTCCACGGGCATCGATACCACGAGCGTCTCGGCCGCGACCGTCGACCGCACGGGCCGCTATAACCCGGGGATCGTTGGCTCGGTACGGCTGTTGCCGGTCGAGTTCTCGGGCGAATACTTCGAGCTCTCTGCCATAGGTTTTCACACGTTCGGCATCGAGCGCCCGGGTCGCCATTTCGGCATGCTCGCGAGTCAGACCGAGTGATTCGAGCACCCGGGCGTCCCGTTCACGTTCGAGTGCGATGCGCTGCGCGATCGCGTCGTAATTGGTTTGCACCGCATTCAGGTTGGGTGTCTCGCCTTCCTGGACTATCCCCTCCATGACACGAGCGTTTTCGCGAACCCTCTCGACGAACCTCGCACGTTCGTCACGTTCCGGCACATCCCGTTCGCGGGCTTCCAGCACCCGGGATTCCGCTTGTCGCACGATCTCTTGCCCGAGGGACTCCCGGGCCTTACCGAATGTCTCGGCTCGCTTGTCCTCGAGCGATCGGGTGACAGCTTCAGCATGTTCGGGTGCCAATCCCAGCGACCGGACGACCTCGGCATCCCTAGCCCGATCCTTTTCGATCTGGTTGGTGACGGCGTCGTATTCCTCTCGCACCCGTCCAAGCTCGAGTTCCTTGCCCTGTTCGCGGGCTGCCTCCACCTCGCGAACCCGCTCCAGTGCTCGTTCCCGGACCTGTTCACGCTCCAACCCGTCCCGTTCCCGGGCCTCCAGTACCTTGCTCTCTGCCTGCCGCACGATCTCTCGGCCGAAGGTGTCCTGCGCGCGGCCGAGCGTATGCGAGCGCTCGTTATCGAGTAGGTCCCTGGCCTTTTGAACGTGCTCGGGCTGCAGCCCCAATTTCGCGAGCGCGCGGGCCTCCTGCGTTCGCTCGAACGCGATTGCCTGCTGCACGCGACCATAGTCCTTTTGCAGCTCGGCAAGGTCCACTGTCTTGCCTTTGGCGAGAGCGTCCTCGAGTTCACGCACTTGGCCCAGCATGTGGCCAAGGAAGCGTTGGCGCTCCGTCCGGTACTCGGCACGGTACTCACGGGCGATCGCGGCGGCTTCCTGGACCAAGTGCCGGGTGGCCGCATCCAGATAAGCCAGCGTTCCACGATGTCCATCGTGAAACTCCAGGCCGAGCATCTCTCTGGCCAGTGACGGATTGAGCTCTATGCCGGATGTGCGCAGCAGCTCCAGGCCGCGCTCGAGTTCCAGCTTCTGCAGCCGCCCGAGATCCCCGTTGACTGCCGAAATCTCCCGACTTAACTGGTTGAGGGTAAGGCCGCGCTCCTGTGCGTTTCGGATTGATTCCATAGCGGCGTCGATGCGCGCCTGTAGTTCCAACGATGCACCCGGGGTTGCTCGGCTGGCCTGATAGATCTCGACTGCCCGATCGAGCGCTCTGAGGCTATCCGGGTCCAGGCCTTCCCTGATTCTTTCTCTTGCCAGCTCGATTTCTCGGACCCGGTTTTGTTCCAATTCGAGGGCGATCTCTTGCACGGTCGGAGGTGTTCGGACGATACCGGCCAGATCGAGAATCGGTAGTCGCACACCGTCGACATCCTGGTTGAAGTAGCTGATCGTTATGTCGCCATTTTTCGCGGCATGGGCCAGCACATATCTGTCTTCCAGGGTGCCATTGAGGTGAGAAGCTATGATGTCTTCCCGGATCTTGATCTGTGCCTTTCCTATGTCGCTTTGCGGATCGATTCCTCGTGCGATCATGTCTTCGGGGCGTTCATTCAGAAAGCGAATGAGATTTTGATCAATCGCTGCGGTGCGCACCTTATACTGGGGTGTCATCTGTTCCACCCGGCCGTATTCGGCGGTATTCGCGGCTCCGGTCTCGGAGCCGACGCCTTTACACTCGATGAAGATGATGAGTGTTCGACCACCGGTCGCGTCCGATGCGGGGACGCCTATGATTATGTCGAACGTCTCCGATCCATCAAAATTCAGCTTTCCGTCGATCATGCCTTCGTAAGGAGTCAGAACCACCGCGCCCGGGAACCTACTCGGATCGATTCCATAGTCGAGTCCGCCCATTTCGGCCATGGCCTTAGATAGGTCAACGAGGTCCTTCCCAAGTGCGTTGTATTCAGTAGCGACCTCTCTGAGCTCCGGTATTCTGTCGCTCAGGTGCTCCAGGTACTGTTTCTGCACATCGGTTAGCCCGGATTTTCCAAGCTCGTCGTTGATCTCTTTCGCTTTGGCTGCAAGCAGCCCTTCAAGTTCGCCCTGCTTCAGGTCGTGGATGGATTCTATTCCGAAAAGGTTCATAAGTTCTCTGGCTTCGATGCCAATTACTTTTCGGTCATCACCCAAGGCGATACGATCACCGGACGTTTTGGTGAGTTCTTTCCCGATGTCTGTGTTCTTGATGTCGTGACGTTCGTCTCTTTCTTGCAGTTTTTCTATATCGGAGTCTCGCACAGTCTCTGGGTTTTTGATCAAACCATGGTCGTCGGCCAGTGCGTATTTCTCCCCGCCTATCCATTGGCGCCACGTACCCTCACGGTCGCCTTCGGCGTGCAAATGATGACGATTGGCGTGATTGATGTCCTTGCGGTCGTCCGCGTTGAATTCTCGCCACGTGCCGGGTGGATCCGGCGCAAGGCTCGGAAAACGGCTCACGTCACGGTGTAACAGCCCGTCCGGACCACGGTACAAGCCCGGCGGTGCAGGAGCTTCGCGGTCCTGTTTGCTGGGAACCAAGGGCTCGTGCGGAGTCTTGTACACATCTTTGGCCTGTTGCGGCGCCACTTGGTTGTCTGCGGGCGTGATGCGGTTGGGGTCGGCGGCCTGGGCGTCGAGCTGTGCGAAGTGGATGTCCAAGTAAGGCCCAGCTCCAGGTAGATTCCCAGGATCGTGCCGGTAGGGCTCTCCGTCCGGTCCTCGAGTATGCCGGGCCATTTCCCGCGACGGCGCAGTACCGTCGGACGGTTTCGCCGCTATGAGGTCGCGGACCGGGACCACCCGGCCCTGGCGGTCGATGGGGCCGCCTTCGGGATGGGTTCCGGCAGGCAGCACTTCGGAGTCGTCGAAGAACCGGACCTGTCCGTCACTGCCGATCACGGCCTCGATATGCGGTGTGACCTTGTGTAGTACATCGAGCCGCATGCTGTCCCCGGTCGCCGCGGCGGTGCTGGTCTCATACTCGGAGGCAGGTCCAGGGAGGCGTTCCTCGGGATGGGTATGGATGGTGAATTCGTACTCGCCCCTGAGAGATTCGGGAATGGTGATGATTGATTCCGAGCCACGCAGGAGTCGTAGTTCGCCAGCGGTGTTCTGCACCACCGCGTGTTCGACGCCGGTGTAGCGCCAACAAGATCCCGAACCGATGGGCGACCCTTCAATCAGCCTGACGGGGAGAAACCGTGGAGAGCCCGTTGCGTCGAGAGGCGCACGGCGGGTTCGGCGAGAGGTCCGGGGAAACGGAGCAGGAGCAATCCCGCCACCGCGCCCCGGGCCTACTCAGCGATTGACCCGGTTCGGGATGCGAAGGGGCGGTTGATAGTTCATCATGTCGCGAGTGTTCTGATCTTGGACCGATGGAGGTCCTGTTCCCGCATCTGGACGGTCTGCGGATCGAGATGATCCGCGCGGCGGGCTCGACGGTACGAATCGAGGCCGCCACGGGTGGGGATCCGGTGGGCTGCACCGGTTGCGGAACGCTGTCCGGCAGGGTTCACAGCCGGTATCAGCGGCGATTGTCCGATAGCTCGATCACGGGCCGGGAGGTCGTGATCGGGTTACGGGTCCGCAGGCTGTTCTGCGACAATTCCGATTGCGGCAAAACAACTTTCGCCGAGCAGTTACCACAGCTGGCGGCCCGGCACGCCCGCCGCACGCTCGTCTTGGAGCGTGCGTTGTGCGCGGTCGCGCTGGCATTGGGCGGCCGCGCGGGAGCGCGGCTGACCCGGCAGTTGGCCGCGACGGTGAGCCGGATGACTTTGCTGCGCCAGATCCGGGCACTGCCCGATCCAGCGGCCGCGGTCCCGCGGGTGCTGGGTGTCGACGACTTCGCCCTGCGTCGCGGGCACAACTACGGAACGATCCTGATCGACATGCAGACCCGCCGCCCGATCGAGGTCCTGGACGACCGGACCGCTGACACCCTCGCGGCCTGGCTGCGAACCCACCCGGGAGTGGAGATCGTCTGCCGTGACCGCGCCGGCGCCTACGCCGAGGGCGCCGCTGCCGGAGCACCGGACGCGATGCAGGTCGCCGATCGCTGGCATATCTGGCACAACCTCGGCGAGGCTGTCGAACGCACCGTGGCCCGCCACTGCACCACTCTTGCGGCCGCGATCGTGGAACCCGCACCGCAGGACCGGCCCGAGGTGGCCGAGGTTGCCGCCGAAATACATTGCGGGCCAGTGGCACCCGACCAACGGCAGGACCGCACCGCGGTCCGCACACGCCAGCGTTGGGCCCAGGTCCACGCCATGCTGGATCAAAAAGATCCTGCGCACCAACAAGCTGTCGACGGTATGGCACTCGATCGTCAAGGACACCGAGCTGTCATGGTCGACGCTCAAGACGCTGCGCAGCACCCGGGCCACCCGGGTCGCGGAGGCGCACGGCATTCCCGCGGCACGGCTGATCCTGGGGCACGAGGAGAACTCCGCTATCACCACGCAGGCGTACGTGAACCTGGAACGCCCCGTGGTCGATTACGCGGACACCCAGTGAAAACGTTCGCAAAGCGTTCACGGGGCGTCCGTGAGCGGCCGTGCTCCGGTGTTTCAGCTGGCAGAACCCTCCGCAGGCTGCAAACGCAGGGAGATGCTGTTGATGCAGTACCGCTTGTCTGTGGGCGTTGGGTAACCCTCGCCCTCGAATACGTGGCCGAGGTGGCTGTGGCAGTTGGCGCACAACACTTCTACGCGCGGCATGTCGAGGGAGTTGTCGGAGCGCAGGATTACCGCTTCGGATTCGGCTGGGTCGAAGAAGGAGGGCCAGCCGCAGTGGGAGTGGAATTTCTCAGTGCTGCGGAACAATTCGGAGCCGCAGGCTCGGCATTCGTAGATGCCGTCGGTTTCGGTGTCGGTATATTCACCGGTGAAGGCGCGTTCGGTGCCTGCTTCGCGCAGGACCTGGTATTCCTCCGGGCTCAGCTTGGCTCGCCACTCCTGCGGGGTGAGCTGGATGCGGGGAGTCGGTAGCGAAGTATCGGCGTCGGAACTCATGGGGTCCACGCTAATACTTCGCCGGGGGTGTTGAGCGAGTCAGCTGGTGACGGGGACGGCGGTGCGGGCTTGGCCGTTGGTGCTCGGTGCGGCTTCGAGTTCGGGGTGCATCCACGCCGGGTCGAGGGTTTTGCCGACCTGCAGGCGGCCTTCGCGGCGTGCAGCGAGGTAGCGGTCGCCGAGGACGCAGAAGACCACGATGAGTAGCAGTCCCCAGCCGAAGGTGACGCGCAGGTAGTCGAGGGAGCGTCCGACGCTTTGCCAGCGGTCGGATAGCCATTTGTCGTAGGACATGAATCCGAAGACGGCGACCCAGGCCGGCCAGTTCCGCATGACCGAATTGCGTTGCACCACAGTCATGAGAATGGGGAACAGGAACATCGAGTAGTACATCTGGCCGAGTGAGCCGAGGACCAGCGTGCCGGTGATCAGCAGTCCGGAGGTGGTGCAGATGAAGAAGACTTCGTCCTCGCGGTAGTACCGGTACAGCAGCCACAGCGAGATCGCCACCATTACCCCGAGGGTGAGGCGAATGAGCAGGGTCAGCCAGTCCGCGACGCCGTAGTACCCGGCATTACCGACGATCGCGCTGTTGAAGTAGTCGCGGGATTCGGCCAGGTACGGCAGCGTATGCGTCCAGAACTGCTTGTAATCCACGATCAATGGCCAGGCGAGCAGATTCAGGACAATGGGCACCGCGGTCGCGGTACAAAGCGTTTTCCATTGCCCGCGCGCGAGCGCGACCAGCAGCAGCGGGGCCAGCAATGGTCCCTTCACCGAGATAGCCAATCCCATAATCACACCGGCCCAAAGGTCTTGGCGGCGCAACAGCAGATGGATGAACACCACCATCGCCAGGAACAGGCAGCCGTTGATATTGGTGAACACCAGTGTGTTCGTCACCGTTTCGGAGGTGAACATGGCCAGCAGCAGGGCGGGCGCGGCCACCGAGCTCAGCGTGTAGTTGAACAGCCGCAGCAGCAGATATCCGGCGAGCATGATCGCGATAGCGTTGATGAGGATGAATCCCCATCGCGATTTCTCCGGATCGATGATCGCCAATGGCGAGATCAGCAGCGTCCCGCTCGGCGGATACAGATAATGCGGGTCCGTCGAGGAGAAGTTCGCGTTGTAGATCGGCTTGTGGTTCAAGAACGCCAGCGACGCGTTGTACACCGGCCGGAAGTCATCGGTGATGTACCCGTTGACGGCCTTGATGATGACGCGGTTCAGCACAGTCAGGACCGCTAACGGCCACAGAGCGAAGTTCAGGACCTCGGCGGTGGTGCGAGCGGTGCGGGGCTCGAGCTGGCGAAGGAACACTCGGGCACGGTACACCGGAACTTCACATCACGGGTGCGCGGACCCGCCGTGACGTCCCAATCCTCGGCTTCCGGCGCTGTCTTCCCGGTGCCTCGGATGACGGGGGAGCAGCATGCCGGGATGAACGGAAGGTGACACCGAAGATGTCAAGCCGGGCAGGCGGTGCCGTCCTGGGGCAGCTTGGCGTCCTTCAGATAGTCGGTGACGGTCTGCTGGGCGCAGCCGGAGTGCGCGAAAGTCGGGTGGCCCCAGCCTTGCCAGACCACGGTGGCGGTGCGGGCGCCGGCTTTGCCGAGGGCTCCGGTGACGGAGGGGCGGCTGTCGATGCCCGCGACCGGGTCGGCTTCACCGCCGATCACCAGTACCGGGTGGTCGAGTTTCTCGGGCAGTGCGGTACTGGTCGGCGTAGGCCAGGCCGAGCAGGCCATCAGGTCGATGGCCCCGACCTTGCCGAATACCTGGTATTTCGCACCCCATTGGGCGGCAAGCTCTTTGGCGCGCCCCGGGGTGGCGGGTTCGTGATTGTCGCTGCAGCGGTTCACATATTCACCGTCATTGGCGATGGTGGAGGTTTCCCGCAACACCAGCGGTGTTATCGCCCCCTGATCCCCGTGCCCCAAAGCCGAAAGCGCGTCGGCGAATTCGGTGATCTGCGGATTACCGAGATTGCGCGGATCCCCGAGGAATCCATTCAGCGTGGTCACCAGCGCCGCCGCGGACAGATCGCCGAACCCTCCATTACCCGCCCGATTCACCAGATCGGTAATGGCCGCGCGCGGATCCCCGCCGAGCGAACACTTCAATGCCACACACTTCTGCGCGAACGCGGTCAGCGCCGCCTCGGCACCGCGCACCCGCTGTTCCGCGCGCCCGATGGAATCGAGTCCGACCGCCTGCGGTGAATCCAGCACCAGCCGCCCGAGGTGCTCGCCGTACTTGCGCGCGTAACTCATGGCCACGGTCGCCCCGCTGCCCGTTCCCATGAGCGCGATGTGATCGACCTGCCACTGCTTGCGCAGCTGATCGATGTCATCGGCGGCGTGCGCGGCATCGAACGTCCCCTGCGCGGGCGACAGGAAATCCAGGCACGCGATGGTGGCGTCCTGACTGGCCTTGGCCACCGTGTCCACGGGATCGGCTGTGCCGTGCGTGAATTGGGCCTGATCGGCGATGGTGCGCCGAATCTCGTTGGTGAGACAGCTGACCGGCTGCGAACTCCCGATCCCGCGCCGATCGATGGCCACGATGGGCCGCGCCGCGAGCAGCGACCCGGACGGCCCGGCCGCCAGCGCCGCGAGTGTCGCGGTGGATGCCCGATCCGACCCGGAGGTCAACACCAGCGGCGCGACATCCTTGGGCGTCCGGTCATACCGTGCCCGCATGGCCGCGGTCCGGAAGTTCCCGCCCACGGCCCCGCTGATATCGACCTGCGTGCTGTATTCGGCACATTCGAGAATCAGCCCGTTGGGCGGTGTCCCCAGCGACAGCAGATTGAATGTCGGCACCGTGCAGTCATGCCAGGCCAGATCGGTCTTGGGCACCTCGGGTGCGGGCGGCGGCGTATCGGTCGGCGCGGTACTGGTTTCGACGATCCCGGCATGCGGTCGTTCGACGGCCACGGCGGGTCGATCCGAGGGTCCGGCGGCACAGCCGGTGGTCACCACGATCGAGAGTGTCGACGCCAGCAGAGCGGCCCGAGTCCAGCGCATGCGGTACAGCCTGCCAGGTCTCGCACCCGGTTTCAGCTACAGGGTGTGTGGACGCACCCAGCGAGTCAGGATCGTGCCGTCTTGGTCGAAGATCAGGTGGCGGCATGTCATGGGTGTGGGCATGGCATTGGGAGACATCGCGATTCGCCGTTCCGTCCCCGCGACCAGCATGGGAGACAGGGTGAGACAGAGTTCGTCGACGGCCTCGGCGACTATGAGATCGCCAAAGAGCGCGGGTCCGCCTTCGCACAGCACGCGTCGCATGCCGAGTTCTTCGAGGGCTTTGCGGAGTCCGCCCGCGGTGACGCTGGTGTCGCCGGCTTCGATCACCTGCCCGCCCGCGGCGGTGAGCGCGGCCTTGCGATCCTCGGGCGCGGCGGCGGTGGTGAGAATGATCGGCCGTGCCCCGGTATCGGTGAACAGCCGACTACTCGGGTCGAGCGTGGCGGTGGCCGTCACCACCGCGATGCGCGGTGGCGCCCCGGCCGCGTCCCCGCCGAACCCGTGGTGATGCAGCCGAATCCGCAGCTGCGAATCCGTATGCGCCGCCCCGTAATTCTCCGCCCGCGCGGTGCCCGCCCCGACGACCACCACATCGGCGAGGTCGCGCAGTATCCGGAACACCTTCTTGTCCGCGGGCGTGCCGAGCCCGCCGGAGCGTCCGTCCACGCTGACCGCGCCGTCGATACTGCTGACGAAATTCACCCGGATCCAGGGTTCCGCAGGTCCGGCGGGGTACGCGTACAGCGCCAGCAGATCGTCGTGGGTGAGTTCTGTGAGCTGGATCGCATTGGGCATACGCTGCATGAGAACCGATTCCACCACGTAACTAGGCTGTCGCGGTGCAACAACGCCTCGTCGATCGCCACCCGGAGGTTCCGGCCGACCAACTAGTGGCTCAGATGGTTCCCCCGCCGACCTTCGACGAGGTGAGCTTCGCAAGCTACATCCCCGATCCGCAGCAGCCGTCGCAGGCGGCCGCGGTGCTGAAGGCGGAGCTATTCGCCGATCAGGTCACCAAGCTGCATCGGGCCGCTTCGAAGAAGAGCCTGTTCGGTAAGAAGAAGCCGGTCTCCGGTATCGGCCTGTATCTCGATGGTGGCTTCGGCGTGGGTAAGACCCACCTGCTGGCTTCGATCTTCCACAGTGTGCCGGGCCCGAAGTCGTTCGGCACCTTCGGTGAGGTGACCAACCTGGTCGGCGCGCTGGGGTTCAACAATTCCGTCGAGCGGCTCGCGGCCAATAGCGTGCTGTGTATCGACGAGTTCGAGCTCGACGATCCGGGCGACACCATGCTGGTGTCGCGGCTGCTCTCGGAGTTGACCGCGCGCGGTGTCTCGGTGGTCGCGACCTCGAACACGCTGCCGGGTCAGCTCGGTGAGGGTCGTTTCGCCGCATCGGATTTCATGCGTGAGATCAAGAAGCTGGGTTCGCTGTTCGAGCCGATCCGGGTGGACGGCCCGGATTACCGGCATCGTGATCTGCCGCCCGCCCCGGAGCCGACCTCGCCCGAGCTGCTGGCCGAAAAGGCTTCCCACACACCGGGATCCACGCTCGACGAGTTCGAAGCCCTGTTGAAGCATCTGAGTACGTTGCATCCGTCGAAGTACAACGCGCTGATTCACGGCGTGTCGGCGGTGTACATCTCCGGTGTGCATACGGTGACCGATCAGGCGGTGGCGCTGCGCATCGTCGTCCTGGCCGACCGGTTGTATGACGCGGGGACTCCGGTCACCGTTTCCGGGGCCAAGCTGGACGAGATTTTCTCGCAGGAAATGCTCGATGGCGGATATCGCAAGAAGTATCTGCGTGCCATCTCACGCCTGCTGGCGTTGTCGCGGTTCGAAGCTCCGGCGACCGCCTCTTAGATTGCCGTCCGGTGAAGTCGTGCCGGGCATTCGAGAAAGGGAAGTTCGTATGATCCGACCCCGCGTGCTCGGCGCCTCCCTGGTGCTTGCCTCCGCGCTGTCCTTCGGTTCGATGCCGGCTTTGGCGTTCGCCGATCAGCCCGCCGTCGTGGCGGTGCAGCCGCCTGCCGCGACCGGCAGCGTCGTGGTGAACACCGCGGATCGTTCGCTGAACCTGCAGGGTGTGGTGAACGCGCGGGACGCCGGCGGTTACAAGACCACCGACGGTCACACCGTGCGCACGGGTCTGGTGTACCGCACCGGTGAGCTGGCCAAGGCCACGGATTCGGATCTGGCCGAACTGACTTCGCGCGATGTGAAGTCCGTGCATGATCTGCGCACCGGCATGGAGCAGCAGCTCATGGGCGTGGACAAGGTGCCCGCCGGTGCCACCGAGTACCACAACGACATTATCGGCCAGGCTCCGCCGCAGGTCATGGCGTCCACCCTGTCCGCGGGCACGGACCTGTACCGCGCCTTCATCACCGCCCCTGGCGCGAATGAGGGTTTCGCGGACGTACTGCGCGATATCGCCACCAACCCCGGCGCGGTGCTCTACCACTGCACCGCCGGCAAGGACCGCACCGGCTGGACTTCGGCTGTGCTGCTGTCGATCCTGGGCGTCGACCGTGACACCGTCACCTACGACTACCTGCTGTCGAACTACTACCGCGGTGCGACCGACGGCGACATGGTGAACGGCGTCAGCGCCGCCGCCCTGAACGCCGCCTTCGACCAGGCGAGCCAGTCCTACGGCAGCTTCGACAATTACGTCCGGGACGGCCTGAAGCTGACCGACGCCGACATCTCCGCCCTGAAGGCGAAGCTCCTCTCCTGAGAACCCTGGCGGTAGAACTCAGCTCGCTTCGGCGACCTGAGTTCTATTGCCGCGCAGGCTGTATCGCTCGCGGGCCTGGGCCGGAGTGATGGTCTCCAGCGTGGTGGGCGGTTCCTTCGACAGATGCTGTTTCAGGATCTGTCCCGCCATCGGCGCGATGAACGGCGCGGCCTTGATAAGGCCGAAGGAGCCGAAAAGCGTGAAGAGCCAGACGATCAGCTTGGCGGGGAGCTTCACCAGCGGGTCCACGATGCGAGGAACGTTGTAGCGGCCCAGCTTTCGCATCCACATCGGGGTGAGCGCTGCCGTGGTGAGCGAAAGCGCAATGCTGCCAAGGGCATACGAGATGCCCGCCCCATTGCGCGGTGAGGTGCGCAGCAGTTGGTGCATACCCTCTTCGGCGCGCACCGAGCTGCACAGGCGCGGCTTCACCTTCTCGAAGTAGGCGCGCACCTCATCGCGTGAGCGCGGCACGTCCTCGGGCTTGCAGGTCTGGAGTTCGGCGGCGATCGCGCATTCTTCCCAGTACCGCAATTCCTCTTCGGCACTGAGCTTTCCGGGCCCGTACGCCTCGTACGCCTCGAGTACCGAATGCCAGCCGGTGATGTGAATCCACAGCTGAGTTTCCGGACTGTTGGCCGCGTACCGCTGCCCGGTGATGGGTTCGATGCCGGTCATCGGCGCGTGCACCTGCATGAGGTGTTCGGAGGCCTGAATCGCGGTGCGCCCGTCGCCGATGGCCACGAGCAGGAAGTACGCGAAGGTGTGGTCGAGCCGGCTGCGCGGATTGGTGTAGATGCCGCGCGCGTCGGCGACGGCCGCGGTGAGGAACGGATCGAAGAATTCCAGCACGGTGGCGCGCTGGAAGCCGATGACCGCGGTCGGTGCGGTCCAGATCTTCCAGCTGGGGGAGTCGGGTCCGAAGAACCCGTAGTCGTCCCGGCGAAGGGTGGTCGGATCGAAGCCCATCGGTGTCTCCTTGTGCGCTGCCCGCCTCAGCGGTGAATACAACGCAACCGTAGCAATTGGATGCGTCGAAAACAACGGTCGCGTAGGATTTTGGCGGGGAGGGTGCCGAGGGCTCTCCGACCGGCTGACATCATGAAGCCGTGGAGGTGGAGAGACAGTGACGACATCACGCGCGGCGGCCGAACGGCCGAGGCGCCGCTATGCCCCGCGCTTACCGCCGGAGCAGCGGCGGGCGCAATTGCTGGACGCCGCCTTCGAGGTGCTGCGCCGGGCCGAGCTGCACGAGCTCAGTATGGAGGCGGTCGCCCAGCAAGCCGGTGTGGGAAAACCGGTGCTGTACACCGTGTTCAAGACCCGAGCCGATCTGGTGGAGGCGCTGCTGCAGCGCGAACGTGAACGCGCCCTGGAGCAGGTGGCCGACACCCTGCCGACCGATCTACTCGACGACGATCCGGTCGGCGTCGCCTCGCGCACGGTGGCCGCGTTCGTCGGTGTGGTACTCGCCGATCCGACCCGCTGGCGTCTGATCCTGGCCAGTCCTGGCAGCGCTCCGGAGGAGTACCGTGCGGCCCTGCGCAGTTCGCGTGTAGGTATCTTCGATCAGGCCGAGGCCCTGGTCCGCATGGGCGCGACCCTCGATCCGCGTTGGGCCACAATAGATTCCGGCCTGCTCACCAATTCCCTGCTCACAGTCGCGGAGATGCTCGGCGGCCTGGCCGTCAGCGATCCGGCCGACTACCCGCGTGAGCGCCTGGAGGATTTCGTCCAGTCCATCGTCCGATTGCTGAGCGGCCCGGCGGCCTGAATCGGGCCGGGCATGGCGCGAAAAAGGGTTGACAGCTTCGCTGCGACGGCTATAGGTTACCAACCCTCATGCATTTCTTCTTCCTGTAATCGCCACGTCGCGTTGAGCTTTCGCTCCGCGTCGTCTTCTCACACACCGAGAACAGGGGATACCCATGCTTACTGCCCAACTCACGCTCGTAGAAGTAACCAAGCGATACGACGACCGCGTCGTCCTGGATCGTGTCAGCCTCACCATCCAGCCCGGTGACAAGGTCGGTGTGGTCGGCGACAACGGCTCCGGCAAATCCACGCTGCTGCGATTGATCGCCGGGCGGGAACGACCCGACAATGGCGAGCTGATCGTGCACTCACCCGGCGGGACGGGATACCTGGCGCAAAGCCTGGATCTCCCGCCCACCGCGACGGTCGCCGACGCGATCGACTTGGCGCTCAGCGATATTCGGGATCTCGAAGCCCGCATGCGTCAGGCCGAACAGGCGCTGATCGCGCCGGGTTCGCTCGGCAAGCGCCTGGCGGTCTACGAGGATCTCGTACAGCGATTCGAGGCGCGTGGCGGATATGAGGTCGAGCAGCGGGTGGAAGCCGCCCTGCACGGCCTCGGCCTCCCCGGCCTGGATCGAAATCGCTTGCTACACACACTCTCCGGTGGTGAACAGCGACGTCTGGCCCTGGCCGGAACTCTCGCCTCCGCCCCCGAACTGCTCCTACTTGACGAGCCCACCAACGACCTCGACGACGCGACCGTGGAATGGCTCGAACGCCACCTCCGTGCCCATCGCGGCACCGTCGTAGCGGTCACCCACGACCGAGTATTCCTGGAACGCATCACCTCCGTGGTCATCGAAGTGGATGCGGCCCAGGTCTCCCGCCACGGCAATGGCTACGCGGGCTACCTGACCGCGAAAGCCGCAGCCCGCCAACGTCAACAGCAGCAGCACGACGCCTGGCGAACCGAACTCGCCCGAGGTGAACGCCTCGCGGAGTCCAATGTCGCTCGCCTGGAAGCCATCCCGCGCAAACTCCCCCTGGCGGTCTTCGCCGCGGGCCCCTTCCGCACCCGCAGCCGAGGCCACGGCGCACAGTCCCGCATCCGCAACGCCAAGGAACGCGTAGCCAGACTGACCGCGAATCCCATTGCCGCACCGGCAGATCCATTGCACTTCACCACGCGAATGACTGCCGCCGGGGGAGCGGGCGGGCTACGGGTCGCGGAGCTTGCCGACATTGTGGTCGAGGATCGATTGCGGCTGGATGGTCTGCGGATCGGTGCGGGCGAACGGCTGTTGGTTACCGGTCCGAACGGGGCCGGTAAGACCACGCTGCTGCAGGTACTGTCCGGTGAATTGTCACCGGACAGTGGGGAACTAACTGTGCGCGGTCGCGTCGGTCATCTACGTCAGGAGGAATTGCCTTGGGCGGCAGGCGAAACCGTCTTGGAGGCATTCGCCGCAGGCCGCGTCGGCTATCCCGATGAGCATGCGGAGGAGCTTCTCGCGCTGGGTCTGTTCCGGGCGGCCGATCTGACCCTGCGGGTGCGGGAGCTGTCCTACGGTCAGCGCCGCCGCATCGAATTGGCAAGGCTGGTAACGGATCCCGTCGATCTGCTACTCCTGGACGAGCCGACGAACCATTTGTCCCCCGCCCTGGTGGAGGATCTGGAGCAGGCCCTGACCGGCTTCCCGGGCGCGGTAGTCCTGGTTACCCACGACCGCCGTATGCGTAGTCAATTCCGTGGCAGCACCCTGGAAATGCCTGCGGCTCAGAACTTGTACTGCATGACGTAGTCGCTGTGAGTCTGCGTCCCGACCAGGAAGGTTTTGGTACCGGCGATCTCGAATCCGTGTTTGCTGTAGAACCGCTGGGCACGCACATTCTCCTGGTTCACGCCCAGCCACACCGCCGCATTGCCCGCATTCCGGGCGGTTTCGAGTACCGCGGACATGAGTCCGGCGGACACCCCATCGCCGTGGTGTCCGGGCAGCACGTACATCTTGCTGAGCTCGGTTACCTGCCGCAGCGTAATCACCGCGGCCACATCGGGATTGGCGGGTTCGGCGGTGTGCAGCAGGCTGTATCCGACGATTCGTCCATCCGAGACGGCTTTGAGAACCGTTCGGGTCGGATCGGTGAGGTATTCGCCGAACCGTTCCGGTGAGAGCCATTCGCTGACGAACGCCGCGATATCGGCGGCCGTGGATCTCGGCGGGCAGGCCAGTGGAAAGGTCGCGGCGGCCACTTCGCTCAGGGCTTCGGCATCGCCGCGACCGGCCCGAACGATGGTGACGGGGGAGTTGCTCACTGGTCCAGTGAAGCATGGTCCGTGGCGGCCCGGGCGGGCGCTCCGGTGCCTCCGGTGCGGGTGTGGAAGACCTGCGCGAACCCGATCAGCACCACCGCGAACAGCAGCGGCACCACGAATCCGGCCCGCAGATTCGCCCCGGCCGAGATGGCGCCGACGACCACACCACCCACCAGCGTCCCCGCGTAATTGAAGAGGTTGAGCCGTGCGATCAGCGCATCGAGCCCGCGCCCGCTGGTGAGCTGTCCGGTCTCGCTGAAGCACAGCGGTGCGATGAGCGGCAATCCGATTCCGGCAATGAGGAATCCGATAATCGCGACAACCGGCACGGGAGACGCGAGCACCACGACGAGCCCGATCGAACCCACGATGGACGCGCCCCGCACCACCATGCGCGGCCCGTACCGCCGCACCCAGATATCGCCCGTGAGCCGGCCCAGCAGCGAAGCACCTTGGTAGGCGGCCAAAGCCAGCGCCGCGGTCGACGACGAGGACAGCAGCACATCGGTGAGATACAGCGCCGACCAGTTGCCCACCGCGAAGTCGATGGCGAACGCCAGCGCCAGCACCACACCGAAGATCAGGAAGATCCGCGTGGGCACCGAGGTAACGGGTTCCTGCTCGGCGGGCCCGGCCTCGGCGTCATCGCTGCCGAGCAGTCGCGGCCCCGCCGCCACCGCTCCCGCGAGCACGACCGCGGACGCGGTCAGAATCGTCACCCACAGCGGCACATTCAGCCCCTCGAACGCGGAGACGAACAGCGCCCCGACAATCGACCCGCCACTCCACGCCGCATAGAACGAGGACAGTACGAACCGCCCGTACCCGTGCTGAATGAACACCGCCTGCATATTGGTGCCCGCGTCCACGATGCCGACCGCGATCCCGTACACCCCGAGCGCGATGAACAGCACGACCTTGTTCGGCGAGAACGCCACCGCCACACCCGAGATCGCGATGAGCAGCAGCCCGATCCGCAGCGCCGTCCGACTGGACCAATGCAGCGCGATCTTCTCCGCGGTGAGACTGCCGCCACCTGCGAGCACGGAGATCATGGCCACAGAGGCGACGATGAGCGTATCGGTGAGTCCGAATTTGTCGCGCTGCTGCGGCAGCTCGGTCAGGACGACGGCCAGGAAGAACCCCTGGAGTGCGAACGCCACCGAATTCGCGGCGCGCGCCGCACGGAGCTGCGGGTTCGTGGTCTCGAGCATCCCGAAAGAGTAGCGGCGGCAATCGAGTCCGGCATCCCGGGCGGCGATAACAATCCGCCCGGCCGTTCATTACGACGCGCTCGCGGTTGGGTAACGAATCTTGCCGCTTTCCTGTCTGGGTACCCATGGGCTGCGGCACTCTGGAGACTAAGGCGTGGACCGGTGGTTTCCGGGTACATCGGAAGCGGTTCATGAAGAAGTGGCTGGGGCGGTGATCGTGTGAGCACGAGGCAAGTGGAAGTTCCGAGCGGGCAATCGGTGGCCCTCGTCGATCCGGAACCGAATCGGATACCGGCGGTGGCGGATTCGCGTGGGCATCGGCCGGGTGAGCGGTGCCGGGAACCGGGATGTGCGAACTGTCATCGGGATGTGCAGCGGTTGAAGTTCTGGCTGCGCGCACGATTGGTGGAGGCCGGTGCCGACGAGGCGCGAGTGGATGTCGAGATCGGTGGATTGACGCCGGATCTGTTGTGGCGCAGCGGCGATCGGGTGTGCGCCATCGAGGTGCACAGTGCGGCACCGGAGTTGGGGCGCGCGCGCCAGCTCACCGCCGCGTTGAAGTCGGGTGGTGTCGGTGAGGTGCTGTGGATTACCCCGCCCGGTTTCTGGACCGCACAGCTGCCCGCCCTGGGTATCGACGATTTCGCGCCCGCGGCGTGTGACTACCGGGTACTGGGCGGTATGCTCTCCGCCGGCCCCGGTGGTGTGGTCTCGCCCAGTCAAACCGCCTGTGAGCTAAGGGAATTCATCACAGGTTGGGTCGCGCAGGAGCACGCTTACGGCTGCCGCGACGAGCACATGGGAGGCTGGGCCACGGTGACCGATTGGGAGCGCCACACTCGGACACAGGCGGCGGTGATCGCACGGCAGCGCCAGGAGCTTATGAATCAGCGCACCGCGCTTGCCCTGGCGCGCAAGGCCACCCGCGATAAGACCAAGCAGATGCTGCGTTTGACGCATCGGCTGGAGCGGGCCGAGGTCGCCGCCCAGGAGCAGGCCGATGATCTGGCGCAGGCACGTCGCCGCATAGCCGATCACAGCCGGGTGGATGCCACGCTGCGGATTACGGTCGCCGGTCAGAAGGCGGCGATCATGCACTGGCAGTTGATCACCTGGTTCGCCGTGTTGATCATCATCACCTTCATAACCGCGGGTGTGTTGATCCGCTGACTGGTAACCGATTGGTCACGATCGTTGAATATCGTCGCGCGCAAGGGAAGTACGAGCTTTGAGAGTTTGAGGTAGTGCGTTGACGAGCATTCGTAGGACTGTCGCGAAAGCCCAGGTGGAGTTGGTCCGTCAGGTGGTGAATGTGCTGACCGTGCCGCATCGTCTGCCGCGGCCGTTCGGGCCGACGCTGAATGATCGCGTGGCGGGTAAGACGGTGCTGATCACCGGCGCGTCCAGTGGTATCGGTCGCGCCCTGGCATTGCGGGTGGCGGACGCGGGCGCGCTGGTCATCGTGACCGCCCGTCGCACAAGCGAATTGGATCAGCTGGTCGCGGAGATCCGGACGCGGGGCGGCAAGGGTTTCGCCATCACCTCGGATCTGTCCACCGCCGAGGGCGTGGACAAGCTTGCCGATGAGGTGCTGGTCGAGTTCGGCGCACCGGATGTACTGGTCAACAACGCGGGCCGCTCCATCTGGCGTTCGGTCGCCGCGTCCGAGCATCGCCTGCATGATTTCGAACGCACCATGCGCATCAACTACTTCGGTCCGGTCGGGCTGATGCTGCGCCTGCTGCCGGAGATGCGCCGGCGTGGTTCCGGCCATATCGTGTCGAGCTCCTCGCTCGGTGTGATCACCGATGTGCCCCGCTTCTCCGCCTACGTCGGCTCCAAGGCCGCGCTCGAAGCGGTGAACCGGATAGCAGCGGTCGAATGCCTCTCCGACGGAGTCGCTTTCACCGACGTCCGCATCCCCCTAGTAGCCACCGATATGAGCGCCTCCCTGGGCTGGAGCGGCTACAAAACCCTCTCCGCCGATGCTGCGGTGGACATGCTGGTCGACGCCATCGTCCGCCGCCCCGCACACCTGGAGAACCTGCACGGCGCCCTGTCCCTGTGGTTCAACCGCATGCTTCCGAGCGTGGCCCGCCAGGGCCTGAATTCCCTGCACCGCATGCTCCCCGACACGGAGCTAACGAAAGCCCCTGCGCCGCAGCCGGAACCGGCCGCGGTAACCGACGACGATCAGGTCACCTCCAGCACGCTCGTCGGCACCCCATAGCGCAGGAACCGAACCCCGCGGCGCGCATCGGTCTCCTCCCGATGCGCCCGCAGGGCTCGGCCGCATTCAGATGTGTACCCGGCTACGGCTTCTCGATGTTCTCGAAGTCGAAGAGTCCGGACCAGGTGACCTTGGCTTTGACCTTGTCCGAGCGGGCCGCTGCGGCGCTGTACTCGAGCACGGGGATGTCGGCCATATCGGCCAGCAGCAGGGTTTGGGCTTGGGCTAGCAGCCCGTAGGCCTGATCGGGGGTGGCCGACGCCAGGGCCGCGTTGATGAGCCGGTCGACTTCCGGGTTGGCGTAGTCGATGTCGTTGGTTTCCGAGCCGGACAGGTACTGCGAGGTGAGGAATTCGAACATGGACGGGTAGTCGCCCTGCCAGCCATACCGGAACGCCTTGTTGATGGTGCGATGGGTGACTTCGTCGCGCACGTTCTTGAAGGTCGGATACGGGAACCCTCCGGTGTCGATGCCGAGGGTGTTCTTCACGCTGTTGGCAATGGCTTCGATGACCGCCTGGTGATCGCCGTCGGCGTTGTAGGCGATCTGCAGACTGCCCGACCACGGGGAGATGGCATCGGCCTGCGCCCACAGCTTCTTGGCCTCGTCCGGGTTGAACTTCAGCCATTGCGCGCCGGGCAGGTCACCGCGGAACCCGGGCAGGGTGGAGGCGGTGAAGTCGAGGGCGGGCAGGCGCGCGCCGTGGAAGATATTGGCGCAGATCTGTTCTCGGTTGATCGCCATCGAGACCGCCTTGCGCCGCAGCACGCCCTCCGCGCCACCGAAGTGCGCCAGGTTCGGCTGGATACCGATGTGCAGGTTCTGTGCGGTGGGATGGTCGATGGCGCGGTCGCCGAGATCCTTCTTATAGGTTTCCAGCGCGCTGGTGGGGACGGTGTCGAGCGCGTCGAGGTTGCCGGCGAGCAGATCGGCGTAGGCGGTGTCGAAGGACTGGTACATCATGAACCGCAGCCCTTTGTTCTTCGCGGGCCGTCCGCCGTGATAGCCCGGGTTCGGCTTCACCTTGATCTCGACATTGTGATCCCAGCTGGTCAGCTCGTACGGGCCGTTGCCGACGGGATGTTCACCGAACGCCTTCATATCCTTGAAGGCGACCTCGGGCATCGGATAGAACGGCGAGAAGCCCAGTGACAGTTCGAAATCCATCGAAGGCTGGGTGAGATCGACTGTGAACGTACGTGTGTCGACCACTTTGAGCCCGGACATGGTCTGCGCCTTGGGCGGATCGGCTGCCACATCGGTGTAGCCGACAATGGGCGAGAACACCCAGTTGTTCAGCTGGCCATTGGTGCCCAGTGCGCCGTAGTTCCAGGCGTCGACGAATGATTTAGCGGTGACCGGCGTCCCGTCGGTGAAGGTCCAGTCCGGTTTCAGCGTAATGGTGTAGTGCTTCCGGTCCGGTGAGTCGATCGACTGCGCGAGCTCGTTGAAGGATTTGCCGTCCACGTCGTAGTACTTGAGCCCCGCGAACAACCGGTCGACGACGCGCCCACCCATGTTCTCGTTGGTATTGGTGGGCACCAGGGGATTCTGTGGCTCACCGGCATTGACTGTGACGTATCCGTCATCGCCGCCACTGCTGGACGAACACCCCGTCAGCGCCGGACTGGCGATCAATGCGGCCGCGAAACACAAGGCGGCGATAGTCATTCGTTTCAAAATTCTCCCCATTCCTGCGTGTGTGGCACAGCCGTGGCGTCAGGCGTCGAGGCACCCGCCCGGCTGCGGCTATCGTGGGAGGGTAGCGATCTTGAACGGCGTAACCACAGGTCTGAATCGTATTTGTTTCAGCATATTTGCGTCCCGGCAATACGAAATTCGGCCGGAGCTCACCCGTGTGTGAGCCGGAACGGCCCACGGTCCCAGCGCCATTGGTGCCGTAGCACCAGTGCCGCGAGGTCGAGGAGTTCGATGCCGGTGTCATCGCGGTAGCGGCGTAGTTCGGTCCAGTCCATGGGGCCGGCGGCCAGTCGGTTGCGCAGTAGATTCTCGTGCCGGGTATTCACCTTGTGCGCCATGAGATCCGCGACGCCTTCCTCACTGCCGGTCCAGACCAGCCAGCCCCAGCCGTGGGCGTGCGCGTAGGCGCGTCCCGCGGCGGATTTGACGCGGTTCACATGGAATGCGGTGTGAGCCAGAGGAATTACGTCGATCAGCACGACCCGGCCGTCGGTGAAGCGGGCGACGGCGGTGGGGTAGTGCACGCGTTCGCTGCCGTCGATGTCGTAGACGATCTCGGCCGGGTACTCCTGGAAGCTCTCGACGCGTTCGCTGCCGTCCAGCTGGCGCAGCATGCGAGCCTGTAGCCCGGTGTCGAAAGTCGTTTCGCGGGAGAGTTTTTCGGAGTACATCGACCCGCGCCCGTCATCCCCGAGATCCAGGGTGCGCGCGGGAGCTCCGGGCAGTTCGTCGGGCGACCCGTCGGCCCATTCCACGCGATGCAGCCAAGGGTTCCAGATGCCCGCCGGCACCTCTTCCAGATGCTCGGGCGGCATGAGATGCCACCGCCCCTTCTGCTGCCAGCCGGCGATGCGCTGGAATACGAAGCCCGCCAACCGCTTCGACTCCTGCAGGTCATGCCCGGCCAGGCGCAGCTTCAGATAAGCACGGTCCTGCGCGACGATATCGCTGTCGGTGGCATAGGTTTCCGCGAGCAGCGTGCGCACCAGACGTTCATCGCTCCACCCGAGTGGATACCGCTGGGCGAAGACGCTCAGATCATGTTCGCCGTCGAGCTGTGCGGCACGCACCATATTGCCCACGGCACGGGTGTAGAGCTGGCGCGCACGATCGCGGGATACGCCGAAGCGTGCGCCCAGCAGGGTCAGGGTTTCCGGGGGTTCGCCGTCCAAGCCGAGACGGCAGGTGATGAGCTCGCCCTCGCGCGGGCGTTCGACAGCTTGTTCGCCGACCATGATGGCCAGCACCTCGTCGATATCCTCCAGCCCGAAGGCATCGGAGGATATCGCCGCACGCTCAGTTCTCGTCACAGTGGCCCCTGCCGTTTCGCCAGTCTGTTCGACGAGCTTAGTGGCGGGGGCCGACAGGTTGCGGGAGGTCGGCTACCGAATCAGCCGATTGCCGCGTTCATGATGGTTCCGGCGCTGGTGGCGATGATGCCGCCGATCATGGCGCCCGCCACCATCTTCGGCGAGGCCAGGCCGCCGCCGGACCATTTCTCCCACGCGAAGCGACCGCCCGCGTAGGTGATGCCCAGGACACCGGAGAGCAGCACGAACCAGGTGAAGTAGCGGACCAGCTTGAGCAGCTTGTCGGCCACCGGCGGTGTCTCGGGTGTGGGGTTGCTGATCTGGGCGAGCACGGAGCTGTCGCTGAGATGAAGCACAGTGTCGTGGAAGGCGCTGAGCATGGGGGTCACCCCAATGACGTTACCTCGAAAACAGCCCGCCATGCGCGGGAATGTTGTGTGAGATGCTTTGCGCGAGAGGAGTTTACGTGTCCGTAAGGGGGATGGACAGGAAGTCCGTTGAGCGGATGACGAGATTCGAACTCGCGACCCTCACCTTGGCAAGGTGATGCGCTACCAGCTGCGCTACATCCGCTTGCGCGTCCTCGGGAGCCTCGCGACTCCGTCCTGCGTGCGAGAAAAGACATTAGCCGACGATGCGCCGAACACCAAAACGGGGCTTGTCCAGCCCCGTTTTCAACGCGGTGCCGCCTCGCTCTGCAGCGGCACGATGGAGGAGACCAGCGTCCGGTCCCCGGTGGTCGAGGTGAGCACCAGTTGTGGTGGCCACACCCGCCGTGAGCTGTCCGGATGCGTCTCGGTGACCACCATGATGTGCTGTCCGGCGAACGGTCCGGGCATGATCTGCACGCAGTAGATGGTGCCCACCGGAATGCTGTCGATCCCCGCCTGGATATCGGCGACCGAGGGCGCGGTGGCATCGGGTGCGAACATCTCGTGCACGCGCTGCCCATTGCGTTCCACGTAGTACCGATTCTGCAGCGCGAGGATGGCATCGGGTCCGGTGTGCGTACTCCCGGGTCCATTGCCGCGAATGCTGGTGCCGCTCATCTCATTCGGGCACAGCGCCGGATTCGCCTCCGCCGCCGGTGCGGCCGAACTCGGTGCGGCCGAGCTGGGCGGTGCGGAGGCGACCACGGTCGGCATGGGTCCGCTCTTGTCCTCCGGACTCATTTTGGCGATCTGCACCGCGACGGCGGCGACCACCGCGAGTACGGCCAATACCCCGAGTAGTGGTACGGCCCAAGCGGGGTAGGGCCCCTTGCGCGGTTTCGACCGCAGCGGTGCGGCCTGCCCCCGCCGGTGCCGCGCGCCCACATGCGCTCGCAGACCGGGCTCGTAGTACTCGTCGTCGTAGTCGTCATCGTCGTAGGCGGGTTCGGCGTAGCGCGCCGCGACGGGTTCGGGCTCCGGTTCGGGTTCGGGTTCGATCCAATCCGACCAGTTGCCGGTGTATTCGTCCTCGTCCGCGCGGGGAGTCAGCGGCTCCCGTTCCTGTGTGGTCATCGTGTCGCCTGTGGTTGGAGGTCCGGGATGAGCGGCGCTCCGCTGGTCGGCGCGGCCGCACTGGTGGGCGCGATGGCGATGACTGGTGCGCTGCCGCTGGTGGTGGTCCCGCCGGAACCGCCTGTGCCGAGCGGGAATTGCCCACCGGGTACGGCACTGGTGGTGACGGTGCTGGTCGGCGCGAAGTCGAATCCGCCACTGGGCTTGTCACTTCCGCCGACCGGTACCGCCCCGGGCTTGCTCACCGAGGACAGGTCGTGTGCCAGCGCCGCGAACCAGGTGCCCACGAATTGTGTTGGGCTGTCCCCGAATCCGCCACCCTGTGCGTGGGTGTAGTCATGCTTGGCGGCGGTGTTCCAGTACCGCACCCAGGTGGTGACGTCCAGCAGGTCCTTATTGTCGGTGACGTTCTGCACCAGCGCCGAGAAGGCCTGCGTGGTCAGATTGCTGATGGTGGTGGGTGGCACCAGTTCCGCCACCGCGCCGACCAGTTTGGTGCCGAGCAGGGCAAGTCCGGCAATGGGATTCGCGAGTCCCGCCGCCGCGATCTCGGCGATATTGGTGGCGGTGAGCACGCTCTTCACCACGGCCACAACGGAATTGAAGGCAATGGTGCCGACCTTTGCCAGGGCCTGCAATGCCCCGGGCAGGTTCAGCGCGGTATTGGGATCGGCGGCATCGGCCACCCGCTGCGACAGCGACTTCTGCGGCTGAATGGACAGATCGGTAATCGATTTACCGGAGATGTCATTGTTCACCACCGAGGTGAAAGTCTTGATGGAGGTGAAAGCCAGTGCCTCGGCAATGGATTTCAGCGATGCGATCGGATCGCCGCCCGAAATCTGCACCTGCCCAGCGATATTCGCCACCGCCTTGAGCAACGGTGCGTTGTCCGGCGCGTCGCATGCCAAGTCCCCGTCGGCGCAGAAGCTGGCCACCCGCCCGCTCAGGCTGCCGAAGTTGACCGCGGTCCCATTGGTCCCGGTGGTAGCGGAGACAGTGGAGATGGTGGAGACATTGCCGATATTGGCGGCGGTACCCATCCCCGACCCTTTGGGCGGTGTATCCGATTGCGGTGGCGGCGGCAGTTTCGCGACTTCGGTGCCGCCGGTGCCGGGCGCGGGATCGGGTTCCTTCTGTCCGGGCTTGCCGGGGAACATGGCCGCCCCCGCGGTCCGTGTGGGATCGCCGAACAGTGCGACCGCGGCGACCTTGTCGGCGGGCACCACCCCCTTGCCCGCGGCGACCTCCTGGGCGAAGAGCGACGCCACATGCGCCCCCTGCGAATATCCAGCTACCGCGATCCGGGTGTTCGGGCACCGGTCCGCGACCTGTTTCGCCATGGACCGCAATCGATCCAGCCCATTGGACACCGACTGTGAGTAAGTGGTCTTGTCACTGATGACCACTCCGCCGAACGACGACTCGTACGGCACATACGCGCGATCGACCAGTCCCGCGTCCGATGCCTCGGACATCATCGGTCGGAAGACCGTGGACAGCATGCCGGTATCGGTGGTCACCGCAGCATCGGGTGAGGACTCCCCGGTGCCCTGGATGCCGAGCGCGAACAGCGCCGGGCAGCTCTCCAGGGACAGGCTGGTATCGGGCGGTCCCGCCCCGGCACCGCCGATGGCCACCGCCGTGAAAAGCCCTGCGGTGGTGATGATGAGCAACAGTTTCCGGACCACGCCACACCCTCGTTCAGCTCATGGACTAGGTCTGCGCGTCTGGATACGCGCGTTCGGTGATCCGCGCCCCGGCCGCGCGGGCCGAGGTGAGGATCTGTTCGGCGAGATGCCGAACCGGTTGGGGCGGAGTGCGAGTGGGATCGCCGTCATCCAGCGGTGAGCCGGTGACAGCCGGATTCCACGCCGCCATTTCGTGAGGTTCGAGGGCACGCCACTGTTCCAGCCAGCCGAGCCGCCACACCTGCGCGCCGAGTTCCCGGGCGAGGTCTTCGGCATCGTGGCGGCGGTCCTCGACCGGATTGGGCAGTGGGCGTGCGGAATCGGCGACAGTGATAATTCCCACCACTTCACTGCCGGCGGGGGTGGCGTGCTGTTCGTGTGAGAGCAGCGCGCGGTGCAGCGTATTCATCCCGCGCATATGCGTGCGTGCCACCAGCACGACCAGGGGCGAGTCCATATCCGCGCCGATGCCGATGCGCGCGGGCCAGCGCTGTCCGGCATCCCCGGCCCAGCTCATGCTCGCGGCCAGACTGCTCACGCCCGCGCCGCCGTGCACGCCGACCAGCCACAGCAGCGGCGGACGGGCGGGCCGATTCGGTACGGCGCGTTGCCACATGGGCACCGGGGGCAGGCTCAGCATGGTCATCGCACCGCCCCCAGTAGCGCCAGGTAGGCGTCGCGGGTCTCGGCGGCCAGTCGATGCCAGGAGATGAGTCCACCGCTGGCGAGGTGAATATCGAAGGGCACCAACTGCACCGCGCGCACCCATTCGCCGAGGTGCGCGCGCACATGCGCGAGGATGGCCGTGCCGGAGCCGGGTGTCTGCTCGGTCAGCACGATCACCGCGTCGCCGACGACGAATTCGCTGAAGTTCTCGTCCAGCCATTCGAGCGCGGGTTGCAGCCGGTTGATGGCGTCCGGGCGCGCGGCCACGGTGATCACCAGGCCCACGCGCGGATCGGAGAGCAGGGGAGCGGCGAGCCGACTGGTCACCGGTGCGCCCGCGTCGAAAACGGCCAGCAGCCCGGCGGTTTCGAGATGCCGCGCCACCGAGACCAGCGATTCCCGGCGCGGCAGCGCGTCCGGACCGCGGGGGAGTACCCGCACACCGGTACTGGTCTGCCCCGCGCACGCGCCGACACTGGAGGGCAGTTCGGGGTGCGCGGACACCAGCCAGGTTTGGATGGTGCTCACCGGTTGGGCCGCATCGCAGCCGCGTCGTCCGATATCGCCGCCGCCGAGGGTGGCGTCGACCGCGACCGGCCACACCTCGCCCTCACTGTCGACGGCGGCCGCGGCGGCCAAACCCAGTGCGGTGGTCGATGATCCGGACGACCCGGAGCCGCCGAGCACCAGCACCGAGGGCACGGCGGCGCGCACCAGGCGTCCCTGTCCGCCGCGCAGCGGTACCGGATCGGTGGGTTTACCGATCGGGGTGCGCGGCGCGGGCTCGGCCTCGGGTTCGGTGGCGCGGCGGATCAGGTCATGGACATCGACCATCGCTCACCTGCCGCCGGCGATGATCGAGCTGATCCGCACATTGCCGTCCCGCGAGACGGTGGTGAAGATCTGCTGCCAGGACGATTGCGCACCGTCCGGGCGGAGTTCATTGACGGTGACATCCCAGCGGTCGGCGGTCAGCCGGGTAATGCTCACACAGTGCTGGGTTCCGGCCGGGACCGCCCAAATGGCATCGCGGGTGGCCTGTTCCGGTGCGGCCTGCGCGTCCGGGGTGAGCAGACTGCGGACCACGGCGGCATCACGCAGCACGTACCAGGCGTATTCCAGGTGCAGGATGACGCCGGGGCCGCTGCTGAGATCGCCTGTGCTGGAACCGCTCACGCGGTCGGCCGTGCTGGCGGTCTGACACCACGCGGGCTGGGCCGGCTGGACCAGCGGATTCGCCGACGGGGCAGCGGATTTCGTGACCGGGGCCGCGGTGGGTTCGGTGTCCGGGGTGAATATCACCAGCGCGCCCACCGCGAGCACGGCGACAGCGGCGACGGCCGCCGCGACCATCATCAGGCGCGCGCGTATCTGACGGCGGCGACGGGTCTGCTCGGAGCGTTCCCGGGCGGCCGCCATCAGCCCCGCCATCGGGTCGTCGGGGATATAACCGTCCGGTTTGGAGAGTGATACGCGCACATGCGCATTCGACTCACCGGGTACGGTGGCGGCCTCGTCCAGCCACTGCGCCCAGGCCGGAGTCTCCGGCCCGGCGGAGCGGGGATTCGGTGCGGTCGGCGGTAACGCGGGTAGTGGTGGTCGCGGCGCCGTGTGGTCGTCCTGTTCGATCACGGCGTCTCCCAGTGCTTTCTCGTCTAGGCACCTGGCGCGGGCGCTAGCGCGGCCAGGAAGTTTTCGGGGGTCAACGGAGGCATCTGGGTGACGGCGGAACGCAGGGAATCGACTGTGGTTTCGACGGATTGAACCACCTGGTCGACGGTTTGCGTGACCTGGGTGGTGACCTGGTTCACGATCGGAGCAGCCTGCTGGATTACGGGGGCTACGGCGTCGTAGACGGGTTGCGCTGCCTGGATGGGAGCGACCGCGGGAACGATGGGGGAGACGGGGGCCGAAACCGGTGCGACGAAAGGCTGATCGACTGTTGTGGGATCGACCGGCGGTGGTTTGGTCGCATCGCCGCCACTGAGCCACTTACCGGCGAGGGCCGCGAGCGAGGCGGTGCCGATGACCACCGGACCGCTGATGAGCCCGCCGATCGACGCACCGATTACACATCCACCTGCGCCGCCGATGATGGCGCCTGCAGGGGCTCCGATACCGGCAGTGGGCAATCCACCGATCGCACCGCCCGCGACGGCTCCGACGACGGCTCCGACAACACATCCGCCCGGCATCAAAGCAATCGGTGCGACTGCGGCAGCGCCAACGCCGACCAGGGCGCCTATGGTGCTTGACGCGGCCATTCGGTCGGAGTCTTCGCGCGAGTAGCCCATGCCGTCGTATGCCGCAGCGATCTGCCACTCGGCCATATCCAGGTAGGTCTGGGCCTTGTCCCGTGACTTCGTATCGATGAAGTCGGGCAGCTGAACCGTGTTCGTCCCAATCCGCAGCTTGTGCGGATCGGACGGCATCACTTCCTGATTCGGCGTCTGCGGCTGCACCGCTTCGGGTTCCGTCGCATCCGGCTGCGTGGTCTGCGGCTTCGGCTGGACCAGCGTATTCACATCCGGTTGCGTCTGCTGTTGCGGACGGGGCCGGTTGGGCGGGGCGACCGGCGGGTCCGGAATCCAGTCCGCGGGACTGGGTGCGGACGCGGCGGGCGGCGCGGGCGAGGTACTCAACCCCGGCTGCCCCTCACCGGGGACGGCGAGCCCCGGCTGTCCGGGAGCGGCACCCGCGATGCCCTGCCCGGCGACAAGCATTATCGGTAAGACCGATAATACGAGTGAAGTTCGTTTGGAATTCATTACCCATTCCCCTTACCAGTATGGTCGAGCGCAGGCTGACCCGCCCGAAACCCCCTGCCGACCAGCGCTATTCGCGCCTGGTGTCGAATCCACCGCGACAGACCCATGACTGAACCCCACCACCGTGCGATGATCATGTTTCCGCACCGATCCTACCCGGAACCGCGCGCCTCACAACCGGATACGGGTTAGTCGGAACGAATTCTTCTGTCGCAGCGATTGCGCATCGTAAGATCGCTTCCGCTCACCGCAAGAACCGTGCGCCGCAGTATTTCTCACCCGCCCGCCGGTTCCCGGAAGGAATTCCCATGCGTGCCCGCTCAGCATCCTCCGCGCTAACCCTCGCGCTGTCCCTCATAGCGGCCCTGACCCTCACCGCCTGTGGCGGTCTGGGCGGTAGCGCCGTCACCACGACCAACCTCCCGCCCCCGGACCCCACCCGTGCCCCCGTCGACGTGCACTGGGAAGCCTTCCAGGGCATCCAATTACCCATCGGCGCACACGACGGCCCCACCAAACTGGGCACCACCGCGTCGGGCTACTCCCACACACCCCAGGGCGCGGCCCTCGCGGCCATCAACCACACCGTCCGCATCTCCCTGGCCCCCGACGGCGTCTGGCCCGACGTAGCCGCCCAAGCCCTGATGCCCGGCCCCGCCAAGGACTCCTGGGTCCTGTCCCGAGCCCAGATCTCAATAACCGCCCCCGCCAACCCGATAGTGGCCCCCCGCATCTCCGGCTACAAATTCGTCGCCTACACCGCAACCAAAGCCGACGTCACCATCTACACCACCTACACCGACGCCAGCATCGCCGCGACTCTCCAAACAGTCGAATGGTCAGCCGACGACTGGCGTCTGGACCTCCCCGACCCCAACTCGAAAACCCCCACGGTGCAATCGATCCCGGCCATCCCCGAGGGAGTGATCAAACTGGAGCCGCCCAAATAACCGCACGGCTCCAGCCGACTACTCAGCGCTCCCAGACCCCGCTGGCGAGGAATGAATCCCACTGGTCACCGGAGAAGACCAGTGCGGGACCACCCGGATCCTTGGAGTCCCGCACGCCGACATGACTGTCTGCGAATGCGATCTCAACGCATTCGGAGGCATTCGGGGACTTGCTGGACTTGAACCATTTCGATTGGGACAGATCGATATTCACTCCGCGTGCTCCTTCGCGATACGACACACCAGGTCCCCGGTGGCATCTTCACTCAACGCTACCTGCTCGAGATGGGCGATCGCCCGCCGATGTCGGTTGATCACATCGCTCTGTTCGAGATAAAGCGCGCCCTCGTAGCCGTCCACATAGACGACCGGTGGTTCGACCAATCGACTTGCCAGCGGTGGGAATTCGAGTAGCGCGAACGAACGCGCCACGAGTCCGAGCGGTGCGGGCGCGCTGAACGGCACGACGCGAATCGTGACATTGCCGCGCTCGGATGCGGCGATGAGGTGTCGCAACTGATCGGCCATCACAGCAGGGCCGCCGGGCTGGTGGCGCAGAACCGCTTCCGACAGAAGGGCTTTCATTCGGAATCGGTCCTTGTCGAGTGCGACCTGTCTGCGTGCGGCCAATTCGAGTCGGCGTTCGACGTCGACTGCAGACAGATCCGGATCTGCGGCGATTGTCAGGGACCGGCGATATCCCGAGGTCTGCAGCAAGCCGGGTACCAGCGAAAGCTGGTGTGTCGTAAGCTGATCCGCAGCTGTCTCCAGATCCAGGTAGTGATCGAAGTGTGCGGCGAACTGGTCACTGTAGGACCGCCACCACCCCTTCGTCGTGCCTTGCATCTTGGCCGCCTGGTCCTGCTGCTTGACCTCCCCCCACAGAGCGAGAATTTCGTCCCGTTCCTTGTTTGCCGGGGTGATTCCGTAAAAGTCCAGTAGATCTCTAATTTGAGACGTCGATATTTTAATCTTTCGACCATCTTCCATGCGGCCCACGCTCTGTGGCGAAATCTCAATGTGCAGACCGGCCACCAACTGGCCCTTGCCTGCCCGAATTCGATGTTCGCGAAGAGTCCGGCCCAGTGCTCTGCGGGGAAGTGATGATCCGGCCATTTCCTTAGCCTCACTATCCGGGAAGCCCCGTATTGGATTACCCCTCAATGGATTTCCATAAGGATATCTGGAATTGCTCCGCTAGTAGTGCCACTTCGATCAATCTGGGGGCGCGCGCAAGATTCTGATCCGCATCCTCAATCCTCGGTCGGAGGCTGAAATGTCTTGGGACGCATGGGCTCTACTCTCGATCCTCGCGCTGTGCGGCGCAGTAATCGCGTGGTCATGTTGGGGGTTCTATCGTGAGCGCGAGCCTCGGGAGTCTCACCCACTCGTACTACCCCTCACCGGCGGCGGACACATCTACATCCCCCGCCCCACCGCCCGCCTCATCCCTCGCCACCGGATCAGTAGCGTCCGTTGAACCGACTCAGTGTTCCCAGATCCTTCGAATCCCGCACGCCGACAAGGTAATTGACCGAGCCGACGAAGGCGATCTCCACGCATTCGGAAGCATTCGTTGATTTGCTGGACTTGAACCATTTCGCCTGGGACAGATCGATATTCACTCCGCATGCTTCTTCGCGGGTTGCGGCATAAGGGTCGGGCCGCTTTGGAAATGTGAATAGCTTTGTATCACACTGTATTTAGGCTTTCAAGGTCTGTTTCTCGCGGGTAGAATTGAGGCATGAATCCAGGGGGAAAGACCAGCATCGTGGACGGCGCGCACGCGCTGCTCACGGCGGTGCGCACCCTGGCTTCCGAATCCCTGTATCCGCTCACCGATGGTGAATTCGTGGAGATGATGGGTGAGGTCGAGTGTGCGATGCGGCAACTGG
>NZ_WJIC01000038.1 GCF_009649815.1 Nocardia sp. SYP-A9097
CCACGGCACCATCATCGCCGGTGGCCAGGTCGGTGACACTCAGGGTCACGTTCAGAACATCCGATCTCGCCCATATCTTCAGAGAACTACATGGTCACCATGTCTCGGGCGAGTCTGGCAGATAGGGAAAAGGCTTCGACTATCGGTTTGGCGGTCATGCTCGCGAACAGCACATCAAGCAGGGGGTTGCCGGCAAGGCTGTGTTCAACGGTCACGGGTTCGAAGTATGTGGTGATATCTCGCCTCATCTGGGCAATCAGCTCCGAGAAGATTGTGACGTAGCCTCCGATTGCACGATGCAGCTGAACTACCGATGGCTCTTCGTGGTAACCCTTAGGTTCGTGATCCTTCGTGGCATCGGACATCGACTTTGCCCCTCTTGAATTTAGCGTGAGACTAGTTCGCGTGGCTTGAGCCAGCCACCCTATTTGGGGGCGTGACTGGCGACTGTTCTTCCCCCGCTTCCTCATACAGGCCATCCTCTGCGGAGGGAGGGCGTGTCAAGGATGCCGTAGGCACCGCGTAGCGGACACCGGCAGGTGGTCCTTGACTCGTTCTCCTGGAGCGAGACAATCGGGCCGCTGAGGAGGCGGGGGTGCTTACTGCACCACCTGGTCGATACCCACCTATCCGGCGCGGGCGGGAAGGTGCCCGGTACCGGATAGGCGGTCCCGGCGGATCGAGGGGTGCCGGGGGTCTGTGGTCTGGAGTCGACGCCGTTGGCGACTCGCTGTCCGGCCTCGTTGCCGGTGACCGAGAAGGGGGCCGAAGCCCCCAGGCGCTCAGTACTCCAGGGTCCGGCGGCAGTCCCAGTAGGCGTCGAGGCACTCGCGGCACACCACCTCGTTCTCATCGCCGGGGACGTAGAGGGGGAGGGTGTCGGTCGCCGGGTTGGGGCACTTCGGGGTGGTGCACTGGACGGTGGGGGTGGTATGCCTTCGGCAGATCGATCGCCCCAGGGAAGGAACCTGGTGACCGCCACTACCGGATTCGGCTGCGGAACCACGGAATGCCCCCACCCGGCAACCGACACCCGGACGCGACCCGGTGATGAGAACGATGTGGTGTGAGGTGACCAGCTGCGTGACTGCGGCAGATGGGGTCTTGGGAGGCAAGCGAGCGAAGCTCGTGCGGCAGCACCGTATGACAACCGCGGCGAGTGGTGAACGGTTCGATCGATGCCGGAGTGCCGGCCGAATCGATGACCGAGCGAAGGACAGTCGGCGGGAACTAGGCTCCCAACCCCGCCCCGATCTTTCTATCCAGGCCGTTTGGTGAAGTAACCCAATGGGTTCCCAGCGGTGCTGGGTGTCGCCGACGCGCCGACGCTCCCGCGACGTGAGGGACGAGCGGAGCGGGCGCGCGGCGCCAGCGTGGCGGCGGCGCGCAGCGCCGCCTCTTGAACCTATAAAGGCAAATTCGGCAATGAGATGCGACGCGGACCTGAGGTTGACGTCGACGCTAGCGAAGGCGCGCGGGTTCGCAAGGGAACTTCGAGCTCGTGGCCAGCTTGGTCAGCGCGGTATGCGGCTATAGAAAGGCATTCTGTGCCGGGTCTGGACGTGAGGAACGTCCTCCTGATGCGCTTGTCGGGCTTGGTGTCCCATCGCCGTTCACTGAGCGTCATACATCCACCCATCGACTGAGCCGGTTCTGCTCGAGGCAATCGGCAATGAGGAAGGTGGTGCCGAGGGACTGTCGAATTTGCTAGCTCCGCTGAGGGCGGCAAGTATGAGGAAGGTGGGGGAAGAGCAGTCAGAGGTCTATCCCTTGCGATGGTCCACTACTGAGTCCGGCCCGGGCGACATGATCGACTCGTGGCCATTCTCGGCCCGTACCCGGTAGGGAGGTGTGCCGTTGGGGCCAAGCACTTCGACGATCTCGACAACGTGATCCTGCGCACCGACAACCCGGCCATGCGTGACCAGCCGGTCGCCCTTTGATGCCCGCATGAGTAGCCTCCTCGTCACCATTCGCTGACCTTCCGAATTCAACGGTACGGTTCTCAGCTTGTTGTTTCGCCGGTTTCGACGGAGCCGTTCGACATCCATGGACAGACTCCAGCCCAGGCACGGTCTTGAATGCACCGGAGGTCTCGATGTCACCACGGCGTCACAAGTATCGCGAACACCACCGGACAGTGCCGGACCCACCTGGACTGATTCGCCAGCGCACCGGACGCAACGACCACCGGGAGATTTCGAAAACTGCCTGAGTCTGTCTCCGGAGCAAACGCGCACATCGGCAGATCAGTGCGTTCAGTCGGCCTCGGATGGCCACCGCCAATTGATCTTCCGCTGATCGCGCTGGCCGGTCCAGTAAGCGCGATCAGCGGTGCGGTCTCAATGGGCTAGCGCAACACTGGGTTTGATACTCGGAGCCGGTTAGGATCGCTCGGCAACGAAATCTGAAGGTGCAGAGGGGGATGCAAATTGATTCCGGTGAGCTGGTTTCTGACGGCCGTCGGCTTGGTAGTGGTGGCAGGAGTGGTCGGCACCGTGACCCATAGCGGTGCGGTTGGCGCGGTGGCGATGGCGGTGGTCTTTGTGGTGCTGATCGGCAAACGATTCCGTGATGAGCACCGCAAGGCGATGGCCCGCGACGCTGCCCGCCATGGCGAGCACCGGACTCCGCCGCTGACGTCAGAGAGCGCAGGTCCTGGCCAACTTTCGCGCGAGAGTCGGTAGCGGAGGCCAGTACGGAACGCATCTGGCAGTAGCCTGTATCCTGCCGACGGCAAGGACCCAGGGCTCGTTGATCTTCAGATGCGCCGCACTGGCCGGTTCGGTCAGCGCGCCATGCGGCAAATGAGTGCGTTTGCCCGAGGTAAGCACCTATCGATGCGCGCTCAAGGCTTCGGCGAACCATTTGAAGGCAGGCACGCTCGGCTCGTCGGGCGTGTGGCCGTTGATCAGGCTCAGCAGCTGCCAATACCGTTCGATACGTGGTTCGGTCACGGTATCCAGCCAGGCCAAGAGTGAGACCTGTTCAGTCGCAGGCAGGTCCGTTGGAACGATACGGTCCAAGGTCATCCGACCCGGCTCGGACTCGGGTGCGATACCCGAGTCAACAGCGCGGCCAGCGTGTTCGATCACCAAGGGGCGGATGTTGAGTCCGAACTCGATGCGGTTGTCGGGCCCGCTGTTGATGACCCTGCGCCGCAATACCTGTTCGAATTCTTTGTCGGAGACCAGTTCAGCCAACTCCACCCAGGCGTCGACCTGTTCGACCGAAGGTTCGTCGGGCAGCTCCCGCATGAACTCCGCGATGACCAAGGTATCCTCATCTTCGACCCCGGCGAACACTCGATCGACGAACCCGTCGATGATCTGCTGACGTTCACGCGCGGACAGCTGCGCCAACTTGTGTATCAATGTCATCTCCTGCGTGGATGTGCCGCGCTTGGCAACAGTGCTCAACACGGCTCGACTCAACCGCAACGACCGGATTTGCGCGTCCAAGGCACGCACATGCGTTTCCGCGACCTCGGCCAAGGTGGCCTTCTGCTCGAGGACACGGTGCACGGTCGGCAGATCCAGGCCCAGCTGCCGAAGCGTGTGAACCAGTTCGATGCGCTCGACCGCAGCGGCATCGAAGAGCCGGTACCCGCCTGCCGACCGCGCCACCGGAGACACGGCCCCGGTATCAGACCAGAACCGGATCGTCCGCGCCGACAACCCAGTCCGCTGCGCCAACTGGCCGACCGTGAGCAGTTCGGTAGCACGATTGGCGGGCAGTCTCGTCGCCACCCGCCCGGCCGGCATCACGGTCGGCGAACTCGCCGAAGCCCTCGGCATCGGACAGCCCACGGTGTCTCATCACGTCCGCAAACTCGCCGAGGTCGGCTTCGTCAACGTCCACAAGGACCGCACCAGCACCGTCGTCGCGGTCAACCCCGCCTGCTGCACCGGCCTCCCCCACGCCGCCGACGCCGTCATGGGCGTCCTCCCGCCCCAGCCATGCTGCCCCGACAACATTCCCGACGATGTCGCCGTCCGCGCCCTGACCGGCGCCGACTGGGATGCGGTGCGTCGCATTTACGGCGAGGGAATCGCCACGCGCAACGCCACCTTTGCCACCGAGGTCCCCACCCACGAAGCCCTCAACTCCCAATGGCTACCCGACCACCGCTGGGTCGCCGAAATCGACGGCCAGGTAGTCGGCTGGGCCGCCCTCAGCCCGGTCTCCACCCGCGACTGCTACCAGGGCGTCGCCGAAACCTCCGTCTACGTCGCCGACGGCATGCGCGGCCGGGGCGTCGGCAAAGCCCTAGCCCGCACCCAGGTCATCGCCGCCGACGAGGCCGGGCTGTGGACCCTGCAAACCTCGATCTTCCCCGAGAACCGCGCCAGCATCGCCCTGCACCACCGGGCCGGATTCCGCACCATCGGCGTCCGCGAACGCATCGCCCAACTCGACGGCGTCTGGCGTGACACTGTTCTTCTCGAACGCCGCAGCCCCGCCAGCTAACGCAATCGCTTCGATCCACTTGTGGACGGACACCCGAATGTCCACTTCCAGGAGAATGGATTTGCCGAATCGGCGATCTCGCCTGCGCAAGCAGGCAATAGAGATCTTGGCGAGGGTGTCCAGGCAAGGGCTTCGAACTGCGCATCTCGGACAGGCGGTCCACTCGCTGCGACCTACCCAGCTGTAGCTGTATCCAGAATCGCTGCGTCGCAACATGTTGTGTCGCGCGTTGATGTCGGCCACTAGGTGTAGCGTTTCGGTAGCCAATCCCCGAAAGGGAACGAGCCCCGCCCGGGGCTACCGGCCGAGGCTCGTTCAGGTTGCACTTCGTGGTGGTTGTGCCAGCCGAACATACCTCGACGACCTTGGACCCGTATCCGATCGGGCCCGAGCCGCCGGTATAGAATTGGCTGGAAGGAGTCTGCAATGACTCGGAACGAACGTCACATCGTCCGCGGCGAAGACGGTTGGCAGGTGCGCAAGCCCGGCGCGACTCGCGCGAGCGCGACTGCCGCTACCCAGGCCGAGGCCACGAAGATCGCCAAGCGCATCCTGGGCAACAACGGAGGCGGCGAGGCCGTGATCCACCGCCCGGACGGCCGGATTCGCGACTCGGACACCGTCGCCCCCGGCCACGATCCGTTCCCGCCCAAGGGATAGCCCCATAGCGGTGTAGCCGGCAGCCAGCACGGATCCGATGGCTCTACCGAATCACATCTAGAGCCATCGGATCCGGTGCGTTGCGTACCAAAGCGGCCGGTTGTCAACAGTTTCAGGTGAGTCCACCGAGCAACAATCCGTAGGCAGGATCTATCGAGATTTCACGGCCTTGACGATCGCCGAGTGCATCTCCTCGGCGACCTGATGGGTCGAGACGATCTCGATGTCGGTGAACCCGGCCGCCTCCAAGCCCTCTCGGTACTCGGCCATCGTGAGCGCACCGGCGATACACCCGACGAACTCACCGCGAGCACGCCGGTCGGCCGGGGTCAGATGATCCTCGGCCACGACATCGGTCACCCCGAACCTGCCGCCCGGGATGAGGACGCGGAAGGTTTCGGAAAACACCGCGGGTTTGTCGACCGACAGGTTGATCACACAGTTGGAGATCACCACATTCATAGAACTGTCCGGCAATGGGATGGATTCGATTGTGCCCTTCAGGAATTCGACGTTGACAATGCCCGCCTTCTCCTTGTTGGCTTCGGCGAGAGCCAGCATCTCGTCGGTCATGTCCAGCCCGTACACGCGGCCGGTGGGGCCGACGCGCCGCGCGGACAGCAGGACATCGATGCCGCCGCCGGAACCCAGATCCAGCACCGTCTCACCCTCGCGAAGCTCGGCTACCGCAAGAGGGTTGCCGCAACCGAGGCTGGCGGCGACCGCATCGACGGGTACCAGGTCACGGTCGGCGGCCGGGTAATACTCCTGGCCGAATCCCGCCTCATCGAACGGCGCCGCATTGCCGGTGCAGTTGCCTGTCGCGCAACCACAACCATCGCCTCCGACTTGGGTGAATGACTGTTGCAGCCGACGCATATCGTGCCGGACGGCTTCATGAGCCTCGTCGCGTTCTGGATCGCTCACCATCGCTGAGCATCCACTTCTTGGATGCCGAGCCGTATCTCAGCAGCAGCCGGCGCCGGAGGCAACCGCGTCGGACTTGGCGGCGCTGCCACAGCACACGCCTTCCGCCGCGGCCTCTTCAGCGGTCCCGCAGCACGGGGCATCCGCGTCGGAATTCGGAGTCACCGAAGGCTCACCGATCAATTGTGGTGCGGTACCGAAGGTTTCGCTGTCGGCCAGCACGGTATAGACCTCCCAACGCTCGGCATCCGGCGCGGTCACCCACACCTTGTCCTGCGTGGCGAAGCAACATGTGGTCGCGATCTGCTCCTCGGTGAACATCCCCGCTTCCGACAACCGCGCGATCTCCGCATGCACGACGTCGCTGGAGTCCACCTCCACACCAAGATGATTGAGGCTGCCGCCCTGGCCCGGGTTCTCCAGCAGCACCAGCTTCAGTGGCGGCTGCGTGATCGCGAAGTTCGCGTACCCGGGCTTGCGCTTGGCCGGTTCGGTGCCGAACAGCGTCGAGTAGAACGTGATGGCCTGGTCGAGGTCATCGACGTTGAGGGCGAGCTGAATGCGAGACATGAGAGAACCTCCACTTGTGAGACATATGTCGAACTACCGACGATCTCAGAGTGACGACCATTTCGACATATGTCAATGATCTGGTTAGTGTGGAGCCATGCCCAAGAGCCTGCCGTTGGTGGACATGTCCGCGCCCATCTGCTGCGTCCCCGTGGCCGCCGGACCGGTCGACGATGCCGCCGCCCTCGAAGTGGCACTGCGGCTCAAGGCCCTCGCCGACCCCGCCCGCGTCAAACTGATGTCACTGCTACTCAGTAGCCCTGCAGGAGAGCAGAACACCGGCGATCTGGCGGCCACCGTCGGACTTGCCGAATCGACCGTCAGCCACCATCTCGGCCAGCTCAAGAGGGCCGGCCTTGTCGAATCCGAACGACGTGGAATGAACGCCTACTACCGCGCCCGCCGCGACGCACTTTCCGCCCTATGCATCGTCCTGGACCCCAACTGCTGCAATCAATAGCCGGTCCCGTTGACTTCTCGCCCGGGCGGGACGTGACGTGACCCAAGGGCTACATCGTCGCCACTGCCACGGTCGAACAGCCCGAGGAGCCAGCCGAGCTGCCACTCACAGCGAATCCTGTTGCCGCAGTCGGAATCGAGCGCGACTCGCCCTCCGACACCGGTTCCCCCGGATTGGCCCTGATTACGACAACGGAGTGCACTCGCCCCCGTCACGTCGATCTGCATCCGCCCGTTCTGCCCCTTGATCACGACCATGGTCACCTTGATGTCGTCACCAACACGCAGTGCTTCACCGATCTTGCGAACAATCACCGTGGCCATCGAATGTCCTTCTTCCCTCGATGGGTAGCACTGCGAGATCGTTTCCAGTGGGGACCAGCGGAGCAGTGCGCGAAGCCGATTGGCATCGAGCAGCGATCCGCCATCAGCCACACCCGCATCGACCCGAACACTATGCCGCGACCCGTGCGGTTCGAACCGGCCAATGCATGTGTTCGCTGGCGGCATTGAAGATACGCGCGCATAATCCCGTCGTGGGCCAAGCGCTGCGCGAATTGGATCCCCGGGCATCGGCTGCGGCGGCGTTCGGTGCTGCGCTACGCGACCGCAGACTTGAGCGGCAGTTCTCGCTACAAAAGCTCGGAAAGTGCGTCCTGGCTAGCGGAGCACTCATCGGGAAGATCGAGAAAGCCGAACGGCGTCCGCACGCTGACCTGGTACACCGCCTGGACGAGGCGCTTTGCGCTGAAGGCGAATTGGTGCGTCTCGCCGCGAAGTTCGTCGACTTCTATGGGGGCACAGTCATTCCCGTCGTTGAGGGCTTCTCAGCAGAAGTCGTTGAAGAGCGGCTTCGAAGTCTGATTGTCGACGTGCGCACTGCTGACCACACGATGGCAGCTGATCGCCTTCAGGAAGTCGTCGGCCACTCGAAAGCTGCAGCGGCAGTGGCGACGAGAGTTTCGACCGATCAGCGAACGACGTTGTGGAGGGCTATATCCGAGGCGCAGCAACTTGCAGGCTGGATGATGTTCGATCGCGGCCACCACAGAAGCGCGGAAGCAATGTTCGCCGAGGCTCGCCAGTCCGCCGAACGAGCGAAGGCGCTGGATCTCATCGCATATATCGGTGGACCGAACGCGGCATTCATGTCCACCTGGAGCGGGAATCCCGCACGCGGAGCGGAGCTCGCATACGGCGCGCTGTCTTGGGCTTACCGCAGTGGCAATCTGCGTCTGGCCGCCTTCGTCGCCACAATGGCCGCGCGGGCGCACGCCAAAATGGGGGAAACGGATCTCTGCGAACACATGCTTTCCGCTGCCGAGAAGGCACTCGCTCAGCACTGCACCGACAACTCCGACCCATACTGGCTGGCTGTGTTCGATCGCACGGCTCTGTCGGGCCATCGCGGATCATGTCTTCTCGACCTAGGCAATCCCCGCCAGGCAGTGCAGGCGCTGCAGGAGCAGGAAGATGCTGCACCACCGACGTTCGTGCGCAACAACATCATTTGGCAACTCGAACGCGCAGACGCCAACTTGCAGCTGGGTGAGATCGAGGCCGCTGTCGCCGGCATCGATCAGACCCTCGACTACGCAGAACAAGGGCCAGTGACGCCTAGGGTTGTACAGGTATTCCGCGCGGCCGATCTGAAATTGCGGAGCACGGCGTGCGCGGACCCGGCATCGTCGACGACCCGAGATCGACTGCGCGAGTTCATCTCGGCGTGCGCGTGAGGGGATAGGTAGCCCACCGCAGTTCGATGCCGTCCGGTGTTCGTGTGACTATCAGGAGCTCGCCCTGCAGTCGGCCGATGATGGCACGGTACTTTCCGGGCGCTTCCTTCACGAATCGCGTATCGGTGGTAGCTGGGCTGGACACCAAGTGCGCGTGCAAACCGTCACCGCACCACCGGAGGATCGTCTCGTCCGATTCGGTCCACCAACTGCCGAGCACATCATGCAACTCTTCCGGACAAGGCGGTGCAGGCTGCCACGCCGGACGTAACGATGCCGGGCGGGCCTCTATCGCCTCGAAAACAACATCGGAGGTGAGTTCATTGAGAGCAATTCCGCGGGTGACGTTGGTGAGTGCGGCCACGACCGTCTTCGTCGTGCGATCGAGACTGATTGCGGATTGAAACCCTGGCATCGCCCCAGTGTGTCCACTGAGGACACGGTCCCCGTGACGTTCGAGAATCAAACCCAATCCCCAACCCCTCCCCCATGAGGTCGTGTCGACCATGATCTGAAGACGGTGCATCGCCTCGACCACAGTCGGCGTCACGATGTCAGGCTCTCCGCCGCACAGCGCATGTCCCCATCGCAGCAAGTCCTCGGAGGTGGACCACAGCTGACCACCTACTCCGACCGTGGCCTGGTCCATTGCCGGCTCACGGTGCATGCGATCGGCGTATGGATCAAGGCGATACCCCACAGCGGCGTCTTCGGACGGTTTCCATGTGGTGCGAGCCAAATCCAGTGGATTGAGCAGTCTCTGGTCGATGAGTGCTTCGCAAGGTGAGCCGGTCACGCGTTCGATAATCTGGCCGATCACCGCGTAGCCCAGATTCGAGTAGTGCCACCGATGGCCCGGTTCGGCGACCAACTCGACATGGTCAAACGCGTCGTACAGCTCCGATGCCGATGGGCCCTGCATCGTCGTCCACATGTCACCTGGAACTTCCCGTTGCAGGCCGCTGCTGTGGGACAGCAAAGTAGACAGTGGGAGATGTCCGAATCGAGTCCCGGGCAGATACCGGTCCACCCGTGAGTCCAGAGCGAGTTCACCACCCTGGCACAACGACAACGTCAGAGCCGCAGTGAAGGTCTTCGTGATCGACCCAATGCGATACGGAGTGGCGCTATCGGCCCAGACCTGATTGTCGACGTCGGCGTACCCGACCGATGCTTCCGCAAGCTGAACAGCGTCGACGCCCACCGCAACAGCGAGGCTGGGCAGTCGATTATCGCGCTGGTCACGCGCTACGCGTTCGGCCAGTTCGGACTGGAAATCGGTGTCCATAACCCCTCTCTCCGTCATTACAGAGCATCTCACATGGCAATCCTGCACTGATGCGGACAAAAGATCTGTCCGCATCGACAACCTTCCGTCGACCGACCCCTTACGCGACGCTTTGAACACAGCGATATGCAGCTTTAAGCGACCTCCAAACCACGAAATACCTTGGCTAGCAGTGGTTATCGAAACAGCAACCGCGGCGGGTCGCGCCTGGATCCAACCTTCCACGAGAGGTCGGCGAGTGCGAGTGAGATGGCGGCAAATGACGAAGATAACGGCGAACATCAGACCAGCTGAAACGACGACCTCAGCGCCGCCACGACGTGAGCGACGAGCGCCCTGGCATCCGCCGGGCAGTCGACCGCCGGACTCTTGGCAGCCCACCGCCTGGCGCAACAGACGTGGACATGCAGCTACGCCGACCAAAATCGAAACGCACCCGCAGCACGACCCCATAGACGGGGCGACCAAAGCGAGCTGGCAGACAAGAGGTCCGGTAACGGACCGAAAAGGACCCGAAACGGTCCACCAACGGACCCGGGCGCTACGCGCGAGCGACTCAAAGCATTCGGTGCCAGGAACCGCGATCACCTCATCGACGCGATGGTGCATCGCCGCCAGACTGAACTACCTCGCCGGCGATGTGCCCCGGCACCGAGTCCTGCTGCCGATTAGCACGCCTGGGGAGGTCATCGTGCCGCCGAAAGATCTATCATCTCAACCGATCTCGAATGATCGTCACATTCGGTGTTGTGATGACGACATCAATCAAATTACCGATATCAGCGCGATCCGCATTCTGAATCGCGATTCCCATGACGCTTCCTGCACCTTCTGGGTGGCGGCACACGCGTTTCTATCCGCCGGGCTAGACGACTGAGGTTGCCACGATGTCCGAGAATCGCCTCCGCACCCGACGAGAGCTCACGGTTCGCGAGGGAGACATGTCCACCGATTTGACTGAAACCGTTGCAGCCCAACGTGATCGATACTGCGAGGAAAACGGCTTTACCGGTGCTCACATCGACAGGTACAACCAGATCATCCTACGCGCCGGGCTCGTCGATGCCATTCAGATGCCAGCTGTCCTGGGAGACCGCGTGCGGGTCGAGCTGAGCCGTCAACTACTGACTACGCCGATCATCGAAAACCGCCTCACCGGCGCTCTGACGGTTCTCACTCAAGCGGCATCCGCCGAAGACACCCGCAGCATCTTCCTGTTCTCGAAGCTGTATCGCGTACAGGCGATCCGGACGCCGAAAGGCGCATTGATCATGCTGCCCGGCCCCGCTGACAAGATGCGCGTCTGGCTCGACAGTCCAGTGAGCACGCTCCGCCCACCCTTCGAGAAGGCCGTAGCGATCACACTAGATTCTGCGAACTCCCTTCCCCGCGTAGTGAACTGAGCATGAGCGATGGCGCACCTCCTCCGCTCCTGCCCGATTGGCATGAGCTGTTCGCCGCAATCTGCGGCCACCTCGGAGATACTCAGGACGCGCACCCGATCACACAACGCGCACGGGCACTGGCGGAGCTGCACCTGGCCCACCGCGATGACCCCACGGGGCCACCCGATTTCGATCTCCGGAGACTGCAACTGATCGCGCAGATCGACTTGTGGACGCTGCATCATGCCCCATTCGCCGACACGTGCGCCGATTCGCCCGGGAGGGCCGTCGATGAGATGGTGCAGGCGCATTTGGATGCCGTGACCGCGTTGTTTGCCGAACGACGTGAGGATCTCGTTCATCGCGCTTGGCATACGGCCAGCCAGCATGCCATCGCATGGTCGGATCTGGTGGACGAGGTGGTCTATGGCCAACCCCGCCTACCGAATCCGGAGTCCTCCTGCGGGACAACGCCCGCGACACATGTGCAGGCGTTCTTTCCTGTTGATGCCGACAGGTTCACGGTCACATCCGGTCAGCCGGTGGATCAACCAGACGACTCGTAGCGCCAGTTGCGGAATGCTCATAGAGACCGACCACGACGTGGACACGGAGGGACAATTTCGCCGGTGTTGTCGCAGCTCGGAGTGCCGCCGCCGAACATCACCGCTACGCGGCTTGAGATCCGACGCCGAATCGTTACCACATCCGGCAAATCCTGGTCAGTAGGCCCAGTTCGTGCCGGTTCCCCTGTACTGCTCGACGGAGATAGGCTCCACACCAGGCTTCATGTGGTCGAGATACAGCTTTCCGTGCAAGTGGTCGACTTCATGTGCGACCAGGCGTGCAATTCCGCGGTCGAACACGGTGATCCGGGTGTTGCCGTCGATGTCGGTGTGTTCAACGTGGATCGTCAACGGACGCGGTACCCGTCCGCGTAAGTCGAAGAAGCTCAAGCATCCTTCGTATTGGTCGTCTTCGCCGCCGCCGGTTTCGACGATGCGCGGATTGAACAGGGTGATGGTGTCCCCGTTGGGGGTACGGATGATCGCTGCGGCTCTGCTGATGCCGATCTGCGGTGCGGCGATGCCCATCCCCTTACCGAACACATGAGCTTGGGCAACACGTTGGGCGGCCGAAGTCAGTTCAGCGATAACGCGGCGTGCATCTTCGGCTTCGGCGGGCAGATCGAATGGACGCGCGATCTCACGCAGGATTTCGTCACCTTCTTGCGCGATGCCCAGGCCGGCCATGACCTTGCTCGGCGGAGTTCGTTCATCGTCGCCGCGGCCGCGGAAATCCCATTCGAGTCGGTAGCGCGCATGCAGCGGCGGGTGCTCGGTGGACCAGGAGTAGATGTTTCGTCCCTGGTCGGCCTGATGAGTGATAGGCGTGCGGAACGGCTGCCCTTCGGCGGTCATCGATGTCTGGAGCCCCCATACCGAGGGTTCGAGCGAAGCTGGGAAATCCAACCGGACCGACAGACGATTGGTAGGCAGGCGGACGGCGCGCTGAAACCAGTTGCCCCAGTGAGCCGCCGAGACGGTGTATTCGTAGTCGATCCAGCATGCTTGGCCGGGGTAGAGCGGGAAGTGACGCCCGCCATCGGGTTCACTGAACTCGAGCCAGACTTCTTTGAACGCATCGCGGTCATGGTGGGCTGTCCACGCCATAGGCTCGGTGCGGGTTTCGCCGTACCAGGCGTGCAAGTCGATCTCTTCCCAGGTCAGCGGGTGTTCCTGGTAGAGCTGGTTGGATCGTTCCGGGTCGCCGGGGTAGCGGTCCACGGAGATCCTGATCAGGTATCGGGTGATGGGTTCAGCACCGCCGTTGATCAAACGCCGCCGCTGGCGGAGCCGATAGGTGTGTCCGTCGAAGGACAAGCTCGCATCGTCGTGGTCGACCACGAGTGACCCCGCAGGGTCACTCAATTCGGCAGCAACGGGAGCACGTGCGGCGCTGGGCCGTGCCGCGTTGAATTCGGCGAACGCGGCCCGCAGTGCACCACCGGCCTGCAGGGTCGATTCGGCGCATGCGGCGAATCCCGGGGAGGGCTTCTCCGTGCCGGATTCGATCTTGGAAACGTAGGGGCGGCTGTAGCCCAGCTTGATGGCCAACGCGCGGCGCGACAAGCCACGGACATCCCGCCAACGGCGCAACTCTAGCGCGAAGACGTTGACCGGTGTTCCCACAGGTTCGTTAACGGGCGAGGCGTCAGCCGGGGTCACTGTCGTGCGCTCCTGTCCACGGGGGTGTGCGTGTGCGTGAGTACTCCGTGAGTATGCGCCCACTCTGTCGAAACACCTTGCACCCATGGGGAAATTGGACACCTGCCGGCACAACAATCACATTCTTTTCGATGGTGACAGGAGCCAGATGACGGTGTCGGAAGAACCAGTCTCGCGCGTCACAACCAGAGAGGTGCGCCGGTATGGCACCACTTGTCAGCTCCCTTCAGACCTCGCCCTACTTGACTCGCGTCGACCCGGGCGCCGCAGCATCGGTGCTCTACCTGACCGATACGTTCGGCCCCACCTTCCCCCATAGCGAGACACCCACCGACAAAGCGGTGTTCGGGATCCTGGGCCTGGATCGCCGCATCGACTGGCATGCCGATCCACGCATGCTCGATCTGTTGATCGCCAGCGCTCGTGAACCGCAGGATCGCACTGACCTTGCGCAGCGGTTCGGCTCCGAATTGGTCGCCGAAGCCGCAGCGCGGCAATGGGTTCAAGCCCCGGTCGACTTGTGTCGGGATTACCGCCTGGTGTCCGGGGAGATCGAGGTGACCGCACATTGCAACTGGAGCTGCCGATTCTGCCCGGTATCCACCGATCCGAAACCACGCCAGACCATGCCGATGTCGCTGTTCGGCGAGGTCATCGCCAAGCTTGCTGCGCACGGCAGCATCGACTACGTCACCTTCCAGTTCTTCAACGAACCGACCCTGGATCGCTACTTCAGCGACCGGTTGACCGTTCTGGCCGAGCACGGGCTCGAGTTGGCGCTCTACACCAACGCCTCCGCGCTCACCGCTGCCAAGATCGAGGCACTGTGCGAACGAAAGGTGCTGCGGCACCTGATCGTCAACCTGCCCAGTGTCGACCCCGAGCGCTTCGCTGCTTTGACCGGTTCCCGCAGCTACGAGGCCACCACCCGGAATCTGCGCGCGGCAATCGATGCCGGATTCCGGATCCAGATCGTGGTCAATGGGATCGGTGAGCAACTGGCGCAGAACGTCGAGCAGATCGGCCGCCGCTACCTGCCGCTGGGGGTGCAGGTCACCGCGTCGGCTACCTGCGACCGTGCAGGTGACGTCGATGGCGAGTACTTCCAGAACGTGCAGGCGCGCGGACGGCTCACCGGCTGTGGCTGGCCGGTCCACCACGCCAACATCAGCGTCACCGGGGACCTGTTCCTGTGCTGCAACGACTACTACCAGCGCGAACGATTCGGCAACATTCGCGACGGCTCCCTGCACGACCTGATGAGCAGCGACGCCGCAGTGTTGTTGCGGCAGAAGGTCTTCGGCGTCACGGAGTCAGCTGTCGACTTCCTGTGCCGGCGCTGTCACAACCAGGCACTCGATTACCCCGGTCGCGAATTCCGGCCGATCGCCACCTTCGGATGAGGAGACCTGACATGACTTCACGACCGGTGCGGATCTGGTACGTCGCGGCACAACGACTCTGCAACTTCGGTTGCACCTACTGCGTGTCGACCGGCGACTGGGCGAAGAGCAACCGATTCGACTGGCGCACAGACCAAGACCGCGATACCTTCGCCGCCATCGTCGACTGGATCGGCACTCGCCCATTCCCCGTCGATGTCCGGCTCGGCACCCTCGGCGAACCTTTCGCCTCACCGGTGTTCCTCGACCGCGCTGCGTGGCTGACCCGCCAGCCCGGTGTGCGATTCGTGGAACTTTTGTCGAACGCCTCGCTGCTCGAACGGCGTCTGCCGTTGCTGGAGCCCCACGCCAACCTCGGAAAACTGTCACTGTGGCTGAGCTGGCACGACGGACAGATGAGCCTGGAAAAGTTCATCACCGCCGCCGCTTTCGCCCAGGACACCTATGGCTGCTTCGTGGTGGTGAACACCCTGCTGTTCGCCGACCACGACACCACCACGATCGCCCGGGTCAAAGCCGCCGCCGATGCCGCCGGACTGCGCTTCAACCTCGACCTCGGCTACGACCCCTCGGTGCCCTCCGACAACTCCACGAGCATCGACGCCGCTGCCGCGGTACCCGTGCTGCGCCCCGGACGAAACGTCCTCGACCTGATCGCGACCTGCGGCGGCAACCCCGAACTCACCCGCGCCGCCCTCACCGGACTGGTCTCGCCCCAGCACCGGGCATGCCGGGCCGGCTCTGACTACCTATTCCTTGACATCCACGGCGACGTTTACCGCTGCTCGCGCTACGCCACCTTGGGAATGCACCGCTACGGCAACGTCCTCGACCCCGACTTCGACCTGCATCTGCGCGAGAACACCTGGGCCCCTTGTGAAGCTGCCTCCGGGTGCGCCAACAAAGAGGACTTCCTCAACCTGCGCCTGGCTGAGCACCTGCGCCCCTCCGTCGTGCCCAGCCTCGGCTGGACCGACGCCTGACCCGACCACCCTCGACATTCACCCTGGCGCACAAGGAGATTCACAATGCTTCTCACAGAGATGACCTGGCCCGAATTCGGCGCCCGCACACAACACGGTTGCGCGATCATCCCGATCGGGGCCGTCGAGCCTCACGGACCCCACCTACCGCTAGGCGCGGACACGATGATCAGCGACTACTTCGCCCGCCGCCTGGCCGCCGACATCGACGCCTGGATCACTCCGACGATCGGCTACGGCGTCGCCACCCCACCACAACGACTCGGAGGCACCTTCCCCGGCGCCATCGCCATCAGCGGATCGACCTTCATCCACCTCGTCACCGACATCCTGACCTCCCTGGCCGAACACGGTGCACGACAACAGATCATCATCAACTCCGCCATCGACAACATCAGCTTCCTGTGCGAGGCCGCCCGGATCGTCACCGCCATGATCCCCGATACCCGGGTCATGATCGTCAACTGGTGGGACGTCGTCGGCGAAACGTTCCGCAATACACTCGCCCGCGAAACCGGCGTTGCCCGCAGCGACGACCACCACGCGGGAATGGTCGAATCCAGTCTGGTCATGCACATCGCCCCGGGCACCACCCACCCCGATCTCGCCAACACTGATCCGATAGGTCTGGGACCTCGGCGTTTCAGCTACCACCTGTTCCCGCTACCAGACGATGCCGCGACCCCCTCAGGGATTGTCTACACCGCGCGCAAAGCCAGCGCCGATATCGGTGGCCGCGTCGCCGACCAGGTCGCCCAAGAGATGGCCTCAGCGGTGCGGCGCGAACTCGCTATCGATTCTGGGCGGGCGTGATTGCGATGCCCCCACCCGATACGACGCACTTCCTGTTCTCGCCGTCGTCGACCTACCCGCGGCCGGTGGCATGCCTGATCAACCGTGATGCCGAGATCGTCCACGCCTGGAGCAGCGAACTCGATCAACCCGACCCCACTACGAAACCACCCGGATACCTGCGCGGTTGGAACCACGTCGAGCTCGCCGCCGACGCCAGCCTGTATGCCACAGTGCCACTGCACTCGCTGTTGAAGCTGGCACCGGACTCCTCGCTGATATGGCGGGCCGAGCTGCCCGTCCATCACGACCTCGACGTCACCGATTCCGGCCAGATCTACGTCCTCACCGAAGAACCTCGACTCCTCGATGGGCCAACCGAACCCTTTGTGCTGCTCGACAATTCGGTCACCATTCTTGACAACACCGGCGCGATCACCGAGATCCACTCGTTGTTCGACCTGCTGACCCGCGATCGGGTTCTGTCCACGCTGATCACCAGCCATATCGAACGCCGCAGCAGATCCCTGTACCACCATGAGGCCTTGTCGGTCTATCGCGACCTCGCCGCTACCGGCCCCGCGCGGCCCGGCCGAGAAGCTTCGAGGCTGCTACGGGAGATCCCGGGCTCTCCCGCAGATGTCCTGCACGCCAACACCATCGAGGTAGCAAAGGCGCATCCGGCCGGGCTGTGGAATGACGGCGATGTGCTGGTGTCGATGCGCGGGCTGGACTGCATCGCGGTCGTGGACCTGTACGCCGGCGTGGTGCGCTGGTGGTGGGGACCTGGTGAACTGTCAGGCCAGCACCAGCCGACCATGCTGCCCGGGGGCCACCTGCTGGTGTTCGACAACGGCCAACGCTGCGGATACTCCCGCGTGCTCGAGGTCGACCCGGCCCACCAGGCGATCAGGTGGCAGCATGTCGCCAACCCACCGCAAAACCTGTTCTGCCCGTTGGCCGGCGGCGCAGAACCACTCGCTGACGGAAACATTCTCATTAGCGATGCCCAGGCCGGCCGGGTGCTCGAGGTGACCCGCGCCGGGCAGGCGGCGTGGGCTGCGCGCATCCTGACCACGGCAAACGAGCGCGCCCCGTTCTACCGCATGGCGGCCGTCGGCGCCGATACCGCAGCAGCGGTGATGGTCGGGCCGACAACGAGTCCGACCACTCTGATGGCACGTGAGCTGCTGCGATGCGAACTACTCGCCCCTGCGAGGACACGATGATCAGCATCATCATCCCCACCTACAACCGACCGGGTCCCCTACATCGAGCGCTGCGCAGTCTCACCCGCCAGGAATACACCGACTTCGAGGTCATCGTCGTCGACGACGGCGGCGATCAGCCTGCCCGGCTGGTCGTCGACAGCTGGCGCACCACATTGCCGATCCGGTTGATCGAGAACGACCACCACGGAGTCTCCCGCGCCCGCAACACCGGATTGGCCGCAGCGAGCGGCGAATTCATCGCGTTCCTCGACGATGACGACCTCGTATTCCCCCGGCACCTGCGCGCGGCACACACCGTGCTGGACCGCGGCACCGCCGACGCCGTCTATGGCAGCGCGCTCGTCAGCTCCCGATGGATCGAAACCACTCCCCGCCACTCTCGCTGGCTGCCCCGCAAGGACTACGAATTCGACTCCCGGTTCTTGCTGTGCGCCAATTACATTCACACCGGCGCGCTCATGTGCCGCAACTTCACCGATACCCCGACCCGGTTCACCGAGTCGATGTCGCACTGCGAGGACTGGGATCTATGGCTGAGGCTGCACCGCAACCTCGGATACCGGTTCGCCTACCTGGGCGAGACGACCAGCGTTTATCACCAGGTGCCCCAGTGTCGCGGAGCGGTCTCAGGTGCATACCTGTCGAGCCCGACCCAATTCACCCTCGCCCACCGACACCTGTTCAACACATGGCCCAGCACCGATCAGCAGATCCTCGACTACCGCGCCTGGTTCGCCGAGTTCGACGTCCGACTCGACCGGCTCATCAGCTGCGGCGGCACCGCCCCGGACCACATCTACGAATCCGCCGTACGGAGCCTGTACCGCGGCTTCGCCAACGGCAAGCCCGCCGACCATGCTGTTCTGGATTCGATTCTGCCCGAACACTATTCATCCGGCCGACACGCAGCCAAGGTCAGGTAACCGATGCTCACCGATGATGCTGTCACCACCTCCTACGACCGGCACGCCGCCGCGTTCGCCGATGAGGCGGCCAACAGCCCATACAACGCCCACTACGACCGCCCCGCCGTACTCGACCTCCTCGGCGACCTCACCGGCCGCATCGTCCTCGACGCCGGTTGCGGACCTGGCCTGTACGTCACCGAACTACTCGTCCGCGGTGCCTACGTCATAGCGATTGACCAAAGCGCGAACATGATCGATCTGGCCCGGTGCCACGCCTCCGGACAGATCACCCTTCGCCAGCACGACCTCACCCAACCTCTGTACTGGCTGGCCAGCAACTCCGTCGACATCTGCCTGCTCGCCCTGGTAATCCACTACATCGACGACCGGATCTCACTGCTCCGCGAACTTCACCGCGTCCTGCGCCCCGGCGGGCACCTGATCGTGTCCACCAGCCATCCGACCGCGGACTGGCTTATCGCCTCCGGCAGCTACTTCGACACCGGCTGGGTCGAGCAGCAGTGGTCCTGCGGCATCACGCACCGCTTCTGGCGCCAACCCCTACAGGCATGGTGTGCCGAGTTCATCGCTGCAGGCTTCACGATCTCCACGATCACCGAACACCAGCCAACTGCGGAAATGGCCGGCACCCATCCTGCCGAGTACGAGATCCTGACCCGGCAACCTGGCTTCATCGCCTATCGGCTCGCCAAGTCGTCTTCGGGCGACAGCAACATCGACACCGATGCATGAAGTGCCAGAATTCGCTATGGCCAATTCCCCAGGAGCACCGGTGATCGCGGTCGTCAGCGGCCCACCCGGGTCAGGTAAGTCGACGCTCGCCCATGCCCTCGCCAACGACATCGGCGTCCCAGCGATCATCCGCGACGAAATCAAACAGGGAATGGTCCTAGCCAGTACATCGTCTCCGGGGGGCGGATTCGACGATCTCAATATTCCGGCGCTGCACGCGTTCTTCAACACCCTGACCGTGCTAGCACGTGCCGGTGTCAGCCTCGTTGCAGAAGCTGCGTTCCAGGACAAGCTGTGGCGACCCAACCTGGAGCCGTTGGCCGAGTTCGCCCAGATCCGCGTCATTCATTGCATGGCACCGCAATCGGTGCTGTACGACCGAATTACCCACCGCGCTGAGACCAATCCACACCGGCAAGCACACAACGACGGGGATCTCATCGCGGCGATCACCGCCGGTACCCACTCGGCAAGCTCCTTCGTGCCGCTAAGCATGGACGTCGCGGAACTGACTGTCGACACCACCGATGGTTACCGGCCTGGTCTCGAAGAAATCGCACGATTCATCACCCAACCAGGCCGGGGCGCGGCCTGACCTTCGCAACCGGTTCGTACCCGGTGGATCTGTCAGCCGACATCGATGTTTCGAAGCAGTCTGAAGTCCGGTCCGAATCCCAGCTCGTCGACCGGAAACGAGCTACCTACGGATCCGAACCAGCCCGCAGGTATCGATGTGAAGGGAAGACCAGGCTGGGGTACATGCCGATCGGGGGTGCAGCGGTGCAGTGGGCCTTGTGCGGCATCGAGGATGACCCGCATATGAGGGTCGATGTGTGAGACGAACAGGGTGCTCATCGCGGTCCCGTCCTCGGCGAGACGTGCGGCTTCGAATCCCGCGCGCAGGGCGGCGAAACGCACCGCTACTCCGTGGTGTGCCCACCATTGCCGGCACCAGGTGTATTGCCCTTCGCGGTGATTGGCCGCAATGCGCACCGCGGTCACCGGAAGGAGCCACTGATCGACGAACTCGCTGTAGTGCGCAAACCGTGGGGGTTTGCGCTTGCGGTCACCGTTCGTGTTCGCGGGCCTTGCCAGGTCGCCGAACCATCCCGCCGGTACTGGGTCGGCGGAAAGCGGTTGCAGGGCTACATGTTTGGTTCTCGTGCAGCGGTACAGCGGCCCGTTGGCGGCGTCGAGGATGATCCTCATGTGGGCGTCGATGTGGCTGAGCAGCAAGGTGGATATCGCGCTGCCGGATCGGGTGCGGCGCGAAGCTTCGAAGGCGTTGTGCAGGGCCGCGATGCGTACCGCGACCGGGCGGTGACGCCACCACTGCGGGCACCAGGTATAGGTTTGTTCCCGGTTCGCCTCGGCCAGTCGCACAGTTTGGAAGGGGAAAAGCCATTTCTCGGCGAAGGTCACGAAGTCCGGGTAGGCCGGTGGCTTGGGTGGCTTCTTCGCGGTACCGCCTGGTTGGGGCGTGGCGCTGGCAGCGGGGTTGGTCATGGCTGGTCGCCTCCTTCATGTGCGGATGGTGGGGTCGCGCGGGGTTGTTTGCGCAGGGAGACAGCGTGTTCGAACTGCGCCAGCGACGCGGTAACGAGCGGTGCGAAGACGGGGTGCTTCCACCAGAAGATCTTGCGGACGAGTATCGGCTGGTGCCCAGGAAGCCGGATCAGGGCGCGATCTTTGGGGAGCGCACCGAGTTTCGCGACGTTGAGCACTGGTTCCGAGCGCCAGGAGGTGGTGCGGTTGACTCCTCCGGGTCCTATCGAGCGGGAGTGGTCGGCGACGTCGTGGTCGTCGATCATTTTCGACCATTCGTCGAGGTAGCCGACAGCGGCGATGTTGCCGCCGTAGATCTCGATCGATTGGGCCCGCATGATTTTCACGCCATTGATGCCCCAGAGGTCTTCGCCTTGTTCGAGGACCTGGATGATCGTCATCAAGATGATTCCGCAGCCACCGCAGTAGGTGTAGTAGCTGGGTAGCTCGCCGATGCGAGCGCAGTTGGCCGCTTCGTCCAGCACCGCCAGCAGCGGCACCGCGAGCCGGCCGTCCAGGCGGGCGCGCGCGAGAGCTAGTGCGGCTTCGAGGATCTGGCCGACGAGGGCGGCGGTGAGCGGGCCTGCCGAGTCGGGGCCGGTCATCGACAGGGCGTAGAGGGTGTCGCTGCTGCTGACGAAGTGGGCGGGTGTGAATTCGGGCAGCTTGTGCCGTATGGGTTCGTGTTCGATGTCGATAACGATCTTCTCCGCGCCTTCGTAGACGCTGAAGCGTTTGCGGGTGGGGGGTGTCACCATGCGGGCGTAGTTCTCGTCGGACAGGACGTTGAGGAATCGTCTTCCCATGTCGTACAACCCATCTCGTTGCCGCGCGTAGAGGCTTTGGGCGTCCAGCACTCGTTGTGCAGGGCGGTGGTGGCCGTGGTGGCGCAAGATCAGGGCGGGTGTCTGGTCCTGGTCGCCGGAGAGCCATTCGGCGACATGCAGCAGGTCGCCGCCTACGCAGGCGGCGGCGAATGTGTACAGGCTCAACAGTTCTTGCGCTCCGCCATCGAAGTAGGAGTCCACCTTCGCGTTGGCCTGCTGCGCGGCCGAGCCGGAGGACCCGCTGACGAAGAACGCCGCTAACTTCCGTGCCGCGGGCAGGCTCGTGACCTGCGCGAGCAGATCGACCCAGAAGTCACACTCGGCGCGCCCGCACACCGCTTGCAGGTCACACAACCAGATCCGACCTTGTTGCGCGCGCCCGAATCTGGTGTGCCGGTACAGGTCTGGTTTGTTGCTGGTGGCCAACACCGGCCCCCAGGCGGACAAGACGGCGGGGATCGCCCACGCCATCGTTTTGCCGGTCCGCTGCCCGGCCGCGATGAACACACCCAGCTCGGCGGGGACGAACAACTCGACGTCCCCGGCCACGGTGCGCCCCAGCGGCGGCCCCGGCAGTGCCCTCACCTTGCCTGGTGCGTCCTTGAGCAACCGGGCCGCCGCGGACATGTTGTCCCGGTAGCGGGCGATGCTGATGGTGCGTGGTGGTGCCATTGTCCGTGCCGCCGAGTCGATTCCGCCTCGCCGCGGGAACCGGTGACGGGTCATGGCCGCGGCACCGGAGGCGGTGATCGCGAAAGCTAGTGCGATACAGGTGGATTGCCAGGGCCAGCGACCTCGCCCCAAGGCCAGCTGAAGGTAGGCGGCGACCGGGTTGCCGGTGACCGGCAGTCCGGCGCACCAGCTGCCCAGGCACATCGCCACCCACCCGGCCAGGCCCAGCAGGACACCGGCGAGAAACAGCAGCAGTAGCCAGGTTTCCTCACCGAATCCCCCGGTGTTGCGGCGACGAGTTTCTCGTGTCGGCAACGCGAAGACCTCCTTCCACCGTTGTGGATGAATCTGTGAACGCAGTCGGATTATGTTGTCTGGCAGTAGATGTCACAGCTCTGCACCCATCTCGCGTCCTGCTGGCGCTCGCGCGCCGACCTGTTGCGAGTCTGTGGGCACCACCCAGTCATCGACGTCGGTGTCAGCGAGCACGGCATCGATCGCTTCGACGATCCGGGCACCGTCGTCGGCGCCGACTGCGGCCCTCGACGCGCTGAAATCGTCATGGGCGCTGACTGTTTCGTTACCGGGCGACAGTGACCGAGAGGTATCCGGTCGTAGTTCGGTACGGTGGCTGGCGGCCTGGGCGCGGGCGTGGTCGCGCTCGGCGGTCAGTTGGGCGATGCGGCCCAGACGCGGGTCGGAGGGTTCGTTGCTCCAGTAGAGGCCGTCGCGTCCGAGGATGTAGGCCCGGTCGACGTCCGGGGCGGGGATTCCCGCGCGGAGCGCGTCGCGGCGTGCACCGGCGAGGCCGTGGCGCAGTGCTTCCAGGCGTGTGATGCGGGCTTGGTCATCGTGGCCGTCGAAGGTGTCGGCGACGTTGCTGTGCTCGCAGGCCAGGTCCTGCACTTCCCGCAGCAACGCTGCCTGCCGCAGTTCCCACGTCGCGGATTCGGTGTAGTTGTAGCTCACCGGGGCTTCTCGAATCGTCCGGGGCAGCAACGCCATCCGCGCCTCGTGCCCATTGTCGAGGTCGCCGAGTTGTTCCTCGGCATCGAGGGCTTCGTCGGTGGCGGCGATGACCTCATCGACCTGCTCGACGGTCGCGATCGTCGCCGCGGAACGAAGATCGCGGGGTGCGCCGAGGGTTCTCTCCACGGCGGTCCGCAGATCGGATTCCTGTGCCTTTCCCGGTGTGTGGGGTGCGGTGGAGGTTCCCAATTGCAGGTTCGGGTAGCGGCGGTCGGAGTTTTGGCCGGAGCCGTCGGTCGTGCCGGGTCCGTGGCCGGTGATCGCTCGGGCTTGTTGCAGGCTGCGCCAGAGATCGTCGTCGATGGTGAGGTCGCCGGCGGCGCGGGCGCGGTCGAGTTGGTCGAAGTTGCGGCGGGCCAGGTCCGGACGAGCCTCCCATCCCATGACCGCGGACTGCAGTGTCTGCCAGGTGCGGCGCCATTGCGGGGATTCGTGTCGTCCCCACCGCGCCGCGAGATCGTTTACGTGAGTGTTCAATTCGGCGGTGTCCGCCGGGGTGAGGCCGAACGGGGCGATTTCGCGCAGTTGGTAGTACTTGGCGAAGTCGGCGCGCAGTTGCTTCTCTGTTCCGGTGGCCGCGTCGAGGTAGTAGTCGGGATTGGCGTAGCCGATCGGTTCGCCGACCCAACTCATGGCTCGACCTCCAGGTCGGGCCCACCGGCCGAGTCCGGTGCCGGTGCCGATGCGGTGAGCTCGTCACCGTGAGGACCGGCCGGACCGCCGCCGGGCAGTACAGCATCGATGGCATCGGTGATGTCCCGGCCCGCACCGGGGATCGGGAAGTTCTCGGGTGCGGGAAGTTCCGGATCGAGGGTCTCGAGGCGATTCGCGGCGGCCAGGGCGGTGTTGGCGTCTTTGAGCCTTTGTGGCCATTGCGATGCCGGTGCCAGGTCGCGGCGCCTGGTGCCGTTGTGCCAGTCGTGGTCGGTAACGTCGCTCAGGAGCTCGCGTGTGGTGTTCTCGGTGTGCGCGAGATCCTCGCGGAGTTCCTCGATGGTGGTGTGCGCGGTGTGTAGTTGCCGGGTCAGGTCCTCGATGCGTTCGTTCTGTTCGATCGCTCGGCCGACCCACTGGTACGACTGCTTGCTGAGTTGTTCCAGGCGCCCGAGCAATCGGTGGGCGGGCTGCTGGTCCCACGAGGTTCCGCCACTGCCGATTGTTTCCGCATGGTCGATATCGGCGAGGGTGATTCCCGCGCGTTCGGCAGCGTGTCGTGCCTGCCGCAGATCCTCGCCGATTTTGTTCGTGTACACCGCTGATTGCCCAGCGGGGTCGGCGCCGGCCTCTGCCGCCCGCGCCGCGTGCAGGAACGCGGTGTCTTGCACGGCTTTCAGGCGTGCCGCGTGCACGGCATCGATGTCATCGCTACCGTACTGGTGGGCGATCGCACTCTCTCGTGGTGTCTGCGGAACGCCGAGTTCGGGCACGTGTGGTCGGTGCGGGCCGGACCCTGGTTCCGGCAGGATGTGCTCATCTGGTGAGCTGTCAAAACTGTTGTCGGACATCAGTTTCCGTCTTCATCTCTCGAAGCGGTCCGCCGCGGATGGTTGATCCGGTGCGGTGGTTGCGATGTCCCTCGCGGTGTGGTGTCAGGTGTTGTTCGCAGTGGTTGGCGCCAGCGCCACAGCGAGTTCGGGGTTCGCGGTCGGCCTATCGCGGTAGTTGGGTCACCGGTGTCCGATCAGCGCAGGGTTCGGGTCTTGCGGTGGTGCGGGAGCGGTCAGGGTTCTGGTCCGTGGCCGCGTTCGGGTTCTTGGGTGGCCGGGCGAGTCTCGGGTGGTTCGTTTCCCCAGCTCCAGTTCGTTTCCGAGGGCAGGGCCGCGTCGATTGCCGCTTCGATGTGCCAATTGCTGCTCGCGGCCGCCCCCATACGGGTGTCGTGCAACAGGTCGGTGGCCCGGGCGATGAGTTGTTCCGGTGTGGGCGGGCCGATTCCGGTGCCGACCGCAGCTTTCCCGCCATCACTATCGACAGGAATGTATGGCGGCAACGCCGCGTCGAAGTCCGCTCGGGTGTATCGACGCCAGGTAGATTCCACGGTCAGGTCGTCCCAGCGGTTCACCACCGCCGCCGTCACATGCCGCAGGTCATCGACTTCAGCACTGTCCCACAGCTTTTCGGCATCACGAGCAGTGATTTCGGCGGCATCAGCGAGAGCGGAGATCCGCGTGTGCAGATGTGCCATGTTGCGGCGGTATGCGGCACCGGCCACCGGGTCGGCACCGAATCCGTACCCGCCTTCGGCGAGTCGGGTTTCGCGTGCGGCGACGACGAACGCCATGCGCTGCAGGTTCCACAGGTCCACGCTCAGCATGTCCAGGTAGAACTGTTTGGCCTCGCTCGGCGCTTGTTCGGCCGCGGGCTCGGGGTCCGGTGCCGGCGAGCGACCGGCTCCGAGGTCGCGAGCGCGTTCGATCCACGGTTGCGGGACTCCGAGCGAGCGTGCGATGTGTTCGGTGGATTCGCGAACCGCGCTGAGCGCATCGAGGTGGTCGAGCCAATCCTGGTCCGCGGCACCGTCGGTGCCGTCGTAACCGTCCGCGCCGAGGGCTTCGACGCGGACGAACTCGGCGGCGAGGTCCTGAATTCTCCGCAACAGTTCGTTTTTCCACTGTGGTACTGGGTCCGGTTGAGTCATGGTCAGCAGTTCTCGCCATCGAATAGTTTCTAGGACACCAACATTCGAGTGACCTGTCAGGGACCTGGCCCACCGGAAGCATCAGGCCCGCGTTCGCGCCCATAGTCGGCGTCGGGGGTCAGCGAATCAGCGGACCAGCTGCTGGCTGGTTCATCGGGCAGTGCGGCATCGACGGCCGAAGCGAGCAGATCTCCCTGGCGAATACTCGACTCGGGTTGTGTCTTCGCCGCAGCGTGGGCCTGTGCCAGCATCTGGTCCGGTGACAACGGCATGTCGGGTAGTGGGATATCGGGGCCGTGCCGCCCGGCGCGGCGCAGACTGTTGAGCGACTTGCGCGCGTCTGCGGCGATGGTGTTGTCGGCGTAGCCGTGCCAGCGGGAGCGAAGATCGTTGCCGTCGTGATCGTTGAGGTATCGGTGAACGCGCCGCTCCCACTCACCCGGCGTCACCGTCCACAGCTTGGTGCGCTCGTGCGCATTCATACCGATCGCGGCGGCGGTGCGCCCGGCACGCATCCACACCGCGGTCATGTTTCTCCAGAATTGGTCGCCCGCAGCACTTTCCGGTTGTCGCAGTGCGGGATCGGCGGCCCGCTGGTGGAAATAGGCGACGTCGACCGCGGCCATGTCCTTGAGCCGCTCAATGTCCTCGGCGACGCGCTGAACGGGGCGACGACCTTCGGTTGGGGCGAGGTCGGGCAATGACTGGTCAGGACGCCAAAGGAATCCCCGCTGGCCCAGCGTCCGGACCCGATCGATCCACTCGGGCGGCACGCCCGAGGCGCGAGCCTGGATTTCGGTCAGATCCCGCTCACGGTCCAACTCGTTGATCCGCGTGATGATGTTCTGTGCTGGCGGCATATTCAGGCCGGGTTCGTACATCCGCGCCAGCAGTTGTCCGCTCTCGAGCGCCAGCTGTTGGATCTGCTGCATCAGCTCGAGGTGTTCGGCCGCGATATTGCGGGGGTTCGGTCCATCGTTTGTCGACTCGGTCATGGCTCGGCTCCGGTGGACGCGTCCGGCGCGGGAGACGCGGGACCGCTTTCCACCGCGGGAGAAGTCGGCCAGTCCAGGTCGGGGTCGGTCGGCAGCGCGGCATCAACAGCGTGGTCGATGGTGTTTGTCCCCGGGTCGTCTCGTTCAGCGCTCAGTGCATGGGTGACGTGCTCGAACATGGTGTGCGGGGCCGGAATTGGTTCGATCGCGAACGCGCGGCTGGGGTCCATACCCAGCGCGGCCAGGTCCCTGTGGGCGCCGTCCGCGATCCCCGGCCAGGCGTAGATGCGCCAGCGTTCTTCCAGCCCTCGAGCGTCGTAGGTGTCGACCGACGCGGCGAGGATCTGCTGCCAGCCGTCGGGGTCGGTCGCCCACATTCCTTCGGATTCTTCCGCGGTCAGCGAGACCGCACGTGAGACCGCGCTGGCCCGCATCCACAGCGCGGCCATATTCCGCTCGTATTGGGCCAGCACCTGTGGGTCTTCGAAATAGTGTGCGTCCGAGAGAAGTTGCTGATCACGCGCCACATGGATCGCGGCCATGTGCTGCAGTTGCCAAGTGTCGTTGACGACGCCGTCGATCATCATCTCGCGGACCGGATCCCCGGGCTGCACGGCGTCGACGGGGGCACGAAATCCTTGATGTCCCAGAAAAAGAGCGTCGTCGACATCGATCCGTGCGATACCGACCGCCAGCGCTTGAGTGACGGCCTCCTCGCGGGAGATGGCCAGCAGTTGCAGTTGGGTTCGCCACGCCAGCACCGACGCCTCTCCCCCACCTTCAGGCATCTGATACCCCTGCCCGAGGACTCGCGCCCGGTCGGCAGCCAGGTTTTGGATGCGGTCCAGCAGCCGTGCGCGCCAGGCCGGCACACTTGCCGCCGTTGTGACGGACTTCGGTTCGGTCATGTCTCTTCCTCGATCGTCGAGTCATGGTGTCCTGGAATGGGTTTCACAACCTGGTCGCCGCACCCGTAGTTCTCGACTAGCCCTGGTCATGGTTCGATCCCGAGATCTGTTGTGGTGGCTGGTGATTGGTCCGGGCTGTCTGTGATGACGAGTTCGGTGGCTGTGTCGCTGGTGATTCCGGCGACTTCGATGGCCTCGGTGATCTGCGCGCCTGGCTCGGCAGGACCGGTGCCGGTTTCCGGTGGTGTGGTCGGTGACAGTTGTGCCCGGATCAGCTCGGTCATGTCGCTCGGGGCGGGCAGTGCCCGGGTGCCTGCGGTGATCCCGGCGTCGGTGAGCGCTTTGGCTTGCAGGGCGAGGTCGGTCGTGTCGGTGCGGGCGTGCGCGCGCCATCGGTCGGCGAGGGTGTCGTGGTTGTGGTCGCGGACGCCCTCGGCCGCGGTGGACCAGGTGTGTGCGCCCCAGAGTTGTTCGGCCTCAGTCGCTGAGACCTCCAGCACGGCGGCCACAGCGTTGATCCGTTGAGTCAGCACCCGCAGTGTGCGATCGAACATCTGCGCGGTCCCGACCTCCGATTTCGCGCCGCGCTCCCCGTGCACTGCCGCGACCGCTGCCATGTCCTGCACACCGCGCACCTGCTGTTCCAGATTCTTCAGGAGTTGGTCCCGGTCGATGAATTGCGGTGCGCGCCAATGCACATCGGCACGCCACCGCATGCCCAAGTCGCCTCGCTCCCGGACCTGGGCGACCCAGACTGCAGGGATTCCCGCGGCGGTGGCGGCGTTCTCCAGCTCCTGTCGCAGCACAGCTCGACCGTGCACATCCTGGTACCACGAGGCAGGCGGGGACTGCCCTGTTGTTTGCTGCGTGGCCTTGGCTCGGTCCTGCATCACCCGTGCGGTCGCGGCGTGAACATGCACGGCCTTGAGAACTTTCGTCTGCATCCGGGTCGGCTTACTCATCTCGGCCTTCTTGCCCGCGGTTGTTCTGCGCGGCAGACCCATTGCGGTGCCTGGCAAGGCTCGTCGGTCATGGTTCCATCCCCACGTCCGGCGGCGAAGGCGGCTCGGGGCTGGCATTGCTGGGGTCAGCGTCTTCGCCGTAGCCGTCGATGACGTCGACATCGATGACGTCGGCGGCCTCGATCGCCGCCTCGATCACGGTCCCGTCGACGACGGGCGGTTCCGGGTCGTTGGTGTCCTGCTGGGCGTGGTGGTTCACCACGATGTAGAAGTTCAGTTCCTCGGCCAACCCGTTCGTGGCGCGTGATACCGCCGGCGGTATGTCCGAGGCGCCGGCCGGTGCGCCAGAATCGGCGTCGAGGAGGTCGTGGACGCTCAGGTCGGCGTCCTCGGTGAGCCGCTCGGCGAAGGCGTCGGCATGGGATTGATGCTGATCGGACAAGTGCGCGGTGCTGTCCGCGGCCGCATAGGCTGCTGCGGCACGCATCGCCGCGCCCTGGTCGCGGTCCTGCCCGGTCAGGGTTTCGGTGAAACCGGCGGCGCGGCGGCGGATGTCGATGAGCAGTTGCTTGTATTCCACGTCCAGGTCGTGGCGCTCTTTCTCCCAGCCTGCGCGATTGAGCAGATTCTGCCGTTGCACCTGGTGCAGGTCATCCTTGTTCGCGCGTTCGGCTGTGCTGTCTGCCGCACGGCGATCCAGATCCGCGTCGCCACGCTCGAGGACACGCTTTTTGATCTGACGTTCCAGATCGTGTAGCTCCTCGGCGCGTTCGAACTGCCGGGTCTTGAAATGCTTTTCGAGCTGGTGGAGTTCACCCTCGTTCGACTGGCGGGTGTGGTAGCCCTCCACTTTCAGCTCATGCACCTCGGTGTTTTGCCGCATTCGCTGCTCGGCGTCGTCGGTGCGACGGTCGAATTCGGCCTGCGATCGCGCTTCGGCGCCGCGACGCTGCAGCAGGTTCATCGTCATCGCCGCTGTTTGCATGGCTTGCACGAATCCGGTTCGGACCGCTTGCCCACCCTCTTCGACCGGGTCGCCACCGCTCATGTCCTCACCTCCAACGCTGAAATGCGCCACCCCGCAGGAGAATTCGGGCGAATCGCACGGATGTAAACGACCAGGGAGGTTGACGGTGTGCCGCCTCCTGGGTGCAGGGCCACGGTGGCAACGCGGGCGAAGAGGGTGTCCGTGTCGGCTGGATGGTCGTCATCGCCGAGGCGGGCGGTCGCGGTGAGAACGATTCCGAGGCGGCGCCACTGCTGCCACCGCATGCTCGTGATCGGTGCCAGAACCGGGCCTGTGGTGTCCCAGCGCGCGGCGAAGTCGGTCGTCATCAGCGGTGTCGCCGCCCGGAAGGACGAGCGTTGGTCGGCCTGTTCGCTGGGCCGGTAGGTGAACACCGTCTCCAGCGCCGCGACCGCGACCTCCGCGGCCGAGCAGGGATCGATTCGTGCGAATGGGTCGGCGAATGATGCTGCGGGACAATCCATCCTGTTTCGTGCTTCGCCCGGGGTTGGGGCTCTACCACAGGCACCAGCACCGGTAAGTAGCACGCTGACGGTGAGCGCGGTCATGCCTCTGGTGGGCCATGTGTTTGCCGGTGTCATGCCAGCCCCTGCGGGTTGTGGATGAGTGCGCCGAGATCGCGTGTCCACCAGTGGATCCAGCGTCCGGGCGGGTGATCGACGGCGGGATTGCTGAGCGCGTCGACGACCAGGTCCAGGATTAGCCCGCTGCTGATCGCCGCAGCCTCGACCGCACCGCGATCGACCCCGGAGTTGGCCACTGTCAGCCGCAGTGTCGCGACGTCGGCGCCCCATTCCTCGCGGGCTCGTGCCGCGGTCCAGATTGCTTGCAGTGCCCCAGCTTTCGCCGCGTCATCGATAGTGTCGATGACGACATCGGCATGGAAACGCGAATGCCAGATCACCGTTCGGTCCGGTCGGGCCACCGTGAAGGTCCGCAACGTGGCGGCGGTCCAGAGCACCAGATAGGGCCCGCGGGCAGCCAACGCCGCCATGCGTTCCTCAGGGGTCGTGAGCTTACCGGTCCAGGCGGCTCGGTTGCCGTGCGTTGTCTCAGCAGAGGGGGCGCCGAACCGGTCGGCTCCGTCGCGGCCGGGTCGGCCGGAGAGTGGTGAGTTATCTTCTGTCACAGTCGTTTCCCTTCGGCAGGGTCGGCAGGGATGCTGAAGCGGCGCACATTCAGGTGCTCGCCCTCCCAGAGCGGTGCGATCGTGACGCTCTGCCCGGTCTGGGGTGCGTGCAGGATCAGGTCGTGGCCTTTGTCGTTGCGCCCGTAATAGATGGCGACATGGTGGGAGCTGCTCTGGCCCGGGGAGGTGAAGAAGATCAGGTCGCCGGGCTGACGCTGCTCGAACGGAATGACCTGCGAGGCAGGGTCGTCTTGCTGGGCTTGGGTGTAGTGCGCCAGCCGCAGCCGGCCGCCAGAGGCTTGATAGACCGCGTACAGGGTGAGCCCGGAGCAGTCGAATCCACCGTCGGTCGGCCCGTTCTGATCCCCGCCGCCCCATACATACGGGGTGCCGAGCCATTTCTCGGCTGCCGCGATGATCGCGGCACCGAACGCGCTCGTTGCTGCGGGCAGCGGCGCACCGGCTCCGTTCGATCCGCAGCCTGCCGCGGGCTGACCGGCTTGGGTGTCGGGCATCGACGCGGGGTTGATGTTCGCGAATTCCGTATAGAGCCGCTGTGCGAGATTCAGTTGTCCCGCATACGCATTGACCCTGGATGCTTCGACCGCTTGCGCCAGATCGACCGGCGACATCCGGTCGCGTCCGGCGATCTTGTCGGCGCGGTCGTAGAACCAATTGATCTGATAGATCGGGTTCATCAACGTCTCGACCCCGACCGATCCCCAGACGCTCACACGCAACTGGTGCGGACCGACCGAGTCGCCGTCGTGCCCGAGCCCGTCGTTGCTGTAGCGCAACGATTCCGGGACCGCCGGGTTCGCCAGATTCCGCAGGGTGGACTCGGTCGACTGCGCCGCAAGTTCGGCGATGATCACCGAGTCCGGTTCGCCGCGTTGCCTGCCGATCGCGACACCGTTGCGGGCCAGCTGCAACTGGCCTTCGCTCAGCCCGTCGACCGACGCACCCGTCGCGCCCTGTAATCCACTGCCCGACAAGGCAGCAGCACACGACGACGTGGAATCGGCTCCGATCAGCACAATAAGCAGGACGATCAACAAGGCCGGAAGCGAAACCGCCAATGCAGCTACCGTTTTCGATGCATTCACCGGTCACCGTCCTACCTCCCGCGCCCCGGGCTCAGCAGAGGTGCGGTGTTCGCCGTCCTCGGTTGTCGATGACCTAGTGCCATCGGCCACGCTGCCGCCGGGCTGGAGGTGGTCGAAGCGTTTGTTGGTGTTGTGGATGCCGGATTCTCGTTCGGTCGGGGTCATCGTCATCCGGAACGCGATCCCCGGCTCGGCGGCCTCACCGGTCTTGAGTAGGAAACATCCAGTGCCCGGCGGTGTTTCGCGCACGATCGCGCCGTCGAGGCCGTCGTCGGTGGGTGGGCGCGGCGCGGCCCACGAGGTGACCAAGAGTTTCTCGGTCTCGGTGATCGACACCGTGGAACGGATGCGTTCGATCTCGTCGGGGCCGACGGGCCCGATGATCTTGGCGCGGGCGCGTTCGAAGAAGCCGAGCGCTTTCATGCTCGCGAGGTCTTTGATGGTGTGGCTGCACATGATCAGCCAGCACGCCAGCAGACGGTTGAGTCTGGTCAGCGCGTCGACGCGGTCGACCATGAACTCACCCACACCCAGCACGCGCCAGATCTCGTCCATGACGACGCCGAACGTGCGCGGTGGCGCCACTCCCGCGTCAGCGAGTGCGTGCGCGGCGGCGACCGCACCGAATCCTTCGCTCCAGCACGTCATCAACACGGCGGCAAGGAGTTTGGTGTCCCCTTCGGGAATACGCGACACATCCACGCACACCGCCGGACTGTTCAAATCCAACGGCGTACTGGTATGCCGGTCGAAGATCTCCCCCCACGGACCCTCGATCAATGCACGCAACGACCGCCGGAGCATCTTGGTACTGGCCCGATAGGACGGGTTATCGTCCTCCTCGGCGAACTGCCGCAGCCGATCCGCTCCGTCGGAGATGACAGCCAGCAGATCCGACAGCAGCGGGGGGCTGTCGGCGGTGAATCTGCTTGCAGGGCTGTAGAGCTCGCGCAATCCGGCGGCGATGAGGGTTTCCTCGTAGTCCGCGATGCGGGAGCCGCGAACGAGTTCGATGAGCCCGGCGACGATGGTGATCTGTCCCGCTTCCACCCGGGCGGCGACGCGGCGGCGTAGGTCGGTGTCGGGGAGTTGACCGATGACCGAGCCGAGTGCCCCGACCGCGAGGGGGTTGATGCTGCCGTACCCGTAGCCCAACTCGATGACCTGACCACCCAGCTTCTCGACGAGATCGCGATAGTCCGGCTTGGTGTCACCCATGCACAGCACCGTCTCCCCCGTCGCGACTGACCCGGTGACGAGTCGGCGGATGAGTGAGCTTTTGCCGAATCCGTTGAGCGCCAGGATGAAAGCGATCGGGGCGGTGATATAGCCGCGCAGGAACCAGCTCATCGGGTCGAAATGCACGGGGGCGCCAGTGATGTAGTGAGTACCGACAGGAGTGCCGACCGTGGGCGCGGCCGCACCGACGGAAAACGGCCACAAACCGGCGACCTGCACAGTGGTGGATCGCCATTCCGGCGTCGCCGGGACGACGCTCGCGCGCCCGCCACCGGGACCCGCGTAGCCACGGTCGGTGAGAGTTGCCAGTGGCCGGTGATAGTCGTTGTGTCGCTCGCCGTCGACGCGGCGTGCGGCGTTCGCACGCCGATGATCGTCGGCCGAGAGCGCCCACCGCGCCCGGATGCCGCGCAGTCCACGTCGCCCTGCGTCAGCTTCGGTGCGCGTACGAGCCTCAGGGGTAAGGATGGAAATCCCACCCACCGTCATCGACTTCGCCTCGCGCACAGTGGGAGTCGCGGCGCTGACGCGGTTGCGGCGGGTCATGCCGACACCCGCTTGGAGATCGAGGCGTGCTCAGGAAGGATCAGTCCTATGCCCAGGCTCGCGGCGAAGGTGGCGGCTTGGGCGGCGTAGCAGCGGCGAACACGCAGTCGCGCCGCCGCGGACATGGCCCGCACCGACGCTTCGATCCCAGGCAGATCGCCGTCGAGGGAAGCGGTGATAGTGACCAGGGCTCCGAACCTGGTCAGTCCGGCGCCGTGGGCCTGTTCCTGACGCGCGGCGCGGGTGTTGTCCACTCGGATCGACGCGGAAGCAGAAGCGATCCCGCGTTCGGTCTGCTCCGCCGCCAGCGCGTCCTTGTAGTCGGAGTCGACGATATCGGTGGCCTCGGCGGCCGAGTGCAGCCGGTAGATCACCGCGACGCGTTTGCGCGGTACGTCCAGGCGCGGACGTAGGAGCTCCTCGAGTCCGGTTTCGAGCACCGCGCCCCGCGGTGGTGCGTCCATCTCCCAGGTGATCGATCGTGCACCGTCGTGGATGTAGTGGTCCCACCGATCCGCGTGTGCCACGGGGCCGACGCTGTCCCAGGACTGAGTGCGCAGGATTTCACGCCCGGCCCGCTCCACATCGCGCTGTGAGGCCACGTCGTAGCGAGAACGCACCAGCCCCAACACTTCCCACGCCTCGAGCGGCGTCGCGGGCAGACCGGCGCGGGCAAGTTGGGACAACACCCCCTGCAGGCGCTGACCGATCTCGCGGGCCTGCTCGGCGGTGTCGCGGCGGATCCGGCCTTTGCCGATCGCCCGGTAGGTGATCGCGATCCTGGCTTCGATGCGGACACCGACTCCACCGATATCGGTGGCGGCTTCGCGCATCACTGTCTGCGCGAACTCCGGCGCCCCAGGACGCACCAGCCGCGCGACTTCCCGCCGTTGTTTGAGCCTGGTTTCCACGACATTGTCCAGGACCGAGGTCACCGCCACGACTTCCCCGCCGCGCGATTGCGCGGCCAGGAACTGCCCGTAATCCTCGACCCAGGCATCGATCTGGGATTGGTCGACAAGTTCCTTGCCGCGCGGCATCACCCGCAGCACCACGCAGTAGTGATCGGTCCGCCGAATATGGATCACCGCGAAACGCTTACCGCCCGGGGTCTCGTATTCCGACAGTCGCGAATCCGCCAGCAGGCCAGGCAATCTCGCCAACCCCGGGATCCGGGAGAAACGACCCGCCCGGTACTCGAGTTCGCCGCGCCCCCGGGCCCTGGCGAACTGCGCTCGCAGGACCACGACCTCCCAGCCGGTGCGGCCGTTGATCGTGATCGCGAGCGGGACGAAAAGCACTGCACTGCAACCGATTACCAAACCCACCAGCGACAGAGAATGAGTGAGCATGAAGGTCAGCATCACCACGATCACCAGGACGAGACCGAGCATGCTCACCCCCCACGTGAGCCCGAAGAACCCGGCGGAACGGGGCTTCTCCCACCGCCCGTACATGCGCGTGGAGGTCATCGCCGAACCTCCAACGGCCCCGGCATATCCGCATCCCAACCAGCCTCCGCGGCCTCACGTACACCGCCTTCCACAGCCGAACCCGCCTGCTGCACCGCCTGTTTCACGCCTTGAGCGGCCATTACCGCCACTCCCGCAGGCCCTGCCGCCGCAGCCGCACCCTTCGCTGCGGCCGCGCCACCGCCCTGCCCGCCCGCGGCGGCCTGACCGCTGGCCGAACCCCCTCCGCCGCTTGATGTGCCCGGCCCACCGCGACCACCGCCACCGGAGGAGCTGTTACCACCACCACCGCCCCCGGACATCGGCCGCCCTCCGCCACCACCAGGCGGAGGCGCTGGAGGTGGGCCGCCGTTCTCACCACCGGACCCATTGCCCGGGGTGTTCTGGCCTTCGCTGACCTTGCGCGCGTTGGATCGTTTGCCGCCGATAGACCCCATGGCAACACCGAACGCGCCACCGGCCAGGGCAGCAGCCGCTCCTCCCCCGCCCCCCAAAGTCGAAACCGCTGGCGCGATCAACCGCATCAGCGCCGGCAGTACCACCGACACCGACAGCAGCAGAAGCAAGCCCAGCAGCGCCAATTGCGCATCCGGCTGGCCACCATTGCCGGTACCCGCAGCGGTGAATGCGATCGCGTAGACAAGGGCGCCGACCGGCTTCCACAACACGAACGCCAACGCCCACGACAACATTCGCTTGTAGGCCTGCGAGCCGGGACCGGTCCCAGCCGCGGCAGCCGCCAGCGGTACCCCTGCCACCACCAGGACCAGAACCGCCTGCCGGATCACCAGCATCACCAATTGCACCAGCATGCTGATGAGCCCCAGCATCCAAAGCAACAGCAAGACACCGGTTCCCAAGCTGCCATTCGTGCGCAGGTCATAATCCACCAGGCGCGATATCGCCCCGTCCAGATCCCCTCGGGTCGCACCGAAGATCACCCAGTTGCTGAAGGCATCGCCTGCCTTGGTCCCCGTGGTGATCAGAGCCGAGAACATCATCGAGGCGAACACCGCCCGAGCGAAGATCAGGAAGCTCTCCTGCGCTTCGCCCGCGACTCCCCCCCGTTTAGCCATGGCTAGTCGCGCGGCCGCGAAGAGTATGCCCGCGATCATCAACAGCACTTGTAGGCCGCTGGTGTACTCGCGAATCGATGTCAGCACCGGCCCTGGCTCGCCGGTGTTGGATGCCAACTGCGGCGAAGGCAAGGTGACCCACCAGGTCATCGACATTCGAACGATCTTGGCCAGTCCGTGGCCGAAACCGTCCACGAACTCATCGAAGGCCGAGTTTGCCGCCGATCCAGCCGCTTTTTCTCCAAAGTCCTTCAGTTGGCACACAGCACCGACGACATTCGGCAAGTTGCACAAGATCTTGCCGGGTGAGAATTGCGTGTGTACTTCGCTGGGATCGCCCATTGGTGCAGCAAGTTTCATGATCTCGGCGTTCATGACGTTGTTCCCTTCCACGAACCGAAATCGATCAGGCTGCCGACGGGAATCGCTGGGTCCCAGAGGGATTCAATTGCGTCGGGGACCCTCACCCGCCAATCGCCGTCGTGCCACGCCATGGGCCAGTTGGCGTACGCCCATCCGCCGCTGGCGCGGACTGCGATCTGCACGACCGCGAAGTCGGCGCGATAGCCAGGCAGTATTCGGATTCCCTCAGGGACCACGAGATAGGTTGCCGCGGTGGGTGTTTCGGCACGACTCTGCGCGATCCGGTCCACGAGCGGTTGGCCACCACCGAGGTATCGGGCGCGAACGACGTTCGGCCAGATATCGTCCGGCGCGGCGAAAGCGCGCGCGATGGCGTCACAGGCCGCCAGTGCCGCCCCTTGGGGTGTGTCAGCGAAACCTGACGCCACCCCGCGCTCGATCGAGGTAGGCCCGTCGCTGCCTGAAACCGGCAGCGCCGCACCGCCCCAGCCACGCTGCCATCGCAGGCGGCTTGGAGCGACGGTCAAATAGTTCGACTGCTCTGGATCTGGTCGCCACGCTGGATCCTGGGCGAGCGGCTCTCCGGCGGGGTCCGCCGGAACTTCGAGCCGATTTCCGAACAGGTCGGTCGTCGGTATACCCCGAACACCCGTTGGGTCGATCACGTTGCCCTCCGACGGTGTCACTTTTCCCGACGGGGGCGAGGACACATCGCTGGGATGGCCACGGTCGTTGTTGACGCCGAAAACGGTGACGGTGATGACAACCACGGCGACGCTCAGCAGCAGCATGAGTTTCAGGCGAGGGTGCTTCATGGCAAATACGTCCTGGATATCTATTGGCGCGGCAAAGCAATCAGCTCGTCCGGCAGCGCGGCCACGGTGGTCACAGGTGACGATTGAGGTTGCGTGAGCAGGAGCAACTTCCAGTCCCCCCGCTGCCAGACAACGTTTGCCCTGTTGCGGGTTATCGATCGGTCGGCTTGGACGGCATAGATGTCGATGTCAGCAGCGGCCGGTATGTAGCTCACTATCCGGTAGCCCGCGATCGTCAGGCCGTCGGCTGTGGCGGGCCCGGTGACAGAGATCTGGGCACGCGCTACCGCCCAGGCATCACGCCCTAGACCGGGCGCCAGCATTTGCTGAGCGATCGTCACCCATTGACTGTCGGCGGCTACCGATATCCGGACTGTTGCGTGGATCGCGGCCAGGGATGCGCCGATGGGATTGTGGTCGAATCCGCTCACCACAGCGCCTGCGTAATTGCGCGGACCCTGGTCCGCGACCGGGAGCGAGATCCCTTGGAAAGGAACGGATTTCAAGTTGGTCGGGCGCGCTTCGAAGTCGGGGGCCGCGAGCGCACCAGGCCCTTCACTGGTTGCGCGTTGAGCACAGCCAGCGCACAGGATGGCCCACACGAACATTCCGAGTCCGAATGCAGTCCTGGAGATGAGTGCCACTGGGTGGTTCATCCGTATCTCCTCGTGGTTAGTCAGTGGGTGGGAAACAGTGCAGCGGCGATGCCGCTGGCCGAGCCGATCAGAGCGGCGGCGAGCAGTGCGCCGGCGAATCCTTCGACGGCTTCTTCGCGGTAGAGCCGGATCGCCAGCAGGCCGGCGAGGTAGATGGTGCGGGCGATGCACAGCAGCAGGACCATCCATGCCAGCCATCCCAATAGCGGGTAGAGGTACTGGGTGACTTGCGGGGGAAGGGATTTGGCGCTCACGGCGAGTCCTCTCGCCCGTCGACTGTGGTTTCCTCGGTGCTGCTGATCAGTCGGTCGATCTCGCGGCGGTAGGCGACTTCGAGTGCTTGCAGGATGACCTCGGCGGCGCGGTCGGGTTGCACGTGCGGCAGGAAATGCCCTGCCCCGGGTACGAGCTCGTAGTCGGCCCAGATCTGGTCGGCCAGACGTACCGACTGGGTCGATGGCACAACCCGATCGCGCTCGCCGGCGATCACGAACGTGGGAATCCGGCGGAGGATCGCTGTGCTCTCGGGGCTGAGAGCGAAGGTGCTGTAGGCGCCCATCACGTCCGCCAGCACGCGTGAGTCTCCACTGTGCGCCCCACACATCAGATGCGCTTTCGATCCCCATCGACGGCTCGCACTGCGGAACTGTCGTTCGGCTACTGCGGCTGTTGCCGCGGCTACGCCGTCGAGCCGCGTGCGGCGCAGTTGCGGGACTCGTTTGATCAACTGGCGGTAATGCTGTGGCAGGCTGGGGAATTCGGGAAACTCACCCGCACCGCCGAACAGCACCAGCGCCGACAAGGCCGCGGCGTGCGTCGGGTGGTGTTGCGCGTAGGCGGCCGCGAGCAGTGAGCTGGCCGAGTGGGTGACGAGCACGATTTCGCCGGTGGCGTGCGCCAGGACGGTGTCGAGGTCGTCGACCAGGTGGCGCAGGGTGGTGGCGGCGCGGCGGTCGGGTCGGCCCGAGCGGCCGTGGCCGCGTTGGTCGTAGACGATCTGCGTGATTTCCCCGCCGAGGCGGTCGTGCAGGCATTCGGTCACCGGCGCCCAATAGTTGCCGTCGCACAGCAGACCATGGACGTAGACCACGGTCGCCGGTGCCGAGGGTGAGCCCAGCCGTGTGACAGCCAGGAGTAAGTCGTCGACGGTGGGAATGGTCAGAACGCAACGATGGAACGCGGTCATGGCAGTGATGTCCTGGTAGATCGGAGTCGGGAGGAAGGCTGAACCGAGGCGCGGGCCGCGCGGCAGAGAACACCGCGCGCTGGTGGTCGAGAGGTGTTCGCCACCAATGGTTTTCACAGTGCCCGGTCATTTGGCGCTGGTGATCTGGGTCATGATCGTTCCGGCGCTGGTGGCGATGATGCCGCCGACCAGGGCGCCCAGGACGATCTTGGGAGCTTCGACGGCGCCACCGTGCCAGCGTTCCCATGCGAACTTGCCGCCGGCGTAGATGAGCGCCGCGATTCCGGCGAGCATCACGAACCACGACAGCCAGTTCACGATCTTGAGAATGCCTGCGGACCCCGGTGGCGCTTCGGGAGTGATGTTGACCTGCTGAGCCAGCACACCGATGCTCTCGATGAGAAGGTGCGGGGTCGTCATCGCGGGCTCCCCGAAGCCTCTTCGTCGGGGTGAGCACGTGTGGCAGCGATGCGGGCGGTGATGGCAGTGCCGGCGCGGTGCACGTCGATGGGCACGGCCGTGGTCAGGTTCGCCCGGCGCGGCGGTGGCGGGTCGTTCGGCGCGAACTGTGCGAGTTCGTCGAGTTCGCACACGATGAGTTCGTCGTGCCAGTCGATGGACCAGATCGCCCCATCCACCAGGTCCTCGACGATGCGCCGATAGCGCCGGACCGCCGCGGGAACCCTGCCGGGGCGCGCAGGGGTTACCACCAGACCGAGAATGCTGATCCCCGCCGGAGCGAGTCCCGCATGCCATTCCCGAAGTCGATCTGCGGCAGCGGTGAGGCCGGGTATGCAGTCACGGGCGGCGACCACGACCCGTTGGGTGGTGCGCGTCGAGGCGGGCCACGCAAGCCCGGAATCGGCTGCGTGTGCCCACCACCGTGTCAGTGTGGATGTGCCGGCGCCTCCGTGTGCGCCGAGCATGGCAAATAGTGGCGGGTAGGGCCCGGTCGTGGGTAACGGCTCCTGTCGCAGGGTGGCCTGGCGCTCGGCGACGGGTGCGGCGATAGTGTCCGGATCCAGCCGCCCGGGTTCCGCGTTGTCGGGATCGTGGAGGCGAATGACGTTGGCGTGCATCGCCTTACCCCTGCTTCTGGATGTTGTTGATCTGCAGCCCCGACTCGGTGCGGCGCAGGTTGATCACCTGCAGGTAGTCCGTTCGGGTGTGATCGGGGTGGAGCTCGACGAGGTGCACATTGACTGTGGTGTCGGCGATCGGTGTGATCGCCACGCAGTGCGTGGTTCCGACTGGGACCGAAGCGATCCCGGCGGCGAGCGGTTCGAGTGCGATCCCGGCGTCCGGTGCCAGCAGACGTATTGCTGTGTCCGCCGAGCGTTGCCGGTAGTAGGCGTACTCGAATGCCGCGATCACCCCCGCCACGCTCGAGGTATCGCCGATGCCCTCAGTGATCGTCGCCGCGGACAGCCCCGCGCACGCGCCCTCACGCATCGCCGCAGGGGTGGTCGATGGCGCGGTGGTGGTCGACACGGCTACCGGAGGCTCGCCGGTCGGGCGCAGGGCGAGAACTGCTGCGATGGTCACGGTCGTCGCGACTGCCGTGGTCAGGATCGGTGCGATCCACCGGCGCACCGATGGACTCGGTGTGCGGCGCGCGGTGGTGCCGCCGGTGCGTCCTGTCGGCCGGGCATCGCCGGAATCGTCCTCCAGCCAACGCCATTCGGTTTCGTCGGTCTGGGACGTCCTGGTCGGGGTGGGCAGTGATGTGGGTGGTGTGTCGTCGAGCCAGCCCCACTCGTTGTCAACGCGGGTGAAGGCATCGGTGGAATTGTTGTGGGGCATCAGGATTCACCTCCTGGGGTCGGTTCGGTGGTGTGGTTCGGGCCCTTCGGGGAGACGGCCCGCGAGGGACTGGTCTGGTTGTCTCGGCGCTGAGACCACCGTCTGCCCCGAAGGGGTCTAGGGGGCCGGCGTACTGGTACCGGTCGGTGAGGGTTCGGTCGTCGCGGAGACGGACGCGCGGTAGGAGGAGAGCGGGGGCGACGTCATTGCTCCGCTCGAAGCGGGGGTGGTGTCCGGAATCGCCGATTGCGGAAGCGAGGTAGCGGGATTCGTCGCGGCGATATCGCGGGCCAGGGCGGCGAACCACGCTGCGGCGGCGGCGAGAGGAGCAGTCCCGGTGGAATCGGCCGAGGCAGTGGTGTACGAGTCGTGCCTGCCAGCGGTGTCGCTGTATCGGGTATAGGTCGCCAGGTTGTACAGATCACTGTCATTGGTGACGGTGGAAGTGATCGCGGTGAACGCCTGATCCACCCATCCCAGCGCCGTCTGCGGAGGGATCAGATCCGCCACTGCGCCAACGATTTTCGTGCCGAGAGTAGCCAGTGCCGCCACCGGATCGACCATGCCCACTGTGGCGAGTTCACTGATCGTGCTGGTGGTGAACACCTTCTGCGCGATCGACACCACGGTGTTGAGTCCGATGGCGCCGAGCCGGAACAGGACCGAGAGTGCGTCGCTGAATCCGGGCGTCTGCGTGCTGGGATCGGAAGCTTCGGCCAGCCGCTGCCCCAAGGTTTTCGTCGGCTCGTAGGACAGCTGATCGAGGCTGGTGCCGGAAAGGTCTTCGGTGACCACACCGACCGTCGTTTTCCACACGGTCGCCGCCAGCGCTTGCGCGATAGTGGAGATCGCCGTGATCGGATCCTTGGTATCGGACTGTGCCGCAATGTTCTTCACGGTCGTCGTCAGCGGGGTATCGCTGGAGGAGCTACACGACAGGTCACCGGGAGTGCAGAAGTCTGCGACACGGCCGGCGAGTGAGCCGTAGTCGACTGCGGTGTTGCTGGCGATGCCCGATCCACCGGTGCCGGTGTTCGTCAGCGTGATCTGAGAGACCGCGGTGCCGGATGTGCCGGGCGCGGCGGCGGGGGTGGTTTGGCCGGCTCGACCGGGGAGCACGGAGTTGTCGGCGCGGGTGGGATTGGCGAACAGCGCGATCCCGGCCACTTTGTCCGGATTTACCGGGCTGGTGCTGGTGCCGACGGTGTGCGCGAATGCGGATACTGCCGCGGCGCCTTGTCCGTATCCGGCGGCGGCGATGCGTGTGGCGGGGCATCGCTGAATTACCTCCGAGGCATCCTTGCCGAGCAGATCCGCTGCGTCAGCCACGGCTTGCTGGTACGGGACTTCGGTACTGTCCTCGGCGTAGCCGTACCGGACATAGGCGCGCTGCACGGCGTTTCCGGATTGCGCGAGCAACGGTGTGAAGAACTGCCCGAGTGCTCCAGTGTCGGTGGTCGACGCAGCGTCGGATGGCCCTTCGTCGGTTCCTTGGACGCCGAACACGAACAACACCGGGCAGGAGCGGTCAATCGGCACGTCTGCTTCCGACAAGGCGACGACACCGCCGGACACGCACAGCGCTGCGATCAGACCAGTGATCGCGCGCGCTACCGCGCTCTGCATCGAAGGAAGAAGCCCTCTTCTATTGTGCGGCAATGCGATTCACCTCGATTTCTGATGATCAATGGGCGTGTGTGCCCGAGTCGGCTCGGCCGAGATCGATCAATTTGTCGGCTGGCCCTTGTGTTGAGCGGGGCCGATGTGGGGGCGATTCAGGAAGCCGGCGAGCTCGTCCACGACATCTGGTGTGCTGTCGACGGCGGTACGAAAGTGATTGGCGTCGTATTCGCGCCAGCTGACCTCGACCCCACGTCGCCGGTACTCGGTGAACAAACCGCCGCCGGACTCGACCGGGACTACTAGATCGTTGGTGCCGTGATACAGATGCACGGGCACGGCAGGAGTTCGGGCTCCGCTTCTGCTCTCGCGCGCCAGGACGTAACGCCAGATCGCGTCGTTCCAGGGGTCCGGGCGCTCACACCAGTGCTCCAATGGTTGACGGTAATGTTCGAGGAGCATTGCGGCACTGAGGGTTTCGGCATGACGGACGGCACGGAGGCCGTCTTCGGTCAGTACGTGTCGCAGCGGTAGGTGATGGTAGGCCCGCGAGAGCCCGATCAAGCCGGCCAACGCGAGAGCGGACCACGGACCGCGGTGCTGGGACCGGACCAATGCGTCCGGGTCGCTCACGACAGCGCCCGCGGCGATCCCTCGCAGGTCAAGGTCCGGCGCGTACTCGCGGTGTAGTTCGCCTGCCCACACCACAGCGCGACCGCCATCGCCGTATCCCCACAGCACGATCGGCGCACGGTTCGGATTCGCGCTCGTCGCCTCGGGTAGTGCTTGGCTGGCGCGAGCGAGATCGAGCGTCACCTGACCGGCCGCACGGGCCGCGAGGAAGGTATGCGGTCCCAGCCCGGTGATGCCGAGGTTCTCACCATCCGGGACCGCGACCGTCCAGCCTCGCTCGAGAGCCGCTTGAATTTGGTCGAGCGGTTCCTCCCCGCTCACCAACAGTTGCGACGGGGCACATTCACCGCCGAGGCCATGAAAGCTAGTGCAGTACACCATGATTGGCTTCAGGTCCGATGCTGAGGCTGACACCGAGGAGATGACTGTGCCCGATACCGGGATCAGTTCACCGCGGGAGTCGCTGGATACGTAGACGATTCGAGAGGCCCGCGTCGTGTTGTCCAGATTTCCGACGGTGACGGTTTGGGTGCGCAGGAGATCCCCCGGGCCGCGGTCGGTGGGCACGGCCACCGGTGTGTAGAACTCGGTCATCGCCGACTCCCCGCGATGTCGGTGGCGAGCGCGATAAACCAGGCGATCCCTGAGCTCATCTGGCCGGTGACGGCGTAGCCGTTGTGGCGAGAGACGGTGTCGGCGAATCGAATCCACTCCGCCGGGTTCGCGATGTCACTGTTGTCGGCCACGAGCTGCCCCCCGGCCGCGGAGAGTTGCCCTACCAGCTTCGGCAGCACCCCGAGCGGGTTCTGCGTGAGAGCGGCGGTGATCTCACCCCAACACCTCGCCGCGGCGGCCACGTCATCGGCCGTGGGGCTGGGGATGCGCGGGTCAGAAGCATCGGTCAACCGCTGCGCGAGAGTCCGCGCCGGTGTGTAGTCGACATCGCCGCCTTGGACGTGGAAATCGTTGAGTACGAACGTCGTCCAGGCGTCGCCGAGGGCAGACGAGAGCAGCGAGTAGATCGATCCGATCGCCGCGAGCGGATCTCGGAGGTCGGCTTGGGCGACGAGTTCGGCGCCGACGCGCAGTACCGCCGCGTGGTCCGGCGCCGAGCACGCCAGGTCCCCATCCACACAGATGTCGGCCACGCGTCCGGTCAACGCACCGTAGGTCGCGTCGTCATCAGCGATCCCCCCTCCGGCGGAAGCAGAGCTGGTGAGCTGAACTCCTGCCACGGCGGTGCCATCGCTGCCGGGCGCGGGATCGGGCACCACCTGCCCGGGACGCCCAGGAAATACCGGGGCTCCGGAGGATCGGGTCGGGTTGGAATACAAGGCGATTCCAGCAATTCGTTCAGGCGCGACGGGCCCGTTGCCGGAGCCCACGGATCGAGCGAACTCCGCAACAGCCTGCGCGCCTTGGGAATAGCCGACTGCCGCCAGCATCGTGTCAGGACAGGCCGCGACCACCCCCGCGGCGGCGTCCTCCAGGCCGACACGCGCAGAGGTCACCGAAATCGAGTACGGGTCCGCGCCACCGCCGGGTACCGCGCCCCCGAATCCTGCCTCGTAGGGGATGTAGCTGCGCTGGACCAGCGTCGGCACGGCCGCGACCAGCGGTCCCAGCAGTGCACCGATCACTCCGGTGTCCACGGTCGGGTCTGCCGTCGGCGACGACTGGCCCGTTCCCTGGATACCGAGTACATAGAGCGCAGGGCAACCCCGCCCGATCGGAACTTCCTGCGCCGCAGCGGATTCTGATCCACCGACGAGCCCGGCACAGCACACGAGCGCCATCGCCGTGCCACCGCTCATACGCAGTATCCGTTGACTCACGGCTGCCCCACCCCTACCCCGGCGCCGAATCCCGCCCCTACCGTGCCGCCGGCAACAGCGCCCACGAGGGCCACTGGGATTCCGGCCACGGCAGCGCCCACGGCGGCACCGGCCGCCGCGCCGATCGCGGTACCGAACACACCCGAGGTGACGGTGCCCAGAATCGGGACCGGCACAACGGTTCCCAGTGCGGCACCGGCGATTCCGCCCACCGTGCCACCGAGAAGACCACCGACGACGGCACCGATCGCGGCCACCGGACCTCCCGCGATCACCCCTCCCGCAGCCCCGCCGACACCCGCACCGGCCAAGGTCGCCCCGCTGACACGATCGGAGCGCCCTGCCGGCACACCGACGGAGTCCAGGGCTGTGGCGACTTGCGCTTCCGCGCCGCCGGCAGTGGTATTGATCCAGTCACGCACCTGCGTGGGCAGCCAGTCCGGAGACGGGGACTGCCACTCCCCGATCCGAATCGTGTTGTCCGGCGGCTGGATCGGCGCTACCGGAGCGACCGGCTCCGGCAGGTGCAGGTCACCGAGTTCGACCTGCGGCGCGGGATCCGAGGACGGTTGTGGCCGCGGTAAAGGCCCATTACGTACCTCGGGGGTTTGCCCGGAACTTTGCTGGGTGTCCTGATCAGTCAGGGGCTGCCCGTCACTCGGCGGCGCGGGTGGGACTTCGGGGGCAGCGGTGCCGGGCTGCGCCGGGCTGGTGACCCCCGGCTGATCGGCTATATCTCCAGGCCCGGCACCGGCAGCCAGGCCCGGCGCCGACAGCATTATCGAAACGGGAGCCATACCCGCGATGACAACGCGGCCACAGCGCGCGATCATCGGCCTCGCCGAGAACGAGCTCGGGCGCAGATGGCCCTCACCGATGGCATCGACCGCTGGCCGCGCATTGACTGCTGCATTACTTCTGGGAATTTGCACGCCGAATAGACCCTTCATCAGGATTGGGAGCAGTCCTGCCCGTATGCAACGAGCGTTCAGGACTCGAGAGCGCAGGGCTCCTGGCTGCGGAGACGCAGTCAGGAGCCCTGCGTACACGGATCGGGATTTACAGGAACTGCCCTGCCAGCGACAAGAGCTGGGTCACAATGCCCAGCGCGTTCGATGCGATCGACGAGCCGAAGTTCAGGTAGGACAAGATATCCATTGGATCCACCGGGATTGGCCTTTCGTAGCGGTTGACTTGCACCACCATCAAAACCTCGGAATCCGGTCCACGCCAGACCTTTCGATGATAAGGGATTTATCAAATAAGAATCTTACTACCATCCAAACCCTGGATATGCAGCCAATATATAGCGAAGCTGATAAGTAAATTACGTGTTCGATGTGCGGGATCAGCAGACGGTCGTTCGACGATCACGCTCGGCGCTGCAACAATCGCAAACACCCCGCAATCCGCATGGCGAATCTTCGTTGCCGAGACGATCATGCCCTGGTAGGAACGGTCCGGAATGGGCGTTCTCAAGGGGGAGTTGGGGTCATTCACGCAGTTAGCCACGCGATCGAACAACCGCAGAACAGGGGGGAGAGGACATGGGTCCGACTCCTGAAGGAAATACTCACCGGCGGCCGGCACGAGCCCACATCGGCGAGGCAGACGAAATCCATATGCCCAACCTGGGCTCCTGGATTCGACATGTCCGAGAGGACCGTGGCCTCACACGGCAGCAGGCAGCCGTCCGTACCGACATCAGCCAGGCCTACATCATCAAGATCGAGAGCGGTTACATCCCTGCACGGGAGATGATCGAGCGATTCATCACCAGCTACGGCATGAACCCGATGCAGGCACGCCACACCCGAGAGCTGTGGGAGCCGCCGACCTCTCTACCCTCGGTTGAGGAGCTACGCGAACGGATCAACACCCCGAGCCGCATCGATGCGCTCGCGCACATGGATCGGATCGGGATGATCTGCGTTTACACCGATCCCCTATGGAATGTGCTCTCTGCCAACGAGTCGTTCTATCGCACGCTGCCTGGCCTGGCCTGTGCGCACAACAACGTCGCCGTGTGGCTGTTCAGCGCCCGCAAGAATTGTCGACCGGCGACGAAGATAGCACTGCAGTGGGAGCAGGAGGCCCGCTTCCATACCGCGGTGCTCCGCGGCGCCTTCGGCCTCTACCGGACCAGCCCCCGGGCAAGGGAACTCTTCGACCACCTGAAACGCGATCGCGACTTCCACCGGGTCTGGGGTAGCGGTAGCGGTATCCACGTCGCCTACGCGCGCCAGCCCAACGAACTCACCCACCTGCGCGATCCGGCTACAGGTGAGCCGTACTCCATCAGCATCGATATCTCCGATGTCGCCGACACTCACGATATTCGCGTTTGCCAGGCGTTCCGACAACCCCACTCCGGGCCACTCGAGCCGCTCCGCCAATAGCGCCTCATTTAAACCAGGCATTGATGTGGCTCGCATCACAAAATACAGCAATTAAGTATTGCAGCAATCAGAAATCAATGTCATCAGCAAATCCACGATCCGTCACCCACGAGTCGTGGTTCCCACCCGGTGTTGGCCGGTCCGCCGCATTGAAACAATTCATTAACATGTGTGGCGGGCCTCACTGGGCGCAAATTCCGTCCAATGACAACCCATCCCAGCCGCAACGGTAAGCATCCAGAGCCCGCGGTTCGCAAGCTCATCATGGTTCAAGGTGCAGGCGTTCACAGGGAAGCCGAGGAAGACCAACGGTGCCGCACGGAGATACCGAAATCTCCTGGGTCCCATACCTTTCCGACCACTCCTGAACGAAGATCAAGGCAGCAGTCACGCATGCCCGGTAGTCCAACCGAACTCCACACAGGCATACCGAGAGATGCACATCGTTCTCGCCGGGAAGCGGCGACTCGTCGGATCGCATTGCGCTCACCGCGCGTCCCGATGAGTTGCTTCGACATCGCGATGGATCTGCCACCAGAGCGGCATTAAAAGAACTCGCACCACCGTGTCGCGTCGCACGGATCTCAACCCCGCCGCGTGGTGCACGCGCGAACCGATTCGATCACTGCCATCCCGGATGGTCGGAACCCGTCCCGAGGTGGCTCGACCCATCGCCGGAACTGCCCCTGCTGATCATGTGGCGAAGGCAGCGTGATCTGGCCGCCGGCTCGTACCACGCTCACGCTGTGGCGGAACAGTTCTGCGAACAGCCGGACTTCGTCCGGGAATATCCGGCTGAACAAGGAAGGTCCAGCGCTGAGCTCGAGGATGCGACACGATCGGTCCGACCGGCGGCTGGCGGCGTTCGACATGAACTTTGACGGCATGTCCGACGGCCGAGGGCATGGTGATCCCCCATACCTTTCCTGCCGTGACCAAGATGCGCCCGACTCCTGGTTCGACGCCAGCAGGTAGGTCGCAGATGCGTCGGTAGTACGCACACCGGCTGGCGGGAGTGTCTCCGAAATCCAGCTGTTCCATCGGAACCTCAACTCGCAGTGACGGCTTGGAAGCGCCCGATGCGACAACACAGTGTGAGGGGACTTCGTCGTCCCATCGGGCGCGAGTCCAGAACAACACAGCCGCCGTACGATGAACATGCAGAAATGAATATTCACGGCAACTCGCTCAAACCCCCACGACCATGTTCAGAGGTGCGGTAGAAATGCGTTCACACACAGGGCACCACCAGGTTCAGGAATCGAACGCAACCGCATTCACTCGCCAGGAGACACACGTGGCCGAGTCCCCCACACTGCTGCGCCGCCAGCTCGGCCGCTTCCTCAGAGACTGCCGTGAAGCCAAGGGTCTCACCATCGCCATGGCAGCCAAAGAAGTGCAACTTAGTGGTCCCGCCCGCAAGTTCTTCGGGGGTCAGTGCCCGAGGTAGAGGTCGCAGGCGCAGTCGAGGGCTTCCTGGGGACTGCCTGCGGTGAATCCGGTGGGCAGGATCTGGTTTTCGTATTTGCCGCTGCTGGCGAGGTAGAGACCGAATCCCCACGTTGAAGCCGATCCGCCGTAGCGGAGCCGGAGCAGGGGCACCCGGTCGCCATCGGCCAGTTCGCCCTCAACGTAGGCGAATTGGCCGTGGTAGCGCACATGCAGGCCGGCCAGTTGGGGCCAGTGCGCGGCGGCATGTTGGTGCAGCCGCTGGGCCAGGGAGGTTTTGGTCGAGTCCGGGATCGCGGGCATGAGGTCATCTTGCCTCCTGCGGTGTGTCGAGCCGGCGCAGGTGAGGTGATCGGGCAAGGTCGTGACGGTCGGTGTCTCGAAAGTCGTTGAAAGCCTGTTATTTTCGTGTCTGTTCCCCGTGCCCGCCAGATTGCCTTGACTGCGTCCGAGCGGCGCCGGCTCGAGAAATTGGCTTACTCCCGCACCGCCGAGATCGGGCTGGTCGTGCGTGTTCGGATCGTCCTCGATGCCGCCGATGGCTACTCGAACAACAAGATCGCCGTGCGGCAGCAGGTCCATCTCGACACGGTGCGAACCTGGCGTGGCCGATACGCAGACCACGGCCTCGACGGGCTCAAAGACCGGCCCCGTGTGGGCCGGCCGCCCCGATTCACTCCTGTCCAACGCGCCGAGATCAAAGCCCTGGCGTGCCAGCTGCCGGCCGAAACCGGTGTGCCGCTGTCACGGTGGAGCAGCACAGACCTGGCCACCGAGGCGATCGGCCGGGGCATCATGGCGGCGATCTCAGCCTCGACCGTCCGCCGGATCCTGGCCGAGGATGCGCTCAAGCCATGGCAGTATCAGTCGTGGGTGTTCATTCGCGACCCCGACTTCGCCGCGAAAGCGGCCCGGGTACTCGACCTCTACCAGCGGGTCTGGGGCGGCATCCCACTCGGCGACAACGAGTACGTGATCTCCTCCGACGAGAAGACCTCGATCCAAGCCCGCTGCCGCTGCCACCCCACACTGCCGCCCGGCGTCTCCCGCACAATGCGCGTCAACCACGAATACGACCGCGGTGGCTCCCTGGCCTACCTGGCCGCCTACGACGTCCACCACGCCCAGGTATCGGGGCACTGCGCGGCCAAGACCGGGATCGTGCCGTTCATGACCCTGGTGGAGAAGGTCATGACCAGCGAGCCCTACGCCTCGGCCGAACGGGTGTTCTGGGTGGTCGACAACGGATCCTCGCACCGCGGCAAAGCCGCTGCCGATCGGCTGGCCGCGCGGTTTCCCAAGGCGGTCATGGTCCACACCCCGGTGCACGCCTCCTGGTTGAACCAGGTGGAGATTTTCTTCTCCATCGTGCAACGAAAAGTCGTGTCTCCCAACGATTTCACCAGCCTTGACCAGGTCGAAGACCGACTCTCCGTCTTCGGGCGTCGTTACAACGAGACCGCCCGGCCCTTCGAATGGAAGTTCACCCCGGCCGACCTCGAGGACCTGATGGCCCGGATCGAGCGGCACGAACAGAAAGAGCACTCCCAACAGCCCACCGGCTGCGATCACCAGACTGCCGCTTCACCGGCCGCCGCGTGAACCCCCGAAGAACTTGCGGGCGGGACCACTTAGCTCCGCCGCCCTCCAACGTCTCGAAGCAGGCCGGTCGAAAAGCCCACGCAAACAAGACGTTCGGGAACTGTGCAGTCTCTACGAAGTCAGCACAGAGGAAACCGAGAAGACCGTCGGACTCTCGATCCAAGCGTCGAGCAAGGACGACGACGGCGTGACAGCCCTCGGCGGACTCTTCACCGATGCCTTCAACATGTACGTCGGAATGGAACGATCCGCCCGCAACCTGGTCACCTACCAGGAGCAAGTACCAGGGCTGCTACAAACCGCGGACTACGCCCGGGCCACCTTCGGCGCATTCCCCGGCTACACCAGCCAGGACGACATCGACCGACGCGTCGAGGTCCGTTTGAAGCGACAGATCATTGTCACCCGCAAGGCGCGCCCGCTGGCCCTGGAAGTCCTACTCCACGAATCGGCCCTGCACCGGGTCATGGGCAGCACACGCGTCATGGCCGCCCAACTCAAGCACCTTGCCGAAGCCAGCACCATGCCGAACGTCAGTGTGCGCGTTCACCCGTACTCCGCAGGCATGACGTGGGGCTTCCTTCACGGCACATTCGTCCTCCTGGACTTCGGTACCGACAACCGAGGCAAACAGATCGAACCTCCCGTTGTGTACATCGAGGGCAGGTTGGGCAATGACCAGTACATGGAAAAGCCCGACGACGTCCGGCGTTACCATGAGCTTGCCGAGGCCATCCGCACGGATGCGCTGAACGAGGTGAAATCGCGAGACCTTCTTCGCGGGGTAGCAAGGGAGTATGCGGCGTGAACGTCGACCTGACTGACGCACACTGGTACAAGAGCAGCTATAGCGAAAGTGGCTCCCAGTGTGTGGAAATCGCCTTCCTCGATGAAGGCGTGGTCGGCGTCCGAGACTCCAAGAATCCCACCGGCCCAGCCTTGCTCTTCAGCAGCGCTGATTGGACCGCGTTCACCGCGGGCGTCAAGGACCGCCGGTTCGATCAGGCTTAGAGGAGGCAGCACTCCGCTGGATGTGGAACCCATTGTTGATGGCGGGGTGGCAATTTCCACCCTGACTCGACATCCCGACTCTACGAGCACCTCGAACCCTGCGCCTGATTCGTCAGCCAGCAGAACGACACTGTCGAACCCAGGCCCTACACACCCACGCAGTGCCCTGGGCTCACCGCATAGTCAGCTAGCATTCCGAGCGACTGGTATCGAGTCATTCACTGATGCGGCACTGGTCGATTACCCAGAAGAGCCCTGCCAGGACGCCATGCCTGACGGGGCTTTTCGTTAGCTGCCAGAAAGCGGCTCTTCCGCCTCCTCGCCGGCCCCTATCAGGGCAGCCCACATCCGTCGGCGCCCCGTGTGCCGAAAACATCCCACACGTTCCAGCCGCCTCCGGGTAGCGGTCTCCGTTGAACTGTTGGGGTTACCCTATCTGCCAGACTCGCCCGAGACATGGTGACCATGTAGTTCTCTGAAGATATGGGCGAGATCGGATGTTCTGAACGTGACCCTGAGTGTCACCGACCTGGCCACCGGCGATGATGGTGCCGTGG
>NZ_WJIC01000104.1 GCF_009649815.1 Nocardia sp. SYP-A9097
TCCCCGAGGCTTATCGCAGCCTACTACGTCCTTCATCGGCTCCTGGTGCCAAGGCATCCACCGTACGCTCTTACACACTTACTAACAAAGATGCTCGCGTCCACTGTGCAGTTCTCAAACAACACACAAGATCCGATCACTACTGCGCACCAGCCGAGAAACAATGTTTCCCGCGGTATGACGCGGACCGTAATCCTGTCGTTTGTTGATTTCCTAGAAAGCTCAGACATCGTCTGTTCTTTCAGGACCCAATAGTGTGTCGATATATCACCGCGGAAGAAGACTGAGCTTCTGCCGAGTGCGATGAGGTTGTCAGTGTTCCACCCATGAGCGTCCGCAGTCCTACATGTGAGGACTAAACGGTCTCTGCCACAACGTCATTCACCTGTGTGAAGAGTCGTGGAGATGTGCTCCTTAGAAAGGAGGTGATCCAGCCGCACCTTCCGGTACGGCTACCTTGTTACGACTTCGTCCCAATCGCCAATCCCACCTTCGACGCCTCCCTCCCTTACGGGTTAGGCCAGCGG
>NZ_WJIC01000105.1 GCF_009649815.1 Nocardia sp. SYP-A9097
TCCCCGAGGCTTATCGCAGCCTACTACGTCCTTCATCGGCTCCTGGTGCCAAGGCATCCACCGTACGCTCTTACACACTTACTAACAAAGATGCTCGCGTCCACTGTGCAGTTCTCAAACAACACACGAGAAAGACAACCTGTACTCGGCACCAGCCGAAACCAAAAGTTCCGCGGTATGACCGAAGGGTCAATCTCGTCGTTATCTTGCCTGGAAAGAAAGACTTACGTCTGTTCTTTCAGGACCCAATAGTGTGCCGATATATCTTCTCTAGCGGTCACTGAGGACCAGCATGACGAGAAGAGGAAGTCAGTGTTCCACCCATGAGCGTCCGCCGGACTACGTATGAGTCCGAAACGGTCTCTGCCAGAACCACTCTCACCTATGTGAGGGGCCTCTGGAGATGTGCTCCTTAGAAAGGAGGTGATCCAGCCGCACCTTCCGGTACGGCTACCTTGTTACGACTTCGTCCCAATCGCCAATCCCACCTTCGACGCCTCCCTCCCTTACGGGTTAGGCCAGCGG
>NZ_WJIC01000039.1 GCF_009649815.1 Nocardia sp. SYP-A9097
GACCACCAAGATCCGCGAGTTCATCAACGGCTGGAACCCCCGCGCGAAACCGTTCGTCTGGACCAAGACCGCCGAGCAGATCCTCACCAAGGCCGACCGTCCAAAGACTTCAAATCCGACCCACTAGATCCCCCGCGAGTGTGCACTCATGGCGGCAATATGCCGAAAAGCCCGCCATGAGTGCACACTCGCCGCACGTCCCGCCTTCGTCATCCCGGCAGACCCCGCCCTCGTCATCCCGGCATGTTTCTGGCCGGGATCCACCTAACTGGCGAGAATCTCCGCGGCCGCGCGTTCGCCACTGCGAATCGCGCCGTCCATGTATCCCTGCCAGTAGTCGGCGGTTTCGGTTCCAGCCCAGTGGATACCACCGACCGGTTCGCGCAGCGCAGGCCCGAAGCGGGTGAGGATGCCGGGTTTGGTGGTCGCGGTCGGCCCGCCCCACGAGTACGGATCGTTGTCCCACTTCTTGAATCCGTAATCGATCACCCGGGTACGGGCTTCAGGGCCGAAGTACTGCACGAAGCAGTCCAGCCCGGATTCCACGAGGTCGCGATCCGGCCGATTGTCGAGGTCGGCCATGGCATCTGCGGAGATGAAGCCCATCAGGATGTGATGACCCTGGCCGTAACTCTCGTACGTGACATCGATGGGCGTCCCGTCGCCGACCACCTGGCCGGTGAGTCCGTTCTCCCGCCAGAACGGTTGATCATAGACGGCGAGGAATTTCGCGATCCGGCCCATGGTGTAGCCGCGCGCCAATTCCACACGCTCCGAAGGTAATCCGGGCCGGAAGTCGATGCGGCCGCTGATCGCGGGTGACATGGCGACAACCACCTTGGCGGCACGGAAGGAGCCTCGATCGGTGAAAACCTCCAGGTTGCTGCCGGTTCCGTCGATGGCGCGCACGGCCGCACCGTAAACGATACTGTCGCAGAGGGATTCGGCCATGCGCAGTGGAACCAGCGCCGCGCCACCGTCGAAGAAGCGTTCCTGTGCGCCGCCGTCGACACCGAGCAGTCGCTCGAATGAACCCGGGTTCTGGGCATTTCCGGCGGACGCGAAGTAGTTCATCATGAACAGCGCCGAAAGCTCGTGCGGGCGAACCGATAAGGTGGCCGACTCCGCCAGCGCGAGGAAGAGCTTGCCCTCATCGGTCGAGGCATTGGCGTCGATCCAGTCCTGCCAGGTCATGGCGTCCAGGCGGGCGGCATCGGGGTGCCGCCAGGGTTCGCCGACCGGGAATCCTATGGAGTTCAGGTCGATTCGTGCCATTGCGGCCATGGTCTCGACCGTGCCGGGGAGGATGGGCAGCGGCAGCCCGGCCGGAACCCGTTGCAGCGCACCCTGAATGGAGAAGAGCGACTCACCCTGGTTGTAGGTGGGTAGGGTGGGGACGCCGTATTCCGCTGCGAGCGCGGCGATCCGGTCCTGGGTGGGTCCGAGGAATTCCGCGCCGCCGTCCACGGCCAGGCCGCCATCGGTGGTGGCGTTGAATACTCGGCCGCCGGCGCGTTCTCGTGCCTCCAATAGCAGTACCCGCTGCCCGGCGGCGCGGAGGGCTTTGGTGGCGGCCAGGCCGGAGAGTCCCGCGCCGACGACGATCACGTCGGCGTCGCGGTCCGATCCGGCGAAGGCAGTCGCCGGCCGGAGTGCTCCGGCCGCGGCGGCGACCGCGCCTGCTTTGAGTATCGTTCTGCGGCTTACGTTCACGGGATTCCTTCCGCCGGACTGGTGACCGGAGCGCAGAGCGTACGTCCGGGCGATCACCAATATTGGTCAATTGACCAGTTTCGTCCGTTTCCCGCTGATGAAGTTCGCGTAACCTCGCCACCGGAGCCGCGCGAACCCGATCTCACCAGGGCAGTCGGCCATAGCCACCCGCCGAATCCCACTGGTAGCCCCAGAGCTCACCCGACGGGCCGTCTTGCGGAAGCGTGGCGAGGTGAACCGAGGGCTCCGCGCCCTCCGCGGGGGTACGGAAGCCGCTGTTGTGGTTGAGATCGGTGGCGCAGTAGCCGGGATTGGCGGCATTGATCTTGATCGGGGTGTTCCAGAGTTCCTTGGCGTACATGGCGGTCACCATGTTCAGCGCGGTCTTGGATGACGGGTACGGAAGCCCGACCAGCTGCCACATGTGGCCATCGGGATTCATGACGATCTCCAGCGAGCTGACCTCACTGGAGACATTGACGATTCGGGCGGCCTCGGCGCGGCGCAGCAGCGGGAGCATGGCATTGGTTACCGCTACGACGCCGAAGACATTGGTTTCGTAGACACGGCGCAGCGTGGCCAGGGCGGTGGAGGACGGTTTGCCGTCACCGTCCAGGCCGCCGGTAATGGCGGCATTGTTGATCAGGATGTCGAGGCTGCCGAATTCGGAGTCGATCCACTCCGCGGCGCGGGCAATGGAGTCCTCGTCGGTGACATCCAGGTGGACGAAGTGCGCCTGTGCGCCTTCGGCTTTCAGAGTGTCGGCGGCGGCCTGGCCGAGGTCCTTGTCCCGGGCCGCCATCAGGACGGTCATGCCGCGGGCGGCGAGTTGGCGGGCGGTTTCGAATCCGATGCCCTTATTGGCTCCGGTGATGAGTGCTGTGGTCATGAAAGAAGCATTGCGCCGGGAAAGCAGTCCGGGGAGGACCAAGTTGTACCACCCAGGGCGCGCCCGAATGACCGACACTGAAGGTATGGCGGATCGAAACGCACTGGCCGAATTCCTGCGGACGCGGCGGAATCGATTGCGGCCCAGCGATGTCGGATTACCCGACGGAATCAACCGGCGCGCACCCGGGCTGCGGCGGCAGGAGGTCGCGCAATTGGCGGGGATCTCGGTCGACTACTACATTCGGATGGAGCAGGCGCGCGGGGCGAAACCATCACGGCAGGTGCTGGCGGCGCTGGCCCGGGCGCTCATGCTGACGGTGGACGAGCGCGAATACCTGTTCCGGCTGGGCGATGAGAACCCGCCGACCGTCGCCGGGCCCAATCGCACCGTGCCGCAATCGGTTCGAATCATCCTCGATACGCTCGGCTCCCCCGCGTATGTGGTGGATGCCAGCTACGAGATCCTCGCCTGGAATCGCAGCGCGGTCCCCTTCGTCGGCGATCTGGACGCTCACCCCGATCATGAGCGCAATATGGTCCGCTGGATGTTCCTGCTGCCCGCCGACCATCCGAACTGGTCCGATGAGGCCATCGAGCGATTCGCCCGCTCCACCATCGCCGACCTGCGCGCTGCCTACGCGCGCTACCCGGGTAATCCGGACCTGGCCCGGCTGGTCACCGAATTACTCGGCACCGCACCGCGTTTTGCCGAAATGTGGAACTCGCACGATGTCGAGGTCCGCCGCGGCCACCACAAACGCATCGACCACCCCCAGCTCGGCCTCCTCGATTTCGAATGCGAGGTCCTGCACATCGCCGACACCGACCAGCGCATGATCGTCTACTGCGCCACCCCCGGCACCCACACCGCCGCCGTATTCCGCACCCTCACAACCGAATCCGGCCGGCCACGCTAGCCAGGGGCACGATGCGCAGCACGGGCACGAGCCGCCTGGCCACACCAGGTACTGACCCCTGGTCGCACTAGGTACCGGCCCCTCGTCACACCAGACACCCACCGCTCGTCATCCCGGCATGTTTTTGGCCGGGATCCACCTCATGCGGCAGGAACAGAGGTGAGATAGCGCTGGATAGTAGGGCCGACCTCGGCGACGAACTGCTCCGGCGTGAGCGCCAGCACCGGAGGGATACGCAAGACGTAGCGGCACAGCGCGATTCCCAGCATCTGGGTGACGATGAGCGCGGCGCGGCGCGGGGAATCGGCCGGGTCACCGACACGCAGCACGGCGGGCATGACCTGTTCGGCGAAGATCTGGCGAACGCGGTCGGTGGCGCTGTCATCGGTGACCGCGGAGCGCAGCAGGGTGAGCATGACCTCATTGCCGGGCGCGGTCTCCCAGAGTTCGAGGAAGCGGCGGACCAATAGTTCGCCGAGTGAATCCTCCTCTGCCACAGAGAGATCGGGGAGTTCGAGCCGAATGTCGGTGGCGGCGGCGAACAAACCCTCCTTACTGCCGTAGTAGCGCATGACCATGGACGGGTCGATACCGGCGTCGGCGGCGATGGCGCGAATGGTCGCCTTGCGGACGCCTTCCTCGGCGAATCTCCGGCGCGCGGCATCCAGGATGGCGGCGCGGGTGGCGTCGGAACGGCGCGGGGCGGGTTCGGCTGTCATGCCAACAACTGTAGGCCAACAAGTGTTGACACCCAAGCACCGGAGGTTTACCGTTCTAGTCAACAGATGTTGGCCAACAAATGTTGGCAAAGCTCGAGGAGTCGACATGAACACCATCCCCGCCACCACCACGGTCGCCATTGTCGGCGCGGGCCCCGCCGGTCTCACCGCGGGAATCGCCCTCGCCGACGCGGGTGTGGACGTACTGCTGCTGGATCGACTTGCCGAGGGCGCCAATACTTCTCGCGCTGCCGTGGTGCACGCCCGCACCCTCGAGGTGCTGGAGCAGTTCGGCCTCGCCGACGAGATGCGTGAAAACGGAATCGTGGTGCCGCACTTCGTCATGCGCGACGGTGAGCGCGCCATCGCCCGAATCTCCTTCGACGACTTGCCCACCAAATACCCGTACACCCTGATGATCGGACAGGAGACCACCGAGGCAATCCTGCTGGCGCGGCTGGAGAAGGCCGGCGTGCAGGTGCACCGGCCGTACGAGGTCACCGGGCTCACCCAGGACGGCAGCGGCGTCACGCTCGGCTACACCGGCCCGGACGGCGCGGGCTCGGTACGCGCGGACTACGTGATCGGTGCGGACGGCATGCACAGCAAGGTGCGCGAGGCCACGGGCATCGGCTTCACCGGCGCCACCTACCAGGAGTCCTTCGTCCTCGCCGATGTCCGCATGAGCTGGCCGGACCCGCGCGATCAGGTCGGCCTGCACCTGTCGCCGGAGGGCGTCACCGTCGTCGCGCCGCTCCCCGATGAGCAGGGCGACCGCTACCGCATCGTGGCCACCATCGCCGAGGCGCCCGAGCACCCGAATCTCGCTGATGTCCAAGCGATTCTGGACGCGCGCCGCCCCGCCTCGCAGGTCAAGGTGCACGAGGTGCTGTGGAGTTCACGCTTCCGCGTGCACCACCGCCTGGCCGACCACTACCGCGCCGGTCGCGTATTCCTCGCCGGCGACGCCGCCCACGTACACAGCCCCGCCGGCGGCCAGGGCATGAACACCGGCATCCAGGACGCGACCCTCCTCGGCACCCTGCTGGCCCGCACCGCCCAGGGCGAACCCGACCTCCTGGACACCTACGAAACCACCCGCCGCCCGGTAGCTCTCGGCGTAGTCACCTTCACCGACCGCATAACCCGCATGTCCACCCTCCGCCCCGCCCCCGCCCGCTTCCTCCGAAACCTCCTGATCAGCACCGCAACCCGCATCCCGAAGGTCCGCCGCGCCATCGCCTACCGCATCGCCGAACTCGACAACCGCTAACCGATAGCCTCCGTCGCCCTCCCCTCCATTGAGGGTTGCTAGGCCACCGAGACGAGGGCTTCGCGGGCGTCCATGAGGGCGAAGCCGAGGAGGTTTTCGCCGCGCCAGGTGGAAGGGTTAGCGGCGGCGGGGTTTTCGGCACCCAGGCCGATGCCCCAGATGGTGTCGCGTGGGGCCGCTTCCACCAGGATTTTGTCGCCGGTGGCAATGAGGAAGTCGCGGAGTGCTTCGTGCTGGCCGAATTTGGCGATGCCGGCACGGGTGACTATGTCGAAGCGGTGGGCGACCCAGGTGTCCTGGTCGAAGCCGCGCACTTCGCGGCCGAGGCGTTTGGCATCGGCGGGCGTGGCGCTGGCAAGGACCTTGGTGCGGATCTCCTCATCGCCGAAGAGGCGGGCCTTCTCGCCCATCATGAAATGTTCGGCGCTGCGGTAGGTCTGGCCGTCGACGGTGAAATCCACCGGCCACCATTGGCTCAGCACCCATTTGCCAATCTCGTGCCCCGGAGTGCGGGTGTGCCCCCAGAAGAAGAGAAACTCCGGTCTGGCCCCATCCGCCATTTCAGCCGTCAGCTGCGCCCTGTCCACAAGGCCCGACCCTAGCCGACCGCCCCGACACGATCCGAGCCGATTTTCGCGATGGTCAACGCGCAAGCTCGCGTAGTCGATTCATGATCTCGGCGGACGGGTGATCCTCGACTCGATAGCGCGGCGGGTCGAAACCGGGTGCGGGCGTGAGGTGCACATGGGCGGCTATGTCTTCCCAGGCCACGCGGAAGACCTCGCCGTTCATGGTCACCAGGCAGACGAAGTGGGCTCTGGGTAGCAGGGTGGGGACGCCGTCGGTCCACGGCGTCATGGTGTGTTCGGTGCCGTCGGGGGCGCGCACGTGCATGAGCTCGCTGACCGCTTCGTCCCGAAAGCGCACGGCGCGTAGGTGTTCGGTTTGGCTGCGGTAGGTGTGGGCGGCGAGTTTGGACTCCGCACCGCGGATCGCCTGCCAGGCCGGATGCCCCTCCGGAACCTGGAGCGGCACCACTTCCCCCTCGGCATCCAGCGTGTACGGCAGCGGCGACTGCGGCCGCAAAGCCTCGTCGTACTTCTCCCGCGCCATCTCCAGGAATACCGGGAGCTGCTCGTCGGAGGCGCCGAGCACCACGAACATGCCGAGGTGCCCGGGCATGAGCACGATCGGCCGGGTACCGGTGCGAGTCTGTACCCCCGCCAGCCAGCCAGCGATCAACGGCAGGGAACCGACATAGCTCTCACCGTCGTCATCGGCGAATTCGAGCACCTTGGTACCGCTGGGTGGTTCGAACGCTTGCAGGGTATTCATGGCCAGCCCGGCCATATTCACATGCGCGGCCCGGAAGACCTGCTCGGCGTCCACACCCCAGCGCTCCAGATCCAGGGTGTTCACGAACTGGATGGTGGAGGGCATATCCACCACCACCATTTCGATGAGATACGGCAGCGCGGACCGCCACAGCATCACATTGCGGCCCTCGAAACCCTCCAGGTCGATATACATACGCTCGGAACCGCGCAGTACCGGGCGTAGTCGCCCCACCACCGCATCCCAGGTATCGGGCTCCCCGTCGGCGGCGAAATCCCGCATCAGATCATCGACCCGGCGTTCGCGCTCCGTATCCGGTTGTCCCTGACAGCGTTTGAACAGCGTGTCCAAGACCAGCTTCCCGTGCCCGGATTCGCGGAATCGAAACCGCACCTCGAACGCGTCGGCATCGAACTCGGCCGCTTCGATGCCCTCGTAGCCCAGGACTTGCGCAAGCACCTTCTCCCCGAACCGCTTTCGCGCCGACCCGAATACCCCACCCAGAAAACTCATGGCCCGGACTATACGGAGCACCACCGACAATCGGCCCCGCCCGGGAATCGCGGACACGCCGCGCCGTAGCCGATCATTCGTGGCTCTGTCCGGCACAGTTCAACTGGTGTTGAGCTCGCTGCTGAAAGGTCGGCATATGGCTATGCATCTCTCGCGGCGCACTCTGCTGCGCACCTCCGCCGCCGGGTTGATCGTCGCTCCGGCGCTCGCGGCGTGTTCGTCGAACGACGGTCCCACGCTGGTCAAACAGCGGCCGAGGCTGACGCACGGCGTAGCGGTGGGTGATCCGCGCAGTGACGGCGCGCTCATCTGGGCGCGTTCGGATCAGCCCGCCAAACTCATTGCGGAGACCGCGGCCACCGAATCCTTCAAGGACGCAAAGCGTTTCGAAGGGCCGATGCTGACCCCGGATACCGACGGCACCGGGCGGGTGCGGGTGAACGGCCTGCCCGCCGGAGAGCAGGTGCACTATCGCGTCACTCTCGAAGGCGATGCCACCTCCGAGCCGATCACCGGGGTCTTCCGCACGGTGCCGACCGGCGCATCGGATATCAAGCTGCTGTGGTCGGGCGATGTGGCGGGTCAGGGGTACGGCATCAATCCCGAGCTGGGCGGGATGAAGATCTTCTCCGCCATGGCCGCTCGCGATCCGCATTTCTTCATTCACTCCGGCGACTCGATCTACGCCGATGGGCCGCTGAAGGAGTCGGTGACGCTGCCCGACGGCCGGATCTGGCGCAATACCGTCTCCGAGGCGAAAAGCGCTGTGGCGCAGACCCTGGATCAGTTCCGCGGTAATTTCGCCTACAACCTGACGGACGAGAATTACCGGCGATTCAATTCTTCGGTGGCGCAGATCGTGCAGTGGGACGACCACGAGACCGTCAACAACTGGTACCCGGGCGGGCAGGTCGGCCCGGCCAAGGGCTACACCGAGCGCAGTATGGACACCCTCGCCACCCGGTCCTGGCAGGCGTTTCACGAGTGGATGCCGGTGGAGCCCAAGGAAACCGTCGACGGCCGCCTGTATCGCAAGATCTCCTACGGCCCGCTGCTGGATGTCTTCGTGCTGGATATGCGCACCTACAAGGACACCAATGACGAGAACCGCTCCCCCGACGGCAAGATTTTCGGCACGGCCCAAACCCAATGGCTCATCGGCGCTTTGCGTGATTCGAAGGCGACGTGGAAGATCGTCGCCAATGATCTGCCGCTCGGATTGGTTGTGAAAGACGGTGAGCAGCCTGATCGTACGGCCTTCGAAGGTCCGGCGAACAATGATCCGGGCGCACCGTCCGGCCGCGAAAACGAAATCGCCAAGGTGCTCTCATCCATCAAATCCAATAAGGTTTCCGGCGTCGTCTGGCTCACCGCGGATGTGCATTACACGGCCGCACACCACTACTCGCCCGAGCGCGCCGCATTCGGAGATTTCGACGAATTCTGGGAATTCGTCTCCGGTCCGTTGAACGCCGGCGCTTTCGGTCCGAATCCCCTCGATGGAACTTTCGGTCCCGAAGCGGTTTTCGTGCATGCCCCGCCCGTTCAGAATGCTTCTCCGCTGGACGGAGCGTTCCAGCATTTCGGTGAGGTCAGCATTGACGGCCGGTCCCGCGAACTCACAGTGAACCTCTGCGACGCGACCGGAAACGTACTGTTCACACAGCGTCTCACCCCCGCACACTGAGACGCCGGTCCAAGTACGAGCAGGACGGCCGGGACTATGGTTAGCTGTAGCGCCATGAGCACGTCCTTCTCCACCCTCCCGGCAGAATTCCTCCCCCGCGATACCGCGGATGTGGTTCGTACCGTTCGGGATTCGCGCAAATCGACGAAACCGCTGATCATCCGCGGTGGGGAGCGCCCGGACGAGGAACTCGCGCTGCCCGAGCAGGGCACGGTGCTGTCACTGCGGAGGATGAACCGGGTTCAGGTCGTCGACGCCGATGCCCGCACCGTGCGGGTGCAGGCGGGCGCGCGGCTCTCCGATATCGACCGCACCCTCGGCGCACACGGGCTCGGACTGCCGATCGTCGGCGATCACCGGGATATCACCGCGGGCGGGTTCGCCGCGGTCGGCGGGCTCAGCGCGGCCTCGCACCGGTTCGGCATGTTCAGCGACAATGTCGTGGAGGTCGAATACGTCGATCAGGACGGACGCTTCGGGACCTGCGGGCGCAATCATCACACCGAGCGGTTCCATCGAATTCTGGGCGGCGGTGGGCGGACGGGAATCATTACCGCGCTCACCCTCGGCGTGACCGATGTGGACAAGGACCGGACCTGGCTCACCACCGACGCGCATCGCTTCCTGGACTTCGACACCTTCGTGGAGCAGGCGTACAAGGAGATTCAGTCGCCGGGTGAGGCCATGCTGCAGGTCGGGCGCTGGGTGGATACCGCGCCGCTGAAGGTGGCCCGGCCGGTCGGTACCGGCACCGTACAGCTCGGTACGGTCCGCTTCGGCCAGTGGTCCAGCCTGCACCCCACCGCACCGAATCTGTCGCTGCGGGCGCGGCGTGAGGTCGGTTCCCGCGCCCGAAAGTCCTTGGGTGCCATTGCCGCATCGGCGGGCGGACGCGCCGGTATGCCGGTGCGTAATGCCGCCGCCGGTGCGCTCATGTTCGCTCCGAAGGTGCTGACGCTGCGCGATGCGGAGTACCTGGCCGATACCGTCATCAGCTCCTCGGAGCGTGGCTCGGCGTACCGCATCTCGGTGTTCGCGCCCATGTCGACCTATCCGCGGGTGTTCCACCGGCTGCACGATCTGTTCTCCGGGCATCGGGAGCAAACCGGTTGCTTCACTGTGATTTCCGCGCTCACCTATGGTGTGCGCTCGCACTACCTGCGCGAACTCGACAGTGAAGATCATGGCTTCATCACCTTCACCTGCCGGCTGCGGCCGGCCGCGCTGCCCTCGGAACTGTTGCGGGACATCGTGTCCTCGATCGATGAAATCTGCGTGTCCGAACGCGCCCGGCGCTATGACCCGACCGATTAGAATGTGTTCCGCCGCACCGCCAGCAATCGGCTAGCAGCCGGGGTGGTGCGGACGGCTTCGATACTGTCGGCGGGGTATCGGTGCATGGTTCGGCTCATTCATTGACTGAAGGTTGCCTGTCCCATGATGGAATTCCGTGCTGCTCGCCGCCCCCGTCCCGCAGACAGCTCCATTGCGGGTAAACGCATTGTCATCACCGATGCCTGTTCCGATATCGGTCGTGCCACCGCACGATTACTCGCCTCCCACGGTGCAGAGGTTCTCCTCGTCGCGCGCCGCGGGAGTCAATTGGCCTCCGATTTCGCCGCCATCATCGATTCCGGCGGCCGTGCGCACTGGAATCGCTGCGACCTCTCCGCCCTCGGCGATGTGGACCAACTCGTCGAATGGCTACTGACCGATTTCGACAGCATCGATGTCCTGATCAATAACGCCGGCCGCCCGTCGCGCCGCCCAGTCCTGCAATCCCTGGACCGTTTCGCCGACTACCAGCGCACCATGGCCGCCAACTACTTCGGCCCGCTGCGACTGACCCTGGGCCTGCTTCCCGCCATGCTCGCGGGCGGCTCCGGGCATGTGGTCAATGTCGGCCCCTGGTCCCTATCCACCGGCGCCGCACCCAATTTCGCCTCGTACGCCAGCTCCCAAGCCGCCTGGACCACCTTCGGCCAATGCGCCGACGCCGAACTCTCCCCCCGAGGCATCCACGTCACCACGGTCCATTACCCCGCCTTCCGCATAGACGCCACCGCCCCAACCTATTTCACCGAACAACCCGCCCTGGACCCCAGCGAAGCGGCGGACTGGATCGCCACAGCCATCCACACCCGCCCCACCCACCTCCAACCCCGCTTCCCCCGGGCCCTCCTCGGCCTGGCCGGAATGTCCCCCCGCACAACCCGTCTGAAGCACGCCCTGGGCATCTGAAGCCCTCTCCACCATTGAGGGAAGCCGGGGTGCCCACCCACCGGGCACCCCGGCTTCACAGGTCAACCAGTTCCTCGGCCCGGGGCCTTCGTAGCCGATACCCGCAGTTACCTTGCGCCCCAATCGTCAAGCGTTGCCGTAGATGCGGGTTGGGGTGATCAGAACTACCGCGCGGCGGTCGGCTGCCATTACTCGGTCATATTCGTCGAAGTCCTCGTGGGTGCCGCCGGCCGCGGTGAAGACTTCGCGCAGGAGGAGGCGGAGGGGTTCGGGGGCGAGGATGGGGTCGTCGGGGCCCGCTATCCAAGCCGAGCCTTCGACGGTGAGCCATTGCCAGCCGACTCGGATGTTTACCGACATGTACGGCCGCGCACGGAGATTGGCGAGTTTGCGGGTGCCGCCGCGCAGCACCATGCCCACTACTTGGTCGCCGGTGTCCGGGTGTTTCAGGACTCCGGCATTCACTACCGAGGATTGGATTGTGCTGTCGGGCCGCAGGGTCGACACCGTGCAGAGGCCATGGTCGCCGGCGATCAGCCGGGCGAAATCCGCGAGATCGCTCACGGGGGCAGTCTACGGAGTTCGAGCGAATTCCCGGCGGTGTCGGAGCCGGTGCGCGCCACCGCCTCGAACTGATCAGCAGTCGGGCTTGGAAGTGGTTATCGAGCCGTGGATTCGGGTGACGGGGCAGTCGCGTTTGGATTGGGTTCGGGTGGCGTCCTCGGTGAGGGTGGTGAGGAGGGCGTCGGCGCGAGTGCGGCCCAGCACTGGGCGGGTTGTGGTGTCCGCGCTGATTTGTGAGCCCGGACCGGCGGTGAACGCGCAGGAGATGGTGGTGGTGGTGCCGTCACCGGGCATCTCCAGGACTCCCGCGCAGTCGGGGCGGGGTGTGCGGACACCGTTGATGGTCAACGCGATTTCGTAGGACACGAAGGTGGTCGCCACCGGCGGGGTGAAGCCGGGGATAGTGACCGAGAGGAAGGGGTGCGGGGTAGCGGTGAGGGTGGCGACGGCGGAACAGGTTGTGGCACAGGGGGTGCTCCAACCGCTGTCGACGGCCACCCGGGATTCGGTGTCGGACGCGAGGTCGAGGGCGGTGACCGTCGGGCGCAGGTCGGTGTAGAAACGCGCCGCGTCGTCCCAATTCATCGGTGTGACTTGGATATCGAACGCCGGATCGACGATTCGGTCGGCATGACCCGCGTGTACGTATGTCCGCATCGCGCCGCTGCCGATGGGTGTGGACTCATGGCCGTTGACGGTCTCGACCGGGCCGACCGAAACCGGTTGACCGGCATCGATACTCGGGTCGAGGCGTTCCGCGAGGTTCGCGGGTTTCAGGAGTTCCGGCAGATCCGTGTCATGAAAGGTGGACGGTTCGAGCAGCTGTATACCGTCCGAGATAGCGGCGGCGTCGGCACTGAACCCGTCTGCGAGCCAGCCATCCCGATTGCCCTGCAAGAACGTCTTGATGCCGACCCGCAGATAGGTCAATGTCTTCCCGGGACCGAGTTCGAGCGTCCCCGACGCCTCCCCCGCACTCGTAACCCGCAGGTCCACACCCAGATTCGTGCCATCCTTCGCAGTGAGCCGCCTGACGTAATGCGCGCCCGGCGCATTCAAGCGATCTTGACGCGAGCGAACTATATGGTCCCGCAACCGAACTCGACGAACCCGGCTGGATCGACGGCGATAGTGCCCCCATTTCTGCGGTCGGCGCAGACCGGCCGGTTTCGGATAATCTCCTCCAAGTCCACTTCGGAAGAGGGCGATCCGGCATGGCTCGCACTCTTCCTCGCTTCGATGGTTGTATGGGGTAGAGATGACGAGTAGCGACGTCGAGCTGGCAGCTCGTTGGTGGCAGTGGGCGATGTCGGTGCCGAACGCCAAGAATCCGGTAGTGGACGAGACCGGAGAGTTCGCCGCGATCGATCAGCCGGCGGATGTCTGGTTCCTGGCAGGCACCTTCGGTGGGCGGGTCAAGCGGCAGTGCACGATTCCGCAGGGTCGGCCGATCTTCTTCCCGGCTTTCAATATGTTCCAGAAGGTTCCGGACGGATTTTTCGCGCGGGGCGAGGTGCCGGTGGCGCCTGCGGCGTCCGGTCACGCCGCATTGAACGGAACCCCGCTGCCCGTGCGAGCGGTGACCAACGACAAGGCATTTCGGATCACGGCGGCAGCGGGCGGTCCCTTCGGTCAGACCGGCCGGTTCAAGGCCAAAGCCTGGGGACTGTGGGTCCATCTCGATGGTCTCGCGCCCGGCGACTACGTCCTCACCTTCGGTGGCGAATACGAGCCCGGCGGCTTCTGGGTCGAGATCACCTATCAGTTGGAGGTTCGCTGATGCCGCGTCGAACGCACGACACCGGCCGACCTTCAGGAGTGCGCGCACTGTCCGAGCGTTTGCATGCCGGACAGAACGCGGGGGTCTCCGCCGGGAAAAGAGACTGGGTTCGAGCGGCAGCGCATCGAACGGGTTGGCCCGTCCTGGTGTTCTTCTGCTGCTCGATGCTCGTCAGTGTTTTATTGGTGGTCATCCTGATGGCAGTAGTGGCCATCTTCCCGTTCCTGATCTTCGCCATCGTTTAGCGGCACCGCGACCGGCAGAGCGGCCATACTACTTGCCCGCGCGGGCCAGGAATTCCTTGGCCAGGGACCGGTATTGTTCCGCGCCTGCGGATTTGGGGGCCCAGCTGGTGACGGGTTCACCGGCGAGCGTCGCGTCCGGGAAGCGGACCGTGCGGGAGATCTGGGTGCCGTAGACGCGATCGCCGAAGACCTCGGTCACGCGGGTCAGGACCTGGCGCGAGTGCAGCAGACGGCGGTCGAACATGGTGACCACGATGCCGGATAGGCTAAGGCGGGGATTCAGCCGGTCGCGCACCTTTTCCATGGTGTCGGTGAGCAACGCCAGGCCACGTAGCGCGAAGTACTCCGGTTCCATCGGAATGATCACGCCGTCCGCGCAGGCCAGGGCATTCACCGTGAGCAGGCTCAGCGAGGGCTGGCAGTCGATGAAGATGTAGTCGTAGCGATCCCGAATGGGGTCCAGCACGCGGCGCAGGCAGTGTTCGCGGCCGACCTCGTTGACGAGCTGGATCTCGGCCGCGGACAGGTCGATATTGCTCGGCAGCAGATGCATGTTCTCGACGCCGGTCTTCATCAGCACCTCGTCGACCGAGGGCGCGTTCCGCCCGAGTAGGTCGTAGATGGTCAACTCGAGGTCATTGACGTAGACCCCCAGGCCCGCCGAGAGCGCACCCTGCGGATCGAGATCGACCAGCAGGATTCTGAGTCCTTGCTCGGCAAGCGCCGCACCGAGATTGATGGTCGAGGTGGTTTTCCCGACGCCACCCTTCTGATTGCACAGGGCCACGATCTGCGCTTCAGGGTTTGCCAACATGTTGCCAGGCTAGCCCTAGGTCGCGTCGGCGTGTCGTTGCGACGCGGGAGTTCTCACTCAAAAAAAGAGCGCCCCGCCGGAAAACTCCGGTGGGGCGCTTCGAGAGCTTGTCGCTCAGTGCTTTTCGGGGCCGATGTGGTACTCGAACACCAGACCGCCGGCGGCGACCAGAATGCAGACCACGCCGATGCCGATCAGCCAGTACTGGAAGAACGCGAAGCCCAGGGCGGCAATGGAACCCGCGCCCGCGAGCAGAATGGGCCAGAACGAACCGGGCGAGAAGAAGCCCAGATCGCCCGCGCCATCCACGATCTCCGCGTCTTCGTAGTCTTCCGGACGCAGGTCCAGTCGACGGGCGACGAAGCGGAAGTAGGTGCCGACGATGATCGCCAGGCCCGCCGTCAGCACGATGGCGGTGGTACCGGCCCACTCGACGCCGGTCCGCGACTGGCTTGTGAAGTAGGCGTAGACGACGCCCACGATCGCGAAAAAGACCGCGAGCAGTTCGAAGATGCGAGCTTCGACCTTCATGTCAGTTCATCCCTCACTTGACTTCGGAGGCGAGTTCGTTGCCGCGCGCATCGCGCTTGGTGTTGAACGGCTGGGTTTTGATCGCCACCGGTGCCTCGCCGATATCGGCCAGGGCGGCGGCATTGGTCTTACCGGCCCGACGTGCATCCAGGTACTTCTGGAAGTTCTCCGGCGATACCGCGCGAACCTCGAAGTTCATCATCGAGTGGAAGGTGCCGCACATTTCGGCACAACGACCGACGAACGCGCCTTCCTTCTCGATCTTGGTGATCTGGAAGATGTTGTCCGAGTTGTTCTGCTTCGGGTTCGGCATGACGTCCCGCTTGAACAGGAACTCCGGCACCCAGAAGGAGTGGATGACATCGGCTGCGGCCAGCTGGAACTCGATGTTCTTACCGGTCGGCAGTACCAGGACCGGAATCTCGTTCGAGGTGCCGACGGTCTCGACCTTGTCGTAGTTCAGGTACGAGATGTCGTTCGCGGGCAGACCGTTGTTCGGGCCGGGCTGCGGGTGACCGTCCTCGGTGCGCTCCGCGTACTCGTCCTTGATCTGCTGGTTCATGTCCTGACGGAGGTGATCCACACCGTCGAACTGGTAACCACCCTTGAAGTCGACCTTCTGGTAGCCGAACTTCCAGTTCCACTGGAACGCGGTCACATCGACCACGACATCCGGGTCGGCGACCTTATCGTTCACGTAGTTCTGCACCACCACGGTGAAGTAGAACAGCACCGCGATGATCACGAACGGAGCGGCCGTGTAGCTCAGCTCCAACGGCACGTTGTAACCGGTCTGCCGCGGGAACTCCGGGGAGTTCGCCTTCTTACGGTGGAACGCGATCGTCCAGAACGTCAGACCCCAGACGATCACACCCATCACCAGTGCGGCGATGACGGACCATGTCCAGAGTTCACGCATCCGGGTGGCCTGGGGGGTGACACCCGAGGGCCAACCGAACCGGAGCCACGGGTTGTCGATCGAGCAGCCCGAGACAAGCATCGCGGTCATCCCCAAGGACACCGCCAGCCCGGCCCGTCGAAGGATGCGGCCCTGCCGACCCTGGGCGGGTCGTGCCCCTATCGCTTCGCTCGCCTTGTGCGCCACGCTCAACGCCTTCCTGGTCGTCTATTCGACTGGCGTCGCCCGGGCTCCCTTCCGCCGGGCGACACAACTACAGCACGTTTGGGAGCTCTGGACCCGGTCGCGCACAACGCATGATCGAGCCCGGGAGTTCCCGAGTACTACGCAGCGTAGACCAAACCGGGCATGGCTTTGTGGTGGGGTCGACTTCAACACTCCGGAAAGTACATAAGCCGTGGATACGGCCTCTGGCGGCGCGATCAACGCGCGTGCGGCATACTCGGACAGTACGTTTCGCGTGTCGATGCGCGACCATCCTTTACTCCGGAAACGAGGTTCTGCCCGCAGTGTGTGGACTGCTCGGATTTCTGACGGCTCAGACGGCGACCACCCCGGATGGGCGGACGGTCGAGACCACGGCGGCGCAGGTGTACGAGGCTCTGCACTGCCAGCGGCATCGAGGCCCAGATGAGAAGGGCACCTGGAACGACGATCGAATGATCTTCGGCTTCAATCGCCTCTCCATCATCGATATCGAGCATTCGCATCAGCCGCTGCGCTGGGGCCCGCCCGAGAATCGGGAGCGCTACGCGCTCACCTTCAATGGCGAGATCTACAACTACCTCGAACTCCGCGAGGAGTTGCGGGCGGCGCACGGTGCGGAGTTCGGCGATCAGCCGATGTTCGCGACCGAGGGTGACTCCGAGGCGATTGTCGCGGCCTTCCACTACTGGGGTGCCGAGGCCGCCAAGCGACTGCGCGGCATGTTCGCCTTCGCCATCTGGGATACCGAGCAGCACAAGCTGTTCATCGCCCGCGACCCGTTCGGCATCAAGCCGCTGTTCCTGGCCACCGGAGCCGGCGGCACGGCGTTCTCCAGCGAGAAGAAGAGCCTGCTGGAACTGCTTCCGGAGCTGGAGCTTTCGGACTCGCTCGATCCGCGTGCGCTCGAGCACTACACGGTGCTGCAGTATGTGCCGGAGCCGGAGACGCTGCACGCGGACATTCGCCGCCTCGAATCCGGTTGCTATGCATGGATCGAACCCGGTCAGGCTCCGCGCGTGACCCGCTACTTCAACCCGCAGTTCCGGGTGCGGCCGTTCGGTGATGCCAAGGCGCGCTACAAGGAGATCGCCGCCGCGCTGGAGGATTCGGTCGCCAAGCATATGCGCGCCGATGTGACCGTCGGCTCGTTCCTGTCCGGCGGTATCGACTCCACCGCCATTGCGGCGCTTGCGATTCGGCATAACCCGAATCTGCTGACCTTCACCTCCGCGTTCGAACGCCAGGGGTATTCGGAGGCCGATGTGGCCGCCGAGACCGCCGAGGCCATCGGCGCGAAGCACTTCATTCGCATGGTCACGCCCGAGGATTTCGCCGGCGCGATTCCCGAAATCGTCTGGTACCTGGACGAACCCGTGGCCGACCCGGCGCTGGTGCCGCTGTATTTCGTGGCCAAGGAAGCGCGTAAGCACGTCAAAGTGGTGCTCTCGGGCGAGGGCGCGGACGAGCTGTTCGGCGGATACACCATCTACCGGGAGCCGTTGTCGCTCAAGCCGTTCGAGTACCTGCCCAAGGGGGTGCGCAAGCTCGCGGGCCTGCTGTCTGATTGTATTCCGGAGGGCACCCGCGGTAAGAGCCTGCTGCATCGCGGATCGCTGAAGCTGGAAGACCGCTACTACGGCAACGCCCGCAGCTTCAATGACGCCCAATTGCGTTCGGTGCTGCGCGATTTCCGCCCGGAGTGGACGCATCAGGATGTCACCGGGCCGATCTACGGCGTCCAGGACCGGAGCATGGATCCCGTCGCGCGCATGCAGCACCTGGACCTGTTCACCTGGTTGCGCGGCGATATTCTCGTCAAGGCCGACAAGATGACCATGGCCAACTCGCTCGAACTGCGCGTGCCGTTCCTCGACAACGAGGTGTTCAAGGTCGCCGAGCAGATCCCGTTCGAGCAGAAGATCACCAAGGAAACCACCAAATACGCGCTGCGCCAGGCACTCGAGGACATCGTGCCCCCACATGTGCTGCACCGCGCCAAGCTGGGATTCCCTGTCCCGCTGCGGCATTGGCTGCGCGGGCCGGAGCTCTACGACTGGGCGCGCCAGCAGATCGCCGACTCCGGCACCGATCACCTGCTGAACAAGGCCGCCGTCACCGCCATGCTGGAGGCACACCGCACCGGCCCGATCGACCACTCGCGCCGGCTGTGGACGCTGCTGATCTTCATGGTCTGGCACGGCATCTTCGTCGAGCAGCGCATCAAGCCGGAGATCCAGGAACCGGTCTACCCGGTCAACCTCTGAGGCGTCGGGGCAGCGGCTGATTCATCATCCGGTCAGCTTCTGCCCCACTCGGATTCCGTACGCCTGAATCTTGCGGTACAGCGAGGACCGGGCAATTCCCACCAGCACCGCCGCATCACGGCGGTTCCCACCGGCCTGGATCAGCGCCCGCACAATGGCGGTGCGCTCGGCCGCCTCGATGGGGGTGAGCCTGCGACCACCAGAGACGAAACAGGTCTCGGGCAGATCCTCGGCCCGCAGATCCCCCACCGGACGGCGAATCAGCGCCGTACGCAAGGCATCTCGCAGCTCGGCCACATTGCCCGGCCAATCGTGGCCCAGCAGTACCCGCAGCGCACCGGGTGTACAGGCCACGGTCCGGCGCGGGGCGAGCATCCCCAGCAGATGCGAAACCAGTTGCGGCAGATCATCGATTCGATGCCGCAGCGGTGGCACACTGATCGACCCACCGAAGTGCCGCAGCACGAGGTCCAACTGTCCTGCGGCGCTATCGGATTGCGGGCGTTCGGTATTCGCGTCGGCCATGGTGGCGACCAGCCAGCCGGTGTGGCCGAGGGATTGCAGGGCGTGGTCGAGATCGTCGTAGCCGCCGGGTAATTCGTCGAGATGGGCCAGCATCAGGGTGGGCTGACGGGTGGGGTCCAGGGTGTCGGGGGGTTGAGCGAAGGGGGTTCCCGTCCGGCAGTCGAGCACGATCAGGGGGCGGGTGGGGAAGGAGCGGCGGTGCGCGGCGGTGAGCAAAGCCAGCTTGCCGCTGCCGGATTCGCCGGTGACGACCACCGGTAGGCCGGTGCGGGCCGCCTCGAGTACCTCTCCGGTGACTCGCCGCCAGACGGAGGAGTCGCCGGGTACCTCCGGCATGCCGATGGATTTCACGGCGATGCGGCGGGTACGCAACTCCGGTGCGCTCAGGTCCACCCGCAGCACGACGCCGGCGACCTCGGCCCCGACCGTCACCGTCTCCGGGCGCACGCGTGCGGTGCGGCCGGTGGGCAGTTGGACATCGAGCACCATGCTGTCGCGCAATCCCGTGAGCCCACTGGCGATTTCACGCAGGAACGCCTTCTCCTGCGGTATCAGTTGCTGATTGGCACGGGTATCGCTCATGAAGACATCGCCGCCCAGGGACAGGACCGGTCCGCGCCCGGCGCGGCTGGCCCGCAGGAACTGTTCGAGCACCGCCTGCTGATGTACCGATCCGCTGGCGCGCAGTTCGACTTCGATATTGCGTGCCGCCTGCTGGGCCAGCGCATGCATGAACGGGCTGGCATCCCCGGCGAGGCAGCTCAGATCCAGGACGCCCTGGATGAGTCCGGTGAGCGGATCCCGAATCGGTGTTCCGGCGCAGGCGAACTGGGTGATGTTCTCGGCGAAATGTTCATGCCCGGTAATGAATACGGCCTTCCCGGAGGCCAGCGCGGTGCCGACGCCGTTCGTTCCGACCTCACCCTCGCTGTAGCTGAAGCCGGGGGCGAAGTAGACATTGTCGAATCGCCCGCCCAGCAGCCGCTGATTGTCCCGCCGGATGAGTACCCGCGAATGCCGGTCGGTGAGCGCGATACTCACCGCCAGATCGTTCAATTCCACTTCCAGGCGGTCGATTACAGGCAGTGCGCACTGCACGAAGCGACTCTGTAGATCCAGATCGGCTATATATCCGCGATCCAGCACATTGGTCAGATCGCTCACGCCCGCCGCGAGGGATCGCTGCCAGGACGCCGACACCAGTCCGGAAACCGTATCGGCAGGTAGATCGCCCGAGGTGAGGAAGCTTTCGCGCGCACGCACGACCGGGATGCTGTGGCCGGCCTGACTCACTGATGCCCCTCTCGCCACAAGTTGCCGCTGTCACAGCATCAAGTGTCCCAAAGTGGGACATCGTATCCGGGTGATTCCACATGAAACTGATGACACCAACGACTGTGACCACAGCCGCTGACGGATACGTGCCCCATTCGGCTGTGGCACCTGTTGGAGTGCCCGCCCGTCCCGGCCACGGTGCCAGAGTTGTCACCCGTGACCTACCGCCCAAGGACACGTCCTGGTCGGGGCAGGTGGTGCGGCACCGCTGATCAATCCGCAGGTCAGGACGCTGTCACTGCAGGAAGCTCTCCAGAAACGCCGTCCGGTCGAACATGGCGGCGGTATCCCGCGCCGACGGACTACCCGCGTCCGGATCGGCTCCGGCGGCGATCAGCGCCTTCAGAATCTCCGTCTCACCCTTGAAAATCGCTCCCGCCAAAGGGGTTTGGCCCGCGTCATTGGTGACATTCGGATCCGCGCCGTGCGCGAGCAGGGTGGTGACGGCGGCTTCATTGCCGTGGTACGCGGCCAGCATCAGGATGCTGTCGCCGTTTTCATTGGTGAGGTCGGCCGGTACTCCGGCATCCAGGTAGGCCGCCAATTTCTCGGCGTCCCCCTGGCGGGCGAAGTCGAAGATCTGACCGGCCAACTCGAGGACCTTGTCGGCATCGGGGTCGTTCGCGCTCATTCGTCCACTACTACCACCACCCGGTGGCGGGCGGAACAGCGATTCGCGGTGCCGCGTCCGAACGCGGCCGGGATCGGGACGTAACGTCATCGGTATGACTGAGCGTCTGGTGATCATCGGCGGGGATGCGGCCGGCATGTCGGCGGCCTCGCAGGCACGGCGAATGAAGCCCGCGGAGCAGCTCGAGATCATCGTCTTCGAACGCGGGCATTTCACCTCCTTCTCCGCCTGCGGTATCCCGTACTGGGTCGGCGGTGAGGTGCCGGATCGCGATCGGCTCATCGCCCGCACACCGGCGGAGCATCGGGCGCGCGATATCGATCTGCGCATGCGCGTCGAGGTGCTGGAGATCGACGTCCCCGGCCACCGAGTCCGGGCGCGGGACCTCGAGGCGGGCACGGAGACGTGGGTGGACTACGACAAACTCGTCATCGCCACCGGCGCCACGCCCATTCGCCCGCGGATTCCGGGTATCGACGCACCCGGCGTACACGGGGTGCAGACCCTCGATGACGGTCAGGCGCTCATCGAATCCCTGCAAGCCAGCCCCGGCCGGCGCGCGGTGGTGGTCGGCGCGGGCTATATCGGGGTCGAGATGGCCGAGGCGCTGATCAATCGCGGCTACGACGTGACCATGATCAATCGCGGCCCGCAACCCATGGCCACCCTGGATCCGGATATGGGCGCGCTCATCCGGAAATCCATGGAGGGCTTGGGTATTCGCGTACTGTGCACCGCCGAACTCAGCAAGGTGCTGACCGATGACACCGGCCGGGTCCGCGCCGTCGCCACCGCCGAGGCCGAATTCCCCGCCGACGTGGTCGTGCTCGGTATCGGAGTGCGTCCCACCACCGAATTGGCCCGCGCCGCAGGACTTCCGCTCGGCCTGCACGACGGTCTGCTCACCGACCTGTCCATGCGCGTGCGCGGCCACGAGGACATCTGGGCGGGCGGCGACTGCGTAGAAGTGCTGGACCTGGTGTCCGGCACCGAACGCCATATCGCGCTCGGCACCCACGCCAATAAGCACGGTCAGATAATCGGCGCGAATGTCGGCGGCGGTTACGCCACCTTCCCCGGCGTGGTCGGCACCGCCGTTAGCAAGGTCTGCGATCTCGAGGTGGCCCGAACCGGCCTGCGTGAGAAGGACGCTCGCGCCGCGGGCCTGCAGTACGTGACCGTCACCATCGAATCCACCAGCCGCTCCGGATACTTTCCGGGCACCGCGCCCATGACCGTCAAAATGCTCGCCGAACGCCGCACGGGCCGGCTCCTGGGCGTTCAACTCGTGGGCCGCGAGGGCGCGGCGAAACGCATCGATATCGCCGCGGTAGCCCTGACCGCCCGCATGACGGTGGATCAGATGATCGCCCTGGACCTCGGCTACGCACCACCCTTCTCCCCCGTCTGGGACCCCATCCTGGTCGCCGCCCGCAAGGCGGCGATCGCCGTGGAGCGCAACCGCTGATGCTCGCGGCCGCGGGGTTGACGGGAATAGCGCGGCACGGGATATTGTCGGGCATTGTTAGGGGGCCGGGGCCGGGTGGCGATCCCGGCAGGCTGTTTCCGATCCCCCGGCGGGAGTTTTGCGCGTGATATGGCGATGGTTACGGGGCGGCGAGGAAGAACCGCGGGAGTCGGCCGAGGAGCCGCCCGCCGAACCGGCACGCACGCCGGTAAAGCCCAGCGGGCCTTCGGATTTCGAGATCGCCATGCGCCGGGCCGATGCGGAACCGGAGTTCACGGCGCGAATCCGGCTGGTGCTGGCGGCGGTGCGCGAACTCCTGGGCCGCGATGACGCCGAGCTGGCGCGCGATAGGCGGATTGTTCAGCAGCGACTGGTCGATGCCGCGCGGATCGCGCCCGATATCGCATTGCGGCTGCTGTGCGATGTCGCCGATCGGTGCGGCGTCGACACCGACGCGGGACGGCAGGCACTCGCGGTGTGGACGCGGGACCCGGTGGCGGCGGAGTTCGCGCGCACCTGGTTCGCGGTGGAATGCCTGATCGAGGACAATGCCGAACTCGGTGTGTGGCTGGCGAATTCGGTGCGCGCCGGATCGGACGAGGTATCGGGCGAGTTCCGCCGACTGGCCCGCGAACACCTGACCGGGTTGGTGGACAAGCACTTCGAACGATACGAGTTCACTCGCGGGTCCGCACCGGTATGGCAGGTGCTGTACGCGCTGGGACCCGCGAGCCGGTCGGATTGGTTCTCGCGGCTGGGCGATCTGGCAGCAGAGCGCGGTGAGAAGCGGGAAGCCGCAAGGCGTTACGAACTCGCCAACCGATTCGGCGGCGGCCCGGCGGCGCGACTGGGGTAGTCGCGCCGCACTGGGCGAAGTCAGCCGCGACGGCTGCGGCCGATCTTCGCGCGGGCGGCGGCGAGGATGGTGAGGATGATGACGGTCATCATCTTCAGGGTGTTCCAGTCCACCGGTTCGGCGGGTGGTGCTGCGGCAGTGGGGATTTGGTGCTGGGGTTTGACGACCGGCGGTGGCGGTGGAGACAGCACCGGAGCTTGCTCCTCGGGCGGGGGAATCGGTGCCGCCACCGGAGCCAGTGCGGGAATCGAGGGAAAAAGCAGTGGAATACCCGGGGTTTCGGGCACGGGGAGCAACAGTAGGCAGGTGAGCAGGGCGCTCCCGGTGACCGCGCTGCCCAGTATGACGCTGCCCGCACCCGCCGAGCCCGGGCCGATCAGCCCACTGGAGCCCGGTATGAAACCGGGGCCGATCAACCCGGACCCGAAACCACTACCGGTGACGAGGCCGAGACCTATTGCGGCGCTGCCGATTATGGCGCTACCGGCACAGGCGGTCAGCACACTGCCGGGCTCCAGGCCCAGCGTTTCACCGAGGGTGCCCGCGGCGGGACGTAATGCCGCACCGCCGAACGCGTCCCCGATGGCCCCGCCCGGGAGTAACGCGATTCCGGCCGCCGCCGGATCGGCGCTCCCGGTGCCCGCACTTCCGGTCGCCGAGCTGCCGGTGCTCAGGTAGCCCCCGCCCGCGACCGGATTCACTCCCAGCGCGCTGCCGGAGGTCGCACCGCCATTGCCGGAGTTACTGCTGCCCGTACCCAGCCCGAGTGAACTCCCGGTCGGGGCCTCGATGGGCGCGGCGGGTCCGGAACCCGCACTGCCACTGAGGATCTCGCCGATCGCATCGGGCAGTCCCGGATCCGCGCCGGCCACGGCCGGCTGCACGGCCAGGAGCGCCGCCGCGATCGGTGCGGCCGTCGCCGCGGCGAATCTCGTTGCGCCGCCGTGCTTTCGCTTACTCATGTGCGCACACCCCCTCAGCGCGGCAATGCGCTCGACGAAGCACCGGAGACAATGTGCTCGAACCTGGACAGCGCCAGCTCATAGGCATCCTTGGACACCGTATTCCCGCCCGCGAAGGGCCGATCGAGCTGGTACACCGCCAGAATCACCGCACCGACCACCACGCCGAAGAGTCCGGTCATGATCACGCTGCGCTTGGTGACGACCACACCGGAGAAGACCGTGCCGAGCAGCAGCATGCCGGTGCCGAACCAGAGCGCCACGTAAAGGAAAGTGGGCAAACGGTATTCGGCATCCATCCCGCGGTCGTAGCGGGCGTCGGCGACCGCGTCCAGCCCGGTATCGAGCTTGTCCTGGATGTCCTTGACACTCGGATCGGTGGTCGGCAGCGCCGAGACGGCCGCGCGCAGATCGTCGAAGGTGTCCTGGGTGTTCCGGCTGAGCGCGCCATCGCGGCTCATCACCTGCCATTCCTCACCCACCACCCGCGCGGTGTAGTCGTGCACCAGACCCTGCACCCGGGTGCGGTCCTGATCGGGCAGATCATCGGCCGCCTCGTACGCCGCGACGAGCGCCTTGGCCTCGGTGACGGTGTGCGCGTGCGAATTGTCGTACTGCTGCCACAGGATGACGACAATGAACGCGACAATCGCCGCGAAGAACATATTCACCAGATCCAGCACCATGGCGCTGGAGGCCTCATCGTCACTGTGCCGCCACGAGTTCGGGCGCACGCGGTCGCCGACCAGGAAGACCACCACGGCCACGACCGCGAACAGGACGAGCACACCCATTTGCAATGCCATACTCGGCTCCGCCTCCCAGTCCCGGGCAACTTCGATCACGAGGTATTCGCGGCGACGGGGCAGTCGGATTGCGCCGGCGGGCAATCTGTTACGAGACAGGGTGATTCGTGCCGAAAGGGTAGTTACGACGCATAAGCGGATCAAGATCACCAGGCAATGGGCGTGAGGGCTACTCGGACGATGGCCCGGTGAGTGCCTGGTGATCTTGTGGTCACGCGAGGGTGAAGGCTCCGGCGGCGATGGTGACGGTGAATTCGAGTGCGGCACCCAGTACATCGCCATTGAGGCCGCCGAATCTGCGCACGCAATGGCGCACCAGGAGCAGCGACGAACCGAGCGCGGCGAGAATACCGAGCGGGCCCAACCACCAGTGGCCACCCGCGAAAACCGCTGCAATCAAGGCGATTCCGGCCCAGATCGGCCCGATCAGCGGTCCTTGCGTCCCGGCGACCAAGGCCCCGAATCCGGCCCCGGGTGCGGGATCGATGCCGCGACGGCAGGCCAGCACGACCGCAACACGCCCGACCGCGACCGCCGACACGATCCCCATCCAGTGCCCGGCGGCGGCAAGCGCGGCGAATGAAACCGCTTGAATCGCAATCACAAAGATCAACGCCGCCACCCCGAACGGCCCCGCCCCACCACTCTTCATAACCTCGCGCGCACGCTCCGGCGGACCATAACTACCGAGCCCATCCATAGTGTCCGCGAGCCCATCGATATGCATCCCACGCGTGATGAGAGCAAGCCCCGCCACCGCGATAAACCCGCCCAGCAACCACGAGGCCCCCACCGCACCCAGCACCCACATAAGTCCAGCCGCACCGAGCCCAAGCAACACCCCCACCACGGGAGCCCACCCAATGGCCCGCCCCGCACCCGCACGATCAACCTCATCCGGCCCCCGCACAGGCAGCACCGTCAACCACGAAACCGCCAGCCGCACACCATTCATAACCCCGAGCGCTCCAGCCCCGCCCCACGTGCCCGGCCAACCGCCCCCGCGCTGCGGTCCCACTCGGGCGCCGCGTTCATGCGCCGACGCCGAGGCACTTCACTTCCGTGCACTCGGCCGGCCATTGTCATCGTGCGCTTACGCACCGGGGGTTTCGGGCGTGGCGTCGGCGGTGCTGACACCTGCCTGCGCGAAAGTCGCCATCTCCGTGAGGGTTGCGACGGCGGCGCGCAGTACGGGCAGGGCGGTGACCGCGCCGGAGCCTTCGCCGAGTCGCATATTCATCTCGACCAGGGGTTCGAGCTGGAGCTTCTCCAGGGCGATGGTGTGCGACGGCTCGCTGGAGCGATGCCCCGCCACCCACCACTCGCGGGCACCCAATGCGAGCTGATTCGCGACGAGCGCGGCGGCGGTGACGACCACGCCATCGAGAATCACCGGGGTGCGGCGGGAGGCGGCGCGCGCCAGGAATCCGGCCATGGCGGCGAGGTCGGCTCCACCTGCGATGCGCAGCAACGCAACCGGATCCTTGACCTCCGGCCGCGCCCGCCACATGGCGTCACGAATGGCGGCGGTCTTGCGAATCCATCCGGCGTCGTCGACGCCGGTGCCCCGTCCGACCGCCACCACGGGTTCGGTATCGGTGATGGTCGCGATCAGCACGGTGGCAGGGGTGGTGTTACCGATTCCCATCTCACCGGCGATGAGAAGGTCTGCGCCGGAATCGATTTCCTCGTCGGCGATGGCGGCACCGGCGGCCAGCGCGGCCTGCACCTCCGACTCGCTCAGCGCGTCTTCCCGATCGATGGACCCACTCGACCGCCGCACCTTGTGCCGGGAAATCTCCGGAGCCGTATCCCCCTGCACCGCAATGTCTTCCACCCGCACGGTGGCATCCGCCAGCCGCGCCAGCACATTCACCGCCGCCCCACCCGCGAGGAAATTGGCAACCATCTGCCCGGTCACCTCACTCGGGTAAGCCGAAACCCCATGCGCCGCAACCCCATGGTCCCCCGCGAACACCACAACCCGAGCCCGCTCGAACTGCTTGGGCGGACAAACCCCCTGACAAGCCGCCACCCAATTCCCGAGCGTCTCCAACCGCCCCAAAGCCCCCGCCGGCTTCGTCAACTCCAACTGCCGCCCCTGCGCGGCCGCCAGCACCCCGGCATCAGGCCCAGGCACCGGCGCGAACGAAATCCGCACCGGCTTGGAGAGATTCATCGCCCCGGCGGTACTCGCCGCCGCTGCGGCAGTCGTAGCACCGGCAGCGCCCGCGGCCGAAACCTCGTGCGCAGCGGGCTGATCCCCAATTTCCGTCGATATACCGGCGGCCGCGGCAGCTGCGGTGGCCACCGTCGCAGCACCCGCACCCGCGGCGGCCGAGCTGCTACCGGGCGTGGTCGAATCGACCTGCGTGGCAGGCTGATCCACCGGGGCCGTGCCGGATTCCGATGTGGCCGGCCCGGTCTGGGCATCCGCCGTGGCGGCCGCGTCGGTGAGGGCGGCGGCCGACGCGAAGGCGCGGTCCGGCTTGACGCGCATGGCTTGGCCGGCGACTACGAGGTAGACCTCGTCGCAGAGTTGGGCCAAGCGCTGGTTGAGAGCGCCGAGTTCGTCGCGGAAGAGACGGCCGGAGTGGGTGGCGGGGATGACGCCGAGGCCCACTTCGGGGCTGACGATGATCAGGCGTTCGGGGTATTCGGCCACGGCCGCGACTAAGGAGTCCAGGTCGGGGGCGATGGTGCCACGGGGCGATTCCCAGGCGGCGCGCGCGTCGATGCGAGCCGTCAGCCAGGTGCCGAGGTCGTCGATGAGGGTGGCCGGGACCGGCTGGGCCAGCGCGGCGATCGGGTCGCCCTCCACCACGGTCCAATTGCCGGGTCGCCGGATCCGGTGTGCCGCAATACGTTCGGCGAAATCCGCGTCGGTGGGATCGGGGATCGCGGTGGCGATATATCGCACCGCCTCCGATACGACCAACTGTTCCGCGAAAGCCGACTTACCGGACCGGGCTCCACCGAGCACCAGCGTCCGTAGCGGTCGATCGGTTGACTGAGCACTGTGCGACACGTCAGCACGGTATCAACAGCCCGTGCCCTTCAGCCGACTAGGCACGGCTGCCGCCCCGATTCCGCCCGACCGACCCTCGAACACGCCCCCAACCGCAGACACCGAACCCACCGAGACATCGAAGAATCGGCATGCTCGGCTAGCCCGCGCGCACCCCGCCGAATCGGCGTCGGTATTCGGCGGGGGCGATGCCGACCAGGCGCTGGAAGTGGTGGCGCAGCAGGGCTCCGGAGCCGAATCCGCAGTGGTGCGCGACGGTTTCCAAATCCATATCGGTGTCTTCGAGGAGTTGCTTCGCCTGCAGGATGCGCTGGCCGGTCAGCCATTTCACCGGCGTGGTGCCGGTTTCTGCGGCGAACTTGCGGGCGAAGGTGCGGGTCGACATATTCGAACGCGCGGACAGCGATTCGACCGTATGCGGTAGTTCCAGATTCTCTTCCAGCCAGTGCAGCGTCTCGCTGAGGCTGTCCGAGCTGCAATCCACCACGGGCCGTTCGATGAACTGCCGCTGCCCACCGTCGCGCTGCGGTGGCACCACCATGCGGCGGGCGATGGCATTGGCGACCGCACTGCCGAGCTCGCGGCGCACCAGATGGAGGCAGGCGTCGATTCCGGCGGCCGTCCCGGCGCTGGTGATGAGATTGCCCTCGTCCACGAACAGCACATCCGGATCGACGGTGGCGAGCGGAAACCGTTCCGCCAGTTGGTCGACGTACCGCCAGTGCGTGGTGCATTTGCGTCCGTCGAGCAGTCCGGCCTCGCCCGCGAGGAAGGCCCCGGAGCAGACCGTCAGGACCGTGGCCCCGCGCTGCGAGGCATCGCGGACCGCCTCCACGACCCGCGGATCCATCGCCCCCTCGGTCGAGTACGGGAATGCCGGAATTGCCACCAGATCCGCGTCCCGCAGCTCCTCGAGACCGTACTGCGCGGTCACCGATATCCCCGGCGAGCTGGAGCCCAGCGGTTTTCCGGGATCGGCCCCGCAGACCCGGAAGTCGAAGCCGGGCAGTCCGTCCGCGGTCCGGTCCAGCCCGAAAACCTCACAGACAACGCCGAATTCGAACATGGCGAGTCGTTCGTTCAGTACGACGGCGACCTTCGAAAGCATGACCCCACCCTACCTGGCTGAATTTTTGCGATCAATGACAGAACTGCCACTGTTGGCAGTAACTGCATTGGAGAAAACTTACTGCCATGCAAGCGATCACCGCAATCACCGCGGCCGGAACCGCGATGAGCGCACTCGGATATCTCACCTACGCCGCCATGGCATGGGGCACAACCGATCCCACCGATGAAGGCGAGGCACGCGCATGACCACCATCAGCACCGGGTTCGTATCCACCACCCGCAGCGACACCGACCACAAGGCATCATCGATGTTCACCCGACTCTTCGCACTCTTGGCCGCCGCCGGGCGCGCCATTCCCTTCCACCGCGAATCCTCCTGGGGCATGGTCGGATCCACCGGCATCACCGATCGCGACCATGACCGCGGCGCACTCGAACTGCGTGCCATCGCGGGCGTCCGGGAGCACAGCTGATGAGCCTGCTATCCCTCGCCCTCATCGGCCCCGCACCGCGCCACTGGGGCACCACGGCGACGGATGTCCGCTTCGGAGATGAACGCCCACACCATCCACCCGAACCGCCACCACAGTGTCACAGCACCGATGACCACCCCGCGAACAACTGAGGGCCGCCGAATCATTCGGCGGCCCTCGTCGTTTCGACGTATTGCTAGATGCTGTCCCCCGCGCTGACCCGCGGCTTCGGCGCACGCATGCGGCGAACCTGCGAGGCGCGCACGAACGAGTACCAGCCCAGCGAGAAGCTGGAATCCTCGGCATTCGGGAAGCGCTCGCGCACCCGCTTGTTCACGATGCGGCCCAGGACAACACCCTCGATGATCATGAAGACCATCATCACCAGCATTGCGAGCGTGACAATCGCCTGCAGTGCGGGCGAGAGAATCATGCTCAGGATCAATACGAGTGCAAGGGGCATGAACAGGCCGAGCAGATTGCGGCGCGCGTCCACGATATCCCGCACGTAACCCTTCACCGGACCCTTGTCGCGCGGCAGCAGGTACTGCTCCTCACCGGCGAGCATGCGCGCCCGGCGATCCTGCGTCGCGGCCTTGCGCTCGGCCGATTCGACCTTGCGGTCCGCCCGGGAACCACGCAGCTCCTTGCGGCGCGCACGCGCTTCCTTCGAGGTCAGGGGGGCGGGCGCGACCGGCCCGCGACGGCGGGCCTGCGCCTCACGCCGCTTGGGCGTGGGCCGCCCCTTACCGGCGGTGGAGGATCGCTCCTCGGCCGTCGCGGCGCCACCGGCATCGACGGTGGAGGTGTCGGAGGTGGGGTTGGGATCGCCACGGCGCAGGAACTTCACGGCGACCAGGCTATTCGATGGCCTGTCCGCCGGAAAAACCTGGTCCGCCCATCTTTGGTATCTCAGTGAAGGAGCGGCCGCTCAGTCCCTGCACTGCTGGCAGAATCGCTGCCGCGTAGGATTGGGAATAGTCGTCCGCGAAGAGGCGTTGACACGCATCGAGCCGTGCCCCTTCTCACGGGTTGAAAACAGGTCCTTTAGGAGAGTTCATGACTGTGCAGAACGAGACCACCACCCATGGTGCGACTCTGACCGACGCCGCTGCCGTCAAGGCTAAGGCGCTCCTCGATCAGGAGGGCCGCGACGACCTCGCGCTGCGCATCGCCGTGCAGCCCGGTGGCTGTGCCGGTCTGCGCTACCAGCTCTTCTTCGACGATCGCTCGCTCGACGGCGACCTGGTTGTCGAATTCGGTGGCGTCAAGCTCGCCGTCGACCGTATGAGCGCCCCGTACATCCAGGGTGCCTCGATCGACTTCGTCGACACCATCGAGAAGCAGGGCTTCACCATCGACAACCCGAACGCCACCGGCTCCTGCGCCTGCGGCGACAGCTTCAACTGATCTGACGCATCCAGCGCGGAACATTCCTTCACCGGAGGTTCCGCGCTGCTGCATGTCCGGACGGGACAGACCCCGCCCATTCCGGGGGTCCGGGGGCAGCGCCCCCGAATGCTCCTGGGGGTTCGGGGGCGAAGCCCCTGAGAGCCCCGAGAGTTGGGTCTACCCGTCTCGGACAGTGTATTTTTCTAAGTGCGAACCCCTCGGTTCGCTCCACCCGGCCCCGCGTCTGCCTCGTCTCGTTCAGGTGTGCGCAGCGCACGTCACCGAAGGATCGACGCCCGTGACCATCGCCGTGTCCGCCTCCATTGCGACCGACCACCTCATGCGCTTTCCGGGGAAGTTCTCCGATGTGCTGCTGGCCGACCAACTCCAGCATGTGTCCCTGAGCTTCCTCGTCGACGACCTGGTCATCCGCCGCGGCGGCGTGGCCGGCAATATCGCCTACGCCATGGGCCTGCTGGGCCAGACCCCGCTGCTGGTCGGCGCGGTCGGCCCCGACTTCGGCGACTACCGGCAGTGGCTGGAATCCAATGGCGTCGACTGCTCCGCCGTGCGGATCTCCACCGAGGCGCACACCGCGCGTTTCGTCTGCACCACCGATGAGTCGATGGCACAGATCGCGTCCTTCTACCCGGGCGCGATGAGCGAGGCCCGCGAAATCTCCATCGGCGCGCTGGCTTCCGATCGCGACCTCGAGCTGGTGCTCGTCGGCGCGAACGATCCCGACGCCATGGTGCTGCACACCGAGCAGTGCCGTACCGCGGGCATCGCCTTCGCCGCCGACCCATCGCAGCAGCTGGCGCGTCTCGACGGCGAGCAGGCCCTGTCGCTCATCGAAGGCGCCGCCTATCTGTTCACCAACGAGTACGAGTGGGGCCTGCTGCTGCAGAAGACCGGCCTCACCGAAGCCGAAATCGGTGAGCGCGTTGGCATTCGGGTGACGACCCTCGGCTCCAAGGGCGCGAAGATCGTCGACAAGGACGGCACCGAACTGCACGTCGACGTGGTCCCCGACAATGCCAAGGTCGACCCGACCGGCGTCGGCGACGGCTTCCGCGCGGGCTTCCTCACCGGACACTCGGCCGGGCTGTCCCTGGAGCGCTCGGCCCAGCTGGGTTCACTCATCGCGGTTCTCGTCCTCGAGACCATCGGCACCCAGGAATGGACCCTCGACAAGGACGTCGCGCTGAAGCGGCTGCGCGAGGCTTACGGTCCGGAAGCGGCTTCGGAGATCGAGAATATTCTTCGTTGAAACCTGCTCGACAAGTTCGTACCGCACGCTGATCAAATGATTGGCGTGCGGTTCTTTTTGCGCGAGAACCGGGCCTGATCACCGCGGTTCATTCGCGTTGTTCTGTCAGCTCTTATTTCGAAGGACCTGATGATGGTGGTACGGGTCGGCGTAGTGGATCTGCTTTCACTTCGGCCGGACAGCATGACGAAACGCGTATTCGCCGAGGCGGTGCGCGCCGCGACCGAACGGCTCGGGTGGGCAGTGCCGGACCTGCCGTTCAGCTCCGATCCACTGGTCACGGAGCGGCCCGAATTCCCTGTCCGTCAAGCTGATTCGCGCGACGCTTCAGCGGGGACAAGCCTCCTCGGCGGCGATCCGGTGCGGGTGGAGCTGAGCTGCTTCGGCATCGACCCGCTCGGTTCCCCGAACTCGGTGGATTGGCCCGCCCTGTCCGCGATGGACGCGCTGATCATCAGTGGCAGTGAACCCACGGCGACGGAGATCGCGGGCGAACCGTGTCTGGCGATAATCGACCGGCTGCTGCGGGAGTGCGCGGGTGCCACCTCGCTGCTGTTCTCCTGTCAGTCCGCGCATGCCGCACTGCATCTGCTGCACGGGGTGCGCCGTCACCGGCTCGCGGATCGATGCCATGGGGCATTCGACCATCGGGTGCATCTTGCGCCGGGCGCTCTCGATCCGGTCGAAATGGGTACGGCCGGAGCGAATTTCGCCGATGGACCGGAGGCTGAACTCACGGCGGGGCTCGCCACGCCCGTGCGCGTGCCGCATTCGCGCTGGAATGTCATGACCTCGGCGGACCTGCGGTCGGCCGGACTCACCGTGCTGCTCGACTCCGAGGAGGCACAATGGCAGTTGGCCATCGGCCCGCAGGGGCTGCGGCACGTCTTCATTCAGGGTCATCCCGAGTATCTGCCGGACACCATGGCTCGCGAATACCGCCGGGATCTACGGCGGTGGATCGCCGATTCGACGCTGCCGTTCCCTCGGATTCCGGTCGGATACTTCCCGGCCGAGGTGCACGAGCGGCTCACCGCGCATGCCGAATCGGTGCGAAACCGCCGCGATCCGGCGCTGCTCGACGAGCTGGTGCTGCCCGCCGACCACACCGAAGTAGCGCGGGACTGGTCCACGCATTCGCGCATCTTCTTCGCCAATTGGCTGGTGGCCGTGCGGAATCGGCGCGACGCCGCAGCGGAATCCGCGACCGGCGTCTCCTCGGCCGGTCAAGAGCCACAGCCCGCGTAGTACTGCTGGATCGCGATTCCGCCTGAATGCCTCGCACAAGCTCTCCGCCCAGGCCGTGACTGGGCGGGGGTCCAACTTCGGTAGGGGTCCTGCACATTCGATCGTCTGCGAGGCAATAGGGTGTTCGTTATGGCCTCGGACCGTTTGTATTTTCGTCAGCTGCTCGCGGGTCGCGACTGGGCGGTCGGTGATCCGATCGCCACGCAGATGCGGAACTTCGCGTATTTGATCGGCGACCGGGAGACCGGCGACTGCGTGGTCGTCGATCCGGCGTATGCCGCCGGGGATCTGGTGGAGATCGCCGAGGCCGACGGTATGCGGCTGTCGGGCGTGCTGGCCACACATCACCATCCCGATCATGTCGGCGGCACCATGTTGGGCTTCACGCTGAGCGGGGTGAAGGAGCTCCTGGAGAAGGTCGATGTGGCGGTGCACGTCAATGCCGAGGAGCTGCCGTGGGTCGCCAATGTCACCGGTATCGCGCCCAGTGAGCTGACCGGGCACGCGCACGGCGACAAGGTCGCGGTCGGCGGGTTCGAGATCGAACTGCTGCATACGCCCGGGCATACGCCGGGTAGCCAGTGCTTCCTGTTCGAGAACAGGTTGATCGCGGGCGATACGCTCTTCGTGGATGGTTGCGGGCGCACCGACTTCCCGGGCGGCAACTCCGACGATATGTTCCGCAGCCTGCGGTCTTTGGCTGCGCTGCAAGGCAATCCGGTGGTGTACCCGGGGCACTGGTACTCCGAGGAGCCCAGCGCCGAGCTGTCCAAGATCGTCGAGAAGAACTACGTTATGCGGCCCAAGACCCTCGATGAGTGGCAGATGTTCATGCCCGGCTGATTTCGTCCCGAACGGAAAGCGCCCGCACCGAATCTCGTTCGGAGCGGGCGCTTTTCAGCATCCAGAGGCTTACGCCATGGTGCGCAGCCAGCCGTGGCTGTCGGCGAAGGTACCGCGCTGGATTCCGGTGAGGGTATCCCGCAATGCCATGGTGACCTCGCCGGGTTCGCCTCCGCCGATGGTGAATTCGCCCTCGGCGGACTTCACCGTGCCGACCGGCGTGATAACCGCGGCGGTGCCGCAGGCGAAAACCTCTGAGATTTCCCCGTTTTCGGCACCCTTGTGCCACTCGTCGACCGAAATCTTGCGCTCCTCAACGGGATACCCCGCATCGGCGGCGAGGGTGAGCAGCGAATCGCGAGTGATACCCGGCAGCAGCGACCCGGACAGCTCCGGTGTCACCAGCCGCGCCTGCGACCCGGTACCGAAGACGAAGAACAGGTTGTTCGTACCCATCTCCTCGACATACTGGCGCTCAATGGCATCGAGCCACACCACCTGATCGCAGCCCTCTTCAGAGGCTTGCTTCTGCGCCAGCAGCGAGGAGGCGTAGTTACCCGCGACCTTCGCCTCACCGGTACCACCGGGGGCAGCGCGCACGTATTCGGTGGACAGCCACACCTTCACCGGCTTCACACCACGCGGGAAGTACGCGCCCGCAGGCGAACCCAGCAGCAGGTACTTGTAAGCCGAGGCCGGCTTCACCCCGAGCCCGGCTTCGGTGGCGAACATGAACGGCCGCAGGTACAGCGACTCCTCACCACCGGCGGGCGGCACCCACGCGGAGTCGACCTCGAGCAGCTGACGCACGGACTCGATGAACAGCTCATCCGGCAGCTCGGCCATCGCCATGCGCGCCGCCGACCGGCGGAACCGCGCCGCATTGGCATCGACCCGGAAGGTCGCGATGCTGCCATCGGCCTGCCGGTACGCCTTCAACCCCTCGAAGATCGCCTGCCCGTAGTGGAACACCATGGTCGCCGGATCCATGGACAGCGGCCCGTACGGTTCGACCTGCGGGTTCACCCACTGCCCGTCGATGTAGTCGATGGACACCATGTGATCGGTGAAGAAACGCCCGAATCCGGGGGCCGCGAGAATCTCCTGCCGTCGCTCCGCCGAGGTCGGGGCGGGGTGCGAGGTGCGGGTGAACTGCGCGGCAACTGTCATGTCGGGGAGTTTAATTTGTGGCTTTACCGGACACGCCGCCACCCACCCACCGGCCGGAATCCCTCGCGCGTCGCGCGTCTCAGACCCGGCTCTTTCGAGCGTTCACCACCGCATTCGGGCGGAAATCCGCCCGCCCGCGCGCCTGCGGACCCTCGAGGAGGACGCGCACAATCCGAGTCCGCAGGTACACGATTGTCACGGCTGAGCCGTATGCGGTTCAGGCCGTATGCGGTTCGACGAATGGCGGCTTGACGACCTCGCACTTGAGGCGGCGGCCACGCACGTCGACCTCGACCTCATCGCCGGGTTCGATCTTTGCCGCGGTGTCGATCAACGCGAGCGCGATACCCACCTTGAGGCTGGGCGAGAAAGTGCCGGAGGTGGTCTCACCGACCTGCTCGTCGCCACGCATGACGGCCTGCCCCTGACGCAGCACGCCACGGTCGATTGCCTTGAGCCCCAGCAGAAGTCGTCGCGGACCGGCCGCCTTCTCCTGCTCCAGCGCGGCCTTGCCCCAGAACTCCGGCTTCTTCCAGCCGACGGCCCAGCCCGTGCGCGCCTGCAACGGCGAAATGTCAACGGAGAGTTCATGTCCGTGCAGCGGGTAGCCCATCTCCGTGCGCAGGGTGTCACGCGCGCCGAGTCCGGCGGCCTGTCCCCCGGCGGCTTCGACCTGCGTCACCAGTGCCCGGAATACCGCCTCGGCGTCATCCCATTTCGGCAGCAACTCGTAGCCGTGTTCCCCGGTGTACCCGGTCCGGCAGACGCGCACCGGCCGCCCGTCCCATTCGGCATCGGCGTACGCCATGTACTCCATATCGGTCGGCAACCCCAGCGCCGCAAGCACTTCCGCCGACTTCGGCCCCTGCACCGCGAACACCGCGTAGCCGCGATGCTCATCGGTCACGGTGATTCCCGCCGGCACCCGCTTCTGCAACTCCGCGACCACGGTCGCGGTATTGGCGGCGTTCGGCACCAGGAAGATCTCGTCATCGCTGACGTAGTAGGCGATGAGATCGTCGATCACGCCACCCTCGGGCGTGCAGCACAGCGTGTACTGCGCCTTGCCGGGCCGAATCCGATCGAGGTCATTGCTCAACGCCGAGTTCACGAACGCCGCGGCGCCCTCACCCTCGACAGTGGCCTTCCCGAGGTGGCTGACATCGAACAGCCCCACGGTGGTCCGTACGGCGGCGTGCTCCCCCACGGTCCCCGCATACGACACCGGCATCTCCCACCCCCCGAACGGCGCGAAGGTAGCGCCCAGTTCGACATGGACGGCGTGGATTGGTCCCTGCAGCAGCTTCTCGTCGGTCACGCGAAGGAGTTTATCGGTCGCCGCGCCGGTCGATAATCCCGCCGACCCGCCGCGCCGCTCCCACATACCGGAACCGCTCCGCGATGACCTGCGTCGATAGTCATGACAGCTCGCTATCAAATCCGGGAGCTGCGCTGAAGTCTGCGGAAAGTTAGCTGGCACGAATCCTGGCTCTCACCTCCGACCGGTTTCAGGGTCGCGAGGAAGCGCTGCTCGTCGAGGATTTCGATCTGTTGGCCCTGGGTGCGCAGGTGGGCGGCGCGGTGGGCCTTGGTGGTGGTGAAGGCGGAGGGGTCTTGGCCGGTGAAGGCGTCGCCGATTACCAGGCAGGTGGTGCGCTTGGTGACGTTTTTGGCGGGGGTTGCGCCGCAGGCGGCGATTATGTTCCAGGCTTCCTGGCGGGTGAGGGTGGTGAGATCGCCTGTGAAGACCACTGTTTGGCCGTGGAGGGGATGGGCTGGGTCTGTGCCGGTGATTTCCGGCATGACCAATTCCGCACGGGCGAAGAAGGATTGGCGGGGGCGCGAGACCTCCACGCGGGCAGGGTATTCCATGTGGCGCGGGGCGGCCGGGCGAGTGCGATAGGGGCGGTCTGCGCCCAGGCGTTCGAGGTCGCTGAGGGAGTCGATGCCTGTGCGGGCGGCCAGTGCCAGGACTATGTCGGCGGCGGCCGTGGCGTCGGCGGCTGCGTTGTGGTGGGTTAGGAGGGGAATGTCCAGGGCATCGGCGACGGCGGGGAGGCGGTAGCTGTCGAGGTCGAGGTGGCGGCGGGACATGGTCAGGGTGCAGGTGAAATCCCAGCTTGGGGAAGGGATTTCGCTGTGGCGGCAGGCTTCGCGGATTGCGCTGCTGTCGAAACCGGCATTGTGCGCGACCAGCGGGAGGTCGGCGACAACCTCGAGCACTTCGGGAAAACGGGCGGCGAAGACTGGCTGGTCTGCCACCATCGTCGGTGAGATGCCGTGTACGCGAATGTTGTGCCGGGAGAAGAAGTCCACCGAGCGGGGTGGGCGGCACAGCCAGGAGTGGGTGGCCAGGCGCACGCCGTCGCGGACGATCGCGACGCCTACCGCGCAGATACTTCCGCGAGAGGAATTTGCCGTCTCGACGTCGAGAGCCGCGAACGACAGTCCGGGCATTCTCACCGGACCACGAGTGGCAGTGGCCGCACGGTCGGCCCGCCGTGATTGGTCAGGAAATGCCTTGCCACGCGCAGGGATTCGAAATCGGACCAGCGATCGGCGAGATCGGCAATGCCGCGCGCCAAAACTAGTGCATCGTGGACGATTTCGTCTACGACGCCCGGCGCTCGTCCCGCCTCGGCGGGATGCACCAACTCCGGCCACTCCGGGCGTATCGCTTTATTCGACTGTGCGGCTTGATATTCGGTGAGCAGCGAGTCCGCCGCGTCAACTTCTGCCTGTGCGGCCGCGAACGTCGCATCGAGATCCACGACCCCCGCCGCGGCGATACCCTCCGCTACCCGACCGCACCACACCGAGTCATATCCGGCGGTGAGCGCCGCAATCTCCTGCGCGCTGTCCTCCCCCACCACCCAAGCGCCCGATAGGCGCGAAAGACCAATGGCCCGACCGACATTCACGTGCCAAACAACCAACCGGTCTTCCACCTTGTCGAGCACCACTACAAGGGACAGGACGGTTTGAGTCGCAATGGTCATGACGCTCCGAGGTCGCTGCGGATGCTCTGCACCGGACACCGTAGAGCATGGGTCCGACATGTCTGCCGATTTCGGTGAGACTACCGAGCTCAACCGGCTTTGATATGTCCGATCTGCGCCGCCAATTCGATGACGCGCCTGTCCTGCTCGCCGTATCGCACCGCCATCTGACTGTGCAGCCGCTTGAGTCGAGTCAGCGCGGCTTTCACATCTCCGGTGTGTACATGGCAGGACGCCAACCGGCGCTGGCAGTACATGACGTGGTCGTCGTAGGGTCCACGCTCGGCGGTCAGATCATCGATGAGTTCGCGGTAAAGCTCTGCGGCACCGGCATAGTCGACACCTTCGAAACGCAGATCCGCGAGTCGCAGGCGCGCCTCGACCACATCGGCATCGCGGGATCCGAATCGAGGGAGAGCCTTGTCCACGATGGTCTGGAGCTCGTGCACCGCCGGGTCGTACCGCGAGTCGTCGGCGAAATCGCGGGCGCGGCGCATGGCGCGCTGTAGATCGCCGCGGCTGAAATCGGTTGCCGACGGTTTCGGCGGGACACTCGGCGCGTGCTCGGGTGGAGTCCGCAGCACCCGGGTCGCGGACACGACAGTCTGTGCGGTGCGCGAAGATCCGCCGGCCGCGGCTGCCCGCGCGTACATCACCGCCGGGCTGACCGGATCGGTCACCTCGGACAGCGACCCCACACCGGTGGCATGCCGCAGCAGCACCGCATGCACGGTAGCCGCGTCTTCGGGTCGCTGATCCGGCGATTTTGCCAGCATGCCCATAATCAACCGAGCCAGTTCGACAGGCACTTCTGGTCTCTCGGAACGGATATCGGGCGGAGTCTGATGAACCTGGTTCTGCCACACCACATATGGCGAACTACCCGTCATAACCCGGTCGCCGGTGAGCAATTCGTGCAGCACGAGACCGAGCGCGTAGAGATCGGTCTGCGGCACCACCGTCCCACCCTCGACCTGCTCCGGAGCCATGAAAGCCGGTGTGCCCAAGGTATGTCCGGTGCTGGTATATCGGGTCTTGTCGGCATCGAGCGATACCGCCAGCCCGAAATCCAGCACCTTGACGGTCCCGTCGTCGCACAGCATGAGATTCGACGGCTTCAAATCCCGGTGATAGATCCGATTGCGGTGCGTCGCAGCGAGAACCGCCGCCGCCTGCGCGCCCAGCGAAGCCACCGCCCCCACCGGCAGCGGCCCCTGCCGGTCCAGCAATTCGTCGAAGGTAACCCCCTTCACGAATTCCATTACGAGATAAGGCCGTTCAGGCTGCCCCGGCTCAATCCCGGCGTCGTGGATCATCGGCAGTCCCGGATGCCGCAGCTGAGCCATGAACTCCGCTTCCCGGAAGAAGCGTTTGGTCCAATCCGGATCCTTGTCCAAACTCGGATGCGTGAACTTCACCGCGATCTGCCGCCGCAGATGGCGATCGAAGCCGTCGTAGACCTGCCCCATGCCACCCGCGCCGATCTCATTGAGCAGCTCGTACCGGCCGCCGACGACCTGCGGTTGCACCGCGCCTACCTCCGTGAGTCCAGGAAACCGAAACGCTACTCGTCGCCGGTGCCGGGCCTCAGGCGACCCTGTGCGAGGCCGCGGAATCCGGAGCGGATCAGGCGCTCCATATTCGAACGCTGCTGCTGCCAAGCGGTTTCCAGCTCGGTCAGCTGTGCGAAAACATCGGCGTAACGGCGCTGCTCGGCAGGCGGGATGCGCGGCACCGAGACCTGATACAGGTCGACGTGATTGCCGTCGGCTGCATCCACGGCGGCGCGCAACACCCCGGCGAGGAAGTCCGGATCGAGGGCTTTGACATTGCTGCGCACCAGGTGAATTCCGGGCCCGAGGAGGGCACCGGCGTCGGCGCAGACACGGACCGCGACATCGGTGCCGATCACCACCGCGACATCACCCGCGCGCACGGTCACCGCGCCGGGTGCGGCCACGTTCCCCCAGCGGGACGGAGCACGGCCCAGTCGGACATCCTTCGCGGAGAGCATGGGAGTCTCGCCGGTTTCGGAGACAACGGTAGGGGGTGCTTCATGGAGAGTCACCGCCCCGGCATCGACGAGCTCTTCCAGCGAAACCGTGCTGAACTCGCCGGTATTCGATTGCAGCGCAGGTGGTTCCGAGGCAGGTTGGTCAAGCAGCGTGGACCGCAATGCGACGTAATCGGCAAGTGAATCCACCGCACGGCCGCGGGGCGCCGAATCGAGTCTCTCATCAAGCAAGTCGACCATCCCTTCCGCGAGCGGCGCGGAATTGGGATGGGCGGCGATGTCCCCTATCACGACCGGCTGTCTCCCCTGTACTCATCGCCCGCACAATTACCGCGGATTGTGGCAACCGTAGCAGCGCCGAGCCCGGGGTAGCGGATGTGCTCGCACGCCTCACTTGTGGTCCTTCTCGTCCGGTGCCAGCGCTCCGGCGGTGAAGCCCGTGGTCACCAGCTCCGCGACATGTTCGGCGGCATAGCTCGCCCGGCGGGCAGCGCCGCGCAATAGGAACAGGTGACGGAAGGTCTCGCCGTAGCGCTGCTGCTCGGACAACGCGAGCACCGGGATCCGCAGTCGGCTCGGGTCGAATCGAATAGTGGATGTCCTTGTGGCGGAAACATTTTCCGCGCCAGTGAGGAAGCCCGCGACGAACCAGGGGTCAAGTCGCTCACGATCGAGGCGGAGGAGGTGCACATGCGGCCCGCGAATCGCCCCCGCATCCTCGGGACCCGCGACACGCGCACTGCGGCCACCGGTTCGATCACTGCGGATCGCCGGGATGAGCACATCCCCGGCGTGGATCTCGATCTCGGTCTCCGGTGCGGAGGTCGCGAAGCTGCCCGAGGCCGGGTTGCCCGTGGCAACGTCCGGAGCGGTCAGGACGCGGGTGTCATTGGCCGACTTGGCAGTACTCGGCGGAGATGCTCGAATCCATTCCAGCTGACCGTAGTTCACCAGATCGGCGATGGATACGAACCGCCAGGACTTGCCCGAGGCCGTCGACCACCCACCCAGCGCGTCGGTCACCGAAGCCAATTCCGCTGCGACACTTGCCAGTCTGCGAATCGCGTCATCGACCTCACCCGAGACGGTATCCGAGTCGAGCGACGACCGAACATAGCGAGCGGGTGTCAGATCAACTTCATCGTCCATCACCTCGACGAGTCGGACAGCGGCGGCAATCCCGGAAACGGTTGCGGTACCGGAGTTCTCACCATCGAATGCCCGCCAGGCCCGGACCACCGATTCGATGACGGCGTCCCAGTCGATGCCGTCCGCGGCGGCAGGCAGTGCGGTCGTATCGACGAAAAGCATGGTGTCCGAGGCAGGTACATCTACCTGCAGTGGCCGCAGCACCCAGAGCTGCAATCCCACATGCCAGGGTTGCGCCGCACCCGGAGCCAATCCGATGACCGCACGCAGCGCGCCCTTACGCACCAGCGCCGCGCGAATCTTGCGCCCGGACGGGCGAGTCGCGACCGCGGGTGGCAGGAGCAGAACGGCGGTGCCGCCGGGTTGCAGATGTGCGACCGCATGCTGCACCCAGGCCAGTTCCGGCTCACCACGCGGCGGTGTGCCGTAATCCCAGCGGGTGTCGAAGGCCAGTTCGCCTGAGCCCCAATCGCGTTGCCCGTACGGCGGATTGCAGAGCACGGCATCGACGCGCAGGTCCGGGAAAGCGTCCGCTGTCAGGGAATCGCCCTCGCACACAACGGGTTCCAGATCGGCGTCGGCTTCCAGGAGCAGTCTCGCGCGCTGACCCTGCACCGGGAGCGAGTCTTGACCGTAGAGATCAGTCGCGCCCAACTGCGCGGCTGCGAGCAGTAGTGATCCACTCCCGCACGCCGGGTCCAGCACGCTGCGCAACCGCTGTGTGGGTGAATCCAGCAGTGCCGCCATGAGTTTCGCGACGGGCTCGGGGGTGATGTACACACCCGTCGCCGCGGTGTCATCAAGTGCTCGCTCCGCCAGTACATCGATGGCGGCACGGTTACCGTCCGCGACGGCTGCCCGTTCGAGCGCCTGCAGCAGATCCTCGGCGAAACCACTGCGTACATCGAGCCGGGCCCCGCTCATCTCGCCGGCCGAAGCATCCGCCCCGACGCCGCCCACCAGAGCTTCACTCGCGGCCCAACGTCCTCCCGATACCCGCAGACCCGTCATCACCCGCGCAATAGCGTCGGCCGTCGCCTGTGTCCGCACCAGCGTCCGCAGCTCGGTAGTCGGCGACTCCGACACCTCAACCCCGTGCCCGACCAGCCATTCCTGCACTTCCCGCAGGTCGAACTGGGGTCGGGCCTCACTGCTCCCGGCGATCGCCTTGGGAAAGTCGTCGTGCCGCCGCCGCCAGTTGCTGACCGTGGCACGCGTGACGTCGGCCAGCCGCGAAATCTCCGCAGCACTGACCGTTGACGCGGGCTTCGACATACCCCTCCTCTCGTGAACGTTCCCTCCACCCTTGTCGACGCGTGAGCAAAAATCAATCTCCAATTTCGTGTTGACAATGTTTTCACAGTCTCATACGGTTTTGCATCAGCGGGACAGAGCCTGATCCGGCCGCCCCGATCTCCAGTACCGAACGAAGGAAAACCCATGCGCCGCAACGTGATCACCCTCCTGGCCGCCGCCGCCCTCACCACCCTCGCCGGCACCGGCATCGCCCACGCCGACCCCGCCACCCAGCTCCACGAGGGCCAGCAGGTAGTCGGCCAGGACGTCCAGCCCGGCACTTACCGCACCGCCGGCCCGCGCGATCAGGACTACGGCTCCTGCTTCATCACCTGGCTGCCCTACAAGGGCGCGAAGTCCTCGGACCTGATCGACATCGAGTCCTACACCGGGGCGTCCTTCGTGCGCCTCAACGCCGGCGACGTCGTCGACGTCAGCGGCTGCACCTGGGTCGCCGAGTAACCGACCCGGCACGAAACCCAGTCCGCACCAACGTGATCGGTCCCCGGCAAGCCGCCGGGGACCTCCCGAAACACGCCCTCAGGAGCCTCATGTCCCACCCGCAGCCCGGCCAGATCCCCCCGCAGCAGCCCGGCTACCCGCAGTACGCGATGCCCACGCCGCCCAAGAAATCGCACACCCTCAGGACCATCCTGATCGTCATAGCCGTCATCGTGGCGGTCTGCGGCATCGGCGGCGCACTGATGAGCAAGGGCAGCTCGTCCTCCTCCGGCTCCCCCGCCGCCGACCCCAGCAAACCCGTCCCCGGCCTGAACACCCCCGTCCGCGACGGCAAATTCGAATTCGTCGTCACCCAAGTCCAAACCGGCGTGAAAACGTTGGGCGACAACGAATTCCTCCAAAAGACCGCCCAGGGCGCCTTCACCATCGTGTCGATAGCCATCACCAACACCTCAGACAAGCCCTACGGCTTCTCCCCCAGCGACCAATACGTCTTCGACGCGAAGAACCGCAAATTCAGCAACGACGCCACCGCCGCCATCAACCTCCAGTCCGACACCAGCCTCTACGCAAACCTCAACCCGGGCAACACAATCACCGCCCAGGTCGTCTACGACCTCCCCGCAGACTCAGCCCCGGACCACATAGTCCTGCACGACTCGATGTTCTCCGGCGGAGTCACGGTCTCGCTGCACTAACCCCTCGAACATCTCACGCGACAGGGCGGGCCACTCCCCGCCCGCCTCTGACCTGGAATCCCCGAGAGTGTCATTCCGTGCCAATCTCATTCGATGGCGGGCCGTTCCGCGAAGCCTGCACTGATACTCAAATTGCGAATCAGGGGGTTCGCCTAGATCGAGAGAAATTCTGGGGTTCGCCAATGCCCGATATGCGGCTCGAGAAGCGACGGCGGTGGGTCGGAGAGCAATCCGGCGGGATTCGCCTTGCCAGCGGCTGTGCACAGCCGCGCCCGGGACTACGTGTGGGAGTTCCGAATTCAAGGATAGTTCCTTCGGTCTCGACCGCCACCGCCATTCGTGCATGACTCGAATGCCGGAATCCGACAACCGCCACTGGAGAGCAATGCTCGGCTTCGCAATCGTCGATCGGCAATCGGCCGCCGACGCCACCGCCATCTGGCTGACCAGCCGCACCGGACGCACCAGCGTGAACAACACCAACGCGGTTGTCATCTCACACGACGATCCCGACTACGACATGAAAATCCGCTCCCTCACAAGAGACCGATCGGTAGTGCTCACCACCGGTACCGAGCCCCCTGCCGGTTTTGTTCACGCCGTCAACGTCGACGCGTTCGACGACCTGATCAAGCGGACTGCCACCCACCAGGACCGCATCTGTGAGGCGATCGGCGACTACAACTCGAGCAACCGCAAAGACCTTGTCATTCCGGGCTTTCCGCCGACGCCCGTGCTCGCCCCGCCGGAAGCCGAAAAACCGCAATTCCGCGCTCTGACGGTAGCCAACTACGTCGCCCAGACGTGGGCGGCGTGGCTGTTCACCGACGAGCAACGGCACCGGCGGACCAGGGCACCCAAGACTGGCGAAACCCCGTGGATCATGCCGATGGAACTCAATAGCCAGACCATCTCGGTCCTGCCCGACGAGTTCCTGGAACGCGTGCAGCCGGAGCCGGTGGCCTGATGTTCGACTACACGGCTATCGATTTCGAGACCGCGAACTCCTACCGCGGATCGCCTTGTGCGGTCGGTCTCGTCCGTGTCCGCGATGGGGCTGTGGTGGACGAACGCCGTTGGTTGATCCGTCCTCCGGAGGCGGTTAACTACTTCGACGCGTACAACACTGTGCTGCACGGCATCAGCGCGAAGACCGTCGCGCACGCGCCGAGCTGGGAGCAAATCCTGCCGGCGATCGTCGACTACATCGGCGACGATGTCGTTGTTGCCCACAATGCGGGCTTCGACACCGGCGTCATCCGATATGCCTGTGCGGTCGACCAAATCGAGTGGCCGGGCCTGCGATTCCTGTGCACGATGGTGCTGTCTCGCCGCGTCCTTTCCCTGCCTTCGTATCGGCTTCCGTATGTCCTGGAGTCGCTCGGCGGGTCGATCGACGACCATCACGATCCACTCGCGGACGCCAGAGCTGTGGTGGACTTGGTTCGCGGGCTGGCCGGAAGACAAAACGCTGTCGACCTCGAGGAACTAGCCGGTTCGGTTGGTGTTCGCATCGGCACGATGGCCGGCGGCCTTTACAAAGGCAGCGTTGCGATTTCCGCAGGTACCGGATCCCGACTGGTGCGGCCTGAACTCGATCCGAACGCCGACCCCGAGGGCTACCTCTACGGCAGAGTCGTCGTTTTCACCGGCACCCTGATTTCCATGACCCGGCAGATCGCCTGGCAGGAGTCCGCTCGAGTCGGCGCACCGGCCGACAAAGTCGTCACGAAGAAAACGAACGTCCTCGTCGTGGGTGACATCAACCCTGCCGTGCTACGTCCAGGTTCCAACATCACTGGCAAGGCTCGCAAAGCATTCGAACTTCAGGATAAAGGCCAGGACATCGAGGTCATGACCGAGGACGACTTCCTCAGATGTCTCGAGGGCAAACCTCTCGACGGGATCGGCATAGCAGGCGAGGACGAACCGAATCGCCGGCCGCCGACACCGAGTCGGCTGCGCAGCCCCTTTGGATGAGAGGCCGAAGCCCAGGCCGCCGAAGCCCTTACGCCGCAAGCCAACCCCAACCGATCAGATCTGCTCCGCAGCAGGCTGTACCAACGAAGCCGCGTTCAAAACCCGAACCAAACCAACGTGGTGCGAGCAGCACATCTCCGAAATTCAAGGTGCCGGCGGCCTCGATCCAATGGAGCCGTTCACTCACCCCGACAGCTGGCAGTTGACTCGTTGCCGCACATGCACAGTCGATGCGCACTACCGGTTCAACTACACCCTCGACAAGAACAGCTACGGAGAGCCGACCTGTCGAGCCTGCTACTGGCGGAAGTGGGCGGCTGACTCCAGAGCCATGCAAGGACATTGGACCGACCTCGAACCGGTGTCCTACGAAGAGGCTCGGACTATCGCCGAAGAAAACGGATTCGACTATCTCGGCCCGGAGACATCGGCTTCGGCTGTACATGCAGCCGATCAACAACTTGATAGGCGGATACGACCGAGGTTCACGACTGAAGGGTTGCTCCGACCCAGCCTTTCAGATCGTCAACGGGCCAGCACAGTGAGCGTGCTACTCACACCTAAATCAGCACCGGCCCGCAGTAATCCCCGAACCTCTCAACCACAATGAGTTGGCCACCAACCGAAGTGAATCAGGAAGGCCGTCGACTACAACGCTGTGCCGTCGACGCTGCCCGCAGCGTATTTCTTGACGCGCTCGACCAATTCGTCGATATCGGTCCATGGATTCCACCGGTAATCGCTGAGTGGGTCCAGCCGCAGGTTCATTGCGTTCATCCGAGCCGTCTCGTACTTCCCACGGAGAGAACCGTACTGGATGGACTTCGCCCTCGCGTTATATCCGCAATGCCCCTTTCCCTCCAAAACGGCCTGCATACGGGATGAATCATGGTGTGCGGTAACCGATTCGAAGTGCAGCATCACCCAGAGCTCGAAACAAGGATTCGCGAACGCGACCCCCACGCCGTTCTGCTTCGCAAGCTGCAACGCTTGATCCAAGCAGGCGTGCGGCTGCGGCGCCTCCACATCGATGACACACCAGACCTCGTCGTAGGGCGTCCATCGGTCCTCCCGGCAACGCTCCGCTCGATCCATATGGTCGACAGCGGCTTTCACCAAGCCGAGCGGTTCGCCATGCTGTGACCCGATTTTGATCTGCGCTCGCAGGTCGCCTTTGACGCCTTTGAAGTACTCGGCACCCGCCTTCTCGTCCTCACAGTAGATGAGGAAGCGAAGTCGCTCCTGCCGTTTCGACTTCGCCGTCTGCTGGAGCGGCTTCTTCCCCCTCATTCACGTCCTCACGCTCGAGAAGTTCTACCAGCCGCGGCAGAAAGTCGTCGTCCAGATATGGAACCGCGCCGAAACGGCCCAGCAGATAGCGGTGTTCGAAGTTGTCGGTGTCACGCACCGGGAAGTCGGTCATCGGGAACAGGTTCGTCGCCAAGGTACCGGGATCCTTCTCCGTGAACCAGATCTGGTCACGCGACAGTTCCGTCTGAGCGTTCCGCCCCAGCAAAGTCATATCGTGAGAACTGAATACGAGTTGCGCCCCGCGCGTGTTCACCTCCGCCGAAGCGAACATTCCGATCAGAGCGTCGACCAACTGGGGGTGCAGCCGTGCGTCGAGTTCATCGACACACAGGACGGCCCCGCGCATCAGCGCGGAGACCACCACCCCGAGCAGACCGATCCAAGTACGAGTTCCGCTCGACTCGTGGGACAAGGGCAGAGTGAATTCCCCATCCGTTGTCCGATGCCGCACGCGCACATCTTTGAACCGGCCGGGCTCTACAACGAGGCGGCTGCCGACCGCATCGCGCAATGCTTGGCGAACCCTCCGCAACTCCTCATCGTCCGTCTCGTCGAACTCCTTGGCCTCGAGCCCAGTGGCGCCGAGATCAGCGTAGGAAAGCAGCATTGCCACCGCCCGTGACTCCGGACGGTGCACATCGTCCTCGAGCAGGAGATGCAATGTGTGCTCGAGTCGTCCGGAGTAGTCACTGTCATCAGCTACCACCAGGCCGAACTGGAACCAGCGGAATATGCGGCTCAGCTGTTCATGCCCCTGGGCCGCAGCGACCGAGAGGAAAAGACTATTGGACCGCAGCGAGTCCGCTACCGTCTTGCGGCGGCCGGTCAACCAGCGGCCGAAGGTCACCTCATCCTTGTCGTCACGATCGTAGAGCCGGCGCGCTCGCCCTTCGGGGTAGTAGACCATCCACTCATTCCGGACTCTCGTGTCATCGACGGAGAATCCGAAGGCGTGCCGCACCCCGTCGACGGCGAAATCGATCTGAAAGTCGGTGGGGTGGTCCTCCGGATTTCGGCGGAATTGGAATGGGCGACGCGGAACGCCACCGGTCGGGTCCCATCGGCGGTAGGACGACAGGACCGCCCAGCGCATCCAGGTGATGGCGTCGATGACATTCGACTTTCCCGAGGCGTTCGGGCCGTAGATCGCCGCCACCGGAACCGTCACGAGTTCACTCGAACCAGGTACCTCGGCTTCGGCTCGCTTCGGGTGGCACTCGGAGCTGACAAGCGTCAACTCCTGTTCATCGCGTAGTGACGCATGGTTCTCTACCCGAAATCGCAGCAGCATGTCAGCCCTCCTCCAGCAACAGATCATGTCGATAGATGCCAAAAGCTGTCAAGGTTTGACAATACTCATACCGAATCAACATCGTGTGGCTATTCGGTGAAGAATGTGCGATCCGGTAGGAAGCATCAACGCGGTGCCGACCTACAACGGGTGGCACCAGCGAAGACTTCCCCGGCTGGCTTGAAAGGAGCTGTCCGGCTTGGCTTTTCGATGACCACTCGTGCCCGCGCCCCGAAGCGTCAGTTCGGCCGACCGCAGCACTTCTTGTACTTCCTGGATGATCCGCACCAACAGGGCTCGTTACGTCCCGGCGGCCAATCGATGTCCATGCCGAGACGACTCAATTCGGCGGCGTAGGCCGCACGGGTTTTCGACTGCGCCGGATCCCCGTCGCCGGCCGCCGCATACTCGGCCAGGCCGTCGACAGTAGCTGGAGACACACGCGTGTCGTGTCCGGAATCCATTGCCCGGAGCCGCTTTTCGACCGATTCGCGATGCTCCTCATGACTGTCATACTGCTCCCGCAATTGCGGCCATCGACGCAGCGCGGCATCGAACTCCGGCTCCGGGAAGTAGAACACCGCCGTGGCGACGGAATGTGTCTGGGCGCTGCGACCGTCCAGGGTCAGGCGTTCAACCCATCCCTCGCGCTGCTGTTCGGCCCATCGATCGTCGGAGTCCTCGGGGAGGCCGAGCGACTCTCGAATTCGACTGCGGCCGATCGCAAGTCGATATAACTCGAATTCCTGATCGGGAGCGGTCAACCGTAGCCGGGCCAAACCCGCGTCGAACCAGTGGAGTGCCTCATCCGGTGCGTCGATGGCTTCGAATGTCTCCGCGACCGACTCGTAGATGCCGAAATCGTCCGGTCCCTCGGCGAGGACCGTGTCGAGCAACGCCCGCCCGGCCTGCGCGTCACCGAACTCGAGCAGGAACTCCGCGTACCAGACCCGTGCGTCGCCGGCGACCTCACCGCCGTCGGCAATGGCGGCGAGATGCATGCGGCGAGCGCGCTCCAGTTCGCCCGCCATAGCCCAGTACCCCGCAGCCTCGTTGAGGTTTTGGGCGCGATCCACGGGATCGGCATCCGCTGCTTCCTCGAACTGGCGCGCGATTTCGCCGGGAGGCTGCAAATGACTACCGAGATATGCTGCGCGGGAAGCCAATTGACCCTGCAACCGCTCCTGTTCAGCGAGCAGTCGAGCATGTTCGCGTTCCAGGGCCTGCAATTGCCGCCGCTCCGAACTCGACATGGGGTCGGACACTGGATCCTCCTTCTGTTCGTTGTCACTACGATAGTGCGCGCCGGATGCCGACATGCCGAATGGTGCAGGTGCTTGAAACGGGCCGACGAACTGGATCTCCGACCACACCATCCTGATTCACCTTCCACGGAACCGACGAACCTCGGCACCACATCAGCTAATGTCGCTCCGTGGCCGATATGAAGCCGCTCTCCCGCCGTGGACCGCGCCGCAAGAGGCCGGTCACCTTCCGCTTGCATGCGTCGATCGTGGGCACCGAGCCGCCGCTGTTCCGGTGGTTGGAGGTGTCCTCCGAACTGTTCCTCAACGATCTGCATGAGGTCATCGGCGCATCCTTCGGCTGGGTCGACCGTGCGTCCCACGAATTCCGTTGCGGCCCAGCCTTCGACGACCCGACGATGGAGCGCTATATCTGCCCCGAGGCGGTCGAAGACGGTGATACCGCAGTGCCCGAGGAACAGGTTCGCCTGGACGAACTCATCACCACGCCGGGCGACACCCTGTTCTACCTCTACGATTTCGCCGACCTCTGGGTGCACCACATGGTGCTCGATGAGATCAAGCCACGAACTGCGAAGATGCCGCGGGCCCGCTGCGCCGGCGGGATGCGCGATTGCCCTGTGGATGTATATGGCGGCGTCGCCAAATACTAATACTGGTCTCGCAGAAGCGATCCGTACGATGACGGCAAATCGTTCCAATACGTCACACCGGAAGATGTCATCACTGAATCCGACGACCCGGTGCCCAGCCCGTTCGTCGTCGAAGAGATCAACTGGGCACTGGACAGCCAGTTCGGCTACGGGCGAGACGTGAAGTAGGCGGTCCATCGTTGCCTTCGGCCACGGCAAGCGAACTTTGGGAGCGAAAAGTACATCAGCGCCGGTCTTAGACCGTGTCTCACGTGGATGATTTCGTTCTCGCCTTCGCGAGCTTCTTGTAGCCGGTCAGTGTCGCAGCCAAGGTGAGAAATGCCAGGTAGTGGGTGGCTTTTCGGTCGTAGCGGATGTTGAGTCG
>NZ_WJIC01000004.1 GCF_009649815.1 Nocardia sp. SYP-A9097
TGCGCCAATACTTTCCCAAAGGCACCGACCTGTCGATCTTCCCCGCCGACTACCTCGACTACGTCGCCGCCCAACTCAACACCCGCCCCCGCAAACGCTACAACTACCGCACCCCCGCACAAGTACTGGACCAACTACTGTCGAACCCAGACAACCCTGTTGCATCGAACCCTTGAACCCAAGCCGTAGGTGCCAACGGTCAGTTCCCGGTGATCGCATGTCCGGGTCGGCGTGCGGTGTTCTTTGTTCTCGGGGGTTTCGGGGTTGGCTACTCGGGGGAGTCGCCGGGGGTGAAGCGCTCCCAGTGGATGGCTTCTTCCAGGGGGCGGCGGGTGCGCCAGCCGAAGCGTTCCAGGTCGGGGATCTGCTGGAATTCGTGGACCGGGCCTACACAGAGCCATGCGACCGGTTTGATGTGGTCGGGGAGGTTCAGGAGATCGGCCAGGACGGGGGTGTCGTAGAAGCTCACCCAGCCGACGCCTACGTTCTCGGCGGTGGCGGCCAACCACAGGTTCTGGATGGCGAGAATCGTTGAGTAGATACCGGTTTCGGGGACGGTCGCCCGGCCCAGCACATGCGTGCCGCCGCGCGCCTGATTGTGGGTGACCACGATGCCGGTGCCGGACTCGGTGATTCCCTCGATCTTGATCGGATTGAAGGTCTCGGACCGATCCGAGGGCAGGGCGTCGTTGAATTCGCGGCGCTTGTCCGCCACATGATCGGCGAACTTGCTCAGCATCGCCGGATCGCGAATCACGATGAAATCCCACGGCATCGAATTGCCGACACTCGGAGCCCGATGCGCGGCCTCCAGAATCCGCATCAGCGTGCCGTCGTCCACAACCTCCCCGGTGAACTCCGCGCGCACATCGCGGCGCAGACGGATGGCGTCGTAGACGCTCAGACATTCATCAGGGGCGATCGGACCTTCAGCACACACGCCGTTCAGTGAACCAGGCCCCACCCCGCCCATTCCTGGCAGCCTCCGACGAGACGACAAACGCCCCGCCTGCAAGAGGCGGGGCGTTGTGTTCGGCTATTCGGTTCAGCCGGCCATCGCGGGCTCGCGGCGGGCGAGGCGCTTGCGGCCCTGAGCCAGGGCGGTGCGCAGGCCCGTGCGGCGACCCGTGCTGGGGTCGACGCCGGCGACACCGCCGAAGACCTTCTCCGACTTGGTTTCCGGAGCGTCATCGGTGCCGCGGCGCAGGTACTTGTTCGGCAGCGACAGCTTCATGATGGTGCGCCACGACTTGAAGTACTGCACGGGCAGCGAGCCGGTGGTGTACGGGAGGTCGTACTTGTCGCACATGGCGCGCACGCGCACGGCGATATCGGCCAGCCGGTTGGAGGGCAGGTCCGGGAAGAGGTGGTGTTCGATCTGGTGGCTGAGGTTGCCGCTCATGAAGTGCAGCAGCTTGCCGCCGGAGATATTGGCGCTGCCCAGCATCTGGCGCAGGTACCACTCGCCCTGGGTCTCGTTCAGTACATCGTGCTTGGTGAACTTCTCCGCGCCATCGGGGAAGTGCCCGCAGAAGATGATGGCGTTGGTCCACACATTGCGCATGACATTCGCGGCCAGGTTGGCGGTCAGCGTGCCGACGAATGCCGGGCCGGTGAGCAGCGGGAACAGCAGGTAATCCTTGCCCGCCTGCTTACCGATCTTCTTGAGTACGACGGTGCGGTCGGCCTCGAACTGCTTCCATTCGGGGGAGTCCTTGGCCCACTTCTTCTTGGCGACCTTGCCGAGCTCCAAATGCTGGATGGCGACGCCGTATTCGAAGAAGCTCTGCAGCAGCAGGTTGTAGACGGGCTGGCCGAGATAGAACGGGCTCCAGCGCTGATCGCGGGTGACGCGCAGCAGACCGTAGCCGATATCGTCGTCCATGCCGAGCACATTGGTGTACTTGTGGTGCAGGAAATTGTGGGTGATCTTCCAGTGCTCGGAGGGACCGGCGTTGTCCCATTCCCAAGAGGTGGAGTGGATTTCCGGATCGTTCATCCAATCCCACTGGCCGTGCATGACGTTATGGCCGATCTCCATATTCTCGATGATCTTGGCCGTGCCGAGCAGTGCCGTGCCCGCGATCCAGGCGGGCGGGAAGAGGCTGAAGAAAAGCGCACCGCGCCCGCTGATTTCGAGGGCGCGCTGCAGCCGGATCACCTTGCGGATGTATCGCGCATCGCTTTCGCCCCGGGAGGATTCGATTTCGCGGCGGATGGTGTCGAGCTCCGCACCGATAGCTTCGACATCCTCCGGGGTGAGGTGCGCGTATTCCTTGACATCCGAGATCGCCATGCAAGTTACAGTACCGTAGGTTACGGCTCCGTAGGTTTCCTATATATGAATCCGTGACGTGTCGAACGCCGCATTGCGTTCGATATCGTAACCTGCTAGCGCCGACCCCGCAGCACGTCCTTCAGCGAGCGTCGCCGCCCGGCCTTCTCCTGCAGCAAAGCCTTTTCGTGCCTTGCCTTTTCCTGCAGCGACACCTTCGCCTCGCGCAGAACTTCCTTCTCGTACTGCGCCTTCTCCTTGAGCGCGATCTTGGCCTCCTGCAGCGCCGATCGCAGCCCGCGCCGCTCACCCGTCACCGGGTCCACGCCCGTCCAATTGTGCTCGGCCAGCCACTCCTGACCATCCTGCAACGAAGGCATGGACGGCAGCGGCGGCAGCGTGACACCGGCGAATTTGCGCTCGGAAGAGGTCTCCGGCGCATCATCGGAAGTGCGCCTGAGCCACTGATCCGGCAACGCCAGTTTGTGAATGGTGCGGAACGCCAACAGGTATTGCTTGGCAATGGATCCGGTGGTGTACGGCAGGTCGTACTTGTCGCACAGCTCCTTCACCTTCACCGATACCTCGGCGTACCGATTGCTCGGAATATCCGGGAACAGGTGATGCTCGATCTGGAAGCTGAGATTGCCGCTCATCAGCGCCATTGTCGGGCCCGCCTCGAAATTGGCGCTACCCAGCATCTGCCGCAGATACCATTCGCCCTGCGTCTCGTTCTCGAACTGCTCCTCGGTGAATTTCTGTGCGCCATCGGGGAAGTGGCCGCAGAAGATCACCGCGTACGCCCAGAGATTACGGACCAGATTCGCGGTCGCATTCGCCTTCAGAGTGGACTTCCACGCCGGACCGGTGAGCGCCGGATAGATCACGAAATCCTTCGCGACCTGCTTACCGGCCTTGCGCAGGAAAATCTTGGTCGGCTCGGAGAACCATTCGCTCTGCGGAATGCCGATCTGTTTCTTGGCGGCATCGAGATCGTGCAGCGCGATACCCCACTCGAACAGGGCCGCCAGCACCAGATTCGCCACCGGCTGAGCGAGATTGATGGGCTTCCACTCCTCATCCCGCGTCATACGCAGAATGCCGAAGCCCAGATCCTCATCCATATCGAGGATGTTCGTATAGGTGTGGTGCGAGTAGTTGTGCGCCCGCTGCCATTGCGACGACGAACCCGTCATATCCCACTCCCACGACGTGGAGTGGATCTCCGGATCGTTCATCCAATCCCATTGCCCGTGGCTGATGTTGTGCCCGAGCTCCATATTCTCGATGATCTTCGCGACCGACAGCAGCGCGGTGCCGCCCAGCCACGCCCACCGATTCCGGCTGCCGAACAGCGTCGCGCGGCCCGCGGCCTCGAGCAGACGCTGCGCACGGATGACTCGGCGAATGTACTTCGCGTCGCGTTCGCCGAGGGAGAGCTCCACATCGCGGCGGATGGTGTCGAGCTCCCGACCCAGGGTCTCGATATCCGCCTCGGTGAGGTGGGCGAACGTCTTGATGTCGGTGATGGCCACCGGCGATCCTCCGTGTCTAATTTGCCTACGCTGCGCTCCGGGCGGGTTCGCGGCCCCGGGGAGTCTCGAACCTTCCCTCCCTCCGCTCCTCCGCTCCAGTCAGTCCAGAACCGAGACGGGCCGCGAACATATGGGATTGGGGGAGGAAAATTATCGGAGCAGGGGCTTTGTCATTGAGGGTAGCTGTTGTCTGGCGCCGACGCCTCGACCGATGCGTGCGTTATACGTCAAGAGTGCAATCGCCCGCGGCGGCCGAGATGCAGGTTTGCACCTTGTCGCCCGCCCGGCGCTCGTTTCCATTGCGCAGATCGCGGACGTGACCGTCGGTGATGGTCACCACGCAGGTCTGGCAGATGCCCATGCGGCAGCCGAACGGCATCTGCACGCCCGCGCCCTCACCGGCCTGCAACAGGGTGGTGGCGCCGTCGCTTTCGACACTGCGGCCGGCGCGCGCGAAGGTGACGGTGCCGCCCTCGCCGGTGGCCGAACGCTCGATCTCGAAACGCTCCACATGCAGTTGGTCGGCGATATCGGCGTCCGCCCAATGCTTTTCGATCTCGTCGAGCATGCCGATCGGGCCGCATGCCCAGGTGTCACGCTCACGCCAGTCGGGGACGAGCTCATCCAGATCGGCGAGTGCGAACTTGCCGTGCTCGCCCGTGTAGTGCAGGTTCGCGGTGAAACCCGGGTGCTTGTCATGCAATTCGCGCAGGTCCTCGCCGAACATGACATCTTCGGGAGTGCGCGCGGAGTGCACGTGCACCACATTCGGGACCACTTCGCGGCGATCCATGGTGCGCAGCATCGCCATCACCGGAGTGATGCCGGAGCCCGCGGTCAGGAACAGCACCTTCGAAGGCGGCGGCTCGGGGAGCACGAATCCACCCTGCGGTGCGGCCAGGCGCACCACACTGCCGACCGCGACCCCGTTGACAAGGTGGCTGGACAGGAATCCTTCCGGCATGGCCTTCACGGCAATCGAGATGAGCCGCTTGTCCTTGTGCTCGGGATCGGTCCAATCCGGCGGGCAGGTCAGCGAATATGACCGCCAATGCCACCGCCCCTGCACCAGCACACCGATACCGATGTACTGCCCCGGCGCGAACTTGAAGTCGAAACCCCAGCCCGGCTTGATCACCAGCGTGACCGAATCCGAGGTCTCCTTGCGCACCGCCACGATCCGCCCGCGCAACTCGCGCGCCGACCACAGCGGATTCACCAGATGCAGATAGTCATCGGGCAGCAGGGGAGTGGTGACCCGCGCCGCCGCACCACGCAACGCGTTCATCTTGGTGCGTCCCGCGGTAGCGCCCTCGGCGACCGGCGCCTCCAGCCATTCCCGGAGTCCCCGCACGGAGAACCCGCCACTCTTCGATGCCATTTTCCCGGACGTTCCTGTCGTCGTGCGCTCGCAGCGCAGTGTCCTCAGATGCCCGCACGGTGCAGCGTCGTCGCTGCTCACCGTGCGCGTGCACGACGGTCGAACGCCCTCCCGGACCCCGGCCGCATGCCGTCACAGCAAGGTTACGGCATCGTAGGTTACGGTGCCGCTGCCAGAGAGGAAAGAGGGAAAGCTGACGCTGGGTCTTGGGGGCTTCGCCCCCGAACCCCCAGAAAAGCAGGGGCCTTCTCCTCCTACAGGAGGTCGAGGAGGAAGGGGAGTTCTTGGGCTGCGTACCAGGCCAATTGGTGGTCTTCGGCGTCGCCGAGGACGAATTCGGCGTCTGGGTCGCCCATGTCGGCGGCGTCGATGACGTCGACGGCCTTGGAGACCTGGGGCTCGGCGTCGGCGAGGTCGACGTGTACCGAGGCGATGGCGGAGTAGGGGATTGCGGCGGACAGTCGGACTACAGCGTCGTCGAGGTCGGGGCGCAGGGTGGTGCCGTCCACATCGGCGGCGATGACCGCGCGCCGGAAGATCGGCCCGCGCGCGGGGCTCGCGTCGTCGTCGGAGTCGGCGTCCTTGTCGTCGAGCGCGGAATCCTCGGCGAGCAATCGCAGTGAGGCGCGCGCGGCTTCGGCCATGGCGACCTCGGCGAGTTCATCGTCATCCCCGGAGGCGTACGCCTCGCGCAGCGCGGGCGTGACCGCGAACGCGGTGTCGTTGATGGCCCGGATCTCCCGATCGGCGACCAGTCCCCGCAGCATCGGCACGGTGGCCGGGACGTACACGCGTAGCTTCTTCGCCACGCCGGACGACTCACTGGACGCAGGCACCGAGCATCTCCTCCATCGACTCGTGCACCGAAGCGGTCAATACCGCGATATCGGCCATTGCGTCGCGGTCGGCGGTGAGCCCGTAGAAGACCCGCCCGTCATACGAGGTGAGTCCGATACTCAATGCCTGAAAGCGCAGCAGTGGCGAGACCGGGTACATCTCCAGCATCCGCGCCCCGCCGATGTACATCGGCTGTTGCGGACCCGGCGCATTGGTGATCACCAGATTGAACGTGTGCTCGGCAAAGGTACTCGCTGATCGCACACTCATGGCATGCAGGCTCGCCGGAGCGAATCCGGCCATATGCACGAGCGTGCGCGCCTGCACGCCGCGCTGATGCCGCGAATGCGCCTCGGTGGCGTGTTTGATGTGCGACATGCGGATCACCGGATTCGGTTCGCCCACCGGCAGATCCACCAGTAGCGGGGTGACCTCGCCCGCCGGTTTCAACTCCGCGGCGTCCGAGTACACGGACATGGGCACGACCGCGCGCAGGGTATCGGCCTCGGTGAGTACCTGCCCGCGCGAGAGCAGCCAATTGCGCAGCGCCCCCGTCACGACGGCCAGGATCACATCATTGATGGAGCAGTCGAAGCGCTTGCGGATCTTGCGGTAATCCTCGAGATCGGTGCGCACCACCTCCACCCGCCGATTGCGTGAGGTGCGGATATTGAGCGGACTGTCCGGTGCGCCGAGCGCGGCGGCCCGCACCATGGACACCATCTTCTGTACGGCTTTACCGGTGGCGTCGACGACCGCGAATGCCTCGGCCCCGTGATGCCGCATCACTTCGAGGGCCTCACGAGGCTGGGTTGCGAGATGCATCACCGCCCCGATCAGCAATTCCAGATCGGCGGGTTCGCGATGCGCGATCCAGGCGTCATCGGCGACCTCGCGTGGAGCGGCTGAGGTGTCCAGGATCACATGCCCGATTTCGAGGGCGGAATCCCCGTCCACCAGCGCGGAATGCGTTTTGGTGAAGATCGCGGACCGCCCGTCGGACAGACCTTCGACGAGGTACATCTCCCATAGTGGACGGGTGCTGTCCAGTGGTCGCGACGCCAGCCTCGCGACCAGGTCGAGCAGTTGTTCATCGGTACCCGGTTCGGGCAACGCGGACCTTCGAATGTGGTAGGTGATATCGAAATGCGCATCGTCCACCCAGACCGGGCGGCCCAGCGCGAACGGAATCTCCCGCACTTTGCGCCGGTACAGCGGCACCAGCGGCAGCCGCGATTCGACGAGTGAAACCAGGCTTTCGTAATCCAGCGGCGCATGCCCGGAATTCCCGGTGGGCGCCGTATTGCGCAGGATGGCGAGGGAGCCGATATGCATCGGGTTGCTGCTCGATTCGAGCCGGTAGAACGACGCGTCCTGCGGTGTCAGTCTGGTGATCACGCTGCCCGCTACTCCCTAATCCTGCCGTGCGCCCGCATGAAGTCCCCCCGCTGAGGCGTCGGCGGCGCGCGCCGGTGTTGGTGGCAAGCTATCGCAATCCGATCACCTGGGGGAACGGTCCGGGCGCCACTGCCCGATATTTCACGTCATAGCCGACGCCCCCGGTCCGGGCCTTCGAGTGCCGAACCTTCGTACATGGTACGCCAGCGGGGTTGAAACAGCCTCGGACACAAAGTCATTCGCTAATGGATCGCCCGCCATGGTTCGCGGCCCGTCCGGGTTCTGGACTGAGCGGAGGGAGGGAAGGTTCCGGACTCCCACGGCATCCACCTCCCTGCGCCTGCCCGCGAACCCGCCCGCAGCGAAGCGCAGGGCAATCAGACGCCGCCTATGCTGGGCCGCGGATTACCATGGCTAGTGATTGCGCGTCCGCGCGCACGTTCCCTGCCTTGGTGGGGGCTACCGACAACACCGACCAGAGGACTACAAGACCCGTGCCTGCGCTGACGCTTTCGAGGTTGCTACGGATTGGTGAAGGTCGCACGGTCAAGCGGCTTGCGAACCTGGCGGATGAAGTCATCGCCTTGGACGAGGAGTTCGCGGCGCTGTCCGACTCCGAGTTGCAAGCCAAGACCGAGGAGTTCCGCGAGCGCTACGCCGAGGGTGAATCCCTCGACGAGCTGCTCCTGGAGGCCTTCGCCACCGCCCGCGAGGCGTCTTGGCGCGTGCTCAATCAGAAGCACTACAAGGTGCAGATCATGGGCGGCGCGGCCCTGCATATCGGCAATGTGTCCGAGATGAAGACCGGTGAGGGCAAGACCCTGACCTGTGTGCTGCCCGCCTACCTGAACGCCATCAGTGGCGACGGCGTGCACGTGGTCACCGTCAACGACTATCTCGCCAAGCGCGATGCCGAGTGGATGGGCCGCGTGCACCGCTTCCTCGGTCTCGAGGTCGGCGTGATCCTGGGCGGTATGACCCCGGCCGAGCGTCGCGTGGCGTACGGCGCGGATATCACCTACGGCACGAACAACGAGTTCGGCTTCGACTACCTGCGCGACAATATGACGCACTCGCTGGACGATCTGGTGCAGCGCGGCCATAACTTCGCCGTGGTCGACGAGGTCGACTCGATTCTGATCGACGAGGCGCGTACGCCGTTGATCATCTCGGGTCCGGCCGATGCCTCTTCGAAGTGGTACGCCGAGTTCGCGCGTATCGCGCCGCTGTTGAAGAAGGACCTGCACTACGAGGTCGATATCAAGAAGCGCACCATCGGCGTGCATGAGGCGGGCGTCGAGTTCGTCGAGGATCAGCTCGGTATCGACAATCTGTATGAGGCCGCGAATTCTCCGCTGGTCAGCTACCTGAACAACGCCATCAAGGCGAAGGAGCTGTACTCCCGCGACAAGGATTACATCGTCCGTGACGGCGAGGTCATCATTGTCGACGAGTTCACCGGTCGAATCCTGGTGGGCCGCCGCTACAACGAGGGTATGCATCAGGCGATCGAGGCCAAGGAAGCGGTCGAGATCCAGCCGGAGAATCAGACTCTCGCGACGATCACGCTGCAGAACTACTTCCGCCTCTACGACAAGCTGTCCGGTATGACCGGTACCGCCGAGACCGAGGCGGCCGAGCTGCACCAGACCTACGGCCTGGGCGTGGTGCCGATCCCGACCAACCGGGCAATGGTCCGCGCTGACCAGTCCGACCTGATCTACAAGACCGAAGAGGCCAAGTACTCCGCGGTCGCCGACGATATTGTCGAGCGGCACGAGAACGGCCAGCCGGTGCTGATCGGCACCACCTCGGTCGAGCGCTCGGAGTACCTGTCCAAGCAGCTCACCAAGCGCGGTATCCCGCATTCGGTGCTGAACGCCAAGTTCCACGAGCAGGAAGCCCAGATCATCGCCGAGGCCGGTCGCCCCGGCGCGGTCACCGTCGCCACCAATATGGCCGGTCGTGGTACCGATATCGTGCTCGGCGGCAATGCCGACATCATCGCCGACATTCTGCTGCGCCGGCAGGGCCTGGACCCGGTCGATACCCCGGCCGAGTACGAGGCGGCCTGGCTGCCCGCGCTGGAGCGCGTCAAGGAGCAGACCGAGGAGGATGCCGAGGCGGTGCGTGAGGCCGGCGGTCTCTACGTGCTCGGCACCGAACGGCACGAGTCGCGGCGTATCGACAATCAGCTGCGCGGTCGTTCCGGCCGTCAGGGTGATCCGGGTGAGTCCCGTTTCTACCTGTCCCTGGGTGATGAGCTCATGCGGCGCTTCAACGGCGCGGCGCTGGAGTCGATCATGACCCGCCTGAACCTGCCGGATGATGTGCCGATCGAGGCCAAAATGGTCTCGCGCGCAATCAAATCCGCGCAGACCCAGGTCGAGCAGCAGAACTTCGAGATCCGCAAGAACGTCCTCAAGTACGACGAGGTGATGAACCAGCAGCGCACGGTCATCTACGCCGAGCGTGCCCGCATCCTCAATGGTGAGGATATGGAGGGTCAGGTCCAGGAGATGATCACCGATGTGATCACCGCCTATGTCAACGGCGCGACCGCCGAGGGCTATGTGGAGGACTGGGATCTGGCCAAGCTGTGGACCGCGTTGAAGACGCTGTACCCCATCGGGATCGACTACAAGGACCTCACCGCGGAGAACTCCGATGGTGATGTCGGCGAGCTGTCCCGCGAGGACCTCCTCGATGCCGTTCTCGATGACGCGCACGCCTCCTACGAGAACCGCGAAGCCGAGATCGACGGCCTGGCCGGCGAGGGCAGCATGCGCAACCTCGAGCGTCAGATCCTGCTGTCGGTGCTGGACCGCAAGTGGCGTGAGCACCTCTACGAGATGGATTACCTCAAGGAGGGCATCGGCCTGCGCGCCATGGCCCAGCGCGATCCGCTGGTCGAGTACCAGCGCGAGGGCTTCGACATGTTCGCCGCGATGCTGGAGGGTCTGAAGGAGGAGTCGGTCGGCTTCCTGTTCAACCTCCAGGTCGAGGTGCAGCAGCCGCAGCCCACCGGTGTCTCGGTCGGCGCGGGCCTGCAGTCCCCGGTCGGCAACCGTCCGCTCCCCACCGAGGAGGCGATCCCGGTCGCGAATGGCGCTCCGGCGGCGTTGCGCGCCAAGGGAATCGACGAGCCCGCCTCCCGCGCGCTCAGCTACTCGGGTCCGGATGAGGGCGGCCACCGCGCCGTCCACAGCGACACCGAGGAGTACGGCGACGGCGACAACTCCGGCACCCGCCGCGAGCGCCGCGAGGCCGCCCGCTCCCAGGGCAAACTGGACAAGGCCCCGAAGTCCAAGCGCCGCCGCTGATTTCGATGTTCGAACGTTGAGAACGCCCCGGGCCGCACGGTCCGGGGCGTTCTCGTTCTCGGGTATCACCGATCTGAACCATTGTTACTTCAGATATGGATATGCTGCGCTGATCACTCGCCGTACCTGTTGGAAGGCTTGGCAATCCATGCACCACACACTTCGCGCCGCCGTCGCCGCCGCATCCATCGCCACCGCTCTGATCGGCGGGGCCGCGACCGCGACCGCCGAACCCGCCACTGCCCCGACCCTGCAGCAGATCGATGTCACCACGGGCGGTAGCAGTTCGGGCTCGGTCGAGCTGGCCATTCAGGACATCATCAAGCAGCCGGGTTGGCTGCTGCTTCCCCTCGCCCTGGCTCCCTGCCTCGCCGCTTCGATGAGTGCGAGTATCAGCGGCGGTCAAGGGTGCAAGCTCGGCATCGGGATGTAATCCCTCAGTCGAGGTTCACCGATTCGCCCCAGTGTCGCGGGTCCCAGTTGATCAGGATCATGCCCGCGACGCTGCCGGTGCACGGACCGCAGGCATTCACCTGAATTATCTTGTCCACGTCGGTATCTCCACTGAGCACCGCGCGCATGGACAGCCATACCGCGCGCACGTACAGCGCCGCCGGCCGTCCGCAGCGCACGCACTCGGGCAGGCCCGCGCTCTCGTCGTTCCGCCCTACCCGCACCTCCGGGGTTACCGGTGCGCCGGGCCCCAGGTCTTCATCTAGGAGCGGCGAGTATTCGCCCCGCTCATGGTCTTCCACTCCGGCAATCTAACGATTTCGGGCAACGCCCGCATCCCGTACCGCGACAACGATGTTCGCGGTCGAGCTATCGGCGGGCGTTCAGGCCCTGGTGAGTTCGAAGAGGCGGAAAGTGCGGTTCCCGGCCAACCGCTGTTCCATGACATAGCCGGGCCAGAATGCGACGGCGCGCTGCCAGGCGCGCTCCCGGTCGACGCCCTCGAGCGCGCGCACATTCACGGTGAATCGCTCGCCGTCGACATGTAGTTCGGCGTGATCGGCCGCGCCGAGATTGGCCGACCAGGATGGATGCCGGGCCTGACCCCAATTGGAGCCGATGAGCAGGAATATCTTCCGGTCGATCAGATCGGGCACGTACAGCAGCGATACGGTCCGCGGCTGCCCGGTGCGCCATCCGGCGACGGTCAATTCGAGTGAGGGCAATCCGGCCAGATCGAGTACGCCCATGCGCCCGTGGGTGAGTCGCCGGGTCGTACGTTCGAGCAGGACGACCACGGGCGCGCTCCGCATGACGATCGGCCGTCGCGCCAGCGCCCGCCCCACGGCGGGGATGGGATTCCGTGGTCGTAGCCGCGCCTTGATCGGCCGGTCCCGCGCTGCCTGTCGCTGCCGGAACGCCCGCGCCCGCTCCCGCCATGCGGTCCGGCGCCTCGGCCCGTCCGGCTCATGAATTGTGTTGGGGGGTAACCAGTTTCGTATTCGACTGCGCCACCGGGTGCGAATTCGGCGCGGTGGCGTCGGTTGTGGTGCGTAGGCCGGGGTGTCCGGCTGATCTATCGCCATACACGTCAAGGCTAGACCGCAAGCCCCCTATTCGCAGGACATGCTGTCACTGAGTGGATGGCGAGTATGGCTGCTTTATCGGTTGGGTTCAGACGGTGGGCTGGACGCCTTTGAACCAGGGGTCGTTCGTGTTCAGAGCGGTGAGCAGCAAGCGGATTGCCGCCACCCGGGCCTCTTTACCGGGCAGATTGTCGAGCGCGCATTCGGGATCGGCGGGTGGCCCCAGGTGGGTGCAGCCGCGCGGGCAGTCCTCGATGGCGTCGGCCAGGTCGGAGAAGGCGCCGATGACGTCGTCGGGGGTGATGTGCGCCAGGCCGAAGGAACGGATGCCCGGGGTGTCGACGACCCAGCCGCCGCCTTCGAGGGGCAGGGCGACCGATTGGGTGGAGGTGTGCCGGCCCTTGCCGACACCGGAGACCACGCCGACGGCTCGATCCGCGTCGGGGACAAGACGATTCACCAAAGTGGACTTGCCTACCCCCGAGTGTCCGATCAATGCGGTGAGGCGCCCGTTCAATATTTCCAGCACCGGTTCGAGTGGGTCCTCGATCCCGCCGTACACGATGCGGAGATCCAAATCCTCGAAGGTGGCGGCGAATTCGGAGTCGGCGGCCAGATCGTGCTTGGTGAGGCACAGAATCGGTTGCAGCCCACCGACATACGCGGCGACCATGGCGCGTTCCACGAAGCCGGTGCGTGGCGGCGGGTCGGCCAGGGCCACCACGATGAAGAGCTGTTCGGCATTTCCGACCACGATACGTTCGAACGGATCGGTGTCATCCGCGGTGCGGCGCAAGACGGTTCGGCGTTCGGCGACCCGCACGATTCGTGCGAGTGTGTCCGGCTTGCCGGTGAGGTCGCCGACCAGATCGACCTGATCGCCGACCACGATCGGGGTGCGCCCGAGTTCACGGGCGCGCATGGCGACGATCCGATGCTCGGGATCGTCGTCCAGCACGCAGCCCCAGCGGCCGCGGTCCACCGAGACGACCATGGCCGCCTCCGCATCCAGGTGCTGCGGACGGGTTTTGGTGCGGGGGCGGGAGCTCTTGCCCGGACGGATCCGGACATCGGACTCGTCGTACTCGCGGCGCTTCAGTTGCCCGACCCCTGCCCATCGAGCATGTCTTCCCACAGCCCGACGAAGTTCGGCAGCGTCTTGGCGGTGGTGCCGATGTCCTCGATCTCGATACCGGGCACCACCAGGCCCAGGATGGCGCCGGCGGTGGCCATGCGGTGATCGGCGTAGGAGTGCCACTGCCCGCCGGAAAGCGGTGCGGGCGTGATGGAAAGCCCGTCCTCGGTCTCGGTGACCTTGCCTCCGAGCCGGTTGATCTCGGTGGACAGCGCCGCCAGTCGATCGGTCTCATGCCCGCGCAGGTGTGCGATCCCGCGCAGTCGTGACGGCGAATCCGCAAGTGCCGCAAGGGCTGCCACGGTCGGGGTCAGCTCACCCACATCGTGCAGGTCAATATCTATGCCCGCCAGGCGATCCGGGCCGCGCACGGTCAGAATCCCGTCGAAGATGCGGCATTCCGCGCCCATGCGCACCAGGATTTCGCGAATCACATCGCCGGGCTGGGTGGTGTACCGCGGCCAGTGCGGAATGCTCACCTCGCCGCCGGTGACGGCCGCCGCGGCCAGGAACGGGGTGGCATTGGACAGATCCGGTTCGATCTCCCAGTCCACGGCCCGAATGGGTCCGGGGGAGACGGTCCAGGTCTGTGCCTTGCGCGGATCGGTGGGCGCGTCCACCCGGACGTCGGCCTCGCGCAGCATCTGCACGGTCATCTCGATATGCGGCATCGAGGGCAGTGGCGCGCCATCGTGATTGACGGTGATGCCCTGTTCGAAGCGGGCCGCCGAGAGCAGCAGCCCGGACACGAACTGCGACGATCCGGAGGCGTCGATGGTGACCGGCCCGCCGCGCAGCGCACCCGTACCGTGCACCACGAAAGGCAGTGCGTCCCCGTCGATGTCGACGCCGAGCCCGCGCAGGGCGTCCAGGATGGTGCCGAGCGGCCGGACCCGCGCCTGCTCATCACCGTCGAAGGCCACATCGCCGGTGGCCAGTGCCGCGACGGACGGCAGGAACCGCATGACCGTCCCGGCGAGTCCGCAGTCCACCATCGCGCTGGTGAACTCCGCGGGCGGGGTGACGACGAGGGTGTCCCCGTCGCCCTCGATACCCGCGCCCATGGCCCGCAGCGCGTCGATCATGAGGTTGGTGTCGCGGCTGCGCAGCGCACCGGTGAGGGTGGACGGCCGATCCGCCAGCGCGGCGAGGATCAGCGCCCGATTGGTAATGGATTTGGACCCGGGCAGGGTCACGCTGGCGTGGACGGGAGTGCGGACAAGGGGCGCGGGCCAGAAAGTCACCGCTTCATCTTCCCAAATGATCGCCGCCGCGCGGGGCTCCCCGCCCCTTTCGTCCGGTGAGGGGGCTGGAAATGTGTGATTTTCCCGGCTTCCGGCCCGTTCGGAGCCCTGATGGCGCCTCCGGGTGATCCTGCACCGGAGACGCGGAATGCCGGTCCCCCGAGGAACCGGCATTCGCAAGCGCCGAATCTACTTGGCGCGGCCGTGCAGGAACGGCACGATCTTGCGCAGCAGCTTCATGGTGGTGTCGGTGCGCGAGTACGACAGCAGCGCCATGCCCGGAATCGTGAAGCGCTGAACCGCGATCGAATGCGGCCGCGAGAACTCCAGCAGGCCGGGCGCGCCGTGGATGCGGCCGATACCGGAGTCGCCGACGCCGCCGAACGGCAGTCCGGAGATGGCCGCGTAGCTGAGCACCGAATTCACCGATGTGCAGCCGACATTCAGCCGGCGCGCGATTTCGAGGCCGTGCTTGGCCGAGTAGACGGCCGATCCGAGCCCGTACTTGCTGCGATTGGTCAGCTCGACCGCTTCGTCGATCCCGTTCACCGTGCGAATGGTGACGGTCGGCCCGAAGGTCTCCTCACACACCGCATCCGAGGATTCGTCGGTGTCGACCAGGATGACCGGTTCGATGAAAGGCCCCTTGATGGATTCGGGCCCGCCGAGCACGGCCTTGCCGCCGTTCTTGATGGCGTCCTCGATATGCCGTCGCACGATATCGATCTGGCTGGGCATGGTCATCGGCCCGTACGACGCCTTGGCATCCGACCCCGGCTTGATATCGGTGAGAATCCGCTTGACCTCGGCAATGAACGGTTCGGCGATCGACTTGTCGACATACACCCGCTCCACGCCCGCGCAGGTCTGCCCCGAATTGGCGGTCGCGCCCCAGGCCACGGCGTCGGCGGCGGCCTTGATATCGGCGTCGGCGGCCACGATCACCGCGTCCTTCCCGCCGCACTCCAGCAGGATCGGGGTGAGCGAGTCGGCGGCCGAGGCCATGATCTTCTTACCGGTCGCGGTGGACCCGGTGAAGGCCAGCTTGTTCACGCCCGCGCGCACCAGAGCCGCACCGGTGGCACCGAATCCGTTGACGGTGGCGAAAACGCCGTCCGGCAGTTCGGGATTCGCCTCGGCGAACGCCGCGGCCACGAAATTGCCTATGCCCGTGGAGAATTCGCTCGGCTTGAACACCACGGCATTACCGGCGGCGAGCGCGTAGGCAATGGAACCATTGGGTGTGTAGACCGGATAGTTCCACGGCCCGATGATGCCCACGACACCCAGCGGCCGCTGCTCCAGATGCGCCGCGAAATTGGCCATGAGCGCGCCGGGTGCGATCTTCTTGGGCTTGAGCACCTTCTCGGCATTCGAAGCCGCCCATTTGATGTGTTCCAGCGCGAGCATGAGCTCGAGGTAAGCATCGTCCAGGGGCTTGCCGTTCTCGGCGTGGATGAGCGCGCAGAGTTCATCGGATTCGGCGACCAGTTTGCTGCTCCAGCGCAGCAGGTGCCGCTTGCGCTCGGCGTAGGTCAATGCGCCCCAGGTGGCGGCGGCTATGCGGGCTTCGGCGACCGCGGCGTGCACCGCGGCCTCGTCATCGATGCGGTAGGTGGCGAGCACCTCGCCGGTGGCGGGGTTGACGGAGGTCAGCATGGCGTCCGGATCGATCGAGGCGGTGTCGGTAGCAGACATGGGACGAACGTCTCACACGTCACAAGTGAAGTCAATCGCCATCACATGACGTTGCGGGTGTTTGTCGGTGCTCGGTGGCAGCATGGTCGACATGTGCGGCAGATACGCGACAACGACGAATCCCGCCAAACTTGCTGTCGAACTCGATGCCATCGACGAGACCGCCGAGACGGGTTTCAACCCCAATTACAACGTGGCACCCACCAATCAGGTGCTCACCGTGGTGGAGCGGCACGACCGCGACCACCCCGGGGACCCGGCGACGCTACGCCTGCGCGCCATGCGCTGGGGCCTGCTCCCGCCCTGGACCAAGGCGGCCGAACCCGGCATCCCGGCCAAGGGCAAACCCCTTTTCAATGCCCGTGCCGACAAGGCCGCCACCACAGCGTCTTTCCGTGATGCGGTGAAGAAGCGTCGCTGTCTGGTCCCCATGGACGGCTGGTACGAGTGGGTCACCGAGCCCGGCGCGACCGGAAAGGCCGTCAAACAGCCATTTTTCATGTCCAGGGCCGACGGTGGCCGCCTCTACATGGCGGGCCTATGGTCCGTCTGGCGCGACCGCAGCCTCGGCGACGCGGCCAAACCCCTGCTCTCCTGCACCATCCTGACCACCGACGCGGTCGGTGATCTCACCAAGGTGCACGACCGCATGCCCCTACCCATGCCCCGCGAGCACTGGGACGCTTGGCTGGACCCCGATCACCCCGCCCCCGAGGAACTCCTGGAAACCCCAGGCACAGAAGTGGTTTCGGACATTGTCATCCGCCCGGTGCCCTCGCTGGTGAACAGCGTCCGCAACAACGGGCCCGAGCTATTGGCGAAAGCGGACGAACAAGCCGGTCAGATCAGCCTGATCTGACCGGCGTTCTCGAACGGCTCCTGGGGGTTCGGGGGCGAAGCCCCTGAGAGTTACGAGAGTTTGTTATAAGTCGCATTTCACTGAGGGCAACGCGATATTCAGCACGCACTTGACCACACCGGTGTAAAGGTCGATGACCTTGGTTGTCACGCTGCCACCGAGTTTGATTGCCTTCTCCGGCTTTTCGTCCTTCTGTTGCTGGCCGGGTGCGCTCGGGTCGGTAGCGAGCGGATAGTTGGGGTTGACGGGTGCGGCAGACGCCGTCGCCACTGTCAGCGGGCCGGATGCCAATGCCAGCAGCAGCGCGCCGGAAACGGCCACTACACCGGCGCGAAAACGCTGGTTTGGGGACATAACCACATCACATCCTCGGGTCGAAACGAACCTGGCGAGATGGGAAACGCACACACAAGTAACGCACACATCCGGCCGCTTCCCGTGGAATACGACCGGATGTGTGCGTGTCACTGCTGGCCATTTGCCCAGCTGGAGCGTTCGCGGACTAGCCGATGGCCGCCACGTCGGTCTCTTCGACCTTCTCCGCCCGGGCCTGGATGCCGCCCGCCATGCGCAGCGGCACTTCCTTCCAGAACAGCACCAGGATCAGCGCGATGAGCGCGACCGCGGACGCCGCCAGGAACACCGTGTCCATGGCATTGGCGAAGCCGACCTTGAACGGATGCGCCAGTGTCGGATTCAGCTGCTGGATGACCGAGCTGTCGTCGAGCACCTTGGCCGCGGCCGAATGATCGCCGGTGGCAAGACCATTGGTCAGTGCGGCCTCGGCCGGGTTGGTGCTGTGCATGCCCTCCGCGACCGCGGTCTTGAACTCCTGCGTGGTGGCCGCAGACTGCAGTTCGGTGCTGATATTGGGCCCGACCTGCGAGAACATAATCGACAGGAAGACCGCCACACCGAGCGTGCCGCCGATCTGCCGGAAGAAGGTCGCGGCCGCGGTGGAGACGCCCATGTCCTGCGGCGGCAGCGCGTTCTGGATGGCCAGGGTCAGCGGCTGCATCAGATTGCCGAGGCCGAGGCCGACCACGAGCATGAACAGCATGGCCACGTAGAGCGGTGTGTCCGCGCCGATGAAGTGCAGCAGGAACAGGCCCAGCACCAGCAGACCCGCGCCCAGCGGCGGGAAGATCTTGTACCGCCCGGTACGGGAGATGGTTTGACCGGCGAAGATCGAGGCCACCATCATGCCGACCACCAGCGGCAGCATCTGCATACCGGCGAGGGTCGGGCTGGACCCGCGCACCACCTGCAGGTACTGCGGCAGCAGTGTCATACCGCCGAACATGGCCGAACCGACCACGATCGAAATGGCAACGCCGAGTGCGAAAGTGGAGTTCTTGAACATACGCAGTGGAATCAGCGCGGCGTCACCGAGTTTGGCCTGTACCGCCACGAATCCGATCAGGCCGAGCGCGCCGACCACGTAGCAGATGATGGAGTTCGTGCTGCTCCATCCCCAGATGCGGCCCTGTTCGGCGACGACCAGCAACGGCACCAGTCCGACGGCCATGGTGAGTACGCCGAACCAGTCGACGGTCGCCTTGGATCGCTCCACCTTGGGCAGCTTCAGGACTCGCGAGACGACGGCCAGGGCGATGATGCCCAGCGGTACGTTCACCAGGAACACCCAGCGCCAGCCGGTGATGCCCAGGATGGTGTCCTGTCCGGAGATGATGCCGCCGAGTACCGGCCCGGCCACGCTGGAGGTGCCGAACACGGCCAGGAAGTAACCCTGGTAGCGCGCCCGCTCACGCGGCCCGACCATATCGCCGAGGATGGTCAGCGCCAGCGACATCAGACCGCCCGCGCCCAGACCTTGGAAGGCACGGAAGGCGGCCAGCTCGTACATGGAGGTGGCGAAGGCACACAGCAGCGATCCGGCCACGAAGATCGTGATGGCCGCGAGGTAGAACGGCTTGCGGCCGTACATATCCGAGAGCTTGCCGTACAGCGGGGTGGAGAGGGTGGCGGTGATCAGGTACGCCGTGGTCACCCACGCCTGCATCGAATAACCCTGCAGGTCATCGGCGATGGTGCGGATGGAGGTGGACACGATGGTCTGGTCGAGTGCGCCCAGCAGCATGCCGAGCAGCAGGCCGCTGAGTACGACCATGATCTGTTTGTGTGTGAAGCCCGCGGGCGACGCGGTCTCCTGGTCGGCTGTTGTGGTCACGAATTACCTTCTGCGGAATCGATTTTCGGAAGAATTTTGTTGCCGGCCTTGGCGGAGAGGGCGGCGAATTTGGTGCTGCGCGTGTGCTCGTAGCCGTCGACGAACTTGGTGAGCAGGCCCACGAAGGTGTCCTGTTCGCCGGGTGTCCAGTCGGTCATGATCTCGGTCAGTGCCTCATTGCGGCGTACTCGGATCTCAGCGGCCACGGTCCGGCCTTCGGCGGTCACCGCGAGTACGCTGACCCGGCCGTCGGCGGGATCGGCGCGGCGTTCGATGAGGCCGCGTTTGACCAGATTCGCGGCCTGCCTGCTGATGGTCGAGGCGTCGGAGTAGAGGGCCTCGGCCAATGCTCCGGAGCGCATGGGCCCGTCGTGGATGAGCCTGAACAGGATGGCGAATGCGGCGGGTTCGACTTCGCCGTTGGTGGCGGCGGCGATCTGCGCGTTGGTGCGATCGCGCAGGCGGCTGAGTCGAATGATCTGGTTGGCGACGGCGTCGGCGATGTCATCGGTGACGGGGCAGCCGGGTTGCGCGGGGTCATCAGCCACATCGCACCTCCTTGCATCGGGCAACTGCTTGCGCTAATCAACTAGTTGTACTGAGCAAGTATGTGGAGATAGTTGTCTCTTGGCAAGTTTTTTCCGGCACGGTGTCTCAGCTCACCCTGGAAACGGGGTTCAACCCGCCGCGACCGGCGCGGTGACAGCGTCCGTGAGCCGCACCAGATCGGCGGGCGCGAGCTCGATCTCCAGCCCGCGCTTACCCGCACTGCACAGCACCCGATCGAAATCCAGCGCCGATTCGTCGATCACGGTGGGCAGCCGCTTCTTCTGCCCCAATGGCGAAATCCCGCCCAGCACATAGCCTGTCGTGCGCTCGGCCTTCGCCTTGTCCGCCATCGTGGCCTTCCCGCCACCCAGTGCCCCGGCCGCCGCCTTGAGTGAGAGCTTCGCCGGAACCGGCAGCACCGCCACCGCCAGCCCACCCGAGCCGAGCTCGATCACCAGCGTCTTGAAGATCTGCCTCGCGACCAATCCCAGCTCTTCGGCGAGCGCGTCCACCGCCTCCGCACCATACGAATCACTGCGCGGGTCATGCGAATACGCGTGCACCCGGTGCTCCACCTTCGCCTGCACCAGTGCCTTGATCGCCGGAGTTGAAGCAGAAGCCATGGTCGCCACCCTATTTGGGCCGGGGACCTGGACGCGAATGCTTTTGGGGTTCGGGGCGGAGCCCCCGGGACCTAGCGTCAGCGCCCCTTCTTTCCGCTCTCGGGAACATGCCGATCTATCGGCCTGTTGCACGCCATACGCGTCACGCGAAAGCCGAAAGCTCGCAGTGCGCGAGGTAATCATCACGAAGGAGGAATCGGTGACCGTTCTGGTCGAAGAACGCCCGGTGCGGATGCTGATGCACATCCCCGCTGATGCCATGGGCATCCCAGCGGACGTCGCTCGCCCTGCCGGTTTCCCGGCGCTCGCCCCGCTCGCGGTAGATTCAACTGCTACGGCGATCGAAGGGAACAGCGTGACGAGCGACGACGATAAGGTCGGTCGCCTGCCCGATGACGACTCGCAAACTGACGAGGCCATCGACGGCGGCGACACCAACGACGGCGAAACCCGTGTCCGCAGCACGGAAACCACCGAGGAACTGAGCCGCCGATTCGAGCGCGACGCACTGCCGCTGCTCGATCAGCTGTACGGCGCGGCCCTGCGCATGACCCGCAACCCGGCCGATGCCGAGGATCTGGTCCAGGAGACCTTCGCCAAGGCGTACCAGGGCTTCCGCTCCTTCCGCGAGGGCACCAACCTGCGCGCATGGCTGTACCGCATCCTCACCAATACCTACATCAACTCGTATCGGAAGAAGCAGCGCCAGCCCGCGCAGTATCCGACGGACGAGATCACCGACTGGCAGCTCGCCGCCACCGCCGAACACACCTCGCAGGGTTTGCGCTCCGCCGAGATGGAGGCTTTGGAGGCGCTACCGGACGATGAGATCAAGCGCGCTCTACAGGAACTTCCCGAGGAATTCCGGATGGCGGTCTACTACGCCGACGTGGAGGGCTTCCCCTACAAGGAAATCGCCGAGATCATGGGAACCCCCATCGGCACTGTCATGTCCCGCCTGCACCGAGGCCGTAAGCAGCTCAAGGGCCTGCTCGCGGATGTGGCGCGCGAGCGCGGATTCAACCGGTCGGGCAATGACGCGCGTCAGGAGGTCACCCAGTGAGCGACGAGATGGATATGGACTGCACGGCGGTACTCGCCGACGTCTGGCTGCTCCTGGACAACGAGTGCGACGAGACCATCAAGGCTCGGCTGCGGGAGCACATCAACCGCTGCTCGCCGTGCATCGAGGCCTACGGCCTCGAGGAGAAGCTCAAGTCGCTACTGAACCGCAAGTGCGGCGGTGAACGCGCCCCCGACTCCCTGCGCGCCCGCCTCACCATGGAGATCCGGACAACTTTCACTCAGGTCGAGACGAGCATCGAACCGCAATAGACAACTCGCGTCTTCGGGCGGGACAACTGATTTCGCGAGCTTCGGGGTAACTCCTGGGGTACCCCCAAAATCGGTGTCCCGCCCCGCCCGCACCACGCGTCCCCAGCGGCCAACGGCTCCCAGGCCGTGCGCTGAAGTCGCGGAGAGGCGGGACAGAAATAGCATGAGCGGCACACTTCGTCGAGAAGTGATGCCGCTCAGTGCATTTCGAGCTAGAAAACCAGCTCAGGCGTTTGGCCTCTTGCCGTGATTGGCTGCGTTCTTCTTGCGGCCACGCTTCTTACGTCCACGCTTACCCATAGGTAGTCTCCCTTCTGATTGAAGACCATTCTTTCACGTGTGGTTGGCTGTACCTTCATCGGATCGGGCCAAAGCGAACCAAGGGGCAACATGGCTGAGGAAGTACTCGCGGAGATGGTGTCCACCGTCTACCAGATCGTCGCCAGTGTTGGCGATCAGGTGAAGGAGGGCGACACCCTGGTGATCCTCGAGTCGATGAAGATGGAGATCCCGGTCGTGGCCGAGGCCGAGGGCACCGTGGCATCCATCAACGTCAAGCCCGGCGATGTAATCCAGAAGGACGACCTGATCGCGGTCATCAACTCTGCCTAATTTGCCCTCCGCTTCGCTCCGGGCGGGTTCGCGGCCCTGAGAGTCCGGAACCTTCGCTCCCTCCGCTCCTCCGCTTCGCTCCCCGCTCCACTCAGTCCAGAACCCGGACGGGCCGCGAACCTTTGTAGGCGTGGGAAGATACCCGTGTTGTGGGGATCTGAGGAGCGTGGGTGAATGTCGACACTGAGCGATCTACTGGCTGAGCACACCGATCTACCGGGTGCGGCAGTCGATCATCTGCAGCGGGTGGTGGGGGACTGGCAGCTGCTGGCGGACCTGTCGTTCGCCGATCTGCATCTGTGGGTGGGCACCGGGCCGATAGCCGATGGCGCGGATGTGGTGTGCGTTGCGCAGTGCCGCCCCACCACCGCGCCCACCGTGCATCCGGAGGATCTGGTCGGTTCGCTGGCGACCAAAGAGGCGTATCCGCAGATCTTCGAGGCGCTACTGACCGGCGATATCGTCCGCGTGGATACCGATTCCGAGGTGGCGGGCGTCTACCACCCGCATCCGGTGCACGCGATTCGCGAGGCGATTCCGGTGCGCGTCGGCGACGATGTGATCGCCATTCTCGGCCGCGATACCGATGTGCAGCGCCGAAAGATGCGCTCCAGCTTGGAGATCGCGTACATGGCGTGCGCGGACGATCTCTGCCAGATGGTCGCGGACGGCACCTTCCCCGCGCTGGAGGATCGCACCGGAGCGCACTCCAGTCCGCGCGCCGGTGACGGTTTCATCCGTCTCGATACCGACGGCATCGTGGTGTACGCCAGCCCGAACGCGCTCTCGGCCTATCACCGCATGGGTTTGCAGAACGATTTGGTCGGACAGGATCTGGCATTGACCACCCGTTCACTCATCACCGATCCGTTCGACGCGCAGGAAGTCGTCGGTGATATCCAAGCCGCGCTGGCCGGAAAGGCCGGGCGCAGAATGGAAGTCGAGGCGCGCGGCGCGACCGTGCTCTTGCGCACATTGGTGCTGCGCCCGGGTGGTGAACTCGCCGGCGCGGCCGTACTGGTGCGCGATGTCACCGAGGTGAAGCGCCGCGATCGCGCTCTGCTGTCCAAGGACGCGACCATTCGCGAGATCCACCATCGGGTGAAGAACAACCTGCAAACGGTTGCTGCCCTGTTGCGGTTGCAGGCTCGTCGCACCGAGAACGAAGAGGCCAGATTGGCTCTCACGGAATCGGTTCGACGCGTCACCTCCATTGCCTCTGTGCACGAAATGCTCTCGATGTCGGTGGACGAGGAGGTCGATCTCGATGAGGTCGTGGATCGCCTCTTGCCGATAATGGCCGATGTCGCTACGGTGCACACCGCTCGCATAAAGGTCCGTCGCGCAGGCTCTTTGGGCGTCTTCTCCGCCGAACGCGCGACCCCGCTGGTCATGGTTCTCACCGAATTGGTCCAGAACGCAATTGAACACGCCTTCGACGCCGGCGAAAACGGAACCGTCACCATCCGCTCCGAGCGCTCCGCCCGCTGGCTCGATGTGATCATCAGCGATGACGGCCGCGGCCTCCCCGACGGCTTCAGCCTGGAAGCCTCCGACCGCCTCGGCCTGCAAATCGTCCGAACCCTGGTAACCGCCGAATTGGGCGGCTCCATCGGCCTGCACCCGGGCGCGGACATAGGAACAGATGCCGTCCTTCGCGTCCCCCTGGGCCGCCGTTCAGCCCGCTAGAAACCTGCACACCCGCGCCATTCCAAGAGGGTCTCACCATTCCTGGTGAGGCCCTCTCGCAATTTCCGCATAAGCAAATCCCGCTCAACGGAATTTGTTCTTGCAGGGCTCGCGCATTCGAACCGGGGTTCGGCGGCGTGGCCCGCGAGTTGCGTTTGGGGGTTCGGGGCGAAGCCCCCGAGAGTTACGAGAGTTGTCCTGAACACACTGAAGCCCGGCACCTTTGTGGTGCCGGGCTGAATTGCGCTACGGCCGTAAAGCCTGCGGCCTTAGCGCTATACGTCGTCTACGTGCTGTTAGACGACGGTGCGAGTACGTGTGCGAGCGTTGCGACGCTTCAGCGCACGACGTTCGTCTTCGCTCATCCCACCCCACACGCCTGCATCCTGGCCGGACTTCAGGGCCCAGGACAGGCAATCGGCGGTGACCGGGCAGCGAGCGCAGACCAGCTTGGCATCGGCAATCTGCGCGAGCGCGGGACCACTGTTACCCACCGGGAAGAACAGCTCGGGGTCCTCGTCGCGACAGATGGCCTTGTGGCGCCAGTCCATTCCTCTGCTCCTTTGCTAGGGCGAGCGCATGGCTCTGCCCCTCGGGTTTGTGGTCCGTTCACTTGTGCGACTCGAATGTTTCCGCACGGTTGCTTGTGAATGCTTTCACGAACACCGTAGATGTCAATAGATACCTGGTGCACCGTGGGGAAGCCCACACTGTAAGACCCCTACTATGCGGGCCTGCCGCACCATTTCTACTCGGTCGAGCGGGTTTTCGCAGCGCAACCGCAAGGTTTCTCTCGTGTGTCCCGCCGGTCAGGGCTTCGGCGCGACCACATCGAGGATATCCGGTGCGGCTGTGAAATTCACCATGTTGCGCCGGCCAATGAAGTCACCATCGATTTGCAGTCCGATCGGCTCGGCGGCCTCGACGCGCACCGACGGGACGTCGTCTTCGCGAAACAATTTGTGTCCCTTGGGATTTCCGTCGCTCGCCAGCAACTGGCGGGCAATCAGCAGGGTGGGTACGAGGCCCATGGTGCGCATGGCAAACACTCCGAGACCGGATTCGAACGCGGTCCCGGGGTTGGTACGCACGGGCGTGTTGTCGAGGTACGTCCACGGACTGGTGTTGGTCACGAATGCGTAATGGACATCTGTGACCGGTTCGTGACCCGGAATCTCCAAGCGCACCTGGGGAAGACTGCGCGCGGCCTTGAAGAACTGCTTCACCGTGGTGCGCAGATACCGTGCGGGAGTAGCGGCTTTGCCGTTCGCGCGCTTGCTGTCGATCGCCTCGCACACATCGGCGTCGAGGCCGACGCCCGCGCTGAAGCAGAACCAGCGGTCCTCGGCCAGGCCGAGCCCGATACGCCGATCCCCTTCCGCCGCCAGCAGATCGATCAATTGATTGGTGGCGGTCACCGGATCCTGTTCGATACCGAGTGAGCGCGCGAACACATTCGCCGAACCGCCGGGAATCACGCCGAGCCGCGGCAGCCATTCGCGCTGCGGTTCGTGCGGTAGCGGCAGGAAGCCGTTGACGGTCTCGTTCACGGTGCCGTCGCCGCCGTGCACCACGATCAGATCCATCCGGGTGTCCGCGGCCCAGCGCGCGAGTTCGGCCGCGTGTCCGCGATGTTCGGTGTGTGCGACCGTCAGCTGTGTGCGGCTCTCCAATGCGTGGGCGAGCAGATCGCGCGTGGCCGGGGTGGTGGAGGTGGCATTGGGGTTCACGATCAGCAGCGTCCGCACCCTAGGCAGCCTACTGAGGTCCGGGTCATGCGTCCGCTTCGAGTCGCGAGTACGGGAGTTGTTGTGGCGGGCCGCGATCGGAATCACACCGTGCGGGCGGCCGCGCGAGCATCCACGACGCACGGTCGTAGGCTGGGCGGGTGGCTGAGCAGAACTCCGGCGAGAACAAGGCGAGCGCGAGCGAAGTCGTGCCGAATACGGTGCGCGGGGCGGGTGCGCTGGTGACCCTCGAGGGTGCGCTGGGCATGGTGGCTGTGATCGTGCTGCTGGTGACTGGCCTGACCGGTTCCGCGCAGAGCGCCAAGAACAGCTATCTCACCGCCGGTTACGGGGTGATCGTGGGTGGCGCGGTGCTCGCGGCGGGTATCGGCCTGCTGCGCGGGCGGCGCTGGGGCCGGGCAATCGCGGTGATCACGCAGCTGCTGTTGCTCGGGGTGGCCTGGTACATGGTCACCTCGGATCGCTGGGATCTGGCGGTGCCGTTCGGGGCGGTTTCGCTCGGTGCTCTGGTGTTGCTGTTCGCCCCGGCCTCCAATCGATGGATGGCGGCCGGGTACGACACGTCGCCGGAGTAGGTGTTGTCAGCCGGGTATTGAACCCGGCTGATTGCCTCGTAGAGCGCTTTTGGACGGCTGACCTACCCCTGATTCCGGATCGGGTCAGTCGTCGGCGTGCGCGGCCAATCGGGTGAGCGCGCCACCTGCCAGGCGGTAGTCGGTCCATTCGTCCTGTGCCACAGCGCCGATGGACCGGTAGAAGTTGATGGACGGTTCGTTCCAGTCCAGCACCGACCAGTCGACGCGCGCGTACCCCTGCTCGACGGCCTCGCGGGCCAGTGCCGCGAGCAGATCCCGGCCGAGGCCCAGGCCCCGTGTCTCCGGCTTGACGTACAGGTCCTCGAGATAGATCCCGTGCACGCCGGTCCAGGTGCTGTAGTTCAGGAACCAGATGGCGCAACCGACCACACCCATTTCGCCGGGGCCCTCGGCCACGTGCGCGAAGACCGCCGGATGCTCGGCGAAGAGCGCGGATTCGAGCTGCTCCTCGGTGAGCGTGCACTCGTCGCGCAGTTTCTCGTATTCGGCGAGGTCGTAGACGAGTCCCACCAGGGCCGGGATATCGGCGGGTGTGGCGCGGCGAATCATCGATCAGTCCCTTCGAGCTGCTGAACCAGGTTGTGCGCGAGCACGGTTCGAGCCTGGTAGTCGTACCCGAGCACGGTAGTGGCGGCGGTGGACAGGAAGAACCGCCGCCCCTCGACCACCTCGAACTCGGCCCAGCGGGCGATCAGGACGCGGGAGAAGTGGCCGTGCCCGACCAGCACCACATCGCGGGTCGAGAGTTCGGGAATGACCGTTGCGAGAACGTGATCGGCGCGTTTGCGTACCTGTGCGGCGGTTTCGCCTTCGGGAGTGAAGCTGGTCCAGATGGTCCACTCGGGTGCCATCTGCTGGATTTCCAGGGTGGTGAGTCCCTCGTATTCGCCGTAATCCCATTCGACCAGATCGTCGTCGATATGAACGCCGGTCAATCCGGCCAATTCGGCGGTGCGCAGGGCACGCCTGCGGGGACTGCTGAATACCAGTGGATCGCGCAGGCCGAGCCCGGCCAGCAATTTCCCGGCGGCGAGGGCCTGCTCCTCCCCGGCGGGTGTCAGCGGAATATCGGTGCGCCCGGTATGGCGGCGCGCGGCCGACCACTCCGTCTCACCGTGTCGAAGCAATATCAGCCGATTTTCGGGTGCGGACACGTACTCGATCATGCCCGACAATCCTCGCGACTCGGTCCGCGGCGCAGGAAAATGCTCCGGTGGCGGGCGGAACCGTTTCGAGCAGGCCGCGACGGCGGGGGAGCGGTTTCGGGCTAGTTCGCAGCGAGGGCGTAGAGCTTGCCGCCGCGCAATTCCAGGACTGTGCCGCCGACGGCCGCGAGTGAAATCGGCTCATTGTGATAGTCGCTGCGCTGCACTGTGATTCGGCCGGTTGCCGCCCCGGTGATCGGGTCCAGCGCCCGCAGACCGTCGGGGGAGGGGACCAATAGCTGACCGGACATCAGGGTGGGGGTGCCGAGTACGTTCCCGGCGACCCACATGACGTCGAAGGTGGTGGCGTTCAAGGCAATCAGGGTGTCACCGGTGAACACGAACCACTCCGAGCTCAAATGGCTGACGAGGGCGGTGTCCGGCAGCGGAGCCGGAAGCTGGTGAATCGCAACGGTATTGCCGGAGATATCGTAGACCGCTAATTGTGGTGGGCTGGTACCCATTCCGGGCAGATAGAGCGTGATTCGACTGTCCGACACCGCGATTACCCGCGCGCTCTCGGACGCGCCGCCCGATTCGTTGAGTACATGCGTGCTGTACTCCTCGGGTGTGGTGCCGTCCTTGGGGGCCGGATTCAGCACGGTGAGTCGGTCGGCGGTGTCCTTGGGGCAGCGTTCCAGCACCGCGATCCGGCTGGGGGCCGAGGCCGCCGAGAGCAGCCGGCAGTCGCTGCGCGGCTGGGTGTGCGGGTTCACCGGGGCGTCGACCCTGCCGTACTCCAGGGTGCGCACCAGATCCGAACGCCATACTTCGAGGCGGTCCGGGCCCTGCGCGAGGGTGTAGGTGCCGTCCACCGACAGTTCGACGGTGTCGTCCATATAGCTGGAGCGGGCGGTGATGCGGCCACCGGTCTCGGCATTGAGCAGTGTGGTCTGACTGCAGCCGCGCTGATCCCGGTAGGTGGCGATGACGGTGCCGAACTGGGATTCGACACCGCACAGCGGAATATCCCGCTCGTACTTCCACACCTGTTCGCCGGTGCGCGGATCGCGTCCGGTGACGGTGCCGCTGTACGCGGTGACCGCGACCCCGCCGACCGTGATCGCCCGGGCGCTTGCCGCGTCGGGCGAATTCCACACCTCACGCAGGGTGGCGGGTAATTGTTCCGGAGTCGGTGGCGCGGAGAGCGTCTGGTCCGTGGTCACCGATTCGGTACCCCGGGCATCGCTGGTCCAAAAAACCACCGCTGTCGCGATCACCAGTAAAACGGCGATCGCGACAGCGGTGAGAAGATCGGCGCGCGTTCGCCGCTCGGGTGCGAGCACGACAGCGAGAGTAGCCGATTCCGTCCGTTACGCCGAGGCGGCGACCTTCCGGGTCCGCTTCTTGGCGGCGGACTTCGGAGCCTCGACCTCGACAACCTCGACTTCGGCGACCTTGGTCTTGCCGGCCTTGGTAGCGCGCTTGGCCTTCTTGACCGGCTCGGCCGGAACCTCAACCGCCGCAGCACTCTTGGCAGCGCTCTTACGAGTGGTCTTTGCCGGTTCGGCGACCTTGGTGGCCTTCTTCCGCGCCGGAGCCGTGACCGGTTCGGCGACCTCGGCGACCTCGGCTACGGCCTTCGCCGCACGCTTGCGAGTGCTCGTCACCAGTTCGGCGACCACTTCGGCGACGACCGCCTTGGTGGTGCGCTTGCGTGCGGGAGCCTTGACAGGTTCCGGTACCGCGATCTCGGCGACGGTCTCGGTCGCGGCCTTGGTGGCCCGCTTGCGAGTGGCCTTGACCGGCTCGGCGGCGACCTCGACTGCCGGGGCAGCTTTGGTGGCGCGCTTGCGTGCGGGACCCTTGACCGGTTCGGCCACCGCGATTTCGGTGACGGCTTCGGCAATCTCCGCCGGGGCCTTGGTAGTCCGCTTGCGAGTGGCCTTGACCGGCTCGGCGGCGACCTCGACCGCCGGGGCGGCCTTGGTGGCCCGCTTACGCGCCGGTGCCTTGACCGGTTCGGCCACGGCGACCTCGGCGACGGTCTCGACGACCTCGGTCGCGGCCTTGGTGGTGCGCTTGCGAGCGGTCTTGACCGGCTCCGCGGTCTCCGCCGCGACGGCGACCTCCGCGACCGCCTTGGTGGCCCGCTTACGCGCCGGTGCCTTGACCGGCTCGGTCGTGACGGTCACCGCCGTGGCGGCAACCGGATCAGCGGAAACCGGTGCGGCGGTGGCGGAACCATTCACGGCGTCGACCGGAGCCGATACCGGGCGGCTGGCCCGACGGCGACCCGGGGTCTTGACCGGTTCGCTCGGAGCCTCCGCGGCAGCGATCGGATCACCGGAACCGCTTGCGGCACCGTTGGATTCGATCACCGCGTCACCCGGAGCCAATGCCGGACGGCTGGCCCGACGGCGGCCGGTGGCCTTGGCGGGCGCTGCGGCAGTGGGCTCGGTGGCCTCGGTCGCGGCAGCCGTGACGGTGGCAGCCGCATCGGCCGAAGCGGTGATGGCGACGGGGTTGCCGTTCACCGCATCGTCGGCGGGCTTATCGGCACGGCGGGCGCGGGTGCGCTTCGCCGGTGCGGCAGTGGCGGCGGTCTCGGTTGCGACCGGAGCCGAATCCGGCACGGGGGCAACGGAATCCGCGGCCTCCGGGCTCTCGGCAATCGGTGCCGAGCCGTTGACGCTTTCGCTCGAACCACGTACCCGGCGGCTGCGCGTGCGCGCGGCCGGTGCGGTGGCCTCCGCCGAATCGGTGGTTGTCACCGAATCAGTCACGGCGGCAACCGAATTCGCTGCCGTTTCGGCGGGCTCGGCGGAGCCGTTGGAAATTGCTGCCGCGGCACCGGTTTCGGCTGCGTGGCTGAAAGTGACTGCGACAGCAGGGGTCTCGGACACCACTCCGGTGGTGGCCGCAACCTCGGTGCTGTTCGAGTCGTCGCCGTTGTCGCTCGCGCCGTTGGTGTCGGCGGAGCCGCGATTGCGGCGGTTGCGGTTACGCCTGCGGCCTTCGCGCACCGGGGCGTCGGTCGACTCGGACGGGGTGGTCTCGGCGGGAGCCTCGGTGTCGGTGGTTGCTTCGGTGGTGGAAACCGTTGTGGCGGTGGCATTGTCGGAACCGCCACGGCCGCGACGGCGACGACGGCGGCGGCCCGGCTTGTCGGCGGAGCCTTCCGCGTTGGCCGCGTCACCGTTGACAGCGCTGCCATTCACGGCGTTGCCGTTGACAGCGTTGCCATTCACGGTGTTGCCGTTGACGGTGTTGCCGTTCACCGCACTACCGTTGACCGAATTGCCGTTGGTGGCAGTCGAATCCGTGCTGGTGGCCTCCATCACGTCGCCGGTGCGAGCGCCACGGGTGCGCTTGCGATTGCGGTTGCGCGGGGAGCGGGCTTCGCGTTCGACGACGACGGCTTCCTCATCGCGAACGACCGGGCGCTTGCGCACCTGACCGGTGGATCCGGCGGGGATGCCGAGGTCCTCGAAGAGATGCACGGAGCTGGAGTACGTCTCAACAGGTTCGGGCATGCCGAGCTTCAGCGCCTGGTCGATGGAGGCCCAGCGCTTGAGCTCGTCCCAGTCGACCAGGGTGACCGCGACGCCGCTGCGGCCCGCGCGGCCGGTGCGGCCGATGCGGTGCACGTAGGTCTTCTCGTCCTCGGTGCACTGGTAGTTGATGACGTGCGTGACATCGTCGATATCGATACCGCGCGCGGCGACATCGGTGGCGACGAGCACGTCGATCTTGCCCTCGCGGAACTTCTTGAGCGCCTTCTCGCGGGCGATCTGTCCGAGGTCGCCGTGTACCGCGCCGACGGAGAAGCCGCGTTCGGCCAGATCGTCGGCGACCTTCTGTGCGGTGCGCTTGGTGCGCGCGAAAATCATTGTCGCGCCACGGGTTTCGGCCTGCAGAATGCGGGCGACGACTTCGCTCTTGTCCAAAGCGTGTGCCCGGTAGGCGAATTGGGTGATGCGGTCGGTAATGGTGGAGTCGTGCGGCTCCTCGGCCCGAATGTGCGTGGGCCGGTTCAGGAACGTACGCGCCAGGGTGATGATCGGTCCCGGCATGGTGGCCGAGAACAGCATGGTCTGACGCTGGTTCGGGACCATGCTCAGAATGCGTTCGATATCGGGCAGGAAGCCCAGGTCGAGCATTTCGTCGGCCTCGTCGAGCACCAGCACCTGGACCTTGCCCAGGATCAAATGCTGCTGTTCGGCCAGGTCCAGCAGTCGTCCGGGGGTGCCGACCACGACATCGACGCCGTCGCGCAGCGCGGCGATCTGGGTGTCGTAGGGCCGTCCGCCGTAGATGGAGGTGACGCGCAGCGGCCGGCCCTCGTGGGTCTGCACGTGCTTGCTGGCGTTCTCCAGATCGGAAGTGACCTGCATGCACAGCTCGCGCGTCGGCACGATGACCAGTGCGCGCGGAGTGCCGTCCAGCGGAATGGTTCCCGAGGTCTGCGAGGCGATCCGGTGCAGCAGGGGCACACCGAAACCGAAGGTCTTGCCCATACCGGTGCGGGCCTGACCGATGAGGTCTTCACCGGCCAGCGCGAGCGGCAGGGTGAGTTCCTGAATGGCGAAGGTGCGTTCGATGCCGATTTCGCCGAGCGCGCGCACGATGGCAGGGTTCACGCCCAGTTCGGCGAAGGTGGGGGCAGTGTGGGTTTCGTCGAGCTCCGCGGTCAGTAGCGTGTCGGCCACTCCGGGTTCCTGCTCTACGGTGATCTTGCTCAGGGTTCGTGCCTTCCTCGTTTTATCGCGTCTCGCGCGCACGAGGTGTGGGGCGGACCGGTCGGTCCGCGCTGCCACTTGATCCGTTCGTCCTGTCGCCGCTGCGGGATACCTTTTCGGGCATCGACCTGGCGCGGCGGACAATGTTGCGGATCGGAGTGCGCGCACATTTTCCGTGGACTACGGCCGCCCGAGCACCGGTTCACGGTGTATCCGGTCAACTCGTTCGGGCGAAAATTTCCGTTGTCTGCGGAGATTGTAGCGTGATACGGTCTTCGCCCAATTTCCTGCCACCGCAATTGCCTGCGATATTGCGCTGATAGACGCGATTGTCGGGTATACCCGCTGTCCGGCATCGGTCTTCGCAGCCGCGTTAAGGATTGTGCCGCACCGTAATTGGCCCGGCGACCGGATGGGTCGGCCTGGTCGGCAGTTGGATTGCTCACATAGGTGTTACATGATGTAGCAGTATGTGCGAAGTTGTGCGGGTGAGCTTGGCAGACACCGTGAGCACCGCCGCGCGCAATGCGTGGGCCCTGACCTTCGGTACCGGTATCGGGGCACCCGAACCCACTCCGTCAACCGTACTTTCCAGTGCGCCGCACCGGGAATTGCGCCGCTATGACGGATCCGCGGACGGTGATCCGGCGGTCCTGCTGGTGCCGCCGCTGGCCGCGCCCGCCTTCTGCTTCGACCTCAGCCCGGAACAGAGCATGGCGCGTTTTCTGCTCGAATCCGGCCGCGCGCCATATCTGGTCGATTACGGCGATATCACCTTCGACGACCGCCGTATGGGCTTCGAGAATTGGATCGACGACATCCTGCCCGAGGCGATTCGCCAGGTCTCCGCCGATCGCGGCGGGCAGCCGGTGGATCTGGTGGGCTGGTCCATCGGCGGCGTCCTGGCGCTGTTGACCGTGGCCGCCGATCAGACGCTGCCGATCCGTTCGGTCACCGCCGTCGGTGCGCCGCTGAGCTACAACCACATGGTGGGCGTGCGGGAACTGCGCGCCCTGGCCCGACTCGACGGCGGGCGTACCGCCACGGCCGCGATTCGCGCCACCGGCGGCGTCTCGGCGCAGCTGACCCGGATCGCCTATCGCGCTACCGCCTGGGATCGAGAACTCAAGCGCCCCTTCTTCATTGCGAGCAATCTCGCGGATACGGCGACGCTGGAGCGGATGGAAACGATCGATCGTTTCCAGAATTCGCTGCCCGGTTATCCCGGCCGGTTCTACAACCAGCTGTGGGGCCGGTTCATGTTGAACAATGACATCGGTAAGGGCGTGGTGCATTTCGGTGATCGCACCATCGTCCTCGCCGATGTGAATGTGCCGGTGCTACTGGTCGGCGGGCCCACCGATGCGATCACCCCGGCTCCGGCGGTGGAGCACGGCAAGACCACGCTGACCGGGTCGCCGCAGGTGCGGTACGAGACCGCACCCGGTTCTCACCTCGGCATTCTGATAGCCCGCGAAACCACATGGACGTACCTGGATAAATTCCTACGGGATTTGAATTAGCCCGGCTCGCGGGGCGGTCAGATTCCGGGAATCGTTGGGAAGGGCCGCCTTTCGGGCCAGGATCCGGTGGTCAGTGTGCCCAGTCGGTAATTGGGGACCAGGACATCGGCGATCTGCCGGCCGATGAGCTCGTACACCGCCTGGGTGGGGTGTGCGAGATCGCTGGTGGTGAGGGCGCGGCGGATGGCGGGTGGGGTCTGATCCCGCATGCCCATGTACGGGACCGGTCCATGATTCTGTGCCAGCCGTGTCAGGTTGAACTGCTGCGGATTGTTCGAGACGACCTGCATCCAAGCGGACATGGGCACGAAGGAAATGGTCTGTTGCAGGGCGCCGAGTCCGCCTTTCGGTCCGGGTTTCACCCAGTGTGTGGCCAGCTGTCGCAGGGCGGCGTTGAAGGCGTCGACATTCCGAACCGCCTGTGCCACCGAGTCTTCGCCCTTATCGGCGACCTTGTCCTGGAAGCGCACCGAGACCAGCGGACTGGGCAGGTCGATCAGGACGAAGTGTTCGAAGGACGGATTGGTCGGGAACGAATCGCAGATCTCGTTGACGAGTTCGTTGATCTCCTGCACCAGCGGCCGGATTCCGGTGCCGGGCTTGTCGATCGGGCCGGGGTTCGCGGGCACCTCACGTTTCGCGGTGATGATGTCGTTGAGCCCGATCCAGATGATGTGCATGGTGTGGCCGGTGAACTGGTTCTGGTCGATCAGTTTGCGACGAGCGTTGATATAGGCGGAGACCTGCTCTTTCAGGTAGCCGAGCGCACCGGCCTTGGGTTTCCAGTCCGAGGCCGCGATGGCCCCGCCTTCGGCGTAGTTGGCGTACTTGACCGGTGCCAGATCGCCGAAGTTGGTGCGTAGCACCAGGGAATTGGTGGTCAGGGTGCGGTGTGGTTCGGTGGCGTACTCGGTTTGCTTCTTATCACCGCGGATCAGTGGTTCGCCACCCATCCATTCGACGAGGAAATCGGCCCAATTCTTACCGTCGCTGTAGCGGCCGACCTCATTGGTGCGCATTTTGCCCAGGGCGCGGGCGAACATGCCCGTGGGTGCTTCGCGTTTGATGCCGATATCGGAGAGGCTGTCGCCGAGCACGATGAGATTTTGAATTGATGTGGGCATGGGGTTCTCCCGAGACGCCAGTCTGATGATCATGAAAATAGTTGTGGCACAATGATTTCCGAGCTATTCGAGGGTACGGCCGATGATGTGTCACCGATGGGTGAATGGCGTTCGTACGCGCGGACTAGGGTGTGGTCCATGGGAGCAAACTCGTCTACCGCGCTGGGCGACGCGTCGGAATCTGCCGACGCTCGGATCGCCGCCGGTCACCCCGGAGTCACCGACCTTTTCGCGGTTCTCGCCTACGGTGAGATCTCCGCCTTCTATCGTCTGGCCGAAGAGGCCGAATTGTCGCCGTCGTTGCGCGGCAAGGTAGCCGTGGCCAAGATGGCCGCCAATGAGATGGGTCATTTCGTGACCCTCGAAAAGGCGCTCGCGGAGCGCGGTGCCGATGTCTTCGACGCCATGGCCCCGTTCGTGCGCGCGCTGGACGCCTATCACGCCTCCACCGATCCCTCCACCTGGTTGGAGTCGATGGTCAAGTTCTATGTCGGTGACGGTATCGCCGCCGACTTCTACACCGAGATCGCCGGCGCCCTGGCTCCCGAGGTCGCCGCCGTGGTCCGTGATGCGCTGGCCGAGACCTCGCATTCGGAGTTCGTCATCGAGGAGGTGCGGACGGCGGTCGAGCAGAACCGTTCCGAGCGCGACCGGTTGACACTGTGGGGTCGCCGCCTGCTGGGTGAGGCGATCACGCAGGCGCAGTACGTGATGGCGCAGCGCGATGAGCTGACCGATCTGGTGCTCGATGCCACCGGTGATCTGAACGGCATCGCGATTCTGTTCGAGCACATGCAGGACAGCCATGCCGAGCGCATGCGCGTGCTCGGGCTGGGCTAGCCCATTCGTGAACTGCCTCGGCTAGTTCGCTCTCAGCGCAGGGCGGTCGCTGCCGGTGGGCGCGCGCCCTGCACTAGCCTTGGCGAAGACAGCACAGGACTCTAGGTTCGGAGGTTGGCCGTGGAGGTCAAGATCGGTATTTCGGATAGCCCGCGTGAGCTGATCATCAACAGCGCGCAGACTCCCGCCGAGGTGGAGGCGCTGGTTACCGGTGCGCTGCAGGGTGAGAGCGGCGTCGTGGCGCTGACCGACGAGAAGGGCCGCAAGTACCTGATCCAGGCCAACAAGGTCGCCTACGTCGAGATCGGTGCGCCGTCCGCAGGCCGCGTCGGTTTCGCGGCGGTATAACGAACTCTCGGGACTCCCGGGGGCAAGCCCCCGAACCCCGAATGCTCCAAAGAGAATTGCCCCGTTGAGAATTCAACGGGGCAATTGCTTTACTTACTCTTTTGTATTTGTCAGTCGATGGGGTGCAAGGGGATATGTGAGAGGCCACCCCAGCAGAGTGCGACAGTCGTATCGACCGCTTCATCCTTGGGAATCGGGCGATCCGCTTCGAGCCAGTAGCGGGCGCTGATCTGACTCGCGCCGACCAGACCGACCGCGAGAATACGCGCGCGATAAGGATCCAGACCCGAGTCGTGCGCGACGAGGTCGAAGACCGCGTCCACACATGATTCGGTGGCCTGCTCCACGCGGCGTTGCACCTGAGGCTCATTGGTGAGGTCGGATTCGAAAACCAGTCGGAAGCCCTGGGTTTCGTGATCGACGAAGTCGAAGTACGCCTGTACGGCGGCGCGGACGCGATGCTTGTTGTCGGTGGTGGAGCGCAGCGCCTGGCGCACACTCGAGACCAGCGATTCGACGTAGTTCTGCAGTACCGCGAGGTAGAGCTCGAGCTTGCTCGAGAAGTGCTGGTACAGCACGGGTTTGCTGACGCCGGCGCATTGCGAGATCTCATCCATACCGGCCGCGTGGTAACCGCGGAGCACGAACACCTCGCCGGCGGCGGCGAGAAGCTGTGCGCGACGGGCCTCGCGGGGCAGGCGGGTGCCGCGCTTTGTCGGCGCCATGGCCTCGGATGAACTGCGGTGCGCCGTCATCCGGTCCACGAGGTCAGTCATTTTCCGATCTCCCAGTCGATTACCGGCGGAAAGGATGTCACCGGGTATCACCCGAACGATACTCGCTCGAGGGGTCGGTGCCGATCCAGGTTCCGAATATTGATGTGCTGGATGTTTGTCGGATCCGCACAAGGCTTTGTGGATGCGCGTCGTGTATTCGACGACCGCGCTTGCCGCCTCGCTTATGCGAGGCCGGTCACAACTGTGTAGCACATGCGGTGATTTGTGAGATCCGTCGCTGCCCCGATGACGGCACCCGAGTGCGTTCGCATGCACTGTGAGAGTCTGGTGGGTGTGACCGACGACGGGGGCAGAAACTCCAAGCGGAAAGGCCGGCCGACCGGCCCGATCTATGATCCGCTCGGGCTGTATGCCGAGAACGTACCGGCACAGCCGGAGGGATCCGTACAACCGGAACTTCGCGGACAGTCCGGACTTCCCGTACTCGCCGAGGAACGACTGCCACTCCCGCATCAGCCGCTACGCGCGCGCTGGGATCCGACCGCACCACCCGAGGGCGCCCGCGAGCGCCCCGAACGCGAGACCAGGAAACAGAGCGCGCTGGGCCGCTTCGTCTCCACCTACGGCTGGCGCGCGTACGCGCTACCGGTGCTGCTCGTGGTGACGGTGCTGGTGGCCGTGGACGCCTTCCGCGATGGCGGTGACAGTGTCACGGGAGTGCCCGGGTTCGGGCGGTTGAGTGACCACGCCGACAAGAACGCCAAGATCATCGGCGGCGTGCCGCCCAAGGCGGACGGCAAATTCGCCGCCGACCTACCCACCGGCGCGGTGCCGGGCGGTGGCCCGTTCACCGAGATCGGAAGTGGTGCTTGGCATATCGTGCCCGGCGGTACGGCACAGGTCGGTGCCGGCTCGGAGCACGTGTTCACCTACACCGTCGAAATCGAGGACGGCGTAGACACTTCCGGGTTCGGCGGCGACACCTCGGTGGGGCAGATGGTCGATGCCACGCTCGCCAATCCCAAGAGCTGGACCCATGATTCGCGCTTCGGCTTCCGCCGCGTCGACAACGGCACCCCGGATTTCCGGGTCTCGCTGACCTCCCGGAACACCACGCACAAATCGTGCGGATTCGAGATCCCCATCGACTCCTCCTGCTACAACACCGATTTGGGGCGCGTGGTGCTGTCGGAGGTGCGCTGGGTGCGTGGCGCGCTCTCGTACGAGGGCGATATCGGATCCTATCGGCAGTATCAGATCAATCATGAGGTCGGTCATGCCATCGGCTATCACGAGCATCAGCCCTGTGATGTGGATGGTGGGCTCGCGCCGGTGATGATGCAGCAGACCTTCGGTACCCGCAATAACGACATCGCCACCCTCGATCCGGATGGTGTGGTGCCGATGGACGGTAAGAAGTGCCGCTTCAATCCGTGGCCGTATCCCCGCGCCTAGCCGCTCGCCGACCGCCACCTAGGCTTGGGAAGAACGGCTCGAGCCGCGGTGTTGTACGTATGGCCGCGAGTGCCGGTGAAGTCGATTGAGGAGTCCGCAAGCGTGACAGCATCGCATCAGTCCCTGCCGCCCCTGGTGGAGCCGGCCGCGGAGCTGACCAAGGACGAGGTCGCCCGCTACAGCCGCCACCTGATCATTCCCGATCTCGGTGTGGTCGGACAGAAACGTTTGAAGAACGCCCGCGTCCTGGTGATCGGCGCCGGCGGCCTGGGTTCCCCCGCGCTGCTGTATCTGGCCGCCGCCGGTGTGGGCACGCTCGGCATTGTCGAATTCGACGAGGTCGATGCCTCGAACCTGCAACGCCAGATCATTCACGGCGAATCCGATATCGGCCGTTCGAAGGCGGACAGCGCCCGCGATTCGATTCTGGAGATCAATTCCGGAATCACCGTGGAGCTGCACAAGATTCGCCTCGAGCCGGACAATGCGATCGAGCTGTTCCAGCGGTACGACCTGATCGTCGACGGCACCGACAACTTCGCCACCCGCTACCTGGTGAACGATGCCGCCGTGCTGGCGGGCAAGCCGTACGTGTGGGGTTCGATCTACCGCTTCGAAGGCCAGGTCTCGGTCTTCTGGGAAGACGCCCCCGACGGCCGCGGCATCAACTATCGCGATCTTTACCCCGAGGCGCCGCCGCCGGGCATGGTCCCCTCCTGCGCCGAGGGCGGCGTCCTGGGCGTGCTGTGCGCGTCGATCGGTTCGATCATGGTGACCGAGGCGATCAAACTGATCACCGGCATCGGCGACCCGCTGCTGGGCCGCCTCATGGTGTACGACGCACTGGACATGACCTACCGCACCATCAAGCTCCGCCGCGATCCCGAACGTGAGCCCATCACCGAACTCATCGACTACGACGCCTTCTGCGGCGTGGTCTCCGAGGAAGGCCAAGCCGCCGCGATCGGCTCCACGATCACCGCCCGCGAGCTGAAGGAAATGCTCGACGCGGGCAAGGACGTAGCCATCATCGACGTCCGCGAACCCGTCGAATGGGACATCGTCCGCATCGAGGGCGCGACCCTGATCCCCAAGGACCGCATCCTCACCGGCGAGGCCCTGGCCGAACTCCCGCAGAACACACCGATCGTCCTGCACTGCAAGACCGGAATCCGCTCCGCGGAAGCCCTCGCCGCCCTGAAGAACGCCGGCTTCTCCGACGCCACCCACCTACAGGGCGGAATCATCGCCTGGGCCAACCAGGTAGACCCCTCCCTCCCGATCTACTGAGTCGCACAACCGAACCCACCGCCGGAACGCATTCCCGCGACACAGACGTGCATGTAATCGTCGAGTAGCCACCTGCCTGAGTGCACGCATGTCGAATACCCGCTGCCGGTTGGTAAGCGCGGCGGGGTAGGTCGAGGCACGGCAACGGTTGTGGTGCGGGGGTGGTTTCGGACCGACCGGTTTTCGGCGCGGCGAGCTAATCGGGTTGTGTTGCGGCGGTAGCGTACGCGCGTGACCATGACTGCTGTGGAACCTCCCGAGCATGTGCGCGCGACCTTCGGGTTGCGCGAGACCGCGCCGGTTCCGCTGGGGAACTGGGATGGCGGGTGGCGGTGCGGGGATGTGGTGTTGAGTCCGGTGACCGATCATGCGCGGGCGGCCTGGTCCGCCAAGGTGCGTGAGACGCTGCGGGTGGATGGGGTGCGGCTGGCTCGGCCGGTGCGGGCGACCGATGGGCGGTATGTCGTATCCGGTTGGCGCGCCGACACTTACCTCGAGGGGATTCCGGAGCCTCGGCACGATGAGGTGGTGTCGCTGTCGCTGCGACTACACGAGGTGACCGTAAAGTTGGAGCGGCCGCGGTTTCTGGCGCAGGCGCCGGTCGCACCGTGGGTGGATGTGGATGTGTTCGCCGCCGCCGATCGCGCCGCCTGGGAGGCGGTGCCGCTGCGGAGTTTGAAGGTGGGCGGGTTGCTCCCCGCGACCTCGCCGGACGGGGATCGCAGTCTGATGCTGATCACCCAGCTCTCGACCCTGCGCAAGCCGATCGCCACGCCACCGCAACTGGTGCACGGCGATCTGTTCGGCACGGTCCTGTTCCAAACCGGTTCCGCGCCCGGGCTTACCGATATCACCCCCTACTGGCGCCCCGCGCCGTGGGCGGCGGCGGTGATCGTGGTGGACGCGCTCTCCTGGGGCGGGGCCGATGACGCACTCCTGGAACGCTGGGGGAGTCTGCCCGAATGGCCGCAGATGCTGGTGCGCGCGGTCATGTTCCGGCTCGCGGTGCATGCCCTGCATCCGCGATCCACGCCCGAAGCCTTCCGCGGCCTCGCGCGCACCGCGGACATGATCCGCCTGATCCTGTAATACCCGTGAAAGAACTTGTCGCGCCGAGCGAATAGCTCGGCGCGACAGTCATATTCGGGTCTCCCTGTGATGGGGTGTCAGGGGGACCCCGAGAGTGAGTTGTTCCTACACGTTCGCGTGCGCGAGGGACGGCGCGCGGCCGACCGCGAAGGACGACCGGAGGTAGAACCACCAGGTGAGTCCGGCCATGGCCAGGTAGGCGACGGCGTAACCCCAGAAGGCCGGGGTCATGCTGTGGTAGTGCACATTCGACAGGCGCAGTGCCTGCTGGAGCAGCCACCCACCGGAGGCTCCGACCGCGCCGATCACACCGATGGCGGCACCGGCCTGACGTTTGGCCGAGGCCAGCGCGACCGAGACATCCTGCCCCGATTCCGAGGCCCGGCGCCGGGATTCGGCGCTGAAGATCGAGGGGATCATCCGGTAGGTGGATCCGTTGCCGACGCCGGTGAGCACGAACAGCAGCAGGAACGAGATCAGGTACAGCGGAAAGTTCTTCGCCGACAGCGACGCCATGATGAGCAGGGTCGACACGGCCATACCAGCGAAGACGTACAGCGTGATCTTCGCGCCGGTGAGCTTATCGGCGATCCAGCCACCGAACGGACGGCTCATGGAACCGACGAGCGCGCCGAGGAAGGCCAGGTTGCCCAGCGTGCCCATCCAACTGATCTTGGCCAGATCCGGGAAGTTCGCCTTGAGCAGGGTGGGGAAGGCGAAGGAGAAGCCGATGAAGGATCCGAAGGTGCCGATGTAGAGGATGGCCATCACCCAGGTGTGCCGGTTGGTGAGCGCCAATTTGTAGGACGTGCCATCGGATTTCGCGCCGCTGAGTGAATCCATATACCGCAGTGCGCCGAACATGGCGATGAGGATGAACGGAATCCACATGAGCACCGCAAGCGTGATGCCGAACCGGTAGCCGCCCGCGTCCTTGGCCATGATGTGCGTGCCGAGGGTGATGATCAATGGCACGAACAGTTGGGTCTGCGCGACGCCGAGATTACCGCCCGCGGCGTTGATGCCAAGGGCCGCACCCTTTTTCCCTTCGGGGAAGAAGAAGTTGATATTGGCCATCGAGGAGGAGAAATTGCCGCCGCCGACACCGGCGAGCGCGGCCAGCAGCATGAATACCCACATGGGTGTGCCGGGCTGATTGATGAACCAGGCCAGGCCCAGGGCGGGCAGCAGCAGCATGCCGGCGCTGAAGACAGTGAAGTTGCGCCCGCCGAAGCGTGGGATGGCGAAGGTGTACGGAATGCGCAGGGCCGCACCGACAAGCGTGGGGGTGGAGGTGAGCAGCAGGGCATTGCTCACCGCGGTGGGATTGCCCTTGCCGAGTCCGGCGAGGAAGTCGAATCCGGCCGCGCCCATGGCGGTGACGACGCTGCCCCAGATAACCCAGATGCTGAACCCGAGATTTTCTGCGAATACCGAGAAGATCAGATTCTTGCGGGCCGTTTTTTTTCCGCCGTTTTCCCAGAATTCAGCATTGTCCGGTTCCCAGTGATCTATCCACCGTCCGCGTTTCTGAAAACTGAAGGCGGTCTTCGTTTCCTCGGTGGTTGTCATCAGCAGTGTTCCTCTCGCACGTCGACCGCCCTCATCGTTGTTCTCCGGAATGTGTTCGCGGAGAAGGTCCCTGCGGTCGGGTCAACCGTACGAAGGTGTGATTACGCCGGCATGGCTTTCGGTGACGCGGACGGTAATTCCCGCTCACTTGCGAGTTTTGCGTGCGGTGACGTTCCGTTTACGCGCAGGAACTATCGGGTGTCCGGGAATTCGGCGATGAGGGAGCCGAGGAAGCAGTTGGCCGCGCGGGCGGCGCGCTCCGGATCGCCGTCGATGACCGAGCGCACCAGTTCGGTGTGCTCGTCGTGGTACGCCTCGCCGGCTTTCGTGGAGCGGGAACGGATTCCGGCCGCGATGACGGGCAGCAGCGAATCGTAGAACTCCAGGTATACCGCGTTGTGGCTGGCGACGACGATGGCGCGGTGCAGTTGCACGTCGGCGTCGACGGCGGTGTCGTGGTCGTCTTCCCAGGCGATGCGGCGTTCCTCCAGCAGTCGCTCGAGATTCGCGATATCGAGGTCGTCGCGGCGCTCGGCGGCGAGCGCGGCGGCGGTGGTGTCCAGGGCCTGGCGTAGCTCGAGGACGTCGCGCTGCTGGGCGTCGGCGAAGAACTCGGTGAGGGTGCCGCCGAGGGTGGACGTGGAGATCACATAGGTCCCGGAGCCTTGACGGCGTTCGACCATACCCGCGTGCACGAGCGCCTGGACGGCCTCGCGGACGGTATTGCGGCCGGTGCCGGTGAGCTCGGTGAGCTCCGGTTCGGTGGGGATACGGGAGCCGACGGGCCAACGGCCGGAACGGATTTCGGCACGCAGCTGTTCTGTCACCTGAGCGATGAGGCTGGTGCGCCGGACTGGTTGCACGTGGGACAGCGTACCGTGCCTCACATTCTTTGCATCACATCATCGGGTCATCCTATGATTTATTGGTGACTGCGACCCTGAATGAGACGACGGCCCCCGAGCGGGGCCTTTCTTCTGTCGACCGGCAGCGCACCGCCGTCGAACCGAAGCCGTCCCATTCGATTGCCGAGCGCGAACGATCTCTGTTCGAGGGGCGACTGCTCGTACTCGCCGCCATCCTCATGTCCGCGCTCACCCTGCGCATCGCGGTCACCGCGTTCACCCCGCTGGCCGCCCGCATCGGCGATGACCTGCGGTACTCCACCGCCATCGTCGGTGTCTTCGGCATGATCCCGACCGCCATGTTCGCGGTCGCGGGCCTGCTGACCCCGATCATGTCGCGTCGTTTCGGCCTGGAGGCCACCGCGCTGATCGCCATGCTGATGACCGCCGCGGGCACCGCGGTGCGCTCGCTGGTGCCGGAAACCTGGGAGCTGCTTGTCTTTTCGGCGCTGGCGCTGACCGGTATGGGCATCGGCAATGTGGTGATCCCGCCACTGGTGAAGCGCTACTTCTCCGATCAGCTGGCGCTGCTGAGCTCGGTCTACATCGTGCTGGTGCAACTGGGCACGGTCGTCCCGGCGCTGATCGCGGTGCCGATCGCGGATGCGCACGGGTGGCGCGTCTCGCTGGGCATGTGGGCGATCCTGCCGCTGGCCGCCGTGCTGCCGTGGCTGGGCGTACTGCGCATTCGGCGTGATCGTGCCCGCTTGGACACCACCGAATTGCCGCCGGAGCCGCTGGAGGCGACCGGCAAGGTGTGGCGGTCCCCGCTGGCGTGGGGCATGGCGCTGATGTTCGGTATGACCTCGTTGACCACGTACTCCATGTTCACCTGGATGCCGACGATCTTCTCCGATGCCGGGGCGAGCGCGTCCTTCGGCGGCAGCATGGTGGGTGTCTTCGCGCTGATCGGCCTGGTCGCGGCGCTGAGCGCACCAATTGTGGTGGGCCGCATGCGAAATCCGTTCCCGGTCGTGATCGCCTGTGCCGGTTTCTTTTTCGCGGGCTTCGCCGGTCTGCTCATCGCGCCGATGAGCGCGCCGCTGGTGTGGGTGCTGCTGCTGGGTCTGGGTCCGTCGACCTTCCCGATGGCGCTGACCCTGATCAATCTGCGCACCCGCACGGCCGCCGGTTCGGCCGCACTCTCGGGCTTCACCCAGGGTGTCGGCTACGCCGTGGCATGCATCGGCCCGGTGCTCTTCGGCGCGCTGCACACAATGACCGGAAAATGGCTGGCGCCCTTCGGTTTCCTTGCGCTGGCGGTGCTGGTCTTGGTCGGTGGTGCGTGGTTGGCGTGCAAGCCGCGCATGCTCGAGGACACCTGGAACTGATTTCACCGTTCGAGTTGCCGACCGGTGAGGAATTGGCGATGCTGTGTGGCGACGCTCTCATCTCACGGTCGGCAGCGGCGATTTTGGGTGTTTCGTGACGAGCGGAAACCGTTGTGTCACACCGACGAAACAAATCAATCGATCTCACCTTCGAATACGGACAAACGTGAGCAACCGTTGATTTGAAGGTCATTCCGCGCAGCATTGCGGCAATACCGGCTTTCTACCTTTAGGTCATCCAGATTTCAGGAGGGCCGGGTTGAACATGCTGACGCGCAATCGCGACATCGAACACTGGGATGCCGAGGATGTTGCCGCCTGGGAATCCGGTGGTAAGGACATCGCCCGGCGCAATCTGATCTGGTCGGTCTTCGCCGAACACATCGGGTTCTCGGTGTGGTCGATCTGGTCGGTCATGGTGCTTTTCATGCCTGCCAACGTCTTCCACATCGATACCGCCGGGAAGTTCTTCCTGGGCGCGGTGCCGACTCTGGTCGGCGGCTTCATGCGGATTCCGTACACGGTCGCCACCGCGAAGTTCGGCGGCCGGAACTGGACCATCTTCAGCGCGCTGGCGCTGCTGATCCCGGTGCTGCTGACGCTGTACTTCATCAACCAGCCGGGCACCTCGTTCACCACCTTCCTGGTGATCGCGGCCTTCGCGGGACTGGGCGGCGGCAACTTCTCCTCGTCCATGTCGAATATCAATGTCTTCTACCCGCAGCGGCTCAAGGGCTGGGCGCTCGGTATGAACGCCGGTGGCGGCAATATCGGTGTGCCGGTGATCCAGGTGATCGGCCTGATCGTCATCGCGACGCTGGGCAACGCGTACGGCAATGCCTCGGTGGTGTGCCTGGTGTACTTGGCGCTCATCGTGGTGGCGGCGCTGGGTGCGGCGCTGAATATGGACAATGTCAAGAATCAGAAGGCCGACCTGTCCTACATGCTGAAGGCGCTGAAAGTGCCGCAGTCCTGGGCCATCGCCTTCCTGTACATCGGCACCTTCGGTTCCTTCATCGGGTACAGCTTCGCCTTCGGGCAGGTGCTGCAGATCAGCTTCAAGGCCGGCGGCGCGACCGCTGCCGCCGCGGCGCTGCACGCGGCGCAGATCGCCTTCATCGGTCCGCTGCTCGGTTCGCTGGCCCGTCCTTACGGCGGCAAGTGGGCCGACAAGATCGGCGGCAGCAAGGTCACGCTGTACACCTTCGGGGCCATGACGGCGGCGGCCGCGGTGGTCGCGGTGGCCAGCACCATGGGTGACAGCACGGGCAGCCCGAAGGGTGGCGTGCTGGCCGCGCTGATCATCGGTTTCACCGCGTTGTTCGTCATCTCGGGTTTCGGCAACGGCGCGGTCACCAAGATCATCCCTTCCGTCTTCGAGGCGAAATCGCGTGGCCTGCAAGGTGATTCGGCCTCGCGTGCGGCATGGGCGCAGAACACCTCCGGTGCGCTCATCGGATTCGTCGGCGCCATCGGCGCACTCGGCGGCGTCGGCATCAACCTGGTGCTGCGCTCCTCCTACGCCTCCACCAAATCCGCCACCACCGCCTTCTGGGTCTTCATGGCCTTCTACGTGATCTGCGCGGTCGTCTGCTGGGTGGTCTTCATGCGCCGCCCGAGCCTCAAGGCACTGGACACCGATTCCGAGGTGGTCGTCGAGGCCGAGGCACTGGTGCTCGAGGCCGAGACCGATTCTCCGTCCACCACGCCGGCCCGGGCCTGACCCGCACGTCGTCCCGAAAGGACCTGTTGTCATGACGAACTCAGTCGAACGCAAGACCGCGGTGGTCATCGGCCACGGCATGGTGGGCCACCGTTTCGTGGAGGCGCTGCGCTCTCGCGACGAGGCCGGTGACTGGCAGGTCATCGTGTTGAGCGAGGAGCGGCTGGCCGCCTACGACCGGGTCGGACTCTCGTCCTACGTGGGTATCTGGGAGACCTCCGCGCTGGCGCTGCCCGGCAACGACTACGAGGGCGACGAGCTCGTACAGGTCCGCCTGGGCGTGCGCGCCGATACCGTGGACCGGGCCGCACGCAAGGTCACCACCTCCACGGGCGACGTAATCGGTTATGACGCACTGGTTCTCGCGACCGGGTCGTACGCCTTCGTACCGCCGGTGCCGGGTCATGACGCCCCCGAATGCTTCGTGTACCGCACCCTGGAGGATCTGGACGGTATCCGCGCCACCGCCGAGGCCGCCGGTCCCGGCGCGGTCGGCGTGGTCGTCGGCGGCGGTCTGCTCGGCCTGGAGGCGGCCAACGCGCTGCGCCTGCTGGGCATGACCCCGCACGTGGTCGAGTTCAACAAGTGGCTGATGCCCGCCCAGATCGATGAGGGCGGCGGCGCGATCCTGGCCAAGCTGGTCACCGAACTGGGCCTGCACGTGCACACCGGCGTCGGCACCTCGACCATCGAAACCATTGCCGGCGCACCGGTTTCGGAGAAGCTGAATGTCACCTTCTCCGACGAGACACAGTTGCGCGCCGCGCTGGTGGTCTTCGCCGCCGGTGTCCGCCCCCGTGACGAGATCGCCCGCACCGCCGGGCTGGAGGTCGGGCCGCGCGGTGGCGTCATCACCGATCTGAGCCTGCAGACCTCGGACCCGAATATCTACGCCATCGGTGAGGTCGCCGCGGTCGAGGGTGTCTGCTACGGCCTGGTCGCCCCCGGTTACAGCACCGCCGAGGTGGTCGCGGACCGACTGCTCGGCGGTGCGGGGGAATTCCCCGGTGCGGATCTGTCCACCAAGCTGAAGCTGCTCGGTGTGGATGTGGCCAGCTTCGGTGACGCGCACGGCCGCACCGAGGGCGCGCTCTCGGTGGTACTGCACGATGCCGCCAAGGGCACCTACGCCAAACTCGTTGTCTCCGATGATGCCAAGACGCTGCTCGGTGGCGTACTGGTCGGCGATGCCACCGCGTACTCGTCGCTGCGCCCGCTGGTTGGCCGCCCGCTGCCCGCCGAACCGGCCGCGCTCATCTCGCCCGCCGGTGCGGAACTGGGTGCGGACGCGCTGCCCGATGACGCCCAGATCTGCTCCTGCAACAATGTTTCCAAGGGTGCCATCTGCGGCGCGATCGCCGACGGCGCCTGCGATGTACCGGGCATCAAGAGCTGCACCAGTGCCGGAACCTCTTGCGGCGGTTGCGTTCCCATGCTCAAGAAGCTGCTCGAGCAGTCGGGTGTCGCGGTCTCCAAGTCGCTGTGCGAGCACTTCGCGCAGTCGCGGGCCGAACTGTTCCACATCATCCAGTCGACCGGAATCCGCACCTTCTCGGGTCTGATCGCCAAGCACGGCACCGGAACCGGCTGCGATATCTGCAAGCCGACCGTGGCCTCGATTCTGGCCTCGACCTCCAGCGATCACATTCTCGATGGTGAGCAGGCGGCGCTGCAGGACACCAACGACCACTTCCTGGCGAATCTGCAGAAGAACGGCACCTATTCGGTGGTGCCGCGCATGCCCGGCGGTGAGGTGACCGCCGAGCAGCTCATCACCATCGGTCAGGTCGCCAAGGAGTTCGACCTGTATGTGAAGGTCACCGGCGGCCAGCGCATCGACCTGTTCGGTGCGCGGGTGGAGCAGCTGCCGCTGATCTGGAAGCGCCTGGTCGACGCGGGCATGGAATCCGGTCACGCGTACGGCAAGTCGCTGCGCACGGTGAAGTCCTGCGTCGGATCCACCTGGTGCCGTTACGGTCAACAGGATTCGGTCGGAATGGCGGTGCTGCTCGAAAAGCGTTACCGCGGTTTGCGTTCCCCGCACAAGCTCAAGCTGGGTGTCTCGGGTTGCGCGCGCGAGTGCGCGGAGGCGCGCGGCAAGGATGTCGGCGTCATCGCCACCGAGCACGGCTGGAACCTGTACGTCGGCGGCAATGGCGGTCTCACCCCGAAGCACGCGGTGCTGCTGGCCGGCGATCTCGATGACGAGACGCTGATCCGCTACATCGACCGCTACCTGATGTTCTACGTCCGCACCGCGGATCGCCTGCAGCGCACCGCGCCCTGGCAGGAGGCCCTCGAAGGCGGGCTGGACTACCTCAAGGCGGTCATCTGCGAGGACAGCCTGGGTATCGCCGAGGATCTGGAAGCGGCCATGGAACGCCATGTGGTCGGCTACCGCGACGAGTGGGCCGCGGTCCTGGACGACGAGGCGAAGCTGTCCCGCTTCGTGTCCTTCGTGAACGCCCCGGAGGAGGCCGATCCGACCATCGCCTTCGACGAGACCGGTGCCCGCAAGGTGCCCGTATTGCTGGGTATACCGGCGATCCCGCTCGGCGACACCGCTGTGACCAGCGACTCGGCACCGGCTATGCACGGGAAATGACTGCTTAACCGGATGGAAACAGGACGTCGGTACCAATAGGTGAGGCGTTCGGAGGAGAGTTACCGATGACCACCGTGATCGAAACACCAGGCACCACGACCAGTCTCAACGGCTGGACCCAGGCATGCCGACTCGATTATCTGATCCCCGGCCGCGGCGTTGCGGTTCTGTTGAAGGGCGGCCGGCAAGCGGCCCTCTTCCTGACCACCGACGGCTCGCTGTACGCCGTCGGCAATATCGACCCGTTCGGCCGGGCAGCGGTCATTTCCCGCGGCATCGTCGGTGACCGCGGTGGTGTGCCGGTGGTCGCTTCGCCGCTGCTCAAGCAGGCGTTCTCGCTCATCGACGGGCAATGCCTGGACGATGAATCGGTAGCGCTGCCGGTGCACGCGGTGCGGGTGCTGGAAGGTGTGGTCGCATTGGCCAACGAGCCCATGCTCTTTCCGGGGGGACCTGGACCGATAGATGGTGGTACGGCATGACCGAGGTTGACGCCGGTACTCCACTGGCCGGGTTCACGGTCGGTATCACCGCGGCCCGCCGAGCCGACGAGCTCGGTACGCTGCTCACCCGCCGGGGCGCGAATATTGTTGCCGCCCCGGCGATTCGAATCATTCCACTGGCCGATGACACCGAGCTGGAGCGGGTCACCCGCCAGCTGGTGGCCGAACCGCCGCAGCTGACCGTCGCCACCACCGGAATCGGTTTCCGGGGTTGGATGGAGGCGGCCGAGGGCTGGGGGCTGGCCGAGGAGTTGTGCGCCACGCTGGCCGCGACCCGGATCATGGCGCGCGGGCCCAAGGCCAAGGGTGCGATTCGCGCGGCCGAGCTGCGTGAGGAGTGGTCGCCCGCCTCGGAATCCTCCGCGGAGGTACTCGATCATCTGCTCGCGCAAGGGGTCGAGGGTATGCGGATCGCCGTGCAGCTGCACGGCGCCACCACCGAATGGGAGCCGGTACCGGACTTCTGCGAGGTATTGCGCTGCGCCGGAGCCGATGTGGTGCCGGTGCCGGTCTACCGCTGGATTCCGCCCGAGGACCGCACCCCGATGGATCGCCTCATCGAGGGCATCGTCACCGGCGGACTGGACTGCGTCACCTTCACCAGTGCGCCCGCCGTGGCCTCACTTCTGATGCGCGCCAAGGAAACCGGGCTGCTCGAAGCCATCTTGCACGCCTTCCGCGGTCGCGTGCTGGCCGCCTGCGTCGGTCCCATCACCGCCGCCCCCCTGGAGGAGCTGGGAGTGGCCACCACCTCGCCCGCCCGCGCCCGCCTCGGTGCGCTGGCCCGCCATGTGGCGGAGGAACTGCCGCGCCGCGCGAACCGTATCCAGGCGGCCGGGCACATCCTCAGCGTGCGCGGCGGCTGCGTCGTGGTCGACGGCCAGGTCCGCCAATTGGCCCCGGCCCCAATGGCATTGATGCGTTCGCTGGCCCGCCAGCCCGGCCGCGTCGTCTCCCGTGAAGACCTCCTCGCGGCCCTGCCCGGCGGCGGTGACGACACCCATGCCGTCGAGACCGCCATAGCCCGCCTGCGCGCGGGCCTGGGCACCCCCAAGGCCATTCAAACCGTGGTCAAGCGCGGCTACCGCCTCGCCCTCGACCCGGCCGAATGCATCGACAACCCGCGCCCCGCCGTGGTGACTCCCATTGCGCGCCAGCAATTCCCGGCCCGGGCGGCGGCCTTCCCGCCCCGCCAGGACATCCCGGCGCGCGGCCCGGCCGCCCCTCGCCCCGACGCCCCGCTGAACGGTGCCGCCCACCCCGCCTTCCCGCAGCGCCCAGCCGTCACCGGCTCCGGCGCTCCGGTCCGCCCCATCCGCCCGGCCCCCGTAGCGGAGGCTTGGTGAATACCCCGGCGCTGGTTCTGGTGGCGCATGGCACCAGGAGTACGCGCGGAGTCGAGATGATTGCCGCACTCGCCGAGGCCGTCGCGCATGAGCTCGATGCGCAGGCTCGCGGATGTGGTACCGGCGCAGCGGATTTCATGACCGCGCTGCCCACTGAGACAGGTGCCGGTGCCGCGTTCGGGGTGGCATCGGCATCGTCGGCCACGCCCGGAGCGGCAGAACCCGGGCAGCTGTCCGGGGGAGTGCCGCGGGTGCGGACGGCGTTCGTGGATGTGCTCGGGCCGTCGCCGGCCGAGGTGTTGCGGGATCTGGAAGATGTTCCCGCCGTGGTGGTTCCGGCGTTCCTGGCATCGGGATATCACGTGTATCAGGATGTGCCGCGAGAGGTGGCCGCGAGTGCTCATGAGGCGGTCGCGGTCACCCAGGCGATGGGTCCGGATCCGGCCTTGGCCGCGGTGATGCGGATGCGGTTGCGGGCTGCCGGCTGGCGGCCCGGGGATGCGGTGGTGTTCGCGGCCGCCGGATCCTCGGATGCGCGTGCGCGGCAGGATGTGCGACGGGCCGCCGGACTGCTGGCCGAGCAGATCGCGGCCCCGGTGCGGGTGGCCTATATCGCCACCGGTGCGCCCCGGGTGCCGGAAGTCGTTGCGGCGCTGCGGGAGCAGGGTGCGCGGCGGGTGTTCATCGGCTCGTATCTGCTGGCGCACGGGCTCTTCCACGAGCGACTGCACGCGGCGGGCGCGGACGGGGTGGCCGAGCCGATCGGCGTGCACCCCGCGATTGTCCGTTTGCTGGTGGATCGCTATCGCACTGCGGCCGGTACTCTCCGCACTCTTCGCGCCGCCTGACCGAATCGCCGATTTCTCCGATTGTTTGGTAGTTCCCGCATTGCCGTGGCAATGTGCGGGGAAATTCCATTTCGCTCGGAGGGTTTACTGGTGAAGAAGCTGGTTGTCACGGCAGGTCTGATTGTCGGTTGTGCCGCAGGAGCTTTCGCCCCTGCCTCCGCCGCCCCCATGTACGACCCGTGGACGGCCTGCAAGGCGTCCGGCATGTCCGATGAGGCGTGCAGCCAGACCGTGAACGCCAATGATCCGGCGACCACTCCTGGCGCGGGTTTCGGCTGGACGGGTTCCGCGTCCGCCCGCTGACCGGAATCACCGCTCGATTATTCCGAGCGGCGGGCCTGGCATGAATTGAAACAGGCCCGAACCACATTTGCCTCGAACTGAGGCTGCTGCGGATTTGCCGATCCGGTCGGATCGGCAAATCCGGTATTAATTAATCCGATTTCGCTCAGGCTCCGGGTGTTTGCAGTGCCGGGAACCAGATATCGGTCAGCACCGTGGCGGCCTCCTCGGCCGAGACATCAATCGTCCCCTGCATGGCCCAGCGCGTGAAGAACCGCTCCAACTGCGCCACCAGCAATTCGATCCGCAGCCGTGCCTCGTCCTGCTGCGTCGCGGGCCAGCGCGACAAATACGAGGTCATCACATTCGGCACCGCCAGAATGCCCTCGCGTGCCACCTCGCGGAACTCCGGTTCCAGCGCTGTCGCCTCGTCCCAGGCGGGCAGTAGGTCCTTGTACTCCTGGAACCAGTCGATGGACCGCCGCATCCACGCCGCGAACTCCTCGCGTGAACCGCTTTCGAGCACGTGGTCCAGATCTTCGTAGAAGTGCTGCACGCTGGGCAGTGCGCCCTGTTCGGCGATGGCGCGCAACACATCCGGCTTCCCGGTGAAGTGCAGATAGAAGGTGGCCCGGCTGCAGCCGACCGCCGCGGCGATATCGTCCACGCGCACCGGTGCGTAGCCCTGGGTGGTGAACAGCCCCTTGGCCGCATCGATGAGCCGGCTGCGGGTGAGTCGCTTCTGCTCATCGCGCAGTGAGGTGCGCCGGGTGGTCGCCCTCGCTGGTTGCGAGAGGTCTGTCGCCGGTTCGGTCATGGGTGCTGGCCGCCTTGGTTCGGAGGTGCGGAAGCCGCCGGTATGGCGGCCGTTTTCCGATGCTCGAGTTTACGTCTGTCCGGTTTACCACCCCGATAGTAGACGTATGTTCATTCACTAGACATGGTGTCTAGCGACTGCTAGCGTGTGGGTCACATCACGTCCGGTCCGGGAATGTGACCTGTGACCGAAGCCAGGAGAGTGCATTGGAAACACGCGAGTTGCCCAGGGTATGCGTCATCGGCGCCGGCCCGTCCGGTATCACGGCCGCTAAGCGGCTCGCCGAATACGGCATCCCCTTCGACTGCTACGAAGCCTCGGATCAAATCGGCGGCAATTGGTACTTCAAAAACCCGAACGGTATGTCGGCCTGCTATCAGAGCCTGCACATCGACACCTCGAAGTTCCGCCTCGCCTTCGAGGATTTCCCGGCCCCCGAGGAGTGGCCGGACTTCCCGCATCACACCCAGCTGCACCAGTACTTCAAGGATTACGTCGAGCATTTCGGCATCGGTGATCGAATCATCCTCAATACCAAGGTGATCGACGCCAAGCGCGATGCCGAGGGCCTGTGGCAGATCACCACCGACACCGGCCGCACCGAAACCTACGATGTGCTGCTGGTCTGCAATGGCCACCACTGGGATCCGCGCATGCCCGACTACCCGGGCGAATTCGACGGCGTCCTCATGCATTCGCACTCGTACAACGATCCCTTCGATCCGATCGATATGCGCGGCAAGCGAATCGTGGTCGTGGGCATGGGTAACTCGGGTCTGGATATCGCCAGCGAACTCTCGCAGCGCTTCATCGCCTCGAAGTTCTATCTCTCCGCGCGCCGCGGCGTCTGGGTGCTGCCGAAGTATGTGAACGGCAAGGTCGGCGACAAGGCGGCGATGCCGTCGTGGATGCCGAAGAAGCTGGGGCTCAAGCTGAAGCAGCGCTTCGTGGTCAAGAATCGCGGCTATATGGAGGATTACGGTCTCCCGAAGCCGGATCACCTTCCCTTCGAAGCACATCCGTCCGCCAGCGAGGAGTTCCTGCATCGCGCCGGCTGCGGTGACATCACCTTCAAGCCCGCCATCACCCGGCTCGACGGCGACAAGGTGCACTTCGCCGACGGCAGTGTGGAGAAGGTCGATGTGGTGGTGTGCGCCACCGGATATCACATCAGCTTTCCGTTCTTCTCCGATCCGGAATTGACCCCCGACGAGCGCAATATGATCCCGCTCTACCGGCATATGATCAAGCCGGGCGTACCCAATCTGTTCTATCTCGGTCTGGCCCAGCCCATGCCGACGCTGGTGAACTTCGCCGAACAGCAGTCGAAGTTGGTCGCCGCGTATCTGACCGGCAACTATCACCTGCCCTCGCAGCCCGAGATGGTCGAGGAGATGCGGGTCAAGGAGCAGGAGCGCAGCGGTCAGTACTACGACTCGCCGCGGCACACCATTCAGACCGAGTTCGAGCCCTATGTGCGCGATCTGAAGCGGGAAATCGAGCGCGGCGCCAAGCGTGCTGCCGCGCAGGGTCATTCGCTGCCGGTCTCGCCCCGTGCGAGCGTCAAAGTCTGAGAAAGGGGCGGAACAGATGAGCAATGTCGCTGGATTCTGTGCCGACGAATTCGCCGCCGTACGAACCGCTTTCACCGAACAGGTGGAGTCGGGGGCCGAACTGGGCGCTGCCCTGTGCGTGACCGTGGACGGCGATCCGGTGGTCGATCTGTGGGGCGGCCACGCCGATCCGGAGCGGACCACGCGCTGGGGTGCGGACACCCTGGTGAACACCTTTTCCATCACCAAGACCATGACGGCGCTCTGCGCGCTACTGCTGGTCGACCGCGGTGAACTGGATGTGTACGCGAAGGTGGCGCACTACTGGCCGGAGTTCGCGGCCAATGGCAAGGCCGATATCGAAGTGCGGCACCTGCTTTCGCACACCTCCGGGGTGTCGGGCTGGGCGACCGAGTTCCCGTTCAGCGATATCTACGACAATGAGTCGTCCGCCGCGCTGCTGGCGGAGCAGGAGCCGTTCTGGGAGCCCGGCACCGCATCGGGCTATCACGCCAATAACTATGGGCACCTGATCGGTGAACTGGTCCGGCGAATCGACGGGCGTTCGCTCGGTCGTTTCTTCGCCGAGGAATTGGCCGAGCCGCTGGGCGCGGACTTCCATATCGGCAGGGCCGCACAGTATTCCGAGCGCATTGCCACGCTGGTTCCGCCCGACTTCGGCACGTTCGACCAGGACCTGCTGCCCAAGGACAGCGTCCTGTACAAGACGCTCTTCCAGCCGCTGCTGGACTTCGAGCTCTGCGCCACGCCGGGTTGGCTCGATGCCGAGATCGGCGGCACCAATGGTCAGGGCAATGCCCGCTCGGTGGCCCGGGTGCAGTCGGTGATCAGCAATGGCGGCGAACTGAGCGGCCGGAAGTTCCTGTCGGCCAAGACGATCGACCTGATCTTCGATCAGCAGGCGGACGGTGTCGACCTGGCGGTGCTGATGCCGCTGCGCTTCGGCATCGGCTACGGCCTGTCGCAGCCGCACACCGCGCCCGAGGTGCCGCAGGACGGCCGAGTGTGCTGGTGGGGCGGGCTCGGCGGGTCCATGGTCGTCAACGATCTGGACAATCGGGTCACCGTCGCCTACACCATGAATCGAATGGCTCCGGGGCTCATCGGCTCCGATCGCGCCAACGCCTATCTGAAGCCGGTTTTCGCCGCGGTGCGAGGGTAATCGTGATAACGCTTCTTCCGGAACAACAGCCCGACGATATTCGAGGACTTCATTCATGACGAACACCGTTGACCTCCAGGCCCTCGCGGCCCAGATCGCCGGGAAGCTCACCGGTCCGGGCGGGCAGTTCGAGATGACCGCCGAGGAGGTGCTCGGCGCGACCATCCCGGTCTTCCGTAATCGGCATCGCTCGCTGCTGGAGGTGCTCGAAGCCTCCCGTGAACTCGGCGACCGCGACTACCTGGTCAGTGCCGACAGCCGGATGACCTTCGCCGAACACTACGAGGCCGCGGGCGCGCTGGCGGCGGCGCTGGCGCAGCGCTACGGCGTCGGTAAGGGCGACCGGGTCGGCATTCTGGCCGCCAACAACCCGGAATGGGTGCTGACCTTCTGGGCGGCACAGCGTCTCGGCGCGATTCCGGTGGGCTACAACGCCTGGTGGGCTCCGATGGAGATTGCCTACGGGCTCGAGCACACCGAGCCGAAGGTGGTGATCGTCGATGCCAAGCGCGCGGCGGCCGTGGCCGAATCCGGGTCGACGGTGCCGGTGCTCACCATGGAGCAGGACCTGCCCGCACTGATCGCGGAGTTCGCCGGGCAGTACCCGAGCGTCGAGGTGGCCGAGGACGATCCGGCCTGCATCCTGTACACCTCCGGTACCACCGGCCGCCCCAAGGGCGTGGTGCACTCGCATCGAAATATGGTGGCGGTCAGCGACTATCACCGCTTCACCGACGCGCTGGCGGCGGGCTTCCGCGGCCTGCCGTGGGATGGTTCGCCGACCAGCCGGCGGTTCCTGACCACCTCGCCGCTGTTCCATATCGCGAGCCTGCACAATCTGGCGATTCCGCGGCTGCGCACCGGTGACGCCGTGGTCTTCCCGTCCGGCGGCTTCGACGCCGACAAGATCCTGCGGCTCATCGAATCCGAGCGCATCACCAACTGGGGTGCGGTGCCGACCATGGCCAGCCGACTGCTGGATACCGATCTCACACAATACGATCTGTCGTCGCTGGCCGGGTTCTCCCTCAATGCCGCGCCGTCCTCGCCCGCGCTGCAGCAGCGGCTGCGCGAGCGGCTGCCGGTCGCGCAGGTGGCGTTGACCACCAGCTACGGGTGCACGGAATCCGGTACCGCCGCCACCGTGGCGACACCGCCGGACCTGATGACCAATCCGGAGACGGTGGGGCGGCCCATTATCGGTGTGGCCGTGGAGATTCGCGATCCCGAGGGGAATGTCGTCCCGGACGGCACCGAGGGCGAGATCTGTATTCGCAGCGCGTACGTCATGCTCGGCTACTGGAGCAACGAGGACGCCAGCAAGGCGTCCATCGACGAGAACCGCTGGCTGCGCAGCGGCGACTTCGGCTTCGTCAGCGAGGGTCGGCTGCAAATGGCCGGGCGGCGTTCGGATCTCATTCTGCGCGGCGGTGAGAACGTCTACCCGACCGAGATCGAGAACGCTCTCGACGATCACCCGCTGGTGCAGGAATCCGCCGTGATCGGCATTCCGCACGAGGATCTCGGTCAAGAAGTGGCGGCGATTGTCGTTGTGGCCAATCCTGATTCGGTTACCGAAGACGAACTGCGCGATCATGTGGCGCAGCGGCTCGCCTACTTCAAGGTGCCCGCCCGCTGGCTCATCACCGCTGATGCGCTGCCTCGCAATGCGACCGGCAAGGTGCTGCGCCGCGACCTATCCCTCGGGGAGTGAGAGACCGTGTACGACACCATCATCAAGGACGGGCGCTGGTTCGACGGCACCGGTGCGCCGTCCGCCATCCGTAATATCGGCATCACCGACGGGCGAGTCGCCGCGGTCAGCGCCGAACCGCTCGACGAAACCGATTGCGGGCGAGTCATAGACGCCGCCGGGCGGTGGGTCATGCCTGGCATGGTGGATATCCACACCCACTATGACGTGGAGGTGCTGCTGGATCCGACGCTGTCGGAGTCGCTGCGGCACGGTGTCACCACGATTGTGCTCGGATCCTGCTCGCTCTCGACCATTCACGTGAATGGCTCGGACGCGGGCGACCTGTTCGGACGCGTGGAGGCGATTCCGCACAAGTTCGTGGTGTCGGCGGTCGACGACCTCAAGACCTGGAACAGCGCGCACAGCTATGTGGCGGCGCTGGAATCGCTGCCGCTGGGCGCGAATCTGGCTGCCTTCATCGGGCATTCGGATATTCGGGCCGCGCAGATGGGTCTGGACCGTTCGACTCGGCCGGATGTGAAGCCGACCGAAGCGGAGTTGCAGGCCATGGAGCTCAAGCTCACCGAGGCCCTCGACGCCGGCTTCGTGGGCATGTCCTCGCAGCAACTGCTCTTCGACAAGCTCGATGGTGAGGTGTGCCGGTCGCGCACGCTGCCCTCCACCTACGCCAAGCCGAAGGAACGGCGGCGGCTGAATCGCATTCTGCGCGACCGGAAGCGGGCGTTGCAGGGTGGTCCCGATGTGGCGCGCCCGCAGAGCCTGATCGCCATGGCGGCCAGCAGCCTCGGCATCTTCCGGCCGAATCTGAAGGTGAGCCTGCTGTCGGCGGCCGATATCAAGGCCATTCCCGGTGTGGTGCAGATCTTCCCGCTCATCGGCAAGATCCTGAACCGGCTCGGCGGCGACTTCCGCTGGCAGCACCTGCCGGTGCCGTTCGAGGTGTACTCCGATGGCATCGATCTGCCGGTTTTCGAGGAATTCGGTTCCGGTGCGGCGGCTCTGCATCTGACGAATCAGATCGAGGATCGGCGCGCGCTGCTCGCCGACGAGGAGTACCGGCGCTGGTTCCGCAAGGATTACGACAAGAAGTGGGGCCCGCGGGTCTGGCATCGGGACTTCTTCGATGCCGAGATCACCGAATGCCCCGACGAGACCGTGATCGGTAAGACCTTCGGTCAGGTCGGCGTGGATCGCGGCGGCGTGCACCCGGTGGACGCCTTCCTGGATCTGGTGGTGGAGTACGGGCCCAAGGTGCGCTGGCGCACCACCATCTCCAATCACCGTCCGGAGGTGCTGGACAAGCTGGCCGCGGATCCCACCGTGCAGCTGGGCTTTTCCGATGCCGGCGCGCACCTGCGCAATATGGCCTTCTACAACTTCGGGCTGCGACTGCTCAAGCGGGTGCACAAAGCGCAGCAGGCCGGGAAGCCGTTCATGACGGTGGAGCATGCCGTGCATCGCGTCACCGGTGAGCTGGCCGACTGGTACGACCTGGATGCCGGGCATCTGCGGGTGGGTGATCGCGCCGATGTGTTGATCATCGATCCGGTCTACCTGGACGAGAGCCTGGACGCGTACGCGGAGAACCCGGTTCCCGAGTACGACAACCTTTCCCGCATGGTCAATCGCAATGACAACACCGTGACCGCCGTCCTGGTGAACGGTGAGTACGTCTTCGGGCTGGGTGAGAAGTCCCCGCAGCTCGGCAAGGAGCGCACGGGGGAATTCCTGCGCGCCGGTCGCCGCGGATAACAGGAGATCGCTTTGAGCACAGCAAGATTCGACGGAAAGGTCGCCGTCGTCACGGGCGCGGCCTCCGGGATCGCCTCGGCCATCGCCACCGCGCTGGTGGCCGAGGGCGCCTCGGTGGTCGGCCTCGATATCGACGAGGCGGGCCTGGGTAAGAAGGTCGCCGAACTCGGTGACGCCTTCGTCCCGGTGCTCGCGGATGTGACGGTGGAGGCGCAGGTCGCCGACGGAATCGCTACTGCCGCAGAGTGTTTCGGCCGCCTGGACGTGGCCTTCAATGTGGCGGGCGGTTCCCGAATCGGTGCCGTCACCGATCTCGACGAAGCGGACTGGGACTTCACAGTCGACTTGGTGCAGAAGAGCGTGTTCCTCTGCACCAAACACGAGGCCCGGCTGATGCGCGAGAGCGGTGGCGGCGCCATCGTGAACGTCTCCTCGCTGGACGGCCGGGTCCCCATGCCCGGCGGCAGCCCGTACTCCACCGGCAAAGCGGGTGTGGTGATGTTCAGCAAGAACGCCGCACTCGAGTTGGCGCAGTATGGAATTCGAGTGAACTCGGTGCTGCCCGGCCTGGTCGACACCCCGCTCACGGCGGCGGTCATGGGCTACGAACCCGCGAAACAGATGTTCCTGGACCGGATTCCGCTGGGCGCGGCCGCCAGCGCCGAACAGGTCGCCGCCCCCTGCCTGTTCCTCGCCAGCGACGACGCCTCCTACATCACCGGCACCGAACTGGTGGTGGACGGCGGCTGGGAGATCAGCAACTTCCCGAATCTGGCCAAGCTCGCCGGATAACTCACCCGCGGGCGAGATACCCGTTCATGTTCGACCCCGTCAGATCGCTGCTGGTCATCAGTGCAAGCTGATGGCCGGCAGCGGTCGTTGCGGTCCGAAACCGCAGTGTCACAGCGGAATCGCGGAACTCATAGCGCAGGGCGGATATCGGTGTGTACAAAGTCATTGCCCTTGTACAGCAGCGGTTCACCCGCTTCCGATGCCAGCGCGTACGCGAAGCAATCGCCGAAGTTCAGCTGAGCCGGATGCCCGCTGCCTTTGCCGAAATCGCGATATGCGGCGCGGGCGGCCGCGGCTTGCTCCAGGGTGACCGGTTGCAACTCGAGTCGCAGCCGCTTGATCAGTTCGTCTGCGCGACGCGCGAATAGTGGGTCGGGGTCGCGATCGACCTTGATCGCGACCTCGAGATGGTTGACCACCGACATCATGGGATTTGTTGCCGCCGCGATGGTTTCGAGGAATTCCGCGCACTCCGGCTCGTCCTTCAAGATGGCCAGCAGGGCAGAGGCATCCACGATCATGCCGGCAGTCCTGCGTCATCGTAAAGATCGTCGGTATTGAGTAGTGCGAGCCGCTCTGGCGTAAGCATCCTATGGATATCGGCGACCAGTACATCGATCTTTTGTCGTTGGATATCCAGCCGGATTCCCTGCTGTGCATCAAGATCTCGGAGCATGAGTTTCAACGCCTCCTCCACCACGCTGGTCTGCGACAGCCCGGTCCGCTGGGCTGCCTCACGTACCAGTGCGTGAACGCGTTCGTTCTTGATGTTCAAGCTCATGGCATCCGCCTTCCCGGGCGCACCTCGCCGTTGCGGGGCTCTCTACCATTCTAGTATCTAATGGTAGAACGTCCACCGGTTTCAGGCTGATCGGTTAGCCCGCGGGCTCACTCCCTGGCGAGCCCGTCCGCGCTGATCGACGCCGCATCCAGACCGAGCATCTGCAGCAGGTATTCGCAATCCGCCGCATCCAGTGCGTGACCTGCGACCGTGTGCCGAGCCAGTGCGTTCTGCTTGGCACATGCCGCCTTCTCAGCCGCGCGCGCCGCACCGAATTCACTCTGCTCATCCCGCAGGGTGGTCTGTCTTGTGGAGTTCATGTGCCAACTTCCCGGGCCGCGCCGGGTTGCCGTATCCGAATGACTCGGGTCAACACCGCCTGCCTTCACCCTACTGTGTGCCCCTGGTTATCGAAATGAGATCCACCGATACCGGACTTGACCCCCGATCAACGGGGTGGGAGAACCGGAGCGTCCCAGGCTCGCGCGAAGCGGCGTTTGTCCGCGGCGTTGGTTTCCTTGCTGCGGTAGACGACGTATGGGCGGGTCAGGTAGCCGACGGGGGCGCTGAACATGTGGACCAGGCGGGTGTACGGCCAGATGGCGATCAGGGTCAGGACGAGCAGGCCGTGGGCTTGGAAGGTCCAGGGGGTGCCGACCATGAGGTCCGGCTGGGGGTGGGTGGAAAAGAGACTGCGGAACCAGGGAGAGACGGTTTCGCGGTAGTTGTAGGTGCCCCAGAGCAGGTTGCTGCCGACCGTGTTGAGCAGACCGGTGATCAGAGCGCCCGCCAGCAGGACGTACATGAGTTGGTCATTGCGGGTGGTGGCTTTGCGGACGGCCGTGACGGTGACGCGGCGGTACAGCAGGATCGCTATGCCCGCGATGACCGCTATGCCCGCGACCGTGCCCGCGGAGACCGCGACCACGTGATAGAGGTGCTCGGAGATGCCTACGGCATCGGTCCAGGACTCGGGGATGAGGACGCCGAGTACGTGACCGCCGATGACGCCGAGCATGCCGAAGTGGAACAGCGGACTGCCCAGGCGCAGCAGCCGGGACTCGTAGACCTGGGAAGACCGTGTGGTCCAGCCGAATTGGTCATTGCGATAGCGCCACAGGTGACCCAGGACGAACGAGGTGAAGGCGACATAGGGGAGTGTCAGCCAGAGAGCGGGGGTCATCGGCGGGCTTCCGATCCGGCGAAGGCCAGGGGGTCCATGGCGAAGGGCTCCAGGCCGACCTCTTCCTCGGGCGGACCCTGGGCGGCGAGTTCGGCAATGCGGCGGCGGTCGGCGGTGGTGACCGGCGGCAGCGTGGAGGTGACGGCGGTGAGAATGCCCGCGTACGGAGATCCGCTGTCGGACAGGGAGAGTCGTAGCAGCTCCAGGACGGGGACGTGCTCGCCGAGCAGGCGTTCGCCGCCGATGGGGTCCACGGTGGCGGCGAATTCCAGCAGCACCGGGAGGTGGTCGGGGAGCTCCTCGTCGCCGAGCTCCACGCCCGCCTGCCGGTAGGCGTGCTTGAAACGCAGCAGTGCCATACCGCGTTTGCGGGTGTCGCCGTAGGCGTAGAAGGTCAGGTGCAGGCTGGCGCGGCGGCGCATATCGAAGGTCTCGACGTACTGCTGCGCCAGGGCGATGGGGGAGCCGGCGCGCAGGTGGTCGAGGAAGCCGTCCAGGTGCGGGCGCACGGTGCCGGGCAATTCGGCTGTGGCGCTGGACAAGTCGTCGAGCATGGCGAGGGTGCGCTCATGCGGGTAGTCCAGCAGCAGGGCGGCCAGCCGCCACACCAGATGCCGGTCCCGCTCGGAGAGGGCGACCACGGGTTCGGGGCGGCGGCGCAGTTTCAGCAGGCTCATCGGATCGCACCCGTCGGAATCGGTTCGGCCGCATCGTCATTGGGTGGGGCGTCACCATTGTGGGTGTCGCCGTTGCCGTTCTTGGCGGGGAGCAGCCCGGCGGCGCTCTTACCGTCCCAGTTGAGCAGGTTGATGCGGTTCGACTTCTCGTCCGGCGCGGCGCCATTGGTGTCGGTGAGGTGGAACTTCTCGACCACCACGTCGAGCGCGGTCATACCGGGTCCGCCGTCGGTGTCCAGCGAGCAGCCGGTGGCGAGTGAATCCAGTTCGTGCGCACGGGAAGTCGCGCCATTGGGGATCACATAGCGGTGCTCGTACTTGGCGATGGCGAGCAGCCGGTACATGGCCTCGATCTCCTCGGGCTCGAGGCCCACGGAGTCGGGAATCCCCATATCGGGTTCCTGACCGAGATTGATCGACCGCATGAACGAACGCATTCCGGCGAGGCGTTGCAGTGAATCCCGGACCGGTTCGATCTGACCGGCGGTGAACAGTTCGGCCAAGTACTCCAGGGGAATTCGCAATGCGTCGATGGCACCGAAGAGATTCGAGACATTCTCGCCGTCGTGCCCGGTCTCGGACAGCACATCCACCACCGGCGACAGCGGCGGCACGTACCAGACCATCGGCATGGTGCGGTACTCCGGATGCAGCGGCAGTGCGATCTTGTAGTCGACGATCAGCTTGTAGACCGGTGAATCCTGTGCCGCCTGAATCCAATCCGGGGAGATGCCGGCGGCCTCGGCCTCGGCGATCACCCGCGGATCATGCGGATTGAGGAACACCCCGAGCTGGGCCGGGTACAGCTCCTTGTCGTCGGTGACCTCGCAGGCCGCCCGCACGGCATCCGCGTCGTACAGCATGACGCCGATATACCGCAGCCGCCCGACGCAGGTCTCCGAGCACACGGTCGGAATGCCGACCTCCACACGCGGGTAGCAGAAAGTACATTTTTCCGCCTTGCCCGTCTTGTGGTTGAAGTAGATCTTCTTGTATGGGCAACTGCTCACACACTGCCGCCAGCCACGGCACTTGTCCTGGTCCACCAGCACGATGCCGTCTTCGGAACGCTTGTAGATCGCGCCCGAGGGGCAGGCCGCCGCGCAGGACGGGTTCAAGCAGTGCTCGCAGATGCGCGGCAGATAGAACATGAAGGTCTGCTCGAATTCGAGCTTCACCTGCTCGGACAGCTTGGCCAGCAGCGGGTCCTTACCGACCTGCTCCGGGCCGGAGCCGAGCGAGTCGTCCCAGTTCGCGCCCCAGGTGACATCCGTATTCTCGCCGGTGATAAGGGATTTGGGCCGTGCTACCGGGGTGGTGTCCATCTGCGGGGCGGACAGCAGGTTGTCGTAGTCGTAGCTCCACGGGTCGTAGTAATCCGACACGGTGGGCAGGTCCGGATTGGCGAAGATATTGAGCAGCCGCTTCATTCGCGACCCGGATTTGAGGGTCAGCTTGCCCCGCTTGGTGAGGGTCCACCCGCCCTTCCACTTCTCCTGATCCTCGTAGCGGCGCGGATAGCCTTGTCCCGGACGGGTTTCCACATTGTTGAACCACACGTACTCGGTGCCCGCGCGATTGGTCCACGCCTGCTTGCAGGTGACCGAGCAGGTGTGGCACCCGATGCACTTGTCGAGGTTCATGACCATCGCCAGCTGTGCCATGACGCGCATATCAGTACTCCACTTCTAGGCTGCGCTTGCCAACGGCGCAGTGTGACCTCGTCGCGCTCATCGTCAGTACTCCACCTTTTGATTGCGCTTGCGAATGGTCGTGACTTCGTCGCGCTGATTTCCGGTGGGGCCGTGGTAGTTCAGCGCGAAGGACTGCTGGGCGTACCCGCCGATGAGGTGTGAGGGTTTGATCATGATGCGGGTGAGCGCGTTGTGAATACCGCCGCGCTTGCCTCGGCCCTTGAATTCCTTTGCGCCCTCGGCATTCTCGGCGGGGCCTTCGATACGCGGGACATTCACCGCGCGGTCCTGGGCGTGGTACATGAAAACCGTGCCCTCGGGCATGCGGTGCGAGACGATGGCGCGGGCCACCACCACACCGTTGCGGTTGACCGCCTCGATCCAATCATTGTCTGCCACACCGATTTTGGCGGCGTCGAGCTCGGACATCCAGATGGCCTGGCCGCCGCGCGAGAGCGTCAGCATATGCAGGTTGTCCTGGTACGCCGAGTGAATGGACCACTTGGAGTGCGGTGTCAGATACCGCACGGTGACACCGTTCTCGTTCACCGCGCCGATTCCGGGTTCGGCGAACAATGCCGTCATATCGAGCGGCGGCCGGTAGATCGGCAGCTGTTCACCGAGCTCGATCATCCAGTCGTGATCGAGGTAGAAGTGCTGCCGCCCGGTGAGGGTGTGCCACGGCTTGAGCCGCTCGGTATTGATGGTGAAGGGCGAATACCTGCGCCCGCCGGTCTCACTGCCGGACCACTCCGGTGAGGTGATGACCGGAACGGGCCGAGCCTGGGTGTCCGCGAAGGTGATTCGCTTACCCTCGTGTTCGGCGGCGAGATCGGCGAGCTGGGTGCCGGTGCGCTTCTCCAGTTCGTGGAAGCCCTCCACCGCGAGCCTGCCATTGGTGGTGCCGGAAAGCGCCAGAATGGCCTCGGCCGCATGGGTGTCCTTGGCCAGGGACGGACGACCCTGTGCCACACCGGAAACCACGGTCCCGTTCATGCCTTTGAGGTACTCGACCTCGGCATCGGGAACGGTGGTGACGCCCTTGGTGGTGAGACCCATGCGCTCGACCAACGGTCCGAGCGCCGCCATCTTCTCGGCGACCTTCGGGTAATCACGTTCGACCACAACGATTTTCGGCATGGTCACGCCGGGAATGGGCTCGCATTCGCCCTTCTTCCAGTCCAGCACCCGGCCGCCGGCCTGGGCCAGCGCATCGGCGGTGTCGTGCTGAAGCGGCACGGCGACAATGTCTTTGCGGATACCGAGGTGCTTCTCCGCCAGCCAGGAGAAGCCGCGCGCGATGCGATGGAACGCCTCGAAGTCGGTGCGCGCCTCCCACGGCGGGGAGATGGCCGGGGTGAAGGCATGCACGAACGGGTGCATATCGGTGGAGGAGAGATCGTGCTTCTCGTACCAGGTGGCGGCGGGCAGCACGATATCGGAGAACAGCGTCGTGCTGGTCATGCGGAAATCAAGGGAGAGCAGCAGATCCAGCTTGCCGGTGGGTGCTTCCTCCCGCCACACCAGCTCCTGCGGGCGCGCGCCGGTGGCCTCACCGGTCTGCAGATTGGAGTCCGCGCCGAGGAGATGCTTGTGGAAGTACTCATTGCCCTTGCCCGACGAGCCGAGCAGATTCGCCCGCCACACCGTGAGCACGCGCGGGAAGTTCTCCGGTGCGTCCGGGTCCTCGCAGGCGAAGCGCAGGTCACCGGATTTCAGCCCGTCGACCACATAGTCGGCGGCGGACTTCCCGGACGCCTCGGCCTCATCGGCCAGATCCAAGGGGTTGCGATTGAGCGTCGGGTAGGACGGCATCCAGCCCAAACGTGAAGCGAGCGCGATATTGTCGGCCGCCGTGCGCCCCGCGAACCTGCCGCTGCCCAGCGGTGAGGCGAAGGCTTCGGAGGTGAACGGGTCATAGCGCCACTGGTCATTGGTGAGGTACCAGAAGACGGTGCCCTGCATCTGGCGCGGCGGGCGCTGCCAGTCGGAGGCGAAAGCCAGTGTGGACCAACCGGTTACGGGACGACACTTCTCCTGGCCCACGTAATGTGCCCAGCCGCCGCCATTTACGCCCTGACAGCCGGTGAGCAGCGTCAGAGTGAAGAAGGCGCGGTAGATCTGGTCGGAGTGGAACCAGTGGTTGGTGCCGGCGCCCATCAGAATCATGGAGCGTCCGCCGGAACGGTCCGCGTTATCGGCGAATTCGCGGGCGATGCGCTCACACTGCTTGGCGGGAACGCCGGTGATGGTCTCCTGCCAGGCGGGGGTGTACGGCTCGCTCGGGTCGTCGTATCCGGTGGGCCAGCTGCCGGGCAGGCCGGGGCGCGCGACACCGTACTGTGCCATCAGCAGATCGAATACGGTCGTCACCCGTTTGCCCGCGATAACCGTGGTCGGCACGCCGCGGGTAAGCACCTCCGCCGACGGCCCGTCGAAACGGGGGAACTGCACGGCCGCAGCATCATCGGTGCGACCGTGCAGAGTCAGCAGGGGATCGACATCCCCGAGATCGAGATTCCAGCGGCCCGCACCTTCTTCGGTGAAGCGGTGGCCGAGAGATCCGTTGGGCACCTGCGGATTTCCGTCCGCATCCAGCAGTACCGGCTGGAATTCCACACTCTCCCCGGCGATTCCGAGGTCGGCCGCGGTCAGGAACTTGCCCGGTACCGCGAGACCGTCCTTCTCGTCCAGGGCGATCAGGTACGGCAGGTCGGTGTACTGCTTGATGTAATTGTCGAAACGCTCGGTTCGCTTGTCCATGAAGAACTCTCGCAACACCACATGACCCATGGCCATGGCCAGCGCGGCATCGGTGCCGGGGCGCGCGGGCACCCATTCATCGGCGAACTTGGTGTTGTCGGCGTAGTCGGGGGAGACCACCACGACCTTCTGCCCGCGATAGCGCGCCTCGGTCATGTAGTGCGCGTCCGGGGTGCGGGTGACCGGGACATTGGAGCCCCACATGATCAGGTATCCGGCATCGAACCAGTCTGCGGATTCGGGCACATCGGTCTGATCACCGAACACCTGCGGCGATGCCACCGGCAGATCCGCGTACCAGTCGTAGAACGACAGCATGGAGCCGCCGATCAGCGAAATGAACCGTGCCCCAACGGCATGCGACACCATCGACATGGCCGGAATGGGGGAGAACCCGGCCACCCGATCGGGTCCGTACTTCTTGATGGTGTGCACATGTGCGGCGGCGGCGATCTCCGCGGCCTCCCACCATTCGGCGCGCACGAAGCCGCCCTTACCGCGCGCGGACTTGTACGACTTGGCCGTCTCCGGGTCCTCGACAATGGACTCCCACGCCAGCACCGGATCCTTGAACCGTTCCTTGGCCGCGCGATACAGCTCCAGCAGCACGCCGCGCACATACGGATACCGAATGCGCGCGGGCGAATACGTGTACCAGGAGAACGACGCCCCACGCGGGCAGCCCCGCGGCTCGTACTCCGGCTTGTCCGGGCCGACCGACGGATAGTCGGTCTGTTGCGACTCCCACGTGATCACGCCGTCCTTGACGTAGATCTTCCAGGAGCAGGACCCGGTGCAGTTCACGCCGTGCGTGGAGCGCACCACCTTGTCATGCGACCAGCGATCGCGGTAGAACTCGTCGGCGTCGCGCCCACCCACCTGATGCAGGGTGCGCAGATCGTCCGAGACCTCACCACGATGGAAGTACTTACCCAATCGGAGCAGTGCATCGCCGGCGGAGGTTCCGGTGTGCGAGTTAGCCATGATGCCCCTATCGAGTGCGAAGAACCGGGCTGCTGGCTCGACTGTAAAGACGTGCGGGCAGGCGGCAAAACGGTTCTCTCACAGTGCGCTGGGGGTCATTGTGAGCTGTGAGATCGGCGCAACCTTACGGTCACTGCCCAATAGCGGCGCACGATGCCGCGTTCCGCCCCCACCTGCGGAAATATGCTTCGGAAGGGTAAATAGTAGGCCCGCGCAAGGGTTTTCGGCTGCTCGCGGTGATGCTTCGGAAACGACTGGTTCTCTCGCGGTTTACATTTGTTAACAGAAGATCGACACCAAATCCGGTTGCTGTCGGATCGCTGGTAAACATCCCGCGTCCGCCCGGAGCTGCCCTGAGACCCCGGCTAAACCGCGCGTGAAGGCTGCGGATGCGGCGCGGGCGCGTAAAGGGTGATTTCCAAAGCGGTACGCAGAGCCGCCACTGGATCGGCGGGCAGTTCCGGTGCACGCCACGCGACTATCTGGTCCGGGCGGACGAGTACTGCGCCCCCGGGCGTGAGGCCCACGGTCTCGCAGTAGTGGTCGTCGACCTTGTGACTGTCCAAGCCCTCCTGATCGGCGGCTGCCCGCCAGGCGGATCCGGCGGAGCCGGTGATGAGGACGAATTCGGTGCCTATGAGATCGAGCGTCGAACGGTCCGGCGCGAGGAAAGCATGCGGCAGGCGAGTCCCCGGCTGGCCGGAAACGTCCAGGCGATCCATCGTGTGCGCACTGCCGTCGTCGATGAAAGCACCTGCCGGATAACGATTTCCGAGAATCAAGGCGATCGGATCGGCCAGTGGGGTGCCATCGGGGGACTGCTGGTTCATGGTGCGCAGATTGGCGGTACGAATACTGGACTGGTCGGCTATGAACCAGCCGGCCGGGTGGCGTTCGGCCTGGTAGGAGTCCAGTAGTGCCTGATCGGCCACACCGTGCAGTACCTGCGCCAGCTTCCAGGCGAGATTATGCACATCCTCGATCCCGGTATTCGCGCCCGCCGCGGCGAACGGCGGCATGACGTGGGCCGCATCGCCCGCGAGGAAGATGCGACCTGATCTGAGACTGTCGGCCACGAACATGCCCGGCTCCCAATTCATTACGCTGAGAACTTCGATATCGATATCGGGTGCGCCGATGGCAATGCCTAGGGCGTCGGGCCACTCCGCCGCGGGGCGATCCAAGCCCTGAGCGCTGGTGAAGATCCACCGCTGTGTGCCGTCGATGGAGGCGAAAGCGCCTGGGACACGGTCATTCTCGACCTGGCACAGATTGAATTCCCGACTGCGAACCAGCTCGGTGAGATCGGCGCGGAAATACACATTCACCGCACTGCCGAGGGTGCCCCGACCACTGCGGGTAATGCCCAGGCGTTCTCGGATCGGGCTGTTCGCCCCGTCGGCGGCAATGATGTAGTCCCCGCGCAGCTGCTCCACCATGCCGTCGGCAGTGCGCACCGTGGCATGAATACCGGTGCTCGCGCCGTTGCCCCCGCCGTGGTCCTCTCGGAAGTCGGTGAGCTCCACGCCGAATCGCACATCCACCCCCCGCGCCTCGGCAATCTCGCGCAGTACCGGTTCGAGTAGATCCTGCGCACAGAGGCATGCCCCGGCCGGGGTGATGGCATCCCAATCGGGCATCCCACCCGGCAGCATGAACGGCAACCGCTCCGACTCGGCGAGCGTCGGCCCGGCGGCCATAAATTGATAATTCGCAAGATCCCGTGCGGCCTCGAAGACCTGTGCGGCAATCCCGACCTGCCGAAACAACTCCATGGTCCTGATATTGATGCGCCGCGCCTTGGGCTGTGGCGAGGTGGTCGCCCGCCGCTCGACCACGGTCACCTCCACATCGTGCTGGCGAAGAAACAGCGCGGCACACAACCCCACCAGTCCGCCGCCGACGACCAATACGCGTGGTGCGTGTACGTTGTACATCATGTGTACGTTGTACACGAATGGTTGAATTCCTCGCAAGGAGGTGACAAATGACCGAGGAGACAACCCCACCCGGCGCACTGATCTGGACCCTGCCCGAACCTCCGGGCCGCCCCACCACGACCCTGAACCGCGCAGACATCCTCCGCGCCGCGCTGACCATCGCCGACGCCGAAGGCGCATCGGCCCTGACCATGCGCCGAGTGGCAACCGCCGTTGGTGCCTCCACCCCCATGTCCCTCTACCGCTACGTCGGCAGCAAAGACGGCCTGGTAGACCTCATGATCGATGCCGTTTACGGCGAAATCCCGCTCCCCGCAACAACTTCTGCCCAGAATCCTGAGGCCGAAGGCGAACCGCGTGCCTGGCGCCCGATACTGGAACGCCTCTCCCTCGACACCTGGACCGTCATCCAGCGCCACCTCTGGTTCGGCCACCTGGTCCACACCCGCCCCCCATTCGGCCCGAATGCACTGCGCTACTTCGACTTTCGCTTCGCACTCCTGGAGCCCCTCGGCATCTCCGCCGACGACATGACCCGCATAACCACAGCGATCGACGGCCACCTGATCGGCACCGCCCTCCAGTTGGCGGAAGAGATGCGCATGCGATCCCGCACCGGCCTGCACACCGACGCTCAACTCGCTGAAACCGCCGCCCCCTTCCTCCAACCCCTCCTGGAATCCGGCACCCACCCTGCCTTCTCGCGCTGGCTCGCCGATCGCACCCTTCCTGGTCGGGTGGATCCTGCCGATGTTGCGGATCCGGTGGCGTGGACTCTCGCCGCGCTGCTCGATGGGATAACCGATCGGTTGGGGCTCACGGGGCCTTCGTAGCAGACTCGGGCGGATTACCCTCCGCCCCAGCGGGGTTCGGAAGATGGCCACGATTTTTCAGAGTGGGAACCTCGCCTGCCGTACCCGGCTTTCGCTCCCCTTTTGGGAGCCGCACTCTCGCGTCCCAGCGTGGCCGGCCGGCCGTGGGAACCTTCAGAACCAAAACGACAAAAAACAAGACAAAAGACGCCAGGGCGAGAAGAACCACCAACCAGAAGTGGACAATCCGGACAGGGTGAAGGGTCTCGGGGTCACGGCGCACACCCCTATCGACTCATCACACCCCGTCTCGTGCCAGCACACCCCTTGTATAAGGGGTGTGCTGATTAGACACGGGGTGTGATGGCGTCGAGGGTGGGCGGTTTGGGGGTTTTGGTCTTTGGGGTTTGTGTTTTTTGCTCGAGATCGGTACCACGGCCTGCCAGCCAGGCTGGGAGGTGGGAGTGCGGCTCCCAAAGGGGGAGCGAAAGTCGGGTACGGCAGACGACGTAACCACTCCGAAGAATCTTGGCCCTCCTCCGAACCCCGCTGGAACGTGATCTCCCGCAGGGTATTCGGCTACGAAGGCCCTGAGTGCATCCCCTCTACCATCCCATTCGACCGATTCCTCGGGAGAGACGCAACACGGATGTACTCACGCAGGCAAACGTCGAGAAGACCCCTGCGTGAGTACATCCATGTTGCAGCACCCTGCCGGTCGGTAGAGGGATTTGCCTGTTATGGGCTATTCAGCGATGAGTTCGGCCTCGGAATCCAGGGCGCGCCGGGTGTCTTCGGGGACGCCGATCGCGCCCGGGCTGTAGGTGACCGAGCGGAGGTTTCCGGTGTAGCGGAAGACGCCTCGGCGTTCGCGGAGATCCCAGTCGACCGGGCCTCGGGCGTCGAGGCCGATGGAGATGCCGGTCCAGGGGGCCATGCCGACCAGTTGGATTTGGTCTGGGAGGTGGGCGGAGCGGACGCCGTCTATGTGGATGGTGAAGTCCCAGCGGAGGTGGGGGCGGACCACTGCCGAGACCGTGATGTGTTGGCTGCCTTCGGGTATCGGGCCCGCGTCGATGGTGGTGTAGCGGCCGTAGGCGTTGTAGCCGAAGATCAAATGGCCGTTTTCGACGAAGAGCAGGTAACCGCCCTGCGGGTCGCCGTGAGCTATCAGGACGCCTTCGTCACCGGTGCGGTAGCCGCGCCGGGTGGTCGGGACATCGCCGGTGCGGATTTCGGGGTGAGCTGGGGGTGTGCTCTGGTGGCCCGGGTTGCCGCCGAGGCTTATCGCAATTGTGAAGTCGCGGTAGGCGATCAGGCGTTGGGAGCGGTAGCGCTCCAGGGTGGGGGTGCCGGGGAGGATGCTGACACGTTCGGTGAATCGGGATTCCTCCGGGCGGCGGTTGGCGAGGTCCTGACGGGTGACGAGGGGGAAAACCGTGTTGTGCCAGGCGGCTTCGTCCCAGGCGGCTGAGAGTTCGGCGACCTTTTCCGGGAATTGCGCTGAGACGTCATGCAATTCGGTGGGGTCTGTGCGGACGTCGAAGAGTTGCCAGTGGGGGTTGTCGATGCCGCGTGCGGGTTCGTGGAGGGCTAGGAGCTTCCAGCCGTCGCGGTAGAAGCCGCGGTGGCCGGTCATCTCCGAATATTGTTCGACGTGGCGGGAGGTGGCGGCTCGATCACGGAGGACATCGGCGGCGGAGATGCCGTCGAAATCCTTGGCGGGGAGGCCATTACGTACTGAGGGCCGATTCAGTCCCGCCAGCTCCAGCAGTGTCGGGGTCAGGTCGGTGACGTACGTGTACTCCTGGCGAATGCCGTTGTCGTCTTCGGTGCGCGGCAGGCCCTTGGGCCAGGAGAGCAGAAACGGCACCCGGACACCACCCGCGAAGGTCTGGCCCTTGTAGAAGCGGAACGGGGTGTTGGACGCCTGGCCCCAACCGCGCGGGTAGTGCACGCCTAGCTTCGCGGTGCCGATGAGCGAATCATCGTGCGGTACATCGCGTTCCCAGTCGGGTTCATCCACCTGTGCGAACTGCGCGAAATAGGTGCGCGTGCCCTCCGGGCCGCCTTCGGCGGTGCCGCCATTATCGGAGGTGAAGACGATGATGGTGTTGTCGAGTTCGCCGAATTGCTCCAGGGTTTCGACGATTCGGCCCAGGCTCTGGTCGATGCTGTCGACCATGCCCGCGTACACCTCCATGTACCGATCGAATCGTGACTGTTGCTCGGGTGTCAGCGAATCCCATTCCTGCGCTTCATAACCCGGTTCGGTATTGCGTGGCTTCTGTTGCGTGCCCTCCGGGAACAACCCCTGTGCGAGCTGAGCGGCGAATCGGCTCTGCCGCAGTCGATCCCAGCCCTCCTGGTACCGACCCCGGTATTTGGCAAGGTCTTCCGGCTTCGCCTGCAATGGCCCGTGCATGGCGGTGTGCGCGAAGTACAGGAAGAACGGCTTGTCGGCGTCGTGCGCGCGCAGTTCCTTCAGGTATCCGATGGCGCGATCGGTGTAATCGTCGGTGAGGTAGTAACCCTCGGGGTACTCGTCCACATCGACCGGTGAACTATCCGAGATGAGCTGATTCGGATGGTAGAAGGAGTTCAATCCCTCCAAAGATCCGTAATACCGGTCGAATCCGCGCTGGGTCGGCCAGGAATCGCGGTGCGCGGCCGGGTGTAGCGTGGCATCGCGCACCAGATGCCATTTTCCGACCGCGTAGGTGGCATATCCATTGGCGCGCAATATCTCCGGCAGAGTCAGCACATCATCGGCGAGTTCCAGGCGCAGACCGGGATAGCCGGGATCGGCATTGGCCACGAAGCCGAATCCGGCGCGATGCGAATTCACGCCCGTCAGCAGTGCTGCCCGCGAGGGTGAGCAGAGCGGGGTGGTGTGAAAGTTGGTGAGCCGCAAACCCGTTGCCGCGATCCGATCCAAGGTGGGTGTTTCGATCTCCGAGCCGAACGGCCCGATATCGCTGAACCCCATATCGTCCACGAGCACCACGATGATGTTGGGTGCGCCGGCGGGGGCGGACGGCGGGTAGATCCACTCCGGGGTGGAATCGGCGGTGGTGCGGCCGATTTCGCCGGTGAAGTTCTCATAGCCACGGGCATTGGCGGGGACAGGCATTCTTCCAGCAAAGGGCCGGGGGCGGTCCGTTCGCCAGGGTTTCATTCTGGCTGCGCGCAACCGGTGATCGCCCGCTCACCCGCTGTTAGCGTCCTGATCCACAGTCCCCCCGGGGTGCGTCCACACACCCCGCCGCGGCATGCCGCCACGTATCTCGAGGATTTCCAGATGAATTCTGCCCCCGGTGTCCTAGACCGCCGTCGTTTCCTGCGCAGCTCCGGTATCGCCGCGCTGGCCATCTTCGGCGGCGGCGCACTGGCCGCCTGCACCTCGGCGGTGAATCAGAGCAAGGGTGGCGGCGATGACAACGCACAGCCGGTCAAGGGCGGGACGCTGAACTACGGCGTGCTGGTCGATCTGGTTCCGGCGAATATTCTCACCAATACCGGCACCACCCCAACGGTTGTCGGCCTGGTCTTCGAATCACTGGTGCGCTATCCGCACGACAAGCTGGAGCCGCAACCGCTGCTGGCGAAGAAGTGGACTCTCGCGCCCGACGGGCAGTCCATCACCCTGGAATTGCGCGATGACGTCAAGTTCCACAGCGGGCGCGCGTTCACCTCCAAGGATGTCGAATTCTCGCTGCGCACCTATGCCGATCCGAAGTGGTCGGCACAGTTGAAGAGCACCGCCGCCGCTATCACCGGCTATGACACCACCGACCCGCACAAGATCGTACTGACCTTCGCGCATCCGCTCGGCAACATTTTCGATCTGCTCGATACCGCGCCGATTCTGGACAGCGAGACCATCGATCAGCTCGCCACCGGCGACAAGATCGTCGGCACCGGTCCGTTCCGATTCGTACAGCGAATCCCCAACCAGCGGTTGGTCTTCGAGAAGAATCCGGCCTACTGGGTGCCGGAGCGGCCCTACCTCGATCGGGTCGAACTCAACATCATCTCCGATAGTCAGGCGCAGCTCAACGCGCTCAAATCCGGTCGGATCCAGTTCGCGGACGGCATCGGGTATCGCGATAACGAGAACCTCGACAAGACCGACGACTTCCGCGCGATCCGCTTCGAAGGCGCCGAACTGCAGCTGTATGTCGGTGCGAACGTGCAGGATCCGGCCCTGGCGGAGGTGCGGCTGCGGCAGGCCATCGCCTACGCGATCGACCGCGATCGGATCATCACCGAGGTATTCCGGGGCGCGGGGTACACGCTGAATCTGCCGTGGCCCAAGTCCTCTCCAGCCTTCGACGAGGCCCGCAACAGCCGCTACGCGAGGGATGTGCCCAAGGCGAAACAGCTTGTCTCCCAACTGCCCAAGCCGCCCAAGCTGCCACTGGCCTACAACACCGCGTACAGCACCTATGAGGCCACCGCGCAGATCGTGCAGGCCAACCTTGCCGAAGCCGGCATCGAGGTGGAGTTGGTGCCGACCGAGAACGCCACCTTCGTCAAGCAGTTGATCGGCGCGCAGTTCCCGGGCCTGTGGATCACCGACCATTCGTGGGCGCAGTTCGTGCCCTCCACGCTCGCGGTCAGCGCGTACCCGTTCAATGCCCGCAAGAACGCCTCGCATTACGAATCACCCGCCTATGTCGCGGCGGCCGACAGCGCCTGGAAACTGCCGCAGGGCACCGGACCCGACGCGACCCGCGCCTACCAGTCGCTCAGCGATCAACTGCTGGACGGACTGTTCCTGATCGAGATCGGCGCGCGCTTCTACCAGTACGGGTCCACGCGAAAGCTGCACGGCGTCAACTGGACCAAGCGCCGGGAGGGCGTGTTCACCGAGACGTTCCTGGTATGAGCGCCTATCTGCTGCGCCGTGTTCCGTCCGCGCTGGCGGTGCTCTTCGGCGCCTCCGTACTGATCTTCCTGCTGCTGCGGCTGGTGCCCGGCGATCCGGCCACCATTCTGGCCGGGACCGACGCGACACCGGAAACCATCGCCGGTATTCGCCACCAGCTTGGCCTGGATCGATCGATTCCCGCCCAATACCTGACCTGGCTGCACGGTGTGATCACCGGTGATCTCGGGCGCTCGTACATTATCGGCGGGCAGATCGCGGATCTGGTCGGGCGCGGGCTCGCCAATACCCTCGTGCTCGCGGCATCCGCACTGCTGCTCGCGATCGTGGTGAGTCTCGCGGTCGGTGTCGCCGCCGTCCTGTGGGACCGGCGCTGGCTGAATTCCATTGTGGCCGCGGTGAATACGGTCGCGGTCGCGATTCCGGTCTTCGTCACCGGCGTACTGCTGGTGCTGGTGTTCGCCATCGCGATTCCGATTCTCCCGGCGGGCGGTATTCCGCCGGACGGGTTCATCGCCCGACCCGATATCGCGGTGCAGTACCTGCTACTGCCGTCGATCTGCCTCGCCCTGCCGGTCACGGCCGCGCTCACTCGATTTCTCACCGAATCACTCCGCACCGAACTGCGCAAACCCTATGTGCTCACCGCGCGGGCGCTGGGTATCTCACATCGGCGGATCGTCACCCGCGGCGCGCTGCGCAATGCGCTGCCCACCGTGCTGACCGTGCTCGGCATCCAGACCGGACAGCTGCTGGGCGGTGCGGTGCTGGTGGAAGCGGCTTTCGCCTGGCCGGGTATCGGGCAGCTCATCGAACAGGGCATCAACCGGCGCGATTATCCGGTGGTGCAGGCACTGTTGCTGTTCTCGGTGGCGGTATTCGTGGCCATCCAATTGACCACCGATGTGGTGCACGCTTGGCTCGATCCGCGAATTCGTATCGGAGGCAGGGCATGAGCGCCCTCGATCTCGCCGAGCCGGTGGAAACCGCTGCGCGCGAACCGAATCCGCTCCGGAGGGCGCTGCGCACGGGGCAGGGCCTGGCCGGGGTGCTGCTGATCGCGATCATCGCGTTCGCGGGCCTGGCCGCCGGACTGCTGACGAAATACGATCCGCTGACCCAGATTCCGGGCGCCAACCTGCTCGGACCGAGTGCTGAGCATTGGCTCGGCACCGACGGCGTCAACCGCGATGTATTCACCCGGGTACTGCACGGGATTCGCGTCGATCTGCTGATCGCGTTCGTGGCCGTGCCCGCGGGTGCGCTGCTCGGTGGGCTCACCGGATTGCTGGCCAGTGTCAACAGCATCGCCGATGTGATCACCCAGCGGGCATTCGATCTGATTCTCGCCTTCCCGGCATTGATCTTCGCCATCGCGCTCTCCGCCATTACCGGCCCGGGTGTGCAGGCCGTGATCGTGGTCGTCGTAGTCGCCGAAATCCCCATATTCGGCAGGCAGATTCGCACCGCGATCCTGGCCGTACGCGAACAGCCGTATGTGGAGGCCGCCGAGGTGATCGGCGCGGGCACCTGGTGGACGCTGCGTAAACATGTGCTGCCCAATGTGATCGAGCCGCTCGCGGTGCAATTGGCGCTGTCGGCGTCGCTCGCGGTGTTCATCGAGGGGGCCATGAGCTTCATCGGTATCGGGGTACGACCGCCGGATCCCTCACTGGGATCGCTCATTTCCGAGTCGATCCACTACCTGGACGTCAATCCGGCGTACGCCATCGGACCACTGCTGGTGGTCTCCGGCCTGACCCTCGGATTCCTATTGATCGCCCAGGCACTGGGCCGCGCCCGGAGGATCGGATGAGCGAGCACGAGACGCTGCTGGATATTCGTAACCTGGTGGTGCGCTTCGGCACTCGCACCGTGGTCGACGGCGTCGAGGTTCGGGTGGGACGCGGTGAGACGGTGGCGCTGGTGGGTGAATCCGGCTCCGGGAAGTCACTCACCGCACGCGCGGTACTCGGGTTGCTGCCCGAGGGCGCGCACGCCGAGGGTTCGATTCGCCTGGGCGGCACCGAGATCATCGGCACACCCGACACCGAGCTGCGCGCCCTGCGCGGCACCCGCGCCGCCATGGTGTTCCAGGAGCCGCAGACCGCGCTCAATCCGGTGCAGAAGATCGGCACCCAGATAGCGCAGGCGCTGCGGGCGCATCGGCCGATCGGTAAGGCGCAGGCCAGGACTCGCGCCATCGAGCTGCTGACCCTGGTCGATATTCCGGAGCCGGACAAGCGCGTCGACTGGTATCCGCATCAGCTCTCCGGTGGGCAGAAACAGCGGGTGGTGATCGCGCTGGCGCTGTCGGGCGAACCCGAGCTGCTGATCGCCGACGAGCCGACCACGGCCCTGGATGTCACCGTGCAGGCCGAGATCCTGGACCTGCTCCGGGATCTGCAGGCCCGCACCGGAACCGCGATTCTTTTCATTACCCACAATCTCGGCGTGGTGGCGGCGATCGCCGATCGCGTGGTGGTGATGAACGCGGGCCGGATCGTCGAAACCCGGACTGTCCAAGACCTTTTCACCGATCCACGGGAGAATTACACCCGCACATTGCTGGAAGCGGTTCCGACACTGCCGGGGTCCGTCGCCGCCCCAACACCCGTCGTGGCAGTCGGCGACCCCTCGGCGGTCGCGCCCGCCACCGAGCAGCCGGAACCGGTCCTGCGAATTTCGCACCTGTCGGTGGTATATCGCCGTCAGCGCAAGGAGTTCCGCGCGCTACACGATGTCTCGCTGACCGTCGCGCCCCGCGAGGTGATCGGCCTGGTCGGCGAATCCGGTTCCGGCAAGAGCACTCTCGGCCGCACCGCCCTGGGACTGGTCCCCGCCGCGGCCGGCGAGGTGGTGCTCCAGGGCGTCCGCCTGAACGGTCTGGGCAAGCGCGACCTGCGTGGCCTGCGCAAGAACGTGGCCCTGGTACACCAGGACGTCACCGCCTCCCTGGACCCGCGTCGCACCCTCGGGGACGCCATCGGCGAACCGCTCCTGGTGCATCGCGCCGCCTCCGGCGCACTGCTGCGCGCCAAGGTGGGCGATCTGCTGGAGTCGGTGCGCCTGCCCCGCGACTACGCCACCCGCCGCCCCGCCGAGCTCTCCGGCGGCCAGCGTCAGCGGGTCGCGCTGGCTCGGGCGCTCGCGCTCGCGCCCCGACTGCTGGTGGCGGACGAACCCACCAGCGCCCTGGACGTATCGGTGCAGGCACAGGTACTGGACCTGTTCACCGATCTGCGCGAAGAGTACGGTTTCGCCTGCCTGTTCATCAGTCACGATCTCGCGGTGATCAACCGGATAGCCGATCGCGTGGTAGTCCTGAAGGCGGGAAATGTGGTGGAAAGCGGCCCGGTGACGGAAGTTTTCGGTAATCCTGGACAGGAATACACGCGGCGCTTGCTGGCCGCGGTGCCGGCACCGGATCCGGTGCGCGCGCGGCGCGCGGAATCCGAGCCCGCGCATCCCGCGTTCGCGCTGGGAGCGTGACGGGAATTCCGAACAGGATCGGCGACATATACAAACAGGGATAGTCGCGCATACGCGTCACAGGCCTGTTTTGTGCAAGCATCCCCAGTGGGGGCAACCCGGCGGCATCTCGAACGAGACGCCGCTCGCCGGGCAAGCTGAAGGGAGATGCGGTGGTCGCCGATATGGCCTGCGGACGTGAATCTCGGGAGCTCGAAGCACCCACTTTCGGAAATCTGCTGCGCCGCCTGCGCGACGGCCGTGGGGTATCCCGCGAACGGCTGGCCTTCAACGCTGGTGTAAGCGCAAGTTACATAACGCATTTGGAGAAAGGCGATCGCGGAAATCCGACTCGTGAGGTGGTGGAAGCGCTTACTCGCTATCTTGATCGATTGGATCCGCTCAGCTCCGCCGATCACCGCCAGCTGACCGATCTCGCGGGGCTGGGAACGGGTGAGATGCCCACCGTGGAGCAGCTACGCGGCGCTATTACCCCCGATATGCGCCGAGTATTGGACCTGCACCGCCCGAATCTGGCCGCCTATTTGGATGTGCGCGCCAATGTGCTCGCCTGGAACGAAAGTTGGGAAGAGGCGTTCCCCGGCGTATGCGAGGACGGCAATATGCTGCGCTGGTTCTTCGGCAATGACCTGGCCGCCCGAGTCCTGGTGGATTGGGATTCCGATGTGCGCCAAGTGGTTCGGTGGATGCGCGGATTGATCGGCCGCTCCGGCGATGTCACCGGCTTCATCGAACTGCTCGCCGAACTCGGCGAATTCCCCAAATTCCGGCACGCCTGGGCCGACGGCGGCGTGGCCTTCGCCCCGCACGTCTGGACCATACATCTGCGCAACCCCGCAACCGGTCTCCACCGCAAGATCTACGCCCAAACCGGCCGCGTCGACACCGGCCCCCACCCCGGCCACCTGCTGGCCATCCTCGGCCTCAACGGCTGACTCCGGCTTCAACGTCTGGCCCTCCGACCTCGGCGGCTGCCTCCCCCCGAGATGACGGGGTAGGGCCAACACGGAATGCCGGGATGCGTCAGTGTGGGAGAGGGAGGAATTCCACCGGGTCGTTGTCCGCGGCGTCGGCGGGGACGATTACGAGGCCGTCGCGGTCCAGGAGACCGGCCAGGTGGGCGGTGCGGATGCCGGGATCGCCGATCCAGCCGCCGGTGGGGTCGATCCGAGCGGGAACGATTCGCGGTGCGGGGCCGGAGATTTCGGCGGCATTGGCCAGCGGGCCGGTCAGCGTGCGGGCCGGGGTGGCTCCGGTCAGGCCCTCGATGACCGCGTGTACCAGTGCCAGCAGCGTCGCAACCGCGGCATAGGGATTACCGGGAAGGCCGAGAACCAGTGGGCCGGAGGCCAATTGGGCGGCCACGGTGGACCCGCCCGGGCGCAGGTGCAGGCGGCGGACCAGGACGCGGGCCCCGGCGCGATCGAGGGCGCCGCGGAGTTGGTCTGCCGCACCGCCGCCGGTGGCCCCGACAATGACCAGCAGATCGCAGTCCGAGGCCGCGGCGAAGACATCGTCGAAGGCATTCGCGGTGTCCCGCAGGTGGACTCGGTCCACGGTGCCGATGCCGTACCAGGCCAGTAGATCCGGCAGGATCGGGCCGAGCGAATCGCGGGTCTGTCCGGTGTGCAGCGGGCCCTCACTGCGAATCTCGTCCCCGGTCATGACGATTCGCGCCCGCACCGGTCCGCGCACTGCCACCGTGGCTACTTCGGCGCCGGCGGCCACCGAGATCAGCGCGGTACCCACCGGCGTCCCACCGGGCGCGAGCTCGGCCCCGGGCTGCCAATCCTCCCCGCGTCGCCGCACATCATCGCGAATCGGGCTGTCGGGCAGGCGATGTAGCCGCCCATCAGGTTCGATCCGCACGAATTCGTCGCGCACCACGGTGCCCGTGCCGTCCGGTACGTGCGCGCCGGTGGCGATGCGCACCGCCTCACCGTCGAGCAACCCCACCGGTCGCTGCCCACCGGCGAAGCCGATATCGCGGCGCAGCTGCCACGGTCCGTCCCCGCTCACCGCGTACCCGTCCATGGCGCTCACATCGAAGCGTGGCAGCGCCTCGACCGCACGAAGGGGTTCGGCCAGCGCGGACCCGCGCGCGGCCCGCACGCCGATCCGGCGCACGGGCAGTCGGGAGATGTTCCGGCGCAGCTCATCCCGCGCCGCGGTGAGGGATATCGGGGTGGCCGCCCGGCCCGCGCCGGTGCGCGCCGCGCGGACATCATCGGGTGTATCGCAGTCCTGCACGCCGTCCAATGCCACCATGGCGGTATCGATCGGCACCAATGCCTTCATCGGCCGATTCACGAATGAGTCGAGTCGATCGAGCGCCGCCGCCAGCGCCGTCCGCCGCCAAACTCCGACCAGATACTGTGGTCGCCCCGATTCGTCCGCGGCGAATACCGCGTCACTGCCGGATTCCTTTGCGTGCGAGAGCAGTTCGTCCACCGCGGCGGATGTGAGAAATGGCATGTCGGCGGCGAGCACCACAATGTGCCCCGCCGGGAATTCGCAACCGGCGAGCATCGTCATGGCGGCCGCAATCGCGGCGACCGGTCCGGCGCCGGCCGGTACCTCTTGTGCCTGAAGGATTTCCGGCGGTAACTCCGGCCGGTGCGGTCCGACGACCACGATCCGCGCGCACTCCGAAACGGCGGAAAGCGCCGCATCCAGCATCGATCGGCCGCCGACCACAATGGCGGGCTTGTCGACCCCGCCCATTCGGCTGGCCCGGCCACCGGCGAGCACTATCGCGTCGATGGTTGTCACGAGGCGTATGCGGCCAGGCTTGGGATCATGGTTGAAGATCGTAGTGGCTACCTGTCGGGGGACCTTGGAAGCGGTGTCTCGACAGTCGATTCCAAGGCTTGCTAAGCAATTGCCCATCGTGCGCGAGTTGCGCGATGTGGCACGACACATAGTAGAAATGATCATGTTTTGAACTTCTGAACAATCGCATATGGCAGTATCCGGAGCCAGAGCTGCGGGGGGTCCAGGGAGATTCACTACAGTTCAAAGCAGGCGTTACAGCGGGTCCCGCTGTCCGGAACCGGCGGGTACCGGATCGATGAAGGTTGGTTTGCTGAATGTTTGTGGAGAGGGAACGACGTGGTGCTGGGCGTGAGACCGAATAGAGACTTCGACGAGCTGAAACCGCCGACGTTCGGCCTCCTGCTGCGCAAGTTGCGCGACTCCCGGGGCGTATCCCGCGAAAGACTTGCCTTCAACGCGGGCGTCAGCGCCAGCTACATCAGCCATTTGGAGAAGGGCGACCGCGGCCATCCGACCCGCGAGGTGGTGGACGCACTGGTCCGATATCTGGACCGAATAGACCCGCTGTCGGTGGTGGAACGACGGCACCTGCTCGACCTCGCCGGGCTGGGTGTCAGCGAATTTCCCTCGATACAGCAACTCCGCGCCGAAATCACCGATGACATGCGCCGCGCGCTCGACCTGCACGAGCCCAATCTCGCCGCGTATGTGGATACTCGCTGGAATGTGCTGGCATGCAACGCCAGTTACTCGCGCGCCTTCCCCGGACTCGACCAGGACGTGAATATCCTGCGCTGGTTTCTGAGCAACGATCTGGCCCGGGAAGTCATGTTGGAGTGGGAGTCGGAGGTCCGGCTCACCGTGCACTGGCTGCGCGGTCTGATCGCGAGCTCCGGTGATACCGGCTGGTCGGCGGATTTCCTGGCCGAGCTGGGGCGTTTCGGGCTGTTCCGGGAAATGTGGGACGAGGGCATTGCCGCTTACGGCCGCCCGAGTTCGATCATGCACCTCAAGGACAATCTGACCGGGCGCTGTCGGGCCATCGATGTGCAGTTGTTCAGCGTCTTCTCCGCGGCGTATCCCACCCAGATCCAGATCTTTCTCGGTATTCCGACCTGGTGCGCCGATACCGGCGTTCAGCTCGATCCCGATCATCTGCGCCGCGACGCGCGAGAGGAATAGCGGGCCGCGACCTATTGGCCGCGGCCGCTTTCGTTACGATCCGGCATTTCGATCACGCGATCACCGTGCGATGTGAATCTCGGCTGCGGCGCGCTCCTGCGGCCACGGGTGCGCCAGCACGTGCGTGAGCGGATTCGCGGGCCGGGCGGCCGCCCGCCGAACCAGGCGAATCAGCAAGGGCGCCAACACTTCCGGATGCGTCCAGGCCGCACCCTGCCCCGCGCCCGGAATCGTCACCACGCCATCGGCATTGACCAATCCGGCCGCCATGGCGGCGTTCTTGTGCGCGGAACTGCTGCCGTCCTGACTGCCCCGGATGACGAGCGTGGGCGCGCCGATCTCCGGGAGCCGGTGCAGCAGCGAACGGCGCTCCAGGAGGCAGCGCACCGCCGGCATGATGGACTGGCGATCGGAGCTGTACCAGCGGCTGGTCCAGGCCCGCCACAGGCGCGGATCATTACCGCCGACCAGCAGCGGCGCCAATTCCGCGACCAGCGGGGCCATCGGCTCGGCACTGCACCAGCGGTCGAAAAACGTTCGGTAGAAATCGAACTCATCTGCGGTGCAGGCCCCGGCGTCGGTATCGATCAGCGCCAGTCCGCGTACCCGTTCGGGTGCGAGCAGTGCGAGCCGCAGCGCGGTATACCCGCCCTGACTCATTCCACCGATTACCGCTTTCTCGATCCCCAATTCGTCCATGACCGACAAGGTGTCGGCTGCCATATCCCAGTATGTGAATGGTTCGCCATCAGGTGACTGCGTACGTCCGTGGCAACGCGCGTCGATTGTTACCAGATTGATTCCGGCAACTGCCAGAGGTTCGCGCATCGGTTCGAACATGGATTCGTCCATCAGAAATCCATGGGTGAGAACGAGAGTCGGTCCGGGGATGTCGCTGGTCACGAAATGCACCGTGGCAGCACCCGATCGCACATAAGGCATGGTCAGACCGTAAAGGGCGGAACACGCCCCGCCCTAATGTTTGCCCGTGTTGTGCCGGGCACCCTTCGGTGCTGTTCCCGGCGGGTACCCACACTCGTCAGTGTCGGTACTGCTAGGGGTTTGCCCCAGATCCCGTCAAAACTGGACAACAAGACCTTTCGGCCTTTTAAATCAGCCGTGACGCTTTTGGGACAAGCGTCAATTCGAAAGGGAGGAAATAATGTTCGACGCCACCACTGCTGCCCATCGTGACTTCCGGATCGATGCCGGAGCCGCGTTGCGAGAATCGCTCGAGGGATTGCTGCTGCACGACGGCGTCGGTCTGGACGCACGTATGCGTCATGCCATTGCCGCGGTCGTTCATCTCGCGGTCGATGCTCCGCTCGGAACGCCGGAGGATGCCGAGGAATTTCTCGGCCGACTCGATTCCTCGTGGCTCTTCGCCGCCTGGCACGATTCCGACACCGAATTGTCACTGCTCAACACGCTTTCGCTCGGTGAGGTGCCCGCGCTTTCCTGGTGCGAACTCATGTTCACCACCGCGCTCGCGCCCTGGTCGACCGCGCCCGCCGCGGTACACGCGCGCCGAGTTTTCGCGGCCGGTGAACAGGCCCGCCTCGCCGCCGTCGCCGGTGACTAGCAGATCTTCCCGGAAACACCCGCGTAATTCCTGATCAACACGTATGAAGAGGTGAACGACGTGAAAATGCTTTTCACCAATTTCGATGCAATGTTCGAAACCATCACGCGCAAGGACGAATTCGAACCGGAATCGTGGCATCAGCAGGCGCTGTGCACACAGACCGACCCGGAAGCGTTCTTCCCCGACAAGGGTGGTTCCACCCGCGAGGCCAAGCGGATCTGCGGCTCCTGCGAGGTACGCCGCCAATGCCTGGACTACGCCCTTAGCCACGATCAGCGTTTCGGTATCTGGGGCGGACTCTCACCCCGCGAACGCCGCCGCTACGAACGCGGCGCGGCCTAGCTCCACCCGGCCCGGCTACTTCAGCCCGAAGCCTCTCGCAGCAAACAGAATTCATTGGTTTCCGGATCGGCCAGCACCAGCGCCGGTGTATTGGCCGGAGGCGTATCCGGATTCATCGGCAAGGCACCCGCGGCACGCAGCCGCGCGGCTTCTACTACGGGGTCATCGGTGGGGAAAGCGATGAGATCCAGATGTAGCCGACCGCATTCGCCCAGCGCCTCGGGCGTACGTAGGAATTCCAGCCACGGACCCTGACCCGTGGCCGAACGGATTCCGGCATACCGAGCGCTGTCATGGGTGACAGGCCAGCCCGCCGCAGTCGACCAGAACTCGGCCAGGCGCTGCGGATTCTCGGTATCGACCACTATCGCCGCCACCGCGCCGGTATCCACATACTGTTCACGCGGTTCCAGCACGCAGAATTCATTACCCTCCGGATCGGCCAGCACCGCCCACGGCACCGCGCCCTGCCCGATATCCAGGCGGCGCGCGCCCAGCGACAATGCCCGATCCACTTGTACGCGTTGATGATCCAGCGAACGGCTGGACAGATCCAGATGAATGCGATTCTTCGCCGACTTGGATCGACGGGCGGGCAGGAAGGTGAGCGCCACATCCAGCCCGTCCGGGTCGGAGGCGGCCACATCGACCTCGCCCGGCCGATCCATCAGCACCTCCCAGCCCAGCAACTCGGCCCAGAAGCGGGCTACGCTCCTCAGCTCGATCGCATCGAACACCACGCATGCCAGACGGGTGGACATGGCATCAACGGTAACCGCCGGGACGGGTGGCGGGTATCGGGTTCGGTGGATCACTCCGAGACGAAGTGGTGCCGGGCGCGTCGCAGATCCACCCGGTCATCGAGGACCGGACAGCCCTCGGCGGCCAGCTGCCGTAATTGCCGCTGCGCCAAATGTGGTGCGGGCGTGCCATTCGCCCGCAGCACCCGATGCCACGGCAGATCCGCGGAATCGGTGCGCATGATCCAACCGACCGTGCGGGGTGTGGACAGGCCCGCCGCGGCCGCGATATCGCCGTAGGTGGACACCCGGCCGGGCGGAATGGCCGCCACCAACTCGCGGACACGCTCGATATCGGCATCGGTGGTGGCCATGACCCCTCCTTCAGAGCAGCGAACGCACGAGCGCCGCGGTTTCGGCCGGACGCGATTGCGCCACCATGTGATCGCAATCGAACTCGCGCACAACCAGATTGTCGCCCAGGCGATCGGCGAGCGCGGCCCGGAACGCCGGGGTCACGAATGGCGGATCGACCTTCATGGCCTGCACCAGAATTGTCGGCAGGTGCGCGGGTGGCAGCACGAAATCGCGGGCCAGCTGACCCCAGTAGGCGATGATCGCCGGCATACACATGCGCCAGCCCACTCGGCCGTTCGCCGTCGGCACCAGATGTTCGGCCAATTCGGCCTCCAGGATCGCCGGATCGATCTCCGCCCACGCGGTTTCCAATTTGTCGAAACGGGCATCAGCCACGTTCGCGTAATCCGGATGCTCCAGCATCGAATTCGCGATGCGCAGCATGAACTCAGGATCCAGGCCGATCGCCGGATCCAGCAGCGCCAGCCCACGCACCAGCTCCGGATGCGACCGGGCCAGATGGACCCCTGCCGCCGCGCCGAACGAATGCCCGAGCAGCACCACCGGTTCGCCGGTCTCCCGCCGCAGCAGCGTCACCAGGTCCGACACGATCGTTTCGAAATCCCACGGCGGCACGCCGGGCGACCTCCCGTGTCCGCGCAGATCCGGCGCAATAATCCGCAGATCGGGCAGCTGCTCCCGCGCGAGCGCCTCCCAGCGCCTGCCGTGCCCGGTCAGACCGTGGAGCGCCAGCACAACCGGACCGGTCGAAGGACCGAAATAATGCACATGAAGATCGGACACCCCGCCCATTCTGCTGCCTCACGCTGTGACCGGTGGCACGGCCAACACCCGGCAAACAGAACATGTCGGGGCGGTCTGTTGAAATAGCCGACGTGATGCGATCGGATAGCTCGGTGCAATTGGTGCGCCGGGCCGAGGCAGTCTCCCACCCCCGGGAGTGGGATGCCGCCCTCCGGCCGCTCTTCGAGGACGGCAGTATCGACCCCGGCTGGGTGCCCTGGCAGGTCCTGGGCGGGCCGGGCACGGGCAAGACCGCGCTGCTGGTCGATATCGCCGCCGAACGCATTCTGGCCGGGGCGGATCCGGAGTCGGTACTGCTGCTCACCTACTCCAAGCGGGCGGCCACCGCGGTGCGAAATGCGATTACCGCCCGAATTGTCGAGGCCGACCCATTGCTGGGCGGGGTACCAGGAGCCACTCGCGGCCCATTGGTACGCACATTGCACTCCTATGCCTTCGGGCTCCTGCGCACCGTCTCGGCCGCACATGGAAATCCGCCGCCGCGCCTGCTCACAGGGTCCGAACAGGACATCGTCATTCGCGAAATGCTGCGCGGGGAACTCGCCGAGGATGCCCCGGACTGGCCCGAGCGACTGCATCCGGCGCTGCCCACCGGAGGATTCGCCGAACAGTTGCGAGACCTCATGCTGCGCGCCACCGAACGCGGTCTGGGACCCGAAGATTTGATCGCCCTCGGCCATGCGCACCGGCACCCGGAGTGGGTCGCCGCAGGGCGGTTCTACCAACGCTATGAGCAGATCATGCTGCTGCGCTGGTCCGTCGGAATGGATGTGCCCGAGGCCAGCGCACCCGCCCTCGACGCCGCCGAACTGGTCGGCGCGGCACTGGACGCACTCGCCGTGGACCCCGAACTGCTTGCAGCCGAACACATTCGGCTGCACACCATCTTGGTCGACGATGCCCAGCACCTCGATCCCCTTGCCGCCCAACTCATTCGGGCGCTCGGCAGTGGTACGGCAACCACTGTCCTGGCCGCCGATCCGGATCAGGCCATCTTCACCTTCCGGGGTGCGGACGCGCGCTTCTCCGCCGATCCGGACGCCCCCGTCGAACGCCGAATCACCTTGCGCCCCAACCATAGATCCGGCACCGCCCTGCAAGAAGTAGCCGCTCGCATCACCTCCCGACTCCCCGGTGCCGGCCGCCACCGCACCCCGCTCGCATCTCCGCTCCGCTCATCGAACGGCACCCGCTCCGAGGACGAGGTGCAGGTGCGGGTGCTCACGACAGCTGCCAAGGAGGCGGCGCTCATTGCCGATCACCTGCGCCGCGCCCACCTCACGCATGGCGTTCCGTGGTCCCGAATGGCGGTCATTGTTCGTTCTGTCCCATTGTCTTTGGCTCCGCTGCGGCGTGCCCTGCTGGCCGCCGGAGTGCCGGTGCGACAGCCGCCCGCCGATGTGCCGCTGGCTCGGCGGCGTGGCGCGGCCTGGGCCATGCTGGCTTTGCGCGCGGTCACGGCGGGTGATCCGACGCAGGTTCGGCACCCTCGGCCCATCGCCTTCACCGCGGATGACGCGCTCGATCTGCTCGCCGGTCCACTCGGCGGCGCGGACCAGATCAGCCTGCGCCGACTGCGCCGGGGCATTCGACGCACCGTGCTGGAGCTCGGATACCCCGAGCGAACCGGTGCGCCGGAGGCAGCGGAGCTCGATGATCCTGTTGTGCGCCAGGTGAATTCGGCGAACGACTCCGCTATGGAAGGCGGCTCGGCCCCGGTCGATCCCGCAGCCGGGGCGGTCGATCGATACGCGGATCTGGATCGGTCGTCGGCGGAGATTCTGCGGGATCTGTTGGTGGGGGCGGGGAATCAGGTCATTCTGGCCAAGCTGACGCCGGTGGAGGCCGCGCCGTTGCAGCGGGTATTGAAGGCGCTGGGGCGGGCGCGGCAGGTGCGGCGCGACGGGGGTGGCCTGGAAGATGTGCTGTGGGGGTTGTGGACCGGGTCGACCCTGGAGCGGCGCTGGGTGGGGCAGTCCGAGCGTGGGGGAGCGGTCGGAATGCAGGCCGATCGGGATCTCGACGCGGTGGTCGGATTGTTCGAGGCCGCCGCGGCGTATGTGGATCGGCTGCCGCGCGCCACCATCGAGGGATTCGTGGAATACCTGGAGCAGCAGGAGATTCCGCAGGACAACGCTCCGCATACCGATCCGGGCGAGGCCGTCACCATTTGCAGTGCGCACGCATCCGCCGGACGGGAGTGGGACACCGTCGCGGTTGCCGCTGTGCAGGAGGGGATCTGGCCGAATCTGCGGCCGCGCGGGACCCTGCTCGGTGTCGAGGACATGGTGGATGTGCTTGCCGGAGTACTAGATTCGGGTGAACGAGTGAGCCGCGCCGCACCCCTGCTCGCCGAGGAACGCCGCCTGCTGCTGGTCGCGTGTAGCCGGGCGCGGCGGTCGCTGCTGGTCACCGCCGTCGAATCCGTCACCGGCGACCAGGATCTCGTTCCGTCCAGGTTCCTCGCCGAACTCGATGCCGACGGCGAAGACGGCCAGCCCGGTCGGATTCCGCCCGCCGTCGACCCGGGCCGGGCATTGGCCATGCACACTCTGATCGCCGAATTGCGTGGTGTCGCATGCGATCCGGAGACCACGCCGGAGCGTCGCACCCGCGCCGCCCGCCAGCTCGCCAAACTGGCTCGCGCCGGAGTCCGGGGCGCACACCCCGACGATTGGTACGGCACCGCCGAACTCTCCTCCGACAGCCCACTCTGGGACAGCGAGGACGGCTCCGTCGCGCTCTCGCCGTCCACGGTCGAGCAACTCAAGACCTGCCCGCTGCGCTGGGCCCTGGAACGCCACGGCGGCAGTGATGGCGAGAACCCGCACGCGCTCAAGGGAAATCTGGTACACACCCTCGTGCAGGCGCTCGCCGGTCAGGTTACCGAGGACCAGGTCAAGACCGCTCTGGTCAAGGCGTGGAAGAAGATCGACCCCACTGCCCGCGATGGCGAGAACTGGTACTCGCGTGCCGAATTGCGCCGCACCGAGACCATGGTCGACACCTTCCTGGCGTGGCTGCGCAATACCCGCGACGAACTCACCAATATCGGGGTCGAGGTCCCGATCGACTGCATTCTGCCTTCGCGCACGCCCGGCGAACTGCCGGTGCGGATCAGCGGACGAATGGATCGACTGGAGCGAGATGCCCAGGGCCGCTTCGTCATTGTCGATGTGAAGACCGGTAAGACGCCCATCACCAAACAGGCGGCCGAGGAGCACGCGCAGCTCGCCACCTATCAGGTGGCGGCCGCCGCCGGCGCGCTCGGCGATGGTGAACCCGGCGGTGCGCGCCTGGTGTACGTGGCCAAGCCCAGTGCCCGCGACGGTGCGGCCACCGAGCGCATGCAACCCGCCCTCGACGAGGGCGGCGTCGACGAATGGCGCGGCGTCATCCACGACGCGGCCGCCGCCTCCACCGGACCCAGCTATCTGGCCATGCGCAATGACGGCTGCCGGCACTGCAAGGTCGCGGGCAGCTGCCCGGTACAGGACACCGGTCGCCAGGTGACCGACGAGTGAGTATCACTCCCCGGCAACTCGCCGACGCCCTCGGCCTGCCGCCACCCACCGACGAACAGGCCGCGGTCATCGCCGCCCCGTCCGGCCCGACCCTGGTGGTGGCGGGCGCGGGCGCGGGCAAAACCGAGACCATGGCCGCCCGCGTGGTGTGGATGGTCGCCAACGGCCTGGTCGAACCGGAACAGGTACTCGGCCTCACCTTCACCCGAAAAGCAGCTCAGCAGTTGACAACTCGCATCCGCACCCGACTGGCGCGGCTCGCGGGCGCGCCACTGCTGCGCGATATCGACCCCACCGGGCGACTGCGCGGCCTGCTCACCGGCTCCGAACCCGAGATCAGCACCTACCACTCGTACGCCGGTCGCCTGCTCACCGAATACGGCCTGCTGCTGCCCGTGGAACCCACCGCGACCCTGCTCACCCAGACCCAACTCTGGCAGCTCGCCTACCGCGTCGTCTCCACCTGGGACGGCGATCTCGACACCGACCGCAGCCCCGTCGCGGTCACCGAAGCGGTGCTGGCGTTATCCGGCCAACTCGCCGAACACCTGGTGGAACCACGCCAATTGGCCACGGCCCACCAGGAATTGGACCAACTCGTCCACACCCTCCCCGCTGGCCCCCGCCAAAAAGGCGGCCCCAAGAAAGCCCTCCTCGACCTCCTCGAAACCCAACACGAACGAGTCTCCCTACTGCCCTTGGTGGAACGCCTCGCCGACGAACTCCGCCGCCGCGGCGCCCTCGACTTTGGCGCGCAAATGTCCCTCGCCGCAAAGCTCGCCGCCCTGCACGCCGAGGTCAGCACCGCCGAACGCACCCGCTTCCGCCTCGTCCTCCTCGACGAATACCAGGACACCGGCCACTCCCAGCGCATCCTGCTCTCCGCCCTCTTCGGCGGCGTGCACACGCAACCCGAGGACGCTCCCGGTCCTCCCGCTCCCGGCGGCACCCCGGGTCACTCTGCATCGGAGGATGCCTCCCACCCTCCCACGTCGGACGAACCCTCTCGTCATCCCGGCGCGTCTTTGGCCGGGATCCACACGGCTGCTGTGGATCCCGGCCAAAAGCATGCCGGGATGACGGAGGGGCATTCAACCGCCGAGGTGGCGAAGGGTGAGTCAGCCGCCGGGGTGACGGGGGGTCGGCCGGCCACTGAGGTCGCGGAGGGGCAGCCGCGCGCAGGGATGACGGACGGTCAGCAGCGCGCAGGGACGGTGGAGAATCAGCCGCTCGCGGTGACGGCGGTGGGTGATCCTATGCAGTCGATCTACGGATGGCGTGGGGCGTCGGCGGCGAATCTGCCGCGGTTCGCGACCGACTTTCCCAGTGCACCAGGGGTTCCCGCTCCGGTGCTGCCGTTGTTGACCAGTTGGCGGAATCCGCCCGAGGCATTGGATCTGGCGAATTTGGTGGCGGATCCCTTGCGGCTCAAGGCCGCCGAGGGTGGGGGAGTCACCGTGGACGCGCTGCGGCCGCGGCCGGGGGCTGAGGCGGGGTTGGTGGCTCTGGCGTTGGCGGAAACCGTTGCGGAGGAACGGGAGTGGGTGGCCGAGCGGATCAAGGCGGAGTGGGAGGCGGCTGCGGATGAGGGCGGGGAGCCGCCTACCTCGGCGGTGCTGGTGCGGCGCAATGCCGATGCGGCTCCGCTGGCCGAAGCGCTGCGCGAGCAGGGGTTGCCGGTGGAGATCGTCGGACTCGGCGGGCTGCTGCATACGCCGGAGGTCGCGGATATTGTTGCGACACTTCGGCTTATCGCCGATCCGGCGGCGGGTAGCGCGGCGGTGCGCATTCTGACCGGGGCGCGCTGGCGCATCGGGGTGGCGGATATCGCGGCACTGTCGCGCCGCGCACGTGAGCTGTCGATTCGGCGGCCGGGCGGGCAGTCCGCCGAGATCACCGATACGGCCGGGCTGGACAGCGCCCTGCAGGAGGTGGCACCGGAACCCGCCGAACGGGCGGGACTCGGCGACGCGATCGCCGATCCCGGTGAGGAGGAACAGTATTCGGCGCAGGGGTTCGCGCGCATTGTCGCGCTCGGGCGGGAATTGGGCGCACTGCGTGAGCGCGGCGGGCAGCCACTTCCGGAGTTGGTCGCCGATGTGGAGCGGACCATCGGCGTCGGCGTGGAGACGCAGGCGCGCAAAGCGGTGGCCGCCGCCGGGCGCGAACATCTCGACGCCTTCGCCGAGGTGGTCGCAGGATACTCTGCCGATCACCGCTCATCCCTGGCGGGTCTGCTCGATTTCCTCTCCGCCGCAGAGGAAGTCGAGAACGGCTTGGAGCCCGGTGAGGTCGAGGTGGCGCACGATCGGGTGCAGGTGCTCACCGTGCACGCCGCCAAGGGCCTGGAGTGGGAGGTGGTGGCCGTGCCGCACGTGGTGGACGGCACCTTCCCGTCCGGCACCGGCACCACCACCTGGATGGGCGCGCTCGCCGAACTCCCCACCCACCTGCGCGGCGACCGTCAACAGGAGGACGCGGGCGATGGCGTGCCCGTACTGGACCTGTCCGACCTCTATGACCGCGCCGATCTCGAGCGCGCGCTCGAGGCACACAAGAAGGCCCTCGGGGGCCGCCGCCTCGACGAAGACCGCCGCCTCTTCTATGTCGCGCTCACCCGCACCGAACGTGCCCTGTTCGTCTCCGCCCATCACTGGGCCGAGACCGGCTCGAAACCCAAGGGCCCCAGCGATTTCCTGCTCGAACTCAAAGAAGCGAGTGAAGTTCCGGATTCCCCCCTCGATCGTGGTGTGCGCATCGACCGCTGGGACGATCCGCCTCTGCCCGATACGGTAAACCCCTTCACCGACAATCCGCCGACGGCCTACTGGCCGCGCGACCCGCTCGGCTCCCGCCGCGAATTCGTGGAAGAGGGTGCGGCACTGGTCAAGTCGGCGGTGACCGCACTCGATATCGAATCCCAGCCCAAGCAATACGAATTCGACTTCGGTCTGCCCGAGGAACCCGCCACCGATGCCGAAATCGATGGCGCACCAGTTGATTCCGAGGACCTCGAGGACGAGGATCCCGAAGGCTGGGCCTCCGATGTCGACGCCCTCATCGCCGAGCACCTTGCCGCCGAACAAGCCGTCCGCGAGGTCGAGCTTCCCGGCCAGCTCGCCGCCACCGCCCTGGTCGACCTGCGCGCCGATCCGGCGAAACTCGCTGCCCGCCTGCGCCGTCCGCTGCCATACCCGCCGAGCCCGTTCACCCGCCGCGGCACCGCCTTCCACGCCTGGCTGCAACGCTGGTTCGGTGGCGCGCGCCTGCTCGCCTTCGACGAACTCCCCGGCGCGGCCGACATCACGGACACCGATGCCGAACTGGTCCGCCTCCAGGAAGCCTTCCTCGCCTCGCAATGGGCCGACCGCAACCCCGTGGAGGTCGAGGTCTCCTTCGAAACCTCCATAGCCGGCACCGTGATTCGCGGCCGCATGGATGCGGTCTTCCGCGACCCCGACGGCTCCTGGGTCGTCGTGGACTGGAAGACCGGTGGCGAACCCAAACCCGCCGAAGAGGATTCGGTCGCCATCCAGCTCGCCGTCTACCGCCTCGCCTGGGCCCGCCTCGAGGCCGCCCGCTCCGGCACCCCCGAACCCGAGATCCTCGCCAACACCCACGCCGCGTTCCACTACGTCCGCACCGTTCGCACCATCGCGCCGGAACACCTCGCGGGCCCGGAGGAGCTGGCCGCCCTCATCACCACCGCCGCCCCGCTGCGCCTCATCACCACCCCCGATCCGGCCGAATCCGAGCCTTCGGCACCCATCGATGTCGAAGCGCTTCAGCTGCCCGCCGAACCGGATTTCGAGCCCCCACCCGACCCGGAATCCCTGCCGCCGGACCCGATTCGCTAGCGGCGACGCGCCCCGCACCCATGCCGCGATGTGGGCGGCGGGCAGGTACGCTCCGGTCCGTGCCGCAGCAAGACGTCCCCGAAATGGCCGGTGATTCCCGTGTTCGGTGAATCCTCACGGGGTTTGGCCCGGCTCACCGACCGGCCCGACTTCGCCCTGGTGGGCATTCTGCGCATCCCGACCGAACAGGCCAGTCCCTGGCAGGCCCTGGTGCGCCGGCTCGCCATGGCGGTGCTGCTGCTGGCGGTCGCCACCGGAGTGGTGTATTTCGGCCGCGACGGCTATCACGACAATGCCCGCGAACACATGTCGCTGCTCGATGCCGCCTACTATGCGACGGTTTCGCTCTCCACCACCGGTTATGGCGACATCACGCCGGTCACCCCCACCGCGCGGCTCATCAATATCCTGGTGGTGACCCCGCTGCGGATCCTCTTCCTCATCGTGTTGGTCGGCACCACCCTCGCCGTGCTCACCGAACGATCCCGGCAGGCTTTCAAGATTCAGCGATGGAGGCACAGCGTGCGCAATCACACCGTGGTCGTCGGCTACGGCACCAAGGGCCGCACCGCGATCGACGCCATGCTCGGTGACGGCGTGCAACCCGGCGACATCGTGGTGGTGGATACCGACCCGCAGGTCCTCGAGGCCGCCGCCAATGCGGGCCTGGTGACGGTGCACGGCTCGGCCACCCGATCCGATGTCCTGCGTCTGGCCGGTGTCGCGCACGCCTCCGCCATCGTCGTCGCCGCCAATCGCGATGACACCGCCGTCCTGGTCACCCTCACCGCCCGCGAGATCAACCCCAAGGCGCGCATCTCCGCCGCCGTCCGCGAGGCCGAGAACACCCATCTGCTGCGGCAATCCGGCGCGGATTCGGTGGTCGTCTCCTCCGAGACCGCGGGCCGCCTGCTCGGCATCGCCACCACCACCCCGAGCGTGGTCGACATGATCGAGGACCTGCTCACCCCCGAAGCCGGATTCGCCATCTCCGAACGCGATGTGGAGCCCGAAGAGATCGGCGGCTCACCCCGCCACCTGCGGGACATCGTGCTGGGCGTGGTCCGCGGCGGCACCCTCATCCGTGTCGGCGATCCGGAGACCGATGCCCTCGAGACCGGCGACAAACTCCTCTACCTCCGCCGCGTACAGGGCTGATCTCTCGCCTCCTGATCGGCAATGGCATGTCCCGCAACCTGATACGTCTAGTCTCGGTATGTGTCTTTTCAGCTGAACGCGGTTCCGGTCCTGTCTCGCACCACACTCGATCGGGCGGAGCATCTGCGCGCCGATGAGCAGGCTCTGAAAGAGGGTTGGGCACAGGCCAAGCTGCTACGGATGAACAAGCGCGGGCAGGTGCGGGTGGACGGCGGCACGGTGATTCTGGAATCCACCGCCACGCTCGCCGCCGAACCGGCCCCGAACGCGGTCTTCCTCGGTGTACAGGACGAAATCCACCTGTGGGCCGTGCGCGACAACGATATCGACGGCACCCTCGCCGACCTGCGCGCCTACGGCACCACCCTGGAACTCGACGATTTCGGCACCGGCCTGCTCTCCACCGCCATCGCGCTGCTGAACTGGCATGACAAAGCCGGTTTCAACGCCGTCGACGGCACGCCCACCACCGTCACCGCGGGCGGCTGGTCCCGCACCAGTGAATCCGGTCATGAGGAATTCCCGCGCATCGACCCGGCCATCATCTGCCTCATCCACGACGGCGGCGACCGTGTTCTGCTGGCCCGTCAGCACACCTGGCCCGAGGGTTTGTTCTCGCTGCTCGCCGGATTCGTCGAGGCGGGGGAGTCCCTGGAGCGCTGCGTCGAACGCGAACTGCGCGAGGAGGTCGGCGTCGATGTCACCGATATCCGCTACCTGGGCAGCCAGCCCTGGCCGTTCCCGCGCTCACTCATGCTGGGTTTCGCCGCTATCGCCGATCCGGAACAGCCGGTGACCTTCCACGACGGTGAGATCGCCGAGGCGCACTGGTTCACCCGCGCCGAGGTGCGCGAGGCGCTGGCCGCGGGCGCGTGGGGTGCGAAAACCGATGCGCGCCTGCTGCTTCCGGGCTCCATCTCGATCGCTCGCACGATTGTCGAATCCTGGGCCGCCGAAGGCTGATTCGGGAACCACAACAAGCCGCACATCCATCGGATGTGCGGCTGTTTCGTTCTCGGGCTACTCAGCTGATACTGGCGAGAGCCTTCTTGACCTGCACCAGACTGGGATTCGTGGCGGTCGACCCATCGCTGTACTTGATGGTCGGCACCACATGGTTGCCATTGTTGACGCTGCCCACGAATTCGGCGGCATCCGGATTCTCTTCGATATCGATCACCGTGTAGGTGATGCCCGCCTCGTCGAGTTGGGTCCGGAGACGGCGGCAGTAGCCACACCAGGTCGTCGAGTACATCGTCAGGTCAGTTGCAGTCACGGGGTGTGTAACACGACCGTCTCCGATCGTGTTCCCCCGCTAGTTCACGATCAGGGGTTGACGGAGATTTAGTATGCGCGCATACTAAATCCATGAACATGATCGCAGCAGCCACCGCCACCTCCGCCGCCGCTCCCGCCGCCTTCTTCGAGAAGTGGGGCGATATGGCCACCTGGCCGGAGTGGAACCAGGACACCGAATGGGTCAAGCTCGACGGCCCCTTCGTCCAGGGCGCGACCGGAACCCTCAAGCCCAAGGGCGGCCCCAAGGTCGGATTCGTGGTCGAGAAGCTCACCGATACCGAATTCGTGGACGTCTCCAAACTCATCGGCGCGCGACTCACCTTCGCCCACACCGTCAGCCGGGCCGAGCACACCACCGTCTCGATTCAGGTCTCCATCGACGGTCCACTGCGCTGGTTCTGGACCAAGATCATGGGTGCCGATCTCGCCAAATCCGCCCAGCCCGACCTGAACGCACTGGTCGCCGCCGCCGAGGCGGTGCGGGTATGACCGGTGCGCTGCACACCGGTTTCGACGATGCCGACGAGAGCCCCGGCCTCTTGCTCTGGCAGGTGACCAACCGCTGGCAGGCGGCTCAGCGCGCCGCCCTCGCACCGTTCGATCTGACCCATGTGCAATTCGTCCTGCTGGCCTCGCTCACCTGGCTCACCGGAAAATCCGGCGACGAACCGGTCATGCAGCGCGATATCGCCGCCCATGCCGCGACCGATCCGATGATGACTTCGCAGGTGCTGCGCGCCCTGGAACAGAAGGGTCTCGTCGAACGCCGAGACCACCCGTCCGACCGCCGCGCCAAATCCCTGGTGCCGACGAAAACCGGTGCGGCCCTGGTGAACCGGGCCATAGCCGCGGTCGAATCCTGCGACTGCGAATTCTTCGGCCCATTGGGAGAACGAACCCCCGCCTTCGCCAACGCCCTACGCCGCCTCCGCGACCGAGCGTGATTTCCCGGAACGGGTCTGCCGGCACCTCATCGACCACGACGGCGCGCCGACCCCGACAAAGCTCGCACCGCTCGGAGGCCGCGCCGGCTGTTCACGCCAGCGGCGGACGGGTTGTCGGAGGGCACTGACATGATGGAGCGCGTGACTGCCGCCGCGACCCAGAAGCTCCGGCTCGACGAGCTCGATGCCGAGCAGGCGGCGGCCGTGCGCGCACCGCGCGGTCCGGTCTGTGTGCTGGCCGGTGCGGGAACGGGCAAGACCCGGACCATTACGCACCGCATCGGGCATCTGGTGTCGGCCGGCCATGTACGAGCCGATCAGGTGCTGGCGGTGACCTTCACCGCGCGCGCGGCGGGGGAGCTGCGGAGCCGGCTGCGGGCGCTGGGACTGGGCGGCGAGGCCGGGCAGGTACAGGCCCGCACCTTCCACGCCGCCGCGCTGCGGCAGCTGAAGTACTTCTGGCCGCAGGTGGTCGGGGATGTGCCGTGGCGGCTGCTCGACCGGAAGTTCCCCATCGTGGCGCAGGCCGCCGGGCGCGCCGGACTTGCCACCGATACCGATACGCTGCGCGATCTGACCAGCGAAATCGAATGGGCCAAGGGCTCACTCATCGCACCGGAGGATTACGCCACCGCCGTCGCACGGCTACAGCGCGACGCGCCATTCGAGGCGTCGAAGGTCGCGGCCGTGTACTCCGGCTACGAATCGCTCAAGACCACCGCCGAGGGGCTGTGGCTGGATTTCGACGATCTACTGCTGCACACCGCCGCCGCGCTGGAGGACTACACCTCCGTCGCGGAGGAGTTCCGTGGCCGCTACCGCAGTTTCGTGGTCGACGAATATCAGGACGTCACCCCGCTGCAACAGCGGGTGCTCGATGCCTGGCTGGGTGAGCGCGACGATCTGACCGTGGTCGGTGACGCCAACCAGACCATCTACTCCTTCACCGGCGCGAGTCCGGCCTTCCTGCTGGACTTTTCGCGGCGCTTCCCCGATGCCACCGTGATCCGGCTCGAGCGTGACTACCGCTCCACCCCGCAGGTCGTCTCGCTCGCCAATCGGGTGATCGGCGCGGCGCGCGGCCGCATCGCGGGCACCCGCCTACAGCTCATAGGCCAGCGGCCCGACGGTCCGGAGCCGTCCTTCGCCGAATACGACGATGAGCCCGCCGAGGCCGCGGCCGTCGCGAAAGCCGTCACCACCCTGCTCGGCAAGGGTGTGCCCGCCGCCGAGATCTCGATCCTGTACCGCATCAATGCCCAGTCCGAGGCGTACGAGCAGGCACTCACCGAGGCGGGTGTCGCGTACCAGGTGCGCGGCGGTGAGGGCTTCTTCAACCGCACCGATGTGCGCCAGGCGGTGCAGGCGCTACGCCAGGCCGCGGCCCGCGATGATCTGCCCGATGCCCGTGGCACGGAGCTGGTCAATATGGTGCGGGCCGTACTGGCCCGCATCGGCCTGACCGCCGAAGAACCTGTCGGCGGTCAGGCTCGCGAACGCTGGTCCGCGCTCATAGCCCTGGTCAATCTCACCGAGGAGCTCGGTACGCACGAACCCGAACTCGACTTCGGCGGACTGCTGCGCGAGCTCGCCGCCCGCGCCGAGGCCCGGCACCCACCGACCGTGCAGGGCGTCACCTTGGCGTCGCTGCACGCGGCCAAGGGACTGGAGTGGGATGCGGTATTCCTGGTCGGCCTGGCCGACGGCACCCTGCCCATTCAGCATGTGCTCGGCCATGACGGCGCGGTCACCGACGAGGCGGCTCTCGAGGAGGAACGCAGGCTGCTCTATGTCGGTGTGACGCGCGCCCGCGAGCATCTCCAATTGTCCTGGGCGCTGGCACGTTCCGAGGGTGGTCGCAAGGTGCGCCGCCGCTCCCGCTTCCTCATCGGCCTGGTCCCCGACGATTCCCCGGCCTCGCGCATCGCGCCGAGCACCACCGATCGCCGCGGGCCCAAACGCGTGCACCCCACCTGCCGGGTCTGCGGTCGGCCACTGCTCAATACCCAGGCCACCATGCTCGGTCGCTGCACCCGCTGTCCGGCGGACGTGGATGCCGGGTTGCTTGCCGCACTTCAGGATTGGCGTAGGGACAAGGCGGAGGAGCTGTCGCTACCGCATTTCGTGGTGTTCAGCGATACGACGCTGACCGCGATCGCCGAACAGCGGCCCGCCGATGATCGTGCGCTGGTGTCCATCCCGGGGATCGGCGCGAAGAAGCTACAGACCTACGGGGCCGATGTGCTGGCCATCGTCCGCTCGCGCCGGAACGACTGATTCGCTCGGGAATGTCTGATTCGCCCGGAACGGCTTGTCACACTTCCCTTCTCGACGATCGCGCGCAAGACCGCAAAACTGCTGGTCAAAAATAGGTTGTGCGCATCGGTATATCTACTTAGGGTGGTTTCATGCACACGGGAGGAATCCCGGCGCGCATGGGTACTTATCGGCTACGAGAGCAGGAGGGAGGCAGACCAATGAACGGCATCGTGAACACCGCATCTGTCCGGACAATGTCCGGTGATTTGGCGACGGTTGCATGCGTCTCTGTCATGTCGGCCTCCCGGGGGATCCTCGCTACGCAGGGGATTCGTCTGTCCAGCTTCGTTGGTGATCTTGGTCTTCAGGGTTTTGCAACCAAAACCCAAGCGGCAGAGCAGATCGTCATGAAGCAGGACAAGCCCGAGGGCAGCTGGCACCCGGCAGTCGCATATATGGCTACCGACGCCTTCGCAGCGGAAGCCGGAGTCAATCCGGTGCATCCGCTGCCGGCAGCCCGCCGCCCCCGCAACATCCACCTCGCGACCGTGATCAAGAGCCGACATAGGAGTCGACTCAGGTAAGGGATAACTCCCAGACCAACTGGCCACGGATCGCCTCGAAGCGAAACCGTGGCCATAGTTTTATCGGCCTCCGCCCTTCCCGGCACCGGTTTCGCTTCACACACCGCAATGTCTTTTTAAAGACAGACCGCTGCACGAGAAGGAGACCGACGTGTCCACCACGGTTACCCGTGACCGCGTGACATGCCGCAACACCGTGGCCTCGACTCCCCGCATTCGCCGGGGCGCCACTATGTCCGTACCTTGCCGAGACGGCAACCCCGATCTCTGGTTCGCCGAGAGCCCGGCTCAGCTGGAAGAGGCCAAGACGCTGTGCGCCGCGTGCCCGATCCGGCAGGGCTGCCTGTCCGCCGCCATCGATCGCGCCGAGCCCTGGGGTGTCTGGGGCGGCGAGATCTTCGATCAGGGTGTTGTCATTGCCCGTAAGCGCCCGCGTGGCCGCCCGCGCAAGGTCGCGGTGGCATGATCGGCCTGAGCGCCGGGGGAGATAAAGAACGCATACGACCCGCTTACTTCTCGGTAAGCGGGTCGTTTTGCGTAGAGACACAGTGCGTCCCAAAGGTTTTCAGCTGGCGGTGCGGTACTCTTTGTAGCCCGGCACCCAGTCCTGCATGAGCTTCATGAACGGTAGTTCGGCATCGAGCTGGGCGCAGATGCCGATGGAACCGCCCAGTACGCGGAAGATCATTACGTGTTCGGCCGGGAGTTGCAGGGCGCGAGCGGTTTTCAGCATCTCCTGATCGGAGATATCGGTGGCCTTACCGGCTACCCGTTGCATCCACTTACGGGTGAAGTGGAAGGTCTCGGTCTTGATCGGATCGGTGAACGGGCGCAGGTAGTCCTGAATCTCCTGATGCGTCACCTTCTTTCCCGGAACGACCCAGCCATTGGTGTTCATCAACTCGGTGAGTTCGTCGAAGCGCTCCTCGACCGCGAGCGCCACCATTTGACCCAGTACCGGCGGGAAACCATTGGGCAGCGGTGCGCACGCGCCATAGTCGATGACCGCGAGCCGGCCGTCCGGTATGACCATGAAATTGCCCGGATGTGGATCGGCGTGCAGCAGGCCCGCGATCGCCGGTGCGGAGAAATGGAATTCGCCCATCATGGCGGCGACCCGATTACGGAGTTCGACGGTGCCCGCCGGATCCGCCATGCCGTCGGCGATGACCTTCGAGACCGGGGTGGCATTGTCCAGCCATTCGGTGACGATCACCTTGGGCGCGCTGGCAATCACCTTCGGGACCAGGAAACGCGGGTGCCCGTCGAAGGCCTTGGCGAACTGACGCTGATGCCCGCCCTCGATGCGGTAGTCGAGCTCCTCCTCGGTGCGCTCGCTGATCTCGGCCAGAATGGGTTTCACGTCCGCGCCCGGAATGAGCGCGCCCATCATGCCCGCCATGCGATTGAGGGTCTTGAGATCGGCGCGCAGCGCCTCGTCCGCCCCCGGGTACTGCACCTTCACCGCGACAATGCGACCGTCCGACCACTCCGCCTTGTGTACCTGGCCGATACTGGCCGAGGCGGTGGGCTCATCGTCGAAGGCCCGGAAGCGTTGCCGCCAACCGGTTCCCAGCTGCTGATCCAATTGCCGGTGCACGGCGACGGTCGGCATGGGCGGGGCCGCGGCCTGCAATTTTGTGAGCGCCTCGCGGTAATGCTCGCCGAACTCCTCGGGCACGGCCGCCTCGAAGACGGACAGCGCCTGCCCGAATTTCATGGCCCCACCCTTGAGTTCGCCCAGCACCGCGAACAATTGTTCGGCGGCCTTCTGGTTGAGTTCCGCGTTGATCTCGGTCTTATCGCCCCCGGCAAGTTTGCGGCCGAAACCGACGGCCGCCCGTCCCGCGATACCGAGTGGAATCTTGGCCAACTTGGCATTGCGGGAGGAGCGCTTGCTCACAATCTCTGACACGTTCCCATCATGCCGATGTCCCAGACGGTTCGCCATGGGAATCGGATGTAATCGCGGGTCCAGGGGTTTAGTGGTATCGGTCACAGCAACTCCGGTGCGCTACCGCCGCGGGCGGCGGGATCGATGATGGCCGAGTCGATTTCGTTCATTGCCGGTTCGTCGGAGTCCTCCGGGAGGTGTCCGGTGGAGTCCAGGCAACCGCAGAGCGGATGCGCGGGCCAGGGCCGCACATCGAGGTGCGGGAGGTCGAGATGCAATTCGAGGGTGGCATTGAGCGCGGCCGGTGCGTACTCGGCCGGGCCGTGCGCGATGGTGTCGATCTCGTGCAGTGCCAGTGCCGCCGCGGCGGCGATACCGGCAGGGGTGGTGTACCCGGCCCTGCCCAGTAATTGGGCGCTCAGATGCGGCCACTCCGGTTCGAGATCGCAGCGCAGCAGATCGGCGCAGCGCAGACAACTGGATTCACCCGGCAACACCAGCGGCCCGATCACCCCGTGCCCGTCCCGAATCCGCACCTGCAGATGCGGAATGCGCCGTCGCATGAGCTCGGCCACCAGCGCCGGATCCGGCACCAGCGCATCGGCCAGCACCACCAGATCCGGCCGCTCCAGCCGCGTCCCCGGCGCATGCCCCGGATAGGAGTGGCTGCCCCGCAACCCGATTCGCCGCAACCCTTCGAGTAGGGCATCCGACAGCGGCCCCCGCCCGTGCACCCGAACATGCCGCAAACGGGTCGGCACCTCTTCACAGATCAGCAGTCCGGCATCATCCAAAACTTCGAGTAGTCCCCGCGTGCTTTCGTCACTGAACCCCAATGCCCTTGCCTCACAAAGAATCTCCCCCTCCGGCCGCACCCCGTCCAGCAACCGCACCAGCGCGGGCATCGCCGCCACCGGCCCCGGCACCCGCAGCACAATCGCCTCCCCGGGTGCCCACCCCAACTGCACCTCCCCATTCCGGCGCACCAGCACCGTAATTCGAGGATGCAACATCGGCCCATAAGTACGAGCAAGCGTCGTCATACCCCAAGTCTGCGCCCACCCGAAAACGCGACAACCCTCGAAAACGCCTAACCACCAGCGCTTTCGAGGGTTATCCACAAGTCACCGAAAGGGGGTTGCGCGTCGCCTCACCCCGTCATCCCGGCATGCTTTCGGCCGAGATCCACACCGCCGCAACGGCGAATCGACTCGTCAGGAGGCTGGTGCGTCGCCCTCGCCGTCGCTGGGCTTGTCCTTCTTCTCGGTGTCGACCGGCTTGTCCTCGGCCTCGGCGGCCTTCTCCTTCTCGGCCTGCTCCCGCTTCTCGACTTCGGCCAACTGCGCCAGCGGGTCGTCGAAAGCGGTTGTGCCGCCGCCGAGTACCGAATCGATGAAACCGGCCGGTGTGTCCAGATCCGAGGAGTCGGGGAGCAGGTCCGGGTGCGCCCAGACGCCGTCGCGCTGCTCGATGCCGGCGTCGGTGGTGAGCCGACGCCACAAAGTGGCGGCTTCGCGCACCTTGCGGGGGCGCAGTTCCAGGCCGACCAGGGTGGCGAAGGTCTGTTCCGCCGGACCACCGGTGGCGCGGCGGCGGCGCAGGGTTTCGGCGAGCGCGCCCGCCCCGGGCAGCCGATCGCCGACGGCATCGGTCACCACGGTCTCCACCCAGCCTTCGATGAGGGCGAGCAGGGTCTCCAGGCGATCCAGCGCGGCCTGCTGCTCCGGGGTGGTCTGCGGTTCGAAGGTGCCCTGCGAGAGCAGCTCCTCCAACTTCGACGGATCCGAGACGAGAGTCATCGGGTCGAGTCCGGCCGCGGCCTGTTCGATGGCCGAGAAGTCCATCTTGATGCCGCGCGCGTAATCCTCGACCGCGCCCAGCACCTGCTGCCGCAACCACGGCACATGCCCGAACAGTCGCTGATGCGCGGCCTCGCGTGCGGCCAGGTAGACCAGGATCTCGCTCTCCGGCTGCTCCAGTCCGGCACTGAATTCGGAGATGGCCGCGGGCATGAGCGCCGCGGTACCGGCGGGGCCGAGCGGCAGGCCGATATCGGTGGAGGTCAGCACCTCCTTGGCGAGCTGACCCAGCGCCGACCCGAGCTGCGAACCGAAGGCGAGCCCGCCCATCTGCCCGAGCATGCCCATCATGGGTGCGGCGAATTCCTTGGCCTCGGCGGGCAGGGTCGCGGTCCACATGCCCGAGACCTGTTGCGCCACTGGATCACACAGCCGCTTCCAGGTCGGCAGCGTCTCCTCGATCCAGTCATTGGCGGTCCAGGCCACGGTCTTGGTCGCGCCCGCGGGCAGCGTGGTGACCGGGTCCAGCCAGAGCTCGGCCAGATGTGAGGCATCGGCGACCGCGCGCTGTGCGCCCTCGGTGACCGGGGTGATACTCGCGCCGAGCTGCTGGCGGGCCAGTCGCTTGGCGAGGTCGTAATTGACCGGACCGGAATCCCCGCCCGGCTGGCTCATGCTGGTGAACATCTGCCCCAGCTGACTGAGCATCTGACCGAGTTGCGAGGGATCGAATCCGCCGCCGCCCGAACCACCGAGTCCGAACGGGTTGTTCGCACCGGAACCGCTGGACTCGTCGCCGGGCTTGCGCTCCGGGTCGTCGTCGCGATTCGAGAATCCGAACGGGAAATCACTCATGACATCTACGGTACTGGAGCCTTCGAAGAGGCGAACCGCCGAGCGGAACGCGGCAATCGAAGCCATCACCAGTACTCTTGGCCGCGTGAACCGTCGGATATTCACCCTGCTCGCCGCCCTGATCCCCATTCTGGTGCTGGGAATCATCGGCAGTGTCGTCACCGTCCCGTTCGTGGCGCTCGGACCTGGGCCGACGTTCAATACGCTGGGGGAAGTGAATGGAAAAGAGGTCGTCGAGGTGCGCGGAGCACCCATCGATCCGACCGCCGGCAATCTGAATATGACGACGGTCTCCGTTCGCGATCAGCTGAATATCTTCGAGGCATTGGGCCTGTGGGTGGATGGTCAGCACGGTCTTGTTCCGCGCGCCGAGGTCTATCCGCCGGGGGTGTCGCGTGACGAGATAGACAAATCCAATCAACAGGACTTCAAGGATTCCGAAGACAATGCGGAATTGGCGGCCCTGCATTATCTGAAGATGCCGACCGTGGTGCGGTTGCGTGCGGTCACCGAGGACGGGCCCGCCAAGGACGTACTGCGCAAGGGCGATGAATTGGTGACCGTCGACGGTAAGCCGATCTCCACCTCCAAGGATGTGGTGGCGGCGGTGTCCTCGGCCAAGCCCGGTAGCGCGATTCCGGTGGTGTTCCGCCGTGACGGCGCGGAACAGACCGCCGAGATCACCCTGGGCGCACGCCCGGACGACTCCGGCAAGGGCTACCTCGGCATCACCCCGGGTGAATTCGCCAGCGGCCCACTCCAAGTCGACTTCAATCTGGCCGAAATAGGTGGCCCCTCGGCCGGTCTCATGTTCACCCTGGCTCTGATCGACAAGCTCACCCCGGGCGAGCTCAGCGGCAACAAGTTCGTCGCGGGCACCGGCACCATCGACACGGACGGCAAGGTCGGTCCGATCGGCGGCATCCAATACAAGATGATCGCCGCCCACGAGGCAGGCGCACAGACCTTCCTGGTCCCCGCCGCCAACTGCAACGAAGCCGCCCAGCGCACCCCGGACGGATTGCGCTTGGTCAAGGTCGAAAACCTCGCCGGCGCAGTCCAATCCCTCGATGACATCGACGCGGGTAAGGAAACCTCCAGCTGCAGTTAGCCCCCTTCACCTACCGGTCGGCAGGGTGCTCGCCGAGTGTGCAGGTATGGCGGGCGAATGTGCAGCTGTGGCGGGAAAAAGACAAAACACCACCCAGAGTGCACTCTCGGCACATCGGTTGGGGCATCACGGGTATGCCCTGGGATCGGATCGCGGACTGGGGCCGCCCAATGCGGCGACGGTTGCATTTTGTGCCTGCGATTTCCGTGGCAAAGCAGGTATCGCTGGGCGCGTCGCCTGCCGTACCCGGCTCGAGCTACCGGACTATGCCCGGATCGTCCCGTTCTGGACGGGAAGACTGGCCATGGTTGCCTTATCGAGCCCAAAGACCAAAGACAAAGACACCAAAACAGACCCGCGCGGGGTTGGACGATTGATCACCGGGAACTGACCGGGGCGACACGCCGTGGGTGGCCACGGTGGGTTCCCGGTGATCAATCGTCCAGGTCGTGGTGGGGTTTTTGTCCTGTTTTTTTCTCGTCTTGTTTCTTTTGGTCTTGTTCTTTGCTCTTCTTGTCCTGGCGTCTTTTGTCTTTGAGTCTTTTGCCTTGTGTCTCTTGGTCTTTCGGGTTCTGGTCCGCGGGGCGGGTCAGTCCTCGGGTTCGTTCTCCAGGGTCTGCCGTACGGCCTCGACCAGGTTTGGGGCGAGGTTGGGGGCGGTGCGGAGTTCGAGGTCGCCGAAGGGGTCTTCCTCGTGTTCGGCGGGGCGGACCTGGAGCAGTGACAGTGAGGTGCCGTCGCGGAGGACGCCTACGAAGAGGCGGGCGTCGCGGCGTTCGGGGTGTGCGACGGCGGCTTGGCGGGCGGCCGAGTCGGCGGCGTCGGGATCGGCGAGCAACGGTTCGATGGCGTCGTCGAGGGTTTGTTCGGCGTCGGGAGGCAGTACGACGATCTGCTGCACCAGGACGCAGCCTTCGACGGCGAGCGGCCAGCTGGTGGTGGCCAGGAATTCGTCGAGTGCGCGCGGGTGGTCACCGTTGATGTCTTCCGGGAACGGTTCCTGCGCAATGGGAGTCAGGGCGTCTTTTTCGTCGACTTGATCCAGCAGCGAAGGTTCGGCAGCCACCAGGTCCACGGTCGGTACCAGGGCGAACATCTGCGGCGGGCGGTCCCAGCCTTCGCCGTCGGCATACTCGGCGACTTCGCGGATGCACCGGTACAGGGCGGATGCGGCCCACTGCTCAGGGTTCACCACACAATCCTCGCATCGAGATGTCGGAGTCTCGAGTCCGGGTGTTGGGCCGGATCGCGGGCGATTTACGTAGAGTGGGGCGCGAACGGTCCCCTGGGACCAACTCGCATCATCGGACTGCGGTGCACCGCCCGGTTTTCCCGGCGGGCCTGCCGGACCCTGGGAGAGTGGCATCGTGGGCATGCGCCCCCCGACTGGCTTACCTTCGCTGTCACGTCGCAGTCGAGTGCTGCTGGTAACAGCACTGGTACTGGCGGCACTGTTATTGGTCGGGCCGCGGCTCACCGACGCTTATACGAACTGGTTGTGGTTCGGCGAGGTCGGTTTCCGCGGTGTCTACCACCGGGTGCTGTTGACCCGGTTCCTACTCTTCCTCGTGGTGGCGGTGGTGGTCGGCGCGATCATCTGGCTGTCGCTGCTACTGGCGTACCGCTCCCGGCCGGTGTTCGTACCGGTGTCGGGACCGGGTGATCCGATCGCGCGCTACCGCACCACCGTCATGAGTCGACTGCGCTTGTTCGGCATCGGGATTCCGCTGCTGATCGGTCTGCTGTCGGGTCTGGTGGCGCAGTCCAGCTGGGCGACGGTGCAGCTGTTCCTGCACGGCGGTTCGTTCGGGGCGAAGGATCCGCAGTTCCATCTGGACATCGGCTTCTACACCTTCGATCTGCCGTTCTATCGCATGGTGTTGAACTGGTTGTTCGTCGCCGTGGTGATCGCGTTCTTCGCGAATCTGGTGACGCACTACGTCTTCGGTGGTCTGCGCCTCGCGGGTCGCGAGGGCACGCTGAGCACCGCGGCACGTGTGCAGCTGGCCGTGCTGGCCGGACTCTTCGTGCTGCTCAAGGCGATTGCGTACTGGTTCGACCGGTACGCGCTGCTGTCGAGTACGCGTAAGGAGCCGACCTTCACCGGTGGTTCGTACACCGATATCAATGCGGTCTTGCCCGCCAAGCTGATCCTGCTGTCCATCGCGGTGATCTGCGCGGTGGCGTTCTTCGCCGGAGTCGTATTGCGCGACTTGCGGATTCCGGCCATGGCGGCGGCGCTGCTGGTGCTGTCCTCGGTGCTGGTCGGCGCGGTGTGGCCGCTGCTGGTGGAGCAGTTCTCGGTGCGCCCGAACGCGGCGACCAAGGAGAGCGCGTATATCCAGCGCAATATCGAGGCCACGCGTGATGCGTACGGGCTCACGCCGGACAAGGTCGAATACACCAATTACAAGGGTGAGGCCACCAAGGATCCGATCACGGTCCCGGCCGATCAATCCACCGTCAAGAACATTCGCCTGCTCGATCCGAATCTGTTGACGCAGACGTTCATTCAGCGCAATCAGCAGCTGCAGAACTTCTACGGCTTCCCGGATCCGCTGGATATCGATCGCTACAACATCAATGGTGAAGTCAGCGATTACATTGTGGCCGCGCGAGAGTTGCAGCCGCAGAACCTCTCCGGCAACCAGACGGACTGGATCAACAAGCACACCGTGTACACGCACGGCAATGGTTTCGTCGCCTCCCCGGCGAATCGGGTGAACCAGGCTCCGCCGAAGGACACCCAGGCGGCGCAGGCGGCGGCGGGCAGTGACTCCGGCGGCGGCTACGGCTATCCGGTGTTCACCGTTGGCGATCAGTCCACGGTGAGTGACCTGTTCACGCCGAAGGACAAGGAAGCCATCAAGCTGGATCAGCCGCGCATCTACTACGGCGAGCTGATCTCCAAGGGCGATGCCGATTACGCGATCGTCGGCGGCAACAACCAGGCCCCGCGCGAATACGACACTCCCACAGATCAATACACCTACACGGGTGCGGGCGGCGTCTCGATCGGCAACTGGTTCAACCGGTTTGCGTTCGCGGCCAAGTACGCCGAGCGGAACATTCTGTTCTCGGGTGCGATCGGTTCGGATTCGAAGATCATCTTCAACCGCAATCCGCGTGATCGTGTCACCCAGGTCGCGCCGTGGCTGACCGCCGACGGTGATGTGTACCCGGCCGTGGTGGACGGTCGCATGCAGTGGATCGTCGACGCGTACACCACGCTCGACAACTACCCGTACGCCCAGCGCACCTCCCTCGACGGCGTGGTCGAGGACAGCATCGACCAGACCACCGGCCGACTGCTGCCGCGTAAGGAGGTCTCGTACATCCGCAACTCGGTGAAGGCCACCGTCGACGCGTACGACGGCACCGTCACCCTGTACGAGGTGGACAAGACCGATCCGGTGCTCAAGGCGTGGAGCGGAGTGTTCCCGAACGCGGTCAAGCCGGAGAGCGCCATCAGCCCGGATCTGCGCGCACACTTCCGGTATCCGGAGGACCTGTTCAAGGTGCAGCGCGAAATGCTGGCGAAGTACCACGTGGACGATCCGCGAGAGTTCTTCACCAACAACGCCTTCTGGTCGGTGCCGAACGATCCGACGCAGGAGGGCGCGGCCAGCGGTATGCATCAGCCGCCGTACTACGTACTGGTCGGTGATCCGAAGACGGGCAAGGCGACGTTCAACCTGACCAGCGTTATGGTCGGGTACAAGCGACAATTCCTGTCCGCCTACATCCAGGCGCACTCGGATCCCGAGAACTACGGCAAGATAACCGTTTTGAAGTTGCCACCGGATTCACAGACACCGGGTCCGGGTCAGACACAGACGTCCATGACGACCAATGATCAAGTGTCGAGGGACCGGAACCTGCTGACCGGCGGCAATGTCAACAAGATCAAATACGGCAATCTGCTGACGCTCCCGGTCGGTGAGGGCGGCATCCTCTATGTCGAACCCTGGTATCTGGAACGCAATGCCGGTGGTCCGAACACGCCGTCCTTCCCGCAGCTGGTGAAGGTCCTGGCCAGCTACCGCGACAAGGTCGGCTACGGCTCCACGGTCAAGGAGGCCCTCGAACAGGTCCTTCCCGGCACCGGCAGCGCCGCCACCGACCAACCGAATCAGGGCACCGCTCCGCCTAACAACCAGGGCACAGCACCGCCCAATAACCAGGGCACGGTGACCCCGCCCGCAACGGGCAAGGACGCCGCCGTCAAACAACTCGACGACGCCCTCAAGGCGGTCCAGGACGCCCAGAAGTCCGGCGACCTGGGCCAACTGGGCAAGGCCCTCGAGCAACTGCAGAACGCGGTGAACAACTACGAAAAGGCCGGTGGCTGATACCGGTTGAACACCGAGGGCGCGCCGCTCGTCGAAATCGACAGCGGCGCTTCTTCTTTCGTCCAGCGACAATAAAAGGCGCTGCCGTCCACGTTGACGGCAGCGCCTTTCGCTACTTCCGGTATGAGGAAGGAGTGTGTGGGGGTCAGCGGCCCCAGGACTCGATGAGGGCGGCGTTCTGGTCGAGGACCTGGTGGTACTGGCCTTCGACGCCGAACTGCTCGGCGAGGCCGCCGGCGACATCCTTGGCCTGATCGATGAGGGCCTGCTTGTCGCTGGGGAGCGGGGCGGGGGCTGCGGGTGCGACGGGGGCCGGTTCGACGACCGGCTCCGGCTCGGGGGCTCCGGTGCGCAGGTACTGGCCGCAGACGGGCCAGGCGCCGACACCCTGGGAGGCGAGCACGTTCTCGGCGACGCGGATCTGCTCGGCCTTGGAGGCGGAGCTGGCGGTGCCGGTGCCGCCATTGGCGGCCCAGGTGCCCTGCGAGAACTGCAGGCCGCCGTAGTAGCCGTTGCCGGTGTTGATTCCCCAGTTGCCGCCGCTCTCACACTGGGCGACGCCGTCCCAGTCGTGGGTGGGGGCTGCCGAGGCTGTCGCGGTGAAGCCGAACGGGACGGCAACAAGTGCGCCCGTGACGGCGACGAGGCCGAGGGTGCGGGAGTTGATCTTCCGGTTCTGTTTCATGATGTTTTCCCTCCCTGCGCCCACCCACGCGGCCGATTTGCTGAGCCGTGTCCCTGTCCCCAGGAGCTCTGGGTACCAAACCGCGGGACAGGGTTCCGGAGTGCGGCGGTTCGGTGCGGTGCCCATCACGGGTTTGATCCGGGCCATGTCTGACGATAACGAGGAAATCTCGGCAGATCACGTCTTGATAACTTCGGAATTGCATGAAGCGAATAACAGTAGAAATGGCATTCATGCAGGTTGGCTATGCTGCATTTGGTAAATCCGATCGGTCTGTTATACGCCCGTGATGTGATTCAACTCACTGTGAAAATGTGACTCCAGTCACGTTTCGGGCGCGTTTCGCGCGACACGCGGGCCTGAACGGCCGTCCAGGTGGAGGTTTTTCGGTGCTACTCCTCCGTATCGCAACCGTCCGGATGGTCGGATCGCTCGCCAAGATCGAACTCGTTACCCGCCGAATAGCCCCTGACCAGCCGATTTGGTACTGGCGATGAGCCGTGTGTAATGTTGTGTTCACCGACGCGGGGTGGAGCAGCTCGGTAGCTCGCTGGGCTCATAACCCAGAGGTCGCAGGTTCAAATCCTGTCCCCGCTACTAGGTAAAACGGCCCGGAACCAGCTGGTTCCGGGCCGTTTTCGCGTTCATATGGCATCACGTTTGGCATCATTAGCCGAACTTAGTTTCAGGGGGTGCGCTGCAGTCCCGGGGGGTTTCGTGGCGTCCCAGCATGTAACTGGCTGCGCGGGCAGTGCCGTCCTCGTCCATGCCGGGCAAGACATGTCGGTAGGTCTTCATCGTGAAGACGACGTCAGCGTGCCTAGCGCGTTGGCTGACCACCTTCAGGCAGCCAGACCACTTCTCAGCCGGGCAGCGTGCGCATGAGCTGAGTGTCGAGACCGCCGTCTCCGTGCAACTTCACCCACCCGAAGGAACGCAGTTCGAGAATCCGCCCCGTGGACATCACCTCGCCGAGGATCGGCTGCCGCGAATCCGCCTGCGTGACAGCGCCCAGGTACTGCCGCAGTCGCGTCAGATGCTTGGGAGCCTCGGCGAGCGCCGCGACCACGTGATACCGGTGTGGAATCTGCAGCTGCCGTTCGATTTCGCGCTGCCACTGCTCGTCGTGCCGGTGCGGGCGGGCGGAATATCGGCCCACCGCTGCTGTTCGCCGGGCAGCCACGCCAACCGATACGGGCGATGCACCGCCTCGACCTCGATCACCGTGGGTTTCGGTCGCTTGCCCACCCACGGTGGAGACACCAAGATCTCCGGTAGGTCCTGCGGCCCGGCCTCGGTCATTGCGTTGCTCAACTCAGAATCCCCAGTTCACGAATCAATTCGGACGCGACGATCGGGTCGAGTTCCCGCAGGGTCGCCCCGTGCACCGTGGCGCGGGTAATGGTCTGCTTCTCGTCCTCGTGGAACCTGCCCAGCCACAGCCCGGGCTCGACGGTGACTTCGGCGTGGACACGGTCCGCGAGCAAGCGCCACAGGCGGGTCACGACGTTCCCACCGTCTCCCTCCCACTGCCAACCGAGTCGCTTGAGGGCCAGCACCGTTCCCGTGCGCACACTCCGATCGGTGAGGCGATCCAGCACATCGTCGAAGCCCGGTGAATCAGCCGTCCACCACAGACGATCCAACTGCGGGAAGGGGGCGAGGATTTCGTAGTCGGCGAACAGCCCCGCCCACTCCGCTACCGACTCGCCCAGATGGACGGGATGCGCGATACCGACGAGCGCGTCATCGGCCAATTCCATGGCCTCGTCGTCGATGTCGGCGCGACTGCCGTCCTCGGCGATCCGGAACGACCCGGTGACCGCGCCCGACTCGTCGAACACCACCCAGACAAGGCTGCGGGCCAGGTGCTGCAGCACTGGATGGTCGATGAACAACCGCTGCTGTTCCGCGCCGGACCAGCGTCGCCCCGACAGCATGGCAAGCTCGAGCCGCTTGGTCTGCGTCGCCGCTGTCGATTTCAAGATCTCCTTGAAGGCGGTGTGGGCCTGGTAGGCCGAGACGGCCTTGTCCTGATCGTCTTTGGCCGTCGGCCGGGGCAGCACCTTACGGGTGCCCGCTGCGCTCCACCCGCCGTGGCTGTCAGGCACGGCGTCGAAGACGAGTGGACTCAGCCGCTGATCGATCCGGACCAGGAACGCGCGGGTGCCGTAATCGATGACCAGCGAGCCGGTTTCGCCCAGCCCGAAGTCCGGCACCAGGCGGTCGGCGAATTGCTCATCGGTGAAGCCGCGCGCATCCGCGATCTGACGGACGGCCACGGATGCGTGCTTCTTGAACGCCTTGGCCTTGGCCTGCTGCGAGATCCGGCGCAGCACCGTGAGTGAGGCGTCGCTGTCGATGGCGACCAGCACCCGCAGCGCGGCCTCGGCGGGCGAACCCGCGCTGTAATACCAGGACCGGATGATCGGTTCCAGCCGCCAGGCGGTCTCGTCGTCACCGAACAGCGCCAGCGCTCGCATCACCCAGATGCCACCGTCGGCCATCCCGGAGAACATCCACGCCTCGAACAGTCCCCAGGCGAAGTCCCGCAGCGAGTCCGGTTCGGTGAGCGCCGCGAGTTGCGCGATGCTCGGGTGTTTGCCGTGGGATTCGACCACCGCGAGCATGGTGACCAGCGTGTGCACGGCCGCATCGGGTACCGCGAGGCCGCTGTCCCGCAACACGATCGGTGGCAGACCCGCGAGCAGTAGCCAATCCGGCGGTGCGGGAATGTCTTTCGGCGGAGTCCAGCTGTCCGCGATCGTGGTCACGGTCCCGAACGCATCAGGCGCCAGCACCATCGCCGTCGCCAGCAGCGTGTCGCGGTGTCGATCGGCCAACGTACGTACTGCCTTGTCGGCGGCGGTCCGGGACTTGCCGGGTACGTCGAGGATCGCAGCGATGAGATCCGGTGCGGCCGTGACGATATGCCGATCGAACCAGCGAAGAGCGGTGAGGCGGTGTTTCTTCCCATTGAGCCACCCGATCATCAAGGTGGTCACCTGAGTTCCGGTGAACGGCATCAGGATCGTCGGGTCGATATCGCCTACCTTCGGCCCGAACGTCAGCAGGAAATCCGCCGCATCCGCACTGCCGACCCGGCTGACCGACCGCCGCTGATCATGGTGCGCGGCCCAACGCGCCTGTTCGCCGGGCAGCCAGTCCAGCGAGACCGGCCGGTGTTCGAACGTGGACCCGACAGCCGGGCGGGCTCGGGCAACCCGGGTGACTCGCTGCTCGTGCAGTGGCGTCCGCAGCGGTTCCGGGAGCGTGTCGAGATTCGCCCACGCACGCGGCGGCACCGGAATTCCGAATTCGGCGGCGAGTTCCGGGCGGGTGCGGGCGTAGCGGTCGCGCAGCTCGCGCACTACGGTTGCCGGTTGTTCCTGCCCGGCCAGCACTCTCATCGCGCGTCGCGGGTAAAGCGCCATCGCCGTGAGTATTTGAGCCGAGATGCTGGGTGGGTTCACATGGGACAGCAGGAAGGAGAACGCCTCGTCGGAGGGGAGATGCGCCAGCATGTCGGCAAACCCCCGGTCCCAGCCGTGCCGAGCATCGCGGATGAGCTGATCCAGCAGGGTGGCCGCGTCGGCCCCCAGTCGAGCGACGCCCTCGGAGAGGGCACGCCCCCACGTCGGCCGGCCGGCCTTCTCGACCAGTTCGTCGAGTTGCTCGCGGGTGGTGATCGACATCAGCAGCAGCTGATACGCGTTATTGATCGGGCGCGCCGGGCGCGTCGCGTCGCGGATGTCCGCATCGACCCACTGCTGCTCGGTGGGTGCGAGTATCGAGGTCGCGATCCGCGCGACCGGGTGCGCGTCCGGACCGCGCAGTTCACCGAGCCGGGCCACCACCGCGCGGTAGGTGTCCTCGGGGAGCATCGAGAGATGCAGCCGCATCCGGTACAGGATCGGCGTGTACATCGAACCGCTGATGTCGTCGGGACGCCGCGGGTACGGGCCGTAGACCTCCGTTTCCGGGTGACGCGTCCAACTCGAATCGGCCAACAGCACAGTGGCTTCGGCCGCGAACACCGGGCCGTAGGTGTGGACCCAGCTGGATGCGACGGCGGCGTCACTGTTGGACGAGCTATGACCCTTCGCCAAGACCTGCACGAGCACAGCCGCACCGAGTGGGGTCGCCGAGGCAGGGGATTCCAGTGCCGCCAGACCGCTCGCCCCGAGCGCCGTATCCCCGGCGGCATCGCATGCCTGACGAATCTCGGAGTGCCGCTCGTCCACCTGTGCCGCGAGCCAGGCCGCCGACTCCGAGCAGTACGCGGCCCACCTCGCCGCCAACTCGGGATCCAGCGGCGTCACCGGTCCGCACGCCCGGCCGCGCGCAACGGGCCAATCCGCGGGCACCTGCCAGACATCCTCATCGAAATCGATGGGCATCGCGTGAGTCATGCTCTCTCCCAAAAATATTGCGTCCCACTCGCGCAACAATCTAGGAGGCCACTACGACAAATTCGCGCCAAGCCGAACGCCACGATCACTCCGCCCTGAGCTCCACGGTGGTGATGAACTCGTGACCAGCAGGGGTACAGGGACGTGACGCGGGTTCTGTGCGGTGTGGCTGGGCTGTACAGCCACGAACGGTGGCGACAGCGGATCCCCTTGTCGCAGTGGTCGTTTCCAGTGCGGATTCGCGAAGTCGGAGACGCTGTCGTCGCTGTGGATCGCTGGGTCAACGCCAGGATCTGGCATCGAATTTGGCATCACGACAGCATGGGAACCATCAGACGCGGTGGGGCTGGGCGGACATCGGGGACGTCAGAAATTCCGTCGACCTGCACTAACGGGATGCTGTGGCATGTGATCGCAGATGCGGGACGGTGCCTCGTTGGCTCATAACCCAGAGGTCGCGGTTCAAATCCTGTCCCCGCTACTTACGAGGGCGGTCCTGACCAGTTGGTTTCAGGACCGCCCTCAACCTTTATCGAGGTTCGTGGCAACGGATTTGGCATCATCCCGATTCGGCTGTGTCGATGGTCGCCCTTGGGCCGGTGAAATGTATCGCTACCAGCTGATATCGAGCGGAACGCAGCGGAACGGGTGGGACTGCGATCGCTGGGTTACCAGCCCATTGGTCCTAGACGGTTGGCCAGGTTGAGTTTCGTTGACGTCCATGATTTTTCGGGTCTGGGCGGCTTCCCCCGCTGTCCCGTAAGGTCGGCGTGGTCAATGGTGCTGCGACTGATCTACGGGCACTGCTGCGGCCTTCGGCGTCCCACTCCCTGTCGAAGCCCGCTACCTAGGCTGAATCGCCTCGGCTTCGGAGCGAGTCCCCAATGATCTGTCACGGTGTGGGTTCGTTTCGCCGGGGCGGCACGTACAGCATCGACAACAACGCGAACCCGCCGTGAGCTGCGGATTTCCGCCGATTTGGCGGTAGTTCGGCGGGCTTACCAGCGGGCGCCGTGGTAATCCCGTGCCGCCTGTCTTCGGCGCGGCTGATGATGATGTAGTTGCCTTCGGCGTCGGCGGGGACTTGTTCGTCGTAGACGCAGTTCATCACCCTTGTGGTGTAAGGGGATTCGTTCATGCAGAAGGGCATGTAGCGGAGCTGGCCGGTACCCATGACCGGGTCGTGGTTGTAGGTGGTGGGGCGGGTGGGGATCTTGCCCTTCACTTCGACGACCTTGCCGTAGTCGCGGTGCAGGATGGTGCGCAGGTAGCCGTCGGGGATTCGGTCGGGGTAGCGCAGGACCCGGTGGTTGGATTCACTCATTGCGAGGGCCCCGTCCGACGGCAGACGAGTCTGCCCATTGTGCTGTTTCCCGGTGCCTCGTATGGGTCTCGTTGGCCGGTCGCGGATCCGCGTTCTCGGTTCGCTCCGAGGACCCACAGGCGGCCGCACGTGACAGCAGCAGGGCCGCCGCGAGAACGGCCCGAATCCGAACCTTTCGTCGAAGCGCTGAAGAACCCATGACTACTGCCTCGGTCGCGACATGATCAATTTGCCAAGAGTTAGCCATAACTAGATGAGATTCGGTGCCGACTTCGTTCATGCGACTCCCACAACGGGACCCTGGGTCACCGCAGGAGCGGCAGAAAAGTGTCGGCGATGACTTGGTAGCCGGTGTCGTTGGCGTGAATGTCGTTGCGGGACATATTGGTCCACTCCATTACTCGGGACACGTTGAGTGGCACCTGCTGATCGCCGTAGGGGACCATCGGGGTGAGGGCGTTGGTGGCGAACACGGCCGAGACGTCGGCGAGGGGGATCGCGTGGCGTGCGAAGGCGTCCCCGATGCTGGAGTTGACCATTCCGGTCAGGGGCATGGTGATCGCCGCCAGGACCTGGCCACCGGGTTCGAGGTATTTCGCGAGGAACGGGTTGTAGAGGTTCATGCCGACGATCCGGGTGTGCGGTCCGGCGACCGTCTGCAACCTGTCGAGAATGATGTTGAGGTTCGGGCCCATCGCCTTGATGCCGGTGAGCACGCACGCGACGTCGAAGCGGCCACCGAGTGCGCATCGATCGACGTCGTTGGCACCGATATCGAGGGTGACGATGACATTGTCGTCGTGATGAGCGCGCAGAAATGCCTCGGCTTCCACCAATTGCGGGTCGGTGTAAGGGTGTTCGAATCCGCAGCCGCCCTCGAGCATTGTGCGGGTGGACTCTCCGGGGCAGCCGAGGTTGGTGAATTCGAACCCTTGGTCGCGTGACTGAGCCTCGGTTCCCAGGGTGCGGGCGATGTCTTGCGCGTACCCGCGCCCGACCAGATAGTGGTCGTAATTGTGGCTGCCGGGCAGGGTTTGGAAGCCTGCCGCTAGCGAGTCTCCGAGCGCGAGGTAGTACTGCGTCGACCGATCACCGGTATTGGAATCCGCGGCGGCGTGCCCGGCACCACCGGTCAGTGCGGCCGCTGCCAGCGCGGCGGTCGCCGCGATCTGCGAGATCTTTCGGGTGTGGGGTGATCGCACGTGAGGACTCCTTGTTCGAGAATCGAACGGATTGGTTAGTCAATTGACTACATTGTCGGCGCGTACGCTACGTTAGTCATATGACTACATCAAGTGCGCGGTGGTGTGGAGTTGCCTGACGCGACGCCGACAGGCAAGGACGCAGTGGTCGCCGCCGTCCTGGCCAGTGCCGCAGACCTTTTCGCGCAGCGGGGCCCGGCCGCGACGACGGTGCGCCACATTGCCGCGCAGGCGGGGGTGAACCACGGGTTGGTCTTCCGATACTTCGGCACCAAGGACCAACTGATCGGGGCCGTGCTCGATCATCTCGGGATGGAAATGGCGACCCTGCAGAATTCGGGAGCCTCGCTCGAGCAGCTCGACGCAGGATTCGAACGCCAGTGGCGCGTGCTCGCTCGCGCCATCCTCGACGGGTTCCCCGTAGGGCAACTCCAGAAGCAATTCGCCGGAATGCAGGGCCTGCTCGAACACGCGCTCACCCTGCACGACGACGATGTCACAGCCAGGACCGCTCTCGCCAATGCCGTTGCCCTCCAGTTGGGCTGGCGATTGTTCGAGCCATTCCTGCGCGCCGCGGCAGGCATCGAGGACGTCGCCGAATCCGATCTGCGCGAGGCCGTGAACACCGAAATGGCACGAATATTTCGCCCTGCCCACTCCGGGCCGACGACGATCTAGACGCCCTGTCGATTTAGAATCACCACGTCCACTTCCGATACGATGTCCACAATCGTTTCGGAAGGGGATTCATGGCATCGGAGGATCGCCGCAGCCGTCGCACCCGGCGACTGCTGCGCGAGGCGTTCGTGGCACTGATCCTGGAACGCGGCTACTCCGCGGTGCGGGTCGAGGAGATCACCGAACGAGCCGACTTGGGCCGCGCCACCTTCTATACGCACTTCGCCGATAAGGACGCGCTGTTGGACAGTGTCGTCTCGGAATTGATCGACGAAATGCACCTCCGCCTACAGCCTTTGATGGCCGATTCGGTGAAGGCGTTCACCGGCAAACCGGTGCTCGAACTCTTCCGTCTCGCCGCGCATGAGCGTGAGGCCTATCGCGTAGTGCTGCGCGGCGAGGGTGACGGCCGAGCCCTGCGTCGATTCACCGAGGACCGCGCGAGCGCGGCGGCACGGATCTTCACCGAACGCGCCGCCGCTCAGGGCGTGACCCTGCGGGTCGATGCCGACATACTGGCCCGGGCCTGGGTCGGCGAACTGGTCGCCACCCTGACCTGGTGGCTGGAGTCGGGCAGCACCTTGACGCCCGAGCAGATCACCGGCGAATTGGTGAATCTGTCGCTGCGCGGCCGGTATTGGGCATCGGGCTTCGACGACGAGCTCCCGGTACGCGGCTGAGTCGATCCAGCGCTCTCGCCAAAGAGATTGCGGGAGAACCGGATCGACTACACCGTGCGCTCAGCGGGTTTCCGGGGAGGCCGCCGGCATGGGCGCGGTGATGGCGGTGAAGTACTGCACGGCCGAGGCCAGGGCGACCGGCGCGGCGATGAACAGGGTGCCGCCGATCGCACCGATCGGTGCGGTGACCAGGGCCCCGGCCACGCATCCGGCCAGTGGACCGAAGATCGCGGTGAGTACCGCGCTCGGGGCGGCGACCACGCCGCCGATGACACAGCCCACCCCGGCCGCCAAGACACCACCGACAATGGCGCCCATCATGACCGAGAAGCGAACCTGCCCATCCATCTTGGTGAAGGCCTCCTTATCGCGTTCGTCGCGGGTGCGCGCGGTGACCTCCCGCATGGTGGCGATCGGCGCCGCTGGCGTGGCGCGCGCCGGATCCAGGATCGGGGTCAGGGTCGCGGTGCGGCCGTCAACGACCGCCGCGATGGGAAAGATCTTGTCGTCGAGGTGAAATGAGAGCGGCAGGCTCGCCAGGAGCTGACCGTCTGCCGCCTTCACGACCAAGGTGTCCCGGTCGACCGCGATCGATCCGGCGTCGGTGGTGATCACGGCGGAGTCGCCGTGCTGGGCAGCGGTGTAGTTCACCGCCGAGGTCGTCGCAAGGGCCGGGTCCGCGTGCACAATACCTGTCGAGGCGGTGATGACCCCCGCCCCGAGCACTGCGGTGGCAACGACTGTCCTGATCTTCATTCTTCTTGGTTCCGTTCTCTACGAGGGCATCTGGGCCATGCCCGAGGCGCGAAGCGGTCAGCCGACACAGAAATACGCTGATCGACACCGTGTCCATAACTGGCGCTTTAGACCAGTACTGACTAACGCGTCGGGACTGTAGTTGTGACGCCCCCCACTCGTCAACCGTCCTTGCGACGTGGCTCACCGCCGTAACCGAGCCGAGCGTATCTGGACACCATGTCTATTTATGTGCATCATGTCTACAGAAGAAGTTTGCTGGATCCCGATCAACGAGGACCGATACGTGCGAAGCCAGGAGATCGACCATCGCCCACCGGCCGGTGCGCACACCGCCACCACGACGCCGTCGTCAGATGCGCGGACCACCAATGCACCGCTGGACTATCGGTTCAGCCTGGCCAATGAACGCACCTTCCTGGCATGGATCCGCACCGCGCTGGGATTGCTCGCGGGCGGGGTAGCCGCCCAAACGCTCGCCGAGCAGTTCTCCACCTCGGGCTTCCGCCGCACCATCGCCGCGGCCTGCGCGGGGCTCGCGGTCGTGATCGCCACGCGGGCCTATCAGCAGTGGCGCCGGGTCGAAGCGGCAATGCGGCGGGGCGCGCACCTACCCGCCTCGGCACTGGTGCCAGCACTCACGATTGGCGTCACCGGGGTAGCGCTGGCCGCCGGTGTCGCGGTGCTCGTCTCATGACCGCCCCGGCAGCATGGGGACCCGACGCCGGTCTCGCGGTAGAACGCACCGCCTTGGCGTGGCGGCGCACCGCGCTTTCGGCAGTGGTCGCTGTCGCGGTGCTTGCGCACGCCGCGTCGACCACCGCCGCGGCCGCACTCACCACGACCGCCTCGGCCCTGATACTGACGTTCGTCGCCGTGGCGTGCCAATACCGCAATCATGTTCTGCGCAAACGACACCCACGGGCCGTAGCCGGGTTGATCGCGACCGTCGCGACTACCGTCGCGATCTGTTCTGCCGTCATCACGACCGGATTTGTCCTATGAGTTGCTGCTCACCCAGGCGCGAGGATCGTGCGCCGGATTCGAACCACAGCACCACGGCCACCTCGAATTACTCTCCGGCCGACAAGTACCCCGGTCGGCATCTGATCCCGCTGTCCGGCGGTGAATTCCGCATGGGCAGTGAGGCTTTCGACAGCTACCGTGCCGACGGGGAGGGTCCCGCGCGACCGGTGCGCGTGTCGCGGTTCGAGATCGCCGCGCACACCGTCACCAACGATTCGTACGCCGAGTTCGTGGCCGCCACCGGATATCGCGGCGACGCTGAACGTTTCGGCTGGTCCTATGTCTTCGCCGGGGTACTGCCCGCGGCACTGCGACGTGATGTCCGCCGCCCGGACGCCACCCCGTGGTGGTGTGCGGTCCCCGGCACGACCTGGCGCACGCCGGAGGGACCGGGCAGCGACCTGACCGGACGCGGGAAGCATCCCGTGGTGCACGTGTCGTGGAACGACGCGCGGGCGTTCTGCGCCTGGTCGGGCACTCGACTGCCGAGCGAGGCCGAGTGGGAATTCGCCGCGCGCGGTGGACTCGATCAGTCTCGCTATCCCTGGGGTGATGAACTTGCCGCAGATAAGTTCCGCTGCAATATCTTTCGTGGGCGCTTCCCCGCCCACAACACCGCTGTCGACGGCTATCGCACCACCGCGCCGGTAAACGCCTTCTCCCCCAATGCCTTCGGCCTCTACAACGCGGTCGGCAATGTCTGGGAATGGTGCGCGGACCATTGGCGCACCGACCACAACCGCGACCTCGTCATCGATCCGCGCGGTCCCGCCGACGGTGATACCCGGGTGCTGCGCGGCGGATCCTATCTCTGCCACGACAGCTACTGCAACCGCTACCGCGTGGCCGCCCGTATCCACAACTCCCCCGATTCCACGAGCGGCAATACCGGATTCCGCGTCGCCCGCTGACCGATCTCACCCGGCCCCGCTCTCCGGGTCCGTGCACCAGAAAGGGATTTCCCTGTGACCGAACAACCGATGAACGTACTGGTCATCGTGTCCGACCAGCACAACCCGAAGATTCTTGGCGCGGCGGGCAATACCACCGTGCGCACCCCGAATATGGACGCGCTCGCCGCGCGCGGCACCCGCTTCGACTCGGCCTACTGCCCGAGCCCGATCTGTGTGCCCTCACGCGCGTCCTTCGCCACCGGGCTCTATCCCCACCAGCCGGATACTGGGACAACGCCATGGGGTACGACGGAGCGGTCGAAAGCTGGGGACACCAGCTGCAGCGGGCCGGACGCAGGGTCGAATCCATTGGAAAACTGCACTACCGCAATGCTTCGGACCCAACCGGCTTCGATACCCAGCACCTGCCCATGCATCTCAAGGACGGCATCGGACAGGTGTGGGGATCGGTGCGTGATCCCCTGCCACGCCGCGATAACGCACCGCTCATGGTGAGCATTTCCGGCGGCGCGGAGTCCGACTACACCCGCTACGACGCGGCGGTCACCGACCGCACCTGCCAATGGCTTACCGATGCCGAGAATCAGCGCGAGCCCTGGGTGCTCTATGCCGGACTGCTGGCCCCGCACTTTCCCTATCTCGCGCCACCACAGTTCTTCGATATGTACGACCCGGACCAGATGCCCCCTCCCACACAGCGTCCCGATCACGGTCACGTGCGGCACCCCTGGGTGGAGACGTTCGCCGGGGTACTGCCGGGGCTCGACAACGCCAACACCGAGGAAGAGCGTCGGCGGGCTGCCGCAGCCTATTACGGACTGGTCAGCTACCTCGACTTCAACCTCGGACGGATCCTGGACGCCCTGGAAGCCAGTGGGCAGGCCGACAACACCCTGGTCATCTACACCAGCGACCACGGTGACATGGTCGGCAGTCGCGGGCTGTGGGGAAAGTCGTTGATGTACACCGAATCTTCCGGTATTCCCCTGCTCCTGGCAGGACCGGGCGTCCCGGAGGGCGCGATATGTCAGACCCCCGCCAGTCTCATTGACCTGTATCCCACCATCCTCGATGCCGCCGGTGTCGCCGATGCCGCCCCGGAACGGCGACCGGGACGTTCGCTGCTCGAATTAGCCAGCGCCGCTACCGATCCCGAGCGGGTGGTATTCAGCGAATACCACGCCATGGGCGCTACCAGCGGCGCGTTCTTGATCCGCAAGGGCGACTTCGCACTGCATTACTACGTCGGGTTTGCCCCGGAGCTCTACGACGTCGCGAACGATCCCGACCAAACTCGGGACCTGGCTTGGCATCCCGACCATCTCGATGTGCTCGAGGACCTGACCAGTGAACTGCGTTCACTGGTGGATCCAGACGCTGTCGACCAACGCGCCAAGGCCGATCAGGCGGCGTTGGTCGACCGCTTCGGTGGTCCGGCTGCCGCTGCGGTCCTGGGCACTCCCGGGGAAACCCCGCCGCCCACACTGGACAACCAGTCCTGATCGCGGACAAAGGCGCTGACACCGTGACTATTCCCCCTCCACACGAACCTCCCACCACGACAACGCCTTCCGGAGTCCCCGAGCTTCGGGCGAAGCTCCGTGACCTCGGAGGCGCCCGCCATCTGATCGACGGCGCCGCCCCAATCCTCGGCTACATCATCGGATTCCAACTGCGCGGCATTGCGACCGGCATCGCCGCCGCGATCGCGACGGCCGCGATGATCGCCCTGCTGCGCATCCGGCACGGTGACCGATCCAAGGTGGTGGCCGCCTCCACCTTGCTGGTTCTGGTGTTCTCGGCCATGGCGGCCGTCACCGGCGAAGGCCGCGACTTCTTCCTGCCGCCACTGATCCTGTACTCCGGCTTGACGATCGGATTCGGAATCAGCCTGCTCACCTCGACGCCGCTGACCTTGCCGATCTGCCAGCGCATCCGATTCGAACCCGCGACCCCAGCCGACCCAGCGACTCGCATCACCCTGCACCGCCGCGTCACGACGGCGTGGATGATCTTCTGCGCCGCACATGTGCTGATCATGGGACCGGTCTACCTCGCCGACAATGTCGTACTTCTCGGCACGCTCGCACTCATTCTGAACAAACCCGCACTCTTGGCAGCACTCGCCGGGACCTGGGTATGGCTGCGCCGCACATCGCGCACTTCACTCCGACGGATCTGATCCGCCGACAGCAAAAACGCCCGGTTATCGACCGGGCGTGAGTGGCGTAGATGGAGTACGTGCCCCCGGTGGGGTTCGAACCGACGCAGGCTTGGTACGACCTCGATTGCTGCTTTCCGCAGATGTCGACCTCGGGTTGGCACGAGGCATGACCGGCCGAGCGGTTCACGCAGGTGCTGGAAGCGTTCTGACTGGTTGCGGTGACTGACGGTGGGTGGACAACGATGCCAACGGGCCGTAGGCGCACCACTGCCGGTACCCATGAGGGCGCGCGGGTGTTCTGATGTGACCCGAATTCCTGCGGTGCCATGTTGTCCCACGGCGCCGATCCGCAATGATTGAACCCCCGGGTAGGGGTGTGGAATTCGGCGTCGCGATGCCGATGCCGAAGCAGCACCCTCTGTTGCTCGCTATGGGATGGATGACCTCCAGCCAGTGACGAATCCCTAGTCACGCCAGGGAAATTGGCATCAAATTTGGCATCACGACAGGGCGGGACCCACGGGTCAGTGTGGGATCGCATGGACATCGTGGACGCTATCGGTTGCGCTGACCTGCGCCGATGACACGTGGCGGTACACGATAGAGCGTTCGGGACGGCAACCCGTTGGCTCATAACCCAGAGGTCGCAGGTTCAAATCCTGTCCCCGCTACTACGAAAGAACGGCCCCGGAACCACTGGTTCCGGGGCCGTTTTCGTTGGATCGCGGCGGATTCGCCATTGTCGGGGGCTCTGTGCCTGCTGGAGCAGCTCGTCCGGATGCGGAAGTATCATTGGCCAACTTCGCCGCCAGCCGATCCACAACCCATCTGTACTCCCACGATCCCCACCGTGCCAGAGCCCCAAGCCGCTACTTATTTACCGGTGAGCCCAGAAGGTAGGGGAGCCCACACTGAGACCGGTGGGTCACCCTGAGATCATGTGATCCCGCCCGGGTCTCGTATCAGCTCTGGCACTCGGTGTCGAGCACCTGCACGCCGTAGCCGCCGTTCTTGGCTATCGCTGCGGCGAGCAGGCACGGTTCATCTCGTCCCCGGACTCATCGAGGCGAAAATCATTGTGGCAGCGAACGTGTCCGGCAATTCTATGATGGCGGGAAATTCATCGGCACGGTTGACAACCAGGAATGGAGCAGCCATGTGGGATCCGCGGCAGTACCTGGCCTTCGACGATCATCGGGCCCGGCCGTACTTCGATCTGGTGCAGCGGGTGGGCGCCGAGAAACCGCGCCGGGTGGTCGATTTGGGGTGCGGACCCGGGAATCTGACGCGCACGCTGGGGGATCGGTGGCCGGATGCGGCGCTGGAAGCCTCGGACTCCTCACCCGAGATGGTGGCGGCCGCGCGTTCCCGAGGGATCGACGCCCGGCTGCTGGATGTGCGGGACTGGCGGCCGAGCCCGGACACCGACGTGGTGGTGACCAATGCGGTACTGCAGTGGGTGCCCGAACATCGGGAGTTGCTGACGGCCTGGGCGCGGGAGTTGCCCGCAGGCGCATGGCTGGCATTCCAGGTGCCCGGAAACTTCGACGCACCTTCGCATCGGGCGATCCGCACGCTCGCCGGATCGGAGCGCTGGCGGGAGCCGCTCGCCCTGGCCGAGTTGCTGGAACCGCGCGCGGTACTCGATCCGGCGGGCTATGCCCAATTGCTGACCACGGCAGGCTGTGCGGTCGACGCCTGGGAGACCACCTATCTACAGCGGTTGAGCGGACCCGATCCTGTGCTGGAGTGGGTCACCGGCACCGCCCTGACCCCGGTGCGCGATGTACTCGACGATTCCGACTGGTCGGACTTCCGCGCGCAACTGGCTCCCGTGCTCCGCGAGGCGTATCCGCAGCAGCCCGACGGCACCACCTGGCTGCCGTTCCGGCGGATCTTCGTAGTCGCCCAGACTGATCTCGGATAACGGTCTGATCTCGGCTTTTGCCGGATTCCACAGCAATCGCACAGACAAAATTGGGAGCACCGCACGGGTTTCGGCCGTTGAATGGGGGAGTGCTGGTCCGCAGCACCCCATGAGACCGAGTCCCAGGAGGGGCCATGCACACCCAGGCCATCGAGATCGGCACCGGTGACCCCGTGGAGCCCGCGCACGAGGTGTGGCTGGGCCGGGTGGCCGGATCGGCGGTCAGCCGCGTCGGACGGCGCACCATCAACGCCGACGCGGTCGCCACCTTCACCGACGCACGATTGGGGCGCACCGCCTTCGTGGTAGCGGACGGCGTGGGTGATCACCTCGCCGCGGCGCGCGCCGCCCGACTGGTCGCCCGCACGGCCTCCCGAGTAGCAGTCGTACACGGTGCCCGCGCCGGAATCCTTGCCGCACAACAGGAGTTGCTACGCGAACTGCCGGAGGCAGCAGCCGACAGTGTGCTCGTAGTCGCGGTCCTCCCCGCAGGCGGATGGCCCGACGCCCCCTGCGATATCGCCTGGGTCGGCGACTGCCGCGCCTACCGCTGGAACGGCCGAGTACTACACCGCATCACCACCGATCACACTGTGGCCGAATACTTCCACTCCCGCGGCCACGCCCCGATGCCTGGAATGGCCCACCTGGTAACAACTTCCGCCCGCACGGTAGACCCGGCCGCCATCGGCCAGGCATCCACCGGTTCGAGCACCGGCCGACTACTCCTGTGCAGCGACGGCGTAGGCAAAAAACTCGACATGATGGCCATCAAATCCATACTGGCCGAAGGCGATTCGGCAGGCAGCACCGCCGAGGCCCTCGTCGAAGCCGCCCTGGCCGCCGACGGCACCGACAACACCACCACCCTGGTAGTAGACGCCCACCCCCTACACCCACCCACCCCACCCGTTTTGGAGTTTCGCCCCACCCCGGGGTAACGTCATGTTCACCCGACGCGGGGTGGAGCAGCTCGGTAGCTCGCTGGGCTCATAACCCAGAGGTCGCAGGTTCAAATCCTGTCCCCGCTACTACGCGTTACCAGGGGAAAAGGCCCCGGAACCATTGGTTCCGGGGCCGTTTTTCGTTGGAATGGCAACGGATTTGGCAACGTTAGCCAAACTAAGTGTCATCCGTGTTGTGGTGTCCCGCGCTGTTCGTGGTGTCCGCCCAAACAGGTCATCGGCCCGTAGGTTTGTTCGTTCGAGTAGTTATCCGAACCGTTGCGAGTCAGGCATTTTCACTCGCGCGGTGATCCCGTCGGCCGGGAGTTCGTAGCGACGCAGTACGGAGCCGGAGCTGAGTCGGCCCCTCTTGTTGTGTCCAGTCGGGCAGGTGCGGAACTTGGGTGGCGAACCCACCGGTACTCGGCGGCGCGAGCTGTCAGTTGGGGTTGCGGTCGTGTTCGGCGATTTCATCGACCGATTCCTGGAACGCCTCGGCCGCGCGGGTGAAGTAGTCGAACAGTAGCTCGCGCTGTTCGGGGGTATAGCCGCCGATGATCGCGCCGATCCGACGACGTGCCGGAGCCGGTACTTTGTCGAGGTCAGCGGGCTCGCCGATGGGTTCCACGATCACTTTGCGGCGATCACCCGGATCGGCGGCGCGACGCACGTATCCCGCCTGTTCGAGGCGATCGATGAGCCGGGTGGTGGGACCGGTGGTCAGGCCCGTGCGCGCACCGAGTTCGCCCGGAGTCATGGCCCCGCTGAGTCCGAGGATGTTCAGCGCGTACAGATCGGTCGCGCCCAGATCGACGGCCTTCGCGCCCGCTTGGGCATGTAGCACAACCGAACTCAGGTAGCGGCGGAAGACCTCGCTCGGATCGCTTTGATGATCAGCTGTTGACAAGGCGCAACCCTCTCTCGTAATCTCTTCCTTAACGAAGAGAAATCTTAAAGGAAGATACATCTTCTACGCAGAAGATGGCACGAAAGGGCTTTCCCTCATGACTGTGACCGCCACAGATGCCGAAACCGTCACCACTCACAAGTCACGCCGCCGGACCATCGTTCGGGCGCTGGGCGTGACCACCCTGGCCCTCGGTCTCACTGCCGCCGGTGGTTACACGTGGCTGAGTCAGACGTCGGATGTCCGCAATGCGGGAGTCGCCGAGTGCGCGACCATCACCCCCGACGGCGGCAGCGCCGCCGATCTGCAAGCGGTGTGCGGGACGATCGCACAGATGACCGCGGCCTGGGACCGCAACGACGCCGACGCCTACGGTGCGACCTTCACTGAGAACGCCACGTACACCACCTTTCTCGGCACCCACTACCAGGGCCGCGCCGATCTCACCGAGGCGCACCGCGCACTGTTCAGCGGATTCCTGAAGGGCACCAAGCTCGCCGACTCCTTCCTCGACGCCCGCTTCTACGGCGGCAACGTCGCCATCGTCACCACCCGCGGCGACCGCTACGACGACAAGCGCCCGTCCGAGCTGTCCAAGACCCAGACCTACACGCTGGTGCGCGAATCCGACGGTCAGTGGCGGATCGCGAGCTTCCACAACACTCAGCGTCAGCCGGTCATGGAGCGGATCTCGTTCCTGTTCGATCCGGCCACCAAGCCGCAGGCTGAGCGATGAGAGCGCTGGTCACCGGGGCGAGTGCGGGCATCGGTCGTGCTTTCGCGGTATCGCTTGCGGCGGAAGGATATTCGGTCACCGCTGTGGCCCGTGGAGTCGAAGCGCTTGAGACGCTGATGGCCGAACTCGGCGAGGGGCACGGCCATCTCGTCGCTGATCTGGTTACGGACGAAGGGTTGCGGGCGACCACGGACCTGCTCCGGGGTGGCGGCTTCAGCCTCCTGGTGAACAATGCCGGAACGGCCTCGCACGGCGATTTCGCCGAGCAGCCGCTCGAATCAGCGCTCACCACACTGGATCTGAACTGCCGAGCGGTCGTTGCGCTGGCACATGCCTTCCTCGGCAATGCCGCGCCCGGCAGTGCGCTGGTGAATGTGTCCTCCACCCTCGGACATACCCCGAAACCGGGTACCAGTGTCTACAGCGCCTCCAAGGCTTTCGTCACCGCATTCTCCGAAACGCTGTGGCACGAACAGCGATCGCGAGGTGTCCACGTCATGGCCCTGTGCCCGGGCGTCACCGCGACCGCATCGCAGACCGCCACCGATGTACCGACCTGGCTGGTCCAGTCACCACAGCAGGTGGTGGACAGCGCCCGGAAAGCCCTCTCCGACAGCGCCGGTCCGGTTGTACTCACCAGCCCCGCGAATCGAATGTTCACCACCGCACTACGGCTGCTGCCCCGGCGCGCAGCACTATCCATCCTTGCCTGAACCGAAATTCACTCCGCACCAACGAATCCGAAGGACCCCATCATGAACGCCATCGACACCACCGCCATCCGTGCCCTGATCGAGCTGACCCAGGACGCCTGGAATCGGGGCGACGGGGCCGCCTACGGAGCCTGCTTCACCGCCGACGCCACCGACGTGACCTATGTCGGCACCGTCTACCACGGCGGCACGGAAATCGGGCAGGCGCACCAGGCGCTGTTCGACACCTTCCTCAAGGGCACCCGCCTCACCGTCGAAATCCTGGAAATCCGTTGCTACGGAAGCGATACCGCGATCGTGGTGACTCGCGGCGAATCCTCGAAGGGTGAGCCCAAGAAGCTCGGCAAGCTCGCCACCTACACCGTTGTTCGGGATACCGATGGACAGTGGCGCATCGCGGCCGTGCAGAAGACCCAGCACAAGCCCTTCATGGAGGCCGTGTCCTTCAAGTTCCAGCCCGCCACTCGACCGGCAGTGCGCTGATGGCCGCGATCGCCGTGGTCGGCGCCACCGGGCGCACCGGCCGGGTGATCATCGACCGCGCCCTGGCCCGGGGACACCGTGTCACCGCGATCGTGCGGTCGGCCGGGAGTTTCGCTCCCGCACCGGGATTGACCGAGATCGTCGCCGATCCGACCGCGCCGGGCTCGCTCGCCGGTCGGCTCGGCGAGCAGGATGCGGTGATCTCCGCGCTCGGCGCTGTCGGGCGCGGACCCACCACCGTCTACTCCGCGGGGACCACCGAAATCATTTCCGCTATGGGGTCCGGCGGACGGCTGCTGGTCATTTCCTCTGCGGGACTGGCTGTTCCGGCCGCCGCCGGGACGGTGACCAAGGTATTCGCCGCCGCGCTGCATCGGATCATGCGCCACACCTATGCCGACATGGCAACGATGGAGCGACTGTTGGCGGACAGCGATCTGCGCTGGACCCCCGTCCGCCCCACCCGGCTGACCGACGACCCCGCCACCGGGAATCCGCGAATCTCGTTGGGGGCCACCGCGCAGGTCGGTCCGCGCACCTCGCGCACCGACTTGGCGACCTACCTGCTCGATGCCATCGACGACCCGCGCACCGAGCACACCGCCGTCGCGATCTCGTCCTGACCGTTGGCAGGTCACGTGCACGCCACGGCAGCCCTCCACGCGAGTACGACCCAATATTGATACTGAGTCAGGATTTCGACCCCACCCGCGAAGCTCCGCGAACGCGCCCGCCGACAACGCGTGGAACCCGACCCTGCTGGAATTCACCATGATCGGCTTCGATGACCGCGACAGCGCTGAGCACTGGGCGATGTATCTGCACCAACAGCGATCCGTTGATGACTACCGAGACCAACTCGGGCTACCGCTTGCCCTGCACGTCGCGCAGTTGGCCGATCAGTATGCGCTGCCGTACGACTATCCCGGGGAATAACGATGCCGATGAACCTGAACGCGGGGGAGCGGACGGGACTGACGACGACGAGGAAGGCCAACTTAAGTTCGACTTCGCGTAGTTGGACGCCCCCGAATCCGCCGAAATTGGCAACGGATTTGGCAACCGAACACGGCGGAATCCAGCAAGACGGGTGGGACGACACGAACGGATGACCTCCCGATGACCAGCGAAAACGGGATCCCACGGGACCCAGAGACGCGCACGGGACGGGTCCTCGTTGGCTCATAACCCAGAGGTCGCAGGTTCAAATCCTGTCCCCGCTACTAATGAGGGCGGTCCTGGCCTATTGGTTTCAGGACCGCCCTCTATCTTTATCAAGGTTCTCGGCACCGGATTTGGCAGCATCTCGTCATGAGATGCTGCGGGCGGACCATACGACGAAGCCGCCGCGGAATCTGGGCTTCGGAATTCGATGTCAGCCGTCGAGTTCGACGGTGTCGAAGATCAGTTGCCAGGCCGCGGAGCAGGTTTCGGACTGTGCGGTGCTGCCGCGCCGGCGGACCCACCAGGTGACGGTGCCCGAATAGGCGGCGGAGGCGCCGCACGAGCCGGGATCGCGGGGATCATGCCAGTAGAAGCCGCCGAAACTCTTGGTCACGAAGTTCTCCAGCTGGTAGCCGAGGTCGACGGCGCTGCCGCGGAACCATTTGAAGGTGACTTTCGATCCCGCGGTGTCCGTCTCCGACCGGCACACGACCGGCCGTCAGACAGAAATTCCGACCAGGTGGCCCACCGCGTAGGTGAAGGCCATTGCCAGCGCGCCGCCCAGCGCCACGCGGGCGGTGGCCTTCACCGGTTCCGCGCCGCCGAGGCGGGCGCCGAGGGCGCCGGTGGCCGCGAGCGCCAGCACCACGGCGGCGAACGTGATCGGCACTCGGAAAGCGGGGCCGGGCAACACTATTGCCAGCAGCGGTAGGAGCGCGCCGAGGGTGAACGACACCGCCGATGAGAGCGCGGCATGCCACGGGTTGGTGAGTTCGTCCGGGTCGATCCCCAGTTCCGCCTCGGCATGGGCGGCGAAGGCGTCATGCGCGGTGAGTTCCTCGGCAACCCGCCGTGCGGTCTCGAAGGAGAGGCCCTTGCCCCGATAGATCTCGGTGAGCTCGTCCAGTTCCGCCTCGGGCTGCTCCAGCAGCTCCCGGCGTTCGGTGTCCAGTAGCGCCCGTTCGCTGTCGCGCTGTGTGCTGACCGATACGTACTCGCCGAGCGCCATCGACACCGCACCGGCCACCAGGCCCGCGACACCCGCGGTCACGATCGGTCCCCGGCTGGTGGTCGCGGCGGCCACACCGACCACAATGCCCGCGACGGACACGATGCCGTCGTTCGCACCGAGCACCGCGGCCCGCAACCAGTTCAGGCGTGCCGAAGTACCCGACTTGTGTGGTTCGTCGGCGTGCTCGCCGGTACGGAGGGCGCCGTCCGGGGCTGCGGCGGTGAGATCGGTACTCATTTCTCGAACGGTAACGGACGTTCACGGCATACCGCCAGCAAAGAGAGCCTCACCGAAGTGAGGTAATCCATTGCATACCAAGGTATTTCAACCCTGCGCTGGCTGCTCGACTGGTCGGTACCGCCGTCAGCTCTTGCCGACTTCCTTGCTGACCGACGAGTAGCGGGTCCCCGCTACTACGAAAACGGCTCGGAACCAACAGGTTCCGAGCCGTTTTTCGAATGCACTCGCCGGAGCGGTCAGATCGAGCGTTCGATGGTGACCTTCAGGTTCTTCATGATCGGCTGATCGCTCTGGGTGCTGTAATCCCCGATCGCGCAGAGCACGTTCATCTCCGGCATGTACCCGGCCGCGCAGCCCTTGGGAATGTCGTAAGGGATCACCTTGTACCGCTGCAGGGAACGGGTGCTTCCGTCGCGCGCGAAGCTGGTGATGTCGACCTCGTCGAACTCTTTCAGCCCGCGATCGCGCATGTCGTGAGAGTTCATGAAGACCAGCTGACGCAGATTCTGCACGCCGCGATAGCGGTCGTTGTCGGAGTAGATCGTGGTGTTCCACTGGTCGTGTGAGCGCATGGTGGCCAGCGTCAGCTTCCCGGGTTCCGGGGTCATGTCGGGCAGATCCGGTGCGGCGAATTCGGCGCTCCCCGACGGTGTGAGGAACACCAATTCCCTTGCGGGCTGCCGGATTCGGAAGCCCAGCGGCAGGCGCACGCGGCGGTTGAAGTCCTCGAAACCCTCGAGCACCTTCGACATCGTGTCGCGGATCCGGTCGTAATCGTCGACGTACTGCTGCCACGGAGTCGGGCTGTTCGGCAATGCCGCCTGCGCGATTCCGGCGATGATCGCGGGCTCGGAGCGCAGGTGCGGCGACGCGGGCTTCTTCATGCCCTTCGACAGATGCACCATCGCCATCGAATCCTCGACCGAGGTCTCCTGGATTCCATAGATCTGGAGATCCTTCTCGGTGCGGCCCAGACACGGCAGGATCAACGCCCGCTTGCCGTGCACGAGATGAGCGCGATTGAGTTTCGTGCTGACCTGAATTGTCATGTCGCACTTGCGGAGTGCTTCGAAGGTATAGGCGGTATCGGGTGCGGCGAGCGCGAAATTGCCGCCCATGCCGACGAATACCTTGATCTTGCCCGCCTGCATCGCCTCGATCGTCGCGACCGTGTCCATCCCGTTCGCGCGCGGCGGATCGATCCCGCAAACCTGCGCCAGCCGGTCCAGAAACTGTTGCTGCGGACGGTGATTGATACCGCAGGTCCGATTGCCCTGCACATTGCTGTGCCCGCGCACCGGCGACGGACCTGCCCCCTCGCGACCCAGATTGCCGCGCAGCAGAAGAAGATTCACGATCTCCCGGATCGTGTCGACACCATGCTCGTGCTGGGTGACGCCCAGGCACCAGCTGATGATGCTGCGGTTCGCATCGCAGTAGATACGCGCGGCCTTGCGGATATCGGCCTCCGAGACCGCGGACTGCCGCTCGAGTTCCGGCCACGGGGTCGCCTCGACCTTGGCCCGGTACGCGTCGAACCCCACCGTGTGCCGTTCGATGAACTCCCGGTCGAGCGCCTTGGGGTCGGTCTCGGACTCCTCGAGCACCGCCTTCGCGATACCGCGGATCAGGGCGAGATCGCCGCCGATACGCGGCTGCAGATTCAGCGTGCTGGTTTTGGTGGCATGGAACAGGGCCATATCCACGAACTCGTGCGGAATGATCGTTTTGGTCGCGCCCGCCTCGACCAGCGGGTTGATATGCACGATCTGCGCGCCGCGCCGGTGCGCCTCGGCCAGTGCCGTCAGCATGCGGGGCGCGTTGGAGGCGGCGTTGACGCCCATGATGAACAGCGCGTCGGTGGCCTCCCAGTCCTCCAGATCGCAGGTGCCCTTGCCGGTCCCGAGCGACGCCTCCAGTGCGCGGCCACTGGCCTCGTGACACATGTTGGAACAGTCGGGCAGGTTATTGGTGCCCAGCTCACGGGCCATCAGCTGATAGAGGAACGTGGCCTCGTTGCCGAGCCGGCCGGAGGTGTAATAGGCCGCCTGATTCGGGTCGTCGAGCTCGCGCAGAGTCCGGCCGGCGAGTTCGAACGCGTCCTTCCAGCTGATCGGGGCATATTTGTCGGAGGCGGGGTCGTAGCTCATCGGCTCGGTCAGCCGGCCCTGGTTCTCCAGATCGAACTCGCTCCACCTGGCAAGTTCGCTCACCGTGTGCTGGGCGAAGAACTCCGGCGTGCACCGGCGGTGGGTCATCTCCCATGTGACGTGCTTGATGCCGTTCTCGCAGATATCGAGGTGAATGCCCTTGATCGAGTCGGGCCAGGCGCATCCCGGGCAGTCGAAGCCGTTGTTCTCGTGGTTCATCTTCAGAATCGCGCGGGCACCGATCAGCGGTGCGCGTTCCTTGACCACCATGAAATTGGCAACCGACTTCGCCGCGCCCCAGCCCGCGGCCGGATGGTGATACGGATGGAATTTCGGTGCGGCGGCGAGGTCGGCGTCGTGGCTCGGACCGTTGTCGGGATCGAAATCTTCGCCCGGCGCAGCGTTCATGACAATTCCCTTCGATGAATCCGGTGTCGGTTATCGATTGATCAATGCCATCGGGATAAATGCTTTCACAACGGAGGCATTTCCGAACCGGTGTTGCGCTGGTTGCCGCCGGTTTGACGGGTCAACTCCGCGTCGGGCACGCTGGCCATTTGCCTGGGCGCCGCCGTTTCCCACCCGCGAACGACTATCGGAGGACCCTTTTTGCCCAGCCTGCGATATCGGGCGCATGAACTGATCCACCGGAGCATTACCGGCATCGATCATCTGCCCGCCGCCAGGGTGTTCGCCGGGCTGGCGATCCCCGGCGCGGTGCTGCTCGTTTTCGGCCGCACCGACCTGCTCATCTACGCGGTATTCGGATCGTTCACCGGCATGTACGGGTTCGCCGAAGCACCGCGCGAGCGACTGGCCCATCAGCTCGAGGCGGCCGCGCTGTTGATCAGCGGTGTAGGGCTGGGCATTGCGCTGGCGGAGTATCACGCCCCCGTGTGGCTGCTGGTGGTTTGCGTCGCGCTCTTCGCCGCAGGGCTCTCACCGATTACCGACAGACTCGCGCTGCGTCCCGAGGGACCGTTCTTCGGGATCTTCGCGTTCGGTGCGATCGCCAGGGTCGCGGGCAATCAGACCCAGCCGCTGCTGGCGTTCGCGGTGTGTGTGGCGGTGTCGGCATTGTGTGTCGGGGTCGGATATTTCGAGGCGACTCGACGCGAGCGGCGCGAGGGCCCGGCCGCTTCGGCGCCGGCAACGCCGCAACGGTCCGGCAGGGCGTCTGCCGTGCACGCCGCCCGGTACGCGCTGGCGATCGCGGTGTCCGGCGTTATCGGGCTGCTGCTGGGTATCGGGCACGCGAATTGGGCGATGGCGGGGGCCGCGGTGCCGCTGGCCGCCGCGGATTCGCGCGGGCGGATCCGGCGCGGGGTCCACCGGGTGCTGGGTACCTTCGCCGGTCTGGCGGTCACCGCTCCGCTGCTGCTGCCCGGTCCGAGCTCCACGGTGCTGGCCATCGTGATCATCGCGCTGCTCTATCCGACCGAGCTGTTCATGGCCCGCTATTACGCTGTCGCCCTTGGGTTTTTCACGCCGCTGATCATGTCGATGACCGAGCTCGCGGCCCCCGACGATCCGCGGATCCTGCTGCGAGACCGTGCCGTCGACACACTGCTCGGTGTCGCGGTCGGTGTCGCGGTCGCGCTGCTGGTGCGCGAACCTGATCGGCGGGACGACTGATCCGCGGCCCGCATCATCCATCGCTCCGTCGCCGGGCGCTGACCGTGAGCAGGATCAGTGCGGCGAGCCCGAGCACGGCCCCGGCGATCGGCAAGGCCGACAGGGCCGCCCCTCGTGCGAGCAGCACCGAACCGATCCATGCTCCGGCCGCGTTCGCCAGCTGGAATCCGGCGATATTGACCGTGGCAGCCAAATGCGGGGCGGCGCCGGCGGCGCTGATCAGCTTGGCGGCCAGCGGCGGAATAATGGAGAATCCGGCCGCGCCGAGCACGAACATCCATGGCGCGGTGAACCATCGATACTCACCCAGCAGCGCCAGCAGGCCGAGTGCCACCGCGAGCGCCCAAGGCGAAATACAGGGTCCGGTCGATGGATTTGTCGGCGAAGTAACCGCCGAGCTGATTGCCCGCCACCGACCCGAGGCCGAACACGAACAGCAGCACAGTGACTGTGCCGGTGGAGAATCCGGCATGGTCGTGCAGCAACGGCGTGATGTAGGTGAACACCACGAACAGTGCGGCCTGGCTCAGCGCGGTGAGCCCGAGCGCCCACAGCACCGGTGCTTTGGTGAACACCGACAGCTCGGAGGTGATGCTGCCGCCGGAATGCGAAGGGACACGGCGGGTTACGGTGATCAAACCGATCGTGACCGCAGTCTGGAACAGCGCCACCAGCGCGAATTCCCACCGCCAGCCCAGTTCGGTGCCGATCAGGGTGCCCAGCGGAACGCCCAGCACGGTAGCCAGATTGAGTCCGAGGGATACCCGCGCAATGGCCCGGCCCTGGAACTCCGGCTCCCCCAGCGAGGTCGCCAGCACCAGGCACAGTGCGAAGAAGGTGGCGTGCGGCAGTGCGGTAATGATCCGGAACACCACCAGCGTGGCGAAGTTCGGGGCCAGTGCCGTGCCGATATTGCCCGCGATGAACACCGTCATGGCAGCGGCGATGAGCGGAGTGCGCGGCACCCGGACCGTCGCGATGGTGAGCAGCGGTCCGCCGATCATCACCGTCACCGCGTACACGGTGATCAGCAATCCGCCGGTGGCCACGGAGACATCGACATCGCCCGAGATGTCTTGCAGCACACCGGCTACCAGATACTCGACGGTGCCGACGCCGAAGACGGCCAACAGCATCCACAGGATGGTGGCATTCCGGTCGATCGCCGGCGCGGTGACGGAAGTTGTTCGGGTTTCAGGTGTTTCAGCGACCATCGGTCGACTCCGCTTCCATTCGAGCGTGCACTCCACAGCGGCGCAGCCCCAGGCGAATCCCACGCCGATTCCTCCTCGGCGACGGTAACATTCATTTAGCGATCGCTACAGGAGTAAATTTGCGTAGAGGCGAGTGACGTCCATCACCGAGATGGGCGCGGAAGAAGGGAGTGGCCGATGGCGGGAGTGCGCGGTCAGGGACGCAAGTTCGACACCGATGCGGCGCTGGACGCGGCAATGCTGCTGTTCTGGCGGCGCGGCTACGAGGCCACCTCGGTCGCGATGCTCACCCGGGCCATGGGCATCAACCCACCCAGCCTCTACGCGGCCTTCGGCGGCAAGGAAGAGGTCTTCTTCGCCGCCGTCGCGCACTACAACGCCACCCGCGGCAACTTCATCCAGCGCGCCTTCGACGAAGTGCCGCACACCCCCGCCCTAATCCGCCGCATGCTCTACGACGCCGCCGACGCCTACGCCGACACCGACTGTCCCGGCGGCTGCCTGATCATCAGCGCAGCCGTCGGCGTCGCCGCCGGCAACCAGCACGTAGCCGACCGCCTCCGCGATATGCGCAACGCCAATATCGCCCTCCTGACCGACCGCCTGGCCGCCGACAAAGCTGCCGCCCGCATCCCCCCCGACGTAGACCCACTCACCGCCGCCGAATTCGTCGGCGCCGTCATCCAGGGCATGTCCCTGCGCGCCCGCGATGGCGTCGACGTCCCGGGCCTCCAGGAAATCGCCGGAATGGCCTGCCGTGCATTGGGATTCGTGCCCGAATTAGTCGGCGATGGCGCGATCGACTTGAGCTAGTTGATCTTCGGGCGAGCTCGCCGATCGAGGGTCTTCCTGAACGGAGCCGTAGCTGGATGGCGGAATTCGGTTGCGGGTCAGGGCATATGGCGATCGGCGGCTCGATCAGCCGATCGGTCGTGCGAGGTACGCCAGCGTATAACCATCGCCGGAGGGGGTTACGCGAGCGATGCCGGGTGAGTCGAGGTGGGCGCCGGCTACGAAGTGGTGTGGTTGGGTCAGTTGTTCGAGGAGGGCCACTCGCGCGGCGCGGGCCTGAGGCTGGTTGCCGTCGAACTCCCAGGACACGTTCGGCTGATCGAATTGGAGCGTGGGAACGTGAACGGTGTCGCCCCAGACGAGAAGGTGGCTGATGCCGCTCCTGACGTCGTAGACGGTGTGACCTGGTGTGTGGCCCGGTGTCGGGATCGCGGTGATCCAGTCGTTGATCGCGACCTGCTCCGACACGGGTACTACCCGGTCGCGGATCGGCTCGAGCCGCCCCGTGAACACCGAGGTGTCGCCCGCGCCGATCCACACGCGCTCGAGTTCGGTGAACGCCTCCGAACCGTCCGGCGCGATCAGGCCGCTCACGTGGTCTTCGTGCCTGTGGGTGATGGCCACATCGGTGACATGCGCGCGGTCGATTCCCGCTTCGTCGAGCGCGTCGTAGATCAATCCCATGGTGGGGTCGTGCCAGGCGTTGGACGCGCCGGTGTCGATGAGAACCGACCGCGTGCCGTCGGTGACGTAGAAGGCGTTGACCGACAGCCGTAAGTTGTCGCCGGCCAGCGGCACGGCGGCCGGTAGCTCATCGAGTGCGCACCCATGCTCGTCGCGGAGCCGTGTGGGCGGCATGTCGATATACCCGTCTCGCAACGAGATCACCTGCAGATCGCCGAATTCGAACCTGGCATGGTGCTGGCCGCTCGAGATCAAACGCATGGAACCTCCGTCGTGTCGGGCGCGAATCGCGTGTCTCCGATGGAAGACTATATCTTCTTTAGAAGAAAGCTACACTCTGGGCGGCGAGGTACCCATCGATCGAGGAGCACGGTGGTCGAGCAAGACGAAAACGCGGGCGAACCGCAGCACGGTGACGACCTGGCCGGCGCGTTCGGCGCCAACGTGCGGCGACGCCGCGAGGAGGCGGGCCTGACGCTGGAGCAGCTGTCCATCCAGTCGTCGGTCAGCCGGGCGATGCTGTCCAAGGTCGAACGCGGAGAGAAGAGCCCGACGATAGGCGTCGCTTCCAAGATCGCCCACGCGCTCGACGCGTCGCTCTCGGACCTGATCGGTGGGGCGGCTGCTGCAGCGTCCGGTGTGGCCGTTGTCATGCGCAAGAACGAACGCCCTGTTTTCCGCGACCCGGAAACCGGGTTCGAGCGGCACATGGTGTCGGCGGCCCCAGGCGCGGGAGGAGGCGAGGTGGTCGTCCACTACCTCCCCGCACAGGTCTCTCTCGGGCTGCTGCCCGCCTATCCGTCGGGTACGGAGAAGCAACTCGTGGTACTCGAAGGCACCCTCACCGTCGCGATCGGCGGAATCAGCGAGACCCTGAACACAGGCGACTCCCTGTTCTTCCAGGCCGACGCGGACCACGGCTTCGCCAACCGAACGAACGCTCCCTGCGAATACATCATGGTCATCTCGCGCAGAACCTGAATGGCCCAGATCCGAGCCGGGCCGGGTCTAGGGACCACCGAAATACACACTCGCCCAGGCAAGACCACGATCACCCTTGGACGCCGAACTCGGAGACTTGGCCGTGGAGGGTGCGATCGTGAGTCGTGCCATGCCGTAGTACGTGGTCAAGTTCGGTCGCGGGATGCCCGGACTACCGACTCGCTTCTGACTGTCGCGACGGGCAACGCACGCTATTGCCGCATGTCGCGCTGATGGAACCGGCCAGCGCGGCACGGCGGAAGATCAACCGGTGGTGGCCATCCGAGGCCGGCCGAGCGCACGCTACCAGCCGATTTCAGAGTGTTGCCGACCGGATTCATCCCATCCGGTTGGTGAACTGGTTCAAGTCGAAATAGTCCCGCCAGGCGCTGATCCTGCCGTCCCTGACCTCGAAGGTCCCCATGACCTGGAGCTCGAAGGACCTATCGGGGAGCGTGAAGACGTCCACCCGCTCGGTCATCACGACCGGACCATCGGCTGCGATGTTGATGATGCGGAAATCGATGCCCATGATGCCCGGCGGGCCAGGGCGGATGAACGCAGCGATGTTTTCGGCGATCGCTTCCCTGCCGGTGACAGGTGCCATCGGGATGTTGTGGTAGACAGCGTCGTCTGTGAGGAATGCTGCGAGCTCGCTGACCCCGGCGTCATCGGACCACGCCGCGCAGAACCTGCGCACCACCTCGATCGGGCTCTCCATCGGGCTCCCTCCTGCGCAATGATCGCATCAATATGTCACACCCTCCCCGCCTCCAAGGCCCCACTGCCGAACGCACTGAAATGCCGCTTACGGGTCGGTTGCGGTGACCGCCTGAAACCGCACCGATTTCCGGGCGTCGAGGTTGGTCGGTCGCGGTTGTCGAGCACCGATGGGCTACCTCTTCGTGGCGGCCTGGACAGCCGGTGCGTCAGTCATCGCGCCCACCGTGCCATATCCGGGGCAGTGCCCACCAAGCACTCGACACCAGCAGCGAAGCCGGCCAGGGCGTAAGCGGTCAGACGCAGATGGCCTTCCAGGCACACCAGTTCATCATGTCTGACACCCACAAGGATCAACGGCGGGAACCGCCCGCTTGCCGCAATGGCGCGCGCTGTCGTCACGAACGGCTCATTGGGTACGTCGAACGCGTGTTTGCCTGCCCTGATGCGCCTGGCCGCATCGGTCGGCAGCCGACTGCCCCCCGACAGCTCCACCCAGTACGAGTAGTCCACGTAGCGCACGGTCGCTATCTCCGCCGCGGTAATCTCCGCCCACGTCCACGCGACGTCGGCAGGAAAACCCTCGAACAGGTCGCGGTTTTCGCCGTACCCGCGTGTTGCTGCGAGCAGAGCACGGCGTGCTGCGTTCGCTTCAGCGTCGCCCAGGTCGGGATGAGTGAGCAGGCTCTCGGGCAAGCCATCTGCCACCAGCCCCGACCGGATGGCGTCGCCGAACCTCTCGCTGGACAATTCACCGAGCAAGAAGCAAGCAACCATCTCTGCTTCACTGCTCGCACCCATTACGCGCATGACTGCTCAGTATGCGGCAGGCACACCCCGCAGGACATTTCATCGTTCATGAACATCGCTATGCCGCGGACTGCGCTGACCGAACCGGTCAGCCCAGGACCTGGAAGATCAACTGGGACTGCCGATCCGGGGCCACCCGAACGCACCATATTGCCGAATGCAGCCTTCGACCTCAACCCGTGGCCGGAAGCCAAGGTGGACACCGAGATTCGCAACCGCGGCCGCGCCTTCACAATCGACGGCTGCTGGCAAGAGGTTGCCGAGTCCATCCTCGGATTCCTCCAACGCTTCGTCCGACCGCATGAGTCCATGGCGGAAAATGCGGTATTCGTGGCGCAAAAGGTGGGGCGCATGGCTACCGAGATCGCACACACTGATCCGGACCAATCGTTCGGAAGCTTTTGTGGTCCAACCCGTTCCCATTGTCTCAGCGAGGCCCTCGATCGGCGCATCGAGTACCCGATTACAAGGAGTCCCACATGCCCGTCATCACAACGCCGGACGGCGTCGACATCTACTACAAGGACTGGGGTACCGGACAGCCCATCGTCTTCAGTCACGGCTGGCCCCTGTCCTCGGACGACTGGGATGCGCAGCTGATGTTCTTCCTCTCCCACGGTTTCCGGGTGGTTGCTCACGACCGGCGCGGCCATGGTCGTTCCGCTCAAGTTGCCGAAGGCCACGATATGGACCATTACGCCGATGACCTGGCCGCCGTCGTCACCCATCTCGATCTGTCGGACGCGGTTCATGTCGGTCATTCCACCGGTGGCGGGGAGGTCGTGCGTTACCTCACGCGGCATGGACAGGATCGGGCGGCCAAAGCCGTGCTGATCAGTTCGGTGCCGCCGATCATGGTGAAGACTGCCGACAATCCGGGCGGCTTGGACAAGTCGGTGTTCGACGGCATCCAGGAACAGGTCGCCACCCGCCGGTCGGACTTCTTCCGCTCGTTCGCCGAAGGACCGTTCTACGGCTACAACCGGCCCGGCGCAGAACCCTCCGAAGGAGTGATCGCCAACTGGTGGCGGCAGGGCATGACAGGTGGAGTCAAGGCACACTACGACGGTGTCGTCGCGTTCTCCCAGACCGACTTCACCGAGGAGCTCACCAAGATCACGATCCCCACCCTCGTCCTGCACGGGGAGGATGACCAGGTCGTACCGATCGAAAACACCGGTATCCGCTCGGCCGAACTGCTGCCCAACAGCACACTGAAAACCTATCCGGGTTTCCCCCACGGTATGCCGACCACCGAGGCGGCAACCATCAACGCCGACCTGCTCGCATTCATTCGTTCCTGAGCAGCGACATGCCTCGAGGCTCGGGGCGGGTACGACCCTTTCCGAACTCATCGACGAGGACCGATGCCGAAAACACGCCCCGAGCCCGTCCGTGACCCTCGGCGTGGTAACCCTCGCCAAACTCGCACATGCCTACATGATCCTGACAATCGTGACAACCGTCGCGGTAGACATGGGCGTCAACGAGCCGACCAACCCGGCGATACTCGACGAACTCCCCGGCCTCCAGGATATCGCCGGAATAGCTTGCCGCGCACTGGGTTTCGTTCCCACATCAGTCGACGGCAGCGCAAAGGGGACCGTCTGGAACCGGCGCGCGTCAACTGCAGCGGCTTGTTCGGATGTTCGTGCGGAGCGCGTGAAGTCGGAATATCATGGCTCACTGAAAGATACGGGGGGCTGACGGTGGAGCATCGGATCGTTGCGGCGATCGATTTCGGAACACATGGGACGGGGTATGCGTGGGCGTTCACGTCCGAGCGGGATCGGGAGCCGCGGCAGCGGAGTATTCATTTCTTCGATGAATGGGCGGGACAGCCCAGTAGCTATATCAAGAATCGCACGGCACTGCTGCTGGGGCCCGATGGGGCGCCGGTGGAGTGGGGGCATCAGGCGCGGCGGCGGTTCCATACCGATTCTCGTACAGGGGCTTTCGAGTATGTAGACCAGTTCAAGATGGATCTGTTGCAGGATCCTGATCCGGATGTGCCGGGTACCTCGGTGGCGCGCCGTAGCGATATGAGCTCGTATCTGGTCACTACTTATCTGCAGCTTTTCTTCCAGTTCGCGGTGCGGGACATTGTCGCTCGCAGCGGGGTCAACGAGGGCGAAATCCTCTGGTGCCTAACGGTTCCCGCGATCTGGCGGGACCGGGAACGCCAGATCATGCGTCAGTGCGCGGAGCGGGCCGGCATACCCGGAGACCAGTTGCTACTGGCGGTCGAACCCGAAGTCGCGGCGCTCTACTGCCGCCACGATGCCGGGCTGCCCGGTACCGATGCGGCGGGGGACCGGTTCATGGTCGTCGACGCCGGTGGCGGCACCGTCGACATCACCGCGTACGAGGTCACCGACTTGGGCTTGACCGAGATCGGATACACCTCCGGCGGCGGCCACGGATCGACGTATCTGGACCTGGATTTCATCAGCGAGGCCATGGTTCGGCGGCTCGGCAGGGCCTCGCTCGACGCCGCCTACGACGCGGACCGGGGCGCGTTCGCCGATCTCCTCGACTCCTGGGAGCGGGCAAAACTCAGCTTCGATCCGACGGCGGGCCACGCCCTGGTCGTTCCGTTGAGCAATCGCCTGTACCGCAACCTGGACTCCGTCGCACGCGACAAACTGGGGCGCGCGCAGAACGGGATCGACGATGAGATCATCCTCGATCCGGTGGAAGCCATCGGCCTGTTCGACCGCACGGTGGAGCCGATCCTCGATCTTGTCGACGACCAGCTCGCGCGCATCGGAGACGCGGGAGTGGGCCGGATTCTGCTGGTGGGCGGCTTCGCGCAGTCTCGCCATCTGCAGAACCAGCTGCGGCAGCGCATCGGATCCCGGGCGACGCTCGTGATTCCGTCGAAGCCCGCGTGGGCGGTGCTGATCGGAGCTGTGCACTACGCGCTGGCGCCTTCGACCGCGATTGTCGGGCGTCGTTCCCGATTCACTTACGGCGTCTCGGTGGCCATGAAATTCGAAGAAGGCCGCGATCCAGAGGAATACCGGACGTTCGACTACGCGAATGTCGCGAAATCCAACAACAGATTCGATGCCTTCGTCCCGGCGGGCGAGATTATCGCGTCGGGTCACGAGGTCAGGCGAACCTATCTGCCGTTGCAGGACGGTCAAACCGCGATCGGCATCAAGATCTTCACGTCGATGGACCCGGAACCCCGATATGTGACCGACAGCGGTTGTAGCCAGGTTGGCTACCTGACCGTCGACGCGACCGATTCGTTGTCGCTTCCGACGCCCGACCGCACCTCGGAGGTGATCATGACCTTCGGCGGTACCGAGATCTCGGTGCGGGCCAGGGACCTGAAATCCGAGCAGGACGTCCGCGTCACCGTCGATTTCGTTACCGATCACTCGACCGATCTGGAACGCCTGGGCAGCGCGGCGACGACCCGAACGATGCGGAAGCGGAGCGCAAATGACTGAACGCGACCACCGCGCCGATTCGAGACCTGCCCCGAACCGACTCGAAATGCTCGAGGATCAGTTACGACAAGTGTCCGGCTACTGCGATCGCCTGCATCGGCAGGCACTGCCGAGCATGTCCCGCGATATCGCGCAGCTGTTCGCCGAGTTCGCCGAGTTGAATGGCAGGTTCACCGCCATTCTGGCCAACCGGCACGAGTCCGGACAATCCGATACCACCACCACGGATCACCTGGGCCACTACGAGATCTCACACCAGCTGCGCTCGTTCGTCGAACAGGACCTGCGCCGCGCCGTGCAGCGAATCCTGCCTCCCGGCACCTCGTCCACCGACCGCGCCCATCTGATAAGTCGCTGTGCGGCAGCACTTTTCAAGAACCGCGAGATCGATCGAGCCGCCGTCGAGGAGATCTTCCGAGCCGAAGCGGTCGACACCGCGCAACTCGAATACGACATTCTGCAGCGGGCAGCCGAAATACGCCAGGCGGCAACCGATCTCGGACATGACCATCGCTGGGACTTCACCTGCGAGCCGGGAACCTCGCTCGACCCGGAGACCCAGGAACCGTGGGGCGTGTGCGACCCGGATGAACCGACGGCCTTCGTCGTGGTCCCCTCCTACTACGTCTCCCGCCGCCTGCTGCTCAAACAGCAGGTAGTCACGAGCGCACTCCCCGCGACTCCGTCCGGCGCCGCCGACCCCGCTTGAATCGAAAGGTCGCAGGTTCGAATCCTGTCTCCGCTACTACGAAAATGGCCAGGAACAAACAGATTCCGGGCCGTTCGCGTTGGCTTCGACTTGCTGTCAGTCGATTACGACCTGCTCCAGTTCCTTGCTCACCGGCGCTACGAAGTGGGCTCCCGGGGTGATCCCGCCGTCGAGGGTGGCGGTCAGGGTGGAGCCGCCGGATCCGATGGCCAGCTTCAGGTTTCGCTCCGCACCGTCGACGGTCGCGGTGGGTGCGAGCGCTTCGAGTACGCGGCCGGTCTCATCGAGCACCTGGACCTGACCGGTGACGGCGTTCAAGGTGAACTTGCCGGCGGTCAAAGTCATTGTCGCAGCGCCACTCCCGGTGTTGACCGCGGTGAAGCGAGCCGACTGCGCAACCGCGGGATCGGCGTGTGCGGCCTGCGTGGCGGCGACGATGGCGGGCGCGACGGAAATCGGATTTATCGACGAACGAATGGGTCAATTTATGTGCCCGGATACGTATTGTCTTGTCGCGCCGCAACAATGCTTACTGTTATTTCTGTGCTGGTGTCACGGGGCGGTTCGGGGACTTTTATCCGCGGCAGTGATATCCATCACGCGCACCGGATTCGCCTTTGCGCGAATGTGAATCGTTCACTCGATCGATGTGCAATGTTAATATCCGTGGATATCGTTCAGGGAATGAAATTGCGCCCCATTGTCATTAGCGTTCTAGCCCTGATCGCCACCGTCGCCTCGGGTACCGCCGCGTCCGCCGCGCCCGCCGATTCGATGAATCTCGAAGGCGCGTCCAACGCCCGCGATGTCGGCGGTTACCAGACCACCGATGGTCACCACGTGCGCACCGGAATGGTGTTCCGCAGCAACAACTTGCACAGCCTCACCACTGCGGACCTGGCCAAACTGCAGGCCGCCGATGTGCGGGTCATCGATGATCTGCGCACCGGACTGGAGCGCGCCTTCCAGGCGGACCGGGTGCCCACCGGAGCGGTCGACAATGTGCGGGACGTATTCGGCAAGGACCTGCCGATGGGACCCGAGGCCGCGTATGAGGTGTTCATCAATAGTTCCAATGCGAACCAGGCTTTCGCGACCGTATTGCGAGACATCATCACGGCCAATGGCGCGGTGCTATACCACTGCACCTCGGGCAAGGACCGCACCGGCTGGACCAGCGCCGTGCTGCTGACCATTCTCGGCGTCGATCGCGCCTCGGTGAATCAGGACTTCCTGCTCAGTAATGCCCGACTCGGTGTACCGGAGGGCGACGCCATGCGCGGCGTGACGCAGGAAGAACTCGATACCTCGTTCAACCTCGTGACCTCGAAGTACGGCAGCTTCGACAACTACGTGCACAAGGGCCTGGGCCTCACCGATAACGAGATCGCCGCACTGAAGAGCAAACTGCTGAGCTGACCTCCGGGCGTCCACCGGTCCGCAGCTTGGACAACTGCGGGCTCGGTGTGGCGCACGGCTGCGGCCAGTCCGAAGCGGCTCATGTGTACAGGGCGTCGATCTCGGGGTTGTACTTGTCCTGGATGCTGCGCCGCTTGATCTTCAAGCTGGCCGTGAGTTCGCCGGTCTCCGGCGTCCATTCGGTGGTGAGGACCGTGAAGCGTTTGACCTGTTCGACGCGGGCCAGGTGCTGGTTCGCCGCGGCCACGGCGTCGTTCAGTTCGGCGAGTAGCGCGGGGTGGGTGGCGAGCTCGGCGGGGGACTCACAGTCGATGTTATGCGTTGCCGCCCAGGCGGTTACGGCGTCGGGGTCGAGTACCAGCAGGGCGACGAGGTAGGGGCGGCGGTCGCCGAAGGCCAGGGCCTGGCCGATCAGATCGTGCTGGGTGAGTAGGGCTTCGATGGCGACGGGGGCGATGTTCTTGCCGCCCGCGGTGATGATGAGGTCCTTCTTGCGGTCGATGATGTAGAGGTGGCCGTTGTCGATTCGGCCGACATCGCCGGTGTGCATCCAGCCTTCGCTGTCGGTGACGGGGGTGACGGAGCCGTCCGATTCGAGGTATCCGGCGGCCACAATGGGTCCGCGGACCAGTACTTCACCGTCCTCGAGGAGCTGAATCTCATTGCCGGGGATGGGCATTCCCACCGATCCGAGCTGGAAGTCGTCCGCCCCGGTGGCCGTCGCGACACCGGTGGTCTCGGTCATACCCCACGCCTCGAGAATGGCAATACCGTTGGCGCGGAAGAACTCCTGCACATCCAGGGGGAGAGGAGCGGCGGCGCTACAGGCCCAGGTGACCTGGTCCAGGCCCACATCCGCGAGCGATGAACCCGGTCGGGCGCGCAGTGCGGCCGCGAGCTTCTCCCAGATGCGCGGGACCCCGAAGAAGCTGGTCGGCCGGGTCTGGATGAGTTGTCCCACAAGTACACTCGGGTCCGGGCAGAACGTCACATGACCGGCCTTGTGAATGGCCATATAGACCGACACCATACGTTCGGCGATATGCGCCAGCGGCAGGTAGCAGACGCTGCGGAAGTGGTCGGGGGTCGGCGCCGCCGCATCGCGGGCCTCGGCATTGGCGATCACATTGCGGTGCGTGAGCAGCACGCCCTTGGGCACGCCGGTGGTACCGGAGGTATAGATCAGCGTGATGGGATCGTCCGCCGAGATGGTCCGCCACCCGGCTTCGAACGCGTCGAGATCCGTCTCACCGGTGATCACGTCTGACCAGCGGACTACGCGTTCGTCGTCGAGCCGGGCCTCGGGATCGAGCACGAGAATGTGTTCGAGCTCGGTCAACTGGTCGAGAACCGGTGCCCAGCGGTCGATCTCGGCCTGGCCTTCGAGCACCGCGACGGTGGCGTGGCTGTGCCCGGCCAGATAGGCGATCTGGTTGGCGGGCATGGTGCCGTACACGGTGGTCGGGAGCGCGCCGAGGTGGACGACGGCCTGATCGACGAGCCAGTGCTCGGGGCGGCTGGACATCATGATCGCCACCCGCCCGCCCTTGCGTACGCCCAGGCGTGCGAGCCCGAACGCCACCTGCGCGATCCGCGACCGAGTTTCGTTCCAGGAGAGGGTGTTTCCGTCGAAGGACAGTGCGGGCAGCTCGCCGAACTGTTCGGCGTTGCGGTGCAGCAGCAGTGGAATCGTGGACATGGTGCGGCCTTTCAGGCGTTGCGGAGATAGTCCGTGCGCTGGACGAAGCGGGTGCGGAGCCAGTACGACACCGTGGATCGAGGCCACAGCAGCGTGTTCCGGCCGGTGGTGGGATCCTGGTACCAGCTGCGGCAGCCGCCGGCCTGCCAGACGGTCGAGGAGAGCCGGCCCTGCAGGAATTCGTTGAATCGAACCTGCGCGCCCTGTTTGACCTCGAGCACGCCCCGGCGGCCCGCGTACCGAATGCACCTGGCCATATACCGGGCCTGCGCTTCGATCATGAAGACCTGAGAGTTGTGTCCCAGCCCGGTATTCGGGCCGCACAGCAGGAACAGATTCGGGAATCCGGAGACCGTGGTACCCAGGTACGCCTCGGGTCCGGATGCCCACTGCGCGCCGAGCGGTACGCCGTCGCGTCCGCGAATCGGCACCCGGGTCAGACTGTTCTGGGCGTCGAATCCGGTGCCGAAGATGATCACGTCGGCGTCGTATTCGCTACCGTCCGTGGCGATTACCGAGTTCGCGCGCACTTCCGCGATGCCCGCGGTGACGAGATCGACGTGCGGCTTGGTCAGTGCCGGGTAGTACTCGCTGGAGATGAGCAGCCGTTTGCAGCCGATCTCGTAGTCGGGGGTGAGCTTGGCCCGAAGTTCCGGATCGCGAACCTGTTTGGCCAGATGTGCTGTGGCCAGCGCCTTGGTCGGACCCATCTGCGAGGTATCGGAGACGAATCCCGCCGCGCGCTGCTCATGGATCCAGAACAGCCGGGCGCGCCGTCTCCAGCGTTTGAATGGATTGCGGCGCATCTGCTTCCGCTCGTCCTCGGTGAACGCCCGATTGAATTTGGGCACGATCCACGGCGCGGTTCGCTGGAACACCGAGAGCTGCGCGGTGCGATCCACGATGGCGGGCACGAATTGGATTGCGCTGGCACCGGTTCCGACCACGGCGACTCGCTTATCGGTGAGATCGCAGGAGTGATCCCAGTTCGCGGAGTGGAATACCGAGCCCTGGAAATTCTCGATACCCGGCAGCTTCGGATTCGCAGCATGATGCAGAACTCCCATGGCGGACACCAGGAATCGCGCCTGCCACATCGCGCCGTCCGCCGTGCGAACCGCCCACAGCCGATCGTTCTCATCCCAATCGGCGCTGATCACCGTGGTGTTGAAGCGAATATGTTCGGTGATCCCCAGTTCTCGGCCGGTATCGCGCAGATACCGGAGAATCTCCGGCTGTCCGGCGAAGAGGTATCGCCAGTCCGGGTTCTGCCGGAACGAGTAGGAGTACAGCGGGGACGGGATATCGCAGGCGCACCCGGGATAGGTGTTCTCCCGCCAGGTTCCGCCCACATCGTTCCCCTGTTCGAGGATCACGTAGTCGAGGCGGCCCGCGCGCGAGAGCATGGCCGCCGCCGCGAGTCCGGAGAATCCGGCGCCGAGGATGAGCACATCCGTTCGCGTGGCATCGGCGGCGGGTTTGGCGGAGGTCATTGATGGTCCTGTTCGAGTTGATGCCGAATCGGCGGGGCCGAAAGGCCGAGTGAGCGGTAGACGGCGTCGACGAGGGCTTGGCCGCGCTCGTTGAGCAGCGTGCCGTGCCCCAGTTTGTTCATGGTGTAGCCGACGCTCAATCGTGGTGCGGGGTCCGCGAATCCGATCGATCCGCCGGATCCGCAATGGCCGTAGGCGTGGGCGCCCACACGCATGCTGTGGCCGTCACCGAGTGCGGCGTGGTTGTCCATCGCCCGCATGAATCCGCGGTCGAATCGGGTTGACATGTGCAGTGTTTCGTCGAAACCGGGCGAGGTCGGGAAGCGTTCGCCCGGTATCAGGTCCGGGTCCTGTAGCGCGCCGGCGTAGAGCCGTGCGAGCCCGCGTGCGTTGGTGACTCCGTTCGCGCCCGGTATCTCCGCGGCGCGTCCGGCGCGGGTGTTGACACCGGTGCGGGCGAAGTCCCCGGAGTTGAAGACGAACAGATTGGGGATCGAACCCCGTTGGTGCAGAGCGGCTTCGAGGAACGGCGTGGTGGGACCGGGGGCCGCGGTGATGATCGGAGCGATACGCGGCTCGATCTGCTCGGGCAGTCCGATCCAGAAGTCCAGGCCCATGGGTTCGGCGATCTCCGTGGCGAAGAAGCTGCCGATGGAGACTCCGGTGACGCGGCGAACGACTTCACCCAGTGTGTGGCCGAAGGTGACCGGGTGGTACCCGTGCCGGGTGCCGGGCCGCCAGAACGGTGTCTGTTCGGCGATTCGACCGGTCATGAAATCCCAGTCCTGCAGTGCCTTCGGTCCGATCGGCGCACTCAGCACCGGGATTCCCGCCGAATGATCGAGCAGCATCCCAATGGTGATGTCGCCCTTGCCATTCGCGGCGAATTCCGGCCATACCCGGCTCACCGGCATATTCGGATCGATCTCGCCGGATCGGCTGAGCAGGTGAATGCAGAGTGCGACAGCGGCTTTGGTACAGGAGAAGACGACGCCGACCGTGTCCCGCTCCCAGGCCCGGCCGGTCGCGGGATCGGCGACACCGCCCCACAGATCGACGACCGGTCTGCCGTCGAGGATGACGCACACCGACGCGCCGACCTCACCGCGCTCGGCGAAGTTGCGTTCGAACTCCGCCGTCACAGCGTCGAACGCCGGATCCACCTCCCCGTATATCGTTGGCATACAAGGGTTTCGGTCGTTCATCGGTGGTAGAGGCCCTCGGTATTGATGCCCGCGCCGCCGTCCACCCGAAGCGCTTGGCCGGTGATCGCACCGGCGCCACGCGACATCAGGAACAGCACCGAGGCGACGATCTCATCGACCTCGACCAGCCGCTTCATCGCGACATTCCGCAGGATTCGGGTCTGGGTGGATTCGGGCAGGGCGAGCACCTTGGGGGTGGCGACCAGGCCCGGGACGACCGCGTTGACGCGGATACCGGCCTCGGCCCACTCGGCGGCCAGGGTGCGGACCATGCCGATCACGCCGGCTTTGGCGGTCGCGTAGGACACCTGTCCCGGTAGCCCGTCGAGCGCGCCGACCGAGGAGAACAACACCAGGTTGGCGCGGTTGCTCTCGGCCAGTGCGGCATACGCGGCCTGCGCGGTCCAGAACTGCGACAGCAGATTCGACTCGATGTCCTGGCGGAAGATGCCGGGGGCGAAGGTTTTCGCGCGGTGTACCGAGGCGACATTGGCGGCCGCGCCGATCAGGCAGTCCAGTCCGCCTAGGTGGGTCACGGCATTCGAGACCGCCGTGGCGGCCGCGTTCTCGTCGGCGAGATCGGCTTCGAAGAGTGGGACCGCGGCGAGCGCGTCGGGCAGTACGGTGCCGGGCCGGTCGATTCCGGCGACCTGACAGCCGAGTCCGGCCAGGGCCGCGATCATGGCCGCGCCGATCCCGCCCGCGGCTCCGGTGACGATGACCTTGGTGCCGGGACCCGGGGTGGTGAGGGGCTGGGTCGGTGCTGGCTGCATGGCGGTATACCGCCTCTCTGTGCGCGTCATATATATGAAAGACGTTCAGGGGCAATGGATTTCGGTCGATCAAACGATCGACCGATCGGAATATGCCTCAAGTTACCCACGTCACTCCGGTTCGTCAATGGGGTAGACAGCGATGCGTCGAAAAAGCTAAAGTGAATTCACTTTAGCACTGGAAGGTGGAAGATGTACCAGACCCTGATCTACTCCGTCGCAGGTCACGTAGCCACGATCACGTTCAACCGGCCGGAACGACTGAACACGATCGTCCCGCCCATGCCCGATGAACTGCAGGACGCGATGACCCAGGCCAACCGGGACCCTCAGGTCAAGGTGGTCGTGGTGCGCGGGGCCGGTCGATCCTTCTGCGCCGGATACGATTTCAGCGGCGGATTCAAGCACTGGGACGACCAGCTGGCCACCGACGGCAAGTGGGACGCGGGCAAGGACTTCGTCATGGCGACCACGCCCTCGGAGTCCCCGACTCAGAAGTTCATGAGTATCTGGCGCAGCTCCAAGCCGGTCATCGCCATGATTCACGGCTGGTGCATCGGCGGCGGCAGCGAAATGGCGCTCGGCGCGGATATCGTCATCGCCTCCGAGGACGCCCGTATCGGCACCCCGTACGCCCGCATGTGGGGCTGCCATCTGTCCGGTATGTGGATCTACCGTCTCGGGCTCACCAAGGCCAAAGAGTATGCTCTCACCGGCAAACCCGTGTCGGGCGTGGAGGCGGCGGAGATCGGACTCATCAATAAGGCAGTGCCTTTCGAGGACCTCGAGGCCGAGGTGGCGCGGTGGGCCGAACAGCTCGTGAGCATCCCGGTCTCCCAGCTGTCCGCGATGAAGCTGATCGTCAATCAGGCATACGAGAACATGGGTCTGGCCAGCACCCAGATGCTCGGCCCGATCCTGGACGGCCTGATGCGAAACACCCCCGAGGCACTGGAATTCATCAAGATCGCCGAGACCCAGGGTGTCGGCGCGGTCACCACCCTGCGCGATACGCCGTTCGGCGACTACAGCACCGCACCCAAGGAAGAGCAGCCGAACCCGAACAATGTCATCACCGTCTGAGAAGTCCACTCGTTCCGTGCTGACGGCTCGCGGCGGGGCAACCCGCCAGCGGCTCATCGATGCCGCGCGCGCGGAACTGCTGGATACCGATGGGGCACTGGAGGTTGCGAAGGTCGCGGCACGCGCCGCGGCCTCGCCCGGACTGCTGTACCGCTACTTCGGTGCGAAGGACGGTCTGGTCGCGGCGGTCGTGCACGGCTTCTACGACTCCTATGACGAGGCCGTTTTCGCCGTCGCGGCACCTTCGGAACCGGGCTGGGCGGAGCGTGAACGCGAGCGGCTTTCCCGAGAGATCGATTTTCTCTGCGACGACCCGCTCGCCCGGATCATTGTCGGCCGGCGGTTACGGGAAACCTCCGCGGCGCAGGCCGATGCCGAGCGGCTCGCCACTCAAATCGATATGGCCGCAAAGAATGTCGTGCACGCGCAGCGCACCGGCGAGGTCGATCCGGCGGTCGACGCGCGACTGGTCTCGGCCGCGTTCCTCGGTGCGTTCCGTGAGCTCATGGCCGAGGCCATGAGCCGCGAGGTACTACCGGCCCGGCAGGATCTGCTGGACACCATCTGGCGACTCGGTTCGAGCATCATCCCGGTCGCCTGATCCTTTCTCTCAAACGTCTTCGCGCACCGCTGTTCTCGTTGGGATCGGCGGTGCGCGGAGTCGATCCACCCGCTGTGCGAGGCCGGGTCCTCGACGCATGTCACGGGAGCACACCATGTCGAATCTGGCCCTCAATCTCGCGGCGTCCGCCGCGAATTCCCCTGCGGCTCCGGCACTTCGGATCGGCGATCGGACATTGGACTACGCGACGGTCGAGGCTGCCACCGCGCGCGTCGCCGGACTGCTCCGGGACCGGGGCCTCGTACCGGGCGACGTGGTCGGCATCTGCCTGCCGAACATCCCCGAGTTCGCGATCTGCTACTACGGCGTGCTGCGCGCGGGCGGCATTGTGGTACCGCTCAATCCGCTGCTCACCGAGCGCGAATTGACCTACCATCTGGTCGATTCCGGTGCGAAGCTGCTGTTCGCCTGGTCGGAGGTGGCGCGAGCCGCATCGGGCAGCGCGGCCGCTGCCGGTACCGAGCCGATCCCTGTCGACGTCGACGAATTCGACGCTCTCCTGGCGGAATTCGAGCCGATGCCAGGGTACGAGGAGCGCGCGGCCTCGGACACCGCCGTCATCCTCTACACCTCCGGCACCACCGGGAAACCCAAGGGTGCGGAGCTGACGCACGCCAACCTCGCGGCCAACTGTGATGTCGTGGTCTCGACCCTGCTGCACCTGACTTCGCGGGATGTGGTGCTGGGAATCCTGCCGCTGTTCCATGTCTTCGGCCAGACCTTCGCATTGAATGCCGCGATGAAAGTCGGTGCGCTGCTTGCCCTGGTGGCGCGTTTCGAAGCCGGGACGGTGCTCGAGGTCTTGGCGCGGGACCGGGTCACGGTATTCGAAGGCGTCCCCACCATGTACTCGGCGCTACTGCATCATCCCGGTGCGACCGATTTCGACGTGTCGAGCCTGCGAGTGTGCGTCTCCGGCGGGGCGTCGATGCCGGTGGAGGTGATGCGCGGGTTCGAAGCCGCGTTCGGCTGCACCGTGCTCGAAGGGTACGGCCTGTCCGAGACCAGCCCGGTGGCCGCGTTCAATCCGCCGGACCGGGAACGTAAACCGGGATCGATCGGGCTGCCGGTGCGCGGGGTCGAACTGCGACTGCTCGATGACGCCGGTGTCGAGGTGGCCGATGATGCGGTGGGCGAGATCGTGATTCGCGGCCACAATGTCATGAAGGGGTACTGGCGAAATCCCGCCGCGACCACCGCGGCGATCCCGGACGGCTGGTTCCGCACCGGCGATCTGGCGCGCCGCGATGCCGACGGCTACTACTACATCGTCGATCGCAAGAAGGACCTGGTCATTCGCGGCGGCTACAACGTCTACCCCCGGGAGATCGAGGAGGTGCTCTACGAGCACGAGGCCGTCGCCGAGGTCGCGGTCATCGGCCTGCCCGATGCCAGACTCGGTGAAGAGGTCTGTGCCGTAGTGGCATTGAAGCCCGGTGCCACCACCACGGCCGCGCAGTTGATCGACTTCGCCAAAGCTCGGGTAGCCGCCTACAAGTACCCGCGGCACGTGCACTTCGTCGAGGCGCTGCCGAAGGGAGCGACGGGCAAGATTCTCAAACGTGAGATCGTGGTGCCCGGTGGATTGCCGGTACGGAACACATGATGTCGGAGGAGGGTGGCGGTGGCGAGGAATCTCGGACTCGACGACGGCGTGGACATAGCCGATCGGATCAGAGTCGAAGCGGCACAACTCTTTCACCACCGCGGCTACGGTATGACCGCCATCCGCGATATCGCCGAGGCGGCGGGTATCTCCTCCTCGACGATGTACCACCACTACCGCAATAAGCAGGAAGTACTGTTCGCGATCTCCCGCCACTTCATGACCGAGTTCAACGCGGCACTGCTGCCGATCCTGAACGACGCGACCCGCTCACCCCGGGACCGCCTCGACGCCGCGATCGAACTCCACCTGTTGATCAGCAATGAACGCCGCACCGAATTACTGACGATCCGAGGCAATCGCACCGCTCTGTCACCCGATCAACTGGCGACGATCATCCTGCTCCAAACGACCTACCAGCGATCCGTCCGCGATGTCGTCGCCGCCATCCGAGGCTCCGAACCCGTTGCCGCGGAACTGATCACAATGGCGCTGATGGATCTGATCAATGGCGTCTGCCACTGGTTCGCTCCCACTGGACCGCTCACCATCGACGAGATCACCGAGCGCTATCTCCACATGGCCCACGCCCTGGTGGCCGCCGAGTCGCCGTCGCGGAGCTGAACGGTCAGGCCGGGGGCGGGGCGGTGGTGGCGCGCGGGACCAGGGTCGGTTGCAGTGCCACCGACGAAACCGGGAGACGGTGGACCAGGGCGAGCATGGTTTCGGCTGCGCGGGCGCCCATTTCGCGGACGGGGCAGCCGACGGTGCTGAGGGGGATGGTGAGTTCGCGGCTGATGGGGATGTCGTTGTAGCCGAGCACCGAGATGTCGCGGCCGGGGGTGAGGCCGCGTTCACGCAGGACGCCGAGAACACCGAGGGCGCTGTCGTCGTTCATGGCGAAGATGGCGGTGGGGGGTTCGGGGGAGTCGAGGAGGCGTTGGGCGCCTTGGCGACCGGCGGCAACGTCGAAACCGATCGCGCAGATGCGGTCGTGGCGCAGGACCACCCCGCCCGCGGCCAGTGCCGAACGGAAGCCTTCGAGACGGTCGGCGGCGGTGCTGGCATACAGCGGGCCGGCGATGACGCCGATTCGCTTGTGTCCCAGGGCAACCAGGTGTTCACCGGCGATACGCCCGCCCGCGGTGTCGTCGATGGTGACGGAGAGCGCGCCGGGGGAGCGGCGGCTCACCAGGATCACATTCGCGCCCTTCTCGTGGATGCGGGCGATATTGTCGTTGTCCAGTCGGGCGTCGCCGATGATGAGGCCGTCCACCGCGCGCCCGCGCAGCAGGGCCACCAGTCGGCGCTGTTCCTCCGGATCGTCGTGGGTATTGGAGACGAAGGTGGCGTAGCCGGCGCGGTTCGCGGTCTCCTCGAGTGCGTCGTAGACGGTGGCGAGGACATTGTCGGTGAGGCGCGGCACCAGCACACCGAAGGCCATGGATCGGCGGGTGGTGAGGCTGGCGGCATTGGGATTCGGGACATAACCCATGGCCTGGGCCAGTTCGGCGAGTTCGATATCGCTGGGGCTGGCGGCGTCACCGTCGTGGGCGACGCGGCGCAGCGCACGGGACACCGTGGAGGTGTGCACACCTGCGGCCTTGGCCACCGTTTTGAGGGTGACCGTCGCGCGGTTCGTCGTGGCAGCCGGACTTCGCTCGCGCATATTTCCCCAATCTCACCGACGCAGATGGTCGTTCCTGGCCGCTCGCACCGTGTCACCCGGCGGCCCTGCGGCTCGCGCCCGTTCAATGTACCGTCAGTGCAACCGATTGCGCACAGTGTGCACCGAGCGTAGCGAGGATCACCCAGATGACCGGTCTCAGCGGACTGAACCCACCCGAGAACGCCCTGACTCTCGCCCTGGTCCAGCAGCGAATTCCCCTGGTGCGCTCGCGCGCCGATATCGATCTCGTCGTCGACGAGGTGTGCGGGACGATACGCCGGATCGGCGCGGCCTTCCCGAGCGCGCAGCTGCTGGTCTTTCCCGAGTACGGTTTCCACGGGCTGCGCAAGGACGCGTGGGCGCGCGACGATCTCATGCTGGATATGGACGGACCCGAGGTCGAGCGCCTGCGCGCGGCCTGCGCGGATGCCGGGCGCTGGGGTTGCTTCAGCATTATGGAGCGTAATCCGGCAGGGGCACCGTTCAATTCGGGCATCATCGTGAACGATGTCGGGGAGATCGTGCTCTACCAGCGCAAACTGCATCCGTGGGTGCCGAAGGAGCCGTGGGAACCGGGCGATCAGGGGGTCGCGGTGTGCGCGGGGCCGGGCGGCTCCACCCTGGCCTTGATCATCTGCCACGACGGCATGTTTCCCGAGGTCGCGCGGGAGGCCGCGTACCTCGGTGCGAACGTTTTGCTGCGCACCGCCGGGTACAAGTTCCCGCTGCGGCAGTCGTGGCGGATCACCAATCAGGCCAATGCCTTCCAGAACCTGGCCTTCACCGCCTCGGTGGCCCTGGCCGGGGAGGACGGTAATTCGATCGGCTCCATGGGTGAGGCCATGGTCTGCGATTTCGAGGGCACCGTGCTGGCCGAGGGTGACAGTACGCCGGGGCGGGTGCTCACCGTATCGATCGAACCGGCCCGCGCCGACGCCGCGCGGCGCACCTGGGGCGTGGAGAACAACATCTATCAGCTGGGCCATCGCGGCTACACCGCGGTGCGCGGCGGGCTCGGGGACTGCCCGTACACCTTTATGCGGGACCTGGTCGCGGGCCGCTACCGGCTCCCGTGGGAGGACGAGGTGCGCGTAACCGACGGCACCGCGGATGGATACGGCCCGCCGCGCGAGCTCGACAGCCCCGTCGACACCGCACGCGCAGGGCTGCGGGAGGGGCTCATGTTGCCCCGCGGTTAAAGATTCCGCGATTCCGTGGACGTGGACACCGCCCACCCCTTAAGCTCTCGTGCAATCGGTTGCACAAGCCTTTGCACATGGTGCTTCCGAACTCGAACAGCCTGGGAGGCTTGGATTTTGGATGCGTCAGCTCTGGCCCCCGCCGAGGACAGTTATGCCTGGTCGATCGATGAACTCGACGACACGCAGGTGTACACACTGCTCTCGGCGGCGGTGCAACCGCGACCCATCGCCTGGGTCGCCACCCTCGACAGCGACGGCGTGCGCAATCTCGCGCCGTTCAGCTTCTTCAATGTCGCCTCGCGTAAACCGCCCACGCTCATGCTCTCCATCGGCGAGCGCATCGGATTCCCGGGCCGTCCCAAGGACACCCTGGTGAATATTCGCGCGACCGGCGAGTTCGTGGTGAACATCCCCTCGGTGGCCAATGCCGCGGCGGTGACGGCCAGCTTCGCGACCGTGGAGCCGCATATCGACGAATTCGAACTCGCGCAGGTCACCGCCCTGCCCTCGCGTGTGGTCGCACCGCCGTCGGTCGCCGAATCGCTCATCTCGCTGGAGTGCCGCCTCGCCGACCTGGTGGAGATCGGCACCGACACAGTCGTTTTCGGCACGGTCGTGGCCGCGACCACCCGCTTCGGCGCGGTGGACGATCGGCTGCACGCCGATCTCTCCGGCGGGCGCTGGCTGAGCCGATTGGCCGGTCCGTACTACTCGACGACCACCCCCGGCGCGCATCAGGAGTCGACCGGGTGGGAGCCGCGGTGAGTGCGCCCATCGGTGTGGCCGTGCTGCAGACCGCGGCGCAACCGCACGATTGGCGGGAAGCCCTCGCGGCCGTCGAAGCGGAGGTCGCCATGCTGGCGGCACTGGGTGCGGACCTGGTGGTCATCCCCGAATTCGCCATCACCGGTTACAACCTGGACTTCGACTACGTCGCGCTGGCCGGGCACACCGCCGAGCCGACCATCGACGCACTGCGCCGACTGGCCCGAAAGCACACGGTCACACTGGCTACCGCGATTCCGCACCTCGACGCCAACGGCGACCTGCGCGACGCCTCCCTGGTAACCACGCCGGACGGCGGAATTCACCTGGGCGGCAAGCGATATCTCTGGGGCGATGAGCACGACCGCTTCGAGCCCGCCGCGCGCAGCGGCCTACTGGTGCCGACTCCGGTGGGCTTGCTCGGCGTAGTTGTCTGCTACGAAGCCGGATTCCCCGAAACCGTGCGTGAACTGGCCCGCGCGGGTGCGGAACTTATCGCGGTCCCGGCTGCCTTCGGTCATGCGCGCCTGCATATCTGGCGATTGCTGGCGCGGGCACGGGCGGTGGAGAACGGCTGCATTGTGGCCGCCGCCGGACTCTGCGGTGAGAACGCAGCCGGTGTCCGGTTCGCCGGGCACAGCACGATCGCCGATCCCACCGGACGCCGTCTCGCCGAACTCGATGAGCTGCCCGGCCGGGCCCTGGTCCGGATCGAGCGGGACGCGGTCGCACGCGCCCGGCTCGAGGTGCCGTATCTGGCGGATCTCGAACGGCTGGAACGAGTTACGTCCCTGTGAATATCCCGCCGCCGCCTCGACACCGAGGCAACTGACACTTACGTTCTTGTGCAACCGATTGCACAACCAATTTCCCATCCGGCGTTGTAGTAGCCGATTCGCAATTCCCTTGGAGTGAAACGATGTTCGATCTCAGATCCGCCGATCTGCTGTCCGCCTTCACCCGCCAGCTGGAACTGTGCAAACTCCAGCCCGGCGAGCATGTGGTGGTGCTGTCGGAGCCGGGCAGCCGCGGCGACTATGTGGCCGCCGCCTTCGCCGCCGCCCGCTCGCTCGGCGCGCACACCCTCTCGGTCACCGCGGCGGGCGGTAGTCCCGCGCCGATGCCGAGTACGCACACCGGTGCGGGCCCCGGACTCACCTCCGTGCTCGCCGACGAAGTCGCCCAGAACATGCTCAAGTCAGCCGATCTCGTGGTCGACCTGACCCGCGAGGGCTTCATCCACGCCCCCGTCCAGCAGGAGATCCTGGCCACCGGCACCCGCATCATCTTCATCTGCGATGCCCCCGAGGTGCTCATCCGCAATCTGCCCACCGAGGGCGACAAGGACCGGGTGCTGGCCGCCGTGCAGACCCTGCGCGCCGCCCAGACCATGCACGTAACCTCCCCTGCCGGAACGGATCTCACCGTCGAACTGACCGGCTCGCAGCCGGAGTTCCAGGTCGGTTTCGCCGATGACAAGGGCCGCTGGGACCACTGGCCCTCCACCATGGTGCTGTGCTGGCCGCAGCAGTCCGAAGGCCGAATCGTGTTGGAGGAGGGCGATATTCTGCTGCCCTTCAAGGAGTACGTGCGCGGGCGCACCACCCTGCAGGTCAGCGGCGGGCAGATCACCGATGTCAGCGGAGGCGCGGACGCGCGCATGCTGGATCAGTTCTTCACCGATTCGCATGACAAGTGGGCGCGCTACCTCTCGCATATGGGCTGGGGCCTGATGAAGACCGCCGACTGGTTCGCCACCGCCATGTACGGCAAGGACGAAATCATGGGCATGGACGCCCGCGCCTTCGCCGGCAACTTCCTCTGGTCCACCGGACCGCATCCGGTGCTGGGGCGCGACTCCTACGCCCACCTGGACATCGCGCAGCGCGGCTGCACCATCACCGTCGACGGTGTCGCGGTGGTGTCCGACGGCACCCTCGTCGAGCAATAGTCCAGCGCGAGAAGGAGATTCCCATCATGGCACCGAGCCAATCCTTCGAAGTCCTGATCGTCGGCGGCGGTCTGGGCGGGCTGACCGCGGCGCTGGCGCTGCGTCGCCGTGGACTTCGAGTCACCGTGCTGGAAGCCGCCCCCACACTGGGTGAGGTCGGCGCGGGTATTCAGACCGCACCCAATGCCAGCCGCATTCTCATGGGTATGGGACTGCGCGAGCAGTTGACGGCTATTCGCACCGAACCCCTCGACCAGGTGCGGCGGCGCTGGCAGGACGGTTCGGTCATCGCGTTGACCGCGCTGGGGCAGCGCTGCAAAGACACTTACGGCGCTCCCTACTGGCACTACCATCGCGCGGATCTGCATGGGGTACTGCTGAATGCGTGCCTGGACCCGGCCCAGCCGGGGCCGCTGGTCACCATTCACACCGACAGTCGCGTCGTCGATGTCGACCGGACCGATCCGGCTCGACCGGTCGTGGTCACCGCGGCGGGCGTGCGCCATGAAGCCGATGTGGTGGTCGGCGCGGACGGCGTGCATTCGCGGGTCCGCGAGGCGACCGGATTCACCGAGAATCTCGTCTACTCCGGCGATATGGCTTACCGCGCACTGATTCCCGGCGAACGCATCGCCAAGGATCCGGCGACGCGCTTCCTGTTCGACCGCTATCAGTCCACCATTTGGTACGGGCCCGAAAAGCATTTGGTGCACTACCTGATTCGCGGCGGCGAATACCTGAACGTGGTGGCCTTGGTGCCCGGCACCGAGGCGATCCGCACCGGCGGTCCCACCACCGCCACCGCTCGGCAGCTCGCCGCGGAGTACCTGGACTGGGACGATCGCGTCGCGGCCATGCTGTCCAAGGCCAATGACGATGTGCTGCTGCAATCGCTGTATTACCGCACCCGCGACCCGATTTGGGTCGACGGCCATGTGGCGCTGCTCGGCGATGCCTGCCACGCCATGCTGCCGTATCAGGCGCAGGGTGCGTCCCAGGCTATGGAGGATGCCGCGGTTCTGGCGGAGGAGCTCGGCGGTGTCACCCGCGCCCGCATCGAGGACGCGCTGGTCCGCTACGCGGCCCGCCGCAGTAAGCACGCGGGCATGGTGCAGGACGCCTCGCTCGCGAATATGAGCCTCTATCACCTGCCCGACGGTCCCGAACAAGTCGAACGGGACCGCAAGCTCCGTGATTTCACCGGTGAATCCATCGTCTCCTACGACTGGCTGTGGAGCGGAACCCCACTCACCGATCCCGATAACGAACGCTTCGACTACTCGTTCGCCAAATAGGCCCTTCGTCGCCCGAAGCCAGCGCCGATTCTCCGGCGTACCTTCACCAATTTCTTTCCTGATTCGGAGACTCGCCATGAAAACCGGCGAACAGATCGTCCAATCCTTACCGTGGAAATGGTCCGTACAGGGCCGGATCTTCATTATCGGCGGCCTCGGCTACATGTTCGATGCCTGGGATGTCGTCCTCAACGGCTATCTCACCCCGCTGGTCGGCGGATTCTGGCACCTCGATGCCGGCGGTAAGGGGCTCGTCGCCACTGCCAACCTCATCGGTATGGCGTTCGGTTCGGTGGTATGGGGCACGGTGGCGGATCGGCTGGGTCGCAAGAAGGCATTCAGCCTCACCATGCTGATCTTCGCGGTGTTCTCGGTGCTCGGCGCGTTCGCACCGAGCTTCGGCATCTTCCTGGTGCTACGCGCGCTCGCCGGATTCGGTCTGGGCGGTTGTATCCCGGTGGATTACGCGATTGTCAGCGAATTCTCGCCCGCCAAGAATCGCGGCCGAATTCTGGCCGCCATGGATGTCTGGTGGCCGATCGGCGGCACCATCTGCGGTCTGGTCGCGACGCTGCTGGTGCCGATTCACGCCGATGAGCGGTGGCGCTGGATGCTGGTCTTCATGGTGCTGCCCGCGCTACTGCTGTTCTGGGTGCGCCGCGGGGTGCCGGAATCCCCGATGTTCCTGGCGCGGGTCGGCAAGGAGACCGAGGCCCGCGTTGTCATCGACGATCTGGTGGCTCGTACCGGCGCACCGGCGGAAGAGTATGTGATCGTCGCCCAGCAGCAGACCGAGAAGCTCTCCGCCACTGCGGCTTTCGTGCAGCTGAAGGCGGTGTGGAGTTACGCTCCGCGCATTACCGCGACCGCGTGGGCGCTGTTCATGACCATCATGCTGCTGTACTACGCCGCGCTCACCTGGATGCCGTCCATCCTGCGTAAGCAGGGCTACGGCGATTACGCGGCCTTCGCCGGAACAACGCTCATGACCGGCGTCGGCATCCTGGGTGTGCTGTTGTCGGCGTGGCTGTGCGAAAAGTACGGGCGCAAATGGGTTATCGGACTCTCGGGTCCGGCCGCCGGTATCACCCTGGTGCTCTTCGCCGTACTGCTGGATACCAAGGGCGCGGCGCTGTTCTGGCTGGCGGTGTTCGGGTTCCTCATCCAGCTCACCATTCCCGTGCTCTACGCCTACGTGTCCGAGCTGTACCCGACCAGCCTGCGCGCCAGCGGTTTCGGCTGGGCGTCCGCGGCCAGCCGGGTGACCACCGGCTTCGGCCCGCTCATCTTCGGCACCGTGCTGTGGCCCACCTTCGGACTGCCGGCCACCTTCGCCATTGTGGGCGTCGCGGTCACCGCCGCCGTGCTGTGGATGAGCGTCGGCGCACCCGAGACCAAGGGCCGTGAACTCGACGAGACCGTATCCGCCGGACCGGCAGTGCTGCCGAATCCGGTGCAGGGATAGGAGATTCATGAAGTCCGCCCCGTTCACCTACCATCGAGCGCATTCGGTCGCCGACGCCGCGGCGCTGCTGACCGAGCTCGGCGAGGACGCGAAGTTGATCGCGGGCGGGCAATCCCTGGTCGCCATGATGAACTTCCGGCTCGCGCGGCCCGCGTACCTGGTCGACATCGGCGGCCTCACCGGGCTGCGGTATCTGGAACGCGATCAGGATCGGCTGCGTATCGGTGCGCTCACCACGCACCACCAGGTCGAGATTGATTCCGGTACAGCGCTTTCCGGCGGTTTCGGGATTCTGCGTGACACCATGCCGTGGATCGGTCATCTGCCGATCCGCACCCGCGGCACCGTCGGCGGCAGTATCGCGCACGCCGACGCCACCGCCGAATGGTGCCTGCTGGCAATACTTCTCGATGCGAACATCGTTGCCGAGTCGGTGCGTGGCAGGCGCGCCATCCCGGCCGCCGAGTTCTTCTTCGGCTTCTACACCACCGCGCTGGAACCCGATGAACTGATTGTCGAGCTGGAGTTCCCGCATGCGGCATCGCATGCGGCCGTCACCGAATATGCCCAGCGGCATGGGGATTTCGCGGTGCTCGCGGTCGCTGCCGACCTGGATATGGCCGATGCCGCGGTGACCGGCGGCAGGCTTGTCGTGGCCGGTCTCGGCCCGGTGCCGGTGCGGGTGCCCGCCGCCGAAGCGGTGCTGACGGCGGGATCGCCGATGACCCCGGAGCTGGCGCGCGAATGTGCCGAAAGCGCCGTCGCCGCACTCGAATTCGACAACGACGCCCCCGGCGGCGCGGAGTACCTGCGTGGTCTGGTGCGCACGCTGGTGCCGCGCGCGCTCACCGCCGCTGTGAAGGAGACACGATGACCGCACTTCCGGCCCCCGCGCACGCCCTGCACGGCGGCTCCTGGATCGGGCAATCCGTCCGCCGCCGGGAGGATCCGCGACTGCTCACCGGCACCGGCCGCTACCTCGACGACATCGCCGTACCCGGCATGCTGCACGCGGCATTCCTGCGGTCCACGGCCGCGGCGGGGACGGTGACTTTGCTCGACCTCGACGGTGCACGTGAAACTTCCGGAGTACGAGGGGTATTCGCCGCCGCCGACTTGAACCTCACCGGTATCACCGCCGAACTGGAGCGGCCACCGCACGAGTTCGTTCCCACCGAAATGCCCATACTGGCAAGCGATGTGGTGCGTTTCGCGGGGGAGCCGCTGGCCTTGGTGGTGGCCGAGGACGCCTATCTCGCCGAGGATGCGCTGGAGCGGATTCGCGTCGAATACCGCCCGGGCACAGCCATTACCGGAATCGAACAGGCGCTTGCTCCCGGCGCGCCCCTGGTCCACGCGGCGGCGGCGCACAACACCCTGGTCGATGTCTCGATGTTCGACACCGAGGGCGTGGACGACGCCTTCGCGACGGCCGCGACCGTGGTGCGGGTACGCACCAAGACCGGACGCCAGAATGCCCTGCCACTGGAAACCCGTGGCGCACTGGCCTATTGGGACGACCGTGACGAACAGCTGGTCATCCACACCTGCACCCAAGTGCCGCATCAGGTGCGGACTGTGGCCGCAGCGTGCCTCGGTATCGATGAACGCCAGGTCCGGGTGATCGTGCCGGATATGGGCGGCGGCTTCGGCATCAAATGCGTGGTGGGCCGCGAGGAGATCGCCGTCGCCGCAGCCGCTCTGCGTTTGCGCCGGCCGGTCAAGTGGATCGAGGACCGGCGCGAGGCGCTCACCGCGTCATTCCTGTCCCGTGAGCAGTCCTATGACGTGCGTGCGGCTTTCGACGCCGACGGCCGCATTCTCGCGTTGGACGCCGATGTGGTCTGCGATATGGGCGCGTACTCCTGCTACCCGTTCACCGCCGGTATCGAACCGCTCATGGCGTCGGCGGAAATGCCCGGTGTGTACCGGGTTCCGGAGTATCGGGTGCGCGGGCGGGCCATTACCTCGAACAAGGCGCCCACCGCGCCGTATCGCGGAGTCAGCCGCCCGCAGTACGTCATGGTGATGGAGCGCGTCATGGAGCGCGCCGCAAGGGAACTCGGGCTCGACGCGGTAGAGGTGCGCCGGCGCAATCTCATTACGGCGTTCCCGTATCGAGGCGTCAACAACATCACCTACGATCCGGGCTCCTATCTGGAATCGCTCAATCTGTGCGAGTCGACGCTGCGCGACGAGGGCTGGTTCGACCTGCGTGACACCGCGCGTGCGGAAGGCCGCTGGATCGGAATCGGCTTCTCCTGCTTCAGCGAACGCACCGGATACGGTTCGGCGGCCTTCGCGGCGCGCAAGATGGCGGTGGTGCCCGGATTCGATATCTCCGAGATCCGGATGGATGTCTCCGGGACGGTCGTCGTCACCACCGGCACCATGTCGCACGGGCAGAGCCACGAGACGACCATGGCGCAGATCGTGGCCGAACGGCTCGGTATCGACATTGCCCGGATCAAGATCGTGCAGGGTGATACCGACCGAATCCTCTACGGCTACGGCAGTTTCGCCAGCCGATCCATCACCATCGGTGGTAGTGCGGTCTCGCTGGCGGCGGTCAAACTCGGCGAGAAGCTGCTCGACCTCGGGGCGCACCTGCTCGAAACCGATCGCGAGAATGTGCGACTCGGTGACGGGCGGGTCGAGCGCATCGACGATCCCGGCACCGGGGTGACCTACGCGCAGATCGCGAATATCGCTTACCTGCAAGCACATCGGCTGCCCAAGGGCGTCGAACCGGGCTTGTCCGCCACCGCCGCCTTCGATACCGACGGCGACGGCACCTTCGCCAATGCCACCCACGGTGTGGTGGTCGAGCTGGAGCCCGGCACCGGGCACGTCCGCATTCTGCGGTACTTCTGCGTCGAGGATTGCGGGGTCGCCATCAATCCCCAAGTGGTGGAGGGACAATGCCGCGGCGGGATCGCGCAGGGTATCGCGGGCGCGCTGTTCGAGGAGGTCACCTATGACGCGGCCGGTCAGCCGCTGGTGGCCAGCTTCATCGACTACCGGGTACCGACCGCCTGCGAGATACCCGATATCGGCATCGCCCACCTCGAAACCCCTTGCCTGTTCACCGAGACCGGAGCCAAGGGTGTCGGAGAGGGCGGCACCATCGGTGCGCCCGCGGCCGTGCTGAATGCCGTCAACGACGCACTGCGACCCACCGGCGTGGAACTCGACGACACCCCTATTCACCTGTACACGGTGGCCGCCGCGCTCGCGGCCCCGCGGAAGGAGAACGCGCGATGACCGACCGGCTGCTCATCGAATTGACCGTCAACGGAACCGATTACGAGCTGATCGTGGAGCCGCGCCGCACCCTGGTGGATGCGCTGCGCCATGATCTGCGGCTCACCGGCACCCATGTCGGCTGCGAGCACGGCGTGTGCGGGGCGTGCACCGTACTGGTGGACGATCAACCCGTCCGCGCCTGCCTGATGTTCGCGGCGCAGGCCGAGGGCAAGCGGATTCGGACCGTCGAGTCGCTCGCCGATCCGGACGGCGGGCTGTCGGATCTGCAGACCGCCTTCGCCGAGAATCACGGATTGCAGTGCGGTTTCTGCACTCCCGGGTTCCTCATGCTCGGTGAGGCGCTACTGGCCGCCGAACCGGAGCCGGATCGCGAACGCATCCGGGAGACGGTCGCCGCCAACTACTGCCGGTGCACCGGCTATCAAACCATTGTCGACAGCATCGCCGCGTGCGCCGCCGCGCGCAGCGGCACCTGTGGAAAGGCTCAATCGTGAAGCTGGAGAACACCGTTCGTATCCCCGCCGCACCCGATGAGGTGTTCGCGCTCATCAATGATGTCGAGCGGGTGGTGACCTGTGTGCCCGGCGCGGCGCTGCTCGGTCGCGACGGTGACGCCTATCGTGGCGGAATCACGGTGAAGGTAGGGCCGATTCGCGCCGCCTACAGCGGGACGGTCGAATTCCTCACCGTCGATCCGGTCGAGCGGCGGCTGATCATGTCCGGTCGCGCGGCCGATGCCCACGGCAGTGGTGACGCGCAGGCTCACATCACCCTGGCGGTGGATCCGACGCCGGAGGGTTCGATTCTGCGGGTGGATACCGATCTGGTGCTCAGCGGGAAGATCGTCGCCTTCGGTAAGGGAGCGATCGTTGCGGTGTCGAACAAGATCATGGATCAGTTCGCGGTGAATCTCGCGGCCCAATTGGGCGGTGGGGGAGCGGATTCCGCTGTCGTGCGGCCGGTTGGTGCCGTCGCGGCCTCGGCTCCGGTCGGGGTGGCGTCCGCTTCGGTTGGCGTCGCCGCCGGGCCCGCGCCGAGCGATCAGGGCTTGGATGTCATGAGCCTGCTGCCGCCGGATGTGCGCCGCCGCGCCGGATACGGTGCAGCCTTCCTGTTCGGGGTGTTCGAGGGCTGGCTCATCAGCCGCGCCTTCCGCAAGAGCGCGTGAGGCTCGTATGAGCGCCCTGATCAGCCCCGATGCCGACCCGATAACCCTCGAATGGTTCACCGCGGGAAAGGCTTTCGCCCTCGCCACCGTTGTCGACACGCTCGGTAGCGCGCCCATGCCGGTGGGGTCGACCATGGCGGTCGGTCCCGACGGCAGCGCGCTGGGCAGCGTCTCGGGTGGCTGCGTCGAGGGCGCGGTGTACGAATCCGCCTGTGAGATACGTGATTCCGGGATTCCGCGGCTGGAGACCTTCGGCTACACCGACGCCGAAGGCTTCGCGGTCGGCCTGACCTGCGGTGGCACCGTGACGGTTCTGGTCCAGCGCATCGACCGCGATACCTTCCCGGACTACGACCTCCTGCTCCGCAAGGCCGCACAGGACCGCGCGGTGGCCTGGGCAACGGCCCTCCCCGGCCACCCGGAATCCGCTGCCGCACAACTGATCCGCACTCCCGACAGTCCGCCCCCCGACGCCCTCCCGCCGTTCGAAGGGGCCGTCGCCCGTGTCGTGGACACCATGCTGTCGGTCGGCGTGACCGGCACTCGCACCCTTCCCGGCGCGACCCCGGCCCGCCTGTTCGTCCGTTCCCTCACTCCCGCACCCAAACTCGTCATAATCGGCGCCACCGCCCACGCGGCAGCCCTGTCGCGGTTGGGTCGCTGCCTCGGTATGCATGTCACCGTCTGCGATCCGCGCCCCGTTTTCGCCACTCCCCAGCGCTTTCCCGACGCCCACGAGGTGGTTCGCACCTGGCCGCACCACTATCTGTCCGAGACTCGGCTCGATGCCGCCACCGCCGTCTGCGTGCTGACCCATGACACGAAGGTCGACGTCCCCGCCCTTATGGCGGCCTTCGACACCCCCGCCGGATACATCGGAGCCATGGGCAGTCTCACCACCCACCACGACCGCCTGCGCCGCCTCCGCGCCGCCGGCGCCACTCCCAGGCAAATCGCTCGCCTGCATTCCCCCATCGGACTCGACCTCGGCGCCAGATCGCCACAGGACATCGCCCTGTCGATCCTCGCCGAGATCGTGTCATCCCGCACCGGCGCATCCGGCACCCCACTCACCCGCTCGGCATACCAATCAGCCGCACGGTGAAACCCCGCCGACCCGAATGCTTTTGATCGAACTTCAGCCGTAGAGCTGTACAAAGCGGTCGAGGGAGCGTTCGACATCGCCGCGCAGGGCGCGAGCCACGGCCGAGCCGATGGGGCCGAACAGGGGTGCCCCGCCGAGTTCGAAATCGGCGGTGACCTTGGAGCCGGTGGTGCTCGGAGCGACGCGGAGTTCGATCCCGAATTTGGTGCCGCCGATGCCGGAGCCGTGCAGCACCAGGCGGTTCGGGGGTTCGGCGGTCTTCACCGTCCAGGTGACGCGATTGCGGAAACCTTTGACGGTGGCCACGCCGATGAGCCGGGTGCCCGGGGTGAGGTCCTCGGGAACGGGTCCCCGCCACCCCTCGTGCAGGGTCAGCCATTTGTCGAGTTCGGGCAGATCGGAAGCGTGCTTCCATGCCTGGTCGGGCGCGATCGGAACGTCTACGGAAACCTTGAGCTTGGCCACGCCGCGATGGTATCCGTTACGTTCTGTAGCGCTTAGACCGCGTGCCGATCTATTACAGCCGTGTAGGTTCGATCGCCGGCGGTGCCCCGCGCTCCTGTGCGAAGTCGGGACTCTCCTCCCAGCAATCCATGAGCAGCCGAGGCGTCGTGTGGTGCTTGACGTGGTCGGTATGCACCGTGGACGTGAAAATGGTCAAACTACTGATCGCGGTAGCGACACAAGCGCCCCCAGCGACCAGTGCCCAACCGACATTTCCACTCGCGGCGGCGGCCAAAGCCATCGCGCAGGTGCCGAACGAGACAAGTATCGACGTATACCCGAACCAGGCGGCAAAGCTATTCCGCCTGACCCAGCCTGGATTATGTGGCATCCACCCAGCATACCGCCGTGTGCCCCACGTCACACCCGAGAAGATCGACTTGATCACCCCGCCCTCTCAGGTCCCGGTGATCGTTTGTCCAGGTGTCTGCGGCGGGTCAGGAGAGGCGGTAGAGCCAGAGGGTGGGGGTGGTTGGTTCGCCGGTGGGGGTCCAGGCGTAGGTGTGGGCTATGCCGTCGCCGTGGTAGGTGTGCAGGTAGGTGCGTAGTGCTGGGCGGGTGGTGTGGCCGGAGACTATGCCGCGCAGGACTATTGCGGTGAGGTCGTAGGCTTCGGCGGCGTGGGCGGTGGGGGGTTGGCCGGTGGCGGTGCGGTAGTCGGTGATGAAGCGGTCGGTGGCAGGGCCGCAGGGGCAGGCGACGAGGGTGCCGGGGGCGGCGGCGCCTGCGGCGGTGCGGAGGTTCGGGTCGTAGCTGCCGTCGCTCAGGACGAAAGCCGCCGTGACACCGGCGGTTCGGAGCTTTGTCATGAGGGGTGCGGCGGATTTGGTGTAGCCGGAGTAGTAGACCGCGTCGGGGTGGGCCGCGGTGATGGTGGATACCGCTTGGCTCAGGTCACCCTCCGGATCGATGCGGACCTCGCACGCGGTGGCGGTGCCGAGGCTCGCGGTGACCGCGTCTGCGAGGGTGCTTTCGTAGCCGCCGCCATTGTCGCGGACCACGCAGACGTGCGAGTAGCCCGCGGTGTTCGTGAGATACCGGCCCAGGGCCGGACCTTGGAGGTTGTCGTTGGCCAGACCGCGGAAGAAGCCCGACCAACCTGATTGCGCCAGTACGGGATTCGTTGCACCGGGGGTCAGGAACGGTAGACCGGCGTCGTCGAGGGTGGGGCCCGCCGCTATCACCTCGCCGGAGAAGGTGGGGCCGATCACCGCGACAATGGAGTCGTCCGCCGCGATGCGTTGCGCGACCTGCGCCGCGGTCGCCTGATCGCTCGCCGTGTCGAACTCCCGCAGGGTTACCGGGCAGGCATTGTTCCCGCCCTGCACGAATTGGGAGACGGCCAGTCGTACGCTGCCGAGCACGGTGTGGCCCAGGTCGGCGCTCAGGCCCGAGAGCGGCAGGGCCGCCGCGATCGATACCGGTTTGCAGTACAGCCTGCCGTCGTTCGCGGGATCCAGTACCGAGGCGGGGAAGGGGATTCGCTTGCCGTCCTTGTCGATTCGAGCGAGCGGCACTACTCCGGGATAGATGGCAGCGGGAGCGGGGCCCCCGTTCACGGGAAGGTGCTCCGTATCCGACCATCCGGAATCGTGTGCCGCCCAGAAGATTCCGACGGCCGCCGCGATGGCGACGACCAGTCCACCCGCCCCGGCGGTGATCCAGCGGCGTCGCCGGGGACGGGCCGGTGTCACCGAATCAGCCTGGGGCAGCGGCATATCCGCTGGCGTGGCCTCAGCGCGAGCGGTCAGCAGCATCGTCGCGGGTCCTGCGGCATCCCCGCCATTTATTACCCCGGCCGATGGAGCGTTCATCAGCTCGGTCGATGCCGCCGGATCGCTCGGCGGCCGAGTCGCGCCGGTGACGCGCCGCACCGGATCGGTCGACACACCTGCGGGCAGCAGCAGCCGGACGGTGTCGTCGACAGCCGAAAGTGCCTGCGCCGCAGCATCGGAGAAGTCACGGCACGAGTCGTACCGCTGCTCGGGCCGCTTGGCTAGACCGCGCGCGAACACCTCATCCAGGTCGGCGGGCAGGTCCGGCCGGCGATCGGTCACCCTGGGCACCGGATGCTGCAGATGCCCCGCGATCACCCCCGCCGCGGTCGCCGCCTGATAGGGAGTCGAACCGGTCAGCAGCCGAAAGAACGTGCACGCCAACGAATACTGATCCGAACGCTGATCCAGCGGATCGCCCGACAGCTGTTCGGGCGAGGCATAGGCGAGTGTCGCCGCGAGTGTCCCGGTGCGCGTCAACTGCGCGGAATCGTCACGGAGGCGCCCGATACCGAAGTCCGTCAACAGGATTCGACGCTCATGCCCCGGTGTGGCGCGGGTGAGCAGAATATTGGCGGGTTTCACATCGCGGTGAATCACGCCCATCGAATGGGCGTAGTCCAGGGCCTTCGCGGTCTCGGCCACAATCTGCACCACATCGCCGGGCCCGAGCGTGCGCGGATCCAGCGCCGCCGCATCACCACCGTCGACATACTGCATGGCGATCCACAGCCGATCGTCCTCGACGCCGCGATCGTGCACGGTCACGATATTCGGATGATCCAGCCGGGCAACGAGTTCGGCCTCCCGCTCGAACCGGGCGCGGGTCTGCGGCTCGGCCGCCAACTCCCGGGCCAGCACTTTCACCGCGACCAGTCGCGGCAGGCGGGGATGCCGGGCCAGATACACCTGCCCCATCCCGCCCTCACCGAGTCGTCGCTCGATCAAATATCCCGCGAATTCCTCGCCCGCACGCACCATTCGGCCCCTCGCACCGCAAAATCTCTCGAACTCTACCGCTTCGTCGCGCCGGGTGGATGTCCGAACTACCGGACGCGAGGGTTGTAGGGTGCTGCGGATGTCGGCTGTGGTGTGCGTGGATCGTTGGTGTTGATGGTGGCCTCGTGCCTGGTGACGGGCGCGCAGAGCGCCGCGGCGGAACCGGGTTCGCAGCCGCTGGGGTGTGTGCCCGCTATCGGGTCGCCGCAACTCATTCCGCCGCTGCCCGGGCTGTTTCTGCCGCTACCGAGCGTGCGCGGAGTCTCGGAGTTCGACGATCTGGCTACGGCGCCGGCGGACCTGGAGTTCCCGCCGAGCATCGAATTCCGGGACAACACAAAGGGATTCAATGACTTCGTCGAGGTGGTGCTGCGGCGCGGGTCGCTGTACGCCCGGCCACGGAACTCGAATGCGGTGTGGCGCAAGGTCGTAACGCCCGGCTGTCTGGACGGCGGCATCGTGGCTACCTCGGTGAACGCCAATATGCTGGTGGCGATCGACCGGAAGGGCTGGATCTACTCGATGGACAATCTGCTCTCCGGTCCGATGCTGTGGAATTGGACGCGCTCATACGGCGGGCCGATCTGGCTATGGCCGGGCTTCACGATTCCCGATGGCGGCTCCGATCAGGTGTCCTCCAGCAAGTGGGCGCTGAGCCACCGCACATCATCGAGTTTCGTTGACGCGCAGGGCAATACGCACCCGCTGACCGCCGGATTGGTCGAGATCGTCAGCCTCACCGGCGACGGCTCGCGGATCACCTACCAGGACCCTTGGCTACCCGCGGACCTCAGCTATGAGATCGGTGGCCCCGAACAAGGCCGTTTCATCTCCGAATCACTCTCGGTCTCGGGCTCGGTGACGGTCGTGATGAACCGCTACGGCGATATGTACACCCGCAAATACGATCTGGACCTGGCGGGCTCGAACCACATCCCCGAGCGCTACACCTGGCAGCCGCAGGGCCCGGCCGCGCAAGCGCCCAATCAGCTGGTGGAACGTTTCGACTCGCAGTACGCGGCGGTCTCACTACCCGCCGAGGATTGGCGCAAGCAGCCGAAGATCCCCGGCGAGATCACCTCTCGACTGTCAATCCAGGACACCGGCCCGGCCGTCGAGGACCGCGAACTACGAGTCGAAGGCCGCAGGGACGGCCGGACCGGCTACTGGCACAAGGGTTTGGCCGACCAGGTCTGGCAGTTCTCCGCCACCGATGAGCCGCTCGCACAACCGGTGCTGACCGGGAACTCCGCCCGCGACCAATCGCGCGCGAACCTGGCTCCGGAAAGCCCACTCACCTATCGGGGTGGACTCCCCGCCGACTGGACCCTGCGCGTCGAGCACTTCGATTGGGCGCAAACCAAACACGACGTCGAACTCGTCTCCCCGACGGGCCGCGCCTACCCGGTTCAGCTGTACACCACCGATGGGCTGCGACTGCTGCCACGCGCCGCCGGACTCGACAACAACCCGCGCGGTCTCGAGGGAGCCCTGGATCTCCGCTCGGCCGAACCCTGGCTCCCGGAGAAAGCCGAACTCGCGGCCTTCATGAGCCGGCACCTGAACGGGCAGCAGGTCTATGAGGTGACGGTGCATGCCACCGAATCCCAGCTCGTCATCGATCCACTCGGCAGCATCCTGAACCGAACAGACTGACCGTCACGCGGCGTTACAGTGGTAGTCGGGGGAACGTAAGGACACCGATTGAGCACTGTCGCGCAGGGCAGCCCATGGGTTGCGGTCCGGCCGGACGATGACGTCGCACGGCTGGCGGAGCGGGTTTCGCTGGCGCACAGGTCATTTCTCGAGGGCGTGGATCGACTACCGGTGATCAGACCGGACGGCCGATCGGTGCGGGCGGTCGTGCTGGACTCCTGGCGGCGCAGTCGCAGCAGCGGCGTCGATCCGGACGGTTTCGGCGGGGCCGTCGACCTCGAGGGCCTGGAACTACAGCGCTATCGGGCCGCGCATCCGACCGCCTCGATTCGACCGGTGGTGCGCAAACTCCTGGTGGAGGATGCGGCCGAGGCCGGATTGCTGGTCGCGATCAGTGACGCGCGCGGTCGACTGCTGTGGGTGGAGGGCGATCCCAAGGTCAAGGATCGCGCCGTGGGGATGAATTTCGTGGAGGGGTCGGATTGGAGTGAGGAACGGGTCGGCACCAATGCGCCGGGGACCGCGCTGGCCCTCGACCACTCGGTGCAGATCTTCGGCGCCGAGCATTTCAGCCGGGCCGTGCACGAGTTCAGCTGTACCGCCGCGCCGGTGCATGATCCATTGAGCGGCAAGACCATTGGCGCCATCGATATCACCGGTGGACCGCGCGTGGCCGGGCCCGAGGTGCTGTCGCTGATTCGCGCGACGGTGCTGGCGGTGGAGTCGGAGCTGCGCCTCGGACTGCTCGGTGCGCATCCGCGGAACGATTCGGAGACAGCGCGTTTGCAGGTGCTCGGGCCGGAGCGGCCGGTACTGATCCGCGATGGTGAGCGAATTCGCCTGTCGCAGCGGCACTCCGAGATTCTGCTACTGCTGGCCGAACATCCGGAGGGTTTGAGCGCGGACCATCTGGCCATGCTCCTCGATGAATCCGAACTCGATCCGGTGACGGTGCGCGCGGAATTATCTCGGGTCCGAAAGCTGGTGGGTGCGAACGGTTTCGGCTCCCGCCCGTATCGCCTGCTGATGGATCTGGAGACCGATGTCACGCAGGTGCGGCGCGCGCTCGCCCGCGGTGATGCGGCGGCGGCACTGTGCGCGTATCCCGGGCCGATCCTGCCGCGCTCGCTCGCGCCGGGCATTGTCGAGCTGCGCGCCGAATTGCACGGCCGGTTGCGGGCGGCCCTGCTCGTTGCTGGTGATGGTCGTCTGCTCGCGCGCTGGACCAGTTCGGTCGACGGCCGCGACGATCTCGCCGCGTGGAGCGCGTATCTCGGTTCGCTGGACCGCAATTCTTCGATGTATGCCCAGGTGGAAGCCCAATTATCGCTACTGGACCGCAAACTGGGCATCTGACCGACTTCTTGCAACGGTGCTGCAACAACTATCCTCGTAGTGTTCCGGATCACACCTGGCCAGAAACCGTCAGCAGATCGAGGAGTATTCGATGACTGTCTTCGCCCGCCCCGGCACCCCCGATGCGGCCATGTCCTTCCAGTCCCGCTACGACAACTGGATCGGCGGCGAATGGGTCGCACCCGTCAAGGGGCAGTACTTCGAAAACCCGACACCCGTTACGGGACAGACCTTCTGCGAGATCGCCCGCGGCACCGCCGAGGATATCGAGCTCGCCCTCGATGCCGCGCACGCCGCCGCACCCGCGTGGGGCAAGACGTCTCCGGCCGAACGCGCGGTCATTCTCAATAAGATCGCCGACCGCATCGAGGAGAACCTCCCGGCCATCGCGCTCGCCGAAACCTGGGACAACGGCAAGCCGATCCGCGAGACCATGGCCGCGGATATCCCGCTCGCCGTCGACCACCTGCGCTACTTCGCGGGAGCCATTCGCGCACAAGAGGGTTCGCTCTCGGAGATCGACAGCAATACCGTCGCCTACCACTTTTATGAGCCGCTCGGCGTTGTGGGACAGATCATTCCGTGGAATTTCCCGATCCTGATGGCCATCTGGAAGCTCGCACCCGCGCTCGCCGCCGGAAACGCGGTGGTACTCAAGCCCGCCGAGCAGACTCCGGCGTCAATCCTGTTCCTGATGAGCATCATCGGCGATCTGCTGCCGCCCGGCGTGGTCAATATCGTCAACGGTTTCGGTGTCGAGGCGGGCAAGCCGCTGGCCTCCAGTCCGCGCATCAAGAAGATCGCCTTCACCGGTGAAACCACCACGGGCCGTTTGATAATGCAGTACGCCTCGCAGAATCTGATCCCGGTCACCCTCGAACTCGGCGGCAAGAGCCCGAACATCTTCTTCTCGGATGTGCTGGCCGCCAATGACGATTTCCAGGACAGCGCCCTGGAAGGCTTCACCATGTTCGCGCTCAATCAGGGCGAGGTCTGCACCTGTCCGTCGCGCGCGCTCATCCAGGCCGATATCTACGATGATTTCCTCAGCGCCGCCGTGGTGCGGACAAAGGCTGTGCGGCAAGGGGATCCGCTCGATTCCGAGACCATGATCGGCGCGCAGGCCAGCAATGATCAGCTGGAGAAGATCCTGTCCTACATCGAGATCGGCAAGGGTGAGGGTGCGACCCTGCTCACCGGCGGCGAACGCGCGGAGCTCGGCGGTGACCTCTCCGGCGGCTACTACGTGCAGCCGACCATCTTCACGGGCAGCAACTCCATGCGCATCTTCCAGGAGGAGATCTTCGGTCCCGTGGTGTCGGTGACCTCCTTCGCCGACTACGACGATGCCGTCAAGCTCGCCAACGACACCCTGTACGGGCTCGGCGCGGGCGTCTGGTCCCGCGACGGCTCGGTCGCCTATCGCGCCGGACGCGATATCCAGGCGGGCCGGGTCTGGACCAACACCTACCACCAGTACCCGGCGCACGCGGCCTTCGGCGGTTACAAGCAGTCCGGTATCGGCCGTGAGAACCACCGCATGATGCTCGACCACTACCAGCAGACCAAGAACCTCCTGGTCAGCTACGCGGGCAAGGCTCAAGGCTTCTTCTGATGCCCGCCCCCGCCCCTCGGCGGGTCCGTGCCACCGCGGCGGCGATGGATCTCCTCCGTCGCCTCCGCGCCACGCACGGCCCCCTCATGCTCCACCAATCCGGCGGCTGCTGCGACGGCTCCGCCCCCATGTGTTACCCCGCAGGCGAATTCGTCATAGGCGACCGAGATGTCCTTCTCGGCCTCCTGGACCTGCGCCTGCGCACCGGCGAGCACCCCACAACCCCCGCACCCTCGGAAGATATTGCGCCGGTATGGATCTCCGGCCCCCAATTCACCGCCTGGCAACACACCCAACTCGTCCTGGACGTAGTCCCGGGCCGCGGTTCAGGTTTCAGCCTCGAATCCCCGGAGGGCTACCGATTCCTGAGCCGCGGAAGAGTTTTCGCCTCCACCGAACTCGACATCCTGAGCACCACGGAAATCATCACCGGCGAAACCTACGACCAAGGAGCCCGCCCCACCCCTTCCCCCGAACCCCAAGTCGTAGCCGAAGCCGTGGACGCCTGCCCCGTCCCAGGTCGCGAAACGCGATAGACCCGCGTCGACATGCGGTGATGGCAGCGTAGGTGCCTGGATCACCTGGATTGTCATGCCAGACTGGGCGGCGTGAGCGAGCCAGTGATCGATGACGGGGTGCCTTCGGGGCCGGATGAATTGACCGCGCCTGCCGGTGCGAAGGATTCGGGTGCTGCCGACCGGGGTGTGGTTATCGGGCGGGGACTGATCTGGCTTGCCAAGTGGTCGTTGTGTTTGGTCGCGATTGCCGCGGGCGTTTGGGTGCTCGGGCTGGTGCTCGGGAAATTGTGGGTGGCGGTGCTGCCGGTGTTGTTGGCGCTGGTGGTGTCGACGGTGTTGTGGCCGCCGACCCGGTGGCTGGTTGCGCGCGGGTTCCCTGCTGCGGCTGCGGCTTCCATTACGACGGTGGGGTTGCTCGCGCTGTTGGTCGGGGTGATCGCGTTGATCGTGCCGTCGGTGGTGGATCAGGCGCCGGAGTTGGCGGATCGGGCCACCGAGGGGGTGCATAAGGTCCGGGATTGGTTGCATGGGCCGCCGTTGAATATCGGTGATGAGCAATTGAATTCGGCGGTGGACGCGATTGTGGGGAAGGTGCAGTCCAGTGCCGAGCGGATCGCTTCGGGAGTATTCGCCGGGGTGAGTTCGGCGACTTCGGCGATTGTCACGCTGTTTCTGGTGCTCATGCTGACGTTCTTCTTCGTCAAGGACGGGCCGCGATTGCTGCCCTGGCTGCATTCGCAGCTGGGTAGAAGCAGCGGCCGGCATGTGGAAGAGGTGCTGAACCGGGTGTGGGCCACGCTCGGCGGATTCATTCGCACTCAAGCCCTGGTGAGTCTCATCGACGCGGTGCTGATCGGTGGCGGCCTGGTGATCCTGCGCATTCCGCTGGCCGCCGTACTGACCGTGCTGACCTTCCTCGGCGGTTTCGTCCCGATCGTCGGCGCGTTCGTCGCCGGCGCGCTGGCCGTCCTGGTGGCCCTGGTGACCAAGGGTCTGACCAGCGCGCTCATCGTGCTGGCCATCATCGTGGTGGTGCAGCAGCTGGAAGGCAATGTGCTGCAACCGATTCTGCAGAGCCGCAGCATGCAACTGCACGCCGTGGTGGTGTTGCTGGCCATTACCGTCGGCAGCGCGCTGTACGGAATCGTCGGCGCGTTCCTGTCGGTTCCGGTGGTGGCGGTGGCCGCGGTGGTGCTGCGCTATCTAGGTGAGCAGGTCAACGCGCGCAGCACTCCGGAAGGAGGAGGCACGGACCTCGAGGTGGGCGTCGAATAGCTTGCCGGGCACGCCTTTTCGGCCCTCGATAATGTCGATGAGCAAATCCACGGAGGCTTCGGAGGTCTCCTTCGGCAGATAGCTGAGGGTGGAGAGCGGGGGATCGGTGTAGGCGGCGGAGGGGTCCTCGCTGGTGCAGACCAGGAGCAGGTCGTCCGGTGCGGTGCGGCCCGCGCGGCGGACCGCGTCCAGCAGCATCAAGGGGCTCACCTCGGCGAGGGTGAAGATCGCATCCGGGTGCATTGCGAGGGCCTCGTCGACGGGCAGGCGCACGCCGTCGGGGCCGGGGATGGTGACCATGGTGACCATCGGGTCCAGATGGTGCTCGGTGCACCAATCCCGGTAGGCGTGTTCGGATTCGGCGTTGTAGCTGGCGGTGGATCGCGCCGAGACCAGCACGATGCGTTGTGCGCCTTGGGATTTCAAATGGTCCAGCACGGTGCGCGTAGCGGCGCCGTAATCGAAGTCGACCCAGCGGCTCAGTGGGCCGGCCAGGTTGGCGAGAGCGCGGCGGTCACTGACCACCGGCACGCCGGCGGAGAGGAAGTCGGCCACCATGGGATCGCCATCCACCGGATCCACCACGCAGACCCCGTCAAGGGGCATATTCACCCAGTGGTCGCCGGGGGAGGTGGTGGGGAGTAGCACCACGCCGTAGCCGTGCGCCAGCGCGGTGCGGGTGCTTGCGGTGACCAGTTGCGAGAAGTAAGCCATATCGGTGTAGACCCACGAGGTCTCCACGTATTCGCGCGCGGCCAGACCGAGTAGCCGGGTATGCCCCGCGCGCAGCAGCCGCGCGGTGGCGTTGGGGCGGTAGCCCATCAGTCGCGCGGTCTCCCGCACATGGTCGCGGGTGGCGTCGGGTAATCGCCCCGAGCCGTTGAGTGCGTCCGAGACGGTGGTTTTGGAAACGCCGGCGGCACGGGCGACATCCACCAGTCGGACGCGGGGATCGGGCCTGCTCATAGCCCGATCATGGCATAGCCGAACTGTGTCGCGTTGTAAACCCTTTGTTTCCTCCGCAGAAACGTTTCTTCAAAGCACTTGTGCAGGAACGTTCCTTCATCTTGACTGCCCACCACCAGCAATGCAGATCGAATGATCTGGATCACATCAGCAAGAGGTGTCCCGATGCGTCCCGTCCCTTCGGTAAAAATCGCGAGCGCCGCCGTCATGGCGTTCGTGGCCTTCGCAGCCACGGCCTGTGGCGGTGCCACCACGTCCAGCGGAGGCGGCGGCCTGCCCTTCCAGATCACCGCGGGAACCCCCGCCGCCAAGGGCCCGGTCGACTCCGCGACCTGGTCTCTCTACGCCGAACCGCAGTCGCTCGACTACGCGTACGCCTTCGACTACCCGCCGAATACCGTGCTGTCCAATGTCTGTGACCAGCTGAACCGCATCACCCCGGACATGAAGGTCGAACCCGGCCTCGCGACCGCCGCGACCTCGCCGGATCCGCTGCGCTGGGTGTACACGATCCGCCCGGGCGTGAAATTCCACGACGGCACCGCGCTGACCGCCGACGATGTGGTCGCCAGCCTGCGTCGGCATATGGACCCGGCGGTGGGGTCCTACTGGGTCGCGGCCTACCAGAACGTCGCATCGATCGACAAGACCGGCCCGATGGAGGTCACGGTCCACCTGCGCAAGCCCGATCAGCTGTTCAACCAGGAGATGGGCACCTCGGCCGGCACCATCGAGAGCGCCGCGTTCCTGACCAAGGCGGGCGCCAACTACGGCACCCCGGACGGCGGCGTCAACTGCACCGGCCCGTACACGCTGGCAGGCTGGCAGAAGGGCCAGTCGATCAACCTGAAGAAGTTCGACGGGTATTGGGATTCCGCGCTGGCCCCGAAGACCGCCAACATGAAGATGGTCTTCATCCAGGATCCGGCCGCGCGGGTGAACGCCATGCTGTCGTCCGAGGTGGACGGCGGATATCTGCTGCCCTCGACGGGTTTCGACAAACTGAAGACCGCTTCGAACGGCACCCTGTTCTTCGGCCCGAGCACCACCGCGGTGAGCCTGATCCCCACCAATCTGCAGGGCACGCTGGGTGACGCACGGGTTCGCAAGGCGCTGTCGATGGCCCTTGACCGTTCGGGCATCATCTCGGCGGCGGTCGGCGGTTACGGCACTCCTGCCAAGGCCCCTGCCGCGATCGGCGCGTGGGGTCTGGCACCCGATGCCGCCAAGGACTACTACGCGCAACTGCCGGAGTTCACCCGCGATGTGGCCGGTGCCAAGGCACTGATCGAACAGGCCGGAGCCACCGGTAAGAAGGTGGTGATGGCGACCAGCACCATGTCGCCCGAGCTCGGTGTCATCGCCAATGCCGTCCAGTCGGCGGGCCACGATATCGGTCTGGATGTGCAGTTGCAGCCGATCGCGCCGGACGCCTACACCGCGCTGTTCGGTGATGCCTCCGCCCGCGCCGGAATCGATCTGATGACGACCTTCTGGTACGACTCGACCCCGGATCCGCTCGAGATTTACGGCATGTTGCAGACCGGAAACGCGCTCAACTACGGCAGCTACTCCAATCCGGATTACGACAAGCTGGTTGACCAGGCCGGGGCCACGGCCGATCCGGCCGCGCGCTGCGCCGTGACGTCGAAGCTGCAGCAGATCGCGGTCAACGACCTCGCCTGGATTCCGCTGTACGAGGCGCCCAACAATATGTTCCTGAGCAAGAAGCTGACCGGCGCGACCACGTCCATCGCGCAACTGCAGTACCCGTGGGCTGCGCAACTCGGCTCCGCGTCATGATTGTCGCCAAACGGATCGCGGGCTTGGTGGCGACGCTGTTCGCCGCCTCGTTCGCGGTATTCGCCTCGCTCTACCTGGCTCCGGGTGATCCGGTGACCTTCCTGATGCACGGCCATCCGGCGACGCCGGAGGCGGTGGCCTCGATTCGCGCCCAGTACCACCTCGATGATCCGTTCATCGTGCGGTACTTCGATTGGATCGGCGGCGTGTGCCGCGGCGATTTCGGCCGATCGGTGCAGTTCCGCCAGGACGTGAGCGATCTGCTGACCTCCCGAATGGCCACCACCGCGTGGCTGGTCGGGTACGCGACCCTGCTGATTGTGCTGGTGGGCTTGGTCTTCGGCGCTCTGGCCGCATTGCGGCCGGGCGCGGTCGACCGGGCCGTCATGACCATCACCGCGATCGCCACCGCCACACCGGCTTTCGTGGCGGCGGTAATCCTGGTGTCGGTATTCTCGGTCCAGCTCGGCTGGCTGCCCGCCTTCGGCGACGGTAGCGGGGCCGGATTGGGCGGGCGGATCAGCCATCTCACCCTGCCCGCGATCGCCTTGGCGTTCACCTTCGTCGGTCTGCTGGCGCGGGTGACGCGGGCGTCGATGCTGGCGGAGCTGGGGCGTGAGCATGTGGAGGTGGCGCGGTCCCGGGGTGTGCCCGAGGCGAGCGTTATCCGAAAGCATGTGCTGCGCAATGCCCTCGGCCCCATCACCACGGTCACCGGCACGGTGGTGGCCGGACTGCTGGTGAGCACCTCGATCGTGGAGACCGCGTTCGGTGTCTCCGGTATCGGCCAGTTGCTGGTGAGTTCGGTTGCGGTGAAGGACTTCCCGGTGGTGCAGGCGGTCTGTCTGCTCGTCGTGGCGGCCTTCGTGATCGTCAATCTGCTGGTGGATGTGCTGCTGCCGATTATCGATCCGCGCCTGGCACGAGTGAAAGTCGGTGCGGCATGACAACTTTGGATAAACCGATGCTGTTACAACGACGCTGGGCAATGCCGCGTATCCGGCTCGGCGGCGGTAATGCCACGCTGATCGCGGCGCTGGTTGTGCTGGGCCTACTGGTGCTGACGGCGCTGTTCGCACCGTGGATAGCACCGCATGACCCCAATGCCGTCGACCTGTCGGCGACCCTGTCCGGATCGAGCTCCGCGCATCCGCTCGGTACCGATCAATCCGGCCGGGATGTGTTGTCGCGCTTGATCGTCGGTGCGCGCACCGGCCTGCTCGGCCCGCTGGTCGTAGTGGTCTTCTCCACGGTGCTCGGCATGCTGATCGGCGTGATCGCCGCTTGGAACGGCGGGGTCGTGGACGCGGTGCTCTCGCGCGCCATGGATATGGTGTTCTCCTTCCCCGGGCTGCTGCTGGCGATTCTGCTGGTCGCGATCTTCGGGGCCGGTGGCACCGCGCCGGTGATCGCCATGAGCGTGGCGTATGTGCCGTACGTCGGGCGACTGACACGCGGCGTGGCATTGCAGGAGAAGGCAAGGCCCTACATCCAGGCGTATCAGGTGCAGGGCTGGTCGGGCTGGATGATCAGCCTGCGGCATCTCATCCCGAATATCGCCGCGCTCGTATTGGCCCAGGCGGCAATCAATTTCGGCTACGCGCTGATGGATCTGGCCGCACTGTCCTACCTCGGCTTCGGTGTGCAACCGCCGACGCCGGACTGGGGCGCGATGATCAATGAGGGTTCGGCGGCGCTGCAGCGGGGTGCGCTCCTGCCCGCACTCGCTCCCGGCGTGCTCATTGTGATCGCGGTTGTCGCGTTCAGCACCGTCGGCGAGGGTTTCGCCGACCATCTGGCGAAGCGGGAGCGGTAATGCTCGAAATTCGTGATCTATCAGTGAAGTTGGCGGCGGGCCGCGCGGCTCGCCCGATTCTGGACGGGGTTTCACTCACCGTCGAGGCGGGCGAGACGGTCGGACTGGTCGGCGAATCCGGGTCCGGTAAGTCGGTGACCTGCCGGTCCGTACTCGGCCTGCTGCCCAATGGTGCGCAGGCCACCGGAGAGGTGCTGGTCGGCGGCGACAACGTCCTGAAAATGTCGAAATCCCGGCTGCGTCAACTGCGTCGGCAGGAGGCGGCGATGATCTTCCAGGATCCGCGCGCCTCCATCAATCCGCTGCGGCGGATCGGCGACTTCCTCACCGAGGCGCTGCGGGCCGGCGGTGTATCCCAGCGGGTGGCACTCACCAAGGCCGAAGAACTCCTGGAAGCGGTGGGTATTCGCGATCCGCACGGTGCGCTGCGCAAGTATCCGCACGAGTTCTCCGGCGGCATGCTGCAGCGCGTCATGATCGCCGGTGCGCTGAGTGGTGGATCGCGGCTGCTGCTGGCCGACGAGTCGACCACCGCCCTGGATGTCACCACGCAGGCCGAGGTGATCTCCATCCTGACCGGCCTACAGGCCGAGCGGGGGATGGGCATGCTCTTCGTCACCCACGACCTGGAGCTGGCCGCCGCCATCTGCGACCGGATCTATGTCATGTACGCGGGCCGGATTGTCGAATCACAGTCCGTGGACGGGCTTTTCGAGGCACCACGGCATCCGTACACGGCCGGGCTACTGGCCGCCACACCGCAATTGGAGTCCGATGCCGCACCGCGCGGCGTACCGGGCAGGCCGCTGTCCCTGGCCGAGGCCCGCACCGGCTGTGCCTTCGCAGCGCGCTGCACGCATGCCGGGGAGCGGTGCACACAGGAGGATCCGGTGCTGTTGCGGTTGGGGCAGCACGATTCTCACGCCATCGATGTCGCCTGTTTGAAGGCCGAGGAGCTGGTCCATGGGTAGCGTGCTCGCGGCCGAAGGGCTGTGTAAGAGTTTCGGCGATCACGTCGCCGTGCGTGATGTGTCGTTCACGCTGGAATCCGGTGGCTCGCTTGCGATTGTCGGCGAGTCCGGGTCCGGGAAGACCACCACCGCGCGCATGCTCGTCGGGCTGGAGTATCCGGATTCCGGTCGGATTCTGGTCGAAGGCGTCGATCGCACTGCCGCGTCCCGGGGCCGGGCGGCGCGACTGGCGCGGGCCCGGCAGGTGCAGTTGGTATTCCAGGATCCGTACCTGTCACTGGATCCGCGGATCACCGTCGGGGCCTGCGTGGAGGAGTCGCTCCGGCTGCACTTCGATATGACTGCCGCACAACGGCATTCACGCCGTGACGAACTGCTGGAGCAGGTCGGACTGGGGCAGCGGGAAGCCGCCGCCCTACCACGTGCGCTCTCCGGCGGTCAGCGTCAGCGCGTCGCCCTGGCCCGGGCGCTGGCCACCGAACCGAAGGTGCTGGTGCTGGACGAGGCCACCGCCGCGCTCGATGTCTCCATCCAGGCGCAGATCCTGCACCTGCTGCGGGAACTCCGCGAAAGCCTGGGCATCGCCTATGTATTCGTGAGCCACGATCTGGCGCTGGTCCGGCATGTCGCCGAGAACGTGATCGTGCTCTACCACGGCGAGATCGTCGAATCCGGTTCGACCGCACAGGTTCTCGCCGAACCACAACACCCCTACACCCGGCTGCTGCTGGATTCGGTACCCCGCCGCGGCTGGGATACCGCTCGAATCGCAGCCGACAGAAGAGCTTTGGAGAAAGCATGACCGACGATCTCGCATACCTGCCCGCCACCGAGGCGCTGCGCCTGTTCCACAGCCGGGACCTGTCCCCGGTGGAGTTGATGACCGCTGTCATCGCACGCGCGGAAAAGGTGGAACCGCAGGTCAATTCGCATGCGGAGCAGACCTTCGAGGACGCCCTCGCGCAAGCGAAGGCGGCCGAGAGTGCCTACCTGCCCGGCGGTTCACCGCGCCCGCTCGAGGGGCTGGCCGTCGCGGCCAAGGAGGAGCAGCCGATCGCGGGCCGTCGCAGTTGCGAGGGTTCGCTGGCCGGCGCGGATGAACTGTCCGATATCACGCATCCCGTGGTGGAGCGAGTGCTGGCGGCGGGTGGAATCGTGCACGCCCGCACCACGACTCCCGAATTCTGCTGTGCCGCTTTCACACACTCGAAGATCTGGGGCATCACCCGCAATCCGTGGAATCTGGACTACTCGCCCGGCGGCTCATCGGGCGGTAGCGCTGCGGCACTCGCATCCGGAACCGCCACGCTCGCAACGGGTTCCGATATCGGCGGCTCCATCCGGCTGCCCGCCTCGACGACCGGGACCGTCGGCTACAAACCGCCGTACGGTCGCGTGCCCGCGCTGCCGCCGATGAACCTCGATCACTACTGCCATGACGGTCCGATGGCGCGCACCGTCGCGGATTGCGCACTGCTGCAGAACGTTATCGTCGGCCCCCATCCCGGTGATGTGGTCTCGCTGCGCCCGGCCGTGTACATCCCGAACGAGCTCGGAGATATCGCCGGGATGCGCATCGCCGTCGCGCTGAATCTCGGTGACTGGGTGATCGATCCGGAAATCACGGCCAATACGCTCGCCGTCGCCGAGGCGTTGCGCGCGGCCGGTGCGGTGGTCGAGGAGGTCGAGGTCGGTCTGAAGAGTGCCGAGGTGATGCGAGCCGCGACCATCCACTTCGGCGGCATTTTCGGGCCGGCGGTCGCACAGGTCGCGGCCGAATACGGTGAACTGCTGACGCCGTACGCGCTGGAATTCGCGCGGGAATCCGCCATCGAGCCGGGGGATTTCCTGGAGGGTCTGGAGTTGGAGGGGCGCATCTACGCGCCGATCGGTGCGCTGCTGGATCGCTACGACGCCCTGATCTGCCCGACCATGGGTACGCCCGCGCTGCTGGCGGGGGAGGACTATATCGACACCAAGCTGGTGGTGAACGGCGTCGAGCTCGACCACTACCTGGAGCACGCCCTGACGCCCGTTTTCAATATCGCGAGCCGGTGCCCGGTGTTGAACGTCCCGTCGGGTCGCGCTTCCAATGGCGTGCCGACCGGGGTGCAGATTGTCGGTAGCAGTTATGACGATGCCACCGTCTTCCATATCGGTGCGGCGATCGAACGGGTGCGCCCGTGGTCGTTCCGTCCCGAATCACTATGAGGAACAACATGTTTGCCGATTTGGCTTTTGTCAATGGTGTGGTCCGTACGATGACGAACGGTATCGCGCAGGCGGTCGCGGTGCGCGACGGCCGAATTATCGCGGTCGGCGCGGACGCCGACATCGCACCGCACATAGGTGAGTCCACCGAGGTCGTCGATCTCGCGGGCCGGGCACTGCTGCCCGGGTTCCAGGACTCGCATGTGCATCCGGTATTGGCCGGGCTCACCATGATTCGCTGTGATCTGCATGAGGCGCGCGATGCGGACCATGCCCTGGAATTGATCGCGGCCTACGCCGGCGCCAATCCGGACGAGGAGTGGATCGGGGGCGGCGGCTGGTCCATGGACTGGTTCCCCGGCGGCACCCCCGCGCGCGGGCTGCTGGACGCGATCGTCCCCGATCGTCCGATTCACCTGATCAATCAGGATGGTCACGGGGCCTGGGTCAATACCAAGGCGCTCGAGGTGTGCGGTCTCGACGCCGACACCCCAGACCCGCAGGACGGCCGCATCGAACGCGAACCGGACGGCTTCCCGCAGGGCACCCTGCACGAGGGGGCGTCGAATCTGGTGAGCGGTCGCATGCCCGAACCCAGCTCCGCCGACCTGCTGCGCGGTCTGCACGCGGGCCAGGAGCGGTTGCATTCGGTCGGTGTCACGGCCTGGCAGGACGCCATGGTCAGTCCCGAGGTGCAGCAGGCGTATGAATCCGCCGCTGACGCAGGCACTCTCACCGGCCGCGTGGTCGGCGCACTCTGGTGGGATCGTGAGCGTGGCGCGGAGCAGATTCCCGAGCTGGTCGCTCGCCGCCGGGCCACGGGTCGCTTCCGCACCACCAGCGTCAAGATCATGCAGGACGGTGTCGCCGAAAACTTCACCGCCGCAATGACTTCGTCCTATCTGGACGGCTGCGGTTGCGGCACCGGTAATCACGGCCTCAGCTTCGTCGATCCCGTCGCGCTGCGTGACCATGTCACCGGACTCGACGCCGAAGGCTTCCAGGTTCATATCCACGCCGTCGGCGATCGCGCCGCCCGCGAAGCCCTGGATGCCTTCGCCCAGGCACGAGAAGTGAACGGCGCCAACGACAACCGGCACCACATCGCCCACCTGCAGGTGGTCCACCCCGACGATGTCCCGCGCTTCGCCGCCCTCGGCATCACCGCCAATATGCAACCCCTGTGGGCGGCCTACGAGCCCGCCATGAACGAGTTGACCATTCCGTTCCTGGGTGCCGAGCGCGCCGAATGGCAATACCCGTTCGGCGACCTGCACCGCACCGGTGCGTCCCTGGCTGCAGGCAGCGACTGGCCGGTCAGCAGCGCGGACCCCCTGCTGGGCCTGCACGTAGCGGTCAATCGCTCCATCCCCGATGAGCCCTACGACGTCTTCTTCCCCGCCCAATGCCTGGACGTCACAACGGCTTTCACCGCCTACACGCTCGGCACCGCCCGCGTGAACCACCTGGAATCCGATACCGGAACCATCGAGGTAGGCAAATACGCCGACCTGATCACCCTCGACCGGGACCCCTTCACCGACCCCGATCGCATCCTGGAAACCAAGGTACTGGCCACCTACGTGGAAGGCGCCGAGGTCTACCGAGCCTCCAGCCCCGCCCACGTCTGACCCTGTCCCTCCCCGAAATCGCCGGTTGGTAGGTCCCCCGTCGCCTACCGACCGGCAGGGCATTTCATCGAGGGGTACTCATGTCACGAATACGCCGTACGAGAGAGCCATGAGTACCCCCTCGATGAATGCTCCGGGCGCACCCCCGCACAAGTACTCGACCAACTACTGTCGAACCCAGACAACCCTGTTGCATCGAACCCTTGAACCCAAGCGCTGAACCCGCAACGTGAGTTCCTGGTGATCGCATGACCATCAGAGGTCCGCGACCGCTTGCTCGGTCGAGGTCTCTCCGCTGATCAACTCCAGTACGCGACCCGTCGCGGCACCGGTGATCAGTAGTTCGGCGAGGACGGCTGCTACGTCGAGACGCGGAATGCTCCCTGCGGGAACACTTTCCGTGAGTCGCACCCGACCTGTTGCGGGCCCGTTGGTGAGGCTGCCCGGGCGCAGAATGGTCCACTCCAGGTCCCGCTGCCGAAGGTCGTTCTCCGCCTGCGTCTTCGCATCGATATAGGCGACCCACGACTCATCGCCACCGGCGGCGGGTTTGCCCGCGCCCATGGTCGAGATCTGTACGAACCGCCGCACGCCGGCCTTTTCGGCGGCATCGGCCAGCAGGATCGAGGCATCCCGGTCGACGGTGTACTTCCGCTCCGGTCCACTGCCCGGCCCGGCTCCGGCGGCGAATACCACCGCGTCGACGCCGCTCAGCGCCGTGACGAGTTCATCCGCTCCCTGGCGTTCGAGGTCGAGAACGATCGGCTGCCCGCCCACTTTCTCGACGTCCCCGGCGTGGTTCGGATTCCGAATGACGCTCAGGACAGCGTTTCCGCGCTCGGTGAGCAGCGCGGTGAGTCCAAGCGCGATCTGTCCGTGTCCTCCGATGATTGCGATTCGCATATCGACGAGCCTACGGCGGACGCCGCCGCACACGGCCTCGGTTCGGGTGCGGCAGCGCCAATTACGCAGGACGAGACGGCAGCCTCGTTGAAGGCCCGCCCCGCCCTCACGCCACCGAAGCGAAGGCGACCGTCCAATACTGGTGATTGTCGAGATCGACCACCGACACCCCGACCCGAGTCAGCCTGCCGTCCAACATGATCGCCCGATGCGCAGGCGAGTTCGCCCAGAACTCCATGGCATCCGCGGGCGTGATATTGGTTCCCCCGTAATTGATTTCGGCGATCTGTGCGATCGCCGGAACCCCGCACTCGCGGAACCGCAGCCCGATATTCCGGCCGAGCGAGTCCAGATGATCGCTGGGCACATACCCGCGCTCCGCGCTGTCATTGCTCGTCCACGCCGACGGCCGCGACAACACCTCGGTATGCGTCACGGCCCCGACCCCGTTGTCGGCCCGCAGCCTATTGATGGCATCGAACACCTCCGGCTCCTCCCCACGCAACGTGAGCGAGTGCTGATCCACGTCACAGTTGATGTAGCCGTTCGCGGAAGCGGTACTCGGAACGGTGAAGAGTACTGCCCCGGCACTGATCGCGAGTGCGGCGGCAAGTGTCCTGCGGCTCATCGGTCTCTCCTGTGTCTTCGAGGTGATCCCCCCAGGTTCGGTCCCGATAGCTGACGAGTTTCCAGCTACCCACCAACAGCCTCCCACCACCCGTTTTGGTGTATCCCACCCGCCCGTGTACTGTTCATTTCACACCGACGCGGGGTGGAGCAGCTCGGTAGCTCGCTGGGCTCATAACCCAGAGGTCGCAGGTTCAAATCCTGTCCCCGCTACTAGGCAGAACGGCCCGGAACCTAAAGGTTCCGGGCCTTTTTCGCGTTGGTTTGGCATCACGTTTGGCACCGTTAGCCAAACTCAGTGTCATGGGTGGCGGTGCCGTCGCGGGGGTGTTGCGGCGTCCCAGCATGTAGCTGGCGGCGCGGACGGCCAGGCGTTTGAAGCATTCTCGGACCGTGTCCGGGTGTACGGCGCTGCCGTCCTCCCACGTGAAGACCAGCCCGGTCTTCTTGTAGCAAGGGGCGTTCGGCGTCCTGGACCGCCTTCCATTGCTCGAGGGCGGTCACGGTGGCGGTGTCGAGGGCGATCATGCGGGCGGAGTCGTCGGACTTGACCTGAGAATCCTGGGCGTGGCCTGCCGCGACAACGCGGCCTTGGTCGACTGACAGCGCTCCGGTGTCGAGATCGAGTGAGGGCCAGCGGATTCCACATATCTCGGCAAGCGCGGGGGCTCGGCCTTCTCAGCGGGGTTGTCCACCATATATTTCCAGGCGACCGCGTCGGTGGGGGCACGGTGGAGCATGACGTGGATATTGCATGACCGACGGACCACGAGGGTGTCGAGCAGCAGGCTGATACCGACCGTTACATGACGTTGGACCTGCTGGTATGGCGAGTCATCCCTACCCTCGCCGCGCTGCTCGGCCGTTGGTTCTGGTGGCCGATCCCGACGGCGTCGTAGATGCCGACCGTCATGGCCGCGGGTTCCGAGGCTCGGTTCATTACCGCGTGTTGGCCCAGAGCCTGACCGGCTGCGCATCGTCTGGATCGGCCCATTCGGGTTGCGGCGTTGCCGGTGCAGCGTCCTTCTTCTCGTTTCGAAGGAACTGTTCGTACACCTTGTGTGCCTGCGTTTCCGCATCGGCGCGCGCCGCCCGGTACTGCTCGATGATGGTCCGCTCGAGCTGCTGGGTCCCCTCGGCGGCGGCGTGCGGCGCCAGCTTGATCTGGGTGATCTGCCCGTAGGCATCCACCTCGATCGCCATGCTTCGGTCCGCGGCGCGAGCCTGGGCTCGTACCACCCCGATGGCCTCATCGATCTTCTCGGCCCGCGCGCGACGCTGGTCCACGTGCTCCCCACCCATTCATCCGGATCGTCCATGCCGGGATGTCTCCCCCCGACTGCTCGACACTGTACCGACACCGAGCGTCCGATTGTTCGCAGTACATACCGACCGCTACTATCTAGCGGCACTATGGCCAATCCTGGGGGATGCATGAAGCGAAAGCTGTTGGGGGGACTGTAGACATGGTTGCCTTCGATCCCGATAAGTTGCGCGCGCTCGCGACCGATACACGTACCCATGCCGGTGCGATCGGCAAACTGAGCCCGATCGGCGAGCACAACCGTGACGCCGCTCTCGGCGCGATGCCGTTCTCCGCCTTCGCGAAAAACGTTGGGCTGGTACTCAAGGCGATGGATCGGGTGGTGACGCTCAATCAAGGCAGGCTTGACCAGTTCGCGAATCTCACCGATAACGCGGCTGGCACAGCCGATGGGATGGATGAGGCGAATGCGACTGGATTCAAGGGCATCAAGTGAGCGGTGACAAGATCACCATCTCCACGGTGCTCGGGTGGAAGCTCGATTCGGCACGCTTCGCCGGCGCGGACGCGATGAACGCCGGTATCACCCTCGAGGCCGAATCCATCAACGCGGACAAGGCGATTCAGGGTTCGGACTCCTACTTCGGCGACGCCGCAGGTAGTGCCGCCCGCACCATGTCGGCCAAGTTGAAGAACGAGGCGGTCACCACCGGTGACGTCCTCGATGCCATCCATAAGCAGATCGACACCACGACTACCGCACTGCAATCGGATATCAAGAGTTTGCAGTCGGCTGTCGACGACGTCAAAGATTCGGAGTGGAACCTCTTCTACGACGACGATAACGGTGACGTGAAGTCATACGACTCGAACTGGGAGACCATCGAAAAGCATTCGGGCAACCCGCTTTCCGCCGCCTGGAAGTCCGCCGAATGCCTCCGCTTGGGTGCGAATCTCAAGCAGGCGTACTGGGATGTGCAGGCCACCGACAAGATCGGCGCGCGCGACCTGGCCACGCAACTCGAGCACGTGCCCGATGCTGTCAAGCTGGTGCTGGCCGGTATTCCGGAGGACGCCGCGCTCAGGGATATTCTCCTGAGCTATCAGGTGGATACGACGAAGTCCGAGATCATTGTTTGGCCCGACTCGACCCTGCTGAACCTGATCAGAATGTATAAGCCCGACATGCAGCCGGTAGAGATGACGGTCGAGGAAAAGGCCGCGATGGATGAGCTCTGCAACCCGCTCTACGGCGGCAATCCGATGAACTACATGAAGTTCAACGACATCAAGGATGAGGCGGAAGAGTTCGGGGCGAACAACAAGTACACCGCGGTGAATCCGAAATCGTCGGACGACGGTCACGGGGACGCGGCCCGGCATACCTACTGGAACGCACGTATGACCCAGGAGTTCGGTGCAGATTGGGCGAAGCAGTACGCCACCGCTCATGAGGGCGTCGGCGGAAACGGTCCGCAGCGAGAGGCGATGGACCTCAAGAACAATGATGTGGGCCGCCAGATCGGTCTGGCGAACATGAACGCATCGAAGGACGACCTGAAAACAGCGGTCATCGCCGCGGTCGACAAGGGAGACACCGTCGTCATCCACAGTCCCAACGGGGACAACGCTCCCGCCCAGATCGCCTTCAGCAATAACGTGCCCTGGACCGATACGACGAGTCCCGAGCAAGTGGATATCCCACTTCCGGCCAAGGGAAAGTGAGTGCGAGGCAAGTGAAACCAGCCACGATCGTTGTCGGCATCCTGATCGTTCCACTGCTGGCCGGATGCGCCGCCAAACCGGCAAAGCCCGCCGCGAAAACCTGTCAATCCGAAATCCACCTCAGCCAGGAGCCGGAGCCGCTCGGCTCGAGCAAGGCGCTGACGACGGAGCTCGAAACCGCCGGTCGAGGGCATCAACCCGTCAGCCTCGGCGAAGTCACTCACGCGGCAGGTTGGTCCGATGACTGGGACACGATGATCGAGGCCGCCGAAGCCTACAACGACGACTGGATGAACCAGACCGCACAAACCCCAGCGGGCACCTGCTGGAAGGGGCTACCGGCCCGTATCAATTCCGATAATCCGGCACCTTTCGGGTACTACGTCTTCCTCAAAGACCAGCAGGTGGTGCAGTCCGTGAGGTGGTACACCGGGAATATGCCCGTGCTGCTCCGTCCCCGCGATCGGCTGACTCACGAAACCATGCTGAACGCCAAGGGCGGAGGACTCGCAACTTACTGAGGCCCTCACCGATCCAGGGGAGGCTATCCCACTTCCGGGTAAGGGAAAGTGAGTGCGAGGCAAGTGAAACCAGCCACGATCGTTGTCGGCATCCTGATTGCTCCACTGCTGGCCGGATGCGCCGCCAAACATGACAAGCCTGCCGCGAAAATATGTCAATCCGAAATCCACCTCGACAGCAAGCCGGAGCCGCTCGGCTCGAGCAAGGCGCTGTCCGCGGAGTTCGAAACCGCTGGGCACAGGGAGCAGCCCATCAGTTTTGGTGAGGTAACTCGTGCAGCCGGTTGGTCCGATGACTGGGACACGGTGATCGACGTCTCCTCGGCAATGGACGACAACTGGCTGAACAAGATGGCGGATACCCCACCGGGCACCTGCTGGAAGGGTCTACCGCCCCGGAGCGGTTCGGATCCGGCATCTTTCGGGTACTACGTCTTCCTGAAAGACCGGCAGGTGATGCAGTCCGTGACGTGGGATACCGGGGACAGGGTCCTGGTGTTCCGCGCCAATGAGCGACTGGCGCACGAAACCATGCTGAACGCCAAAAGTGGAGGGCTCAGAACCTACTGAGCGGGCTCACCGACGCCACGCTTCATCGAAAACCGGTGTGCCCGGAAGGATTCGAACATCCACCCTTCTCATTCGGGCTCGTTCAGTCTGATCGGAATGCTCCCGGAACCTGCCCGGTGGTGCGGCGGATGAGCCGGTTGAGGGTCGTCGCGTCGGCCAGCAACGAGGGCGGTCCTGACCAGTAGGTTCAGGACCGCCCTCGGTCTTTGTCGAGACTTGTGGCAGCGGCTTTGGCATCACGCCGAATCGCCCGTATCGATCAGCGCCTGAAACGTCCCGAAATACCTTGCTACCTGATGATATTCAGTGGACGAGGTGGAACGGATGGAACTGTGATCGCTGGGGCGTCAACCTCTGCCAGATCCAGGAAGTAGCCGACACCAGCGAAGGAGTCGATCGCTTCGCCGGGAATCCGGTCCAGGCCGGTGGCGGGACAGCCGAGGCATTTGTGCTCGTGAGAGGCGCCCGACTATCGCGGGGGAGGATCGGGGGCGGGAGTGTCAGGGCACGAGGCGCTTTCGACTGATCCGAGGGTCTGCCACATCGCTTGACCGATGGCCAGCACGCCCCGGGCGGGTAGGGCAACGCCGCCGATGAGTGGGTTCGCTTTCAGGCGTGTGGGCTCCCCGAGGTCGTGACCGCCGAGTATGGCCGTCGACTGCGTGACCAGGAACATCTGCTGGGGCATGAGGATTCCGGTGTGGCCGCTGGGCATGACACCGGTCATCCGCAAACGGCCCAAACCCATTGCAGCGGCGATCATTTCCCGGCCACGTACGAGCGAAGAAGACCGCCACGAGGCAAGAGGCATGTGTCGCCCGGCAGCATTGAGCATGCGCAGCGCCGGCGTCTCGTACGCGGTCAGCGTCCAGTCGAGGGCAGGCTCGTCGATCGTGATCCGCAGCGCGACCGGTCCGCTCCATTCCACACCGATCGTGGCGAAACCGGTATAGGCACAGGCGGAGCCGTAGTAGCGCGGGCAGGCGGTCTCGAGCCGGTCGCCGTCGACGAAGATCGACCAGCGACCGTCAGGGTCGCGATGCCAGACGGTTTTGTATGGGCCGAAGTCGTTTTCGGGGAAGACCCGCAGGGCGAGGACGTGGCCGCTGTCGAAGGGGAGACCGAAAACGCCCCAGCCCTTGACGTATTCGTGGCCGGGCCAGGGCGCGTGGCCGCAGCGTTCGGGCAGGTCGGTCAACCGGGATGCCAGGTCGAGCATGGTCGTTACCTCCGGCGCAGTGCGCGAATCAGTAGCTGAAGGTCGTGGCCGGGTCATCGCCGATCCACTGCCACATCGGGATGGTGCCCTGCAGTTCGGCATTGCCGACGAGCGCACCGCTGTCGAGTTGCTTGGCGTTGAAGCAGATCGGACAGACGAAGTAGCGTCCGCCGGCCGCCTCGTAGCGCTTGCACAGTTCCGGGAGCGAAGGGCAGCCCTCGCAGGCGACGCCGACCGCGGTGTCCGCGAGCGCGAGCCGGACGGCTTCCTTCGTCAGGAACATCAGAGTCTCGCGTCCGGTCTCGGCGGCACCGACGGCCACCAGGAATGCGACAGTGACCTTCTCCGGGTCCTCCAGACCGGTGGTCAGGCTGATCACGGCTTTGGACATCGCGGAACCTCGTTTCGAACACTGTCGCGGGGCGACGAAATGGATCGTGAAATGCACGCTAGGCGCGCGGAATCCACTTGTCGTCAGGTGTTCTCCCTACGAATCGACGGCCAGGGTGTCGAGGAGTCCGTGCTGCACCGCGTAGAGGGTGGCGGTCGATCGTGTCGAGGATCCGGTTTTGGCGTAGATGCGTTCGATATGGGTACCGGCGGTTTTCGGGGTGATGCCCAGGGAGTGCGCGACATGGCGAGTTGAGGCTCCGCGCGCGATCAGTACCAACACCTCGAGCTCACGCGGCGTCAGACCGTCCGGACCGGAGCGACGCCGATGCCGTGGTTGCCCGGCCGCGTCGAGGACCGCGTCGACCGCCCCCGCATCCAGGCGTCCGCCACGCACCTCACCCCGCATCTCGGCGAGAATGCGCTTGGGCGGCAAGGCATCCCGATACGGTCGTGGCTCGGACATGGCCCGATAGGTATCGGCCGCCGCCAGCAGCCGTGCCGTCATCGGGATCGACGGACCGGTCAAACCACGATGTGTGCCCGAGCCGTCGAGGCGTTCGAAGGTCAGCGCCGCGACAGCGCCGATGCGTGCGAGCGCAGGAGGGCGCGCGAGGACCCGCTCGGTGTAGTAGGAATTCATCCGGAGCCGCTCGAGCTCGGTCACGCCCAGCCCTCCCGGCTTGTCCAGAATGGTCGCTGGAACGCCGTGCATCCCGATCTCATGGAGAAGAGCCGCACGGCGCAGTAGGACGACGTCGGGTTCGGCCAGTCCCGCGACCGTCGCGGCGCGAGCGGCGAGATCGGCCACCCCGCGCGAGTGCCCGGCCCGATAGGGCGAGCGCAGATCGGTGAAATCGGCGATGACCTCCAGCGCCGTATCCAGTTCCGGGCCGGTGAGATTGCGCCGCAGCGCGGGATCGGCGGCTATGAGTTCTCCATAGTCGGGATCGGTGTCTCCGTCCGCCAGCAGGTCGTGGGCCGAGGCGCAGAAGGCGTCCACCATGGCCGGGTCGAACTGCGTCCCCCGCCGTGAACGTGCGACATCGATCGCGGCATCGATCCCGGCGGTGCGATGTAGCACCTCCACAACGTCGGCGAGATGAAACAGCCGCATCCCCAACCCGATTCGCTCCCCACCGAGCCCGCCCGGCACCCCCTTGCCGTCCCATCGCGCGAAGAACTGCCGCAGCGAGTCGCCCACCACCGGGTCCAGCCCGAGCCGGTCGGCCATCGTCGAGGTGGTGAGGCAGTGCGCCATCAGCCCGCGCTCGATATCGCGACCGCCCTTCGCCGCGATCGTCACCGTCTTGCGCACGCGCTGAGCGAAAGGCCCCGAGGATCCGGCGTGCGCGAGGAAGAACACCGCCCCGCCGACTCCGCGCAGGTCTGTCCGGTAACTGTCGGCGCGGAAGGCGATGTCGTCGCCGAACCACGCGGCCACCTCGGGTGCGTCGGCCACGCAACCGGCCCATGCCAGCACGGCCGTGTAGTAGAGGTCGGAGCGTTCGTCATCGCTCAGCCCGACTCGCTCGCCGAGTCGTGAGGCGAGTCGCCATGATCGCAATACGTGGGCCATCGGCTGGCCGAGGCCGAGATCCATCGCGAACGAGAACGCGGCGAGCAACGCTGCCAGCGAAACACCCGAATCCCGAGCGTCACGCGTCATAGTGCGAGCATAGGCGGCTCTCGGGTGCCGCGGTCGATCTCCGCCGATGATCATCAGCCGCAGCATCCGGACCGTGCATGGGCCACATCGCGTGAATGGTTGGTCGAAGCCGGGTACGAAGGAGTCAAGTGATGACACGCTCAAGACTGTTGCCCGTTGGCTGATAACCCAGAGGTCGCAGGTTCAAATCCTGTCCCCGCTACTCGGTTTTCAGGGCATTCTCCAAACAGTCAGTTGGCAGCGCGATCTCGGTCGAGCCCGGGTACCGTGAACGGCTGCTCGTGATTGTGACGATTAGGGGAGTTTGCGTGGCACTGGGGTGGGTAACCGAGCGGACCGAAAAGGCCCGATCGGAGGTAGGGGTTCCAGACCGGGACACACTGGACGAAGTTCATTCCCAGCGGAGTCGGCCCCGATCGCCAGCGGAGCGAATCCGCTCGGCGCGCACCGATCTCATCGTTGCCGCCGGCTATCTGTCACTGGCGGTTTTCGTACTCTCCAGGCTGTGGCTGCACCCCCGCAGCGGGTACCTGATCAAGAGCGATCAGGATCAAACTCTGTACGAGTGGTTCTTCGCCCTCACCGCGCACAAGATCACCCACTTCGAGGGTCTGTTCAGCACCACGCTGCAGAACTACCCCGACGGCGTGAACCTGACGTCCAATACCCTCATGTACGGGTTCGGCGTACCGTTTACGCCCGTCACCCTGCTGTTCGGGCCGTCCGTCACCTTCGTTCTGGCGCTCACCCTGGGCTTGTCCGGCACCGCGTTCGCCTGGTACCGGGTGTTCTCGCGCGAGCTGGTGACCTCCAAATTCGCTGCGGCCCTTGGTGGTTTGTTCTGCGGGTTCGCACCCGCCATGATCTCCCACACCAATGGCCACCCGAATTTCGTTATGCTGGTGCTGCTTCCGTTCATCGCAATGCGGGTCATCAAGATGGCACGGCACGCGATCGACGCTCCGGAGGCGGGCACAGCGCCGCGCGACTCCATCGTGCTGGGTCTGCTGGTCGCCATGCAGATCACGCTGGGTGAAGAGCCGCTGCTGATCTTCGCACTGGCCTTCGCGGTCTTCGCCCTGACCTACCTGCGCACCCGGCGCGCCATCCTGCTCACGCTGCGTGCGATCGCGCGGCCCGTATTGCTCGCGGCGCTGATTACGCTGGCGCTCATCACGATTCCGCTGTGGTGGCAGTTCTTCGGACCGCAGTCGTATCGATTCGTCGGTCGCGGCCGCGTGGGCAATGACTTGCTGGCGCCGTTCCAGTTCTCGTCGCAATCAGCCGGCAGCATGTTCTCGTTCGGCCCGGACGTGAGTATCAATCCAACCGAGCACAACTCCTACTTCGGTTGGCCGCTACTGCTGCTCCTCGCCGTGACCACGTTCTTCCTATGGCGTGAGCGCATAGTGCGGGCCGCCTTCACCACCATCATGGTGTTCATGACGCTGTCGATGGGCATCGTGCTGTTCGTCGGCGGCACATTCACCATGGTGCCCATGCCGTGGCTGATATTCGGAAGCATCCCGCCACTGAACGGGATCATCGAATCACGGTTCGCCATGGCGGCCATTCCGGCCCTCGCGGTAATCATGGCCCTGGGCACCCAGCGGGCGATAGACCACTGGCGTACCTCCACAACCAAGTGGCAGCCCGTGGCCTGGTTCGGTGCACTGGCCTTCGCACTGCTACCCATCGCACCGACCATCCTGCCGGTGGTGGAACGCACCCCGACACCCGCGTTCTTCGCCGATGGCACTGTGCGGCAGTACGTCTCGGACGGTTCCGTGGTGATCGTGCCGCCCTCCACCCCGGTGGACGCCATCGCCCTGCGCTGGCAGCTCGACGCCGACTTCACCTTCCCGCTCGTGGGCGGCTACTTCGTCGGTCCGGCCGGCGCGGACAAGGCCGCCCACTACGGTGCCGAAGCCCGGCCCACCGCGAACCAACTCACACTGGTTCGGATGTTCAACACGGTCCCGGCCATCGACCAGGCCACCCGCGATCAGGCCATCGCGGACCTGCGCTACTGGCACGCCGATGTAGTGGTGCTACCCCCCACCCGCAACAGTGATGCCTTGCGCCGCACCATGGATCAACTACTGGGCTTTCCCGCCCAGCAGGCGGACGGCGTATTGCTGTGGGACGTGCGCAGCCTCGTTTGAGTCGATAGGCGATGCCGACGAAGTTGTCGCTCCCGTCCGCTGCCCGTCGGCTCATAACCCAGAGGTCGCAGGTTCAAATCCTGACCCCGCTACTACTGCTCGCCGGCATTCTCGAGTGGGTTCGTGCCGGGCAGCAGGTGAACATTTCCAGCGATCGACGTTCGCGTTCGGTGGTCCTCTTTTCGTGGCGACCTCTCTGGCGGCGACGGCGATTGGCCTGAGCGACCCCGCTGGCACTTGCCCATGACCGATCTGTAGAGATCTTCTTCGGGGACCGCTGATCAAGGCGGCTACCCACCCGGATTCGCGGGTTGGCGAGGCGATTTTCGCGGCACTGTCGATTTCGGCGCTCGCCGAGTGTCGTGTTGTTGAATGGCCCGATCGGCGGGCCGGACAATGCGAAGGAGTACGGGCCATGAGTGACACCCGATCGAAGGACGAAGCCGCTATCCGGGCAGTCCTGACGGGGATCTATCAGGCGTGGGAGGCCAGTGACGCCGATGCTTTCGTCGCCGATTACATCGAGGACGCGACCGCGATCCAGCCGGGTACCTATCGGCGATCCAAGGAGGAGGTCCGGGCGAATATGGCCGAGGGGTTCGCGTCGTACCTGAAAGGGTCGACGACCGATGATGAGATCGGGAGCATCCGATTCCTGGGCCGGGACGCCGCCGTCGTGGTGAGCCGGACCGGCGTCCTGTTCGCCGGTGAGACCGAGGTGCCCGCCGACCGGGTTTACAACGCGACCTGGGTGCTGGAGAAGCGGGACGAGAAATGGCTGCTCGCGGCCTACCACAACAGCCCGGCCAATGCCGGGTAGGAAGGACGAGGCTATGGCGCAGTATCTGGCACTCATCTATCAGGACGAACAAGCACTCGGTGATACCTATGCGGGTGAGAGTTTGGCCTCCGACCACGAGCGGTTCATCGCGGCCAATAAGGCCGCGCTGGTGGACGGGGTCGCACTCGAACCCAGTCATACCGCGACCGGTATCCGGCCGAACAACGGCGGCGGGTTCTTCGTCAGCGATGGCCCGTTCATCGAGACCAAGGAGCAGCTGGTCGGCTTCTATATGATCGAGGCCGCCGATCTGGACGCGGCAATGGCTGTCGCACAACAGATTCCGATGGAACACGGCGGCATCGAGATTCGGCCGGTGCGTGTTCTCTCCTGAACAGGCCATAGCCGACGCGCATCGCCGCGAGTGGGCCCTGGTGCTCGCCGCGACGGTGCGCGTCACCCGCGATCTCGATCAAGCCGAGGAGTGTGTGCAGGACGCGTATGCCAATGCCCTGACCGACTGGGCCGCGAATGGTGTTCCCGCCAAGCCGGGTGCGTGGCTGACCACGGTCGCCCGGAACCGTGCGCTGAATCTGCTGCGGTCCCAGTCGGTACTGAAAAGGGCACTGCCACTGTTGGTTTCGGACGATATCGATGACGACATCGCCGATATCGCCGTCGAGCGGGTCGATGGAGTGATCCGCGACGATCTGCTGCGGCTCATCTGCACCTGCTGCCACCCGGCTCTCGCGATCGAGGCGCAGGTAGCCCTGACCCTTCGATTGCTGTGCGGCCTGAGCACCACCGAGGTCGCACACGCGTTCCTGGTCTCCGAATCGACCATGGCGGCCCGAATCACCAGGGCCAAGAAGAAGATTGCCGCCGCCCGCATCCCCTACCGCGTGCCCGGCCCCGCCGAGCTACCGGAACGGATCGAGGCGGTGCTCAATGTCGTGCACCTGCTGTTCACCACCGGACACACCGCCCCCTACAGCACCGAACTGGCCCGCCGCGATCTCACCGAACGCGCCCTCGATCTCGCCCGAATGCTGCACGGACTCTTTCCCGATCACCCCGATGTGACCGGTTTGCTGGCCTTGATCCTGCTGACCGATGCCCGCCGCGAAGCCCGTACCGACGAGAACGGGCAGCTGGTCCGAATCTCCGAACAAGACCGAAGCCGTTGGAACAGTACGCAAATCGGTGACAGCATAGCCCTGGTCCAGGCCGCATTGCGCAAGGGTCCGGGCCGGTACGCCCTGGAGGCCGCCATAGCCGCGGTGCACAGCGAGGCACCGAGCTATGACCGCACCGACTGGCGCGAGATCGTCGGCCTGTACACGGTCCTGATCCAGCTGTGGCCCTCCCCGGTGGTGGCACTCAATCGTGCGGTAGCGCTTGGCTTCGCAGACGGTGCCGCCACCGGTTTGGCCGCGCTCGACGAACTGGCCGGCGAGCCCCAATTGGCGGGTTACAGCTATCTCGCGGCCTCGCGCGCCCACTTCCTCGCCGAACTCGGTCGCACCGACCAGGCCCGAACGGCGTACCAGGAGGCAATCCTGCTCACCGGCAACGCCATTGAGCGCGACTTCCTCACAGCGAAGCTTCGGGAACTGGATTGAGTTCGTCGTCCTGGCGCACCTCCGCCGCCGGGAGTGGTGGCAGCATCAGCAGGCGCTCAATGGATTTCGGTAGATACCAGTTCCAGCGGCCCATGAGCGATATGGTCGCCGGAAGCAGCAGTGACCGGATTACGGTGGCGTCCAACAGGATTCCCAATCCGAGGCCGACCGCCAGCACCTTCTGGTCGGTGCCCGGACCGGTGGACAGAGCCGCGAACGACAGGAACAGAATCAGCGCGGCACTGGTGACCAGTCGTCCGACCCGGCTCATGCCCGCGATGACGGCTTGATCGGTGGACCCCGAGACCCGGTACTCCTCCTGGACGCGAGCCAGGATGAATACCTCGTAATCCATCGACAGCCCGAACAGGAAGGCGAAGACCAGCGGCGGAATCCACACCGCGACCGCATGGGTGGCGGAAATCCCGTAGATGAGTTCGGAGCCGACCCCGTCCTGCCAGAAGAACACCATCGCCCCGATCGCCGCCGCCAGTGAAAGCAGGTTCATCACAACGGCTTTGAGCGGTAGCAGCAGCGAGCGGAAGGCCCGCACCAGCAGCAGATAGGTCAGTAGCGACAGCACCAGCAGGACCAGTGGGAAGTTGTCGTACACCGCGTGCTGGAAGTCGGTCTGCGCGGTACCGACGCCGGTGACGCCGATGACGCCGTCCAAATGTTCGGTCTTGTCGCGCACCCGGTCGACCACGGCCACGGTCCGCTGATTGACGGTCTGGTCCTGCGGAATCGCCAGCACCATGGTCACGGTCGGACCGTCACCCGAGAGCGGCCGATGCAGATGGCTGTCGGTATCCGCCGCGACCACCACATGCTTGACGCCGTCGATCCCCGACAGTTCGGCGGCCACCGCACGGGCTTTGTCACTGCGAGTGAGGATCTCGATCGGGGACAGCGTGCCGGCCGGTACCCCCTGGTCCTTCAACGCGGTGTACGTGTCGTAGGCGGGCCCGCGCTGTGCGAGCGAATCCGCCGCGGAGAAGCCGATATTCGCGGTCGTGAACGGCACTGTCAACAGCCCGAGCACGGCCAGCGCGACCCCCGCGGCAATCCACCGGCGGCGCACCACGAAGGCGGTCCAACGGGTCCAGGCGGTCCCCTCTGCCGTCCGGCGCCCGCCGCGAGGATCCAGTCGCGGTCCGGCCACGCTCAGAATCGCGGGTGTGAGTGTGAGCGTGGCGAGCACGGTCACCAGCGGAATGAGCGCCCCCGCAATACCGATACTGCGCATGAACGGCACCGGCAGCACCACCAGCGACAGCAGTCCGATCGCCACCGTGACACCGCTGTGCACCACCGCGGTTCCGGCGGTCCGCAATGCGGTGACGATCGCGGCGTCATTGTCGAGTCCGCGCCCGCGCTCCTCCCGCCAGCGGGTGACCACCAGTAGCGAATAGTCGATGCCGAGCCCGAGCCCGACCAGTGAGATGAGGTATTGGACGATGAACGAGTAGTCGCTGATGTACGTCAACGGCAGCAGCAGCAACAGCGCCCCGGGGATACTGACCGAGGCCACGATCAACGGCAGCACCGCCAGTCGCGATCCGAAGACGAAGGCCAGCACCAGAAGTGCGCCGCCGCCCGCGATGAGCAACTCCAGGATCACCCCCAGTCCGATACCGCTGCCCTGACTGGCGGCGAGCGCATCGGTGCCGGTCATACCGAGGGTCGCGCCGACCGGCAGCAGCGGTGTAATCGCCGCGCCCACCATATCGGCGGGCGAGGTCGGTGTGGGGGTGCGGGTGATCGGATAGAACACGTACGCCATGGCGGTGCGTCCGTCGGCGGTGGCGAAGGTCGTCCGGTCCGTGCCGTCGACGGTGTTGTAGGCGTCGAACACCTGCACCGGCTGGTCGTACATGCGCACCGTGGCCAGCACCTCGAACGCCGGTTTCAGTTGTGCCGCATGGTCTTCCACGCGCTGCCCGGGTGGCAGGGTGACGGCGACAATGAGCGGTGAACTGTTCTGTCCCGCCGTGCCGAAGGTCGAGATCACCGCGTGTGAGGCGGTGTCGCCGGGCTGCCCCGGCAGGGAGAAGTCGACGGTCAAACGGCCGGTGGTGAAGGTCGCCAGCGCGCCGCCGGCGATCAATACCAGCAACCAGACGGCGATGATCCGCCGTCGATGTTTCACCGCCGACTCGGCGATTTTCCGCACGGTGACCCTTTCGCGGTGTGGGAGTTCAGGACCGGACCGCGGCGGGCGTGCGCCGCCCGGTGACGGTGCCGGTACCGGGGACGATGCGCGCCTTCACGGTGCCGGAGAGCTCATCGCCCTCGACCGTGGTGTTGAAGATCAGATTGAGCCGCATGGGATTCCGGATCGACTGATGCCAGATCAGCGAATTGCCCGAGACCTGAACCTTCGAAAGTGGCGCCAGCTCACCGGATTTCGGATGCTTGGCATTGCCACTGACCGAACCGTCAGGGGCGGTGGCGAATTCGACGATCGCGAGCTGCTTACCGAGCTGCGATTCGATGGACAGGGTCCAGGTACCGTCGAGTGTCATCCTCGAATGTCCTTTCAGCGGAGGGAGAGTGGGCTGGGCACGGTGAGACTGGTGTGCAGCGCCTCGACGCGCTCGTTGAAGCCGAGCCGCAGCGGAGTGCGGCCGTCCAGGCGCAGGGTGAGCATGACGCAGTCGTAACGCGCCCCGTCCCCGCGATGCCAGCCCGGCAGGTAGGCGCAGGCGGTGAAGGCGCGGCCCGCCACGTCCGGTGCGCACAGTTCGGCGATCACCGCCTGCTTATCGGCGACCACATACACGGTGAGGTGCTCGACGCGCGCCGGGGCTTGGTCCACCACCTCCCAGAGCAGACGCCGCACATCGGCCGGGGTGTGCGCGTCGAGCTCGCCGACGACCGCCGCGCGACTGGGTTCGAAGAGTGAATAGGCGACCCGGCCGTGTGCGGATTCGTGCAGATAGTCGGTGGTGCGGCGGGCCGTGAGCTGTGCCGGATACGGCCCCGTCGCGGTGCGCCCGATCATGGCGCGCAGTTCGGTGTCGACCAGACTGCCCACGCGCACAGGAGGATTCGGCGGCAGGATGCGGACCGGCGGATGTTTCGGGTTGAAGGTGACGCCGATCAGATGCTCCTCCCGGGCGTCGCCGACCCGGTGCATACCGCCGTCGGTGCCGGTCCAGTGGATCGGGTATTCGATCCGCTCGAACAGGTACCGGGCGCGGTCGCTGCGGGCGAAGCCGTAGAGCAACTCGTTCTCCGGGCGTGCGACGGCATCGGCGACCGTGGCATCGAACAGCATGGCGAAACTGCCGTGTCCGGCATACTCCGGCCGCACCGCCGCCCGCCCGATCTCACAGCTGCCATTGGACGAATCAGGAACGGCCACACTGGATCCCACGACGATATCGTCGGCCACCGCCAGGAACCAGGAGTAGTCGCGCTCGGTGAGGATCGTGCCGATCAGCGCCGGATCGGTGCACTCGGTAATGGGGTAGTGGCCGCCGTATACCCGGTCGTACAGTTCGGCGATGCCTGCGGCGTCGGCGGGGGTGGCGCGGCGGCATACCACTGGGGTTGATTCCGATGGTGTCGACATGATTCCGCCCCCTATTCGCTTGTCGCCGTGCGGATATCGAGGTGCAGTGCCAGTGGCCGGCGCGGCGTGCGCACCAGATCCGCTGTGGCCGCCCCGGCGACCGCGCGGAAGACAATGGCCAGTGGCGCGTCGGTATCGGTGACCAGTACCTTGCGGAATTCCGCCATCTGCATATCGATCTCGGCCCGCTCCAGCGCGCTGAACACCTCACCCTCGGGCAGGTCCAGCATTTCGGCCTCGAACATGAGCGAGGTGGTGGGATGTACGCCGACCCCGAGTGCGGTGGCCGCCAACCACATTCGCTGTACCGCGCGACCGGCCTCGACGAAATCGCGGCGGCTGTGACCGGCCGCGGTGACCGCGCCCACGGCGGAGGCGCCGGCCGCCCAGGTGCGGGTGTACTCCAGCAGTCCCATACCCTCCCCGCGCTCGTGCAGGAATTTGGCGACCGCGGGGCGGCTCAGAATGCGCAGGGCGATGCGCTCCGGCAGCAGAATGCCCAGATTCTCCAGTGGCACACCGTCTTTGCGGTCGGGTTCATCGGAGCGGAAGTAGAACTCGTCGAAGGTCTCGGTGTGCAGTCCCGCGACTATGGTGCGCAATCGGTTACCGATCGCGGTGCCCTCCCCGTAGACATACTTGACCAGGTCGTCGCCGCTGAGCCACAGCCGCGCCGAGTACGGCTCGACGGCCAGGTGCAGTGCGCTCATCTCGGCATCGGTGAGCGGGCGGCCTGCCTCCCGGGTGCGTTCGCTGTAGCGGCTGCTCAGTGCCGCGCCGAGCGCGATCTCCGCTGCGGTGGCCGCGGGTCCGTTCTCGCCCACCGTGATCCGGGTGTAGACCAGCGAGTCGTCACCTTCGGGGTCGTACTCGACCTCGGCCGTGAGCCCGCGGGCCCGGGCGGCGACCACAATGCTCTCGGTGACCGTGCCCAGCACCACCCGGCGCACGGTCTCGCGGCCCTCGAACAGCTGATGGGTACGCGAGCGCTCGGGCAGGTGTACGACATCGATGACGCGGCTGCGCACCACGAACTGCCACTGCTGGGTATTGCCGCCGGACGGCGAGAGCATGGCCAATTCGAGGATCTCGCGGAGATCGCCGGGCAACTGCTCGACCGCGGCTTCCGGCTCGGAAACCGTTGCGGGCGTGCGCTTCTCGTACGGCGTCTGGGCTGTGCCGAACGGCAACTCCACGTGCCGGCGGCTCGACGGCACGTCGTGCCCGAGCAGAATCGCGCGGGCCACCGTGGCCACCACCGCGCCGCCGTGATTGACCTCCGAGGCCAGCTGCGGCCAAGTGGTGAGTGTCGAATCCATTTCGACCACCGAGACCGACGTGCGATCGGAGAGACCGTCGACCCCGACAATCGTGGCCATGGCCGCCAATTGCCCGTCGCGGTCCATGGTTTCGAGCTCCTCGGTGGAGAGATCACCGACCAGGCCGTGCAGTAGCGGGCGCTCGGGCTCCAGGTCGAAGCGCTCGATATCGAGCATGCCGCGATCGCTGGCTTCCATGAGCACCGGAATGCCGCGTTGACGGGCGTGCTCGCGCGAGAGGATCTTGATCCACGGCATATCACACTCCTCGACCAGCAGATCGACCTTGCAGCCGGCGTCGAAGAAGTCGTCGATATTCAGGTCGTCGATACCGTCGTTGAAGACCTCGACCTCCAGATACGGGTCCATTTCGGCGATTTGGCGAGCGGCCAGCGCGGCCTTGTTGACGCCGAGGTCGGCGATGCCGGCGCGCAGGCGATTCAGATTGGACAGATCCATCTCGTCGAAGTCGGCGAGTTTGAGCCCGCCCGCGCTGCGTTCGGCGGCAATGGTCAGCGCCACCGCATTGCCCACCGACAGACCGAGAATGCCCACGGTCTTGCCCGCCAGCGTGAGCTGCTCGGCGGTGGTGATCTTATTGCGGTTGGCGGCGGTGCGGACCTCTACGAATTCGGGTTCGTCGAGAATGTGCACCAGCTTGCCCGACCACGGATAGAACACCCACGCGCCGATCTCGGTCCGGGGACGGCCCGCGACCAGCGCCTCGAAGACATCGTCACGGTCACCGAGGCGCCCGCGTTCGGGCGTGCGAATCTTGGCCAGATTCTCCAGCTGCAGGGTGAGCATGTCGTGCCGCGCGGTGATCACGCCGGAGTGCTCGAGCGCCTCCAGCGCTGTCACATCGGCGGGGCGGGAGAGGCGGAAGATGGTTGGCGGAACGTAGTTCTCGACGTAATCCGTCAAAAGGGAATCGGTAAAATTCATTGAATACCTCGAACGTTTTCCACTCGATGCATGAGTATCACCGCACGGTGGTCGCAGCGCGTGCGGGCAGGGATCCGCTCGGCACTACCTTGTGCGACAGAGCGTCGAATCATGTTCATACACAAAGATGTTCGGGGATCTGGCCAACCCACCCCGTCGTGGCTCCCGAGCCTTGTGCGCCACTAGACGGTCTCACACAATCCGGGCCGCGGCAGTGTGCTGGCGCACACTCCATATCGAATTCCGGTGTGGCGCTGCACATATTGTGCTAGCAGGGGGCCTTTACAGCAGGGTCTGCCCGGCCAGGCGGGTCAGGCAGCTGTCGACCGCATCCGCGGCGGACCCGGGAACCGCGCCCTCGGCCCAGAGCTCGACGGCAAGGCGCACGGCGGTATTCGCCATGGCTGCCGCGATCGCGACATCGAGATCGTCGGGGGACCTGCCGGTGCGGGCGGCGATAATCGGAATGAGCTGGGCTTCGCAGTCCTGTTGCACGCGCAGCCAGGTCGCGCGCAGCGCCGGGAGTTCGGTGGCGGCGCGCAACAGCGGGCGCAGCAGGGATTCGGCGATACCCTCCTCGGCGAGGGCGGTCGCGGTGGCCGTGCGATAGGAGCGTCCGATGGCCTCGCGCAGCGGAATTGCGGGCGGGCAGGCGGCGAGTTCATCCGCCCACGCCTGGGCTCCGATGGCCAGTAGGGGCGCTACGACATCCTCTTTACCGGGGAAGTAGCGGTAGAAGGTGCGCAGTCCCATGCCCGCGGCGGCGGCAATATCGTCGACTGTTGTTGCAGTGTAACCATTTTCGGCGAAGAGATGTGCGGCAACCATGGCTACTTCGCGCCGGGTCGCCGCGCGCCGGGTCTCGCTGAGCGCGGGACGACCCGGGGTCGGGGTGGCACGATTTCGCTCGCTGGTCACAGCCGCACTCTACCGACTCAGGAAACATTTAATGGCGTGTCGTGCCATTAATGGCATATCGTGTCAGAAACGGTCCCACTGATCAGGAGAACATCCATGAACCGTCTCGAAAAGCGCCGCATCTTGGTAACCGGCGCCGGATCCGGCATCGGCCAGGCCACCGTGCTGCGCCTCCTGTCCGAAGGCGCGGTCGTCGTCGGCGCGGATGTGAATGCCGAGGGTCTGCAGCTGACCCGCAAGCACGCCACCGAGGCGGGCACCGACACCCGGCTGACCACGCTGGAAATGAATATCGGCCAGGAGGCCGATGTGATCGCGGGTGTGAAGAGCGCCATCGAATCCCTCGGTGGACTGGACGCGCTGGTCAACGCGGCGGGCATCCTGCGCGCGGCGCACACCCACGAGACCTCGCTGGATCTGTGGAATCAGATCATCAATGTCAACCTCACCGGCACCTTCCTGGTGATCCGCGAGGCGCTGCCCGCACTGCTGGCCAACTCCAGCAGCACCATCGTGAACTTCAGCTCCACCTCCGCCAACTTCGCGCACCCGTACATGGCGGCGTACTCGGCGAGCAAGGGCGGAGTCCAATCCCTGACCCACGTCCTCGCCCTGGAGTACGGCAAGCAGGGCCTGCGCGCGGTCAGCGTCGTCCCCGGCGGTATCAAGTCCGGTATCACCGCCGCCACCCCCGGCTACCTCCCGCAGGACTCCGACTGGTCCCTCTTCAGCCGCCTGATCGCCATTGTCCCGCAGGACAATCCGGAGGAATTGGCCGGACCGGAGAATGTCGCCGGCGTCATCGCCATGCTCGTCTCCGATGACGGCCGGTTCATCAGCGGCACCGAGATCCGCATCGACGGAGCCGCCCACACCTAGAAGTCCCTACCCGACAGCGGATCCCGCGCGCTGCCCGGCCGGTGGTGGCCCAATGCGCAGCGCGCGCCGCTGCCGGTCGGGCACGCTGTGCGCCGCCGACCCCGGCCCGCGATATCCGCCCGCACGGTGGATTTCGGAATAGTTTGCGACACAACATAATTCAGTTTTCCTCGAGTTGTGATCTGTTACGGTTCCAGGCGCGGCACCTGGTACGGGACGCCGTCAAAGCCTGGAGGGGCCCATGACGGATCCTGGATCTTTGCACGACCTATCGGAAGCGTTGCGGGTTATCGGGGATATCGCGACTCGATCCCGGCCGCCGATAGCGATGGATGACAAGCAAACGATCACGCTGGCCGTCATCGACGGTCATCGGCTCATCCGGGACGCGGTCGTAGAACTATTGCGCACCGATCCCGAAATAGCAGTCGTCGCCGACGGTGCAACAGGTGCGGAGGCGATTTCCATTGCCCGCGAACAACAGCCGCAGGTGATGCTGCTGGAGAGCGATCTGCCCGACGGTGTCGAGGAGACCCTCCTCTCGATTCGAGAGCTCAGCCCGATCACCGCGATCGTCATTCTCACCATGGACGACGACCCGTTCCTGGTAGGCAGACTGCTCGAGATCGGCGCCGTGGGTTATGTCTTGAAGGGCGCGGATTCGAGCCACTTGTTCGCGGCGATCCACAGTGCGGCTGTGGGTGGTGCGGTCTTCCTGTCGGTGTCTCGCACGACCATCGAAGCGGTGACCGGTAGTCTCGCCGGGTACTCCGCGCAGGTGCTCTCACCGCGCGAGCGGGAAGTCCTCCGGCTGCTCGCTTCGGCGCTGAGCAATTCCGAAATCGCCACGGAGCTCTATATCAGCCGTTCCACAGTGAAGCGGCATCTGACGAATATCTGCGGCAAGCTCGGGGCCGAAGGGCGAATCGATGCGCTGATGAAGGCGCGTGCGGCCGGGGTGATCGAGGCTGCGGGTTGATGTTCGCGGGTATCATCGGCCCGATGGACCCGCCGCAGGCGATTGATCCGGTGACCCCGTCGGTGCTGCGCTCGAACCTCTGGTATCGCTTGTGGGCAGCGTTCGTGATCGTCGGCTGTAGCGCGACCGGTGGGGCGATTTTCCTTCTTTCCCATCAATTCCCGGCGAACCGATTCGGCGCCACCGCTGCGCTGGCGGGCATCGTGGTGTGGACCCTGGTCTCGGTTCGCGCTCATCTCGGTGGGCCCAATGAGGTATACCGCTGGCGTCGATTGAGCTGGCGCACAGTCACCTTCGTGCTCGTCGCAATGGTGCTCTTCGCGGTCGCGCTGTCGTTCGCCGCCGCCGCGGTCGCCGCGTTGCCGGTGCTGTACTCCCTCGCCTACCTGGCTTTGCCGCTGCGGTCCGGCCTGGTGGCGGGCACCGCGATCAGCCTGCTTCCCACTCTGATGGCTCTGCTCACCGAAGGGGTGCACGGCACGGATGTGCCACTGGCCGTGGTCATCTCGGTGATCGGATTGGCGTTCAGCCCGATCATCGGCGCCGCGATCAGGGTGGCCGTCGAGTATGGCGAGCAGCAGACGGCGCTGCTTGCCGAGCTCGAGGAGAGTCGAGCCGAATCCGCCCGGCTCTCGCGGGTGGCGGGACAGGCATCCGAACGAGCCAGACTGGCACAGGAGATTCACGACACCCTCGCACAGGGATTCACCAGCATTGTGGCGCTCGTGCAGGCGATTGACCTGGAGGTCGATACCGATCCGGCCGCGGCCCGCCGGCATCTGGGGCTCATCGAGGAAACCGCGCGGGAAAACCTCGCCGAGGCGCGAACGATGGTCGTGGAATTGACTCCCGCCGCGCTCACCTCGAATTCTCTCTCCGATGCGCTGTCCCGGTTGGCGGAGCGGCTGAGAGCGCAGACCGAAATCAGCGTGACCGTCCACGCCGACCCGATGCTGCCGGTGCTGGGTACGGCGGCGGAGGTGGCCTTGTTGCGGGTGGCCCAGGAGGCGCTGGCGAATGTGCGCAAGCACGCCGCGGCATCGCAGGTGGATGTGATGCTCGCAGCGACACCGTCCGGTGTCCGGTTATCGTTGGCGGACAACGGAATCGGATTCACCATCGCGGCGATGCCCACCGGATTCGGGCTACGCGGCATGCGTGATCGGGTCGAGCTGATCGGCGGCACCCTGTCGGTGACGAGCCGTCCCGGTCACGGGACAACCGTGCAGGTGGTGATTCCACGATGATCACCGTAATGCTGGTCGACGACCACCCCGTGGTCCGCGAAGGTCTGCGCAGCATTCTCGAGGCACAGGTGGATCTGTCGGTCATCGGGGCGGCCGCTTCCGGCTTGGAGGCGGTGACCATGGCCGCCGCGCTGAAACCCGATGTGGTGCTGATGGATTTGCGGCTGCCCGGCATCGACGGCGTCACGGCGATCGAACGCATTCTCGCTGCCCGGCCGGAGTCGCGAATTCTGGTGGTCACCACGTATGAGACCGATACCGATATTCTGCGCGCGGTGGAGGCCGGCGCGGCCGGTTACCTGCTGAAAGATGCCTCGCACCCCGAGCTGGCGGCGGCGGTCCGGGCGGCATTCCGAGGTGAGACCGTTTTGGCGCCCGCGGTCGCGCAGCGTCTGATGCACCAGCTCCGCCGGCCCGCGCGGCCGAATCTCTCGGCTCGTGAGGTCGAGGTGCTGGGATTGGTGGCGCGCGGGCTGACGAACGCCGATATCGGGCGCGAACTGCATATCAGCGAGGCGACCGTCAAAACTCATCTGCTGCGGGTGTTCAACAAGCTCGATGTCTCGGATCGGACGGCTGCGGTGACCTCGGCCATGGCGCGCGGTCTGCTCGACGGCTGAGGAGCGTGTCCATCGTTCGGTGGACAGCGCAGTCGGTCACCCGGTCGTCGTGCCGATACGGCGTTCTCCCGGACCATGGGTACATGACCGCAACGACTCACCGAAACGCTTACAGCCGAGGGTATTTCGTCCCTCGGCCAGGCCCGGTGATCGCGGCTGTCGACGGGTCGCCTCTCTCGGATTCGGCGGCTTCGGAGGCGGCGGATATCGCGGCCGCCGCCGCCGTGTCTCTCGTGCTGGTCTGCGCGTATGGCAGCCTGCCCGATAGCGAAGTGCGCACCGCGGACAGTGTCCTGGGTCGCGACGCGTATCTCGTGCACGGCAGCACACCCGCGGACGAGTTGCTCCGGGTCGCGGCCGAGAATGCCATCGCGCGTGGCGTCGGCCGGGTGATCCGGCGTGGGGTGGCCGCACCAATTGCCCAAGCGCTGACCGAGATTGCCGCCGATGTGGTCTACGTGGAGGCGCACGGCACCGGTACGCCGGTCGGCGATCCACTCGAAATGTCCGCCCTGGGAAAGGTTTACGGCGCCGTCGCGGGCAGGCGGGAACCCCTTTCCGTCGGATCGGTCAAGGCTTCGATCGGGCATCTGGAGGCGGCCGCGGGTATCGCGGGCGTCATCAAGGCCGCCCTCACCGTGCATCATCGGACGATTGCACCGCAGGGTTGGCTGGAGCGGCCGAACCCGGAGATTCCCTTCGCCGAGTTGAATATCACCATTCCGACCGAGCCACGCCCACTGGACGCGACCGGCAATGTCGTTGTCGCGGTGAACAGTTTCGGGTACGGCGGGACCAATGCCCACGCGATCCTGCAGTCACCGCCACCGCCCGCGGCCGCGCGCACCGGATGCAGCCCTGCGATATTGCCGCTGTCGGCGCGCAGTCCGGAGGCGGTGCGCGCCCTCGCGGGGCGGTTCGCGGCGGCGCTCGACGGTGTCACCGATATCGATTCGATCGTGGCCGCGGCATGGACGCGGCGTGCACATCACTCGCACCGCGCCGCATTCGAATTCGAGGATCCCGCCGAATTGCGGGCCAAACTCCAGGAATTCGCTTCGGGCGAGGGCACCCGCCCGGTCCGGGCGCTGGTCGGCGCGGCCGCACGGCCGGTCTTCGTGATGAGCGGTATGGGCCCGCAGTGGTGGGCCATGGGGCGTGAACTGTTAACGGCCGAAGGCGAATTCGCGCGGGTCGCGCGGGAGGTCGACGCGGAGTTCAGCGCGATCGCCGGATGGTCGATCCTCACGGAAATGCTTCGCCCGGAGGAGGATTCGCGAGCCACCGAGACCGAAGTCGCGCAGCCGGCGAACTTCCTGTTGCAGGTCGCACTGGTCGCGGAGCTGGCGGCGCTGGGCGTGCGGCCCACCGCCCTGATCGGGCACAGTGTCGGTGAGGTGAGCGCCGCCTACCTCTCCGGAATGCTGAGCCTGCACGACGCGCTGCTGGTCAGCTATCACCGGTCGCGATTGCAGGGGACGACGCAGGGGGCGATGATCGCGGTCGGACTGTCCGAACAGGACGCGATCGCAGCGGTGCCCGAGGGCGACCAGCTGTGGGTCGCGGCCGTGAACAGCGTCACCGGGGTGACGCTGGCCGGAGCGCGGGATGCGGTCGATCGGATGCACGAAAAGCTTTCGGAACAAGGAGTATTCGCCCGGATACTGAATGTCGCGGTGGCGTATCACAGCGCTCTGATGGATCCGATTCTGGATGAGCTCCGGATCGCGCTCGCGCAGCTCGCGCCGCGGTCACCGCAGCTTCCGCTGTACTCGACGGTGCACGGCAAGCAGGTCTCAGGTGCCGAGTGGGACGCCGAATACTGGTGCCGCAATGTGCGTGAGCCGGTGCGCTTCGCCGACACCATCGCCAATGTGGTCGCCGCCGGCCATCGGGTGTTCGTGGAGGTGGGCCCGAATCCCGTACTGAGCGGCAATATTCGGGAGATCCTGGTGCGCGCCGAGCAGGCGGGCACATCCATCGGCACGCTCAGCCGCAAAGAGGGCGACGTCGTGAGCCTGCGGCGCACCATCGCCGGGCTCTATGCCGCCGGCGCGCTCGACACCACCGCGATGCCGGGCGGCTCGCCGGTGACGGCGCACGTCGCCCTGCCCGCCTACCCGTGGCAGAAGACCAGGGTCTGGACCGAACCGGAGAGTGTCGTGCGCGAGCGCATGGCGCTGGACACCCGCTATCCGATGCTCGGGCAGCGCACCGAATCAGCGAAGGCGGAATGGACTGCGGCACTGGCGGTCTCCACGCTGCCCTGGCTGCCGGACCATGTGGTGGAGAACCTTGTCGTGCTGCCCGGAGCGGCCTATCTCGATGCCGCGCTGAGTGCCGCGGCCATCCGCGCCGGACGTGCGGACCTGGCGCTGGAAGACGTTCGATTCGTCACGCCGCTCGTGATAGATCCGCACGATGTACCGCTGCTGCGGCTCACCGTCGAGGAGACGACCAAACGGTTCACCATCGCCTCACGGCCCGCCACGGGCTCGAATTGGACGGTCAACGCGACCGGGCGACTGGTGGAGGGGCCGATCCGGGCGGCGCGGATCGAACTGCCCGAGGCGTCGGACAGCGTGACCATCCGGGGCGAGGATATGTATCCCGCGCTCGCCGCGCACGGATTGCACTACGGGCCCAGCTTCCGTGGCATGGTCGAGGCCGAGGTAACCGCGGATACCGTGGTCGCGTCGATCGATACGACAATCGCGAAAGACGCCACACACCTGGTGCATCCGGCCGTGATCGACGTCGCCCTGCAGTGCGTCGCGGCGCTCGCGCAGGGATCCGCCACTCTCGCGGAGGGGGCGATAGTGCCCGCGGGAGTGCTGGCGGTGCGGCGGTTCCGGCCGATTCCCGATGCGGCGACCGTGCTGGTTCGTCGTACCGGTAGTAGTCCGCTACAGGCAGACGTCGATATTGTCGACGCCGACGGTGCGCAGATCCTCGCCATGCGAGGTGTGGAGTTCCGGCCGGTATCGCCACCCCAGTCGGCGCTGCAGCGGCTGGGCCAGGTGTTCTACGAGCCCGCCTGGGAACTGTACGAGGACACTTCGCCCGGTACGCCGGACACCGAGCGGCCCGAGCGGTTCGGCCTGGTTCTCGCGCTGGGGGAGACCGCTTCGCCGCGCGCCGAATCGATTGCCGAAAGTTATTCCAGCGCAACGATTCACCGAATCGCCGATCCGGGGAATAGCGGTCCGGAGAACGACCTCACCGCGGCCTTGCGCGCGGGCATCGCCGCCAACGGCTCGCGGGCAGTCGATGTGATCATCACCGCCGGAACGGGATTCGGCCCCGCGGACAATGTGGCCGTCGTGGTCGGTATCGCCGCCGCCATCGCCGAGGTGCTGAACGACGGCCACGACGACGCTTCGGCCGCCGATGCGATCCAGCCGGCCGATATCAACGCCACCATCGTCACCGAGTACGCGTTCTGCCTCCCCGGCAGCGATGCCACGGCGAATATCGCGCACGCGGCGCTCGTCGGAGCGCGGCGATCGCTACTGAATGAGCAGTGGACCGCGGGCTGGCGGTTGATCGACACCGAACCCGGAACCACCGTAGCCGAACTCGTCGCCGAAATAGCGGATGGCGGCGCCCGGGCGGACGAGATCTGCCTGCGTATGGGTTCGCGCTGGGGGCTTCGGGTCCGCAAGAACCTCGCGGACCACCTCGAGCCGTGGCAGCGGGTGGGCGTCGTGACGAATCCGGAGCTCTCGTTCCGACTGGAAATGCCGAGCACTCGCCTCCTGCAGGATCTGGCCTGGCGGGAGAACGATCGGGTCGATCCGGCGGCGCGCCAGATCGAGGTGCGGATGCGGGCCGTCGGACTCAACCCCAAGGATGCGTTCAAGGTGCTCGGCGTGCTGAGCGAAAAGGATATGCAGGACACCTTCTTCGGCCGCGAACTCGGCCTGGAAGGTGCGGGCACCGTGGTGCGAATCGGTGCGGACGTGACGGACCTGGCCGTCGGAGACTCGGTGATCGTATCCGCGCCCGATATGGTGCGCCGCTACCTCATCATCGACCGCGGCTGCGCCACAGCGGTTTCCGATTCCTGGGCGCCCGGTGCGTGCAGTTCCATCGTGCCGTTCCTGACCGCGGAGCTCGCACTCGTCGACGCCGCGCGGCTCACCGCCCGCGATACGGTGCTGATTCACGGCGGCGCCGGTGGTGTCGGTCTCGCCGCGATTCAGGTCGCCCGGCATGCCGGGGCGACGGTGATCGCCACCGCGGGGAGTCCGGAGCGGCGGGCGCATGTGCTGGCCGCCGGCGCCGATCACGCGATCGACTCCCGGTCCACGAATTTCGTCGACGACGTCATGCGGATCACCGATGGTCGCGGCGCCGATGTCGTGCTGAACAGTGCTCCAGGCGAGATACTGCGTCAGAACCTCAGGGCCGCAGCGGAATTCGGTCGTATCATCGAGATCGGGAAGATCGATATCTACAGCGGCGGGGTGATCGAGCTGCGGCCGTTCGATCACAACCTGACATTCACCGCGCTGGATCTGGATCGCATGATGAAGTTCCGGCCGGAGGCCATCCGGGCCAAGACCACCGGCCTGATCGCGAAGTTCGAGTCCGGCGTCTACCGCCACCTGGCCTATCAGATGTACTCGATGAACGAGGTGGTGGCGGCCTTCGAGGCCATTGTGCGGCCCAAGGGAATCGGCCGCATTGTGCTCGATCTGGACGAACCGGCTCCGCTGGCGCGGCCGCTCGCCCGCCGGGCCGAGATACATTCGGACGCAACGTATCTGATTTCCGGTGGGTTCGGATCTTTCGGTCTGGCCACCGCCCGATGGCTGGTGCGCGCGGGCGCGCGGCACCTGATTCTGGCAGGCCGCAATGGTGCGGCCGACGCGGCGGCGGTACAGCAGTTACAGGAATTCGCGGCAGCCGGGATCGAAATGGTCGAGGCACGACTCGACATATCGGACTACGCCGCGGTTTCGGCCGTCGTGGAGCACACCAAGACCACGGGGCATCCCCTGCGCGGGGTCTTCCACGCCGCCGGGGTCGTGGACAATTCGCCGATCGACCGGATTACCGCGGAGACCGTCGCGAGTGTTCTCGCGCCGAAGATCGACGGGGCGATCAATCTCGATCGCGCGGTGCGAACGGCCGGAATCGAACTCGACCATTTTGTCCTCTGGTCCTCGATCAGCGCGCTGCTCGGAGGATTCCCACAGGTCACCTATGCCGCGGCGAATGCGGCGCTGCAGTCGCTGGCGCACACTCGACACGCGCGTGGCGAGGCGGCGCTCTGTGTCGACTGGGGTTCGATGGCCGGTGGCGGTATGGCCGAGGCGAACGAGGAGACCATCAGATACCTGGCCATGGTCGGGCTGCGCCCCATCGATATGGACACTGCCACAGCGTATCTCGCCGAATGCCTGCGGCTGCCGATCGCGCATGCCGCCGTGCTCGACATGGACTGGGCGAAAGCGGCCGCGACCACCTACGCGGTCCGGCACAGCGCGCGGTTCGCCGACTTCGCCACCGGCTCGAGCGCCGATCAGGATGAGGCCGCCGCATTGCGGGCCGAACTGCTGGCCTTGCCACCCGATCAGCGCTCCGCGGCGGTGACGGCGAAGCTCGCCGAAGTCATGGCGGTGGTCCTCGGTGTCGGAGCGGACGCGGTGGATGTGCAGACCCCGCTGCTGGAGCTCGGCATGGATTCTCTGATGGCCGTCGAGTTCGCGGCCCGCACCAGCAAGATGGTCGGAATCGAACTCTCCCCGATGGAAATGGCTCGTGGCCTCGGACTCGGCCTGTCCGGCATCGGGGCCAAATTGGCGGCACAGCTCGACAATACGGAGGAAGCGAAGGCGGCATGGACGTCGAATCGCTGAAGTCGCGCGGAGCATCGAAAACGGGAAAACCCTGTGGAAACTGGTGACGGACAACGGGTTCGACACCGGGGTCGCCCAGGGCACACCCATCGTGCCGGTACTACTCGGCGGCGGCGGACGCGCGCCACTGGCCTCGGCCAAGTTGATCGAAGAGGGCGTCAACGTCAGCGCGATCATGGCGCCCGCGGTTCCGGACGGCGAGGAGCGGCTGCGGTTCTTCGCCACCAGCGAGCACACCACCGACCAATTGGCGGCCGGCGTCGAGGCGCTGGCCCGGGTGGTTCACGCGATAGGCGGATGAAGTATGACGCTATGGGCCCGCATGACCACCGCACGACCGTGGCTGACACTCGCGACCGAGCTACTGGTCGTGGTGTGTGCCGGCTGCTGGGGCCTGGGGGTGCTGGACCGATTGAATCTCGCGGGCCAGATCGACCCCGGTAGTCAATCCGCGCGGGCGGACGAGCTGATCCGGGCGAATATCGGCCGCCAGACACCGGATGTGGTGGTGATCTACTCCGCACCGCCCGGCAGCACGCTCGAGGATATTCGGGCCCGGGTCGTCGAGCGATTCGACCGAGTGCCCGCGGCGGCGCTCGCCAAGCCGATCGAATCCTATTGGACGACAAAGGATCCGATCCGAAAGTCGGCGATGATCTCGACCGGCGGGTCCAAGGCGCTCGCGGTGCTCACCCTCGAAGGCGATGATGCCGAGCAGTTGCGGGCCTATCAGCGACTCGTGCCGGAGTTGACGGTGCCGGGAATCCCGACGCAGTTCACCGGTTTCAGCGCGCTCACCGACGACTACAACACCGAGTCGGTACACGATGTCGCGCTGGCCGAGACGGTGGCGTTCCCGGTGACGCTGATCCTGCTGCTGTTCATTCTGGGTGGGCTGGTCGCGGCGAGTTTTCCGGTGATCGTCGGCGGGCTGACCATCTTCGGTTCGCTGGGCGCGCTGCGGCTGATCTCGACGGTCACCGACGTCAGCGCGTTCGCACTCAATGTCGCGATGGTGCTCGGTCTGGGGCTGGCGATCGACTACGGCCTGCTCACCGTCGGCCGGTTCCGTGAGGAACTCGGCCGCGGGCGCACCCCGGTCGACGCGGCACAGCACACCATCCGGACCGCGGGACGCTCGATCGCCTTCTCGGCACTGCTGATGACCTGCGCGTTCTCCGGCGCCATAGCCGCGCCCATATCCATGCTGCGATCGCTCGGCTTCGGCGCCATGGCCGCGGTGGATATCGCGGCACTACTGTCGCTCACCGCGGTCCCGGCCGTGCTGGCCCTGCTCGGTGAGCGAGTCAACGCATTGCCCTGGCGGCGCGGCGCCGTACAGCGCAGTGAGGAACGGGGCGCACGGTTCTGGGATCGGATGGCGGGCCGCGTCCTGCGGCGTCCCGTGCTGATCGCCGTGCTGGCGGGCGGCATCCTGCTGCTGTTGAGCACTCCGCTACTCGGTATCCGGCCCGCCGGTATCGATATCAACGGCCTCCCCGAGCACAGTGCGGTCCGTATCGCGCAGTCCACACTCACCACCGAATTCCCCAATGCGACAGACGGAGTGACGCTGATCGTCCGCGGATCGGGGGGAGTCGCACCGACACCACAGGCGGTAAGCCGGGTGATGGCCGCGGCGCAACAGTGTGCTGGCGTCCGATTGGTGCTGAGCCAGGCGGCGGGCGGCGATCTGGTGCTCTTGCACGTGGTGCTGTCGACTCCGGACTTCACCTCGGAGGTGGGGGACACGGTGGCGGCATTGCGGCAACTCCCGGCACCGCCCGACATCACCGTGCTGGTCGGCGGTCAGAACGCGATCAGCACGGACAGCGATGCGGCGGTGCTGCGCAGTTTCCCGATCATGCTCTCGGTGATGCTGGGCGCCACGCTACTGGTGATGTTCGCGGCATTCCGCTCGATCGTCTTGCCGTTCAAGGCTGTTGCCATGGCGATGATCAGCCTCGGCGCCACGATCGGGGTGTTGATCTGGGTCATCCAGGACGGTCATGGTGCGGGATACCTCGGCACGGTGGCCGCTCCGCTGCCGTTTCCGGCGCTGGTCGTGGTCATCGGCGCGGTATTCGGGCTCTCCACCGACTACGAGGTATTCCTCATGTCGCGGATGATGGAGGCGCATCTGCAAGGCGCCACCATCGAAGAGGCTGTGCGGGTTGGTGTTTCGCGGACCGGGCGGATTATCACCGCGGCCGCGCTGCTGCTCACCATCGTCACCGGCGCGGTCGCGTTCTCGGATGTGAGCCTGCTCCGGGTGACCGGCCTCGGTATGTCGCTGGCGATCATTGTCGACGCCACCGTCGTGCGGATGCTGCTGGTTCCCGCTCTGGTGAAGGTGATGGGCAGGGCGAACTGGTGGCTGCCGCGCATACCGTGGGCGCGGCGTGGCAGCCGCTTCGGCACCGAGATTGCAGACACCATCGGGACCTTTCCGGATATCTCCTACAGCACTCCCTTTCCGCCGGCGATCACCGGTAACTCGAACATTGCCGTGGTGCCCTGGCGAATGACCGGGACGCATCTGGGGTTGATCGAGCCGCCGGGATTCGCCGCGACCGGAAAGACCGTCGACCTGCTTGTCCTGGACATCTGGCAGTTCCGATCCGGCCTCATCTGCCGCTGCCGGTCGATCTGGGACCTCGCTGAAATGCTCCAGCAGTTGGGCATCATGCCCACCTGCGGCAGTGCCGCCGAGCGCGCCTTCGCGCAGGCGCAGAAATGGCGGTCGAAACTGGGATTCTGACCGGCCTGCCCGCGCGGTCTGTGCTGGCGATTTCGATTTCCTCGAGGTCCGTCCGGGAGGGTGTGGGACGCCTTCGGTGTGGCCCAATAGTATTGGGGCTGTTAGTTTTTGCAGGTCACCATTGGCTTGCGTGGTCATGGCGGAGGATATGATCGAATTCAGGTTGCTGGGCTCCGTGGAGTTGGTGGTGGACGGGCGGACGGTTGATTTGGGGCCGTCGAAACAGCGGGGGATCGTCGCCGCATTGCTGGCCGATCCGGACCAGTCCATCTCGACCGAGACGCTGGTGGCCCGGGTGTGGGACGCGCCGCCGGAGACCATCCGGAATTCGGTGTACACGTATATGACCAGGCTGCGCCGTATTCTGCGGACCGCCACCGCGAATACCGGTGAGTTGCCGGAGATTCGTCGATTGCATGGAAGCTATCGGATCGAGGCATCGCCGGGCAGTATCGATCTCTCCGTGTTCCGGGATCTGGTCGGGCGGGCGCGGGCCATGGCGCCCGATGATCCCGGCCGCGCCGAGACATTGAGCCGGGCACTGGCCCTGTGGCGCGGTGAGCCGCTTGCCGGGCTGGACAGCGACTGGGTGCGGCGTTTTCGGGACAGCCTGGGCCAACTCCGGCACGAGGCGATCGCCGAATGGGCGGATGCCGAACTGCGGCGCGGCAATCCGAAGCTGGTGGCGGCTGATCTGCGCGAGGCGCTGCTGGAGCATCCGCTGGCCGAGGACCTGCACGAGCGATTGCTGTGCGCCTACCGTCTGGACAATCGGGAGGCGGAGGCGCTCGCGCACTACGACCGGCTGCGCCGCACCCTCGCCACCGAACTCGGCGTCGACCCCGGCCCGCGACTGCGTGAGCTGCACGCCCAGCTGCTGAACGGCGCGGCCACAACCGAAATACCTGCGGCGGAACCGATTTCGGTGCGGCCGGCACCCGAGCCGGACCCGATGCCGGGTGCGCCGGACCGGGTGCCTGGCTTGCCGGACCGGGTGCGAGAGGCCGCGGGCGGCGTGGAGCCGGGTGGCTTCCGCGGTCGAGTGGCAGATATCGAGCGCATCCGGCGGGCGCTGACCGAGGAATCCGGTGCGGTGCTGATCACCGGAAGTCCGGGAATCGGCAAGTCCGCCTTGGCAATGCGAGTCGCGGAAGGGTTGTCCGACCGATTCCCGGACGGGGTGCTCCGGGTGGAACTCGGTGGTTCCGCGCCTGTGCCCGCCGAGTCGTACACGGTGCTCGGCCACCTGCTGGTGGCGCTCGGGGTACCCGCCGCCGCGCTGCCCCGCGACTGCGCCGGACGGGCGGCCCGCTACCGGGCCGAGCTCGCCGACCGGCGCGTGCTGGTGCTGCTCGACGATGCCGCCTCACCGGCCCAGCTGGCCCCGCTGCTCGCGGTCGGCCCCCGCAGTGCGGTCCTGATCAACGCTCGTATTGCCCTGGACAACAACGGGATTCGCACGACCGTACTGCGTGAGCTGACCATGTCCGAGAGTATGGAGGTGCTCTGCGCCCTCCTCGGCGAGGAGCGCGTCCGCGCCGAGGAGTGGGCGACCACCGCGCTCGTGCGCTGCTGCTCCGGTATCCCGCTCGCTCTGCACGCGGTGGGCTCCCGGCTGGCCGCCCGTCCGCACTGGACCATTACCCAGCAGCTCGGCCGCATGTCCGAGGAGCAGCGCAGATTACACGAATTCGCCTATGGCGCATCGGATATCCGCAATGGTCTGGCGATGATGGTCGCCCGTCTCAGCCCCGCCGCCGTCCGAGTCCTGCACCATCTCGGCACCACCCTGGCCCCCCGAGAGCCCTTCGGCACCGTCGCTCTCACCGGCCTGCCCGATCCCGCCGCCGCGCTGAACGAACTCCTAGCGGCCCACCTGATCACCCTCGCGGATCGCGACGTCCCCGGCCCGCGCTACGTCATGCTCGAAATCCACCGCCTCTACGCCAAACACCTAATGTCCGACGCCGCCCTCACGGCCCTCCCAGTCTGACCCCACCCCCGACTGGTCAAACGATCACCGGGAACTCACCGTGGCCACTCGCGGCGTGTCGCCCCGGTCAGTTCCCGGTGATCAATCGTCCAACCCCGCGCGGGTCTGTTTTGGTGTCTTTGTCTTTGGTCTTTGGGCTCGATAAGGCAACCATGGCCAGTCTTCCCGTCCAGAACGGGACGATCCGGGCATAGTCCGGTAGCTCGAGCCGGGTACGGCAGGCGACGCGCCCAGCGATACCTGCTTTGCCACGGAAATCGCAGGCACAAAATGCAACCGTCGCCGCATTGGGCGGCCCCGAACCGCGATCCGATCCCAGGGCATACCCGTGATGCCCGAACCTGTTCGCCGAGTGTGCACTCTGGGCGGTGTTTTGTCCTTTTCCCCGCCATACCTGCACACTCGGCAACCCCCCTGCCGGTCGGTAGGCAATCCGACCAGGCCCCATCAGGTGGCGGCGTCGATCCGCCCCAGGTCGATGGCCGTCAGCAAGGCGGCGTAATCGGTGGCGGTCTGGTCGGCGTAGGCGAGTGCGAAATCGGCTATGGCGCGGTCGAATACGTCGCTCTCGCCCAGGTAGGCGGCGATGGCGACGCGATCCCCGGAGCGGGCATGACCGCGCGCCAGGGTGCGCCCGCACAGGTTGGCGTACTGGCTCAACTGCTGCGGGCTCATATCGTCGATGGTGATGGTGCCCTTCATATCTCGCAGCTGCCGCCAGTAGTAGAAGTGCCCATCGGGACCGGTGGCCCAGCCCAGGAAAATGTCACCGGCCGCCTGGGTGAGCCGCTGACCATGTACCACTCGATGCCCCTGATGCCGGAATGCACTGGCGCGCAGGTGATTCGCGAGCACCGAGGTCTCGGCCTGCTTTACCTGCAGGAACAGCGGATCGCCGGTGGCGCGCCCCGTGAGCAGGGCGATGAAGCAGCGGGTGCCCACGCTGCCGACGCCGACCACCTTCATGGCCAGATCGCGCAGTTGATAGCGGTCCAGCAGCACCCGGCGCTCCTCGGGCAGGCTGGCTCGGTAGTCCGCGAGTACCGAATCCAGGTCCGCCTCTTCGATTTCCGAGATCGGCAGCACCAGCGGGGGATCGGGTTTGATGCGTGGGGTGCCGTCCGGTCCGGGTTCGGTGAGTTTGTCCAGGGCTTGCAGGCTGGTGCGGGACTTGGCCTTGTTGATCGCCTTCTCCACGGTTTTGCCTTCCTGGGGGCGCAGTACGGCGGCGACCTCTTGGGCGTTCACCATTTCGTACCAGACCTCGGTTTCGCCGAGAGTTGCCAACTGCGCCATGGCTTCCCGGTACGCGGTCGCCGACGCGCGGGCCGACGCGCCGGCCGCGATATCGTCGAAGCCATTGGCGCGGGCGGCGACCGCGACGCTGGCGGCGAGTCGCTTCACATCCCATTCGAACGGCCCGGGCAGGGTTTCGTCGAAGTCGTTGAGGTCGAAGACGAGTGCGCGTTCGGGTGAGGCGAACAGCCCGAAATTGGACAGATGCGCGTCACCGCAGAGCTGCACGGTGAGCCCGGTTTCGGGCCCGGCGGCGAGATCGGCCGCCATGATCGCGGGCGCGCCGCGATAGAACGGGAACTGCCCGGTGGCCATGCGCGCGTACCGGATTCGCACCAGCTCCGGTACCCGGGTGGTGGCCTGCTGCTCCAGAATACCGACCGGATCGGCCCGGTCGGGCCCCGGCTGCCACTGTCCGAGCGCCGTGCGCGTCACCAGTTTGCGCGCGGCCCGCCCCGCATCGACACTGTCCGCCTGCTCGGAAGTCGACATACACGGACTCTATTTCGCCCGCGGTGTCCCGCGGCGCACCGAATTGTCGGTGTCGCACGCTAGGTTCGCGGCTATGACCGATCGCGAGACCTTCGCCCCGCTGGTGTTCTTCGAGTACGACCACAAGCCGGGCAACTACTGCCTCATGCTCTCGGACAGTCACATGGTCGAGCTCGAGGAGGTCTTCGCCGCGGCCGGCTATGAGGGCGGTGGCTATGGCTGGACCGGTGTCGCCCGGTCGGCGCTGGCATTGCGCGCGCCCGAACTGGACGGGAAATTCGGCCTGGACCCGGAGGCCGGAACTTTTGTCGCATATGGGGAAGATGCGGAGGCCCTGCGGCGGTTGGGTCTATTGCTCCAGGAGGCTTTCCGGGAGCGGACGGTGCTCGCGGAGTTCATCGCGGGCGGCGACCCGGAGTGGTTCGACTGACAGGGCGTGGCGGTATGCGGTACAGGGCGGGTGAGCGATGAGTAAGCGCGGTTGGGTGCTGTTCCTCGCGATGGGCGTGATCTGGGGCGTACCATACGCCATGATCCGGGTCGCGGTCGGCGACTTCGATCCGGTGGTGGTGGCCTTCGGGCGTACCGCGCTCGGAGCGCTCGTGCTCCTGCCGATTGCGCTGTACACCAAGGTTTTCCTACCGGTGCTGCGGCAGTGGAAATGGGTGCTGGTCTACACGGTTGTGGAGATCACCGGTCCCTGGCTGTTGATCGGTAAGGCCGAGACCACCCTGACCAGCTCCACGGTCGGTCTGTTGATCGCGGCCGTACCGCTGATCGCCGTGGTCGTGGTGACCAGACTCGGCCATGAGCGCCTCGATGCCCGCCGCATTACCGGTCTGATGATCGGCTTCGCCGGTGTCGCCGCCCTGGTCGGTCTCGATATCGATGTCTCGGATCTGGGTGCGCTGGCGGCCATCGCGGTGAGCGCGGTCGGCTACGCCTTCGGTCCGATCATCATCGACCGCAAGCTCACCGAGCTACCCCCGATCGGCGTGGTGACGGCCTCACTGGTCTTCGCCGCAGTCATCTACCTGCCATTCGCGCTGTGGCGCATGCCTTCCCACTTCCCGGCCGATGCCACCTGGTCGGTGGTGGGTCTGGGGCTGCTGTGCACGGCACTGGCCTTCGTGGTCTTCTTCGCTCTCATCGGTGAGGTCGGCCCGGCCCGCGCCACCGTCATCACGTACATCAATCCGGCGGTGGCGCTGCTCATCGGCGTCACCATGCTGGGTGAACCGCTGACCGCCGGTATGGCCATCGGCTTCCCACTGGTCATCCTCGGTTCGATTCTGGGCACCGCGCGTTCGCGTCAGGAGACCCGCGAGCCCGCGCCCGCCTAGGCGGTGGTCTTGCGGCGTCGTCGGCGCACCAACCGCACCGCCGCCCACACCAGGGCCAGCACGGCCACCACCGCCAGCACCGGGACCAGGATCGCCAGAAAGACCAATGCGATGCTGGCGATGTCCTCGAGCGTGGAGAGCACCGGCGCGGCCACGCCCGCGGTGGCGACATTGGCGACCGGTCGCACCGTCGACTTGGTGAGCGAAACCGTAAGTGCGGTAATCACTCCGATGACGACCGGTACCCACTGGCCGGACTGTGCGAACGCGCCGGGATCGGCCACGGCGGAGGTCTGCGCCGCTGTGCCGGAACCGAATACGATGCCGCCCGCCGTCGGCCGCACGAAGGTCTGGACGATGTCGTTGGCACTGTCTAACGCCGGAATCTTGTCGGCGACGACCTCGACCACGAGCAGTGCCGCGACGATCGCCATCACCCAGCCGTTGCCCAGCCAGGCCCAGCCCTGCGGCAGGGTCACCAGATCGGTGAACCGCGAGAGCAGGCCCAGCGCCAGTAGCGGGATATAGGCGTTGAGTCCCGCCGCGGTCGCGAGCCCGAAGCCGGTCAGCAGTTCCATGGCTGCATTATGAGTCCGAGGGCGGGGGTGTTTTGTCCGGGCTCGCCGGTACTTGCCGGTGCGCCTTGGACATTCGGCCGCGGCGTTCGATGCGCGGGTCCTCGGTGACGTCGTAGCGCTTGACGTATTCGCTCAGGAACGCCTGCAGGGTGGCGGTCGCGGGGATGGCCAGCAGCGCCCCCACCGCGCCCAGCAGCGCGCCGCCGACGATGACCGAGAGCAGCGCCACCGCCGGATTCACATCGACCGTGCGGGCGGTGATGCGCGGCTGCAGCACATAATCCTGAATCCACTGGTAGATCACCACGAACGCGATCACCCAGACCGCGTCGACGGGTTTGATGGTGAGCGCCACCAACACCGGCAGAATCCCGGCGATATAGGTGCCGATGGTCGGCACGAACGAGGCGATGACGCCGAACCAGATGCCCAGGGCGAAGGCGTTCGGCATTCCGAGCAGCCACAGGAACGCGCCGTGGATGACCGCGGAGATGACCGCGAGCAACGCGCGCGAGTAGAGGTAGCCGCCGGTCTTGTCGATGGCCAGGTCCCAGGCATGCAGTACCGCACCCTGTTTGGCGGGCGGCAGCAGTGCGCAGACCGAGCGCCGCAGCTTGGGTCCGTCCGCGGTCATGTACACGCTGAAGAGCGCGATGGTGATCACCTTCGCGAACCCGCCGAGCACCGTATTCGACAGTCCCCACACATTGTTCGCGGCGTGCTCGGCATAGGCGTTGAGGACATCGGAGTCCTTGAAGAGCCGGTCCCGGAGTTGATGCACGGTGAAATCCTGGTGAAAAGTGTGATTGACCCAGGACACCAATTCGTCCAGTACGCGCGGTAATTCGTCGAGAACATTGCCGACGGTCTGCACCATGAGTATGCCGAGCGTCACCAGGAATCCGATGGTGCATGCGAAAACGATGATGAATATCGCCGCCGTGGCGAGGCCGCGATTGATGCCGCGCCCGGCCATGGCATCGACGGCGGGCTCCATGGCGAGGGAGATGAAGAAGGCCACCGTCATCATGACGGCGATGCCGATCAGCTCGTGAGCAGCCCAGTTGACCAGCTCGAACAGGCCGAGGAAGGCGAAGGCGAGCACCATGGCGCGGGGGAGCCAGGCGGGCATGCGGCTCTCCGGGGGCGGGGTTCGGATGGACGGTGATTGGTCGGCCACGTCTCAGTGTCTGCCACCCGGTAGGCATTTCGGGGTCCGACGCACCGGTGCCCAGCTGATGAATACGACTGGTCGGTTGGTTATTTTCTGATGACATGGCCGAGACGCATTCGGGCGGAATGCTTTTGCCGCGATATTGTGCAGTTGTGTGGGCGGGCGGACAAGATATGCGAGTGCGGACGAAATTCTCCATCGAGCTCATGGCGTTGACCGATGAGCTGGCGAATATGGCTCGGTTGACTCATGAGTCGGCCGAGCGTGCCTCGGTGGCGCTGATAGGTAGCGATCTCACCGCCGCCTACGAGGTCTTCGCGCTCGAGGAGCAGGTGCAGATCGAGCACGCCAAGTGCGAGGACCGGTCGGTCCTACTGCTGGCCCTGGAGGCTCCGGTGGCGCGCGACCTGCGCCACGTGGTGACCGCCATGCAGATAGCCGACGATCTACTCGGCATTGCCGGAGCGCTGAGCCGGGTCGCCGATGTGGTGGTGCGCCGCTATCCGAAGCCGGTTGCGGTGCAGCCGATCGCCGAGATGCTGGCGGAGATCTCCACGGCGGTAAGCGATCTGGTGGACATCGTGGTGAGAGTCATTGCCGCACAGAGCCCGCCGCGCGATCAGGTGCTGGTGCACCGCGATGAGCGGCTGGACCGATTGCGGGTGCAGGCCGCCGAGGCCGCCGCCGACTCGGGTTGGCCGCACGGTTCGGCCATGGCCATCGATATCGCCATGATGGCGCATCACTTCGGGCACTGCGTGGATCACTCGGTGCGGATCGGCCAGCTCATTCGCTTCTTCCACAGCGGGATTCCGCTGTACGCACAAGTGGAGGGGTAACCGCCTCATAGCGGGGGTGTCCGGTCAGGGGCCGGATCGGTAGGGGTACGCTGCCCGAATTGCTTCATGGCGAGGTCTTTTCGAGTAGCACCGCACCTTTTACGGACACCCGAAATCCGACAAGGGCCCCAAACATGACGAATACCATCACCAAGCCGCGGGTTATCCCGGCGGCTTCGGATTCCGGTGAGAGACAGGCACTGTCGCACCGGCAGATTATGACCATTTTGTCCGGTCTGCTATTGGGCGTGTTTCTCGCTGCCCTGGATCAGAACATTGTCAGCGTGGCGATCGTGCGCATCGCCAACAGCCTGCACGGGTTCGATCAGCAGGCGTGGGCCACCACCGCGTACCTCATCACCGCGACTATCAGCACCCCGCTGTACGGCAAGCTCGCCGACATCTACGGCCGAAAACCCTGCTACCTCATAGCCATCGGGGTATTCGTCATCGGCTCTGTGGCGTGTACCTTCGCCACCACCATGTACCAGCTCGCGGGATTCCGTGCGCTGCAAGGTGTTGGCGCGGGCGGGCTCATGTCGCTGGCCTTCACGATTATCGGCGATATCGTACCGCCGCGTGAAAGGGTGCGCTACCAGGGCTATTTCATGATGGTCTTCGGTATCGCCACGGTGCTCGGCCCCGTGCTGGGCGGCTTCTTCTCCAATGCCGATCACCTGCTCGGCCTGGAGGGCTGGCGCTGGGTGTTCCTGGTCAATGTCCCCGTCGGCGTGCTCGCCATGCTGGTCGTGGCCCGGGTCCTCGACGTGCCGTTCCCGCGTCAGCGCATTCGCACCGACTGGCTGGGCGCGATAACTCTCACCGCCGCCACCGTACCGCTGCTCATCATCGCCCAGCAGGGCCGGGACTGGGGCTGGCGTTCGGATCGCGCGCTGCTCTGCTACGCCATTGCCGCCGGCGGGTTCGTGCTCTTCCTGATCGTCGAATTCCTGATGAAGGATGCCGCGCTGATTCCCTTGCGGCTTTTCCGAAGTGGCACCTTCAGTCTTGCCATCATCGGCGGATTCATTGTGGGCGTAGCCATGTTCGGCGCGATCGTCCTGGTACCGCTGTATTTCCAAGTCGTGCGCGGTTATTCGCCGACCCGCGCAGGATTGTTCATGCTGCCATTGGTGGTCGGCATCATGATCGGCGCGCAACTGGCCGGACTGGTCACTAAGTTCACCGGCCGCTACAAGGCGCTCCCGATCCTGGGTTCCCTGATAATCGCGCTGGGCTCGGTGCTTTTCGCCCGCGTGCACTACGACACCGCGCTGTGGCAGCCGCTGGTGTGCTGCGGCATCATCGGCTTCGGCCTCGGCGGCTGTATGCAGACACTCGTCATCGCGGCTCAAAACGCCGGTCCGCGTGCGGATATGGGCGTCTCGACCGCGTCGGCCACGTTCTTCCGCCAGATGGGCGGCACGCTCGGCGTGGCCATCTTCCTGACCATCCTGTTCAACCTGCTGCCCAAACGGATCCTGCACGCCTTCGGCGGTGAACTCCCGCCCGGCTTCGACGCCGGGCAGCTGGGCCGAATCCAGAGCAATACCACCGGAATAGCCGCGCTGCCGGACGAGTTGCGGGTGCCGATCCTGGTCGGCTTCACCGACTCCATGGCCGTAGTGTTCTACGTCGCCGCGGCGGTGGCGGTGCTGGCCGCGTTGGTGCTCATGTTCATGAAAGAGATTCCGCTACAAGAGAGTCCGGTGGCGGTGGTCGCTGACGAGGTGGTCGGCGAGCACGACTCCGACCTCGACCTCGACCTCGGCTCCGATTCCGACCTCGGCTCCGAGCACGGCTCCGATTCCGACCTCGACCGGGACTCCGGCTCCGATCCCGACTTCGACTCCGATCCGGAGCCCGAGGAGAAGCTCCGAATCGTGGAGCCCACCGGAATCGCCATAGCCGGCTGCGTACACCGCGAAGACGGCAATCCGATCCCCGACGCAGTCCTGACCCTGATCAACCAACGCGGACACCAGGTTTCCCGCGCCCTAGGCGATCCCGACGGCTCCTACACAATCGGCGCACCCCGTGCCGGCAGCTACGTACTCATAGTCTCCGCACACGCCTATCAGCCTGCGGCCGTAACCATTACGGTCGCCCGCCGCCCCCACCAACTCGATATCGCACTGATCGGCTCCGGCGAGGTATCCGGCACAGTCCGCTCCGCAGGCCGATCAACCCCCCTCCCCGACGTAACCATCACCCTCACCGACCCCCACGGCGACGTAATCGCCTCCACCACAACAACCTCCGACGGCACTTACATCTGCCGAGGCGTCCTACCCGGCACCTACACCCTGGTAGCCGTAGCCGACCACATGCGCCCCACCGCAACAACTCTCACAGTCCCCGAAACCGGAATGCTCCGCCAAGACATAGAACTCCTCCCTCGCGCAGTCCTCGCAGGCTCAGCCAGCACCGACGCCGGCCAGGCAGTCCCCGACGCCCAAATAACCGTCCTGGACGAAGCAGGCGACCTGATAGCGGTAACCCGCACCGACGACACCGGCCACTACATAGTCCCCGACCTGGCAGACGGCCGCTACACAGTAATGGCCCGCGGCTACCCCCCAGCCTTCAGCCGAGTCACGGTTGTCGACGGCGAGGTGGCGCACGATGTGATGCTCGGCTACGAACGTGACCGCGTCGATTCCGTTGCGGCATCCGCCGATTGGATGTAACGGCCGGGGCACTCGAGGCTCGTCGGGAGCAGTCATTCACGCGGAATTCGGTTGCGTGGACGGGATCTTCATCGTCGTGTACGTACAGCAGCCCATACGATCCCGGCGCGAGCTGACCAATCCTGCAGAACGTTTTGATCAGCTGATCGCCTTGGCTCCCACGATGATTCGGGTGCCCGCCCGTATGGATGTAGTAGGGGGTAGCGGCTCATCCGGCGGAAATCCGGTGGTAGGCATTCACTCGTCGAGCGGCGCTGCGGCCCCGCCGCTGAGAATTTCGGCCGCGGCTGGGCCGGTGTGCGACACGACAGCTCCCGGCCGGGCGAGCGGTGCTCGTTGGTTCAGCTCTGGTTGTGATGGTTCGCCAGTTCTTCGGTGAATCGGCTCCGGAACCCACGATGAACGGCGTCAGTGCACTCACATCTGGCAGAGAACACTCCGGCCGAACAGTCAGGACATCGGTTTCAGCTCCGGTGGTTGCCAGCGACCATCGGCGGCCTCGGGCTTTGGCGCGTAGAGCCGCATTGTCAGGCTGAAGGCACCGGAGACCGGAATCGGCAGCCAATTGCCCGGTGGCACTGCCGATCCGGGGTTCGCGTTCTGCACCGCGATCTCCACCGAGCCGTCCGGGCCGTGCACGGGCGGGATGGGATGGCCGACAACAAAGATGTCAGCGGGGTTATCCACCAGAAAATGGTCGGCGTCATAGGCCGTCAGCGACCAGAAGGCATTGACCGGCGGTAGCCCGCCCGGCTCGAATCGGAGGCGGAATCGGCGCGGCGTGCCATTGTCGTCGGCGATCCCCTCGTAGGTCGGATACAGCACATCTCGAGGCAGATTCGTACCCAAGCCTTTCAAGGCGGCAGTCGCCCGAAGCCGATAATTTGTGCCGAAGAACCCCAAGTTGCCGTAGAAGTGCCAGCCGTTCACGGTGCGCTCGGCCGGGTCGACATAGGAGCGCATGGCCTTGCGGGCCGCCGCAGCAGCGGTATCCAAATCCGTCAGGCGCAGCGAATCCACGTTGCCGCCGGGCTTGATCCCGATAGTGGCGAAGCGCTTCATGGCCGGCGCGTCCGCTGCGGCAGGCGCGTCGATCGCCATGAGCTCGCAGAGCCGGTCGAAGAATCTGCGGGCATCGAGGGCTATCACATCCACCGTGGGCGTGTTGCTGAGAGTCGCGGAGGTGAGCGGCAACCCCGGTGTGGGCGCGGCCGGATCGGCCAGCCAGGTGTGCAGCGGGGCCAGCCGCATACGCTCCTGAATGGCGTGCACGGCAGGCAGATCCGCGGGACCGTTGATCTCGATGCGGCTGAACAACGCCGCGGCCTGCGTGGGCATCGGCAGATGAGTGAGACCGGCGGGTACCGTACCCGACCACTTCGGACCGCTGATCAGATAGGTGAAGGGCGGTTCGGCGTGGCCGGTACCCGAATGCGAGCTGCTGGGGTCGTGCAGGGTATTGGTCCAGGCGTCCAGCACCTGAAGCACCCAGTAGCGGCCGGGATCCATCGGGGGCACCTGCAGCACCATGGGCTCGGTGGCCAGGTCCAGCCACGCCAGCGAGTAGAGCGTGTCCACGCTGCCCTTGGGCAGGAGGCGATTCGCAGCCGAGACCAGGGTTTCGCTGTGCAGGAACCGGTTGACGGGACCACTGGCATCCGCGATGGCTTGCAGCAATACGAGCGGATATCCGAAAACATATGCGTCGGCGGCGATAGCGACCACATCGGTGTTCGATAATGTCGGCGTGGTGGAAGACCCGGAATCCCGGCTGCACGCGGCCAAGGAGAGCCCGGCGGCTGTGGCCAATCCGAGCATGGCGCGACGACTTATGGCGTGGTCCATTATGTCCAAAACGTATCAAAAAAAGTGCCTGAACAGGTCTTGGCGCGAAGTTCATCGCCAATTCATTCCCCGACCTCACGACAATCTCAGTCGGGCGTGGTGGATCTGACGGTCGGCTTGATTCGCCCGGACACCAAGCGCATTCGCGTCATCTGCGAGGACCCCAGGCGCGGCGACAGCTCACTGCATACGGTGCGTTCGGACCGGGTCAGTTACGACGGGGCGCTGTCACCGCCGCGCAACGCGCTCGGTCTGGTCAAGCGGATCATCCGAATGTTGGCCTGTTCCAGCGATTTCTGGCTCCACGACTGCTGGATCGTCGACTCCACCCCGGTGCCGTGCGGGATGTCGCGGCCGACGGTGAAGCGCTCGGACCTGGCCGGGTGGGCCGGATACGGTTACTGCGCCTCGCATTCGCGCTTCTACTGGGGGTTGAAGCTGTATCTGGTGTGTACTCCGACCGGCATGCCGATCCTGTGGGCTCTCGCCGACCCGAAAATCGGTGAGCGCGAGGTCCTTTCGGCCATGCTCGAGGTCGAGGCCGGCGTCGTTGCCGAGCACGACGGGATCTTGCTGGTCTGCGACGAGGGCTTCGCGGGCCGGGAGTTCGAAACGCTGATCGGTGAGTACGGGATCACGATGCTGCACCCGTCACGCGAGCATGAGAAAATGCGGTTCGGTGAGCCGCTGTTGAAGAAGGTGCGGCAGCTGATCGAGTCGGTCAACGACACGTTGAAAGGCCAGCTCGACCTGGAAAACCACGGTGGACGCAGCTTTCAGGGCGTCGCGATCCGCGGCGCCCAGCGGGTGCTGGCGATGGCCGCCGCGATCTGGTTGTAGATCGCCTACGACCACTGACCAGGGTTCGGACTTACTCGTCTAGCGTCGGTGTCCGACAACGAGATCAGCGACGCGCTCGAAGCCCTGTGGGGTGATTCGGCGGTAGCGCGAATCGACCTGGCGTTTGCTGCCCCGACCAACCTCGATGTGGTCGGTACCGCGCATAGCTTTCCGAGTCGACCCACCGCCAGCCGGTCAAAACGCCTGGTCGCCATTCGAGTTACCGCACATAGTGGGGCTGCTATGTGCGGTAGGCGTCGTCGCAACCTACGCCTGCCCGCATTGCGAAGTCAGTCAGCATTCCTGCGGCGGCCGCGGAGAAGCTGACCGAAACGGTCCGGATCCTGAAGCGATCGAAGCAGCGAGAGTTCAACGTCATGACTGGTCCGATCGTCACCGTAAGCAAGTTCCCAGACGATCCGAACGTCTACGCGACGATCAAGAAGATCCGAGGTGGCCACCCCTGCAATGTCACTGCCTTCCTCCCTCGCATCCCTCTAAAGAACGATCGATTCCTCGACATCGCGAGCGCAGCCGATATCGGTCGGGCGACCCTGTATCGGTACTTCCCCAGCCGCGACGTATTGGTCGCCGCGATGGGCGACGCCGTACTCGAAGACCTCAGCTCGAGACTCATCGAAGCCGATCTGGACTCTGTTCCGGTCCCCGAAGCGCTCGCGCGGGTCAGCAGGGCCTTCATTGGAAATGGCAAGTACGTGGCGTTGATCCGAGGCGCGGATGACGCATGCCTGAACTCGGAGGAGATGGATCGCCGCGTCACCAAGCCGATCCGCGACCTGCTTCAACGAGGTATTGATACCGGGGTACTCCGCGACGATCTGTCGGTCGACGTACTGGTGACGCTATCCGGCGCACTGCTGCGGGCAGGCATCGATTTGACGGCAACCATCGGCGCAGAGCGGGCAGGTGCCACCATCACCTCCCTCTTCCTCGACGGCACCAGGTCATCCCGCACACCGGAAGCCTGACCAACGATCCGGGTTTGTCGAATCGCCCCCGGTACGGCATCGGCGATCTCCTCACCTGACCGAGCGAGAACCTCCACCCAGACTCGACATCGTCCGGCGCCGTCAAACGTCCTACACTCCCGCATACGTCGCTGACCGAACCGGCCAGCGCAGGCAACGGAAGATCAACGGGCAGAGTGCCATACGGCCGCCGCAGTGCACGCTATTGCCGACGAGCAGGTCCAGCCGACTCAATGTCGTTCAGCGCACCTGTCTGATCTTTGACACACTGACCTGCTGATCGAGTTTTGTGTCAGGGCGTGGGGAAGGGATCGAGGATGTCCGAGTTTCCGGATTGGTCAAGGCAATTGGGATCGGGTATCCGATTCGATTGGGGATTGGCGGGCGCACAGGCGCTCGGTCCGCAGAGCGCAGCTGTCGTGGTGGTGGACGTATTGTCGTTCACGACAGCGGTTTCGGTCGCGGTCGACGCCGGGACCCGGGTCTTGCCGTATCGGTGGCGCGATGGCAACGCTGCGGAATTCGCCGCCGAGCAGGACGCGGAGTTAGCAGTCGGTCGCACGGCTGTCTCGCAACAGCAGCCTTGGTCGCTGTCTCCCGCCGCACTGCGCCGCGCGACCGCTCCCGCGCGCCTGGTGCTGTCCTCACCGAACGGATCCGCGATTTCCGCCGCTGTGACTGGAATTCCGGTGATCGCGGCGTGCCTTCGTAACGCCTCGGCGGTCGCCGACTGGATTGCTGGACAGGGCTGGGGAACCGAGCGGAAACCCGTTGCGGTAATCGCTGCCGGTGAACACTGGCCCGGCAGTGGTGCTATACGGCCCGCGGTCGAGGACTGGCTCGGTGCCGCCGCGGTCATTGCCGCGCTCGCCGAACGTGCCACCGGTCCACTGTCTCCGGAGGCATCGGTCGCTAAGGCCAGCTACGACGGTATCGATGACGTCCGTGCGTTGATCCACAATTGCGCGTCCGGTCGAGAACTTGCTGCGATCGGATTCAGCGATGATGTCGCCATCGCGACCGAAATCGAAACCAGCAAGGCTGTGCCGATATTGGTCGATGGAGCCTTCACCCACGCATCGTGAAAAGGCACTTGCACATCCGCTCATGCCGCGTACCGCGCTGTTCGGAATGGCCAGAGCGCCGCTGCGGAAGATCAACGGGCCCCGGTCATCTGGCCCTGGCCGAACGCACGCTACTGCCGAATATCGTGCATTGTTGGGGAGTTGTGGACGGCTATCGGTGCGTCGGGTGGCCCGGCTTGATCCAGGTCAGCAGTGCGGCGAAGGCGAGGGGTGCGGCCGTCTGGTAGCCGATCCACAGCTCGCCGGCCGCGGGGTTGGCTTGTTCTGCGAGCAGCAGGGCTGCCGCCGTCACCGCGATCCAGCCGGTGTCGTAGGCCACCATCAGGCGCAGGTAGGTGCTCACCGGTCGGCTGCGGAGGTATCCGAGTTCGAAGCCGCCGCCGAGGAAAAGTGAGAGCCCGCAGGCGATCAACAGCCAGGGCTCTACCCCGAGCTGATGACCCAGTCGTCGGGCTCCGAGGGTGTACGCGCCCGCGAGCAGCACTTTGACTGCGCCGTCGGCGATGATTCCCAGGGTTCGTCCGGTGACCGGCATGGCCCGTGCGCGAGTCATCGGCGCCCCGGAGCCGGGGAAGCGGGGACGCGGGCACTCGTTCGGTGGCTGTCGGCGGTTGTGGAACCGATGGCAGCGGTGATCACCAGGGCGAATGCGATCAGGGCGCAACCGGTTCGGGTGAAATGGAACAATTCCCAGCGGCGCAGGATGTCGGTGTAATCAGCGGGCAACGCGTCTGCCCGCCAGCGCTTGATCTGCTGATTGATCGGCACGTTCCCCCAGCGGGTCACCACGAACGAGGCGATCACCAGCACCGCGGCGCTCGCGGCGACCCAGCGTTGTCGACGCGGCGATAGCATCGCGAACAGCAGTGTGCTCAGCACCGCCAGACCCATCAGTGACTGCATAACCGGCCCGTTGACCCGCATCAGCGCGATGTGGAAGGTGAACCGAACATCAAGGGGCACTTCACGAAACGCGTACAGCACGTTCACCGCGCCGTACCCGAACGCACCGGCGAGCAATCCAGGGAACAACAACGCTGCTCCCCGAACGAATTTCGACAGCATCGACACTCCACTCCTATCGCAACACCGAGTTGCGATATTGTCAGCATGCCCACCCGTCGCCGATATCGCAACTAGGAGTTGCAATGAGTCCGTCTGCGCCCTTGGGTCGTGGGCCCAAGGTCCGTACCGCCGTACTCGCCGCGACCATCGACGAGCTGAGCGAACGGGGCTACGCCGCGTTCACGATCGAAAACGTCGCCCAGCGCACCGGAGTGCACAAAACCACCGTCTACCGGCGATGGCCTGATCGCGAGACCCTGATCGCCGAGGCGCTGGCCGACAGCATCGCCACCGAAATCCCCGTCCCCGACACCGGTTCGGTCGGCGAAGACCTGCGCGCACTCGCGCGCAGCCTCGTCGCGTGGGTCAACAGCGCCTCAGGCAGAGCGGTGCTGGCAGTAATGGTTTCCACCGCCGCGGGCCTGCCGGCGCCACCGCTGTCCGCTCGGCACGTCTTCCGCGACCGGATTCGCCACACTCTGCCGGTCGTGACGCGCGCGATCGCCCGCGGAGAGATTCCCGACGGCACGAATCCCGCAGAGATGATCAAAACGCTTGTGGCACCGATCTATTTCCGCGTCCTGATCACCGGCGAGCCGGTCGACGACAACGCCGCCGACACGGCCGCGGCGCTGACACTGACAGCCGCACGCGCCCGCCTGTTCACAGACGACTGAATGTCCGCTCCTGCCGCATAGTGCGCGACTCGAAGAGGGCGGTCGTCCTGGGCGAGCAAGTACAGTGCCGAGGTGGCTGTCACCGTGGAGATTCTGACTGAGGTCGACGACGAGATCGTGGAGGCTTTCGAGCGGCTGCTGCCGCAGTTGTCGCAAACCGCCCAGCGATTGGATCGAGAAGCTTTGGCGCAGTTGGCCTCTACGGAATCCACTACCGTCCTGCTCGCGCGTAGCAGTGGAAAGATCGTCGGGACATTGAGCTTGGTGATGTTCCCCATCCCGTCGGGCCTTCGAGCACGGGTTGAAGACGTGGTGGTCGACGAGGCGGCTCGTGGCCAGGGCATCGCGGCGACGCTGATCGAGGAAGCCAAGACCCGAGCCACGGCCGCCGGCGCGCGCACGTTGGATCTGACCTCGCGAGCATCCAGGACGGCGGCCAATCGCCTGTACGAGCGCCTGGAATTCCGGGCGCGCGAGTCCCGTGTCTATCGCTTCGCTTCAACCGAGTGACCGCACCCGACCATCCGCAAACGCACTACATTGCCGCATCCCGCGCTGACCAAACCCGCCAGTGGGCACCTCGGAAGATCAACGGGCCGTGCGGTATCCGACGCTGGCTGGACGCACGCTTCGGCCGAATATCGTGTGGGCCGCTGGCGAAACTGGCCTGAGCGGTCAAAGATCATAGGTAAGGCAGCGTATTTGCCGTCATGGTGGGGTTTGTGACTGCTCAGGCCGCGTGAACTCCCTTCTCGCGCAAGTGAAACGACATCGGCCGGGTAAAAGCGGTGGCGAACTTCGAGATGTCTCCGCCATCGGTGCTTGGTCGGTGCGGTGTTGGTGAGCAACAAGGTCCCGATTTACTCCGCTGGCATGATCTGCGGGGCCGCCGACCATGCGGACGATGTGATGGTGGGCTGAGAACGCGGCCGCGTCGATTCCGGTGCCGCGTACGGTGATTGGATGTGGCTGCCTACGGATGCGGTGGCTCGTCGACGTAGTTCGCGAACGGAAGCGACAGCGGATCGACCTGCATCGCCGCCGCTACCTCTCTCAGCAACGCCTCGAACCCGGCAACCTGAGGATCGCCGAGCACATCCTCAGGCCGGGCCTGTGCGGTGAAACGCACTACGCCGCGGGGAAAATCGGGCCGCTCCCGATATGCACCCGGCCCACACCATTCGACCCCGGCGTTCGCGGAGCCCGGAGCCGACAACTCGGCGAGGTACGGCCACACCTCTCCGCCATCCCATAGACACGTGAATCCACTGTCCCGCACCATCGTTGATATAATGAACGTCCGCCCGGTGGTATTCCGGCGCCGCGTGACAGCCTGCGGCCTCGGCGCGGAGTCAGGCGGTGGCATGACGGGCTCGGGGCATCACTGCGGCCACCGCCATCAGGTGTAGACGCTCTTTCGTTCTGCAGTCCGGGCGGACGCAGTCTCGATGCAGCTCGCGTGCGATATCCGCTGTGGCAGCGTCCATATCGCCAGGGTCTACGTCGTGGAGGAACAGCTTGGCTGGAATATCCCCGGTTGTCATCACAACCTCCCAAGTCGATGCGATTGAGATTCCGAGCGTGCACCCCGAATGGCCTGGAGCCCTTCTGAATCGGAAGATCCGGATCGGATCTTCCGAAACCCCAGGAGACCTCCCGTTTTGTATGCGAGCATCGTTCCGGAATGGAAGGAAATGCTCTTCCGAAATGGAAGGAAAGTACGATGCCGAGTGTGGGTCAGACGTTGCCCCTTCATCAACTTGGCCGACGCCTACGGGACTGGCGTGACGATGCGGGCTACAGCTTGGAGAAGGCGGCGGGAAAGCTGCCCGGGATGAGTCAGACCGCCCTGCATCGTCTGGAGAAGGGGATGAAGGCGAAGCCGAATCCCCGTGATGTCAGAGCGATCTGCGAACTTTACGGTGTTCCCGAGGATCTCATCGACGGCGCTGTCGGGCTGGCAATGCAAGCCGCACAGAAGGATTGGTGGTGGCACGCGTATGGGGGCGACATCCCTGAGGATTTCGATGTGTACGTGGCTCAGGAAACCGCTGCCGAATCCATCTACTCACACCAGCCGAACCTGATCCCCGGCCTTCTTCAAACACCAAGTTACGTCCTAGCTCTCGCGCAGGAGTCCCTGCCGGACGCGGGGCCTGAGAAGTTGGAACGAATCGTGGAGGTGAAGACACATCGCAAGGCGATCCTCACCCGTCCGAAGCCGGTGATGATGGATGTGGTCATCAGCCAGGCCGCGTTGCACCACCGAGTTGGCGGCGCCGACATCATGGCAGCGCAGCTGCGGCACCTCACCGAAATGACCGCTCTTCATCCCAATATCACTCTGCAAGTCCTGCCGTTCGAAGCAGGTTTCCCCGGCGGAGTCAGCATGCCGCCGTTCGTAATTCTCGACTTCGGAAGGACTGCGGAGGGGAATCCGATTGAACCTCGCACCATCTTCTTGGAGAACGTGGTCGGCGGGATCTACCTCAGAAAGCCCGATGACGTGAGCTTGTACGATCGGGCCTACCACAGGATGAAGCAAGCAAGTCTCGACGCCGGGGCCAGTCAGATCCTGGTGACTCGAGTAGCGAAGGAGTACGACCGTGGGTAACGAACTATGCGGCGTGACGTGGTTCAAGAGCACCTACAGCCAGGCGCAGGGAGAATGCGTCGAAGTCGCTCATCTCGAGTCCGGCCGGGTTGGCGTTCGCGACTCCAAGAATCCGAGTGGACCCGCGCTCGTCTTCCCACAGGGTGCTTGGGACGCATTCCTGGCCGGGATCATGAGCGGTGAGTTCTAGCGGAAGATGCGTGAAACCCCCGGAGGCTCCGGGGGTTTCGGGGGAAGCGGCTCAGGCTGCTGCGATTCCCAGACCGATGGCTACTGCGGTGGGGATCAGGTAGAGCAGGGGGAAGGGGACGGTTTTGTAGGACTTGGCGCGGATGTTGGTGATTACTGCGCCAAGGAAGTAGAGGATTACGCCGGTGGAGGCGGCTATGCCGAGGGGGAGGAAGAAGATGCCGGCGATCATGCCCAGTGCGCCTGCGGCTTTCAGGAGGCCGAGCATGGTCCACCAGGATTCGGGGACGCCATATTGGACCAGGGGGTCGGTGACGAAGGTTGCGCGGGTGAGGAGGGAGTAGGCGCTGTAGCCGACCCAGGCTGCGGCTGCGATGGTGACGATGATGTAGGCGATATGCATTGTGGTGTCCTTGTTTTCGAAGTCTGGTGGGTTAGCGCTCGTCGATGATTTCGCCGGTGTGTGCGATGATCTCCGCGGTGAGGGCGGTGGTGTCGCCCCGTAGCGGCCAGCCGCGGGAGCTGCCGAAGGCGGCCAGCATCTGCTCGGCGGACTCCCATCGCCAGGTGTCGGCGTAGCTGCCGCCTTCCAGGCGGGCGAGTCGGGTCTCCGTCAAACCGGCTGTGGTGCTGCGTATTTCGTCGATTAGTACGGCGCGCTGGCGTAGTAGTTCGCACATCTGCTCGGGCTCGACGCGGTAGATATGGATCCGGACAACCGGCATAGGCGGATGGGTCCTCTCGACGGGCTTCGCTGTCCTGGTGACAACGAATAGCCTCACATCGGGCCGGACTCCGAGGTAGTGCGCGAGCCATCGATAGCGGATGCGCTTTCCACGGCGGGAGCCGTGCATTTTGCATACTCGGTGATGGGAACCGCTGCCGTGAGCCGGAATTCGTGCTCCACCACCTGTGCGTCGAAGGAGCCGCCCGCATCGACCACACGGGCGCGCATATTGCGCAATCCCTGGCCGGGAATGCGATCCGCCGGGACGCCATCATTGCGAATCACCAGGTGCAACTTGTTGTTTCGCTGCCGACAGCTGATTTCGACACGGGTCGCGGTGCTGTGGTTGGTGGTGGCTGTCGGTGGTAGTGATTATTGCTTTCGGTGCGGCACACCGCGTTCCATGCTGATTCGGGCGATTCCGGGCACACTCGACCGATATCGAACGTGTTTTCGATTGCCGAGTTAGTGTTCTGTCGATGGTCGCCTCTGGGTGAGCTCACCGGTTGTGAGTGCGCTGCGGGAAGCATGCAAACTATCGACGATGACGCGAGCGGAGGTGGAGCGCAGCATGATGCGCACGTACCAGCTTCCGGCAACGGCGAACTCGAGCAAGCTCGCGGCCGTGGCCGATGTGCTGCCGTGGTGGCAGCGAGGCCTGGTACATATCCAGCACCTGCAGGTGCGGCGGTTGCGGGCAGGGGAGCTGACCCTAGGCTGGTTAGGCGGTCCGGTCGCGAAGGGGTTGCCGTCGTATTTGTCGGCGCGGCAATGGAAATCGGTAGTTAACCAGGCCAACGCGGCTCTGGAAGGCTGGCGGGCCGCCGCAGTGGTCGGGGTGCGGGACCTGATTCGCGGTCTAGACATCGACGGTGATCTTCGGGTTGTGTTGTACCGCATCAACCTTCGTCAAGGGTGGTGGTGTGAGCGGCTGATCCTCGACGCGAAATCCGGCGTCGAGGCCGAGCCCGAGGCATTGCGCCTGTGTCGGGAGTTGATCGGGAGATGGTTGTGGACTCACCCGTTTCCGAACCTGAGCCGGGTACGGACGATGGCGATGGACGGCCCGATCGCGACGGTCGAGGTCGCCACCAGCGCTCATGCCGACTATTGGGTCCGTGTCTCGACCCTCGCCCCAGGCTGTCCGGTAAGAATCCCGTTGCACGGCTACGACTATTTCGCGACCGCCCCGGACTGGTTCGCAATTTCTGCCAAGTCACTGTGACCGAGAACGGCGCGGTGTCGTTTGCGTTGGTGAAGAAATCAGCGGCGGCTCAGGTTCGCGAGACCGGTGCTTCGACCGGTCTGGATTGGGGTGTGGTGAGTATGTTCACTACCAGCACCGGCCAGATCCTCGGGCGGCACCTGTACAGCTGGTTGGCTGAACGTGATGGTGAGGTGATCGCGTTGGCGGCCGCACTGCAGCGCAAGGCATCAAACCGTCGGAGTCGAAAAGGTTTCGGGCTTTCACCGCGCGTATCCGCGCATACGTGCGTAACGAGGTCGGTCGCCTGCTGAACCAACTCGCCGCACAAGACATTCGGGAAATCGTGGTCGAGAAGCTCGATTTCCGTTGCGGCGGATTGAGTAAGCGGTTGCACCGGATCGTGTCGCGAGCGGGTCGGGTGGCGGTCACTGCGAAACTGGCATCGCTGACTGAAACCGCTGGGATCACCGTGACCGAGACCAATCCCGCGCACACCTCCCGCGCCTGCTCCGGATGTATCTATGTCGATGCGCGGAACCGGACCTCGCAGAAGCGGTTTCGGTGCCGGTTCTGCGGCAAGAAGCTCCTGGCCGACATCAACGCCGCCCGCAATATCCTCGGACGTTCCGGGGTTCAGGGTGGCTGGCTGTCGTGGTCCAGGGATCGGGTACTTGCGCAGTTGGATCGGGAATTCGCCGCCCGGTGGCGGTACGACCCGACCCGGTTGCGGGAGCGTCCCACCCCACGCGGTCGCAGTACCGCTGCTTCGCCACCGGCGAAGTCAATCGCGGCCTAGGAACACACTTCCGTGGTTTCGAATACTGTTAGGAGCGAGTTCGCTCGGGACGATATCGAGGTGGTGGCCACCCTGGACGACGGTGTGGCCATCGCGGCCACCGCCATTGCCGAGCGGGCCGACCTCGCCATCGTCGATATCGACCTACCGGGCAAGGACGGGCTGGCCGCCGCCGCCGAACTGCGCGAACGCTTTCCGTCATGCCGGATATTGATCCTCACCGCGCTCGCCAATCCCGGCAATCTGCGCCGCGCCATGCAGATCGGCGTCGGCGGATTTGTGCTCAAACACAGTCCGCGAACCGAGTTGCTGGCGGCGGTCCGCACGGTGGCGGCGGGCGGGCAGGTGCTCGATTCGGGTCTGGCCTCGGCCACCCTGCGCGGTCCGGGCAATCCGCTGACCGAACGCGAGATCGAGGTGCTGCGGCACTGCGCGGCGGGCGCCGACCCCAAGGAGATCGCCGGTCGCCTGCACCTTTCCTACGGCAGGGTGCGGAACTACCTGGCGGCCGCGGTCACCAAACTGCAGGCCCGCAATCGGATCGACGCGGTGCGCCTGGCCACCGACGCGGGCTGGTTGTAGCCGACCGGCGCTGCTAGGTTCTGAACGCCAGTCCAGTTCACCGTCGAGGTGAAGGTTCACAGGAGAGCCACTTGAAGATCACACATGCCTTCGTGACGATCGCCGCCATCGCGGCGGCGCTCCCGGTGGGGACAGCGCAGGCCGCCCCCACGGTCAACGAGTATGTGGCGCTGGGTGATTCATGGGCAGCCGATGCCACACTGAGCCAGGTCACCACCGCCTTCGCACCTGTGAATTGTGTGCAGAGCGCACACAACTACGCCAAGCAGATCGCGTCGGCGCTGTCCGCGCCGGTCTTCCGGGACGCCACCTGCGGCGGCGCGGTCACCGCGAATATGACCGCCCCGCAGTCCACCCCGATCGGCACCAACCCGCCGCAGTTCGACAGCCTGACCGCCACCACCGACCTGGTCACCCTCGAGATCGGCGGCAATGACGCCGAATTGGCCGCCACCGTGAGCACCTGCGTCACCGCCGATCCGACCGCGACCCCGTGTCTGGACAAGCTGGTCGTCAACGGCCTGGATCAGATGTCGGAGAACATCGCGCGCGCCGAACCACGCGTGACCGCCACCATCGCCGGTATTCGTGAGCGCGCCCCACACGCCCGCATCATGCTGCTCGACTATTTCGAGGGCGTCAGCCGCACCGGCGGCTGCTTCCCCGCCATCCCCATCTCCGATCCCGACGCGATGTGGTTGGGCAGCAAGCTCTTCGAACTGCACAGCATGATCGCCCGGGTCGCGGCCCGGACCCGCGTCGACTTCGTGGACACCTACACCGGTAGCTCGGGCCACGACGCGTGCCAGCCGGTCGGTACCCGCTGGGTCGAAGGACTGGTCCCGTTCTCCGGCAACCCGGTCGGCCTGGCGGTGCCCTTCCACCCGAATCAACTGGGCGCGGACTACCAGGCCCGCCGGGTGCTCGAGGTGCTGGGCGCGAGCAGCTGAGCGCAGCACCGCGAGCGATCGAGCCACCATGGCCAGCCGGGTGCGGACATCGGCCCCGCGGGGTGCGGACACCTCGAGCCCCCGCAGTACGGGGCCTGGCCCGATGGCGCGCAGGGTGGCGGCGATCCGGTCGGGAGTCAGCAGCGATCCCGGACAGACCGGGCTCGGTGGCACGTGCGTGTCGTCCCAAGCGCGGCCGTACAGCGTATCCACCGGAGCGCAGCCCGAGAAGGTCACCGCCGCAAGCACTCCGGCGGCACCGGCCACGCGGACCTGTGTGGCGGCGGCGTCCGGATCGCGCTGTTGGGCCACCGACCGGCCCCAATTAACCATGACCCAGCTGCTTTCGCGGGCACTGCGTTTCGAGCGCGCCGACCGTATGGTCATGGTGTTCTGCGGTGCGCAGAAGAGTCTCACCATCGGCCTCCCGTTGTCGGCGATCCTCTTCAGCGGACCGCCGGCGGGTGTGGTGATCATTCCGGTGATCATCTATCACCGGTTCCAGCTCATTGTGTGTTCGGTACTGGCCCGTCGCTATCAACGGACCGGAACCGAAGACGACACGCCTGACATCATGGAACGACACGCGGGTCAGCTGCGGTAATCTTGCGCGCGGCTAACTAGCGGCAACGGCGTTGCGGGGGTGGCTGGGACTTTTGCACGGAAGTGCGCGGTGGAAAGGGAGATTCATGATCGCCCCCTACCTGAGGCTCGTCGGTGTTCTTGGTGGATGCGCGGCTGTGCTGGCAGGTTGTGCCCGGGCGGGCACGCCGACGGCGGGAGTCGAGGGCTCCGACAAGTCCGAATTGACACACAGCACCGCGGAGATGCAGCGCAGTGCGTTCGTCACCGGTTGCGGTGGCACCCCGGCGGGCTGGCAGGCCACCGCGGTGGTGAGCAATCGGGATCAGGTGGAGCATCGGTACCTCGTGGTGATCAGTTTCCTGACGGCGGAATCCACCGTGCTGGAGCGCACCAGTACCGAGGTCACCGTGGCGCCGGGCGCGACCCAGGACTTCACCACCGAGACGCTGCTCGATCCGGTCACCCGGCCGCAGAGTGTGCGCTGCGTACTGCGCGGCGTCGAACAGCTCTGAGCCGCACCGGAAACCGCGCCGCACTGTGAAACAGTGTCGTGCCGCACATATGCCGCGGTGCCGGGCTCGGAAAGTTGCGCGTGTCGGGTGCTGTGCGCCTACGATCGGACCGCCGGCCATGCTCGGTGGGCCGCACGAGTCGGAATTGCCAGAAGTTCACTGACCAGTGCGTCGGTGGCGGTGCGAATTCTCCGGATGTGGATTTGTCGGTGCCATGGGGCATGCTCTGTGCACGCTGATGTCCAACCGTCCGCCCGGAGAGTCCCATGTCGTCCCGTAGCACCAAGCCACAGCCCTTGTCGGAGACCGAGATTCGGCAGATTGCCGAGCAGATCGATGCCGGCCGTCCGCCGAGTGTGTGGTTCACGGCGGCAGCGGTCGGAGTACCGGAAGGTCGTTCCGGCAAGGTGATCTCACTCGGTGATCCGTCCGAGGGTGATTTCCTGCAGGTCAAGCCGACCGGTTCCAAAGATGTGCTTTCGTTCGGCCCCACCGAGGTGACCCTGACCAAACCGGCCCGGCAGCAGCCCGCCGCCGGTGCGAAACAGAAAACGGCAACCAGGAAGGACTCCACCGTGACGATGCCGTCGCCCGCGACCATTGCCGCAACTCCGCCGACCGCTCCAAGCACGCCGCCTGCCCCGAAACCTGATCCGGCACAACCAGCTACCGATTCCACCGCGCCGGCGGCGCCGTCGGAGGCCGCCAAGGCCGCCGCCAAACCTGCCGCGGGTGCGTCGGCCGCGCGCCCCGCGCGTAATGCCGCCGCCGCCAAGAAGCCCAAGGATCCCGAGGTCGTGGTGACGCTCAGCGGCACCGCCGACGGCGAATGGACCATGGACGTCGTAAATGGCAAGAAGCGCACCATCAAGGGTCTGTCCGTACCCGGCTCCGCCGTCTCACAGGCCGCCAAGATTCTGCATCCCGAGGTCGCCGAGGTGGTCGACGGTGTGCTCGAGGCGGTGCGACTGACACAGCGTGCCAAGGTCGAGCAGCTACAGGCCGAACTGGAGAACGCCCGCCGACTCCTCAACGAGCTGGCCGGTTAGCGTTCCGCCACAGGGGATTCCGGATCCGGAGCATTGGGAACATTGCCCGGCCGGAATCCCATCACGCTGTCAGACTGCGGACTCCCGGTGCCACGTAAGCGGACCGGAATCCGGGTGGCCATGCCTGAGATCGGCATGGAAAACGTACCCCAGCGAATATTCCTTGGCATGGTACATAGCCGAATCCGCTTCGCGCAGAAGCTCATACACCGTGGTATCGGCCCCACGCGGGCCACTGCAGGCGATTCCGATACTGGCCGCGATCCGCACCTCGGCGGCGCTGAGTTCGAATGGTTCACCGAGTGTGGCCAATAGTCGTTCGGCCAGCAACAGCGCCGGCTGCCGACCCAGCGGGGCGAGCACCACGAATTCGTCACCGCCATAACGCGCGGCGGCGTCATCGCGGCGAATAATGCGCCGAATGCGTGCTGCCGCATTGGCGATCAGCTCATCACCGACCGCATGCCCCCAATTGTCATTGACCCGTTTGAAGCCGTCGAGGTCGATGAAGAGCAATGCGAGCGGCTGATCACCCCACCGGTCCCGATTACGATGCAGCGCCCGTAGCAGGGCGGCGCGGTTCAGGAGGCCGGTGAGCATATCGTGGTCCGCCTGGTACTGCGCGCGCCGTTCGCTACGGGCGCTGCGTTCGATGGCGCGTTCGCTGCGTAGCAGCACGCCGCCGAGTAGGAGGGCGAACAAGGACGAAACCACCACGCGGTCTATGAGATCCAGCGTGGAGCCCACCACGGGCACCAGTGCCGCCACGATCATCACAATGGCGATAATGCTGGCGCGCTGCCGGGACCGGTGCGCGTGGATATCGCGCGGCCCGCCGAGCACCACCATGGTCGGGTGCAGTGCCGCCGCGCCGATCAGCGTGTATGCCAATTGCAGTGGCATGAGCAGGATCTGGCGGCCCAGATCGGCCGATCCGGCCGTCTCCAGGTTGTAGCCCAGATCGCCCGCCAGAATGACCAGCATGGCCAGATACACCAGGCGCAGTGAGGTTTCCGAGCGCGCGGAGGTGACCAGCGAATGCGCTACCACGGTGAGCAGCAGCGCGTCCACCACCGGATAGGTGACCGCGGTGATGGTGGTGAGATTGAATCCGGTCGCGCGATGCAGGATCGGCGAGATCAGAAATGTCCAGGACACCAGCGCCGCACCGAGACCGATCAGTCCGGAATCCAGCATTAGATCGTGGTCGGTGCTGTTCTGTCGCGGCCGCAGCCAGAGCACGGCGGCCGCGCCGATACAGCAGTATCCGCTGAGCGTGAACAGATCGTCGAAGGGATGCCGGTGCCAGTCGGTGACCTCGCGCAGCGTGGTGCCGATGGTGAACTGCACGGCCGAGGCCGAGAGCAGATACCAGGGCAGCGGGAAGCGTGGCCGGAAGCGGTGTACGCCGGCGCCGATCATCACCAGCGCGATGCCGACCGATATGTACAGCGTGACCAGTGCCATTTGGCGGTTGTCGACCACCAGGGGCAACGCCAGAATCAGTACCCCACAACCGAACAGCAGTGAACGCCAGCAGACTCGTAACCGGCGACCAGGCCGACCGGTCGGTTGTTCGTCTGTTCCCACCAGCCCCCCTCGTCCGCTCCGTCCTCAGTGCATGTGACCGTGCTGATCGGTCTGTAATCGCCTGTGTCACCGCGGATCACGACCGGATCCACTGGCCCCGAACACGGCGATCACGAACCGAGTGTTGCTGTACGAGCATAGGTCCCAGCCGAAGGCGGCAGTATCCACGGGGGAGAGGCGCTGCCATCGAGATCTGGGCAACCGAGTCGATCATGGCACGAAATGTCGCATCGTGTACGGGAGTCCGATGAACCCGCAGGTTCGCGATGCGCATGACTCGCTATGCTCCCTGCTGATCGAACCCGACTTCCTGCGCGACTCCCGGGACAGGAGCTGAGGTGGCCGAACCCGCCGCGATATCCAAGGCCGGACGCTGGCGTGCCCCCGGGCGGGTCAATCTCATCGGTGAACACACCGATTACAACGACGGCCTGGTCCTGCCCATGGCGCTGCCGATGGGCATGACCTGTACCGCGGCCGTGCGCCCGGACGGGGTGGTGCGGCTGCGGTCGGCGCAGGCGCCCTGCGATGAGGTCGAGATCGCCATGAGCGCGCTGGCCGCCGCGGGCTGGTCCGAGCTGCCCACCTGGGCGCACTACCCGCTCGGCGTGATTCGTGAATTCGAGCGCCGCGGCCACGAGGTGCGCGGTGCCGAACTCGAATTGGACGGCGATGTGCCCATCGGCGCGGGCCTGTCCTCCTCGGCGGCGCTGTCCTGCGCGGTGGCCATCGCACTGCGGGATCTGTTCGCGCCCAGCGTCTCCGCCGCCGAGATCATCGATATCGCGCGCACCGCGGAGAACGTCTACGTGGGTGTGCCCACCGGCATTCTGGATCAATCCGCGGCCATGCTCTGCACCGCCGGACATCTGCTCTTCCTGGATGTGCGCGCCCGGACACACGAGCAGATCCCCTTCGATCTGCAGCGTTTCGGACTGAGCCTGCTGGTCTTCGACACCGGCAGTCCGCATCGGCTGGTGGACGGGAAGTACGCCCAGCGCCGTGCCGAATGTGCCACTGCCGCCGATGAACTCGGCGTGCCCTTCCTGCGCGATGCGACCGCGAGCGAGGTGGAGCGGCTCGCCGATCCGGTGTTGCGCCGCCGCGCCCGGCATGTGGTGTCCGAGAATTCCCGGGTATTGACAGTTGCCGAAAGATTGCGCCGCGGTGGTGATCCGCGCGAGATCGGCCCGGTGCTGACCGCCGGGCACGCCTCACTACGTGATGATTTCGAGGTCTCCGCGCCGCGGCTGGACACCGCGGCCGCCGCCGCACTGGTGGCCGGGGCCTACGGAGCGCGCATGGTCGGCGGCGGGTTCGGCGGCAGTGTCATCGCACTGGTCGATACCGAACGGGCCGCGAACGTGGTATTCACGGTGCGAGATGCATTCGCGCGCAGGCGATTCGATACCCCACGCAGCTTCGAGGTGACCCCGGCGGCGGGGGCGCACCGTATCGATTAGCGCCCGCTCGCGGCGGTCCGGGATTAGCCTGAGGTCGGACAGCAAAAACTCGCACACCAGGAACGAGCGAGCTATGGAGAGTCTGTACGAATTCGCCGGCGGCGACGAGGCCCTGCACCGCCTGGAACAGATCTTCTACGACAAGGCACTGGCGGATCCCGTGCTGAGTGCGGTCTTCCCGGAACGCAGACCCACCCATGTCGACCATCTGACCTGGTTCACCGCCGAATCCTTCGGTGGCCCAGGACGTTTCAGCCGCGAACTGGGATTCGCCCACCTCATCGACCAGCATCGCGGCCTGAAGATCACCGATGCACAGCGGCAGCGCTTCGTCGAGGTGTATCTGGAGTCCCTGGACGAGGCGGGCATGCCCGAGGATGAGAAATTCCGCGCGGCGGTGCGCGAGCATATCGAGTTCGGTGCGCAGGTCGCACAGCAGAACTCGCATGCGGAAACCGACGAGCAACTCCATCCGCTGCGCGAAGTACCGCACTGGAACTGGTGATTAGCGAAAACGCATAACTGTCGGGTCGCGCCTACCGGGCGCCAGCGAACACCCCGCTAGTATTGCGCGCTACAGTCGTGCCCGCGTCATCTCGTGATCTTCTCGACAGGAGAGCCGTATGTCGTTCGCCGCCAGTCTGCCCGCCGTCACCGCGGTGGCGTCGGCGCAGCTGCGACTCGATGCCGACCCCATCGACTACGTGATGGTCGCGATCTATTTCGTCTTCGTGCTCGGGATCGGCTGGGTGGCGCGGCAGCGGGTTTCGACGAGTATCGACTTCTTCCTGTCCGGGCGGTCACTACCCGCCTGGGTGACCGGACTGGCCTTCATCTCCGCCAATCTGGGCGCGGTCGAGATCATGGGCATGTCGGCGAACGGTGCCGAATACGGCATACCGACCATGCACTACTTCTGGATCGGCGCGGTCCCGGCCATGCTCTTCCTGGGCATTGTCATGATGCCGTTCTATTACGGCTCCAAGGTGCGCAGCGTGCCCGAATTCATGCTGCGCCGTTTCGGTCCCGGCGCGCACCTGGTGAACGCGCTCAGCTTCGCCATCGCCCAGGTGCTCATCGCCGGGGTGAACCTGTACCTGCTCGGCAGCATTGTGAATGTGCTGCTGGGCTGGCCGCTCTGGGTATCGGTGCTGGCGGCCGCGGCGATCGTGCTCTCGTACATCACCCTGGGCGGGTTGTCGGCGGCGATCTACAACGAAGTGCTGCAGTTCTTCGTCATTGTGGCGGCGCTGCTACCACTCACCATTGTCGGCCTGCACAAGGTCGGCGGCTGGGATGGGCTGCGCGACAAGGTGATCGAGGGTTCCGGTGGGGCGGAGCAGTTGCAGGCCTGGCCCGGAAATGGGCTCACCGGGTTCACCGACAACATCGCCTCGGTCATCGGGATCATCTTCGGTCTGGGCTTCGTACTCTCATTCGGCTACTGGACCACCAACTTCGTCGAGGTGCAGCGGGCTCTGGCCACGCACTCCATTTCGGCGGCGCAGCGCACCCCGATCATCGGCGCGTATCCGAAGATGTTCATCCCCTTCATCGTTGTCATTCCGGGCATGATCAGCGCGGTTCTGGTGCCGCAGATCGCCGACTTCAAATCCCGGGTGGCGGCCGACCCGGATTACAAAGGCGATGTCACCTACAACCAGGCGCTGCTGTATCTGATGAAGGATGTGCTGCCCAACGGCCTGCTCGGCATCGGGCTGGCCGGGTTGCTGGCGGCGTTCATGGCGGGGATGGCCGCGAATGTGTCTGCCTTCAATACGGTTTTCAGTTACGACCTGTGGCAGCAGTACGTCAAGCGCGACCGCCCCGACCACTACTACCTCTCGGTGGGCCGCCTCGCCACCGTGGGCGCGACGCTCGGCGCGGTTGGCACCGCGTTCATCGCGGGCAACTTCTCCAACATGATGGACTACCTGCAGACCCTCTTCAGCTTCTTCAACGCGCCCCTGTTCGCGACCTTCATCCTGGGCATGTTCTGGAAGCGCATGACACCCGCCGCGGGCTGGGTGGGCCTGGTGTGCGGCACCGCCGCCGCCATCTTCGTCTTCCTGCTGAGCAAGGCCCACGTCTTCGAATTATCCGGTCAGGGAACGAGTTTCGTGGCCGCGGGCATCGCCTTCGTGGTCGACATCGTCATCAGCGTGATCGTCACCCATATGTCGCAACCCAAACCGGCCGCCGAACTGGTCGGCCTGGTCTACTCCGAAACCCCCAAGGCCATGCGCACCGACGCGGACGCCGCCACCCTGCCCTGGTACCAGCGCCCCAACCTGCTGGCCGGCATCGCATTCGTCATGGTCATCCTCCTCAACATTTTCGTCGGATAGGAAAGGCCCCAAATGCTGTTCGACATCCGCACCATAGTCGGCGGTCTCCTCGCCTGCTACGGCGTAATCCTCATAGTCGTAAGCCTCGCCTACAATACCGATTTCCAACGCGCCAAAACCGGCGGCATCAACGTAAACCTATGGGCCGGAATAGGAATGACCGTAGTAGGCCTCATCTTCTTCGCCTGGGTCCGCCTCCGCCCCGTCCCCCAACTCGCCGCCGCCGACGACGACATCGAATAGTTCCGCTGTAGTACCGCAGGGTGATGGCGGTTGAGGGATCGGCCGATAGCTTGCGGGTATGGGCAGATTTCGGCGTGGGCTTGCGGGCTGGGTACTGATCCTCGGGGTGGCGGCCGGGGGTGTGGGTGCGGGTGCGTCGGTGGCGAATGCGCAACCGGCGCAGACGGATACGGGGCTGTCGGAGGTGTCGTTCGAGAGTCATGGGGTGACGCTGCACGGGACGGTTTATGGGCCTGCCGATTCCCGGAGGCATCCGGGGATTGTGCTGGTGCATGGGTCGGGGCCGGGGCCGCGGGATGAATATCTCGCGGAGGCAAGGGCTTTCGCGGCGGCGGGGATCATCACCCTGGTTTATGACAAACGTACGGTGGGTTACTCCACCAGGCATCGGGATTTCTCGGTGCTCGCGGACGACGCTATTGCCGCGGTGACCGTGTTGCGGCAGCGGGCCGATGTGGATTCCTCGGCTGTCGGGTTGTGGGGGTTCAGTGAAGGTGGGTGGGTCGCGCCGCTCGCTGCTGCTCGGTCTCGGGATATCGCGTATGTGGTGACGATTGGTGGGTCCGGTCGTACACCGCTGCGTACACAGACCTGGTATTTGCGTAATCAGCTGGCGCATCAGGGGGTTTCGGGCTCGCTGCCCGATGCGGTGGCGGGGCCGGGGACGCAGGTCATCGGCGGAACCGGCGTCTTTCCCGAGGCGGATTTCGATCCGGTGCCGATGCTGGACCAGGTCCGGGTGCCGGTGCTCGCGCTGTGGGGCGAACATGATGTGAAGGTGCCCGCGGCCGAGAGTGCCGATGTGTTTCAGCGGGAGCTGGGACGGGCTGGAAACACCTCTGTCACTACGGGTTTCGTTCCGGGGGCGGGTCACAATGGGCATCGCAGTACCGATGGGTTCGACAAGGTCGGTGGTGACATTTTCGAAGGCAGGCCGCTCGGTGAGTTCGTGCCCGGCTACGCCGATGTGATCACCGCCTGGATCCACCTGGTCGCCGCCGGTCAGCCGCCGCCCTCCAGTGCCGCGCAGCCGCCGCACCCTGCTGTGGCGAGCGTGCAGCCGATCGGTCGTCCAGGCTACGAATATGCCGCTCTCGCAGCACTATTGCTCGGCTTTGCGCTGCCCCTGCTGTCCGCTGTCGCGCGAATGCTGTTGCGGCGCGACCCCTCCGGATTGCCCCGGCCGATCCGCCGGTCCGTCCGCGCCCTGTCCGCGCTGGGGCTGGTGACCGTGCTCGGGACTGTCGGTTATGTGATCTGGGTACTTGCGACCGGTACGCAAATATCCTTGGGCACAGTCATATTCGGCCAGCCACTACCGTGGCTGATCTGGAAGGCGTCCGCCGTGGCAGTGCTGATCGCGATTGTCGGACTGGCGGTCTTCTGGTGGCGAAATAGATCGCAAGTTGTTGGTGGGCAACGGATTCAGCTCACGCTACTAATACTGACCGGTCTCGCTTTTGTGCCCTGGTCGATTCATTGGCAACTGTTCGGATAGGCGGCACTGCATGTCACATCGACGGCGCTGTGCGTCACCCCGTACAGCGTAAACTTCATTGCGGCGCAACGAAATTCGGCCGACCCGCAGGGGGGTTCGGCTGATTCGATGCGAAGAATCGGCGTTCGCCGTTTCAGCTCGAGGAATCAGGTTCTCGAGGACGAAAGGATTCATCATGCCGGATGTAGATCTTGGCCTGGCCAGCGACTGGAACGAAGGGGACACCCATGGCCGAGTCCGGTTGCGGGACAACCAGGTTTACCCCAATACCCCGAAGAAAGATGTGCTGATCAGCTCCCCGGTGAGCATCGAATTCTCGGTGAACACCAACTACAGCACGTCCCAGGAGGCCGACAAAATCTTCTTCACCACCTACATCGGCAATGTCAAGAAGATCATCGCGATACTCGACTCGCGAGGTGACCTCCGTATCGCCGGAAAGATCATTCAGGACCAGACCGACATGAAATACCTTTAATCCCTGAGGAATACCGCCGAAGCGGACGATCATAGCGATCGCCCGCTTCGGACCTGTTTCAAATGCCTGCCGGTTTACTTCGCCGGTGCGTTGAACGGCTGGTTGATGGTCGTGAAGTACTGCGCCGCAGCGAGAATCGCGACCGGAGCTGTAACGAAGACCTGGCCGGCGATGGTGCCGAGGAAGCCGACCGCGGCGGCGCCCATGAGGCATCCGGCGAGCGGGCCGGCGCCGAACATGGTGGCCAGCGGCGCAGTCGCGGTGGCCATGGTGATGCCACCGACGACGCAACCCAGGGCCGCTCCGCCGAGGCCGCCGACCAGGGTGCCGACCGATGCGCCCATGCTGAGCGTGCTGGTCATGCGGCTCCAGGCGGCCTGCTCGCGTTCGTATTCGGACTTCCACGGCGCCGACTGCTCGAAGGGGAGTGCCACCGGCTGATATGCGGCGTGTGCCAGGTCGAGCTGTGGCGTCAGAGTCGCGACGTGATCGTTGATCTCCGCGGCGATGGGGAAGACGAATTCGTCTACGCGGAAGGACAATTCGGTGCCCGCGACGGTGACGCCATTGGCGGCCTTCACCTTGAACACACCGTTCTCGACGACCATCGAACCCGCGTCGGTGCGGATGATGGTGTTCGTTTCACCGGTCGTCGCGGTGTAGTCGATCGCGGTGTCCTGCGCCTCGGCCTGTGCGTTCCCGGCGCAGATGCCGAGCGCGCTCGAAGCGATAACGGTGGAGGCGATGAACGTGTTGAGCTTCATGAGATGAAAGTCCTTGTGTCAGTGCAGGTCAGGTGCTGCACGAAGAATGCCGATCCCGACCGCCGAGAGGGCGTGTAGACATGGGGTACCTGCGGCACGGCCCGATGGCCGTGCCGCGCAGCGGTATTCGGGTATCAGGCGGTGGCGCGGCGGCGGGATACCAAGCCCGACAGCACATCCAGCAGCAGGAATCCGAGCAGTGGAATGCCGATCATCGGCGCGAACCAGCCGACCACCGCGGCGACCGCGAGGAACGGAACCAGCACGGTGATCGGCGTCTGCCGGAGCGCGCCGCGTCGTGGAGCTCTGCCCAGCGCCACCATGCCCGCCTCCTTGGTCGGCCGCCGTCGCCACCACATGAGGTAGCCGCGCACCACAACGGTGAGCAGGCCGATCATGATGGCAAGCAGCAGCAGCTGATTCAGCAGCCCGAACATCATCCCCATATGGAATTGGATGCCCCAGTTGGTAAGCTTCGCGGCCAGCGGCCAATCCGAGTACCGCAGGGTATCGGTGACCACGCCGGTACTGCCGTTCACCGCGATGGAATCCAGCGTCAGCACGCCGGGACGGCGCAGCTCCTTGGCAACGAACGCGGTGCCGTCCTTGGCCGGAACACTGATCTCCAGCGGTCCTTCCAGGCCGTTGGCGCGTGCCACCGCATACACGGTGTCGACCAGTGCGGCCTTGTTCGCGGCGGGTGCGGCGCTCGGCGCGCTGGTGCCGTGGCCGTCGTGCTCGCCGCCGGCGGGCTTGGCCGGACCGGTCGATCCGGGCAGCTTGGCCGTCACCGCGGGTGTGGTCCAGCTCAGTTCCTGGCGCAGTTTGGTGACATTCTCACCGGCGTACTTGGACCAGGTCATACCGGTCGCCGACAACAGCAGCAGTACCGGCAGAATCCAGACACCCACGACCGCATGCCAATTCAGCGTGCGAGCCCGAGGCCGCGAACGATCCGGCCGCAGCAGCCAGCCCGCCGACCGCTTCTCGCGGCGCGCCCGCACCCGGCGGAACCACAGCACCAGCCCGGCCAGCGCGATCAGCCACAGCCAGGACGCGGCGATCTCGCTGTAGTAGCGGCCGAAGTCGCCCAGGTGCAGATCCTTGTGCAACGTGTCGATCCAGGTGCGCGTCGGCAGCGCACCCGAACTGCCGTAGACGACACTGTCGCCCAACGGCTTCGCGGTGACCGGATCGATGAATACAGCCCGCCGTTCGGACGCGCCGAGCGTCGGATCCCCGAAGATGATCCGGGTGGTGTCACCGGCGTTCTGCGCCGGTGCGACCGCGACCAACGACAGGTTCGGCTCCGCCATGGTGCCCGCGGCGACCTGTTCGGACAGCGGCTTGACCGGTCCGGTCGAATCGGTGTGCAGCAGACCACGATCGGTAATGGACTCCAGCGTGGGCGACATCGCATAGAGCGCACCGGTCACGGCCGCGATGAGAATGAATGGCGCGACGAATACGCCGGCATAGAAATGCAGTCGCAGCATCAATGCCTGAAAGGCATTGCCCGCACCGCGTTTTGTCGATTCCCCGGATGGGGGAGATTCCGATTTCGGGGTAGGCGAAATAGGCGGTGCCGTATCGACGGCACCGCTCTCTGTGATAGTCACGAGCGGTCTTTCTGATGTTCGAGGAAAGGAGAATTCAGACTCGAACGAGAGCAGGTGGACCGCGGGTCCGGAAGGCATCGGCCGCGAGCACACGCAGCACGACCCGATCGCGATGCGCGATCGGCAGTTGCGGCGGTCCGGTGAGCACCGGCAGCGAAATAGGTACCGGCAGCGCCCAAGCCAGCACCGTACCGGCAACCCGATAGGCGGCCTCCGCGCCGAGAATCAGCACCGCGGTCACACAGGCGGCGGTGACGTGCGCGGCCAGCATGGCCGGACTCCACATCGACGCATGCTGATGATGGTGCTGCCCGCTGCTCCCCGGCGATCCCCACATCATGCTGAAGTGCCCGAGCAACTGCCCGCCGATCAGCGCGACCACGAGCCCGAACCAGGTGGTGCGCAGCGCACCGACCCCGGCCACCAGCGCACCCACCGCCGCCGAGGCGGCAACCAGCAATGTCAGCGCACCCGATTCCAATGGCGCGGCCCCGGAGGTCCAGCCGTGCGCGGCCACCGCCAGCGCCCCGGACAGCGAACCGGCCGACCCACCACGCAATACCGCGGCATCGCTGCGGTTATACGCCGTCGACCGGCCGGACTCGAAACTCACGGGCTGATGATAGCGGAGAATGCGCAGCCGATTTTCCGGCCCGGCACTCTCGCCATCATCCGGAATTACTCGGTGGGAACACTCATTTCGATGAGTGGCTTGCGGAGCAGCTTGCCGGTGGCATTACGCGGCAGCTCGTCGAGGAAGATGACCTCGCGCGGCACCTTGTAGCGCGCCAGGTTCTCCTTCACGTAATCCTTGATCTCCTGGACATCGCGCTTGGAGTCCGGACCCGGAACGACAATGGCGCGCAGGCGCGTGCCGAAGTCGCGGTCCTCGACACCGACCACGGCGGCCTCGAGCACATCGGGGCGGTTGGAGAGCAGGTTCTCCACCTCCTGCGGGAAGACGTTCTCGCCGCCGGAGATGATCATGTCGTCATCGCGTCCGTCGATGAAGAGCAGTCCGTCGGTGTCGAAGTGCCCGACATCGCCGCTGGACATGAGCCCGTCCACGAACTCCTTGGTGCGCCCGTCGGTGTACTGCTTGAACGAGTGCCCGTTCTCGATGAAGATCGTGCCGGTCACATTCGGCGCACTGATCCGCTTGCGGTTCTCGTCGTACAGCGCGATACGAATGCCGACGGGAGCCTTACCCGCGGTGGTCGGTTCCTTGCGCAGCTCGGCCGGGTTGGCCACGGTCATGACCGCGCACTCGGTGGAGCCGTACACGTTGTAGAGCGAATCGCCGAAGTAGTCCAGGGTGCGGGTGACCACGTCCGGCGGGATGGCCGAACCGGCGGCGAAGAGCACGCGCAGCGTCTCCGAAGGCCGGTACTTGGCCAGGATCTCCGGCGGCAGATCGAGAATGCGCTGCAGCATGGTCGGTACCACGGTCAGGCCCTGCGCCCGGTATTTCTGGATGTTTGCGAGGGTCGTCTCCGGGTCGAATCGCCGCTGCTGGAACACAACTCGGTTACCCAGGGCGATGGAGATGGTGAACTGCGACAGCCCGGTGGCGTGGAAGATCGGCGCGGCCATCACCACGGTGCTGTTGCGCGGCATGGGAATTCGATCCAGGAACTGCGCGGTAATGAAGGGGCTGACCTTATCGCGGGGCGCGCCCTTCGGGGTGCCGGTGGTACCGCTGGTCAGAATGACCATGCCGCCCGGCCTCGCAGGCGGAGCCAGCGCCACGGTGGAGTTCCCGGCCGCGACCGACTCGATGGTCGGAATCGCCGGATCCGCGTTGTCCTTCTCATCCACCCAGGTCAGGATGCGCGGAATATCCTCCGGGATGGCGCTCATCAGATCGAAGAACTCGCTGTCGTGCAGCACCGCCTTGACCTTCTCGCGCGCCGCCACATCGGCGAACTGCGGTTTGGCGAAGCCGGTATTCATCAGTACCGCGCGCAGGCCGAGCTTGCCCGCCGCGACCAGCGTGAGCACCATGCCGCGATGATCGCGAGCCAGTACGCCGATCACATCGCCGGGGTTCAGGCCCTGCGCGGACAGTCCGCGGGCGAAGGCGCTGGACTGCTTGTCCAGCTGTTCGAAGGTCAGCTCACCGCGCTCGTCGACAATGGCCGCCGACCTCGGATTGGTTTTGGCGGCGTGCACGACCGCGCCCGCGAAGGGTCCGAACTTGAGCACATTGACCGCCGACCGCACCGCCTGATCCGGGCGCAGTGGATTGAACAGACCCCCGCGCACCATGACATTGACGCTCAGCGCCACATCACCGGCCTTGCGAATAACCGTGCCTGCCGACGGAAGGGCTAAAGACATGGGTACAACCTTCCGCGATCCCCCTGCCGGACGAGTCGGCTGTCGGACCGCAACCTCGAGATCCAGTGCAGTGCTAACCCTAGCAAGCACACACGGCCCGAATGTGGCCGAGGTCTCTGATACTGCCGGTAGCAGATAAGCCGCCCAGGTGGTGGCCGGGACGACAGCGTCCGCGGTCAGGAATGCGCGGGCTCCTCGTACTCGACGAGCACGCGTCGCAAAAGCTTTCCGGTGGCATTGCGGGGGAGTTCGTCCAGGAAGAACACGTCCCGGGGAACCTTGTAGCGAGCGAGATTGCCCTTGATATACGCCTTGATCTCCGCCGGATCCGGGGTCTGCCCGGGTTCGGGAACGATGAAAGCCCGCAGCCGCTTACCGAATTCGACATCGTCCACGCCGACCACCGCCGCGTCGAAAACATCGGGTCGCTCCAGCAGTAGGTTCTCCACCTCCTGCGGGAAGACGTTCTCACCGCCCGAGACGATCATGTCGTCATCGCGGCCATCCACGAAAAGCAGTCCGCGATCATCGAAATGGCCGACATCGCCGCTGGACATATAGCCGTCGATGATCTGCTTGTGCCGTCCGTCGGTATAGCCCTTGAACGGCGCACCGGAGCGAATGAAGATGCGGCCGGTGACATTCTCGGCCCGGATACGCCGGCCGTCATCGTCGAAGAGCACCACCTCGCAGGTGGTGGGGGAGCGCCCGGCGGTGCCCGGCGCGATGGCCAGATCCTCCGGCCGTGCCACGGTCGCGATGGCGCATTCGGTGGAGCCGTACAGGTTGTAGAGCACCGGCCCGAACACTTCGGCGGAGCGGATGGACAGCTCCGGCGACAGCGCGGAGCCCGCGATCACAATCCCGCGCAGCGTCGAGATGTCGTACTTATCGCGAATCTCCTTGTCCAGCTCCACCATTCGATGCAGCATGGTCGGCACCGCTATCAGCATGTCGGCGCGATGCTCGGCGATCAGCGCCAGCGTCCGCTCGGCGTCGAAGCGGCGCGCCATCACCACCTTGTTGCCCAGGCCCGTGCCCACCAACCAGGTGGCCAGCCCCGTGCTGTGGAAGATCGGCGAGACGATGACCATGGTGCCCTGCGCAGGGAAGTCGATGCGGTCGATCATCTGCACGGTGGCCAGGGGTGAGGCCTTGTCGCGCGGCGCGCCCTTGGGTAGACCGGTGGTGCCGCTGGTGAGGATGACCACCCCGCCCGGTTTCTTGGGCGCGGGGAGTGGGGCCTTCGCGTTCGTCGCGATCAAGGTGTCGAGAGTGGCTGTGCCGGACGGTATTTCGGTGTCGTCATCGAGCCAGGTGAGCACTCGGGGCAGCTCCGCGGGTAACGCGTCGAGCAGGCCGAGGAATTCGCTGTCGTGCAGCACCACCTTCACGTTCTCGCGCTCGCAGACCTGTGCGAACTGCGGTTTGGCGAAGCCGGTATTCATCAGCGCCACCCGAGCGCCGAGTTTGCCCGCCGCCACCATGGCGAGAATCAATCCGCGATGATCGCGGGCGAGCAGGCCGATCACGGTGCCCGGGGTGACGCCCAGGCGTTGCAGTCCGCGCGCCACCGCGTTCGACTGCTCATCCAGTTCCCGATAGGTCAGCTCACCGCGTTCGTCGGCGAGTCCGGCGCGATCCGGCCAGACCCGCGCGGCATGTCGCAGCGCGGTCGCGGGCGGGCCGAAGATCTGCGACTCACGTATGGTGCGCAGCGTCTCGATCGGCTGGCGTGGATCGGTGATTCCCTTGTCCCGCAAGGTCTTCAAACCTCGAAGCGCCTCGGCGCCGTGTGTGATTCGCTGCTGCGCCGAATGTAGAACCGAGGCCAACTCGACCACCTCCGAGAGAGTGTGCGGCCCACCACCTCGCGCGTGGCGGGTAGCGTCACGGTAGCAGCGGTGTGTGATGCGCGTTACACAAATTCGGTCACATCGGGCATTTGCCGCGTGTGTGCAGAACGACTGTGGCTTTTCATCCCCCGGACACCCGCCGTACACCGGAGTCGATGAAGCTGCGGTGTCCCACTCTCCAGCTTGATGAGGTACTCCATGGAACTGCTCGCAGTCGTCGCCAATATCTTCACCATCATGATGTCCGCGGCCAGCGGGAGCGCCGCCTAGCTCGTACGCGGTGCATCGCGCCCGAGACGCACGTCGGCCCGCCGGAGCAACTCCGGCGGGCCGACGTTTTCTCATAGGCCGGTGGTCGAACCGAGATGAGCGGTCGCATCCAGATCCGCCGCGACGGCCGCGAGTTTGCCGCGAATCGCCTCCACCGCGTCCGGGCCCAGTGCCAGGCGCAGCGGCGGATTCGCTTGACCCACAGTCGCTATGACCGCGGCGGCCGCCTTGGCCGGATCACCCTCCTGCTGCTGATCGGAGGCGGGCAGACCCTCTCGGATCGCGCCGACCGTCTCGGCATAGTCCGCGATCGCACCGCTGATCCGCAATGCGGCGGGCTTGGCGAAACTGGTCCGGAACGCGCCGGGTTCGACGATCAACACCTGGATTCCGAGCGGCGCGACCTCCGCGGCCAGGGCCTCACTCGCCAATTCCAATGCGCCCTTGGCCGCACTGTAGATACCCACGCCCGCGAACGACATGAACCCGCCCATGCTGCTGACCTGCACGATCGCACCGCCGCGGCGTTCCCGCAGCTGCGGCAGCACCAGTTGGGTCAGGCGCAGCGGGCCGTGGAACATGACCTCCATGGCATCGCGCAGATCGTCCTCGGTGGTCTCCTCGATGGCCCCGACAATCCCGTACCCGGCATTGTTGACCAGTACATCGATGCGCCCCGCCTCCTTCACCGCGCGTTCGGCGGCGGCCGCGTCACGCACATCCAGTGCCACCACCTGCACCCGATCCGGGTGCGCGGCAACGACTTCCGCCATGGACTCGGGGCGTCGCACCGCGGCGATCACCTCATCGCCCGCGGCCAGCACCGCTTCGGTGAATGCCGCACCGAAGCCGCTGTTGGCTCCGGTGATCAGCCAGCGGCGCGCGACGTGCTCTGCACTCATGGTCGATCCTTCTTCGCTGTGACCCGGGCGGTCGCCCGGATGCTGTGCAAAACAATGCCCGAGCGCCGCGTGGTCCGGTATGGCCCGAAGGTGGAATATGGATGTGTGACAGGCGCACTGAGCAATCCCTCGCGTAATCCCCGGCCGCTGCCGCAGGGTGAGACGCTCTCGGCGGAGGATCACCGTCGCCTCATCGGCGTCCTGGAATCCGTCGATCGCGCCGCCGACCTGCCCGAATTCCGCGAACGCCTGGTACGCGCCCTGCAAAGCTGGTTCGGCTTCACCGGAGTGGCCGTGCTGCACGGTGATACGCTCGCCGACGCCATCCGCGAGGGCTGCGGAGTCCAGGGCGGCTACACCCCCGAATTCCTGGCCGAATACGCCGCGCGCTGGGCCGGCGCCGACCCACTGCGCGAAACCTGGGCCGCCGAGCTGATCTCCGGGCGAGGTGTCGTCGGCCTCGCCGAGATCGCCCCCGACGCACCGTTCCTCTCGGAGTTCTTGCGCCCCAATGGAATCAACGACAAGGCGGCCATGGTGGTCGACGGTGGACCCGCCGGCGTCCTGTTCATCGGCATGGCCGTGGTGGACGCACCCCGCGTCCCCGACCGCGACCTGGCTGTCCTGCACGCCCTGCGCCGCCACCTGGCCCCGCTGGTCGTCGACCAACTGGACCGCGACCGGGATCGCCGTGCCGCCCTGTCGAATTGGCAGCTCACCCCGCGCGAATGGGAAGTCGCCGACCTCGCCGCACAGGGCCTGACCAACCGTCAGATAGCCGAACGCCTCTTCATCGGCGTGGACACCGTCAAGAAACACCTGACCCGGGCCCTGGCCGCCACCTCCTGTGCCAGCCGCACTCAACTGGCACTCCGCTTCGCCGCCGCCTGATCCACGCTCCGAACGGACCATCCGGAAAGGTCGCAAGACGGCCCCACCTCTCAGACCGCACCGCGCGGTGGCCTGGTCAGTGCGAGTCGAAACGGAGCCGTTCTGTCGGTTGACCGGTGACCTCCGCGATGAGGTCGAAGTCTTTGTCAGCGTGTAGAACAACAAGTTTGGCGCTCTCGGCGATCGCTGCGATCAGCAGATCGGGAATCGATGGTGCGCGATGTTGCCCACGATCTGCGAGTTCCCGAAGTACCTCGACCGCTCGAGCTTCCGCCGCTGGCGCCATGTATTCAACCGGCATCTGTGCAAGCGGCGGAAGGTCGAAAAGTTCCGCGAGGTCCGACGCGGACCTCGCGGAGTAGCCGGTCTCCAGCAAAGTGACCGTCGAGATCCGGATCAGACCCCGCTCGATCCGCATTGCCCACTCGGCGGCATCGGGTGACTGCCCGAGGCGCACGAGAGCGGACTTGTCGATCAGCCAGGGACGGCCGCTCACGACCATGCTCGGCCCATCACTTCGGGATTGTTCAGATCCTGCGCCAGCTCACCGAGACGGCTGAGATCCCCGGCTGTGATTGGTACCGCAGGACGAAAATCCTTGCTGAGCCACCGTCGAAGGAGCTCGTTTCGCGAGACGCCCAATTCCCGGGCTCGTCGATCGATCTCTTCGAGAGCTGGCTCGGGCACATCCCGAATCAAGATATCTGTCATCGCGCTCACCTCCTGATATCAATGATATCAGGGAGGGTCTGGTTATGGCTTGGAATCCGGAGGGTGCTCGGCGCGGACGGGCCGACCGGAACCTTCATCGATCGGCTCGGGCTCGTCGCCTGGTAATCGTCATCGGCAGACCGAAGCGCGGGCGCAGCGAGATGAGTGAATGCTCCTGTACCGCATGGCCGGACCGCGGGGTGAGACGGTAGCGCTGCACGATCATCGCCACCGCGACCTGGATCTCCAGTTCGGCCAGGGGTGCGCCGATACAGCGGCGGGCACCGCCACCGAAGGGAAAATAGGTGTAGGGCAGGGGTTTCGGACGGTTCGGTGCGAAACGATCGGGATCGAAGGTATCCGGCTCGGGCCAGTGCCGGGGGTCGTGGTGGACGGTGTGCGAACTGATGAAGATCGTGGTGGCGGTGGGAATCCGATAGCCGCCCACCTCGATCTCACGGGTGGTATCGCGCGGGAACATCGGAATAGGTGGGTGCAGGCGCAGCGCCTCGTCGACCACCTGCGAGAGATAGGGCAGGCGAGGCAGATCCGCCGCTTCGGGCGCGCGGCCGTCGAGTACCTGGTCCAGGTCGGCGGCCAGGCGCTCCGCGACCGCCGGATGTGCGGCCAGTTCGTAGAGCGTCCAAGCCAGACCGCATCCGGTGGTCTCATGCCCGGCCAGCAGATAGGTCTTCAATTCGTCGATGATCTGCCGCCGGGTCAACGGGGCCCCGGTGGCCGGGTCGATGGCGTCGAAAAGCGCGCCTACCAAGCGATCCGGGGGTAGGCCGCCCTCCAGATGCGCCGCGATCAGCGAGTTCCCCACTCCGTCCAGCACCGCCTGGGTGGCACGTAGTCGCCGCCGGACCGGGCCGGGTACCCAGGCCGGGATGAGCTGCTCCGGACTGCCGGGGAACATGGCGGCCAATACATCTCGAATGGTGGGTACCACCTCCGTGGCTCGATCGCTCATATCGATACCGCACAGCACCCGGGTGACCACCTCGAAGGCCAGCCGCATCATCTCCGGCACCATATCGACCGATTCGCCCTGTGCTCCAACGTCTTCCCAGCGTTGGAACATGTCCTGCACCACCGCGGCGATGGTCGGCACATTGGGGCGTAGATATCCGGCGCGGAAGAAGGGCTGGCCCGCCGAGCGCAGGGTGCGCCACTGGTCGCCGTCGGTCGTCAGTGACCCCTTGCCGAAGAAGAGTTCGAAGCCGCCGTACACCTTGCCGCGGCGATAGGCTCCCGTCTTGTCGTGCAGCACCTGTGGAATCAGGGCTGGACCGGTGATCTGATGCATGAGTTGCGGGCCGACCCGGAAGCGGGCGATATCGCCGTACTCATGGTGTAGTGCGCGCATGATCGCGGCGGCATCGGCGCGATAGCGGCGGACACCGATGGGCAGGCGCGGGCCAGGTGCAGTATCGGAGCTGCGCATATCGTTCACCGCCCCCGCACACACTTGTCGTAGAGATCGGGTAGTCGATCACCGGAGTCGTAGGCGGCCTTCAACTTTCGATAGGCGTCACCGCCGTACTGCGCCCAGAACTCCGCCTCGGAGTAGTGCGCGGTGGAGTACAGCGGCTTGTGCCCGCCCAATTCGGTGATCTTGCGCTCGATCAGCCGATTGTGGTGATCGGGGGCCTGGCCGGGGCGCAGCGGTACCGGCCACCAGAATCCGACGCTCACATACAGCTGCCGCGGTTCGATCGGATACAGCAGCGCCGGTTCGCGTAACCGCATGGGGCACAACCAGACCGGGCTGATACCCACCTCGCGCCGGAAGAACTCCAGGAACTCCGGCACCGTCTCGACCGGCAGATCGGCATCCTGTAGCACCCACTCCACCGGCCGGCCGAGCGCCGCGCGTACCCGATCTGTCACGCCACCGGATCGGAACCACATCTGTAGCCGCCGCTGGGTCGCGGCATCGCGATACCGGCGCGGCCACACGCGGCGCAGTATCGGATTCTCCAGGCCGAACAGTTTGGAGGTCCAGTACAGGTCGGTATCCCAGCGCCACAGGTAATCCCGGGTGGAGAGGAAATCCTCCGACCTGGATCGGATGGAGCGGTAGTAGACCGAACCGCGGGTGTAGTCCGAGACGTACGGCGGCGCGTCGGTGAAGTTCGCGAGCACCAGATACAGTGCGCCGGAGTCGAAGTAGACCCCGTCCACGAAATCGACCGGCTGCCCCTCGAACTGCCGCTCGGCATCCACGCGCCGCAGCGCCGCCACCCACTCCCGGGCCGAGTTCAGGCGCACATGTCGCAGCCGCACATAGGGTTTCGCCGGTTCCAACTCGACCCGCAACCGCACCGCGTAGCCGAGACAGCCGTAGGAGTGTGCCATTCCGTGGAACAGATCGGCGTGCTCGTTGTCGCGGGTGGCGGTGAGTACCCGCCCGTCACCGGTGAGCACGTCCATTTCGAGAATGCTGTCGTGCGGCAGTCCCGCCCGGAAAGAAGACGACTCGGCCCCGGTGCCCGCCACCCCGCCGCCGATGGTAATGGTCTTGCAGTCCAACACAACCGACGGCAGCATGCCGTGCGCCAGGGTGGCATCGGCAATGGTCTCGTAGGTGGCCATGCCCTGCACCTCGGCGGTGCGCGCCACCGGATCGACGCTCAGCACCCCGTCCAACCCGGGCACCTCGAGCGCCGCCCCGCGATGCCGGCGCCGCGGCCGATACAGATTGGACGTGCGCTTGGCCAGCCGCACCGGCTGATCCGCCGGCAGTGCCGCGTGCCGCGCCGCCAGCTCCGCCACGGTCCGCTGATGGGCGATCACGCGGCTCCGGTCCGCGTCCTCGTGTCGATCCGCGATGCGCTGATCGGGCCGCGCGCCGCCTGCGTCCTCCGCCATGTCGACCCCTGTCGTGTGCCGTCCGAGCTGTGCGAATACCGCACGCTCCCTTGACTTTCCACGCTATAGACGCGCCCGCTCCGCGTCGTCGGTCAATAGTGGAACTTTGCCCTCAACGACTGTTGAGCAGCCCGCTCGCATGCGCCAGCGCCACCGCCTGAAACGCCCTGTCCAGCTCCAACTTCCGCAGCATGTGGTGAATATGGGATCGCACCGTCACCTCCGCCACCACCAGCCGCCGCGCGATCCCGCCGACCGTCATCCCACCGGCCAGCAGGCTCAGTACCTGCACTTCGCGCGCGGTGAGCACCGACCGCAGATCCACCTCCGAACGCACCGGCCCCGGCCGCTCGGCGGGCGTCAGATCCGACAGCAATCTGGCCGTCACCGTCGGCGACAGCAGGGCGTTCCCCGCCGCGACTTCCCTTATCCCATAGGTGATCTGGGTGGGCGGATCATCCTTGAGCAGAAACCCGCGCGCCCCGGCACGCAATGCCGCGGCCGCTCCGTCCAGACAGCCCCGATCCGCCAGCACCAATACCGGAACCCCGGCCGATAGCGAGGCATCCACCAACTCGCCCGAAGCACACCCCGCCGCCCCGGTGAGCGCCAAGGTGTCCGCCACAATCACATTCGGCTCCAGCTCGGCCATGGCGGAGGCGGCGGTGGGTCCATCGCTGAACTCCCCGACCACCGCCATCCCCGGCTCGGCGCTCACCACGGCCCGCAACCCCACCCGGACCAATGGCTCCCGCTCACACAAGAGCACGCGAATCATCATGCGCCAGCCCTTTCCCGTGATCCGGACACTTCATCCAGCATGACAGCACCCACCGACAGGCTTCGGCCCGAAGTTCGCCGTCATCGGCCCATCGAAGCGAGATGTATTGTGCCCGTGTGGAACTAATCAAATGGTTCACACCCGAGCAATTCAATGACGCTTTGAGCTCATGGGCGTGGATCGGCCTCGACGGTAAGACCCCCTTGTTCACCTCCGTCTTCGGAGATGTGTTCCTCGGCGCGAATGACGGAGTGTGGTGGCTGGATACCATCGAAGGTGAGCTGACCCGGGAGTGGGACAGCCTGGATGAGCTCGAAGCCGAGCTGAATACCGGTGCGGGACAGGAGAAGTACCTGATCGCCGAGCTCGCCCTCGCGCTGGAGGCGGGCGGGCTGCTGCCCGGTCCCGGCGAGATCTACGACTTCTCGCACCCACTGGTGCTCGGCGGCGAATTGGAGGTCGAGAATGTGGAGGTCACCGATATGTCGGTGAGCCTGAATATTCTCGGCCAGATCCACGACCAGGTCCGGCGGATTCCGCCGGGCGCCAAGGTCAATATCCAGTTCTCCTAGTACTCCGGCCGGAGTTCGTGATCATGGTGGGCGGCGGCGTCGCCGGTCATGAAAGGACACCCGGGACCGATGAGTTACCGCCGTGGAAGTGGTCTCCTCTTGCGAGATGCAACCGTAGAGGAGTCGCCATGCCGCTTGATACGCAACGATCGCCCGAGCACCTGGTCACCGTCGGTGACGCCGACCTGTGTGTGACCACCTTCGGCGACCGGCGGCAGCCGCCGGTGCTGCTGCCGTGCACATCGAGACTGTTCTGGGAGGACCGGTTCTGCGACCGGCTGGCCGGCGCCGGCCGGTTCGTCCTGCGCTACGACATCCGCGACACCGGCCGGTCGACCGCTTATGCGCCCGGCTCTCCCGGCTACCGCCTGCGTGACCTGGTCTCGGACATCATCGGACTGATGGATGTCTTCGAACTTCCGCGAGCTCACCTGGTGGGCTTCTCCGTGGCCGGATGGATCTGTCAGCTCGCCGCCCTCGACCACCCCGACCGGGTTTCGGCTCTGACTCTCATCAGCACCCGTCCGACCTCCCCGGGCCCGGCGGACTCGGATCTGCCCGACCACTCGGACCGGGTCATGGAGTTCTTCACCAAGGCATCCACTCCGGACTGGTCCGACCGGGCGGCGGTGATCGACTACGGCGTCGAACTGGACCGGATACGCGCGGGCACACACGGATTCGACGAACAGCAGGCACGGCAGCAGACGGCCCGAATGGTCGACCGCACCACCAATATGGCCTCCAGCATGCGCAACCTGGCATTTGCCGAGGCGGGCGACCGCTGGCGCGAGCGTCTGGGCGAGATCACCGCGCCGACCCTGGTCGTCCACGGTACCGATGACCCGTTCTTTCCATACGGCAACGGACGGGCCATGGCTCGCGAGATCCCCGGCGCCGACCTGCTCCCGCTGAACGGCATCGGCCACGAACTTCCGGCCACCACCTGGGATCAACTACTCGCCGCCATGCTGGTACTCCAGCCGGAATCCGTGATCGACGAAGGTGCGGGGCGCGCCGGTGACCGGCACTAGCCGATTTCGGCCGCCTCCGTGTCATGGCTTTCCGGGTGTACACGGGGCGTGATCCGCACCCGGTTGTCGTGAAAGACCGCACCGCCACCGAAGTCCGAATCGCGTTCGGCGACAGTGGCATTCACCGTCGATCCGCCGGACAATTTGGCCCAGCGGCCCTTCGTGGTGGCGGCGACCCCGGTGCGGACCCGGTCGGAGACCTCGGCGACCGCGTCGAACGAACCGCGATCATTGGCCACGGTGATCGGAGCGCCGTCGGCGATGCCCCGCGCCGCCGCATCGTCCGGATGCAGTGTGACCGTGGGATCGCCTGCGCGGCGGCGCAATTCGGCATTGTTCCCGAAGATGGTGTTCAGGAAGTAGTGCGAGGCGGCAGAGATGAGCACCAGTCCATCGCCCGGATCGGCGGGTGGGGTATAGGACGGAAGCGGGTCGTGGCCCGCCATTTCCGCTCGGGCCGAAACGAACTGCAGCTTATCGGTGGGCACCGGCCGCGCCGCCACCTTCAGGAACCCCTCGGTGCGCAGCCGCTCCACATCATGACCCTTCAGCAGTTGCGCGGCCAACTCCTCATCCGAGTCGTACAGCGCGGGCTCGGTGAGCCCCATACGCTGTGCCAAACGCCGGAAAGTCTCTGTGGTGGGCAGACATTCGCCCGGCGCGGTCACCGCCGGTTCATTCCAGACCAGATATAGATTCCCGTAGGCGGCCAGTACATCGAGGTGCTCCGGCTGCATGGTGGCGGGCAGCACGATATCGGCGTAATCGACGGTATCGGTCGGAAAGTGTTCCAGTACAACGGTGAACAGATCCTCGCGCGCCAGGCCCCGAATCACCTTGCCCTGCTCCGGATTCGACCCGACCGGATTGGCGGCGATCACGAACAACGCCTTGACCGGCGGCCCATCCACACCCAGGAGGCCCTCGCCGACCCGGGTCATGGACAGCGTGCGCACCGGATGCGGTAGCAGGTCGTAGCGGGCCAGCCCGGCACCATTGAGATCGAAGTGCCCGCTGGTCGAATAGTGCAGTCCGCCACCGGGAATCGCCCAATCGCCGGTGACGCCGGGCAGGCAGGCCAGCGCCCGCAGCGCCATCCCGCCGCCCGCGTGCCGCTGCATGCCCTGCGAGGCGCGAATGGCGGTGGGCCGGGTCCGTGCGATGCGCTCGCCCAGCGCCACAATCCGCTCGACCGGCAATCCGGTGATCTGCGCGACCCGCTCCGGCGTGAATTCGGCTATACGCGTGCGGAATTCGTCCCAGCCCACGGTGTGCGAGGCAATGAACTCCGCATCCTGCGCGCCCATCGACACGATCACATGCATGAGCCCCAGCGCGAGCGCGGCATCGGTCCCCGGGAGCGGTGCGAGATGCTCATCGCAGCGTTCCGCGGTCCGCGACCGCACCGGATCGATGGCGACCGTGTACGCGCCGCTGTCCTGAATGAACTTCCAGCCGTGATGCCCAGAGCTCAGCGGATTGGTACCCCACAGCAGGATCAACTCGGACTTGACGAAATCCTCCGGATCCATGCCTCCCGAGGTGCCCAGCGTGTACTTCACCCCGAGCGTCCCCGCGATCGAGCAGATCGTCGGATCGTGTAGTGAGGCCCCCAGCGAATTGAAGAACCGCCGCCCGGAAAACCCCTCCAGCCCTTGGATATACCCGAGGCTCCCGGTCCCGTGGAACGGCCAGATCGCCTCCCCGCCGTACTCGGCGACAATCTCCGACAGCCGCCCCGAGATCTCGTCGAGCGCCGCATCCCAGCTGATCCGCTCGAACCGCCCCTCACCCTTCTTGCCTACCCGGCGCATCGGATGGGTGATCCGCTCATCGGATTTCAACTGCTCCAGGTACCGATTCACCTTGACGCACAGCGCACCCCGCGTGATCGGATGCGCCTTGTTCCCGCGCAACCCGACCGCGACGCCATCCTCGACGTCGACCACCCAGGAACAAGCATCCGGGCAGTCCAGCGGGCAAGCACCGAGCACCTTCATGCCCCGATCCTAAGCCGGGGCACCGACATCAGCCGAGGATGCCACCCAGCAGGCCGCCGCTCTGACCTGCCTCCTGGCCGCCGCCGGTACCGCCGATGAGACCGCCGGGCGGAAGTTCGGAGGGCTGGACGATGACGAAACCGCGACCGGAGAAGGACAGCGTCATGCCCTCGCCGGTACTGCGGCCGATGAGCCGGGAGAAGCCGAACGAGTCATTGCGTTTGATACCGGTCTGCAGGCTGGAGGACCAGGCCACGGCGGCCTGCGGGTCGGCGTAGGTGGGCTGGTCGACATTCAGGACCACGGGGGAGCCGTGCGTGGTGATGGCGATCCGGCCGCGACCGGTGAAGACACAGTTGAAGAGTCCGGCATTGCTGGCGAAACCGGCCGCGCCCTGGACCATTTTGATGTTGTAGGTCAGTGTCGGGTCGAAGGCCAGCACATTCGCGCCATTGATGGTGAGGCCGTCGGAGCCGTCCAGATCGACGGTGTGCACATCGGCCGCGCCATTGGCCAGGAACAGATCACCGCGCCCGGTGACCTTCATGAGCGGAACGCCCTCACCGGTCAGTCGCTGCTGGATCGCCCGTCCGATCCCGCCCGAGCCGAGTGCCTTGAACTGCAGCTCGCCCTGATAGGCGACCATCGACCCGGCCCGCGCCATGACCTCCCCATTGACGGCGACCTTGATCATCTTGCCGCCCTGCTTCTGAATGCCGATGCCATTGACCTCGGCATGGCGGGCATCGAACAGTTCACTCTGCATGGCCTGGGCTCCTTGCGAAAATGCGGGTGCGACCGGCGCGGAGTAAGCCGGCGCGGGTGAATGAGGTTGCGGGGCGGGCGGATACGACCCCGGCGGAGGAGGCGGACTGTATTGCCCAGGCGCAGGCTGCCCTGGCGGCGCGAATTGCCCCGGCGGAGGACTGTATTGGCCAGGCGGGGGAGGAGGCGGGGCGGCCGGGTACTGCCCCGGCGGGGTCGCGACCGCTGCCGAGCCGGGGGCGGGCGCGGGTTCGTCGTCGATATTCACGCCGAAGGCTTCGGCGATTCCGGCCAGGCCGTTGTCGTAGCCCTGGCCGACCGCACGCACCTTCCACGCGTCACCCCGCCGGTAGATCTCCACGCACACCACGGCGGTCTCGGTGCTGAGCCCGGACATGGGGAAGGTCAAGGACCCTGAATCGGATCCGATGGTCGCGGTCAGCGTGCCCACCGCCGCGAAGGTGGCGGGCCCGCTGCCGTCGAGACTGGCGGTGACCACCACCTTGTCCACATTCGCGGGTAGCGCACCGGTGACCACGTCGACCATGTCCCCGCCGCCGCGTCCGTGCCGGTACGTAACCCCCGGTCCCGCAGGCTGATTGAAGAATACGAAGTCCGCATCGGACCGCACTCGTCCATCGGCTCCCAGGAGCAGTGCCGATACATCGAGTGCGGCCGAGCTGGTCACCGTGACCGTCAAACGCTGCCCGGGCGCGGCGCGATTCTCTCCTCGGGCAAGTGTGCTCACCGGAGCCCTCCCCGAACCGACCTCAGTTTCACGCCACCGAGTGTGCCTCGCGCCCGGGCTTTCGCGCTACATGGATTCCCCTGCGATCGTGTCGGCGGCCTCGGGCGTGTTGGCCTCCGGCGCGGGTGCGGTGCCGGGCAGGAAGGAGCAGGCCGCGCACACCACGCCGAAGAACAGATAGCCCAGCGCGACCTGTGGCGCTGCGGCCCAGCCGACCTCACTCGCGTGAATGAGCCCGATCCAGGCCAGCGCCGCACCGACCGCCGAGGCGATAGCCGCTGCGCGGAAACGCTTTTCGAGAATGAAGGTCACCATGGTGCCGAGTACCAGACCGGCCAGTACCGCACCGGCCCCGAGCGTCTTCAGCCCGTCATAGACCACCCCGGCCTGTCCGAGCGCATCCATTCCCACCTTGTCCGCCGAGGTTCCGGCCGCACTCAGCGCATTGTCGATCTGCCCGACACCCCACTCCGCGAGATTCGGCAGCAGCGCCGCCACCACGGCGACCGCATGCAGCTTCGGCACCGCCTGGAAGGCTTGCGCGCCGATCAGCAATCCGATGTACAGCAGGATCGGCACGATCGCCGGAATCGGCAGAATGGTGGCGAGCACCCCGAAAAGCCCGAGCAGACACATCAATCCGATGACCGCGCCGCTGGCGAGCGAGTACCCCGTGCGCCCGCCCGCGTCCTTCCATCCAGGGTGCCCGATGTACACGGCGGGCGGGAACGGCGACCCGAAGCCCGAGCCGATAATCGCCCCGAACCCGTCGGCCAGCAGCACACTGCGCAGGTTGTAGTTATCGCCCGCGGCGGCCGCGCTCTCCACATTGCTCATGGCTTCGGTGAAGTTGTAGACGCCCAGCGGAATCGCGGTGGCGAGCAGCGGTGCCAGATGGCTGAGCCCGTCGAAGAGCAGATGCAGCCGCAGATCCGGTAGCCCGAGCGCGATATCGTGCGCCGCCGCCGACACATCCGGCACCGACATATACCCGCCGATCCAGCCGATGGCCGTACCGACCAGCAGTGCCACCAATCCGATCGGAATATTGCCCGGCAGCCGGACATTGGTGAAGAACCCGATCAGAATGATGGCCAGCACCGGCAATCCGATCCAGGCCGCCTCCCACATCTGCGCGGCCGGGCGCATGGCGATGAAGGTGATGGAGATACCCGCCAGGGTGCCGAGCATGGCCGCGCGCGGTGTGATCTTGCGAATGAACGGTCCGACGAACGCCCCGATCATGACGATCACGCCGATCATGAACGCCCACGCCAGGCCGGCGGCCCACGCCCGCATCGGATCATTGGTCTTCAGATAGATCGGCAGCATGACCACGAAGACCACGATGAACATATGCGGCACACTCGGCCCGTACGGCAGCGCGGTCACCGTATCGCGGCCCTCGCGCCGGGCCAGGCGGCGCGCGAGCACCATGTAGTACAGATTCCCCAGCACCAGTGCGATTCCGAGCGCGGGCAGCACGGTGCCGAGCACATCCGCGCTCGGAATCTTCACCACCACGATGGAGAGCGTGGTCAGGGTCAGGACGTTGACGAGAATATTGAACGCGAGCCCGAAGAAGGCATTGGTATCCCCGCGCGTCCACCAGGGCAGGGAAAGGGGTGCGGCGGAACCGGTTTCGTCAGGGAGTTTGGTATCGACGGACATGGTGGTTCCTGTTCACTGAGCCGGGGTGGAGACGGTGGCGGTGAGAGCGCCGATGACGGCGGCCGAATCGGCCACCCAGCCGAAGATGCCGCCCTGTGCGGCGATCATCTCCAGCCCGACCCGCTGGAATTCCGGGAAATACGAACCGACGCAGTCGGAGACGACCAGGCATTCGAAGCCGCGGTCATTGGCCTCGCGGACGGTGGTGTGCACGCACACCTCGGTGGTGACGCCGGTGACGAGCAGGGAGCTGATTCCCTTGCGCGCCAGTACATCCGAGAGTTCGGTGGCGTAGAACGCGCCCTTGCCGGGTTTGTCGATCACCACCTCGCCGTCCAGCGGCGCGAGTTCGTCGATGATGTCGTGCCCGTATTCACCGCGCACCAGAATCCGGCCGAACGCCCCCGGATCACCGATACGCTGAGAAGGGCTGCCCCGCAGCAGTTTCGCCGGAGGACAGTCGGACAGATCCGGGAGATGACCCTCCCGGGTGTGTATCACCGTGATCCCGGCCGCCCGCGCCGCGGCGATGAGCCCCGCGAGCGGTTCGATCACGGTGCGCAGCAATCCCACATCATTGCCCAGGCTCTCACCGAACCCGCCGGGTAGGAGGAAGTCCCGCTGCATATCGATGACGAGCAGTGCCAGGGTGCTCGGCTCGAAGGAGAATTCGCCGGGTTGCGCCGGAATGTATTGAACTGCCGTCATCTTCGTTCTCTCTGTTCGAGCCGGACTTCCGAATGCGCCACCAGCGGGCGCGGCTCGTCGAGGAGGCGGGCGGCCGCCGCCAGAACGGTGTCATCGCTCAGCGCGGGTCCGAAGACCATGGCCGAGAACGGACGACCGTCCGGGGTGGTGCCCAGCGGTACGGCAATCGCGGTGAGATCCAGCAGATTCCCGAAGTGGGTGTAGTGGCCGAGCACGGTATTGGTGGCGATGGGATCGGCCAGCACCTGCGGCACCGTGAAGGTGGTGCCGATGGTCGGGACCACCATGACATCGACATCGCGCCACATCCGGGCCACCACGGCCTTGAGCTCTTGTAGCCGCTGCTGCGCGCGGAAGACGTCGACGGCGGTGAATCGACTTCCACCGGTGAGGATTTCGCGAATCACCGGCAGGATCGACTCGGGTCGCGCGGTGAGGAAATCCTCGAACTCCACCAGGCGTTCGGCCACCCACGGGCCCTGGTACAGCAGTTCACCCGCGTCCAGGAACGGCCGCAGGGTGGTTGTCACACAGTCGAATCCGAGGCCGGGCAGGCGTTCGCGCAGACCCAGATGTGCGGAACGGAATACCTCGTCACCGAAGAACTCCAACTCGGAGGCCGCGGGCAGTCCGAGGCGAATCCTGTTGCCGTCGAACCGGGCCCCACGTTCACGACTCCACGGATCGCCCGGATCCGGGCCGGCGATCACCTCGAAGACCCGATCCAGATCCTCGACCGTGGTCGCCATGAGGGTGAGGCAATCCAGCGACTTACACGCCGGAACCAATCCCACCGTGCCGATCAGCCCCCGCGACGGCTTCCATCCCACAATCCCGTTGAGCGCGGCCGGAACTCGCCCCGAACCCGCGGTATCAGTGGCCACACAGAACGGCACCTCACCCAGCGCCACCGCCCGCGCCGACCCGGAACTGGACCCGCCCGAGATCAAATCCCCGCCGAACACACTCCGCGGAATCGGATACGGCGTCCGCGTCCCGTTCAACCCCGTGGCGAACTGATCCAGATTCGTCTTCCCCACGAACAGCGCCCCCGCATCCAGCAGCCGCTGCACCGCGGGCGCGGTTTCCGTTGCGGTATAGGCGAAGTCGGGACATGCCAGCGTCGTCGGCCACCCCGCCACATCGATACTGTCCTTCACCCCGAACGGCACCCCGTACAGCGGCAGCGTCCGCGCCCCCGGCCGCCGCTCGATCGCCGCGGCCGCCGCCAGCAGCTCCGCCCGCGCCCCCGCCGTAATCCACGTCCCGTCCTGTCCCCGCGCCGCAATGGCATCCGCCACCCGCGCGGCGGTGTGAATCGGCGACCCGCTACCACTTTCGTGCGATGCCAGAATCTCCGCGACGGTAGGCCCAGGGGTCAACATCTGTCGATTGTCGGCACCCCGTGTGAAGCCCAGCGCCTCGAATTATGTCCGCCGTGTTAGCTGAAAGTCGCTGTTCCCCGGGCGGCCCGCGCGGCCCTGCACGGGTACGGTATGGCGGGGGTGGGAGTGGATTACAGCCAGCCCGAGGCCGTTGCGATGCGGATGGCGTCGACTCGATTGCGGGCCTGGAGTTTTGCCACCGACGAGGCCAGGTAGTTGCGAACCGTTCCGTAGGTGAGACTGAGTTGGATCGCGATCTCACGGGGGTCCGCACCGGCGGCGAAGCAGCGCAGTACGTCGATTTCGCGGTCGGTGAGCGGGCAGTCGGGTGTGCGCAGGGCGGTGAACGCCAGCTCCGGATCGAGTACCCGGCCTCCGGCGGCGACGGTACGGACCGCATCCAGAAGTTCCCGGCGGGGCGTGTCCTTGAGGATGAAGCCGGATACGCCAATTTCCATGGCGCGCTTGAGGTGACCCGGATTCGCAAGCGCGGTGAGAATGAGGATGCGGCAGTCCGGCAGGCCGGTGTGCGGCCCAGTCGCCCGCACCGGATTTCCGGGGTCGGCGAGACTTGTCCGCTGAATTGGAATGGAACATTCCGTTCTGTTATGGTGGTGAAGCGCGGCCGATCCCACGCCACCGGGTACGAAGGGAAGTCACATGTTCTTGGTTATCGGTGCCACCGCCCACTTCGGTCGTCAGGCCGTGGATGCGCTGCTCGCTGCCGGGCAACCGGTCCGGGCGCTGACCCGCCGCCCGGAATCGGCCGACCTGCCCGCCGGAGCGCGGGTGGTGCCGGGGGATCTCACCGACGCCGATTCCCTCGGCAGCGCGCTCGCCGGCGTCGAAGCGATCTTCCTGGTGCTGCCCTACGGAATGGACGCCGCACCACTGCTTTCCGCGGCTCGCCGCGCGGGTGTGCGCCGCATCGTGTTCCTCTCCTCGGGCGCGGTGGTCGACGGGGCGCAGGCGCAGCCCGACGTGATCGCCCAGTACCACCGGGATGTGGAGCGTGCCATCGAGGCGTCCGGAATCGAATGGACCTTCCTGCGTCTGCTCTTCCCGGCGATCAACTCACTGTCCTTCGCCATGCAACTGGCCGGGGGAGAGGTGATCCGCGCCGCGTACGGGCAGGCTGCCGCATCGGTAGTCCACGAGAACGATGTCGCCGATGTCGTCGCGGCTGTCCTGCCCGGCGGGCACGGCGGCCGGGTCTACGACCTCACCGGCCCCCAATCCCTCACGCAGACAGAGCAGGTCGAGATTCTCGGTGCGACCCTGGGACGGCCGCTGACCTTCGAGGAGTTGGACGACGCACCCGTGCGCGCACAGCTGGCGCAGTTCATGGACCCCGCCTTCACAAATGCCCTCTTCGATCTGATGGCCGCCACGGTAGGCAAACCGGCACAGGTGAATTCGCTCGTCGAAGACCTCACCGGACACGCACCCCGCACCTACGCCCAGTGGGTCGCGGACCACCTCGCCGATTTCTCCTGACCGCACAAGCGGGGGCTACTGTCACGGCCGACCGGTTCGTATCGTGAATGTGTCGCGATACGAACCGACCTTGAGCCCCTCCGCGGCGTAAGGGAGTTCTCATCATGTCCACGGATGCCCCGGACATACCCGCGTATCGATTCACCGGACGCGCACGCATCGAAGCGAAGCTTCTCCCGCTGGCGCGGCTGCTCATCGCGGTGCCGTGGGCCGTGGCCACCGTCGTGCTACTGCGGAGCCTCGCACTCTGGGTGGGGCTCTGGGCGGTCCTGGTCCTCGTCGTAATACGGTGTCTGGCTTGGATTTGCGCGCGAATAGTCAATTGGATCAATCCGGATGAGGAGACCTGGCGGCGCAACGCGCGGGAGTGGCCGGACAAGGTGCGGTATCCACCGGGACGGGATGACCCCTACGCACTGCTCGTCGAGGCCAGGAAGGATGTCATGCTGGCGGCGGGTCTGCCCGAGTCCTGGTTGCGGCTATTGCTGAAGAAATCGCCACACAAGTCAGCGAGCGCAGGACCGCATCGCCTTGTCGCGGTGTCGATTTCGGCGGTGAATCAGTTGCCTCCGCCGCAATTGCGGGCGCTCGTCGCACACGAACTCGGGCATGAACTGATCGGTGGTGCGATCGTGCGGAATATCGAAGCGCTCTGCACCACACCGGTATCCGCCATATTCGACCTCCCGGCCATCAACGTGCTCTATCTGCTCGCGGACAAGGACAGGTGGTCGGTCCTTCGTGTCGTACTACTGCTGATCACTGCCCCGGTGCTGTTCGCGGCCTTCGTCGCGCTCATGCTCCCGGCCATCGCCATCCACCCCGCCCTTGTCCTGGCCACACTCTGTTTCCTGCAACCCTTTCCGCGGGCGTGGCTGAGCTGGCGCGGCGAATACCTCGCGGACCAGGTCGCCACCGACCTCGGCTACGGTCCCGCACTGCGCGACTACCTCATCGGTTCGTCGGTGGAATACGGCGGCGGCTTCACCCGCACCCATCCCTCCGCCCACGCCCGCATCCGAAGAAGTGAACGCCGCGAACACCTTGTCGGCCCCGGAGGGCAACTGCCCTAGTGGATGACGTCGAAGACGTTCTTCTGCAAGCCGTTCGAGTAGGACTCGGACTCCACCAGCTTCAGCTTCTGGGTGTCCTTGTCCGTGGTGCTGAACAGGCGCTTGCCCGCGCCGAGCAGGAGCGGGAAGACGAGCAGGTGGTAGCGGTCGATGAGGCCCGCGTCCGAGAGGCTTCGGTTCAGGGAGGCGCTGCCGTGCACGATGATCGGGCCGCCCTCGGTCTGCTTCAGCGCGGCGACATCGTCGAGAGAGCGCAGGATGGTGGTCTCACCCCAGTTGGTGACCAGGTCGCTCTCGGTGAGGGTGGTGGAGACGACGTACTTCGGCATCACCTTGTACTCGGCGAACTCCGCCATCTCCGGCCACACCGGGCTGAATGCCTGATAGCTGGTGCGGCCCAGCAGCATCGCGCCGGCCTCCTGTTGTTCGCGGCCTTTGATCTCGAAGGCGGCGGGGTCGAATTCGATGTCCTTGAAGGTCCAGCCGGAGTTGCGGTAGCCGGGCTCGCCGCCCGGGCCCTCCACCACGCCGTCGAGCGAGACGAAAGCGGTGCTGATCAAGGTGCGCATGGGAATCTCCTTATCGGTTAGGGGTTTTAGATTGTCAGGCGACGAGTGCGCTGAGCCACCGCTGCCATGCGGACTCCGCGCCAACGGTATTCGGGCCGAACAGGTGATGGAACATGATCGCCATACCGGTGGGGCCGTGATGGAAGGTGTAGAGCCCATCGGCGGTACGCACCGCGAGGCGTTCGTCATCGGCCCACACCACCTCACCCTCAAGCGGGGGCAGCTCGGCGGGCTCCGCATGCGCGCGAGCACCCCGGACGACGGGTGCGGTCAGCGACAGCGCACCGGTGATCGCCGCCCAGACCTCCGGGGCCGACTGTCCGAAAGCCACTGCGAACACCGGGGTTCCGGTGCGGCCCGCGAAGTGCGTCAGATACTCGCCCAGCGTGTGCAGATGGAAGGGCCAACCGCGGCGCAGCGCGTCGTACTCGTCCTGCCAGTCGTCGCCGAGCATGCCGCTGTGCACGACGCGCAGTACGGTACTGCCGCCCTCGCGGCCCTCGATCAAATACTCGAAGGCCATGAACCGGCCCTGCTCGTTGGTGGCGGTGCGCGTGGCCAGGCGTTTGCCCGGTTCGTAAGCGGTGATCACCGCCTCCTCGCGCTGACCGCCGGTGTCCATGGCCGCGATACCGCCCTCGCGGGGTTCGATCTCATTGCGCCCCATGAACCAGGAGTCGACTCCGGGTCCGGTGGCGATCGCCTCCCACACCTGATCGGGAGTCGCCGCGAGGCTGGTCTCCACTTCGATCTCGAATGGATGCGGCATCTCAGTTCTCCTGTCCGGCTTCGGCTTCGGGGTCCTGCGCGTTCGCCGTCGAGGCGGATCGCGGGGTGGGAATCTGGTGCAGGCCGAAGATCACCCGATGGTTTCGACCGCCCGGCGCGGATTCATCGTGGTACCGCCCGACCAGTGTCGTCACCGCCTGCGCCAGCTCCTGCGTGAACGCCGCCCGATCGCTCGCCGAGGCGAACCGCACCTCGGCATCGATACCGAAAGTGGCCACCCGTCGCTGGGCGCGCTGGGCGCCGGTCAACAGCGCCCCCACCTCCTGCACCAGCCGTGACCCCAGGGCCAGCAGCCAGCGTGCCGACAGTTGATCCGGCGCCCGCGCGGGGTCCGGGCTGACCGCACCCAAAGCGCTCGGCGAGATCACATAGGAGGCGGCCGTGGCCTGGTAGACGCGCTCGGTGACACTGCCCTTGCGCCGCTCCACCGTCAGCTCGACCAGCCCGTGCCGCTCCAACTCCTTAAGGTGGTAATTCACCTTCTGCCTGGGCAAACCCAGTCGACCGGCCAACATGGCGGCCGAACCGGGTTCACTCAGCGCGGCGAGAATCCGCGACCGAATGGGGTCCAGCGACGCCTCGGCCGCGGCGGGTTCCTCGATGACGGCGACATCCAACACGCGTTCCAGCCTGCTACCGACAAATTAATTTGTCAAGACAATCCATCTTGTCGGTGCTCAGGATCTGGTGAAGATGACCGGATGATCGCGCTCGGGGCTGCCTTCGATCCTGAACTCGACCGAGATATTCGATCCGGCCGCTGCCGCGAGCATCTCGACCGCCGACACGCTGTAGAGGCGAAGGCGGGTGATGAGTCCGTCGTGCAGGGTCGGCGGGATGGTCGCCAGCGGGAGCCGGGCGAGGACGCCGATCAAGAGCATCATCAGCGGAAACAGCATGATCCGGGCGAGCAATGCGGGCCCGGACGGCCGAATGCCGTCCACCACAAGGAATCTGCGCCCCACCCGGGTGGCATCGGCGATCGCCCGTGCCGCGACGCCCGGCGGCAGATGGTGAAAACCGGCCGCCCACACCACCAGGTCATAACTACCGTCCGGATCTTCGATCGCGGTCCCATCCGTCACCCGCACGGTGGCCCTCGGGTCCGCGCCCAGTGGCCCCGCCGCCATCACGGCCACCGATGCAGGATCGAGGTCGGTGGCGGTCACCCGTACATCCGGGCGCAGCTCCAGAATTCGCGCCGACAACCGCCCATGCCCCGCCCCGAGCTCCAGAATCCGTGGATTCTCCACCCCCGCCACCAATTCCAGCGCCAATCGGGCATTGGACTCGAACACCCCGAACCGATTCCCGATCCGGTCCAGCGCATCCACCACCCGCTGCTTGACCACATCGGACACGGCGTACCTGTCCGTGAACTCGAGTCGATCGGTCTGCAAGAATCGGTCCAGCCTCGACGCTCCCGGTCCACCCCCGAGGCATGGCCTCGATATCGAGAGCGGACGATTGCTGTTGCGTCATAACGCATCTCATCCCATCGCTTGGTAAAGAATTCCTCAAGGATTTACCGCACCGCGATGGGCTGAACCTCATCGGCCGAATCGCCCCGTGCTCAGCGCGTTTAGGTTCGATCATGGTTTCGCGAAGCAGGTGCGACTTCGCCCGCGCTATCGTTCCCCCTCTGCGTCATCAGGGCACCGAGGAGAGTCATGTTCGAAACCGATGCGGCAACGGCCACAACAGAATTGGGCATAGACACCCGAATCACCCTGGTCGCGGCCGGTCTCCTGTTCATCCTCGCCCTGATTCTCGGCGTTTGGAAGTTTCAGCAGATCAGCGCCTCGCCCGACGCCACCGCGCACATCTACGTGGACATCGCCCACCGCGCCACCCTGCTCTACTCCTTCGCCACCCTGCTGCTGGCCGTCTTCACCGAACTCAGCTCCTGGCCCACCGCTGTCAACCTGACCGCCGACATAGTCGTCCTGATCTTCTTCCTGGCCGCCATAGCCGCCTACATAGTCCACGGCCTCCTGCGGGACACCACCAACCAATTCCACGGCCAGACCGGCAAACTCGGCACCAAGATCTCCATGATCGCCCTCATCATCGGCGAAGTGGGCGGCTTCCTGGTCCTGTTCACCGGCTTCATCGCCGGTCAGTTCTGACCCGTCCCGCGGACACGAAAAAACCGGTGTGACTCCTGGAGGGAAAGTCACACCGGTTTTCCGTTGTGCCGCAGGCTACTTCAGCTTGTCGCTACCCAGGTTCAGGATGCGGCGAGCCACGATGAGCTGCTGGATCTGCTGGGTGCCCTCGAAGATATCGAGAATCTTCGAGTCGCGGCCCCACTTCTCCAGCAGGGTGCGCTGGGAGTAGCCGGTCGCCCCCGCGAGTTCGACGGCCTTGAGGGTGACGTCGGTGCCCATGCGGCCGGCCTTGGCCTTGGACATGGAAGCCTCGAGGGAGTTGGGCTTCTTGTTGTCGGCCATCCAGGCCGCGCGCAGCGACAGCAGGTAGGCGGATTCGAAATCCGCTTCCATGCGCAGGAATTCGGCCGCGGCGGCGGACTGGTTGTTGGCGGGCTTGTCGTAGTCGATCTCGATACCGGCCTCGGAGAGGACCTTGCGGAGCTCTTCGAGAGCGGCGCGACCGACGCCGACGGCCATGGCGGCAACCAGGGGACGGGTGTTGTCGAACGTCTGCATGACGCCCGCGAAACCCTTCTCCACATTGACTTCCGGCGAACCGAGGATGTTGTCCTTCGGGATGCGGCAATCCTCGAAACGGATCTCCGCGGTATCGGAGGCCTTGATGCCCAGCTTGTGCTCGAGGCGGGATACGGTCAGACCCTTGGCATCACGCGGCACCACGAAGGACTTGATGGCCGCACGACCCAGCGACTTGTCCACCGTCGCCCACACCACGATATGGGTGGCGCGCGAACCGGCGGTCACGAAGATCTTGGTGCCGTTCAGCACCCACTCGTCACCGTCGAGGGTCGCGGTGGTGGAGACCGCCGCCGAGTCCGAACCGAAGGACGGCTCGGTGATGGCCATGGCGGCCCACACCTTGCCGAACCGCTCCAGCTGCTCATCGGTGGCGACCGCGGCGATCGCGGCATTGCCCAGGCCCTGGTACGGGATCGACAGCATCAGACCGGCATCGCCCCAGCAGGTCTCCAGGGCGTTCATCAGCGCGGACATATTGCCGCCGTTGGTGTTTCCGCGCAGCTCGGTGGCGTGCGCGTCCGGCTTGGCGTCGCCGCCCTTGGCCTTACGGCCGCCGGTCGCGCCCGAGACATCCTGCGTGCCCGAATCCGACAGGCCCTCGATCATGGCGGCCATCGTGTCCAGCTCGACCGGGTACTCGTGCTCGGCGAGGTCGTACTTGCGCGAAGCCGGACGGAAGATTTCCGCGGCAACCTGGTGGGCCTGGTTGGCGCTGGCCCGCAGCTTCCTGGGGAGTTCGAGATTGATCATTGGTGGTCTCTCCGTTGAGAAGTCGGGTCAGATGAGGACGATGCCTTCGGCAACACCGATGGCGCGCAGATCGCGGTACCAGCGCTCCACCGGATGCTCCTTGGTGAAGCCGTGACCGCCGAGCAACTGCACACCATCCAGGCCGATCTGCATGCCTTTGTCGGTGGCCAGCTTGCGAGCCAGACCGGCCTCGCGAGCGAACGACAGGCCCTGCTCCGCGCGCGACGCACCTCGCAGCGTCACGAGCCGCAGACCGTCGAGCTCGATGGCCATATTGGCGACCATGAAGGCCACCGCCTGCCGGTGCGCGATCGGCTCGCCGAACGCCTCCCGCTCCTTCACATACGGAATCACGTAATCCAGCACGGCCTGACCGGTACCGACCGCCAGCGACGACCAGCCCAGCCGAGCCAGCCGCACCGCATCCGCGTAATCCTCGGTGCGCTGGGCGGTTTCGGCATCACCCAGCAGGGCGTTGGTGGAGACCGCGACATTGTCCAGGATCAGTCGACCCAGACCAGCGGCACGCAGACCCATCGACGGATCGGCCTCCACGACCACACCCTGCGTGTCCGACTCCACAATGAAGAACGCCGGACGACCGTCGAGTTCGGCTGCCACAATGAACAATTCGGCATCACCGGCGGCCGGAACCAGGCTCTTCACACCGTTCAAACGGTAACCGCTGGGCGAGCGGGTGGCCTTGGTCTTCAGCGCGAACGGATCGAACAGCGCCTGCGGCTCGGAAATGACAACCGACGCCTGCGGCACATTCTCCCCGGCGAACGCACCCAGGTAGGTCTTCTGCTGCGCGTCGGTGCCCCACTGGGACAGCGCCACGGCCACACCGCTCGGCGCGAGCAGCGGCAGCGCCAAACCCATATCGCCGTGCGCGAGCGCCTCGGCCACAAGGGAATTGGTGACCGCGCCACGCTCGGCGGCCGCGCCCTCGAACTCCTCGGGCACATTGATCAGAGTGATGCCGAGCTCGGCGGCGCGCTCCAGCAGATCGCGCGGAGCCTTGGCGGCATTGTCGGCGTCGTAGGCGGCCGGACGCAGGATCTCGGCGGCGAACTCGCGGACCGTCTCGACGATCATCTGCTGCTCGTCGGTCGGGGTCAGGTCGAAGTAGTCCTTCTTACGGGACTCGTTGGCGGGCAGCCGCTTCGGCGCGCCGCCACCGCCGGAGACCTTCTCGAACGCGCGGGTCGCCGCGCCCAGCGAGCGGAAGCCGGTCTTGGTGCCCTCGTAGGTCAACCGTTCGATGGGCTTGCGCAGGTTGTACTTCTCCGCGAGTTCGGACCCCGTGATGGTCGTCATGACCCGCATGGCCGCGCCCATCCAGTCGCGCTTGACCGGGTTCAGACCAACTGCGGAAGTATCCGGACGTCGCGTCTTTGCGGTGTCTCGAGTGCTCATAATCACCAGTTTTCTTGAGTGTGGAGGGTGATCCTGCCCAGCAATCTTACTCCAGAGTAAGACTATCTTACTTCAGAGTAAGAACTGACGTCGAGGGTTGTCGAATCGGCTGGTCAGCGCGATGGTTTCGCAAGTCTCCAATACGCCATGGCAAATAGTGAAACAAACACCCTTCATATGGGTTGACGGTGGGCTACGGTGTCGGCGCACCATTGCACCCCAAATGGAGGTCTCCCTAAATGAAAACGCTGGTAGGTACCACCGGCGCGATTGCGATCGCACTCTTCATCGCCGCCGCTCCGAGCGCATCCGCCGAAGGCATCCCGCTGCAGGACATCGGCACCGTCACCGAGGGCGGTATCAACACCGGCTCCGGTAACGGCGGCGGTGGCGACTCCGGCTCCGCGGCCGGATTCGGCTCGGTCCAGATCGGCAATGGCGGCTCCAGCGCCGCGGGCACCGGCTCGGGCCAGATCAATACCGGTTCGGGCAACTCCGGATCGGGCTACAGTCCCATCGCGGGACCGTCCACCACCGGCTCGGCCGCGCCCACCGGCGGCACCGCCTCCGCGGGCTGACAGCACCACCTCCCGGCGTAGGGGACCGCAGCCCCGCGTCGGGCTCGCACGGGGGACAGGTGAAACACACCCGGCGTTCACCGAATTTTGACAGGCTGACCGAATGTACTGGGTGGCGGGCATTTTCGCGGCAGCCTTGCTGGGCTGCGCGAATCGGTACGGATATCACCGTGACGAGATGTACTTCCTGGCCGCGGGGCGGCGGCTGGACTGGGGATACGCCGATCAACCACCGCTGGTTCCGCTGATCGCGCGGGGGATGCCGCGATCGACCCGGAATCGCTGGTGCTGCTGCGTATTCCAGCGATTCTCGCGGCGGTGGCCGTGGTCCTGTGCGCGGGCTGGATGGCCCGCGAACTCGGTGGGGGAGCGGTGGCACGGACACTCGCCGCCACCGCGGTCGCCTCGGCCGCAGTGGTCATGGGGGCCGGACATCTGTTCGGGACAACGATTTTCGACCTGGCCATCTGGTCCGGTATCACCCTGCTGGTATTGCGGCTATTGCGAACGGATTCCGAGCCGCGCTGGTGGCTGCCCATCGGCCTGCTGGCCGGGCTCGGCCTGCAGAACAAGGCGCTGCTGACGATCCCGCTGGTCGTGCTGGCGTTTTCGCTGACCCTGATCGGCCCGCGAAAAGTTTTCGCCACCAGATACTTTCCGCTCGCGGTGCTGCTCACCGGGCTACTCGTACTGCCCTACCTGTACTGGCAGGCCCGCAACGGCTGGCCGCAGTGGGAACTGAGCCGATCCATCGCGGGCGGATCCTCGGGCACCTCGAACTCCCCGATCGCCTTCGTACTCCTGCAATTCGGTCTGATGGGCCCACTCCTGGTGCCGCCCGGTCACGGCCCTGCGTGATTCCCCGATACTCGCGATCAACTACGACGCGGGCGAGACCATCGGCTGGCCCGCCTTCGTGCGTCAGATCGCCGACGCCCGTACCCGTTTCGCACCCGATGCCGAGATCCTCACCGCCAACTACGGCGAGGCCGCAGCCATCGAACGGTTCGGCGGTGCCCATGGACTCCCCACTCCGCACAGCCCGCACAACGCCTACTGGTGGTGGGGTCCACCGGCGGATGGTCGTCCGGTGCTCGCGGTCGGCCTGAATCCGGGTCGCATAACCCGCCTGTGCGCCGATGCCGAGCAGGTCGGGCGCATCGACAACGGTCTCGGCATCGACAATGACGAACAGGGCAGGACCCTTTACGTATGCCGTGCGCTCCGGCTGCCCTGGGCCGAAACCTGGCCTACCCTGTGCCTTCTCGGATAGTTGTCACATCACCAAGGAATTCGGGTCTTTAGGAAAGGTTTACGTTTCACTACCGTCCAGTTCCGTCGGGACACGATCGAACAGATAGGGACATTGATGAAGCGTTCAATTGCCGGATTCGCCGTGGCGGGTGCCCTCCTGCTGCCTCTGCAATTCGGTTCCGCCGCGGCGGCGTCCATCAGCGCCGCGCCGGTCGCGACCTCCGGTTCGGCCGGATCGAGTGAGATCGGCTGCACCTCGAATACCAATCCGACCTGCTCCCCGCTGGTGAAGGCGCTGGTCGACCTGCTCGCCGGACTGAGCACCGGCTCGTCCAAGGGTGGCGGCGCTCCCGCCGCCTGATCGCCGCGGATTGCCGGCCATCCGGCAACCGTGCCGCTCCGAATTCCTTGATACGACAGGTATTCCGATGTGCACGCATCGGGTAGTGTTCTTACCCAATAGGATTGCGCAATAAACGCGTTAAAAACGGTTGCGTGCATAGTGATTCACTGCGTGGCGAGTTCGGCATAAGCGGGTACGCTATGCGGTTATTTCGTTCCGGTCACGCCAACTGTCAAGCCTCACTACGTTTTTCGATGAGACGAAAGGAGGATTGGTTATGTTGTCAGGACTCGTCTCTGTGGTTACCAGTCTGCTCAGCGGCCTCGTGGGGGGTGCTCATCGGCACCCCGGGTGGTGGCGGTACGGGCGGTTCCGCCTAGATCTCGACGAACGAACACGAACGCCCCCGCCCAGCAGGCGGGGGCGTTCGTGTGTTCGGGAGATCTCAGGCGGCCAGTGCGGCCAGCACCTGGTCCTGCAGATGGGAATTCGTCGCCACGGCACTACCGCCGTGCGGTCCCGGATTGCCGTCGAGGGAGGTGAAGGTGCCGCCCGCCTCACGGATCAGAATATCCAGCGCCGCCATATCCCACAGCGACAGTTCGGGTTCGGTGACGATATCCACCGCACCCTCCGCCAGCAGCGTGTAACCGAAGAAATCGCCATAGCCGCGGGTCCGCCACACCTCATCGCTGAGCGCGATCAACTTGGCCCGCCGCCCGATCGCCCGCCAGCCCGAGAGCGAGGAGATGGCCAGGCTCGCCGCACCCAGCTCGGCCACCGCCGACACCGAGATGGCCTTGGGCTCGGACCCCTCGAAACTCGTCCACGCACCCGCACCCGCGGCCGCCCACCAGCGCCGCGACAGCGCGGGGGCGCTCACCACGCCCACCACCGGCACACCATCCTCGAGCAGCGAGATGAGCGAGGCCCAGACCGGCACCCCGCGCACGAAATTCTTGGTCCCGTCGATCGGATCGATCACCCACTGACGACCGGAGAACTCGGCATCCCCGCCGAATTCCTCACCGAGCACCAGATCCGCCGGGCGCTCGGAGCCGAGTACCTCACGCACCATTCGCTCCACGGCCAGGTCGGCGTCCGACACCGGGGTCAGATCCGGCTTCGCGTCGATCTTCAGATCGAGCGCGCCGAACCGATCACGGGTAATGGCGTCGGCCGCGTCGGCCAGCCGCAGGGCGAGTTCGAGATCACTGGAGTAAGCGGTCACCCGGGAAACGTTAGCGGCCCCGGGTGAACCCCGCGCATCGGCCGCGACCTTCGCGTTTCAGACGGCGGCGGGGAGTTCCCGGGCAGCGGTAAGAGCGCTTGCCCACCAATGGATTTGATCCAGCATGCGCGCCGCGGTCTGCTCCGGTTCGGTCGGATCCAGCAGTTGCCCCTGCTGATCGAAGAGCAGGAAGTAGCGCGGGAACGACACGAAATCCTTGACCGTATGCGCGTTGAGCTCGCTGAACACCTGTCGCAGATGTTCGACGGCGAGCAACCCGCCGCTCTTACCGCTGTATCCGACGAAACCGACGGTTTTGCGATCCCACTCGGCCAGATGCCAGTCGACGGCCGTCTTGAGCGAGGCCGGATAGCTGCGATTGATATCCGGGGTCACGATCACCATGGCATCGGCCGCCGCCAACCGTGCGGTCAGATCGAGCATGCCCGCCGGACGCACCGGATTCGGTTCCATCACCAACGGCACCGCGGGCAACTCGTGCGGCAGCTCGGCCTCGGCCAGATCGATCAGGTCGACCTCGAAACCGCCATGGCGGCGAGCCTGCTCGGTGAACCAATTCGCGACCACCGGACCGAAACGGCCCTCCCGGACGCTGCCGATGATCACCGCGAGCCGTAGGGGCGTGCTGCTCATTGTGGTCTCCTTCGAGATGCGCTGGCGGCCGGTCGACCGCTGAGAACGACTCTGCTGCCCGCGAGATCGAATAGGGAGACCACGCTGAGAGTGGTAGTGGCAGGGACAGTCTCGGGCTCGCGAAGCTTGGTACCTTCGAGAAGTGAGCGACAACGAGCTGGGGCTGTTCCTGCGCACCCGCAGGGAGGCGACCACGCCTGCCGAGGTGGGGTTGCCCAGCGGCGCGCGTCGGCGTACCCCCGGTCTGCGCCGCGCGGAGCTCGCCACACTCGCGGGCGTCAGCGTCGAATACCTGATCAGATTGGAGCAGGGGCGCGACCGGAATCCGTCTGTCGCCGTACTGTCCTCGATCGCCGACGCACTCCAGATGACCAGGAATCAGCGGGTCCACCTGCATCAGCTCGGCAAAGCCTCCGATCCCGGCTTCAGCTGCCTCGGCGGCGCGGGGCCGAATCGGGCCGTGCGCCCGGCCATCCAGGCAATTCTCGAACAGCTCGAGCCCGCACCGGCGGTCGTGATGAACCGGCTCAGCGAACTGCTCGCCAGCACCACCGGCTACCGGCGGCTGATGGAACCCATCGGCCTGCTCGATGCCGGATGGCCCGGCAGTTACGCCCGCTACGTCCTCACCGATCCGCGCGCCCGCACCGCCTATCCGGACTGGGAACATAAGGCGGACAAGGTGGTCGCCACCCTCAAACAGGGTCCGGGTCGCTCCGATCCCGAGGTCGGCGCGCTCATCGACGAACTCACCATCACCGTCGGCGAGGAGTTCACCCGCCGCATGGAATCCATTCCGGGCCTGCCCGACCACAATGGCGTCGGCCGCCTCGAACACCCCGAAGCGGGCATGCTCCGCCTGGCCTACGAAACCCTCTCGCTCTCGGCCGACGATGATCAATACATCATGATCTACCTCCCCGCCGACGAGCTGACCGCCGCCGCCCTCGACACCCTGATCGGCCGCACACCCGGCAGTCTCCGCGCCGTGGCTGGTTGAAGGACTCGCGAACCGCGCAGGTTCGCACTCGTCGAAGCACAGCCACCGCATGCCGTTGATATTCCCGCGCGTCCGATAACCGCCTCGGCCCTCGCCCGGAGGCGCCTTCGCGATTTTCTCGCTCGGATGGCCCTTCCGCCCGGGCGGATGACTCCGATGGCCGTGCCCCAAGGACTCCGCCACGCCGCGCCGACTTGATCGGGGCGCGGTGCGCTCGCGCGTGTTCGTGACCGCCGCGCCAATCCCCGAACTTCTCCGGCGGTATCGACCGCCCACCCGGCCGCGGCGCACGCGGCTGGTCTCCCTTTGTTTCATCGACCTTGAAAGGGGCGGTAGCCTTGAGCACCGTGCATCCTGACGTCTCCGCTGACCTTGCCGAACTCGACTCGACTCTGAAGACCATCGAGTCGGTGCTCGATATCGACGAGCTGGTCCGGCGCATCGACGAATTGGAACAGCAGGCCGCGGACCCGGAACTCTGGAACGACCAGGACCACGCCCAGGCCGTGACCAGCGAGCTGTCCCACGCACAGAGTGAACTGCGGCGAGTCCGGGAGCTGCGCTCGCGGCTCGAAGACCTGCCGGTGCTGTACGAATTGGCCGAGGACGAGGAGGGTGAGGCCCGCGCCTCCGCCCTCGCCGACGCCGACTCCGAACGCGCCAACCTGCACGGCGATGTGGAGGCCCTCGAGGTCCGAACGCTGCTCGCCGGCGAATACGACAAGCGTGAGGCGCTGGTCAATATTCGCTCCGGCGCGGGTGGCGTGGACGCCGCCGACTGGGCGCAGATGCTCATGCGCATGTACGTGCGCTGGGCCGAACGACACAAGTACAGCGTCGAAATCTACGACACCTCCTATGCCGAAGAGGCGGGCATCAAGTCCGCGACCTTCGCCGTGAAGTCGCCGTACGCGTACGGCACCCTCTCGGTGGAGATGGGCACGCACCGCCTGGTGCGCATCAGCCCGTTCGACAATCAGGGCCGCCGCCAGACCTCCTTCGCCGAGGTCGAGGTGCTGCCCGTGGTGGAGACCACCGACCACATCGAGATCCCGGAGGGTGAGGTCCGCGTCGATGTGTACCGCTCCTCGGGCCCCGGTGGCCAGTCGGTCAACACCACCGACTCGGCGGTGCGCCTGACGCACATTCCGACCGGCATCGTCGTCACCTGTCAGAACGAGAAATCCCAGCTGCAGAACAAGATTTCGGCCATGCGCGTGCTGCAGGCCAAACTGCTGGAGCGCAAGCGGCAGGAGGAGCGCGCCCAGATGGACGCGCTCAAGACCAATGAGGGCGCGTCCTGGGGTAACCAGATGCGCTCCTACGTTCTGCACCCGTACCAGATGGTGAAGGATCTCCGGACCAACTACGAGGTCAACAATCCCTCGGCCGTCCTCGACGGTGAGATCGATGGTTTCATCGAATCCGGAATCCGCTGGCGGATGCGGGAGCAGCAGACCTCGGCGTAGGCCCACTCTGTTTCGCGGCCCGCCCCGACTCTGGACTGACGGAGCGGGGGAGCGAAGCGGAGGAGCGGAGGAGGGAAGAGGCGGGGTCACGAGGGCCGCGAACCGCCGGAGCGAAGCGGAGGCAAAATGAGCACAGCTTCGATTCTCGCCGCCGGCACCGGAGCCGACTTCGGAAACTGGTTCAGGTCCAGCGGACTCGAGATCGTACTGCTGATCGTCGGCGCGATGTTGTTCTCGCGCGCAGCGACTTTCGTGCGTGATCGGATCACTCGTAATATCGACGCCTCGTTCCGCAGCAGCGATTCGCTGGTGCGGACCGAGGCGGCCAAACACCGACATGCGTTGGCGCAGGTCATAACCTGGGTCGTGCTGTCCATCGTGTATTTCCTGGTGGCTCTGGAAGTCTTGCAGCGCTTGGGATTTCAGCTCACCGGTCTGGTGGCGCCGGCCGCGGTGCTCGGTGCGGCAATAGGTTTCGGTGCGCAACGCATCGTGCAGGATCTGCTGGCCGGATTCTTCCTGATCACCGAAAGGCAGTACGGCTTCGGCGATGTCGTGCGCATCGCAGTCACCGGATCCTCGGTCGACGCCGAGGGTACGGTCGAAGACGTCACCTTGCGCGTCACCACATTGCGCAGCGTGAACGGCGAAGTGATCACGGTGCCGAACGGTCAGATCGTGAAAGTTGCCAATCTGTCGAAGGATTGGGCACGCGCGGCGATCGACGTGCCCGTGCCCGCCACCGCCGATATCAACAAAGTGAACGAGATTCTGCGCGAGGTGGGCGCGAAAGCGTTCGCCGATCGCAAACTGAAAACGCTACTGCTCGACGAACCATCGGTCATGGGTGTCGAAGATCTCACAGTCGACCAGATGAATATCAAGATGGTGGCCCGGACACTGCCGGGCAAACAGTTCGAAGTCGGGCGTGAGCTGCGGGTGCGAGTCGCCGCGGCACTACGCCGGGAGGGTTTGAGTGAAAACACGTAAGTCCACGGCAATCCTGATGACGGTCTGGGTCGCCACGTTCGTGCTGTACCTGTTCGTGAAACCCGAAACAACCAGTAAGCCGGAGTATCCGACCTTTGTGAGTTCGGTCCTCAGCAACCCCCTGTCTGGCCCAACTGAGCCACCTGCCCGCTAACGGCGTGTCTGCGCGGCGTGGCCGGGTAACGGTCACGTCTCGCTAGACTGGGCTCCCGTGATAACCCTGGCGAACGTCACCAAGTCCTACAAGACCTCGACGCGGCCCGCCCTGGACAACGTCTCGGTCGACATAGGAAAAGGCGAATTCGTCTTCGTCATCGGGCCCTCGGGTTCCGGCAAGTCGACCTTCATGCGACTGCTCCTCAAGGATGAGAAGCCGACCACCGGTGAGGTGTGGGTCGCGGATTTCCGGGTGGACAAGCTACCGGCTCGCAAAGTACCCAAACTGCGGCAGCGCATCGGCTGCGTATTCCAGGATTTCCGGCTGCTGCAACAGAAATCGGTGGAACAGAATGTCGCCTTCGCGCTGGAGGTGATCGGCAAATCGCGCACCTTCATCCATCGTGCGGTGCCCGAAGCGCTCGATATGGTCGGACTCTCCGGCAAGGCCGATCGGCTGCCGAGCGAGCTCTCCGGCGGTGAACAGCAGCGCGTCGCCCTGGCTCGCGCGTTCGTGAACCGGCCGCTGGTGCTGCTCGCCGATGAGCCCACCGGCAACCTCGACCCCGAAACAAGCGCCGACATCATGATGCTGCTGGAGCGCATCAATCGCACCGGGACGACGGTGGTGATGGCCACCCACGACAACACCATCGTCGACGCCATGCGGCGAAGAGTGGTCGAACTCGATCGCGGCCGCCTGGTCCGCGATGAGGAGATGGGCGTCTACGGGGTGGGCCGGTAATGCGCCTCGGATTCCTTTTCGGTGAGGTTTTCACCGGCCTGCGCCGCAATATCACCATGACCATCGCCATGATCCTGACCACCGCGGTCTCGCTGACCATGCTCGGCGGCGGTCTGCTCGCGGTCCGCATGGCGGACAAGATTCAGGACTACTACGTCCAAAGGGTCGAGATCCGACTGTATTTGGATGACGACGTCTCGCGCACGGATCCGGACTGCACTCAGGATCCGTGCAAAGCACTCATGTCCGATCTGAAGAAGCACGCTGATGTGGCGAGCGTGCAGTTCGTCAACAGCGCGGACGCGGTGAAGGAGGTCAAGGAGACCACCTTCAAGGATCAGCCGGGGCTCGCCGACGAGGTGAGCAAGGATGGGCTGCCCGCATCGTTCCGGGTGAAGTTGGGCGATGTGGCCGAGTACCGGTCCATCTATGACGATTTCGCCAAACGGCCGGGGGTGATGACGGTGCTCAATGACATGGACATCGTCGACCGGTTGGTGAGTTTCTTTGTGGGACTTCGCAATGCGGCATTCGGATTGGCGGCGTTGCAGGCACTCGCGGCATTGCTGTTGATCGCCAATATGGTTCAGGTCGCGGCCCTGGCGCGCAAGACCGAGGTCGGGATCATGCGACTGGTCGGTGCCACGCGCTGGTATACGCAGCTGCCATTCCTGTTGGAGGCGGTGCTGGCGGCGGCTATCGGTTCGGCGCTGGCCATCGGTGGGCTGTTCATCGCACAACCGCTGGTGATCAATCGGGCGCTGGGCAGTCTGTTCAATGATCAGGTGCTGCCGCGGATCACCGGCGACGATATCGCCACGGTGGCATTGATCGTCACGCCGATCGGTATCGGATTCGCGGCCTTGGCGGCCTACGCGGCGCTGCGGTATTACGTACGCGAGTGAAATCGCTCACCCCTGCCCGTCTTTCGCATAACTCGCGAACCGGACGGGTGGGGGTGCGAAGTTGGCTTTGCTGCGGAGAAGGCGGAACGAGTGTCGGGCAGGGTCCGTAGGATTGCCGACGTGAGTGCACCGGAGGTCGAGACCAGCGCAGGCAACGCCCCCACCGTGGACGCGGGAAGCGCTGCGGCGCACCAGGTTCTGCGAAAGACATTCGGCTACGACAGTTTCCGCGGGCCGCAGCGCGAGATTGTCGAGCAGGTCATCTCCGGTGGGGACGCACTGGTGCTCATGCCCACCGGTGGCGGTAAATCGCTCTGTTATCAGATTCCGGCGCTGGTGCGGCCCGGCGTGGGCGTGGTGGTGTCACCGCTCATCGCACTCATGCAGGATCAGGTCGATGCGCTGAACGCGGTCGGGGTGCGTGCCGGATTCCTCAATTCCACGCAGTTCCCCGATGAGCGGCGGGCCGTCGAGGCGGCGTTCGTGGCGGGGGAGTTGGACCTGCTCTATCTCGCGCCGGAGCGATTGCGGCTGGAGTCCACCGCACAGTTGCTCGATCGCGGGAAGATCGCACTCTTCGCCATCGACGAGGCGCACTGTGTTTCGCAGTGGGGTCACGACTTCCGGCCGGACTATCTGGCGCTGTCCATGCTGCATCAGCGCTGGCCGGATGTGCCGCGTATCGCGCTGACGGCCACGGCGACGGCGGCCACGCGTAAGGAGATCGCCGAACGGCTCGATCTCACCGAGGCCAAACACTTCGTGGCCAGCTTCGATCGGCCGAATATCCAGTACCGCATCGAGGGCAAGAACCGGCCCGAGCAACAGCTACTGGCATTCATTCAGGCCGAGCATGCCGGGGATGCCGGCATTGTGTACTGCCTCTCGCGTAATTCGGTGGAGAAGACCGCCGCCTTCCTGAGCGCGAATGGTGTGGCCGCCGTGCCGTATCACGCGGGTCTGGACAATCGGATCCGCTCGACGAACCAGGCGCGGTTCCTGCGTGAGGACGGCCTGGTCGTAGTCGCCACCATCGCCTTCGGCATGGGCATCGACAAACCCGATGTGCGTTTCGTCGCGCACCTGGACCTGCCGAAATCGGTTGAGGGCTACTACCAGGAGACCGGCCGTGCCGGGCGGGACGGCCAATCCTCCACCGCGTGGATGGTCTACGGCCTGAGTGATGTTGTGCAGCAACGCAAAATGATCGACTCCTCGGATGGTGACGCCGCGCATCGTCGGCAGCTGCAACTGCATCTGGACGCCATGCTCGCGCTCTGCGAGACCGTCCAATGCCGTCGCACCCAGCTGCTCGCCTATTTCGGCCAGCCCGGGAAAGCGTGCGGCAATTGCGACACCTGCATCAACGCACCCGAATCCTGGGATGGCACCGTGCCCGCCCAGAAGGTGCTCTCCACCATCCTGCGGCTGAAACGTGAACGCGGACAAAGCTTCGGCGCGGGGCATATCGTCGACATTCTCATCGGCAAGCGCAATCCCAAGGTGGAACAGCACGCCCACCACGAACTCAAGGTCTTCGGAATCGGCACCGAACTCCGCGATATCGAATGGCGCGGCGTGGTCCGCCAACTTCTGGCCCAGGGCCTGCTCGCGGTGCACGGCGACTACGGCGTCCTCACCCTCACCGACTCCTCCAATGAGGTGCTCTTCGACGGCCGCCAAGTCAAACTGCGCCGCGAACCCGAACGCGCCAAAGCCGCCCGAACCCCCAAGTCCACCAAGGCATCCCGCCTCGCCGTAGACCTCGCCCCCGGCGACAACGACCTCTTCGAACGCCTCCGCGCCTGGCGCGCCGCCACCGCCAAGGAAACCGGCGTCCCCGCCTACGTCGTCTTCCACGACGCCACCCTCCGCGAAATAGCCGCCCGCAAACCAGCCTCCCTCGCCGACCTCGGCACCATCTCCGGCATAGGCGAAAACAAGCGCGCCAAATACGGCGAGGGTGTCCTAGAGGTAATCGCAGGCGTTGCCGCCTCCGAAGCGCCCGCCACCCCAGACAGAACCGCGGCAACCCGATCAGCAGGCAGTACCGCTGAATTCGCCGCCGTGCCGGCTCCGGCGGGCGGCCCCGCCGAGTCCATTGGCAGGTCGGCTTCGGCAGGCAACAGCGCCGAGTCCATCGTTACGCCGGCGCAGGCAGGCAACAGCACCGCAGCCCCTGCACCGAACTCCGCCAGTCGATTCCCCGCGGCGAGCTCGCAGCCAAAGCCCGCTCGCGCCACCAACCAAACGAGTACCGCACCCCAATCGGGCACGCGCCCCACAAGCACCCCCGCCCGCGAATCCGCGCGCCCCGCAACCCGGTCCAACTCCCGTCCGGTCCCCACCCCCGCGTCGCCCTACGACGACGTCCCCTGGCCCGACGACATTCCCCCCGACTTCGACGAACTCCCACCCGACTTCGGCTAGAACGCCACCCCCTTGAACGCCGACCGGCTCCCAACGGCCTGGACGAACGCTCACTAGGACCTCACGCACCAACACCCCGGCGTGTCGCGAACACCAGTTCCTGCTCGACGCCCAAATCTCACTGGACAAGCGATCAGGGGGTACTGGTGCAGCGATTGTGTCCGTTTCCCCGTCCTGAGTACCCCTTGATCGCACGTCCAGGCCTCGTGCGTGTTGGTTCTTCTCGTCTGGGCGTCTTGGGGTGGTGTCTTTATTCGTTTTGTCTCTTGGGTCTTGGTTCTGAACGTAACCCCGGCCATCCAGCCAGGCTGGGTCGCGAGAATTCGCGCCCAATTGGGGGAGCGAAAGCCGGGTACGGCAGGCGACGTCACCAGCACTGCCTCGTTTGTCTTGCATCCCTCCTGAACCCGCTGGGACAGTGGCCGATTCGTCCGAGTCTGCTACGAAGGCCCCGGGTGGAATGTCCGCTACATCACTCTCGAATCGATGTGCATGCAGTGACGCAGGCGGCAACTCGCGGTTTGCCTGCGTCATTACATGCACGTCGGACTCGTCGCAGGGCCGCTGGCAGCGGATTTGGTGGCTGGGCGTGGGCACGATAAGCTTTCGGAGCTGCCGCGGTTCGACCTTGGTCGGAGCGCAGCGAGCATCCTGGTCCCGTCGTCTAGCGGCCTAGGACGCCGCCCTCTCAAGGCGGTAGCGCGGGTTCAAATCCCGTCGGGACTACTTCGAAAGGCCCCCAGCCATTTTGGCCGGGGGCCTTTCGCATTTCCGGGCCGGCAGCCAATAAATCGTTGGCCCGAAACGGCATACGCTCGCTACCTTTGATCTCGGCCGCAAGTCAGGGGCGCACCGGAATCTCCGGCCCGCGTTCCCCGTATCGGATGCGGTCAACTTTCTGGTGACGCAGGTCTTCGACCTGTCGAGGTTCGACTCCTTAACGAGATGCGCCCTGCCCGGTCATATACGGCAGCGCGGCTCTGCGAGCTCTCCGCCTTCGGGTGGGGGAGGCTCCCGCCGCGTCGTCGTGGCCCGGCAGGGCGTATCCGGTCGTAGCCGATTGCCATGTGAGGCAAGGAGATTGAGATGACGAAGAAGAAGCTGTTCACGAATACCTATGCCACCGTGATGGATTGGCAGCGCACCCTGCTGTTCCGCGACGGCACCCTGGACAAGGTCCTGGAGCCGGGCCGTCACAAGTACGACGCCGACCGCTGCACCCTGGTCTCGGTCGATATGCGCCCGCGCCTGCTGCAGGTCACCGGCCAGGAGCTGCTGACTCGCGATGGGCTCTCGGTCCGCGTGAGCTACGCCGTCGACTGGGTGGTCACCGATCCGGTGGCCTTCACCACCGGCGCACAGTTCGCCGAGCCGGTGCTCTATGGCGCGGTGCAGGAGGCCGCGCGCGATCTGATCGCCGCGCACACCCTCGACGAGCTCGTCGCCGACCGCACCCTGCTCTCCGGCAGCACCGAGAGCGTGGCCAGCGCAGTCGCACGCCTGGGCATCGAGGTGTCCGCCTTGCGCGCCAAGGACCTCATGCTCCCGGGTGAGCTGCGCAAGGCCGCCCTCGAAACGGTCCTGGCCCGCGAGCGCGGCCGCGCCGAGCTGGAGCGAGCGCGCGCCGAAGCCGCGGCCCTGCGTTCGCTGGCCAATACCGCCAAGCTGCTCGACGAGAACCCGGTCCTGCTGCGCCTGCGCACCCTGCAGCTCGCCGCCACCCCGGGCACCAAGGTCGTCCTCGACGCGACGGCCGGGGCCTGAAGCGCCGCTTTGCCTCTGCGAGCGCCGGCATCTCGCGCCTGCGGCCCACCATGGCCGCCGCACTCCGCGAGTACGTCGTCGACGTCGCCTTCATGGAAGGCGTCTTCGGCCGCGATTCGCGAGCTTCCGGAATATTCGCTCGCCCGGGGCAATTACTCTGGGTCGCGTACACAACAGGCGGATTCGACCGGGTCCCTCACGGGAGCCCGGGACACAGCTCGGCGCGGAACACGTTTCCGCGCCGGGCGACGCGACGATAGAGGGAGCATGAAGGAGAAGGGTCGCAAGGTAATCGCCAGCAACCGCAAAGCGCGGCACAACTACGCGATTATCGACACCTACGAGGCGGGTATCGCACTCGTCGGCACCGAGGTGAAGAGCCTGCGCGAGAGCAAGGCGTCCCTGGTCGACGCCTACGCCACCATCGATGACGGCGAGGTCTGGCTGCGCGGCCTGCACGTGCCCGAGTTCTCGCACGGCACCTGGACCAATCACGCGCCGCGCCGCACACGCAAGCTGCTGCTACACCGCCGCGAGATCGACAAGCTGGTCGGCAAGACGAAGGAGACCAGCCTCACGCTGGTCCCGCTGTCCATGTACTTCTCGGACGGCAAGGTCAAGGTCGAGCTCGCCCTGGCCCGAGGTAAGCAGGACTACGACAAGCGCCAGGACCTGGCCAAGCGCGATGCCGAACGTGAGGTCACCCGCGAAATCGGCCGCCGCATCAAGGGCATGCGCTGACCGCGAGTTCGCGCTCGGCGAACACCCCGCGTGACGCGCGGATAATGGGATGATCCGCTGTTTGAGCGGTGTTAGTATGAATCGCCCGGTGCGAGCCGGGCAGTTCACTCGAATCGGTGAACACAGACGGGGCTGAACGGTTTCGACTGCGTACGTTGATTCAGGGGAAGCGTGTCAGTGCAGGCAGGAGACCACTGTATAAGCGTCGCTGCAACCCTATAAGCGCCGATTCCAATCAGCGCGACTACGCTCTCGCTGCCTAAGCAGTAGAGCGTGTCTGTCAGCCCGGGTTCGCCCTCGACCCGGTCACTGGCATCAGCTAGAGGGCTTACCGTACTGCTCGGTCGCGGAGCAGTCACGGAACATCAAACAGCGACTGGGATCGTCATCTCAGCTTGTTCGCGAGACCGAGAGATCCAAGTAGAGACATAGCGAACTGCACACGGAGAAGCCCTGAAAATGCGGCGGAGGACCCGGGTTCGATTCCCGGCAGCTCCACCAAAGGCCCTTCACTTGCTTAGCAGGTGGGGGGCCTTTCTCATGCTCCGACGAGGCGGAGTTTCGGTGGTGTGCCCACATTTTGCCCACACCTTGCGGCAGCAGCGCGAAATCCATCGCCCATGCGGTCGGCCACATTGTCGAGGTCGTCCTCGAAAAGGTGCCCGTAGTTATCGAGCGTCATCGTCGCTGTCTTGTGCCCGAGCTGGCGCTGAACCGTCTTCACGTGCGCGCCGCTGGCGATCATGAGCGACGCTGCGGTGTGCCTGAGTTGGTGCGCGCTCACACGTGGGAAGGTCGCCGGGCCGGTCGGATTGCCGTCATCATCGCTTGGCACGGACGCCTTGATGCATCGACGCACCGCGCCACCGAACCAATGTGTTGTCGTCGGTGGCCGGATCGGCTCGCCATCCGGACGCGACCACAACAGTCCGTTCCGATCGCGCTGGGCACTGACGGCCGGCCGCAGCATTTCGGCGACTTCACCTGGTATCGCCACAGTCCGAATCTCCCACGTCTTCGGCGATCCGATCACGCTGCGCGAATTCACCTTGGACGCCGACCGCAGGATCCGAATACGTCTGCGCTCAAGGTCGACGTCACGCGGGCGAAGCGCCGCCATCTCACCCCAGCGCATTCCCGAGTAGGCCAGCAGCATCACGATCTCCGGCCACTTCGACTCCGCGGTGAGCGCGGCCACCTGGTCGTGCGTGAGGTAGTTGTGCTCGACCAGTTGGCGCCGGGGGAGCTGTATGCCCGCAGCGGGATTCGCCGGTATCCGCTTCTCCTCCACGGCCTCATCGAGAATCATCGACAGCACGGTGTGAATGTCTGCGACGGTCGACGGCGCGCGCTTGATGCCCGCGACCCAGTCTCGGACTGACGGTCTGTCGATGGATGCGAGTTGCCTTGCGCCCCATTCTGGTTCGACGTGAACGCGCCAGATCGAGTCGATGCGCTCGGCCCATGAAGGCTTGATGTGGACCTGCCGGGCCAGCCACTTCGGACCCAGCTCGCCGACCGTGAGGCGTCCCATCGACGGCGCGATGTAATCGCCGGTCATCTTCTTGACCTCGACCGTGTTCGCAAACCTTTCGGCATCGAATTTGCGTACGAACCCACGCTTGTCGGTCTGTTTGCCGTCCGGCTTGCGATACCGCACTCGGTATTGACATCAAATATTCTCGAGGTCTAACACTGCTTCTCATGACTTCGATCAACATCTCGAAACACGCAGCTGCCGATGACAGCGCTACGATTTCGGCCGAGGACGAGCGCGCCATTCGCGACCTGGTGAGTCTCGCCGACCGTTCTCAGTCCGACTCCGCCGTACTTCCCGACCTGCACACCGATGAAACAGCAATCGTGAACTTCTACGGTCGCAGGCTTCTCGGGCGCGAGGCCTTCGAAGCTGCGCTGAGCACGGCACTCGGCAATGGACTCGGGCAGATCCGCACCAGCGTCGAGATCGTCGACATCCGGGCGCTCACCAGCGACGCCGTCCTCGTCAGCTGCATCAAGACGGTCTACGACCGACGCCCAGGCGCGGAGACGGCTCCATCCAGCACTGGCGCTCTGACCTACGTGACCATACGAACGGCGAACGGCTGGAAAATCGGTCTGGCCCAAACGACCCCCATCGCCTCGGACTGAGCTCGATTTCAACCTGTGCGGCGTGGTCGGGTGCCTGATCCGGCCACGCCGATGTCAGCGATACGGGACCGCGGCGGCCATCTCGGTCGGGTGTATCGGAAGGAAGGCGCGGCAGGGACATCCCGGCCGCGCTCTTCGCAGCGTGTTGCGGTTCAGGTCAGAGGGCGCTCTCCGCTGGGGCGTTCGCCGTTTCGGGAACGGGTGGTGTGGTGAGGCCAGCCAAGAGCTGCAGGGTGGTGACCGCCTCGGATCCAGGCGGTGCGCTGTAGATCATCATCGTCATGTCGGGGTCGTCGGGGGCCCGCATGGCGACGTAGTCGAGGGCGAGTTCGCCGAGCTGCGGGTGGTTGAACCGTTTACGCCCACGGGTCTTTCCGCGGACGTTGTGGTCGGCCCACAGTCGCCGGAAGTCGGCACTGCCCAGGGAGAGTTCGCCGACCAGGGTGGCCAGCCGGGGGTCGGCTGGGTGACGGCCGGCATCCAGGCGAAGATTGGAGACGGTGTCGCGGGCCTTGGTCTCCCAGTCGGGATAGAGATCCCGGGTGGCGTCATCGAGGAAGACCAGCCGGGCCATGTTCCGCTCGGCCACAGGCAGGGCGGAGAAGTCGGCGATCAGGGTCCGGGCGAGGTCGTTCCAGGCCAGGATGTCGAGTCGGCGTCCGATGATGTAGGCGGGGACCGTGGTGAGGGCCTGGAGCGCCTGGCTCATCTCGGGACCGACGTTTTGCGGGCGGGCCGGGCGCTTGCGGGCGCTGGGAGGCTTGGCGAGGTTGTGCAGGTGGGTACGCTCGTCGGCGTCGAGGCGCAGTGCCCCGGCGACAGCGTCCAGGATGTCGGGGGAGACATTTCGAGCGCGGCCCTGCTCCAGGCGGGTGTAGTAGTCGACACTCACCCCTGCCAGCAGGGCTAGTTCCTCACGACGCAGGCCCGGCACCTGCCGCCGGCCCCCGAAGCTGCCCGCGCCGAGGTCTTCGGGCAGCAGGCGGGCGCGTCGGGTCTTGAGAAACTCGCTGAGCTGCTGTGCACGATCCATGCCTCCAGTGTGGGCCAGGGCTGTGCGGTTCTGCCTGGTCCTGCCAGACCCAGGCGGGACGGGCCTGCGGTCGAGCGGAGCTCTGGGCGGATCCGGCGCGGGTACGCAGGATGAACATCGTTCGCCACGAACAACACCCATCGATTGCACCAGATCCGGAGTCATCACCATGTCGAACACGCTCACCATCATTGCCGGCTTCGTCGCCAAGCCGGGCCAGGAACAGCGTCTGCGCGACGAGCTGGACGCGATGATCGCGCCATCCCTTGCGGAGGAGGGCTGCCTCGCTTACCAGCCGTTCGCCGACTCCAGCCGCCCCGACCGCATGATCATCGTCGAGGAGTGGGTCAGCAGGGCGGCTCTGGACCATCACTTCTCGCTGCCGCACTTCACGCACGTCGCCCAGGTCCTCGACGAGATCCTCGCCGAGCCGTTCGCCCTGCGCCGTCTGACCGACGTCCCGGCCTGAGACCCCGCGTCAGCGGGCCACCGGTGGATGGCGAGACCGACCTGGTCCGTGTTTTCGCCGCCTAGATCGCCGCCGCAGTCCCGGATCGCTGACATCGACGTGGTCGGCGTGATACCATACCGGGGTACCGTTATGGCTCCGTTGGGTAGTCCTGAGCGGTTGGTCCAACCAGGAGGAGATTCTTCATGCGAGTACTACTCATCGGCGCACGCGGCTATGTGGGTTCCGCTGTCGCCGAACACCTCTCGGCCCTCGGGCATGAGATCGTGGCACTCGAGCGTCCCGGCACCGGCACCGGCACCGGCACCGGCACGAGTGCGTACGAGATCCGCACGGGAGATCTCGCCGACCCCGCGTCGCTGACCGCTGCGGTCACCTCCGACATCGACGCTGTCATCAACCTGGCCACCCCCAGCGGGGATGTGGCCGTCGACGCGGCCGCGGTCACCGCGCTCACCGATCCGCTACGCGGCACCGGCAAGCCGTTCGTCTACACCAGTGGAGTATGGGTGCTCGGCGCGACCGACGACGCCGACGAAACCACGCCCACGAACCCGATTCCCATCGTCGGGTACCGCCCCGATATCGAACGCCAGGTCCTCGCGCTCGCCGACACCGATGTCCGCGCGGCCGTCATCCGCCCCGGCATCGTCCACGGCCGCGGCGGCGGAATTCCTGCTCTCCTGGTCGATCTGGCCCGCAAGCATGAGGCTCCCACGGTCGTCGCCGACCGCTCGGTCGTGTGGCCCATGGTCCACATAGACGACCTGGCAGACCTTTTCGCCAAGGTCGTCGACGCGGCCCCGGCGGGTGCGGTCTGGCATGGCATCAGCCAGCCCGCCGTTTCGGTCGCCGAACTGGCCGCGGCCGCCGGGCGGGCGGCCGGTGTCTGCGGTGAGACCAAAGTCTGGCCCCTCGACCAGGCCCGAGCCGAACTGGGCGCGACCTTCGCCGACGCCCTGGCTCTCAGCCAGACCGTCACCGGTCAGGCCGGGATCGACCAGCTGAACTGGGAGCCCAAGGGCCCCGACGTCATATCGGACCTGACCACCGGTTCCTACCGCTGATCGGATCGCGCCAAGGGAACGAACCCGCCATACCGCCTGACGGGCTTGCCCTTCCGCTGCCGGCAGCCGCACGATTCGTAGACTATGGAGCGTTACTCAGATCGTTGATCACCTGCGCGAGTGCGCGTACCGGCTCGCTCTCGGTGCGCCACACCAGCGCGTAGGACAGCGGCGGCATATCGGTGACGGGAATCCAGCGGACGTGTGTCACGCCCCAGTGGTAGAGCACGTGGGCCGGGAAGGCGTGAACGATATCGCCGTTGCCGATCCGATCGATCAGGTCATCGGGGTTGGTCACGGGCTGGCTGCGGGTGATCGGTCGGCCGCTCGGGGTGAAGAACGGGAGGTAGGTCTCCTCCCAGTCGCGCTGTGCGTTCGGCGGCATGGTGTGCGGGTAGTCGGCGAAGTCCTCGATCGACACCTCGGACCGGTCGGCCAGGGGGTGGTCCTTGCTGATCGAGAGCACCCGGGAATCGCGAAACAGCACGGGCCCCATGGTCAAGTCCTCGTCGACCGGCCCCCAGATCACGAGGGCATCGTACTGGCCGGTTCGCAGCGTACTGAACGGGTCGGTAAACGCGAGCCGGTAGAGTCGCAGCCCCCATTGCGGGTGCCGACGGCGGAATTCTTCCCAATACTTGTGCAGCCCTTCGTAGTTGAAGGGCATCAGGGCGACCCGCAGCTGCGTCGTCTGCCCGCTGGCGGTCAGCTTCGCACGCCGCACGCTCTGCTCCAGGCCCTGGTAGAGCGGACGCAGGTCGTCGCGCAACTGCCGGCCGACCTCGGTCAGCCGTACCACGCGGTTGGTCCGCTCGAACAGTAGCGCGCCGATCTGCCGCTCCTGCTTCTTGATCGCCTGCGTGATACGTGCCGGGGTGACATTGAGCCGTTCGGCGGTCCGCCCGAAATGTAGCTCCTCGGCCAGCGTCAAGAAGATCTCGATGTCGCGTAACTCCACGCAGTCCCTGTCTCGTTAACCCCGCGGTTAAGGCGGCATTGCTTTCTTGCTCGTTGTTCGGCGGTCGCCGGCCACTCATTCTAGGACTGGGGCCCGGTGAGCCACTGCGGCCGCGAGCCCGATCCTGGTGACCGGAAGGTCCCGATCCCGAGCGAGGAGTTTTCTATGACGACCGTGTCCGGCTCTGCGGCACCGGAATTCGTGGCCGAACAGGTGCCGCTGCGGCGCTGGTTCGGCGTCGCGGCTGTGGCCATGGGCACATTCGCCGTGGTGACGTCCGAACAGCTGCCGGTGGGCCTGCTCCCCTCGGTGAGCAGCGCACTCGGAGTGTCCGAGGGGACCGCCGGACTGATGGTGACCGTGCCCGGCCTGGTGGCATCGGTGGCCGCGCCCATCCTGCCGGTGGCCATCGGCAGGATGGACCGCCGGGTCGTGCTGCTGGGCCTGATCACCCTCATGGTCGGCGCCGATCTCCTCTCGGCCTTCGCCCCCAATTTCGCGTTGCTGCTGGCCTCCCGGTTTCTGGTCGGCATCGCCATCGGCGGATTCTGGGCACTGGCCGCGGGAATCGCGGTGCGCATGGTGCCGGAGAAGTTCGTGCCCCAGGCCACCGCCATAGCCTTCGGCGGCGCCACCGCAGCCAATGTCCTCGGCATCCCGGCGGGCACGCTCATCGGCGAATCGACCGACTGGCGCATCGCATTCGGGGTACTCGGCGGCCTCGGGCTGGTGGTGGTCGTGGCGCTGCTCGCCCTGCTGCCGCACCTGCCCGCGACGCAGGCCGTGCACCTGCGCACCCTCGGTCAGCAATTCCGCAATCCGGTGGTGCGGGCTGGCGTGCTCGTCACCTTCCTCCTGGTGAGCGGGCATTTCGCGGCCTTCACCTTCGTGAGCCCGATCCTGCAGAACCTGGCCGGGCTGGACAAGTCGGCGGTCGGTCCGGCTCTGCTGATCTTCGGTATCGCCGGGATCATCGGCAACTTCCTCACCGGCACCATGGCCTCTCGCGATGTCCGTGCGGCGCTCATCACCATCAGTGCCGTGCTGGCGACTGCGCTGGTCCTCGTCGCCCTGGTGGGCGGCACCTCGGTGATCGCGCTGGGCCTGCTGCTGGTGTGGGGCCTGGCCTTCGGCGGCATCCCGGTCGGCGTACAGACCTGGATCCTGCGTGCCCAGCCGGAGTCCATGGAGGCGGCCACCGCACTGAACACCGCCATGTTCAACCTCGCTATCGCACTGGGCGCACTCTTCGGCGGGCTCATCACCGACAACGTCGCCCTGTCGGCGGTGCTCTGGTTCGGCGCGACATCGAGCGTGCTTGCCGCCCTCGCAGTCTGGTCGACCCGCGGCGCCGGCGCCGCGAGCATCACGGAAGCCTGACTCCATGGCGAGTTCCGATGCGGTGGACCGGGACGTATGGCGATCCGACCGCTGGCCCCGATCCACCTTGCCGGAGTTGAACATCCGGCAGCTCGAGTCCTTCCACACGGTAGCGCAGGAAGGCAACATCACCCGCGCGGCAGCCCGGCTGCACCTCACCCAGCAGACCCTCTCCGCGCAGATCAAGCAGCTGGAGCGGGTGCTCGGCGCGGTTCTGCTGGTCCGGGATTCGCGCGGAGTGCGGCTCACTGCGGCCGGTGAGATCTTCGCCGAGGGCGCGGGCGCCATGCTGACCGGCCTGGCGGGGCTGTCCGAGCGGGTGAACCACGCCGCAGGACAATCGATCAACCGGCTGCGGGTGGTGTTCTGCCCGCAGTCGACCGCCCCCTTCGTGATCCGGGTCGCCAACGAGCTGGAAGCCGCGGATCCGACCCTGCGGGTGGTGCTGGTCAGCGTGCGGTCCATGGCGGAGACCCTGTGCGAACTCGAAACGGGCCGCGCGGACGCGGCCCTGATGTGGCTGCCGATCGAGGCAAGCGGGCTGCGCTACACCGTGATCGGCTCCGACGGCTGGGTGGCGGTATTCGCCCGCGACGAGGATTTCGCCGATCGGGACCGGGTACTGCTGGCCGAATTGACCTCCGCCCCCCTGGTACTGCCGGGCATCTTCATGTCCGCCGCGGCCGAACGGTATTGGGCCGCCGCCCTGCGCCCCGGTCCCGAACTACCGGAGGCCACCGTCGCCGACACCGCCGACGGTCCGATCATCGCCGCCCGCAGGCAAGGGATCTGGCTCGCACCCGAATCCCTGGGCCGCCGCAACGCCGACGCCAACAATCGTGTTGTCCGCATTGCCGACGCGCCACCCATCGAGGCGGCCGTGGTCTGGACCATACAGGCGCCGCAACCACTGATAACACTGTTGGTCCGCGCGATACGCGCGGCCGTGGAGGTGAACCGATGACCTGGCGTTCCAAATCCTGTTTGTACCTGGAACCCGAAAAGACTGTTTCCCACCGGCTTCTAGTGGCAGCAGGATCGCATGGCACCCATCTCTCCCTACCCGAGGAGTTCGACATGCGTACCACCACCGAGGTCGTGGACCGGTTCAACCGCGCCTTCATCGATCGCGAACCCGAGATGCTCGACGATATCGTCGACGACGACTGCGTCATGGAGTCGGTTCAGCCCGCACCGGTCGGTGAGCGGGTCGAGGGCCGGGATGCCTGCCTGTTGTTCTGGAAGACCCTGGTCGAGGACACCGCCACCCAGTTCCAGCCGCAGGAAGTGATCATCGCCGACGACCGCGCGACCATCCGCTGGCAGTACCGCTTCGGCGCGGGCGAGAACGACTGGGTCGAGGGCGTCAATCTCATGCGCGTCCGAGACGGCCGGATCGTCGAGGCCCTCGGCTACAGCAAGACCACCGGCGATCTCCCTTTGGCCACCGACTGAGTGTCGGCGGCGGAACCCGCCTGAGGTCCACAACCAGGGCGACAGCCCTGTGCGGGGGTGGGTGGCCCGGACGCGCGGGTGCGCCCGGGCCACATCGGTAAGAGCGCGGGCTACTTCTGGCGGCCCTGCCGGCTGTGTGGTCGCGAAGGCCCCACATGCGCGCGCCAAGTGTCACGGAAGGTTCGGAATGAAGCACACGAATCCTCGGACCACAACCAAGATCACGACGTCAAAATTCGCTGATACGAACATCGGCGGCACCGATGTGACGCTGACATCCACCGATAAGCAACGTCACCGATCACCGATCGAACCAGCCGGTTCGGCCGCTATTCGGCTCCATGTTCGTGAGGAAACCGCCACGAACTGGCGGTTCGCCGTCCATATCCTGCGGGGAATTGTCGGTATCCGCGATGCGGCGCAGGGTGGTCCTGGTCGATTGTCGAAAGGAACAGGACAGTGAATTCAGAGTCGATGCGCAGTTACCGGCTCGAACCTGGGCGCGGGCTGGACGGGTTGACGTTGCAGCGGCGTACGGTGCTCAGTCCTGAGCGGGGGCAGGTGTTGGTGCGGATACACGCGAACGCGCTGGGCTACCGGGACCTGCTGGTGCTGGCGAACAATTATCCGTTGCCGATCGCACCGGGCGTCGTTCCCGGATGCGAGGGTGTCGGCGAGGTGGTTGCGGTCGGCGCAGATGTCACTCGGTTCGCGATCGGGGATCGGGTGGCCGCAACGGTGTTTCCACGCTGGGTCGATGGGCCGTTCCGGCTCGATGCGGCCGCGCAGTTGGGCACCATGGTCGACGGTGTGCTCACCGAGTACGCGGTGCTCGACGAGCAGGGGCTGGTTCGAATTCCCGACTACCTGTCTTATCAGGAAGCTGCTGCGCTGCCGCTGGCCGCGGTGACCGCGTGGCATGCGCTGACCGCAGGTGCGCCGCTGCGTCCGGGCCAGACGGTCCTGACGCTGGGCTCGGGGGCGGTATCGCTGTTCACGGTGCAGTTGGCCGTCGCGGCCGGAGCGCGGGTGATCGCGACGACATCCAGCGAGGCGAAGGCGGAGCGGCTGCGCAAGCTAGGCGTCGACGAGGTCGTCGACTACCGCCGGACACCCGACTGGTACACCGTGGTGCGGGAGGCGACCGGAGGCGCCGGTGCGGATCGGGTCATCGACAGTGCGGGGCCGTTGTGGAAGTCGATCCGGGCGGCAGCTCTCGGGGCCGAGATCGCGGTAATTGGCTACTGGCTCTCCGGCGACGCGGGTGCCGAGCCGATCGATCCGGAACTGCTGTTCAACACCGGAGCGGTGTTGCGGCCGATCGCCACCGGCAGCCGGGCGCATTTCGAGGCCCTCACGCAGGTGCTCACATACCACCGGCTCAGCCCGGTGATCGATCGCGTGTTCACCTTCGCTCAGGTTCCCGATGCACTGAACTACATCGCCGCCGGGGGCGGCTTCGGAAAGGTCATCATCAGCCACGATTGAGGCCGATAACGCCCATCGATTCGGTGCGGACAGCGCAAGCCCGACGTCCGCACGATCGGAGACCAGGGTGCCTTGTACTCGGCAGTAGCGGACGTCCGTGCGCCGCAGCCGGTTACGGCGTCCGGCCGCTCCACGCTGGCCGGTTCGGTCAGCGCGATCAGCGGCATTTGAGTGCGTTCTTCGGCGCTTGTCCGCGCGGCCGGGTAGCAGACGCGGTCTGCGATCCGACGCTAGTACTGCTTTCGCTATGCCTTCTTCCGGTGTGCGGCAGCCGTTTCGCGAGATCGCGCCTTACACGTCGGGGCTGCTCGACGTCGGTGACGGCAACCGGATCTACTGGGAACCAGTGGGAATCCCAACGGTCGGCCCGTGCTGGTGGTGCACGGCGGTCCGGGCGGCGCCGACCGCGGCATCGGCGTCCGTATCGCCCGCAAGGGCATCGAGTCCGGTGACCGCCTCGGCCTCCACTGCTGGGTGGTCGAACGCACGATGTGCGCCGCGAGGCGCTCTGTTGTATTCCTGGTGCAGCCGGGAGGGACTTGGAGGGAGGTTCTTGGGTCGAATGGCTGACCTGATGCCGAAAGGCTAACGGGACAAGAGCATGCCAGAGAATCCGGTGACCGGGCCCAGCGGTCGGGGACGGGGTGCCGGAGGGACCCGCGTGATATGGCGAAAGCTGGATTGCCTGAACCCTAATCTCCAAACGTCCACCAAGAAGGCCCGGTCCATCAGGACCGGGCCTTCGTCGTTTGCCTTGGGGTTGCCTTGTGGAGGGGATCGCAGGGGAATAGCATGTGGTGCACATCACATCACGATCGTTTGGGTGTGGCGGATAGTCGACATCACCGCGGGTGGGGTGGGTGTCTTTTGAGACCGCGAACAGCGGCGGTGGTTATGGCGCAGATGGAGAGTGTCTTCGGGGCTTGGGGTTCCGGCTATTGCCTGCTGTCGCAATGCGATTCAGAGGAGAGCTGTCATGTCCGGTTTGGTGCGTAAGACTTTTGATTCGCCTGAGGAGACTCGACCCTTCGAACAAGGGAAGGGCCGGCTTGATCTGGTCAATCTGGAGGCTGGGCCGGTGGGGCGGGCGGTGTTCGAGCCTGGGTGGCGGTGGTCGGAGCATGTGAAGCCGATCGCTCAGACCGATAGTTGTCAGGCGGCGCATATGGGTTACTGCGTGTCGGGTCACATGGTGGTGGCCATGGATGACGGTGGGCAACAGGAATATGTGCCAGGGGATTTCATGGTTGTGCCGCCGGGGCATGACGCGTGGGTTGTGGGGGACGAAGCCTGTGTGATGATCGACTGGCAGGGTGTCGCCGATTACGCCAAGCGGTAGACCGAATTCATCGGGAATCGAGATGTCATGTCGGATGGTACACAAACCATGAATACGACTGAGCCCGCGGATGCGGAATTCGCTGCGCGGGCAGAGGCTTTCGGCAATCGGATGCTCGAGGTCATCAATGACGGATTTCTGACCCTGATGGTCAGTATCGGTCATCAGACCGGATTGTTCGACGTGATGAGTTCATTGCCTCCCGCTACCAGCGAGGATATTGCTCACGCCGCGAAGCTGAATGAGCGCTATGTCCGTGAGTGGTTGTCCGCGCTCACCGTCGGCAGGATTGTCGACTACGACCCCGGCGCACGTACATTCGCCTTGCCTCCCGAGCATGCCGCGGCCGTGACCAGGGCAGCAGGTCCGGAGAATATCGCGGCGTTCGCGCAGTACATTCCGCTGGCCGCCAGTGTCGAACCCGAGATTGTCGACTGTTTTCGAAACGGTGGCGGGGTGCCATACTCGAAGTACGGTCGATTCCAGCAGCTCATGGCAGAGGAAAGCGCCGGGATTCACGATGTCGCGCTCATCGACGTCACCATAGCCCTGGTCCCTGGTCTGCCCGAACGGCTAAGGGCGGGAATGGAAGTCGCGGATGTCGGCTGCGGTAGCGGGCATGCTCTCAACTTGCTCGGCCGGGAGTTTCCGAACAGTCGATTCATCGGCTACGACTTCTCCGAGGAAGGTATCGCGGCGGGTCGCGCGGAGGCCGAGGCGATGGGGGTGACCAATACCCGGTTCGAGGTTCGCGATGTCACGAATCTGGGTATGTCCCACCAATTCGACCTGATCACCGCATTCGACACCATCCACGATCAGGCGCACCCGGCGCAGGTCCTGCGCGGCATTGCCGAGGCATTGAAGGACGACGGCACATTTCTGATGGTGGATGTCCGTGCCTCCAGCAATCTGGAAGAAAATTTGGAGCATCCCCTCGCGACGGGCATGTACGCCATCTCCACAATGCATTGCATGACAGTGTCTTTGGCGCTCGACGGCGATGGACTCGGGACCATGTGGGGCGAGCAGGTCGCAACCCGCATGCTCCATGAAGCCGGATTCGCCTTCGTCGATATCGAGCACGTCGCCGCCGACATCCTCAATAGCTACTACATCGCTCGAAAGGCTTGATGCGCCAGGACTTTTCAGTCCGTCAGTCAATCCCGCTGCACTCGCTGTCGAGTGCTTGGCGAGGTCGGTTGGTCTGCCGCATCGGTGTTCTGGCATCTCGGGGAGCTTGGTGAAGGATTCAGATGGCCCTGGAACGTGGCTCTCGTAGGGGCTTCGGGTGATCGTTGAGCGTGGCTACATGAACCTCGAGGGATCGGGCGTTGTTCCGGTTGACCCGCGGTTGCTACTTCTTGAACTCGGTATTCGGTTCGGAAGGAACAACATTGAAGAACGCAGTAGCGACGGGGTCGCAGGTGTCCGCGGTGGTTTCGCTGATTGTCGCGATGGTTACGACCGGGTTGTTGGCGGGCGTGTTCTACGCGTACGCGTGCTCGGTCATGATCGGGTTGGGGAAGTTCGATGACAAGACGTATGTCGAGGTGATGAACAAGATCAATGTGGTGATCGTCAATCCGGTTTTCATGCTGAGTTTCCTTGGGTCGGTTGCCTTTTCGATTCTTGCGGCGCTGCTGCATCTACGGTCGGATCTGCGGCCGGTGCTGATTTGGGTTGGGGTGGCGGTGGCGTTGAATCTGGTGAGTCTGATCGTCACGTCCGGGTTCAATGTGCCGTTGAACGACCAGTTGGCCACCGCTACCGACGCGCAGGGTGTGGTCGACTACGCGGGGTTGCGGAAGGATTTCGAGATGCCTTGGCTGACCTGGAATATCGTGCGGGCGCTGGCCAATACCGGTGCGCTCGCGGTGCTCGGCTGGGCCCTCGTTCAGCATGGTCGCCTCACCCGCTGAAGAGTTGGCATTGCTGTCCTGGTCCACTGACCTGGTACGAAACAGCTGTGATCAAGCAGCAGCTGCGCGGCTGGTCGTCCTCGTTGGCGCGGGTGAGATCGTGCACGCGTTCCCCGAGCATGTGACGCGCTACTGAACGAGCCGATCCAGGCTCTCACGAAGGTCGTGCACGACTTGGGCCTGGCACCGGCGTCATCGCCCAGTTGACCGGTTCGGTGGGCGCGGGCCGGCTCGAGACGGCCCGCGGGTCGATTGCCGCCGCGGATACCGGTATCGTCGCCGCAGATGAGTAGTTCCACCGCTGTCGAGATGCCGAAGCCGCTGGACCGCCGTTTCGGCCGGGCGATGTGGCTGGTTCCGCCGTTGCTCGCGGCCTTCACCGCACTGTGTCTGACGCGACCCATCTGGCCGTTCACCCGGATTACCGGCGGGTTCATCGATCTGCAGGTGTATCGGATCGGGATCGATACGCTGCGCGACGGCGGCGACCTGTACGGCCAGTTGCCACAGACCACCATCGGGATCGGGCTGCCGTTCATCTATCCGCCGTTCGCCGCGCTGATCCTGTCGCCGTTCGCGTTGCTGCCGTGGACCGCGGCCGCGTTCGGATTCTTCGTGACCTCGGTCGCGGCGCTGGCGCTCTCGCTGTATGTGGTCGCTCGCCGGATCTGGGCGGGCGAGGACCGGCGTCTGCTGGCGCTGTTCGCGACCGCTTGCGCGACACCGTTGGCGCTGCTGCTGGAACCGGTCCGCTCGACCCTGGATTTCGGTCAGGTCAATCTGTTGCTGATGGCGCTGGTGGTGGCCGACTGCCTGACGGAGAAGCCGAAGTGGAAGCGCGGCATGCTGGTCGGTATCGCCGCCGCGGTGAAGTTGACCCCGGCCGCGTTCGTGCTCTATTTCCTGATTCGTCGCGACTATCGGGCTGCCGCCACCGCCGCGATCACCGGTACGGCCGCGACGCTGCTGGCCTTCCCGGTGCTGCCCAAATCGTCGATGGAGTACTGGTTCGGCGGGCTCGGCAATGTCTCCGGTTTGAGCGGTTCGGCCTTTCATACCAATCAGTCGATTCAAGCTGTACTGGCGCGGTTCGAGATTCACAAGCCACTGTTCACCGTCCTGTGGCTGGTGCTCGGCGCGATGGTGCTGGCGCTGGTGGTAGCCGCAATGCGGCAGGCCGTGGACTTCCCGCCGCTGGCGTTGGCGATCAATGCCGTCTTCACCCTGCTGGTCTCTCCGATCTCGTGGTCGCATCACTGGGTGTGGATCGCCCCGGCGCTGCTCGCGATGGTCGGTTACGCGACTCGGCTGCCCTGGCGTGGTGCGGTGGGCTGGTACGTGGTCACCGTGCTCACCGCCGCGATCTTCGTGTACGGCCCGCAGAATTGGGTGCCGGGCGGCGACAACCACGAAACATCGTGGACGCCTTGGCAACACGTCTATGGCAATGCCTACGTCTGGCTCAGCGTGCTGCTGGTGGTGCTGTATCTGGTCACCGCCCGCCGGACCGGAAAACTCGGAAAGCCGTTGTGACCTCACCTTTTACGTGATTTCGACGTAAATTCCGGTGCGGATCAGGCATTGGATTTTCTACCTTAGGATCGGCGGCGATCAAGGCCGCCGGCAGTATCCACCGGGGGGAAGACCAATGACCGACACCCTTTTCGCTGACGTGTCCGCTTTTCAGGCATCCGTCGACGACGACTATCCGTATCAAGTCCTGTCGTTTCGCAGCAACGACGGCACCTATCGCGACAGTCAGTTCGCGCACAACTACCAATGGGCCACGGCCGCTGCGGATTCCGGGCGCCTGGCGTGCTTCATCGTCTACTTCTACTGGCGTCCCAACTGGCAAGAAACAGTGCAGACCTGCATCGACATGGTCACCGAGGCGGGCGGTCCGCATCCGCGCATGAGCGTGATGGTCGATGTCGAACGGGGTGGAAATCCATCCGGCGACCAGTCCGAGGGTGTCAACCGCGCCTACTGGGCCGTCGCCGACTGGTTGGGGGATCCGCGCCGCGTCATCGGTTACGCCAATGCCGGTGACTTCGCGACCATGTGGCCGACCCGGCCCGATGGACTGCGCGTGATCGCCGCGGGGTACGGCCGGGATCCGCGGCTGCCGGGTCAGGTCGCGCACCAGTACACCGATGGACAGGGTTGGGGCGGTGGGCTTCCCGAGGGTTGTGCACCGTTCGGTTCCTGCGACATGAACAGCGCCGATGGTCTGTCACCCGATGAGTTCGCCGCCGCCTGCGGCATCGTCGCCGTGGACAGCGGGGTCCGGTCATGATCGACGTTCTCATGCTGCCCGGTACGTTCTGCCCGCACGGCGGCGACAACATCGGCGAGGAGTTCCCGCGCGACGTCGACGCGTTGAATCAGGAGGTCTCCTGATGCCCTTTCTTGGTGAATATGCTGTGGTCGTCGAGGAAGTCGACGCGGTCAGCTGGCGAATGCGGGTTCCGCTCACCTATCGCGCCGCCACTCACGTCTTCACCGTGCCGGTGGGGTTCGTCACCGATTTCGCCTCGGTGCCAAGACCTTTGATCTGGTTGATCCCGCGCTACGGCACCTACACCCGTGCGGCGATCCTGCACGACTATCTGTGCGAGTACGAACCGGTCGGCCGGTCGGACGCCGACGGTATCTTCCGACGGGTACTGCGCGAGTGCGGGGTCTCGAGACCTCAGCGTTGGATGATGTGGGCCGCTGTACGGTTCGGCGGCCGCATGGCCGGCGCCGGGGGACGCGAATGGCTTCAGTTTCTGCTGATCGCGCTGCCTGCGGTGCTGATCCTCGCGGTGCCGTTCCTTATCGACTGGCTCTTCCTGCTGCTGTTTCGGCTGTGTACCGACGATGGGGAACGCGCCACCGTCATTCCACTGCAGCCGAGCGTGGAGTCGGCAATCCAGTCGCAGGAACAGCGGGCCTAGGGATCGGGTCAGGGGAGCGGCGGGGGTCGGTCCGGGACCAGCAGGGTGGCGATCGCGGCGCCGATAGGGATGGCGTTGTCCTTATCGGCGTCGGCGGTGGGGCCGAGGGTGCCGTAGACGACAACCGTGGTCGAGGTTTTGCTGTCATAGAAGGCCACGCCGTTGTATCCGCCGTACGACGGATTCATGAAGAGCCAATCGCCCATGTGCGGGACGCCGAAGGCGAAGTATTTCTGAGCCGTGAGGGGTCCGAGGCCGGCGGTGGAGGGCCCCATCATCTGCTGGAATTGCTTGTCGGAGAGCAGTTCTCCCTTACCGAGGGCGCGGACCCAGCGGCCGACGTCGGTGACGGTGGAGTTCATATTGCCGCTGTGCAGGAAGGCCGTCGGGTTCCAGAAGGTGGCGTCCTCGAAGATTTTCCGCTCGTCGGTGTACCCGTGCAGAATCGGCGCTTCGATCTGAGCGGTGAGCACGACGTGAGTCCGGCTCATGCCGAGCGGATTCAGGACGTACTGGGCGATCAGGTCGCCGAGTGGTTTACCGGTGGCCCGCTGCATGACCTCGCCGAGTACGACCAGGTCGCTGTGGGCGTAGGCGAAGCTGGTTCCGGGGTCGAACAGCGGTGGCCGGGCATTGGCCAGGTCGAAGAGTTCCTGGGCGGTCCAGGTATGGAATGGGTTGTCGCCGAAGCGTTTCAGGAATTCGGGGTCGGTGACATAGTCGGAGATTCCCGAGGTGCTGTTTGCGAGCATTCGCGGGGTGATCCGATCGGCGCGCGGGAAGTCCGGCAGCCAGCGGGAAATCGGCGCGTCCAGGCGCAGCGCACCGGTTCCATCCAGGTGCCAGAGCACGGTGGACAGCATCGGCTCCATCGGCTGACCGACTCGTAGCCGCATGTCGGTGCTCGCCGGCACGCCCAGGGGTGAGCCCCCCGCCGCGCCGACGACAACCTCTTCTTTGCCCCGCCAAACCCCGAAAACCGCTGCGCTGAGGTCGAGTTCGGCCATCTTGGCATGAACGATGTCGACAATTCGGGCGGCTTCGGGGGACTGGGTTCCGGACCCCTGCGAGCTTGTACTGCGGTCCGACCCACACGCATAGATGGCGAAGGTGAGCGCCAGCACGGCACCTACTCGACATCGAGTCGACACACTCATCATGGCGAACCCTTCGCGGAAGACGGCCCGAGCTGTGTGCACCAGGGAATCTACGCTGGTAACCGACTCATAGCTATGGGCTATCCGCGCGTGCGGTCGCGCAGGGGTTCCTCCGGGCGTGTGTCACCGAGTACATCGGCATCGGCCGGGGTCGCGGCTGGTGTGTAATCGCTCGCTGGGTGGGACTCCGGCGACCAGGTCGGACCAGTCGTCGGCGAGGGCGGCCAGGCGATGCCAGGCGATATGTACGCGTTCCTCGGAGATGTCGGTGCTGGAGTGCAACAGGTGGTCGGCGTGGGCGTGGCAGGCGGCCATGCGGTCGACGACGCCGCCGAGTGCGATAGGTGGTATTCGGTGGGCGCAATACGAGCGGCGGGGTTGGGTGTTCATCCAGCCGTCGATGGTGGCGATCAGTTCGCTTCTGCGGCAGTCGATCTCGGCGGCGCGGGCGGGCTGGTCGAGGCGGTCGTGGTGGAGCTCGGCCAGGGTGCGGGCCGAGCGGAGTAGTGGATGATCGCCGGGTTGTTCGCCGCGGTGGCCGCCGAACGTGGCGAGCAGTTCATGCCAATCGGGCAGTCGCGAATCCGTCGCCACGTGCTCATGCCGGAACATTGTCCATACCTTCGAGTATCGACAGGCGGATGGCGCCGAGAACCAGCCCGCGCTGCGGTAGTCGTAGTTGGCCCGGTGCGGGTTCACAGGCCCAGCGCCAGCCGATGGAGTCATCCGACCGAGGCAGCATGACGCGGGTGCCGGGCTGGGAGAGGGAGACGCCCTGACATTCCAGGCGGCGCTGAAGTGGCTGGGGCACATCGTGATACGGCGCCGGCGGCGTAGTGAGGAACGTCCAGCGGCGATTGCGCGGGTCGACAACGGCGGGTGTGGGCTGCGCGAGATAGCCGAGCCGTGCCCGAACGCGTTCACTCAGGCCGGTGGGCACGACGATCGCCTCCAGTTCCTGCCCGGTGGTCAGGTATAACCGATCGGCGAATAGCTCCACGGGTAGCCCATACCGCGACCGCAGCAGATGAGCGGATTCGTATGGGGAACAACATGATTCGAACATGGGGGCACCTCCGGGCTGCGGTTGGAGTGCACCCGGCGACGAAGGCGCGCGGCATCCCGTGACCGACGCGATCGTGGGGGACGGGTTCGCATCGAAAACGCGGCGCCGGGTCCAGAATGCGGGTAGGACCTCAATCCGGCGCCGGGTGCGGAAACTATTGTGCGCCTTGCCCTTCGATCCTTCGATGACGCCCCGATGGCATTCCGATGACCGACTGTTAACCCGGCATCCCGCAGACGGAAAAACCGCTGTGAGAGGACTCACTATCGAGATGCGCTGTCACGCGAGATTATGTCTGCGATCCGTCCGGCCGCTGAGAATCGGGGTAACCGTTCTGACCACCGTCGGTGTTGGGTTCGGTGGCGGGGCTGATTCTGCGGGGTTTGGCCATGCGCTTGATGCTTGCGGCCGGGGCGTCGTCGCCGGCTCGTTTTCTGCGCAGGGCGGCCAGGTCGATGACGGTGCTGTCATGTTCGGGGTCGCGCGGGTTGTCGCCCGGTGCGGGGGGTGGGGTTTGGCTGGGGTCGAGGGGCCACCAGCCGGTTTCGCGCTGTAGTTCTGATCGGAGTACGGGTCTGGTTGGTTCGGGGTCGTGGAGGTGGGTGCCTTCCGAACGCCAGGGTTGGTGAGGGTGCGCGCTGGGCTGGTCCGTCATGCGCCGCGGGCGGCGGGGTAGTCGGATGAGTTTCGAATTGCCGGGGCCCGCTTCGGGGGAGGTGGTTTCGGCGGCTTTCAAAGCTTCCAGTTTCCGGCGTAACCGTTCCACCGCGTCGAACGTGTTCCCGCCGGTCTCCGGTAATTCTTGGTCCGACATCGAATTACCAGGTAACAGGTGCCGTGGCACCCGCCTGCGTCACGACCGCCGGTAGCCCGAACCGATCTCTGAACTTATTCCTGATTGCGCTCACGTCCGTATTCTCCCTCAGGACCGCCACACCCGTTTCCTCCCCCAGTCTGCCCCTGGTCGCGATCGGCCGGCTCGCGAAGGTGCGCGTTGGCTCCGAACCGGGCCGGGTAGTGCCAGACTTTCTCGAGCGATTGGGGATCGTATTCGTATGACTGTGCGGCCGCGCCCAGCAGTCGGGGATCGACTCTGCCGTCCACAGTGAGCGAAACACCCTGCGTGCCCCGATATCCGGGATGCGGGCCAGTCGGGATGGAAGTTCACCGTCGCCGGCACCGCGCGGTCCAAGGGGCTTCCCTGGGACCGCGCGGCAACGTACTCCACTGCCCGCGTCGAGTATTCGACCGAATCATCGCTATACACCGAGCGCTATTGTCGCAGAGGTGGATTCACGCCTCCTGGGCACCGTATGCGGCGGCGATGTCCTTCGAGCTGCCCCAGCGGCTGTAGGTCGGGGACTTGGGCCAGCCGTCGGGGGAGTCCTGCCATTCCTCCTGGCGGCCGTAGGGTAGTAGGTCGATCAGGCCGAAGAAATTGCTGATCTGTTCGGTGCCGCGGCCGTTGGTGTGCCAGGTGCGGTACACGGTGTCGCCGTTGCGAAGGAACACATTGAGCCCGAAGCCACCGCCGGGAGGTGCGCCGATATCGGCGCCGAAGGGGCTGTTCGCGGTGGAGTACCAGTCCATTTTGTTGCCGACCCGGCGTTTGTAGGCGAGTGCCTCGTCGATCGGCCCCTGGGTGACTATGACGAACCTGGCGTCATAGTTGTTCAGGAACTCCAATCGGGTGTACTGCGAGGTCAATCCGGTGCAGCCGGGACACTGCCACTCTTCACCCGGAAACCACATGTGGCTGTAGACGATCAATTGCGGCCGGTCGCGGAAGATATCGGCCAGCCGGACCGTTCCCTCCTCGCCTTCGAGGGTGTAGTCGGGCATTTCGACCATCGGCAGTCGGCGGCGCTGTGCGGCGATGGCGTCGAGTTCGCGGGTGGCGGCCTTCTCGCGCACGCGCAGCGCGTCGAGTTCACGCTGCCAGGTATCGGTGTCGACGACGGGCGGCAGTGCCTGATTGCTCATGAGTCCTCCTGGACGTCAGATTGCGGGCTGTAGGTATAGACCCGGTGAACCTGCCGAACTCATCGGTCAACTGAAACGCAGTATGGAGAGGGTTCCGGCGATCAGGCAGTAGAGCGCGAAGACCAGCAGTGTGCGGGTTCGGAAGTGGCGCTCAAGATATCGGACGGCCAGCAGCGAGGACAGGCCCGAGACCAGCGCGCCGAGCAGAATGGGTCCGGTGCTGCCGGAGTCGGAGCCGGTGAGATCGTGCAGATCCAGCAGCCCCGCGCCGAGGATGGCGGGGGTGGCGAGCAGGAACGCGAATTTGGCGGCGTGCTCGTGTTCGAGGCCGCGCCACAATCCGCCGACCATGGCGAGTCCGTCGCGGCTGAACCCGGTCAGCAGGGCTCCGGCCTGGACCAGTCCGATACCGAGCGCGTCGGCGGTGGTGAGGGCGGCCAGTGGCCGATCCGCTTGCAGGCGTGGGAGTTCGGCCGTGCTGAAGGCGGCGCGGCGGGTTTCCCGGCGGGCGAAGCGGCGGCCGTACTCGGCGAGGGTCGGCTCATTGCGCCGGCGCAGCGCCTCACCCATGACCAGGACCACGCCGTTCAAGGTGAGAAATACCGCCGCGGCCAGGGGAGCGGAGAACAGTTCGTGCAGCGGGTGTTGCAGGATCGGTCCGAGAATGCCGACGGGGATGCTGCCGATCACGATGAGCCAGGCCATCCGCTGCGGCACGGTGTCGACCCGCCGGGTGCGCAGTGTGACCGCGAAACCCGTTGTGATGGCGTACCAGTCGCGTCGGTAGTGCCAGAGCAGTGCGATCGCCGTCGCCACGTGCAATGCCACGATGAATGCCAGATACGGTGTGCCGGTGGATGATTCGCCTGCAAGAGGCAGTTCCCGCCAGGGCCCGCCGAGCCAGGCGGCGACCAGCACCGAATGCCCGAGGCTGGAGACGGGGAAGAGTTCGGTGACCCCCTGCACCGCGCCGATGACTGCCGCTTCGAAGTAGGTGAGCATCGCGAAGGAGTTTCGCATGGGGCGGGTGTGATTCGAGCATCGGATCGGCGTGAGAACCCTCCGAATATGCTGTGAATCAACAGCTTTCGTCCGATTAGTACGATATGTCCGAACTTGCGCGCGGGTGTGCGCCCACCCGATTCGGGGTGAGATTCACTGCCGGACAGTCAATCTCCACAATGAGGTGACTTCCGCGGCGCGAGCGGCGTGCAGGGGATCGTTCGTCGCGGTGGCCCGTCGATGCCGCGGCACGGTGTCGAGTCTGTCGACGACGCGCAATCCGGCCGCCTCGATGAGCGCGAGAAGGTCTGCACGCGTACGCAATTCGAGCAGCTCGGCGAGATCGGACACGATCAGCCATCCTTCGCCGCCCGGTTCGAGATGTTCGGGCAGGGCGGTGAGGAACTCGCGCAACATGGCGCTGTCCGGATCGTAGACGCCACGTTCCAGGTCGGAGGTGGGGCGAGCGGGCAGCCAGGGCGGATTGCAGACGATCAGGTCGGCGCGGCCCGGCGGATAGAGCGCCGGCCCGATCACCTGGATTCGATCGGACAGCTTCAGCTCGCGAGCGGTCGCGCGGGCGCATTCCAGGGCGCGGGGACTGGCATCGGTCGCCACGATCCGCTCGACACCGCGCCGGGCCAGCACCGCGGCCAGTACCCCGGTCCCGGTGCCCAGGTCGAAGGCGGTGCGAATGCGCTGGGGCAGTGGAGCTTTCGCGACCAGGTCCACGTATTCGCCGCGGACCGGCGAGAACACCCCGTAGTGCGGATGAATGCGAGCGTCGAGGTAGGAGATCGGCACACCCCGCTCCCGCCACTGCCGGGCCCCGATGACGCCGAGCAGTTCGGTCAGCGCAACCACCGTGGTTCCCGTCGACGGGCCGTATGCCTCCTGGCACGCCTGCCGGATATCGGGAGCCCGGCGCAGGTCGAGCGTGTAGTCCTCCTCGAGGACCACCAGTACGCGACCCAGAATGCGGGCGCGGTGCCCGCGAATCCCACGCTGTTGCCGGAACAATCCGGCCTTGTCGGCAACCGGCGCAGGCGTTTTTCGGTCCAGTCGGCGCTCGATGGCGGCCAGTAACTGCCGGGCATTGTGGTAGTCGCCGCGCCACAGCAGCGCGGTTCCCTCGCAGCAGTGCCGATAGGCGGTATCGGCTTTCATCTGATCGTCGGCCACGACGATGCGCGCGGGTGCTGCCGCCCCGTTCTCCGAATGTCGGCGGGCGGTGATCTCGGCGTGGTTCTCGATCCAGGAAACGGTAGGCACAGAGCTCTCTCCTCGTTACGAAACGTACGGGGTGCGAGAGAACGCTTCCAAGCGAATTTCGCTGATGAACGGTGCCACCGGGCACCGAAACCCATCCGATGAAACTAGCACGGTTCCGTTCCTGGTCAGGGAGACCTTCACCGCACTCATGAATGCGCGGCCCCTGATCACCGGGGTGATCGGGGGCCGTCGCCGTTCGATTCGCCTAGCCTCCGGCCCTGCGGCGGAAGGTGCGCTTACCGCCCGCCTGGGCGTGGGTGCCGTGGATCTTCGCGTTGTTCTGGGCGGCTCCGCCTGCGGAGGCGTGGCCGTTCTTGCGTTCGAGCGCTTCCCGGAACTTTCGCTTGGTCGCCTCGGTCGGCGACTCGTTCACTTCGCCCTCGAGCTGTTCACTCGAGGCTTCCTGTTCATCGGCCATGGACCTAGCCTGCCATCTCCGGCCGTCGGCAGCCCCATTCGAGGTGTTTGCGCCGGTCCGCGTGGCAGGGGTCACGCCGATGCCTGCGAATCGAGTATTGGCGGCGTCCGCGTACTGCGGATGCAGTAGGCGGAACGGCCTCCACCTGTACGATGCCGACTACAGGGCCGTGGAACGAGCATTGGCGCATGGCGAAATTCCTGTACCGGGTGGGTCGGTTCGCGTTCGAGAAGCGGCGGCTCGTCGTTCTGCTCTGGCTGGGCGTTATGGCCGCACTGGTGGTCGGGGCGGCCAGTGCGCCGAGTGCGCCCCCGGATACCTTCTCGATTCCGGGGACCGAGTCCCAGCAGGCGTTCGATCTGCTGGCGGAGCGGTTCCCGGGGGCGAAATCCGATGGGGCGCAGGCCCGTATCGTTTTCGTAGCACCCGATGGGCAGCAGATCGGCTCGGAGGCGAACAAGGCGACGGTCGAGAAGATCGTGTCGGAGGTTGCGGGCGGCACGCAGGTGAAGGGCGTGCTCGATCCATTCCAGACCGGCGCGGTGAGTAAGAGCGGGACCACCGCCTACGCCACCGTGAGTTACGGCGTGACCCCCGATAATCTGACCGATGCGTCCAAGACGGCGCTGACCGATGCGATCGATCAGGGTAAAGCCTCGGGTGTGACGGTGGAGGTCGGCGGATCCGCGCTGATGGCCAAGCCGGAGATGGGCGGGGCGACCGAGGCCATCGGTATCGCCATCGCGGCAATCGTATTGATGATCACCTTCGGGGCGTTCGCGGCGGCGGGGCTGCCGCTGCTCACCGCGCTGATCGGCGTCGGGGTCGGTATCGCCGCTATTGTGGCGATCGGAATGTCTACCACCACAACGACTCTCGCCATGATGCTGGGGCTCGCGGTGGGTATCGACTACGCGCTGTTCATTGTCTCTCGGTACCGGACCGAACGCGCCGAGGGCTTCAGCGCCGACGAGGCGGCGGGCCGGGCCGTCGGAACCGCCGGTTCCGCAGTGGTTTTCGCGGGCCTCACCGTCGTGATCGCATTGGCCGGACTGGCCGTGGTCGGGATTCCGGCGCTCACCAAGATGGGTTTGGCCGCAGCGGGAACCGTCGCCGTCGCTGTCACGATCGCGCTGACACTGCTGCCCGCCCTGCTCGGATTCTTCCAGCGCGCGGTCATGCCGAAGGCGTTCCGCAAGGCGCAGGTGGATGGAAACGCGTTCGCGCCCAACCCGATTAAGGACGAGAAGCCCGGTATGGGTACGCGCTGGGCGCAGTTCGTCGTGCGTCGTCCGGTGGCGGTGCTGTTGATCGGCCTGGTCGGTATGGGCGCGCTCGCCCTGCCCATGACGAGTCTCGAACTCGGTATGCCCGGTGATGAGGCACAGCCGACCTCGACCACGCAGCGTCGCGCCTACGATGCTCTCGCCGCCGGATTCGGTCCCGGATTCAATGGTCCGCTCACCGTCGCGGTGGATGTCAAGGGTGTCGGCGATCCCAAGGCCGCGGTGGAGGAGGCGAGCCGAATCCTCGCCGGGACAAAGGGTGTCGTCTCGGTCTCGCCCGCCATGTTCAATCAGGCCGGTGATGCCGCCATGCTGAACGTGGTGCCCGCCACCGGTCCCTCGTCCACCGAGACCAAGGATCTTGTAAACGAATTGCGCGGTGAGGCAGCCGATCTGAAGTCGGCGACCGGTGTGACCATGCTGGTCACCGGTGCGACCGCGATGAATATCGATGTCTCGCAGAAGATGTCGGACGCGCTGCTGCCGTATCTCGCGGTGGTGGTCGGACTGGCGATCCTGTTGCTGATGGTGGTATTCCGTTCCATCGCGGTGCCGATCAAGGCTGCGCTGGGCTTCCTGCTCTCGGTGGGTGCGGCCTTCGGTGTGATTGTCGTGGTATTCCAATGGGGTTGGCTGGCCGAGCTGATCGGCGTGCATCAGACCGGACCGGTCATGAGCATGATGCCGATCTTCCTGATCGGCGTGGTGTTCGGGCTCGCCATGGATTACGAGGTCTTCCTCGTCACTCGCATGCGTGAGGCGTACGCACATGGTGAGAGTGCCGAAGACGCGATTGTCACCGGCTTCCGGCACAGCGGGCGGGTGGTGGTGGCCGCGGCGGCCATCATGATCGCGGTGTTCTCCGGCTTCATCGGAGGTGGTGAGCCGATGATCAAGATGATGGGTCTCGGCCTGGGCGCGGCGGTGTTCTTCGACGCCTTCATCGTGCGGATGACGCTGGTCCCGGCGGTGCTCGCACTGCTCGGCGACAAGGCGTGGTGGCTGCCGCAGTGGCTGGCGAAGATTCTGCCGAATGTGGATGTGGAGGGTGAGAGCCTCAATCGCATCGAAACGGTGGAACCCGAGCGCGAGCTCGAATCCGCTCGGGCCTGAATGAATAAGAACCGGTAGGCCGTCCCGGGTGGGCGGCCTACCGGTCGGTTCGGGACCGGCCGATTAGGGTTCTCAATGACGAGAAGGAGCGCAGATGACCGCCGAATGGTCGCAGTGGCCACGTAGGCACAGTCGCGCCGTCGATGTGGTCGTGGCGATTCTGTTGTGCGCGCTGGCCACCTATGCGAGCCGGTTGACCGATCACGGCAATGGTGAGGGGCCGGTCGTGGTGCGGCCGGCGTCGCTGTCGGTATTCCTGCTGTCCGCGACTGCTTCGCTGGCGTTGCTGTTCCGGCGGGTGTCGCCGCGCGGGGTGCTGGTGGTGACGACGGTCTGTGCGATCGTGATCGGCGCGCTGGGTTTCGAGATCTCGCTGTTCACCGGGGGCGCGGCATTCGTCGCGATGTATTCGCTCGGTTACTGGTCGGCGGATCTGCGCACGGCCAAGGTCGCACCGCTGGTGGCGGGTGCGGCGCTGTTGATCGCCTCGCTCATCCAGCATTTCAATCCGGTATTGACCGGTGGCCGTATCACTTTGATCGCCGGGGTGATGGTGGCCGGCGCGTTCGCCGAGGCTGGGCGCAGCAGGCGTAACTATCTGACGGCCTTGCACGCGCGCGCCGAATTGGCCGAACGCACTCGCGAGGAGGAGGCCCGCCAGCGCGTCGGTGAGGAGCGGCTGCGGATCGCGCGCGAACTGCACGATATCGTCGCGCACCATATGGCGCTGGCGCACGCCCAAGCCTCCACTGCCGCATATCTTTTGCGCAGTCAACCCGATCAGGCGCAGGAGATGCTCGACCAGTTGGCGGGCACCACCTCGGCCGCGCTGCGGGAGCTCAAGGCGACCGTGGGACTGCTGCGTGAGGATGATTCGGATGCCCCGCTGGAGCCGACCCCGGGCCTGGCCCAATTATCGGAACTGCTCACCTCTTTCGAGCGCACCGGGCTCACCCTGTCGCTGTCGATCACCGGGGTGCCGCGCCCGCTCTCCCCGGGTGCGGATCTGACGGCATACCGGATCATTCAGGAGGCGCTCACCAATGTCACCAAACACGCGGGCACCGCGGCGGCGACGGTGCGCCTGGTCTACTCGCGGTTGCTGCTGACGATCAGCGTCGCCGATGAGGGCGGCGAAATCTTGGAAGATCTTCGTGGCGAACAGGATTCGGAGAGCCAGGGCTACGGTCTCATCGGTATGAACGAGCGCGCCGTCTCCGTCGGCGGTCACCTGCGCGCCGGGCGCAGACCGGACGGCGGCTTCGAAGTCACCACCGAACTCCCCCTCGAACCGCCGAAAACCCCTGACCCAGAGGACAAGATGCCATGACCATCCGGGTACTGCTGGCCGACGATCAAGCCCTACTGGCCGGCACCTTCCGCCTGCTGATCGATTCGGCCGAGGATATGGAGGTGGTCGGTATCGCCGGAAATGGCCGCGAGGCAGTCGATTTGGCGCAATCCACCAAACCCGATGTGGTCGTCATGGATATCCGCATGCCCGGTGTCGACGGCCTCACCGCCACCCAGGAGATCTGCGCCGACCCCGCCCTGCGCGACACGCGAGTCCTGATCCTCACCACCTTCGAACTGGATGAGTATGTGGCACAGGCCCTGCGCGCCGGAGCCAGCGGCTTCCTCGGCAAAGACGTAGGCCCGGAAGAACTCCTGCGCTCCATCCGCGCGGTAGCCGCGGGCGACGCCCTCCTCTCACCCACCGCCACCCGCACCCTCATCGCCCGCTACCTCTCCCGCCCCGAAAGCCGCATCAGCGCAGCCGAATCCCTGGAAGTCCTCACCGCCCGCGAACGCGAAGTGGTAGCCATGGTCGCCGAGGGCCTCTCCAACGAGGAAATCGCCGAGAAAATGTACGTCAGCCCCCTCACCGTCCGCACCCACGTCCAACGCGCCATGTCCAAGTTGGGCGTCCAAAACCGCGCCCAACTCGTCGTAATAGCCTTCCAATCCGGATTGGTCCGAGTGGAACCACCGCGCTAGGCGGTCATTCCACGGGTCGGTTCAGGGTCAGGTTGATGAAGCTCGGCTCGTTCGGGTCCAGTTGTAGGTGTTGTGGGGCAGCGGCATTGCGGATGCCGCCGTCGAAGAGCAGGGGTGTGACCAGGATGCCCTTGGAGAAGTTGCCGGCGAAGACGTTCACGCGCAGGCGATGGCCTGGTTGTAGGACGGCGTCCACCGGGTTGATGGCCACATCCAGTGTGGTGGGTTGGCCGGGGACCAGGGGTTGGCGGTCGGCGAGCAGGAGTTTGTAGACGGTGTGGGTGTAGTCGCCGTTCGCGTCCTGCTGGCTGCGGTCGTCGTCGACGGCGTGCAGGGAGGCAGCGAGCTGGCCGCTGGCGAGGACCGTCGATTGGCCGTCCGGGGCAACATCATTGACGGAGACGGCCGTGGTTGCCCCGGATTGCCCAGTCCCGAACCGGGATTGAAGTGATACGCATTGCCCATGATGAGTTTCTTCTGCTCCGGCGGCAGCGGAAGCTCGGAGAACGAGCGCGAGCTGGACGGCGCGAACATGCCCAGCCCGCCGCCGGGGAAGGCCGCGTCGGTGAGGGTGTCGATGCTGCCCTCGACGGGGAAGATCGCCTTCAGCGCGGGCGGCGTCTGTTCGGCCGTCTTGAACTGGTTGATCCCCGAATACGAGATGCCCGACCTGCCGATTTTGCCGTCGGACCAGGGTTGTTTACTCGCCCAGTCGATCAGTTCCAGCGAAGTCGAAGCGGTTCACCAGTTCGATGACCTCGATCTCTACGGAGAACAGTTCACCCACGTGACGATCGCATATGTCGCTGACGACATATGGCAAGTCGATGGCTGTCCAGGGAGTTGCCGAATTCGAACGACTGCACGTCGAGTCGGGCTGAGAACAGTGAATGCGCCGGAGCGCTACGCCTGGAGTGTCCGGCTGTGCGGGCCGCCGCTCAGCAGCCGAGACGAAATCGATTCTGGCGCAACGTATGTGCGCGGTCTTTCGGCTCGGGCGCGCGGTCGGCGATACTCCGGTGGAGGTTCCCGACGAGGTCTTCGACGCCCTTATCGGGGCGATCGACGATCGTATTCGCGACTGCCTCGATACTCGAGATCCCGGGACGCTCGCCGAGTGCGCGCCCCTGCTGTATCAGATCACGTTGGCGCTCTTCGGGGTTCCGCAAAGGCGGCCCGAGAGTGCCTGAGTCGCAGTCAGTTCGGGATGGGCTGGAGGCGGCTGCGGGAGCGCATGATCGGGAGGCCGTATTGCAGGAGCCAGTTCTCCATGATCATGGTGTAGCGGCCGCCGCGTACCGCGAGCAGGGCTTGGGAGACGAGGGGGCGGGCGTAGCTCACCTCGTGCGCCTCCCATTTCTTTCGGAAGTCGTCGAATTGCCAGAGCCTGCGGTGTGATTCCTGGGCCCAGTTGGTGTGGCCGTAGCGGCCGATGATGCCGCGGTGCCAGGCGACGCCCTGATCGACCTGGTCGTCCCAGTTGAGCATGACGGTTTTGGCCTCGTCGGTGAATGACCACTCCAGCATGTACATGCCGGGCCGGTGTGTCGGAAACGTCTCGAAGTAGGCGGCATTGGCGGCGATCAACCGGCGTTGCGGGGTGTAGAAGGACACCAGATCGCTGGTGGATTCGTCCATTTCGGTGCGCATGAAGGAGGACAGCGCGTTTTCGAACTCCGTCATGGGCGGCATATCGAGGGTCTCGTTCAGCCCGGGCAGTGCGGGATAGGGCGCGGCGTGCCCGGCCAGGTCGCAGAGATAACGCCATTCGTCGTCGCTGGCGTGATAGGTGTCGGTGAGCAGGCGCAGGATTTCGACCGAGACCTGGCCGACCTCATCGCGTTCGACCTTGGTCAGGTAGCTGGCGGTGATGTGCGCGTCACCGGCGGCCCGTTCGCGGCTCAGCTTCTTGGTGCGGGGGAGTGCCCCGGTGCGGTGTCGCCGCTGCTCTTCGCGCTGGCGCAGGAAGGTGAGGTATTGCCCCAGCGTTGAGTTTTCGGGATCACCCATCGTGTTCGAGACGTCCTGTTCCGATTCGATCGCGCGGCCCGATCGCGGCCGCCGCCCCCATCGTATGCACTGGCATTGCATACTCTGACGGGGGTGGTTTGCGGCCGAGCGAGAGTGGGTACTCCCCGCTACTGTTCTCGACCATGGGTTTGGAAACGGCGTCCGCCGCGGGCGAATTGGCAACCGAGCCGTTCGTGCTGGCGGATGACTTCTATCAGGACCCGAATGCCTCGTACGACCGGTTGCGTGCGCGCGGCCCGGTGAATCGCGTCCGATTCCCCGATGGCAGCACCGGCTGGCTGGTCACCGATTACGACGCGGCCAAAGAGACCTTCATGGATCCCACCATCAGCAAGGTGCTCAAGTCGCCGGGCGCGCGCACGGCGCTGGCGTCGAATGGCGGCGGAAATCACCTGGCCAACAGCATGTTCGCGGACATGCTGGTGTTCTATGACCCGCCGGAGCACACCCGGCTGCGGGCCGTGGTCAATCGGGCGTTCGCGACCCGGGCGATCAAGGCGCTGGAGCCGCGCATTACCGAGATCGCCGACGCACTGCTGGCCGAGCCCGCGACCGGGGACCTGGATCTGCTGGAAAGCTATGCGATTCCGCTGTCCATGACCTCGATCTGTGAACTGCTCGGCGTGCCCGAGCAGGACCGCGACAATTTCCGCACCTGGTCGACCATGCTCATCTCGAGCGATCATCCCAATGCTGTGCGGATGGCGGCGGTGCAGGAGTTCGTCGGATATCTCGGCCGCCTGATTCAGGCGAAAACCCAAGCGCCCGAGGCGGATATGCTCTCCGAGCTGATCGCCGTCGGTGCGGACGAGGACCGGCTCACCCAGCGCGAGCTGCTCAGCATGGTGTTCATGCTGCTGGTAGCCGGATTCGAGACCACGGCTCATCTGATCGGGAACGCGGTGGCAACACTGCTGGCCGACAACAACTCTCGTGCGGCGCTGCGCGAGGACCCCAGCCGTATCGGCGATTTCATCGAAGAGGTACTGCGGTATCGCTCGCCGACGACCGAGACGACCTTCCGCTATACGACGGCCCCGGTCACGTTGGGCGGCATCGATATTCCCGCAGGTGAGCTCATCATCATCTCGGTGGCTGCGACCGGCCGGGATGCCGGTCGATTCGCCGAACCGGACACCATCGATATCGACCGGACCGATAATCAGCACCTCGCCTTCGGCCATGGCATCCACCGCTGTGTCGGTGCGCCGCTGGCGCGTATGGGTGGCGTGATCGGCCTGGCCCGGTTGCTGGATCGCTATCCGGATTTCGAGCTCGCGCCGGGGGCCGAGACCGAGTGGCGCAAGAGTTTCGTCATTCGCGGTCTCACCAATCTGCCTGTGCGCCTGCGTCCCTGATCACCCGCACCGACTCGGGCAAGGATGCGCGCACGACGAAGGGGGTTGTGCGCGCGTCCTTGGCGAGTCGGCGTCAGGCCCTTCAAACCGATGCCTGTCGTGTGTATAGTTGGCCGCAGCAAGTAGTTGTAGTAGCTAAGTAAATAGGCATCATCATAAAGGACTCGATCATGGCCGTCGTTGCCCGTGATCCCAGTGCCACAACCGAACCGGATCCCGCGGACCGACTCGGTTCCCTGCTGGTCCGCCTCCTGCGGGCGGTCGGCCGGGTGAAGCATCGGGTGGTCAAGAACGGCCCGGACGGGCTGGAACAGCTCGCCTACGCTGTGCTCTTCTGCCTCGTGCACGACGGGCCACAGCGCACCGGCAAGCTCGCCGAGCTCTTGCACGCGGAGATCTCCACCATCAGCCGTCAGACCAGAACCCTGGTGGCACATGGTCTGGTCGCCCGTGGCGCCGATCCCATCGACGGCCGCGCCTGCGTGCTGACCGCCACCGCGGAGGGTGAACGAGTCTTCGCCGAAAACCGCCGGCTGCGCAATCTGTTCCTGGCCGGACTGCTGGCCGACTGGCCGGAGCACGATCGTTCTACCCTGATCGGCCTGCTCGAGCGACTCGTACACGACATCGAAAAAACCACCGCGCCAACCGAATCGAAATAGGTCCCGGACTATGACCAGTGCGACAATCGAGGCGTCGCCGCAAGTGCAGGCGGATGCACCGCCGCAACTGTCACATCGCCAGATCCTCACCATTCTCTCCGGTCTGCTGCTGGGCATATTCCTGGCCGCCCTCGACCAGAACATTGTGAGCGTGGCGATCGTCAAGATCGCCAACAGCCTGCACGGCTTCGATCAACAGGCTTGGGCCACAACGGCTTACCTGATCACGGCCACCATCAGCACTCCGCTGTACGGCAAGCTGGCCGATATCTACGGGCGGAAGCAGTTCTTCCTCACCGCGATCGCGATATTCGTCATCGGCTCGGCGGCATGTACTTTCGCCACCTCGATGTATCAGCTGGCCGGGTTCCGCGCCTTCCAGGGTTTGGGCGCGGGCGGGCTGATGTCGCTGGCCATGACCATTGTCGGCGATATCGTCCCGCCGCGTGAAAGGTCCAGGTACCAGGGCTATTTCATGATGGTCTTCGGTATGGCCACCGTGCTCGGGCCGGTGCTGGGCGGCTGGTTCTCCGGCTTCGATCAGCTCTGGGGGATCGAGGGCTGGCGCTGGGTGTTCCTGGTGAACGTGCCGGTCGGCGTGATCGCACTGGTTGTCGTCGCGAAGGTGCTGAATCTGCCGCAGGAACGGCGGCAGTTGCGCGTCGACTGGGGTGGCGCTGTGGCACTTTCCATTTGCGTGGTGCCGCTGCTGATCGTCGCCGAACAGGGGCGCGGCTGGGGCTGGGATTCGGGCCGGGCGATCCTGTGCTACGTGATCGGCGCGGTCGGGCTGGTGCTGTTCCTGGGCGTCGAGTACCTGATGCAGGACGCGGCGCTGATTCCGTTGCGGCTGTTCAGGAATTCGACCTTCACCGTCTGCATTATCGGCGGGTTCATTGTCGGTATCGCCATGTTCGGCGCGATTTCGATGGTGCCGCTGTATCTGCAAGTGGTGCGCGGGTTCTCACCGACCAAGGCCGGACTGATGATGCTGCCGCTGGTGGCGGGCATCATGACCGGATCGCTCATCTCCGGGCAGGTCACCAAACGCACCGGGCGATACAAGATTCTGCCGGTGATGGGTACGTTCATCATCACCTGCGGTGCCGCGCTGTACGCGACCGTGCACTTCGACAGTTCGCTGTGGCAGCCGCTGCTGTACAGCGGCATTATCGGGCTCGGGCTCGGCGGCTGTATGCAGACGCTGATCATCGCGGTCCAAAATGCCGGTCCGCGTTCGGATATGGGTGTGTCGACCGCGTCGGCGACGTTCTTCCGGCAGGTCGGCGGCACGCTCGGGGTGGCGGTCTTCCTGACCATTCTGTTCAACCTGCTGCCGAACAAGATCGTCGACGCATTCGGCGGACATCTGCCGCCCGGCTTCGACACCTCCAAACTCGACAGTGTGCAGTCCAATACCGCTGGTATCGCGGCACTTCCGGCGCAGGTGCGCGATCCCATCCTGATCGGCTTCACCAATGCCATGCACGGCGTGTTCTGGGTGGCGGCCGGGGTGGCGCTGCTGGCCTGCATCGTGTTGCTGTTCATGAAGGAGATTCCCCTGCAGGAGGCCGCCGCGCCCGCCCCGTCCGAGACCGGCGATCCGGTGCCGGCGGCCGAGGCGGAGTGGGCGGAAGACCAGGTGTGGGAGGGCGCTGCCGCAGTCATCTCCCAGCCGGAACCCGTACTGGCGGAACGGCATACGGCTGAAAGCAACGGACACACCAATGGGCTGGTCGCAGCATCGGTCGGCGCGATGGCGACGACCACCACGCTGCCCGTGGTCAGCGCGGCCGGTGCGGCGCGCTCCATCGGTGGGCGGGTGCAGCGTGAGGACGGACGTCCCATCCCCGATGCCGCGGTGACGCTGATCGATCAAAGCGGACACCAGGTTTCGCGTACCAGCGGTGACGGCGACGGTGGATACCGCATCGATCCGCCCGCGCGTGGCAGCTATGTGCTGATCGTATCGGCGGCCGGGCATCTGCCGACCGCGGTGAATGTCACCGTCGACAGTCAGCCGCAGCAGCGGGACCTCATCCTGCAGGGCGCGGGCGAGCTGTCCGGCACGGTCCGCATCACCGGTCGCGGCGAACCGCTTGCGGGAGCGAGCATTACGCTCACCGATCCGCGCGGTGAAGTGGTCGGGGCGGCCGTCACCGGGACCGACGGCGGCTACCTCTGCCACGGTGTGGTGGCCGGGGCGTACACGCTGGTCGCGGCGGCGGCGCAGATGCGCCCGACCGCGACCGCGGTGGTGGTGCCCGACAGTGGCCTGCTGAGTTTCGACCTCGAGCTCACCCCGATGGCCAAGCTGACCGGCAAGGTGTGGGCGGACGGCCGCGCGGTGCCGGACGCCTCGATCACGGTGCTCGACCAGCACGGCACTCCGATCGGCACCGCTCGCACCGATGAGAACGGTCGTTACACGGTCACCGATCTCGATGAAGGCGGCTACACCGTTATCGCCCGCGGCTATCCGCCGGTCACCAGCCAGGTGCAGCTTTCCGGTGGCGAGAGCGATCACGATATGCACCTCGGCTACGACGACGCCGAGCAGTCGGGTGACCCCGCCGAATGGTCGACGGAGCTGTCATGAGTGGTCTCACCGCCCGGATTCGCGGTTCGGCGGGCTGGCCGGTGCCGGGTGCCATCCTGACCGTCACCGACCTGACCGGACGGCAGCTGGCCCGCGCGACCACCGATCTCAACGGGATGGCGGCCACCGAACCGCTGCCGCCGGGCACGCACACCGCGGTCATCACAGCACCCGGCCATCAGCCGGTGGCGCAGCTCGCCCGCATCTCGGCGACGGGCGGTGGCCAGCTCGGCGAGATCCGCCTGCAAGCCGAGGCGGGAGCGGTGACCATGCCGCCGCCGGGGCCGTGGACGATCGATCCAGCCCATTCGACTGTCCTGGTCACCGCCCGCCATCTCGGCATAGCGGGTATCAGAGCGCGATTCGCCGAGGTCGGCGGTCGCCTGGAGATCGCCGGAACCTTCGAGAAGTCAACGGGATACGCCGAAATCAAGGCCGCCGCCGTCGACACCGGTGTGACCATGCGCGACGACCACCTTCGCTCCGCCGACTTCCTGGACGTAGAACACTTCCCCCTGATCACCTTCGCCGGCAACGGTTTCCGCCGCACCGGCGGCGACACCTGGGTGATGCCGGGCGAACTGGCCCTGCACGGCCACGCCCGCCCCGTGGACCTGGCCGTCACCTACGGCGGCCACGGCCCCGACTCCTGGGGCGGCAACCGCATGGCCTTCCACGCCGAAACCCTCCTGCACCGAGAGGATTTCGCCATCGACTACAACGCGGTGATCCGCGCCGGGATCGCCGCGGTAGGCGCCACCATCCAAGTCGAACTCGACATCGAGTTGGTGCAGGGCGAGGCTCTCCCACCCATGTAATCCTCGCGAGTGTGCACCCACGGCGGCATTCCCCGGCTTTCGCCGCCATGGGTGCACCCTCGCGGTCGAGGTGCTTGACGCGGGGTGGCGGTGGGCGCAGGGTGGGCTGATGGGCGATGGGGTTCGGGATGGGTTGAAGTTCAGCAGTTTGGACAGTGCGCTGTTCGACGGGGCGGACGCGACCAAAGGGGAGTTGATCGATTACCTCGAGGCGGTGGGGGAGCGGCTCGTTCGGGGGTTGCGGGGGCGGCCGTTGTCGGTGATGCGGGTGCGGCCGGGGCAGGAGCCGTTCATGCAGAAGAATTTGCCGAAGTACACGCCGGAGTGGGTGCAGCGGGCGACCATGTGGGCGGGGAGCTCGAAACGTGAAGTGTCGTATGCGATTTGCGATGATGTGCGGACACTGTTGTGGTTCGGGAACCAGCGGGCGGTCGAATACCATGTGACGCTTTTGCTCGCGGCGAATCTGGCCGATTATTCCGGTGGGCCAACACATCTCGTGCTCGATATCGACCCCGCTCCGGAGCAGCCCTTCTCGCAGGTGGTGGGTGCGGCCGAATTGGTTCGGCGAGCCCTGGCCGATGATGGACTCGCGGGCGCGGTGAAAACCAGTGGTGCCAAGGGCGTTCACATCTTCGTCCCCGTGCAGGGCGTGGATATCGAGGATGCCGCCGCCGCGACACGAGCCATCGCCGCCCGCGCCGAACGCCTCGACCCGGCCCTGGCCACCACCGCCTTCATTCGAGAAGACCGGGGCGGCAAAGTATTTCTCGACTCCACCCGTGCGGGCGGTGCCACGGTGGTCGCCGCCTACAGCCCGCGCATCCGGCTCGGAACCACGGTGTCCTTCCCGATCGCTTGGGCCGACCTACCTCAGATCCACCCCCGCGACTTCACAATCCGCACCGCCACAAAGGAACTCGCCGACCGCGACCCGTGGGCCGAGCACATGCCCGCCGTACAAACCCTCCCCACAGACCTCATCGCGGAGGGCCACACCATCCCCGTCGCCCGCGTCCAAGCCATGCACGAGGGCAAACGCCGAGCCCGAGCCCGCCGCGATTCCTGACCGCACGCCGGGTCTGGGAATCAGGCTTGGCATCGGTGAATAATCGACGGCCGCAGGCAGATTCGTGGTATCGATGCCGACTCGGTCGGTGGAGGGCAGGCCGGTGCAGCGGGCTGAGAGATATTCCAGAGTTCGCGACCCAGGCGCGGGACGGGTGGATCGAATCATCGCGGCGACCCGGTGTTCGAAGGGAATTCACAGCTCGGAGCCGGACGGTGAAGCGGCGGGCTCGGGTACAGTTCGCGCACGCGGATGATCAGTCGGCGTGCGTGAACAGGAGAACTTCATGTCGGTGTCCCGTGCCGGACTATTGCTCGCCGAGGGTGTTGCGGTGGTGAGCGTGTTTTTCGCGGCGGCGGGCGGCGGAGCGACCCGCACGGAACTGGTGGCCGATGGTTTGGAGACCGGTTCCGCGTTGTCTCCGACGGGTATTGCGACGGGGTCCGTCGACGGTGGTCCGCAAAAGTGCGTGACCTCCGGTTCGGCCATCAGTTTGAGCGGGGAATCGGGTCTTACCTGTAAGGGCGGGATCTTCAGCGGCAGCGCGTAACCCGCACCCTCAGAGGTCGGGGAGCCAGCTGCCGTGGAAGCCGTACGGAACACGCTGCGGCAGATGGATATTCGCGATCGGCTCGGCTGAGAGATCCTCGGCGTCGAGGATCACCAGATCGCTGCGATCGGTGGCATGGTCGTAGACATAGGTCATGAGATACCCCCTGCCGCTGGGGTTTTCGTCGGCGGGCGCGAAGACGGCCTCGGCGGGAACCCGGCCGGTCCCGAATTCGTGCGCGGTGCGAGCACCGGTGTGCAGGTCGTAGCGCACCAGCGCCCCGCCGTCACCGGTCAGCCGGGATCGAGCCGAGACCGTGGCGTGCCCGAAGCGCGCGTCGAGGCCGATGAGCCGGTCGTCGACGCGCGGGAATTCGGCTGGGCGGTCATCGATTTGGTCCTCACGGACCGCCCCGGTGCTGAGGTCGAGGGTCCAGCGCCACAGCGTCGCATCGGTGAAGGAGCCCGAGCCGGCGCGCCACAGTTCGGGGTAGCGCATGGCGTACAGCACCACCCGCCCGGGTTCGTCGAAGGCGTTGAGGGTGTGGAAGACATAGCAGGGGTCGATCGGGAACCAGGCGATGGCGCCGTACGGGTCGTCGCGACGCAGTACACCGAGGCGGGCCTGATAGTCGTCGCGCCACCGGAACGGCATACTGCCACCGGCCGTGGCGGTCTCCAGATCGAAAACCACAGGCAGATCCATGAATATGACATGCTCGCCGGTCAAGGCGAAGTCGTGGTGCATGGTCGCGGCGGGTACCTCGATCGGCCGGCTCAGCAACAGCTTCCCGCTGGCATCGGCCCGGTGATAGGTGAGGTACGGCTCGCTCACCACCGCATAGCCGAAGAAGTGCAATTCGCCTGTGCGCGGGCAGGTTTTGGGATGCGCGGTCATGGCGGTGTGTAGCGCGCCGTCGAAATCGTAGGGTCCGACGGTATCGAGTTCGGGAGTCAATTCGTACGGGTACGACGCCTCGACCAGTGCCAGGGTCCGCCCGGCATGCCGGATCACATGCGTATTGGCAACGCCCGCGGTCAAATCCCGGGTCCCGTCCTCGCTGTATCCGCGCGCGCCGTCGGTGAAGGTGCGGGTGCGCACCCACCGATTGCGGTAGGCGACGGCGCGCCCGTGCTCCAGCCGGACACCGTGCACCATTCCGTCACCGAGAAACCAGTGCCCGGACGCCGCGTCATGCGGATTGGGCCCATTGCGCAGATACCAGCCGGAGAGTTCGGGCGGAACCTGTCCGGTGACCGAAAGTTCCTGTGCGGTCAGCTCTTCGGTGACGGGAGCGTAGTTACCGGTCAGGTGCGGCGGCGTCATGTTCATGCCAGATCAGCCTTCTGTGCCTTGGCCTGGACATAGGCCACATAGCGGATGGTGAAGACCACCGGAATCACGAAGGCGGCGATCTGTGCGATGGTGCGCGGTCCGGACATGTGCGCCAGCAGGGTGAGCGCCACACAGCCGATGGCGAAGCTCGCGGTCCACACCGAGGTGATGACATAGCTGGTGCGAATGAAGCCGGGATGGTCCCAGAGTTCGCGCGGAGTGCTCTGCTTGGCGATCGGCAGGGTGAACGGATTGCGCAGTGCCAGTGAGACTCCCGCGATCAACGCCAGCACTCCCGAGGAGAGCGCGGGCGAGTAGGGGCGCAGCGCGGTATCCGGGTCCACGAAGGCCAGGATGGTCAGCGCCGCGAAGAACACTCCGGAGCCGATATCGATGATCTGGGCGTCGAGGGCCTGCCCCGCGCGGGTCTGCCGTACGACGGTGGCGGCCGAGATACCGAAGGCGATGAGCGCGGCCCACTTCCAGTATTCGGAGGGGATCACCGCGTAGACGATCCAGGGGGCGAAGGTGCGCAAGTAGGACATCTTCGAAAGCTCCTCGGTCTGACATTCCAATTGTGACATGTCGAAGTTAGAACCTCTGGGTTCGACCTGTCAATAGTGGAATGTACGATGATGCTCATGAGTCTTCGGTACGCACTTCTGGGCCTGGTGGCCCAAGAGCCGTCCAGTGGCTATGACCTGCTGGGACGGTTCAAGATCTCGCTCGGCCAGGTCTGGCCCGCCACGCAGAGTCAGATCTACACCGAACTCACCAAGCTCGCCGATGCCGAACTCATCAAGGTCTCCGATGAGGGCGCGCGCGGGCGCAAGGAGTACAGCATTACCGACGACGGCCTGGCGCAGCTGCAACACTGGCTCACCGAGACCATGCCGAAACGCGTGCCGCGCAATGAAATGCTGTTGCGGGTCTTCTTCCTCGGCCTGGCCAGCCGGGTGCAGGCGCGCGCTTACCTGGGCGCGGTCGACGAGGAGTACACGAAGGTCGCGCAGCATCTGCGGACCCTCGGCGAGGCCGTCGACTGGGATGACAGCGACCTGTCCGTGTACGGCCGCATGGCGATGGAGTGGGGCGAACGCTTCGCCGCCATGAATCAGGAGTGGGCGCGCTGGGCGCTCGAGCAGATCCCCGAGCGCCGGGCCTGATTTGGGGGTGATCCCAACGCGCGCACTACTTTTCGTGCATGCTCAGCCGATCGCCTCGCGCGCGATCTGCTCGGTCGCCTCGCGCTGAATCTGCTCGAACTGCGCACCCATGGCCGCGGCGAGCGCATTGGCCCCCGACAGCGGGCGGACCATCACCATGAGTTCGGTGATCTTGCCGTCCGTGTCGAACTTCAGGAAATCGCAGCCGCTGAGCTGTTTTCCATCCACCGTGGCCTCGAACAGCAGTGCGTGTTCGGGCCCGTCGGCGATCTCGCGGACGTATCGGAATTCCTCGAAGACCCGCATCACGCCGCGCAGGATGGCCGCGGTGATCGCCTTGCCCGGATACGGCTTGTACGCGACCGGGCTGATGAAGACGACATCGTCGGCGAGCAGGTCCTCGAGGGCCTGGCTGTCGCGGGCTTCGACGGCATTACGGAAGGAGTTCATCGCCACCTCGTATGCAACTCGTTGTATAGGTCATTCGGACGGTACCCGAATGTCGGCGCGCTGGCGAGAATCGGTGCGGTCGGGCGGCGATCACGGTTTGGTAGACGTAGTCACCTCCCTCGAAGGGTGTCTCACTCGAATCGACCGCTGTAGCCGGCCAAGTATCCGGGATTCGGTGACAACCGGGGCACCAACTGTCATTTGATCGGTCGACTGCGCCGCACGGAATGTCAGCAGAACAATTGCAGGGCGCGGGAATTGCCGGTGCACATCCGGCAGTCGGGGCGCGTCGATTCGGTTGAGGTGAGTGCGCATGGCCGGGAACCTGGCGTCCGGCGAGACGGTTCCGACGGGGCGGAGAGTGGCTGCGTGGGCAGTCGACTTCGCGCTGATCACCACCTTCGCGGTGCTATTGGGGGTGGTGACCCATTATCGGATCACCGACTACCTGTCCGGCTGGGCCGAACTGACCGGGACCGGCGTGTGGGATGTGCTCCAATCGAACGGGGATTGGGGCGGCGCGGGAAAGACCTTCGGATTGGACGTCGTTCACGGCGTACTGGTCCTGATCATCGAGGCATTCGGCGCGCTGATCGTGGCGACCTTCGCCTATCAATTCGTCGGATTGGCTTGGAAGGGACGAACTTTCGGCAAGATGCTGCTGGATCTGCGGGTGCGGTCGGTGCGTGGTGAGCGGGACCACCTCGGCCGGTGGCAGGCGGCGCGGCGAGCATTCGCCGGCACGATGACCGATGTCGGAATCTACTCCTTCGCGTGTATCGCGTTGCTGGCCGGTAGTTTCTTCCTGTCCTTCTTGCTCTGGCTGACCGCGCTCGTGCTGTTGGCGGCGAACGCCTTTGCGCTACTCGGCGCGAGCCACCGTTCCCTGGTCGACCGTTTCGCCGGCACGGCGGTCGTGGGTACCGAGCTTTATCGCAAGACCTGGGACGCGGCCAAGGAGCAGATGCAACTCCCGGTCATCATGGATACCGTTCAGCTGCAACAGATTCGAGACTCCGAACGGATTGTGCAGGCGCGTGAGATCGGCCGGAATGTCGGTCACCGCACCGCGCGTGCTGCTCGCGAAGCGATCGCCTCGGATTCGGGGCAGCAGGCGCAGCGGGTGGTCGCGTCCGCGGGAAAGCGTGCGGGAGCGGGTCTGAAGAGCGTCTACCAGAAGCGACGTGGCAGCCGGTAGACGCGCGGGATCCGCTGTCTTCCAGGAGACTTCATCGGGTGGCGCGGGGGGCTCCCATGCCTGGATCGATGCGGGCGGGGCCGGAGGCGGTGGGGGCTATGGGGAAATCGAAGATGGCGGTGGGGATGTAGACGGTGGCACAGGAATTCGGGATATCGACTACGCCGGAGAAGCGGCCCTCGATGGGGGCTGCGCCGAGCAGGAGGTATGCCTGTTCGGGGCTGTAGCCGAATTTGGTGAGGTAGTCGATGGCGTGCAGGCAGGCTCGTTCGAAGGAGAGTTGGGAGTCGAGGTAGCGCTGTTCGCCGGACAGGGTGACCGAGGTGCCTGAGAAGGCCAGGTATTCGGTGTAATTGGGGCCTTCGTTGCCGGGCATGAAGATGGCGTTCTCGCTGACGCCGTAGAGCTCCATGCCGTTCTTGATCAGGTCTACGCGCAGGTCGATGAAGCCGCCCATTTCGATCGCGCCGCAGAAGGTGATCTCGCCGTCGCCCTGGGAGAAGTGCAGATCGCCGACCGAGAGCTTCGCGCCGTCCACGAAGACGGGGTAGAAGACGCGGCTGCCGCGGGTCAGGTTCTTGATGTCCTGGTTGCCGCCGTTCTCACGCGGGGGCGCGGTACGCGCGGCTTCGGCTGCGGCACGGTCGAATTCGCTACCGGACAGCGAGCCGAGAATGGCGTCTCGCGGCTCCGGCGGCAGCGCCAGCGGCGGGACGCGCAGCGGATCGGTGGCGATCAGCGCGCCTTCGCGGGCATTCCACTTGGACAGCAGCGCCGCCGACGGCGCGGTGCCCATCAGCCCGGGATGCATGATGCCGGTGAACTTCACCCCGGGCACATGCCGGGACGATGCGGTGTGGCCGCTGAAATCCCAGATCGCCTTGTACGCGTCCGGGAAATGCTCGGTGAGGAAACCGCCGCCATTGTCGGTCGCGAAGATGCCGGTATAGCCCCAGCCCTGACCGGCGAGCGGACCCGAATCCTCCTGTGGGATGGGGCCGATATCGAGAATGTCGACAATCAGCAGGTCACCGGGTTGAGCGCCCTCGACCGCGAACGGTCCGGAAAGACAATGCACGGTGCTCAGCGGTGCGTTCAGCACGTCCTCGGCGGAGTCGTCATTGTGGATCGCGCCGTCGAACCACTCACGCACATGCACCCGGAACTCGTCGCCGGGCTTGACCGTCACCGGCGCGGGAATATCCGGATGCCACCGGTTGTGTCCCACGAACTGCTGCTCGGTGAACTTCTTGCGGGAATCCAGGGGGAACAACAACTCGGGCATGACAGCCCTCCTTCGGTATCAGGGACGGGGAAGCTTGCGGTGCAAGGGATTCCGGGTGACCGGTGCGTTCGACCGACCGGCCGGCGCACCCACCACGGCGGGCTCGCTCGCGGTGCGCCGGGTGGCATCGATGAGCCGGGTGGTGGCCGATCCGGGGCGCACGAACGCGCCACCGCCCACCTGGCGCCGACTACTGCCCGCACACTCCGGGCAGCCGGTTGTATCGGGCACCGCCGCCATGGTGAAGCTGCGATCGAAGCTGCCGCAGTCGCGACAGTGGAACTGATAGAGGGGCACGCTCACTTACCTCATTTAGTTTCAAACGAACCTATTCCGTACGGAGACGATACAAAGCCGTTCGTGTCTCCGCAGCGAAACCGCAGGGTGAACTTCGTATTACGACGAAAGCTGCGCGTATCGCGCCGGTTAATTTTCATTTGGGTTATCGCCATCTGAAAATAATGCACCTAGCGTCTTGTTTCGCCGCGACCCGCCAGCCCCAGCCGCGGCGATTCAGCTAGGAGACCCGATGAGCACCACCGCTCCGGCCGGACAGGCCGATTCCCCACCGCAGACCCGATGGGCCCGCTTCCAGAACTGGGCGGCCAAGGACAATATCGAGGACTACTCACTGCGCTACGCGCCCAAGTCCTTTCGCCGCTGGAGCCCGATGGCCTGCTCCATCGCCGCCCTCGGCGGTATCGCGTATCTGGCCGACTACTCGATCGGCGCGTCCATCGCGGTGACACACGGTGCGGCCAGCGCGGTGGTCGCCATCCTGGTCGCCGCCGTGACCATCTTCCTGACCGGCATCCCCATCGCCTACTACGCCGCCAAATACAACCTGGATATGGACTTGCTCACGCGCGGAGCGGGTTTCGGCTACTTCGGCTCCACCCTGACCAGCCTCATCTACGCCAGCTTCTGCTTCATCTTCTTCGCCCTGGAGGGCGCCATCATGGCGCAGGCCATGAAGCTCACCTTCCATCTACCACTGCCCCTGGGCTATCTGATCGGCTCACTGATCATCATTCCCCTTGTGCTGTACGGCATGTCGGCGCTGGCGAAATTCCAGGTGTGGACGCAGCCGCTCTGGCTCATCCTGTTCGCCGCGCCCCTGGTCATGATCGCCGTCAGCGATCCGGACGGCTTCACCGGTTTCCTGTCCTGGTCCGGCAATGGCGGTAGCGAACGCATCAGCGCGATAGCGGTGGGAGCCGGTGCGGGTGTGGCACTTTCGCTCATCGCGCAGATCGGCGAACAGGTCGACTACCTGCGCTTCATGCCGGAGAAGTCCGAGACGCCACCCCTGCGCTGGTGGGCCGCCGTCCTCGCGGCCGGACCCGGCTGGGTGATTCTCGGTGCGGCCAAACAGCTGTGCGGCGCGTTCCTGGCGTTCTACGTGGCCGGACAGGTCGGCTTCGCCCGCGCCACCGAACCCATCGAAATGTTCCTGGGCAGTTACGGTTCCATGATCCACAATCACGCCGCCGCACTCACCATCGCGACCGTCATGGTGCTGCTGTCGCAGATCAAAATCAATGTGACCAACGCGTATTCGGGCTCGCTGTCCTGGTCCAACTTCTTCAGCCGGGTCCTGCACGTCCATCCCGGCCGAGTGGTTTGGCTGGTGCTGCACATCGCCATCGCGCTCACCCTCATGCTCTCGAACATGTTCTCGGTGCTGAACACCATCCTCGGGTTCTACTCCAATGTGGCCATCGCCTGGGTGGGTGCGATCGTGGCAGATCTGGTGATCAACAAGGGGATTCTGAAGATCAGCCCGCCGTATATCGAGTTCAAGCGGGCGTACCTGTACCCGATCAATCCGGTCGGCTTCGGCTCCATGCTGGCCGGTTCGGCGGTCTCGATCGTTGCCTACTTCGGGGCCTTCGGTGACTTCCTCGAGGCGTGGTCGCCATACCTCGCGCTGGCCATCTCGCTGGTGCTGACACCGGTGATCGCCCTGGCCACGGGTGGCAAATACTATCTGGCGCGGCCGAATCCGCTGCGCGAGGAGATCGAGAAGGAACCGCTCTGGGCGGGCCAGACGCTACTGGATGTGGTCGACGGCAAGCGCTACGAACTCCCGGATATGGTGCACGACTGCCCCTTCCACGGTGGGCCTATCTCATCGCTCACCTGCACTCTCACCAGGAACTGCCATGAGCAGTGCCAGTCCGCAACCTACGCGGACACCACGGACGCCGCGCGGCTCGGGCTGGTTCAGCCCGTGAGCTGACCGGCGAACGTGCACTCATGGCGGCGATTTGCCGGGTTCGCCGCCATGAGTGCACACTCGTCAACCGTCGAGCTCCGCCAGCACACTGAATTCCAGGACATCGGCATCGGCAAGGAAGACGGGCTGCGTTGTATGCGCGCCACGCACCCGCACCTCACCCCTGGGCCCGTCATAACTGACCTGCGCCGCATGCCTTTCGATGAGATGCGGGTCCAGGCTACGAGCCGCCTCCGCCAGCGAGGCGAACAAAAGCATGCCCTCATAACAGGATTCGCCGATATTGTTCAGCGCCGGAGCGTAGCTGCCGAAGCGCCGCACGTACCGGCTGCCGAAGTCCATCCCCTCCGGACTGATCACACTCTCGAAATAGCCTGAGGCGGTATGCAATCCGCGCGTACTGTCCGGGCCGCCCGCATACAACACGTCCTCGCCGATCATCATGGACAGGCGTAGCCGACCGTCGTCGAGACCGGCGCGGGCGAAGGCGCGATTGAAGGCCGCGCAATCCGAGCCGACCATGAACAGCAGCACACCCTGCGCGGGGGAGTGCCGGATGAGCTCCAGCGCGCGAGTGAAACGACGGCTGCCCAGCGGAACATAGCTCTCGCCGACAATCTCGATATCGGTTCCGGCGGTGAACTCCCTTGTGGCGCGGGACGTTTCACGCGGCCACACGTAGTCGTTGCCGATCACGCACCAGCGTCGGATACCGAACTCCGCGCGCATCCAGCGCAGTGCGGGGAACAGCTGCTGATCGGGTGTCTCACCGACCATGTAGACGCCGTCGGAATCCTCACCACCCTCGTAGAAAGTGGTGTACACGTAGGGAACTCGGCCCGCGGTGCGCGGGGTGATGACCTTGCGCGCATTGGAGAGATGCCAGCCGACCACACCGTCGATCTCACCGCGATCGACCAATCGCCCGATCTGCGAGGCCAATTGCGCCAGCGGCGCACCGGAATCGATGGGGTGCAGGCGAACCGGGCGATCCAGAATGCCGCCCATGGCATTGATGTCCTCGACCGCGAGGGTGGCGCATGCCTCCGAGGACGGCCCGAACATACCCGCGGGACCGCTCAGTGGAATGACCAGCGCGATATCCACCGTCGCACGGCTATCGCGAGAATTGAAGTGGCCCATGGAAATCTCCACCGTATATTTCCATTTGAATCTTTACCATACGGCGTTGTATATAGTGCTGTGGTGGACAATAGCACTGCCCCGGCCGCGCTGGCGGAGTTGGCTCGACTGGTGCGCCTGGCAGCCCAGGAATTGGATCGCGCGATAGCGGCCTGTATCGGCGAGAACTCCGTGGGCCGCTGGCATGTGCTGAACGCGGTCGCCGCCGGTGAAGGTCGCTCCATGTCACAGCTCGCCGAGGCCACCCTGCTGACGGGGGCCAGCCTGACCCGGCTGATCGACGCGATGATCTCCGACAATCTGGTCCACCGCCGGGTCGACGACACCGACCGCCGCCGCGTGCTGGTATTCCCCACCCGCCGTGGCCTGAACAGCTACCAGGCTATGACACATGCCATCCACGAGAGCGGCCTGGACCTGCTTGCCACCGGCAGCCCACGCCTGCCCAAGGCCCTGACCAGCCTCATCGGCCATATTCACGAGGCCGAATCCGCGCACGCGTAGCGTCCGCGTCCGGCCGGGGCATGACAGTAGTCATGCCCGGGTCGTGATGGTTGGCAGATTCGATCGGACCGTTGGCTCCGTAGCGTCATTTCCGGTAGCGCACAGTCGAATCGAACCAGGGGAGCAGCCGCTATGACCGCCATCGAAACCACCGGGACCATCGCTCCGGAGCCGGGCCGGCGTCCGGGAATGCGGCGCATGCTCCTGTCCGTCGCCCGCGATATCGCGATTCCGATGGCCGCCTACTTCGGCCTGCATTGGCTGGGGTACTCCGATTTCGTCGCATTGCTGGCCGGTGCGGTGGCCTCGGCGGTGACCGTGCTGATCCCGGCCATCCGGGCGCGCAGACTCGATCCCATTGCCGCGATCGTGCTCGTCGGCTTCGTCATCGGCCTGATCGGCGCGGTGATCAGCGGGGATCCGCGCATCATGATCGTGCGGGACTCGGTCGGCACCGCCGGTATCGGGCTCGCCTTCCTGATCAGCGCGGTACTGCGCAAACCGCTCACCTACGCCGCGATTCGCAAGGCGCTGGCCGGGGCTCCGGAGCGGCTCGCCGAGGTCGAGAAGTCCTATCGGACCGATGCTTCCGTGCGGCGCACCCACCGGAGTATGGCGATCCTGTGGGGCGCGGGGCTTTTCGGTGAAGCCGCGGTGCGCGTGGTGCTCGCCTACCAGTTGCCGATCAGCACCATGGCGTGGCTGTCCAGCGTGCTCATGGTCGCCACCATCGGCTCGCTCATGGTGATCACTGCCCGCACCGTCAAGCGGATGCGGCAGGTCATGGCACAATCCGCCGCCGCACAACCTGCTGCCGCCACATAATTCGGCGCTGCTCGGAAGGCCCGGTCCTACCGACCGGGCCTTCCGTTTTGCCCGGGTCACCATCGCCGATACGGGTTACGCTCGCGAGAAGCGGCACGGAGGAGTGAATACGACAATGCTGTCGACAGGATCGATAACCCAGATCGCGTGGGTCGTCACCGATGTGGCGCAGAGTGAACAGTTCCTGGGCGCCACGCTGGGCGCGCAGCGGTGGACCCGCATGCCGGACATCCACTTCGGACCGGACACCTGCACCTACCGGGGTGAGCCCGCGGACTTCACCGCGCACATCTCGCTCTCCTACAACGGTGATATGCAATTGGAGCTGATCCAGCCGGTACGCGGCGACTCCATCTACACCGAATTTCTGGCGCGCGGCGGCCCCGGCCTGCATCACCTCTGCCTGGAGCCCGACGACTTCGACGCCACCCTGAAAGACGCTGCCGTACAGGGCGTCGACGTCGTACAGCAGGGAAATATGGGCGGGCAGATGCGCTTCGCCTACCTCGACGGGGCCGCGGCCGGCGTGCCATACATCGAACTCGCCGAGGTCGGCCCGAATATGCGGAAGTTCTTCGAACAGATCAAGAAGGGTGCGCTGTGAGCACGAAAGCACCGGAAGTCGTTGCGGTGGAGTCGGTTACCGAGTGGACCGGCGAATTCGATGTGGTGGTCGCCGGATTCGGCATCGCGGGCGGCTGCACTGCGGTCGAGGCGGCCGCCCGGGGCGCGCGCGTACTGATCCTGGAGCGCGCCGCCGTGGCCGGTGGCACCACCGCGCTGGCAGGCGGGCACTTCTACCTCGGTGGCGGCACGGCGGTGCAAAAGGCCACGGGGCAACAGGATTCGGCCGAGGAAATGTACAAGTACCTGCTCTCCGTCGCACGCGATCCGGAGCCGGACAAGATTCGCGCCTACTGCGACGGCAGCATCGCGCACTTCGACTGGCTCGAAGGGCTCGGCTTCCAATTCGAGCGCAGCTACTACCCCGAGAAGGCGGTCATCCAGCCCGGTACCGAAGGGCTGATGTACACCGGTAACGAGAAGGTCTGGCCGTACCGTGACCAGGCCGTGCCCGCACCGCGCGGGCACAAGGTGCCGGTCCCGGGGGACACCCAGGGCGCGGCGCTCGTGATCGAACTGCTGGTCAAGCGGGCCGTGGCGCTGGGCGTCGAGGTCTGGTACGAGACCGGGGTGACCGATCTGGTCGCCGATCCCGACGGCGGCATCGTAGGCGTGCGCTGGCGCAGGCCCGGCGAGACCGGTGCGGTGAAAGCGAATTCGGTCGTGCTCGCCACCGGTGGCTTCGTCATGAATACCGAAATGGTCGCCGAGCACGTGCCTTGGCTGGCCGAGAAACCGTTCGTCCTGGGGACCACCTATGACGACGGCACCGGTCTGCGGCTCGGCACGGCGGCCGGTGGCGCGACCCGGAATATGAACCAGGCGTTCGTTACCGCGCCCGTATACCCGCCGGCGACCCTGCTCACCGGAATCATTGTGAACCAGCAGGGTGAGCGCTTCGTCGCCGAGGACTCCTACCATGCGCGTACCTCCGCCTTCGTGCTCGAACAGCCTGGCGCGGCAGCGTATTTGATCGTCGACTCCGAACATATGGATCGGCCGATGTTCCCGCTCGCCCCCTTCATCGACGGCTGGGAGACCGTCGAGGAGATGGCCGAGGCGCTCGGAATTCCTTACCAGGCACTGCGATCCACCCTCGACCGGTACAACGAGCATGCCGCGCGCGGCGAGGATCCCGACTTCCACAAGTACCCCGACTGGCTGGCCCCGCAGGACAAAGGTCCCTGGGGTGCGTTCGACCTGACCCTGGGCAAGGCGTTCTACGCGGGCTTCACCCTCGGCGGCCTGTGCACCTCCGTGGACGGAGAAGTGCTGCGCGACAACGGATCACCCATTCCCGGTCTGTACGCGGCCGGTGCCACCGCATCGACCCTGGCGCAGGACGGCAAGGGTTATGCCAGCGGCACCCAACTCGGCGCGGGCTCGTTCTTCGGCCGCCGCGCCGGAGCTCACGCCGCCAATCGCTCCAGCTGACGTAGTAGTTCGGAGGCGGCGAGGGCGTCGAGCCCGCCGAAATCGCCGCCTTCGCAGCGCACCGCGACAATCACCTGCTGCTCGGCCTCATAGCTGTAGCCGCCATGAATACCGGGATCGAGCTCGACAACGACCCGCTGCTTCAGCCCGAAGCTGCGATACAGCGCGTCATAGCCCAGCTCCCAGCCGTGCTGTCGCAGCCCGTACAGCCTGCGCGTGGGCACCTCGCGATCCACGAAGCGCGGCAATTCATTCGAGGCCGCCTCCGCCGGAGTGAATCGGTATACCGCGCGCTCCAACTGCTCGAACGGTTGCGACAGTTCGGAATTGGCGAACACTGCGTGCCAGCGATCGAGGGCCTGGCCCAGCTGCACCGGATGCGCCACGCCGATGAGCGCGTCGTCGGGTAGCTCCAATGCCTCGTCCCGCGCATCGACCGGCACACCATCCTGATCGAGCCGGAATGATTCGATCACCGTGCCGTCGGCGGCGAAGCTCGCCCACACCAGTCGTCGCGCCAACTTTCCCAGCTCCGGATGATCGATGATCACGGCGCGATGCGCGGACGCCCGCCAGCGCCTGCCATCCACCATGGCGGCCTCGAGCCGTCGCAGTTGATCGCCGGTCATCGTCATACCCGGCGATCATGCCGCATCACACCGACAGATTCGGGACCGATCCCGCTGCGCCGATCTCACCCGTGAATGTGTCGGTCCGGCAGGGTAATCTGCAGGTCGGCGCTTCGCCCGGGGCGAAGGCATGATCATGAAACGGGGGATTCATGGCTCGTGTGGGAATCGGATTCGGTTGGCGCGTTGCGATAATCGCGGCAGTCGCCATAGTCGTGGTGGGGTGTGGCGGGTCCGGCGCATCGGGTGATCAATTCCGATGGCTGGAGGAGTTGGACAGTCCGCGCGTGCAGTCCTGGGTCGCGGACGAGAATGCCAAAACCCTGGGAGTTCTGGAGAAGGATCCGCACTACGCGGACAATCTCGCGCAGGCCACCACGCTCGCCAACGCGCCGGACCGGCTGCCCGTGCCGGAGTTCCGCGATGGCGCGATCGGCAATTTCTGGCAGGACGGCGAGCATAAGCGCGGCATCTGGCGCGAGACCGGCATCGCCGATTACGAAGCACCGCAACCACAGTGGAAGACCGTGCTCGACCTCGACGCACTGGCCGCCGCCGAGGGCCGGAACTGGGTGTGGGAGGGCATGAACTGTGCCCCCGACCGCGGTACCCGCTGTCTGGTGAACCTCTCCGAGGGTGGTGAGGACGCGGTCACCGTGCGCGAATTCGACCGTGGCACCGGGCAATTCGTGCCCGGCGGGTTCGACCTCGAACGCGGTAAGCAGTACGTCTCCTGGGCGGACGACGACACGCTGCTGGTATCGCGGGAATGGCTGCCGGGGGAAAAGACCGCCTCGGGTTATCCGTACATCGTCAAGACCTGGCATCGCGGGCAACCCCTGCAAGAGGCCACCGAGGTGCTGCGCGGCGATCCGGCCGATGGGCTCGGCACCGCACCGATGGTGCTGGACAGCGACAATGGTCACCGGGTGAGCATGGTGGTGCGCCGCCCCTCCTTCTTCGAAGCCCAGTTCAATCTGATCGTCGACGGTAAGCCGGTGCGGTTGGCGCTGCCACCGAAATCCGAGCTGGAAGGCATGATCGGCAATCGGGTGCTGGTCGCGCTGCGCGACGACTGGACCGTGGGCGGCGCCACCTTCCAATCCGGTTCGCTCATCTCACTCGACGCCGATGACCTGGCGAAACATCCGGATAATCCGCACGCCACGGTGGTGTACGTCCCCGGTCCGCAGGAGGCGTTCCAATCGGTCATGACCACCCGAGGTCATGCAGTGGTGACCTCGCTTTATGACGTGAAGGGCCGCGCCACCGTCTACACCCCACAGCCCGACGGCACCTGGACGGGCGCGCCGGTGCCACTGCCGGACAATGCGACCGTCTATGCGGTGGACGCGGATTCGCGTGGTGAGAACGCGTATCTCTCGGTCACCTCACCGCTCACGCCGTCCACGCTGTGGAGTCTGAATGCCGCCGATGGCCGTCTGGTTCCGGTGAAATCCGCACCGGCGCGGTTCGATTCGTCGCGCTTCGTGGTGGAGCAGTTGAAGACCGCGTCAGCGGACGGCACCAAGGTGCCGTACTTCATCGTGCACGCGGCCGATATGAAGTACGACGGCACTACGCCGACCATCGTGTACGCGTACGGCGGATTCGGGTCCTCCTCCACACCCGGTTACAACGGGCTGCTGGGTAAATCCTGGCTGGAGAAGGGCGGGGCCTATGTCATCGCCAATATTCGCGGCGGTGGCGAGTACGGGCCGGCCTGGCATGACGCGGCATTGAAGACCAAGCGGCAGAAGGCTTTCGACGACTTCACCGCCGTGGCGGATGATCTCATCGCACGCGGCATCACCACACCACGGCATCTCGGGATACAGGGCGGCTCCAATGGTGGACTGCTCATGGGTGTGGAGTTCACCCAGCATCCGGAGCTGTGGAGCGCGGTGGATATTCAGGTGCCGCTGCTGGATATGGAGCGGTACGAGCAGATCGCGGCGGGCGCGTCCTGGGTGGGCGAGTACGGGTCCATGGCGGTGCCGGACGAACGGGCCTTCCTCGAATCCATCTCGCCCTACGCGCATTTGAAGTCGGGCGTGAAGTATCCGGAGCCATTCGTCTGGACCACCTCCAAGGACGACCGGGTCGGCCCACAGCACGCGCGCAAATTCGCCGCCCGACTATCGGCGCGGGGTGACCCGTACTTCTTCTACGAGGCCACCCAGGGTGGGCACGGTGCCGGAGCCAATAACGACGAGAAGGCCCACACCAACGCCCTCGAATACACCTACTTCATGCGCCAGCTGATGTGAGGGGTGGGCATGGCGGCTCGGGCGGCAGGGTTTGTTCAGTCTCGGATGATGAGCGAAACCGCTACTGGCACAAGCATGTTCACCAGGTCGCTGACGGGTGGGTGCGGGTTCGACAGCAGCCACTCGTGGGTCAGGCCGTTGATCGCGCCGATCAGTGCGCTGCCCGCCATCTCCGGGTTGCCGCGAATGCGCGCACCCGGTCCGGCGAGTGGTTCCAGGGCCTTGCGAATGACATCGATCCAGGTGTGCCGGCGGGCGCGGCGGTGTTCCTCCATGGCCTGGCTGACACCGACCACCTCCACGAAGGCGACCTTGGCCCGATGCGGGTCCGAACCGACCGAGCTCAGAAAGGCGGACAGCACCAGGGTGACGGTTTCGATCGGATCGGGATCGGGGCCGAGCCCGGCGAGCGCGCTCGCCAGCGCCGCGGCGGCCTCGTCCTGGATCTGGTCGTAGGCGGCGACCAGTACATCCTCGCGGGTGGCGAACTCCTCGTAGAACTGCCGCTTGGAGAGTGCGGCGGCGGCACAGACATCGGCGAGGGAACAGTTGGCGTAGCCACGCTCGCCGAAGATGTGGATGGCGGCGTCGAGAAACCGCTGTCGCCGCTCCGCCTTGCGCTCGGTGACGGCGCGCCCGCCGTACTGCCTGCCCGCGATGGTCACAGCCCGTCCTCGATTGTCACTGCCAGCCCTCGGTTGTCGCCATGCGATTGTCCGCACCAAAGGTAACGGTGCGGTGCCCGGAATTCAGCGGCGAGGACGCAAACCGTCCAACATGTGGGTCACGGTCTCTTCAAACAGGCTGTCCGCATCATCGGCGGCAATGAAACCCGAACCCACGAAGGTGGCCAGTCCCTGCAATGCGGCCATGGCCGACAGGCAGATTCGCCGCGGATCGCCCGCGACCACCTCACCCCGCTGCTGCCCGTCCCTGATCATGGCCACCGGCATGGCCAGCGCCTGTGCGACGGCCGCCACCATGTCCGGGGTCTGCTGCTGCTTGCGCGCGAACATGACCGCCAGCAGCGCGTGATTGTCGATGGCGAATTGCAGATAGGCCCGTGCCACCGCGGTGATGCGCTCCAGCAATGTGCCTGTGGCCGCGGCCTTTTCGAACGAGGCGCCCAGCCGCTCGAAGCCGGCCACCGCGAGCGCGTCCAGTAGTGCCTGCTTATCCCGGAAGTGCCGGCTCGGCGCGGCGTGACTGACGCCGGTATCGCGGGCGAGCTGCCGCAATGACAGCCCATCGACTCCGGTGCGGCGCAGCAGGGCCTCGGCGCGGCGCAGGAGTTCGGCTCGGAGATCGCCGTGGTGATAGGAGCGCGAACTGGTGACGGACATGGTGACTGCAGGATATCGGACACACTCCGGGATGTTGTCATTGACTACTTTGTTGTCGGTGCCTACATTTGCGGAAGACTTTCATCGTGTCCGCATCGAATGGAGTGAGCCAGTGCCGAAAGATCCCGCGCCCTCGGAGGTTTCGGGCGCGAGCAAGCCCGGCGTTCCGCTGCGCGGCTGGATCGCGCCGATCTTCGTGATCACGCTCCTGGCCGCACTGCTGGGCACCATGTACCTCGGGTACACCTCCGATCCGGAGAAGAACCTGCACGATTTCCCCATTGCCCTGGTCAATCAGGACGATGGCGACATCCTCGACGGCAAGCCCGTCAATATCGGCGACCAGATCACCGATGCGCTGACCGAGCAGATCCCCGCCGACAAGATCGACCTGCACGTGATCGGCATCAGCGAGGCACAGCGCGAGCTCGCCGACGGCAAGGTCTACGGCGAGATCGTCATTCCCAGCGACTTCACCAAGCGGCTCAGCATTCTGGCCGCCGCCTCGGTGGTGCCCGGCGATGTGGAGCGGCCGGTGATCACCGTGCACACCAATCCGCGCGCCAGCACCTACGCCGCCTCGATCGTGCAGCGCATCTCGGATCGGGCCATGGCACAGGTCAATACGACCGTCGGCACCCAGCTCACCGCGCAGGTCAAAACCAAGCTCGCCCCCGCGCCGGGGGCCGCGCCGACCGAGCTGAGCGGTGCCGCGCGATTGCAACTGGCCAAGCCCATCGATGTGGTGGTGAGCCCGTTCCGCCCGCTGCCCGAGGGCACCGGCCAGGGACTGTCGGCCTTCTTCTACACGCTCATCCTGCTGTTCGTGGGCTTCAGCGGGGCCATGATCATTCACGCCATGGTCGACAATGTGCTCGGCTATGTGCCCGCCGAATACGGGCCCTGGTACCGGCATATCGCGCCGGTCGCCATCTCGCGCTGGCGCACGCTGCTGGTGAAGTGGGCCATGGCGGCGGTGACCGCGCCCATCGCCTCGGGCGTGTTCCTTGCTATCGCCAAGATCTTGGATATGCCGATCGAGCACCCGCTGCCGCTGTTCCTCTACGGTGCGCTCGCCATTACCGCCGTTGCGGTGACCGGTCTTTCGGTGCTCGCCGCCTTCGGCACCGCGGGTCTGCTCATCAATATGATCGTGTTCGTGGTGCTCGGCCTGCCGTCCTCCTCGGGCAGCATTCCCATCGAGGCGACGCCGCGCTACATCGGCTTCCTGGCGAATTTCGAACCCATGCATCAGATCTACCTGGCGGTGCGGTCCCTGCTGTTCTTCGACGGGCATCTCGCGGCCGGGCTGGGCACCGGGCTGTGGATGACCGTCCTCGGACTCACCCTCGGAATTCTGCTGGGCGCGATCGCCACTCACACCTACGACCTGCGCGGACTGTACCGACTCGGCGTGTCGCACAAGCCTGTCGAAGCGGGCGACGACCTACTTGTTCAGTGAGTCGCCCTGATCGGCGCGCTGCTTGGCGAGCAGGTCACGGATCTCGGTCAGCAGCTCCAACTCGGTCGGATCGGCCTTGACCGCGGTCGGCTTGGACAGCCGGGCCTTGAGGTGATTCATCGGCAGAATCAGCACGAAGTACAGGACGGCGGCCACCGTCACGAAGTTGATGCAGGCGCTGATGATCGGGCCCAGGGCCACGAACGTCGACGGCTTGCTACCCAGAATCTGGAATCCCAGACCGAATTCGCTATTGCCGCCGAGGGTCGCCAGTAGCGGCTCGATCAGCCCCTTGGTGATCGAGGTGACGATCGCGGTGAAGGCGGTACCCATGACCACCGCGACCGCGAGGTCGATGACATTGCCCCTCATCAGGAAGTCTTTGAAACCCTTGAGCATGACGCAGGAATATCCAATCCGAGATGAATTCGTAATCTTCTGCGTCGAAGTCTAAGGGCAGGGTGCGCCATGTTTTGAACACGGCATACCCCCATCGACACCCGTCACACTCACGGCCGGATTGTGATCCGATCAGCCGCGTTCGGCCTTGAAGGTGCGGACCAGCGCCCAGCACATGGCCAGCATGACGACGCTGAACGGCAGGGCGATCAGAATCGCGACGGTCTGCAGGGTGGTGAGGGCTGCGGTGCCGGTACCGCTGGCCACCAGCAGCGCGATCGCGACCGCACCCTGCATGCAGGTCCAGAAGGCGCGACTCCATTTGGGCGGCTCCGGGTTTCCGCCCGAGGAGAGCATGTTCACCACCAGCGCACCGGAGTCCGCCGAGGTGACGAAGAACAGCACGATCACCAGAATCGCCAGGCCCGCGGTGAGGCTGCCGCCCGGCAGGGTGTTCAGCACGGCGAACAGCGCACTGTCACGATCGGGTCCGTCCGGGCCGATAAGTCCACCGCCACCGAACATTTCGCGATGCAGGCCCGCACCGCCGAAGACCGCGAACCAGACGAAGGTCAGCAGGGTCGGCACCAGCAGTACCCCGGCGACGAACTCTCGTACGGTGCGGCCGCGCGAAATCCTGGCGATGAAGACGCCGACGAACGGGGCCCAGGAGATCCACCAGCCCCAATAGAAGACGGTCCACTGCATCGTCCACGCGGTGCCCGTCGGACCTTCCGTCGCACCGGTATACAGGCTGATCTTCGGCAACTGCTGGATATACGAGCCGATATTCTGAATCAGATCATTGACAATGAACAGCGTCGGCCCGGCGATCAGCACATACAGCAGCAGCATTCCGGCCGCGCCCATATTCGCCTGCGACAGCAGTTTGATGCCCTTGTCCACCCCGGTCATCACCGAAATGGTGGCCAGTGCGGTGACCCCGATGATCAGCACCACCTGCAGGCCCTTACCCGGTTCATGCAGCCAGCCTTGGAAATTCAATCCGGCCGAGATCTGCAGAATGCCCAGCCCCAGCGAGGTTGCCACACCGAAGACGGTGCCGATCACCGCGACCACATCGATGACATCACCGCGCCAGCCCCGAATACGGTCGCCCATAAGCGATTCCAGCGACCAGCGAATCGATACCGGGCGTCCCTTGCGATGAATCGAGTACGCGATGGCCAGTCCCACCACCACATAGATTGCCCATGGGTGAATTCCCCAATGTAGAAATGTCTGAACCATGGCGGCATCGGCGCGCTGCGCGTTGGTGGACCCTACACCCGGCCGCGGATCGTCGTAGTGGAACAGCGGTTCGGCCACACCCCAGAAAACCAGGCCGATACCCATGCCCGCCGCGAACAGCATGGAAAGCCAAGCGCCCATGGAGTATTCGGCCTTCTCGCCGTCCTCGCCGAGGTGGATATCGCCGAAGCGGCCCAGTCCGAGCCAGATGGCGAACACCACGAACAGTGTCACAATGACGATGTAATACCAGCCGAAACTGCCGATCACATTGTCCTGCAATGCTTTCGCCTGCCGGGCGGCGAGATCGCGAAAGACGATGGCGTACACGGTGAATGCCGTCACCACAATGGCCGATGGCCAGAACACCCTGGGCGCGACCGCCACTCGATGATGAACCGGTGCGGGATCGGAGGAGGCTTCGCTCGGTGCGCTCACAGCGGATGTCCTCTGTCGAGTTGGCTGAACTCCATTGCGACGCAACCCCGATACCGAGCGGGACGGCTCGGTATCGGGGTTGCGGGTACTACTTTCCGACCTTGTTCTTCACGGCCTCGACGATCTCGTTGACCGCGGCCATCACATCCTGGGCGGCATGTTCTAGATTGGCACGCACCTGTTCGAGGGTGCCCTGCATATCATCGGTATTGAGCTTGTCGGCGAATGCCTTCGCCATATCGGCGAGGTCGGCGGCGGCACTACTGGCTCGGTCCGCGAGCTCGGCGGCCGCGCCGCTCGCGCGTTCGGCGAGTTGTCCGGCGGCCGCCTGGGCCTTGTCGGCGAGTTCCCCGGCGCTGCCGCCTTTATCGTCGGCCAGTTTCTCGGCGTTGTCGCCGATATCGTCATTCGTCGGCATATTCGGCTGCCCTACTTCGCGCCGCCGCCGAGTCGTTCCTTCATTTTGTCGACGAATCCGCCGACCTTCTCCTTGACGTCCTCGGTCGCGTGCTTGAGGCGGTCTTCCAGATGTTCCGCCATGCCCTCGGCCTTGTCGGCCGCGTCCTTGGCGGCGTCCTCGGCCTTACCTGTGGCATCCTGTGCGGCGTCCTTGGCCTTGTCGGTCGCGTCATTGACGTTGTCGTCGAAAGAAGACATCGAAACCTCCTCGCGTATGGTCGCGCCCGGGGCCGGGCGCGCATCCAGGACAGTCCGACGAGCAGCTCTGCAAAAAGCAGCGATCTTTCAGCAACCGATCATAGTGCTATTTCAGCCGATCGGACCCAGCACCCGCTCGATATAGGCATTGGTGAATCGCCCCTGCGGGTCCAGGCGCTTACGCACCTCGGCGAACTTATCCCAGTCCGGGTAGCGCTCGCTCAGCGTCTCGGCGGTCTGGAAATGCCGCTTACCCCAGTGCGGGCGGCCGTTGTAGCGATCGAACACCCGTTCACAGGCGCGGAAGTACGGCTCGTAATCCATGCCCGTGTACTGGTGCACGGCGATATAGCAGGTCTCGCGGCCACCGGCGGGGGACAGGAACGCGTCATCGGGCGCGACCCAGCGCACCTCGATCGGCATGGACGTATTGAAATGCTTTGCCACATCCTTGATTTCGCGAATCGCGTCGATGGAGTGCGCGCGCGGAATCGCGTACTCCATCTCGGTGAAGCGGAACAGGCGCGGGCTGGCGAACACCCTGTACGAGCGCTCCACCTGTCGCCGGTAGCTGCCCGCGTAGGCGGCGGCGCGCTGCACATACGGAATCAGGCTGGGCCACGCGCGGGTGAGTTTGCACAGCGCGTCGAAGGTGTAGTTGGTGACCAGGATGTCGGAGAACCAGTCCATGGCCCTACCGCGCGGCTGCTCGGGCAGGTCGACGGTGTTATTGGCCTTGGTCATGGCCAGCGGCGAGTGCGCGAACATGTAGAACTCGAAGTGCTCGTTGCCGTCGACATAGGTATCCAGATCGGCGAGCACGTCCTCGACCGGCACGGGCCGCTCGACGCCTTCGAGCACGAATGACGGCACCATCTGCAGGGTGACCGCGGTGACCACGCCGAGCGCGCCCACATTCACCCGCGCGGCGCGCCAGCCATCCGGATCGGTCTGTTCATTGAGCTCGACCCGGCTGCCGTCGGCGAGCATGAGCTCCACCGATTGCAGTGCGGCCGAGAGGTTCTGCAGTTTGGCCCCGGTGCCGTGGGTGCCGGTGGCGGTCGCGCCCGCGATGGACTGCACGTCGATATCGCCGAGGTTCGGGAAGGCCAAACCGAGCGGGTGCAGCGCAGTGCTGGCGGCATTGAGGGTAATGCCCGCCTCTGCGCGCACCAGGCCCTGCGCGCGATCCACCGAGAGGATCTTGTCGAGCTTGTTCAGGCGCACCAGTGCGCCGTCGGTGAGCACGGTCTCAGTGAAGGAGTGTCCCGATCCGGCGACGCGCACCGTCTGCCCGGCGATCTCGGCGCGGGCCAGCACTGCGGCGAGTTCCTCGGGCGTGTTCGGGTCGGCGATAACCGCCGGAGTGCAGCTCTGATCCCCGGCCCAGTTCGCCCAAGAGTTGGTCATGCGACCAACTTTAAACCGAGAGTGTGAGACGCGCTACCGTTTGCGTCCCATGCACATGGCTTCCTTGGCCCGTTCCACCTCGTCATCGGTGAGCGGAGGCAGGGCCGAGATCATCCGCGGAACGCCGTCACCGCGCACGCCATTGAGCAAAAGCGTCATATACCGTTGCCACACTTCGGTATTCACCGGCCGCGCGAAGCCCGCGACCGCGTCGACCATATTCACCATGGCGAAGAAGTCGCCCGCCTCGATATCGGGCTGCAGCGCACCGGATTCCTTGGCGCGGCGAATGACGGCCTGCATACCCGGGCGCACCCGCTCCTTCATACAGGTGAAACGGTCCATACTGTCGTGCATCTCCAGTACGACCTCACCGAAACCACGGTTGAGCGCCATGTGCCGGCAGGAGTAATCGAACAACTCCACCAGGCCCTGCCAGGGATCCGGATGGTGCAGCGCGAGCTCGACCGCCGCGGCCAGTTCGGTGACCATGGCGTCGAAGACCTCGAGAATGAGCTCCTGCTTGTTCGCGAACCGGCGATAGACGGTTCCGACGCCGACGCCGGCGCGTTCGGCCACATCGTCGAGGGTGACCTCGAGGCCACGATCGGCGAAGAGTTCGCGCGCGGCGGCAATAATGCGCTGCTGATTACGCGCCGCATCTGCCCGGAGGCGACGCGGTGGGGGCGCGGTGGTGACGTGATTCACAGCCCAATCCTAACAGGGTCCGGGATTATCCGGAGGGGATAGCTCCGTTTAGATGGTAGCTTGACTCAGTAAACGGAGATGGCTTCTCCGGTAATCCTAGGGGACGAGGAAAACCACCATGACGACAGCTCTCGAGAAAGAGAAGGCAGTAGCCGCGCCGACGACCGCAGACGGTCGCCGCGGCTCACATGCCATGCGCTGGTGGGTGCTCGCCGTACTCGGCGTGGCCCAGCTGATGGTCGTACTCGATGCGACCGTCGTGAATATCGCACTGCCCGAAGCCCAGCTCGACCTCGGCTTCTCCAATGGTGACCGGCAATGGGTGGTCACCGGATACGCCCTCGCCTTCGGCAGCCTACTGCTGCTCGGCGGACGACTCTCCGACCTGTTCGGCCGCCGCACCACTTTCATCATCGGCCTGATCGGCTTCGCGGCCGCCTCGGCCGCCGGCGGTGCCGCGCCCAGCTTCGAGGTACTGGTCGGCGCTCGCGTGGCCCAGGGCGTCTTCGGCGCACTACTGGCACCCGCCGCACTGTCACTGCTCACCGTGACCTTCACCGAACCCAAGGAACGTGCCAAGGCGTTCGGCATCTTCGGTGCCATCGCCGGCGCGGGCGGCGCGCTCGGCCTGCTGCTCGGTGGCGCGCTCACCGAATGGGCCTCGTGGCGCTGGGTCATGTACGTGAACCTGGTCTTCGCTGCCATCGCCTTGGTCGGCGCGATCATGTTGCTGGCCAAGCACACCGCGACTGTGCGGCCCAAGCTGGACCTGCCCGGCACGCTGACCGTGACGGCCGCGCTCTTCGCCATCGTCTACGGCTTCTCCAAGGCCGAATCCGACGGCTGGACCAACTCGGCGACCCTGGGCTTCCTCATTGGCGGCGTGCTGCTGCTGGGTGTGTTCGTGGCGCTGGAACAGCGGGTCGAGCATCCGCTGCTGCCGCTGCGCGTCATCCTGGATCGCACTCGTGGCGCGTCCTATATGACGGTCTTCGCCATCGGTATCGGCATGTTCGCCATGTTCCTGTTCCTGACCTACTACATGCAGCAGTCGCTGGGGTACTCGCCGATCATCACCGGTGTGGCCTTCCTGCCGATGGTGGCGGGCATGGTCGCCTCCTCGACCACGGTGCCGGCGCTGCTGGTACCCAAGGTCGGTCCGAAGGTGACGGTCGTGAGCGGATTCCTGGTCGCCGCACTGGGTATGGCGCTGCTGACCCGGATCGGTGTGGACACCGCGTACGCCAGCCACATCCTGCCCAGCCTCATCCTGATGGGTCTCGGCCTCGGTACCGCCATGTCGACCGCCTTCATCGGCGCGACCTCCGGCGTGCACCACGATGATGCCGGCGTGGCCTCGGCCATGGTGAACACGAGCCAGCAGGTCGGTGGCTCGATCGGCACCGCGCTGCTGAGCACGCTCGCCGCCACCGCGTTCGGAGACTATGTCACCGACCATGTTTCGGGTGCCGCGCCGTCACCGGCGGTGCTGGCTGAGGCCGCGGTGCAGAGCTACACCACCACCTTCTGGTGGGCCGCCGCGATCTTCGTGGTCGGCGCGGTGGTCACCGGCATCATCATGCCGAACAATGTCCCGGTGCCGTCGGAGGGTGAACCCGTTCTGGCGCACTGAGATTCGCAGTCGCGAATCGAAAAGCAGCCCCGCTCACAACGTTGTGAGCGGGGCTGCTTTTCGATGTGTCGAGGACGAAATCCCTAGCGGCAGTTGGACGGTGCGGGGAGACCGGCGAAACGGTCGGCGAGATAGCCGTAGGCGTTGATGGCGCCGGGCAGGATTGCCGTGGCGTGATCCGTGCCGGGAATGATGTCGAACAGGACCGGGGTGCTGGCGGCGCAGTAGCGACCCGCTGTTGCGAGTGCGAGATCCAGGGGCACCTGATCATTGGCGCCGTGCCACTCGTACATCGGGGCATGGGGGACGCCGGGGAAGATCTCCAGGGCGTTGGCGTGGAAGGTATTGATGAGCGCCGGATCGTTCTCCATGCCCGGGTGGAAAACCTCGCCGATGGTATGGCCGGATCCGGCCGAAATGATGTCGTCCACACAGGAATTCGCCATCCGGTCGCGCAGCGCGAAGCCCGCGGGGGTCAAGGCGTTGTCGAGCGGGAGTTCGCCGGGGTATTCGCGTTCCATGCCGATGGCGACCGCGAAGCCGAGCCCGAACAGTGGATGCGGCACATTGCCGACCTGGATGGCGATCTTGCCCGGATTCACCGGGACGCCGCCCTCTGCGACGCCGACGATATTCAGCTCGGGCGCGTACTCGGCGGCCAGCGCTCCGGCGAATCCGGTGGCCATCGCGCCGCCGAAGTATCCGACCAGTCCGACCGGCGAATTCCCCAGTCCCGCAGGGGCGAAGCGTTCCACCGCGCGGACGCCGTCGAGGGTGATCTGGCCGCCCAGCCGGGCCGCACCATACGCACTGGTCGGGCCCAGATGGTCGGGGACCGCGATCGCCCAGCCGCGGGCCAGCAGCAGGTTCAGCGCCGCGGACTCCTCGAGTCCGCCGTCGAACAGTGCGTGCGACGGAGCACATTGCATACCAAGGGAATTCACGAAAGGCTGATAGGAGACCAGCGGCCGCGGACCTGGGCCGCCGGGCAGGATCAGCGTCGTCATGGCGGCAATGAGACCACCCTGCGAATTCGTGGAGTGGAACAGCAACTGCCACACCGTCGCACCGGGCCACGGGGAGGGGACCAGACGAGAGCGCAGCACGTCTCCGGGTGCGGAGTCGCCGAGATTTCCTGGGGCGTAGTAGAACCCGTCACCTTCGGGAATCGGGTACACCGCCCCGGCATGGGCCGCCGGTGCGCTCGCCATTACGGCGATCGCCACCGCGGCGATGCCGCAGCTCCGGACCAGCATGCTTCTGATCAACTGCCGCACCGCCAACTTGGCTCTCCTCGAGGCCGATGGGACAACGCCGGGCAAGCCGCACTATCCTCGCAGTTCCCGGGTCAAGTTAAGGATCAGCAACACGCCGGAGGGCAATGGTTTAGCAAACTGGAGAGGAGGGTGGTGGCTCGCACCGCCGAGCGGCGAAAGTTCGTAGACTTGCTCGAATCGGGCCGGACATCTTCCGCGCCCTGCGAACTCGGGGGAGCGAAGTGGCGGCAAGGCGACGATTTGGGGGCAGCGATGAGTGAGGTGCGATCGGGCCGGCAACCGTTGGATCGCGCGGCGGTACATCGATTCGCTAGTGTCGTTCCACTGGGCACATTCGTGCCGGCCACATTCAGTAGGTTCGGCCGGACAGCGGTTCGATGGACTGAGGAGGGCGCTGACAGCTATGCGATGGCGAACGTCGTGACGGTGTCCCCGTGATCCTGATGACCAGCCGGGCACAGGCGATACGGAAGGGAGGTGCGAGCATGGCGCACGACCGTGCCGGGCGACCGGCGCGCGCCACGGACCTCGAGGACATCGCGCACTTGGTGACGGCCTACTACAGCCGGATTCCTGATCCGGCGGATCCGGCGCAGCTGGTGTCCTTCGGTACCTCCGGGCATCGCGGGTCGAGTCTGGACAACGCGTTCAACGAGTCGCACATCCTCGCCATCACCCAGGCCATCGTGGAGTATCGGGCCACCCGCGGCATCACCGGACCGGTGTATCTGGCCCGCGATACGCACGCGCTGTCCGAGCCCGCCTGGACCACCGCGCTCGAGGTGCTCGCCGCCAATGACGTCACCGCCATTATCGATTCGCGTGACAGATATACGCCCACACCGGCTTTGAGCCATGCGGTGCTGCGGCACAATCGCGGGGGTACCCGGCATCAGGCCGATGGCATTGTGGTGACGCCCTCGCATAATCCGCCGCGGGACGGCGGGTTCAAATACAATCCGCCACACGGCGGTCCGGCCGATACCGTTGCCACCGATGCGATTGCCGCGCGCGCCAATGAGCTGCTGCGCGGTGGGCTCGCCGATGTCCGGCGCACCTCGCTCTCGCATGCGATTGCCACCAAGGTCGAACGCTATGACTATCTCGACCGGTATATCGGCGACCTACCCAATGCGCTGAACCTGGATGCCATTCGGGGCGCGGGGATTCGGCTGGGCGCGGACCCGATGGGCGGTGCGAGTGTCGACTACTGGGAGGAGATCGGGCAGCGGTACGACCTCGAACTCGAGGTGGTGAATCCGTTCGTCGATCCGACCTGGCGCTTCATGACACTCGACAGCGACGGCAAGATCCGGATGGATCCGTCCTCGCGCTACGCCATGGCCTCGCTGGTCGCGATTCGCGACGATTACGACATTTCCACGGGTAATGACGCCGATGCCGACCGGCACGGCATTGTGACTCCCGATGCGGGCCTGATGAATCCGAATCATTTCCTGGCGGTGTCGATCGAATATCTGATCGCGAATCGGATGGGCTGGGACGCACTCACCAAGATCGGCAAGACGGTCGTGACATCGTCCATGATCGACCGCGTGGTCGGTGTACTGGGCCGCGATGTGTACGAGGTTCCGGTCGGGTTCAAATGGTTCGTGCCCGGATTGTTCAGCGGCAGTCTGGCTTTCGGCGGCGAGGAGAGCGCGGGCGCGTCCTTCCTGCGCATGGACGGCACCGTCTGGACCACCGACAAGGACGGCATCCTGCTCGCTCTGCTGGCCGCGGAGATCACCGCCGTCACCGGGCAGAGTCCGTCCACCCGATACACCGAACTCGAGAAGCGCTACGGCAGTCCGGCTTACAACCGGGTCGACGCCAATGCCACCGTGGAACAGAAAGCCAAGCTGGCGGCGTTGACGCCGGACATGATCACCGCGAAAGAGATCGCCGGGGAACCGATCACGGGTATCCAGACTCGTGCCCGGGGTAATGGCGCGGCGCTGGGTGGGGTGAAGGTCACCACCGAGAACGCCTGGTTCGCCGCCCGGCCGTCCGGCACCGAGGACAAGTACAAGATCTACGCGGAATCGTTCCAAGGCCCCGAGCACCTGGCACTGGTGCAGGCGGCCGCGGAAGAGATGGTGGGGCAGGCTCTATCCGGTGAATAACGCCTCCTCCTCCCCGCGGCTCAAGGCTCTGCCAGTGGAGATCTGGGTGCTGGTGGGGGCCGCGTTCACCATTGCCATCGGATTCGGTTTGGTCGCACCCGCTTTGCCACAGTTCGCCCGGAGTTTCGGGGTGGGCGTGGCGGCGGCCTCGTTCATCGTCAGTGCGTTCGCGCTGATGCGCCTGGTCTTCGCGCCGCTCGGCGGGCGGCTGGTGCAGAAGCTGGGGGAGCGGCCGGTCTATCTGACCGGGCTGATCATCGTCGCCATCTCCACGGGTGCGTGCGCGTTCGCCCAGAGTTATTGGCAGCTGCTGGTTCTGCGGTCGCTCGGCGGTATCGGATCGACCATGTTCACGGTGTCGTCGCTGGCGCTGGTGATTCGGATTTCGCCGCCGCTGGAGCGCGGGCGGGTGTCCGGAGTGTACTCGACCAGCTTCCTGATCGGATCGATCAGCGGGCCGCTCGTCGGTGGGGCGCTGTCGTTCCTGGGGTTGCGCGCGCCGTTCATCATCTACTGCATCGCACTGCTCATCGCGAGTTCGATCGTGTATGTGGCGCTGCGGGATTCACCCCTCGCGGTGCCGGAGGCCGCAAATGGCACGGCGGTCATGACATTTCGGGAGGGACTGGCGCGGCCCGCGTATCGCGCGGCGCTGTGGGCGAACTTCGGTAATGGTGCCGCCGTTTTCGGGGTACGCATGGCGCTGGTGCCATTGATCGTGGTCGAGGTGTTGAAGAAGGACGCCGGTCTGGCCGGTGTCGCGCTGACGGTCTTCGCGGCCGGTAATGCGGCGGTGCTGTTCCTCTCCGGACGCTGGTCGGATCGCCTGGGGCGCAAGCCGTTCCTGATCGCCGGAACCCTGATCTGCGCGGTCGGCACCACCGGGCTGGGACTGGCCTCGACCTTCCCGTGGCTGTTGGTCGCGTCGTGTATCGCGGGCATCGGCTCCGGAATGTTCTCGCCCGCCCTGCAGGCCGCGGTCGCCGATATCGTCGGACCGGGGGTACGGGGCGGGCCGGTGCTCGCGGGCTATCAGATGTCCGCGGACCTCGGCACCTTCCTGGGGCCGTACCTGATCGGCATGCTCGCCGATCAGGTCTCCTACGGAGTGGCGCTGGGTGTGACCGGCGTGATCCTGGCGTCCGCGTCGGCGGTGTGGCTGGTGGTTCCGGAAACCTTGCGCCGCACGGAGACTGCGGTGCCGACGGGGGCATAACCGGCGCCGCCCGGGTCGGGGCCGGTATCTTCTCGGCCCATTTGAGACTCCCGGGCAGGGTCGCCTGGCCGCCCGTGCAGGGTGTGGTGCAGAGTGTTCCGGGTGAGCGCACCGTCTTCGAAACACACGCCGCGGCCGGTATCGAGCAAAACCACCTACGCCCTCGGCGCGGTGGCCGTGGTGGTGGTCGCGTTGATCATCTTTGCCTTCTCCCAATGGAATACGGGCGGCAGCGATTCGATCCGCAATGACGGCTACGGCTCCGCCCACAATCCGGCGGTCTCGGTCGCCATGGATTCCGACGGCGCAATCGTCCTGGGCAAGCCCGATGTCACCAAAACCATTGACATCTACGAAGATCCGCTCTGCCCGGCCTGCGGCCAGCTGGAGAAGCTCTACGGCCAGGAGATCCCCCAGCAGGTCGACGAGGGCAAACTCTCGGTCCGCTACCGCCTCGTCAATTTCCTGGACTCCAAGTCCGGCTCCAAGGACTACTCCACCCGCGCGGTAGCAGCCAACGAATGCGTAGCCCAGGCCGGTGACGGCCCCGCCTACGCCAAATTCCACACCCTGCTCTTCACCACCAAGCAGCCCTCCGAAGGCGGCTCCGACCACAACAACCAGGACTTGGCCGCCATCGCCAAGGAGTCCGGCGCCTCCGCCGACGCCCTGAAATGCATCACCACCGGCGACCGCCTCGACTCGGCCCGCAATCACGCCGAATCCGCCATGAAGGCGCTCACCTCCGCGTCCGGAGACCGAGTAGCCACCCCCTCCGTCTTCCTCGACGGCCACAAAATCGACGTCAACAAAGAAGACTGGGTCCTGTCCGCCGCCAAGTAACCCCCACTGCCTCGGAAGCGGACGAAACCGGCAGTGGCGCGCCGGGATTCACCTACCGGTCGGCAGGGTGCTCGCCGAGTGTGCAGGTATGGCGAGCGAGTGTGCAGCTGTGGCGGGGAAAAAGACAAAACACCACCCAGAGTGCACACTCGGCACATCGGTTGGGGCATCACGGGTATGCCCTGGGAACGGATCGCGGTTCGGGGCCGCCCAATGCGGCGACGGTTGCATTTTGCGCATGCGATTTCCGTGGCAAAGCAGGCATCGCTGGGCACGTCGCCTGCCGTACCCGACTCGAGCTACCGGACTACGCCCGGATCGTCCCGTTCTCGACGGGAAGATTGGCCGTGGTTACTTTCTCGAGCCAAAAGACCAAAGACTAAAGACGCCAAACCAGACCCTCGCGGGGTTGGACGATTGATCACCGGGAACTGACCGGGGCGACACGCCGTGGGTGGCCACGGTGGGTTCCCGGTGATCGCACGTCCAGGTCGTGGTGGGGTTTTTGTCCTGTTTTTTCTCGTCTTGTTTCTTTTGGTCTTGTTCTTTGCTCTTCTTGTCCTGGCGTCTTTTGTCTTTGAGTCTTTTGTTCTTGTATCTCTTGTCCTTCTGGCATTCGGCACCATTTCGGTTGCTGCCCAACAGGTTTAGGTGGGGTGCGGCCTGTCGGGGGACACCGGGTCGGCCGCACCCCGGGCGGGAGTCGCGCGCCAGCCGCGGCTCCTTGGTTGTGGGGGTGGGGGGAATTGGTGGGGCGCGGCCCATCGAGCCACCAGGAGAGCCGCGCCCCGGGCAGGGAACCGAACTGGCAGTACGGTTCCGTGGTCAGGGGCGGGCAGGGCTGGGACGCGAGGGGTTCACCGGGGTGCGGGGCGGGAAGGGATGGTGGGGATGTCGTTTTCGGGGGTGGTGCGGGCTAGTTGGGGGTGGAGTAGGACGTGGGTGTCCACCGGGTAGGCGATGTCCGCGGTGAAGGGGCGCGGGGGGAGTGGGGGATTCAGTGGCTCTTCGGGGGCTCGGAGTAGGTGCGGTGTTGCGCGGGTGGGGGCGTCTATGTCGGTATCGGGGAAGAGGTAGCGCGCGCCTTCTCGGATGGTTTCGTGTGATTCACCGGTGGGGTCGATCCAGCGCATGCGGTCGGTGTCGGCGAGGTAGACGCGCCAGGGTTGTTTGCCGCTGTCGGCGAGGGTTTTGAGACGGTGATGGCGTGAGCACAGGACTGCTCGGGGGGCCGCACTGTTCTGCGGGGCGCGCCGCGATCGCAGCGGATCGAATTGTGCCACCAAGGTTTCGGCGGCGGGCATGGTGCAGCCGGGGAAGCGGCATAGTGCGTCGAAGGCTCGAATTTCGCGTGGTGGTGCCGATGAGAACAGGTGTGGCACATCGGGTTTGGCGGATGCGGGGGAAAGCTTGGAGCCCGCCGGATGCGCCCCCGGTGCTCCGGTGCCCGCCGCCCGCCGTGCCTGCATCCGCGATACTTCGGGAGTTGTCGCCTCCGCCCGCCGTGCCGCGGCTCGCAGGGCGTCGGGGGTTGTTGCCTCCGCCAGGTGCGCGGCCGCTCGAAGTGCTGCCGGCACAGTCGAATCCTTCTGCTGTGCAATCGTTTCCGACTCCGCCGGCATTGCCTGATCCGCCTTCGACACGGCAGGTCGCAATACCTCGGGTTCGGCGGGGCTCGGCTGCTGCCCGACTATGTGGAGCGGCTCGGGTTCCGACGGGTGGGCCTGGCCTCCGGGGACGCCCGGGACGCGTTCCCAGGGTGCCCGGGGAGCGATCGGCCCGCGGCGGGCGGTCGGCGGGGCGGGCCGGTCGGGTTCTTCCGGGAATGGCTGGGGAGCAATGGGTTTCGGTGCGGGATCGCGTTTCGAGCCTGCGGGATGGGCAGCTCGGGATCGTTCCTCCGCCGCGGATCGGGTAGGTGTGGCCGGGTCCGTGGGGGCGGGTTCCTCGGCGGGGGCGAAGTATTCGGGGATGACCTGGAAGCGGGCGTGTTCGGCGAGGGTGCGGGCCAGGGCGGCGTCGACGGGGCCGTAGCCGGACAGGAAGGCCGGGTCGTCGCGGAGGCCGAGGAGGGTTTCGGCGGACATGCCCACCTGGATGAGGGGGCGGCGGGGCGCGGCGGGGGCTCCTGCCTGGGGGCAGTATTTGCCCCGGGTGCAGCCGCAGCGGAGGCGGCCGGTGCCGTCGGCCAGGGCGACCAGGGCGTCGGCGCGGCGTTGCGGCATGGTGCGCGGGTCGTCTTCGCAGACCTGCAGGCTCATTTCGCGTAGCCGCATCGCCAGGGTTTGCGCGCCGGCGGCGGGGAGTAGGCCGTCGAAGACGGCCATGCCGTCGGCCACGGCGCGGATGCGCACATCGCGGTCGGTCTCGCGTTCCTCGCGGCGGCGTTGTTCCCCGTCGGTGTCGAGGCGAATGATCCAGCGTCGCGCGGTCTGCCGCAGCCGGCCCGGATCGGTGCGGGTGGCGGCGTCGATGAGCTTGGGCTCCAAGGCTTCTCGTATCTCACGTGAGAGTCCGCGCATGGCCTCGGCGATCACCTGCACCCGGGAGAGGTCTATCCGCCCCGCCGCGAATGCCTTTCTGGTCTGCGGTAGTGAGTCGAGTGCGAGCCCGATATCGATGAGGGCCGCGGCCACCGTCTCGGAGGTGTGCACCGCGACCGCGACCTCTGCCGCGGCGAACTCGCCCGCGCGAACCCCACCCGGCCCGGGTTCGGCATTCCCGGCGCGATGCCGGCGATACACCTCCCGAATGGCCGTGATCTCCGCCGCCTGCGCGAATGCCGCTGCCCCATGTGCTCGTCGCAGTGCATCGATCAGCTCCGCATCGCCCATCGCCTCCGCCTCTCCGCTATCGAACATGTGTTCGATACTACCCCCGGAAGATCGCCTCCGCCACTCTTTACGCAGGCGATTTGGTTTGTCCGATACGCGTCGTGTAACTTCGTTCAGGCAAGCGGGGCACGCCCCGTGAGCAAAACTGAATACGGGGCTATGGCGCAGCTGGTAGCGCACCTCACTGGCAGTGAGGGGGTCAGGGGTTCGAATCCCCTTAGCTCCACTTCGACAAAGGGCCGGATCCGAAGCAATTTCGGATCCGGCCTTTTGCGTTTCATATCCTTCCGCGTCCTCGATGGACGACACGCTCCACAGCATTGCGGTGACCCGGCGCATCGCCGCGGGGCCCACAATCGATCACCCACCGCCGGTGATGAAATTCCAAAAGCGCTGCACCGGAGGAACTTCGCGCTGTTCGGTCGCACCTCGAACTGCGACGACCGGGGTCCGTGTGCTTGACTGCATGCTCTTGGTCTCAGTTGCGCGTCGTTCGAGGTTTGTTTGATGAATATGTTCGAGTTTCCCAGCGGCGTTCTGTCATGACCGTAGAAGATCCTGTGGCGGCTCCGGTTACGCCGGTTGAACGAGTGGTAGGCGGGCGGGGCGGCCGGTTCGAATTTCTCGATGCGCTTCGAGGCTTGGCGGCCTTGGCGGTCGTGGTTCAACATTCGTCGGAGCGGCTCTGGCCGGCGTATTTCCGGTTCTCGCAGGCGCACTTCGGGCTCGGAGAGTTCGGGGTCTTCGTCTTTTTCCTCGTCAGTGGTTTCATCATCCCCGCATCGCTGGAGCGCGGGCGGTCGCTGGGCGCGTTCTGGGTGGGCCGGTTCTTCCGGCTGTTCCCGTTGTTCTGGGCCTGCCTGGTCGGGGCGGTGATTCTGCACTCGATACACCGGTACATGTTGCCGGGCGGTTTTCTGGCCGACCCCGTGCGCAGCTTCATGGCGAACCTCACCATGATGCAGTTCTTCATCGGCAGCTGGGACATTCAGATAATCGGTGCCTCCTGGTCGCTCTCCTACGAGCTGACGTTCTATCTGTTGCTGTCGCTGCTGTTGATCGCCGGGCTGAACCGTCGATCGGTACCGCTGGCGGTTCTCGCGGTCGGTCTGATCGCTCCGGGGGCGTTACTGCCGGCCGCGCTGATCACCGGCGGCGCGGCAAACGTCGGCACGCGTTCGATTGTCGCGGTCGTGACGGTCGTGGTCGCGGCGGTGTTCGTGTACTTGGCAGCGGACCGGCGCTTGGCCCTCGCCGCGATCCTGATCGCATTCATTACCGTCCCATTGGTTCTCAACCAGCCCGGGCCGTCGGTATTGACCTTCGGTTATTTCGCGACCATGTTCGTCGGCACGGTGCTCTATCGGATCACGTCGGGCGAGGTCGCCGCGTGGCGCGGCTGGGCGGTGTTCGGGTTCGCCATATGTGTGATCTTCGGGATCTGTACCTTCGTCGAACCCGTCCTGGACGCGACGTCGGGAGTCTGGGTCACCTGGGTGAAGCAGCCCAGCACCATCATTCCCGCCTACCTGGTGTTCGCGGGGGCGTTGTTGCTGCGCCGCCGTTCCTTCCCGCGCCCGCTGCTGTTCCTGGGTCGAATCAGCTACTCGCTCTACGTGGTTCATGCCCTCGTGCTCGACGGCTTGCCCCGTTGGACCACCTCTGTCGCAGGCATTCCCGCACTCTGGCTTACCTTTTTCTCATGGGTGATCGGTGCGGTGGTGACCGCGGCGGTGACCTATCGCCTGATCGAGAAGCCGTGCCACAACCTCGGCCACCGCATGATCGCCAGGGTGGATGCACGAAAGCGTGCCGCCGAGCATCCCCGATCCGTTACCGCGTAAGAAGATCGGGGACCGGCAGGCGGTGGCGTTGTGGCCGAAATACTCTCGTCGCGGCGCTAGGGTCGGAGGCGGTAGCCGTTCGGACCCGATGATCGGCGCGGTGAAAGATGTAGGGGCGCATGAATTCTGGGTTCGTCGCGGTGGCTCTGCCGATCGCGCTCGGTGTGATCATGTTCGGGTTGGGGCTTGCGCTTACTCCGGCGGACTTCACCCGGGTGGCGCGGCAGCCGAAGGTGGTGCTCATCGCACTGGCGTGTCAGATGCTGGTTTTGCCGCTGGTGGCATTCGGATTGGTGAATTTGTTCCAGCTGGCTCCGCTCGCCGCGATCGGGCTGATGCTGTTGGCGGCCGCGCCGGGTGGGGCGACGGCCAATCTGTTCAGTCATCTCTTCGGTGGCGACGTCGCGCTCAATGTGTCACTGACGGCGGTCAATTCGATCATTTCGGTGGTGACGGTTCCGGTGATCACCAATGCGGCGATCGCACACTTCGGCCCCGATGACGGGCCGGGTTCGCTGGGGGTGCAGTTCGGTAAGGCCGTGCAGGTATTCGCGATGGTATTGATTCCGGTGGCGATCGGTATGACGGTGCGCGCGCTGCGGCCCGCGTTCGCCGACCGGATGGATAAGCCGGTGCGGATCGCGTCCGCGCTGATTCTGGTGTTCGTGGTGCTGGGTGCGGTGGCCTCGGATCGGTCGGGCCTGAGCGGTGATCTGCCGGGTATCGCCGCGGCGGCCGCGCTGCTGTGCGCCATCAGTCTGACGGTCGGCTATTGGGTTCCCCGTGTCCTCGGTGTCGCCGATCGGCAGGCCGTGGCCTGTTCGATGGAGATCGGTATCCATAACAGTGCGATTGCCATCACCATTGCGATCAGCATTCTGGACAGCACCGAAATCGCTGTTCCGGCGGCCTTGTACGCGGTGTTCATGTCCCCGTTCGCCGCGGCGTTCGGCTGGCTGATCAGTCGTCGCCTGCGCCGGGCCGATGCCCCGGAGCTGGCCGCGACCCTGCCGTAGCCCGCCGAATGCGGATGGATGCAGATTATCCGCAACAAAACTATGATGTGCGGTATGACCGCTCTCGCGCCCGTGCGTACCGAACGTGACCTGTCGTTCCTGCTGGATCGCACCAGCCATGTGCTGCGGACGCAGATGTCCGCGGCGCTCGCGGAGATCGGGCTGACGGCTCGTATGCACTGCGTGCTCGTGCATGCGCTGGAGCAGGAGCGCACCCAGGTGCAGCTCGCCGAGCTCGGGGATATGGACAAGACCACGATGGTGGTGACCGTCGACGCCCTGGAGAAGGCGGGGCTGGCGGAGCGCCGGCCGTCGAGTACCGATCGGCGTGCGCGCATTATCGCGGTCACTCCGGCGGGTGCCAAGCTGGCTGCCCGCAGTCAGAAGATCGTGGACGGCGTGCATCGCGATGCCCTGGAGTCATTGCCCAAGGGCGAGCGCGACGCGCTGCTGAAGGCGCTGAATCACCTGGTGGAAGGCCATCTTTCGGCGACGGCGGAGGCTTCTTCGGCGCGCCGTGCCCGGCAGTGATCGGCGGCTCTCGAAGGATTAGTCCGTTAGAGATTGTCTGCAACGGAACTATCTAGTACGGTCTCTCTTGTCGGTTCGAACAGGAGAAGATCATGACAGCGTCCAAAAATCTTGCCCTCGCGGTGCTTTCCGCCGCGACGCTGATGACCATCCTCGATGGCAGCATCGTGACGGTCGCCATGCCCGCGATTCAGCGGGACCTCGGCTTCACGCCCGCCGGATTGAGCTGGACCGTCAACGCTTATCTGATCGCCTTCGGCGGCCTGCTGTTGCTGGCCGGGCGGTTCGGCGACCTGATCGGCCGCAAGAAGATGTTCCTGACCGGCAATATCGTCTTCACCGCCGCCTCCCTGCTGGCCGGCGCCGCGACCACCCCGGCCGTACTGGTCGCCGCTCGCTTCCTGCAGGGTGTGGGCAGTGCGATCGCCTCGGCGGTGGTGCTCGGCATCCTGGTCACCATGTTCACCGAGAAGGCCGAACGGGCAAGGGCCATCGGCATTTTCAGCTTCACCGGTGCGGCGGGGGCATCCATCGGCCAGGTGCTGGGTGGGGTGCTCACCGATGCGCTGAACTGGCACTGGATCTTCCTCATCAATGTGCCGATCGGCGTGGTGACGGTCGCCCTGGCCGTCAAGGCGTTGCCTTCGGATCGCGGTCTGGGCCTGGCCGCCGGGGCCGATGCGCTCGGGGCGCTTTTGGTGACCGCGGGCCTCATGCTGGGCATCTACACCGTGGTGAAGATCGAGGAGTACAGCTGGCTGTCGGCGCACACCCTCGGCCTGGGCGCCCTCTCGCTGATCCTGCTGGCCGCCTTCGTAATTCGCCAGGCGACCGCCGCGACTCCACTGCTGCCGCTGCGAATCTTCCGCTCCCGCAATGTCTCCGGCGCGAATGTCGTGCAGATGCTGACTCTCTCGGCCATGTTCGCCTTCCAGATCATCGTCGCCCTGTACATGCAGAAGGTGCTCGGCTACAGCGCATTGCAGACCGGCCTGGCCATGCTGCCCGCCGCCGTCGCCATCGGCGGAGTGTCCCTGTTCGTCTCGGCCCGGCTGATCACCCGCTTCGGTGAGCGCGCCGTACTGATCACCGGTCTGATGCTGCTGCTGGCCGGAATGGCCTGGCTGACAAGGCTTCCGGTGCACGCCGCCTACATCCCCGATCTGCTCCCCATGATGGTGCTGATCGCCGGTGGTGGCCTGGTGCTGCCCGCGCTGACCAATCTGGGTATGTCCGCCGCCCGCGCCGACGACGCCGGTCTCGCCTCCGGTTTGTTCAACACCACCCAGCAGGTGGGTATGGCGTTCGGTATCGCGGTGCTCTCCACTCTGGCCGCTTCCCGTACCGGTGACCGGCTCACCGCCGGGGCCACGGAGGCCGCGGCTCTGACCGATGGTTACCGTCTCGCCTTCACGGTCGCGACCGGAGTGCTGGCCGTCGCGTTGCTCATCAGCTGCACCGTCTTGCGGCGGCCAAGTGCCGCAACGGATTCCGCATCGGTGGAGCGGGTCGCGGTCGCAGTCTGACCCTCGGCATCGGAAAACGGTTCGGACCCGGCGTAATTCGCCGGGCCCGAATTCGTCTGTGTGACTGAGATGGTCTTCATCCAGTCGGCAACGCGGGCCGAATGCCGCTCGCGACGGCTCAGAACCCGACTTCGACCTCGATGCTGTCGCGTTCGGTGTACATGCGCCAATAGTGTTCGCCGAGTTCGTCATTGGTCATGCGGGCGATTTCGATACCGGCCGGCACCAACTCCGGCCGGGTGTTCACGATCTCCTCGGCCCGGCTGTTGCCGATGAGGACGCCGATATTCAGTACGCCCGCGTAGACCCCGGTGCCCTGTAGTTCGGCCGCTATCTGATGGATGTATCCGCGCTGAGCCGCAAGTGCCACTCCGAAATTCGACAGGTACGGGTGGGTCACGTGCGGTGAGGAGCCGGAGGAGAACAGCAACGCGCCGTCGCCACGCGCGATCATGGCGGGGACCAGCGCGCGGGTCATGAGGATGGGCGAGTGCAGTTTGAGCGCCATGGGCACGCGCAGTCCCGGCACATCCATGTCGAGGGTGCTCGGAATGCGATCGGTCATCTCCCCGGCCGCACCGTGCATGGCCACATCGATCTCGCCGAGCGTCTCGCGGATCGCGGCGACGCAAGCATCCAACTGGCCCGCGTCGGTGACATCGGCCGGAAACGCGACGGCCTCGACGCCGTCCGCTTTCAGATCCGCCACGTGCTGCTCCGCCTTCTCCGGTTTGCGGCCGACGACCGCCACCCGGAACCCCTCCCGCCCGAATCGCCGCGCGGTTCCCATACCGAGTCCGGGTCCGAATCCGAAGATCGCGATGGTTTTGCTCATGTTCATCCTCGCTAAGTTGAGTATAGGTTCAAGTTACTCGGACGACGTTAGCGTAAGTTGAACCCACGCTCAACATATTTCGGGTCCCGGATTTGTAGGATCGGCGCATGTCCTCGAACAAGCCGCTCCGCCTCGACGCACGCCGCAATCGCGATGCGCTGGTGACCGCGGCCCGTGAGGTCTTCGCCGAACGCGGCCTGGACGCACCGCTCAAGGAGGTCGCCGCCCGCGCGGGCGTCGCCATCGGCACCCTCTACAACCGTTTCCCCACTCGCGACGACCTCATTGCCGCCGCGGTGGAGGACCGCATCGAAGCCGGCGGCCGAATTGCCGAGCGCGCCTTGCTGATCGAGGATCCGTGGCAGGCGTTCACCTATCTGGTGGAGCAGGTCTGCGAACTCCAGGCGGCCGATCGCCTGCTCAATGAACTCGCCGTCCGCGCCGCCCCCAGCGCCGCGATCGCCCGCGCCCGCGACGACGGTCACGCCAAGATGCGCGAAATCATCACGCGCGCACAGCAAGCCGGAGCGCTGCGCTCGGACTGGGTGCTGGAGGACATCGCCTTCATCACCTGGGCGCACACCCGAATCGTCGAAGCCACCGGCACTTTGGCCCCCGATGCCTGGCGCAGGCATCTCGCTTTCGTCTTCGACGGCCTGCGCGCCACCGCGGCCCATCCACTGCCGGTGCCGCCGATCACCGAGGATCAGCTCATGCGGGCGCTACACCGCGAAGACTGATCCGGAGCCCGCATCACGGTGCGGGCTATCGTGGAGGCCGTGGGTGTCATCGGCGAATTGTTCCCGGGTAAGAAGCTGGCCGACGAGGGCAGCGAGGACAGCGACGGTCAGGAGCACCGGCCGCGCATGGAACTCGATCTCGATGCCGGGGTGGTGCGCCTGTCCGGGCCGGCGAAGCCATTGGACCAATCGCAGGAGTGATTGCCGCCCAGCAGGGCGGCGATATCGGCGCTCGCGGTCGGTCCGCCGGGTGGATACCAGCGGTCGGCATCCGGGGGTTGCGCGGTGGGGTGCGGGCAGACGATCTTGTCGGCATAGGGGGAGAGGTTGCCGAGCGCGGACCGGGCCGCGACCGGAACCGCGACGGCAATGCGAATCGCGCCGTGCACCCGCGCCATTCGGCAACTGTGCCGCAGCACGGTGGCATCGGTCAGGCAGTCATCGGTGATGACCACCGTACGATCGCGCAGGTCCACCCGTTTGCGATCGCCGCGATAGCTGAACGCACTGCGCCGCAGGATTTCCGATTGCCGCTGCTCGGTCTCGGCACGCTCGGATTCGCAGAGCGCGCCGTCGGCCACCGCGGTGGTATCGATGAGCAGCGTCTCGTCCTCGCCGAGTAATCCGTACACCAGGTCCGGGCGGCGGGCAACGGTCAAGGGGCGCACCAGGATTACGTCCAGCGCGATATGCAGGGTGGTGGCGAGTTCGGCGGCGACCCGCACTCCGCCGCCCGGCGGGGCGAGCACCACCACATCGTGACCGCGAAATGCCGCGAGCAGCCCGGCCAACTGCCGGCCCGCGTCATTGCGGTCCTGGAACGGCGGCATGCGCTTGCCCGACTGGGGTTTTCAGCCGGTGGTCGGGCACGCCCGGAGCGCGGGCGGCAGGGGCGTGAGGTGAGCGAACTGCCCGAGAACCGTCGTCATCACGCGCCCTCTCCATTGAGTGGCTGCCACGGTTGCCGAGCGGCAGCGTTGCTCGGCGAGAGCAGCGCCGCACGGGAGGGCAGAATCCCAGTGTACGCCCGCGCGAACCTCCCGCTTCGCCCCTCCGGCGCATGCGAATTGATCATTGCGCTGCCCTCCGAATCGTTCGTGACGATACGAAAACAGCTCGATCCCGAACCGGGAAACGGGATCGCCCGACCCACTCGACGAGTACGCCGGGCGATCCCGGATCGAAATGTCTTTCAGCTCATGACTTCAGGAAGGTCGCCACGATACTCCAGAACCTCCCGCGATCCACCGAACGGAAATCCCACGTCTCGGCGAGGCGGTGCGTCGCACTGACGATGCCGGATACGTCGAAGTCGTCGCGCGTCGCGGTGCCCTTGTCCTCCAGGGCGGCGATGACGTACGCGGTGGCGGTCTCCACACTGTGGGGCACGCAAGGCTCCAATCGGTCGTCGGAATGAGCTGCGGTGTAAGGGACTACGGCTGCCGTTCGGTGAAAACTTCCTCGTATCGGTACTCGGTGGGGATCTGTTCGCCCGCGGCGTGCGCCTGCTCTTCTCGGCGGCGCAGGTCGACGCGGCGGATCTTGCCGGAGATGGTCTTCGGTAGTTCGGCGAACTCCACGCGGCGCACTCGCAGATAGGGCGCGAGGTGGTCGCGGGCGTATTCCAGGATGGCACGGGCGGTTTCGAGATCGGGTTCCCAGCCGGCGGCCAGCGAAACGTACGCCTTGGGGACCGAGAGACGGGTGTCATCCGGTTGCGGGACGACCGCCGCCTCGACCACGGCTGGGTGCTCGATGAGGACGCTCTCCAGCTCGAACGGCGACACCTTGTAGTCGGAGGACTTGAAGACGTCGTCGGTGCGGCCGATATAGGTGATGTATCCGTCGTCGTCGCGTGAGGCGACATCACCGGAGTGGTAGAAGCCCCCCGCCATGACAGCGGCATTGCGTTCCGGATCGCCCAGGTATCCGGTCATCAGGTTGACGGGAGTGTATCCCAGGTCAAGGCAGAGTTCGCCCTCATCAGCGAGTTCTCCGGTGATGGGATCGACGAGTATGACAGGCACTCCCGGAGCCGGTCGGCCCATGGATCCGGGCTTGACCGGCTGGCCTGGTGTATTGCCCACCTGCAGGGTGGTCTCGGTCTGTCCGAAGCCGTCACGAATCGTCAGCCCCCACGCCTTCTCCACCTGTGCGATCACATCGGGGTTGAGAGGCTCACCGGCACCGAGGATTTCGCGCAGACCGGCCGGCCGCTCACCGAGGTCGGCCTGAATCAGCATGCGCCACACCGTCGGTGGGGCACAGAAGGTGTTGACGTCCGCGCGCCGCAATTGGGCGAGCAGGGCCGCAGCGTCGAAACGTGTGTAGTTGTAGACGAATACGGTCGCCTCGGCCAGCCACGGCGTGAAGAAACAGCTCCACGCGTGCTTGGCCCAGCCGGGCGCGCTGATGGCCAGATGTACATCGCCCGGGCGTACCCCGATCCAGTACATGGTGGAGAGATGCCCTACCGGATAACTGATCTGGGAGTGCTGCACCATTTTCGGCTTACTGGTGGTGCCGGAGGTGAAGTACACCAGCAGCGGATCCTCGACCGTGGTGACGGCGGTGAACGGGCCCGCCGACATGGTCATGGCGGCCTCGGCGTAGGAGCGCCAGCCCGGGGTGACCTTGTCGCCCACCGTGATTCGGATGTAGTCGCCGGGCACCTCGTCGAACTTGCCGGTCTCGCCGGCATTGGCGATGACGAAACCCGCACCGCCCCTGACGATCCGGTCGGTGAGGTCCTCCGGTCCCAGTGCCGCGGTGGTCGGCATGATCACCGCGCCGAGCTTGGCCACGGCCAGCATGGCCTCCCACAGCTCGGCCTGATTGCCGAGCATGAGCATGACCCGATCGCCCTTGCCGACACCGAGACTTGCCAGCCAGGTCGCCACCTGATCCGAGCGCGTGGCCATCTCGTCGAAGGTGATGCGCTGCTCCGCGCCGCCTTCCTCGACGATCCACAGCGCCGGGCGGTCGTTACCGCGCGCGATGACATCGAACCAGTCGATGGCCCAGTTGAATGTGCCTGTCAGGCGCGGCCATTCGAAGTTCGCGACCGCGGCGTCGTAATCGGTGGCGTGCGTGACCAACAGGTCCCGCGCCGCGCGGTACGCCTTGGTATTGGCGCTCTGGGCGGCGGTGGTCATGCGTTCTCCTCTTCGGAACCGGTGAGTAGCCGCACGGCCATCTCACGCATCTCGATCTTGCGGATCTTGCCGGTGACGGTCATCGGGAACTCGTCCACGATGTGCACGTAGCGGGGGATCTTGTAGTGCGCGAGCTGGCCGGTGCAGTACTCGCGCAGGGCCTCCGCGGTGAGCGGAGTCGTGTTCTCGCGCATACGAATCCACGCCATCAACTCCTCGCCGTACTTGGTGTCGGGGACGCCGATCACCTGGGCGTCGAGGATGTCGGGATGGCTGTAGAGGAACTCCTCGATCTCGCGCGGGTAGATGTTCTCGCCGCCCCGGATCACCATGTCCTTGATGCGGCCGGTAATGGCGACATAGCCGTCCTCATCCATGACGGCCAGGTCGCCGGTGTGCATCCAGCGCGCGGAATCGATGGCGGCGGCGGTCTTTTCGGGATCGTTCCAGTAGCCGAGCATGACCGAGTAGCCGCGCGTGCACAGCTCGCCGGGCAGTCCGCGCGGCATGGTCAGCCCCGTCACCGGGTCGACGATCTTGATCTCGATATGCGGGCCCGCCTGCCCGACTGTGGCGGTGCGCTGTGCCAGGCTGTCGTTCGCGCGGGTCTGGGTGGAGACCGGGGACGTCTCGGTCATGCCGTAGCAGATGCTCACCTCGCGCATGCCCATCCGGCCGATGACCTGCTTCATCACCTCGACCGGACAGGGCGATCCGGCCATGATGCCGGTGCGCAGGCTGGACAGGTCGAAGGTGTCGAACTCCGGATCGGCGAGCTCGGCGATGAACATGGTCGGTACCCCATAGAGCGAGGTGCAGCGTTCCGCCGCAACGGCTTCCAGGGTGGTGCGGGGTTCGAACGCGGGTCCGGGAATGATCATGGCCGCGCCGTGACTGGTGGCGGCCAGATTCCCCATGACCATGCCGAAGCAGTGGTAGAACGGGACGGGGATGCAAATGCGATCCTGTTCGGTGTACCCGCAGAGCTCGCCCACGAAGTAGCCGTTGTTCAGGATATTGTGATGGCTGAGCGTGGCTCCCTTGGGGAAACCCGTTGTGCCCGAAGTGTATTGGATATTGATCGGATCGTCCGCCGCCAGTCCGGCCTGCGCCAGCGCGAGCTGCTCCGGATCGCCGGCGCGCCCGGTCTCGAAGAGCCGTTCCCACTCCGGACTGTCCAGCAGCACCACCTGTTCCAGCTCCGGGCACTCCGGTCGGGCCTGCGCGATCATGGCCGCGTAATCCGAGGTCTTGAACGACGGCGCGGCGATGAGTGTGTGAATTCCGGCCTGCCCCAGCACATATCGCAGCTCATGCGTGCGATAGGCCGGATTGATGTTCACCAGGATCGCGCCGATCTTGGCGGTGGCGTACTGGGTCAGCGTCCACTGCGGGCAGTTGGGTGCCCAGATGCCCACCCGGTCACCCTTGCCGAGTCCGGCCGCGAGCAGACCCAGGGCCAGCGCGTCCACCTCCGCCAGGAACTCGCGGTAGGTCCAGCGGATGCCGGTGGTGTAGTCGATCAATGCCTCGCGATCGGCGAACCTGGCCGCGGTGCGATCCAGATTGGCGCCGATGGTGTCCCCCAGGAGCGGCGTGCTCCAGGCGCCCTGGGTATAGCTCACCGGACGGAGCCGGTCCATGCTCATGCTCACTTCGGTAGGATCCACGTCACACCACCGCCCCGACTAGCCCCGAATGGGGGTAACAGATGACTCCGCCCACCGACCGGCTGCTGCGCCCCGACGACGGCGATGCGCTGCGGTCCGAGCTACGGCGGATCGCGGCGCTGTCCAAGGCGCCGGTGGTGTTCGGCGGAACGGTGCACGCGGGCACCCTGGTGCTGACCGAGTTCGTCGGTACCAGGACCAACGGTATGCGCGGGCTGGCGGTCGCGCCCAGTTCCGGATTGGGTGGTAGCGCGGTCTCGACCGGTAAGCCGCGCTCGGTGGCGGATTATCGATCGGCCTCGACCATTACCCATCATTACGACGGGCCGGTGCTCGGCGAGGGATTGCGTGCGGTGGTGGCGGTGCCGGTCGTGGTGGACGGGCAGCCGCGCGCGGTGCTGTATGTGGCCAATCGCGAGTCCGGGCCGATCGGGGATCGGGTCGCCGATGCCATGGTGCAGGCCGGGCGGCGGCTGAGTGTGGAGCTCACCATTCGCGATGAGGTGGACCAGCGCGTACGCCTGGCCCTGGCCCGCGATACGACGCCCGCGATCTCCAGCGCCGACTCGATCATCACCGAAGAACTTCGAGAGCTGCACGCGGAACTGCGCGGCATCACGCCGACGGTGTCGGATACCTTGGCCCGCAATAGATTACGCTCCGTCACCGACCGTCTGGCCCGCCTGGTCTCCGGTGTAGTCGACCCCGACCAGCCGATCACTCTCGCGCCTCGCGAACTCGACGTACTCTCCCAAATCGCCCTGGGCTGCACGAATTCCGAAGCCGCGCAACGCTTGTCACTCCGCGCCGAAACGGTGAAAAGCTACCTGCGCAGCGCGATGACCAAACTGGGAGCCCACACCCGCCACGAAGCCGTGGTCCGGGCCCGCCGCTTGGGCCTGCTGCCCTGAATGCGGCGCCGGGTGATCCGCAATGCGAATCACCCGGTTACACAGTGGATTTCAGTGAGCTGCCATATGGCGGATGGTTTCGCTGCCCTTGGTGTGGTGCAGGCGGCCGAAGCGGCTGTCCAGGAGGTGGGCCATGCTTTCGGCGGCGCCGATGTAAGCCTCTTCGACGGTGGTGGCGCGATGGCGCACTGCTACCGGAGGTTGGCCCTTGGGGCGGGCCTCGAGGTTACATTGTTTGTCTCCCAAGCCGCCTTTATGGCCGTTCACATCGGTGATGTGGGCTTCGACGCGGGTCAGATTGTCCGCGTAGCGGTCGAGGATGGATTCGATGGTGTCCTGCGCCTGCTCGATGAGTGCCGCGCTGCCGCCTATGTGCTTGTCGGCGAAGACCTGGACGTGCATGGCATCTCCAAACTCTTGGAATAGCCGAGAACTTGCTGACCTCTTCGACAGTACCTGTTTTTCGGGGCGATCGGTCGGTTGTGAACGTCACTCGGGCGTAACAGTGCCGGAAGGTATTGTGCGCCGCCGCATTTGCGCGAAACGCGACTTCGCTACTCCGCTTGACGACCGGTCGGAGTGGCGATGAGCCCGCGGTCGGCGTGCACGACTGCCAGGCGTGGCCCGGCGGGATCGGCGAGGTGTTTGTCGCCCCACCGCATGAGTGCTGTCGGTACCGGCTGCTGGTTCGCGGCTCGCGGCGGTGAGCCGGTACTCCCGGTGGGTGTGCGCGCCGCGATAGTCGCGCATATCCAGGACGCCGGAGTCGACCAGCGTGCGCGGCCGCGGGATCGGAACCGCGCATGGTGCGCCGGCGGTCGCCATCGCCGAAGCCGGCAATCGCGACGCCGACGGCACCCGCCTCGCCACCGTCACCGGCACCTGCCCGGTAATCGGCGGCTGACCGAGCCTCAGCGGGTGGCGAGGTCCAGGACGTTCAATGCCAGTTGTTCGGCGGCGTCGGGGTGGCCCATGGCGCGGGCGGCGTCGGAAACCGTTGTGCGCGAGGCGGGGTCGCTGAGTAGGGAGAACAGGGCGGTGCGGAGGTTGGGGGCCGTGGCGTCCGCGCCGACGAGGGCTCGGGCGGCGTTGGCATCGGCGAGCATGCGGGCGTTGCGGATTTGTTCGCCGCCCACCGAGTGGGGGTAGGGGATGAGGACGGAGGGCTTACCGAGGGTGGTCAGCTCGGCGAGAGTGCCTGCGCCGGAACGGGATACGACCACATCGGCGAGGGCGAGGACATCGGGGAGTTCGGGGCCGAGGAAGTCGCGGACCAGGTAGCGGTCGCGCAGATCGGCGGGGAGGGTCGCCGCGCGTTCGCGCACCTGATCGTAGGAGAGTTTGCCGCACTGGTGGATCACATTGGCGACGGTGAGGAGTTCGGGGAGTAGTTCGGCGATGAGATCGTTGATCTGGACCGCGCCCTGGGCGCCGCCGGTGATGTAAACGGTCGGCAGTTCGGGGGAGTAGCCGGTCCAATTCAGTGCGGGCGCAGCGGCTTTCGCGTCACCGGTGGTGAGTGCGGGGCGAATCGGGTTGCCGGTCACCACCGCTCGGGCGCGCACCTTGGCGGGCAGCAGTTCCACCGAGGCGGCCGAGCTCAATGCGATCCGGTCGGCGGCGCGGGCCAGCAGCTGGTTCGCCTTGCCGATACCAGTGGTCTGTTCGTGGATCACCAGTGGTCGCCGCCGCAGCGCGGCCGCCATTCCGATGGGGGCGCAGACGTACCCGCCGGTGCACAGCACCGCGTCCGGCCGGAAGCGCCGCACGACGCCCTGTGCGGAGAGCACGCTCAGCGGTATGCGCGCCGCGTCCTTGGCATTGGCCGCATTGAGCATCTTCAGCGGATTGCGATCGCGGCGAAGCTTTCCCGCTTTGATCCCCGTGAACGAAATGTCGTTTTCACCGGATACGCGTTGTTCCAAGCTGTTCGGTACGCCAACCCACAGCACCTCCGCGGTGGCCCCGGCCTCGGCTACGAGGTCGCGCAGTGCTCGCACGGCCGAGACGGCCGGGTAGGTGTGCCCACCCGTTCCACCCCCGGCCACGATCACGCGAATCGCTCCCCGAGCGGCCACGCGCCGCAGAATCTCGGCGCGGTCGAGTGCGGAATCGGGCATGAACGGGGCTCCTGTCGGTTGGGGTCGGGCGAGCGCTGCGACTTCGCCGTGGCGGGTTCGCGGTACGCGCCGCGCCCGGCCCAGGCTATCCCGGTGCGCTCCCGCGTGGGAGTCCCTACCCATACCGGTCGGTCGGCGGTGATTGCGAGGTGTTGGCTAAAGGCCAATGGGCCTTTATCATTGGCTGTGAATCGGATCACGTTGTCGCGGTAAAGGTTCTGACGCAAGGTCATTTCCCATTCTGTCAGCGAATTCGTACTTCGCCCAGCGAGAGGGGCCCGTCGATGCAGCCCTGGACGCTGTCCTGCCGTGCGCCGCGCCGCGCCCGCGCTTCTACTACGCCGACTGCGAGCCGGTAATCCGGCTCGGTATCCACGAGATCGACTCGGCGACTGCGAGTCCCAGCGTCAATGGAGGTGGCCATGAGTTCGTCGGCAGCGGCAGATCCCGCATACGGCACCGCACTGCCATGGGTGGAAGGCGGCGATGCGAACGGAATCCTTTCGCGCGCTCAGCAATTGACCGGACCGCTGCTGCGCGCCGCGGTCGACACCCTCCCCGCCGAATTACGGCTGGTGGTCGGCTACCACCTCGGTTGGTGGGATGCCGCCGGCACCCCGACCGTCGGCGAATCCTCGGGCAAGGGCCTGCGACCCGCCCTGGTCCTCGCCGCCGCCCGCGCCGCGGCCCGGCGCGGTGACTCCGACCGATCGCCGGAGTTGGCCGTACATGCCGCTGCCGCAGTGGAATTGGTGCACAACTTCACCCTGCTGCACGACGATGTGATGGACGGTGACGAACTGCGCCGCGGCCGCCCGACCGTCTGGCGGGTCTTCGGCATCGACGATGCGGTGCTCGCCGGTGACGCCATGCACGGCCTCGCCATCTGGACCCTCGCCGCCGCCCCGATCGCGGGCCTATCCGGGATCGCCCGGCTGGAGGAGGCGGTCATCGAACTCTGCCTCGGTCAGCAGCGCGATTGCGCCGCCGAGTCGAAAACCGAAGTGACACTGGACGAATGCCTCGCGACGCTACAGCACAAGACCGGTGCGCTGATCGGCTGCGCATGTGCCATGGGCGCGCTGTGCGCCGGTGCCCGCCCGGAGGTGGTGGAGGCCATGGACGGCTTCGGCCGCGAACTGGGTATCGCCTTCCAATTGGTGGACGATCTGATGGGTATCTGGGGTGATCCGGCACGCACCGGTAAGCCGGTCGGCAATGACCTCATGCGGCACAAGCGAAGTCTGCCGGTGGTGGTGGCGCTGGAGTCGGGTACCGCGGCGGGCCGGGAGTTCGCCGATCTGTACCGCTCGGAGGAGCCCCTGGATGCTCCGGCGGCGCAGCGGGCGGCGGAGCTTATCGCGCGGGCGGGCGGCAGGCGGTGGGCGCAGGCCGAATCCATCCGCCGGGTGCGGGCCGCGAAATCGTGTATCTCGGGGTATCGGGGCGCGCGGGATCTATTGGAGTTGGCGGACTGTGTGGTCGAGCGCGATCACTGAGTTCTAATCGAGAAAACAAATACCGGACGGTCGAATTCGACCGTCCGGTATTTGTTGCTGTGCATGCCATTTCGGCAAATTCCGGACATTTGTAACATGCGTGCACAGCCCGCTTGACGCGTAACCATGGGACTTTGGTCCCTGATTCACCGAATTCCGTTGCTCCAAAACTGCTGGGCTGTCAGGATATCCAGCACGCGGCGCACTCGCTCGACTCCAGAAGCGCCGAAATACAAACCAGGCGTGCGTTTTTCGCTATTCGTGCATAACCATTTCCAGGAGTTCGAGCATGACCACGGGTCCTCTCGCCGAGTCCGGTCGTCTACCGGTGCTCGGCCGGGAGTCCGCCCGGGAATTGGTGCACGAATCGGCGAATGCGGCCGCCCGCGCCCATAGCGGAATACTGCGTATCACCGGTGAGCCCGGCGGCGATCTGCATTTCCGTGACGGGCGGATCATTACCGTGGATTCCCCGGGCGCACCCGGTGTGCGGCAACTGCTTTCGCGACCAGGGCGCGTCTCCACCGGCACCGCGGATCTGCGTCTGGTCGCCCAGATGGCCGCGCTAGACGGCGTCTTCGCCATTACCGCCGGTTGGGTCGGGAGCTGCGCCTGGCAGGCCCCGCCCACGGACCCGGACGGTAGGCAATCGCTGCCCGGCATCGACACCCTCTGGTTGCTGGAGGAGACCGAACGCCGGCTGAACGCGCTCGCGCACGGCCGGGTCTCACCGCATCGAAATCACCTGGTGCTCACCGAAACCGGCCGCGCACTGCTCGGTAGTCCCGAGGACGCTCGGCATAACGGCGCGCAATGGCAGGAGATCCTGCTGTGGGTGAACGGCAGGCACAGTTGCCGCGATATCGCCATGCTGCTCAGCCGCAGTCTGTACGCGGTGACCGTCGAGGTGGTGCGCATGCTCGACGGCGATCTGCTCGGTATCGCCCCGCTGGAGCGTGTGCAACTGCCCATGACCGAACCCGCGCGTGGCGGCACCAGATCGCTACTGCCGCGCCGTCGCCGGGGTGCCAGCGGCATCAATGACACGCTGCCGCCGCGCCCACCGCAACCGGCCACCCGTGCATTACAACGAACCGCCGCCGTGCGGACATCAGAAAGGACGCAATGAATACTGCGACTAACCCGGCCGGACCCAACAGCCTGTCGGACCGAATCGGAATTCTGGTCAAAGTGCTGCGCGCCGAAGTCCCGGAGTGCCTGGCCGCCGGCGCGATCGATATGACCACCGGAATGCTGCTCGCGGTGGAGACCGTCGACAATCATCCGCAGGAGGTCCTGGATCTGCTCGCCGCCGCCACCCTGGATCTGTTCCAGGGCCGCAATGTGGTGATGATCGAGGATATTTGGAAGGAGCGGCGCGGAATTCGCTTGGAGCGCCACTATTTCCAGGAGATTCTGGTCAATAGCGATAACCTGACACACCTTTTCATTCGCACCGAGAGTCGCGACGATGTGGTGATCGTGGTGGTCTGCCGCAAAACCGTGAATGTCGGCATGCTCTTCGCACAGGCCCGCCGGGTTTTGAAGGACACCGGCAGGCTCTGATTCGCGAGTTGTCTCACGAGATGTAGGCGACCCCGCCGAGCATGGAGATGGCCTCGGCGCGGGGTTGCGGCCGGTACACGTCGGGCCGCCAGTCGGTTACCGAGGTGATGCCCGGTGCCACCATGTCGAATCCGTTGAAGAATTTCGCGAACTCGGCGCTGGAGCGGAGTTGGAAGGGCACTCCGCTGCGCCGATTGGCCTCGGTCGTCCTGGCCAGGTCCTCGTCCTCCAGATAGTCATTGGTGGCGTGGGACATGACCAGGTGACTGCCCGGTGGCAGTGCGTCGCAGAGCGTACGGACCAGTTCGTACGGCCGGGTGTCATCGGTGAAGAAGTGCATGATGGCGACCAGCATGAGCGCGACCGGTTGGTTCATATTCAGGGTGGCGCGCAGATCCGGATGCGCGAGGATGCGCTCCGGATCGCGCAGATCCGCATCGATATACGCGGTCGTGCCCTCGGGCGCGGAGTTCAACAGCGTGCGCGCGTGCACCAGCACGATCGGATCATTGTCGACATAGACGATCCGTGACTGCGGCGCGATGCCCTGTGCGATCTCGTGCACATTGCCCGCGGTCGGCAGGCCCGCGCCGATATCGAGGAACTGGCGGATACCGGCCTCCGCGGCCAGATATCGCGTCACCCGGCGCAGAAAGTTCCGGTTCTCCACCGCGGCCAGGCGAACCGTGGGAAACGCCTCGGCCACCGCGTCCGCCGATTCCCGGTCGGCCTGGAAGTTGTCCTTACCGCCCAGCCAGTAGTCGTAGCGCCGAGCCGGATGCGGTTTGGAGGTGTCGATCCGTTCCGCTGCCGATTCCGAGTTCACAACGCTCCCAATCCAATTCGATTAGTGTTTGATCATGTCGCGCTACAGCCCATACGACTTCGAAGTTCATTCCGATCCGTATCCCCACTATGCCAGGCTGCGTGCCGAGGCTCCCGTCTATCGCAATGAGACCGACGACTTCTGGGCGCTGTCCAGGCACGCCGATGTGCTGGCCGCACTCCGGGGCTCGGAACGTTTCTCGAGCGTGAACGGCATCCGCATGGAGCCCGCCTTCTGGGGTCCGCAGGCCGAACGGTTCTTCTCCTTCGTGGCCATGGATCCGCCCAAGCACACCCGGCTGCGCGGATTGGTGACCAAGGCGTTCACCGCGCATCGGGTGCAGGCGCTCGCGCCACGACTACGTGAGATCGCGCGCGGAGTACTCGAGCCGCTGCTGGAACGCGGCAGCTTCGATCTCATGACCGATTTCGCGGGGCCGTTCCCGACCGATGTGATCTCCGAACTGGTCGGTGTGCCCGAGGCGGATCGGGAGATGATCCGAAAACTCGGCATGGAGATCATGTACACCGAGGAGGAGTCCACCGATCTGCGGCCCGCGGCCATGCAGGCCATCGGCGCACTCGTCGGGTACTACACCGAACTCACCATCGAGCGCGGTAAGGAGCGGCGGGACGATCTGCTCTCCGGCCTGCTCGACGCCGCCGACGGAGACGACCGGCTCACCCCGGAAGAGATTGTCGGCGTTCTGATTCTGCTGGTCGGCGCGGGTATCGAAACCGCCATGCTGAGCTTCGGCAATATCTGGCATGCGGGCTGGCTGCATCCGGACCAGCGGCGTCTCGCGCTGGACGGCCGTATCGAGGACTGGATCGACGAGTCCATGCGCTGGGATCCGTCCACCCAGACCAATCTGCGCACCACCACCGAGGCCGTCGAGTTGCACGGTGTCACCATTCCGGCGGGTGCGCGCGTGCTGCTGCTCACCGGTGCGGCCAATCGTGATCCGGAGGTCTTCTCCGACCCGGATTCGTTCTATCTCGACCGGGACACCAGCGCATCGCTGGTCTTCGGCAGCGGCCGCCACCACTGCCTCGGCTCCAATCTCGGTCTGCTGGAACTCCGTACGGCTCTGTCCGAGATCGCCGCCGCCATCTCCGATTACGAGATCGATCCGGTCGGCCTGCGCCGTATCCACTCCTCCAACAACCGCGGCTTCGCCAGCCTGCCGACGACGGTGACCAAGCGCTGACAGCTCTTACGCGGGCCCCGGATCTTCCGGGGCTTGCGTAAACGTCAAGTAGTGGTCGGTGTCTCTTTTACGACCCTCCTGAATTGCCGTGCCTTTGCTACCGTAGCCGGACTGTCGTCCCGCAGCGCTGCCGGATTTTTGGGCGGCGGTGATGTGGCATCAGCGGCAGCTGAGAGGACGGCGACTATGTCTCTGCCGGTTGCTGCCTGGACGAGCCCGGTGGAGCGTCGAAAACCCGCTGACGTCACCGAACTCCTGCGAATTGTGACAGACCCGACGCCTTTGCGGCGGATGCCACGCGCACCGAAAATTCCGTTGGCACCCGCGCAGGAGCGCATGTGGCATGCCGCGGCGGCCGGATACTCCGCTGACTGGAATGTTGCTCGCGCGTTTCGTATTCGTGGCAAGGCGGTAAATATCACCGCTTTGGTGATGGCCATCGACGATGTCATGCGGCGGCACGCACCGCTGCGCACCTGCTATCCGGCGACCGCGACCGGTCCGGTCCAGGTGGTCATGGACGCCGATGTGGCGCGGATCGATGTGCGGGTGGTGGACAGCTTCGCCGGCGAGCTCACCGAACGGATCGCCGAATTCGGTAGTCGCGCTTTCGATCTCGGTACCGAGGTGCCGATTCGCGCCCGGGTGTATCGGCTGGGTGCGCGGGATGTGGTGCTGGCCTTGGTCGTTCACCACATTTCCCTCGACGGTCAGTCGCTCGGCCCGCTCATGCGCGATCTGGTCACCGCCTATCTGGCGCGGGTGGCCCGGCAGGCCCCGGCCTGGCAGCCGCTGCCGGTCGACTACATCGACTACACGCTGTGGAAGCACGAGTATCTGGGTGCGTACGAGGACCCGGGCAGCCGGGCCAGCACCCAGCTGCGGTACTGGGCGAACAACCTGGTCGGACGGCCTATCCCGCTCGAACTGCCTTATGAAAGAACATGTTCCGGACATCGCGATGCCGCCGGCGCCATGGTGCGGGTGCATCTGGACGCCGATATCCATCGCACGCTGCTGATCCGCGCCCGGCAGGGCGGATCGAGTGTGTTCATGCTGCTGCAGACCGCCTTCGCGGTCGCGGTATCGGCCTTCGCCAAATCCGCCGATGTGACCGTCGCGACCGCGGTCTCCGGTCGTGAGGATCCGCTGCTCGCCGATATTGTCGGCAATCTCGCCGATGATGTGCTCATGCGGATTCGCCTGGACCGCGCCGCCGATATGCCCGAACTGCTCGACCAGGTGCGCCGGGCGGCCTTGGCCGCCTTCGCGAATCCGGACACCTCCAATCCGCGGCTACTGCGCGCGCTGCCGCAGGATCCGAACCATCCGCTCTTCCAGGCCACCCTCATCCTGCAACGCGATGACGCCGCGCCACCCGGAGCGCCCGGCGCCGGCGGGCTCGAGGTGAGCGAGGTGCCGACCGGTATCGTGCGCGCCAAACACGATCTGGAATTCGGCCTCACCGAGCATTACGACCACACCGGCGCACCCACCGGAATCGACGGCCCATTCCTCTATCCGACCGCACTCTTCGACCCCGAAACCGCCGAGCGCTTCGCCGAAAAGTTCCTGGCCACAGTCGAATTGATCGCCACCGGGTACACCGGCCCGATCGCACCGCTGCTGGCAGACGCCCCGCGCCGCCGCCCCCGCCGAGGCCGCACACGCCCGGAGTGACGGGTCCTGCCGTATTGGGATGACGACGGGGCTGAACCGATTCGGGTGCTGGGTCGTGAAGACTCGAGAGCGCGTGCCGAGTGAACCGAGGTCGCCATGGCCGCAGATCCGATCAGACGTCGTGAAATCGTGGTGGGGGCGAGCGTGGTGCTGGTCGCCACCGCCTGTACCAGCGGGCAGCGAAGTTCGAGCCCCGCGACCACTTCGATGCTGTCCCCGCCGACTTCGACCGCTGCCGTGCCGTCGACCACCGCGCCGCCATCCACCACCGAACCGCCGCCGCCGGAACCCGGTCCCGCGCCGATCAATGGCACCGTGCTCGCCCGGGTCTCGGAGATTCCCATCGGGTCGGGCGTGATTCTCGGCGATACCGTTGTCACCCAGCCCAGCGCGGGGAGCTTCCTGGCATTCTCCTCGGTCTGCACGCATCTGGGTTGTGCGGTGAACTCGCTCTCCGGCGGGACCATCAACTGCCCGTGCCACGGCAGTCGTTTCGCGCTGGACGGTTCGGTGGTCGCGGGTCCGGCGACCAGGCCCTTGGCCGGCCGTGCGGTGAGTGTGCAGGACGGGATGCTGGTGGCCGGTCCGGCTCCGGCCGTTCCGGTCGCCCCGGCCTCCGAGGAGCAGGCGCCTATTCCCGAGCAGGCTCCGCCGATCACGGAGGCCGGCGCCCCGGACAATGCGCTCGCCCGAACCTCGGACATTCCGGTCGGATCAGGCGTGATAATCGGTAATACCGTTGTGACACAGCCGAGTTCGGGTAGCTTCGTCGGTCTCTCGGTGGTCTGCACCCATCTCGGTTGCGCGGTGAACGATATCTCCGGTGGCACCATCAACTGTCCCTGTCACGGCAGCAAGTTCAGTCTCGACGGTTCCGTCGCGGCCGGTCCGGCCACTCGCTCGCTGGATGGCCGCGAGGTGAGTGTGCAAGGGGATTGGGTGGTTTCGGGCGCGGGCAGCCCGAATGACCCCATTCCGCCGCCGAAACCCTGGTGGTGCGAGATCGTTCCGCCGGGCTGCCTGGGCTGCTGACCCGCGTCGAGGGCGGGTCAGCGCCAGAAGCTGTTGCGGCGCTGCTTTTTTGGTGGCGTCAGCGGTTTGAGTCGGGCGGGCAGCGCCGCCGCCGCATCGAGGGTGAGCAGGGTGGCGATCCGCCGGGGCAGGTCCAGGCGGGTACGCAGATGCGGCCAGCCACCCTCGAGGAGGTCCGCCAGCGCGGCGGAGTCCAGATCCAGATCGCCGACGGCGCGCAGCAGGACATAGGGGTCGATATCCTGCTGCTGGGCGCAGGCGGTCAGCAGGGCGGGGACGCGCTCGTGGGCGGCACACAGCATGATCTGTTTCAGGACCGCCGCACCGCCGGTATCGGTGGAGCGTTCGGCCATCCGGCCGGCGACGAACTCGATATCGGAATCTATTGCCGCGCGCAGCATTTCGTAGTGTTCCTGGATGACCGTCGGGTCGTCGGCGGCCGCGCGCAGTAGCGCGGCGACCTCCGCCCTGGCCCAGTCGCCGCGATTGCGATTGCGCCCGAACATGTTCTGGCGCAGGCGGGATCGGCCCGATTGCGCTGGCGGATGGACCGCCTCGGCATCGAGCACCATGAGATTCTCGATGGACTGCGGCAGTCCGACGGCCCGGCGCAGCACGGTCCACCCGGGTCGCAGCGCCTGCACCAGCTCCGCCGGTTCGGCGCGAACTATGGTGACCGCCTTCATGAGTTCGAAGGCGTCCACGGCCGGATAGCGCGTGCATTCGGCGACCAGTGTGGGCAGCCGGTCCGGTGGCGCGCAGGCCATGATCTGCTCCAGGACGTACCGGTCGCGACTGGTGCAGGAGATATTCACCATGAGCTGTGCGACGATCGGCAACTGGTCGTACATGGCGGTGCGCAACAGCTCGCTGCTGCCGGTGTGTACCGCCGGATCGCCGATCTCGGCGCGCACCGTCTCGTACACCAGGTAGCGGTCCGATGAGCCGATGGTGAACTCGCGCAGTGCCCGATGCCGTTGCAGTTGTTCGATGACGAGATCGCGCTGCCCGGTATCGCCGGTGGTCCAGTCCCGCTGTAGTTGCGGCCAAACGGTTTTCGCATCGCTCGCGGTGAGACTGCCGTTGTCCAGCCGCCGGAAGGCGGAGGCGACCACGGCTTCGCTGAGATCGACACCAAGCTGCTGGGCGACCCGGGTGGCGCGAGTGCGATCACGGTCGGACATGACGCATTCGATGAGTGTCCGTTCGAAGACCGCGCGGACCTCGTCGTGCACCTGGAGATTCGCCAAAGCCGCTGTGACTTCGGGGCTTTCGAGCGCGAGGTGAATGGCGCGGCGGGCCACCGCGGCATCGGTGAACCAATCCGGCGGCAGGGTGGGGTCGGTCAGCACCTGCGCCATTTGCGCGTCATCCAGGAGCGCGGGCTCCAGCATGCGCAGCTGCTGTTGATAGCACCACTGCCGAATATCGCTGACGGACAGCAGTATTGCGGGCGGCGCGATTCCGGCCCGGCGGTGTTCGACGATCTCCCGGCCCAGGCGCTGGTAGGTATCGGAGAGATTGTCGATGACACTGTCGTGGGTGATGACGAGCCGGTCCGGGGGAGCGGCGTGCCCGATCGCCGTGGTGATCGACGGCATCTCGGCCAGCGGCGAAGTCGTGGTGGAGAATGTCAACTCGCGCAGCACATTTCGCGGGATCATGCCGTACAGCGCGGTCAGCATGTCCACCGCCTCGTGGGCCTCGGAAACCTGGAGCGCGATCGTCGGCCCCTGCCCGGCGAGATGCGCGAGCGCCGCACCGATGAGCACCGGCAGCCACGGCTGTCTCAGGGCCGCCTGCGCCGCCGCACCGAATTCGCATCCCCCGGAGCCGGGTTCGGCGGCGGACCAGCTGTCGGTGGGCGAGACCGACCCGTTCAAGGTGGTGAGAAATCCGCCGGATCCGAAGAGCCGCAGGGCCGTCGACCCATCCAGCCGCGCGCGATCGCCCGCGATCAAATGCGTGACACAGGTGCCCGGCCGCACCTGCGAGGGCGTCTTCAAGCCGGCCACGGCCAGCCCGCGGGTCACGGTGAACTCCAGCGCGAAGCCGACCGGCTCCACGCCCTCGGGCAGACTCACCAGCGAACCGAGTTCGCGCACCGTGAATCCCAGTGTCGCGGGCCAATTCCCGGACCGCGCCACCACACCCACTCCGGCGCCGGAGGATTCGAGATTCACCAGCGCCCAGCCACACACCAGCTGCGGAAATCCTGTCATCGGTAGGCCCGTAGCTCCTCGATCATCTCCAGCATGTACACCACCGGGTCGGCCGCGCCGTATGGCTTGAACACCGGATACGTGCCATTGCCGCGCTTGCCGCAGCCTACCGCCGACACCGGAAAATACATGTTCCACGGAAAGTGGATGGACAGCGCCGAGTCCACCGCCGGGAACAGCTGCCGCACCAGATTTCTGGTGATCTCGCAGCGTTCCAGGATGCGCGGTGGATCGTAGGCATTGCCGGATCCATTGCCGCTCACCGGGCTGTCTGCCCAATTCGCGGGCGGGGCAACGATATTCGCCTCGGGCAGATCGATGAGCGAGAGCAGGTCGGTCTTGGCGACAATGGTCGACACATGCAGTCGCGGTGGTTCGATCGGCAGCTGGATCGGATAGCTGTTGGCCGCGCGCCACAGTTTCGCGATCTGATCGATCATGAGCGTGGTGCGCCCGACGGTCTGCGAGTGTTCGACGATATTGTTCAGGCTCTCCTGATCGTCCGGATCGGCCTGTTCGCGCATGAGCGCCAGGTACTGCTTGTTCAGCGTGGACGGCACCACGAACCAGAGGAAGTCGGCCACCGCGAGATGCGGGCTCACCCGCGCCGCCACCGCGCCGTCGGCGATATCCTCACCCGCCACATCGATGAACGCCAGGTTGACCGCGCTCGCGGTCTGTACCGAATATGCCGTCACCAGAATGGGTCTGCGCTGTTCCAGCCCGGCCCAGGTATGGCCCTGGGACTGCCGCTGGGCGTTCATGGCAAGTCCGTCGGTGCGCTGGGTCTGGTCCATGGCCATGCGGCGCGGGCCGGTGGCGTCCAGGGCGCGGCGATCGAGCAGCCGGGCCTCCAGCGCCGTCCAGAGACTCGCGGATTTGGGGGAGACGATGAAGGAGAACTGACTCGCCAATCGCGGATCGTTCATCATCGAATGGATCATCGACACGATCAGGTGGCTCTTGGACGAGGCCGATTCCCCGACGAATCCGATCACCTTGGTGGGATGGTCGAGCGTGACCGGGTCGAGTTCACATCCCTTGGGGCAGCGCAGGTTCAGCTTGTCGAAGTAGGTCTCGATCTGTTTGGCGAAGCCGCCGTTGCGCTGCCGGATCACCGTGTACCAGCGATTGCGTTCGCGGTCGTAGCGGAACTCGGTGAGGCAGTTGAGGCAGACGGTTCTCACGTGGGGCACCTCATGACAGCACCGCGAAGGTGAGGATCGCGATGGTCAGCACGAAGAATGCCACGCCCACCCGGACGCCGAGCCGAAGCCAGTGTGAGGCACGCGATCCCGGATAGAGGTAGCGCTGCCATGCCATGCCTGTTTGCCGATATCTCACCGCATCACCTTCAGAACAGCTTTCCGATCTCGACGACCACCCAGGTAAGTAGCGTGAAGGCCAAGCCGCCCAGCAGGATTCCGGCGGTCGCGGTGGCGGCCAGCAGGGCGGCGACGAAACGGTAGTCGTTCGTGGCCAATCCGGCCAGGAGTCGCTGCCGGGAGGCCACGATCGGGGCCGACAGGAAGCTCCAGGTGGATGAATAGGCCAGTGGGTCAGGGGGTTCGGGCTCCGGTTCGCGCAGCGCGCCGGGGGTGAGCACCGAGGTCCGGGTGGGCCCGGGGTGGTCGGGTGCGGCGGGCATCGGACTGGGGCTGGTTCGCAGGGATCGTTCGACCGCTTCGCGGAAGTATTGCTGGAACTCGGCCGCGGATCGATGTCGCTGCGTGGGGTCCGGTGAAAGTGACTGCTCCAGTACGACTTTGATGTCATCCGGAATCCCGGCGGGCCCGTAGGCGTGGCCGAGCACCTCGGCGCAGACCACCGCGAACGAGTACACATCGCTCAAATGCGTGATCTGCCCGTGATGCAGGTACTCCGGGGCCGAATACTGCTGGGTGCCGAGGGCACGTTGCTCATGGGTGAGTCGCTGGATGTTCTCGCGTAACTCGATGGCGATACCGAAGTCGGCGAGCTTCGCGGTGCCGTCCCGGCAGATCATGATGTTCTCGGGCTTGATATCCCGGTGCACCACTCGCTTGGAATGCGCGTACACGAGTCCGTCGAGCGTATTGATCAGTATTCGCAGCAGACTCGCAAGCCCCCAATTCTCCCGGTACCGCAGATGCTGTCGCAGATTCTCACCCGCAATGAACTCCATTACCAAAAACGGATATCTGCGCTGGTTTTCGACGAAAACCCCCGAATCGTGAACCATCACAATATTCACGCAGTTCATCTGCGCGGCGATGTGTGCCTCGCGCTCGAACCGCTGCTGTTGCATCCGCTCGTCCTGCTCCAGTGGCAACAGGCTCCCCGAGTCGAGCACCTTGACCGCAACCCTGCGACGCAGCCTGCGATCCCATGCGTCCCAGACCTCGGCCATGCCCCCTCTGCCGACGAGTTCCCGTAGCTCATAACGGCCATTGATCAGCCTCAACCGCGTGCGATCCCTCCAAGCCCGGTGAACCGCACTCCCTCGGCTCACCTAGGACAACCTCGAATCCCCGCCGAGTCTACGCGCGCTGCGCACCTCCCAGCCGATTTGCAGTTCACCCCTCACACTGGGTAACTTCGGTCCGTCGCCCAGGGCAACCGGGGCAACGGGGCTATGGCGCAGCTGGTAGCGCACCTCACTGGCAGTGAGGGGGTCAGGGGTTCGAATCCCCTTAGCTCCACCGAAGTCGGTACTTCACAAAAGATTCCAGTCGGGGCCGGTACCGCGTCTGTGGTGCCGGCCCCGACTGCATCCGAGGCATACGTGACCGATTCAAAGCGAACGGCTATCGCTATGCCGCGTTTGCGGACCCTAGTGATAAGTACTAACGTTTCTGAAAATTGAATAAACCGAGCAGGACCGCGAGTGCCCGCGCGCTCATCAAAGTTCGCTGCCGGGGAGGAATCGTTTTAACAGCGAGCAGATGTGACGCCACAACGGGAGAGTGGCGTTGTTGCGTCTGTCTGAAAGTACCAGGGGCAGTTCATGACAGCGGTAATTTCGGCTCGTACCGAGCTGGAAGATATTCCGAATATTCACCCGCCGTTCGCTTTTCGCGGGGTCGCACTGATCAGTTCGATCGTCGCCTTCGTGCTGACGGTCACGGCGGGCCGCTACGAATTCTTCGGCGACGAACTCTATTTCCTTTCCGCCGGAAGGCGACTCGACTACACCTACGCCGATCAGGGCGTGGTGGTGCCGCTGTTCGCCCGCATCGCGGACCTGCTCGCACCGGGATCGGTTACGGCACTACGGTTTCCGGCCGTCCTGATGTGCGTGGGCGCGATCGTGGTGGCGGCGCTGATCGCCTACGAACTAGGGGCCGGCCGCCGCATCCAGCTAATCGCCGCGGGCACCTACGCGACGTCCTATCTGATCGTGACCCAGGTCGCGTTGAGCACGTTCTCTTTCGACGCCACCCTCACGGCCGTGATCACCTGGCTGTTCATCCGCTGGGTTCGTACCCGGCAGGACTGGCTGCTCGTCATCGCGGGATTGGTTGCGGCCCTTGACATGCAGGTGAAGTGGATGGTCCCGCTGGTCTGGGCGTGCCTGGGCCTGGCGGTCATCGTGTGCGGCCCCCGGGAGATACTGCGCCGCCCCGCACTGTGGGTCTCGACCGGCATCCTGGCCTCGTCGCTGATCCCGATTCTCTACTGGCAGTCGCAAAACAATTGGCCACAGTTGGCCATGGGCCAGATCATCGGCGCGGAGCAGGACGCCACCGGCTACGGCCCGATCGGCTTCCTGCCGCAGTGGCTCGGTTTGGCCGGATTCCTGGGCTCGGTGCTGATCGGCTTCGGATTCTGGGGTGTGTTCAAACTGGAGTCGTTGCGCCCGTATCGCTTCATCGCGGTCGCAATGGTGATCATGACCGCCTTCGTCATCTTCACGCACGGAAGGCCTTACTACCCAACGGGTTTCTTCCCCGCCATGTTCGCCTTCGGTGCCATCGGCGTGATGGCGTACGACCGGAAACGGTGGATGAACCTGGCGATGATCCCGCTCGTCGTGGCCACGATGGTGACGTTCATCGGTTCGCTCACCGTCGTGCCGCTGCCCCCGAGCTGGCGCACCCCCACCCACAACGCCATCGACCTCGGCCGCCGGACGGCGTTCTTCGGAACCACCAATTGGACCGATATGGTCGCGGCCGTCGACACCGGTTACGAAACGCTGACGCCCGAGCAGAAGACGCACACGGTCATCCTCGCCCAAGGCTATTGGCAGGCAGGCGCCGTCGAGGAGTTCGGCGGCCGCTACAACCTACCGGCCACCTACAGCCCCAGCCGCGGCTTCGGATTCTTCGGTCCCCCACCGGATTCCGCGACCACGGCGATCTACGTCGGCCTGGACACCGCCGAGCCCGACCTCCGATCCCGCTTCACCGAGGTGGAACGCGTAACAACCCTCGACGATCCCATGGGCATCCCCGGCATCGACCGCATGGTCGCCGTCTGGAAATGCAAAGGCCCGAAACAACCTTGGTCGATCATGTGGGACCACATGACCACCCTGTACTTCGACCTCGGCCAGTGGCACGACCCCCGAGCCACCACCCGCCCCACTCGCTGACAATCGATCGGGCCCGGCGGACAGCCGGGCCCGGCGGCCCCTTGAATGTATTGAAAACATGCTTCTTGGTTTCTTTACATGTTGGTCAACTTTACGCGGAACTGGACGTTCGGCTGTATCCCGTATGTGGATGGCGGCTGTACCATCAGAACTCCAGTGGTGTTCGGGTTGGGCGAGGACAACTTCAGGGGGAATAACAAGTGGCCAGTTGTCTAGTTTCTGATCTTCTGGCGGTGGGTGATGGACGCAGCTGAATTCGAGACGTTGTCGACTGCTCCCAGCCATGTCTTTGCCAACGGCATGATGCGGCGTGTGTTTCCTCAGGTGGTCGACAGCATCCTCGAGTTGCTGGATCGTAACGATCAAGCAAGCGACAGTTTGGCTAACCTGCGGGATAGTTTCCTCTTGGATAGCCCGATTCCGAAGCCCTCCTCGACACAGGCCATGGTCCCGGCCTATGCGTGGCGGGATGCGCTGAGTTCGGTGGGAAATTCCTGGTTCAATCTGCCGAGCTATGTCGGTGAGTCACTGTTCTACTATCTGCTGCTCGATGCGTTCGGCTACTTCGACTATTTGTCGTGCAATTACGACCGTGACCCATTTCTGTCCTGGAAGGCCCGCGAGCTGTTTGCGGTCATCGGGAGAACCGACTTCGGCGCTTCGCAACATCTCTCCATGCGGGGTAACCTACTGGCCTCGCTGTGGGGAAACTTGGCCGACGCGGCGCACGCGAATTATCGCGAGGCAGGTGATGCCGAATTGAATTCCGGCTCATTGCTGGTGGATGATCTGGATATGGCTTGTGTCAAACTGGCAGAGTCCGCATCGGTCGGAATTGTGGCGGATAATGCCGGAGCGGAGCTACTGGCAGATCTGATCCTCGCCGCGGCCATACTCCGTGCGGGGGATACGTCGACCGTTACCGTGTATTTGAAGCAGCGACCGTACTTCATTTCCGATGCGACCGCCAACGACTTCGAGACGACATTGTCCGCCATGATCAGTGTCGACGAAAGGTTATCGGTACTGCGGACCTTCGTCCGGGACGGCCGATTGCGGGTTGTCACGCATTGGTTCTTCCAATCGCCGCTGCATTATTGTCAGCTGCCCGAGGATCTCGCCGAGCATATCGGCGGTCACGAAATCACCATCGTGAAAGGTGATTTGAACTACCGCCGCCTGCTGGCCGACCGGATCGCGCCGGCGACCTACCCGCTGGCGGCGTTGTTGCCCGATCTGCACACCAGCCTTTTGATCCTGCGGACCATGAAGTCCGATATTTGTGCTGGTCTACCACCCGAAACGGTCTCCGAGTTGGAATCCTCCGTCCCGGACTGGCGGTTCTCGGGTCGCTTCGCTGTGGCCCACTATATCGAATGATCAAGGTGTAGGGTTTTGCGCAAGACTTCATCGGTAATTATCCTTCTACTTGCTCTGTCGGCGATTTTGGGCGGCATCGCTCTCACAGTTCTGTCCGCCGTCGGTTCGCTGTCGGAGAAGGATCAGTTGAGCGCCGTACTCGGTATGCTCGCGGTACTGCTGCTCGGCTATGTTTCGGACCGGCTGCTGGTTTTCGCGGACATACGCCGTGAGCTTCACGAAATCAGCGAGCAGTTGACCCGGCCGGCGGTATTGCGAAAGTTTTCGGATGTTTGGTCATTCGATTCCTTCGCTCGAAATGCTTCCGACGTCTATATCGTGGGTTTGACCAAAGCGGGTTCCCTGACAGAGGGTCCTGAGCGATTGGCGAATCTTGTCCGATCCGGCTGCCGCGTTCGAATTGCGGTCATGGACCTGCGGGTGGCCGAACTGGCTCAGTCCACCGCGGCATCGACAACGCATACCGCCGAACGCCTCGTGGCCGACTTCAATGTATTCATGTCCACCATGCGGTCCGTTCGAGGGCTATTGTCGGCTCGCGAGAACCAGCGCCTGGAAATTCGTGCATACCGCGTAATTCCGACAATGGCGGGGATGTTTGTGAAGCGGGGGAGCGAACGGTCGGCGATCGTCTACTTCTACCCGTACAAGACCGACCCGAGTGATCGTCCGTCCATCGCGCTGGAGGAGGGGACCGGCAAGGAATGGCTGGATTTCTTCTTCGAGCGCGCGGATCGGCTGTGGCGGGATGTGCAGCCCCTGAATGATCCCTCGCGGTGATTTTTGCAGATGTGGGTCCGCACAGTACGCTGAATTCAGATCTCTTCGCCTGCTTCATCTTTCGGACAGCGGTACAATCGACGCGAAGGAGTGAGGGTTGTGAAACAGGTTCAAGCGCCGCAAATCAGGCAGCTGGCAGGCATTCCCGATACGCTTCTGCTCTGGGATATCGATAGGACGCTTCTCACCACCGCCGGAGTGAGCCGGGAGATGTATTCGCTGGCCTTCGAGTCTTTGACGGGAATTGCCTCCACCGTCGTGGCCGATACCGCCGGCCGAACCGAGTTCGAGATCATGAACGAGCTATTTCGTGGGAACGCTATCGGTGCGGACCGTTCGTGGCTGCCCACCGATATCGAACAAGTCTTGGTGGACTCGCTGACGCAAATGCAGATCGAGCTCGCACGCCGCGGCAGCGCGCTCCCCGGCGCCGAGAGCGCACTGCGCACCCTGGCCGAGATTCCCTCGATCTTCCAATCGGTGCTGACCGGTAACGTGCGGCGGAACGCGGCGATCAAGCTCGCCACATTCGGACTCGACGGCTGGCTGGATCTGTCGGTGGGCGCCTATGGTTCCGACGGGAAAGCGCGGTGGGAGCTGGTGGATTTGGCGCGGCAGCGGGCCGGTGGCAAGTACCGCAGGGCGTTCGACGCGGATTCCACGATAATCGTCGGGGATACGCCGAAAGATGTCGAAGCGGGGCTACTCGGTGGTGCCAAGACCATTGCCGTCGCGAGTGGGACCAGTAGTGTCCAGACACTTCTGGACGCGGGTGCCGACTATGCCATCGAAAGTCTGGACAGCACTGAGGCATTCGTTCGCGCTATCGTCGAGCTTCGTCGCGGATAGCGGATGACCTTGGGCAGCAGCAACTTTCGTTTGGATTGGTACCTCGTAACCGGCTGCTCCGTGGAATGAACTGAGTTACGATAGTTCTGCTCACTCCAAAGCCGGTATGCTGAGCCATCTTTCGATGATCGCGAGGCAGGGAACTCTGGGGGCGGAGAGAACGTCAGCTGTTCCAGGCAACCAGTCGGTATAGAATCGTTCGGCGGTGCCGAACTCGAGTTCGGATCAATATGTTTGACAACGGGGATTCGCACCATCGTTTCGACGAGATTCGGCTGTTGGCGTCGAGGCGAAGGTCTCCGGTCAGGATTGTTTGTGTCGGCACGATGGTTCCGGCGGCCTCGGATCTGGTGCGCGAATGCCTGTCGGATTCGAGGATCCCGGCGGTGAGCGTGGTTTACCCGGACCCGGACGGGCCCTCCTTCCTGCGGTGGATCGATACGACCGGCGGTGAATCGTGGCATGCGTGGATTCTGCGGCGATCAATTCTGCGCTCGGTCGCGCAAGTTCGAGAGCATTTCCCGCAGGCCGCGAATCGGCTGTCGGTGGGCCTGCATCGGTTCGAGATGCTCGCGGAGTTCGTGCTGATCGGCGCCGATGCCGTGCTGGTACTGGACGCCGCCGCCGAGCCCATGGCGATCGCGAACGACTTCTCGAAATCGGTACTTTTGACACCGGATGACCATGGCCCGGTGCTGGGTATGTTCGCCGGACTCTGGCGACTGATAGAGGCGGACGGGAACACCTCGTGGCTGACCTCTCCGGTTGAACCGGACAGCCTGCCACAATGGCCGAGCCTCTATAAGGGCAACGCCGTCCTGGAGGTCATCGACGAGGTGCACGGTAGTAAGCCAGCCGCGGGAGGGGTGCACCGGACCTTCGAGAAGTGGTGCTCGGGTGCGCGGGAGAACGCATCGGAGATGGCGTGGGTCGTTGCCGCACATGGCATCCGGAAACATACGCGGCATTTCCGCCCGGTCGGCTGGACCGACGCGGTGGGCTCGGACCTTTCGATGCTCGTATCCCACGCCGCCCCGGTGTCGATGGAGGCTGTTCATGGCATCTCACTGTTCGAACTGGCCTGCACGCTGAATCGGATCGGACAGCACGATGGCTCGACGGTAGCGGCGTGCGGGATTCTCGGTGAAATCGTTTACGACTCGATTCAGAGCCTGTCGGAGTTTCGATCCGTCGCCGACTCCGTCCGCGTGGATTTCCCGAAGGTCAGCTATCCCTATGGGGAACAGGGCGATATGGCCCTGCGGTGCCTCGCGGACGGTGGGATCCCCGCCGCCTCGCTCGCCGATGCGGTCGCCGACTTCCGGCGGTTGGGTGAGCTGCTGGAATCGAGTTGCACGGTGGCATTCCGGGACGCGCATCTGAAGAATCGAATATGGGTCACCGACGAGTCGGCCGCCGAACTGGGGTGTCGTCTCATCCGGCTGGACACCGATGAGATTCGTGCGGAAATCGCGCGGTGCGTGGTGGATATCGATTTCGAATCGGCCGGCCGCTTCGTCACGCCCTGGGACGATGTCGCGCACATCCTGTTCTTCGAGATGAGCGGGCTGGGCCCACTGTCGCCGAGCGACGACGGCATGAACGCATATGAACAATGGTGGGGCCCGGTCCTGGATTCCGAGCGCCTACTGCAGACCGTCCTCGTCCGAAGTACGAGGGAGGCATGCCGGCGATGGTGGTATGCGCGAAATATGCCGAGGACGTACTCGCGCCGCTACTCGATGGAGAGCACCGACGCGTTTCTCGATCTCGCGCTCTGGGCGGCTTCGCAACTGAACGGCGTCGACCACCTGGCGAAGGTGCTGGCAATACTTCAGGAGCGTGGCCGCCTGGCACTGGACCTGCCACGTCGGAGCCATCCACACATTCCCGCCGCACTGCCGCTGGACTGCCGATCCCGGCGAGCCGCCTTCAGGCCGGGCCCGGCGGATTGCCGGTCCTGACCTGAAGTCGCGGTTGACGTTTGCGCTGAACGACCGCGGGGTCAGCTGCGCGCCGCTGACATCCCGAACTGTGCTGCCAGTGCGGCGGCGGTGGCGGGGAACCGGTCGAGCAAATCGGTTACCTCGCGGTTTCCGGTTGGTCCGGCCTCTTGCCAGCCGCCTTCGATACCGAGGAGTCCGGCCAGTGCGTCGCAGGTGGCGGCGTGGGCTGCCAGTAGTTCGGTGGCCGGTCCGCGGGGTGCGGCTGCCACCGGTGTTGCGGGCGTGGTGAATTCGATTGACCAGGGGGGTATGAAGGCGTCTACGGCGGGTAGGGCGCCGGGGAAGGTGCGGCCGGCTTCCCGGACCAGTCCGGGGATGAGGTCGCCTGCCTGATCCTTGAGGGTGGTGATCAGTTTCGGGAGCCAGGGGAGTAGGACCGCGTCCGGGAGAGTGCCGAAGGCTTTCGACAGCAATTCCACCACAAAGGGTTTCAAGGCGGGGGCCGGGTCGATGGCCTGTACGAAACCGCTCACGTACTGTGGAACTGTGGGCAGCACAAGCGGATTGGCGAGCATGGCGTCGCACCGGTCGCGGAGCTCGGCCATGGTCAGCATGCCGAGCTGGAAACGTGCCGCCCAGAGGAGGGCCACCTTGGCGGGGGACTCCGGATGTGATTGCAGCACAGCCAATTCCAGCTGGGTGTGATCGCAGCCCAGCGAGAGTGCCAGGTTCTCCATTCCGAACAGGAAGCCGAGCATGGCCGCCACCTGCGCCGGTCCGGTTTCTTCGGCGGTGAAGGCGGTGGGTAGCAGGGTGCAGTAGTGCGCGTAGCCGGCTGTCACGAATCGTTCGCACCAGGCGGGTAGACCGTCTTCGGTGGAGCGGAAGTAGTTGAGCAGCAACCGGATCTGGCGCAGCACGACGGGCGCGTCGTCGACCGTGCGTTCGGTGGCGAGGAGTTCGACCGCGCGATTGCCGAGTTCGCTTGCGAGCCGGATCGATCCGAGATACACCAGCGCGTCCTCGACCGCGCCCAGCGCCACGGCCGCTGTCGCGTCGGGTGCGGTGACCGCGCGTCGCAGGCGCTGTTCCAGCACCTGCTCCACCGATACGCCCTCGTAGCCGAGTTCGACCAGCGACCGCTGATGCTTGCCGAGCCCGATATCCCAGCTCTCCTGGATCGAGGTCTCGCCCAGTCCGCGTGAGCCCATGATGGGGCGCAACGCATCCTGCGGCAGCAGCCTGCGCAGCAGCCACAACAGATCCGAGCACGGCCGCAGGTCCGGATTCGACTTCAGGTCCAGTAGCGCGCGCTGCAGGGTCCGCTTGGACAGATCCAGTCCCAGCGGTTCCAACCGGTCGAGCACATCGCGGGCCAAGGGCGGCAGCGCCGCATAGCCGACCTGGCCGATACGGTCGCCACCGAGCAGGATTTCGCAGAGCCGCCGCACATCGCGACGCCCCGGCACCCGGTCCTTCTCGATACAGGTGACGGCCGCATCCTGGAAGTCGTACGGTGTCGGCCGGGCACGATTTCGCAAGCCCGCCAACAGGATCGAGGTCTCGAAGATGGCGATGGCATCGGCGGTGCTGGCCAGGTAGCCGTTGCGCCGGGCCAGCCGGACGATATCCACCGACCATTCCAGGAGCTCGGCCTCATCGAGTGGGTCCAGTACCGGCGGCCGGGACAGGAAGCCCGAAAGCTGGTCCGCCACTTCGGCTTCCGGCTCCGCCGGGAGCAGTGCCAGCTTCTTGGTGCGCTTCTTCGCCCCCGGCTGGCCTTCCAGCTCGAACGGCTGTAATTTGCTGCGCCGCAAGCCCTTGGCCCAGGTGGCCGCCGCGATCGATACCGCGCCACCGGCCAGTCCGAACTGCGCCTCGATCGCGGTGTGGCTGGACGGAATCAGCCCGTAGTGCCACGTGGTCGCCGAGCGCGGCGAGATCTCGAACGGTGCGTCCGATGCCAATCCGAACTGTTCGACCGGGCTGGCCGCATGGGCCGCGCCACACACGTACAGCGCTCGCGCGGGGTCGATATCGTTGGCGGACAGGTGTTCCCGCATACGGGTCCACATGTAGCGTTCGCGATTCTCGTCCTCGGCGGTGCTGCCGCGGCGCAGTCGCCGGAACAGGCTGCCGATCATCACCATGACCTGTCGGTAGGTGTCGTAGTCGGCGTCCGCGAGGGGCTGTTCTACGTACTGATCCCACCACTCCGACCAATGCCGGACCTTGCCGTGGTGCAGCAGGTGTTCTTCCAATTCGGCGAAACGTGGTCGCAGATCACCGATTTCGAGACCTATCGCCCCGCCGTGCAGCCCGTCGTCCTCGGGCTGCTCGCCGTCGGACGGTGTCTCCGACGGTGCTTCCTCGGCCTCGGGAGCCCATTGGAAGACATGATCGGTGGAGCGATCCACCAGCACCAGTTCGACGCCCGGCGTATCGAGCGCGTAGGCGATGGCCTGATACTCGGCCGAGGATTCGGTGATCGGCGCGACCACCGACAGCGGTGCCCATTCGGCCGGGAAACCCTCGGTATCGGTGGCGAAAGCCTGTAGTGCCACCGGTAACCGGCAGTTGCGCAGCTCGTCGAGCAGCGGCCGCATATCTTCGCACAGTTCCATATAGATGACGCCGGGCTGCTTTTCGCGCAGCCGCCGCACCATCGCCAGGCCGGACGCGGGGGAGTGGTGGCAGACCGGGAAGATCTCCAGCCGCTCCGAGAGCGCCCGGTCGACATCGTCGACAATGCCCGCCAGGATGTCGCCCGCCGCGCCGGGCGCGCCGGCGAACGCGACGGCCGCGTCCGACAGCTGATCTCGCAGTGCGGCAAAGGTATTCGGCGCGGGCCGGGTTTCGGAGACGGTCACGAAAGCCTCGCGATCGCGGCCCGGCCGCCCTCCAGGAACTCGCCCCACGGGGCTGCGCCCTTCTTGTCCTTGGTGCGCGGCTCGACCACACCGTGCAGGTACTTGTTGAGAATGGCCAGATCCTCGGGCGTGCGCCGGGCCAGGGATCCGACCAGCGAACTCGCGAGGGTCTCCGCGCGCAGTTCCTTCTCACCGAAGAACTGACTGTGCAGGATGGCGTCCTCGAGTACGCCGATCTGCTCGGCGGTGGACAGCGCCGACTCCAGTTTGTCGTCATCGCTGGTGGCGGCGGCCGCGGCGGCGCGCAGGTCCGCGAAGCTCTCCAGCAGGATGTCCAGCAGCGTGGGCGGCAGTTCCAGTTCGAGGGAGTGCCGCCGCAGCAGTTCCGCGGTGCGGAAGCGCACGATCTCCGCCTCGCTCTTCTTGTTGGACACCACCGGGATTCGCACGAAGTTGAAGCGCCGCTTGAGCGCCGAGGACAGGTCGTTCACACCCCGGTCGCGGCTGTTGGCGGTGGCGATAATGGAGAAGCCGGGCTGCGCGAACACCACATTGTCGTCATCGAGTTCCGGAATCGAGACGTACTTCTCCGAGAGAATGGAGATCAGCGCGTCCTGCACATCGCTGGTGGAGCGGGTGAGCTCCTCGAAGCGGCCGATAACGCCCTGCTCCATGGCGGTCATGATCGGCGACGGGATCATCGACTCGCGCGACTGGCCCTTGGCGATGACCATGGAGATATTCCACGAGTACTTGATGTGGTCCTCGGTCGTGCCGGCGGTGCCCTGCACCACCAGCGTGGAATTGCGGCTGATGGCCGCGGCCAGCAGTTCGGCCAGCCAGCTCTTGCCGGTACCCGGATCGCCGATGAGCAGCAGACCCCGGTCCGAGGCCAGCGTGACAATGCTGCGCTCGACGAAACTGCGGTCACCGAACCACTTCTGGGCTACTTCGCGGTCCAGTCCGTCGGCGCGTTCGGAGCCGAAGATGAACAGCCGCACCATCTTCGGGCTCAGCCGCCACGTGTACGGCTTGGGGCCGTCGTCGATGGACTCCAGCCAATCGAGTTCCTCGGCGTACTTGACCTCGGCGGGGGCGCGCAAAACTTCGGTCATGGCAGGTCTCCTAATCGAGAAAGTTCTTGAGTTCGTGCACGAGTTTCTGGATCTTCCCGGAAATCACCGGGGTGCCAAGGGCTTTGAACCGCTCACGGAACCACGGGTTGACGCTCTGATGGCCGGAGCTGTTCACCGAGCCGACCGGGATGAGCTTCACCCCGGAGCGGTGTACGGCTTCCATGGCCTCGAACAGCGGTTGCGAGCGGTCGAACTCGTAGAAGTCCGAAATCCACACCAGCACCGTGTTTTTCGGGTCGGTGATCTTGGGTTGCGCCATGGCCATGGCGATCGGGCCGTCATTACCGCCACCGAGATTGGTGCGCAGCAGCACCTCGAACGGGTCGTGCACCCACGGGGTGAGATCCAGGGCGCGGGTGTCGTAGGCGATAAGATGCACATCCACCTTGGGCAGGCCCGCGAAGATCGACGCCAGAATGGTGCAGTTCACCATGGAGTCGACCATGGAACCGGACTGGTCAACCACCACGATCATGCGGGCCGGAACGGTGCGCTTGGCGGTCTGGCGGTAGTAGAGCCGGTCGACATACAGTCGCTCGTCCTGGGGATTCCAGTTGGGCAGGTTCTTCCAAATGGTCCGGTCCACATCCAGATTGCGCAGAATGCGTTTGGGTGGGACCGAGCGGTCGACGGTGCCGACGCTGGTCTGCTGCACCTGGGTGCGCAGCACCTCGGCGACCTCGTCGATGTAGCGGCGGATGAGGCGTTTGGCATTGGCCAGGGCCACGCCGGAGAGATTGTGCTTATCGCGCAACAGTTGTTCGATGAGCGACATGCTCGGGGTGAGCTGAGCGGCCAGATGCGGATCTGCGAGGACTTCGCGCAGGCGCATACGGGACACCAGTTCGCCTTCGAGACCGGTGAGTACGCCCTGCACGGCACCGGCCTCTTCGCCGAGGCAGCGGCGCAGCCAATTGGCATCGGACTGCCAGCCTGCCAGTTGAGTGGCGCTGACTTGGCCGGAGCCGGTGGCGAAGACGTTCAGCAGCAGCTTGGAAACCAGTGCGGCGGTGCGCACATCGGCCGCGCCGATGGTCTGGGGTGCCTCGGCCGCGGCCTCGATCTCCGCGGTCTCGGCTACCGAGTCCTCGGTGTTGTTGGCCGCAGTGCCCTCGGCCTGGGCGTCTCCAGCCGTGGCGTGCTCGGTCTCGGAGAAGTCGAGGCTGTCGAACTCCGCCTGCATGGCCGGATACCGTTGCACCACATTGTCTATGGAGATGCCCGGATCGAGCACCGCCAGGGGCAACCCCAGATCGTCGACAATGCCCGCGCTCGCCTGCTCCAGCGTCGGCTGCTGATCCCCGGTGAAGACACCGGCCAGCAGCCGCCAGTACAGGATCTGTCGTCGTGTCTCGTGATTCGTCATTTGCGCAGCAGCTTTCCCGCGCGTTCGCGCAATACCGCCACGGCATCGCCCGACTTGGCTTGTGCCTTGGCGACTTTCGGATCGGTCGGGCCGAGCGCCCAATCACCGTTGTGGAAGGCGGTGAGCGCGGTCTTGACCTTGCGCTGCACGGCCAGCGGTCGCACCGACCAGCCGCTCGCATCCCAGCGCAGCAATCCGATCATGGTGCTGGAACCCCGCACCCCGACCGGAGTGAGCGGACCGGCGGACGGCAGCGCGTCCATTTCCACCCGGATCCGGGCTTCGCCCAATTCCAGTGCACCGTCGCGGAACCGGTACCCCTCGAACAGAACCGGTACGGCGATATGCACTGGATCGCGATCCAGCGGTGCGACGGCCGGGGGATGTGCCTGCGGTAGTTGCACATTGGCGGTGACGAACGGATCGGCGGCCTCCCCGGCCTTCGCCCGATCGTCATCCCACAGCAGATCACCGGTCGCGGTCAGCGGCATATCGGTGAGCTCCAGCGCGCGATGCTCGGCCAGCGCGGTGAGCAACTGTCGATGCGCACCCAGCAGCTGCCAAATCGCCGGTCCCACAACGGTATCCACCTTGGCCGCCACCACCGACACCCGCACCTGACGGGCCGGTGCGCCGGCGATCTCCAGCACGCCGTACACCTGCACCTGCACCGCGGTGCCGTGCTCGTGCACGTCCACGCCCAGCGGGAGCAGCCGACCCGAAACCGATTCGCGCGCAGCTGATTCCGTGCCGCGCCAGGACAGCAGCAGAGCACGCGTCCACAGGTCGGCCCACCGGCGTGCGGGCACCCGGTCCATGCTCGCGATCGGCGCGCAAGCGCTCAGTTCGGCGGTGAAGCCGTCCAGCAGCATCGCCAGCCGCCGTAGCGCGGGTTCGGCCAGCAGCGCCTCGACTGTCTTATCGGCAGCCGCCACCAGATCGTGGTCCACGCCGCGCCATCCGGCGATGGCGAGTTCGCCCAGCCAGGCGCGCGGCCCCGCCGCGAGCGGGCTCGAAGCGGTCGTATCCGGCGTGGCAGTCCACTCGAATCGATTGCGGCCCAACGCCGTATCGGCCTGTTCGACCAGTGCGTCATGCACCGACCCCAGTAGTGCGGCACGCGCGGCGGCCAGCGCCGACAGTTCCTCCGTACCGATGGCTCCCGTGCTCACCTTCGACACCGCGGCCGATACCGCCTCGGCCAGTGGCGATCCCGCCACCGCTCCGGCCAGCCCCGCCAATGCCGCGCTCTGCGGTTCGGAAACCCGGGCAAACCCATTGACCAGCGCGTTATCGAAGCCTTGCACCGCATCCAGTGCCGCCGTGATGCCGGTCGGCGCATCCGCCAGCGCGGCCAGTTGTACAGCCCGCATCAGTGATCCACCCCCGCCGGAAACCAGTGCAGCTCCGGAATCGGCATCGCGCTACCCGGCAGCTCAAGGTAGGTCAAATGCCGCAGAAACCGGCTGAACACCGCAGCCGCAGGAGCCGGATCCCGAGTCCCCGTGAGGCAGTGCACAATTCGCGACCCCTCAGGCACCTCGACCCGCAGAAACCGAGCCACCCGATCCTGCCCGTACTGCAACACAGCTTCCTCGATAAGCGAATCCAGATGCTTGCAGGTCCCCCACCCCTGATTCAACCCCCCGCAAGGCCGATTGTTATTGGTACTACAGCTCAACCCATGAGTCCCCGCAGTCACCGACGCGACATAAACCCGCGAGATATCGGAACCACTGGACACCACCCCCTGCAGCCGCCCTTCAGCCATCTCCACGAACGGCACCTTATTCAACTTCCGCGCCGCGACAGCAGGCAAAACCCGCACCACAGCCCCACTCTCCCAAGCCGGTTCCTCCAGCGTGGCACCCGATTCCGAGCCCATCGTTCTCCCTCCCGATCGATCACGATGCGCCCAAGGTATGCGACCCCACCGACAACCACCGCCCCACCCCCAAACCCCCAGGTAAAGCAAACTTCCCCACCCGCCCCACCCCACCCGGCAACGACCGCCCCGCCACGACCCCACCTCGCGGTGCCTTCGCCCGGCCGTATTCCCCTTCCTACCAACGCAATTGCGCTGGCGGCACGTCACCGACCGCTCGGCCGGGGATCACCCTTCCGTGAAGATTGCCGGACCCGTTGGACTTCCAGGGCCAGCTGCTGCACTACGACGACGAACGCGGGCCGGTCACCTTCGAACCCGAGGCGGCATAGGTCGTCTCGGTGGCGCGGCAAGTGTGCCCCTCGGTCACCCCGGCAAACCCTTTGAGGTCTGTGTTGTTCGGATGGCGGTGCGGCCGAGCATTTGAAACATGTTGTGCAGCAAATGGGTTCACATGTCGCGAAGGTTAGTCCTGCCGGAATTCGACGATGCGCACCTGCCAGGGGATTGCGGCTCGGGCGTGTTCCCAGCGCGTGGCGTTCATGGTGAGTATCGGGCAGTCGAGGCGGCGGGCCAGGGCGAGGGCATGCGCGGCGGCGGAGTCCTCGGGCTGCCCGATCCACGCGGCGACGTGTGCGATGGCGGACAGGTGATCGAGCTCTGTGAGGTCGTCGAGGAGTATGTGATCGACACGTTCGACGACGGCGTTGATGTATTCGCACTGTTCGTCGGAGAGCCCGGCTTCCGCCCTGATCAACACAATCTGGGGGATGGCCATGCGGATGCTGCGGGCATCGAGACTGGCTATCAGGTTGGCGGCATCGTCGCTTCCTTCCCCGAATGCCCGCAACACCGTGTCGTCGAGGACGTAGATGGTCACTGGTGGGCGGCCTCGTCTCCGGCGGCGAGCTCGGCGAGGGTGTCGGCCATGCGGTTGGCGCGGGCGACCGAAGCGGTGTTCGTGGCCGCGTCGCGGAAGCGCTGATCGAGCAGGATTTGCCGGCGAGCGCGGCGGGCATCGTCGGCGTTCATCAGCTTGACGATGGTGTCTTCGATGGTGAGCCCGTCGGGGGTGCGGGCTTTGAGTTTGTCGCGGGTCGTGGCGCTGGTTTGGATGGTTGTCTTGTGAACCGGATCTGCCATAGCAAGACTATAGCTGCCATAGTGTGACTATGGCGAGCGTGTAAACCGTCGAGTTCGCAATCTGACTTGGGTTCATTTCTGAATCTGGCCCGCTAGGGGTTCGGGCGTGGTCTACTGCTCTGCAACTTGGGTGCGAGCGCCTCGATGACGATGTCGAGGGACGCCCGATGTATGTGGGAGCGACGATGGTGGACAGAAGTATGCAGCGGGTGGCCGGGTCGGTGGCCGCGTTCGCGGTGGCGGCGGGGTTTGCGGTTGCGGCGATGCCGGGTACGGCTTCGGCGGCGCCGGGGTCGATCACGTGGAGTGATGGGAACAGTAAGTTCACTCGGACGGTTTCGAACGTCAATCCGATTGTTGGTGACACTGTCACTGTCACAACGACATTCGAGCGGACCGGCATTCCGGTGGAGTACATCTACTCGGTCAAGGATCTGCATCCGGCTTGTCTGACCCCGGTCGCTGGGTCGGCGAAGATGGGTGGTGACCAGGTTGAGCTCGACACCTCGTCCTCGGATTGGGTGCGCGCTTCGTTCGGCATCACCAAATACCCTGTGTACCCGAATATTTCGCCGAAGTCGCAGACCTTCGAGGTGCAGTACAAGGTGGGCGTCAACTGTGCCCGCGACACTCCGCTGCCGACCTCCATGCACTACGGTGGCTCGCTCGGCGACGGCACCTACCAGGACAAGGGCCCGGCCATTACGGTGTCCAGCGATGCCTTGTCGACCACCGTGCTCACCGATGTGGCCGGTGCGCAGACCGGCAAGGCCGTCACCTTGGAGGCGACCGTGGCACCGGCGGCAGCGGGCGGCACCATCCAATTCAAGGCGGGCGACAACGTTCTCGGTGATATCCCCGTCGCCGCGAACGGCAAGGCCACGATCGTGTGGACCCCGGGTGCGGCGGGCTCGTACACCATCGGCGCGACCTTCTCCGGCCGCAGCGGCGTCGCCGGCTCGTCGACCACCAAGGTGGTGACCGTCGCCGATCAGCCGACCGAGCCGAGCCCAACTCCCAAGCCCAGCACCGGATCCTTCGGCTGATCGCCTCCCCGGTTGCCCACGGAATTTCCGTCTTGCCGAATCCGGGGTCGGTGCGAGGGGGGTCTCTTGTACACTCCCGCTGAAGTGAAATTTTCACACTTCAGTTCGCGATTCGAGGATTCAATGAAGTTTCGTTCCCCAGGTGTATTCGCCGTGCGCTTCGCCGCAACCGTAGCCGGAGCAGTCGTATTGATCGGCGGGGTGGCGGCGTGCGGGAGCGATAAGGCGGACGGCGGGTCACCGACCAGTGCGGTCGTGGCCCCGCCGAGCACCACCGCAGCCCCGGCGAGCAGCGCGGCGGCCCCGGCGACCAGCACGGACGCGCCCGCGCCGAGCGCTCCGGCACTGCCCGCGCCGCAATCCGAGGCCACCTCGGAAGCTCCTGCGGCACAGCCGGTCGCGCCCAAGCCCGCGCCGCAAACCCAGCAGCAGAAGCCGGCGCCGCCGACATTGGACGCGCCCGGCTTCGAACCTCGCGCGGGCTACTGAGAAAGCCGGAGAATTCACGTGTCGGGAAACAGTGGACGGTGGTTGTTCGCCGCGGTGGTCGCGGTCGCGGCCGTCATGACAAAGGCTGCGGGGGTGAGCGCGGAAGCCGCTCCCGAGGGCAAAAGGCTGGTGGTCCTGGGCGATTCGTTTACCGCGAACGGTTTCGACCCGCTGTCCAAGGAACAGAAGTGCTTGCGGGGCCTGACGGCGTGGCCCGCGCAATTGAGCAAGCTGATGGGCCTGCAAGGGTCCGATCAGGTGGCGGACCAGTCCTGTGTGGGAGCGTCGATCGACAGCGGCGCGGGGTACACGCTGGGCATCGAAGCGCGTGACGCCGACAAGGCCGGCGCGTTCGGGCCGCGCACCGAACTCGTGACGCTGCAGTTCGGGCTGAACGACTACTGGGGCGGCTCCGACCAATCCCTTTGGAACGCAGTGCAACAGTGCGTTTTCGATCTCGCCGCCGGCTGTGGGTCCGACGCCGTGGACCAGGGTCGCATGCCCGATCCTCGCACGGTGTCCGGCGCCGCGTATGCCGGCCGCATTCGCAATGTGGTGGCCTACATCCGGTACTACGCACCCAATGCGCGCATCGTGCTGGTCGGGTACCCGGAGCTGTTCGGAGCGGACCAGGACGCCGTGTGCCTCGACTTCTTCGGCCTCGTGCCGTTCACGCAGCCGCAGGGCCGCACCGTCGTCGAATACTTCAACAGGATCGACCAGGCGGAGCGCGAAGCCGCCGCGCAGTTGAAGCTGGACTTCCTCGACGCCCGCGCGCTGACCGCCGGGCATGGGCAGTGCTCGCCGCAACCGTGGGTGAACGGCGCGTTCGATCCGATCATCAATTTCGGTGGCCTGCCGTTCCACCCGTCTCCCGAGGGTGACGCCGTGGTCGCGAATGCGCTGCACGAACAGTACGCACGATGACCCGCCCGCCCGAGGTCCTCTCCGCGCCGCGCGATGAGCCCGGCGCCGTCGCGCCGGACACGCGGGCGTACTCCGTGGAGCGGGCGCTGCGAGAGCGGCCCGCACTGCCGTCGCTGACCGGGGCACGGTGGTGGGCGGCGTTCGCGGTATTCGTATTGCACGCGTTGGTGTTTCTGCCGGTGTACCCGTTTCAGAAGTCGGAGCTGTTCCGGCATATCCACGAATGGGTGCCGATGCAGTTGGGGGCCGCGGGCGTCACGTTCTTCTTCGTGCTGTCCGGCTTCATCATCTACTGGTCGTTCCGGCCGGGGATGTCGGTGCGTGCGTTCTATCGCCGGCGGGTACTGAAGATCTATCCGACGCATCTGCTGGCGGCCGCCGCGTTCATCGTGGTGGCGAGCGTGCCGCTGTCGCGGATGGTGGTGTGGGTGCCGAATCTATTGCTGGTGCACACCTGGGTGCCGAAGTGGACCACCGTGGGCGGGTTGAATGTACCGGCGTGGTCGTTGGCGGCGGAAGTTCTGTTCTACCTGAGCTTTCCGCTGGTGTTGCCTCTGATCCGGCGGATACCGACGGAACGGTTGCTGTTGTCGATGGGGCTGCTGATGCTCGGGATCGTCGCGCTGCACACGGCGTACTTCCTGTGGGTGGACGGCCCGAAGGGCGTTGCGAATGCCTTTGCGCCGCGGCTGGTTCCGGGCGATACCTCACCGTATTTCGAGCTGCACGCCTCACCGGCGTGGTTCGCGCAGCCCGATATCCCGGTGTCGCCCTCGTATTGGCTCAGCTACACCTTCCCGGCCTCGCGGCTGCCGGAGTTCTTCCTCGGCGTGCTGGCGGCCCGCATGGTACTCGAAGGGCGTTGGCGCACTACGAGTCTCACGTTTCCCTTGCTGACGCTGGCCGTCGCGTACGCGGCGACGTGGGTGGTGCCGGTGAACTACAAGATGTCGGTGCTGCTGCTCGCACCGATGACGGCGGTGGTGGCCACCATGGCGGCACGGGATCTGCGCGGGATTCGCGGCCTCAACGCGCATCCGCGCATGGTGTGGCTGGGCAATATCTCCTTCGCCTTCTACCTGATCCAATTCCCGGTGATGGTGTTGATCACCCGAAACCTCATCGGCGGCAGGGAATTCGGGATTGTCGGCTGGGCCGGGTTCGCACTGCTCAGCCTGGTTGTCGCGACCGCCGTCGCCGCTGCGCTGTACCACTGGGTGGATGTGCCGATCATGCGCCGCTTCGCCCGCGCGAAGTAGCTGCCTGATCGGATCAGAGATCCGGGGCGAGCGAGTTTCCGGGTGCGATCGCGCCGCAACTCGAACCGGCGGGGATTCCGGCGAAGCGGGCATCCAGCCAGGCCGCCGCTCCCATAGTCCACATGGCGAGGGTCGGGACATGGCTGAGCGTGTCGTACTGGTGGTATTCGACTGCGGGGTTACCGGTTTCGCAGTATTGGCGGGCGAGGGAGCGGACATCGCCGGCCAGCATGACGCCATCGCCGGGGCCGACGGTCGGATTGCCGCCGTCGGTGCCTTCGAGAGTGCCGTTGGCGCCCTGCGCGATATACATGGGGATGGTCGGGGTGGGTGCGGACCCGAGATTGATCTTGTCGACCGTAGCGACAAACGGCGCAACGCTATTGGGGTCGGCGTACTCCGGCTTGACCAGCTGCTGCCAGGTCAGGCCCGGATACATGTACAGCACACTGGCGATCGACTGATGCGCCAGCGTGTCGCGGAGCTGAATTCCGTAATCGCTCAGATACGGCGTGAAATCGATCTCGTACGACCGGGCTATACCGATGATCGCCATAACCGCCACGCCCGACCAGCCGACGCTGCCGCTGATGTAGCGCAGGTTGTGGCCCGGATCGACCAGTACACCGCCCTCGGTCGCGCCCACGATATTCGCATTGACCTCGGGCGCGTACTCGGGTGCGAGCGCGGCGGCCCAGTTGGTGGCGATCGCGCCGCCGGAGTATCCGATAAGTCCGATTCGAGTGTCGGGGTTCAGGTCCGTCTCGGCGGAGTGGGTTGCCGCCCGGATCGAGTCGAGGGTGGTCATGCCGTATTCGGGTCCGGCCGCGAAATCCGCCTGCTGGCCTTCGGTATCGGCGATGATGACCGCGTAGCCGCGCGCGATGATCTGCGCGATCTCCGTGGTCTCCGAGGTGAGCACCATGCTGCCGAGGCTGGTATCACCGGCGATCGACCGCGACGGGCTGTGCTCCGGGCTGAGCGAATCGTAGAACGATTGGTAGGCAACAGCTTTGGTGGTGTCGCCACCGCCGGGGGGGAGCAGGATCGAGGTGACTCCGGCGGCGGGTCGGTATAGGGCGTCGGTGGTCCGGAACAGCAGTTGCACCGCCGTGATCGGCATGCTGAAACCGGCCAGGTGATACGCCAGAGTCCTGGTGGCAAGGACGGTTCCGGGTTCGATATCGGAGAGCGACGTGCTGCCGTGGTAGTCGTAGAACGAATCCCACGCCGCCTGCGCCTTCGGTGCGGGGGCCGCGGTGAATGCCAATGACAGCACCGCGACCGCCGACACCATGGGCGTGATCGCGCGTACTCGTTTCGAATGATTTCGCTTGCCGGACCGCTGTCTCATATTTCCCCTCCCCAGGGCGGCACGATTCAGTGTGCCGATGCCCGGATACCGGACAGAAGCGTCCGGTTACCGATTGGTAGTGTGAATGGGATCACCCTGCACCGTCAAGGCTCTAAATCCCCGAGACTTGACCTTCGCCCTGATGTCAAGGTTCGACGATGCGGTCATGGCGAATCGAATCGAGCTCAACCGCCCCGAGATCACGTCGAAAGACGCGCCGCGACTACCGATTCCGTCGTTGGCGGCCCTGACCACGGCGGCCTTCATTACGGTCCTCACCGAGGCGCTGCCGGTCGGCGTATTGCCCGGAATGAGCGCCGATCTTCATGTCGGAGAATCCGCGACCGGCCAACTGGTGACCGCCTACGCCCTCGGCACCGGGCATCGCGGCGGGCGTGGTCTGGGCGCTACTGGCCGGGTACGCTCGGCGTCCGGCATCAGAGTCATTGCAGGGCAAGGCGATTGCCTTCGTCATGGCGGGTATACCGCTGGCGCTCTCGCCGGGTATTCCGCTCGGGACGCTACTGGGTGACGCGGTCGGATGGCAGGTGACCTTCACGGTGATGCCGGTACTCGCGGTGATCCTGCTGGCCCCCACCCTGCTGGTGATAGTCGCCGCCCGCCGCCACGGTTTCCCCATGCAGTCGACAGCGGAGACCGGCTAGGGCTGCTGTTGCGACTGCTGGTATTCGCGCCAGGCCTTCTGGGTATCGGTCAGCTTCGGCGCGGGCGTGCGATTGCGGAAGAAGTTGACCACCATTATGACCGGGACGATGAACGCCTGAAAGAAGACCAGGTATGAGCCGCCGTCGAACAGGAATGCCAGATACCCGGCGTAGCCGAGGAATGCCGCACCGAAGAGGGCATTGAGTAGACGTGATGGGCTGCTCTGCCCGTTCTTCACCACCGCCAGGGCGAGCATGATGACGCCACTGAGCGCGAGCAGACCGACATACCAATTGAACATGGGAACCCCCCGAGACCGTTCCAATCGAACCAGTCGGTCCGACCGGGGGGAACGCTAACACCCGGTCATCCGGCCCGCAAAGCGAATTCCCGCCCCGGCTTTCGGAGTGAACTGGTAGGTACATGGCTTGCAATGTAATCTGGCGTGATGAAACCGCGCGCGACCTTGAACCGGAGTTCCTCACTGGGATACGGGATCAACCATCTCGCCCGGCTCATGGAACAGGCGCTGCGTGACCGAATCGCCGAGCACGGAGTGGTGCCGGGGCAATTCGCGCAGCTGCTCGCGCTGTACGAGCAGGAGGGGCTCACGCAGAACGAACTCTGCGAGCGGGTCCGCATCGACCAATCGACCATGGCGCACACGCTCAAGCGCATGGAGCGGGACGGGCTGATCGAGCGCACCCCCGATCCGGCGGACGGACGGCGGGCGCTGATTCATCTCACCGACCGTGCCCGGGAGTTGCGCGATGCGCTGCAATCGGCCGCGCGCGAGGTGAATGATATTGCCACCGAAGGCTTTTCGGACACCCGCCGGGACGCGCTGAGCAGCGCGGTTCGGCAGGCGATCGCCAATCTCGAGGCCGATCGAGCTATTTGATCATCGAACAGAGGTGACCTCATACGGACTCCGACTGAGGAACCGTCTCCGATCGGCGGGTTCGCCTCAGCGAGACGATGACCCGGGTCGTTGATTCACGGCACTATCGGGTTTCGGGCGTCGGTGTCGCGACCTACTATCGGCACGTGAATGCTCAGGGGGATGATCTGTGGTCGCGCCCGATCGGGCGGCGCGCCGAGGATGCCGGTGCGCCGCGCCCCGATCCGGTACTGCGCGTACTCGATGAGATCGACACGCTCGTCGAGGAGAGTATGCGCGACGGCGAACCCATGACCGGATACGACTTCGACGATCCGACATATCCGGAATGCCCGAACCCGTTCTGCTATGAGCACTGGCATGGGCTCGCGATCACGGCGCGAATGTCGGGTATGCGGGACTACGGCATGCTGGATCCCGAGTACGACTACCACGCCGACGACAGTCCGGTGCTGTGTCCGGGCTCCGCGTATGCCGGCGAGTGGACCGAGCCGGAGGGGGAGTGGGAACCGGATTGGGATCCGGAAGACTATGCCGGAGCAGCGGTTCGGGCATCGAGTGCCGCGCAGGTGGATCCGCGGATCGCGCAGGCCGACGGCATGTGGTCGGCCGCCACTCGCCCGCCCTTCGTCGTGTGGTCGTCGAGTGTGCTGCTCGCGTTCGTCTCGACATTCCTGGAGCCCGCGCACTGGCTGGCGCTGACACCGTTGATCGGTATCGCGGTGCTGTTCTCGCTCAGCCGGTTGTTCCGTCACACGCGCCGTGCGCTGCCCGCCGGGTATATGCGCGAAAGGCTCGGCGCCAGACCGGAAGTCATGCTCGGGCTGGCGTTGACGGTCGCTGCCGGGTGGTTTCCCGCGGTGTGGTTCTGGTGTTCGTCGCTCGATTCATCCGGTGATGTCACGACCGGATACCGCACGTTGTTGTTCGCCGCCGCGCTGGCCGGTGCCGGTCATGCGATCGTGCAACTGTCTCGAATCCGGACGCTGGCGGCGGAACTGGTGGATGGGTCGGGCGAGTTCGATCCCGCCCTGCAAGCGGTGAACTTGCTGGTGAGCGCCTTCTTCTGGCTGATTCTCGCGCTGCCGGTGCTATTGCTATTCGGCTGGACCGTGGCCCGGTTCACCTATCAACCGGCCGCGGTGTGGGCCGCCACCGGAGTCGTCGCGATCAGCGTGTTCGTGCTGTTCCTGGAGGCGATGCTGTACCATCTGGTCGCCCGGTATTACGCGCGCGCGATAGTCCTGGTCGCCCTGCTCACCGTCGCGATTCCTGTTCCCCTGCTGTGGTGGTCGCTACACGCCATCACGACCACCACCTTCCATCTCTGAGCGCCGGGTCAGGCTGATTGTTGGCTTGGCTCGACCTGGTTGTCGGCACCGGCGGGTGATTTGTGCGGGGATGTGGTGAATGTTGCTGCTACACAGAGGATTGCGATTGCGAAGCAGGCGACGGTGTACCAGGGATTGCCTATCGGGTCGCCGTTCGGTGTCAGGCCGTTGGTGGCGTTGCGGAAGTCGGGGAGGGCGGTGGCCCAGAGCAGGGCGAAGACGGCCAGGTAGAGGGTGCTGTACCAGCGGATGAAAGTGTTTGTGTAGTGCGGGGATTCGGGGGAGTGGCGTAGGTGTTGCCATTGGCGGTAGAGGACGGGAATGGCTACTACCGTCAGGAGGATTAGTTCGGCGGCGTAGAGGATGCCCCGGACCGTATCGCTGCCCGCGCCGAAGACGGTTGCCGGCAGCGGGAGGATGAAGGTGCCCAGGGACGCCAGGAGCCCGATTACCACTGTGCGCCACAGCAATCGGAGACCGGTGAAGTGCTCACCGGCGTCGACCTTGCGGCCCACGAACCAGTAGACGCAGAAGGCCAGCGACATGGGCCAGAGGGCGGCGAAGACGACCACGCTGGGGAGCGGGACCGAGTCGAACATGGGCAGGTTGAGGGAGTTGGTGGTGGACCACTCCCACCAGCGGAGCTGGGGGCCCAGGTGGTCGAAGATCTCGTAGAAGGCGTGGTGCACGAAGCCCACGCAGACCGCGCCCAGGAAGGCGCCGTGACGGCGGAAAACGCCCAGCATGCGGACGATTTCGTAGGCGACCGTAGCCATGAAGGGGTAGATGGCGACGATGTAGAGGGGAAGGCGGCCCCACAGGAAGTCGACGGTGAAGACGTTGTGGGCGAACATGGTGTCGACATGGTCTTGGATGCCGAAGGCCGCGGGGAAGTACAGCGGCGGTTCGATAATGAACAGGTAGGCGGTCGCGCCGAACCAGAGCACCAGGTTGGTGGGATCGCCATTGCGGCGCAAGCGGATTACCGCCAGCACCAATGCCAAGATCGACCCGAGGATGATGGTGGTTTCCAGGATCGGCAGGGTCCAGTTCTCCAGGCCGAACGGGTTGCGGAACTCGACCGGCCCGCCCGCCTCCTCGCAGGAGAAACCGAGGGAATGCGCGAGCTGATCGAAGGTGGGGGAGCAGTGTTCGGTCATTGCTTGGCTTCCGATCCGACGGAATCGGCTGTGTACCAGTGCGATACGTCGTACCCGGCCTCATAGCGGCGGAACCAGACATCGGCCAGCGCGGGCAAGGTCTCGGTCGCGGGATTGTGCTTGGGCAGCTGACTGCGAATGATCCCCTTCAACGCGATCAGCTGTTCGCCGAGCGGCAGATCGTCGAAGGCGCGCAGCATCGGCCCGCTGTTCTGCGGCTGTAGCCGCGGCAGCAACCGTCGCAGATGCTGCTTATTGCGGTAGCTGCCGAACATGGCGAGCGCGTCGACCTTCCGATCCTCCAGTGGCACATGCTCATTGAAGCCCGCGCAGGCGATCCTGACCACCTTGAGCACATGCCGGAAGATGGACGGCGCCATCCGCATGCGGTAAAGATCGCTGCCCACAACGGAATCGAAGATGATCAGCGCCGAGCTGCGATGCTCGACCTCCTCGACGAAGTGCCAAATGAACAGTGAGGCAACGCGATCGTCGCCGGGCTGGAACAGCGTGGCCTCGTTGTCGAGCATCAGCTTGAACACCGAGGTGAAGGTCGCCTCCAGGTCCGCGGTGTACGCGAGCCGGTAGTTCAGCGGCGTCTCGGCGGTGAGCCGGTCGAACTCGCCGATCACCTCGTCGAGAGTCTGCTGCAGCCCCGGATAGCTCCGGATGAGCCCGCGCACATGCTGCCGGTGCGCGGTCGAATGCTGCCCCTCCTGCCGCATGAACGCGTCCGCCTCCTCGGCGACGGCGGCATCGGTGATCAGCGATTTCGTCTGCAGGATCATCTTCACGATCATCTTTTCGAAACCGATGGCCAGGAACGACACGGCATTAGCCATGCTCGAGAAGGCCGGATTCTCCTCGTTCCAGAGGAAGGGCACGTCGTAGTCCTCGAAGGCGAAATTCATCTTCCGCACAATCAGATCCGTCATAGCAACCATACAAACATACATCGGAGTGTTCGTGTGTATGTTTGCGTAAGAATCCTGGCAACGGGCGCGCGACACCGTGCTAACGTCGGGTTTTGTGGCGAGAAGGCGCGGGTGGGGCGGCAGTCCACCGGACAGCGATGAAGAGGCGTCTCGGCGAATCGTCGCCGCGGCGGTCGAACTCATCGGCCGTACCGGCTCGGAAATCAGCATCGCCGACGTGGCGGAGTCACTCGGCGTCATCCGCCAGACCGTGTACCGCTACTTCCCCAGCGCCGACGCCCTCATGCGCGCCTCCGCGATCGCCTCGGTGGACGGCTTCCTGGATCGACTCACCGAAGTGGTTCGCGGACTGCGGGATCCGGTCGAAGCCACGACCGAAGCGGTGGTCTTCACCCTCACCGGCATCGACAGCACCCCCCACCTCGGGATCCTGCTCACCGCCACCTACTCCGCCGCCGACCCCAATGGCATCACCTCCGCCGAGGCCCAAGCTTTCGGCATGACCATGATCAAGCGTTTCGACGTCGACTGGGCCAGCTACGGCTACGACGACGCCGCCCTGCACGACGTCGTCGAATACATGCTTCGCACAATGCAATCCTTCTTCGTCTCCCCGGGCAACCCGCCCCGCACCCCCGACGAACTCCGCGCCTACCTCCGGCGCTGGATGGGATCGGCCATCATGGCTCAGGCGGTAGTCAGCACCTGACGCCACCGGTGCGTGACCGCTGTCTATCGCGAAGGCGGTTGGCCCGCAGAGCGTTCCGGGGATGTAGTCAATGCTCCGTACAGCGCGCAGAGTGCGGGACCTGGGCCCTGGTATCTGTACCGATTCACGATTCACGCGGCGGTCGGGGTGGCGCTCACCGAACCGCACGGTGCCACCCGCTGGCGACTCGCCTGATTCCGGCCACTCTCGGGGGCGATTTCCACACCCCCCGAGGTGGATTGGACTCCTCAGGGTGCGTTCCGAGGCGGTCGCTTTTGCTCGAACATTGGTTCGGACAGGGATACGACCACTTCGAACAGAGAGACTCTGAATTGACACACTTCATCAGCCGCGCGAAAGCAGGCATTCTTTTCGGGACGCTGACGGCTGTCGGCGTCGTGATTTCGCCCGCGACCGCGAATGCCGCGCAGCCGGATGATGTCGTCACGATTCAGCAGGTTTCCAGTGGCCGGTATCTCGATGCGTGGAATGACGGGACGCACGATTACAACGTTGTCACCCGGCCGAAGCAGGGAGATGTCAGTCAGCAGTGGCGGATTCACTGGGATGACAGCGGGACCGGGACGGGGACGGTGGAGCAGGTCAGCAGCCATCGCTACTTGGACGCGCATGAGATCGAATCGCTGGACTACCACCTGGTGACTCGGCCCGTTCAGAACAACCCGACGCAGCAGTGGCGCATTCAATCCATCGGTGGCGGGAAGTACGCCATGCAACAGGTTTCCAGTAATCGGTATGTCGACGCGCATGAGATTGTCGAGAAGGATTACGGCGTGGTGAGTCGTCCGGCGCAGAACAATACGACCCAGCAATTCGTACTGGTTGTCGTCGGCCACTGAGGCGGCATCGTCACCGCGGACAGGTTGATTCGAAGGATGCGCCGGCGAATATATCGCCGACCCAGTTCAGCCATTGCCCGGCCACCTCGGCCGGGGCACCGTGGCCACCGGGAACCACGAGATCGTGAACCGGGGTACCGAGTGCGCACATTTCGGTGATCGCCGCGGTGGACCAGGCGGTACTCACCAGTTTGTCGGCATCGCCACGAACTATGTAGGTGGGCAGGGCAGTAGCGGACTTCGGCAGATTGGTCCGGGACTGGAGATCGGAGAAGGGTTGGGCGGCAGCATCATCGACGAACCGGACCTCGGCGGGGGTGGCCGCCAAGCCGAGCGAGATGTCGTCGGCGGTCAGCTCGCCGCTGCACTTCGACTCCAAATGTGGTGCGGCGGTGAGCAGATCACCGTGCAGGACGCGGTCGTAGCTGTATCCGGGATCGTGGTAGCGGACGGCCTCGACGAGATACGGCAGGATCAGATACTGCTCGGGAACATTGAGGCCGCCGGTGCGAACGGGTTCGGTGAATTCGATCTTCAGCGCCGGGGACAGTAGTAGTACGCCGCGGATATTCAGTTCCGGCGCATAGGATTTCGCGGTTTCAGAGGCGGACTCCGCCGCCCGCCCACCCTGGGACGCGCCGACGAGCACCGTTTCCGCACCCAGCGCCAGCCCGGTGGCGTGCGCGGCCCGCACCGAGTTCAGCACGTCATACCCCGACGACTGCGAGTCCGCATACGGAGCCGCGCCCGGACCGTCGAGCCCCTGATAATTGGTCATCACCACCGCGCGCTGGCCCGCCAGCAGCTGCTCCACCGCCGGAGCCGATCCGAACAACGTCGGTGAATTGGTTGGCGCACAGGCACTTACAACACCGGAGGTGCCGTGTGCGAAGGCAACCACCGGCCAGCCCCCGGCCGGAGCCACACCCTTGGGCACGAATACCGCACCCGACACCTCGATCGGCTTACCCGCCGGTGAGGTCGACTGATATCGGATATAGGTCGCCGACGACGCGGCCGCCGACAAGGCGGGCTCGAGCGCACCCAGCGGCCGTTGTGAGACCAGCGTCCCGGCCGGCTTCACCTCGGCCGTATCGGTGGATGTTCCGCATGCCGCGACGACCACGGCCGCCAATATCGGGAAAACAATTCGCGCTCGCATGCCACTCCCCGGTGTCGGAGTCGATCACGGTCACCCTTGTTCGCTACAACTTAGCCCGGTAGGCGGCGAGGCGTCGGCGACCGGCACAGCTGATGAAGATGATCCCGCTGATCGGGATCGCGTGAATCAGCTGTGCCGACGCGCGGGCTACTCGGCGGTGAGGCGGACCGGGAGTTCGCGGTGGCCGTTGGAGATGAAGCCGATCACCGGGGCGATATCGGCCGGGTCGGTGGCGAAACGCAGGTCCGGGAAGCGGTTGAACAGCGCCGGGAGGGCGATGCTCGCTTCCAGGCGGGCCAGGGGTGCGCCGATGCAGTGGTGCACGCCGTGGCCGAATGCGACGTGATCCTTGTTCACCCGGGTGATGTCGAAGGATTCGGCGGTGTCGCCGTGCACCTTCGGGTCGCGACCGGCGGCGGCGTAGGAGGCGAGAATGGCGTCGCCCTTGGGGATTCGGATGCCGTCGATCTCGATGTCCTCCACCGCGTAGCGCAGCGGTAGATGGGCCACGGGGGCCTCGAAGCGCAGCGTCTCCTCGATGACATCTTCCCAGGTGACCTCGCCCGCGCGGACGGCGGCCAGCTGTTCGGGATGGGTGAGAAGCGCGAAAATGGCCTGGTCCAAAAGGTTTACGGTCGTCTCGTGCCCGGCGTTGATGACGAGCATCAACGTGTCGACCATTTCCTTCTCGGTGAGCCGCTCGCCGTCCTCGTCGCGGGTCGAGATGAGCACACTTGTCATGTCGTCACCCGGGTTGTCGCGCTTGAACGCGACGAGTTCCTCGACGAGACCGAACATTTCGACGTAGTTGGCCCCGGCGGCCTCGGGCGTGATCTCGGTATCGAAGAACCGGGCCACGCAAATACGCAGCGCGGGTTCGCGATCCTCGGGCACACCCATGAGTTCGGTGAGCACCTGGATCGGCACGGGATACGCGAAACTCTCACGCAGATCGACGATTTCACCCGCGGGCGCGGCGGCCAGCCCGTCGAGCAGGTTCGCCACGATCTCCTCGATCCGCGGCCGCAACGCCATGGTGCGGCGATGCGTGAACGCGGGCGAGACCAGCTTGCGCAGGCGGCGGTGATCGGCCCCGTAGGCGGTGAACATATTGGCCACCGCGACCCACGGGAACAGCGGCCACTCGGGGGTGATCTCACCATTTCCGAAGGCAGACCAGTGCTGTACCGGATCCTTCGACACGCGTGGATCGGCCAGCAGTCGCTTCAACACATCGGCATCGGTGACCGACCAGGCGGGTACGCCCATCAACTCGACCAGGGTCACCGGTCCACGGGCACGGATGCGGGCGTTCTCGCCTTGAATGTCGACACCGGTGAGGTCCAGCGCCAGGGGTTCGATCGTCAAAACAGCTCTCCTACTTCACATTCAACGGCGGACTCGCGGGGAAGACCACCGGCAGCGCCGCCAGCGCGCGGTGGAACGGTCCTGCCCGCCAAGATAATTCATCCACCGGCACCGCGAGACGTAGCTCGGGCAGCGCGTCCAGTAGCTGGTCGATCGCCTCCTGCGCCACCAGCGTCGCCACCGACTTCGCCGGGCACGCATGCGGTCCCAGACTCCAGGCCAGATGCGAGCGATTGCCGATGCGCTCGCCGCCGCCGATCGCGGGATCGTTATTGCAGCCCGCCAGCGAGATCACGACCGGTTGATGCGCGGGCAGCCAGGTCTCGCCGATGAGCATGGGCTGGCGCGGATAGGAGATGGCGAAGTTCGCCATGGGCGGGTCGTTGAAGAGCACCTCGTCCAAAGCGTCACGGGTGGAGAGACTTCCGCCGAGCACATCACCGGCGAAGCGATCGTCGGTGAGAATCAGCCGCAGGGTATTGATGATCAGATTCTGCTGTGGTTCCAGACCCGCGCCGTAGAGGCTGATGATGTTCGCCAGCATCTCGGTGTCGTCGAGTCCGGCACCGTGCTGCAGCAGCCGGGTCACCATATCGTCGCCGGGCTCGCGCTTCTTGAGCTCGATCAGCTCCAGCAGTGCGCCACTGAGCAATTGCATGCCCAGTTCGGCGTTTTCGTCCACGGAGTCGAATAGTGCCGCCATACCCGCCGCGACCCGCTGGCCGATCTCCGGCGGGCAGCCGAGCATGTCATTGAGTCCGGCGAAAACCAGCGGGAACGCGTACTGACTGATCAGCTCCGCGGATCCGCTCTCGCAGAACGTATTGATCAGCGGCGTCGCTTCGCGCTCGACAATCGCGTGCAGCCCATGTAGATCCACGCCGTCGACCGCGTGCACATTGGCCTGCCGGTACCGCCGATGCGCATCACCGGCATTGCGCAGCACATTCGGATACCACTCCATCATCGGCTTCACCGGGCAGTCGGCCGGAACATTCTGCTGCCAGATGCGCGGATCGGCCGGGAAATGCTCGGGATCATTGAGAATCCGCACGGCGTCGTGATAGCCGATCACCAGGGTGGCGGGTATGCCCGGGGCCATCTGCACCGGCACCAGCGAACCGTAGCGGCGGCGCATCTCGCGGTAGTGCCCGTGCGGGTCGGAGGCGAATTCCTGTGTGTACAACGGGAATTGCGCTCCGTCGACTAGGACATAGGGACCGGTCGATGTGGTCAAATCCGTGACTCCTGGCGAGATTGGAACAGGTATTCGACGAGCGTGATGAGCGACTGCACGCACGTACGCCGATCGCGTGCGTCCAGTGCGGTCAGCGGGGTGCCTTCGGCGAGGTCCAGCGCATCGCGGATCTCGTCGAGCGGATAGCGCTTGGCACCCTCGAATTCGTTGACCGCCACCGAATATGGCACGCCGCGCTGTTCGAGCACGGCCAGCACCTCATCGGATTGTTCGATGCGCCGGGTGTCCACCAGTACCAGCGCGCCGAGTGCGCCCAGGGCCAGTTCCTCCCACAGCGGGACGAACCGCTGCTGTCCGGGTGTACCGAAAAGATAAAGCGCCAGTTGGGGATTCAAGGTGATACGGCCGAAATCCATGGCGACCGTGGTGGTCGTCTTACTGCCGAGTCCGGCCATATCGTCCACGCCGATACTGGCTTCGGTGATCGTCTCCTCGGTGCGTAGCGGTTTGATCTCCGAGACGCTGCCGACGAACGTGGTCTTACCGACGCCGAAATTGCCTGCCACCAAAAGCTTTACCGACTTGACGACGGTGGGGGCCAGATAGTCGACGCCGGGGGGCGTCGACTCAGACCGCAAGGGCACGGAGCCCATTCAGAACCTCTTCCAGCAAACTGACGTCCGGCAGGGTGTGTACGGGCGTCCGGGTTATCAGGTGACCGCTGTCGAGTAGGTCGGCGACGACGATCTTCACCACCGAGGGTGGTAGGTCGAGGTGTGCGGCGATCTCGGCCAGCGACAAGGCGTCTCGGCAGAGCGCGCAGATTCTGCGCGCATCCGGCGAGCCGCCTTGCAGTGCGAGTTCGGCGGCGACGATCACGGTGACCAGGTCCAGTTGCCGGGTGGGACGCGAACGCCCACCCGTGCGCACGTAGGCCCGGACCAGATCGGGATCCCGCCGCGGTCCGGTCACGGCCGGGCGCCACCGCGCGGTATGGCGCCGAGCTCGTGCCCGACCCGCGCGGCCAGCTCGTTGAGCCGATGCGCGACCAGCGCCACATCGACCTCCGGGGTGGTGGACACGCCGATGACAGCGCCCTCGCCGGCGGCGGTAATGAAGATCATCCCGCCGTCGTATTCGGTGACGTTCTGGCGCACGCGATCCTGCGGGCCACCACAGAATTCACCGAGCGCCTTGCCGAGCGAGCGCAGGCCGGAGGCCGCGGCGGCAAAACGTTCGGAATTGTCCTTGGAGATATTGCCCGAGTGCGCGATTCGCAGGCCGTCTTCGGAGAGCAGCACCGCGAACCGGACCCCCGGGATATCTAGATCGGCGAGCATCCAACCTAGTCGGTTGGTGCTATCGGCGGGAGCGGCGTGCGGGTCAGCCGCAATCGGTGTGTTCACGAGATCTTCCCTTCGGTCTGGTCGGCTTCGGCTGCGGCGGTACGGCCGGCGACCGAACCGCTGTACCACGCCACCGCGATATCGGGTCGAGCGAGTTGGAGCGTCGGCGCGGGCGCCGGTTCGAGCGCCTGCGGCGGGCTGGGTGCCGCCTGCAGTGCGGGCATGGGTGCGGAGGTCGGGCCACTGGGTTGCACCACGGTGCGCCGCCGCCGTTTGGTGAGTCCGCTCGCGGTCAAGGCTGCGGCGATGATTTCTTCTTCTTCCACGGTGTGCTCCCGCACCGGGGTGACGACGGTCGCTGCCACGGCGGGCAGCTCCGGCACGTCCTGCGGTGCGACCAGAAGGGATTCGGGGATGAAGACCATGGCACGCACGCCGCCGTAGGCGTTCGGGCCGTCCACGTACACGCTGAATCCGTAGCGGCGCACCAGCGCCGCGATGGACGGAAAACCGATCTTCGGCGCGGGACCGAGTTCGAGAATGTCGACCGCGCGTTCACCGGCGAGCACCTGGCGGGCATCCTCCAGCTGCTCGGGGTTCATGCGCACCCCGGCATCGTCGATCAGGATGGTCACGCCGTGGTGGCCTTCCTGAAAGCTGATGTCCACGAACGAAGTCGGGGGCGAGTACCGCAACGCGTTGTCCAGCAGGGTCGCGACGGTATGCACCAGCGGCTCCACCACACGGCTGACCACCACGCGGTCGGCCTGGGTGGTGCGGACCCGCAGATAGTCGCGGACGCGGCCGACCGCGCCGCCGACCACATCGGTCACCGACTGCTGTGGCCAGCGCCGGCCGGGCAGACCACCGCTGACGATCACATACGATTGCGCCTGCCGGATCATCTGCTGCACACTGTGATCGATGCGGATCAGCGTCTCGTAGACCGCGTCATCGCGATGCTCGCGCAGTGCGGAGCTGACCACCTTGCCGACGTCCGCGCCGAGGCTGACCACCGAGGTGCCGAACGAGCGCACGGCCGCGCCGGTCACATCGCGGGACGCGCCCTGCGCGTGATCGCGCGCGGCCTGCGCCTCATCGCGAACGGCCTGCTCCGCCTTGGCGATTGCCTGCCGGGCCTGCGCCTCGACCTCGCGTTTGCCCTGCTCCGAGGCTTCGGCCCAGAGCAGGCGCAAATCCTCGGCGAAGTATTCGACGGTCTGCCAGACCAGCGGAGCGATATTCGACTGCTCCAGTCCCGGAGGGCTTTCGGTGCCGGTGATCGGCATGCCCGGTCGCCGAATCGATTCGGTGACCGACGGAAGCGTCTTGCGCACAAGCTGTTCGAGCAATTGCTCCCAGCCGCGCACCTGCGCGGCCAGTTGATCGGCGCGCGCCCGCTCCGCGCGGACGCGCACTGCCGCATAGCCGGCCGCCGCCACGGCGACCACTAGTAGAGAAACAGTTATCCAGAGAAACATCACGGCCATATGGGGTTTCGTCAATCCTGTCGGCTACACCGGGGTCGAGCGCACTCGCGAAACACGCCGACCGTAGCCCATAACATACCTATTCCGTTATCTCAGCGACACTTTCGCTTGCAATCCCCTCAAAGTGAGGGCTCGGATCACCGATGTCGCGGCTTCGGGTTCAGCTGAGCGACCGCACATCCGAGATGTCGTACTCGGCAACCGATGCCGCGCGGATCTGCGCATTCTGCGCCTCGGAGGGGCCGCTGCCCCGGAATGCCTCGACCGCGGCCCGCGACTTCCACCGCTCGAAGATATTGATGCGAGCGGGATCGACCAGATCCGCGGCGAGCGAGAAGTCCAGACAAGACGCATCGCGCGCGTGTTCCACCACTTCCACGCAATCCGCGAGGTAGGAATCCCGCTGCTGCGGGTCCACCATGATGTGGCCTGCGACGATCACCATGCGAATCCTTTGCTCGGTTGGAAACGGTCTGTCGCAGCGTAGGGCGGGCGTTGGCGGACAAGACAATCGGGTGAGCGGGTGCCGGTGGTGGACCGGCACCCGCTCAGCGCTCACATCAGGCTGGTGTCACCGCGGCCGAGCCGAGATGGCGGGCGAAGAACCGGGCGCGGTCGCTCGGTTCGAAGCCGCGCATTCGGTTGTGCCTGCCCGGGAAGGCGTGCATCGACTTGTCCAGGGACGCGCAGGCGTCGAACAATGCCAGTTCGGGCTGCCGGTCGATCCCGTCGTCATCCCAGGCGATAATGAATTCGGCCGGGATGGTTATCTTTCCCGCCGCCTCCAACAGCGCGTCGTAGGCGAATACCGGGCCGAAAGACGCTGCGGTGATGCGGGGCTCGACCGCAGTCAGCATCAATCCGATCGCGGATCCGAGTGTCACCCCGGCGAATCCGATCGGTGCGTCGGCCCCGATTTCGGGCAGCTCCTGTAGTGCGTCGATGGTGGCCTGCCATTCCGGCACCGCCCGCTCGGCCAGCGCGGAGTTGTACTCGGTAATGAGCGGTCCCATCGGCTCCTGCATCGCATGCGCCCGCTGAAAAGCCGCCCGCGCCGCCTCATCCACCGCATCGCGCGGCCGATCCCCATGTCCCGGTGCGTCAATGGCGGCAACGGTATACCCGCAATTGGATACCAGATACTGAGCATTGGCCACCAGCCCCGGCGCCTTCTTATGCAATCCGCCGGTATGCCCACTCAAAATCAGCGGTGCCCCAACCGAATTCGCCTCCGGCGACCAAAGCGCGCCGGTGATCTCACCCATGGTGAAACCGCGTTCGACGACACCATTCTCAGATGCCTCGGAAATAAACTTCATGATGATGCCTCTCGGAATTGCCCTGCGTTCCAGGCACTCCCAGCGACACCTACGTCAATCGCTCAACCGTGAACAGAGCGGGAGCACCCACATGGATACAGCATTCAAGGGTCCCACCTCCTCACGTCGAATCACGGCGAACAGCACGCTACCAACCCACCCACCGCCCCGTCCACCCCAATTCTGAATGGACCATGAGGACTGTCCGGTGGTATTCCGGAGGTCCTCATGATCGGAGCCGTCTATGCGGCTCAGCCGTCACGCTTGGTCGAGGAGGTGGAGTTCGCCGCCTCGGACCATCCAGCCGGTGAAGGATTCGATGCGGCCGCAGGAGAGGCAGCGTTCGGCTGTTGAGAGGGCGCGGATGCCGGTGCCTTCGGAGTACATGGAGTAGCCGACGGCGATGTTGAAGTCTGTGGTGCCGCAGTCGCAGACCATGGGTTCGGCGTGGGAATCGGACCAGTCGGCGCCGCAGCCGGCGATGAAGTGGGTGGTGGCGCAGGAGCGGCATTCGCGGCGGATGGTGCCGGCGCCGGGGTCGCCGGAGACGCCGAAGACGGTGGCTTCGCAGTGGTCGCAGACGGAGTGTCTGACCTCGTGGATCGAGTAACCCTCCGCGCCGATCTCACGCAGGAACGGATCCAGATCGAGGGGGTCGTCACCGATGTGCCAATCCCCGTCCGCGCTCATATGCAATGCCATAGCCGGGATACAACCAGAACTCGCCGCGCCGCGCCCCTCGAAGCCGGGACTACGCTGGGCCGACATGGACCCCAATATCTTGTCGGTATGGACTGGCTTGGGAGTGGGACTGGTCGTGGATACCGTTTACGGGTTTCTGACCGCGATCTACCCGTACGTCGGTGACGGGCTCGGGTCGGTGCAGCATCCCGAATGCGTACTGGGGACGCTGTCCGCGGGCACCACCTGCATTCGCTGACGGCGAACACCGGCTCGGGTGCGTCGCGGGCCGGGAATGGCCTGCCCGGCCCGCGACGACGTGAGTGTCAGCGCCCGCGAACGGCCTCCGCGAGTGCGGCGGTCAGTTCGCGGACGGCCGCGAGCCCGGCGTCCCGGTCGGGTGCATCGAGGATGGCCTTGACCAGGGCCGAGCCGACAATCACACCGTCCGCGAAGGCCGCGACCGTGGCGGCCTGGGCGGGGGTGGAGATGCCTATGCCGACACAGACCGGGAGATCGGTGGTGGCCTTGACGCGGTGCACCAGGGTATCGGCCGCGGCGCCGGCGGATTGCCCGGTGCCGGTGACGCCCATCACGGCGGAGGCGTAGACGAATCCCGATGCTGCGGTGGTGATTTCGGCAAGTCGCTGATTGGTACTACTGGGTGCGACCACGAAAACCGTTGCCAGAACGCGCTTATCGGCATGCGCACGCCATACCGCCGATTCCTGCACCGGCAGATCGGGCAAGATGCAGCCCGCACCGCCCGCCTCGGCCAATTTGGTGGTGAATCGCTCGATACCGTAGCGCTGGATCGGATTCCAGTAGCTCATCACCAGCACCGGTTTCCCGCTGGCCCGGTACACCTCGCGCACCGTGCGCAGGACATCCTTGATCCGGATGCCGCCGCGCAGGGCGATATCGTCGGCGGTTTGGATGACGGGGCCGTCCAGCACCGGATCACTGTGCGGCAGACCGATTTCGATCACATCGGCCCCGGCGTCCAGGATCGTGTTCATCGCGGCGATACCGCCGTCGACGGTCGGAAAACCGGCGGGCATATACCCCAGGAGCGCGGCCCGGTTCTCGCTGGCGGCCTTGGCGAGGGTGTCGGTCAGCAGTTGCGCGTTCACTTCGAACCCTCCCGCTGGGCGAAGTATCCGGTGGCGGTGTCCATATCCTTGTCGCCGCGACCGGAGAGACTGACCAGGATCAGTCCGTCCGGGCCGAGCTCGTGACCGACCTCGAGGGCCCCGGCCAATGCGTGTGCGCTCTCGATGGCCGGAATAATGCCCTCGGTGGCGGACAACAGCCGAAATGCTTGCATGGCAGCGTCATCGGTGATCGGACGGTATTCGCCGCGGCCGATATCGTGTAGGTGGGCGTGCTCCGGTCCGACACCCGGATAGTCCAGACCAGCTGAGATGGAACAGGGTTCGGTGATCTGACCCTCATCGTCCTGCAGTACGAATGAGCGCGAACCGTGCAGGATGCCGGGCGCACCCGCCGTCAGCGATGCCGCGTGCGCACCGGTTTCGACACCGTGTCCGGCTGCCTCACAACCGATCAGGCGCACCGCCGCATCGTCCAGGAACGGATGGAACAGCCCGATCGCATTCGAGCCGCCGCCGACACAGGCCACCGCCGCATCGGGTAAACGCCCTGCGCGCCTGAGTATTTGGCGTCTGGCCTCGGCACCGATGACCCGCTGGAAATCGCGGATCATGGCGGGGAACGGATGCGGTCCGGCTACCGTGCCGAAAATGTAGTGCGTGGTCTCGGCATTGGCGACCCAGTCCCGGAACGTCTCATTGATGGCGTCCTTGAGCGTGCGCGATCCGGACCGCACCGGAATGACCTCCGCCCCAAGCATTTCCATGCGAGCCACATTGAGCGCCTGCCGCCTGGTATCGACCTCGCCCATATAGACGGTGCATTCGAGCCCGAACAGTGCGCAGGCGGTCGCGGTCGCCACCCCGTGCGAACCCGCACCGGTCTCGGCGATCACCCGGCGCTTGCCCATCCGCCTGGTGAGCAGCGCCTGCCCCAGCACATTATTGATCTTGTGCGAGCCGGTGTGGTTCAAATCCTCACGCTTGAGGAATACCCGCGCACCACCGGCGTGCGCGGCGAATCGCGGCACCTCGGTGAGCGCGGTCGGGCGACCGGCGTAGTCGGCCAGCAGACCATCGAACTCCGCGATGAAATCGGGGTCCACCTTGGCCTTCTCGTACTCCGCGGCCACCTCGTCGACGGCGGCGACCAGCGCCTCCGGAACGAATTTGCCGCCGAAATCGCCGAAATACCCTGCGGCGCTGGGGATTCGACCCTTGGGGTCGGGTATGAAGAACTTACTGATCATGATCTGCTCCTGGGGCATGCCCGGTCATGGGATTGGGTCACGAGTACGCGTAACCGCGCGCCGAGGCCCACGACTCACAGCCGAGCCGAGAACACCCTCGATGCGGAGACGGCAGGGCCGGGGAGCAGCCGCTCCTTCAGACACCCCGCCCGGCGCGCGACGCGCAAAGCCATCGCATCCCATTGACCTGCCCGGGTTCGGATCCGATCACATACCGAACCCGTCGCCCCAGCACCCGTCGCGCCGGCGCACGGCAGCCGCGCGGGCGGCAACCGGGAGCGAGACGGACACTGATGGACATGCCCGCAGCCTAACAGGGGCTCAGCAGAAGGTGATGAGCGTTTTGTTCGCCATCGAGACGCGAGCCTCCTCGAAAAGCACCAGCCAGGTCTCACGCTCACGATAGAGCGGATGCTCGTCATCGCCCGCATGGATCGCGGCGATCTCGGCATCGGATAGCTCGCCCTCGGTGAGGGTGATGCCGAGATACGGTGCGACATAGACGAGTTCGCGCAACAGCACGGCGCTCGATCCGACCATGCCGCCCGGAATGCCGAGCGCCTCGTCCGGATACAGGACCTCGTCGAAATCTATTGGTACGTAATAGCCTTCGCAGTCCGAATGGCAGAGCAGATGCGATTCGAACATGTAGGTGAGCCGATCCACCACCGGGTCATCGGTCGGATCCTCGCCCGCCGCAACGGGTGTCAGCGCCTGGCCCGGCTGCTCGCGAGCATGGGCGTACGCCCGCCGCAGATAGTGCACAAAGCTGTACGGCACCCCACCCAGCTGATTCCGCGCCGTCACCGGACCACGCGCGGTCGCCTCATCATGCGGCGGCAGCCCCTCCGCGGCAAGCAACTCATTGATCGCCCGCAAGTGCTCCCGCAGCTCATCGGCGTACTCGCCATCATCATTCAACGCGTCGGCGAATACATGTGTCGCCACTGCCAGCCCCATACGCCCGAGACTAACGGGACCCTATGACACATACCGTCCCACCGAACCGACCGGAACCCGCATTGCCCAGCCGAGGTCTTCGTGCCAGCCTGGGGTGAAAGGAATGCCTGGTCGAGGTTGCGCCGGTTGGGGCGCGCACGGCCGGGGTGGTCGAGGAGGATGTCGTGAGTTACCGCGCGGGGCTCGAAGGGGAGGCGAGGCTGCGGGTCACCGTCGAATTCGGGGAGACGACAGGTGAACTCGGCATCAGCTGGGCGCCCGCGAGTGCGTCGGCGGCGCATATGAACCTCGAATATGCGCGAATCTTCCTGGTGGCGTTGGGTTCCGGGGCGGATCGGAGCTATGTCGAGCTGGTCGACGGCCATCCTCGGGCTTCGGTGCGACTACCCGAAACGCTCTCGGCGGGGGAGTACGCCATCGAGGTCGACGGCTACGGCAGCGCCAGCTGGGGTGACGGCCGCCTCGACGCCCGGGGCCGCAGCGCCCCATTCACCATTGGACCGATGATCACCGGGACCTGAGGTAGTTCGCTTCTCGGGCAGATGCCGCCGCTAGGTCCCTGTGATCGCCTGTCCGAGTTGGAATTCGGAGGGGACGGGGGGTGGATGGCGCGTTATGCTGCTCGGCGAGATCGGCCGCGCCCGTGTGGTGCGAGGCGGGTCGGTGTGGGGAGCGGCCTTGTCGGGCCGCACAACGGAAGGGCATAACAGGATATGCGTGGCGTGGCTGTGCGACGGGCGCAGGAGCGCCGACACAGATCCCGGGGTGGGTGGGCCAGGCGGACTGTGGTCGGAGCTGTCGCGGTCGTACTTGTTCCGTTCGGGGCGTCGGTGGTTGCGGCTGGACCCGCTGTGGCGGATTACGACTCGTCCGGATTCGACTTCATGGTCGATTCGCCCATGGGAGCGATCAAGTCGCGGATCTTCCGGGCGGCGGACGGGAATACCGATCGGGTGGTCTATCTGCTCGACGGTGAACGGGCGCAGAACGATATGAACGGGTGGGAGCTGCACACCGGCATTCCGGCCGCGCTCGCCAAGTTCAACATCAATGTGGTGACGCCGGTCGGTGGCGAATCCAGTTTCTACGCGGATTGGAACGAGCCGAGCAGCTTCTTCGGCGTCAATCCCGACGCCTCCATGCTGCCGGGGCGCGATTCCGGTTCGGCCGTCGCCGGCTGGGACGAGACCTCGGGTAAATCCAATACCTACAAATGGGAAACCTTCATCACGCAGAACCTGCGCAACGCACTGCGAGATCGCTTGGGGTTCAGCGACAGTCGCAATGGCGTGTTCGGGCTCTCCAGTGGCGGTAGCGCCGCGGTGGTGCTGGCGGCCTACCATCCGGACCAGTTCGTGTACGCCGGATCGCTGTCGGGATACCTGCACTCATCCGCACCGGGTATGCGAGAAGCCTTGCGGCTGGCCATGATCGCCGCCGGTGGCTACAATATCGATTCCCTGGCGGCGGCGGGCAGCCCGGAGTGGGAGCGGCTCGACGCCTACAACTTCGCGCCGACGCTGATCGCCAACAACACGCGCCTGTACATCGCGGCGGGCAGTGCCATTCCGGCACAACAGGATCTGTCCTCTGTGGACGCCATCATCCAGGGCATGCCGCTGGAAGGGATCGCGCTGGCCAATTCCAAGGCGTTCCAGTCCCGCCTGCAGGCACTGGGTTATGACAATGTCACCTATGACTTCCCGAGTATCGGGGTGCACAACTGGGGCAACTGGGAACAGGTGGCCAACCGCATACTGCCCGATATCGCGCAGCACATCGGTAAGCCGCTGCCCGCGGGGCAGCAGCCTCCCGGTGGCCAGCAGCCGCCGGGTGATGGTCCGCCCGGAGGCGGGCAGCCGCCGCAGAAGTAGGCGATAACATACGAAAAGATCCGCCGCGGTCCGGGATTCGGACCACGGCGGATCTTTTTGTTGTCGCTACTCGACCTTGATCGGGTCGTCGTTCACCCAGCCCCAGCGGTTTTCGACCCGCACTCCGATATCCGCCTGTGGCGCACGGGCATTGGCGGCGAACTGGAAGCGCTGAAGCTCGCCCCAGTCCCGGGTCCAATCATGGTCGAGATACGCCGGGACGGTGCGGGGCTGCAGCAGCAGGTTGATCCAGCCCAGCGGGCCACCGCCGGTATCGTCCTCCCACGAGCTGGAGACCTGCGAATTGAGTTTGTCCGGCAGAATGCGCCAACCCGGCAGCTCCGCCACACCGTCCTTGTGATCGAGCGGATGCTGGCAGGGGAAGGCAAGTCCCACATGGAAATCCGTCAGCACGGGCTCCGAATGACCGACCACCGAATCCAGCGCGGCCAGGCGGGGCAGTCGCGGCGGAGTGACCGCCAGCCACTGCTTGTCGGTGAGCGCGTCGACCTTGGCGACCAGGCGAATCGCATTGGTCTGCAACGGAATTCGATCCAGTGCGATCGGCAGATTCCGCCACATGGGTGCGCCACCGACACTCGGCGGCACCAGATCACCCAGGGGCTGTACGGTGCCGTCATCGGCGCGATGCGCGAACTCCACTCGCAGCTGCGCGTCTTCGACGCCGTTGCCCTTGTCGTCGGTGGCGGCAATGCGGCCGGCGACCGTCAGCACCAGCACCCGGTATGCGGAATCCTGCTGTACGGCAGTCAGATCCATGCGATACCACTGCGTGGTCAGGTGGGCAGGCTGCTTATCACCGCGGGAGTAGCTACCGAGGACCGGCGTGCGGGCGGTATCCAGACCGAAGGGCAAAGCGACTGTGCTGCCATTGATTCCGGTCTCGGTGCTCGTACCGCCGGGGGCGCCGGGCGGGCCACCCGGACCACCGGGGCCGCCGCCGGGTCCACCGGACGGACCGCTGCCCGAGGGTGGACCGCTGCCCGACGGCGGACCGGATTTACCGCCCGGTCCGGCATCGGGCATAAGATCGCCGACACCATTGGCGGTGAAACCGGTATTGTCGGCGGCCAGCCCATCGGCGGTCTTGCCGGTGTACGGCTGCAGCAGCGAACCCGGTGTATCCGTCTCCACCAGAACGTCATCCGCCATGGCGCAGTCCTTGCCCGCGAGCGTGCGCAGGTTCGACAGCGCCACCGAATACGCCGGGTACTGGGCGTACGCCGCCTGCGCCATGGTGGCCACCTCGAACAGCACCAGTGCGGCGGCCGCGATGGTCAGCGGCCTGATTCGATCGAAACGTCCTGCGGGAGAAGGACTGCCGGTCGGCTCGCGGAAGTACTGGAGGCCAGCCATCGCCAGACACAGCGCAGTCAGCGCCAGGAAGATGGTGGCAATGTTCAGCCCGCCGAGTACCGGCGCCCGGTCCGGCCACGAAACCCCGTATCCGGAGACGTACCACCAGCCATTCGACCCGGTGAATGTGACAGCCAGCAGGAACAGCACGGCCGCGCCGAACAGTGACCGCTGGTAGGGCGCTCGAATCCTATTGCCGCTCAACGCGACCGTGGTGATCGCGGCCAGCGCGGCCGCCAGCCCCGCATACACGCCGAAGTGATGCGTCCACTTGGTCGGCGTGAACATCATCAGCAGCAGAGCCATGACCACAATGCCCAGCACCCGAGCTACCGGCCCGCGCGCCGTCTCCGGAATCCGTCCGCCGCGCCCGCGCGCCACCAGCACGCACACGCCCAGGCACAACAGCATTCCCAGTACGCCGAAGCGCCGAGCCAGCGAACCATCCGGCGTCAGCGACAACAGCGATTCCCACCGCGTCGGCTCATCCACCCAGGTCAGATTCGGTCCCACCAGGGTCCGCACCCGAGTGGCCTCCAAAACCGAAGCCACTGTCTGATCGGCGAATACGACGACCAGCACCAGCACGCCCGCCGCCACAATCGGAGCCAGCAGCGCGCCATATCGCAGCAGGCGGCTACCGGAAGCATTGTGGGGGAGGGTGATTGGGCTGCGGGCCGATTCGGCACGAGGGTCGCTGCCTGAATTGGTGCCAGGGGTGGGCAGGCCGGAACCCGGGCGGCCGGGCGTGCCCGAACCGGTTCCGATGCTCAGGTCACGACCGGAATCGGTTCGGGCTCGGCTGATTACGGTGCGAATCACCGATCGGGAGCCGGCGATCAAGGCTGCCAGGCAGATCAGGCCGCTCGGGCCGGCCGCCAGGGAGAAGGCGGCGATGAGGGCGGCCACCGCGGCGGGCAGGAGTCGGCGGGTGGCAATGGCGCGCTCGATGGAGCACCAGGTCAGGAGTGCGCCGAGGGCGATGAGGGGTTCGGGGCGCAGGCCATTGTTGAAGGGGAGCCAGATGGCCAGGAAGACCAGTCCGGCGGTCCAGCGGGCAGCGGAGTTCGCGCGCACGCGAGAACCCAGGCGCGGCAGTACTTCCCGGCTGATCACCAGCCAGCACAGGATGCCTGCCAGTAGCGACGGCAGTCGCATCCAGAGGCCGGCCTCGCTGACCCGCGTCATTTGCGCGAGGATCTCGTACGGCCAGCCGAACGGTGCCTCGGCCACCTGGAACCAGCGGTAGTAGTTGGCCGTGTACCCGGCATGCTTGGACACCCGGGCCATGGTGAGGATGTAGCCGTCGTCGGAGGTGTTGGCCCCGATCACATGCCACAGCGCCAGCGTGCCGAGTACGACACCATCGGCGCGGCCGAACCGCCACCAATGCGCGGGCAGGAATCGGCGCGCCCTACGCCCGTCGACGGTATCGATCAGATGCAGGCAGATCAGCGCGATGACCGTGGCCAGTACGGCCCCGACAATCGCCGCGAGCTTCAGCGCACTGGGACTGGACGAGAACCGCGAATCGATATCCGCGTGCAACCGAGCATCGGTCACCCGCGCCCGATCCAAATCGGTGTAAACGCCGACAATCTGCGGTCGCACATCCTTCTCGACCGAGGTCTTGTACGGCGTCCCATCCTTCCGACTCAACCCGGTCAACTCGGCCGTCGTCGCCCCGGAAGTCGAATGCACCACCAGCGCAGCACAATTCGGTGCAGTTGCCGGACCCGGATCAGCCGCCGGCCCGGCCCCATTCCCGAGCGCGGAATCGGCCCCGGGATCACCGCTCGTACTCGGCGGCGTGGTCGTGCCACCGGGAGGAGGATTGCCGCCCGCCGGAGGAGTGGCCCCACCCGGCCCGGTGGTACCGCCGGGAGCGGCGGCTCCGCCTGGAACAGCGCTGCCCGCTGAGGGATTCGCCCCTGCCGCGGGTGTGGTGCCCGCCGGAGGAGTGGCACCGGCAGGCGGAGTGCTACCGGGTGGCGGAATCGCGCCCGGCGGTGGCGTACTGCCCGGCGGTGGTGTCGCGCCGGGCGGTGGCGTACTGCCGGGCGGAGGGGTTGCGCCGGGCGGTGGCGTGCTGCCCGGCGGGGGAGTTGCGCCGGGGGGAGGTGTGCTGCCAGGCGGGGGAGTCGCGCCAGGCGGTGGCGTGCTGCCGGGAGGTGGCGTCGCGCCCGGGGGAGGCGTGCTCCCCGGCGGTGGAGTGCTGCCGGGTGGCGGGTTGGTGCCTCCGGGTTGCGGGCCACCTGGAGGTCCGGTGCCCGGCGGCATGCCGCTACCCGCGCTGGTTGCCGAGTTGGGGGCGAATGTGGGTGCGGCCGCCGAGATCTCGCTCATGGGGACGGTGAGGAGGGGGATATCGCGGAGCAGGACCGAGAGGGTGCGGCCGGAACCGTTCTTGTCCTCGATGCGCGCGATCAGGCCCTTGGTGGTCGCGCCCTGGGATTTCACCGGGACCGTGGCGAGGACGGTGCCGGTCGCCAGGTCGCGCAGCGCGGTGCACGGGATGCTCACGTCGAGGCCGAGCGGAGCGTAATCCACCAGCGGCGCGGTCAGCTGAATCGACTGTGGCTGCGGCCAATCCAGGCTCGCTCTGTCCTGACGCACCGGTAGCAGCGGTGTCAGCACCGCCAGCAGAATGCCCAGCACCCCGGCGATCAGCGCGATCAGCCGGATGCGCCCGAGTCGAGCGCTGTCCGGGTGCGCGAACGCCCGCCATCGCGAAATGCCCTGTGCCGTAATCGGAATCGTCCCCCATCCACCGGCTCACAGCCGCCGGCGTCCCTGCTGATCCACACTCTCGACGCGGACCTGGGCCCGCGCCGAACACTTTTCCGACACGAGGCTACCGATTGCCCGTGGCTCGCCGCCTGCCGAGTCAGGGGTTCACGGTGAGTACCCAGGATCCATTGCAGCCCTGGCTCGTATTCTGTTCCCCGTCGTACACCCAATCGGTTCCTACGCCGTGGTCCAGGTGCGCATCCCACACCCCGCTCGGCGAGGTGATGACCGCGTTCGCCTCATCGGCCAGCACCGTCGGCGTCTCGTCCGGCTCGTAATTCCACGTCCCCGACACCTCCGGATAGTTGAGGCTGACGGTGAGCGCCGCACCCGTCCGGTTCTGCACCACCAAGCACGAGCCCGGATGATCCTCTCCCTGATCGGCATTCGCGGGCCCGCCGGTCAGCCCCAGCAGTGCACCAGTGACCATGGCGCCCGCGCAGATCGAGACGATCCTCATCGTTCCTCCCCAGAATCTGCGCACAGAGTACCGAAAACAGCGCCACCCGTGAATATTCGAGCGGCGCTGTTTTCGGTCCGGCGTCAGTTCACAGTGAAGGAGAACGTCGGTGCGTCCCCCTCGCCCTTCTTGGCGTCGTAGGTAACCACATAGGTGCCGGTGCCCGGTGACGGCACCACGAAAATGGCGAAAGTCTTGGCATTGTCGATGGTTTGATTGCGCTCCAGCAACTCGTTGATGGGTCCGCGATTATCGGCGGGCAGGTTCTGGCCGTCCGGTGTTTTCACACTGAAGTATTCGTAGAAGATATTGGATCCGCCGTCGGATATACCGGATCCGCCAATGATCTTGATATGCAGGGCGAGATCCATTTTGCCGTGTTCACCCGTGGTGTAACTGGGAGTCAGTGTGCCACCGGTGATTTGAATGGTGGTCTGATCCTGCACCAGGGTGCCCGAGATGGTCAGCGCCTTGGGTGCGGTGCTCTCCACCTTGGCATCGGCCCGCAGCGGAATGACGGTCTGGTTCTCCGCGGCCGTACCGTAGACCACCGTCAGGGTGTCCAGCAGATGCTGGGCATCGGAGAGCTTCTGCACGGTGGTGGTGACATTGCCGGTGGCCGAGCCCTTTCCGGGTACGGCCGGATTGTCGAAGCCCGCCCCGTCGTCGATCTGCCCGCTCACCAGCAGTGTCGGCACGGTGCTGAGGGTCTTGTTATCGGTGGTGGTGTTCTTGTAGGTGATGTCCACGCGTACCTTCGCGCCGCCGAATTCGTCCGGAATGACGGTCGCCTTGTCCACGGTGATGTCGAATCCCTCGTACCAGCCGGTCTTTCCGACGGTACGCACGGTGGCCTGCCCATTGGTGGTGCTGCCGCCGGGCGTGCTGCCGGGCTGTCCGGTACCCATGGGCTGGGCGAGCTGCGAGCTGGTCGGCCCGGCCTTGGTCTCCTTGTCATTGCATGCCGTCATGAGCAATGCCGACGTGCTTATGAGCACTACCGCCCCCACGGTCGTGAATATGCGACTTTTTTGAACCGCTTTACCCGAAGTTTGAGTTATCGATCGCACGCTCTGCCTCCCAGAAGATTTGCCATCTCAGTGCGCGACGCCCGGAACTCCGGGCGAATGATTCGCAGTGAAATCCTCTACGACGCCCGCATTGTTAACGGAGTGATCGTCGTCACAGCTGGACTGTACTTTCCGCGCCGCATTGTCGAGACCGTGGCGCCGCCGCCAATCCTGGTGCAGCCGACCGAGATCCGTCGTCGGTTCCTCGTCGTACAGCCATTCGCGGGCAATGCGATGCCAATTCGCGGTGGCGCGCAAATGACCCAGGGTGGCGCAGGTCCAGAAGTCGACGCGGCGCGAGAACAGATGCTCCGGCGGCAGATTCTGCCTGCGCATACCGTCGAATTCGGCGATACGCGGGTCGACCGCGTGCAGGAAGGCGGCCGAGGCGAGCTCCGGGGTGAGCGGCAGCTCCTCGTCCACCAGTGACCACTCCGCGGCGGAGAGCACATAGTTGTAGCACTCCTGCGGGGTGACGCTGGAGTGCTCGTCGATGACACCGCGCTCGACCATCAGCCGGTACAGCTCGTCATCGCGATCCTCGGCGGTCGCGCGCAGGCAGACGGCCTCGAAAGCTATCTGCTCGTGCTGCATTCGCTTGTAGAGCCCGAAGTCCAGGAACACCACCCGGCCATCCGGGCGCAGCAGCAGATTGCCCGGATGCGGATCACCGCAGAACTCGGCCAGCTCGAACAGTGAGCCCACATAGAACCGGTAGACGATCTCGCCGATACGATCGCGCTCGGCCTCGGGCAGTGCGCGCATGGCCTCGAAATCGATTCCGGGCGAGTACTCGGTCACCAGTACCCGGCGGCTGCTGTGCTCCGGAAACGCCTGCGGCACAGTGATGAACGGGTGATCGGCGTACATATTCGCCACATGCCGCTGGGTGCGCGCCTCGACGTCGTAGTCGAGCTCCTTCTCGAAATTGGCACGCAGTTCATCCAGTACACCGACGGTGAAACCGGGCAGCGCCACCTGCTGCATCATGATCCGCAGCATGCCCAGATTCCGCAGATCCGCGCGCACCGCCAGATCGATGCCCGGGTACTGCACCTTCACCGCGACCTCGGTACCGTCGAAAAGCCTTGCGCGATAGACCTGTCCGATGGAGGCGGCGGCGATCGGCTCCGGCTCGAATTCGGCGAACAGCTCCCGCAGGGGTTTGCCGAAATCCTCCTCGATCACCCCGCGCATGGCCGCGAACTCGACCGTCGGCGCGTGATCGAAGAGTACGGCCAGGCGGCGCTGGAAGGTCTCGCGATATCGCGGCGGCACCAACTCCAGATCGAGCAGCGACAGCAGCTGCCCGAGTTTCATTGCCAGGCCTTTCATTTCGCCCAGTACCAGCACCAACTGCTCGGCCAGCCGCAACACCGACGCATCGGCCATCGCGGCGCGCACCTCGGCGGATCTGCCGATCATGGAGAGTTTGGTGCGGCGTTTGCGTACCGCCTGCACGGCCACCACCGCGCCGAGTTTGGAGCCGCGGGCCAGCCGCGAGGTTGATATGGGCTTCGATCCAGTCATTACCGGTCCTCCCATGCCACTGCCTGCGGGAACTCGCCCAGTACGGCCGCGAATTCGCCCGGCCGCAGCGCGTGTTCGCGGCGACCGGCCGGACCCCACAGCAGTCTGGCGCTCGTCTCGTCCTCTACGACGAAAATGTCCCATGGTTCGAAGGATTCGGTGCGGGGACTGACGAGAAAGGGCCCGTATCGGGCGCCACCGGCCGCGATTTACTCATTGGATCGGTCATTACCGGCATAACCCGCTTCCGTAGCGGAATGCGGATCGGTCGGTATCAGGTGGAGGCCACGGCGCGCGTATCCAGGCCCAGCGCCCGCAATCGCTCCCGGGCTTCGGCCGCGCCGCGCAGATTGCCGATCTCAGTGTTGATCGTGAGCGCTTGCCGCAGCGCCTCGTTCGCCGCCGCCAACTCGCCCATGGCATGCCGGGTCAGACCGAGATTATTGAAGACCGAGGCTTCCCCCGCTCGATTGCCGATGGTCCGGTAGAGCTCGAGCGACTCCCGCAGATAGCCGATGGCGGCGTCGTGCTCGCCGAGGTCGTTCATACCGAAGCCGAGGTTATTGAGAACGAATGCCGCACCGGAGAGGCTGCCGATCTGCCGGTGGCAGTGCAGGGCCTGTTCGAGGAGATCCATCGAACCCCGGGTATCGCCGGAGATGACGCGGATCCACGCCAGCGGCTCCAGCGCGGCGGCGGTACCGGCGTGCGCGTTGCCGGTCCGGAAGATGTGCTGCGCCATGAGCAATTGCTCGGTGGCGGTGGCCTCGTCGTCGAGCAGATAGTTGACCCAGCCGAGTTTGACGAGGGTGGCGGCCCGGCCGAAATGCGAACCGAGATTGTCGTAGCGCGCCAGACACTCCCGCAGCAGCGCGAGCGCCCCCGCGTAGTCGCCGGTGAGATGTGCGACCCAGCCCAGGGTGCCGAGCACGCTGGCCTCCTCGCGCACCCGTCCGGCGGCGCTGTAGAGCTGTCGCGCCTGTTCCAGGGCCGCGCTCGACAGCGCGTACTCCCCGGCCAGATATCGGACCCGGCCCAGGGTTCGCCAAGCGGCAGCACGGGTTTCGGCCGCGGCGGTCTCGGCGGTGAACTCCAGTACACGCTGCACGATCGCCGCCGCGTGGACGTAGTCCTCGTGGAAATACCAGGTCGCGCCGAGGTCCTTGAATGCGAAGGCGCCGGCGTGCCGATCATCGATGGTGTCCGGTGCGATGGCCGCGCGCTGCACAATGGCCACCGCCGGAGCCGCCGCGCCGATCAGCCGCATCTCGCAGGTGAGGGCATCGGTCATGGCCACCACCCGGGCGAGGTGGTTGTTCGCACCGGCATGGTCCAGACCGGCGAGCAGATTCGCGCGTTCGCGGCGGGTCCAGGCCAGGGCGGCCGCGTAGTCCGGAAAGGACTGCGCGACAGGGTCGTTCGCCTCCGGCGGCGTGCTCGGGCCGGGGAAGGCCGCGGCATTCGCGGTTCGCTGGTAGTAGTCGAGCAGCCGGTCCAGGGCCCGGGTGCGATCCTGCGCGGTCTCGTCTTCGACTACCCCGCAGGCATATTCACGTATGAGATCGTGAAATCTGTAGCGGCCCGGCGCGATTTCGTCGATCAGGTGATCGGTGTACAGCGCGTCCAGGCCGCGCCGGGCGGCGGGCAACGGAATATCGGCGAGCGCGGCTGCCGCGTATACATCGAAATCGGGGCCGGGGTGCAGGCCCAGGCGACGGAAGAGTCGCTGCCGGTCCTGTGGCAGTGCGGAGTACGAGGTGGTGAAGGCGGCGCGGACCGCGTGCTGCCCGGTATCCAGTTCGTCGAGCCGGTCGTGGGCGGTGCCGAACTCGCGGGCCAGATCGGTGATCGACCAGGTGGGGTGGTGTGCCAGGCGACCCGCCAGCAGCACGATCGCCAGCGGCAGAAAGCCGCACAGTCGCACGATCTCCGCTATTGCGGCGCAATCGGTTTCGGTGATCGTGGTGCGATACGCGAGACGGCGGAACAGGTCGGCGGCCGCGGCCGGCTCCAGGACATCCAATGACAGCGGCACCGCGCCGTCCAGCGCGATGAGCCGGCGGCGGCTGGTGATGAGCGTCAAACAGCCTGGCACACCGGGCAATAGCGGTTCGATCTGTTCATGCGTCCCGGCATCGTCGAGGATCAGCAGAATCCGCTTGTCCGCCAGCCGATCCCGCCACAGATCACGCCGACCGGTGAGATTCTCCGGTAGATGGCGGGCATCGATGCCCAGATCGGTGAGCAGCCGGGCCAGCACATCGGCGGGCTCGGCGGGGGACTGGCCCGCGGTATGGGTGTTCAATTCGACGAAATACCGGCCGTCCGGGAACTTCTCGGCCAGCAGGTGTGCCGCACGGGTGACCAGCGTGGTCTTGCCGACGCCCGGCATACCGTCCACCGTGTGCACGGTGAGCACCCGGCCCGGTTCGGCGGAGTCCAGGATGCGCCGCAATTCGCCCTCGCGGCCGATGAAGGTGTCGATATCGCGGCGCAGGGCATTGGTAATGCGCGGTCGCGGGCCGGAATCGGTGCTGTCCGTTCGACTTCCGCCGCGAGCGCCTTTGGCGGTCGGCATATCCGGTGCGGTCTCCTTGGCCGCCTTCCACACTCGCCGCCAGGCCCGGCGATCCGCCAACTCCGCCGGGACCGGATTGCCTGCCAGCGCCAGCAGTGTCAGCAGCACCGGCTGAAATGTCTCGAACCGCGCGGGCAGATTGCGCCCCGCCCGCCAATCGCTGATGCGCTGCACCGAGATTCGCGCGCCATTCCCCTGTCCGGTGGCCGCCCGCATCCGGGCCTCCGCGGCCGTGGCCACCCGCCGCAGCGTCGGATCACCGGCCGCCGTCCACAAATCGGCCAATCGTGCCGCGAACACCGTTCGCGTCGAACCCCCGTCGCTCCCGTCAGCCACCGAACCCGCCACCATGCGCGAAAGATTACCGCGTGCCCCCGCCTCCACTCACCGGCCGTCGACCCCCCGAATCTTTCCGGTCCGGAAACTCCTTTCAGACCGCGAAACACCCCACCCACCAGTCATTTTCCACCCGCTCCGTTCCTCTTTGAGGTGATCTCCACCCCGCCCTGAGTCATCCTCGAATAGCGCACCAGATCCTGCGAAGGGGGCAGGATCTGGTGCGGCGGTCCCACTCGCGAGCGGGCGGCCGGCGCGGAGTACCCCGGGCACCCCGGCAGTGCGTGACCTAACGGCCCGCGATCGCCTGTCGCAGTAGGGCGTAGAGGTCCCGGCGCTGCTGCGGGTCGAGCGATTCCAGCGCCGGGACATTGTTGAATGCGTACTGCTCGCGGTGAGTGCGGTGATCGTCGCCCTCGGCATCACCCGGGGTGCGGGCGTTCACGCCAAGGTGAGTGGGTGATCGAAGTCGTCGAAGGGGAGGGGGCCATCGATGAAGGCATTGACCCATAAGCCGTTGATGCTGATATCGCCGCCGTGATTACCGAGGAAGGCGATATCGGAGGCGTCGCGGCCGGTGGCTATTCGGGCCAGGGCGGAGCGGGGGGCCAGGCGGGTGGGGTCGAATACCTGCCAGGCTCCCCGCACGTAAGCCTCTGGGACGGAATGGAAGTCCATCGGGACAATGCCCGGTGCGTAGGCCGAGGCGACGCGGGCGGGGACGCCTATCGCGCGCAGTAGGGCCACGGTGAGGTGCGCGAAGTCGCGGCAGACGCCGGCACCGGACAGTAGCGTCTCCACCGCGCCGTCGCTGGGGGTGCTGCTGCCGGGGGTGTAGCGGATGCGGCGGCCCACCCAGTCGGCTATTCGTGCGGGAGCGTCTGGATTGTCTATGCCGCAACCGAATTCGGTGGCCGCGAAGGCGAGTAGCCGATCGGATTCGGCGAAGCGGCTCGGGCGGGAGTAGAGCGAGAGATCGTACTCCGACGGCGGATCGGCGAGCGCCGCGCCGATCACGGTGGCACTGTAATGCGCCTGCAAATTGCCCGCGCCACAGCGTAATACGTGAATGCGCGCGCCGTGTGGCCCCGGGACCTCCCGGGCGATCTGGTTCCAGCCGTTCAGCTCGAAGGTCAATGATTCGCTCAGTTCGATGCCCGGCTGCCGGGCCACGGCAATCTGGAATTCGAGTTCGGTATCGGCATGGATCTGGACGTCGAGATGGGTGGAGACGTCGCGCTTCACCCCCTAATACTCCCAGTTCGGAGCCGCTCAGCCCACAGTTTCCAAGACCTCCAGCGCGGCGGCGATCTGTGGGAGCGCAGGTGTGCCGAAACCCTCCACCAGATCCGAGAGCGCTCGCGCCACATGCGGACCCACCGCGGCGGCGGTCAGCACCTCCTCGGCCAGCACGATGCCGTTCACCACGTGCGCGGCCCGGATACGCTGATCACCGGTCACCTCGTAGCGCCACGAACCCAGTTGCAGCCGTTCGGGTTCGGAGCGGAACAGGCCGCTCTTGGCCGGGGTGCGCACCGCACCCGGTACCGAGCCGAACACATTGAACACCAGCCCGACCCCGCCGGGACCGTGCAGCGCGGCGGCGATCACCTGGGCCGCACGGTCCGAATCGAAGGTCATCGGTCAGTCGCCCATCGGCAGCACGAACTGCGGGGTGATGGTCTCGCCGGTTCCGGTGCGGCGCAAGGCCGTTCCCGCCGCATAGAACTCGACCGTGTGATGACCCCAGGCATAGTTCTGGATCTGGAACTCCACCCCGGTCACCCCGATACCGCCATCGCGCTCGGCCTCGGCCTGCATCCGCGACATGGCCAATTCGCGGGCCTGATAATTGCCCTGCGTCCACTGCGGCATCTCGACGTTGTTGCCGAGCTGGCGCAGCGACTGCATGAAACCCTGTACGGCCACATGGAATACGCAATTTCCCATGACGAACGCCACCGGCGCGAACCCCGAACGCATCAGCGTCACCATGTCCTGTCCGGACAGATGACTGGTGAACGCCTGCCCGTTCGGCCTGCGAAACCTCCCCGGCTCCTGGGTATATCGCACCGCGGTACCCACGGCGATGAACTCCAGATGGCTGGCCTCGGCCCCCAGATGCCGCCACTCCAGCCGCACCCCGACCACCCCATCGGCATGCAGTGCGTCCGCCTCGGCCTGCATTCGGGTCATGGCATTCCACCTGGCCCGATAGGTTGCCTCGGTCAAAACCGTGAGCTCCATCTGCTGGCGAATTCCGGTGAACTGGAACCCGACGTGATAGACCGACACCCCCATCACCAGATCGATGGGCTCGAACCCCGCGCCATGTAATAGCGCGAACTCATTGACGGACAGGTCCGAGGTGAAGATGCGCCCCGCATGCGAGAGCCGTTCACTCGCGGTCGGTTCCAACGGTGGATTCGGTTGCACGATTCCCGCCTTCCGTAGACGACCATCGCCACTGTACGACGCCGAATCCGCCCGCGCCCGGCGATCGCGCGAGCAGCGGCGCGGCGAACCGCACCGCCGTAAGCTGGCGGATGCGTCGGAACCGGGAGCGGGTATGCGGGCAGATATCAGGGGCAGCGTCATGCCGGTGCTCGAGATACAACTCGACCCGGGGGAGTCGGTAATCACTCCGCACGGCGAATTGTCCTGGATGACAACGAATATCGCCATGTCCCAGACCACCAGCGCGGTCGGCGGCGGCATCATGAACGCACTCAAACGGGTCGCGGGCGGCGCGAGCCTGTTCATGACCCGCTACCAGGCCACCACCGGAACCGGCCTGGTCGCCTTCGCCACCAAGGTCCCCGGCCACATCATCCCCGTCGATATCGGCCCCAAACGCCGCGTCTACGTGCACCGGCACGGCTGGCTCGCCAGCATCCCCGGCGTGACAGTCAGTGTGGCGCTACAACAATCGGTCCGCAGCGGCCTGTTCGGCGGCGAGGGCTTCCGCCTGCAATGCCTCGAAGGCGAAGGCCGAGCCTGGATCGAACTCTCCGGCGAACTCACCCGCTACACCCTCGCCCCCGGCGAAACCATGCTCGTCCACCCCGACCACGTAGGCATGTTCGACCAATCCGTGAAATTCAAGATCACCACGGTCCCCGGCATCCGCAACAAACTCTTCGGCGCCGACGGCTTCTTCCTCATAGCCCTAACCGGCCCAGGCGAAATAACCCTCCAAAGCATGCCCCTCCCCACCCTCGCCCACGCCCTAATCCCCTACTTGGGCCTCGACGCCACCCTCCCCACCGGACCCCTCCGCCGCTAGCGGTGCAAAGGGTCGGCGCCTACGGACTTCTGATGTTCAGGACACGTCGGCAATCTCATCGAGTGCGCTACTGGCGGTGCTGAGGAACTCGCGTTGCGTGGCCATGAAGGACCGGCCCGCCATCTCGACCGCGTCACTACGATCGACCAAGTCGACGACCATCTCCGCTTGCGCCCCCGCGAATTCTCGGACCTCGCCGATCAAGGAACCGCAGTGATCAATCAGCCTCTGCGCCGCCTCCGCAACATCAGGTGGTCCTTCAAGCACCACCTTGTAGAAGACCTGTTCGGCGTTCTTGAACAGCTGTCGAATCTCGGCCAGGCGAGCTTCGTCAACCTGTGTCGGCCCGGTGGCACCCTGTAGCCCGCGAAAGTAGTGCTGATTCGCCCGGTCCGCGGCGCTCAAAGCCTCGAGCAGTTCGAGATAAGCGTGCTGGCGGCGTTCCCGGCGCCACCGAAGATGCTCGAGCCGCACTTCGCGGACTTGATCATTCCCCTGCGCGATTTCCTGACGGATCTGCTGCCGTTCCAACGCAGCGTGCCGACGTGCATCCGCTCTAGCGGCGATGAACGCGGTCAGCGCGGAACCGAGTGCGGTACCGAGAACTCCGACGGCGGCAACGAGAACGCTGATCACGCCATCCCCCTTCGTGCGTGCACGCGTGCCTACTCAGTATGGCGCGAGCCTCCCGAATGACGCGGTACGAGAGGAGAATTGGACAGAACCTTGCTGTCGCCAGTCCGCTCCTGCTCGATCCGAGACCGGATCGACTCCACGGTCCAGCCGTTGCCATATGTCTCGGGACGCGTGCTTCTGACGGTTGCCGCCACCGTCGCCAGCCACAGGCCGGTGCCGCCGGTGGCGATGCCGAGCAGGAAGAACATTCCTTCACCGATCATCTTCAACACCTTCGCTTTCGGACTCGGTCATTCCTCGGAATCGTTGGGGGAGCCCATATCCGGTAGTCGGCGGGCGCCGATGGATACCTCGAGGGCCAGGTCGTCATAGCCTTCCGCCAGTTCGGCCAATCGCTTCCAGGCGTGGTGCATTTCGCACTCGGGTCTGTGCCTGGTTTCAGGGTGGCGTGTGCCAGTACCCAGAAGCGGGCGAGGCGATCGATCACGACACCGACCGACTCTGTATGCCGCCGCGCCCCGCCATGGGCGATCGGCAACCGCGACGCGACCCAGCAGTCGATGTCATGCACGAGACAGGCTCGCATACAGTCGATTTCGCTGAAGCGCTCCGCTTTTACGGGCTCTCGTCGAGCCTGGTGCAGCACCGCCAACTCCCGAGCGGCGGCGGGGGGTTCGGTCGAGCTCGGCGTCGCGGATGTCTACGGGGCGGTGAGCTCCACCCTCGACCCACCACCAACCCTCGACGAGGTGGCTCTTATTTTGGCCGTCCTCGACTCCGAGGCAGTGCAGTACCAGTGCGGCCAGCCAGTCGAGCAAGTAGTCGGTGGCGTAATGGACCTGGTCGAGGACATTAAAGAGGGCCGACCGGTCGGGCCGCCGGTCGTTCTCGACGACGATCCGTACTGACCTTTGGCGCGGGTTACAGGCTGGTAGTTATTCCACACCAGGCGGCGAACCCTCGAATGGTGTCTGAGGTTCCCCCCGAATGGTGGACAGGGGAGTACCTCACTCCGCCACCCAAGCCCGCACCCTGCTGACTTCGATCACCGCCGACGGGCCAGTCGAACGAGTCCAGAAACGTCTGGTGAGTGAGCAGGTCGACGAGCTCGAGGTCATCGACGGAAAGATCAAGGCCTCCGACAAGGAATTGCGGGGGCTGATCGCCGACCGCGGCTCGACGTTGATGGATCTCAACGGGATCGGGCCCTCCAGCGCGGCAAGGCTTTTGGCTGATATTGGTAATATTCATCGCTTCGCGACCCGGGACCGGTTCGCGTCCTGGAACGGCACCGCACCATTGGATGCCTCTTCCGGTGACCAGCAGCGGCACCGCCTTTCCCGCTCGGGCAACCGCAAGATCAATCGGGTGCTGCACATCATGGCCGTGGTCCAGTTGCGTCGCCGCACCACCGGTCGCGCCTACTACGACCGCAAACGACTCGCGGGCAAGACCTCGAAGGAAGCGTTGCGGGCCTTGAAGCGGCGGCTATCGAATGCCGTCTTCACATGCATGCTCGCTGATCAGGACAGACATGAATTGGCAGGCCCGGGAGGGCAATCGGGAACGACTACACACTCCAGCGCGACCGGATTCAACCCGAACACCGATCCTTCGGACAAGCCACATCCCGGACCCACCAAACAGCCTAACTCCGCACGCACATCGTCGTCTTGACTGAAGGGGCGCCATTATCGTGCACTTGCCGGTGGCCGAGCGGTGCTCAGCCCATTGATCTTTCGGAGTATCGCGCTGGCCGGTTCCGGTCGGTGGCAGAAGTGGGCGTTCGCCTGCTCGTGAAGTTGATGTATCCGCATGTGGTGCGGCCAGGTTGTCCGCTCCGAGGACCTGGGCAACCTGGTACAGGCCTTCCGAAATGTCAGCAGCTCGCCCGAGCCGGGCCCTGTTCGACGACTCCACGATTACCGCCGAACTGCAGCGACTCGAACACGAACAACTCGACGACGGCGGCTGGGACTTCGACTTCCTGCACTACTTTGCCGGCCAGACCGTGGAATGGCGCGGCCTGACCACCCTGGCCGCCATCCGAACCCTGCGAGAGCACCGACGGATCTGACCCGCACCACAACAGCTGCTTCGACATCTGCACCATCGAGGACCACGACGCCCGAGGACGTCGTCAGCCATCGTTTTCCGAACGTCTACCAAGCACGCCTGTTCGGTCCTGGCTATCGAAGCCGATTCCGCCCGACCGTCGAGTTCGGTAGGGCGGGAAGTACATCGGTGGGTGCATCCAGCGCAACGTGCAGGCGGGTGCAGAAGGCGTCGATGCTGTCGTAGCGAGTGAGAACCTCTTCGAGCAGCCGGTGACCAGCTGTCGCTTCGATCGTGCCGCTCACTTCTGTCCCCTCTCGGAAGTGCTGCCGCGGGTCTGGACTGGCGTTGCCCGGCATTCTGCACCCTGCCCTCGCCCACGGGGCAGCTTCTTCACAGCTATCTATGACTTTCTGTGCCGACAGCACTCTCGATTCGTGTCAGCAGGCGAGGAATCGACCTGCTCGGACCTCGGCGGCCAGTACGGTCCGGCGAAGGGTGAGCTGATCGGGGACACACGGCGGCGCTCAGGTTCGGTTACTCCGCCGCGACCGTTTCGCCTCACCCCGCCGGGTGGATCGCCCAGACTCCCGATCCACCCGGCCCCGCCACCCCATCACCGGTGCAAGACCGGCACGGGAGTTCACCTGCCTGGGCTTGTTCGCCGACCGACATCCGGCGCGAGCCAGCCCGGGTAGAGATTCACTGAGAGGTTGCCAAAACCCGGGTTTCTGGCACAAAAGGTCACTGTTGCGCCGTCTTTCCCCGTCTACAGTGGTCGTCGTCGCCGAGTGCTGGGGGTTCGCCCGGAGATGATGGGTAGGTGTCTCGACTCTGCCGGTCCCAAACGCACATCCCAGCGTTCGGCAATCGAGACCCCTACTCCCACCCAACCGGCCACTTGAAGCTTCACCGACGTGAACGTGCTCGACCATGTCCACCAGTTCGGAGAGCTGATAGATGAATGCCGCGGTTCCCGTTCCCATTGCCTGGCCGAGGAGGGCATCGGCTTCCTTCCACGTCGATGCGTGAACGACGTGCTCGCCCACCCCGTCACGCCGCACACCTCGATGTCTCATCGTGTTTCCTCCTGCAAGGTCGGGTCACCCGGCGCGACCGGCTTCGAACACGCGGGGCACGTCCTCACATGCGTAGATTTCCTGCGAATCCCGATACTGAGACTGGCGCGCGGCGTACTTTGGCTATGCCAGACCCTGCGGTGACGAGCTGGCCCAGTCACCTCACGTAATGGCGGCGACACGTGGTGCGAGTGCGGAACTTCCGGACGAAGGGGCGACTCATGGCAGCCGATGTCGATTTTTGTATCGTGGGCGCGGGTTTCGCGGGATTGACCGCCGCGCTGCGGCTGAAGCAGGCCGGCCGCTCGGTCGCTCTGCTGGAGGCGCGTGACCGGGTCGGAGGTCGCACCTTCACCGAGTTCCTGCCCGACGGGACCTGGATCGATCGCGGCGGCGCGTGGGTCGGCCCCGGGCAGGACCGTATCAAGGCCCTGATGGCTGAATTCAGCGTGACCGAATACAAGGAGTATGTCGACGGCGACGCGATGATGATCGTCGACGGCAAGAAGCACCGTTACTCCGGCACCATTCCCTGGGCGATGAGCCCGTGGGCGATCGCCAACCTCGGAGCTGGCCTGTTCGAGGTCGGGCAGATGTGCAAGTCGATCCCGTTCGACGCTCCGTGGGAGGCCAAGAAGGCCAGCGAGTGGGATCGAATCTCCCTGGGGGAGTGGCTGAGTCGAAATATTCACTCCCATCAGGCGCGCGAGATGCTCGACATGGCGTTCGCCGGCATTTACACCTCGGCCGCCTCGGAGGTGTCGTTGTTGTGGGCGCTGCACCAGATGGGCTCGGGCGGCGGGCCGGTGTTCGTCATCTCCAACAAGGACGGCGCCCAGGACGCCAGGGTGCACGGCGGTATGGGTGCGATCTATGGGCCGATGGCCGCCGAACTCGGTGACGCGCTGCATCTTTCGAGACCGGTGGACCTCATTGCGCAGGACGAGGACGGCGTCAGCGTCCACTCCGAGCGGCTCACCGTCCGCGCTCGGCACGCGATCGTCGCCGTGCCGTTGGCCGTCGCCACGCAAATCGCCTACGAGCCAATGCTTCCCGTCGACCGCGCCTTCCTGCACCGGCGCATGCCCAGTGGTGCCGTCTACAAGATCTCGGTCGTCTACGACACCGCGTTCTGGCGCGCTGACGGCCTGTGTGGACAGTCGGCCGCGCCCGGCAGCCCGGCCACTCTGACCATCGACGCCTGCACGGACACCGGCACTCCTGGCATCATGTGCGTGATCACCGAAGGTCCCGCGGCTCGCAAGCTTGGGCTACTCGATCCGGCGGAACGTAAAGCTGTGGTGATCAACGAACTGGTCGACCGGTTCGGGGCGAAGGCCTCGTCCCCGGTCAGCTACCACGAGCAGAACTGGACGGTCGAGCGCTACTCCGGCGGTGGAATGATCAGTCATGCGCCACCGGGTGTGCTCACCGAGTTCGGTCACGCGCTACGCACCCCGTGCGGGCGGATCCACTGGGCCGGGAGTGAGAGCTCGGCGATCATGTGCGGCTGGATCGACGGTGCGGTGCGGTCGGGGGAACGTGCCGCCGCAGAGGCAATGGCCGCCGAAGGCGTTGTGGCGAGGTAGGTTTCAGCGCCCGGCCCGCCAGCGGGCGATCTCGCGGCCGATCTCTGTGCACGCTGGGCGATGGAAGAACCATTCCTGGCCGATCCGGTACCAGTTGTTGGTGCTCTGCAGGTGTCCCAAGGTGCCGGACGTGAGGAAGTCGGCGCGGCGGGAGAAGACGTGCTCGAGTGGCAGCATCTGGCGCTGTATCCCGGCGTTGCCGGAGACACACCTCGAAGACATCGACTTCAGCGCTGCCCGATTCTCTGGTGCCGTCCGGTTCGAGCGCGCGATCTTCTCCGGCGCCGCCGTGTTCGAGGACGCGACCGCCCGGTCCTGACCGGCCTTGCAGATACCTTCACCCCCAACTGAACCCGCTATTCCGCGTTCAGAACGATGAGCCCGTGCCGCCGAAGGGCCACGGCGGAATCGGCCCGTTGTCGACCACCACATTGTCGTACCGAATCCGGAATCTCGGCGGGTGGCCCAGCGAAGAGGTACTGGAAGGGCCGTAGTTCGGGGGGCACACCGCAACGTCCCAGCTCGTCGTCCAACTCGCTGAAGTAGGCAATGGGATTGCGGAAGCACCCGACCTCTTCGGGTTCGGAACTGTTGCAGGCGATGATGATCTGGAGGGCCGTGTTGTACGCACAGCCCGCCCATTCGCCCGCAGCGTCAGCCCGACCATCGATGAGGTGGTCGAGGGCGTCGGGGATGGACAGATCCCAGAAGATGTCCACCGGCAACTATCCCCTTACGACGGCGCTGGCGCGGGTGCGGGGGGCGGCAGTTCGGGGTTTGGCGCAGGCGGTGGGACAGGCGTATCTGGCTCACGGGCGATCTGGATGAACCTGGCCAGTTGCCATTCATAGCTTTGCGAAGAACCCCGGATGGCGAGGCCGATGTCTTTGCGTACTACCTCGTAGTACTTGCGGCGGGCTTGGCTGGTCGCCTCGACGGCTTCTGGCCACGCCGCGCCGGTGATTCGGCCGACCGCGATCAACTGCAGACTGTAGGCGCTTTCATGCCATGCCCGCGCGGCGGTGATCGCATCCTCGCTCGCGAGCATCAGGACGGATTCCCATCTCATCGTTCTCTCGTGCTCCGCGGCGGCGAGGGCGTCGACACCCTCGTCGAGTGGGAGTTTGTTGCTATCGGGGTGTATTCCCTGGTGTGCGGCAATGCGGACCGAGATACCGATTACCTTTTTCACGGCGTAGGCGTACTCGGTGTAGGCAGTCAGCCTCTTCTCGTCCCAGCGGATCGCTTGGGCTCGGCGCCACCGCGCCCGCTCGGCTGCCGAGGTCGACAGATAGGTCGCAGCGGCACCGAGCAGCACCCCGACCAGCGCAGGTAACTGCTGCAGGAACGCGGTCACCTCACTCACGCCCTGCCGGCGACGATCCGGTGTGATATCTGAACCGCATGGCTCCCCCCTACATCCGGCCGCTCGGGTCCTCCCTACGAATTCTCCCCTCGCAGAGCGGTCTTCGGACAGGCTCGAGAGGAATCCGAAGGTCACAGCCCTGCAAGCAAGGACCTACCCGGCGGTCGGTGTTCGGAACACGATGGTGGGTTCCAGGGATCACCGGTCGAACGCGAACGCTGTTGGCGATCTACCACCATCGCGTGACCTCTACCGGGACAGCCTGGCAGGCAACGGAGTTCTCGCCCAGTCGCCGTTGGCGAGTTTCTCTGCCTTCGCACACCCGACATCCCCCCGAATACACCCATAAGAAGCGGCTGGCACATCGAGTAGATGTCCTCGTATGCACTGTATTCGGCATGCGGGTGCGTTCGGCTGGCCTGCGGCTCGGCCGATCCGAGCCGCCCCGTAAGCGGCATTATCGCTCACTCCCGCTGACTGAAGCCAGACCGGTTTAGCCCGGGCACCCGACGTGAACGCTTTGGTGGTGATGAAAACCCCACGCGCCGCGCCCACGCGAGCACTACGACCGGCCGCGCGCCGCAGTGCTCGCTTCTCGCCAACAGGGTCTACTGCCGAAAGAGATTGTCAGTAGGAGGCATTGGCCCCGTACTCGGCCTGGGCGCGCGTAAAGCCGTCGTACACCAGCTGATCGATCAGTCCGGACCGAGAGAACGAGGTGTACTCGAGGTACTGCTTGGCGCTCTTTGCCGCCTGCTCGTTCCAGTCCACATTCAGGCTGTCCACTGCGAACGTAGCGTCTGCGGTGGAGAAGTCTTCGTACTCGAGCTGGTGAATCAGACCGCTGCGGGAGAAGGCAGAGTAGTCGAGGTACTGCTGGGCAGACCGGATGGCGTTGCGCTGGCTGGAGGTGATGTCCTGCTTGGCCGGGGAGAATTCGACCACGAGTGTCGATACGGGCGCCGCGATATCCGGCTGAGCGACTTCGGCCGCGGCCGCAGCGCCGTTCCCTCCGGGTGCCGCCAGGGCGAGAGCCAGTACGGGGGCGCCGACCAGCCACACCCATTTCTTCTGCTTCTTCGGCGCGTCTGCGGCCGACAGGTAACTGGGCTGTGGGGTGGGGAACGGCTCGACGCGGGTGGGTGTGTTCACGGGTGTCCATTCATCAGGTGATGGGTGGAGCATCATGCAGTCGTGCCATCTGCTGACGTCAGAGTGTTGTTAGCCGGTTAGGTGCGGTGAGTGCCGGTTAGGCACGGGATGTCGGTGGGATGGCAGTTCATGTCCCCTGAGCATCTACGGGACCGCGTCGGCGCGGACTCGGCGTAACACGTCGCCCGGCCGACCGGGTGGCCTGCGTATGTGCTCAGAACCGAACGGCCGGTTGATCTTTCGCCGTGCGGCGCTGTCCGAACTGCGCAGCGCGCTATGCGGCAATAGCGTGCGTTCGGCGGCGCCAAAGGTTGGACCGCAGTGGCGGGTGCCCTCATCGCCGAGCTGATACGCCATCACGCTCTGTCGAAGTCGTGATAGGCAGCAGCCCAGTGGATTTCGTTGCATGCCCGCGTCGGGGGTAGCGCGGTCTGTGCTCTCTCCTGCCGATCTTGCGGTTCAATAGACCTGCGGATATTCTCCGAAGTGAGACCAGTGCTCACAAAGGAGAGTAATGCTCACATCTGCTGATGCACAGGGATATTTGTTGCAGGGTCGAGTAGATCCCGATACCTGAGTGCGTGTACGCGTCGAGACGGCCGTGAACGCGGACTCGGCGACTGTTTTTCGAGTACTGGCGGACTTGCCTCGCTGGCCGGACGTGCGTAAATCGATCACCAAGATGTCGGTCGATGGGCCGATCTCGGCAGGAACGCCGTTCCGATGGACATCGTCTGGCGCGGCCTTGAGGTCTACCTTGGCGGTAGTCACTCCGGGGCAGGAGGTGTCATGGAGGGGAAAATTCCTGTGGTTCACCGCAATCCACCGGAACACGATCATTCCACTGACCGGCAGCACTTCCATGCTCGTTGCCGAGGAGTCGATGAGCGGAGTAGGCATAGGAGTCCTGTACTCGCCATCGAAACTGGAGGACGAGTTGCGAGGGTGGGTCGACGACTTTGCCGACTTTTCGCAGCAAGAGCTGGGTTGACCGGATCGGCCGGTCCGGGGTCCGGTCATCGGCATTATGGTGCGTTCGGCGGACACGCAGGTCGCCGGATGCGTTCACCTGCGGAATGCAGCCTGGAGAATCATTTGGGCATGATCGTCGGCCATGCCTTCAACGTGATGGTCGAACCCCGCCGACAGCTCCTACGCCATCGGCTTCGACACCTACTCCCAGTCCCCGGGAACGAGGACACACCGCTCGATTGAGCGGCCGCGCAGCGCTTTCGGGTCGGCATGTGTGTGGAACGAGCCCGGCCCGCCTCTGAAAGTGAGGCGGGCCGGGCTCGTATTGGATTGTTTTGCTGAGGGTCAGTGGCGGCCGGACTGGTCGCGGGTGGCGGATGCCTGGGGGCGGGAGGCGCGGCGGCGGGCCGGGGCTCCATTCGCGGCTGTCGCGCGATCCTCGGTGCGGGCGGGGCGGCCGTTGCCGGTTGCGGGGGCGCGGTCGGGAGTTGCCGTACGGCGGGCGGTGCTGCCGGTGCGGGGGGCCGGGCCGGCGGTGGCGCGGCGGTCGGCACCATGGGCACCGGTGCCACGGGTGGTGGGGGCGCCGGTGCCGCGGGTGCGGGGAGCGCCCGTGCCACGGGTGGAGTCGGAGCGGCTTTCGGCGGAACCGTTGCGGGGGCTGCCATTTCGGCGTGAGCTGCCGTCGCCGCGGGCGGAGTCGCGGGTGCCGCCGTTGCCGCGTGAGCCGTATTCTCCTGCGCCACGGTCATTGCCGCCGGCGCGGGCCTTGGCCATGCGGGACTGGCTGCCGCGACGGGCGCCGCCACGGCGGGCGGGCTGATCGTCGCGGTCGTCGATGCGGGGGGCGTCGGCGCGCGGGGTCACCAGTGGCGCGATGGGGCCGACCAGGGTGGTGACCGGAGCCGAATTGGCCGTCACCTGTTGTGGTTTGGTGTCGATGCCGGCCTTGCGGAGCAGGAAGGCGACATCCTTGCGCTGCTCGGGGAGCACGACCGTGACCACGTCGCCGGAGCTGCCGGCGCGGGCGGTACGGCCCGAACGGTGCAGGTACGCCTTGTGTTCGGCGGGCGGGTCGACATGGACGACGAGTTCGACATCGTCCACGTGCACGCCGCGTGCGGCCACATCGGTGGCGACCAGGACGCGGGCGGTGCCCTCGGCGAAGGCGGCCAGGTTGCGGTCGCGGGCCGCCTGCGAGAGGTTGCCGTGCAGATCGGTGGCGGGAATGCCCGCGGCCGTCAGCTGCTTGGCGAGGCGGCGCGCGTGATGCTTGGTGCGCATGAAGAGGATTCGGCGACCCTCGCCCGAGGCCAGGGTGTTGACGAGATCGCGCTTGGCGTCCGCGCCATTGACCTCGAACACATGGTGGGTCATATCCGGAACCGGCGAATGCGCCTCGTCCACGCTGTGCGACAACGGATTCCGCATGAACCGCTTCACCAGTTTGTCCACGCCGTTGTCCAGGGTCGCGGAGAACAGCAGCCGCTGCCCATCGGCGGGGGTGGCCGCGAGAATGCGCGTCACGCCGGGCAGGAAGCCCAGATCCGCCATATGGTCGGCTTCGTCCAGCACGGTGATCCGCACCGAATCCAGCGCCACCAGACGCTGTTTCATCAAATCCTCGAGCCGCCCGGGGCACGCGACGACAATATCGACACCGGCCTTGAGCGCCTTGGCCTGCCGATTCTGCGGCACGCCACCGAAAACGGTGGTCACGCGCAATCCGCACGCTTTCACCATGGGCTCCAGCGCAACCGCGATCTGGGTGGCGAGCTCACGGGTCGGCGCGAGAATCAAACCGATCGGCTGCCCCGGCTTACGGGTGCCGCCGCCGGCGGCCAGCCGCTCGACCATGGGAACGGAGAAGGCGAGCGTCTTACCGCTACCGGTCCGCCCGCGAGCGAGCACATCGCGTCCGGCGATCACATCGGTCAGCGTGGCGGCCTGAATGGGCATGGGCGCGAGAATGCCCTCCGCCGCGAGGGCGTCGACCAGTGCGGCGCGCACGCCGAAGTCGGCGAAAGACGCGGTGGGGCTCGTTGAAGAAGAAGTCATAAAGGTTCCTGGTGCCTTTCGAGCATCGGGGTGAATCGCAGGGGCGTGCCGGACTGTTTGTTTGTCCGCACTTGCTGACCTCGCTGCGTGGCCGACGCGAAGAAAAGACATCCACGACGGAGAAGAGTATGCAAGATCGCGCTACTCAACGGCTACAACCATAGCCCAGCGCACGAACATCCCGGCCATTGCCCACCTGTGATGTCGGTTGCTCCCGCCGGGCCTACCTCCCGATCGCGGACAGCAACCACCCGACAACCACATTTCCCGACGCGCCGATCAGATACTGATACACCGCGTTCGAAACCCCATCGATGAACGTCATCGCCCTGCCTGCCCGTCGGTATCAGCCCGCCCGACTACCCGCGAAATCATGGGTACAGATCGGTCTGTTACCTCCGGGCAACCAGTGCTTCCGGGTTCAGCTCGCCAGCGCGGAGTTGATCTTGCGGATGAGTTCGGCGGTGGTCGGATGGGGCCGGCCACCCCGGGTCTGCGCCGCTGTGGCAATGGCGGTGGCAATGGTGCGGCGGAAATTCTCGGCCTCGGTCGGCGACTTCTCGGTGAGCAACCGGATGGATTCGGTGAGCGCGGGGAAGACCAGATCGGCAACCCCTGCCAGTGTGGCGGCCTTCAGATTCGGCTTGGGCTTGTCATTGAGAGCGTGGCCGACCAAACCGGTGGCGGTGCGCAGCGCATTGGCGGCGGAGGTGCTGATCCGGGTGGAGGAGATCATGCCCGGATCGGCGGCGGCCAGCAGAGTGACCACACCGTAGGCGGCGGTCTGCAGGGTGCGGGTGTCTGCCTTGCTGAGGGTGATGGTGCTCATCGGAGTGCTCCTTTGTGGGATTCGGTGCCTTGTTCGGCGTGGTTCCCACGGTGGCCGGGCGCGCTGACAGTCCACTGACAGTGTGCTGATGGGCCATGAAAATAGGGGCATGTGTCGAATAGTGCTGAGGTTGTTCGACTTCTAGGCTGGGGTGCGGCGGTCGGGGCAGCAAGCGAGAAGGGGTAGGTATGTCGGTTTCCAGGAAGTCGGTGGTCTCGGTGGGTGTCGCCGCATTGGCGGGAATGGTGTCGCTGGGCGCGGGGACCGCCTCGGCAGCGGATTCTGCGCTGGTCAATATGAGCTGTATCGGGCTCAGCCCTAACGTCGTCGATGTGCCGTACAGCGCCCAGGTGATCATGTCGCAGTACGGTCTGCCGCCCGGCGTCGCCTCCTTCACCGTGCACACCGGCGCGAGCATCTGGGGCGGTTACGGCACCACCCCGACGCTCACCTGGACCAATACCGCGACGGGAGCGAGCGGCTCGGTGACCGGTTTCTCGCCGATGTCCTCGATGTTCGGCAGCGGCAGCACCGTCTACTTCATGAACCTGCCGACGGGTTCGGGCAATGTGCGCATTGATCTTTCGGTGGTCAACACCGGTTTGATCCCGGTCCCGCCGGTGAACTGCTCGGGAAATATCGACCTCGCGTAGCCCTCAATGAGTCAGGGTGACTTTCGCCAATCCCGAGGGGTGATCGGCGTCTATTCCCAATTCTCGTGAGACGGCGAGTGCGAGTTGCTGGCCCCGAATGGTGGCCAGCACGCACTCGCCCAGATGACCCAGCGCGGGCCAGCCGATCGAGGCTTCGATCGCGGTGCCCGCCAGCACAATCGGCGCGTAGCGGGCGGTGAGTGGTGCGCGCAGTTCGAGGGTGTCGGTATCGGCGGGACCCGAACCCGCCAGCAAAACCGCGGGTGTGCCGGGACCGGTGACCGCGATCGGCCCGTGCCGGAAATCTGCGCTGGAGAAGCCGTGCGCCATGACGCCGGTGGTCTCCTGCAGTTTGAGCGCGGTCTCCAGCGCGGCCGGATAGCAGGCGCTACGGCCGACCACGGCCAGCCGGTCGACGGTGGCCAAGAGTGCGGCGGCGCGGTCCACGGCTTCGGTATCGGCGAGCAGATCGGCTGCGGCCGCGGGCAATTCGGCGGCCGCACGCTGGGTCACACCGCCGGGGCCCAGGCCCGAGGCGATGGCGAGGACCGCCAGCATCTGACCGGTGACCGTCTTGGTGGCGGGCACCGCGCGCTCGGGTCCGGCCTCCAGCGCAACGGTGTAGTGCGCGGTCCGTGCGAGGGCGGAGTCCGGATCATTGGTCACCGCTACGACTTTCGCTCCCGCCGCGACATAGCGCCGGGTCAGATCGACGATCTCCGGCGTGCGCCCGGACTGGGACAGCGCGATCAGCAGCCAGCCCCCGAATCCGGCGGGCTCACGGCCGTAGACCGTGGCCACACTCGGCGCGACCAGGCAGGTGGGCAGCCCGGTCTGCAACTCGACCGCGTATCGACCCAGCAGCGCGGCATTATCGGAGGAGCCGCGCGCCAGGAAGGCGACACCGACCGGCGCACCCGAATCGAAAAGCGCGGCAACGGCATTGCCGATCGAGTTGAAGCGATCCGCGAGCGCGGCGAGCACTCGCGGCTGATCGCGCATCTCGGCTTCCATCAGGCGGCCGAGCCGGGTGGGGTTCATCGGGGTCCTCCAGAGGTGGTCAATCAGTTTGGGGGAGTGGTGGTTTCGGTGTTCAGTGCCAGGGCTACCGCGCCGTGCAGGGAGGCGTCCTCGAGAAAATGCGCGGCACGGAATTCGGGTGGGAAGGCGGTGGCCGAGGTGACCATTTCGGTGAGCGCCGGGAGGATGACATCGGCGGCGGCCATCATTCCGCCGCCGATCACAATGCGCGCGGGGTCGACGAATACCGCGAGATTGGCCAGCGCCATGGCGAGGGTTTCCAGGCTGTGCCGCACGAACTCTTGTGCCCGCGGATCATTGCGGCGGAAGAGTTCGGCACTGGTCACGGGCTCGCCGAGCAGGGCCGAGGCGCGCTGTCCGAGCCCGCGCCCGGCCACCAACTCCTCCAGCGGGGCGTGCCCGGCGGCGACCGCGCCGACCGGAGCGCCGCCGGGATTCATATACCCGATCTCCCCGGCGGCCTGATGCGCTCCCGCAATCACCTGCCCGCCGACAATCAGCGCGGCGGCGATCCCGGTTCCGAGGCTGACATATATCCCGGTATCGATACCGCGCAGCGCGCCGAACCGCAGTTCGGCCAGTGCCGCGGCCCGCACGTCATTGCCGACCCGCACCTCGGGTACGCCGAATTCGCTTGCGAGCCGGGCCGACAGCGCCAGTGTCTCCCAACCGGGCAGATTGGGAGTCAACTGGATGCCGTCGGCCCGGATAATCCCGGGACATACCGCCGCCCATCCGGTGACGGGCAGACCATGCCCCTCACGCGCGGCCTGTTCGAGTCGTCGGACGGTTTCGGCGGTGCGGCCCAGGATGTGGTCGGGTCCGAGGTCCGTCCGGGTGTCCAGGCGTTCGCGCAGCAATATCGTGCCGTGCGAATCAGCGAGCGCGATATCGGTTTTGGTACCGCCGAAATCGACGCCCATGACGGCGAATTCGCTGGCTGCGTGCGGCATTCGGAATCCTCGGTGCGTTCGGGCCGGGCCGCCGCGCAGGTGGCGGCCCGGCGGGGCGAGTCAGTCGGCGACGGTGTCGGCGGGTTCGGGATGCAGGTACTCCTCCTGAATCTCCTTGGGACCGAACGGCCATACGCCCTCGGCGCGCGCCCAGATCAGGAAGGCGATGACGCCCAGCCCGACCCATGCGAGCGACCATTCGATGGGATGCACACCCGGATTCGATTTATCGGCATAGCCGTAGATGGCCAGCCAGCCGACCGCGGCCACCACCGCGGGTAGCGGATACAGGAACATCCTGTACGGGCGCACGAGATCCGGTTGCCGCCTGCGCAATACGATCACGGCGGCGATCTGCGCGAGGGCCTGCACGATCACCATGACGGTGGTGAGTAGCGAAATCAGCACTGTCAGTGGCGGATGCGTGGCCGAGGTGCCGATATGCCGGGCGAGCAGGAATCCGCCCGCGGTGACCACGCCCATGGCGATCAGTCCCAGCACCGGGAACTGATGCTTGGGATGCAGCCGGCCGAACGACTTGAAGAACACCCGGTCGTGCGCGGCGTCGAACGGTACCCGGGAGCCGCCGAGCAGTCCGGTGAAGACCGAGGCGAACGCGGTGATCAGGATGAGCCCGGTGACGACCTGCGCCGCACCCTTACCCATGGTCGTCTCCAATACGGCGGAGGCCACCGAGCGGGATGCCACATTGTCCGGATCGAGCATGTCCTTCCAATTGGTCACGCCCAGTACGCCGATCTGCATGAGCAGATAGATGCACATGACGCCGAGGATGGCGAAGATGATCGAGCGCGGCAGCACCCGGCCCGGATTCTTCAGTTCGGCACCGAGGTACGCGGAGGTGTTGTATCCGAGATAGTCGTAGATGCCGATGGTCAGACCGGAGGCGAAGCCCAGCCAGAAGGTGTTGCTGCCCAAGTCGATTGCGTTATCGGGCCAGTCGAAGGCCATGCTCGCGTGGAAGTGCGTGAAGGAAGCCAGGATGACCGCGGCCACCGAGATGATCATGACCGCCCACATGACGACGGTGATCTTGCCGATGCTGTCCACCCGCCGCCACAGCAGCGCGATCACCAGCGCCACCACCGCGACGCCGACGATATCGCCCTGGGTATTGCTCATGGACGGCCACAGATAGGTCAGGTACTGCACCAGCCCCTGCACCCCGGTGGACATGATGAGCGGGATGAAAAGCATTGCGGTCCAGACGAACAGGAATGGCATGAGCCGTCCGCTGCGGTACTGGAAAGCCTGCTTCAGATAGACGTAGGTGCCGCCCGCGCCGGGCATGGCGGCACCGAGTTCGGCCCAGATGAGGCCGTCGACGAGGGCGAGGACCGCGCCCGCGATGAAGCCGATGACGGCGTGCGGGCCGCCGAACGCGGCGACCATGAGCGGAATCGTGACGAAGGGGCCGATGCCGACCATCTGACTCATGTTGATGGCGGTGGCCTGGAACAGGCCGATTCTTCGGGGGAGTTGACGGGGACCGGACATGGGGCTTCCTCCGGTGGGAGCGGAGCGGGCGAGTGGTTTAGTAAAGTTAAGTTCCTTTACTATTGCCGTCAAGAGGTCGTCAGGATTCGTTTGCCTAGAGTTGATCGGACGACACGAGCGAGAAACGGAAGGCGATGGAAGAAGTCCCCTGGAATCGGCAACGCCTGCGCAGCAATAACGAGTGGTTACTGCTCGAACAGCTACGCAATGCGGGCCCGGCGAGCCGTGCCCAACTCGCCAGGGACACCGGGCTTTCCAAGCCGACCGTGTCCAGTGCCCTTGCCGCGCTACAGCGCAACGGCCTGGTCCGGGAGATGGGCACGATGGTGCCCGAGCGCGGGCGCACCGCCGTGCTCTACGAGCCGGACCCCACCGCCGGATACGTGCTCGGCATCGATATCGGCCGCGCCAACCTGCGCGCGGCAGTCGCCGATCTCTCCGGAAAGGTGCTGGCCCGCACCGATATAGCCAATAAGGCGCGGACCGCCATTGCCGTCGCAGATATCGCCGTGTCGGCCGCCGAGCAGGTGTGCGAGACCGCGGGGGTCACCGCCGATCAGGTGATCCACGCGGCGCTGGGCAGTCCCGGTGTCTTCGACCCGCAGGACGGGCGCATGCACTTCGCGGTGAACCTGCCCGGCTGGGGGCGGGCCGGACTGCTCGACACCATTCGCGAACGCCTGGGCGGACCGGAACTGTCGGTGCACAATGATGCCAATCTGGCGGCCCTGGGGGAGTACGTCTTCGGTGCCGGGCGCGGCAGCCGCCTCTTCGTCTACGTGCTGATCGGTACCGGGCTCGGCGTCGGAATCGTCTCGCAGGGTGAGCTTTTCACCGGTGCGCACGGTGCGGCCGGTGAGGTCGGCTTCCTGCCGACGACTTTCGGCGCGCCCGAGACGGAGGCGCCGCGCCGGGGTGCGCTGGAGGAGGCGGTCTCGGCCGAGGCGGTAGTCAAAGCCGCACGCGCACAAGGCATGACCGGAAGGCTCACCGCCAAACTTGTCTTCGAGCAGGCGCGGGCGGGGCATCCGATCGCCGCGAATGTCGTTCGGCAGGAAGGGGAAAGGGTCGCTTTGGTGGTCGCCGCCGTCACCGCGGTACTGGATCCGGACGTGATCGCCCTGGGCGGTGGACTCGGCCACAGCGCCGACCTCTACCTCGATGAGGTGCGCGCCGCCCTGCAACGCTCCACCCCGCTGCGCCCGCAGGTCGCCTCCAGCGAATTGGGTGATGACGCGGTACTGCTCGGCGCTATCGCCACCGCCCTGCGGATTGCCCGGCCACAGGTATTCGATCGCCGGGCCGGGAACTGAGCTGATCGTCGGCTACTTCGGCACCCGACGCTGTATATCGGCGAACCGCAGATGCTCATCGGCCACTCCGGGCTCTCCAAGCCGCATATCGACTTCGGCATCGACGCTGCCCTGACCAGGGCATACTGCGGATCGCAGGGCCAACTCGGCTGCTGAACCGAATTCTATTCCCGAGCCGCGACGACTTTCGCGCGGCCGGGGAGTCCTAGTTGTCGAGGGTGTTCTGTGCGAGCACCCACTCGACGGTCCTAGGAGTGCCGCATGGGTTCGACAGCCACAGCCACAGCCACAGTCACGGTGGAGCAGGAGCTGGAACTGCTGCGCAGGCCGCTGCTCGCCTACTGCTACCGCATGCTCGGCTCGCTCACCGAGGCCGAGGATGCGGTGCAGGAGGCGATGGTGCGGGCCTGGCGGTCCTCGGGGCGGGTACGCGATCGGGACGGGTTGCGGCCGTGGATGTATCGCATTGCCACCAATGTGTGCATCGACGCCCTCAATGATCGCAAGCGGCGCGCCCTGCCGATGGATCTGACGGCGGCGAGCGATCCACACGGGGATATCGGGCCCGCACTACCGGAATCGACCTGGGTGCAACCATTTCCGAGCGGAGTCGCGGCGGATCCGTCCGAGGAGGCGGTATCGAGCGAATCGGTGCGGCTGGCCTTCATCGCCGCGCTGCAATACCTGCAGCCCCGCCAGCGCGCGGTATTGATTCTGCGAGATGTGCTGTGCTGGAAGGCCGCCGAGGTGGCCGAACTGCTGGACACCAGTGTCGACGCGGTCAACAGCTCGCTGCGGCGGGCCCGGGCCGTGCTGGCCCGGGCACACGCCGAGACACCGGCCGCCGAGCCGATCGACACCGCGCTACTGCAGGACTATGTCTCGGCCTTCCAGCGCTTCGATATCGACGGCATAGTCGCGCTGCTGCACCACGATGTGGTGATCGCCATGCCGCCGCACGCCTTCTGGCTGCGCGGCCGCGAACGGTTCGCGACCTGGATGCGGGTCTCCGATGTGGGCTGCCTGCGCAAGCGCATGGTGCGCACCGAGGCGAACGGCTGCCCGGCGGTGGCCATCTACCAGGAGCGCGGCGGCCGGTATCTGGCCACGGCCATCCAGGTGCTCGAGGTACACGACGGGCGGATCGCGGAAATACATACGTTCTTGCAGGCCGAACTGTTCCCGCACTTCGGGTTGCCGCTCGAAATGATCGGCTAGCGACGAGTTTTCGCGGCCGCACCGGTTGTTCGGAGCATGGTCAATCAAACAATCGCACCGTCGAGAGCGGATCGGGTGCCGCGGCGACTGGTGCCCGCCGCGATTCTCGCCCTCATGTGCGGCGCCCAGTTCATCGTCACCCTCGATATCGCGATCGTGAATGTCGCATTACCCTCCATCCGAACCGATCTCGGACTCGCGCCGAGCGATCTGCAATGGGTCGTCATCACCTACGGGCTCATGCTCGGCGGGCTGCTACTGCTCGGCGGCCGGGCCGCGGATCTGCTCGGTCGACGGCGCATGCTGCTGCTCGGCCTGGGCCTGTTCGCACTGGCCTCACTCACCGCCGGGCTCTCCGATTCCTTTGCGCAGCTGGTGCTTTCACGCGCCGTGCAGGGGGTCGGCGCGGCCTTCACCGCGCCCGCCGCCCTGGCCATTCTGGTGTGGACCTTCCCCGAGGGCGCGGCGCGCACCAAGGCGCTGGGCCTGTTCGGCGCGGCCGGTGGCAGTGCGGCGGCGGTCGGGGTCGTGGTCAGCGGTGCGCTCACCGCCGGGCCGGGCTGGGCATGGATCTTCTTCATCAATGTGCCGATTGTGGCCGTGCTGCTGGCGCTGGTCACGAAATACGTTCCCGCGGACGGGGTCATCCAGCGCGGCCGGGCCGATATCGCCGGTGCGGTCACCGTGACCGGCGGGCTCATGGCCATCGTCTACGGCATCAACAAGAGCGTGGAACGCGGCTGGACCGCACCGTCGACCCTCGGATTCCTGATCGGCGGAGCTTGCGCGCTGGCCGTTTTCGCACTGATCGAACATCGCGCGGCGGAACCGCTGATGCCGCTGAGCATGTTCCGGCGGCCCACCCTCAATGCCGCGAACCTCACCGCCGCAATGGTTTTCGCGAGCTTCTTCGCAACCATTTTCGAGGCGTCCCTGCTCATGCAACAGGGGCTCGGGTACTCGCCGCTGCGCACCGGCGTGGCATACCTCGCGATCGCCGGAACGGCGCTGGTGATGGCGGGTGGCGTGGCCCCGGTGATCCTTGCCAAGGTCGGTGCGGGATGGACGCTCGCGCTCGGAGAGGCTTGTGCCGCAGCGGGATTGGTGTGGCTCGCCCGGGTCCCGGTGCACGCCCAGTACTGGCAGGACCTGTTCCCCGGCTTCCTCGGCCTCGGCGTCGGCGTGGGACTGTCGCTGGTGGCGGTCCAGGTGGCGGCGTTCATCGGCATTCCGGAGTCGGTCAGCGGACTGGCGGGCGGCATGGTCGAGACCGCACGGGAAATGGGCGGAGCGCTCGGCACCGCGATTGTCGCCTCGGTGGCACTGGCGGTCTCGGGCACGGTTGCCGCCATACCGGATCCGGAGGCGCTCACCGCCGGATTCCGCCGGGGCTCGCTGGTCGCCGCCGGGTTCGCCCTCGTCGCCGTGGTCACCGCGCTCACGGTGGTCCGGCGCGCGGAACGGGCGGCGGGGCGCACCGAGGTCGTCCCCGTCGAGGTGCACTAGATTGCCGGCACAGCAAAAGCGCCGCGGGCTTGTCAGCCTGCGGCGCCAGGTGTTTCGGTCGAGAGTCAGGGTCCGGTATTGACCGCCAGCGCGATGACCAATTCCTGTTCGCGCCCCGGCAGATAGTGCACCCGGACCACGCGGCCGATCTGCACCTGGGAGACCTGGGTAGGAGGGAGGAACTTCTCCGTCCGCGCCTCGAAGGTGCTGCCGTCGGGGCGGGTGACAATGAGCGTCAGATCCAGCCGTGGGTAACCGTCGCGGATCTCGCCAGGCACCGCCAGCGCGCTCACCACGGCCTGCGCCGAAATACCATCGCGGGCGATATCCAGCTTGGCCTGGGTGGTGATGCCCTTGCGAATCAGGGCCTGGTTCATGGCATTCTGTGCGGCCGAGGAGTCGCCGGACAGATCCACCTCGACGCGGTCGGTCTGCCCGGGCAGGTAGCGGACCGGCAGCACCACACCGGTGCGCAACAGCGCCAATTCGGTCAGTGGCACGATCATCTTGGCGTAGGACGGGAAGACCTTGCCATCCACGCCCTCGACCCGGAAGTCGATCCGCACCTGCGGCTGATCATTGAGCGAGACACCGGTATTGCGCACCGATTCCACGGTGCCCAGACCCATCAGGGCATTGCGGTATTCGGAGCTGTTATTGCCGGTCAGGGCCGACATGATGCCGTCGCCGCTGAAGGCGAAGGCGATCGGGACAACGGTCAGGGCGATGATCGGCAGGCTCATCTCCCAGCCCACCCAGGCGAACATATCGTCGGAGGTGAGGCCGTGCCACAGGTAGTAGCCGATCGCCAGGATCGAGAAAGCGACTGCGGCGGTCCGGATCTGGTTCTTCATGATGTCCTCGTAATCGGAATTAGGTTTGTAGCGAAGGGGATTGGTCCCGCTCATGCCCGGCGCGGCATGAGCGGGGAGAGGGACCGGGCGCCGCGTGCGAAGAACTACTAGGAGCCGACGATGTTCGCGCAGGCGAAGACGATCTCGAACTTCGAGTTCTTGACTCCGGCAGTCGGATTGGACAGATCCGGTGCGCCGACGCCCTCACCGGTGACGGTGTAGGTATTGCCGTTCTTGACGACCTTGGCGGAACCGCCGGGGACGCCGTTGCCGTAGCCGACCGCGTAGGGCATGCCATTGCCGCCACCCTTGGACCCGGCAATGCCGACCGCCTGCACGGTATTGTCGCCGGTCACCGTCGCGCTCACGCTGAGCTGGCCGTAGGTGGAATTGCCGGTATCGGTGAGGGCCAGTGCCAGGGTGCCGCCCTGCTTCACACAGGTGGTCTCGAACTTGGCGTCCAGGGCCTTACCGTCGACCGAGGCCGCGGACTTGCCGCCCGCCGGGGTAGCGGCGGAGGTCGGGGCACCGGCCGCCGAGGTGGTGGAGTTGGCGGCGGGGGAGCTGGAATTATCGCTGCAGCCGGTGACGAGCAGGGCGGCGGCCGCGGTGGCGGCGAAGGCGGCGGTCAGGCGAATCGACTTGCTGTTCATGGTGTTTCCCAGTTCTTCTCGGTTCGGCTCGCGTTCGGGGCCGATGAGAGAACCGTAGAAAGCGCACCGCGCCCTACCGATCCCAACTTTTGCCGCGCGAATTTCGGACAAACTCCGATAACCTGGGCGAATGCGACGACCGCGGGCCATGGTGCTGGATGAGGTCTGGCGGCGCCTCGATGAGGTCGACGCCCTCAGCGGGCCACACGGCGGGCCACTGCGCCGGACCGTGAAGCTGATCCTGGACCCACTGGTCATCCGGCCGGTGCAGCATCCGCTCTGTGCCGGCTCGATCCTGTCCGCCGACGGCGCGGTCCTGCTCACCGCTCGCGTCAATGCCGCCGCCGATGTCCTGCGCGCCACCGCCGCCTGGTTCACGCTGCTCAAACAGGTGCGGCGGGCACTGCGCATCACCGACGGGAACGCGCAGGACCTCTACTTCCAGCGCTGTTTCGAACTCGCGACCATGTCCGGAATGCCCGATGCTGTCAGTGATCGCGGTGCGGCCGAGGACGCACTCCTGGAAATCCACAATCTGACCGCGGGCCGCACCACGCAGGCCCTGAAGGAGTATCTGGCCGATCCGGACCGCGCCGCCGAACTGGCCGAACTCATCGGAACCGCCTGGCGGCGACGGCCTCTCACCAGCACGGCCGACCACACCGCCACGCTCGGAGACCTGCTCGACGCCTGCGCCGCCGGCCGACTCGGCGAATCCGGCCCCGAGATCGATATAGACGATCTGACGGCCGCGTCGATCGGCACGCACCACGGGATTCGACTCTGGCTCGCCGCGGCCGATGATGCCGGAACGCCGCCCACCGGAATGCCCGAATTCCCTACCGCGCAGCAGCTCGGATTGACGGCGCGGACTGTGCCGCAGCCGCCGCGGGTGGGCGAGTCGGCCTCCAAGGCCGGCCTGGGATTGCCGTTCGACCGGACAATTCACGAACGGGTCTTCACCGTGCTGCAGGCCGCCAGTGAACGCGCCGACCTGCCGCCGATTCCCGAGCTGGTGGATGCCGAGATCGCCCGGTCCTGCGCTCCCTGGGCGCTACTGGACGAATCATTGCGGGTGGCCGCCGCGGCGGGTGCGCTACTCGCCATCCAGTTGCGGCCGATAGTCCACGCGCACAATGGTATTGGTGATGCGGTGGCAGGTCACCCGGGCAACGGTCACGGGTCACGCACACCCGAGGCGGATGCCGTATCCGCCGCCGCGCGCGTGATCAACAATCGCTGGCAGCGCGAAGCGTATGTGCTACAGGCACGCCGGATGATGGTGCGGGCCGAATCGACCGTACCGCTCGACATGGCAGGGGCTCTCGCGCCGAGCGAACCGGCCACAACACTCGAAGCCGGCGGTCCGCTCGGGGTTATCGCGGCCGACCTGCGGGTGCCGTGGCGGCCGTACCTGCGGCGATTGTGGCCACGGGTGCACGGGCGCGATGTGCGGGAGCTGCCGGTGTACGCGGCGGACGAGCTGTGGGACCTGCTCGACGGTGTGGCGCGTTCGGTCATGCTGGATCACCGGATGCGGGTCAAGAAGGTATTGGCGGCGACCGCGGTAGCGGCTGAACTCGATGAGATGGAATCGAGGGCGGGATGACGGAGACCGGAGTGCTCATTCGGCGGCTCGGCGACGGGTTGCGCGGAATCACGCCCGCCGGGGCGGCAACCGTACTGGACGCCGCACCGCGCTTGGATGTCATGGTCCTCGAGGTCGCGGGCGGGCACCTCACCTGGAATGTGCTTGCCGGACCGTCGATTCCGGCCGCGGTTGTCGACGATGTCGAGCTCGCGCAGGAGTGGGTGTGGGCGATCTACGGCGAACGGATCGCCCTTGCCCTCGGCGAAGGGCCGTCCGGTACGTCGGCAACCCTGCCCGGCTCCGCGCGGCAGGCCGCCGATGTCGATGGGGAGTGGCATGGCGCGGCACCGGCGCTGCCCGCGCTCGCGTCGAGTGCGTGGCGACTCGCGTACGCGCACTGGGCTTCTCGGTGGTGGCCTAGCTCGACTCTCGACGGTATCGCCGCGCTCGATCAGCAGTTGCTGAACCGCGATATCGCGGTGCTGACCGAGCAGTGCGAAGCGCTCCTCGACGGCGCGGACGCGATCGGTCCTCCGGTCGGTGCGATACTCGAAAGTCGTCCTCGTGCTTCGGATTACGCGCTCGCCGCAGGCGATGAGGCAGTCGGCGGGTTGATACTGGGTCGTGGCGTTGTCGGCTGGGATTGGCGGCGCTGCCCGCCCGGGCTGGTCGACGCCTCCGAAAAAGCGGTGTCCTGGCAGGTTGTTCGTGATGGCGGGGTGTCCACCATCGCGGTCGCCGCTGTCGCGGCACCGGGCCTGCCCGCCCGGTTGCCCGCGCACCTGCGGCCCTGGGCGCGCATAGCCACCGGCGGTGCGGTGCGGGAGACCGAACTGCGCTCGGCCGACGGTGCTTGGGTCGGTGAAACATCGTTCACGACAACCGGATCGACCGCGCGGGTGGACATCTACGTGCCGGACTTCGGTATCACCTCGACCGGCGATGAGGCCGAATCGCGCCGTCTGATTAGAGAATTCGCCCTTTCCCGCCTGCGCCGCGCCGTTTCCCCGCTGGGTGATGAGGGAGCGGACAGCCCGCTGCTCGCCGAAATCGCCTCCGCCACCGACGATTCGGACTTCTGAGGTGGTCGCCACCACCGGGGGTGGGACGCCGGGAGAATCGGCGGTACTGCGGGCCGGGGCCGAGGCCATGGCCCGCGGGGAGTTGGGGGAGGCGCTGCGGATCTTCGAGGACGCGGCGCTTACCGAGGCCGGCGATATTCGGGTGTGCGCCATGGTGAATGCCGCCGCGGTGACAGACCAATTGGGGGATCACGCGCTGGCGGCCGAGCGGTACCGGGAGGCATTGGCGCAGATGGGGACCGATGCGCCGCGAATGCGACCGGCGGCGCTCATCAATCTGTCGCAGGCGCTGCAGCTGCTCGGGGATCTGGATGGGGCACAGGACGCGCTGGAGCAGGCGCGGGAATTGCTGTCCGGCGATGGTGCGCCGGTGGAGTTGCGGTACGCCTGCCTGGTTTCGTTGACGGCGGTGGCGCTGCATCGGCAGCAGTGGGCGCGGAGTATCGAGATCGCCAGTGAATCCTTGGATGCCGCAACCGGTTTCGCACCCGAACAGGTCGGTCACTCGCTCATGAACCTGGCCGCCGCGCACTTCGAGACCGGGCGCTGGGAGCTGGCGGAGGACTTCGCGGGACAGGCCCTGGCCGCCTTCGCCGCCGCGGGCGATGGCGACGGCATTGCCGAGACCCGCCAGAATATTGCCGTAATGTTCACTCGCGCAGGACGATTCGATGAGGCGGAGCCACTGCTGGCGACCGCCCAGGACTACTTCGAGACCTCCGGCCATTCTCACCGTGCCGGAATCGGCTGGAAGGTCATGGGTTTGATCGCCGAACGCCGGGATCAGCCTTATGCGGCGGAGGTGCATTACCGGCGCGCCCTGGAACGCTTCGAGGAATCCGGGGTGATCGTGGACGCCGCCGACGTGCGCACCCGCCTGGCCACCGTGGCATTCAATGCCGGGCGCTACGCCGAGGGTGAGGCCGAATTGGCCACCGCTCGAACGATTTACGCAGAGCACGGGCTCGGTCTGCTTTGCGCCCAGGTCGACTACTGGCACGCCGGTTTGGTGGAGCCGCTGCTGGAGGCCAACCCCGCCTTGCTCCCACAGGCCGTCGATCTGGCCGTCCCGGCGGCCTTGGCCCTGGATGCGGTCCGCTATGAACTGCCCGATGGCGCACAGCGCGAAACCTGGAACCGCCGCATGGCCGATCCGGCCATGCGCCTGGCATTTCGCTACTCGTACCTCGCCGGTGATGTGGATCTCTTGGCCGACCTGATCGAAACAGCGTGCGCTGGAACAACTCTCGACATCGACCGGCTGGCAGGGCAGCCCACGCGCCTACCTCTGGACACCTTGGACCCGCTGGAACCACTGCCGTCGAATCCGGGCCCGCTCAACGACGCGTTGCAACTCGGCAATGCCCTGGCAGCGGTAGCCGCGCGCGCCGGACTACCCGTCGCCCTCCCGCCGCGGGTAGCCGTCGCCCCGGATGGCCGTATCGCCCTGGATGTCTGGATAACCGCCGCCGAACAACGCTACGGCCGGGCCCTGCGCGATAGCCGCGTGGTGCGGGCATGACCGGTTATTTCACCCACTACGAGCACCGAGGGGTGCCATGGTGACCGGTGCGCAGCCCACGGTCTACGTGCGGATGGCAGACGCCGGCGATCTGTTCGTCTCCTGGCGGTGGGAGAACGACGGTGGGGCAGCGGGAATTTGGGCAATCCCCGAGGCGCAGGTAACCGCGGCGGTGCACAGGTTCGCGGCCGCGCTGCCCGCCGCCGGTGCGGTCGGCAGGCTCGAATCTGCGCTCACCACAGGCGAATTGGCAGCGCTCGAATCGGAAGAGAAACTGGCGCAGTACCTGTCGGCGACCTTCCTGCCGTATCAGCTTGCGGTGCGGCTGTACGAGCTACACGTACAGGGTGTGCGGCCGCGCATTCGGATTCAGCCCTCGCCGCGGGTGGCGCAGATTCCCTGGGAATTGATCGCCCCCGATACCGATGTGCGGCTGGTGGATATCGCCGAGGTGAGCCTGCTCGCCCCGCCGGGCATCGTGCACGCCCCCGCGCGCATCGGCCGATCCTGGACGGACACAAGGGATTTGCCGGTGGTCGCCGTGCTGGACCCACGCGTTCCCGGGTTCCGGGCGGACTCGGCGCTCGGTTCGGTACTCGGCCGAATGGACGAGACCGCACCATTGGCCACCCTGGTCGCCGCGTATGTGACGCGAGATCGGCTGGTGCCCAAGGTGAGTGATCCGCTCACCGCCTTCCGCCGCACAGATGTCGACCGAGCCTGGCTGGGCGAAGCCCTACGCGCGGGCGCCTCCCGGCTCCTCTACATCGGACACGTGACTGCGGCGGCCCCCGACTCCGGCCAGAGCGAGGCGGCCACAATGCATTTGGCCTGCACCGCCGAGACCCTCGGCTTCGCCCCCGCCCAACGCGATCATCGCCCCCTCTCCGCCCGTGACTTGCTCCTGGGCACCTATACCCTCTCCGACAACCCCCGCACCGGCCCGCAACTCTGGCCCATCCCCAGCCGAGTAGCCCTCATCGCCTGCGAGAGCGGCGGCGACCTCCGCTTCGGCGAGGCCCTCGGCCTGGTAGCCGCAATGCTCACCGGCGGAGCCGAACTGGTCACCGCCGGCCGCTGGATCCTGCCCACAGACCTGGCCTTCCAACGCCTGGGCGGCGCACCCCCGACCAGCCACCCTCTCCAAGACGCCGTCTGCGCCATCGACGCCGCCCACGAACACCCCGACCCTGTTGCCGCCCTCAACAATTGGCAACGCGCCCGCCTCGCCGCCTGGCGCGAATCCGGCAATATCGAACACTCGCCCCTGGTCTGGTCCGCCTTCGCCACCGTCGACGCCCGCGCCTAGGCCGTCGCCGCCCGGACTCCCAGCCGCTTGCCAGGTGACTCCGATGGACCTGTGAGGAATGAGTCGTTCGATAGGTGGATGACTCGCACTGCAGTAGTAGCCCGAATCGCCGCGGTCGGTATTTTCGCCGCCGTACCCCTTGCCGCGCTGGCCATTCCGGCCGGCGCGGACGCGAATGTGTCCGCTCCCAGCGATATCAGCCGCCCCGGTCATCACGATGACTGGGATCATGGCGACTGGGATCACCATGGGGACTGGGACCATCGCGGCGACTGGGATCGCCACGACCGCCCGGATCGCTGGAACAACTTGCCCCCGCTGCCGCCGATGCCGTTCTGCACCGGCTCCTTCGGCTGCTGACATCCCCGCTCTCATAACCGGCCCAGCGCCCATAACCGGCGGAGCCCCTCTCGAAGAATCGAGAGGGGCTCCGTTTTGCTGTATGACTCCTATTGCGCGCGACCGCAATTGGAGCAGAAGGCGGTGCCCGCCTGGATCTGATGGCCGCAGCCGGTGCAGTTGGTACGCAGGTCCAGCGCGGTGCCGCAGGAGCCGCAGAATCGGCCGCCGGTGGTATTCGCCGCGCAGGTGGGGCAGGTGACGCGGCTCGGCACCGACATGTCCTGGTTTTGCGTCCAGTCCTGCTGGTTGGCCGCATCGCGGAACTGCGAGCCGCGTGCCTCGGCCTGCGCCTGCGCCAGTTGATGCGCGGCCATGGGGGAGCAGCGGGTGCACTGGCCGACATGATCGTTCCAGCAGATCCGGGCGCAAACCCAGGAGCCGCACCCCGCGCAGAGCCGGAAATCGTCCTTCACCAGGTCGACGGCCTTGGTGAACGCCTTGTCCTTGGTGGCCGAAGCCGCACCGCCACTCCAGGTATTGGAGAAATCGTCGGCCGCGTTGGATACCTTGTGGATCGTCTTGGAGTAGTCGCCGAACAGATCTCGCAATACCCGCAGTACACCGCGCCCGCGTGAGAGATAGTTCTGCTCGAACGGCGACCGGTACGCGGTATTACAGCGATCGCAATGGAACTCCCACTGGAAACCATTGTCGTTGGAATTGTCGGAGTAGGAGCTGGTGAAGACGACCGGTGCGGTCATGGCGGGAGTAATTCCTTTGCAGCTCAGCGAAGTTCGAACGTATGCGACCGGAGCCCCCGGGCCACGTGTCGTCAGGTTCATATCGCATGGCGTGCGGGGTCCGCAACAGGAGGGACGAATGCGGACACCACGCCCGCCCCGAGAATCAGCGCCCCAGTAAGTCGGGGGTTACGAATCGATAACGGGCCAGCCGTCCTGCCGATGTGCGGGATGGGACTTCGGGAGAGGTGGATGGTGTGTTTCGGATTGTGACAGTCGGTGTGGTTGCCGCGATTACGGCGGGTTTACTGCTGGTCGGGCAACCCGCCGTGCGGGCTGACCCCGCACAGCAGCAGTGTGAGGTGAGTAGCGGGCGCACCCCGCAGAGCGCGAATCCGGAAGAGGTGGGCCTGGATTCGGCGGCGCTACAGCGCGCCGTCGACTTCGCGGCCGACCCGTCGCGGTTCACCGTGCAGATCTTCCGGAACAACTGCCTGGTCGCGGGCGGGCCCAATAACAAGCGCGCGGGCGGTATGGCGTGGAACCTGTGGAGCAGCACCAAGAGCGTGGTGTCGCTGGTGGCCGGTGCGGCCGTCGATGCGGGACTGCTGCGCCTGGACAGCGCGATTGACGCCTATCTGCCCGCGGGACTGGGTGATTCGGCGCATCGGGCGATCACCGTGCGCAGCCTGCTCACCGAGACCTCCGGAATGCAGGTGGCCGTCGCCTCGGAGGGTGTCACCGGGCTGGTGCAACTCGACCCGAATGTGGTGGCGCAGGCCCTGGCCATGCCCATCGTGCATCCGCAAGGCACCCAGTGGCAGTACAGTCAGCGCGCGGTGGACCTGCTGGTGTATGTGGTGCAGCAGGCGGTGATGGAGGACTTCCAAGCCTTCGCGCAGCGGAAACTGTTCACGCCCTTGGGAATCGAGCGCACCGACTATCATTGGGCGCGCGATCGCAGTCAGAACACCTACGGGTACGCGCACCTGGTGCTGCCGCCGGACGACTTCGCCAAACTCGGCCTGTTGATCGCGAATCACGGGGATTGGCATGGCACACAGGTGATCTCGGCCGATTATCTGACCCGGGCCACCACCGCGACCGCCGCCAACGACTGCTACGGCTTCCTGTTCGTGGTGAACGGCCCCGACTGCGGTTCCATCTTCCCCGGCATGCCCGCCGACGCCATACAAATGTCGGGAATGATGCGGCAGGACAATACGATTGTGCCGAGTCTGGGACTGCTGGTCAGCTGGACCGGTGTGACCGTGCCCGGTGGTTCGGTCAGCTTCCCGCATGATGTGTTGCGCGCCTTGACCTTCGCGTTCCGTGATCCGGTCCTGGCCGATCCGGGTCCGTACGAGGAGCATCCGGATATCAGCCTGGCGGATCCGATGATCTCCAATCCGACGGCCACCCTCGCCGCGCTGGGTCTGGGGCCGATGGCCTATCCGGGATGCGGGCTGCTGACCTGTCTCGACAAACCCCTCGCGCCGCCGGTGTCGGATTGGCCGCCGGGCTGCTACATAGTCGGCTGCTTCGGAACCGATCCGGCGACTCCCGGCATCCGATAGGCCGCCCGCGGGATGACTCGCCGGTCACACCGGGCTGGCGAGATACCCCCTGAGGGTATATGGTCGGGCCATGGATCAGGGACATGCCTCCCACGGCGAGATGGATCATGCCGAGCACGAGGCCATGAACGCCGGACATGCCGCAATGGATCACGCCGACCACGGGAGCATGGACCACGCGGGCATGGATCACGCGGCAATGGGCCACGGCGGCCATGCCGGGCACTCGGGCATGTCCATGGACGATATGGCCCGTGACATGCGCAATCGCTTTCTGGTGGCGCTGGTCTTCTCGCTCCTGGTCATGTTCTGGTCGCCCATGGCGAAGGATATGTTCGGCCTGGATCTGCCGACCCCGCTCGGTCTGCGCCAGGACATCTGGGCGCTGATCCTGAGCCTGCCGGTGATCTTCTACTCCTCGACCATCTTCTTCACCGGCGCGGTCGCCGCGCTCAGGGCCCGCACCCTCGACATGATGGTGCTGGTCGCCGTCGGCATCGGCGCGGGCTGGCTGTACTCCCTGATCATCACCCTCAGCGGCGGCGGCGAGGTGTTCTACGAGGCGTCGACCATGCTCGCCACCTTCGTCCTGCTCGGGCACTGGTTCGAGATGCGGGCGCGCGGCGGGGCCAATGACGCCATTCGCGCCCTGCTGGACCTCGCACCACCGCGGGCCGTGGTCATCCGGGACGGTCGGGAGGTCGAAATCCCCACGGCCGAAGTGATTGTCGGCGATGTGCTGCTGGTGCGGCCGGGCGCGAAGATCGCCGTCGACGGTCAGGTTGTCGAGGGTGAGAGCGAAGTCGACGAATCCATGGTCACCGGCGAAAGCCTGCCGGTGCACAAGGAACCCGGTGCGGCCGTCATCGGCGCGACCCTGAACAAGAACGGCGTGCTGCGCGTCGAGGCCACCAAGGTCGGCGCGGATACCGCTCTCGCACAAATCGTGAATCTCGTTCAGGAAGCCCAGAATTCGAAGGCCCCCGGCCAGAAATTGGCCGACCGCGCGGCCTTCTGGCTGGTGCTGGTCGCATTGATGGGTGGCGCACTGACTTTGGTGGTCTGGCTGCTCGCCGGAGCCACCTTCGCCAAGGCCATGCTCTTCGCGATTACCGTCGTGGTCATCACCTGCCCCGACGCCCTCGGCCTGGCCACCCCCACCGCCATCATGGTCGGCACCGGGCTCGGCGCGAAACGCGGTGTGCTGTTCAAGAATGCGATGGCATTGGAGAGCGCGGCGCGTATTCAGACCGTCGTCATGGATAAGACCGGCACCCTCACGAAGGGTGAGCCCGAGGTCACCGAAATCGTCACCGACGGGGTGATCACCGCCGCCGAACTCATCCCGCTGCTGGCCGCCGTCGAACGCGAATCCGAGCATCCCCTGGCGGAGGCGGTCGTGAACTACGCCGCTGGCCACGGCGCGAATGGTGAACGGGCACAAGACTTCGAGAACGTCCCGGGTCACGGTGCCATTGCCACCGTGAACGGCCGCCGCGTGGTGGTCGGCAATCGCCGCCTGCTCGAACGCGAGGGCATCGACCTCGGCGACCTGGCCGCCGCCCGCGACCGCGTGGCCGGCGCAGGCCAGACCGCGGTCCTGGCCGCGGTCGACGGTAAGGCGACGGCGGTCATCGGCATTGCCGACGCGGCCCGCGAAACCTCCGCTCGCGCAGTACAAGACCTGCACGATATGGGCATCGAAGTAGTCATGCTCACCGGCGACAACGCGGCCACGGCTCAGCGCATCGCCGCCGAATTGGGGATCGACACCGTCATCGCCGAGGTCCTGCCCGGCGACAAGGCCGACAAGATCGCCGAATTGCAGTCCACCGGAAAGAAAGTCGCCATGGTCGGCGACGGCGTCAACGACGCACCCGCCCTGGCCCGGGCCGACCTGGGTATCGCCATCGGCGCGGGCACCGACGTGGCCATCGAAACCGCCGACCTGGTCCTCATGCGTTCCGACCCCCTGGACGTCCCCACCGCCCTGCGCATCGGCCGCGGCACCCTTCGCAAAATGCACCAAAACCTGACCTGGGCAGTCGGTTACAACACCATCGCGCTGCCGATCGCGGCGGGCGTCTTCGAACCCGCCTTCGGCTTCACCCTGCGCCCGGAGATCGCCGCCCTCTCGATGTCGGGGTCCAGCGTGATCGTGGCGCTGAATGCCTTGTCGCTCAAGCGCTTGCGACTGCCGTTCTGAGTTCGGCTATCGATTCGCTGAATTATTGCCGGATCGCGCTGTTGTCCGCCGCAGTGGCCTGGGTCACGGAGTCTCGATCGAGTTGATCCGGTCATGAACGCATTGCCTGCCGCCCGGCGCATCTCGTGGACGGCGCCGCTCCGGCCGTCGGATTCCTGAGCGGGTCTCAGGCGCGTAGCAGCGCCGTCTGCACCTGGCGCAGGCGTTCCACATCGCCGCGGAATCCGGCCACGGCATCGTTGTAGAGGAACGCCTCCCAGAGCCGAACCAGCGCGTACGCCAGGGTGTTCGGATCGATCGGCGGTTCGTACCCCTGGGTCTGCGCCCTCTCGATGAGTCGCTCGACAATTGCCACCGCCGCCGGATGCACGATTCCGTCACTGCGGGTGATCAACCGCAGGGCGGCGGTCGACTCATTGTCGAAATAGGTACGCAGCGAATCATTCTCGACCAGACTCTGTACGGTCCGATCCAGAATCTCGCTCAGCCGCTGACCGCCCTTGGCCCGGCTGCGCTTATCGGCATAGCCGATCATGCGCTCCAACTGCCGGGCAATGGCCGCGCCGAGCAGCCCGTCCCGGGATCCGAACCAGCGATAGATACTGGCCCGGCCCACCCCGAGCTGTGCGGCAATGGCGTGCACATCCAGCCGCTTACCCGCCAGGAACATATCGATGGCGGCCCGGAGCACATCGTCCCGACTGGCCGACGCCGGTCTGCCCGGTGCCCTGGTCCCCTCCGCGCGCGTCACGCGGAAAGCATAGGGGTCAGATACGCCGCGAGCGTGCGCGCGGTGACCGCCCGGCCGAGGCCGAGCGCCTCGCGCAGCACCGCGGGATCGCGATCCACCCGGCCGATATCGGGCGCGCTGTGCGGCGGGCGAATCTGCAGAATCGCCGGATCGGTGGCGAAATCCGCCTCGTCGCGGTGATGCTGTTGCACCCGGGTGCGCCACGGACCGACGGTGCCGGGCGCGTGCCGGGCCAGGAAGCGCGAGACCACCCGGCTCTCCAAAGTCGATGGTGGGCGCACGATTTCGTCCTCCCGGCGGGTACGCAACACCAGTACCCGGGTCGCGCCCTGCGCCAAGGCCGTTCGAATCGGCACCGATTCGGAGAGTCCGGCATCGACATAGCGGCGCCCGCCGATCCGCACCGGCCGCCCGGCCAGGATCGGCAGACAGGTGGAGGCGCGCAGCGCGGCCTGTACGGAGGCGCTGTCGCTCAGGCCGGAGTGCAGATCGACCGCTTCGCCGGTATCGGCATCGGTCGCGATCGGATGGAAGGTGACCGGATTGGCCAGAATCGCCGGAAAATCCATCGGCACAATGCGCTCGTACACGGTGTGCACCAGGTATTCGGTATCCACCACGCGTCCGCCGCGCAGCGCCCGCATCGGTGAGATGACCCGATTGATCACCTCGGGATGCCAGGCACGTTCGGAGTGCACGGCCCGCCCGCAGAGCAGCCACGCACCGTTCAAAGCGCCCGCCGAGGCCCCGTATACGGCATCGAAGCAGGGCAGCACGCCGAGCTCCTCGATGGCCATGGCCATGCCGTGCGAGAAGGCGCCGCGCGAGGAGCCACCTTCGATGACCAGCGCGAGCCGGTGCCCGTCGGTGCGTGCGCCGGGTGCGCTTTCCTCGCGGTGCCGGCGGGCGATGAGTTCGCCGACGCCGAGGGCGTGATCCTGCTCGGGCATGGGTCCCCTTTCGTGGCCACCGAGTCTACGGGGCTTATTTGAGACATTAGATAGTCTGTGTATCATATTCGACGCTAACCGAGACAATGGAGGGCCAACGCATGAAATTGGCGCTGACCGAGGACGAGCTCGCCTTTCGTGACGAACTGCGCGCGTTCTACCGGAGCGAGATCCCGGCCGATATCCGGAACCGGGCCCGGCACGGACAGGAGTTGAGCAGGGACGACATCGTCACCAGCCAGCGCATCCTGAACAATCACGGGCTGGCGGTGCCGAACTGGCCGGTCGAGTGGGGCGGCCGGGACTGGACGCCGATCCAGCGGCATATCTGGCATGACGAGATGCAGCTCGCATCGGTGCCGGAGCCGCTCACCTTCAACGCGAACATGATCGGGCCGGTCATCGCCCAATTCAGTTCGCAGCAGCTGAAGGAACGCTTCCTGCCGCCCACCGCGAGTCTCGAAATCTGGTGGTGCCAGGGCTTTTCCGAGCCCGAAGCCGGTTCCGACCTGGCCTCGCTGCGCACCACCGCGGTGCGCGACGGCGACCACTACATCGTGAACGGCCAGAAGACCTGGACCACCCTGGCTCGGTGCGCGGACTGGATCTTCTGCCTGGTGCGCACCGATCCGGACGCGCCCAAGAAGCAGGCCGGCATCTCCATGCTGCTGTTCCCGCTGGACACCCCCGGTGTCACGGTGCGGCCCATCGAACTCATCGACGGCGGCCACGAGGTCAATGAGATCTTCCTGGAGAACGTCCGGGTGCCCGTGGAAAACCTTGTCGGCGAAGAGAATCAGGGCTGGACCTACGCCAAGTTCCTGCTCGGCAACGAACGCAATGGCATCGCCTCGGTCGGGCAGACCAAGGTGCGGCTGTGGCTGGCCAAGGAGCAGGCCCGCGCCACCCGGCTGGGCGAGCGCACCATGCTGGAGGATCCGCTCTTCGCCACCCGCCTGGCCGAACTCGAAAACGAGCTGCTGGCACTGGAATTGGTGCAGCTGCGGGTCGCCTCGGGTCCGTCGGACGGTAAACCGAACCCGGTCTCCTCGATTCTCAAACTGCGCGGCACCGAACTGCAGCAGGCCGTCACCGAACTCATGGTCGATATCGCCGGACCGGGTTCGGTTGTGCGCGAGGGTGATACGCCCGACTGGGCGCATCGCAGCACCGCCACCTACCTGAACTACCGCAAGACATCGATCTATGGAGGATCAAACGAGGTGCAGCGCAATATCATCGCCTCGACGATCCTCGGATTGTGAGGCAGCAAAATGGATTTCGATCTGACCGCTGAACAGGACATGCTGCGCGATACCGTGCGCGATATCCTGGCCCGCCGTTACACCCCCGAGCGCCGCACCGAGGTCATCGGCACCGAACTCGGCTGGGATCCGCAACTCTGGCAGACCTTCGCCGAGGTCGGCCTGCTCGGCCTCACCTTCGCCGAGGAAGACGGCGGCATGGGCGCGGGGCCGCTGGAAGCCATGCTGGTGCTCACCGAGATCGGCCGCCGCCTCGCTCCGGAGCCGCTGCTGGACTGCGCCCTGCTGCCGGGCGGGCTGATCGCCGCCGTAGGCGCGGACGCGCAGCGAAAAGGCTTGCTGCCCAAGGTCGCCGAGGGTGAGCTGCGGCTCGCCTTCGCACACGCCGAGCCCAGCCTGCGCTGGCCGTCCACCGAACTCGCCACCCAGGCCGTGCCGCACGGTGACGGCTGGCAACTCACCGGCGTCAAATATCCGGTGCCGCACGGTGATTGCGCCGATCTGCTGATCGTCAGCGTGGCCCTGGCCGAGGGTGGGCAGGGCCTGTTCCTGGTCGATCCCGCCGATCCGGGCGTGCGCCGCACGAGCTACCGCACCCATGACGGATTGCGCGGCGCGACAATCGAATTCGACGGAGCCACCGCCGAACCGCTCGGCAATGTAGTCGATGCGAGCAATGCGATCGAGGCCGCCCTCGCGGGAGCGCAGGCCGCGCTCTGCGCCGAGGCGGTCGGTGCCATGGAGGAGTCGCTGCGACTCACCGCCGAATACCTCGAGACCCGCAAGCAGTTCGGCGTTCCGCTGCGCGCCTTCCAGGCCCTCACCCAGCGCGCCGCCGATATGTACGTCGCCCTCGAACTGGCGCGCGGTATGAGCATGTACGCCTCCATGTCCCTGGCGGACGGCATTACCGATCCGGTGGTCGCCTCCCGCGCCAAACTGCGAATCGGCCGCTCCGCCAGGCATATCGGGCAGGAAGCCATTCAGCTGCACGGCGGTATCGGCATGACCGCGGAGTACCCGGTCGGGCACTACACCGCGCGCCTGACCACCATCGAGCACACGCTCGGCGACTCCAGCGATCACCTGCGCCGCCTGGGCGAGTACGTCGGCGAGTACCAGATGGTCGAAATCTGATGCGCATCACCGGCGCTGTGCTCGAGGAGACCGGCCGCGCGCGACCGTACGCGCGGTCGCGACCGATCACCGTCTGCGAGCTGGAACTGGGCGATCCCGGGCCAACCGAGGTACTGGTCGCCATCGAGGCCGCGGGCGTCTGCCACTCGGATCTCAGTGTGGTGGACGGTAATCGGCCCCGGCCGCTGCCCATGCTGCTGGGACACGAGGCGGCGGGCACGGTCGTCTCGACCGGTGAGCGGGTCGCGGACCTGGTCCCGGGACAGCGGGTCGTCATGTCCTTCCTGCCTCGCTGCGAGGAGTGCGACGCCTGCGCGCGCGACGGGCAACTGCCCTGCTCGGCGGGATCGGCCACCAATAACGCCGGTGAGCTGCTGCATCATTCGGGACATCTGTCGCGCGGCGGTAGCCGGGTCCGGCACCACCTGGGCGTCTCCGGCTTCGCCTCGCACGCCATTGTGGATCGGGCCTCGGTGGTACCCGTGGGCTCGGATGTGCCACCGGAGATCGCCGCGCTGTTCGGCTGCGCGGTGCTCACCGGCGGGGGAGCTGTGCTCAATGTGGCCCGGCCCGGACCGCTGGACACGGTCATGGTGGTCGGTCTCGGCGGCGTCGGTATGGCCACGCTGCTGACCGCCAAAGCCGTTGGCGTGGAACACGTTATCGGCGTGGACCGGATGCCGGAGAAACTCGCGGCGGCGCGCGAGCTGGGTGCCACCGCGACCTATACGCCGGATGAGTTGCGCGACAACGGGGTTCGAGCACGATATGTCATCGAATCCGCCGGCCACCCCTCGGCACTCGAAAGTGCCTATGCTGCAACGGAACCGGGTGGTATAACCATTACCGTCGGCCTGCCCGCACCCGCCGCGACCATGACGCTGCCGCCGCTCAGCCTCACCGCCGAGGCGCGCACCCTCGGCAGCTACCTGGGCTCGGCCGTACCCGCCCGGGACATTCCGCGCTACGAGCGGATGTGGCGCGAGGGGCGTCTCCCGGTGGAGAAACTCATCTCGGCCCGCATCGAACTCGCCGACATCAATGAGGCCATGGACCTGCTCGCCGATGGCCGCGCCGTGCGACAGGTCATCATCTTCGACCGGAAGTAGTTCGCTGAAACATTGCTATTTCGCGGTATCTCCTGGCAATGAATTTCCCGATCATCAATCTCGGTTCTGCCACACCATGTAATCGGAGTCCGCTATCCGCCGATCCCCGCGGGATCGGCGGCCTTGGCATCTGTATTGCGGGAAGTGTTGCCGGACAACAGTGTTCGGAGTGCCCGGGTAACAGCATGGGAGGCCGCGCGCTGGGACAGTCCGCGCCGGTCCATCAGTTGGTGCCGGTACGCCCAGCCCACGGTTGTCTCGATCAGGTCCAGCAGTTCACGATCCTCGGCACCCGAGCGGTTCAGCTCGGTGGTGAAGATGCGTGCCAATCCGGCGCGAATCTTGCTGTCGGTCAACCGCATTCGCGTATCGATCGCGGCGATGGACTGCGATTCGAGCAGGCCCAGCAGGCGCGGATTGCGCTGGTGGGCGAAGACCGTCTCGCTCTGCTTCACCACCGCGGCGATCCGCTGCTCCAGCGGCAGGCCCGGATCGGTCGTCGCGACCAAGGACTCCACCAATTCGGACTGTGCGTCGACCGCGGCCACCCGCAGATCCTCCCGTCCGGGAAAGTGCACGAAGATACTGCGTTCGGAGATACCCGCGCGCTCGGCGATGTCCTTGGCCGTCGGGACGAAGCTGCCCTCTTTGATGGCCGCCAGTAAGGCATCCACGATCGCCTTGCGGGTCTGCTCCGGATTGCGCCGACGACGGCGCTCTCCGTTCGGGCGCTCGGGGGGTGCCGCGGTGCCGTCACTCATCTCTGCATCCGATCACAGCGTCTCCCGGCGGTTGTTGTGGGGTCGGTGAGAATTCCGCCCCTCACTATTGCAGTATAACTGCAATAGTGGTTAGAGTGAAGCCAAACGGCAAATGTTCGAGCAACTGAAGAAAGCGTTCTCAGGGCCGTGAACGAATCGTTATGAAGAAATTGGCGAACGTGTAGCTAATAGCTTCTTGGCTGGCTTGCAGTGCGCTCGATCGGAAAAAGTAGGAGATGACGTGGTCGATGGCAACCCGAAAAACGGCGCGGACAATCAGGAGAACGGTGGACCACGGGTTTCCCGGCGCGGCATGCTCGGCGTCGGTGCGGCGGCATTGGCCGCGGTCGGCGTCGGCGGTGCGCTGAGCGCCTGCGGCACCTCCGATGACGTCAACGTCCCCACCAGTCAGACCGATCCGAGCGATGCCATCACCAAGGCGAACAAAAAGGTCACCGAGACCATGCCGTTCTCCGACACCACCGACTTCGCCGATGCCGACCGCGGTTTCATCGAGGCTTTGAAGCCGGGTGTCATCAAGGACGACAAGGGAAAGGTGGTGTGGGACACCGATTCCTACGGTTTCCTACAGGGCACCTGCCCGTCCTCGGCCAACCCCAGCCTGTGGCGGCAGTCGCAGCTCACCGTCAAACAGGGCCTGTACGAGATCGCGCCCGGCTTCTATCAGATCCGCGGCCTCGACCTGTCGAATATGACGCTCATCGAGGGCGATACCGGCGTCATCGTCATCGATCCGCTCATCTCCAATGAGACCGCCGCCGCCGGCCTGGCGCTGTACCGCGCGCATCGCGGCAACAAGCCCGTCACCGGCCTGATCTACTCGCACGCGCACGTCGACCACTTCGGTGGTTCGCTGGGTGTCACCACCCGCGAGGACGTCGCCGCCGGCAAGTGCCCGGTGGTCGCACCGTCCGGTTTCCTCGAGCACGCGGTCGCGGAGAACATCTACGCGGGCACCGCCATGGCGCGGCGCGCCTCCTATATGTACGGCGCCGCACTGCCGCGCGGTGAGAAGGGGCAGATCGGCGCGGGCCTGGGCCAGACCAATTCGCTCGGCACCGTCAGCCTCATCGACCCGACCATCAATGTGATGAAGACGGGTGAGGAGCATGTGATCGACGGCGTTCGCATGGTCTTCCAGATGACCCCGGGCACCGAGGCCCCGTCGGAGATGAACTTCTACTTCCCCGACCGCCGCATTCTGTGCATGGCCGAGAACGCCACGCACACCCTGCACAACATCCTCACCCTGCGCGGTGCGCTGGTGCGCGACCCGCATGTGTGGTCCAAGTACCTCACCGAGTCCATCAATATCTATGCGCGCCAGTCGGATATCGTCTTCTCCTCGCACCACTGGCCGATCTGGGGCACCGACAAGATCGTGGAATACCTTTCCACGCAACGGGATCTGTACGGCTACCTGAACGACCAGACCCTGCGCATGCTGAACCAGGGCTTCGTCGGCAGTGAGATCGCCGAGCAGATGCAGGTGCCCCCGGCCATCGAAAAGGCCTGGTACACACACGGTTACTACGGTTCGGTGAGCCACAATGTGAAGGCCATCTACCAGCGCTACATGGGCTGGTTCGACGGTAATCCGGCACACCTGTGGGAGCATCCGCCGGTCGAGAGCGCCAAGCGGCACGTCGATGCCATGGGTGGCGCGAACTCGGTGCTCAAGACGGCCAAGAAGGCGTACGACGACGCCGACTACCGCTGGGCCGTGCAGCTCACCAACTACGTGATCTTCGCCGACCCGAACAACAAGAAGGCGAAAGACCTGGAGGCCAGCGCTTTCGAGCAGCTCGGCTACGGCGCGGAGAACGCCACCTGGCGCAACTTCTACCTCTCGGGCGCGTACGAACTGCGCAATGGCTCCTTCGGTACACCCAGCGCCGCCAACTCCAAGGGGCTGCTGGCCGCGCTCACCGTGGACCAGGCCTTCGACGCCATCTCGCTGTACGTCAACGGCCCCAAGGCGTGGGACACCCACGTGGTCACCGACTGGAAGTTCAGCGATCAGCAGGACAAGGTGCACCGCGCCGAACTGCGCAATGGCGTTCTCGTGCACTACGACCGCTGGCCGAACGACGGCCTCCCGGCTCCCGACGCGACCATCACCCTCACTCGCGGCGGGTTCATCCAGAACATGATGGGCGGCGGCGATATGAAGGACGCCATCGCCAAGGGCGACATCAAGATCGACGGCAACCCGGCCGTCCTCGTCCAGATCAAGGGTGTGATCGACAAGCCCGACCCGGGATTCAACATCGTCACCCCGTAATACCCGCCAGACCCTTTGCGTAACAAGCAAGTTCCACCCCGCGCCGGTTTACCGGCTGGATCAGGAGGCAGGCAGTGAGCGCACAGACAGAACCCAGCGAAATCATCGTCAAGCAGAACCAGAGGGTGCTGACGGAGATGCCGTTCGGCGACACCACCGATCAAGAGGACTGCGATCGCGGCTTCATCGCCGCGCTCGAGCCCGGAGTGGTGAAGACCGCCGACGGGAAGGTGGCCTTCGACGCCGACTCGTGGGGATTCCTGCAAGGCTCCTGCCCCTCCTCGGTGCACCCGAGTCTGTGGCGGCAGTCGGGGTTGAATGTGCGCCAGGGTCTGTACGAGGTCACCGCGGGCATCTATCAGATTCGCGGCCTTGATCTTTCGCAGATGACGATCGTCGAGGGCAAGACCGGTGTGATCGTGATCGATCCGCTGGTCTCGGCCGAGACGGCGGCCGCGGGCCTGAAGCTGTACCGCGACCACCGCGGTGACAAGCCCGTCACCGGATTGATCTACACGCACTCGCATGTCGATCACTTCGGTGGCGCGCTCGGCGTCACCACCAATGAGGACGTCGACGCGGGGAAGCTGCCGGTCATCGCCCCGGCCGGATTCCTGGAGCACGCGGTCGCGGAGAACGTGTACGCGGGCACCGCCATGTCGCGTCGCGCCGCCTACATGTACGGTGCGGTGCTGCCGCGCGGCCCCAAGGGCACCGTGGGATCCGGTCTGGGACAGACCAATTCGCTCGGCACCATCACGCTGATCGCGCCGACCCTGGACATCACCCACACCGGTCAGGAAGAGACCGTCGACGGGGTGCGGATCATCTTCCAGATCACCCCCGGCACCGAGGCGCCCTCGGAGATGAACTTCTACTTCCCCGACCATCGCGCACTCTGCATGGCGGAGAACACGACTCACACACTGCACAACCTGCTCACCCTGCGCGGTGCGCTGGTGCGCGACCCGCATGTGTGGTCGCAGTACATCACCGAATCGATCAACCTGTTCGCCCGCGAATCCGATGTGGTGTTCGCCTCGCACCACTGGCCGACCTGGGGCACCGAGCGGGCGGTGGAATTCATGTCGCTGCAGCGCGATCTCTACGCCTACCTGCACGATCAGACGCTGCGGCGGATCAACCAGGGTTATGTCGGCAGCGAGATCGCCGAATCGATCGAAATGCCGCCGAACATCGCCGCCGCCTGGCACACGCACGGGTACTACGGTTCGGTCAGCCACAATGTGAAGGCCATCTATCAGCGCTACATGGGCTGGTTCGACGGTAATCCGGCGCACCTGTGGGAGCACCCGCCGGTCGAGAACGCCACCCGCCATGTGGAATTCATGGGCGGCGCGGCCGAGATCCTGAAGAAGGCCCAGGTCGCCTACGACGCCGGTGACTACCGCTGGGTTGCCCAGGTCGTCAACTACGTCGTCTTCGCCGATCCGACCAATGAGGCCGCGAAGGCGTTGCAGGCCAGCACCTTCGAGCAGCTGGGCTACGGTGCGGAGAACGCGCCGTGGCGCAACTTCTTCCTGATGGGCGCGTATGAGCTGCGCAATGGCAATGTCGGCACCCCGACCTCGGCCACCTCGCCCACCATGCTGGCGGCGCTCACCGTGGAACAGGTCTTCGACGCCATCTCACTGCGCCTGGACGGGCCCAAGGCCTGGCACGAAACCGCCATCAGCGATTGGCATTTCACCGATGAGAAGCGCGTCCGGCGTCTGGAACTGCGCAATGGCGTACTGGTGCATTATGAACGGCCCGACAGCAAGAACATCCCGGATGCCGATGTCACCTTCCATCTCACCCGGGCGACCCTGATCGGTGTGCTGCTCGCCGGCCAGGATCTGCAGGCCGCTATGAAGTCCGGTGCGATCACCTTCGAGGGTGATGTGCAGAGCTTCGCCAAGCTGGTCGCGCTCTTCGACGAGCCGGACCCGGCCTTCAATATCGTGACGCCGTAATCGGTGTCCACATAACGTAATTCGGAGCGCTTGGTCACCCCTCGTTGGCGCTCCGGATACGAGATGCGGGGCCCTGCCGTCGACCGTCCGACAGGGCCCCGCTCGCTGTCCGACGTCCGGCAGGGCCCCGCTCGCTGTCCGAAACAGCTTGGCCGGCAAGGCAAATCAGGGACCGTCTAGTTGACCGAATGCCGACCCGACATCGCACCGGCCGCCGGTCCGGTCCCCACCGGCCGAGTCCCCGGCGCGGCCACACCCTGCGGTGGACTTTGTCGTACCGCCGCACTGAAGAGCAGGTACTCCCCGGGCGGTACACACACCTCCCGATAGGGCTGGCGTGGGCCGACCCGCCGCTGCGGTCCCGGAATCACCACCCCGTGCCTGATGGCGGCCCCCTTGGGCTCGGTGGCGGATTCCTGCGCGCGGACCCAGGTCCGCATGGCATGCGATGCGAGGCTGGGCAGATACTCCACCGCCCGCTCCCACTCCAGACCCTCCACCTGTGTCGGGTCACTGACCGCGGTGACGACGACGGCGTAGCCCGTACTGATGTCGCTCATGCGGATTCACCCCTGTTCATGGTTGCGGCACTATCTCTGGTGTTGCGCGGGGAATGTTCAGGATACTTTGAAAGATCTTGCACTACTGCGTGTTTCGCTGTACTCGCAGGTGGGTTGCGGGTGTGTAGGATTGGCGGCGCAGCGCCGATCTGAAACGCGACCGTCTTGAACGAAAGTGGGCAGGGGCATGGGCGATTCCTCGGTTACCGGCACCGTTTCGGCCGATTTCGGCGAGGTGCTTCCGGCCCTGCCACTGGATGCCTGGCGGCCCACCAAGGAAACCCTGCACCGCTACATCCAGATCGTCGGCAAGGTCGCCCTCGCCAAGGGCATCCGCCGAAACCACTGGTGGCATATGACGTATCGGCTCACCGCGCGCGGCTGGACCACCGTACCGCTCGGCACCGCCACCGACGGCCCCGTCTTCACCTGCGCCTTCGACTTCTTCGACCACGTCCTGCGCATCTCCACCGATCGCGGCATCCAGGAGGAGATCCCGCTCGGCAATCAATCGGTGGCCGGCTTCTACGCCGAGACCATGCGCGGCCTGCGTGACCTGGGCGTCGAGGTGACGCTGCCGTTCCCCACCCCGTACGACCTGCCCGACAGCGGGCGGCCCTTCGCCCACGACGAGGAGCACCACCACTACGACCCGGCCGACGGCCTGCGCGCCTTCCACGTCACCAGTCAGGTGGGCCGCGTGCTCGAGGAGTTCAGCGCCAGCTACTCCGGCAAGATCAGCCCGGTTCAGCTCTTCTGGCACACCTTCGATCTGGCCGTGCAGCGCTTCTCCGACCGCAAGGTCGATATGGACACCAGCGTCAATGCCGTGACCCGCGAATCGTATTCGCGCGAGGAGATCAGCGCCGGCTTCTGGTTCGGCGACGACAAGGTGCCCGAACCCACCTTCTACTCCTACACCGCCCCGGAACCCGAAGGGCTGACCGAACTTCCACTGCTGCCGCCCGAAGCCCGCTGGGTGCCTTCGGGTTCCGCGCACGCCGCCTACTACTCCTACGACGCCGCCCGGCACAGCGGCGACCCGGTCGGCGCGGCACTGGATTTCCTGCACTCCGCCTACGCCGCGGGCTCGCGTCTCGCTGGGTGGGACGCACCCGCCCTGGCCTGCCCCGGAGGCATCACGGACCCCGTCCTGGGGACCGCCTGGAAAGGCTGGCCGGAATAACCGAGTGCCTCCTGTCGTATGTCCCGCATAGTGTGTTTGTAGGGACAGAGGGAGGATCACCATGGGAATACGCTTGGTGAGCGAGTCGCATCTGCAGCAGAAGGAGCAGCATGCGTGACGAGAATATGGCGGTGCGGACCACCGGACTGACGGCGTATCGCGAGACCGTTTTCACGGCCGGACCGGGCACCCGGGTGCCGCTCATGGGAGCGTTGGTACTCGGCAGTCTGGTGCTGGTCTGGGCGGCCGAACGATCATCGCGCGAGGGCAGCACGGACCACGGCTGGTTCATCGCGGTCTCCATCGCCGGGCTCTTCGTGGCTCGCGGCCTGCACCTGCGCCGCCCCATCACGCTTCCGCATCTGACCAGCGCCACCATCGTGCTGGTGGTGGCGAACTTCAGCTACCGCGCCGATCACACCACCGTGGGATTCCTGTTCCTCTCGGTCAGCGGACTGGTGTTGACGGCCCCGCTGGGCAGCAAACCGCAGCCCGAACAGCTGGCCCGGGTGGCCGAGTTGGTGCGCCGCACGCAATTGGATCCGGTCGCGCCATTCGCGCTGCACTCGTCCAAGAGCTACTTCTTCAATGCCGATTCCTCGGCCGCCATCGCCTACCGGGCCCGGCTGGGTGTCGCCGTGGTCGCGGGCGATCCCATCGGCGAGAAGCAGCGCTTCGGCGAATTGGTCTCGGAATTCTCCGAATTCACCAGTGCGCACGGCTGGCGCATCGCGGTACTGGGCGCGAGTCCGGAGCTCACCCAGCTGTGGCAGTTGCGCGCCTTCGAGCATCGCGGCCTGCATCCGGTGCCGATCGGGCGCGATGTGGTGGTCGAGGTGAACGACTTCGACCTGGTCGGCCGGCGCTTCCGGAATCTGCGGCAGGCGGTCAGCCGCACTCGCAATTTCGGTGTCACCACCGAGGTGCTACCCGAGGTCGCGCTCACCGAACCGCAGCGCGAGGACCTACTCGGCATTGTCGACGAATGGGGACAAGGGCGGCAGACCCGCGGTTTCTCCATGATCCTGGACCACCTCCTGGACGGCCGGCACCCGGGCATGCTGGTGGTGCTGGCCCGCGACGAGAACGGCCAGGTCGCCGGATTCCAGCGCTACGGCGTCTCCGGCAACGGCCGCGAGCTCAGCCTGGATGTGCCATGGCGGCGGCACGACGCACCCAACGGTCTCGACGAACGCATGATCGTCGACCTCGTCGAGTACGCGCGGGCACACAGCGTCACCCGAATCTCGTTGGCCTTCGCGGCTTTTCCGGAACTCTTCGGCGATCACCAGCGCAGCCGGCTCGGTCAGCTGGCGTATGTGGCGGTGCGAGCGGGTGATCCGCTGATCCGCCTGGAATCGCTCTACCGATTCCTGCGCAAGTTCAACTCGTTCTCCGATAAGCGCTTCGTACTGATCCGCTGGCGCGAGGTGCTCATCGCGGCGGTGGCGCTGCTCAGTCTGGAGTTCGTACCGCACCGCCGCGAGTACTGAGTTCGGCCGGGTTTGCGGGACTCCTCACCCGCCGAAGGAGCCGGTGGGGGTGTCGGGGACCAGGCGCCAAGCCCCGCAGCTGTCGGCGCGGAAGGCTACGTCGGTGGGTTTGATGACTATTCGGACCGGGTGCAGGCGGGTGAAGTCGCTGGCGATTATGTAGTAGTTGGGGTCGTTGTAGTCGGTGGCGGTTTGGACGTGCCAGAGGCGGCGCCAGAAGCAGCCGGTGGCGTCGTCGGGGGTGCCGTCGGAGACGTATGCGCCGGGTTTTATATCCACGTTGACCAGGTATAGGCCGTCGCCGGGGATTTCGGTCGCCGGGTCGGCGGCGGCGGTGGCCGCGGTGGCGGTGAGCAGTGCGGAAGCGAAGGCTCCCGCGATCATGAGCGCGCCTGCACGCACAGTGTTCCTCCCTTGAAAGTTCATGAACCGCACGGCCTCGCAACCGGTCGGTTTGGGAGATCCCCGAATCTCCCGCAGCAGATTTATCAGAGATCAAGTGTCCAATTTGGGCGTTCCGTGTAATTGATTGCGTACAAACCGGTTTCGATTCGAAACTCACAGGCGAAAACCGTTAACACCGAAATAGGCAGTAATCACCGATTCTGTTCTCGGCGTTGCCCGCGATATTCAGGGCATGAGACGACTTCACCCCCTCCCGGACGAAGACTCGCCCGGTCCGCCCACCTGTGCCGCCCAATGCGCCCGACTCTGTACCGACACCGGGCTCTCCGCCATCCTCACCACCGACAAGGCCCTGCTGCACTGGCGCGCCATGCGCCGACTCGGAGATACCGGCCTCGCCGAACACGCCGTACAGGAGACACTGCTGCGCGCCTGGAAAGCCTGCGCCAGCTATGACCCGAGCCGGGGGAGCGTACGCACCTGGCTGCTCACCATCGAGCGCAATATCCTCACCGATATCGCCCGGGTCCGCGCCGCCCGCCCGGGAGACGCACACTGGGACGAGATCGGCGATCTCGCCGAAGGTCGTTGCGCCGGACCGGATTTCGCCGACGGACTGGCCGACGGCCTACTGGTCGCCGAACTGCTGGCCCGCCTGCCCGGACCGCAGCGCGATGCCGTCGTCCAGGTCATCCTGCGCGATCGCGCCTATCAGGATGTCGCCGCCGACCTGGGCATTCCGGTCGGCACCGTGAAAACCCGCGTGCACTACGCCCTGCGGTCGCTGCGGCGACTGCCCGTCAGCGCCTGAGACCGGAGAACAGTCATGAAAAGGGCGGGCCCCCTCCTCACCCTCGCTGCCGCCGCCGCACTCGGCCTCGGCCTGCTGATCACCGATATCGCCACCGACCCCACCGACGAACCCGCCGCTGCGAGCAGTTCCATTGCGGCACAACCGTCGAGCACCGTCGCCCCCGGCTCCACCGCTCCCACTTCCTCAGGTGCGGCGGTCACCTTCCCCGCCCAGGCCGATTACGTCGCGGTGATACTCGCCCAGCCCCGCCCCATCACCCTCTCCATCACCGTCACCGGAAAACAGGCCGTCGCCTACGCCTGCGACGGCGCATCGGTCGAAACCTGGTTGCGCGGTGCCGCCGACGCCGGCCGAATGTCCTTGACCGGCAAGGACTCCGAACTGCAGGCCACCCTGAAGGGTGACTCGCTCACCGGCACACTGTCGCTCGGCGAACACGTCCTGGACTTCACCGCGCCGCTGGTGCGGGCCCCGGCCGGGATCTACCTGGCCCAATCCGCCGGCGGCCGCGACAGCTGGATCGTCCGCCCCGACGGATCGGTCACCGGCGTCCGCCGGCAACCGAACGGAACCACCGTTCCCGCACCGAATCTCGCACCCGACGCTCGAAAGGTGCACGGCGATGACAACGACTTCTGATCCCCGTAATGTCCCGGACCCGCAGGACTCCGTCCAGACCGTGATCCGCGGTGCGATCCCACCTCACGTATCGCCCCGGCGCACCACGCTGACCATCGCGCTGATCGTGCTCGCGGGCGCGGCGGTCTCGGTGCTGCTCGGCGTCTACGGCTCCACCCATCCCGCGCGCGGCTACGCGGTGAGCCTGGCCGGATTCTCCAGCCCGGGCGCGGTCAAAGCCTGGCTGGCGACCGTCGTGGTGCTGCTCGCGGTAGGCCAGGATCTGAGCGCGCTAGCCATGTACGGCGTGCTGCCCAAGGTCAGTCCCGGGCGCTGGGCCGCGCGCTGGCATGTGTGGTCGGGACGGCTCGCGGTGCTGGTGAGCATTCCGGTGGCCGTGCACTGCCTGTACGCCTTCGGTTTCCAGGCCACCGACCGCCGGGTGCTGCTGCATTCGCTGCTCGGCTGCGCGGTCTACGGCGTCTTCGTCGCGAAAATGCTGCTGCTCACTCGAAAAGGCTTGCCCCGCTGGCTGATTCCTGTCATGGGTGGTGTGCTGTTCACCGGATTCGTCGCGCTCTGGTTCACCTCGGCGGTCTGGTACTTCCGAACCCAGGGGTTTGCCCCGTGATATCCGCAAGCGCGCCGAGTGAACCCGCGACCCCGTCCGCAACGTCAACAGGGTGTGGCCGACAGCCCGCGCCCACCCAGATCTAGGAGTGACCATGACCGAACAGATTCCGGCCCCCGGTACGTTCCGGATGGACCGGCGCACCGCGCTCGCCGCCACCGGTGTGGCCGCGACCGCCCTGACCGCCGTCGCCTGTAGTAGCTACGGCAATACCGAGAAGGCTTCGGCCTCGACGAATGGTGTGAAAGACAAGAAGCAGGACGGCGGGACCGAGCTCGCCAAGACCTCGGAGGTGCCGGTCGGCGGTGGTGTCATCAAGGGCGACACCGTCATTACCCAGGCCACCGCGGGATCCTTCGCCGGGTTCTCCTCCACCTGCACGCATCTGGGCTGCAAGGTGGGTGAGGTCAGCGGCGGCCTCATCAAATGCCCATGTCACGGCAGTAATTTCAATCTCGACGGGTCTGTCGCGGGTGGTCCCGCGCCGCGTCCGCTGGATGCCCGTGCGGTGCATGTCGAGGGCGATTCCGTCGTGTCGGGCTAAATATTTGCCCGAATAGCCATATATGCAGCGAGTTCAAGCGTCCAACTGCCCTGACCACTGGTAACGGTTCGATTAAGAAGCTTGCCAGACAGTAACTACTGTTGCAAAAGTAAACAGCTGGGTTTGGTGTTACTACTGGGAAGGGAGGGGCGCCTCGGTCCCGAGTGCGCCGCCGCGTATGAAGCCGAACATGGTCAAGGCCGGTATCTTCACCGCCGTCACGGCCGCGGCATTCTCGACAGTGGCCGGGCTCATCCCGGCTACCGCCCTAGCTTCGCCCGAATTGCCCCAACTGCCACAAAGGCTCGCCGGGAAGACCATCTTCCTGGACCCGGGCCATCAGGGGCCCAACCACAGCCAGGACGTCGCCAAGCAGGTCGACGACGGCCGCGGCGGTACCAAGGCATGCCAGACCACCGGCATGACCAGCCTGCACGGCATTCCCGAACACACCATCAACTGGGATGTGGCGCAATTGGTGCGCACCTCCCTCGAGGGTCTCGGCGCGCGCGTGGTCATGAGCCGCCCCGACGACACCGGGTGGGGCGGCTGCGTCGACGAACGCGCCCGCGCCGCAAACCAATCCGGTGCTGACATCGCCGTCAGCATTCACGCTGACAGTGCGCCCGCCGATGCTCGCGGGTTCCACCTCATCGTGCCGCAGCTGCCGATTCCGGACGCCAAGGCCAATGAGGTGCAGTCCGTCGCCGGTCTGGCCGCCAGTAAAGCCATGCGCGACGCCTACATTCAGGCCGGATTCCCGGCCGCCGCCTACAACGGCGCGGTCGAGGGTCTACAGCCGCGCGCGGATATCGCCGGACCGGCCCTGACACAGGTCCCGGACGTCTTCCTCGAAATGGGCAATGGCGCCAATACCGAGGATGCCGCACTGCTGGAGACGCAGGAGGGCCAGCTGCGGCACGCGGTCACCATCACCACCGGTGTGGTGTCGTACCTGCTCGGGCTCGCCGTCCCGCCGAGTAATGCCGAGCAGGCGGGCGGACCCGCGGCCGCGCCCCCGGCGCAGCCCGCGCAGCTGCAGGTACCGTCGGCGAACGAACCGCAGACCCTGCCCTCGACTACCACTGACCCGCAAGCGGTTCCGCAGGGCGGTCCGAGTTTGACCGCACCGCAGGGTGGCGCGCAGTCCCCGGGCGCGATGCCGGGCGGTGTTCCCGAACCGCAGGGCGGTGCACCCGCCGCCGGTCCGCAGGGTGCAGCACCCGTACCGCAACAGGCGGTGCCGGGCGGTACCCAGCCGGGCACGCTGCCGCAGGGCGGCGCGCCGGAATCACAGACGCTGCCGCAGAACGGTGGGACGACTGTGGATCCCAAGACGCCGCCGCAGGGTGGTGTGCCGACCGATCCGAAGACGCAGCCCGCTCCGGCCCAATCCGAACAGCCGGGCCCGGAGTTCAAGCCGGAGTTGCTGATTCCGCAATTGAGTGACCTGCTGCGGCCGCAGGTGACGCAGCCGGGTCAGTCCCAGCCGGGCGCGGCCGTCCCCGAGGTGCCGCAGCCCGCCTCGGACAGCCGGGTGCTGCCCGCGACGATTCCGGGTGCGAGCGAGCTACCCGGTGGGGTGCGGAATATCGCGGCTCCACTCGCGCCGAAGCCGCCGCCGGTGGCCGCGCCGCAGATCCCCGGTGCAAGAACGCAATCCAAACCGGGTACGCGGACCAACCCTGGGGCGCAAACGAATCCGGGTGCCCAGTCGCCCTTGACCAGCGACAAGTCCAAGAACGGTGAGCTCCTGGATATCGAATCGATGAGCTCGCTGGTGCAGTCGGCCGTCAAGGTGATGGGTCCGCTGGCCAAGATGCTCATGGGTCAGAACGGGGTGGCCTCGGATCTGGTCAACCTGGCGTACAGCTTGGTGTCGGTGCTCAGCGCGAATCTCTTGACCGCACCGGCGAAGTAGCATTTCACCGAGAGCGCCCTTACTCCGAATTGTCCGGAGTAGGGGCGCTTTTCGTCGCTGTGGTGCGCTTCCGTCCCGACCGGTGTGCTCTGCCCCGAATGTCGTGAAGTGCTGAAGTCGGGCAAACTTTTCGCGAACTCGAGCTATTTCGGGCGTGTCTCACACGGCTCCCCTGGCAGGCGCGGTTCCACCGCCGGACAGGTGCAGTTGCGGACAACCTCGTGTCCGGTGGTTGGCAAGCATTCGGCGCAGGAGTTGCATGAATTCCGGGTCGGGTCAGAACGGCTGAAAACGACTCGTCGATCGAGGGTGATGTGATGGCGTTCGGTGTGGGCTTGAGTATCGGCACGGTCAATACGGTGTGCGTGACGGCTGCCGATCATTCGGCTCGCCGGGGCAGCTCGCCCTTCGCGGCGCGTAAGGGGTCGCCGCCGACCACCTGGCGCACCACCCTCACCTTCGACAGTTCCGGTACCGCCCGGGTCGGCCGCATTCCGCGGCACGGCCGGGTGATCACCGAATTCGCCGATCTGACCCAGCGTGGGGCCCCGGTCGCACGGGTCGGTCACCGAGCGCTCTCCGCCGCGGATCTGGTTGCCACCGTGGCCGACAGCGTGCTCGAGGAGGTGCTGGGGAAGGCTCCGGCCGGGCAGAACGCCAAGGGGGACACCGGGATTACGGTGACCCACCCGGCCGGGTACTCCGCGAGTCTGGTGGCCGACCTGCGCACCGCATTGGATGGCATCGGGCTGGCCGAGGTCGACCTATTGCCCGAACCGGTGGCCGCGGCGGCCTGGCTGGCTGCGCAGCGCGGTCCGCTCATGCCGGGGCTGGCATTGATCTACGACCTCGGCGGCTCCGGCCTGGATGTGACGTTGGTGCGGGTGGGTGCGGGCGCGCCGACCAATCCGATTGTCGGATTGCCGTTGCACTCAACGGATTTCGGTGGTCGGGCCTTCGGTGGTTTGGTCGCGGGGCGGTTGCGGCGCACTCCGGACGCGCCGGTCATCTCCCGGGTGTTCTCCGATACCGACACCGGTGAATTGCGCACCGAAAATATTCGGGCGTCACTGAAGCTGGTCTACCGCTGCCTGCGCATTGCCGATGTGACCATGGCCGATGTGGATCGCGTGCTGGTGGTCGGTGGTGCGGCCCGCCCGCCCGAGGTCGCCGAGGTACTGGCGAAACAGCTGGCCCGGCCGGTGACGGTCGCGCCGGATCCGGAGCGCACGATCGCCGACGGGGCCGCCATCGCGGCCAGGGAGTCGGTGCTGGCACAGGATTCCGGCGGCCATCGCCATCACGTGCTAGCCGATCTGTTCCGGCGTGTTACCCGGGTGGCTGCCCTGTAGATACGCCGGTTACCGGCGGGTTTGCTCCCGATCATGGGTCGGGTGGGGTCGACTCGTGCAAGCATCCTGCTAACACTTGTTGACGATGCTCCAGTTTGGTGTAACCATGGGATACACATACATCACCGACTGGAGAGGTGACGATGATGTCCCCGACCACGACCCCCATCGACGACCCGGTTGTTGCCGAAGCTGTCGAGTACGCGCACAAACTGCTGCTGCTCTCCGAGGGCTCGGTCAACCGCAGCTTCGATCCGTTCGAGGACATCGACTGGGAGAACCCGGACTTCGACGCGAACACCAAGCCCGAGCGCTGGATTCTGCCCGCCTCCGCGGACCCGATCGGCCGTCACCCCTGGTATCTCGCGCTCAGCGATGAGCAGAAGATCGCCGTCGGCAAGTACCGTCAGGCCAATGTCGCCAAGGTCGGCCTGCAGTTCGAGTCGATTCTGATCAGCGGCATGGTGAACCACACCTTCGGTCTCGCCAATGGTGACCCGGAGTTCCGGTACTGCACGCATGAGATGTCCGAAGAGCTGAACCACACTCAGATGTTCCAGGAGATGGTGAATCGCATCGGCGTCGACGTGCCCGGTATGGGCCCGTTCGTGCGGCAGTTCCGTCAGGTGGCGGTGCCGATCGCGGTGTTGTTCCCGAATCTGTTCTTCATGGCCGTGCTCGCCGGCGAGGAGCCGATCGACCATATCCAGAAGCAGGTGCTGCGCTCCGGCGAGGAAGTGCACCCGATCATGCGTGGCGTCATGGCGATTCACGTCGCCGAGGAGGCGCGGCACATCTCGTTCGCGCACGAATTCCTCAAGCGCCATGTACCGGAACAGAATCAGGTGAGCAAGCTGGTGCTGTCCATCGCCATGCCGATCGTCATGTTCATTCTGGGCCGCTCCATCGTGACTCCGCCCAAGGCGTTCTTCGACGAGTTCCAGGTGCCGGCCAAGGTACGCAAGGAGCTGTTCTATGGCGCCGAGGATTCCAAACAGGCGTTCAGCGACTACTTCGTCGACGTGCGAGCGCTGGCGCAGGAGATCGGGCTGATGAACCCCATCGCCAAGCGCGTCTGGAAGATGTTCGGCATCGCCGGCGCGGCCTCCCGTTACCGCTCGGAGCCGATCCGCTCCGGCAAAGCCGCCTGAGACAAGGGACGTACAGTGCCGTACGTAGTCACCCAATCCTGTTGCAGCGACGCGTCTTGCGTCTACGCCTGCCCGGTCAACTGTATTCATCCCACGCCTGACGAACCGGATTTCCGGACGGCGGAGATGCTGTACGTCGACCCACAGGCGTGCGTGGACTGCGGTGCGTGCGCGACCGCCTGCCCCGTGGACGCCATTGTCTCGACGAAGAAGCTGACCGCCGAGCAGTTGCCCTTCATCGAGATCAATGCGGACTTCTACCGGCAGGAACGGCCGCGGCCGTTGCTGGCCAAGCCGATTCCGGCTGCGGAGGTCAAGCCCGGGCGCGAGCCGTTGCGGGTGGCGATTGTCGGCTCCGGTCCCTCGGCCATGTACGCGGCCGATGAGCTGCTCACCCAGCCCGGGGTCGCGGTGACGGTGTTCGATCGGCTGGCCACGCCGTATGGGCTGGCGCGGTTCGGTGTCGCGCCGGATCACACCAAGACGCGTCAGGTCGGTCGGCTGTTCGATGTGATCTCCGCGCAGCACGGGTTCGGGTCGTACCTGAATGTAAATGTGGGGGAACACATTTCGCATGACGAGCTGCTGGCGCATCATCATGCGGTGATCTACGCGGTGGGCGCGTCCAGTGATCGCAAACTCGGTATCGCGGGGGAGGGGCTGCCGGGCAGTGTCTCCGCGACCGAGTTCGTGGCCTGGTACAACGGACATCCCGACCATGCCGGTCGATACTTCGATCTCTCGCAGCAGCGGGCCGTCATTGTCGGCAATGGCAATGTGGCCCTGGATGTGGCACGCATTCTGACCACCGATCCGGAACTGCTGGCCGGTACCGATGTGGCACCGCGGGCGCTGGCGGCCTTGCGCCGCAGCAAGATCGAAGAGGTGGTCGTGCTCGGGCGGCGCGGGCCCGCCGAATCCGCCTTCACCGTGCCGGAATTCGTGGGACTGCTCGGGGCCGATGTGGACATTGTGGTCGAGGGTGAGATTCCCGAGACCGATGCGAGCATGTCGCAGCAGGTGGAACAGAAGTTGAAGCTGCTGCGCGGGCTGGCCGATCGGCCGGTGGGCGGGCGCAAGCGAATCATCTTCCGATATTTGTCTGCGCCAACGGCTTTCGAGGGTGTGGACCGGGTCACCGGTGTCGAGGTGGTGCGCAATGAGCTCGTCTCGGGGGCCGATGGGGTGGTGCGGGCCGAGTCCACCACGGACACAGCGGTTTTGGCGACGGGGCTGGTACTCACTTCGGTGGGCTATCGCGGAGTTCCGTTGGCCGGTATGCCTTTCGACGAGCGCGGGGGAGTGATCCCGAATCTCCACGGGCGCGTGCTGGAGAGTGCCGGCGGGGCGGTTGTGCCCGGGGCGTATGTGACCGGCTGGATCAAGCGCGGGCCGACCGGGTTCATCGGTACCAACAAGTCCTGTGCGCAGGAGACGGTGCGGCAGTTGGTGGATGATTTCAATGCCGGGCGACTGGTCGAACCGGGGCGGGGCGCAGGGGAATTGGACCAACTGGTCGGTGTGCGTCAGCCGCATGCCATTCGTGGTGGCGCGGTGGACCGGCCGATGCGGCGCCGGCTGCCGCTGCTGGTACACAGTCGTTAGTTCGCCGTACTTCGGACCGCCTCATATGACCGTGTCGTGTGCGGCGGTCCGTTTGTGTACGGATTGTGTTGTGTGAGTTGTAATGCTGTGTTTGCCCAGGACGACATGGTGGGTAGTAGAGAAGTATTCGCTTCGAATCGCGGTCGGTAAGCCTGCGCGAGTGGGGAACTCGGGGACAGCAACCGACCAGTGATCGGCAATCCGCGCGCACAAACTGACGCTGCGGTTTTCTTTTCCGGACACTAGTTGCCTACCGGTTGGTATGAATAAGACGTTCGCTGAGCTGTTGCCACAAAGTGGTCATCCCCCAACTCTCTTCTCTTCCAGTTCGATTCGATCTTGAAGACATACGTGCCTGACCAGTAGGTTCGCCAACTTCGCTACTGGACGCGAAATCTTTTCTCCGGATTCGATATTCACATTCGGCATGCGCCAGCTAACCTGAACCCGCTGTTTGGAAAACGACCGCGTCCACATGGTTGATACGCCTGTGAGGCCGTGGTCACGGTGCGTTGACGGGATAGCAAATGACTGTTGGCTTTGGCATGAGCATCGGCACAGTGAACTCCGTATGGGCGACCGCGGCCGGTGAACGGACCCGGCCCGCCGTGCGGGTTCGCCGGACGGCCGTAACCTTCGACAGCGCGGGCGGACCGCGCATCGGCGGCATACCCCAATTCGCTCCGGTGGTCAGCGATTTCGCGGATCTGACCACCGATCCCGACCCGGTGGTCATCAACGGGCGCATCTGGTCGCCGGCCGATCTGGTGGCCGCCGTGGTGAACGGGCTCATCGAAGCCAACGCGCCCGAAGCGCCCGCCGTCGCCACGTATCCGGCCAACTACACCGAGAAGCATGTGACCCGGCTGCGGCGCGCGCTGGACTGGTCCGGGGCCGCCGATGTGGCGCTCATGCCGGAGCCCGTCGCGGCCGTGGAATGGCTGGACGCGGAGTACGGAATCTCCAGTGCCGGAATAACTCTCGTCTACGACCTGGGCGGCAACTGCCTCGATGTGGCAGTGGTGCGCACCGAGGCCGACCGCGAGGAGCGCGGCATTCTCGGGGTGGCCGAACGCTCCATCGAATACGGCGGGCGGCCACTCGGCGCACTGCTCGCCCGGTACGCGCGCAGTATCGCGCCCGGGGAACACCAGCCGGTCTCGGCCGTGGTGCCCGCCGCGGACACGAATCGCTTGCGCAGCTGGCATATTCGCAATTCACTACGGGTGGTGCGCTCGTGTGTGAACAACACCGGGCTCACCATGGACGACATCGACCGTGTCCTGCTGATCGGCGGCGCGGCACGACCCATCGAAGTGGCGCGGGTGCTCGGCGATCTCGGCCGGCCCGTCATCATGTCGACCGATCCGGCGCACACCGTGGCGGTCGGCGCGGCCCTGGCGGCCTTCCGCTCTGCCGACACCGGCTCCGCCATCGGCCGCTACGCCCCGCGCGCGGCCGTATTCTCCGGCGCCGCAGTGGCTTCCGCTCTCGCCATGTCCGCCGCGACCATGCTCGGCGGCCCCGTCGCGGGCACCGCCGGTCTACAGGCCGCGCCCGCCCCCACCGACTCCGGAACGCTCGGAGCCGACGTCCTGCTCCTGGAGGACGCCACCGCCGCCCCCGGCAGCAACGCCCGCCTCCACCTGGTGACCACCGCCGCCGCCATCGACAGCTACGGCCCCGCCGCGACCACGGTCACCCCCTCCTGGGTCGGCGGCCGCCCGGTCGACACCCGCCCCGGCACCCACTGCGAAACCCGCGGCACCGCAACCCGTCCCACCTACGCAAACCCCGCCCAATTCACCAACCCCCTCCCCTTCCTCGCCGCTCGATCCCTGACCTCCCCCCAATACCTCGGCCAGGTCCCCACCATCAGCCTGCCCGGCACCCTCCCTGGAGTACCCGCCACCTCTCCCGGAACCGCCCCCGGCGCAACCACTCCCGGATCGCCAGCCATCCCAGGTTCCCCGGCCATCCCAGGTTCCTCGGCTACCCCCGGATCCCCTGCGATCCCGGGCTCGACGACCGGTGACCCCGCGAGTACTTCTGGCACGACTACTGGCGGAACCACAACGGGCGGAACAACTTCGGGTGGAACGACCACCGGTGGAACGACGGCGGGTGGCGCCACGACTGCCGGTGGAACCGCCCCCAGCGAGAGCGCGGGTGGTTCTGCCCCCGGCTCGACCACTCCGGGTGGTTCGACCACCGCCTCCGGCGGTGAAACCTCCCCTGGCAGCTCCACTACAAGCGGCGAAACAGGCGGTGGCGGAACAACTTCCGGCGGTGGCACCACGGGCGGTGGCGGAACAACCACGAGTGGAAGCCCCGGCGGTGACGCTCCCGGCGGCGGTGGAACTTCCGGTGGCGGAACGACTTCCGGTGGTAGCGCAGGCGCCGACATCGGAGGTGGTGGCACGGCTGGTGGCGGCGGAACCGGTGGGGCAGGTGCCGGCGGCGGTGGAACCACTGCCGGAGGTGGCGGCGCAGGCGGTGGCGGCACCACCGGAGCGGGTGGCAGTGGAGCCGGTGGAACCTCCGGCGGCGGAACAACTTCCGGCGGCGCCATGGCAGGCGGCGGCAGCCAAGGCGGCGGCTCACCCGGTGGCTCAACCCGCGGCGGCGGAGGAGCCGCTGGCGGTGCAGGCGCGGGTGGCGGTGGCGCAGCCGGTGGTGGCGCAGGTGCCAGTAGTGGGGGAGGTGCTGGTGGCGGAGGAGCTGCCGGTGGTGGCGGTGCGGGTGGTGGCGGCGGCCACAGCGGCGGTGGTGCCGGAGGCGGCGGAGGTGGTGGCGGTGGCCATCACTAACCACAGTCGAGCGCAACGATTCTGCCGAGCACGGTGGCATCCGCGGCGACCTGATCGATAGCGGTCACCATCCCCAGTGGCCAAGTCCCCCAACAAAAGACGGCGACGCGACCGGAGTGATCCCCCTCGAACACTCCACTTCGACGTCGCACGCGACCGGCCCACCCCCCGCGCTGCAAGTGCCCAGGCGCGGTGGTGGGCTAGGTCGCCTCTCACCAAGATCAACGGGACCCGACGGCGGCATTCCCCGAGAAGCCCCCACCCGTCATTTTCGGGATGCCCGTTCGTCATCCCGGCATGGGTTTGGCCGGGATCCACATGGGTGGAGGTGCAACGGGTTTCGGGTGGGTCAGCGGGCGGTGAAGCCGCCGTCGGCGGTGAGGGCGGCGCCGGTGATGAAGCTGGCTTCGTCGCTGAGGAGGTGGGCGCAGAAGGCTGCGATCTCCTCGGGGCGGGCGATGCGGCCGATGGGGTGCAGGGCGGCGACCATGGCTTCGCCTTCGGGGGTGGCACCCATGGAGTTGCGGTAGGCGGGGGTGTCCACCGCGCCGGAGACCAGGGCGTTGACTCGGATGCCTTGGTCGGCGTTCTCCAGCGCCACGGCCCGGGTGAGGCCGATGACGCCGTGCTTGGCGGCCACGTACGGGGCGACCGAGGCCATGCCGACCACGCCGAGTTGGGAGGCGTTGTTCAGGATCGCGCCGCCGCCGGAGGCCGCCAGCGCCGGAACCTGGTGGCGCAGGCCGTAATAGACGGCGGTGAGGTTGAGTTCCAGGTCGGCGCGCCAGCCCGCGTCGTCGATGTCCTGTACGGGGCCGAAGGCATTGATCGCGCCCGCATTGTTGAAAGCGCCGTCCAGGCGGCCGAATTCGCTGACGGCCGCATCGGTCAGGCGCGCCACGTCCGCCTCGACGGTGACGTCGGTGGGTACGAACAGGGCACGGCCACCGGCGGTGCGGATCTCCTCGGCGATGCGGTCGCCAGCTTCCTTGCCGCGTGCGCCGAGCACCACCGCGCCACCCTCCGCGGCGATTCGGCGGGCTACCGCGGCGCCGACTCCCGAGGTGGCGCCGGTGATCAGAACGACCTTGGAAGCGAAGCGTGTACCCATCATGACCATTCCCCTTGCGGTTGAACCTTTTTCGTTGACATGTCTAGTAAACGAGAATCAACGGTCCCTGGCTGGCGGGAATCGGCCTTTGAGTTGATATGTCATGTAAATGGCTGGAGCGCTGCCCGGGCCGGATTGCGAGACCCGGCGGGCAACCCTCGTCAGCGCCGAAACTCAGGCGGGCGCAAGCAGTTCCGCGAGCTCGTCGAGGCTGTTGATTACCACGCTGTACGAGGTCTGCGGCAGCTCCGAATGCAGGTATCCCCACGGCCCGCGGCGAATCAGCACCGGAATCATGCCCACCCCGTTCGCGGGCAGCACATCATTGTCGACGCGATCGCCCACGTAGCAGACCTCGCGAACCTCGACGCCCGCCACCTCGGCGCACTTGTGGAAGAACTTCGGATCCGGCTTCTCCAGATCCCATTCCGCGGAGGTGTAGATCCCGTCCACGGGCAGATTCATCTTCTCCAGCGCCGATTTGGCCTGTGGCGGTTGATTACCCGCGATGATCACGGTCAGCCCGCGCTCACGCAGCAGGCCGAGCGCGCGCCGCACATCGGGATACAGATCGTTGGCGTCGAAATTGTTGCGCAGGCTTTCCGGCTCGTCCATGGCCCAGCTGACCTGCTCCTTGTCCAGGTCGACCCCGGGCAGCAGCAGTTCGAAAGCGTCGGTCAACGGCCTCCCGGTCGCTGCCATTCCGCCGATCGCCCCGAGTAGCGCGAAGCGCGGAATGCCCAGCCGGTCCGCCCATCGGCTCCAGATCCGGGTCTCATCGATCAGCGTCTCGCCCACATCGAACACCACTGCCTTGATCATCGGACCAGCCTATCGGGCGGGCCGACGCCGCATGCCGGAGAACTCAGTGCCTGTCCGCCAACTGATCATTTCCGTTGGCGGGCGAGGCGGCGGGACATCAGCATGATCATCGACCAGGTGACCATGGCTTCGTGGTGGTCGGGCAGGCGTTCGTAGTCACGGACGCAGCGTCGGCGTCGACTGATCCAGGAGAATGTGCGTTCGACCACCCAACGGCGGGGCAGGACAACGAAACCCGAGACGTCGTCG
>NZ_WJIC01000040.1 GCF_009649815.1 Nocardia sp. SYP-A9097
GGAACCTTCTGGGCAACAGTGGATGTGGTAATTCCTGTTGCTACCAGGAGGTTCCGTTCCATCGGGCCACTTCCGGCAACCTCCCGCACGGTCTGTTCCCTAAACGATCAGAACCCGGACAGGCACTAAGAATTGCCGCATGCGATGTAGGTAGTCGGATCAAACTGGCACTCCGGCCGAAGCGCATGATCAATGCGTGGCTCTGGATCACGCCGCGAAACCCTTGGAGCCAAGCTCAGGCATCGCTCATTCCATGCCAGCAGGGTCCGAGGCTACTGTCTTGAATCATCTGTGCGCAGTTATCGCTCGACAAGGCACGCCCGTGCTTGATGCTCCACGCGCCAGACAGCATCGAATCATGACCAGCATCACATTTCAATTGGGCGGCTGGTCCACAACGCCCGACCCAACCGCCGCGTGATCAGCCACGTATCTGGCACGTATCTGGCACAAAAAATGGCTGGTCATCGCAAAACCTGCGATGACCAGCCATTTCTCTGTGGACCTAGCTGGACGTTATTCCAACAGGGCCGATCCGACCTGCAGAAACTCGAAGCCACCCGCGCAAAAATCGACATAGGGCAGGGCTCATCCGCCCGGCGGCGACGCAAGAAGCCGCCAGCGACCAGAGTCCCCGAGCCCCGCAAGATCGAGCGACGTCTCCCTTCCACAACGATCGAGGAACTGATCCGGGCCTACGGTGGCGGCGCATCCACCGCCGAGCTCGCCGCGCGATTCGAAATCTCCAAGACCGCGGTACTGACGCTGTTGACCAAGCATGAAGTCCCCCGGCGGTACCAGTCCATGACCACCCCAGACGTCGACCACACCGAACGGCTCTACCTCGCCGGCCATTCACTCGCCAGCTGCAGCAGACTCACCGGATTTCCCGCCAGCACCATCAGAGACGCCCTGCGCACCCGTGGCACACCCATGAGGCCAGCCGGAGGCCGCCAGTGCAGCTCTCGATAACACACTCCATCGGCGTGTCGACACACCGAGTCACAGATCAGATTTCGCACAGCAGCAATTGATTGGCAATCTGCAGCACGTGTCGGTCGAGCATTCCCACAGACCGGGTAGGTGTCACCCATGCATGATGTCCGCCACGCCTGCGGACAGGGCGGTGCAAACCACGACCGATGACACTGCGGCCGAGGTGCGTGCACTCGTGCCGACGTATCCCTTCCGCAGCCGATTCGACCGCAGCTGGCTCAGGTGGATGAGTACGAGCATCGAGCAGACCGCGAATACCGCAGGAACTGCGGCCGTACCCCAGCCCCGGACGGCAGCGCGATGCAGAAACAGCGCCGCAACCGTGATGGCGGACAATGCCGTTCGTCGCCAAGCGAGGGACGTGCGTTCCGCCTGCAGGCCGGAATCTCGGGGCGGTGGGCTCACGAGAGAACGACCGCGGCGCTTGCGAGCACGGCGATGACGCCGGTCCCGGTCGACAGAATCGGGACCAGAACCGAACCCGGGAGCGGCTCATCGCGACGCATCGCGGCCTGCACGGACCGCCAGTGGAAATACGCACCGCCCGCCAGCACGACCGCGAGGACAACGCAGCCGAACGCGAGTGCTGTACGCGCGCTTACGGACTCGAAGGGAGCGGCCAACTGATGGACGGCCACTGCTCCGGCCAACAGCCCCAGCGAAGTACGGATCCACGCCAGAAACGTTCGCTCGTTGGCCAGGGTGAAACGATAGTCCGGCTCGTGTTCGTCCACGTGCCGCCGGTCTTGCGGTGCGACCATCTGCCCCATCTCAACCCCGGAACAGGCGGCGGCGCACATTGCGTGCCGCCAGCAGTCGCAGCATCTTGGCAACGGTCCGGGCGCGTCGGGGCGAGTACGGGTACCACAGCACCTCGTTCTTCGGTGGCCGCACGCGTGGAGCCGTGATCGCCTGCCGGCGACAGTACTTCCGCACGCCCTGCGCGCCACCGAGCCGGGAGCCGAGGCCTGAGTTCTTCCAACCACCTTGCGGCAGTGCGAAACAGAACAGATTCGCGTACGCGTCATTGATATTGACGGACCCGACCTCGAGCCTGCGCGCAATGGCTTCACCTCGGGCACGGTCCTTCGTCCACACGGTGGCGGAGAGCCCGTATTCACAGTCGTTGGCCAGCCGGATCGCTTCTTCCGCATCGGCGACCCGCATTACCGGGATGGTCGGACCGAACGTCTCCTCACGCATGCATGCCATGGAATGGTCGACGTCGACGAGAATCGTTGGTTCGACGAACATTCCGGTATCGCGCACTATGCTGCCGGTGAGCAGGCCGGCCCCACGGGCGAGCGCGTCGTCCACGTGGCCGCGCACGATCTCGGCCTGTTGCACGGTGGCCAAGGCGCCGATGTCCGCCGAGGCGCAGCCATCGTCGAGTCCTTGTCTGAGCGCCGAGACGCGTTCGGCCAGCAACTCGAGGAACCGATCGTAGACCGAAGCCTCGACATACACCCGCTCCACCGAGATGCAAGCCTGCCCGGAGTTGACCAGACCGCCCCATGCGATGCCATTGGCGGCGCGCACGAGGTCGGCGTCGGCGAGGACGATGGCGGGGTCCTTCCCGCCGAGTTCGACGCTGCAGGGAATCAACCGTTCACCGGCCCGCGCCGCAATCGCCCGCCCCGTCCGCGTGGAGCCGGTGAACTGCACCATATCCACCGAATCCACCACGGCCGCACCGGTTTCCCCGCGGCCGGTGACGCAGGCCAGCACCGGCGGCGCACCGATCTCCCGCCAGCCCCGTGCGAGCCCCAACCCGGACATCGGAGTGACCTCCGACGGTTTGATCACCACGGCGGCACCGGCCAACAGCGCCGGAACGGCATCCACTCCGGGAATCATGAGTGGAAAATTCCACGGACTGATGATTCCCACGACCGGATACGGGCGGTACACCTGAGTCAGCTTCTTCTGAACAGTCAGCAGCCCATGCGGTCTCGGCCGCTCGTCGGCGAGGAACTTCCGCGCCCGGTCCGAGTAGTAGTTGATCGCATCGCAGATCATCATGACTTCGAGTACGGCCTCCGCACGCGGCTTGCTCGTCTCGGCGTGTAGTTCCTCGACCAGCCGAGACTCATTGTCGAGCAGCCAGTTCCGCAGTTTCCGCAACCAAGCCGCTCGGCCCTCGGACCCGAGCGCCTCCCACGCCGGCTGCCGTGATCGCAGTTCCCGCACGACTGCTTGCACGGCATCCGCGGTCTGGAGAGGAACGCTTCCCACCACGGCGCCGGTGGCCGGATTCTGTACGTCGACGGTTGCGGTCGCCGACGAGTGTCGATCGATACTCACCAGATATTCCTCAGGTCGGTCGTTGCGTGTAATGGTCTGGGGCAGTGGCGGTTTCACGAGGACGGCGAAGGAGCACCGCATCACGTGTGGGCCTGATAAGGGCGGCACCGGCGACTGCGGCGACAACGCAAATGATTGCCAGCACCGCGAATCCCGTTGTGTAACCGGCAAGTTCTTCCGACGCCGACTCCACGAGACGTCCCATCAGGGTCGGAGCGATCACACCGGCCAGGGTCGAGAGGGCGACGGTCGTGCCCAGAACGGCACCGCGCTGCTGAACCGGCGAGATCTCTTCGCACAGTGTCACGATGATCGCGACTACTCCGCCCGGCGCCGCGATGCCCGCCAGCAGCAACACCACGCTCAATGTCGGTGACGAGACGAGAGCACCGAGCAAGGTGAGGATGCCGCCCGCCAGCACCATTGCCACGCTGAGCATTCCCCTGGACCAGGTGGTGCTCACCCCGCGCAATGTCAGCCGTTGCGACAGCAGTCCGGTCCCGAGAATCAGGGCGCCCGAGACCGCCCAGAACGCGGCAACCACGTTCCCCGCGGCGGTAGCCGACAGCCCATGTCCATCCTGCAGGAACTGTGGCACCCAGGCGACCGCGATCGCTACCCCGAAGTAGGCCGCGAAGCCCAGCAGAACGCTGCCGATGAAAGTCCCCGAGCAGAAGATACGGCGGTAGGCGACGTGTTGTACCGCCGTCGTCAGCACCGGTTCGTCCGATGGTGACGGCTCGGCGCTCGCTCCGTACGGACCTTCCTCGCGGACGAGGGTCATCCACACGATGCACCAGAGCACGCCCAGCAGCGACGTGACCCCGAATGCCGTGCGCCAGCCCACATTCTGGATGACCCAGGTGAGACCCGGTGCGGCGAGCAGCGTGCCGACACTGCTGCCCATCAGCAAGACGCTGCTGGGAAGTTGTCGTTTGTTCTCCGGAAACCATTTGAACATCGAGTGATTCGCCAGGCCGTAGGCCGGACCCTCCGCGGCGCCCAGCGTGACGCGCGAAGCGACCAGGACGGCGATCGAGGTTGTCCACGTCATCGGTGCCAGCGATATCGACCAGACGATGACGAGCGCCAGCAGCAACCAGCGGGTGGGAAATCGGTTGGCCAGGAACCCGACCGCTATGCCGGACACACTGAACAGCAGGAAGAAACTGCTTGCGACGAGGCCGTAGCCGGCGGCGTCCAATCCGAATGCGGCACTGAGCGGTTTGGACGCCAGCCCCAGCAGCGCCTTATCGGCGAAATTGATGACGATGAATACGAACAGCAGACCCGTTACCAGCCACGCACGCCGGGTCGATGGCAGTAGCGTCACGGTGTCAGGAAGAGATCCCGACGGGTCGCTCGCCGACAATCGAGATTCGATCCATTACTCGTCGCGCCGGAAAGTAGTCACTGGCGGCGTAGTGCTGACAGGTCCGATTGTCCCAGATCGCAACGGTATTCGGCTGCCAGCGCAGTCGCACCTGGAACTCCGGGCGCTGCACATGACGGAAGAGCAGTGCCAGCAGCTCATTGGATTCGGCCTCGGGGACGCCGACGATTCGCGTGGTGAACCCGCTGTTCACGAACAGCACCCGACGGCCGGTCTCCGGAATCAACCGGACCACTGGGTGTTCGGTGGCGGGGAACTGGGGCCGAAGCATATCCACCTTGTCCTTCGGCATGTATCGGCCGAAGGAATCCATCCAATCATGCTCGGCGACAAGATGATCGATTCGATCGCGAATGTCCGCGGGGAGCAGTTCGTAGGCGGCCCCGGTGTCCGTCCACAGCGTGTCGCCGCCGACGGGCGGAACTTCGACCGCTCGCAGGATCGCGGCGAACGAAGGGTGCGTATGCCAGGTGACGTCGTTGTGCCAGAGGTTCTCCACACCGCCGGTCATCGCGTCCTTCGCGAGCGTCGCGACATCGACGTCGGTCTGGCCGGGCTGTGCGTATTTGAAGAAGGGGTGCTGCTCGAGCGCGCCCCACCGCTGGGCGAATGCGCGATGCTCGCTGCGGTCGATGTCCTGATCGCGGAAGAACAACACCTTCCACTCGAGCAGGGCTCGGCGCAGCTCGGCGAACGTACCCGCGGGGAGGTCGCCGGTGAGGCGGATGCCTGAGATCTCCGCACCGACGGTCGGCGTTGTCGGGGACAGCGTGAAGGTCGTGTACGGGGCAGCGCCGAACAACTCACTGGGTCGTTGCGCCACCAGCGGCCCGACGGCCTCCAACGGATCGGTGGCCTTGCGAGTGATTCTGGTACCGGTAACACTGGTCGTCATGCCAAAAGTCCTTGATCGCTAGTTGCGGCCGATACCCGCGCTTCCAGAATTGCCACGCAGGAATCGATGAGTTCGGAGATGATCCGAGCCGTCAGCACCAGGCTGCGGTCTTTGTCCTCCCATCGCGCAAGGGTGGTGATGGCGAGGTTGACAATATTCGCGGAACGCCATTCGGCGATATCGCGTGGGGCGTTGGCAATAGAGATGACAATCTCCTCGGCACGCCGGAAACTCTCTGCACGCAAATGCTTTTGCAGCGTCTCGGCGAGCGCCGGATCGAACATTGCCTGACTCAGGAATCGGGCATATCGACTTCCCTTACGGCCCAGAGTTTCCGCCGCGAGTGGCAGCACCAAGCTTTCGACGGCTCGGCGCACATCGGGCGGCGAACCCTGGGCCTGCAGGTCGGCGAGTAATCGTTCACGACATTCGTCGACCGGCGACATTCGCGCCTCGATGATTGCGTCGAGCAGGCCATCGCGCGAACCGAAGTGGTACTTCGCCGCCGACCGGTTCGACTGACCGGCGGCCTGCTGTACATCTTGCAGAGTTACCGCCGCCAGCCCACGTTCGGCAATGAGCCGCTCGGCCGCATCGATCATTGCCTTTCGCGCTGCACCCTGAGCCATGCTTCCAGATTAATACTGAAGTATTAAAACGTCAATGGCCCGTCGCGGCCAGCGCAATCGTCACGGCAGCGAGACCGATATCAGCGCGGAGGCATACGGACGGCGCCATCGAGTCGGATGGTCTCGCCGTTGAGCATCGGGTTGGCGACAATCGCCTCCACCAGCTGCGCGAATTCCCGAGGGTCCCCGAGCCGCGCCGGATGCAGCGACAGCGCCTCGAGCGCGTTGAGCGCCTGCTCCGGAAGCGAGGCGAGCAGCGGTGTCTTGAACAGCCCGGGCGCGATCGCATTGACGCGGATCAACATCGACGCCAAGTCGCGGGCGATCGGCAGCGTCGCCGCCACCACACCGCCTTTGGAGGCCGCGTAGGCAGCCTGGCCGATCTGACCGTCGAACGCCGCCCCGGAGGCCGTATTGATGATGACTCCGCGCTCCCCGTCGATGGGCTCGTTCCGCGAGATGGCATGGGCAGCAAGGCGAACGACATTGAACGTGCCGATCAGATTGATACGCACGACCTTCTCGAAGGCGGCGAGCGGAAACGGGCCGCTCTTGCCGACCGTCTTGATGCCGTTGCCAATGCCCGCGCAGTTCACGACTATGCGCAACTGACCACCGGCGTTGGCAAGCTCGACAGCCTTGATCACGGCGTCTTCATCCGTGACGTCCGCGGGCACGAACCGGACCGCATCGCCGAGGGCGGTCAGCGCCTCCAGATCGGCGGACGGCAGATCGAGCGCGACCACCCGCGCACCGGATTTCGCCAGCGCCGCCACCGTCGCGAGGCCGAGTCCGGAGGCGCCGCCGGTCACGAGGGCACTGGTACCTGCAATCTCCATCAAAATCTCCCTATCGGAAAGTGTTGTCCGGCAGCATCTCTAGAGGCTGCGGGCGATGAGTTCCTTCATGATTTCGTTCGTGCCGCCGTAGATCTTCTGCACGCGGGCCGCCGCGTACATCTGCGCGATGGGGTACTCCATCATGTAGCCGTACCCGCCGAAGATCTGCAGACAGCGATCGATGATCTCGACCTGCCTCTCGCTGGCCCAGAGCTTGGCCATGGACGCGGTTGCCGCGTCGAGTGTTCCGTCGAGGTAGCGCTGAATGCAGTAGTCGATGAACGCCTTTCCGGCGAGTACATCCGTCTTGCATTCGGCCAGCACGAATTTCGTGTTCTGGAAGTCCAGGATCGGCTTGCCGAAGGCCTGTCGCTCCTTGGCGTACTTGACGGCCTCGAGCACCGCGGCCTCGGCCATGGCGACACCGGTGACGCCGATGGTGAGCCGTTCCCGCGGCAGCTGTTCCATCAGCTGGTAGAAGCCCCGGCCCTCGATGCCGCCGAGCAGGTTCTCGACCGGCACCCGCATATCGGTGAACGACAACTCGCGGGTGTCCTGGCCGTGCTGCCCGATCTTGGCCAGCACCCGGCCGCGTTCGAATCCGGCGAGACCACGGGTCTCGGCGACGATCAGCGATATGCCCTTGGAACCGAGTTGCTGATCGGTCTTGGCCACGATCACCAGCAGATCGCAGTGGGATCCGTTGGAGATGAACGTCTTCGAGCCGTTGATGACGTAGTTGTCACCGTCGCGAACCGCCGTGGTGCGCACCGCCTGCAGATCGGATCCGGTGCCCGGTTCGGTCATCGCGACAGCGAGCACCATCTCGCCGCTCGCCATCGCGGGAATCCAGCGTTGCTTCTGTTCCTCGGTGGCATAGCTGTTGATGTACTGCGCCGCAAGCATCGAATGCACACCGAAGCCGAACGCCGTGTCATGGGCAAGGGCAAGCTCTTGGGACACAACGACTTCGTGACCGAAGCTGCCACCGCCGCCCCCGTACCCCTCGGGCAGGTTCAGACAAAGCAGTCCGGCCGCACCGGCTTTGGTCCAGAACTCGCGATCCACCTGCTGCTGTTCGGCCCAGCGCGCCTGGTTGGGCGTCGCCTCTCTGCGGAAGAATTCGGCCGCGTGCTTGCGCAGGACCCGCTGATCCTCGGTCTCCCACGGGGATCGGTAGTCGGGAAAAAGCTCAGACATGATGATTTCTACTTTCCGGTGAATGTGGGTGCGCGCTTTTCCAGGAAGGCGGCCTGGCCTTCGCGGCTGTCGGCGGAGTGCACCGCGACGTGGAAATTGCGCTTCTCGTGTTCGAGTCCCTGTGCCAGCGAGGTTTCGAACGATCGCAGTGCGGCGTCCTTGGCCAGTGCCACGGCCAGTGGTGAGTTCTTCGCGATCCGCCGCGCCATGGCGAGCGCGTGGGTGAGCGCTTCGCCGTCGGCCACGACCTCGGCGACGATCCCCGCGCCGCACGCCTGTTCGGCGGATAGGAAGTCGCCGGTGAGCAGCATGGCCATGGCCTTGGATTTGCCGACGGCGCGGATCAGTCGCTGCGTGCCGCCCGCACCGGGGATCGCCCCGATCTTGACCTCGGGCACCCCGAATTTCGCTGACTGGCCGGCGATTACGATGTCGCAGGCCAGCGCGAGCTCGCAGCCACCGCCGAGCGCGAACGTCTCGACCGCGGCGATCACCGGTTTCGGGAAGGTGCCCAGGTCCGACCAGAACCCGTCACCGAGTGCGGTCCGATCGCCCAGCAGCGGCTGGGCCCGAATCTTCTCGAACGCGGTGATATCGGCGCCCGCGCAGAACACACCCTCCGCACCGGTAACGACGACAGCGTGCACGCCGCCGTCGGACCGGAGCACGGCCAATTCCGTTGCGAGCGCGGCGAGTAGCTCCGCATTGAGGCTGTTCTTGGCTTTCGGCCGGTTGATCTCGAGCAGCGCCACCGAACCGTCGCGGGTGGAGCGCAAGACCTCGCTTGCCGAGGTTGTCTCTGTCACTGTGCGTCCTTGTAGATGTCGGCGTGCTCGACGCGCATGACCTTCTTGTCGAGCTTGCCGACGCTGGTGCGCGGCAGTTCGTCGACGAACAGGATCGTGTCGGGCAGTTGCCATTTGGCGAACAAGCCAGCCAGCACCGCGATGATGTCGGCGCGGGTCAATTCCGCACCCTCGACCGGCACGACCAGGGCCAGCGGGCGCTCCTGCCACTTCGGGTGGGCGATGCCGATGACGGCCGCCTCCTGCACTTTCGGGTGTCCGACGATGGCGTTCTCCATATCGATCGAGGAGATCCATTCGCCGCCGCTCTTGACGACATCCTTGATGCGGTCGGTCAGCTTGAAGTAGCCGTTCGGGTAGATCTTGCCGACATCGCCACTGCGCCAATAGCCGTCGAGGAAGCGGTCGGCATCGTCATCGAGCCTGTGGTAACGCTCGATCACCCAGGGGCCGCGAACCAGTACCTCCCCCACGCTCTTACCATCGTGCGGCAGGTCGTTGCCCGCGTCGTCGACGATCCGGATATCGATACCGGAGACCGGTAATCCCTGGCAGCGCTTCAGATCCCACTTCTCGTCATCGGAGATCTTGCCGCGCAGCGAGGGTTTGACACCGATGTTCATGGCGATCAGCGGCGTCGTCTCGGTCGCGCCGTAGCCCTGGACCAGGTCCGCGCCGGTGAGCTCGTAGAACTCCCGCATCAGTGACAGCGCGGGTTCGGTTGCGCCGGAGAGCAATCGGACATTATGGAAGTCCGGCTTCACCGCGAGGGTCTTGATGTAGTCGAGCATCGGCTGGAAGATCGCGGGTGCACCGTTGGCAACCGTGACGTTTTCCGTGATCATCAGGTCGACCAGCAGCTGGGTGTTCTCGGCCATATAGCGGCCGGGCAGGATGATCTTGGCCGCCGCCCAGACCGCGGTGTGCGGCAGCGCCCAGGACTGGCCGTGGAACATCGGGGTGATGAGCATCGCGGTGTCGTCGCGGCGCAGGTTGACCGCCGCGGCCATGGCCATCGCGTGCAGGTAGCTGCCCCGGTGCGAGTAGTAGACGCCCTTCGGCCGACCGGTCGTTCCCGAGGTGTAACACGCACTGTAGGTGGATGTTTCATCGATGATCGGCCAATCGATCTCGGTCTCGGCGGCGGCCACGAGGTCCTCGAAATGCAACACCCTCGGCAGCGAGGTCTCGATGTCCGAGAGCGGCCGATCCGACATGACGATCCAGCCCTTGACCTTCGGCACATGCGGGGCCAACGCCTCGGCGATCGGCAGCAGGCTTTCGTCGACCAGCACCCAGGACGCCTCGGCGTGATCGGTGACGTAGCTCAGATCCTCGACGGACAGGCGCAGGTTCATCTGCAGCATGACAGCGGCCAGACCCGGTATGGCCCAACTCAATTCGAAGTGCCGCCGACTGTTCCAGTCGAGGATGCCGACGATATCGGCGGGGCCGATGCCGAGCCCCTTCAATACATTCGCCGCCTGTTTGATCCGCACGTAGGCGTCGGCGTAGGTATATCTCCCCCAGCTGCCGTCCGCGGTGCGGTAGACGATCTCCTGTTCCGGATAGGTGCGTACCGCATGCCGGATCAGGCTGGTGGTGTTGAGCTGATAGTGGTCGCCGTGGGTCGATGGCAGACCCTTGACAATGTGGGTGTCCATAGGTGCCCCTCTAGATCCGTTCGATGATGGTGGCGTTGGCGGTACCGGTCGCCTCACAGATGATCTGCAGGCCGTACGTTTTTCCGGTGCGCTCGAGCTCGCACAGGAGGTCGGAGAGCATCCGCGCGCCGGTGGAGCCCAGCGGATGCCCGATCGCGATCGACCCGCCGTTGACGTTCAACTTGTCGTCCGGAATCCCGAACTCGCGCGCGACCACCAGTGGCACGCCGGCGAACGCCTCATTGACCTCGACGAGGTCGATATCGTCGATGCTCAGCCCGGAATGCTTCAGCGCCTTTCGGGTGGCGTCCAGGACCGCGGTGAACTGGATGACCGGATCGGCCGCGGCCACCGACAGTGCCCGGAACCGGGCGCGTGGAACGAGGCCGTGGCGCTGCGCGAATTCGCGGTCGGCGATCAGCAGCGCGGCGGCGCCGTCGCTGATCTGAGAGGAGTTGGCTGCCGTGGTGCGCCCGTCGACGGCGAATATCGTCTTCAGTGAAGCGATCTTGACCGGGTCCAGGTGTTCCCGAATACCTTCGTCCGCGTCCACGGTCGGAGCCGACGGATCATGTGGGTCGACCGTGATGGGGACCAGCTGATCACGGAACTTACCGGCCCGGGTCGCGGCGAAGGCCCGCTCGTGACTGCGAATGCTGTAGGCATCCAAGACTTCCCGGTCCAGGCCGAAGGTCTCGTTCAGCAGCTCCGATGCGGCGCCCTGCGCGATCATCCCGCCGTCGTATCGGGCCAGTTCGAGTGGTCCGTACTGTGGCCCCAGCGGTGCGCCCGGCGCGAACGCGGGTGGCATCGGCACCTGCGACATCGATTCCACACCGCAGGCGATCGCCAACTCGTAGGTACCCGCCATGACACCCTGCGCGGCGAAATTGACTGCCTGCTGACCGGATCCGCACTGCCGGTCGATGGTGACCGCCGGTACCGACTCCGGCAGACCCGCGGACAGCACGGCGTGCCTGCCGATATTCCCGGACTGATGCTCATGCTGCATGGCGCAGCCGGCGATCACATCGTCGATCAGCGCCGCATCGATTCCACTGCGCTCCACCAGATTTCGCAGCGTGTGCCCGAGCAGGTCCACCGGATGCCACCTGCTCAACGCACCGCCGCGCCTGCCCACGGGTGTGCGCACCGCGTCAACGATGACTGCTTCGCGAACTGTCACTTCATTTCTCCTGTGTTCGACTGCGAATGCCGGTGAGCGGGAAATCGGCCCGCTCGGCCAACTCCTCCCAGTGGTCGGTGCCGTGCGTGGCGAAGACGCGCTCGAGTTCTGCTCGGATATCGGGCACCTGGAGGTGCTCGAGCACCCGAGCCCGAAAATGCGGTTCCAGCGCGCCCAGGGCGATATGACCATCGGCGGTGGCGTATATCCCGTAGGTCGGGGTCGCGCCTCCGAGTGGCGCTTCTGGGCCCACGAGTCCGTGGCGCACCGCGGCACCGGCATCGGCGGCCGCGTCTTCGAGGACCACCCGATAGCGGTGCCCGGCACCGGATTTCGCCACATTGCGCAGGGCGAGCAGAGTTGCCGACACCGCACGTTCGGCACCGAGCAGATCGGCCACGGGGATGGTCGGCATCAGCGGAGGCTGCAGGGTGCCGTGGGCCGCCTGGTAATTCAGGTCGTGCCCGGGAAGCTCTTCGAGCGCGCCGTCGTGGCCGACGATCTCCACATGCGACAGCCCCGGGAACTGCTCGGGCGCGTTGTCGAGCCCGAGCTTGCGCAGCGCCGAGGGGCGCATGGCGGTCAAAAGCACATCGGCGCCAGCCAATTCGGCATCGAGCCCGGCCCGGTCGTCCGGATCCTTCAGATCCAGCACAGCGACCCGCTGCCGACCGGTGAGTTCGGCATACCAGCCCGGTGCGGCCACCGCGAGTGGATCGCCGGTCGGCGGCTCGACCTTGATCACCGAGGCGCCGAACCCCGCGAGCCGAGCGGCCGCGAGCGGCCCCGGGAGGTTCACCGCGAGTGAGACGACGCGAACGCCTTCGAGAATGTCGGGCATTTGACTCCTTCCACCTGCCACGCTGTACAACTGTATAGCATTCTTACTGAATGTATAGCGTATTGAGTGGACGATATACTCACGCTTCGACCGAGGGGAGCCAGATGGGAACGAGTGCCGACCCACGCGCAGGCATAGACGACCTGACCGCGAAGGCGCGCATCCGCAATGCGGCGATGGATCTCTACGCCGCGCACGGCGAGGACCGCATATCGATGCGTGCCGTCGCGACGGCCGCGGGCGTCACGGTCGGACTGCTCGTGCACCACTTCAAGACCAAGGACGGCATCCGCAACGCCGTCGAGCAACTGATCGTCGACTACTTCGCCCAGGCGGTCGCCCAGGCCCCCACCGACGGCACTCCCCGAGAGGTCGCCGCCGCACGCGACGCCGCGGTGGAACGAATGCTCGAGTCGAATCCAGCCGTCGTCAACTACCTGCGCCGCGCTCTACTCGATCCGACAGGATCGAAAGGCCAGCTGCTCCAACGTCTTACAGAGCTGACCAGACGCGAGCTAAGCAAGGCCCGCGAAGCAGGCATCGCCTCCACCAACCGCCGCGACTCGACCCAGATCATCGAGATCATCGTCCGCCAACTGGGTCAGCTCTTCCTGCAACCGATGATCGACACCATGTGGGACCACGTCTCCGGCCCCGACGAATCCGATGACGACAAACCGGTACTGACAGTGCACGTACAGCCCCGCACCTAACCCCGGCCTGGCTCGTGCGCGGTCGACTGGGACGTGACCAGGTGTCGTCGTCGGGAAGGCCCGGTACTCACGCAGAAGTCTGCTGGCACGCAACGGTTCTGAAGATCAAGCCTTAGTCATCCCGGTACGATTTCCTGGTGCATGCCCCGCACGTTTCGGGCTTGTCACGGCCCCCTCGGCGAAGGAGATCCATGTCCAGCTTCCAATCAGCTGTCACATATGTGAATGACCCGGCGAACAAGGGAAGCATCGACAACTCCAACGACATCCAGCTGTCCTTCTACAAGTACTACAAGCAGGCCACCGTCGGTGACTGCGATACCCCGAGGCCCGGTATGACCGATATCAAGGGCAAGGCCAAGTGGGACGCCTGGAACTCCATTACCGGGATGTCCAAGGAAGACGCCGAGGCGAACTACGTTTCCACGCTGCAGCGCGCTGCACCGGACTACAGCTAGTCAGGCCACACCCGTTCGCTCGACGTCGTCCAGCGAACGCACTGCAAGCGAACGCACTGTATTGGCTCCGTCTACGTCCATCGGGAGCGTCCCCTCAGGGTCGCTATTGCACGAAAAGGGCTGGCCATCCATGGAAACCATGCCTGACCAGCCCTCTTGTAAGTGGACCTAGCTGGACGTTATTCAAACCGTGCTGACCTGCAGAAACTCGAAACAACCCGCGCGAAAATCGACGCCGGGAAGGGCTCGACGGCCCCGCGCCGACGCAGGAAGCCGCCGGCGACCAGGCTCCCCGAGCCTCGCAAGATCGAGCGGCGTCTTCCTTCCCCGACAGTCGAGGAACTGATCCAGGCATACAGTGACGGCGCATCCACCGCCGAATTGGCCGCACAGTTCGGGATCTCCAAAACTGCGGTTCTGACGCTGTTGACCAAACGCGAGATTCCCCGTCGGTACCAGTCCATGACCACCCCCGACATCGACCACGCCGAACGGCTCTACCTCGTCGGCCATTCACTCGCCAGCTGCAGCAGACTCACCGGATTCCCCGCCAGCACCATCCGAGATGCCTTGCACACTCGCGACACACCCATGCGGCCAGCCGGAGGCCGCCGGCGTGGGCGGCACTAGCGACCGCTCGGCGTGTCGACACACCGAACCGTTCACCGAATATGTCCCAGAAGCAACCTTCTAGCGATCACCGGGCTCACCCCCGCGCGTGCGGGGAACAAATGCTCATCCAGAATCAGGACGGCGTTCTGGCTGGGCTCATCCCCGCGCATGCTGGGGATCGAACGAAACCATAGCCGCTCACTCTCGGTTTCGGTGCGCGCAGGCCGGGCACCGACCCGTTGAACTCAGCACTGCCATGGCTGAGAAGAAGACATTGGTACCAGTGGGCAAATCAGTCAATAACCCAAACCCGATCCCCACCAATGCACTCAGAACCAGGACAAGTACAGGAGATGAATCGGGCCCCAAGGCAGGAACCGAAGGCTCGTCAGGCAGGTCTTCCAGCGTTGAATCGTTGTTATCCACAGATTGTCTCTCTTAGCGAATTTAGTGGGGCTATAAGGGATTAACGTCGAACACACAGCGAAAGGGCCTGCCCGGAACCTCCGAGATGACCCGCTCCGCAGCATAATTTAACAAGAGCTGAATAGCCACAACGCTGTCCTGCTATGCCAATCGAGAGATCTGAGCTGAAGGGTTGCTATGGACTCATAGGCGATCCTGCTTCGGCTCCAGCAGATAGGCATAAGCCACACGTGTTGAGACCCCGAAAGAGCAACTCACCTAGGCCAATTGCCTGATTAAGAGTTCCGATGCGCATCATCCCGCATAGTTCGCAAAGTCTGAATCTGCTAAACGAGCCGGATGACAAGAGAACAGATTCTGGACAGTAACCGACCAGTGTCAGTGAAAGCCAGCGAGTCGCTGGCGGGCTAAGTTTCGATACACGACACGGTTCGCGACACGCCATTCTTCATCGAGAGTCGCTGCCTTGCATCACTATCCGCATCTCTGAGCAGGCTCGCTCGGAGGCTAACCCCGCACGTGCGAGGAGCACAGAGCTTTATCGCCCACCGTCGTCACTTCTCATGGCTCACCCCCCGCGCATGCGGGGAGAGTACGTATCCGCGGTCGATCACCTGCCCACCGCAATGGCTCACCCCCGCGCGTGCGGGGAGCACTCAACCCGACCGGCCTGTTCTTCAACGTCGACGGGCTCACCCCCGCGCGTGCGGGGAGCACTCATCGCATGTGCGGCAGGTCAGGTTCCAGTAGGGCTCACCCCCGCGCGTGCGGGGAGCACTCCGCCATGTCGCTGTCATTCATGTCGTAATCGGGCTCACCCCCGCGCGTGCGGGGAGCACCCGCCGAGATGGAGCGGCGTAGCGCTCCTCGTGGGCTCACCCCCGCGCGTGCGGGGAGCACCACTGGATTTCCTTGGTGACCCCGTCCGGAGTGGGCTCACCCCCGCGCGTGCGGGGAGCACGTCGAAGTCGGCGAGTTTGACACTGGTCACCGGGGCTCACCCCCGCGCGTGCGGGGAGCACCAAGAAAGAGGGAAAGACCATAGGGGGTGAGTGGGCTCACCCCCGCGCGTGCGGGGAGCACACCTTCCTGACCGCCGAAGACCTGCCCGGCGTGGGCTCACCCCCGCGCGTGCGGGGAGCACACCTTCCTGACCGCCGAAGACCTGCCCGGCGTGGGCTCACCCCCGCGCGTGCGGGGAGCACACGAAAATCAGGGAGCCTAACCATGGCCAAGCTTGGGCTCACCCCCGCGCGTGCGGGGAGCACGCAGAAGAATGCGCACCCCATCTCCGTGAGCAGGGCTCACCCCCGCGCGTGCGGGGAGCACTCGCATTGCCCCTTGCGGGTTGCGGAACGTCCGGGCTCACCCCCGCGCGTGCGGGGAGCACTATCCGTTTACCCACTCCGCAGTACCCGGCGCGGGCTCACCCCCGCGCGTGCGGGGAGCACTATCACATGCGGCCGGTGAGCGCTCGAGGTGAGGGCTCACCCCCGCGCGTGCGGGGAGCACTTTGAAGGCGAACGGGACTGTGGCCGCGACACAGGCTCACCCCCGCGCGTGCGGGGAGCACGACGAACTGCGGGTGGTCGACCGAGGGCAGGTTGGGCTCACCCCCGCGCGTGCGGGGAGCACGACGAACTGCGGGTGGTCGACCGAGGGCAGGTTGGGCTCACCCCCGCGCGTGCGGGGAGCACCACATGGACCGGATCTTGGACCCGGAGGGTCCGGGCTCACCCCCGCGCGTGCGGGGAGCACGTCAGGTATGACAACAAATTCGGTTTGGGTGAGGGCTCACCCCCGCGCGTGCGGGGAGCACGGCAACCTCAGCGATGAACAGAAAGCCAGCCTGGGCTCACCCCCGCGCGTGCGGGGAGCACCTACCAGCTATTCAGCGGGCATTGCCAAAATCGGGCTCACCCCCGCGCGTGCGGGGAGCACATCGGATCATGGTTCGTGCTGTTGGTCTGGTTGGGCTCACCCCCGCGCGTGCGGGGAGCACTCACGAAGCCTTCGCTTGTGCCTGAGGACCCAGGGCTCACCCCCGCGCGTGCGGGGAGCACGATGAAGGAGCTCGACGCATGACGATTGAGGAGGGCTCACCCCCGCGCGTGCGGGGAGCACACTTCCTGACCAGCATGTCTGTAGTCGGGAACGGTGTTTTTCATTCACTTTTGCTCGCCATTGCGGCGCTTGGCGCTCTGTTGCGCCGCTTTGCGATATCGGCTGGCTTTGCTCCAGCCGGCTCGTGGCCGTCCTGCCGTGTGGTCCCCGGTGTGTGGTCGGCGCATCAGATGGACGCCGTCGATATCGACTGGCTCCCATTCGTGCCGGTGCACTTTGAACGCGAGGCGCTGCTCTGATCGCGTGGAGTAGATCATGATGGCGCGGCCGTCCTTCGATAGTTCGATGACTCGCTGCCAGGCCAAGTCGCGCACGCGTATCGGCAGGACACCCACGAACACTCCGGGACTGATCTCCAATAGCCAGCGCGTCAGATGTCCGCGCAATCCTGCGGGGCAGGCACTCAGGACCAGTACTACCACGGCACTTCCTCATCGGCGTAGGAGACGCCGCTATCGGCATTGCCCTGTCGATCCCACAGTTGAACCACGTCGGTATCCCAGTCATCACCGGCGTCTGGTTCGTCGGGAAGCAACAGTGTGTGTAAGTCCTTGCAGCATCGGCCGAGGAGCCCGCCAGCGTGGATAGCGTCGCGGACCGCCCGGCGGGTTGCCGCCCCGATATCCTCTACTTCGGCGGCCGCGATATCGAATGCAATCGGGATCGCGAATTCGGCTTTGTACAGATCGGCGATATCGAAGACGAAAGATCGCTCGTGGCCGGTGTGAACGAATCCGAGCCCAGGGGCGGCGCCCAGCGCAACGATCACCGCGTGGGCAATACCGTACAGGCAGGTCGTCGCCGCTGATAACGCTTGATTGACCGGATCGCCACCGGCGAAATCGTTGGGGTCGAATTTCCTTCTCGCCCAGTCGATACCGGTGCGTTCGGCGTGTTCGCGATACAGCCGACGCACCCTGGCGCCTTCCTTGCCACGCAGCTGCTGCATGGTGAGACCATCGATCGGGTCGCCGGGGAATCGCATCGCATACATCGCGCGTGCCACACGCAGGCGGGTGGTCTGGTTGGCGAACGCGGTCGCCTGCGCCTCGAGCAGTCGAGAGGAACGGGCCAGTGAACGACCATGCGCGTAGTAGCGAACGCCCTGTTCGCCGACCCACACTGCGGTGGAACCACTTTCGGCGAGCAGCATCATCGCTTGATGAGTGACGCGTGTCCCTGGTCCGAGGATCAGCGCGCCCAGCGTTGCTGCAGGTATATGGACGACTCCGCGTTCGTCGGTGGCAGTAATGGCGTTGGCATCGCGGTGCACGACCGAGCGCTCGAGGTAGATGAAGGTCAGTCGATCCTGGGCTCGGACCAGTTCGCCGATGCGGACCGGCCGCACGCCGGGGATGTCGGTCATTGCGGTGGTGCCAGGGTGAGCAGGCCGCAGCCGTAGCCTTTGGCGCGGCCGATGCCGTGGGTGAGAGCGATCGTGAGGCGGTCGGTGTCGGTCACTACCAGTGTCCCCTCGAAGGTCGCGATGGAAAGGCTGACCGTGGCGGATTGGCGCCGGAAGGACAAACTCTCGCGCGCGATGATCCGGACGTCGTCTTCGCGTTGGCCGGCCGGGCCACACTCCGCGAGGCAGAAGCCGGCATCGGCTGCTCTGCGGCGCAGCCAGTCGAGCTGTTCGGGTGCTTTGAGCGGGGTGACGCGGCCGCGGACCTTGCGGGCGGTGGCCTCTGGGCTGGTTTGGGTGTGGCGTACGGGGTTGGCGGTGAGTCGGAAGTGCCAACGCTGACCGACAGTCAGGGTGTCGAGCAGTTGCCCGTACTTGCGAGTCGCCCACGCACCGGTGGTGGGCCAGCCGGCTTGTTCGATGATGTGGGTGAAATCGGGTTCGGCTGGGCTCACGACGTAGAGGTGAATTTGCTTGTCGTGCTGGTCGATTCGCCACAGCACGCGCCCTGGGCTGTCGGCGTGATCGAGAAGGCCTGGAGGGAAGGACGCCATGACCGCGGCGTGGGTGGTTTGGGGTGAGGACAGGAATGCTCGGGTGCCGCGGCGGGCAGGGTTCAGCGGGATTCGGGACAGGTACATCAGGAACCCCCGAAAGCAGCGAGTGGATCGTGAGTGCGGGTGTGCCCGTCCGGGTTTGGTGTGGGGGCGTGTTCGGTGATGATGGTGCGCCAACCGTATTCGCGGCGGACAGGGTCGAAACTCACCGGGAGATCACGCACCCGTTCGCTGAGCGCCTCGGGGGTGTCGGTCGCGGTGGCGTCTCGAAAGATCGGTAAGTGGACCATGGTCGGTTGTTTGCGTCGATAGTGTTGGGCTGCTTGCCAGGGGGCGTCTTTCAAAACCTGTGGCATGGTGCCCTCGCGAACCTCGCCGAGTACGAGGGGTTCGGTGACGGGGCAGGAACGTCGTCCGAGATAGAGCGGGAACGCGGGTCGGATCAGTTCTGCGCGAACACCTTCGAGTAGGTTGCGGTCGCCTTCGATCGCTGCGACGAAGATCGCGTCTGAGAGGTAGAAGCGCTCCGAGAGCGGATACCGGGTGCGCCCGTCCAGGCTTGTCGCGGTCTGGAAGTCCCGCACCAAAGCACCTGGCTGATCGATGCGGACCCCGAATGCCAGCCCGAGGAGCTCGTCCTCGATCGGGTCGGTTCGGCGTCGGCCACGTGCGGCACAGATCAGGCCCAGCACGCCGCTCTTGGACGGGAAGTGCTGGGTGCCGCGTCGCGCGAATCGGCTTGCCACGCCCCATGATTGTAAGGGGGCCGCCAACCGCAGCAGCAACACCGTCATGACCGTGCGCCCGATTTCGCGCGCACCAGTTCGATCACTGCGGCGACCGCGGTCTTGAGCGGCTGTGGTTCTCCGAGGGTGGTGAGTTCGCCGGCGTTGTCGCCGGCGGCGACGACGAAGTTGCGGGCTGATCCGTCGCCGTAGCTTTTCTCCACTGCCAGCAGGCGAGTGACCAGGGCTTTGGTGGCAATGCTCGCGCGGGCAGCGCCTGCGGCGTTGACGGGCTCTTCGAACGCTCCCACGAGGTTGACCGGCTGATCGGTGCGCACGCTGAACACGACGGTCTCGGGCAGGGTGCGGTGGGCGAAGGTGTTTTGTTTGCCGGTGGGCATGCTCTTGACGAACGCGGTCAGAAACGCTTCGACCGCTTGCGCTGTCGCGGCCGGGTTCCCGAGGTTCTTCTCGAGCTGGTCGACGTTGACGTTGGCGTACCGGTAGAGCGTGGAGGAGTTGAATTCGATGAATCCCAGCATGCCCGCCCCGGCGTTGTCGTCGGGCGCGCGGTCGTCGACCGCGGTGAAGTAGTCGAATTCATTGTTGACCGCATGCACGCTGATCGCGTGTGCCACTTGGGCCGCGGCGTCGATGGTCAAATCGTTGGCGTCGGCGACCATGCGGCCGAACAGCGCGACATCGACACTGTTCTGCCCCTGCGCGGCAGCACGCGCGACGGCTTTGTCGATTGCCGAATTACTTTGTGCTGCAACGATAGCCAACTGCGCGAGCCGGTCGATTTGCGAGGCACTCAGGAACAGCAGATACTTCGCCTGCTCCAGTGTGTTGGTCCCCTGTTCCTCCACGCTGTCAGGGGTCGCCGCTCCGGTGTTCTCTTCCGTCGGGGGCGCTGTTTCGGTGCTCGCGTCCTGCATGACAGGCGCCGCGGTGTCTGTCCCGGACTTCGCGGTGTCTGTCCCGGACTTCTTGCGGCGCTGCGGCTTCTCCACTTTGATGCCCGCCGCGGTGACGACCTGAACCGCGGCGGCCTCCGGTGCGGAGAAATCCGGGGACAGCTCTGTGATGCGCTTTCCTATGAGCTCCACAATGTGTTTGGTGCGCACACCCAGCGTCGCCGGGTCGAGCAGATCACCGAACATCGTGCGGGTGGCGCGTTTCCACGCTTGACTTGATACCCGTGCGCGCGTGACCCCGCCGTAGATAGCGGTTTTCGGGCTGCCGGTGTCGTCGCGGTTGATATTGCTCGGCGGTACCGTCTGCAGGATGTGCACGTCGACGAACAGTCGGGTCACTGGTCTTCGCCTTTCCTTGTGTCTGTGTCGGTGTGATCGGATTCGATGGCGGTGCCGCGGTGGTAGTCACGGCCCCACGCCAGCAGGACTTGATGGGCGTAGGTGTGCTCGTGCAGACGTCGCAGGTCCTGCGCGAGACGGCCGTAGTCCAGCGGAATCGCCTGTGCGCGTAGCTGACTGACCAGACCACGCAGCAGGATCAATCGGGCGTCGTGGTGCGCGGCGGTGCCCAGAGCGTGGAAGCGTCGGCGCACCGCCTCGACGGAGGTCTGTTCACCGAGTACGCGCATCGCGGTACCGAACGAGGCGCCACGGCGGTGCATGCCCTCTCGTTTGGATTGCTGATGCCACGCGTACAAGGTGATCGAGTCGTGGGCGGCCTGCTCCCATGGTGTCGGTGCGCCGTCTCGTTCGGCCGGGGAGAATCCCGCCGGATCGGTCAGCGGTTCTGGCAGTCCTTCGAGCGTCGCGGCATGCAGTTCCGGCAGGCTCCCCGCCGGGTGACCGACACCGCGGCGCAACTTCGCCAACACCGCCACCGCGTCGGGGACATCTTTCATGAGCTGGGCTTGTAGGACTGAAATACGTTGCGCGACAAACTCTGTCAAGGCGGTGTCCTTGACACGATAGGTGGGTTTGTCGATCTGGGTGTCGGTGTTCACGCGGCGCTGCCCTTCTCGTGGTTGTCCTCGATGTATGCGGCGGGCAGCAGCTTCCGCAGACGTGCGTGGAACCAGATCCGCGCGAGACTGGCATCGATATAGGTGCCCTTGACCTCACGCCCGACCCACGCCGGTTCGCCTGCCGAGTCGACAAGCCCGCGGCCGATCGACGTGATCACCTCGTCCACAACCCGCTGCCACCGCTCGCCGCATGCGGTCAGACCGGCATCGGGGCGTAAGTCGGCGAGCCAGCGCCGGTACGGCGTTTCCAACGCGAAATAGCCTCGCTCGTATGCGCGTTCTTTGTGCCCGGCGGCTTCGCCCCCCGTCGCGATCGCGAGATTGCCCGCCAGCGACCCGAGCGCGGTGACCGCCTGCTCCGCGGTCTGCGCGGCGTGGATCGCCGCGTACCGCAGGGCCGGGTCGGCGGCGAGTAGTGCGGCGCGGAAGCCGATGGTGTCATCGACGATGTCTCCGACGACCGACTGATTGTTGATGTACTCCATGCCGACCGCATGCAGTCGCACCTGATGGGTTGGTTCGAGTACACCTTCTTCGAGCAGGTGCGACACCCACTCCAGTAGCCCGGGTGCGATCGCTCGCTCGGCGATACCGGCCGAGACCCCCACCTGCTCGATGAGTCCGGTCAGCCCTCGCCATAACGCCTTGCTCGGGTTGTGAGTTAGGGGGTAGTGCCGGGTGTGGCCGACCTTCTTCGTTTGAGTCGGGCTCAGTCGCCACGCGGTCATCGGTTCGAGAAGATGCTGGTTGAACGGCTCCAGTGGGTCGCCGTTGCACAACACGGCACCGGTGACGTGAGTATTGTTGTGTACCAGTCGGATTCGTCGGCTCTGCCAGGTGCACAAATCCGCCGGTCCGGTGGGCCGACGCGCGCGGCCGACGTCCGCTCGCCCTGGTGGGCGTTCCCATGCTGGCAGATCGTCCGCTGCGAAGCGCTCAGCGTTGATGTCACGTAACACGAGATTCAACAGCAATGTCTCTCGCAATGTCGCGCCTTCGAGAAATACACCGCCAAGGTTCCCTGCCCACCCCAACCCGATCGGATATCCCTTGCCTGCCTTCACCCGCGGATCCCCCACAGCGCCTGTCTTGATTCCCGAGGGATCGAAGGCGTGTGCGTGGACCAGCCAGCGCGCCGCCTCCCCGAACTCCAGGAGCTCCACCGCCGCCCCCGCCCGCGTGGTGAAGTACTTCTCCCCGTTGGGTACATCGGCGATCATTCGATCCAGAGAGCTGACCTTCCCGTTCACCGCGCGAAGATCGGCGACCTGGAAAAACGGTGCCTGCTGATCGAAGAGCCGGAACCGTGCCGCATGCGTCGTCAGATACGCGTCGATTTCCGCCGTCGGCAGGAAAGGTTGGGACCACAGCCCCTCCCACACCTTCGCCGAGGACCCTGGCCTATCGATCACGCTGCGGCGCAGCACCGCCAATAGGAGCCGTAGCATCGCGAACGCCTGCGTGGGCAATTCGCCTGCCAGCGTGGATAATTCGTGAGCATTGCGGAACAGGCTCCGCACCGATTCCTGCCGGGCCCGCCCGTGTCGGTCCAACACAGGGATCCAGTGTTCTTCCAGGAGATCGAAGTCGCTACTCGTGGCCATGGGAGTCCTTGTGATTGAACAATGCCGCAAACGTCCGATTTGAGGCAATTCTTCGAAATCTGTTGCAGTCATGAATATTTCGCAGCCTCTTGCCGAGGAGATTCAATTGCCAGGGAGCATACAAACCCCCACCGACAAGTAGCCGAGATACCTGGAGGCCGATCCGCAGCGGCACGACGCGGCCGTGCGGTGCACCGACAGCTATCTCTCAATAACCAGTCCCAGTCGATCGTCGTATCTCAAGCTGTAGCCGCTGAGTTCGGCGCAGCCAGATTCGTCGAGTTCCAGGACGAGTTCCCCTGCCAGCCACGGTGATTGCTGCCAGCCGGGATAGTAGGCGTTCTCCAAGGTGGCGACAGTTGTTCCCATCCGCCCATACTTGGTCAACGAGGGCGGCAGCCGGATCGTGCAGGCCGCCAGCGCTTTTGCGAATCCAACCGACGGCGGACCTTCGGTAGGTATCAACTCGCCACCGCGTTCGGGAACAGTGTCCAGCGCGTACACCCCGTCGGCGCGGCGCTGCACGACGATGGCTTCGATACTGTCCTCGGCATCGCGGACCTGAGCTTGCCCACCGACTCCGTCCGCGTCGTCGCTGGCTTCGGCGATCAGCCAGCCGCGCAGATTCGTCCGTTCCCCGTAAGGTTTTCCGAGCAGATAGTCGTTGGCGCGGCGTTGCTGATCGGCGATGAACGCACCCCAGGCGGTATCGGCGGTGTCAACGGCCTGCTCCCAACCCGTTGGCGCCGTGAACGACTCGGAGTAGGCCGCAGCGACCAAGGTCGGAATATCCGCGGGAACCCGTATCAGCCTGTCGGTTTGGCGTTCGAGTACCGCCGCGGCGCGAAGCAGCCGCGCCGCCCCATACACCGCGGTCGACCCCTTCACCGGCACCGGGACTGCGGTGCTGTGATCGACTCCCCGTACCAGGCACCGCGGTTCGCGGACCCGCGCCGGACGATAGGGACGAAGGTGCCGGTGCAGTCGCCCGATCCGCTGCAGCAGCAAATCGACCGGCGCGAGGTCGGTGATCAGGACATCGAGATCGATATCCAGCGACTGCTCGATTACCTGAGTGCCGACCAGGACAAAACGCGTCGGGCGGTTCGCCCGCCCCAGCGGCCCTAAAAGCGAGCGCAGCCGATCCTCCAGCGCCGCACGGTGATTGGACACGAATCGTGAATGCACCAGCAATACTTCCTCGGCCGAGAACACGCTGTCCTCGACAAGCGCGGTGTATACCTGCTGCGCGCGGGCCACGGTATTGCACACGATCCCCGCGACACCACCGTCCGACAGCAGGCCCCGCAGCTCGGCGATCAGCACATCGAGATCATCGGCAAGGGGATCGACGTGGACCTCGAGGCCGCGGCCCGAAGCCGCAACCACTGCGGGCGCTGTGGTGCTCGGCCACACCGTCACGCTCGGATAACTCCGCGGTGCAGCGACCTCGTCGACCACCCTCCCCTCACAAGCACCCCGCTGGTACGCATCGAGCAGTGAACGCCGTTGCGCCGGAGGCAATGTCGCCGACATCAGCACCACGGGCACACGGTAGGCACCCAACCATTCCAGACACCTGGACAGATACGTCGACATGTAGGCATCCGCGGCGTGCACCTCGTCGATGACCACGACCTTGTTCACCAACGCGAGGTGACGCAGCATCACGTGACGGGCTTTGAGCGCACCGCGCAGCACCTGGTCGACGGTGCCGACCACGACATTGGCCAGCGGGCCCTTCTTCCCCACGTACCACGCATGAGCGACCACACCGTCGTCAGCGCAATCGACACCGATCGAAGCGAAACCCTTGTACCGCAACTCCGAGAACGCCGCGTTCAGCGCCGCCTTACCGTGCGCGAGAAACAAGCTCCCGACCGCATCAGGTAACTTGCCCACCCATTCGTGCACGCGATCGAACATGGCGTTCGACGTCGCCATCGTCGGCAACGCTACGAACACCCCACCCAACCCGAACCGACGCGCCAGCACCTCGGCGACGAGAAGCGCGGCCTCGGTCTTGCCCTCCCCCATAGGGGCCTCGACGATCATCAACCCCGGCGCGGACATATCCTCGGCCAACCGCAGACACTCCACTTGCAACGGACGAATCCGGGCCCCCGCTGGAAGATCGAAACGAGACCGGAACAGCTCTGCCCCGCTGAGCGTCGTCGACGGAGTCCATGGATCGGGCAGAGCCAGCTGCGCCCACGCTTGGGCGGCAAAAGAATCCGAGACACGATCACTGTCGAGCGGAAACAGGTCCTGGTTACTGGCAATCCAATCCGACACGATCACCGCGGCCGTCAACAGCACCTGGGTCGCCAACGGCAACCGCACCGTCCGCCAATCCGGCAAACGATCCAGTGCGCCAACCGATTCGGTGACATGACACAACAGTTCCGCACGGCTGCGCTCCCACACACCGTCGCCGAGCAACGAACCCAGAAACGGCGCGGCATCGGACTCCGCACCCGAGGGCGGACGCCCATGATGGCTGCCAACCACAATCGAATACGACCGCGCGACCTTCACAGACCATCCGCGTTGCCCCAGAAAAGACTCCAACGCCACCTGCCCGGCAAGACCATGCGGCAACGCACGCCGATTCGCAGGAACAGACCCAATCCGCAACCCACACAAGTGCATCCGATCAGCGAGCTCGGGAACCTGACAGGCAAACGCCGGCGACAACTTCCCGACATCATGCACCCCCGCCAACCACCGCAGCAGCACCCGCCCATCCTCGACCCCACCCGGCAGCCCCACCGACATCACCTGCTTCGTTCTCGCCGGCAACCATCGATCCCACACCAGAGCGGCGACCGACGCCGAATCAGCCAAATGCCTGACCAGCGACAAACTGCCACCCGCACCGTCACTCTTCGCCCACGCAGACAACGTCGCAGCCGAAAGCGTTGAAACAGAACGCATTTCCCCTCCACAAACCTCGAACAGCCCCCGCGAAAGCAGCCACAGATATCCAAAAGCCAGCTGTCCGCAAACACGATCGAGTGTGCAGGCAATACGCGCGCCCCGCCATCGGCCAGCGGGAACTGGCACGCAAAGTCATCCGCTGACACAGCGCGTCCGCGACGCGACGATTGGGCCTGCGACAACGCCCGACCTCACGCTGCACGAACTCCATGGCCGACGTCCGGTATGCCTCAAGCAGTGAACACCAGCAGCCCATCACAATTCCGCCATTTACAGGCTCATCCCCGAGCATGCGTGGAGCACGACGCGGGCACGTCCCAGGCGGATCCGGACTTGGGCTCACCCCCGCGCGTACGGGGAGCACTGCTCCCGTTCATGAATAAACCCGTGGAATCGGGGCTCACCCCCGCGCGTACAGGGAGCACGCAGGATGCGTGAGAGCCAGCGCTCAACATTGAGGGCTCACCCCTGCGCGTGCGGGGAGCACCCGGGATCATCGGCCGACCCAGGTCTTCGAGCGGGCTCACCCCCGCGCGTGCGGGGAGCACCAGGCTTCCACGGCAAGGGTGAGGCGATCGACGGGCTCACCCCCGCGCGTGCGGGGAGCACGGCGGTGGGTGTCGGTCATGCCTTCTCCTGAATGGCTCACCCCCGCGCGTGCGGGGAGCACGGTCGCGGCCCGTTTGGTCTGCTCCGCGTCATAGGCTCACCCCCGCGCGTGCGGGGAGCACGATCTCCCTGTCGGTGACGAGTTGCTGCGAGCGGGCTCACCCCCGCGCGTGCGGGGAGCACTCCGGTAAACCAGCGCCGGAAAACGGGGGTCAGGGCTCACCCCCGCGCGTGCGGGGAGCACTCGTCGTCATGCTGGGTCCTTCGTCGTGAAGAGGGCTCACCCCCGCGCGTGCGGGGAGCACTCGTCGTCATGCTGGGTCCTTCGTCGTGAAGAGGGCTCACCCCCGCGCGTGCGGGGAGCACGCAGCGCCGTCGACGCCGAACTCCAAGCGCGCGGGCTCACCCCCGCGCGTGCGGGGAGCACCAGGTCCTTGGCCAGGTCCGGGTTGTCGAGCAGGGCTCACCCCCGCGCGTGCGGGGAGCACCCACAGCAGGTATCTGATCCATGCGAGGTCGAGGGCTCACCCCCGCGCGTGCGGGGAGCACTAGAGCTGGAGCTCGCGTTGGAGCTGGTCGCGGGGCTCACCCCCGCGCGTGCGGGGAGCACTCCCTGGGCAAAGTCCCCGGCATCACCGGTCCGGGCTCACCCCCGCGCGTGCGGGGAGCACGGCGTACCCCGGGTCGAAATCGCTCGGTGCGTGGGCTCACCCCCGCGCGTGCGGGGAGCACGATCTACCCGCCCACTGAGAAGTTCAAGTCACGGGCTCACCCCCGCGCGTGCGGGGAGCACTTGGGCTTGGGCGTGTGCGGGGGAAGCGCTCTGGGCTCACCCCCGCGCGTGCGGGGAGCACATGGTCACCGATCGGGGGTTGCCCGGGAGTCTGGGCTCACCCCCGCGCGTGCGGGGAGCACCAGAGCGACGGCGTCAACAAAATGTATTGGAAGGGCTCACCCCCGCGCGTGCGGGGAGCACGAATCGTTGTATCGAGTCAGCAGATCGGACTTGGGCTCACCCCCGCGCGTGCGGGGAGCACCCGTCGGGCAGCACGCGGACCCAGCCGCAGAAGGGCTCACCCCCGCGCGTGCGGGGAGCACCCTGTGACGAGGCCCGTGCTCGGCTTTGGTGCGGGCTCACCCCCGCGCGTGCGGGGAGCACAACGCGGGCAGCCTCAATGCGGGCGGCGAAAGCGGCTCACCCCCGCGCGTGCGGGGAGCACACTTCCTGACCAGCGGTTCCGCTGCGCGAGTACCCGCTTTTCATTCACTTTGTGTTGAGTTTCTGCCTGGACCGAAACGCGACAGCACCCGCCTACCCACCTCTCTCACCTAGCCTTGTGGACACTCTTCGAAAATCGATACTGACACACTTTCCACGAGTGCCCCGATCGAAATCTGCACAGGGTCTTGATATTTGACGATGACCTGCAGGATCTCCTCCACCGCACGTTGAGACGGAGCCCGCCACGCCGCACCCAGCACCACCAGTGGTTTACAGCGGTTGGATCCCTGTACGTGGACACCCGATCGAGACCTGATGCTGGTTCACGACGTTCGAGCACCACAGCGGGAGAACCCATCAGACCCGAAGGAGGCTCGTTGACCTCGGAGACCGACCGCCCAATTCCCACTCGACAGCCGCGCCGTAACGGTGTTCGATGGATCGAACCATCGCACCACCGGGAACCAGCACAGGCGCTGTTGCGCGGCAACCGTCACCACCGCAGCGCAACCGCAGTGGGACAGGATGCCACCGTGGGATACGACTTCAACTGCCCCACATGCCAACACGACGACCAGGTACAGCGAGTCCCCGCCATCCGGGCATCGGGAACCTCCACCTACTACGGTTCCGACTACTACTCCGGTGTCGGCATCAGCACCGGTGGTCTCATCCCAGTGTTCGGTTCGACCACCGTCGAACGGACCCACTCCACCCGGCTCGCGCAGTCACTCGCACCGGAACCGGCACAGCGAGCCTCGGGAAAGTTGGTCGGGCTCGGCCTCTTGCTGTCGATACCCGCACTGTTCGCTGTGCTGTTCTCCGTCCTCGCGGTCCGTGCGCCGGATGGGGACGTCGGCTTGCCGATGCTCATCTTTGTTGCCTTCGGATTCTCATTGACCGTCGCAGCCCCTTCGCTCTTGCTGTTCACAGCGGCTATCCGTCGGACTCGTCGCAATAATCGAATCCTGCGAGGGCGCGGAGCTGCTCGCAACGTGTGGAGTGCCGGTTGCTACTGCCACCGGTGCGGCTGCTGTTTCTGGCCGTACCCCGTCGCACCCGGAATCCCAGCGCGCCAACCCCTTTCCCCTAATAGTTTCCGGTGGATCGTCTGGAACACAGGCGGCTACGCGAAGCTCTAGCCTTCTCAGAAAGCTTAGCCCTGTGCAGCCACCGGTCCCGGCATTCACCCTAATAGGGCGACCCTGCGCTCGCCCACGACCTCGAAGCAACTGCACCGCACGCAATTCACCGCACCCACATCCGACCACCGCAAATACTCGGCCGTCAGTGCGCCAATTGCTGATCTGTGCCGACACTCGTGGACCAACACTATCTGCGGTGTACTGCCTGGTACCGCCGCCGCTGCACCCAGACCAGCGCCCAAAAAAAACTACTCCGACCCTCCCGGCACCTGTCGCCGTTCAGCACGAGTCTCCTTGACCTGCCTGATTCGCGGACCCGATCCGGGACGTAATACACGCGAGAACGATCTGGGCGGCTGAGACACCTCATTCTTATTGTGGATTCAAAGAGAGTAGCCCTCAGCAGAACCTCCCGGCTCTATGAGGACCTTATAGCCGACCCAATAGGCCCCGCTCTTCTACTAAGAATGCTCATCTCTTTCACGCCGTGACGGAATTCCCTCCGTCACGGCGTTTTTCGTTTGTCGACCCTTTTGGAAGGCAATCCGTCATGCCCCTGAACACATCGCCTGCACCTTTGTGCGCGGTCTGCCACTCTGCCATCTCCGGACGGCGTTTGCAGACCCCCGACGCTGAAACAGTCTGCCTCCCTTGCGCGGTCGCCTTGCCGCGTTGCGATCGGTGTCGCGAACCCAGCCGCCATCTGGCCATGACTGTCGAACTCGGACGCCTGTGCCACACGTGTGCGGACGGCTGGTCGGAATGCGCGCGCTGCCGGTACCACACGCCGACCACGTGGCGCACCGATACCGGCGATCGTGTATGCCCAGCCTGCGTCGATCGATTCTTCGATCGCTGCGCTGCGTGCAGCCTCTACACCGCCGACAGTCGATACGTCTCGGGCGGCTTCCGTGTGTGTTCGCGGTGCGCACAGAGTTACAGCTCGTGCGAGGAATGCGGCACCCTCCTGCCCGAGCACACCGATTGCGAGAGTTGCGAATCCGATGGTCGGATCTGGAACTACAACTACAAGCCCGACCCGCGATTCTTCGGCCACGGCCCGATGTTCTTCGGCCTGGAACTGGAAATCGTTGTCCCGTCCCACAATTATCAGACGTGCGCGTCGATGGTCGGCGACTATGTACGCGAATTGGCGTATCTCAAGTACGACTCGTCGATCGAGCCGCTCGGCTTCGAGCTGGTCACCCATCCGATGGATTACCGATTCGCGATCGAGAAGTTTCCCTGGCAGCTAATCGAGCAGCTGAAGGAACTCGGGTGCCGCTCGGATCAAAGTGTCGGCATCCATGTGCATGTTTCGCGTGACGGATTCGACTCGGCCGCCCACATTTTCCGGTGGGCCAAGCTGATCTATCGCAACGAGCCGCAAACGGTCGCCCTGGCCCGACGCCGATCACCCTTCGCACAGTTCTCCACTACCGCACGGGAGCGGGTGAAGCACACGGCGAAAGACGATATGCGCCGGTACGGGTTGAACCGATACCAGGCCATCAACCCTCACCCGCGAAAGAGCCTGGAATTGCGGGTCTTCGCCGGATCCCTCGATATCCAGCAAGTGCAGGCGGCCCTGGCGTTCGCCGCGGCCACCGTCGAGTACACCCGCACGCTCACTTCCACTGAAGTGATTCGGCAGGGCGGCTGGGACTGGAATCAGTTCACCGCGTGGGTGAACCAGCATGAGGAGTATGCGCCGCTACGGGCGGAGATGGAGGCACTCGCGTGTGCCTCCTGACATTTCTGCCGAGCGGCGTCAACCCCGATCTCGCGGCCCTGAGAAACGGCGCCCGCGTCAACAGGGACGGCCACGGGTTCGCTGTGGTCACCGATAACGGCATCCTGGTCGGCCGCGGCATGGACGCCGACCAGGTGATCGACGATTTCACCGCTGTCCGAAGCCGGCACTCGAATCAGCCCGCACTATTCCACAGCCGCTACGCCACGCATGGGGCGGTGAGCCTGGACAATTGCCACCCGTTCCGTCTCGGCCGGGACAGCCGAACTGTGTTGGCGCACAACGGTATTCTGCCGCGCCGGGTACAGCCGGCACCGTATGACCCACGCTCGGATACCCGCATCGCCGCCGAAGGCTACCTTCCACAAGAGCCCTTCGGCTCCTACGACACCCGACGTGGTCGGCGCTGCCTTGAATCGTGGCTCGGGACCAGCAAACTCGTCCTGCTGACCCTCGACCCGAGTTTCGCCGAGAACGCCTACGTATTCAACGAATCAGCCGGAATCTGGGAGACCGGCATCTGGTACTCGAACCCCGGTTATCGGCCCGACACGACATCGGGGCTGCTGCGCTCACGCGCGTGGCTGTACGTGTGTGAAGGCTGTGGCGACGTCGACTTCAGCCGTCGCGGCCAGTACTGCGGCCGTTGCGGTTGGTGTTTCCACTGCGCCAACGTCTTTCCTCACTGCGACTGCACCGGACGTTCGAGCACGCCCGCTGTAGCGCTGCGCCGCAGCGACATCCGCTAGCCCACTTCTCGGCAGTCCCGCGGCATCGAGTCTCGATCCGCCCTCTCTCAGCTTCGTCCTCATCCGGTCGCATCCGCCTGTTCAGCAGAGGCCGATCCGACCCTATTCCTCGTGCCCGTACCGCGACTCGTTCACGGAATTCATGCGCCTTGCCACGCGAATGCCCCTGCGCGCCCGCGTATTCGCGCATCGGTCCTGCGACTTCTCCTGTAGTTCTCATCAACCAGGAAGGCCCATCTATGCCCAATTCGCTGACAGCGCGAGCCCTCTGCGCCAGGTGTGCGGCACAGCTGCCCGACGATCCCCCTGCTCACAGCCTCGGCCTTCTGTGCTCGACCTGCGAGAGCCTTCCGTTCTGCGACGACTGCGGTGACCGCGTCACGACGGTTCACACCACCGTCGACGACGGGACCTTGTGCACCGACTGCGCTCAGCGATGGCGCGAATGCGAATGCTGCGAGCTCTACACCACCTCCGACGACCGCACCACCAACGACGGCACCGTCTGCGACCGGTGCCGCGAGAACCACTACTGGTGGTGCTCGGACTGCCGCCGATACGCCCGCTCGGTCCGACTCGTCGACAACGGCGAGGACGTGTGCGGCGACTGCGAAGACCAATACCGCGAATGCCTGGACTGCGATCGCCTCACCAGCAACGGCACCTACTGCTCGCACTGCGATCACGATCAGCGCGAGGACCGCATCTACGACTACTCCTACAAACCCGACCCCGTCTTCCACGGCGAAGGCCCGGTCTACCTCGGGCTGGAACTCGAGGTCAAAACACCGAGCCGTGCCCTCGAGGACTGCGTCGACATCGCCACCAACCATCTCGGCCGGCTCGGCTACCTCAAAGAGGACGGATCCATCGGCTACGGCAACGGATTCGAACTCGTCACCCACCCGATGAGCTACGCCTGGGCCATCGAAGAGTTTCCCTGGAATGTATTGCGGGAGTTGCGTGTCCGTGGCGCCTACATCGACAACGAGGTCGGCATCCATGTCCACGTCTCCCGCGACGGATTCGACTCCCCGGCACACGTGTATCGGTGGATGAAGTTCTTCTACCGCAACGAACCCCATGCCGTGCGACTGGCCCGCCGCCGTAGCGATGACTGGGCCAGCTTCACTCCCGAAACCCGCGCCGACATCGCCAAATTCGCCAAAGGCGAACGCTTCGGCTACGGCCGCTACCAAGCCATCAACGTCTACCCGCAAGAAACCTTCGAAGTCCGCATCTTCGCCAGTTCCCTACACCGCCAACAGGTCCAAGCCGCTCTGGCCTTCGTCGCCGCGTCGGTGGAGTACACCCGCACCCTCACCTCCGGCGACGTGGCTCGCCGGAGGGGTTGGGAATGGGCCGCGTTCGTCACCTGGGTGCGAGCCCACCCGATCTACCTGCCCTTGCTGGCGGAAATGGAGGCCCTGCAATGTGCATCCTGAGCTTCTACAAGCCCGGCATCACCCCCGACCTCGAGGCGCTGCGCGATGGTGCGGCCGCGAACCCGCACGGACACGGCTACGCCATCGTCGCCGACGACCACATCCTCCTCGGCCGCGGACTCGACGCTGACGCCGTAATCAACGAATTCGCTTCCGCGCGAGCACTATTCCCCGACACACCGGCACTGTTCCATTCCCGCTTCGCCACCCACGGATATGTCAGCGAGCAGAACTGTCATCCCTTCGCGTTCGGTGGCGATGAGCGAACGGTGATGGCGCACAACGGGATCCTTCCCGAGATCGTGCACCCCCGGATCGGTGATCCGCGCTCGGACACCCGGGTCGCGGCCGAGGACTTCCTCCCGCGCGAGCCGTTCGGGCCGATCGATTCCTGGACCGGCCGCACCGGGCTCGAGCACTGGCTCAACGGCGACAAGATCATCATCCTGACTGTCGACCCACGCTACAAGCACACCGCCTACCTGCTCAACGAGCACCACGGGCACTGGAGCGCAGACGGGATCTGGTACTCCAACCACTCCTATCGGTGGCGCGCGCCAGGCACCACACACCAGCCCGGCAGCTACCTGTACGACTACTGCGACTACTGCGGCCAATTCGATACCGAACGTCTCGGCCCACACTGCACCGCGTGCGGGTTCTGCGACGAGTGCTGGCGCGAGTTCCCACACTGCGAATGCGAATTCCTCACCGGCACAGACCGATACGCCGACCTGACCTTCTCTGATGTCGCCTGACCTGAATCAGCGACCCAGCCGAGCTCTGGCTGAGAGTCTCGCCGAGAAAGGGACTTCCGAGCGTGACTGAACCATCCCACATATCGATTGCGCCTCGCGCCAACACCTTTCACCTCACTGCCCCACTAGGTGGTCACGATGGTGGACAGTGACCTGAACAGACACAACGCCCGGTTGCGCGTTGACCCCCGCTACCTGGAAGTTGCCCCTGAAGCACCTGTTGCCGGGGTGCTCGTCATTGGCTATCGCGCATGCTTCGCCGACGCTCCGATGCCCCGTACACAAATAGCTCCCTTCGCGGGGATCACTCCGTACGCGGCCGGCGACGTCGGTACCGCGACCATGGCGCTGATCTCGGTCGAGCGCGCCACCCAAGTCCTACGCGTCCGAGCAGACGGACGCCGCGAAATCGCCTGGGAAGAAGACTATTTCGAGAGCTTCGGCGACTCGGGCACCCAGTGGTCCCTCATACCCGTCGACCCCTCACCCGACGGCCGGTTCATCGTCGCCGATGGATCATGGGCGACGGGCGGCTACCAGGCCGTCCTGACACGCTCCACGATCGATCACGCTCCCGGTGCCCCGACCGTCGTAGCCGTGCACAACTCCAGCCCATACACCGGGTGCAAGCGATGGTGATCGCCGACGCCACCGCATTGGTCGCATGGATCGAATCTGCCCTCCCCCCAGTCGATCCCGCAGCCTTTGGCCCGTGGCTCGCCAAGCCTGCAGGTCAAGGTGCCGTCGCCGCAGTGGTGCACGTCCGAGTCGAGTCCGCAGGTCGAGTCACACAGTCAGTCACCGTGACCTTGTCCACGCATCCGGCCACTGCAGATTGCACCGCACTCTAACCCCACTGCCAGCCGTGTCCGTTCTGTCTTCGAGGAGAGACTATGAATTCCGCTGTGCCGTCATCGAATTCGCCTCGACATCCGATTCCCGCACATCTGCACGACGCGCCGACCGCACAAGGGCTGGCCATCCCGTACCTGACGCTGTGTCACCGCGGACGGCGCTCACCGGTCTGGGGCGCGATCGACCCCGAACGCTACGCACTGGTACTCGGGCTGCGCCTGTGCCAAGTCTGCGGCAACGAGCTCGGCAAAGGCGAAGGCCCCGGCAACCAGGTCGTAGTCTTCATCCGCCCCCAGGACTGGCTCCGCGGCATCGCCCCTGAAGCCGGGCTTCACCCCGAATGCGCCGCCTACTCGACACAGGGGTGCCCCATGCTCGCCGGGCGGATGCCGACCTACCGCTCCAACGCCGTCGCCGCCCGCATCACTCCCTGCGACGACCTTGAGTGCGATTGCCGCCGATGGACCGCGCCCGGTCCCGAGTCCGACGAAGCCCAACGCGCAGGTAAACCCGCCGACTCCTGGTATGCCGCGTTGATCGACGCACGCGACTACCAGATCATGCACGTCGACGGCGACAAGTCCAGCCCCTCCGGATACGGGGTCCGTCTGCGGGAGGTGCCGATCCGGCGGCTGCGGAAAGTACGCGGCACAGCCAGTTCCGAGCCGACGGTGCTCGACATGTTGGCCGCAGCACTGGATCTCGATCGCCTCACCGAGGGTCGATGACGTACACACCAACCTCGATCGGCATCCGAACTACATGGCCTCTGCCACATCACATCTCAGCCATCCGCACACGCCGAATTGAGCGTGCATGCAGCTTCGATATTGGTTCGGCTATCCCGCCGCGCATGCCCCCCTTCAGAGGAACTGCCTGGACAAGGAATCGAAGTACGCCAAAGACGGCCGTGACATTCACCGGGACCGGCGCTGGCCCGGCGATCGGCTCGTGTGTGGTATTTCCTGGGATCGGGCTGCGATCGTGGCTGCGACCGGCGATACTGTGCGGCGGCGGAAGAGTTGTTGCACGACAGGGGGATTGAGTAAACGTGGCGGCCGAAGAAGGAGGCGGGTGGGGCTCGGGACTGCCGACAGTGGCTTGGGTGATGGTCGCTTTGGGCGTGCCTGCCATCGTGGGGTCGACACTCAAGGACTTCGCGGCCATCCACCCGGGATGGGCGCTCGCCGTGTTGGTCGGGTATTGGGCGGTGCTGGGGGTGGGGCGTTTAGCGGGCGGCGTGGTTTCCGAGATCGCCACCCGGTGGCGTCCGCGGCTGGTGGAGTCGCTCGATTCCGTACTGGCTGTTCGGTTGTCGCGGTTCGAACGTACCTACCGGCACTGGTTGATCCACCACCTCAAGCGCATCGACCTGCAGGGTTTGGCGACCACCCCGCACACCGCGCCGTCGTTCGATCAGATCTACATCGATCTGAGCCTAGTCAACCGCGCCCAGCATCAGGTCAGCGGTAACCTGGTCGCTGACCTGATGCCCGGCGCGGTCACCGAGCGGCTCTCGATCGCGGCGATGCTGTCCACCGCAGAGGCGAGGGTGCTGGCGATTCTTGGTGCACCGGGCAGCGGCAAGACGACGCTGCTGCGACAGGTCGCGCGACTGAGCTGCCGCGGCCGCCTCGGACGGCGGCGGATACCGATTCTGCTGTATCTGCGCGAGCACGCCGAAACCATCGCCACCGACCACACGGTACGGCTGGCCGATCTGGCAGTCCCGGCCAGCTTGGGGCGCACGCCGCCGCCGGGCTGGTTCGACGCCGCGTTGCGGCGCGGCCGATGTGTGGTGTTGTTCGACGGGCTCGACGAGGTCGGGAACCCGAATCATCGTCACGCGGTGCTGGAGTGGATCGACTGCCAGATCGGATATTTCGGTGGTAACCACTTCGTGCTGGCCTCGCGTCGCCACGGCTATGAACCCGCCGCGATCAACAGCGCCGAGGTCTTGCAGGTCCGCCAGCTCACCCTTGAGCAGATCAGCCGGTTCGTCGAGAACTGGTACGGCGCCGTCGAATCCGACCGCACCCAAGCCCAACGCCAGGCCCACGGGCTGCGCGATCAACTTGCCTCCCACGACGCGCTCGGTGACATGGCCGTCAACCCTCTGCTGTTGACCATGATCGTCAATGTTCACCGCGAACGAGGAACGTTGCCCGACAACCGCATTCAGCTCTACAAAGAGATCTGCGAGGTGCTGCTTTGGCGCCGCGCCGGCGCTAAAGGGCTGTCGCTGCGCGTCTCGGCAGGCGACAAGCAAGCACTGCTGCAGGCACTGGCGTACGCGATGATGATCGATCGAGTCCGCGAACTCGACCAGGCCCAGGCTGGTGCGGTGATCGCGGATCTGTTGTCGCGGCTCACGCTCGAACTCGACACCCGGCAGATGCTGACATTACTGGTTCACGACGGACTGCTGGTCGAGCCAGAGCCCGGTGTCTTGAGCTTCTGTCACAAGACTTTTCAGGAATACCTGGCTTCGGTCGAGATTCATCGGCGAGGCGAAGTGAGCTTGCTGGCCGCCATGGTCGATGACGAATGGTGGCGTGAAACCGTCGTGCTCTACACGGCCCAGCACGACGCGGACGAGGTGATCGAAGCCTGCCTGCAGTCGAGTACTGCGCATTCGCTGGGGCTGGCCTTCGACTGCACCGAGCAGGGCACCAGGATGTCACCGCGACTACGCCAGCAGATGAACACGCTGCTGCTCGACCTTCCCGGTATCGACCAATCCCTGCTGCGGCGTGTGGTTTCCACCCGCTACGTCGCGCGCACCGCTCACATCACCGGCGGACACCGCAGTACACTGCCGGTCCCCGCGGGCCTGTATCGCCTCTTCGCGGCCGACGAACAACGCGATGGCATCGCACGACCACCCGGCCAGCGCCTGCCTGCCGAGGACGAAACGGTGGTACGCGGTGCACGCTTCGACGACGCACATGCCTTCCGCGTCTGGATCAACCTTTGGGCCGACGGCGCGACCTACCGGTTGCCCTACGCCGTCGAGGCCGCCGACTTGCACCAGCGTGGGCTGCTCGGTGACGCTGGCGTGTCAGTGTGGATCTCCAAGCCGCAACCCATCGAAGAGCTAGTGATGCCCCGTCTGTGGGAGCCCGAGGTCGGCGCCGCGCAAACCAACCTCGTTGCCAGACAAGAGCTCACCGAACTACTTGTCCGCGACGTTACAAGCACCATCGCCTACGCACGCACCTCGCGGGCACTACGCCGCACGACCGCCCGCAGCACCGAAATCGCCGCAGCGGATCTATATGCCGCCGCCTACATGTCGCATATCGACTCCGACAAACTCCACCGAGGTCGGTCCGGGCCCGCGCATCTGAGCAGACGTGGATGGCAGTCAGTGGCCGAACTGTTCCCCGTTCTCGCCCTCGAGTTCGCGAACTTTCTGGCGGATCCCTCATGGAGCGAACACCCGTTGCCCGCTTTCCTTTCCTCCCGAGCACACGCCGACACCACCGCAGCGCTGATCCCAGCCCTGGCACCAGGTGGCGACCTGGACGCAGTGCGGCCACTGCTGGACAGTGTCCGCCAGATGCGCTGGCCTAATCTGTCCTGGCCGGCGCCCCGACAGTTGGACGGTATGATCTCCGCGATCAACGCCAACGACCCACACCTGTGGATCACACCGCCACGCAGTCGCTTCCACTGGCCCCTCGCACGCAACCGACACCGCGACGTACCCGTGACGATCTCTACGCACTCCGTGGATGAGCTACGTGACGCCGTCGAGCAGATCAGCCTCGGTCTGCGCGCTGGCCATTGGTCGCCGCTGTGCCGATTGTCCGAGGCCTACGCTGCCTCGCTTGCACACATATTCGACGACCGTCGCCCGCTGTCGTCGGCGTCAGCAACGCTGCTGCGACTCATCGCGATCAGCTTGCTGAGCCTGTCGAGAATCGACCTTGAGCTCCGATGGCTCGAAGTGTGCTCGCGCATCGTTGCCGAAGAACTCACCGCACTTGAGATCAGACAACTCACCTCACGCTCGGACGAGGTCATCGTGCTCGTCAGGGAGTGAATTCGCCGAACGCACTACTGGATCGGTCACGTCTATGCAGTAGATCGGATGTTTGAGGTGGCAACCGGGTTGCCACCACCCGGGCGTGGGTGTGCCGGTGCGATGGTAGTCAGCAGATGCGTGGGATCTGCGCTGTTCGACGATGCCCTGCCTCTGGACTGAGCCGGGGTCCTTGCGCGTGAGCCGCCCAGTAGTTGGCGTGCACGTTTGAGGGTGATCTCAAGCAGGTCGGCGACTTCCTCATCGGCCTGCACGTGCGCGCGGACTGCGGCCGCGGCTGCCGCTTGCGCGTTTTCGTAGCCTCCGATCTCGGTAGACGCGCGGGCGATGACCGTGTCGATCTGCTCGCGTAACCGTTCGACTTCGCTGTCGCGGCGCTGTTCTGCGTTGGTGATCGCGTTCCAGGCGGCGAGGTACTTACCCACCGCGCGGGTGATGGTCTTCTCCCGCTCGGTGGCCGCGGCGCGGCGTTGCAGGCTGCGTTGGCGTGAGCGTTGCAGGCGTGCAACGAGTTCCGGTGACTCCGGGGTGCGAGAACGCGCCTGACGCGCGCGAGGGTTTTTGGTCATCACACACAACTCCTGACAGGCATACGACAACCCAGCCAGTCCCTCGCACTCCCCACGATACCGGTTACCGCCGCAGGTGCCGAGTTCGAAGTTCACCCGCAGCACAGGCTTCAACGCGGCAGCACTGAATCTACGGCTGCCCTGTGAAGTTTGCGGCGCTGGCACCGAGTTCGCCTTCACACCAATCGATCCCAGTCTCGCCGTGACCGCGGTCCGTGCCGTTGCGCTTCGTCCAAGATTAGGAGTCTTCTTCATGCCGTTGCATGTGCATATCGCCGATCCCGCCGACTTCATCGCCGCCGTGCCCGCGATGCTCGGCTTCACTCCCGTCCGATCACTGGTCCTGATCTTCGTGAGAGACGAAACTCGTTGGGGCGGAGCGCCAACCGTGCAGTTTCTCGTCCGGACCGAGTCTCCGTTGCAGACTCACCGCTTGTCCGACACAGACGTTGGGCAGCGCGCGAAAGACATGTGCGCGCAAGGCGAGGCTTCCACCGTTGTGGCGGTCTTGGTGGACGATCGGCTGTCCCGACCTACAGAGCTAGCGGCCGCCGACGAGAGTTGTCGTTCAACATTGGCGAGTTTGCGGCGGGACCTGGAAGCCGATGGCCTCGCATTCGCCGGAGCGTGGAGTACACCCATCATCGCGGCCGAGGCTGAATGGTGGAACGAGCTCGCACCCGATCAGCACGGGCGCCTTCGCGATCCTGCCTCGTCACAGATTGCCGCCGAGTACACGGTCGCGGGCCGCCCCATCCGCCCAAACCGCACGGCGATCACCGATCTCGTCGAGGTGGATCCGACACTGCGCGAGCGCGTCACCCACGCGCTGCCCGAGGTCGCCGCCGATGCGCAGCGGCGGTTCGCTCGCGCGGTGCGCATCGGCAATCCGGACGCCTACACCAGGCAGGCGTTGTGGCGGGTTGTACAGATCATCAAACACTCATCCGCGGTCGAGACGCCCGCACCACGGAACCTCGCCGAAGTCGCGGTTGCCCTGCGCGACACCGATGTCCGCGAGGTCATGTACGGCATCGCCGCCGGCCCGTACTCTGCCCGCGCGCACCAGCTCTGGTCGATCCTGACCCGCGCACTCCCGGACCCGGACCGCGCCGACGCCGCCATGCTGCTGGGATTCAGCGCCTACCTACGCGGCGACGGCGCACTCGCGGGAATCGCCCTGGAAGCCGCACTCGCCTCGGACCCCGACCACCGCATGGCACAGCTCCTCGACCTCGCATTATCGACCGCGTCACCGCCCAGCAGACTCCGCCGGCTATGCCGCCTCGGAATCGATGCCGCCGCGCAGCTGCGCATCGATATCGGTGGCGCAGAACCTGATTCACCCACCAAGGAGGACCCCGATGACCGTTCCCGATGATCACCTGCTGGCGTGGGCGCTGCTCTCACGCGCGGCACTGACTGCACCCGATACCGTGCGCGCTTTGCTCGCGGCGCATGGTCCGGTCGACGCCGCAGAACGCATCGCTATGGACGAGATGCGTTCACAATTCGGCCCCCAGGCCCGCGTCACGGCACAGCACGACCTCGAACGGGCCGAGCGTGTCGGAGGTCGGCTGCTCACCCGCGACGACCCGGGCTGGCCGGCCGCGCTCAATGACCTCGACACCATCGAGGCCCACACTCCGATCGCGTTGTGGACCCGCGGTCCCGGGCAGCTGAACCCGCTCGCCGACCGCACAGAAATCGCCGTCGTCGGCGCACGCGCCTCGACCACGTACGGCGAAAAGGTCACCCGATATGTCGGCATGGACCTCGCCGCACAGGGCTGGACCATCCTCAGCGGAGGCGCCTTCGGCATCGATGCGACTGCCCACGCAGCCGCTCTCGAGGCCGGGCGGCCCACCGTGGCGGTCCTGCCGTGCGGGCTGCACCGGCTCTTCCCCCAGGGCAACGCCGGCTTGCTCGCCGACATCGAGAAGACCGGGCTGCTGGTCAGCGAATACCCGCCCGGTGTCGAACCCAACCGGAACCTCTTCCTTATCCGGACTAGCCGGAGTCCTTGTCGCGCAGGAGGTATTCGCCGTTGCTGCCGCCGAGGAGGAAGACGAACCGATCCAGGTCCGCGACGAATGTGTCTGGGGCCCAGTCGGAGTCGTTGATGAATCCGCTGAGTCTGCGTTGTGCGATCGGGTCGGTGCTGATCCAGTCGTTGACGAGTTGGAGCATCTCGAACAGTTCGATCACGTCGGCGGTCGAGAGCCGGACCTCGCTCATGCGCCTGTCCCTTCTTGGATGACCGGCATTCCGAGCTCGGTGAGTCTGGTTGTGCCAGAGGGCCGTTCATTCATCCGGTCGAGGCCGACCAGCTTCGCCGCGGCCGCGTTGAGGCTGACGGTCAAGCCCTCGACTTCCCCGGTCCAGCCGTTGACGCGGGCCTCGGTGATGCGGTCACGGAGGTTGGCGATGATCTCGACGATTCGCGTTCGAGCTCGCGGGTCGACTCGCAGGCTCGGGCATCGCAGGCAGGCATGTTCGTGTTTGCAAGGGCTTCCATAGGGGCGGCCGCAGGTGCCCAGTTCGAGTTTCCGCAGCTCGAAGTGCTGCTGAAAGTCGTGCCATTCCTGGTCGGTGGGCTCACGATATTCCGAGCTCGGCCGCAGGGCGCGCCGAGTGTCGAGGAAGGCGCGGTAGGAGCGCACGAGTTCCTCGTCGAAGACCGCGACGTAGGTCTGGGTCGTGTTCAGATTCTTGTGGCCCATGAGGCGGGCGGCGATGTGGATCGGCAGTCCACTGGTGACCGCTTCGGTCGCCCAGAGTCTGCGGAAATCATGCGGTGTGAAGCGCAGTGGTTGCCCGGCGGTGTCGGTGAGCCCGGCGCGTTGCAGGGTCTCGTTGAGCCAATGCTGAATAGTGTTGGCGCTGGGGACTTTCCAGTGCCAGCTGAGACGATGCTGGAACAGGTGCGGCAGCGGCAGGCCGGTGATGCGCTCGTGTTCGTCGTAGCGCGCCGTCAACGGAACGTGGCCGTTGTTCTCGGTGCGCAGGCGCGTGATGATCGTGGCGAGAACGCTGGCCAGCTCGGGTCCGACCAGCAGCAGGCGTTCCTCGTTGATCTTGGAGGGAACGATCTGCAGCATCGGGACGAGTTCGCCGGTCTTCGGGAGTTTGTAGGAGACCAGCCCGAGGTGGGTGATCTCCTGCAGCTCTTCGATCCGAACTCCGGTGTGGCGCAGAGTTTCGATGATCGCCCAGGACCAGAACGCTTCGTGTTCTTGCTTGCCGATCTCGACGAGTTCACCGGTTGCGAGGTCTTCGACCTGGTCGGGTGGGCACTCGTGCCGGTATCCGGGTTTGGTGTAGCTCTTGGGCATCGTCCGGCGATAACCGCGGCCCGCGTGTTCGAAGGTCGATCCGATCGGTGTCGCCCGGGTGGCAGCCAGCAGCGCTGCCTGTTCGTTCTTGTGGCGTTCAGCGCTGTCGACGAGGGCCGGCAGGTGCGGCATTCGTTCACGGATGCGTTGGTGCGTGCTGGCGACGGTTCGCTGTTTGACCTTGCTCGCCTGTCCGGCGGTCTCGCTCTTGCGGATCGGGCTCGGATAGCTCCATCGCGCCCAGGACGGGTCGTGCATCGCCCATTCCTGTAGGTCCCGATAGAAGGCGCGAACGGTCATGAGCGTGACGATGTAGTCGCCGTCTGACCGTTCACCGGTGCCGCTGCGGACGGTCCGCAACCGTTGCTTCCAGGCCGTCGCCACCTCCTCTGGCAGGTGCAGTGTGGTGACCTCGGGGTGATGCTGTTCGATGTCGGACCAGAACAGGCCCGCCAGACGAGCAACGAGGCCGGTGAAACTGCTGAAGTCCATACTGAGTCGGCGCTCTTGCAGGTATCGGATCAACACGTCGCGGACATCCCGGTTCTGAATGTCGTAGAGGGCGACGAGTTCGTGCGTGGGCCGTTGCCCGTGGCGAACCACGTCGTCGAGGGTGGCGTGCTCACCAAGGTCGGCGATTCCCTGCAACAGGGTCCAGGCCAGCGGGACGCCGTTGCCGCCGTCACGAGTGCGCATGTGCCACGACCGATAGGCGAGCAGGTCCTCCGCGGTGAGCTGGCCGGGATCGCGACCGGTGTGCAGCACGATCTTGCTGATCGCCCGGATCGACAGAGTGCGCCCTCTGGCGCTGACGCCGAGCGCGTCCGCGCGTTGTTCGATCTTGTCGAACAAGTCCGGGCGAAACACTGCCCGAACATGCCTGAACAGAGAGTGGGAGTTGAAGCCGGTGAAGAATCCGAAGCTGGGGAAGAAGACCCGACACAACAACAGCCGACCCAGGCCATTGAGGAGCTCATCACGTTGAGTGACCGGTGCGCGCGGGTCGGCAGGGTCGACCAGGGCGTCGATCCAGTCCAGGCCCTCATCAGCCCCGGAGACGACCCAGCGGTCCTGCCATCCGTCGGCGGGGTGGCTGCGCAGCCATTCCAGGATGGTGCGTGCGGCGGCGATGCTGCCGGAGCGTTTCCCGTGCTCACGGGCCGGTCCAACCGGCAACGACGAAACCAGTTCCAGTAGTTCGGAAATCGGCGTGTGATCGCGGTCGCCGCCGGTGACCGGAGCGTCGGCCAGATCGTCGTGGCGTTTGAACGTCGGTTCCTTGCGGTTGCGAGCCGATGTCGCGGCTGAGGTGGTCATGAAGGATTTCCTCCGAACAGAATCGTCAGGTCATCGGCGTCGTAGCCGACTGCGACCGGCGCGGGCGGCAGGGATTGGCGTTGTTCGCGTTCGGCCAGGTGCTGTTGGACTCGGCGGATCACCTGTTCCTGGTCTTCGACGAGATAAATCGAAGCGGTCGTGGACAGATGGACGTGTCCGAGAATCGTCTGGACATCGCGAATCGACAGGTGTTCGTCACGAGCCATGCGCAACGCCGCCGTGTGGCGAAGATCGTGCATCGAATAGTTGGTGCCCAGCCGCTCGTTCACCCGGACCACAACCTTGCGAAGCGCTTCGTAATTCAACGGCTGACGGCGCAGCCCGGTCCCGCGATCACGACGGCGAAGCGTCCTGCCACAGCGGTTGATTCGGATCGACCGGCTCGCCCACATCGGCAAGATAAAGCCGCAGCCAGACGAACGCTTCCGGACTGGCCGGCAACCACTGCTCTGCCCGAGTTCCTTTACGGATCACCCGAACTCGTTGATCACCCCAATCCAGGTCGACCGGATGGATGCCGAGTATCTCCTCGGCGCGCGCGGCCGAGCTCACCGTCAGCGCCAGCAACGCTCTGTCGCGGTTGAAGCGCAAGGCCCCGAACAGATCTCGCCATTGTTCATCGGGAATCTCGCGTGGCTGCTGTTTGGGCAGTCTGGGGTTGTAGCGGATCCGGCCCTCGGCGCGAAACGGCTCGAGCGGATTGTGGTGAGCGTTGGCGCGGCCGCCCCGGCGATCCAACGGAACCGGATTGATCAGCGGTCCCCGCCCCAACTCGATCCAATACTCGTAGAACGCCCTCACCACAGAATTCGAGTGACGGATCGTGCGGGCGGTGTAGCGGTCATCGAGATAGCGCTTGCGCGTGATCGGATTGACCGTGCCGACCGTCGACGCGGATTTCGTGCGCGACGAATTCCGCGGCTTGGTCGCCTGTTTCAGCCACAACACCAGATCACGACCCTCACACGGCGTGACCTTGTCCCATTCCACCCCCACGACCTGCAACCACCGCCACCACCGCAACAACGCAAAGGCATAACTACGCACCGACTTCGAGCTATTGGCCCGGGCCACGAAGTCCGTCAGGTACTGGCGGACCGGCTCGACCGGTAACCCGGTGTCATCGAATACCAGCCACGGCACAACACCCTCGGCACTGTCGACCCGTCCCCACCGGGGCAACCGAATCGCCGCCACATCACGCCCCTCATCGAACAACCTCCACCAACTTTCGTCGATCGAATACGGGGAGGTGTACCGCGCTCTCCGGGCGGATGGCTATAGAACAAGCCGAAGTGTCCTCCCGTAGTCCGGTCAATAGACCTCGGTCGCAACCGCATCGTCGCCGCCCTGTCGGCGGGAATCGTGGTGTGCGAGTCCGGGATCCGCAGTGGTACCGCCAACACCGTGCGCTGGGGCAACACACTGCGACGGCCCGTCATGGCCGTTCCCGGGCCGGTCGACTCAGCCGAGTCCCGCGGCTGCCACGAGTTCATCCGCACCGGCCAGGCACAGCTCATCACCACCGCACGCGACGTCCAGGACGTACTCGCGCGCTAACCCCGGTACCTCGCGGCGTCGCTACACCGTGTTCGCCGCCACCGCCGTCCTGCATACCCACACGTCCTTCACGCTCTGCCGATTGTCAACATTCTCGGAGGTCATTCATGTCCGTCAAATCCTTTGCTGTCAACAGCATCTCGCGTGGCGAGTACGAACAGCTGGTTCATCGTGGCCATGCTGGAGCCGTGCCGGGGATCGAGTCTTCTCCGGTACTGGATCAGTGGCGCGCCGAACATCCCGACTGGCGCGGTCGGCACTGGAGCTTCATCGCCGACGACCGTGAGGTGCTGCGGCTACGCCCCCTCAACGTCACCCGCGCCGAGCGCCGCCCCATCGCTGCCTGAGGCACACCACTCATCCGCTTTCTCTCCCTCTGGGGCCCGCTACGCCACAACGTAGCGGACCCCACTCATGTACTCCTGGAGGTCTGTCCCATGGAATCTATTTCCGCCCCTACCGCCATAGCAGTTCTTGACACCGACGCTATCGAGCCCGCCGAAATCGTTGCCTCTCCCGCCGAACTCGAACCTGCAACCGAGCTGGAGCCCGACTCCGACACGGAGCTGTTGCCCACGGTCGAGGCTCTGTGGCGCAACCCGACTGAGTTGGTGATCGCGGAGAACGTCCGCAAGACTTTCGATCTCAACGAGCATCCCGACGTGCGGGACTCGATCAAAGAGTTCGGCGTCAGCATTCCGATCATCGCCGAACGCCAGCCCGACGGCAGTCTGCATGTCACCGAAGGACAGCTGCGCGCACTCATCGCCGCCAGCGTCGGCACCAAAAAGGTCCCGGTGTGGGTGAGCGACGCCGACCCGACCCTTCCGGAGAACGAGCGCCGTATCTCCCGGACGTTGATGCAGATGAACGTCAACGACCGGCGCGTGCCCATGGTCGAGGCCGACCGCGCCGACGGCATCGCCTTGATGCTGGACCTCGGTGCGTCGGTGACACGCGTCGCGAAGGGCTTGCAGCGCAAACGCTCCGAGATCAAGCACACCGCCGCGATCGCCGCATCGACGACCGCACGCGGACTCATCGACTCCAGCTCCTACAGTCTCGATCAGCTCGCGGTCATCGCCGAGTACGAAACCCTCGGCGACACCGACGCCGTCGAGCGCCTGCTGCAGGTGCCGCGGTCGAGCTTCAGCTACCGCGCCAAACAGATCGCCGCCGACCGCCGCGAAACCCGCGCTCGTCTCGAAGCATCCCTGTTGTACGCGGCCCTGGGCTTCGGGGTCCTCACCACCGAACACGACACCAGTTCGACCGAGCCGCAAATTCTTCCGGCTGAGCTGCTGGAGACCGTCGATTCCGGACCGGTCACCGAAGACCTGATCACCGCGGACGCGCACCGATGGCTGGTGTATGTCGACGTGGAGGAGAACGGGCAACTAGTAGACACCCTCACCGGCGAACTGGTCGACCCCGATCACGTCGACTGGGACACCCAGGGCAACACCGCATCCCAGCCCACTGAGGGACGGGGTCACGCCGATTCGGTCGAATACCGCGACCGCTGGATTCCCCTGTACTTCCTTGCTGCCGATCAGCTGGCCGAGTCAGGGTTGCGCATGCGCAGCTTCTCTCAGAGCAACGGGGAAGCGGGCAGCGAGCGCGCCGAGCAGCTGCGTGCCGAGGCCGAACAGGCTGCTACGCAACGGGAAGCGGCGCGTCGGGAGCGGCGGCGGGTGCGGGAGCTGAACAAGCGCGGTCTCGCCGCCAAAGAACGGCGTGAGGAGTTCCTGACACGGTTGTTGTCGCGCAGGACTCCACCGCCGCAGGCCGGTCAGTTCGTCGCCGAGTCCCTTGCCTGGGAGTCGGATCTATTGGGGTCGTTCCACGCGCCCAGGACCGCGCTGAACCTGCTCGGGGTGTCCGGGTACACCAGCGAACTGGTCACTTCGATCCAATCCGCGACCGCGAGCCGGGCGTGGGTGATCGTGCTGGCCATGGTGCTCGGCGCGTTCGAATCCCGCGCCGGAAAGGATTCCTGGCGCTACAACGACCGCGGCCTGCAACGGTATCTGCGATTCCTCGCCACGGTCGGCGAGCAGCTCGAGTTCGAGCTCGTCGACGTCGAGCAAGCCGCCGCCGGGCTCATCGACTTCCACGACATCGACATCGACGCCGACGTCAATGTGGACGCTGCCGCCGCAGCCACCGCTGCCTGACCCACCGACATGCCGCGCGTCCGAACCGATTCCCAGCGCGGTCCATCGCTGATCCCGACCGACAGCGGCTGTGCATCAACTATTTTCGAGAAGGGAGCCGATTTATGGCTCAGGACCTGTTTACCGTCAAGGGAAATCTGACCGGTGACCCCGAGCTTCGATTCACACCGGCAGGTGACGCGGTCACCAATTTCATCGTCGCGTCCACACCGCGCTATTTCGACCGGAAGACCGGTGAATGGCGCGACGGCGAAGCCCTATTCCTGCGCTGCAATATCTGGCGACAAGCCGCGGAGAACGTAGCCGAGAGCCTCAGCCGCGGCGCACGGGTAATCGTCTCGGGCCAGTTGAAGCAGCGCAGCTACGAAACCCGCGAAGGCGAGAAACGCACCGTCGTGGAGCTCGACGTCGACGAGGTCG
>NZ_WJIC01000041.1 GCF_009649815.1 Nocardia sp. SYP-A9097
TGCTCGACCGGATCCAGCCCGCCAAGATCTCCCGATCGCCATCACGCAACACCAGAGGGGCAGCTCGCACGGCCCACATTCAACCAGAAACCCATACCGCCCAACAACTTTGGAATCGACCCACTAGGTCATCACTCGGTTCGCACTGCTCGCCAGGCAGGACTGACCGAACAACGCTTTCAGCTCACCCATCAACGCCGGTGATGTGGTGACCTGAAATCGGGCGTCGACGGCAAGCAATCGCGGACCCGCCTTACCCAGCAGGTTGATGCGGACCGCCGTCCCGCCGGGATGGCGCTGCAAGGTCTCGCGGAGAGTGCGCACACTGTGTGGCGTACAAGCGGAGACAGGGATGGTCACGGTCAACGGTTGTTCTGCCGACAATCCGGCCAGATCGGGAACCGTGATCTGATCGCCGAGGACCGACAGACGATTGTCTCGAACACTGATGTGGGCGGTGATCACAACGATGGCGTCCTCGGTCAGCGCAGAGGCCGCGTGCGCGAACGCGGCTGGGAAGAAAAGGACCTCGATGCTCGCGTCCAGATCCTCCAATCGCACGATCGCCCACGGATCGCCCTTCTTGTTCACGCGCCGATCGATCGCGGCCACGATGCCGCCCACTACGACCCGGGATCCGTGCGGAATTGCCGTTTCGGTGAGCGCCGAGATCGAGGTGTCACAGCGTGTTGCGAGCAGGTGGGCCACAGCGTCGAGCGGATGTCCGGAGACGTACAAGCCCAGCATTTCTCGTTCGAACCCCAAAAGTTGTCCGCGATCCCATTCCCGGTTCGGCACCGGTACGTCGAATACCGAGACGGCGGTGTCCGGCTCGGCGAAATCAGCAGCGAACAGATCGAATTGGCCGCGCGCCGCGGCCTTCTTGGTCGTCATCACCGCGTCGACGGCATCGCCGTGAATCAGGTGCAGACCGTGCCGAGGGTGGCCGAGTGAGTCGAAAGCGCCCGCCTTGACCAGTGATTCGACCACCTTCTTGCCACAGGCGACGGCATCGACCTTCGCGAGGAAGTCGGAGAAACTCGTGAAGGCCCCGCGGTTGCGTGCGCGGACAATGGCTTCCACCACCGGTTCGCCGACATTGCGGACCGCACCGAGTCCGAACCGAATATCGTCTGCCACACAGGAAAACGTGCCGACGGAGTGATTGACGTCCGGCGGCATCACACGGATACCACGCTTGCGGCAGTCGGCGAGATAGATCGCGGACTTGTCCTTGTCATCGCCCACGGAGGTGAGCAGGGCCGCCATGAATTCGGCGGGATAGTTCGCCTTCAGATAGGCGGTCCAATACATGACCAGGCTGTAGCCGGCGGCATGGGACTTGTTGTAGGCATAACCCGCGAACGGGAGCACGGCCTCCCACAGCGCCGTGATCGCAGCATCGCCGTAGCCATTGTCCAGCATGCCTTTTCGGAAGTTCTCGAACTCCATCGCGAGTACCTCGGGCTTCTTCTTGCCCATTGCGCGGCGCAGCAGATCGGCCTGCCCCAGCGAGTATCCGGCCACTCGCTGCGCAAGCTGCATGATCTGCTCCTGATAGACGATCAGCGCATAGGTCTCGGAGAGAATGTCGCGGAGCGATTCGTCCAGCTCGGGGTGAATCGGGGTGACCGCTTCCCGTCCGTTCTTGCGGTCCGCATACGCCCAGTGCGCGCCGACACCCATCGGTCCTGGGCGATACAGCGCATTGGAGGCCACCAGATCATTGAATTCGGTGGGTGCCATCCGCAGCAGCAGTTCACGCATGCCCGCCGAATCCATTTGGAACACACCGAGATTGTCGCCGCGAGCGAGCATGGCGTAGGTGCCTTCATCGTCGAGCACAAGGGTATCCAGATCGATATCGACACCGCGATTGGCGCGAATATTGTCCAGGCAATCCCCGATCACCGTCAGCGTGCGCAGGCCCAGGAAGTCCATCTTGAGCAGCCCGATGGATTCACACGATGGATAATCCCAGCCGGTGATGATCGCCCCGTCCTGCGGGCGTTTCCACAGCGGGACGACATCGAGCAGCGGGTCCCGAGACAGAATGACAGCACACGCGTGAACTCCGGCGCCGCGGACCATCCCCTCCAATCCCACTGCGGTGTCATAGATCTGGCGCACAATCGGGTCGCCGTCGACGAGCGCGCGTACCTCGGCGGCTTCGCCGTAGCGTTCGTGTGCCGGGTCGGTAATGCCGGACACCGAGATGTCCTTGGCGGCCACCGCGGGCGGCAGCGCTTTGGTGATGCGGTCGGCGATCGCGAAACCGGGCTGGCCGAAATGGACTCGCGCCGCGTCCTTCAGCGCGGCCTTGGTCTTGATCGTGCCGAAGGTGATGACCTGTGCGACCTTGTCGGCACCCCAGCGCTCGGTGGCATACCGGATCATCTCGCCACGTCGGCGATCATCGAAGTCGATATCGATATCGGGTGCGGATGGTCGTTCGGGGTTGAGGAATCGCTCGAACAGCAGGCCGTGCTCGATCGGATCGATATTGGTGATCGCCAGCGCATAGGCGACCAGCGAGCCCGCTGCGGAACCTCGGCCCGGCCCCACCCGGATCCCCACTCGGCGAGCGTGTGTCACCAGGTCGCCTACGACCAGAAAGTACGCGGGAAATCCCTTGTCGCGGATGATGTCGAGCTCGAAATGTGCACGCTCACGGTAGGTCTCGGGAACCCCGGTGGGAAAACGCCAGCGCAGCCCCTTGTCGACTTCACGACGTAGCCACGTATCCTCGGTTTCGCCGTCGGGCACCGGGAACACCGGCATCCGGTCCTGGAACTCCCACACCACGTCGTAGGGCTCGACGCGTGCGGCTATGGCGAGAGTGGCATCGCAGGCTCCGGGAACCTCGTCATCCCACAGCGCTCGCATTTCGGCCGCCGACTTCAGGTAGTAACCGTCCCCGTCGAATCGGAACCGGGCTGGGTCCGAGAGCGTCTTACCGGTTTGTACGCACAGCATCGCCTCATGTGCGGATGCGTGCTCGCGTAGTACGTAATGGCAGTCGTTCGTCGCCAACGGCGTCAACCCGGCCTTCTTGCCGACCGCCAGTAGATCTTCGCGAACCCGGCGTTCGATTGTCAGGCCGTGATCCATTACTTCGAGGAAGAAGTTCTCCGGACCGAAGATGTCCCGCCATCGACCGGCTGCGGCGCAGGCCGCCTCGAATTGCCCCAGCCGCAAACGGGTTTGGACCTCACCGGACGGGCAGCCCGTGGTCGCGATGATGCCGGCGGCGTGTTCGGCGATCAGCTCGGCATCCATGCGCGGCCACTTTCCCAACTGCCCCTCGAACGATGCCAGCGAGGACAGCCGGAACAGATTCCGTAGTCCGACAGCGTTTTCGGCGAACATCGTCATATGCAGATAGGCGCCCGACCCTGATACGTCATCCGCCTTCTGCGAAGGATCTCCCCAACGCACCCGTTTGCCGGAGAACCGGGATTCCGGCGCGATGTACGCCTCGATCCCGATGATCGGCTTGACCACTGATTGTTGCGACCGGCGGAAGAACTCGGCGGCCCCGTACATATTGCCGTGGTCGCTCATCCCGACCGCCGGCATGCCCGACCGCTCGGCCTCGGCGAACAGCGGGCCGACTTTCGCCAATCCGTCGAGCATCGAGTACTCGGTGTGGTTGTGCAGATGGACGAAAGACGCGCCTGTCATAGGATCACCATGCTCGGTTGATCCTGGCCGGTCGAACAAGGAACACGCGAAAGTGCACAACCACCGTTTGTACTCGGAGGAACCATGGCGGATTTGGATATGGCAGCGGTGCGAGCGTTCGTCGCCACGGTGGATCAGCGGCAGTTCAGCCTCGCCGCCGACCTGCTCGGCCTGAGTCAGCAGGCGATTTCGAAACGTATCGCCAAGCTCGAAACCCAGTTGGGCGCAACGCTATTCGATCGGGTACCCGCAGGGGTCGTGCCGACCGTCGCCGGGGTTCGACTGCTCCCGCACGCCAGATCGCTGCTGGTCATAGCCGACCAGGCGATCATGGCGGTGCGAGATAACCCGGGACCGTTGCGTATTGCCGTGCTGGGCGAGCGGCAGGCGGCGATGCAGTCATTGCGGTTCTACCTCGATCGCCATCCCGGCGCCGACACCGAAATCGTGCTGTCGAACGCCTTCGTCACCTCCCGCGACGCGTTATTGAGCGGCCGTGCCGATGTAGCCTTCGCCCGGGCGTGTGGCGGCCCTCGCCCGCTGCCCGACGGGATCGATGCTGTCCCAGCCTATTTGGAGCCCCTGCACCTACTCGTCGGGCGCGATCATCCCCTGGCCGGGCGGTCGGCGGTCGGTCTCGGCGATATCGGCGAATTCAACGTCTGGGTGCCCGGTGCCGCGGTCCCCTCCGAATGGTCCGACTACTACCGGGATCTCAGCGAAATGAGCGGCATCGCCATCGATACGACACAGCGGCCGGAAGTATTCGGCAACTCCGACTCGGCAGACGGACCCGCCCCCATCGAACTGCTCGTCGAACGAATAGCCGCATCGGACACCCTGGCCACCTTCAGCGGCGAGGGTTTCGCCGTTCCGTGGCATCCACACATTCGACGTGTACCCATCGTCGACCCCACCCCGGCCTACCCGCATGCCCTGCTGTGGGACACCACCAACACCCACCCCGGCCTACCGAGCCTGATCGCTCACTTCCGCGACAACTACAACAACGACCTCGCTGCCGATTGCTGGATTCCGAACCCCGACCGCGCTTTCTTCGAGTCGGATCAGCCTGCGGTCAGCAGGCGACGGATCGGAAATGTGCGCGGTCGTTGGTGACGGCGGCTCGTACCGCAGCGGCGATCGCGACGAGCGGCGGCACCCAGCGTGACTCACCAGGTGCGATTCCCCAGCCCGTCGCACCACCTGCGACCGGGAGGGGGACTGTCGCGCCGTCGGTGTGGACGATCGCACCCGCGTCACGCAGCATGGCGATTGCCTTGGCGGCCTTGGCCGCACCGACCACCAAGTGGATTTCGCGGCGCTGTGAGTCGCGGATTTCGATCACCGGACCGGAGAGATTGTTCGCCCGCAGGAATCGTCGTACGGCGGTGGCCAGCGGCCCGGTGAGCTCTACGGCCGCGATCCGGTGGTCGGTGACCAGTTGCACACCTTCGGAAGTCGCCTCGACCGCCCATCCGAAGCCCGCACAGTCCCGCACGGCCTGCGTTGCTGCCGAGCGCGCGGCGAATGGAAACTTCGCGGGCTCGGGCGAAGACGTCACGGACACTGTCGGAAACATTGCGGGCACTGTGTTCTCCCATTCACCAGGTGCATCGAGTTCACGCGGCGACATCCGCTTGCATAACCCTCACGCCGGAGGCTGTGCGCCGGATCCGTTGCGGCTGTGAGGTTCCTGCGGACCGCAACAGGAATTCAGCGCTCGAATCCGAATCCCTGCATCAGCCCTGGGTAGTCCCTCGGATACCTCTCAGGTCGGACGACGCGGGTGCCGAATGATGTATCGACTCGGGGGGAGACCCCTATTAACAGCGGGCCGGAAACCGGGTCTTTCGGGGCGGCTCTCGCGCGCCTGCGGGGGCGGTCGTAGAGTCCCGCTTAAGGTGGGGCCGTCTGCGGGCGGACGTGGCGGCCTCGCGGTGACATCCTGGTTATGAGCCCCTGTGGTGGCGGCTGGATCGGAGTCCAATGGAAATGGTTGCGCAGCCTCCCGTTCGGATGAATGTGGTGCCGGGTGCCCGGCTACTCGACCGGCAGTGGCTGGCCGAGCGGATATCCGATATGGGCATTTCCTGGGGGACCGGGGACTCGCGGGTCTCCGGGACGCTGTGGTGGTGCATGGCCGCGTCATCACTGGTGGACCCGATCGTGAGCGCGCACGCCGCCGGATTGCCCGCCATGGATCCGGCGCTGGAGAACATCGGGCTGGAGATCCGGCCGGACGGGGGAGTCGAGCGGGTACTCGCCATGTGCGACCTCGAGTCCGCCGCGGCCGCCCTCGACAGGCACTCGACCGAACCCGGCGTGCAGTCGGACCAACCTGGCGCGAACTCGAGCGAGCCCGCCACACCTTCGGATGCGCTCGGCACGGACTTGATCGACTCAGTCGGCCCGCCCGGGCCCGCCGAATCCGTTGGTCATGCCCTGCGGCACACCCTGTCGGCTGTCATCCCCGTAGTCGGCGAAGCCTCCGGCGCGGGAGTGGCCGCGCTATGGGCCGTGGTCGCCGACGCCATCGGCAACCGAGCCCTCGACGCGGGCGCGCAGGAAACGGGATCGGCGCTGGCCAGGGAGGTTTCGGGCCGTCTGCCGATACCTCGTTTCAGTGATGTCGGCGGGCGGACTTTTGTGCGTCGCATCTCCTGCTGCCTGGTGTTCGAGGTGCCCGGTTGTGAGATGTGTACGAGCTGTCCGAAACGTCCTGCGGCCCAGCGCGAAGCACTGCTCGCGGAGTTGGCCGCGCGGTAATTCGTCCACTGCCGTAAGGGGCTGACACCCCGGCACCCGGTCCATCGGCACGCGGTCACCGGCGTGCCGATAGCATGGACCGGCCAGACATCGCGGGGATTTCCCGCGCTACGACAATGCCAAGGAGTGCGCAGCCGTGACCACCACAGCCCCGAAGAGCCCAGTCGCCCTCGTCCGGGTGTCGGCCGGGACTACGGCGGGTGCCGCGGTGCGCGAGGCCGACCTGCCGAGCAAGGGGCCGAACGCAGTCATCGTCGTCAAGGATGACGAGGGCAACCTCAAGGATCTGTCCTGGATTCCGGACACCGATGTCGAGGTCGAAGCCGTCACCGCGGACTCCGAGGACGGCCGCAGCGTCATCCGGCACTCGGCCGCGCATGTGCTGGCCCAGGCCGTACAGCAGGAGTTCCCGGGCACCAAGCTCGGTATCGGCCCGTTCATCAAGGACGGCTTCTACTACGACTTCCAGGTCGAGCGCCCCTTCACCCCGGAGGATCTGGCCAAGCTGGAATCCCGGATGAAGAAGATCATCAAAGGCGCGCAGCGCTTTTCGCGCCGCGTCACCGATGTCGAGGCCGCGCGCATCGAGCTCGCCAACGAGCCGTTCAAGCTGGAGCTCATCTCCGACAAGTCGGGTATCGACGATCCGGAGGTCATGGAGGTCGGCGGCAAAGAGCTGACCATCTACGACAATCTGGACCCGCGCACCGGCGAGAAGCTGTGGGGCGACCTCTGCCGCGGCCCGCACATCCCCACCACCAAGTACATTCCCGCGTTCAAGCTGACCCGCAGCTCCGCCGCCTACTGGCGTGGTGATCAGAGCCGCGAGGACCTGCAGCGCATCTACGGCACCGCCTGGGAATCCACCGAGGCCCAGGACGAATACCTGCGCCTGCTGGAAGAGGCCGAGAAGCGCGATCACCGCAAGCTCGGACTGGAACTGGACCTGTTCTCCTTCCCGGACGAGCTGGGTTCCGGCCTGCCGGTGTTCCATCCCAAGGGCGGCGTCATCCGCAAGGAGATGGAGGACTACTCCCGCAAGCGGCACACCGCCGCGGGCTACGAGTTCGTCAACACCCCGCACGTCACCAAGGGTCATCTCTTCGAGGTCTCCGGCCACCTGGACTGGTACCGCGACGGCATGTTCCCGGCCATGCACCTGGACGCCGAACTCAATGAGGACGGCACCGTCCGCAAGCCCGGCCAGGACTACTACGTCAAGCCGATGAACTGCCCGATGCACAATCTGATCTTCCGTGCGCGCGGCCGCTCCTATCGCGAACTTCCCTTGCGGCTCTTCGAATTCGGCTCGGTCTACCGCTACGAGAAGTCCGGCGTCGTGCACGGCCTGACTCGCGTGCGCGGCATGACCCAGGACGACGCGCACATCTACTGCACCAAGGAGCAGATGCACGCGGAGCTCACCTCCACGCTGCAGTTCGTGCTCTCCCTGCTGCGCGATTACGGCCTCGACGACTTCTACCTGGAGCTCTCCACCAAGGACCCCAAGAAGTTCGTCGGCTCCGACGATCTGTGGGAGGAAGCCACCGAAACCCTGCGCAAGGTGGCCACCGACTCCGGCCTGAACCTGGTGCCGGACCCGGGCGGCGCGGCCTTCTACGGCCCGAAGATCTCCGTGCAGGTCAAGGACGCCCTCGGCCGCACCTGGCAGATGTCGACCATCCAGCTGGACTTCAACCTGCCCGAGCGTTTCGAGCTGGAGTACACCGGCACGGACGGTCAGAAGCACCGCCCGGTCATGATCCACCGCGCGCTGTTCGGCTCCATCGAGCGCTTCTTCGGCGTGCTCACCGAGCATTACGCGGGCGCGTTCCCGGCCTGGCTCTCGCCGGTGCAGGTGGTCGGTATCCCGGTCGCCGACGCCTTCGTCGAGCACCTCGACAGTGTCATCGAATCGCTGCGCGATCAGGGCGTGCGCGCCGAGGTCGACCGCAGTGACGACCGCATGCAGAAGAAGATCTTCAATCACACCGCGCAGAAGGTCCCCTTCATGCTGCTGGCCGGTGCCAAGGATGTCGAGGCGGGCGCGGTCAGCTTCCGATTCCGCGACGGCACCCAGGTGAACGGTGTTCCGGTCGCCGAGGCGATCTCCACCATCATCGAGTGGATCGCGCACCGCGAGAACGACTCTCCGACCGCGGCGCGTTTCGAGAAGACGAACGGGTAGGGCATGAGCGAACGTACGGTGCCCGGCAGCCTCACCGAAGATGCTGCGGGGCTTGAAGATTCGGCACCGCAGCAGATCATCGACCGCGGCCCGGGGGAACCCGACCGGCTGCAGCGGCTGTGGACGCCGTACCGCATGTCCTACATCACGGGCGCGACCGCGGAGCGAGATGCGAACGCGCCCAAGAAGACCGGCCATCCCTTCACCGATATCCCGGAGATGTCCGATGAGGACGGCCTGGTCATCGCGCGCGGCGAATGGGTGTACGCGGTACTGAACCTGTACCCGTACAACCCCGGTCACATGATGGTGGTCCCCTACCGTCGCGTAGCGAACCTCGAGGACCTCACCCTCGACGAGAGCACCGAGCTGATGGCCTTCACCCAGCAGGCGATTCGCGTGATGAAGCGCGTCTCGCGGCCGGAGGGTTTCAATGTCGGCTTGAATCTCGGTGGCGTTGCCGGGGGTTCACTCGCCGATCACCTGCATCAACATATCGTGCCCCGCTGGAGTGGCGATGCGAACTTCATTACCGTCGTCGGCGGAGTGAAGGTGATGCCACAGCTGCTGCGGGAAACGCGGGCGTTGCTGGCGGAGGCCTGGAAGGAGGCGTAGATGAGCGACAATCGCGCAGCGGCTCATCGAAGCCGACCGGGTGCGGGTGTTCCGCAAGGCACGGAAGGAATCCGAATAGCGTGCTGAGCTTCTTCGGTCGCGAGACGTTCGCCAAAGCGACTGCGCCCCTGGGCAAAGCACTGGTGAGCACCGGGCTGACCCCTGACGCTATGACGCTCATCGGCACCACCGCCTCGATCGCGGCGGCGGTGACGCTGTTCCCGTCCGGTCACTTGTTCTGGGGAACCATGGTGATCTGGCTCTTCGTCATGTTCGACATGCTGGACGGCGCGATGGCCCGCGCTCGCGGCGGCGGCACGAAATACGGTGCGGTACTTGACGCCACCTGTGATCGGGTGGCGGACGGCGCGATCTTCGGCGGCCTGGCCTGGTGGGCGGTCTACCACGAACACTCCAAGATGCTGTTCGCTGCGACCCTGGTGGTACTGGTGACCTCGCAGGTCATCTCGTATGCCAAGGCGCGCGCGGAGGCCAGCGGGCTCTCAGCCGACGGCGGGATCATCGAACGCCCGGACCGTCTGGTCATCGGCCTGGTCGGTACCGGATTGACCGGTATCGGCGGCTATTTCGAGATCGACTGGCTCACCTACGCGGTGTACGTGGCCATCTACATTCTGGCGGTGCTGAGCATTGTCACCGTCTTCCAGCGGGTGCTGGCCGTGCGCAATTCGCCTGGCGCACGCGACATTATCGCCACTGTGGCGAAGGCGCCGGAGGAACCCCAGCGGTGAGCACCTCTTTCACGTCCGCGTTGACCGAGAAGGCGTACGCGGCCGGTTGGGCGCTGGTGCGCGGACTTCCGGAGGGTATGGCGCGCAAGGCATTCGACGCCGGAGCCGATGCCGCCGCCCGCAAGGCCGATCGCAGGGCCCGCGCCGGAACGCCGAATCAGTTGCGGCGCAACCTCGCCCGGGTGATCGGCACGACGCCCGAAGAAGTGCCCGACGATCTGGTGCGCGCGAGCATGCGGTCCTACGCCCGCTACTGGCGTGAGGCATTCCGGCTGCCCGGTATGGACCACGCGGAGATGGTGCGCTCGGGCCAACTCTTCGTCAACGAGGTCGAGCATCTCGAGACCGCGCTGGCCGCCGGTCGCGGTGCGGTGGCGGTACTGCCACATTCGGGCAACTGGGATATGGCCGGCGTGTGGCTGGTGCAGAACCACGGTCCCTTCACCACGGTCCAGGAGCGGCTGCAACCGGAATCCCTGTTCGAGCGCTTCGTCGAGTATCGGGCGAGCCTGGGCTTCGAGGTGTTCCCGCTCACCGGCGGTGAGCAGCCGCCGTTCCCGCAGTTGGCGGAGCGGCTGCGGCGGAACCGAGTGGTATGCCTGCTGGGCGAGCGTGATCTCACCGGGAAGGGTGTGCCGGTCGACTTCTTCGGCGAACGCACTTGGATGCCCGCGGGCCCGGCGAAACTGGCGATCGAGACCGGTGCGGCGCTCATCCCGGTGCACTGCTGGAACACCACCGATGCGCGGGGCCGCGAAGGCTGGGGTTTCAAGACGGAAGCGGCGCTGGATGTTTCGGGCGGCACCGCCGCGGCAACCCAACTACTGGCGGATCGATTCGCGGCCAATATCGCCGAACATCCCGCAGACTGGCACATGCTGCAACCGCTGTGGGAGAGTGACTTGTCGCAATCGCGACTCGATCGCATTGCCGCGGCACAGCACAAGATGGGGAATCAGCCGCCCGGCGCCGACACCGACGCGAACGGGCACAGGGGAGACGGCGCGCTATGAGAATCGGCATGGTCTGCCCGTATTCGTTCGACGTTCCGGGCGGGGTGCAGGCACATGTTGTCGAACTCGCGCAGGTGCTCATCGAGCGCGGACACAAGGTGAGTGTGCTCGCCCCTGCCGCCGATGACACCCCACTGCCCGACTATGTGGTCTCCGCCGGTCGCGCGGTCGCGATTCCCTACAACGGGTCCGTCGCGCGACTCTCCTTCGGCCCCACCGCCTATTCGCGTATCCGGCGCTGGATCGCCGAGAACGACTTCGATGTACTGCATATTCACGAGCCGAACGCACCGAGTCTGTCGATGCTGGCATTGAAGATCGCGGAAGGCCCGATCGTGGCGACCTTCCACACCTCGACCACGAAATCATTGGTGCTCAGCACTTTTCAGGGTGTGCTGCGGCCGTACCACGAGAAGATCAGCGGCCGGATCGCGGTCTCGGAGCTGGCGCGCCGCTGGCAGGTGGAGGCGCTGGGCGGGGATGCCGTCGAAATCCCCAATGGCGTGGACGTTCCCGCGTTCGCGCACGCCCCACTACTGAACGGCTATCCGCGCGAGGGTGGCACGGTTCTGTTCCTTGGCCGCTATGACGAGCCACGTAAGGGTATGGATGTGCTGCTCGGCGCGCTGCCCGAATTGGTGCGCCGGCATCCGAATATCGAGGTGCTGATCGTCGGGCGCGGTGATGAGGAGCGACTGCGCCGCGAAGCCGGTAAAAACGCTTCACACCTGCGCTTTCTCGGCCAGGTCTCGGATCAGGAGAAGGCGTCGGCCATGCGCAGCGCCGACGTGTACTGCGCCCCCAATCTGGGCGGCGAGAGCTTCGGTATCGTGCTGGTCGAGGCCATGGCCGCCGGAACCGCCGTGGTCGCGAGCGATCTCGACGCCTTCCGCCGCGTACTGCGCGACGGCACCGCGGGCATGCTGGTCCCGGTTGGTGATTCGGATCTGCTCGCCGCGGCCCTGGACAGCGTGCTGACCGATGCCGGCCGCCGCGACGATCTCATCCGCACCGCGAATCAGGTTGTCGGCGAATATGATTGGCCGGTCGTCGCCGAGCAGATCCTGCGCGTCTACGAGACCGTCACCGTCGGTGATATGCGCGTCAGGACCGCCGGATGATCACCTTCTCCGCCACCACGATTCTGGTTCTCACCTTAATCGCGGCCATTGTCATCACCATCGGTGTCTGGGCGTACACCACCGCCAATCGCCTGGACCGGCTGCACGTGCGCACCGATCAGGCCCGGCACGCCCTGGACGCGGCGCTGGCCCGGCGCGCGGTGGTGGCACGATCGGTCGCCGCCATGCTCGGCGTCGACGCCGAACCCGAACATATCGAACAGGCACGCCGCTTGGCGGCGCTCGCCGATCGCGCCGAGCGGGCCGACTGGCAGGACCGTGAGACGGTGGAAAACCAGTTGGCCGCAGCGCTTTCCGCGGTCGATATCGATCAGCTGCCGCCGCAATTGGTGGCCGAACTCGCCGATGCCGAGGCGCGAGTACTGATTGCCCGCCGCTTCCACAATGACGCGGTCCGTGACACCCTCGCGCTGCGCACTCGCCGCCTGGTCCGCATCCTGCACCTGGGCGGTACCGCGCCGCTGCCGACCTATTTCGAGATCGCCGAGCGGGTAACGGCCGCGGCCTCCACCGGGCTCGACGTGGATACCGTGCGCACGTCGGCGCGAATTGTGCTGCTGGACGAAGGCAATCGCGTCCTGCTATTGCGCGGACGTGACCCGAAGGTCCCGGACGTTGAATTCTGGTTCACCATCGGCGGCGGAGTCGATCCCGGAGAATCATTGCGCGAAGCCGCGATCCGGGAACTCTATGAGGAAACCGGTTATCCGGCAGACTCTTCCGCCTTGCGCGGGCCATTGTGGCGGCGGGTGGCGGTGTTTCCATTCAACGGCGAGCTGATTCGTTCGGAAGAATTGTTCTTCGCGCTTCGGGCAAAGAACTTCGAACCCAATCCGGCGAAACTCGATTTCATCGAGCGGCGTTCCATCACCGGCAATAAATGGTGCACGCCGGCCGATATCGCGGCCATGGACAACTCGGGTGAGACCGTGTACCCCTACCATCTGGACCAACTGCTCGGCGAGGCGATCAGCGCCGCGGACAGCGATATCGATCCGGAAGTCCGCTCCATTCGCTGACTCTTCGTTAAACGCCCTCCCCGGGTACCCGAAGCCGGTCGAGTCCGCTGGATGGGACGGGTGTGCCGAAACGCCCGGCCGTCACCGCCTCCCGGAGCTACGGTGAGCCGGTCAAACGGAGATCGGTGAAGGACGGCAATGAAGCTGATGTACGCCCTGTGGGGCGCGGATCTGGACGAGCGGCTGCACGCCGCCGAACTGCGGCACCGGCTGGCCGATATCGGGGCCACGGAGTGGCAGGTGAACGTCCGCGACTCCGATGTCGCGGCCGCGCCGGTCCGGCACTCGACCTACGAGCAGCCCATCGACGCGATTGTCAGCGTGCGCACCCGCGGCGGGCACGAATCCATTACCGCCGCACTCGGTTCGGTGGCCGATGAGGTGAACGGCTGGATCGTCGACGAGCGCACCCCGATCGTCCCGCCCAAGGTGGAGAACGGCGTCCGCACCGACGCCCTGGCGAATATCGCCCTGCTGCGCATACCCGCCGACCTCACTCGCGAGGAGTGGCTGCACCGCTGGCACGACCTGCACACCCAGGTCGCCATCGACACCCAGGACACCTTCGGCTATGTCCAGAACACCGTTCTGGAGCCGATCACCGAGGGCAGGCGCGTCGATGCCCTCGTCGAAGAGCTCTTCCCCATGGCCGCCATGACGAGTGCGCACGCCTTCTACGGCGCGGGCGACGACGATGCCGAACTCCAGCGCCGGGCCGCCCTCATGATGGAGAGTGTCGTGCGTTTCGGCGCCCATCTGGATCTCGATCTGGTGCCGACCAGCAGGTACGTGTACTCGCTGGGCTGAGCGCCGGGCGCATCTCGCGCATTCGAACAAGGACACTCCGGATCGGCGATTCGTCACTCGGCAAACATTGAGACAACCATCACTCATACTGCTTCGTGAGGATCTCCGAACGCCGGTGTCTATCTCTTCGAAGCGATGAGGAGGTGCGGTGCCCATGCCCGAGGCGGCACTCACGATCACGCCCGACGACGCCACCCTGGCCGCGCGGGTGCGTGACGGCGATATTCGCGCCTTCGAACAGCTGGTCCTGCGCTACGAAGGACAGATGTTCCGGCTGGCGTCACGCATGCTGGCCGATCGCGCCGAGGCGCAGGACATCGTGCAGGAGGTCTTCCTGACCGCGTGGCGGCGCATCGGCCAATTACAGGACGACGCCGCCTTCGCGGGCTGGCTCTACCGCATGACCACCAATCGCTGTCTGAATCTGCTGCGCTCGCGGCAATTTCCGGCCGATGTCGACCCCGACGCCACCGAATCCCCGCGCATCGAAACGCGACCCGAGCACGCGGTACAGGTCAACAGCCAATTGGAGGCGCTGACCGTGGCGCTGGGGCAACTCACTCCCGAACAGCGGGCCTGCTGGCTGCTGCGCGAGGTGCACGGCCGCAGCTACGAAGAGATCGGCGAGATCGTCGGCGCGAACGGCACCGCGGTACCGGACGAACCGAATCCGACGGGGTGCACACTGCGATGCGGGAGGCCGTGACCGGCGCGCTGGACCGGATCGCCCCGGCTACGCGCCCGAAAACCTTGCGGACGCGGTTGCGGTCCCATCGGACAGGGGAGGGATAGATGCCCGAGCTCAATCGTCCCGCGCGGCTCAATCGCGCGCTGCTGGCGCTGACGGGTCTGCTGCTCCTGGTCGCGGGCGGCTATGCGGTGGCCGCGAATCGAGGGCGGCTCGGCTGGGTCGACGCCGCTGACGCGCTCACGCCCGGAACCGGCGCACCGCCGCGCTGGGTATTGCTCCTCATCGCGGTCGGAGCGGTCATGGTCGGTCTGCTCTGCTTGCGCTGGCTGCTCACGCAGGTGTTCCGGCTGCCGCGCGCGGTCGAGTGGGAGCTCGCGACGGGAAGTTCGGCCGGGGCCACCCTGTTGGACTCCTCCGTTGCGGCAGCGGCGGTTTCGGCCGATATCGAGAGCTACTCCGATGTCCGCTCGGTGTCGGCGGTGCTGACCGGCCCAGCTCGCGCCCCCGACCTGCACCTGATTGTCACCGCCGAGCCCGGTGCCGATATCACCGCCCTGCGCCGTCGTATTCTCGGCGAGGCCGTCCCGCGCTTGCGCACGGCGCTGGAAGTCGGGGTGATGCCGGTGAGCATGGAACTCCGCTACGCCGAAAAGGCTGCCCGCGCAAGCTGATCCCGGACGGCCCGCCGCCACGTGTACCCGTACGTGCGTAGCCGCTCCCCGGCATTACGGCATGACTCTCTCAGAAGAAGCGTGAACTCCCCACGGGCCCAGGCGAATTCAATGGCGTGCGCGGACCGCGCAGCCAGGTGTCCCGCGTGGCCGCGACGAAGGCGGTGAAGCTGTCGTCCGTATCGGGCGGTGTCTCACCATCCCCGGTATCGGGCGTGCCGTCCGCGCGCACTATCTCCTCGGCGATCTCGGCCTCCGCCCGGGAATCCGCCTGCGGTGCTTGCTCATCCACGCGCAGGCCGGGCTCCCATGGAGCGGTGATCCGCTGAACGAGCAGACCGCTGATATCCGCGCTGACGGCCGGTGGCCGCGTCCAACAGGTGGCGTGTTCGAACAGAATCTGCCCGTCCGCCCGCTGATTCAGTGTGCGCACCAGATCCTGGTCGAGCTCGGCGAGGTCGTAGGCCACGACCAGGGTATCGGTGCTCTCCGGTGCATACGGCCGGGTGGGCAGGCCGAGCAACTGGGCCGCGGCCAACCCGAGTATCCGATCGGAGCGTCCCGGCAGCAAGGACACCGAATGTGGCTGCCGCCCAGCTGCATTCAGTATCGACGCCAGTCGATCCAGGCTGTACCGGCACAGCTCCGGGTTGTCCCCGAGATATGCCCAGCGCCCGGTCATCCCGGCGGTGAACCCGTACGGCGACAGCGTGCCGAGATAACCCCCGGTCAGCGTGAAGTGCCAGCCGCGCAGGTCATTCCAATCCAGCGGTGCGACCGCCCCGGCCGCCGCGCCACGTGTGAGCATGCCCGCGACCCGGTCGCGCGCGAACAACCACCGCTCATCCTCGGGCGGCGGCAGTTTCGCGAATTCCGTTTCCGCACGCTCCAATTGGCCGGACAGTATCGAGTTGTAGACCAGCAGATACCGCTCCGGCCAAGCCCGCAGCATCGATTCGTGTGCCAACAGCACCTCGACGGCCTCACCGTGCCGATGCTCATCCTCGAACGCGGTCACCAACTCGGCCCGCGCCATACTCGACTCCGGCTCGAGCCGAAGCGCCTCGCGCAGTACCGGAATGGCCAGGAACGAGATACCCCGCTCGATGCACTCGTATCCGAGCGCCGTCAACGCCTTCGAGTCCGAGGGATCCGCACCCACCGCTGCGGCGGCCGTAGCCAGATCCTCGAATTCCACGGCGCGGGCGAGCGAGTTCGTGATCTCGGCGAGTTCGCGGACCGGCGTTGTCTCCGCGATGAACCGCAGTGCCCGCACCGTCCCCGGCACATCGCCTTCCGCGAGCAGCTGCCAGGCGTCTTCCATTTCATTACTCATCGAATTCGATCTTCGATGCTGAAATGATTGTGGGCAACCGGTTTTCGAACTCTCCGGATGCGTGGCAGGAGGGAGTGCTCAGCCGGCTCGGACGGCGCGGCGCAGTACCGCGGGATGCCGGATCAGCTTGGGGCCCAGCACAACTGCCAGCATTGTCGAACCCAGCCAGGGGCGAAGGTGTGGCGTCAACCGCTGTATGCGGCCGTCGGCGTTCTGCTCGATCAGCATGGCGTCGCCGAGGCGTACCCCCAATACGCGTGCCTGCGATACCGCCACCGTGGTGCCCGCATCGCTGACCCGGTGTTGCCAGGTGAAGTCGGCCAGTGCGGGCAACAACGCGGAGAACAACACGCGTAGATCGTCGTGGCCGCGGAAGACCGCCCGTGCGGCCAGCGGCGAGACGAGTTCCGCGTCGACCGCCAGGGTTTCGAGCACCGCGTCCACATCAGCGGCGGCTGTCGCAGCGCAGAATTGGGCAATCACGTCAACGTTTTGCACGGGAACCTCATAATCGCAATTACTACACACTGTAGTCATGGCTGGTTCGATCGCGAGGGAAGTGCAACTGGCCTGGTGCGGAACAGGTTCGGAGTTTCGATTGGATCGGTTGCCGGTGGTTTCCGGTTGTGCCCGACGGGGCAATCGCATCATCGAGATGTGGCGTATGCCGATCTCGGTTAGGGTCGAGGCGGTTTGGCGCGTATGCGGTGAACCGAGTGTGGAAGGTGATGGATCTCGTGTCTTATCTGCTCTACGACTTTCTGGTGCCGTATCTGGGTGAGTCGGCGGCCGAGTACTGGTCGACCATGCTGGTGATCAATCCGCTGGGGACGTCCAGCCCGTAGGTTCATGGATTCGGTCCCGCACCCGTCTCCTGTTGCGGCGCGATAGCCATTCGTTGTGATCTGGCTTACGCGGGAAACCGCAAGCAGTCCAGTCGTGTCCAACTGGCTATGAAGTGGCCTGATCGCTGGGCCTAGAATCGTTGTGTTCGACCCCGAGCGATTCTATTTGCCCAGATGATCAGGAGTTTGCCGTGACCTCGTCCGACACCACCCCCTCCATCGGCACCGCGCGCGTGAAGCGCGGCATGGCCGAGATGCTGAAGGGCGGTGTGATCATGGACGTCGTCAATGCCGAGCAGGCCAAGATCGCCGAAGACGCCGGTGCCGTCGCCGTCATGGCCCTCGAGCGCGTGCCCGCCGATATCCGCGCCCAGGGCGGCGTCTCCCGCATGTCCGATCCGGACATGATCGACGGCATCATCTCCGCGGTCTCCATCCCGGTCATGGCCAAGGCCCGCATCGGCCACTTCGTGGAGGCGCAGATCCTGCAGTCCCTCGGTGTCGACTACATCGACGAGTCCGAGGTGCTGACCCCCGCCGATTACGCCAACCACATCGACAAGTGGAACTTCACCGTCCCCTTCGTCTGTGGCGCCACCAACCTGGGCGAGGCCCTGCGTCGTATCACCGAGGGCGCGGCCATGATTCGCTCCAAGGGTGAGGCCGGCACCGGCGACGTCTCCAACGCCACCACCCACATGCGCACCATCCGCGGCGAGATCCGCCGCCTGACCTCGTTGTCCGAGGACGAGCTCTTCGTAGCCGCCAAGGAACTGCAGGCCCCCTACGAGCTGGTCCGCGAGATAGCCGAAACCGGCAAGCTCCCCGTCGTCATGTTCACCGCCGGCGGCATCGCCACCCCCGCCGACGCCGCCATGATGATGCAGCTCGGCGCCGAGGGCGTCTTCGTAGGCTCCGGCATCTTCAAGTCGGGCAACCCCGCCCAGCGTGCCGCCGCCATCGTCAAGGCGACCACCTTCTACGACGACCCGGACGTCCTCGCCAAGGTCTCTCGCGGCCTGGGCGAAGCCATGGTCGGCATCAACGTCGAAGACATCCCTCAGCCCCACCGCCTCGCCGAGCGCGGCTGGTAATCGGCCCCGCAACCTGAATTCGCACCGCCGGGCAGTCCTTTCGAGGATTGCCCGGCGGTTTTCTGTCAACTCGTAGTTGCCGCTGCGCGAAAACTCGCGCGACGCGGCAGCATTCGATTTGCGAGCATATGGTCGTGATGACAGCTCCACCGATATTCCAGGGCGATTTCGAGGCGCATCTGACCGTTCGCGTAGCTGACGAGACAAGTCTGACGGCGCTCGAACGGCATGCCGTGGCACAGGATCTGAAGTTCACGCACATTAGGCTGGCGCGTGGGCGGGTGCGGGATCAGCCGATGTTGACGGCGCGATACTCGGGAACCTTCTCGTCCGTGCGGGATTCGGTGGCCGAGCTGGTGGCCCGCATGACCGGGGCCGGATTTCCGTTGCTGCGTACGAAGATCGAGTCCACGCCCTGGACAATCGGGGTGCCCGCCACCGATACCGCCGCGGTGGCACTCGGCTCGAGCTATTACTTCGAGCATCATGTGAAGCTGTTGCTCGCAACCGATGTCGATTCCGCGCTGCTCACCGCGATCGCCATCGCGCACGCCGCCTATCTGTCCGCGAATGCGCGGCGTGTCCGGTCGGATCGCCGCGCGGAGCGCTTCGTGACGCAACGCTGCCGCGCGGTCGGTGAGCCGACCGCCGCCGCCCGACTCGCCGCGCTGTCGGCGGATCTGGCGGGCGGGCCCTACGAAATACTCTCCGTCGAACGCGAATTCGTCGTCTTCGACAGTGACGAATCCGTGGACGCGGGCTGGATCGATGAGAAGGGGGAGTTGCCGTGACTGTCACGCCTTGGGAGGAGTTGAGGCACGGTCCGTGGCGGCCTACACAGGTGGTCCCGACCGATCCGCCGACGGAGGAGGTTCGTGCTGCCAAGGGCCTGCCGCGCACCCTGTCCCCGGTCGCGGGGGAGGGCGTTGTGCAGCATCCGGTTTTCGATCCGGCCGTGGCGGAGTACTCCTACGGAATGCGTTTGAGCGAACCGCATTTCGCCGATCCAGAGCGCGGTGCCGCCTGGTTCGACGCCCGCCGTGCGGCCATCGACCATGTCCTCGCGGCCGTCGCGGATTCGCTGTGGGCATCGCAACTGATGCTGCGCGGCAGCGTACTGCTCAGTGCCTGGTACGGGTCGGCGGCCCGACAGCCCGGTGACGTGGATTTCATTGTGCTTCCACAGAATTGGCAGGTCGACGAACCCGCCACCGACGACATGTTCGGCGATATCGCCGTTCGTGCCGAGCGCGCCTCCCTCACACCCGAGAGCATGGTCCACCTGCACGCGGAAGGCGCACTCTCCGACAACATCTGGACCTACGATCGCGTCCCGGGCCGCCGACTGGTCCTACCCTGGACCGCTACCGGCCCCGATATCCCCTCCGGCACAGTCCAACTCGACTTCGTCTTCAACGAGACAATCCCCCAGCCCGCTGTCTGGTCGGACCTGCCCAACCTCTGCCACCCCGCCGCGCCGTCCCACCTCCTCACCGCAACCCCGGAGCTCTCTCTCGCCTGGAAACTGTTGTGGCTCACCACCGACATGCATCCCCAGGGCAAAGACTTCTACGACGCGGTCCTCCTGGCCGAAAACTGCCGCCTCCCCTACGACCTCCTCGCCACCGTCCTGACCCGCGAAACGAACGGTGCGTGGCTCCCGAACTTCCTGGCCGGCCTGGACAACAGCGCCGATTGGAAGGAATTCGCCAAGGACCACCCCCACCTGGCCGACCAACAACAATCCTTCATCGACCGCCTACAAGCCGCACTCGCGCATTTGAAGACCTGAGCGCTCGCCGCGCAGGTCGATCGACTTCTGATCGACTGTGCGACAGCGCTATCCGGCGGGTTGCTGAAACCGTCTCGTGTCAAGGAGTCCATACGCCCTACGGAAACCTGTTGTGTCCTGTCTCACACCCCGTTTTGCCTGCGAAATCGTGCTCCAGCAAACCTCAGCTACTTTCCGGGATTGTGCTGCTGCAAATTTACTACCTGGTGTTTCCTGGCTACTGTTCGCCACAGTCGCCGATGCATCTGCTGAAGCGCAGTCTTCTGGCAAGGAGCCCGCATGCTGGAAATCGACCAGTTCACCTATGGTTGGTTGACCCCCACGCTCGCGTATCTCATGTCCGTCATCGGCTCGTTGCTGGCATTGCGCTGCATGGTTCGCGCGCGCCGTCAGGCCGGGCATCGCGGCTGGATTATTACCGGGGCAATCGCGTTGGGGGGCACTGGAATCTGGGTCATGCACTTCATCGCCATGCTGGGCTTCTCGGTGCGTGATGCCACCATCCGCTACGACGTCCCGGTGACCGTGCTGAGCGCGTTGATCGCCATGGGCGTTGTCTGGCTTGGTCTTTCGATCGTGGTGCACCGGCGCGGCGGCGAATGGTTCGCCCTGATCACCGGCGGCGCGATCACCGGCCTCGGCGTGGCGGCCATGCACTACGCGGGCATGTACGCCATGAAAACCGATGTCTCCGTTCAATATGACCCATGGGTGGTGCTCGCCTCCCTGGTGATCGCGATCGTCGCCGCCACGGCCGCCCTCTGGTTCGCCCTCCATGTCCAGGGCCTGGCAGCCACCATCGGCGCGGCCTTGATCATGGGAATCGCCGTGTGCGGCATGCATTACACCGGCATGTTCGCCATGCACGCCCATGTCGCCGAGCATATGCACGCCCCCGCCGGCGCCCAAGCCAACCAACTCCTGACGCCTCTGATCATCGCGGTCAGCATGGTCACCATGATCATGCTCTTCCAGGTGGGCATCACCGAAATAGACGAACCCGACCTCAGTCGCATCCAAGGCCAATACGCCAGCCGCTTCTGGCCCAGCGACCACACCGAACTCCCACCCCGCCCCAAATTGCGCCCCGACGACTTCCCCACCGAAAATTTCGACCCCCACCGCATCGACCCCCGCCACCGCCGCTGACCTCCACTCCTTTGGTGGTACATGCATACCATTTACGTGGTACGTTCATGCCACCAAGGTTGGAAAGGGGAGATCGTGCCGAAGGTTGGGCGGTTCGCGAACGCCGAGGCGGAGCGGACTTATCAGGGTATCTACGAAGCGCTGGCAGCGCAGTGGCCGGTGCCGTTCACCGATCTCGAGATCGAAACATCTTTCGGCACAACACGAGTGCGCAAATCGGGGGAGGGTGCGGGGCTCCCACTTCTGCTGCTCCCGGGAATGTTCGGCAATGTGTTGTTCTGGCAGCCCTTCATCGCAGAATTGGCGCGCGATCGAGTGGTGTACGCCAGCGATGTCATCGGATGGCCCGGGCTCAGCACGCAGACCGCGCCTGTGCGCGATGAGGCCGATATCGCCCAATGGGTTGTCGAGGTGATCGACGGACTCGGTGTCGACCGAGTTCACCTGGCGGGGTATTCGGCGGGGGCATGGCTGAGTTCCGTTGTGGCGGTGCATAATTCCGATCGGCTGGCGAGTGTGAGCCTGTTGGAGCCCGCTCCGGCCACCTTCGCCACGCCGCCCTGGCGGGTGCTGCTGAAATTCCTGGCCGCCGGGATGCGGCCGACGCGCGCCAAGATGGAGAAGTTCAACCAATGGCTGCAGCCTGGGATTCACTCCACCGATCAGGAGTGGGACCTGATCCTGGCGAGCGTGAAGTTTCGGCCCGGTATGCCTTGGGCGCGGCCGGTCGGGGCGGAGCGTTTCGCCGCCATCGCCGCACCGATGCTGGTGTTGTTCGGTGCTGAAACGGTGGTGCATGATGCCGGCGGTGTGGCGGGCCTGGTGCGACGTCTCATTCCCTCGGCTGATGTCGAAATCTATTCCGGCGCAGGGCATGACATGTTATGGGCGCTGCCGGAGCGGGTGATTTCGCGGCTGCTGGACTTCGCCGCAGCACATGATCATGTGCTGAGTTGAGTTGGGGCTCAGCGGGATTCGGTGCGGACTACCGCCTTGTCGCCGTGTGGGCCGAATAGGTGCAGGATTTCCACCGGGGTGGTGTCGGCGGGGCCGAACCAGTGGGGTTCGGTGGTGTCGAATTCGGCTACTTCGCCCGGGGTGAGGGTTACTTCGCGGTCGCCGAGGATGAGGCGGAGGCGGCCCGCCAGGACGTAGAGCCATTCGTAGCCGGTGTGGGTGACCAGTTTTGGTTCGCGGGGGGACAGGACTTCTTTGAAGACCTGGACTCGGCCGGGATATTGGGTCAGGGGGACCAGGATGGTGCCTTTGCGTTTGCGCAGGGGTTTCAGGTGGACTCGGGGGTCGCCGGTGGCGGGGGCGGCGATGAGTTGGTCTACCGCTATGCGGTGGGCGCGGGCCAGGGGGATGAGTAGGTCGAGGGTGGGGCGGCGTTTGCCGGATTCCAGGCGGGACAGCACGGTGACGGAGAGGCCGGTGCCGGCCGCGAGTTCTTCCAGGGTGAGGCCACGGTCGTGCCGGATGGTGCGCAGGCGCGGGCCGATGTCGTCGAGTATTCGTGCCAGCTCCGCATCCATGGATACCAGTTTGCGGTTTCCGCAAAGATGCTGGACCGGCGGGTCCGATTCTCGCGACCATTCGCGGAGTCATATGACTTCGAACGAAGGGCCGATAATGACCGTCACCCGAACCGAACCGGTACCACCGGTACTCACCGCCCGCCGGCGCTGGAGCATTCTCGCGGTGTGCAGCGCTGCCATGTTTCTGGTCGGCATGGACACCACCATCGTGAATATCGGTCTCCCCGCGATCGGGGCGGGCCTGGATGTCGGGGTGCGCGGCCTCGAATGGACGGTGGACGCGTACACGCTGGTGCTGGCGAGTCTGCTGATCACCTCCGGCGCACTGGCCGACCGTTTCGGACGGCGTCGCGTATTTCGAATCGGCTTGGGCGTCTTCGGAATCGCCTCGCTGCTGTGCGCGGTCGCACCCACGGCCGGTGTGCTCATCGCGGCGCGAATCGGTCAGGGCGTGGGCGGATCCATGCTGAGCCCCGTCGCGCTCGCGATTGTCGTGAACGCCATTACCGATCCGAAGCAGCGGGCACAGGCGATCGGCATCTGGGCCTCGGTCTTCGGGCTGAGTATGGCCGCCGGACCGGTCATCGGCGGCGCGCTCATCTCCGGGCTCGGCTGGCGCTCGGTGTTCTGGATCAATGCCCCGATCATTGTGATCGCCCTGGTGCTGAGCGCGAAGGTGCTGCCGGAATCCCGTGCGGCACAGGCTCGTCGGCTCGATATCCCCGGTCAGGTTCTGCTCATCCTCATGGTCGGCGCCTCGGTGGCGGTGCTCATCGAAGGCCCGCACATCGGCTGGACGACACCACTGACCCTGGCGGGCTATGTCGTGATCATCGCGGCGGCAATCGCATTCGCATACATCGAACCCAAGCGGCCCGCCCCGTTGATGGACCTGCGACTCTTCCGCCGCCCCACCTTCTCCGCCGCTGTCCTGGGCGCGGTGGCGATATTCGTCGCTCTCAATGCCACCCTCTTGATCAACACTCTCTACCTCCAGCACGCCCGGGGCATGTCCCCGGCCGAAGCTGGAATATTCACCCTCCCGATGGCATTCGGCGCAACCTTCTGCGCCCCGCTCGCGGGCTACCTGGTCGGCCGCTTCGGCCCCAGAATGCCCCTCACCCTCGCGGGCGGGTTCATCGCGACCGGCGGCCTCTGCCTGCTGGACCTCACGACCGACACCGGTACGCCCCAGCTGCTGCTGTCCTACCTGCTGATCGGAGTGGGCTTCGGCTTCGCCAACGCCCCCATCACCAATACCGCCGTGAACGGCCTCCCGCCCGCCCAATCCGGCGTAGCAGGCGGAATCACCTCGACCGCAAGGCAATTCGGTGCGGCCCTGGGCATCGCGATCGCGGGCGGCCTGATCTCCGGTGCGAGCCCCGATCGCCTCGCTCAGGTCTCGCATCCGGCGTGGATGTTGGTCGCCGCCTGCGGCGTACTTCTGTTGGCGGTCGCGTGGGCGTCGCCGAAACCGGCCTAGGCTCTGCGTGCCTATGCTGCGATGACCGGGGACGATGAGCGCCACGTGACGGCCGTCACGGGTGGGTGTGTCACAAAATATGGTTGAGCGGCATCTTGTGAACACCACCGCCGACAGCATCGACAGGAGCGTAGCCGTGAGCGACGAACGCAGCCCGGACCCAGCCACCGAAGCCTTTGTCGCACACCGCAACCTGCTGTTCACCGTCGCCTACGAGATGCTCGGCTCGGCTGCCGACGCCGAGGACGCACTGCAGGAGACGTGGCTGCGCTGGGCGGACGTGGATCTCGATACGGTCCGCGATCAGCGCGCCTACCTGGTTCGGATCGTCACCCGGCAGGCGCTCGGCCGCCTGCGCGCACTGGGTCGCCGCAAGGAGTCCTATGTCGGCTCCTGGCTGCCCGAACCACTGCTCACCACACCCGATGTGGCCGAGGATGTCGAACTCGCTGAGAGCGTTTCGATGGCGATGCTGCTGGTGCTGGAGACCCTCACCCCGACCGAGCGCGCGGTGTTCGTACTGCGCGAGGTCTTCGACCTGGACTACGACGAAATCGCCGAGGCCGTCGACAAGACTCCGGCCGCGGTCCGTCAGATCGCCCATCGAGCGAGGTCGCATGTCGCCGCCCGCCGCCCGCGCGGCGAGGTCTCCCCGGCCGATACCCGAGGCGCGCTCGCGGCCTTCCAGCACGCCGTGGAGACCGGCGATATGCAGGGCCTGCTGGATATCCTCGCCCCGGATGTCGTCTTCCTCGGCGACGGCGGCGGTATCAAACAGGCTGTGCTGCAGCCCATCTCGGGCGCGGACAAGGTGGCCCGCCTACTCGCCCACGGCCAGATCCGCACCGGGGGTGCGATCATGCGCCCCGCCGAGGTGAACGGCTATCCGGCGCTGATCGTGCATCTCGACGGCGAGCTCGACACCGTCATGGCCTTGCGCATCGACGACGGTCGCATTACCGGCCTGTACGCCGTCCGCAATCCCGAGAAGCTCTCGCATATGGGGCGTGAGACCAGCCTGAGCCGCTGACCCTCACCGCTGCGCGTACTCATTCTCCCCCAGGTTCGGACGCGCCTATCGCGGTCAGCGGGTGAGCGGTGCCGATTCGGCAGCTGATGCGGCCAAGGCGCTGTGTAACCAGTCATACGCCGCGACCGCGTCGACGGCGTGATGATCGGCCAAATCCAATTCGACCGGGCGGGATACCGATGCCCAGCTGGGGATAGCGAGAACTCGCATTCCGGCGGTATAGGCCGATCGGATCCCGGCAATCGAATCCTCCACCGCCACACAGTGCTTCGGCTCCACCCCGAGCTGGGCGGCGGTATACAGGTAGGGCGCGGGATCGGGTTTGACCGCAGTCCGGTCCTCGCCGGTCACCACGATCCGGAAGTGCCGGTGCAGGTCGAACCGAGCGAGGGTGGCATGCACGAAACGTCCCGGAGAAGCCGACACCAAACCCGTTGCCGCCGCGCCAACCGCTATTGACAGCAGCCTCTCGACCCCCGGCAGCAGTGCCGTTCGCCCGGCCCGGACCTCGCGGATCATCAGATCGGTGCACTCCGCGCTGACTTGCTCAACCGATACACCGCACACCTGCGCGACATGGCGTGCCCAGTCACCACGGCCATGAGTGTGCTGCCGATCGATATCGGTCCAGATGTGTCCGTGGCGTGCGGTGTAGTCGGCCCAGCATCGGTCCCACGGTTCCATGGTGGCGACCAGTGTGCCATCCAAATCGAACAGGATCGCGTCGATCCGACAGCTCACGCCCGAACCGCCGCACCGGCGTGATGACTGATCAACTGATCGATCGAAATCAGTTTCAGTCCATGGGTATCGGCGAACGCCCGCAGCGCGGCCAACCGCATCACCGACCCGTCGTCATGACAAACCTCGCTGATCGCCGCCACCGGAGTCAACCCCGCCAGCCGCATCAGCTCCACCCCCGCCTCGGTATGCCCCTGCCGTTCCGCCAGCCCGCCCGGGTGCGCCCGCAATGGAAACACGTGCCCCGGCCGCTGCAAATCTCCGGTGGCGGTCGACGGGTGAGCCAATGCGCGCAAGGTGATGGCCCTATCCTCAGCGCTGATCCCGGAGACCACGCCCTGCACCGCATCGACGGTGACGGTGAATGCCGTCTGCTTACAGTCCTGATTGGCCGTGGTCATCGGCGGCAAGTCGAGCCGATCAGCGAACTCGCCCGGCATTGGCGCACAAACCACACCACCGGTGTACCGAATCAAAAAGCCGAGGGCCTCCGGCGTAGCCAACTCGGCCGCCATGATCAAATCGCCCTCGTTCTCGCGATTCTCATTGTCGACCACGATCACCATCCGGCCGGCCGCGACCTCCCGCACCGCGTCGTCCACCGTGTCGAACGCGTGCTCCCGATACTTACCCCGGGTGGAATTGGTTGTCTGCATGGGCCCTCCGTGGTCACAGGATGAAACCGACGAGAAATCCACAGCCGACCCTAATAGAACCGATTGTCATTTCCCTGGATCCATCCCCCGGGCAAGTCCCGTGTCACTCGATGGGGTGGTTGCGCACGTGGACGGCATGGCCGTAGCAGCCTTCGGGCTGCCGAGCCAGGAGCGGGGGAAGCTGGCGAGTCACCGCTGCGACGGGCTCGGAGTGGTTGGTCGCGTCGTGCGCGTCCTTATCGATCCATAGCTGCGTCAGCCACACCGTGTCCGGGTCGTCGAAGGCGGTGTTGATGCTGAAATCGAGCAGCCCGCTGTTATCGCCACCGGCACGAAATCCATTGAGGAGTACGGCAATCAACTCCTCACGCCGACCAGGCAGTGCGGTCATTCGCCCGTAAACGCTGAACATCTCGTGATCCGCCACGATTTCGCCCTTCATCCGATCGATCCGCACTCGAGCCTACGTGTCCAACCACCCGAAACAGTCAGGGCCGCAGCGGTATCCGCCGATGCGGTGCAGCCGTCGCGTGTGCAGGCAATGGCGCTGGTATACCTCGGGGACGGTCCTGCGTCAGTACATGCACGTCGCTGGAACAGGTCAGTAGCGGGGGCGGAGGGCGCGCAGGTAGCGGCGGCGGTAGTGGCGCTGGGCGATGAGGAGGGCGGGGAAGGCCAGGCGCCAAGAGGCTTTGGAGGCGGGGCGGGTCAGGGAGCGCAGGGTCAGCCAGACGGTGCCGTCGGGGGAGCGGTGGACTATGAAGGCTTCCTCGCCGGAGACGGGGTGGCCGGGGAGGGTGCCGTAGGCGAAGCCGCAGCGGGTGAGGGTTTCGACCGCGGCCACCACGCGGACCGGTTCATGGATTGTGAACGGGCCGATGGCGGCTTTGATCCGGTAGTCGTGGCCCTCGGTCGCACGGAGGGCGGAGCCGGTGACGGGTTCGACCTGGAATCCGCTGCGGTGCTTCACTTCCCAGTCCATGACGGCCGCGCAAGCCTCGCGCCAATCGGCTTCGCCGTGGCCGATGGTGGCGGTGCGCTCGTAGTGGCGGTAGCCCGGAACTTCCACGGACCACTCGGGTTCGGCGGGTTGGGTGCCGCCTATCGGGGCATAGGTCAGCCCTTCGGCATTGTGGGCTGGGTCGTTCTCGGACATCGCTCTCCTGTCGATCGGGTCGCCCAGATCAGGCTATCGAGGTCAGGAGTAATCGCGGAAAGTCATGAGGAAGCCCACTATCGCGATGGCGAGCAGGGCTATCCAGGCGGCGATGCGCAGGGCGAGCCAGGGGAGGTCGCGGACGAACAATCCGCTGATCATGAAGGTGAGCAGCATCAGCACGCCGTAGAAGGGTGTGCGCTGGGGATGCTGTCCCAGTTTCATAATGCCTGGATACGCCTGTTCGCTGGGACACGCCAATGCTGCCGGTGGCCGGGTCGATTCATTGGATGCAGTGGGTCCGCGTACCGACCTATTTCTGATCTACCGCCGCGATGGCCGGGCGGTCCGGATGATCCCAGGCGACCAGCAGATCGGGATCCTCCAACTGTTGCTGCTCCAGGACGGCCGCGATGGTGAATCTCTCCTCGGTGCGACGGCGTAGCGCCGCCTCGGACATGCGCAGTCCGATCGTGAGATCGAAATCGAGTCCGCGCCCGAGCAGCATCGGCCCCGCGACCAGCAGAATCGTTCCGGGTAATGCGGTGCGAATGCGCGCGCGGGCCGAGCGATCGGCCTGCTCATTCCATAACGCGGGCAACCACCGTCCACTGTCCCGAAGTGGTTTCAGCACTTCACGATTCAGCGCCGAATAGTCGAACCAGCCGGTGCGGTAGGTGTATTCGTCCTCCCGATCGAATTCCAGCCGCACCGAGGCCGGTCGCACGAAATCGTGCAGCGACACCACTTCGGCGGGCCGCCCGGTCGCCCGCAGCAGTTCGATGACCGCCCGCGCGAGGGACACTGGATCGGCGGCGTCCGCGCCATCGACGGCGATCACCGCGAACCCGGACAGCTCGCTCGCGCGCTGTGCGACCAGCCTGGCCAAGGCATCCGGGGTGATGGCGGTGAATTCGGGCACCCGACCATCATGGTCGATTCGCGGGCGTGGCCGCCCGTGCGGGTCAGCGATATTCGGCCAATCGCGGGCGGACACCCAACAGGATCAGCGACAGGATGGCCGCCGTGCCCGCGAGCGGCAGCCAGTTGTTCCAGCCGGCGAGCGCGGATTCGGTCTCGCCGATCGAGGCGTCGAAGGCGCGCTGATTGATATCGATGGTGGCGACCAGCGCATTGTCGTATGCGGTGAAGTGCTCGTTCGACGACCCGGTGCACAGTGCGATGGCGGCAGGTAGATCGGTGCGCGCCAGCTCGCGAATCCTCCGATCGTCGCGCTGATACACCTGATAGGCGTTCAGCGTGCCGACCGCGGTGTCGCGCTCGCCCGCGAAGGTGATGTTGCGCAACTCCTTTCCGAGGAACGAGTCGGCGCTCAAGTTCACCTCGCCGGTCGTGCGGTAGGCGGTGAGCGCAGTGTCGAGCCCGGCGTCGTAGTCGAAAACGCTGTGCACCGGGACGCCCGCCAACCGCTGGGAGGCGGTGAGGAACGCCTGCTGATGCTCGGCCGCGTGCTCGGGATCGAGCAGGTAGCGGCTCTCATCGGCATTGGCGCTGTAGCCGACCGCCCGCGCCTGGCGCAGGGCCAGCAGCGAGTCGAAGGCGTCCTTCTTTGCGATGGTGAGTTGCTGTGCGGCCGTGCTGTTTCCGGCGAAACCGCCGATCAGCAGCGCGGTACCGAGTGCGGTCGCCACGATCAATGCCGGATTGAGGCGGCGGTGCATGGTCACCCGCAGCAGAATCTGCAGCCCGATCAGCGTGCCCAGTAACAGGGCGCCGAGTACCGCCAACCGAATGCGGGCCGCGACAGTCGTGTGTTCCGCTGTGCTGTAAGAGCTTTCGAGTACTCCGCTATTGGAGTCGGCCAGTTTCTGTGCTCGCGCGAGCAGATCCGGCACCAGGCCGCTCGCACTGCGGTAGTCCTCCAGGGTGCGCGCGGACGGCTGGCCGGCGGGGCCGCGATCGAGATCCGACAGCTGCATTGTCTCGGCCGCGAGCGCCTCGTACTGTCCGAAGCGGTCGAGCAGCTCGCGAATCCGGAGCGCGGCATCATCCCCGGTGGCGATGGTCATGGCCTGTTGCAGGTCGGCATCGGCCTGGACGCGACGGTGCTCGTACCCGGTCAGGGCCGCGGCCCGGGTTGCGGCGAGCACGGAATCATCACCGGCGAGCAGCACATTCGCCAACTGCGCATCCATATCCGCGAGTGCGAAATACAGATCCTCGGTCGCGGTGACGGTGGGTGCGGTGCGCTGCCCGATCACCTCGACCGCGGTACGGGTGGATCCGGCGTCGGTGCCCAGGAATACGGCCGTGATTACCACGAGCAGGGCCGCCGCGAGCGCGAGATAGCGGATCCACGCCGGGATGTCCGCGCGGCTCGGTAGTGCGCGGATGCCGCCGATCGAGGTGCGGGTCGGGCGGGGCCGGGTAATCGTTGTCATCGAGCGGTACCCCTTACACCCAGCTCACGGGTCGAATGGCATTGGCCTGGTTGACCAGATCGCGGCGGGCGGTGCTGTCATCGGCCAGTCGCGCGAGGGCGCGGTACTGCGACTCGAGCGCCCGCCGCACGGTGGTTTCGGTGAACGAGCAGCCGAGCACCTGCCCGGTGTAGTTACCGCGCGGCTCCTCGGCGAGCAGCCGCAATGCCGCGTCCAGGACGGCGATACTGTTGCGCGCCTTGGCCTCCGGGGCCAGCGGCAGGGTGTCGAGGCGTCGGCCCGCCGCGGTCAGATACCGCGGAGCCCGGAGCCGTGCACCGCCGTGCACCTGGGCTCGCACCGCCGCCAGTTGCGCGGCGAGGTGATGGCTGGAGCCGGCGGGCACGGATTCCGCGGCCGCTGTCGCATCATCGATTCGGTCCTCGTGCAGCCGGGTCCGCGCCAATCCGAAAGCGGCGCTGGGATAGCCATGGTCGGTGCACCACACTTGCTCGTAAAGTCTTGCGGCGGAGGATATGTCGCCGGCAGCTTCGAGCGCGACGGCGAGCGCCAGCTTGGCGGCGTTCTCACCGGGCAGCAGGTAATAAACGAGGTCGAAGTGTTCGCGTGCCGCGGTCGAATCCCGCGCCGCCAGTGCGGCCAGCCCCCGATGCCAGGTGATTCGCCAATCCGCGTCATCGGATTGCTCCAGAACGGTCAAATCCTCCAGTGCGGCAGCGAAATGCCCGATCTCGATGTGCGCCCGGGATCGGGCGAGCAGCACCTCGGGGGAGTCGGCGGCCGAGTCGAGTGCCGCCAGCAGCAGTCGCGGATCCGCGAGGGTGGTGGTCGCGAGCAGACCCGCCGCGGGGTCGGCCGGATCGACCAGCGGCACCGGCAGTGCCGCGGCAATGGCCCCGGGATCCGGAACCGCGGGCCAGTCCGCTGAATCGGTGCCGAATACCGTTCTCTCCCCGCTGAATACGGTTGACAGCGCCGGTCGCGGCGCACCGTCCTGGGCCGCCACCACCTCGCGCAGTACCCCGGTGAGCTGCGCGCTCATCTCGGCGGCGGATCCGAAACGCTCGTCCGGATCGGCGGCGGTCGCGCGGGCCAGCAGTCGCCGAAATGACGGAAATGACTCCAGCAGTGGAACTTCCGTGGCGGCGGGCAGGGTGTACCGGTAGCTGCCACGGTAGTCGAAATTGAAGGTCAGCACCGCCAGCGTGCGCGCCACCGTGAACAGATCGGACTCCACCGACGCGCCATCGGTCTCCAGCTCCGGCGCGCAGTAGCCATCGGTCTTGTACTCGGCACTGATCTCATCGTCCATCCGGCGCACCGCGCCCAGATCGATGAGTTTGAGCTGCTCCTGGGTCTGAATCACATTGTCGGGCTTGAAATCGCAGTACAGCAGACCCAGCGAGTGCAGATGTCCGAGCGCGGGCAGGATCTCCAGCATGTACGCCAGCCCCTGCGCCAGCGGCAGCGGTCGCAGCGCGCCGAGCGCATCGCGCCCGGACCGCAGTTCTTTGAGCGAGGCACCGCCGATGTACTCCATCACGATGTACCCGACCTGCGCGCCGGTGCGCGGATCGGGATGCCGCACGAAGTTGAAGATCTTCACGATATTGGGATGCTCGACACTTGCCAGGAACCGCCGTTCGGCGACGGCCGCCGCCATGGCATCGGCGTCACCACTGTCCAGCAGGCCCTTGAGCACCACCCAGCGGTCGCTCACATTGCGGTCGCGTGCCAGGTATACCCAGCCCAGCCCGCCGTGCGCGAGACAGCCGAGCACTTCGTACTGATCGGCCACCAGGTCGCCGGGTGCCAGTTTGGGCGTGAACGAATATCCGGTTCCGCAATGCCCGCAGAATCCGTCGGCGCGTCCGGGTGCGCCCTCGCGACTTCGCCCGACCGGCTTCGAGCATTTGCTGCAGAACCGATCTCGTTCGGGCACTTGCGGATTCGCCAGCACCGCGGTCGATGGATCCCGGTACGGCACTTCCGGAATCGAGACCAGCCCCGCGCCGAGGTGCCCGCGCCGGGAGCTCGCGGTGTGTGTCGATCGCGAGGATGAGCGGCTCGTCCCGCGGCGACTCTGCCGGACCGAACCGGTGCGGGTCGACCCGCTCGTCACATGGACCGCGGGAACGCTCGGTTGCCCCGCCGCGCTCAGCGCCTCGGGCAGCGGCGCGAGCCCGCACGAATCGCAATACCCGTCCGAGATCGATCCCCGGCAGCCCGGTTGCCCACACGATTGCGTGAGAGTGGTCATAGTCGCGACCGCCGCACGCCGAGCCGAACCAAGGCCGAATCGGCCCCGGCGAATGCCAGCACTGGCCCCCCTGAAAAGCGTGAAAACCGGTGGGGCGCATCCCCATCTGTCCTCATGGTGCCACCGCCACCCGTAAACGGATCGTAAGTATTTCCCGGCCCGCTGTTTCCGGCGTTCGGGCAGGTCGTGCGGCTACCGCCGGTTTCCGATTGTTAGCCTGAGCGCCGACAATCCGGAAGGGAACGGTGCATGGCGACGATCGAAGAGGCCCTCGAAATCGAGCGGCTCGAGCGTGACATCTTCCGTGGCGCGTCGACCGAGACGCAGCTGCCGCGCACGTTCGGCGGTCAGGTGGCCGCGCAGGCGCTGGTGTCCGCGGTGCGCACGGTCGAGCCGGAGTATCAGGTGCATTCGCTGCACGGGTACTTCCTGCGCCCGGGAAATCCCCTGGAACCCACCGTCTACCTGGTGGATCGGATTCGGGAGGGGCGCTCGTTCTGCACTCGCCGGGTCACCGGTGTGCAGAACGGTGAGGCCATATTCACCATGTCGGCGTCCTTCCATATCGGTGACGAGGGTCCGGAGCATCAGGACGAGATGCCGACCGTGCCGCCGCCGGACAATCTGCCGGACGCGGCGACCAGCATGAGCCCGGAACGACTGTGGGCCATGCGCGAATGGGAGCACTGGGATATTCGCACCGTCCCGCAGGAGGAGGTGGATCGGCGCGAGGGTCTGGCCGCCCAGCAGCAGGTATGGTTCCGCTACCGGCATCCGCTGCCGAATGATCCGCTGTTCCATGTCTGCACGCTCGCGTACATGAGCGATATGACGCTGCTCGGGTCGTCGAAGGTGCCGCATCTGGATGAGCCGACCCAGAACGCGTCGCTCGATCACGCCATGTGGTTCCTGCGCCCCTTCCACGCCGATGATTGGCTGCTGTACGACCAGCAGTCTCCGTCCGCGGGCTTCGGTCGTGCCCTGACGGCCGGTCGCATCTGGAATCAGCGGGGCGAACTGGTCGCGATTGTGGTGCAGGAGGGGCTGATTCGCACCTTCCGGGACACGAAGACCGAATCCTTCCCGCCCGGAACGAACTGACGCACACGGCAAAAGGCCCCGGCGACAATGTCGCCGGGGCCATTTCTGCCTGATGGGATTACCGCACTTCAGCGCTGGGCGTTCGCGGTGGTTCCGCGCGCCGGGCGCTCGTGCCGCCACCGTCTGCCCGCAGCGCGCGCAGGTTCGGACGATCAGGTCGATCGGGACTCCGGTGCAATCCGCCGCTATGACGAGTCGACGGTTGGTCAGCATGTGCTGCCGTGGGCAGCACCGGTGCTCGTGGCTGTTACGCATGGTGGTCCTCCCCGGTGGCCGCCGGATGCAGCCGCGTACCGGGCAGCATCATCATGGTGGCCGCGAAGACCAGCGCCTGCGGATAGATCAGGGCCGGACAGGGATTCGCGGTGTGCGCGCTCGGGACGATGAGCGCCATTTCGGCTCCGAGCAGGGCCAGCAGTGTGCAGAGCCTGCTGTTGAGGGTTGCGCCCAGATGGAGTTTCATCAGGCAGTCCAATCGGTTCGGTCGCGGTCGGCGGACGTGCGTTGGCCCCGAAGAACGCCAAGGATCCCGCGTGGCTCGCCGAATGGCACGCCCGGTGGGAGCGGGTGCGCGCCGAGCGGGACGCGTGGCGGCACCGGCCGATCGAGACCGAGCCCGGAATTATGCCCGATTCTGCTGCCCTGCAAGAGGTTCCGCTACTCGAAAGCACCACCACCAGCAATATCTGTGCCACCTGGTACCGCGACAATCCCGAGTTCTACAGTGCGGCAGCTGAAGTCGTACGGAAGGCGCAGCGCGATATTCGAGTCACCTATCTGCGCCGGCATCCGCCGACCATGTTCACCTCACCGGCCTCGGCCGCCTACTTCGCCGCCATTCTCGACTGGGCGCGCGAATGCGATGCGGGTGAGCGGTCCGCGCGGCGGGTGATCGCCGTGCCGCCCACCGGAATCGGACCGGAACCGGCCATGTTGGGCTGGCTGCGCCGGCATCATGACGAGACCGAGGGGCTGCTGAATTACGAGGCGAGCGTCTTCGAATGGGGTGCCACCGCCGACGGCGTGAATATGGCGCTACTCGATGACGATGTCGCGTTCCTGGCGTTCTCGGGCGGAAGTCGGCAGAAGCTCAATGGATTCAGCGTCGCCGACCCCACCTTCGTCGAGTACTTCATTCGGTATTTCGAACAACTCTGGTCGGCCTCGCGACCGTTGGAGGCGTATTTGCGGGACCGCGACGGGTAGTTGTGCGCGGGACCCGCCGCGGTCACCGATCAGGCGGTCTGTACGCGCAGGTGACAGACGACCGTGTCCGGCATTTTGCGCAGGACGCGTTCGAGTTCATCGCTGCGATGGCTGGGTAGTAGGTGATTCCAGCCCGCCGGGGGTTCGACCTCGGCGATGACCACTACCTTGCGCCGACCGGGGAAGCGGTCGCGGACGTAATCGGCAACCGGACCGCCGACGGTCGAATCGCCGTCTTCGAGCAGGACCAAGCGGACGTCCGGATGCCAGGTCTCCCATTCCTTGGTGAAGACGGTGATGTTCTCACCGGGCAGGCAGACGTGCACGGCGTACACATCGCGGCCCAAAGACATTGCGGCGGAAAGGGCTTCGCGGCTGAGTTCGGAGACCTCCGATACCGGCACCACAATCGCGGTTTCGGTTGGGCGCGGGGTTTCCGGGACGCAGCCCGCACCACGGCAGCCGTCGATACGACGGTAGGTCTTGCGGATGCGCTCCATGGCGACCACCAGCAGCGGGAGTACCAGCACGATCAGCCACGCGCCCTCGGTGAACTTCATCGAGGTGGTGACAATGGCGGCCACGAAGGTGAGCAGTGCGCCGAAACCATTGAGGGCTGTCCGCCACCGCCACCCGGCGGCGCGGGTCGCCAGCCAATGCCGCACCATACCGACCTGGGCGATGGTGAAGCCCACGAAAACACCGATGGCGAAAAGTGGGACCAGGGCATTCATATTGCCTTCGGAGGCCAGCAACAGGATCGCCGAGGTGCCGCCCAGCACCAGCACACCGAACCGGTAGACCTGCCGCGGCGAACTCACCGCGAACCGGTGCGGCAGGCAGTTGTCATCGGCCAGAATCTTGGTGAGCGTGGGCAGCCCGCCGTAGGAAGTGTTGGCCGCCAACGCAAGTAGGATCACCGTGGCGAATTGCACTACGTAGTAACCGATTCCGTGCCCGAGCGCGGCCTCGGTCAGCTGGGACAGCACGGTGGTGCCCTCGATCGGATGAATGTCGAACTTCTCGATCAGCGTTGCCAGGCCGAGCAGCATCAAACCCAGTAGCGCGCCGAGCACCACCTCCGCGTGCTGGGCCCTTTTGACCTTGGGCTGGGCGAAGCTCGGCACCGCGTTCGCGATCGCCTCGACACCGGTCAGCGCCGCGCAACCACTGGAGAAAGCCTTGAGCAGCAACAGGATTCCGATGGCATGCGCATCGGTGGCGACGGCCGCGCCGGTGGCCACACTCGCAGGTTCCGCCCGCAGCAGCCCGCCGATGATCACGGCGAAAATACCCGCCACGAACACGACCGTCGGAGCCATGAAGGCCCGCGCGCTCTCCCTGATGCCATACAGATTCAGCACGGTGACGCCCACCAGCACCGCCAGGCAGATCCACACCGTGTAGGGCAGCAGCCCCGGGAACGCGGAGGTCAACGCCGCCACACCGGCGGCGATCGACACCGCCACATTCAGGATGTAATCCACGATCAGCGAAGCCGCGGCAACCAGACTCGTCCGATGCCCGAGCCGCTCCTTCGCGACCGCATACGCCCCACCCCCATTCGGGAACGCGGCGATCACCTGCCGATACGAGGCGATCAACACCGCCAGCAACACCACAATGGCCGCGGTCACCGGCAGCGTGAACCCCAGCCCGGCCGATCCGGCGGCGGCCAGCACCAGCACGATCGCCTCGGGACCATAGGAAACCGAGGCCATGGCATCCAGGGACAGCCCGGCCAACCCGGTCGAAACAGTCAGCCCGTGCCCGGTTTTCCGCGCGCTCGGTCGCGGCCTGCGCAGCCCGGACCCGGGTGGCGGCGCGGCGACTCCGCCACGCGGTCCGGGCGAGGGTTGCGGAAGTAGATCAGTCACCTGCGCGAGTCTCCGCCGAATCGGACTACCGGTCGCTTGTCCTGACGGAACCTTCACACCCTGGGTGAGCAGGGCCACACCAACACCCGAACGTATGCTCGACGGCGTGACTCCGAGGATTGGTGTGCTGGCATTGCAGGGCGACGTGCGCGAGCACGTGCACGCGTTGGCGGCGTGCGGCGCCGAGCCCATCGCGGTGCGCCGCGAATCCGAGCTGGCGGCTGTCGACGGATTGGTGCTGCCCGGTGGCGAATCCACAGCGATCAGCAAACTGCTGGAGGTGTTCGAACTTCTGGAACCGGTGCGGCAGCGACTGCGCGACGGCCTGCCCGCCTACGGTTCCTGCGCGGGCATGATCCTGCTGGCGAACGAGGTGCTCGACACCCGCCCGGATATGCACACCCTCAACGGCATCGATATGACGGTGCGGCGCAATGCCTTCGGCCGTCAGGTCGACTCCTTCGAAACCGATCTCGACTTCGCCGGCCTCGATGACGGCCCGGTGCGCGCGGTCTTCATTCGCGCGCCATGGGTGGAGCGGGCGGGTGCGGGCGTCGAGGTGCTGGCGCGGGTTCCGGCCGGTCCGGCCGCGGGCACGATCGTCGCGGTGCGGCAGGGCAATGTGATGGCAACGTCCTTCCATCCCGAGGTGACCGGCGATCTGCGGGTGCATCGCCTCTTCGTGGAGACCCTGGTCCGCCCCCGCGTCGGAGTCTGAGCCGCCGCCCGAATTCATGTGCTCGCCGCTGTCATGAGCGCGCGCAGTAGACTGGGGCGCTGTCCGTCCGTGGGTACGTAGTGTCGCTTTGGTGAAACTACTCAGCCCCCTGAACCGAGGAAGTAGGGAATGAGCGGCCACTCCAAATGGGCCACCACCAAGCACAAGAAGGCCGGGATCGACGCGAAGCGCGGCAAGCTCTTCGCCAAGTTGATCAAGAACATCGAGGTGGCGGCCCGCACCGGTGGTAGTGACCCGGACGGCAACCCGACCCTGTACGACGCCATTCAAAAGGCGAAGAAGTCGTCGGTGCCGAACGACAATATCGAGCGCGCCCGTAAGCGCGGCGGTGGTGAAGAGGCCGGCGGTGCCGACTGGCAGACCATCATGTACGAGGGTTACGGCCCCAATGGTGTTGCGGTGCTGATCGAATGCCTCACCGACAACCGCAATCGCGCCGCCGGTGAGGTGCGCGTGGCCATGACCCGCAATGGCGGCAATATGGCCGACCCGGGTTCGGTGTCGTACCTGTTCCACCGCAAGGGTCTGGTCACCTTGGAGAAGAACGGTCTCTCCGAGGACGACGTGCTCATGGCTGTTCTCGATGCCGGTGCCGAAGAGGTCAATGACCTCGGCGAAACCTTCGAGATCATCTCCGAGCCCGGTGATCTGATCGCCGTCCGTACGGCGCTGCAGTCGGCCGGTTACGACTACGACTCCGCCGACTCGGGCTTCCAGCCGTCGATGTCGGTCTCGGTTGATGCCGATACCGCCCGCAAGGTCTTCAAACTGGTCGATGCCCTGGAAGACAGTGACGACGTCCAGAACGTCTACACCAATGTGGACATCTCCGATGAGGTCCTGGCCGAACTCGACGACTGATTCGCCGCGTTCAGCAGCTGAGTCGAAGGCCGCCTCCCGAATTCGGGAGGCGGCCTTCGACTTTCCTACGATGCGTCGATCAGCAGCCGATCCTGCAGCCGTTCGATCGTGCGCTGCTCGACCCCGACCTGCTCGGTGATATACCGGTGCACCGATCCGTGTGCGGTGGTGAGATCGTCGATGACCAACCGCATCACCTCGGCGGGCGCCCGCCCATATCCGGGCCAGCGCAGTTCGCGGTTCGGATTGCTCGCATGCCAGTCGGCGACAAACCGCGCGGTCGCGAGTTCGGTCAGCGCGAAGTCGGCGAGAATGTGTTCCTCGGAGACCTCCAGCGCGGTCAGGATCAGCGCGGCGATGAGCCCGGTCCGATCCTTTCCCGAGGTGCAGTGGAACACCGTCGGCCCGTCCTCGTCGGCGACCAGTTCTATGGTCCCGCGAATCTCCTCGACCCCGTCGGTGGTGAGCTCCCCGAATTTGTCGGCAAGATACCGCCAAGGATCGAGTTCGGGATCGATCGCGGCCTGGTCGTAGGGCACGTGCTCAATGCTGAAGTTGGCGTACGCGAACCGCTCTCGCTCCGGAACCGCCCCATTGCGTTCGATCTCCCACGGATACCGCAGATCGATGACCGTCCGAATCCCGAGCTCCTGGAACCGATCCCAATCCCGCCCCCGCAACTTCCCCAGCGAATCGGCCCGATAGAGCCTGCCCCATCCGACGGCCCGTCCGTCCGCCGCCGGATATCCGCCCATGTCCCGAAAGTTGTGCAGCCGCTCGAACTCGATATGCCGTGTCATATTCCAACCCCTCCAACCGATTCGGCACGCCCATCCTGACACCGTGGATGTCTGCGTGCAGGTACTGGCGTGGGCGAAATGCGTTATCGGGGTGCGCGCGGTGGAAGAATCGGGGCATGGTCGAATTGGCCGCGGTTCGCGGCGATATCACCGAGCACCATGTCGATGCCGTGGTGAATGCGGCGAATTCGTCGCTGCTGGGTGGCGGGGGCGTGGACGGTGCCATCCATCGCAAGGGTGGCCCGGAGATTCTGGCGGAGTGCCGGGCCCTGCGGGCCTCGCATTACGGGCGCGGGTTGCAGCCGGGGCAGGCGGTGGCGACCACGGCCGGGCGCTTGCCCGCGCGGTGGGTGATTCATACGGTCGGGCCGGTGTGGTCGGAGACCGAGGATCGTTCCGAGGTGCTCGCGTCGTGCTATCGCGAATCATTGCGGGTGGCAGACGAATTGGGGGCGGAGACGGTCGCATTCCCGGCGATCTCGACGGGAATCTTCCGGTGGCCCATAGCGGATGGTGCTCGGATCGCGGTCGAGACGGTGCGCGGCACCGAGACTCGGGTGTGGCAGGTGCGGTTCATTCTGTTCGCTGATGAGGCATACCAGGCGTTTCGGGCTCGGATCGGGTGAGGCGGCCGGCCTCGTGTCGGTGGGCGGGGAATCCCTGTCGGTCCGTTAGACTCTCGAACAGTTGTTCGTCTGCGGTGAGAGGGGTTGTCGTGCGGGTGATGGGCGTCGACCCCGGGCTCACCCGGTGCGGGCTCAGCATGGTCGAGGGCGGGATCGGGCGCACGGTGACGGCCCTGGCCGTCGATGTGGTGCGCACCCCGCCCGATATGGATCTCGCACAACGGCTTATGTGTGTCGCGGATGCGGCCGAGCAGTGGATGGACAAATACCTACCCGAAGCGGTTGCGGTGGAACGGGTTTTCTCGCAGCACAATGTGCGCACGGCCATGGCCACCGCACAGGCGGGTGGGGTGATCGCGCTCGCGGCGGCGCGGCGGGGGATACCCGTGCACTTCCATACACCCAGTCAGGTGAAGGCGGCGGTCACCGGAAACGGTTCCGCGGACAAGGCGCAAGTGACGGCCATGGTGACCCGTATCCTCGGGCTGGCGGTCGCGCCGAAACCCGCGGACGCCGCCGACGCGCTGGCATTGGCCATCTGTCATTGCTGGCGCGCGCCGATGATCGACCGCATGGCCAAGGCCGAGGCCATGGCGGCGGCGCAGCGGCGCAGGTACGAGGAGAAGCTTGCCCAGCAACGAAAGGCGGTGTCCGGGTGATCGCGTCGGTACGCGGTGAGGTGCTCGAGATCGGGCTCGACCATGTGGTCCTGGAGGCCGCGGGAGTCGGGTATCGACTCAATGCGACTCCCGCCACGCTAGCCACGCTCACCACCGGTGCGGATGCGCGGCTCTATACGACCATGATCGTGCGCGAAGACTCCATGACGCTGTTCGGGTTCTCCGACACCGAATCTCGTGAACTCTTCGGACTGCTGCTCACCGTCTCCGGTGTCGGCCCCAAGATCGCCATGGCGGTGCTCGCGGTGCTCGAACCCGAGGCCCTGCGCAAGGCTCTGGCCGAGAGCAATGTGGCGGCGCTGACCCGCGTGCCCGGTATCGGTAAGCGCGGCGCGGAGCGCATGGTGGTCGAACTCCGCGACAAGGTGGATCTCGTTCCCGTGCAATCGGGTCCGCCCGGATCCGCTCTCGCGGCCGTGGCGACACCGGTGCGCGAACAGGTGGTGGAGGCGCTCATCGGCCTCGGCTTCCCGGTCAAACAGGCCGAACCCGCCGTCGAGGCCGTGCTCGTGCACGATCCGGACCTGGGCACCTCGCAGGCATTGCGGGCCGCGCTGGGGCTGCTGGGCAAGAACCGGTAGACGCATATGATCGACGACGAATCCGACTTCGCTCCCGAACCGGAGTTCGGCCCAGACACCGACTTCGACTCCGCCGAATCAGCGGTCAGCGCAGGCTATCTCGCCTCCGACGGTGAGATCGAGGCCAGCCTCCGCCCGAAATCCCTGGACGATTTCATCGGCCAGCCGCGCGTGCGCGAACAGTTGGCGCTGGTGCTGCGCGGTGCGAAACAGCGTGGCGGCACACCCGATCACGTACTGCTGTCCGGTCCGCCCGGTCTGGGCAAGACCAGTATGGCCATGATCATTGCCGGTGAACTCGGCACCGCGCTGCGCCTCACCTCCGGTCCGGCGCTGGAACGCGCCGGGGATCTGGCCGCCATGCTCAGCAATCTCGTCGAGGGCGATGTGCTGTTCATCGACGAAATCCACCGTATGGCAAGGCCGGCCGAGGAAATGCTCTACCTCGCCATGGAGGACTTCCGGGTCGATGTGGTGGTGGGCAAGGGTCCGGGTGCGACCTCCATCCCCTTGGATATCGCACCTTTCACGCTGGTCGGCGCGACCACCCGCTCGGGTGCGCTCACCGGCCCGCTGCGCGACCGCTTCGGTTTCACCGGGCATATGGATTTCTATGAACCCGATGAGCTGCAACGGATTCTGATCCGCTCGGCCCGGATTCTCGGCGTCCAGATGGAGGAGGACGCGGCCGCCGAAATCGCCGGCCGTTCCCGTGGCACGCCGCGTATCGCCAATCGCCTGCTGCGCCGGGTTCGCGACTATGCCGAGGTGAAGGCCGACGGCATTGTCACCCGCGCAATCGCGAATGCCGGCCTCGCGGTCTACGACGTGGACGTGCTTGGCCTGGACCGCCTCGACCGTGCGGTGCTGGCCGCGCTGATCCGCAGCTTCAATGGCGGCCCGGTGGGTGTCTCCACACTTGCCGTGGCGGTCGGCGAGGAGTCGGCGACCGTGGAAGAGGTCTGCGAACCCTTTCTCGTGCGTGCGGGATTGATCGCTCGCACGCCCCGAGGTCGAGTCGCGACCGCCGCCGCCTGGGAGCACCTGGGTCTGGTTCCGCCGCCCGATCTGGTCTTCGGTTCGATCGAAGTCCGTGCCCTGGAACAACATCCGGGCCTGTTCGACTCGCTGTAGCTTCGAAACGACGAACACCCCCGTGCGGGCAATCGCTCGCACGGGGGTGCTTCTCCCGCAACCTCTTCCCTGGTTATCGGGGTTCGGGGAAGCGTCGTCCGGTCGGTGGGAGGGTTAGCCGGGCTGAACCCGCAGCCGGTCCTACGGACCAGTGCCGCATTCGGTTCAATCGACGGTGAGAACGAGTTTTCCTGCGGTGCGCCCGGTTTCGCCGAGGGCGTGCGCCTTGGCCGCATCGGCGAGCGGGAATACGCCCGCGATGGTGGGACGCAGCGCTCCGGATTCGGCGAGTTCGGCCAGGGCGGTCATACCCGCATGATCGGCCTCTACCAGAATCAGGACGGCGCGCACACCTCGCTCGGCGGCGGCCGAGACGAGGATCTCGGCTCCGAGAGCGCGCAGCGAGACGAGAATTCCATTGGGGCGCAGCGAGTTCATGGACTCGATGGCATGGTCGGCATCGATCGGGTCGATGATGACATCCACGTCGCGGACCGTCTCGTGTACATCGGTGGTGTGGTAGTCGATCACCTCGTCCGCACCCAGACTGCGCAGGAAGTCGTGATTGACCGAACTCGCGGTGCCGATCACGTACGCGCCCAAGGATTTCGCGATCTGCACGGCGAAGTGCCCGACTCCGCCCGCCGCAGCGTGGATCAGAACCCGTTGTCCGGGTTGCACATCGGCGGCATCGACCAGGGACTGCCAGGCGGTGAGCGCGGCCAAGGGGATGGCGGCGGCCTGAATGTGATTGAGATTGCCGGGTTTCCGGGCGAACGCGCGGGTCGGCCCGGTGACGTATTCGGCCGCAGCGCCGTGCCCGTGCGGGTAGGGGAGCATGCCGAAGACCTCGTCACCGGGCTGGAAGAGGGTGACGCCGACACCGACGGCGACCACCTCGCCGGAGACATCCCAGCCGAGTACGAACGGTGGCTCGGGCAGGAACAGTCCGGGTCGACGGCGGTGACCCCAGTCGGTGGGGTTGAGGGCGGCGGCGTGCACGCGCACCAGGATCTCGCTCGGGCCCGGCTGCGGCACCGGGCGCTGGACCTCGGTAAGCACCTCGGGGCCGCCGAGCACGTTCTGGCTGATGGCGCGCATGGTCGTGGGGATGTCCTTCTCGCTCATGACACCGAGTTTGCCGTCGATCACCGCCCTGGAAAATGGCATGATCGCCATTATTCGATAGGATCATGCCATGCAGATCGAGGCAATCCGGCCGCATCGGGTGGTCGTACTGGCCCTGGATGGGGTGTATCCATTCGAACTGGGCATCCCGAACCGGGTGTTCGGTACGGCGGATGGGCGCTACGAGGTGCTCACCTGCTCGGTCGATGGCCGGCCGGTCCGCAGCAACTCCGATTTCCACATTGCCGTCGAGAACGACGCGAGTCTGCTGGCGACGGCGGAAACCGTGGTCATCGCGCCCTGTGATGTTCTCGGCATCCTGAATGACGGCCTGCCACACCAGGTTTCGGAGGCGCTCGCACGGATGAAGCCGAACGCGCGGCTCGTCTCCATCTGCACCGGAGCGATAGTCGTGGCCGCCGCCGGACTCCTGGACGATCGCCCCGCCACCACGCACTGGAACTTCACCGACCGCTTCCAGCGGCTCTTCCCGCGCATCCGGGTGGACCCGAATGTGCTCTATGTGGACGACGGCGACATCCTCACCTCGGCGGGCGCGAGCGCCGGAGTCGACCTGTGCCTGCACCTGATTCGCCGCGATCACGGCAGCGAGGTCGCCAATATGGTCGCGCGCCGCTGCGTTGTCCCGCCCTGGCGCGAAGGCGGCCAGGCCCAATTCATCGAACAGCCCGTACCCCCGCCTGCCGCCGCGGGCACCGCCGATGCTCGCCAATGGGCCTTGGAGAATCTGCACACTCCGCTCACCATGGCCGATCTCGCCGGGCGCGCCCGCATGTCCGGCCGCACCTTCGCCCGCCGCTTCCGTGACGAGGTGGGTGTCAGTCCCGGCCGCTGGCTCATCCAACAGCGTGTGTTCCGCGCCCGCGAACTCTTGGAAACCACCGAACTCTCGGTCGATCGCATTGCCGCCGAGGTCGGTTTCGCCACCGGCACCTCACTGCGCCAGCACCTGCACGAGGCCATCGGCGTGGCGCCGCTCGCCTACCGCCGCACCTTCCGCGCACTCGTCAACGCCGAATCCTGAACCACGCCAAGGTCTCTCATCTGCGACCGGAGCGGAGGCTGAGCTCTCGAACCTCGCGCAGGTGCTGTTCCATGGCGAGGGCCGCGCCCGCGCCGTCGTGCTGGGCGACGGCGTCGTAGATCAGCTGATGGCCCTGGAGCGAGACGCGGCGGCCCACCTTGGTGCGGTGCGAGAGCGCGCGGGTGCGCCTCGTCCACTCGGTCGTCATGGTGCACAGTGTCACCAGCAGTGGATTCTGGGCGGCATGGGCGAGCAGTGCGTGGAATTCGATATCGAGGCGCAAAGACTCGTCGGCGGAGAGGGTTTCGTTGCAGCGCATGAGCACGCTCTCCATGGACAGCAGATTGGACTCTACCGCGCGCAGTGCCGCCAGGTGGGCTATGCGCGGCTCCACCAGATCGCGTAATTCGCCGGCGTGCCCGAGTTCGGTCTCCGCGTCTCCCAGACCGCCCGCCAATTCCATTGCTGCCCTCGGCATCTCGGTGACGGTGCTGCCACGCCCCTGCTTGCGTTCGATGAGTTTCTTGGACTCGAGTTCGAACATGGCCTGTCGCAGGGACGACCGGGAGATGTTCATATTCGCGGCGAGTTCGCGTTCGGGTGGCAGCCGATCACCGGCGCGCAGTTCGCCACTGATGATCAGGCCCTCCAGGTGCGCCGCTACCTCCGCGCTGACACTGCGGGCGCGGCGGCTCAGCGGTGGTATCGAAGCCGTCATCGACTCAACTCTAAATCGCTTCGTATGCAGGCTATTTCGCGCGCGTAAAGCGCTCGTAACGTTAGGTTTCGAACACTGTTTCCGGCCGTTCGCCTGTCCTATGGTCGGCACATCGGATGGTCCGACCAATTGGGTCGGGTAGGGAAGGTGTGACGTGACGTCGATCGTGCAGGGGTTCGTTCCCGCGTTTGGGGTGCTGCAGCAGGGCGAGGGGATCGGCGGCGAACGCTACCTTCCGGCCGAACCGTCCAAGGTGCTGTGGGGGCGGATTCCCTGTGCGGGCGACACTTCGATCGCCACCATCGATCCCGGGCAGACGGTGCTGATCGACACCATCAGCCATGAGGGGATGCTGGAGGATCAGGGCTCGGATCCGGTCGCCTATTTCGGGCGGCACGGTGTGGAGCGGGACCATATCCTCTCCGACACAATCGAAGTCACCGCATCCCGTAAGCGTGACTCGCTCGCCGGACCGCATATCGTCACCGGTCCGATTGCCGTAACCGGTGCGCGCCCAGGCGATCTGCTCGCGATTCGGATCGACGATCTGACCATGCGCGCGCCCTACGGAGTGGTCTCCACCCGTCACAATCGCGGCGTCCTGGCGCATAAACTCGGCTTCGACGGGGATTACGGTCAGTTCTGTAGCGTCGCCGCCCGCGACGGAGAATGGTTCGGCACCATGCCGATTCACCCCGATCGCCCGCACACGGCCGAGTTCCCGCTGAACCCGTTCCTGGGTCTGATCGGCGTGGCCACCGAGACCGACTCGCACCTGTCCTCGGTGCCGCCGGGCCAGCACGGCGGCAATATCGATATTCGCCGCCTCACGCCCGGTGCGACACTCTTTCTCCCCGTGCAGGTTCCGGACGCGCTCTTCTATATCGGCGACCCGCACTTCGCCCAGGGCAATGGTGAAGTCGCGCTCACGGCCCTCGAAGCACCGCTGCGCGCCCGCCTCACCGTCGATGTGATTCCCGCCGAGGAGGTCAAAGCGGGTCTGGGCCGGCCCATCGGCCCCTTCGCCGCCGCCCACGGTTTCGTCATTCCCACGGGCCTGGACCCGGACCTGAACCGGGCATTGGAAGCCTGCGTCCGCAACGCCATAGAAATGGTGGTCGCCCTCTTCGACGCTGACCCCCGGCAGGCATACCTGTACCTGAGCGCCGCAACGGATTTCAATATCTCCCAGGCGGTGGATCAGGTCCGTGGCGTGCATGGCGAAATCCGTGTCGCCGATTTCGCCCACCACGCCACCACCGCTCTGGCCCGGCGCATTCTGGAGCGCGCGTAGTGAGTAGGACGACCGCTCACTCCGCTGCGGAGCGCTCGGCGCGGGGGAGCGGTGACGGCGTATGGCGAGTGACTGGCACGCCATTGGTGGCCGCCACCGCACCGGGTCCGCTGACCGGTCACACCGTGGCGGTCAAAGACCTTTACGCCGTAGCGGGATTCGCGATAGGCGGTGGCGTGCGGGACTATCTCGGTGACCCCGAGCCCGAGCATGCCGCCGTCGTCGCGGCCATGCTGGCGGCCGGTGCCGAAGTCTCCGGCATCGCCCACACCGACGAATTCGCCTACAGCATTACCGGTTCCAATGGCAGCTACGGCATGCCCGTGAATCCCGCTGCCCCACGGAGAATCCCGGGCGGCTCCTCCAGCGGCTCAGCGGTCGCGGTAGCCCGCGGCGAGGTCACCATCGGCCTGGGCACCGACACTGCAGGTTCGATCCGAGTCCCCGCCGCATATCAGGGCCTATGGGGCATCCGAACCACGCATGGCCGCATCCCCACCCGGGGCCTGCTGCCACTGGCCCAATCCTTCGACACCGTCGGCTGGATTACCAGAGATGCGGAAACCCTTGCCGCAGTGGCAGATTGCCTGCTACCTCGCGGCGCGCACTCGGCGTCGGGCCTGGCTGCCGCCGAGGTTGCCGCGCGTGGCGATAGCGCCCCGACGCAACTCGTCTTCGACAGAGCGATCTGTGATGTCGCAGACCCACCGCTCGCCGCCGCGGCGATATCCCTGGCGGAGACCTTGGGAGCGGAGGAACTCAGGCTGGACGCGGACCTCGAAACATGGTTCACCGCCTTCCGTACCGTCCAGGCGTACGAAGCCTGGACCAACCACGGCTCATGGATCACCGACCACCCGAATTCGCTGACTCCCGAAGTGGCGCAACGCTTCAGCTACGCCGCGACCATCACTCCGGCGGCCGTCGACCGGTCCCGCCGAACCCTCATCGTTGCCACCGACCATCTTCGTGCGGCGCTCTCCGGCCGAGCGCTCATGCTCCCCACCACCGCAACACATCCTCCCGAACGCACTACCCACCCCACCGAACTGGAAGCGGGCCGCATCCGCACCCTGCGCCTGACGTGCCTGGCGTCCCTGGCCGGACTCCCGGCGGTCACCATGCCACCCGACCCCATCGACGGCCTTCCTATCGGCTGGTGCCTGATTGGTTCGCCCGATTCCGATCAGGCACTGATCCGTTTGGCTCACCGGATTGCCGTTGCTCTGAGCTGAGGGATGGGGATTGCTTTGTGTCGGTCGGGAATGGTCCCGGGGCCTTCGTAGCCGAATGCCCTGTGGGGCATTACGTTCCAGCGGGGTTCGGAGGAGGGCCAAGATTTTTCGGTGTGGGAACCTTGGGTGCCGTACCCGGCTTTCGCTCCCCCCTTGGGTGCCGTCATCTCACGTACCAGCCTGGCTGGCAGGCTGTGGTTCCGTTCAGAGACAAAACATAAAAGAACAAGAAAATACGGGAACTCTACGGTCGGTAGACGCGTGAGGACAAAGGGCGTGAACTGAATGGTCTGATATTCTGAATAACTTTATATCACAACACATTTGGGGTTCTTCGGGGGCTATTTCGGCGGTAGAATTAGGCTATGAATCAGGGGAGGGAAACCGTAATCGCAGCCGGTGCTTCGGCACTGGGCGATGCGGCTGACACTC
>NZ_WJIC01000042.1 GCF_009649815.1 Nocardia sp. SYP-A9097
GCAGGATCGCTGCCGCCGAGGTCCACGGGGAGAAACCTCTGGACGCGGCCGAGCGCGCGGAGTTGCTGCGGCTGCGAAAACAGGTCGCCGAGCTGGAGAAAGACAACTCTTTCTTGGTAAAAGCTTCGGCGTATTTTGCCGCGATGCAGAAGAATCGGCCCGGTTCGATCTGATGGTGAAGTACGCCGGCCCCGACGACATCGCCGAAACCGCCGGTACCGAAACCCCTGAGGGACAACGGTTTTCGCTCACCCGGATGGCACGACTGCTGACCGTTTCCACCTCCGGCTACTACCAGTACTGCAAACGCAGGGCGGCAACGGTTTTGACGCCCCGCCAGCAGCGGCGCGCGGATCTGGAAGTGAAGATCACCCAGGTGCACGCCGACTCCCGTCGCACCTACGGGGCACCACGGATCACCGCCGAGCTGCGCGAGCAGGGTGAGCTGGTCACCGAGAAGACCGTCGCCAAGATCATGGCCTCGATCGGGCTCGAGGGCATCAGCCCGCGCACGTTCAAAGTCCGCACTACCGTGGTCGACCCGACAGCGTCGTTCCCGGCGGATCTGGTGGACCGCGTCTTCGACCAGGGCCGCGTGGACGCGGCGTGGTTCACCGACATCACCTACCTCACGTGCGGTGAGGGGGACATGTACTTGTGCGCGATCCGTGACGGGCATTCCCGGAAAGTGTTGGGCTACAGTATCGCCGACCATATCGGTGCCGACATGGTCACCGAGGCCATCGAATCCGCTGTCTCCGCCCGCGATGGCCTGTGTCGTGGCACGATCCTGCATTCCGATCGTGGCGGCGAGTTCACCGCGCACCTGACAGCGAAAGCATGTTCAAGGTACGGGTTGCGGCGATCGATGGGCGCGACCGGGATTTGCTGGGACAACAGCCCAGCGGAATCGTTCTGGTCGAGTTTCAAGCACGAGGAGTATTACCGGCACGTCTACGCGAGGAAAGCCGAACTCGTTGCTGCGGTTGACAACTGGATCAGTTTCTACAACACTGTCCGGCGGCACTCAGCGATCGGGATGCAAAGTCCCGACACCTTCGAACGCTCACTTCGAGCGACTGCCGCCTGAAACTCGTAACTCCCCTGTCCACCATTCGGGGGGAACCTCACACTGGCCATGTGCAGCGATGGGAACCTCGGACGTCCCGTAACCCCACCGTCAAGGCTGAACGCGGTTAGCAAGACCTCGAATCGAGAATGCGCTCCCGCCTCACCGACCCGCAGAACACACACGAGCAGTTGATGGATGGGTTTCCAGCTCACGGACAAATACGGATCGCGGACACACTCGATCCGCGATCACCTCAATGGATCGGCAGGTTGAACCTACTTCCAGCAGAATCTGATACTGATTGCGCCACAAGTAGTTCCGTGTCAACCACACGCTGTCGGCTATATCAAGGATGCGTTCGACCGTCTGCACCGCGCCGCCGACCGATGAGGTCGGCAGCGTAGGCATCCGAGGACGATTCGGCATGTTTGGTCCAGCGGACTGCGGTGGTGATCGATACTCCAAGTAAGTCGCTGAGAGCTTTAGGAGGCATTGCGGCGGCATTGTTCATCAGGGCGGTGTTCCGGCCAGCTCGTGCAGGTACACCGAGCACGCGCAGTCGTCTCGCCAGCGCTTCTGGATGCAACGCGGCGCCAGGCAAACCTCCCGGAAAAAGCCACCGATGACTGTCGATATGCCCGAGCGATGCCTTGCCACGACGCGTCGTTACCAGTTCAACCAATAACTCGTCGAGCGGAGCGGGAGCTTCCAGCGGGCGCCGCCCCAAATGCAATCCGACACCCTCTGCCGTTAACGTGACATCGTCGATGGTGAGCTGGACAATCCGGCTGGCGCTCTGCCCATAGAGAAGCACCAATAGACCGGCAACACGGTCGGTCGTCGAGATCGTATTGTCGTGTAGCAGCCGCCGAGCGAGGTGCCACCGCTGATCGCCCTCACCGAACACCGTCCGCTGCGCCGATTCAGGACGTAGCCCGATAGCTAGCTTCCCGACGTATCCGCGCTCCGTGCACCAGGTGACGAATAAGCGTGCTCGATACGGCATGTGCCCACCGCATAAGCACCATTCATCCAGGTCGGCCTGCGTGCAGTCGCGCAGACCACGGCCCCTATCGTGCAGCCATGCCATCAGTTTTATCGCACTCTTGACCTCCCCGCGGATACTCGCCACTGCAGCGGGCGTCGTTGGCGTTTCGGCGCGGCGCAAGCGGGCCAAATGTGTCCAGGTGAGATAGCCGCGAAGAATCAGTCGCTCATCGGGATCCTCGACCTCACGAAATCGGTCCTCGGACCAGCGTATCAAGTTGTCCAAGTGCCGATCATGCTCCGGCAGAACACCATTGGCGATAAGCAGCTGTCGCAGATACCGTGCCGGGCGGGTTGGCACAAGACTGTTGATGGTTTCATGGGTGACCGGCCCGTCGGCTAAAGCAAGCCTGGCCAACATCGCCGTCGTGCTTTGCCGCAGTAACCAATTCAGCAATGTGGTCGCGTCACTAGCACACAAGGCTCGACGAACTGGTTCGAGCGCTTCGGACACCGTCCCATCAGGGCCTGCCAACGCAGCCTGAAGGAGCTTCGGGGCGACGCATCGGGTACACAAACCATGGAGCCGCCAGGCGAGAGCCCCGCAGTTGTCGCAGGGCCTCCAGTACTCCGGTTCAGTCTTGATACAGGTCCAGCACAATGCGCCATCGGTTATCCGACCGCTCACGGGACGGACACGCCCGCACCGACAGCAGGGCTCTCGCCGACGAGCGCAGTTGGCGCACAGAGGTTTTCCGCTGGCGTTGCGGCTGCTGATCCTGCGATCCTTGCCACACATGACACACAGCGCGGTTCGAGTGCGTTGGTAACAGTTCGGACATCGCGGATTCGAGGTATCTGCACCCCCGCAGCGCTTATGCACCCGGCAAACAGAACAGACCGCGAATGGCATCTTTCGACAGTCATAGCAAACTGGATTCCCACCGCGACGGGTGGCGATAGCAACGAATCGCCCGCAGTCTGAGCAGAAACCGTGGTTGAACTCTGCCCGCCGCGTGCACTTCTCACACAGCGGTTTCCCCTCATGGGTTCGTGCGGCAATTGGCCGCACCGCACCACAGCGCGCACACGTGGTCGCCCGAGCCTCCGCGTAGCAGGAAAGGCAGCATGGCTGACCATTTCGCCGTGACCCTAGCTTTCGGACCTTTCCGCAAAATTGGCATCGCGGCGCCACCACACCCTCGACCCCATGCTGTACCAGAACAGTCACGAGGCGCCGGACCATCGCCGAACCGGATATCGCCTCTCCGACAAGCAACTCCGGCCTGTCCTGCAGATCCCACGCCACCTGGCGTCGCCGCGCCTGCTGGCGCACAGTGCGCTCGATCAGGTCACGCAGCATCGCCGTGTCGGTTCGCGGGCTGATCGCGACGATCGTCTCGACAATGAGCTGGACATGATCAATACCGGAGTCCGGTGGACACATCTCACACCGCGGTTGCCTCTGTCGATCATAGGAACGCGGTATCAGCACACGGCCGCATACGGTGCACGGCCGTGGCGAAAATACACCTTTAGCCCTGTTGTCGCAGGTTACACAACGCCGGAAACCGTTCTTATCATGTGCACTCATCCGTTTCGTGGAATCACCACAGTTGGGACAACACGGTGCGACTACAGTCACCGCGCCGCGTGTGCGAAGGGCTCGAATCAGCTTGTCCACCATCGGTGGTCCCTCGGTCCGTCCCGAGGTAAGCAGAGAGGGCGTGTCTTCAAGTACTCTGGCCAGCTTGCGTCGACCAGCTCGGCTCGTGACTACCTCTTCTACGACCGCAGCGATGACGGAGGAATCCAGATCAGGCTCTACACGACAGACCGTGCGGACAATCACACCGACTGGATCAGTCATGTGCTGAGGCTCCTCGGCGGAGTCCGCACTCATCGCTCGCCAGTGATGATCCGGGCACGCTTGGGTCTGAATGCGCCTACACCAGCATCTGAATTCTCGTCTCCGGCAGCCTTGTTCCGACGCGCCGTCGAAGCGACCGTCACCGGCTGAATCAGCTCCTCCATCGCACAGCCAAGGATATCCATAAGCGCCACAAGCGTTTTCAAACTCAACCGCTCCGGCTTGTCGACGACCAGCCGATACACTTGACTGTCGGATAACTCGATCCCACGCTCGGCCAACTTCGGGCGCAGCTGGGTTGTCTGAAACATACCAGCCTGCGCCATCAGCTCACGCAGGTTCCATTTGTAGTCCAACCTCGCGCTCATCAGGCCTCCGATTCCTGGGTCTCGAACGCCCTGCTCAAGGCATTGGCCATCATCGTGTTCATGAAGTCGCCACTTACACCGGTATAGACCGCCGTTGTCGATGCAAATCTATGGCCGACTTGTTCTTGCACAAACCTCGCATCGACCCCGTCTTCGATTTGGTGGGTCACATGACTGTGGCGCAGGCAATGTGGCACCAGCGTCTCCTCCAGATTCAAAGCCGTTCGGTAGTCGGCGAAGCGCTGAGCGATGTGCCGCGGCGTTACCCGGCCGCCCCGTTCGGTCAACCACACCGCAGGATGATCATCGAACCCATAGCAGGGGCGAATATTGCCGAGATAGTCCTCAACCGCTTCGACGATCCACGGCATCACCGTGTGTACCGTGCGCCGCCTCGGCGGGCTCCCCTTCGACGCCTTACCCCAGCGGATCTCGAGGTTGCCGAAACGACCCAATTCCGGTGCTTTCGGATTGCGGAACCAGTCGACCACGTCCAGTCTCGCCGCCTCCCTCGCCCTGAGGCCATAGGCATAGATTACTTTGAACAGCGTTGCGTCTCGGTAGGCCGCCAGTACGCCCTTACGCCGGCGCCGCATCGCGACCTCCACCTGGTCGTCGGCATAGTCGAAGAACCTCTGCAGCTCCTGCCGCGTCATCGGGCGCCGCTCCGCAGGGCCCTCGTAATTGACCAAGTGCGCCAGGGTATTCCATTCGAAACAGACCTGGATCGGATACGTGCCGAATCTACGCTCACACTCATCCGCCCACCCATACTCTGGGCGAACGAGGAACTCGCAGAACAACTTCACCGCATTCTGGTAGTTGCGGACCGTCGACTTCGCCCTTTTGCGGCAACTAACCAGTTCGACCATCCACTCATCTACATGGGACGGCGTCCAGTTCCACGGATACTCGTTGGTATAGGCGATGAACCGCTGCACGACGCCCAACCCGCCCCGGACATACGAGCCGCTCAAACCGCGACCGCCAATCTGCTGCGCTTCCCAACCACGCAGCATCGCTTGCAGCACTGCATCTTCCGGCCGCAGTAGCGCCACACCATCGACCAGCTCCATACGAGCCGAACCCGGCACCGGTCCACCTGCACGTCGCCCCATCCGGCTCCCATCATAGGATGGTCGAATCATGCATCAGATGACGGATTCTTGGCAAGTGCGCAGGCAGGAACGGGTCACGTGCAGCGTGTGGGTGTACAGTCGTCAACGCAGCATCAAGGCGTTTCAAATCTGACGTTCATGCATTCGTTGCAATTCTGCGCGGAATGTCCAACCGGCAACCACGACTTCGGTATTCAGCCGAAACGGGGTTTTGATCCAGGCGGGTGAGCGGCGGCCGGGAAGGTAGACCGAATCGGCGCGCTTGGAGACGATGCCCTCGAGCCGGTGTTCACGAGCCACCTCCAGCAACTTTTCGGCATCCGTATCGAGCCAGTGCGGCGGGGCGGAAAGTGGTGTAGCGAAGGCCAATTCGGTGAGTATTTCGCGGCGGATCAGATAGGTCTCACGCATGGTGTCGCGATCGTCCAGCGTGAGCACATCGAAGGCGAAGAGCCGCACCGGAACCTCGCCGATCAACTGCCCGGTGGGGCGTGCCACGTGCATGCGGCGTTGCAGCCGGCCGAAGGACGGCGCGCCGTCGGCCTCCGGTGCCACTATCTCGCCGTCGAGAATCAGAGATCGCTTACCCGCCAACGCCTTCAGCGCCATCACGAGCTCCGGATAGGAGTCACCCACCTGATTGCCGCTGCGGCTGTAGAGCGCGCACTCCCCCGCCGTGCACACCGCGATGATTCGAACCCCGTCCCACTTCATCTCCACCGCCCACCCCGGCTCGTCCGGCGGTACGCCGCCGATCGCGAGCATGGGGGCCGGAACTCCTTGGCGGGGCCACGCCACGGCGCCCGCTACCCGTGCAGACAATCGGGCAATAGGGACATGCCGGGGAGTTTGCCTAACAATTGCCAATTCGAGCGGGTGGCTCGCCGTGAGCGACCGCTTCGTTACCGCGCGACTCGGCGCGGGGCCAGGGCGATGGCCTCGACCTCGATCTGCCAGTCGGGCTGGGCGAGCGCGGACACCTCCAGCAGGGTGTCGGCGGGGTAGGGCTCGGTAAGGAATTCGGCGCGCAGGGCGATCACCTCGGACAGGTTGGCAGCCATATCGCGGACGAAGATGCCGACCTCGACGATATCGCCGAGGCTCGCACCCGCGGCGGCCAGGACGGTTTCGACATTGCGAAAAGCTTGACGGCCCTGCTCCAGGAAGCCGCCGGGGACCGTGCGGCCGTCTGCGGTGAAACCGGCCTGGCCGGAGACATAGATCATCCCGTCGACGGTGATCGCCTGGGAGATGCGGTGTATTCTTCGCCAACCGCAGGCCCGGATATCTCGAGCGGATCGGGCTCACCGCGGAGCGGGCCGCGGCGGTGCGGCCGGGCATCGTGCACGCCACCGTCTCACTCAATGGCGAGCACGGGGTGTGGGCCGATCGCGTGGGATTCGACCAAACCGCGGGCTGCCTCACCGGGCACATGTTTCTGGAGGGCGAGCCGGATACGCCGGCGCTAGCACCGATCGGGGTGGTCAACGACTACATCGTGGCGTGGTTGCTGACCGCCGGGATCGTCGAAGCACTGTGCCGCCGCGCGGTGCACGGCGGCAGTTACCGTGTCCACGTGTCACTGACCCGGGCCGCGTGGCGGATTCGCGGCATGGGCCATTTCGATCGGGATTACGCGCGCGAGATCGCCGACAGCGACGGCGCGCACGCGTGCCGGACACCGGCGACCTTCACCGCGGACACTCCGCTCGGCAGATATCTGGGGGTCACTGATCAGGTGCGCATGTCGCGCACACCCGGGCACTACCGGACCGTATTGGTCCCGCGCGGATCCGCGCGCCCGCAATGGCTCACGCCGGAACCACCCGGACCGGCAGCTCGGTGATCCCGGTGAACTGGTATGAGCGCAAACGCGGTGCGGGACCGGTGATTTCGATGCTGCCCAACTTCTCGGCGAGGGTCTGGAACATGATCTCGATCTCGGTCACGGCCAAATGCTTGCCGATGCAGAAGTGCGGGCCGCCGCCACCGAAGCTCACGTGCGGATTCGGATCCCGGCCGATATCGAAACGATCCGGGTCGGTAAAGACGGTCTCATCGCGATTCGCCGACACCAGGTGCGCCATGACCTTGTCGCCCTCGCGGATGAGCTGGCCGCCGAGTTCGGTGTCGGCGGTGGCGGTGCGACGGAAGACCTTGGTGGGACTCACCCAGCGCAGAATCTCCTCCGCCGCGCTGCGGGCCAGACCGGGATCGGCCCGCAGGCGGGCCCACTGGTCGGGGAATTGGGCGAACGCCTCGACCCCGCCCGCGATCGAGTAGCGGGTGGTTTCGTTGCCGGCCACCGTCATCAGGATGAAGAACGCCTGGAATTCCTCGTCGGTGAGTTGATTGCCCTTGTCGTCGGCCTTGACCATGCGGGTCACGGTGTCGTCCATGGGGCAGCGGCGGCGGGCCTCACCCAACTCCGAACCGTAACCGGACATATTGACCACGGCTTGCCGAGTGGCCTCCGCACCGCCGTTCTCGTGATCGGTCTGTCCCGCGATGGCGCGGGACCATTCGAAGATCTTGTGCCGGTCCGAGCGCGGAATGCCCATCAGTTCGGCGATCACGATCAGCGGCAACTCCGCCGCCACCGTCGGGACCAGATCGAATTCGCCCAGCGCCAAAGCCTTTTCGACGATCTGTTCACATTCGGCGGCGATGCGCGGGCGCAGCTGCTGCACGGCGCGCGGGGTGAATCCGCGATTGACCAGCCCGCGCACCCGGGTATGCCGGGGCGGATCCTGATGGATCATCATGCGGCGCTGCACCTCGATGGCGACCTCGTCGAACTCCTGGGGCTGTGAACCCTTGCGCTCGGAGGAGAACAGTTCGGGCTGGCGCGCGATGGCCACCACGTCGGCGTGCCGAGTGATCGCCCAATGCCCTTGCGGCACTTCGGGATCGGCATTGCGATAGACAGGGGCCTGCGCGCGCAGCAGGGCGAAATCACCGTAGGGCGGACCGTCGAGATAGCGTTCCTGATCGAAGACATCGATGCTGTCGAGAGTGGTCAACGGAGTGACTCCTTCGTAGATCCATGGGAAGCGCCGCCTTCCGCAGATTACGGACGTGGCCGGGCGGCAAATACCCCTAAGGGCACCGCGGACGGCCCCTAACGAAGGCGTTGCGCGACAGGGGAATAGGGGCTGTCACCGCGGCGCCGGGCCGGAAGGATCAGGCTGGACCAGCAGCGCGATTGCTCATCGACAACCAAAGTTGTCACCCCCGACCGTGCGATCCCACGGGTCCAATGAGGCGCCCGCTACGGCTCACAACCCTTTGGTCGACAACCGACATTGTCACCCAAAGAGTTCAGTCGACCGGGTTCGGCCAGCGCTTACGGGCCGCTTGACGGCTGATGCCCAGGGCACGACCGATGTCGCCGTAGCTGGCCCCGGACGCGAGTGCCGCACGGGCGCGTTCGTCGACCCGCTCCGCGGCGGCGCGTTGTTCGACATCGGCCCGGGCCAGGGCATCCAAGGCAGAGCAGGGTTCGGGGCGTTCGGCGGGCAGCCCCTCGGTGACCAAGGGCCGCAGGCATGGGCCGAGGAGTTCCACCAGGCGCTCGGCCGGGGCGTCGGCGACACCCGGGATATGGACCATATAGCGGGCGACCAGCACTCCCAGGACCAAGGTGCCGATCAGCACTGACCGCAGTTCGGCGTCGCGACCGGCCAGGACCCGGGTCCACGGGCTGGTCTCCGGGTTCACGATCGCGCAGCGCACCGCATGCGCCGCTTCGGGGTGGGTGAGCATCGAACGCAGCACCGGCATGGTCCGGTCTTCCTTGCGGTCCACATCGGCCAGCGCGTGGCGCAGCAGGCGCTCACCGAGCTCTTCCGGGGGGCCTTCCAGGGCGTCGTCGATGGTCTCGGGAATGCCCGCGACCGTCTCGAAGAGCGTGTTCTTGGTACCGAAGTGCTGCATGACCAGGGCCGGATCCACACCGGCCCGCTGTGCGATGGCCCGGATCGTGGTCTCGACATAGCCGCGCTCGGCGAAGAGTTCGCGGGCGGCGTCGTGGATCTGCTGGCGCGACTGCAGGCGGCGCTCGGTGCGACTCGCCGGAACGGTGCTCATTTCCTGAAGCGTCATGAAATCCTCGCTCAACACCTGTAGACGAAATGATCGGTTGTATCTATGCTGATTTCGAGCATACAAGCGTAGAGCAGAGCGCAGTGTCGCGCCGCGAGCTCGACCCGTCGCAAACTCCCCCGGCATCTTCCGAACGGACAATCGTATGACCAGCCAAGAAACGCAGTCCGACGCTGCGACCACACCGCCCATCGAGGAACCCGCGGCGAAAACCCGTGCGGCCCGGCGACTTACCATCACCCTGGGCGTCATCGTCACGTGCCAGCTCATGGTTTCGGTGGACAGCAATGTCGTCAATATCGCGCTGCCGGAGATCCAATCCGGGCTGAGCATGTCCGCGCAGGCGCTGGCGTGGGTCTTCAGCGCCTACTCCCTCGCATACGGCGGGCTGCTGCTGCTCGGGGGCCGGGCCAGTGACATTCTCGGTCGCCGCCGCATGTTCGTCTGGGGCCTGTCGCTGGTGGTCATCGCCTCGATCCTGGGTGGTATCGCCCCCAACCAGGGCCTGCTCATCGCCGCGCGCGCCCTGCAGGGCGTCGGGTTCGCGTTCGCCGGACCGGCCGCGCTGTCACTGATCGCCGCCACCTTCGCCGAGGGACCGCACCGCGCCCGCGCGCTGGCCGTTTTCTCCATGGTGACCGGATTCGGCATCACGCTCGGATTGATCGTGGGTGGCGTGCTCACCACCTTGAGCTGGCGACTGGTGTTCTTCATCAATGTGCCCATCGGCGTCGTCACGGTGGTGCTCGCACAGCTCTATCTCACCGAAACCCAGAAGCATCCGGGCAAATTCGATCTGCTCGGCGCGATCCTGTCCACCGCGGGCATGGTCGGCATCGTCTACGGATTGACTCGCGCCTCCACCGAGGGCTGGTCCGATGCCGTGTCCTGGGCGGCCTTCCTCGCGGGCGTGGTGCTGCTGGCGGTGTTCGTCTTCGTCGAACGCCACGCCGAGCAGCCGATCGTGCCGCTGCGACTGCTCAGCCAGCGGGTGCGGGCCGGAGCGTACCTGAGCTTCGTACTGCTGATGATCTCGATGGGCGGCACCTACATCCTGCTGTCGCTGTACGTCCAGAACGCGCTCGGCTTCAGTTCCTGGCAGGCCGGTTTGGCGTTCCTGCCCATGGCCGTGGTGCAGTTCTTCGCGGCGCGGCGGGCGCCGAAACTCATCGCGCGCTTCGGCCGTAGACCGGTGCTGATCACCGGCGTCGTCCTGATGGGACTGGAGGCGATCTGGCTCTCGACCACCACCGCCTCCAGCAGCTACCTCACCGGCATCCTCGGCCCGTTCATCCTGCTCGGGGCCGGACTCAGTTTCGCCTTCGTCACCCTGAACATGACCGTGCTCGGCGGGCTCGAACCGCGCGATATGGGCGCGGCCTCCGGATTGCTGCAGGGCACCCAGCAGGTCGGGCTGTCGCTCGGGGTGGCCATCCTGACCACGATCTACCAGTCGAGCCAGCACGACGATCATGGGCGCGAGGCGCTCGCGCACGGACTCTCCACCGCCGTAGTCGCGGCCGTGGTCGCCTGCGCGCTGGCCCTGGTGGTCAGTATGTTCGTGATCAAGGTGCCGAAACAACCCGCGACCACCTGAGACGACCGGGCCCACGAATAGACCGAAGCGGCTGGGCCCCTTCGGTTTTCGGCCACCGATCTCAGGCCGCCCCGCGCTGGCCCAGACCGATGCCGGCGAGCAGTCCCGCATCGGCCAGGTGGGCGGCGAGGTCGCCGCGACCCTTGACACCCAATTTGCGATAGACATGCGTCAGATGCTGTTCCACCGTGCTGACCGTGATGTATAGCTCGGCGGCGATCTCCCGGTTGGTACGGCCGTTGGCGGCCAGCAATACCACACGGCGTTCGGCGGCGCTGAGGATATCGGCCTTCTCGGCGCCCGGCGACGGGGCCAGGGATACGGGTTCGACGGCACGACGACCGGAGTTCAGGCGGTCCACCAGCGGGGTCAGTCCGTGGTCGGCGGCGATCCGGCCGGCGCGGTCGGCCGCCGAGCGGGCGCGCCGAGGCTCACCGAGCAGGATCTGTGTTTCGCCGAGATCAGCCAGGGCATAGGCCAATTCGACGGGTTCGGCGGAGTCTTCCAGGGATTCGATCGCCCGCGTGAGCGTGTCGCGGCGCACGGTCGGATCGAATTCCGTCGCCGCCAGCGCACGTAACGCGATGCCGTGAGCGCGTGGGGAAAGCGTTGCGGCTCTCGATATCTGCTCGGCGGCCAAGGCCGCGGCTTCGTCCCGTTGCCCCAGCCCCAGCAGCGCCCGCACGGCATCGGCACGCCACGGCAGGAAGGTCGGCTGATCGATACCCCATTCGCCCATCAGCCGCCCGCACGTTCGCAGATCGTCCAGGGCGGCCCGGTACCGGTCCGCCGCGAGCAGACGGCGGCCGCGGGCGTACAGGTACTGCACCCCGTAGGTCGTGTCGAACATGGCATCGGGCAGTTCCAGCAGGCAACCGTCCGCGGTCTGCCAGTCGCCCAGTGCGGTGGCGGCCACCATCACCTTCGACAGGACAAAGCCCAGGGCCATACCCCACGCCGAGCGCGGCAGCAGGCCCAGGGCCGCAAGTCCGTCCCGGCGCGCGCCGGTCATATCGCCACGCCGCCAGGCGATATCGGCCCGGGTGGCGGTGAACAGGGCCTGCCAGGTCGGTGCGCGCCGTTCGACGGACTCGCGCAGCAGGGCCGTGCACCAGTGCGCGGCGAGATCGGTGCGTTCGGCGTGGGCCAGCGCGAACAGCGCGGACACAATCGAATTCAGCGAGCCGCCGTCGAGAGTCGTTGTCCGCAAAAGCCATTCGGCGGTCGGCACGGTATGGTCGGTCGGTCCGGTCTCGAGCACATCGGCGAGCAGGGCGGGACCGCGCACGAATCGGTTGGCAACCACCGCCACCTGCGCCCCGTCGGACAGTTCGGTGGGATGACCCGCGCTGGACATCAGGCCGGGGTGGGTCGACCGCAACCAGACCCGCACGGCGAACAGGTCCGCGGCCGCGTGATCCTCGAGCCGGTCGGCGGCGTTGTCGAGTTGTCGGAGAATGACTTCCGCCTCGACCACGCGCCCCTGCCAGAGCAGCGGACGCAGCAGGCCGATCATCTCGTCGCTGTCGACCGTATCCGCGCGCACGGCGTCGAGCACGATCGCCAGTTGCGCGCGAGCGATATCGCAGGTGCTGCGATGGCCGACGTGGATGCCCAGCACCGCGACCGAAACCTGTTGCGCCGCAGTCGTGGATATGGACCCGGCGAGTCTGAGGGCTTTGGCCGCGAACTCCCGGTCGTCACGGTCGAGCGCCTCGCGCACGGTGCCCAGCAGCACTTCGAACGCCCACGGGTGCGGTGCGGCTCCGGCCGCGACCAGGTGGATGCCGACGCGGTGCGGGTCCGCGGCGTGGTTGTGCAGCAATTCCGCTGCACGAGTGTGTAGTTCGGCACGGTCGGCCGCGGCAAGTTCACGCAGCACGGCGGCCCGGGCGGCCGGGTGCCGGAACCGCCGATCGTCCAGCAGACCGGCCACGTTCATGGCGGCGATGACTCCGGCGGTGGTTTCCTCATCCTCGCCGATCAGTTGCGGAATCACCGATACCGCGCCCGACTCCCCCAGTATCGCAAGCCCTCTCGCCACTTTGAGGAAGCAGGCGCCGCCGCGGTGCAGACAGGCCAGCGTCGCCCTGGCGAACTCCGGGCCCGCCGCCGGTTCATCCCGCTGCCCGGTCGGCGATCCGCTGTCCGCTATGAGGGCCTTGAGCAGGAATGGGCTGCCGCAGGTGAGGCGGTGCCACGCCTCGGCGCGATGCGTCTCCACCGGGATTCCGGCGTGGGCGGTCAGCATTTCGCGGACACCGTCGGAGGTCAGCGGGTCGGCGCGCAGCAACCGAAAGCGAGGCTGGCGCAGCAGTTCGGTGATGAGCACCGCACGCTGCTGATCCGCCGAGAGCGGAAGGTCGGTGCGGGTGGCCACGATCATGACGCGCGCCGACCGCACCCGGTCGCCGAACCAGAGCAGGGTGTGCAGTGATGCGAGGTCGGCGTGCTGTAGATCGTCGACAATCAGGACCACCGGGGCACGCTCGGCCAGCCGGTGCAGGGTGGCCCACAGTTCCTGCTTCGCGTGATTTCGCAGCAGTGGGGTGCCATCGCCGCTGGGGTCGGGCAGTCGTGCGGCGCTGTCGGACAGCAGGCGTCGAATCCGTTCCAGCCCATGGCGATCGGACAGACCGATGAACAACTGCTGGAGAATGCCGAAGGATTGGTCGCGTTCATGCCGCGAACCGACCGCTTCCAGCACTGTCGCGTCCTCGGCGCGCAACCGGTCGGCGAATACCTTGAGAAGTTCGGTCTTTCCGCTTGCGACCTGTCCGGTGATCAGCGATATTCCACCGTTCCCGGCGATACACTGTCGATAGACTTCGTCAAGAGCGGCGATCTGTGATCCGCGTTCCATAAACACGTGAAACCCCCCGCATTTCATCCCGAGAGATGCGATCGATGTTCACAGAACACCGTTGTCCTGCCAGATTCCTTGGCGCTCAGTCCCTTTCGAATCTTCGTGATCCGTCGCGGGACAACGCGGAATTACGCATCCGGGGGCGTGCGCATTCCAGTGGAATGCGATCCGACCCGAACGACGGAATTGAAGTTGTCCTTATAACCCAATCATAACGGACCACAGGACCGAATGCTGGGCGCAAACCCGTTGAGCGCCTGCGTAAACGACCGAATCCAGCAACCATCATGGGTTGCTGGATTCGATTCACGCAGATTCGAACGTCGACCGTCAGCCGGAGACCATTCGGCTCGCCTCGGTCTCGGCACCGAAGACCACGCGGGCGAGGTCGGGCCGGAACTCGATGTACTCGTATTCGACGCCGTCGGCGTGGCGGGCGAGGAAGCCGCGTCCGGCCGGGCCATCGAAGGGTTGCAGGGTGATCTCCGCGCCCGCGGCCTCGACGAGGGCCAGGACCGCGGTCAAATCGTCGACGATGACCGGGCCGACCGTGCCACGGTAGCGGTCCATGGCCTCCTCGCTGCCGGTCAGCACACAGAAGTCGCCGATCAGGCCGATATCGAAGCGGCCGAAGGCGACGCGCAGATCGGGATCTCGGCCGACCAGGGTGCGAAGTGTCGTCACCGTGCCATCCAGATCGCGAGTCAGGATGCGGGCGTGTGTTTTTCGGATCAGGGTCAAAGGTTTCTCCTTGCGCTGGTGTCGGATTCGAGTACTCGGCGGGGTCTCCTGAAGCAGCCGCAGCACCTGTCGGGCGACCCGGTCGTTCTCCCGGAAGCCCAGCGCATTGGTGCGCGGTTTGCTGAACGCGCCCGCGATACGCAGGCTGGTGTGCGGGCCCAACGCGAACCGCCGAGGGTGCACGACGCCGTCGGCGTCGAACAGTTGTCCGTCGATGCCGGAGGTATGGATGCGGCCGGTATCGCGGCGGGACAGATCGAGAATGAGCTTCTCCGCACCGAGTTGGCCGCGGCGATGCATGGCGCGCACGATCGGGTTGGTGGTGTGGGCGACATCCGCGCCGGGCAGGCGGGCGTCGATCAGGGTGGTGGCGGTGACCGCGCCGAGCACTTTGCGACTGCCGCCGACGAACAGGCCCAGCGATTCGTCGGTCTCCACCCACATGTCGGGGCCGATGAGCGACACCACCCCGGCCTGTTCCAGTGCCAGCAACTCGACCAGGCGGACAGGTGGCGGCCCGCTGCCGAGATAGCTGAAGAAGCCGAACCACCACCCGTCCACGTCCTCGAGTTGCGAGGTCGGATCGAGTTTGCCGCTGCCCACCACGCGCGGCAGTTGCCGGAACACCGAGAGCACACCGCCGAGCGCACCGAGGTCGGCGCTGAAGGCGGGGTCGCGGCAGTGGTCGAGGATGTCGCGGATATGGCAGCGCACGCGCGCCGCCATATCGTCGGCTTCGGTGGCGTCGACTCGGCTCAGGGGCTGGTCCAGTTCGAGCACGTCGAGTCGGTCGCGGGGGAAGGGCACGGCCTTGTCGACGAGTCGGCGGAGTTCGGCACTGCCCCAGTCGAGTTGGGCGTAGTGGGTGGCGAAGTCCTCGAACCGCATATGCACGCGATCCGGGTGCGCGCCGAACAGTTCCGTGTAATACCCCCAGCCGATTTCCTTGGCGATGAGGGGCCACAGATCGGGCCAGAAGCGGATCGGGCCGGGTCGCTCGATGAGGGCATCGATCTCGGCGAGACCGAAGAAGCGCGGGAATTCCGCTGTCGGACCGCGCAATTGATAGGAGGGTTTGGGCCGGTACGGGACTCCGCGCCGGGAACCCAGGTGCAGTCGGGGTTCCGCGCCGGAGGGACGATAGACGAGGTTACCGTCGGCAGCGGTGTCGAAGCGTCCGCCGCGACCCTCGGTGAGCAGCGTGATCAGATCGGTTGCCGCCAGCCCGAAGCCGCGAACCAGAACCGATTCCCCGGGTTCGACGGTCGAGAAATCGGTGTCGGCGGTGTAGGCGGGCGGAAAGTACCTGCGGCCGTGGCGGTCCGCGAATCCGGTCAGGGCCTGTCCCGCGGCGTCTGCCTCCGAATCGAGGTGCCCGACGGCCAGCACCACGACATCCACCGGCAGCGGGTTCGGGTCGTCGCGCAGCCACACCAGCTGCTCACCGGCCGGGCCGTCGGTGAGATCGACCGCCTCGCTTCGATGCAACCGCACGTCGACGGTGTCCGGACGGCCGTCGAGGACGCGCTCGTAAAACCAGCTCAGATACGCGCTGTGCAGTCGGCGGGTGTGGAAGCTGGCCGAGTTCGACTGGCGCAGTTCACTATCCAGGCTCGGGTCGATGGTCACGGGGAGGGTGCGGTCCCGGACCTGTTCGACCCATTCGGCCAGGGTCGGTCCCGGTCGGATCGGACCGTCGCACTGCACCGTGTCGTCGGTGAAGATGGTGACATCGGCGGCCCTGGAGTTCATCAGCAACAGCGGCGACTGCGCGTGCCGCCAGACCCGCCCGGCGCCGGGCGGGTACGGGTCGACGAGGTGGACGGTGACGGGCCGGTCGCCGAGCAGCTCCGGCGCGCTCGCGCAGATGCGCTCGAGCACACCGATTCCTTTGGGTCCGGCGCCGACGATGGCGACGGCACACGGACGGGTCCCCGGCAGGGAATGTGAAGGCATACGAACTCCGCTGAATCAGCCCGGTATCGAGAGTGCTCGATCCGCGTGCTCGGACGACGCGACGGGGCGCACCGCTGCGTGGTCGCCCGGGCGCACCGTCACGGCGGCGAGCAGCTCCCTGGTGTAGGGGTCGTTGGGTTGTGCGAACACCCGGGTCGCCGCGCCCTCTTCCACGACGCGGCCGTCCTTCATCACCAGAATCCGATCGCTGAGGTGATGGATGACGCCCAGATCATGGGAGATGAACACCATCGCGACGCCGAGTTCGTATCGCAGGTCGCTGAGCAGGTCCAGGATTTGCGCCTGAATCGATACGTCCAAGGCCGAGACCGGTTCATCGCAGACCAGCACTTCGGGCCGGGCCGCGAGAGCTCTTGCGATGCCTACCCTTTGGCGCTGGCCGCCGGACAGTTCGCGCGGGCGGCGGTCGAGCACCGCGGCGGGCAGTCCGACCTGGTCGAGCAGTTCGCGCATGCGGGTCAGTCGAGGCCGTCCGCGTGGCACGCCGACCTGTGCGGTCGCCTCGGCGAGGATGCGAGCCACGCTCAGCCGCGGGTCGAAGGAACCGAGCGCGTCCTGGTGGATCGGTTGCATCCGGTGCCGCAGCGGTCGCCGGTCCCGTTCGCGGGCATGGCTCCACGGTCGGCCGTCGAAACGCACGGTGCCCGAATCCGGCTGGGTGAGACCGAGCACGATGCGGCCGGTTGTCGTTTTGCCGGAACCGGATTCGCCGACGACGCCGAGTACTTCGCCGGCGGCCAACCGGAAGGACACCTCGCGCACGGCATCGTGCCAGCCGCCGCCGGGCAATCGGTAGCGCTTGGAGATGCGGTCGACTTCGAGCAGGGTGCGGGCGGCGGGACGAGTCTGCGCGGCCTCGGCCGGGCGGGTATCCACAATGGGTTCGCTACGGGTCCCGGTTGGCTCGACCGTGGCGTCCGGCGCATCCGGCGATCGCGTATCGGTCGGGTGCCAGCACACGAAGGCATGCCCCGCAACGGTTTCCGTAGCCTCCGGCAATGTCCGTACACACTCTTCGGTGACATGCGGGCAGCGCGCGGTGTAGGGGCATCCATCGGGTTCCGGGGCCGGGCCGGGCGGTGCGTCGATCGAGAGGCGGGTGCCGCGACTGCGGCCGGTGGGTACCGCGGCCAGCAATGCCCGCGTATAGGGGTGGTGCGGTGCGCGCAGGATCTGTTCGGCCGCACCGTGTTCGACGATCCGCCCGCCGTACATGACGGCCACCCGGTCGGCGAGCCGGGACACGACGGTGAGGTCGTGACTGATGAGCAGGATCGACATGCCGCCGGCGCGCAACTCGCGCAGCAGATCCAGGACGCGGGCCGCGACCGTGGCGTCCAGCGCGGTGGTCGGTTCGTCGGCGAGCAGCAGTATCGGATCGGCGGCAATGGCCGAGGCGATCAGCGCGCGCTGTCGCAGGCCCCCGGACAGTTCGTGCGGATACTGCCGGGCGCGGCGCGCGGGCTCGGGCACACCGACACCGGCCAATAGTTCCAGGACCGTGCGCCAGCCGGATTCGTCGAGATCGCGCAGGTCGGACCCCGCGAAGTTCAACCGCGCGGCGGTGACGGTCGCGCCGGTGCCCGCCAGTCCCATGAGGCTGCGGGCGGTGACGCTCTTACCGGATCCCGATTCGCCGATCAAGGCCAGGCACTCCCCCGGCGCGACGTCGAACGAGACGTCGTGGACGACCCGTGTCCGATCGGCGCCGGTTCCGAAGCTCACGTTCAGTCCTTCGACCTCGAGCAGCGTCCCGCTCATAGCGCGCCCCGTCCGGTCAACCGCACCCGCACGGTGCGGCCGAGGACGTTGACCGCGATCACCGTGCCGGTGACCGCCGCCCCGGGGAACACCCCGACCCACCAGGCGGCGGCGAGAATATCCTTGCCCTCGGACAGCATCGAACCCCATTCAGGTTGTGGCGGTTGGATTCCCAGGCCCAGGAAGCTCAGCGCGGACGAATACAGCAGTGCGGTCCCGAAACCCAGGGGCGCCATCACCAGCAGTGACCCGAGGGCATTGGGCACAATGTGCCGTGCGATGACCGTGACGCGGGGCAATCCGAGCATCGTGGCGGCCTCCACATAGCCGGAGTGGCGGATCGCCAGTGCCTCGGAGCGGACCAGTCGCGCGTACAGCGGGATGAACGCAATGGCCACGGCCACCGCGATATTCGTGGTTCCCGCGCCGAGCGCCGCGATCACCAGCAGCGCCAGCAGCAATGGCGGCAGGGCCAGCAGCACATCGGTGGCCCGCATGAGCGCCTGGTCCGCGAAGCCGCCGCCGAGCGCCGCCAGCAGCCCCACCACGGTCCCGGCGACCACGGCGAGCAGGGTGGCCGCGAACCCGAGCAGCAGCGCCGGGCGGGTGCCGTAGAGCACGCGCGCGAACACGTCGCGACCGAGCTGATCGGTGCCGAACCAGTGCGCGCCGCCCGGCCGCAGCAGGGCGTGATGGACGTCGGTGGCGGTGGGCGCGTAGTCCGTGAACCATCCGGGCGCGATCGCGATCAGCACGATCAGGCCGAGCACGAACGCGGCCGCCACCGTCGGGGCGGTGAGCGCCGCTCGAACAGACGAAACACGCTGCGGTAAACGTGATTTCAGCGCATCGCCCGATGGGAGCGCGGAGGCGGTCAGATCGGTCACGGGTCAGCCTTCGTTGGTGCGGATACGGGGGTCGAGGGCGGCGTGCAGGAGGTCGACGATGGTCGAAGCGGCCACGAATACCAAGGCGGACAACAGGATCACGCCCATGACGACCGGCATGTCCCGGCTGGTCACCGCCTGCAGTACGAGCGCACCGATACCCGGCCGCCCGAATACCGTCTCGACCGGGACGACGCCCCCGAGCAGGGTGCCGATAAGCCAACCGGTCAGCGTGAGCAGCGGCGCGGCGGCGTGCCGGAACGCGTGCCGGAGCCGAACCTCTGCCTCGCCGAGCCCGCGCGCCCGTGCGGTGACGATGAAGGGCTGCGACAGCGCGGCCTCGAGTCCTTCACGCAGCACCTGCGAGAGCATGCCCGCGATGGACAGCGCCAGCGTCACAGCGGGCAGCACCAGCGCGGCCGGGGTCTGCGCCCCCGCCACCGGGAAGATCTTCAACTGGAAGGAGAACACGGTCAGCAGGAGGATCCCAACCCAGAATTGCGGTGCCGAGGTCACGGCCAGCTCCGCGGTGGAGACGCTCGCGCGTAGTATCGGCCGCCGTCCGGCTGTCGCGACGGCGGCGATGACGGCGAGCACCAGCGCCAGCGCCAGCGCGCTGACGGCCAGCTCCGCGGTCGGCCGCAGCTGCGTCACGATCAAGGTCGACACCGGTTTCTGCAGTTGGTAGGACGTACCCAGGTCCCCGTGTACGAGCATGTTCAGATAGCTCAGATACTGGGCGAGCACCGGCCGATCGAACCCGTAGTCGGCACGGACCTGCGCCCGCAATGCCGGTGACGCCGAAGTGCTCGGCCCCAGCAGCCAATCCACCGGATCACCCGGCAGCAATTGCAAGGCGGCGAAACCCAGTGTGGCGGCACCGAATACGACGACAAATGCCCCGGCCAGTCGTTTGGCGAGCACCATCGCGATCCGGAGTAGTACGCCGACGCCGCCCGTCTCGGTCCGTTCCGAGCCGAGAGCCACCGGAAGTGACCGTGTCCCAGTCGTATCCGAATCCACCATGGTCAGGCCTTCCACGCGTCGTAGAACAGCTGCCAACCGGTGGGGTCGAAGCCGAGGCCGTGGACCCGTTTGCGGTAGGCGTTCAACGGTGTCTTCGAGATCAAGGCAGTCGATGGCGCAGTCCTCGCCGGAACCGAATTGTCCTTCCGTGTCGACGATTTCCTCTTCCCGATCGAAGCCGCCATCACCGACCGCACCGCCACCCTGACACCGCGATTCGACCTCGCACACGCCCTGTACCGGCCCGTCGCCCTTCCCTACGAGAACCAAGCGCCATGGACGACCCCCTACGATCGCGAGGTCGCGGCATGGAGCCGCATGACCTCCACGATCGGAGCGGGCGCCACCTTGGGCACGCTCACCGGCGGCCTGCTCGGCGGCGCTATCGGCTGTGTCCTGGGTGGCATCGCCGGTGCGACGGTCGCCGCGGCCGCTATCGTCGGCCTCTTCGGCGCCTCGCTGCCCGCGGCGGCCATCGGCTGCCTCGGCGGGATAGCCGCAGTCGGATTCCTGGGCACGCTGGCAGGCCAACTCCTCGTGACGGCCCCCGTCGCGATCGCCGCTGCGGTTCAATACTTCACCACAATCAACCAGCCGATGCCGACACCGGCCAAGTAACCGACACCAGGTCGACAACGACCGGGTAAGCGCGGACAACACCCCGTCCTGCAGGTTAAAAGCGGGCAGGGCGGGGAATAGCCGCAATATGTTCACTATCATCGGGCTCATCGCGCTGGTCGCGGCCGTGGCGGTAGGAGTCGCGGGCATTGTGGCCAACAGCGGCGAAAGTCATACGCTCCCGGGCGGATTCACCGTCTTCGATCACGCCTACACCGGCTCCTCGGGCCTGCTGTTCGCCTATGGCATCCTCATCGGCGCCGTCGGCACCTGCGGGCTCATCATGCTGCTGGCGGGCACTTGGACCATGTCTCGGCGCGGGGTCCTCGCCCGCCGGGATCTGAGACAGTCGCGGCGCGAAATGGCAGCCGCGCGAAAGGAACTCGGCAAGGCGGTTGCCGCGCCGGTGGCCAAACGGTTCTCGCCGGTGCTGACGAAACCAGCCGCGGCCGAACCGGCAGCCAAACCCGCACCGGCCGCGCAGCGGCCGCAGTGGTCACTGAACCGCTTCCTGCACCGGCCGACGGCCGATACACCGGCCAAACCCGCAATAACCTCGAAATAGGAATTCGTCATGTTCGTTCTCGGACTCGTTCTGCTCGTTCTCGGCTGGCTTGTCGGCATCCCGTTGCTGAGCACCCTCGGCATTATCGTGCTGGTCGCCGGACTCGTGCTGTGGGCACTCCGCTCGCCGGGCCGTCCGGTCGGGAGTCGGCGCTGGTACTACTGACCGCACCCCGTCAGACGGCTCGCGACCGCCGCGAGGCCATCGGATACCGTCACCTCTGTGACGGTCACTGTGCTGGTACCCGATGATTACGGCCTCGCGGCGGTTTCGCGCCTGGAAGGGGCACGGGCCGTGCGGTTCCGGCTCGGGGAGGCGCTGCCCGACGGGGCGGAAGAGGCCGAGGTGCTGGTGCCCGGATTCCTGGTCGGGCACGAGGCCGTTCATATGACGTGGGAGCTGCCGAAGCTGCGGCTGGTGCAATTGCTGACCGCGGGGGCGGAGGCTTGGGTGGGGAGAGTGCCGGAGGGCGTGCAGCTCTCCATCGCGCGGGGTGCGCACGGGGCCAGCACCGCGGAGTGGGCGCTTACCGGATTGCTCACCGTCTACCGGGAATTCATCGAATTCGCGCAGGCGCAGCGGGAGCATCGGTGGACCCAGCATCACACGGATACGTTGTCCGGCAAGCGGATTCTGATTGTGGGCGCGGGCGATCTGGCGCGCGAGCTGGAACGCAAGCTGGTCGCGTTCGATGCCACCTGCGTCAAGGTCGGCACGCATGCGCGCGAGGATATTCGCGGAGTGGGCGAATTGCCTTCGCTGCTGGGCGATTTCGATGCCGTGGTCATGATGGTGCCGGTGACCGCCGCGACCACCGGCATGGTGGATGCCGAATTCCTGGCACGTATGACGGACGGCGCGATCCTGGTGAATGCCGCGCGCGGGCCGGTGGTACAGACCGATGCGCTGGTCGCCGAGCTCCAAACCGGCCGTCTGCGAGCGATTCTCGATGTGACGGACCCGGAACCCCTGCCCGCCGGGCATCCGCTGTGGGATGCGCCCGGTGTGCTCATCACCCCGCATGTGGGCGGTAGCAGCCGGGGCAGTCAGCAGCGCGGCTGGGCCATTGCCACCGAACAGATCCGCCGCTATCTCGCGGGCGCGGCGCCGGAGAACCTGGTGCACGGCGAATACTGATCTGCCCCAGTCGATCTCAGGGTGACCCGCCCGGCTACAGCGTATCCTTGCCGATCGGCCGGTTCATCATGCGCCACTCCCGCTCCAACCTGGCATTGCGCCGCGCGTCCAATACGGTCCCGGTAATCCATACCGATGCCGCTGCCGCACACCAGCTTTCGACCAGCACCGCCAACCCGGTCCCGATCCCCTCGGCTGCGGCCGCACCCGGTCGTGCGGGCTCGATGGTGGGATTCCCGTCACCGCCGATCCACAGCGGAACGGTACTCCCCGCGGCCTGCGGCCCGGTCACATCGATGGTCGCGGTAATGATGTGCCCGTCGTGATTCCATGTCGCGGGCGCCTGATACCGATCCTGATGCACCCCGTATCTATCGGCCGCCGGGAGCCGCTGCACCTCCCCCGTGAGCGTGGCGTCCACATGTTCCTTACCGGCGTCCTGCGCGGCTATCCGGGCCTGCGCCCCGGTGTAACTGACGGTCCCGATCGCCCCGGACACCGGGATCGCCACCGCCACGGCCACCGCCGCCAGCGCGCGCACCACCACCTCGACCCGATCCGAAACACGCATGAGCGGATTGGGATTCCACGGTCGCACGCGCCAAACCCGCATCGACGCAGCAGGACTCTCCGACACCTGGACCACCTCCTCCACAGCGTCGCGACTACCCGTTACATCGGTAGCCATACCACTCTGATACCCCTCGAAAAGCGGATTGTCCAGCGGGAACCGGTGAATAACTTCGCAGACCGCCGAGATCCGGCGATTTCACCGTCGCGCTCTCTCAGCGCCGTCACAGGCAGCGATCAGTAGGTTCACTCGCGATCCTCGCCACCGGCAACCACGCACCGACCGCATCGTCCCCAATCACGACAGGAAACGTATGGCCATCACGTATCTGGAATCGATCGTTGTCGGCGCACTGCAGGGGGTGAGTGAGCTCTTTCCGGTGTCGAGTCTCGGGCACAGCATTCTCATGCCGGCCTGGGTGGGCGGGCAGTGGGCGAAGGATCTGGATATGTCCGCCAAGGATTCGCCGTATCTGGCGTTGCTGGTGGCCATGCATGTCGCCACGGCGCTGGCATTGGTGATCTTCTTCCGGCGGGATTGGGTGCGGATTATCGGCGGGCTGTGGGATGTGCTGCGGACTCGCGAAATCCGTACGCCCGAAGCACGATTGGGTGTGCTGCTGATCGTCGCGACGATTCCCGTGGGGCTGGCGGGGTTGCTGCTGGAGAAGGCGGTGCGCAACTATCTCGGTACACCGATACCGACGTCGATCTTCTTGGCGCTCAATGGATTTGTGCTGCTGTCGGCCGAATTGTTGCGTACCCGTGTGAAAGTCGAAGCGGTGGTCACACCTTCCGGACGCGCCGCCGATCTGTCGTCGCAGGACACGGTGGTGCTGCCGATCGCCGATCCCGATCGCGCCTCCGATCTGCGACTGTCCCAGCTCGGTGTGAAGAACGCACTGCTGATCGGATCCGCTCAGATCGCGGCGCTCTTCCCCGGCATCAGCCGCTCCGGGAGCACCATTGTCGCGGGATTGTTCAAGGGTATGAGCCATGAGGATGCCGCCCGTTTCGCGTTCATGCTGGCCACGCCGGTGATTCTCGCCGCCGGTGTGCTCAAGATGCCGGAGCTGTTCAAGCCGGAGAATCACGACATTCTGGGTCCGGCGCTGGCGGGTTCGGTGGTCGCGGGCGTGCTGTCCTACATTTCGATCAAGTTCCTGACCGCCTACTTCGAGACCAAGACATTGACCCCGTTCGCGATCTACTGCCTGGTCGCGGGTATCGGCAGTCTCGTGTTCTTCAGCATCCAGGGCTGACACTGCTCGTAGGCTTGTGCGGTATGACGCTCGACGAGGTTGCGGCTGAGCTCTACGGGGTACCGCCAGCCGAATTCGTGGCGGCGCGGACCGAACGGGCGAAGCAGGCACGTGAGAGCGGGGATCGGGCGCTGGCGACGGCCATCGGCAAGTTGCGGCGGCCGACCGTGGCGGCCTGGGCGGTGAATCTGCTGGCGCGCGAGGCGGAGCAGGAGGTGCGGGCGCTGCTGAGTGTGGGGGACGCGCTGCGGGACGCACAGCGGCGGTTGTCGGGCGCGCAAATGCGGGCGCTGAGTACGCAGCGGCAGCAGGCGGTCAATGGGCTCACCCGTAAGGCCGCGCAGTTGGCGGCGGGTCATGGACAGCGGCTCACCGAACCGGCGCTTCGGGAGATCGGCAGCACTCTGCAAGCGGCGCTGGCCGATTCGCAGATCGGGGAGCAGGTGCTCGGCGGGACACTCAGTGCCGCCGCGAGTTATGAGGGGTTCGGACCGGCCGCGCTCGTCTCGGTGCCCCGTCTGCCCGCCGACGAAATCGATTCCGGGACAGCGGAAGACACCGGCAACGGGAAACCACCCGCTGGCACTTCAGGTGCGGCACAGCCCGATCCGCTGGCCGAGGCCCGCCGCGAACTCGATGAGACCCTCGCCGAGATCGAAACCGGCCGCGCCGCACTCACTTCCGCTCGAGCCGAGCATGCCGTCGCCGCCGCCGAGTTGACTCAACTCGAAGACCGCATCACCACCCTGCGCACGGAACTGACGCACGCCGAGGAGCAGCGCCGCTTCACCGCCTCCACCGAACGCTCCACTCGTGAGACGCTACGCCGCGCCGATCAGCATATGGACGCCCTGGAGCGCCGTGTGGAGCAGGCACGGAATCGACTCTCCCCCAACTGATCCCGTCAGTCGATCGCGAGCCCGGAGATGAGCTGCTCGATCACCGAACGGATCGCCGCGGCATCCTCGCCATCGGCGGAGTTGGCGAGTAGTTGAGCGGCCTCGTCCAGCGCACCCACAATGACCAACGCCAGCGGGCGCACGGGCTGGGCCCGGATCCGGCCCGCGGCGATGGCCCCGGCGAGAGCGTTCTCCACCAGGCCGATGGTGTGATGCAGTTCGATCTCGCGCCAGCGGCTCCAGCCGAGTACCGCGGGCGCGTCCAGCAGGGCAATCCGCTGTACTTCCGGTGCGGTGGAGGCTTGCAGCCACGCCAGACAGCCGACAATCAGACTCGCGACCGGATCGTCGGTGCGCGCGCCCGCGACGGCCGAGCCGATGACCTGCACCAGATCGCGTTCGAGGTCCTCGAAGACCGCCTCGAACAGCTCCCGCTTCTCGCTGAACTGGTGGTAGAGCGCGCCCCGGCTGACGCCCGCCGATTCGGCGACCGCGACCGTGCTGACCGCGCCATATCCGTACTGCCCGAACAGTTCTCGCGCGGCGCGCAGGACCGCACCGCGGGTGGAGGCCGAGCGTTCGGCTTGGGTTCGGCGATCTGCGTTCATGGCGACGTCGAAGTCTAGGCCGGCATCGGTCGAGTCTTCGATTCGAGGCATTCCGCCCGCTCCCCGGTGCTACCGTTACATACAGTCATCCTGTTTGTATCTTAGAAGGATTGCCCATTATGTCCGCTTCCACCCGGGAACTCTTCGAGCGCTACCACGCCTGCTGGGCCGATCACGACCCCGACCGCATTGCCGAACTACACACCCCCGATTCGATCTTCCACCTGCACTCCGGCGGCGAACCCGCCCGCGGCCGAGCCGAAATCCGCGCCTCCGCCGCCGGAACCTTCGCCCTAGTACCGGATTTGACCTTCCATATGGTCAATCTCCGTGTGGGTGAGGACTTCTGGGTAGTCCAGTGGAAGCTCCGGGGCACCTCGGTGAGCGGCGCCGCCGTCGATGTGGACCTGGCGGATTTCGTCCTGGTCGAGAACGGCGCCGTCCGCGAAAAACACTCGTACGTGGACGGAGTGGCCATGCAGGCCGCACTCGCCGCTCCCGCCGAGATCGGCTGACACCCACCAGCCGGATAGGGTCGGCCGATGGATTCGAATGTTCGTGTGATCGCCGATGTGACAGCCGACCCGGAGAACGCCGATCAACTGGGCGCGATGCTGCAGCGATTCGCGCAGGTCTGCCGCACCGAGCCCGGCTGTATCGGATACGACGTCTTCCGATCGGTCGAGCAGCCGGAGCGCTTCGTCAGCATCGAAACGTATGTGGATGCGGATGCCTTTGCCGCGCACCGCGATACGCCGCATTTCCGGGAGATCGGCGTGAGCGAACTGCTGCCACTGGTCACAACCCGCGATGTCCGGGTGTTCACCGACTCGGAGTCTGTCGCCCCCAAGGGCTAGCGCCCGGACGGCCGCGCGCGCGACCCCTACTCCGCGCTGGATGCCGGGCGGCGGAGTTTGGTTGCGAGCCAGAACAATACGGCGTAGCCGAAGGCGGCGTCGGCGTTGGAGACGAGGGCGGCGGAAGGGAGGATTATGGCGTGCCGGAGGCCCGCGTCGGAGAGGTCTCGGATGCGGCGGAGGACTTCGTTGGGGGTGCCGACTATGAGCCAGTTGCGTAGGACTTCCTCGGGGACTTCCTCTATCGCTTCGCGAACTTCGGATCGGGTGAGGCGGTGGGGCATCAGGTCTATCAGGCCCCGGAAGTCATCTCCGAAGGGATGTTTAGCACCGGAACGGGACCATACTTCGGCGGAGGCGAAGAGACCGACGTAGCGAATCGCGGGGGTGCGCAGTAGTCGGCGGATGCCGGATTCGGTTCGGGCGGTCAGGAATTGGAGCATGGCGGCGGGGACGATGGCGTCCGGGTCGCGGCCTGCTGCGCGGGCGGAGGTGTGGACCAGTTTCAGGCGGCGTTCGTATTCGTCCGGTGCGAGGGATTCCCACGGGTACCAGCCGTCGGCGTAGCGGCCGGTCAGCTCCAGCATGCGGGGGCCGTGCGCACCGATCCACACCTGCGGCATACGCTCCGGCGGGCAGGTCAAATCCATTGGTGCGCCGTCGATTTGATAGTAGCGGCCGGAGAATTCGATCGGACCGTCCGCGGCCAGGGCAGCGCGCAGTACCTGCAGCGCCTCTTCCAATCGATCCACGGGCCGATTCCAGGTGAACCCGTATGGGTCGAGGTTCTCCCGCTCGCCGGAGCCGATGCCGAGGATGGGCGGCACCTTCGTCATATGCGCCAGCGTGAGAAATGTCTGTGCCAGCAGCACCGGGTGGCGCCGATGCGGGTCCGTCACACCGACGCCGAGCTGCACCCGCCCCGCTCCCCCGGCCAGATGCGCCAGCAGTGGCGCGTAGTCGAATTGTTCGTCCGGACTGTGCACCGTCTTGGCCTGCGGTGTGAAATCGGTGTCCCAGATCGCACGCGGGAACACACTCACCAAATGATCCGGCGCGAGTATCGAATCCAATCGCCCGAGCCGCGCCATCCGCACCACCGAGCGCGCCGCGGCCAGGGGCGGATTGACACCGGTGAGGGTGCCCACCGCGAACGATCTCCGATGATTCGACTCCGACACGATGGTCTCCTCTCGGCGGGCACTCCCCATTTCGGCCCGCACCGATTATGGCGTCGAGCCCGGTACCACGTCCCCCGAACGCGGAGCATTGGCCCCGCTCAGCCGCACTCGCTATGGTTCGGCGATGCACAGCGCAGAGTTCGTCGAACACGGCAGCTCGATCGTGGATCGGCTGACCACCACCCAGACCGCGCCGCCTTGGCAATTGGTGATCGGGACGGGAGTGATCGCGCTGCTGCTGGTCGCGTTCCGGCCGACGTGGAGGCTGATGCGCAATGCGGTGACCATCGCGCACGAGGGCGGGCACGCGTTCACCGCACTGTTGACTGGGCGGCGACTCAACAGCATCCGATTGCACTCGGACACTTCCGGACTCACGGTTTCGAGTGGAAAACCGTATGGGCTGGGCATGATGCTGACCACCGCCGCCGGATATCCCGCGCCCGCACTGCTCGGGCTCGGGTACGCGGCGCTGCTGGGCGCGCATCGGATCACCCTCATGCTGTGGCTGACCATCGCATTGCTGCTGGTCCTGCTGTTGAAGGTGCGTAATTGGTACGGTCTGCTGACCGTTTTCGTCACCGGAGGCGTGATCTTCGCGGTGTCCTGGTTCGGCACCGATGACACTCAGGCCGGACTCGCCTATCTGGCCGCCTGGTTCCTTCTGCTGGCCGCGGTCCGCCCGGTCATCGAGTTGCAGCGCAATCGCCGCCACGAGCCGAACTCGGACGCCGATCAGCTGGCACACCTCACGCACATCCCGGGGCTAGTGTGGGTGGTGGTATTCGGATTGGTGGCGTTGGGCTCTCTGGTTCTGGGTGCGCGGTGGCTGCTGGCCGGTGTACCACTGCCCTGAGATCGATGCCGCTACAAGAATTCTGGAGAACGCGGGCTAACATCGCGGTGCACCGTCCGGGTGATCGGGATACGGGATCGTCCGGCCGGGTTCGATCGATTGCAGGAGGGTGCAGGATGGAAAGACCGGCATGGGCCCCGGAGGGTGTGGACATGACGCTGGCGAGCCCGGCGCGCATGTATGACGCGCTACTGGGTGGCTCACACAACTTCGAAATCGACCGCCGCTCAGCGGAAATGGGCAAGGCTCTGGTTCCGGATCTGCCCCGCGTGGCGCTGAGCAATCGCGCGTTCCTGCGTCGTGCGGTTCGCTTTCTGATGGACCAGGGCGTGACGCAGTTCCTCGATATCGGCTCCGGCATCCCCACCGCGGGCAATGTGCACGAGGTGGCGCAGGAGATCGATCCGAACTCCCGGGTGCTGTACGCCGAGATCGATCCGGTGGCCGTGGCACACGCGCGCGCCATCCTGCAGGGCAATACCGGTGCGGCCGCCATCGAGGCGGATCTGCGCAAACCGGCCGACCTGCTCGCCGCCGCCCGCGAAACCGGCATTATCGATTTCGAGCGGCCGGTCGGCGTACTGCTCTTCGCGGTGCTGCACCTGCTCAGCGACGACGACCACCCGGGTGCGGCGGTCGCGGCCCTGCGCGCGGCCGTACCGGCGGGCAGCTATGTGGCCATCTCCCATCTCACCACCGCGACCCGACCCGAGGATGCCGCCAAGCTCGGCGCGAACGCCGCCGATCAGAGCAAGGTCGGCATTCACTTCCGGTCGCTCGAGGCCATTGCCGGATTCTTCGAGGGCTGGGATCTGGTGGAGCCCGGTGTCGTCGAATTACCGCTGTGGCGACCGGAATCCGACGATCAACACGAAACCCCAGGCCGCTCTCTGGGTTTGGCCGGTGTCGGCCGGAAACCCTGAGCGGGAGTAAGGTTTCCGGGCAGGGGGTCATTGGTGGGAGCAGCACACGATCTGGCGGTACGGTGGGCGGCCATGCTCGAGGGCGCGGTCGCGCCGACGCTCAACCGTGCCCAGGTCGAACGGCTCCTGGACCCATATGCCGAGGGTTTGATCGCCGCGGTGCGCGGCACCGCCGATATGACGGTGGCCCGCGAGGCCGCCGCGGCGCTGGTCGCGGCCAACTATCGTGACCCGCTCGCCGTGCACCGCTCGGTCCTGGTGCTCTGCAAGGATCTGGTGCTCGCCGTGTGCGCCGATCCGACCGCGCCCGGCGCCGAGTCGGTGCGGGACCGCGCCATCGATGTGGCCGCCGAATTCGCGGCCGCGTTCACGGCCGGGCTGCGCCACGCCGCCCTGGCCGAACAGGAGAGCACCACGGCAGCCGTGCTGGTCGCGGCCCGCGAGGCCGAGGCCAAGCGGCAGCTCTCCGAGGCGCGTTTCCAAGCCATCTTCGACGGCGCGTCGGTCGGTATCGGCACCATCGACATCACCACCGGCCGGGTGGTGGAGGTGAACAGTGCCATGGCCGAAACCCTCGGTGTCCCAGCCGAAGCCATGCCGGGCCGGTCGGTGGCCGATATTCTCGGCCCGGTCAATATCGGTAATGCCTTCGAGCGTTTCCAGCAGCTGCTCACCGGGCAGGTGGAGAGCTTCCGTACCGAGACCGTGAATACCCAGCCCAATGGCTCGGTGACGATTATCGACCTGTCGATGTCGGTGGTGCGGGACAGTGCCGGCAAGCCGCGCTTCCTGATCGGCGTCACCGTGGATGTCACCGAGCGCAAGCAGCTCGCCGATCAACTCTGGTACGACGCGCACCATGATTCGCTGACGGGCCTGCCCAATCGACTGCTCTTCTTCGACCGGCTCGCCGCGGCGAATGGTCAAGTGGGCGTGTGTTATCTGGACCTGGACGGGTTCAAGGAGATCAATGACCGGCGCGGTCACACCGCCGGCGATCGGGTGCTCTGCGATGTGGCACAGCGGTTGCGCGCGATACTGCCGGAGAACACGGTGGCGGCGCGGCTGGGCGGTGACGAATTCATCGTGCTGGTCGAAGAGTGTTCGGGCAGAGCGGAATTGACCGCGGTGTCGGACAAGATCCTGGCGGCGCTGCGCGAACCCTTCGATGTGGCAGGGCTTTCGGTGACGGTGGGCGTGAGTATCGGTACCGCACTGGTGGATACACACTGCACCGCCATCGACGAGCTCATGCATGCCGTGGACGCCGCCATGTATCGCGACAAGGCCGCACGCCAGCGGCGCTGACCTCAGATAACGAAGGGCACCAGCGCTTTTCGCTCCGCCGGGTAGTCGGCGAACTTCTCCCGGTACCAGGTGTGCGTGGCGAAGGCGCGCGGCACCAGATTGCCGAAGGTGATCAGGAAGATGACCACACCCGGTAGCGCCCAGGTGAGAATGGCGAACCCCGCCCAGGCGAGCAACTCACCGAGATACGTGGGGCTGGTGACGAATTTGAAGCCGAGACCGAAGGGCACCTTGTATTCCGTTGCGCCCGGATTGTTCTTGTCGCGAAGATTGCGAACGATCCACTCGGAGCTGGTGAGCAGCGCGAATCCGCTCAGGTAGATGACCAGCCCGATCAGGAAGCGCGGATCGGTGAGCCAGTCGGTGCCGTACTGCCCCAGGTAATCATGGCTGAAGAGCGCACCATTGAGATACCCGTGCATGGCGGTGACGAACATGCCCATGCCGAGCACGGAGACATTGAAACTGCTGGTCTTGCCGGGCACCTGGCGAATCGAGAGGGGGAAGAACCAGCCGCGATTGGCGTAGTGCAGAATCCAGATGGCCGCCAGCACCAGGGAAGTCGGCTCGAAACGGTTCGGTCCGCTGAGGTAGGCGACCGCGAATACGACGGTGGCCGGAATCTCCATCAACCACCAGCCGAGCTTCGGATTGAGGTTGAGACCGAGCTTGGCGGTGGCGAAGCGGCCGTACGGGCTCTGCCCGAAAAGCCCACCCACCAGCACGAACGCGGCGAATCCGAACGCGATCGTGAGGACGGTGTCATAGACGGTGTTACCGGTGTACCAGTTCATTCAGGGTCCTTCGTCGAAAAACTAGAACAGGTTCTACCATGCCGGGCGGGCTATCCGGAACCCATGACGGGTCACCGCCGTTACCGCCCGGTAGGTTGGCGGGATGCCTGGAGGGAAGCGAACATGGGTGCAGAGGGTTGGGACGTACTACTGAAATGGATGCCGTTCTTCCTGGAGGAGGAGGACGAGGAGACCGACCAGTTCGGACTGGAGTGGAATCCGCGATTCATCCAGGTGCGCGACGAAAGTTCCGGGCGGCACATACATTTCGCGCAGCAGGGCAGCGATATCGAGGTCGTCATAGCGGTACCACCCGAGACCACCGACGCCGAACGCTTGGTCGCCCTGCTGCGAATTCAACCCGACGGCATCTGGGATCCGTGCCCGCTACCGCTCGAATCCGACAGTGCCGCACCGGATGCGCAGTGGCGCGCCGTGCGCCGGGTCCGCGAACAGCCGCACCTGGCACGCGAGTGGAGCACCGGCTGGCGGCGCGGCGCCACCATCGAACAGCGCAAGAAGATCGCCGAATCGATCGTGACCATCCTGCGCCGCGGTCTTGCCATGCGCCCGGATCGCCTGCGGTTCAGCGCCTGGAGCCTGGACGCACCCGATACCGTCGGCGATTACGGCCTGGTTCCCGAGCGGCCCAGTGAGCGCCGAGCGCCCGTCCTCTGCGCCGACTGGGAGGATTTCGAGACCCGGCTGGCTTGGGCCCTCACCACGCTGCCCTGGGACGGTGTGATCAACCTCAGCACCCCGCATCCGGGACCGGATCCGTGCTTCGTGCAATTCCTGCACGGGCGGCAGCTTTTCAACGAGGCCAGCGGCTGGGACGTGGCCGGACTCGGCGCGAGCGAATTCGACCGGCGCATGCGGGATCTGGGCTGGAGCTTCGCCCCGCACAGCGTGCCCGGCGGGGCCGCGCTCATCTGGGAGGGGCCGATGGCGCAGGCCGGCTACAACCCGCGACTGCTCGACACGCCCCGGCGCACGGCGAGCACCTTCCGTGAGGTGTTCGCGGTGCGCCATCCACAGGATCTGGTGTTCCGGGCCTTCCGCAACGGCAAGCGCCGCGATCCCGAATTGCGTTATCTGGATATGGAACTCGGGGTGCCGCGGGATGTGCGTTAGAGCCGGCGCAGGGTGATGGGCAACCCGTCCGCCGGTTGCGGACCGGTGCCCGCCACCAGCGGCACCCGGTAGCCCTCGGGCACGCTCCAGCGGTAGTTCAGCAGCATCCGGTGCATGACGGCCTTGACCGTCATGCCGCCGAAGTACCGCCCGATGCACTTGTGCGCGCCGCCACCGAACGGCGGCCAGGCGAAGCGATGCGATTTGTCTTCCGCGCGTTGGGGTTCGAAGCGCTCCGGATCGAAGACATCGGGGTTGTTCCAGTATTCCCGGGCGCGCATCATGGCGTACGGAGCGCCGATGGCCAGGGTGCCCTTGGGGATGTAGTAACCCGAAATCTCGGTATCGGCAATGGATTCGCGTACGAGCTGCCCGACGGGCGCGTACATGCGCAGCGTCTCCTTGAACGCCAGCTCCAGCCCGGTGAGCCGGTCCAGATCACCGTAGTCCAGCGTCGACTTACCCAGGGCCTGCGACTCCTCGCGTAATCGCTCCTGCCACTTCGGATTCCGCGCGAGCTCATAGCTCAGCATGGAGATGGCATTGGTGCTGGTATCGTGCGCGGCCATCATGACGAAGATCATGTGATCGACAATGTCCGCGTCGCTGAAGGATGCGCCGTCCTCGGTCTCGGCGTGGCAGAGCACGCTGAACAGATCGTCACCCGCGCCCGCGCGCTTACCGGGCAGTTCCCGCCGGAAGTACTCCTGGAGCAGCTGCCGGCCGCGCAGGCCCCGATTCCACACGCCGCCGGGCAGATCGAAGCGCAGCATGGCCTGTCCACCGTGCACGGCGTCCTCGAAGGCGTGGCCCAAACGTGTTGCCTCCGGGCCGAGTTCGGCGCCGGCAAAGACCACGGTGGCCTGCTCCAGCAGCATGGCCTTGACGTGATCGTAGAGCGGGAAGCCCGGCCCCGGCCGCCAGCTGTCGACGCCCCGGGTAATGCGGGGCGTGGTCAGGTCCAGATAGCCGATCAACCGTGAACGGGTGAAGGCCTGCTGCAGAATGCGACGCTGGAAAGCGTGTTCGTCGAAGTCCCGCAACAGGATTCCGCCCCGGAAGAACGGGCCGATCAGAAACTCGTACCCCTGCCGCGCCGACCACACGTGCTGCCGATCCAGCACCAGCTCCTCGACCGCCTCCGGGCTGAGCAACCCCACGATCTGTCGTCCGAAGCTGCCGCTCCACTGCACCGGCCCGAAGCGTTGCATCCGCCGGCGCGAGAAACCGATCGGATCGGCGAGCTGACTCATGACGTGGCCGATACCGGGCGGTCCGAAATCGCCCATGACGGGTTTGAGCCCGCTCCCGGGCGGCGGAGTGGCCAGGGCGCATGGTGCGCAGGGGTAGCGCTCCAGCACCCCGGCCGCCCGGTACTGAATTCGATGGTTCAGCACGGCTCTTCGAGGCACCATGTACCAACGGTAGCGGAAACGATTGTTTCCGTAAACGGTCGTTTCCCGATATCTGTGCGAAGCTGTGAAGGTGACGCGGGCTTTCAGCGGGACCTATCGCGGAACCTCCACCGATGAGCGCCGGGAACAGCGTCGGCGCAGGCTCCTGGACGCCGCGCTGGAGATTGTCGGTACCCAGGGCCTGGCCGCGCTGACCGTGCGCGGGGTGTGCGAGCACGCACGGGTGGGTCCGCGCTTCTTCTACGAATCCTTCAGTGATCTGGACGCTTTGGCGGCGACACTGCTGGACGAGGTGCAGACCGCCGCGCTGGATCAGGCACGCACCACCATGATCGAAACCCCCGGCGAACCCGAGGACAAGATTCGCGCCGGCGTCGCGGCGCTCATCATCGCCGTCACCGATGATCCGCGGCGCGCGAATATCGCCTTCGCGCAGGCGTACGGCAGCGAGGCGCTGATGCGGATGCGCTTCGAGAGTATGCGCAAGGTGGCCGGGACGATTATCGAGCAGGCCCACGCGCTGCTGGATATTCCGGAGGGCGATGACACCGCGCTCACCGCCCTGGCCCAGCTCATTACCGGCGGGGCCGCCGAACTGATTCTGGTGTGGCTGGATGGTGGGCTGAAGGTGGAGCGGCCCATGCTCATCGAGATCGTGGCCGACTATGTGGTGGCTATGGTGGATCGACTACCGGGGACGGCCGAGAAGCTGCGCTGAGCAGGATCTTGTCCACCACGATCTGCGCGGTCTCGGCGCAGGCGGTGGTGCCGCCGTGCGCGTACTCCTTCACCGCGTCACCGACATTCCAGAGATTGGGTATCGGAGTGTCATGCGGCAGGTCATAGCCGGCGACGGTGCGCTGCGGCGGCCAGTCGTCGCGGGTGACGTCGATGGAGAGCAGTCGGGCGCTCTCGAAACCCGGTATCTCACAGCGCAGATCGTGCAGGAGCAGGGCGGCCTCGGCTTCCACGTCGAAGTCGCCGACCGAGGGCTTGGGCAGGCCGGTGCCCACATACAGATGCCAGCCCTCGGGTGCCATCTCCGGGCAGGTTGCGGTGAAATCGGCTGCGTAGCAGAGCCTTCGGGTATTGACGAAGCTGAGCAGGCCGGACGCGTCCAGTAGCCGGTCGCGGCTGGCGAAATTCACCGAGATCATGCCGCCGGGCAGATCACCCTGCAGTACGGTCCCGATGTAGTCGGACGGGAAGTGCTCCGGTCCGACCAGATCCAGGGTTGCCGAAGGCCCGATATCGCTGATCGCGAAATCACAAGTGATATCGGTGATTTCGCCGCCGCGGCGCAGTGTCGCCCCGGTGATCCGGCCGTCGGTGACGTGCAGCCGCAGCGCCTGCGTATCGAGCAGTACCGCTCCCCCATTGCGTTCGACGACCTCGGCGAGTGACTTCCACAGGCCGATGGTCCCCGCCGGGCAGAAGCCGAAATTCTCGAAGGCGGCCACACCGGAGAAGTGGGTCAGGAACACCCGTGCCGGCAACTCCTCGGGCCCGACCGCGAAGACCGTCCCGCACATGGCGCGGAAAATCCCGTGCACGGCCGCGTTCTTCGTATGTCTGCGCACCCAGTCGGCGGTGCAGAGCTCCCGAACGGGCATGCCGTCGGCCCGCTCGGCGCCATCGCGCAGCAGTGGGGCGCCCTGCCGAATCAGCTGGGAGATAAGCAATTGCCAGCCGCCGGACGCGATATCGACCGTGCGCCCGCCGATCCGGTACAGGATCGGCGGATTCGCCGGGCGCACTTCGAATTTCGCGCCCACCTCGGTGAAGGTCTGCTCGGTGATACCGCCCAGTTCCACGCCGATGGCACCGGTATTCACCTTGAAGCCGTCGATATCCACCGTGGAGGCGCGGCCACCGACCCGGTCCAGGCACTCCACCACCAGCGTTCGATAGCCGTGGTGCGAGAGCCGGGCGGCGGCGCAGAGCCCACCCGCCCCCGCTCCGACAACCAATGCGTCCCAATGGTTCCCGCTCATGGCGAGGCTCCTTCTGGGCGGCTCAGCCCACGGGGTTGGCCCCGGGTTGAGCGTCGGCCATATCGGTGATGCGCTCCCAATTGTCCCGCACCTCGTCAATGCTCGGGACATCCGGGAACAACACCGGCTTATTGGCGAACAGTTGCACGCGCTGCACCGAACCGCCGCCGACGATGAGCACCATGCCGGTGTCCTGGCACTCCTGGCTCAGCAGATAGCCGACCACCGGCGCGACGTGCGCGGGTGGAAGTCGTTGCAGCAGATCGGCCGGGGCGATATCGGTGGTCATCCGGGTGGCCGCCATGGGCGCGACGGCATTGACGGTGATGTCGTACTTGTCCCCCTCGATGGCGAGGGTATTGAGCAGCCCGATGAGCCCGAGTTTGGCTGCGCCGTAATTGGCTTGGCCGAAATTGCCGAACAGACCGGAGGTGGAGGTGGCCATGACCACGCGCCCGAAACCCTGCTCGCGAAAGTGACCCCAGGCGGCATGGGTGACGTTGTACGCGCCGAACAGGTGCACCCGCAGCACGGCTTCCCAGTTCTCGGCGCTCATCTTGGCGAAGCTGGTGTCGCGCAGGATGCCCGCGTTATTGACAATGCCGTGTACCGCGCCGAACTCGCGCACGGCGGTATCGATGAGCGAACACGCGCCCTCCTCGGTGGCGACACTGTCGTAATTGGCAACGGCCGTACCGCCATTCGCGCGAATGTCGGCGACCACGGCATCGGCCATCTCCTTGCCGGAGCCGATTCCGTCGCGACTGCCACCGAGATCGTTGACCACCACCAGGGCGCCCTCGCGGGCGAGCAGTCGCGCGTATTCGCGGCCCAGACCGCCACCGGCGCCGGTGACTATGAGGACTCGATCGATGACACCAGGCATGATGCTCCTAGGTGAGCGATAGGCGACCCACCCGAATCGTGTTCGCCCCCTTCGCGGTCCCCGCTGCCCGCCATTTTCAGTCTACTCGGATCAGCAGTGCACTCCGGTGATTGCGAAACGCTCCACGGCCGTGGAATGTCCGCCGGTGGCGACCGCGACGGTGAGGGTGCCCGGGCAGGTCGCGGTGAACGGCACGCTGGCGGACCAGGGGTTGTTCTCTCCGCCCGCGGGGATGCCCGGAATCGCACCGACCGGTTGCTCTTTATCGAGCTGACGGACCTGGACGCGCAGGCTCTCGTCGACGCCGGTGATATGACCGCCCACGGCCAGTGGCGAATTCACCTTCGTGCCGTACTGCGGCATGGTGAGGGTGAGCGTGCGGTCATCGGTGCCGACGATCTCCCACGGCGCGTCATCGCCGGCGCTCAGGCGTACCAGGTGCAATACGGCGGCCGGGACCGCGACGCCGTTGGGATTGTCGAAACCCACTGTCACCCAGGACTCTTCGCCCTTGGTGGTATTCAGTACGACTTTGTCGATATCGGTGTAGCCCAGGTACCCCTGCGTGAAGTTGAGTGCGACAGCGCCGGAATCGAGATGCCACGGCTGATGTCCACCGTCCCGATAGGACTGCTGCCAGGCCGCGGCGGCGGCCGTATCGGCGAACGGCCAGAGGGCCTGTTGCGTGAGGGCCGGGGCGGCGGGCGTCGGCTGCGCGGTTGTCGCTTCCGGCGTCGTGGATACGCCCGGGAAGTCGTGAATCGTCACCGTCCCCGGCGGCAGCGTCACGGACTCGTGGGTGCTTTCACCTGCGCCGCCATTGTTCCGGTTCAGGGCGAAATAGGTGGTGGCGGCAATGGCGAGCACGAGTGCCACCCCGATCACCACCAGCGCGAGCATCAGCCGGGAACGTCCCCCGGGCCGCTCCGAATTGGTGGTCATGCTCCAGCATGCCTCATGTGCGCCTCGCCACGCTCGTATAAGGACTGGACAGTCGATACGTTGGACGTGTGACGCCACACCTGCACAAGCAGTATCCCGAACTCGAAAGCACCCTGCCGCATATCGCGCTGGGGAAAAGTCCGACAGCGGTGCGGCGACTGTCCTCACTCGATTCGGTCGCCGCCGACCTCTGGGTCAAGGACGACAGCGAATTCGGTGACGGCGGCTGGGGCGGCAATAAGGTCCGCAAACTGGAGTGGCTGCTGCCGGACGCGCTGCGGCAGGGGCGGCGCACCATTGTCACGGTGGGCGGGATCGGCACCAACTGGGGGCTGGCGACCGCGCTGTACGGGCGTGAGCTCGGGTTGAAAACCGTACTGGCGCTTATCGATCAGCCGATGGATGAGCATGTGCGGACGCAGCTGGAGCGCCTGCGGGCCTCCGGGGCGAAGCTGTATTTCACCCGGTCCAAGGGGCGGACTGTACTCAGCGCGCCGTATATCCTCGCTCGCAATTTCTCCGGTCGGCGGCCGCCTTACTTTCTGCCCGCGGGTGGGTCCTCGGCGGTAGGCGCACTCGGGTATGTCGAGGCCGCGTTCGAACTCGCGGCGCAGGTGCGGGCGGGGGAACTACCCGAGCCCACCCATATCGTGACGCCGGTCGGATCCGGTGGCACGGTGGCCGGGCTGGCACTCGGACTACGGCTGGCGGGACTGCCGACCCGGGTGGTCGGTGTCGTCGTGAACGACACGCTGCGATTGGACGAACCCACCCTGTCCGGCCTGGCCGCCCGCTCGGCTCGAGTGTTGCGGGAGCGTGGTGCGCGGCTGCCCGAAAACGTCACTCCTACCGGCAATCTCGATATCGTCACCGACTATCTGGGTCCCGGCTACGGCCATCCCACGCCGGAAGCCACTACCGCACAGACACTCTCGGCCGATCTGGAGCATCTGACCCTGGAACCGGTCTACACCGCCAAGGCCATGGCCGCGCTGCTGGATATGAATGGACAGGGCCGTTTCGGTCGCGGCACCGTCGTCTTCCTCAATACCAACGGTCCACGCTGACAAGCGCTTTCAAGACTCACGCGTGCGCGGGTGCGGCGAGCTGGGCGGCCAGGAACTCCTCCCAGGTCTGCTCGCCGACGGCGCGCTCCGGATTCAGATTGCCGCCCGCCTTGTAGATCTTGGCGGCCTTACCCGGTGCCTTCAGGCTCAGGATGGGGCGGTGCTTGCCGATGGCGTCCTGGTAGGCGCGCACCACTTCCTTCATGGTGTAGACCTCGGGCCCGGCCAGCTCCGGCACCAGTCCGGCGGGCTCGCCCAGGGTGAGGCGCACCAGCTCCGCTGCGACCTCGGCGGCTGCGATCGGCTGGAATCGTAAGTCGAAGACCGGTGCGACGGGCAGCTTGCCGAGCGCCCGCACCATGGTGAACAGCAGTTCGTGGAATTGGGTGGCGCGCAGGGTGGTCCACGGCAGGCCCGACTCCTGCACCACGATCTCGGCCTCGCGCTTGGCGGCCATATAGCCGAACATGGCTCGGTCCAAACCACTTTCTACGACCACCCGCTCCGCGCCGACCACCGAGATGTACACCAGGTGCGGGGTCACCGATGCCTGCTGCGCGGCCGCGACGAGGTTGCGGGCCTTATCGCCGTCGCCCTTCTGGGTGCCCGCCAGGTGCAGGATGGTGTCCACGCCGGCGACCGCGGCGGCGACGCCCTCGCCGGTCTGCAGATCGCCCGCGACGTATCGGATGCCGTCCGCGCCTTCGCGGGCGGTGCGGCTCAACACCCGCACCTCGACGCCCGCCCGCACCAGCAGCGGGGTGACCAGCTTGCCCAGGGTGCCCGTACCACCGGTGACCAGAACCGTCTTCGTCATGACAACTCCTTCGTAGTGAGCTCCGCGCCGCTGTGTTGACGCTCTTGCCAATACGACGGAGCAGACCGGACGGGTGTGACACGGTGTGACCGGGCGCATAGCCTGTGTCGCCTCGTAAGCTGTCGACCATGTCGGATTCTTCGCTGGAGCGGCTGGTAGACCTGCTCACCGGTCGCTCGGTGGCGGTGCTGACCGGCGCGGGCATCTCCACCGACAGCGGCATTCCGGACTATCGCGGGCCGGACTCACCGCCGCGCAACCCTATGACCTATCAGCAGTTCGTCGGGGATCCCGTTTTTCGGCAACGGTATTGGGCGCGTAATCACGTCGGCTGGCGGTACATGGACGCGGCGCGACCCAACGCGGGGCATCGCGCACTCGCCCGCCTGGAGCGCGCCCAGGTGGTACGCGGAGTGATCACCCAGAATGTGGATCTGCTGCATACCAAGGCCGGGCAGCGGGCGGTCATCGACCTGCACGGGGTGTACGCGCGGGTGCGGTGCCTCGGGTGCGAGACACTGGTGTCCCGCATGACCCTCGCCGAGCGCCTGGAAGCGGCCAATCCCGGATTCGCCGAAACCATGCGCCTCACCGGACTCGAGGTCGCACCCGATGCCGACGCGGTGGTCGCCGACACCAGCAACTTCCGCATGGTGGATTGCGCCGAATGCGGCGGAATGTTGAAGCCCGATATCGTCTATTTCGGCGAGAGCGTGCCCGAACCGCGTGTGACACAAGCATTCTCGATGGTCGAGTCCGCCGAGGTACTGCTCGTCGCCGGCTCGTCGCTGACGGTCATGTCCGGGCTGCGATTCGCTCGGCGGGCCGCAAAAACCGGTCGGGACGTGGTGATTCTGAATCGCGGCGCGACGCGCGGGGACGAACTGGCCAAGCTCAAAATCGAGGCGAGCTGCACGGCCGTGCTCAGTGCACTGGCGGAGCGGCTGGCTCCGGCAGCCGCAGATAGTGGGACACTGGCTCGAGCGTGAGCAATCGCTTCCCGCGCCCGCGAATTCGGCTGCGGCAGATAGCAATCAGGCCCGCGGACCGGGGATGAGCGTCTTCGCACCGAGCGCGACAGCCATGGACGCGAGTAGGCCCGGACACGCTCCAACAGCAGATCCCGGGGCGAGGGGCGACCGCAGCGGAGACTACGGAAACCCCTGCTTCTCGGCCAATGCGTCCGCCGCAGCGGCAGGTCACCCACGCGATTTCGCCTGCCGCGCACAGCATTCGATGCCATTTCATGTACGGGGCCCAGGCCGACCAGGTCTGCGCGGGCGCGAGGTGGGCCGGCCGTTCGGACGGGGCACACCAATCTGCGCGCGGCAGTGGGCTATGCGCTCTCGGGGCGGATTTCGAGTCGGCGTACCAGGTTGATCAGGCCCGCGCGCATCGCTTCCGGGTCTTCGGCGTCGTCGGTCAGGACCATTCGCACTACCTGGGGTACCGCGAACCACCACGCGGCCAGGGCAGCGACGGCGTACATCAGGTATCCGGGAGCCACGGCGTCGGTCAGCTTGCCCGCGCGTTGGGCGGCTGCCAGCGCGGCTACTTTGTCGGCGTAATGCGAGGCGCGCGCGGACTCGGCGGAGAGTTCACCGCCTTGCGGCTGCAACCCTTCCCAGTGCAGTAGCCGCAGGAATTGCGGGTGGGTGCGGTGGTAGTCGAAGACGTGCCCCGCGTATTCGGCCAGTTCCCCGGCCTTGTCGGCGGCGAGTGGGCTGGCGGCCGCGAGCTGTGCCAGCTGGTCGGTGAGCACGGCTTCGAACAGCCCCTGCTTATCGCCGAAGTACTGGTAGATGCGTTCTTTATTGACGCAGGCGCGGGCGGCGATGGCGGCGACGCGCGCGCCGTCCGGCCCGCGCTCGGCGAATTCGTGCACGGCGGCGTCGAGCAGCCGCTGTTTGGTTCCTTCGGTATCCCACGCCATGTGTTTCATCCAACCATTTCCAACCGCACGGTTGCAGTCAGGCTAACCCGTATGCAAAACTCCAACCACACGGTTGCAGTTTTTGAAGGAGGTGGCATCGTGCCGGAATTGCGTTCACGCACGGTCACGCACGGCCGGAATATGGCGGGAGCCCGCGCCCTCATGCGCGCGAGCGGAGTGCCGTCGGCGGATATCGGCCGCAAGCCGGTCATCGCGATCGCCAACAGCTTCACCGAGTTCGTCCCCGGACACACCCACCTCCAGCCGGTCGGGCACATTGTGTCGGAAGCCGTGCAAGCTGCCGGAGGCATCGCACGCGAGTTCAATACCATCGCGGTCGACGACGGCATCGCCATGGGGCACGGCGGAATGCTGTACTCACTGCCCTCGCGGGACCTGATCGCGGATTCGATCGAATACATGGTGAACGCGCACTGCGCGGACGCACTGGTGTGTATCTCGAACTGCGACAAGATAACTCCCGGAATGCTCATGGCCGCCATGCGACTGAACATTCCGACGGTGTTCGTCTCCGGCGGACCGATGGAGGGCGGTACGGCGGTGCTGGTGGACGGCACCGTGCGCAGCCGACTGGATCTGATCGTCACCATGTCGGAGGCGGTGTCGCCGCTGGTGTCGGATGAGGATATGGCGTTGATCGAGGAGAACGCCTGTCCCACATGCGGTTCCTGCGCGGGAATGTTCACGGCCAATTCGATGAACTGCCTCACCGAGGCGCTGGGGCTGGCGTTGCCGGGCAATGGGACGGTGCTGGCGACGCATACCGCTCGGCGCGCACTGTATGAAGCGGCCGGCCGCACGGTCATGGAGGTGACACGGCGGTACTACGACGAGGACGATGATCGCGTGCTGCCACGTAATCTGGCTTCGCACAAGGCTTTCGACAATGCTGTGGCATTGGATCTGGCTATGGGCGGCTCCACCAATACGGTGCTGCACCTGCTGGCCGCGGCGCAGGAGGCCGGGCTGGATTACGGCCTCACCGATATCGAGAAGATGTCTCTGCAGGTGCCGTGCCTGTGCAAGGTCGCACCGAATGGCGAGTACCTCATGGAGGATGTGCATCGGGCAGGCGGCATCGCGGCGATTCTCGGTGAACTGGACCGCGCCGGGCTGCTGCACCGCGATGTGGTTGCGGTGCACGCTGATTCGCTGGATGAATGGCTGGGTACGTGGGATGTGCGCGGCGGCACAGCATCCGCCGAGGCAATCGAGATGTTCCATGCCGCGCCGGGTGGAAAGCGTTCGGCCACGGCGTTCTCGCAGTCCGAGCGATGGCGTTCATTGGATGTGGACGCCGCCGAGGGATGCATTCGCGATCGCGAGCATGCATATTCGCGGGATGGTGGATTGGCGGTGCTGCGCGGGAATCTCACACCCGATGGCGCGGTGGTGAAATCGGCCGGAGTGGCGGAGCACATGCACACGTTCAGCGGGCCCGCCGTCGTGGCCGAGTCACAGGAGGACGCCGTCGATGCAATCCTCACCGGGCGGTTGCGGCCCGGCGATGTACTGGTGATCCGATACGAAGGGCCGCGCGGCGGGCCGGGAATGCAGGAGATGCTTTACCCCACTTCATATCTCAAAGGTCGCGGGTTGGCGGGGAAGTGTGCGGTGGTCACCGACGGGCGGTTCTCCGGTGGGTCATCCGGGCTTTCCATCGGCCATGTTTCGCCCGAGGCCGCGGCGGGCGGGGTGATCGCGCTGGTTCGGGATGGGGACCGGATCACCATCGACATCCCCTCGCGGACAATGACATTGCAGGTCGGGGATGGCGAGTTGGACGAGCGGCGCGATCGACTCGAGAACGGGGGTGGGTATCGACCGGTGGCGCGGGAGCGGGCGGTTTCGGTGGCGCTGCGTAGCTACGCGCTGCTGGCCACTTCGGCCGATCGTGGGGCTGTGCGGGATTCGACTCGCTTGGACGTGCTGGAAGGTCTGCGGTAAGAGCCGGGGATTCCAATTCGAAAGGCGATCAATTCTGAAACTAATTGCATCACAATAGAATTCGCCTTTCGCGGTCTATTCTATCACGGTAGAATAAAGACATGAATTCAGGGGGAAACACCGCATTGACAGTCAGTGCTTCGGCGCTGGCTGTAGCGGTGGACGGCCTCCTGGACGCGGATCTGACCCCGCACCTGGATACCGAATTCATCGCGGTCATGCGTGAGGTGGAATCGAGCCTGCGCAAACTGGAAGCGGTCAAGCATCGCCTGACCGTGGAAACCGGCACCCGCTGCCTGGCCGCCCGCGCAGGCGCGTCGACCCCGATCAAATTCCTCGAACAGACCCTGCGGTTGTCGCACGCGGATGCGACCGCACGCTGGAATGCCGCACAACTGTTGGCTCCCAGGGTCTTTCCCACCGGCGAGCTCGAGCCGGTACTGCCGTATGTGGGCGAGGCGCAGCGTGCAGGTGAGATCTCCGCCGACCACGCCCGCCACATCATGGCCATCATGCACCGCCTCCCCGACAGCTTGCCGGACCGCAAAAAGGAAGCCGCCCAACAGATCCTGACCGACTACGCCTGCAACGGCTTCCCCGACACGCTGCCGCGGTTGGGCAACGAAATCATGATGCGGGTCAACCCCGACGGTGAACTCGCCGCCGACCGGGATCGGCAACGTCTGCGTGGGTTGACCATCGGTCGTCAGCGCGTGAACGGAATGTCCCCGGTGTCGGGTGAACTCACCCCGACCCTGCGTGCGGTGCTGGATCCGCTGCTGGCCAAACTCGCGCGCCCCGGCATGTGCAACCCCGAAGACCCCCAAAGCCCCCGCACCGCAACCCAAGCCACCGACCGCGAGGCCCTGGCCGCCGCAGCCAAGCGTGACACCCGCACCCCCGCCCAACGCAACCACGACGCCCTGCTCAGCTTCCTCCGATTCAACTGCAACCCCACCCAACTGGGCACCCACCGCGGCCTGCCAGTCACCGCCCTGCTGACCATGAGCGTCGCCGACGTAGAGCGCGGCACCGGCCTCGCAACCACCGCCACCGGCACCACCCTCTCAATCCCCGAAGCCCTGAAACTGGCCACCACCGCCAGCGATTCGAACACCTTCATCACAGTCCTGAACAAGGTCGGAGCACCAGTACACGTGGCACGCGTACGCCGCACCCCCGCCACACCCCGCACGGCGCCACCCGCCACACCCCGCACAACGTCACCCGAAACAACCCGCACGGCGTCACCCGAAACAACCCGGGCCGCAACCCCCAGCCCCACCCCAACCGCCTCGCCCGAAATGGCCCGTGACGCAACTCCCGACACTGCCCGCGTCGCTGCGCCCGCTACGAACTGTGTGGCAGCTTCCGGAACTACCCGTAGCACTGCGCCCGGCTCATCCGGCAGTTCACCTCTCGACACCGCACCCGGTCTCACCCTGGTCGACATGCCGCTGCACCTGGGTCATGATGACCGCCTGGCCACCAAGGCCCAGCGGTTGGCTCTCATCGCAGCCGAAAAGGGTTGCACCCGACCGGATTGCAGCGCGCCCGCGTCCCTGTCGGCGGTGCACCACATCACCGAGTGGGCCAAGGAAG
>NZ_WJIC01000043.1 GCF_009649815.1 Nocardia sp. SYP-A9097
ACCCCAAATGTGTTGTGATATAAAGTGATTCAGAATATCGGGCCGTTCGGTTCGATCCCTTTGTCTCTGCGAGCTTTCCGGTCTCTTATTCTTGTTTTTTCATGTTTTGTCTGTGAACGTAACCACAGCCTGCCAGCCAGGCTGGAACGAGAGATGACGGCACCCAATGGGGGAGCTAAAGCCGGGTATGGCACCCAGGGTTCCCACACCTCTTCTTTGTCGCATGCACGCCACAACCGAACACAGTCCAGATCGCACCACGCCATTGGTTCGGCCACCCCCGGCAAATGCCCGACTAGCGGTGCGCGCGCGGGTCCGCCAGCAGATATTGAGCAGCCGCATAAGTCCCGAGAATGAAACCTTCGGTAACACGGCGCGACCGATCACTCCGGGCAAATATCTTACGCAACACAATAAGCCCATCGGAAACGGTGAACAGCAGAGCACCGAGACCCAGCCGACTGCGTGGATCACTACCCGGAATATTCAGCCCCGCAATGTTTTTCGCACCAGGCGCAATGCCCGGATCGGAGGCGAGCGTCGCAGCCGTCCCCAGCGTCGCGCCATAGACGGTGAGCGGCAACGCGACTGCGGGAGCCTTGGCCCGCATGAGTACGGCCGCACCCAGCCAGGCGACGAGACGCTGCCCGGCGATGGCAGGCTGCGGTCGTCCACCGCGCCGCCACCACAGCCAGGAGTACCCCGTCTGCATCACGGCGAAAGATGATGCGCCAGCGATCAATCGGCGGTCGTTATCCGGTTCGATGAGCAGGATGTCGCCCACCGTCGCAGCGGCCAGCGCGCCGAGAAGTACTGTGCGATCCGCGGATTCGAGGCCGTCGTCATTCAGAGCCACGTCCGCCGCCAGCAGCGGCATCATGAAAGGCTTTGCGGCCCATTGCAATTTGTCGCGGCCGGTGACAGCGCCGAAGACTGTCACGGCCGCCGCGCCGACGAATGCGGCGCGGAAGGGCCGCGGCATCAGAAGGAGGGTTCGGCCGGGGCGGGCGGGAGCACCGCGACCTGACCGGCGTAGGACAGGCCCGCGCCGAAGCCGAGCAGCAGCGCCAGTTGGCCGCCCTTGGCCTTACCGGTCACCAGCATTTCCTCGATGGCGAGCGGGATGGACGCCGCCGAGGTGTTACCGGTGTTCTCGATGTCATTGGCCATGGGGAGATCGTCGGGCAGGCCGAGGTTCTTCTTCATGAGCTCGTTGATGCGGGCATTGGCCTGGTGCGGGACGAACACCTCGATGTCCTCCTTGGCCACACCGGAGAGCTCGATGGCGTTCGACAGCGCGCGCGGCAAGGTGACCGCGGCCCAGCGAAAGACCTTGGGGCCCTCCATATGCAGGGAGATGCGGCCGATCGGCTCCTCCGCGTGCTGCAGCTCCTGCGCACGGTTCATGAAGGCGAGGAAGTCGATGTCCTGGACGATGGCTTCGGCGTTCTCGCCGTCACTGCCCCACACTGTCGGCGAGATGCCGTTCTCCTCGCTGGGGCCGATCACGACCGCGCCCGCACCGTCGCCGAAGATCATGGCGGTGCCGCGATCCTTCGGGTTCAGGCCGACGGTCATCGTCTCGGCGCCGATGACCAGGATGTACTCGGCCGAACCGGCGCGAATCATATCGGCGGCCACACCGAGGCCATAGCAGAAGCCGCCGCAGCCGGAGACCAGGTCGAACGCCGGAATGCCGTTCATCCCCAGATCCGATGCGATGGTCGGCGCGCCGTGCGGGGTGAGCTTGAGCCAGCTGGAGGTGCAGAGCACCAGCGCGCCGATCTTGGAGCGATCGATGCCGGTGTTCTTCAGCGCGCGTTCGCCCGCCGCCACCGACATCGATCGGATCGTCTCGTCGCCGCTGATCCAGCGCCGGTTGTGGATACCGGTGCGGTCGTAGATCCACTCGGGAGTGGAGTCGAGGACCTCGCACACCTCGGCATTGCTGACGATTCGTTCGGGCCGGTAGGCGCCGATGCCGAGCATCGCAATATTTTGAGAACCCTTGTTGATTGCAATGCTCACCACAGGTGACTCACACGACCCTTCACAACAGCACTTCGACAACGTTGTCGGACATGAAACCAGCCCCCAGGCTAACCCAGGGCACCGGTTCAGCCCAGCGCCAGATCCTTCAGTCCCAGAATCGAGCGGTACTCCAGTCCCTCGGCCGCGATCACACCGTCCGCACCGGTTTCCCGATCGACGACGGTGGCCACGCCGACCACGATCGCGCCCGCTTCGCGCAGTGCGCGCACCGCGGTGACCGGTGAATTACCGGTCGTGGTGGTGTCCTCCACCACCAGCACTCGCTTGCCCACGATGTCGGGGCCCTCGATCTGGCGCTGCATACCGTGCGACTTGGCGGCCTTGCGGACCACGAACGCGTTGATCGGTCGCCCGGGCGCGTGCATGACCGCGGCTGCCACCGGGTCCGCGCCCATGGTGAGCCCGCCGACGGAGTCGAAATCCCAGTCCGCCACGAGTTCGCGCAGCAGTTTGCCGATGAGCGGCGCCGCCTCGTGTTGCAGCGTGGCCCGGCGCAGGTCCACGTAGTAGTCGGCTTCCTTGCCCGAGGACAGGGTGACCTTGCCGTGCACGACAGCGAGTTGGCGTACCAGTTCGGCCAGTCTGTCCCGATCGGTCGTTGTTACCTGCATTGCTGTGTCTATATCCTTCCGCGTGCGTTGAAAAGGCCCCGATTCAAGCGGGTCACCAGGGACCGCGGGATCAGTCCGGCGACCGCGGCGATCGCTTTGTACTGCATGCCGGGCACGCTGATCACCCGGTTCTTCTCCAGATCCGCCAGCGAGCCGGCGACCACCTCGTCCACGGTCAGCCATAGCGGCCGCGGCAGCGAATCGGTCGGCAGACCGGCCCGCTCATGGAATTCGGTGTGTACGAAACCCGGGCACAGGGCCTGCACTCGGACTCCGGTCCCGGCCAGCCCACTCGCCAGCCCTTGTGAGAAGGATACGACGTATGCCTTGGAGGCCGAATAGGTCGAGCCCCTTCCGGGTATCAACCCGGCCATGCTGGCGACATTCACCACGGTGCCGTTGGCGGCGTGCAGCATGGGCGGCACGGCCGCGCGGGCCAATCGCACGACCGCGGTGACGTTCACATCCAGCTGGGCTTGCAGGGTGTCCGGCGGGGTCTCCCAGAATTCCCCGGAAAGCCCGAATCCCGCGTTGTTGACCAGGAATTCGACGCCTTCGGTGAGCCGGGCGGCCACCTTCTCGCGATCCCGGGCGAGCGCCAGATCGGCGGGCAGCACCTGCGACCGCGCCCCGAATCGCACCTCGAAATCGTGTGCCAGCGCCGTGAGCCGGGGCACGTCACGCGCCACCAATACGAGGTCGTAGCCGAGAGCGGCGAGCCTGGTGGCGTACGCCTTACCGATACCGGAGGTCGGCCCGGTGACCAACGCCACCGGCCGGATGGCACCGGGCAGGCGGACGGTCGCATGATCAGCAGAGCTCTCGCTCATCGACAACCCATCACTCGCACAACTGGGAAACGGTCGGCGATGACCGGGACTGCGCCACCATTCTGGACCCTCGCGCCCCCGGGTGCGGGCAGTACACGCACAAACGGCGTGCCCATACCGCCGCCGCGCCGCACGAGACCGGACACGCCGGATACCGCGGCCCTCAGGGCGCTGAGATTCACCTCGGTGTCGGCCCCTGATACGGCCGGAAGCCGGGGTGGAAGGGGCCGCCGGGCGGGGCACTACGGCCCTGGTCCTTGCGCCAGCTCTCCTCGGGCTCCTCGTCGCGGGGGTTCTCGGGTTCGCCGTCGGCGGGGCCGGGCGGGCCGTCCTGCTCCTCGTCCCAGTCGGCGTCCTCGTCGGCGGGCGGCCAGTTGCGGCGCGGGCGGTTACGCGGGTCGGGGACGACTTTCAGTGCGGGACGCCAGTTTTCGGGCTCTTCCTCGCCCTCGCCGTCGGCGTTATCGCCGAGTACGGGATTGAATTCGTCATCCTCGTCGGCGGCGGGGCGGGCCCGTTCGGGCTCGTAGTCGCCGTCCTCGTCGTAGCCGTCGTAGTCGTCATCCTCCGGAACCGGGTGCGAGCGACCGGGTTCGGGCAGCTCGTCGCGACCACGCTCGGAATTGATCACCGGTGGCAGCACGTGCAGCAGCCCGGACAGGCGCAGCACGGCGTCGATCGCCATCTCCCAATCCTTGGCCACCGAACCGACATGCAGCATGCCGAGCGTCCAGTTGCCCTCACTCCAGAGCTGCTGCACGGTATCGGGCAGCGACTCGATGAAGGCCACCATGCGCTGATCCACCGCATGCCGGGCGATATCGGGATTGGTCGCGAAGACCACCCGATCACCAATGGCGCCAAGCATTTCCAGATCGTGGTCCTTGGGCGGGGCCGCGGTCTTCATGCGCAGATCGATATCGATGTCCGAGCCGATCTGACGGCGCACCGCGACCAGGGTGGCGGCATCCTCCAGATCGAAGAGCACAAACTTCTCGCCCTTGCGATTACCGGACACCACATCCACCGCGGACAGGTAGCCGAGCTTGGCGAGCGCGCCCCGCCGCCAGGTGGAGGCCAGCGCCGGTTCCACCGAAACATAGGTGTACCCCTGGGATTTCGCCCAGACCTGGCGCACATGCCCCGTACGCTGCCGTTGCAGTCGATCGAAATACAGCAGCACGATCGCACCCACCAGCGCGATCGCCGCCAACCCGAACCATATAGCCGTCATCGCCGCCTACCCTATCCAGCCGGGCGCGCACATGCCCGGTGCCGTGTCTAATTTGCCCTCCGCTTCGCTACGGGCGGGTTCGCGGCCCTGAGAGATGTTGTCTCTCATCGATTTCCGCCGGGTAGCGAGGTGCTGATGATGAGCTTGGCTTGGATCGAGCCATCGGCGGATTTATCGCCCTGCACCATCACCATTTCACCCACCGGCAGATCCGCCACCTTCGTGCTGCCCAGCGAAATCACCTGTGTCCGTTCGTCGGTGTGCACGGTCACCGTAGTGCCGGAGAGGTTGGTCATGGTCAGGGTGGTGCCGTCATTGCTCGCGAGGGTGCCCATATTCGCACCGAGCGAGTCGATATCGCCGAGGCCCGGGATCTCCGGGATCCCGCTGGGTAGCGGAGATACGGAGGTGTTTCCGGGCAGGCCGGGGAGAGCTGGTCCGGTATGGGTGATGGTGCCGGCGGCGGTGGTGTCGGACGAATCCTTGTTCGCCAGTAGCACTCCCGCCAATATCCCGGCTAGGGCGACCAGGACGAAGGCCGCGAGGCCGACGCCGATCCACATGCCGGTCTTGCGCGGTGGCTGCGGGAGGCCGGGCTGCTGTGGGAAGCCGCCGGGCTGATAGCCGCCGGGGCCGCCGGTCGGCCCGTAGCTCAGGCCGCTGTCGTTCCCGGGCATCTGCCCGTATCCGGCGGCGCCGCTCGGTGTGTAGCCCTGTGGATAACTCGCGGTCGGCGGCGCGTACCCGCCGCCACTCTCGTACCCGCCCCAGCTCGCGTCGTACGGCGGCAGCACCCGGGTGGCCTCGGGCCCCTGCTGGTGCGCGAAGTACTCGGTGGGGGAAATGGTTTCGGCAGGTCCGTGCGGATCGGCGACTTCCGAGGGGTACCCGACCTGCTCGGTGGGGTGCGCGACCTGTTCTGTCGGACCCTCTCCCGGTTCGGGTTCGGGCCGCCGCGACCACGGATCGCTCGGGTTGGTCATGGCCTCCAGCCTAAGCTGCCGGACTCCCACGAGGCTTGAACTCGACCGAGCGGTTCCGAATCGGCCATCGACCGGCAAATGAAAATGCCGCACTTCCCGGATCGAGAAGTGCGGCATTTCCGGTGGACTACGGCCTACCGGCCGACGATCAGCGAGTCACCGTCCGCGGTGACATTCACCTTCACCGTGTCGCCATCCTGCACCTCACCGGCCAGCAGTTCCTTGGCGAGGGTGTCGCCGATGGCCTGCTGGATCAGCCTGCGCAGCGGACGCGCGCCGTACGCCGGATCGTAGCCACGCACCGCGAGCCAGAACCGGGCCGAATCGGAGACCTCCAGCTTCAGGCGACGCTGCTGGAGCCGCTTCTGCAACTGGTGCAGCTGGATGTCGACGATCTCCTCCAACTGCTCCTCATCGAGCGGATGGAACATGACCACATCGTCGAGCCGGTTCAGGAACTCCGGTTTGAAGGCCGCGCGCACGGCATTCATGACCATCTCGTGCGAGCCGCCCGCACCCAGATTCGAGGTGAGAATCAGGATGGTATTGCGGAAATCGACCGTGCGGCCCTGACTGTCGGTGAGCCTGCCCTCGTCGAGCACCTGCAGCAGGATGTCGAACACATCCGGGTGTGCCTTCTCGATCTCGTCGAAGAGCACCACCGTGTACGGCCGCCTGCGCACCGCCTCGGTGAGCTGACCACCCTGGTCGTATCCGACATAGCCGGGGGGCGCACCGACCAGGCGGGCCACCGAATGCTTCTCGCTGTACTCGCTCATATCGATGCGGACCATGGCGCGTTCATCGTCGAACAGGAAGTCCGCCAACGCCTTTGCCAGTTCGGTCTTACCGACGCCGGTGGGTCCGACGAACAGGAAGGAACCGGTGGGCCGATTCGGGTCGGCCACGCCCGCGCGGGCGCGGCGCACCGCGTCGGAGACCGCCTGCACCGGAGCCTTCTGGCCGACGACGCGGCTGCCCAGTTCGTCCTCCATACGGAGCAATTTCTGAGTCTCGCCCTCCATCATGCGGCCGACCGGAACACCGGTCCACGCGGAGACGACCTCGGCGATATCGTCGGGGCCGACCTCCTCCTTGAGCATGAGGTCACCGTCGGAGGAGCCCTTGGCCTTGGCTTCGGCCTCGGCGAGTTCCTTCTCCAGCTTGGGGATTCGCCCGTACCGGAGTTCGGCGGCCTTGCCCAGATCGCCGTCGCGCTCGGCGCGCTCGGATTCCCCGCGCAGGCTTTCCAACTGTTCCTTGACCGCGCTCACCGAGTCGATGGCCTGCTTCTCGTTCTGCCAGCGGGTCATCAATTGATTGAGTTGTTCGCGGTCGTCGGCGAGTTCGGAGCGCAGTTTCTCCAGGCGCGCCTTGGAAGCCTCGTCGGTCTCCTTGGCGAGCGCGACCTCCTCGATCTCGAGCCGGCGCACGGCCCGCTCCACCTGATCGATCTCCACCGGACGGGAGTCGATCTCCATGCGCAGCCGGGACGACGCCTCGTCGACCAGGTCGATGGCCTTGTCCGGCAGGAACCGGGAGGTGATGTAGCGGTCCGAGAGCGTGGCCGCGGCGACCAGCGCGGAGTCGGTGATGCGCACGTGATGGTGGTTCTCGTAGCGCTCCTTGAGCCCGCGCAGAATGCCGACGGTGTCCTCGACGGAGGGCTCGCCGACCAGCACCTGCTGGAAGCGGCGCTCCAGCGCCGGATCCTTCTCGATGTGCTGACGGTATTCGTCCAGGGTGGTCGCGCCGACCAGGCGCAGTTCACCGCGGGCCAGCATGGGCTTGATCATGTTTCCGGCGTCCATCGCGGATTCGCCGGTCGCGCCCGCACCCACAATGGTGTGCAGTTCGTCGATGAACGTAATGATCTGTCCCGCACTGGATTTGATCTCTTCGAGCACAGCCTTGAGCCGCTCCTCGAATTCGCCGCGGTACTTGGCACCGGCGACCATGGCACCGAGGTCGAGCGAGACGAGCTTCTTGCCGCGCAACGACTCCGGGACATCGCCCTCGATAATGCGCTGGGCCAGGCCCTCCACGATGGCGGTCTTGCCTACGCCGGGTTCGCCGATGAGTACCGGATTGTTCTTGGTGCGCCGGGACAGCACCTGCACGACGCGTCGAATCTCGGTGTCGCGCCCGATAACCGGGTCCAATTTGCCGTCGCGGGCGGCGGCGGTGAGATCGGTGGAGTACTTGTCCAGGGCCTGATAGCTGCCTTCGGGATCGGGATTGGTGACCCGGGTATTGCCACGCACAGCCGTGAACGCCTCACGCAGGGCGTCGGCGGTCGCGCCGTACTTCAACAGGAGCTGCGAGACGTCCGAGTCTCCGGCGGCGAGGCCGACCATGAGGTGTTCGGTGGAGACATATTCGTCGCCCATCTCGGTGGCCAGATGCTGTGAGGCGGTAATGGCCGCGAGCGCTTCCCGTCCGAGTTGGGGTTGGGTGGTCGCTCCGGTGGCGCGGGGCAGCCGGTCGACCATGTCCTGGGCCTCGCGCCGGACCGTCGCCGGATCGGATGCGACGGCCTTCAACAGGGGTGCGGCGATGCCGTCGGTCTGATCCAGCAACGCCACCAGCAAGTGCGCCGGACGGATCTCCGGGTTTCCCGCGGCGGAGGCCGCCTGGAGTGCGGCGGTCAGGGCCGCCTGGGTCTTGGTGGTGGGATTGAACGAGTCCACGTTCACCTTCCTACTAGTCGCTTATTCGATCCAACGCGACGAGAGTTGAGTCTGTTCCGCTCAAGTCTGACGAATTTCCGGCGCGACCACCAGTGCCGAAGGTCCCCGGTAAGGCTACTCGCCACGGACAAAACCGAATGGCCTGAATGACACCGGTTTCGAGGCCCTTCTGCCTACGATGAGGCGGGTTCGTTGACGCATCACCCGCTCATCCCAAGCTCGGACATCCGGACGAATGGAGCAGCAATGCGTGCGATCGTGGTTCGAGAATTCGGGGGACATCCCCAGGCGGCCGATATGCCCACCCCCGAGGCCGGACCCGGCATGCTGAAGATCGAAATCGAAGCCGCGGGCGTCAACCCCTTCGACCAGCGCATAATCGACGGCTTCCTGGACGGCAAGCTGCAACACGACTTTCCGCTCATTCCGGGCGTGGACGGTGCGGGCCGGGTGGTCGGCATCGGACCCGATGTCACCGATATGGAGTACGGCGAACGCGTGGTCGGCAAATTCCTCAATCCACCGCTCGGGCACGGCACCTTCGCCGAGTACATCGTGGTGCCCGCGACCTCGATCATCGCCCGGATTCCGGACGAGGTGACCGCCATCCAGGCCGCCGCACTGCCCACCGCGGGGATCACCGCGCTCGATCTCATCCACGCCGCGAAGGTGGGCGCCGGGCAGCACGTACTGATCGTGGGCGCTTCGGGTGGAGTCGGCTCATACCTCGTGCAGTTGGCCGCGCTCGCGGGCGCACATGTCATCGCCACCGCGCGACCGGACGACACCGACCGGATGATCCGGCTGGGCGCCACCGAAGTGGTCAACTACGGACGGATACCCGTCACCGATTCGCCCACCCACGCCGAGAGCTCACTGCTCACCGTCGCCGATTCGGTGCGGATCACCCTGCCCGCCGGAGTCGACGTGCTCTTCGATCTGGTCAGTCCACCGCCTGCGTTCGCCGACAACGCGAGCGTGGTCAAGGCCGGCGGCGCGGCGTACACCACCACCTGGGCCGCCGACGAGGAGACCTTGAAAATGCGCGGCATCCGCGGCGGAAACTTCGAATCCACCGGCGGCGCACCGGAATTGCGAGAACTGCTGCGCGATGTCGGCAATGGCGATCTGGTGGTCCCGATCGACAACACCCCGCCCCTGGAAGCGGCCGCCGATGTCATCGGCGCGTCCGGCGCACGTGGCAAGACGGTGCTGGTTATCTGAACCGCCGTTTACGTAAATCCACCGGCTCCGGCTATATCCGTGCGACCACCGGTTTTTCAGGGATACTTGACGCGGAGGACCGCCTGGAACCGGGCGCGTCCGGGGTAGTAGCAAGGAAAGGAAAGCTCGACGTCGTGGATGCGCGTTCAGCAGCGCTGGTCCGCGCAAACTTCCGGACAGTCGTCGAAGCCCCGCACGGGCCGGAACGACTGATCAGCGCGTTCTACGGACATCTTTTCGCGGAGATCCCCGCCCTGCGGGAACTCTTCCCCTCGGCCATGGATATGCAGCCCAAGCGGCTGGTCACGGCCGTGCAGTTCGTGCTCGACAATCTGGAGGATTGGGACCGAGCGCAGCGATTTCTGGAGCAGCTCGCGCGCGATCACCGCAAGTACGGAGTAGAGGCGGCGCACTACGACATTGCCGGTCGTGCGCTACTGGCCGCCTTCCACTCGTACAACGGTGTCGGCAGTTGGAGCCGTGAGCTGGAGGCGGGGTGGCGCGATATCACCATCCTGATCTCGGCATCCATGGCCATCGGCGCGAATTCCGATACGTCGCAACCGTATTGGGAGGCAACCGTGGTCGGGCACCGGCGGGTGGTCGACGATCTGGCGATCGTACGACTGCAGTCGGATACGCCGATTCCCTATCAGGCCGGGCAGTACGTGCCGGTGGCGATTCCGCAGCGGCCGAAGATGTGGCGGTATCTCTCACCCGCGATTCCCGCCAATCAGTACGGCGAGATCGAATTCCATGTCCGCAAGGTGCGCACCGGCTGGGTGAGCCCCGGCATCATCAATGAGACCAAGGTCGGCGACCGCTGGATGATCGCGTCGCCACTGGGTGGGCTGCACGTGGATCTGCGCAGTCGCCGGGATGTGCTCATGATCAGCTCCGGTACCGGGATCGCGCCGATTCGTTCCCAGCTGATCGAGATGGGGCGGCGCGGTATCAATCCGCGCGTGCACCTGTTCATGGGTGGGCGCTATCCGTGTGATCTGTACGACGTGGAGAACATGTGGCAGCTGTCGCAGAGTAATCCGTGGTTGACGGTGATTCCGGTGTGCGAGAACGAAACCAACCCGTGGTGGCATCCGTACCCGCCCGCCGATCCGCCCTTCGGCATGCACCGGCGATTGATCGGCAACCTGGGCGCGGTGGTGGCCAGCTTCGGCGCGTGGGAGGACCGGCAGATCCAGATCGCCGGCTCGGCCCGCATGATCGCCGACACCAGACGCGCATTGCTCGCGGTCGGCACCCCGGAGTCGGCCATCAACTCGGACCCGGTGTGAACCCTCGCCATCCGGGCTGACCAGGGCTGTTGTGGACAGCTAGTAACGTTGCAGAGCAAGGTTTTTCGATGAGCAGGAGTGTGGTGTGACTCTCGACCCCGATCAGACCGGGCCGATTCGGATCGGCGAGTCGAACGAGTGGCCCGCCACGGTGGTCGGGGCACATCGGCTGCGGGAGGATCTCACCGTGGTGCGGTTGATCGGTGAGTTCGTGCCGTTCGCGCCCGGGCAGTCGGTGGAGGTGCGCACGCCGCAGCATCCGAATATGGTGCGGCGCTTGTATCCCGCGCTGCCCCCGTCACTGGATGGCAAGCTGGAGTTCCATATTCGAACCGTGCCCGGCGGTTGGTGCAGCGGTTCCATGGTGGCCGACACCCGCACCGGCGACGAGTGGAAGATCCGCAATCCTGCGGGCTGGCTGGCGGTCGACGAGGACGCCACCGAGGTGGTGATGATCGCCGACGGTATCGGCCTGGCCCCGTTACGCGCTCAGCTGCTCGACCTTTCGCGTCGCGAGCAGCCCCCACGCACCCATCTGTTCGTAGCGGGCCGCTACCCGCGCGACCTCTACGCCGCGGACATGCTCGCCCTGCTCGGCAATGAAATGCCGTGGCTCACAATAATTCCCGTGGTCCTGGACGAGGAAGATCCGGACTGGGCCGACGACTGGTACGAATCGTGCCGAGTCGAAATCGGCTTCCACCCAGAGGAATTGATCCAGGGCACCCTCCCCGAGGTGGTCAGCCGCTTCACCCCGCTCGACCACCAGAACATTCTGGTCTGTGGTGCCGCGGCCACGGTCCACAACACCGTGGAGATGCTGGTGGCCACCGGCACCCCGCCGGAACTCATTCGCTACGAAGGGTTTTGAGCCGACTGGTTCGCGCCCGGCGAGGTAGATCGTTTGGTGCCCCGCGCCGCTGCCGAGCGACAGGCAGCGGCGCGGGGGTCTGCGGGGTGGGTCAGAAGAGCGGGTCGTGGCGGATATTCGCGGTGGGTGTACCCGCCGCCATGAGGCGGAACTTGGTGGTCTGCACCATCGAAGGGGAGCCGACGATTTGGACGTCGCGGTCGTCCCAGGGGCCGAAACCCGCTACCACCTTGCCGATTTGGCCGACCAGGCGGGGTTGCAGGCCCGGATGTTCTTTGGGCTCACCGGAATTGGTGAGTTGCCACCAGGGGTCCTCATTGCTCTCGGTGACCGGGGTGATGGTGAGCCACTTGTTGGCCAGGGCGAGTTGGCTGAGGATCTCCAAATCGTAGAGGTCACAAGGGTAGTGGCCACCGACGAAGAGATCGACCTTCGGGTTGGAGCGGCGCTGGGTCATGGCCATGAGCTGGGCGCGCAGGGGGGCGATGCCGGTGCCGCAGCCGATCATGAGGAGTTTGCGCCGGGTATTGCGGGGCACGCCGAGGCCGCCGAGGGCTGAGCCGATCAGCCACTGTTCGCCAACCTTGGTGTGCCCCACCATGGCCGGGCTGACCCAGCCGCCGGTGACGCCGCGAATATGGAATTCGATCTCACCGCTGGGATTGGCGGGGATGGCCGGGGACAGATAGCGCCACATGCGCGGGCGGGACGGGATCTGCACGCTCATGTACTGGCCGGCCGCGTACTGGATGGGCTGGTCGAGTTTGAGTCGCACGATGGCGAGATTGCGCAGTACCTCGCGGTGTTCGATGACGGTGCCGGTCCACACCGGCGGGGTGGTCTCCTGATCGGCGGCGTCCATCATGGTGCCGGCGATGACGGCCAGGCCCTCGTCCCAGGCGCGGCCGATCTCATCGGTCCAGAGTTCGGTGCCGGCGTATGCCTCGAGCGCGGCCTTCAGCGATTTGCCCACGGCCGCATAGTGTTCGGCGACCACACCGTATTTGCGGTGATCGCGGCCGAGCTGGGCGAGGAAGGGTAGCAGCTTCTCCGGTTCCTCCAGCCGGTCGACCACGTAGGCGATGGCCTTCACCAGCCGATCACGCTGGGCATCCAGGGCGGCGGGGAAGAAGTCGCGAACCTGCGGGTACTCCGTGAAGAGGATGGCGTAGAACGAACGAGCGAGTTTTTCGGGGCCACCGTCTTCTGCAGCAACCGACTTGAACGTCGTTCTAATCAATGCGACGGTCCGCGAATCCATTTGTGTCACAACCCCATTTCGCACTCGAACACAGGCAGATCGGCGAGTGCAGTGCTGCGGGACACTCGACAGCGGCCGTTGGTGAGCAACTATAGGCGAGGTTTGCCAGCAACGGAACGGGACCTTTCAACAACACGCCTACAATTCCCTGAAAACGAGCACACAGCAAGCAATCACCCCCGAAAACAGACTGCTCAACCGGGAAACACCGGGCGAGACCGGGTCCAGCCCGGCGATCTTGGGTAATTCGTTTTGCAAGCTTCAGATATCGAGCGACTCTGCCGCAACCCTGACGGGGTGTGAATTCCCTTGGCACATAAGGACAAAACTCTCAATCGGCAAATAATTCTACCGAGCGGTCTGTATGTAATTCATGATCGACCCCACCGCGGAATCATTGCTTCGCATAATGAAACGCAGCACATACCCTGCAACAACGAAAGCAGCGCCCCGGAAACCGGAGCGCTGCTTGTCGTTTCACCTACCGACGGGACCTACTGCGTCCTGCGGTGCCGCGGCTGCCAGACCACGAGCGCCGTACTGCGCTGCGGCGGAGTCAGATCCGGGCGGTACCCCGCACGGAGCCGATCCACCTCACCGGCCAGTTCGGCCACCCGCTGCTGTAGCTCCTCGACCTGATTGGTGAGTTCGATGATCCGTTTGATGCCCGCCAGATTGACGCCCTCGTCCTGGGACAGTCGCTGCACCTCACGGAGCAGCTCCACATCCCGGTCCGAGTAGCGCCGTCCGCCGCCCGAAGTACGTTGCGGCGAAACCAGACCCAGCCGGTCATAGGTGCGCAGCGTCTGGGCGTGCATGCCCGCCAGCTGCGCCGCCACCGAGATCAGGAAGTACTGGGCCTCGGCGGCTTTCTTCGGATCGGAACTCATCACGCACCTGCCCAGCCGGCACGCGGATCGAAGCCACTGGTCTTCTCGGCCTCCGCATAGCGCCGCAGCGCTTCGGCGGCATTGTCGTCCAGCTTCTGCGGGATCGCGACCTTGACGGTGACGAGCAGATCGCCCGCGCCGCCGTCGCGCTTGGGAACACCGCGCCCGCGTACCCGCAGGGTGCGGCCGTCGGCGGTACCCGGGGGCACCTTGACGCCGACGCGTCCTTCGAGGGTGGGCACGGAAACTGTTGTACCCAAAACCAGTTCGCTGTAACTCACCGGCAGTACCAGGGTCAGATCGTCACCATTGCGGCCGAAGACCTTGTCCTGGCTGACGTGCACGGTGACGAACAGATCGCCGGGCGGTGCGCCCCGCAGACCCGCTTCACCCTGCCCCGCCAACCGGATTCGCTGACCGTCCCGCACGCCCGGGGGAATGCGCACGGTAATCGTGCGGGTCCGATTCTGGATACCCGAGCCGTGGCAGTCGACGCACGGGTCGTCGATGATCGACCCGGTGCCCCGGCAGTCCTCGCACGGCTCACTGAAACCGAACGCGCCCTGATTCCGGCTGACCACGCCGGAACCGTTGCAGTACGGGCACACTCGCGGTGAGGTGCCCGGCTTGGCACCGCTGCCGTGGCAGGTGGTGCAGGCGGCCGGGCTGGTCATACGCAGTGGAACGGTCACGCCCTGGGCGGCCTCACGGAAGCCGAGGGTCGTCTCGGTCTCCACATCGCTGCCGCGCCGCGGCCGCGAGGAGGTGCGGGTGCCACCGCGGTTGAACAATCCGCCGAGCAGATCGCCGAGCCCGCCGTCACCGGCGTTGGCCTGCTGCCCGCCGAAGATGTCACCCAGGTTGAAATCGCCGGAGAAGCCACCACCGGGCTGGCCGTAGCCCGCCCCTGGGGTGAAGCCGCCGCGGCCGAAACCGCCGCCCGCGAAGAGCTTTCGCGCCTCGTCGTACTCCTTGCGCTTCTCCGGATCGGAGAGTACGGCGTGCGCTTCGCTGACGAGCTTGAAGCGCTCCTCGGCCTTGGCGTCGCCGGGGTTCTTGTCCGGATGCAGATCGCGGGCGAGTTTGCGGTACGCCTTCTTGATCTCGTCCTGGCCGACGCTGGAGGTGATACCCAGCTCCTTGTAGAAGTCCTTTTCGAGCCACTCCCGATTCACCGGGCATCTCCTCCTCTCGAATTGTTCAGCGCCGCGGCCTCATTCGAGACCGCCCGATCGGCCCCGGTAGGGGCCATCGGGGTGTTACCCGTTACCAGCGGCATCGGGGTCGGCGTTCGTCGTCTCTGATGCGGCCGAGCCATCCAGATCCTCTGTCCGATCGGTGACTCCGACCAGCGCGTGCCGCAGCACGCGATCGCCGAAGCGGTACCCCTTGCGCATGACCATGCCGATGACCGGATCGTGTCCGGAGCCTTCGTGTTGCACGGCCTCGTGCAGTGTCGGGTCGAACGGGTCTCCCGCCGAACCGAATTCCTCCAGGCCCTGCTTCTGCAGAGCGGTGGCGAGCTTGTCGGCGACCGCCTTGAGCGGTCCCTCCAGGTCGCCGTGTGCGCGGGCGCGGTCGAGATCGTCGAGCACACCGAGCAATTCGCTGACGACCGTCGCCTTGGCATTGTCGATGGTGGCCTTGCGGTCCCGTTCGACACGGCGGCGGTAGTTGGCGTATTCGGCGGTGAGCCGCTGCAGATCCGAGGTGCGCTCGGCGAGTTCGGCGGTGATGGCATCCGCGAGCGAATCCTCGCTCAGGATGTCTGCGGCCGAAGCCGCGGCGAAATCCTCCACCGCGGCCTCGCCGACGTCACCCGTGACCGGTTCCTGTTCCGGGTTCGGGTTCGTCACTTCTTCTCCGGCTCCTCGACGACCTCGGCGTCGACAACGGTGTCATCGGCGTCGGGCGCGGCCTGGCCGTTGCCCGAGGCAGCCGATTCGGCGGCCGACGCGTCGTAGATGGCCTGGCCCAGCGCCTGCGACTCGGTGGCGAGCTTCTCCACCGCGGTCTTGATGACGGCGATATCGGCGCCCTTGAGGGCCTCGTTCGCCTCGGCGATGGCCGCCTCGACCTTCTCCTTGATGTCCGCCGGGACCTTGTCCTCGTTGTCCTTGATGAACTTCTCGGTCTGGTGCACCAGCGATTCGGCCTGGTTGCGGGTCTCGGCCTCTTCGCGACGGGCCTTGTCCTCCGAGGCGTGCGCCTCGGCGTCCTTGACCATGCGATCGATCTCCTCCTTGGACAGGCCGGAGCCGTCCTGGATCTTGATCGTGTTCTCCTTGCCGGTGCCCTTGTCCTTCGCGGTCACGTGCACGATGCCATTGGCGTCGATGTCGAAGGTGACCTCGATCTGCGGCACGCCGCGCGGAGCCGGCGGGATGCCGGTCAGCTCGAAGGAGCCGAGCAGCTTGTTGTGCGAAGCGATTTCGCGCTCACCCTGGAAGACCTGGATCTGCACGGACGGCTGATTGTCATCTGCCGTGGTGAAGGTCTCGGACCGCTTGGTCGGGATGGTGGTGTTGCGCTCGATGAGCTTGGTCATCACGCCACCCTTGGTCTCGATACCCAGCGACAGCGGGGTGACATCGAGCAGCAGGACGTCCTTGACCTCACCCTTGAGCACACCGGCCTGCAGGGCGGCGCCGACGGCGACGACCTCGTCCGGGTTCACGCCCTTGTTGGGCTCACGGCCACCGGTCAGTTCCTTGACCAGGTCCGAGACGGCGGGCATACGGGTCGAACCACCAACGAGGACAACGTGATCGATGTCGCCGACGGCGATGCCCGCGTCCTTGATGACGGACTGGAAGGGCTTGCGGGTGCGGTCCAGCAGATCGGAGGTGATCTTCTGGAACTCCGCGCGGGTGAGCTGCTCATCGAGGAAGAGCGGGTTCTTGTCCGCGTCGACCGTGATGTAGGGCAGGTTGATCGAGGTCGACTGCGAGGACGACAGTTCGATCTTGGCCTTCTCGGCGGCCTCGCGCAGACGCTGCATGGCCATCTTGTCCTTGGTCAGGTCGATGCCCGAGGACGCCTTGAACTTGTCGACCAGCCAAGCGACGACGCGCTCGTCCCAGTCGTCGCCACCGAGGTGGTTGTCACCGGAGGTCGCGCGGACCTCGACAACGCCCTCACCGATCTCCAGCAGCGACACGTCGAAGGTGCCGCCGCCGAGGTCGAAGACCAGAATGGTCTGTTCCTTGTCGCCCTTGTCCAGGCCGTACGCCAGCGCGGCCGCGGTGGGCTCGTTGACGATGCGCAGCACGTTCAGGCCCGCGATCTGCCCGGCCTCCTTGGTGGCCTGGCGCTGCGCGTCCTCGAAGTAGGCGGGGACGGTGATGACCGCGTCGGTGATCTCCTCACCGAGGTACGCCTCGGCATCGCGCTTGAGCTTCATGAGCGTGCGCGCGGAGATTTCCTGCGGGGTGTACTTCTTGCCGTCGATCTCCACGGACCAGTCCTCGCCCATGTGGCGCTTGACGGACCGGATGGTGCGATCGACATTGGTGACCGCCTGGTTCTTCGCGGGCTGACCCACGAGAACCTCGCCGTTCTTGGCGAAGGCGACGACGGACGGGGTAGTGCGCGAGCCCTCCGAATTGGCGACGACGACCGGCTCACCGCCTTCGAGAACGGCGATGACCGAGTTCGTGGTCCCGAGGTCGATACCGACCGCACGAGCCATGGTGATTCCTCCTGGTTGACGTACTTATGTGTCCTAGCGGCGGGATCCTGCCCCGAGCGGGGGCAGGATCCTCAGCAACACTGAGCGGGGTCGGCTCAATCCTGCACCCGTTATCCGATCGATGCAACTTTAACTTGAGTCGAACTCGCTCAACCTTGTCTGACATGCACCAACGGGCGACTCACGACATCTATTCCAGGGAGCGCAAAAAATTTCCCGAGTGCGAGGTTACTGCGGCAGGTTGAGCTCCACGGGCTCACCCTTTGCCGTGACGGCCAGGCGTCCACTCTTGGGGCCGTTGTCCACATAGATGCTGACAACCGGATCCTGGCCGGGCTTGCACTCGATATTGATATGGGTGATCTTGCCGCCGGGCAGATGCAGGGTCTGCGGCGCGCCCGCCAACAACCCTGCCAATTTCGGCAGGTCGAGCTTCGACAGGTCCACCTGCTCATTGCCGGAGCTGCGCGAGGTATCCGAAAGTCGCTGGAAAGAACCGTCGTAGTGCAGGTAGTCGTCGCGTTGCGCTCCGGCCACGCGCCGATCGACCACCACGTACTTGGGGAACGCCGACACCTGATCGGCGAGGCTATCGCCGTAGTGATCCTGGTATGCCGCAATGAAACTCGCCAGCCCGGCGCCGGTCGTCGGGTCCGGGATATCGGGTTTGGACACCGTATTGCGGGCGATGCAGCCGCCCAGCGCGCCGACCAGAGCCGCGATCGATACTGCGGCGATCACGATTCGCCAGCGCCGCAGTTCATTTCGCCGCTGCGGGCGCAATAGCGGGGTGCCGACGAGGTTCTTGGGAATCTGCAGATCACCGATGAGCTTGTCGAGATCACCGAAGGTGCGCGCGGTCATCGCCGACGCGGTGCGCCCGGCGTGCTCGGCCTCGGTCAATTCGCCTGTGGCGCGGGCATTGTCGAGCATGGTGCAGGCGTCGACGCGATCCGCGTCGCGGGCCCGCAGCCCTTGGTTCCGGAAGTCCGCCATATCCGTCCTATCCGCCGAACGGGTATGTGCGCGTGACCACGCCCGCCGGGGTCAGCTCGAGGAAGCCACTCTCACTGGCCTTGTTGGTCACATAGATTCGCACAATCGGCACGCCCGGGAGACCGCGCGCGGCCGCTATGGCATCGGTCTCGAACATGACGTGGCTGATGGTTCCCTGCTCGACCTTCAGGGTGGTCGGGGCGCTCGCGAGCAGCCGCCCGAGCGCCGCCAGATCGACCGTGCCCAAATCGAATACGGGCAGATCCTGCTTGCGCGTGGTGGGTTCGCGATCGCTCTTGAAGCCGCCGCGATAGGTGTAGTCGACCTGGCGATTCGCCTGCCCCGGCACCGCCCGCGTCAAACTGGCGTATTTGCCGTACAGGGTCAGCTCGTCGACCAGGACATCACCGAACTTGGCGCGATACAGGTCCAGGAAGACCGAAATCCCCTCCGCGGTAAAGAGATCCGGCGTCGGGACGACAATCGGCTCGACCACACCATTCAGCACCACCGGCGCCCCGGCCGGAATAGCGGGCGGCCGATCGACCGCGATGAACCCGCCCGCGAACACCGCCGCACACGCCGCCAGCACCGCGATCCCGAACCCCCGCCCCCGATGCGCCTGCCGCGGCGGCTGTGCCACCCCGGGCGCATCGGCTGCTCGCTGCAGATCGGCGGTGATATCCGCCAGCTCCCCCAAAGTCCGTGCTTCCCCGGCCAATTCGGTGAGGGCGTGATGATCCGCCTCGCTCAACTGCCCGTCGGCGAGACCAGCATCGAGTAGCAGGCAGGTTGCCGACCGATCCCCATCCCGCGCCCGAGTCCCCGCCGGATACCGACTGACCTCCGCCTGACTGGTAGTCGGCGCGGCAACCTCCACCGCCACCTTCCCCGGCTGCAAATCCCCCACCAGCCCCGCCAGCTCCCCCAGCGTCCGCGCCCCCTGCGCCCGCTCCGACCGCTGCTCATACTCGTCAGCCCCCAACTGACCTTCCTCATAAGCAGCATCGATCCGAGCCCGGGCATTGACACGATCGATATCCCGCGCTCGCATCCGCCCGGCGCTCCCACTCCCCGCCGCATCGGACGATCTCCCACTCACACGCGGATCGTATCCGCCCGGCGACCGCCCGGACGGATGAAGCGGACATACCGCATGAAAGACTATTCGCTGCATATTTGCCAAAGGAATTTTTACCGAGTGGCGGCCGGTGCACGCGAGGCCCGACGGCGGTGATATCACCGCACTGGATCTGCCGACCGGCTCTGGACGGGTATTGATGGATATCGGGGGCACCGCGCATAGCGCGGCCTACGAGTCCCGTTATGCGGTGGCCTTCGACGTGCCCTGAGCGGTAGGCAAGACCGGCGGTGATCGGGGTCCCTGGACACGCTTGATGTCCGAAATAACCGGTTATTGCTGGTTGGCGGGCCAAGATCGAGGTCTTGGACCCTGCGGCTGAGGAGGCTTGATGGGAGTGCGATTCGGCATCTCGATTCCGCCCACCGCGGCGGCACTGGAAGACGTGCTGGATATGACGAAGGCCGCCGAGGATGAGGGCCTCGATCTGGTGGGGATTCAGGATCATCCGTATGCGCCGGAGTTCGGGGATACCTTCGCGGTGCTCGGGGCCTGTTTGAGCGCGACCGATCGGATCAGTGTTTATCCGGGGGTGGCGAATATGCCGTTGCGGCGGCCGTCGATGCTCGCCAAGCAGGCCGCCACCTTCGATCTGTTGAGTGGGGGCCGATTCGAACTCGGGGTGGGGGCGGGGGCTTTCGAGGACGGCATCGTCGCCATGGGCGGACCCGTATTGAAAGGCCGTGCGGCGCTGTGCGCGCTCGAAGAGGGGATCGAGATCATTCGCGCCGAATGGCGGCCGGGCCGACTGGTCTCGGTGCAGGGGGACGAATACACCGTGCAGGGCATCGCGGGTGGTCCCGCGCCCGCCCACGAGATCGGCATCTGGATCGGGGCCATGGGGCCGCACGCCCTCGACCTCATCGGCCGGGCCGGCGACGGATGGGTTGCGCCACTACCGAATTGGCTGCCCTGGGAACAATGGCACGGCGCACAGGACCGCATCGACACCGCCGCCCGCGCCGAAGGCCGCGACCCGCGCACCATCACCCGCATGGCCGCACTGCCCGGTGTGATCAGCGATCAATCCCTGCGACCCCGGCCGCGCGGCAGCGACCCCATCAACGGCTCCGCCCGGGAGTGGGCGGAAATCATTGCGGCCCTGCACAGGAACGCCCGCTTCGACACCTTCATCTACTGGCCGCCCGGCTTCGACGTGGACCAGGTGCAACGCTTCGCCCGCCGCGTCGTGCCCGCCGCACGCGAACTACTGGACGCGACCTGACACCGAGGCCGGCTACATACCGCTCAATCCCCGGTCACCCCCGGCGCGAACCCTCTCGTGACGGGCCGGGGTGCGAGGGGTTCAGTCGAGCAGTGGGAAACGGCCGGAGGCGATGATTCCGGCGATGGCGTCCATTTTCGCTTGTGGCGCAGCGTAATCCGGGTGTGCGCCGAGTACGGCCGCGGCATCGTGTAGCCGAACCATCTGCCGTTCCGCCGCTACCACGCCGCGCCCGCCGAGGGTGACGGGGTGCGTGGCGAAGGCCGGGCGGTTCGGATCGATCCGGCCGAGTTCGACAGCCTTGTCCACCCGCCGCGAGCAGCGGCAGAACGCCTGCGGGTTCGCCAGTCCGCAGCTGGTGGTCAGGAAGTTGCCGAGCCGTTTCTTGGCTCGCTCCAACCGTTTCCGGTAGGCGGCCGGAGTGACACCGGCGATCCACGCCGCCTCGGGCGAACTGAGCTCGAAGATATCGGAGAGCACGAAGGCGATGCGCTCCTCCCGCGCCAGGCACTGCAGCATGGCCTGGCTGCAATTGAGTCGCGTCTCCTGGGTGAGCAGCTCGGCTTCCGGACCGCGGTAATCCGCGTCGGCCAGACCGTCTTTCAAGCCCCGCGAGTATTCGTCGAGACTGAGCTGCTGCTGCTCCTGCGGCGTCTGGCGGCGCAGATTCAGCAGATAGTTCACTCCGATCCGGTAGGCCCACGTGAGCAATTTGGCTTCACCGCGCCAGGACCCGAGCCGGCCGAGCACCCGCAGCAGAATCTCCTGGGTGGCATCCTCGGCGTCCGCGGGCCGCCATACCATGCGCAGCGCCAGCCGGTAGATCGGATCCTGTAGTAGCCGAATCACTTCGGCGACGGCCGCGGGTTCGCCGGCGACGGCGCGCGCGACCAGCGCCAGTTCGTTCATGTCCGGACCGCGCGGCGCGGTGGCGCGATCCACAGGAGACTCGGTCCGGGTATACGGCGGGTGATCGGGTGCGGCGGAACCCGCGTCGATCTGCATGCCCGACAGCTTGGGCCTCGTGACGGCGAGACGCAACCGCTGCCGGAGATCACGGGGCGCGCCCACACCCCGTGATCGTTCCTGCCACAGCGAATTCAGGCGACCGCGCGGGCGGTGGTGAGGGCGTGGCGGCGAATCCAGTCGGCGACGGCGGAGCCGATGGCGTCGGGCTGATCCTCGGGGCAGTGGTGTCCGGCGGGGCCGATATTCGCGATTTCGGTGGCGGCGAAGGTTTTCGCCGCCCACTCCATCGCCTCGGGCGAGCCGAGGCCGACACCGTTCCGCACGGCCATGACGAGCTTGGGCACCTCCGGGCTGCCGGCCATCCAGCGGTCGTAGTTCTCGATAATGGCGACCACATCGGCGGGTTCGCCGTCGAGCGGGAATTCGCGCGGCCACACCAGCATCGGCTTACGGGATGCCGGGGTCGGGTAGGGCGCACGGTAGGCGTCCAGGGCTTCGGGGGTGAGGTTGTGGGTGGAGGCGGGCAGGTTGAATTCGATGAACATGTTCTGCTCCAGCACCATCTGCTCGCCTTCGGGTGACCGGAAGCGGCGGAAGAGTTCCGCGCCCTGCGGCGGCATCTCGGCCCAGTGCATGGGCCGCAGGAAGGTCTCGACCACGGCGATACCGCGCACGCGTCCGGGATGCCGTGCCGCCCAATGCATTCCGAGCGCACCGCCCCAGTCGTGGCCGACGATGACGACCTGCTCCGGTTCGAGTGCGTCGAACCAGGCGTCGAGGTAGCGGGCGTGGTCGACGAACCGGTAGTCGCTGTCCGGCTTCCCGGAGGCCCCCATTCCGATGAGATCCGGTGCCAGCACCCGGGTTTCGCCGCTGACATACGGAATCACATTGCGCCAGATGTAGCTGGAGGTCGGGTTGCCGTGCAGGAACACCACGGGGATGTCCCCGGTCCCGGTGTCGCTGTAGTTGATGAACGAGTCGAGTACGTCGATGGTCGCCATGGCGATTGTCCTTCCGGGTGTTTTGCCTTCACCCGGTTGGACACGCTCCGGCACGCCCCTGTGACTACCCGGCAGAGTGATCCCCCTCACATGCCGCGGCCGTACCGGGCTGGGCGGTGAGACCGGGGTGAATGCCGGGAGTGAGTCCGCTGCCGACGGCGGCCCGCTGCAGTAACCGGACGATGACGGCCCGTTCGTCGTCATTCAGCGCGGACAGTATTTCCGCGTCCAGCCCCCGGGCCAAGGCGGTCGCCTCGGTGAGCAGTTCCCGGGCGGCCGGGAGCAGGTGCACGGCGTGCGCGCGCCGGTCGACGGGATGTCTGCGCCGTTCGACGAGTCCGCGTTTCTCCAGGTCGTCGACCAGTCCGACCATCACATTGCGGTGGATGCCGAGCGCCTCGCACAGCTGTTGCTGGGAGCGTCCGTCATTGGCTTCGAGAATGCGCAGGGTGCCGAACTGCGGGGGTTTGATGCCGAGCGGCGCCAGCAGTTCGGCGAAGCGGTATGCGGAGTGGGATCCCAACTGCCCCAACAGGAATGCGGGGGAATCGAACAGCCGCGGGTATTGGAGTTCGGCATCGCTCACCTCCCCAGAGTACATCAAGGCATAAATCATGATTGCCCTCTTGATTGATAATCACTTCAAGTGCATAGTTTGAGGTGTCGCACCTCCCCCACCGAATCGAAGAGAGCTCGCCGTGGAACCCGACACCGTGCCCCCCGATACCGTCCTCGACCCCCGCCGCTGGATCGCCTTCGCCGTCGTCCTGGCCGCCGGATTCATGGACCTGCTCGACGTGACCATCGTGAATGTCGCCGTCCCGAGCATTCAGAACGATCTGCGGGCCGAGTACTCGCAGATCGAATGGATCATCGCCGCCTACGTCCTGTCCTTCGCCGCGGTACTCATCACCGGTGGCCGGCTCGGCGATATCTACGGCCGCAAACGCCTGTTCCTGATCGGCATGACCGGTTTCACCCTCGCCTCCGCGGCCTGCGGTATCGCCTCGGATCCGAGCGTGCTCATCGGTTCCCGTTTCGTCCAGGGCGCCATGGCCGGGTTGATGGTGCCGCAGATCCTGGCGATCATTCGCGTCACCTTCCCGAAAGAGGAGCGCACCAAGGCGATTGCCATCTACAGCGGTGTCGGCGGCTCCGCCTCCGCGGTCGGACTGTCCCTGGGCGGACTGCTGGTGCAGTGGAATCTCTTCGATCTGGGCTGGCGGCCGATCTTCCTGGTCAATATTCCGGTCGGTATCGCCGCGCTCATCGCGGCGAGCATTGTCATGCGGGATTCGCGTTCCGCGCACGCGCCGAAGCTGGACATCATCGGTATGGTGCTGGCCATATCGGCCGTGGTGCTGCTGGCGTACCCGCTCACCGAGGGCCGTCAAAAGGATTGGCCGGCTTGGACATTCATCATGATGGGGGCGGCGGCGGTCGCGTTCGCCGCATTCGTGTTCTACGAGCGCCGGCGGGCGCGCACCGTCGGCTCACCGCTCGTCGATCTGGATCTGTTCCGCTCCCGCGCGTTCACCGTCGGCCTGGCGAGTTGGCTGCTGTTCTGGATCGGCATGGGCGGTTTCTTCCTGATCTGGACGCTGTTCATGCAGGCCGGTCTCGGCTGGTCGCCCATGCGGGCCGGACTCACCTCGGCGTTCTTCGCGGTCGGCGCGGGTATCGGCGCGGGCACCTCGGCGAGCGTGCTGGCCCCGAAACTCGGCCGCTGGGTGCTCATGGCGGGCGCGCTCGTCACCGGTGCGGGATTCGGTTTGTACGGCTGGCTGGCCACGCATTACGGCAGCGATTTCGCGTCCTGGCAGATGGTGTTGCCGCTCATTGTCACCGGCACCGGTTTCGGAATTGTGGTCGCGCCGACCATCGATATGCTGCTCGGTCAGATCCCGGAGCGGGAGGCTGGCGCGGCCTCGGGGCTGCTCAATACCGGGCAGCAGCTGGGTATCGCACTGGGTGTGGCCCTGGTCGGCATCATCTTCTTCGCGCAGCTGGATCATGATTCGGCGCGCGGGGTGGACGCGGTGGCGGCGCAGACCCGCACCGAACTCGCCGCGACCGGACTGCCGGGTCCGGCACAGGATGGGATTCTCGCGAATTTCCGTGCCTGCGTACAGGATCGGTCCGCCGCGGTGGATCCGTCGGCGGTGCCGGACAGCTGCCGTAGCACCGGCGGCGATGCGACCGTCGCGGCCACGCTCGGCGCCGCCGGCAAGGAAGCCAATGCGGTCAACTTCGCGCACACCTTCAACTACACGCTCACCTGGGGTATCGGGCTGATGATGCTGGTCTGCCTCGGCTTCGCCGCCCTGCCCAGGGACGTGAAACTGGAGCAGCACGAGTTGCCGGACCTGGACGACGAACTGGTACAGGTCTGATCGATACGCCCGCGCGGCCCACGGGTCCGGCCGAAACGCCGGGTCTATGGGCCGTTTTCATTCCTGCGCCGCCGCGGGCGAGAACAATCGGACACTGTCATCGTCTTTCGACAGGAGTGAACCATGCGGGCGGCCACGGTTACCAAGGGCGAATTCCGAGTGCGCGAACTACCCGACCCCACTCCCGGACCGGGGCAGCTGGTGGTGAATGTGCTGCGCTGCGGCATCTGCGGATCCGATCTGCACGCGCGCGTGCACTGCGACGAACTCGCCGATATGGCGGCGGCCACCGGGTACGAGCACTTCATGCGCTCGGATCAGAGCGTGGTCATGGGGCACGAATTCTCCGGCGAGGTGGTCGATTACGGGTCGGGCACCCGCCGCCGGTGGAAGCCCGGCACACCGGTGGTGGCGCTGCCCATCCTGCGCAGCGGCCGGGAACCGCATTTGACGGGACTGTCCGTGCAGGCGCCCGGCGGTTACGCGGAGCAGGTGGTGGTACAGGAATCCATGACCTTCCCCATCCCCAATGGGTTGTCCGCCGAGCATGCCGCGCTGACCGAACCGATGGCGGTGGGCTGGCACGCGGTGCGCCGAGGCCGGGTCGGGAAAGGCCAGACGGCCTTCGTAATCGGTTGCGGCCCCATCGGTCTCGCGGTCATCTCCATGTTGAAGGCGTCCGGTGTGCGATTGGTTATCGCCAGTGACTTCTCTCCGCGCCGCCGCGAACTCGCCGCCGCGTGTGGCGCGGATGTGGTGGTCGATCCGGCCGTGGACGCACCGTGGACGGCGTCCCCGAAGAAGTCCCGTATCACCGGTGCCGCCGATGTGCTCAACCTCGGCTTCGACGCCATGGAACGCCTGCGCCGGCTACCGAATATCCCGTGGTGGTACGTCTTCCGGCTCGCGCACACCCTGAACAAGGGCCCGGCCGGACCGGTCATCTTCGAATGTGTCGGTGTACCGGGCATTCTCGACCAGCTGCTGACCGCCGCCCCGCCCATGTCCCGCATTGTCGTGGTCGGGGTGTGTATGGAATCCGATCGGATCCACCCCGCCACCGCCATCAACAAGGAGATCGAACTGCGCTTCGTCCTCGGCTACGATCCGGGCGAATTCCGCGACACCCTGCATATGATCGCCGATGGCAAAGTCGACCCGAGTCCCCTGATCACCGGCACCGTCGGCCTGGACGGTATCGACACCGCCTACACCACTCTCGCCTCCCCCGACCGGCACGCCAAAATCCTCATCGACCCGCGCAGCCTCGCCACCACGCCCTGATCACGCACGGGTGATTCGGGCGAAGGGAGTGGTGGGGGGTTCGTGCAGGATTTCCAGGAGACCCTCGGCGCTGCGAGCGGCGGTGTGGCAGGCGCTCGCGGTGAATTGGTCGGCGAGGGGGTGACGGGCGCGGGTGCGCCATTTGTTGACGGCCGCCAGGGCCACCTCGCGCTGGGTGGCGATATCGGTATGTGAGGGCAGGCCGAGGCGGCGGTGGGTGGCCACGCCCGTGCCACCGACCAGGCGTTGCAGTTCGGCCAGATCGGTTGGGGGCAGCGGGGGTTCGTCGGCGCGCAGGTGGCCGAGCAGGCGGAGTTCGGTGAAACCGTGCACGTCCGAGAGCAGGGTTCGCACCCGGGGTAGCAGGTTGTCGGCCTCGGTGCCTGGGTTGGCGACGAGAATGCGCGCCAGTGCGGTGAGCGCGGAGTGTGCCTTCAATTCCTCTGCGCGCTGGGCGAATTGGATATCGAGGACGGCGCGCAATTCATCCAGGCCGCTGCGCCGGGTAAGTTCGGCCGCGAGCGTGGCGGAATCGCGGACGCCGAGTCGAATCAGGGTGACGGCCAGGCGAATACCGAACAGGCCGAAGCGGCCCGCGAGATGGGCGCGCAACTCCGGAGGGACCGGTAGCGGCAGCTCGGGGCGGGCGAAACGATCCGCCGACAGCAGGGCGGCGGAGAGCGTATCCGTCGGCACACCGGCGAGCGCCTCGAACGCCTGATATTCGCGCTGGCGCAGGGTGGCGGCGGCGAAGGCGAGCAGACCCGCCACCGGAATCACCGACTGGCACAGCCCCGTTCGCTCCAGCTCCCCCGCGAACCGGGACGCCACATCGCGCGCGGAGTGCAGTGCGTCGATCCGGCCCGCGCCTATCTCGTCGGCGCGCGAGACCACTCCGATCACGCCGAGCGGTCCACCGGCCCCACCCGGATTACCGTGCCGCGCACCGGCCTCCGAGGTACCCGCCGCGCCGCCGATCTGTTCGAGGAAGTCCACATCCGCGGTATCCAAGCGCCGCAGCAGGTACACCACCGCATCGGCATTGGGCAGCTCGACACCGTTCCCGCCGGGCGCGAGCAGGCGTGAGGTACGCGCCGACACATCCCGCGACAGGGAGGAGATTCCCGGCGTATCGATAATCGTGGTCTGCGCCAATTCCGGCGAAGGCCACTCCACTTCCAGATGCTCGACCTCCCGGGGCGCACCCGAATTCCAGCGCAGCGCCGACAGATCGAAGGTCAGCCCGTGCGCGCCCGGCGGGCCCTCGGCGCCACGCCCGCGCCGCACCACCACATCGGCGCGCGCGCCGTCCCCGGCGAAGGCGGTCACCCGGGGCGCGGCCCCGCCGCGGTACCAGGTCACCAATCGCGTGCACTCGGTGGCGTCGGTGGGCGCGATGTCCTGCCCCACGAGCGCGTTCAACAGTGTCGACTTGCCCGCCTTGAGCTGGCCGGCCAAGGCCACCCGCAATGGCTGATCCAACCGCCGCGCGCACTCCTGCACCTGCTCCCGCACCCGCGCATGCTGCGCGAAGGTCCGCCGCGCGGCCGCCAAAAGCCCGCGAGTCTCGGCCCCCACCCCGTATCCGGCCGCGCTCACGTCGTACCTCACCGGTCCGAGTTCCGGAACCACTTCGCACCTCCAAGCATCGCCAACTCTTCGCCCGAACAGCGGCGCGCGTTAGCACCCGGGCATTTCCGGCGACCGTGCAACGGTGGCGGCAACACCCCGACACCCCGACAGCCACCGCCACCGGTGCATACTCGTCGATCAGTGTGCGGGGAGGGCGGGCTGGGCAGGGGCGGGGGTGAGGATCAGGGTGGCGCGGCGGCGGAGGTCGGCCAGGATGTGCAGGCGGCGTTCCAGGACCGCGGTGCGTTCGGCGCGGCGGGTGGATTCGAGGGTGGCGGCCTCCTGTGCGGCGCGCAGGGATTCGTCGAGGGAGCGCAGGGTGCGTTCGGCTACGGCGGTGAAATGGTCGCGGAGCAGGCGGTGGATGCGGTGCAGGCGATCCTTGGTCTCCTTGCCGGTGTGGAAGGCGATATCGTCGAGGTAGCGGCGGACGGCCATCTTGGCGTCGGCGCGGCGTTTGGCCAGGCGGGCCTGTTTATCGTCGCGGAATGCCTTGCCGCCCAGCAGCACTCCCGCACCGAGCGAGAGCGGGTTGATCAGCGACAGGCCCGCGAGCGTGCCCACCATGCCCGCCATGATCACGCCGCCGTAGGAACCGCGCACACCCACCAGCAGTTTGTGGCCGAGGCCGAGGTCCGGTTCCAGATCCGACAGGGTGCAGGAACCGGCGCGAGAACCATTGCCGTCCAGGCTTTCCCGCACATCCGGTAGGTCGACCGCACCCAATTCGGTGAAGTGCGTCGCCACCTTCTCGGCGAGTTTCACCGCGCGGGTGCGAGTCCACAGCAGGTTGTCGCCGACGGCGGTGCCGACGGTGCCGGTCAGCCACTCCTCCATACGCTCCCAGTGCCGCCCGGGGTCGTTCTCGTCGATCCACTCCTCGGCGGTGCGGGAGATATCGCGCAGTCGATCACGCAGGTCATGGTCGACATCACCGACCAGATCGGTAATGCCGTCACTCAGCGTCTGCTGCCACACCGAGGTCCGTCGATGCAATTGCTCGGCGGCCGTTCTGGCGGACTGCAATTCGCGTACCGCGGCGGCGGCGCGCTCCGGATCCTTCAGTGCCACCAGCTCACTACCCAGTGCGAGTGCCAAATGCTCTGCGGCGGAGCCGATATCGACGGCGACGGCGCGCTGTACGGCCACCTGATCCCGGGCCACCACATGATCCCGCAGGAATTGGAAGACCCCGCCGAAACCGGATTCCTGCCCGAGTTGGGCGTCCTGTAAGCGCAGCGCATGCGACCGCAGCACCGAGGAGACCGCGAGCATCGGCACCTCGATGCCCGCCCGCCGCAGATGCTCCGCATTCGCCTCGAACACCTGCCGCCAGTGCGGATACAGATCGATCTTGCCGATCAGCACCGCGACCGCCGGGCACAATTGCCGCACCTGCCGCAGGAATTCCACCTCGGGATCGGTCAATTCGGTGGAGGCGTCACTGATCACCAGCACCGCGTCCGCCGTCGGCACCACCCCGAGCACACCCGCCACCGCGCTGTTCCCATGTGCCCCGAGTGCGGGCGTATCGACAATCACGATCCCGTCCGCCAGGAGCTGATTCGGCACCCCGAGCTCCACCCGCAGCACGGCCCGCCCTTGCGCGTACCCCGACCGTGCCACCCCCGGCCCGATCTCCGTGAGCGGCACCGCGACCCGCGAATCCTCGCCATCACCCGCCACCACCAGGACCGCGCCCGCCTCGGCCGCATACGCCAGCGTGGTCGTCACGGTGGTGGTGGCGTCATCCCCGACGGCACAGATCTCGACGTTGACCAGTGCGTTGACGAACTGGCTCTTGCCCTGATTCCCCAACCCGCACACCACGATTCGCCGCCGCGGATCCCGTACCCGGCCCGCGACCCCCTCCAGCCGCTCGGCCAGATCCCCCCGCTCGGCCTCGCGCGCGACCGCGACGGTCTCCGCCAGCATCGACAACAACGGCTGCGCCGCCACCATCCCGGCCATCGCGATCCTCACTGTTCCTCATCCGTCGCACCTGTGAAAGACGCGTCCTACCAACAGTATTCATGCCCGGACCGGGCCTCGGGTCACGAGTGCAGCATGTCCGCGATGATGTCGCCGCCCGGATGGGTCCCCAACTCCATCCCGCCGTGCACGCCGCCGTCCCCGAACAGCCCGGCGTCGACGCCTCCGGCATGCACCCCTTCCCCGAATGCCTGCGAAACATCCACCCCCGCCCAAGGATTCGCCCCCACACCGACCCCCACACTCCCCGCACCATGCACGTCCGCGTCCAGTCCACTCCCCACCTGAGCCCCCACTCCGCCGACGCTCTGCACCCCGGCTCCCACTCCGGCCCCGAGATCGGTCCCCGCATTCACCCCAGCCCCCACCGCCGAATCGATCCCACTCGTCAGCCCCGCCCCAACCTGCGACCCCCCGTGCAAGCCGGCATCCAGTCCGGACGACAGCCCCGCCCCGACCTGCGAACCACCGTGCACCGCCGCATCCAGTCCGGACGAAAGCCCCGTGCCGACGCTGCCGACCCCCTGCGTCGCAGCGTCCACTCCGCCGGAAAGCCCTGTCTCCAAACCACTTCCGACCTGCGCACCGAGATTCCCCACGGTGCCGATCCCACTGGAGAAACCCGCCCCGACACCATTGTTCAAACCCACGGCAAGGTCACCCCCGCCGTACACTCCCGCGCCGACCGCCGAGTCGATCCCACTGCTCAATCCGGCGCCCAACTGCGCGCCGCCGGCGGTGACACCGTTCAGCGCACCGGAAAGCCCGGTCTCCAAACCGTTTCCGACCTGTCCACCCAGACCTGCTGCGGCACCGGTACTTCCGGACAGTCCCGTCTCCAGTCCGCCCACCGCTTGCGCGCCCGCGTTCGCCGCGGCACCCAGACTCGTCGCGAGTCCGGCACCGAGGTCCCCGCCGACCTGCGCACCCGCGCCGAGGTCACTGCCGAGCTGCGCACCCAGGTTTACCGCACCCGAGAGCCCAGTTTCCAGACCCGCGCCCGCACCGACAGCTGTGTTCACGGCACCGGACAGATCGGCGCCGAGGTTCACTCCCCCACCGAGGGCCGCGCCGACCGTGGTGCCGAGGTTGGTTTCGAGGTTGGCGGCGGAGTCGAGGGCTCCGGTGAGGCCGGTGGTAAGGGCCGCGCCGGATTGGGCGGCGGCGGATACCGCGGATTGGATGCCCGCTTCCAGGCCCGCGCCCGCGGTGAGGCCGCCGGTGAGGGCCGAGGTGAGGTCGGCGGCGGCTTGGGTGCCGAGGACGCCGGAGAGGTTGGCCTGCAGGCCGGTCGCGGCATCGGCGGCGGTGGAGACCGCGCCGCCGATACCGGCGGAGAGGTTGGTGCCGAGATCGGTGGCCGCGCCCACCGCCGCGCCGATACCGGTGGAAAGGCCCAGTTCCAGACCGGATCCGGTCTCACCGGTGAAGCACACCTCGGTAGCGGTGGCGGTGCCGAGGTTCACGCCGAGCGAACCATTCAGGCCGGCGGCATTATTCACACCGCCACCACCGTTCACGCCGGCACCAAGATTCACCCCGGCCGCCTCGCCCGCGCCGCCGCCCGCCGCGACTATGGCGGTGAGCTGCGAACCCCCGGCTACCAGGGCCGATTCGGCGACCATGGGGGCCACGGCGGCAATGTCCTCGGGGGTGACGTTCTCCAGGCCCGCGTCGGTGAGGGCCTGGGCGGGGTTGGCGCAATAACCGACGGCGGCTTCGTGATCCCGCAGCAGGTTGAGGATGAACTCGAGAATTGCGTTGGGGCTCATGGTGAATCGCCTCCTGGGTGCGGCGGGCCCGGATGGCCCGCCCTGCTCGACTTGCTTTTCACGTTAGGAACGCGACCCGTTACGCCGAAACGGGGTGAATCCCCCCGGTTTCGCGTGTCGCCCCGATAGGGGGTCCGTGTCCATTAGGGGAATTTCCCCGCACCGGGGCGGAAATCGGTAACGACGATCCCCCAGCAACCGACAGCACCCATGGGACACGAGCCCGGCACCACCGCTTTCGCACATATCGGACTGAACAGCTTTCGGGCAGCACGCGCATCCACCCGACGCGTGTTTCGAATCGACAGGGGATCTCGAATGAGTCAGGGGATGGCGCTCGGCATTACCGTCGGGTCGTCGAATACGGTCGCCGTGACGACTTCGGAGGGACAGCGCAGACTACATGTCCGGCCGAGCCTGCTCGGCGCGGAGAAAGAGGTTCCGGAGAGTGTGCTGACGCGGGTGGGAGACCCCGTCGACATCCGGATGCGAGACGGATCCGCTGTGCGCGCAGCGGATCTCGTGGCCGCGGCGGTCGGCCGAGCCGTGGACGACTCCGGCCCCGCCGCGGCGATGGTCGCCTGCTATCCCGCCTGGTGGAGCCAGCACACGGTGGAGGTACAGCGCACCGCGCTCACCGCCGCCGGACTGGACGGCGTCGCCCTGGTGCCGGAGCCGATGGCCGCCATGCGCTGGCTGCAGGAGGTGCACGAATCCACCCACGACGGGTCGATGATCGTGTATGACTTGGGCGAGACGGGTTTGACCGTTTCGCTCGTACGCACGGGCACACTCTCCGGACTACTGGGTGAACCGGTGCGCGCGGCAACGGTGGCGGGCGCGGAATTCGATCTGCTGATTACCCGCTATGTACTGGCATTCGCAACGGGCGAAAAGGATTTCGATCCTTTCGATCCGGTGGTGGAACAGGAATTGTCCACCCTGCGGGGTCTTTGCAGAATTGCCAAGGAGACCCTGTCCAAGAATACCGCGACCATGGTTCCGGTGCGTTTGCCCGGAATCGGGGGAATCGACGTACGTTTGGTGCGCGACGAGGTGGAGGATCTGTTCCGCGGCCCGCTGCTCGCCTCCGCCGACCTGGTCCGTGAGGCCGTACGCCGCGCCGGAGTCGATATCGGCGATGTGGACGGCATTCTGCTCACCGGCGGCGGGGCGGCGATTCCCCTTGTCACCGAAGTGCTTTCGACCGAATTCGGCATTCCGGTGGCCGCCGCCACCGATCCCGCACACCTGAGCGCACACGGCGCGGCCCTGCTCGCCGCCGATCTCCTCGCCGATATGACCGCGACCGAACCTCATCCGGCCGTGCTCGAGCTGCCGCGGCTGAAATCGGACCGCGTCACACCGCCGTCGGCCCGCACACCGGACCGCGTGGACGCGGATGGTGTTGCGGCCGAACGGGTTCAACTACTACCGGAGTTACCGGCGACCGAGGAACGCAGCGGTTTCGCGCACTGGCGGCGGGTGGCCGTGGTCGGTGCGGTGGCGGTCGCGGTGGCCGCGCTCGCGACGGGGACGCTCGCCATGGGTACGGGCGTACAGTCCGCGCCCGCGGATTCCCCCGCACCACAGGCTCCCTCGACCTCGGTAGCGGCGCTCGCCAATGCCGAGGCGGCACCGAATACGGGTGGGCAGGCGGTGCCCGCGCTGCATCCCGGCACCACACAGGCGCGTGCGAGCGCCGCCCCGGCACCGGGTGCGCCCGCATCCGGCACTCCCGCGCCGGGCGCGACCACCGATGCCGCGGCTCCGGCCGCTCCCGCCGCACCGGCCGCGGCGCAGGATTCACCCGCACCGCAGACGGTTCCGGCAACGCAGCAGCAGCCCACGATTCAGCCGGTGATCGTGGCACCGCCGGTCGTCCCGCCACTCCCCGATCTGGGCAAGCTCGGCATCCCGCCAGTGCCCAAGGTCCTCCCGAATTAACGGCGCTGAGAGTTGGTACTCCGTGATAGGCAACCCACCGGTCGCGCTCGACTCACTGCCGTGCGCGCGAGAGATCTTCCGGGAACTGGACTCCGATGATCCGGCTCCCCTGCTCTATCTGCTCCGGGGCCGATCCGGCACCGGTAAATCCACCCTGCTGACCGCCATCCGCAATCGGCTGCGTGCCCACGGCGTGCCGCTGGTCGACAACCCGGCGGACGCGCTGCACTCGAGCCGGACCCCGATGGCGCTGGTGGTCGACGACGCCCAGGGCCTGAGCTCGGCGGAGCTCGAGATGCTGTATGCGGCCGCCGAATCCGGCCGCTGCACGGTGGTCGTGGCGACCCTGCCACAACCGCACGACGTGCGCCTGCGCGCGCTCGCCGAGCTGATCGGCCGCCGCGGCCGCGTGGTGGACCTGCGCGCCCTCGGGGTATCCGAGATCGCGCCGTTCGCACGGGAATTGGGCATGATGGTGCCGCGCGGGCTGGCACAGCACATTCACCGCCAGACGGCCGGAATACACGGCGGTGTGGTGGCCGCGCTGACCGCCGCCTGCGCCACCCGCCTGGACGCCGGAATCACCGCCGTCGACGCTGCGGTCACGGCCTGGGCCCGCGCCCGGCTCGACGACGCGGACCCCGAGCTACTGGACACCTTCGTGGTGGCGGCCATCGGCGCGGGCCTCGACACCGGCGAACTCACCGAGGTCCTGGACATAACCCCCACGGCCGCACAGGATCTGGTCGACCGCGCCCGCGGCAGCGCCCTCATCACCGATGCGGACCTGCTGCTGTCCCCGGCCATCGCCCCGCTGCGCACCCTGGTCGGCGACCGCCGCCTGCTGTCGGTGCAGCGCCGCCTGCTGCACGCCCGACTGGACGCGGGGCTACTGCGCGACCACACCGCGCTGCTGCTGGCCGAATCCGGTGTCCGTGATCCCCGCCTCGCCGAATTCCTCAGCGCCACAGCCGAAAAAGCCGGCGACGAGACGGTCCGCCACTACGCCGCCGCGTACGCCGCCGGGGCCGACCTCGACTCCATCGCGCTGCGCTGGGCCGATGCCGCCGCCCGCGCCGGCGACTGCGATACCGCCCTGCGCCTGGCCGAACCGGTCCTGGCCCGTCCTACCGCCCGCACCGATCCGAGGTCCGGCACCCACACCTCGACGGCTACGCACGGTTCCGCCGGCTACTCCGCACCCGCGGACTTGGCCGCCGCGGTTCGCATCTGCGCGGGTGTCTGGACCCGCCGTGGCCTGGCAGCCCGAGCCGCCCAGCTCTACACCTGGCTCGGCGCGGACCGGGTCGGCGCGGACTGGGCGGTGGCCGCCACCGTCCTGCACCTGGCCGGTGATGCCCGCGCCGCTCGCGCCCTCTCCGCCTGCGCCGCGCACTGGCCCCCCACCGAGGCCACCGCCCGGGCGGCCCTGATCGCCGGCGCCCTCGGCGGTTCGGTCGAATCTCCCAAGTCCCCAATCTCTTTCACTCATACCGAGCACCACGCCCAGGGCAATGCCGCGGCGGCCGGCGCACTTCCGCCGGCGGCCGCGTCGGCGCCCTTCTCACCACCGAGCCGACGGCCCGACGGCTCGGTGACAGCGGCCTTCGCCGCACTGAGCAGGTTCGGCGCGGACGCCGACATCCCGCAGGGCATCCGACCGCACGGCGGGAGCCCGGCTCCGGCGGCCGACTATCCGGTCGGCTCCGCTCCGCACGGCGCACGGCCGGCTCTCTCCGGAATGGGAATGGATACAGCGGGTTTCGCGGCGCTGAACCCCGCCGCCACCGTGCGGCGGTCACCGGTGCGCGGGGCCGAACCCACGCGCGGTGCGGCGGTGGCCGCCGCATCCGCGTTGATTCATGCCGCGCACTCCGGGATCGGGCCCGGTGCGGATGGCGGGGATCGGTTTCTGCCGTGTTCGGCGGTGTCGATCGCGGTATTGCTCTGTTTGAGTATGGGTGAACCACGCAGGGCGGCAGACGCTTTGCGGGGTGCCGGGCGGGATCCACAGACCTCGGTGCTGGCCGCGTGGGTCGCCATGCTCGGCGGTGACGAGCAATCGGCGGCGGCGGTGATCGGCGGACTGGATGTCGCGAAGCTGGATGCGCGGGATCGGCTGCTGGCGCACGGGGTGATTGTCGGATTGGCCAGGCGCAGTGGTGATCACACCGCATTGGTACTGGCTTGGCAGGCCGCCTATCCACTCTTCGACGAGGTGGGCGCGGATCTGCTGGCGCTGCTGCCGATCGGCGAATTGTGGCTCGCCGGAATCCGATTGCGCGATGAGGGGCGGGTCGGCGCACTGGTGGGCGCGGCCGGGCAACTGTTGCGCGGACTGGGTGATCCGCCCGCGTGGTCGAATGCGTTCCACTGGTACGCGATTCAGGCCGCCCTCGCGCAGGAGAGCCCGAACGCGCTACTGCCGCACGCACATCGGCTCAAGGCCGCCGCCGCGCTGGGCGATCCACAGGCCGCCGCGCTGGCCGACGCGGGCCGCACCTGGGTGCTGGTGCTGCGCGGTCAGGTCGAACGCGATCAGGTGGAGGCGGCGGTGGCCCGGCTGGCCGCGCTGGGGCTCAGCTGGGATGCCGCCCGGCTGGCGAGTGAGGCCGCACTCGCCGCCGACGATTCGGCCACCGCGACGGCGCTGCTGAAGCTGGCCCGCACGGTCCGCGCGCAATCCCGGCCGCCGGAGCCGGTCCACGTACCCGCTCCGGCCGCCCCGGCGCCACGCCCGGAACCGCACACCGATACCGTCCTGAGTGAACGGGAGCGGGAAGTCGCCGAGCTGGTACTTCTGGGCTTGACCTACCGGGAAATCGGGGCGCGCCTCTATATCTCCGCCAAAACGGTGGAGCACCATGTCGCCCGGATACGGCGTCGGATCGGTGCGAGCTCGCGTTCGGAGTTATTGTCAATGCTCCGCGCCATGGGTCACGGTTCCCTCCTCGTATGACCCGGGCGCGGCGAGTTCCCGGAGACACCGAGTGAGGTAAAAGACGATGGCCACTGGGGTGGGTCTGCGGATAGCCGACGACGAATCGGTCGTGGCCGTCGTGACCGGCGATGACGCCACACTCCCGGTGCACTACATCGTGCGCGAGTCGATCCTGCACATGTCCGATGACGGGGACGCGGTGCTGGGCGGCGACTCACCGGACGAGAACGCGCACTCGATCCGTGGTTTCGTGACGGCCGTCGGCGATCCGGCGGGTATGCCGGTGGACGAGGGCGAGGCGTACCGCGCCGAGGATCTGATGGCGACCGCCGCCTTCTGCCTGATCAATCTGGCCGCCGATCTCCTGAACGGCCCCGCCGAGTTCTATGCCACGCATCCCACCGGCTGGCCGGAGGCGAATGTGCAGGCGCTGCGCGAGGCCCTGGACTATCTGGGGCTGAAGGCGGTGGTGCTGGTCAGTGAGCGCGATCTGCCGCAGTCGGACGGTGATACCGGAAAGTCGTTCGCGCACAACGCGGCTCGGGCCGCGCTGGCCGCCGTGCTGGCGACGCCGGCGGGTCTGACGCCGCCGGATCCGGACGCGGGCACCCAGAATGCCGCCGATGTCACCGATATCCTGCCGGCGCTCTCGACTAACCCGCAGCTGCTGCAGGCGTACTCGGCCGCCATTCCCGCGACGGCCACCACGGTCGATCGCGCGGTGGGTCCGGTGACCGCCGAGCAACCGGTGGTTCAGCTACCCCGCCGGCGTGCCAATCGCGGTCCGTACCTGATCGCCGCGGCCGCGGCGATCATCGGTTTGCTCCTGGGTGGCCTCGGGGTGGCGGCGGTGTTGCGTCAGGACGATTCCACGCCGGGTCCGCCGCGCGGCGAGGTGGCGAATCAACCGGCCGCGACCGCGGGTGCGGCGCCGCTACTACTTCCGCCACCGACGGTGTCCTCCTCCGAAGCGCCGCCACCGCCCGCCGATTCGGTCGATTCGACGACCACCAGTCCGCCGACCACCACACCGCCTCCGGTCACCACCACGGAGCCGCCGCCGACCACCACGGCGCGTGCCACCACACCGCCGCCGACAACGGTCACCTCACCGCCGTACTACCGCTACCCGCCGGTACCCACCTGGAGCCTGCCGACACCGCCGGTCTTCCAGGATCCGTGGCCGCAGTATCCGAATTGATTTCGTAGCGCTCAGATGTGATTGATGCCCTAAAGTGGTGCGCTGACCGATGTTCCGCAAAGTAACCGGACCGTCGGTCTGCTGGTGCACTACGAAGGGACTCCATGCGCAAGTTCATGGCGCGCCGCGCCACGGTCCGAGCAGCAACCATCGCATTTGCCTCGACCGTACTGGTCGGCCCCTTGTTCGCAGCGATCCCAGCGGGTGCGGAACCGGCCGATCAGCTTGCCGCGGACAAGCTTCCGGCCGAATTGGTGCAGGCCATCCAGCGCGATCTCAAGATGACGCCCGCGGAGTACCTGGACCGCGCCGCCAAGGCACAGCAATTACGGGACTACGCAAGGGAATTCCGCTCCGAGCGCCCCGAGGACTTCGCCGGCGCCTGGATGGGCACCGACGGTAAGCCGGTGCTCGCGGTGACCTCCCTGGACGCCGCCAAGATCGCCGCGGCCGACGGCTACCAGACCCGGCTGGCCCCGATCAACGCCGACAATCTGGAGGGCTCGGTCGATCAGCTGAACAGCTGGATCACCAGTCTCCCGCGCGAAATCTCCACCGCCATCAATTCGGTCGCCATCGATTTCCTCAATAGCCAGTTGGTATTGACCGTCGCCAACACCCCGGCCGGACATCTGCTGAATCTGCCCACCCTGATCGCGAATATCAAGGTGGTCCTCTCACCCGACAGCGGCGGCCCGGTGGAGCGTCGCCCGATGGGTGGCGACACCTATATCAGCGCACCGACCTCACTCACCGATTCGTCGCTGCAGAGTGTCGATGTCTGCTCGTTCGGATTCAACAGTGTCGATGCCGCCGGCAACGCACTCAACATCAGTGCCGGGCACTGCAATCCGAATATCGGCAAGTCGAATGAGCAGGCCGATGTCTACCTGCCCAATATTCGCAATCTGACCGCGAGCCCGCAGCTGGGCAGTTTCGTGCGCTCACAGCTCGGCGGCGGCAATGCCCTCGACTACTCGGTGATCAAGCTGAACGACGCCGCGGTGAAGGCGGGGATGGATCAGCCGTCGGTGCGCGGCTCCAACGGCACCACGCTCACCATCACCGGGGTGGCCGATCCGATCACCGGTGCGCCGATCTGCAAGTCGGGCCAATCCTCCACCTTCACTTGTGGTTTCGTGATCGCCGATCGCGTGGAGACACAGCTGTTCACCTCCGAGGGCCAGTCCAAGACGGTGCGCGGCTTCGCCTCCAGCGCCTGCACCCTGGGCGGCGACAGCGGCGGCGCGATCGTGTCCGGCACCCTCGCACTCGGCATCACCAGCGGCTCGAATGCGGCCGACGCGCCGAATTGCAATGAGGCCAATACCCAGCTCGCGCAGTACGGTGGAACCGCGACACTGGGCATTCCGGTCCGCGCCATCCTGGCCGATATCGACGCGAATTCCAGTGGTGCGCTCGGCAGTGGCATTCGGGTCCGGACTCGTCCGAATACGAACTAAAGCTGAACTTCCAGCAAATCTTCACCCAACCCGACTCGGCCGCGAACCCCAAAGGTTCGCGGCCGTCCCGTTTCTGGACTGAGTGGAGCGGGGGAGCGCAGCGGAGGAGCGGAGGGAGGGAAGAAATGGGACTTTAAAGGCCGCGAACCCCGCCGAAGCGAAGCGGAGGCAGACAAACAGAGCCCCGAACCCATATAGTCGGGCTCATGCTCCTGCCACGTATGCGCTATTCCTCGCTGCCCGTGGGCCGCAGGCCACGGTCCCTTGTCCGTTCGGCAGCGATCGCGGCCAGTGCGCTGCTGATCGCCGGACCGGTGGCGGTAAGCGCACACGCGGAGCCGGCGGCTCCCAATCTGCCCGCGGAACTCATCACCGCCATCACGCGCGATCTCAAGATCTCGCCGCAGGACTACCTGGACCGCGCCACCCTCGCCCAGCAGGTGGCCGCCTTCTCCACCACCGCGCAGCGCCAGTTCCCGCAGGTCTTCGCGGGCTCGTGGCTCGACGAGACCGGTAAGGCCGTCATCGCGCTCGCTGACGGACCGGGTATCGACACCGCCCGCAAGGCCGCCGCCGACGCCGGTTTCACCGTCAAGGATGTCGCCAAGAGCGAATCCACGCTGCGCGGCGAGAAGAACGCCTTCCAGAAGTGGCTCGAGGGGCAGCCCGAGGTCGTGGCCAAGGCCGTACGCGGCGTCGCCATCGACACCATGAACAACAGCATCGCGGTGCGCGTGGACCAGACCGGTCCGGCCCTGCCGAACTTCGTCGACCCGGCCCGGGTCATCGTGATGGCGGTGCCGCCGACCGGCAGCGAGGACGCGAACCTGCCGCAGGCGAGCGCGATCGCCGGTAACGGCACCGGCCCGCTGGCCGCCGGTGAAGCCTACGCGTCGGTGGCCGGTCGCATGTCGCTGCGCTGCTCGCTCGGCTTCAACGGCCTGGACCGCAATGACAACGTCGTGAATATCACCGCGGGACACTGCAATCCGAACATTCCGGCCACCGGTGGGGCGAACTCGCCGGGCGTGTTCGAACTGCTCGGCACCGATCGCGTCGGCAACCAGATCGGCAGCTTCGCGAAGTCGATCCTGGGCGCGCAGGACTACTCCATCGTCTCGGTGGCGGACGGTTCACGGGATCGCCTGTCCAACAACCTGGTTCGCGTGCCGAACGCCGCCCCGGTCGCCATCACCGGTGTCGCGGTGCCGGTCGTCGGCGCGCCGGTCTGCAAGTCGGGTTCGCGCACCGGCTTCAGCTGTGGCGTGGTGAACGCGGTCGATCAGACCGTGCAGGTCGGCGATCACCAGCTCACCCAGAGCTTCTCCGCCAATATCTGCGCCCTGCCCGGCGACAGCGGCGGCCCGATCGTCACCGGCACCCTGGCCCTGGGTATCTCCAGCGCCTCCTCGGTCGCCGACTACCCGATCTGCGAGATCCCCAACCTGATCGGCCTGATCACCGGCAACACCCCCCAGCTGTTCGCCCAGCCCATCAGCACCGTCCTCTCGGACAACCCGGGACTGCGCGTCCGCACCAACTGAGTACCACCGAACCGAGCAAGAGCCTGTAGCAGGGCCGGTAGCCATTGCGCTACCGGCCCTTTCGCATGCACTGGGCAGCACCCGGGGTGTCTCGGGCAGCATTCGGGCCGCAGTGGCGGGACTGAGGCGCGCCAAGGCGTGGGTAGGGCCGGCGATCTTCCGGCATGCTGGGGGTATGTGTTTGGTGTTGCTCGGGTGGCGGGCGCATCCGGAGTATCGGTTGGTCGTCGCCGCCAATCGGGACGAGTTCTTCACTCGCCCAACAGAATCGCTGCGGTGGTGGGATGAGGTGCCCGGCCTGCTCGCGGGTCGAGACCTGGGCGCGGGCGGTCCGATTCCCGGCACCTGGCTCGGATTGACTCGGGAAAAACCCCGATTCGCCGCGGTCACCAATGTGCGCGGGCCGAACGAGGGGCGCACCGACGCGCGGTCACGCGGGGCACTGCTGCTGGATTTCCTGCGCGGTGAGCAGGATTCGGAGAAGTTCGTGCGCGGCGCCGGGGCGGCGCTGGATGATTACAACGGCTTCAACCTGCTGGTCTCGGATCTGGAATCACTGTGGTGGCACGGTAATCGCAGTGGCCAGGGCCCGCACGAACTCATGCCGGGCTTCCACGGCCTCTCCAATGGCGCACTCGCGGCATCCCTGCGGCCCGATGGCGAGGTGTCCACCGGAACCGATACTCCTGCCTGGCCCAAGGTGCGCGCGGGCGTGCTGGGGATGCACCGGGCGGTGCAATCGCATCCCGCCGATGTGTCCGGTTATCTGGCGGTTCTCGCGGACCGGCAACGCGTGGCCGATGCCGAGCTACCCGACACCGGCATGGACCTGGAAAGCGAACGCGCGGCCTCGTCCCGCTTCGTCGATCATCCGCTGCACGGAACCCGATGCAGCACAGTGCTGTTGGTGCGTGCGGACGGCCGCTTCGAGATGACCGAACGCACCTTCGGCCGCTTCGCCCGGCCCGAGGGCACCGTCTCGTTCCACGGCCGACTGGAACTACCTGCCTGACCTACCCCTGCAAAACACAACCGGCCCACCCCGACGAGGCGGGCGGGCCGGTACGAGCGGTGCTAAATCAGTTGGCCCACTTGGAGGTGCCATCCGCCGCCTGCATGGTCTGCATGAGCTCCAGACCGGCCGCGATCAGCGTCGGACCGCCCACGGCGATGGTGCCGAGGATGCCGCCGATACCCGCGCCCGCGAGCAGACCGGGCACACAACCCGCGATGGCGGTGACCAGGCAGCCGATACCCGCGCCGAGCGCGGTACCGACGAAGGTGCCGACACCGGTGGCCAGCGCGAACTGGGTGGAGAAGTTGCTCATGGCCTTCTGGTTCTCGACCGCGGAGGCGATGGGCTTGACGGCCAGCGGCGCGGTGCCGGGCTGGAAGTCGGCGGGCTTCTCGGGAACGATCTCGAGAATCTTGCCGTCATCCTTGACCGTCGGCTTGACCTGCACATCGGTGCCCGCGACATTGAACAGCAGCGGGAAGGAGATCGCGGTGGCACCCTTGACGTCCTTGACGTTCACGAACGTCACCTTCGGGTCTTCCGGAGTCGCCCCATCCTGCTCGGCGAGCTCGAAGGTGCCGTTCTTGAGCGTCGAAACGACGGTCTTGACGTCCTTGTTGTCGACCTTCTGGTCGATGAGCTTGGTCGAGTAGGAGATCCCCGCGGGCTCCGTGCTGGCATCGGCGTGGGCAGAAGTCATCCCAATGGTCATTGCGCCGATGACCAAAGCAGCCGCCGCAGTGGTGCTGCGAAACTTCATTCGGTTTTTCCAATCCGTCATCAGGTGATCCGCTGTCCGCATCTTCGCCACGCGAGGCCCTGGCTTCCCGCGGGCCCTGCCTACGCGCTATACGGCGAACTCTCCCCGAGCATGTGAAGATGCGCACAGACTTCGGACGACGTGATCTTAATCGAACGGTGTCCTTTTGGCGACATTGCTTTCACTATGAACCACAGCGTGTTTCGAAGTAAGCCTGCCCTTTGTTACGCGCGTGATTTGCCGGGATTTACGGTGTGGGAAAACCCTGGACAGCTAAGTTACCGGCGGGTAACTTACTGTCCGTTAGGATACGAGCCAACCAAGGCGGACCAGGCCGTCCTCGGAGAGCTTGTAGAACCGGTCAGAAAGGTCGCGACATGAATGCCCTGACAGTGACACTGGGCACGATTGGGGCGGTGTTCACAGTCTTCTGTTGGGCATCGTTCATCGGAGGCGTACGGAATATCGTGCGCACCGTCATGGTCGGACAGTCCGCACCCGATCGCTGGCGGCCGTTCTTCCCCCGCTTCAAGACCATGCTGGTGGAATTCCTCGCGCACACGCGCATGAACAAATTCCGCACGGTCGGCTGGGCGCACTGGCTCGTCATGATCGGCTTCCTCGCCGGATTCATCCTCTGGTTCGAGGCCTACGGTCAGACCTTCGACCCCGAGTTCCACTGGCCCATCATCGGCTCCTGGGGCATCTACCACCTGATGGACGAAATCCTCGGCATCGGAACGGTTGTCGGCATCCTGGTGCTGATCGCCATCCGCCAGCTGAACCATCCCCGTGTGCCGGAACGCCTTTCGCGATTCAGCGGCTCGAAGTTCGCGCCCGCCTACGTCATCGAGGCGATCGTCCTCGTCGAGGGCCTGGGCATGGTCTTCGTGAAGGCCGGCAAGATCGCCACCTACGGCGAATCCCACACCTGGAGTGACTTCTTCACGCAGGAAGTCGCCAAGCTGCTGCCCGCCAGCATCACCATGGTGTCCATCTTCGCGTTCATCAAACTCTGCTCGGGTGCGCTCTTCCTGCTGCTGGTCGGCCGCAATGTCACCTGGGGTGTGGCGTGGCACCGCTTCGCCGCCTTCCCGAACATCTACTTCAAGCGCGAGGACGACGGCACCGTCGCACTGGGCGCGCTGAAGCCGATGATGTCGCAGGGCAAGCCGATCGATATGGAGTCCGCCGACCCGGACAACGACACCTTCGGTGTCGGCAAATTCGAGGATCTCTCCTGGAAGGACATCCTCGACGTCACCACCTGCACCGAGTGCGGTCGCTGCCAATCCCAGTGCCCCGCATGGAATACCGGTAAGCCGCTCTCGCCCAAGCTGCTGATCATGTCGCTGCGCGACCACGGTTACGCCAAGGCCCCGTACCTGCTCGCCGGTGGCCGTAAAGATATGGGCGGCGACGAGATCGGTCTCGTCGATGCCGAGGGCAAGCCGAATGAGCGTGCGCTGGCGAACATCTCGGAGGCCGCACGTGCCGAGGCGGAGCGTCCGCTGGTGGGTGGCGAGGATGTCAACGGCATCATCGATCCCGAGGTGTTGTGGTCCTGCACGACGTGTGGTGCGTGTGTGGAGCAGTGCCCGGTCGATATCGAGCATGTGGATC
>NZ_WJIC01000044.1 GCF_009649815.1 Nocardia sp. SYP-A9097
GGGCGGGGTGGGGGAGGGGGCGGGGGATGTCATACCGGGGTAGGGGGTGGAAGATCGGCCGGGGGTGTGAGGTGTGCGGGGCGGAGGTTCTCTACCGTCGAATGCATGGCCGGTACTTTGATGAAGCGTGCGGTGTCCGCTAGAGCACGACAGTGGTTCGATGCGTTCACGGTGTTGGTCGCGATCGTATTCATCGCGGTCGCCTGGCCGACCTTGCACCTGACCCATCAGGTGCCCGCGGCGGCGCAACCGTTCATTGCCGGATTCGCGGCCTTCCCGATTGTGCTGATGCGCGTGAATCCCGCACTCGGATGGGCGGTTTCGGCCGGGTCGGCGCTGCTCATCTCACTGGCGGTGCCGCATCAACCGGGGAACAGCCTGCCCTTCCAGGTGGTGCACATCCTGTCACTGTTCACGCTGGTGTTCGCGGTCGCGGTGCGCTCGCCCATCCAGATCGTGGGCGTGGCCTGGATCTCAACCTCGCTGCTGTTCGCGACCACCATGGCGCAGGCGGGTGACAGCTTCGCGCAGGCCGGATTCGGCTGGCCCATCGCCATTACCGGACTGGTGATTCTCGGCCTGCTGGTGCGCTGGGTGTCGGTCTCCCGGCAGCAGCTGCTCAAACAGGAGGAGGAGACCGAGCTGGAGCGGGCCCGGCGCGCGATCCTGGAAGAGAAGGCGCGCATCGCGCGGGACCTGCACGATGTGGTCGCACACCATATGTCCATGGTGGTGGTGCAGGCGCAGACCGCGCCGTACCGGATCGACGGGCTCTCGGCGGAGGCGCGCGAGGAATTCGAATCCATCGGGACGGGAGCGCGCTCCGCGCTCAACGAGATTCGCGGACTGCTCGGCGTACTGCGCAGTGACGGGCAACTACCCGAACATGCTCCGCAACCCACCGCCACCGATGTGCTCGGCCTGCTCGAGGGTGCGCGCCGGGCCGGAGTCCCGCTCACCTGGACCATCGACGGCAACCTGGATGTCGTCCCGGACACGACCGGTCTCGCGCTGTACCGCATCGTCCAGGAATCGCTCGCCAATGCCTCCCGGCACGCACCCGGCGCACCGGTATGGGTGCGCCTCGCCAGCGCCGCCACCCTGAATCTGTCCATCGCCAATGACCGTTCGCTCGCCCCCGCGCACACCGATCACGTCGGCGGCAGCGGTATCGCGGGCATGCGGTCCCGCGCCGCCGCGGTCGGCGGCAACCTCACCGCCGCACCCCGACCCGACGGCGGTTTCGAAGTCCGCGCCGAACTCCCACTCACCCCCGGCCTCGTCACCGTCGCTGTGCCCACCGCCCTCGGCTCCGGAATCTGATCGTCCACAGCCAGGCATCCAATGCCCCCGCGAGTGCGAGTCGGGGTGCGAAGCCGACGCGGCGGCGGCTCTCGCGCGGTTGACGTGGCAAACTCGGTTGGGTGCGTGAGGTGGGACTGTGGCGATAACGGTGTTGATCGCCGACGATCAGGCGATGGTGCGAGCGGGATTCGGTGCGCTGCTGGCCGCGCAACCGGATATCAGCGTGGTGGGTGACGCAGCGGACGGCAAAACCGCTGTGGCCGAAGCGAAACGGTTGCGCCCGGATGTGGTGCTCATGGATGTGCGCATGCCCGAGATGAACGGGCTCGACGCGGCACGGGCGATTCTGTCCGCCGCGTTCGACCCACCGGTGCGGGTGCTCATGCTCACCACCTTCGATATCGACGACTACGTGTACGAGGCACTCGGCATCGGAGCCAGTGGCTTCCTGCTCAAGGACGCGCCCGCCGAGGAGCTGGTGCGCGCCGTGCGCGTGGTCGCCGCGGGTGACGCGCTACTCGCGCCGACCGTCACGCGCCGGCTCATCGCCGATGTCACCAAGCGGCGCAACCGGCGTGCTCCCGCGCCCGCGCTCTCGGTACTCACCCCGCGCGAACGCGAAGTGCTGGAGCTGGTCGCGCGCGGACTGTCCAATGCCGAGATCGCCGACAGCCTCTTCGTGGCGGAGCAGACCGTGAAGACCCATGTCTCCAAGGTTTTCGCCAAACTGAACCTGCGTGACCGCGCGCAGGCGGTGGTGCTGGCATACGAGTCCGGGCTGGTGACGCCGGGTTGAATCGGCCCGGTCTGCAGGCGTTTTGCGCGGTAAGCTCACGGACTCGAACGTCACCGGAAGGGGGTCGTCGCAGTGTTGAACAACGGTGACGTGTTCGCCGGTTTCACCATTGAGCGACTGCTCGGACAGGGCGGGATGGGATCGGTGTATCTCGCCCGCCATCCCCGGTTGGGGCGGCTCACCGCCTTGAAACTATTGAATCGGGAACTCTTCGCGGACAGGGAGATTCGCGCCCGCTTCGAACGCGAAGCGGATCTGGTGGCGCAGCTGGATCACCCGAATATCGTCGAGGTGTACGACCGCGGCACCGAGGACGAGCAGCTGTGGATCTCCATGCAGTTCATCGACGGCGTCGATGCCGCCGGAGTGAATGTCACCCTGCTGCCGCCCGAACGCGCGGTACAGATCATCGAGGGCGTGGCCGAGGCCCTGGACTACGCGCACACCCGCGGCGTGCTGCACCGGGATGTGAAGCCCGCCAACATAATCCTGGCCCGCGCCGTCGCCGGTCACGGTGAACGCGTCTTCCTCACCGACTTCGGCATCGCCCGCCTGCGCGAGGATTCCACCCACCTCACCCAGCGCGGCATGTTCACCGCCACCCTCGCCTACGCCTCACCCGAACAGATGACCGGCGCGCACCTGGACCACACCACCGACCAGTACTCCCTGGCCTGTGCCCTCTACTGGCTCCTGATCGGCGCGGGCCCCTACGATTCCCCCCACCCCGCCGAACTCATCCGCGGCCACCTCCAACTCCTGCCCCCACCGGTGAGCCTGCGCCGCCCGGGTTTGACCCAGGCCATGGACGCCGTCCTCACCAAGGCCATGGCCAAACGCCCCACCGACCGCTTCCCCTCCTGCGCCGACTTCGCCAAGGCGGCCCGTCGCGCCCTCACCTCCGGCCCCGTCCCCTACCCCAATCCCCCCGCCCCACCCCCTGCCTACATCGCCCCTCCTACCTTCAGCGCCCCACCCGCAGCCGCCTATCCCGCCGCGCCTCAGCCCTATCCACCTGCGGCTCAGAACTATCCGCCCGCCCAACCAGCCCCGGTGGTGGTTCCCGGCTACCCCGCCCAGCAGCCGGGCTATCCGGCGGCCCCACCCAACTATCCTGCCCCGCAACAACACCAGGCTCCCGCTCCGCCGATACCCGCGACTCCGGCAGTGCCACTGGATGATTCGGCTTTCCGGCCGACGGACTCCTTTCCCACGCGCCGCGTCCCACCGGATACCTCCATCGATGATTCGGCCGTCCCTGCCGTATCCGATCCGAGCGATCCCGTCGTCGAAGATTCGGGCCCGGCCGACTCCTTCCCGACGCGTCGCGATCCCGCCGAGACCCAAGCGCCCAGCTTGCCGGAACCGGCTCTGCCGGCTGACTCCGGCGGGTCGGAGTCGGCCGGCGATGAACCCGGCGTACCCGTAAGTTCGGAAGGGCCGGAGGGGGATTCGAAGCTTCCGCCGCGCGAGGAGCGGCCGGGCCCGGAGTCGGTCGCCGATTCCGAAGCGGACGTGGCCGACGGGGTGGCCGCGCCGGGCGAGATCGGCGGGGTGAACGAGTCCGACGCGACCGAGTCCGTTGCGGGCGTGGCCGCCGCTTCGGAGGAGCGTCGCCGTGAGGCCGGGTATCCCGGTGCGGGGGAGCGGAATCCGGAGTCGGGTGCGTTCGTGCCTTCGGCGGGGGAGGCCGCGCTCGGTGCGGGGGAGCGGGTGCCCTCGTTTGCTGGGGCGCCACCCTCCGGAGCGCCACCGACGGGGGCGCCTCCGGTCGGAGTGCCACCCGTCGGGCCGCAATTCGGGCCGGGCGGGTATCCGATGAATTCTCCTCCATCGCAGCGGGTTCCGGTGGGGGTCGGTCGGTCGCAGGTGACCGCGCTGGTGGTGTTGGGTCTCGCCGTGCTGGCGTTGTTGTTGCTGCTCGCCGTCGTGGTAGTGCAGGTCGCGGGCTGAGGGCCGCCGCGCCGTGGCGGAAGTGTGGTGCGCCCGGCTCGGGGACGAGTGGGTCCGAATCAGGGCTTCGGCTCTCGCCGGGCGCGATTCAAGTGCAGCATTGTGGGGTGTGGGTGGGCAAATTAATTCGGGTGTCGCCGGAAAGTTTCTGAAACCCCCAGGTCGGAATTCATATTGCGTGGGAGCATCGTTCACAGTGACCGAAAACCGCCTTCGCAGGGGGAGACTCGATGTCCGAGCATGGTTCCACACTGCCGCGCCGCCAACTGGGGCGATACCTGCGCGAGGGTCGTATGCAATGCAATCTGACCATTGCCGAAGCGGCGTCGATGATGGAGTGGAGCGAGTCGAAACTGCAGCGACTCGAGACCGGTAATGCGGAAAGGATTCGGGTACTGGACATTCGGGAGTTATGCCGCATATATGACTTCGACGACGAGTTCACCACCGCGGTGGTGGGCCTGGCCCAGCAGGCCAGTGTCAAGTCCTGGTGGCACGAGTACGACGACCTCATTCCCGAGGGCTTCAATGTGTATGTCGGTCTGGAGGCTTCGGCCCGCGGCCTGGTCTCCTATCAACCCGACTTGATCCCCGGACTGCTACAGACCGCCGACTACGCACGCGTCCTGATCAGTGATTACTGGCCGGATGCCGCGCGCGACGAGATCGACCGCAGAGTCCAGTTGAAGATGCGCCGGCAGTCCCTTTTGACCAGAAAACGCAATGCCGCGAGCTTCGATGTCATAGTCCACGAAACGGCATTACGCCGGGTCGTGGGCAGTCCGCGAATCATGTCCGCGCAACTGCGGTGCGTGGCGGACATGTCGACACTCCCGACGATCGCTGTGCGTGTACTACCCTTCTCCGCGGGCGTCCCGATCGGGCATACCGTGGGGCCGTTCGTGATTCTGGATTTCGGCCGGGACAGCGGAAGCCGACCGGTCGAACCCACCGTGGTGTATCTGGAGAATTTTCTCGGCGACCTCTACCTCGAGAAGCAGGCGTCGGTCGAGAAGTACCGCCAGGCGTACCAGGCTCTCCAGCATTCGGCGCTGGACGAGACCAGCAGTAGGGATCTCTTGCGGAAGGCAGCGAAGGAGTACGCGACGTGAACGTCGAACCGACCGCCAGGTGGTTCAAGAGCGCCCGCAGTACCGGGGCGAAGGAGTGCGTGGAGATCGCATTCCTGGAAAAGGGTGTGGGAGTGCGTGATAGCAAGCATCCGGCCGGGCCCGAATTGGTTTTCGGCCCGGCCGAATGGGATCGGTTCACCTCGGCCGTACGGCAGGGGCGATTCGATCGGGTGTAGGTCTTCTCACCCGAAGAAGGCCGCGGCTTCCCGATAGCGGTCCTGCGGAACGAGTTTGAGCTGTTTGGTCGCCTCGGACAACGGCACCAGTTCGATTTCGGTGCCGTGCAATGCCACCATTTGCCCGAAATTACCGGCGTGCACGGCTTCCGCGGCGTGCACGCCGAAGCGGGTGGCCAGCACCCGGTCGTACGGCGTCGGCGTGCCGCCGCGCTGCACATGCCCCAGCACGGTCACCCGCACCTCTTTGCCGATGCGCCGCTCGATCTCCGGCGCGAGCTGCTGTGCCACACCGGTGAACTTCACATGCCCGAATTCGTCGATTCCGCCGTCACGCAACGACATGGAACCCGGATCCGGATGCGCCCCTTCGGCGACCACACAGATGAAGTGCGAATCCCCGCGCTGGAAGCGCCGTTTCACCATGGCGCAGACCTCGTCCACATCGAACGGCACCTCGGGCACCAGCGTCAGATGCGCCCCCGACGCCATACCGGAGTTGATCGCGATCCACCCCGCGTGCCGTCCCATCACCTCGACCAGCATGACGCGCTGATGCGATTCGGCGGTGGTGTGCAGCCGGTCGATGGCCTCGGTGGCAATGGCAATCGCGGTGTCGTGCCCGAATGTCGTATCGGTGCAATCGATATCGTTGTCGATGGTCTTGGGCACGCCGACCACCGGCACGCCTTCGTCGGCGAGCCAGCTGGCGGCGGTGAGCGTGCCCTCGCCGCCGATCGGGATCAGGGCGTCGATCCCGTTGTCGTCCAGGGTCCGTTTGATGCGCGGCAGTCCGGCGCGCAGCACATCGGGATTGGTGCGTGCGGTGCCGAGGATGGTGCCGCCCTTGGTGAGCAGCCGGTCGGTGCGGTCGTTATTGAGGATTTGGATCTTGCGATCCTCGAGTAGCCCGCGCCACCCGTCCTGGAACCCGACGATCGCGTCCCCCCAGCGGCCGTTCGAGGTGCGAACGACGGCTCGGATCACCGCGTTCAATCCAGGGCAGTCTCCGCCTCCGGTCAAGACTCCGATGCGCATGTAACCTATCTTGCCCCGAGTCGGGCCCGGCGTGGGCCGCGCCCCCGTGAACCGCTGGTTAAGACACGCTCAGCAGGCGCCGCCGCGGAGTTCGCCGAGGTGCCGGTCGATCAGTCCGGCGATCTTGGTGAGCATGGTGGTGCCCTCGTCGAAGGAGCCCGAAGTGGGCAGGGCGGCAATCGCGATGGCGACCTGACCGCCCTCCACCGGTAGTAGGCCGAATTGCCGGACCAGGTAGTTGCCGCTGGGGTCGGGGCCCCAGCCGCCCTTGAACTGCGCATTGTTCAGGGTGCCCAGGCCCCAGCGTTGGCCGTCGGCGATTTTGCTCATGAGCGAGGTGACCGACTCCGCCTGGGGCAGACAGGGGAGATGCGCCGCGAAGGTCAGTTGATCGGCAATGCTCCACTCCGCCTGACCGAATGCCGAATAGTCCGAGCGGGTGCGCTGCGCAGGCACTTTGGTGTTGTTGTCGCCGCCCTCGTGCAGGACGTCCTGCACGGCCTGTGCCGCTTCCTCCGGGGTGCCGAGCGACTGCCACAGCATTTCGGCGGCCGAATTGTCGGAGTTGGTAATCGCGGAGGTCGCCGCCCCGGTGTACCCCGGGTTGGCCCGCAGCGCGGCCAGCGTCAACGGCACCTTGATGGACGACCAGGCCGGGCCGCCGCTCCAATCACCCAGTGCCACCACGCGATCGCTGCCCACCGGCATGATCGCCAGCGCCACTTTGCCTTTCAGCGCCGGCTGTAGCTCGTGCACGAAATCCCATGCGAGCGTTCCCGGCATGGTCGCGGTCAGCGATGAGGTGGTGGGCCCGGGGCCCGCGGCGGTGGGGTCGGGTACGAGTACCGGTTTGCTGGTGCATCCGGCAGTCACCAGCAGCGCTGCGGCACAACAGCTCGCGATTCGAGCGATGCGCCTGCGCCGCGAATACGGTGCGTCCACCCGGTACCTCCATCATCTCCGGTGAGTCCCTGTTTCCTAGCGGACTCACCGGTATGCGTCAATCTCGAAGGATTGCGATGCGGCCCGGGTGATTACGAATCATGCGAGCGGAGCCCGCTTTGCTAGCGCGTGCAGAGCCCGCCGTGTAGGTCCGGCAGGTGATCGCCGATCATCAGCGCCATCTTGTCCATCATGTCGGTGGCGTCCTCGAAAGTGCCCGAGGCCGGTTCGGCCGCGAGCGCGACCGCGACCGGACCGGCCAGCGTCGGCACCAGACCGAACTGCCGCACCGTGTAGTTACCGGTATCGTCGTCCGGCCCCCAGCCGCCCTTGAACTCCGCGCCGATCAACCGGCCCAGGCCCCAGCTCTGGCTCGGGGTGATCTCACTCATCAGGGAGACAACCGAATTCGCGCGCGGCAGGCACGGCAGTTTCGAGGCGAAACGCACCTGATCCGCCAGCGACCAATCGGTCGCGCCGAAAGCCAGCAGATCATCCGAGCCGAGGGTGGCCAGGTGGGTGTGCCGCGCCGCCACATCGGTGATGCCGTCACCGGCCTCGCGCAGGATCGCCTCGACCGCCGCGGCGGCCTGTGAACCATTGCCGAGCGCGGTCCAAAGCGACTGCGCCGCATCATTATCGGAGAAGGTGATGGCGGCCTCGGCGAGATCGCGCAGCCCGTCCGGATCGCGGCGCATGGCGGCCAGCGCGAGCGGCACCTTGATGGTGGACCAGGCGATGCCGGTGGTCCAGTCGCCCAGCAGCGTCATCTCGCCGCCGCCGACCGGCATGACCGCGAGTCCGATGCGACCGTCCAGTCCGGACTGGAGATCGGCGAAATCCGCTGCGAACGTAATGGATTTCGGCAACCCGAACAGATCGGGCAGATCCGGCGCGATCATCGACATGGGAGGTACGTCAGTCGTCGCCGGGGCAGCACCCGCCACCACCGGAGACCCAGTCACCGGCGTATCTGCCGAACTCACATGCATCGCACACGCCGACACCGCCAGCAACGTCGCAAAGGAAAAACACCGAGCAATGGCCTTGCGACAGGCCGGAATCGGGTCAGTAGACATACACCACCGCGTTCTCACCACCGATGCAGGTGACCAATTTCCCTGTCGCCGTGCAGTTCATCGTGTACGCCCGATTTGTTACCGGGCTGACCACCACCACACTACTTGCTGTTCCCGGTCTTCCCGTAGTCGCGTCGGCATACGACCGGCGTACTTCCTCCGCGAAAGGGCAGCTGGTAACGGCGGATCCGGTCGCCGAACCGGTGTAGCCATTGAGTACCGGATACGCCAGCTGACACGGCGACGCACCGACCGGCAGCTGTACCGTGGTCGGCGCCGACGTGGAGGTGGCCGGATTCCTCGGCTGCGACAGCGGCACGGTGAAGCTCGGATTATCCTGCGCCACGGTCACACTCGGTGCTTCGTTGCGGGAGCGGTCCAGGACTTGCCACCCCACCGCACCGGCGATCGCGGCAATGGCGACCACCAGCACACTGATCCAGATCGGTACCGCCATGGATTTGCCCTGCGAGCGCTGATACGGCGGCGGGGGCTCCGGATCGATACGCGGATGCTCCGAGGTCGGGTAGAGCGACGGATCGGGCGTTGGCGCATATGGGAAATCCTGCTGCTGTTGCGCATGCCCCCACGCCTGCTGCCGGCTCTCCTGCTGCGCGCCCTGCGGCAGCGGGCTGTAGTGGAAATCGCTGACCCGCACCACGGTCGGATCGGTCGGCACAATCACCGGTAGATCCGACGTGCCCGGACCCTCGGCGGGATCCTCGCGTGGGAACGAACCGGTGACATACGCGGTGAACGAACCGGTATTCGGTTGCACCACAGTCGGATCCGAGTTGCGTACCGGCAGCACGGTGGTGGGCGTGCCCGGCGGCAGCTGCCGGCCGGGCTGGGGCGTACCGGTCGGTGGCTGCATTGCCGGATGCGGCATACCGGGCGGCATCGGCCCCGACGCCGCGGGCCCGAGCGTGCCCGGCGCGGCGGGCGGCACCATCCGGCCCGGCTGCAGGAATTCGGTGGGAGCCGCACCGACCAGACCGCCCACCAGCGCGGTTCGTGCGGCCCTGGCGAATTCACCCGCCGTCAGATACCGGCTGTTGGGATCCTTGGCCAGCGCCCGCGCCACCACCGCGTCGAGCGCGGGCGGAATCCCGGCGCGCTGCAGGCTCGGCCGCGGTGCGGGATCGGACAGATGCGCGCGGACCAGTACGCTCATATTCTGCGCCGCGAACGGACGATTGCCCGTAAGGCATTCGTGCAGAACGCATCCCAGCGAGTACAGATCCGCGCGCCCGGTCACCGGACCGGAGTCGTCGAAGCGCTCGGGAGCCATATAGGCGTACGAGCCGACGGCCGTACCCGCCATGGTGATGGTGGTGTCGCCCTCCGCGCGCGCGATACCGAAATCGGCGAGATATGCGAAATCCGCATCAGTCACAAGAATATTGGCGGGTTTAACATCCCGGTGCACCAGACCCGAGTAGTGCGCGGCGTCGAGGGCCGCGGCGATCTGCTCGATGATCCCGACCGCGCGCAGCGGCGACATCGGCCCCTGCGAATCCAGCAGACTGCGCAGATCCTGGCCGCGCACCAGCCGCATATCGATATACAGCTGCTCGTCGATCTCACCCCAGTCGTGGATCGGGATGATGTGCGGTTCGGCCAGGCGCGCCGCCGCCTGCGATTCCCGGCGGAAACGTTCCTGGTAGGAGGGGTCTTTCGCGAGTTCGACGGGTAGCAGTTTGAGCGCTACGACCCGATCCTTGGAGGTGTCGTAGGCCTCGTAGACCTCACCCATGCCGCCCCTGCCCAGCAGCGAGCGCAACTCGTACGGCCCGAACCTGCCGCCGGCCCGCGATGGCGGTGCATCCACCCCGTCAAACCTCCAACCTCATCAGGTGAGGATGCGAAGCCTGTCGGAGCTCACCCCTCGAGAGTGGATTCTCCCGGTGCGACTACACCATGGTCAAACGCGAACACGATCGCGGCCGCACGATCACGTAACCCGAGCTTTCCGAAAATGTGTCCGACGTGGCTTTTCACCGTCACCTCCGAGATACCGAGCGCGCTTGCGATCTCGGCATTCAAACGGCCCTTGGCCATCAGTTCGAGCACGTCGAGCTCACGCGCGGTGAGTTCGCCGAGGCGACCACCCACCGGGGACGGGGTCGGACGTGCCGACCGGTACGCGGTGAGCACCCGCGGAGTCACCGACGGGTCGAGCCAGGAACCGCCCTGCGCGACCGTGCGCACCGCGCGAATCAGATCCTCGGCGGGGGAGTCCTTGAGCAGGAAGCCCGCCGCGCCCGCGCGTAACGCCCCTGATAGCAATTGATCATCATCGAAGGTGGTGAGCACCAGCACCGGGGGTGCGTCGGGGTAGGTGCGCAGGGTGCGGGTGGCCTCGATACCGCCGATGCGTTTCATGCGCAGATCCATCAGCACCACATCCGGGCGGTGCGCGGCGATCGCGGCGGGCACCTCATCACCGTCGGCGCACTCGCTCACCGCGAAACCGTCACGGCGGCGCAGGATTCGGCGCAGCCCGCCGCGTACCAGCTCCTGATCGTCCACCACGAGGACATCGATGAGCTGCTCATCCGGCTGTGCGGTCACGCATGCTCCTGAATTTCCTTGGCCACCACGGGATTCGGGCGGTCTTGCAGTTTGCGATGGACCGATTGCAGCACGCCGCGGAGCGAATCCTCGGCGCTGACCGCCATACACGCCAGCTGGCTGGTCATCGGTATCCGGGCGTAGACCCGCCAGCCGTCGTCCGCCGGTCCCGCGGTGAGTGTGCCGCCGAGCAGCGAGATGCGCTGGCGCATACCGGATATGCCCATACCCCGGCCGGGACGCAGCGCGGCCCCGGCGGGCAGGGTATTGCGCACATCCACCGTGATGTCCCTGCTGCACAGCATGATTCGAAGCTTCGCCGGAGCGCCGGGAGCGTGCTTGGCGATATTCGCGAGCGACTCCTGACTGATCCGGTACAGCGCCAGCCCCACACCCGCCGAGATATTCGACGGATCGCCGTCGAGTCGATAGTCCACCGCCATACCCGCGCGCAGGAAATCCGCCACCAACTCCTCGACGTCCTCCAGCCCGGGCTCCGGGACCTGCGAAGCCGGCCGTTGATCCAGCAAACCCACAGTGCGCCGGATATCGGCCATGGCCTGGCGGCCGAGCCGCTCGGCATCGGTGAGCGCCTCCACCGCGTCGTCCACATCGCGATCGGTCTGCAGCGCGTGCCGGGCGGCGGTGACATGCAGCAGCGTGATGCTCAGCGAATGCGCGATCACATCGTGCACCTCGCGGGCAATGCGGCGGCGCTCCTCATCGGCCGCCTGCACGGCGCGCACCTCTTGATTCTCGCGCTCCTGATACAGGTAGCGGCGTTGGTAATTCAACATCTGACCGGTCATCCAGCCGCAGGTCACCGCGAAGAACCAGATCGGCATGCCGATGTCGAGATGCCCGATGGAGGAGAAGAACATCAGCTGCGCGATCATGGCCAGGGCCACCGGGATACTGGCGATCATCGGGGCCAGGGCCGCGACCTCACCGGCCGCCGCGATCAGCACGAACGGCGCGGCATCGGTCGGCACCGGCTGGGCCAGAAATACCGCCTCCGCGGTCATGGTGATCGCCGCGATCAGCAGCGGTTTCGGGACCAGCCCGAAGAAGGCGTACAGCGGTCCGGTGCTGTAGGTCAGCAGCAGTGCCAGCACCGGCAGCAGACTCGGCCAATAACCGTGGTCATAGCGCTGGAACACCGCGATCGCGGCGACCGTGAACAGCACCAGATCGATCAGCGCGACGATATTGGCCGGATAGCCGAACTGCTCCGCATTACGCCGGAACTCGGTCACCGGATGCCGCGCGAACTCGCGGATCCGATGTCCGCTCGCCCACGCCCAGTCCTGAACATCCCGCAGCGCACGCTCGGCCGCTTTGGGGGTGGCGTCGGTCACGTTCATTCTGTAAGGCTAATGGCCGAATCAGACGCCGTACATCGTTCGTGGACAGGGGCCGCGCTCCTACCGGAGTAGGAGGCCAAGTCGCTGCCGCGGCACGACGACAGGCAAGGCCCGCCTCCGTAGCGTCGGAAGCAACGGATCCGGCACCGAACCGGCCGGATCGCGAAGAAAGGCTGGGGGCCATGTCCTGGGAAGACCTGCATGCTCGCACCGACATTCTGCACACCGTTCTGGACCGGGCGGCGCGAAATCCCGCCGATACCAAGCTGTTCGACGACCTACCCGAGCTGGACCGGCTCTTCGGCGGGCGCGACGGGCTGCTGCTGGCACTGCGGCACCGCTGGCAGAACCACCTGACTGTGAAGCTGGATCACGCACTGGCGCAGGGGAAATCGGCGGTCGAGGTGTATCTCGAACTCGCCACCGAACAACCCGCGCTGCGCGCCGTCCTGGACACCTACGACACCGATCACCGCTACTCGCGCCCGCATCCGCGGGCGATGGCCAGCTGAGCCGGACCGGGCGCGGCTCGCCGCAAGACCGCTGATCTACGAGGGGAAGCATCATGCTGGAATTGACCGACGTCACAAAGGAATACCGCGTCGGTGGGCAGACCGTGCGGGCACTGGACGGCATCAGCCTGCGCATCGAACCGGGGGAGTTCACCGCCATTATCGGCCCGTCCGGATCGGGCAAGTCCACGCTGCTGCATCTGCTCGGAGCCCTCGACTCGCCCGACACCGGGTCGATTCGATTCCAGGACAAGGAGATCGGCGACCTTGACGACGATCGGCAATCCGAATTCCGCAGGCATTCGGTCGGTTTCATCTTCCAATTCTTCAATCTGCTGCCCACCCTCTCCGCCTGGGAGAATGTGGCCATTCCGAAACTGCTGGACGGCACCGGATTACGCAAGGCCAAACCACGCGCGCTGGAACTACTCGACCTGGTCGGGCTGGCGGACCGGGCCGAGCACCGGCCCGCCGAACTCTCCGGCGGGCAGATGCAGCGCGTCGCGGTGGCGCGGGCGCTCATTATGAATCCGCCGCTCATCCTCGCCGATGAACCCACCGGCAATCTCGACTCCAAGACCGGTGCGTCGATTCTGCAGCTGCTCGGCGACATCACCCGCGAAGGCAATTCGGTGGTGATGGTGACCCACGATATGGGCGCGGTGCGGTACTGCGATCGGGTAATCACGTTGCGGGACGGGCTGATCGGGTCCACCGAACGGGTGGAACGCGACGATGACGGTGAAGTGCGCACCGTACCGGTGACCACCGATGCGGCGACCGCCGACACCGACGGTGCCGGGGTGGTCCGCGCATGATTCAGGCGATATGGGATCGGTTGCGGCTGTTCAATATCGGTGAACTGCTCGCCCATCGCGGTCGCACCACCATGTCCATGGTGGTAATGGGAGTCTCTGCGGGACTGCTGGTTTCGGTCTTCAGCATCTCCGGGTCGATCACCGGATCGGTGGACCGTCTCACGCACAGCCTGGGCGGTAATGCCGCGCTGGAGATCAGCGGTGTCACCGACGCGGGCTTCGATCAGGCACTGCTACAACAGATTCGGGGTGTCGCCGGGGTGGGGACGGCGGTGCCCATGCTGCGCGAATCCATCGGCGCGGGAGCCGATAAGGCGCTGCTCATCGGCGCGGACGCCGGCGTCTCGGCGCTGGGCAGTGACCTCGGTGGGCCGCTGAAGGATCAGGCGAGCAAATTGCTCACCGTCTCCAATGGTGTGCTCGTCGGCCCGGCGCTGGGGCATAAGGAGGGCGAGCAGATCCGGCTCGGCTCCATTACCGCCACCGTCGCGGGCGTACTCGACGACTCGACCGCGAAGAAGCTCAATAGCGGGCATATCGTCATCGCCCTGCTCCCGGTGGCGCAGAAGATCGCCGACCGGGCCGGGCGACTGGATTCGGTGCAGATCATTCCCGCGGCGAATACCGATGTGGACCAACTCCGTTCGGTGCTCACCACCGTGGTGTCCGGTCGCGCCGTGGTCGCCGATCCGGATCTGCGCACCGCGCAGGCGGGCGGAGCCGTTCAGCTGGTGCGGTATTCGACGCTGGCCTCCTCGGCCTCGGCGCTCATCGTGTCGTCATTCCTGATCTACAACGCCATGAGTATGGCTGTGGCGCAACGCCGTCCGACGCTCTCGCTACTGCGCGCCATCGGCGGAAAACGCGGCCCCATGGTGCTCGGACTGCTGGTCGAGGCCGCCATCCTCGGCCTGTTCGGCGGGCTGAGCGGATCGATCATCGGCATGTTCATGGGCCGCGCCGCCATCGACAAACTCCCCGCCGCGATTGTGCAATCGGTCGAGGCGCGCACCGAATACACCGTGCCCGGCTACGCCATTCCGGTGGCCATCGCCGCCTGTGTGATCGCCAGCGTCGCGGCGGCCGCCCTTGCCGCGCGACAGGTTTACAAGGTCGCGCCGATCGAGGCGCTCGCCCCCGTGGGCACCTCCACCGCCGATATGGTGAACCCGCTGCTGAAATGGGGGTCGCTGGCGCTGGGCGCGATCATGGTGGGCGGCGCGGTCATCATCGCCAATTCCGATATCGGCCGCTATGCGCTGGCCGCGATCTCCCTCGCCATCGCCGGCGCGGTGGTGCTCTGCTTCGCCGCCACCGGTCCGATCGTGCGTGTGATCGCCGCGGTGGCAAGGCTTTTCGGCGCGCCCGGGGCACTGGGTGCGACCACCCTCGAGCGTTCTCCCCGCCGCGTCTGGGCCACCGCCATGACCGTCATGATCGGCGTCTGCGCCACCGTCGCCATGGGCAATGCCTCCCGCAATATGGTCGACGCGGCCGCCGCCACCTTCGAAGGTCTCGGCCGCACAGACGTTTTCGTCAGCGCCACCGCTATGGAGCAATTCCCGACCGGCCCCATCCTGCCCGCCGATCTGAAGGACAAGATCCGTGCCATTCCCGGTGTCGGCGGAAGTGGTTCCGCGCAAATGGCTTTCGCGACCCTGGGCCGCGGTCGGGTCATGTTGCAGGGCTACGAGGGTGGCGTCGCCCGCAGCTCAGCACTCGACGGCACCTCGGATCGTGACCTCGCTCGCATGGCCGCGGGTGAAGGCGTGGTCATCTCCCGCGATGTGGCCCGCTCCCTCGATGTCACCGAAGGCTCGGGCCTGGATCTGCCCACACCCACCGGCGTCCACCACGTCACCGTCCTACGTGTGGTCCCCTATTTCTCCGCCATCGCCGGAGTCGTGGTGCTGGACTTGGACATCCTGCGCCAGTGGTACCAGCGTGCCGGCGAAACCATCATCGGCTTCGACTTCGCCCCGGGCGCGGATCACACCGCCGTCCTGAACGCCGTGCGCGCCATAGTCCCCGCGCAATTCCATGTAGCCACCGGCAATGAGGCGGTCACCGCCATCTCCAGCAGCGTCCGGCAGGGGACTTCCATCAGCGCCGCCATCCTCTGGATAGTCGTGCTGGTGGCCACGGTCGCCCTCCTCAACACCCTGATGCTCTCGGTCCTGGAACGCCGCCGAGAACTCGGTGTCCTGCGCGCCATGGGCACCAGCCGCCGCTTCCTGCTGCGAACGGTCCTCACCGAAGCCGTCGGTATCGGAGTGACCGGAGCCGCGATAGGTCTCGCGGTGGGCTCCGCGGTCCACTACCTGGCCACCATCGCCCTGGGCCACGCGCTCTCCATAGACATCCACTACCAACCCAGCCCGCTGCTGCTGGTCTACGCCATCGTATCCCTGGTCCTGGCCCTGCTCGGCTCCATCCCACCCGCCCTGCGGGCCGCCCGCCTCCCCATAGTCGAGGCCATCGCGATCGACTGAATAGGATGGTGGCCATGAGCGCAGCCACGGTCGACTTGATGGACTACACCGACGTCATCAGCCGGTACGAGCCGGTGCTGGGTATGGAGGTGCATGTCGAGCTGGGTACCGCGACGAAGATGTTCTGCGGTTGCCCGACCGAGTTCGGCGCGGAGCCCAATACCCAGGTGTGCCCGGTGTGTTTGGGCCTGCCCGGATCGCTGCCGGTGGTGAACGAGAAGGCCGTCGAGTCGGCCATTCGGATCGGCCTGGCGCTGAACTGCTCCATCACCCCGTGGGGGCGGTTCGCGCGGAAGAACTACTTCTACCCGGATCAGCCGAAGAACTACCAGATCAGCCAGTACGACGAGCCCATCGCGGTCAACGGATACCTGGACGTGGTGCTCGACGACGGCTCGATCTTCCGGGTCGAGATCGAGCGCGCGCATATGGAAGAGGACACCGGTAAGTCCACCCATATGGGCGGCGCGACCGGACGCATCCACGGTGCCTCGCACTCGCTGCTGGACTACAACCGCGCGGGCGTGCCCCTCATCGAGATCGTCACCAAGACGATCGAGGGCGCGGGCGAGCGGGCTCCCGAGGTCGCGCGCGCCTATGTGACCGCACTGCGCGAGGTGCTCAAATCCCTGGACGTCTCCGACGTGAAGATGGAGCAGGGCTCGCTGCGCTGCGACGCCAACGTCTCGCTGATGCCCAAGGGCGCCAAGGAATTCGGCACCCGCACCGAAACCAAGAACGTCAACTCGCTCAAGAGCGTCGAGGTCGCGGTGCGCTACGAAATGCGCCGCCAGGCCGCGGTCCTCGCCTCCGGCGGCACCATCACCATGGAGACCCGGCACTTCCACGAGACCGACGGCAGCACCTCGGCCGGACGCCCCAAGGAATCCGCCGAGGACTACCGCTACTTCCCGGAGCCGGACCTCGAGCCCGTCGCACCGGACGCCGCGTGGGTCGAGCAGTTGCGCGGCACCATCCCCGAGTACCCGTGGCTGCGCCGCGCCCGCATCCAGGCCGACTGGGGTCTGTCCGACGAAGTGTTCCGCGATCTGGTGAATGCCGGTGCGCTGGACCTGATTATCGCCACCGTCGACGCTGGTTCCTCTGTGGATGCCGCCCGCTCCTGGTGGGTTGCCTACCTGACCGAGAAGGCCAAGGAGCGCGAGGTAGCCCTCGAAGATCTGCCCATCACGCCCAAGCAGGTCGCCGAGGTGGCCGGACTGGTCGAGGCCAAGACCATCAACAACAAGATCGCCAAGCAGGTCGTGGACTTCGTCCTCGCCGGCGAGGGCGAGCCTGCGGTGATCGTCGAGTCCAAGGGCCTCGGCATGGTCAGCGACGACTCCGCGCTGCAGTCCGAGGTCGACAAGGCCCTGGAAGCCAATCCGGCCATCGCCGAGAAGATCCGCTCCGGCAAGGTACAGGCTGCGGGCAAGGTCGTCGGCGACGTCATGAAGGCCACCCGCGGCCAGGCCGACGCCGCGCGCGTGCGTGAACTGGTGCTCGCGGCCTGCGGCGTCGCCGAATAGTCACTGAACAGACGAATGGCGCACGGCAATCCTGCTGTGCGCCATTGTTATTGGTAACCACGTGCGGTGTGCGATTCCGATACCGAGGGCGATGTGAGTCAGGACAATTCGACCACTGAACTACCAGACGTCGGCTTCACGCTGGCCGGGCCGAGCCCTGCTCCCGAACCAACTCAGCGCCCGAAGGATCTGACCGGGCGCATCGCGGACGAACTTGCGGCTCTGCTGTCGAATGGTCGCCGACTCGATGCGGCTTTCGCATTGACAGTCAGTGATGAGGCAGCCCAGGTCGTCGTATCCGATGGACAGCAGGCGCTGCTCGTCCGACCGCCGGCAGCGATACTTCCCATGTTGCGCGAATTACGGCATCAGTCGGCAGAATCCGATGATGGCCCCTGGTGGCGGGTGCTGATCTCGCTCACGCACGCCGCTGACGCCAGGTTCGAGTACGACTTCGGGTCGGAACCCTTTCCGGGTGACCACTTGTTTCCCCGCCAGGCATATCTCGCCGATATGGGGACGTACCCGCGCAAGCGACTTCCGGTATGGCTCGCAGCATATGTTGGTCATGAAGAGCGCCAAACTCGTCCACCTGGCATCGCGACTGTCCAGGCGTCGACTGACAACGCATCAGGGACCGCGCCGACTCCGATTGGTGCTGCGCTGCCACCGTTTCCGATGATGTGGGCTCGCTGGGGCGTGATCTCCGCGGCGTTCGTGGCAGCGAACTCGCCGTGGGGGCCGCGCATCTCGGCCGCGCTGGGGTGGTTCGAGAGTTCTACGCGCGACGGATCCACCCTGCACCGACTGCCGAACGGACGGGCTATTCTCTCCGGCGGCGTATGGGACGCACCGGAACTCGATGCCGCATACAACGATGGCGAGCAGTTACCACAGCTCTATAGAGGTGCCCCGGATTGGGTTGCCGATCCCGTCCTGAATCCCCGTGCGGCAAACGGCTTGCTGTCCTTTTGCTATTGGTGGGATGGGTCCGCGTGGTACTGCGGCGAATCCCCATCTGTTGAACAGGTCGGTGCGGCGATCCCAGGAATCTGGAGCAGCGACACTGCGGTCGATATCGTCGCGGATTCGACCGAGGGCAGGTCCGGCGCTTGGGCCGCAGCCCTGGTGGCCGCAGCCGAAACCGGTACGGTGACACGCACTTTACTGACCAGGGCATTCGTAGGCGAGGGCGTCGATCTCGACAATGCTTACTATCAGCTGATATTGGCTGGAGTCGTGAATTAGGAACCCACACTGCGCCGTTCGCCGCCCAACCTCCGGCTACAGGCTCTGTATGATCAACGAGAGTTTGCTCCGATCATCGCAGTGGGGGTTGAGATGGTAGACAGAGTGGAAGTCAGCGTCGCCGGAATGCGTTCCACGGCAACAGGTCTCGAGGATGCGGCCGCTCGCCTCGAGTCCATCCGCACGGCTCTCGATTCAGCTGCGGCCGCTTATAACGGCTGCTGGGGCGACGATGAGTACGGCCATAATTTCGCCAAGGGCGACAACGGCTACGAGCTTCGCAAGCCCGCACTCGAGAATGTGCTCACCAACACAGCCGACCGGCTGCGGAAGTACTCGGGTGGTTTGAGTGACGGTGCAACGTCGTTCGAGATCGCCGAAGCCAACAACACCGACAGTTTCCGTTCCTGACAAGAACGCGTACCGGGGCTTCGGGACAACGACTTTCGAGCCGTCCTCGGAGCGGGGGAGGAATTCAGCGTGGCGAACGAGGTAGCGAAGGAACAGCTCGCGGAGTTGGTCGAGTTGGTGCAGGGCGGGATGTCGGCCATGGCTCGCGCTCAGCAGGAGCGTGCTCGTCTCACCGCGACCGCGCACGCCGCCGGTCGACGGGTCACGATCACCGTGAATGCCGACTGCATTGTGATCAAGACCGAATTCTCCTCGGATATAGACGATCTCACATATTCGGAGATCGCTGCCGCGGTAACCGCCGCCACCCAGGACGCTGCCGCGCAGGTACAGCAAAAGGCGCAGGAAATCGTGGATGCCGTGCATCAGGAGCAAGCTCGAATCCCCGCGCTGTCCGAGTTCTTTCCCGCCATGCCGGACATTCGAACCATGATTCCGACGCCGCCGGTGGTCTCGACGGCCCCACCGGGTTCTCCGGATCGTGCCGAGCCGGAACCCGAACCCGCCGTGGTCTTTACCGATGTCGAGGAATGGGAGCACGATCAGTCATCCGTGGGGCGGTCGAGTATCGCGGCCCCCGAGTGGTGATCAGCTGACCAAGGCTCGAGACCCATGGGATGGAGTACCGGCGGCGGGGATTTTCTTCCCGGTTGGCTGATGACGACCCTCAACTTCGGGATGGCGTACCCGAAGGGTGATGAGGATGCGCTGTTCGCGCTCGGCGACGCCTGGAACCACGCTGCCGCGGAACTCGAGAAGCTCGAACCCGACCTGAAAAGCATCACCGGCCAGCTTCCGCAGTACTACGTCGGTGATGGTGCGGTCGCTGTCACCGACGAGTTCAACATCCTGTTGGGCAGCGGAGACCACTCCATCCACAAGCTGATCGAGAGCCTGCAAGGTCTCGGCCACGACGCCCGTTCCACGGCAACGGAAATCGAGTACACGAAGATCCAGAGGTCTTCGCACTACTCACCCTCGCGACCGTGGCATCGCTCATGTGGTCATTCGCCGGATCGGCAGCCGCTCCCGCGGTTCTCGCCGCCGCACGACAGACGCTTGCCGTATTCGCGCAGAACGCGATGAAACGCATCGCCGCGATCATCGCCCGCTCTGGGTTGAAGACCCTCGCCAAGCCGCTGTCCCGCGAGATCATCGTTCCGCTGGGCGAAAGGATCGCCCCGGCTGCCCAGCGGATCGCCGCGTTGAACGAGCGGATCGCCGCGAGCGGCCCGTTGATCCGATACCCCGCCGCGATCGTGAAAGGCGGTATCGGAGCAGGACTTATGGGCGCTGGACTCGATGCCGGAACTCAGGGCTTGCAAATTCTCGAAGGCCATCGCGACGACGGCTTCGACCTCAAGCAGACCTTCCAGACGTCGCTGCAATGGGGTGCGGGTGGCGCGGCAGGCGGTCCCGCGCACGAGCTGATGGGCAATCTGCTCAAGAGCAGGGTGTCACCGTTCACGACCAAGTTCGTCAGCGGCACAGTTGGCGGTGCTGTGGGTGCCGTTGGGATGTACGGTGCCGGGCTCGGAACCCAGCTCTACGACAACGACGGCAACTGGAACAAGGTCGACAAAACCTTCCACCCCCAGCTCCTAATCGGCGGGCTGGCAATGGGCGCTATGGGCGGCGCGAACCATGGGCTCTCCAAAGAACACGGACCGACTGCTCCCACTACGCATGACACCAGCACGAGCTCGGATACCCATCCAGCGAGCGCCGCCCCGAAGGTTCCGGTTGCGGTGGAACAACCCAATCACCTGCAACCGCAAGATCTGCACCTGAACTCCGGTGGCGAACAGCCCACTCACCCGCTGTCGAACGAGAACGGACAGCAGGTCACCACCGCGCGGGCGAACGCGCCGGTGGTGGATAGTGGTGCGAGACCGGGCGCTGTCAGCGCGCCGGAGACACGCACTCCGACCGGCGACCACACACGTCCACTCGACGGCTCGACAAAGTTTAGCGATAGCAAGCTCCCCGAAAATGCGACTCGCCCGACACTGTCCAACGACCGTGCCGGTGACGCCACCGCACCCCGCGATACCGCACCCAGTCGGCCGACGACAGACAGCCCGGCCCGCGCAAGCACCACGCAGACCGATTTGAAGGCGAATGTCGCTGCGGGCAAACAGGATCTGGCTGCGCCGGTATCCGCCAACCGCTCCGCCGATGTTCGCCCCGTTGCGGGCATGCCCGCAACGGAATCTCCGCTCAGCCGAGCCGAACCCGTCCAACGACCGACAGACGCCATCCCTGATGCCCCCACCGACCATGCGCCGACACGGACGAATGACATTGCGCCCGAACAGGATCTCGCGGATCCCGGGAATCCCTCGCCGCACAAGGAGAGTCCGAAACTCGACACGGATGCGCCAGCGCCCGAACAGTCGACACGGGACCGTACAACCGGCCTGACGACGGACGAAACGCCATCCGGCGGCAACCCCTCGGACAGCCGGCCAATCCACGACCCGACGCTCGCCCCGCTGCCACACGCCGAACGTCCCGCGCCCACCACCAACCGCGCCAGCGAACCTACGGCTCGCGCCGCCGCGGCCAATGCGGGCGAACGGCCAGCCGCGCTCCCTCGCGAATCCAACTCGCATTCGCCCGAGCCCGAGGCTGCTCATCCCGCCGAAGCTCCACCCGCCGAAGGCGATTGGTCACCGCGTCCCATTGACGACTGGTCGCGGATGAGCCCGAAGGAAGTCTCGGACGAGCTGGCTCGCCGATGGGACGTCGAGACGGCCGGGTTCGACAACCCGAACCTGCACCCGGAGGCCGTACGCGAATTCGCCCGCGCCGTCGACGACATGCTGTCCCGCTACCCGGACGTGAAGCTGCCCAAGGTCTCCATCGAACCGCTCGAGTTGGACTACTACGCCGGAGCCATTCCGCATTACTCCACCGATGGCCTGGTAACCACCGACGTGCTGGTGCTGAACGAGCACTATGCCGTCGATCCTGAAAAGATGGCCCGCGAGTTGGCGTCGGACGAGGCAGACGGCCACCTGGTACCGGGTTCCAGTGACCGTCCGATCCATTCGACACTCGTCCACGAGTTCGCACACGCCATCTTCTTCGAAGGCCAGGAACGTGCCAGCGATACCGCATTGGAGGCGTTGGACAACTATTACGAGACCACTCGCGGCGGTATGAATGAGGCGGCGGTCGAGAAATGGCTCGACCAACTCAGCGGCTACAGCTTTGACGAAGAAGGCCGATTCAATGCCGACGAGGCACTGGCCGAAGCATTTACGGACGTGGAATACAACGGCGAGGCCGCCACTGAACCGGCCAAGGTCCTGTACTGGCACCTCCTGGACAACGCCAGCCAGCACAGTATCGCCCCGAACGGCTTCACCCACATCCCTGAACACACCATTGCCCGCCCCGGCGGCGCACGCCCATCCGACAGTTTCGCCCCGAAAACTGGAGAGCCGGAGCATCTTCCAGCGAACGAGGGCCATCCTGAAAGCTCCGGAACCGAGCCGGACAAAGCCACGCCGCAACCAGAGCAGCACCCCTCCACGGCAAAGCCTGAACTCACCGAGTCACACCAGCCGGCGGCCGAGCCGAATGATTCAGCGCCAGTTCACAAGCCTGACGAGTCGCACCAACCAAATACCGCGTCGCCGCGGACGAAGGTGACACAGGTACTACGCGACAACATCGACGAGTTACGCAACCGCGCAAGGGAAGTCCTCAACGCTCACGACGGCCTGGCGCGAGTCGACGAACTGCCAAACCTACGCCGGCAGTACATTGAGCAACTCGACGTCCTCGGCCTTCGCGAACCCGAAAGCGCGGCAGCCGCCTGGCAAGCGTTCAACGAATACGATCCCGCGCTTGCGAAATACCTTGTGGACTACGCCCACGACCTGCTGCCACCAACGGAGACAGCGCCGGCTCACTCACAACCCCACACCCCGAGTGCTCCTGACGAACCGAACCGCTATGGTCGGCGGTCGGAGGACGAGCGCGTACCCAGGAGTCGGCCCGTAACCGACTTGGACCAGCCACACTCGGAGCGCCCTCCCGAACCGGATAGGGCGGCACGGCTACGCGATACGCAAGACACGCACCCCACCCAGGCCGATGAACACAAGAACGAGCCGACTCCATCCGAAGGCGAGCAACACCCGACGCCGATTGAGGAACAAGCTGACACCGAGCTTCTCGATGCGACGCAGCATGAAGCAGACCAATGCGTGTCATGGTCGCCGTCTAAGAACCGCCCAGCGGTGGCGGAGGGACTTCGGCTGGCAAGTGGGGAGGTGTTTACTGCACCGAGCCTCCGGGGTGAATCGACTACATTGCATCCAGAAGTGCAGCGGATCCTGGACGCCATTCCTGTCACGGAGCGGGGACGCGGCCATGGCTCTTGCGGACTTCCCCGGTGCATATCGGAGGCCCTGGACGCGGGATTGGATCCGACCGGCGCCAAAGCCGCCGCCAAGATTGTTCGCAGTAATACAGACCATCCAAAGCATGGGCACCCGGTTGGCCCCTGCGAAAGCTGTAAGCCTCTCCGGGAACACTATTTGCTGGATTTCATCACCGACGATGGGAAATAGTTATGACACAGTTCACGGACGAGACCGAACGCGTCCTTCGTGCTTCAGGATGGTGGCCTGGCAGGCAGATTGATACCAGCGGCTGGAGGGAGCGGCTGGAATCCGGCGGGTTTAGGTGGAACGCGGCGGCAGATCGGTTTCTCGAGGAATTTGGAGGGCTGGCCGTCGATATCTCCGGTCCGGGAATCACCTCCGCCCGTGAACCTTTCGAGTTGGATCCCATGTTGGTCGAGGGCGAGGACGACAGGTTTGCCGAATGGGCCGAGGTCGTCGGTGAGTCAATCGCGCCGATAGGTGAACTCGATGCTGGCCGCTATTTCCTCGGAATGTCCGAGTCGGGTGATCTCTATCTGGTCGCCGATTGGCTCGCCTCATTCGGCCGGATCCCAGAGGCCCTCGAGTCCCTGATTCTCGGCAATTCACCTGTGCCTGTTGAAGAGGGGTGATTCAAGACCAGGTATTGAGCCCTCGCGCTTCGCCCTTACTCTGATCGCTTCGATCGCTCTTCGCGTTCGGCTAGTGCACGGTGTCGCTCTGCCCGCCAGCGTGCGGTATTGCTGCCGTCCAACTGTCCCGCGAAGGCAGATCGCGCAGCTTCCATGAGTTCGTCGGTGGCGTTCGGGTGGGCGCGACCGATCGCACGCAGGGCATTTTTGGTTTCGTCGTCGAGCCCGCTCGCGCTGGGGACACCGCTCCCGCTCAGCACCATCGACAGCACGCGCTCGAAGCTGCGTTGCAACTGCTCCCGATCTGGATAGCCACGCCGCACGTCCGGTCGCCTCCTCTGTCGCGCAGTTCCTCAGCAATACACACAGTACCCATAACGCAACAGCCGAGCTGGACGCAGGCGGTAAGCCTGCTCAACGAAGGTGGTTGGTCACGGCTTGCGACTTCGGCACGGCAGAAGTGTTGTGGGGGAGCCTATTTGGTCGATCGCCAGATGTTCCAGCCGGGGGAGGGGCCGCGAGCGATCTCTTTGACGGATTTCCGGTAGTACTTCTTGGCTTCGCACGTGTCGTCGCACGATGAGTGACGATATGAACCGTGTCTCGCGTCTTCGAGGTTGCGGCATGGGGTGGTTGGTGCTGGATGCCGGTTAGGGGTCGCAGCTGACATGGCCGACCACCTTGAAGTTTCGGGTGTGGAGGGGGATGACATTCGACGGTTCGGCGTACCGGTCCTTCTCGACGCAGATGATTCGTGTTGCCGCTTGCTGGCGGGTACACACGGCGGGGTGGCAGTCCCGATGAAGGATCATTGCCTCCAGCGCTTCGGCGGCGTTCATCTCGATGTCGTCGTCGCGAACGTCGCAGTCTTCCAATCGTGGACCGTAGAATTCCACGGGCCTACTCCTTGCTGTGCGGATATTCCTTTGTCCCCCTGCTGTTTCTATGTATTCGCTACTCCAGCTCATGCGTGCCTCCGATGCCGACCGGCGACACTGGCTGCACGCATTTCGAGCTTCGTACCGCCGCGGACACGGACTGAAACAGGCCGCGGCGGTGAATCGTCGTATTTGCCGGTATTTCTGATGTCCTCGATGAGGGCGCCCGCAACGATGATGAGTGCGGTCGCGAAGAGTGTGATCAAAACCCAAGCATCCCAAGGCATTACGGCTCCCAGTGCTCTTCGGCTGAATCCCTGAGCGGCGGCCTTCTTCGTTGTCGTCGTCAGGTGCTATGGGATAAGTAGACACCTATCTGAGCCGTTTTGAACTGTTCGCAGCGTGATGCAGAGAGAATATGGCGGGTGCACACTTTGAACATGTGCGCTGTGTGCACGCACGAAATGTGCACGCACAGTCCAGGTTTGCTTACTTCGAATAATTCCAGATAGCGAGGCTAAGAAATGACCGGATCGACGGTCTCTCGCAGGGCGTTCGGAAACTTCATGCGTGAGTTGCGAGAGCGGGTGGGCAAGACGCTCCTGGCTGCAGGGCTGGAGGCGGAGACCTCGCGCATGACCATCCAGCGCCTCGAGGACGGCTGGGGCACAAAGGTCAGCACGATGCAGCTGAGAAGCCTTCTCGACTTCTACGAGGTCGACGACCAGAATCGGGTGGAGGCGCTCAGCCTTTGGGAAGAGGTCAAGGAACAGGCGAAAGTTGAACGGCTGCAAGGCACTTCGAAAGGCTTCTGGAAGTCGTACACCGACCAGATCGCCCCCAATTTCCCCAAGTTCCTCCGCCTGGAGTCCGCAGCGGAATCAATCATCACTTACCAGCCGACCATTATCCCTGGCCTCTTGCAGACGCCCGACTACCGCCGCACGATCATCTTGATCAACGAACCGGACCTCTCGGCAGTTGACCTGGAGCGCCGTCTGGAGCTGACGCAGCAACGCAAATCGCGGCTGAACGGCAACGGATTCCAACTTGAAGCGTTCGTGTCCGAAGCGGTGTTGCGCCACCAACCTGGCGGCACCCATGTCATGGCCGCGCAACTCCAGTTGCTGGCTGAGATCGGTGAGCGCGATGCCATCGGAATCAGGGTTGTCCCGTTCTATGCAGGCGCCCATCGCGGTTTGACCATGCAGGGATTCTCACTCCTGCGGTTCCCCGACAGCACCCACGGCATGCCCCTGCCCGCGGTGGTATTTGCCGAAGGCGCGCTGGGTAGTACGTTCCACGAGCATGAGGACGAGGTCAACGAATATCAGCAGGCGATCGACAACCTCCGGGCTGTAGCGTTGACCGAGGAGGGCTCTAGAGACCTCATGTCTCGAGTTGCGAAGGAGTACGCGGCGTGAAGAAGCCGAATAAGGGTGAGTGGTACAAGTCGAGCAGATCCGAAGGCGGGAAGCAGTGTGTCGAGGTTTACCACGCTGATGATGCTGTCGGAGTGCGCGACTCGAAGAACCCTGGTGGGCCGGAGCTGTTCTTCACTCCGGAGCAGTGGGCCGGCTTTATCCGCCTCGCGAGCCAGTAGCCGGACCCACAAAAGCCCCGAATGGCGCACGGCAATCCTGCCGTGCGCCATCGCTATTCGCGGCTGTCGCTCGAATTACGCGCTGCCCCAGAACACCGCCCGGAGCGCATACCAGCGAGTGTTTAATCCGGTCCGGAACCCTGGCCGTTGGACGGCGGTGGAATCCGCACCACGCGATCGTCGTACTGATTCGGCTGGCCGTCGGTCTTGTTCACCGTCGAGGACCAGATATTGCCGTCACCGCCGATGGCCGCGCCATCGAGGCGGCCGTACTTGTCCTGCGCGAACAGTGACGGCGCGGCGGTGACCGCGTGAGTGTCCTTGTCCGCCTTGGCGATTGCGAGGGCCTTCTGATTCGTCAACGCGATCGCCACCCCATCGGTGGCGGCGGCACAATTGGCCACCCCGGGATGATCCGGCCAACTCCACGCCTTGGTCGCCACACCGTCCGAACCGACGCGCTGCAACCGATCCTCGGTGGCGGTGCGGTCGGTGATCCAGATCGAATCCTGATGATCCGAGCACACACCACCCGCCACACCGATTCCGGCGAGCACCACATCCGCGCTCGAACCGGGCGCGGGGGAGTTGACGCTCAGCAGCTTTCCGGCCATCGAACCGTTGTCGACCGCCGACGACGGATTGCCCGCATCACCGGTCAACACCAGCATCCGGTCCGTCGTATGGAAGTCCAGCGAACCGCGATTACCGGTGGAGCCCTTCGGAATTCCGGTCAGAATCGGCTTCGGCACACCACCGTCGGTGGAGATGCGCACCACCCGGTTATCACTGCCCGTGGTGATGTACGCGTAGACCAAACCGTCCTCGGAGTAGCTGGGGGACAACGCCAATGCGGTCAGCCCGCCATCACCCGCACCATCGACATCCAGTCGCGCCACCTCGATCGGCGCGGGCGGCATGCCCTCATCGGTGGCCACCACCTTCAGAATCCGGCCCGTGGTGCGCTCACCCACCAGCGCGCTCGACCCGTCCGGCAATGTCACCAGACCACCCGTGGTGTCGAGGCAGGAAACCACCACCAGCGGATCGGGATCCACGCACGGCGCCGTCGGCCGTTTCGCGGTGCTGCTCGGCGCAGTCGGCTTCGTCGTGCCCTGCTCGGCATCCTGCCAGTTCGGCTCGGTGGTGAACGGGCTGGAGGCGCGATCATCGAACCGGGCACAACCCGACAGCAACAAGGTGCCGGCCAGCGCGCCCACCACGATTCTCCGTGCGCCCACCCCGAACCGGCCCGCGGCAACCAAACTCATGGTTGAGACGTTACGGAAAACCCGGCACGAATGCGCGGACGGGGTGGCTCCTAACTGCCGCATGGCGTGAACTGGCCGGTGGACACGCCCCCGACAGCCGTGTGTCGAGCGCCCTTGGCTAATAGTCTGGCCGCGTGACCGAGAAGCCGAACGAGCCCACCGCCGACGCGCCGGGCAGCACACCGCCCGCATCGCCACGGCCGGCGGGTGAAACGGTGCGCAGCCCTTTCGACTCGCCGACCGAACAATTCGCCGCCACCGCGGTGAAGGCGGACGTGAAGAAGTCGGAGTTGACCAAGGAGCCCCCGCGCACCGATGAGGAACTGGGCCTCGATCCCGAAGTCCCGCTGTACGCGGAGATGAAAGAGGCCATCAACGGCACCGCACCCACCGTGCCCGCCGCCGATACCGCGCCCACCTACGCGTTCGCCAGCATTCCGCCCGCCCCGGGCGGCGCCACCGAACCCACCACGCGCATCCGCCGCCGCGGCGACGAACGCCGCGGCACCCTCGATCTCGGACTTCTGCTGCTGCGCTTGGTGGTCGGCGGCACCTTCGTCTACCACGGCCTGCAGAAGGCGGCCGGCTGGTTCAACGGCCCCGGCTACGACGGCATCCGCACCGCCATGGAGAACGGCGGCTGGAAGCACACCGACCTCGCCGCCCCCCTGCTCATCGCCGGTGAACTCGGCGGCGGCATCCTGGTGGCGCTCGGCCTGGCCACGCCGCTGGCCGCCGGCGCGGTACTGGCGGTCATGATCGACGCCTGGCTGTGGAAGCAGGGCATGGCCCCCGGCTTCCAGTACAAGGCCGAAAAGGTCTCGGTGGAAATCGAATCCATCCTCGCGGGCGCTTCGGCGGCCATCATCCTCACCGGCCCGGGTCGCCTCTCCCTGGACCGCGGCCGCGGCTGGGCCACCCGCCCCTTCCTCGGCTCCCTCGCCGCCCTCGTAGCGTCGATAGCAGCCGCCATCCTCGCCTACATCTACCTCCACGGCGGTAACCCGCTCGAAGGCGTCGGCCCCTTCTAGCACAGCCCCTCGTCATCCCGGCATGCTTTTGGCCGGGATCCACACTTCTCGACGAGACAGCAAGCGGCCCGGCCTGATTCGATCAGGCCGGGCCGCTCGGTTTGTGCTGTCAGCTCACCACTGCGTTGCGTTGAAGCGTTCCCACTCGGTGAAGGTTTCCTGGTGCAGGCGAACGACTTCGGCGGACTTCGCGTCGATCTGCTCGTTCAGCACCGCTCGGTGGGCGGCGATATCGGCCGCGTCGGCGGGGGACGCCATGAACTCCTCGTTCGCGAGTTCACGGGACTCCGAGGCAAGCTCCTCGGCCTCGGCCAGGAGCACCTTCGCCTTGGCATTGCGGACATCGCAACGCTCCAGCATCGCGCTGTACTCGGCCAGCATCGTATCGGCCTTGCCGACGTATTCGATTGTCATGTCTGCTCTTTCTTACGGCACCCGCCGCACGGCTCCCTTATCAGCCGAGGTCGCCAACGCGGCGTATGCCCGCAACGCGGTGGTGACCGGGCGCTCGCGATTCACGGGCTGCCAAGGCCGTTCGGACGCTTCCATTTTCACCCGGCGCTCCGCGAGAACCTCATCGGGTACCAGCAATTCGAGAGCACGCGTGTGCACATCGATCCGAATGCGGTCACCGTTCTCGATCAAACCGATCGCGCCACCGCTGGCAGCCTCGGGCGACACATGGCCGATGGACAGGCCGGACGTACCGCCGGAGAAGCGGCCGTCGGTGATCAGCGCGCAGACCTTGCCCAGGCCCAGACCCTTGAGAAACGAGGTCGGGTGCAGCATCTCCTGCATACCCGGACCGCCCGCCGGACCCTCGTAGCGCACCACGACCACATCGCCGGGCTGAATCTTCTTGCCCAGGATCATGGAAACGGCCTCCTCCTGGGATTCGACCACCACGGCCGGACCCTCGAAGGTGTACAGATCCTCATCGATACCCGCGGTCTTGAGGACCGCGCCATCGGGTGCGATATTGCCGCGCAGCACGCACAGCCCGCCCTCGACGGTGTAGGCGTGCGCGATATCGCGAATGCAGCCGCCCTCGGCATCGGTATCGAGGGAGGACCAGCGGTTCGCGGTGGAGAACGGTTCGGTGGTGCGCACACCACCCGGCGCGGCATGGAACAGCTCGACGGCCTCGTCGGTGGCCTTGCCGGAGCGGATATCCCAATCGTCCAGCCACTGCTCGAAGGACTCCGAGTGCACATTGGTCACATCGGTTTCCAGCAGCCCGCCGCGGCGCAGCTCGCCGAGGATGGCCGGAATGCCACCGGCGCGGTGCACATCCTCCATGTGGTAATCCGAGTTCGGCGAGACCTTCGACAGGCAGGGCACCCGACGCGAGATCTCGTCGATGGTCTGCAGATCGAATTCGATCTCACCCTCCTGCGCGGCGGCCAGGGTGTGCAGCACCGTATTGGTGGAGCCGCCCATCGCCACATCCAGGGCCATGGCATTGCGGAAAGCCTTGGCGGTGGCCACATTTCGCGGCAGCACCGAGGCGTCGTCCTGCTGGTACCAGCGGTTGGCGATATCGACGATGACCCGCCCGGCCCGCTGGAACAGCGCGCGCCGCGCCTCATGTGTGGCCAGGGTCGAGCCATTGCCCGGCAGTGCCAGACCCAGTGCCTCGGTGAGGCAGTTCATCGAATTCGCGGTGAACATGCCCGAGCAGGACCCACAGGTCGGGCACGCGCTGCGCTCGACCTCGTCCAGGCCCTCATCGGTAACCGTCTGCGAGGCGGAGGCGGAGATGGCGGTGATCAAATCGGTCGGGGCCTGCGCCACACCGTCGACGACCACGGCCTTACCGGCCTCCATCGGACCGCCGGAGACGAATACGGCGGGGATGTTCAACCGCATGGCGGCGTTCAACATGCCGGGAGTGATCTTGTCGCAGTTGGAGATACAGACCAGCGCGTCAGCGGTGTGCGCATTGGCCATGTACTCGACAGAGTCCGCGATGATCTCGCGCGAGGGCAGCGAATACAGCATGCCGCCGTGACCCATGGCAATACCGTCATCGACCGCGATGGTGTGGAACTCGCGCGGTACACCGCCCGCCGCCCGAACCGCCTCGGCCACAATCTCGCCCACGTCCTTGAGGTGGACGTGACCCGGTACGAACTGCGTATACGAGTTCGCGATGGCGACAATCGGCTTGCCGAAGTCGGAGTCGGTGAGACCGGTCGCGCGCCATAGCGAGCGAGCGCCCGCGGCATTGCGTCCGATGGTGGTGGTGCGTGAGCGAAGCGGTGGCATTGGGTCCTCGGGTTCTCGTCGCAGGGGGCTGGTCGGCGACTACGCCGAATACTTTCGGCGCGTTCCAACGTTACTCCCGTGCGGATCGATCCCCGTCAGCGCCCGAAACCTCGCACCCCGACACGCCGCTAGTTGCCGGAGTTGTCGCTTTCGCTGGTCTTCGGGGTGTCGCCTTCGACCGATTCGGGTTGGGCCGTGGTCGATTCGGTCTCGGCCGCGGCCGCTTCGGGCTCGGCGGCCGCGGCCGCGTCCGCGTCCTCGAGGAACGGATCCGGGATTCGCCCGCCGGATGCTGCGACCAGATCCGAGAGCCGGTCATAGCTCACCGCGGGCAGCGTCACGTCCGAATCATCGGCCAGATGCAGCTGTAGATACCCACGCTTCGGGATGCGCAGACCCTTCACCTGAGACCAGTCGATGTGCATGCCGGAGAACATGCTCCGCACATCGATTCCGGACGTGGAGACAGTGGTCCGGGTGCGCTCCACCCACACCGCCACGGCGAGCGGTATGGCGAACAGCACCCACAGCACACGCGGCGCCCCGAAGAACGGGAAAGCCGCGCAGAACAGCAGTAGGAAGACTCCGATATGCGCTAGCCGGGGGATGCGGATCACGCGACCCGTGTCCGATCCGGAGTCGGGCGTGTGGGACGATTGCGCCGGTGGCACGGACTGATGCGGTGATGACACACCCCCATCCTCGCATTGTGTTGAACGAACCCGAACAACCGCTATGTCTCACATAATGAGACACACATGGTCAGATGTTTGACTCCGCGGCTCATGCGCGCATACCGTCGAGCGCGTGAATCGAATCGAGTTGCTCGTAATCGGCCGGCGCGTCCAGCGCTGAGCCGACGACTATAGAGTCAATTACGTCAGCTCGCAGCTGCGACGCGCCACCCTCGAACAGCCCTGGCTGTCGAGGGCTTTTTTGTGTTCAGGCAAGTCCATGAACTGGAACGACAAGCAGTAAGGAACCAGACGGTGAGCGCACCTACCGCCCGACCCGGGCCCTCGGCCCGACGGCCCGCGCCTACGGCCCCCGCGGCCCCGGCTCCGGCCACCACTCCGAACCGCCGCCAGGTCCCGCCCGAGCGGGTCACCGGCGCGCAGTCTGTTGTCCGTTCCCTCGAGGAGCTCGGCGTCGACACGGTTTTCGGTATTCCGGGCGGCGCGATTCTTCCCGTCTACGACCCGCTGTTCGACTCGGTCAAGGTCCGCCACGTGCTGGTCCGCCATGAGCAGGGCGGCGGCCACGCTGCCACCGGCTACGCCCAGGCAACCGGCAAGGTCGGTGTGTGTATGGCCACATCCGGTCCGGGCGCGACCAATCTTGTGACCCCGATCGCGGATGCCCAGATGGATTCGGTGCCGCTGGTGGCCATCACCGGCCAGGTCGGGCGCAGCCTGATCGGTACCGACGCCTTCCAGGAAGCCGACATCTCCGGCATCACCATGGCGTGCACGAAGCACAACTTCCTGGTCACCGACCCGATCGATATCCCGCGCATGCTGGCCGAGGCGTTCCATCTCGCCTCCTCCGGTCGACCGGGTGCGGTCCTGGTCGATATCCCCAAGGATGTGCTGCAGGCGCAGACCACCTTCAGCTGGCCGCCGGAGATGCGTCTCCCCGGCTACCGTCCGGTGACCAAGCCACACGGTAAGCAGGTGCGCGAGGCCGCCCGCATGATCATGGAGGCCAAGGCCCCCGTGCTCTACGTCGGCGGCGGGGTCATCAAGGCCGACGCCTCGGCGGAGCTGCTCGAACTGGCCGAGCTGACCGGTATCCCGGTCGTCACCACGCTGATGGCCCGCGGCGCGTTCCCCGATACGCACACCCTCAACATGGGTATGCCCGGTATGCACGGCACCGTGGGAGCCGTTGCGGCGCTGCAGAAGTCGGACCTGCTGATCACCCTCGGCGCGCGTTTCGACGACCGTGTCACCGGTCAGCTGGACTCCTTCGCCATGAACGCCAAGGTCATCCACGCCGATATCGACCCGGCCGAGATCGGCAAGAACCGGCACGCGGACGTCCCGATCGTGGGCGACTGCCGTGAGGTCATCACCGAACTCATCGAGACGTTGAAGGCCGACCCGGCCGCCACCGGCACCCCGCTGCTGCAGCTCACCGACTGGTGGACCTACCTGTCCGGCATTCGCGATCAGTTCCCGCTGGGCTGGAAGACCCCGTCCGACGGTTCGCTCTCGCCCGAGTTCGTCATCGAGAAGCTGGGCCAGCTCGCCGGACCGGACGCCATCTACTGCGCCGGCGTCGGTCAGCATCAGATGTGGGCCGCGCAGTTCATCAAGTACGAGAAGCCGCGTACCTGGCTGAACTCCGGTGGCCTGGGCACCATGGGCTACGCCGTGCCCGCCGCCATGGGCGCCAAGATGGGCATGCCGGACCGCGAGGTCTGGGCCATCGACGGTGACGGCTGCTTCCAGATGACCAATCAGGAACTCGCCACCTGTGCCGTGGAAGGTGTGCCGATCAAGGTCGCGCTCATCAACAACGGCAACCTGGGCATGGTCCGCCAGTGGCAGACCCTGTTCTACGACAAGCGCTACTCGAACACCGATCTGGGCACCCACACCCTGCGCATTCCCGATTTCGTGAAGCTCGCCGAAGCCCTTGGCTGCCATGGCATTCGCGTGGAGAAGGAAGAGGACGTGGAGGCCGCGATCCGGGAGGCGCAGTCGATCAACGACCGTCCCGTGGTGATCGATTTCATCGTCGGCAAGGACGCGCAGGTGTGGCCGATGGTCGCCGCCGGCACCTCCAATGACGAGATCATGGCCGCGCGTGGCATCCGCCCGCTGTTCGACGAGGACGAGCAGGTCGCCGAGCCGGCCATCATCCACGAGGCGATGTTGCACGAGCAGGCCACGCTGACCGCCCACGAACAGGCCGCCCAGAAGGGGACCTCGGAGTGAGCGGTCAGGCCCGGAGGCGTCGCTCCACCACCCAGCGCTTGCGCAGTGTAACCACGGAGGGCCCCGCTCGGTCCGGAAAGAAGGACGCAGCATGAGCACGACCCACACCCTCTCCGTGCTGGTGGAGGACAAGCCCGGCGTGCTCGCGCGTGTCGCCAGCCTGTTCTCCCGCCGCGGCTTCAATATCGAGTCGCTCGCGGTGGGCGGCACCGAGATTCCCGAGATCTCCCGCATGACCATCGTCGTGACGGTGGAGGATCTGCCGCTGGAGCAGGTCACCAAGCAGCTGAACAAGCTGGTCAATGTCATCAAGATCGTGGAGCAGGACGACGACAGTTCCGTCGCCCGCGAACTGATCCTGGTGAAGGTGCGCGCCGATGCCAGCGTGCGCACCCAGGTGATCGAGGCGGTGAACCTTTTCCGCGCCAAGGTGATCGACGTGTCGCCCGATGCGCTGACCATCGAGGCGACCGGCACCCGCTCCAAGCTCGACGCACTGCTGCGCATGATGGAGCCGTACGGCATCCGTGAGATCGTGCAGTCCGGAGTTGTCGCAGTGGGCCGTGGACCCAAGTCCATCACCGCGACTCGCTAGTAACCGGCCGCCCTGGCGGCCAATCGCTCGTCACCCCGGCATGCTGTGCGCCGGGGCCCATAACTCAGACACAGAATCCAGAAGGAGAAACCCAAGTGGCAGTCGAGATGTTCTACGACGACGACGCTGACCTGTCGATCATCCAGGGCAAGAAGGTCGCGGTCATCGGCTACGGCAGCCAGGGCCACGCCCACTCGCTGAGCCTGCGCGACTCGGGCGTCGACGTCCGCGTCGGCCTGGCCGAGGGTTCCAAGTCCCGTCCGAAGGCCGAAGAGGCCGGTCTGACCGTCGGCACCCCCGCCGAGGTCTCCGCCTGGGCCGACGTGATCATGGTCCTCGCGCCCGACACCGCGCAGGCGTCCATCTTCACCAATGACATCGAGCCCAACCTGAAGGACGGCGACGCGCTGTTCTTCGGCCACGGCCTGAACATCCACTTCGGTCTGATCAAGGCTCCGGCCAACGTCACCGTCGCCATGGTCGCCCCGAAGGGCCCGGGCCACCTGGTGCGTCGCCAGTTCGTCGACGGCAAGGGCGTTCCGGCCCTGATCGCCGTGGACCAGGACCCGACCGGCGAGGGCCAGGCGCTGGCGCTGTCCTACGCCAAGGGCATCGGCGGCACCCGCGCGGGCGTCATCAAGACCACCTTCAAGGAAGAGACCGAGACCGACCTCTTCGGTGAGCAGGCCGTGCTCTGCGGTGGCACCGAGGAACTGGTCAAGACCGGCTTCGAGGTCATGGTCGAGGCGGGCTACGCCCCCGAGATGGCCTACTTCGAGGTGCTGCACGAGCTCAAGCTGATCGTCGACCTCATGTACGAGGGTGGCATCGCCCGCATGAACTACTCGGTCTCGGACACCGCCGAATTCGGTGGCTACCTGTCCGGCCCGCGCGTCATCGACGCCGGCACCAAGGAGCGCATGAAGGCGATCCTGACCGACATCCAGGACGGCACCTTCGTCAAGCGCCTCGTCGCGAACGTCGAGGGCGGCAACAAGGAGCTCGAGGGTCTGCGTAAGGCCAACGCCGAGCACCCCATCGAGGTCACCGGCGCCAAGCTGCGCGGCCTGATGAGCTGGGTCGACCGGCCCATCACCGAGACCGCTTAAGTCTCAAGCGCTTTCGGCGCTGACACGGCCCGGCACCTTTCGGGGGTGCCGGGCCGTTTCGCGTCCTATGGCCAGTAGCCACAGCATGGTGAGTCCGCCCATGGTGGCGGTGGTGCCCCAGCCGTTGGCGGCGTAGAAGTTGGCGGGGGTGTTCCCGAAGAACAGGGACGGCACGAACGCCAGGTGGATGGCGGCCAGTACGAAGGCCGAGCGGGCCGTCCACTGGGGGAGTACCGCGGTCTGCTGGACGGCAAATCCGAAGGCGCAGAAGAAGAGTGCCTCCAGGAAGCGGGAGATGGTGCCGTACAGGATGTAGGTGCCGCTGACCGTAATTGTGGGGTCGATCGGGTCGGCGGCCTGGATGACCGCGCCCACCTCGAGTCCGGTGGAGACCAAAGCCACTGTCAGCCAGGCCAATCCGGCATTGGTGGCGAGCGCGCCGAGCCAATCCGCTTCGGGCTCGGCACGTTTCACCAGGAAGCCGAATCCGGTCATGAAGACGATCAGAGAGGTGATGCCCGCGAGCCCGAACAGGCTGCGGGTGAACACATTCCAGTCCGGTGGCGGCCCGTCGTACATGAAGTAGAGCGGCACTTCGATCAGTGTGAGTGCCGCCCCGATCAGGGCGGCCGTGCCGGTGGTGCGGCGGAGAGTCGACGAATCCATGCCAGCGATAGTATAAGACTTATACTATAAGGTCTATGTTAATCTCGGCAACGGTCTCAACGAGGAGGAAAACCGCAGCATGGCCGAGCCGACACTGCCCGACAACCTGGTACGACTCTGGCGACTGCGCACCGGCCCCAGGCTGGGGCGGCCGGCCGAACTCGATATCGATCGAGTAGTCGACACCGCGGTACGGCTGGCAGACGAAGGTGGTCTCGCCGCCGCCACGCTGCCGAAAATCGCTGCGGCACTGTCGGTTACGCCCATGTCGCTGTATCGCCACATTGGGTCCAAGGAGGAGCTGGTCGGACTCATGGCCGACGCGGGACTCGGGCCCGTGCCCGAATTCGCCACTGCCCCATGGCGTCCCGCGCTGCGCGGCTGGGCGGTGGCACAATCGGCGGTCTACCGTCGCCGACCCTGGCTGGCGCAGTTGCCGGTGACCGGACCACCGCGCGGGCCGAACGCCGTCTCATGGATGGACGCCGGGTTGCGCACGCTGCGCGAGACCGGGCTGGGCTGGGCGGCGAAAATCGGCGTCATCACGGTGGTCGGCGGGTATGTGCGGCACGCATTCGTGCTGGATCGCCAGTTGTCGGAGAGTTGGGATGCGGCCCAGCTCGATGAGGCGCAGGCGCTCCGGAACTATGTCCGTGAGCTGACCGAGGTCGCCGACCCGGCGCGATTCCCCGATGTCACCGCGCTACTCGGCTCCGGCCTCTTCGAGGCGATTCCCGAGCCATCCGAATCCGCCGACCAGGACTTCGCCTTCGGCCTGGATCTGATACTCGACGGCGTGGCGGCCGCCGTCGAACGCTGACCGGGCGGGCCCGGCCCGCCCGGCATCGGAAGATCTACCTCGAGTTGGTGCGCCTGCTCGATGGCGGCCTGATGTGTTGAGTCGACCGTCCCATCATCGAGACCGCAGAAGGGTTTTCGCGAGATCGGAGATCCGCTGGAGCGTCACGACCGGCGGGTCTCTGCTATTCGGGGAGGTGGACGTACCCGCGGACTACCATGGCCGTATGTCTTCGTCCGCTGCGAAGCCCGACTCGCGACCGTACGTCCCCGATGCCGATCCGGTGTCGATTCGTGCGTGTCTGCCCGCGGACGTGGCGGCGGCTTTCGATCGTGACTGGGACACCATGATGGACCAGGCCAAACGGTCGAGGGATATCACGCTGATCCACAGTTTTCTTTCGGTGTGGCGGATTCGCGCCGCCTTGGAGGTAGCAGAGCCCGGGAGCTTTTTCCGTGCGATCGAGAAGGCTGAAGGAGCGCTCGAACGTAGGTTGCGGGATGGGACACCGCCGGACAGTGTGTCCGGTGAGGTAATCAAGGCGAAGATTGCCGAACGACTGCGAACTCGATAGGTGTACTCCGTCGACACTACGGGTGAGGCGCAGGACCAGATCGACGCACTTCCCTACGAGGCCTTGCTCTCCTTTGCCGAGGCATTCACTGTGCTCGAAGTGGTGCCCTGGAATGGCCGCCCCATCAACCCCGCCAAGCCGGACGGCGCAGTGCGCGTGCTCGATTTCGCGCGTCTCGGGCTGATCACATATTTGATCGTGGAGTCCGAACGTAAGGTCGATGTCCTCAAAGTTCAGTGGCTTGGCTGAGCCCATCAATCACTGTGCGGTGCAGGAGATTCCGGATAGCTGCGGCGATTCGCGACAGGAGTGACGAGCGGAACTCGATACCGATCGGGCGGTCGCGACGGCGGCCGAACTATCGGACCGGCGGGTCCGGCCCGGATGTGATGATGGGTGCAAGCGCGAGGAGAGGCTGTTCGATGTCGTTGCGGCACGGTTTGCTTGGGTTGCTGGCCGAGGGGCCGGCGAGCGGATACGACCTGGCACAGCGGTTTCAGGAGGCGCTGGGTCCGGTGTGGCCGGCGCGGCATCCGAAGATCTACGCGGAGTTGGCGCGGCTGCTCGAGGCCGGGCTGATCGAGTTGGAGAGTGAGGGCGCGCGCGGGCGCAAGTCGTATCGGGTCACCGATGCCGGATTGGCCGAGGTGCGGCGCTGGTTGACCGAGGAGGACGTCGACCACACGCTGCGGGTGGAGCCGCTGTTGCGGTCGTTCTTCTTCTGGCTGATGGATTCCGAGGATCTGGATCGGCATCTGGAGCAGGAGGAGAAGTTCTTCAGCGATACCGCGGCGATGTATCGCGAGCTGGCCGCGGCCAAGGATCGCGGGGATTTCGGGACCGAACCGCACAATCGTTCCAAGCGGATTTCCATCGAAGCCGGAATTCGGCTGTACGACGCGTTGGCCGAGTGGGCCGAGTGGGCGCGCGAGGAGAATCAGCGGTAGGGCTGTCACCTGTGGTAATCGGTAGGGCGGCAGTCGGTTTCGGCCGATGGAATCTATCCGCGCCCGTTGACATGTCCTAAGGGACATGTACTCTGGGTCATGCACCCGAGGGTGCCATTCACCGATTCGATCCCGAGGATCACCATGGCAACGAATAGTTCCGTTCGTGCAGTCCTGATCACTGGAGCCACCGGCGGTATCGGCAAGGCTGCCGCAATCGCATTGGCCGACAAGGGTTTTCATATCTACGCGGGTGTGCGCACCGCGACTCCCGAACTGGATGTCAACGGCATCACCCAGATTCGCATCGATGTCACCGACACCGACAGCATTGCCGCTGCCGTGGCGGCGGTGACCAAACGACAGGATGGCGCGGGGCTGTACGCGCTGATCAACAATGCCGGAGTGCTGGTGCAAGGCCCCGTGGAGCTGGTTCCGCCCGCCGAACTGCGGCGCCAGTTCCAGGTCAATGTGGCCGGGCCGGTGCAGATGATTCAGGCTTTCCTGCCGCTCTTGCGCGAGGGTGGTGGGCGAATCATCAATATCAGTGCCGCGAGTGCGCGTGTGTCACCGCCGTTCCTGGGTCCGATCGGCGCGAGTAAGGCCGCGCTGGAATCGTTTTCGGATTCCCTGCGGGTCGAGTTGGCGCCGTGGGGGATTCCCGTCTCGGTCATTCAGCCCGGAGCCATGCGGACCGAGATCTTCGCGAAATCCGGTGCGGCAGCGCAGGAGTCGTTGGCGCAGACGGATCCGCGCCGTGTCGCACTGTATGAGCGGCAGTTCGTGGCGCTGGACAAGGCCATGGCCGGGCAGCGGTTCGCCCCGGTCGATGTCGTGGTCGGGGTGATCCGCGCGGCGGTGGTGGCTCGTAGTCCGAAGGCGTACTACACCGCGGGATCCGATGCGCGCCAAGCAGTCTGGCTCAGTCGCCTGTCCCCGCGCCTGCGTGACCGTCTCGTTGCCCGGGTGCTGGGCGTATCCGGTATCCAGCCGACGCGTTGAGCGCAGTCGAATCGAATCAGAAAGTCAACCAATGGATTTGGGACTTACCGGGCGCACTGCCCTCATTACCGGAGCCTCGGCGGGCATAGGTGTGGCCGTCGCGGAGGTGCTCGCCGCCGAAGGCTGCCAGCTGCACCTGGCCGCACGTGGCAAGGAGCGGTTGGACGAGATCGCCGACCGACTGCGCGCCGAATACGGCGTGCGGATCGAGACTCATCGTGCCGACCTGCGGGACCAAGCCGATATCGAGCGCCTCGCCGAGGTGACCGACGGCCCGCATATCCTGGTCAACAACGCCGGCGATATCCCCGCCGGATCGCTTGCGGCCGTGGACGATACGGCTTGGCGGCACGGCTGGGAGCTCAAGGTCTTCGGATATATCAACCTCACCCGGCTCGTCTACGCCCGCATGAAGCGGCACGGGCGCGGCGTCATCATCAATGACATCGGCGCGGCGGGGGAGCGCCCCGATTTCGACTACATCGCCGGCAGTACCGGCAACGCCGCGCTCATGGCCTTCACCCGCGCCCTGGGTGGTCGCAGTTGGCGCGACGGTATCCGCGTGGTGGGCATCAATCCCGGCCCGGTCGCGACCGAACGCATCACCAAGCTCATCGATTCCAGTGATCGCTTCCGTGCCATGGCGGCGGATTTCCCCTTCGCCCGCCCGGCCACACCGCGCGAAATCGCGGACGCGGCAGCGTTTCTCGCCTCGGATCGCTCGGCCTACACCTCCGGAACGATCCTCACCGTCGACGCTGGGCTCAGCGCCGCCTGAATATGCGACGGCCCGGCACCCCAACCGATGCCGGGCCCTTTCATGAAGGGAGTCAACGACTCCCGAAGGATCCGGTGGGCACCCACTGGCGCAGGAACGAGCGGAAGGGATCGCGATTCCACTGATCGCGGTTGTCCCAGTGGTCGTGCCGATCGCGCCAGTCGTCGCGGTCCCACGGATTGTTCCGATCCCAGGGGTTATTGCGATCCCAGGGATTGTTCCAGTCGTCTCGGTCATCCCAGTGCGGCCGATTCACCGCGGTGACATCCGGTCCGGCAGGGGTGTCTGCCAGTGCTGGAATCGATACCGCGGCAAGGGGAATCATGGCGATCGACCCGGCCACAACCACCCGGGCGATCAGCCGTCGTGCGGAATTGTTTCTCGTCGAGCTCATGCCGTTCACTGTGCCGAACTTCGTCGCCGAAAAGGTATGGCATGAACAGAGTTCGGTGAGAATTCAGGGTCCGGGTAGTCCGACGGTATGACGGGTTCCCGGGGTCGTCCCCGAGAACCCTTGTGCGACTCAGTAGTGCGTGCCGCCGTCGATGCGGATCTCGGTGCCGGTGATGAACGCGCCGTCATCGGAGGCGAGCATGGCGACCACGCCGGCGACGGTATCCGGCGAGGCGAAGCCCTGGCCGATGCCCGGGATCAGCTTCATGAACAGGCTCAGATCGGCGTCCGCGGGCAGGCCCGGGCCGCGGCCGTCGGTCATATCGCTCGAAATCGAGCCCGGCGCAACGGCAACCACGCGCAGGCCCTGCTTGCTGTATTCCGCGGCGAGCGCGTGCGTCATGGACATGATGCCGCCCTTGGACGCGGCGTACGCGGTCATGTACGGGTGCGCGAAGAACGCCGAGGTCGAGGTGAAGTTGACGATTACGCCCCTATTCGATTCCAGCAGTGCCGGAAGCGATTCGCGAATCATCAGGAAGGTACCGGTCAAATTCACGGTAATGATCTTGGTGAAGTCCTCGAGCGGCATCTCATGGGTGTGCGCGGACCGCAGAATCCCGGCGGCGTTGATCAGCGCGTCCAGCCCGCCGAGCGTCTCGACGGCGGTGGCGACACCCGCCCGCACCGAATCCTCATTACCGATATCAATGGTGACCGTGCTGAGCCGCTCCGCATTACCGTTCTCCGCGGCCTGCTTGGCGGTCTCGGCCAACCCCGCCTCATTGATATCGGCGGCCACAACCTGCCCGCCCTCGGCGAGTACGCGATGCACGGTGGCCCGGCCGATACCCGAGCCCGCGCCGGTGATGAGTACTCGGCGATCGGTGAAACGCTCCATTGCGAAGTCTCCTTTTCGATTCCAACCTCTTGCTTGTCACGCTACGCCCATATGGCACGGCGTGCCATGCTGACATCCCAGCGACTAGGATTGTCTTCCACATACCCGAGCCGGAGGAGGCGGAGTGCCCGTATCGCACCCTCGACCAGCATTGTCCCGGCCCACCCTGGCTGAACGCCGCAAGTCCGAAACCCGCCTGGATATCGCGCGTATCGCGGCCCGCCTCTTCGCCGAACACGGCACCAACGAGGTCACCGCCGACCGCATCGCCGCCGAAGCCGGCATCGCCCTGCGCACCTTCTACCGCTACGCGCGCACCAAACAGGACGCCGTCGAACCCATGCTCACCACGGGCGCCCAGCGCTGGTTCGAGGCCATCGCCTCCGGCCCGCGCCGCCTCCCCACCCTCGCGGATCTCGAATCCGCCGCCGTCCGCTCTCTGACCGTCGACGACGGCGACGACTTCGAACTCACCCGCGGCCTACTCCAAGCCATGGAAACCGATCCCGCCCTCCGCGCCGTCTGGCACCGCATCAATATGGAGGGCGAACGCGAATTGCGAAGAGTCCTCACCGATTTGGCCGGACCGCAAGCCGACCCGGTGCACCTGCGCCTGCTCGCCGCGGCGGCCGCCGGAGCGATTCGAATCTCGCTGGAACAGTGGGCCGCGGCGAGCGCCGGGGGAGAGGCCCCCGCCGCCCTCGTCGTCCGCTGCATGCGCGCACTGGGCGCCGGCGTCTAGTCCGGCGTTTCGCGCCCGACGGCAACGACTTGACCTGCGCCCCCACCCCGAACACCCCCAACCGGTCATCCTGGTCCACGGCATCCATGCCGCCCCTTCATCAACTCCCCCTATGCGTTGAATATGCAGGACTCCGTCTACGACGCCCTCCGCCCGACCTGCTGGGTTGCGTAGGGATGCTTCCCATCTCGGACTTCATCACCAACCTCCAGGCGGCCGGCGTCTACGCCCCCTAGGTCCACTACACCATCCTCCTCACCCGAGCCGGCATGGAAGTAATCCCGTACATCAGCGGCTACCGCGAGACGCCCAACGCCACAAACCTTGTCCTGCAAGACATCTGCCCGGTGAACCTGCCCGGTGAACCTGGCCGGCCGCAACAACATCTCGGTAGACCCCACCGTGGCAGCCCTAATGCTCAACACCTAGTCCCCGAAATCCCCTGCGCCCCAGTCCGACGCCCTATATCTGACCCTTCAAATCCGGTAGATGAACCAACCGGATGACGAATTCGGTTGTGCCGCTTGCTAACTAGAGCATCTGAAGCTAGCTTAGGTCACATGGTTCGAAGTCCTGCATGGACGCGGGATGAGTTGATCCTGGCGTGCGATCTGGTGATGCAAAACGGCTGGCGCGAGCTGCGGCAGAACGATCCCCGAGTCGCCGAACTCTCAGATTTGCTGCGTTCACTTCCGATCCATCCGGCAGAGGCGCGTCCTGAGTCCTTTCGGAGTCCGGACAGCGTCTCCCGAAAGACAACAGATCTGGCTACTCAGCACCCCGACTTTTCGGGTAGGCCTACGCGCGGTGGTGCGCTGGATCGGATAGTCCTGCAGGAGTTTCTATCCACGCCGGAAGCGATGCACTCGGAAGCGGAGCGGCTTCGTGAATGGCGGATGCTCCTTCTCCCGAAAATCGTCGGAGACGATACCGATGGACCGGACCGATTGGGTGTCGAGGCCGACGCTCGTGCTCTCGCTGCGCTGATGGCGCAGCAGCGGTTCAAACCTCCTCTAGTGGGTCGGATTTGAAGTCTTTGGACGGTCGGCCTTGGTGAGGATCTGCTCGGCGGTCTTGGTCCAGACGAACGGTTTCGCGCGGGGGTTCCAGCCGTTGATGAACTCGCGGATCTTGGTGGT
>NZ_WJIC01000045.1 GCF_009649815.1 Nocardia sp. SYP-A9097
CACGAGAATATCCGGAATCACCGGGGCGGGCGGGGGTGGCGGCGGTGCGTGCGGAGCCGGGGGTTCGGGAGCGGGGGCGGGCTCGACCGGGGCCGGGGCGTAATAGGTCTGGGGCACCGGGGCAGGGGCGGGGGCGGGGGCGACCGGTTCCGGGGCGGGCGGAGGCGGGGGCGGTACGGCTTCCGGGGCGGGTGCGGGTGGCGGCGGTCCGGCGCTCGCGGGCTGCTGGGTCGAAGTGGTGGCGGGGGTGGCCGGTTTGTCGGAGGTTTCGCCGGTGCCGGTGAAGCTGTTGCGGAGGCTGCCGCCGACCAGTGCCAGCACCACACCGAGCGAGAGCACGATCATGAGCGCCAGCGTGCGCGCGGACATTTCGCCGTTCTCCAGCACACCGGGTATGCCGTCGTCCTCGCTCACCGCTGGTTGCTCACGCACCGTGCCGAGTGTCACCGGTAGCTCCTTCGATTGCCGACCACCGCCGATCCGAAAAGCTCGCCTTCCAGGCACCGTACACATGTTTGCTGTCGACGTGAACAGCCAATGAGAAACAGAATAATTCCAGCTCAGTATCTATCTTCACCGATTGCTAGAAGATCGCCTTTGGATCACCGGAGATCCAGATGTTCTCGATGCGGACCTGCCGCATGAGCCACCGCTCACCCTCGCGAACCAGCTCCACGTCATAGCGGTTCTTCAACAGCGCGAAGACCTCGTGGTTGCCGGTGAGCAGATGCTGCGCCTCGACCATGGCGGTGAGCCGCGCGGTATCGCCGTCGATGGCGATACGCGGATTGGTTACCTGATGACTGGTGTCGACGCGCCCCTCGAAGCCGCCGAGGATGGTGTCGACAATGAAATCGCGGCCGACCATGAGCGGCGCCTGGCCACCCCACTTCTCGGCGGTCGGCTGGAAGTCGAGTTCGGCGTCCTCGGCGAAGGAGGAGGCGAACAGTTCCCGGTCGCGCAGATCCTGACCGAGCGCGAAACGGTGCAGCGCATCGGTGATCTCGGCGCGATCCCGCAATTCGCGGACCACGGCCGCGGTATCGGCGGCCGGGGCGGTGAGGGCGTGGGCGGTGGTGACGAACATTTCGACTCCTGATCTTGTGCGGTCACCTCACTTTCGGCCCGCGCGGGTGCGGTATCAATGCGCGGGTATGCAACGATCGTCAAGCTCGGCTTAACGATCCAGGTGGAGGTGGCGGGTGCTGGAACGGCACGAAATCGAGGTCCTGCTCACACTGGTGGAGGAGCTGCACTTCGGGCGCACCGCCGACCGCCTGCACCTGTCCACCGCGCGGGTCAGCCAGACCGTCGCGAAACTCGAACGGCAACTGGGGGTTCCACTCTTCGACCGCAGCAGCAGGCGGGTGGCGGCGACCCCGGCGGGGCGTGAGCTGTACGCCGAACTGCGGCCCGCCTGGGACCGGATCTCGACCGCGGTGCGGCACACCATCGACACCGGACGCGGACGCGGCGGAACACTGGAGATCGCGTTCACCGCCGCCGCGACAAGCCAATTACTTACTCGCGCCGCGGAACTCTTCCGGGAACGACTGCCGGATTGCGCCGTCCGGATCCGCGAAGCCCAACCCGCACAGGTGATTCCGTGGCTGCGTGACGGTGAGATCGATATGGCGCTGGGCATGCTGCCCGTACACGACCCGGATGTCACCGCCGGACCGCCGCTGGTCACCGAGGCGCGGGTACTCGCCGTTCCCGCGAATCACCGCCTGGCCCAGCGACGTTCGGTGACCCTGGCCGATGTCTCCCCCACCACCCTGCTGACCAGCGGCGCGACCACCACCGAACTACTCACCCAGGTCGGCGCGGGCCAGGGCGTACTGCCGATCGGCGCGCACGCCCAGCGGTACCACGCCCGCCCGGATGTGGCCTACATTCCGCTGCGCGATACCCCGTCGATCCAGTGGGCGCTGCTGTGGCGCACCGGCAATGACACCCTGCGGATTCGCGAATTCGCCAGTGCCGCAACCACTGCCGCCGAACCTGGCTGAGCCGGGATCGCTGACGCGGATCACGGGATCGAGATGACCACCTTGCCGAACGGGTCGCCCTCGGTGTAGTACCGGAATGCCTGCGCGGCCTGCTCGAAAGGGAAGACCCGGTCGATGAGCGGGCGCATGCCGTACTCGGTGATGGTGCGGTTCATCGCCTCGAAATCGGTGCGGCTGCCGACCGCGATACGACGGACGCCGAGATACTTGTAGCCGGTCGGGTCGCCGGGCTGCTGACCAGCCTCGGCCGGGAACGCGCCGATCAGGGTGACGGTCGCGTTGTAGGCCCCGGACGCGAGCGATTTCGGCAGTGTCGGCATACCGACCGCGTCGATGACATGCTGTACGCCGTCTCCTCCGGTGAGCTCCAGGACCGTGTTCTCCCAGTCCGGGGTCTGCTTGCGATCGATCACCTCGTCCGCGCCCAGCTTGCGCAGCCGATCCGCCTTGTCCGGTGACGAGGTGACCGAGATAACCCGTGCGCCAAGCATTTTGGCGTGCTGTACGGCGAACAGACCGACCACGCCGGTGCCGACCGTGAGCACGGTGTCGCCGGGTCCGACCGGTACCGGCTTGGTCAACGCCGACCAGGCCACCAGACCCGCGGCGGTCAGCGAGGCCGCCTCCTCATCGGTGAGGTGCGCGGGTACATGCATCACCGAATCCTCTTCCAGTAGAATGTAATTGGCCAGCCAGCCATTATGGTTCGCACCGTACTGTTCGAAAGAGTTCTTTTGCGACTGCGGCCCGTCGTTCCAGGCGACGAAGTAGGTGCCGGTGACCCGATCGCCGAGTGCGGCGCGAGTTACGCCCTCACCCAGGGCGATAACCTCACCGACGCCATCCACCAGCGGTGTGATGCCCGGCGTCATGGGGACCGGGTACTTGCCCTCGTAGAGCAGGATGTCGCGCCGATTCAGCGAGGTGGCACGGACCTGCACCACGACCTGATGCGGTCCCGGGACCGGGACCTCCTGTACGCGGGTGCTCAGTCCCTCGAGACCGCGCAGCGGATCCATCTGGTACGCAATGGCATTCATGGTGATTCTCCTGAAGTACGGCTCGGTGCGGGTGGTCAGGGCGGTGACTCCGAGGTCGTCGCTCATGACACCGAGTTTGTTCGGCGGCGCTGCTGAGCGCGATTCCCCGCAGGGAATGATCAAATGGCCACGCTTGTCATTCCCTGTAGGGAATCGCCCACGAACGGGCAGGTGCGGACAGTGGAGGTATGACGATCATGGCGGTGGCAGCCCCGGCGAGTCCCTTCGCCCAACAGTTGAAGCACTGGCGCACCCGGCGCCGCGTCAGTCAGCTGGACCTGGCCATCAGCGCCGAGACCAGTCAGCGCTACCTGAGCTTCCTGGAGCAGGGGCGTTCGCATCCCGGGCGGACCATGGTGGTGCGGCTGGCCGAATCGCTGGGACTCTCACTGCGCGAACGCAATACGCTGCTGCTGGCGGCCGGCTACGCGCCCGCGTTTCCCGAATCCGCTTTGGACGCACCGGAACTCGGTCCGGTGCGGCATGCGCTGGATTCCATTCTCCAAGGGCACCTGCCGTATCCGGCGGTGGTGACCCGGCCGTACGGGGTGCTGGTGGCCGCCAATGCCGCCTTCGAAATGCTGGCCGAGGGGTGCGCGCCCGAACTGCTGGACGCACCGCTCAATGTGCTGCGGCTGGCGCTGCATCCGGAGGGTCTGGCGCGGCGGGTGATCAATCTGCCCGAATGGGGGCGGCACATTACCGACAGCCTGCGTAATCGGGCCGCGCGCAGCCCGGATCCGGATCTGGACGACCTCATCGCGGAGTTGGAGGGGTATCTGCCGCCGGTCGATCCGGGGCCGCAGCACCTGGGCTTCGCGGTTCCGCTGCGGCTGCGCAGTCCGGGTGGTGAATTGCGCCTGATCACCACGCTGACCTCGTTCGCGACGGCCACCGATATCACCCTGGCCGAACTGCATCTGGAGGCATTCCTGCCCGCAGACCAGGCGACCTCGGATTATCTGCGCTCCCGCTTCGCCACCTCCTGATCCGCCCCCAGCGCCTCTCACCGCCGTGAGGGGCGTTTTTTCATGCCCGCCGGGTACTTGTGCACGAATACTCGTCGACGTATATTCGTAGACGAGTAAAGGAGGTGCCGGAGATGGCCCGCAAACGCAAAGTCGGAAACCTGATGGCACTGGCCGTACTGTCCGTCCTGGCCATTTCGCCCATGCACCGCTACGAGATCGCCGGGCGGTTGCGGGAGTACGGCAAAGACCACGACATGGGCGTCAAATGGGGCTCGCTGTACACCGTTGTCGACAACCTCACCAAGCACGGCTTCCTCGAGGTCACCGGCAGTGAGCGCGACGGCGCGCGCCCCGAACGCACCATCTACCGGATCACCGAAGCCGGTCGGGCCGAACTCACCGACTGGACAAGGGAACTCATCGCCAGCCCGCAACCCGAACAGCGGCCGTTCATGGCCGGCCTGTCGGTGCTCTCGGTGCTGCCGCCGGATGAGGTGATCGGACTGCTCACCGATCGAATCACCCAGTTGGAGAACACAATCACCGCCACCAAGACCCAATTGGACGCTCTGGAAGGCTCATTGCCGCGCCTTTTCCTGGTCGAAGACGACTATGAGCTCACCATGCTCGCCGCCGAGGCGAATTGGGCTCGCGCACTGCGCGATTCACTCGCCGACGGCAGTTTCCCGCAGATCGAGATGTGGCGGACCTGGCATCGCGACGGCGTCACCCCGGCCGATGTGGCCACGCAAGTGGAGGGAGGGCTGCACCCCTAGCGGCAAGAACCGGGCCCCGGCGAAGGTGCTGCAACACCACCGCCGAGACCCGGGAACACACCTTCCCGATCCGCGCTCGTGCAGGCGAACTCGTACCGAGTTTGGCAACTACAGGATAACTGGGTTCACCGCACGCGCTCTGATTCGGGGCTATTCCAAGCTTTCGAACATTCAGGGAGACAACCCATGTCTGAAATACGTTCTGCCCTCGTCATCGGCGGCGGCATCTCCGGACCGGTCGCCGCGACCGCACTGCACAAGGCCGGAATCGAGGCCCGCGTCTTCGAGGCGTACCCCGGCCCCGCCTACGGTATCGGCTCCAACCTCGCGCTCGCACCGAACGGGGTGGCCACGCTCGATATCATCGGCGCGGGCGACGCCGTGCGGGCCATCGCCGCACCGATCCACACCAACTCGATGTCCGTCAACAGCAAGAACTTCGCCCTGCCCGGTCTTACCGGAGTGGAGCCGCTGCGGCTGGTCGATCGGCCGGATCTGCATGTGGCACTGCACGATACGGCCGTCGCCAATGGTGTGCGGTTCGAGTACAACAAGAAACTGATCGATGTCGAGGAGCACGCGGACGGCGTCACCGCGCACTTCGCCGACGGCAGCAGTGCCACCGGTGACGTGCTGATCGGTGCGGACGGCATTCGTTCCACCGTGCGCACCCTCATCGACCCCGACGCCCCCGGACCGACGTACCTCGGCATGCTCGGCTTCGGCGCGTACACCGAGATCTCGAATCCCATCCCGCCGGGCAATATGACCTTCGCCTTCGGTAAGCGCGGCTACTACCTGTACTGGACCATGCCCGACGGGCGGGCCGCGTGGGGCGCGAACCTGCCACACGAGAAGTACATGTCGCTCTCCGAGGCGCGGACCGTGCCCAATGCGGAGTGGCTGCGCATCCTGCGCGAGGTCTACTCCGATGACGCACCCGGCGCGGAAATGGCCCGCAATACCAAGCCCGAGGATCTGATGGTGGTCGGCGCACTGCACATCATGCCGCCCGTACCGCACTGGTATCGCGGGCGCATGGTGCTCACCGGTGACGCCGTGCACGCGCCCAGCAATACCTCCGGTCAGGGCGGGTCGATGGCCATCGAGAGCGCCGTCGAGCTGGCCCGCTGCCTGCGCGATATCGACGATCCGACAACGGCTTTCGCCACCTATGAGGCGCTGCGCCGGCCTCGGGTGGAGGGTGTGGCGAACCGGGTCAAGCGGATGAACCACACCAAGGCCGCCGGGCCGATCGCCCGCGCCGCCATGGGGTTGATCATGCCGCTGATGTTCAAGCGAATGGACCCGGAGAAGGCGTTCGGACACGAACAGCGCTTCCGGATCGACTGGGATGCACCGGTTCAGCCCGTGCGCGCACTCGCCTGACGGTGGTGGTCTGAGCGGGGTCCGCTCGAAAAATACTGCCCCGCTGCGGATTACCGCAGCGGGGCAGTTTCGGGTGTGGATCCCGGCCAAAAGCATGCCGGGATGACGGAGAGGCGGCGGCCGACGGAGGGGCCGGTGTCGGCCGGTGGCCTCGGAAGGGTTGGGCTCAGCCGCGGGCGGGGAGGGCGTCGGGGCGATCCGCCTCGTCGAGGAGTTTGGTGGCGATACTGTCGATGCTCTGGTCGAACAGGGCGCGCTCCTCTGGATCGGTGAGATCCCAGTCGCCGAGCTGGTTTTCGAGCCAGTGTTTCCAGGCCGCCTGTACCGCGTCGACCTCACGCAGGCCCCGCTCGGTGAGTGCCAGGTCCGCGCCGTCGAGCCGGACCAGTCCGTCGCGCTGCGCCTTCTCGAAGACCGGCTCCACCAATTCCGGTGGCACCCAATGGGTTTTGGCGATATCGGAGACCGTCACCGAGCCGCGCAGGCGCTGATACATGCGGACCTGGCCGAGCGCCCACGCCTCGTCCTTGCCAAGCGAACTACCCGCCGCCGCAAGGATTCCCGGCTCGGGTACGGCATTGTCGCGCAGCTTTCGCAGCACGCGGACGATGGCCCGCTCCATCTGCACCCCGGGATCGGGTGAATCCGGTACCGCCCAGCCCTCGCCGATATCCTTGGCCTCACCGCGCGAACTGTCGCGCAGCGGTACCTCTTTCAACAGCCAGGCGATGAGGAAGCCGAGGACCGCGACCGGCACCACCCAGCGGAAGACATAGTCGATGGAGGTGGCGTAGGCGTCGATAATCGGTGCGGCCTGCTCCGGTGGCAGGGCGCGCAGGGTCTGCGGATTCTGCGCGATCTCCGGCGGCACCTTGGCCGCCATCAGCGCCGAACTCAGGTGCGGCCCCAGCTGATTCGAGTACAGCGTGCCGAAAACCGTGGTGCCGAAGGCACTGCCGATGGTGCGGAAGAAGGTCACCCCGGAGGTCGCGGTGCCCAGATCCGAGTAGGGCACGCTGTTCTGCACCGCGATGGTGAGCACCTGCATGGCCAGACCGATACCGAGGCCCAGAATCAGCATGTACAGCGACTGCAACCAGAAACCAGTGCTCGCGTCCATGGTGGACATGAGGAACAGGCCCACCGCCATGATGGCGGTACCCGCGATCGGGAAGAACTTGTACCGTCCCGTGCGGCCCACGATCGTTCCGGAAAGGATTGAGGTGGTGAACAATCCGACCACCAGCGGCAGCGTCTGTACACCCGACGCGGTCGCCGAGACGCCCTTCACATACTGCAGGAACGCGGGCAGATAGGTCATCGCGCCGAGCATGGCGAAGCCGACGATGAAGCTCAGGATCGAGCAGATGGTGAAGACATTGCTGCGGAACAGGCGCATGGGCAGCATGGGCTCCTCGACCCGCAACTCCACCGCCACGAATGCCACCAGCGCCACCACCGCGGCCGCGAACAGGCCGATGATCATGGCCGAGCCCCACGCGTATTCCTGTCCGCCCCACTCCAATCCGAGGATCAGGCAGGTGACGCCGATCGCGATGAGCGCGATACCGAGGTAGTCGACCAGCGGCTGCACCGCATTGCGGACCACCGGAATCGTCCGGGCCGCAACGAGAATCATGATGACGGCGATGGGCACGTTCACGTAGAAGCACCAGCGCCAGCTCAGGTGATCGGTGAACAGTCCGCCCAGCGTCGGCCCGACCACCGTGGTCACGCCGAAGACCGCGCCCAGCGCGCCCTGGTACTGGCCGCGTTCGCGCAGGGGAATCACATCGGCGATGAGCGCCATGGAGGTGACCATGAGCCCGCCCGCACCCAAACCCTGAATGGCCCGGGCAATGATCAGCAACTCCATGCCGTGCGCCATACCGGCGATGATCGAGCCGAGAATGAAGATGGCTCCGCTGAGTTGGAAGATCAGCTTGCGGCCGAACAGATCACCGAACTTTCCGGCCAGCGCGGTGGCGATCGCCTCCGCCACCAGATAGGCGGTGACCACCCATGCCATATGACCCGCACCGCCCAGATCGGCGACAATGGTCGGCAGCGCGGTGGAGACAATGGTCGAATCGAGGGCCGCCATGAGCATTCCGAGCACGACGGTGCCGAAGATGACATTGATCCTGGCCCGGCTCAGCGGTTGAGGTATCGAAGAGGCGACGGCCGCCCTGGCACCGGTCATCGGCCCAGTATGTTTTGCCCGTCATCGAGAGCCGAGCAACGACACGGCTAACAGATACTTCGCGGGCATGCTCGGCCAGTCGGTCCACCTCCGGAACTTACTCTGAAGTAAGGTCATGGCACCGTGTGCGACGAGGCACATCGAAAGCCGAACCTGTGAGGTCATCAGCCATGGCATGGAAGCCAAGCGAAATCTCGGACCAGTCCGGACGCACCTTCGTGATCACCGGAGCCAATGGTGGGATCGGCGAGCAGACCACCAAAGTACTCGCGAGCAAAGGTGCCACCGTCATTATGGCCTGCCGCAATGCCGCCAAGGCACAGCAGGTCGCCGACGGCATCGAGGGTGATGTGCGGGTCGCGGCACTGGATCTGGCCAGTCTCGCCTCGGTGCGTGAATTCGCGGACAGCACAGGCGCATTCGATGTACTCATCAATAATGCCGGGCTGATGAATATCCCGTTCTCGCGCACCGCGGACGGCTTCGAAACCCAGTGGGGCGTAAACCATCTCGGCCACTACGCGCTCACCGGGCTCCTGCTGGACAAGATCTCCGACCGGGTCGTCACGCTGTCCTCCATCGCGCACAAGCAGACGCCGAAGCTGTGGATCGACGACCTGAACTACGAGAACCGCAGGTACCAGCGCAATCTCGCGTACGCGCAGTCCAAGCTGTCCAACCTGATGTTCGCGCGGGAACTGCAACGCCGCCTCACCGCGGCCGGTTCCAGCAAGCGCTCCTACGGCGTACACCCCGGCGTCTCCGCGACCGATCTGTTCGCGCACACCGAAACCCCGCTGGACAAGATTGCCAAGCCGTTCATCCGGCTGATCGGCCACTCCCCCGCCAAGGCCGCCCACTCCTCCCTCTTCGCCGCCACCATGCCCGACGCCGACCCGGCCATCTACTGGGGACCGGCACGTTTCATGGGTAACAGGGGCCCCGTCGAACAATCCTCGTCCAGCAAGCTCTCACGGAACCAGGACCTGTGGCGTCGACTCTGGGAGGAGTCCGAGCGGCTCACCGGCGTCACCTACAAGTTCTGAGCGCCCAGCCGTTCGGATAATGCGACCTACCTCCTACTACGTGGGCCGTAGTAGGCAGGTACGGTGGATGTCGTGTCCGCTGCTCCCCACCGCCGTCCGGCCCTGATCGTCTTCGTGGTCGTGGCATTCGTGGCCTGCTTGGGCCTCGGCTGGTGGCAGTGGGGGCGCTATGAATCCGGCTCGGGCACCGGGCAGAACCTCGGCTACGCACTGCAGTGGCCGCTGTTCGCGGGATTCGTGGTGTGGGCTTACCTGCGATTCGTGCGCTTGGAGAAGGACGCGCAGTCGGAGGCCACGCCGGCGCCCGCCGATGCCGGCTCCGCCGCGCGACCCAAGCGGCCCAAGCCGGTCGCGCCGCGCGAGATTCCGGCCGGACTGCTGCCCGAGCGGCCCAAGGCGGCCGCCTCCGATGATCCGCAGACCACCGAATACAACAGGTACCTGGCCGCATTGCACGCCAGCGATCTGGATCAGCAGATTCAGCACGCCGGGCTGCGCAACCACCCCGAAAGGAGCGCCGGGTGACCGCGCGCGACAACCCCCAGGCCCCCGTCGCGACCGGTGAGGCCACCCTCGCGCCCCGCCCGCTCGGCGCCGCCGCACCCGAGAAGATCCGCGGCGCGCTCCTGCGCTATCGGATTCTGGCCTGGATCACCGGCCTCTGGCTGCTGGTGCTCACCGGTGAAGTGATCTACAAATACCTACTGCTCGAGGACAGCAGCACCGCGCCGCACTGGCTGTTCTACGTGGGACAGGTGCACGGCATCTTCTACATGCTGTACCTGGTGATGACCATCGACCTGGGTATCAAGGCGCGGTGGAAGCCCGTCACCACGGCGCTGACCTGCCTGGCCGGCACGATTCCGTTCCTGTCCTTCGTGTTCGAGCACATGCGCACCAAGGAAGTGAAGGCCGCCTTCGGGCTCTGAGCCTTCCCCCGCTACAAATCGAAACGCTCCCGTCCTCGTGGCCGGGAGCGTTTCTCGTTCGGGTACCGAAATCAGTTGGCGGCCAGGGCCTTCAGGGCCGGGAGCAACTGGCGCAGGGCACGCCCACGGTGGGAGGCGGCGTCCTTTTCGGCGGGGGTGAGTTGGGCGGCGGAGACCGTCCCGCCCTCCGGGATGAAGAGCGGGTCGTAGCCGAAACCGCCGTCGCCCACCGGCTTTCGGGCGATGGCGCCCGGCCATTCACCGCGTACGACCTCTTCGACGCCGTCGGCGACCAGGGCACAGGCGGAGACGAAGCCGGCACCGCGCCGCTCATCGGGGACATCGCCGAGTTGGCCGAGCAGCAGGGTGTTGTTGGCCTCGTCATTGCCGTGCGCACCGGCCCAGCGGGCCGAGAGCACGCCGGGCATACCGTTGAGGGCATCCACCGAGATACCGGAATCGTCTGCGACACAGGGTAATCCGGTGGCGGCATACCCGTCGCGGGCCTTGGCGAGGGCATTCTCCTCGAAGGTCGCGCCGGTTTCGGGTGCCTCATCGTATTCGGGCACATCGTTCAGCCCGACGATCTCGACGCCCGCGATCCCGGCCTCGTCGAGAATGCGGCGTAACTCGTTCAGCTTCTTGGCATTTCGGCTGGCGACCAGGACGCGGCGCGACATCAGGACTTCTTCTTCCCCTCGGACGGCTCCGGGAGCACACCCGGATACGGCAGCGCGAGCGCCTCCTTCTGCACCTGGAAGATCCGCTCACAACCCGCGAGCGCGGAGTCGAGCAGCTTGTCCAGGGTGGAGCGCGGGAAGGTCGCGCCCTCACCGGTGCCCTGGATCTCGACCAGGGTGCCGGTATCGGTGGCCACCACATTCATATCGACCTCGGCGCGCGAATCCTCCTCGTACGGAAGGTCCAGGCGCACCCGGCCATCCACCACGCCGACACTCACCGCGGCGATCGCACAGGAGATGGGCTGCGGATCGGTCAACTTGCCCGCCGCGCCCAGGTAGGTGATGGCATCCGAAAGCGCCACATACGCACCGGTAATGGCCGCGGTGCGGGTACCGCCGTCGGCCTGCAACACATCACAGTCCACCGCGATGGTGTTCTCGCCGATGGTCGACAGGTCGATGCAGGCACGTAGCGAACGCCCGATCAGCCGCGAGATCTCCTGCGTGCGACCGCCCACCTTGCCCTTGACCGACTCACGCCCGGAACGGGTGTGCGTGGCCGCGGGCAGCATGGCGTATTCGGCCGTCAGCCAGCCCAATCCGGAATCCCGGCGCCACGGCGGCACGCCATCGGTGACGCTCGCGGTGCACATGACCCGGGTCCCGCCGAACTCCACCAGCACCGATCCCGCCGGATGCGTGGTGAACCCACGGGTGATCCTTACCTCGCGGAGTTCGTCATCCGCCCTGCCATCGGCTCGTTTAGACACGGGCCACAGCCTAACGTGCGGGCCGGACTCAGATTTCGAAGACCTCGCCGGGAGAAACCGCGTGCACCGGACCGCTGAAGACGGCCTTCGCCTCGGCGATCACATCCTCGCGGGCGGTCCAGGGCGGAATGTGGGTGAGCAGCAGTTCACCGACGCCCGCCTCGGCGGCGATCATGCCCGCCTCGGTGCCCGAGAGATGGATACCCGGCGGGCGATTGGCCGGATCGTGCGTCCAGGAAGCCTCGGCGAGCAGCACATCCGCGCCACGAGCCAGGTCGTAGACCTCGGGGCAGATGGCGGTATCACCGGTGTAGACGAAGGTGCGGCCGGAGGCCGTCTTGATGCGCAGGCCGTACGACTCCGGCGGGTGGTACATGCGCCGCGCCTCGACGGTATGGCCGGGACCGAACGGAATCGGCGCACCCACCATCCACTGCCGCATATCGATGACATCGGACCAGTCGTCGGTATCGCCACCGATCTCCGCCGACGCATTACCGATCCGCAGCGAGGTATCCGACGGACCGTAGACAACGGCCTTACCGGTCGGCGGATTCGGATGGTAGCGCCGCCACACCAGCAGGCCCGGCAGATCCAGGCAGTGATCGGCGTGCAAATGCGTGAGGAAGATATCCACCTCACCCGGATCCAGATAGCGCTGCAACGCGCCGAGTACGCCGGGGCCGAAATCGATGACGGTCGGAGTCATATCCGGGCCGGTGAGCAAATATCCCGACGCCGGGGAATCCGGGCCGGACACACTGCCCGAGCACCCGATCACGGTGAGGCGCATTCCCCCATGCTGCCACGCTGCTGTCTCAGTCAAGGAGGGATCCCCCAAATCGCCGGCCGGGTTCACCGTCACCCCTACGACACGAGTCGGCCGGCACTGGCCCCGCGACGATGACGACGTTCATCCGCTGAGAGTACCCATCCCGCAACCAGGCCACCCACCGCCCCGAAAAGATGTCCTTGCCAAGAGATTCCGGGTTGGCCAGGCAGAACTCCCCACAGAATCGACCCATACAGCAACCCCACCACCAGGCCAATGGCGATCTGCACCACATTGCGCGCGAAGACGCCACGCGAGATCAGATAGGTCAGCCAGCCGAACACGAGCACCGACGCACCGATGTGCACTGAGTGCGATTGGCCCGTCAACCAGGTACCGGACTCACCGATCACCCAGATGATCGCGGTCGCCGCGAGCCCCCGGCCGATGCCGGTGAGCAGCGTCAGCAAGCCGAGGACCAATACCGGTACGGTATTACCGATCAAATGCTCCCAATTGGCATGCAGCACAGGACCGAAGAGAATGCCGTCCAAACCGTCCGTCCGACGGGGTTTCACACCGCCCGCGGCATCGAGACTGTGATCGGTGACCGTGTCGACGCCCTCCACCCCGTAGAGCAGAGCGGTAAACGCGAGAATGATCGCAATCGCCCGCTGCCACAGCAGCTTCAGCGCACCACCGCCCTGGGCCGCCACCCCCGGATTCGTCACCTGCCCGCGCAATCGGGCAATCCGATCGGGATCGAATGACGCGCCCACGCCGCCACTGCCGCTCATAACCGGTACCTCCTAGGCAAGCCCTGCCCCGAGGGTACCGGCCGCAACCCCAACTACCCGGTGAGTGTGCAGCCATGGCGGTGAATACCGGGAAACGCCGCCATGAGTGCACACTCGGCGGGCAACGGCACTCGGTTCACCAATGACGAGTGCCGTTGCGGTGTCAGGCCCAGAGTTGGCCTTCGAGGCGGTCTTCGGCCTCTTCGAGGGTGCCGTCGTAGGCGCCGGTGGAGAGGTATTTCCAGCCGCCGTCCGCTACTACGAAGGCTATGTCGGCGGTCTTGCCTGCCGTTTGGGCCTTCTTCGCCACGCCCAGGGCGGCGTGCAGGATCGCACCGGTGGAGATACCGGCGAAAATGCCTTCCTCCATGACCAATTCGCGGGTGCGGCGGACGGCGTCGTAGGGGCCGACCGAGAAGCGGGAGGTCAGAACGGACGCATCGTAGAGCTCGGGGATGAAGCCCTCGTCGATATTGCGGAGGCCGTAGACCAGTTCGCCGTAGCGGGGTTCGGCGGCGACTATCTCGATGCCGGAGACCTTTTCGCGCAGGAAGCGGCCGGTGCCCATGAGGGTGCCGGTGGTGCCCAGGCCCGCGACGAAATGGGTGATCTCGGGGAGGTCGGCGAGAATTTCGGGGCCGGTGGTCTCGTAGTGCGCGAGCGCGTTCGCGGGATTGCCGTACTGGTAGAGCATCACCCAGTCGGGGTGCTCCGCGGCGATCTGTTTGGCCAGCGCCACAGCCTGATTGGAGCCACCCGCGGCGGGTGAATCGATAATGCGCGCGCCGAACATGGTGAGCAGCTGGCGGCGCTCCACCGAGGTGTTCTCCGGCATGACGCAGACCAGTTGATAGCCCTTGAGTTTCGCGGCCATAGCCAGCGAGATGCCGGTATTGCCGCTGGTGGGCTCCAGGATGGTGCAGCCCGGGGTGAGTTTGCCGTCGGCTTCGGCCTGCTCGATCATGCGCAGCGCGGGACGGTCCTTGATGGAACCGGTCGGGTTGCGGTCCTCGAGCTTGGCCCACAGGCGAATGTGATTGTCGCCGTCCCACTGTGGGGACAGATTCTGCAGACCCACCAGCGGGGTGTTGCCGAGTGTCGCGATCAGCGACTCGTAGCGGGCCACGGTTAGCGCGCGCCGCCGGCGACCGCCGGAAGGATGGTGACGGTGCCGCCTTCGGGGACCTCGGCCGCCAGTCCACCGGTGAAGCGCACATCCTCGTCGTCGACGTAGATGTTCACGTAGCGGTTGAGCTTGCCGTCATTGAGCAGTTTGGCCTTGAGGCCGTTGTGGTTGGCGTCCAGGTCGTCGATGATCGCGGCCAGGGTCGCACCCTCGGCTTGGACGCGCTTCGCACCACCGGTGAGGGTGCGCATGATGGTGGGGATGGAGACGGTGACCGGCATTGGGGGCTCCTCGGTTTCGGCGGAAGATGTTCAGGCGTCGGCGGATTCGGGGTCGGCGCCGGACCGGTCGGGCACGATCTCGATCGGCTCCTCGGTGACCACACCCTCGAGGATGCGGTAGCTGCGCAACTCGTGCTCATCGGCATCGCGGGTGGAGATCAGCACGTAGTGGGCGTTCGGCTCGGACGCGTACGAGATATCGGTGCGGCTCGGGTACGCCTCGGTCGCGGTGTGCGAGTGATAGATCACCACCGGCTCCTGGTCGGCGTCATCCATTTCGCGCCAGACGCGCAACTGTTCACCGGAGTCGAAGCGGTAGAAGGTGGGTGAGCGTTCGGCATTCACCATGGCCACGAACCGCTCGGGGCGATCGGAGCCCTCGGGACCGGCGATAATGCCGCACGCCTCGTCCGGATGATCGGCGCGCGCGTGCGCGACCATTGCCTCGACCAGATCGGCCCTGATCACCAGCACAGTTCGAATCCTTCCGCTCACCGCTCGAAACGGCCGGGGGAATACGGACCGTCGAAACGCTGTCGTCAACAGGCCAGAATATTCACCTATTCCCGGCCGAGGAGATCACACCCCCGGGTGTGGAGCGGCCGGACGATCGCGGCGCCGGGGCTAACCGCCGAAGAGGTCTGTGTAGGAAGGGATTCCGGCTACCGAGGTGGCCGACAGGATGGCGTCGACTATGGCGCGCTCCACACAGACCGCGGCCGCGGTACAGAGTTGGTCGAGCAGGAGCAGATCGGCGGGGAAGGCCGGGGGCAGCGGGAAGGCCGGGGCCGGATCGGCCGCGCCGGTGGCCAGGGCGAAGAGGGTGTCGCCGTCCAAAGGTGAGTGCGCGGGGCGGATGGCGCGGGCCAGGCCGTCGTGGGCGGTGGTGGCCAGGCGGCGGCAGGCGGACGGATCTAGTGCGGCATCGGTCGCGACCACACCGATGGTGGTGTTGAGGACGGTGCCCTTCACCGGAAGCGCGTTCGCGGCGGCGAGGCGGTCCCCGGCTACCGGTTGCAGGCCGAAGTGGTCCGGGCCGTCCGTGCCCGCGCCCCAGGGCAATCCGGTGCGCGGGTCGAAGACCGAGCCGACCGGATTGGCAACTATCAAGGCCCCCACCGTGATTCCGGCGGCGAGGCCGTCGGTGAAGCGCACCGAGGCCGTGCCCACCCCGCCCTTGATGGAGCCCGCGCGAGCGCCCGCCCCGGCCCCCACCGAGCCACGGGCGAATTCGACCGCGGCGGCCTCGGCGGCCAGGAATCCGAAGTCGGCGGTGGGCCGAATGTTCCACGCCCCCACCGGAAGATCGAAGATCACTGCGCCGGGGACGATGGGGACGACGCGCGCGGGATCGGCGGGATCCATCGGGATGCCCTCCCGGTGCTCCTCCAGCCAGCGCATCACCCCGTCGGCGGCGGCCAGGCCGTAAGCGCTTCCGCCCGTGAGCAATACGGCATTCACCTGCCGCACGGTATTGCCGGGATCGAGCAGATCGGTTTCGCGGGTGCCGGGTCCGCCGCCGCGCACATCGACCGAGGCGGTCGCGCCGCCGGGGACGCGGAGTACGGTGCAGCCGGTGGCCGCGCCGTAGCCCAGGGTCGCCTTCGGATCGATCTCGTGCCGGTGTCCGACCAGTACGCCCGCCACATCGGTGATCGAATTATTCGGTCCCGCAACACTGTTCACGGTGTGCACCTCCGAGGCGAGGGTATCGCGGGCAGATCAGGGTATGAGCGCTTGCAGCAGCGAATCCTGCATCCAGGTGAGCCAGTGATAGACGTCCAGGCTGGCCGCGCGCGGGTCGTCCTCGTCCAACTCATCGGGTGTGTCGGCATTGATATCGAGTGCGGTGCCCAATGCCAGGCGGACGTCATTGAGCGCGTTGAGCCAGTGGTCGGCCTGCTCGGGGGTGATGATGATCTTGCCGCCCTGCGGCGGGAGGGTCTCCAGAATCACCAGTCCGGCGGCGACCTTGGTCTCGATGATGTCCGGTTCGTGCAGGCCGCGCAGGGCGCTGTTGAGGTCCGCGCGCTCGGCGTCGGGGGAACCGGGTTCGCTGCGATGGAAGTCCGGCAGCAGCCGCGCGAGTCGCGGATCGTCGGGCGGGGTGGAGTTGCCGACCTGTAGCCCGGTGAGCGCGGCCAGATCGTCCTCGGGGGCCGAACGGGCTCGATCGGTGAGTAGACCGGTCACCGCGCCCACCAGCGAACGCAGCACCTCCGCCTCGTGGGCGTCCATTTCCGAGCGGAGTTTCAGCCCGCCCAGGGAGTTCTTCCTGCTCCACTTCCGCACGGGTTCACCGTAGTCGCCCGGGTTACTGGTCACGCTGCATGGTCGCCCATAGTCCGGCCGCGTGCAGGCGCTGCACATCGTGTTCCATCTTGTCGCGGGAGCCGGAGGACACCACGGCTTTGCCCTCGTTGTGCACCTTGAGCATGAGTTCGGTTGCCTTGGCTTTGCTATAGCCGAACAGCTTTTGGAAGATGTAGGTCACGTAGTGCATGAGGTTGACCGGATCGTCCCAAACGACCGTTACCCACGGGCGGTCCTCCGCCTCCAGGATTTCGGTGTATTCGACCGCCTCCGGCATGGCCTGGGACGCCCCCAGTACCACCTGTGCCGCCGATACCGTCCCATTCGCGCCGACCGGACCGGCGGCAATCCGGACAGCATCTTCTGTGCACAGACCCATAACGTCCAGGGTACGACTCACCTCCGAAGAAACAACAACAGCACGACACGCCCAACCAACACGAGACCCCAGCACGACAGAGACCAGCCCCAAGGTTCGCGGCCCGTCCCGGTTCTGGACTGAGCGAAGCGGAGGAGCGAAGGGAGGGAAGGTTCGGGACTCTCAGGGCCGCGAACCCGCCCGGAGCGAAGCGCAGGGCAAGATAGGCACTGTGATGATCGCTGACGGGCTCACCAGCACCGCACTGCTCACCGACCAGTACGAGCTGACCATGCTCGCCGCGGCGCTGGCTGACGGATCGGGGCAGCGGCGCTGCACCTTCGAGGTATTCGCCCGGCGATTGCCGCACGGCAGACGGTACGGCGTGGTCGCCGGAACCGGGCGGCTGGTCGCGGCGCTGCGCGAATTCCGTTTCGGCGAACCGGAACTCGCGATTGTGGAGAAATTCCTGGACGCCGACACCGTGCGCTGGCTGCGCGACTATCGCTTCACCGGCGATATCGACGGCTACCGCGAGGGCGAGCTGTACTTCCCGGGTTCGCCCATCCTCACCGTGCGCGGCACCTTCGCCGAATGCGTCCTGCTGGAGACCCTCGCGCTCTCGATCTACAACCACGACAGCGCGATTGCCGCCGCGGCCGCGCGCATGGTGAGCGCCGCCGCCGGGCGGCGCATGATCGAAATGGGTTCGCGCCGAACGCATGAGCTCGCCGCACCGTCGGCCTCGCGCGCCGCCTACCTGGCGGGTTTGGACGCCACTTCCAACCTGGAAGCCGTGCGCAGCTTCGGAGTTCCCGGCGCCGGCACCAGCGCGCACGCATTCACCTTGCTGCACAGCGGATCCGACGGCGAACACGAGGCCGAGGCTTTCCGCAGCCAGATCGCCGCGCTCGGCGTGGGCACCACCCTGCTGGTCGATACCTTCGACATCACCCGCGGCGTGGCCACCGCCATCAAGGTGGCCGGACCCGAATTGGGCGGTGTGCGAATCGATTCCGGTGATCTCGGCGTGCTGGCCGGGCAGGTCCGCAAACAGCTCGACACGCTCGGCGCGGTGCGCACCAGGATCGTGGTGTCGGGAGATCTGGACGAATACGCGATCGCCGCACTCCGCGCCGAACCGGTGGACGTCTACGGCGTCGGCACCGCACTGGTGATCGGATCGGGCGCGCCGACCGCGGGCATGGTCTTCAAGCTCGTCGAGGTCGAGGGTGTCCCGGTGGCAAAACGCAGCTCCCACAAGGAGTCTCGCGGCGGCACCAAGAAGGCCGTGCGCCTGTCCCGGCGCACCGGCACCCTGGTCGAGGAGATCGTCTACCCGGCGACCGGCACCCGCCCCGAACCCAATGGCCACGACGTCCGCGACCTGCAAATCCCGCTGGTCCGCGGCGGCGAGGTGCTGGACGGCCTGCCAACCCTCACCGAGAGCCGAGAACTGGTGGCACGCGGGCTGATCAGCCTTCCCTGGGAGGGCCTCAAACTCTCGGACGGCGACCCCGCCATCCCCACCACCTTCGTCAAATAGCCGGACCTGCGGCCGAAGCCACCGGCCGACGGGGACGACTCCACTGGATGGCGACCAGGGCAGGTCGGGCGGCACAATGCAATACGAGCGCGAACCGTCGCGGTTCGCCCTGGCCCCCGGGAGGTCGTCATGAGCCGAGCTCTGATCGTCGTCGACGTGCAGAACGATTTCTGCGAAGGGGGATCGCTGGCTGTCGCGGGCGGGGCCGCGGTAGCCGAGCGGATCACCGAATACCTCGGCGTCTCGGACTACACCGCGGTGGTCGCCACCCGCGACTTCCACATCGACCCCGGCGCACACTTCTCCGAGCACCCCGACTACGTCGACACCTGGCCGCCGCACTGCCGGGTCGGGACACCCGGCGCGGACTTCCACCCCGGCCTGGACACCACCCCGATCCAAGAGGTCTTCTCCAAGGGCGCGTACACCGCCGCCTACTCCGGTTTCGAAGGCACCGCCTCGGATGGTTCCACCACGCTCACCGACTGGCTGCGCGCGCATGCCATCGACGCGGTCGACGTTTGTGGCATCGCCACCGACCACTGCGTCCGGGCCACCGCAATGGACGCCCGGGCGGCGGGCTTCGACACCCGCGTCCTGCTCGGCCTCACCGCCGCCGTCTCCCCCGTCACCTTGGAAACCGCCCTCGACAAGCTTCGGGCCTCCGGCGTCGAACTCGCGGGCACTTTGGAGAGCTGAGCACCACTGTCATCGACTGCTACGTGGATCCCGGCCGAAAACATGCCGGGATGACGGGGGATGGTCGGCGCACCGAGGTTTGCGCGCGGGTTGTCGGGCGGGCGCAGTACCGTGGTCGCCGTGCCTGAACTCCCTCCAGTCCCGAAGCTATTGGCCACCGCCGTCGAGGCGCTGGGAGGTAAGGAGCGCAAGGGGCAGCAGACCATGTCCGCGGCTGTCGCGCACTCCATCGATACCGGGGAGCATCTCGCGGTGCAGGCGGGGACCGGGACGGGGAAGTCGCTGGCTTATCTGGTGCCGAGTTTGCGGCATGCGGTGCGGACCGGGCGGACCGTGGTGGTATCCACTGCGACGATCGCGTTGCAGCGACAGTTGGTGGATCGGGATCTGCCGCGGTTGAGTCAGGCGCTGGCGGAGCCGCTGGGGCGGGTGGCGCAGTTCGCGATTCTCAAGGGGCGCAATAACTATCTGTGTTTGAACAAGATCAATAGCGCTATTCCGGACGAGCCCGGCGAGGCGGAATTGTTCGACGCGTTCGCCATCTCGCGGCTGGGGCGCGAGGTGCAGCGGCTGCACGAGTGGGTGTCCGATACCGAGACCGGGGATCGGGACGAGTTGACACCGGGCGTGAGCGATCGCGCCTGGCGACAGGTGAGCGTGAGTTCTCGTGAGTGCGTGGGGAAGTCGCGCTGCCCGTTCGGCCAGGACTGCTTCGCCGAGAAGGCGCGCGCGGAGTCCGGGAGCGCGGATGTGGTGGTCACCAATCACGCGCTGCTGGCCATCGACGCCATCAGCGGAATCCAGGTGCTGCCCGAACACGATGTCGTCGTCATCGACGAGGCGCATGAACTGGTCGACCGGGTCACCGGTGTCGCCACCGCGGAGCTGTCGACGGCCTCGATCAGCGCCGCCGCCAAACGCTGCACCAAACTCATCGACGAGCAGGAGGTGGATCGCCTCGAAGGCGCCGCCGAAGCCTGGCACGGGCTGCTCGACGAGCTGAACCCCGGCCGCTGGGATCGTCTACCCGACGGTGCCGCACCGGTTTTGGCGCTGATCCGCGATGCCGCGTGGAATGCCCGCACCGCATTGGCCCCGCAGGGCGCGAACAACGCACAGGCCGATCCCGAGGGCGCGGCCGCGCGCAATCAGGCCCTGGCGGCCATCGAGGAGGTGCACGATGCCGCCGTGCGCGTGCTCACCACCTACGACGAGCCCGATCCGGCCGCGCACCGCGATGTCGTCTGGCTGGCGGTGGACGAGATGCGTGGCGTCCCGCGCCGCACCCTGCACATGGCTCCGCTGTCGGTGGGCGGGCTGCTGCGCAGTCGCCTGTTCGCCACCGCCACAGTGGTTTTGACCTCGGCGACGCTGCAGGTCGGTGGTTCCTTCGACAATCTCGCGGTGACCTGGGGCCTGCCGCCGAAATCCTCCGCCAAGGTCGATCCGGCGCTCGCCAGCGGTATCGAAGCCCCGTCGGATGAGGCCAAGCTGCGCTGGAATTCGGTCGATGTGGGTTCCCCGTTCGATCACGCGAAATCCGGAATCCTCTATGTGGCAAAGCATTTGCCCGCCCCCGGCCGCGACGGCCTGCCGACGGCGTATCTGGATGAGATCGAACGGCTGATCACCGCCGCCAATGGCCGCACCCTCGGCCTGTTCTCCTCCATGCGAGCGGCCAAGGCCGCCACCGAAATTCTGCGGGAGCGACTGGACACACCCGTGCTGTGCCAGGGCGATGACGCCACCGGCGCGCTGGTCAAGAAATTCGCCGAGGATCCGGAAACCTCACTGTTCGGGACACTTTCGCTGTGGCAGGGCGTGGATGTGCCGGGTCCGTCGCTGAGTCTGGTTATTCTGGACCGCATTCCGTTCCCGCGCCCGGACGATCCGCTGCTCATCGCACGGCAGCGGGCGGTGGAATCGCGGGGCGGCAATGGTTTTCTGTCGGTGGCCGCGAATCACGCGGCGCTGCTGCTGGCGCAGGGTACGGGCCGGCTGCTGCGCAGTGTGGATGATCGCGGTGTAATCGCTATTCTGGATTCACGTCTCGCAACCGCCAGATATGGCGGATATTTGCGCGCGTCACTACCTCCTTATTGGGAAACTTCCGATCCGAAGGTGGTGACAAAGGCTTTGGAGCGTTTGACACAGAATGTTTCGCAAAACAAAACACCCGTGTGAGAACACTCACACGGGTGGTCCTTACTTCCGAACAGAAGTAAATTGGCTTGCGATGCTCCGGTGACCCCCCAATTCCCACATCGGATGTGTCATAGTCCCCGCGCCAAGCCCTGCACGCGGCGCGGGGACCCGAAACTTAAAGCGCCCACTTGAATACGAGAGTAATCAGTGCGGCCACGACCGCCAGCACCACCGCGGCGGCGCCCCACGCGATACCCTGCCGAGCCCACGGCCGACCGGAGTCCAGGGAGAACCGGCCCGGCCCGGTGAACGCCAGCCCCGCCGCGATGATCGCGAACAGCAACGCCGGTTCGAAGGCCGAGAACCCGCCGTGCCAAGTCGCATTGACGGCATTCAGCATGGTGCCCAAGGCAATCGCGGCGGCCAGCGGAGTGAAGAGGCCGAGCAGTAGCAGCAGCCCGCCGGTCAGTTCGCTCAGGCCCGCGAGGGTGCCGAAGATCTTGCCGGGGTTGTAGCCCATGGCCTCGAAGCCCGCCTGCGTGGCGCTCAGCCCGTAGCCGTTGAACCAGCCGAACAGTTTCTGCGTCCCGTGCACGGCGAGCAGTCCGCCGAATCCGACACGGGCCACCAGCAGGCCGATATCGGAAGCCGTGGCGTCCAGCGCATTTCGCGCGGCAGGTGTCATGGTCCCTCTTCCTATGAAAACGGACCGTGGTCCGCATCGCATCGACAGTGGGTGCTAACCGGGCTGGGCGACAGGCTATTCCGCCGCCCGCCAAGAAAGAATATGTGACCTGAGTTACTCGGCCAGGAACCAGAAGTACGACAGGAAGACCGCCATCAGCACCCACATCACCGGATGCACCTCGCGCGCACGCTTTTTCGCGACCATGACCACCGGGTAGAATAGCAACCCCATGGCGATACCGTTCGCGATCGAGTACGTCAGCGGCATCATGATCACGGTGATGAACGCCGGAACCGCGTATTCCAAACGGCTCCAATCGATATCACCGAGCGACCGCGACATGAGCACGCCGACCACGATGAGCGCCGGAGCCGTTACCGAGGGCACATCCGCGACCACCGCGAACAGCGGGAAGAAGAACATGGCCGCGAGGAACCAGCAGGCCGTGGAGACCGCGGTCAGACCGGTGCGACCGCCCGCCGAAACACCCGCGGTGGATTCGACATACGCGGTGGTGGTGGAGGTGCCGATGATCGCGCCCGCCGCCGTACCGACCGAGTCGGCGGCCAGAGCCTGTCCGGCGCGCTCCAGCTTGCCCTCCTTGGTGAGTAGTCCGGCCTGATTGGCCACCCCGATCAAAGTGCCGGAGGCATCGAAGAAGTCGACGAACAGCATGGTGAGCACCACGATGACCATCTGCCCGGTGAACGCGTCCGGCAGATGGATGACGGCCTGGCCGAAGGTCTGGTCGAGGCCGTGCGGTAGCGCAGCCACCGAATTCGGCAGGTTCACCAGGCCGGTGGCGATACCGAGAACGGTGGTGCCGAGGATGCCGTAGAGCACCGCGCCGTGCCAGCCGAGCACCAGGAAGATGACCGTCACCAGCAGGCCGAACAGCGCCAGCAGCGTGGTGCCCTTGTGGAAGTCGCCCAGATGCACGAAGGTCGCGTCGCTGGCGACCACGATGCCCGCGTTCTTGAGCCCGAGGAAGGCCACGAACATACCGATGCCCGCGCCGACCGCCAGCTTCATCTGCAGCGGGATGGCGTCGATGATCTTCTCGCGGACCTTGGTGACGGCCAGCACGAAGAAGATGATGCCCGAGAGCAAGGTGCCCGAGAGCGCCTCCTGCCACGGGATACCCATATTGAGGATGACCGTGTACGCGAAGAAGGCATTGAGGCCCATACCGGGCGCGAGCGCCACCGGGTACTTGGCCCAGATGCCCATCACCAGCGTACCGACTACGGCGGCGACGGCGGTCGCGGTGAAGACCGCCTGCGTCGGCATACCCTTGTCGCCGAGCACGCCGTGGTCGCCGAGGATGGCCGGATTCACCGCGAGGACGTAGGACATGGCGAGGAACGTGATCGTTCCGGCCATGAGCTCACGCTTGACGGTCGAACCATGTTGGCTGATGCCGAAGTACGCGTCGACGCGCCCCTTGGTGCGCGACAGGACGTCGGTGCTCATGAGTGTGGTCTCCAGTCGGCGGGGGAGGTCAGAGTGGTGCCGTGGGCACCGTACTTGTCGCGTTCGCCGGAAGTTCATCCGACCCGGCGAATTGTGAGCTATCGCACCTGCCAACACCTTGTGTTCGCGGCAGCAGTTGCGCAATTACTGCGCAAATAAACTTATTACCCACCGGTAGTCGAAAAGGCTTGCGCCTTGCTGTCTGGGACGTTACAAATACGTAATCCGGGGGTGGAGGATTCGAACCGGCAGACGAGAATTGCATACGCGTGGTTACCGATGTCATCGATGCGATCGCCGAGTTCGCGATCAGTCGCGAATCACTCTGGGATGTGCTCGTCGAGCCACAGTCCTATCCGCGGCTCTTCCGTGGAATCGGCGCCTGCGAAGAACGTGACGCGGCCGAGGAATTCCCTACGCTGAATCTGCGTGTCGGCGGTGCCGGAATCGAAATCCGCACGCTGGAGCTCCAACTGCGGATCGGACGCGAATACGAGAGCCTGGAACTGCACTGCGCGGACACCGGCAGTTTCGCCGTCGTGCGGCTGCGCGAGATCGGCGACAAGACCCGTGTCTGCGTCACGTACTTCAAAGCGGCACTGGTACATCCGGTGGTCGCGCAACTGCCCAACTCGGCGGCCACGGCCTGGACGCTGGCCGGACTGAAGCGCGCGGCCGAAATGATCACCGGCGCAACGACCGCGACCATCATCAACGGCGAGGACTCGCCGATGAAACTGCGGGCGAGCGTGGCCAGGCAGATGGTCACCTCCGGGGTGGTACACACCTACCGGCCCGATGTGGGGCTGAAACAGATTGGCAGCCTTGCCAAATGGGGCTTCAGCCTGGCGGGCGGGTATGCCGCCGCCGCGGCCCACTCCCCCGGCCGGTTGGCGGTGGTGGACGACCGGTCCGCCAGCACCTTCGAGCAATTGCATTCGCGCAGTACCGCTTTGGCGGGAGCGATGGGCGCGCTCGGCTTCGGCACGGGTACCGCGGTCGGGCTGCTGTGCCGCAATCACGCCGGCATGGTCGAGGCCATGGTGGCCGCGGGCAAGACGGGCGCGGACGCGGTACTACTCAATACCGGGCTGCCCGCGCGGCAGATCGAGGAGCTCGTGCAGCGGCATGCGCTCACGGCGCTGTTCGTGGACAGCGAATTCGAGCATCTGGTGCGATATCTGCCCGCGGACCTGCCACGCTTCACCACCGATGAGCATCCGCCCGAGCCCGGGCGCACCACCATCGAGGACCTCATCGCCATGCGCGTGCCGACCGCGAAGAAAGCGGCGCGACCGGGGCGCTTGATCGTGCTCACCTCCGGAACCAGCGGAACGCCCAAGGGGGCACGGCGACCGCACCCCAAGGGCTTCGGGACGGTCGCGGCACTGCTGTCGCGAATCCCGTTCGGTGTCAACGAGACCATGATGATTCCGTCACCGCTGTTCCACACCTGGGGACTGGCGGCGCTACAGATCTCGACGGCCATTCGCGCCACGATTCTGCTCAATGACCGCTTCGATGCCGAGGACTGCCTGCGGCGCATTGCCGAACACAAGGTGACCGCGCTGATCGTGGTGCCGATCATGGTGAACCGGATCCTCGATCTGCCCGAGGAGGTGCGGGCACGCTACGACCTGTCCAGCCTGAAAATCGTTGCCAGCTGCGGGGCTCCGCTCGCGGGCGCGACCGTACTGCAGTTTCTCGACACCTTCGGCGACATCCTCTACAACGTGTACGGCTCCACCGAGGTGTCCTGGGCCAGCATTGCCGATCCCGCCGATCTGCGCATGTCCCCCACCACCGCCGGGCGGCCGCCTCTCGGTACGAAAATCGGTGTGCTGGGCCCGGATCAGCGGATTCTGCCGGTCGGTGCGACCGGGCGGATCTTCGTCGGCAATCACATGCTCTTCGACGGCTATACCGATGCCACGCCGCCCGAGGAGGCGCACGGCATGCTGGACACCGGCGATATCGGCTTCCTGGACGCGTCGGGGAAGCTGTTCGTGGCCGGACGCGATGACGAGATGATCATCTCCGGCGGTGAGAACGTCTTCCCGCGCTCGGTCGAGGAGGCGCTCTCCCACCTGCCGCAGGTGTGCGAGGTCGCCGTGGTGGGGGTGCCGGATCACGAATTCGGCCAGCGGCTGGCGGCTTTCGTGGTCAAGCGCCCCGGATCCGGGCTGGACTCGGAGATGGTGCGCAATTACATCCGGCATCGGGTGAGCCGGTTCTCGGTGCCCCGCGATGTGACATTCCTGGACGCGCTGCCCCGCAATGCCACCGGGAAGATCCTCAAACGGACACTGGGACAGGCGGGTTAGGGACTCGGGGTCGCGACCAAGCCGAACTCGGACTCGGAGGCGAGCAGCGGGTGACTCGGGAGGACGCGGATGGTGTAGCCGACCGCACCCGAGAGGGGGACGGGCGTTTCGACGGTGAAAACCTCTGTGCCCGAGTTGGTTCCGGTGTGGGCCATGAGGGTGGTGTGGACATCCGAGAGATCGTCGGCGGTTGATACGCGGCCGAGTACGGCTTGCACACTCACATCGGCCGGGCTCAGACCACCGAGGTCGATGCGGGCGCGCAGAGCCAGATTCGCGCCGATGACCGGGGTATCGGGTAGGCCCGAACTGTCGACCTGCACGACTCGCACTGTCGGCCAGGCGGATTCGATACGGCGGCGGTACTCCGAGAGGTCGCGTGCGCCCTTGAAGTCGTGCTGCGATACCGCCGTGAAGGCTGCGGCGGCGGGCGCGTAGTAGTCCACCGCGTAATCGCGAACCATGCGGGAGGCCAATACTTTCGGCCCCAGCGTCCGCAGGGTGTGGCGAACCATCTCCATCCAGCGCACCGGCAGATCATCGTGATCGCGGTCGTAGAAGCGCGGCAGCACAGCACGTTCCAGCAATTCGTAGAGCGCGGAGGCTTCCAGATCGTCGCGCCGGTGATCATCGCGCACGCCGTCGGCGGTCGGGATGGCCCAGCCGTTCTCACCGTCGTACATTTCATCCCACCAGCCGTCCCGGATGGAGAGATTCAAACCGCCGTTGAGCGCGGACTTCATACCGGAGGTGCCGCAGGCTTCGAGGGGGCGCAGCGGATTGTTCAGCCACACATCGCAACCCCAGTACAGGTAGCGGGCCATGGACATGTCGTAGTTGGGCAGGAAGACGATGCGATGCCGGACCTCCGGATCGTCGGCGAAGCGCACCACCTGCTGGATGAGCGCCTTGCCGCCGTCATCGGCCGGATGCGATTTGCCCGCCACGACCAGCTGCACCGGGCGCTCGGGATCAAGTAGCAAGGCGCGCAGGCGTTCCGGATCGCGGAGCATGAGGGTGAGGCGCTTGTAGGTCGGTACGCGGCGGGCGAAGCCGACGGTCAGTACCCGCGGATCGAAGACCTCGTCGATCCAGCCGAGTTCGGCCGGGGCCGCCCCGCGCTCCAGCCAGGAGGCGTGCACGCGGCGGCGCACCTCGTCGACGAGGATGCCGCGCAGGGCATTTCGGGTCGACCACAGTTCGCGCAGATCCACATCGCAGAGCCGCTCCCAGCCGCGCGCCTCCTCGACCAGCTCATCGCCGATGAGTTCACGGGCCTTGTCGATCCATTCGCGCGCCGCCCAGGTCGGTGCGTGCACACCATTGGTGACCGAACCGATCGGCACCTCGGAGGCATCGAACCCCGGCCAGAGCGGGGCGAACATATCCCGGCTGACCTCGCCGTGCAGTTTCGATACGCCATTGGCGCGCTGTGCGAGTCGCAGCCCCAGGTGCGCCATATTGAATACCGACGGATCGGCCTCGCGCCCCATGGCCAGAATGCGATCCACCGAAACACCCGGCAGCACAAGCGATTCCCGTTCACCGTGCGCGCCGCCGAAGTAGCGGCGCACCAGCGCGCCCGCGAAACGATCGATACCGGCGGGGACGGGGGTGTGCGTGGTGAAGACGGTGCCGGCGCGCACCGCGGTCAGCGCGGCATCGAAATCCATTCCGGCGACCATGAATTCGCGAATGCGCTCGATACCCAGGAAGCCCGCGTGGCCCTCGTTCATATGGAACACATCGGGATCGGGCAGGCCGTACGCCCCGGTGTAGGCGCGCACCGCTCGCACCCCGCCGATACCGGCAAGAATCTCCTGTTTGATGCGGTGATCCTGATCGCCGCCGTACAGCCGGTCGGTGACCGCGCGCAGCTCGGGATCGTTCTCGGCGATATCGGAGTCCAAGAGCAGCAGGGGAATTCGGCCCACCTGCGCGATCCACACCCGCGCCCGCAGCACCCGCCCCTCGGGCATGGCCACGTGGATCAGCACCGGTGCGCCACCATCGGTGAGCAGTCGCAGCGGCAGACCCTGCGGGTCCAGCGCCGGATAGTGCTCGGACTGCCAGCCGTCCGCCGTCAGCGACTGCCGGAAGTATCCGGACCGGTACAGCAGTCCGACACCGATGAGCGGCAACCCCAGATCCGAGGCCGCCTTCAAATGATCGCCCGCCAGAATCCCCAGCCCGCCCGAGTAATTCGGCAGCACCTCGGTGACACCGAACTCCATCGAGAAGTACGCGATCCCCTTGGGCCCCTGCTCCTGCCGTTGGAACCAGCGCGGCCGGGCCAGATAGTCGGCCAGATCCGCGGCGGCCGCATCCACCCGCCGGGTATACGCCGCATCCGCGGCGACCTCGTCGAGCCGTGTGGCGGGCACCTCCCCGAGCATGCGCACCGGATCCCGCCCGACCTCCACCCACAGGGCGGGATCGAGCTCGGCGAACACATCCTGCGTCGGCCCGTCCCAGGACCAGCGCAGATTGGTCGCCAGCTCGGTCAGCGCGGAGAGCCGCTCGGGCAGATGAGCGCGGACGGTGAAACGACGCAATGCCTTCACCCGTAAAACCCTACTGGGTCCGTTTTCGCCGCGCCGCGCCTCCGGCGGTGGGGCACTTATTCGCGCGCCGCGATAAGTCGGATATGCATCACGCACAACCCAAGGGGGAGCATCCGGGTGGCAACCGATAACGTGTTCGCATGAGCGAGCAGCAGGTCGAGGCACTTCCGTCCCCGGAGCATCACGAGGGCGGGTTCCGACCGATCGCCGAACTCGGCCGGGACAACACCAAGGGTGGACCGCACTACGGGGAGTTCATCGAGCAGGTGCGCAGCCTGATGGACCGGGTGCGACTCGCCGATCCGACCGATGAGGTCGCGCTCGAAACCATCGACGAGCTGAAGAAGCTCAATGACCGGCTGGACGAGGTGGTCGTCGACGAGTGGTCCGCGCCCAGCTGGCACCGCAACGACCTGCCCGCCCGCGGCAATATCACCCTGCCGCCCTTCGAGGTGGATCAGGCGGACGCGGAGGGCGTGCACGCGCGAATCACGTTCCGCACCTTCCATCTCGGCGGAAATGGCGCGGCACACGGCGGCCATATCGCGCTCGGCTTCGACGATCTGCTCGGTATGACCGCGGCCGTGAATACGCGCGCGGTCACCCGCACCGCGTTCCTGCACGTCGACTATCGGTCCATCACGCCACTGAACACCGAATTGCAGCTGCACGGCTGGGTCGAACGCGTCGAGGGCCGCAAGGTGTTCGTCCGCGCCACCCTGCACGACGGCGACCGCCTCTGCTGCGAGGCGCACGGGCTGTTCCTCATGCTCAAGCCGGGACAGCAGTAACCCGACCGGAACGAGCTCCGGCCACGGCGGGACATCGGCGAGCGGGCGCACCCGGTAAGTTCGGACGGGTGACCGGCCGCATCGCCATCGATGACACCGCCCCCGCGATACCCGGCGGCCGGCCTGCGAAGGCCGTCGTGGGAGAGGTCTTCCCGGTACGCGCCGTGGTGTGGCGGGAGGGACATGACACCGTCGCCGCCACGCTCGCGGTGAAGGCCCCTGGATCCGCGCGCACCCAGCGGATTCGCATGACGCCGGACCATCAGCCCGATGTCTTCAATGCCACCTTCACGCCCGGGAAGCCGGGGGTATGGACGTATCGGATCGAAGGGTGGAGTGATCCGCTCGCCAGTTGGCGGTCCGCCGTCGAGGCCAAGCTCTCGGTCGGCCAGAGCGCGACCGATCTGGCCAATGATCTGGAAATCGGTGCGCGACTGCTGGACCGGGCCGCACAGGCGGTGCCGAAGCAGCAGTGGGAGGTATTGCGCACGGCCGCAACGGCATTGCGCGGTGACGCCCAACTGCCCGCGCGAGTGGGTCCGGCCTTCAGCGCCGAGGTGAGCGAAATCCTTCGTGCCACACCGCTTCGCGAAATGGTGACGCAGGGGCCGCAGTTCTCCGTCCTGGTGGAGCGGCAGCGCGCGCTGTACGGCGCGTGGTACGAGTTCTTTCCGCGATCCACCGGCGGCCGGGATGCCGACGGGAAGCCGGTACACGGCACCTTCACCACCGCCGCGAAGGATCTGCCGCGCATTGCCGCCATGGGATTCGATGTCGTGTACCTGCCGCCGATCCATCCGATCGGCACGGTGAATCGCAAGGGGCGCAACAACTCCCTGACCGCCGAACCCGGCGATGTGGGATCACCGTGGGCCATCGGCTCGGCGGACGGCGGACATGACGCCATCCACCCGGCGCTGGGCACCGCCGCCGACTTCACCGAATTCGTCGAGACCGCACGGGGATTGGGCATGGAGGTGGCCCTGGATCTGGCATTGCAGTGCGCACCCGACCATCCGTGGGTGGCGGCGCATCCGGAGTGGTTCACCACCCTGCCGGACGGCACCATCGCTTTCGCGGAGAACCCGCCCAAGAAGTACCAGGACATCTACCCGGTCAATTTCGACAATGATCCGGACGGACTGTACGCCGAGGTGCTGCGCGTGGTGCGGCACTGGATCTCATTGGGCGTCACCATATTTCGCGTGGACAATCCGCACACCAAACCCGCCGACTTCTGGGAGTGGCTGATCACGCAGGTGCGGCGCGAGCATCCGGAGATCATCTTCCTGTCCGAGGCGTTCACCCGGCCCGCACGGCTCTACGGGCTGGCGCGGCGCGGGTTCACACAGTCGTACACGTACTTCACCTGGAGGGTGCATAAACACGAATTCGAGGAATTCGGCAGGGAATTGGCGGCCAAGGCCGATGAGGCGCGGCCGAATCTGTTCGTGAATACCCCGGATATCCTGCACGAGACGCTGCAGCACGGTGGACCGGGCATGTTCGCCATTCGCGCGGTACTCGCCGCCACCCTGGGGCCGACCTGGGGCGTGTACTCGGGCTTCGAGCTCTTCGAACATCAAGCGGTGCAAGCCGGTAGCGAGGAGTACCTCAACTCCGAGAAGTACGAGTTGCGGCCGCGACCCTACGCCGAGGCCGCCGCACGCGGAGAATCCCTGGAGCCGTGGATCACCCGGCTCAATGAGATCCGGCGCGCACACCCCGCACTGCAGCAGCTGCGCTGTATTCACTTCCATCACACCGACAGTGATGCGCTGCTTGCCTTTTCGAAGATCGACCCCACCACCGGGGATGCCGTACTGGTGGTGGTGAACCTCAATCCGTACGGCCCCGAGCAAGGGCACATCTCCCTCGATCTACCCGCCATCGGCCGCGAATGGCATGACCGGCCGGTGGTGTTCGACGAGATCAGCGGCGAGGAATACCACTGGGGGCAAAACAATTTCGTGCGCCTGGACCCCGCCCGCGCGGTCGCGCACATTCTCGTCCTGCCGCCCGTACCCGCCGCCGCGCGCACCGAACTCTCCTATCGGAGCACATTCTGATGCACCGGCGTGATCTGCTGCTGCTCGCGGCGGGCACGCATCCCGATCCGCACACCGTGCTCGGTACCCACCCGCATCCGGAAGGGACCGTACTGCGGGTGCTGCGCCCGCACGCGGAGACGGTATCGGCGCGCATCGGCGGGCAGGATCACGCCCTCGAACACGTCGAACACGGGATATTCGAAGGCGTGCTGCCGTTTCCGGACCTGTGGGACTACCGGATCGTCACCTCGTATCCCGGCGGGCGCACCGTGGTCGATGCCGACGGATATCGGTTCCTGCCCACGCTCGGCGAACTCGACCTACACCTGCTCGGCGAGGGCCGGCACGAACGACTCTGGGATGTGCTGGGCGCGCATCCACGGCGCTACACCACCCTCGACGGCGAAGTGACCGGGACAGCCTTCGCGGTCTGGGCACCGAATGCGCGCGGGGTCGCCGTCATAGGAGATTTCGACGGGTGGAGCGGCAATACCGCACCCATGCGACGGCTCGGCGGATCCGGGGTGTGGGAGGTGTTCCTGCCGGGCATCGAAGCGGGAGCCAAGTACAAGTACCGGGTACACGGGGCCGACGGGCGCACGGTGGATCACGCCGATCCATTCGCCTTCGCGACCGAAATCCCGCCCGCCACAGCGTCTGTCGTCGCCGAGAGCGCGCACCACTGGGAAGACACCGAGTGGCTGCGCGCCCGCGACGCACACGATCCCACCCGCTCCCCCATGAGCATCTACGAGGTGCACCTCGGCTCCTGGCGGCTCGGACTCGGCTATCGCGAACTCGCCGAACAACTCGCCGAATATGTTGCCGCGCAAGGCTTCACCCATATCGAACTGCTACCCATCGCCGAACATCCCTTCGGCGGATCCTGGGGTTATCAGGTCACCTCCTACTACGCCCCGACCGCCCGCTTCGGCAGCCCCGACGACTTCCGCTGGTTCGTGGATCACCTGCACGGCAAGGGAATCGGCGTCCTGCTGGACTGGGTACCCGCGCACTTCCCGCGCGACGAATGGGCCCTGGCACGCTTCGACGGCACCGCCCTCTACGAGCATCCCGACCCGCGCCGCGGCGAGCAACTCGACTGGGGCACCTACGTTTTCGACTTCGGCCGCCGCGAAGTGCGCAACTTCCTGGTCGCCAATGCCCACTACTGGATCGAGGAATTCCATATCGACGGCCTGCGCGTGGACGCCGTCGCCTCCATGCTCTACCTCGACTACTCCCGCCCCGACTGGGAACCCAATATCCATGGCGGCCGGGAGAATCTGGAAGCCGTGGCGTTCCTGCAGGAAATGAACGCCACCGTGCACAAACACCATCCGGGCGTGGTCACCATGGCCGAGGAATCCACCACCTGGCCCGGAGTCACCCGGCCCACCGAGGTCGGCGGGCTCGGCTTCACCATGAAATGGAATATGGGCTGGATGCACGACACCCTCGGGTATCTCGCCCACGATCCCGTGCACCGCAGCTGGCACCACAATGAGATCACCTTCTCGCTCACCTACGCGTGGAGCGAGAACTACGTCCTGCCCATCAGCCATGACGAGGTCGTGCACGGCAAGGGCACACTGTGGACCCGCATGCCCGGCGACGACTTCACCAAAGCCAGCGGGGTGCGCGCCCTACTCGCCTACATGTGGGCGCATCCGGGCAAACAACTGCTCTTCATGGGGCAGGAGTTCGGGCAGTTCCGGGAATGGGACCACGATCGCGGACTCGACTGGTACGAACTGGAAAACCCACTGCACCAAGGGATTCACCGCCTGGTACGGGACCTGAACCAGCAGTATCGGGCCACGCCCGCGCTCTGGAGCCAGGACACCTCACCCGGCGGCTACTCCTGGATCGACGCCGACGACCGCGGCAATAATGTGCTGTCCTTCCTGCGCTACGGCGTGGACGGCTCGATTCTGGCCTGCGTCTACAACTTCTCCGGATCCGAACACCGCGACTATCGCGTCGGACTACCCGCCGCCGGCGAATGGCGAGAGGTACTCAATACCGATGCGATCGCCTACGGCGGCAATGGCATCGGAAATCTGGGCGCGGTCACCGCCACCGCCGAAACCTGGCATGGGCGACCGGCCTCCGCACTCGTCACACTGCCGCCCAGCAGCGGACTGTGGCTGGTCCCGGCGGTACCGCCCACCCGATCAGTGCGGCCAATTCGACGAGCGGCCCAACAGCGCGAGCACCTGATCGAGCCCTGAACCGTCCGGGAGAATGACCTCGGGGGCGAAGGCCGCCCCAGCCTGGGTGCGAGTCTCACCACCCGGCACCGCCTGCGCGATCAGTAGCGCCGCCCCGATCACCTCGTCATCGAATTGCACCGGCAGGCCCAAAGTCCTTGCCACATCCCAGGAATGCACCACGTAGTCCACGAAATGGAAGCTGATCGCGAACGGCGCGGGGATGACAATGCCGTCGCGGATCTCCGGCAGCGGGAAGTCCCGCTCCAATACGCCGTCCAGGGCGAAGGCCGCCAGCACGTGCTCGGCCGCGGCGCGGTATTCGGCGATCGGATCGGGACTCAGCGGACTCTGCTTCCAGAGTGCGAGCGAGTCCACGCCACGGGAGGCCGCGGCGAAGCCGTAATGCTGAATGATCAAGTGCTCGAGCAGGTCTCGCAGACTCCACCCGGCGCAGGGGGTCGGGGCGTCCAGGTCGGCCGGAGTCAGTTGCGATACCAGGTCGATGCTGGTGCGCACCGCCCGCGCATCGAGGGAGATCAGCGTCGGTCCGTCGGTGAGCAGCTCGTCGTATGTTCGCGTATTCATACGCACGAGCTTACTAATTTTTGGCCGTCGCGCCACCCCGATCTCGACAATCCGAAAGATCAACCCCCGACATTCGGGGTCACTCGAGCTGTTACAGATTCGACTGCCCCGAACTTCTCGGGCTGCCGAATCATATTGCGGTGTAGTGAACTTGGCGTGACGGCGCCGCCACCCAACCGAATCTCATCGAAGAGGAATGAATCTGCATGAAGAAGCTCGGATCAGCCATGTTCATCGGTGCGGCCGTCGCCGGCATCGTCGCCACCGGAGCGGGCATGGCCGCCGCTGAGGTTCCCGTCACCACCGCGGCCCCCGTCGTCGCCGTCGGCGAGCCGGACCCGACCGGCACCGGCTCGGCCTCGCAGCTGCCGGCGCTGCTGCAGACCCTAACCGGCAGCTTCGGCAAGACCACGCCGGCTGACCCGGCCAAGTAGTCGCGCCGCTCCCCGGCGACCCTACGGCCGGGGATACCGCACTAGGGTGAAAACAACTGTGCCCCTGCCGATATGGCAGGGGCACAGTCCGTTGATCTACTGTGCGGCGAATCAGTACAGGGCGGCGGCCAGCTTGCGGCGCGCGGCGATAATGATCGGCTCGGCCGGATCGAACAGCTCGAACAACTCCAGCAGATGCGTGCGCACCCGGGTGCGATCATCACCGGCGGTGCGCTTGATCAACCCGATCAGGCGATCGAAGGCGGCCTGCGGCTCCTGATTGAACATCTCCAGATCGGCGGCGGCCAGGGCGACATCCAAATCCGACGGATCGGCCTCGGCCTTCGCGATCGCCGACGGATCGATCTTCTGCACGCGGGCGATGAACTGCACCTGACGCAGCGCCGCCTTCGCCTCCACATTCGCGGGCTCGGCATTCAGAATCGCCTTGTACGCGGCCTCCGCGGTGGCGAAATCGCCTCGCTCCAAAGCCTCTTCGGCCGCGACGAAACGCGGATCCTCCGGAGCCTCGGGCTCAACGTCACCCGCGCCGACACCGGGCAGCTTGCCGCGCACGGCATCCACCACCGCCGACAACCACTGCCGCACCTGCTCTTCGGGCTGATTACCGGTGAAATCCGCCAGCGGCTGACCGGCGGCCACCGCCACCACCGTCGGAATACCCTGCACACCGAAGGCCTGCGCGATACGCATATTCGCCTCGGCCTCGATGGTCGCCAGATCCCAGTCACCACCATTGTCGGCGGCCAACTGCTCCAGCAGCTTCACCAATTCGATACTGCCCGGGCTGCGCTGCGAATACAGCGCCACCACCACCGGGACCTCGGCGGAACGGCGCAGCACCTTGGTCTCGAAATCGGCCTCGGAGACGGCATGGCCGCCGGGCACATCCGTCACCGGCTGCTGCTTCAAGCTGGACAGGTCCACCGCGCCGGACATTGCGGCGGCAGCGGCGGCTGAGGGGCGTCGCGCGGGTCGAGTCACGATTTCCAGTCTGTCACGAACGAGCGGCGGCGGGGGCCGCGGCCTCACTCAATTCGCCGAGTTGACCGGTGCGGATGGCCCAGCGCTCGAAGAACACCGAAGCGAAAGGGATTACCGTGGACAACAATCCGAGCACCGTGGTCTTGGCGGGCCACTCGAACTCACGCGAAGCCAGCAGCACACTGAACGCGTACGCCAGGAAAATCAGGCCGTGCAGCATGCCGAACACCATCACCGGCCACTTGATCGGCTGATCGGCGATACCCAGCGCATCCGCGCGCTTGAGCAGCGAACCCAGCAGCAACAGCACCCAACTGGGGGCCTCCAGCACACCGAAGAACCGAACCCGCTTAGCGACCGTGCTCAGGTCGAAGAAGTCACCCATGCCCACCATTCTGCCGGATGGTCTACGACACAGTGTCGTGGAGCTGGTCACACGCGCCCTCAGGGCGCGAGGGGAGACAGGGAATGAAAAACGGGGCGTGGGGGAAGTCCGCACGCCCCGATCTTTCGAGTGATCAGGCGACGCGGATGATCAGGGCGTCGCCCTGGCCGCCACCACCGCAGAGCGCGGCCGCGCCGACACCGCCACCGCGGCGCTTCAGCTCGAGGGCCAGGTGCAGGACGATGCGGGCACCGGACATGCCGAGCGGGTGGCCGATGGCGATGGCGCCGCCGTTGACGTTCACCTTCTCCGGGTCGATGCCGAGCTTGCGGGTGGAGGCGATACCCACCGCGGCGAAGGCCTCGTTGATCTCCACCAGATCCAGATCGGCAGGCGAAATGCCTTCGCGGGCACAGGCTTTGGCGATCGCGTTGGCGGGCTGATCCTGCAGGGTGGAGTCCGGGCCGGCGACGACACCGGCGGCGCCGATCTCGGCGATCCAGGACAGGCCCAGCGACTGCGCCTTCTCCTTGCTCATGACCACCACGGCGGCCGCGCCGTCGGAGATGGGCGAGGCGGAACCGGCGGTGATGGTGCCGTCCTTGCGGAAGGCGGGGCGCAGCTTGCTCAGCGACTCCACGGTGGTGTCGGCGCGAATACCCTCATCGGTGGCGAACTGGATCAGGTCGCCCTTGCGCTGCGGAATGGCAACGGGCACAACCTCATCCTCGAAGAGGCCGTTCTTCCACGCGGCGGCCGCGCGCTGATGCGAGGCGGCCGCGAAAGCGTCCTGCTGCTCGCGGGTGATCGGCTCGACATCGTTCTGCTGCTCGGTGAGCAGGCCCATCGCCTGATCGGTGAAGACATCGTGCAGACCGTCGTAGGCCATGTGGTCACGCAGGGTGACATCGCCGTACTTGAAGCCCTCGCGGCTCTTCTCGAGCATGTGCGGGGCGCGGGTCATGGATTCCTGGCCGCCGGCCACCACGATCTCGTACTCACCGGCGCGAATCAGCTGATCCGCCAGGGCAATCGCGTTGATGCCGGACAAGCACACCTTGTTGATGGTGAGCGCCGGAACATCCATCGGGATGCCCGCGGCCGCCGCGGCCTGCCGGGCTGGGATCTGACCGGCACCCGCGGTGAGCACCTGGCCCATGATCACGTAATCGACCTGTTCCGGGGCGACTCCACCCTTTTCCAGAGCCGCCTTGATGGCGATGCCGCCGAGCTCGGAGCCGCTGAAGTCCTTCAGCGAACCGAGCAGCTTCCCCATCGGGGTGCGCGCGCCGGAAACGATGACGGTGGTGGTCACGATGTGCCTCGCTTACGTCGAATGTCATGGCCCCGCCAACCATCGGAGCGCTACCCGAGGGTAACCCGACCGACCCGGGCGGCCTTCCCCAGGTGCGCGCTACCGTTCGAGGGGTGAGCAACACCGAGAACACCGAATTCATCCCCGCCGAATACGTCACCGCCGTCGACCATGTCGGCATCGCGGTGCCCGATCTCGATACGGCCGTCGCCTGGTACCGGGACAATCTCGGCATGGTGGAGACGCATCGCGAGATCAATGCGGCGCAGGGCGTGCACGAGGCGATGCTGTCGTATGCGGCGGCGCCGGCCGGGTCCGTTGCTCTGCAGTTGCTGGCACCGCTCAACGAGGACTCCACGATTGCCAAGTTCATCGACCGAAACGGTCCTGGCCTGCAGCAGCTCGCGTTCCGAGTCACCGACCTCGAGGCTGTCTCCACGTATCTGCTTTCACGGGGCTTGCGTTTGCTGTACGAGGCTCCACGCGCAGGCACGGCCAATTCCCGCATCAACTTCATCCACCCGAAGGATGCTGGCGGTGTGCTGGTCGAACTCGTCGAACCGGCAGCGAAAACTACCCACTAGTACCGAGATCAGCGACCCTAAAGAGGCTGTAACAACATTCGCGGTCGGGTCACCATCAGTGGTCGACAGGCTGTAGTTTGTGTGCCATGTCGTCCACTGAGCCCGATCGTAATCGCTTCGTTGCACTACCCTTTACCGTCGTGCGGAAGGGGTATGACCGTGACGAGGTGCGTAACTACTTCGACCGTTTCGACGCCGAGCTAAGGGTCACCGCGACCGACCGCGATGCCGCCGCGGCCCAGGCGCGCAACCTGGCGGCCCAGCTGGAGGACGCCCGCGACGAGATCGACGAGCTCCGTAAGGAGGTCGACCGCCTCTCAGTGCCGCCGACCACCGCGGAAGGCATGTCGGACCGCATCTCCCGCATGTTGCGCCTGGCCTCCGACGAGGCTTCCGAGGTGCGCGCGCAGGCCCAGGCCGAGGCCGCCGAGATGATCTCCATCGCCGAGCAGCAGGCGACCGAGATGCGTGGCAAGTACGAATCGCTTCTCTCCGAGACCAAGGAGAAGCGCGAGGCGCTCGAAATCGAGTTCGAGCAGACCCTCGCCAACGCCCGCTCCGAAGCCAACAAGATCGTCGAGGCCGCCAACGCCGAAGCCGATCGCCTCACCAAGGAGTCCGAGGCCAAGCGCAAGGCCGCGCAGCAGGACTTCGAGGTCACCATGGCCGAGCGCCGCACCAAGCTCACCCGCGCCATGGAGGAGCTGGAGGCCACCTCGCGCGCCGAGGCCGCCCAGCGCATCAAGGACGCCACGGACGAGGCCAACCGCCTCATCTCCTCGGCGACCAACACCGCCGATCGAAAGATCGCGCACGCCAAGGAACTCGCCGAGGAAATGCGCGTCCTGCGCGGCCGCGTCCTCGCGCAGCTGCTCGGCATCCGCGGCCAGCTCGACTCGGTCCCGGCCATGCTCGCCGCGGTCAACCGCGAAAGCGAACTCCTGGACGGCGCCCCCGAACAGCGCTCGCTGAACAAGAGCAACCGCAAGGCCATCGACACCCGCGAAGACGACATCGTCGACGAAGAGCGCGAGAACGCCGACATCTCCGGCTAGCATCCCCCGCCCGGGCGACACCCGAACACCAGAAGGCCGCTCCCGATCCGGGAGCGGCCTTCCCTATTGCCCAGCCTCGTCATCCCGGCATGTTTTCGGCCGGGATCCACCCCTGTCAGTGGATCCCGGTCGAAAGCGCACCGAGATGACGGGGCGTATTCCTATGACCAACGGCGCGTTATCCCCCTGGTATGACGGCCCTTCCAGCAACCGGTATGCCAGTGCCGGCGATCGTCCTCGCCGCCATAGGCGGGCCAGGCGACGATATGTGCTACGCCGGGCGGGATTTCGTGATCGCAGCCGGGACAGCGGTAGTACTTGGTGGCTCGAGTGCCGGGAATGGCACGGACCGTGTAGGTTTCATCGCCGCCGGGACCGTCCTCGGTGCGGCCGAAGACGTCACCGAGCGGGCGCGAGTCCGGCTGGGACCGCGCCTGTGAGTCCCTGGGGCGAGGTTTCCGGCGGGGCATGCCTCAACCCTAGAACAGCCGGAATTCGTCGCTGTCGGTGCCGCGTAGGGCGTTGTAGTCCAGTGTCAGGCAGCGAATTCCACGGTCGTTCGCCAGAACCTTCGCCTGCGGCTTGATCTGCTGCGCCGCGAAGACACCCGCGACCGGAGCCAGCAGCGGGTCGCGATTGAGGAGTTCGAGGTAACGGGTCAACTGCTCCACACCGTCGATTTCGCCGCGCCGCTTGATCTCCACCGCCACCGTGGTGCCGTCGGCGTCACGGCACAGAATGTCCACCGGGCCGATCGCGGTCATATATTCGCGGCGAATGAGTGAGTAACCGGCACCGAGGGTTTCGATGTGCTCAGCCAGCAACTCCTGCAGATGCGCTTCGACGCCGTCCTTGATCAGGCCCGGGTCCACGCCCAGCTCATGCTTGGAATCGTGCTCGATCTCCTCGACGGTGATGCGCAATTCCTCACCGGCCTTATTGGTGACCACCCAAAGCTGTTGCGCCGTCTCGGATTCCGGCGCGCGCTCCTCCAGCCAGCACGGCGGGCTCATCCAATTCAACGGCTTGTAGGAACCGCCGTCCGAGTGCACCAGCACCGAACCATCCGCCTTCACCATGAGCAGGCGACGGGCCATCGGGAGGTGGGCAGTCAGACGACCGACGTAATCGACCTGGCAACGAGCAATCACAAGGCGCACCCAAGCACTCTAGGGGACGGCCGGTTTCGCGGATTAACCGACCAGCATGATGTAGCCGAGCGCCGAGGCAGCGGCCAGCAAACCGGCCTCCCAGGTATTCAACTTCGGCAATTCGGTACGGCCACGACGCAGCACCCGATAACCGGCCAGCAGACCGATCGAAAACGCGAGCAGGTGACCGACATTGGTGAAGGTTCGACCCATCGCCACACCGGCGACCGCCACGGCCAGCCAGGTGATCGCCCAGGTGGGCTTCCAACGGGACGGGACCAGCGCGATGAACGCACCGATCAAAGCCATTGCGCCATAACTGACCCCGACATCGGAGACCTTGGTCACCTCCACCGGCAACCAATTCGCGGAGACCGCCACCCACAGGCCGAGCGCCACCAGCACCGTCGCACCGATATGGCCGACCAGGAAAATACGAAGCAATCGCAAAGCACCGAACTTCAGCTCGGCGAGAGCGAGCAGACAGGCCAGCAACGGGATGATGACCGCCGCGCTCTGCAGATCATCGATGACAAGGGCACTGGAGAACAGGGTGCCGAGACGGCCACCGAGCAGATTGCTCAGATTCGTGCTGGCATGCAGCACCACCCTGGTCTGGGTGGCCTCGCTGAGAATCGACAGCAGCACCGTCACCGAAATCAGCAGGGCCGCATACCCGTAGGTGACCGGCAGGAACAGGCGACGCCAACCCGTACGAGTGGCCGCGGCCGGTTCAACGATCACCACAATGCTCTCCTGTCCATCGGTGCCTACTTCCATGATCCACGGCACCGCTCACTACAGACTACGAGTTCCTCGAGAACATGCTGTTAAACGCCGAAAATGTCAGGGTTCTCACGTGGTGGAAAACGAAAAAGACCCCCAGCCGGAGGCTGGGGGTCTTCTCGAATGATGTTCCGGCGGTGTCCTACTCTCCCACACCCTGTCGAGTGCAGTACCATCGGCGCAGGTGGCCTTAGCTTCCGGGTTCGGA
>NZ_WJIC01000046.1 GCF_009649815.1 Nocardia sp. SYP-A9097
AGCGAGTCGATATCGACGAACACGCGCGTCGCCAGGCCCGGCAACAGATCCACGCGCGAACTCAACGCGAGCAGGTGCGCGCGCAGCACCGATTCCAGCTGCTTGGCGTGTCCGAAGGTGAACTCGCCCGGTCAGCACTGCCCGTTCGAGCCCATCGTCGGCCCGATCGACCAGGATGTTCGCCGGTTTGACGTCGCGGTGCACTACCCCATGGCGGTGGGCATGATCCAGAGCACGCGCGGCATCGTCGATCAGCCTCACAGCATGATCGACAGGTAAGCGGCCACCAGAACGCACAAGAAGGTCGGCGACATCCCCGCCAGCGATGTATTTCATTGAAATCCAAAGGGATTCCGCGTCCTTGCCGCTGCGGTCATACACGTGTGCGATGTTTGGATGGTCGAGACTCGCAGCCAGAGCGCTCTCCCGCTCGAACCGGGCGCGTACCCGCGCCTCGTCGGCAAGCGCGCCGTCGATCAGCTTCAAAGCCACCGACCGTTCCAAGCGGGGATGGCGCGCAAGGTATACCACGCCCATTCCGCCCACCCCGAGGACACGTTCGATCGTGTACCCAGCGAATACAGATCCTCGACCCAATCGCATCCGCGCCGCCCCGTGAAGTCAACCAATACGCCAGCGCGGCAACGATACTTGCCGCAGTCCCGCTGCACCACCGATCCGGTCCCGGATCCGACAGTTGGAAACCGCCGACAACTCGCGATACCTCTGTATCTGTCAAGCAGCGCTGGCGTCACGGTTGAATTCCGTTGGTCCGGTTCGTCGTTCGTCTCGAGCCATCGTTCGCCAGCACAGATCGGCCAAGCGCCGCTTGAGACAGCGCTTGGCCTCCTTCGGGGTCTTCCCCTCAGCGATCTTCTTGTCGTAGTAGGCGCGGCCGGCCGTTCCTCGCATCCGGATTTGGATCATCGCGACGGTGTGCAACGCAGAATTGAGCTCGCGATCTCCATACCGGGACAGACGGTGACGGGTCGAATCGGCACTGGCGATCTCGACCGGCGCGGTGCCGGTGTAGTTCGCGAAGGCAGCTGCGGTAGGGAATCTGCCGACTCGTCCGGTGCGGCCGATGATGCGGGCAGCGAGAACCGGTCCGACGCCGGGTACTTCGCGCAGTGTGGTGCCGTGTTCATCGAGCAGATCGCTCATTGCGGCAGCATTCTCGGCCAGTTGCAGGTCATACCGTTTGACATTGGCAATCAAGTCCTTGGCCAACGACTTCCGGACTCGGTCGGTACCGCTGACCGCTCGCAGACCGCGAAGAACGGCTGAGGCCTTGGTGGCGGTCAGGTCCGTGGGCACCCCGCCGGGAAGCAGCTCGCGCAGCAGCGCGTGCAATTGGTTGACTGATCGAGTCCTGCTTTCGGACAGGGTCTTCCGCCGCTCGTCTAGCAGAGCGAGGGAATCGGCGTGCGTTTCTGGGTGGACAGGCCGCGCGTCGCCCTGCATCGCCGCGACGCTGGCCGCCGCCGCGGCATCGATGCGGTCGTTCTTACGTCGGCCACCACGAGACAGTTGCCGCACCCGCGCCGTCGCGGCAGGCGCTACGTCCACTACGGTCTCTCCGGCGGAGACCAGCCATTGCGCCAAGTGGTGACCGAGGCCTTCTGCGTTTTCCACGGCCCAGGTGTGTTCGGGCCATTGGCGTGCCCAGTCCAGCAGCTTGCGGTAGCCGACATGGCTGGCGTCGATGCGGATCGATCCCCGATCGGAATTCGTCGCTGGATCCAAGGCTGTGGCGGTGTGGGTGGACTTGTGCGGATCGACGCCGATCAGCATCATCAGGTGCGGTTCCTCGCCTCGTCGGGTGGGGTATCCACGGCCGACAGGTCGACTTCCAGAACTAATCGCAGCGTGTTGTCGTCATACCTCTGTCGAGTCAGACCGTGAACGGAGACCAGGCGGCGGACATATCGCGAGCAAGTCAGCCAGACCGGCGACAGACAGTTGACGAGTCACCCCGCCCAGTCTCCTGCGGGACGTTACGGGTAGCTAACCCTGATCACGAACCGCTGCGTATAGATAAGTCGACAGTTGAATACGCGCCTCTGCCAGTCCGGAACCCCGAGTACGCGGCAATTAGCGCAAGATCGAGCTTCAGGCCAAGTGCGCTGACAGCAGCCAGGCCGGTACCGACTTGCGGCCGTTGCTCTCGTCCCGAATATCGGTGCCGGCGAAGTCCTGGAAGCCCGCGAAATTCTCGGGGATGTTGGCGTGGATGCGGGCCGGCCGGATCTCGTCGATTGCCCAGTACTTGCCCACCACGTTGCGCAACTCTTCGGCAGTGACGGGGTTGATCGGGCCCAGGGGCACGGTGGTCCTGTCGAACACCAGCACGAAGTAGGACGCGCCGGGTGCCGCGGCGCGCACGATCGACTCCTGGTAGCCCTGACGCAGTTCCACCGGCATCGAGTGGAACAGGGTGCTGTCGACGATGGTGCCGAAACGGCCGTCGTAGCCGGTGAACGCGGTGATATCGGCGACCTCGAAGCTGGCGTTGGTCAGGCCGCGCTTGGCGACCTCGTCGCGAGCGAGCTTGATCGCGGTCGGCGATTGGTCCAGGCCAACGGTCGTGAAGCCCCGTTCGGCGAGGTAGAACGACAGCGCAGCCTCACCGCAGCCTGCGTCGAGGATGTCGCCATGGAACGCGCCCGCTTCGATGAGCACGGCGATCTCGGGCTGCGGTTCACCGATACTCCACGGCGGCCGGTTACCCAGCCCGAGCTCGACGGCCTCGCCGCGATAGGCGGATTCGAACACCTCGTCCGAAGAAGGCGTTGTCATAGTTAACATGCTAGGCCTCGAGGATGAACCGCTGGGCTACTTTCTGCACCCGGTTGCCGCAGCGTTGCGCACCGAGGTGACAGACACGACGCCAGAGCGGGGCGGTCGCCGAGGCGAACCTATTGCGGTCGACGGCGAACTTTCTGCGGGTCAGGCTCGGGACATGCCGGCAGTGTCGCTGCTGTCCTGATGGTTATGGCGCGAGGCCGATTCCCAGCGGCAACTCCACGCGGCAGGCGCGAATATCAGCCAGAAGATCGGCGTAGCCTTCGCGGACTTGGCCGAGATAGAACCACGCTTCGTGGCGCAACTGCTCATCATCGGCACGCCGAACGGTCCACCAGACTTCGGCGAAGGTCTTCGCGACGTGGCTGATCACTTCCCCGAGAGAATGGGTGTGCTTGCGCGCACCGGTCGGGCGCGGCAAATGAAACACCGCCCACGAATTGATCAGCTCGACGACTCCCGCGATCTGCCGGCGCACGGTGACCTCATCGAGATCGGTTGAGCGTCGCGGTGCGTCCAGGTAGCCCGGCAGCAGTGCGGCATGCAGATCACCGAGCTCCCGCGCCCCGCTGACCAACGGCGAGTCGTGGTCGAGGTGACCGACGATCGCGGCCAGCAACTTCTCCGGCGCCAGCAAATCCGCCACACCCGGCGCGTCGTTCCCGAGAGGTTGCGATGACACCGGCACAACCCGGCCCTGCCGCGTTGCGCCGCTCACCATCGACTAGCCGAATACTCGGCCCGGCGCGGCGCGCCAGCGGCGGTGACTTCCGGCTGGCCGACTACCGCCACCGACCGGGGATCACGGAATACCTGCAGACGCTCATCGACGGGAATGCTCGAAGCCACCTCGACTAAATCTAGCTGATTAGTCAGTCAGTTGAGATAAAGTGGAGCATACTTGCCAGCGGGTTGACAAGGATATTGCTGATTTATCAATCAGTATTTCGACTCGAGGGCTGCTGTGGCCCGGAGCCGGACTGGGCTGGTTCGGCACCGAAGGCCACCCCGACGACTCCTGCCGACCGGCTTCGACGGCCAACGTCTGCAGTACACACTGACCCAGCTGGTTCCCCTGGCCCTGTTCGCCGTCGGCGGTCTGTGGTTCGTGCTGATCGGACGCCGACAGCGCCGCATGGACACTCTGGGCTTGTTACTGGTCGTGCTGGTGACCGGGGGTTCCGCAACTGGCGACGGTTGAATACGCGACCTCACCAGTCCTTCCGCGCCCCTCACGCACGTCCCGGTTGCGCCGCCCAAACCACCGACCGTCCACAAAGTCGTCAGCTGGATCACGACCAACCCCGGCACCTTCGCTGCCGGACACCGAGCGACCTCCAGGCGATCCTGGTAGTCAGTCCGGAACTGGCAGACCTGGCCGGGCACGTCCGCGTTTTCGCCGACATCATGGGCCAGCGGCGCGGTCGCGATCTCGAACGGTGGATGGCCGCGGTCGAGACCCAGGACCAGCCGCCCGCATTGCACTCCTTGTGCAATTTTAGTAGGCGCAATGTATCTCGGTAACGCCGAATGGGGCGATCGTGTGAGACACGCCGACAAGTGCCCGGAGGAAATTCGTTACAAGTCGGACTATTTCGCCCTGTTTCGAGGTTTCTCGCTATTGCACTCCGGATGGAATTGGACATGCGCAGGGTGAGTGTGTTCTTCTTCTCCGTGTGTTCACCGGAATCGGAAGTGGTTGCAGTCTGTATGGAGCGGTCGGTGAGTACGGCGTTCTGCGTGGAATGCGAGTTCTGCTGCAATCGGCATGAGAAGGAACGTGGATGCGTGAGTCCGGCAGGCAGGATCTGTTGTCAAGACGGTGCCTGCCGTGGCGCAGCAACCGCATTCCACCGTCCGCTTCGGCACCATGCGTGGACGATCGGAGGGGCATCCCCGCATGGCGAGCCTTAGGTGTGCCGGCCGTCGCGGGAAAGGCGCCCGAGTTGTCGGCTTCAGGCCGCAGAGCCATGCGTCTATTTCCCGATCTGGATCTTGCCATGTTAGGCTCGCCGCCACCTGATGTTGGACATCGCGCTGACGAATCTCCCTGAACGGCAACACATTTCGTGTGCCTGATTGCTACTGATATTTCGTGGTGAGTGAACGCATTGCAGCATCGCGTTTTCGTGGGCCGAAACGCTGTATGCCGGGTGGGCCGAGGGGCTGTGGTGCCTACCTGTCCGGTGCGTGCCGTGAGATAGCTGTTTGTAAGCGAGCGCGAATTGCTGCGTCAGATGTTCAAAATATCCGATCTTTCAAATTTCGAAATACATGGCACTACAACGTGGCATCCGAGTCGGATTCTTGATTTCCGACAGGCGAGTCATATGTTTCCGATCGGCATGTCCCGGCGCGGGTAATGGGTGCTGATTCGACATAGGCGAAACGCGTATACAGATAATTTCTGGTCTAGCGGGGGTTGCTCCGCTGTGTTCTGTTGTCTCCGAGTCTGAGTGAGGGGTTTAGATGAAATTGAAGTCAGCCGAACCTATCGACTGCCGGTCGGACCTGATTCCGCTGTCGAGGGCGCAGTACGGCATGTGGCTTGCGGACAACCTGCAAGGCGGGCAGGCGATGAACATCGCGCACTACGTCGAGATCGAGGGGCCGATCGACGTCGATGCATTCAACAAGGCGGTGAACGACGCCTGCCTCGAAACCGAATCTCTCATCGTTCGGGTAGTCGAGTCTGACGGCGTTCCATATCAATTCGTCGACCGCAGCATCATCTATAACGAGTCCGTGCTGGACGTCAGCGGGGAGATCGATCCGTTCGCGGCGGCAATGGAATGGATGCGGCGCGATTACAACACAAAAGCTGCCGATTTGAGCCTCGACCGGCTCGCCGCGACACGGTTGATCCGAATCGACGAGGATCGGTATCTGTGGTATGGGCGTGCCCACCATCTCATCGTCGATGGATACGGCGCATTCAACGTCTTGACCCGGATCGCCGAGCACTACAACGCATTGCTCGAGGGCAGGCCGCCCACGCCTTTGGATGCGGTCGGGCTGCGAGACATCATCGAAGCGGAGCACGCGTATCGCGCGGGTTCTCGGTTCGAGAAGGACAAGGCGTACTGGCTCGGCAAGGTTGCCGACCTGCCGACACCGACGAGTCTGTCCGGTCGCACCGCACGGCGGAGCAAGGTCGATCGTGTTTCAGGCCTGGAGCTTCGGTCGCAGTTGTCCGACATGCTCGACCGTTTCTCCGGCGACCTGCAGGCATCGCCTGCGCAGGTAGTCGTGGCAGCCTTCGCCGCGTTCCTCGCGCGGATGACCGATGGCAACGATGTGGTGTTATCGATGCCAGTGAGCGGGCGGGTGACGAAGCGCTTGCGCAATGCCGCCGCGATGTTGGCGAACATGGTGCCGATCCGGTTCACGGTGGATGCGACGACCACCGTGGAGCAACTGGTCCGTGCGTCGGTGTCCGAACTCGTCTCCGCGATGCGGCACCAGCTCTACAGGTTCGAGGACCTGCGCCGCGATTCGAGTGCCTTGGATGCGTCTGCGAACTCGTTCGGTCCGATTGTCAACATCCTCTTCTTCGACTCCGAAATTCGCCTCGGGTCTGCTGTTGGCCGCTACCGCGCGCTGACCTCGGGTGCGTTGGACGATCTGCAGCTGAATCTGTACCGTTCCGGGGCCGACGCGCCGCTGTTGATCGAACTGCACGGCAACGCGAATCTCTACAGCCAGGATGAACTCGACGCACATGCCCGCCGGTTCATAACCTTTTTGGAACGCGTCATGGACGCGCCCATCGAGACAGCTCTGAGCGCTATTCCGCTCGTAGACCCCGCTGAAGAGGCGCGGATCGTCGGGGAGCTGGCCGGCCGCGACGGCGCAACGAATACGGCTACGCTCGTGGATTTGCTGACGCGGCAGGCCGTTTCGACGCCGTCGGCGATCGCCGTCACATCGGGTGAGACCACCCTCACCTATCGGGAGCTGGACGAGCGTTCCAATCGATTCGCCCGCACCCTGATCGCACTCGGGGCGGGCCCGGATTCGCTGGTGGCGATCGCGATGCCACGCGATGCCGATCTCATCATCGTCACACTGGCCGTGCTGAAGACAGGCGCGGGGTACTTGCCGTTGGATACAGCGCATCCGGCCGATCGGCTGGAGTACGTGCTGAACGACTCCAATCCGATCGCCGTTGTGACGACTCGTGTTGTGCGCGAGCACGTGCCGGGCGACCCAGGTCGCGTAGTGCTGTTCGACGACATTGTCGGGGATGAGGTTGCGGCGCCGATCACCGACGCTGACCGGATCCGCCCACTGTGCCTCGACGACCTCGCCTACGTCATCTATACGTCGGGGTCGACGGGCCGACCCAAGGGCGTGGCCATTGCCCATCGCGCTGTGGCGACGTACCTGGTGAACGCGTGCGCCGAGATCGGCGTGCGGCCCGAAGACGTGTGGACATTGTTCCATTCGTTCGCGTTCGACTACTCGGTGTGGGAGATCTTCGGCGCGTTGGTCAGTGGTGGCCGCGTGGTTGTCGTGGACAGCCTCACCACCCGCTCACCAGACGATGTCGTGCGCTTGGCGGCACGCGAGAAGGTGACCGTCTTCAACCAGACACCGTCCGCGTTCCAACAGTTCGGTGCGGCGCGCCAGCGGTACGAAGATGCCGGTAGGCCTGAAGGTGAGCTCTCTCTGCGACTGGTCATCCTCTCCGGCGAACGACTCGACCCGGCCGGGCTGGCGAACTGGTATGAGCACAACCCGAAGCTCCCTGTGCTGGCGAACAGTTACGGCATTACCGAAACCACGGTGTTCGTAACCTATCTCGGCCTGACACGGAGCATCGCGACGCCGGGCGCGCCGAGCACGATCGGTCCGGCGCTGCCGGGTCTGCGCACATATGTTCTCGATGAACGACTGAGGCCGGCGCCGTTGGGTGCCTGGGGCCAGATCTACGTTGCCGGAACCCAACTCGCCCGCGGTTATCTCGACCGCCCGTCGCTGACCGCTGCTCGTTTTGTTGCCAACCCGTTCGGCCGGCCTGGCGAGCGGCTCTATCGCAGCGGCGATGTCGCACGATGGAATCACAAGGGTGAGCTGGAATACCGCGGCCGTGCCGATCAGCAGGTGCAGCTGCGTGGGTTCCGCATAGAATTGGACGAAATTCGCAATGTATTGTTGACCCATAGCGCGGTTGCAACGGCAGTTGTCACCGTGCATCTCCCGGGCACGGAGGCGGCCAGGCTCGTCGCTTATGTGGTGCCCGCAGGTGAGGAAGCCTGTGCGGCCGACAGCTTGTGCGCGCATGTCGCGACATTACTGCCGGAGTACATGGTGCCGGCCGCCGTCGTGGTGTTGCCGGAGCTGCCACTGACGGTTAACGGCAAGGTGGACCTCAGGGCGCTGCCGGAGCCGGTTTTCGCTTCTGCCGCAGCCTATGTGGCGCCGAGTTCGGCTGTCGAGGAGATGATCGCGGACATCTTCGCCGAGGTGCTGGATCTCAAGCGAATCGGGGTGCTGGACAGCTTCTTCGAACTGGGTGGCAATTCGCTTACCGCGACCAACGTCGCCGCACGGATCGCGGAGGCGACCCGATCCGAGGTGTCGGTCCGCGATCTGTTCAGCAAGCCGACTGTCGCCGAACTCGCCGCACACATCGACGCCGAGTACCGCCCCGGCCGGCCCGTGCTGCGTGCGCAGCCGCGCGTCGAGCCAATTCCGTTGTCGCCGGCGCAGAACAGGATGTGGCTGATCAATCAGATCGACCCAGCCTCCACGGCGTACAACATTCCGCTGGTGGTACAGCTGACCGGCAGATTCGATGTCACTGCGCTGCGCGCGGGGCTGATGGATGTGATCGATCGGCACGAGTCCCTGCGGACCGTCTATCCCGACGTGAAAGGGGAAGGAACGCAGGTTGTCCTGGCTGCCGAGCACGTTGTTGCCGGTCTCGATCTGACATCGGAGACGATCGGCCTTGCCGATATCACGCATCGGATCAGTGAGCTGACGTCGACCGGCTTCGACGTGCGTACAAGTCCACCGATCCGGGTCGCCCTGCTCGCGTCCACGGACCGGCGTACGCACGTCCTGGTAATGGTCCTGCACCATATTTGCTGTGACGGTTCGTCTCTTCCGCCGCTCGCGGCCGATGTCGTGGCCGCCTACGAAGCCCGGTCGCAGGGGAAGATCCCGGATTGGCAGCCCCTGACCTTGCAATACGCCGATTACAGCAGCTGGCACCGCAGCGTGCTCGGTGACGATAACGATCCCGAGTCACTGGCGGCACGTCAGCTGCGCTACTGGGTAACACAATTGGCGGGGATGCCGCCGGTGCTGGAGTTGCCTACGGACCATCCGCGTCCTGCTCGCCGATCCATGCGCGGCGATATCACCGACAGCGCGATCCCAGCCGAAACGTTTGCTGCGATCGAGCGCTTGGCCCGCACGGCCGGCGTCACTACCTTCATGGTCGTCCATGCTGCGCTGGCGGTTCTGCTGGCCCGGCTGTCGGGCTCGGGGGATATCACCGTCGGGACGCCGGTTGCGGGCCGAGGCGAGCGTGCGCTCGAGCCTCTCATCGGCATGTTCGTCAATACGGTGCCGCTGCGCACCGAGGTGCGTTCCGATGAATCTTTCATGGCGTTTCTGGCCCGGGTCAAGGACATCGATGTCGATGCCTTTGCCAACAGCGACCTTCCATACGAACGGGTTGTCGATGAAGTAGATCCCAAGCGGTCGGCCGCGTACGCACCGCTGTGCCAGGTGTACCTCGCCTTCGAGAACATGGACCGCCCAAGTCTGGAGCTGCCCGAACTCACGGTCGAGATCCTGGATCCGGGGCCGCAACCGGCGAAGGTGGACCTCATCGTCACCGTCGCCGAAAATGCTTCCACGGGAGGCGATGTCGCCCTGCGGATCAATTACGCCACCGAACTGTTCGATCGGGAGACGGTCGAAGAGTTGACCGGGCGCCTGAATCGGATCCTCGATGCAGTCGTGGCGAATCCGCACCTGCGGGTCGGCAGGCTGAACGTGCTGTCGGGGGTCGAGCGGGCAGGATTGGTGCCTGCGTCGGGGGGCCATGCCGAGGCGCCACGGGTATTGGCGGAATTGTTGTCGGTCGCGGATCCCGATGCGGTGGCGGTGGTTGCCGGTGAGCACACGGTGTCATACGGGGAGTTGGATGCTTGGTCGAATCGTCTTGCGCGGCAATTGATCGCGTGGGGAGTGGGCCCGGGCGATCGAGTCGCGTTGGCGATGGCGCGGTCGGTGGAGTTCGTGGTCGGGATGTGGGCGGTGACAAAGGCGGGCGCGGCATTCGTGCCGGTGGATCCGCGCAATCCGGCCGAGCGGGTCGCCCTCATGGTGGCCGATGCCGACGTGCGGGTGGGGATCACCGTCGAGGCGTTGCAGGATCTGCTTCCTGACTCGGTCCGGCGGTTGGTGATCGATGCTCCGCCCGCAACGGTCCACATCGCAGCTCAGTCCTCGGCCGCGGTGACGGATGCGGACCGGGTGCGTTCCTGCCGTATCTCTGACACGGCGTACGTGCTGTACACCTCGGGGTCGACGGGGACGCCGAAGGGTGTCGAGGTCACGCATGAGGGGTTGGCGAATTTCGCTGCCGAGCAGCGGGACCGTTATCGGGTCGACAGTTCCTCGCGGGTGTTGCAGTTGGCGGCACCGGGTTTCGACGCGGTGGTGCTGGAGTTGCTGATGGCTCATGCGAACGGCGCGGCGTTGGTGGTGTCGCCTCCGGATGTGTTCGCGGGTCGTGAGTTGGCGGAATTGATTGAAACGCAGCGGGTGTCGCATGCCTTCGTGACGCCGAGCGTACTTGCGACGATGTCGCCGACCGGTCTGGATTCGCTGCGGGTGCTGGTGGCCGGTGGGGAGGCGGTGCCGGCGGAAGCGGTCGCGGTGTGGGCACCGGGCCGACAGCTGTTCAATGGTTACGGGCCCACCGAGACCACGATCATGGTCGCGATCAGCGACCCGCTGTGTGCCGAGGACCGCGTCACCATCGGTGGCCCGATTCGTGGTGTCGAGGCTGTGGTACTGGATGCGGGCCTGCAGCCGGTGCCTGTCGGGGTAGCTGGACAGCTGTATGTCTCCGGAGTGCAGCTGGCCCGCGGATACCTCAACCGGCCGGGTGCGACAGCCACCACCTTCGTGGCCGATCCGTACGGTCCCCCGGGGACCCGCATGTACCGCACTGGTGACCTGGTGCGGTGGACATCCGAGGAAACGCTCGAATATCTCGGTCGCGCCGACTTCCAGGTCAAGATTCGGGGGCAGCGCATCGAACTTGGTGAAATCGAGGCCGTCCTCGCGGCGCACCCGGCCGTGTCGGTAGTGGTGACGGTGGGCGCCTCGACCGCCGGCGTGTCGAGGCTGGTGGCCTACGTCGTGCCGACCGACGGCACCGTCGATACCGCGGATTTGCTGGACTACGCCGCGCAGCGCCTGCCGTCCCACATGGTTCCGGACACGGTGATGGTGCTCGATACGCTGCCGCTGTCGTCAGTGGGCAAGATCGACCGTAGGGCATTGCCCGAACCGGTTTTTGCCGCCACCGGGACCGAATACGTCGCACCGCGCGACGCGGCCGAGCAGATGGTCGCTGACGTGTGTGCTGGCGTGCTGGGGATCGAGCGTGTCGGCGTCCTCGACAGCTTCTTCGACTTGGGCGGCAACTCGCTGTCAGCCACTAGGGCAGCAGCGCAACTGAGCGCCGCATTCGGCGTCGATGTTTCATTGCGCACGCTCTTCGAAGCACCGACCGTCGCCGCGCTGGCGGAGAGTATTCGGACCAGCGACGTGGACGGACGGGAGCCACTGGGCCCGCAAAAGCGGCCGGACCGGATCCCGTTGTCGCCCGCGCAGACACGCATGTGGTTCCTGAACCAATTCGACACCACGTCGCCGATATACAACATTCCGATGGTCGTCCACATGTCGGGCAACCTCGACGTGGCCGCGATGCACGCGGCGATCGCCGATGTGATCGAGCGGCACGAAACGCTGCGAACCGTCTATCCGGACAGCGATGGCGGACCGCACCAGGTGATCGTGCCGGTGGAGACGGCACAGCCCGCCTCGGTGCTGGTGCCGGTCGCGGAAAACGACATCGAGGCGCACATCGCCGCGGAGGTGGCCGCCGGCTTCGATGTCACATCCGAGGTTCCGTTACGGATCACTCTGCTGCGCAGCGCACCCGACGACTACACCCTGGTTCTGGTCGCCCATCACATCAGCTTCGATGGGTCGTCGCTCGCACCGCTGGCCGCAGACTTGACGACCGCGTACAAAGCCCGCGTCGGGCAACAGGCACCGCAGTGGTCTGCGTTGCCGGTGCAGTACGCGGATTACGCGCTGTGGCAACGGAAATTGCTCGGTACCGAGAACGATCCGCACAGTCTGACCGCCGCCCAGATCGAGTATTGGCGCTCGGCTCTCGCCGACTTGCCCGAGGTGCTCGACCTGCCGACCGATCATGCACGGCCGGCCAAACAGTCCTTCCGAGGTGCGACGGTGTCGGCGACGGTGCCCGCAGGCCTCTACCGTGAGGCGATCGCGGTGGCCCGCCGCCACGATGCGACGGTCTTCATGGTGATGCACGCGGCTTACGCGGCGTTGCTGGCGCGGCTTTCGGGAAGCGGCGACATCGCGGTCGGTACACCGATCGCCGGCCGTGGCGAGCCCGGACTGGATGGTCTGATCGGAATGTTCGTCAATACGCTGGTATTGCGGACACGCGTCGAGCCTGCGGTGTCCTTCCTGCAGATACTCGATCGAGTGCGGGCCAACGATCTGGCCGCATTCGAGAACGCCGACATCCCATTCGAACGGCTCGTCGAGGTGCTGAATCCGCCTCGCTCAACGGCACATGCGCCGTTGACGCAGGTCGGATTCTCGTTCCAGAACATCGAGATCCCGACTGTGGAGTTCGAGGGCCTGACGGTTTCGGCCCGAATGGCTGATCCGAGCGTGGCCAAGTACGACCTGCATCTGAACCTCGTCGACACGCTGGGGCCGGACGGCGAACCCGGCGACATGGCGGTCGAATTCGGTTACGCGACAGATCTTTTCGACGAAGCGACGATCACCTCGATGATCGACCGCTACCTGTTGCTGTTGCAGGCGATCGTGGCCGATCCCACCCGCCTCATCGGTGATATCGACCTGCTGACCGCCGATGAGGCGCGCGAGCTGGCGGCGCGGTCGAACGGGGAGTCGACGCGTGTTCCGTTCGCGACGATCGCGTCCCTGTTCGCCGCGCAGGCAGCAGCGAACCCGAACAGCACCGCGGTTGTCGATGCCGAAGGTGGTGGCCGGCTCAGTTATCAAGAATTCGCGGCGCGGGTGAATTCGCTGGCCCGGGTGCTGATCGAACGCGGGGTCGGCCCGGGAACCGTCGTTGCCGTCTCAATGCGTCGCGGCGTTGATCTGCTGACCACGCTGTACGCAATCCACGCGGCAGGCGCCGCCTATCTGCCTCTGGATCCAGATCATCCGGTCGATCGGGTGCGTGCGGTGGTCACCGACGCGAGGCCGAGTGCCGTGATCACCCGGCAGTCCGACGAGGCGAATTTGCCCGATGACGTACCGGTGTGGGCGTTCGAGCAACTCGGCACCGAGCACGCCGATACATCGATGGTGACAGACGTCGATCGGACCCGGGCCTTGCGCCCGGATGATCTGGCGTACGTCATCTACACCTCCGGCTCCACGGGCGTGCCGAAGGGCGTGGCGGTACCGCATGCCGCGGTGGTGAATCAACTGTGGTGGCTGCGGGATCACTACCGGCTCGGCGGCGACGACGTCATGCTGCTGCGGACGCCGGTCACCTTCGATCTGTCTGTCTGGGAGCTGTTTTCCTCATTGACCTGCGGCGCGGCGTTGGTTGTCGCGGGTCCCGACGCACACAGCGACCCGGGTGCCGTGGCCAGGCTGATGGTCGAACATCGCATTACCACCGTGGATTTCGTGCCGTCATTGCTGTCGGCATTTCTCGATGTCGCCGGCGCGCACGAATTCCCCGACCTGCGGCGGGTGCTGTGCATCGGCGAGGCACTGCCGGCCGACACCGTCCGCCGCTTCCGGGAACTCAGCGCCGCGCGCATCGACAACCTGTACGGACCGACGGAGGCCGCGGTCAGCGTCACCGCTCACCGCATCGACACGCTCGACGCCGTCGCAGTGCCCATCGGCATCCCCGAAGCGAATATCGTTGTGCGAGTTCTGGACTCGCGGCTACACTCGGTTCCCGTCGGGGTGACCGGAGAGCTGTATCTGGGTGGCGTCCAGCTGGCTCGCGGTTATCACGAACGTCCCGGTCTGACGGCAGCGACATTCGTCGCCGATCCCTTCGATGGTGGCGGCGGTTCTCGGCTGTACCGCACGGGCGACCTGGTTCGCTGGGACTCGGTGGGCAGCCTGTGCTATGTCGGCCGTGCCGACACCCAGGTGAAGGTCCGCGGTCTGCGGATCGAACTCGGTGACGTCGAAGCCGCGTTGGTCGCGCACGAGCAGGTGACCGCAGCCGTCGTGCAGGTGCGCGCCGACCGCGGCGAGCAATGCTTGATCGCCTACGCGGTGGCCGCAGAGGTGTTGGATGTCAAGCAGGTCCGGAAGTTCCTGTTGGAACGGCTGCCGGCGTATATGGTGCCCTCGTCGGTGATGCGGATCGCCGAGATTCCGCTCACGGCCAACGGCAAGGTCGACTACCGCGCCTTGCCGGTGCCGGACCCAAGCCGGGAATCCGAATACCGCGCGCCGCAGAGCCTCATCGAGCAGGCGGTGGCCGGAATCTTCGGTGACCTGCTCGATCTTCCGGAGGTCGGCGCGGATGACAACTTCTTCGAACTGGGCGGAAATTCGCTGGTCGCGACACGCGCGCTGAGCCGGATCGGCGATATCGGCGGCGTGGATGTACCGGTGCACGTGATCTTCGAAGCACCCACCGTAGCCGAGCTCGCCGAACGCATCGCGCAGCTGCGTGCGATACCGAACCTGCCCGCGCCGACTCGGAAGCCGCGCCCGGATCGCCTTCCGCTGTCGCTGGCACAGGCACGGATGTGGTTCCTCAACCAGTTCGACCCGGATTTGCCCGGATACGTTGTGCCGCTGGCGATGAGGCTGGACGGCGTCCTCGACATCGATGCGCTCGCAGCGGCCGTCGGTGATGTCGTCGAGCGGCATGAGAGCCTGCGCACCGTGTATCCGGCCGTTGACGGCATGGCCTCACAGGCCGTACTCGATGCAGTCGACGTCGTCGGGACCTGGGACCTCACACCGCAACCGGTCGGTGAGCGCGAGCTGTCGGCCCGATCGTCCGAGTTTTTCGGCGCCGGATTCGACGTGTCGAAGGGTGTGCCGCTGCGCTTTGCGTTGTATCAGTTGTCCGACCGGTCATGGGTGGCCGCGTTGGCCGTCCACCACATCAGTTGCGACGGTTTCTCGGTTGCGCCGCTGGCCGCCGACATCGTCACGGCTTATCGTGCGCGGTCGAGTGGCGACGCGCCGGACTGGGCGCCGCTGGCCGTACAGTTCGCTGATTACGCTCTGTGGCAGCGTGAAGTGCTCGGCTCGGCGGACGACCCGGACTCCTACGTGGCCCGCGATATCGGTTACTGGCGAACGCAACTCGCGGGCGTCCCCGACGTGATCGAAGTGCCGACCGACCGGCCGCGGCCGCTGGTGCAGACGCAACGTGGCGCGGTTGTCTACGCCGTGATCCCGAGTGAGCTGCAGGGCCGGCTGGAGGCGCTGGCGCGGCGCGCCGGCGCGACGACGTTCATGGTCGTGCACACCGCGCTGGCGGTGTTGCTGTCGAGGCTTTCGGGCAGCGACGACATCGTCATCGGCGTGCCTCATGCCGGCCGCGGCCACCGATCGCTCGACAACCTCGTCGGGATGTTCGTCAACACCTTGGTGATGCGCAGCAAGGTCGAGGTCAACCAATCGTTTTCGAGCCTGCTCAACCAGGTACGACGCGCGGCTATAGAGGCTTTCGACCATGCCGCGGTCCCGTTCGAGCAGCTGGTGGAGGCACTGAATCCTGCCCGGTCGACGGCTTACACGCCGTTGTTCCAGGTCATGCTCGCCTATCAGAACATGGCGCAGGCCCGGGTCGAACTTCCGGGTCTCTCGGTCGAGAACGTGGATCCCGGCGACAGTGCCGCGATCTACGACCTGCTGCTGATGATGACGGAGGGGCACGGCACCCACAACGAACCGACCGGCATGACGCTGCGCCTCACGTATGCCACCGACCTGTTCGACGAGGACTCCGTACGGCGTTTCGCCGAACAGTTCGTGCGGGTGCTCGACGCCGCCGCGACCGATGCCGATACGGCTGTCGGCGGCATCGAGCTGCTGGATGCCGCGGAGCGGTACCTGGTGCTCGAGCGCTGGAACGACACCGCCGGTCCCGCCGCGGTCGGCCGAACGCTCGTCGACGCCTTCGACGAACAGGTCGCCCGCACCCCGGATGCACGAGCGATCTGCCTTCCTGACGTCACCGTGATGAGCTACCGGGATTTCGACACCCACGTCAACCGTCTGGCCCGATGGCTCATCGCCCGTGGCGCAGGCCCGGAAACCGTTGTTGCGGTGGCCATCCGGCGATCGGTCGAACTCATCGTGACGCTGTACGCGGTGATCAAGTCGGGCGCCGCGTTCTTGCCGATCGATCCGGATCATCCGAGCGCACGGATCGCTGGTGTGCTGGACGCGGCGCAGCCGCTGCTGGTGCTCACCACATCCGGGGACGGCGACGCACTTCCGGGCGGATTCGAGACCGCACGCATCGATCGAGCCAACGTGGCCGATCTTCCCGGTACTCCGATTACGGATGCGGAGCGACGTGCGCCGCTGCGACCGGACAATGCGGCCTACGTCCTGTTCACCTCCGGCTCCACCGGAGTCCCGAAGGGCGTCGCCTTGACCCATGCCGCGACGGTGAGCCAATTGGCATGGGCACAGCGGCAGTGGCCGCACGACGCGTCCGATACCGTCTTGTACAAGACCCCGATCACCTTCGATATTGCGGTATGGGAGTTGTTCTGGCCGTTGCAGGTCGGGGCGCAGATCGTGGTCGCCGAACCCGACGGGCATCGCGACCCAGCGTATATCGCTGGCGTCATCGCGAATCATCAGGTCAGTACCGTGCATTTCGTACCGTCGATGCTCGATGTTCTTCTCGAGACCACCACTACGCAGCTGCCGTCGATCCGGCGGGTATTCGTCGCCGGTGAGGCGCTGGCGCAGCGTACCGTCGACGGCTCGGCGCGCGTGTTCCCGCATGCCGAGGTGGCGAACTGGTACGGCCCGGCCGAGGCCGAAGTCGTCACGGCTGCACGCTGCCTGCCGGGTGCGGCGACCCTTTCGACGGTCGCGATCGGTACGCCGGTGGCCGGCATGCAGGTCTACGTGCTGGATTCACGGCTGCGCCCGGTGCCCGTCGGTGTCGTCGGTGACCTCTATGTCTCGGGTGTCCAGGTGGCGCGCGGTTATCACGCCCGCGCCGACCTCACCTGCGGTGCCTTCATCGCGGATCCGTTCGGTGCGCCGGGTGAGCGAATGTATCGCACCGGTGACCTCGGGCGGTGGACGAAAGCCGGCGAGCTGGAATACGTGGGCCGCAGTGATTTCCAGGTGAAGGTCCGCGGCCAGCGCGTTGAGCCGGGTGACATCGAAGCGGCGCTGTCCGCCCTCCCGGACGTCGCACGGGCTGTCGCCATCGCCACGGCGGAACGAATCGTCGGGTACGTGACGCTGGTGCCGAATACGGTGACCGATGGGCGCGCGATTCGTGCCCAGCTCACCCGTTCACTGCCGTCGTACCTGGTTCCGGCCGTCGTTCAAGTGCTCGAGGCGATGCCGCTGACACCGAACGGCAAGCTCGATCGAGGCGCCTTGCCGCAGCCGGTGTTCGACGACGGCGAGGAGGTCGTGCCGCCCCGCACCGAATGCGAAGCAGTCCTCGCGTCAATCGTCGCTGAGATGATCACCGATAGCGAGCGGGTGAGCGTGACGGCGAACCTGTTCGAGATCGGGATCAACTCGCTCTCGGCTGCCCGCATCGCGGCCCGGGCCGCCACGGCGCTCGGTGTCGAAGTCGGCATCCGCGACATCTTCGACGAACCGACGATCGCCGGATTGGCCGAATGTCTGGGCGGGCGAACCGGCTTCACGGTGGTCCCACTCGTAGCCCGGCCGCGACCGGCCGCGATCCCATTGGCGACGGCGCAACGGCGGATGTGGTTCCTGAACCAGTTCGATACCGCCTCGCCGGCGTACAACATCTGCTTCGCGGCTCGGTTGACCGGCCGGCTGAATGTCGATGCGCTGCAGGCGGCATTACTCGATGTGGTGGAACGGCACGAGCCGCTGCGTACGGTGTATCCCGCCGTAGACGGCGGACGACCGTGCCAGGTGGTGCTGGATGTGGCCGCCATGGCCGGGGAGCTGGTACTGGACCCGGAGCCGGTCGCCGAGAAGGCGGAGCTGGACGACCGGATCCGGCACGCCGTCGAAACAGGGTTCGATGTCGCGCAATCGGTGCCGGTACGGGCACGGGTGTATCGCACCGGCGCCGAGGAGCATGTGATCGTGCTCGTGGTCCACCACATTGCGGCCGACGGCTCGTCGATGGCGCCGCTGGCCGGCGATATCTTCACTGCCTACGCAGCGCGTGTGAACGACCACGCACCGCAATGGCAACCGCTGGAAGTCCAGTACACCGACTACGCCTTGTGGCATCGCGAAATGCTCGGTGCGGACGACGATCCGTCGTCGCCGATCGCCAGGCAGATCGCGTACTGGAACGACGTCCTCGGTGATGCTCCGGAAATGCTCGACCTGCCGACGGATCGGTCCCGGCCCGCCACCATGTCGATGACCGGTGGCAGTGTTGATTTCGCGTTGTCGGCGCGGCTGCACGACGACGTCGTGCGGCTGGCACATCGTGAGGGCGTCACGGTGTTCGTCGTGCTGCATGCCGCACTGGCGATTCTGTTGTCGCGCACCGCGCACAGCGGGGACATCTCGATCGGCTCTCCGATTGCCGGTCGAGGCAGCCAGGCGCTGGACGATCTGGTCGGCATGTTCGTCAATACCGTTGTGTTGCGCACGCGGGTTCGGGACGACCTGTCGTTCCGCGAACTCTTGGCGGAGGTACGCGACGTCGACGTCGATGCGCTCGCCCACGCCGACGTGCCCTACGAACGGCTGGTCGACGTCCTCGACCGCGCCCGATCCACGGCCTACACGCCGCTGTATCAGGTGATATTCGGGTTGCAGAACATGCGCGCGGCGCGATTCGAGCTGCCCGGTGTCGATGTCGAACTGCTCGACCCCGGTATCGCGCAGGCGAAAACCGATCTCACCGTGCTCATGACCGAATGTGTCGACGGTGAATGGCTGGCCGGTATCGACGGCGAGATCATCTATGCCACAGACCTTTTCGCGGCATCCACGGCGGAATCGTTCGCCCGGAGGTTCATTCGGGTCATCGAAGCGGTCACCGCTGATCCGGGCCGCGTGGTGGGCGAGATCGATCTGCTCGACGCCGCGGAATCCGAACGGTTCCTCCCAGCGCGCGGCGGTGAGACCACGTCGCCGTGTCTGCTGCCCGACCTCCTGGCCGAGGCGGTGGCAGCAGATCCTGCCGCGATCGCCCTGATCGGAGATATCGAGACCCTCACCTACATCGAGCTCGATCAGCGGTCCAACCAGCTCGCCGCCCACCTGCTCGCCCGAGGAGTCGGACCGGGGACGTTCACCGCACTGGCCGTGCCACGCTCGGTCGACTACCACGTCGCCATGTGGGCGATCGCGAAGACCGGCGCCACGTTCGTACCGGTGGATCTGCGATATCCCGCGGAGCGGATTGCGCACATGGTGAACGATTCCGATGTCACCGTAGGGATCACGGTCGGGTCCGCGCGCATGTCACTTCCGGGCGATGTCCGATGGGTGGTGCTCGACGAACCGGAAACAGCCGCCGAGATCGCCGCGCAGTCCAGCCGGGCCGTCACAGATGCGGCTCGCGCCCGGGCACTTCAGCTTCGGGATGCCGCGTACGTGATCTACACGTCCGGATCGACCGGAACGCCGAAAGGTGTCGTGGTCAGCCACGAGGGATTGGCCGGCTTCGCCGCCGAGCAGCGGGTCCGCTACCGCGTGGACGCCACGTCACGTGTGCTGCAAGTGGCGGCGCCCGCCTTCGACGCGGTGCTACTCGAGGCATTGATGGCGTGCGCGGCCGGCGGTTGCTTGGTCGTGTCGCCGCCGGAAGTTTTCGGCGGCCCGGATCTTGCCGCACTGATCCGCGTTCATCAGGTGACGCATGCGTTCCTGACGCCCAGCGTGCTGGCAACGATGTCGCCTGCGGACTTCGCATCGGTGCAGGTGCTGGCGGTCGGAGGCGAGAGGGTCTCCGCAGAACTGATCGCCTCCTGGGCGCCCGGGCGGCAATTGCACAACATCTACGGTCCGACCGAGACGACGATCGTGGTCACGATCAGCGATCCGGTACAACCCTCCGACGCGATAACCATCGGTGGTCCGATCCGTGGTGTCGATGCTGTGGTGCTCGACGCCTGCTTGCGTCCGGTGCCGGTCGGTGTGACCGGGGAGTTGTACTTTGCCGGTGGTGCATTGGCGCGTGGCTATCTGAACCGCCATGCTGCGACTGCGGGTGCGTTCGTAGCGAACCCGTACGGTGGGCGAGGGTCGCGGATGTATCGCACCGGCGATATCGTCCGCTGGACCGCGCAAGGTGCGCTGGAATACATCGGCCGCACCGACTTCCAGGTCAAGATCCGTGGCCAGCGCATCGAACTCGGCGAGATCGACGCCGCGCTGTTGACGCACCCGCAGGTTGCTGCTGCTGTCACCGTGAGCCGCTCGGGACCTGGTGGACAACCCTTGCTCGCCGCGTACATCGTGGCGGAGCACGCAGCGAGCATCGCACCCCGTGCCGTGGTCGATCACGTCGCTGCTGTCCTGCCCGCCCACATGGTGCCGTCGACGATCACCGTGCTCGACCACATGCCGCTCGCTTCGACGGGCAAGGTGGATCGAAAAGCGCTGCCCGAACCCGTTTTCGATACTCGTGACGACGATGCCGCCGCTGCGGCGACCGACCTCGAGCGCACCATTGCGGCCGCCTTCGCGGACGTGCTCGGCGTTGCGTCGGTCGGCGTGACGATGTCGTTCTTCGCGCTCGGTGGTGACTCCATCATGTCGATCCAGTTGGCCGCGCGGCTGAGGACGGCAGGCGTCGTCGTGACGGCGCGGGACATCTTCGAGCGCAAGACCGTGCGCGGGCTGGCGCAGGTGGCTGCGGCGGCGGAGCGGGTGTCTCTCGCGGAGCTGCCCGGCGGTGGCGTGGGAGACATCCCCTCCACGCCGATCGTGTCCTGGTTCGTCGAGCGGCTCGGGAGAGCCGACCGGTTCGCGCAGTCGATGCTGGTGCGCTTGCCACGGGACGCGCGCGTCGACGAGGTGACCGCGACCGTGCAGGCAGTGCTCGAACAGCACGACATGCTGCGGTCGCGAATGCGCGACCGGTCTATGGACGTGCTGCCTGCCCACGCCGCCGATGCCATTGGCGCGGTGTTCGTGCGGCAATTCCGAGCGCACGAGGCGCCGGGCAGCGACGGTTTCACCGCCGTAGTGGAAGCAGCCCTGACCGAGGCATCCGGTCGTCTCGACCCCGCCGAAGGCCGGATGGTGCAGGTCGCGTGCCTGCTTCCGGAATCGGGCGTCGAGGCCGATGCCCGTGCCCTCATCGTGATTCATCACCTGGCCGTTGATGGTGTGTCGTGGCGGATACTGCTGCCCGACCTTGTCACCGCTTGGCAGCAGATCGGTCGGGGGCACACGGTCGAGTTGCCGGCACAAGGCACATCGATGCGGCGATGGGCACACGCATTGACCGACGCCGCCACCGAGCGTGGCAGCGAACTCGAGCTGTGGCAGCGGATGAGCACCGCAGCCGATCCACTCCTCGGGACCGCGGAATTGGATCCCGCAGTCGACACCCACGCAACGGTGCGGAACCTGACGGTCTCCATTCCGGCCGTTGTGACCTCGGCGTTGCTGGACTCGGTGCCGCGGGCTGTGCGCGGCAGCGTCGATGATGCGTTGCTGGCCGGGCTGGGCGTCGCCCTGACCCGTTGGCGCCGACGTCGCGGCATTCTGTGCCCGGGCATGAAAGTCCTCCTGGAAGGACACGGCCGCGAAGAGCAAATTGCTGCGGGAGCGGATGTTTCACGCACCGTGGGCTGGTTCACCAGTGCCTACCCCGTCAGCCTGGACCTGGCCGGAATCGACGACGCGGACCTGCGCACGGCAGTGAAGTCCGTCAAGGACCAGCTGCGCGAGATCCCCGACAAGGGCATCGGGTACGGCTTGCTGCGCTATCTGAACGCAGACACGGTCGACCGGCTCGCGGCGGCGCCCCAGCCACAGATCAGTTTCAACAATCTCGGCCGCGCTGGTGTGGACCGCACATCGCTGTCGGATCTCGCGTGGGTCCCGACCGACGAGCAATTCGACCGGCGATCCGCCTTCGATCCGGATATGCCTGCCGCAGCGGCGATCACGATCGACGTCAATATCGTGGACACCGAGATCGGACCGGAGCTGTCGGCACATATCGGCTACGCCTCACGATTGCTCGAACACGATGATGTTGCCGAACTCGTCGCCGGATGGGTCGACGCCGTGACCGAGATCGCCACCATTGCCGGTGCCGACGACGAGTGGGGATTGTCCCGGGCAGACGTTCCGCTGGTCGACCTCACGCAGCACGATCTGGACGTCTTCGCAGACCGGCACGGTTCACTCAGCGACGTGTGGTCATTAGCGCCGCTGCAGGAGGGTCTGCTGTTCCACGCCGAATTCGCAGCAGGCGAACTCGACGTCTACACCGCGCAGTCGGTCCTCACCCTCGCGGGCGCGGTCGACGAGAACCGGCTCGAGCGTGCCGCGCAAGCTCTGCTCGAGCGGCATCCCAACCTGCGGGCTGCGTTTACACGAACGGTCGATGGCGTTCCCGCGCAGGTCATTCCGGTCGGCACTACCGTGCACTGGCACAGCGTCGATCTCTCCGGCGACACCAGGGAAGCGGATGAGCTGATCGAAGCCGAGCGGGCGGTCGTGTTCGATCCCGCCGACCCGCCACTGCTGCGGTTCCTGCTTCTCGCCGTCGGGCCGCACGAGTTCCGGCTGGTGTTGACGGCGCACCATTTGCTGCTGGACGGATGGTCGTTGCCGCTGCTGTGGCGTGAGCTGATCGGTTTGTATGCCGTTGCCGCACAGCCGGAGCTGCTTGCGCCCGCGGCCTCGTATCGGCAATACCTGGCATGGCTGGACCGACGCGATCGCGACGCCAGCATCGAGGTGTGGCGGGACGCGCTGCGGGAGATCAGCGAGCCCACACTCGTCGCCGATCCGCGCACCGTGACGACGGCGGACATTCCGATCGATCTGCCAATCATCGTCGATCGAGCCACTACAGCCGACCTGGTGACATTCGCGCGGGCACGTGGCGTGACGATGGCGACGATCCTGCAGTTCGCCTGGGCCGTGGTGCTGAGCAACCTGCTCGGCGTCGAACGAGTGGCCTTCGGCAGCACGGTATCCGGCCGCCCCTCCGAACTGCCGGGGGTCGAGTCGATGATCGGCCTGTTCATCAATACGATTCCGGTCGTCGTCGACGTGCGGCGGGACCTGACCATCGAGGACGCGCTGCGCCTGCTGCAAGCCGACAACACCCGTCTGCTCGACCACCACTATCTCGAACTGTCGCAGATCATGGCGGCCGCAGGCAGCAGCCAGTTGTTCGACACCCTGGTCGTGTTCGAGTCGTACCCGGTCGACAGCAGTGGCCTGGGCGATGCCGACATCGACGGTATGCGTGTCGTCTCAGCGGACGGCTCCGACGCGGCGCATTACCCGATCACCGTGCAAGCGCACCACACCGACGAGTTGTATATCCGAGTCCGCTACCAACGAGCCCGCGTCGACGAGCCGATGGCGGCCGGTCTCGCGGCTCGTCTGGAAACCGTGCTGCGGAACCTGACCAGCGATCCGGAATCGAGGGTCGGCGCGATCGATCTGCTGACCACGGACGAGAGGCACGCGCTCATAGCCGCCTCGGGCGGCGCCGGCGTGCCGCCATGCCTCATGGCCGAGTTGCTGGCCTTGGGTGTGATGGTGAATTCCCATGCAGCGGCCGTAGTCTCCGGTCCGCGCACGGTGTCCTACGCCGAGCTGGATGCCAGGTCCAACCAGGTGGCGCGGCAGCTGATCGCGTGGGGCGTAGGACCGGGTGATCAGGTCGCGCTGGCGATGCCGCGGTCGGTGGAATTCGTGGCCGGCCTGTGGGCGGTGACCAAAGCGGGCGCGGCTTTCGTGCCCATCGATACGCGAAATCCGGCCGAGCGCGTCGCACTCATGGTGGCCGACGCCGAGATCCAGGTGGCGGTAACGGTGGAGGGGGCGCGGGGCCTGCTGCCCGGCACGGTGCGCCCGCTGGTCCTCGACGATCCGGACACCGAGCTCTCGATCGCGGCCCGATCGACAGCCGCGGTCACGGACGTAGAGCTGGTGCGTACGCCGCACATCCTGGATGTGGCATACGTTCTCTATACCTCGGGCTCGACCGGAATGCCGAAGGGTGTCGCGGTCACCCATGAGGGGTTGGCGAATTTTGCTGCCGCGCAACGGGACCGGTTCGACGTGGACGCGGGATCGCGAGTGCTGCAGGTCGCCGCACCCGGATTCGACGCGGTGGTCCTCGAGGTGCTGCTGGCTCACACCAGCGGCGCCGTGCTCGTGGTGCCGCCGCCCACGGTGTTCGCCGGTCACGAGCTGGTGGAACTGATTCGCGCACAGCAGGTCTCGCATGCGTTCGTCACCCCCAGTGTGCTGGCGACGATGTCGCCGGCCGGTATGGATTCGCTGCGGGTGCTGATGGCCGGTGGCGAGGCGGTGACGCCGGAAACGGTGGAGATGTGGGCACCGGGCCGGACCCTGCTGAACGGGTACGGGCCGACGGAAACCACGATTCTCGCCGTCGTCAGCGCCGCGTTGCATCTGGGTGAGGCGGTGACGATCGGCGGGCCGATCCGTGGTGTCGAGGCCGTCGTGCTGGATGCGTGGTTGCGGCCGGTGCCGATCGGGGTGGTGGGGGAGTTGTACCTCGCGGGAGTGCAACTGGCGCGCGGCTACGCGAATCGGGCACCGGCTACAGCGGGCGCGTTCGTGGCGAATCCGTTCGGTGCGGCGGGTTCGCGCATGTACCGCACCGGCGACCTGGTCCGCTGGACACCCGAGCACAGCCTGGAATACCTCGGCCGCCGCGATTTCCAGGTCAAGATCCGTGGCCAGCGCGTCGAACTCGGTGAAATCGAAACTGTTCTGGCCGAGCATCCCGGGATCGAACAAGCGGTCGTCCTGCGCCGGAAGGACCAACGTGGCGTCGACCGGCTCGTCGGCTATGTGGTCACTGACCAGGAGCTGAATCCGGACGAGGTCCGGGCCGCTGCGCGGTTGCGACTGCCCGCGCACATGGTGCCTGAGGTGTTCACAGTGCTCGCCGAACTTCCCCTCACCACGACCGGCAAACTCGACCGCTTGGCGCTTCCCACCCCGGAATTCTCCGACAGCCGAGAACGGGTCGCTCCATGCACCGACGCCGAACGGCATGTCGCCGCGGTGTTCGAGAACGTCCTGGGCATCAACGGTGTCGGGGCGACGGACAGCTTCTTCGACCTGGGCGGCGATTCGCTGTCCGCCACCCGAGTGACTGCGCAGTTGAGCACCGCATTGCGGGTGCGTCTCGGGGTCCGAGACCTGTTCGAGGCGCCCGTGGTCGCCGAACTCGCCGCCCGCCTGGCAACCTCCGACCGCAACTCCCGGGTGGCGTTGACGACGCGACTCCGGCCTGCGCGCGTACCGCTGTCACCCGCGCAGCAGCGGATGTGGTTCCTCAACCAGTTCGACACCGCCGGCGGCGGGTACAACATCCCGCTGGTGATCCGTCTGCGCGGAGAACTCGACGTCGATGCGCTGCGGCACGCGTGTGAACTGGTCATTGACCGGCACGAGTCGCTGCGGACCAAGTTCCCGATGGTCAACGGACAGCCTTGCCAGGTTGCCGTCGCCGCCGCCGAGGTCGCCCCCGCGCTGAGTCCGGTCCACATCGACCAGAACCAGGTCATGGACGGGGCGATCACCGTAGTCTCGACCGGTTTCGATGTGACACAGGCGCCCCCGTTCCGCATCGAATTGTTCGCTCTCGACGATCGGGACCACGTTCTGGTCATCTGCGTGCACCACATTTGCGCCGACGGCCAGTCGATGATCCCGCTCGCGCGGGACGTGGCGATGGCATACGAGGCGAGCAGGCAAGGCACACAGCCGACATGGCCGGTACTTCCGGTCCAGTACGCCGACTATGCGCTGTGGCAGCACGAGATGCTCGGCTCGGCGGATGACCCGGACTCGGTCATGTCCCAACAGTTGCGATTCTGGAAGGACACCCTCGACGGGCTGCCCGAACTGCTCGAGTTGCCGACCGACCTGCCCCGGCCAGCGGTCGCATCCATGCGTGGGCGCGCGGTCGAGTTCGAACTTCCCGCCGAACTCCACGAGCGGATCATCGCCCTCGCACGCGCGAGAAACGCGACAGTCTTCATGGTCCTGCATGCCGCACTGGCCGTACTGTTGTCGAGGCTCGCCGGCGTCGACGATGTCGCGATCGGCACCCCGATAGCCGGACGTGGAGAGCGTGACCTCGACGATCTGATCGGTATGTTCGTCAATACCCTTGTGCTGCGGTCACAGGTGTCGATGCGGCAGCCGTTCTCGGAATTGCTCGCCTCGACCCGTGAGACGGATCTGGCAGCGTTCGCGCACGCGGATGTGCCTTTCGAGCAAGTCGTGGAAGCGCTCAATCCGCCCCGGTCGACCGCCCATCTTCCGCTGTACCAGGTAACACTCGATGTCCAGAACCTGAGCAAGGCCGCATTGGAGCTGCCGGACCTGCGCATCGAACCTCTGGAAAACGGTTTCGAGCAAGCCCAGGCCGACTTGAACGTGAAGCTGGTCGAGCAATTCGGTCAGGGAGGCCGTCCCGATGGCATGGTGGGACGATTCACCTTCGCCACCGATCTCTTCGTGGACGAGACGATGACCCGGTTCGCCCACGCTTACGTGCGGATTCTGGAGTACGTCACTGCGGATCCGGCGGTGCCGGTCGGCGATGTCACCATCGTCGATCCGATACAACGGCGCGAATTGCTGGACTCGGCAGGAGAAGAAGGCGATGTGGTCGCAGATGCGACACTCGCGCACTTGTTCGCTGCCAGAGTCCTGGCCCAGCCGGATGCTGTCGCAGTCACCGACGGTGTCTCGCAGCTGACCTATGCGGAACTGGATCGGAGGTCTGCCCGGGTCGCGGCTCGCCTGATCGAACAGGGAGTGGAGCCCGAATCGCTGGTGGCCGTGGCGTTGCCGCGTTCGATCGAACTGGTCGTGGGCCTGCTCGCGGTGATTCGGGCGGGCGCCGGTTATCTGCCGCTCGACGTGGCGTATCCGATCGACCGATTGCGGTTCGTGCTCGACGACGCGCGTCCAGTGGCGGTGCTGACATCCGTCGAAACGGCTGCGGACTTGCCGGAGTGCGCAATACCGGTGGTGCACATCGAGGATTGCGCCGACACCGTGGGCGGCTCCGTCCCGGTCGTGCCGAACCTGCGGCTGGACAACGTCGCGTACGTGATCTACACCTCCGGGTCCACGGGCCGTCCCAAGGGAGTGACGGTCAGTCACCGCGAAGCAGTCACGTTGTTCGCCAACACGGCCAAACGTTTCGACCTCGGCCCCGACGATGCGTGGACGATGTTCCATTCGTACGCCTTCGATTTCGCGGTATGGGAAATGTGGGGAGCCCTGCTGTCCGGTGGCAGGTTGGTCGTCGTCGACTACGACACATCCAGGTCGCCGGGGGCATTCGTCGATCTCGTGGCGCGGGAACGCGTGACGGTGTTGAGCCAGACCCCGTCGGCGTTCTACGGCTTCGCCGAAGCAGAGCGTGAGTATCGCGAATCCGGTTGCATGGCTGGTCGGCTCGCCCTACGTTACGTCGTATTCGGCGGCGAGTCGCTGGATGTATCCCGGTTGACCAATTGGTTTGCGGCTCACGATCTGCGATCACCCTGCTTGGTCAATATGTACGGAATCACCGAGACCACGGTGCATGTCACGTTCCGCGAGATCGACGAGACAAACGTGGCCGGGATCGGGTCACCGCTGCCGGGGATGCGGGTCTATGTGCTCGACGACCGGCTTCAGCTGGTGCCGATCGGCGTCGCAGGGGAGATCTATGTGGCCGGCGGGCAACTGTCACGGGGCTACCTTCGCGCCCCGGCCTTGACCGCGGGCCGATTCGTGGCAAATCCCTTCGGTCCGCATGGTTCGCGGTTGTACCGATCCGGCGATCTCGGCCGGTGGAGCAAGTCCGCGCGTGGGCTCGAGTTGACCTACGCCGGTCGAGCGGACGCGCAGGTGCAGCTGCGCGGCTATCGCATCGAACTGGGTGAGGTGGAGTCCGCATTGCTCCGGCATCCTGATGTGGTACGCGCTGCTGCGGCGGTGCATCGCCATGCGCAGGGCGTCGATCAGCTGATCGGCTACGTGGTGGGTATCGACGGCCGGCAGATCGATCCGGGCGAGGTCCGCGAGACCGCCGCCAAGGTACTGACCAGCTACATGGTGCCCTCGACGGTGATGGTGCTGCCGGATCTGCCATTGACGGTCAACGGCAAGCTCAATCGAAAGGCTTTGCCCGTTCCCGATTTCGACATTTCGTCGACCGAGTTCGTCCCACCCCGAACCCATTCCGAGAAAATGATCGCTGACGTTTATGCGCAGGTCTTGGGTATCCAGCGGGTCGGGGCTTCGGATGGGTTCTTCGACCTGGGCGGCAATTCGCTGCTGGCCACGATGGTGGTGAACGAGCTGCGCGCTCGTGGCGTAACGATCGCGTTGCCATGGATGTTCGACGACGCGACGCCGAAAGCACTGGCGCGCAGGGCTGCCGAAGCCGCAGGCGGCTCCGGTCTGGAGGTGCTGCTTCCGCTTCGTGCGAGTGGATCGAAGCCTGCGGTATTCGGTGTACATCCCGCTGGAGGGTTGGCGTGGTTCTACGGCGGCCTTGTCGAGCATTTGGACAAGGATCGACCGGTGTACGGCCTCCAGGATCCGCACGTCGTCGCGGGCGAACCGGGTGCGGTATCGGTGGATGAACTGGCCGAACGGTATGTGGCCGAGATTCGCCGAGTGCAGCCGTGTGGTCCATACCACTTGCTCGGATGGTCGTTGGGCGGGCAAATCGCGCACGCGATGGCGGTGAAGCTCCAGCGCGATGGCGAACTTGTCGGAACTCTGACCCTGTTGGATTCCGTACCGGATCTGTCCGCGGATTCGACGATCAGCACTGCGGACGAGCCCGCGCCGACACACTTGATGGCAGATCTGCTCGGCGGCTGGCGGGAACTGTTCGAACTCGGCGATACGGTGCAGGCGCACACCCACGAACAAGCATGGGCAGTCATCCGTAGCCAAGTGGTCGGGACGGGGATGTTCACTGCCGAACAGGCGGATCGGGTGATGGAGAGTTTCGAGACCGCGAGCGACATCGCGGGCGAATACCGGCCTGAGGTTTTCGAAGGAGACCTGCTCTTCTTCACCGCCGGCAAAGACCGCACCGATGTCGATGCTCTCGCCCAGGCGTGGCGTCCGTATGTCACAGGCGAGATTCACAACACGGTCGTCGACGCACGTCACCTCGAACTCAGTCATCCGCATGCAATGGCCGTCGTCGGTTCGGTCGTGGAAAGGTTCATGAACGAATGCTGATCAACTGGCGCCTACCCGGCACCATCGAAAAGGGTTGTTTCAACGGGAAGTACCGCTATAACGTCTGATCTGATCTCGGTCCCTTCCTGCCGGCCTGACGGTCCGGCAGGAAGGGACCGACTGATGTCGGAGACACTCGTGTCCGCCGCGAACAAGGGCGCGGCGGACATCAGGACGCTGGCCCCGCAGGCTCGAAGAGCAGGACATCGATCTGGTCGGCCCGTTGGTCAACCAGCCGGGCAGGACCGTGCATGAGACCGCCCTGGAAGGCGGAGAGACCGTGCATGTCGGCAACGACCAGGCACGTCGGATTGGCGAGAAAAGTCGAGCTAAGAGCTCCTAGCGGGTTCGGTCAGTTGGCATTGGGTTCTGTTGCAGTGCAGGATGTTTCGGTGCGGCAGCACCCTGGATCTTGGACGACGAGTTGTGGGCGGTAAGCGAACCGCTACTGCCGGTGAACCGTTCACGCCCCGGACCTGGGCGGCGGCGCGATGGGTGATCTGCGACCGCGATTCTCGCGCCGGTCTCGCCAGCTCGGGTGGGTGCGGATATGCCGCGAACCGCTGGCGTGTTCGTTGAGGTCTCGGCTGATCGCGGTTTCCCCGGGATGTGAACGGTCCAGATCAGATCGCGTCGTGTCGCCTCGGCGGACCGGTCGCCACCAACCGGTCAGCAGAAAGCTCAGCCCGCCCGCAGCGAGAACGCCAACGATGATTCCATAGAAGAACGGCAAACCACTGGCCACCACTCCTGTGATTCCGATGATGACGGCGGCGATCACGGCGATCACGGCGACGACGATCATGGCAGCTCCCGGATACTGCTCTCGCTAGGAACGCATTGTCCTGATGGAACGCCCGTCACCGTATTGTCGAAACGGCGTGAGCAGAGGAGGAATTCGTTACCGCCGCGGAGGCCGACGGTCACCACGTGTAGCAACGATGTGACGGGGTTGTGCTGCGGCACGACGCAGTGGCCAGACTTCACCCTGGCAATCGCTACCGCCACAGACGCCGACATCAGTTGAGTACGGATCTACCATGGGAGATCCAACGCCGCACTGCGGCAGCTCTTTTCGTGCGATCGCTGCGCTCCTGCACACTGATCGTCATCAGATCCTGCTGCCTGGCAGGTTCTCGGCGGGTTTCGCCGACCAGCAGGTGCAACCGACCGGCCAGGTACTCCGCCCCGACGGGAGTGAGAGCCAACAGAATTCCGTCCTCGCTCTGCGGCTCGATGCAGTAGTACTCCCGGGTACCGGCGAGGATATCTCTCCGAGTCAGCGAGGTAGTGAGTGGCCTGTTCCTCCAGATGCTCAGCACCTGAGTCGATTCCAGCCCTTCACGCATGCGACCGAGGTCGAGATCGTCGGTCCGAAGCCGGGCGGCGAGGTCGCGCCGGGTGTCCAGTTTCCCGATAGCTACCGGCCGAACCCGAAACGGAAACAAACCGGACGAAAACGGACCAGGGATGCATTGCCGCAGTGCCGCTGCTGGGGGCTTACTGGGCATAAGCGGCGAAATAGCCTGCGCTGCTGTGGGAGAACCACTTTCACTTATCACTGACTTTAGAAGGCAAAAAATGTCACCTGTCATCACCTCGCTGACGCCCTCTTTCGGCCCTCCGGCGGGTTTCAACTCTGTAGTCATCACCGGCTCCGGATTCGCCAATGTCGGTCCGTTGACTGTCCGGTTCGGTACGACGGCAACGACCTTCACCATCGACTCCAATACCCAGATCACGGCCATCGTCCCGCCCGGAACCGGCACGGTGAACGTCACCGTACAGGTACTGCTGGACGGTACGAGCAACCCGCTGCCGTACATCTATGGTGGTGCGGTTCCTACCTTGACCAGCATCAATCCGGCTTCGGGGTCCGCGGCCGGTGGGGCGACGGTCGTGCTCACCGGGACGAACTTGACCGGAGCCACCGCAGTGAGTTTCGGTGGGACACCGGCAACTTCGTTCACGGTCAACTCCTCGACACAGATCACGGCGGTGACGCCTGCTCATTCAGCTGGGGCGGTGTCGGTCACTGTCACCACCGCGGTTGGCACCAGCAATGGTGTCGCGTTCACTTACATCGCGGTGCCCACCCTCACCGGTGTCTCTCCGAGTTCGGGGGCGCCGAGCGGTGGGGCAGTGGTTGTGCTCACCGGGACAGGTCTGACCGGAGCTACCGGTGTGAGTTTCGGTGGGACACCGGCGACTCTGTTCACCGTCAACTCCGATACCCAGATCACCGTCCTGACCCCGGCTCACTCGGCTGGGACGGTGTCGATCACCGTCACCACCGCGGGCGGCACCAGCAATGGTGTCGCGTTCACCTATATCGTGGTGCCCACTCTCACCGGTGTCACTCCGAGTTCCGGTCCGCCCAGTGGTGGGGCAGTGGTTGTGCTCACCGGGACAGGTCTGACCGGAGCTACCGGTGTGAGTTTCGGTGGGACACCGGCGACTCTGTTCACCGTCAACTCCGACACTCAGATCACCGTCCTGACCCCAGCCCACTCAGCGGGGACGGTATCGGTCACCGTCACCACCCCCGGTGGAACCAGCAATGGTGTCACCTACACCTACGTTTCGGGTCTGGCGCCGGTCAATCTGGGGACAGCCGCTACGTTCGCGGTGTTGGGGGCTGCGACGGTCACCAACACCGGAGCCACGGCCATCACCGGCAACCTGGGTGTGAGCCCAGGAACCGCGGTGACCGGATTCCCGCCGGGAACGGTGACCGGCGGAGCGATCCATGCCGGGGATGCGGTCGCCGCGCAGGCACGCACCGATTTACAGACTGCCTACACCGACGCGGCGGGCCGCACGCCCACCGCTACGGTGACCACCGATCTCGGGGGACAAACCCTGACCTCCGGGGTGTACCACGCGGTTGCCGGGATCGGTCTCAACGGCACCGTCACCCTGGACGGACAAGGCAATCCGAATGCGGTGTTCATCTTCCAGGCCGGGACGACACTGATCACCGGGGCCAGTAGCGTGGTCAGCCTCATCAACGGCGCCACCGCAAACAACGTGTTCTGGCAGGTCGGTAGCTCGGCAACACTGGGCACCAACACCAACTTCGCCGGAAGCATCCTGGCCTTCACCTCGGTCACGGTGACCGGCGGCACCACCGCCAACGGGGATATCCTGGCGCTCAACGGCGCGATCACCCTGGACACCAACACCATCACCGCAGTCTGAGCCCCGACACACCGAAAGGATTTCGAACCTTGTCCGCGCGCCTTCGGCACGCGGACAAGGTGTTTCGGGTGTGGTAGCCGCTAGTCTGCTCACCCTTTTCCGAATGGTTGATGGTCGCAGGCCGGGCTGGCGCTCAGGCGCGTTGCAGATTTGTCGAATTGTATTGGCAACGCATTCTTTCTGGTGACAGCGCTAGCCGAACCGGCCAGCGCCGTATCTCGGAAGATCAATGGGTCGAGGGCATCCGACGCCGGCCGAACGTCTCTCTATGCCCAACGCGGGACATTCTGCCGCCGTAACTCGTTGCCGCACACGGGCGTTCGTCCAGCAACGTGCTTTCGTCTTGGTTCTACCTGGGGCGATCGAGTCGTCTGGAAGACGTGGTCTACGTAGGAGATTCCGGCTGCTCTCGCTATGTCGCTGCCTCGGCGAAGTCTCTCACGTGGTCGGCTGTCCAGCGAGCGAAAGGTCGACGCGGAACGGTCGATGATCGCCGGGACCGAACCAGTCGGAGCAAAACCGGGTGTTCGGCCATGCCGCCGAGCACGTTGTCGACGTACCAGCTTGCGGTGTCACCCATCTCGATGCGGAACACCTCGACCGCCTCATCGCGCGACACCGGGATGAACGGGATGCCGCGGCCGAGCTGCCGGATGAGCTCCGTGCGCGTAAGGATTTCTGGCCCGGCCAGACTGTAGGATTTGCCGACATGCTCGTCCCCGAGCAGCGCGGTGGCGGCTACCGCGGCGATGTCGTCCAGCGGAGGAACATCTCGCGGTCGGAGTCCGGGAAGCCCAGCATCTCGGAAATGATCGCTATGGGCACCTGCGCCACGTATCGCGCCACCAGATCGGTGGGCCCGTCGTCGGGCAGGGCCTCGAGGCAGTTCCTCGGTAACCGTATCGATCCTGTCGCGTAGCCGGGCGATGACACGCGGGGTGAAGGCCGCGGTGACCGGTTTGCGCATCCGAGTGTGGTCGGGCTGGTCGATCACCAGCATCGACGACGGATCCGCGGGTTCGGTGGGGCGGCGCTCCAGCGCGCGCCGCACGGGCCGGGGCGCGCCGAACACGGTCGGCACACAGACACCGAAACGGTTGTCGCGCAGTATCTCCCGGACCATCTCGTGATCGAAGGTGATCCATACCGGAAGGGCCCGGTGCAACCCACCCTCCCCGCGTATCTCCTCGATCAGAGCGTACGGATTCTCGATACTGGCTGTAAGTACGAATTCTGAGACCACTTATCCGTGAATTTTGACGTCACTCGAGGCCGAGCCAGGGCGGGTCTATCCGTGAATTTTGACGTCACCCCGATCGGCGTGTCCGGTCGCCGGGTGTGTCAGAGGCTGTCCTAGAACTCGTTTCACCGCCTTCGCGGGTCGTAGGCTTGGATGCGGTGGACAAACATGAGTCGGGGAAGATTCCGCACAGCCTGGCTGTTCCGGCTTTCGGGCAGGGCGCGGTGCCGAAGAAATACTGCCTGACCTGCCGGAAGGTGTTGTCTTCGCGACGGGGGCCGAGGGCGAAGTTCTGTTCTGATACGTGCCGGTCGCGGCATGGGCGGTGGGTGCGGCGCAGCCGGGCCAGGGTTGCCGCGCTTCGCGACGGGTCACCAGATGCGACTCCAGCTCCGGATGCGATCTGTGAAACCGGCGCGTTACCCGTTCACTTCGTGAAACAGGTGCACCTCGGATTGCCCACGCCCCGAAGGGTTTCGACATGAGATCCATGATCCTGGCGCAGGTGACCATGGCTGCGTGGTGTTCGGGGAGTCCTTCGTAGTAGATCGGCGTGATTCACGACCAGCTGAAGCTGATCGGCCCAATGCGGCCGAAACGCAGCGTGATACGACAGATCTGCTCCTTGCCAAACGCCGCGAGGCGACCCGCCATCACCGCATGTCGCAGAGGTTGATCACCGAGCGTGGTGAACTGGAACAACGCGTTGTGGCGACCCAGGCTAATCCCGTGGCCCACAAACTTTCGGCGCACCGGTCGCGGAGGTCTCCCGGCGAGCAGCCGCAGGATGGTGTCGGCGGCGTGGACACCCGAGGGTGTCGCGGCTTGGCAGCTCATGCGCAATGGGCGTTCGCTGAGCACCGCGGCATCCCCCGCGCCGATGATCCGGGGGCTGGTAACACTCACCAGCGCGTCGTCGACGCGGAGCGCACCGGCCGCGTCGACATCGAGTCCGCTGTCCTGGGCGAGTTCTGGTGGTGCGAACGCGGCCGCTACCACGGTGAGGTCGCTGCTGAGAACGGTCCCGTCGGCCAGTGCCACCTTCCCTTCACGTATCTCGGCCACCGAACTGTGCTCAATCACGTGTACGCCGGCCGCGGAAAAATGTGATCGCAGCTGGGCCCGGGCCCGCGCAGACAGGGTTGTACCCAGTTCGCCACTGGTAACGAGCCGAACCGCAACGGTGCCCAGCTCCGCCAGCTCGGCTGCTGTTTCGATACCGGTGAGCCCTCCGCCGATGACGGTGACGATCGCAGTCGGTGAAAGAGCTTGCAACCGTTGGTGGGCCACACACGCCGCATCCCAGGAACCGACGGTCACCGCGTGCTCGGCGACACCGGGAATCGCGTCCGATCGCGTCCGACTTCCCACCGCGTAGACGAGGTAGTCGTAAGCGATGACATCGCCACTGGTCATGTGCAGCTGTTGATTTCGCGAATCGACTGTCACCGCGGCATCCACGATCAACTTGGCTGACGGTGGCAACAACTCCCTCAACGGCTTCACCGCCGGATGATTCTCCGCCATGAACTGGTGCAGGCGAATCCGCTCCACGAAGTCAGCCCGCGGATTGACCACAGTCACCGATGTGCGGTGACGTGATCGAGCGAAATGCTTTGCGGCACTGAGGCCCGCGTAACCCGCTCCGAGAACGACAATTTCAGCACTCAACAGATTCCCCCGTCAGGCGATGCTTGCTGTCTGGCAGACGATAGTGATCACCAACCCAGCCAAACAGCAGTTGTGCCGGACGTCACCGCTGCCCGATTTCCGGACTGTCGTCCATCATGCCTGAACTGCTGCGCAATGGCCGTGTCGCCGCGCGAGATACCGCCGCGGCGTTGCCGCAGACGACCTTGGCCACGGATCAGCAACGCCCCGAGGGCAATCCGCATTTTCTGCGACTCATGGCCGGTGCGGGAGATGAGACAGCTTCTCGGAAAGGCTCGGAGTGGAGGTCGTGGGCCGGGATCTCGAGGCCGCCCAGCAGGGCGGCGAACCGGTTCAGGTCGGCTCGTAGGTCGCTGAGCGCGTAGCCGTCCGCCCCGACGAAGGCGTGGAAGGACTGCGCGACGGCCGGGTCGCTGTCGGTTAGCCAACCGTCGATGAACGTCAGCATCTCGGCGAGTTCGATCGCGTCGTCGACGGTGAGACCGGAGATGAGGGGACTGGGCTGGTCGTGGGTGTCGGGTGTGGTCATGGGGTGTCGTGCTTTCCGGTGACGGCCTGTGTTCGGGTGCTGGGGTGGTGTCGTAATTCGCCGATAGACTGCTGGTCAGGGCACGATTTCCAGTGACTGTTGAGCATCGGTGAATACTGGTTGCTCCGGTGTCGGCACCTGCGCAGTGGTGTTAGCGGTGTTGGTGAGTGCGGCGGTTCGGGTGAGTCGGTAACTGTCGGTGCCGGTTTCGATGATCTGTCCGCCGAAGGTGAGGCGATCGACGATCGCGGCGCAGAGCCGCGGTTCGGGAAACATGTTCGACCAGCCAGAAAAAGCCTCATTCGAGGCGATCGCGACAGAATTCTTTTCCTCGCGTTCGGTCAAAACCTGGAACAACAACTCGGCGCCGCGCTTGTCGAGCTCCATATATCCCAGTTCGTCAATACAAAGAAGATCGACTCGCCCGTAGCGGGCGATCGTCTTGGCCAGCACCTTCTCGTCGGCGGCTTCGACCAGCTCGTTCACCAGTTTCGTTGCCAGAGTGTATTTCACGCGGTAGCCGCGCATCGCGGCTTCGGTGCCCAACGCGATCAGCAGGTGGCTCTTGCCGGTCCCGGAGTCCCCGATCAGGCAGAGCGGGGTGCCCTTCTTCACCCACTCGCAATTAGCGAGGGTGTTGACCACGGCGGGGTCGATGTTCGGGTTGGCGTCGAAGTCGAAGGCCCGCAACGATTTATCGCGCGGGAATCCGGCGGCGCGGATGCGCCTTTCGGAGCGCCGCCGCGCCCGGTCGTCGCATTCGACGAGCAGCAGCTCGGCCAAAAACGCCCGGTAGCTCATCTGGTCGCGGGTCGCGGTTTCGACGATGTCGTTGAACTGGGTGCGGATGCTGGGCAGCCGCAGCATCCGGCATGCCTGGTCGACGGCGGTGTCGGCGGCCTGGTCGGTCATGCCGTGGCGGCGCGGGAGCGGGCTGGTCATTTCTATGGATTCCCTTCTGCGGTTCTCGGTTTGGTGATGCGGAGCAACTGGTCGTAGATGGCGACCGAGGGCAAGGGCCAGGTGTCCGGCGGCAGATGCGCCAGGCGGCGGGCGCTCAGCGACGCAACCGGATCCGGATCGGGCTCGTCGAGATCGACCACGTTGGCCAGCCGCGGCGCGGCTTCAGCGGCCTTGCGGGCCTCGAGGGCAACCGCGTCCGCGGTCAGCGCTCCCGCGCGCAGCGCGGCGTCCAGGCCCGCGACAACCTGGTCATAGGGCATACCGCGGTGCAACAGAAGCACTTCGATGATCGCGCGGGTGCCATCGCGCTCGCCGTGCGCCTTGCGGACCGCGGCCCACCACGCGTCGTGGCTCTTGGTGAACTTCCCGCTCTGGCGGGCTTGTTCGAGGGCGGTCGCGCCCGCCATCGCGCCGGGTTTGCGGACCAGCGCTTCGAGATAGTGATCGAGTTCCACGCGCGTCAACGCCTTGCCGATCAGACGTTCGTGGCGGGCGATCTCGGTGCGGCCGTCGTAGACGACCAGCCAGGAGGCGTGCAAAAGGATCCGGACCGGGCGGCCGATGAACCGGATCGGGACCCTGTATTTGTTGGTCCGCGCCGCGACCATCGAATACCGGTCCACCCGCGTGGCCAGCCACGACCCGGTCTCGAACTCCTCGACCGGCAACCGTTTCAGCGTCGGCACCTCGACCGCGAAATGCTCTCCGATCGTGCGGGCCCGCGCCCCGATCCGGCGCCCCAGATCCTGGGAATCCCACTGCTCGACAAGGGTATTCACCTCCTCGAGGGACTCGACCTTGGGGACGGGGACGAAATGATTGCGCCGGTAGAACCCGATCTGGCCCTCGACACCGCCCTTCTCGTGTGCCCCCTCGATACCCGGAATGCAGTAGAACGGATCATCGATGCCGTAGTGGCTGCGGAACGCGGTCCAGCGCTCGGATTCGGTTCTGGCCCTGCTCAATCCGAGAACCTTCGCCACCGCGGCCTTCAAATTGTCATAGCGGATCTTGCCGTGCGGCACCCCGCCGAGCACGGTGAACGCGTGAACGTGGCCTTCCAGGAACGCTTCTTGACCGCCCGAGGCGAACACCCGCTGAACAGCGCGGCCCGAGTAGGACATTCGCAGCGAGAACAGGTAGAGCACCGTCCGTTCACCGCGCAGTTCGACAGTCACCTCACCGAAGTCGACCTCGGCTTCCTACCCCGGGCGGTGGGTCTGCGGGATGAACACCTGCGGCGGCTCGCGGCCGGCCTCGATCCTGATCTGCGGTTTGCGCTGCTCGACGTAGTCGCGGATCCGCTGATAGGACACGTCTTCCATACCGTGCTCGTCGATCAGCCGTGCGTAGATCCGTTTGATGGTGTGCCGCTGTTTGCGCGGCGCGTCCAGATCCGCGCGCAACATCTCGTCGATGAACGACTTGAACGGATCCAGCTTCGAGGCCCGCGCCGGATACTCCTTGCGCTTCTCAGGGAACACGGACGTCAGCGCGGCGTTGACCGTGAGGTAGCCGATGTTGTACTTGGCCTGTAGTTCCCGGCCCGACATGCCCGCCCGTGAGTCCCGGCGGATCGCCGCGTACAGCTGCGCCTTGGATTGGTTCGGCGGCACAGGTCCACTCCTACGGGCCGTTGCAGATTGATAGCAGGATGATCCTGCCACCGCAACCCGTCAGGTGGTGTCAAAATTCGCGGATACCAACACCTTCCACGCCGGGGGTGGTGTCGAGATTCACCGATCAACGATCTCGTGATTCACGTATGAAGCCACGATTCACGAGGTCGAACCCGGCACCTCGCCAGGGCTGTAGGTATGACCGGCCCAACAGGTCACCGACACTGCCGCTCAGCTGTGGGCAACCCGCGCCCGCGACACCGCAAGAGCAGAGGCATGCCGTAGATCGCCTGTGCGCCAAACGAAGTCGGCACAGCTGGGACTGTGGACGCGAGGCGCGATGATCGGGTCTCGGTGTCACGAAGGCGGCAATCGGTGAATATCGTTCGCGCACTGCGGTGTTCAATGTCGAACCCGTCGTCACCGATCAATGGCGCTGAGAAGCCATGACGCAGAGCCACGGCCCACTGAGGCTGGACTCGATGGGCGGAAGGCGTATCGCAGCAGGGCTTTTCGTCAATTCTCGGGCTCGGAGAAACTGCCGAGACGGTGCCGGGTGGCTGTGCTAGTGGGTCGATTCCAAAGTTGTTGGGCGGTATGGGTTTCTGGTTGAATGTGGGCCGTGCGAGCTGCCCCTCTGGTGTTGCGTGATGGCGATCGGGAGATCTTGGCGGGCTGGATCCGGTCGAGC
>NZ_WJIC01000047.1 GCF_009649815.1 Nocardia sp. SYP-A9097
AATCGGCGATACTGGCACACGAACTCCTGGTAGATCAGCGTCTTGGTAAACACTGAATTACCAGGAGTTCACTCAAATCTCGAGCCTCACACCGACGCCCTCACCGAGTTCTCAGACGCTCTCTGAGGGGCTCAACCCCTTCGGGCTCAGTGACTGTCCGGGTTGGCCGCCAGCCACTTCAGCCAGGAATCCAGCTCCGCGAACGCCTGGGTGCGCGGCTGCTCCGCCGACAGGAACACGTCGTGCCGCGCGCCCTCGATCGGCACGATATTGGTGCGGTCGCCCAGGCAGCCCGACCAGCGCTGGATCTGCTTCACATCGAGCACCACATCCGCCACATCGGCGGCCGGACCGTACTTGCTCATGAACCTGGTCACCTTCGACCGCAGCACCAGCGCGGGCACCCCGATATCCAATCCGCGATGCACCCGGGCATGCCCGCGGCGGATCGCCCGCAGCCAGCCCGCGTGAACGGCGAAGCCGCTCAACGGCTTCCAATCCAGGTTGTAATCCCACTCACCGGACGCGGTGTGATGCAGGCTGTCCCCGTAGGTGGAGATCTTGCCCAGCGGCAGCGCGGTCATAGCGCTCAACCGCCCGATGCCCTGCAGCAGCGCATTGCTGACCGGGTGCCGGTAGTACGCCGGCCCCTGCAGATCGAACCACGGACTGTTCAACACCAGTCCTGAAATCCCTTGTGCGCGAGCCCCTCCCGCGGCGTGCACCCGGTTCAGCCACAGCGGCGTGACCAGCCCACCCGTCGAATGCCCCATGATGAGCACGGGCAGCCCGGTCTCCTCGCGAATGATCCGCAGCGACCGGTTCAGCTCCTGGTCGTACAGCGCGAGATCGCTCACATAGTGCGGCGTCTGCCCGGCCCGTGTGGAGCGCCCGCACTTACGCAGATCCAATGCGTAGAAAGCGAACCCCTGTGCCGCCATATGCTGCGACAGGTGCTCCTGGAAGAAGTAGTCGGTGAACCCGTGCACATACAGCACGGCGCTGGTCGCGGCCGGTTGTGATGCGGGCGTGTAGCGGATGAGCGTGGCGACGACATCGCCCTCGCCGTCCGGGTCCGGGCCCAGTGGCAGCGTGCGTTGCTGATAGTCCGATCCGAGCTCGTCGGGCCGCCATTCGCCGGTGGCCTGGGGCGATGCGGATGTGGTTCCGGGGGATGACATATCAGAGGTCACCTGCTCAAGATAATCGCCTCAGGTAAAGAGCCGGCTTCGAGGCATCTCTCACATTCGAGCTATTCGTTGCAGGATTTCGGCGTGCCCAGGGGCACAATCGAACGTAGGTGAACGACGGGTAACCTAACTGCCGCTGGGTTGCCCTACACAGACAAGGAAGTCGATCAACGCCGTGTCGAACAATGCTGCCACGATTGAAAAGACCGATGTAGTCCTCATCGGCGCAGGCATCATGAGTGCCACCCTCGGCGCACTGCTTCGACAGGTGCAGCCGGACTGGTCGATCTCCGTCTTCGAGCGTCTCGAAGCCGCCGCCGCGGAGTCCAGCGACCCGTGGAACAACGCGGGTACCGGACACTCGGCCCTCTGCGAGTTGAATTACACGCCGCAGAACGCCGACGGTTCGGTCGAGATCACCAAGGCGATCGATATCAACGAGCGCTTCCAGGTGTCGCGCCAGTTCTGGTCGTACTCGGTCGAGAACGGCGTGCTGGCCAACCCGTCGAATTTCATCAACCCCATCCCGCACGTGAGTTTCACGCACGGCGCGGACGGCGTGGAATACCTGCGCAAGCGTCATGAGGCGCTGTCGCGGCATCCGCTGTTCGAGGGCATGGAGTTCATCGCCGACAAGGACGAGTTCTCCAAGCGACTACCGCTGATGGCCAAGGGCCGCGACTTCTCCGATCCGGTCGCGCTGAACTGGACCGATTACGGCACCGATATCGATTTCGGTGAGCTCACCAAGGAACTGCTGGCGTACCTCGGCAAGTCCGGCGCGGATATCGCCTTCGGGCATGAGGTGAAGAACCTCACCAAGCAGTCGGATGGCTCGTGGCTGGTGAAGGTCCGCAATCTGCGCACTGGCAAGACCCGCGTCATCAACTCCAAGTTCGTATTCGTCGGCGCGGGCGGTGGCGCACTGCCGCTGCTGCAGAAGTCGGGCATCAAGGAGATCTCCGGTTTCGGTGGTTTCCCGGTGTCGGGTCTGTTCCTGCGCTGCAAGAATCCCGAGCTGATCGCCCAGCACGAGGCCAAGGTGTACGGCCAGGCGTCGGTCGGTGCGCCGCCGATGTCGGTGCCGCACTTGGATACTCGCGTCATCAATGGTGAGCGTGGCCTGCTGTTCGGCCCGTACGCGGGGTGGACGCCCAAGTTCCTCAAGGATGGCAAGAACACCGATCTGTTCAAGTCGGTGAAGCCGAACAACCTGTTCTCCATGCTCGGCGTCGGTGTCACCGAGATGAGCCTGGTGCAGTACCTGGTGTCCGAACTGCTCAAGTCGCAGAACGGCCGCGTCGAGGTGATGGAGGAGTTCCTGCCGAAGGCCGACGGGCACGACTGGGATCTGATCATCGCCGGTCAGCGCGTGCAGGTGATTCGCCGCAAGGGTGCGGGCGGTGTGCTCGAACTCGGTACCGCGGTCGTGGCCGCCGAGGACGGCACCATTGCCGGTCTGCTCGGTGCCTCGCCGGGCGCGTCGACCTGTGTGAGCGCCATGCTCGATGTGATGAAGCGTTGCTTCCCGGGCGAATTCGCTTCGTGGGAGCCGAAACTCAAGGAAATGGTGCCGTCGCTGGGCGTCAAGCTCTCCGAGAATCAGGCGCTGTTCTCCGAGGTCTGGGATTGGTCGCAGAAGGCCCTGCGGCTCGATGACGCCAACACGCCCAAGCACTTCGGGGTCGCATCTCACGCGTAGGTGTGATAGCAACAATCGATGATGTCAACGGTTGCTCTCAAACGGTCGTGGGCCCAGGATCTGGACACCGCGACGCTGTACAAGCTGTTGAAACTTCGCGTAGAAGTCTTCGTCGTCGAACAGAAATGCGCCTACCCCGAACTGGACGGTCTCGACCTCGGCGTCGAGACCCGGCATTTCTGGCTCGATGACGAGGGCGATGTCATCTGCACCCTCCGTCTGCTCGAAGAGCACGATGACGGCGTGAAGTCCTTCCGCATCGGCCGCCTCTGCACCGCCCCCGCGGCTCGCGGACACGGCTACACCACCCGCCTACTGCAAGCGGCGCTCGCGGAAACGGGCTCCGGCGCCACCGTCCGCCTCAACGCCCAGACCTACCTGGTCGACATGTACACCAAGCACGGCTTCAAAATCGACGGCGAAGAATACATCGAAGACGGCATCCCGCACATCCCCATGCGCCGCGGCTGACCAGCCGAAACGCAAGGTCCCGCAACCGAACCCGGTTGCGGGACTATTTTTTTCGAGCCCATTCCCAGGCGCGGTCGAAATGGCCAGGCGTGCAGATGCTTTCGGTGCGCAGGCACTGCGGCCAGGAATCGCCAGCGGAGTGCAGGTCGATGTGCCGTCGGCGGCGCAGCTCGAGATGCGGTCGGGTGATGTGGCTCAGATGTGGTCAGGCGCTGTGAGTCGAGGCCGTGGCCCGGTGGTGTGGGTTGAGGTGCTGTCCAGGTAGTGGCCTGCTCGGAGCGCAGCGGATTCCAATACGCGAGGCCGCGGGCCGGATCGTCATCACTCACCCCTCGACGGCGTCGCGATCGGGTCGCTCCGACGTGCATGTACTGGCGCAGGTGTCTTCTCGACGAATGCCAGCGTCAGTACATCGATGTGGCGGGAGGACGTGAGGGTGGGCTTCTTGTGGTCGGGTGAGGCTCGCGGGGGTCGAGGCGGGCGGGGGTGAGGGCGCGCATAGAGTTGCGGGCGTGTCCGTCTCCTCTGTGGCTTACTCCGAATCCAAGCGTGCGGCCTCCGATGTCGAGGTCGGGTTTCCGTTCTCGGCGGTGGTGGGGCAGGAGCGGTTGCAGTTGGCGCTGATTCTGTGTGCGGTGCATCCCGGGATCGGTGGCGTGCTGGTGCGCGGGGAGAAGGGGACGGCCAAGTCGACTGTGGTGCGGGCGCTGGCGCAGTTGCTGCCGCCGGTGGTCGATGAGAGTGGGGCTCGGCCCGCGCGGTTGGTGGAGTTGCCGGTCGGCGCCACCGAGGATCGGGTGGTCGGGTCGCTGGATTTGGAGCGGGTGCTGCGGGATGGGGAGCAGGCATTCAAGCCGGGTCTGCTGGCGGCCGCGCATCACGGCGTGCTGTACGTGGATGAAGTGAATCTGCTGCACGACCATCTCGTCGATGTACTGCTCGATGCCGCCGCCATGGGGCGCGTGCATATCGAGCGCGACGGCGTATCGCATTCGCATCCGGCGCGATTCGTGCTCGTGGGCACCATGAATCCCGAAGAGGGTGAACTCCGCCCGCAGTTGCTCGACCGATTCGGGCTCACCGTGGATGTCGTCGCCTCCCGCAATGTGGATGTGCGTATGGCCGTGGTGCGCCGCCGCCTCGACTACGAGGCCGACCCGGCCGGATTCGCCGAAAGCTACTCGGCGGCCGATCGTGAAGTGGCAGAACGTATTCTGACCGCGCGCGATCGTATCTCCGACGTCATCCTCGACAATGTCGAGCTGCGCCGCATCGCCGCGCTCTGCGCCACCTTCGATGTCGACGGTATGCGCGCCGACCTGGTCGTCGCCCGCACCGCCACCGCGCACGCCGCCTGGCGTGGCAGCGACACCGTCACCGAAGCCGATGTGCGCATTGCCGCGGAACTCGCACTGCCACACCGTCGTCGACGCGATCCCTTCGATGAACCGGGCATCAGCGAGGAACAACTCGACGACGCCATGGCCCAGGCAGCCGAGGAAGCGGCCCGTGCCGGTGACGACCTGGGAAAAGGTGAAGCGGCTCCGCAGGATGATGCGGAGTCGCAGGACATAGACCCGGACGACGATCCCAACGGCCCGGGTGGTGGCGCGGATTCGCCTGCGGGCGAACAGGATTCGTCTCAGGGTGCGCGGCCGGGCTCGGCGCAGCAGGATGGATCGGACGACGGTGCCCTGGACAGTGCGCACGATGGACCGTCGAGCGGTTCTCAGGACGGTTCGCAGGATTCGTCCACCCCGGACAGCGCGGCGGACGGTACGGATTCAACCCAGCGGCCCAGCGGCGGCGACCCGGATGCCAAGGGCGACAAGCCATCCAACCGCGAAGGCCGCTCCGCAGCCCCCACACACTCCATCGCCAAACTCCCACGCTGGGAGGTCCCCGGCGTAGGTGAGGGTGCCCCCGGCCGCCGCTCCCGCGCCCGCACTCGTCAGGGTCGCGTCGTCCGCGCAACCCCCGAAACGGGCACCGGCCTGCACCTGCTCGGCACCATCTTCGCCGCAGCCCCCCACCAGCGTGCCCGTGGCCGCCTGACCGGCCCCCTGGAGTTCGCCCCCGCCGACCTGCGCGGCGCGTATCGCGAAGGCCGCGAAGGCAATCTGGTCGTCTTCGTGGTCGACGCCTCCGGCTCCATGGCCTCCCGCGACCGCCTCTCCGCCGTCACCGGCGCGGTGGTAGCCCTGCTCCGCGACGCCTACCAGCGCCGCGACAAGGTAGCCGTCATCACCGTCCGAGGCCAGGACGCGGAACTGGTGCTGCCCCCGACCTCCTCGGTCGACATAGCGGTCCGCCGCCTCGCCGATATGCGCACCGGCGGCAAAACCCCACTCGCCCAAGGACTTCTGAAGGCCCGCGAGGTAATCCACCGCGAACACGTCCGCGACCCGCACCGCCGCCCCATGCTCGTCCTACTCACCGACGGCCGCGCCACCGGCGGCCCCGACCCCGTCCCCCGCGCCCGCGCCGCCGCCCGCCTCCTGGCCAACGAATCGGTGACCGCCATGGTCGTCGACTGCGAACGAGGCATGATCCGCCTCGGCCTGGCCCGCGACCTCTCCCGAGAACTCCGAGCCGGCTACCTCCAACTAGCCGAACTCACAGGCGATTCCGTAGCCGGAGTAGTCCGAGCCACCCGCGCAGCCTGACCCAGGACGCCCGATCACCAGGAACTGACGGCAGTATCCCGCCCCGAATCGCGCCACTGGTTCCTGCTCGACAACCAGCATTACCCCTCGATGGCATCCCACCCCGCGACTCGGAGATCAACGGGATGGGCGCGCCCGGCGCGGAGTGCGGGGCGGGCGTATGGCACCGTGGTGGGCGAGTGGCCGGCGGTCGGTCGGCGGTGAGAGGAGTTCGGTCGATGCCCAAGGGTGTTCCGTTGGCGGAGAGCATTCCCGATGACGGGTTGACCACGCGGCAGCGGCGGAATCTGCCGGTGCTGGCCGTGCATACCGGGCCGGGCAAGGGGAAGTCGACGGCCGCGTTCGGGATGGCGCTGCGGGCCTGGAACCAGGGGTTCGATATCGCGGTATTCCAGTTCGTGAAGAGCGCCAAGTGGAAAGTGGGGGAGGAGGCCGCCTTCCGCACGCTGGGTCAACTGCACGAGGAGACCGGGGCGGGTGGCGCGGTCGAGTGGCACAAGATGGGCGAGGGCTGGTCCTGGACGCGCAAGCAGGGGTCCGATGAGGATCATGCGGCCGCCGCGCTTTCCGGGTGGCAGGAGATCAAGCGGCGGATCGCCGCCGAACAGCATCGGTTCTATGTGCTGGACGAATTCACCTATCCGCTCAAATGGGGCTGGGTGGACGTGGACGAGGTTGTCGAGACGCTGCGCAATCGGCCCGGAAATCAGCACGTGGTGATCACCGGACGCGATGCCCCGCAGGCGCTGATCGACGCCGCGGACCTGGTCACCGAGATGACGAAGGTGAAGCATCCGATGGACGCGGGCCGTAAAGGCCAGCGCGGTATCGAATGGTGAGCGAGCCCGCCCGGACGAAGAACGCCGGAGGTGCGTGGTGAGCGTGCCCGCGGTGGTGATCGCCGCGCCCGCGTCGGGTAGCGGAAAGACCACTCTCGCAACCGGATTGATCGGTGCGCTGCGGCGCGCCGGGCATCGGGTCGCACCGTTCAAGGTAGGCCCGGACTATATCGATCCCGGCTATCACGGCCTGGCAGCCGGACGCCCCGGACGGAACCTGGACCCGGTCCTCTGCGGTGCCGAACGCGTTGTCCCGCTGTACCGCCACGGCAGCGCGGGCTGCGATATAGCCGTGGTCGAAGGCGTCATGGGCCTATTCGACGGCCGCATCGACGACAACAACACCGAACCCATCGCCGAGGGCTCGACCGCCCAGATCGCCGCCATGCTGGGCGCGCCGGTAATCCTGGTGGTGGACGCCCGCGGCCACAGCCAAAGCCTCGCCGCCCTCCTGCACGGCTTCGCCACCTACGACAGCGGAATCCGTTTGGGCGGAGTCATTCTCAACCGCGTAGGCAGCGAACGCCACGAGCAGGTCCTGCGCGCCGCCTGCGCCCGAGTCGGCCTCCCGGTCCTGGGCGCCCTCCCCCGCCTGGCTGAACTATCAGTCCCCTCGAGGCATTTGGGCCTCGTCCCCGCCGAAGAGCACGGCGCCGCCGCACAATCGGCAGTAGACGCCATGACCGACCTGGTCGCCGCCCACATAGACCTCGCCGCCGTAGCCGCCCTGGCAAGCTCCCAAACCTCCGGCCCGGCCTGGGACCCGGCCGCCGAACTGCTCGCCGCCACCGAATCATTCACCGGCCCCGTCGATTTCACCGTAGCGCCGTCGATCATGGCCATGAGCGCCGCCGAGCCGGCACTTACAAATGCCCCCGAAGGCGCAGCAGCCAGGCACCGCGACACCCCCACTGTCGGCGTAGCAGGCCGGCACGGCGATACCCCTATTGCCGAAGTGGCAGGCCGGCGCAGCGATGCCCCGGTGATCGCGGTGGCGGGTGGAGCGGCCTTCACTTTCGGCTACGCCGAGCACCGCGAACTCCTCGAGGCCGCTGGAGCCCGGGTAGTGGTCTTCGACCCCACCCGCGACGAACTCCCCACCGGCACAGCGGGTCTGGTAATCCCCGGCGGCTTCCCCGAAGAACACGCCGCCGCGCTCTCCGCGAACACCGCCCTCCTGGCAACCATCGCCGACCAGGCCCGCCAGGGCCTGCCCATCCACGCCGAATGCGCGGGCCTGCTCTACCTGACCCGCTCCCTCGACGGCCACCCCATGGCCGCAGTAATAGACGCGGCAGCCGAATTCGGCCCCCGCCTCACCCTCGGCTACCGAGACGCCGTGGCCCTCACCGATTCCGTCCTCTGGCGACCAGGCGAACGAGTCCGAGGCCACGAATTCCACCGCACCCGCCTGACCACCGCCCCCACCGCTCCCGCGGCGTGGGCCTGGCGCTCCCCGTCAGGCGAAACAGTCCGCGAAGGCGCAACCCTCCACAACGTCCACGCCTCCTACCTCCACACCCACCCCGCCGGAAACCCCGCGGCAATAGCCCGCTTCGTCACCGCCGCAAAATCTTTCGCCGAATCCCATGCCCCAGCCTGAGTGGCGACCACATACCGGGGGCGAACCGCGCCCGGCCGGACCGATCACATCCGCGACCACAAGTCGGCGCTTGCTGATTTCGAACTCCGTCACTCGGCGGACGGCGGCTCGGCCCTCAGCTACGCAGGTGTCAGCCGGTTTGCGATCAGCGACTGCCGCCGCCAGCTGCACGCTTACTTGGGCGTGTCGTGGAGAGAAACTCCACCTCCGCCGCCAGCCCGCCGAGGGTCTACCGGCCATTGGCGATAGGTCTGAACCGAATCGACTTCTGCAGCCGAGCCTGACCGTCCCTAGTCGGCTCGAAAAGGTCGTGATGAACGGGTGACTTCGCGACCGTGTGCCGTGGGGGTGGGGCTGCGTGCGGGGGCGGAGGCTGCTGTTATCGCTGCCGCTGTCCGAGAATCCTTGGGGGACTTCGCGGTCGCGTGTCTCGCAACGGTTGATCGGCGTGCGGACGAGCCGGGCCTCGTTGCGGCTGCCGAGCTGTTGGGGGTGCCGGTCGTCGTGTTCACCGCCGATGAGTTGGCGCGGGTTGTGGTGCCGAATCCTTCCGCGCGCACCGCTGCGGCGGTCGGCACGCCCAGTGTGGCGGAGGCGGCCGCGGTGCTGGCGTCGGGAGGCGGCGAGTTGGTCGTGCGCAAGACCGTGGTTGGCGGAATTACGTTCGCCGCCGCGATGATTCACCGCTGATCTGCGACACTCCGCCCGCGTGTCCTCGTGCCCATTTGGTCCGGCTCGCGCATTCGATATTCGAAAACCGCTTGCGCCCAGCCGTATGACGCGGGCGTCTCGGGCGGAGATATGGGACCGCCGCGCTCGCCGACTGGTTGGGTTGTCGGCGGGCGCGGCGGGGAGCGGATCTTGCACTGGGAGTGGGGGATCCGCCGTTATGGGGGTTGGGTCAGGGGGCTACCGAGCCCCAGTCGGCGAAGCCGGTGGGGTCGTGGCGGCCCAGGGAGCCGTGTTCGAACAGGCCCCAGCCTTCGGCGTCGCCGCAGCGGGCCTTGCCTACGTGGTCGATGACGCCGAAGGGGATGCGGCCGGCGTTAGCGGGGTCGGTGAGGTCGTAGGTTTTGCTTTCGGACCAGTTGCGGCCCTTCCACTGGCCGTGCTGCCAGTCGGGGTCGCCGCCGTAGCCGGCTCCGACGTGCAGGGCGATGAAGGTGCCCGCTTCGACCTCCACCTCGAGCGGTTTGCCGTCGGGGGTGGTGAGTTCCAGGCGCAGGGCGGTGGGGATGCGGGTGCCGGACTTGTAGGTGAGATGCACTCGCGGCCAACCCAATTGCTCGATACGCCCGTCATGCCAGATGCGGGTGGCATCGTTGAGCGTGCGGAAACCGTTGGGCTCCTCCTGCACGATGACGATGATCGAGAAGTCGTCGAAGCGCAGCGGCACATACAGCCACCAGAAGCCTTCGGACGGTTCGGAAGCCACGCGCCCCGGCGGATCGGATTCGCCGACCGGGCGGATACCCCAGGACCGGTCGCGGGTGCCCATCCAGCTGGACGGGTCGACATTGAAGTCGGTGCCGTCGACATGCAGTGTGCCGGACCAGGATCCGACCTGAGCGAAGCGCTGCGCCTCGATCATGGCCTTGTTCATGCCGGTGATGATGGTGTGCGCCTCCTCCTGCACGACCGGGAACGAACCCTCCCATGTCATGTCGAAGGACAGGTCCTCGTGCTCGCAGATGACGCGCAGCTTCCGCAGCGGCTCGATCACCTCGATGCGATACCCGCCGACGGCCATATCCAGTCCGCGCTGTTCGAGCGCGTCCGAGAAGTGCACGGCGTGCTGGATATCGCCGCGCCGCACGGTCGCGAACGCGTCGGTGACGCCCAAGTTCGGGTACGCCCCGAAGCCCGTGATCAGCATGAGATCGCCACCGGTGTCGATGGCGTTGAAGTAGCTGCGGTCGTAGAAGTTCTTGTCGCTGCTGGCAACTCGCGCCATCGGCTGCGGGGTCTGGTGGATGGGGAATTCGTCCAGCGGGCCGATCATGGGTTTCATAGCTCTCAATCCCAGGAGTAGGTGCCGTCGAGCAGGGCCTCGAGCAGCTGTCGGTGCATGACGTAGTCGTCGCGATCAGCGGTGTCGGTGTCCTCGCCGAAGTGGATCATGCGGCGCTTGATACGGGCCATGACAATGCCGTGGCGCAGCGCCGAATAGGTGAGGTACCAGTCCATATCGCGGGGTGCGTGCCCGCTGAAATCCTCGTACAGCTTCTCGACATCACTGCGGCGCAAAAAGTCTGGCAGGCCGGGCTGGTCGAATCGGGTTGCGATGTCCTGGAAGAAGCGGTGCTGGAAGATCGGCCAGGCAACATCCAGTTCGCGCGGGCCGAGAGCGGCCATCTCCCAGTCGAGTACGGCGACCGGATCGAATTCGCCGAACATGATATTGCCCGGGCGAGCGTCGCCCCAGCTGAGCACATCCGGACCGGTCTCGGCGGGCCAGTGCTGCTCGAGCCATTCGAAGGTGCGCTCCAGCAAGGGGATTCGGAACCCGTCAGCGGCGAGTGCCCAGTCGTACCACTGCTTCTGTGCCTCGAAGTGCCGCCGCAGCGCCGAACCCTCACCGTGGAGTCGGGGGAACCGCTCGGCGGGGTTCTCGATGCCGTGCACCTTGGCGATGACCTCGATGGTGCGGCGGGTGATCTCGTACCGCTGCTCCGCGGTGGCGTCGAAGACCCAGCCGAAGAACACGTACGGCGGATTGTCCTCGGCCACACGACCATCCACGCGGCGCATGATGAAGAACGGCGCGCCGAGCACGGAGGTGTCACTCTCCATCCAGCACAGCGTCGGCACCGGGATGTCGGTGGCCTCGCCGACCCCTTCCATCAGGGCGTACTGGAGTTCGAGATCGTAGGTCTCGAAGACCGGGAAGGCGCCCTCGGCCGGTGGCAGCCGTGCCACGAAGGATCCGTTCGCGGGTTCGCCGTTCTCGAGCCACTCGGCCTCGAAGAGCAGGGTGGTGCTGGACATGCCGCCCGCCTGGGGCTTGGTCATCGAGGTGATGCGCAGAGTGTCCCCGGCGTCGAGTTTGTCGGCGAGCCAGGTTGCGAGCTTCTCCTCGAGTTGATCGTTGTCCCGATCCGAGACGGTCAGTTCCCATCTCTGGTGGGGGTCGTCGGCCGACATGGCTAATCCTCCTGGCGTGGAAAGGCAGGCGTGCCAGCGCGGGTCCGGGCCGGTGGGCTCGTCTGTGACGCGGTTAACACGGTGTTCCGAAATGTAACGCGTTCCAGTCGGATTGTGGAGAGGTTCGACAGGCGAGTACCGGTGAATGGGATGTGTCTCGACGCTGAATCTGGTAAGTCGGTAGTGCTGGCACGTAGTGCTGTAGGGGGATACCCGGAGTACCACAGGTGGATGTGCGGCCATGCCCCGATTCCTATCCTCGGAAGCAAGTGATTCCGAGGTGAAGGGACGGGAATGAGTGCACCGGCGATGGCCGCGGCGGCAGAGCTCGACCAACCGGAGGACGCGCCAGCGCCACCGTGGAAACCGTTGCCCCGCATAGGTTTCCGCTTCGCCTGCGCCTATCTGACACTCTTCTGCGTCATCTACCCGCAGCCGATCTTCGCGCTCCTGGGCATAGTGCAGATCTGGCTGCCCGATTCGATGGTCATGCGGTACGCGCAATTACCGCACCCGATCGTGGAGTGGGTGGGCCGCACGGTCTTCGGTACGGATGTGCGACTGCACCTCGACTCCGGCAGTGGCGATCAGGCGTACCTGTGGGTGCTCACCTTCTGCGTGCTGATGCTCGCCGTCGTGGTGACCGCCGTATGGACTCTGCTGGATCGCCGCCACACCGAGTACCGCACCGTGGCGAGCTGGTTCCTGCTGTTCATCCGGATCATCCTGGCCGGGCAGATGCTCGGATACGGCTGCGCCAAATTCATTCCGCTGCAAATGCCGGTCCCCGCGCTGTCTACCCTGGTCACGCCCTACGGCGACCTGAGTCATATGTCGGTGCTGTGGAATCAGGTCGGCACTTCGCCGGTGTACGAGAGCCTGCTCGGCCTGGCCGAAATCATGGGCGGGGTACTGCTGCTGTTGCCGCGCACGCAACTGGCCGGCGCCCTGCTGAGCCTGGTGAGTATGGCGCAGGTATGGATCCTGAACATGACCTTCGACGTGCCGGTCAAACTGCTCTCGTTCCACCTGATGCTGCTGTCGCTGGCGCTGCTCGCCCCCGACGCCCGCCGCTTGACCGCGGTGCTGCTGGGCCGAGCCGCCGGACCGTCGACCGCGCCCACCCCGTTCCGGACGCCGCGGGCCCGCCGGATCAGCGATATCGCCCTGGTGGCGCTGCTGCTTTGGATGGTGGCGGCCATTCTGGTGGAGAATTGGGACGGCTGGCACAAATACGGTCCGGGCCGACCGCAATCCGAGCTGTACGGCGTCTGGAATGTCACCGAACTCACCCGTGACGAGCAGCCGGTACCACCCCTGCTCACCGATGAGACGCGTTGGCGGCGAATTGTTTTCGACAATCCGCAGTTCGCCGAATACCAAAGAATGGATGACAGCCTTACCCCGGTGCTCACCGAATTGGATACCGGCACACACCATCTCACGCTGCGCGCATCCGACGGGGCAACCGAGCTGGCAGCGTTCACCTATGAACGACCCGCTTCGGATCGCCTGATCCTGACGGGCGAACTCGACGGGCACCCGGTGACATTGACCCTCACCCTGGTGGACACCGATCGAATGCCGGTGCGGCAGGGAGGCTTACACCTGGTCCAGGACGAACCCGACGGCGTGAAGTAACGACCTCAGTTCGGAATATCGGCGATCTGGTTGGCCCAGTTCGGATTCGGGGCGAAGAACTCGCCCCGGGCCGTGAAGGCGCGCATCGCGTCCTGATCACCGAGCAGCTGGGCCGCCAGCCACGCGGTCGGATACCCAAGGTAGCCGTACACCCCGGTGGTGCAGGGGAATGACGCCCGCGCACAATCCGGCTGTCCCTGCACATCATTGTGATTCGGCCCGATGAGCGTGCCCCAAGCCTTCGGAATCGTTGCCGGAATCGCCTCGTAGTACGCCTGCATCGATTGCGGGCCGATCAACTGCGCCGGCAGGAGCTGCGTCGACGGCGAGATCAGGAAATCCGCGGAACCGTTCACCAGGAATACCGAACCATCCACCACCGCACGGGTATCCGGGCACCATGATCCGTTGGCGCAGAGAGCCTGAATCGGCATCTCGATCGGCACCGCCGTCTTGATCCGCCCGCCCGAATTCGTCATGGCATTGAGCGCTCCGGCCCCGGCGAATGCCCCATCGCCCCAATCGCATTCGGGTCGACGTGATTGTGGAAGACGCTCGCCGGATCATCGGCCTGCCGCAACAGGAAGTCCGCCGCCCCGGCGATATCCACACCCGATCCGGTCTGCTGATTCTCGGTGGCGATCACCACGAACCCCCACGACGCCAAATGTGCCAGCAGAGAGTCGTATTGGCTCGGCACCGCGAAGGTGCCGTCGCCCCAGGTGATGATCGGATGCCGGAACCCGCCCACCCCGAGATCCGCCGGATACCAGAGGTCGTAGGCCGCCCCGGTGGAATCGCAACAGCCGAAAGCCTTTTGCGCGGTCACCGCCCACGGTCCCGGCTGCGAATAGGTCGCCTCGACCCCATTCGCCGGAACATACGGGTCCAACCAGGAGACATGGGTATCGGCCACTGCGGGGGCGGCGCATGGCAGCAACAGTGCGGTCACCACGGCGAGCATCCGAACGACGACGGTGCGGCGAGTCATAGCGGAAAAGCATAGAAACCGTTTACCGATTTCAGTGACAGGCGCCCGGAACAATCGGGAATTCGCTTGTGGCGCACACCGTTTACATCACCCGTGACGACACTCCCCGAGAATCTGCGACAGCACATCGACAAGTCGAATGTCTTCGCCACCGTGGCGACGCTCGGCCGTGACGGTCAACCGCACCTCACCGTGGTCTGGCTCATTCGCGACGGCGACGACGTGGTCTTCTCCACCACCGTGACCCGGCAGATGTACCACAATCTGGTTCGCGATCCGCGCGTCACCGCGCTGATCAATCCGCCGGAGAACCCGTACGTCTACGCCGAGATTCGCGGCACGGTCACCATCGAACCGGATCCCGAACGCGCCCTTCCGAACAGGATCTCGCAGAAGTTCACCGGTAAGCCGTACCTCGAATTCAATCCGGCCTCGGCCGGCGACTCCGCCCGGGTCGTCGTCCGCATCACCCCGACCAAGGTGATAAGCCGCATTTGACGCCATCGCCGCCGGTGGGGTGTGTAACGGTTGCTGCGCGGAAGCCGGGCGATTGTGGCGTACGCGCGGCCACGCCGTAGGCTCAATCCTTGTGCAACACACGTCAGCCGCATCCGATGAACAGCCCGCCGGTGACCCGAACTACCTGGTCGGGCTCGATTTGAACGGCCGCCGTGTCGTAGTCGTAGGCGGTGGGACCGTCGCTCAGCGGCGGCTCGGACTGCTCATCGCCTCCGGTGCCGACGTGCATGTGATCAGCCGCGAGGCCACCCCTGCCGTGGAGGGTATGGCCACCTCCGGTCAGCTCACCCTGGAACTGCGCGCGTATGCCGACGGCGATCTCGACGGCGCCTGGTACGCCATGACCTGCACCGACGAGCCCGAAACCAATGCGGCCGTAGTCGAAGAGGCCACGCGCAAACGGATCTTCTGCGTGCGCGCCGACAATGCCCGGCTCGGCACCGCCGTCACTCCCGCCACCGCGCGCTACGACGGGATGAGCCTCGGCGTTCTCGCCGGCGGCCAGCATCGGCGTTCGGCCGCGGTGCGCAACGCACTGCTGGAGGCGCTGCAATCCGGTGTGGTGACCGATGATTCGGCTCCCGTCACCCCCGGCGTCGCGCTCGTCGGCGGCGGCCCCGGCGATCCCGATCTCATCACCGTGCGTGGCCGTCGGCTGCTGGCGCGCGCGAATCTCGTTGTCGCCGACCGCCTCGCGCCGCCGGAGCTGCTCGCCGAACTCGGCCCGGAGGTCGAGGTCGTGGACGCGGCCAAGATTCCGTACGGCCGGGCCATGGCCCAGGAAGCCATCAATACCGCGCTCATCGAGGGCGCGAAGGCCGGCAAGTTCGTGGTCCGGTTGAAGGGCGGCGACCCGTACGTCTTCGGCCGCGGCTACGAGGAGCTCGAAGCCTGCGTCGAAGCCGGTGTCCCGGTGACCGTCGTCCCCGGCGTCACCAGCGCCATCTCGGTGCCCGCGCTGGCCGGAATCCCGGTCACCCACCGCGGTGTCACCCACGAATTCGTCGTCGTGAGCGGCCATGTCGCCCCCGACCACCCGGACTCGCTCGTCGATTGGCCCGCACTGGCCAAACTGCGCGGCACCATCGTGCTGCTGATGGCGGTCGAACGCATCGACAAATTCGCCGCGGCCCTGCTCGCGGGCGGCCGTGCCGAGGACACCCCGGTGACCATCGTCCAGGAAGGCAGCCTCCGCACCCAGCGCGTAGTCCGCGCCGACCTCTCGACCGTTGCCGACCGCGTCCGCGAAGAAGCCATCCGCCCCCCGGCCATCATCGTCATCGGCCCGACCGCCGGTTTCACCGCCGGAGCCCCGGACCTCGAGATCCTCGACACCGGCGCGCGCTGACCGCGTGCCAGGCTCCCGCTCGCATGAGATCGGTTGCCCGAGCCGGGCATCCATTACAGTGTCGGGGTGCTCGATAATCCCGCTGCGACAATGCAGTATCCGGTGACCAAGCGGGCGTTCGGCCTCGCGATTCTCGTATTGAGCGGGCTACAGCTGATGGTGGTGCTCGACGGCACCGTCATGATTCTGGCGCTGCCGCGACTACAGGAGCAGCTCGGTCTCTCCAGTGCGGGCAGTGCGTGGACGGTGACCGCCTATGGTCTGCCGTTCGCCGGACTCATGCTGCTCGGTGGTCGCCTCGGCGACTCCTTCGGGCGTAAGCGCATGCTGATTCTCGGTGTCGCGGTATTCACCGTGGCCTCCGCGCTGTGCGGTTCCGCGCAGAACGAAGCCTGGCTGATCGCCGCGCGCGCCGTACAGGGCACGGGTGCCGCGATCGCCGCGCCGACCGCGTTCGCCTTGGTGGCCAGCACTTATGCCCCGGGTCCGGCGCGTAATCAGGCCATTGCCATCTTCGGCTCGATGGTCGGTATCGGCTCGATCGGCGGTCTGGTCATCGGTGGTGCGCTCACCTCGGTGGATTGGCGCTGGATCTTCTGGATCAATGTGCCGATCGGCGCGCTCATCGTGCTCGGTGCGGTACGCGAGCTGCGTGATACCAAGCATCAGCGCATCTCGCTCGATGTGCGTGGTGCGGTGCTGGGCACGCTGGCGTGTGCGGCGATTGTGTTCGGCGCGACCGAGGGACCCGAAATAGGTTGGGACAGCCCGATCATCCTCGGATCGGTGATCGGTGGTCTGGTGCTGCTGATCGCGTTCGTCTTCGCCGAGCGCAACGTGGAGAATCCGCTGCTGCCGTGGTCGCTGTTCGACAGCCGCGATCGCGTGATCACCTTCATCGCCATCTTTCTGACCTCCGGCGTGCTGGGTGCGACGACGTTCTTCGTGGCGCAGTTCCTCCAGAATGTGCTCGGCTACAGCCCGTTGATGGCGGGTCTGGCCAGCATTCCGTTCACGCTCGGCGCGGGCGCGGGCACCGCGGCGGCGTCCAAGGCCGCGCAATTCGTGGCTCCGCGCTGGCTGCTCTTCGCGGCGGCGCTGGTGCTGGCGGCCGGGCTGTGGTTCGGCTCCACCATCGATCGGTCGGTCGAGTACTTCCCGACGTTGCTTGCCATGCTGTGCGTGGTGGGCTTCTGCGTCGGCACCGCCATTGTGATCTTGCCGCTGTGTGTACTGGTCGGCGTGGATATGGCGCATATCGGTCCGCTGTCGGCGGTCGGCCAGATGTTCATGAATATGGGCACGCCGTTCGCGGTCGGCTTGCTCAGCCCGATCGCGCTGTCCAAGACGCTGTCGCTGGACGGCATCTCCGGCAAGGTCACCGATATGACCACGGCGCAGATCGACGCGCTCGGCAGCGGATACACCTTCGTGCTGCTGGTCTGTGCGATCGGCACCGCCGTGCTCGGCGTCCTCGCACTCACCCTGCGTTACACGCCCGCGCAGTTGGCGCACGCCCAGCACGCGCAGGACGAAGCCCAGAAGTCCTAGCGAATTCGCGCCGGCGGCACAGTGGTGAAAACCACCGTCTCCCAAGTCTGTTGCCCGCCCCGGCGATTCGGCAGACTGCGGAGATGGGGAGAAACCTGGACGCAGAACTGCTGGACCGCTGGACCGAACTCGCCGGTGCCGCCGCGCGCGAGGTAGGCGAGGACCTGGTCCGCCGCTACCGCGAACCGCATCGTCGCTATCACACCGTCGAACATCTGGCCGCCATGCTCGCGGTCATAGACGACCTGGCCGCGGACGCCGCCGACATCGAGGCGGTCCGCTACGCGGCCTTCTTCCACGACGCCGTCTACTCGGTGGAGGGCGGCGACAATGAGGAAGCCAGCGCCGAATTGGCCGAATCCACCCTCCCCGCACTGGGTTTGAACCCCGATTCGGTATCCGAGGTAGCCCGCCTGGTCCGCCTCACCGCAGGCCATCATCCCGCCCCCGGCGACCGCAACGGCGCCGTCCTCTGCGACGCCGACCTGGCAATCCTCGCCGCCCCCGAACCCGCCTACGCCGCCTACACGGCCGCCGTCCGAGCCGAATACGCCCACGTCCCACTGGATCTCTTCCGAGCGGGCAGAGCCGCGGTCCTGCGCGGCCTGGTAGACCAACCCCACCTCTTCCGCACCCCCATCGGCCAGTCCCGCTACGACGAGCTCGCCCGAGCCAACCTGGCCGCCGAACTGGCCACCCTCACCGGCTCAGCGGACTGAACCCGCGGCGAATTCGGACATTCACCGCCAAGGCTGCACACTCGCCGATGCCGATGCCGCAGGCACCCACCGAAACGCCCTCCGCCCGATCCGAATTCGGACCGGGCGGAGGGTGGTATCAATGCCGAGTGTGCACTGGCGGCGGCGAATTCGGACCTTTCACCGCCCAGGCTGCACGCTCGGCGAATTATGTTGGGTCAGAGCAGCTTCCAGGCGCTGTCCAGCGCGCCGCGGACGATCTGCTCGATTTCCTGGAATTGCTCAGGGCCGCAGATCAGCGGGGGTGAGAACTGGATTACCGGTTCGGCGCGGTCGTCGGCGCGGCAGTAGAGGCCGTTCTCGAAGAGCTCGTGGGAGACGTGGTTGCGCAGGATGCGGGTGGATTCCTCATCGGTGAAGCGCTCACGGGTGTTCTTGTCCTTGACCAGTTCCACCGCCCAGAAGAAGCCCGCGCCACGGACTTCGCCGACGATCGGGAGGTCGTTCAGCTTGGACAGGGTGCTGCGGAAGGCGTCCTCGTTGTCGAGTACATGCTGGTAGAGGCCCTCGCCCTCGAGAATGTCGAGGTTGGCCAGCGCCACCGCGCAGGACACCGGATGCCCGCCGTAGGTGGAGCCGTGCATGAACATGCTGTCGGTGCGCTGGAACGGCTCCATGATGCGGTCGCTGATCATGACCGCACCCAGCGGCGCATACCCGGAGGTGAGGCCCTTGGCGGTGGTGATCATATCCGGCTGATAGCCGAAACGCTGTGCGCCGAAAGCGGTTCCGAGCCGCCCGAACGCGCAGATCACCTCATCGGAGATGAGCAGCACATCATGCCGATCGCAGATTTCGCGCACGCGCTGGAAGTAGCCGGGCGGCGGGACGAAACAGCCACCGGTGTTCTGCACCGGCTCCAGGAACACCGCGGCGACGGTCTCCGGGCCTTCCATCAGAATGGCCTCTTCGATGCGGTCCGCCGCCCACAGCCCGTAGGCATCGTAGTCGTCGGTGTGCTCGGTGGCCCGATAGAAATTCGTGTTCGGCACCCGGATCGTGCTCGGTACCAGCGGCTCGAAAGGTGCTTTGGCACCCGGGATTCCGGTGATCGACAGCGCGCCCAGCGAGGTGCCGTGGTACGCCATGGACCGGCTGATCGCCTTGTGCTTGGTGGGCTTGCCGATCACCTTGAAGTACTGGCGCGCGAGTTTCCAAGCGGTCTCGACGGATTCGCCACCGCTGACGGTGAAGAACACACGATTGAGATCGCCGGGCGCGGAAGCGGCCAGCCGGTCGGCCAATTCGAGGGCCGGGGGATGGGCGTAACCCCAGATGGGGAAGTACGGCAGGGTCCGCATCTGCCGGGCGGCGGCCTCGGCGAGCTCCTCGCGGCCGTGTCCGACCTGTACTGCGAAGAGTCCGGCCAGTCCGTCCAGGTAGCGCTTGCCCTTGTCGTCATAGAGGTATGCACCCTCGCCTCGGACGATGACCGGGGTATCGGCCTCGTCCTTTCCGTTGTGGCTGGCGAAGTGCATCCAGAGGTGGTCGCGGACGACGCGGGCGGCGTCGGCGGCGTGGGCGGGCTCGGCAGTGGCGGTCATGGTGGGACTCCTCGAAGTCTGGTATTGCTTCGGTTATCCCACATCTTAGCCGGTTCGGCAACCGATTTCGTTGTTACGAGATTGTCAGCTTCGGATTTCGTTGCCGATTATCGAGTGCCCCACTTGTAGGTCTGCTTGTTCAGTTTCAGGTAGACCATGATCTCCGCGTGCCGCACGCCCGCGAGCGCGCGAATGCGATTGGAGACCAGGTCGAGCAGGGCTTCGTCGTCGGGGCAGACGGCCTCGCAGAGGATGTCGTAGCGGCCCGCGCACACCACCACGTAATTGATCTCGTCGATCGTGGAGAGCGCGTCGGCCACCGACTGCACCGGGCCGTCCACGGTGATCGCGATCATGGCCTGCCGGAACAGGCCGACCTGCAAAGGATCCGTGACGGCGACGATCTGGATGACGCCCGCATCGGAGAGCTTCTGCACCCGCTGCCGGACCGCGGCCTCGGACAGGCCCACCGCCTTGCCGATGGTCGCGTAGGCGCGCCGCCCATCTTCCTGCAACTGGGCGATGATCCGCTTGGAGATGTCATCGAGCGCCGGGTTGGTCCGGCTGGAGGTCAGGTCGCTCACGCTCGCCATCCTCCATGACTCGCTGATATCTCACCAATCGTGCCGAGGTGGCGCGCCGCGGCGTGTCGACTATGCGAAAACGTTGTAAATCTTGCGTTTCGCAACTAAATCAGTTGAAAATTTCCATTGACAGTACTGATTTCGTCGCTCACGCTGAGGGTGTGCCACGGCACACCCCGCTCAGCCTCTTCTTGCCGTCATCGAAAGGCCCCTCCCGTGAAAGTCGGCATCCCCCGCGAGATCAAGAACCACGAGTACCGCGTCGCCATCACCCCGTCCGGCGTCGCTGAACTCACCCGCCGCGGCCATCAGGTCTTCATCGAGCGTGAGGCCGGGATCGGCTCCGCCATCACCGATGCCGACTTCACCGCCGCGGGCGCGCAGATCCTGCCCACCGCCGACGAGGTCTGGGGCATTGCCGACATGATCCTCAAGGTGAAGGAGCCCATCGAGGTCGAGTATCCGCGCATGCGCCCCGGCCAGATCCTCTTCACCTACCTGCATCTGGCGGCCTCCCGCGCGTGCACGGAGGCACTGCTGGAGCGCCGGGTCACGGCCATCGCCTACGAAACCGTTCAGCTGCAGGATGGTTCGCTGCCGCTGCTCTCGCCCATGAGTGAGGTCGCAGGTCGACTGGCGGCCCAGGTCGGCGCGTACCACCTGATGGCTCCGTTCGGCGGGCGCGGTGTCCTGCTCGGTGGTGTGCCCGGTGTCGACGGCGCGAAGGTTGTCGTCATCGGCGGCGGTGTCGCGGGTGAGAACGCGGCGGTCATCGCGGCCGGAATGCGTGCGGACGTAACGATTCTCGACGTTTCTATGCCGCGCCTGCGCGATCTGGACCGCCGCTACGGCGATCACATGACCGCGCTGGCCTCCTCCTCGCATGCCATTGCCGAACAGGTGCGCCAGGCCGATCTGGTGATCGGCGCGGTCCTGGTCCCCGGTGCTCGTGCACCCGAACTCGTCTCCAATGAGCTTGTCTCGCAGATGAAGCCGGGTTCCGTGCTGGTGGATATCTCCATCGACCAGGGTGGCTGCTTCGCCGATTCACACCCCACCACGCACGCCGAACCCACCTACCGCGTACATGATTCGGTCTTCTACTGCGTGGCGAATATGCCCGGCGCGGTCCCGAGCACCTCCACCCGTGCCCTCTCCAATGTGACTCTGCCTTACGCGCTCGCCTTGGCGGACAACGGAGTTCAGGCTGCTCTGGCCGCCGATCCGGCCCTCGCCAAGGGTCTGGCCACCATCAACGGTGAACTCACCAGCGAACCGGTGGCCCGCGCACACGGCCTCGGCTCGCTGACTGTGCTCGACGTTCTGGCCGCAGGTCACGCCAGCGCGAACGTATAACCGCGCCGCACCCCGCTCGTGCGCGTCGCTCACCGCGGCCGAGCGCGAGTGGGGGAGGGCACACGTGCCCGGCCGCTACCGCCCGGTACAGGTATCGTCGGGGCGGGGGATCGACGGCGACGGATACCGGTCCGTGCCCATGGCCCCATGAGGACGGACTCTGTTGAACAGGATTCCCCGCCTGGCTCTGATGCTGGCGATTCCGGCGCTGCTATTCCTGGTGCCATGGTGGGTGCTGGTCTACACCACTACCTCCGGTGCGGCTTTCTGGGCGTTGTCGGCGCTGTTCGTGTTCGGCTACGTGGGGCTGCCCGCCGCCATGTTCACCGGCCACGGCCCCAAGCAATCGGATACCGCCGCGCTGATCGGTGATACCGCGCTCGGCGTGATGTGGGTGCTGTTCAGCTGGTCGGTGATCGGCGCCGTGGTGCGCACCGGATTGATAGTCGCCAGAGTGGACGACCCGGCACGATCGCGCATAGTCGCCCTTGGCGTGCTTGCGATTTCGGCTGTGCTGACCGTGTGGGGAATCTACGAGGCGCGCCGAATCCCGCGAGTGAAGACCGTCGAAGTGACGATTCCGAAGCTGGCGCCCGGTCTGGACGGCCTGCGCATGGTGGTCGTCACCGACACCCACTACGCCGCCACCGATCGCCTGCGCTGGTCGGAGCGAGTGGTCGAGATCGTCAACGAGCAAAGGCCCGATATCGCCTGTCACGCAGGCGATCTGGCGGATGGTTCGGTGGTGAAGCGCCGCGCTCAGGTCGATCCCCTGGGCAAGGTCGACGCCGAATTCGGCCGCTTCTACATCACCGGCAATCACGAGTACTTCGGTGACGCCCCGGGCTGGATCGAACATATGGAGGGCCTGGGCTGGCAGCCCCTGCGCAACCAGCACGAGGTAATCGACCGCAATGGCGACCGCCTGATCATGGCCGGCATCGACGATCCCACCGGCGTCTCCCTCTCCGGCCACGGCCCGAACCTCCCCGCGGCCCTCGAGGGCACAGACCCAACCCTCCCGATAATCCTCCTGGCCCACCAGCCCAAACAAATCCCCGACGCAGTGGAAGCCGGTGTGGCCCTGCAAATCTCAGGCCACACCCACGGCGGCCAAATCTGGCCCTTCCGCTACCTGGTCCGCCTCGACCAGCCGGTGGTAGCGGGCCTGACCCGCCACGGCGAAACCCAGCTCTACACCAGCCGGGGCACCGGCTTCTGGGGTCCCCAACTCCGAGTCTTCGCCCCCAGCGAAATCACGGTCTTGATCCTGCGCAGCCCCGAACTCACACGCTGAGCGGCGGCGAGAGTGTGAGAGGCTCGCGTGGGGGCTCGTAGGTGGCCCACGCGGTGGCGAGCCGACGCGCTGCCTCGCGTAGATCCTGTTGTGCCGCAACGAAACTGATGCGAATCCTGTCGGCGCTGCCGGCGGCGTCGAGGCCGGTACCGGGGAGGATGGCGACACCGTGCCGCAGTGCTCGCTGCGCGAAGGAGGTCCCGTCGCCGTGTGGGAGACGGATCCACAGCGTCTGTCCGCCGGAGGCTTCGGGCACCTCCCACTCGGGTAGTCGCGCGGCGAGCTCGGCGCGAAGCAGATCATGGCTTTCCTTGCGCTCCACCGCGATTCGCTCGGTCAGCACATCGAGTTGAGGGATCACTTCGACGGCTGCCAGCTGCGCGGGGATATTGCCGCCCAGATCATGTACGGCGCGCAGTCTGCCGAGACGGGCGATCACCGCCACGGGTGCTCGCACCCACCCGATCCGCAGTCCACCCCACACGATCTTGCTCAGCGACCCGATGGAGATTATCGAATCGTCGTACGCCGCAAGCAGTTTCGGTACCTCGATACCCGGAAACAGCAGGTCCGCGAGCACTTCGTCATCCACCACCGGAACCCCTGCGGCCGCAGCGGATTCGATGAGCCTGCGCCGTGCGAGATCGGAGAGCGAACTCCCCGTGGGGTTGTGGCAGGTAGCGACGACATAGGCCAGCGCCGCCCGCCCGAGCCCGATATTCCCGCTGCCCCGCCCAGCCGAAACCGCCTTTGGCCCAACGGATCTGCAGTCCTGTCCTACCGGGATGGTCCCCAATCCGATGGGTCTGCTCTCGGGTACGGCCGCGACCTCGCGAAATACTTCGAGCGCACCGGGATACGTGGGCGCTTCGACCAGCACCCGATCACCCGGCCGCAGAAATGCGCGCGCGATCAGTGACAGCGCCTGCTGCCCGCCCCCGGTGACCAGTATCTGCCCGGCCTCGGTGGGCACCCCGCGGGCGCGGTAGCGATCGGCGATCACACTGCGCAACTCCGCGATTCCCATCGGGTGATACCCGATATCCGCGGTAATCGCCCCCAACCGCCGCCCCGCACGCAGGTACGCCTCGACCAGTTCGGTCGGCGGAGTATTCGGCGCGGCGCAGGCCAGGGCGATGACATCGGCCTCCGGCTCCAATAGTTGCAAAAACGCCGGTGCCCCGGTCGTATCCGGCGGCGCATCCACGGGTTCCCCCGCGACTCGGGTCCCACTGCCCTGCCGCCGCACCACCCGCTCCTCCACGCTGAGCAGCTCATACGCGGCGACCACCGTATTCCGCCCGACCGCAAGCGCTTTCGCCAGTCCCCGATCGGTCGGCAACCGGGTCCCGGGCGCGAGCTCCCCGGTGTCGATCAGCGCGCGCAGCCTCCCGGCGAGCAGCAGATACAGTGGTCCCCGCCCAGCCGACCACCGCCCAAGTCGGTTGGCGACTTCGATTGGCTCCATAAGGGAACCAATTCTGCCGCATTGGCCCTGTATTCCCCCACCCACCCGAACCACCATGTTCCCCATGGAAAAGATCAACATCGCCGAGGTCATCGCCACTCTCCCGGGCCCCTTCCAGCCCCGAGACCTCGCCACCCCCAACGACTCCGTCATCCGCCTGGCCCGCTTGCACGGCGAATTCCCCTGGCATCACCACGACGAAGACGAACTCTTCCTCTGCTGGGACGGCACCTTCCGCCTGGACCTCCAAGACCACGCCCCGATAACCCTCCACCCGGGCGAAATATTCGTAGTCCCAGCCGGTCTGGAGCATCGCCCGGTCGCTGCCACCCCCGCTCATGTCTTGATGATCGAGCGTCCCGAGACCAAGCAGCACGGCAACTGATCAAGGTTGGCGTGGCTTCCTATCTCGCCCTGGTTTCGTAGGCAGAGAGGCGGCCGACCCATGTCTCGATCGAGCCGACCCGGCCGGGGCACCACTCGGCCGGCAGCGAAAACCAGGCACTGTGGCCAGATTGGGAGCCGTACCCGACTTACCCTTCCGCACTTGGGAATGCACTCACCCTCCCAGCCGAGTCGACCGGCGACATCCACATGTTGATCGATTGGGACGAATGAGACTTCGAAGTCCTTATGTGATTCGAGGGCGGACGGCCGAACGGCCGCAATCGGTGAAATCGATTGCGGCCGTTCGGGATTAAGTTGTCGGTCAGCTGTCGAAGCCCAGGCCGGTGGCGTCCATGACGCGGAGCCAGAGGTTTCGTTTGCCGCCCCGCTGGTCTGCTCGGGCGAGGGACCAGCGTGTGAGTTGAATGCCGATGGAGCGGAAGGGCTCGGGGGGCATGGGGAGGGGGCGGGATTTGACCATCCGGAGGCGGGTACGTTCGGTGTCCAGGTTCCAGAGGCGGTCGAGCATTACCTCTGCGCCGAAACGTGTTGCGCCGACGCCCAATCCGGTGTAGCCGACCGCGTAGGCCAGCTTGCCCTTGTACGCCTTGCCGAAGAAGGCGCAGAAGCGGCCGCAGGTGTCGATGATGCCGCCCCAGCGGTGGGTGAAGCGGACTCCGTCCAATTGAGGGAAGGTTTGGAAGAAGTGCTGGGACAGGATTTCGAAGGTCGCCTCGTTGTAATCCAGTGCGGGCGCGATCTTTCCATTGTAGTGGTAGATGGCGTCGTAACCGCCGAACAGGATGCGATTGTCGCTGGTCAGGCGGTAGTAGTGGAAGCGGTACGAGGCATCGCCCAAGCCCATGCGGTGTTTGCCCCAGCCGATGGATTCCAGCTGCTCCGGGGTCAACGGTTCGGTCATGAGCGCGTAGTCGTAGACCGGCACCACATGTCGTGACACCTTGGCCAGCGGACCCTGGAATGCGTTGGTGCACAACGCGACTCGCGGCGCACGCACCTCACCGTGCGGGGTGTGCAGGGTGAGCGTGCCACCCTTGGACTTGGAAATCCGCTGCACCGGCGTGCCTTCGTAGATGCGCACGCCCTTCTCCAGGCAGGCGCGGCGCAGGCCCCAGGCCAGTCGGGCGGGGTCGAGCATGGCGACGCCGTCCCGGTCCCACCAGCCGCCGAGGTAGGTGGGGGAGTGCACCAGGTCCTGCACCTCCTCCGCGTTGAACAGTTCACTGCGATAACCGAGTTCGATCGCCGCTTCGTGGCTCTCCTGCAGCCACTCCAACTCGTGCGGCATGGTGGCCACCTCGAGCTCGCCGGTGCGCTCGAAATCGCAGTCGATGCTGTAGCGACGGATGGTGGCCTCGATGGCGTCCAGGTTTTCCCGGCCCAGCCGTTCGAGCTGATCGATCTCTTCGGGGAAGCGGTCCACACCATTGGAGAGGCCGTGGGTCAGGCTCGCCGCGCAGAAACCGCCATTGCGGCCGGAGGCGGCGTGCCCGCACATGGCGGATTCGACGAGTACGACGTCGATATCGGGGAACCTCTCCTTTGCCAGCAGCGCCGTCCACAATCCGCTGTACCCGCCGCCGATGATCGCCAGATCGGCGGTCGTGGCCTGGGTGAGGGGATCATTGGGGTGCGGACGCTCCGGCCGGTCGGTCCAGAACGGCGTCGGCGCTGCCTCGGAGAGTGCCGACGCCAACAGTTTGCTTCCTTTGGCCTGCATGGCCGATCAACTCCTTTTCTCTAGCCGCACGGTCCAGCCGGGCGGCCCAACTCACTGTTGTGTTGGTTTGTGGGGTGGGTACGCAAAAGCCGCCGGTGGTCGACGACTACGACCGGGCCCGGCGGCTTGCGGGGAACTCAGCTGAAGGACGCGCGATCGTCCGAGCGGCGGCGATTACGCAGCTGCCCGGCGATGACGAAGACCAGCGAGAGCAGGAAGGTGAGACTGGCGACCGCGTTCACCTGCGGCGGAATGCCACGCAGGTTGATACCCCAGACATACATGGGGAACGTCTCGGTCGTACCGGAGGTGAAGTTGGTGACGACGAAATCGTCGAATGACAGCGAGAACGCCAACAGCGCCGCCGCCATGATGCCGGGCCAGGCCAGTGGCAGGACAACGGACCGGAACGCCTGGAAAGGCGTTGCGTAAAGGTCCATTGCTGCCTCCTGGAGCCTCGGGTCCAATCCGGCCAACCGTGCTTTCACGGTTACCACGACGAACGAGAGGCAAAACATCACGTGTGCAATGAGGATAGCCCAGAAACCGAGTGGAATGCCGAATCCGATGAACAAAGTCAGTAGCGATGACCCCATTACGATCTCCGGCGTCGCCATCGGTACGAAAATCAGCGTCTGCACCGCGGAGCGACCGGTGAAACGGTAGCGGGCCAGCGCGAATGCGATACCGGTGCCGAGCGCGGTCGAAATGATCGCGGCGAGCACTCCGATGAGCAGACTCATTATGAGCGCGTCTTTCAACCCGGCCGGATCGAACATATGCGTCCAGTTGTGCAGGGTGAAATTGAAGTCGTGCAGATCGAGCAAGTATGTGGTGTTGCGGCTACCCGGCTGATTGAACGACAGCAGAATCACCACCGCGATCGGCGCGAGCATGTACGCCAGAATCACCCAGCCGAGCACGAGCACCGCGTTGGCCCGAATCCAGGCCCAGAGTCGACGTGCCATCTCACACCACCTCATCGGTGTCGGTCTTGCGCAGGTACAACATCACCAGCACCAGAATCGCGACCATCAGTACGACCGAGAGCGCGGAGCCGACCGGCAGGTCCTTCACCACCAGCAGGCGGGACTGGATGACATTGCCGATCATGGTGGTGCTGGTATTGCCCAGCAGTTGCGAGTTCACATAGTCGCCGGTGGCGGGCACGAAGGTGAGCAGGGTGCCCGCGACAATGCCGGGCATGGTGAGAGGCAACGTAACTCGCATGAAGGTCCGCACCGGACCGTGCGCGAGATCGGCCGAAGCCTCCAGCAGTCGCGGATCGAGCTTGTCCAGGGAGGTGTACAGCGGCAGCACCGTGAACGGCAGGAAGTTGTAGACAATGCCCGCGATCACCGCGATGGGAGTGGCCAGCAGTCGTCCGTCCGGGCCGAGTAGATGGATCGCCCGCAGCACCGAAACCAGCGGACCGGTATCGGCCAGAATCGCTTTCCACGCGAAGGTGCGCACCAGGAAGCTGGTGAAGAATGGTGCGACCACCAGGATCAGCATGAGGTTCTTCCACCGCCCACTCTTGAGCGCGATGGCGTATGCCAGCGGATAGCCGATGGCGATGCACAGCACGGTCGCGATCAGCGAATAGGCCAGCGACCGGAAGATCTGCGGCTGATACAGATTCCACGCGTAGCTGAAATTGTCCAGCGAGAACGTCTGCGCGTAACCGGTTTCGATGGACCCGGTGCGGTCGTACATGCTGGCCGCGAGCAGCTGCACCGTCGGCACCGCGAAGAACACCAGCAGGAAGATGATGCCGGGCGCGAGCAGCAGATACGGTGCGAGACCGCGCTTTCCGCGCGGTGCGTCCACGGGGGCCGCCGCGGCCGTGGAAGCGGGTAGGACGGCGGGCATTACGACCGTCCCAGTAGGAACGCGTGATCGGGGTGCCAGTGCACCGCCACCTGCGAACCGGGCGCGATCACATTGCCGGGACCGGCATTGGGCACCTGCGCGGTGAGCTCCTGACCCCAGGGCGCCTGCACCAGATACTGGGTGGACACACCCAGGAAGATGGCATCGGTGACAACACCGGTGACATGCGCGCGGCCCTCCGGAACGGATTCGGGATCGCTTGCGAGAGCGATCTTTTCGGGCCGGATACCGAGCGCGGCCGCACCGGCGGTGACCCGGCAGCGTGCGGCGGGAACCGCGAGCCGATTGCCCTGCGCGTCGATGCTCACCGTCTCGCCGCTACCGGTGACCTCGGCCTCGATGAGATTGGTCTGCCCGAGGAAATTGGCCACGAAGGCGCTCGCCGGGAAGTCGTAGATCTCTTGCGGCGCACCGAATTGCTCGAGCTTGCCCGCGTTCATCACCGCGACGGTATCGGCCATACTCATGGCCTCTTCCTGATCGTGGGTGATGTGCACGAAGGTAATGCCGACTTCGGTCTGCAGCCGCTTGAGCTCGAGCTGCATCTGCCTGCGAAGCTTGAGATCCAGTGCGCCCAAAGGCTCGTCGAGCAGCAGCACCTCGGGATGATTCACCAGCGCGCGGGCCAGCGCCACACGCTGCTGCTGACCGCCGGAGAGCTGTGCTGGCTTACGCGTCGCGAACCCTTCCAGCTGAACGAGTTTCAGCATCTGATGCGCCTGCTGGCGGGCATCGGCCTTGTTGATTCCCTTGCGCCGCAAGCCGTACGAAACATTGTCCTCGACGGTCATATGCGGGAAGAGCGCATAGCTCTGGAAGACGGTATTGATCGGCCGACGGTACGGTCGCAAGGATGTGATGTCCTTGTCGCCCAGCATGATTCGCCCGGAAGTGGGTTCCTCCAGCCCCGCGATCATGCGCAGCGTGGTGGTCTTACCGCAGCCCGACGCGCCGATAATGGCGAAGAACGAGCCGTCCGGGATGGTGAGATCGAGATTGTCGACGGCGGAGAAATCGCCGAAACTCTTACTGACGCCCTCGATACGTAGGTCTTGATCGGACATGTCGATTCTCACGCCCCTGTCAGGGCCTGGAACTTGGACTGATAGTCCTTTTCCTTGGCTTCGCTCAGCGACATGAAGATCTGCAGCGACTTCTGCATCTCCGGGGTCGGGAAGATCAATTCGTTCTGTGCCAGTTCGGGATTGAACTTCGCCATTTCCTCCTGCGCACCGGCGACCGGGCAGACATAGTTGACGAAGGCCGAGAGTCGAGCCGCGATGGCCGGGTCGTAATACCAGTCCAGCAGCGCCATGGCATTGGCGGCGTGCGCGGAGGTGACCGGGATCAGCGCCTCGTCGGAGTAGAGCACCGCGCCCTCGGCCGGGCTGATGAACTTTACCTTCGGATCCTGCGCATTGAGCTGAATGACATCGCCGGACCAGGCCATACAGGCCGCGATATCGCCCTTGGCCAGATCCTGCACATAGTCATTGCCGGTGAACTTGCGGATATGCCCGGACTGAACGGCCTTCTGCAACTTGGCAAGTGCGTTGTCGTAGTCGTCATCGGTGAACTTGGCAGCGCTCTTACCGATGGAGTGCAGCATCAGGCCCATGGTGTCCGGCATTTCGGTGAGGCAGACGACCTTGCCCTTGAGATCGGGGCGGGTCAGCAGTTCATCGATGCTGCGAACTTCCTTGGTGACATTGGTATTAACGCCGATGCCCACCAGGCCGGACTGCCACGGCGCCATGTGATTGTTCTGCGGATCGATATCCGAGTTGCGCAGCATGGGATGCAGATTCTTCACGAAGTTCGGCATCTTGGAGACGTCGAGCGGCTGGGTGTAACCCTGGCGTACCACGCGCACCGCGGTGGAATCCGAGAGCACCATGATGTCGCGGGAGATGCTCTGACAGTTGGTCAGCTGCGCGCTGACCTTGCCCCAGAACTCATTGTTGTCATTGATATCCGCGACATAGCTGACCTTGACACCGGACTTGGCGGTGAATTCCGCCATGGTCGGATGCACTTCGGCATTGTCGGCGGCCTCGTCGAGATAGCCGGGCCAGTTGGAGAAATTGAGGGTCTTCTCCGAGGCCGAGGCATCGGCGGGGGGCGTGCAGGCGGGGGAACCGCCATTGGAGGACGAACCCTTGGTGCCGCATGCGGCCAGGGTGCCGGCTGCGGCGATAAGACCTCCGGCGCGCAACAGACCGCGGCGAGAGGGCCGGGCGGAGAGCATGCTGCGCAGCTCGGGAGGGAGTGAGTCCGGAGACTTGTTCATGAGGGGCCGCACCTTCATCGGAACCGGTAAAAAAGTTCGCAGCCTTGCTGCGGTGTGGAACTGATAGTTCCACAGTCTTGTTACAAATCAAGCGATTCCATTGAAAATTCCACGTTACGCAACGAATTTAGTTGTCAAGCGTGGTTTCTCTTGCGTAGGCGCGACAACAAGGGCAGGCGCCGATAGGGCAGAGTCATCGGCGCCCGCCCTCGCGGGCGACGAGCAGGTTGCCGCACTGCTCGTCGGGCTCTATTGGGTTGTCGAAGCGTGTTATTCGGCGGAGAAGATCACGTCGTGCCACGGCTTGTGCGCGGCGGCGGTGATATCCGACATGACGTGCTTGACATTGGTGTACTCGTCGAACGAGTACGTGGACATGTCTTTTCCGAAGCCGGAGGCCTTGTACCCGCCATGCGGCATTTCGCTGATGATCGGAATGTGGTCGTTGATCCACACGCAGCCGGCCTGGATCTCGCGGCTGGCGCGCTGCGTGCGATACACATTGCGGGACCAGGCCGAGGCGGCGAGCCCGTAGGCGGTGTCATTCGCGAGCGTGATCGCCTCGTCATCGGTATCGAATGGCAATACCACGAGCACGGGTCCGAAGACCTCGTTCTGGACGATCTCGGAATCCTGTGCGACACCGGTGATCAAAGTCGGCTCGTAATAGGAGCCACCCGGCGCGGTATTCTCGGGAATTCGCCCGCCGCGCACTATCTTTGCGCCGTACTCGCGAGCTCGATCGACCATCGCGATCACCTTGTCGCGATGCGCCATCGAAATCAGCGGTCCCATATCGGTTTCCGGCTCATCCACCGGACCCAATGTCACCCGATCCATGATTTCGGCTACGCGAGAGACGAATTCGTCGAACAGCGGGCGTTGCACATAGGCGCGCGTGGCGGCGGTGCAATCCTGGCCGACATTGATCAGCGAACCCGCGACCGCACCGCGTGCGGCGGCTTCGAGGTCGGCATCGTCGAATACGACGAACGGCGCTTTACCGCCGAGCTCGAGATGCACGCGCTTCACCGAACCCGCCGCGGTGGCGGCGACCTGCCGGCCGACCACGGTCGAACCGGTGAAGGACACCATGGCCACATCGCGATGCTCGACCAGCGCCTGGCCGGCGACGGCACCGACTCCGGTGAGCACATTGATCACGCCCGCGGGCACGCCCGCCTCGGTCGCGATCTCCGCGAACAGCAGCGAGGTGAGCGGGGTCAGCTCGGAAGGCTTGAGCACGATCGTGTTTCCGGCCGCGATGGCGGGCAGGATCTTCCAGGCCGCCATCTGCAGTGGGTAGTTCCACGGCGAGATGGAGCCGATGACGCCGAGCGCCTCGCGGCGAATCGAGGAGGTGTGGTCGGCGGAGTACTCCGCGGACGCCTTGCCCTCCAGATGACGGGCCGCACCGGCGAAGAAGGCGACATTGTCGAGGGTGCCGGGCACATCGAATTCGGTGGCGAGCCGGATCGGCTTGCCCGCGTTGCGGCTTTCGACAGCGGCCAGCTCGGCTGCCCGCTCGCGCAGCAACAGCGCCCAGTTGTGCATGATGTCCGATCGTTCGCCGGGCGTCATGCCCGACCAGATCGGGAAGGCCGCGCGGGCAGCGGCGACCGCGGCCTCCACATCGGCGATGCTCGCGCTCGCACCGGAGGCGATGACCTCGCCGGTGGAGGGCGCGGTGATGGACAGCGGCTCACCCGACCCGGGACGGCGGACGCCGCCGATGAATTGCAGTTCTTGCGTGCTCACTGCTCTCCTAGCTTGTGTCGGTGTTCACCGTAGTGACACCGTATGTTCGCTTTGTTACCGGGGGTTTGCCAGCGGCCTGCGCGGGCTCCGCACAGGCCGCTATAGCGAACGGCTACTGCAGGTGCGAATCCGCGACCGTAAGAGCCTGATCCAGAATCGCCAGTCCCTCCTTGGCCTCGGCCTCGGAGATATTGCACGGCGGAACGACATGCAGGCGATTGAAATTCATGAACAGCAACAGACCCGCGGCCTTGGCTGCCGCGGCGGTCTCGGCCATGGCCGGGCTGGTGCCACCGTAGGGTGCGAGCGGTTCGCGAGTCTCGCGATCGCTCACCAACTCGAGGGCCCAGAAGACACCGAGGCCGCGGACCTCGCCGATGCTCGGATGCCGTTCGGCCAGCTCCCGCAGTGCGGGGCCGAGGATGTTCTCGCCCATGCTCGCGGCGTTCTCGACCATGCCCTCATCGGTCATGGCATTGATGGTCGCGACAGCGGCCGCCGTTGCCAGGGGATGCCCGGAGTAGGTGAGCCCACCCGGGTAGGCGCGATCGTCGAACGTGGCGGCGATATGCGGCGCGATGGCCACGCCACCGAGCGGCACATAGCCGGAGTTCACGCCCTTGGCGAAGGTGATCAGGTCGGGCACGACATCGAAATGCTGTATGGCGAACCACTTTCCGGTACGCCCGAAGCCCGCCATCACCTCATCGGCGATGAAGACGATGCCGTACCTGTCGCAGATCTCCCGCACGCCCTGCATGTATCCCACCGGGGGAACCATGATTCCGGCGGTACCGGGCACCGATTCGAGCACGATGGCCGCGATGGTGGCCGGGCCCTCGAACAGGATGGTCTGCTCGAGATGCTCGAGCGCGCGCTGCGACTCCTCCGCCTCGGTGCTCGCATGGAACTGCGAGCGGTAGAGGAACGGGCCGAAGAAGTGTCCGATGCCGCTGTTGCCGTGGTCATTCGGCCAGCGACGCGGGTCGCCGGTCAGATTGATCGCGGTCTCGGTGCCGCCATGGTACGAGCGGTAACGCGAGAGCACCTTGTAGCGCCCGGTGTGCAAGCGCGCCATACGAATAGCGTGCTCGATGGCGTCCGCGCCACCATTGGTGAAGAAGATCCGGTTCAGCTCACCCGGGGTGCGCTCGGCAATGAGCCGGGCGGCCTCCGAGCGCGCGTCGTTCACATGCTGCGGTGCGATGGTGCACAGTTTGGCGGCCTGATCCTGAATAGCCGCAACGACTTTCGGATGCTGATGGCCGATATTGGTGTTCACCAGCTGCGAGGAGAAGTCCAGCAGCCGGTTACCGTCGCCGTCCCACACATACGAGCCCTGGGTCGCCGACACCGTCATCGGCTTGATCTGCGCCTGCGCCGACCACGAGTGGAATACATGCTTGCGATCGAGTTCGTAAGCGCGCGTCGCTTGTTCGCGCGCCGCCTCGGGCGTCAATCCATTGGGAAGAGTCATGGGGGTTCCTCCTCAGCTGTTCTGCGGGAAGCCGAGATTCAGCCCGCCGTGGCTCGGATCGAGCCAGCGCGAGGTGACGGCCTTGGTGCGGGTGAAGAAGTGCACGCCGTCGATGCCGTGCGCATGCGAATCGCCGAAGAGGGAATTCTTCCAGCCACCGAAACTGTAGTACGCCATGGGAACCGGGATCGGGACGTTGATGCCGACCATGCCGACCTCGACCTCGTTGTGGAAGCGCCGAGCCGCGCCGCCGTCATTGGTGAAGATGGCGGTGCCATTGCCGTACTGGTTGGAATTGATGAGAGCCAGTGCGTCGTCATAGGTTTCGACGCGAACGACCGAGAGCACCGGGCCGAAGATCTCGTCGGTGTAGACGCTCATATCGGTGGTGACATGGTCGAGAATGGTCGGGCCGAGCCAGAAGCCGTTCTCGCCGCCATCGGCCTCGACGGTGCGGCCGTCGAGCACCACGGTGGCTCCGGCTGCTTCGCCTGCGGCCACGTACGAGGCGACCTTGTCGCGGTGCGCCTCGGTGACCAGCGGGCCCATATCCGCGCCGGTGGTGCCGTCGCCGGTGCGAATGGTCTTGGTGCGCTCGGCAATTCGAGCAACCAGATCATCGGCGATCGGGCCGACCGCGACCAGCGCGCTGATAGCCATGCAACGCTCACCGGCGGAGCCGAAGCCCGCGTTCACGGCGGCGTCGGCAGCCAGATCCAGATCGGCGTCCGGCAGTACCACCATGTGGTTCTTCGCGCCGCCCAGGGCCTGCACGCGCTTACCGTGCGCGGTGCCGCGCTCGTACACGTACTTGGCGATCGGGGTGGAGCCGACGAACGAAACCGCCTTGATGGCAGGGTTTTCCAGCAGTTCGTCCACGGCGACCTTGTCACCCTGCACGATATTGAAGACGCCCGGGGGCAGTCCGGCCTCTTCCCACAGTGCCGCGATCCACAGCGCCGCGGACGGATCCTTCTCGGAAGGCTTGAGCACCACGGTATTTCCGGCGGCAATCGCGACCGGGAAGAACCACATGGGCACCATGGCCGGGAAGTTGAACGGCGAGATGACCGCGACCGGGCCGAGCGGCTGGCGGATGGAGAAGATGTCCACCTTGGTGGAGGCGTTCTCGGTGTAGCCACCCTTGAGCAGATGCGGTATGCCGCAGGCGAATTCGACGACCTCGAGCCCGCGGGTCACCTCACCGAGCGCGTCGGAGAGCACCTTGCCGTGCTCGGAGGTGATGATCGCCGCCATCTCGCCCTTGCGCTCGTTGAGCAGCTCGCGGAAGCGGAACAGCACCTGGGTGCGCTTGGAAAGGGAGGCGTCACGCCAGGCCGGGAAGGCGGCCGCGGCGGCGTCGACGACCGTACGCACGTCGGCGACATTCGCGAGCGCGACCTGTCCGGTCACGACTCCGGTCGCCGGGTTGGTCACGGGCGCGGTGGCCTCGCTGGTGCCGGCAAAAGGCTTGCCGTCGAGCCAGTGTGCGATGGTCTGCATATCTCCTCGATTCATGGAAGTTCACGGGTCCGCGTTGTCTCGCCCGGTATTCGTAGCCGCCCGCCGTATCTGCATTGCCGGATTTATCTCGGCATATGGAGATGGGCCCGTCCCCCGTCACCGGCATGACGGGAGGCGGGCCGCGGAGGCGGGCGTGGGCGGAACCGTTGCCCACGGCTACCGGTGGTCGCGGCGGCGGATGCGCGGTGCGCTCGGGCTGAGCTGTGCGTTGATCCGTGGTGCCGTTACTGCCGGTGTCGGAGAGTCGTGGGGCGGGACTGCGGTGGCCCGAGTCCTACTCTGCACCATGCTCGCGGCCGTGTACCCCGACACTTTGTACGCTCTCGAGGGTCTCGTATTACGATTCGTCGGTGCTCCTCTCCGTCGCTGATGTGCTGGCGATTCCTGTGGTGCGCGCCGGGCAGCCGGAAGTCGTCGGCGGCGGGTCTCTGGACCGGCCGGTGCGATGGGTGCACGTCAGCGAACTATCGGATGTCGCGAAACTACTGGTCGGTCGTGAATTGATCCTCACCACCGGGCAGGCGCTGTCGGATGGCGATACCGCCACCGTCGAATATCTGGAATCCCTTGCCGCCGCCGGTGTCTCCGGGCTCGTCGTCGAACTCGGCACCTATGTGAAGGAACTGCCGCCGATCGTGGCGCAGACCGCGGACCGCCTGAACCTGCCCGTGGTCGCACTCGCGCAGGTGGTGCGATTCGTCGAGGTTACCGAGGCGGTGCACCGCGTCATCGTGGCCGATCAATACGCCGAACTCGAGTTCGCCCGCACCGTGCACGAGACCTTCACCGCGCTGAGCGTGCGCCGCGCCTCACTCGCCGAGATCGTGAAAACGGCGGCCGGGATGCTCGACGCCTCCGTCGTGCTGGAGGACTTGACACATCGGGTGCTGGCCTCGACCGCGCGGCACACCGCCACCTCGACACTGCTCGAACACTGGGAAACCACCTCGCGACTACTGCCCGACCATGACGCGAATGTGGTTCCAGTCGGGCCGCATACCCAACGCTGGGGCCGGCTCATCCTGCGCTCCAGCCGAGTTCCCAATGCTCGTGCGCGCATGGTGCTCGAGCGCGCGGCGCAGACCCTGACCCTGCATCGCATGGTCGAACGTGATCGCTTCGGCCTGCATCGCCAGGCCCAGACCGGCTTCATCGACGATATGATCACCGGCCGCCTCACCGACGAACGCGATGCCGTCGCACTCGCCGCCACCCTGGGCCTGGCCCGCCGCTCGCGCTACATCCCCCTGGCGATCGACGTGACAGCGCCGGTCGAATCCGACCCGGTGGCCCAACAGCGGCGCACCGCAGCGATTCTCGATGCCGCCATGCACGGCGTGGGTCTCGCCCGAGTGACCGCGCTGGCCGCGCCGGACCACGGCAACCGCGTGAATATGATCCTCGCGCTCTCCCGCACCGGTGACCTGGACAGCACCCTCACCGTGGTCTGCACCGGCATGCTCGGCGAAATCCGCCGCGTCTCCGGAGTCGAGCGCGCCGTGGTAGGCGTTGGCGCGGAATCGGATTCGCTCCTGGATACCGCCCGCGAACTCTCCCAAGCCGCTCACGTCGCGGAGGTGGCGCTGGCCCTGAGCTCGTCCTCCTCCACCCGCCCCTACTACCGCAGCGGCGATGTCCGCCTCCGTGGCCTGCTCTCCCTGATCCGCGACGAGCCCGGCGTGCAGCGCTTCGCCGAGACCGAACTGAGTGCCCTGCTCCGCCACGACATCCGCCAGGCCACCGACCTCACCCGCACCCTGCGCCAATTCCTGGACCTGGCAGGCAATAAAACCGAACTTGCCAAGCGCCTCAATATTTCCCGCCCCACCCTCTACGACCGCCTCTCCCGCATCGAACGCATTCTCGACGTGGATTTGGACGACGGTGAAACCCGCACCTCCCTGCACACCGCCCTCCTGATCCGCGATCTCACCGTCCCCGGCGACCTCTGACAAAGCGCCAGAACCGGATTCGGTCCGGTGGTGATGGCGGTAACCGGTTTGCGGGGTTACCTTCGAAGGATGGCAATCGACAACGCCTCCGCCGCTTGGGTTCCGGACGCGTGCACCCTGCCAACGGTCGAACAGCCGACACGGGTCGCGGAATTCGAACGGCTCTTCGGCAGTTCGGTTCGCGCGGTCACACGGCCGAACCCGGCCCGGCTCGAACTGACCCTGCTCGCCGCCGCAGAGTCGGCGGCCCGGGAGCTGGCCGCACGCGAATCCCAATGCTGTGCGTTCTTCGCCTTCGACTTCGACAGCGACACGGCCGGAACACTGATGCGAATCGGCGTCCCGACCGGACAGGTCGAGGTATTGGATGCCCTGGAGACGCGGGCCGCGCTGCGCTGAAATCCGCCAGTCCGGAGCTCTGAACCCGGGGCGTGGTTATTGGCCGGAAACGGTTGCGCGGCACGGGATTCGATTACCGACGCGGTCGCAGCCCCGCGAGGAGCATGTCGTACACCCTGTCGACGTAGTCGCGAGTCAATGGTTTCTGGGTGATCAGGAACTGAAAATACATCGGCCCGGACAGGATCGTCATCGCGAGGTCCAGCCGGAACGTGGCACCTGCGGCGATCGCCGGTACGGGTCGGGTGAGGTGCTGCGGTTGGTGCAGGTCCGGGTGCTGGCAGGGGCGGGCGTGCCACTTACCGAAATCGGCGATCTGCTCGACTAGCTCGCCGAAGTCGAACGAGTCCTCGGCGGTGCTGCCAATTTCCGCCGGTGCCAACCGATTTCGGCTCAGCCGACCGCCTGTGAGAAGGGCCGATCCCGCTCTGCATGACCACGGTGTGTCGGCAGCTTCGGCGTGGCGCAGTGAAAACCTGCAGTTCAGAAGGGTTTTCGGGTTCCGTGGGGTGATCTTCGTTGGTAGAATTAGCACATGAGTTCGAGCGTGGGAGCTGTGAGTGTGGAGGGGGTCGGCCCGGTGGGCGACCTCGCTACCGCGTTG
>NZ_WJIC01000048.1 GCF_009649815.1 Nocardia sp. SYP-A9097
GGCCGCTCAGAACTTGCAGGGCCTGGGTGGCGACCCAGTCCTCGACGGCAGGGTCGCCGGGAGTGTGGAAGCACCAGCCGGCCCGCCAGAGATATTCCAGGACGTGCACCAGGTCCAGCAGAATGTGAACGCGCGTCCGGTGTCGGGCGGCCTCGCCACGGATCAACTCGATCTGGCGGTAGTCGCCGTCGACCACGGCGATCCAGGTCCGCTGATGGGTGGGATCACGGGCCTCGGCCTGGGCGAACGCCGCGGCGACAACCTCGGCGGGACTCTTGTCGATCGAAGCGGTCAGCCAGGTGCTCACCGCGTGCGGACCGCAGCGCGGCGGACGGTCACCGCCGCGCGGTCCGCCGGGAACGACGATCACGTCGTGCGGTCGTCGGGGTGCGGGATCGGCGTCGTAAACCGCGGCGAGAGTGGCCATGCGCTTGCGGTGAGGCTTCTCGCCTGAGGCCAGACGGGTCCGGAACACCCCGGTCGCGCCCTCGGCCGCCTTGCGGGTGGCCTCGCGCAACGCTTCGGGCCGCATCACGATGCCCTTCCCATCGATCGAGACCACCAGCAGTGTGTCCGCGGCGGCCGGTTGCGGAACTCTCGCCGCGTAGAAGGCGTCGATGTCGACCGCGGCGGCAGCGACGAGCCCTTCGAGTTGCCGTTTGCCAGCGACCGGACCGCACCATCGCGTGATCGCCGATCGTGTTGTGTCGTAGGACGATCGGACCGCTTCGAGGACTGCTGGGCGGCGCAGGCCGTGGCTGTGACGCCCCGCCGGCAGCGACAACACCGAGTCAGCGGGATAGATATTGCGTTCACCGGGCGCGCGCAGGGCGGCCCGGCGCACTGTCACCGGTCCGACGAGAGTCGCCAGCTGGCGAGTATGACTGTGCTCGACCCGATTTCGTCCGAAAACCGACCCACGCGCCAGCCGGTGACGGTCCAGTTCCGTTTCCTCGCGCATCGCGCGCAGATCGAGATGGTCCTGCAGCAGCTGCCGCAGTAGATCCCGGCCTCGCTCGTGGACGAGGTCCTCGAGTTGGTGGTGTGGCATGGTCGCGGTCGCCCGACCGGCGAGGTCGGCGACCATGGTCTCGAATTGCTTTCTCGACTCGTCAAAGGGGTCAGCAATGGCGCCCGTATCGTAACGTGTCACCGGGCTCTTCTTCCGCGAGGTTTCTGTTGAGTGGCATCTTCGAAACTACGGGGAGGAGCCCGTCAATAACGCTATGCACCAACCTCATTCGATGATCGTGAACAGGCCCGGCGTCTGCTCGTTCAACCAGCCCCGCGCCACCAGGCGCTTGAGTTTCGAGCGCAGCCCTTCGACTTTCGCCGGTGCGATCTCGAGCCCGAGCGCCGCGGCGATATGCCCGGCCCGCAACGGCCGCCCGGCATCGGCGAGCACCTCCACAACATCCTGATAGTCCTCCGGCAGCACCGATACCTCCATCCCCGGCCCGCGCTGCGGCACCAGCACCACCCCGATCGGCGACCCACTCCCGAACTCCGGCCCCGGCGAAACGCCGCCGGCCCCGCCCGACTCGACACGCTCATCGAGATCGCCTGTCGCACCGAGAATCTCGATCATCGTCTCCCGCGTGACCTGCAAACGCGACACCAGCCGCTCCTCGAGCGCCAACTGCTCGCCCAGCTCCGCGATCCGCTCACGCAACCCCTGCGCCCGCTCCCGGGCATCGGCCTCCCGCCGCCCGAGTTCCTCCAACCACGAGCCCATCGCCGCCTCCGAACCCCCGCTCCGACCATAGGCCGAACCCCGACCACCGCAACAGCCCCAACCCTGTAACCACAGCTCAGAGGCTCACTGCAGAAGAGCTACTCCCAACTGCATCTGGACAGGACATCAGCGCCTATGTCTGTTTCGCGCGGAGGTTGCGGACAGTGACCGACTGACCTACGGCCTGCAAAGGTCAGCTGGACAGTTCGAACTGCCTGGGTGTTTGGGCCTACCTTGCGGATTTGGGGGCTCGGCGTGCAGATCGCGAGACCACGCTGGTCCGTTCGGCTATCCGTTGCGGGTCGGCGCCGCTCTACCCCCGTCGACACCAGTTGGCCCGTCGCGACGGGGGGTTCCCGGCGAGGCTGTAAGCGGCTACCGTGATGATATGTGCAGGTCAGCCGTTTTCCTCCGGTGTTCCGGTCAGGATCTTGACCGGAACTGATCCCGATCCGGTGGGATTTGCGAAGCGGGTGCCGCGAAATGAACTCGTCGATTGATCCAGGGCAGACCCCAGGTGCGGCCCGGAAGAGGTTTGCGCAGGCGCTGACGGCGTTGTACGTGGCAGCGAACAGCCCCACGCTCGACACGCTGACCCGGCACGGCGAGGCACAAAACCCTAAGGTCGACCTGAAAGACGCCACTGTGAGCAATTGGCTCACCGGCGAATCAGTCCCAAGGAAATCGAAGGCTCTCAGATGCCTCGTCGAATATCTGCTGAACTCGCCACCAACGAAAAGCAGCGCAGTCGGCACAAAAGACTCGGGCTATTGGGAGTGCCTGCGTCAAGCGGCCGCGAAAGAGAAGCCGTCGTCTCAACCTAGAGCTGGCGGACTCGGCAGCACGAGACCCGATGTCGTGCAACAGATGCACGAAGGCCAGCGACCAGAGGCAGGACATGTTGCTCTGGGACAGCTGATAGGTGACCTGAGTGATCCGTTCGCGTTGGAAGTGCACAGGGCGATCGACGCCGGAGCGACCGCGACCGGGCTTCCGCTGCTGCCGCCCTACATTCGCCGCCACCACGACGAACTGCTACGGAAGACTGTCGAATGCGCCGCCGATGGTCAAAGCGGGATCGCGGTGCTGGTGGGGGGATCGTCGACCGGCAAAACGCGGGCATGCTTGGAAGCTATCCATTCCCTTCCCGCCCCGTGGCGGCTTTGGCATCCGCTGGCTCCTTCCCCAGGGCAGGCACTCACGGAGGGACTCGTCGGCGGCCGTCTCAGCACCTGCACGGTGCTGTGGCTCAACGAGATCCAGCTCTACCTCGATGCCCTAGCAGGAGAGCAAGCGGCGGCGGGAGTGCGGGAGCTGCTTAACGACCCGACACGGTCACCCGTGCTGATCCTGGGCACCCTGTGGCCCGAGTCCCACGACAAGCTGACCCGCAGACCGGCAGCTGGCGACCCGGATCTCCACGCTCAGGCCCGTGCACTGCTGGAATCCAACTCCATCCGGGTCCCGGACGCCTTCGACGACGACGCACTCATCGACCTGCGAGGCGCAGCCGCCGAGGATCCCCGCCTCGCGCTCGCACAGGAGGAGGCCGGGGATCAGATCACCCAGTTCCTCGCCGGCGCACCCGCGCTACTGGAGCGTTACAGACTCGCGCCGCCCGCCGCCAAGGCTCTCGTCGATGCCGCCTCCGACGCCAGACGCCTGGGCCACGGTCGGGAATTGCCGCTGCCGCTCCTGGCCGACGCTGTCAAGGGGTATATGACCGAAACGCAATGGAACGCCCTCCGAAAGGGTTGGGCAAAAAAGGCTTTCGACTATCTGAGGCAGGAATGCCGCGGCGTCCCCGGCCCGTTGACGCCGATCCGGAAAGACCCCGACCGGCCCGCAGCGCCGAAAGCGTACTTGCTCGCCGACTACCTCGAACAGGAGCTGCGCAGATCACGCTGCCTGATCGCTCCACCCGCCTCGTTCTGGCAAGCCACCCACCGGCACGCCCGCACCCCTGAAGACCACTATCGTCTCGGTCGGGCAGCCGCTTGTCGGGGGCGATGGTCTATCGCGGCCACCCACTATCGGAAGGCCGCTGATGCCGGAGACAAGATCGCCCTTATGGAGCTGGCCGATATGCGAAGTCGGGTCGGTGACAACATCGTCGCCACGGACCTGCACATGGAGGCCGGCTTCCCTATGAACTTCTCGTTGCTGAACGAAATGGTGGAACGACGGAACTTCGACGGAACTCCCAGCAGCGAAGCGGAGATTTTGATCCGCATAGAAGGCCGCGACATCCCCTTGGTCGGTCAGAGCACGATATTCAAGTTCCCTGGTTCGGGTTCTCTCGAAGTGCGCGAGCCCCTTGTACTCGAAAGGGTCGACGAGTTGGAGCGAGAGGCGGCCGCAGGAGACGCCGCCGCACTTGCTGACCTGGTTCTGTTGCGGGAGCAGGCCGGGAACCCAGAAGAGGCCGAACGACTGGCGCGAGAGGCCGCCAAGAACGGGAACCCCGTCGCACTCGTGGAACTCGCACGGCGGCGGGAGCAGTCCGGACACGGTGGCGCCGATGCGCTGTACAAGGGCGCCGCCGCCGCCGGATCCGCCATCGCTTTGGTCGCACTTTCCAGAAGACGGGCGCAGAGCGGGGACTTACCAGAGGCCGAACGACTGGCGCGAGAGGCCGCCGAGAACGGGAACATCTCTGCGATGTCGTCACTGGCCCGAGTACTGGAGCAGGCCGGGGACCGCCCAGGTGCCGTCCGGTTGCTTCACTGCGCAGCCGATGGCGGAGACATCAATGCGACAGCGGAGTTGTCCCGGTTGTGGCCCGGCGCCGAGGGGCTGACGCCGCGTTTTGGGTTGGATGCGGTCGGGGCCCCCGCCGCACCCTGGAAAGCAGTCGAACCCACCACATAGCCAAGGCAGCGATCACGTGCTGTCAGAGTCGTCCGCCGTGCCGTAGAACACCGCGTCCGGAATCGGTGTTGCTGGCTGACCCCAGCCGCGCCTCACCGCCGCAGACCTGGCCCTGCTAGAACGTCGTGTCCGCCACCTCGAGAGCTTCTTCAACGCAGTCGCGATCGCCGAGCGTCGCCAGGGTTTTGCCTCAAGTGATTGGCGCGTTCCACGTCCGGATCGGATCCGGATCGGAAATCCGGAAATAACGTCTGACCTGCGCATTCAATCACCCAAAAGGCTCCCGAATCCGCCGGAAGCCCGCCGGTCATGGACAACTGGTGTTGACGGGTCGACCCGACTCCGCCTGCATCAGGCGGGTGGCAACTGGTGTCGCCGGGCCCTCGATCCGTCCCCAACTCGAGAGGAATCCATGTCGAACAACGACAAGCGGCTCCGGCTGGTCCAGCAGCGACCGAACGCCGCCGAACTCCGCCACAGCTACACACAGCGCTTCCCTGCGTGGATGCAGCCGGCGATCACTATCCTGACCGGCAAGGCAGCCGTAGGGGAGTCACTGCCACCGTGGGTCGCCAGTCCCCGACGCAAGTCGATCCAGGTCATTATTCAGTGGCTGCTCGCCACCGCTGTCGGCCTGTGGCTGCTGAGCACTCACCCGTTGACCGGAGTTCTCGCGCTCCCACTGCTGTGGCTCGTCCAGGTGAACGCGTTGCGCAATTTCCAGGTCGTCGTCGCTCATCACGCGGTCCACAACGAGCTACTGGCCAAGAAAAAGCACAACTACCGTTTGCAGGTGCTCGTTAGCACGCTGTCATTAACCCAGCACTTTGAGGAGTACTTCGAGACCCACGTGCGTGGCCATCACAACGGGAAACGGTTCACAACCGAGAACGACCCGGACTCGATCTTCCTCGTGAAGCTCGGATTCCGTCCCGGTGAGTCCCTTGCGACCCTGCGTCGCCGTATGCGGCTGGCGGTGGTGTCGCCGCGATTCCATGCGGTGTTCTTCGCAGCCAGGTTGCGCACCAATTTTGTGACCGCACCGTGGCATCGCAAGCTCGTTGCCGCCGCCTATGTCGGCCTGTTGGCCGTGCCTGCTCTGCTGGTGCCGTGGTGGGTGTTCATGCTGGCCGTGCTCATGCCGCTGGTGCCGCTGTATCACGTCGCCGCGTTTCTGCAGCTGTTGTCCGAACACGCGTGGACGATCACCTCACAGTCTCCGACACGCAGCGAGTACGCCGAGCGGACCTGGGGGAGGTTCTTCCTCGAACCGCTACCGGAGCCCGACAGGGCTGGTTTCGCTCGGATCACTGGGTGGACGCATTGGGCGCTCAGGGTGGCACTTATTCATCTGCCGTCGCGGTTCGCCGTGGTTATCGGCGACATGGTGGGACACGATCTGCACCACCTGCATCCCGCCTACCATGACTGGACCACCACACTGTGGACCCGTCAGGAACGCATCGACACGGGCAACGACCCGCGTGGTATGAGTAAGCGCGAATTCACCAGCCTTGCAGAGGTTTTGATCCACGTCCTACGCAGAATCGCCGATACTCAAGTACCGACCCCTGCTGCCGGTGTCAGGCTCGATGACGACGGGCATGACCTGACCGACGCCGCCTGACCATCACACCGTGAGCCCGTCTCGACCGATCGTGACGGGCTCACCACCCAACGCCGCAGGATCCGCAGGCAACGCGCACCGAGGTCGTGTCGGCCGGGGCGGCGATCTGATGGGGTTGGCGTATCGCCAGATCGGAGCACGCATCGGCAGGGAGTTCCCAAATGGCACCGCCCACGCATCGGTCAACGCCAACCGCCGCTCACCGCAACCAGCGTCGACGTAGACGATCTCGAACTCACCGCCCGCTGGCGACATAGGCGCGTCCCCGCGCACCGGAATCAAGCTCGGCGCGAGCAGGCAGTCTGCCCGCCGGAACCGGCCTACGTCTCAGAACCCGCAACCTACGTCCGAACTCCGCAACAACCCCCGCAACCTATACCCGAACAGGAAAGCCTACACCCCTCCCCGAACGCTCCACGAACCCATCAAATTTCAAACCTCTTGCGATGCAATGGGTAGCCCGTCGCTTGCGTGGCCGAACGGACGCCCGAATGGTCCAAGAATCGACCGCAACTGGCGACGGTTGAATACGCGACCTCACCAGTCCCACGAGCCTAGTACAGCGCGCGACCTGGAGATATGTGGCCCGCGCAGCTGCTCGACTCGGTGGATTATCTGCGATAGTGGCGTAACCGCCGGATCCCGCACGGTTACGCCTTCTGATCGCAATTTCATCGAATGCAAGACTCCGATCGGTCGGCACTCGATACACCCTAATACCAAAAATGTGCTGGTCGGAGGCGTTGTCGCGACGGTTGCGAGGTGGCCTGCAGCCTATCAACGACACGCGCATCCATGGTCGCCAATCCACTTGATGATCAGTCGATTTCGTGCCGTGATTACGTTCAATGAAATATTCTTTCGTTTGATGGTCGAATCGCGATCGGGCGCTGGTGGCCTTCTGGGTCTCGACCGGGGTGCGTGCCTCGGAACTGCTGGGAGTTCGGAAGTGCGATATCGACCCCGGCCAGCAGCTGATCACCGTGGTGCGCAAGGGCTCCCGAGTGAGCCAGCAGGTTCCGGCGTCGACTGATGCTTTTGTCTGGCTGAGGTTGTATCAGGAGGAAATGCACGGCCAGATTCCGCCAGGCCGGATCGAGCCAGTGTGGTGGACGCTTCGGCGGCCGCGGCGGCCGTTGAACTATCACGCGGCACACCGAATGTTCGAGCGCGCCAACGCCATTCTCGGAGCGGACTGGACCCTGCACGACCTGCGCCACAGCGCAGCCGCGAGAATGGCCCGCGACCCGCAACTGACCTTGAGCGACGTACAGCTCATCTTGGGGCATGCGCACCTGTCCACCACCGAGATCTACCTGACCCCTGACAACAACGAGGTGATCGCCGAAGTCTTGGCTCATCACGCCCGCACCGCCGAACAACGCGACAAACCGATACCCCCACCTCCTGCACCTGGTTACGACCCGCAGACATTGAGCGTGCTGTTCGGGAGGACGATGTGACCTCCGTCGTCAAACACAGCACACGCAAGCCTCTGTCCGGCATCGCAGCAGTCGCTGGCGAGCAGCGCCAGCGGAATGCTCAGCTGCGCAACGAATTTCCACCACGGCCTGCCGAGGCGTGGTGGCCGCACACCGCGGCGACAGCTGACCAAGTGCGGGAACGGCTGGGCTCTCCACCGTTCGTGGGCGGATTCAAGCGAACTCGGGATGGCCGGCGGCGCGGTGTCGCCAAGATCCTGTCCTGGTTGTCGACGTTCCCCGGTGAGACCTGGCAAGCGCGGTGGTTGGCGAGCGGAGCCGAGAGGCATCGCGGACCGGATTGGGTGAAGCTGCCGGTGGCGTGGCTGGCGGAGAACCAGGGCAGGACCGGGCCCGGCGGTCCAGTCGATTTGCAGTCCGGGCTTTTGATGTTGACCTGCGGCGACGTGTTGCGTCCCGGCATGGCGTGGATGCTGACGCGGTCCCATCGGTATCTGATTGCCGTCATGGCAGAAGTCAGGGATCGACACGGGTTCGCTCGACTTGCCGAGTTGGCAGCCGGCGAGCAGGACAGCTCGTATGCGGACTCGAAGGTTGCCGCGTCGCGCATCGCGATCATCTTGGCCTGCAAGGGCGGCACCATCGCCGACATCGCAGTCGGAGACTGCGTGGAGCTCGTCGAAACGATGCGCCAGGTCCATACCCGCGGCGGCCAGAAGAAGGTCGACTTCTACCTCCGGCTCCGCGCGCTCGGAATCTTCCCTGACAACGCGCCTCACAGCATCCGCGCCTTCGGCCTGGCAGGCGGGCGGCTCACGATCGAACAACTCGTCGACCGCTACCGCATCCAGTCCGAACCTGTCCGGAACTTGTTGATCGACTACCTCCGTGAACGGCAGCCCTCACTCGACTTCACCAGTCTCGATGCCGCATCGAGAACACTCGCCGGGCTGTTCTGGGCTCGCATCGAAACCCTCGCTCCAGGCATCGACACGCTTCGGATCCCGCCTCAGGTCCTGCGCACTTGGAAAGGCGAACTCGCCACCGTCGAACGCACCAGGATCAGCACGAACGGTGAACGGGTCAAAGTGCCGACGCCGCGGCTGAACTACAAGGACGAACTGCTGCGGGTTCGAGCGCTCTATCTCGACATCGCGCACTGGGCCGTCGAGGACCCAGCTCGCTGGGGGCCGTGGGTTGCGCCCTGCCCGATCACCGATGCCGAAATTCAGAAGGCCAAAGAACGCAAGCACCGCAAGGCTCGGATGGACCAGCGCACCCGCGAACGGCTGCCCGTCCTGCCTGTCCTCGTCGCCACCGTCAACGACCGGCGTCTGGCTGCGGCCGGGCTCCTGGCCGCAGCACACGCGGCAGAACCCGGGGCGATCATCGACGGCACGGCCGGGGAGCTGCGAAAAGCTGTTGTTCCCAACATGATCGGGCGATTCGTTTGGGCCGAGGAGGTCACGACCGGCAAACGGCGCAACCTGTCCTACGAAGAAGAGGAAGCGTTCTGGGCGTTCGCCACCATCGAGGTCCTGCGGCTGACCGGCATCCGCTGCGAGGAACTGCTCGAGCTGTCCCACCACAGCATCACCGAATACCGGCTACCCGACACCGGCGAGCTAGTGCCGCTGCTGCAGATCGCGCCGTCCAAGACCGACACCGAGCGCCTGCTACTGGTCAGCCCGGAGCTGGCCGACATTCTCAGCACCATCGTTCAGCGTTTGCGCAATTCGGACGGCTCCATTCCGCTGATCGTCTCCTACGACATCAGAGAGCGAATCTGGAACCCGCCCATGCCAGTGCTGTTCCAGCGCGGAATCGGTAACGAACGCCGGGCTTATACCCCGACCGCGATCCGCAAGCTGCTCATCAACGCCCTCGCCGCAACCCGGCTCACCGACCCAAACGGCGACCCACTGATATTCAGCCCCCACGACTTTCGGAGGATATTCGTCACCGACGCGATCATGAACGGCCTGCCGCCGCACATTGCCCAACTCATCTGCGGGCACAAAAGCATCGATACGACCATGGGTTACAAGGCCGTCTACCCTGCGGAAACCATTGAGGCGCACCGCGCTTTCATCGCGCGACGCCGGTTGGTTCGGCCCGGCGAGGAATACCGCACTCCGACCGATGAAGAGTGGGATTCATTCCTGTCCCACTTCGAGAAGCGCAAGGTGTCTGTCGGGACTTGCGCGAGAGCATTTTCCACGCCGTGCATTCATGAACACGCATGTGTCCGGTGTTCGCTCCTGAGACCGGACCCGTCCCAACGTGCCAGGCTCCAGGAGATCCACGACAACCTCGAAGCCCGCATTATCGAGGCGAAACGCGAAGGCTGGCTCGGCGAAGTTGAGGGCCTACAGGTCAGCTACAGCGGCGTAAAGGGCAAGCTCACTCAGATCGATGCCACGCTCCGACGAACGGCGACAGGAACCGACCTCGGCATCCCAACGTTCGGGGGTCTGTCCAGATAACGGTGTAGCTCGGGTTGATTGAGTTATTTCCGTCCGGCGGTGAGTCGGCCCTCGAAGGTGATGTCGAAGGCGTTCAACGCCGCTTTCCAGCGGGTAATCCAGCGTTTCTGGCCGGTGCCGGTGGGATCGAGGGCCATGACAGCCAGGTAGACGCATTTCAGGGCAGCCTGCTCGTTGGGAAAATGCCCGCGCGCGCGGACCGCGCGGCGGATGCGGGCGTTGACCGACTCGATCGCGTTCGTCGAGCAGACGACGCGGCGGATCTCGGTGTCGAAGGCCAGGAACGGCACGAACTCCGCCCACGCGTTCTCCCAAAGCCGAATGATGGCAGGGTATTTCATGCCCCATTCCTCGCTGAACTCGTAGAACCGTTCCAGCGCAGCGGCTTCGGTCGCAGCGGTATAGACCGGTTTGAGTGCGGCGGCGATAGCGGCCCAGTGCTGGCGACCGGCGTAGGAGAACGAAGCCCGCAGCAGGTGCACGATGCAGGTCTGCACCACCGCGGCCGGCCAGACCTGCCCGATCGCCTCAGGCAAGCCCTTCAGCCCGTCACAGACCAGCATGCAGACGTCTTCGACGCCGCGGTTGCGCAGCTCGGTGAGGATCTGCAGCCAGAATTTCGCGCCCTCACCGCCGTCACCGGCCCACAACCCGAGAATCTCGCGACCACCCTCGACGGTCACCGCCAACGCCACATAGATCGGCCGGTTGGCGACCTTGCCGTCGCGGATTTTCACGTGGATCGCATCGAGGAAAATCACCGGATAGACCGGGTCCAGGGGCCGGTTCTGCCATTCGATCATCCCGTCCATCACCTTGTCGGTGATGGTGGAGATGGTCTGTTTGGAGACCTCGGCGCCGTAAACCTCGCGCAGGTGCGCCGAGATCTCGCCGTGGGTGAGCCCTTTTGCTGACAACGACAGCACCATGTTCTCCACGCCATTCAACCGGCGCTGGCGCTTGCGCACGATCTGCGGTTCGAAACTGGCATCCCGATCACGCGGCACGTCGATCTCGACCGGCCCAACGTCGGTAACCACCGTCTTGGATCGGGTTCCGTTGCGGGAGTTGGGTGTTCCCCGTCCGGCCGGGTCGCTGTGGTCGTAACCGAGGTGGTCGGTGATCTCCCCGTCGAGGGCGGACTCGACCACCAGTTTCGTCAGCTGCGCCAGCAGACCGCCTTCTCCGGTCAGCTGCAGCCCGCTGGCGCGGGCCTGGGCGACCAGCTCGCCAACCAGTTCGCTGTCCAGTGCCGTCTTCGTCTGCTTACGCTTGCCCACCGCAGCAGTATCGGCCACATCGACCGTTGTTGTATCAGACATCAAGTGCCACTCCTTGATTCGGAGTTACACCGTTGTTTGTACAGTCCCGGTCACTTCGAAGCGACGAACTCGCCCCTCGGGGATGAGGACCCCTGCGCTGTCGCGCGTCGAGTAGCAACCGCACTGACCTCTTATCTCCCCCACTTCATAAGATCGGTGCCCCAGGCCAGTTTGGTATCGCCAAGCCCAGTTGATCTTTCACTGCATTGTGCTGTCCGAGCTGCGCAGCGCGGTATGCGGCATTACCGCGCACTTGAGTCGGCTGAAGTCAGCGTGGGACGGGTGCGATACGTAACGTCGTACGCTGATGTGCGGATGTTTGGGAGCCGCTGTTGAGCAACCAATTTGGACCGTCGCCGGATATGTCGGCTGGACAGACATGGGCGCTGCGGTTGTTGACCGCACGAGCGAACGACGACAGCGAGGCGGCCGAGAAGCTGTTCGCCGAGGCGGCGTCGGCGGACTTCGACCATCTGATTGAACGCCTGATGTCGCTTCTGTCGCTGGTCGGCATGCAGCTAGGTGGCTGCATGGGCACAGCCGGGCAATGATGCCGTGGCCCCGATTGAAGAGCAGCCTGACTGAGAAGTTCCTCGTCCTCGCCGGGCGCTCTTGTCGGTCATGAGGTGATCGCAACCGCTGGTGACGGAGTCGATCCGAATCGGTTCGGTGACGTTGGCAGGCAAGGGTTTCGGCGGAGCTAACCGCCGTCGTCGGCGGGCTCGGTGAAGTAGGTTTCCCATGCGTGGTGGGCGTCCAAGCTGCGGAGCAGCGGGGCGACGAGGGCCTTGACCACCGTGCGGGGCTCGGCTGTGAGGTCGAGCAGCGTGGCCTCGGTGGCCCGCTGGTAGGAGTCGGCGGTGTAGACCGCACCATCGTGCCCGAAACGCCGGGCACAGAGGGTAAACGAACGAGTACCGCGCAGGCCGGTCACGACCAGCCCGATGCGCCAGGTGCCACTGAACCCGAACGTCTGGGAGACCAGAGCGGCTAGCCGCATCATCAGAAGAGTGTGCCCGAGGATCAAGGTCTCGAACACCACCTCGACGTCGGGCGTCGTCGGGTTTACGTGGGGGAACGTCTGGATTTCGACGGCGCGCTCGGAGGCCAGGAGCAAAGATCCGTTCTCATGGAACGCGATTTCGGCGGCGCGATTCGTGCCGGCCTCGAAACGGGCGCCATCGTGCATGCCGGTGGTGATGGCCACAGCATTGGCACGGCGGCCGAAACTGCCGGCCTCGGCCAGAGTCGGCGCGTATTCTCGGTGCTCGGACAGTGCGGCTTGCTGTACGAGGGACAGAACGGTGCTCTGCCAGCTACCCGATTCGGTAAGCGGAACGAGCAGATCGTCAGGGGCACCGATCGGCTCGGCGAGGATCACTAGAATCGAGGTGTTCCCGCGCGGGCCGAGTTCCTCGATGGCACGGTGGGTTTCGGCGAGGATGTCGGTGCGCCCAGCCAGTCGACGTTCGTGCAGCCTCAGCACCTCCTCTTGGGACAGGACGCGGTTCTCCTTGTCACCGCGTCCGTAGTAGCGGCCTTCGACCATGTGCGGGGCCCGCGGGGACTGCAGGATTCGGACGACGAGGTAACCCTGCCCCGGTTTGCCAGCGGCTGGAATGCGGGTGGTGCTGATGCGCACCGGCTCGTGGACGACAGTGGCGGCGATGCTCTCGATACGTTCGGGCAAGCCGGCCAGCTCGACGGGCCACAGGCTCAGCGTCGCGCCGTCCGCGCCTTCATCGACTCCGATGACGATGGTGCCGCCGTCGAGCGCGAAGGAGGCGATGTCAGCCGCGATCTTCCTGTTGGCCGACTTGCCTGGATCGACCGTGCGCTTGAGATCGAGGTAGTGCGTTTCCTCGAGCAGGCCATGGTCGAGGGCGGCACGCAGGTCTTCCTCGGTGCGGGGATCCCACAACGGACCGGTAGTCGTCGTCACGGGCGAACAGCGTAGCCGTGGACACCGACACAACCACAGCGGATTTCACCGGACCGGCGGACCAGGACCATGCACCTCTGCACGGGCCTCACCTGCGGTTCGGGATTGCGGGCGGGTCAGCGCGCGGCGAACTCCTCCGCACCCAACGGTGGAACTCCACGACACAGAAATGGACCCACGCGCGCGTCACAATTCGGGGAGGCGGTTCGCACTCGTATCGCCTTTGCTGGCCGCACGCATTAAGGCTGACAGGGGCGGTGTTGCCGCACGTGCCTCCCGTGGGGTGAGGGAGATCAACCTCAACTGACTTGCGACGAACGATGCAACACAAATGCTGAATCGAGTGGTTGGGCTCGGATGTTGAAACCAGATCTTTGTAGCCTCCACTGCCGCTGCTGGCCCGAGAGATGCGAGGCCATCGGCGGCAGCTCTTGACACCGTTCGGTCTGAGCTGCCCAGTTGTAGTACCAACGGCTTAATACCTTCATGACCGAACTTCGCGAGCGAATCTAGCCTCGGCCAATCATGGTAATGGCGCCTGACCTGCGGTGAGAATGGCGAAAGGTGCTCCGACCTGCGATAATTCGACTTGCGAAGGAAGAATTGATCGAGGTTTTGGAGCACCTTTCTGGTGAGCAAGTCTATCTCTCCGTATCCGCGGCTGGTCATCGACGGTAACGGTGCGGGTGTGGTGTCGCACGCGGGTACGACGCTGCTGCTACGCACTGCCGAGAAAACCGGGTTGACCAGGGATTTATCGGAACAGTTGGAGCCGTGGCGTAAACCCCTAGCGATCCACGACCCCGGCAAGATCGTGCTGGATTTAGCGGTCTGTCTCGCGATCGGTGGTGACTGCGCCGCGGATCTGGCGCTGTTGCGGGCCGAGCCCGGAGTGTTCGGGAGGGTGGCCTCGGATCCGACGGTGTCGCGCACGATCACCGCACTGGCCGCCGACGCACCGAAAGTGTTGGCCGCCATCGCTTCCGCACGCGCGCAAGCGCGGGCACGGGCGTGGATGCTGGCCGGACCCAACGCCCCCGATCACGGCATCAGCGCCACCGATCCGTTGATCATCGATCTCGACGCGACCCTGACCGACGCGCACTCGGAGAAACAACACGCGGCACCAACATTCAAGCGTGGCTTCGGTTTCCACTCGCTGTGGTCGTTCATCGACCACAGCGCCGCTGCTGTCGATCGAGCAACCCCTGAGTCCGACTTCTATCGGCTATGAGCCGCTGATTTCGTCCCGTCAGCCAGTTGGCCGCAAACGTTAGTCCGCCGCCGGTGACGGTTCCTACAAGGCCGAAGATCGCTGGTGTGAGATCAGATGCCATGTGCGGAGAGTAGTCGATCCGACTGCATGGACTCCGCGCGATCACACCACCTCCGCCCTGTCGCCGGAACAGGTGCTCGGTAATCGGCAGTTCAGTACGTTCGCAGGCGGGCACCGCGGCGGTCCCGAACCGAGCGGTCAGCGGCAATGTAGTGCGTTTGCGCCGTCCGGCTCGGCGTTAAGGGATGAGTGCGTCGACGACTGCGCGGATCCGGGTGCCCCTGTCGTGTGGCAGGGCCTGGGGTCCGACGAGATGCTGAGCATCCCCATCGGAATGGATCCGCACAAACGCTCGGACACCGTCGAACTCATCGACACCGCCGGTCGGGTTCTGGCCATCGGCCGATACGGCATGACACGACCGGCTACGCGGAAATGCGCGCTGCTGCAGAACGATTCACCGACCATGCTGGGCGGCCGAGGCTGCGACGGCATCAGCTATCATATAGGCACCGCCTGGTCCACAATTGCGATAACCGCCTGAGCCCGCAGGCCGTAGCGGATGTTCTTTAGCCGCGGTCGGTCGCACCGCTAGCTGGGCACGCCAGCGATCGGCACGCATGATTTCGCATCAGTTGCGCCTAGAACCGATGACTGCCAGCACGAAGTACACCAGTACGCTCAACGCGGGAGCAACCCACCACGATGCTACGGAGTAGTCGAGGTGCATCTTCAACCGCTGAGCATTAGTGCCGGTTTCGGCATTGAATACGTCCCAATGATCCTTTTTTAGGAACCAATACACGCCAAAGGCGAATCCTGGAAGCAGCCATGCACTGTTTCGTACCCCGTAGCGGACATCTACCAAATACAGCAAGAAGATACCGACAATCAATGAAGCGGCCGTAGATTGGTACGATCCTCGTGGCACGCCCTGCACGTGGTAGTCGAAGAGCTGATAGATCCACAGAGCGGTGAATCCCCATAAAGCGGCCGCGTAGAGCACGCGACGGCCGGCAGCCTTCAATGCTGAGATATACGGCGCCCGCCGACGGGCTTGCTGCTGCCTTTGCGCTGCGGCTACCCGTTGGCGATGCTTGTCACGCTCCTGCTCGCCACGTATGGGATCGAGCAGATCCGACAGGGCTCGGCGCAGCCCATCTCCTTTCGCTGCAACACAGATCTTTCGGTTATACTCGTATTCTTCACGGTCGGGCGATATACGCTCGTAGTCGCCGTCATTGCGCCAATCTAGAGCCGTCAATTGCTCATCTCCCAACGGAGTCAACGGCTCGTGGGTCCCCGTTACTGGGTCGTCAGGTATGAACTTGTTATTGCTAACCCGGTATGGCGCTGCCAGCAGCTTGCCATCAGCGCTCAGGAAGTAGACATATCCCGCTTCCCAGGAACCGAAAAGTGTCTCTGCGCCTATGTGGCTGATCGTTTTCGCGCCTTCTTCGACCAGCGAGCCGAGTTCCCACACCCTGATCGCCCCATCGGGCGACCTCGACGACGGGATGTCGAGCGTGGGAACGCTCCCCGAGATTCGTGAGGACACTTCTTGAGCAAACCGCCGAAGTCCGACAGCGTCGAGAATTGATGCCTCGTAGGTATTCGCCACGATGTACTGTCCTTTGTGCTCTATTTTTCCCAGAACCCGCCGTGGGTAGAGCAGATCTTGCCGGTGTTGTTGCAGGACTTGCAGTTCAAGCGGTTTCCGAAATCACTCGTATAGCCTTTGCCACCGCAGATCCCACAGGTGCTGAGATGTTGAAAACATTTAGGGCAGTTCATGATTGCTCCCCTGTCACTTCTTGATGAAACAAGCGTATCCCGCGAGTGTGCTCTCAACGGTAGGGTTCGCCCACCACGGTCGGTAGTACTCGTTTCTTGACGGCAAAAGGGGTGTCACGGTTCGCTGTGGTAACGACTGCGGGTCATGGCTCCGTGGTGAACGGCGACGCGATCACGGCTGCTTGATGATCGAACTCGAGGCGTCGGGCTCCTGTGGCGGGGTCATCGACGACGATCGTTGCCAGCAGGTGGCGATGCGGCGGCAGGACACGAACGGCCACTGTGCCCGCGCTGGCGCCTTCCAGGACGTCGGTGACCGCCGCGAGAAGGCATCCACGGATGTCGGCGGCGGCCGCGTCGAGCCCGTGGTCGTCTACGAGGATGACCTCGACCCCTCGTATGCGGGCGGCGCGGGCAGCCTCGATGACCCCACCGCCACACAGTGCCGGAGCCCGTACCGAGTCACGCAATCGCGCCTCCAGCAGTCGGCACTGCACCTCGAAGGTGGTGTCGAGCCGGTCGGGTCCAGCAATCCGATCGAGCACTGGTCGAACCAGCCGGTCCAGATTGTGCAGCTGCCGCACCCGTTCTTCGGATCCGGCGGCAGCCGATGCCCGCTGCGCGGCACGACGTTCCGATTCCTGGTGCAGGTCAGAGATCTCGCGCACTGCAGGTCGGATGGTACGGGCGAAGAACGTCGCCATCAGCAGCGGGCCCGCATTGCCTACCGCGAGCGCGATCCCGGGCGCGGCACCGTGGCCGACCCACAGCGACCAAGTCACCGCCGTGCTCAGCATGGCCACCATGCCGGTCCACGCCGCGGCGGTCCGGCCGCGCACGCACAGATAGACCGCCGTCACCGCCCCCGCACCCAGCGGCCACAGCTGAGCGGGCGCGATATCGGCGGGGAGCACCAACAGCACCATCGCCGCCGTCGCCGGGATAGCGACGGTGGCGCTCACTGTCACCGGGATCGGCAACGGATCACCGGCAACCCGCATCAGCGCCACACACACTCCGGCATGTGTGATCAGAGCCAGCGCAATCACCCAGTGCTGGTGCACATCTCGCCACGACGACGCAGCGAGCAGGGCGAGTGATCCGAGATAGACGACGACCACCACCCACGCCGCGCGCCTGTTCATCCCCAGCAACGCCCGGATGTCGAACTCCTGTGCCGTTGGCCCGGTCACGAATCATCCTGCCAACGCATAGAGATTCTCGTGCCGGCACCCGGAGACGAGGACACCTCGACACCGCCGCCGGACAGTTGCCGGACACGGCCGACGACGCTGACGGCGATACCCAACCGATGCGGAGCAACTTTGCTCGTGTCGAATCCGACGCCGTCGTCGACAACCTCCACGTCGAGACGGCCCACGCCGACAACGACAGTCACACTCCGCGACGCGTGCGCACCCGCGTGCTGGATGCTGTTGCGCACAGCTTCCGAGACCGCAGCACCGAAGACACGCACCGGTTCGGCGGGAAAAATCACATCGTCGACCCCGGTAGCGTGGACATCCACCGCAACCCGAGCATCGACCGCCGCCACTGCGCTCCGCAGATGAGCACCGACTTCCCGGCCGTCACAGAAGTCCATCTCGGGCTGTTGCAGTTCGGCCAGCTTGGACAAGGTCATCCGAGCCTGCCGACGAACCTCGTCGCGGTCGATACGTCGGCCGACTGCCAGCAGCGAGGCCATCACCCAGTCGTGCAGCAGCCCGTTATACCGAGCGCGTTGCACGTGACGAGCTTGTTCCGCTGCCGCCGCCGCGGCCGCCGCGTAGGCGCTCGCCCGGGTTCGATCCCGCAACTGCCCGGTACGGATCGCCATCACCGCCGCCGCCGAGAACATCACGCAGAAGCTCAGTGCGAACAGCAGATTCGGCACGAACGACCCCGGGTAATCCGGCGCACAGCAGCGCTGATTGATCAATTGAACGGGCACAACGGCGGCAATCACCACTGCAAAAGCCCACTGTGGACGCCACGCAATCGCCGCGGCGATCCCGGCCAGACCGGGGATAGCCGAGATCCAGGTATACGTCGCGAGCACGGTCCCGTTCCACGCGAGCGGCCACGCCATCACCGCGACGACGTAGCCCACGGCGGTGATCGTCGCCAGGCGTCGAACCATCCGATCCCGACCTCGAAACGTCAAGCCCCCCAGCATGATCGGCGGGACAAAGACCAGCAGCACCGACCCGAACATCCACCACGCCGCAGTGGCTGTGGACTGCTCGACCATCCTCGGTGCCAGCAGCGCCAAATAGACGACGTAGCCGACCGCGACAAGTCTGGCGAGCAACCTGACGATCCGCGAGTAAGCGCTGTCGCCCTCGAATTCCGCCCCCACCACGGCGGCTATTTCCGCCGTCTCGGTATCGGCAACCACCCGTCCTCCAGCGCCCGTTTGAACAGCTCGATCTTGGTACGCGCCGGTCTGCCGGCCTCGGCGTACTTCTGACGGATCCTGCCGAGGTAGGCGGTGACCGTGTCCTCTGACAGATGCGTCAGTTCGGCTACCCGGGCAGCGGACTCGCCTGACGCATACAACCCGAGCACCTGTCGCTGACGTGGACTCAGTCCGACCGCGTAGGAAAACTCGTCGTCGGAATCGATGGCCGCCGCCCAATCCATGGTCGGCACCAACCGACCGTGTGCGGCGTCCACGATCGCCCCGGCTACTACATCGTCACTTTCCGATTTCCGAATCACCCCCAGCACGCCGGATTTCGCTGCCATGCGAACGAGGAAGGGCTCGTCACCGGAGGTCAGTACCAACGTATCGATCCCGACCACGCGGAGGCGCTCGATATTGTTTTTCGGCAAGGACCCATCCGCCAACCGCAGGTCCAGCACCACGAGGTCGAGATTGTCTGCGGCGCCTAGCAGTTCAGCCACAGTGGCAGCCGCCGCGACGATCTCGACGTCAGACAGCTCACCGAGGATTTGGCGCAATCCTGCGATGGCGACCGGGTGATCCTCTACAACACCAATCCGTTTGCGCATGCCTTCCCGCCGTCAACTTCCGCCGTGGGATCCTCACACCGCCTCCGGTGCGCCAATCCGGCTCGATCGCCCTCCATCATTATCGGTCACCAGCACCACGCCCGAAGCCCTGTCGAGTCGGAACCCTAACCCCAACTAACCTCGATCAACTTCCCATGAACCGTGAGGGTTACGTGCGCTCGATCCCGGCACAGCCCGACGCGATGAGCCGCTGAGTACAGCCATCACGGCTGAAACCGGCTCGCCCACAACCGCAACCACGCCCGATGGAAACCCACTGTGCCCTGCAGCGATATCCGGCGATGATCGATCGTACTGAACGATGCAGGGCCGTCGTGAATGCTATGCACCATGCAGAACAACATTCGCAAGCTGGCCAACCCGTTCCGCGAGGGTGACTGGCCACACTTGGGCTGCCCGGTGTGCGGGGAAGGCGGCCTCGCGGTGGATCAGTTCGATTGGGAGCACCAGACCGGCCAGAAGGACCACGACGACAACCCGGTCGACCTCGCCGGCAGTTTCGTGCTTAGGCTCGTGTGCGGTCGAGCGCTGTGTGCGTCGTGGGTCCTGCTTACCGGAAAATACGACGACACCGAATACTGGCACGACGACTCAACCAACTTCCTGCATGTATGGCCAGTACTGAAGGTGCGCACGATCTTTCCGCCGATCCCGGTGCTGGAGCTGACCGAGGACGTGCCCGAATCCGTCCGCGTCGCCGTCGACCGGGCGTCCGCGCTGGTCTGGCTCGATCCCCTCGCTTTCGTGGCTGCGCTGCGATCGGCGGTCGAGCGCCTCATGGACGAACACGGCATCCCTACGCACTCCTCGGACGGAAACCGCAACTCCCTTCACAAACGGCTGCTGGCCTTCACCCCGTTGCACCCGGAAGCCGGAACGCTGCTGCTGGCAGCCAAGTGGGTCGGCAATACCAGCGCGCACGAGAACACCGAGCTAACCGCCGCAGCTGCACTGGATATCGCCGAAATGGTCGAAGTCGCGCTCGGGGTCCTTTATGCGAAGGACAACTCAGCCCTGCTCGCACGCGCGAACCGGATCAACACCGCCAAGGAGCTCGTGCCCTAGATTCGGTTCCCGGTCGACTGACTCCTCGGCGAAGGTCTGGCGGCAGCACTGACACCTGCGAATAGCATCACGGCGCGCTACCAGAGCTGAGATGACTTGGGTTCACGCGGTCGTCGCAACACTGTCGCCTCAGGCGGTCATCGCAACACCTCATCTGGGACCACAGACAGAAGAGGATGTTCGCTGCGGAACGATGTTCTTCGCCTAGCCAGCTGAATTGAGAGCACACTCTGCATGGATTGCCGTCGCAACGATGTCTGTGTCAGTCAGTAGGCTGCGCGCCTATGAGCGCGATCTCAGATTTCATGACACAAGGCACATTTTGGTGGGGGATGGGACTCGGAACCTGTCTTGGTGCAGGAGTCACCGCAGTCGGCAACTACTTCAACAACAAGATCAGCGACGAGCGGAAGGTGGCGAACGACCTCGATGCCGCCACGCGGACTGAGGGCCGCGAGGATCGGAAGGAATCTGAAGAGCGCCTACGGAAAGTATGCACGGAGTACATCGCCCAGTGTGAGGCAGTGATCACCGGCGCGATCGATGTCAAAGGGCTCTTCAACGTCCTCCGCGATGCTGCTCAAGACCCCAGCAAGTTCGATCCGAAGTCGCTTGAGAAGATCACGCTCGCCGAAACCCAGATGGAAGAGCTGAAGAAGGTTGGAAGCGCTTACATCCCCGTAAAGATGGAGGCACCTGCACCTATCTTGAGTGCAGCCACCCGCCTCTATCAGTCACTTCAGGCACTGACTCGGGCAACGACGAACCCCTTCGCAACAGCCGCAGCGCTCAAGGCCGCCGCAGAAGAGCAAGATGCCTTCATCGAACTCTTCCGTGCGCACCTCAACCTCGGTGCCTACACGAAGGATGACGCGCAGCGTGACACTGAGAGCTACTTGGACCTTCTCAAGCGTCAAACCGATGACTACATCGCAGAGGCAAAGCGAGACATGCACGCAGCAGGGTTCAGAAGCCCGTGGGACGACTGATGCGGCCAGATGCCGCCTGGCGTCAGCGGCCTGAAACGACCAGTAGACAGCTTTGCCCATCTCGCGCTGGCCGGTTCGGTGAGCGCGCGGCATGCGGCTAGTAAGAGACTGGTGTCAGGATCGGATCCCGGCGGAGATTGATCCTGAGATCAGGCCCGATCAGAGAAGCCGTTGTCGAGCCTGACACTATTGCCGCAGTGAGATGAACAACGCGATGATCGCCACTTCCACCACCATCGTTGTGAGAGAAGTGGAGGCCGCAGCGGCGATGACGTCCTGAAATCTTGCGTGCCCCACCATCTGAACGATCGCTGCAACTAATCCGCAGACGAGCGCGACAGCGGCTGCCAGGCACACTGAATCGCCCCGGGTTTGGTGCTCACCTTCTTTCTTGGGAAGGATGGGCAGATCATGCCTGCGAAGTACGACGAAGCGACCAAGGCCAAGGCGATCCGGCTGGTCGCGGACCACCGTGAGGACTACGACAGCGAGTGGGCTGCGATCACCGCGGTCTCGGCCCGGCTGGGAATGACCGCCGAGACCCTGCGCAAATGGATCCGCCAAGCCGCGGTCGACACCGGGCAGATCGAGGGCGTGTCGACCGATGCCGCGCGGGCGATCCGGGAGCGGGACCGCAAGATCGCCGAGCTGGAACAGACCATCGAAATCCTCAAGGCCGCAACGAGTTTCTTCGCGCGGGAGAGCGACCCGCGACACCGGTAATCTGCGCGTTCATCGCCGAGCATCGGGCTCGGTTCGGGGTCGCTCCGATCTGCCGTGCGCTGACCGCGCACGGGTGCAAGATCGCCCCGAGAACCTTCCACGCCTGGGCCAAACGAGCCCCGTCGAAACGCTCGTTGTGGGACACCACGGTCACCGAGATCCTCGCCGGGATCTTCGAGGCCGGCGCCGACGGCCGGCGAGCACCGGAATCGTTGTACGGGGCGGAGAAGATGTGGGCGCACCTGCAGCGGCAACGAATTCCGGTCGCCAGATGCACCATCGAGCGGCTGATGCGCGACAACGGGTGGAAAGGTGTGGTGCGGCGCAAGAAGATCCGCACCACGCAGCCGGACCCGGCCGCTTCGCGCGCACCGGACCTGGTCGATCGGCAGTTCCGGGTCCCGGCGCCGAACATGCTGCTCGTTGCCGATTTCACCTACGTCAGATTGGTGATGGGCACGTTCGTCTACATCGCGTTCGTGGTCGACGCCTATGCCGGGCGGATTCTGGGCTGGGAATGCTCGACGAGCAAGGCGGCCGCGTTCGTGAACTCCGCGATCCGGCAAGCCGCCGCTCTGCGTCGACGGGAGGGACATCCGTTGTCGGGCAACACAATTCATCACAGCGATGCCGGGTCGCAATATGCGTCACTACGGCTCGGGGAGACACTGCTGCTCTCGGGCATGGTCCCGTCGATCGGCTCGGTCGGTGATGCTTACGACAATGCGTTGGCGGAGACCACAATTGGGCTCTACAAGACCGAAGCGATCCGTGACGACTCACCGTTCCGGCGAGGCCCACTGCACCGGTTGGCCGACGTCGAACTCGTCACCGCGGACTGGGTGAGCTGGTTCAACGGCTCTCGCCTCATGCACCGGCTCGGCCGCACACCACCGTTCGAGTACGAAGCTGACTACTATTCAGTCCACGCCGAGCAACCGGCTGGGAACAGATAAACCGGTGTGCATCGAACCCGGGGCGATTCAATTTCCGCATACCGCGCTGACCGAACCGGCCACCTACAGAGTCAAGGCGTCCAGCCTTTTTCATGGAACCGCGGACAGCAGTCCGCCGTCCAAACTTGTGTGGAGTTCGATGAGGATGAGCGTCAGGCGCTTCTCGATGAGGGTGTCGATCCAGATGATCCGCAGGTGCAAGACGCACTTCTCTTGGGTGTTACCGCGGGCTCGAACTGATTCGGCCAGAGTTTGCGCCGCTCAGTGGCTTTTCGCGGCGACTACAGCAAATCACGACAGGTGTCGTGCACGTGAATGTGGATTGAGTTCTGGGATGAAAGATCGGCAGCTGCTTGGGTGTGACCGGCACACACCGTGCCAGCTCATCGAGCTGACCGAATTGGCTGAGGTGGCCAAGCCTGCGGTTCGACATTGACTGGCTTCTGACCGATGTCCTGGTCCCAGTCGAACATCGGGGCGGGCGGCCCCCACAGCAGTGGCTGGGCAAACGAGATGGCCTTGGCGCCAAAATCCGCTCCCTGGAACTTGGCGCCTTCATAGAACGCCGTGCGAACGAAGCTCCCAGTCTCGGAGAACTTCGCGCGGTCAAACCCCGCGGGGCGGGCGAACGTGGCCGTGCGGAAGTCTGCAGGGCCACTGAACGTGGCGGAGCCGAAGTTCGTAGAACCGGAAAACGTCGCGTTGCGGAAGTCCGCAGTGCCTGAGAATCGCGCTTCGCCGAATCCCGCAATCTTCGAGATCGTCACGCGCCCAAAGTTAACGTCGCCGTCGAACGTCACGCCGGAGAACGTCGCGTTGCCGGAGAACGTCGCACCGTCAAAGTTGGCAGTGCCCGAGAACTTCGCGGAATTGAACCGACCAGCGCCGGAGAATGTCACGGCAAAGAACCTCGCGTCGCCGGAGAACGTCGAGTTGTCGAAGTTCGCGGTGCCGTAGAACGTCGCCTTACCGAAGTTCGTCGGGCCGACAAACGTTGCGTTGCCGAACTTCGCCGTGCGGAAGAAGTTCGCGCCGTCGAAACCTGCGTTGCCGGAGAATGTCGCTCCGTCGAACCGGGTGGAGCCCGAGAACCTCGCGCCGTCGAAACCTGCGTTGCCAGGGAATGTCGCTCCGTCAAACCGGGTAGTGCCCGAGAACGTCGTTTCGCTGAAGTCAGCTTCTTCCAGGTAGGCGGCACGGAAGTCGAATGCGTTTATAGACCAGCTGTATTCGGCTTCAAAGCGCAAGTGGTCGGTGATGACGCGGATGATGGTAGCGCGGACTTCGCGATCGTTGTGGCGGTACTCAAGATGGCGTTCCTGGTCATCGGCGCTGGTGCCGTCAGCTGTCGCACGGTGCTGTTTTATTACGAGCTTGCTTTGGTGATTGCGGCCGAGTTCGGGCAGGTAGGGCAGGCGGAGGTAGCCACACAGGACGTCGATGCACTGTTGGCGTCGTAGCCCGCTGGATTCGTCGGCGACGCCGGCCATCGCGTACACCCCTGCGATACGGACTGCGACATCAGTCGCGCCAAGCTGGCCGGCTGCTGCACCGAAACGCTCCACAAACCGGCCCTGCTCAAGATCACGCTGGCGACGGTAGGCGACTACCAGAGCGACGACACCACCGACGCCGGCGACCACGGTCAGCGACAACTTGGTGATATCGAGGGGTGCCGCGACCGCACCGCTGGTGGCGATGAACCGTCGCAGCACCCATTGAGCGGTCACCGCAAGCGCGACCCCGAAGACAAGAGCCACGGCGATCGACCAGAACAACCCATTCGACGCTGCACGCCGCAAAGAAGTCTTGGCAATCCTGAACGACCTACGGCCCGATTGGGTGATCGCGCCCGCCTGCCGTTTCTGCCCTGCCACCGTTCTATTCTGGCGAAGAAGTCGCCCGCACATCGGGGTTCCCGGCAAGCCGTGGATTCTATTCAACCTGGCCGTCTTCAGCCCTGAGCGCAGGTCATTGTGCGGCTGTCGGCCACCGGATCCCTTGTCCGCGTCACCACTAGCGAGCTTCGCCAGAACTGATCTCCAGCTACACCCGCAGAGAACCAATGCAGAACTAGCGCACAGATCAGCAGATGTAACAACCCTATACAGGTCCAAGGCCCAAAGAGAACGGCGCAGAGGCGAACCCAGGATCTGCTGATCTGCCATGGCATCTGGCGTAAATCCGTTGGAACAAAACGAAATTCACCCCGCTGAGCCGAGGCTCACCGCCGCCCCCGACCACGAGGCGCTGAGGGCGAAAGTGGTCGCACGGGTGGTGCGTCTGCGGGCAGTCCGCGGTGAACCGTCCGACCAAGGGGTGCAGTTTCTGGAGGTTCCGTCACGGCCTGCCCCACCACATCGCTTGCAGCAGACCGGCGATCCGTCCCGCACTGCCCGTGGATCTCGCACCGGTCCACCACCGAGTGTCATGGTTCCCGATGATCCCGTGCCAACTCGAAATAGCGCTAGTGGCACGGGAAGTCGCGCACTTGGCACAGCCGGTCGCCCCACAGGGGTCTATTCAGCGGCCGCCACTGTGGGCTCAGCCCACCGCCTTGCCGACCCACCGTCGCAGGCGCGAACCGAACGTCAGCGTCGGTCTGCCGGGTGTCATCGCCAGACCCGATCCAGGCTTCCGGCCCGGTGGTGGCGAGATCCTCCACGATAGCGGGACACGGTCACCGATCAGCAGATCCGCCCACGCCTGCGCATCGAACAACTCGTCTCCCAGGCCCGTCGCCGCCTGCAGCGCGCCGGGATAGACGCGGTCATAGGCGCGATTGGCCTCGACCGCATCGGCGGGCGCGAACAGCATCCACTCCCCGACCAGCCGGGTCGGCAGCCAGGACGCCAGCCACGTGAACTCTGGATCGCCGGCCACCTCGAGCAGCCCGCGCTCGCGCAGCCCCGCCCACAGTGACCCGTACCGCGCGAATCCCTCCCCCAGCACGCCCTCGGCCGGGCGATCGGGATGATCGACCATAATCAGCTCCCGCGGCAGCGGGCAGGTCTTCACCAACGCCATCAACGGCAACCCGAACACCCGCGCGAAATGCGCCCGATGCGTCCCATCAGCCCGGCACATGTACACCGGACCGGCCGGACCCTCGACCCTCGTCAGCTCCACCAGCTGCAGCGTCCAGCCCATCGCGAACCCCTCGACCCACTGCTCGAACTCCTCCTCGGAATCCGCGGCCAAAAGCGTCTCGCAGAAGCCATCCAACGATCGCCGACGCTTCTCCATCCGATCGAACACACCCCAGGTCCGATCCAGGGTCGAGATCACCGCCACCGGATCCACCCACTGCAGGCACTCCGACCGCGCCTCGGCCTCCCGGGCACGCCCACAATTGCGCACGCCGGCCCCGTGAAACGCCGCTACCTGCCCCACCTGTGGAGCCGCCGCGTTCACCGGGGCAAGGCATTCGGCCAGCCACGCCCGCCGTTGCACCGGATCGGCCGGAATTCGAGACCGCAACTGCAACAACGCCTCTCGCAGCCGCGTCAGCTCTGGGCCGTCCGCTGCTGCACGCAGGCGCTCCTCCCACACCTCAAACTCGCCGTCGTCGAGTCGGCCCCACCGCAACCGCTCAGGCTCGGCAACGGTCACCGTCGAGACCTCTGGGCCGACCAGCTCGGATTCGGCGACGCCGTAGCGGCGCAAGATCACCGCCATCTCCGCGACCGTGGGCGACCAGCCCCGCACGAACCGGCCATCGGCCAACCATGCCTCGAACACACCCCTGCCGTCACGCGTGATCACCAGACCTCCACCCCTGCACTCGAATCCAGGAATCTGACAGAGGCGAGTATCCCCGTCCTGGCCGGGCTAACGCACCCTGTACCGCGACCCGACCACCCCCCCATCGACCCCGTCGAACACCTGCGCCTGATAGAACGCAAAGCCGCACTGCTGGAACGGATCGCGAGCGAAGAGTGCCGGCCGGAAGCGCGCGTGCAAGCCGCCGAGGCCTGCGCCCTGGCCGACCGGCTACGTGCCGAACAACAACCGGAGCCCGCTGCACACCAAGAGCTTTGACCGCTTCAGCTATCGGATTTGGACAGCTGCTCAGGCAACCAAAAAGTGGTGGCGCGATAGTGCCATAGTTCGGCTTCGAACTCTTTCCCCTGCGCGGCGGACAGGCCCGCGAGGTCTTCCATAGCGGTGTGGTCCCCGTCGTTGGCGGCGATTCGGCACCAGTGCTCGGCTTCGTCAAGCTTTCCTCGCTGGACCAACAACTCCACCAGCGAATGCACCCCTCCGGAGCTTCTGTCTTTCTTAACGATGTGGCGGTACCACTGCTCGGCTTCGTCGAGCTTCCCCTGCTCAATCAGCAGCTCACCCAACGTATAGCGTGCGTCTGGCACATTCATTTTGGCGGCCTTACGGCACCACAGCTCGGCTCCGGAGAGGTCACCGCGCTCTCTCAGCAGCAGCGCGAGTTCATACATGGCCGTAGCACCGAGGTGGCTGCGATCAATGCGGCCACCGGCGTTGGCGGCGATTCGGTACCAGTGCTCGGCGGGATCGAGTTCCCGTCGGAACCAGTACAGCACCCCGAGGTGGTATGCGGCGAGAAGAACCGTATCTCGGCGAATACGGCGTTGGAACCGGTCCCGGTACGCACCCAAGACTCCTGTTGTCGGTTCCTCGCTCGCGATGATGCGGAGGCACCAGGTTGTCGCTTCGGCGAGTTCTCCCTGCTGCGCCAACAGGTGCACGAGCGCGGACATCGGGCCAACATCGCCGGTCGTGTAGATCTTGTTGAGGAGCTCATCCTTCCTGGCGACAAAAAGGTGAGGTCTTGACTTTCCCAGAAGCGGGTCGCCCGCTACGTCGACCCAGAAATCCCGAAAATCCCGAGGCTGGCCGCTCCAAGGTATCGGCGTGTCCAGACGATGTGGCGCCGACTGGGGTACCGGGCGACCTGCGGTTATCGGGCTCCATGGCCCGGATATCCGGGCCATGGACGACCCCCGCGGCCGATCTTTGGCGATGGCGTCCGGGTTGTGTTCGGTGTTGGTGAGTGCGCGAGTCAGCTCCGCGATCAAATCCGCGCACGAGCCATAGCGAGCGGCCGGATCCTTCGCCAGCACGGTCGCCATCACCACATCGAGGTAACGGGGCAGTTCCTGGCGGTACTCGCGGGGCGAGGGTGGGTTCTTGTGCAGATGTGCGGTCATCATCGCCTCGGGGCTTCCGAAATCGAATGGCGTACGCCCGGTGAGGAGTTGGAACAACGTGCAGCCCAGGGAATAAATGTCGCTGCGATGGTCGATGCCCTCGGCACGCAGGAATCGCTCCGGCGCCATGTACGCGAAGCTCCCGGCGATCTCGGGGAAGGTCAACGGTGCCCCGAACACCCGCGCGATCCCGAAATCAGTGAGCATCGCACGCTCACCATGGCGCGGATCGTGCTCGAGGAGTAGGTTCGCGGGCTTCACATCACGGTGCAGCACCCCGTGACTGTGGGCGTAGTCCAGGGCATGCGCGGCATCGGTGACCAGGTGCACGATCCGCTCGATCGCCAGACCGCCAGGTGAGCCGGCCAGTATCCCCGCGAGGTCACCGCCCCCGACATGACGCATCGAGATCCACAGGTCCTTCTCCTCCGCGCCGCTGCAATCGAAGACCTGCACGATATTCGGGTGATCCAACCCCGAGGCCAGTTTCGCCTCGCGGGTGAACGCGGTCCGCGCCTCCTGGTTGGCGGTGAAACTATCGTGCAGAACCTTCAGCGCCACAGTGCGTTTGAGCCGCGGGTGACGGGCCAGATACACCGACCCCATCCCGCCGGCACCGAGCTCGCGTTCGATGACGAACCCGGCCACTACCGACCCCGCCCGTAACGGCATCTTCCCTCCCACCCCGTCGCGTTCCTGCCGAGCATGCCGCAACCGTCGCCGCCGCACACACGATTACGATCGCGATCTGCGTTCATGCGTGGTTGCGTTCACTCACGAGTACCGGACCGACCTTGGCGAACGCTTACGCACACTTGACGAACGCTTGTGTACATAGAGACGATCGACCGGTGCGGCCGCGCGTTCGATCTCGGAAGACCCTGCGCGGCAGCCTGTTCCGCCCAGATAGCCATGGCGACCGGTGAGGGCGCAGCGCAGACCAGGACGCCGATACCGGCGCCGAGGGCGCCCGAAATTCCCGCCAGGCCCGCACCGTGCCAGCTGATCGGAATCCGTTGCACAGCAAGGCTCCCCTCACCCACCGACACGTTCGCCTGGATCGCGCCGCGATCTGCTCGTGAACATGCCCCCGAATCACCACGTGTGGAACCGATTTCGGGAAGGCACGTGGTGCACGGTGTCGGAGGCCCCCATCGAACCGACAGCGACCAAGCCCGCGCCGACTACGAACACAACAATCACGCCAGTCCTCGAAACCAGCTGGACGGCAGACGTGTTCACCTCATGCGCCTGCACTTGTCAACACCAGGAAGCGTCGAGTTGCTCTCCAGTGCTCCGGGCGCTGAATCCGCCTTGATTCCGCTCGGATTTCACATGCCGTAGGCGATGCTCCGCTGGACAGGCTCTCCAGTGGCCTGGTCAAACCAGCGTGTTTCGACCAGGCGCCCGGCCCGGTCGCGATATTTGACCATCGTGACACGGTCGCCCACGACGGGCTGCGCGGCGATCAGATCGACGTCGACCGGGCTGTGCGGGTTGGCGCGCATCGAATCCTCCCTGGGTGGTAGAAAATTCTCTACTCAACCACGCTAACTCCAGCCCACGACAAAGATTCCGCCTGTTCACCGCCTGCAGAGTGGGCAGCTACCCTCTTCTAGACTTACGCCCGCCAGTTGGCACCGCCGATCAGCTACAGCTCAACCATCTGGTGTGTCGTCGGCCGCCACTCCATGCTCCGATGATGAGGAGCCTGCTCCCGATGCATGATGGCCACTCCACCGTCGTGAAGGTCACGCACGGCGGCCGTGACTGGACCCCGCAGCCGCTCAGGAGTATTGCCCACCAGTCTGGCCGCGGTCCCGAACCGGCAGAACCTCAATCCGTCCTCGTCGTCGTAGACGCTCATCCAGCACGGCAGACCATCGCCGTCGTCGGACAGCTCCCGCCGCCCCTGCGAGGTCTCCACGACCAGCACCTCACCGGGCAGTAGATGAGCCAGCAGAAACGCCGACCGGTTGCCCGGCAGCGAGGCGTGGAAGACCGCGCGTGCTTCGTGTTCGATCACGAACCCAATTCTCTCCGAACAAGCGGGCTCACCACCGCTCAACTCCCCAAAGTTGCTGAACGCTGGCGTCTTCCGCCATTGCTGCGCCTCGACCGTCCACGAAGGATTCCTCACCAGTCGAGCGGGGTGCGGCTATCGATTTTTTTCGACCGCTCGATGTTGTCGGCGAATCTGTCTTCCAGACTGCGCATTTCGCGAATCCCGTTCTCTGGCGGGGCGCGGATTAAGACCAGTCCCAGGGTAGTTGGGGCCACCTACATCCAACCCGCCACGCCGAGACGCGCCCGGCTGTGAGTTCGAGCTCCGCCACGGAGGGGAACCGCCACTGCCTTCGCCGCGTCAGAACAGGGCATGAATGACTCCATCGATCGGCAAGCCCTGATCGACGCTGGGCTCGACCCCGACGACCCCGAGGTGTGGGAGCAGCAGCAGCGGATCTCGGATCTGCTGCGGTGCTATGGAATTCAGCTCATCGAGTGGGATTTCGACTAGCTAGGACGACACTCGGGTGCAGTCCATGCGGTACGGCCGCAGTCCTGTGTCACAAATCAGCTCCTGGGCCGGTCGCATCTGTACGCTCGACTATCTCGGTGCCGATGTCGGTCGCGGGGATCTCGACTTCGATGCTGGCGGCCGGTTTCCGGAGACGCTGTTCGGTCTTTGCCGCGTCGGTGGGGAGGTGGGAGCGGCGCTGCTGTTCGTGCTGGAGTTGGTCCAATTCGTCTATCAGCCAGTCGTTGTTGGGGCTCGATGATGTGTCGGGTTGCGGCTGGGCGGGTCCGTAGAGAAGGGCTTCGGTATCGGCGAGCGCGAGTCGGCGGGTGATGTTGTCGACGCGCTGAGCGAGTTCGTCGTCGGCAAGCAGGCCGAGAGGATTCGTGGTGAGATCAATGGCGGTGACTGGGCATGCAGGGGGATCCGTCAGGTGTTGTGTGACCCAGCTTTCGATCTGCGCGCGGATATCGGAGTTTGGTGCGCTGCGCCAGTCACGGCGCAGCATCGTCAACGCTGTGGGCGTCGGGTAGAGGACAGCGATGTGTGCGCATCGCGCCGAAATACGCTCGTGCGGTTCGTGGTCGGGGATTGAGGGGGCGTTATTGTCGCGGCATTCGCCGCACAGGCCGTCGTCGCCGCGGCGGCCTGGCGGTGGCGCGGCGTCGAGGACTGCTCGTTCGAGACCGCAGTGCACACAGTCGAATCCGCGGGTGTCGGGGATAGCGGCGAGGTCGTAGTCCAAAGGCTGATGGCGCGGGCGCGGGTCGTATGGGCGCGGGTTGTAGTAGCGGTGGGGCACGCCTTCCGGCAGGGGCAGATGGTGGGGCGCGGCATCGATTTCTGCGCTCGTATCAAGATATTCCGCAGTTCCCTGGACGGAGGCGATCTCGTCTGCGGTGCGCCGAGGGCGAGCCGGCGTGTCATCGATGCGAGGTTCGTGGTCGCGGGCGGCGTGCACGGTGCTGGATGGTCTGCTCCCGATATCGGGGTTGTAGGTGTGCGGGTCGGTGCGGGGGGTGGCCGCTTCGATGAGCGCTCGGTGCTGAGGGAACTGTTGGGCCGCCCACCGTAATCGGGCGGCGGCGACTGGGAAGCTGTACCGGTAGAGCGTGGCAGCTACACGGTGAAGGATATCGAGTTCGGCCTCGCTCGCCGCCTGGGAGGCAGCGGCGAGGGTGTCTTTGGCTTCGCTGACCCGGCCGGCGTGGAACAGTGCGGCGACAGCGCGGAAGTCTTGTGTGATCGCGTCGTCGGTATCGCGATGGTTCGCTGGGGTCGGTTCGTTGAGGTCCGAGTGCTCGTCGTTGTGGTCGTCAGGGGGCATGCGTTTGTCCGAATCTGGTCCTAGGCTGGAGTTTTCGCCGCGCTCAGTGGCGGTTGTTGGGGATGCGGTGCCGGGGTGCAGTAGTGCTTCGATGCGCCAGGCGAGTGCGGTCGTGTATTGGTCTGGTCGTGGTCCTGGGTCGTCGTGTTGGGCTGCGGTGAGCAGTTCGTGGGCGGTGTTGAGTAGCTCGCGTGGATCCCAGCCTTCGGCGGTGCCGTTGTCGACCGCGGCGACCAGTCGCGGCCAGGCGGGGCTGGTGAGGACGGTGTCTGTGAGGGCATCGCCGAGTAGCTGGTGAAGGTGGTCGGTCCAGTCGGGCCGTAGGTGCGTGGCGCCGGTCGTGGTGTGCAGTGCCGAGGGGTCCAGGCCGAGCCGGAACCATAGTGCGGCAGCGGGCATCTCGTCGGGCAGGGGTCGTTCGGTTGCGGCGTGGGTGAGCAGTGTGTCGATGTCGAGTCCGGTGCGGGCGGCGGCGTCGAGTTTGTCGGCCAGTTGGGGCCACCAGGGGTCCTCGAGTACGCGCGCGTCGAGGCGTTTCGCCAAGGGCGACCACATGTTGATCGCGGTGTGGAGGTCGCCGAGCACGTCGGTGACCCGCGCGTCCAGCAGCCGCTGATGATCGTGCTCACGCACGGTGAAACCTGTTGGACCCGTGGGGCGTAGGTCGGTGTCGACGGTGTGGCGGCCCGCCCGCCAGACCGCGAGCTCACCCAAGAGTGGGTCGTTGCCGAGAAACGGTGTTGCCCAAACGGGCGCTGTCGCGGCTGTCCAGCTTCGGGTGTCGGCGCGGATTTGGTCGGCGAGGTGGGTGATCAGTCGTGCGCGGGCGCGCAGATGTTCGGACACAAGGCCCTCGGGCAGATTCTGTGGCAGCGCCCTCACCCAGGGCAGCGGCTGGGTCTCGCGGGGATAGGCGTGGCTGGTGTCGAGTCGCCAGTGCAGCACGGCGGCAGCGTCGGCGGCGGTGCTCAGCTCCCGCGCGGCGAGCGCGGTGGCGAGTGCGTCACCGGGATCGCGGCCGGACAAGGTGATGAGAGACAAGACTTCCCGTAACGCCAGGTAGGCGGGCGAGTCGGTAAGCCCCGACCACAGCTGTTCGGCCCGAGCATCGAGAGCGGTCAACTTCTCTGCGCCGAGTGCGTCCTCGGCGGCGAGGGCGAGTGCGTCGTGGTAGGCATCGATCGCGTGGCCGAGGCGCTGGTGCGGGTCGAGTGCGTCGCGTAGTTCGGTGTGCGCGGAGCGGTTGGTGTTGTCTCGGGCCAGGATTCGCTGCAGGACTTCGACAGCGGTGCGGGGGAACAGGCCGGGTTCGGTCCAGAAGGAGGCTTCGCTGCCGTCGATCGCGGTGGTGACGTAGGCGTGGTTGGCGGTGGCGCCGCGGGTGAGGGCGACGTAGAGCTGGTTGCGGGATTCGCCGCCGTTGAGCACGACGTGGCAGGTGTCGGCGGTGATGCCTTGGGCGGAGTCGATGGTCATCGCATATCCGAGCCGGACATGCTCGCGTACATATTCGGCAGGGAGCACGGTCGTTTCGCCTGCGCGTCGACCGGACCGTAGATGGGTGACGGTGAGAGAACCATCGGGCTCAACGTCGGTGACGGTCCATCGGTAGCCGTTGCGTACCCAGTCTCGTTGGCCCAGGCGCAGTCTGGGGTTGTTGCGGCGGGTGCTGATAATGTCACCGACCGATGCGCGCAGTCCGTCCGCCAGGTCGGCTTCCTTCCCGACCGTGGTGTCGCTGCGGGCGATTCGGTCGGCGCGGGCTTGCTCGTTGAGGCCGGAGACGATGTCGTTGGTGGCCGCGAGCATCACGGTGTCACGGTCAGCGAGTTGGTCGGCGATCCATCCGGCATAGGCCTGTTCGCGTACTGCGGCCGACGATCCTGATCGCACTCGCTGGTGGTCGAGGTAGAACCCGAGGGTGCTCGGATCACCCTCGCGCAGTGCGAGACTGGCCGAGGCTTCGATGGTGGAGACGAAGCGCACGACCTGAGTCAAGGTCGACGCGCGTGCGGCATCAGCGGTGTCCGCTGCCGAGCCTCCGGCTTCGATAGCGGGTAGTTGGTGGTCATCGCCGAGACAGCGCACCGCCGCCCGACGGTCGAGAAGAAACTCGAACAGTGCCAGCCGTTTGTCGTCGCCGAGGCGTACATGCTCGTCGACGATGACCAGTGTGCGCGTATCGATTTCGAGCACCCATTGCGGCAGCGACGGCGGAAACGGTCGATCACCAGCCGAGCCCACCGTGGAGGGAGAGTGTCTACGCAGGACGTCGAGGAGTTTGTCGGCGGTTTCGGTGCGGGCACCGATCGCGTCACCGAGCACGGCGGCCGCGGCGGCGGTCGGTGCCAAACCGAGCACGGTGCCGCCGTCAGCGCGCCAGGCGTCGGCCAGTACGCGCATCGCGGTGGTCTTTCCGGCGCCAGCGGGTGCGTTGGTGGTGGTGATGAACCACGGTGATCGGGCGAAATCGGTGATGACCGAGACCTGTCCGGCGTTGAGACGACGTCCGGTGTTGGTGGGGTCGGCGTGGTACGCACGGACCGCGGTGTCGATGTCGTGGTCGGTGAGGGTGTGGGCGCCGAGCCGCAGTGACAGCTCGATCGACCGGTTGGTGGTGCCGAGCCGGTGCGCGGTGGTGTAGGTCTGGGTGCCGGCGCTGGTGTAGACGCTGGTGTGATCGGCGCGCTGATATATCGGGGGAGTGTCGCCGAGGACGGGCTCGGTGGTGAGGTCCGGATCGCCTCGCGAGACAACATGCTGAGGCGAGAGTGCCTCGGCCACAACGACTTCAATCGTCGTGGCCCACTGATCTGTGCTCAGGAGTCCGCGCAGTTGCCGTTCGGCTTCGGCACGGACATGATGCCACTGCCAGCTCGACCGCTCCCCGGACACCGTCGCCACAATGCGACGCCCGATATCCGCGATCTCGGTGGAGGCGAGAAGGCGGCGCGGTGCGGGCTTGTGAGACAGGATGGTAGACACCGTCTTCGACAGCAGCTCGGGTGAGCCGAGAACCGTTTCGGCTTGCCGTCGCCAGTCGGCGCGTTGCTCGGCCCACGCTCGCGATCGGTGCCGGGCGGGCCGGGTTTCGAGGGTGGCGCGCTCGGCGAGCGCGAACATCTCCTTCGGCATCGGTTCCCGCCCGACCTCACGCTCGAACTTGGCGGCAAGGGTATCGAGGCGAGTGGTGATCGCGGCATCACGACGGGACCAGTAGTCGATCAACACCAGTGGCACACCGTCGATTTCGCGGATCGGGCGCTTAGAAGGGTCAGTGCCCGACCGTTCAGCGAACGACACAGCGAGGTCGTGTTCGAGATGGTGTTCCAGGCGGGTGTTGTAGATTTCGCTGACTGTCACCATCAGCCGGTAGATGACCGCGGCGTCGAGGGTGAGCCAGCGGCCATCGTGTGTGCGCACCCGGTTGGCGATCAACATGTGAGTGTGCAGATCGGGATCCCCGCAGCGTGATTCGCGGTGTACGAACCGCGCGGCGACGATCCCCTCGACATCAACCTGCCGCACCCCGTTCGCGCCCAGACGCGAGTAGATCGCATGCTCTTCCAGCCAGGTGACCGCGTCGTCGATTGCTTTGTCGTGCGCGGCGGATATCTTGTCCGAGACCGCTTTCGGGGCGATCGCCCACAGCGCGGACACGCTTTTGACCGGGCTGAAGGTGATGTCGAATCCGGCGACCGCGGCCGATTGTGGGCGGGAGTTCCGGGCCACCCATCCCGATAACTCCCGTGCGTCCAGGGGTGCTCGCCCGATCATGTCGGTGAACATCGTGGTGGCGATACGGCTGCGGATCCGGGCGCGGACATCGTCCTCGATGGCAGTTGATCGGGGCAGCCCTTGTGCGACATTGTGTTCGGCGAACGCCGACCCACAGCGGTCCCGAAACTCGTTGCCGCCCTCGTACACCCGAAACGGACGCCCCAGCTGGGTGGCCTTGTCCGCGGCGCGCAGCGCGTCCTTGGGTTTGGCGCCAGCGGCGATCTCGCGGTCGATGACCGTGGTCTCGATGATGTCGGCGTCGGGATGGCGTCCTTCGCCGAAAAGGCTCTTCATCTGCGCTTCGGTGACGAGGTCCCCGCCGGATAGACCCAGCGCGAAGAGGCCGTTGCCGTGCCATCGGCCGGGTGATTCACCCCGCGCCGAGTAATAGTCTGCGAGTGTCCCCGGGCCTCGATCGGTGGAATCATCCGCGGCAACTTGCCGCAGGTAATACAGATAGCCGTTGCCGGCCAACACTTTGTGCAGCGTCGCTGTCACATACTCATCGAAACCCCATGTGGCAGTTAATGTCTACAGTCGCAACTGGTAACAGAATTGCCAGTTTTGTTGTTTTCGCTGGTCGTTACAGAATTGTGTCCCGCTATGCAAGAGGTCTGATTGGCGCTAATAGGAGAAAGGAGGGATTGGGGTGTGGGAGAAGAATAAAGATAGGTGAGGAGGTGGGATTGAGAAGGCGTGGGGGGCTGTCAGGGAGGTGGGCGAGATGGTGAGGGTGAGAGATGGTGGGGTTCGGCAGGTAAGAAGGGGGCTGCTTACCTGCCGATATCGAACCTGAAGGCGGTCAGCGGGTTACCTCGCGCGAGCGACAGGACTGCTCGGGGGACAGGTGACATGGATCGGAGGGTTCAGATCGATGGGCAGGACATGGAATAAGGCGTACGCGGCGCAGTAGAACGCCGTGAATACGAGGATGTAGAGGATCGTGGTCCGCGCGATGAAGGACAGGGTGGACACGATGTGGCTCCTGCGTTGACGGGAAGAGGGCGGGGTGGTGGCCGGTCCGCCGCGGGAGTGGACACCACGGCGGACCGGAGATCGGAAGTGCTGGAAGGTCAGGCGGCGTGCTCGCGCGGGGCGGGCACGTCCAGACCGATCCAGACTCGGCACTGTGTGCAGAGACTGTCGGTGTTGACGGCGGTGATGCGCGTGCACGCATCACAGCGACCGG
>NZ_WJIC01000049.1 GCF_009649815.1 Nocardia sp. SYP-A9097
ACGACACCGAAGATCCTGCACCTACCCGACACCGTCTGGATCAACCGACCAGCCCAGGACACCACCCAGGAGACCGACACGACAGCCGCTTAACACCCGCTGGACTCATCCACCTTGAAAAATTCCGCCCCGGTGAAGTAGCACCTGTCGGGTGTTCAGACTCTGAACACCCGACAGGTCGATAAGGGTGCATCCCTCACCGGCACGGTTGCGCCACTACCCCCGGATCAACCCGCCTCCGAAGGAGAGCACCGACACGAACAAGCAGCCTGACCAGTCTCACCAGGTTTGACAGACATTCCGGTTCCAGGCCAGCGAGCGTTCCACCAGCCATCAGAATGTCTGGGGCGTCGGGTTCTGATAATCGATCGCGGTGGCGTGGCTGCGGATGCTGGGGCCTGGTACCCAGTGCCCTGGCTCTACTTCCCAGGTGTCATCGGACAGTCTGTGCAGTCGTTCCGGTTGATAGACATCCGGGCCCGGGACCAGCGGGCACATTTCTACGTACATCGGGCCGTTGTAGTGGGCCGGCAGAAGTTGCCGAGCTTCTTTGGTGCCCCCGGAATCCGAACACGTAGCGACCACCGTTACCTCATAGGAGGTGTTGGTATCGTCTCGGCAGGTCAGCCAGTCGCATGAGACGCCTGGTGCGAGGTCTTGCGCCGAAGCCGCTGGAGCAAACGAGGCAAGCGACACGCAAGTCATACCGGCTATCGCAGCCAGGTGCGCAACAAATCGATAGTTCATCGGATCCACCCCCATGGAAAATTCATATCCGAACCCGAGGCTAGCGACCATATCGTTGGCAGCGCAACATCTTTTAGCGCCTGTGAAGAGGCTGCTCGCATCGGCTTTATAACGCTCTGATCTGCGGAATCTGTTGGGGCCGACGGCGAAGGCCCGAGCTCCATCGCGCGAGAGCGGCTTCACCCGCGAATACATCGCGAAGATCCGCGACGGGAAAGGCCCCTCGGCCTGACGCACCGCAGTGTCGGACTTGCCCGGCCCGTTCCCCGAATTCGCTCCACACCTGTTGTGGGAGTGGAGGGTTCGAAGCACGGATTCGCCGGTACATGTGGAAGACATGATCAACTAAAACGAGTACAGCGCCGACGAAATGACCTGGACCTGCCACGGGTGCCGACGCGCGTTCATGACCGGCTGGGACGAGGAACTCTAGGCCGGTACCGGGCTGCCCGAGGCCACCATCGTCACCGATGACAGCGACGAACCGCGGTTCTACTGCCAGGACTGCGTCGAGGCCGGACGTGCCGACGCGTGGATCGATATCTGCTGACCCGTACGACAGACTCTCGCGGACCTATCGCGTGAAATGCATTGAAGGCGCGCCCCGCCGGGGGGCGCGCCTTCAGCACGTTCTTCCGTCGTCCCGTTTCGGGTCTCCGGTCCCGTTCCGGGCGTGGTTTGTGCCCATGTCGGGCTAGGCTTCAAGCCTCTACTCGCGCGAAGAGTCTTCCGGGCTTCGAGCCCGATTCAAGGATCAACCCGCCCTCGGTGCGTTCTGCTAGATGCGGGGCGGATCGACTCGGGCGCACCATCATTCGATGGGTGACTACGACGCCATCAACGAACATAACGCCGCCCGGGCCCACGCGGAGGACTGGCCGGAGCTGACCGGGAGCCCGGATCAGGTGCGGTGGGCAATCACCGTGCGCCAGAACAAAATTGACGAGTTCGACGCCGGGCAGACCCCTGAGCCCGAGCGTGGACGGATGCGGGCGGTGCTGCTGCGTGAGACGCGGGCCGCGGTGTGGCTCGACAACCGCGCTCATCCGTGGGGAGTGGTGTGGCTGGCTAACCTCACCGAGGCCGAGCGCGCCGCCCTACTTCCCTGACCGATTTGCCCTGTTCGGTAATCATCTTGCACGTATCGGAAAGCCGCTCGAAAATTGTTCCAGGAGACCGGGAAACGCGTCTCCGCAACAGCCTGGTGAATCCAGGCTCCGAACAATTTCATAGGAGATCCCATGATGGAATGGCACAGCTTCCGGTTGGAGCTGCCATCCAACACCCCCTTCGCCCGCGTGGAGCAGATCGCCCTGGAACAGGTCATCTTCCCGCACATGGCGCGCACCGGTAAGAACAGCTACGCCGATCTGGGCGTGCGCGGCAGGGTCAGCGGCTCGGCCGGGATGAGCACGTTCACCGGTGAGTACCTGCTGTAGTCGCACGGAAGCCCCCGAGCGCTCTCGGGGGCTTCCGTGCGCGTGGTTCAGGCGGCGTGAGGGGTGTTCTCGAATTGTTCGATGTCTTCGCCGGTGATGGTCTCCACCAGCGCGCACCCGAGTAGCTCGGCCACTGGTGGGGTGACGGCGTTGCCGTAGCCGCGGGCTTGGGTTGTCTTGTCGCCCAGGGCTTTGTGCGCGGCAGGGAAGGCCATGCCGTTGCGGATCTCGCCGCAGTCGAGCATCCGGAAGGTGCACTCTTCCAGGACCGCGTCCAGGCCCGCACCGACCAGCGCGTAGCGCTCGCGGGTGGGCAGAGTTCCGAGCGGGTGCGTCTGGGCTGGGCGGGCGACACCGGTGCGGTAGTACGGCACCAGCAGATGCTGGACCTCACGGGGATCGGTGTCGGGGTGTTGGACCAGGCCGTGGTGGATGCCGCTGGCGGCGAAGGTCGCCAGCGGCTTGTCGAGTTCGTGCGCGGACTTCTTGCTGCCGCCCCCGCGCATGGTGGTGATGAACGGGGGGACGACCAGGGCGTCGGTTTCGCGGGTGGTGCGGGTCGGCATCGGCTGATCGATCCCGGTCGCGGCGGTGCGCCAGGTGCCGCCGGCGGGCTGCAGGAACGGGGTGCCCGTGCTCGCGTAGCGGGCCAGCCCGATCCGGATCCGGGTCAGGGTGGAGTCCTCCAAGGGCTTGCGGCGCTCACCGATCTTGGCCCCCGGCGGCAGGGTCCAGTCGATAGCGGTGGCGGCCGGAGCCACGAAGGGCTCGACGATCTGGTTTCGGCATCGCACGTGCGGGCACCGGTACACGTACTGTCCATATTTGCCGTAGCGGCCCATATCGACCCCGGCCTGTTTGAAGGACTGCACCGCGGCGACTTCCTGGTCGCAGGTGTCGCAGTACGCGTTCGGGCGTAGCCGCTTGTCCCAATCCGGTTGGCGGCCCAGGGCTTTGAGCCAGTAGGCGACGTAGAGCCGGTCCCTGCTCTGCGGGGCGCGGCGGCATCGGCGTGGCATCGCGTGCATGGAGTTGAACGCGATGACGCGGGTCTCGTAGCCCAGCCGTTGATCTGAGCATCACGACAACCCTTCGATGTGAACAAAATTCGCGAACAAAGTTCACGTTAGGGGTGACGAATCCGTGCTGTCAACTATGTTCGCGAACAAAGTTGTGCCATGCTGGCGATCATGACCGAAACCACCGGCCACGGCCCCGCGCTGCGCGCCAAGAGAGCGGCCTACGACCTCGCCCGCGCCAAACTGTTCGCCGAGATCTCCGCCGCCCTGGCCGACGGGGAAGGCCCGAGCTCGATCGCGCGCGAGAGCGGCTTCACCCGCGAGTACATCGCCAAGATCCGCGACGGCAAAGGTCCTCGGGACTCGTGAGCCCCCACCCGATTCCCTCTGATCGGGAACCCTTGGCATGCGGAACGGCCCGGAGCGGGCGCTCCGGGCCGTTCCGCATCTACCGCGTGAATTGAGAACTAGAAGGCGTTGAACCCCTCTTTAAAGCCCTCTTTGACCGCTTCGACAAGTAGGCGGCCCGCGGTGTACACGAAGAGGTCTTTGGCGATCTCGCGGCGGGCATCCGGCTTGGGTTCGGGTGCCGGTGCGATAGTGATGATGTTGTAGTGCACTGGATTTCCTTCGGCTGGCGGTCCCTGCCGGGTGACTCGGACCGTGACACTAATCAGCTTTTCCGGCCCACTTAGAGATGTTGCAGTATCTAAGTTGAAACGACTGATTCGGACCAGAAGGTGTTGGAAGACAACACATTTGATGCAAATCGCACTTGAAGTCCGCGGGCTCCACCGAACGTTTCCCGCGTCATGGAACCGGTTCGGGTCCGCATGCGTCCAATCGAATGTGACCGAGCGGGCGAAAGTCGTTGAGCTGTGGCCGAGTTCGAGTAGCGCTACAGATCGGTGGAACGCAGCCCGGCTACGCATGCGGCTGCAGTTGACCTACGGCCGTACCTCCGAACGCCGGCGGGCCCGCATCCTCGCCCGCCGGGCCGCGAACAAGTAGAGGCGACCATCAGGTTCGAGGCTTCGGACGCGAGAGCGCCCGGGCGGGCACCCACTGCCGGGTTTCGATCCGGCCCCGCCCGTCCGCGGTCGGGATCGCGAACAGGGTCAACCCGATCCACGAGGCGTCGGTCCTTGAGCCCACGCGTACAGCAGGCCCGGGGTGGTGCGCGCCAGATCCAGGGCTCCGGGCCTTGACCCGCAACGGGACCTTGTCGCGGCGGAACGCGCCCGCCCGAAATCCGCTGCCCGGCATGCACGGTCCGGAACAACATCAATGGCTACGGCGCGCGTGGCCGCAGTGTCGCGGTCGACGGACAAGCTCGATCTGTTCGTCGTCGGTTTCGACAACGTGGTCTATACCCAGGCCTGGCCGGTCGCACCGGGCGGCGACTGGGGACCCGGCTGGCGCCAGATCCCGGGCCGCAGCCTCACGGTCGCGCTCCCCACCATCAGTCTGAAGACCGAGATACTGTTCACCGGCTGGACCCTCACCGTCGAGGGAGCACACTTCCGGCCGAACGCCACTGTCGAGGTCTCGTACTCAGTCGGAAACACCGAAGACGGACCCACAACGACAGCATTTGGCACCGACACCGTGACAGTCGATGCCGCGGGCGAGCTCTTCCACAAAATCGACATCAACCTGGCAGGAGGGCGTATCGACCAGGGCGCGGTCACAGTCACCGACCCCGTCACCGGCGATAAGGCATCGGCCCGGCTCACCTGAAACAAATCGTTCCTGGGACTGACCGTTGCCGGCCGAGCCCGGGTTCACCAAAGTCGACGCGCGGGCCTGTCGGGTCAGAACGCGATTTCGACTGCGGACCGCAGCCAGCTCGCCAGTCCGGCGCTGATCATTTCCAGTGCGGCTTCCTCGGTGGGCGCGGCCGCGCCGGTGATGATCACCAGTCCGCGCCCGTCGATCTGTCGCTCGGCGACCAGTTGATACCAGCTGGGTTTCGCACACCAGGCCGCCGGTGTGGAGGACCTCCGGACCGGGGGCGATGATCTGCACGCTGCTGCGCTGGGTGTCGATCACGACGCGCCAGCCCGGCACGGGGGCTGCGTCGAAATCGAGATCGGTCATCGGCCGCGCCCCGCGCGCGCGGACCGCGGATTCGAGTGCGTCACCGGAGACGAGCACGCCATCCGCGGCGATCTGGGCGACCCGAAAGCGGACGAGCAGCATCAGCACTGGTTCGCCGGCGATGATCCCCGTCAGTACCTCGGCGTCGTCGATCTCGGCGGGGCCGGGTTCTCCCGGCCCAATCGCGTAGTCAGGAATCCGCACGTGCTCGAGGGTATCGGCGAAACATCCACCCACGCTGAGCTTTTGCCATGGACAGCATCCGCCCGCGCGGGTCCTCGCTACGCGTGGATGGCCGCAGTCCCCGGGTTGTGTCCGGTTGGGCGGCCTGCCGCGTCAGAACTGGTTGAGCCAGTTCAACGCTCGGGTCGTAGCGAGGTCGCAATGCTCATCGGAGTAGATGGCAGGCCATTCGATGCCGTACTCGTCGATGCGACCGCGGATTTCGGCGGGCTCGATGAGCTGGGCTTCGATGAGCGCACGGACGAATTCGTGGTCTTTGGGGCGGCCCGCGATGCTCTTGGCAACGCACAGGTCGATGGGGTCCAGGCATAACCCCTGGTGAGAGAAATCAGCGTCCGGTTTGCGGACCTCGAAGCGAACGAGCCTGTTGTCCCACTGGTGGGGCAGGATCACGGTGTCCTTGTGCACGGCCTCGACGTAGATGCCGTACTCGTGGTGGAACGGCGAGTCCTCACCGACGAAGGTTTCGAGGACGTTGAACCGGTGTTCGAGCTGTTCTTCGGTGAGGTCGCCGTTGAAGTAGCGCCAGGGGATCATGTCGACTTCCCGGGAGCGGGAGGCCTCTTCGGGCAGCTGGTCTTCATCGAAGGAACCGAGGATGGATTGGGATCCGAAGATGACGACGTGCGGTTCTTCCAGGCAGGTACACGCAGTTCGGATCGCCTGAGTGAATTGTTCGCGATTCACGCAGCGATCGGTGTCCGTCGGCGTGTGGCTGTCCTGTGGGTGGCAAGCATCTGGTTGCTGAGCTTGCTCAAAACCTGGCGCCGCTCCTGCTCGCTGAGCAGGATGCCGAGCGGGGACAGGCTGCGCAGCAGCTGGCTGTCCGGGGTGTCCATGCCGGTGAGGCGACGCACCTTGTGGATATCGCCGGAGCGCAGCAGTTGCTCCCAGGTGGTGATGGCCTTGACCATGCTCGGGCCGGTGACCTGGCTGCGGATGCTGTCCAGGTTGCTCAGCACCCGGGGGGTGTTGAGCGGCAGGTGCTCGCGCTCGATCTTGTTCAAGACGCGCTCGGTCATCAGCTTGTGCCGGACGTCTTTGCGGGTCATCACAGACATCACGGCCCCTTTCTGCTGGTGACGGCGGTACGACAGGTACCCCATTGTGGCATATAAAGCACGTGAAGCGTGCTTTATATGCCCACCCCAAAAGATGGCTCTACCCGGGTGACCGCGGCCGGGGCATGTTTGCCCTCACCAGCCGAACAGGCCCGGAACTGACCGGCGGTTCATCGGATGGCGAGGGTCCGCCCACTGATCAGCTGTTCGATGGCCTCGTCGGCAGTGCAAGAGCTTGCGGCGTCGGTCAGGGTATGGCCGAGGTCGTAGAGCAGTGACACTGCTTGCTGGGCGGTCCGGCGGCGTTTGTCCTCGGTGCCTACCCACACGATATGGCAGGTCAGCGCTCGATCTTTGCGGCGGATCCGGAACTCGATGTCGCCGTAGCTCATCTCGGGCGGCAGACCGTCATTGTCGCGGTTGGGAACGTGGACTCGCAGCCCGATCGCGGTCATGCGCGCTTCGAGGTGGGCGCGGTTCTCGGCGGCGGTGATGAGCTCGAGGGTGACCGGCCGGGACCAGAATCGTTCGGCTGCTCGCGCGATCTCGTTGCGGCTCAGGCCGTGGGCGTGGCTTTCGAGCATGGCCCGGTAGACGGCGTCGTCGGCGTCGTCCTTCCTGTCGAAGGCGTCTTCGAGGCCGGCGTCGGCGTACATGCCCAGCAGCAGACTGCCCCATGTTCCAGGCCGGGGTGCGTCGTCGTTCTCATCGAGGGCGGTTACCAGGCCCGCGCTCGGTGTCCAGGTCGCGATCCAGGTCAGCTCGGAGACTTTCCTGGTCACACTCTGCTCGTTGACGGGTGTCCAAGCGCCCCGGTGCCATTGCCGCGCGAGGTGCTCGGCCTCGCCCAGGTGCCGGAAGATGAATTCCCCGAGCGGCCACGCGCAACGGTCGCTGGCGCGGCTGAGATAGACCATGCCCGCTGGGTCTTCCCAGAATCGAACGGCGCTCTCCATGCGGCACAGTATGCGGTCAATAATTTGACCGGTCAAATTATTGACCGCATACTGTGGGTCGGGAATCGGGGTACTGGTAAGGACCTGTATTCGACTGGTCTGTATTCCTCCGACTCACTCCGTTGAGTCGCGACTGGTTTCCCGGGTGGAGTAGGTTGTCCAGCTTCCACCGGCCTCGGCCCAAATTCGGTTCATATGGTTGGCGGAGAAGCCGAGGGCGTCGGCGACGACGGGTGCCGGGGCCTGGAGAACGAGTTGGCGGAGTGTCGCCGATTTGGTGGCCTGAGCGGGCAGGTCGAGATCGTCGCGGAGATGCCCGAGCAGCGTGTTGAAGTGCACTGGCTGCCCAGTGCGGCGGCCGGGAAGGCGAAGATTCGGAACGCCCTCGTCGCCGAAGAGGACGAATCGCACCTCCCGCACCCGGGTCTCGGCGCCGCGCGCCACGCACGGTCTCTACGGCGATGCGGGCGCCGTTGTCCATGGGCTAGCCATGCACGCCGGTGGAGATGGCCAGGAACGCCATGGCGTCCACCCCGCGCCCTGAGTTCGTCTGCCACGCACAAGGATTCGCGGTAGTAGGAAGCCAGCAACGCGGAGCGGTCCTCGGTCGCCGACCACACAGTTGCCCGAAGGCGCCCAATAAGTTGCCCCCAGTCGGAGCCGTTCCGGTGGGGATTTGCGCGCTCGGCGCGAGGTGTCCCGTACCCCGCAGATTCAAGCGGCACGCGGCGATGGCCCGGAATGGCCAGCACTGCGACTGGCGTCCAGCGCGGGCGCAGTCGCTGACCAATATCAACCCGTCCAACGCTCGGCCCGGCAGTGGTCCTAATCCCCGGCGGTAGCGGCTGGTCATGTGGGTGTGGGTGGCTCGGCGGCGTGATGCATGACGGCGTGCCACCACGATTCGAGCCGACTCAGATCCGGCCAGCGCACCACTGGCACATCCTCATCGGAACCGCTGGTGATCGGGCCCGCGAAGTTGAATGCTGTCCTGCATACCGGCCTCGACGTACACGGCCGGTGGGGATCTATTTCTTCTTCACGTAGTAGTCGGGCGCGTCGTCGGTTTCGGTGGGGAGCGGCGGGAACAGTTGATTTGGGTCGGGTGGGGCGTTGTGCTCGTCGAACCAGTCCGGTTTTTCTGGTGGAGGTTCGTAGTTGCGCCAGGTCACGAAGTGGGTGATCCACTGCGCGGTCGCGGCCACGACCGCGGCCCACGTGTCGGGGTCTTGGAGCAACGCCGACGTCTCGCGACGGGTGCAGACGACGCTGCTGGGGTAGCCAAGGGAGGCTAGGCCGATCGGCAGTCCATCGTCGGCGGCGGCAAGGTCGATGTCGATGGTCGCGCCGAATTTGAGGGGCGTCGGCAGGTTCAGGGTGACCGCCACGACGGTGGCGCAGTCGTAGCCGGTCTCGGTGTTCTCGACGTAGGTGTAGAGGATCCAGGCGCCGTCGGCGAACCGGCATGCGAAATCGGCGGAGTGCACGACAAACGCGCCGGTGTCGCTGCGGCCGGAGAGTTGCCGACGAGGCGCGGGCAGCGTGAAGCGCATCTCACCGGGTAGCACGCTATAGGTGTGCCGCTCGCGGTCGGCAGTCGACTCGGTGCACATCTGCTGAACGGCCCACACCACATCCGAGGTGGTGAGCCTGCGCCCTAGGCGGATCTGCGGATCCGAGGCGGTGGTATCGCGTTCGCCGAGAAGTTCGACGCCGCCGCGCCCGTCTGGTGACGTGAACACCGTGACGTGCGAGCCGGACACGGCATTGACCGGGGTGACCGACCCCATCCCCGCGATCAGCGGCCCCTGCAGCTCGACGGTGTCCAACGGCGGATGCGGGTGGGTGAGGTAAGCAGGACTGTCCTGCTGCAGGCCGCCGCAGGACAGTTGAAGGGCCCAGACCGTCTGCTTCGCAGTGAGATACGGGAACACCGATACGGTCGTGAGGTCCCGGTCGGCGCGCACGCGCGCGGAAATCTGCGCCGGACCGGATCCGGAGTCGGCCCAGATCTCGACGAAGGCCCCGGCGCGTGTCTTCACCGATACCGCACGCCCGCAGGAAAACAATGGCACCGCCAGGTCCGGTGGCAAGGGGGGTTGATCGTCGATGACGTACACCGTCGTCGACGTCTCGAAAGTGCAAACCGCTTCCGTGACCTCCACGGCCGCGTCGGCGGGCAGCCGCGGAACCGGTATGTCCCAGCTGCTGCGGCCCGGTGGCACCTCGTACTGCAAGGTGGTCGTGCGCGAGGGCTCGGTGATCGTCACGGTCAAGGCGGCGCCGCCGCGCAGTGATTCGGCGTGTAGGAGCGCGGACCCGGCGCATGGTGGGGCGAGACTGATCGGTGGGGGTGGGGCAGCGGGTGCGATATCGGCGGCGGCAGGTTTGGATGGTGTCACATCCCGCGCTCTGCACTGCGGCATCTGCTGGGTCACTTCAATGTGATCACCTTGCGATGCAAAGGGTTTGGGTAACACGAACCAGAGCTGTTCGGAATCGAAGGTGGCCGAGCTGCTGGTTGCATCGGATTGCCGGGTGACGGTGACCTGCGCGCCGTCGATGACGCCACCGATCAGGACCGCGTTCTCGCAGCCGATCGGCAACGGGGCACCCACGACCGGAGGGGGCAGCTCGCCCGCGGGCAGAGGCCGGACACTGTCGGCGGTGATCGCGGGGACATCGGTGAGCAGCGGGAAGCCACTCGGTGCGGATTGCGTGGCTTGGATCGTCGCGCCGTGCTTGGGAAGCGGCGTGATCAAAACCATGCGAGCATCGCCGAAGGTGTCCGCCCGCGCGGTACCGGCGACTACGCCGCTGGAAAAGACAGTGACGACCGCACCCGGCGCTGCAGCCGCGACCCACACCGCGCGAGCGCACTCGTACAACCGGCTGCGGAACACCATCGGCGGCAACTGCAAGTGCGAGGTGGGAGCGGCGCTCACCACCACTGCCAACTCGTCCGGCGTCGGGTCGCTGATCTGTCCGTCCAACTCCTGCACAGCGACCAGCCGCTGCCCCGCGCGCAATACGACACCGGCATGAACCGGCACCTGATCGGCCCCGCCACCACTCACTGCGGAAGCCACGGGAGAGCCGTCAACCATCTGGACCGTGATCGTGGCGCCGGGCAGACAGCCTTCGACGAGCACGACCGGCATCCATTCCCCGATCGGCCCGACCACACCAGGAATTCCCAACCCCATCTGCGTACCCCACGTAGTCGCACAACTGCTCAGGCTGTTCGGCCGATGCCAGGTTTGAGCATGTCAATCATCTATCAATGCCTCGGCGATAGCGATCAGATTCGAAGAAACCGGTCCATTAGGCGTGGTGAGAAGGAAATGGGTGCCCAAAGCGTGCCGCCAACTCATCGCAGTCACCCCATCCTGCCTGACCAGCAGCTACGGCATATCCGCCCGAAATATTCGGCCGATGCTACGGCTACCCGGTAATGGTTCCCTCTTGAGTCCCTAGCCGGTGCGGCGGAGCAGCTGATCGCCCCCGATCAGGCCGCTACTCCGCCGAACCCCGGATTGCTCAGACGGAACTGCTACTGGAGCTTCACCTCGACGAGCTCATCGAGGTGGAAGTACAGGGCGTCGCGACTGTAACCGCGGTTCGCCTGCCGAGCGGCGAGGATCGGCTGGAACTTCTCCAGCATCGCCTGGTAGAAGGGGCAGCCATCGTCGCTGATCTCCTCCAGACGGGGGATGATCTCTTCCCACCGGTCGGTGCTAATCAGGTACCACGTGGCGGCTCTGTGGATTCTCGCGGCCATCGTCACCCTGCGCCTCATCGAGCCCGTGTACCGCGCCAAGACCGCACAGCATTACACCAGCGTCGCATTGATCGGGTTCGGGATCGAACTTATCAGGATCGGGATCGCGGGGATCATCTACGGCGACGTTCTTCTCGGGACCGGCTTTGCTGGGTTCGGGATCGCGTTGATCGAGTTCGGGATCGCGACGCTCGGTTGGGGAGTCGGAGAGCTTGCCGGCAGCCGTCCACGACCAGCACCCACACCGCGGCCGCGGCGCGGTCCTGATGCGAGGTCGGATCGAAAAGTACGCCACGCCTGAGGAATGAAGGCCTTCGTCATCGTGCCGTGGCGGCTCGGCGGGTGTCGCGGTCGAGATGATGTTGCAGCAACCCGGCCACGGCGTCGTCGACGGTGTTCCACAGTCCGGGGGTGATGAGCTGGTTGTGCTCGTCGTGGCCCTGCCATCGTCCCTTGCCGCTGGTCTTGGTCTGCCGCTGGATCGTTCCGAGGTAGGTGCCGTCGCGGTCGGTAACCCGGTAACCGCCCCACTCGGGGTCACGGGCGACCGTGACCAGCTCCCGCACCGGCTTTCCCGGGGTGGTCCAGCGGGCGCGACGCGAACCGGACGTGACAGGCCGGCGGGGTGCCGGGTCCGGTACGGGTGCCACCCGTGAGGCCGGTGCCACGGTGCCGGCCTGCTCTGTGGCAGGTGCTGAGGCTTGCGCGCCACGTGGCCGGGTCAGCAGCTGGTCGGACACGGCGGTATCGGGCAGCGGGCGCGTATCGACCGGCAGTGCGGGGGCGCTGGTCTGCAGGTAGGTGTAGACGGTGTCGCGAGAGATCCCGAAGGCCCGCGCGAGGGCGGTCTTACGCTCGCCCGCCGCCGCACGGGCACGCAGTTCACGGGCCTGCTCCTGGGAGAGGGCGGGTTTGCGGCCGGTGTAGACACCGCGGGCCTTGGCCTTGGCGATGCCTTCGCGCTGGCGCTCGCCGATCATGGCGCGTTCGAACTGCGCGACCGCGCCCATGATCGAGAGCATCAACTGCGCGATCGGGGAGTCCTCCCCGGTGAAGGTCAGCACCTCCTTGACGAATTCGACCCGTACCCCGCGGGCGGTGAGGTCCTGCACGAGGGTGAGCAGGTCGCCGAGGTTGCGGGCCAGGCGGTCCATGGAATGCACCACCACGGTGTCGCCCTCGCGGACGTACCCAAGCATGGCGGTGAGCTGGTCGCGGTCGGTGTCCTTGCCGGACATCTTGTCCGTGAACGTCTTGTCCACCGCGATGCCGTCGAGCTGGCGGGCGGTGTTCTGATCCACCGCGCTGACGCGGACATAGCCCACGCGCATTCCCTTGTGCGTCGACACGCGCTCTCCCTCGGCCAGAGTGTCGGAATATCTCTGGATCCTACCCGACATGTGTAGGGAAATGCGGATATCGACCCTATCCCGACATGTTGCGCCCCAGGTCGCCGCAATCGGCGCAGTGTCGGGTACGGGTTTACCCCAAATACGCACCCCATCCGCAGGATTTGAGTCCGTGAACCTCGCCGCATCTTGTTACCTGAAAATTCACATGTTTAATTTCGCTGTCTGTAAAATAAAACCTGCTATCGTCTGGCCAATAACAGAGTTCACCTGCGGCGGAACATGACATGGGGAGAAAGTATGAACAACACTGAGGTCGGCTTGGCGCTGATCGATTCGCGCTGCTCCGAGGAAGGCGGACTCACCCAGGCGAGCTTGCAGGAACTGCGTGAGGCACTCGGGTTCGGCCGACTCGGCAAGTGGGTGCTCGAAGAAATCAAGAAAGATCTCGAGAGCTATCGGCTCGGTTGGTTCCCGACCAACATCCTTGAACCGGAAATCAACGCTGAGCCCCGCCAGTGGCAGCAGGTGTGGATCTACCGCAAGGACGAAAGCCCGCTGGCTCGGGTACTCGACGCGGTCCTGACCGACAACGCCCCGGCTGACCGGGTACGGGCCACCCTCACCGGCATCCGGTTGTCCGACGAGGTCGGCTTAACCGCTGAGCAGAAACTTGAGCGCATCCGCCAAATCGTGGGCCCGAACTCAGCATAATGATCGACCTGCCCCCGAACATGCAGACACAAGGGGCTTTCCGGCACTACTTGTGAGAACCGCACCGGACTCGACACCGCGCTCACTGTGGTCATTCAGCAGGAATGCTCGACATCGGCTAACCCAAACTGACTGTGCTGCAACCCTTGTCACCCCAGACTGCTCAAGCGGCCCCTTTCTGGCGTATTCGGTTCACACCCCGAGGAGATCATCGCGCATATCGCCGAACGCTCCGTCGGGGAACTCACCGACGGAGCCGACCGTCAGCTCCCTGCCCCACCAGTGCCCTTGGATCCCGTGCCGGACTTCCGCTCACCCAACCCTGATGTCACCTGGGTCCCCGAGACGGCTCCTGAGAGCGCGATAGTGGACGAGGATCGCCGCGGGCGGTTCCTCAAGCTGCTGCACCGTCGGCCCGCCCGTGAGTGACCGGCGAAGTCGGCCCTTTCATTACGAGGGCCAGGCGTGCACGCTGATCACGCGAAAGCAGTTGGCTCGCGGTGTGGTGAGTGGAGCTGACCGAGTCGGCACTGTCGTCGCTGTTGTCGTCGGCCGGTGTCGTCAACGCGACACTGCTCCCGAACGCCCTGCAGTGCTGATTGTGTGATGGTTGCATCACACGAAATGTCGGCGCGCGTGTTGGGTGACTCGGTAGCTACCGCGGGGCTGGGGCGGCCGGAACCTGTTGCGGTACAGAATGTCCGCGTTCATTGCCTGCGAATGGCAGCCCGTGCCCCGGCGTCTCACAGCGAATGGCTTCAGGCCCGAAAAGCACTGCGGTCGAACCGGTTCGCCGCCAGCCGACCAATCTCTAACCCGCGCGAATACGTTCGGTCAGCTACTACCGAACAAGCCGCCACCCCAACCTCCACCCCAACCTCCACTACCCCAGTCACCACTACCCCAACCTCCACTACCCCAGTCACCACTACCCCAACCATCGACCAAGCCACCGCCACCCCAGTCATCAGTGCCCGAACCATCGACCAAGCCACCGCCACCCCGGTCATCAGTGACCCAGCCGCCGCCACCCAACGGGTAAGCGTCCTCCACCACACCGGGCACGGGCGTCGGCACAGCCATGGCAGGAACCGCCGCCGTCATAGGAACAACTATCGCGGCTCCAACGAGGGCGGCCCTCGCGAGCGGCCGGCATGTGGCAGTTCGGCGCGTCTTGTTAGCCATCGTTATTACCTTCTTCCGGCGAGTTCTCTACGGGACCCGGCCAGACGATTGTCGAGTCCATTGACATTCCCCGACACGTTTGATAATAAGCCCGCACCGTATACCGCGCGCATCCAGTTCGCTCGGGGACTGTTCTTCTCCCTGCTTCCTGGAGCGAGACAATTGGGCCTATGAGGAGGCGGGGAGTTGCCATCGTGAGGAGCTCCGGGCTCCGAGATGGTGACACCGGTGATCGAGTCGGCTGCCTTCGGGCTCCGCGGCTGGATGCGCCGGCCGATTCTCATCGGAGGTCAGGACGGCCGACCGAGCCAGGCGCCTGAGCTGTCCTCGCTCTTCCGATCCTGTCCGTTGCGTGAAGTGCCGCAATGGGATTCCCGGCGGTGTGTGCTCGTCGTCGACGCGCCGACGCTCCCGGCGGGACGGAGCGTGCGGAGTCCCGCCGGTGTGCGGCGTGGCGTGGCGGCGGCGCGCACGCGCCGCCCTTGACGACTGCGCGACCGCGGCCGGCGAGGCGTTGGATCGGCTCGGTATCGGGGGTAGTGGTGCAACTGCGCGAGATCCGGCGGTTGCGGTCGCTGCCGCAGATAATTCACCGAGTCGAGTGCCTGCGCGGAACGCATAGCCCCAGGTCGCGCACCGTGCTACCGCAGATAATGCCGGAATTATCTGCGGTAGAGGCTTAGCGCCGGATCCCGGGCGAATGTTCTGGACCACTCGAATCATGCTGTCCCACAGCACATTTGGACCGAAGCGCCGGATTCCGGCCAGATGCGCCACTACTGCCAAGAACGCCTATAACTGGGTAGGACTCGGAGACGGCGGCACGCTGTCCGATGACGCGCTGAACCAGATGCTGAGCCCACTTGTTGTCCGCCCTCACGACAGGGAATGGGTTCAATACCCGGATGGTTCCTGGCGCGCCCGATAGCGCCAGGCTCGAGCCGGTCGCGTCATGCGCAACAACACACTCGCGCTCATCGGTAGATCAGTGCGTTCGCCGGCCGGAGCCGCGGCGTCCCGACCGAGCGATCAGCGGCAGTAGCGGACGTTCGACTCCACGTGAAGGATTCGGCGTGCTGAAGCCAATGTCTTTGTGTGACTGGTCAGAACGGCGGGTCAGTCAGGGCGACCGCCCAGATCTCACCCTTTTCATGGCGGGACCCGCGACCGCGGGTGCTGGTGGGGCCTCGCCAGCGGTTGGTTTCCTCGTCCAGAACGAGGTGTGGCTGGTCGAGGATTCCCTGGGTCCAGCGGCGGAGCCATTCGGTGAAGCCGAACTCCTCGCGATACAGTGCCGTCTCAAGGTCCTCGATATATGGTTCGCCGTCGGCCTCGTTGTGATCGATGATGTTGGGTTCGAAGCCCCACATTCGGTACTCGCCGTCACTGACGTCGATGAATGAGACTACGTTGCAACCCCACTCGCAGATCGGAACAAGCGAGGTGAACTGCGGCTGCAAGGATTCCGGCCAACCGTGACACCGTGACACCCATTCCTCAGCGACAGTGCCGCCGCCTGGGTACCCGTGAGTGGTACGACTGCCTCGCAGACCGAGAATCCCCCTGTTGGGACCGAATCCACCATTGCCGAGTTCGAGATAGCATCGCCGCAACAGGTTCGGCAATCGTGCACCGATCACCGATTCGCATTCGAGAACGGCGGTCAGAGGAGCCGGTGTCGGTGTTGGGAGCGGGCGCAGGTACCCGCCCGCTAGGGCCACGCGGTATTGCGGGGTGCCGCGGTAGTAGTCGAACTGGTTGTGCCCGAGGCGAGGTTCTGCTGTTATCTCGCCAAGATGGGTGAGGATGCGGGGCTCATCGACTCGATAGTCGACGTATTCACCGGCCTCGAACAGGGCGGATACAGCCTCGAAAACCTGGTCGTCATCGTCGGACACTCAGCCAGTATGCCGCCGAGGACGGACATCCTGAATTCGGCAGAAGCGGATGCTGTGCGCCGCAGTCGGTCTCACCTGTCCCACGGCTTGGCCTGGCCGGACCGTCAGCGCTGTCCACGCATGAAACTCGGAAGTCCGTCGGAATCATTGTCATCGCATGCCCTGCACCCCCAACTCGGTGAATCAGGGTCGACAATGCAACCGCCCCGAATGATCTCGCCACGTTCGACTTCCAGCATTGCGGGGTACGACAGCAGGCCGTACACGATCGGTGTCATCGGCGCCTGACATGCCGCACACGCTGGGCGTTCGGGTTCTGTACGACTCATGCGACCACTGTGCTGTCGGGCACGGTGCCGTGATGGAGGGATTCACGATATTCGGCATGTGCGTGCACTCGCCGGACGCGCCCGCGCGGCCCGGTTCCGAACGCCCGGGTCGCGGCATTTCCGTACGTTCGGAGGTGAACCGAGCACCGTTCCGGTTAGGAACGACCGGCCTGGTTCAGTAGTTCTATAGCCTTCTTGATCTCCGGCATATCGGGAACCGTTGCTACATAACCACACTGTCGGATGTGCTGTAGAAAGCTCGTTTGCACTGGCACACCGTACTCAAGAAGGTAGTAGCCGATCGCTTTGGGCCATATCCATGTTCCATCGGTTCGAAAATGCATTGGAACAGCTCTGCCCCGGTTCGGATCGATGAGATCGAGAGATTTTCTACCTGTCATCATCACCATCCCCCCGCCATCGAGAAACTGTTGAATCCTCTGTCGCTCTTGCGGATCCGGCACGGTCGTCCGCTCGGTGGAGAGAACAGGCTTGCCCAGCGGATCGATCCCGTCGAAGGTGTTAGCGAAGTTCATGGCTTCGATCCTGTCGTTCTTCTCGGTTTGTCGCTCGCAGCCACACTCGCGGTGGGTGACCTTCGACCACGGACGGCACAGTCGAGGTCGACGTCCGGCAATCGCGCTAGCGAACCTGGACACGCACCCCATCGAAGACCAGACCACCGATGGGGTCATGGGTGTCCTTGTCCCACACAACAACCGATCGATTACCACGCAGATCCCCAATTCGATGCGGCAGATATCAGCCACTGTCACACCGTAATACGTGCCAACGACAGATTCGATCGACCGCATCGAATGCTCGGCAATCGGCATTATGGTGCGTTCGTCGACCATCAAACCGGTGCGATCAGCAGGCCGGACCCACGCAACCGGCGACGGATCGCAGTTACCGGGCCTGGGGCTCGCCCACCGCGGGCCCGATCACGACCTGTGCAAGCAACCCCGGCAGATCGATACCCAGATGCCGGGTCACCTCACACAACGCGTTATCCAGCGCCACCCGCGTGGACCCCGGCCGCGGATGCAGCCGCAAAACACTGTCCGCTTGGCGGATTTCGACGGGACAGACCTTCTCACCGCGAGCACACCCGGCGACCGGCCGCGGTACACCGATGACGACATGGGCCTCGCCACCGCAGCGGCCGACCCGGCCACTGATGAATATCTGCACTCCACTCCCCCTCAACCGATTACAGGACCGCTCGATAGTTCGACGCCGCACGCGACACGGATTGGATCCGGCTGTCGTAGTCACCGCCCTACCTGACAGCCACCGATCCAGAAGTCCCTACAACCGAGGAAACCAGCCACCCGGGCCCGTGGAAACCCGGCAGCCAGCCCGCTGCGCGGGCTGACTGCCCTGTCCACGACCGCGAAACTACGATCGAAAGATCAATCCGAACTCGATCGAGCCGGCACATCAACCCCGAGAAAGATCGAGGCTAGCTAGTGCCCAAGGATGACGGAGGAACCGTCGCGGTGGTCGATGATGTCGCCCACCAGGTGTGGGAATTATGCGACGGCACTCGCACCCCCGACCAGATCAAGGACCAGGTGTCACAGAGCATCGGATATCCAATCTCAGAGGTAGCCGAATTCGTAGAACAACTACGCCGCGTCGGCCTGATCACCCTCCTGGAATAGCCAGCCATATCAATACAACTCATCCATGCGCCGCACGTAATCCAACCAGCACCCTCTAATCGCCCCGGTTCGGCCGCGCACCTGGACCTTTGTGCTTCGATCCTGGAATACCTCATAACGACGACCGCCCACCGGCGGAATGCCAATTCCGTCCGCATATCTCTGAGCCTGGACTATTGATGTCGCGGCCACCCGAACACCGTCGGCTCAAAGGTTTCAACTGAACCGACAATCACGACCTGCTCATCGCTATCATCAGCACGGGATGCTGGCACCGAATCCGAAGATTGCCAACGGTATTCGAACTACGCGATTGCCCTTGATGGCTACCAATCAGGGGCCTTGATCGAGCCGCGCTCGTAGTAGTCGTCGTCGAACTCTTCGTCGAGCTTGCGCTGTCGTTCCAGACGCTCGGCTTCCAAGCGGGCCGAGTTTGCGTTCGTGTACGTCGATATCGCTTCGAAGTTCGAATCGGCTCGCAACTCCCTCAGTGCGTCATCGACTTTGGGGCGCTTGTCTTCCACCGCCGCCCGATACGCGGCCATGATGGAGGCTTCCTCATCCACAGTCACCGACAGCAGGCGATCCCCGGCATCTACGACTACGCGGATGCCGTTGACGACACCAACCCCCTGGATCTGCTCGACGGCATACTGAGCTCGTTGAACTTTCGTGCTCAGTTCATCGGAATCATTGTGTTTCACGGACATTCACCAACCTGTCGATCGGATTCGTGACGAGTCGACTGAATGCCGATGTCGTTTCGGCGATTCACTCGTGGCGGAACAGAACTGCGCATCTGGACCGAGGTGATGCTGTCTATGACGTGCGACGGTGGATCTCAGATGGCTGCGGGGTCGTCGAGCCGAGTCCCTCGAAAGGAAAGCACGGCGAGGCGGCCGTGACGCTCAACCAGCCGTCGCCCTTGCCTGCGTCTTGCAAGATGAACGAGTAGTGATCGGGGGTGCCTACACCTGTCAGCTTCGGGGTGGCTTCCGGATCCAACTTCCAACCCCAACTCGTCCACGTGTCCTGCAGCACGGTCCTGTAACGCGTCAGCTGGCCAGCAGGAATCCCGACCACCCAATAACGCATCTGCACCTGATGCGGACCGTGCTCCTTGTCTCCGTCGGAACACGGTGCCCGTAGCGCTGTCCCAAAGGGGGAACCGTTGTTGCCTTGGTCTGGGGTGAGTGAGAATCCCACCCCGGTTTCATCGGCGGTCTTTTGGAGATAGCTGACGATCTGCTGCTGCGCCGCTTCCTCGGTGAGTGTTTGGCTCACAGGCTTCTCCTCGTTCTTGTTCGCGTCCTCTGTCTTATGACTGCAGCCGGCTGACATCACTGCTATCGCAATGATTGCCGAAGCGGCGAGCCCCTTCCGCAGGAATCGCTTCATCATTTCGCTGTCGGCTCCACTCCGGCGATGATGTCGCCTAGATTGACCAATGATTTGCATGGCTTCCCATCGACGATGTCCCAATACTGACCGTGCGCTTCCGTGGATATGCCGAAAGGGCCGTCCTTACCGGGATCGGATGCGAAATGGGTCGCCCCGAAGCTCGAATCTTGTGGATCGGTGCCGAACGGCTCCGCCAGCTGGGCCTCGTAGATGACGTCGTGGGCAGCCGTGGAGACATACACCTTGTTCGGAACCTGATCCTGCGGGACCCCCGTCAGATGCAGATCCGACGCATGATCCACCGTCGTGCCGGGACTGGCTACCAACGCCACCGCGTCGGCGTTCAGGGTGTTTCCGTGAGCTGCGGCATCACCGACGACCGCGGTGCCGTAGCTGTGCCCGACCACGGTGTTGTACGACGGATTCCCGTCGTGCGAGGCACGCAATCCCTCCTGGAACTTGTTGAGTGCCGGTGCTCCGGCGTCGGCGTACTTTCGGTTCGACGCATCGTCGATGTTCCAATTTGTCGGATCGAGATGCGCTCCCAGGTCCACCGCTGTCGGAGGCGTGTCGTAACCGATCCAGGTGATCACCGCAGGATCACGTGCACCTGCCGCTTTCGCGCTTTCGCGCATCAGATCGGCTCTGTCCATGTAGCCGCCGATCTTCTCCGGTGTCACTGCCGTGCCGGGCACGTAGGTCGAGACGTTGGTGGCCGTGTCAGGGTTGCCCGCGGAAACCGCCGCGTGGGCCATGCTGTCGCCGGTTACGCTGTCCCACACCATCAGATACCGACCCGGTTTATTGGCCTCCCCCTCGACCTTCCGCATGTCGGGAAGGAACGCCGCGCGGTCCTTCGCATCGTCCAATTGCGTTTTCCAGGCGTCGTATTTGGTGCGGTCAGCGAAGATGGCACCCGGCTCGTTCTCGGGAGGAAGGTTCTCTCCCTTCGCCCAATCCGGGTGTTGTGCGGTCAACTGATCGACTGTGTCCTGGGCGGCCTGCGCATGGGTGATCTCGTCGTCGAGTTTTTCGCGGTTATAGCGATCTCGATCGGCCGTGGGCAGACCGTCGTGGTTGCCGATGTACTGATCGTGTTCGTAGAGCGCGTCCTTCTCCGCCGGGGTCAGCGAATCCCAGAAGTCGCGCAGCTCTTTGGGATCACTCGGCAACTGCTTGTTGCCGTCCAGGATGTCCTGCACCTTCGATGAGGGCGGGGCGCCGTCCGGGGTCGTCTCGTAGCCACCCAGCAGCTGCAGATCGGTGGTGATCGCAGTGTTCGCCGAAACTTCCGACAAGCCGAACTGGAACAACAACGCCTTGATCCGCGTCTGGTATCCAGACGCCTGACCATCGAGAACCTGCTGGGCCAACGCATTAGCTACAGCGTTCGATCCATCCGACGGCATCTTCGGAGCCGTCACGTTCCCGTCATCGTCGTAGCTCATCCCCTTCGGGATCTCTTGATCGAGAATCTTCAGCAACGCGGTCTTGGTGTCAGCGAGTTGAGCGCCGTAAGTGTTGTAGTGGTCGGCGATATCCACGATCGAGGTCGCGAGATGGTTGCCGTGCAGCTTGTGCGCCACCGCCCGCTCCGACGCCGCTGTCGCGCCATCACCCTTCCACTTGTCCATGGCCTTGTCGACCGAGCTGTTCATCGCATCGACCTGAGTAACGAACTTTTCATTCTGCGCCACAATGTCCGCCGCGAAATCGATCATCGAATGCGGATCACAGCCCCGAACATGGCTAATCGTGGTCACTTCACACCCTCACCGCGCCCGTACTTGTCCAACTGGTCCTTGTTGGACTTATCCATGTCCTCATAAGACCCGGCAGCCGACTTGGCGCGGTCAGCCAGGGTACGAACCTGGCCACCGATCAACCCATACGCCTTCAGCACCGCATCACCAACCTGCGTTGATACCGCCTCGACAGGTGATCCCGGCATATTCACCGCTTTGGCGAGCTTGAGCTTGCCAATTTCGTCCGCCTGCCCGCCCAGCTCGGTCGCCAGCCCATGCAACGTAGTTAGGTCGACATCGAGAATGTCAGCCACAGGAACCCCCTGATTAGTTCGCGGCACAAAACTCCGGCAAAACCGTAACATGCAGGCTGAGCGTCGGCCTTCCGTCGTCGAGAGGGGCCAGTCTTTCGGGTTCAGGGGTGCGAAGGTGTAACTGTGCTGAGCTCCGAGGCGTGTTTGACGATATCGCTGCCGACGGCAAGAGGGACCGGCAGCAGCAGTAGGGTTGCCAGAGCCCAGATGAACATCCAGGTGCGGCGGGTGATCGCGGCAATGATCACGCAGCCCAGTCCGATCACCAGGACCGCGACCGTCCCCAGCAGAGAGACCTGCATGCCATGGCCGACCAGTTCCATGCAGGGGCTTTCAGGCTCACACGGATCGGCTCCCATCGCGAGGATCGCGGTGAGCGACATCAGCCAGATCGCGACCATGACGACCAGAGCGAGACATACGCCGGTAACAACCTTGTCCCACTTGGGGATTCGCCGACGGTGGGTGTGCGCGCTTGAAACCGGGGCGCTTGTCGTCGTCATGCAGGCCAGCCTTCCGCCTCACGGCTCCAGGCAAATCCGTAGAACTACCCAGTCGTCGTAGGACTTGGGCCCGCCGACAATCTCAGAACCGTGGCGGTTCAGCGGACCTTCTCCATCGTCCTGGGCCACGCGAATCGCTTTGACCAGCGAAATCTCAAGCAAGATAGTGGATCTGCCATCCAGATCCGCCAAGGTCCGAGGTTCCGCCGCTTTTCCGAGCCCTACAGCTCAGCTGTAGGGTCGCAAAATTCGTGGCATCTCACGATGCCGCGACCTGTGAATTTTGAGTTGTCTCAGATCCTGTCGCCGGCCGTCAGTCTCAGAACCGTGGCGGTTCTTCGGACCCGCTTCCATCGGCCTGGACCATTTGGAGCACTCAGACCGGTGTTCCTTATCGGAGATGGCCGTTCCGCCACCCTGAGATACGTTGGAGCCGTACCCTTTTCAAGCCCGACACGCCGCTTGTGGTCGGGCGAGGAGCCAGTCCGCTGGCAGCGTGAACCGTCGAGAGCGCCACGACCTACAACAGGGCCAGTGCGCTCTCGTTGAACTGCCATCATCAACCGCAGGGGAACTCTATGCGCCGCACCGTGATGTCTCTTTCCGCCGTCTTATTCGCGCAACCACTGATCAACTGTGCGCGCAACAGGAGTGGCCGCGGCCAGTGCCCGGTGGGGCCGAGGGCAAGGTCGCGATGCAACTAATCTTCGGCGCATTCTCCTGCTTCGACAAGGTCTCGGCGTTAGCGCCGGACGGCCACGACATCATGAACGACAGTTCGGGCGTTTCGGACTGGCGGATCGTCGATGTGTCGCCCATATCCGGGACGAAGATCGCGCGCACCCGTCCGGCATCGACAGGCAGTTTGGGCCGCGCGGTATGCGGCAGTAGCGTGCGTTGATGTCAGATCCGAGTCAGTGCTCGGTTCGGGCGATTGCCAATAGGTGTGCGCTGGCATTGATCAGCAGTGGGTCCTGCTCGAGCATTCGTGCACAGTGCAATGCCGCTGTCACGAGAGATGGAAAGTTGTGTTGTCCGGCGTGATCGAGTGTGGGCCAGGCCGGACCTTCGATGCCGTAGATCTCGACATCCAGGAGACCGGCTGCCTCGATCTCTGTACGGAGTTCGTCTGCGGTATGCCAGTGAGTGCGAACGAAACCGACGTGGCCGTCGTAGTCGCCCGTGGCGATCACAACGCGCACCGCATCTGTCAGCATGTCGTCGAGGCGGCCGTTGGTGCCGGTCTCCAGGGCCGACAGGTAGCGACTTATCGCGGCCACGATCAGGATGCCTCCAGGGCGAAGTACGCGCACTGCCTCATTCAATGCTGTTGTGCGCTCTTCGGATTCGGTGAGGTGGTACATCGGTCCGAGCAGCAGGACGGCGTCGACGCCGCTGGCGGGAGCGGGCAGCTGCCGGGCATCGCCGAGTTCCGCGGTCACCCCGGGCAGCGTCGCAGCCATCTCGACGTGTTCGGGTACCGGGTCGATGAGGTGCACGGTGTGACCGTCGTTCGCCAACCATTCGGCATGGACTCCGGTGCCGCCCCCGACATCCAGCACTCTCATCGGCGCCGTGAGGACGCGCCGGATCAGTTCTTGCGTGCGAAGGAACTCCAGACGTCCGTGGGGGGATCTGGACAGGCGATCGTCTTCCGAGGCGTTGGAATACTGCTGTGCGAGATCAGAAGTCATATCGAATCCTGAGCCGTGTTGGTACAGGGCGGCAACAGAATATGCCTGTTGCCGCTTCGGGCCACCGCACGCAACTCGGCAGTTCAGTGCGTTCGGCCGGCGTCAGATCGGCACAGCCGGTTGATCTTTGGGCGTCCCGCGCTGGCCGTTCCGCTCAGCGCGATCAGCGGCAGTAGCGGGCGTTGGCCGGTGAAACGATGCAAAGATCCGCTCAATACGGTTGACGAGAGGGTCAGCTCAGTCCGCCAGGTAGAACAGTCCCCAACTTCGCCTTTCGGCCTCTTCGACGATTGCACCCCAATCTTGCAGTAGCTCTGCCCATCCGGTGAAGTCCCTGAACCAAGGAACATACTCACTGAGCTCCGCGGTGATCGCGGGTCGTAGATCCTCGACTCGGCCAGCGCATTCGCGCCACGCCTGCGCCAAGGCGGTGACCCCGGCCGGGGAGAACGCCGTCAGCCGATCGTTGAATTTCTCCAGCGGCAAACCACACGACCTATTCGGGCCGTTCGTGCCATCATCGCTGTCCCCCAGCAGGGGACCGAGGAACCGGTCGAACGGATCGACCAGATCAGCGGGCGTCTCGGTGCGTTCGCGAGTGCCGTCCCACAATTTCCACAGACCCCAGTGGGTTTTCAACGATCTGGTAGCGCCTCCACGAAAAGCGCATTCGCCGTACCACGGTGTCAGTTCCGAAGGCGGCCAACGGAACCGGGCATCTTTGTAATACGGTTCGTCTCGCTCGTAGTCCGGCGGGATCGCGTAGAACAGATCCAAGATCCCGTCCATCCCAGCCCTATTCAGGGTTTCGGTCAGGCAATCCCACTGCGCGATGGCCGGGTAGATATCAACGCCCATGCCCGCATCATGTACTCGATCCAGATTCAGCACCAGCGGATATCCCCCAGCGACGCTCTCGGCTCGCGCACCCACCGACCCACGTCACCTGACCAGACCAGCTGAACATCGGCGGTGGGCGACGTTCCGCCAACCTCAGATCGCCGCTGTCGGCTGATCTTTCGTCGCGTCCCGCGCTGGCCGTTCCGCTCAGCGCGATCAGCGGCAATGTAGTGCGTTCGTGGTATCGCCACCAAGCCTCAACACCAGATGCCCCCAGTGTCCTGCACCGGGCTCTTTCTGCCCTGCGCGACCGGTTCAGAGTTTGCTCAGCGCCACCTTGATGAGGTCCGCCGTGCGGCGCGGCTGGGCAATGAAGGCCGCATGGGAGCCGTCGACCTCCTCGGTGCTCGCGCCCATCCGCTCGGCCATGAAGCGCTGTGCCTGAGGGGAGAGGGCGTTGTCATGCCGCGCGATCTGGTACCAGGACGGGATGGACTTCCAACCGGCCCCCGTGGCCTGCTCAGCAAATGCCGCTGCCGCGATCGGCCTTTGGGCGAGGCTCATGGCCAGGGCCAGCTCGGCGGGAAGGTCGGCACACATCGACTCGTGGAAGCCGTCCGCGTCGAGGTACATGTCCGGGCCGCCCGCGGCACCGTGCGCCTCGTAGGAGGTCAGCCGTATGGTCTCGGCCAGCATCGAGGGCGGGAAGGGGTCAATGACGTCGGCGCAGCTTTCGCCCTCGTCGAGACCGAACGCGGCGAGGTAGACCAGACCCGCCACGTTGTCGAGGTCGGCGGAGGCCTGCGTGATCACGGCACCGCCGTACGAGTGCCCCACCAGCAGGACGGGGCCGTGGATGTCACCGGCGACCGCGCGGACCGCCGCCGCATCACCGGCCAGACCCCGCAAGGGGTTCGGCGCCGCGACGACGCGGTGCCCGGCAGCCGTCAGCTCGCGGATCACCCCCGTGAACCCGGAGGCGTCGGCAAAGGCTCCATGCACCAGGACGACCACGGGCGCGCCCGACTCGGTCGGCTGGACGGTTTCGGACATGATTGGGCTCCTTGGTACGAATAGCTATTTCGCTGCTGATGTGAACGGGATCGTTGAGGAGACGCCGTCGCCGTCGCGTGAAGCGATGTTGCTCACGCCATCGATCTTGGGGCGGACTCGGGTGGGGCGTCCAAGACCGAGTGGGTGCGCGGCGATACCGCGCGGGTATCGGTCGTGGTCAGCGCCGGATACGATGACGCGGTGGAGACACGGGAGCTGCGCTATTTCGTCGCCGTCGCGGAGGAGTTGCACTTCGGGCGGGCGGCGCAGCGGCTCGCCATGGCGCAACCACCGCTCTCACGGGCGATCCAGCAGCTCGAACGGCGGCTCGGAGTGGTTCTGCTGCACCGTACTGCGCGCGAAGTCGTCTTGACCGACGCCGGGTCGGTGCTTCTGCGGGAGGCCCGGGCCGCACTCGACGCGGTCGAAGCCGCCGAGCGCCGCACCCGCCGCGCAGCTGCCGAGCGGCCCGGTGTGGTGCTGGCCACGAAAGCCGGAGCGGCCGGCGAACTGTTGTCGAAGCTGCTGGACGCCTACGCCGCCGAGCCCGGCGCGGTCGCCGTCGAGGTGATGCTGTGCGGGCCCGGCGAGCAGGAAAAGTTGCTACGCGACGGGCGCGCCGACGTTACTCTGCTCCAGCGGCCCTTCGACACGACGGCCGGACTGGACACCGAGGACCTGCACACCGAACCGCAGGTCGTGGTCCTACCCGCGGGGCACCCCTCAGCCACACGACCCCATATGTCGATAGCCGAGGTCAACGCCCTGACGGACCTGCCCTTGCCGCGCTGGCCCCGACGGGACGGTGGCTATCCGGACGGACCTGGCCCGCAGGTGCGCGACCACACCCAGCTGTTCCAGCTGATCGCGCTCGGACGGGCCTGCGCGGTCGTGCCCGAGTCCCTCCGAGCCCACCTGCGCGAGGATCACGCGACAGTGCCGGTGCCGGACGCACCGGCTGTCACGACCGTCATCGCCTGGCCGCCACACAGCAGATCCAAAGCCGTCGCCGACCTCGTCCGCACCGCGACACGCCTCTAGTGTCTGCGCCTCAAAGGCACAGGACGCTAGCGACTGCCGCTGCTCAGGGCGAAATCGGCTTCGATGACCAGCCGACCTCGACGATGGCCTACTGGAGGTCGCGGGCCGTGATGGACGGCCGAGATGCACTTCGACACAGCACATCTGGTCGGCACCGAGGCTATCGAGGCTTCTTCGTCAAGATCGACGCACATCAACGGCAACGAGTTCTAGTTTTTGCGGGTGGCTGTACCGCACCTGGGGTCGATCACCGTCGACTGCAACGATCCGACCGAGTTGACGGCCTTTTGGGCTGAGCAAGTGCCGAGTTCTGTTCGACCCGGCCGGGCATCCTTTCTGCTTATGCCTGCCACCGGGCGCGTGACAGCGGCCAAAGTGGCTGTGCGGCAGGAATGTTGGCGTTAGGCCTTTGTCCAGTCGCGGATCGCGGCGATGAACTCTTCGGGTGCGTCGGATTCCACGTAGGTGCCGGCGCCTTCGACGATCACGGTCGTGTGATCGGTGAACGTGGCTTCCAGTCGCTGACGTTCCTGGGGACGGAGGGCGATGTCGGCGTCGTGGTATCGAGCGTCGAGGGACATCCCAAGATCATAGTTTTCGCTGGCAGAGCGGCACGTCCCAGCGTCGTGTCATCGGCATGTGCGGATACTGGCGGCCTCGGATCGGCAACGGCTGGTTGATCTTCCGCCGAGCTGCGCTGGCCGACTCGGTCAGCGCGCCACGCGGCAAAATAGTGTGTTCAAACGAGGTCGAGAGGTTATCGAACGGTCGATGATTGAGATGCTGGCCGAATCTGCCAGCGCGGTACGGGTGCCAGAACGATGTGTTCGCTGGCGACCGATCGCGCAGCGGTGGGGCGGTCACTACTGCCGGTTGTTAATTCCGCGCTGAATGGCGAGCATCACGCCACCGACCAGCAGCAGACCCACCAGGAAAGGCAGTGCTCCCGCAACAAAGGCCTTGCCACCCTCGGCTGCGGCCGGGATCACCAGAGCCAGAAGCACGATGGCGCCCAGCACGGGCAGTACCTTGAATATCTTTTCCGTCGCACCGATCCAGCCTCCGGGACCGGCTTCCAACCGCCAATCTAGCGCGGCCAACTCGGCTCTGATCAGATCGCCGGTCCTGTCGCGTGGGTCCCGGTCGCTCTCCGATGGCAGATCGCCCGGCCCGTCGTCTCGCCGATACACCGGCGACACCCACGCGCGGCTGTTGTTTTCATCCAACCGTAGGTGATATCGAAACGGTGTGCGTGTCTGCCGATGGCTGAAAGGGCGCTCGACCTCCAAACCATCGTCGACAAAGCGCACCTGGAAGGGAGTGCTGCCCAAGGCGGCCCGCAGTCGATCTTCCAACACTATCAACTTCGACTCGTCCACCTCACCCACAAGATCACCATAGGCGGTCGAGAGGTCATGTGCAGCAGCAGAACTTGGCCGAGGAAATGCTTGAGTGTTTCACGACGCCCGCCGCGGCAGGCGGCTACTCGCCTGAGGCAGACAGCCAGGCCGGATAGTACACGGCATTCGGCAGAAGAGTGCGTTTGCCGGACACGCCCAAAGCGTCCGGACGCGCCCGTCGATGACGTCAGTTTTCGCCGATACCAACGGATCCCAGCCCGGTCGACTGACGCCAAAGTTCACCGATAACCGCTGTCAGGATTGACCAGCGTAGCCACGGAGTTCTTCACCAGATGAAATAGCGATCAGTGTCCTGTGCCAGTTGATCTGACGTATTGCCATCGTTCTGGCGCAAGCGCGTGGCCTCTGCCACCAACCTGACGCGGATCGATCGTTGCGACTGCCGTCCGGCGAATCCGGGCAGGTCTCGAACGGACCCGATACGCTCGAAAACATGATCATCTGGCTGAACGGAACCTTCGGAGCCGGAAAGACCACGACAGCAAGGGAATTGACCGCGCTGTTGCCAAAATCTCGGGTCTTCGACACCGAGGAAGTCGGGCTCATGCTCCGCCACGTCCTCGCCTCCGAAACGGTCCGGGACTTTCAGGACTGGCAGCCTTGGCGAGGACTGGTAGTGGCCGCAGCAACACAGATCCTCGACTACGTCGGCGGCGTCCTCGTCGTCCCCCAATCGGTTCTTGTCCACCAATACTGGCAAGAGATCCGCGCCGGACTCGAAAAGGCCCGCGTCCCACTGCATCACTTCGTTCTCCACGCCGAACGTGACGAACTCGTCCACCGCATCGAAACCGACGCCAGCAAAGCAAGCGCAGACGCACGGGGCTGGCGCCTGGACCATCTGGACGACTACGACGCTGCCCGCCCATGGCACCGCAAGGAAGCCCACATCATCGACACCACGGGTCTGCAGCCGCATCAAGTCGCAGCCCTGATCGCCACGGACACAGGCATAGCCGTCAACTGACCGCCATCACAGCCAGCCCGGCGCTCGCAACGAACCCCGCCTGCGCCAACAATCTGGCAGAACACGTCGGGCGCGATCTGCCAGAAACCTGACGCACCCCAGCTCACGACTCCGTCACTGCGTCACGTCATCTGGCACAGGACAATCAGAAGTAGTTTTCGCCGAAAATCGGGCGCATATGCCGTAATCCGTTGGCTGGCAACATGTTAGGCTATGGGACCGGAGCAGGGTTGCTCCGAAGGCAAGCACCGAATGCGCAGGTCAGACGAACTTCGTTGTTTTTTCTGCGAAAACTACAAGTGACGCCAATTGCATCGGATGCGACCTCGGCGGCGGTGCTTCATCTCGCCTGCCCGGCGATGGTGATTCCGTTCTGGGGCAATCGAATTCGTCGATAGTGTGACCCCCGAGGTCGAGATGTCGATAGATGCTCCGGTAGGCGGGCTATGCCCATCTACCAGCGGTTACTTCGCTGGTCGCATCTGATGAGAGATTCTCGCACCAGATGCGAGTCCGCAAACGTGACTTCGCTTTGGCGCTCACCTGGGCCGACTGCGTCCCCTCGCACCGGCCAGGCAACCTCCGCAGCAGGAAACCGGAGCACTTCCGGCGACACTTGAATAGGCGACTTCACCAGTCCGGGACCCCGATGAGGCCGCGGCCCTCGCGCTGGCGTTCGGCGATGTACTGATACCAGGCGGGTTCGCATGCGAGGTCGCCGATATGGAGATACTGCTCATCGGGGGCGATGAGCAGTACTCGATTCCTGCGAGCGTCGATCACCGCGCGCCATCCGGCGGCGACGGGTGCGCGGTCGAAGTCGATATCGGTCATGGGTGCAGCGCCGTGGGCTCGTACTGCCGATTCCAGGACGTCGCCGGAGACGAGTGCGCCGTCCTGTGCGATCTGGGCGACGCGGAACCGGGTGAGCAGTATCAGCACCGGTTCGCCGTCGATGGTTCCGGTGAGGATGTGCGCGTCGTCGATGTCGGCGCATACGGCATTGTCGGGGCCGATCGGGTGATCAGGGCTTCGCACGGGTCGAGGGTATCGGCGAAACCGGTTCAGTCGCTGTGGTTTTGCGGTTCCGTCGGAGCTCTCGTGGGCCGCGAATGAGGATTCGTTCTGCTCGTGGAGGTTCGCGACTTCTGGTTCGTCGCCACGCGTGATTTGTTCGGATGCGCGGGGTGCTTGGTCTGGTTCTCGGTTCGAGCAGCACATGCGAAAGCGGTCCGCTATCGTGTGCGCTGATTCCGGGAGGGACATCATGAGATCCATTGCCGCTGTGGCAATTACGGCATTCGCGTGCGGCGCGGTCGCCGCCGGTGCCGGCACCGCGCACGCGGACACATCAGGTGCGTGCCTGGTGATCAACAACCGGGCCGCGGACTACTTCGACAGCATCTATATCGAACCGGTCAACGTCGCGGACGTGAAATGGAAAGCGTTCCCGTGGCAGGCGGTCCTGATCCAATTACGCGGGAAGCCGCTGACCACGCCAAGTGGCTCGTTCACCGTCACCGTGGAATCGGATGTGCCAGTGCATAAGGCGTGGAGCTACCAGCCCGACCGAAACAGGTCGCTGGGCTGTAACGGATCGTGGGTGGTCACCCTCACCGAGTGAGCTGACGAGTGTGATGGGGATCGTGTGCGGTTCAGAGGTGGCGGTCAACGTCCATTCGCTGATGCAGGATGCGCACGATGTCCACCACGCCGCCGATACCACCTGGCAGACTCGGTCACTGTGTCAACAGCTGATGAGTCCGCGCTCGTGCCATCTCTGCCCGCACGTCCCGGCAGCGAGGAGGTAGGGCGCCGCGCCGGTCGGGTCGTATTGGGATTAGGCAGCGTGGGAACACTTTTCGGGATCTATATGCCGCTGGTGCACTATCCGGAATACCAACCTGACTATTCGTTGATGGACTCGTCATCGCAGTTGGGCACCCCCGGTGTCGGGTGGTTGATCGCGGGATCGATTCTGCTGCTGGCGGCAACGGTGTTACTGCTGGAGAGAGTCCAGACTCCCGCGAAGCTCGGGGCGGTGCTGGTGCTGGCATGCCTCGAGTGCGTCGGGTGCGTGTTCGCCTACGCGGTCGCTTTCACCTTGATCTGGTCCGATGGTCGCGAATTCACCGAAGCCAACCGGGGTCATCATTTCGTCCAGGCCGATTTCCGGTACGGCGCCGTCGTTGCGGTGCTTTCGTGCGGGTTGATGCTCGCCGGCGCACTGTGGTGGTACGTCGATGCTCATCGAGCGCGGGAAACACTGTGTAACTGAGCCTTTCGCCAAGAGGCCGTGTAAACCTCCCGCTTTGGGTGCTGGTTGTAGGCCGGGCCGATTCGGTCGCTTCCTGTCTGGATCGGGCAGCAACCGGGACCGGGCGCTCAGCCTGGAAAGGAGTGGGGTGGCCAGGCGGTTGCCTGGGTTACCATCGAATCCATGACCGCGAGCACGTCGACGAGCGCAGCCGGTAGCAGCGCTGCCGTGCTGGCCGCCTGGTACCACGAAAACGGGCTGGACAGCGACGAAGCCTATGAGGCACTGGCCGCTGAGGATGCGGCCGCGTTCGCTGAGCTCGACGCTGACGCCGCCCGGTGACCTACCCGCATCCGGATGCCGCCCGCCCGCGGCAGGGTGAGGTGTGGGCGTTCACGGCCTCGATCGCTGGGCGCAATGCCCCGTCGTCGCTGGGTCCGGATCTGGTGCTGGTGGTGTCGAACTCCCGCGACAATGCGGCGCTGCCGCATATCGCGGTGTTGCAGCTGGCCACCGCACCAGCAACCGATCTGACCGTGTTGATGGAAGCGGGCGACCCGCGACCGGGGATGACGGTGGATGTCACGAAGAATCGGACCATCCCGAAACGGTGGCTGGTTAGCTGCGAAGGCAGCATCACCCGCAAGAAGATGCGCGAAGTGTTCGCGGCCGAAGTGCAGTACCGCTGCCCAGAGCCCGAGTAGTCCCAGAGGTTCAGAACGGCGGTTCGTCGCCGGACGGGTCTCCGGTAAACGGGGCTATGTGGCGCAGTCGCCCCAGTGCCTCGGCGGCGGACATCCCTCCACCGGAACCGATCTCGCTGCCAGCGGCGTCGCGGGCGATGGCGTAGAAACCGCCGGGAACCGGGTCGTGGATGACAATGCCGTCCTCGTCGCAGGCTCCGGACTCACCGGGGTCATACCCCAGGGTGATCGTGCCGCCGCTGAGCAAAACGGTGTCAGCGAAAGCCTCACCATCGACCTTGGCCCGATCAGGGCGGCGGAGACCGTGTTCCTCGTCGACTTCGCCGAAGTACTTCGCCACCGCAGCGCCGAACTCGAAGGTGAGCAACCAGGTTCGCGCCAAGCCCTCGCTGATGAACCGAAAGGTGCCTTCCTCATTCGGCTCGTCGGTCCATTTCTCGAGCGCCCACCGCCCGTCCGCGGTGCGCCACACGGCTTCCCCGCGCCCGGGGCCGTGGGAGCCGTTGCCGTCGTGGTCGCGGTCGCGGTCGGACCAGCTCTCGGCGGTGCTGGTGTCGAACCAGCCACCCAGAACGGTGTCCTGGGTGTAGTCGTCGGAACTGGGGAAGCTGTAGACGGTCACCCTGGTCATGAGTAGTTACCGCTTCGAGGGCGCGGCGGCGGGCAAGAGACCGAAGATCTCGAACCAGGCCGACTCTGCGTCTGTGAGCGCGACCGGATCACCGTTCTCATCGCGCCGCGCGAGTCGGGTCGCCGTCTCATGGTGAAGGAGATAGCTCAGGATGCCCACAGCGCTCCCACCGAGCACGCCGACGATCGCGAACAGCCACAGACCAGACCACCCCACATGGTCGCCCCACACCGTCAGCGGCCCACACGCGAAAATTGCCACGAAAGATCCGAAAGAGAGCACGTTCTTCGTCCGAGTCATCGCATCTCACCCTCGCCCGACCACACCGCGCGCACGCGCGGCCACTCACGCACGCTACCGCTGGTCTCCGACAGCCGAGACCGGTTCCTGGCAAGGCAATGTGGGTTCTCGACGGTTTCTATCCCCGGGGTGGCGGTCCTGGTTGGATGCCTAGCGAGACCAAGTGAGCGATCAGCGCGCTGGCCGATGGGATTGTTTTGGCCTCGTAGAAGTTCGCGTCAGCCGGTCCTGGGGCTGCGGTGGGCCATGGCATCGTTGCAACGATCCGACCGAGACTCCGCGGCTCAGCTGTGAGCCGAAGGTGGATTCCATCGGACTCGACGGTGGCCAGATGGGCATTGCCGCAGGGACATCCGACCGCGCAGACAATTACCGGGCCGCCACCGAGTGCTAGTTGCCCGAGGCGAGCGGGCACACGCACCGTGCCAGCGCAGCACGGGACTCGCACCTCGAGAGCCTCGCCGACAAGCCGGCTCCGCAAACCTTGCATGGGTTCCGGTATCGATGGGCGGTCCTCGGCATCGGCCATGAGAGAAGCGTAGTGAAGGCTGCCTCAGCGTTGCTAGCGGTCGTCCGATATCGCTGTGCCCGAACAGTATCCAGCTGCGACTGGCCGTTTCGGTGATCGGTTTCGCTTTCGGCGGCCCGGGTTCTGGCCTGCAACAGGACTCGACGCACGACACAGCTTCCCCGGCCGATACCGGTATTACGGGGCTTCGGCCGGGGCGGCGCTGTGCTGACGAGCGGGTTAGGGGTTTCCCCACCGGGTCTGATTCGCGAATTTGTCCCAGTGTGTGTTGAGTTCGCGGCTCAGCATGTCTCCGCCGTCGTGCCCGACCTCGAAGTCAATGTCATGGCCTTCACTGATCGCCTTTACCTGCATCCACACCGCGCTGATCACATCGGCGTAGACCTTGGCATCGAGTTCGCTGGCGAACTCGATGGTGATCTTCTTACGCATCCGGTACGTCCTCCGTCGGTGGTACTGCGGGTTCGATATCGCTGTGCGACAACGACATCACACCGGACTGCGGTTGTGGCCGGAAATCCGTAGGTACCTACCGGTGCAGTTGCTCGGCGCGCAGAAGCTCGGCGACGGCGCGGGTTTCGGCGGACTAGGCGTTCGCCGACGCTGCCGGGGCGTAAGCGTTCGGCAAGGTCGATCCGGTACAGCGGGACCCCGCACGAGTTGCGCTGGGGCCCTACGGCTCCGACCGCAACCGGTCGGGGCCGCTACGGTTGTTTGACCGGCAGCCCGGCATAGGGAGTCCGGTTCCTGGTCTCGATCTCCTGGCGGCAGCCGGGGCACATCATCTTGCCCTCGCCCGCGTCGTTCTCTCGGCAGATTCCACACTTCGGGTTATCACTCACGGCGTCATGATATTGCCGGTCCACACCGACCGGTCGCACCCTTACCACTGGTGCCGCACAGTCCAGTAGCCGTGTTCCGAGCGGGACCGTGGCCGAACAATCCCTGAGATGGCGAGCAGCCCTATGCGTTTGTCCTGGATTACGCGTTTGTGGATGTCATACCTCCGGAGTGCCGCGTCCTGGGCGGATCGATCGCGGCCGCGCCGGGCCGATGGCCTGCATCGTCGCTAAGGCGCGTACTCGGTCGCGCTCTTTGGGGTTCTCAATGCGCGGGGCCGACCGCCGCACCCCGGTCACCTGGGGTTGCGGGCGAGGACCATCCCCGCACGCGCGGGGCCGACATCGCTAGCTGCATCAACACGGCTAGCGGATAGGGACCATCCCCGCGCGCGCGGGGCCGACAGACGGCATACACGGCGGCCACATCCGACTCGGGGACCATCCCCGCGCGCGGGGCCGACGTGAAGTTGAGATGAAGGACTGAGGGGTACTCAGGACCATCCCCGCGCGCGGGGCCGACCTGTGCGACCCGTGCCATTTGTGGATCGAATCGGGACCATCCCCGCGCGCGCGGGGCCGACGTGAGCGCGTGATAGCCGAGCGTCGCCATGGCAGGACCATCCCCGCGCGCGCGGGGCCGACGTGTAGCTTCCGTTGGACGTGTAGACGATGGTGGGACCATCCCCGCGCGCGCGGGGCCGACGCCGTGGTCGATCCACTCCGAGGTGTAGGTGAGAGCACATTGTCGAAGAGCTGGTGAAGGTCTTCGAGATGGAGGTCTCGCACAAGAAGGATCCGGCCAAGTGGGTATCCCTGGTGGCCGAGCACTACCGCGGCCGGGTC
>NZ_WJIC01000005.1 GCF_009649815.1 Nocardia sp. SYP-A9097
CTCGGGCGGATCACCTTCGGCCTCCGGCGGGGTTCGGAGGATGGCCACGATTTTTCGGTGTGGGAACCTCGTCTGCCGTACCCGGCTTTCGCTCCCCCTTTTGGGCGCGAATACTCACGACCCAGCCGGGCTGGGCGGCCGTGGTCCCGATCTCGAGCAAAAAACCCAAACCCCAAACCCCAAAGACCAAAACCCCCAAATCCCCCACCCTCCGAAGCCATCACACCCCGTGTCTCACCGGCACACCCCTTGTACGCGGTGTGCCGCAATGAGACGGGGTGTGATGAGTCGGTAGGGGTGTGCGCGGTCCCCCTAGGATGCGCCACCTTGCCTGAATTGTCCGCTTCGGGTGGGTGGACTCTGACGGGACAGCGCGCATGTGGTTCGAACAGCCCCTGTCAGTGTTGTTCGATCCCAGACGTGCTGTCCGATCCCAACGGGGGTGTCCGGTTCTCTGTCTTTTGGGCCTTTAGGCCCTTCTTGTCCAGGCGTCTTTTGTCTTTTCGGGTTTTTGTCTTTTCGGGTCTTGTCCTTGAACGCAACCACAACCAGGCCCCCCGTCAGGAAGTGTCAGCTCCCCGCCTGATGGGGGAGCTAAAATCGGGTACGGCAGACGAAGCAACCACACTGCCAGTTCTGCTCTGCAGCCCGTTTGGGCAAAGCAATACCATCCCCACCCGAACCGACATGGGTCGGCCACAGAACTCGAATCGAACCCGTCTTAGCCCGCACGCGTATACCTCTCCGGGGGACAACCAAAGGACGAGATGCCGCCCATTCCCAGAACCATCGCCCTCCTGGCCGTCACAGTCACTGCGGTACTCCTCACGGCAGGATCCACCGCAGCCGAACCGGCCTCCCTGCAGGACCGCCTGCAGACCGGCCTGGATGAGAGCGTCTCCGGAGCTGGAGTCCCCGGCGCGCAACTGGTACTCACCGAGGGCGATGGAATTCTCCAGATCAACAGCGGCGCAGGAGATCTCGGTTCCAACGCACCGTTCCCCGACAACGCGCAGGTGCGGATCGCCAGTAATACGAAGGCTTTTGTCTCCTCGGTGATGCTGCAGTTGGTAGGCGAGGGGAGAGTTGATCTGGATGCCCCGGTGGAGCGCTATCTGCCAGGGGTGGTCCAGGGCCCGGGCGGCGATGGGAATGTGATCACCATTCGAAATCTGTTGCAGCACACCAGTGGTATCCCCGACTATCTGACGGATCTGAATCTGGACTCGGTGGCCGCGCTGCAGCAGCCCAAGCCGGTCGGTGAGTTGATTCGGCTGGGCCTGGACAAGACGAAGGATTTCGAGCCCGGGGAGCGGTCCGGGTATTCCAATACCAACTATCTGATCGCGGGCCAGGTGGTCGAGCGGGTGACCGGGCTGCCGGTCGGCGTGGAGGTGACGCGCAGGATTCTGATTCCGCTCGGTCTGTTGGATACCTACTGGCCGTTGTACCCCGCCGAGCAGGTGATTCGGGGGCCGCATGCGCGGGCCTATCACGACTTCGACGGAAATCTGGTGGATATCACCGATATCGATGCCGGGTGGGGGTTGCCGGATGGGGCGATGGTCTCCACGGGCGCGGATTTGAATCGTTTCTTCATGGCGCTGCTACAGGGGCGTGTGGTGGGCGCGGCGGAATTGGCGCAGATGCAGCGCACGGTGCCGAGTGGGGATTGGCGCAGGTCGGAGGATTTCGGGCTGGGACTGTTCCATTGGACCACCTCGTGCGGGATCCAGGCGTGGGGCCATGGCGGGACCATGCACGGCACTTTCGTGTACGGCGGTGCGACGGCCGAGCGCTCGGTGACCGTGAGTATGAATCAGCTGCCCGATATTCTGGGCGCCCGTGCCCGCAATACCGACTTGGACGAGGTCGTCGATGCGGCGTTGTGCGCGCAGGGGTGAAACTGTGCGCGTAACCGGTCCATAAGATAGATTCGCTGCGTTCGGGTGCTTGGCAGGGCGAGCAGAGCGAGTGCGGGGAATTGAAGATACTGGTCGAGAACGGCGAGTATGGGTTACACAATCGCGGTGATATAGCCACGATGATCATGACGGTGCAACGACTGCGGGAGCGTTGGCCGCATGCCCGGATCGGTATGCTCACCGCGGAGCCGCGCGTATTGCGTGCGGTGCTTCCCGAGGCCGAACCCATACACGCCGGCGGTGGATGGCAGTGGGGCAGAGGCGGTTTCGCCGGTCAGCTGGAGCAGTTGACCGCGGCGAAGGTGACCGGCCCCACCGCGCTGAAGTGGCGCGAGGCGACCGAAGCTCCACTGCGGCAATTGCGCGGGGTCGGTGATCGGCTCCGCTTCGAGGCGCAAGCCCTCATCGGTAAGGAAACCCCGGCGGGGATGCCGCCGCTGCCACCGGTTCCGGCCGCCATAACTGAGGCCGATCTCGTCATTGCGCAGGGCGGCGGGTATCTCGCCGATATCGACCTGTACCAGGCGCATCGCACCCTGAATCTGCTGGAACACGCTCGGGCCCTAGGCATTCCGACCGCCATGATCGGCCAGGGTATCGGTCCCATCCACGATCGCGAGCTGTTGCGCCGTGCCTTCGAGGTGCTGCCCGGGGTGGATCTGATATCCCTGCGCGAGGGTCTGCGCGGCCCGAAGCTGCTGGCCGAGATCGGTGTCCCGGCCGAGCGTGTCGAGGTGACCGGTGATGACTCCGTGGAGTTCGCCTACCGCATGCGGCGCGCGGAGATCGGCGCGGATCTGGGCGTGTGCCTGCGTGATTCCGAGTACGACCGGTTCGGTCACACGGTGCCGGGCGCGGTCGCGATCGCTCGCTCGGGTGCCGCCGAGGAGGTTGCTCGCCGGGTATCGCGTTGTCGGGTACTGGTCACCAGTGCCTATCACCTGGCGGTTTTCGCGCTCTCGCAGGGTATTCCGGCGGTTGCTGTAACGGCATCGGAGTACTGCGACGACAGGTTCTACGGATTGGCCGATATGTTCGGCGCCGGCTTGCGGGTCGTGCGGCTGGGTGTGGACGACCTGGAATCCGAACTGCCCCTGGCGGTCCGGGAGTTGTGGGAGTCCGCGCCGGAGCTGCGCGATACGCTGCAGCAGCGGGCTGTCGAGCAGATCGATTCCGTTCGCGCGGGCCTGGACCGAGTGTTCCGGCTGATGGAGCAGCGACCGGCGCCGATCCGTTAACCCACCGCACCAGCTCAGGGGGAACGATGGCCAACCTGTCGGTATGCGTCCCGGTGCACGATTCCGGACGTACTCTGCGCGCGACATTGCGCTCGATTCTGGAGCAGGACACCGCTTTCGAAGTGATTGTGCTGGACAATGCCAGCACCGACGACACCGTGCGGGTGGCGCACTCGTTCAATGACAAACGCCTGCGCGTGGTACGCAATCGGGTGCCGCTACCCATCGGCGAGAACTGGAACAAGTGCGTTTCGCTGGCCACCGGCCGCCTGGTGAAGGTCGTCTGTGCCGGTGACATCCTGCTGCCGGGCTCGCTGGACAAGCAGGTGGCGGTCATGGGCGATCAGGGTATCGCGGTGTGCGCCTCGAAGTTTCAGGTCGTCGACGCCGACGGTCGGGTCGAGCAGACCGGGCTGGGGCTGCCGAATCTGCTGGGGCAGCGCGATTCCCGGACACTGCTGCGCACCATTGTGCGGCGCGGCCCCGCCGATTTCGGCCCGACCGCCACGGCCATGTTCCGGCGCAAGGATTTCGAGCGCGTCGGTGGGTTCCGCGGTGATCCGGCGCTGCCCATGGATGTGGATCTGATCGCCCGGCTGAGCGCCTTCGGCCTGTTCTACGGCATGTCGGAAAGCCTTGCCGCCTGGCGGGATTCACGGTTCAACCGGTACGGCGAAACCGGCACCGCCGCCAAGATCGCGCAGCTGCTGCGTTTCCAGCATCGGCTGGGCCGGGAGTATCCACGGTTGATCGGGCGCGGCGCGGTGCTCGGCGGTGATCTGCGGCTGGTGCGCGCGGCCCTGCATCGAGTGCGTATCCGGGCGGCGGCTGCCCTGCTGCGCCGCCCGGAGCTACTACGCTGAAAAGTATTGCCCGGGAACAGAAATCAGTTGGTCCAGAGCGGACCGTAGGTGGTGACGCTGTCACCGTTACCGGAGACGATCTTGACCCACGGCCGGATGGTGGTCTGGCCGAGGACACCGGTGACGGTGCCGTGGAAGCCGGACATCTGGATGTACCCGTCCGCGCCGGAGATATCCCCGCCCGCGGCCTCGACGGTCTGGATGCCGGGTCCGAAGCCGACCGCCAATTCGAGGCCGAGCTGCGGAATCAGGCTGTTGACGTCGATCTTCGGATCATTGCCGATCTCCAGTCCGAGGCTCGGCGTCCACCACTGGAATTTGATCCGCCCGTCCAGGGTGGCCGGATAGCCCACCTGGTAGCCCATGGTGATGTGGCCACTCCAGCTCGAGGCATCCGGGCCGCTGATACGGAATGCCGCCCTGCCGTCGTGGAACCACTCACGACTCAGCGGATTTCCGTCCAGCGGTGGCACGAAGCTGACGTGCGTATCGGACAGGATGGCCTCGACCGTGCGCTGCTGGTGATCGAGGATCGAGCTGCTGCTGTCCACCCCCGCGAGGGAGACACTGGTCCCCATGGCGAGGCCGACGGTGAGTGCGGCCGCGACGGCCATGGTGCGCGCGGTTGCGCGCTGCGTGGAGCTCTTCATGATGTTCCCCATTCCCTCATCAGGTACTGCCCTCATCAGGTGTTGCGTTATGCGTCCAGCTCAGTCGTGCACGGTTGGATTCAGTACCCACCTCCCCTCCAGTTCCGGCCACTGCGTTCGGACTTCGGGCAGTAGGTCGGGCAAGGTGAGCAGGACCCGATCCGGCTGTGCGGCAACGAGTTCCGACGGCGCGATAATCGGAACATCGGTGCCGGGCATACGGCGGCCCTGCTTGGCGGGCGAGGCATCGGCGACGGCGGTGAGCAGACTTCGGTGTACACCCGCCAGATGCAGCAAGGCTACCGCCCGCGAGGCCGCGCCGTACGCGAAAACCCGGTGACCGGAGGCGTTTTCGCGTTCCAGCCAGGCGCGTAGGGTGCGCCCCTGGTCGTCGGCGGCCTGCTGCAGGGTGCGCACCGCGATCGCCGCGGTCTCGGAATCGGTGCCGAACAACGCGGATTCGGCATCGAGAATTCGGTTCACGACCGGATCGGCTGGGGCACTGCCGAGTTCGGCTGGACCGTGTACCGCGGCGACCAGAACCGTTCCGCCGTACAGGCCGAACTCCCATGCCGCCGCCACCCGCATCCCGGCCGCGGCGAGCAAAAGCCGCAGGGTGCGCAGTGTGTAGTACGCGAAGTGGCCGTGCCGCAGAGCATTCCACTGACCGTGGCCGACAATCGCTGCCAGGGAGTGGAATTGCAGCAGCAGTACGCCATCGGCCGCCGTCGCTGCGGCCCGCTCATGGAAGGCCGCGCGCTGATCGGGCTCGTGCATGATGCCGAAGCAGTCGATCACCACATCGGCCGGCTTCTCGGTCACGGTGCAGCCGCGCGATTGCAGCAGCGGTAGCCAACTGCCACCGTGCGGACTGCCGAATTCGCGTGCGGTGTGCGCGTTCAGCCACCCGGCCGCGTCCACTTCGACCAGTGCCGCGGCGGCCTGATCGCGTAATGCCTGCGGCTCCACCCCGCGTGGCTCCGATGTGACGGTGTCATCCTCGGCGAGCTGCGCCAGTCCGCACGCCGGACACTGATCCATGGCCAGCGGATTGGGCGGGGTGTCGGGTGCGTCCAACAGCGGAAAGTCGTCCGCCGCAGGCATTTTGCCCAGATCCAGCACCCGTACCAGCCCGGCCGCTCCACAGGCGCGGCATCCCCGCGGCATCTCGGCGCTCATGGCACGATGACCTGATGCGCATCGAAACAACCGAGCTCGCCGACGTGCTGGTGCTCACCCCGGAGCCGTTCCGGGACGGCCGCGGCCTGTTCACCCGCACCTTCGATGCCGAGGAGTTCGACGCCTACCTGGAGCAGCCCGGCTTCTCGGCCGCCTTCGTGCAGGATTCGCAGTCCCGGTCCTATCGCGGCGTGGTGCGCGGTATGCACGGCCGGGCGGGCCGGGGTGAGGCGAAGCTGGTGCGTTGTGCGCACGGCGCGGTACACGATGTGCTGGTGGACATCCGCCCGAACTCGCCGACCTTCGGGCGGCAGCAAGCGTTCCTGCTCGACGACAGCGATTTCCGGAATCTGTATGTGCCGCCGGGGTTTCTGCACGGCTTCCAGGCGGTGAGCGCGGTCGCCGATGTCTGCTACCGCATCAATCGGGCGCATGATCCGGCCGAGGATATCGGTATCGCCTACGACGATCCGGATCTGGCGATCGAGTGGCCGCAGCCGGTCACGGTGGTCTCGGACCGCGATGCCTCGGCGCATTCGTGGCGCGAGCTGCTCGCGGCCTTCGGGCTGTAATCCCATTCAGGCTCCGATCCGGCGGAGTTCGTCGTCCAGCACGCCGGACTCCTTGAGCGAGGTCAGGTGGGCCAGCCGGGTGAACCGCTGGAAGAAGGCGTCGGAGGTGAGCCCGCGCGCGGTGTATTCGCGATACAGTTCGGCCGCGCCGTCCGGAATGCTCCAAGCCGCCTCGAAGCCGAGTTCCTTTCTGGCATAGGAGAAGTCGACCCGATATGAGCGCGGATCGGCACCACTCTCACCGGTGATCAACAGCTTCGAATCCGGCACCGTTTCCACCACCGCCTGCGCGATCTCGGCGACGGTGAGGTTATTGGTCTCGGTGCCCACGTTGTAGGCCCGGCAGTGGATGGCCTCGAGCGGGGCCGTCAGACAGGTGGCGAAGGCGCGGGCAATATCCTGCGCGTGCACCAGCGGCCGCCACGGCGTGCCGTCGGAGAGCACTCGCACCTCGCCGGTGAGCACCGCGTACCCGACGAGATTATTGAGCACGATATCGGCGCGCAGTCGCGGTGAGAAGCCGAAAGCCGTTGCGTTGCGCAGGAATACGGGGGAGAAGCCCGAGTCCGCGATGGCGGCCACATCGTCCTCGACTCGCACCTTGGATTCGGCGTAGGGGGTGAGGGGCCGCAGCGGCGCGTCCTCGGTGACCAGACCGTTCCCGGCCGCACCGTAGACCGAACAGGTGGAGGCGTAGAGGAACCGGCGCACCCCGGCCGCCTTGGCCAGCCGGGCCAGGCGCACGGAGGCGTGATGATTGATGTCGTAGGTGATCTGCGGCGCGAGCGCACCCAGTGGATCGTTCGACAGCGCCGCGAGATGAACCACGGCATCGAATCCGGCCAGCTGTTCGACCGTGACATCGCGCAGATCCACCGCGATTCCGGGCGGCGGCTCCGGTGCGTCGCCCAGTATGCAATCCGCGAAAAACCCACTGTCCAAACCGGTTACGTCATGTCCGGCCGCCTGTAACTCCGGCACCATGACCGTCCCCAGATAGCCTTCGTGCCCGGTGACGAGTACGCGCATGCTCATGCCCCTCCGAAAGTGATGGTCGCCTTGTCGAGCAGGAATGCCTCGGCGTGCCAGGCGCGGCATTGCACGCCGCGCAGCCGGGTCAGCGCGAGGAAGGACTGTTCGTCGAACCAGTCCCGATCCCGTTGTGACGGATAGTGTTTGAGAAGCAGCTCGGCCTTGAGTTCGGCGTAGCCCTCGGGCAGCGGGTGGAAGACGCTGGGCTGCGGGGTATCGGTCTCCCATTTGAGGATTTCGTACCCCAGCACCAGTTGGTCCCGGAACTCGGTGGGCGTCAACTCGGCGAGCAGCCGGTGATCCTGGTGGGCGTCACCGCGCTGCGGCGCGAATACCAGATCGGGATTGCCGCCCCGGCGCAGGGCCGCGACCGCGTTCTTGGCGCGCTCCCAGTGCGCCGGCGCATAGCCGTCCGGCACATCCAGAATCCGCAGATCCAGCTCCGCGCCCGGGCAGAAGGCGGCCAAGGCACGCTCTTCCTCACCGGCGCGTTCGGTGCCCGCGCCGGTGAGTACGAGCGCTCGAATGCGCAGTCCTGGAACGGCATTGGCCAGAGTCAGCAGGGTGCCGCCGAGTCCGATGGCCAGATCGTCGCAGTGTGCGGCGAGCAGTGCGATCTCCCGCACCGCTCCCGTATCGAGTCGGATCATGCTTTGGCTTGCTCCCACACCATCCACGGCCGATCGCCCTGCATATATCCGCTGTCGAGTTCGGCGCGCTCCTTGAAGGTGTCGGCGGGCTTCCAGAACCCGTGGTGCTGATACCCGAAGAGCCGCCCCTGCGCGGCGAGCGCCCCGCACGCGTCCTCGACCAGATCGCCGCCGGGCGGCAGATGTTCGAAGATCTCCTGGGTGAGCACGAAGTAGCCGCCGTTCTCCCAGATGGGCAGCTGGGACACCGGGGTGATGTTCTTGACCTCGCCGGTGGCGTTCACATCCACGCAGTGGAAGGAGGACTGCGGCGGCACAATCATCATGGAGGCCGCGGCCTTGGACGCCCGGAAGTCCGCGATCACCCGATCCAGCGGTGCGTCGGTGAGCACATCGGCGTAATTGGCCAGGAAGTACGGCTCACCGTGCAGATGCTCGCGCACCCGGCGCAGTCGCTCGCCGATGGGTGACTCCACCCCGGTATCGACGAAGGTGATGGTCCAGTCGCTGATATCGGATTGCAGCAGTTCGACTTTCCCGCCGCGGATCACGAAGTCATTGGAGACCGACTCCTGATAGGTGAGGAAGAAGTTCTTGATGTGCGCGGCCCCGTACCCCAGGCACAGGATGAAGTCCTTGTGCCCGAAGTGCGCGTAGTACCGCATGACATGCCAGATGAGCGGGCGCGGCCCGACCATCTGCATGGGCTTGGGGATGATGTCCTCGGTGCCGTTGCGCATGCGCATGCCGTAACCGCCGCAGAACAGTACAACCTTCATTTCGCCGGGCTCTCTGCATGATGGAGGGTGGGAAGCGGGTATACGATCTCGCCGCCCCAGCCGGTCACGTGGCGCAGTTGCGCGGTGATCTCGGACTCGAGGTTCCAGGGCAGCACCAGCACCACATCGGGCCGGTCTTGGTCGATGCGCTCGGGCGCGTGGATGGGAATGCGCGTGCCGGGGGTGAATCGCCCGTGCTTGTACGGGTTTCGGTCCACGGTGTACGCGAGCAGGTCGGTGCGGATGCCGCAGTAGTTGAGCAGGGTATTGCCCTTGCCCGGTGCGCCGTAGCCGACGACCTGTTTGCCGTCGGCCTTGGCCTGCAGCAGGAAGCGCAGCAGCTCCTGGCGGACCGACTCGGTGCGTGGGCGCAGCGCGAGATAGCCTGCGACGTCATGTAATCCGGCCTCGGCTTCGGTGCGCAGGACCTGTTCGACTCGTTCGCCGGGTTCGGCGACCGCATCGGGCCGCGCCCAGATGCGCAGCGAACCACCATGTGTGGGAAGCAGTTCCACATCGACCACGGTGAGGCCGGCGGTGGCCAGCGCGCGCTGGGCCGAGAGCACCGTGTAGTACTGGAAGTGCTCGTGGTAGATGGTGTCGAACTGCCCCAGCGCCACCAGGTTCAGCGCGTGGTGCACCTCGATGGAGAGCCAGCCGTCATCGGCCAGCAGCGCCCGCAGCGAGCGGGTGAAACCCAGCAGGTCGGGTATGTGCGCATAAACATTGTTGGCCACAACGAGATTCGCGGGTCCGTGCTCGGCGCGCACCCGGGCCGCGAGTTCCTCGTCGAGGAAGGCGGTTTCGGTCGGTACGCCCTTCTCCCGTGCTGCCGCACCGACATTCACCGAGGGTTCGATGCCCAGGCAGGGTATGCCCGCGGCGACCGCGTGTTGCAGCAGGTAGCCGTCGTTGCTGGCGACTTCGATCATGAACGAGTCGCCGCCCAGGCGCAGGCGCTGTGTAGCCTCCTCGACGAACAGTTTGGCGTGTTGTACCCAACTGTCCGAAAAAGAGGAGAAGTAGGCGTATTCGGTAAATGTCTCGGCGGGGGTGATGAGCGCCGGGATCTGTAGCAGTAAACAGTTCTCACAGACCCGCAGATGCAATGGAAAGGTGGGTTCGGGCTGGTCCAGCTCCTCGGCGGTGAGGAATTTCTCGCACGGTGGCGTCGCACCAAGATTGAGAACACTCAACAGAGCACTGGCGGAACACAGACGACATTGCACGCGAAATCCCCACCTTTCACCGGAACCGGGCCCGGCGGCGAACCGGGCTGCACTGAGGTCGGCCCGATCCGGCCTTACGTTACAACAGGTTTGGCGGTCACAGCGGTGCTCCGCGGGTGACCGGAGGGCAACAATGAAGCAGATTCCTGCGAGTCGCAGAACGGGGTAGCCGGTCGGCTAACTCTCGAGTCTTGCAATTCAAGGGTTACGTTGTTCGAGGCACTGCGATATCGTGCGGTACAACCAGGTGGTTTGCCAATAGGGGGATATCGGGGGAAACGAACTGGAAACCGGTCGCGACGCTTCCGGCAATCCGCTGGAAACATTTGTAGCCCACAGTTTTCGACGTCGTACGTGTTCCGGGTGTGTAACATTCGGCTTCTTACCACCGAATTAGTCGGCGGCCCCAGCGGTATGTCCAGGGACCGACCTCAGCCCGTTTTGTGGAACTGATCAGTGGGGATCGGAACCGAGTTCTCCCGTGGGGGAGGTGTGTTCGTTCATGAGCTTCGAAACTTCCGCCGGCCGCGTCGTACGTGCGGGCCGGTTCACCAGACCGCTACCGCGCTCGGATAGGCAACGGCGGCAAGGTGATTACGCCCGCAGGCTGGCTGCGAGCGACCTGGCGACGCTCGGCATCGCCGTGGCCATCGCCCAGATCGGTTGTGTGGGAGGATCATCCGGCGCACTGCCGATCGGGGTCCCCTACACGGCAGTATCGATTGTGCTGGTAGCGGCCTGGACCGCGGTGCTGGCACTCACCGGCACCATGGCTTTGCGCGCGATCGGCAGTGGCACTGAGGAATACCGGCAAGTGGTCGCGGTATCGCTCAAGTTCTTCGGCGCGGTCGTGATCGTTTCCATGCTGCTGTGCCTGGGCATTTCGCGGGGCTATCTGATTGTCGCGCTTCTGCTGGGCGGCTGCGGGCTGCTGGCCGAGCGGGCGCTGTGGCGCGGCTGGGTGGCGCGCCAGCGGGCACAGGGTGCCTATCGCGCGCAGCTGCTGGTGGTCGGCAATCCCGATGCGGCACAGGAGCTGGCGGCCGTGTTCGCCCGCGATTCCGGCAATGGCTATGCGGTGATCGGCGTGTGCACCGGCGTGGGTGGACCGCGCGCGGTGATCGAGGCCGCGCGGGCGACCGGTGTGGAAGCCGTGGCCATCACCCGCACCGAGACCCTCGGCCTCGACGACTTCCGTGGCCTGGCATGGGAATTGGATGAACTGGGTATCGAACTGCTGGTGACTCCGAGCCTGGTGGGGATCGCGGGCACCCGGCTCACCCATCGGATCGTGGCCGATATGCCGGTCCTACACGTGGAGAAGCCGCAATACGGTCGTTCCAAGTCGATTCGCAAGAGCGCCTTCGACCTCTGCTTCGCACTGCTGGCGCTACTCGTCATCGCACCGGCGCTGCTGGGTATCGCGGTGGCGATCAAGGCCACCAGCCGCGGCCCGGTGCTCTACCTGTCCGAGCGGATCGGGCGGGACGGTCGGCCGTTCCACATGTTCAAGTTCCGCAGTATGTACGCCGAGGCCGGGGTGCATATCGACGCGCTGCTCGGGCTCGGTACGGATCCGCGAATGACGCCGGTGGGCAGGGTGATTCGCCGATATCGCCTCGATGAGCTTCCGCAGTTCCTCAATGTGCTGCGCGGGGAGATGAGCATTGTCGGCCCGCGCCCGCAGCTTCGGCTGCACGCCGATGCGGTGGGCGGTTTGCTGGTGCGGCCGGGCGTGACGGGGCTGTGGCAGGTGCGCGGACGCTCGTATCTGACGCCGGAAGATGCCATGCGCCTGGATCTTTCGTATGTGGAGAACTGGTCGGCGCTACTGGATCTGCTCATGATCGCCAAGTCGATCGGTGCGGTGAGCCGCGGCCGGGCGCTATAGCGGCGCGAGCGCGGCCTCGTTCTTCGCCGCGGTGAAGCCATCGTGGAATACCACCCCGGGTGCGCTGATCGCGGGATCGCGGTAGTAGCCCTGTTTGAAGTAGGTGCCCCCGCCGCGCGGCATGAGAGTGCGCACCATACAACGGGTTTGGCCGGCGCACGGGTCGGCGTCGAAGACCTGCGGGACGCCCCCGATCCACAGTTCGATGAAGCCGATCTCGTCATGGATCGACCACTTCACATGCAGTTTGATATCGATCCACGAGTCGGTGACGAGATCGGTGCTCCACGGGGTGTAGGTGGGGCCGGGGCGACCGGGGGCATCCCAGGTGGATACCACTACGCCCCAGCGGTTCATGCCCACATTGGTGGGTCCCGACGCGACGGCCAGGGGTGGCGGGCCGTCCTCGTCGGCATGCCATTGCGACAGGACGGTCCAACCCTGATCGGCGGGGAAGCCGTGTTCGAAACGGGTGCTCCACTGGTACCAGCGGTCGTCGCCCTCCTCGGAGCGGGTGGCCTCCTCGCCGCTCACCTCGGCGCGCGCGCCACAGCACAGCAGGGCGGGCGTATCACCCTGGTGCACTTCGAATCTCGCGGCGTACCGGCCTTGACGGACGACTGCGGATTCGACCTCCATCCGGCCGGTCGGATTGTGGTAGCTCGAGCACGGAGCGCTGCGCACCACCACGTTCTGGCAATTCGCCCACTGGTCGAAATTGCCGGTCTCGAAATCGCCGACGAAGCGGTCCGCCACCAAGGGTTCGACATCGGCGGTGGTCATGCTGGGCGACATCGGAGCGATATCGGTGTCGCCGCAGCCCGCCAGCAGTGAGAGCAGCACGATGCCGAGAGCGCGGGCAAACCGCAACGGGCTACTCCTGTGTTCGGCGGCGCCAACTGGCGCCGGTCAAGGACTCGAACCAGGCTACAGTGCTGGTCAACCCCTGGTCGAAGTCCGTGAGCGGCGCGTATCCGATTGCGCTCAAACGGGATATGTCCACGACCAGCTTCTCCGGATCGCCGGGACGATTGCTCCCGCTGTAGTCGAAATCCGGGGTGAGACCGGTGATCGAGCACAGCGATTTGGCGAGCTGATCGATGGTGTATTCGCGACCCGCGCCGACGTTGTATACCTCACCGCGCAGGGGTGCGTTGGCGGCCACCATCATGACCGAGCGCGCCGCATCCCCGACGAATAGGAAATCCCGCACCTGGGTGCCGTCCCCGTGGATGAACAGGCGCTCGTGATCGCGGTCCAGTTTGGCCAGCAGATCGAAGACCACCTGTTTGCGCTGGCGCGGCCCGAAGGCCGAGAAGAACCGCACCGAAGCCATATTCAGGCCGTACAGCTGCGCGAAGACCGCGAGATAGCGTTCGGCGGCCAGCTTGCCCACCCCGTACGGGGAGATCGGCACGGTGGGATCGTCCTCGCTGATGGGGATGTGCACCGAATTGCCGTAGACGGCGGCGCTGGAGGCGAAGACCAGCCGGCCCGGCCAGTGCCGGGCGCGCAGGGCATCCAGCAGCCGGAAGGTGGTCTGGAAGTTGAGTTCACAGTCGAAGGCGGGATCCTCGACCGAGGGCGGTACATAGGCATTGGCGGCCAGATGCGCGATCACATCGGCCGGATGTTCGGTGAGATACTCCTGCCAGTCGAGTCGCCGAATATCTGTCTCCCGCAGGGTGATTGCGTCCATCACCCCGGCCAGATTGTCCCGGCTGCCGGAGGCGAAATTGTCCAGTACGGTCACCTGCGCCCCGGCGGCGACGAGCAGTTCGACCAGATGCGATCCGATGAATCCGGCCCCGCCGGTCACCAGGACCTTCGCGCCGGTCCAGTTCAATTCTTGCTGTGCTGCGGTCACGATGTTTCCCCCGTTGGGTTGCACGACGTCCTCTACATCCCGGCGACCCGGAGATATGTTTCGACCGTGCGGCGCGCCACGGCATCGGGCTCGAATTTCTCCAGCGCCTTCGCATGCCCCCTGCGGCCGAGATCCAATGCCAGTTCCTGGTTTTCGAGCAGTTCCACCATGCGCGCGGCGAAGGCGGTGACATCGTCGGGTGCGACCAGATAGCCGTTCTCGCCCTCGGTCACCATCTCCGGAATACCGCCGACGCGGGAGGAGATGACCGGGTTCCCGGCGGCCATGGCCTGCGCGAGAATCGTCGGCGAGGTCTCCTCCTGGGAGAACAGCACCACCGCGCGGGCCGCCGCGATCTCCTCGCGCAGCCGGTCGTTGTCGACCATGCCGGTGAATTCGATGTGCTCGTCCAGGCCGAGGGCGGTGGCGTGCTCGCGAATGGTGCGCGCGTAGCCGGGGTCCGGTTGCGGGCCGACCATGATCAGGCGTGCCTTCGGAACCTGTTGTACCGCAAGCGCGAACGCGGTGAGCAGGCCCTCGGGATTCTTGCGCGGGGAGAGCACCCCGGCGAACAGCAGCCGGGGTTCGGTCTCCGCCGAGGGGGCCAGGGCGAAGAACTCCGGCGCCGTGGGATTGGGAATGCTGATGTGCTCGCCGCGCACCAGGCCGGTCAGCGCCTTCGCGTCGTAGTCGGAGATGGAGATGACGACCTTGGCGCGGCGCAGCACCCGGCGGACCATGGCCTCGACCAGGTAGTAGCGCACCCGCTCCTTGATGCTCGCGCGCGCTTGCAGTTTCGTCTCCAGATGCACCAGCCCGTGCACGGTGACAATGGTGTTGCGGCTGATCTGGGTGGCGATATCGCCGCGCACGCCGATCTCCTGCGCGTGCACCACATCCGGGGCCAGTTCGGCAATGATCTTGCGGGCTTGGCGCACATCGAGGTACGAGCCGGTGGCCACGCCCAGTCGGCTCTGGCCGCGCAGATAGCGGATCTCCACTTTCGGACCCTCGCGACGGGTGTGCACCGGCGCTTCCCCATTGTGGAAGCGCAGCACGGTCAGGGTGTCGATCTCGTCCCGGGCGGCCAGCGCGGGTACCAGGGTGCTCGTCACCGATTCGATACCGCCCACGATCCGGCCCGGCTCGAGTGGATAGGTGGCGATCATGACAACGTTCAGGCCCACGTGTGCTCCTCGCTGTGTCACCGCGGGACTCTACCTATCCGGGAGCGCTTGTGCGCGACGGTTTCTCGGGTATCGCGGCCCAAAGTTCGACATTGTGGAAACGACCGTCCGGCCCGATTCGGGCTCCGGTGAGGACGCCTTCGCGGCGTAGTCCGGCGGCCTCGGCAATGGCGGGCAGGTGGGTGGCGTCCGGATCGAGGCGGGCTTCGATGCGGTCGAGGTGCAATTCGTCGTGCGCGTAGTCCAGCAGGAGCGCCAAGCCGGTCGCGGCCGATTTGGTCTGTGCCGGGTCGGGAGTGAGCTCGAGGGTGAGCCGGGGGTGCTCGCCGACGGTGTCGAGAATGAGATTACCGAGCGGTTGACCCGCGGCGGTGACCTCGTAGCGGACGCGCGGGCCGCGCCGAGAGTGTAAGCGGGACTGATGCTTTCGGAGCGATACGGGGTGATTTCCGGTGTCGTGGGTGTAGAGCGCATCAGGCAGTGGCATCCCGGTGCGAACTCCACGCCGCAGCGGGGTGCCCAGGTAGTACCGGGCCGAGACCACGAGTACGGTGCCGGGCGCGGCCATGCGGACCGTCCGCCAGCCCGTCGTCAAGCGCTCGCGCGGGGAGGCTCGCACGGCCGAAACGCGTTCGGTGGCAACGCCGGAGGCAATGAGAGCCGTCACATACCCACCGGTTGGTGCTTTGTCCGCGGTGACCGCCCACAGCTCATGATCGCGCACCTGCCCACCCACGCTCATGGCACGAATCATGGTGGCCTCCAAGGACATTCCACCCCGGATACTGGCCTGCCGTGCTGGACGATTGCCGACGCAGACCGGCGCGGTGATCCGGTGCAGACCGAGCGTGCCGAAGGCGTAGTCGGTCGCGAGCGCGCCCGCCACCGTGCCCAGGCCATGCCTGGCCCGTTCCGAATCCAGCCAAATGCCCAGCTCGGCAGCGTGATTGCGGCGATCGATCGGGGACAGGGTGCACTGGCCCGCGAAGTCACCGTCGACGAATACGCTCAATCGCAGGGCGCGACCGGCCGCATGGGCACGGCGCTGGCGTAGATATTCCCGTATCCACCAGGCCCGGGAGTGCCGTTGCGTCCAGCTCAGCGCGGAGGTGGTCCAGAACGGTTCGATGAGTTCGCGGTCGCGCAGTCGGATCGCGTGCCAGGGGTGGAAATCCGATAGCCGGGTGGTGCGCAGGGTGACGCGATGCCCGGCGACGAGCACCGGGCCGAGCTCGATGCGCCGGTGGGCGGACCCGGTGACCGCGGCGAGTTGCGGCATGGCGTCGACGCTACCGGAGAATCTCGCGCCGGGCGGTCGCGTAGCCGTAAATCCGCTGCGCACGCGAGTGCGAACTATCGCAAACCGGTTGTGGGTGTGGCTAATTGAGATACTGTTGCGGTGCGGACGGAGTTGAACGCAAAGTTCGGCACGGCTGCGTGACCGGGGGAGGTCGAAGATGGGAACCGGACTGCCGTGCGGAGGATCCGGGCATCGGGTCCTCATCGAGAACAGTGAGTATTGGCTCCGCAACTACGGCGATGTGGCCATGCTCGAGGTGACGGTGCGCCGACTGCGGGCGCGCTGGCCGCTGGCACGCATTGGAATCATGACCGAATCGCCCGCTCTGGTGGCGGCGTACTTTCCCGGCGCGGTGGGCATTACCGTCGGCGATCGGGACCCGTGGGGTGATCCGGGACCGAGCGAAAGACTCGCGGCGGCACTGGGCCCGGCGGTGGTCGGCCCGGTGGCTATGACCTGGCTGCGGTCGCGAGCCTGGTTGCTGCCCAGGGCAATTCGTGTCCGGGACCGGCTGCGGAAACGGGCCGAGAACACCGCGACCGACAGCGTGCCCGTACAGACCGGCGAAGCGCCACGCATCGAACGACGGCATCCGGGCGCGGCGCGGGCCGTCCGCGAGGCCTCACTCGTGGTCGGGCTCGGTGGTGGCTACCTCACCGATGCCGATATCCCACAGGCCGGCCGGGTCCTGGATCTGCTCGAATACGCCAGCGACACAGGCATTCCCACCGCACTCGTCGGGCAGGGCATCGGCCCGCTGCGCGATCCGGAGCTGGCGGCCCAGGCGGCGCGGGTACTGGCCAAACTCCCACTCATCGCCCTGCGTGAGCGGCGGCGCGGCCCGGCGCTACTGGAATCGTTCGGTGTGCCGCCGGGCGCGGTGACCGTAACCGGTGACGACGCAATCGAACTCGCCCGTGCTGCCCGGTCCGCGGAGCTCGGCGGCGCTATCGGCGTCTGCCTGCGCGTGGCCCGATACGCACCGGTGGCGCGGCGCGCACAGGACGGTGTCGGCATCGCCGTACGCGCGGCCGCCGCCGAGTTCCGGACGTGGCTGGTGCCGCTCATCATTGCCGAGACACCGGGCTCACCGGACCGCGCCACCACCGTGCCGCTGGTGCGCGGCAGCGCGAATCCCGCTGAGCCGCTTGCTCGATTCGTCCGTCCGGCCGATGTCGCCGCGCAGCTCGCGCAGTGCCGGGTGCTGGTCACCGGTGCCTACCATCTCGCGGTATTCGCTCTCAGCCAGGGCATTCCGGTCGTAGCGCTCACTTCCACGGAGTACTACGACGATAAGTTCCTGGGTCTGGACGATATGTTCAAGGGCGGGGTTCGCCTGGTGCACTTCGATGATCCGGACTTCGTCGACCGGCTCGGCGCGGCCATCACCGCGGCCTGGGCCGAGGCGCCCGAGGTGCGGGACAGCCTGCGCGCCAGGGCGGATGAGCAGGTGGCGAGTAGTCAGCAGGTCTACGAGCGGCTATTCGAGTTGCTCGAACGGACGCACATCGAGCATGCATAGACACGACGGCGACAATCCGGACCGGCCTTCGGTCCGGGCCTACGATCTGATTCTGCGGCATATCCACGATGCCGATACCGTCGAGATCTACCTGCCCACCGCGCTCACCCGAATGGAGCCCGGTCCGCCACCGCAGGTCGAATCCGGGCCGCCCGCAGGCGAATCCACGCTCACCAAGCAGGTCGGCCGGGTGGCGGTCGCCTCCGCGGCGGCGCTCGCCTTCGGTGAACTGGTCTCCTTCGGACAGACCATCGCGCTGGCGCGGCTGCTGAGTCCGGCCGAGGTGGGTATCTTCGCGGCGGGCACCGTGCTCACCATGCTGCTGACCACCTTCGTGGAGGGCGGCCTGAGATCCGGACTGGTGCAACGCGAGACGGAGTTGGCGGACACCGCCGAGACCGTCTTCCGCGCCTCGCTCGTGAATGGCCTGGCCATGACGGTGGGTGCGCTGGCGGCGGCACCGCTGATCGGAATGATCTTCCACAATCGGACCATCGGGATGATCGCGGCGACCACGTCGGGTTTCCTGCTCATCTTCGCGCTCACCAATGTGCCGGAAGGCTTGCTGCAGCGCGATTTCAGCGTGAAGCGCCGCATTATCGTCGGCCCGGCGGTCTCGGTGAGCTTCGCCGTCGTCTCGGTGGCCCTGGCCGTCTGCGGCTTCGGCGTCTGGAGCATGGTCATCGGCAGCTATGCCTCCTATGTGGTCTGGGTGGTCACGGTATGGTGGCTGGCCCGCTGGCGGCCGGGGCGCGGGCGCGCATCCTTCCGGCTGTGGCGGGAGCTGGCGCGCTATGGCTCACCGGTCGTGGTGAACATGCTGGGCGCGCGGGTACAGAGCACCGTCGAGGCGGCGGTGGTCGGGCGCGGGCTGAGTTCGGCGGCGCTCGGGCACTACCGCTACGGGCAGCGCATCGCGCAGATTCCGGTGCGGTTCATTGTGGAAGTCGGTGCGTTCTCGCTGTTTCCGGCATTCGCCCGAATCGCCGAGGAGCGCGATCCGGAGCGGATGGAGGCCGCGTATCTGCGAGCCATCCGGCTCACCACGGTGGGCGCGGCGGCACTGTCCGGATTGATTATCGCGCTCGGCGAACCGGCGGTGGTGGTGGTCTTCGGCGAACGCTGGCGCGAAGCGGGCGCGCTCATGGTGGCCATGGCGGGGCTGGGTCTGGGCAAAGCCTGGATGAGCGTCAGTGAGGAAGCCATCAAGGGTGTGGGCCGCACCAAACTGCTGAACTGGCAGACCGCGACCGAGATCGTACTGGGTATCGGATTACTGCTGGTGCTGGTGAAGTACTACGGCCTGATCGGTGTCGGGCTCGCGACCTCGGGGACCATGCTGGTGGTCGCCGCCCTGGTGACCACGCTGGCCCGCTCGGCCATGGGCATACCGCTGCTGGCGCTGGTGCGCGCGGTCGGCCCGCCGCTGCCCGCCGCCGCGCTGGCCCTCGCGGCCACCTGGTACCTGGAACATCAAGTGCTGCAAGCGGATTCGCGGCCGATCCTGCTCGCGATCGGGGTACTGATCCTGGACACGGTCGCCTTCACGGTGATCTACCTGCTGGTGCTGTCGGTGCTCGCACCGGATGTGGTCCGCGGCTTCGCACGGCTGGCGGCCCGGCTCGCACCACGCCGACGACGTAACGACGCCGACGGGACCGCGATACCCAGGAACGCGGAGCCCGGGCCTTCGAGGGAGACGAATTGAACAGCGCCGCAAGAGTTCACGCGCAACGGATCTGGCGCCGGAAATGGCTGGTGCTGGCGATCACCGCTATCGGCGTGGCACTCGGATTCGTGAGCACGCTCGGTGCGCAGCCGACGTACACCGGCCGGGTGGCCATGACGGTCGGCTCACCCAACCGCGCCCCCGATCAGGACGCGGTGCTGTCGGTGGGTTACTCGCAGTACTTCGGTGATCCGGCGTATCAGGCGAAACTCAAATCCAGTACGGGCCTGCCGAGCGATGTCACCCTGGCCGCCCGTACCGTGGCGTCGAGTCCGATCCTCTATATCGAGGCCACGGCGAGTAAGCCGCAGGTCGCGCAGGACGCGGCGACCAAGGCGGGCACCGCTTTTCGCGATGAGATCAATGCCCGGCTGCGCGCCGCCCAGGATGCCGCAATCGCCGCGGTGCGCAAACCGTTCGACGATATTCGCGCCGCCAATGGCGTGGTGAGCGATGTCTCGCTGACCCAGATGCAGGATGCGATCAACCGCATCAATGCCGACACCTCGAACAAGCTCATCGATCTGCAGCTGGCCTCGGATGTGGTGCGCAAAGATCCGGCGCGCTGGCCCACCCTCATGTCCTACGGCGTCGGCGGGCTGCTGATCGGCTGTCTGCTCGCGCTGGTGCTCGGGGTGGTGTCACGGCGGCTGCGGACCGCCGGCGACATCCAACAGAAGGTCGGTATGACCGCGCTCGCCGTGGTGCCCGCCGAATCGGAGAAGTATGCGGCGGAACGGGATCGGGCACTCAAACAGGTGGTGACCGCGGTCGGGCTGGCCACCCCGGCGGAACGGGCGGCGGTGGCCGTGGTCGAACCCGGAGCGGGTGCGGGCGCGGAGATCGTGGCCCGCGCGATCGCCGAGGAACGCGCGCGCCAGGGCGTGCGCACGATTCTGGTCCACGCGGATCTGCGCAGGCCCAGTGGCGCGGGCGTGGCCGAAATACTGGCCGGCCGTGCCGATCTCGGCGACGTGCTGGTCCAGACCCGCAACTCGTATCTGCGGGAATTACCACCGGGCAGCACCGGTGACGATCCGTTCACCGCGCTCAGCCGGGAGCGGTTCACCCGGCTGCTGCGGCAGCTGCACGAACGCGCCGACCTGGTGGTGGTGATCGCGCCGCCGCTGCTGGATGCCGTTGAGGCGCAGGTGATCACGGCCACCGCCGGGCTGACCGTGCTGGTCTGCGATCGAGGTGTCACCGCATCGGGTGCGGCCCGGCGCGCACTCCAGCTGTTGCAGGCGGTCGAGACCACCGTGCTCGGCGCGGTCCTCGTCGATGCGCCGGCGCGGGCGGGCTGCGATGACGCCGCGCGCACACCGTCGCGGGAATCAGCGCCGGGCGAGCGGGTCTTCACCCCCTCGCGCGGACCCGAGTAATCGCGGGCGGAAATGAAACGGAAACGAGCCCTATGGGTTTCGACGAGCATGTCCACCCGCGGCGGCGTCGCGACCTTCGTCCGGGAGATGCGCGAGACGCCGATCTGGACCGAATGGGATATCCGGCACGTGGCCACCCATCGCGACGGCGGGGTCGGTACCAAGCTGGCGGTCTACGCGCTGGCGCTGTTCGTCTACCTGTATAGGCTGGTGGTGCACCGGCCCGCGATCGTGCACCTGCATCTCTCCTCGTACGGTAGTTTCCCGCGCAAGTATCTGTTCGAGCTGATCGCGCGGGCGGCCCGCACCCCCGTTGTGCTGCATGTGCACGGCTCCGATTTCAGCAAGTTCTACGACGAAGCGCCGGGTCCCCTGCGGGCGGCCATTCGGGATGCGCTGCGCGGTGCGGCGGTGGTGGTCGCGCTCGGTGAGCCGTGGGCGGTGGCGTTGCGGGATATCGCGCCGCAGGCACGGATTATTGTGGTGTCCAATGCGATTCGGCCTGGCGCGCAGGTGGGGCAGAACTCCGGTGCACCGGTGCAGGTGTTGTTCCTGGGCGAGATCGGGGAACGCAAGGGCACCTTCACCCTCTTGGAAGCCTGGCAGCGGATGGTCAAGACCGCCGAGGTCGAGGCGCGGTTGATCGTCGCGGGTGACGGCGCGGTGGACCGGGCCCGCGAAATGGTCGCCGACCTCGGCATCGACGCCAGCGTCGAGGTCACCGGATGGATAGGCCCGGAACGGATTCCGGAGCTGATCGCCGCCTCGCAGGTGCTGGTGCTGCCCTCGCACCGGGAGGGACAGCCGATGGCGATCCTGGAGGCCATGGCGCACGGACTCTGCGTGGTGACCTGCCCGGTCGGCGGCATCCCCGACCTCCTCGATGACAGTTGCGGGCTCCTGGTGCCGCCGGGGGAGGTGCAGCCGCTGGCCGAAGCGCTGGGACGGGTGGTACACGATGACCGATTGCGCGGGCGACTGGGTGCGGCGGCGCTGCAACGGGTGCGCGACGAATTCGATATAGCGGTCGTATGCCAGCGCTTCGGCGGCATCTACCGGGAGATCCTGCAATGAGTTCCGCTGTACGCCAGCCGATTCGGGTGCTCTACGTGGTGCCGGATCTGCGTGTGGGCGGGGCCGAACGGCATGTGACGACACTGCTGCCGAACCTGGATCGCGGTCGGTTCGAACCCTCGGTCATCTGTATCGGCGAGCCGGGTGAGCTGTTCGCCGACCTCACGGTGGCGGGGGTGCCCGCGCGGGCACTGCATTACACCAAACGGCAGGCGGGTCCGGCGCTGCGGGATCTGGTGCGGGCCATGCGGGAGCTGCGGCCGGATGTGGTGATCACCCGCGGCTATAACGCGGAGGCACTCGGACGGATCGCCGCCTGGCGGGCGGGGGTGCCGAATTCCATTGTCTGGGTGCATAATTACGGCGATGTGGAGCCGCGCGGGCGGTTCCGGACGGTCGTGGATCGTGTGCTGGATCGACGCACCTCGGCCTATTTCGGCGTCGCTCGTGCCCAGATCCGGTATATGGCAGACGATCTCGGCTATCCGGAGTCCAAGATCAAGGTGATCTACAACGGGGTCGACCCCTCGGCCTTCGAGATCGCGGACGATCGCGCTGCCGCCGCCGATATCGGGGTCGGTGCCGATGATCTCGTCGTCGGAATCATTGCCGCGTTGCGCCCGGAGAAGGACCATACGACCTTCCTCGAAGCCGCGCGAATCATCGCCGAAAAGGTCCCCGCGGCAAAGTTTCTCATTGTCGGCGACGGCCCCATGCGGGGCGTGATCGAGGACCGGATCCGGGCGTCCGGACTCGGTGACCGCGTCATCCTCGCGGGCAACCGCCCTGATATCGCGGCCCTGCTCCGCGCGATGGATGTGGTCGTGCTCAGCAGTTACAGCGTCGAATGCTTTCCCATGGCGCTGCTCGAGGCCATGGCGGCGGCGCGTCCGGCCGTCTGCACAGCGGTCGGCGGCGTCCCGGAGATGATCGCCGACGGTGAGACGGGATACCTTGTCCCGCCGCGTAATCCGGAAGAACTCGCACGACGGCTCATCGAGGTGCTGTCCGATGCCCCGGCCCGTAGACGTATGGGCCTGGCGGCGCGTGATCGCGTCGAAACGAAATTCACTCTGAAATCGAGTATTGCGGCCGCGGAGCAGGCCCTGGAAGAAGTCGTGAATCGATGAGCGGACACATTCTGATCCTGGTCGAGAATCTCTCGGTGCCCTTCGATCGCCGGGTCTGGCAGGAGAGCCGGGCCCTGGTCGAGGCGGGGTATCGGGTCACCGTCATCTGCCCGACGGGCAGTAAGCAGGACCGCGAGCCCGAGGCGACCATCGACGGGGTGCGCATACTGCGGTATCCACTGCGCGCGGCCACCGGCGGACCCCTCGGATATCTGCGGGAGTACTCGCTCGCGCTCTGGCATACGCTGCGGCTGGCCTGGAAGGTACGGCGGGAGGGGCCGATCGATGTGGTGCAGGCGTGTAATCCGCCGGATCTGCTCTTCCTGATCGCGCTCGTACTGCGGGTCGGTGGCACGCGATTCGTCTTCGATCACCATGATCTGGTGCCCGAGCTGTTCCTGTCCCGCTTCGGCGGTACCGGACCGCTGTACCGGGTCTCGAAGGTGTTGGAGCGCTTGACATTCGCCTGCGCCGATGCGGTCATATCCACCAACGAGAGCTATCGGCAGGTCGCCATCGAACGCGGGCATATGGCCCCGGAGCTGGTGACCGTGGTGCGTAGTGCGCCCGATCTCGCCAAATTCGTTCCGCGCGAACCCGATCCGGAGCTCAAACGGGGAAAGCGGTATCTGGGTGCGTATCTCGGCGTGATGGGACCGCAGGACGGCGTCGATTACGCGCTGCGTGCCATAGCCCAGCTGCGAGACAAGCTGGGGCGCACCGATATCCACTTCATCTTCATGGGCAGCGGTGACGCCTTCGACGATCTGGTCGCGCTGTCCGAGGAGCTGAATCTGCAGGAACTGGTCGAATTCACCGGCCGCGTGCCCGACGATTTCCTGCAGACCTGCCTGTCTACCGCCGATATCTGCCTCTCGCCGGATCCGTGCAATCCGCTCAATGACGTCTCGACCATGAACAAGGTCGTCGAGTACATGGCCATGTCCCGGCCGCTGGTCTCCTTCGAACTCACCGAGGCGCGCGTCTCTGCGGGCGCGGCGGCGGTGTACGTGGCCGACAATGACGAGCTGGGATTCGCCGAGGCCATTGTCGAACTGCTGGACGATCCGGCCCGCCGGGACCGCATGGGCAGTCTCGGCCGGGCCCGCGTGGAGCGCGAATTATCCTGGGACACTTCGCGAAACAACCTCGTCGAGTTCTACGCCAGGGTCTTTCGCGCCCGCAATGCCGCGCGCTGATCGGCGCCCGCGGCCAGCGGATCGACCCGCGGGCGTTCCGATGCCCGATCGGCGGCGCCGACTGCCGCGCCCACCAGCGCGAAGACCATGGCGCTCGGATAGTCGAAGAGCCGCAGATCCACGAACAGGCCGCCGAGCACCAGTGAGATGAATGCGGTCAACGCGATGAAGGCGAGCGGGCGGCCCAGCATGCCGTCGTCGGGCAACCGCAGATAGGCGATGAACAGGCGGCGGGCCAGCAGCACCAGCACGGTCAGCCACAGCAGCACCCCGACAATCCCGAGCTCGGCCAGAATCCCGAGCTCGGTCTCGTGCGCGGGGATACCGAGGCCGCGTTCCCACGGCGTACTCGGTGAATACTGCTGGTGCCGATAGGTATTGACCGAGACGAAACGCCCCAGCCCCCAACCACTCCACGGCTTCTGCGCGAACGCCCACACCGCGGTGGCATCGGCATTGAGCCGGTCGTACACCTCATTGGTGGAGGCCACACCGCCGGCCTTGCGATCGGAGCTGGTGAAGGTGGACCAGTTCATGGCGATAATCGCCAGGGTGCCCAGCGCGGTCAGTACGAAACCGGTGCGATAACCCTTGCCCAGCACGATCCCGGCCACCACCACGACCGCGAAATCCAGCCAGATGGAACGGGTATGGGTGAGGAAGACCGAGTACGCGCAGGCCGCCGCGATCACCGCGAGCAGGATCCTGTGCCATCGCGGCCGCTGTTCGGTGCCGAGTAGGACCAGGGCGAGCACATATCCAACAATGAGAATCAGCCCATTGACCTCGGGCTGATTCGGCAGCCCCACCGCCCGCTCGGTCCAGGCCGGGTCCAGCACAATGTATTTCGGCCACACCAGCGCCTTCGGGCCGTGGAATTGCAGGATGCTCACCCATGCCGAATACGCGCTACAGCTCAGCAGCGTGGTGATGAGAAACCCGACGGCCCGGCGATTGTCGAAGATCATCCGCGACACCAGATAGGTGGCGAACGGAATCCCGGTGCCGATGATCAGATACCGCCACAGATCCAGCATGATGCCGGTCAGCGGGTAAAGGATCGGCTTGTACTCGTGCGGCTGCAGAATCGAATTGATATTCCACAGCAGGTACAGCGCCATGGCGCCTTCCAGCGCGCCCAGCGACACCCGCCGCTCCGGATGCCCGCGCACCCAGGCCAGGGTGGCGATGAGCAGGCCACCGAAGGCCAGAATGAACGGGTCCGTGGTCGGCAGGATCTTCGGAATCGCCGGGCGCAGGAACGTCGCGACCAGGAGGAAGACGAAAGCCCAACGGGGATCCCGCAATCCGATCACGACCAGGACGGCCGCGATACCGCCCGCCGCCGCCACAGTGCCGATACCGCCGGGCGCCTTCGGCGATACCGCGAGCATGGCCCCCAGTCCGACGATCAGCGCGGCGGCCAGCACCGCGAGCTGGGTCAGCCGGTTCAGCACCGGCGAGCGAAAGGTCATGGGGTGGTCCGGGATCGGCCCGATCGGCGCAGCCGGTCCCAGACCGCCGGGCGATACTCGGCGGTATCGACGAACAGCGCGCCCAGCACCTGCGCGCCCACCTGGTTGATCGCACGCACCGCCTCGTCCACCTCCCGCACGCGGCTGTGGCCGCGCTCGATAATGAGCACGGTCTGATCCGCGATATCGGCGACGATCTGCGACTCCGGGGCGCTGCTGATCGGCGGCACCGCGATAATCACCAAATCGGCCTTCTCCCCGGCGGTTCGGAGCAACTCGCGCACCCGATCACGATCGAAGAGCGGGTACGGGTCCGCGGTGGCCTCACCGGCGGAGATCTCAGCGAACCCGCCCGAACCCGACTGCCGCACCAGATCATGCACATTGCCGACCAGGCCGCGCAGATACTCCGCGACACCCCGCTGACGCGGCCCGTAATCGGCGGTCCGCAGATCGGCATTGACGAAGACCGTGCGCGAGCCCTGCGCCGCGCGCTGCTCGGCAATCGCGCGGGCAATATGATCGGCGCCCCGGCCCGACGAAACCGGCACCACCGCAATGGAAGTGGGGGAGTGCGTGGCCGCGCGCGCGACCAGATTCGACACATGCCGCACCGCCACCTCCCGGCGGGCATCGCGCGCGGGGGAACCTCCCGGCGGAATCACATCGAACGGCCGGATACCGGTCTTCTCCACCACGTCGTAGTCGTTGTACAGCCGCCGGGTACTCGCACCCGCCATGAGCGCCACCACACAGCCCAGAATGACGCCGCCCACCATGCCGGTCGCCAGCTTGCGGGTCTTGCCCGGACCGATGGCCATCGCGCCCGCACCCGATTGCAGAATGGTCAGCCGATTGGCCTCATTGGAGTTGAGTTGATCGATCTGCTGCTGCAATTGGATCTGCGCGGTGTACGCGCTGGGATCACTCGCGGTGAGCCGATCACCCCAGACGCGCAGCATGGCCGCGGTCATATCGGCGGCGGTGGCGCTGCGGCTGGCATCGAGGCGGCCGTTGATGTCGTCGATGTACAGCTGCGCGATCTGCGGTGCGGCCGTGGTCGCCGCAGAAGGTGTGGCCGCGATGACCTGAATGTAGAAAAGCGGGCTGGCCGTGACGAATTCGGCGGAGAAGCCGTCGATATCGGACGGGAAGCCCTGCTTCTGCCGCAGGCCGGCCTGATAGGTCGGGTCATTGAGGTAGTAGGTGTAGCCCTGCGCCAGAATCGCGTCCTGTGTGGGCGGGCGGGTCGAGGCCGCCGAGACCAGCACCCGGCTGGTGTAGGTGGTGGCATGCCCGTGCGCGGTCAGATACGCGCCGAAGGTGGCGACCAGGGCGATGGCAGTCACCAGCCAGCGGCGCTGCCAGATGCGGTCACGCAGTATCACAAGGGTATTGGGCGTGCGCGAAGTCGGCTCGTCGGTCATTTGTGATCCACCTCCACCACAATCCGGGTCGGATCGGTCAGCGCGGTCACCCGGAAGGCACGCTGCGGGGTCTCGAGGCCGATGAAAGCCTGAGTCACCCCGCGCAGCGAGCTGGCATAGCGGACCTCGCCGATGGTGCCCGCCTCGGGATCGGAGAGGAGCTGCGGGCCGGCATAGGCCGGCACACCGGATTCGAAGGGATTGGCGGCCTCACGAATGAGGACCTCGATAATCGACTGCCCGGTCACCGGGAACACCGCCTGCGTACTGGTATTGGAGATCGCCTGCTTCACGTAGTGCACCGCCCAGCCCGGCACCGCGGTACCGGTGAACTGGAAGGTCACCCGATCGGCCTTATCGCTCGCCGCGAGGGAGATGTTAGTGAGACCGATGCCCACCGCACCCGGATCGGGCGTGCGGGTCTTGGGCACGAACTCGTCGATCGGTGCGGCCGAGGTGGTGGTGACCGGCGGGTGTCCGGGCGGCGCGGAAGTCCCGCCGCAGGCCGCCATCAGTAACGTAACCGTAACCAGCACTGCCGCTTTCGCCATTCGCACGGCGACTGCCCCTCTCGTCATGGCCGTAGGCGCTCGGCGTGCTCGACGATCGCGGTCTTGAGTTTGCCGCTGCGCGGGCGGGGCAGCCGGTCGAAGACCCGCAACCCCACCTCCTGACCCGCGCCGAACTGCTGCGCCACATTGCGCCGCGCGTGCGCGATGGTCCGCGATTCGCTGAATCCGGTGCCGGGGACAACTCTCAGTTCGAAGAAACCCGGCCGCAACTGGGCGATCTGCGCCTCCCGCAATCCGGTCAGATCGTCGACCACACTGGACGGCAGCGGGAGCGGCCTGCCATCGACGGCGGTGAAGGTGTCCTCCACCCGGCCGTCGACCACGCCCAGCAGCGGGAAGGCCCGCCCGCACGGGCACGGTCCGGGCGCGGCGGGGCGCACCTCGTCACCGGTGCGATACCGGAAGAGTGGAAAACCGTTGTTCTGCAACGAGGTTCCGACAATCTCCCACCGCGAGTTCGATCCGGCCACCGACAGCAGCTCGACAATGCCATAGTGCGGGAAGACGTGATAGCCGCCCGCCTCACAGGTGCCCGCCATGGCCACCCGCTCGGTCTGCCCGTAGTGATCGACGATCGGCGCGGCGAACACCTCCTGCATGAGGGTGCGCTGCCCCGGGGCCATCAACTCCGAGGAGGTGATGATGGCGCGCACCGGAATGGTGTGGTTCCGATCCCGCAGCAGTGCCGCCAGCAACGCGATGCTGGACGGCCAGCCCTCGATGGCATCGGGCCGGAAGCGGCGAATGTTATTGGCTATCACATCGATTCGATCCGGCGTCAGATGATAGCTGGAAACCAGCAGCTGCCGCGCCCACGGAAGCACGAGCGTCGGTCCGTGCGTCCCGTCGCTGGCGAATCCGCTACCGCGCAGCACCACCCGGCGGGAATTCGCGGGCAACCCGAACCAGCTCCACTGCCGCTCCATGACCGCCAACTCGAAGACCGAGGAGTTGACGGTTCGATAGCACTCGATCGGCACACCGGAGGTGCCACTGGAGCGCACCGACCACATGAGCCGCCGCGGCATCGTCCGGAAATCGTCGGCCCGCTCGGCGAGCTCCAGCCGCGAAATGAGCGGCAGCGCAGGCAGGTCGGCCAGCGTCCGAATCGTCGCGGGGTCTATCCCACTATCGCGAAAGTACTCCCGATAGAACGGCGACCGCGCCGCCGCGACCCGCACCAGCCCCCGCAACCGGCGCTCCTGAAACTCCGCTATGCGCCCGGCATCGGCCCGCTCCAGCTTGGCGAGCGTCCGGTTGATCGACCCACGACGCGGATGAGCGCGCCGGAGCCGATACTTCATGCCCAAGCCCACGCCTGAAAAATTCATGTACTCAGCAACCCCCCAGCCGGGGCCCCGCGAAGGTACCGGCCTCGACTTCCTCACCCCCGACCGCGACGTACACGGGCATCGTCGCGCATTCCACGGGAAGATGATAACTCGACCCAATCACGGAATACATTGGTATAAAGCTAAATAGCGGTAGCGACGATCCCTGATGGGGTACAGATGGACGAGCACGACCGGCTGACAGCAAACGGACAGGATCGGCGCATGGGGCGGGCGCTGGGGGTGAGTGTTTTCGGGCTCGGCTACGTGGGCTGCGTGTCCGCGGCCTGCCTGGCGGCTCGGGGTAACTCGGTCATCGGGGTGGATGTGAATCCGCAGAAGACCGAGTTCATTCGGCAGGGTCGCACCCCGGTGGTGGAGGAGCGCATCGGGGAGGTGATAGCCGAGGTGGTGGCCTCGGGCAGGCTCACCGTCACCGAGAAGGTCGCCGAAGCCGTTGCGGCCAGCGATATTTCGATCGTCTGCGTGGGCACGCCGTCCGCGCCGGGCGGGGGGCTCTCCACCGAGTATCTGGAGCGGGTGAGCCAGGAGATCGGGGCGGCGCTCGCGGTCAAGGGCTCCTGGCACGTGGTGGCGTATCGCAGCACCATGGTGCCGGGCACCTGCGCCGGGAAGCTCATACCGATTCTCGAGCAGGCGTCCGGGAAGCGGGCCGGGGTGGACTTCGGCGTCTGCGTGAATCCGGAATTCCTGCGCGAGGGCAGTAGCGTCCGGGATTTCGAGAATCCGCCCAAAACGGTTGTCGGCGAGACAGATCCGCGCACCGGCGCGGAGATGATGAGCCTCTACGACGAGCTGCCGGGGCCACGCTTCCAGGTGCCCATCCCCGTCGCCGAGATGACGAAGTACGTCGACAATAGTTTTCACGCGCTGAAGGTGACCTTCGGTAATGAAATCGGTGCGCTCTGTGCCGAACTCGGCCTGGACTCGCACGCGGTCATGGATATCTTCCTGGCCGACACCAAACTCAATATCAGCCCCGCCTATCTGCGGCCCGGCTTCGCCTTCGGCGGCTCGTGTTTGCCCAAGGATGTGCGGGCGCTCACCCACACCGCCCGCCAGCACGATCTGGAGCTGCCGGTACTGCAGAATGTGCTGGCCTCCAACGAATCCCAGCTGCGTCGCGTGGTCGAGATGGTGATCGGACTGGGCCGGCGCCGAGTCGGCATCTTCGGGCTGTCGTTCAAATCCGGCACCGACGATCTGCGCGAAAGCCCCATGGTGGAGTTCGCCGAACGCCTCATCGGCAAGGGCTATGACGTACGCATCTACGACGCCAATGTGGCGCTGTCCCGGCTCATGGGCGCGAACCGCGCCTTCATCGAGGAGCGGCTGCCGCACATCGGCGAACTGCTGACCGACGATATTGCAACGGTTCTCGCGCACGGGGAGATATTCATCGCGGGCAGCGCCGAACCCGAGGTGGTCTCCGCCATCGACGGGCTCGGCCCGGAGCACACCGTCATCGATCTGGTGCGGTTGCCCGGGGCCGCGACGCGGCGGCAGCGGCCGGGATATCTGGGCATCGGATGGTAGTGACAAAGGGGTACTGATGGCGGCGTCCGAACCGGCGTTCAGCTTTCTGACAACGGCGTACAAAACCGAGGACTATCTACGGGACACCATCGATTCGGTACTGGCACAGACACTTCCGGACTGGGAGCTGATCGTCGTCGACAATGGCATGTCGGACGAGATCGCGGCGATCGTCGACAGCTATGCGCAGGACCGGCGAATTCGCCTGGTACGGCAGGAGAACAAGGGCTACGACGGGGGTGTGATGGCCGCCGCTGAAGTGGCGACCGGCCGGTTCTTCGTGGTGCTCGACAGCGACGATCAGGTCATGCCCACCTTCTGCGAAGCCATCGGGCAAGCTCTGGACGCCGACCCGCATATCGACGCGATCGGTTGCGACGCATTCCGTTTCGACGACTCCGGTGCGGACCTGCCCACCGGTTACTACCGGTCGACCAATGTGAAGCAGAAGCCGGATCCGGCCGAACCGCTGACCCTGACCGACCTGCTCGGCGGCCTCGTCCCGTACTACACCGCCGCCATCCGGCGCACGGTCTGGGAGGCTGTCGGCGGCTACGATCGCGGCGGCCAGGAACTACACGAATCGGTCGCCATCTGGATTCGCATGGTCGGCTCCTATGACATTCGCATACTGCCGCAACGACTGGCGCGCTTCCGGCTGCGCAGCGACTCCATGACCCGCGATCCTGCCAAGGCCGAGGCCTTCATGGCCGAACTGGAACGCTCTTTCGCCTGGGCCGCGCCCACCGACCCCGAAGCCAAAGCGGCTCTGGACAAGACCCTGCGCACCTTCCGCTACTGGGTATGGCTCTGGCGCGCGCAACAGGCCCTGCTCGCGGGCGATGATCCGGCCGCGCGCAGGGCGGCGCGGGACGCGTTCGGACAGCGCCGCACGGTGCGGGCCGCGGCGATCATTGTGTCGGTCAATACGTTTCCCGGTTTACTGCGGCGGATTCATCCGCTCAAGCAGCAGGTGTCCGAGCGGGTGGCGCACGTGGCGGGCCGGATTGTCACCACCGTCAAACGGTGACGGACGAGCGCGGCGGGTTACTCGCGATACTCAAACGCGGAGCCGCGCTCTCCGCGGCGGGTGTGGCGGCGGTGCAGGTCATCGCGCTGGCGCAGACGCTGGTACTCGCACATCTGTTGTCGCCCGGCGAAGTCGGCGTCTTCACGGCCGGCACCGTGCTCACCACCTTCGTGGTGGTCTTCTCGCACAGCTCACTGAGCCATGCGCTGATTCAGCGGCACGATCGGATCGCGGACGCCGCCGAGACGGTATTCTGGGCGACGCTGGTCTCGGGTGCGCTGCTGGCCGGCGTACTGCTGGCGACCGCGCCGGTGCTGTCGGCGATATTCGACGACTCGCAGGTCGGTCTCGTCGCCGCGGTGTCCTCGGGCACGGTACTGCTCACCTCGCTCATGGCGGTGCCGGATGCCCTGATGCAGCGGGAGTTCCAGTTCAAGCGGCGCGTAATCGTCGATCCCGCGAATGCCGCGACGTTCGCGATCGTATCCATCGCGGGAGCGGCGGCGGGCTGGGGTGTCTGGGCGCTGGTGGCGGGATACTATGCCGCGCTGACGGTTTCGGTGATCGCCGCGTGGTGGCTGTCGGGCTGGCGGCCCGGCCGCGGGCATTTCCGCTTCGGATTATGGCGGGAGTTGGCGGTTTTCGCGCTGCCGCTGCTCATCGAGAGCGTGCTGGAGCGTGCCATCGAGGCCGGTGAGGTGGTGTTGGTCGGCCATCGGCTCGAGACCTCCGCGCTCGGCAACTATCGCAATGGGCGGCGGCTGGCCTTCCTGCCGGTCATGGCGATCATCCAAATCTGTTCATACGTACTGTTTCCGGCGTTCGCCCGGATCGCGGGGGAGCGGGAGCGTTTCAAGCGCGGTTTCCTCACCGCGCTGGGCTGGATGTGGCTGGCGGTGGTCCCGGCGTCGGCGCTGCTCGCGGCCATCGGGGAGCCGGCGGTGGTACTGCTGCTGGGAGGTCAGTGGCGCGGAGCCGGTGTCCTGGTTCAGACCATGTGCGGGGTGGGTGTCGGTTATGCGCTCATGTCGGTCTCCGCCGAGGCGCTCAAGGGCGCGGGACGGCCGCAGTTGATCAATTGGATGAGTGGTGTGGGCGCACTCACCGCTATTCCGCTCATAGTGTTGCTGCTGCCGCATGGTTTGCCCGGTGTCGGTGTGGCACTGTCGATTTCGGCGGCGCTCACCGGACTTGCGGGTCTTGTTCTGTCGCGTAGCGTGGTTGGGGTGTCCCGTGGCGAACTCGCGCGCTGCCTCGTGCCGGTACTGCTGGCCGGAGTGGGTGCCGCCGTGGCTGTCGGAGTCTTCGAGCATCGCGTGGTGCATGCGAGCGCGCACGGGGTCGCGGCCGGACTGGGACTGATCGTGCTGGAGGCCCTCGCCTTCGCGGGACTGTTCATCGTTGTGCTGCAAGTGATTTCACCCGCCACACTGCGGCCGATATGGCAGGCGCGCCGCCGGTGACGGGTTCGGTGCGGCGCGGGCACCGCCGGATCTACGTGGCCGGGTTCGTGATCGCCCTGATCGCGGGCATCATCGCCGCCGGATTTCCGGTGTATGTGCGACCGCAGGTGGATCCGCTCCGGCATGCGGACGCGATCCTGGTCCTCGGCGGTGAGGGCGTGGACCGGTACGCCTACGGATTGGAGCTGGCGCGGCAGGGATACGCCTCGACCGTGCTGTTCTCGAATCCCTATGGCGAGGACACCGATATCGACGAGGTGCGGGAGCCATGTCGTACGCCGCAGCAGGGGTTCACCCTCGAATGCTTCGCCCCGAATCCGCCGACCACCGTCGGTGAGGGGCGGCAGTTGCGCGCCTTGGCGAGCCAACGCGGTTGGCGGACAGTCATTGTCATTACGATGCGGCCGCATCTGTCACGGGCCAGGTACATCCTGGAGCAGTGCTTCGAAGGTCAGCTCATCATGGAGCCCGGCCCGGTGGATATCGCGCCCTGGTACTGGGCGTGGTCGTACGTGTATCAAAGCGCGGGATACGTCCGGGCCTTCATTGATTCGGGGTGCTGAGCACGGCCGCACCATCACGTGAGATGTCGATATCGAGAGCCCGCGGCGTCGTGTCATCGTGCCAATCGGCCCGAATCGCCTTGTCCGCGTGTGAGACCCGTAACCCATCTACGGGCTTCCCGTTGAGCGAGAGCACCGTGACAATCACGAAGGGCGCTGTGCCGGAACACTGCGCGCCGAGCAGCCAGGCCGGTTCGCGAGACTCCAGCCGCTCGGACCACCAGCCGAGATTGTCGTTCTCGCTGCCCCGAACCTGATCGGTGCCGAGTGGGACCGTCGCGGCGTAGGTCAACGCCAGCACCGGATCGCCGTCCCGGTGGACAAGATGACCGTTCTCGACCGGACCGGCCGTCAGCGCGGGATGCAGCGGCCAGGAAACCCGCGCCGAGTGAGATCCCTTGCCGGACACCAGATCCACCACCACGAGCGAGTCGCCGTCCGGTGCCGCGATGAGCCACCGCCGATGCGTCACCGGCGTCTCGAGCCGGTGATAGCCATCGTGTTCGGCATCCACGATCCCGTGCACGAGATCGACCGCCCGCACCCGCACCCGCGCGTGCGCACTCCACATGAACGGCCCGCCGACCACCGACTGATCCAACCCGTCGATGGTGACCGTGGGATGCGCGCGGGTACTGCGATGCGCGACCCGCCATTCGGGATGCCCGTAGTAGCTCGCGGTGCCCGGATCCGCGATGACCTCCGCACCGTCCACCGCGAGGGTCACCGACAGCGCGTCGGCATGCCCGTGCGCGGCGATCGAAAGATAGCCCAGCGGACCGATATCCATGGTGATCCGGCGGCCGGGCGCGCGCAGCACCACCAGACCGCCGTCGGCGGCGTAACCGCTCGCCGCCGGTGCCGCGGCGGCGGCGACGGCGGCGGAACCGAGCGCATCACGCAGCCAGGCGGCGGTAATCGTGGCCGTCGCCGTGCGCGCGGCCGCCGGATCGGGTACCACCGCATCGGCGATACCGAGGTGCTCGCGCACCGTGCGAATCTCCTCCGGGCCCAATCGAAGTGCGAACCCGCCGTCGTCATCGCCGTAGCGCGGCTGCGGATCCGCATCACCGACCAGTAGTGCGAGAAAGCGTGAACTGCGCGCGATGGTCGCGCCGAGCCGTTCTGGCGGTTCGTATTTCAATGCCAGCAGGGCGTAGACGAGCGCGAGCAGCTCCACCGTGAAGAGCTGATAGGCGATGGCCTGCTCGGCTCCCGCGCCATCGGGCAGCAGCTGCCGGTCCGCGTGCTCGGTGAGCAGTGCCAGCGCGTCGCGCTGCCAGGCTGTGGCGCAAGGCAATTCGGGGAACAATGACGCCACCACGGCCAACCCGGTCAGTTCGCCGATCAGGTGATTGTTCGCCGAGCTGAACAGTGATCGTTCCGCCCAGCAGCGCCGGGCACTCTCCCCGAGCATGGTGACGTAATCGCCATAGCGCCGGGCCGTCAGTCCCGGCGCGTCACGCAGCCCCTGCAGCGCGAAACCGACTGATATGGAACGGATTCCGCATTCGAACGCCCCGCGCCAGGCAATGCCCGTGCCGGGCGGCTGCTGTTCGATCCAGCTGTCGAGTTGGTCGAAGGCGGCCTCGGCGAAACGGGGCTCCCCGGTGAACAGCCACGCCTGCGCCAGCCACGGTAGGTGCTGCAGCCGGTTCAGCTCCCAGATCCATTTCGGATCGCCCGCCGTGGTGCGATGGTCGATCCGCTCGGAACTCACACCGGGCCAGCGTATTTCGGCCAGCGGGTCCCGGTTCCAGTCGATCAGCGGCCCGAGCTCGGCCGGGGGATAGCCGAAGTAGCGCACCTGCCCGGCGAGCATTCGCTCCGCGGCGGCGATGACCGCGGCGGCCGCCTCCGGGCAGGTCGCCGCGACCCGGGCGGCGCGCGCCCGATCGAGGATCACCGGCCGTCCCGCGCCCTCGCGGAAATCACGCAGCAGCGCATCCCAATCGGGCCGGGTGCGCCCGAAGAGCGTGGCGCGCGCGGAATCCCAGGTCACGGGTCTGGCGACGAGTCGCCGTCGCAATCTGCCCGAGCGCCACAGCATCTCGTGCCCGCTCATGGCGCGCAGTCGGTGCAGATACCAGATCAGGTGGCTCGACACCCGCAGGACCATACCGCGAGAATCGGTTGTGGACTGCCCGACCGGTGAGGGAGTATTTCCCCCGTGATCGATTCCAAGGAGAGCCTGCGGCGTTATCTCGCAGAGGATTTGGCGGCACACAACCTCACCCGGTGGCGCCCGTACTACTGGCTCACCTATCGTCCCCTCTACTTTCAGCGACTACTGCGCAGGTCCGAGTACTGGCAGAACGTGCGCACCGATCCGATCGGCCGCTGCGTGTTCCTCTGGTACGCGCTGCGCACCAAACTTCTGGGCGAGCGATTGGGATTCTCCATACCGCGCAATGTGTTCGGGCCCGGACTCTCCATCGCGCATGTCGGCATGCTGCTGGTCAGTCCGAACGCGCGGATCGGCGCGCGCTGCCGGATCCACCAGGGTGTTTCCCTGGCCAGCGGTGCGCCGGGGCGCTACCCTGTGATCGGCGACGATGTGTTCATCGGCCCCAATGCGGTGGTCGTCGGCTGCGCGATCGGCGATCGCGTCGAAGTTCGCCCGGGTGCGGTGGTAGTCAAGGACGTTCCTGCCGATGTACATGTGGCGGGGGTGCCGGCGCGGATCATCCACGACTTCCGGGAACAGGCCGTCACACCGCCCGAAACGGACCGACTGGGCACGAAACCATAAATGTCCCAGGCGGTTTCGTAGATCCACACCCTGACCGCGACGCGACTAGGCTGACGAATGCAGGCTCGTGCGCGACCGACGCGGCGGGGGTGAAGGGGGAGTCGATGTGTGCGGAATAGTCGGTGTGCGCCGATTCGACGGTGGACCGGTCAGCAAGGAATTGCTCACCGATATGAGCGGTTCGCTGCAACATCGCGGCCCCGACGACCACGGCCTCTGGTGTGATGGGACAGTCGGTTTCGCACACACCCGGCTGTCCATCATCGATCTGGCGGCTTCCGCGCAGCCCATGACAGGTGCGCGCGGCACCACCCACCTCACCTTCAACGGCGAGATCCTGAACTATCGCGAACTCCGCGCCGGTCTCGACTATCCATTCACCACACGCGGTGACACCGAGGTGCTGCTCGGGCTGTACGACCGCTACGGGCCGGCCGGGGTGAGCCGCCTGCGCGGCCAATTCGCCTATGCCATCCACGATTCCGGGACCGGCGAGACGCACCTGTTCCGGGATCGGCTCGGCATTCTGCCGCTGTACTACTACGCCACCGACACCCTGTTCGCCTTCGCCTCGGAGATCAAGGCGCTCTATCCGGTGATCGATTCACCCCGGGTCGACACCGCGAGCCTGCACGACTTCCTGGCACACCGGTCCGTGCCCGCGCCGTACACCTTCATCGAAGGCGTTCGGAAGGTGCCGCAGGGGCATCACCTGGTGGTGCGCGGCGACGGAACCATTCGCACGGAAGCGTATTGGCGGCTGCCGCAGGACTCGGAGCTGCTCGATGTGACACCGGCCGCGGCGGTCGAACTGCTCGATGAGGCGCTGCGAGCCGCTGTGCGCGACGCCCTGGTCGCGGATGTGCCGGTGGGCGCGTATCTCTCCGGCGGGGTCGACAGCAGTCTCATCTGTGCGCTGGTGGCTGCAGAGCGCGGGGGAGCGGGACTGCACACCTTCTCCGCGGGCTTCGGCGATGAGCGGGTCGACGAAACCCATTGGGCGCGAATGGCCGCCGGAATCGTCGGCAGCGAACACCACGAGACCGTGATCACCGCCGGTGACTTCCAGGACGACTGGGCGCGGCTGAGCTGGCATCGGGATTCACCGCTGTCCGAACCCGCCGATGTCGCGGTATACCGGCTGGCCCAGCTCGCCCGCGAACACGTGAAGGTGGTGCTGTCGGGCGAGGGCAGCGACGAATTGTTCGGCGGCTACCCGAAATACCGGTTCGCCCGGGCCACCCGGCTGGCAGGTGCGGTCCCGGGGGCACCGCTGCGGCTGCTCGAGGAGCGGCTCCCGGCCAGCCAGGCCCGCCTGACCGTCGCCTTGCGGGCCATGTCCGAGCCCAGCTATGCCGAGCGCATGCGCGGCTGGTTCGCGCCCTTCACCACCCTGGAGCGGGACCGGCTGCTCGGCGGCCCGGCCCAGCGCACCGTGCTCGCGCCCTATCTGGACGGGCGCGGAGATTCCCTGCGCCGCATGCTCTATGCCGACGCGCACACCTGGCTGGCCGATAACCTGCTCGAACGCGGCGATCGCATGTCCATGGCCGCCTCCCTCGAACTCCGCCCGCCCTTCCTGGACCATCGCGTTGCCGAACTGGCCTTCCGACTGCCCAGTTCGGTGAAGGTGCGCGGCGGCACCACCAAGTGGATCGTGAAAGAGCTGGCGCGCCACCATCTTCCGCTGGGTCTGGTGGACCGGCCGAAGGTCGGATTCAAAGTGCCCCTGGACGAATGGTTCCGCGGGCACCTGCGCGAAATGGCCTTCGATCTGCTGGACGGACCGTCATCCTTCGTCGGCTCGCACTTCGACCGGGTCGAGGTGCGCCGACTACTGGACCGCCACACCACCGGCGGCCGGGATGAGCAGCCGCGCATCTGGACACTGCTCTCGCTGGAGGTCTGGCACCGCGAACTACAGCGCCGCCTGACCGCCTAGTACGCGCCGTCGCTGCGCGCCACCGCGAAGATGGTGCGCTTGATGATCATGAGATCCTGCACCATGGACCAGTTTTCGACGTAGGACAGGTCCAGGCGGACCGACTCCTCCCACGAGAGATCCGAGCGGCCGGAGACCTGCCAGAGACCGGTCACGCCGGGCTTCACCAGCAGGCGGCGGCGCACCTTCCCGTCATAGCGCTCGACCTCGGCGCGCATGGGCGGGCGCGGGCCGACCACGCTCATCTCGCCCTTGAGGACATTGATGAACTGGGGGAGCTCATCGAGGCTGTATTTGCGAAGAATTCGCCCGATGGGGGTGACGCGAGGGTCGGCGCGCATTTTGAACAGCAGACCCGCGCCCTCGTTCTCGGCCTGGAGGTTGGTCAGCTCCTTATCGGCGTCCTCACACATGCTGCGGAACTTGATCATTCGGAACGGTTCGCCGTTCAAACCGATGCGCTCGGATTTATAGAAGACCGGTCCCGAACTGCTGAATTTGACCGTGAGCGCGATGGCGATCATGACCGGTGATATCGCCAGCAGCGCCACCGCCGCGAAGAGGAAATCGAAGGCGGCCTTACCGAAGGATTTGGCGCGATCGTACTGCGGCTTCTCGATATGCAGCAGTGGAAGATTCGCGACCGGCCGAATGGACAGTCGCTGATCGGCCACATCCACCACACCGGGCGTCACCACCAGATCGATTCCCAGCGGTGAAAGCTTCCAGACCAGGTCGTTTATCCCCTGGGTGCCGAGGTGTTCGGTGGCGGCGATGGCGACGGTATCGGCGGCGACCGCGCGGGCGGCATCGAGTACCGAGGACTCCTGCAGGATGGGCAGATCGGCCTCGGCCGTCTCCATCGCCTCATCCTCGGGATAGGGAATGTAGACGCCGGCGACCGAATAGCCAACCGCCGCATCACGTTCGAAGCATTTCATGATCTCGCGGGCCGAATCACGGCGTCCGACAACGAGAACCGAGGTGAGATAGTCGCCCGACCGGCGGCGACGGGCCGCGTATTTGCGCCAGCCCATACGATTCAGGATCAAGCCGAGCAAACCGACCGGCAGTGCGATGCCGAGGTAGCCGCGCGCGAAATCCATTCGGAGCAATAGCGATACGATCGCTATGAGACCGAACAGGCGCATGGTCGCGGCGATGATGAGCCGGTATTCCTCTGGGCCGGTACCGATTACGGGTGGCGACCAGGCATTGCCGACCGCCAGGAAGATCAGCCAGGTGAGCGCCAGCGAGACCGAGATCACCGAGTACCCGATGCGCGCGTCACCCGCCCAGTCCAGTTGTGAGTCGTGATTGAGGCCGCCGAAGCGAATGAGCTGGGCCAGTGCGACAGCGCCACCGACCACCAGGGTGTCGGTAATGCGCAGGCGGCGGCGATACTCGGCCTGCCAGCGGCGTTTGCCCGAAGGACGTGGTGGTTGGTGGCGTGCGGAGCCGTCGAGCGACTGTTCCGCGTCGAGCTGGAAGGCCATCCTGGAGCTCCATCAGTGGACACTTGAGCCTCGTGGCAGTCCCCCCGAATGGACGCCCGAGCTGATACTACTGGTTTCGCTCGCCGGGCGGCGGGCATTACCGGAACCGAATGGACTGGAACCCAAGGGATTTCGCCCGAGCCGGGACATCCCGGACGGGTCAAGTGATACCTATTTACTAATAGGTGTTCACAAAGTGCCCGGTGATGTGGTTCACTTCGTGGAACGTGTTCCAAAGGAGGTACCGTGTCCGCGCCGTCCATCCCCGCCGGGTTCGATTTCACCGACCCTGACCTGCTCGCCCAGCGTCTGCCCGTGGAGGAGTTCGCCGAACTCCGCCGCACCACGCCCATCGCGTGGGTTCCGCAAGCCGGCAGTGGCTTCAAAGACGACGGCTACTGGGCCGTCACCAAAATGGAAGACATCAAGGAGATCTCCAAGACTCCGGAGGTGTACTCCTCCGAGGAGAACACCGCTGTCATCCGCTTCTACGACGACATCATGCGGGAGGAGATCGAGGTCCAGCGCTACCTGCTGCTGAACCAGGACCCGCCCCGGCACACCAAGCTGCGCCGCATCGTCTCCAAGGGCTTCACCCCGCGCGCCGTCGAATCGCTGCGCAATGCGCTGCGCGAGCGCGCCGAGAAGATCGTGTACGAGGCCAAGAAGAAGGGCTCCGGTGACTTCGTCACCGAGGTCGCCTGCGAGCTCCCGCTGCAGGCCATCGCCGAGCTCATCGGCATCCCCCAGGAAGATCGCGGCAAGATCTTCGACTGGACCAACCAGATGATCTCCTACGACGATCCCGACTTCGAGGGCGACCACAAGGTCGCCACCGCCGAGGTCATGGGCTACTCGTGGAACCTGGCCGAAGAGAAGCGCAAGTGCCCGGTCGACCTCGGCGGCGCCGAGGACATCGTGCAGACGCTGCTCAATGCCGACGTCGACGGTGAGGCCCTGGCCTCGGACGAATTCGCCTGGTTCGTGATTCTGCTCGCGGTGGCCGGCAACGAGACCACCCGTAATGCCATCACCCACGGCATGAAGGCGTTCGTCGACAACCCCGAGCAGTGGGAGCTCTACCGCGAGCAGCGTCCGCGCACCGCTCCGGACGAGATCGTCCGCTGGGCCACCCCCGTCATCGCCTTCCAGCGCACCCTGCTGCAGGACACCGTGCTGTCCGGCCAGGAGATGAAGAAGGGCCAGCGCGTCGGAATGTTCTACTCCGCCGCCAACTTCGACGAAGAGGTCTTCGAGAAGCCTTTCGAGTTCAATGTCCTCCGGAACCCGAATCCGCATGTAGGCTTCGGCGGCACCGGCACCCACTTCTGTGTGGGAGCCAACCTCGCCCGCCTGGAGATCGACCTCATGTTCAATGCCATCGCCGATGTGATGCCGAACCTGAGCCAGGTCTCGGACCCGGTCCGCCTGCGGTCGGGCTGGCTGAACGGCATCAAGAGCTGGCAAGTCAAGTACGAGTGAGTAATTCAGCATGAGTGAACCACGCCGACGCGGCCGGATACCTGCGGTAAGCGATGCAGATATCCGCCGCGTCGCGCGGTCACTGCTGGTCGAGCAGGGGCCCGACGCGATCACCCTGCGCGCCATCGCGCGCGAATTGGGTATCACCGCGCCCGCGCTCTACCGGTACTACGAATCCCGCGACCAACTGGTCGCGGAGGTTCGTACCGATGTGTGCAATGACCTGGCGCAAGCACTGTCGACCGCATGCGACGGGCTGCCCGACGATCCGGGCATCCGATTCTTCGCGATCTGCCGCGGCTTCCGGCAGTGGGCGCTGGCGCACAGCCGCGAATTCACCCTGGTCTTCGCCTCGCCCACCGCGGCCGTATTGGGTAGTGCCATGCAGCAATTCGGCGAACCGGTCGGCCGATTGTTCCTCGAAGCGGCCGGACGGCTACTCACCGACTACGACGTGGTCACCCCGCCCATGGAGCACATCCCCGCCGAGCTCCGCGACGACCTCATCGCCTTCCAAACCGACCTGCTCCGAGTCCTCGCCGACTCCGGCCAGAAGTTCCCCGCCGAAAAGCTGAACCTGGGCGTCAGTTACGTAATGATCCAGTTCTGGGCCCGTCTCTACGGCCACGTAACCCTCGAGGTCTTCGGCAACTACCCCATCCCCATCACCAACCCCGACGTCCTCTTCGACGCCACCCTCGCCGAAATCGGGCGAAGCATCGGACTCGTCAGCTAGCCGCGAGGTTCGTCAGCAGGATCTCTGCTGCGCCGATACTCCTGGATGATGGCGCGGAAGGGGTTATCGGTCTCACGATTCAGGCGCTCGATGGTGTAGTTCAGCGCGAAGCAGAATACGAGCAGTACAGGAGTGCCGATAAGTACCGGGATCCAGCCGATCCACGCAGCCAGCGTGACCGTCCCCGGTACGGCCAGCAATCCCCCCAAGAGCAGGGTTCCTCCTACGCCCCCGACGATGAGCGGCACCAGGATGTCATCCCGCCAGGTGAATATGGTTCCGCGCCTGGCAAATTGTTCGGGAAGGCGCTCGCGTGGCAGCGGTGTGGAGTGCTCCATCAAGTACCAGCCCGCGCCCAACCCAGCCAGGGTGCAGACCGGCAGGACAAGCATCGTCCAGGCCAGCCAGAGTGGTCCCCACGCCCAAGATCGATTGATTGTCGAGATCATGCGAACCACGCCGATACCTGGCAAGCTCACCGCCGCCAGACTCACGGTAGCGGCGAGGAAAAGTGTCATTCTCCGGGTGTTATGCTCTGCATCAAGGGCTGCCCTGGACCATAAAGGCGCCCAGCGCAATTCGCTGCTCGCATCGTAGTTGGTCTCCAGAAGTTCTTCGGCAAGCTTTCGTTGCACACTCAGGGGAAGTGCGCGAATCATCTCCAGAACCGGGGCCTCGACCCCGAGTTCAGTGAGGAAATCCGAAAGCTGCGCATCGAATTCGATAGCGGACTCCCGCCGGGCGAGGTGCTTCGAATACTCCATGGAGAGTGTGGGATACGTACCGGAAGCTACATTCCTGACCCGAACGAACATGCGCCCTATCAGCAGGATCGCGACACGCGGGTCCAGCTCACGACGTAGATCGGCGGGCGGGAACGAGGAATCGACGACGGCGGTGATCCGCTGCATGATGCGTGGCAGCAGCCTCGACTCCGGCGTGGTGAACGGTATCCACGCGGCGTCGATAGTGGTCAGCTCGGGCACGCCGATCGAGCCGTTATCTTGCAGCGCGGCTTCGATATTCGGCTCGCGCAACAGAACGCATATCCACCATGCTGCCCGGATCGCCGACTCGCCGTCTCGCCACAGCAGCTCCGTCAGGCGAAGTGCGGCGCTGGGTGTTCCGATGGCGCCCAGCGCATCAATGGGCCAGAGTCGATGATCGGAAACCACGCCCGCGAGCGCCGGTACCGCGACTTCACCCATTGTCTCGACACAGATCCTGGCCCGGCGACTATTCTCGTGAACGGCGAGATCCACGAGGAACTGGGCGGCATCGGGGCGGCCGGAGCGGGCCAGCACACGCATCGCGCGAAAGACGCCAGTGGCTGATCCGATTTGGAGCTCGGCCCTCAGGGTGCTCCCGCGATCGGTATCGCGGGCTGCGACACTGCCCAGCGCGTCGACGATCCCGTCCAGTCCGAGATTGCGGCGGATAGTGGGGAGTTCTGCGAGGAAGTGCGCGAGGATGCGATCCGCGAGCCGACTGTCGATTTGGCTGGCCTCGGCCAGGCACTCCAGGGCGAGCACGCGATGGGTGATGTCGTCGGAGTCGAACAGTCGCTCCACCACGATGGTGGAGTCATTGCCGTCCAGGCCGCACCAGAAGCGGACCGAGTCGCGCCAGAATGGGGGATCGGACCAGTAGCCCGTAAGCAGGCGGCCCGCGCCTACCGGGCCTTCCAAGGCTCGGGCGGTGAAGTATTCCTGAAAACTCCTGTGCGGGAACCAGAATCGCTCACCGGTATCGGAGCCGACCAGTAGTTGGGTGCGGTCGGTCAGATCGCGCAGGAGTTCGCGGCCGTGCTCGGTGCGCAGATCCAGAGAGGTGAGGGCCTCGGTCATGACTTCGCGCAGTCGGAGGTGGTCGATATTGAGCCGATCACCGTCTGCCGCAGGGGTTTCCGTCATGGTGCGGGCAATGCGCTTGAGCACGGCCAGTTTCTCGCCCGGCTCGTACGGGGAGGCGCGACCCGCGCGGTGCAGCAACAGGTCTCGGGTCACCATGTGATCGGTGACGCGGGAGTAGAAGGCGGCGCGTGAGCTCGGCAGGGAACGGCCCCGGCGCAGCAGGCTACCGGTGTACAGGTCCGCGAGCAGGCTCAGCAGCAATGGGGTGCGGGCCAGCTGATGTAATTGGGGGTTCTGTCGAATCTGCTCGAAAAGGCGTTCGGCACTGCCCAATTCAGTGAGCTCGGCCTCGGTCAGCCCGCCGTGCGCGGACCGCTCCAGCGTCAGCCAACGGTCCAGGAAACGCAGGATGGACGAGTCGTCGAAGTCGGAGATACGGATCAGTTCGAATGCGCCGAGGCTGCCGTTGTAGGCCGAGGAGCGGCAGGTGACCACGATCGCATTGGCCTCCTCGCCGCTGGCGTAGGTGCGGCGGAAGACTTCCAGGGCGTCGATCACCGCGGACTGCTGGTCGGGGTTCACCTCGTCCAAGCCGTCGAACAGCAGGCGCAGCGCGCCCTCGTTCAATCTGCGGGTGACGAAATCCTTTGCGCGGGAGTCATCTTTGTCATGGGGGAGTCGGAAACGGGAGGCGATCAGGCTGGCCAGATCCACCGACCCGTCACAGCGATGCAACTCCACCAGTACCGGAAGCTGTTGTTCGCGTTGCAGTTTGCGCGGCTGCTCGGCCCATTGCAGCAGAAAATACTTGGACAGCAAGGACTTTCCGGCACCCGCCTCGCCGAGCAGCAGTACCGCCTTCTCCTCGAGCACCCGCCGCCGCAGATCATGCCTGCGCCCGGCTCGCTCGTATTGCAGGTGGATATAGACCGAATCCACCGTGACCTGCCGCTGCTTGGTCAGCACATGACGCCCGTACTCATCGGGAATCTTCGCGCGGTAGTGGGTGATTCGCTTGTCCTCGCTCACCCACACCGCGATCCGCTCCAGCGCTCGGCGCGGCAGCGCGGTGAGCAGGCCGTACATGCCCTCACCCAGCTTGTCGCCGAGCTTCTTCAGCGCGATCGCCAATACCCCCGCCACGATCACCCCACCGCCGAAGCCGCCGAGCAACCCGGTCAGGCCCTGGGTGATCGAATCCTCCTCGGCCACGATCGAAATGCTAAGGCGGAACGGCGGTCAATGCCGGGCTTCGGTGAGATCGGGGACCGTGATCGGGGGCAGCTCATCATCGAGAATCGGCTCGCCCATGCCGATTCGGCGCTGGATTCGCTGCATCCACGCCGGCGCCCACCACACGCGATCACCCAGCAGGCGCATGGTCGCCGGGACCAGGAACATGCGCAGCACTGTCGCATCGATGAACAACGCCGCGATCATGCCGTACGCAATGTACTGCATGAGAACGAGATCCGAGAACGCGAACGCGCCAGTGACCACCAGCAGGATCAGCGCCGCCGCGGTGATGATGCCACCGGTTTGCGCGGTGCCGGTGCGAATGGCTTCCTCGGTGCTCGCACCCCGCGAACGTGCTTCGACCATACGCGACACCAGGAATACCTCGTAGTCGGTGGACAGGCCGTACACGATGGCGATGATCAGCACCAGCATGGTCGCCTGGCCCGGCTGCGGGGTGAAGTTGAGCAGGCTCGCACCGTGGCCTTCGATGAAGACCCACGTCAGAATGCCCAGGGTGGAGCCGAGTCCGAGACCGCTCATGAGCGCCGCCTTGATCGGCAGCACCAGCGAGCCGAAGGTCAGGAACATGAGCAGGGTGGTTACGAGCAGTACCAGCGCGATCATCCACGGAATTCGCTGGAGCAATGCGTCGATGCTGTCCTTCTGCAGGGCGGGCACACCGCCGACCAGCAGTGTCATGCCTTCCGGCAGTTCCATTTTCCGGAGGTACTCGATCGTCGCCCCGGCATGATTGATATCGACCACCGGCGCCTTGGTCCGATAGACATCCGGCTGTGTCGATGAGCGCGCGGGAATCTCGAACTGCCCCGCCAACCCCGGTGCCTGATTGGCCACGTTCCACACCGGGCCGACCGCCGCCGAAGTGCCCGAGATGAAGACGATTTCGAGTGGATCGGCCTTGCGCAGCGGGAAGTGCTTGTCGATCTGCTCCTGCGCCACCCGCGTCGGATTATCCGGCGGCAGATACTTCTCACTGAAACCGCCGAATATCAGATTCCGCATCGGGATGATCAGCAGTAGCAGTCCGAGCACCAGCGGAATCGCCACCTTGCGTGGATGCCTCAGCACCCACCCGGTACTGCGCCACCAGAACCCGGACTCCAGCTTCGCCGCGGACTTGGTACGCCGGAAACGGTTCAGCCCCAACATATCCACGCGCGGGCCGAGGATCGCGAGCACGGCGGGCAGCACCGTGAGCGCGGTCAGCGCGGCGATCGTCACCGTCGCGATCGCGCCGTAGGCGATGGATTTCAGGAAGCCCTGCGGAAACAGCAGCAGCCCACCCAGACTCGCCACGATCATGGTCGCGGAGAACACCACGGTCCGCCCGGCCGTCATCACCGTACGCTTGACCGCCGTCCGAGTGTCATATCCCGCGGCGAGCTCTTCCCGGAACCGGCTCACGATGAACAGTCCGTAGTCGATGGCGAGCCCCAGCCCGATCATCGAAACCACCGGGGACACGAAGGAATTCACCTCGGTGAAGTTGGTGACGAACCGCACCACACCGAACGCCCCGAAGATGGTGAGCAGCCCGATCAGCAGCGGCAGGGCAGCCGCGACCACTCCGCCGAAGATGAAGAACAGCAGCACTCCGACCAGCGGAATCGCCATCAACTCCATCCGATGCAGGTCATCGGCGACCGTATTGTTGAGCGTCGCCGACACCGGCTGCATCCCCGCGACCCGAACATCCATCCCCGGAATACCGAAGTCGTCCTTGACAATCCGATAGTTCAGCGCCATCTCGGCATCGTTCGCCCCGCGCAGCCCGATCGCCGCCAACGCCCGAGTTCGATCCTTCGTCACCAAAGCCGCGGACACGGCCCCGGTTTCGGTCTGCCAGTAACTCGCCTTGACCCCCGCGATCTGTCCCGGATGATCCCGGGGCAAAGCATTCAAATGCGCGACAACGGTCTCACTGAAGCCCGGATCATCGACGGTCCTGCCGTCGGGCGCGGTGAACAAAACCACCACATCCACATCATGGGTCGCCCCGAACGCCCCACCTGCGATCCGCGCCGCCTCCACCGACTCCGACGAATCATCGAACATCCCACCCGAACTCAGATGGTTGTCCAACCCCATCCCGTACCCACCCAAAGCGAGCAACCCCGCCACCATTACTCCGATAACGGCGAACCGCAATCGGCAGGCCAGCTCACCCCATCGCCCGAACAGGTTCATACTTCACGGTAACAAGCAAGATCGCCCCCAGCACCCCCGCCCACCCTTCTTCACCTGTCAACTGTCAGTACTGTTGTCGCCGTGAATGATTCAGGCCGGGTGGAAGCCTTCAGTGATGGGGTTTTCGCGGTGGCGATTACCCTGCTCATCCTCGAGATCAAGGTGCCGGCGGAGGCGGGGGACCAGCTGTTGCGGGAGTTGGGGCACCAATGGCCTTCGTACGCGGCGTATGTCGTGACGTTTCTGGTCATCGGGATCATGTGGGTCAATCACCACACGGTTTTCGGGTTCGTGGAACGAGTCGACCGAACCCTGCTGTTTCTGAATCTGTTGCTACTGCTGGGTGTGGTCGCGCTGCCTTGGGCCGCGTCCCTGGTGGCCGAGTATCTGGCTGAGGGCCAGGAGGGTTCCAGCCTCCTGCACGGCAGCGACGCCGCCCATATTGCGATGGCCGTCTATGGCAGCTTCATGGTCTATCACGCCGTGGTCTTCCAAGCGCTGTGGATGCACCTCACCAAAACCGGCCACCTCTTCGACTCCCGCATAGACACCGAAGCCGCCCGCCGCACCCGCTGGCGCTTCGGCCTCGGCCTGATCATCTACCCCTGCACCGTTGCCCTGGCCTTCGTCTCCGCCCCGCTGGCCCTCGCCCTACACGGCGGCCTGGCCGTCTACTACGCCCTCAACCAGATCTCCGTCCCGGTTCACGACACCGCGTCCTGAACCTGATCGGACGGTCGCACCAGCGAGCTTACGAGGAATTCGACGGTCGCCTCGAAGGCGTCGTCCACACGCGAGCGATCGCCCGTGGTGATGAGGTCCAGTTGTAACCCCCGGACCTGGGCGAGCAGGAAAGTTGCTGTGCGGAGCAGATCGGCGGGGGAATCGCCGGGCCCGGTCGCCTGGGCGAGCAGGCGCTGTTCGAAGTCGGTGCGAATGCGTTCGAGGACCTCGTTGAGCAATGCCTCCTTGGTGGCGAAATGCCTGATCAGGGTGGCGTGGCTGATGCCGAGGGCCCGCTGGAACCTCTACACCCGATCCCTCGCCGACTTCCACGCCGGTTACGACCTGCTCCTGACCCCCACACTGGCCGGACCTCCGCTGCGCATCGGCCAGCACCGCACCCCCGCGATCGCCGAAGCGGTGCTGTCTCCGCTGCTGCGGTTCGGTGCGGGAAAGCTGCTGTCGCGCAGCGACTTCTATGCGGACCTGGTGACCAGGAACCTCACCGCGGTCCCATTCACCCAGCTGGCCAATATCACCGGCCGGCCCGCCATGAGTGTGCCCACGCACTGGACCGCGACCGGCCTGCCACTGGGAACCCAGTTCGTCGGACCCACGGGTAGTGAGTACCTACTACTGCAGCTGGCTGCCGAAATCGAAAGTGCCCGACCGTGGTTCGAGCGCTACCCGGAGATCAGCCGAGACGCGGTCGGCGGATAGTGTTGAGGCGGTTGATTATTCGGGGGCGGCGCAGGTCTCGGGCGAACCATTCGCCGAGGGTTACCCCTGCCGCGAGGGCGCAGCCTACGGCGAAGGCGCTGAATAGTTGGTTGAGGCCGATGAGTTGTTCGTTGTTGAGTAGGGCGTAGAGGCCGCGATAGACGCGGAGGCCGGGGAGTAGGGGAGTGATACCGGCCAAGGTCACGACCAGCGGTGGGGTCAGGGCGCGGCGAGCCAGGAGACCACCGGCCAGACCCACGACCACCGCGGCTACGCCGGAGGAGATGATCGGGCCGAAACCTGCGTGCTGGACCAATAGATAGGCGATGGTGGCGGCCGCACCACTGAAGGCCGCGGCGGCCAGGGCTCGGCGTTCGGCGTAGCAGGCCAGGGCGAAGGCCAGGGAGGTGATCGCGCCCGCGAACAATTTGACCGGGAGGTTGGTGAGGTCGCGGCCGGGGGACATGTCGACGGTGGGGACCGTGAGGTTCAGGAGTTCGGAGACGCGCAGGGTCAGCACGATGCCGGCGATAATGCCGCCGGTCATCATGACCACCTCGAGCATGCGCGCCGATGCCGTGATGGGTGCGCCGGTGATCGCGTCCTCGACCGAGCCGACCAGCTGTAAACCGGCCAGCAGCACGGCAATTCCCGCCGCGATGATCAACGCCGGATCCAGACGCAGATGACTGGCGAAGGTGGAGACCAGCACCGCGGGCACCGCCGCGATCATTCCGCCGACCATGTGCTGGAAGAAGAACGGCAGTCCGCGCCGGTTCAACCGCCGGTTCGTGCGGTCGATCAGGAAGGTGGTCGCGAAGCTGATCAGTGCGATCAGCAGCCCGCCGTTCAACAGCAGCGCCACACCCGCCGCCATCAGCGCCCATCCGAAGGTGGAGATCCACCGGTTATAAGGATGCGGTGCGGAGGTGATCTCATCGAGCGCGGCCAGTGCCTCCTCCGGCGGCACCAGCTCGCGGCGAATCCGCCGGGTCAGCCGATCCACCGCTGCCAATCGCGTGAAATCCAGTGACCGGTAATGCACCACCCGCATGGTGCTGGCGGGTGGCATGGTCGGCCCGCGATCGGCGGAGATGCGAATCGAGTTGTAGGTGACATCGATATCGCAATTCGACATCCCGTACGTCGAGGCGATGAACTCGATCTGATCGGTGGTATCGGTGACCGCGGTCCCGGCGGCCAGCACCACCTCGCCGACCCGTTCGGCCAGATCGAGCACCTGGGTGACGACGGCATCATCGGTGAGGTCGATCGGCTGCAGCGGCGCGGGCGCCTCGACCACGGCGTCCGCCATGGCATTACGGTCGGCGACCGCGATATTCACCACGCTGGTCAGCAGTTGCCGCCACCGCCCGCGCAGGCCCGTCACACCCCCGCCGGTCTCGGTAGCCAAATCATTGCTCACAGAAGGAAAATACACGGGTGCCTCAGATCACCGGGTTGACCAGGTCTATAGCAGTAGTGTTTTGGAGCATGGCGAACGGTGGCGATCAGATAGCGGAACATCTACGTGCGGCCCTCGACGGTCCCTGGCGGTACGTACGTGAACAGGCTCGGGAACACCTCGACGACGACCGGCTCTACGGCGACCCCTACCTCGATTACAAGGCCGCGCGAGCGCGGGTACTGGAGCAGATGCATCTGGTGTCCTCCTTCGGTTGGGCCGAACGCGGCTTCCGCCGCGTCGAGGGCGGTACCGACGACCCGGGCGGGGCCGTCACCGCGCTGGAAATGCTTGCCTACACCGATCTTTCGCTCTGGGTGAAATGCGGTGTGCAGTGGGGACTCTTCGGCGGCGCGGTGGAGAACCTCGGCACCGAACGACACCGCCGGTACATCGAGCAACTACTGCCGCTACACCTGTTGGGCTGCTTCGCCATGACCGAGACCGGCCACGGCAGCGATGTGGCCAATCTCGAAACCACCGCCACCTACGACCCTGCCACGCGAGAGTTCGTGGTGCACAGCCCAACTCCGTCCGCGCGCAAGGATTACATCGGCGGCGCGGCTGAACACGCCAGCGTGGCAGCGGTTTTCGCGCAACTGATCACCGGCGGGGAGAGTCAGGGCGTGCACTGCTTCCTGGTACCCATCCGGGATGAGAACGGCACCGACCTGCCCGGCGTCACCACCTCCGACGACGGCCTCAAGGGTGGCCTGCCCGGTGTCGACAATGGCCGAATCATGTTCGACCAGGTGCGAATTCCGCGCGAGAACCTGCTCAACCGCTACGCCGACGTGGCCGAGGACGGCACCTACAGCTCCGATATCAAGAACCCGAGCCGCCGGTTCTTCACCACCCTGGGCACCCTCGTACGGGGCCGGGTCAGCGTCGGCGGGGCAGCCGCGGCGGCAGCCAGGGTCGCGATCAGCATCGCCGTCTGCTACGCCGAACAGCGTCGCCAGTTCCAAGATCCCGACACCGGTATCGAAACCGTGCTCATGGACTACCGCAGCCATCAACGCCGCCTGCTGCCGCTCGTAGCCCGCGCCTACGCACTGCAATTCGCGCAGAACGATCTGGTGCAGCGTATGCACCTGGTGCAGACCGGTCAGGAGACCGACCCGGCCGCGCAGCGCGCGCTGGAGAAACGCGCCGCCGGATTCAAGGTCGCGCAGACCCGGCACGCCACCCGCGCCATTCAGGAATGCCGCGAAGCCTGCGGCGGCGCAGGGTATCTCACCGAAAATCGCCTCGTCACCCTCAAAGCCGACAGCGATGTGTTCACCACCTTCGAGGGCGACAATCTCGTCCTCACCCAGTTGGTCGCCAAGGATCTGCTCACCGCCTACTCCGATGAGGTCCGCGATCTGGACGCCCTCGGCTGGGTTCGCTTCGCCGCCACCATCGCTCGTGACGAGGTACGTGGACGCTCCGGCGTGCGCCAGCTCATCCAGCGCCTGCGTGACCGCGCCGGTGAGAGCGTCGACGACGCCGACCTCTCCCGCCGCTCGGTACAACTGCAACTCTTCGCCGACCGCGAGGACTACCTGGTCCGCACCGCCGGACATCGACTTCGCGCCCGTGCCAAGGAAACCGGACCCTTCGAGGCGTTCAACAATGCCCAGGACCATATTCTGGCGGCCGGCACGGCCCACATCGACCGCCTGGTGCTGGAAGCGTTCATCGAAGGCATAGCCGGAATCGAGGACGAGCAGGCCCGCGAACTCGCCGAAACCGTCTGCGATCTCTACGTTTACACCTCACTGGAGGAGAACCAGGCGTGGTACATCATGCACCGCTTCATGTCCGTGGAGCGGGCGAAGAATGTCCGCCGCGGGGTAAATGAACTGGTGGATCGTCTGCGCCCCAACGCCTTGACCCTCATCGAGGGCCTGGGCGTGCCCGAGAAAATGCTGGGCGCGGCCATGCTGGAGGCGCCGAGCATCGGGTAGCTATCGTGGCGGCGTGACCCGATCGCCCGCACCGCACCTGGCCAGGCAAGCCGCGCTCCCCGCGCTCATTATCGCGGCCGTGATCGTCACCGTCGTTGTGCCGCAATTCTTTCCGGCCGACGGCGGTCCGACCGGACTGGACAACTCCCTCGACGGGCACATCCACTCATCGTTCGACGCGCATCAATGGCTGTACCGGGTGCTGGTCGCACCGAGCAACAACTACATCGCCATCCCGCTGCAACTCGGCGCGGCGCTGCGGTTCGCGTACCGGCGGCAGTGGTGGGCGACCGGGTTCATGATCATCGGCCCGGAGGTCGCGATTATGGTGAACTCGTTCGCGCTCAAGCCTTTCTGGGACCGGCAACTCCACCACTACCTGGCCTACCCCAGCGGGCATACCGTGCAATTGGTCGCCATTGTCACCGCACTGGCCCTGGTGAGCGAATCTACCCGGGCGCGGGTGACGATCGTGGTGGTCATGGCCGTGGTGCTGCCCGTCGTACTGGTCGGCATGGTGGGTATGGGTTATCACCACCCCACCGACGTCATCGGCGGCACCGCGGCCGCCATCGCCATGGCGTCGGCGCTGTATCTACCGTGGCGCTACTTCACCCATACGCCACCACCCCCGCGATAATCACCCACAGCACCCACAACACCGCCACGATCATGCCGAGCGTCAACATGATCCGCATGAATCCGCGCCCGAAGTCGATATCCCCGTGCTCACGCGGATACAGCTTGGTCGGCGCGAACCACGGCGTCGGCACCCGGAAAGCGCTCCCGGCCGCCGCCGCGTCGGCCTCCAATTGCGCCTGCTCCTCCGCATACGCCTCGGCCTGCGCCTGCTGCGGCCCGCCATGCCAGAGCGTGATATCCACCGGCCCCAGGAAGCCCTCGTTCAGCAGATCCTGCGGCGCGGGCAGATACGGCAGAATCCCTAGCCCGCGGAAGCCCCACGCCACATCATTGGCGGACCATTGCGGCCGCCCGCGCGAGGACAGATTGGTGAAGTACTCGTGCAGCCGGCGCGGATCACTTCCGACCAGCACCTCGAAACTGGGATCGCTCCACAGCTGCGTCACCCGCAGATTCGAGTCCGGTGACGGCACCACCAGCACCGCGCCATGCACCACGCGCTGTCCGAGACCACGCTCGGCGAGCCAATTCTGCAGCGCGAAGGTGTGATCGCGGGATTTGTCGAGGGGCGTGCGCTTGTCATTGCCCTCGAAATTGATCAGCTTGTCGCCGACCCGCCACGGCCCGTTGAGCGGCACCTCCAGCTCACCCTCCATGCGCTCCACCAGGGACTCGGCCTCGATGACCACACAGCTGGTGGGCGTCCAGATCACCGCGTCGAACGGGTATAGCCGATCACCGTGGAACAGGCTGCAATTGACCGTCGCGACACCCTTGGGGTCGCCGCTGCCCTTCCACGTGCGCAGCCAATCGATCAGAACCTTCTCCGCATGCGTGGCAGCGGGATTCTGCACTCGAACGAGCATCGGCGCCGCACCTCTCTCGAGACTGATCACACTTATGAAAATGGTACGGAGGGTCCGCACCGCCCGCCCAGATTTGCCACCCGTCGTGTGTCGGTGGCACTCAGGCCGTTTCGGCGGGTAACCGGCCTTCCTTGACCGCCGTCACCAACTGCCCGTGATCGACCTCGGTGCGATCGGCGTAGCGGACCGCGAATCGCGCCACCGCCTCGTCGAAAGCCTCCGCACCGTCCAGATACCCCGCCACCAGCCGCGGATCCAGCGAACGCGCGTGCGCGCGGGCCAGCAGCGCACCCGCCAGCCGCCCGTAATCGTCGAGCAGGCCCGCGTCCAGCGACGCCGGATCGATGCCGCCCTTGAGATTGCGGAACTGCCGCACGATGAACGGTAACCGCTCACCCCCGAGGGTCAGCGTCGTCCAGCCCAGCAGAATATCGGTCTCGGCCTGAACATGTCTGGCCCCCTGCACAATTCGCTCACCCTCATGCCGGGCGGGTACGGGTGGCAGATACGGGGTGAGCGAGGACGGTGACGCCTGCTTGATCTGCAACACCAGCACCTCATCGTCATTGCCGTGCAGCAGCGCCAAATAGCTGTGCAGGCCCACACTTCCGGTGCCGACAATCCGGAAGGCGATATCGGACACCGTGAATCGGGTGATGAGATTGCGCCGCGACTCCCGCAGCGTGCTCACGTACCCGGCGAGCCCATCGATCACCGCCTCGGCCACCCGCTCGCCCACCGGCGTCAGCAGCGGCGGATCGGCCACGAACTTCCGTGTCCCATACCCGGTTTCATGATCCTCGAGGTGCTCGGTCCACTTGCGCACCACCTTGGCGCTGGTGTTCTTGCGCGCCTTCTTGGCGGCCTTGCGGAACTGCTCGAGCAATGCGTCGGCACTGGCCCGCGTGATCACCGACTCATCCGGCAGTGCCGTCCACGAGGTCAGGAACGGCTGCTCCGCGAGTGCGGCCACCGCCAGTCGATAGGAGCGGGCCGCATCGCGAGCGGCGTCCAGGCATTCGTCCTCGGACGCCCCGCCCTCACGCCCCGCCAGCACCAGGCTCGCCGCCAGCCGCTCCAGATCCCACTCCCACGGCCCCGGCGCGGTCTCGTCGAAATCATTGATATCCATGACGATATCGCCGCGCGGAGTCCCGTAGAGGCCGAAGTTCGCCGCATGCGCGTCACCGCACAACTGGGCGGCCGGACCGCTCGCGGGCCCGCCGGCAAGATCAGCCGCCATCAGCCCGGCGGACCCCCGGAAGAACGAATACGGGGACGCCGCCATGCGCCCGATCCGCAGTGGAATCAGGTGTGGCAAACGCCCGGCATTACTTGCGTCGATGAAGTCGAGCACTCCCGGCCGGGACGCGGAAACCGCTGCCCGATCCCGTGATTCGACCGGGGCGCGGTCCCGCAGCGCCCGGCCGCGATCCCGCACGTCCTCGGCCGACACGGGGGTACGGAAGTCGATCACGTTGGAGCACACAACAATCGAACTTACCGTCAGTTGACGGGCACCGCCGGATCGACCGGGAAGATCGGCAGCCGCAGCGCACCCGAGGCCGACTCCGGCACCGTCGGCTGCTTGGGTCGCACCGGGTTGATGCGCTGGTACGCCGCACCCAGCTCCGGCCGGGGATCGGCCTCATTCCGATTGGGCCAGAACGCCATTGCGCGCTCGGCCTGCGCGGTAATGGTCAGCGACGGATTCACACCCAGATTCGCCGTCACCGCCGAACCGTCCGCGATATGCAGTCCCGGATACCCGAAGACCCGCTGATACGGGTCCACCACACCGGCTTCCGGACCCTCGCCGATCACACACCCGCCGATGTAGTGCGCGGTCGCCGGGATATTGAACACATCCATGATCAGGCTGTGCACATCCCCGTCGACCTTCTTGGCGAACCGCCGGCCCACCTCGTGCGCCAGCGGAATCCAGGTCGGATTGGGCTTACCCGTGCCCTGTTTGGTCTTGAGCTGACCCCAGTGCCGATACGAGGTAAGCGAATTGTCCAGGGACTGCATGACCAGCAGGATCACCGACTTGTCCGAGGCATTGCGGGCATTGAGACTGCGCGCGAACACGATCGGATGCAACAGGATCGCCAGCAGGAACCGCAGGAACCGGAATGCCCCGCCATCCACGATCGGCACCGACATGGGGAACAGGCCGTTCTGCCCGTGCCCGTAGTGGCACACCTCGATATGGGTGTTCGGCTCGGGATGAATCGAGGAGGTGATCGCCACGCCCTGCGCGAAATCGTCACGCCCGTGGCTCACCACATTGAGAATCGCCTCGGAGTTGGAACGGGTCAGCGCGCCCAGGCGCGGTGACAGATCCGGCAGCACCTTCTCGTCACGCATCTTGTGCAGCAGCTTCTGCGTGCCCAGCGCGGCCGCGGCGAAGACCACCTGCTCGGCGGTGAAGGTCTTGCGGTCCTTACGAACCCAGCGATCCGAGCGCACCGTCTCGATGGCATAGCCGCCACCGGTCATCGGCCGCACCGTGGTCACCGTGGTCAGCGCGAAGACCGTCGCACCCGCCTGCTCGGCCAGATAGAGGTAGTTCTTCGGCGTGGTGTTCTTGGCATTGTGCGGGCAGCCGGTGAAGCAGCGCGCGCAGTGGATACAGCCGTTGCGCCGCGGTCCCGCGCCACCGAAGTACGGGTCGTCGACCTCGGTGCCCGGATCGGACTCGTTGAAGAACACGCCCACATTGGTGGCATGGAAGGTATCGGCGACCCCGAGATCCTCGGCGACCGAACGAATCACCTCGTCGGCGGGCGTCATTCGCGGATTCGGCGCGACCCCCAGCATGCGCTGCGCCTGGTCGTAGTACGGCGCGAGCTCGGTCTTCCAGTCGGTGATATGCGCCCACTGCTTATCGGTGTAGAAGTCCGGCAGCGGTTCGTACAGCGTGTTCCCGTAGATGAGCGATCCGCCGCCCACCCCGGAGGCGGAGAACACCGCGCACTTGCCGAGCACGCTGATCCGCTGTGTCCCGGTCATGCCCAGGCGCGGGGCCCAGATCGCCTTGCGCACCTTCCAATTGGTGTTGGGGATGTCCTGCGCTTCCCACCGGCGGCCGGATTCCAGCACGGCCACCCGGTAACCCTTCTCGGTCAGGCGCAGTGCGCTCACGCTCCCCCCGAACCCGGAGCCGATCACAACGACGTCGTAGTCGAAGTCGGGCATGGTTTTTCCTCTCGCATGCCTGCATAACAGATGAGAAACTTACCAACTCATTCTGTCACTCGCTCGGTATGGCGGAGACCATACAGCGGCAAGACTCGCGTGGGACCCGCCTGGAGACTCGCGGGCGATTGGGGTAAGACGTGGGTTGTGACAACCGAGCGGAACGCCGAACCGGTGTACAGCGACCGCATACTCACCGTCCCGAACGTGCTGAGCGCGATCCGGCTGATCGGCGTCCCCGTCTTCCTCTGGCTGCTGCTGGCCGAGAAGGCCGACGGCTGGGCGTTCGCACTGCTCATCGCCAGCGGTTTCACCGACTTCCTGGACGGCAAACTCGCACGGCTGCTTGATCAATCGTCCAAGCTGGGCGCGATTCTGGACCCCCTCGTCGACCGCCTCTATCTGCTGGCGACCCTGGCGGGCTTCCTGATTCGCGGCATCCTGCCCTGGTGGGTGGTGCTCATCCTGATCGCCCGCGACGGCATCCTGACCTTGACGCTGGGCATATACAAGCGCCGCCAACTGCCTCCGCCCGAAGTCATCTATCTCGGTAAGGCCGCCACCTTCGCGCTCATGTCCGCGCTGCCGTGGACGCTTGCCGGTCAAATGGATTGGCCCCTGGCAGGTTTCAGCCGCGCGTTCGGCGGGGCATTCCTGGTCTGGGGCACGGCGGTCTACGTCTGGACCGGCATTCTCTACGTGGGCAAGGCCATTGCCGTCGCCCGAGCCATACCGGCCCCGTCGAACGAAGATCACTAGCCCATTAGGGTGTGTGGCACACGGATCGACACGATCCCGGAAGGAATGCCCGTTGAAAGGACACCGCCAGTGAGCGACCTACCCGACGACCTGCGCTACACCGAAGAACACGAATGGGTGCGCATCGCGGGACCCACCCGGGTGCGGGTGGGAATCACCGACTACGCACAGTCGCAGCTCGGTGATGTCGTGTTCGTGCAGCTGCCCGACACGGATAAAGATGTCGCCAACGGCGACAGCATCGCCGAAGTGGAATCCACCAAGAGCGTTTCGGACATCTACGCCCCGCTGGCCGGGAAAGTTGTTGCGGTGAACGAGGTTCTGACGGCCGAGCCGGAGACCCTCAACAACGACCCGTACGGCGATGGCTGGATCTTCGAACTCGAGTTGGACTCGGCCGAGACCCTCGATGCCGCATACGGTGACCTGCTCGATGCCGCAGGTTATCAAGGAGTTATCGGAGGCTGAAGCAGCCTTCACAGTTCTACCTGCACGGGTATGGCCCGGCAGGGTACGGTCAATGCCAACAGTTCCGCTGAAGGCATCAACTGCTTGCATGGATTATTCGGTTCGAGGAGGAGAGCAAGGGTGAGCGAGAACAAGGACCCGGGTTACCAGGAGACGGCAGCAGAGACCACTTCGGTGTTCCGCGCTGATTTCCTGAACGAGGTCGACACGTCGCGCCCTGAGCAGACCGGCGAACAGCCGGTGCAAGGAGTCGAGGGTCTGCCCGCGGGTGCGGCTCTGCTGGTCGTCAAGCGCGGCCCGAACGCCGGTTCGCGGTTTCTGCTGGATCAGCCCACCACTTCCGCAGGACGCCACCCCGACAGCGACATCTTTCTCGACGATGTCACCGTCAGCCGTCGCCACGCGGAGTTCCGCCAGGACGACGACACCTTCCAGGTTGTGGATGTGGGCAGCCTGAACGGCACCTACGTCAACCGGGAGCCGGTCGACTCCTCGGAGCTGCAGAATGGCGACGAGGTTCAGATCGGCAAGTTCCGTCTCGTGTTTCTCACCGGCCCGCGCTCCGCGTCGAGTGAATCGGCGGCGGGCGCACTATAGGGCCGAGCGGAATGACTGGCGCAGCGCAGTGGACGCGCGGGGGGATGTCGATCGGCTCCGTGCTGGATTTGCTGCGTCCGGATTTCCCGGACATCACCATCTCGAAGATTCGGTTCCTCGAATCGGAGGGATTGATCAGTCCGGAGCGCACTCCCTCGGGGTACCGCAGGTTCCACGTCGCCGACGTGGAACGCCTGCGGTTCGTGCTCACGGCGCAGCGGGATCAGTACTTGCCCTTGAAGGTGATCAAGGAACAGCTCGAAGCGATCGACAGCGGTGCCGCGACGCTCGGTGTACGGGAAGCCCGTGCCCGAGCGGCCATCCTCGGCGAGGGGGAAGCTATGGCGCCCAACGGGGATGGCCGCTTACGGCGGCTGGGCGTCGTGCCAGGTGAGGTATCGCCCGAGGAACTCCGGTTCGATCACGAGATCCGGATTCCGCGGGCAGATCTGTTGCAGCAGGCGGGAATCGACGAGAAGTTCCTCACCGAACTGATTCGCGCGAATCTCATAACACCTGGTGCGGCAGGCTATTTCGACGCCGACGCGGTGACGCTCGCGCGCACCGCCCAGGCATTGAGCGAATTCGGTTTGGAGGCAAGGCATCTGCGTGCCTTCAAACTCGCCGCGGACCGGGAGGCGGCCATGGTCGCGCAAATCGCCGCGCCCATCGCCAAGAGTCGGGACGCGGATGCCCGAGCCCGCGCGGAGGAGACCGTGCGAGAGTTGGCGGCACTGTCGCTGACTCTGCACACAGCCCTGGTGAAAGCCTCGGTGCGTGCTTCGCTCGGAGGCTGAAATCTTCGCCTAGACTCGGTGATACGACTCGCCCCGCTGTGTCGATAGCCGGGCGATCGGCGAGTTTATGGGAGGCAGTGCCGTGAGTGAGCGAAGCGAGCGAATCATCAAACACAGCGCGCCTTTGCGCATGGTCGTGGCGAGCGCTAGCGAGGCACGGCCATGAGCGAAATGCGTGTGATCGGCATCCGTGTCGAACAGCCACAGAACCAGCCCGTGCTGTTGCTCCGCGAGGCTTCCGGGGACAGGTATCTACCGATTTGGATCGGGCAGGCAGAGGCTACCGCGATCGTTCTCGAACAAGAGGGTGTCACGCCCATTCGTCCGCTGACTCATGATCTGATCAAGATCCTCATCAAGGATCTCGGGCACACCTTGAAAGAGGTGCGGATCGTGGATCTGCAGGAGGGCACCTTCTACGCCGATCTGGTGTTCGAGAACGATCTGCGTATCTCGGCTCGTCCCTCCGATTCCGTCGCCATCGCCCTGCGGGTGGGTTGTCCGATCTACGCCGAGGAGCCGGTGCTCGAGGAGGCCGGTCTCGTCATGCCGGACGAGCGCGAGGACGAGGTGGAGAAGTTCAAGGAGTTCTTGGAGTCGGTGTCGCCGGACGATTTCAAGGCCACCGACAGTTAAGTGGGGGCGGCCGAATCGTTACCTCGACCTGTACTTTAGGTCTAGAAACACGCCGCTCGTCACGCTTGGTTCGACGCCGATATTCCCGGGACAATCAGGAGAGTAGCCTCGACAGTTAGGCCACGCTCCAGACGTCGATGCAGTGTCCGATTTCAAGACACGAGCCCGGATAGGCCAGCAGTAAGGGAGTAGTCAGTGGGAGACCAACCGCACACGCAGGATGTGGTGCAGCCAGGGCTGTTCCCCGATGACACGGTGCCGGACGAACTCGTCGGTTACCGCGTGCCCAGCGCCTGCCAGGTCGCGGGGATCACCTATCGGCAGCTGGATTACTGGGCCCGTACCGGGCTGGTCGTGCCGTCCATCCGCAGCGCCACCGGATCGGGTAGTCAGCGGCTGTATTCGTTCAAGGACATTCTGGTTCTCAAGATCGTCAAGCGACTGCTCGACGCGGGGATCTCGCTGCAGAACATTCGCATCGCGGTGGATCATCTGCGCAGTCGCGGGGTCGAGGATCTGGCCGGGATCACACTCTTCTCCGATGGGGCGACGGTGTACGAATGCTCCTCGGCCGAGGAGGTCGTCGATTTACTGCAGGGCGGGCAGGGCGTCTTCGGTATCGCGGTCGGCGGCGCCATGCGCGAGTTGACCGGGGCGATAGCCAATTTCCCGGCCGAGCGTGCCGAGGCCGGCACCGCCACCGAGCGACCGGAGGACGAGCTGTCCTTCCGTCGCAAGGCGCGAATGAACCGCAAGACGGGGTAACGCGCCGGGTGTGAAATCGACCCAGGCAACATTGCCGTAACTTACCGACCTCTAGACTTGGCGGTGCGTCGCAGCCGTGCGGGAGAGTCCCGGGGATGCAGGTCTTTTCGAAGACAGGCAGAATCCGGGCGCCGAAGGAGCAGCACCTCCCCGTCAATCTCTCAGGCACAAGGGACCGTGCGGAGTTTCGGCGCCTCTGGAAAGCGGTGGTCGCGAGCCACCCGCCCATGGTGAAAGGGGTACGGCCGCAACGGCCTTGCCCCGAATCTCTCAGGCGCAAAAGACAGAGGGGGAGGGCAGACGACGCGTCGGCCACCGGGCCGACCCCCGCCCACCCCTTGGAGAGCTGCCGTGACCTGGACTCGATCCTTCGCCGACCGCCATATCGGACCCGACAGCGGCGAACTCGAGCGCATCCTCGCCACCGTCGGTGTGGAATCGCTGGAAGAACTCGCCGCGAAGGCCGTACCCGCCAGCATTCTCGACAGCGCCGAGGGCAATGGGCTCGACGCCCTGCCGCCCGCTGTCGGTGAGCATGAGGCACTCGATGCGCTGGCCGCGCTGGCCGGCGCGAATACCGTGGCCACCAGCATGATTGGGCTCGGCTACTACGACACGCTGACGCCGCCGGTGCTGGTGCGCAATCTGATCGAGAATCCGGCCTGGTACACGGCGTACACGCCGTATCAGCCGGAGATCAGCCAGGGACGGCTGGAAGCGCTGCTCAACTTCCAGACCATGGTGTCCGATCTGACCGGTATGGATGTCGCCAACGCGTCCATGCTGGATGAGGCCACGGCGGCGGCCGAGGCCATGACGCTGCTGCAGCGGGCGAACCGGGGCAGCAAGTCGCAGCGGCTGCTCATCGACTCCGATCTCTTCCCGCAGACGCGGACGGTGCTGTTCACGCGCGCCGAGCCGCTGGGGATCGAGATCGTCGAGGCGGATCTGAGCGGCGGCGAGCTGCCCGAGGGTGACTTCTTCGGCGTTATCGTGCAGCAGCCGGGGGCCTCCGGCAAGATTGTCGACTGGACTTCGGTCATCGAAACCGCCCATGCGCGTAAGGCTTTGGTCGCGGTGGGCGCGGATCTGCTTGCGGCGACGCTGATTACATCGCCGGGGGAGCAGGGGGCGGATGCCTGCTTCGGCACCAGCCAGCGTTTCGGTGTGCCGCTCGGGTTCGGTGGACCGCATGCGGGATACCTCGCGGTGCGTACGGCGCACGCGCGGCAGTTGCCGGGGCGTCTGGTCGGTGTCTCGGTGGATGCCGATGGAAATGCCGCCTACCGGCTCGCGCTGCAGACTCGTGAACAGCACATTCGCCGTGAGAAGGCGACTTCGAATATCTGCACCGCGCAGGTGCTGCTGGCCATTGTGGCCGCCATGTACGCCTCGTACCACGGTGCGGACGGGCTCAAGTCGATCGCGCGCCGGGTGCACGGGCATGCGCAGTGGCTGGCCGCGGGACTGGGCGACGCTGTGGTGCATCAGAGCTTCTTCGACACCGTGCTGGTGAATGTGCCGGATGGCGCGGAATCGATTGTGGCCAAGGCGAAGGGTGCGGGGATCAACCTGCGGCTCGTCGATGCCGATCATGTGGGCATCGCCTGTGATGAGGCGACCACCGACGCGCATGTGGTGGCCGTGCTGGACTGCTTCGGCGTGGAGATTCCGGTCGGCCCGGAGGGCGCGCTGTTCCACGGCAGGCTGCGGCCGCATATCGAGAACCGGACCTCGGAGATCCTGACGCATCCGGCGTTCACGCGGTACCGCACCGAGACCGCCATGATGCGGTACCTGCGGTCGCTGTCGGACAAGGATATTGCGCTGGACCGCAGCATGATTCCGCTGGGATCGTGCACGATGAAGCTCAATGCCGCGGCGGAGATGGAGTCCATCACCTGGCCGGGGTTCAATCGGGTGCACCCGTACGCGCCGGTCGAGGACGCTCCGGGCCTGATCCGGCTGATCGAGGACCTGGAGGGATGGCTGTGCGCTGTCACCGGGTACGACCGGGTTTCGTTGCAGCCGAACGCCGGTAGCCAGGGTGAGTACGCGGGGCTGCTCGCGATTCGGCGGTATCACCTGGATCGTGGTGATACGCACCGGGATACGTGTTTGATTCCGTCCAGTGCGCACGGCACCAATGCGGCTTCGGCCGCCATGGTGGGTATGCGGGTGGAGGTTGTGAAGACCCGCGAGAACGGCGACGTCGATCTCGATGATCTGCGCGCCAAGATCGCCGATCACGCGGATCGGCTGGCTTGCATCATGATCACTTACCCGTCGACGCACGGCGTGTACGAGCATGAGGTTGCCGAGCTGTGCGCGATGGTTCATGACGCGGGTGGTCAGGTTTACGTCGACGGCGCGAACCTGAATGCTCTTGTCGGACTTGCTCGTCCGGGTCGATTCGGTGGCGATGTCAGCCATCTGAATCTGCACAAGACCTTCTGCATTCCGCATGGTGGCGGTGGTCCGGGTGTCGGTCCGGTCGCGGTGCGTGAGCATCTGGCTCAGTACCTGCCGGGTGATCCGCTGGTGGCGGGATCGCATGCGGTGTCGGCCGCCAAGTACGGGTCGGCGTCGATTCTGCCGATCACCTGGTCGTACATTCGGATGATGGGTGCGGATGGTCTGCGGCGCGCGACGCTGACGGCTATCGCATCGGCGAATTACATTGCGCGGCGGTTGGATCCGCATTTCCCGGTGTTGTTCACGGGGGACAACGGGATGGTTGCGCACGAGTGCATCCTGGATCTGCGGGAGATCACCAAGCGGACCGGTGTCACTGTGGATGATGTGGCAAAGCGGTTGGCGGACTATGGGTTCCATGCGCCGACGATGAGTTTCCCGGTTGCGGGGACGCTCATGGTGGAGCCTACCGAGAGTGAAAACCTTGAAGAGATCGATGCTTTCATCGATGCGATGATCGCTATCAAGGGTGAGATCGATCAGGTTGCGGCGGGTGTTTGGCCGGTTGAGGACAATCCGCTGCGTGGGGCGCCGCATACGGCTCAGTGCTTGGTCGGGGAGTGGGAGCACCCTTACAGTCGCGAAACTGCTGTCTACCCGCAGGGTTTGGGCAATTCGCGGGCGAAGGTGTGGCCTTCGGTGCGTCGTATCGACGGGGCTTATGGCGACCGGAACCTGGTTTGCTCTTGCCCGCCGGTTGATTCTTACATCAACGACTGAGTCCACTCGGGGCCTACGTAGCTGGGGCGGGGATTACGCTCCGTCCCAGCGGGGTTCGGGGGATGGCCAAGATTTTTCGGAGTGGGAACCTTGTGTGCCGTACCCGGCTTTAGCTTCCGGACTTTTGGTCGAGAACTTACGTTCTCGACCGGAAGACTTGCCGTGGTTGCGTTACAGAGAAACAAGATCAAGATTTGATTGTTGATTATTCGCTCGGAGTGTTGCCGCTTCGGGTGAGCGTGTTGCTTTGTGGCGCAGTAGAATCGAACGTATGGGCGAAAGTGCTGTTGCGGAGCTCACCAGCTATGAGTTGGTGGAGCGGTTGCAGGCGGTGCACTCGCGGATAGCTGTGGGGCAGGCTGAGGAGGCTGAGTTGATGACTCAGTTGTATCGGCTGCGTCGGGCGCAGCAGCTCGAACTGGGGGTGCGTGCTGTGCACGCGGGGGAGGATGCTGCTACCGAAATCGCTGTCGCGTTGAAGGTTTCTCAGCGGCAGGCCGATGTGATGATCGGGTTCGGGCTGGATTTGGATGCTCGGTTGCCGCATGTGCGGGAAGCTTTCGCTGCGGGGCGGATCGATCTCCCGCGTGCTCGCGCCATTCGGGACGTGCTCCTCAATGTCTCGGATGACCTTGTGGCACTGGTGGAACCGCGTATCGCCGAATATGCGGTGACCGCGGACCCCTCGCGGGTCAAGCGCACCCTGCGCCGCTGGCTCCTCGAACTCGACCCGGCCGGGCAGGCCGAGTGCCGCAAGGCTGCCGAGGCCGATCGCTATGTGACTGTGAGCGCGGCGGATAACGGCACCGCCATCCTGGATGGAGTTCTGCCCGCCGCCGGTGCGCAGGCGCTCTACGAACGCCTGCGCGAAATGGCCTCAACCCAATGCTGTGGCAACGATCCACGCACCGCCAACCAGCGCCGCGCCGATGCTCTCGTCTCCCTCGCTGACGGCACCAACCGCCTGACCTGCCAATGCGCTGACCCGAACTGCCCGCGCGTCGCGACTCCCGATCAGCCTGTGAGCCCCCGCAAAGCCCTTGTCCAGGTAGGCGTCTCCGCCGAAACCCTCGCGGGCATGCGCGACAACCCGGCACTGCTGGCCGGTTTCGGCGCAATCGACGCCGACCTGGCCCGCCAAATCGCCCGCCACGCCCACTTCGAAATCATCACCGACATTGCCACTCCTGACGCGTCGGCCGCCGGTTCCGATGCAACCGCCGACGAATCGGAGACCCGGTACCGACCCGCCCTACGCCTCGCGGGCCGGGTGCGTGCGCTCGATGGGAACTGTCGCGCGCCCGGCTGCATGGTCCCCGCCGCGTCCACCGATCTCGACCACCAGGATCGCTTCAACCACCGCGCCCCGGAATCCGGTGGCCGCACAACGGAATCCAACCTCGGCTGCCGCTGCCGTCGCCACCACCGCCTCAAGACCCTCGCCGACAACGGCGCCAACGGCTGGCAGATAATCCACCACTCGAACCGCCGGGTCGAATGGCGCTCTCCCACAGGCGAATCCATCACCACCTCCCCGGAGGGAATGAAATTCCTCTTCCCCCGAGTCCAAGTACCGCCCGTCACCGCACACGGCGTCCCCACCCCCGAACCCGTTGAGCCCCTGATCAATCCGGGCCGGGTAATGAACGAACTCGCCGAACTGGTGCACGTCTACTGCACCCCCACCCAACGCCGCCGCAAACCAACACGCCGTCAGGCCAAGGTCCCCGAATACAGCGACAACGCCCCCTTTTAGCGCAGCCTGTACAGATCTGGGGTACGTCGCCTTCGTGCTCATGGTCGTGTCGTTGATCGTGTTCTTGTTTGAGGCTTTGTTCTTTCTCTGTCTTGGTCCTGAAAGGCAACCAGGTCCTTCCAGCCAGGCCGGAACGTGAGAACGCGGCACCCAATGGGGGAGCGAAAGCCGGGTACGGCAGGCGACGCCACCAGCACTGCCGCGCTTGTCTTGGTTCTCCCGAACCCCGCTGGAACCGAAGGTCCCCACCCGAGCCCGCTACGAAGGCCCCGTGCCCAACCCCGGTACCCCGCAAACCAATACGAGTTTCCCCCGCGGATGACCGCCCTCGCCAACCCGATGCGCTTCCGCAACCTCATCAAGCGGAAAAATCAACGCCACCGGAAGCCAAAACCCCCCGGATTCGATCAACTCACCGATCCCCGCCAGCGCATGAATCGCCCGCCCGTCATCCCCCCGGCTGAACCGCACCCCGAATTCCTGCGCACCGGCAGAGTCGGCGAGAGTCACCACCTGTCCAGCCCCACCCGCGAGTTCAATGAGCGAGGGCAGTACCCCGCTTCCCGCGACATCGAGCGCGGAATCAACGCCATCGGGAGCGACCGTGAGAACCCGCCCGACGAGCCCTTCGCCATAGGCGACCGGGTCCGCGCCGAGCAAGCGAAGATACTCGTGGTTCGCAGGACTGGCGACACCGATCACCCGCGCCCCACGTGCCACAGCGAGCTGAACCGCGGCAGCGCCAACGCTTCCGGACGCACCATTGACGAGCAAAGTGCCGCCCCTGACGCCGAGCTGATCGAGTGCTCGCGTGGCAGTCTCGACGGCGGCCGGGAGCGCGGCGGCATCGGCATAGTCGATTGACGGTGTGACCGTCGCAAAGTGGTCCAACACCACCAGTTCTGCCTGTGCCGCACCCGCGCCGGAGAATCCGAACACCCGATCGCCGATGTCCACATGTGTGACGCCCGCGCCCACCTCGTCGACGACCCCCGCCGCCTCATAACCCAGGGTCTGTGGAAGCTCCTCATCTATCAACCCCGCGCGCTTCTTCCAGTCGCTCGGATTGACTCCTGCCGCACGCATTTTGATTCGGACCTGCCCCGGACCCGGATGTGGATCGGGCAGTTCCACGATCTCGAGGACCTCGGGCCCCCCGAACCGGCTGAATCGCACTGCCTTCATGGAACGCTCCCATCTCCACCGGTGGTGTCACGGTCGCCGCACAAACCAACAGTCTGCCAGGCCCGCACGGTAGGTAGCCGGCATTGTTGACTGCAGGGCAGCCGGTCGGTTGATCCGGAATGGCCCGGCATATTTCCGGAGGAACCGGTGGCCATCCAGGCCAGTAGTCCGAGTAGGAAACTGGGGGATGGGAGGGCCACCGGGGCCGCGAATTGTTGGGTATTGGCCACTGTTGGGGGGGCTGTGCGATCCCTCCCAGGAGTCCGGTGATGAGGGCGGCAGTGCATACGCCGATGTGGAGGCTGGTCCGTGAGGCTGCCCAGGTCGGCCGGGCTGCGGATAACCCGGCCGAGCTTGGCGGCGGATCAGGCCGGGGGCGGGGTGAAGACGCCGAAGTGGTTGCCTGAGGTGTCGCGTAGTTCGGCGAAGATCAGGCCGCTGGGGGTCTTGGTCAGGGGGGCTTCGATTTTCGCGCCGAGTTTTTCGGCGGTTGCGATGGTGGCGGCTACGTCGGTGACCAGGACGTAGAAGATGGCGTGGTTGGCGGTGCTGTCCGGGGTGCGCGCTATGCCGCCGCGGGGTTGTGGGTTGCCGGGGTAGGTGACCATGTCGTAGTTGCCGTCGAAGTCCGGATCCGCGAGGTAGGACCAGCCGAAGAGGTCGGCGTAGAAGCTTTTCACCTGTTCGGGGTTGTCGCTGCCGATCTGGAACCAGGCCACGGTGTTGGGGGTGGGGGCGGTCATGTGTCCTCCGAGGTTGTGTTCTGCGGTTGCGGATTCACGATCTCGCGGTCCGGCGACAACCCCCTGTCGGTGTTTCCGGATTTATCCGAAGGCCATGATGCGGAGTTTGTGGTCGGGGATGTCGAGATCGCACCCGGGCAGGGTGCGTGGCGGCATCGGGTCGTCGGTGAGGGTGATGTCGACCATGCGGTCCACGCGGAAGCATCGGCTGGCCTCGCGCAGGCGGCACCAGGTCACCAGGAGCCAGCCGTTCTTGCCATGCAGTAGCAGCATGGGTTCGACGCGGCGTTGGGTGACTGCCCCGAAGCGGTCCTGATAGCCGAATTCGAGCACTCGCCGGGACTGGACGGCCTGCTCCACCAAGGGTGGAATCCCTTGCTGGACAGTCGAATCGGTGACCTCGATGAGTCCGACCCGGCCGACGAGTTCCCGGGCGGAGGCCGCATCGGCCTCCGGCATGGCCGCCAGGATCTTGCGCAATGCGCTGCGCCCCGCATGCGCGAACGGCGTATCCAGACTGCGCTCCAGGGCAACCGCCAGCGCCACCGATTCCGCGGCGGTGAAGTTCAACGGCGGCAAGGACATTCGCTTGTCGAGTGCGTACCCGCCGCGGCGTCCGACATCGGCGTAGATCGGCACCCCGGACTGCTGTAGCGCACTGATATCGCGCTCGATGGTGCGCAGGCTGACCTCATAGCGCTGGGCGAGTTCACGCGCGGTGCGCAGTCGAGGCGCGATGGCACGCAACTCCTCGACAATCGCGTAGAGCCGATCGGTGCGATTCACGGATCCAATGTAGGGCGGGGCACCGACAGCAAAGCGCCCCATCGAATTCACGATGGGGGCGCTGCGCGTTCGGTCGAGCTACCTTGCGTTGGCCGGCTTCCAGGTCGTGACCGCCCAGATGACCACCACGTCGAGGGCGATAATCAGCAGCGACCACGCCGGGTAGTACGGCAGCCACAGGAAGTTCTCCACGATCGAGACCGCGGCGATGATGATGGCCGCCACTCGTCCCCAGGTCGCACCCGACATCAGGCCGATGGCGGTGATCACCACGATGCCGCCGACGATAATGTGGATCCAGCCCCAGGCCGAGGTGTTGAACTTGTAGATGTAGTCATTGGTGCCGACGATCAGCAGATCATCCGAGGCGGCCGCGGAGATGCCCTGCAGAATCGACAGCACGCCGACCACCAGAAGCAGCACGGCGGCCGCGATGGACGTGCCGGCCGCTACACCCTGCCGCACCGGATGCTCGGCGTCCGTACTGTGCGCCATTGGAACCCCTTCTGTGGATGAAGCAAGTTTCTAACCTGGGTCGAATCTTGCACGGGGTTACAGCAACATTGTGGCGACATGCCGAAAAAACTATTTCAAGGCGTGGTCAGTGCTTTCGATACCGCGGTGCCGAATGCCAGATCGTTGCTGGACGTGACCTTGGTGTAGGTGCCACCGGTCCGCTGAGTCAGCGTCTGCAGGGTCTGGGTGCCCGGACCGCCGACCACGATCACATCCACGCGCACCGGATGCGCCGGATCACCGGCCGCCGCGATATCGGCGAGCAGTTGATCACCGGTGACGGGGGAGTCGTCCTCCGGTCCGTCGGTGATCAACAGGATCGTATTGCTGCGCGCCGCGGCGTAATTGCTGACCGCGTTGCGGTAGGCGGCCGCCACCGTCGGATAGGTGTGATCGGATTTGGAAGTCCCGGCCGTGACCGCTCCGAGCGACTGGGCGAGCGCGGTGCGCTGGGCATCGGTGAGCGGCGCGGTCGGTGTCACGACCTTGTACGCGGTCGTGCCGTCGAGATTCTTCGAGTACTCCCATACTCCGAGCCCGAACTCCGGTGGCATGACACCCATGGTGGATTGCAGCGCGGCGAGGGTATTGGCGAGCCGGGTGGCCGCACCGTCGGGTGTGCTCATCGATGACGAAGTATCCAGCAGCACAGTCGAACTCACGCCGAGCACCGGATGCGCCAGCACCTGCTGTACCTGGGTCAATACGGTTTTGACCGGTACGGCGGCGGTATTGGGCGGCGCGGCCCCGAAACCATTGTCGGTGAACAGCTTCGACTGTTCGGGTGCGCGCAGGAAATCCGCGAAGAGCCCGGCCACCGAGTTCTCGGTCTGATCGACCCATGCGGCGGTGATCTGCGCCGCCGGGAAGTCGTCCACCGGACCGTTCTCCGAGGGCCGGAAAGCGCTGAGCCCATTGCGGGCTCGGATCTGCTGCTCACTGGCGGGGACCGCGTGCACGGGTGCGGCGACCGGATCGGTGGCCGCGGCGAGATCGGCCAGCGCGGCCGCGGTGTCCTTCACCGGCGGTGCGTTCGCGGCGAGCAGTGAGATGGCCGAGGTCACCTGCCCGGAATGGACGGCGTTCTCATCGAGTGGATCGGTGCCGGAGACCCCGGAGCCGACCGCTGCGGCCACCGCGAGCGCGGAATCACCGCTCGGCATGGCCAGTTTCAACCCACCCCATTGTGTGAGCCCGATATCGCTCAGCGAACCCTGTTGCAGCTTGGCCAGATCCGCCCAATGCACCTGCGCGGTCTCCATTGCCTGGCGCAGTTGATCCGGTACGGCGAGCGCGATCGGGCTCACCGCGATCGGTGCGGGCGTACCGCCGATCAGACCGGGTACACGCATGAGCTCCACCGAGCGCGAGGAGTCCGGAATCCACAGTCCCGGTTGCGGGCCGAGCGCCGGATCCCACGGATTGGTCGAGGTGAAGGCCGTGATCATGGCCGCGGACGGTTGCGGATTCACCGCCACCTGCGCGCAGTGGTCGCGCACGTGCGGCTTGGTGGTGTTGTAGCGCTCGGCGGCGGCTTTGACGGGGACGAGGATGTCCGGATCGACGGTCACATTCAATGTGACTGTGCCGCCGACGCATGAGGCCGCGGCCGCACTGTCGCGATCCTTGGCACGTTCCTGTAGCCAGGCCCAGCCGACGACGGCCAGGGCTAGCACGATCACCGCAACCACTGCCAAAACCGGCCCCCTGCTGACACCTCGTGACCCGCCCGCGGCGCGATGAGTACCCACCGGCCCAGTCTATGTAGAACGGCGGTCACCCCCGCCCACCAGGGCATGGGTGACCGCCGCGGGATCGGCTCAGTCGCGGATCCGGGTGCCGCGGTCGTACTCGTGGCCGCCCCACACCCCGGACTGGCCGGTGCGGGTGGCGAACTCACCGCACTCGCGGCGGATGGGGCAGCCCGCGCAGATGCCGCGCGCGTAGTCGAAGTCCTGCGAGGGGAACGGGAACCAGGCTTCATGGTTCGGGTCGCCCTTACAGGCCGCGTGCTGCCAGTAGTTGGCGGAGTCGGAGATGGGGAGCAGATCCGCCAGCGTCTGCTCCTGAACTGCGGTATTCGTCATCGGATGTGCTCCTTTCGTTTCCGATTACGCTTGACTACGAAGCGGCGAGGTCCTTCCAGATCCGACGCTGTCTCTTCTGCATTTCGTTGGGGGCCTTCGGCTCCCACAACAGCGGCATCCCGGCCTCTTCGGGAGTCCGGTCAGCCTTGGAGGTATTGCACGTCCCGCACGCGGCGATCAGGTTGGCCCAGGTGTTCGGGCCGCCCTTCGAGCGCGGGCGGATGTGGTCCACCGTGCGGGCCCAGCCGGCGCAGTAACCGCACCGGTAGTTGTCGCGTCGCAGGATGGCGGGCAGGGTGGCCCGGCTGTCGTCGTCATGAACCAGGATCCGGTGCTCGAGGTAGATGTAGCGGTTCAACCGGATGGTCTCCGGCAGCACCAGCTCCATATGCTTCGAGCGGATCGGGAAGTGCGGCCGCCGATCCTGCACCGTTTCGGCGGCACCGCTGAGCAGCAGCACCACAGCGCGGTCGGCGCGGATCTCGGTCAGCGCCTCGAAGGAGGCGTTGAGCAGCAGCACACCGGCGTGTATCCAGTTGTCGGTGGTTATCTCCGGGTCTTCGGAATGACGGAACAGCATGGGGGTCACCATGTTTCGTAAGGGATGCAGAACAGGAAGGGAAAGAGGTGGTGCTTACGCGAGCACCCGGAGGCGGTCGCTCGAATGTTGTTCGCAGAACATCGGATTCACTGCCGCCTCCTCCTTCCTGCTGGTTACGGCCCTGGTGGCCGGTTGATCATCGTCGAAACCCATGGTGGCACAACGGGCATGCTGTTGTCGGGTCATTTTTGTGGGACCCTGATAGCACAACGGCCCGCATCGCGCCTTTGTTCCCGCGAGACACATATCACACCAGCTCGGGCAGCGCTGGAGATTCACTGGCAGGCAACCGAGTTGGTGGCCCCTGTGCGGCCGGGATTCATCGCTGGTTACCTGGCGAAGCTACCGTGACGAGTACTCGGAAGGAGCCGGCGTCATGGAGTTCCGACATCTACTTTCGTTCATCGCCATCGCCGAGGAGTTGCACTTCGGCCGCGCAGCGCTGCGCCTTCACCTCACCCAGCCCAGTTTGAGCGCGCAGCTGCAGAAACTGGAGAAGTCGCTCGGTGTGCAACTGGTCGCGAGGAACTCGCACGAGGTGCGACTCACTCCGGCCGGACGGGAGTTCGAGCTGCAGGCTCGGCAGATTGTCGCCCAGCTCGATCGTGCCGCGCGTTCGGCGCGGGCCACGGCCGAGGGCCGGGCGGGCACCCTCAATATCGGCTACAACCTGCCCGCGAGCAGGCATGTGCTACCGGACGCGCTGGTGCGCATGACCGATCGCCACCCGGACATAGTGGTGTCGCTCTGGGAGAAACGGACGGGTCCGCAGTTGACCGCGCTCTCGGACGGATCGTTGGACATAGCCCTGGTCTATGGCCATCCCAGTACCGCGGACTTCCGGTATCGGCGACTGCTGCACCGGGTGCCGCTGGTCGCGGTGGTGGGGCGGCGGCACCGCTGGGCGGATCGGCCGGGCGTCTCGTTCGCCGAACTGCAGGATCAGGAGTGTGTGCTCTTCGCCCGGGAGCAGTGTCCGTCGATGTACGACGCCATCTTCCGCGCGGCCGCGGAGTCGCGGATCTCGCTGTCGGTGGCGCAGTACGCCGATGATCCGGGCGCGACCGCGCATATGGTGTCGGTGCGCCCGCTGGTCGGGTTCGCATCGCTGCCGCGGGCCATCTCGATGGGTATGGGCACACCCGCCAGCAAGTCGGTCGCGGTGAAATTAATGGATCCGGTGCCGACCCTGGATTTGTATGCGGTGTGGCGATCCGCGGAAACGAATCCGGCGGTGTCGGCCTTTCTGGATTGTGTCGAATCGGAGGAGGCGATACAGCTCGATGATGCCCATTCGGAAACGGCTGTGGCCATTCGATAGGAAATGACTTTCGCGCGGTAGGAATGGCGACGTCGGCGGAGACGAGAATCGTTGCCGCCGCCCAGAATTCGAAGCGTGAACACAGTTTCTGCGACCGGGGACGGGTTCGATCCACCGGAGTCCGCGAGTTTGTACTCGATCATTTCTGCTGCGGCCCGTGACCATCCGCAGCGGGAATCGCTGTGTGATGCGCTGGCCGCACCACTGACCTGTGCCGAGCTCGACACGCGGGTGCGCGCGCTGGCTTCGGCACTGCTGGATCACGGTGTCGCGCACGGTGACCGGGTGGCCGTACTCGGCCGCACCGGGCTGGCCTGGGCGCTGTTGGATTGCGCCGCACTGGCCGTCGGCGCGGTTGTGGTGCCGGTGTATCCGACCTCCTCGCCATCGCAGATCGAGCACATTCTGCGGGACAGCGGCAGCGCCTGGTTCGGCGCCGAGACCGCCGAGGACGCCGCCCGCTTGAAAACCGCGGGCGCGGATACGGTGTGGGGCTTCGATGAGATCGCGGCGTGGGCCGACGGGGCCGTATCGCCGGCGCTGGACGAGCGCATCGCCCGGGTCCGCGCGGACGATCTCGCCATGATCGTCTACACCAGCGGGACCACCGGGCTCGCCAAGGGCTGCATGATCACCCATCGCAATATGTATGTCTCGTCGGCGAATACGGTCCGGCAGACCGGTGCGATGTTCGCCGGTGTGACCGCGCTGGCGCTGCCGCTCTCGCATGTGTTCGGCCAGACCATGCTCTTCGCCAATCTCGCCGGGGGCGCGCGCACCCATCTGCTGCCCGGCATTCCGGAGTTGGTGCCCGCGCTGGTGGAGCTGCGGCCTACCTTCCTGGCGCTGATTCCCTACGCGCTGGAGAAGATTCGCAAGTTCTGTCGTTCCATGCTGGACGAGGAGGCCGAGCGGGTGGCCGTGGCCACCGGGCTGCGCATGCTCACGGCGGGGGAGTCGGCCGGCTCCGAGCATGCCGTGGCGGCGGCGCTGGGCGGCAGGCTGCGGTATGTCATCTCCGGTGGTGCGTCCCTGGATGAATCGACCGCCGGGTTCTATGCGGCGTTCGGCGTACAGATCCTCAATTGCTACGGGTTGACCGAGGCCGCGACGGCGGTGACGGTGAGCGCCCCGGAGACCAATCGGGTTGGCACCGTGGGCAAACCGATCCCCGGTACCGCGGTGGGTATCGCTCCCGATGGCGAGGTGCTGGTGCGCGGGCCGCATGTCTCGCCGGGGTACTGGGGTGCGGCGGCGGACCAGCGGCCGGTCGATGCGCAGGGCTGGCTGCACACCGGTGACATCGGTGAACTCGAGGACGGCTACCTGCGAATCACCGGTCGTAAGAAGGAAATTCTGGTGACCTCGGGCGGCAAGAACGTCGCACCGACGCCGCTGGAGGACCGGGTGCGGCTGCATCGGCTGGTCAGCAATTGCATGGTGGTGGGCGAGGCCCGGCCGTTCGTCACCGCGCTGGTGACCCTGGACGAGCAGCAGGCGACGCGGTGGCGCGCCGAGCATCCCGATCAGGATCCGGCGACCGCGATCCAGGCGGCCGTGGACGAGGCCAATTCCCTGGTTTCGCGCGCGGAATCCATTCGCGAGTTTCGCATTGTGACCGGTGATTTCACCGTAGCCAATGGATTGTTGACTTCCTCACTCAAATTGAAGCGGGCCGCGATTGCGACGGCGTATTCCGCGGATATCGATCAGCTCTACATGTCGCGCGGCTGAACATCCGCGAAAAATGGACTCCCGCCGTGCGGCGATAGCCGGGTCCGATCGGCCGATGAATTGCGGTGGCTCACCGCGGTTTTCGCACACGGCGGGCGACACACTCGAAGCAGAATTCGACGACCGAAAGTGATCACCTCATGTACGACGTCATCGTTGTCGGTACTCGCGTGGCCGGTGCGCCGCTGGCCATGCTGTTGGCCCGCAAGGGGTATCGAGTGCTCGCCGTGGACCGTGCCACCTTCCCCAGTGACACCGCGTCCACGCACTACATCCACCAGGCCGGACTGAGCCTGCTCGAGACCTGGGGTCTGCTGGACGAGGTGATCGCCTCCGGCTGCCCGCCGGTGCGGCATCTCAACTTCACCTACACAGATATCGTCATCAAGGGTATGGCCGATCCGTCATCGGACGGGATCGACGCCGTGTACTGCCCGCGGCGCACCGTGCTGGACAAGATCCTGGTCGATGCCGCCGGTAAGGGCGGGGCCGAGATGATCGAGGGCTTCACCGTCACCGGTCTGCTGAACGACGGCGATCGGGTGGCCGGTATTCGCGGTCGCGTCGGTGAGGGGCCCGAGCAGGAGTTCCGGGCGCAGTTGGTGATCGGCGCGGACGGCGCCAATTCGACCGTCGCCAAGACGGTCGGGGCGCAGGTGTACGAGGGTTCGCCCGCCGCGTGCTTCATCTACTACTCGTACTACGAGGGTGTGGACTGGGGGATGAACCACCGCACCGGTTTCGGTGAGCAGCAGTTCGCGGCCTGGCCGACCAATGACGGCCTGTACCTGGTCGCGGTCATGCGCAAGCGGGATCGCTTCCGGGATTTCCGCGCCGATCCCGATGCCGGCGTTCAGGAGATCGTCGATCAGATCGACCCGGAAATCGGTGCGCGCCTGCGGGATACGGGCCGCCGCGTAGAGCCGTTCCGGCCCATGCTGTACCCGGACAACTACCGCCGCCAGTCCTTCGGACCGGGCTGGGCGCTGGTGGGCGATGCCGGCTACCACAAGGATCCGTTCACCGGCTGGGGTATCACCGACTCGTTCAAGTACTCCCAGCTGCTCGCCGACCTGGTCGACGAGAGTCTTTCGGGCGTACGGCCTTTCAAGGAGACGCTGCCCGAGTATCAGCGGGAGCGGGACGCGCAGAGTGCCAGCACCTATGAACTGACCCAGGCCATCTCCGAGCTGAGCCTGACCCCGTACTACGACTCGGTGTTCCGTGCGGCGAGCATGAGCCCGGACTACTCCAAGAAGTTCTTCGGCCTGATCGCCGGGCTGTACCAGCCGGAGAAGTTCTTCGGTGAGCAGGAACTGGCCGAGCTGTACGAGCTGGTCGGATTCCCCGAAGCCGCACGGCATGTGAGCAAGAATGTCGGGGCCCCGCAGTGACCGGGCCGGGTTTGACGGCGCTGGGTGACAGCTTCGTGGAGGGGCGCGGCGATCCGGCCGCGTCCGGCGGGTATCGCGGGTGGGTGCCGCGGCTGGGCGGGCAGTTGGGGCTGCGGCCCGCGGCTATCCGGAATTTCGGGACGCACGGGGCGACTACCGGTGATGTGGTGCGTGGGCAGTTGCCGATGGCCTCCCGCTCGGAGGTTTACGGCGTCGTTGTTGGGGTCAATGATCTCGTCAGCGCGTTCGATCCCAGTGCCTTCGAGCACAACCTCGATGCGCTGTTCGGCACGCTATGTGCTGGTGGCGCAACGGTTTTCACCGCCGACTACCCGGATATCCCGGCGCGGCTGCCGGTTCCGGAGAAGTTCCGTGGCCTGCTGCGTGAGCGCTTCGACTTCGCCAATACCGTGCTGGCCCGCATTACCGCCGAGCACGGCGCCCTGCTACTGGATCTGGCGGCTCGTCCCGAATGGGAACGCCCGGAGATGTGGACCGAGGACGGTCTGCATCCGAGCCCGCTGGGCCATCGCCTGTTCGCCGCCGCTGCGGCCGAACTCATTTCGTCGACCACCGCTACCACCGTTGCCGCCTGAGCGCGCAATGGATTTGGGTTCGAGAGGAAATTTCGTGACGGACGACAGACGCCTGGCACGCGACCCGATCGCCATCGTCGGGATGTCGGGCTTACTGCCCAAGGCACGCAATCATCGAGAGTACTGGCAGAACATCATCGACGGCGTGGACTGTACCGAGGAGGTGCCGTCCTCGCGCTGGAAACTGGACGACTACTACGACGCCGACCGATCGGTCCCGGACAAGACCTATTCGCGCCGTGGGGCTTTCCTGCCCGATGTGGATTTCGATCCGCTCGAGTTCGGGCTGCCGCCCAATCAGCTCGAGGTCACCAGCACGATGCAGACACTGAGTCTCGGTGTGGCACGCGATCTGCTGGTGGACGCGGGCGCCAATGACTCGCAGTGGTACGACCCGGAGCGCACCGGCGTGGTGCTGGGCACCACCGGACCGGTACCGCTCATGCATCCGCTGGCGGCCCGGCTCTCGACTCCCGTGCTGAAAGAGGCGGCGCGTTCGGTCGGACTCTCCGAGGGCGACGCCGATGCCATTGCCGATCGATTCGTCGCGGCATTCGCACCGTGGGAGGAGAACTCCTTCCCAGGCCTGCTCGCGAATGTCGTTGCGGGACGGGTGGCCAACCGGCTCGGCCTCGGCGGCATGAACTGCACCGTCGATGCCGCCTGCGCGGCCTCGCTGGCGGCGATTCGCACGGCCATCGCCGAACTGCAGGACCGCCGCGCCGACATGATGATCACCGGTGGCGTGGACACCGAGAACACCATCTTCATCTACATGTGCTTCAGCAAGGTCGGCGCGCTCTCGCCGACCGATCGGATCAGCCCGTTCGCCGACGGCGCGGACGGCACCATGCTGGGCGAGGGCATTACGATGCTGGCGCTGCGCCGGCTCGAAGACGCACGGCGCGACGGCAATCGGATCTACGCGGTGATTCGCGGGCTGGGCTCCTCCAGTGACGGGCGCTCCAAGAGCATCTACGCGCCGCGCGCCGAGGGGCAGCGCATCGCGCTCAACCGCGCGTACGCCGATGCCGAGTGCTCACCCGCCGATATCGAGCTCATCGAGGCGCACGCCACCGGCACCGCGGTCGGCGACAAGACCGAGCTGACCGCGCTGAAAGGCATTCTGGCCGAAGCGACTCCGGAGACCGGGTTCGCCGCGCTGGGCAGTGTGAAATCGCAGATCGGGCACACCAAGGGTGCGGCGGGCACCGCGAGTGTGATGAAGCTGGCGCTGGCACTGCATCAGAAGGTGCTGCCGGGGACCATCAATGTGGACGCACCCAATGCCGAAATCGACGCCGATACCACGCCGTTCTATGTGAATACCCGCACCCGGCCGTGGATCCGGGATCCGAAGCGGCCGGTGCGCCGGGCGGCGGCCTCGGCAATGGGCTTCGGCGGCACCAACTTCCACCTGGTGCTGGAGGAGGCGGACGCCACTCGCGACGGGCTGCGCGTGCTGCATCGCACGCCGCGCGCGCATATCTGGCACGCACCGGATGTATCGGGTCTGGTGGCGGCGGTCCGGGATACCGATGGCGGCGATGGCGGCGGTATCCCCGACGATTACGCGCGCATCGGCTTCGTCTCGCTCGATGACGACACCGCCGCGGATCTGCGCGGACTGGCGGTGGATGAGCTGCTGCGCAATCCCGGTGCGGCGCACTGGGATCACCCCGAGGGCGTGTACTTCCGCGCCGCCGCCTTGCCCGACCGCAAGGTGGGTGCGCTGTTCGCGGGTCAGGGCAGCCAGTACGTCGATATGGGACTCGATGCGGCGCTGAACAATCCGCCGGTGGGTGCGGCCTTCGACGCCGCCAACGCGGCCTTCGCCGATGCGTCACGGCGGCTGGGCGGAGTGGTCTTCCCACCCCCGGCCTTCGTCGACGAGGCCCGTGCGGAGCAGGAAATCGCTTTGCGCCGTACCGAATTCGCGCAACCGGCGATCGGTGCGCTGTCGGCCGGTCAGTTCGAGGTATTGCGGGACTTCGGTTTCCGCGCCGAGGGCTATCTCGGGCACAGCTTCGGCGAGCTCACCGCGCTGTGGGCGTCCGGGGCCGTCACCGGCGATGATTTCTTCGGGCTGGCGCGGGCGCGCGGCGCGGCCATGACCGTGCACGAGGGTGTCGATGCCGGGACCATGGTCGCGGTGGGCGCCGGGCGGGCCGATATCGAGGCGGCCATCGCCGGTATCGAGGACGTGTGGGTCTGCAATGACAACGCGCCTGATCAGGTGGTCGTGGGCGGCGGCGCGGACGGTATCGCCGCGGTGACCGATGTGTGTGCCGAAAAGGGCTGGGTCACACGGTATCTGCCGGTGTCCGGTGCTTTCCACACGCCCTACGTGGGTCATGCGGTGGAGGCGTTCGGCGCGGCGGTGGCGGCGGTGCGGATCGGGGCTCCCGATGCGCGGGTGTACGCCGATACCGCGGGTGCGTCCTATGGCGAGGATGTCGAGAGCAATCGCGCCACGCTCACCGCGCAGCTGAGCAATCCGGTCGATTTCCGGGGTGCGCTCACCGCCATGCGGGCCGACGGTTGCACGGTCTTCGTGGAGTTCGGGCCGAAGCAGGTGCTGACCTCGCTGGTGCGGCGCACCTTCGGCAATGACGTGATCGCCATCGCCACCGATCCCGGACCCATCGGCAATGGGGATCTGACGCTCAAGCGGGCGGCGGTGCGACTGGCGGTGCTCGGCTTCGAGCTGCACGGGTTGAACCGTTATGCCGCACCGGAACCGGCGGGCCGGGAACGCAAACCCGCTATGGCGGTGACCATTTCGGCGCCGGAGTATGTGCCGGCCAGCCGTCGCGAGGCTTATGCGGCCGCGCTGTCGGACGGTTACCAGGTCGTCACCGACGCGCCGGCGGTCGCCATCGCATCGATCCCGGTGCCGGTACCCACGCCCATACCTGTTCTGTCCAACGGACATTCGGAGAACTCGGAGAATAACGTGTCAGCCGAACCGCAGTACCGACTGCTGGCGCCGGGTGCGCTGGACAGCGCGCTGGTGCAGCATCTGGGCACCCATCGGCATTACCTGGACGGTCAGCTGGAGCTGGCGCGTGATCTGGCGGGTGCGCTGCGCGACGGCGGGCTCGACGAGCTGACCGTGCGCGCCATCGAAGCCGTGAAGGATCACGGTGTGGCGATCAGCGAAAGCCATTCCCGCGCGGGAGATGTGGTGGCGCAGCTGGCCGAGCTGGAGAGTGGGACGGCGGTGAGTCGGCCGCGCCCGGCACCGGCGTATGTCGAGCCGGTGGCGACCGTGCCCGCCGCGCGGCCCGCGCACCTCGGTAACGGTGCCTCGGCGAGCATCGCGCCCGCCGCGAATACCGTTGTCGCACCGCCCGCGCCGGTCGCACCGCCCGCGGCGATCGCTGTGCCCGTCGCCGCTCCGGAGCCGGTTGCGGTTGCCGCGGTCGCGCCCGTCGCCGCCGCCGACGCGCTGACCGGTGATGTGCTGCGTCAGGCGCTGCGTGAGGTGGTCGCGGACAAGACCGGGTATCCGGTGGAGATGGTCGATCCGACCATGGACCTGGAAGCGGATCTGGGTGTGGATTCGATCAAGCGGGTTCAGGTGATCGGTGCTCTGCAGGAACGTTTTCCGGAGCTTCCGGTGCTGGGCCCGGAGCAACTGGGCACGCTGCGCACGCTGGATCAGATCGTGAGCGAGCTGGCCGGGGCTGACGTCGCGCCGACCGTATCGGTTCCGGTTGTGGCTGTTCCCGCTGCCGGGGGCGCGCCCTCCGGTGATGTGCTGCGTCGGGCGCTGCGCGAGGTAGTTGCCGACAAGACCGGTTATCCGGTCGAGATGGTCGATCCCACCATGGATCTCGAAGCGGATCTGGGTGTGGATTCGATCAAGCGGGTTCAGGTGATCGGTGCTCTGCAGGAACGTTTTCCGGAGCTACCGGTGCTGGGACCCGAGCAACTCGGTACTTTACGCACGCTCGATCAGATCGTGGGCGAGCTGGCCGGGGGTGATGTTCACCCAAAAGCTGAGGCCGCGGCGCAGACCCCGCGGCATGTAGTCGAACTCGTCGAGCTGCCCCCGGTGGATATTGCGGTGGATCCCTACCGTTCCGCGGGCACCGCACTGCTGGTGTGCCTGGATGACACTGCCGAAACCGATTGCGAGGCAATCGAAGAGCAGTTCCGGGCACACGGCTGGACGGTGCGGCGGGCGCGGGGAGCGGCGGCCGGGACGGTGGACGCCTGCGTGGTGGTCGCCGGTGTGGCCGCCGAATGGGAACAGGCGCAGCGGATTCTGTCCGATGCCATTCTGGTGGCCGGGCAGGCGCTGCCGGCATTGCGCGGTGCGACCGGGCGGGCGGGGTTCGTGACCGTCACCCGGCTCGATGGTCACCTCGGATTCCGGGGTGACGCGGAGCCGGTGGCTGCGCTGCTGGGTGGTCTCGGTGGTGTGGTCAAGAGCCTTGCGGCGGAACAGCCTTCGCTGTTCTGCCGGGCCCTGGACATCGATCCGGCGATCCTGCCGCATCGACTCGCCGAGCATGTGCTCGAGGAGTTGTGTGATGCGGCCTCGGATACCCCGGAGGTCGGCATCGACGCCGACGGTGCGCGCCGTACTCCGGTCCCGGGATCGCACGGTCCGGCACGGATAACGGAAAACGTCAGCGCCGGTACCGATTTCGGACCTGCGCTGCTGACCGACGCCGATGTACTGCTGGTAACCGGCGGTGCGCGCGGCGTCACCGCGACCTGCGTGCTGGAGTTGGCGCTGGTGGCCGAGTGTCGCTTCCTGCTGCTGGGCCGGACCGCTCTGGATCCGGAACCCGAGTGGGCGCTCGATCTCGCCGACGCGGAGTTGAAGACCGCGGCGGTGCGCGCTTTGGCGGGGACCGGTGTCACCCCACGTGATATCGACCGGGCCTGCGCCCAGGTGCGGGCGGTGCGCGAAATCCGTTCCACCCTTGCCGAACTCGGGGAACGGGCGACGTATCAGGCGGTGGATGCCACCGATACGGCAGCGCTCACCGCGGCGCTGACACCCTGGCACGGAGCCATTACCGGTGTCGTGCACGGTGCGGGTGTGCTGGCGGATTCGCTCATCCCGGACAAGACCGCCGAGTCCATCGAACGGGTACTGCGCCCCAAGCTCGCGGGGCTGGGCGCGGTGCTGGCCGCGGCCGGGGAACCGCGCCATCTGGTGCTGTTCACCTCGGTGGCCGGATTGTTCGGCAATGCCGGGCAGGCGGACTACGCGGCGGCCAATGAGGCGCTGGGGCGGTTCGCGGTGAGCTGGGGACAGCGGCATCCCGATCGCTATGTGACAGCGCTGGATTGGGGCGCGTGGGACGGCGGGATGGTGACTCCCGCACTGCGTGAGCACTTCCGGATGCGGGGCATTCCGCTGCTCGCACCGGCGGCCGGTGCGGCCGCGTTCACCGCGCAGTTCAGCGAATCACGCCGTCGGGAACCGGTGCTGCTGATCGGTGCTGCGACCGCGTTGTCGGAAGGTGAGGTGGAGCCCGCGGCGGCGCGGGTGCGGCGTGAGATCGGCGGGCTCATCGAGGAGCCGGTGATCGCCGCGCACCGGGTGGGGGAGCACATCGTGCTGCCCGCCACCTTCGGACTGGGTGCGATGGTGCACCTGGCCGAGCGCACCCGGCCCGGGCGAATCGTGGTGGGTGCGCGGGACTTCCAGGTGCTGCGCGGGGTGGTCTTCGACCATCCTGTGCACACCCTGGAGATCGAGCTGACCCCGGCCGAGCCGGTGGACGGCCGGATGGCGGTGCGGGCCACCGTATTCGGTGATTCGGCGGCGCGGTTCCGTGCCACGCTGCTGCTGGCCGATGCACCGGAAGCCGCCGCCCGGCAGCAGGTTCCGGCTGGGCCGGGAGTGAGCGCGGAGTACATCTACCGGGACGGCATCCAGTTCCACGGTCCCGCACTACAGGGGTTGCGCTCGGTGCGCGCGCTGAACGACGACGCTCTCGTGCTGGAGTGTGCGCTGCCCTCGGCATCGGTGGCTCCCGGCGCCTACGCGAGCCGGCTGCACGATCCGGTGCTCGCCGACCTGATCCTGCAGGCCCCGCCCGTACTGGGACATCGCCTGCTCGGTGCGGCCTGCCTGCCCCTCGGGGTCGGGCGGATCGAGTACCACGCGCCGCTGCCGGCGGGCGAACCCTTCCTGGTGGTCGTGGACAATCCCCGCGCCACCCGCATGGAGGCCGTGCTCGACGCGACGGCCCTGACGCTCGATGGCACAGTCCTGCAACGATTCTCGGATGTCACCGTATTGACGACACCCGATCTGACGGAGAAGTTCCGAACCTCGGTGAGGCGGTGGACAGCATGACAGTGCTGGAGTTCGACGGTATTCCCTTCAATGCCCTGACTGCACCCGCACCGGCGGCGGTGAAGCCCGCTGCGCCGGTGGCCCCGGCTGCCCCGGCACCTGTTGCCCATCGGGTCGATCCGATCGCGGAGATTCGCGCGGGAGTGGTGGCGGCGCATCGGTCCGCGCTGTCCGCGCAGCTCGCCTTGCAGCGGGGGATCTGGCGGCGGGCCATTCGTCCTGTGCCGGTTCCGGTTTCGGTTCGCACGGCGGGTAATGCCGCCGAGGGCGCGTTCAAACCGCTGGCCAGGTCCGGGCGCGTTCAACTGGACCGGGCGGCGTTGGAGCTATTGGCGGGCGGTGAGATCGGCGCGGTGTTCGGGCCCGGCCATCAGCGGCCGGGCATCATCCGGGCCGCGCGCCTGGCGGGTACGAGCGCGCTGGCGCTGACCGAGGTCACCGGGATCGAACTGTACGGCGGTACTGGAAATGGCCGTGTCACAGCACGATTCGAGGGTGATTCACGGTCGGCGGCGCTCCAGGTGGCCGAGGTGTTCGCCCTGTTCACCGGCATGCCGTTATGCCTGTCCGGGAGCACGATCACCGGCAGCGTCGGGGAGACCTCGTTCGGGAACTCCAGCGGCACTGTCGATCTCGTGGTGGATCGGCTCGATCTGGTGCCGCGCCCGCATATCGAGGGCACCGTGAGCTTCGGCCCCGGCACGGCTCCGGTCGCGGTACGGGTTACCGTCGCGGAACCCGCCGGGGTGGAGGTCGGTCCCGGCGGAGCGGCGGGTGATCTGCTGCTCAACGAATTCCATATGGCGCACCTGGCGCGCGGCGATCAAGCCATTGCCATGGGCCCGGAATTCGCCGAGTACACCGGCGTGCGAGCCACCCGGCTTCCGACCGGCGGGCTGCTGCTCGTCGACCGGGTGTGTGAGTTCGACGGTGCGCGCGGCAATCTCGAAAGTGCTTCGTACACCACCGAATACGACTCTCCGGCGGATTCCTGGTATTACGCCGATACGGCGAACGACTCCATGCCGCACTTCGTCTACATGGAGACCTCGCTGCAGGCGGCGCTGCTGATGGGCTATTACGCCGGGCCGACCCGCACCCAGCCGGGCGTGACGCTCAGCCTGCGTAATCTCGGCGGTACCGCGACCGTACTGCGGCAGGTCGACCTGCGGGACGCTACCATCGAACAGGATTCGCGGCTGCTGTCCACCACGATCCTGCCGGGATCGTCACTGCAGACCTTCGATTACACGCTGAGTGTGGACGGCGAACCGTTCTACCGGGGCGAGACCATGTTCGGCTACTTCAGTGATGAGGCGCTGGGTAATCAAACCGGTTTGGACGCAGGACGTTTCGTGCCGACCTGGCTGGCAGGGCATCCCGAGGCCAGGACCCGGGTCATCGATGTGGCGGCCCGGCGGGCCGATGCCGCCGCGCCCGCCTGCTCACGCGGGAAACTCGCGCTGATCGACTGCGTCGAGGTGGTCGATCAGGGCGGTGAGTACGGTGCGGGCTACCTGCGGTCGCTGCGCGCCATCGATCCGGCGGACTGGTTCTTCACCCGGCACTTCCACCTCGATCCGGTGATCCCGGGTTCGCTCGGGGTGGAGTCGGTCATTCACGCCGTCCAGGAGTGGATGCTCGATGCCGGATTCGCCGAGGGCATGGCCGATCCCGTCTTCCGCATCCCCGCCGATACCGCGTTCAGCTGGCGTTATCGCGGTCAGTTCCTCCCCACTGACGGCAGTGTGGAGCTCGAGGCGCATATCAAATCGGTGCGGCGCGGACCGCACGGAGCGACCGTCGTCGTGGACGGATCGCTGTGGAAGCCGGGACTGCGCATCTACGAACTCGTGGATCTGGCAGTCGAACTCGCCGATCGGAAGGCGCGCTCATGACCACCCTCGGAACCCCGGGGCTCGCGCGGACGGCCGCCGATATCACCGGCCTGCTGCTCGACCTGGACCGGCCGTGCTGGATTCTGCGGGACGAGGAGGGCCGGGTCGCGGCCACCACGGACGACTGGGCCGCCGGCGCGCGCGGGCAGGTACTGGCGGCGGTGCCGCCATTGCCGCAGGATCGGCTGGGAGACAAGGGATTCCGGGTCGCGCACGGTGTGCGTGCGGCGTATGCGGCGGGCGCGATGGCCAATGGGATCGCCTCGCCCGCACTGGTCGTGGCGATGGCCGAGGCCGGATACCTGGCGAGTTACGGCGCGGCCGGGGTTCCACCGGCCGCGGTCGACGCCGCTCTCGCCGAGCTGTCGGCGAAGCTGCGGGGAAAACCGTTCGCCTGCAATCTGATCCACAGTCCCTCCGAGCTCGCGCTGGAGCGGGCGATTGTGGATGCCTGCCTGCGGCATGAGGTGCGCTGTGTGGAGGCCTCGGCCTTCATGGACCTCACGCCGGAGGTGGTGCGGTACCGTGCCGCCGGGCTGAGCGTGGATCGGCAGGGTGCGGTCGTCTGTGGTAATCGGTTGATCGCCAAGGTATCCCGGGTCGAGGTGGCCGAACTGTTCCTGCGGCCCGCGCCGGAGCGGCTGCTGCGGCAGTTGGTCGAGAGCGGGCGGATCACCGCCGAACAGGCTCGGCTCGCCGAGCGGGTGCCGATGGCGGATGACATTACAGCCGAGGCGGATTCGGGTGGTCACACTGATCGGCGACCGCTGGTGGTGCTGCTGCCTGAGCTGGTGGCCGCGCGTGATCGGATCGCGCACACTGTTCCCGGTGCGGCGGCGGTCCGGATCGGTGCGGCGGGTGGAATCGGCACTCCCGATGCTGCGGCTGCGGCCTTCGCACTGGGTGCGGCCTATATCGTGACCGGCTCGGTGAATCAGTCGGCGGTGGAGGCGAATCAGTCCCAGGCGACCAAGAACCTGCTCGCCACAGCGCAATTCGCGGACTGCACCATGGCGCCTTCCTCGGATATGTTCGAACTCGGTGTGCAGGTGCAGGTCCTGCGTAGGGGCACCATGTTCGCGTCCCGGGCGCAGCGGCTGTACGACCTCTACCGGGCGTACGACGGTATGGACGCCCTGCCCGTCGAGATCCGAAAGGATCTGGAGGACAAGCTCTTCCGGCGTCCGCTCGCGGAGATTTGGCAGGAGTGTGTCTCCTACTTCACCGAACGCGATCCGGCGCAGCTGGTCAGCGCCGAGGGTGATCCCAAGGCTCGCATGGCGCTGGTATTCCGGTGGTATCTGGGCCTGTCCTCGGGCTGGAGTATCCGCGGTGAGGCCGATCGCCCGGCCGACTATCAGATCTGGTGCGGGCCGGCCATGGGCGGCTTCAACAGCTGGGTCGCGGGCAGCTACCTCGCCGCGCCCGCCAATCGGTCGGTGGCCGATATCGCGAACCAGTTGATGACCGGGGCGGCCTATCTCACCCGGGTCGCGCAATTGCGTAGCGCCGGTGTGCGATTGCCGGCCGAATGTGCCCGGTATGTGCCTCGTCCGACGGAGGAACAATGACCATTCTCGAGACCGGAACGGCCGCCGCGACAACGTGGATGGTGTGCCCGGGTTGTACGGCGATGATCTACGTCAAACGCTTCGAGCGTGCCGACCGGGTCTGCCCCGAATGCGATAACCACGGCATGCTGACCGCGCGCCAGCGCATCGAGCTGCTGCTGGATCCGGATTCGGCGCAGACCATCGAGTACGCCGAAACCCTTGCCGACCCTTTGGGTTTCACCGATTCACGGCCCTATCCCGAGCGCCTTGCCGATGCCCGGTACCGGACCGGTATGTCCGATGCGGTGCTTTGTGTGCGCGGCACCATGGGCGGTACGCCGGTGGTGCTGGCCGCCATGGATTTCCGCTTCCTCGGCGGCAGTCTGGGCGGCGCGGTGGGCGAGGCCATCACCACCGCCGCCGAGGTGGCGCTGACCGAACGTCGTCCGTTGCTGCTGGTCACCGCCTCGGGCGGGGCGCGCATGCAGGAGGGCATTGTCGCCCTCATGCAGATGGCCAAGACCAGCCGCGCCCTGCGCAGGCTCGACGACGCGGGCGTGCTCACGGTGTCGGTGATCACCGATCCGACCTACGGTGGCGTGGCGGCGTCCTTCGCCACCTCCACCGATGTGATCGTGGCCGAACCCGGTGCGCGACTGGGTTTCGCGGGGCCACGGGTAATCCAGCAGACCATCGGGCAGACCCTGCCGCCCGGCTTCCAGACCGCCGAATTCCTGCTCGAGCACGGCATTGTCGATATGATCTGCCATCGCTCGGCGCTGCGGGATCGGCTGATTCGGCTGGTGGGCATGACAACCCGCTCGGCCCGTCCGCATTCGAACGACGACGCCGCGGTCATTACCGATCCGGCGGCGCTGTCCGGCGGTGATCCGTGGGAGCGGGTGCGGGCCGCACGGCGACTGGGCCGCCCCACCACCCTGGATCATCTGGCGGGGGCCTTCGAGGAATTCCTCGAACTGCACGGCGACCGCCTCAGTGCGGACTGCCCGGCCATGGTCGCGGGTCTGGCCCGCCTCGACGGTGTCGCGGTCGCGGTGATCGGTACGCAGAAGGGGCATACCGCCGCCGAACTGAGCCGGCGCAATTTCGGTATGCCGACGCCCTCGGGATACCGCAAGGCCATGCGGGTGCTGCGGCTGGCGGAGAGGCTGGGACTGCCCGTCATCACCCTGATCGATACCGCGGGCGCGTATCCGGGCATCAGCGCCGAACGCGAGGGGCAGGCGGTGGCCATTGCCGAATCGCTGAAACTGCTTGCCGGACTGGAGGTTCCGGTGGTCGCCGTAATCACCGGCGAGGGCGGCAGCGGGGGAGCGCTGGCCCTGGCACTCGCGGACCGGGTGCTGGTGTGCGAGAACGCGGTCTACTCGGTGATCAGCCCCGAGGGCTGCGCCTCCATCCTCTGGCAGGACGCGAGCGCGGCGCCGCGTGCCGCGCGAGCCCTGCGGGTGGACGCGACCGCGCTGCTGGAACTCGGCATCGCCGATGCGGTGGTGCCCGAACCCGCCGGTGGTGCGGATGCGAACCCGGCGGCCGCAACGATGCTCCTGCGCCGGGCGCTGCGGCAGACGGTGCATGAGCTGCGGGCCTGGTCCGCCGCCGAACTGCTGGCCCACCGGCATGCCCGTTTTCGCGCCTTCGGCGTTGCCCGACACGATATTCAGGAGAACCGATGACCGACCCACGTACCACCGAGTCCACCGGGCGTGCCGTGAGCGCGGACGAGGCCGACCACAGTTTGGCCGTGCTGACCCGGCACGCGTTGACGGTGCGCAATGATGGCGCGCCCGCGCCCACCTCGGTCACCGTGGCCAATGGTCCGGTGCTGCTGCGGATCAGCTGGGAGGATGGCGCGTCCGTCGGTTCCGCCGGGTCCACGCCGGTGGCCGCCATCGCCCCGGTCGAGGTCGAGGCTGTCACCGAAAACGGTCCCGCCGCAAACACATTCACGCTCACCTCGGAGACGGTAGGTGTCTTCTACCGTGCCTCCGAGCCCGGTGCCGCCCCCTTCGCCGACGCCGGCGATCCGGTGCGTGCCGGTCAGCAGGTGGGCATTGTCGAGGCCATGAAGCTGATGATTCCCATTACCGCTGCCAAGGAGGGTGTGGTCGCCGAATTCCTGGTCGAGGACGGCGAAGCGGTCGAGCACGGGCAGCCGCTCATCGTCTTCGAGGTGCTCCGGTGACCCAGCAGATCCGCAAGGTGCTCATCGCCAATCGCGGTGAGATCGCCGTCCGGATTCAACGTACCTGCGCCGAACTCGGAATCGCCACCGTCGCGGTGCATTCCGCCGCCGATCGGGATTCGGCCGTCGTCCGCCTGGCCGATGAATCGGTGCAGATCGGTCCCGGACCCGCCAAGCGTAGCTACCTGTACATTCCCGCGATTATCGAGGCCGCCCGCGCCACCGGCGCGGACGCCATCCACCCCGGCTACGGATTCCTTTCGGAGAACCCGGATTTCGCGGAGGTCTGCGAGGACGAGGGCCTCATCTTCGTCGGCGCCCCCGCCGCGGTCATGGCGCGCCTGGGTGACAAGTCGACCGCCCGCGCCCTCATGGCCGATGCGGGCCTGCCCCTGCTCCCCGGCAGCCGCGATCCCCTCGACACCGTGGACGAGGCGCGAAACCTGGCCGCCGACATCGGCTATCCGGTCATCCTCAAGGCGGTGGCGGGCGGTGGCGGCCGCGGTATGCGCGTGGTCCGCGATCCGAGCGAGTTCGCCGCGGCCTGGCAACAGACCCGTGCCAATGCCACCGCCGTCTTCGGCGACGGCCGGTTGTACATCGAGCGCTATCTCGACGGCGCCCGGCATGTGGAGGCCCAGATCCTGGCCGACACCCACGGCACGGTCATCCATCTCGGCCTGCGCGACTGCTCCCTGCAGCGCCGCCACCAGAAGCTGGTCGAGGAGTCGCCCGCCCCCGGTCTCTCCCATGAGCTGGCCGAGCGGATCGGCGCGGCGGCGGTACGCGGTGCGGCCGCCGCCGGCTATGTCGGCGCGGGCACGGCGGAATTCCTCCTGGATGCCAACGGCGACTTCTACTTCATGGAAGTCAATTGCCGCCTGCAGGTGGAACATCCGGTCACCGAAATGGTCACCGGCCTCGACCTGGTCGCGGAACAGCTGCGCATCGCCTCCGGCCTGCCGCTCACCGTCGACCCGAACACCCGCCCGAATGGAGTCGCCATCGAATGCCGCATCAATGCCGAGGATCCCGAACGCGAATTCGCCCCGGCCCCCGGCACACTCACCGAATGCGTGCTACCCGGCGGCCAGTTCGTCCGCGTGGACACCCACATCGGTACCGGCTATTCCATTCCCCCGCACTATGATTCGCTGCTCGCCAAGGTCGTCGTCTGGGGTCCAGATCGTCCCACCGCCATCGCCCGGATGCGACGGGCGCTGGCGGAGACCAGCATTCGAGGCGCGGGCGTAGCCACCACCACCGAATTCCTGCACGATGTCCTGGACCACCCGAGGTTCCGTTCCGCGACGCACGACACCGCCCTCATCGGCACCCTCACCGAACCGGCTCTCGCCTCCGCCTGATCGATCCCATATCGAAAGCCCCTGGATTCCAGGGGCTTTCGTCGTATCGGAGGTGCCAGCTACTTCAGGCCGGAGCGGACGAAGGCGTTGACTATGTGGCGTTGCAGGGCGAGGTACAGGAGCAGGACGGGCAGGCAGGCCAGGCCGGCTACGGCCATCATCGGGCCCCACTGTTCGCCTTCGGTGCCCATGAAGCTGCGCAGGCCCAGTTGCAGGACACCGTTGGATTTACGGAGAACCACCGCGGGCCAGAAGTATTCGTTCCAGGCGTTGATGAACAGCAGGATGCCCAGGGCGGCCAGGGCGGAGCGCAGGTTGGGGACCACCACGGTCCACAGGATGGACCAGGAGGAGCGGCCGTCCATCTTGGCGGCGGCCACGAGTTCCTTGGGGAAGGCGTTCATATGCTGGCGGAGCAGCAGCACGCCCATGGCCGAGCACAGGGTGGGGAGCACCACGCCGATCAGCGAATCGATCAGGCCCATGCGGGTGAGCAGAATGTAGTTGGGGAGCATGGTGACCTGGAACGGGACCAGCCAGATGCCTACGAATGCCAGGTAGAGCAGGCGCTGCAGGGGGAAGGTGTACATGGCGAAGGCGTAGGCGGCCAGCAGTGCGATCAGGAGCTGACCGGCGGAGGAGAGTATCGCCACCACAAAGGTATTCGCGATCAGGCCGGTGATGTCGACCTCGTGCGCGGCGGTGCTGAAATTGCCGAACGACAGCGGCCAGGGCAGCGGGGACTGGGAGGTCACATCCTGCGGGCGGCGCAGCGCGGTGGCGAAGATCCAGTAGAGCGGGAAGACGCAGACGACAGCGGTGACCGCCAGCAGCGCATGGCTACCGGCGGTCCGCAGTCGTTCGCCTATCGATGTGTCAATCATCGTTGAAGGCAACCTTTTCCGAGATCCAGACGAGGACGCCGGCCACCGCGCCGAAGCCGAGGAAGAGCATGACGCCCGCGGCGGCGCTCAATCCGGCGTCGAAGGTGTGGAAGGCGTAATCCCACAGCAGGTAGTAGATATTGGTGGTGGCCTGCGACGGCCCGCCCTGGGTCATGGTGTCGATGAGCGGGAATGTCAGTGTGGGACTGAGCAATACGGTGGTGAGTACCAGGAACATCAGGGTGGGGGAGAGCATCGGCAGCGTGATCCAGCGGCGGATCTGACTGGCGCTGGCACCGTCCATCCGGGCCGCCTCGTCGTAATCGCCACTGATACCGGCCAATCCGGCCCACACCACCAGTACCGCGAATCCGAGCAGCTGCCAGCCGGTGACCGCGATGATCACCCCGTGCGCGGTGGCCGAGTCGTACACCCAGTTGCGATGGCTGCCCAGCAGTCGATCGACGAAGCCGCTGCCGGGATGCAGCAGCCAGCGCCAGACCGCCGCCGCCGCGACCGGTGCGACCAGGAACGGGGTGAAAATCAGTGCGTGGTACAGGGTTCGGGCCCGCCCGCGCACCTGCCGGCTGGCCAGCGCGATGAGCAGCGGCAGCCCGACCGTGAACGGCAGCAGACCGATGATCATCACCGCGGTCCGCCGCAGTGACGCCCAGAACGACGGAAGTTCCAGCAGCCGACTGTAATTCGCTGTTCCCACCGGCCGCATGGGCGAGGTCGGAAGCAGATTCCAAGAGTAGGTGGACAATTCGATCGCCTGGAACAGCGGCCGATAGGTCCACACCACCAGCAGGAACAGCGCCGGTGCCAGATACAGATAGGGCGCGGCGATACGGGTCACGCGCCGCAGCATGGTGCGGCGCGGACGCGCCGCCGGGGCCGTAATGGCCACCGGCGGCGCGTCCTGTTCGAGAACTACGAACACCGCATCACCCGGACTGCGCGACGTAGGGTGCGAGCCGGTCGAGTTCCCCGGCCTCGTCGCGGTCGTAGATGACGGTGGCCGCGGCCACCTCGACCGCGGTCGCGATCACGGCCGAACCCACGATATCGATTCGGCTGTAACCGGATCCGCTGACGGCGCGCTGCCGTCCCCGCGGTGCCATGGCATGGATGCGATAGGCCATGGCGGGGCCGACCCACACCGGAATTCCGGCGAGCGCGGACGCGGCGGTCATATGGTTGTGCCCGCACAGGATCATGCGCACATCGGTGCCCGCGACCACGGCCGCCAACTGTTCGGCCTGCCGCAGCTTCAGTGCCTCGGCCGCTGCGATGGCCGAGGGCAGCGGCGGATGATGCAGTACGAGCACGGTGCCCCGGGGCGCGGGACGGCTCAGCTGCTCGGCCAGCCAATCCAGCTGTTCGGGCTCCAATTTGCCGTCATGCAGACCGGGCGTGGTGCTGTCGAGCGCGATGACGCGCACGCCGGCGACCTCGATCACCTGGTCGATGGGCTGGGCCGGATCCACCGTGCCCGGCTCGCGGCCGAGCAGTTCGACCCCGAACGCGGTGCGCTCGTCATGATTTCCCATGGCGTACAACACCTGTGCGCCCAGCTCCGCGGCGACCGGTTCGACGGCCGCGCGCAGCAGGCGATACGCCTCGGGTGAGCCGTTGTCGGCGAGATCGCCGGTGAGCAGCAGGGCGTCGATGCGCCGCCCGCCGGTCCGCAACTGATCCAGTACTCGCTTCAACGTGGCATAGGTGTCCACGGTGTCCAGCACGGTCTCACCACCCGACCGGATATGGGTGTCGGTGAGCTGGACGAGAGTGAGTCCGTTCATGAGGTGGGCAGGAGTTTGGCGCCCTGGTCACGCGCGGCGTTCAGTGTGGACTGTGCATCCTTGCCCTGGAACACGATCGACTCGACCGCGTCCATCATGCCGTCGCGGATCTGCAGATAGTTGTTGCCCGGCATGGAAACCCACGGCTCCATGCTGGTCAGCTGCGCCACGTTCGGGGCCAGCAGCGGATTGGCGATGGCCCACGTACCGAGCGAGGCCGGCGAGTTCATCATGTCGGAGCGCAGCGGCAGATAGCCGATATTCTGTGAGATCTTCATGTACGACTCCTCACTGGTGAGGTACTTGATCAATTCCCATCCGGCACGCTGCTTGGCCGGATCATTAGCCAGAATATGCAGTCCCGCACCGGAATTGGTTGGCACCGTGGCCTTGTCGCCGAAGCGGGGCATGGTGGTCGAGCGCAGGTCCCACTTGTCCTTGGCACCGGTGACGAAGGTGCCCTGAATGGCGCTGGTCTCCAGGATCATGCCGATATCGCCGCGCGCGAACGCCTCGTAGCCCTGCTTCTGGGCGAGCTTGGGCATACTGCCGGTATTCACCAGATCCTGTGCCATCTTGGTGACCTCGACCGCCGGGGCGTCGGCGAACGCGAGGCCGCGCCGGTCCTCGGAGATGACCCGGCCGCCATTGGAACGCACCATGGACTGGAAGCACCAATCCTTGGCGGTCTTGGTGAGGCAGTCGAGGTAGACGCCGTCCTTACCGGTCTTACCGGCAATGGCCTTGGCCGCGTCGGCGACCTGCGCCCAGGTGGCGGGCGGCTTGTTCGGGTCGAGCCCGGCCTGGGTGAACAGCGAGGCGTTGAAATACAGAACGGGCGTGGAGAAGACGAACGGCACACCGTAGGTGTGGCCGTCCCAATCGTCCAGGGTGCGAGCCTTGGCGGCGAACGGGAATTTCACGCCGTCGAAGTTCTGCTGCACCTCGGGCTTGCCGAAGAGCGAGTCCAGCGGCTTGGCCTGCAACTGGTGGATGGTGAAATCCAGGTCGCTGAAGCCCAATTGGACGACATCGGGCGGATTGCCCGCGACGATCTGGTTCTGCACGCTGGAGATGGTGTCGGTGGCCGGGTTGGGGCTGTTGCCCTGCGGCTTCTGCGCGGTGACCTTGATATTGGGGAACTTCTTGCCGAAATCGGAGATCAGGGCATTGAAGGTATCGGTCCAGGCACCGGCCAGGCCGTAGTTGTAGGACTCGAAGACGATCGAAACCTGCTGGCCCGGTTGCAATTCCGGAACCTGCGCGGTCGAGGTCGCGTCGGTGGAGGTGGTACCGCCGAGCCCGCAGCTGGTCAGCGCGAGCGTGGCGGCGAACACCAAGCCCAAGAAGGGCAGGGTGCGTTTCACGGATCTCTCCTCATCGAAAGGGTGTGGCGGGAGTTCAGGCGACGGACACTGCCGCCGCATCGGGTAGGGACATATCGATCGGTTCCGGTGCCTGCCACTGCAACCGGAGTCCGGAGTCTTTGTCGAACAGGTGGATATCGCCGGGGGCCACCCGGAGCCCGACGGCCTCGCCCACGCGCACCCCGGCGGGGCGCTTGGCGCGCACACAGAGCTCGACCGCGCCCGCGGTGATGTGCACGAGCTCCTCGCTGCCGAGGTTCTCCACCATGGTCACGGTCCCGCGCGCGGCGGTGGCGGCGTCGTCCAGATACAGGTGTTCGGGCCGGATACCCGCGATCACCGCGGTGGGTTCGGTCTCGGAGTCCGGCGCGGGGGTGATATCCAGCGCCGCGTCCACACCGTCGGTGCGTACCCGCAGCGAGTTGACGTCCCGAATCACCTGTGCCGGAAAGAGATTCATCGGCGGAGCGCCCAGGAACCCGGCCACGAAGGTGGTGCGCGGCCGGTCGTACAGCTCCTCGGGGGTGCCGACCTGTTCGATCCGGCCGCCATTGAGCAGTGCGATGCGGGTGGCCATGGTCATGGCCTCCACCTGATCGTGGGTCACGTACAGGAAGGTCGCGCTCAGGCGGCGATGCAGTGCGATGAGCTCGGCCCGGGTCGCGCTGCGCAGTTTGGCGTCCAGATTGGAGAGCGGCTCGTCCATCAGGAACGCGCCGGGATCACGAACCATGGCGCGCGCCAAGGCGACTCGCTGCCGCTGCCCACCCGAGAGGGCGGCGGGACGGCGCTCCAGGAGTTCGGAGAGCTCCAGCGTGGCGGCCACCTCTGATACCCGCTGCGCGATACTCGCGCGCGGGCGGCGGCGGGCGCGCAGCGGGAAGCCGATATTCTTGGCCACCGTGAGATGCGGGTACAGCGCGTAACTCTGGAACACCATCGCCAGATCCCGGCGCTGCGGGGCCTCGGTGGTGATGTCATTGCCGTCCAACAGGATTCGGCCCGAGGTGGGCTCCTCCAATCCGGCGACCATGCGCAGCAGCGTGGACTTGCCGCAGCCGCTGGGGCCCAGCAGGACCAGGAATTCACCGTCGGCGATGTCGAGACTGACCTCGCGCACCGCGTAGTCGGCGCCGAATTGTTTCGACACCGAGTCGATCTGCAGCCGTGCCACTTCTCTCCTTCAGACCGGCTGTGCGCCGGTCGTGATCCATGCCGCCACACCGGCCGCGATGGCGGTGGCGTCCTTCACCCACATGAAGTGGTCGCGATGCTCGACGGGCGAGTTCTCGTCGATATGCCATTGGGTCACCCCGGCGGCGGGCATGCGCGAAACCAGGAAGTCCACATTGGATTTCGGGCCGAGCACGTCGTCGGAGAGCGAGATGGCCAGCACCGGCAGCGTCATGGCGGCCAGCAGACTGTTGTACCGGCGGCCGGTGCCACGCGGGCGGTAGTAGCTGGTGAGCGAGTGGATCGACCAGTCGATCATCACGCCGCCGGGCATGGGCGCGGGAATGAGTACCCCGCCCGGCCAGAAGCCCTTGATACGCGATTTCACACCGATCCACTGGATCTGGCTCAGTGCCTCGTACCAGCGGCGCGGGCCGAATGCCCACCAGAACACCGTGCCGGTCCCGATGACGGTGACTCCCGTGACCCGGCCGGGCTCGGCGGCGGCGAACAGCAGGGCCAGTTGCCCGCCGAGGCTGTGGCCGAACAGGTGGATGGGCGTGTCCGGGAAGCGCTGCTCGACTGCGGTGAGAATGGCGGGCAGATCGATCTCGATCATTTCGCGATAGCCGAAATCGGTGTGCTCACCCAGCGCCGGACGGGCCTCGCCCTGTGCGCGCAGATCGGTGGTGACTACCGAAAGGCCCTGGGCGTGAAGGGCTTTGGCCAGGGCGTAGTAGGTCTTGGCCTTCATTGCCATGGCGGGCAGGATCAGCACGACGGGGGCGTCCGCGCGCTCGGCGGGCAGCCAGCGCAGCGTGAAGATGACCCCGTCGCCGGTCTCGACCGTGGTGGCGTCGAGAGTGCTGAATTCCGAACGGGATTCGGGTGTCGCGGTGGTCACGCCGACTCCGTTTCGGCGATGGTCACATCGCAGACGTAATCGAAGGTGAACTTGGCGACCAGCACCTCGTTGTCGTCGAGAAGCAGTGCCCTGCCGGACAATTCGAAGCGCGCGGAGGCGGTGGCGGCCAGAATATCGGCCAGTTCGCGCAGGTCGACCGTGGCGATGGCGCGGATGCGGCCCTGGGCCGGTTTGCGATAGGCGGCTGTACCGCCGCGCAGGACCAGGCGCTCGATGGTGTATAGCCGTTCGGCGGCCGCGCCCACGAAGGCCGCCGCCCCGGCGATATCGGCGGCGGTGAACAGGGCTCCGGCGTGCACGGTGCCGATATGATTGCCGACCGTACCGTCCGCCGGGATCTCCACCACCGAACGCTCGGGGCTGATCTCGGTGACACGGGTGCCGACGTGCCGGCCGAATGGCACCAGCTCCTGCGACACCGCCCGCAGGTACTCGTAATCGATTGCGGTGTAGTCGAGTTCGGGATAGGCGGCGGCGAATCCGGCGAGTGTTCTCGTGGTCATGGTCGTGCCTTTCGCTCTCTGCTGCTTCAGCGCGGTCCGCGCAGCACGCGCCGCGCGATCGACCAGCGCAGCACCTCCGACGGACCCTCGTAGATTCGGAATGCCCTGGCCTCCACCAGGAATCGGGCGACCAGATGGTCCTCGCAGACGCCCAGGCCGCCGTGCAGCTGCACCGCGCGATCCAATATCCGCCACACCGCCTCGGAGACGAAGGTCTTCGCGATGGAGGTCTCGTGCCGGGCCTGCGCGGAGGTCGGTCCCTGCAGATCGATGGTCTCGGCGACCGATCGGACCAGACTGCGTGCTGCGGCGATATCGATCTCGTTATCGGCGATGAGCCCCTGTGCCAGACCGTGTTCGGCGATCGGGACGCCGAAGGAGGAGCGGTGCGTGATATGGTCGATGGTCAACTGCTGGGCGCGTACCGCGAGGCCGAGCCAATTCATACAGAAGGTCAGCCGGGACGGTGCCAGCCGCACCTGCGCCAGTTCGAGTCCGCGGCCCACCTCGCCGAGCACCGCGGAGTCCGGGACCTCGCAGTCGACGAAATCGACCTCGCAGTGCCCGCCGGGCGCGCTGGTGTGATCCAGCGTCGGCATGCGACGGCCCACCCGCAGGCCCGGATTGTTCTCATCGACCAGGAACATGGTGGGGCCGTCGGTGGTCATGGCGACGCAGATGATGAAGGCCGCGCCGCGGGCGCCGGTGGTGAAGTGCTTGGCGCCGTTGATGATCCAGCCGTTGTCGGTCTCCTGCGCATTGGTCTGCAGCATGCGCGGATCGGCGCCCGCACCGGGTGCGGGTTCGGTCAGGGCGATGGCCGAGCGCACATCGCCGGCGGCCAGCGGGGCCAGATAGCGTTCCTGCTGTTCGGGATTGGCCACATGCGCGAGCAGATGGATATTGCCGTCATCGGGGGCCCAGGCATTGACCGCGAGCGGGCCGAGCAGGCTCGCCCCGGCGGCCTCCAGGACCCGGGCCTGGCCGCGGGTGTCGAGCCCGAGGCCGCCGTAGCGGGGATCCGAGAGCGGTCCGAAGACGCCCGCGGCCTTGGCTTTCTTCTGCAGGTCCAGTCGCAGTGCGTCATCGGTGACGCGACCGTCGACCACCACCTCTCGTTCGACCGGTATGACGTGATCAATAACGAACTGCTTGGTCTGTTCGACCAGCTCCGCCACAGCGCTCATGCCGCCAGTCTCACGCCGCCACGGCATCTCCAGGCCGCGCGATAGCCAATACCGATCGGGCGAATCGACTCCCGCTACTCCCGAGCGCCACGCGGCGGCGCTCGGCCAGAGTGTGGGCGACGCTGATTCCAAGGGGATGTGATGACCGAGCTCATGGTCCGGGTGACCGATCGACGGGACGAGGCCGAGGGCGTTTTCTCCCTGGGCCTGGCCGCAGTCGGCGGCGGACCGCTGCCGCACTGGACACCGGGCGCTCATATAGATGTGAGCGTCGGCACCGCCGGTGTGCGGCAGTACTCGCTCTGCGGCGATCCCGCCGACGAGCGACGCTGGCGCATCGCCATCCTGCACGAACCCGCCGGGCGCGGCGGATCGGATCACCTGCACCGCACCGCACGACCGGGTGCGGCACTGCGAGTATCGCTGCCACGCAACAACTTCGAACTGGTACCCAGTGACGCGTACCTGTTCGTCGCGGGCGGGATCGGCATTACGCCGATCCTGCCCATGCTGGCGGCGGCGCAGCGCGCCGGAGCGAGCTGGACCCTGTACTACGGGGCCCGCAGCCGCGCGCATCTCGCCTTCACCGGTGAACTGTCGTGGCATCGGCAGGTGCGGATGGTGCCGCAGGACGAATTGGGACTGCTGCCCGTCGCGGCGATCCTGGGCGATCGTGGCGGGGCCGAGGTGTACTGCTGTGGCCCCGCGCCGTTGCTCGACGCCATCGAAACCGAGGGCGCGCGAACGGGAGTCGCGGTGCACATCGAACGCTTCGTACCCCGGCAACTTGAGACCGCGCCCGATCGGGAGTTCGAGCTCCAGCTCGCCCGCACCGGTCGCACGCTGCGGGTTCCGGCCGGACGGCCGGTGATAGATGTGCTCGAGAGTGCGGGCGTCACGGTCGTCACCTCATGCCGGGAGGGCACCTGTGGCAGCTGTGAGACCGCGGTGCTGTCCGGTTCGGTCGAGCATCGCGATTCGGTGCTCAGCGCCGCGGAGCGAGCCGCCGGGGCGACCATGATGCCCTGCGTCTCCCGCGCTGTATCCGATGTTCTCGTCCTGGACCTGTGAGATCGAAAGACATTGCACCCCAAGGAATTACGCGCGACACACGTGCACGTATCACCACGTGCCGATTCCCGATTCTGGGAATGATAGAGAGAAGAAGCTACAGGATGAGGAAGACTGCCGCGGCGTCCGCGCTGCTCGCCGCCGCGCTGGCCATCACCGCCGGAGCCACCGGTTCGGCTCAGGCGGACACCAAAGATGTCGTGAACTACACGGCCACCAATACCGACAGCTCCATGACCATCCGTACCGATGCCGGGTCGCTGGCCGTCGAGGATGGTGTCTTCAAGATCAAGGCCGCCAATGGCACCGTGCTCGGCGGCACCGAATTGTCTTTCCGGGTGGATGATTTCGTCTTCCCGATCGCCACCCAGATCAGCGACCACTCCGCCACCCTGACCCCGCAGCTGGATCTCGAGCACGCCGTCTACCAGCCGGTCGCGCTGCCCTACGAGAACCAGGCGCCCTGGAAGACCGATTACGAGCGCGAGCAGGCCGCCTGGAGCCGGATGACCTCCACCATCACCATGGGCGCCACCATCGGCACCCTGGTCGGTGGCATCGGCGGCGCGGCCGTGGGCTGCCTGCTGGGCGGCGCGACCGGTGCGGTGCTGACCGGTGCGCTCAGCGCGATGTTCGGCGCCCTGCCCGGCGCGCTCGTCGGCTGCGTCGCCGGAATGAGCGTCGTCGGCTTCCTGGGCACCGTCGCCGGCCAGCTCCTGGTCACCGCACCCGCCGTGATTCTCGCTGCGGCACAATACTTCACCACCATCAACCAGCCCTCCATGGCTGTCAAGTAGGTGTGAAGACCGGGCGAATTCGCCTGGGGGACACAGCCCCGCTCGGCTCCTCATCCGAGCGGGGCTTTTCGCCGTCACCTGCCGATCGGCCCTTCGCGCCGTCGTTTAAACTTGCGCGGCTTGTCGTTTATGGGGAGCGGAAGCTATGCGGTCGACCCGGTCACCAAATCCGTTGTGGGAAGCATCGATTCGCCCGTCGGGGGTGAATTGCTCGTCGTCGACCCGCGAACGAACACCGCGTTCATCACATCGGACAGCAAGATCGTTGTCCTGGACCTCGCCAAGGGCGTCTATGCCGGGACCATCGACCTCGGCCATCGCGGGTACTGGATCGCCATCGATCCCGCCGCCGGCAATGTCTACGTCCCGGCATCGGGCACGAGCGGCTCCGCCGGTCTCACCGTGATCGACACCGCGACCCGAACCGTCAAAGGCGTGATCAACATTGGTGATTCGGCCGAAGGCATCACGGCAGATCCGTTGTCCCACAAGGTCTATGTGCGCCCGCTGGCATCGGAGATCATTGTCGTCGAGCCCTGCGCCACCATGAAGTGCAACTGAGGATGTCAGCGCAGATGGACCAGCAGCTCCAGCAGGCCGCGGATCAGGGTGCTGGACTGCCAGTGGACGGTGGCGGTGCGGGAGCGGCGCAGGTTCGGGAAACGTTGCAGGAGAGCGGTGAACGCGATGGTCGCCTCCAGGCGGGCCAGGGGCGCGCCGAGGCAGAAGTGGATGCCGTGGCCGAAGGCCAGGTGGGTGGTGGGGGTGCGGGTGGGGTCGAGGGTATCGGGGGCCGAGAAGCGGGCCGGGTCGTGATTGGCGGCGGCCAAGGCTATGTAAACCAGTTCGCCGGTGGGGATTTCGGTGTCACCGATGGTGATCGGTGCGGTGGTGTAGCGGACGGTGGAGAGGTTGACCGGGCCGTCGTAGCGGAGGAACTCCTCGACCGCGTCGGGGATGGCGGTCGGGTCCGCGCGCAGGGCGGATATGCGCTCGGGATGCAGTAGCAGGGCGTGGGTGCCGTTGGCGATGAGGTTGACGGTGGTCTCGTAACCGGCTACCAGTAGCAGGAAAGACATTGCCACCAGCTCGTTTTCGGTGAGGGCGTCACCGTCGTCGCCGACTCGGATCAGGCTGGAGAGCAGATCGTCCTGTGGCTCGGCCTGTTTGGTGTGTATCAGCCGGGTCAGATACTCCGCCATGGCCAGAGACGCTTGGGTACGCTCGCGCTCCCGTCCCACCACACCGACCAGGTCGCGGGTCCACCGGTGGAATTCACCGCGTTCGGCGAGCGGGACCCCCAGGAGTTCGCAGATGACCGTAATCGGCAGCGGCACAGCGAATTCGCGTAGCAGGTCGACCTCGTCGCGATCCGCGAGGGCGTCCAGCAGACCGGCGGCGATCTCCTCGATACGGGGGCGGAGCCGGGCCACTCGGTGCGCGGTGAACGCCTTACCGACCAACTTGCGCAGCCGGGTGTGGTCCGGCGGATCGAGATTGAGCATGTGGGTGAGCAGCGCCAGCTGGCGCGGATCCGTCGGGGGAGTACCGCGTTTCGCGCTCACCAGGGCGTCGACCTTGGCGATGTCCTTCTGCAGGCGCGGGTCCGCGAGCGCGGCACGGCCCTCGGCATAGCCGACGATCACCCAGCGGATCACACCGTCCGGGAAGCGGACCGGCCGCACCGGGCCGCGTTCGCGCCAGCGCCGGTAGTGCGCGTGCGGGTCGTCGAAGAAATCCGCGCCGATGGTTTCGATCTTGTCCCGCATTTCGATTTCCGCCATGGCGCGACGCTATCGGCCGCCGCGCAGGGTGCCGGCCGCGCACACAGGTCTCGATCAGCCGATCGAAGATTGGAATGGAATGCGTTGTGGCGCGCCGGAATTCGCCGGCGACTGCTCGAATGAGGAGCATCGTCCGGCAGGGAGGAAGAATTCATGACCACCATCGGTAACCACGTCGAGGACAAGTCCGCCAAGCGCGTCGGTGAGCTCACCGAGGTATTCCAGCGCGGACTCGACGAGAATCTCGGCGTCGGCGCATCGCTGGGTATCCGCCTGGAGAGCGCGGGCAATGGCGTCACGCGCTATTACCTGGATCCGAACCCGGCCACCATCAATGCCATGTTCACCGTGCACGGCGGTGTCATCGCCACGCTCATGGACACCGCGATGGGCAGCGCCGTATTCACCAAACTCGGTGACGGCGTGGCGTATACGACGCTCGAGCTCAAGGTGAATTTCATTCGGTCGGTGACCCTCGACGGCTCCCGGCTCACCTGTGACGCCACCGCGGTACATGTGGGCCGCCGCACCGCGACCGCCGAGGGCCGGGTCACCGACGCCGCCGGCAAACTCATCGCGCACGGCTCGACCACGATTCTGGTGCTCGGCGGCGACCAGTAGCTCAACCCGAAAAGGGCCCTGCCGCCGAGGATTTCGGCGGCAGCGCCCTTCTTCGTATGTTCAGCTCAGGCTGCGGCACTGGGCGATGAAATCGGCCAGCTCGTCCACTCTGTCGGTGCGCGTGTCCACCGCGCGGTCGATCACCTTGAGCAGATGATCGTAGGCCGCGGTGTGGTCGTAATCGGCCACATCGGCAATGCGCAGCGCCCACCGCCAGTACCCGCGCAGCGTATCGGCCAGCGGCATACGGAATCCCGCGATCACCTCGCGAATGGGCTCCACCGCGGCGTCACCCTGCGCGCGTAGATACCGGCTCACCACATCGGCCATGAAGCTGAAATGCCGTGCCTCATCGCGGGAGAGCCGGGTCAGCACGGCCCCGAGTACCGGATCGTCCACCACGTCCCGCAGCTGGTGGTAGTACATCTGGGTGGCCTTCTCCTGCACCAGCGCGTAGGCGAAGTACTGCACCGGATGGGTGTAGGTCAGCTCGAAGGGCTTGCGCCCCTCCACCGCCAGCTCATCGCGCAGTACCTCGCGATCGCTCATGCCGGCGGCTTCCTGATAGCGCGCCAGCGCCCGGGAATGCGTGTCCTCCTCCAGTGCCCAGCGGACGGTGAAGTGGTAGAGCTCGCGATTATGCGTGAAGGTGGGCAGATCCACGCTGTCGTCGACGGGGAAACTGCGCTGGTACACATCGAAATACCCGGGCAGGTGATCTTCGATGAGGGTCACGAACTGCACCGCCGAGCGCTGCCCCTCCGACAGCCGGTTCGCGTCGGCGACGGCCCAGTCGAACGCGGTCTCCACATCCCAGGCGCGCCCGGCGGGGGAGGCGGCCAGGAAACCGTCGACGGCCGCCACCAATTCCGGTACGGGCAGCAGTGCGGATTCGAATGTCATCGCCGTCCCCTACCGGGCCTTGCGGCAGGTGAGTGCGTAATGCTTTGTGGTGTAACCCCATCCGGCATTGGCGACCTCCAGATAGTGCTGCAGCTTCGCGGCCAGTCCGGGCTGATGGGCATCGATGCGGTCGGTGGCGGCGTCCACATTGGCGATCCAGTCCTCGATGGTGCGGCGGTACTGATCGGTGAGATCGTCCACCGCGACAATCGAGAACCCGGCGTCCTCGGCCGCGGTCACCAGCTCCGACAGCGGTCGCAGCTCACCCCAGCCGAAGATATCCGAGCGCACGAACTCGGTGCCGGCACGCTCGTCGAAAGCCTTGCGGGCGGCCGCATTCCGAAAACAGCTCTCCGAGACATAGAGTCTGCCGCCGCGGCGCAGTACCGCGCGCGCCCGCCGGAAGACCTCGTCGAGATCGGGCATATGCACGATGGAGCCGAGCATGGTGACCGCGTCCACACTCCCCGTGGGCAGGTCGAGCTCCTCGAAATGCCCTACCCGGGTGTGGACCAGCTGCGCGACACCGCGGACGGTGGCCTGCTCGGCGATGTACTCGTGCTGGCGCGGGGCCGGGCTGACCCCGAGCGTGTGGCAGCCGTACTCCTGGGCCATGAACAGGATGAGCGAACCCCAGCCGCAGCCGATATCGAGGAGTTGCTCACCGCCGCCGAGCCCGAGCCGCCGGGCGACGAACCGCAGTTTATTGCGCTGCGCCGATTCCAGTGTGTCGCTGTCGGATTCGTACAGCGCGGAGCTGTACTTGCGCAGCGGGTCCAGGAACTGGCCGAAGATATCCGGGTCGAGATCGTAGTGCTGATTGGTATCGGCGGTGATCGCCGCGCCCTCGCCGGACATCAGGCGGCTTCCCGCAGCATCTTGTCCACCACGGCCGCCACGTCGGCGAGAGTGGAGGTGCCGAACACATCCTGATCGTCGAGTTCGATATCGAAGCGGCGCTCGATGCGGGCGATCATCCGCAGCACGCGCACCGAATCCACGCCCGCCATCCCGCGCAGATCGGCCTCGGGCAGCAATACCGTTGCGGGCAAACCGGTTTCGGCGACGGCGATTTCGGTGACCGTGCGCAGGATCTCAGTGGTCGTCATGATCGAACTCCATTCGGGGGCAGGGCATCAGCCGTGGTGAGGGCATGCGAGAGCAGAGCGACCTCGTCGTCGCCGAGAGAAAGGTGGTGGCGGGCATCGGCCAGGGTGAACGGCTGATATGTCGCGGCCGAGGTGGCGCAGACCGCGCCGTCGGCGTCCAGAATGTCCGCGGACGCCCGGATGGGCTGCTCGGTTCCGTCGCCGGAGAGCGTTGCCACACACCGATATTCGCGATCGATGAGCAGCGGGGTGAGGAAGCGGGTGCGCTGCGAGACGGTGAATGCGGGCACATGCCGGGCCAGCACGATGAGATTGCCCATCACCTCATCGCAGATCACGCCGATGAGGCCGCCGTGCACCACACCCGGATAGGACTCGAAGGACCGGCCGAGGCAGAACCGGGCGGCCAGCCCGTCCCCATCAGGGGTGAAACTCAGCCGCAATCCGGACTCGTTGTGCGGGGAACAGCCGAAGCAGTGATAGTCGGGTATCACCGACCACGGCACCGCCACGGCGGGCGGATCTGCTTGCTGCGCAGTAGGTTCCACGATTATGCGATCGCGTCGGCCAGTGCGCGCCGCACTTTGGCATTACTGGACAGATCCAGGCCGGTGAGCGTGGCGAAGGTGCGCCGCACCTTGTCGTGCAGCACATCGAGTTCGCCCTCGGCTGCGACCTGCTCGGAGGAACAGGTCGAATCCGGTGTCGATGGTCTCGTGATCGCCCAGCTCGGCGATCCCGGCCTTGAAGGTGCTGACCGGGTGCTTGATCTTGGCCTCGGAGCTGTACACGTACAGCGTTTCCAGCACCGAGGGCAGCTCCTCGGGCCGACGCTTCAGGCGTTCGGTGGCGTAGTGGATGAACTCGCGGGCGTGCCCGGCCTCATCGCGACTGGCGTTGAGCAGCAACGCTTTCAGTACCGGCTCCTGTACCCACGCCGAGACCGCGCGGTAGATGTGGTTCACGGTGAGTTCGGAGATGATATTGGTCGCCAAGGTGGCCGAGGGCGTGCTGCCGGGGGCGTACGGTTCGCGCATGGCGTCCACCGCCTTGTCCTGCACATCCTCGCCGATGGCGCGCAGCCAGCTGCGGAAGGCGTAGTGGTGCTGGACTTCCTGATAGCCCCACACCACCGCGAAGGTGGAGAAGTCGTAATCGTCCACGAATTCGGCGAGGAATCCATGCACGGCGGCAATGACATTGGATTCACCCATGGCCGAACTCTTGGCCAGGGTGATGTACTCCGGCCGCACCAGCTCTCGGTCGACGGTGTCGAAGTCGAGATCGCTGAGCTTCCAGTGCAGGCGTTCGTAATGGCGGAAGACGTCATAGCTGTGCACGCGGGACTCCAGTTCGAGAGGGGCGAATTCCGTTGGGCTTCACTGCCGCTGGGCGATGAGGTCGCGGGCGGCGAGCCGCTGCAGCTTGCCGCTGCTGGTACGCGGGATGCTGCGGGGTGCGACCAGGTGCACCTCGACGGCGGCCAGGCCGAGTTCGGCGGCGACGCGCTCACGAATCGTCTTGATGAGCGCTTCGGCGTCGGTGCCGGTGAGCTCGGATTCGGCGATCAGCGCGATCACATCCGCGCCGTCGGGATCGATGGCGGCGGTGCAGCGGCCCTTGTAGATGCCGGGCACGCCGCTGACCGCCGCCTCCACATCCTGGGCGTAGTGGTTGACCCCGCGCACGGTGATCATGTCCTTGCAGCGGCCGGTGACGAAAAGCTCACCGCCGCGCAGATATCCGAGATCGCCGGTGCGCAGCCAGCCGTCGGTGAAGCGATCGGCCACGGTGGCGGGATCGATCGCCAGATAGCCGTCGGTGACCGAATCGCCCTGGATCATGATCTCGCCCACCCGGCCGTCCGGCAGCGGGGCATCGGTCTCGGGGTCGACAATGCGCAGGCGCAGGCCCTGCACCGCCGCGCCCACTCCCGCGACCGCTCGCGCACCGGGCCGCTCGGGCGAGACCGGCTGTGCGAGAGAGTCATCCGCGAGTTCGGTGCGATCGACCCATTCGAAGACGGGTGCGCGGCCCAGCGGCGGGAAGGCGACCGCGAGGGTGGCCTCGGCCATGCCGTACACCCCGAACATGGTGCTCGGCGCGAAGCCCGCCGGGGCGAACCGTTCGCAGAAATCCGTGACCACGGTGTGCGAAATCGGTTCCGCCCCATTGAAAGCGATGCGCCAGCGGCTCAGGTCGTATTCGGCGACCTGCTCCGGCGGCACCGCGGCCAGCAGCGCCTCATAGCCGAAGTTCGGCATGGCCGTGACAGTCGTTCCGCTGGCGGCGAATTCGCGTAACCAGCGCGCCGGATCCTTCACGAACGCCAGGGGTGACCAAATGTGCGCCGGAATACCGCGCAGGATGGCCGAGAGCGTCCCGAACAGGCCCATATCGTGGAAAAGTGGCAGCCAGAAGCCGCCCTGATCGTTCAGGTCCAGGGCGATACCGCGGCGGATCGCCGAGAGACCGCTCGACACCTGACGATGGGTCAGCCGCACGCCCTTGGGGGCGGCGGTGCTGCCGGAGGTGAACTGCACGACCGCGAGATCATCGAGTCCGGGGGCGGTCTCGGCGGGGAGCTCGCCGTGTGGTCCGGAAAGGGTTGCGGTGTCGATGAATTCGACATTCACCCCGGCGAGCAGCGGCACCAGTTCGGCGAACGCGGGTGATACCAGTACGGTGCGCATCCCCGCCGCGGCCGTAATGGCGGCCAGCTGCTGCGGATAGCCCGCGGCCCGGCGGATTCCGGCGGGCAGCGGCAGCGGGGTGGCGGCCGCGCCGGCGGCGGCGATACCGAAGAAGCCGACCAGGAACTCCGGGGCATTCGGGCAGAGAATGCCGACCGGCTCACCGCGCCGCACCCCACGCGCCAGCAGCGTCGCCGCGGCGCTCTCGGCGGCCCGGTGCAATTCGGCGTACTCGATATTCTCCGCGCTCGACCAGAAGGTCGCCGATACCCGGGGATGTGCGGCCGCGATACCGGCGAGACGAGTGGGCAGGGTGCCCGGCGAATCCGAGGAATTCATGACCGTCACCACAACAGCGAATTGTGTCCGAGCGCTGAACGGATTATGAAACCCGCGCGTTGATAAGCAGCCTCGATCAGCCAATTGCGTTGCACGATAAAGCGATACGGTGATCGTCCGATAGCTTCCGGCGATAGTCGGGCGGACCGGGCCGATGGCGGCCCAGGATGAACGCGAAATTGTTCGGTGAGATTCGCAGCCCATTTCTTTCAGGAGTTGCCGGTGAGTTCGGATCAGGCCGCGGTGGCGGAAGTAACCCCGGTGCAATTGGCGGTCGTGGAGAGCATCGCCCCGCATATGCGCCACAACCCCTATGACAGCTACGAAGTGCTGCGCGGCGCGGGACCGTTCGTGCCCGGACCGCACGACACCCAGCTCGTCACCCGGCACGCCGAGGCGCAGGCCATCCTGCTCGACCCGCGCTGGAGTCACGCCGAGGAACCCGAATTGCTGCACGGCGACAGCGATGTCGAGCTGCCCGGGTCCTTCCTGTGGAGGAACCGCCGGACCATACCCGGCTGCGCGGCCTGGTTGGTAAGGCGTTCACCGCCCGCACCATCACCGGTCTGCGTGCGCGCGCCGAAGAACTGGTCGGCGAGCTGATGACCCAGGTACTCGCCGAGCGCGAGGTGGATCTGCTGGAGGCCCTGGCCTATCCGGTGCCCCTAACCCTGATCTGCGAGCTGCTCGGTGTTCCCGCCGAGGCGCACGAGCAGGTGCGGACCATGTCGGCGGGTATCGCGCGCGGACTCGATCCCGATCTGCTGTTGAGGCCGCAGGAGCTGGCCGCGCGCACCGCGGCGGTTCACGAATTCACCGAATTCTTCGGCGATCTGGTGGAGCAGCGCCGCCGGTCCCCGCGCGCGGATCTCATTACCGCGCTGGTGCAGGCCGAGGAGGCGGGAGTGCGGTTGACGCATACCGAGCTCATCGGCACGCTGCTGATTCTGGTGGTCGCCGGGCACGAGACCTCGGTGAATCTCATCGGCAACGGGGCGCTGGCGCTCATTCGCCATCCCGCCGAATTCGCGCGACTGCGCGCGGACCCGGAATTGGCCGCCGCGGCGGTGGACGAGGTGCTGCGCTACGACCCGCCCGTACACCTGACCACCCGCACCGCGCGCGCCGAAATCACGGTCGCCGGAAGGACATTCGTGCCCGGCCAGGCGGTGATCGTGCTGCTGGGTTCGGCCAATCGCGATCCGGCGGCCTTCCCGGACCCGACCGGCTTCGATATCGGCCGCTATGGGCTGGGCCGCCGCACCGAGCGGCACCTGTCCTTCGGTCTGGGCCTGCACTACTGCTTGGGCGCGCCTCTGGCCCGGCTGGAGATGCGAGAGGTGCTGCGCGCCTTCGCTCTTCGCGTCGATGAACTGACCCTGCTGGCAGAGCCGCCGTACCGGCCCAATGTGGTCGTGCGCGGCATGTCCGAACTTCGTGTCCGTGTGGAGGGCCGATGAGTACCGCTGTTCCCGAAATCACCTTCGACGCTTTCGATTCCAGTGAGCGGGCCGATCCCTACCCCGCCTATCGCCGCGTGCGGGACGCGGCCGCGCTGTTCCCGTACGCCTTCGGCGATGTACCGGTCACGCTGATCACCCGGTACGAGGAGTGCTCGGCGGTGCTCACCGGTGCGGACTGGGGCCACGGCTACTCCGCCGGGATCAGCCCGTTCCGGGACAGCGCCGCGGCCATTCCGGGCTCCTTCGTGCGCATGGACCCGCCCGAGCACGCGCGCTATCGCAAGCTGGTGGCCAAGGCGTTCACCCCGCGCATGGTCGGCGACCTGGCACCGGTGGCCGGGCGGGTGGTGCATGAACTCGTCGAAAAGGCCGCGCGCCGTGGGGAACTCGACATTCTCGACGATCTCGCGGTACCGCTCGCGGTCGCCATGATCCCGGTGCGGCTGCTCGGCGCGGACCCGGCCGACGGACCGCGCTTCCGGGAGTGGCAGTTGGCCATTGCCCGGGGCAGCGATCCCGACTCGCTGCTGGGCGAGGCCGATGTGGCGGCGCGCGGTGCGGCGGCGGTGGCCTGCATGGGGTACTTCGCGGAGTTGATCGCCCGCAAGAAGCGTTCTCCGACACCGGATCTGCTCAGCGAACTGGTGGCCGCCAGCGCCGACGGCGATACGCTCACCGAGCCCGAGGTGATCGGTATGGCGCTGCTGTTGCTGGTGGCGGGGATGGAGACCTCGATCAACCTGATCGGCAATGGCATGCTCGCGCTGCTGCGGCATCCGGAGCAGCTGGCGCTGCTGCGCGAGCGACCCGAGTTGATCGGCCCGGCGCTGGACGAAATGCTGCGCTACGACGCGCCCACCCAGTTCACCATCCGGGTGGCACTGGCCGATACCGTGGTGGGCGGGCGTGAGTTCAAGCGTGGTGACGGGGTGGTCGTACTGACCGCCTCCGCCAGCCGGGACGATCGGGTCTTCCCGGCCGCCGATACCTTCGATATCACCCGCTACGCCGGAAATTGTTCCGCGCGTAAGCATCTCGGGTTCAGTCTCGGCATCCACTATTGCGTCGGCGCGCCGCTGGCCCGCATCGAGGCCGAGGCCGCCGTGCTCACCCTGCTCGACCGCGCGCCGGAGTTGCGGATCGCGACCGAGAACGTCGAATACCGGCCGAGCCTCATCCACCGTGGCGTGCTGGCCCTGCCGGTGACAATGTGATGGCGGGGCCGCACGCGGTGGTCCTGGGCGCGGGGATCGCGGGACTGCTGACCGCGCGGGTACTGTCGGAATCCTTTGCGCGCGTGACGATTGTCGAGCGCGACCGCAGCGACGGCGCGCGAGTGCGCCGGGGTGTTCCGCAGGGGCGCCATCTGCATGGGCTGCTGGAGGGCGGCCGGGCAGTGCTCGAGGAGCTGTATCCGGGATGCACCGCAGAACTGGTGCGGCGGGGCGCGACCGCCGCCGAAGTGCTGGTGCAGACCCGCTGGTATGTCGGCGGGGCGCGCCTGGCTCCGACCTCCACCGGGCTGACCTCGATAATCGCGAGCCGCCCCCTCCTGGAGGCGGTACTGCGCGAACGGACCACCGCCATCGCGAATGTGTCGCTGCGCGAGGGGATTACGGTGCACGGCCTGATCGGTGACGCGGCCCGGGTGGCGGGCGTATCCGTCGCCGGAGACGGCCCGGCCGAAACCTTCGCCGCCGACCTGGTGGTGGATGCGACCGGGCGTGGATCGCGAATCGAATACTGGCTCAACGATATCGGCGCACCCGTCCCCGAATCCGAGCGGCTCGAAGTGGATCTCGGCTACTCCTCACGGCTGTTCGGGCACCGGGCCGGACAGCTGGGCGGCGACGCCTCGGTGATCATCTCGACCGATGTCAACGGCCGGGGCGGGGGAGCGGTGCGCGTCGAGGGCGACCGCTGGCTGATCACTCTCGCGGGCATGCTCGGCGACCATCCACCGGCCGATCCGGCGGAGTTCCGCGCGTACGCCGCCACGCTGTCCGCTCCCGATATCCACGAAATCATCACGGACTCGGAACCATTGGATGATCCGGTACCGTATCGATTCCGGGCTTCGGTGCGGCGGCGATTCGATCGACTGCCCACGCCCCCGGCGGGGTTACTGGTGGTCGGGGATGCGCTGTGCGCGTTCAATCCGCTGTACGCGCAGGGAATGACCGTCGCCGCCCTGCAAGCCGCCGCGCTGCGTGAATGTCTCTATGCGGGTGGCGCGCCCGATGAGTTGGCCGCGCGGTTCCACAGCGCCGCCGCTGGGCCGGTGGCCGCGGCATGGCGACTGGCCGCCACCTCCGATCTGAGCAATCCGGGTGTCACCGGATCGCGGGACCTGCGCACGCGACTTACCAATGTTTATGTGGCGCAGGCACATCGGGCCGCGCACCACGATCGTGCGGTGGCGCGGACCTTCATGCGTGTGGCGCATCTGGTCGAACCACCCGCCGCGCTGGCACATCCGCTCACCGCCGGCCGGATCATGCTGCGTGGCAACGGCTCCACGCGCACCTAGTCCCGAATCACCGAAACCGTTCCGCGGCAACGTCGCCGCCCGATGTCACCGCCCCGCGAACACAGGAGAATGCGTATGGCCGCGCCGCACGCGAACACCGCTGTCGCCGAACAGGATCCGGCCATTGTCACGGCAATGGCCCAGCTGCTCGGACCCGACGGCCGTTCCGACCCCTACACCCCGGCGCGCGTACTGCGCGAGGCCGGGCCCATCCACCGCACCCCCATCGGACATCATCTGCTGACCCGGTACGAGGACTGCGCGGCGGTGCTGTCCACCACCGCGTGGAGCCATGCCGAGGAGGCCGGGATGATGCACCCGACCGTCTCACCGGAGAACGCCGCCGAGGAGCTGCCCACCTCGTTCCTGTGGATGGAGCCGCCGGACCACACCCGGCTGCGCAATCTGGTCACCAAGGGGTTCACCCCGCGCATGGTGACCCGGCTGCGGCCGCGCATCGAGGAGCTCACCGAGCAGCTCGTCGACAGGGCTTTGGCGGCAAGGGAATTCGATCTGGTGGAGTTGATCGCCTACCCGCTGCCGCTCATTATCGCGTGCGAGCTCATCGGCGTGCCGAAGGAGGCATACGGGCAGGTGCACAAGTGGTCGCAGGACCTGGCGCGTGGATTCGACCACGATTACACCCTGCCCGAGGAGTCGTTGCGCGCCCGCAGTGCCGCCTCGCGCGGGTTCATGGGTTATTTCCGGGAGTTGCTGAACGAGCGACGTGCGCACCCGACCGATGATCTGCTGAGTGTGCTGTCCCTGGTCGAGGACCGCGGCGATGTGCTGACCGAACAGGAGTTGCTCGCCACCTGCATCACCACCTTCGTCGCCGGGCACGAGACCACCGCGAACCTCATCGGCACCGGCATGCTGCGCCTGCTGCGCAATCCGGAACAACTCGACCTCATGCGGGCCCGGCCCGAACTGATCGCGGCCGCCCCCGATGAACTGCTGCGGCTGGAGCCGTCCGTGCAGATCACCACCCGCGCCGCCACCCGCCCGATCACCGTGGCGGGGCACGACTTCGAACCCGGCGAAGGCGTTGTGGTGCTGATCAATTCGGCCAATCACGATCCGGCGGCCTTCCCGGATCCGGATCGCACCGATGTCACCCGCTACTCCGATCCGATGAACCCGGCCAAGAAGCATCTCGGGTTCAGTCTTGGCATCCACTACTGCCTCGGCGCGCCCTTGGCCTTGCTCGAGATGGAGATCCTGCTCGAGGTGCTGCTGCGCAAAGTCGGTGCCATGGAACTGCTTTCGGAGAATCCGTCGTTCAAGCCGAACGTCGTCATCCGGGGCCTGGAGGCGCTGCGGGTCGGATTCACCCCCGCCTGAAAACTGCTGTGTAAAATATTCTTTACATCGTGTCTGGTTTTCTTTACGCTGGGCACATGCCGTTCGAAGAGAAGCGCACCTGGGTCCTCGGGGTCGCGGCCGTCGTCTCGTACACGATCTACCTGATCGTGGTGCTGACGAGGTCGCGGCCCCATGGTCTTTCGCAGGTCGAATACGTCGCACCATTGCTGTGGGCGGTCGGGGGATCGATCCTGGTATCGATCGTGGCGACCATCGTCATCGCGATCGCCGCGCGTGATGATCGCAAGGATCAGCGCGATCGGGAGATCGACCGGATGGGGGCGCTGGTCGGCAATGCGTTCGTGGTGCTCGGCGCCGTCGGCGCACTGGTGCTCGCCATGGCCGATGCCGAGCATTTCTGGATCGCCAATGTCCTATATCTGGGCTTCACGCTCTCGGCCGCGGTCGGCGCGGGCGCCAAGATCATCGCCTACCGGCGGGGGTACTGGCCGTGGTGAAGTCGACTCGGGTGACCAATAACATTCGCGCCCTGCGCTTTTCGAACGGTGAGATGACCCAGGCCGACCTGGCCGACCGGATCGGTGTGACCCGCCAAACCGTCAATGCCATTGAGCAGGGCAAATATTCGCCGTCCCTGGAGATGGCATTCCAGATCGCCAGGGTGTTCGACGCGGCCCTGGACGATGTATTCGAATACCCGGAAGAAGAAGCATGATGAAGGCCATCACCCAGCAGGCATACGGCACCACCGCGATGCTCTCCTACGACGATATCCCCACTCCCGCACCGGGTCCGACCGAGGTGATGATCCGCGTGCACGCCGCGGGCGTCGACCCCAGCGTCTGGCACACCATGACCGGACGGCCCTTGATCGCCCGTGCCGCCCTCGGCCTGCGGCGGCCCAATGAACACATTCGCGGCTGGGATGTCTCGGGCGTGGTCGAGGCCGTCGGCGCGCAGGTCACCCGATTCAAACGCGGCGATGAGGTCTTCGGCACCACGGGTGGTTCGTTCGCCGAATTCGCCTGTGCGGCAGAGGAGAAGTTCCAGCCCAAACCCAAGAACCTGGACTTCCTACAGGCTGCCACCCTGCCGATCTCCGGTATGACCGCGCTGACCGGACTGCGCGAGGTGGGTCGGGTGCAATCGGGCTGGAAGGTCCTGATCATCGGCGCGAGCGGCGGAGTCGGCCACCTGGCGGTCCAGTTGGCCCACCACCTCGGCGCCGAGGTGACCGGCGTATGCAGCGGCAGCTCAGCCGAATTCGTCACCGAACTCGGCGCGTCATCGGTCATCGACTACAAACGTGAAGCCCTCACCGGCACTTACGATTTCATCCTAGATATGGCGGGCAACCGCCCCCTGTCCGACCTCCGCGCCCTGCTCACCCCCACCGGAACCCTGGTCCTCGGCGGCGGCGAAGGCGGCGGCCCCTGGTTCGGCGGCCTGGGCCGCACCGCCCGCGCCCAACTCACCTCCGCCTTCGTGAAACACAAACTGGCCGGACTGCTCTCCCTCCCCAAGCCCGAAATGCTCAGGGATGTGGCAGAACTGGCGTCAGCCGGTGCCTGGACTCCCCGAATCGACCGCACCTTCACCCTCCCCGAGGCGGCCGCGGCCATCGACTACCTGGTCACCGGTCATCCGAAGGGCAAGATCGCCCTCACCATCGGCTGACCGGTCAGGCCGCCAAGTCCAGGAAGCTGGCATAGCTGTACCAGGCACCCTCGACATGCCGATAACGATCTCCGGCACTGGCGTTCGGCGGCAGCCGCGGGGGTTCGCCGCTCGGGATATACGCGAAACCGTCGATACCGAACCCCGATTCGGCAAGGCTGAAAGTGCAGCCCTGGTCGATGGTCCGCACATGGTCGATCCGATACAGCCCCACCCGCCGGAGGCCGTCCACATCGGTGCAGGTGGCCGCGGCTCGATCCAGGGCCGAGCGGGACAGCAGCCACCCCACCCGCTGCGGTGCACCCGTATACAGAAGTGCCACCGACAGCACGAACAACAGTGGCGCGACCACCGAAATGCGCCATGCCCCATAGGCGTTCACCCCGGCCACCGCGACCGCCACCCAGATCCCACCGGTGATCACCAACGCCCAGCCCCCGAGTAACAGCGCGCTCAACTGATCCCCGCGCGAGGCGTACTCCCACAGCACCCACAAACAGCACGCCGCCACCAGTACGGTGACCATACCCATCGAGACAGTCCAGAACAGCGGAGGCCGCTGCGGCACAGCCGAATACCCCGATGCCGGGGAAGAGATTATCATCGCGCTCAATCGCCGTAGTTGCCGACAGGTCCGATTCGAACATAATCGAAGGTGTGCCAATCGGGTACCAGCGCGGGGTACAGGATCTTTCGGCATACTGCGGTGTGTCAGGGTGTCTCGGTAAGGGGGAGTGGTGGTGCTGCGGCCCGGGGAGGAAGTGGCGGGGTATGTGATCGTGCGGGCGCTCGGAGGTGGTCGGCAGGGCACGGTGTATCTGGCGCGGCATCCGCGGTTACCGCGGGGCGTGGCGTTGAAGGTGATCCACGATGGGTTCAGCGGTGATCCCAAGACTCGTGCGTCGTTCGATCGGGAAGTTGAACTTGTGTCCCGGCTCGACCACCCCAATGTTGTTGCCGTCTATGACCGGAACGGCCTCGAGGACACACATCTGTGGCTATCGATGCGCTACGTCGCCGGTGGTGACCTGGCAGCGCTCTTGGGTGGTGCGCCGGGTGGGCTGGACCCTGACAGAGCAGCACTGCTTATCGCCGGTACCGCTCAGGCACTGGACTACGCCCATGGACAAGGTGTGCTGCACCGCGATGTCAAACCACTCAACATTCTGCTCGAGCATCACAATGGGGCTGAACGGCCGGTGCTGACCGATTTCGGGATCGCCCGTGCTCTCGATGACACCGTGACCGCCTCCGGTATTGTCGCGACCTTCGCCTATGCCGCACCGGAGCGATTTACCAGTGCGAATGTCGGTCACCGCTCCGATGTCTACTCCTTGGGCTGCACACTCTTTCAGCTCCTTACCGGATACATCCCGTATCCCGCCAAGGATCCCGCAGCAGCGATCTACGCCCATGTGAACGAGCCCATCCCGTCGCCCCGCGATCGCTGCCCGAACTTGCCGCCGTATCTGGACGCGGTACTCACCACCGCTCTGGCCAAGAACCCCCGACGACCGATACCCCACCTGTGCAGCACTGGTCACCGATGTCGTTCGTGCGCTCACTACGACTGCCTACGCACCCGTCCCACGACCGCCGACGGACTCGAAGGAATCCCAACTTCACCGCGACACCGCCCACGGTCAAACAAACTCGATGGTTAAGCCTGTCCACCGAGGGCACATGTTGGTGAAAGTCCGAAACAACGACCTGTCACGGTTGTCGAACACCGAGCAAACCGTTGTGGCCTGGCTCAGATCCTATGCAGTGCCCGGCCTCACGCTGGTGCAGTGCCAGGCCGCCGATATGGTGATCTGGACGCCGTCCACCTGTGTTGTGGTCGCGGTACACGGATTCACTGAGCGTTTCATCGGAACCCTGATTTGCGCGCGGGACGAACCCTGGACCGTGGACGGCGTACCGGCGTCCCACGACGGTGCTGTTGACCCGCTCGAACGCGTCTACCGCCAAACCCTGGACCTGGCCCGCCAATTGCGTTCCGCCCCTGGGCGCGAGCATGTGCCAGTTCGTGGATTGGTCCTTCTGGTCCCCTGCCTCGGCAGTCGTATGAAGCTCGAAAAGGGTCCACTCCCAGCGGGTGTCGATGTCGTCCTCGCCGACGGTCCGTCCTCGCTGCGCGCTCATTTCATCCAAATTGCGAAGAACACTAACCCCGCCTGGGACGTCGCGCAGGTCGGGCAAGCGCTCGGCATGCTCGGATTCGCCTCCGCCGCAACCTATAGCGACCTGGTCTCCGCAGGCTTCCCACCGCCGGAATCCGCCCACACCTCCCCGCCGTCGGCCGGAGCTCGTCGAGCCTGAACTCCATTTCCCGGCCAACCCGGCGCGATGAGTGTCCCTGATCCGTTTAAGATCGCTGCTCCGAACCCCTTCGAGGTGAAGCCAACGATCTTTCCCGGCATCGGGAATATCTAGGCTGGAAGCTTCTGCCGGACCGACCCATAGCGGCTACCCGGGCCATCTCCCATCTTGAACCCCGATGACATATGACGGAGATCGGGAGGCAGCCACAACGATGGGTCCGGGCGTCCATCACATGTGCTGCAAAGCACGGAACGTGGACTGTCATGGCTGCTTGGCCAGCTTTGCGTTCGACTGCGGTGCAAGTGTGAGCGGAGGCAGCTTTTTCACGAGACTCTCAAGTTCCTCGTACAACCGCCCATTGTGCTGGAGTCGGCGTACATCTTGGATCCAGTCACCGTATCGTTCCCACGCACGAATCAGTCGGTTGCCCACGGTCCGGTCGACGACATCCCGGTCGAAGATTCCCATGTTGACGCCAGCCGCGATGTTCTCCAGATACCCGAGGTACGACCGCAGGTCCATGAACTCCTGTCGGTCGTGATCGGACGCCTTGCTGAGGAAGTTGGGATCGGAATTGATCTTGGTGTACAGCGCGTGCTGCCGCTCGATCGTGGTACCGATGAAGTCCAGCGTTGATCGCTGACGCTGACGAATATTCTCGTCGATCGTTTCTTTCGTGGCGCGGTCTATCGCAAGGCGCGATCCTTTTGCCTGGTGTGCAAATACCCGTACCTGCCAGATCAATCCGCAAACTGCTACAAGAAGCCCGGAAAGGGCTATGAAGGAACCCATAGTCTGGACATCCGATAGAGAGCGCGTCTCGTTACGTGCTTGTCGGCGCGCCGCGCAATCCTCTTGTTAAGAGGTCTTGCAATGCCATAAAAAATCGAATCAGGATTGTCGGCGTATCGGGCATGCGGCACCGGCCCTGGATTTGGCGAATCATAGTCGATCTGTTGCATCACGTGAGGGCATCCATCCATTCGCTGGGCTTGATACTTGAGACCCACGCAAATCCAAGCATAGTTGGCGCCAGCGTCTTAGGCGGTGATGTCCGACTGTGCGGCTGATCTTCTGGGACGTCAAAACACTATCTTCTCAAGAAGCGGAGTGGTCGCACATATTCGGAAGGTGGATCTTGTTTGAACTCGATGCCCAGGAGCGCCGCTAGGAAGTCCCGTCCGGTGAATTTCAAATCCATCGAACAATCCTGTGGTTGTGCAGCTTAGCCGAGGTAACTCCTGTGCGCGTCGGGTTGCCACCGCTGACTGATACTGTATACATTCCGGCGAAATTCCCAGTGTCTGAGAAGAAGGCGATCGTGTCGCCTGCTGGATTTACGTACGGATCCGACACCGTGTATTGGCTTTCATCGGGCAACAGCTTGGATTCGTACTTCTCGCCGCTTGTCTCCAGTGGGCACATAGTGGATGTGGAGTTCCAAATTAGTAGGTGGTTGCCATTGACCTGCGCGGTCACATAACGAGTCTGATCAATCCATATGAAGTCGTTGAGTGACCGGACTGACGAGCATGAGATATCCTCTGGAATCGGTGTTAAGTCGTGATGCCAATTCCAGAAGTATGAGTGTGCCCACGAGGATCCCTTGGTTGTGGTCAAAGTATCTACGACGGCTGCAGGGCTACCTGGCCAAACCTTGAGGATATTTACCCCGCCGCCGGTGGATTTTACTTCTGTCGCGTCCTCCAAATATAAAGCGCCAGCGCTGTCGAACCCGATGGCGCTTTGATTGATCGGTCTGGAGAAATCCGGCTTAGCTGGTGAATTCTTCAGGATGAGCGCGGTGACATCGGTGAATTGTCCAGAATCGTCAACCCATCCGGCATGGTTTTCCCGACCGACTGTCGCTGATGCTCCCATTAGCTTCCAATCAGGCGAAACATCGTGGAGTGGGTCCCAAAAAGTCGCCGTTGATGTCGTGAACTTCTTGAACGGAATATAGTTTCCCGATGTCAGGTCAACTACTCCGTACTCAATCGAATGCCGGTCTTGGGCAATAGCTTGGGTCAATAGCCCATGTGCTGGCGTGGCTGTGGTCGTTCGAGTAGGCGTGGTTGATGCGATTGACACAGTGGAGGCGGCCACCGAGGCGGGCGCGACGGTGGTGCTGGGAGCTGATCGGTTCTCGTCGAATCCTGTTGCCACACACGAGGCAACGACGACGATAATTACGAGGAGGGCGATCCCACCGAAGATGGCAGTGCGTGGATTTTGCTCGACGGCGTAGGCGGCGCGGGTCACCCACTTGTTGATGGTCTTCTCTACGTTCGAGGTACTGACAGTCACCGGGCCGGTTGCGTTGATCGGACCGACGCTGCCACGAGATGCCGTGCCTGTCTGGGTGATTATGGTGGTATGTGGAGGGCGATCCTGCTCGCGTGCCGCCTGCAACTCAGCCTCGAATTCGGGATACGTCGCTGCAGCCTCGGCCAGTGCTCGTTGTGCTTCGGCGCGCACTTTAGGCGTTGCGTCGCCCGTTTCCTTCGCTTGGCTCACCAGTTGCTGGATCGAAGGAGCTGCGCCTAGCTTGCGCGCGACAACTTCCCATACCCGATCCACCGTGGCGTCGAGTGCCTCGCCGGTAAGATCATCGACTCGCTTGCCGACACGGCGCGCCTTGCCCATTGCCCAGGCAATCACGAGCGCGACAACGACTTCCATCCCCATGCTGCTGTCTCCCTGCTGCCGAGCGCTGCTGCTAATGGGCGTATCGGGGATCAGTTCAGCTACGCAACAGGGTGTACGGCGTGTTAGTGCGCGTGTTGTTCCGCATCGCGCCGCCAACGTAAGCTGGTGAGAACTGCTGAGATTCCCAGGAGCGCAGGTGAATACAGCACTGATCACCGCAACGGCCAGTGTTCTGACAGTGGGGATTGGCTTCGTGCTGACTCACTGGAGTGCAGCTCGGAACAACCGCCATCTTGATCAGTTGACTCGGGTGCAGAGTCAGCTCAGTCGGCTGTACGGGCCGATGTACGCCATGACCCAGTCAAACGGCATTGCCTACCGAGCGATGAGGGGCCGTTATGACCCGGAAGGGCTGTTCGACAAGCGGACATCGGAGAGTGTCGCGCGGATCGATGCACACCAGCGCGAGATATACCGACTGTGGATGACCACCGTTCTGCAGCCGACCTCTCGGAAGGTGTGCGACCTTCTTCTTGCCTACGCCGACCTGCTGTTGGACGAGACTATGCCGGAGTGCGCGATGGTGTATTTCACCCACGTCCGCGGTTATGAGGTCGTCCTGGCCCAGTGGGAGTCGGGCGACTACGACGAGTTGTTCAGCTTGGTCCAGTACCCGCAGGCCTTCACCGACTATGTCGCGAATTCGTTCATGAAACTCCAAGCCCAGCAGGCGCAACTCTTGGCAAATTGAGGCTTACCCTCGTCACCTGGGCCAGCAGAAACTCCAGATCACCCCGGAAATCGTGCGACGCAGTGACAACATGACCGGCTTGATGGTACTGCAGCGCCGCTGGCTCGTGGAGCGCTCATTGGCCTGGATCTGCCTGCGCCGCCCATACATTCGTGATTACGAATGTCTGACCGGCCATCGCGAAGCGTGGGTGACCTGGTCGATGGCCATGCTGAGTTGAGTCGATTCAGCCGGTTCCGCAGCTCAGCGAACTCCTCCAAGTTGTCGGTCCGCTTCGAGTAAGTTCCCGCGATGTCCACCTACGCGAAACCCCCGATCGAGCATGTCGATCGGGGGTTCCTCGGTTCAATCCCGCTGGGCTATCAGCAGAACTTCTGTGCCTTCGCTTCGCGGCGGCGGCGGTGCAGGATCGGCTCGGTGTAGCCGTTGGGCTGCTTGGTGCCTTCGAGCACGAGCTCCTTGGCCGCCTGGAAGGCGATGGAGGCGTCGAAGTTGGGGGACATGGCGTGGTAGCTGGAGTCGCCGGCGTTCTGGCGATCCACGACCGGGGCCATGCGCTCGAGGCTGGCGAGCACATCCTTTTCGGTGACGATGCCGTGGCGCAGCCAGTTGGTCATGAGCTGGCTCGAAATGCGCAGGGTGGCACGGTCTTCCATGAGGCCGACGTCCTTGATGTCGGGCACCTTCGAACAGCCGACACCCTGGTCGATCCAGCGCACCACGTAGCCGAGCATGCCCTGGGAGTTGTTGTCCAACTCCTGCTGGATCTCCTCGGCGGTCCAGTTGGTGTCTTGGGCCAGGGGGATTTCCAGGATCTCGTCGACGGTGGCGCGGGGGCCGCCCTTGGCGATCTCGGCCTGCCGCTTGAACACGTCCACCAGGTGGTAGTGGGTGGCGTGCAGGGTGGCCGCGGTCGGCGAGGGCACCCAGGCGGTGTTCGCGCCGGCCTTGGGGTGGCCGATCTTCTGGACCAGCATGTCGGCCATCAGGTCGGGCATGGCCCACATGCCCTTGCCGATCTGCGCCTTACCGGGCAGACCCGCGGCGATGCCGGTGTCGACATTCCAGTCCTCGTAGGACTTGATCCATTGCTGGGTCTTCATCTCGGCCTTGCGGACCATCGGCCCGGCCTCCATGGAGGTGTGGATCTCGTCGCCGGTGCGGTCCAGGAAGCCGGTGTTGATGAAGACCACGCGGTCCTTGGCCGCATTTATGGACGCCTTGAGGTTGACCGTTGTGCGGCGCTCCTCGTCCATGATGCCGACCTTGAGGGTGTTGCGCGGGACATCCACGACATCCTCGATGGCCTCGAACAGGTCGTTGGTGAAGGCGACCTCGTCCGGACCGTGCATCTTCGGCTTCACGATGTAGATCGAGCCGGTGCGGGTGTTCTTCAGCTCGGTGTCGCCGTTGAGCGCGTGCTTGGCGATCAGGACGGTGAACAGGCCGTCGAGAATGCCCTCGGGCACCTCGTTGCCGTCCTTGTCCAGGATGGCGTCCGAGGTCATCAGGTGACCCACATTGCGCACGAACAGCAGCGAACGACCGTGCAGTACAAGCTCACTGCCGTCGAGCGCGGTGTAGACGCGGTCCGGGTTCATGGTGCGGGTGAAGGTCTTGCCGCCCTTGGCGACGTTCTCGGAGAGATCGCCCTTCATCAGGCCCAGCCAGTTGTGGTAGCCGAGCACCTTGTCCTCGGCGTCCACGGCCGCGACCGAATCCTCGAAGTCCATGATGGTGGTGATCGCGGACTCCAGCACGACGTCCTTGATGCCGGCGTCGTCGGTGGAGCCGACCGGGGACTCGCGATCGAACTGGATCTCGATGTGCAGGCCGTTGTGCTTGAACAGCAGCGAGGTGGGGTCCTCGGGGGTGCCGAGGTAGCCGACCAGCGCGTCACCGTCGGCCAGGCCGATATCGGTGCCGTCCTCGAGGGTGACCTCGAGCTCGCCGTCCACGATCGCGTACTTGCTCGTGCCCAGGTGTGACCCGGTGATCAGCGGCAGCGCGTCGTCGAGGAAGTTGCGGGCCCACTCGATGACCTTGTCACCGCGAACCTTGTTGTAGCCCTTGCCCTTTTCCGCGCCATTGGCCTCGGGGATGGCATCGGTGCCGTACAGCGCGTCGTACAGCGAACCCCAGCGGGCATTCGCGGCATTGATGGCGAAGCGGGCGTTCATAACCGGAACCACGAGCTGCGGGCCCGCGGTGGTGGCGATTTCGGCGTCCACGTTTTCCGTACCGATTCCGAAATCGGCCGGTTCGGGACGCAGGTAGCCGATCTCGGTGAGGAACTGCTTGTAGGCAGCCTTGTCGTAGCCGGCGCCGGGGTTGGCGCGGTGCCACTCGTCGATCTTGGCCTGGATGTCGTCGCGTTCTGCCAGCAGAGCACGGTTACGGGGCGCGAGGTCATTGATAACGGTCTCGGCACCCGACCAGAACGCGGCGGAGTCTACGCCGGTGCCGGGAAGAGCCTCGTTTTCCACGAAATCGTGAAGCACGCGCGCGACCTGGAGTCCGCCGACCTGAATCCGCTCTGTCATCTACTGCCTCGTTTCGAGATAGCCGGGTTGGCAAAAAAGTACGCCCGTCATGTTACTCGCGGGTATGCGGCGGTGGTTCGGGGTACCGATGTTCCGGGTACATGTAATGTACTGGGCGGAACATTTCCGTCGGGTTGATCGACCCCGCGATCGGATGGTGAGTGGCGATGACCGAAGTGCCCGCGCGGCGGCGCGGACGACCGCCCGCCGCCGAATCGAATCCGGGACAGACCCGGGAGCGGATTGTGCGCGCAGCCCTGGAACTCTTCGCGGAGAAGGGGTTTCACGCCACCAGCGTCGGCGAGATCGGCGATCGGGCCGGTATTCAGCGTGGGGCGCTGTACTACCACATCGGATCCAAGGAAGAGCTGCTCTTCGAGATTCGGCGCAACTACACCCAGTTGATGCTCGAAGCCGCCGCGCGTATCGCCGAGAGCGATGACGCGCCGATGGACAAGCTGCGCAGTCTGATACGCAGTCATGTGCGGCTGATTCTCGAACACCGGCATGAGGTCACTATCGCGCTGCGGGATGCCGGTGCGCTCAGCGGCGAACGCGCTCGTGATCTACAGGAACTGCGGGACGGCATTCAGCGCAGCTGGCAGCGGGTCTTCGACGAAGGTTATGCGGCGGCGGTGTTGAACACCGCCGACCACGTCGTCACCAACAGTGTGGTGGCCATGCTGAATATGGTCAGCGCCTGGTATCACCCCGAGGGCGAGCACAGCCCCGATCGGATCGCGGACATTCTCACCACCACCATTCTCGGCGGTGTTGCCACACCTGCCGCAATCACACCGAAAGGCTGACCATGGCTTGGGATTTCGAAACCGATCCGGAGTACCAGCGGAAGCTGGACTGGGTCGCGGAGTTCGTGCGCACCGAGGTCGAACCCCTGGATCTGCTCTACCCGGAGCCCTACGACCGGAAGAACCCGGAGATCCAGGCGCTCATGAAACCCTTGCAGGAGAAGGTGAAAGAGCAGGGACTGTGGGCGTGTCACCTCGGACCGGAACTCGGCGGCCCCGGCTTCGGTCAGGTGAAACTGGCGCTGCTCAATGAGGTCATCGGCACCTCGAAGTGGGCTCCGCTGGTATTCGGTTGTCAGGCACCGGATTCCGGCAATGCCGAGATCCTCGCGCATTTCGGGACTCCCGAGCAGAAGGCGAAGTATCTGCAGCCGTTGCTCGACGGCGAGATCGGGTCCTGCTATGTCATGACCGAGCCCACCGGCGGCTCGGATCCGACCGCGTTCAAGACTCTCGCTGTGCGCGATGGTGATTCGTGGGTCATCAATGGTGAGAAGTGGTTCAACTCGGCGGCCGAATTCGCCAGCTTCCACATCGTCATGGTCGTCACCGATCCCGAGGCGGAACCGCATAAGCGGCTGTCCATGTTCGTCGTGCCCGCGGACACCCCGGGCCTGGAGATCGTGCGCAACTTCACCGTCCCCGGTTTCAGCGAGAACGAAGGACACCTGCGCTTCACCGATGTGCGCGTGCCCGCCGACGCCCTGCTCGGTGCGGAGGGGCTCGGATTCATCGTCGCGCAGACCCGGCTCGGCGGCGGCCGGGTGCATCACGCCATGCGTACGGTCGCCATGGTGCGCAAGGCTTTCGACATGATGTGTGAGCGCGCGGTGTCGCGGCCCATGCGCAAGGGTGTGCTCGGCGGGCTGCAGATGACGCAGGAGAAGATCGCCGAATCTTGGATCGAAATGGAGCAGTTCCGGCTGCTCGTACTGCGCACGGCCTGGCGCATCGACAAGGAGCAGGACTACCGCAAGGTGCGGCACGATATCGCGGCCATCAAGGTTGCGATGCCGAAGGTCATGCACGATATCGCCCAGCGCGCCATGCACCTGCACGGGGCGATCGGCGTCAGCACCGACCTGCCGTTCGTCGACATGATGAACTACGCGCAGGTCATGGCCATCGCCGACGGCCCCACCGAGGTGCACAAGATCACCCTCGCCAAGGAGGTCCTCAAGACCTACCTGCCCGGAGATCCGGTGTACCCCAGCGGTTTCCGGCCCGCGCTGCGCGAGCAGGCCCGCGAGCTGGTCGCGCAGCGGCTGGAACACACCGTCGGCAATCTGTGAACTAGCCGCTGAATCCGGCGGTGAACAGCATTGCCGCCGCTGTGAGTATCACCCAGGCCGTGACGCGGCTGATCTGCGTCACGGCCGACCGCTGCGCCAGTCGGCCGCCGATCAGCCCGCCGCACACCAGCATTGGGCTCCGCATACTGGTCGGCTTGGGTGAGTACGCCCGTCGCCGACCCTATGAACTCTCCGGCGGTCAGCAGCAGCGCTGCCAGATCGCGCGGGTACTGGCTACCGACCCGCGCATCATCCTCATGGACGAGCCGTTCGGCGCGTTCGATGCCATGACCCGGGAGAAACTCCAACTCGAACTGCTAGACCTGTGGCATGAGCTCCGCAAGACGGTCGTCTTCGTCACCCACAGCGTGGAAGAGGCCATCTTCCTGGGCACCCGGGTGCTCGTCATGGGCGCGAAGCCGGGCCGGGTGATCTATGACCGGCAGGTGACCTGCAAGGGAGACGACGGCGCGCGCCCGGATTCGCGCATCCGCTCCACCCTGGAATTCGTGGCCATGTGCGATGAGGTGGCGGCGAAGATCTACCAGACTCAGGGCGCGATCGGCTCGGTGCTCGCTGTGCATTGAGTCACACAGCAATTGACGAGCTAACCCAGTGGACGCGTAATGTCGGCGGTTGTAGAAGTGTCGAAGAAGAGACCGTGCAGTGCTCATGTGAATGAAATACGACGGGAGCTCACTATGCCGAAAAGGACACTCAGAGCAGCGGCAGCCGCGATCCTCATTATCGGTGGGGTGGCCACCGCGGGCGTGGCCGCCGCCGACCCAGGCGACCCCGCACCACCCAATCCTGCATGCCCGTATCAGGATGACGCCAACCCGGCGTGCACATTCGGTCACGACAGTGGTGGCGAGGACGGCGGCCCCGGCACCGACCAATCCGGCCGCGACCACGGCGGCGACCACGGCGGCGACCATAACCACCGCTAGCCTCAACGCGTTACGGCGGAGCGGAAGCGAGCTCGGTACGTCGAGGGCGTAATACCCATGTGGCGCAGGAAGACTCGGCGCATCGACTCCGGCGGGAGCTACTGGCGCACTGCTATCGCATGCTCGGTTCGCCCGACGATGCCGAGGACGTGGTGCAGGAGACGTATCTGCGCGCGTGGCGGGGGTACGACGGGTTCGAGGGGCGATCCTCGGTGCGGACCTGGCTGTATCGGATCGCGACGAACGCGTGCCTGACGGCGTTGGAGCATCACGGCGGCGGTGAAGAGTCAATTACAGCGTGCCCGTGCCCATCTGGATGAGATAGCGGATACCGCTTCGCGGCCCAATCACCCCACCGACCCGCGCGGTGAGGCGCTGCTGGCCGAGTATATGGCCGCCTTCGAGAACTCTGATGCCGAAGCGCTACAACGCATCCTGCATCGTGACGCCGTCATCGAGATGCCGCCGTCGCGAACCTGGTTCTCCGGCAAGCGAACCTGCGTCGCATTCCTGGCCGCGCAGGCGCTGGGTGCGCCCGGCGACTGGCGCATGCTCCCCACCTCCGCGAACGGTCAGCCCGCCGCCGCGGCGTACCACCGTAATGCCGAGGGTTCGTATGAGGCGTTCGGTATCGCGGTGCTCACCGTGGATGCCGGTGAACTGCTTCGCATCTCGGTATTCGCCGATCCAGGCCTGGTGCGGCACTGCGGGCTCAGCTGATACGGGGCTCGATCCACAGGGCCTCGGCGAGCGCGCAGAGTTCACCGTCCGGTGTCGAAAGGGCTACGCCGACTGTGTGTTTACGGCCGTCACGGGTGATCGGCCAGGCGTGTGAGATGTAATCCTCGCCCGCGTGGATGGGGTGCAGTTGGGTGGCGGTGAGGGCCGCGGTGAATGCGCCCTGAGCCATCTCGGAGTAGGCGAAGGCCGCCAGGCCGCCGGGGCAGTCCAGAGCCGACCAGACGGACTCGGTGCCGAGTTCACCGTTCTCGGCGGCCAGGGCCGGATCGGGGGTCCAGGCGGCAGTCATCATGCGGTGGCCGGGGCGGGTCCAGGAGAAGAGGCGGATGCCGCGGCCCGGGGCGCAGGCAGCACCGCAGCCGTAGCAGGCGGTGATCGTCCGGTTGGGGTTGGAAATAGCGGTTTCCGTCGCGGTCTTTGCCTCCGGCCAGGACGGCGCGGGCGGGGCCTCGAGGGTCAGCACCGAGGGGCGGGCCTCGACCAGCAGGGTGCCGTCGGGGGAGGTCAGGGCGGAGTGGCCGGCGTCGGAGGTGAGAATCACCGGGGTGGATACCGCGATGGGACGACGGAAGTCGACGCGGACGGTGCTCGCGCCGCTGCGGTCCGCGAGCATGCCCGCGACATACCCGCCGAAGGCCAGCTCCGGATAGCCCTGAATATGGTCGGGGATGGTGAGCGTATCCACCGGAACCGTCATGCTGTGGAAGCCCTCCGTATACGACGTCGATCAACCACTCGACGATAACGCCCGGCCCCGGGCACGAGCACCCGGGTGCCACGGTGAGAAGTTCCACAGCGAATGCGATTGCGGGTCAGCCGAAGGCCGAACCGCCGCCATTGACATTCAGCTTCTGGCCGCTGAGGTACTCCGCCTGCGGGGAGACCAGAAAGCGCACGGTATTGGCGATATCGTCCGGGCGGCAGACACGGCCGAAGGGGGAGCTCGCATCCAGTTCGCGAATATCGTCGCTACCGGTGAGGGCTTTGACCAGGCGGCGGCCCATTTCGGTATCGACCAGGCCGGGGGCGACCACATTCACCCGAATACCGTTCTTCTGCTCCTCTTTCGCGAGCGTGAACGCGAGCGCCTCCAATGCGGCCTTGGCCATGGTGTACGGCGCGCCACCGGGCGCGAACCCGGTGGAGGCGACGCTGGAGATCATGATGATGTCGCCGCGCGGGCGAGATCGCATGGAGGGCAAGACGAGCCGGGACACATGGTGTGCGCCCAGCGCGTGCGTGGAGATGACGCGCAGTAGTTCGGCCGGATCGGTATCGGCGACATACCTTCCGCGACTGGCGATTCCGGCATTGTTGACGAGCAGGTCGATGTATCCGAACTCGTCGATGACCTGATCGACCATGCGTTCATCGTCTTCGATCGAATCCACACTGGCCTGAACCGCTATCGCGCGACGGCCCAAAGCCTGGATGGCGGAGACGGTTTCGGCGGCGGCCTCCGCATCCGAGCGGTAGTTGATCGCCACATCCGCGCCGTCCTGCGCCAAGGCCAGGGCAATGGCGCGGCCGATTCCGCGTCCGCTCCCGGTGACCAGCGCTACGCGTCCCTCGAGATTCGTCATGAGAGTGGTTGTACCCCACGCTGGGCCAGTAGCAGGGTCATGATTCCCGCCTCCTGGGACTGCTCGGTGATCATGGCCCGTGCCGATTCCTTCACCGGACCCGATTCGACCAGCTTGTCGGCGGCCTGGGCCATACCGACGCCGCCGCGATGGTGGCGCAGCATGAGTTGCAGGAAAAGGGTTTCCGCGTCCGTGCCCTTGGCCGCCGAGAGAGCATCCAACTCCTGCATGGTGGCCATACCGGGCATGGTGGTCGCGGCGCTACCGGTCATGGTCGAATGGTCATGTCCGGCAGGCGTGTCCTTCGCGGGCAGCCATGCCATCGGATGTGAATTCGTCGGTGCGGCATTGGCCAGGCGCAGCCAGCCGAGCAGCGTGCCGATCTCGATGCGCTGGGTATCGGAGATCTGCTGTGCCAGTTGCCGAATGGATGGATCGGCGCCGGTATCCAAGCGCTGCACCATCATCAGCGCCTGCTGATGATGGGCCAGCATGTCCTGCGTGAAGCCGATCTCGGTCGGGTTCAGAACCCGTGGGGCGGAGGTGTTTTCGGGAATGACCAGCGGGCGCAGCAGCATTCCCACCGTGCACAGCAGCACGGCCAGCACGCCGATCAGGGCCGCGCGCACCCAGCGATTCGCCGTCATGAACCCACCACGGAGTGCTGATCGGCGGGCGGAGTGTAAACATCGTCGGCGAGCTGCAACACCATGAAACCGTTGTCATTGCAGCTGGTCCACAGCTGACTGCCATGCCACTCCGGCGGTGAGAAACACCAGTCGGTGGAGAGGTCGCCGAAGGCCACCATGCCGGTGCGGGCCGAAAGCGCCTGTGCCGGATCGAATTTGCCCTCCAGAATGGCGCGCGCCGCCGACGGGAACTCCATACCGGGCACACCGATGATCGACGACAGCGCGTGCGGGGAATTCCACAGCTCCAGATTGTGGCCGGTACGCGCGGGCGGATTGAAGTACGCGATCTCCTTGGCGTGGAAGGGATCCCGCACATCGAAGACTCGAACACCGGCCTCGGACCAACCGCAGGCCAGGGCCGTCGGATTGTCCGGGCGGTCGGCGGCGCAATAGTGCGCGTCATAGGAGAACACCGAACCACCCATCCCGGAGGCCATGGCCGAATCCTGGTTCTCCAGCAGGTTGATTGCCAGCTTGATCTTGGCCGCTACACGCGGGTGGGTGTCATCGGAGATATCGATGAGTTTCACCCCGCCCGCGCCGCCCTCATCCACGGTGAACAGGTACGGCTGCCCGTCATAGGTGACCGGAATACTGTGCTGGGTGGCGAAGCCGTCGGTCCAGAACACCCGGCCGATGTGATTGACCTGCGGATTCGGATCGCGACGCTGTATAGCGCTGATATCGAGGGTGGTGAAACCGCCCAGCGCCGAGATGTACATACGATTGCCGTCCGGGCTGATGCCGAAGCCGTGCGCCTCGATACCGGTGAGGCCCTGCCAGATCACATGCGGATTCGCCGGATCGGTGAGGTCGACCGCGCTGACGAAACCGGGGGCGATACCCGAGGCCCAGTAGGTACGGCCGTCGGGGGAGAAGCCGCCCTCATGCGTGGTAATCGGCAGCGGCATAAGCAGATTCGTGCCGGCGCCCGGATTCAGTAGACGCGGATGCGCGCAATCGGAGATGTCGTACACCGACAGGAATCCCGCACCGATGCCGATCGGAACTCCGGTGCCCACCAACAGTTTTCGCTCGGCATTGACCTTGAGTGATTCCCAGGTGCCCGCCAGCATGGCCGGTTCGGTGAGATTCGCGGTCTCCACGGGATTCGCCGGATCCGAGACATCGAGAACCTGTACGCCCTGTGCGGGTCCGAGAATATCGCCCGGGAACAGCGAACCCGTATACGAGCAATTCTCGTACGTGGCGGAGGTGATCCCCGCGCCCTTGCCCTGATACCCGCCCACAAACGAGATATTGCAGCGATACCCCTGCGTGCTGCGCCCGCTGAGGCGGTCCGCGGCAGGCACATCGCCCTGCATCCCGGACTCGGGCAGCGAATCCCCTCCACACTCCGCCCGCGGCACCGATGTGCGCCCCACATCGAAAAACTGCTGCACCGCATTACCCAGATCATCCGCCAAATCCGCCGACGCCGCACCCACCGGCAGCATCGCCGCACAGATCAGCGTCGTCGCGAAAACCCCCGCGGGCTTAGACCGTCGCATTCCCGAAAACCGCCCCATCGCGGTGCCCCCATTCCCTCAAGAGCTGCTGTGGTGACCCGCAGCACAAACGTCATGCACTGTGGTCACGGTTACATCGCGGAACGCTAACCCATAAACTGACCGCTCGGTAGGGTCCGCCCGGAAATAGGCGTGTCCTGCTGCTGAACTTGAAGTCCGGCTGCTCTCCGGCGTCGGCTGGGCAGCGAGACCCATCTACGGGCAGGACGGGTTGCGCCCGGGGCCTTCGTAGCAGATTCGGACGAATCACCCTCAGCCTCAGCATGGTTCGGAAGACGTGCTGTCCCTAGTCCCTCCGCTGGATCCTCACCCACATGATCGAGGAGTACGCCCGCCACAATGGCCACGCCGACCTCCTCCGCGAACTGATCGACGGCAGCACGGGAGAATAGGGTTGACGTGAGATGGTGTTTGACGCACGTCAAGTGGTGGACTCTCGGACGTCCAAGGGTTGGTCGAGGTCCCGGCCCGACCGCAAATAATGCTGCAGCACCGAGATGGCACCCTCGACTCCGCGGGACCGGTAGCAGGCACCGCGACCTCGCTGCATCATGCCGAGCAAGGTGTTCGGATCGGCTCGCGACAATTCAACGGGCCCGGCATCGTTCTCGCTCATCGGTAACGGCACGCAGCGACGTTAGAGGTGTGGGGTGTGAATATCCACCTGATTACCGGAGCTGAGGAGGGTGCGGCAGGCTTCTGTCAGGTGGGTGCGGAGTACTTCGGCTCGGGTGGCTATTTCGGCTTGGGCTCGCACGTATTCGGCTCTGCCGGAGGGGGTTTCGATGCGGATCGGGGTGTAGGAGTAGGTGGAGAGGTCGTAGGGGCTGGCTTTCATGTCGAGTTCTCGGGCGGCGCAGGCCAACTCGAAGCAGGCGAAGAGGAGGTCGGAGCTGATCAAGGGGGTTAGTTTGAAACCCCATTTGTACAAGTCCATGTTGGCGTGGAGGCAGCCGGGTTGTTCTCGGTGTTCTTGGGTATCGCGGGTTAGGGGTTCTATGTTCAGGGGGATGGCTTGGGGGGTGAAGAAGCGGAAGGCGTCGTAGTGGGTGCAGCGCAACTGCATTGAGTCGACTACGGCGTCGGTGCCTGCGGAGCCCAGGCGGAGGGGGAGTTGGTGGCGGAGGTCGTCTGTGCGGTAGACCATGGCCCATTCGTGTAGGCCGAAGCAGGAGAGTTGGGCTGGGCGGGTCGCCGTTGCCGTGAGGAGGCGGGTGACGAATTCGATGGTGTCGCGGCGCTTTTCGAGGAAGGCGGGGTCGGCGGTGTGGGCCGGGGTGTCTGGGAGTTGGTGGTAGCCGCGGGATTCCGCGTATTCGGGGGAATCCGATAGGGCTGTGCCGAAGCCGGGGTGCCAGCGCTTCAGTTGGGCGGGCTTGTGGCCGTAATAGGTGAAGAGGAAGTCGATTACGGGGTGTTTGGTGCCTATCGCTCGCTGGGCGAGGTAGGGGCCTACCAGGGCGTCCACCCTGTCGCGGTGTGCGGCGGCTCGCGCCCGCCAGTCGGCGGGCGCGAGCACTGGAATATCTTGTCGCACAATCACTCCGCGATGCGGTGGGTGGCGTCGCGGACGGTGCCGACGAACTCCTCCACCAGGTCCTCCAGCGCGACGATACCTACGGTATTGCCGCGACTGTCCACGACCCGGCCCAGGTGGGAATTGGTGCGGCGCAGGCGGGCCAGGGCCTCGAAGAGGGTGGCGCCGGTGCTGACCGTGGGCAGGGGGCGGATATCGGTGCGGGGGATGGGCGTTGACGGACCGGCCTTTTCGTCGGCTACCAGGTCCAGGACATCCTTGACATGGAGATAGCCGACCAGGGTGCCGTCGGTGGCGCGGACCGGGTAGCGGGAGAATCCGGTTTCGGTGACGGCGTTCTCGATATCGCCGAGGGTGGTGCCCTCACCGCGCAGCGGGACCGAACGGGTTTTGGCCAGCGGCACCATGACATCGGCGACAATACTGTCGCTGGAGCCCAGCGCCTGGGTGAGGCGGCGATGCTCCTCCTCATCGAGGAGGCCCTCGGAGTGCGATTCACCGAACATTTCGGCCAACTCCACCGAGGAGACCGTCGAATCCAGCTCATCCTTGGGTTCGATCCGCAATGCCCGCAGCGACAGGTTCGCCGCCAGGTTGTAGAGGGCGATCAGCGGCTTGGCCAGTCGCAACCACATCAGATGCAACGGAACCAGCAGCAGCGCAGAGCGTTCCGGTCCGGCCAGGGCGATATTCTTCGGAATCATCTCGCCGAGCAGAATATGCAGCACCACCACGATGGCCAGCGCCACCGCGAACGAGATCGGGTGCAGCAGCGAATCCGGAATGCCGACCAGGTCGAAGACTCCCGAAAGCAGATGCGCCACAGCGGGTTCGCCGACCCGGCCCAGCAGGATCGAGCAGATGGTGATGCCCAGCTGTGCCGCCGCCAGCATCATCGACAGGTTCTGTGCCGCCTCGATCACGGTGTTGGCGCTGCGTTTACCTTGTGCGGCAAGCGCTTCCAGTCGATCGCGGCGCGCGGAGATCAAAGCGAACTCCGCGCCGACGAAGAACGCGTTACCCAGCAGCAGTGCCAGGGTGAGCAGTACCGCTGTCCAATCACCCATGATTCTGCTCCCACTCCGCCAGGCCCTCGGCATCGACGGGCCGCAACAGCACCCGGTCGATGCGACGGCCATCCATGCGCTCCACCTTGGCAATCCAGCCACCGCGGGTATGCGGATCCAGGGCATGGTTATTGCCCGGCTCCGGTAGCAGCACCTCATCACCGGTGACCGGGATGCGGCCCAGGCGAGTCAGCACCAGCCCGCCGAGGGTTTCGTACTCGCCCTCGGGTGCGTCGTAACCCGTTGTGCGGGAGACCTCGTCGACGCGCAGCAGGCCCGAGCAATCCCAGCCGGTGGAGGTGCGGCGCACATCGAGCTCCTCCTCATCGTGCTCATCGCGGACATCGCCGAGAATCTCCTCGATGAGGTCCTCCATGGTGACAATGCCCGCGGTGCCGCCGTATTCGTCGACCACCAGGGCCACCTGCATACCGTCGGCGCGCACGCGCTCGAGCACCTCGTCACCATCGAGGCTGGCGGGCACTACCGGCACGGGCTGGCAGATGGTCTTCACCTTGATGGTGCGGCGCTGTGTCGCCGGATGCGTGAACGCCTGCTTGACGTGCACGACGCCGAGCGTGTTGTCGAGATCCCCCTCGATCACCGGGAACCGCGAATACCCTGTGCGGCTTGCGATTTCGATCAGATCGGCGATCGTGCAATCCTGATCCAGGGATTCGATCTTCACTCGCGGGGTCATGAGCTCCTCCGCGCTGCGCTCACCGAATTGCAGTGAACGATCCACCACCTGCGCGGTGCGCTGATCCAATGCGCCGTGCAGGGCGGAAGTGCGCACCAGCGAACCCAATTCCTGCGGGGAACGCGCCGAACGCAACTCCTCGGCCGGTTCGATGCCGAGGCGCCGCACCGCCCAATTGGCCGCGCCATTGAGGAAATTGATGAGCCAGCGGAACGCCACGGAGAACCACATCATCGGACCGGCGGTCCAGCGGGCGGTGGCCAGCGGCGAGCCGATGGCGATGTTCTTCGGCACCAGCTCGCCGTAGATCATGGACAGCGAGGTCGCCAGGATCAGCGCGAGGGCCAGCGAAATACCGTGCGAGGTACCGGAATCCAGGCCGAAGGCGTCGAATATCGGCTCCAGCAGCCGTGCCAGCACCGGTTCGGCGATATAACCAGTGACCAGCGTGGTGATGGTGATGCCCAGCTGCGCCCCGGAGAGTTGGAACGAGAGCGTGCGATGCGCCTGGCGCACCTGCCGGGCGCGGCGGTCGCCCTCACGAGCGTGCGCCTCCACGGTGGAGCGTTCCAGAGCGGTGAGTGAGAATTCCGCGGCAACGAACAATGCCGTACCGGCGGTCAGTGCGATGAAACCGATCAGGCTGAGAACGGTGAGCAGGGCTGACACGGTCAGCACCACCCGGCCGTCTGTGTGGCTGAGAGAGCGATGGCGCCGGGTTTGTCACCCGGCTCGGTAGAGGAGCCCTCCTGAACGGCGCCCTCGGACGCGGGTGACAACTGGTTCCTTTCGCATGGGGTAGACCGTGACGGGTCGTCACGAGCCGATATCGACATGCTACCGGCTGGCCCATCCGGCTTCAGCGTGACCTGGCCGGACATGCCGAACCCGGCGGGCTCCACGAGGTTCCCGCCGGGTCGAACTCCGAGTTACCAGCCCGACGGGAGTGGACGGCCCTCGGCGAAACCGGCGGCCGACTGCACGCCCAGCACAGCCTTCTCATTGAATTCGGCAATGCTGCGCGCACCCGCGTAGGTGCAGGAGCTGCGCACACCGGAGGTGATGTGATCGATCAGATCCTCCACGCCCGGGCGCTCGGGATCCAAGCGCATCCGCGAGGAGGAGATGCCCTCCTCGAACAGTGCCTTGCGCGCCCGATCGAAGGAGGAGTCGGTGGCCGTACGCGCGGCGACCGCACGCTTGGAGGCCATACCGAAGCTCTCCTTGTAGTGGTTGCCGTCCCGGTCGATCCGCATATCGCCGGGCGACTCGTAGGTGCCCGCGAACCAGGAACCGATCATGACGTTGGCGGCACCGGCCGCGAGGGCCAGAGCCACATCGCGCGGATGCCGCACACCACCGTCGGCCCAGACATGCTTGCCGAATTCCTTTGCGGCGGCAGCACATTCGTGGACAGCGGAGAACTGCGGGCGGCCCACACCGGTCATCATGCGGGTGGTGCACATGGCGCCGGGGCCGACACCGACCTTGATGATGTCCGCGCCCGCCTCGATCAGATCGCGGGTGCCCGCGGCCGAGACCACATTGCCCGCGACCAGCGGCACACCCAGATCCAGGGCCGCCACCGAGCGCAGCGCCTCCAGCATCCTCTGCTGATGGCCGTGCGCGGTATCCATCACCAGTACATCGGCACCGGCATCGACGAGCGCCTTCGCCTTGGACGGGATATCACCGTTGATGCCGACCGCGGCGGCAATCCGCAACTGGCCCTTGGCATCCATGGCCGGCTGGTAGATGCCCGCGCGAATGGTGCCGGTGCGGGTCATGACACCCGCGAGGGTGCCGTCCGAGTTCACCAGCACGGCCAGCTTGGAGTGACCGGCCTCGAGCAGGTCGAAGACCTCACGCGGGGACGCGTCGGCGGGGGCGCTGACGAAATTGGCGTCGGCGATGGTGCTCAACCGGGCGAAACGATCCACATCGGCGCACGCGGCCTCGGTGACCACACCGACCGGCTTGCCGCCCTCGACGATTACGACGGCACCGTGCGCGCGCTTGTGAATCAGCGCCAGCGCATCGGAGACCGAATGCTCCGGATCCAGGGTGACCGGGGTGTCGGCGGTGAGCGAACGGCTCTTGACGAACGCGATGGTGTCCGCGGCGGCCTGCATCGGAAGATCCTGCGGCAGCACCACGATGCCACCGCGACGCGCCACCGTCTCGGCCATGCGACGGCCGGCGACAGCGGTCATATTCGCGACCACGAGGGGAATGGTGGTGCCGGTTCCGTCACTGGTGGACAGGTCGACATCGAAACGCGACGCCACCTCCGTCCGATTCGGGACGAGGTAGACATCGTCGTAGGTCAGGTCGTAGGGGGGAGTCTGCCCGGGAAGGAACTGCACGTTTTTCAGCCGCCTCATAGTTTGACATGGGGTTTTCGCGTTTTCCATGCTACGGGGGCAGGTAATGGCACGAACTCACGCTTTCGCGCGCTACCTGATGTCAACGCATGCAGCGCATCAGTGTAGTCGGCGATCTCGGGAAGGGGCGGAACGCCGGGCTGGATGCTGCGAGTGTGCCGGGTAGCCGGGGCGTCGAAACCCGGTTGCCGGCCGGTGACGAGTGCCTTAGATTCGCCGCCGTGACCGATCTTCAGGTACTCACCGACCGGCTGGACATCAGCGACCTCATCACCAAGCTCTTCGTCTACTGCGACCAGCTGCGCTGGACCGATATGGCCGAGGAGGTGCTCACCGAACAGGTCTACTTCGACAACGGTTTCGGCGGCACCCCCGAAACCCGCCCCGCCACGGACATCACCGCCGACTGGGCCGAGGGCCTGGGCGCCCTCGACGCCGTCCACCATCAGGCGGGCAACCACCTCATCGACATCACCGGCGACACCGCCCGCGCGCACGCCGACGCCATCGCCGTACACCTGAAGAACGATGCCACCAACGGCAAGACCCGCTGGTTCATCGGCAGCTACGTCCTCGGCTTCGACCGCACCGAAAAGGGCTGGCGCATCAACCATTTCGAGTACAAGCTCAAGGTCATCGACGGCAACGCCGACCTCACCTGAACTGCGCGGTTCACTCCGGCGCGGGGATGAACAGCGCTTCGAACGGCGGCGGCCCCACCGCGACGGTGGTGTGGCCGCTGCCCTCGGTGTCGGTGGCCATCTGATTGCTGATCCGATAAATCGGCCCCGACACCGTCGCGTGTCGACCCCATTGCCGGTGTGTCGCATGCCAATTCGGCCGACGCTTCCCGCGAGGGTTGCGGCGGGGCAAGGGGTATTCGTTCGGCAACGCCGACGGAGCAGGGCAGAATCGGGGTTCGGTGAAAGTTGGGGGAGGGCATGGGGATTCGGTCGGTTTGTCGGAATCGGCGAGGCCGGCTGGGTGTATGGGAGGCACGCGTATGACGCGCGGAGAGGCCGTAGTCGAGACGCCGGGTTCGAGCAGGCGTGGATTGCGATCGAGGTACGGTGGTCCGGCGTTCGGACCGGTCGGATTCGTCGCCGCGGTCGCGGGCGGGCTCTTCTTCGAAGTGGCTGTGCTGGTGGACGTTCCGTACTGGGTGTTCCCGCTGTTCCTCATTCCCGCCGGGTTGATCTCGCTGCCATCGCTGTGTTTGCGCCAGATCGGAATGGGCGTATTCGCGGCATGGCTGGCCGTGCCGTTCGGCGTCGTCACCGCGCCGGTGCTGGTGATTGTCGGCCTCATCGGCGGGATCCGGCTCGCGGGTGGGGCAATCGCGCGCAGGTATGACAACCCCGGCCGGGCGCGGGAAGTGGTGGAGCGCAAGGATTTCTGGGCGGCCGGGGCGCTGTGGATGTCGCCGGTGGTGCTGGCGTCCCTGCTGTTGACCTGGCGGATATCCGGTGGGACGACGCCGGTGGTGCCGAGTCGCGGTGAGTTGGCGGCCGATGGGATGGCCTTCGCGGTCGCGGCGGGAGTCCTGTGCCTCGCGGCCCTGTTCGCGGTCTTCGGCTGGGGCAGAGGGGCTTTCGGCTCCGGACCGCGAGCGCTGCGCCGCGGCACTGCCTTGGCGCTCGTGGCGGGTGCGTTGCTCACTCCGGCGGCCTGGCATATCGCGAGTGACGCGTTCACCGATGAGGTGAAGCACGATCCACGCGGGCAGTTGGCGGAGATGGGCATCGATGTGCCGGCTGATTACCGTTTTCGGGAGGGGCGTAATTGGTGTAGCGGTTTTCAGGATCTGGCCTGCCATGTGAACTATCGGTTCACGGCAGGCCGGGGGCGGTTCGACTCTTATCAGGAGTTGTTCCGGCCGGATTCCGACCTGCCGCACCATCTGCTTCCCTTGACGCCCACGTCGTGCCCCGCCGTGAACCTGCAGTGGGAAATCCATTGCGAGCTCACCGATTCGGCGGTGGCCGGGTCCTACGCGAGCGTCTCGTTGCTGCTGACGCGTTCCGCGCAGGAGACGACTTTGGTTATCGCGTGGTAGTGAGCGAACCGTTTTCGATATCGCGTTTCAGGGCCGCCTGGTAGGCGCGGTGCGAGGCCGCGCCATTGTCGGCGGTGAATTGGAGCAGGGTCGGGTCGGCCAGGAAGGTGATGTGCTCGTTGACCGTGGTGGTGCCGTCGCCGTTGTCGATGAAGGTGATCAGTTGGTGCGTGGTGATATTCGGGATATCCCAGCTGTCGGAGGTGTAGTAGTGCTCCGCCGGGTGCAGGCGCTGTTCGGCCTGGGTGTGGCCGGGGAAGGTGATCGGTCCCATCGGAATGTCTTCCAGTGCGGTGAAATCCGAGACCTGGGTGCCCGCGTCATCGCAGGTGCGGTGGGTGATCACATCTTTGAGGAACGGGTGGCGGCCGATATCGTTGTGCAGGTTCGAGTACACCGACCACACCTGCTGTAGTGGGGCGGCGATGGTGATCGGGAGATCCACCACTATCGAAGACCGCGAATCGGTCGAATTACCCTGCTCGGCTTGATAAATCGCCCAGCTCGCCTGCCACTCAGCCTTGTATCCATTGTCCGACTCGATACAGGTCGGCGTGGTATCCGCTTGCGCCGCAGGCAATCCCGTCGTCGTACAGGCGACGACGGCCAGGGCGCACCCCATCATGAACTTCACGCGGCGGACATTACCCGCCACCGGAGCTACCGGCAGGTCGGCAGGTGATCAGCGGCCTTTGCGGGTGGCGTTCGGTTTGCGTTTCTTGGAGTGCTGGCGGCCGCCGGTGCGCGGATCGATGCGGTGGCGGTGGCGCTCGGGGGCTGTATCCGGTTTGGCGGCAGCGGCTTTCGCGGCAGCGGCGACCGTGGACGGGTCGGCGACGAGGCGGCCGAATGGGCGGCGCGCTCCGGTGACTTCCGCCAGGCGACGGTCGCCCGGGCGGACCTCCAGGTCGGTGACGGAGACTCCGGCGCGGCGGGCCAGGTCGGCGGCCTCTTGCCGATCGTCGGGGGTTACCACGGTGACGACCGTGCCGGATGCGCCCGCGCGGGCGGTGCGGCCGGTGCGGTGCAGGTAGTCCTTGGGGTCGGCGGGGGGATCCACGTGTACGACCAGGGAGATGTCGTCCACGTGGATGCCGCGGGCGGCGATATCGGTGGCGACCAGCACCGGCCAGGTGCCGTCGGCGAAGGCGGCCAGGGTGCGGGTGCGCTGGTTCTGGCCCTGGCCGCCGTGCAGGGCGGCGGCGGAGATGCCGGCCTCGCGGAGTTTGCGGGCCAGTTTGTCCGCGCCGTGCTGGGTGCGGACGAACAGCAGCGTGCGGCCCTTGCGGGCGGCGATTTCCGTTACCACCGGGCGCTTTTCGATACGGCGCACGTGCAGGGCGTAGTGCGCGATATCGGGGAGCTCGGAATCCGGTTCCTCGGCAACGATTTTCGCAGGCGCGCTCGCAGTGGGTTGCGCGGTCACGGTGTGCGAGGTGGGGGAGTGCAGATAGCGCTGGACCAGATTGTCGATGGCCTCGTCGAGAGTGGCCGAGAACAGCAGCTTCTGAGCGTGCTCGGGGACGCGATTCAGGACCGCCGTCAACTGCGGCAGGAAGCCGAGATCGGCCATATGGTCGGCCTCGTCGACGGTGATGACCTGCACATCCGAAAGATCAACGGCGCGGCGGCCGATCAGATCGGTCAGTCGGCCGGGTGTGGCGATGAGCAGATCGACGCCGCGACCCAGCTTCTCGTCCTGCGCCTTGATCGCCAGGCCGCCGACGGCGGTCGCGAGCCGCAGACCGACCGACAAGGAGGGCTCATCGAGCGCGGTCTCGACCTGAAGGGCCAGCTCACGGGTGGGCACCAGGATCAGCCCGCGCGGGCGGCGGGGCGCGGTGGGCGCGCCCGAGAGCCGAACCAGCATGGGCAGCCCGAACGCCAGGGTCTTGCCCGAACCCGTTGCGGCCCGGCCGAGCACGTCATGACCGGCGAGAATATCCGGGATCACTGCGGCCTGAATCGGGAACGGAGTGTCGATCCCATTGCGGCGCAGAGCCTGCACCAGCATGGGCGGCAATCCGAGATCGGCGAAGCGTTTCGCACCTGCCGCGGAGGAGGCGAAGCGCGGTGCTTCCGGAGTCGTGTCCAGCGGCTCAGGCACGGCTGAGCAATCGGCTCAGTTCCTGCAACCACGGAATCGCGACCGCGAGGGTCGGGACCACGAGGATGGCGGCGGCCGCGAGATAGGCCACACCGGCGATCCGCAGATCGCCGATCGGCCCGGCGAGGCGTTGAATACGAATCAAAGTCGTCGGCCCACCGGCCGCCATAGCCCCTTGCGGCGCGGGCGAATTCGAGCAGGCGACCAGCGCGCGCGCCAGCGGCGTCGGCCCGGTGACCTTCACCGCGGAGTCGTCGGCCAGCAATTCGATCAGCAATTTCACCGAATCCAGTGCGGATTTGGAGCGCACCACCCGCGGAAAAGCCTCGTGTGCGGCGGTGAACGCCTCCAGCACCAGGTCGTGACGGGCGCGCAGATGCGACCGCTCATGGCTGACGATTGCGGTCAACTCCTCTTGGGAAAGATTGGTCACCGTGCCCTGACTGAGCACGACGCGGCGGCGCAGCCCGGGCAGGCAGTAGGCGATGGGTTCGGTGGCGGCGAGCACCCGGATATCCGCCGAATTGCGTGCCACCCCGCTCTGATCGAGCAGATCCACGAGCATGCGATGTCGGGCGCGGCGGCGACGGGTGTGCACGCCGACCCGCACCACCGAGAAGATCAGGCGCGCGCCGACGAGCAGGGTGAGCGCGAAGACCGTGACCAGGGCCAGCCATAGTGGCAGGCCGAGGGCGTCGATCTCCTTGCTCGGGGTGGTGGTGGGCCGGCCGTCGGCTCCGGGCACCAGTAGTCGACTGGCGATGGCGAGTCCGGAACCGAAGGCACTCAGAATTGCGGCGAGGGCGATGGCCTGCCAGAGCACCAGCGCCGCCCGGGGACTCCGATACGGCCAGGTGGCTCGGCTGAGCAGCGCCGGGACCGGTCCCGCCAGCAACAAGGCGAGACCGGCGAATACCGGCGCTGTTAAGTCCATTCCTCAGCTCACTGCGTTGTGGGGGCCTGGGCCGAGGCTGGGGCTACTTGGAGTCTTTCGGCTCCCTGCGTGCCGCCTCGGTGGCTTCGAGCTTAGCGAGTGCATCCCGCAAAGCGGCAGCCTCATCGGCTCCGACCTGTTCCACGAAGTGCACGAGCGCGGCTCGGCGTGAGCCTACTTCGTCCGCCTGCTGTAGTGCGTCCACCATCAGACTGGCGACGAGTTCGTCGCGAGTGTGCACGGGGGCGTACCGATGCGCGCGGTCATCACGCTGCTGGAGTACGAGATTCTTCTTCGCGAGACGCTGCAGAACGGTCATTACCGTGGTGTAGGCGAGCTCGCGGCGTTCGGCGAGGGCCTCATGGACCTGTCGTACCGTTTGGGGTTCATCGGCCGACCACAACTGGTCCATGACCGCTTTCTCGAGTTCACCAAGACCTGCCATCCCATAAGTTTACGGAGACAACGACAGGAATGCGTACTACAAGTCGTCGTAACCGGTCGGTAGCTGTGTGGGATTGGTCATAGCAGGCGTGTCCCGCCCGTACACGCCGTGCACATGGCGTGCGCCGATCGGCACGATCATCGGCCGCCCGGAGACCGGATCCTCCAGCACTCGCGCGCGCAGGCCGAAGACCTCCCGCAAAAGCTCGGCGGTGATGATTTCCCCGGGCCGACCTTGGGCGATGATGCGGCCCGCACGCATGACGATCAGCTGATCGCTGTAGCGGATGGCGAGGTTCAGATCGTGCAGGACCATGACGACGGTGCGGCCGAAGTCGGCGTGCAGGCGATCGACGAGATCGAGGACCTCGAGCGAATGCGCGAGATCGAGATAGGTTGTCGGTTCATCCAACAGCAGAATGTCGGTGCCCTGCGCGAGGGCCATGGAGATCCAGGCGCGCTGACGCTGGCCGCCGGAGAGTTCGTCCAGGGTGCGGTCGGCGAGATCGGCGATACCTGTCTGCGCGAGCGCGGTCGCGACCTCGGATTCGTCATCGGCGGACCACTGCCGCAACCAGGATTGATGCGGATGACGGCCGCGTGCCACGAGATCGGCGACGGTGAGACCCTCCGGTGCGATCGGCGTCTGCGGGAGCAGGCCTATGACGCGGGCGATATCGCGGGTCTTCATGGACGATATCGCCTTGCCGTCCAAGACGATTCGGCCGTCACGGGGTTCGAGTAGACGGCCCAGCGAGCGCAGCAGGGTGGATTTACCGCAGCCGTTCGGGCCGATGACCGTGGTGATCACGCCGGGCTGGATATCGAGGGACAGCCCGTCGACAATGACGCGCTCGCCGTAACCGAGGGTGATGTCCTGCGCGGCGAGAGTCCTTGCGGCGCTTGGGTTTGTCACAGGGTCGCCTTCCGATTGGCGCGGACGAGCAGGTACAGCATGAAGGGTCCGCCGATCGCGGCGGTCACCACGCCGACCGGCAGATCGACGGGAAGAATGGTGCGGGACACCAGATCCGCGCCGACCACCGCGATCGCGCCGACGAGTGTCGAGGCGATGACGGGTTCGCCTGGCGTGCGCAGCAGGCGGCGTGCGATCTGCGGTGCGGCCAGGCCGACGAAGCCGATCGGTCCCGCGGCGGCGGTCGCCAGTGCGGCCGCGGTGACCGCCGCGCCGAGTAGTAACGCCTGCTGGGTTTGAATACGCACACCGAGCACCCGGGTGGTGTCGGTACCGAAGCGCAGCGCGGCGAGGGTGCGGCTGGAGGCCGCGGAAACCAGCAGTGTCAGGCCCAATCCGATCGCGGCGGGCGCGAAGGTGGACCAGTCCGATCGGTCGAGCGATCCGGTGAGCCACAGTTGCGCATGCGCCGCATCGGTGAGTGTGGCCCGGCTGAGCAGCCAGCTGACCACCGACAGGAGCGCGGCATTCACGCCGATTCCTATGAGTACCAGGCGAAATCCCATGACGCCGCGATCGCCGGAGGTCGTGCGCCCCCACGCCAGCAGATAGATGGCGACGGCCGTCAGCACCCCACCGGCCAGCGCGGCGAGCGGAACACCCGGCGCGGCAGCGATTCCGGTGGTCGCGCCGCCGGTCCCGGCCAGAATCAGCACCGCACCGCAGCTCGCGCCCGAGGTAATGCCGAGAATATCCGGGCTGGCCAGCGGATTGTGCAGGATGGACTGGGTAATCGCGCCCGCCAGCCCCAGCGCCGCGCCGACCACGACCGCGGTGAGCGCCCGCGGCAAACGGGAGTCGAAGATCACGAACCGCTGTGCGCGAGTTCCGCCGCCGCCCAGCACATCCAGTACTCGCCCGAGTGGAATCCGGAAGTCGCCGGTGGCGATATCGAGCGCGAAGAGTGCTAGCAGCACCGCGATGAGCACGGCGACGGTGAGTAGTGCGCTCACGCGCAGTACCGTCGAGAACCCGCCGAGGCGCAGCGCAGGGCGCGCCTGCCGCACGGTACGGGGGTGTGCGACACCGGTTTTCGTCACGGTGCTGTCATCGGCCGCCGGTTCGTGCTGCCCGGGCAAGATATTCGCGGTGGTGGCGCGATCAGCCGCCGTTTCCGGTGTTCCGGGAGCGGGTGTGCCGTCCAGGCGCGTGGGAATGCTCACAGGCTCACCAGCTTTCGGCGGCGTACCAACAGAATGAAGAACGGCGCGCCGAGCGCGGCGAGAGTGATTCCGGCCTGGATTTCGCCCGGCCGGGCGACCAGTCTGCCCGCGGTGTCGGCGATCAGCAGGGTGATCGCGCCGAGCAATCCCGAATAGGGCAGCAGCCAGCGGTAATCCGGGCCGGTAATGGAGCGGGCGAGATGCGGAACGATCAGCCCGAGGAAGGCGAGCGGGCCGACGGCGGCGGTGGCGGCACCCGCGAGCAGCACTACCGCGGCCAGTCCCAATGCCCGGCTGCGTGCGATGTTCACGCCCAGCCCGCGGGCCACATCGTCGCCGAGTCCGAGCAGGTTGAGGCCGGGTGCGGCGGCCAGCGCCGAGGCCGTGCCTACAGCGAGGAACGGCAGTACCTGCCAGAAGACCGCCGCGTCATGCCCGGCGATATCGCCGACCACCCAATAGCGCACCGTATTCAGTGCGTTCTGATCCAGCAGCACAACGATATTGGTCATGGCCTGGAGAAACGCGGTGACGGCCGCGCCCGCGAGCACCAGGCTCAGCGGACTGGCCTTACCGCCGCCGATCGAGGACACGCCGAATACCACGATGCCCGCGATCAGCGCGCCCGCGAACGCGAACCAGATGTATTGCGTCGTCGCGGTGAGCGCGAACAGGTGGATGCTCAATGCCGCCAGGAACGCGGCCCCGGCATTGATTCCGAGGAGTCCCGCGTCAGCGAGGGGATTTCGGGTATAGCCCTGGATGAGCGCGCCGGCCATTCCGAGTGCCAGACCCGTGACGAGCGCGAGTCCGGTTCGGGGCAGGCGTAATTCGCGCACGACCTGTGCGGCGGATCCGTCGGCGGGGCAGGAGAGCGGAAACCCGGCCGGACAGGTCACCGCGTCGAATACCGCGGGGAGCGGTATCGCTCGTGAGCCGAGCGCGATGCTCGCGAGCGTGGCGCACCCCAGCAGAACGGTGAGAAGGAGGAGTCCGGACAGACGTCGCCGTCTGCTGGTGACTACGGCGGGCACGGTGACGAACTACTCCTGTTGTATCGATTGCTCTCACTAGCTTGGTAAGCCTAACCTATCTTTCGTTCTCGTTGCGTTCACAGTGGCCGGAATACCGATGATTGAGGAGGTTCGAATGCTCGAACCCGTAACCGTGTGCCCGCCTCGCGATTCCAGGATCGCCTTCGACAGCGCCGGCGCCCGGCTGCGTGCCCTGCAGCCCGACCACCCGCGCGTGTATGCCGTCGCCGCCATGCACGAACAGGGCAGACGGCGCTGGTGGCCGCTGGCCGACGGCATTCGCGGGGGCCGTATCGAGCTGATGTACCGCCGCCACGCCGCCGAGATGAGCAACCCCGAAATCGCCGCCGAAGTCGTGGCCACCGCTCTCATCCACGCGGTCATCGGCCGCGTGATGGCCATACTCGTCGCCGAGGGCCGCGCCTGGGATCCCGGCCTGGAGAATCTGTGGCTGCACAACGACAATGACGGCGGCATCGACTGGGCGGGCTTGGCGGACACCACAATTCGCGTCGTGGACGGCGATCGCCTGACCGGTGAACCCGGTGTGGTCGCGCTGCCTTGTGAACCCGCGCTGTATGTCTGGCTCGCCCACCGCTGCGAATCGTCGTTGCTGCTGGTGCAGGAAGCCATGCTGCGCTGCGCCGGACTGGGTGTGCGCCGCTTCTGGTCTCTCGTTGCCGAGTCCATAGTCGGTGCGGCGACCTATGTTCCGGCGCCGGCGGGCACCTCCTCGGCGGTCGGCGCACATCGCGGGCAGGCCATGCTGGCCGCGCTCGCGGACCGTGGTCTCCCGGTGCGACGGGGCTGCGTCGTCCGGTAGGGCCCGACCGCATCGATGCCTAGCTCTTCCGGAATGCCTCGAGGTTCTCGAGCAGGTAGGACTCCATCGTCCGTGGAGGTCTGCCGAGAATGCCGGCGACCGTGTCATTCGGGTGTTCCGGTCGGGTGATGGCCAGCCGCTGAATTTCCGTGACGTGATCGGCCAGCCAGTCCGGCATGCCGGATCGGGTGATGAGGTATTCGCGGAACTCCGCGGGCGGTAGATCGATATAGCGGATCGGTGTTTCCAGCATCGCGCTCAGCAGGGTCGCAAGCTGTGGGTAGCTGTAGGTCCGTGAGCCGGTGAGAGTGTATGTGCCTCCGGCGATTTCACTTCGGGTGCAGGCCGCGGCGGCGACGTCGGCGATATCGCGGCAGTCGATGTAGTTGCACGCGGCCGTACCCATGGTTCCCACGATGACGCCCCCGGCCACCCCGGGACCGAGCAGCGGCAGCTTCTGCATGAATGCGTAGGGGCGCAACAGCGTATGCGTGATGCCGTTGGCGCGCAGTACCTGTTCGATCGAGTGGTGCCAGCGCGCGATGGCAACCGGTGAGTCCGGCGCCGCGGTGGGGGCCGAGAGTTTGACCACGTGCTCGATACCGCACTCCACCGCGGTTTCGATTGCGCGGGTTTCGAGTTCGACCTGGGCCGGGCCGTTGGTCATGGTGAGGAAGAGTTGGGTGGCGCCCTGGAACGCGGCGCGCAGCGATGCAGGATCCGTCGCATCGGCGTACCGGATCTCGGTGTTCGCCGGTGCGGTGGCGCGCAGCCGATCCGGGTTCCGGCTCACCGCCCTGCATGGCATTCCGAGGTCGATCAGGCGGGTCAGGAGTGCGCTGCCGGTCGCGCCGGTGGCTCCCATGACGACGATCATTTCGAGGCCTTTCGTTGGATCGTGCACCACCGCCAAGTGATGACGGCGCCCGCCAGTGCGGCCGCGATCGGGAAGTCGATGCGGATGCGCTCGGGTAACTCTGTTGTGGCAGTGAGGATTTGCGCGGTCAGTGCGGCGAGTGCGGCCGCGCCGATGCCGGACCCGGCCGCGAGTACGGCGGATCGAATCGGACTCGGCGATCGAGGCCGGATTCCCTTGTGCCGTAGCCATATTCCGAGCAGCAGGGCGACGAACGCGGAGGTGCCCGCGATCGAGGTCGGCGCGGCCCGCAGTAGATCCGGCTGTCCGGTGACCAGACCGCTCGCGCCGGCGCAGACCGCCGGAGCCAGATAGGCGAACAGGACCTCGCGCCATACCACGAAGCGGTACGGCGCGACCGTCGTCGCGTCCATGTGATTAGGTTCCTAACTATACGGGCGTAGTGAATTCCGGCGGGTGATCGGCCGGTCAGTCCGTCAGTAGTGCGTCCATGCCCTTGTCGACGCGTTCGAGTAGTTCGAGGAAGGTGGTACGTTCCGCGCGAGTCAGCGTGCCGACCATCGACTGCAGTCGGCTGAAGTGCCCGGGTGCCATATCGCGAAGCTGCTGTGCGCCGCGCGCGGTGAGTACCACGACTACGGCGCGACCATCCTCGGCGGACGCGCGCCGACATACCAGCCCCTGCTGTTCCAGGCCGTCGATCAGGCCGGTTACCGTTGCGCGCGTTACCCCTAGCCCGCTTGCCAGTTGTGACGGCGACTTCTCGCCGCCCGCGTCCTCGAGGTCTGCCAGCAATCGATAACGTCCGGTGGACAGCCCGAAGCGCGCGAAGTGCGTCTCGGTCGCCTGGCCCAGTTTCGCTCCGGCGGCCAGCAGTCGGACCGCGACGAGCACCGCCTGGGGGTCGATCTCCGATTCCAGGCCGTAGCGGCGAAGCTGTGATCGCGCCTGTGCCAGGGTTGGGGCTTGTTGCTCCGTCGTCACGAAACTAGTATGGCACCTAACTACTTGGTCGTCAACCTGGTCGGCCGAGAGCTGCCGATACTTTCGAGTTGCCTGTGCCGGGTTTCCGGGCCGAACGCGATGAGAGCCACTATGGCCAGTGTCAGGGGAATGACTCCGAGGGCGGCGGTGGCTCGTACCGAGGGCGCGGCGATCGCCATGACGACGGTGGCGAGGATGAACACGCCGCCGGCTTTTGTCGCGCCGGCGGAGAGTCCGCTGCCGCGGGCGCGGATGACGGTGGGGTAGACCTCGGCGGTGTAGGCGGCCAGGACCGAGTTCAGAATGCTGATGCCCCACACCGGAATTACGAGCAGGACGTACAGCAGGGCGCGATTGTCGACGACGTGGTCGCCGAGTATCGCGAACGCGGCGAGAGCGGCGCTCATGACGGCACTGACCAGGATCACGGTCTTCTTGCTGCTCCAGAATCCGTACAGCAAGGCGACCGGGACGCTGAACGGGAACCCGAGGATGGCGGCATTGCGCAGCAGCGTGCTGGCGTTGGTCTCGGAAAAGCCGAGTCGTTGCAGATTCGAGGGCATCCATTGCTGGAAGCCGTACTGGGTGGTGCCGATGCTCACCGCCAGCAGCACGACCGCCGCGGACAGGCCCAGGAATGCACGGGTGAACAGTCGGGTCGATCCACCGTGCGGATCCTGTTCGACCGCGGGCTCCGATTCGGTCTCCACGATGTGTGCGCCGTAGCGGCGCATGACCGCATGGGCTTCGTGAATTCGGCCCTGCTGGAGCAGGAATCGTGGCGATTCGGGGATCCAGCGGTTGAGCAGCAGCAGGATCAGGCCGGTGGGTAATCCGATGAGCCACAGCAGTCGCCAGCCGAAGTGTTCGGGCGAGGCCCAGGTCGCGGAGAGCCAGCTGACGATGATGTAGGCGCCGGCGATATCGCTGCCGATGAGCACCATCATCCAGCCGCGGTGTCGGCGCGGCACGGTCTCGGACAGCAGGGTGAAGGTGATCGGCAGCATGCCGCCGACACCGAGCCCCATGACGAAACAGGTGACCAGGTTCATCCAGAACTCGGGCATGGTGCCGCAGCAGGAGGTGGCGATGAAGATGACCGCGCTGAGCAGGATGGAGGCGCGCCGACCGATCCGATCGCCCAGCCATCCCCACAGGAATGAGCCGATCATGGTGCCGCCGATGCCCGCGAGCGGGTAGAGACCGACCGGCCAGGCGTCCGCGTGCGGATGCAACGGTCCGCGCAGGCCGTATTCGTTTGCGGCGCCGGGTGTCAGGAAGGCGAAGGCGACCGGTTTCATCACATCGATGGTGATCGCGACGGCGATGACGGCGAGCAACGCGATGTGAGCCGACGTGATCGGTGCGTCGTCGAGCGGTGTAATGCTGATCCGCTGTGATGTGCCGGTGAGTTTTCGGCGTGGGAACAGGCTGTAGAACGTGCAGGCGATGCCGAGCAGGATCAGGGCCATGCCGATCGTCATCTCGTGGGTGAGTGGCATTCCGGCGAGTTGGTAGTGCATGTCCCGGGCCGAGTAGAACATCGGAAGTTGAAGCAGTACACCGATGGTGGTGATGCCGACCCCGATCCGGAACGCCGCCGGATGCTCGTAGGAGGCACCGTTGCCACGCGTGCGGCGCCCCGGCTCCGGGCCGGCCGGTTCGGTGATTTCCTGTTGTGCCGCAGTCGCTTTCATATGACGTCCGATCGAGCTGGGGGAGACAGGGGGGCGAGTGCGTGTCCGTTGCGGTTATCTCACCGGCCTTTTCGAACAACCAATTCTCGATAGGGATCGAATTTAGCACGGCCGAGAAGCCTTGCAATGCAACGCTATTCGAATCCACCCGACTGGGGGGATGCGGAGTCCTCGGGGTTGTCGCAAACTTCGACATGGCAGTGGTCACGGTCATTCACGCGGCAGGCAGTTGGGGGTGCACCCTAAGTGGGAACCGGCGACGAGTTCGATGAATATGCCTGGCAATTACGGTTGTTCGCGAATATCGGGCATCTCGGCGATGCCGTCGATGACTGAATTCACCGAAAGTCGGGCGGTGTCCCGATCGATCTCCGGCCCGCGCAGTTTCTTCCGGCTGCCCCATGTGCCGTTGGGTGAGATCACCGAATTCGGGGCCGTCGACGCCGTCCTGCTGGGGGTGCCGATCGACGGCGCCACCGGCTATCGCAGCGGCGCGCGCTTCGGACCAGAGGCGGTCCGCTCCGCGAGCACGCTGGCGCGGCTCGGCAGCCGCGAGCGCGCGCTGGTCATCGATGATGTGCTGAGGGTGGTCGACGGCGGCGATATCCAGGTGGTGCCGGGATATCACGAGCAGACCCTCGAACTGATCGAGCGCGGCGTCGACGCGGTCCACGCGCTCGGTGCCCTGCCGGTGCTCATCGGCGGTGATCACAGTCTGGCGATTGCCGAACTGCGGTCCGCCGCGCGGTATTACGGTCCACTCTCGCTCGTTCAGTTCGATGCGCATCGGGATGTGCTCGATGACTACTTCGGGGTCGAGCACTTGCACGGCACGGTGTACCGGCGCGCGGTCGAGGAGGGGCTGATCGATCCCACGTCGAGCATCCAGATCGGCATGCGGGGCAGTGTGCCGCGGGCGGACCTGGTCGCCGATGACCTCGGGTTCACCACGATCACCAGCGATGACGCGATCGCCCTCGGCTGCGACGAACTCGCACGCGTCATTACCGGCGAGGTCGGGAGCAATCCGGTCGCGATCACCTTCGATATCGACTTCGTGGACCCGGCGAACGCGCCCGGGACCGGGACGCCCGAGGTCGGTGGCCCGTCCTCGGCCTTCGCGCTGCGGCTGCTGCGCCGGCTCGAGCTCGCCAATGTCCGGACCATCTCGCTGGTCGAGATCTCGCCGCCGTACGACACCGCCGACATCACCGCGCACCTCGGTGTCGCGGTGATCTTCGAACTGCTGGCGATGGTCGCTGCCGAGCGGCGGGCCGCGCCTACCCGGCTGCCCATGGCGCCCGAATCCTGTTGACCCCCAGGGAATTACCGCGCTGACCGGCGGCGTCGCCCCGGCGACGGCGGGTCGGTGAACCGGGAAGCGCCGGTCATCGTATTCAGTGACAGAAGTCACCCTGCTGTGGTGTCCGGTTAAACCGAACGTTGGTAGTTTTGGTCTTGGAACGAGACTGATTAACATTGGGGGTTGACCCGTGTCCATCGAGTCGGAGTTGTACGGAGCCATCGGACGAACCACGATCGAGTCGCCCCGATCGGTATCGGATGCGTTCCCGGATTCACCTCACCCCATCGTATTACGGCCGAGCCGCCTTGTGGTGGTATCCGATTCCCCTTTCGCGCGAACGGAATTCGAGGAGGCGATCGCAACCGACGCGCAATTCGATCTGGCGGGCACGTGCAGCTGGCGCGAGGTGCTGCACTGCTGTGAGCGACTGCGGCCGGACGTGATCGTGCTGGACGGATCGGTGGAGCCCGCGGTCGGCTGGACGGGGACGGTGCGCCGGCTGCGCGAGCTGGACCAGCTGTCAAAGATCACTCTCCTGCTCGGCGAGACCGCGCGGGACGAGGATGTCGACGAACTGGACGCGGTGCTCTCCGCGGAGTTCGGTATCGCGGCGATCTTCGAGGCGTTGCGGGTGCTGGTGTCCGGTGCGGTGGTGTCCGTGGGCTCGCAGTGTGGCGGTCCGCGGGAAGCTGACATCGTCGCGTATTGCGCTGCGCGGGAACTTGTTTCGGCTTTGACCAGCCGGGAGCGGGAGATCCTGCTGCTGATCACCGACGGCCTGTCGAACAGGGAGGTCGGTTCCCGATTGCGCATCAGCCCGGACACCGTCAAGGAGCATGTGAGCCGAATTCTGGGCAAGCTCGAGGTGGCCAGCCGGCTGGAGGCGGCTGTGGTCGCGGTGCGCGCGGAGTTCGGATACTGACGCCGCGCTGCGTTGGACACGCCCGGTGGGAGCGCGTAATGTCAAGCGCTACAACGAGTTACGACGCCCGCGCGGTCATGCCGGGGCCGGGGACGGGAGTGATATCCCGTTCGGTGAGCGGGGTGCCGCAGGCGTCGCAGATCAGCGTGGTGTGCGCCTGGCCGGTGCAATCGCGATGGTTGAAATACATCGGCGGCCCGTCCGGCGCCATGTAGCGGTCGCCCCATTCGCGGAAGGCCATGAGTATCGGCAGGATTTCCAGGCCCTTCTGGGTCAGCCGGTACTCCTCGTAGGCGCCGTGTTCCTGCTTTTGTTTGGTCAGGATGTCATGCTCCATCAGCCGGTCGAGCCGATCCTGCAGGCGGCTGCGCGAGATTCCGAGTTCGGTCTGAAAAGCGTTGAAGCGGCGAACGCCGTTGAGGGCGGCCCGGAGGATCAACAGCGTCCAGCGGTCACCGAGTATCACCAGCGGTCGTGTGATGGAACAGGGAAAGCTCTCGAGCTCTTCGTATCGCACGAGGCCATCGTATCGATCGGTTTCGTATCGAGATCGGAGCTGTTAGTGTCTGGTCCGAATTTGAGACCGATCAGTGGGTACCACTTCGGCCTCGAGTGCTGAGGGGTGTCAAACATGCTCGGGCAAGCGAATTTTGGGCTCAGCAGTGGTCCCAGAACCTTTTTCCGGTTGCCGTACAGGGAAATTCGGCAGGTGCCCGTCGGGGGTGGCGCCGATGTGATGATCCTGGGTGTTCCGGTCGACGGTATGGCGGGGTATCGCGGCGGTGCCCGCTTCGGGCCGGATGCGGTGCGCTCGGCGAGTGCGTATGTCGATTACGACGGCCGGGTACGGAATCTGGTGGTGAGCGAGACCGTCACCGTGGTGGACGGCGGTGATATCGACATCAGCCGGGGTTATCACGCGCAGACGCTCGACCTCATCGAGAAGCATATCGATCAGCTGCACCGGGCCGGGATACTGCCGGTGCTCGTCGGCGGCGACCACGGCTTCGCCGTCGCCGAATTGCGTTCGGCGGTAAAGCAACACGGCCGGCTGTCGCTGGTGCAGTTCGCCGCGCACGGCCGGTCGGAGTCACCCGCCACCCTGCGTGCCCTCGACGAGGGGCTCATCGATCTGCGCACCAGCGTGCAGATCGGCGTGCGGGGTACCGGTGCGGCGCACGGCGAGGGCGGGCGCGGCTTCGGCATGCGGACCGTCACCACGGACGAGGCGCTGGTGCTCGGCCCGACCGGGGTGGCGCGCGTGATCGCCTCGGTGGTCGGTGACCGGCCCACGGCGCTGTCGTTCGGGATCGACTTCGTCGACCCCGCTTTCGCGCCGGGCACCTCGGCGCCGGAGGTGGGCGGTCCCTCGTCGGCCTTTGCGCTGGCCACGCTGCGCAGTATGCGGCCGCCCAATCTGAAGACGGTATCGCTGGTGGAGATCTCGCCGCCCTACGACCACGCCGACATCACCGCGCACCTGTGTGCGGCGGTCCTGCTGGAGTTGCTGGCGCTGACCGCGGACGGCAGGCGCTGTGGCATCGGCGAGCCGGTGGAGGCCGGCTGACCCGGGCCGTCCGGCGCACATTCGGGCGGAATTCCAAATTTCGCAATAGCGAGAATGCGTACCCACCCGATCGGGGGGATGCCGATCGGCCCTACTGCGTTTACGGTTGTTTCAGTTAAGCGGCCGTAATATTCGATGCACGTTTACGTGACACTCCCCGAAGGTGTGGACATCGGTTCGACTGGCTGATCAGAGGTCGATGCGCCCTTTGGGCTGGGTGGAGCGTTTCATGGGTACGATTGTCGGCGAATATGTTACCGGCCTATTTCATAAAACCGAGCATCCGGTTTAGACATGCAGAATTCTCGAATAACAGGGTTGGGACGCCGGACACTCAGCCGCCACAGCGCGATCGGCGGGCGGTACTGTCCGGCGCCGGCGACCCGGCACACGCTGGTGGTCGCGTCCGATTCCCCTTACATCCATGACGATTTCGAGCAGGCGCTGGACTCGGCCGACAGCCTGGTCCTGGCCGGGACGTCCTCGTGTCGCGAGGTGGTGGACAAGGCCCTGCGGTGGCGTCCCGACGTCGTCCTGCTGGACGCGTCGGTGGCGCCGCTGCCCGGACTGCCCGCCATTGTGCGGCGCCTGCGCTCGATGGCGCATCCGCCGCTCGCCGCGCTGCTGGTGCAACGCGGCGCCGCGCGGGTCGAGATCGAGCACGCGGATGTGGTGCTGGCGGCCGATTTCGGTGTGCCAGCGGTACTGCGTGCGCTGCAGCTGGTGGCCTCGGGTGTCATGGTGGCCGCGGCCCCGACCACCCGTCCGCCGCTCACCTCGTATCTCGCCGATCCCGATGCGCACCAGCGATTGTCGAGCCTGACGGCGCGGGAACGCGAGATTCTGCTGCTCATCGTCGGCGGACTCTCCAATCGTGAGGTGGGCGCGCGGTTGTACATGAGTCCGGACACGGTGAAGGAACACGTCAGCCGGATTCTCACCAAACTCGAGGTGGCCAGTCGCATCGAAGCGGCGGTGGCCGCCGTTCGGGCGGAACTGGAGGTGCGCTCATGACACTGCAGTATTGGCTTCGCTGGTTGTCGTTGCAGGGCGTCCCACGGGTGGTGCTGCGGGTCCAGTCCCGGCGGGGTGACACCTTCGCCCGAATGCTGGGACCGGAGGGGATCGCGGATCCGCATCCGTACCTCGAAAAGCTCCGGGCGCAGGGCACTCTGGTCAAGACTCCGCTACCCTGGGTGACCTGTGACCATGCGGTGGTGCGAACGGTGTTGCGGGACAACAGGTTCGGTGTACGCAGTTCCGCCAGGATCGAGATCCCGGAACTACTGCAGAAATTCGCGAATCGAGTGCCGCCGCCGGCCAATCCGGCCGATCCGCCCGCCATGCTGCGGATGAACCCACCCGAACACACCGCGATGCGCCGGCCGGTGGTCTCGGCGTTCACGCCGCGGGCGATCCAGAAACTGCGCAATCGGGTCGAAACCGTCACCGAGGAATTGCTCGACGCCATGCCCGCGAACGGCTCGGTCGATATGGTCGAGGCCTTCGCCTCCCGCGTACCCATCGCGATCATCTTCGAAATGCTCGGCCTGCCACCGGAAGACCAGGAGAAGTTCCTGTTCTGGGGTGAGGAGATGACACCGATGCTCGATGTCGGCATCTCCTGGCGCGCGTACGACCGCGCCATGCGAGCCGCGCAGCAGCTCAACGACTACCTCGACGGGCATATCGAGCGATTGCGCCGCGCGCCGGGCGAGGACATCCTGAGCGCCATGATCACCGGCGGCGATCTGGACCACTATGCCCTCAAGGCCAATACCAGCATTATCATCGGCGCCGGTTTCGAGACCACCGCCAATCTGATCGGTCACGCCGTCACCCTGTTGCTGAGTCATCCCGAACAGCTCGACCGGCTGCGCGCGGAACCCGAGCTCTGGCCCAACGCCGTCGAGGAGGTGCTGCGCTATGAGCCGCCGGTCTTCATCACGGCCCGCTCGGCGCTGACCGATCTCGAACTGGAGGGCATCCAGCTGCCGCAGGGCGCCATGATCATGCTGTCACTGGCCGGGGCCAATCGTGATCCCGCGGTCTTCGACGACCCGCACCGATTCGATGTCGCCCGTCCGAATGCCAACCAGCACTTGGCCTTCAGCAGCGGTGTGCACGCCTGCTTCGGCGCCAATCTGGCCCGGATGGAGGCCGGTCACGCGCTGCGCGCGCTGTTCGAGCGGTTCCCCGATATGCGCTCGGCGGCCCCGCCCCGGCTGCGGCGGCAGCTGACCTTCCGTGGCTATGAACATATGCCGGTCCAGCTCGGCCGCAGTGCGCATGCCACGCGATCAGCGGCAGGCTGAATCCACGCGATACTGGGTTTGTTTCCATTCAATTAAAGCGGTGGAAAATCCCTCGAACCGACCGTCTGCGAATTCGAATCTTTTCTTTGTCGTGCGCCCGCTATTAATTCGGCGATACGCCCCGGCGATGTTCCCTCACCCGATCGGGGGGATGTTCCGCTTCAATAATCCGAATATGATTTTCCCGATGGGTGTTCCGGGAGACATATCGACGTCGTAGCGAATGCGATAACAGCGCTGTGCGTGCAATCGATCGATGTCCGGTTACAAGACGAGGTTATGCGATGAAATCTGTCCACAACTCCCCGATTGATTCTGTGCCGGTCGCACACGAGGGTATTGCGGTGGTAGGGATCGGCTGCCGGTTCCCAGGGCAAGTGCGCAATATGAATGACTTCTGGCGGCTCCTGATCGAGGAGCGGGACGCGGTGCGCGAGGTACCGCAGGATCGGTGGAGCGCCGCCGCCTTCTACGACCACGACGCGGGCCGGCCCGGGCATATGCGCACGCATACCGGTGGCTATCTCGACGATGTGTCCTCGTTCGACGCGCACTTCTTCGGCATCACCCCGACCGAGGCCACACGGATCGACCCCCAGCAGCGACTGTTCCTGGAGACCACCTGGGAGGCGCTGCAGGATGCGGGAATCGTCCCCGAGCAGATCGCGGGCGAGAAGGTGGCCGTCTACGCCGGCGTCTCCGGGCACGACTACGGCATCATCCAGCTCAATCCGGAGAACCGGTATCAGATCGGCGGTCACACCATGACCGGTGTGACGAATTGTATTGTGGCCAACCGTGTTTCGTACCTGCTGGACCTACGGGGCCCGAGTATGACGGTCGATACGGCCTGTTCGTCCTCGCTGGTCGCGATTCACCTGGCCATCCGCAGCATCCGCTCGGGTGAGGCGACCATGGCGATCGTCGGCGGTGTCAGCACCCTGCTGCTGCCCGAGGCCACCATCGGGTTCAGCCAGGGCACCTTCCTGTCTCCCGAGGGCCGCTGCCAATCGTTCAGCAAGACCGGCGACGGGTACATCCGCAGTGAGGGTTCGGGCACGATCGTGCTCAAACCGGTCTCCGCGGCCGTCGCGGACGGCGATCACATCTACGCGGTACTGCGTGGCAGCGCGACGAATCAGGACGGCCGCACGACCGGCATCTCGGTGCCGAGCGAGGACGCGCAGGCGCAGATGATCCTCGATGCCTGCCGCGACGCGGGGATCGCGCCGACGCAGATCGGATATGTCGAGGCCCACGGCACGGGAACCGCCGTCGGTGACCCGATCGAGGCGCGCGCCCTCGGCAAGGTGCTGGGCGCGGGGCGAAATGGTCAGGGGCCCTGCATCGTCGGCGCGGTGAAGTCGAATGTCGGCCACCTCGAGTCGGCCGCCGGAATGGTCGGCATCATCAAGGCGTGCCTGGTCGTCGAGAACGGTGAGATTCCCGCGAATCTGTATGCGGAGCAGCCGAATCCGACGATTCCATTCGACGAGCTGGGGCTACGGCTCGCGCAGACCCGCCAGCCGTGGCCGACGACCGGGCCGCGCTTCGCGGGCGTGAACTCGTTCGGCTTCGGCGGATCCAACGCACATGTGGTGCTGGAGGGTCCACCGGCCGTTGCGCCGCAAGCGGATTCGGCGACCGAGCACCCGGCCGACGAACCGGTCCTGTTCGCGCTGAGCGCCAAGACCAAGGACGCGCTGCGGGCGTACGCCGGCGAGTACGCCGACTTCCTCGCCGATCCCGGGACGGCGGGCCGGCTGCCGGAGATCGCCGCCGCGCAGGTGCGCACGCGTTCGCATTACGATCAGCGGCTGGCCATGGTGTGCTCGTCCGCGGAGGAACTGCGAGATACGTTGCGCGACTTGGCCAGAGGGGGCGATCCCGACGGTCTGCGCACCGGCGCGAAGACCCCCGGCCCGGCCGGTGTGGTCTTCGTGTTCTCCGGTCAGGGCCCGCAGTGGTGGGGCATGGCGCGCGAATTGCTCGCCGAGAACCCGGTTTTCCGCGAGGTGGTCGAGCGCGTGGACACCGAACTGCGCAGACACGCCGACTGGAGCGTGCTCGAGGAGCTCGGCCGCGACGAGGCCGACAGCCGGATCGGCGAGACCTTCATCGCGCAGCCCGCGGTATTCGCGGTGCAGCTCGGCTTGGCCGCCCTCTGGCAGAGCTGGGGCGTCACCCCCGCGGCCGTCGTCGGTCACAGCATCGGCGAGGTCGCCGCCGCATGTGTATCGGGCGCACTGTCTTTCGAGGATGCGGTCCGAGTCATCTTCCATCGCAGCCGGGTACAGCAGCAGGCCAGCGGTAAGGGCAAGATGCTGGCCGTCGGCCTGCCGTACCACGCCGCGGAGCAGCGCATCGCCGGTTACGTCGGGCGGGTCGAGGTCGCGGCGCTCAACGGCCCCGAATCGACCGCGCTGGCGGGCGATCCCGACGCACTCGAGGAGATTCGGCTCGAGCTCGAGCGGGACCGCGTCTTCTGCCGCATGCTGGCGGTGAGTGTGGCGTTCCACAGCCACCACATGGATCCGCTGCACGACGAACTGCTCGCCTCGCTGTCCGATATCACCTCGGGCACGGCGGCGATTCCGATGTATTCGACCGTCACCACCGATGTGGTGCCCGACGGTGGACTCGATGCCGGGTACTGGTGGCGCAATATTCGCGAACCGGTCCGGTTCGCGCCCACCATCGATCGCCTCGTCGAGGATCTGCACCTGACCTTCGTGGAGCTGGGACCGCACCCCATCCACGCGACCGCCATCGGGGAGCTGCTGGCCGCGCGTGCGGTGCGGGGCGTCGCGGTGCCGTCGCTGCATCGCAAACAGAGCGACCGCGCCACACTGCTGTCCTCGCTGGGCGAGCTGTATGTCGCCGGTGTGGATCCGGTGTGGGAGACCGTCTTCGCGGGCCGCTCCGAGCGGGTGCCGGTGCCGTTCTACCCCTGGCAACGCGAAACCTATTGGCTGGAAACGCCTTTGTCGCGCGGTAAGCGCTTCCCGTCGCTGGGGCATCCGCTGGTCGGGACCCGCACGCCCGTCGCCGACGAGCCGGACAAGCATGTGTGGGAACTGGTCATGGACACCTCGGTGTTCCCGTGGCTCGAGGACCATCGCGTGCAGGGGCCCATCGTGTTCCCCGGCGCGGGGCACCTCGATCTCGTCGTCGGCTGCCTGACCGAGGTGTTCGGCACGGACCGGTACTCGATCGAAAATGTCGAATTCCGGCGTCCGCTCTTCGTTTTCGACGATCGCCCGGCCCCGCTCATCCAGGTGGTGCTGAGCTCCTCGATGCACTTCGGGGTCTACAGCCTCCAGGACGGCGACAAGGACTGGGTCCTGCACTCCTCCGGCACGGCCCGGCGCGGTGCGCCCGATACCGAATTGCCGGTGCCGTTCGAAGAACTCGACGCGCACTGCCCGCTCGAGTTCGATCCCGCGAAGGTCTTCGCGAAGTTCCGCAACAACGGCCTGATGCTGGGCCCGACCTTCAAGGCGATCACGCAGCTCAAGTACGGCGAACTCCGCTCGCTCGGGCGGATCGACACTCCGGCGGCCATCGCCGACGAGGCATCGCGGCACCTGATCCACCCGGCGCTGCTCGACGCGTGCTTCCAGTCGCTCTCCATCGCCATGGGCAATGATCCGAACACCGAGGACAAGGCGCTCTACATTCCGTTCGATATCGGGCGGTTCAGCTTCTACGCCAAGGCCGGTGAGCGCGTGTACTGCTACGGGCAGGCGCACGTTCTCGACGATCCCGTCTACTGCGAGGGCGATCTGTGGCTGCTCAATGAGGACGGCTCGCTGGTGGCCCACTTCGAGGGCTTCAAGGGCAAATCCATCACCCAGCCCACCGAGGATCGCGACACCCTGCTGCAGTGGCTCTACGAGTACCAGTGGCGTCCGGCGCCGGTGCGGGTGAAGACGCTGCTGCCCGCCGATTTCCTGCCGGAGGCGGCGGCGCTGGCGGCGGCGGTCGAGCCGATCATCGATGAGGTGCGCGACTGGTCGCTCAACCGTGAGTACTACGCGAGCACCGAAGCGGAGATGAACCGGCTCTGCATCGCGTATGTGACCGAGACCTTCTTCCGGCTGGGCATGAACTTCGCCGAGGGCCGGCAATTCGATCTCGATACCATCATCGGCGAGCTGGGAGTCTCCGAGAAGTACCGCGACTACACCGGCCGCCTGCTGGAATTGCTTACCCGGCACGGGATTACGAGCAAGGACGGTGACCTCTGGTCGGTACGCATCGTCCCCGACCGGGTCGACCCCGCGGCCGCGCTCGCCCGGCTGCGCGAACAGCACCCCGAATGCGAGGCCGAATACGCGGTGCTGGAACGCTGCGGCGCCGAACAGGCCGCCGTACTGCGCGACGAGGTCAATCCGATCGAACTCATCTTCCCCGAGACCGAGTTCCAATCGGTGGTCGATCTCTACGAGACCTCGTTCTCCTTCGAACGATGCAATCGCACTGTCGCGGAAGTGGTTTCGCAGGCCGTGCGGACCCTGCCGAGCGACCGGCCGATCCGGGTGCTGGAGCTGGGCGCGGGCACGGCCGGCACCACCGGCTGGATCCTGAAGGAACTCCCGGCCGATCGCGCGGAGTACGCGTTCACCGATATCGGGCAGCTGTTCCTGAACAAGGCGCGCGGGCGGTTCGCCGAGTTCGACTTCGTCGACTACCGCATCCTCGATATCGAACAGGACGTTGCTGCACAGGGTTTCGATCCGCACTACTTCGACATCGTCGTCGCGGCGAATGTCCTGCACGCCACCGAGAATCTGCGTGTCACCCTCGGCAATGTCGAGCAGCTGCTCACCTCGGGCGGGCTGATGCTGGTCGTCGAGGAGACCAATCCGCCGCACTGGGTCGATCTCACCTTCGGTATGACCGACGGCTGGTGGCGCTTCGCCGACCACGATCTGCGGCCGGACTATCCGCTGCTGTCCGAGGAGAAGTGGCGAGAGTTCCTGCCCACCTTGGGCTTCGAACACGTCCAGATCTTCTCCGATATGACAGACCCGGAGCAGACCGGCTGTTCGGTGATCGCCGCGCGGGCGCCGCGGGTGGATCTGGAACCTCATCAGCCGCGGATCGAACCGGGCCCCTGGGTCGTGCTCGCCGATGCCGACGGCGTCGCCGAACACTATGTCGCCCTGCTGGGCGAGGCGGCCGCGGGCAGTGTGATCGTCACTCGCGGAGAGTCGTTCGAGCAGATCAGCGAGCGCAGGTTCGAGGTGAATCCGACCAGCAATGCCGATCTGCGGCGGGTGCTGGAGCAGGTGCGCGCGGGCGCCGGAACCGTGGCCGGTGTGCTGCACCTGTGGAACCTGGACTTCGCCGCGGCCGAGCTCACCACCGAGCTGCTGCCGCAGGTGGAACGCCACGGCGCCTACAGCGTGATGGCCCTGGCGCAGGCCGTCGAAGAGCTGGATTGGGCTGTGGCGCCACGGTTCTGGGTGGCCACGGCCGGTGGCCCGGTCGTGGATCCGGCCGATCTCACCGCGCCGTCGCAGATCCCCGCCTGGGGGATTCTGCGGGTGCTGCTCAGCGAGCACAGCAATCTGCGGGCGAAGATCATCGACTTCGATCCGGCCGCCGGAGCCGATGCGCGGGCGGCCCAGCTGTTCGGTGAACTGCTGCACGTGCGGACGGCGGAGGAGGAGATCGCCTACCGCGGCGATACTCGCTTCGTCGACCGCTTCGAGCATATTTCGCTCGCCGAGTTCGAGGCGTCGGTCGCCGCTCCCACCCGGATATCGGACGAAACCCCGTTCGCGCTCACCGTTCCCGCCGACCCCGGCATCGACGAACTTCGCTACGAGAAGCAGACCGCGGCGGTCCTGGGTCCGAACGATGTCGCCATCCGGCCGACCGCGACCGGTCTGAACTTCCGCGACATCATGCTGACTCTCGGGGTGCTGTCCGAGGGCGCGACCTCCGGCGGTTTCTACGAGAAGAACCTCGGTGTGGAGTGCGCCGGTGTGGTCACCGAGCTCGGATCCGAGGTGACCGGGCTCGCCGTCGGTGATGCCGTGATCGCCTTCGCCCGTGGCTGTTTCGGCTCCCGGGTGGTCACCGACGCGCAGCAGGTGTACCCGGCGCCCGGCACACTCTCGGCCGCCGAGGCCGCGACGCTGCCGATGGCCTACCTGACCGCGTGGTACTCGCTGGTGGAGGTGGGCCGGCTGCGGGCGGGCGAGCGCGTGCTGGTGCACGCGGCCGCGGGCGGTGTCGGCCTGGCCGCGGTGCACATCGCACAACGGTTCGGCGCAACGGTTCTCGCTACCGCCGGCAGCCCGGAGAAGCGGGACTACCTGCGCTCCCTGGGGGTGGAGGAGGTCTTCGATTCCCGTTCCCTGGCCTTCGCGGACGAGATTCGGCAGCGCTACGACGGCGTCGATATCGTGCTGAATTCCCTTCAGGGCGAGACCATTCCGAAGAGTCTCGAGCTGCTGCGCCCGCACGGCCGGTTCATCGAGATCGGTAAGAAGGACATCTACGACAATTACCAGCTGGGGTTGAAGCCGTTCGGCAACAACCTGAGCTACTCGGCGGTCGATATCGACCGCATGCTGCGCGAGGTCCCGGCCCGCTGCCGCGAGGCCATGACCCAGGTGCTCGATCAGGTGAGCGCGGGCACGCTGCCGGCGCTGCCGCATACCGATTTCGGCGCCGCGGAGGTGGCTTCGGCCTTCCGGTACATGGCAGGCGCCAAGCAGATCGGCAAGGTCGTCGTCGAATTCGATTCCGGTGCGGAGGTTTTGGTCTATCCGGCCGAGAACGGTGCGGAGACCTTCGATCCCGACGGCACCTACCTGATCACCGGCGGCTACACCGGCTTCGGCCTGCGGACCGCACAGTGGCTGGCGGGCAAGGGCGCTCGCACCATCGTGCTGGTCGGCCGCCGGGCGCAGATCGACGCCGAGAACGAACAGCCGATCGCGGCACTGCGCGCCGAGGGCGTCGAGGTGGTGCTCGAACGCGCCGACGTCTCGATCGAGGCCGAGGTGCGGGATCTGCTGGAGCGGATCTCCGCGCTGCCGCCGCTGCGCGGTATCTACCACGCCGCCATGGTCATCGCGGACGGCCCGCTGGCCACGATGAGCGAGGAGCAGTTCCTGCGGACGGTGCGGCCGAAGGTCGACGGCGCCTGGCATCTGCACAATCTCACCCGCGAGCTCGAGCTGGACGCATTCGTGATGTTCTCCTCGATGAGCTGGAACGTCGGTACCCCGGGGCAGTCCAATTACGCTGCGGCGAACGGGTTCCTGGACGCCCTGGCCGTGCACCGCCACCAGCTCGGCCTGCCCGCCCTGACGGTGAACTGGGGCGCCATCGGCGAGGTCGGGTTCGTGGCGCGCACCAAGCTCGACACGCTGTCCTGGCTGGGATGGACGCCGATCGCACCCGACCTCGCCCTCGATTTCATCGGCCGCTGCCTGGTGCAGGGCGTCAGCCGCGCGAGCGTGTTCGGCGTGAACTGGACGAAGATGAATCAGGTCATGCCGATCGTGCGGAGCTCGCCGCGCCTGGCCCACCTCGCGGTCCAGGACACCACCGGCGCCGCGACGGCGTTCGGCACCGAGGGACTGCGCGCCGAACTGTCCGAGCTGCCCGACGACGAGCGCCTGCCACGGTTGGTAACCGCACTGGCACAACAGATCTCGCGGATCTTCGATATGCCGGCCGACCGCCTCGCCCAGGATGTCGGGCTGACCGATCTGGGCATGGACTCGCTGATGGCGGGCCAGATCCGGAATATGCTCGCCAAGCATCTGGAGATCGACTTCCCGACCATGGGCCTGATGCGCGGCCCGTCGATCGTCGAGCTCGCCGGCGAGGTGCTCGCGCACGTCTCCGGTGAAATCACCGGCGCCACACCGGCATCGGCGGGCGAGGCCACCGGTCCGGAGCGCTGGATCCGCACGGTGATCGGCCGCTCCAATACCGCCTCGATGCGGCTGTTCGCGCTGCCGTTCGTCGGCGGTGGCGCCTCGGTGTTCACCCCGTGGCCCGGCTACCTGCCGGACTCGGTCGAGGTGGTGGGAATCCAATTCCCGGGCCGGGAGGAGCGACTCGGCGATATCCCGGTCGACTCGATGCCGGAATTCGTCGCCGAACTGGCCGAAGCCATGCTGCCGCACCTGGACCGGACGTTCGTGGTCTACGGGCACAGCATGGGCGGGCTGCTCGCCTACGAGCTCACCAAGTACCTCGAACAGCATTACAACGAGGTGCCGATGAAACTCGTCATCGGCGGCTGGCCCGCTCCGACCGCGGTCGAGAATTATGTGCGGAACCTGACCCATATCCGCGACGGCTTCGATCTGGACAGCGAATCCGACAGCCGGGTGCTCGCGGTGCTGCGGGACAACCGGCTGCTCGATATCCCGGTGGCGGACGAGACCTCGATCCTGCACTGGATGCCGTCGATCCGGGCCGATCTGAAGATGTTGGGCGACTACCGATTCGAGAACGGTTACACCCTGCGCGCGCCGATCTCGGTGCTGCGCGGCGCCGATGATCCGGTGTTCGATCTGGACCAGCTGCAGGGGTGGGGCAAGTTGACCAGCGGCGGATTCTCGCTCGCGACCGTGCCCGGCGGCCACCTGTTCATCCAGAACCCGGAGCCGCAGGTGATGAAGACGATTGTCCAGGAGCTGTCCGCCGAGGACGCCTTCCCGAGTTTCACGAGCCTGGTGGACGGGCACTGAGCCGGTCCACGGTCGAACAAGCTTGAACGGAGCAGAATGATGCAATCGGCGAAACGGTACGACGTCGTGATCTGCGGTGGCGGTCTGGCAGGACTGACGCTGTCCAGACAGCTCCGGCGGGCCATGCCCGATCTCACGGTGCTGGTGCTGGAGCGCAGCGGGGGCGAAATCCCCGACGGCGCTTACAAAGTGGGTGAGGCGACGGTCGAGGGAGGTGCGCACTACTTCGGCGAACAACTCGGCCTCACCGGGTATCTCAACAGGCGGCACCTGCACAAGCTCGGGCTGCGAATGTTCTTCGGCGATTCGCACGGGCCATTGGAGGCTCGGCCCGAGCTGGGGGCCCGGCGGTTCCCGCGGGTGACGTCGTACCAGATCGACCGCGGCAGATTCGAGAAGGATCTGCGCGAGGGCACCGGCGAACTCGGCATCGAACTCGTCGAACAGGCGAAGGTGCTCGACATCGAATTGTCGAGCACCGACGAGGACCACCTCGTGCATTTCGAGGTGGCGGGGAGCGGTGAGCAGACGGTGCGGGCGCGCTTCGTCGTCGACGCGTCCGGGCGGCAGCGGCTGCTGCAGCGCAAACTCGGCCTGAGCGCGCCGAGTCCGCACAAGATCAATGCGGCGTGGTGGCGCTTCCGTGGCGAATACGACGTCGAGCGCATGACCGATACCGCGAACCCGACGTGGCGTCCGCCCACCCAGGAACGCCGGTGGTTCTCGACCAATCACCTGATGGGCAAGGGATATTGGGTATGGATGATCCCGCTCTCCTCCGGGAACACGAGCATCGGCATCGTCACCGATGAGGACATCCACCCCTTCCGCAGCTACGGGACGGAAAAGAAAGCGCGGCAATGGATTACCGAGCACGAGCCGGCGCTGGCATCGTTCATCGATCGGGCCGAGCCGATCGACTTCCTGCAGGTGCGCAATGCGAGTTATGCGTCCGAGCAGATCTTCTCGCATCAGCGCTGGGCCTGTGTCGGTGAGGCGGGCATCTTCCTGGACGCCTTCTACAGCCCGGGATCGGACTACATCGCCTACACCAACACCATCACCACCCGTCTGATCGAACTGGATCGCAAGGGCCGCTTGACCGCTGAGGTCGCAGGGACCTTCAACCGGCTGATGCTCGACGATATGTGGCCGAACTACCTGGGCATGTATCACCGGAACTACTCCATCTTCGGCAGCGCGCCCGCCATGTTCACCAAGGTGATGTGGGATACCTCCTTCTACTGGGCGCTGCCCTCCCAGCTGCTGTTCCGGGGATTGCTGGGCAATACGGACGCGGCGGACGAATTCCATCCGATCGCAACACGATTCAAGGGTATTCAGTCGCGCATGCAGGCGAATCTGCGCGCGTTCGGCGCCCAGGCCCCGCAGCCGGACAAGTACCTGTTCGTGGAGTACTCCAAGGTGCCGATCTGCGCACAGCTGCACCTGGACCTGCTCACCGAGAAGACCGCCGACCAGACCTTCCGCGATATGCGGCGCAATGTCGACCGCTTGGAGGCGTGGGCCGAGTCGTTCGAACAGGAGGTCGCCAAACGCTTCGACCTTCCCGAGCGCGAACGCGTCGCGGCCGTCGCCGAGTGACCACGGTCGAGACAATCGAGAGGAGCCGAAGGTGACAGAGTTCGAAGGCCGGGTAGCGATCATCACCGGTGGCAGTCGGGGCATCGGCAAGGCACTGGCCCTTGCCCTGGCCGAGCAGGGCGTGAATATCGTCATCGGCGCGAAGACGATGCAGGACGGCGGCCGGTTGCCGGGCAGTGTGCCGGAGACCGTGCGGGAGGTCGAAGCGCGTGGGGCACAGGCGCTGGGGCTGCGCTGCGATGTGCGTGACGACGCGGATCTGAAGAATCTGGTCGATCGGACGGTGGAGCGGTTCGGGCGCATCGACATTCTGGTCAACAATGCCGGTGCGATGTGGTTGCAGTCGGTCGAGGGCACCCCGCACAAACGGTACGACCTGGTCATGAACATCAATGCCCGGGCGCCGTTTCTCCTTGCGCACCACTGCATTCCGCATATGCGTGCGGGCGGATGGGGTCATATCGTCAACCTGAGTCCGCCGCTGGATCCCGAGGGGATTCGGCATATGGGCGGCAAGGTGGCCTATATGTCCTCGAAGCTCAATGCCACCCTGCTCACCCTGGGCCTGGGGAAAGAGGTCGCGGCGGACGGGATCGCCTGCAATACGGTCTGGACGCGCACCCTGATCGGGACGCTGGCGACACAGAATCTCGCCATCGGCAGCGCCGAGGATTGGCGGACCGAGGACATTGTGGTCGACGCCATTATGGCTGTGCTGGAACAGGATCCGGCGAAGTTCACCGGCAATGCCCTGATCGATGACGAGATTCTGGCTCAGCTCAAGGGCATCGAGGATCTGTCCCGCTACCGGTTCGTGCCCGGGACGGAACCGACGCCCATGACCTGGGAGCGCTGGGATCTGGTCGCGGAGGTGGCGCAGCAGATGTACTTCGCCGCCATGGCCCCGGCGCCGCGGCCCGAGGGCGCCTAGCGTGCCGGCGCACCGCATCGGGTCGTACGCGACTCTCGCGCGCGGCGTGCTCGAGGGCGCCGGCTCGCACCGGACACTGGCGCTCGAACTCGAGCGGCGCAGTCGCACGCAGCCGGCGCACTCGTTCCTACTCTACGAGGATCGGCGCTTCGACTACGGGCAGGCCGATCGCATTGTGAACGGCATCGCGCACGCCTATCTCGCCGCGGGTATGGGCCGGGGCGATGTCCTGGCATTGCTCATGGAGAACCGCCCGGAATTCCTCTGGCACTATCTGGCGGCGGGCAAGCTCGGAATCGTTGTGGCCCTTGTCAATACGCAGGCGCGAGGGGACGGGCTGGCACACGCGCTGACGGTATGCGGGGCCCGGCACATGATCGTCGGCTCGGAGTGCCTGCCCGCGTTCCTGACCATCCGGGAGCGGGTGGGGGAGTTGGCGGACCGGTGCCTGGTCGACGAGGACCCGGGCGTAACCCACTGTGACACAGCGGGACTCGCGCGTTTCGAGCCGAGCCGGACGGTCACCGATCCGCCCGATACCGCCCGCAGCACCCTCGGGGACACGGGCGCTTACGTTTTCACCAGCGGAACGACCGGGCTCCCCAAGGCCGCCGTCATGAGCTACCAGCGGCTGACCACCGTCGGCCGGGTGCTCGGCGCTCTGGCGTGGCGTTTCGAACCGGGGGACGTGGTGTACAACTGCCTGCCGCTGTTCCACACGCACGCCCTGGTCATTTCCCTGGCGAGCGTTCTCACCCACGGATCCACGCTGGCGCTGGGTCGGAGATTCTCCGCCGGTGGTTTCTGGCGGGACATACACCGTTTCGAGGCAACGGGTTTCAACTACATCGGTGAGATGTGCCGGTATCTGGTCAATACCCCGCCCGGCGAGTACGACAACCGGCACCGGGTGCGGGTGATCGTCGGGCAGGGGTTGCAGTCCGATGCCTGGGTGAAACTTCAGGATCGGTTCGCGATACCGCGAATCGTCGAAATGTACGCGTCCACCGAGGGAAATATCGCCACGCTCAACCTGTCCGGGACGGTCGGGTCGGTCGGCACGCTGCGGCTGGGCGGAAAACTGGCGAAGTGGGACTTCGAGCGGGACGACTTCGTGCGGAACGCGGGTCGTCTGGTGCCGTGCGGCCCAGGCGATGTCGGGGTTCTGCTCGGGCCGATCCGCAAGCGCACCCCGTTCGCCGGCTATCGCGATACCGAGGCCACCAGCGCGAAGGTCCTCACCGATGCCTTCCGCGCCGGCGACGCACTGTTCAATACCGGGGACGCGTTTCGCCTGGACGAGCGCAAGAATCTGTTCTTCGTGGATCGGCTCGGGGACACCTTCCGCAACAAGGGTGAGAACGTCTCGACCACCGAGGTACAGGAGCAGCTCGCGCGGTGGCCCGGCATTGCCGCCGCCAGCGTGTACGGCGTCACCGTACCGGGCCGTGAAGGCCGGGCCGGGATGGCGGCCGTCGTGCTCGCGGACGGTGCCCGATTCGATGGTGCGGCGCTGGCCGCGCATCTGGACGCGGCCCTGCCGTCTTATGCCCAACCGGTCTTCATTCGGGTACGTTCGACACTGGAAACCACTGCGACACTGAAGCTTTCCAAGCTCACGCTGCAGCGTGAGGGTTTCGCGCCACGGGACGGGGAGCCCATCTATATCCGCGATGCGGCCGACGGCTACCGGGAACTCACGCACGAGCACTACGACGACATTGTTCGAGGCGAGACAGGAGCCATCCATGGCCAATGAAACCGTCATCAAAGGGCACGAGGAGATCGTCAAGCAGGCGATCGCGGCCTTCGACAATCTGCCGGTCCCGCCCGGAATCGAGTTGCAGCTGCCGCCGCCCTCGACCACGACCCTGGGCCTGCTGTACGAGGAATTCGTTCCCGGCCAATCGCTTTCGGCGACCGTCGAGATCCCCGCGAAGTACGGCAATGTGATGGGCCTGCTGCAGGGCGGCTTCCTCGCCGCCATGTTCGACGACCTCATGGCGCCCCTGAGCTATCTGACCTCGCAGAACCCCACCACGAGCATGGATCTGACCACGCACTTCCTGCGCCCGGTCTTCGTCGGCGAGCACCTGACCCTGACCGCCACCATTCGCAAGCCCGGGCGGTCGGTCATCTACATTGCCGCCGAGGCCCACAATGGGAGCGGCAAGCTGGTGGCGACGGCGATCTCCGCGATCCAGGTCATGCAGGTCCCGAAACCCTGATTCCGGCGGCGGTGCGGCACTGAAATCTTCGGTGCCGCACCGTTTTTCGATGCTCAGGTGTGCGGGGAGCGTTCCGCCGCGGTCAGAAATTCCTCCAGCACGGCATTGAAGCCGGGCACCCGCTGGACCGCGTGGCCGGCCCCGGACAGGCGGACGCGCTGCCCGCCCATCCGCGCGGCGACAGCGTCGCAGAGCACCTCGATCGCCGGGGTGTGATTGCCCGAGACGATCAGCGCCGGTATGGCCGCCTCGACAATCCTGTCGAACCGGGGGCTGGCCTCCCACGGGGAACGAAGATTGTGTGCCAGCTCCAGCGCCTGCGCGAGATCGTCGTTCTCGGCCTCGAGAATTCGCCGATCGATACCGGCCATGGCGAAGAATTCGCGTTCGGTCGCGGCATCGGATTCGCCGGCGGTGAACCGATCGGCCACAGCCGCCAGCCTTCGTACCGAGTCGTCCGAGCGGGCCGCCGTCCAGAGCGGCACCTCGATCAGGGTCAGGGAGCGAACCCGGGACGGCCTGCGCCCGGCCGCGATACACATGCCCAGGCCACCGTAGGAGAAGCCGACGAGATGCGCACCGCCGTCGATGTTCTCGATGCACTGCACCAGATCGTCGGCGTCGACGAGGAAGTCCTGCCGTGGCGCGGCGGGGCTCGGTGCGAAGCCCCGGCGGCTCGGAATCAGCAGTGACCAGCGGGCCTCGAGCTCCTGCTGACGGGTCCACGATCGGCGCGCCGGGAGACCACCGTGAACGAGCACGACGGGCGGTCCGTGCCCCGACTTCCGGACGAAGAGTGGTGAAAGCGCCTGCGCGCCAATCGTTTCGGCCGGACGTGGGTGAGTCACGACGGCCCCGGCGGCGCGGCCACGGAAGCCTCGTCCGGTTCGGCGAGGGGCTGTTCCCGCTTACCGCTGGGCAGCCACAGCATTGCGGTCACTGCGGCCAGAGCGGCGACCACGGCACTCACCATCATCGTCACCTGCATCGCGGAGAGGAATGAGCTCTGCGCGACGGCGACCAATTCCGGTGCGCGGCGGGAGAATTCGGCCAGCTCGGCCGGTGTGGCCCCCGATGCCCCGGTCTGCGCCTGCTGCACCGCGAGCAGTGTCGATCCGAGGGAGTTGCCCGCCTCGCCCCGCGCGTGCTCGGGCAGGGCATCGATACCGGCGCCCAGTCGATCCCGGTACGCTGTTCCCAGCGTCGAGCCCAGCACGGCGACGCCGAGCGCGGTTCCCAACTGCCGGAAGGTATTTGCCAGCGCCGAGCCGGCGCCGGACCGGGCGGGCGGCACCACCGACAGGGCGGCGGTCATCGATGGCGCCAGCGTCGCCCCGAAACCGAGACCGCAGACGAACTGCAGCACCCCGAACACCCACATTCCGGCGTGCTGCCCGAGTAGCGCGAACCCGATACACCCGGCGCACAGGGCGATCGCGCCCGCGGCGACCACGGCCGCGGCGCCGAACCGGGCCACCAGCACATCGCTGCGCTGGCCCGCGAGCGCCGCTCCCACCGCCACCGGCAGCATGAGCAGCCCCGAATCCAATGGCGAGAAGCCGCGCAGGATCTGCACATAGAACACCAGCACGAAACTCGCGCCGTTGACCGCGAAGAAGGTCATCGACATGGTGCCGGCTCCGGCCGCGAACTTCTTGGTACGCAACAACATCAGATCCAGCGCCGGATTCGCCGCCCGCGCCGAGTGCCATCCGAGCACGCCCAGCAGAACGACACTGGCGGCGATCGGGCCGAAGACCTGTGCGCGCAGCCAGCCGCCGGGCTCACCGCCGCTGATGACGCCGTACACCAGCAGCCCGACTCCGGTGATGGAGAGCCCCACGCCCGCGATGTCCAGCCGGCCGCGCTGCGGGGCCTTGGTATTGGGGACCAGCAGCAGGATCGCGACCACGGCCGCGATCGTCAGCGGCACATTGACCAGCAGCGCCGACCCCCACCAGAACGTACCGACCAGCGCCCCGCCGATCACCGGGCCGCAGGCGATCCCGACGCCGTTCGCCACCGACCACAGCCCGATCGCCTTGGCCCGCTCGGCCACGGGGAACGCGGTGGTGATCACCGCCATGCTGCAGCCCGGTACCACCGCGGCGCCGACACCCATCAGCGCACGCCACAGGGTCAGTTGCGAGGTATCACCGGACCAGGCGCCGGCCGTGGAGACGACCGCGAAAAACAGCATGCCGCAGACCAATACGGCGCGGCGGCCGAAACGGTCGCCCAGCACGCCCGCGCTGAACATCAGCGCGGCATAGGTGAGGGTGTACGCATCCATCGCCCACTGCAACTGCGCATTGGTCGCCGACAGCGACTGCTGTATCGACTTCAACGCCACGACGAGAATCGTGTTGTCCATGACGACGATGAACATGCAGAACGACATCACCGCCAGCACTGCCCAGCGCCGTGGATCGGCCGTGACAGGCGTATCGGTCTCGGTCATGGGTGGCTCCTCGGCGGGCGCACGACACAGTTACCTTGAGTGTCCAATGTAAGACGGCTACCTTTACCCGTCAAGGTAGTATTGGCCGATGGCCATGCGAGTACGGCGCAAACCCGACGAAGCCAAGCTCCTGATTCTCGAAGCGGCGAGCAGACTGCTCACCGCCGGCGGTCCGGCCGCCGTGCAGGTGCGGGCCGTCGCCGCCGAGGTCGGCGTGTCCGATGCCGCGATCAACCACCACTTCGGCACGCGTGACCAATTACTGGAGGCCCTACTGCGATTCGGCGGCGCCGAACTCAGAGCCGAACTACACGGCGTATTGGAGACCTGGAACGGTGGCCCCGCCGACCCCGCCGGCCTGGTGCACGCGCTCTACCGGCTCTACTCCGGCGGTTACGCCGAACTGGCGCTGGCACTGCACCGCTCCGGCTGGCGCGACTCCCGCAGCGGAATGCTCAACGAGGTCGTCGACCGGCTGTACGACCAAGCCCGCCAAGAACGCGCAGCCGCCGGCCGAAAACCGACGTCCCGCAAGGACATCCAACTGACCGTAGCCGCCCTGCACCAGGCCGTGATGATGGAACCCTTGTTCGGCAACGAATTTCGCCGCAGCGCCGGCCTGGAGGCAACGGAATCCGATCCCATGATCGACTGGTGGATCCGAACGCTGCGCGCGAGCATCAGCGGAGAGCGGTAGCGCCACACGTTCTACATGCGCCGGGCCTGGCGCAAAGAAGGGTGGTGGGTTCCATTGAAGCTCAATGGAACCCACCACCGGCAGCGGAGCGGGGGCCGCCGCAGCCCTCGGGGCCTCACTCGATCCTGACGCCGATTATAGTGTAGGTCAGGCTTACCTAACTTGCAAGCGCATGGCCGTTACTCCTGTCGGGCTGTTTGCAATGGGCACTGCATTCACATAATGGCCTGGCTTTTGCGGTGGGAAGATTGTGCGGGCCGCACGCCCTTGGGGCTTGTGGAGCAGGGCCGTTGGGAGGTGGCAGGCAATGCATGCTCTCGTAGGTGTTGAAGGAGGGTGGCCGGGGGTGGTCACGTGGCTCGCATCTTTCTGAGTCATTCCAGCCACGACAGTCGGGTGGCGGTGGCCCTGAAGCGATGGCTGGTCGAACAAGACCACGAGGATCTGTTGGCGGTGGACGGCCCGTATCGCCGCCTCTGGTCGGCCTATGTCGGCGACACCGTCGAGGCGGTGGAATCCGTGCGATGAGCGGCGGATCTCGCTATCACGGTTTCATAACAGGCGAACGTGGGTAGTCGAAGGTCATGACCTTGATGCGGGAGATCTCCGTCAACAGCTCGTCCGAGCGAGTCGGTGCGAATCGGCGACCCTACGTCGGCGCGCAGTTCTTCCTAGGTGTCCTGGCGAGCGGCTGCGGCGCTGCCGCGGTCGCACTGCTGACCCTGATGATGCAGTACCGCTAGCCGATATCGACCGCACTGCAAGGGCTTTCGACGGGAGTGTGACATGCAATCCGATGAGATAGTGCTACCGGTTTCCGGGCTGCGGGTGGAGTGGCGACCTGATGACGAACGCTTTCGCATCCGCCCCTCCGGGCCCAGCGGCACCGGTACGCGCGGGCAGCCCTGGCGGGAATGGCTGGGGCACAGCGATATGGCGGTCGGCGCGTCCGGTCCCATCCCGCAGGATCCGGAGGCCACCTGGTGGGCGGTATGGGGTGAGTACATCGGCAATGATGTGCAGGTCACCCTGAATGATCAGAGTCGGCCCGAAGTCCTGGTTTTCGGCAAACTGTGGATCTGCGAGGGGCGCGGCCGCGAACGCGAGGCCACCGTGGTGACCGCCGGACGGCAGGCGGAGATCCGCTTCGCGCCGCCGCTGGCGGTGGGTGCCGGACGGGTGAGCGCAAACGGCTCGCGCGATCCGAGCCATATCGAGACGCCGACCGGATTCCATGAAATGTCCGGCCGGACATAGTAATTCGGTCAGGTCGCCGGAAGCGTCTGCTGGAACCAGGTGAGGATCTGCGGCAGCGCCACGCGGACGGTCCCGTTGTGATCGATATTGCCCAGGTCTGTCAGCGATTCATCGCGGTGACCCAGTACGCGAAGTAGTAGACCGCGATCCCGCAGCCGTCGAGAATCTGTGCGCTGCAAGACAACCAGGCCGCTCGCTGTGGTCGCCGAGCCGTCGGGCCGCGATGGTTCGATACACAACGCGATAGCCGTCCACGCCATTGCGCACCGGTGTATCGATATTCCCCTTGGTGAGATAGCCGGTGACGTCCTGCGCCGACATCTGCGCGATCGGGGTCGTGGATACGATCTCGCCTCGGTTGTCGGGTGGCGTGCTGTCGTCATGTGCTGAACAGGCGCTCGATCCGAGCAGTACCACCAGGACCGCCATCGCGAAACACTCTGCTCTACGCATGAATTTGCCGATCTTCTCGGAGTCGGATGATTATTGCCGGTTCTCCACGGGGGCGGGCGGCGGTAGCCTCGAAGTTGGTCCTTCTATGCGACGAGGCCGGCGATGCACGAGATGGCGATTGTCCAGAGTGTCGTAGCCGCCGTGTGCGAGCACGCGGCGGGCCGGACGGTGTACAGCGTCACCGTCTCGGTGGGTGCGCTCTGCGCCGTCCTTCCCGATGCGATGCGGTTCTGTTTCGAGCTCGCCACCGAGGACACCGTCGCCGCCGGGGCCCGGCTCGAGATCGAGCCGGTGCCGGGGAGGGCGCACTGCCGGTCCTGCGGCATCGAATTCACACTGGTCGACCTGATCCTGTTGTGCCCCTGTGGAAGTGCCGATCTAGTTGTGACCTCCGGGCGGGAACTCAGAATCCGGTCGATGGAAGTGAGCGAAGAATGTGCGCAACCTGCGGATGCGGCAACGACAGCGCGGCCGTAATCACCATCCCGCACGAACACGGGCATGAGCATGAACACGGTCATGAGCACGGTGCCGGGCACAGCCACGAGCACGGGGCGGATCATGTCCACCTCCCGGTGACCGAGACGATCACTCTCGAGCAGAAGATCCTGGCGAAGAACGATGTCCTGGCCGAGCGCAATCGGGAATGGCTCGCGCGGCGAAAGATCGTGGCGTTAAATATGACCAGCTCACCGGGTGCGGGCAAGACCTCCCTGCTGGAACGCACAATCCGCGAGCTCGGCCGCGTGCCGATGGCCGTGATCGAAGGCGATCAGGAGACCCTGCTCGATGCCGAGCGGATCCGGGCGACCGGCTGCCCGGTGGTGCAGATCAATACCGGCGCGGGCTGCCACCTGGACGCCGAGATGATGCACCGTGCCCTCGACACCCTGGATCCGGCGGCGGGCACCCTGCTGTTCATCGAGAATGTCGGGAACCTGGTCTGCCCCGCCCTGTTCGATCTGGGGGAGAAGAGCAAAGTCGTGGTCATCTCGGTGACCGAGGGAACCGACAAACCACTCAAATATCCGCACATGTTCGCAGCCGCCGGACTGGTCATCGTAAACAAGACTGATTTACTTCCATATGTGGACTTCGACCTGGATAAATGCCGCGAGTACGCGCATTCGGTGAACCCGGTCGTAGAAATTCTGCCGATGTCGGTGACCACGGGCGACGGAATATCGGCCTGGTATGCGTGGCTGGCGAAGGAGTGCGAATTAGTTGCCTCCGACCAGCCTTGATCACCTTGACGGGCGGGCATAGACTCATGTGATCGGGGTCACGTCCGGTTGACGATCTTCGACGAAGGAGAGACCGTAACCCCGCGTGTTCATGCTCCATGAAGGGTGAATTCCGTGCCTACTCAGGAAGCAGTCAAAGCCGAAGAAACGCTGATTCACGTTCTCTGGATCAACGCCGGCCTCAGTTGTGACGGTGACTCCGTGGCGTTGACTGCCGCCACGCAACCGAGCATCGAGGAGATCGCGCTCGGCGCGCTCCCGGGATTACCGAAAATTGCGGTGCACTGGCCGCTCATCGATTTCGAATGCGGCCCGACCGGCGGCGCCGACGACTTCCTGGAATGGTTCTTCAAAGCCGATCGCGGTGAACTGGAGCCGTTCGTCCTCGTTGTTGAGGGCTCTATACCGAATGAGAAATTACACGACGAGGGCTACTGGTGCGGATTCGGAAATGATCCGGCCACCGGTCAGCCCATGACCACCAGCGAATGGCTCGATCGCCTCGCGCCGAAGGCCACCGCGATTGTCGCGGTCGGCACCTGCGCGACCTACGGTGGCATCCACGCGATGGCCGGTAATCCCACCGGCGCCATGGGCGTTCCGGACTATCTCGGCTGGGACTGGAAGAGCAAGGCAGGCATCCCGATCGTCTGCGTGCCCGGCTGCCCGATCCAGCCGGACAATCTGTCCGAAACCCTGACCTACCTGCTGTACATGGCGACGGGTCAGGCGCCGATGATCCCACTCGACGAGGCGCTGCGGCCCAAGTGGCTGTTCGGTGCGACGGTGCACGAGGGCTGCGACCGGGCGGGCTACTACGAGCAGGGCGAATTCGCCACCGAGTATGGTTCGCCGAAATGCATTGTGAAACTGGGCTGTTGGGGTCCGGTGGTGAAATGCAATGTGCCCAAACGCGGTTGGATCAACGGCGTCGGCGGCTGCCCCAATGTGGGCGGTATCTGCATCGGCTGCACAATGCCCGGATTCCCGGATAAATTCATGCCTTTCATGGATGAACCGCCCGGCGGCAAGCTCTCGTCCACGGCATCCGGACTCTATGGATCGGTGATCCGCAATTTGCGGCATATCACCGGCCGCACGGTCGATAAAGAGCCGCAGTGGCGGCATAAGGGCGAGAAGCTGGAAACCGGCGCGTCGCGCACCTGGTAGGAGAAGCTCCATGACACAGATCATTCCGGAGCCGTCGCACCGAAAGATCGACCCCGACAGTCTCGTCGAAATGGCGTGGGATCCGATCACTCGAATCGTCGGCAGCCTGGGCATTTACACGAAAATCGATTTCGAGAATCGTGAGGTGGTCGAGTGTCACAGCACCTCGTCGATCTTCCGCGGTTACTCGATCTTCATGCGCGGCAAGGATCCTCGGGACGCGCACTTCATCACCAGCCGTATCTGCGGTATCTGCGGTGACAATCACGCGACCTGCTCCTGCTATTGCCAGAACATGGCATACGGGGTGAAGCCGCCGGCGCTGGGTGAATGGATCGTGAATCTCGGCGAGGCCGCCGAGTACATGTTCGATCACAATATCTTCCAGGAAAACCTGGTCGGTGTGGATTTCTGCGAGCGGATGGTCGCCGAGACCAATCCCGGTGTGCTGGCCAAGGCCGAGAACACCGACGCACCGCATGCGGGTGAGCATGGCTACCGCAAGATCGCCGACATCATGCGCGCGCTCAACCCGTTCACCGGTGAGTTCTATCGGGAGGCGCTCCAGGTCAGCCGGTATACCCGAGAGATGTTCTGCCTCATGGAAGGCAGGCACGTGCATCCCTCGACGTTATATCCCGGCGGTGTGGGCACGGTCGCGACGATCCAGCTGATGACCGACTACGTGTCCCGGCTGATGCGCTATGTCGAGTTCATGAAGAAGGTCGTGCCCATGCACGACGATCTGTTCGACTTCTTCTACGAGGCGCTGCCCGGCTACGACCAGGTGGGCCTGCGCCGCACCCTGCTCGGCTGCTGGGGTTCGTTCCAGGATCCCGAGGTCTGCAATTTCGCGTACAAGGATATGGAGAACTGGGGCAACCGGATGTTCGTGACGCCGGGCGTCGTGGTGGACGGCAAGCTCGTCACCACCTCCCTGGTCGATATCAACCTCGGTATCCGAATCCTTTTGGGTAGTTCGTATTACGACGACTGGACCGATCAGGAGATGTTCGTCGAGACCGATCCGCTGGGTAATCCGGTGGACCGGCGGCACCCGTGGAACCAGCACACGAACCCGAAGCCGCAGAAGCGGGATACGGACGACAAGTACAGCTGGGTGATGTCACCGCGCTGGTACCACGGACAGGATCATCTAGCCCTCGATACCGGCGGCGGTCCATTGGCCAGGCTGTGGTCGACGGCCCTGGCGGGTCTGGTCGATATCGGCTATGTGAAGGCCACCGGGCACAGTGTGCAGATCAATCTGCCCAAGACCGCGCTCGCGGGTCCGGTCAGCTTCGAATGGCAGATACCGGTTTTCGGCAGCAATACCCTCGAGCGCAATCGCGCGCGCACCTACTTCCAGGCCTATGCGGCGGCGAGCGCCCTGCACTTCGCCGAGCAGGCGCTGATCGAGATCCGGGCCGGGCGCACCAAGACCTGGGAGAAGTTCGAGGTGCCCGATGAGGCCATCGGCTGCGGTTTCACCGAGGCCGTGCGCGGGGTGCTGTCGCATCACATGGTGATCCGGGACGGCAAGATCGCGAACTATCACCCTTATCCGCCCACACCGTGGAATGCCAGCCCGCGCGACAGTTTCGGCACGCCGGGACCGTACGAGGATGCGGTGCAGGGTCAGCCGGTCTTCGAGGAGAACGATCGCGAGGATTTCAAGGGCATCGACATCATGCGCACCGTGCGCAGTTTCGATCCCTGTCTGCCCTGCGGTGTGCACATGTATCTCGGTGAGGGCAAGACCCTGGAGAAATTGCACTCACCGACACAGACGCTCACCGCCGAGTGAACGGGGCCGGGCGACAGGAGAGTTGACGTGGACAATCGCCCGGAGGACGGCCGCTTCGACGAGAACCATTGGCGCGCGGCCGGTGAGCGGATAGAGACGCTGCTGGACGCGAGTTCGGCGGGCGGCGCCGTCGCCCGGGAACGGGCCGAACAGCTGGTGCGCGAGGTCGCGGATCTGTACGGGGCCGCGCTGGACCGCGTGGTGCGCATGGTCGACGCGCGCACCGTGGACCGGCTGGCCGCGGACGATCTGGTGGCGAGTCTGCTGCTCGTGCACGGCCTGCACCCGCATGATGTGCACCGCAGGGTGCAGACGGCTCTGGACAGTGTGCGGCCCTATCTCGGATCGCACGGCGGTGATGTGACACTGCTCGGTGTCGCGAAAGGGATGGTGCGGCTGGAGCTTTCGGGCAGTTGCCGCACCTGCCCGTCGTCATCGGTGACGCTGGAGCTGGCGGTCGAGGATGCCGTCCGTGCCGCGGCCCCGGAGATCGAGTCCATCGAAGTGGTTGCGGCGAAATCGGAATCGGCGAGCGGATTGATCGCGGCCGATTCACTGTTCTCGCGCGTGCACGCCGAAGGCCGGTCGGCGGGCAGCTGGATCGCCGCACCGGAGCTGGCGCAATTGCAGCCGGGTGAGGTCGGCGGGTTCGCTGTCGCTGGAATGACCATCCTGGCCTGCCGCGTCGGCGAGGAGCTGTTCGCCTACCGAGATCACTGTCCGGCGTGCGATCGATCGCTCGCCGGTGCGGTGCTGCACCGCAGGGCCGGATTCCCGGTCGGCGACGCGGTGCTGCGGTGCCCTTCGTGCCGTGCGCATTTCGACGCCGTGCACGCCGGCGCACGGGTCGACGGTGACGGCCACCTCGAACCCTTGCCGGTGCTGGTGCGCGCCGGTGAGCTGTCGGTGGCGGTCCCGGTGGGGGTGAGCGGGTGAGTTCGCCGTTCGAGGTGCTGCGCCGCATCACCGCCGAGAGAAAGCCCGCGGTTCCGGCGGGCGAGCGGTGTGAGATGTGCGCCGCGACGATCGCCGATGAGCATCAGCACGTGGTGAATGTCGAAGGCCGGCAGCTCATGTGCGTATGCCGCGCCTGCTATCTGCTGTTCATCGACGGCAATGCCACGCTGCGCTACCGGGCCGTGCCGGACCGGTATCTGTCGTTCCCGGATTTCACCATCAGCCAGGGGGAGTGGGACGCGCTGGATATTCCGGTCGGCCTGGCCTTCTTCTTCCATAACTCCGCGCTCGACCGCACCGTAGCGTTCTATCCGGGCCCGGCCGGTGCGACGGAATCCGAACTGCCCCTGGCGGAATGGCGTGCGGTCCGCGAACGGCATCCGGAGCTGGACGTGCTCGCCCCCGATGTCGAAGCGCTGCTGATCCGGGTGCCCGTACGCGGCACCGCCGAGGCCGCGTGCCTGCTGCTGCCCATCGACGCCTGTTACGAATTCGTCGGCCGGATGCGAACGCTGTGGCGCGGTTTCGACGGCGGGCAGGACGTGCACCGCTATCTGGACGACTTCTTCACCACGGTATTCGCCCGCGCGCGGCCCGGCGGTGTGCGATGAGCCCGGTCTACTCCACCACCTTCGCGGTCCTGGACATCGCGCCGGAACCGTATGCGGTGGCGCCGATCCTATCCGCACGCGTCGGGATCGCCGCGCTCGGTGAGGAGCCGGTGCACGCGATCGCATTGCGGGCCCAGGTGCGGATCGAACCCTATCGCCGCTCCTACACCGAGGCGGAGAGCCTGGGCCTGGTCGACCTGTTCGGGCCGCGCGAGCGGTGGCGGGACACCCAGCGGTCCTTCCTCTGGATGCATTGCGCCACCATGATTCCCGGCTTCACCGGGGGCGCGGAGGTCGATCTGCCGATGCCGGTCACCTACGACTTCGAGGTGACCGGATCCAAGTACCTGCACGCGCTGCGTGAGGGCACGGTGCCGTTGATCTTCCTGTTCAGCGGCACCGTATTCTTTCGTGGCGCAACCGGTTTCGCGATTCAGCAGATTCCGTGGGATCGCGAGGACAAGTTCGATATGCCGATCTCGGTCTGGCACGACCTGGTCGCGGCACACTTCCCGAACTCCGGATACGTCCGCCTGACCGGGGAGACCCTCGCGGCGCTGGCCGCCTACAAATCGAGTCACGGCATGCTCGGATTCGACGATGCGGTGACCGCACTGCTGGCCCGTGCCGCCGAGGAGGCGTTATGACCGGGCCGGGCTCGGCCGCCGTACGCGCCGTGGCGGACGCGGTGCTGTACGAGGGGTATCTGCTGTATCCGTATCGGGCGAGTTCGCGAAAGAACCAGTCCCGCTGGCAGTTCGGGGTGCTCGGCCCCCGGGATGCGGCGCGGTCCGGGCTCGGCGAGGATTCGGAGATTTCGGCGCAATGCCTGATCGACGCGGGTGCCGGGGCATCGATCCGGCTGGCGGTCCGCTTCCTGCACCTGCAGCGCCGCGAGGCACAGGACCCGGCGGGGACGCCGATCGGTGAGCTGACCGTCGGCGCGCGCTCGTGGATCACCTGGGACGAGGCTGTCGAAGGCGAGATCGCCCTCGGGCCGCTGCCGATGACGAATGTGACACTGCCGCTGGATGTTCCGGGCGGAGCCGAGGTCGAGGAGATCGGCGATGCCGAGGGAAACCCGGCCGGACGACTGATGCGCACTCGCCGAGGTTTGACCGGTGAGCTGACCCTGGTCACCGAAGCCGACGGGGCCCATATGCGGTTGACGGTGCGGATTCGCAATATCGGCCAGCCCGCCGCCGATACCCGCGATGCCATCGCACGCTCGTTCATCGTCGCGCACGTCATCGCGGAACTCGAAGGTGCGCAGTTCATTTCGCTGCTCGAACCGGAACCGGACGCCGCTGCCGCCGTGGCGCGCTGCGTACAGCACCGCTGCTTCCCGGTCCTGGCGGGTGCGCCCGGTGACCGCGGCACGCTGTTGATCTCCCCGATCATCCTGTACGACTACCCCGAGATCGCCGAGGAGAGCCGGGGAGCGCTGTTCGACTCCACCGAGATCGACGAGATCCTGACCCTGCGCGTCATGACCATGACCGATGAGGAGAAGGCGCAGGCCCGCGCCACCGATCCCCGTGCGGCACAGATCATCGACCGCTGCGACGCCATGACGCCGGAGTCGATGCGGGAGCTGCACGGTGCGCTCCGCGATCCCCACCTCGGTGCACCGCGCCTGATTCCGGAGGTTCCGGACGGCATCGACTGGTGGGATCCGCTCGCGGACAATGCCGTCGCGCCGGACTCGGATGCGGTGTCGGTCAATGGCATTCGGATCAGCAAGGGCAGCCGGGTGCGCCTGCATCCGTCCCGTCGCGCCGATGCGCAGGATCTGTTCTTCGCCGGCCAGCTCGCCCGCGTCACCTCGGTGCACGAGGACGTCGACGGCCATGCCCACGTCGGTGTCGTCATCGAGGACGATCCGGCCGCGGATCTGCACGAATGGTACGGCCGCTACCTGTATTTCGCGCCGGACGAAATCGAACCCGTGGCCAGCCCAGAGGAATGAAGGGAAGTTCTCGTCATGGAAGCAGTGGGAGTGATCGCGACCGTCGTCTTCGGAGTGGTCGTGGTGGCAGGCCTGTACGTCGGCGTCCGGTCGATACCGGATGTGCGGCGCTACTTGAAGATTCGCCACATGTGAGATGACCGCTCGGGTGCTGGTGGCCGGGATCGGCAATATCTTCCTCGGCGACGACGGATTCGGACCGGAGGTGGTGCGGCGCCTGCCGCAGCCGCCGGAGACCGCGGTGCGCGTGGTCGACTACGGGATTCGCGGTATGCACCTGGCCTACGACCTGCTGGAATCGTGGGCCGCGCTGGTGCTCATCGATGCGATACCGAATCACGGTGCGCCGGGGGAGGTCACGGTCTTCACCCCGGAGCCCGGGACGGCGGGCGCCGCGCAGCTCGACGCCCACGCCATGAATCCGGAGGCCGTTTTCGCCGGTGTCCGCGCACTGGGCGGCGAACTGCCGCGCACCGTGGTCGTCGGCTGCCAGATCGAATCCGTAGACGAGCGCATCGGCCTGTCCGCACCGGTCGCGGCCGCGGTCGATACCGCGGTGGCCGCGGTGGACCGGGTGCTGGCCGACCTGCTGGCCACCCGAGTGAAGGAGTGAGCCATGTGCCTGGGCATTCCGGGGCGCGTTCTGGAGATTCTCGACGGCTATCACAATCAGGTCGCCTTGGTCGACGTCTCCGGGGAGAAGCGGAAGGTCAATATCGGCCTCCTGGAAGAAGATCCGGCGCAACCCGGCGACTGGGTGATCATCCACATGGGCTTCGTGATCGAGAAGACCGATGAGGCGGGCGCCGCCGCGGCGCTGGCCGGTCTGCGCCTGCTCGGCAGCGGTGACGAGCCATGACACGGGTCCGGCGGCGACTGCTGGTCGCGGGCGTGGTGCAGGGTGTGGGCTTCCGGCCCTTCGTCTACACCACCGCGGCCGAACTGGCCTTGTCCGGCAGCGTATCCAACGACAGCTCCGGGGTGATCATCGAAGTCGAGGGTGCCCCGGCGGCTCTCGAGGAGTTCACCCGGCGGGTGCGCGAACGGCCGCCACCGCTCGCGGTCGTCGAATCCGTGTGGGAGAGCGTGATTCCGGTCCGGGGCGGCACCGGATTTCATATCGCCGACACTTCCCGCACCGGTGGCGGCCGCACCCTGGCCTCACCGGATGTCGCCATGTGCGTGGACTGTGCGCGCGAACTCGCCGATCCGGGCAATCGCCGCTACCGGCACCCCTTCATCAACTGCACCAATTGCGGTCCGCGCTTCACGATCATCGCGAGTCTGCCGTACGACCGCGACCGCACCTCGATGGCCGCCTTCGCCATGTGCGAGCGGTGCGCGGGCGAGTACGCGGACCCGTCCGACCGGCGGTTTCACGCCCAGCCGATCGCCTGCCCGGACTGCGGGCCGAGCCTGTCGTACTTCTCCGGGGCCGAGATGCCCCGACCGGACGGCGCGACCGGCGATACCGCCTTGCGACAGGCACGAGAGTTGTTGCGCGCGGGCGGTATTCTCGCCGTGAAGGGTATCGGCGGGTATCACCTGGCCTGCGATGCCGCCGACGAGACCGCGGTGGCCGAGCTACGCCGCCGAAAGCGCCGCGGCGACAAACCCTTTGCCGTGATGGTCCCCGACCTGGCCACCGCCCGCACGATCGCCGACGTGGATGCGGTGAGCGCCGCCGTGCTGACCGGCCCGCAGCGCCCGATCGTGCTTCTCACCCGCCGCGATCGCACCCTCGCTTCGTCTGTGGCACCGCGCAATCCGGACCTGGGCATCATGATCGCCTACACGCCCTTGCACGTACTGCTGTTCGGCGTCGAAGGGGATCGGCCCGGCCCGCAGGTACTGGTGATGACCTCGGGCAATCTCGGCGGCGAACCGATCTGCTACGACGACGAGGACGCCCGCACCCGCCTGGCCGAACTCGCCGACGGCTGGCTCTCGCACAATCGCCGCATCCTCGTTCCCTGCGACGATTCGGTGGTCCGCATGGTGGACGGAATCGAGCTGCCCATCCGGCGCTCACGCGGGTATGCGCCACTGCCGGTGGCACTTCCGTTTCCGGTACCGCCCACCCTCGCGGTCGGCGGCGATCTCAAGAACACCTGCGCGGTTGCCGACGGCCGCTACGCCTGGCTGAGCCAGCACATCGGCGATATGGACGACCTGGACACCCTGCGCGCCTTCGATGACGCGGAACGGCATCTGGAGGAGCTCACCGGGGTGCGCCCGAAGCACCTGGCGGCCGATGCGCATCCGCTCTACCGGTCCACCGCCTGGGCGCGGCAGCACGCCGGTGATCGGCCCGTGCGCATGGTTCAACATCACCATGCCCATATCGCGTCGGTCATGGGTGAGCACGGACTCGGCGAATCGGCCACCGTACTCGGATTCGCCTTCGACGGAACGGGATTCGGCCCCGACGGCGCGGTATGGGGCGGTGAGGTACTGCTGACGGGCTATAAGGGCTACCGCCGCCTGGCGCATCTGGCCTACGTCCCACTGGCCGGTGGCGATGTGAGCGTTCGTAGGCCCTACCGGATGGCGCTGGCCCACCTGCGGGGCGCGGGACTCGAATGGTCGGCCGGGATCGCCTCGGTGGCGGCCTGCCCGCCGCGCGAAAGACAGGTGCTGGCACACCAATTCGACACCGGACTGGGTTGCATCCCGACCTCGAGCATGGGTCGATTGTTCGATGCGGTGTCCTCGCTCGCGGGCGTGCGCCACACCGCGGATTACGAAGCACAGGCGGCGATCGAGCTGGAGGGGATCTCGCGCGGAGTCGATGCGAGTGACCCGGCCGTGACCGCCTATCGTTTCGACATCGACCGTGCCGCAGACCCTCTCGTTATCAACCCCGCACCCCTGATCGCCGCCGTCGTGGCCGACGCGACCGGCGGCGTCGCACCTGCGGTGATCGGCGCGCGCTTCCACCGTGCGGTGGCACGCCTGGTGCTGGAGCTGGCATTCGCCTGCGCGAACGAATCACGAACCGTTGCCCTGTCCGGCGGCGTCCTCCAGAACGCACTACTGCTCTCGCAGTCACGGACCTTACTGGAGGAGAACGGATTTCACGTCCTGTGCCATCGGCGGCTACCGCCGAACGATGGTGGTCTCGCATTCGGGCAGATCCTTGCCGCGAGCGCGGGCTGAGCGAAAGGAGCCAACGATGTGCCTGGCAGTTCCAGGGAAGGTAGTGAGCCTCCAGGAGCGGGACGGCACCCTGATGTCCGTCGTCGACTTCGGTGGCGTCCGCAAAGATGTCTGCCTGCAATACATTCCGGACGCTGCCGTCGGCGACTACGTGGTGGTGCACGTCGGCTTCGCCATTCAGCGCCTCGATGAGGAGTCCGCACTGCGCACACTGGCCGAATTCGAGCATCTCGGTGTGCTGAAAGAGGAATTCGGCGACGGTTTCGCGCTGGCCGCCAAACAGGCGGGCCTGGCCGATCCCACCGCCGCGCAACCCGAACCCGTACGGCCACAACCCGAGACAGAGGTGGCGCCATGAAATATCTCGACGAATTCAGCAATCCGGAACTGGCCGCGAACCTGCTCGATCGGATTCGCACCGTCACCACGCGCCGCTGGGCGATCATGGAAGTCTGTGGCGGACAGACCCATTCGATCATCCGCCACGGTATCGACCAATTGCTCCCGGACCAGATCGAAATGATCCACGGACCGGGCTGCCCGGTCTGCGTGACCCCCCTGGAAGTGATCGACAAGGCCTTGGAGATCGCCGCACGACCCGGGGTGATCTTCTGCTCCTTCGGTGACATGCTGCGGGTGCCCGGCAGCCAACAGGACCTGTTCCACGTCAAGAGCGCGGGCGGCGATGTGCGGGTGGTCTACTCACCGCTCGACGCGCTGAATATCGCCCGCGAGAATCCGGACCGCCAGGTGGTGTTCTTCGGCATCGGCTTCGAAACCACCGCACCCGCCAACGCGATGACGGTCTATCAGGCGAAAAGGCTCGGTATCGAGAACTTCTCGCTCCTGGTGTCGCATGTACTGGTGCCGCCCGCCATCGCCGCCATCATGGAATCGCCGACCTGCCGGGTGCAGGGCTTCCTGGCCGCCGGGCACGTATGCAGTGTGATGGGCACCGAGGAGTATCCGCCGCTGGCCGAGAAATACCGGGTGCCGATGGTGGTCACCGGCTTCGAACCGCTCGACATTCTGGAAGGCATCCGCCGCACCGTGATTCAACTCGAGGCGGGCAGGCATGAGCTCGAGAACGCCTATCCGCGCGCGGTGATGACCGACGGAAATCCCGCCGCGAAGGCGATGCTGCGCGATGTCTTCGAGGTGACCGACCGGGCCTGGCGCGGAATCGGCGTCATACCGCAGAGCGGATGGCGGCTCTCCGAACGCTACCGCGACTACGACGCCGAACAGCGCTTCGCGGTCGGCGATATGCATACCGAGGAATCCTCGATCTGCCGTTCCGGCGAGGTGCTCCAGGGTCTGATCAAACCGCACGAATGCGCCGCCTTCGGCAAGGAGTGCACACCGCGAAATCCGCTGGGCGCCACCATGGTTTCCTCGGAGGGTGCTTGCGCCGCGTACTACCTGTACCGGCGCCTGGATCAGCCGGCGGAGGTCGCTCATGCCTGACGACATCGCACTGCCGATCACCATCGCGACAGTGGATATGGAGAACTGGGTATGTCCCGCGCCGCTGCGGGATTCACCGAATATCGTCATGGGGCACGGTGGCGGGGGCGCCATGTCGGGCGAATTGATCGAGCATCTGTTCCTGCCCGCCTTCGGGGCGGCGGCCGACGCGGGTATGGGCGATTCCGCGGTGATCACCCTCGGTGGTGCTCGGCTGGCGTTCTCGACGGACTCGTTCGTGGTGAAGCCCCTGGTATTTCCGGGTGGTTCCATCGGGGAGCTCGCGGTGAACGGCACCGTCAATGATCTGGCCATGTCCGGTGCGCGGCCGATGGTGCTGTCCACCGCGTTCATCCTGGAGGAGGGCACCGCGCTCGCCGATATCGCGCATATCGCGAAGGCGCTGGGCACCGCGGCGCTGGCAGCCGGGGTCAAGCTGGTCACCGGTGATACCAAGGTGGTCGATTCCGGCCATGGTGACGGCATTTTCATCAATACCGCCGGGATCGGCCTCGTCGATGACGGGGTGGATATCCGCCCGCAGCGGGCCACGCCGGGCGATGTGGTGATCGTCAGCGGTGATATCGGCGTACACGGGGTCGCGGTGATGAGCTGCCGGGAGGGGCTCGATTTCGGGACCACGGTGGTCAGTGACACCGCACCGCTGCACGGGCTGGTCGCGGCCATGCTCGCCACCGGCGCGGATGTGCACGTGCTGCGCGATCCGACCCGCGGCGGGGTGGCGGCGACGCTCAACGAGATCGCCGGTGTCGCGAAAGTCGGTGTCGCACTGGATGAAAGGAAGCTACCGGTACCCGCCGAGGTGCGGGACGCGTGCGGTCTGCTCGGGCTCGATCCGATGTATGTCGCCAACGAGGGCAAGCTGATCGCCTTCGTCTCGGCACAGGACGCGGACCGCGTACTGGCCGCGATGCGGCAGCATCCGCTGGGCGCTCGCGCCGAGATCATCGGAGCCTGCGTGGCGGAGCATCCCGGCATGGTCGTGGCCCGTACCGCACTGGGCGGCACCCGCGTGGTCGCACTGCCCGCGGGTGAGCAGTTGCCGCGGATCTGTTGAGCCGGGCGGTGATTCGGTGCGCGAGGCATGGGCGGGACTGGACCGGCCGCAGCGACTCGGCCTCGCCGGGATGGGCTGCGTCATCCTCGTACTGCATATCGCGGGCTGGGCCGCGCTACTGCTACTGGTAGTCCCCGGCGATTACGTGGTGCGGGGCACCGTGTTCGGTGTCGGGCTGGGCGTCACCGCCTACACCCTCGGCATGCGCCACGCATTCGACGCCGACCACATCGCGGCGATCGACAACACCACGCGAAAGTTATTGGCGGAGAACCGGAAACCGCTGTCGGTCGGATTCTGGTTCGCACTCGGGCATTCGACCATCGTATTCGTACTCGTCGCACTGCTGGCGACGGGTGTGAAAGCGCTGGCGGCGAATATCGAGAACCAGGACTCCGCCCTGCACCGGTGGACCGGTGTGTTCGGAACCGGTATCTCGGGGACCTTCCTGATCCTTATCGGACTGCTGAACCTGGCCTCGCTGATCGGGATCTCGCGGGTGTTCCGCGGGATGCGCCGGGGCAATTACGACGAAGCCCAGCTGGAACGACAGCTCGAATCCCGCGGTGCGCTCAACCGGGTCCTGGGGCCGATGACGCGGACGGTGCGCAAGCCCTGGCAGATGTATCCGGTCGGGCTGCTGTTCGGCCTCGGCTTCGACACCGTGACCGAGGTGAGCTTGCTGGTGATCGCGGGCGGCGCCGCCGCGACCAACCTGCCCTGGTACTCGATTCTCGTGCTGCCGGTACTGTTTTCGGCCGGGATGGCCCTGTTCGACGCGCTGGACGGGGTGTTCATGAACTATGCCTACGGCTGGGCTTTCGCCCGTCCGGTCCGCAAGATCTACTACAACATCGTGGTGACCGGACTGTCGGTGGCGGTGGCTCTGCTGATCGGCGCGCAGGAGATCATTTCGATCCTCACCGACAAACTCGATGTCGCGTCCGGCCCGCTCGCTTGGGTCGGCAACCTCGACCTCGGTGCGATGGGATTCATTGTCGCCGGTCTCTTCGTGGTCACCTGGGTGGCCGCCTACTGGGTGTGGCGGATCGGCGATGTCGAGGGACGCTGGCAGCGTGATCTCAATCGGAAGAGACCCGAATGACGGATATCCGGGGGACCGAGATATTCGCCCGGTACGCCTATGCGCCCAATCAGCTCGGCTACTGCGGGCCGTCCGAGTCGACGGCCTTGCGCGAGGGATCGCCGGAGCAGGTGTGGTCGGCGGCCCGGCGCTTTTCGGGGGCCTGGCCCTATTTGCGGGTGATGGCCGAAATGACCGGGATCGCCGACCCATTGGATCATCGCCTCGTCGAATCCTATTGGCTCGGTGGTGGTCTCGGCGCACAGCTCGATACCGAGGAATTCACCGCCGCGCTGCTCGCGGTCATCGCCCCGCTGGCCGGACACTACTGGGCGCACCTGACGGCGGATCTCGCGGCGGAGGCCGCGCCCAATCACTGCTTCCATGTCTTCGGCGTCTACCCGTGGTCGCGGTTGCTCGGCCGCGGCATGGACGAACATCCGATACACGTGCTGGACAGCTGCCGCATCGGTTGGGGAACCGTGCTGCGTCGCGACGGCGATGACCTGTCCATTCTGGGTCGCGGCCTGGTCTGGGACCAAGAGGCGCTGCGGCTTTCGGAGCCGTCGCCGCGTCATGCCCGCATCGATGGCTTCGACGCGGCGCCGCGGGTGCGGACCGGCGATCAGGTCGCCGTCCATTGGGGCAGGCTGTGCGACCGCCTGACATCCGCTCAGGTGTACGACCTGGCAGCGAGTACCGAGCGGCAACTACTTCTCACCAATCGCAGGCTTCGCCGGGAAAGCGCGACCGCGCCCGGTGCCGGTGCGGGGAATGTCGAAGAAATGGGCGGTGGGTTCCACTGAGTCTGCGTCAATGGAACCCACCGCCGGCAGTAAATCGGGGGCCGCCGCAGCCCTCGGGGCCTCGCTCGATCCTAACGCCGATTTAAGCATCGGGCAGCCTTACCTAATGTTCAAGCCTCTCTCGTTCCCGGTGCCCGCAATCCCCGCAAAGAAATTGCCCGGACCTGCCGGCGGCGCTACTGTCCCGGCGACGTGTCCTCGGGCACGCGTTTCGATTCGAGGTTCTCACAGGGGGATTCGACCTTGTCGATGCCGCAGCACCAACCATCGCAATGGGGACGGCGAACGGGATCTACTGCCGCTACTGCGGTTCGACACCGGCGGCGACGGTCGATATTCGCGGACACCGCAGGTTCCTCATCTTCATGCAGTTCGTGAACTACCCGGGCCCATTCTGCCGGGACTGCGGGCTGGCGATCTATCGCAAGATGACTCAGGAGAGCCTGTGGATCGGCTGGTGGGGCGTCCTATCCGTCGTCATCAACCCGCTCACCATGCTGACCAACCTCGTCTCGCGTTCGGCCCTGATGGCCCTGCCGCCGTCGATTCCGGGCGGACCGCGACTGCCGATGAATCCCGGGCGGCCGCTGTATCAGCGGCCTGCGGTGATCGCGTTCCTGGCGGTGCTGGTGATCTTGATTCTGTTGGTGGTAATCCTCAGCGCGACTTCCTGACGGGGCCGGACCCCGCGCGTCGGCGGCCGCGGGCGCGTGGCACTGTGAGTTCATGACCGACGACTTCTCCTCGATCAAGTCCATGGCGGATGTGACGCCCGAGCTGATGAACAAGTTCAGCGAGGGGACCTTCGTCGATACCTTCGGGCTCAAGCTCACCGAGATGGGGCCGGATCGGGTTGCGGCGGAATGGGTTGTGACGCCCACCCAGCATCAGCCCGCGGGGATTGTGAATGGCGGGGTGTACTGCACCGTCATCGAGACCCTGGCCAGCGTGGCGGGGAGTGTGTGGCTCGGCGATCGCGGATCTGTGGTCGGGGTCAATAACAACACCGATTTTCTGCGGGCGGTGCGTGAGGGTGTGCTGCGCGGGGTTGCCACGCCGGTGCATCGGGGGCGGTCGCAGCAGTTGTGGGTTGTGGTGATCACCGATGAGCAGGATCGGACTGTGGCGCGCGGGCAGGTGCGGTTGCAGAACCTGAGTCCGCAGGGCTGAGAATCCGGCGCGACGGGGCTGATCTCGAACGAAACATCCGGGTAACGCGGGTCGTGTCAGAATGGCCGACGACCCGCCCCGTCGTTCGCCGAGGAGCCCGAATGCGACTGTCGCCGCATGAGCAGGAACGCCTGCTGCTGAGTTATGCGGCCGAGCTGGCCCGGCGTCGGCAGGCTCGCGGACTCAAGTTGAATCATCCGGAGGCGGTGGCGCTCATCGTCGATCATCTGCTGGAAGGGGCGCGGGACGGGCGTAGCGTCGCCGAGCTGATGAGTACCGGGCGGAGCGTGCTCACCCGCGCGGACGTCATGGACGGCGTGCCGGAGATGATTCACGACGTGCAGGTCGAGGCGACCTTTCCGGACGGCACCAAGCTCGTCACCGTCCATAACCCGATCGGCTAAGCCCATGATTCCTGGCGAATACCTTTGTGCCGAAGGCACTATCGAGCTCAATGCCGGAGCCGATCGCATCGAGGTCGATGTGGTGAACACCGGTGACCGGCCGGTTCAGGTCGGCAGTCATGTGCACTTCCCGCAGGCCAATTCGGCGCTGGAATTCGATCGCGAAGCCGCGCACGGCCGCCGCCTCGATATTCCCGCCGGTACCGCGGTGCGTTTCGAACCCGGTCTGGGACAGCGGGTTTCGCTGGTCCCGCTGGGCGGCAATCGCGAAGTACACGGAATCAGCCTGACCCCTCCCGGAAAGCTGGACGCCTGATGGCCGAACTCTCCCGCGCCCGCTACGCCCAACTGTTCGGGCCCACCACCGGCGATCGAATTCGCCTGGCGGACACCGATTTGCTGATCGAGATCACCGAAGACCGCAGTGGCGGACCGGGACTCGCCGGTGACGAGGCCGTCTTCGGTGGCGGCAAGGTGCTGCGCGAATCCATGGGTCAGGCGCGCGCCACCCGCGCCGAGGGCACCCCCGATACCGTCATCACCGGCGTGGTGATCGTCGATCACTGGGGAATCATCAAGGCCGACATCGGTATTCGCGACGGCCGCATCAGCGCCATCGGCAAGGCCGGGAATCCCGACACCATGACCGGCGTGCATCCGGACTTGGTGGTCGGCCCGTCGACGGAGATCATCGCGGGCAATGGCCGCATCGTCACCGCCGGCGCCATCGACTGCCACGTTCACTTCATCTGCCCGCAGATCCTGGACGAGGCCATCGGCAGCGGCATCACCACCCTCGTGGGCGGCGGTACGGGACCGGCCGAGGGCTCCAAGGCCACGACCGTCACCCCGGGCGCGTGGCATCTGGGCCGTATGCTGGAGGCCACCGACGGCTGGCCGATGAATATCGTGCTGCTCGGCAAGGGTAATACCGTGCGTCCCGAGGCCATGTGGGAGCAATTGCGCGGCGGCGCAGCGGGTTTCAAACTGCATGAGGACTGGGGCACCACCCCGGCGGCCATCGACGCCTGCCTCACCGTCGCCGATGCTTCGGGCGTGCAGGTGGCCCTGCACACGGACACCTTGAACGAGGCCGGATTCGTGGAGGACACCCTCGCGGCGATTCGCGGACGGGCCATCCACTCGTATCACACCGAGGGTGCGGGCGGCGGGCACGCGCCCGACATCATCACTGTCGCTTCGTATTCGAACGTGCTGCCGAGTTCGACCAATCCGACCCGGCCGCACACCGTCAATACTCTCGACGAGCATCTGGACATGCTCATGGTGTGCCATCACCTGAGCCCGTCGATTCCCGAGGATCTGGCCTTCGCGGAGAGCCGGATTCGCCCCTCCACCATTGCCGCCGAGGATCTGCTGCACGATCTGGGCGCGATCTCCATGATCGGCAGTGACTCCCAGGCCATGGGCCGCATCGGCGAGGTGATCATGCGCACCTGGCAGACCGCGCACGTCATGAAGAAGCGGCGCGGCGCGCTCGCGGGAGATGGTGCGGCGGACAACAATCGGGTACAGCGGTACGTCGCCAAGTACACGATCTGCCCGGCCGTCGCGCACGGCCTCGACCATGAGATCGGCTCCATCGAGGTCGGCAAGCTCGGCGATCTGGTGCTGTGGGAACCGGCCTTCTTCGGTGTGCGGCCGCACGCCGTGCTCAAGGGCGGCACCATCGCCTGGGCCGCCATGGGCGATGCGAATGCCTCCATTCCGGCACCGCAGCCGGTGCTGCCGCGGCCCATGTTCGGCGCGGCTCCGGCGGTGGCGGCGAGCACCTCGCTGCACTTCGTCTCCGAAGCCGCCATCGAGGACGGGCTCGCCGAGCGCCTGCGGGTGAATCGAAAACTGGTGCCGGTGGCCAATGTTCGCAGGCGCACCAAGGCCGATATGCCGCACAACGACGCCATGCCGCGCATCGAGGTGGATCCCGATACCTTCACGGTCCGCATCGACGGTGAGGTGTGGGCGGAGCAGCCCGCCACCGAACTGCCGATGGCGCAGCGGTACTTCCTGTTCTGATCCGTCGTACCGGTAAGTGGCAGACTTGCCGGTATGACGACATCCGACTGGGCCGAAGTTGATCGTTATCTGGTGGATACCCTGGTGGGAGAGGGGGATTCGGCGACGCTGACCGCGAATGCGGCCGCGGGCCTGCCCGCCATCGACGTGTCTCCGCCACAGGGCAAGTTCCTGTATCTCATCGCCAAGTCCTCGCGGGCGCGGCGCGTGCTGGAGATCGGGACGCTCGGCGGCTACAGCACCACCTGGCTGGCACGGGCCGTCGGAAAACAGGGCCAGGTCGTGACCCTCGAGTACGAGCCCAAGCATGCCGAGGTGGCGCGCGAGAACCTCGACCGCGCGGGAGTCGGTGACCGCGTGGACATTCGGGTCGGTGCTGCGCTGGACAGCCTGCCGGTGCTGGCGGGGGAACAGCCCGAGCCGTTCGACCTGGTATTCATCGACGCCGACAAGGTCAATAACGCCAACTATGTGCAGTGGGCGTTGAAGCTGACCCAGCCGGGGTCGGTGATCATTGTCGACAATGTGGTCCGCAATGGCGGTATCGCGGACGCCGATTCGCGTGATGCCGCGGTGCGCGCCAGCCGCGAGGTCATCGAATTGATCGCCGCCGAACCGCGACTCGACGGCACGGTATTGCAGACCGTCGGCGGTAAGGGCTGGGACGGGTTCGCCTACGCCGTGGTAGTCGATCAGGACTGAGTGCATCCGCTACCGATTTGTGATGATGCTCTGTCCGCCGCACCAAAAGGTACATAGAGCGCAAAATGCAGTGCCGACCTGTGCGAATACCTACTGGCGTGTCTATAACCCAACTAAGTACCGTCTGTGGTGTGCAGTTGCGGTATCAGTACCGGCTCTACCCGACACCGGGTCAGCGGATGGCGCTGTCCAAGGCGTTCGGGTGCGCTCGTGTCGTATTCAACGACGCTCTGGCCGCGCGACAACATGCGCACGACAACGGGCTGCCCTACCTCACTGCCGCCGCTGTTTCCAAGGCGCTGACCGAGGCGAAGAAGACCCCTGAACGAGCGTGGCTCGCTGAGGTGTCGTCAGTGGTGTTGCAACAGGCACTTGCCGATCTGGACTGTGGCTACCGGAACTTCTTCGACTCGGTGACCGGAAAGCGCAAGGGGGCGAAGGTGGCCCCGCCCCGGTTCCGGTCCCGGTCCCGGGCCCGGAAAGATAGCCGGCAATCGATAAGGTTCACCCGTAACGCCGGTTTCGCTGTGACCGAGGCCGGGAAACTGCGTCTGCCGAAGATCGGTGCCGTACTGGTGCGCTGGTCGCGTGAACTGCCGACGGACCCGTCGTCGGTCACCATCATCAAGGATGCGGCGGGACGGTATTTCGCCAGTTTCGTTGTCCGGGTTGATGATCGGCCGTTGCCCGAGCGGGACGCCGAAGTTGGTGTCGACCTCGGGTTGACGACGTTCGCTGTGCTCAGCGAGGCAAGGTTATCGAGTCACCGAGGTTCTTCCGTCGCGCCGAACGTCGGCTCCGCAAAGCGCAGCAAGCACTTTCCAGGAAGCAGAAAGGTTCGAGTAATCGCGCTAAGGCCAGGGCGAGGGTGGCTCGTGCGCACGCGAAAGTTCGTGATACCCGTGCTGATTGGGCGCACAAGCACTCCTCGGCGATTATCCGTGACAACCAAGCGGTGTATGTCGAGGACTTGTGTGTCAAGGGGTTGGCGCGGTCACGACTGGCGAAGTCCGTGCACGATGCCGGGTGGATGGCCCGAAACCGTTGTCGGTGCGGGAATGGACGTGCCCGTGCGGTATGAGGCATGACCGGGATTTGAACGCCGCGAAGAACATCCTCGCCGCCGGACGGGCGGAGAGGCTAAACGCTTGTGGAGACCAGGTAAGACCAGCTCCGCTGGCTCCGGTCAGCGAAGCAGGAACCCACCCAGATGTAGCGTGAGCTGCATGGCAGAGAATCCCCGCCTTTCAAGGACGGGGAGGACGTCAATGACACAATGTCCGCATGAAGAAGCGTCGCAAAGTCCGCCCGGTCCCGGTCCCGGTGCAGTGTCCGTGCGGGCTGCCAGCGAACTATGTGGACTGCTGCGGGCGACTGCATCGGGGCGAGGCCGCGGCGACGACCGCCGAGCAATTGATGCGCTCGCGCTTCAGCGCGTTCGCGGTGGGGGATGAGGGGTATCTATTGCGGAGCTGGGATCCGTCGACGCGGCCCGCCGATGTCGACTTCGATCTCGGAATGCGGTGGGAGCGGCTGGAAATTCTCGGCTCGACCGGGGGCGGGCCATTTCATACCGAGGCGACGGTGGAGTTCAGCGCGCATTATCGATCCGGGGGCGAGGCGGGGAATATGCACGAGAACAGTCGCTTTCGCCGCGATGGCGGGGCTTGGGTCTATCTCGACGGAGTGGTCGGGGACTGACGGGGGAGTGGTGCGCTTCGTGCGGAATTGCAGTCGATGCAAGAGTGCGCGCGGACGCTATTTCCGCGCCCTGGCTTCGAAGCCGTCGCAGAGCGCGGCCAGTCCGGAGTCGAGTAGCTGCTGAGGGTCGAGTAGATCCGATTCGCCGGTGCCGATCAGATCGGCGAGGGCGGGCGGGGTGGGCCAGCGGGGTGTGCCCTCCAGGAGCGCGGTGAGGCCGGAGCGTTCCTCGCTATCGCTGTCACGGTCGATGAGCAGTCGGGCGCTGACATACTGCAGCGCCACGCCCGCGATATAGCTCCACACCGACAGTGACATGCGGGTGGCCTCACGGGTGCTGACACCGAGTTCGGTGAATCCCTCTACCAGCCAGCCCAATACGACCAGGCTGTTCTCACCGAAGTTGTAGCGCGGAACCGCGAAGGTGAACAGCACCCATGGATGTTCCTGGTAGAGCTGCCAATCCACCTCGGCGGCAATGCGTACCCGATCGCGCCAGGTCCAGCCCTCGCCCTCGGGTGTGGGATACGGATTGCGGCGGGAGACCTCATCGGTCATGGCCGCCAGGAGGGTGTCCTTGTTCGGCACGTGCCGGTACAGCGACATCGCGCCCGCGCCCATGCGCTCGGCTATGCGGCGCATGGAGAGGGCATCGATTCCGGACTCGTCGGCCAGGGTGATGGCGGCGTCGACAATGCCGGCCCGGGTGAGCTTGGCCTCGGTCATCGGATGAATTCTTTCCTTTCCGGCGCGGGTCTGCGTACACTGTACTCCGGCCGCGCGTACGCCGTACGCGCCTGTTTTGTGTAGACACCGTGTGTAGACACCGTGTGTAAACCCCTGAAACAGCTCGGAGGATAGGTGATGACCAGCATTCTCGCGCGTCCCGTCGCGCAGACTCCGCGCCGCGCCTGGCTCGGCCTGGCCGTACTGCTGCTGCCGGTACTGCTGGTGTCGATGGACATGTCGGTGCTGTACCTGGCCATGCCCACCCTGACCGAGCACCTCGACCCGTCGGCCACCCAGCAGCTCTGGATTCTGGATATCTACGGCTTCATGATCGCCGGTCTGCTCATCACCATGGGCAATCTCGGTGATCGCATCGGGCGGCGCAATATCCTGCTCGTCGGCGCGACCGTCTTCGGATTGGCTTCGGTGCTGGCCGCTTTCGCGCCGAGCGCCTCGGTACTGATCGCCGCGCGGGCGCTCATGGGTGTCGGTGGTGCGACGCTGCTGCCGTCCAGCCTGGCCTTGATCTCCACCATGTTCCCCGAGGCGCGGGCCCGCGCCACCGCCATCGGCGTCTGGACCGCGTTCTTCGCGGGCGGGTCGGCGGTCGGGCCGATTATCGGTGGCGTACTGCTGCACCACTTCTGGTGGGGTTCGGTCTTTTTGATCAATACGCCGGTGCTGGTGGTGCTGCTGGTCTTCGGGCCGCTGCTGTTGCCGGAGCATCGTTCGGCGGGGCTCGCACCCCTGGATCTGCCGAGTGTGGCGCTGTCCATCGGCGGCATTCTGCCGATCGTGTACGCGGTCAAGCATTTCGCGGCCGAGGGCTTCGACCTGCCGGTCATCGGTATCGGATTGCTCGGTGTACTGCTGCTGATCGCGTTCGTCCGAAGGCAGCGGCAGCTGACCGAACCGCTATTGGATCTGAGCCTGTTCCGCAATGGATTGTTCTCGGTGGCAATCGGTTCCAGCACCGTCGGTATGTTGGCACTCGCTGGCATGAGCTACCTGACCAGCGTGTATCTGCAATCGGTGACCGGACGTGACGCGCTCGGCGCGGCACTGCTTGGCATTCCGATGGCGGTGGTGGTCTTCGTCTGCTCGGTGAGCGGTGCGCGGGTCGGCCGCAAACTCGGCACCCGGACCGCTTTCGTGCTCGCGCTGAGTATGGCGGCGGCAGGCAATTTCATGCTGCTCGGTGTCGGGGTGAACAGCGGAATCGGCTGGTACATCGCCGGAACCGTGGTTGCCGGAGCCGGTTTCGGTATGGCGTTCACCCTGGTATCGGAGGTGGCGGTGGCCTCGGTGCCGCCCGAGCGGGCCGGTTCCGCGGTCGGAATCTCCGAGACCAGTTTCGAACTCGGCAATGGTTTGGGCCTGGCACTGCTGGGTTCGCTTGCGGCCCTGGTCTTCCGCTCCGGCGGCGACTTCGGGTCGACGCTGGGGGAGACCCTCACCCATGCCGGGGGCGATTCCGCGCTGATCGATTCCGCGCGTGACTCATTCGTGCACGGTATGCACGTTGCCACCACGGCGGGTGCGATCCTGCTGGCGGTCATGGCGGTGATCGCCGTGGTCAGTGGCCGAAAAGCGAAGTCATGAGCTCGGCCGCGGCCTTGTTCATGGGCGTGAGTACGCGTAGGTAGACGAACCGGACCGGGCGGACCACGGTGGCCCGCCAGACGGTCGCGACAATCGCGAAAAGTGGTTGCAGCGCAGTGCGATACAACCAGCGGCAGGGCGTCACCACCAGGACCCGAACAATGGTGGTGGCGACCCGCCAGCCGAAGAGCAGCGCCGCGCCCAGTACCGACAGGATCGGCCACAGCGCCCAGCGCCACAGCCGGGTCAGCGGCCAGGCGATCAGCCATCTGCCGATGAAATACAGCACGTACATGGTGGCCTGGGCGATGGGGACCAGAATCCAGCGGGCGATCCAATTCGCGATCGGCTCGATGATCTTGCGTCCGAACCAGATCAGACTCGGTTTCAGTACGCGCCGCCACAGCCATTCCTCGACCGCGCGTTTCAGCGGCCGCAGCAGGAAGTCGAGTAGGAATGCTCCGAGCGGAGTCAGGATCATGCCCCACAGCAGTTGCTGAAGTATCAGCCCCCACAGGAAATCGGTGAAAAACGCCCAAATGGGGCGAACAACCCAATACCGGAACAGCTTCACCAGCGGTTCGAGCAGCTTCTCGGAGATGAACTCCAGTACCGCCACCACGCCACGCCCGAAGAGCTTGCACCCCTCCCAGAGCAGGCGCAGCGGAATGAAGATCACGACCGCTATTGCCCGCGCGATCCACCCCGCGATCGAAACCCGCTCCGGCGTGCGCTCTTCCGGCCCCTGAACCGCCATCGTCCCCATCCTCTCCCCGACACTGCCTTCATCCTGGTACAGGAAAGTGCTTCGCGCCCTGGGTATTTCCACTCAACTACCGTGACGAACCGGTCAGACGGTTACAGTCGAGACGTGGGTGAGAACTCGACTCCGGACCCCGAACCCCAACCTGAACCGAATGGCCGTCCGCTCGCCGAACGCGTCGCGACCAGGCTGTTCTATCCGACCACCCGACCCCGCGAGAAATCGCTGCGCGAGGCCGTGGCCGGTCAGGTGGTCCTGGTCACCGGCGCATCGCACGGTATCGGTAAGGCCGCCGCCAAGAAAATCGCGGCTGCCGGCGCGACCGTGCTACTGGTGGCCCGCACGCTGGAGGATCTGGAGCAGGTCGCCACCGAAATCCGCGCGGACGGCGGCATCGCCCACGTCTATCAGGCCGATCTCACCGAAATGGACGCCACCGCCGAGCTCGGTGCGGCCCTGCTCGCCGCACACGGGCACGTGGATGTGGTGATCAATAACGCGGGCAAGTCGATTCGCCGTCCGATCGACGAATCCTATGATCGCTTCCACGATTTCACCCGCACCATCGATATCAACTATCTCGGCCCGGTGCGGCTGTTGCTGGCGCTGCTGCCCGGCATGCGCGAGCGCCGCCACGGTCATATCGTGAATGTCTCCACCTGGGGTCTGCGTATGCCACCGGCTCCGCGGTGGGCGGCGTACGGTGCGTCGAAGTCGGCGTTCGATGTCTGGTTGCGCACGGTCGCAACGGAGATCGCCGCCGACAATGTCACCACCACCTCCATCTATATGCCCCTGGTGCACACCCGGATGAGCGCGCCCACCGACTTCGGTGGCATTCCGGGACTCACCGCCGATGAGGCGGCCGACCTCATCTGCCACGCCGTGGTCTCGCGTCCCCGGGAGATCTCGCCCTGGTGGACCGGTCCCGTGCAGGCGTGGTCGGACCTGCGCCGCGGTGCCGCCCAGCGATTCATGGAGCGCAGCTTCCGGCACTGAGTAGCGGCGCGGGCGGATACCCGCACCGCTGGATTCGGCTAGTCGGCGGTAGCGCCCATCGTGAGGTTGACCGTGGTGCCGGTAATGCCGGCGGCCAGATCAGAGACGAGGAAGGCGGCGGTGTCCGCGACCTCGGCCAGGGTCGGGACGCGCTGGGCGTGGGTGGTGCTCGCGAGGTAGGTCCGGAATTGGTCCCAGGTCATACCGGTTGCCTTGGCCTCGAACACTTCTCGCATCGACGCCGCCTCCGGCATACCGTGCGGGCGCAGGCCCAGGACGCGCAGGCCGTGCGGGGCGAGTTCGGCGGACAGGTCGCGGGTCAGGGCTTCCTTGGCGGCGTGCGCGGCACCGTAACCGCCGTTGAGCCGGGTGCCGATACGGGCGGGCAGGGAGGTGACGGTCATGATCACCCCGGAACCGTTCGGGATCATCTGCCGGGCGGCCAGGCGCGCGGTCAGAAAATAGGACGAGGTGTAAGCGGTGATCGGCAGGGCGAATTGGCCGCGTCCAAATCGATCAGCGGGATACCGACAATCGGGGTGTCCGGGATGCCGACGGCATTGAACGAGATGTCCACCCGGCCCGCCCGCTCGACCACGGATTCCAGATGTGACCGCACCGCCCCCTCGTCCAGGGCATCCACTTCGGCCGAGCCGCCCGCCGCGACAATCTTTGGCGACGGTCTCGACCGGGGACACGCCGGTAGCACTGCTGGATTGGTAGTCCTTGGGGTAGTCTTGCTGGTGGGCGATCGAATGGTACTGGGCGCTCGCGCAGATGATGGCGCATATACAGCGCCGCGTACCTGAGCGCCGACCAGGCCGCGGAATTCGAGAAGTGGGAGGCGACCCGCAATGACTGATCCGTTCATGGACATGAGTCCCGCCGAAATCGCGGCGATGACCGAGCGTCTCGTATTCACCGATGAGCCATTCGAAGTGCCGATCGAGACCGGCCCGAACGCTGCACCGGTCATGATCCCGCGTTCGGTGAAAATTACGCGAGAGCTCGACAAGGCGTGCAAGAACCGCGCCGCGAATCTGGGTATGTCGCAGTCGGAATACATCCGCTCGTTGATCGAACGCGATATCGCCACTGCCGGAACCGGCGAGCCGCGCCCGCCATGGGTGCGTGAGCTCCTGGCCGTGATCGCTCACCATGAGAACGACGATCACCGCAAGGCGTCCTGACCCAGGCCAGGGCGTCGCTGCGGCAAGGCGATGGTTTCAGCTTTGGTCCCGTTGATGTAATCGCCTCGCTCGCATGGGATCTCGGTGCCCGCGGTCGCCCGTGCTACGGTCGCGGCATTCGGTTGAGACCATGGGGGGTATCTGTGTGAACCGGGCTGGCGGTATGTGCGCTGGTAGTCATGGCGACGAGCATGCTGGTGACGGGTTGCGCCGCGGACGTGCCGAAGGCGCTGCCTGTGTGCGAGCGGACGTTCGACTTTCGAGGCGGGGCGGCGCTGCTGGGCGAGGACCGCAGGCTGTGGGGCGCGGCAAGCAAGGCGGCTGAAGGCATGGAGGCCGTCACCATGGCTGAACTCACCCGCCGGGCCGGATGGGTTGAGGGTGGTTGGGATCGAGTTGTGCATGTACCCGCGGATACGACTGCGGCACAACTCAATACAGCGTCGGGGATTACCGATTTCTGTTGGGTGCAGCTGCCGGCCAGGTGGGAGATCAGCGTCGAGGAGACGATTCCAGATGGGTATCTGCTGTTCGTGCTGGGCAGTACCCCGGTGCAGGCGGGCTTCTTGGATGACATCTCGAAGTCGATCGAACTCGGTAACCGTCCGCTGGAAGTGGTTTACCCGGATTCGATTCTGATACCGAAACCCCACTCCGGTGGCCCGCGTCTGAGCACCGTCAAATAAAGCGATCGGCTTAGGATCGAGCGATGCGATCCCCGGAGGTGCGTCGATGAGTCTGGCCATGCTGTTGATCCTGGCCGACTCGCGGCTGCCCATCGGTGGGCATGTGCATTCGGGTGGGGTGGAGGAGGCGGTGTCCTCGGGGTTGCTGCGGGATGTGGCTTCGGTGGAGTTGTATCTGCGGCGGCGAATCCGGACTTCCGGGGTGGTGGCGGCCTCGTTGGCGGCGGCGGTGTGTGCGGGGGCGCTCGACGCGGGGCGGGCCGAAGTTGAGGCTGATGCGCGGACGCCGTCGCCGGCGGCGCGGGCGGCTTCGCGGGCGCAGGGGCGTGGGTTGTTGCGGCTGGCGAAACAGGTTTGGCCGCAGGGGGATTGGCAGCGGCTTGGGGCGCGTCCGCATCTGTCGACGGTGTTCGGGGTGGTGGGCACGGTGTCCGGTGCGTCACCGGAGGAGATTGCCGGGGTGGTGGTTTATACGACCATGACCGGTGCGGCTACCGCCGCCCAGCGGTTGCTGGCCCTGGATCCCGCCGCGGTGGCGGCCTGCACCATCCGGCTCGCGGAGGTGTGCGACCTTACCGCGCAGGAGGCGACCAAGGGGCTGGCCGCGCTCTCCGATCCGCTGCAGGATGTTCTCGCGGAACGGCATATTGCCCGGGATATGCCACTGTTCGCCTCCTGACCTGGAGGGATGGGCCGGGTAACAAGCGCTTTACGTGCGTCGGTCAGGATGAGCGGGGAAAGGAGCACGCATATGCCACCTCACTTCATCGACGGGGAACCGCACGAGCACCTCGATCGACCCAAGCGGGCGCGCACGCCGGGGGAGCCGGTGCGGATCGGTGTCGGCGGACCGGTCGGTTCGGGTAAGACCGCGCTCGTGGCGGCATTGTGCCGGGAACTGCGCGATGAGCTGTCCCTCGCGGTGCTGACCAATGACATCTACACCACCGAGGACGCCGACTTCCTGCGCCGCAATGCGGTGCTGGCCGATGAGCGGATTACCGCGGTGCAGACCGGCGGCTGCCCGCACACCGCGATTCGCGATGACATCACCGCGAATCTGGATGCCATCGACGATCTGATCGAGGCCAATCCGCCACTGGATCTGATCCTGGTGGAGTCCGGCGGCGACAATCTCACGGCCACCTTCTCCTCGGGTCTGATCGACGCGCAGATCTTCGTGGTCGATGTCGCCGGCGGCGATAAGGTGCCGCGCAAGGGTGGACCGGGCGTGACCTGGTCCGATCTGCTGGTCATCAACAAAACCGACCTCGCGCCCATGGTGGGCGCGGATCTGGCTGTGATGGACCGGGATTCGACCAGCGTACGCGAGGGTCGCCCCTTCGTCTTCACCTCGCTGACCGAGGATCCGGCCGCCACCCCGGTGCTGAACTGGGTGCGCGAACAGCTGCGCCTGGCGGCGGAGCAGGATGCGACGGCCGGTGCGGCACACACGCATTGAGGTTTACGGTGCGCACTGAGCTGCGCATCGACGCCGTCGCCGGGGCGCTACCGCGGATCCACGCCGTCGGTGGCCTGGCCGCGCGGCGGACCGGACTCGACACCGTACATGTGATCGGTACGGCCGCAACGCCTTTGGGCGGTGATGAGCTGGATATCCGGATCGCGGTGGGTGCGGGCGCACGACTGCTGGTGCGCTCGGTGGCGGCCACCATCGCCCTGCCGGGGCGGCAGACGCGGAAGTCGTTCGCGCACTGGCATTTCGAGGTGGCCGCGGGTGGTGAGCTGGATTTCGATCCGGAACCGACCGTGGTCGCGGGCGGTGCGGAGCATGAGACGCTCACCACCGTGTGCTTGGAACCCGGTGCGCGCCTGCGACTTCGGGAGCGGGTGCAGGTCGGGCGGACCGGTGAGGATCACGGCTACTGGTCCGGCGAGCTGAATGCCGATATCGGTGACTTGCCGCTACTGCGGCACCGCCTGGATCTGGGCGCGGACGCCCTCACCGATGACGCGCTGTCGGGACCCCGTGCGCTGGAAAGTATTTTGACCTATCCGGATGCGGCCCGGGCCGAAACCACGGGTCTGGATGCGGCGCTGCTACCGCTGGCCGCGGGCGGGACGCTGTTCACCCGCACCGCAAATCTGTTGCGCGTCTAGGGAATTCACCGCGCGGGGTATTGCACGGCGGGAACCGGACCTCACCCCCGGTTCCCGCCGCGTCGCGCGGGTGCTTACCGCGTGCTCGCTTATCGGCAAATCTGACTCAGTTGCCGACGACGCGCGGTGGAGCAATGAACCCGTTCACCGCGCCGACCATCGCGCCCACCGCGGCACCGGCCGCGGCTGCGGGGATGGTGATTACCGCGGCGCCGACCGCGGCGCCCACGACGGGACCCGCGACCAAACCGACCGGAAGCATCGGCAGTCCGGCCACGAGGCCCGCGACCGCGCCGACGGATGCCGAGGTGATTGCGATCGGCATGGCCGCGCTTGCTCCGATTACCGCTCCCATGGCCGCGGCGCCGACGGTCTGTCCGGCAATGCGGTCGGAACGGCTGCGTTCCAATCCGATCGAATCGAGGAATGTGGCGAGGTTCGCCTCGACCGTAGCGGAGTTGTCATTGATCTGGATCGCCTGTTCGCTATCGATCCAGGTCGGCGCGTCGACCACCACATCGCCGATCCGGAACTTTCCGGCGGGCGGGGCGATCGGCGGTACCGCGGGCACCGGAATCGGCGCGTGCAGTGTGCCGACGGGTGCCAGATAGCTCTTGTCCTGGGCCTGACGCGACCACTGGAGGGAGCTCTTGGTGTCACCGGGGATTTGCAGGCCCTCATAAGGCATGACATTGGGCGCATCGGCGGCGGGCCACTGAGGTGCCGCGCCGTCGAGCTGCGCGACCGAATCAGATTGCACCGGTGTGGCATTGGCCGCTCCGGTTCCGACGATCGCCATGACTAGCGGAACCGCACCCGCTGCCACCACGTTGCCGACCTTGCTTCGATGCGGGTTGAGGGCTCTGTGCTTGCCTGCGGCCATCACGACCTTTCGTCCGGGGAACATCGACGCACAGCATTCGGACCCCTCGGTCAACCGGATTGGTCGAAACCCGGAGTCGGGTGATTTGTTCGGATTGCTGAAAGTTTCCCAACCGCTCGGGTTCGGACGAGAACGGGGCCGGAATCCCAGTTGATGGATTCCGTCCTCGATACGTCGCCTATCACTCGGCGATAGCTGCCGCGGCATCATCGGCCGCGACAACGGGCTCGTCGACAGTGGTGGCCGGACCCGTCGCGGGTGCGAGCACGCCGTTCGCCGCGCCCACCGCCGCACCGAGGCCGGCGCCGATGGTGGCCGCGGGTACCGCGATCAGGGTGACCGCCGCGGTCGCGCCGAGGGTCGGGCCGACGACCCAACCGGCCGGTGCGAACGGCGTACCCACCACCGCCCCGATCACTCCGCCCATGACCCCGCCGACAACCTCGAGGGGTGCGGCTACGCCGACACCCACCACCGCACCCACGGCGGCGTCGCCGACGGTGCTGGCGGCGATACGATCCGAACGGCTGGGCTCGAACCCGGCCGAGTCGAGGGTGCGCGCGAGATTCGCCTCGACGCCCGCCGCGAACCCATTGACCTGAGCCGCCTGTTCGGGCGAGAGGAATCCCGGAATACCGATCTGGGTATCACCGAAACGCAGCATGCCCTCCGGCGCCGCGATGGGAGCGACATCGGCGGCGACCGCCGGATTCGGCATGCGCAGCTGTTGCACATTCACCTCGGCGATGGGACCGCGCGGGATATCGCGCACCCCGATGGAGGAGTTGCGTCCGACCCGCACCACCGGAACGGGTTCGGCGGCAACCGGTTCCACGCTCTCGGCGGCGGGTTCGGCGGTGTCGATGACCGGTGCGGCCTCGGCGGAGGAGCCCGATCCGGCTGCGGTGGGCGCGGTTTCGGATCGCAGCCCCTCGGAGACCAACGGCGGCACCGGAACCGAGAGCTGCCCGAAGGAGGAGTCGAGTACGAGACCGGGTTGTGCGTCGTGCCCGGGCTGATTCTCCACCACCGTGGACTGGTTGTCCTCGGTGGTCACCGGTTCCGCCACAGCGGTTCCGGTGTGTGCCAGGGCGGCGATCAGCGGCAGCGCTCCAGCGAGGGCGAGGGAGCCGATGCGGAGGCGGCGTGGCGAAATATGATCAGCTGGTTGGCGTTTGCCCATGAATGACCTTTCTCAACGAATATCGACAGATGTCGAACATTCGGATCCGGCTGGTGTGCCGGATTGGTCCCACTCAGGGCTGATCCGCGTGCCGCGCCGCCATCGCCGCAGTTCTGCGTGTCGTTACGAGGCTTCGGCGGCTTTGGCGTTCGCTACGGATTTGCCGTTCTCCGAAGCGGATTCGCCGCCGATCTGTTTCGCGAGTTCGCGCGCGTCCTCGGGATTGTCCAGGGCCTCCAGCGCGAGGCGGGCGAACACCCACTGCTCGGTGGCGGCCATCTGCCCGCGATGGCGGCCCAGGAAGGAGGTGAACCACTGCAGCACGGTGACGAACCGGCTGCGGAAACCGACCAGATAGTACAGGTGCAGGGCGAGCCAGGCCAGCCACGCGATGAAACCGCTGAACTCCAGCTTGCCGATCTGGCACACCGCGCTGAAGCGCGACACGGTGGCCATGGAGCCCTTGTCGAAGTACTTGAAGGGCTTGCGCTCCTGCGGCTGCTGCTTGCCCTCGACCTCGGCCTTGATGGCCTTGGCCGCGTAGGTGCCGCCCTGGATCGCGCCCTGTGCCTGTCCGGGTACGCCCGGTACCGACATGAGGTCGCCGACCACGAAGACGTTCGGGTAGCCCTTGATGGTCAGATCGGGTTCGACGATGACGCGCCCGGCCCGGTCCACCTCGGTGCCCTTGGAGTGCTCGGACAGGATCTTGCCGAGTCCGCTGGCCTGCACGCCGGCCGACCACACCTTGCAGGCGGATTCGATGCGCCGGGTGCCGTCGCCGTCCTTGATGGTGACCCCGCGCGCGTCCACATTGGTGACGATGGCATTGAGCTGGATCTCGACGCCCATCTTCTCCAGCCGCTGATGCGCCTTGCCGCCGAGCTTGGGACCCATGGGTGCGAGCACCGCGCCCGCGCCCTCGACCAGGATGACGCGCGCGTCGCGGGTGTCGATATTGCGGAAGGTGCCGTCCAGGGTCCGGTCCGCGAGTTCGGCGATCTGCCCGGCCAATTCGACGCCCGTGGGTCCCGCGCCGACGACCACGAAGGTCATGAACCGTTCGCGGGTCTCCTGATCGGTGGCGAGTTCGGCCTCCTCGAAGGAGCCCAGGATGCGCGCCCGCAGTTCGAGCGCGTCATCGATGGTCTTCATACCCGGGGCATAGGTGGCGAAGTGGTCGTTGCCGAAGTAGGACTGCTGCGCACCGGCGGCGACGATGAGGCTGTCGAACGGGGTGATGGTGTCCTGGTTCAGCAGTCGTGAGGTGACGGTGCCGCCCTCGACGTCGATATCGTCGACCTCGCCCATGATCACCCGCACGTTCTGCTGTTTACGCAGCACGATGCGGGTGGCGGGGGCGATTTCGCCGACGGACAGGATGCCGGTGGCCACCTGGTACAGCAGCGGCTGGAACAGGTGGGTGGAGGTCTTGGAGATGAGCGTGATGTCGACGTCGGCTTTCCGCAGGTGCTTGCAAGCGAAGAGGCCGCCGAACCCGGACCCGATCACCACCACGCGGTGGCGCTGTGCGACGGAATTATCGGCGTTCATCTAGTCCCTGCTCCTAGCCAGACGGTGAAACTACGTCACTTCTCACGTCAAGGGTAGTGGGATGGTCGATGGTTCAGCTCAGCGACCCGCGAACAGCAGTTGGGCGACCCGTGTGGTGGTCGCCGAGCCGTCGGTGTAGCTACCGTCCGGACCCTGTTCGGTCATGATGGCCAGGGTGTACCGCTCGCCGGGGCCGGCGAAGCCGACGGAATTGACCACCCAGCCGCCCTGCTCGTCGGACCAGCCGTTCTTCAGGCCGGGTTGCATGGCCGCGCCCGCGCCCCAGACGCCCCAGTGCTGATTGGTGTCGACCCGGCGCATGCGGTCCACCAGGTAGGCGCGATCGTCCGGGTGCATGCGGGTGAGCACGTTGTCCATCAGTCGATCGAGGTCATTGGGCGTGCACTGCTGGAAGCCCCAGTCGGGGAAGAGCTTGATCTGCTCCAGCGAGGTGGTGGGCTGCAGCGGGATCAGTCCGGCCATGCCGTTGGCGCGGAAGGCGTTGTTGAACGCCATCCGGTCGATGCCCGCGAATTTGTTCCACAGGATGTCGGCGGCATTGTCGTTGGAGGTTGCCAGCATGGACTCCATCAGGCCGCGGTCGCCCGGGTCCAGGGTGATGGCGCCGATGCGCGCGCGGTTCAGCAGATCCTCGGCGATCGCCAGTTTGATGGTGGAGGCGGTCCAGAACATGTTGTCCGAGTTGGCATTTCGGTAGATGCCGCCGGAGACGCGGTCGCGGACCACATATCCGGTGACGCCCGGACGGGACGCCAGGTAGCTGTCGACCGCGGCGATCCGATTGCTCAGATCGCAGTCGAAGCCGGGCAGGCAGCCCTGCATGAGTACCGGGCGAGCCCCGGCGGTTGGGATGAATACCGTCGCGGTGGGAATCACGGCAGCGGCGGCAATAACGCAAGCGGAGGCGGCCACGCGGGAGCGCCGGGCCATGGGAGAACGCACGGTGGAACACAATAGACATCACAATGCCCGATGCGCACGTCTTGCGCGGATTTGCCTGGTGGGTTATGGAAACGCCGCTGTCGCAGCGTGTTTCGAATTTCGCCCGGGCGCGGCAGATCGGCCGTTGAGGCGGTAGCAGTGCTCGAAGGCTTCGGTGTGCTGATCCCGGGGCCAGGACGCCAGTACTACGCCGCGTCCGTAGGAACGGGAATTCACCAGCTCCCAGCGCTCGCCGACGCGCCGGACAGTGAACCCGCGCCTGGGGATCATGGGAATCACCGACGCAGACATGACGCAACCAGCCTTTCCTTGCCGAACTGCCGACCTCACCCGAAATGCACTGTCGCATACCACACTCGAAATTCGAGGTGACGCGCCCTAGCTAATCTTCGGCATGTGGCGGGTGTCACCGGCGCGCTGGAGTGCCGGGTGATTGCATGTCGTTCGCTGACTGTATAAACACAGGTCGTGCACATTCATCGTGCCGAGCGTGCGGACACGCTCGTGGACGCGCTTGCCGAGCTGCTCGCGGATCCGCTCGGCGATCCGTTCACCCCGGAAGTGATCGCGGTCCCCGCCAAGGGCATCGAGCGCTGGCTGCAGCAGCGGCTGGGCACGGTGCTCGGCAGTGCCGCGCACGCGGACGGGGTCGCCGCGAATATCGACTTCGCCGATCCGGCCGGACTGGTCGCCCGGATTTTGGCGGAGGCTACCGGCTGGGTGCCCGAGGAAGATCCGTGGGCGGGCGAGCGCGTGGTGTGGACGCTGCTGCCCGTACTCGATGCGGCCCTGACCGAGCCCTGGAGTGCGGTACTGGCACGGCACCTCGGCAATGGTGATGCGGGCGGGCACAAGGTGGGCCGGAGGTATGCGACCGCGGCGCGGATCGCCGAGCTGTTCGCCGGATACGCCATGCAGCGCCCCGGCATGATCACGGACTGGGCGGCCGGTACCGATACCGATGGGGCCGGGCACGCGCTCCCGGAGGATCTGGTGTGGCAGCCGCGGCTGTGGCGGCAGTTGCGGGCCGCGGTGGGGGAACCCAGTCCGGCCGAACGGCTTTCGGACGCGTGCGCGCGCTTGCGGGCCGAACCCGGTGTGGTGTCGCTGCCGGAACGGATTTCGCTCTTCGGGGTGACGCGGCTGACCACCGATCAGTTGGAGGTGCTGTCGGCGCTCTCGGCAGGGCGGCAGGTGCACCTGTGGCTGGTGCATCCCAGCCCGGCGCTGTGGACCAAGCTGGCCGATGCCGAGGTGATACCGAATTCCGGTGTGCGCGTAAGGCATCCGCTGCTCGCCGCGCTCGGCCGGGATGTGCGTGAGTTGCAGGAGCGGTTGTCGGGCTACGACCATATCGACACCTATCACCTGCGGCCCGAGTCGGGCGGGGCGCGCACCCTGCTCACCGAATTGCAGGCCGCCATCCGGCAGGACCGATGGTCGCTCCTGCCCGATCCCGCACTCGCCGACAGCAGCGTCATGGTGCACTCCTGCCACGGTCCGGCCCGGCAGGTCGAGGTGCTGCGGGACGCGCTGCTCGGATTGTTCGTCGCGGACCCGACTCTGGAGCCGCGCGAGGTGATCGTGCTCTGCCCGGATGTGGAGAGCTACGCGCCGCTGGTGCGGGCCGCGTTCGGGCAGTGGTCCCTGGACGGGGCCGCACCGGGGCATCCGGCCCATGGGTTGCGGGTGCGGTTGGCGGACCGGGCGCAGCGCGCGGTGAACCCGCTGCTGGATGTGATCGCCATCCTGCTCGAGCTCGCCGACGGCCGCGTCACGGTTACCGAGGTGCTGGATCTGGCCGCGGCGGAACCGGTTCGGCTGCGCTGCGGCTTCGACGAGGACGATATCGAGCGGCTGCGCGACTGGGCCGCCGAGACCGGGGCGCGCTGGGGAATCGGGCAGCGGCAGCGACAGGCGTTCGGACTGGGCGATTTCGCGCAGAACACATTGAACGCCGCCGTGGATCGCGTACTGCTCGGGGTGGCGGCGGGCGAATCCACCGAGGACTGGCTGGATCTGGTACTGCCGCTGGACGATGTGGACAGCAATGACATCGATCTGGCCGGGCGGTTCGCGGAGTATGTGGACCGGCTGGCGGTCTGCCTGCGGGATCTGCGCGGGCCGACCCTGGCGGAACCGGCGGGCTCGGCGCGGCCCGCCTCCGAATGGGCTGCGGTGCTCGGTCGGGCGCTGGATCTGCTCACCGATGTGCCGATCACCCAGGGCTGGCAGGGGGTGCAGGCGCGGCGCGAACTCGCGGCCGCCACCGAGCACGCCGGGCAGATTCCCTTGCGGCTCACCGATATTGCCGCGCTGTTGGCCGCGCGGCTGGCGGGACGGCCCTCGCGCGCCAACTTCCGCACCGGCGAGCTGACCGTCTGCACCATGGTGCCGATGCGGTCGGTGCCGCATCGGGTGGTCGTGTTGCTCGGACTCGATGACGAGGTCTTCCCGCGCACCGGCGGCGTCGACGGTGACGATGTGCTGGCCCGGCACCGCTGCCCGGGCGATCGCGATCCGCGCAGTGAGGACCGGCAGCTGCTCCTGGACGCGATCATGGCGGCCGGGGAGCGACTTGTGCTGCTGCACACCGGATCCGATCCGGTGACCGGTGCGCATCGGCCACCCGCGATTCCGCTGGCCGAACTCCTGGATACGGTGCGGGCGCATGTCGGCGGTGCGGCCATGGACCAGGTTGTGAAGCGACATCCGTTGCAGCCCTTCGATCGTCGCAATTTCAATGCCGAGAAGCCGTTCAGCTTCGACAGTGTCGCCCTGGAGGGCGCGCTGGCGGCTCAGCGTGCGCCCGCGCCGCGCCCGCCGTTCCTGGCCGCCGCACTGCCCGGTACCGAACGCGGGGATGTGGAGCTGGCCGATCTGGTGGCCTTCGCTGAACATCCGATTCGCGCATTCCTGTGGCAGCGCTTGGGGATTCGCGTTCCCGAGAGCGAGGAGGAGATCGCCGACCGGCTGCCGATCGAGCTGGACGGACTCACCAAATGGGGTATGGGCGAGCGCATGCTGAACGCGCGTCTCACCGGCGTCGACCCCAATGCCTTGCGCGCGGCCGAATGGCGACGGGGTTCGCTGCCGCCGTTCGCACTCGGCGCGGCGGTCCTCGACGAGGTGGAGACCACCGTCGACAGGCTGGTCCGGGTGGCACAGCCGCTGCATGAGATCCCGTCCCGCACAGTTGATATCGCGGTCGATCTGGGTGATGGGCGCCGTCTCACCGGGACCGTTCCCGATGTGCACGACGATGCGCTGCTGCGCACCACATTCTCCCGGCTGGCGCCGAAACACCGGATCGCCGCGTGGGTTCGGCTGCTGGCGCTCGCGGCCACCGGTAATCATCAGAGCTGGCGGGCGATCACCATCGGGCGCGGCAAAATGTCCAGGCCCGCATGGCAATCCACCCTGACCGCCCCGAATGCGCACGCGGCGACACTGCTGCTGCGCGATCTGGCGAATCTGCGCGATGAGGGCCTGGCCGAGGCGCTTCCCATTACCCCCGCCGCGTCCGCGGCCTATGCCGAGCGCCGCTGTCAGGGATCCTCCGCCGAGGACGCGCTGCTGGCCGCGGAGCACGAATTCGACGGCGGTAAGGACGGTCCCGGCCGGTACGGCGAACACACCGACCGCTACCTGCGCTATGTGCTCGGCCCCGCCCCGCGCTTCCATCAGCTCACCGAAACTCGCACCACCACACCGACCGTCATGGAAGCCGAACCCACCCGCTTCGGTGAACTGGCGCGCCGCCTGTGGAATCCCTTGCTCAGCAACGAGAATCAAGGCCAGCCATGATCACCCCGCACCCGACCCACCGGTCCGGCCCCGAATGCGAAAGGCGCGGATGACCGACGACCTGTTCTCGCTCACCGACCCGGACCTCACCCTCCGCCCGGCCGGCCGCGCCCACCGCCGCAGCGACGGCGCGGGCGGCGAATCGCATCCTGGTCCGGTGGGCGACGACGGTGGCGACCTGTTCGGCCTGGGCCAGGAGAACTCCGGAAGTCGCCCCGGCGAGGCCGATTCGGCGGCCGTCGCCGGTACCGGGCCGGACGCGCGAGAAAAGGGGCCGACCGGGTCCGCACTGCCGGATACCGAGGGACTGTGGGCTGCCGAGGAACGGCCGGGCGGAACCGCTGCCCCGGAGCCGAATATCGCTGGCGGCCAAGGCGACTCGGGAAGCGGTTTCGCGCTGACCGGGCCGTTGCCGGTGGGGACGACGGTGCTGGAGGCCAGTGCCGGGACCGGCAAGACCTATGCCATTGTCGGGTTGGCGGTGCGGTTCGTGGCCGAGGCCGGGGTGGATATCTCCGAGCTGCTGCTGGTGACGTTCAGCCGGGCGGCGACGCAGGAGTTGCGGGAGCGGACGCGGGATCGGTTCGTCTCGGTGGCGGCGGCGCTGGCGGATCCCGAGCGGGCGCAGACCACCGGGGATGAGCTGATTCGGCATCTGGCACAGGCGAATCCGGGGGAGGTGGCGGCGCGGCGGGAGCGGCTGCTGGCCGCGCTGTCGGACTTCGACGCGGGCACCATCGCCACCACGCACAGCTTCTGTCAGCGCATGCTGGACGAGCTGGGGCTGGCGGGGGAGCAGGACCCGGCTGTGCGGTTGGTGGAGAACGTCGATGATGTGGTCTCCACGGTCGCCGACGATCTGTATCTGAGCCGGTACGCGCGCGAGATCCCACCGTTCAGCCCGGCCGATGCGCAGCGCCTGGCCGCGGCCGCGGTGGGGGACAGTGCGGCGATGCTGGTGCCCGAGGCCGAATCCGAGGATGATCCGGCGGGGGAACGGGTCGCCTTCGCCGCGGCAGCGCGCGCGGAAACCGCTCGGCGCAAACAGCTTTCGGGACTGCGGGACTTCGACGATCTGCTGGTGCTGCTGCACGATGTGCTGGCCGATGCCGAGCACGGGCCGCGCGCCTGCCAGCGGATTCGGTCCCGGTTCCGGGTGGCGCTGGTGGATGAGTTCCAGGACACCGATCCACTGCAGTGGGACATTCTTCGGCGGGCGTTCCACGGGCACACCACACTCGTGCTGGTCGGGGACCCGAAACAGGCGATCTACGCTTTCCGCGGCGCGGAGGTGCTCAGCTATCTGGATGCGGTCGCGCACGCGGATTCCCGTCGTGAGCTCACCACCAACCGGCGCAGTGATGCCGGGCTGCTGGCCGCGCTGGAGCATATTCATGGCGGAGCGGCCTTGGGGCACAAGGAGATCACCGTGCACACGGTGGCGGCCACCCGGCCGTTCTCCCGGCTCTCGGGTGCGCCCGAGGCGGTGATTCCGTTCCGGCTCAGGTGTTTACCGCGCACCGGCGCCGGACCGCTGAACCGCTCCGGCTATCCGACGGTCGGACGGCAGCGCGAGCGCGTCGCCACCGATGTGGCGGCCGATATCGTGCGACTGCTGGAATCGGGTACGACCATCGACGCGGGTGGTGAAAGACCGCTCAGCCCAGGCGATATCGCGGTGCTGGTGCGCAATCGCGCGCAACTCGACATGGTGCGCAAGGAACTGGAACTCGCGGGCGTGGCCTCGGTGCTCGCGGGTGGTGCGAGTGTTTTCGGCACGCCCTCGGCCACCCAGTGGCTGTGGGTGCTGCACGCTCTGGAGCAGCCGCACCGCGCCGATCGGGTGCGCTTGGCGGCCGGGACGGCACTGCTCGGCCTCGCCGCCGCGGAAATCGATTCCGGCGGTGCGGATCTGGTGGGGCGGCTGAGCGCGGAACTGCGCGACTCGGCCCGGCTTTTCGCGCGCGCCGGATTCGCCGCCGTCTTCGAGAAGATGAGCGCCGAAACGAAACTCGCGCCGCGCCTGCTCGCGCTCGAGGGCGGTGAACGCCAGCTCACCGATCTGCGTCAGATCGCCCAGCTCCTCGATGATGCCGCGCTGCGTGAGGGTTTGGGCCTGAGCGCCCTCACCCGCTGGCTCGCCGATCGCGTCCGTGACCCGGCCTCGGGGAGTGTGGCCGATCGCAGCCGTCGCCTGGACCGCGATGCCGCGGCCGTGCAGATCGCCACCGTGCACGCCAGTAAGGGTCTCGAATTCCCGGTCGTCTACCTGCCTTTCGCGTGGGATGCCGCCAAGATGCGCAATCCGCCGACCCTGCTCTTCCATGATGAACAGGGCCGTCGCGTCCTGGATGTGGGTGGTCCCGAAGCCTCCGGCTACAACACCCGCAAGCCGCGCGCGGAGGCCGAGGAGGCGGCGGAGGAACTGCGCCTGCTGTATGTGGCGCTGACCCGTGCGGGCGCGCAGGTGGTGGCCTGGTGGGCGCCGGCCTTCGATACCCAGACCGCACCCCTGCACCGCATGATCCTGGGTCGCGAACCCGGCAGTCCGGCGGTGGCCGACAAGGTCCCGGTGCCGGCCGATTCGGTTGTGCTGAACCGTATTTCGGAGTGGGCCTCGACGGCAGAGCCCGGTGTCATCGCGGTCGAGCCGGTGCATGAGATCCGGCGTGCCCGGTTGCCGCGTGACCACACCGCCATGGCCGCCGAGGTGCTCGCGGTGGCACGCTTCGATCGGCACCTGGATCAGGATTGGCGGCGCACCTCGTACTCGGCGCTCACCGCCGGGGCGCACGACGCCATGCCTGCCGGTGATCAGCCTGACGGGGGTGGCGTGGTCGATGAGCCCGCGACGCCCAGTGCGCTGGTCGACGAGGTGGATGTATTCGCCACGGCCGCACCGTCACTCATGAATACGCTGCCCTACGGCGCGGAGTTCGGCACCCTGGTGCACGAGATCCTGGAGTACGTCGATACCGACGCCCCGGATCTGGCCGCCGAGATGCGCGCACGCTGTACGCATGCTGTCGCCGAGCAGATGTTCGACGCCGATCCGGAGGTGCTCGCCATCGCGCTCATGGCGGTGATGCGCACGCCGATCGGATTCGGTGCTCTCGCGGATATTTCCGCCCGCGACCGGCTCAGCGAACTCGACTTCGATATGCCCCTGGCAGGTGGTGACACCCCCACCGCCACCCGGGTGACGGTGCCACGGATCGCCGGACTGCTGCGCCGTCACCTGCCGGCCGATGATGTCTTCCTGCCATACGCCGACCAGCTCGCACACCTGGACGACACTCCGCTGCGCGGCTATCTCACCGGCAGTATCGACGCCGTATTACGTACCGGCGGACCACGATTCGTGGTGGTCGACTACAAGACCAACCGCCTCGGCACCGGCGATCTCACCGTCGCGCACTACACGCACGAACGCATGGCCGCCGAGATGATGCGCTCGCACTATCCGTTGCAGGCAATCCTGTATTCGGTTGCCCTGCACCGCTATCTGCGCTGGCGGCTGCCGAATTACGATCCCGCCCAGCACCTCGGCGGTATCCGCTACCTGTTCGTCCGCGGCATGATCGGGCCCGAAACACCGGACGGCTGCGGCGTATTCGACTGGATGCCACCGCCCGCCCTGGTGACGGACCTGTCCCTGCTGCTCGCGGGAGAACCGATCGACGTGGAGGCCGCCCGATGACCTCGATCCAATTGGCGCAGCGCGGTACCGGGCCGCTGCAGATCTTCAATGTGGCGGGCGTGCTCTCGGCAGCGGATGTGCATGTGGCGCTGCGGCTCGGGCGGCTGGGGCAGGAGAACTCGCCCCTGGTGCTCTTCGCCACGGCCCTCGCGGTGCGCGCGGTGCGGTCCGGTTCGGTGTGCCTGGAGGTGCGGCGCATGGATGAGATCGGCGTGGATGCCGAAGGGACGGAAGAGTCTTCGATCGATCCCTCGACCCTGCCGTGGCCGGAGGTGGACGAGGTGATCGCCGCGCTGCGCAAGAGCCCGCTGGTGTGCGGGAGCCCGGCCGGGCCGCTGCGCCCACTGCGGTTGATCGATCCGCCGGGGTCCGCAGCCGGCCCGCTGCTCTACCTGGACCGGTACTACCGGCAGGAGGAGACCATCCGGCAGGCGCTCACCGAGCGATCCACCACCCAGCCCATGGTGGACGCGGAACTTGTTCGGCGAGAACTGGATCGGCTTTTTCCCGGCGAGGGCGGGCCGGGGGAGCCACCGGATCGGCAGCGCCTCGCGGTGGCGCTGGCCGCCACCCAGTGGACCACCGTCGTCGCTGGTGGACCAGGTACCGGTAAGACGCACACCATCGCCCGCGTACTGGCGCTGCTGGTAGCGCATCAGCAAGCCATTCCGGGTGCGCCCGCCCTGCGCATTGCGCTCGCCGCGCCCACCGGCAAAGCCGCTGCGCGCCTGCAGGAATCGGTGCGTGAACAGGCCGGGGACATCGGCCTGCCCGAGCTCACCGCCGCCACACTGCACCGGCTGCTCGGCTGGCAGCGCGGTGGCGCGAGCCGGTTCAAGCATCACGAATTCAACCGGCTGCCCTATGACGTCATCGTGGTGGACGAGACCTCCATGGTGTCGCTGACCATGATGAGCCGTCTGCTCCCGGCCGTACGTCCGGACGCGCGCCTGGTGCTGGTCGGTGACCCGGATCAGCTGGCCTCGGTCGACGCGGGCGCGGTACTCGCCGATCTGGTGGCGGGACCGATTGCCGGACAGGCGAATCCGGCCCTGGACAAGATACTCGGCGGTGAATTGCGCGATAGCGCGGCACATCCCGACGCACTCTCCGCCCGCGAGCGAGAACGCCTGCGCGGCGGCATTGTTCGCCTCACCCGGGGCCGCCGCTTCGGTGGGCGCATTGCCGAACTCGCGGTCGCGGTACGCGCGGGTGACGCCGATACCGCCCTGGAACTGCTGCGCGCGGGCGGAACGGAACTGTCCCTGCACGGCCCCGACGATATCGGCGAGGTGCGCGCGGACGTTCTGCGCGCGGCGCACTCCGCTACCGACGCCGCCGTGGCCGGTAATGCCATCGCCGCGCTCACCGCGCTCGAATCGCATCGCCTGCTCTGCGCGCACCGCCAAGGTCCGTACGGTGTCGAACGCTGGGATCGGATGGCGGCGGGCTGGGTCGCCGCGGCGGGCATCAGCACCGATCCCGGTCCGGGACACTGGTATCCGGGTCAGCCGCTGCTGGTCACCGCCAATGATCACGAGGCGCGCATCTACAACGGCGATACCGGTGTGATCGTCCGCATGCCTGACGGCACCCTGCGCGCGGCTCTGCAGCGCGGTACCGAACCGTATCTGGTGCACCCAACCCAATTCCCGGGTGTCACCACTGTGTACGCTATGACGATTCACCGCAGTCAGGGCAGCCAGTACGACACCGTGACCACGGTGCTGCCCGGCCCCGAATCCACCCTGCTCACCCGAGAGTTGCTGTACACGGCCATTACTCGCGCCCGCAAACATGTCCGCGTGCTGGGCACCGAGGATTCGATTCGCGCGGCGATCGGCCGTCGAGTACTACGAGCGAGCGGTTTGCGCGCGTAGCGTCTCTGATCAGTTGAGTGATCCTGTGTGATCCCGTGGGTGTGGGATTGGTGGGATCGGTTCCCATCGTGGCGGGGTCGCATGGGTGTGCAGGTGGAATCCCGCGCCCAGTGCGGCTCCGCGTGGCGTGTGCCGGTCGGTGGGGGTGCTGATCGTGCTCACGTCCTGGTTCCGGTGTGCTGCACGGGGCAGCGTCCGGCCCGTGGGGGCGTGTCCCTCCGGACGCTGGCCCGTCCGACCGTGGGGTCGGGCGGGAGAGGGTGCCCCGCGTCGCCTGGGCGCGGGGCATGAGGATCGGGACACGGTGGGTCCGGTTTTGGAACGGTCCACCGCTGTGGTTGGGGTGGTGAGGATCGCGGTGGCTTCCATGGCGGCGTCGATGGCGCGGATGGTCATGGCACCGGTGGCGCGGTCGGTGACGGTTTTGCTCTGATGTGCCAGACCGCGGGCGGCGATCCGCCGCCAGGCTCCTTGGTCACGGTCACCCTGCCATCGGCAGTCGGGGTTGGGACACAGCGCCCACTTCCACCCTGCCACGGTGGGCCGGTCCGGGGCTTTGCTGTGCCGCAGCGGGGTCAGGCAAAGGGGGCAGTGTTTGGAGGTGCCGCGGGCCGGGACGGTGACGACCGCGATCCCGACCTCGGCGGCGAGGTGCCGGATATGGTTACCGATCGCGCCCCGAACCTGTTGCGACAGAAGGGTGTTGAGGGTTCGCCCCATCCCGGTGGCTTCGAGCGACCGGAGATCCTCGAGATAGATGACGGTTGCGCTGGTGGCGATGGCCTGATCCACCGTCCATCGAGCGGCCGAGGCCGCCAGGGCGCCGTTGAGGTTCGATCGCCGGTTGGCGACATGGCCGATCTCAGCGGCCAGCGTCGCTTGTTTGACGGCGAGGGGATGGTCGGCGCGCCCCGCGATCAACCGGGTGTAGTGGTCGTGTTTGGTGTGCAAGGTCTCCCCCAGACGGCGGAGGCGGTGTTGTTTGGCCAGGATTCCGGCGGCCCGGTACTGCCCACCAGCCCCGAGCGCTGTGATCACACCTTTGTCGTCGAGCCGGACCGCTCCGGCGGACAGCAGCGTGTTCAGCCCCCAGTCCACACCCAATGCCACGGTGTGGCCGCTGCGATGCGCGATCGGCACGGTCTGGGTAAACGACAGGTCCGCCCGGACCGTCCCGTTCACCAGCCGGAGAGTGGGCAGGTGCAGGATCGCGTGCGCCGGGACCGTGGCGGGCAGGATGATCGGTAACGCCACCCACGCCCAGTCTTTATAGGTGCGGGGGTCTGGGCGCAACGGCAGTTGCAGCCGTAGCCCGGCCTTGTCCGGCTCGATCGCCGATCGTTCGATGCTGGCCTGTTGCTGGTCCACCGCCGACAGCAACAGCATCCGCGCCGTCCGGGGTGCGGGTTCGAGCTCGAACACATCTACTGGCCGCCGCCCGTGCCCTGCTGCGAACCGGGCGATCTGCCGGGTCCGGCCCTTGACCACGTTGGACGGCAGATACTTCCCGCCCGGTGCGGCAGCGCGGACCGCGTCCCACTCCGCACCGGTGCGATGGTGGGGATCGTCCGGCCAGCTGGACAGGATCGCCGAGGTGAGCGCGGCTCGCCAGCACGCCGACCGAAGCGTGCGTCCGGCCTGTTCCTGTGCCATCCGCACGATCCGGTCGTTGACCTTCACCGCCGGATTCACCGTCCACCCGAGCCGCCGCAATGCCATCCAAGCGTTTGACGGCAGCTTGTCGCCCGCCGAGTCCTGCCCAGACCCCAGTAGACCAAGGTCGTCTGCATTCCAATGCTCGACCACAAGTCGTATGGCCATGTCGGACACCAGATCCACGCACCAGCCGATCCGGTCGGTCAACACCGCGCGGTCGATGATCTCGCCGGTCGTATCGTCCACACCGAGGCGGATCGGTACCCGCGCAGTGGCCGTGCGGGTGGTTTCCCCTTCGGCGAGAACAGGTTTGCTGCTCACGCATCGCCCCCGACCGACGGGCACTGTCCGGACTCCATCAGAAGACGGCGGCGGGCCTCCTGCGACCTCATCCCATACAACCGGCCCGCGAATGTCGTCACCAAGGAGATGAAGTCCTCCAGCAGTTCCTGTCGTCCCCCGGACCGTTTCGGATGCAGCACCTCCAACCCCACCCCGTGCACCGCGAACAGCCGCTCGAGCCAGCCCACACCGAACCGCGCCAACCGATCCTCATGGGTCACCCGAATCACCGTCACCGATCCCTCCGTCACGGCCTGCAACAACCGGTTCAAACCGGGCCGGTCCTCCCGCAACCCCGAGCCTCGATCCCGGAACACTTTCACGGCCTCACCGGTGGCGGTGGCACGTAGCTCGGCCTCCTGCGCCTGCAATGACGACTCCTGGCCGGTCGAGCCGGACACGCGAACGTACAAGCCCTCCAACCGAATCCGATCCCCACCCACGCTGGATACCTTCATCGCCTCCACATCGACCGAGGAGAATCGACGCTCCCGCCCGACCCATGTCACCGGAATCTTCCCCGAATCCGCCCACAACCGCAGCGTCACCGGGTGAACGCCCAAGCGCTGAGCAGCCTTCGACAGGCGAAGAAATTCCACCCAGAAACTATAACATCGCTTAGGATAATTAAGGGAATCAGTTAACATGATGACCCGGAGGGGTTATGGCTACAGCTGATGCCGAGTTCGAACACTCCGCGGATTCCGTCCTGTCCGCGGATGGCACGCGGATCGCGTATCTGACTGTGGGACAGGGCCCGCCGGTGCTCGTCGTACCCGGAGCGCTGTCGGTGGCGAGCGGCTTCGCGCGCTTCGCCGCGGCGCTGGGCAAGGACTTCACCGTGCACACCATGGAGCGGCGCGGGCGCGGTGCGAGCGGTCCACAGGGGTCGGAGTATCGGATCACCGAGGACTGCGCGGATATTCGCGCGCTCCAGCGCAAAACCGGGGCCGCGTTGATCGTGGGGCACAGCTACGGCGGTCTGATCGCGCTGGAGGCGGCACGCACCAACCCGGATATCCGCAAGCTGGCGCTGTATGAACCGGGTGTGTCGATTGCCGGTTCGGTGCCCTCGGACTGGATGCGACCCTATGAGAAATACCTCGACCAGGGAAAACCCTTCGACGCCTTCATCGAATTCGTTCGCGCCATGGGGCCGGAGGGCATGCAGAAGGTGCCGCGCTGGATGTTCCGCCGCATGATGCCCATGTTCATGGACGCTCCCGAACGCGACATGGTCGTCAGTCAGCTCGCCGAGAACCTGCGCGAACACCGCGAGATCATCCGCCTCGACGACACCTACCCCAATTACGCCGGCATCACCGCGCAGGTGCTGCTCATGGACGGCGACAAGGACCGTCAGCACCGCACCGACCCCGACCACACCCAATTGGCGAAAACCCTGCCGCACTGCGAACGCCACACCGTCCCGGGTCTCGATCACTTCGGTATAGACAAGCAGGCGCCCGAACTCGTCGCCGGAATCATCGGCGAATTCTTCTCGCGTTCGTAGCCCGCTTCGGCCCTGCGCGGGTGCCGCGCTGGATACGCTGGGGCATATATCTCGTGAATGGGAGGAGTGTCGATGAGCAGCACGCCCGAGCACGTCGATGTGCTCATTGTCGGCGCGGGTCTGTCCGGTATCGGGGCCGCCCATCATCTGCAGACCGCGTTCCCATGGCGCACGTACGCGATCCTGGAGATGCGCGATGGTATCGGCGGCACCTGGGATCTGTTCCGCTACCCGGGGATTCGCTCCGACTCCGATATGTTCACCCTCGGCTACCGCTTCCGGCCGTGGCTGGGGGACAAGGCCCTTGCCGACGGGGGTTCGATTCTGGAATATGTCCGCGATACCGCCGCGGAGGCGGGGATCGACAAGCACATTCGGTATCGGCATCGGGTGCTACGTGCGGAGTGGTCGACCGCGGACGAGCGCTGGACGGTGACCGCCGAACACGACGGTGAGACGGTGAGCATTACCGCCAACTTCCTGTTCAGCTGCTCGGGCTACTACCGGTACGACGAGGGATACACGCCGGAATTCGCTGGGACGGATCGCTTCTCGGGGCCGATCGTGCATCCGCAGCAATGGCCCGAACAACTGGATGTGGCGGGCAAGCGGGTCGTCATCATCGGTTCGGGCGCGACCGCGGTAACTCTCGGTCCGGCGCTGGCGGATCAGGGCGCGCACGTGGTCATGTTGCAGCGCTCACCCTCCTACATTATTTCCATGCCCGCCCGCGATGCCTTCGCGGACCGGGCGCGGCGCATTCTGCCCACCAAGGCCGCCTATGCGCTGGCCCGCGCCAAGAATGTCGGGCTGAGCACCGCCATGTATCAGATCTCGCAGCGCTACCCCAAGCGGATGCGCGCATGGATATTCGAGCTCCAGAAGCGTTGGCTGCCTGCGGGTTACGATATTCAGACGCATTTCAATCCCAGCTACAAGCCCTGGGATCAGCGGCTGTGCCTGGTGCCCAACGGTGATCTGTTCCGCGCCATCCGCCAGGACAAACTGGAGATGGTCACGGATCGGATCGAGACCTTCACCGAATCCGGTCTGAAATTGGAGTCCGGGGGCGAGCTCGACGCCGACATCATCATCACCGCAACGGGATTGAACCTGATTGCCTTCGGTGGACTGGAACTGACCGTGGACGGTGAGAAGGTCGAACTCCCGAATGCCATGGCGTACAAGGCCATGATGCTCTCGGAGGTGCCGAACTTCGCGTTCATCATCGGCTATACCAATGCCTCTTGGACGCTCAAGGCAGACCTGGTGTGCGAGTACGTGGTTCGCCTACTGCGGCATATGGATTCGAACGGCTACGCCAAGGCCACACCCGTCCGCGATCCCTCCGTGGGCACCGCGCCCTTCCTGGACTTCCAGCCCGGCTATGTGCTGCGCGCCCTGGACCGGCTCCCCAAACAGGGCGATCGCGCACCGTGGCGACTGCGTCAGAACTATCTGCGCGACCTGCCCATGCTGCGCTACGGCAAGATCGTCGACCCGGCCATGCGCTTCGAACGCGCCGGTGAATCGGCACGAATCACCAGCGGGCAGTAGGGCTTTCAGCGCCCGAAGACACCTTCGAGGCGATTGCGTGAGCCCGGATGCACCAGCCGGGCCACGCTGACCAGGCCGTGCTCGGACCAGGTGCGGCGGCGAATGAGCAGGCACGGTTCCCCGCGGTCGATCCCGAGCAGGCGGCACTCGTCGGTGCTGCCGAGCACCGCCTCCACCATGTGCTCGCCCCGCACCAGCGGCGCGACCCGGCTCAAATAGTCATTGGGCGTGGTGGTTACGAAGTCCTGCTCCAAATAGCCCGGGGCCTCGGCGGGATTCACATACCGGTCCTCGACCTGGATCGGGGTGTCGTCCTCGAAATGCACCAGCACCGAATGAAAAGCCTTGGTGCCGATGGAATCGCGTAGGAACGGCTGGGTGCCGTCGATCTTCTCGTCGCGCACCAGAATCACCTCGGTGCGATGCCGGTGCCCGCGCTGCTGGATCTCATCGGCGATATTGCGCACCTCGAACAGCGGCGACGAGCCCTTGGTGGCGGCCACGAAGGTGCCCACGCCCATCATGCGCACGATCAGACCCTCGGCGGTGAGCTCGCGCAACGCCCGATTGATGGTCATGCGGGAGAGTCCGAGCGCGGCCACGAACTGATGCTCGGACGGCAGTTGATCGCCTTCGGTCCAGCGCCCTGAACGCACCTGCGCGATGACCAACTGCTTGACCCGTTCGTACGCGGGTACCGAATCGCCCCCCGCCTCGGCGAACAGTGCCGCGAGAGAGGTCTCGCCCGAGCTGTTCGATCCCGCGACCGTTGCCATCCCCGCCGTACTCCCTACCGAGTCCATCGTTCCGAGCCTGCAGCCTACCGGCCCGGATGGGCTCATTTTGACAGTTGTATAGACAGGACTATACAACTGTTGCAGAATGCGATCCAGCACACATTCACTGCTGAGCGCGAACGGAGTCACGGAGGTACCCATGGACATCACTTCACCCGGGCACGAGGCCCGACCGGTGCGCGCCCCGCGCGGCCCCGAGCTGACCACGCTCGGCTGGCAGCAGGAGGGCGCGCTGCGCATGCTCATGAACAATCTCGATCCCGAGGTCGCCGAGCATCCGGACGCCTTGGTCGTCTACGGCGGCACCGGTCGGGCCGCGCGCTCCTGGGCCGCCTTCGACGCCATGGTCGCGACCCTGAAGACATTGAAGAACGACGAGACCATGCTGGTGCAGTCCGGTAAGCCGGTCGGCGTCTTCCGCACCAACGAGTGGGCTCCCCGCGTCCTCATCGCCAACTCCAATCTCGTTGGCGACTGGGCGAACTGGGAGGAATTCCGCCGCCTGGAGGAGCTCGGGCTCACCATGTACGGGCAGATGACCGCCGGATCGTGGATCTACATCGGTACCCAGGGCATTCTGCAGGGCACCTATGAGACCTTCGGTGCGGTGGCGCGCAAGCGATTCGGCGGGACTCTTGCCGGAACCATCACTCTCACAGCGGGTCTCGGCGGAATGGGTGGTGCGCAGCCACTGGCGGTCACCATGAACGAGGGTGTGGCCATCTGCGTCGACTGCGATGTCACGCGTATCGATCGGCGGATCAAGCACAAGTACCTGGATGTGAAGGCCGACAACCTCGATCACGCTCTGGAGTTGGCGATCGCGGCCCGCGATGCGAAGCGTCCGCTGTCCATCGGCGTGGAAGGCAATGCGGCCGAGGTGTTTCCGGCGCTGCTCGAGCGCGAAGTGCCCATCGATATCGTCACCGACCAGACCTCCGCGCACGATCCCCTCGCCTACCTGCCCCTCGGCGTCGACTTCGGCGATATGAAGACCATGTCCGAGAAGGACCCGGTGTGGTTCACCGAGCAGGCCCAGCTGTCCATGGCCGCGCATGTGAAGGCCATGGTCGGGTTCCTGGATCGCGGCGTCGAGGTCTTCGACTACGGCAACTCCATTCGCGATGAGGCCCGCAAGGGCGGCTACGACCGCGCCTTCGACTTCCCCGGCTTCGTACCGGCGTACATTCGCCCGCTCTTCGAGGAGGGCCTGGGCCCGTTCCGCTGGGCCGCGCTGTCCGGTGATCCGGCCGATATCGCCGCCACCGACAAGGCGATCCTCGAATTGTTCCCGGACAACGAGCATTTGAAGCGCTGGATCACCTTGGCGGGGGAGAAGGTCGCCTTCGAGGGTCTGCCCGCACGCATCTGCTGGCTCGGCTACGGCGAACGGCACCTGGCCGGACTCAAATTCAATGAAATGGTCGCCAGCGGTGAACTTTCCGCGCCCGTCGCCATCGGCCGCGATCACCTGGACTCCGGTTCGGTGGCCTCGCCGTACCGCGAGACCGAATCCATGCGCGACGGCTCCGACGCGATTGCCGACTGGCCGCTGCTGAACGCCCTGCTCAATACCGCCTCCGGTGCGTCCTGGGTATCGCTGCACCACGGCGGCGGTGTCGGTATGGGCCGGTCCATCCATGCCGGCCAGGTCGTCATCGCCGACGGCACCGAACTCGCGGCCCGCAAGATCGAGGCGGTGCTGACCAACGATCCGGGCATGGGTGTCATTCGGCACGCCGATGCCGGATACGAGCACGCCATCGAGACGGCTTCCACCCGCGGAGTCCGTATTCCCATGTCCGAGAATCAGTAACCGATCCACCGCGGTCTACAAGCAGGAAGGCCGAGACCATGACGCACGACGGTCCCGCCGAGGTAGTACTCACCCCCGAACGCCACACCATCGATGTCATTCCGGATTCGGAACGGCACGGTAGCCCGCGCAGCCAGTTCACGCTGTGGTTCGGTGCGAATATGCAGATCACCGCGATTGTCGACGGCGCGCTGGCGGTTATTTTCGGAGCCGACGCGCTGTGGGCCATTATCGGCCTGCTCATCGGCAATGTGGCCGGTGGCGCGGTCATGGCGCTGCACTCCGCGCAGGGCCCGAAACTGGGTCTGCCGCAGATGATTTCCAGTCGTGCGCAATTCGGTGTGCGCGGTGCGGTACTGCCGCTGTTGCTCGCGATTCTCATGTATCTGGGATTCGCGGCGACCGGTACGGTGCTGGCCGGACAAGCTGTGGCCAAGGTGCTGCATATAGACAATCCCGAATTGGGCATGGTCATTTTCGGGGCGCTCACCGCATTGATCGCGGTCACCGGGTACAAGCTCATTCATATTGTGGGCCGGATCGCGACCGTGGTCGGCATTATCGGATTCAGTTATCTGGCAATCCGTTTGTTCGCCGAATACGATGTGACCGCGCAACTCGGGGTCAAGGGTTTCGAGACCGCTACCTTCCTGCTGGCGGTCGCGCTCGGTGCGAGCTGGCAGCTGACCTTCGGACCGTATGTGGCCGATTACTCGCGCTACCTGCCGCGTTCCACCAGTGACCGGGCGACCTTCTGGTCCACCTTCGCCGGCACCGTGATCGGCTCGCAGTGGTCCATGACCTTCGGTGCGCTCATCGCGGCGGTGGCGAGCAAATCGTTCATGAAGGATCAGGTCGGATTCATCGGTGATCTCGCCGGTCCGGCGGCGGTCGCGGTGCTCATCTATCTGGTGATCGTCACCGGAAAGCTGACTGTGAATGTGCTCAATGCGTACGGTGGTTTCATGTCGATCCTCACCACGGTGACGGCTTTCGAAGGGCGCTCGCGCATTTCGACCTTGGCGCGCAGCCTCTACATTATCGGCTTCACCACCGTCGCCACGCTGATCGCCATTGCCGCCAGCGCGGACTTCCTGGCCAATTTCAAGAATTTCGTGCTCGCGTTGCTCATGGTTTTCACGCCGTGGAGTGCGATCAATCTGATCGACTACTACCTGATCTCCAAGGAGCGCATCGACATTCCCGCGCTCTACGACGCCAATGGACGGTATGGCGCGTGGAATGTGCCCGCCCTGGCGTGCTACTTCACCGGTGTACTGGTGCAGATTCCCTTCCTGGCGACCAAGCTCTACACCGGACCGATTACCGACATGCTCGGCGGCGCGGATATCTCGTGGATCGTCGGCATTGTGGTGACGGCCGGGCTGTACTACCCGATCGCCAAGCGCACCGCGAATCCGCCGGAACACATGATCTACCCGCCGGACACCGAAATGGCCCGAGCCTGAAAGGAATTCGATCGTGACCAGCCTGGTCATCACGAATATCGGAACCCTCGTCACCAATGATCCGCAGCTCGGCGAGGGACAGCTCGGAGTGCGCCGGAACGCCGGCATCGCCTTCGCCGACGGGCGGGTGGCGTGGGTCGGCGACAGCGCGGATGCGCCCGCCGCCGACCGCGGAGCCGACCTCGGCGGCCGGGCACTACTGCCCGGATTCGTGGAGAGCCACTCGCACCTGGTGTTCGCCGGAGAGCGGGCCGAGGAATTCGCGGCACGTATGACCGGAACCCCTTACACCGCAGGCGGAATCCGCACGACTATCGAGGCCACCCGAGCCGCCGATGAGGGGCAGCTCGAAGCCAATGTGCGGCGACTGCTCGCCGAGGCACTGCGCTCCGGCAGCACTACGGTGGAGTGCAAGACCGGGTATGGGCAGAGCACCCGCGATGAGCTGCGCAGTGCGCAGGTCGCGGGACGGTTCACCGATGAGGTCACGCTCTTGGCGGCGCATGTGCCGCCGCCCGAGTACGCCGGGCGCGCGGACGACTATGTGGCCATGGTGTGTGACGAGATGATCGCAGCCTGTGCGCCGCACGCCAAATGGATCGACGTGTTCTGTGAACGCGGGGCATTCGACGAGGAGCAGTCGCGAGCGGTGCTGAAAGCCGGTGTGGCGCATGGGCTCATCCCGCGCGTGCACGGCAATCAGCTCGGGCAGGGGCCGGGCGTGCGGCTGGCCGTGGAGATGGGCGCGGCATCGGTGGATCACGTCACGTATGTGAACTCCGGCGATATCGACGCGCTGGCAAGCGGTTCCACGGTGGCGACACTGCTGCCGGGTGCGGATTTCTGCACGCGGAACGCCTATCCGGATGCGCGGGCGCTGTTGGATGCCGGGGTCACGGTGGCATTGGGCGCGGATTGCAATCCCGGTACCTGCTACACCACCAGCCTGCCGTTCTGTATCGCACTCGCTGTCCGCGAAATGCATATGACGCCGGCGGAAGCCGTGTGGTCGGCGACCCTGGGTGGTGCGAAGGCATTGCGGCGCAATGACATCGGCTGGCTGGGTGTGGGGGCGCGGGCCGATGCCATTGCCCTGGACGCACCTTCGTACCTGCACCTGGCCTACCGGCCGGGTGTCGCCCTGGTGCGTGAAGTGTTCAAGGACGGCGTGCTGGTCACCCCGGGAGTCGCCGTATGAGCGCCGAGATTCGGGTCGATATCCCGCCCGCACCTTGGACCGGGCGCAACGACGGCGATGCGCCCGAACATCTGCGGTGGCATCAGGCTGTTCGGCCGTATGACCCCGAAGCCTCCGAGAGTCGTGGTGTGCTCATAGGTTTCGCCAGTGACGAGGGCGTGCGACGCAACAAGGGCCGGCAGGGTGCGGCGGCGGGTCCGGCTGCCCTGCGGGCCGCCTTGGCATCGATGGCGCTGTCGGAGCCCGTCCTGCTGGAGGACGCCGGAACCGTCGCGGTGACCGATTCGAATTTGGAGGGCGGACAGGAGCGGCTGGGGAATGCCGTTGCCGTGGCCATTGATTCGGGACGACTGCCCGTGGTTCTCGGTGGCGGGCATGAGGTCGCGTACGGCACCTACCTCGGTGTGGCGGCCGCACAGGCGCGACAGGCTCGCCCGCGTCTCGGAATCCTCAATCTGGACGCACATTTCGATCTGCGGGATGAGGCGGTGCCGAGTTCCGGTACGCCCTTCCGGCAGATCCTCGAAGCCGAGCGGGCGGCGGGCACCTCGGTTCGGTATGACGTGCTCGGTATCAGTCAGCCGAGCAATACCCGCGCGTTGTTCGATACCGCGGATCGTCTGGACGTGCACTATCTACTCGACGATCGCTGCGGCCCAACCGATTACGCGATGGTCGACGCGTTCGTCGCGGACCTCCTGGATGCGGTCGACATGCTCTATCTGACCATCGACCTCGATGTGCTCCCGGCAGCGGTCGCGCCGGGGGTGAGTGCGCCTGCCGCGTATGGCGTTCCGCTGGAGACCATTCAGCGGGTGTGTGATCGGGTGGCGGCCGGCGGGAAGCTGGTGGCGGTGGATGTCGCCGAGCTCAATCCCGGGTTGGACGTGGACAATCGGACGGCGCGGACTGCCGCCCGGCTCATACACCGACTCGTTTGCGCTCGCGCGGTGCCAGGACGCACAGCAGTGCGACGATAAGGCCGCCGCCCACCAGGTATAGGCCCCAGCTGCCGTTGAGCAGGTCGCTGTAGTCGTGGCGGAGTTGGTCGTCGAAGTTCTGGTCGAGTCGCCAGGTGAGTACGCCGAGACCGGCGAGACCTACCAGGACGCCGAGCGTGCCCAGCGTGCGTGAGCCGACCAGGGCGGCAAGCAGAATGGCGGCGGCTACGGCCAGGAAGCCGATGGCCAGCGACACCCACAGGGTGACGGATTGATGGCCCAATTGGTCGAGGGATTGGCCGTCCGGGAAGCCGTTCCTGAGGTTGTCGAAGCTGATGTGCTGGGGTTTCAGGTGGTCCAGGAGGGGGCCGAAGGTGCCGACTGCTATCGCTATGGCGCTGGCGAAGAGCAGTAGGTGTACCGAGGTTCGCATGTCTCCACGGTAGGGGTTTTCGGGCGGGAGTGGGGGAAAAGGTCAAGAGAATAAAAGAACAAAAAGATAAAGACGCCCGGACAAGAAGAAAAGAAGACAAGAAAAAGACGAAGATGAAAAGAACAAGAGTCTGAATAGCTTTGTGTCACAAGGGAATTCATCTGGCGGGGATAGGATTATCTCGGTAGAATAAAGCTATGGAATCCGGGGGAGAAGCCGCAATCGTAGTCGCCGTTCAGGCGCTGCGGGCTGCGGCGGATGCCCTGCTCGGGGCGTCGCCCATTCCGCTGTCGGATGATGAGTTCGCGGATGTGATGCGGGAAACCGAAAAGGTTGTGCGGCAATTGGATGCCGCGAAAATCGGATTCGTCGACGAAACTCGGCGTCGCGATTTGCATGGCAAGGCGGATATGAAGTCCCCGGCGCTCTACCTGGAACAGTCGTTGCGGTTGTCCCGCGCTGATGCGTGCAGGAGGGTCAGGGTCGCCGAGAAGCTCGCGGTCCGTCGCATGCCGGGGCAGGTGTTGGAGCCGGAGCTGCCCATCGTCGCCGAAGCGCAACGTACGGGTGCGATTTCGGCCGACCATGTCACTCGGATCATGCAGGCCATGGAACGCCTGCTGGGCAGCCTCGATATCGAGCTGCGAGAGGCCGCGGAGGAGCACCTCACCGAATACGCGTGCAAGGGCTGGCCGGATGACGTGCGCAAACTGGGGGAGGACATCCTGCGCCGCGTCGATCCGGACGGCAAGCTCACCGGCGACGCCGACCGGCAGCGCATGCGCGGTATCACCGTCGGCACCCAGCGGGTGGACGGCATGTCGGCACTGATCGGCGAGATCACCCCCGACCTGCGTGCCGTTCTCGATCCGGTGCTCGCCAAGCTCGCACGCCCCGGCATGTGTAATCCCGAAGATCCCGAAAGCCCCCGCACCGCAGCGGAATCCACCGATCGCGAACGGCTGGAGGCAGCCGCCAAGCGTGACACCCGCACCGCCGCCCAGCGCAATCACGATGCGCTGCTTGCCTTCCTGCGCTACGAGGCCGATACCACCGCACTCGGCACGCATCGCGGCCTGCCCGTCTCGACGATCCTCACCATGAGCCTCACCGACCTGGAGAACCGCTCCGGAGTGGCAACCACCGCCTCCGGCGTCACCCTCTCCATCGGTGAGGCAATACAACTGGCCGCCAACTCCACCAAGTACCTCGCCGTCTTCGACGCCGCCGGAATGCCCCTGCATCTCGGCCGCGGCGACAACCGATTGGCAAGCAAGGCACAACGTTTGGCCCTCATCGCCGCCGAAAAGGGCTGCACCCGCCCCAATTGCACCGCCCCCGCCACCATGTCCGCCGTCCACCACGTAACCGAATGGTCCAAGGGCGGCAATACCGACATCGAAAACCTCACCCTGGCCTGCGACAGCTGCCACGCCCTGGTCCACGACGGCCCCGGCGGCTGGAAAACGATCAAACTCGGTGCGGACAGCAAGTTTCCGGGCCGCACCGCCTGGATCGCCCCGCCCCACATCGATCCAACCGGAACACCCCAGGTGAATCACCGCCACCACCCGGGTGAGTTGATGGCCGCCACCTTATCGCGAATCCAAACCCGCAATGAGGCTGAGCGACAACGCCTGAAGGAGTGGCTCAACCGCCGCCGCTCCACCCCAACCGAATAGCCCGACACCCCCGTGACACCGCAGGTCCCGACCTGCCGGTGTCACGAGGCTTTGGGTTATCCCGCTTGAGTATTTCGGGTTCGGTCTCTTTGGGTTTTGTCCCGAAACGGGACCACGGCCAGTCTCCCCGTCAGGTACTGCCACCTATGCACCTGATGGGGGAGCGAAAGCCGGGTACGGCACACGAGGTTCCCACACCTCTTCTTTCCGCATGCACTTCCACAACAGATCCCGGCCCGGGGAGCATCACGCCGCACGCCCCACAGGGCATCGCTATGCGAACAAGCCAGGGATGGTCAGGGCATATTCGACGTCTTCACGGCTGCCAAGCGTCACCAAACAGCTGCGGATCATGGTGAGACGCGCCGCCGCAATGGTTTCCGGGGTGGGCTCACCCCCCGCGGAGATGCGGTAGACCACGAATTCGCAGGTTTGCAGGCAGGTGTCGAGATCGAGGTCGGCGGGAACAGTGCGCCCGAGTTTGGTGAATTTGGCTCGGATGAGGGCTCGGATCTCATCCATGGCGCGTTCCCGATAAGGAGAGACCGGGGATCCGGGGTCGTGCAATTCCGCGAAGAGCGGGGAGAGCATCGGGCCATGTCCGCCAGCCCAGTAGAGGTAGGCCTCAATCATGTTGATGCCCAGCTCAACCGGTTCCTCGGTGCGTTCGAGCGCCGAGCGGATACCGCCGACCAGATCGTCATTGGAGACCGTCAAGACCGCGTGCAGCGGTTCGATGGCATTGGCGAAGTAGCGGTAGAAGGTGGGGCGTGCCAGACCCGCCGTTTCGATGATGCGGGCGACGCTGAGTCCGCGCGAGCCATGCTCGGCGAAGACTTCGGCGGTGGCCAGGATGATGCGGGCGCGCACCTGGTCGGCCTGCTTGGCCGTCTGTGGTGGGCGGCCGCGCCGGGCGGTAGGGGTGGCCGCGGTCATCGATTGCTCCGGCTGCTTGACATGGGGAGTGGCACGGCTATTAATCTAACACTAGTGTTCATCTAACAACGGTGTTCAAATAATTCGCGGGACGGGCCCGCGCATACCTATCGAAAGGGCGACCAATGTCGACTGCCCCGCAGCTCGCTGCCGCTGATGCACTGCCGTTCGACCTGGTGCAGCGGCTGCTCGCGCACGCTGTCGCCGGTGGCGCGCCCTCGGTCGAGGTGTTCGCCCCCGCCACCGGACGCAAGATCGCGGACCTGCCGCAGTCCTCCACCGCCGATGTGGAGACCGCCTTCGCCACCGCCCGCGCCGCCCAGGCGAAGTGGGCCGAGGTTCCCGTCGGCGAGCGGGTCACAATCCTGCGCCGCATTCACGATCTGGTGCTCGCCGAGCAGGACACCATTCTCGATATCGTGCAGACCGAGACCGGTAAGTCCCGCGTGCACGCCTTCGACGAGGTCTCCGATGTCGCGGTCAACGCTCGCTTCTACGCAGCCGAGGGCAAACGCCTGCTCGCACACCGCAAGCCGCGCGGCGTCATGCCGGTGCTCACCCAGGTGGAGGTGCGTAACCGTCCCAAGGGCGTGGTCGCGGTCATCTCGCCGTGGAATTACCCGCTGGCGCTCGGTGCTTCGGACGCACTGCCCGCACTGCTCGCCGGTAATGCCGTCATCGGCCGCCCGGACAATCAGACCGCGCTGACCCTGCTGTGGGCCATCGATATCGCCGAGCGCGCGGGCCTGCCGAAGGGCCTGTGGCAGGCCGTACTCGGTCGCGGCACCAAGCTCGGCCCCGAGGTGATCGCCCGCGCCGACTATGTCGACTACACCGGTTCCAGCGCCACCGGCCGCACCATTGCCCAGCAGGCGGGGGAGCGGCTCATCGGCTACTCGCTCGAATTGGGCGGTAAGAACCCGCTTTTGGTGCTCGCGGACGCCGATGTGTCCAAGGCTGCCAAGACCGCGGTGCGCGCCTGCTTCGCCTCGGCCGGACAGCTCTGCGAATCGATCGAGCGAATCTATGTGCACGACAAGGTGTATGACCGGTTCGTCACCGAATTCGTCGCCAACACCAAGGAATTGACCCTCGGCAAGACCCTCGATTTCGATTACGAGATCGGTTCGCTCACCTTCCCGCGCCAAATCGACACTGTCAGTGCGCATGTCGAGGATGCGGTGAGCAAGGGCGCGAAGGTCCTGGCCGGTGGTAAGGCTCGCCCGGACCTCGGCCCGTACTTCTACGAGCCCACCATCCTCGCCGATGTCCGCGAGGGTATGACCGCCTACCGCGAGGAGACCTTCGGCCCGGTCGTCTCGGTCTACCGCGTGAGCAGTGACGACGAGGCCGTGGCGCAGGCCAATGACACCGTCTACGGCCTCAATGCCAGTGTGTGGAGCAAGGATACGGCCCGCGGGCGCGAGGTCGCCGCACGCGTCAATGCCGGATCGGTGAACGTCAACGAGGGCTTCATCGCCGCCTGGGGTTCGGTTGCCGCACCCTCCGGCGGGCTCGGTATCTCCGGCACCGGCCGCCGTCACGGTCCCGAGGGCCTGCTCAAGTATGTCGACACCCAGACCATCGCGGTGCAGCGCGGCCTGCCCATCGCGCCCCTGCCCGGCATGTCCGAGCAGATGTGGGCCAAGACCATGACGCTCTTCCTCGGCGTGATGAAGACGTTGCGGCAGCAGTGATCCGCTGAAATCGAGACAGGGGTACACCGGGATATGAAGAATGTCGCGGGCAAGGAGGTCCTCGTCACCGGCGCCGCCATGGGGCTGGGCAAATCGTTCGCCGAGCGGGCGGTGAGCGAGCGGGCCGCCGATGTGGTGCTGTGGGATGTCAATGAAGAGGCGCTGAAACGGACCGCGGCGGAGCTCGCGGCCTTGGGCGGCAGTCGAATTCACCACTATGTGGTCGATGTCTCCGACCGGGACGCCATTGCCGAGGCGGGTGCGGCGGTGCGCGGTGAGGTCGGCGATATCGATGTGCTCATCAATAACGCGGGCATCGTGCGCGGCAACGGGTACTTCTGGGAGACCGCGAACCGGGCCGATATCGAGAAGACCATGGCGATCAATTCGCTTGCGCCCATGTACATTACGCTCGAATTCCTGCCCGCCATGGTGCGGAACACCGGCGAGGCGCGGGTCATGACCATCGCCTCCTCGGCGGGCCTGGTCGCCAACCCGCGCATGAGCGTGTACGCCGGTTCCAAGTGGGCGGCGCTGGGCTGGTCGGATTCGGTGCGACTGGAGCTGGAGCAGTCCGGTAACCCGCACGTCAGGGTGACCACGGTCTGCCCGACGTACATCAATACCGGAATGTTCGACGGCGCAAAGGGTTTCCTGTTCACCCCCATCCTGGAGCAGGACGAGGTCGTCAACACCTCCTGGGAGGAGATGAAGAAGGGCTCCGCCCTGGTCGTACTGCCGTGGACCTCACGCCTGAACCGCGCCATCTCCGGCCTGCTGCCCCTCAAGGTGCGCGACTTCTACCTCAACACCGTCGGCGTCTACCACTCCATGGACGAATTCACCGGCCGGAAGAAGTGATGTCCGCACGGCCGCCGAATCGAACTGAGCCGCAATGGGTTCAGCTCACAGGTCGAAGTTGCCGAATGTGGTGGCGCTGAGCACCGCGAGTGAGGGGATCACCGTGATGCCGTCGCGATGGTCGACGCCGCGGGCCGTGCGATCGAGCCAATACGCGCGCAGGCCCGCATCTCGCGCGCCGATGCCATCGGTATCGAAGCGGTCGCCGACGTAGGCGACCTGTTCCGGTGGCAGACCGATCATGTCGCAGCCTGCCAGGAAGATACTCGGGTCCGGTTTCGCCGTACCGAATTCGTCTGAGCACAAGACTGTTTCGCTGAAATGCTGGAGCAGGCCGACCACCTCCAACTTGCCGCGCTGATGCGCCAGTGAGGAGTTGGAGACCACGCCCAGCGCCACCTGTCCGGCCAGCCCGCGCAGCGTCGGCGGCACATCCGGGAACGCGGCCCAGGCGGTGTCGCGGCGCGCGGCATAGCGGGCGAACCACGCCACGGGATCCTTGACCTTCACCCCGATATGCGACAGGAACCGTTTGGTACGCACCTGCTGCTGACCCGTGAAGGTGAGCTCACCGCTCAGGAAGCGCGGATACTCCTGCTCTTCGAAGGCGCGCCAGAGATCCACCGCCTCGTCGGGGGACTGGAAGTAATCCAGAAGGTTCTCCGCGGTCAGATGCCGCAGCAGACCCACCCGGGCCGTGGCCGAGTAGTCGATGAGGGTGTCGTCGATATCGAAGAGAATCCCGCGAATCGTCATGCGATCTCGCCCCCGATCGGCGGCCGGGTGCCGATGACAACGGTCGCACCCAGTTCGTCATCCTCGGCAACGCGTGCGCTCAGCCCGTGATCCCGCATCACCCGCACCGCGAGAGCCGCCTGCTCCGCGCTCTCCTCCACCAGCAAATGCCCTCCGGGTGCCAGCCACTCGGTGGCCACCGCCGCGATCCGCCGCAGCACATCGAGCCCATCCGCCCCGCCATCGAGCGCGACCCGCGGCTCATGATCCCGCGCCTCGGGCGGCATGGAAGCGATTGCGGCAGAAGGCACATAGGGCGTATTCGCCAATAGAATCCGGACCCGCCCCGCAAGTTCGGCAGGCACCGGCGCGAACAGATCCCCCTCGAAAACGTGCGCATCGAGCCCCGCCAGATTGCGCCGAGCACATGCGACGGCCGCCGGCTCGATATCCGCGGCGGTGAGCTCCACCGGAACCCCTTCGGTCGCGGCCTCGATGGCGAATGCCATCCCCAACGCCCCACTCCCACAGCACATATCGAGCACAATCAGCGGCTCGGTGGGCGAGCCCGCGGTTGGTTCGACGCGAATCAGCTGCCGCCCCAAGGCAATTGCCTGCTCTACCAGGAACCCGGTGCGCTGCCGGGGAACGAACACATCCGGTGCGACCGCCACCCGCAGCCCGCGAAATTCCGCCCATCCCAGCAGGTGCTCCAGTGGAAATCCGGCAATCCGCCGAACCACGAGCGATTCCAGCTGTTCGGCGTCATCTGCGGCCTCGATCAACAACGCCGCCTCGTCCTCCGCGAATACGCACCCAGCCGTCCGAAGTCGCGCGACGAGGGTATCGGTTCCGGAAGTGCTCACCGAGCCATTGTGCCCGCCCCGACCTGCGCACTTGCCATGCGGGTCGAGACGGGCACAAATATCGGATCTCTTCGTCATCCCGGCGTGCTTGTGGCCGGGATCTGCCCGGGTGGTGGCTAGCGTCCCACCGGCAACAGCATGGTCCGGGTCGCGTCCAAGTAGATGCCGCGCTGGTTGCTCTTGGCGGGCGGCGGCAACTGCGAAACCAGCTGCTCCAGCGACGTCGTCGCCCCGACCACCGGAATGCCCGCGACAATGAAATCGGCCACCGCGCGGCGCACATGATTGGGCGAGGTCACCACGATCGCGCTGGTCGCGCCCGCCCGGCGCAGCATATCCGCGCCGAACAGCGCGTTCTGCACGGTCGACCCCGCCCGATGATCGGCGATGATCCGGTTGGCCGGAATGCCGTGCCCGATCAACCAGCCCTGCATGGCCGCCGCCTCGGTGATCCCGTTCTGCGGATTGCCGCCGGTCACCAGAATCGGCGACATCGGTGAGGCGATGGCCTGCAACCAGGCCGCCTGCAACCGATTCACCAGTTCCGGTCGCATACTGCCGTCGGGCAGCAGACCGTATCCGAGCACCGCGATACCGGTGGCGGGTCCGGCGATCGCCGGAATCGGATTGGGCAGTGTGCCCACGGCCGCACCGATGGCCCGGAAAGTGTTGCGGGTGTCGTCCGCGAGTTCCCGGTCGACGCCGTTGAGCCGGTTCAGTGCCACCTCGCGGGTGATCAGATCACCGGTGTAATCCGACCAAATTGCTTGCAGCGCAAGTGCTTGCGCGTCATCGGGGGATTCGCTGAGCAGCTGTCGCAGGTCGGCGAGTCCCGCCGGGGCATCACCGTCGGTGAAATTGTCCTGCGCGGAGTTGTAGAGCGGGCCGGGGTCGGCATGGGCGATGCCCGGGCCGAACAGGGTCAAGGCGGCTGCCGCCGCGAGGACTGTAGGCAAACGCCTGGCGATCTGCACTGCTGTCGACCTTTCCGAGAGAGGGTCACGCATGCTTGCTTGGCTTGCAATGGACTTTGCTGACTGATGGCTCGCCAGCAACTGGGGACACGATACGACTGACCAGAGCCGTTGTCGGGTATTTGCCGACGTGATTCTCGCGGTTCGGCGTAAGCGGTGGCCGGGAACCCGCGCGCGTCGCGATAGGGTGTGATCCCGTGGATACGACTTCGCTCATCGGCAAGGAACTCGCCGCCGCCATCAATGCCGACACCAAGGCCCGCGCCGCCGCGCTCACCGAATCCGGTGCCGCACCGCGCCTGGCGCTGGTGATCGCCAATGACGATCCGGCCAGCGCCTGGTACGTGAAGTCGCTCAATCGCGCCGCCGAGCGCAATGGAATCACTTGCGAGAACGTCGATCTCGGCGTCGACGCCACCGCGGATCAGATTCGCGCCAAGCTCACCGAGCTGTCCGCCGATCCGGCCGTGGACGCCATCATGCTGCAGACCCCGCTGCCCCAGGGTGTCGGCCTCGATGACGTGAGCCTGGCCATCGCCTCGGCCAAGGACGTGGACGGCGTCAGCCCGCTCTCGCTCGGCCTACTCGCCTCGGGTCTCCCGGGCTTCCCGCCCGCCACCTCCGAGGCCGTGGTGGAGCTCGCCAAGTTCCACGGTATTCCGCTGGAAGGCCGTCTGGTCGCCGTGGTCGGCCGCTCCAATGTGGTCGGCAAGCCCCTGGCTCAGCTGCTACTGGCCGAGAATGCCACCGTCACGGTCGCGCACTCCCGCACCACCGATCTCCCCGCCGTGACCTCGGCCGCCGATGTGGTCGTCGCCGCCGTCGGCCGCGCGGGCTTGATCACCGCCGACCATGTCCGCGAGGGCGCGGTGGTCATCGACGTCGGCACCAATGAGGACGAGAACGGAAATATCACCGGCGATGTGAATGCCGAATCCGTCACCGGCAAGGCCGGCGCCCTGAGCCCGGTCCCCGGTGGCGTCGGCCCGGTCACCACCGCCCTGCTCATGCGCCACGTAGTTCAGGCCGCCGAGGCTTAGGGGGTTGGGGGGGCTCGGCCCCCAACCGATCTCCCTACCAGTGAACGGTAACCGGATCGCCCAGCGAGACATTGTCGTAGTACCACTCGGCGTCGCCCGGTGCGAGATTGATGCATCCGTGGCTGACATTGGAATTGCCCTGTGAATCCACCGACCACGGTGCGGAGTGCACGTAAACCCCTCCCCACGTGAGCCTTTCGGCGAACTCGCCCTGAATCAGATACCCCTGCGGGTCGCTGAGCGGAATCCCGATCGTCCGCGAATCGAAGGTCACCGAGCGATCGTGCGACAGCACCGGGAACGTACCGGTCGGTGTCTCCCACCCGGATTTACCCATGGACGCCGGCATGGTCCGCACCGGTACCCCACCGATGAATACGGTGAAGGTGTGCGCCGACATATCGGCGTCGGCGGTTGTCCCGCCATTGGTTTCGAACTGGGTGTGCAGGCGACCCACCGACACCGTGATGGGTGCAGAGGTGGGGAGGTAAGCGGCCGGCGTCCATGTCAACTGACGGTCGTCTACCCAGGAGAAGTGCCCGGCGAGAGCGGTTTCGGCGCGTACGCTCATGGCCTGTTCGGCGCGAGCGCGATCGGCGACCGGTTCGGTGAAGCGCACCCTGACCGGTGCCGCTATCCCGACCTTCTCCCCGGGCCCCGGCGTAATCGCTTGCACCGCCGGGAGATTGGGTGCGGTGAGCACCGCCCCCGCCGCTCCGGAGCCGAATGCGGCTGCCGCCGCGAGTGTTGATGCGACGAACAGAAGGCGAATCGCGTTCCGCATGTGTCCCATCCCTTCGAAAGGGTGTGGTCTGGAGGCTCAGCCTATGACCAGATCATCCCATTCATTCGGAAATGTGCCCGCTTCGTGACCTATCTCTCGGCGTGGGAAGTTGGAATAACCAGTGCCGCCGGGTAGTGCGCGACCGGGTAACAGTGCAGGTCCGGGCCGTAACCGAGGAAGCTCTACAACGCGCCGCGCCCCACTCCGCGAGGAATGGGGCGCGTTGCCGGGCTGTTATCGGGTCGCCTACTTCGTGATCGCGAGCACCACATCGTTGTGCAGCGCGTCGGCGCGCGCGATGACCTCGTCGATCTGAGCGAGCACCGGCGCGAATTCCGCGCCCGCGCCCGCATCGAGCGAGGCGACATTGATGGCGATATTGAGCTGCGAGCTGGCCGCGGCCGCACGGGCGGCATCGGCGGCGGCACCGATATCGGTGACCACGTTCGGATTGCCGATCGGCAGGAGTTCGGTTGCGAGCGAGACGACTTCGTCGGCCGCGGCCACCACGGCGGCGGGCACCCGGGCCGCGCCGAGCAATGCGGCGGTAATCGCCTCGCCACGGGCGGCCTGCTGTGCGTCGGTCTCCTTGGCCAGCTTGTAGGCATTGCCGACGGCGGTGAACGCGGCGGCATCGGCATCGGCGAGGGCGAGCGCGCGATCACGCGCGGTATCGGCGGCCACGATGATGCGGTCCACGACCGGACGATTCTCGGCATCCTTGGCGCGCGTGGTGTAGCGCGCCACCATGGCGACGAGGGCCGCGCCCTGGGCCGCGTGTAGGGCGGCGACCGCGCCACCGCCGGGCGCGGGCACCTTGGCGGCCAGTTGATCCAGGTACCCCTGCAGTGTCGAGTCACCGAAGGTGGTGCCCTGCGCGGTTTCCTGAGTCATGACGGATGGCCTCCCATGGGATGTCGAATGCGACGAAAAGCGTTCGGGCCCACCGTACCCGCTGATGACATGGCTCCGAGAACCCGGCCGCTGCGCGAACGCCGGTTCACTTTGTGTATGGTCCGGGTCATGCGTATCGGATTGTCGATACGCTAGAACAGCAGGGATTCATGCAGGTCGAGACCCGAAACCGCCTTCCGGAACCGGACTGATCGACACCCGATTCCCAATTTGATCCCGAACCCGCGGATTCAACGCTTCCAGCGCATCGGCGTTGTCCACCACCATCATTCGCTTCACGCCACCATCGATATAGTGCTTCTGCGCCATCGACTGTTGGCCCTCGGTATGCCCCAGCCGAGCACTCACCCGCTCATCGTGGTGACGACCGCCAGATGGGTCGCCACCGTGTCCCGCAGATCTGACAACCGGAACCCTGGCACCGGACTGTCACGGCGAACCCGGAACACCAGCTGCCGTGCCGTCTGGACACTCACCCACGACTTCGATCGCGCACCGAGAACGATCGGCGTGTTCTCCGAAGCGGGCTTCGCACGCTGCCTCTGCGCATCCAGTTCCGCCACCAGCCACACAGGCACCGCCACCCGATAAGGGTTGCCGGACTTACGATTCCCATGCCGATGGACCTCAACGCCAGGACGCCACCGCACAGTCCCATCGATACGCAGAACCGTCCTTCTCGACCCGTCATCAAGCGTGTGGACAGACAGATCACTCCACCGGGCCGCCCAAACGCTCACCGGCGGCAACGCGGCTCCCATACGCGAGCGGACCCGCATGGCCGGCAGTGACGCAAACGGGTCCGGTACCTGGCCACGGCCCTGACCAGTGCCGCTCACCCTGGGCCTGGCTCGCGGTGCGGCCGAACACCGCGCACGCGGCCCTGCAGGTGGTTGTCGAGGACCCGCCACCCCCGCCCCCGCGTATCTGAGCCGGCAATGGCACCCCCGCCCGCCTCAGCCCTGGACGCCGTGCTGCTCCGCAGCCCGTCCGATCTCGACGGTGGGGAGGTCGACGATGTGCGCGCCGCCGTCCGCGACGATGGACGCACCGGTGATGAACGACGACTCCGGTGATGCGAGGAAGCGGATGACCGACGCGATCTCGTCGGGCTCGGCCGCCCGTCGCAGCGGCACATCCGTGCTCACCAGGCGGTAGCCGTCATCCGCGGATGCTGTGGAAATCCCTCGTGCACAGGCAAATTCGGCCATCTCCGCGTCTGCCATCGGTGTCCTTACCCAGCCGGGGCAGACGGCGTTGACGCGCACTCCGGATGGTCCGTAGTCGCGGGCGAGGGATCGGGTCAGCCCGATCAGCGCGTGCTTGGCGACGGTGTAGCCCGCAACGCCTGGGCCGGCGAACAATGCAGCGAGCGATGCGACCATCACGATGGAACCGCGGCTGTCCACCAGCGCAGGCAGCGCGGCTCTGGCCATGACGAAGGCGGTGTCGAGGTTGCCCCGGAGGCTGTCCGCCCACTCCTCGTCGGTCGTCTCGCCGACCATGTTGTACCCGTGCCCACCGGCGTTCGCGACGAGCACGTCGAGCCGACCGTGTGCAGCGAGGGTTTCTGACACCACCCGTTCGGCATCGGCGGGGTCGGCCGCGTCGCCGACAAATCTGGTGGCACCGGTCGCCTCGACGACGCCGCGCAGTCGATCTGCGTTGCGGCCCATCACGATCACTCGGGCGCCGTCGTCGGCCAGTCGGCGGGTGACGGCGGCGCCGATGCCGGAACCGCCGCCGGTGACGATCGCCACCTTGCCTTCGAAACTCTCACTCATTCCGGGAACCCTCATCTCGCTATGTATTCGAAGTCCGAGACCACGCTGGCCCCGTTGATCCCCCGGCTCAGCGGGGACATCAGGAAAAGCACCTTGTTCGCCACGTCCCGGGCGGTGTGCACCGGGAAGCTGGGATCACCGCACCTCCTCCGGCACCGCGTCGGCCTCGAGCTCCCGGACCTCGACCGCGCCCGCGGAGGTCAGCGCCGCGTAGGTAGCCGGGCGGTTCCTACGTAGGAACGCCGCGGTGCAGAGCCCGGCAACGACCAGCACTGGCAGCAGCCAGGGGAGCAGCCCGATCCACGCGGCATCCGAGCCTGCCATCGTCGGGAAATTCATGATCGCCAGGATGATTACGACGATCAACCCAAGGCCACCCAGGGCCGGGGCGACGAAGGTGCTCCACCACCTGCGGTCGTGACGCCTGCGGAAGAACACCACCACTGCGACCGACGCCATCGCCTGGAGGCAGAGGATCGCGAGGGTCCCGAACCCGGTCATGGACGACGTTAGGAAGGAGATCGGGTCCAGACCGAGGACGGCGAAGATTGCGGTGACAAGTGATGCGAAGGCGAGTTGGGCCGCACTGGCGTTGCGCGGCGTGCCATTCGTGGTCCGTGCCAGCGCCCGCGGAAGCACACCCGAGCGGGAGAGAGCGAAGATGTAGCGACTCGCCGAGTTGTGCAGGGCCAATAGGGCAGCGAAGAGGCTGACGACCAGCAGAACCTCCATTATTTGGGTGAGGAACGTCCCCATCGTGTCCTGCGAGGTGGCCAACAGCAGATCGCCTGCGGACAGATGATCGAGGGCAATCGACTGCGCGTCGTGCACGCCGATCGCGCTGACCAGCGCCAGGGAGGTGAGCGCGGCGAATACTCCGATCGCGACGACGGCGATGTAGGTCGACCGGGGGATCGATCGGTGCGGATCTCGGGCCTCCTCGCTGAATAGTGCGGTCGCCTCGAATCCGATGAAGCAGGTCGCAGCGAACAGCAGCCCTAGTCCGATCGAGCCCGAGAACACGACACTGGGCGAGAAGGCGTCCAGGGAGTAGCCCGACTGGACGAGCACCGCGCCGTCGAAGATCACCAGGATCCCCACCTCGAGCACCAGCGAGGTCGCGAGAACCTTGGCCGAGACGTCGAGACCACGGCGGCTGAGTAGTAGGACCGCGAAGACCGAGACGGCCGACCAAAACTCCCACGGCAGGTCGAGGTGGAAGACGTTATTCAGCACCCCGGACGTCAACGCGCCGGAGGTGCCGACTGCACCGGCGACGAAACAGTTGTATCCGGCCAGCGCGATGAACGCACCCGAGAGGCCCAGTGGTCGACCGAGCGCCTGGGTGATGTAAACGTAGAAGCCGCCGACATTGGACACGTACTTGCTCATCTGGGCGTAGCCGATGCCGAAGAGCAGCAGCACCACCGCGGCGATGAGGAACGATGCGGGCATTCCACCGCCGTTTCCGAGCGCGATGCCGAGTCCCGCGATCACCACCATCCCTGTGAGCGGGGCGACCGCGGCCAACACCAGGAATACGATTCCGCCGGTGCCGAGCGTGTTGCTGCGCAGCTGACCAGGGCGTTCGGTCCTGGATGCCGGCGAATCTGCCGACGGCCTATCAATCGACATGTGCTACCTCCAATGATGACCGCATATCAAGGCGGTGAGAGCTGGGTCACGCTTGAGTCAAGTCTGAGCCGACACCTGGCCGATCCACTTGACTCAGCGGGCAGACCTCTTGGCTCTCAGTGCACCGGTGTGAACTGAGCGATGGCCGCTCCAGCATGTGACGTGCACTATATCGAAATCGTATATGTGCGGTTGGCGCGCGATGCACGCGCGGAAGTGTTCACCAAGTTGCGGCGCAGGACGACTGGCGGCGCCTGATCAGCACCTCGTTTGTCCCGCTCGGGTCGACGCACCAGCGCGCGATTCACTGGCGAATTGAAGCGGTGCGCCGTCAACGGTGTCGGCTGGTCGACCATCCGTGCGACGGCCCATGGGGTTCGGCGATCGGGGGAACAGGCCACGGGGCCGGCGGATCCGTTCTACAAGGTCTCGGTACAACTGAGTGGGCGCGGTCTGCTCATCCAGGACGGCAGGGAGCCCGTTCTCGAGACCAGGACTTCGCGATCTACGACTCGGGACGGGCCGTACACCCTGACCTGCTTGGCCTCGTGGTTGCCTACGAGGACGAGAACGCCATCTAGCTCTGGGTCTTCGAGGAGTACCTGCACCACTCCCTGGTGCTGTGCAACGGACCCGTGGTGGCTCTGGGCGGGCTGGTCTACCTTCGTTCGCCGCATGAGGTGGACGCGGCCGAGATGTTCTACCGCGAGCGGGTATCCGCATGGTGCCGTCGGTATCCGAGGCCCCGGGACTACTACGAGAAGCTCGACTTCAAGATGTCCGAGGACGTCCAGGACTCGGACAACACCGTTTACGCGGCGTGGATGTGCCGGAATCCGACCGTGCACGACGTGGCCCTGACCGGTGGCGACGAGCCCCGCCTGCACCACATCGTCTTCGCCACTCAGGAGGCACACCAGCTGATCCACATCTGCGATCACCTCGGCGCGTCAGGCAGTCGGACCGAATCGAGCGCGGGCCAGGCCGTCACGGGGTGTCCAACGCCTTCTACCGCAACGCGGCCGGGTTGCTCGGCGGGATCGGAGGCGTCGTCGCAGGTATCGGCGCGGCCATCGGACTGCTTGCTCTCGTCGGAACCGCATCGGCCTGATCCGCCGACCACGCCCCGGCTGCTGCCGGGAAGCGTGGGAATCGATCCACCACCTCAGCCAGCGTCGGCACCGCGGAAATTCACCGCCGCCGACGCTAGCTGAGGCATTTGTTCGGACAGCGCCAGACCCAGTGACGGGGGACACATTGTGCACGGGTGTGCAACCGCCGTGCACGCGATGGAAACGCCACACCGCACCGCCGGTCGCATACTGAATGTATTGCGCTCGTCGGCGCTCACCGCGTCGACCCTCCGCTTCACCAGACAAGGATCCTTGATGCCCAATCCTCAGATCACCTCTCCCGCATTCATCTCCGTCGGCGATCTCGGTGACGGGTTCGCCGCCGACAACAACACCTTGACGTGGTCCCGCGAGCTACCCGGCAGGCGGATGCGGCTCGAGTTCGACAACGACGTGCTGGAAGTAGCGATCATGGGTGACGGAATCCTGGAATGGGCAGGTCCGAACTCGCGTGGGACTGCGGCCTTCCGTGAGACATCCATCCGGCCGGGGATCTTCCTCGTTGACTACACGATCGAGGGCGCGGCGAAGGAATCGGTAACCCTCGTCCTGGACATCGGGCAGAACCTGGTCACTCGCGTGGTCGGTACCCTGCCCACGAGCGAGGATGCGGAGACGAGCGCGTACACGAGGGCCCGGGAGGGATTGCCCCTCACCGCGGTCGAGACCGAGATCACGCATGGGCGCATTGCGTCGGACGGTTCGGCGGTATCAGCTTTGCACGCGGCAACCGACGAGCTGATCGGCAAGCGGGTGCTCTACACTTACAGCCCCACCGAACTGTACGAACACATCTACCTCAACCCGCACTTCTACACGTGGCACTGCATCGACGGCGTCGAGAAGGGACTCGCGGACACCGATCGATGCCACTACTTCAAGATCGCGGAGAACCTGTTCCTGTTCGTGTGGCGGGAGAAAATCGTCCCGACGCTGGGGGTCGTCCTGGTTGACCTCGATCGAATGAAGACCGACGGAAAGATCTTCGGCTACAAGGGTTTCACATTCGACGAGATCTCCAACTTCCCCATCGGGGCATACGCCGAGATTCGCGGCGTCACCCCAGCTTTGGCCTGACCGGATCCCCACTCAGCCGCTCATCGAGAGGGTTTCTCTGTAATCGTCAAGACCCCACGGCGTTCGAACATCGCCTCATTCTTGGTGCGGGCTGGCGAGGGTTCCTGTGTGTGTGCTGTCAAGCCCAGGATTGTTCGAACACCGGTCTAAAGATCTCGGTGCGGGTCGACGAGGGTTCCTCTGTGTTCGTCAAGTAGGAATCTCGTTCGAACGCCGGGGCCGCCGAACGCCGACGACTTCCTCGTCCTGGTCCATGGGAGCAAGGACGATACCGAGGCGATACGAGAACAGGTCGAGCAGATGCTTTCGCCTCTGGGACTTCGGCTTTCGCCGGAGAAAACACAGGTGCGGCATCTGTCGAACGGGATCGACTTCTTGGGATTCCACATCCAGTGGCGTCGCAAGCGTGGCTCGGACAAACGATTCGTTTACACCTTCATCGGTGACCGGCCCATCCGGTCGCTGAAGGCGAAAGTCCGTGCCCTGACCCATCGGCAGTCACAGCAGAGTCTGGAATACGTGATCATGCGGCTCAACCAGATTATGCGCGGCTGGTCCAACTACTTCAAACATGCCGTGGCCAAACGGCGGTTCGCCGTGCTCCAGAAGTTCGTATGGAGACGGCTCATCGCGATGTTGCAGACCCGGCACCGCTGGAGCTGGACGGATATCCGCCGCCGGTTCGTCACACCTGTTGGGCGGTGGCGACCAATCGCGGCGGCGGACGGGACCGAGTTGTTCGACCTGAACAGCGTGACCGTCAGTCGTTATCGCTGGCGCGGCAACAAGATCCCGAACCGATGGGCGACCCTTCAATCAGCCTGACGGGGAGAAACCGTGGAGAGCCCGTTGCGTCGAGAGGCGCACGGCGGGTTCGGCGAGAGGTCCGGGGAAACGGAGCAGGAGCAATCCCGCCACCGCGCCCCGGGCCTACTCAGCGATGCGGTTGGCCGAGCTGCTCAGTCACTCAACAGGATTCGCTTTCGGAGAAGGTCCGGTTTCGCGCGCCCGAACATCTGGCGTTTGATCGTCTTGATGCGGTTGACGTGACCTTCGACCGGTCCGCTGCTCCAGGGCAGCGTCAGGCCGGCGGTGACCGCATCGAGGTCGCGGCGCAAGCCCCGGACGAACGAGTGCAGAGCCGGGAAGTTGTGGGCGTCAACGGCTTTCATCCAATGCTCGAGTTCGCGCCCGCGGAGGTGACGCATGATCGTGGCAAAGGCGCGGACGTGACCGGTCAAGTCGGTGAGCTCAGGGCTCGAGGCCAGGATCACGTCGAGCCGTTGCCGATTGTCGGGAGCGAGGTTGGCGGGGTCGGTCATGATCCAGGTGACGACCCGGCGAACCGAGGGCGGCTTGTGGACCGGGCGGGGAATCTGGCCGGTCGCGCGGAAGGGCTGCAGGTAGTTCATGACGATCCGAGGGCTGACGCGGGTCCGGCGGGCCGGTAGGAGTTGGGTCAGGACGCGGCCGATCGCGCCGATCAGGTCGATTCGGGTGGCGGTGGCATCGGCCATGGCGGTGCGCAGGGCTTGGTAGGTGACCAGCAAGGCGTAGACCTGCTGCTCGACCCCGGCCGGGGTGCGGGCGCGCAGCACCCGCCCGCCCAGGATGCTGGATTTCAGTTCCAGGTAGCAGGTTTCGATTTCCCGGCGCTGGTGGTAGAGCTCGACGATCTCGGTGGCCGGGAACCGTCGGTGATCAGTGAGGGTGGTCGGCAGGCGGTAACGGCCGACGTGGTGTTTGCGGTGGTGTTTCCCGGTGCCGGTGACGGTGATCTCAGCGGCGATGACACGCAGCCTCACCCCGTCGAGAACGGTCAGGTAAGAGCCGTCCGGGCAACGCCCGATCCGGGCGAGCGTGCGGTTGTCCTTGCAGCGGATGTATGACGCTCCGGCTGTCGCGGCACGCGCCGACATCAGATACTGATTGATCGACTCGATGGTTCGGCGCGGCGGCTTGAACAGGGCCGAACCCGCGCGTGCGGGTTCACCCTTCCAGTCCGTGCCGTTCCAATACCTCAGAAAACCTTCGTCTTCAGGGCCTTGCACCAGTCCGCCGCCGGCTCCACATGGTCCTGATCGACCTTGAGAAGAGGCGGCGGGTCTGGCTACTCGGTCGGTCCGCACTCGCAACTGCCCATCGAGCACAAGGATCTTGGTCCTACACCTCGAGTCGGTCGCCCGTACTGCCAAGGGCAGAGGTGCTGTGCGGCGGCGAACAGGCTACCAACTCGGTGCGAAGCGGGCAATCGGTGAGTGCGCGGACGGTGTCCACGCTCACTCCGGGGGCCAGTTCGACCAATTCGAGTCCATCGGTCGTCACGTCGATGACGGCGAGATCGGTGATGATGCGGTTCACTACCGCCAGCCCGGTTATCGGAAGCGAACACTTCGAGACGATCTTCGGCGAGCCGTCCTTCGCGACGTGCTCCATCAGCACGATCACCTTCCGGACGCCGTGGACCAGATCCATCGCACCGCCCATGCCCTTGACCATCGCTCCGGGCACCATCCAGTTGGCCAGATCGCCGGTGGCGGAGACCTGCATGCCGCCGAGGACGGCAACGTCGATATGGCCACCGCGGATCATCGCGAAACTTTGCGCGGAGTCGAACAAGGCTGCGCCGGCAAGCAGGGTTATGGTCTCCTTGCCCGCGTTGATGAGGTCCGGATCGACCTCCTCCTCCGACGGGTACGGTCCCATGCCGAGGATGCCGTTCTCGCTGTGCAGAATGACGTGCACGTCATCGGGTACATAGTTCGGGACAAGGGTCGGCAAGCCGATGCCCAGGTTGACGTATTGACCATCGTCGAGCTCGGCCGCCGCGCGAGCTGCCATCTGTTGCCTGTTCCATCCGATGTGCGCTGTCGTCACGCGGTCACCACCTTTGTGGTTCGTTTCTCGATTCGTTTCTCGGGCACTGGGACGTGCACGACTCGTTGGACGTACACACCTGGCACATGTACTTTCCCGGGGTCGAGTTGACCAGGTTCGACCAGTTCCTCGACCTCGGCGATGGTGATTCGCCCGGCTGCGGCGCACAACCCGTTGAAGTTGCCTGCAGCCTGGTTGAACACCAGGTTGCCGTGCCTGTCGCCGACTGCGGCGTGCACCAGTGCGTAGTCGGCCGTAATGGCTTGCTCGAGCACGTAATCGCGGCCACCGAACTCGCGGACCTCCTTGGCAGGTGAGGCAACCGCGACGCTGCCATCAGCGTTGTAGCGCCAAGGCAGTCCGCCGTCGGCGATCAGGGTGCCCACACCTGCGGGGGTGTAGAACGCCGGAATTCCGGCACCGCCGGCGCGCAACCGTTCGGACAGGGTGCCCTGCGGGCACAGCTCGACCTCGATCTCACCGGCCAGATACTGGCGGGCGAATTCCTTGTTCTCCCCGACATACGAGGCCGTGATACGGCTGATTCGCCTGGCAGACAACAAGATTCCGAGTCCATAGTCATCGACACCGCAATTGTTGGAGACGATCCTCAGATCTTCGGTGCCCGCGTCGTAGAGAGCCTCGACCAGTGCCTGGGGGATGCCGCACAACCCGAACCCGCCTACCGCGAGGGTAGCGCCGGAAGGAATCTCGGCGACCGCTGTCGAGGCGGTCCATACTGTTTTGTCCATGTCGTCACGCCTCTCGCTGCAGTGCGGGCAGGATTCGGCCGGTGACTTCGCCGAGGTTGATCCTCGCGCCGTTGGCGCCGGGCGCGGTGCCGCTGATCGTGACGACATCGCCGTCTTCGAGGAAAGTCCGGGTGTAGCCGGCGTCGAAGGTCAGTGGTTCGGTGCCGTTCCAGGTGAGTTCGATCAACGAGCCGCGTTGGTCCGACTTTTCCCCGGACACGGTTCCGGACGCGTAGAAGTCACCGGTGCGAAGGCTCGCACCGGCGGCCGTCATATGCGCCAGCATCTGCGCGGGCGACCAATACATCTGCGCGTACGGGGGGCGCGATACGGTCTGCCCATTGAGCTCGACCTCGAGGGCAAGGTCTAGACCCCACGGCTCGAACTCCTGCAGGTAGGGCAACGGAAGCGGTTCCTGAGCGGGCCCTTCGACGCGCGCGGCTGCAAGCGCTTCGAGTGGCACGACCCATGGTGAAATAGATGTGGCGAAAGACTTTCCGAGGTAGGGACCGAGCGGCACGTACTCCCAGGATTGGATGTCGCGGGCCGACCAGTCGTTGACCAGGCACACGCCGAAGACGTGATCAGCGAATTCCGCAGTGCCTACCGGGATGCCCAGGGTGCTGGGCATCCCGACGACGAAGCCGACCTCCACCTCGATGTCGAGCCTTATCGACGGACCGAACACGGGCGTGGTGTCGGTGGGTGCCTTACGTTGCCCGCATGGGCGGACGACGTCGGTGCCCGACGGCACGATCGTGCCGGCGCGACCGTGGTAGCCGACCGGCAGGTGTTTCCAATTCGGCAGTAGCGCAGCCGAATCGGGCCGGAACAACTTGCCCAGGTTGGTCGCATGCTGCTCGCTGGCGTAGTAGTCGACATAGTCGGCGACTTCGATCGGGAGGTGCAGTTGCACCTGGTGGAGCTGGTACAGGGCGGGCTCCACCGCTTCGCGCTGCGTCTGGTCGGTGAGCTTGTCGATAATCCCCGCGCGCGTCGCGGTCCAGAACTCACGACCGAGCGACATGAATTCGTTGAGCGACCCGCGCGTGAATACGTCGAGCCCGGTGACGGCGGCGAGATCGAGTACCGAGTCTCCGATCCGTACGCCCACGCGTGGGCTCTCGCCCGCGAGCGAGAAGATGCCGTAAGGCAGATTGTCTATCCCGAAGCCCGAGCTGTGTGCTCCGGGTACCCAGGTGTCGGTCATTACAGGAGAACCTCCTTCGAGTTCCCGATGAGCCCGAAGTCGCGGGCCTCGATGAGTGGAGTGCTGGTGCTGCACGAGCCGTAGCTGGTGAACAACCGGCGCGACGCGACCAATTGCGACGCCTTCATATCGAGCGCCGCGCGGGTCAATGCGGCACGGTCGGTGCTCAGCAGCCTGGCGGTCACGGCGGCGGGGTCGGCCCCCGCAACGGCATCAGCTATGGCCACCAGCAGATTGAGATAGCCATGGTGGGTGAAACCTGTAGCAGGGTCGGTATAGCGAACACCGTGATGCAGTCCGGCCGTGGCCTTCACCATGACGTTGTGACGTGCCACTGTGACGAGGGCGTGCGCGAGAGCAGTTGGGGTAGGAAATAATTCGGCACGCATGCCGCCACACCGCAACTTGAGCCCGACCGCCCGGTCCACGGACAGTCGAGCGATCTCTGGAGCGAGGGCAACGACATCGGCCAGAGCCACCGGTTCCAGGAAAACCGGTACGTCGGTCGGCAGCGCGGCCACGACATCATCGGTCGATTGATCGGTGCTCGCCAGCGGGAACTCGATCGCGGCCAGCTCCAGCGCAGGGTCCGCGTCGATAATGCCCACCGCAGCATCGACTCTGTGCAACCCGGTGTCGGCAATGAGGCCGACATGGATTCGATCGGCCGAAGTCAGTTCGGCGCGCAATTCGCCGATCCTCGATGCGGGACACAAGAAACGGTGCGTCAGTACCGAACTCGCCCCGGCGAGGTCGCGGCGGTGGCGGGCAACCGCGTCGTGCATGCTCAGCGCCGTAGGCGGAAACAGACCGGCATCATCGATGAGGCGCGCGACAAGCGGTGAGACGGGCGGTGAAATCACGCGCTCGCTCCCGGCAACCAGCTCCGAGCGTACTTGCCGTCGTCGCTCGCCAAGCCGCCCTCACCGAGCTGAAGCGGGCGGAAGGTATCGACCATGACCGCGAGTTCGTCGAAGAACTCACGCCCGAGGCTGCGCTCCACCGCACCCGGCTGAGGTCCATGTGTGTGCCCGCCGGGATGCAGCGATACCGAGCCATTGCCGATACCGGTGCCCTTTCTCGCCTCGTAGTCGCCGCCGCAGTAGAACATCACCTCGTCGGAATCAACATTCGAGTGGTAGTACGGGACGGGTACCGACAATGGGTGATAGTCGACTTTGCGCGGTACGAAGTTGCACACCACGAAGTTGTTGCCCTCGAAAACCTGATGCACCGGGGGTGGCTGGTGCACTCTGCCGGTGATGGGTTCGAAATCGGAGATATGAAAGGTGTACGGGTACAGGCAACCGTCCCAGCCGACCACATCGAAAGGGTGATGCGGTACGAGGTAACGAGTGCCACTGACGCCGGCAGGTCCACGGTGTTTGACCAGCACCTCTACGTCGGTCTCAGCCGAGAGCAGGGGCTCGACAGGACCGTGCAGATCGCGCTCGCAGTACGGTGCATGCTCGAGTAATTGCCCGTAGCGCGACAGATAGCGCTTCGGCGGCGCGATATGACTATTGGCCTCGATCACGTAGGCCCGAATCATGGTGTTCGCCGCGGGAACCCACCGGTGGGTAGTGGCACGCGGGAGGATCACGTAGTCGCCGTCGCGGAACGGCACCACCCCGAACACTGTTTCAACAGTGCCGGAGCCTGCTTCGATATAGACACACTCGTCGCCGATCGCGTTGCGATACAACGGTGATGTCTGTCCCGCAGCGACGTAGGAGATACGAACGTCGTCATTGCCGAGGACGAGCCGGCGGCTGGTTACAACGTTTGCCGCCTTCCAGTCCTCGCCGGGAAACAGATCGTGCAACACGAGATGGCGTGGGATGAGGGGAGAGTTCGACGAAAGCCCGAGGTCGCCGGGCTGCCACGGCTGGGCCTCGGCAATTGCCGACGGTATATGGCGGTGATACAGCAGAGTCGAGTCGCTGGAGAAGCCCTCTTCCCCCATGAGCTCCTCGTAGTAGAGCCGCTGCGCCTCATCTCGGAACTGGGTGTGTCGTTTCGGTGGGATCTCACCCACCTGGCGGTAGTAAGCCATCGTGTATGCCTCCTCGGATACCCGCTGTGAAGTCGTCTGGTAATGCTTCTAATTGGCAAGCGGTGCAACGTGATCAACTGTTGAGTGGTGAACCGCCCGCCGGAGCGCCGCCACCACTTCGGCCGTTTCCGGCCGGTCCAGAACCGCAGCGACGTGGGCATCCGGCCGAATCACCCACACGTCACCCGGCCGCAGGTCCAACGCGTCCCTGAGTGCGTCGCACACGTCGAGTTCGGAGGTTTCCAATACCCGTACCGGTGCGGTCACCGCGGTCACGGCCGCTTCACGAACCGGCGCGAATTCGTTTCCGGGTGCGACCAGTACCAAGAAGCCGTCACGAGCGAGCTCCCGTAGCCGCGAGTGCAGTGAATTCCCCACCGACACCGGCACATCCGGAACGAGCACGCCGGGTCCGGCCGGTGGGACCGTTCCGCGAAGTGGGCGTCCGCCGAAGGGACGTCGGGAGTCGGCTGTGGTCAGCGGCGAGTCGGTGTACCAGAACGGTTCGGCAAGTCGGCCGGAGTCAACCTCGCTGCTCATGCCCGGATCGACCACTGCGGCGTCGAGGGTTTCCGCTCGCTTGCGCCGCCGGTCGTCATCGCGCGGTACCAGGAAGTTCATTGTGTCGGTGGTGACATGAATATTCTCCAGCGCAGCCGCGTGCCGTTCGTCGTGATACGTGTCCAGCAGCGCTTCCGGCGCCCAGCCGTTCAGGACGAACGCCAGTTTCCATGCGGCGTTCTCGGCGTCGGTGACACCGGAATTCAGTCCTCGGGCACCGAACGGTGACACCAGATGAGCACAGTCTCCAGCGAGCAGGATCCGGCCGACCCGCATGCGGTCGACGAGGCGAGAGTGGAAGCGGTACACCGACTTCCACACGATCTCGTACGGCTGGTCGCCGATGACGGCACGAATGCGGGCATCGAGCGCGCCGCTGGACTCTTCCAGTTCGAGGTCGTAATCTCCTGGCACCTGCCAGTCGATGCGATAGGTGGAGTCGGGGCAGGGGTGAATCAAGATCTGCCGCCCCGGATTCCAGGCGGGATCGAAGTAGAAACGTCGCTCGTTGGACCACCCAGGCAGGTCTGCCTTGATATCGCAGATGAGGAATCGGTCGTCGAACGATTCTCCGTCGAACGTGACCCCCACTGCGTTGCGGATCGCATCACCGCGTGCCCCTGCGCAGGCGATCACGTACTCGGCCTCGATCGTTGCCGGATTGCCGTCGACGGTGGTGCAGGACAGTGAAACTCCGTTGTCCTCCTGCGTGACACCGGTGACCTCGTGCCCCCACTTCACGTCGATCAAGTCCTCGGAGAGGATGTGCTCGTCGAGAATCTGTTCCGTCCGCGTTTGTGAGAGGTTGACGAAGGCCGGAAAGTGTGACCGGCCACGATCGACGAGGTCATAGGAGAACAACTCTCGATCCCGGTACAGCGTTCGCGCGGTGGTCCAGGTCAAACCCTCCGCCGCGATTCGCTGCCCCGCTCCGCTGGCCGCTTCCCAAATGTCGAGTACGTCGCGTTGCTGACAGATCGCTTTCGAACCGATCGGATCGCGATGCGGGCGGCCGTCGAGCACGACCGACGGCACGCCCCACCGGGCGAGCAACAGCGCTGCCGTCTGTCCGACCGGACCGTTGCCGATGATAGCGACACGGTGCATGAATTGGTTTTTCATCGAGTCTCTCCCTGCAACTTGTTCCACACTTCGAGATCGCGCTCCGCCGTCCAGATGACGGGGCGCTCGATGCCGGAGAGTTCGTCCCACACTCGGGAGACATCGAAAGGCAAGCAGTGTTCGAAGATCGGCCAGCGGCCGTACTGTTCGAACAGTGCTGCATGGGTCGACTCGAAGGCTTCTTTCAAAGTTCCGCCACGCTGATGCACCACACCGACCTCACGGAGCATCACACTCAGGAAGTTGCGGGTCTGCTCGACAGCTGCGTCGCACGCTTCGCGGCCCCGCGCGACGGCGCCGCGTCCGCCGATCAACTGCTCTGCGCCGAGTGCCTTGACCCTGTCGAGGGTGTCGGTCGACCACTCTCGATGGAACGCATCGCCGGTGTAAAGCGCAGCTTCGGCCTCGACGAGATCGCCGGCGAAGAGGATCTTGTGCTTGGGCAGCCACGCGACGATGTCACCCTCTGTATGACCACGGCCCAGGAATTTGAGCTCGAGATCTCCGCGATCACCACCCAGATCGATAGTGACGGTGTCGGAGAACGTCTGCGTCGGCCAAGTGAGGCCGGGAACAGACTCCGGGTCCTTGAAAAGCCTTGGCATGCGACCGAATTCGGAGGCCCAGTCCTGCTCACCGCGTTCTGCGACCAGCCGTCGCGTGGTGTCGTGGGCGATGACCGTCCCGGCGTCGTATGCGCTCGCACCGAGTACTCGCACAGCGTGGTAGTGCGACAGCACCAGATACTTCACCGGCTTGTCGGTGTGCTCTCGCAACTTGGACAGCCACTCCCGGGCCGCGGTGGGGGTGGCCAGAGCCTCGAAGCATACGAGGAAGTCCTCACCCTCGATCGCTCCGATGTTGGGATCACCCTCTGCGGTCAGGGCGTACACGCCGTCAGCCAGTACCTCGAGAGTCTGCGTCTTTTCGCCGAGGTCGGCGGATGAGGCGAAGGCTTTGGAACTCATGAATGCTCCTTTGATCAAAGCTTTGATTAAATCGCAGTGTAACTCGCCCCACACCCACTTGGGAAGTGGATGACCGTCCCCCTCGGTGCGCAGGCTTATGCCGCTAGCCTGAACTCATGACCGAACCGTCGAACGCTGCCGCCGAGCTCGACTACCTGACTTTCGTCGACTACGCCGTCGACAAGGCGTATCGCGAACTCCCCCAAGTGGATCCGGTGGCGATGCGACTCGTTCTGACGCTGCATCGGGTGACCAGCGCGCTCGCGTACGACCTGGAATCGACCGTGCATCGGCCGAACGGTTGGAGTTGGTCCGGATTCCGGGTTCTCTTCGTGGTGTGGCTGGCCGGGGCCATGGAAGCGAAGCGGATTGCGGAGCTGTCCGGCAACAGCCGTGCTGCGGTGTCAGCGCTGGTGAACACGCTCGAGCGAGACGGGCTCGTCACTCGGACGCGCGCGCTTCATGATGGTCGTGCCGTCGAGATCGCGCTCACGGACAAGGGGCGAGATGCGATTGCCGGAGCGTTCGAGCAGCACAATCGCCGTGAGCAGGCCTGGGCGAATGCGCTGTCGAAGCCTGAGCAGCGAGTGCTGACAGGTCTGCTCGAGAAACTCATGCACGGCATGGATGAGGTGGCCCGGAAGCGCCGCACCTGAGGAAATATGGTCAAACCATTGAGTAGTTTCTTGTGTTGTGAGACACGTTCGCCGTGCGTGGGCCACCGACGGTTCGAGCATGGCGTGAAGACCGCGTCCGGTTCTGGGAAGCGATAGCGCGAGGGGTGACCCGAGTTACACCGTTATCTGGACAGACCTCATCGTCGGCAGCGGCCTCACACTGCGCCCCACCCCGCACCGCTTCGAGATCGACGGATGACGGTTCCACACCTCATGCGCCCTCGACACCCTGATCTTCCCCGCCATCCATCGCTCATAGATCGGACAGGAATGGTCCGGATCCCGATCAACGACGACGGCCCCTGGGGCGCGGTTCAGCATCCCAGGGGCCGTCGAATTCCGTTCGGACTAGCCGACGTTCGTCCAGACGCTCTTGAGCTCGGTGTACAACTCGATCGCGTGCTTGCCCATCTCGCGCCCCCAGCCGCTGGACTTGAATCCGCCCCACGGCGCAGCCGCGTCGACCGGATTCGGCATGTTGATGAACACCGTGCCCGCCCGGACTGCGCTGGCGAACCGGTGTGCCTTGCCGACATCGCGGGTCCACACCGACGCCGCGAGACCGTATTCGGTGTCGTTGGCGCGGTCGACCAGCTCCGACTCGTCGTCGTACGGCAGGATCGAGATGACCGGGCCGAATATCTCCTCACGCGCGATCCGCATGTCATCGCGCACGTCGGTGAAGACCGTCGGCTGGAAGAAGAAGCCGGGACGATCCAGGGTCGAGCCGCCGGTGACAAGCCGCGCGCCCTCGTCGATGCCTGCCTGCACGAGGCTCTGCACGTGCGCGAGGTGCCCGGCGGAGGCCAGCGGACCCAGGTCGGTTGCCGGGTCGTCGCCCGCTCCGACCGTCATCTGTTCGATCGCGCGCGCGCAACGCTCGGCGAACTCGTCGGACACGCTGCGGTGCACGAAGAACCGGGTGTATGCCGCGCACACCTGCCCGCTGTTGAGGAGCGCGCCCTGTAAGCAGCCCGCGATGGTGGCCTCCAGGTCGGCATCGGGCAGCACGATCGCGGGTGCCTTGCCGCCGAGTTCGAGCGAGACGCGCTTGAGGTTGCCGGCGCTGGACTGGACGATCTCCCGACCGACGGCGGTGGACCCGGTGAACGAGACCTTGTCGACGTCGTGGTGGGCGACCAGCGCCTTGCCCACCACGGGGCCGCCGGTCAGCAGGTTCACCACGCCTCCCGGCAGGCCGGCCTCCTCGCACAGCTCCACCAGCCGGACCGTGGTCAAGGGAGTCTGCGAGGCCGGCTTGATGATGACCGTGTTGCCGCAGGCCAACGCGGGCGCGATCTTCCAGCTGGCGATCATAAGCGGGAAGTTCCACGGGGTGATCAGCGCGCACACCCCGACCGGCTCGCGTTTGGAGTACTGCACCACGCCAGGGAAGGACACCGGTACGGACTCGCCCTCGATCTTGGTCACCCAGCCCGCGTAGTAGCGGAAGTGCTCAGCGGCTCCAGCCACACTCACCGCGCGGGCGATGGCGAGCGGCTGGCCCTGGTCTGCGGTCTCCAGCGCGGCAAGCTCGTCGGCGTGCTCGTCGATGAGGTCACCGATCCGCCAGAGCAGCTTGGCCCGCGCCGCGGGTGTCAGTTCGGCCCATGCGGGGTCCACCAGTGCGCTTCGTGCCGCGGCGACCGAAGCGTCTACATCCGCCGCGCCGGCGGCGGCGCACTGCGCGTGCACCTCGCCGGTGGCGGGGTCGATGGTCTCGAACGTGTCACCGGAGCGGGCGGGCTGCCACTTCCCCCCGACATACAGCTGGGTCTTGCGGTCCATGATTGACGGTCCTTTGCATCCGGAGTGCCGTGACTGTCATCGATGCTGCTCCGTGGACCGAAGTCGCCCCATGTCTACCCGTGCACGATCGTTGGCGTTCTGCGCACGGGCCGTCAGGCGCAGGTCTGCCGAAAGTCCCTGGGACTCATCCCGAACGCGAGCTTGAACGAATGACTGAAGTGTGCGGGGTCGCCGAATCCCCACCGGGCGCCGATGCGTCCCACCGGGTCGTCGGCCAGTGCGTGGTTGGCCAGATCCTCCTGGCACCGATTCAGCCGCTGCTGACGGATCCAGCCGGCGACGGTGTGCTCCTGCGGTTCGAACAGCTTGTAAAGCTGGCGCCGGGAGATGTGGTGGGTCGCGGCGATCTCGTCCGGCGTGAGAGAGGGCTCGGCGAGGTGCGCGTCGATGTACCCGAGGATCTGTTGCAGCAGAATGCTCTTCGAGGCCTCAGCGGTCGGGGTCGTTCGGTTCAAGTGATCGTTGAAAAGCACGGTGAGCATGTCCACCGTGGACCGCGCCATCGGCGTGGCGCTGGCCCAGTTCTCCAGCCCGTCCAGTTGCGCGAGGTTGGCGGCCATGCCTGTCAGGAAAGGCTTGACCACCGCTCCGACGCCGGAATCGCAGGACACCGCGGTTGCGGCGATGGTTTTGAACGGTGATTCGGGGATGCCGAGCATTTTTCTGGGAAACATCAGGACCAGCATCGAGTACGCGTCGTCGAACTGCATCGAGTACGGAAGGTCGGTATCGTAGATCGCGACGTTGCCAGGGGTCAGGAGCACCTGCTTGTCCTGCTGTGACAACCGGCAGGTTCCCTTCAGCTGGAAGCTGACCTTGTAGTAGCCAGGCGAGCTCCTGGCGATGTGGCGCGGGGTCCGGGAGATGCGATGCGGTTGCGCGGAGATCACGGACGCCAGCACGGGTCCGAACTGCGCGCTGGCGAGTGCGCCGTGGAACGGGCGGCCCTGGAATGGGAGTGCATCGAGGAGGACGAACTGGCTACCGACCATCTCTCGCCACCGGTCGAAGACTGCGGTCTGGATTATCGGCAGCGGGGTGCGGGTCGGGACAGGGGCGGTAACCAAGATCAGGCGGCCTCACATGCGGACAATGGATTAATAGTCAAGTGCTTGACTAAAGCGACCCCACTATAGTGACGCGGAGCACAATAGGCAATGCCGATCGCGACAGGCCCTCTAGGCCGGCTCCTCGAACTGATGTCACTTCCCCACATATCGGTCGGCATCATTCCACTCATGACCGAACGTGAGACAGTCGCCTCCGCCGGATTCTGGATCTTCGACGACGACTTGGTTGCACTCGAAACACCCACCGCGAGTATCCAAGTCACGCAACCAGCTGAATGCCAGTTGTACGCGCGCATGTTCGAGGTGCTGAAGAACTCAGCTGTATACGGCCGTGATGCCGGGAGCCTGATTCTCAAAGTGCTCGCTGAGCTTGTCCAATAACCGATCAGTAGCGATCGTCGACGTCTGCGACTGCTGGCCCGAATCTCGGGTCGTTCTCGTCTTCGCTGTTGTCGTCATCGAGTTGCTGTCTAGTTTGCTATTTGTGGGTCTGGAGGGTTCGAGATCGGCTGGTCGCGACCTCTTGTGATCTTGTTTCGGCGGACTGGGGTGGGGACAGTCCAGGACGCGCAGTGTCAGATCTCGTGCCATAATTTCCCAGGACGGCTCAGGTCGCTCCCGGACAGCGCGGGACATACTCGGTGAGCGTGCCCCTCACCAGGGGTGAGGTGAAACCTCCTTCTGGCCAGCCCTTAAGCTTCCGGTCATGCGTATCGGGCTATCGATCAATTACACCGACGGCTTCAAAGAGGTAGCCGGCGAGGTCGCCGACCTCGAACGGGCCGGCCTCGACATCGTCTTCGTGCCGGAGGCGTATTCGTTCGACGCGGTGAGCGCGCTCGGCTACATCGCCGCGAAGACCGAACGGGTGCAGCTGGCCTCGGGCATCATGCAGCTCTATACCCGCACGCCTACGCTGACGGCCATGACCGCCGCCGGTCTGGACTACGTCTCGGACGGGCGTTTCATTCTGGGGCTGGGCGCGTCCGGTCCGCAGGTGATCGAGGGCTTCCACGGCGTGCCGTATGACGCGCCGATCGGCCGCACCCGCGAGGTGCTGGAGATCTGCCGCAAGGTATGGAAGCGCGAGCGGCTGGAGTACAACGGCAAGTACTACACGATTCCGCTGCCCGCCGAAAAGGGCACCGGTATGGGCAAGCCGCTCAAGCTCATCAATCACCCTGTGCGCGAGAACATTCCGGTGCTGCTCGCCGCGCTCGGCCCGAAGAATGTGGAGCTCGCCGCCGAAATGGCCGAGGGCTGGCAGCCGATCTTCTTCCTGCCGGAGAAGGCCGATGACATTTGGGGCGGTTCGCTCAAAGCCGGTCTGGCCAAACGTGATCCGGCACTGGGCAAGCTCGATGTGTTCGCCGGTCCGGCCCTGGCCATCGGCGACAATGTCGAGCCGCTGCGCGAATTCGTGAAACCGCATCTGGCGCTGTACATCGGCGGTATGGGTGCCAAGGGCAAGAATTTCTATCACACCCTGGCCACCAAGTACGGCTACGGTGCCGAGGCGGACCGCATCCAGGAGCTGTACCTGGAGGGCAAGAAGGATGAGGCCGCCAAGGTGGTCCCGGACGAGCTGGTGCGCGATACCAGCCTGATCGGTTCGGCCGGCTTCGTGAAGGAGCGCGTGGCCGCGTTCCGCGAGGCCGGGGTGACCGCGCTCAATGTGGTGCCGATGGCCGCGACCTCCGCCGATCGTGTGAAGCTCGTTGAGCAGCTTCGCAATATCTGCGACTGAGTGCCCTGAAAATAAGGACGAGCCCCACCGCGTCGATCGCGGTGGGGCTCGATTCGTTATCGGTTCGAGTGTCAGTTCCCGTTCAGCGCGCTGAGGGCCTGATCCAGCGTGGCGTGTAGCGCGAACACCTGATCGAGATTGGTCATTTTCAATTGGCGGCTGGTGGCGGGCCCGTCGGCGACGACCGCGATGCGGGTGGCCCCGGCGCGCTGATGGGCGGCGACCAGCGCCGCCATGCCCGCAGAGGCCAGAAAACTCACCTCCGACAAATCGATGACGAGCGCGCCCGGTTTGCCGGACAGGGTGGAATCGATCGCGCTCTCGAGTGCGGGCGCGGTCGCCAGGTCTACCTCACCGACAACCGCGAGCACGGTCGCGCCTTCGTGCACGGTGACCGTGGTGGTCATCGTCTCGCCGAGGGGATACGCGTCTCCGGATGTATTGGTCACGTTGGAACAATCTGCCATGATCCGTCCGTTCGTGCTGCATCGTCTGCGACATCGGTTTCGTTACGGGTTGCCGGGAAATCGCGAAAAGCCCAGTTACCGCAGGGTTTTCTCGTTCTTCCGGAAGGCGATGGCGCATATGTGCCTTCCATGTTCACACGCGACTGGCCGCCGAGAAAGAGACCGCCGGCAATCGGGTGGTCATCCGGACCTGGGTGCCGGGACCGGTGTGATCGATATCCAGTTGGTCGGTGAGCGCGCGCATCATGGCGATGCCGCGGCCACGATGTCCAGGATCCTCCGGTAAAGGCCGCCAGACACCGGTATCGGTGACCACGAGTGTGACTGTGTCCAGACCACATTCGGCGGTGAGCTCGACGCGGCCGGCTCCACCGTCCAGATATGCGTGCTCGATGCTGTTGCTGAGTGCCTCGTTGGCGGCCGCGACGAGATCGGCGCCGCAGTCGTGCGGGACGGCGGCGGCGGCGAGCCAGGATTTGAGTTCGCGTCGCATACGGGACAATTCGCCCGGTGTTGCCGGCGTGTCCAGCCGCAACGGTTTCGGCGGCTGCCGGTAGACCACCAGGGCCACATCATCGTCGTATCCGGCGCTGGGCCGCAGCCGCGACAGTACGGCGTCGGCGACCTCGCGGGGCAGTTGCGTTGCGGCCCCGGTCAATTCATCGGCCAGTTCGACGAAGCGGTCGTCGATATCGATACCGCGCTGTTCCACCAGACCGTCGGTGAACAGCACCAGTGTGGATCCGGGAGCCATGGCGGTGGTGGCCTCCGGGCGGCGCGGTGTCTCGAAGGTGGCCAGCGGCACCGCCCGGCCGCCCTCCAAAAGCCTGCCGCGCGTACCGGGTTCGGCGAGAATCGGTGGCATATGCCCGGCGCTGGAGTAGCGCACCAGATTACGCACGGGGTCCAGGATGGCGGCGCAGACTGTGGTGCACATGGCGCCGGGTATGCGGGCGGCCACGGTATCGAGTTCGGCCAGCAATTGCGCCGGTCCCGCGCCGCGCAGCAGCAAAGCACGTGCGGCGGTGCGTAATTGGCCCATGACCACGGCGGCGGACAATCCTCGGCCTACACAGTCGCCGACCACTACGCCGATGGTGTCGTCCGCCAGGCGCACCACGTCGTACCAGTCGCCACCGATTTCCAATGGGGGCAGGGCGGGTTCGTAGTGCACCGAGAAACGCGGCGGCAATTCGATCGGCCCGAGCATGGCGCGCTGCAGGGTGAGTGAGGTGGAGCGTGCCTGATCGAAGTTGCGGGCACGCTGTACCGCCAGGCTCAAATGCCCTATCAGCAGGGAGAAGAGCGCCCAATCATCGGGCGTGATGGCGCGCGGCGCGGCGAATCGCAGCCAGAGCGCGGAATCCCCGGCCTCACCGAGCGGGGCAACTATGCCCTCCGAGCTCGACACGCCCTCGGGAATCGCGAACATGGTGCGGCCGGGCCGCAGGCGGGCCCGATCCAGCAGTGCGCGGGCCCGTGCGTCGAGGACCTGGCGGGATTCCCTGCCCGCCGCTGCCATTGCGGCCTCCCGCTCGCCCGACCGCAGCGCGATGCCACCGGCGGCGACCGTCTGCAATTGCGGATTGTCCTCGGAGACATAGAGTTCCGGCCCGGTATGCCGGTTGGGCCAGACCGAGACCACGGCGGACTCCGCGCCGACCGCGCGGCGCAGTTCCTCCAGGCCGACGGCCAGCACCTCGACCACGCTGGTGGCCGCGCCGACCGCCGTCGCCAAACGCGAGACCGCCTGATCGCGCGCCTGGGCATCATGTTCGGCGGTGACATCGCGAATGGTGCCGACGAAAATCCGTTCGCCGTTCTCGGGTTTCACCAGTGAACTGGTCGAGACAGCCAGCCAGAGCCGCCGTCCGTCCCGATGCCGGATGGGGGTGACGAAGCGCGCCGCATCGGTGCCCAGAGCCGGATAGCGCGGTGCTTCGGCCAATGACCACGGGTGCGGGAGCGGGTACGGGACGCCATCCGGGCCGTACCCGGTGAGCGCGCCGAAGGCCGAATTGACCTCCACCAGTGTGCCATCGGCGTCCACGACGAAGAAGCCGTCCTGCAGCGACTCCACCAGCGCGGTGCGGAAGGCATCGCGCCCCGCGAGATCCTCCGCGCGCGAACGCTGTTGCTCATAGCGCCGGGTGCCGTCCAGGAAGCCGCGGGTGGCCACATCCAGTGCCGCCATGGTCTGCAGCAGGAATTCCAGTGCGGCCTCGGCCCGTTCGTCATCGGCGACCGGCAGCAACCCCTCCTGCTCGAGTATGCGGAAGTGATGTTCGGTGAGGTCGAGAATGCTCACGCCCTCGACCAGTGCGCGGCGGCCGAGCTCATAGCCCTCGGCGAGGGTGTTCTGATTCGGTGAGCGCAGGTGCAGGCGTAGCGCGCCGGTGTACGCGTCACGGAAGGCCGCCAGCACCGAGCTCATGCGGGGGTCTCCGGGTGCAGGCCCAGGCCCCTCACGGTGTGGCCGCGATGCCGGGCCGCGAGCACCAGGGCGTCGTCGGTGTCCTTGGCGTGCCGAGCCAGTATCTCGGCGGTGATCTCGGAAGTCGGTTTGGCCAGGTCGATTCCGTCGGAGTAGTCGGTGGTGATGCCGTCGGTGGACATGAGCAGCAGATCGCCCGGCCGCACCGGCACGGTTTGCGATTGCAGGTTCGGCGGCAGCAGATAGCCGACGATGCCGGCCGACAGCAGCGCCGCCGCGCGAATGGCCGGTTTGCCGGGAGCCGCTGCGACAACACGGGATTCGACATTCCCGACACCCAGCCAGTGCAGCCGGTCCCCGGCGTCGAAGAGCGCCAGCGAAACCGCGGCGCCGCGGGTATCGGACATGGCGCGATGGCACAGCAGGATCAGCACATCCAAAGGCTCGGCACGATTCTCGGAGAGCACCTGCGCCGCCCGATCGGACGCGTCGGCCGCCGCGGCTCCGTGCCCGAGTCCGTCCAGAACCGCGAAAAGCACTGAGCCACCGCCCGCGTCGAGGACGACCGACCGGTCCCCGGAGACTCGCTGTCCGGGCAGAGCACGACCGGCGACGGCCCATTCGACCGTGCCGATGAACCCGTCCTCACGCATCCCGTGGCACCCACTTCCACATCTCCACGAGCGTGCCCTGACCGGGTTTGGAGGTGATGGTCAAACCGTCCATGAGCCGGCGCGCGCCCGGAAGTCCAAGTCCCAGACCGCGTCCCGTGGAGTAGCCGTCCTCCAGGGCGCGGTCGATATCGATGATTCCGGGGCCTTGATCCTGGGCCTGCACCAGCATGGCGCGCCGGCCCTCCCGCTCGCCGACCGCGAGCCGGATCTCGCCGGTGCCTGCATAACTCGTGATATTGCGTGCGACTTCGGAGATCGCCGTGGCGATCATGGTGCGATCGGATAGCGAGAAGCCGAGAGTGCTTGCCAGCTCCAGCCCCGCCTGCCGAGCGGTCACGATGTCATTGGACACCTTCACCGCGATCACCATGACATCAGCGGCCACGATCACGACCGTCTCGTTGACCCCGGGCATTGATCTTGCGGTTGAGCCAGGACAGCCCTTCCTCCAGATCCAGTGCGGTGTGCATATCTTCGAAGGTGAGTCCGAGTTGCACCATGGCGAAGGCGACCTCGGGTTGCAAGCCGACAATGACCGTCTCCGCACCGCGCAGCTTGGTCATGTGGGCGATGGTACGCAGCGATCTCGCGGCGAAGGAGTCCATTACGTCGATTGCCGTGACATCGACGATGATGCCCTGCGCGCGATACTTGCTGACGTACTTCATCAGATCGTCTTGCAAGCGTTCGGTATCGGCATCGGTCAGTGCGGACTGCACGGACGCGATGAGGTAAGTGCCCTGCTTAAGAATGGGTACCGGCATTGGCCCTGTCCCGGATTACCGTCCGTCGCGATCGGCGGGCACACGCGACACCTCGTAACCGAGGAGTCGCTCCGCCTCTTCGATACCGCCCTGGAGGTCGCCGACCGCGTTCATCTTCGACAGGTCCAGGCCGATGGTTACCAGTGTGAGCGCAATCTCCGACGACAGGCCGGTAATGATTACATTCGCACCCATGAGTCCGGACGCGTCCACCGTTTGGACCAGGTGGTTTGCCACGGTGGAGTCGATCGCGGGCACGCCGGTGATATCGATGACGACGACCTTGGCGCGATTGGCGCGAATCGCGCGCAGCAGCTGCTCGGTGAGCTGACGCGCGCGCTGGCTGTCCAGCACACCGATGATGGGCAGAATCAGCAGCTGCTCACGCACCTGGAGCACCGGGGTGGACAGCTCGCGAATCGCCTCCTGCTGCTGGCGGATAACGCGCTCGCGCTCCTGCACGAAGGAGACGGCCACGGTATTGGCGATGCGGTTGGCCGCCGGTTCGTAGGCGTCCAAAACCCGCTTCAGCAACTCGAAGTCGGTCTGGTACTTCTCGAAGAGGCTGCGGGCCAGCACATCTCGCAGCAGGAGCACGATGCCGACGACCTCGTCGGTCTCGACGCCTCGCGGAATGATGCGTTCGGATAGGTCACGGGCGTAGGCCTGCAGCGCTTCCACGCTACCGGTCTCGAGTACCTCGACATAGTTGTCGTAGACCGAGGTCGCTTCGGAGAAGATCTCCTCCGGGGTCATGGCGGTCAGCAGCTGGGCATCGGTAATTCGACGCGCCCACTCCTCGCGCAGTTCGGTGCGGTTCTGCCGCAGGTGTTCGACGAGCTGCGGGAGCAGGTTGTCGACTGAACCCGCGGGCAGCGAATCCGCCGAGAGGCTGATGGACACGTCGGACATGGAAACTCCTGCCCCTTTCGCTAAGGTCAGGTTGGGGTACTCGATCGGTGCGGTCGGCTGGTTTGCCGTCCGTGCGCTCGGTGCCGACCGCCGTCGGTAGCCGGTGCCGAGCCTAGTCTTACCCAGTACCCCCCGTGTGCCAAACCAAACGCCGGTCGGTAGGTATTTTGCCCCGCGTTCGATGATCTTGCCGGGCGGGGTTGTGGATTCCTTCGAGGGTGCCATCAGATGGGGTTGCGCGTATCGGGTCTTCGATGATGCGCCAATAAGGTGTCGTAGATATCGGCCAGGGCGGTGAGCTGACCGTTGTCCAGTACATCGATCATGTGCCGGCGCACGCTCTCCACATGTGCCGGCGCCGCCCCCGCCAGCACCTGCTCGCCCTTCGCGGTCAGCACCGCGGCGGTGCGCCGGGCATCGTCGGGGATGGATTCGCGAGCGACCAAGCCGCGCTTCTCCATTCGGGTGATCTGATGCGAGAGCCGGCTCTGCGACCACTCCAGCACGGCGGCGAGTTCGGCGAAACTGCGCCGATGATCGGGCGCGTCGGCGAGTCTGGCCAGTACGGTGTACTCGACATAGGTGAGGTTGGATTCGCGCAGTGAATCGCGTCCGACCGCGGCGGCAATGAGGTCGCGGGTGAACACGAATCCCAGCCACGCGCGCGTCTCGACATCGTCGAGCCAACGGGTTTCGGTCACGGTTCCACTCCCGGGTTCTGCTGCCATGCTAATTCCCCTCCGCCGCTGACAAGCGCATCATCACAGGTAACACCCCCCGACTTGAAGGTGCAACCTGTGCCGATTCGCACAATCCGCAGCGTAATTCGCGAACATCCGCACAGCCCCGCAGTTCAGCCGCGGCGCATTCGCACCCATCCGCGCATACCGGCCGCGATGAGCGTGCCGGCGGCGGTGAGTACGGCCGCGCCCGCGTTCCCGAAGACGACCAGCGCCACGACGGTGGCCATCAGGATGACCAGTGCGGCGAGATCGAGCCACGGATTGTGTTGCTGTGTCATGGAATTGCTCTCCAGGCGTGGGTGCGTGCGGAATGGTGAGCGGAACCCTCAGTGCAGTAGCTCGCGTAGTCGGTCCGCGGTGCACTGCGGTGGGTTCGCCATGATCGCCAATTCATCGGCGAGTTGCAGATAGCGTTCGGTATCCGCGAGGCACATGGTTCCGGTCAATTGCCGCACTCGTACCAGGTCCGACAGGCTGGGATCAGCGAACCGGAGGTAAGCGAAGGCGTGGTGTGCCAGTACCGGTCCGTGCTCGTAGTCCTCGAGTATCTGTACGCGCACGTTCGGCATCTCGAGGGTGCTGAGCAGGTGGTGAATCTGCCTGCGCCACACCATGTATTCGCCGATTCGGCGGCGCAGCGCGGCGGCTTCGACAATCAGCCACACCACGGGCGGCCTTTCGCCGGAGAGGATTCGCCCGCGCGTCAGACGCGCTTCGAGCAGTCGGTCAACTCGGTCGGCGGCGAGTTCTTCATGCTCGAGCCGTAGCAGCTCGCGCGCGTAGTCGGGGGTTTGCAGAAGTTCGGGCACCACGGCCAGGTCATAACTCCGAATGAGGGCGGGGGGCTCCAGGTCCAGTAGTTCGTCCAGGCCGGAGCTCTCGTTGTGCCGGGTGTCGGGCCACCACGCCGCATCGGTCCGTATGCGACCCGCCCATGCGCGATACCTCGACTGTTCGCAGGGGTCGACGCCGTACAGCCGCAATAGGGTGTCCAGGTACTCGTCGTTGAAGGTGGTTTGCCCGGCTTCGAGCCTGCTGATCATCGAGACGTCAAGGTGCAAGGCCCGCGCGGCGCGCTTTCGAGGGACGCCACTCGCGGTCCGGAGCCGACCTATGCTCGCGCCGAGGATGGCGGGCAAAGGCTTTGTCTTGGTGTGGATTCGGCGGCGATTCGACTGGATCGTCCGTTTTCTTGCCGTTTTCCGTGTGTTCAACACCGAGCGAGTTTGGCACGCGCAGAAGGGGATTGGTATGTCCCCAGCAAACTACGTATGTGCAAATGAGATTGCATATGTACGAGTCACCGCGGAGTGAATCTGGTGGTACAAGGCGGATCCGGTGTGTGGTGATCCTGAGGTGACCGTCTCCCGGAGGCAGCTGAGGAGGGCGTCGGAATGGCTGATCGGTCCGATGGCAACACCCTGGCACCGGGGTGTGACGGCCGCTACCGCGGAGTTCGCGGCGGACGCGTGGAATATGGCATCGACATGCCGATTCCGCTGATTCGCGCGGTGGCGAGGGGCGATTAGGTTCGCCTGGTTGCCGGGGTTGTCCGGGTGCTGGATAGAGTCTGTCTGCTTGAACCGTCGGCTGAACAGCCCCCAGCCCTGCTCGAGGAGTGCGAACCGTGACCGCGCCTGATTTCCTGTACTCGGATCTGCTGCCCACCGGTGCCGATGACACGCCTTATCGGCTGCTCACCACCGAGGGCGTCAGTACCTTCGAGGCGAATGGGCGCAGTTTCCTGCAGGTGGAGCCCGAGGTGCTGCGCATGCTGACCGCGGAGGCGATGCATGACATCAGCCATTATCTGCGGCCCGCGCACCTCGCACAGCTTCGCAAGATCATCGATGATCCGGAGTCGAGTGGGAACGATCGGTTCGTCGCGCTGGATCTGCTGAAGAACGTCAATATCTCCGCGGGCGGGATTCTGCCCATGTGCCAGGACACCGGCACCGCCATCGTGATGGGTAAGAAATCCGAGGGCGTGCTCACCGGGGCCGATGACGGCGAGTGGATCTCGCGCGGTGTGTTCGATGCCTACACCAAGTTGAATCTGCGGTACTCGCAGCTCGCGCCCATCAATATGTGGGATGAGAAGAACACCGGGTCGAATCTGCCCGCGCAGGTCGAATTGTATTCGGACGCAGGCGATCCCACGCATCCGGCGTACAAGTTCCTGTTCATGGCCAAGGGCGGCGGCTCGGCCAACAAGTCGTTCCTGTTCCAGGAGACCAAGGCGATTCTGAACCCGGATCGCATGCTGGAGTTCCTGGACGAGAAGATCCGTTCGCTCGGCACCGCGGCCTGCCCGCCGTACCACCTGGCGGTCGTCATCGGCGGTACCAGCGCCGAATTCGCTTTGAAGACAGCGAAATACGCCTCCGCGCACTACCTGGACAATATGCCGACCGAGGGGTCGATGTCGGCGCACGGTTTCCGAGATCTGGAGTTGGAGGAGCAGGTCTTCAAGCTCACCCAGTCGTTCGGGATCGGCGCGCAGTTCGGCGGTAAGTACTTCTGCCATGACGTGCGCGTGATCCGTCTGCCTCGGCACGGGGCGTCGCTGCCGGTCGCCATCGCGGTGTCCTGTTCGGCGGACCGTCAGGCACGCGCCAAGATCACCGCCGAGGGCGTGTTCCTGGAGCAGCTCGAACGTGAACCGGCGCAGTATCTTCCGGAGCAGACCGACAGCATTCTCGGCGGCGACGTGGTCAAGATCGACCTGAACCGGCCGATGGCGGAGATCCGTGACGAACTGTCGAAATATCCTGTGAAGACCCGGCTTTCGCTGACCGGTCCACTCGTCGTGGCGCGCGATATCGCGCACGCCAAGATCAAGGAGCGCCTGGACGCGGGCGAGCCCATGCCGCAGTACATGCGCGATATGGCCGTCTACTACGCCGGTCCCGCCAAGACCCCCGACGGTTACGCCTCGGGTTCCTTCGGTCCCACCACCGCGGGCCGCATGGACTCCTATGTCGATCAGTTCCAGGCTGCCGGCGGTTCGCATGTCATGCTCGCCAAGGGTAATCGTTCGGCGCAGGTCACCAAGGCGTGCAAGGCGCACGGCGGCTTCTACCTCGGCTCGATCGGTGGACCCGCGGCGCGACTCGCCCTCGACTGCATCAAATCCGTCGAAGTTCTCGAATACCCTGAGCTCGGCATGGAAGCGGTCTGGAAGATCGAAGTCGAGGACTTCCCCGCCTTCATCGTCGTAGACGACAAGGGCAATGACTTCTTCGCCGAAACTTCGAAGCCGATCGCCCTGCGCGTCCGCGAACGGTCCAAGGAACGAGTCTGAACAAAGGAGAGCACCGCATGCGCGCCGAGCGCCGTGATGAAATGCCGCTGAGCAAGCCGAAAATGCTTGCCCCCCAGGCAAACCCGGCAATCGGCAGTGCGGTGGTCAGAGACCGGTCGGCGCGCGGGGCGTCCCGGGCGGCTGTTGTCGCGTTGGTCGCGGGGGCGGGGCTCTTCGCGGCCGGTCTGCCGGCTGCGGCGCCGTTCGCGCACGCCGGGCCCGAAAGCGTTGTCACCGTGCCCGGATCGGCGCCGACGGACTCGACGGTCGGCGGTGAGATCGGCCTGCTGCCGTCGGCGTCGGCGATCGCGGAGGAGACCGACGGTCTCGATCCCATGCTCGCGGCGGCGTATTCGCACGCGGCGGATGCGGCGCGGGAAGAGGGGGTGACCATCTGGATCACCTCCGGGTATCGCACGCCCGCCGAGCAGCAGGCCATGTGGGAGGACGGGATTCGCAAGTACGGCAGTCCCGAGGCGGCGCGGCAGTGGGTGCTGCCGCCGGAGGATTCCACCCATGTGTCCGGCAAGGCCATCGATGTGGGTCCGCGCGCGGGCGCACAGTGGTTGGAGGACAACGGAAATCGGTGGGGTCTGTGCCGCACCTACGACAATGAATGGTGGCACTTCGAGCTGGTGACCGTGCCCGGAATGTCGTGTCCCGCACGACTACCCGACGCGAGCGTGCGTTGAAAAAGGACCGGACACCCTGTTGTCCGGTCGTTCACCGCTGTGCGCACGCCGCATATTCGGCATCCTGGGGTTCGGCACATTTCTAGCTACGGAGGCAATGGGTGGTCCGGCAACAACAGCATTCGAGGCACAACAGCATCGGCAGGCAGCGCTCGCCCATCCGCTCACACCGCCTCACCCACCCGGCCCGCACCCAGCACCCCGCCCGCGAATCCGCCGCAGCCCCGAACTGGCTCCTCCTCGAACTCCCCACCGCCATCCTCCTGGCAATCTTCGTAGGCACCGGCTGGCTCGGCTACGCCCAACCCTCAGGCACCCCCTCCCAACCCCGCCCCGCGGTAGTGGTCCCTGCGGACCACCCTGTCCAGGGCCGCTGAGACAACCGCCGGGCGGGCTGCACTCCTCTGCTGCACCACGATTTGCCGCCCGAACTGGACGAAACCGGCAGCGGCGGGGCGGGATTCATCTACCGACCGGCAGGGTGCTTGCCGAGTGTGCAGGTATGGCGGGCGAGTGTGCAACTGTGGCGGGGAAAAAGACAAAACACCGCCGCGAGTGCACACTCGGCACATCGGTTGGAGCATCACGGGTATGCCCTGGGAACGGATCGCGGTTCGAGGCCGCCCAATGCGGCGACGGTTGCATTTTGCGCATGCGATTTCCGTGGCAAAGCAGGCATCGCTGGGCACGTCACCTGCCGTACCCGACTCGAGCTACCGGACTACGCCCGGATCGTCCCGTTCTCGACGGGAAGACTGGCCGTGGTCACCTTCTCGAGCCAAAGAACCAAAGACAAAGACAAAGACACCAAACCAGGCATTCACGGGGTTGGACGATTGATCACCGGGAACTGACCGGGGCGACACGCCGCGAGTGGCGACGGTGAGTTCCCGGTGATTGCACGTCCAGGTCGGGGTGGGTGTTTTGTCCTATTTCTTCTCTTCTTGTCCTGGCGTCTTTTGTCTTTGGGGCTTTCGTCCTTGTGTCGTGCTGGCAACTGATCCGTCATGTTCGAGGGCATCGGCGTTCAATCGGTGAACGTACCGTCGGGTAATAGCTGTTGGCGGCGGACGGAGAATGGCATGTTGGATCCGCGACTTCGGACATTGTGGCTGGCCAATGCGGCTACGGGGGCTGCGGCGGTGGCGGTGCGGGCGCAGCGGCCGGGGTTTGCCGCGTATGGGGCTCGGGTGCAACGGCATTCGTTGACGGTTTCGGATTTGGAGGTTGTCACTGTTACCGATCGTTCGGTGATTTTGACTTGGACCTCGCGGAGTCGGAATCGGGCGGGGAGGCTGCAGCCGGCGGTGGCCGATACCGAGGTGCGGATCGGGCCTGCCGATGGGATCGGTATGTTGCCGGTGCGGTTTCTCGAAAGCTCGCCTACGGCATACCATTACGCGGAGATCGGCGGGCTGGAGCCGGGGCGGGCTTATCGGTTCGAGGCGTACTCGCAGGGGTGCCGGGCCATGCCGGCGCGGACGTTGGTGACTCGGCGGTCGGGGGCTCCGGAGTCTACGGGGATTATCACCACGCTCATTCCGCCGCCGGGGCGGTTGTTGCGGACTATCGCGCTCGCGAACGATCTGCACCATGGCGAGGAGTACAGCGGGCTGCTGCCGGGTGGGCTGGTCGAGGGGTTGCGGGACGGCACCGAGCATTATCCGGAGTTCATGCTGGGCGCGATGCTGGAGGATCTGCGTGAATCCGGTAGGGGTGCGGACCATCTCATCGCGGCGGGGGATCTGACCGACTCCGGGACGCTCGCGCAGTCGCGAGGTGTGCGGGCGCAGTTGGATACCTGGGGTGAGCTGGGGCGGGACTACTTCGCTTGCCGGGGCAATCACGATATGCCGCCCAAGGATGAGGCCGATCACTGGGGTTCGGTGTTCTATCCGTATCAGCAGCTCGGTGAATTCGCTTTGGGCGGACTGCGTCTGGTGGGCTTGGACACCACCCGACTACGCGGGGGCGGGGGCACCCTGGATTTCCCGCAGCTGGCGCATTTCCGGGATCTGCTGCATGCCGATCCGGAGCGGCCGACACTCGTATTCGGCCACCACCCGGTTACGACGCACGCGGCGGTAAGCAACCCCGGCGGACCGGGTTTCGTGCTCGACAGGGCGAATGCGGCGGCATTACACGCCCTCTACCGATCGGCCCCGGGCGTTTTCCTGCATCACAGCGGTCATACGCACCGAAACCGTGTCACCCGAGCCGATTCCGGCATTCCGGTCGAATTCCTGGAAGTGGCGGCGGTCAAGGAGTATCCGGGCGGGTACATGCTGCTGCGCCTCTACGAGGGCGGGTACATGGCGAACTTCTACAAGACCCGTTCCGAGCGGGCGCGGCGCTGGAGCACCCGCACCCGGCGGCAATACCTGGGGCTGCACCCGGATCACTCGCTGGGCAGCTGTGCGGACCGCAATCACGTTGTGCTGCGCGACTTCTCGGGCGTGGCCGGAGTCGCCTGAACGGATTCGGCCGGCCGCGCGGCGGGCCGAATCGTTCGTACTACACCTCGAAATCGATCTGTCCCTCGAACCGCGAATACCGCCCGCGGCCGAAGCTGCGGGCGGTTGCGGGTGCCGGGAGGGGGTCAGTCGACGTCGGTTCCCCCATTGCGTGCGCGGGCCGCGGCACGGGCGCGGCGGCGGGCGGCCTGGAGTTCGGCGAGTTCCTGCTCCAGGGTCTCGGCAATGCGGAACTGGCCGGTGTCGTACACGTTCAACGGCGGCGTACCGTCGTTCATATCTGAATGATTGTCCGGTTCAGCGGTTTTGGTCGACTTGGTGGCCGATGTCCGCTCTTCCTTCTTCGGCGCGGGCTTGGGCGTCGGCTTGACCGGCACCGGATCCGGCTCGCTCTCCACCACCCGGGGAGCCTCGGCCTCGGGGGCCGCGGTCAATGCCGGGGTGGGCGCGACCATGCTCGGGTTGGGCGTGGTCGCGGTCGGCCGGGTCGGCCAGGTGACCATGCTTGGCAGCGTGCGGCGAATCGTCTCGGCCGGATCCGGCAGATCCCGGATCTGATCGGTGGCGCGGACGATGGCCAGACCGTACCGGGCGCTGGCGGCATTGTGGATGAGCAGCGCGACACCGATCATCACCGGTGCGATGGCGTGTACCGAGACGTCGTACCAGCTACCGACTTTCAGGTACGGGTAGGTGTTCAGCGTGACCGTGAGGCCCAGCAGCGCCATCTCGGCCGCGAGGACCTGCTTGGTGCTGTCGATGACACCCCACTCGGCGACCTTGTTGGTGCCGATCATGATGATCACGAGGCAGACGCTGATCATGCCTTCGAGTAGGTAGCTGAACCAGAACAGCGGATCGACCGCGCCACCCGGAGCGATATTGTGCTGCACATTGACCGCGGACCACAGCATGCCCGCCGCGACCACGCCCGCCAGCGCGCGCAGCGACCACGCGCGATGCTTGTACAGCGAGGCCAGCTTGGCGTGCGGGCTGGATTCGCGCCGCTGCGCGGCAATCGCCTTGCGGGCCATCAACAAGTCCCGAATGTCGGCCTTCTCGATTTCTTCGGTCGTCTGGCGCGCCCGGTCCGCCGTGGCGGCCGCCGCGTTGACTTGCTTCAGACGCTGAGCACGATCCTCATCGCGGATGCGCTCGGCTAGCTCGCGCTCGGCTTGGAGTTCGTTCTCGGAGAGGGCTTCGGTGAGCGCGGGGTCGAATTGGTAGGCCAGTCGACCGCGGGCCTTCTCGACGCGCCGGGCGAGGAGTGAGACCTCGTCCTCGAGCGGATGTTCGATCGTCATCGGGTCCCCCGCCCGGGGAGTTTCGATGGCTGACAGGTGAACTCGATAGGGATCGGCACGGAAAACATTTCTAGTCCATACACCGCCATTGGCGAAACTGTTGATTTGCCGATACACCAATCCCTACGGCGTGGCGCGCCGCGACACGCGTAATCCGATGGGACACGGGGTGTTTACCAGGGCCGTTTCAGACCGAGTGCGGAGCGGGCGTGCCGCGGCGTTGTCCAGGAGGCTGGACAGCGCACGGAGGTGATTCCGGTGATGCTCAGAGCAGGGCGATCGCGCCTTCCACGCGATGCGGGAGGCGGCGCCGGTTGGGGGAGCCGAGGGCGGCGGCGAGATCGGTGCCGTCGTGTTCGGCGAGCAGGTCGTCGGCGTCCCAGACGAGCAGGGTTGCGCTGACGGTGTTTTCGGCGGCGGAGTGCGCGAGATCGTAGTGGGCGCAGCCGGGGACATGGGTGTAGGTGATCCAGAGGTCGTAGCCGGTCATGAACAGGTCGAGGTCGAATTGGACGGACAGGCCCAGCAGTTCGCTCTTGCCGTTGTCGTCGACACCGGCGAAGGCTTCGTCGAGGGCGAGTAGGCGGGGCGCCTGCGGGTCGGCCGAATCCAGCATGACGTGCGCGGCCGCGAACAGTGGCAGGTGCAGGGAGACGGACTGTTCACCACCCGACAGCGCGCTGTGCCGGGCCACGGTGAGCCGGTCCTCGGTGCCGTCGGAGGTGATGATGGTGAACGAGAACGCCCGCCAGGTGCGGTAATCCAGGGTGGCGGCCAGAATCTCCGGGAACGAACGCTCCGGATGCGAGGCGCGCGCGGAGCGGATCTCGGCCGCGAAATGCGAACGGATGGTGGCGAGATCGTCCGGATTGAGCTCGGAGGAGTCGCGATCCAGCAGCTTGCACACCACGCGTGCGGGTTCGGAGAGCGCGTCCGCCAGTACCCAGTGCACGCCGATGGTGTTGCCCGAGGACATGCGCCGCTGCTTCATCTCCATACCCATGCGATTGATGAGATCGCGTGCGTCACTGGTGCGTTCGTGAATCTGCTGGGCCAGACCCGTGAGCAGGGCATCCTCCAGAATCCGGCGCTCGGAGTCGGTGAGGAGCAGTTCCTGATCGCGGCGCGCCCCGCCGATGCGCTCGGCGAAATCGGCGAGGGAGGAGAGTCCGTGATCGTCGTGCACCTGCACGACGGTGAGCCCGTCCGCCGCATCCCAGTGCAGGCGGTAGTCCTGCCGGGCGGCGGTGAGCGCGGCATCGAACTCCTGCAGAGCGGTGGTGACCGCACTGCGAGTCGACTTGCGGGTGGCCTCCCCGGCGCGCACGGAACCCGTTGCGGTGGAGAGGTTCTCGAACAGTTCGGCCACCTCGTCGGGCAGCACCTTGGGCTCCTGCTCGGGGTCGCCGTTCTCGATCCGGTACAGCAGCTGCTCGGGGGTGGACCAGGCGGCATCGCTACTGGGCCACCGGCTTTCGACCGGAGCGCCCAGCAGGCTCAGCAGATCCGGACGCGCGTATGGGGCCAGATGCCTTACATCGGCGAGCAATTCGGTCAGCGCGGTCCCGAGCGCGTCATGCGCGGCCCGATGCGCACCCTCGGCGGTACCGACGGCCTCGATCGCCTCATGCGCGGCCTTACGCGCCGACTTCTGTTCCGCGCGTGCGGCATCGATGCGTTCGCGCGCGAGCTCCAGCTCCCGATCGATATCGGCGGCCCCGGCGCCGAGCGCCTCCCGCAGCGTCTCCAGCTTGCGCTGTTGCTCCTCGTACCCGCTTCGTGCCGCCTCGGCCTCCTCGGCGAACGCCTCCGCGAGGTCGGTGGCCTCGTCCAGGCGGTCCCCGGACTCGCGAGACCGTTCATTCTCGCGTTGATGGTCGCCGCGCAGTCGCAGCAGCGCGGTCCCGGCATTCTCGAAGTGCCGCACGGCAGCCGCGAGCGCATCCAATTCGGCTGGATCGCGCGGGGCCTTGTGCTCGGCGGCGATGGCCCGAACCTTCTTATCGGCGGTCGAATACTCGCCCACCGCCTGATCGAGATCCCGCTCCGCCTGCGCCGCCGCCTCGGACCGCGACCGCAGCATGCCCGCCGCCTCCGAAACAGCCCGCAGCGCAGCGGTAACCGCCGTAGTGCGCGGTAATGCCTTGGCCGCAGCGGAAACCCGCGCGAGCTCCTCGGTAGCGGCCCGCTCTTCGTTCAGCGCGTCCTCGGTGGCGGTCTCGGCCGCCTCGATTGCCGCTGCCAGCTCCGCGAGCCGCAATTCACGCCGTCGCGCCCGAGCGGTGGTTCCGATGAATTCGGCATCGCCCTTGAAGTGCCGCCCGACCTGAACGCCCTGCCGGTAGCAGCCATCGGTGGCAATGGTGAGCGGCTCGGCCGTGTCGGCGACCGAGTTTCGAGTCTTGGGGTGCGAATCGGTGCCCGCCTTCGAACGACCGTTGGCAGCGCCGGTCTCTCCGGCTGCAGTGATCGCGCCGTCCGCCGTGGCTGTGGCGGTCGCCGGGCTCGTGGCGCTTTGCCCCGCAGCTGTTTTCGTGCCCTTGGTCGTGCTACCGACGCCGGGCGCGGTTTCGTGCAGGGCGATAGAGGCGAGCACATCGGCGACGGTTCGACGCGGCACCGTGAGTGCGTCGGAATCGTCCTCCACCACAAGCACATCGGCGAGCGTGCGCCCGGTGGGGCGCTGTGCCTTCGGCAGCGGTACCAGGAACTGATCCGAAGCGTGGTCGGGCAGTGCGGAATCGGCACATACCCAGCCGTCGAGCAGGTTCGCGGCCTGCAATGCGGCCTCGATACCCGCCGCGGCTTCGGGACTCACATGGTCGGCGAAGCGCACCAGTCGCCACAGTGGTGCGCCGGGGCGGTCGCCGCGCACATCGGTGCGTGCGGCGAATGCCTTTGGCGCGTCATCGCGTTCGGCCGCGACCTGTTCCCGCTCGGCGCGCAGTTCGGCGGTGCGCGCCTTGGCCTGAGCGGCGTGCGCACGCGCCTCCTGGCGACGGCCGCGAATCTCCTCGGTCAGCGGCTCGGTGCGATCCGCGAGGACCTCCGCCGGGGTGGCGGGGACCGCTTCGCCCTCGCCGAAGGGGCCGCCGTCCGGTGCGGAGTCGTGTCGGCCGCTCGAACCCGCGGCCGAGGTGGCACCCTTGCGGGCATTCGCGGGAGCGTCGGCATCGGCTGCGGCAGTTGGTACTTCGGTGCCGTTCGCGGCTTTGCTGACGGCGGTCGGATTGGTCGCGCCGTTGACCGCCGTGGTCTCGGCGGCTCCGCCCTTGCGTCCGCGACTCTTACCGGAGCCGGAACCGCCTGTCGTGCCGAGCATTCCGGCGGCGGAGTTCTGGCGTTGCGGCGCGGGGTTCTCGGTGCCGGCGGAGGCGAGGGCGTCGTTGAGGGCTTCGAAGAGGCCGTCGCGGATGGGGGTGTAGACCTCGCGGTGTTCGTCCCACCAATTGCGGAGCGAGACTGCGGTATTGGAGCGGGCCAGGGCTACCGAGGCTTCGGTTTCGGCGAGTTCGGCGGCGGCAGATTCGCGGAGTTCGGTGGCGCGCTGGGCGGCTCGTTCGGCGCGGGTGCGTTCGGTGACGGCGGCGTCGACCAGGGTGAGGGCACGGCGGACGGCGCGGACGTCGGCGTCGCGCTCCTCGGCGTGACTGCGGACGGTGGTGGTGAGGTGGTCGGCGCGGGACTGCTCGGGCAGCGACGTCCAGGGGATGCCGGCTTCCTCTGCGGCGGAACGCAATTCGTCCTCACCACGGGCCAGGGCGGAGGAGGCGTGCTGGACGGCGGATTGGGCGCGCTCGGATTCCTGGGCACGCTGGTCCACGGTCTGACGGGCCTTGAGCGCCTTGTCGCGGTGCGCGGCGGCGGAGGTCTCCAGGCGGCGCACGGCATCGGCGAGATCGTCGAGCTGCTGTTTGCCCTCGTAGGCGCTGGAGCGCTGCAGGGTTTCGCGATCCGAGAGCGCCTGCTCATAGGAGCGGTCGGCATCCTCGGCGCGGGTTTCGGCGGCGGCACGATCGGTCTCGCGGCGCTGGCGCAGGGCCGCCGCGGCATGCAGGGCGGTACTGGCGTGCGTCACCGTGTCCAGGCGCGAACGCACCTGATCGATATCCGTCTTCGCCTGCACCGCAAGGTATTTGCGGTATACGCCGACGAACGCGCGGGTGGCGGTATCGGCCTGGACGAGCCCCTCCAGGGTGCGCCCGACCTCCTCCATATCGCTGAACGAGCGGGCCGCGTCCAGGATCAACTGCTCGTCCAGGGGCCGCAGACCATCGGTGAGTGCCTGCGACAGCCCGCGCGGATCCAGGTTCTTGGCCAGCTGCGGGCGGCGCAGCGTGAGAATCAGATTGATGAGCTGGTCGTAGCGCTGCTGCCCGAGCCCGAACATGCGGGCGTCGATGGCGGCGCGATACTCCACCGGCCGATCCACGATGGCGTCGCCGCCGATCTGCTCGGCCAGTTGTTTGCGGGTGAGCGGCCGATCATCCGGTCCCAACAGCGAGAAGTCCACGCCCACCCGGCCATCGGCGACGAAATACCAGCGCGTCACCTTGTCCGAGGAGCGGGTGGCGCGCATACCGATACCGACGGTGACCGTCTCCGGCTCGTCCCAGGTGCCGCGCGCGAACTCCATCCACACATACGAGTAGGCCGATTCCTGCTTGCGGTACAACAGGTTCGACTTCATGGTGCGCTCTTCACCCGCGAACGGATTCAACCGGCGCGGTTCGATGCGCCCGTCCAATACGAAGGGGAACAGCACTTCCAGAGCCTTGGTCTTACCGGAACCGTTGGGCCCGCGCAGCACCAGTCGCCCGTCGGCGAAGCAGAACTCCTGGTCCCGGTAGTCCCACAGATTGACAATGCCCGCGCGGGTGGGGACGAAGCGGACTCCACCGTGAATGAGGTCGGCCATCAGTTCCCGGATCCCTTCTCTGTAGCTACAAGCTCGGTGTGATCCACTGCCGGATCGGCGGCAGTGGCGTGCGCAGCCGAGACCGGGTCGGCCCCCGCGCCGATATCGGTTGGCGAGATGAACAATTCGGTTTCCGCGCGGGTGCGGATGGTGACGATCGCGCCGCGATAGCGAGCGAGCGCGGGGAAGATGAGCAGCCCGGAGCCGAGGTCGTGCGGCGGTGGGGGCGTACCGGACGCCCCGGTATCGATGCGCTCGATCAGCTGCAGCCGTTCCAGCAGGCCCACCACCTCGGTGGTCAGACCGGGTACGTCTGCCTGCCACTGCGCTGCGAAGGTGGCACCGTAGCGCGCGGCGAGCATTTTGACGGTGTCGCGGATCCACGCCGATTCGATGAACGGGTACACCGGAATCTCCGGTTCTTCCGGCTCGTCGAACTCCGAATCCTCTTCGGTGGCAAAGATATCCATGCTGTCCGCGAGCGGCGCGAACACCGTGGTCATGGGTATCGCCGAATCGAGTTGCTCGGCGAGATCTGCCAGGGGTTTCTCGGGCCGGGGGATACGAGCCACCGGATTGTCGAGATCCAATACCAGATCGGCGATTTCACCCGCGAGCAGCAGCGCGACCTGCGCGAGCGTCCCGGTGCCGGGGAACCGCACATCGGAGAGCCGACCCGAACTGTCGATCAGCGCAACGCCTTCCGCGCGCCGCTCGGCCTTGAGCCCGGTGACCTGCTCGACCTCCTGGACGAGTTTCTCCTGCGCGAGCAGCGACCGATGCGGTTCGGCGAGGTCGTCTGCGTACACGACCGGCTGCTCCACCAGCGCCCGTCGCACCGCCCGTGAAGCCAAAGCCAGTGCGGGGGAGCGGGTATCGCCACCACCGGCCTCTTCGCCGAGCAGCCCGGTCACGCTCTGCAGATGCTGCAGTGCGCGTGGCGGCCGGAACAGCGCGAACACCACCGAGCGGTCGATATCGTAAAGCGCTTCTCCCGCTTCGGGATCGCTGGCCCAGCCGCCCGCATCACCATCGGCGAGAGTGACCGCGCCGCGCGCCGCCAGCCAGCCGACCGCGTCCACGAAGGCATCACGATCTCCGGCGCGGTCGGCGGCGAGGTCCAGCCCGTCGACCCGTTCGGTGTACGCCGCGACCTGATCCGCCAACTCGGACAAGGTGATCTGGTCGCCGGCCCGCCCGAGCGCCGCGAGCGCGAGCGCCAGGTAGGCGTACCGTCGCCGATCGAACAACCGGTCCGCGGTGGTGCGGGCGGGCCGTCCGGCATCGAGCTTGTCCAGCACGGGGAACAGTCGCGCCGTGGTCTCGGTGACCTCGAGGCGGTAGCCGAAGAGCTCCGCGAGGTCCTCCCGCAATTCGGTCGCCCAGCGCCGAATCAACGGCAGCGCAATACGATCCGGATAGGTCCGGGTGATCAGATGATTGGCCAGCACCACCCGCGCGGCCCGCTGATAACTGTCCAGCGCGAGTGAGTCGATGGTGCGCGCGTGCATCAGCCCACGTCCTTCCCGGCGGCCTTGCTCTTGCGGGCGGACACCGTCTCGCGCACCTGCAGTTTGCGATTGTTGAGATGCAACAGCCCGCGCGCGGTACGCACCACCGTGGACCCCTCGTGTTCCGAGACGGTGAGCGTGACGCCGCTGTCGGAACCTGTTGTGCCCGAGAGTCTTCCGCTGACCGGCACCCAGGCGGTGGAGGCGGCGTCGATCAAACGCAGCAGCACCTCGGTCTCGCGTTCGTCGAGTTCGCGGTCGTGCACATCGGCCGAGGCCAGGGAGCGGGCGGCCGCCGCGCGGGCGCGCTGGGTCTCCAGCTGTGCCTCACGCAGGCGGCGAATTCCGGCGTCATTGCGCTGCAGGCGTGCCGGAGCGCCGGGTGTCGGCGGGCGTCCGGTCTCGGCGAGGGTGCGTGCGATCTCCAAAGGTGGTGCGTCCCACCAGGATCGAATCGCCGGAATGACATCGGCGTCCGGATGGTGCATGGCCAGATGTCGCGGCCGCCCCAATCCGAAGACCACATCGAAGAGCGCGTGCGCCGCATCGGCCGTCGGCGCGGCGGTGAACCAGCCCGCCAGATGCCGCAGCGCCGATTCCCGGCTGACCCCGCCCTTGCGGGTCTCGGTGACCCGGCGCAGCAGCGACAGCACCGCCGCGATGGCGCTCATGGTCGCCTCGCGCAGCCGCTCGCATTCGGTGAGCCCGCCCTCGCTGCCATCACCGACGAACCAGGACCGCAGTCCCTGCCAGCGGGCACGCCAATCCGCCTGGCGTTCAGCGGTATTGAGCAGGACTCGCTCATCACACCGGGCCGCCCGCTCGATGAGCTCCTCGACGCCGGTCTCCTCGACCTCGCGAATGGCCGTGGCCAGGCGCGGCGCGAACCGCGCCAGATCCATGGAGAACTCCCGCATATGCGCGAGCAGCGCGTCCTTGTGCGCCAGGAACGCCTCGGGCGTGGCCTCGGTGGTGCGCACCAGATCGCCCAGCGTCAGATAGAAATGCGCCGCCCGGTCCGCCAGATCCGAGAGCGCGCGATCGAGCCGATTCAGTACCCGATACACCCGCGGCGCGTCCCCGCTCTTGTTCGCTTCGGCGAGAGTGTGCAGATCCGCCAGCAACTCCGGCAGCACCAGCCGCGACAGCGACGCCTCGTCGAGCCGCGCCTCCAATACCTCCGACACTGCCCGATATGCCTGAAACCCGGCCTGGGAGAACTGATATACGAAGTGCCGGTTCCGATACTCGGCCAGCGTCGCGGCCCGCGTCCCGTCATAACTGCGCTCCAGCACCCCCCACTGATGCAGCTGCTCCAGCAGCGGCCCCACCTCGGTCGGAGTCAACTGCGGTGCACCGGGGCAACGATTGAGCGTCTCGACAACATCGGAGGCGTGCAACAGCACCACATAGGCCCCGCGCGCCATATCGAAAGCACGCAAAACCCACAGGTAGTCGCCCCGCTTCTCGGCCGTGGCGAAGGAGAACAAACGCAGCCGCCCGGCATGCGGAAACTCCTCGACCCCGGCCCCTCCGGGGTCGGACAGCAATCCGTCAGCGGCTTCGGTCACCGAAGGAAGGTTAGTACCGCCCACCGACCGGTCCGGCATTGCGCCCGGTCTCGGCGCGCCCGCACCCGCATCCGCCCCGCTCGGTAGCCGGGAACGCGTCCCCGGCTACCGAGGCGTGGCATCGGAGTGATCATGCTGTGCGAGGAATTCCAGCACCCGCGGGACCACTTCATCGGGCGCCTGATCGATGACGCCGTGACCCATTCCCGGAACGATCCGGCTCTGCCCGTGCGGCAGTAGATCGGTGACGCGCTCCGCGGCGGCGACGGCATTACCGGCGACCGAGTCGCCGCCGAACACGGCCAGCACCGGGGTCGAGATCGACTGTAGTTCGGCATCTTCGAGAAGACGCGGCCAGCCGAGAGTGTTATGGAATGCGAGTGCGGCATGGAGGCAGGCGATTTCGCGCTCGTTCATGGTGACGCCGGGCGTCAGCCACGCCGCCATCTTCACCCGGTTGGCCTCGGTCGGCCGGATCCCGAAGCGCATGATCCGAAACAGCACGCTCCACTTCATCTTGACGAGCAGGCCATTGGGTTCGATCAGCGTCACACTGGCCAGCCGCTCCGGTGCGTACAGCGCGAGCAGTGATGCGAGCCGAGAGCCTTGGGAGTAGCCGAGCACGTGCGCCCGCGTCAGTCCGAGGCCCGCCAAGACCTCCGCCAGCCAGGCGGCGATATCGGCCTCACCGGTGAACGGCGCGGTCTGCACACTCTTGCCCGCCGCGCCGATCGCGTCGAAGGCGTAGACGGTTCGATCCCGGGTCAGATCCTTGATCAGTCCATGCCACTGAAGCCCATTGCCCGGAAAGGAGGGGAGTAGCACCAGCGGCAGACCCGACCCCGATCCGGAACTGCGCACATGTGTTGTGCCGAAAGAGGTTTCGATATCGACCTGGGTCTGCGGCAGCGGCCACAGCGTCTCCAGTGCATCGTAGGCGCGCAGGTATTCAGCCCGCGCCTGGTCATTCTTGAACCGTCCGATCTTGGCCACAGCGTCCCCTTGATCCTCGTTGATGGTATGACCGTACCATGAAAGTGGTACGCACGAACCAGGAAGGGGTGGCTACTCGGGCAGGGGGCGACGGAGGTCTGTTACGGCTATGCGGGCGGCTTCGGCGATGGCCGCGTCGACCGCGGGCAGGACCGGGTCGGCGCGGGCGGCGCGGGTGAAAACGGCTACGGTGACGGGGTATTCGCCGGGGAATTCGACTACGGCGACCTCATTGCGGATGATGCCGACGGTGCCGGTTTTGCCTGCCACCGAGACGCCGCGGTGGGGGAAGCCGGCCGCGATGCGGTGTGGCCAGACCTGGTTGCGCATGACGGCGCGGACGAAATCGGTTTGGGCGGGGGAGATCAGGGTGCCGGTCCAGAGGGCGGCGAGGAAGCGCGTCATCTCTTCGGGGGTGGTGGCGCTGGCGTAGGTCGGGTCGTAGGCGGAAATGGACCAGGCTTCGTCATTGTCGGCGAGGGTGGCGAAAGCGGCTGCGGTGCTGGGGGTGTCGGTATCGCGGACCAGGCTTTCGTGCTGGTCGGCGGTGCCGCCGACAATGCGGGTCTCGGTGAGGCCGAGATCGCGCAGCAGGTCTTCGACCGGGGCGAGACCGATCTCGCCGAGCAGGACGTCGGCGGCGGCATTGTCGGAGACCGTCATCATCGAGGTGGCCAGATCGCGCCAGCTCATGGTGACCGGATCATGAAGTGCGGCAATACCGGTCGGGCCGGGCGTGCAATCCGAGGGGATCACCGTGAGCCGTGCGGTGGGGTCGATCCGCCCGGCGTCGACGCTGCGGCAGAAGGCGACGAACAGTGGCAGTTTGTAGACCGACGCGGTCACCACGCGCGCGTGGCCGTCCACCGTGACCTCGGCGGTGGGGTCGGCGCAACGGCGGGCATGCAGCCAACCGCTGCAGCCGGCATCGGCGAATACGGCGCGAATGCGGTCCGCGGCGGTGCTCATCGCAGCCGCTCCCGATACAGCACGCGATCCACCGCATCGGCGTGCGCACTCGCACCGGGCCGGTGAATCACCCTGAGCCGCAACGCGATCGCCTGCGGTGCCAGGCGCAACCAGGTGACTCCCGGGGTATCGGCCGGAGGTGTCGCGGTGAGCCCGAAACTCGTGCCGGCGGCGACCGCCGCGAGCACGGCGCGATCGTCTCGAGCCGTGACGGCGATGGCATCGAGGCCGCGCTCACGCAGCAGATCCACCACGGTATCGAAGGCGGGCGGATTCGCCCCGCGCGGTGAGTGAGCGAAGGTCAGTCCGGTAAGCATGGGCAGCGTGGGTCGCTCGGCGTCCGCGCTGCGATGATCGGCCGGTACCACCAGCCACCGCGGCACCTTGATGACAGGTCCGATCTCGACACCGTCGACCAGGGCCGGATGCTCGATCACCGCCACCTCACATATCCCGGCCCGCACATCGGCGACGAGATCGACACTGGTCGCGATGGTCGTGGATACGGCGGTACCCGGTCCGCTCACCGCGCGCAGTGCGGTCACACAACCGGTGACCATCCGGTCGGGCAGCGCCGTGGCCGCACCCCAGGCGACGGTCCCACGCGCATGGGCAATGCGCTGCGATTCGGCGAGCAGCCGCTCGGCATCATCGACGAGCAGCCGGGCACGCGGAAGTAGCTGCACCCCAGCCGATGTGAGCATCGCGCCCTGCCGGGTCCGATGAATGAGCTCGACGCCGAGATGCTCCTCGAGCCTGCGCAAACCCTGTGACAGCGGCGGTTGGGTCATATCCAATGCGGCCGCCGCCCGACCGAAATGCCCCTCGTCCGCGACGGATACGAAGAAGCGAAGATGGCGGACCAGATCCATGCCGCCATTGAACCAGCAGCGTTCCGGCGAACTCGTCCGGCCGAGGGTCGTCGTCCGGTATCGGGGCGCGAGTGTAGGAGGTGAACTGCGGTGATATCCACTGCGACTCGCCGCCCCGATGGTGCGCTATTGGCCAGTTCGCCATTGGGGGTGATGAGCTGCGCCGGTGAATCCCTCCGTGCTCAGCCACCTGCTTCCGCACCGCCGATTCCTCGCGGCGGTGCTCGCGGTCGGCGCGTTGACCGTTGCCACCGCCTGCGATGAACAGTCCGATGACACCGCCGCCGCGACGCCCACGACCGCCGTCGATACCCAGCCGTTCGCCGACCTCGAGACGAAAGCCGGTGGGCGACTTGGCGTATACGCGATCGATACCGCCACCGGTAAGACCGTCACCTACCGGGACGGTGAACGATTCCCGATCGCCTCGACCTTCAAGGGCCTGGCCTGCGGCGCGCTGCTGCGCGGTCACCCGCTGTCCTCCGGCTACTTCGATCAGGTAATCCATTATCCGGCAAGCGATCTCGTCACCTACTCGCCCGAGACCGAGAAGCATGTCGATTCCGGGATGACCGTCACCGAACTGTGCCGGGCGGCAATCACGCTGTCGGACAACACCGCCGGCAATCAACTCCTGAAACTGCTGGGCGGCCCGGAAGGTCTCACCGCCGTCATTCGGACCCTCGGCGATCCCATTACCCGACTGGACCGCTGGGAGACCGAACTGAATACCGCCATCCCGGGTGACGAACGTGACACCACCACTCCGGCCTCGCTCGCCGCCGACTACCGCGCCCTGGTCGTCGGTGACGCACTCGCCGAACCCGAACGCGCCCAACTGAAATCGTGGCTGCTGGCCAATACCACCGGTGGCAAACGCGTCCGCGCGGCCCTGCCGGCCGATTGGACCATCGCCGACAAAACCGGCTCCGGGGACTACGGCTCGGCTTCGGACGCGGCCATCGTCTGGCCCCCGAACCACGCGCCCATCGTCATTGTCGTGCAGACCACCAAACCCGACCCGCACGCCGAGGGCGACAATGCCCTGATCGCCGATGCCACCCGGCTCGCGATCCAGGCACTCGGCGTGACAGGCCGGTGACGGCTGATACTCAGGTGGCGGCTTCGGCCGCCACGGCCGAACGCTCCACGGTCAGCAGGCTTTCGGTGTGGTGTTCGGCGTAGTACGCCTTCGCGCCACCATTGATGCCGAAGAGTCGCTTGCTCCAGAGCAGCCAGATGACGGCCGCGAGATTGATCAGCAGCGCGCCCGCGCGCAATACCGTCACCTTCTCGGTCAGCTCGTAGATCTCGAAGGGCAGGAAGAGGCTGGTGGCGATGACCGCGAAGTATTCGCCCCAGCGCTTGACCAGCCACAGTCCCACGGCCTCGACGATTTGGATTGTGGCATAGGCGAATATGCCCACCGCCACCCACACCAGCACCGTCGGGGAGAGCGTGAAGGCGGTATCGATCCAGTGCACGATCTTGGAATGATCCGGATCCCAGCCGATCTGATCGGCCAGCTGCCGGATCAATGGCAGCTCCTCACCCCACTTGGACCGCCAATGCTCCTGTGAGCCACGGAGTTTGAGCACACCCGCACCCACCAGAATCAGCACCAGCGCGCGAATCACGCGCTCGGCGGCGAGCAGTCGCATGATGATGCGGTCGCGCAGCAGATGCCCGCGCGGCACCTCGGGCGCATTGTCCGCGGGGCCGTACCCGCGCGGCTCACCCGGTGCGAAATCACCGCACCGCAGGCAACGCCACGACTCCCCGGCGGGCGTTGTCACATGCAGGCGCGCGGCCAACTCGGGTTCATCGGGCGCATAGGTCTCATGCCCGCGAAGAGCGCAGGTCCACAGACTGAAGTCCATGGGCGCGAGCGTAACCGGAACGGGTTCAGCCCGCCGCGAGGGCGCGCAGCTGATCGAGGTAGGTGCGGGTGCGCGGATCGCTGGGGAAGCGCTGGATCATCTCGCGCGCGGTCTCCCCGGCAATCCACATGAGCGAGGGGAGTGAACGCCGCTTGCCGGTGAAGGCGCGCATACCCTCGTCGAGGGCGAGCTCCAGATTGCGATCGCGCACCGCGACAACCGCGAGCGTCAGATGTGCCTCGGAGACCCGCATGGGTTTGCGAACGGTTCCATCGGGGCATGTGGCGGACAGGATGACCTGCCGCGCATAGCTTTCGGCGAGGCGATCGTCCCCGGCGACACGGCAGCAGTCCATTGCGTAGAAGTCGAGTTTCTGCGGGTCGACCACGAAGTGATTGTCCAAATTGGCCGGATGGTCCAATCTGTCCAGTATTGAACGCCCCTGGGCGAGTGCGGCTTCCACCTGACGCCGGTCGCCCAGCCGGGCCCAGGCTTTGGCCCGCTGGGCACACAGCTGCACCCCGACGCCGAGGTGCCCGGTATCCGAGTGCGCGGCCTCGGCGGTCTCGATGGCTCCCCGATAGTTCCCCTGGGTCAGGGCGAACCAGGCAGCCATTTCCGCACCCCAGCCGATGATTTCGGCATGTTCGGCCTCCTGCCCCAGCGACAGGGCGGCCCGGCGAGTGGCCTCGGCCGCGGTCCGCCAACCCAGGTCGTAATCCACGCAACCGACCAGCAGCGCAACCCATCCCGCGAGCACGAGCACTTCCCGATGCTGCCCCAGCGTGAGTCGTCCATCCAAGAGCGAGGTGATGCGGCGCAGCCACGCCGTGCCCTCGGAGTGCAGCTCATGCGGATCCGCGCACGGATACTCCGAGCAGAGCCGGTCCGCGGTAATACGAATGGCGTCCAGGGTCGCCGAGGAGACATCGGACATGCGCAGCCGCCCGATGAATTCGAGGGTGTCCATCCCTGTGGCAGAGAGCAACTCGTCATCGCGATTGGGCCGGGCCTTGGGAAAGAACGCCGCCGTGACGGTGTCGAATGCCGCGGCGATTATGGGGGCGTAGAAATCGTCGGGCCGGGACTCCCCGGATTCCCAGCGCCGCCAGTTGCGCAGAAGTGTGCTGTCGGTTGGCAGATTGTGGCTCGACTTACCCCGCATGACGCGCACGGCGTCGGCTTGTGACCACCCCCGAGCATCGCGTTCGGCGCGCATTCGGACAGCCCAGACAGGTCGATCATCGCCAGCGGACACGCTCTGTAGTATCCCACTGGTTAACGCTTGGTGGACCCGGATAGGGCATGTGGATGTCAGTAGGTTGACATCTGCAATTGCATCCGCGAGAACGCCATGCTTATGTCGGGCACACTTCAGGACAGCGATCCCCAATCCAACGGAGGTTCGGGTGGAAGCGTTGATCTATGGGTACGTGCGTGACGATTTGGCCGACGGCCGTAGCGAAGAGCTCGAGGACGCTATGACCAGCCTGGCGCAATCAGCGGGTTTCTGCTTCGCCGCCACGTTCCATGAATCGACCCCCGGCGACGGCACCGCGTTCGCGGAGTTGACTGCCGAACTCAAGCGTGCCGATGCACACCATGTGGTGGTGCCGTCACTCGATCATCTTGCCGGCCAGACGATTCCACGCGATTTGCTGATCGCGAAACTGGCCCATGAAGCGGAGGCCGAGATCCTGTCCGTCGAGCACTGAATCCCGCGTTCGGCGAACCGGTCGGTTCCGCAACGAAATTCGCTCGCTGGTGAAGCGCCTGGCCACGGCCAGTAGCTGCGCGGCCGCGATTCCGGCTGCGACCGAGGCGAATAGCGCAAGCATGTGGTGTGCACCGAACAGCGGATACACCTGCCAATGCAGCAGATACGCGAAGAGCGACGCCTCCGCCAACAGCGCGGTCGTACCGGCGACGAGCGCGGGCACGCGCACCGACGGCACCCAGATCAGCAGCAGCAGGCCCGCCAGGACCAGATGCTCACGGCTGGATTCGCCGAAATAGCCGGGCACGGTGAGCAATGCGATCGCGGTGATCAGCGCGCGCTGCCGCACTGTCCTGGCCTTGGCCGCCGCCCAGCCCAGGACGAAGAACCACACCGCCAGCGGCGAGAACGGAATATCGTGCGGCGCATAGAGATCGAATGACCAGTAGCGGAAGACGAGCGCGCCCGCGAGCACCGCCATGGCGAACCAGAAGGGTGCGCGGCGCTCGAGCGCATCGGCCAGGGGTAGTCGCAGCAGTAGCGCACCCGCGAGCATGAAGTAGACCGCTACCTCGACGAACCACAGGTGACCGGCGGTGGGACTGTTCTGCGGGCCGAGAATCTTATTGAGCAACAGGACATTCTGCCAGCGGTAATAGTTGCTGAACGGCAGGGTGAGCGCGACCCACAGGGCGGTCGGTACGGCAATCAGCGCGACCGTACGCAGGGTCTTTCGAAACCGTTGCGCGGCAGGGGCCGGCGTCACGCCGAAGCGGGCGAAATTGAATCCGGCGACGGCCAGCATCACATGCGCACCACCCCAAAGTACGAAAAGTCCTATATGTGAACCCAATACGGTGATGATGCCGATGGCGCGCAGCAGACTCGTGGTATCGAGCGAGCGTCCGAAACGGCGTTTACGCCGGGGGAGTGACTCCAGTTCGGCCACCGTCATGGTCTGCCAATTCGCCGGAAGTTGCCCGAGCGCCCGATCGAGTTTCACCGACAGCGCCACATAGGTGAGCGAATCGCCGCCGAGATCGGCGAAGGTGCTCTCGGGAGTGATTGCGGCCGTGGCGAGTCCGAGTGCCTCCGCGAAGAGCGTCCGCACATTCGCCGACGGAGCGCTGGGAGCGACCGGTAAGCGACGAATAGTCGGATAGTCCGGTTTTCCGGAGGGCAGTCGTGGAATCTCCGCGACGGTACAGACCCGTACGGCAGAGACCGGCAGACCGGACAATTGCGCCGCGAGTTGTGCGGCGGCAGTGGAGTCCTCACCCGCCACCGCGACGACCAGCGTCTCCGCGTCATCGGTGCAGCAGACCGAATAACCCGCCGCCGCCAATCCGGATTCGATGCGCTGCAGGTCGATTCGGAGACCGAAGATCTTGGCGAACCGGGACCGGCGGCCGATCACCTTGTACAGGCCGTCCTCGGTGCGGCAGGCCAGATCCCCGGTGCGCAGTTCGGTGAGCCGCGGCCCGAGTGTCAGATCGGCGGGCGATTCGGCGTAGCCCATCATCACATTCGGGCCGTGGTAGACGAGTTCGGTGCCGCCCTCCTCGACCGGTTCCAGGCTGAAAGATCCACCGGGAACCGGGATTCCGATGCAGTCGGGATGTCGGGTGGCCAGTCGCGGTGGCAGGTACGCCATCCGCGCGGTGGCCTCGGTCTGCCCGTACATGACATAGAAGCGCCAGCCCGCGCGCTCACCGGCGCGGGCATGGTGCCGCACCTGATCGGCGGACAATTTGCCGCCCGCCTGGGTGATATAACGCAAGTGCGGCAATGACATTCGCTCGAAACCGACGCGTTCGAGGAGGTCGAAGGTGTACGGCACGGCCGCGAAAGAGGTTGCCCGATGAGTTCGGAAGTCGTCCCAGAACTCCGGTTCGAGCACCGAGCGGCTTGTCATGAGCAGGCTCGCACCGCGCAGCAGATAGCTGTGCACGACCGACAGGCCGTAGCAGTAGAACAGCGGCAGGGTGGTGGCGGCGCGATCGGTCTCCTGGATATCGAGGTACTCGGCGATGGATTCCGCGTTCGCCAGCAGATTCCGGTAGGACAGTCGCACCAGTTTGGGCGATCCGGTCGAGCCCGAGGTGCTCAGCAGCAGCGCCAGCTCCGGATGCAGGGTGTGCGCGGAACCGGTTCGCCGCCACCGTGGTTCGGGGATACCGAGCGAATCGGGCCCCGGCTCGATTGCGCTGTCATCGGATTCGATGACGATATCGGGGTCGTACACCCGCAGCATTTCGTCACTGACCGAACCGGTGAGCAGTACCGCGCACCCCGCTTCGAGCGCTCCGAGATATGCCACCAGCGAACCGATGTCATTGCGGGCGGCCAGTGCGACGAGGCGCCGCACCGGCCCCGGCTCGGTTGCCGAGAATTCGCCATCGCGGGTCTCCGAAACCCGTTCCGTCCCGAGCTTGTTCGCGAAATCACAGACGAGCGCCGCCAGTTGCGCATAGCTGAGCTCGTGATCCCGGTCACCGATGACTGCTGAACGGTCGCCGAATGCGTTCAGGTGCGCGGCAATCCGTGGCGAGCTCATTCGGGACATTCTAGAGAGGTTAGGCTTACCTCCCGGTAGCGACTCCCTGATGAACCGAAAGTTGACGGCTAGAGACCGAATCCGCCCCGGCCACGCCTGCGCAGGTACTTCTCGAATTCGGCCGCGATGGCATCGCCGTCGATCTTGGCCATGGCCTCATTGAGATCCACCTCGGCATCGCCGCGCTCCTCGAGCGAGCGGACGTACTCGGCGATCTCCTCATCACCGGTGGTCATCTCATTGACCGCGCCCTCCCACTCCTCGGCCTGTTCGGGCAGGCCACCGAGCGGAACCTCGACATCGAGGACATCCTCGACCCGATGCAGCAGGGCGATGACCGCCTTGGGATTGGGCGGCTGTGAGACATAGTGCGGCACCGCGGCCCAGAAGGAAATGGCCGGAACACCCGCGCGCACGCAGGCATCCTGCAGCACTCCGGTAATTCCGGTCGGTCCCTCGTAGCGGGTCTGCTCCAGGTTGAAGCGCTCCGCGGCTTCCTTGCTATAGGCCGTACCGGTGACCGGAACAGGCCGCGTATGCGGGGTGTCGGCCAGTAATGCGCCGAGGATCACCACCGTCGAAACATCGAGCTGCTCCACGAATTCGAGCAGGTCATTGCAGAACGAACGCCACCGCATATTCGGCTCGACGCCGCGCAGCAGCACCACATCGCGATCACTGCCGGGGGGCGAGCACACCGAGAGCATCGTGGATGGCCAATGGATTTCCCGGGTCACACCGTCGACCTGGCGCACGGTGGGCCGGTTCACCTGGTAGTCGTAGTAGTCCTCGGAGTCCAGCTCGGCGAGCGGCTGTGCGTCCCAGATCAATTCCAGATGTTCGACGGCTCCGCTCGCCGCATCCGCCGCGTCGTTCCAGCCTTCGAAAGCGGCGACGAGGATCGGATCCCGCAGCGTAGGCAGGTCCGAATCGGGTGGCACCGGGGGTTCACTGGCGTTCACCCGGTCAGCTTAGGGGGTAGGGCACTCGGACGCGTCAGCGACGCGCAACCGCGCTGGTCGACGGGGCGTAGGTAGGTGGTGCGGATGTGCTCGGGGAGCACTCCTATGACGGCCGACCCGCCGTGCGGCACGCGGGTCACGCAGCTCTCGGGCTGGACCCAGGCCGAGATTGTCCCCGGCTCCCACTACTCTTGAGAACATGTCTGTGTCCCCCCGCGCCGAGTTCGACACCACCCTACTCGACACGCTCAGTCGGCGTGTCGTCATCGGCGACGGTGCGATGGGCACCATGCTGCAGGCCGCCGATCTGACTCTCGACGATTTCCGCGGCCTCGAGGGCTGCAATGAGATTCTGAACGAAACCCGCCCTGACGTGCTCGCGAGCATTCACCGCGCCTATTTCGAGGCGGGCGCGGACGCGGTCGAGACCAACACCTTCGGCTGCAATCTGCCGAACCTCGCCGACTACGACATCTCCGATCGGATTCGCGATCTGTCCGAGCGCGGAACCCGCATCGCACGTCAGGTCGCCGATGAGATGGGGCCGTCCGCGGATGGGACTCCGCGGTATGTGCTCGGGTCGATGGGTCCGGGTACCAAACTCCCGACCCTGGGTCATGCCCCGTATGCCTCGCTGCGTGATGCCTACGCCGAAGCCGCGCTGGGCATGCTCGAGGGTGGCGCGGACGCCATTCTCATCGAAACCTGCCAGGACCTGTTGCAGGTGAAGTCGGCGATCGTCGGCAGTCACCACGCCATGGCGCGGGTGGGTCGCAAGATTCCGATCATTACGCACGTGACGGTGGAGACCACCGGCACCATGTTGGTCGGCTCCGAGATCGGTGCGGCGCTGACTGCGCTGGAGAACCTCGGCATCGACATGATCGGATTGAACTGCGCCACAGGGCCGGACGAGATGAGCGAGCATCTGCGCCATCTGTCCAAGCACGCGCAGTTGCCGGTGTCGGTCATGCCGAACGCCGGCCTGCCGGTGCTGGGCGCGCACGGCGCGGAGTACCCGTTGACGCCCGAGGAACTCGCAATCGCGTTGAGCGGCTTCGTGTCCGAGTTCGGGCTCGCATTGGTCGGTGGCTGCTGTGGCACCACGCCCGAGCACATTCGGCAGGTCGCCGAGGCGGTGCGGGCCACCACGCCGGCGGTGCGTAATCCGGTGCACGAGCCGTCGGTGTCCTCGATCTACAGCCAGGTGCCGTTCGAGCAGGACGCCTCGGTGCTGATGATCGGTGAGCGCACCAATGCCAACGGCTCCAAGGCATTCCGGGACGCCATGCTGGCGCAGGATTGGCAGAAGTGCCTCGATATCGCCAAGGACCAGATTCGCGACGGCGCGCACATGCTGGACCTGTGCGTGGACTATGTGGGTCGCGACGGCGCGGTCGATATGAACGAGCTGGCCTCGCGGCTGGCGACGGCCTCGACACTGCCGATCATGCTGGACTCCACCGAATTGCCGGTGCTGCGTGCGGGTTTGGAGCAGCTGGGTGGACGCTGCGCGGTCAACTCGGTGAACTATGAGGACGGTGCGGGGCCGGAGTCGCGGTTCCAGCAGACCATGGCGCTGGTCGCCGAACACGGTGCGGCCGTGGTGGCTTTGACCATCGACGAGGAGGGTCAGGCGCGTACCGCCGAGACCAAGGTCGCCATTGCCGAGCGGTTGATCGAGGACATCACCGAGAACTGGGGCTTGGCCGAGTCGGACATCATGATCGACACGCTGACCTTCACGCTGGGTACCGGTCAGGAGGAGTCCCGCAGGGATGGCCTCGAAACCATCGAGGCCATCCGGCTTTTGAAGAGCAAGCACCCGAATGTGCAGACCACACTGGGTCTTTCGAATATCTCGTTCGGTTTGAACGCGGCCGCGCGCCAAGTGGTGAACTCGGTGTTCATGAACGAATGTGTCGAGGCCGGACTGGATTCGGCGATCGTGCACGCCTCCAAGATCCTGCCCATGGCGCGGATTCCGGAGGAGCAGCGCAAGGTCGCCCTGGATCTGGTGTACGACCGCCGGACCGAGGACTACGACCCGCTGCAAGAGCTCATGGCCATGTTCGAGGGCGTCTCGACGGCCTCGTCCAAGGCTTCACGCGCCGAGGAAATGGCGCAGCTGCCGCTGTTCGAGCGGCTGGCCCGCCGCATTGTCGACGGCGAACGCAACGGCCTGGAGGCGGACCTCGACGAGGCCATGAAAGAGGTTCCGCCGCTTCAGATCATCAATGAGACGCTGCTGTCGGGTATGAAGACCGTCGGTGAGCTGTTCGGCTCCGGGCAGATGCAGCTGCCGTTCGTGCTGCAGTCCGCCGAGGTGATGAAGACCGCTGTGGCGCACCTGGAACCGCATATGGAGGCCACCGACGACTCCGGTAAGGGTCGCATCGTGCTGGCCACGGTCAAGGGTGACGTGCACGATATCGGCAAGAACCTGGTCGACATCATCCTGTCCAACAATGGCTACGAGGTCGTGAATCTCGGTATCAAGCAGCCGATCTCGGCGATCCTGGATGCCGCGGTGGACAAGAAGGCCGATGTCGTCGGCATGTCCGGTCTGCTGGTCAAGTCGACCGTGATCATGAAGGAGAACCTCGCGGAGATGAACACGCGCGGTGTCGCGCAACAGTTCCCGGTGCTCCTCGGCGGTGCCGCGCTCACCCGCGGATACGTCGAGAACGATCTCACCGAGGTCTACGAGGGCGATGTGCACTACGCGCGTGACGCTTTCGAGGGCCTGCACCTGATGGACGAGATCATGACCCGCAAGCGTGGCGGCGGACCCGATCCGGACAGCCCGGAGGCTCTCGCCGAGGCGGCCAAGGTCGCCGAGCGCAAGGCCCGGCATGAACGCTCCAAGCGCATCGCCGCCGAACGCAAGGCCAAAGAGGTGCCGGTCGAGGTGCCCGCGCGCTCGAATGTGGCCTCGGATCTGCCGGTGCCGACGCCGCCGTTCTGGGGCACCCGCATCGTGAAGGGCCTGTCGGTCGGCGAGTACTCGGGCCTGCTCGATGAGCGTGCGCTGTTCCTGGGGCAGTGGGGTCTGCGCGGTCAGCGTGGCGGTGAAGGACCCTCCTATGAGGAGCTGGTGGAGACCGAAGGCCGTCCGCGCCTGCGGTATTGGCTGGACCGGTTGATCGCCGAGGGCGTGCTGCAGCATGCCGCGGTGGTGTACGGCTACTTCCCGGCCGTCTCCGAGGGCGATGATGTGATTGTTCTCACCGAGCCGAAACCCGATGCGCCGGAACGGTATCGGTTCACTTTCCCGCGTCAGCAGCGCGACCGGTTCCTCAATATCGCCGACTTCATCCGCTCCCGCGAACTCGCGGTGCAGACCGGTCAGGTCGATGTGCTGCCGTTCCAGCTGGTAACCATGGGGCAGCCCATCGCCGACTTCGCGAATGTGCTGTTCGCGGGTGACAATTACCGGGACTACCTGGAGGTACACGGTATCGGCGTGCAGCTCACCGAGGCGCTCGCGGAGTTCTGGCATCGCCGAATCCGGGAAGAACTTGTGCTGGAAGGGCATTCGGTCGCCGAATCCGATCCCACCGATGTACTCGAATACTTCAATCTCGGCTACCGTGGCGCTCGGTACTCGTTCGGATACGGTGCCTGCCCGAACCTGGAAGACCGCGCGAAACTCGTTGACCTGCTGGATGCGGGCCGGATCGGAGTAGAGCTGTCGGAGGAGCTGCAATTGCATCCGGAGCAGTCCACGGATGCGTTCGTGCTGCTGCACCCGGAGGCAAAGTACTTCAACGCCTAAGATTCTCAACGAAGGTACCGGCGGGCTTGTCGCGCAACGTTGCAGGGTGGCTCGGCGCGAAAGCCAGCAGGAGGGGCACAACCACATGACTTCAGACCGGCTGATTACGGGGCGGTACCGACTAACGGAACCGATCGGCACCGGTGCGATGGGGGTCGTGTGGCGCGCGACCGATGTTCGGCTGCGGCGCACCGTCGCGGTCAAGCAATTGCTGCTCGGGCCGGGGCTCACCCGGTCGCAGGCGATCGAGGCCAAGATGCGGGCGATGCGGGAGGGGCGCATCGCGGCACGACTGCATCATCCCAATGCGGTCACCGTCTTCGACGTGGCCGAGGAGGACGGACAGCCCTGGCTGGTCATGGAGTACGTGGACGCCGTCTCGCTGGCGGCGCTCATGCGGGAGAAGGGCAATCTCGCGCCCACCGAGGTGGCCCGCATCGGGGCCAAGGTGGCGGCGGCGCTGGCGGCCGCGCACAAGGCCGGGATCGTGCACCGGGATGTGAAGCCCGCCAATATCCTGGTCGCCGATGACGGGACGGTGAAGATCACCGACTTCGGCATCTCCCGGGCCATCGGGGATGTGACGGTGACCTCCACCGGATTCCTCGCCGGGACGCCCGCCTATCTGTCACCGGAGGTGGCGCGGGGCGAGAATCCGGAGCCGTCGTCGGATGTATTCGCTTTGGGCTCAACGCTTTACGCGGCCGTCGAGGGGCTGCCGCCGTTCGGTGAGGGGGATAATCCGCTCGCCGTACTGCATTCGGTGGCGCGGGCGCAGGTGCCCGAGCCCCGGCACGCGGGCGCGCTCGGGCCGGTGCTGATGGATCTGCTGGCCGCCGAGGCGGCGGACCGGCCGACCATGGAGCAGGCCACCGAACGGCTGCAGGCGGTCGCGGACGGGCGGGCCACCGCGCCGATTCAGGCCACCAAGGTGCTGCCCGCGGTGAAAAGTGATGCCCCCGTGGATAGTTCGGCGGCGACGACGGTGCTGTCCACCTCTCGGACCGGGCAGTCGGCGGGGAACTCCACCGATGAGACCGTGCATATCTCCATGAGCAAGCCGTCCGCCCGTACCACCTCGCCGGCGACGCCGGTGCCGCCCGGGACCTCGGCCGAACTTGTCGGTAAGGACGGGAATCGGCGGTCGCTCGCGCTGGTCGCGCTGGGAGTCGTCGGTGCGCTCGTGCTCGCGGTGGTGGTGGCCTACGCGGTCAGTCGCAATTCCGGTGGTGGATCTCCGGTCGCCGCGGGTACGACTTCGGTTGTGGCGCCGGTGAATCCGTCCGATGCGGCGACCTCGCAGGCCGTCGGACCCGCGGAGGGCAATACCGAACCCGGTCACGGCGGGCAGGCGTCCACGCACGCGCCGACCACCACCCCCGCGCCGACCGGTAGTACGACGACCACTCCCGCCAAGCCGAGTACGACCACCACCGTGCCACCGACCACAACCCCCGCGGGTCCGCCGTCGGCGGCCTCGGTCGCCTCGTTCATTCAGGGCTACTACGGAATGCTGCCGAGCAATGTCGGTGGTGCGTGGGGCATGCTGTCGCCCAGCTATCAGGCGCAGACCGGTGGGTTCGGTTCGTACTCGCAGTTCTGGGGGAGTATCGCCTCGGTCAGCGTCGGCGGGGTCACACCCAATGGCGAGAATCGGGCCGTGGTGAATCTGACCTACACAATGAAGAACGGTCAGATCAATAGCGAGAGCCGGTGGATTCAGGTCGACTCGTCCAGCGGGAAGCTTGTGATCGCGGCCTCCGGGCTGTGACCTGTCGCGCCGCCTCGCGCCCCGGTCGAGGCGGCCCGATACCCTGAACGGCGCCTCGCCTCCGCGAGCGCCAGTGGGAGTGGATGACAGGAGTGGTGGTTCCGGTGACGCGTTTGGACGCGGTGTTGTGGGATATGGACGGGACCCTGCTCGACTCGGAGAAGCTCTGGGATATCGCGGTGCGGGAACTCGCGGGCGAGCTCGGTCATGAGATGGACGATGCGATGCGGCACGCGCTCATCGGCGCGTCCGGCCCGAATGCGTTGCACATCATGTTCTCCGGGCTCGGGATCGAACCCACGCCCGCCGCGCTCGACGAGGCCGGGGAGTGGATCGAACGCCGCATTATCGAACTGTTCCAGGATCCGGTGCCGTGGCGGCCCGGCGCACAGGATGTGCTCGCCGACCTGCACGCGGACGGAATCCCGATGGCGCTGGTCACCAATACCAAGCGATCACTGACCGAATACGGTCTGGACACCCTGGGACGCCACCACTTCGGTGCCACGGTGTGCGCTGATGAAGTGCCGCACGGGAAGCCGTCACCGGATGTCTACCTACGGGCCGCCGAGCTCCTCGGTGTCGCACCGGAACACACTGTGGCCATTGAGGATTCGCCGACCGGCGCGGAAGCCGCCGCGCTCGCGGGCTGCACCGTACTGGTAATCCCCTGTGAGATAGCGGTTCCCGAGGCTCCCGGCCGCACTTTTCGGGATTCCCTGGTGGGTCTGACCCAGGACGATCTGCGCGGCCTCATCCTCGCCCGTTGAGTTGAACGCGGGCCGCCGGTGCGGCTCCGTGATAGAAGTAGCGGCCCAGTCCGACGGTGAAAATGAGGATTCCGTACACCGAATGCTCCACCGACGCGGTGAACAAGGACTGGGTTCGAAGGTAGCGGGTGGCGAAAATCCAGCCGCCGACACCGCTGGCGGCGACCGAGAACCAGCTGCCGAACACGATGTGCACATAGCCGAAAGCCGCCGCACTGGCGGCCACCAGGCCCGGACCCGCACCGAAAACCGGTGCGTAACGGTGGAATAGGAACGATCGGAAGATCAACTCCTGCGGGTAGACGCTCAGCGCCGGGTACAGCACCAGCACGGCGAGCCAGATGCCCGGATTGCGGCGCGGCAGATCGAACAGATCCTCGCGATGCCGGACAGCGACGCCCGCCGTGAGGGCGAGCGCACTCGCCCCCGCCAGCGCCGCCATCGACCGGGACTGGCCGCGCAAAGCTTCCGCGCGCCACAGCGCCGCCCGATCGAAATCGGCGGACCGACGCAGATACACCGTGACCCCCGCCGCCAGCGCGAGAAGCGCTGGGATGGGCGGCTTTCCGCGCAATACCGCGTTGTAGGCAGTCGCCCCACCGAAGAACAGCGCTGCGTATTCGGCCGCCAGATACACCCGCCGCCACGGTCGAATCCTCATGAGCACACCATATGTTCCGGACGGCGGCGCGTCGATCGCCAGATGGGGTGTTGATGGTTGCCGACGGACCGGGATACGGATCTGCCGGATATCGCCATGGGGGCAGTCGGTTTAATACCCGGTATCGCCTAAATTGTTGATCGGTAGCCGCTGGCGTCATGTACGCGCTCTAGAGTTTCTGCATGGGAATAGAGTTCGAGTTGCCGCCGGTGCGGTGTTTTATCAGCTATAGGCGGGATGACAATTCTGCATTCAACGGTGTTGTCGACAGATTGAAGAGTGATCTATCGGGGCGGTTTGAAGCTGAAACCGGCCGCAAGCTAGATATTTTCGTCGATCGTGACGATATTGGATGGGGAGATGACTGGCGCGGGAAGGTGTCGGAGAGCATTGAGAGGGCAATGTTCTTCATTCCGATACTCACGGCAAGATACTTCCACAGTCAGAATTGCTTGGATGAATTCCTCGCATTCCATAGCAACGCGAGGCAGTTGGGTGTTTCTGAATTGATTGCCCCTGTTGTTCTTTCTGGAATGGGCAAATTGGCGGATGAAAATGCTTCAGAAGTTTCGAAGAAGGCGATGTCGCTGAATTGTAGGCTGATCGAGAACGCGTTCATGGAGGGATTTGAATCCAGGGAATGGAATTCCGAGATGAAGCGCATGGTCGCCGACCTGAATCAAGCGTTGGAACGGTCTGAGGAGACGCTGGCCCGGCGCGAGAAGACGACTATTGAGCAGTACAGTGAATCTGATCGCCGTGGCGCTGCTGAATCTCGTTTTGCCGATTCGGGCGTGGATGTCCTCGAGCTCTTGGAGAAGATCGACGCCCTGACCGCCCAATTTCCGGTGGTTACACAGGACTTCACGGCCTTGGGAACGTTGATTTCAACGGTATTGGGCGCGGATTTCAAAGCGTTGTCGGTGCAGCGACAGCGTGTCGCCTTGCTCGAATTGGCGGAATCGATCGAGGAACCTGCGCACGAATTCTCCAATTCGTCAGGTAAGCTCCAGGAGGAGTTCTCCAAAATAGATGCTCAGTTGCGGCTTATGGTTGAGGAGATTGCATCGATGGACTCTGAGGAGGGGCGCTTGATTCAGGCGCAACTGTTCAGTGGTTTCGAAATACCGGATGATCTTCTGGAAGTTCAGCAGGCGGTTGGAAATGTGGCAGATGCTCTCAAGATGCTGGCGATGATGAATGTCAATTTGCGTCGATCCATCGGGCCGGCAACGAGTGGGGTGCGGGCGTTGCAGGCGTCTATCGATCTATTCGCAGGCTGGAGCGAATTCGGAGCCTAGTCATCGAGTGCGACGGATCTGACGTCGACTCTGCGTGGAGTCGACGTCACCTCCGCTCGGCAGGTTGTTGCGAAAGGATCAAGGGAGGGAACGGAGTTGGGCTACGGCGCGGAGGTCGCCGTCGACGGTGAACCAGAGGCTTTGGGCTTCGGGGGTGCGGTACGGGTGGATGTCCAGGGGTTCGCCGTGGCGGATGGGTTTGTTGTATTCGAGGATGAAGCGGTGCGCGGTGGCGGTGAGATCTGTTGCGTCGGTGGTGAACTCGTGTACGGCGTGCCAGTAGGCCGTATTGGTGACGTGCTGGAAGTGGTCGATATCGGTGCGGCGCAAGGGGAAACGGGTGGGCGGGACCGGCGGGAGAGGGTCGGTGAGCCACTGCTGCCAGCGGAGGCGTTGTTCCGTGGTTGTGGTGCACATCAATTCGAAGAATTTGTCGTCGACTCGCGACGGGCTCATTGTCTGCTTGTTCATGTGGATCCAGAAGCCTTCGGTCTCTATGAGACCGCCGGATTCGGAGTCGATGCGCACGCGCATGGTGCACCAGCGGGGGGAGATGCCCGAACACCAGCGGCGCGTGCGGAGTTTCGCGGGCCAGGTGATGGGGCGGATGACATCGATTACGGTGCGGCGGACTATCCAGTGCGGGTGGGATTCCAGGGCACCGCAATGGACCAGATGGTCTACGCCCGCCTCTTGGATATGGCGGGCTATGCCGTCTACGCGCAGGCCCTGATTCTCATCCATATCGACGGTGCCGACCCGGCCGGGGAAGTCGAAGATGTGGCCCGAGGAGGGTACGGGAGCCAGCGGGCGGAGCATGGGATGCTCGGAGAGCACCGGCGGCGGATCGGCGAGCTGGTTCATTATCGGCAAACCTCCGAGACGTCCATCCGAGTGGTGGGGCGGGGAGTGCGAAAAGGCCGCGGCGGCATTGCCGGGGCGCGATGAGAATCAGCGTAATGCAGATCCGGGCGCGTGGCGGGGTGCGACCGCCGCGCGCCCGGTGGCGTGTCACCGCAGCGGGTCGAAGCACGATTGCAGATCTCGGGCCAGGTCGGCGGGGGATTCCATGGCGGGGAAGTGCAGGCCGCGTTCGAATTCGGTCCAGTGCGCGTCGGCCGGGGCGGGGACAACCCGGCGGACCGTCTCATCCGCGCCGAAGATGGCGAAGCCCTGCGGTGCGATCGGATCGGCACCCCATTCCATGGAGTGCGACTGCTCGTAGAGAGTGTGCGCGGCGGTTGCTCCCGAACCGGCGAACCAGTACAGGCTGACCGTCGTCAGTAGTTGATCGCGGTCGATCGGCAGATCTGTCCATTGCTCGAACTTCTCTGCGATCCAAGCCAATTGCAGCAGCGGCGAATCCGTCAGGCCGTAGCCGATGGTCTGCGGGCGCGAATTCTGGATGGCCAGATAGCCCGAACCCTCGCGACGGAAGGCGTCCATGCGCTCCAGGACCAGCTTGTCGATCGGATCATCGGCATCGAGACCGTCGGCCATTCCGGGCAGGAAGGTCGCCACATTGGCGGCGGTCATCGGATCGGTGACCACATGGACGCCGAGCACATGTTCGGGATCGAGCCCGGCGACCAAACCGGATACACCGGCACCGATATCGCCGCCGTGCACGCCGTATCGCGGGTAACCGAGGCGGTTCATCAATTCGATCCAGGCGCGCGAGGTCCGGCCCATGGACCAGCCGGTAGCGGACAGGGAGTGGAGAAGGCGTAACCCGGAAGCGATGGCGCGACCACATGGAAGGCGGGACCCTGCTCCGGTTCGGTGAGCGGCGCGATGAGGTGCATGAACTCCGCGACCGAACTCGGGAAACCATGGGTGATCAGCAGCGGGATGGCATCGGGCCGACTCGAGCGCACATGCAGGAAATGCATCTGCTGACCGTCGATCTCCGTGGTGAACTGTGGGAAGGCATTGAGCGCGGCTTCCTGTGCGCGCCAATCGAATTCGGTACGCCAATAGTCGGCGAGCTCCTTCAGATCGGCCACCGGGATACCGCGCTCCCAGCCCACACCGGGGAGCGAGGCCGCCCAGCGGGCATGCGCGAGACGATCGTGCAGGTACTCCAGCTCGGCCTGCGGGATATCGATGCGGAAGGGGATCTGGACCGGAACGATTGGCGCACCTTCCGAGTCGACCGCATCCGCCCGCACACACCCAGCGGCTCGCGCTTCACCCCGCGCCCCGTGCCGGCCGACACCGATCTCGCCGCCCGCGAGGAACGCGCTGTGGGAGAGGCGGTCTGGCGATTCCGTGCCCGCGTGATCGTGCACGCCCCGGCATCGTATGTGCGGCAACGACTCCCGATCCAGGTCGACATCGAAACCCTCGGCGACGACCACTGCGCCTTCGAACCCGGATCGGACAATCCGCAACAACTCGCCCTCTACCTGGGCATGCTCGACGCCGACTTCGAGATCGTCGATTCACCGGAATTGGCCGCGGCCCTGCGCACTCTGATCGAGCGCTATCAACGCGCGCTGCCGGATCCCGCCACGCCATCGCCACGCTGATAGCGACAGTCCACTTCACCCGCCACCCCCACCGCGCCGGCGATACCCTTCGCTGTCGGCGCACCTGCCCGGCCAGTGTGTTCGACCGGGTTGGTCCGGGCTCATCGAGGGTGCCACCCCGGTCCCAATTCTTGTGCAGGATCCGGCCGCTTGCTTGCCGCGCAGATATTCTCGGTTGCCTGTGCGACATCGGGCCGTGGTTGGGCACGCTTCCCATTCGTACAAGCTGACGCCCGACGGAACCGGTTAGCCTTCGATCATGGGTGAACCCGTCGAATCCCTGCGTACCCTCTGCACCGCCCTACCCGAAGTAACCGAACGCCTCAGCCACGGCGAGCCGACTTGGTTCGTGCGCGGTAAGAAGACCTTCGTCATGTTCGCGGACCACCACCATGACGACCGCCTCGGCTTCTGGTGCGCCGCCCCGCCCGGCGTGCAGGAGGAGTTGGTCGCCGCGGAACCGGACCGCTTCTTCCGCCCGCCATATGTGGGCCACCGCGGCTGGCTCGGCGTGTACCTGGATGTCCCCGTCGACTGGGCCGAAATCACCGAAATAGTCGAAGACGCGTATCGCATGGTCGCCCCCAAAGCCCTGATAGCCCAACTGGATTCGCCGACCTGAGCGGTTGATCACCAGGAAATGGTGGCGGCCCGTGCCCACGAAACGTGACCACCAGTTCCTGATGACCTTGGTGGCCATGCGGATTGCCCTCCACCCCGGCTGGTCAGTCGATCACCAGGCACTGACCGTGGCATCGGGCGAGTAACCACCCCGGCCAGTGCCTGGTGATCTTGGTGCTCCCGTGAGTGGGACCTGGTGGCGGTCGCTACTCGGGGGATGCCGCCGTCAGGTCTCGGTGATCGGTTGCGCGGGTGGGGGATTGGGGCGGTGGTGGGGTCATTCCGGGATGTGGGGTGTTGTTCCGGGATCGCGGAAGTGGGCGTTCAGGAGGGGGACCGGGTCCAGGTCGGGGATGTGGTGGCCGGCGTTGCAGTGGTCGGTGAGGTCTTTGCCGTCGCGGGCTTGGACTATGTGGAGTTCGTCGACGAGGGTGGTGAGGGATTGGGCTACCTTGGCGGCGTGGCGGTAGCCGGGGGCGTCGCGGTCGGCGATGATCCAGACTCGGTGGGCGCCGGTCAGCCATTCGGCGTGCTCGGGGTACCAGCCTTGTGCGCCACCGGCATTGCAGGTGGCGGTCAGGCCGGCGTGCGTGGCGGTCGCTACATCGGCTTCGCCTTCGCAGATGAAGATGTCCCGGCCGGTACGGACCGCTTCCAGGACCTCGGGGAGGTGGAAGGGTAGGTGTGCGAAACCACCTGGCTCCCAGCCCTTCTCGGTGCGCCGCAATTGGGTGAAGGATTTCGCGTGCCCATAGCAGTGGGCGGTATCGACGCGAATGACGCAGCCTGCCGGATGACCGTTCGGCCAGCGGTAGAGGTAGGTCGTCCTGCGCCGCGGGCCGGGCAGGCGCGGGCCGAGATCACGGCGGTGCACCTCCAGGGGCAGGCCCGCGGCCTGTAGTGCCTGATCGGCCAATGCCGGTTCCGCAGTAGGGGATTGGCGGCGGGCCGAGTGCTGGGCCTGCGGATTGTCGAAAAGATCGCGCACCCGCAGACCGAGACGCTCGAGTACCTCCTCATCCGAACAACCCGCGAAGCACCGCACCACGGTCCGTCCGCGCGAGCGGTTGTAGACCACACCGAGCGACGGATGGTGGTGGCGACCATCGGATTCGTGGACCGGGCACAGGTAGGTGGTCCAGTCCGCGCCGCGCCTGCCCGGCCCGGAAACCCGGTTCAGGGCGGAGGTGATGGTGTCCCAGGATCGGTTGGTGTCCATGACGCAGTCCTCTCAATACCGGTGTACCCGGTTTGAGGGGACTGTCAAACAGCGCGAAATCCGTTGGTGTGCAAGCTGAATCGTGCTCGCAGATGTGCCGCCGCTATGTGTCGTCGATTGTGGATTATGTCAATGGAAATATGCGCATCAAAGCATGTGAGGCGGCGTGGCGAATCCAACGCCCGCAACAGTCCGGGATGTACGGCCCTGCCCGTAGTGCCTTTACTACGGGCAGGGAGGAGTGTCAGCGACCTGAGATCACGTTGGCCATCTTGGCGATTCGCGACGTGTGGCCCAAGCGGGTTTCGCGGTGGTCGGCGGCGCGGTAGAGGCTGTACATGAGCTGGACGCCGATCCAGCGCAGCGGCTCCGGCTCCCAGCGGCGCACTCGCCAATTCACCCACGGCAGCGAGGTGAGTTCGGTGTCCCGGCGAAGTAGCAGGTCACGCAGGGTGCGACCGGCCAGGTTGGTGGTGGCTACGCCGTGCCCGGTGTAACCGCCCGCGAAGCCGAGACCGGTGGTGTGGTCCAGGGCCACGCTGGAGCACCAGTCGCGGGGGACCGCGAGTACTCCGGACCAGGCGTGCGCGAGTGGGACCTCCGCGGCAGCGGGGAAGAAGTCGGCGAGCATGGCGCGCAGCACGTCGACGGTCCACTGCTGGGTGTGCCCGCCGTCGTCGATGCGGCTGCCGTAGCGGTACGGCTTGCCGCGCCCGCCGAAGGCGATGCGACCGTCCGCGGTGCGTTGCGCGTACATGTAGTAGTGCGCCATATCGCCGAGCAGTTCGGATTGCTGCCAGCCGATCTGCTCCCAGACCGATTCGGGCAGCGGATCGGTGACGATCATGGAGCTGTTCATGGGCAGCCAGTCGCGATGGGTGGATCCGAAGGTGGCGGTGAAGCCCTCGGTCGCGCGGATCACGTAGTCGGCGGTGACGGTACCCTGCGCGGTGATCGCCGCGGCTGAGCTGGATTCGGTGCGCGGGCGTACCGATTCCACGGTGGTGTTCTCGTAGATTCGCACTCCGAGTGCGCGCACCGTATCGGCAAGTCCGCGTGCGAGTTTCGCGGGCTGCACGCGTGCGCAGTGCGGTGTCCAGAGCGCGCCGGTGGCACCGGCGATGTGGATTCGCTCGTCGGTCCCGACGGTCATGAGATCGTCTTCGCCCCAACCCCATTCGCGCGCGTGCGCCAGGGTGTCGCCGAGTCGTGTCTGCTGGGCGCTGTTGCGCGCCACAGTGAGTTGCCCGTTCTTGACCACATCGGCGTCGATTCCCTCGGCCGCGGTGACGTTCACGATCTCCTCGACCGTGTCGAACATGGTGCGCTGGAGTCGCACCGCGGCCTCGCGGCCATGGGTGCGGGCGTACACCTCGGCGGATCCCGCTATTTCTCCGACAACCCAGCCGCCATTGCGTCCCGACGCCCCATATCCCGCGAACTCCTTCTCCAGGATGACGATTCGCAGGTCCGGTTGCGCCTTCTTGAGGTAGTACGCCGTCCACAGTCCGGTGTATCCAGCTCCGATAATGCACACGTCCGCCTGGGTGTGCCCGGGGAGTGGCGCTCCGGGGTCGACGGGGGCGAGCTCACGGAACCAATACGACACCGAACCATTGACAAAGGACATACCCGATATCCTGAGCTATCGCCGAGCATTCGGCCAGTCGGTGTTTCGGATCGTCTCGGGCGGTGCGACGCGACGCAGCCCGCAGCCCGCCGGGAATCCGGCGTGGCGCATGAAATCTATTGGTGCACAGGAATAGTGAATATCCACAATCCCTGCGTATCTCGGGCGTGTCGGACAGTTTGCCGACCAGAATGATCGGCATGGTTGCGACAGGGGGTGGGGCAGACGTGTGCGATACGGACGGTCCCGGGGTGGTGCGGACCGCTCCGGCGGAGACGGCTGTCCCCGGTGTGGACACCGCCCGCTATCCGCTCGACCGGCCCGATGGTGCGGGCTGGCAAGCCGCGGTGGCATCCGCGCGCGCCGAACTGGCCGCCGACGGCTGCACGGTGCTACGCGGCTTCATCCGGCCCGAGCGGGCCGAGACCGTGCGCGGCGAGGGCGGGGCACTCGCACCGCACGCCTACTACACGGTCGAGAACGTCAACGCGTACAACATTCCGCTGGACTCCGACCTGCCGCCGGACCATCCCGGCCGCATTGTGCTGCGCCGCGGAAACGCCTTCGTCGCAAGGGATTTGATCCCCCGCGAGGCACTCATCCACCGGCTCTACACCGATACCCGATTCCAGCGCTTCATCGCCGACTGCTTCGGCCTGGACGGCCTGCACGAATACACCGATCCACTCGCCGGGCTGTGCCTCAATGTGGTGGCCCCCGGCATGTCGCATCCGTGGCACTTCGATACCAATGAGTTCACCGTCAGCATGCTCACCCAGGAGCCCGAGGCCGGCGGCGTCTTCGAATACTGCCCCAATATTCGCTCCCGCACCGCCGAGCACCTCGACAATGTGCGCGCGGTACTCACCGGCCACGGCGAACATCTCATCCGGCGGCTCGAACTACGCCCCGGTGACCTGCAACTGTTCCAGGGTCGCTTCTCCCTGCACCGCGTCGCGCCCGTCGGCGGCACCGTGCAGCGGCATTCGGCGATCTTCGCCTACAGCGACACCCCGGGCGTCATCGGCACCGCCGAACGCACCCGGCAATTATTCGGGCGGGTACTGCCCGATCACCTCGCGGCCGATGCTGTCCGCGGCGACCGTCTGCTCGACTGAGAAGAGGACCTGCACGTGCCAGCCTCGTTCCGTAGCACCGTGCTGCACAGCACCGGGAAAGCGTCTTTCGACGATATCTATGACAGACCCGATCCGCGTGCCTACTACGCCCGCATGTCCGAATTGGATTATCGGATACCGGAACTGGCCAAACCGCACTTCGAAGAGTTGCTCGCCGAGTATCGCGCCGCCACCGGTATCGCCGGGCCGACCGTGCTCGATATCGGCTGCTCCTACGGCGTGAACGCGACGCTGTTGCGCCTGGACACCACCATGTCCGACCTGTTCGAGAGTTACGCCGAACCCGATGTGCCCGATCTGGTGGCCCGCGACCGGGCCCGGCTCACCGCCGAGGACACCCTGCCCGGCGTCCGGTTCATCGGTATGGACGCCTCCAGTCCCGCCCTGGATTACGCGCGCACCGCGGGCCTGCTGCACGCCACCGTGCACGCCGACCTCGAATCCGCCGACCCCACCGAGGCGCAACGCCGCACCCTCGCCACCGCGGACCTGGTCATCTCCACCGGCTGCGTCGGCTATGTCACCGAGCGCACCCTGCTGCGGGTGGCCCGCGCGCACGGTGGAAAGCTGCCCTGGATGGCGCATTTCGTGCTGCGTATGTTCTCGTTCGAACCCATTGCCGCGCACCTGGCCGCACTCGGTTATCGCACCGAACGCGCGCCCGGCGCTTTCCGGCAGCGCCGCTTCGCCTCGCCGGAGGAGCAGGCGCAGGTGTGTAATGCACTGGCCGCCAACGGTATCGACACGCAAGGCTTCGAATCCGAAGGCTGGCTGTACGCCCAGCTCTACCTGTCCCGCCCGTCCCCGAACCTATCCATCGACCACGAGGACCTGCATTGAGCGAACGGACCTTCGCCCACGACGACCAGCTGCCGCGGGTGCCGCTCCCGGCCCTGGAGGAGAGTTGCACTCGCTTCCTGCACTGGTGCGCGCCGCTGCTCACCGGTGACGAATACGCCGCCACCGCGGCCACCGTCGCGGATCTGCTGCGCCCCGACAGCCCGGCCCGCACCCTGCACGCGGATTTGCAGCGGTTCGACGCGGAACCGGGTGTCGGCAGCTGGCTGGACGAATTCTGGCCCTCGCGCTACCTCGGCCGACGGGACCGAATCGCGTTGAACGCCAACTTCTTCTTCCTGTTCCGCGATGACACGGTGCTGGCGGCCTCCACCGCCGCCGGGCAGGCGGAGCGGGCGGCGGCGCTGGTGAGCGCCGCGGTGAACTACAAGCTGCTGCTGGACGCCGAGGAGATTCCGCCGGCCACCCAGCGCGGGCAGCGACTCAATATGGCGCAGAACAAGTTCCTGTTCTCCGAGACGCGTATTCCCGGCGCTCCGCAGGACACCGTGCGGGTGCCGTACACCGACGAATGGCCGGGACCCTCGCAGGCTCGGCATATCGCTGTCCTGTACCGCGGCAACATGTTCCGCATGGATGTGATCGGGCCGAACGGTGTCCCGTACACGCCCGAGGACTTGGCCGCCGGGCTGGCATCGGTCATGAAGGCCGGAGCGCGGCGTGCGCCCGTCAATGCCTCGGCCGGACATCTGACCACCTTGGCGCGCAAGGACTGGGCTCCGCTGTACACGCAGTTGCGCCCGACCAATGCCGCCGCCTTCGACAGCATCGAGACCGCGCTGTTCTGCGTCTGCCTGGAGGACTTCACCCCGCGCGACACCCTGCACGCCTGTGATCAACTCCTGCACGGGGACAGCGGGAATCGCTGGTTCGACAAGGCGGTGTCGTTCATCGTCTTCGCCGACGGGCAGGCGGGCATCAATATCGAGCATTGCGGGCTGGACGGCACCACCATCCTGTCCTTCGTCGATACGCTGTTGGAGAGCCCGGTCGCCGCGCATGCCGAGCAGTCGGGGGCGCAGCCGCAGGGATTGCCCGCCACCGAGGCCGTCGAATTCGTCTTCGATGACGCGCAGAAGTCCGAAACCGCCGCGGCGGCAGCGGCTTTCGCCCAGTACGAGCTGGACAATGCCACCAGTACGGTGTCCTTCGACTTCGGCACCGCGCATATCAAGACCCTGGGCATCTCGCCGGATGCGTTCGCGCAGTTGAGCTATCAGCTCGCGCACCGGCGCACCAAGGGGATCACCGGAGCCACCTACGAATCCATCGCGACCAGGCAATTCCGTAATGGCCGCACCGAGGCCATGCGGGTGGTGACCCCGGAGATCCTGGAATTCATTGCCGCCATGGAGAATCCGGCCGCGAACGACGACCACAAACGTGCGGCCGTACGCACCGCCGCCACCGCGCATGTGCAGCGCGCCCAGGAGTGCCAGCGCGGTGAGGCGCCCGAACAGCATCTGTGGGAACTGCAGATGATCCAGGGCCGTCGCGGCGACAAGCTCGGTGCCACAGCGCCGATGGCGTTCTACGACAGCCCCGGCTGGAAGATCGCCCGCGACGACTACCTGAGCACCAGCTCCGCCCCGTCGGTGAATATCCAGTACTTCGGGTTCGGCTCCACCAGCCCCACCTGTATCGGCATCGCGTATGTGCTGCTGCCGGATCGCTGGAACCTCTACCTGGCCACCCCCAAATCCGTTGCGCAGCAGATGCACGACTTCGCCGGGCAACTGCGAACGGCCGCAGCCGAATTGGAGAACCTGCTGGCGGGATGATCCAACGAGCCCACCACTGCTGTTCGATTTGTCGGTAACGTAACAATCGTGATTACGCTCAAGAAAGAAGACGGCGCAGCGGATCTCGGCGGCATCACCAAGATGAGTGTCGGGGTGAGCTGGGATCCGTCGGCCGGCAGCAGTGGTGGAATTCTCGGTATCGCTCGGCGCAAGAAGGGCGTCGACCTGGATCTGATCGCAGTACTCATGCAGGGCAGCGAACCCGTGCGCTTCGCCGGGCTGGACTCCCTGGACCCCTTCGGCAATGGCTCGGTGCAGCACACCGGCGATGAGCAGACCGGCGCGGCCTCCGGCGACGACGAGACCGTGCACGTCACCTTCGCCAATGTCCCGCCCGCCATCGACGGGATCATCTTCGTCGCGGCCGCCTTCAAGAAGGGCAGCAGCTTCGAGAAGGCCAACAATGTCTCGTTCAAGATCTACGACGCGACGGGCGGCAACACCCAGCAGGTGGCCGACATCTGGCCGTCGCTGCTCGGTGCCGACAATGCCAATGCCATCGCCCGCGCCTTCCGTAGTGGCCCGGCCTGGCAGCTCGAGGTCCTCGATCGCAAAGGCAAAGTGAAGCAGGGCGATATGCAGGCCCTGCTGCGATTTGCCATGGCCTGACCTGGGATTCGAGCCCTTAGGCGGGGATCGCGCCCGCGTGTGATCGCGCGGGCGCACCGCCCGGACCGGGCGCTTTGCAGCGTGTGCGCTGCGGTCTGCGAGAATGGCTCACCGTGAAGTCTTTCGAAGCCCTGTTCGCCGAGCTACAGGATCGTGCTGTCAACCGACCCGAAGGGTCAGGAACCGTCGCCGCCTTGGACGCCGGTGTACATGCACAGGGCAAGAAGGTGTTGGAGGAGGCCGGCGAAGTATGGCTGGCCGCCGAGCATGAAAGTGACGAGTCGCTGTCGGAGGAGATCTCCCAGCTGCTCTATTGGGTTCAGGTGCTGATGGTGGGCCGCGGTCTGCGGCTCGAAGACGTGTACCGACATCTGTGATGCGCCGTTTCACCGCACAGCCCGTGCGGCCGATGACCCCGCGTCCACTGTCCTCACGTCCCCCCACCCGTCCCGAAAGGAACATTTATGCTTCGCGTCGCCGTCCCAAATAAGGGCTCGCTGTCGGAGATGGCCGTTGCCATCCTCGGCGAGGCCGGATACCGCGGCCGCAAGGATTCCCGCGACCTGACCGTGCTGGATCCGGTCAACCAGGTCGAGTTCTTCTTCCTGCGCCCCAAGGACATTGCCATCTATGTCGGCTCCGGTGAGCTCGACCTCGGCATCACCGGCCGCGACCTCGCACTGGATTCCGGTGCGCCCGTACAGGAACGCCTGGCCCTCGGCTTCGGTGGCTCCACCTTCCGCTACGCCGCTCCCGCCGGCCGCGAATGGAAGGTCGAGGACCTCTACGACAAGCGCATCGCCACCTCGTACCCGAACCTGGTCCTCACCGACCTCAAGGCGCGCGGTATCGAAGCCGAGGTCATCCGCCTCGACGGCGCGGTCGAGATCTCCATCCAGCTCGGTGTCGCCGACGCCATCGCCGATGTGGTCGGCTCCGGCCGCACCCTGCGCCAGCACAACCTGGTGGCCTTCGGTGAATCCCTCGTCGACTCCGAGGGCGTCCTCATCGAGGCCAAGGGTGCCGACCGGAAGAACAAGGCCCGCAACCAGCTGGTCGCCCGCATCCAGGGCGTCGTCTTCGCCCAGCATTACCTGATGCTCGACTACGACTGCCCCAGGTCCCTCCTCGAAGCCGCAGTCGAGATCACCCCCGGCCTGGAATCCCCCACGGTCTCCCCTCTCACCGATCCGGAATGGGTCGCCGTGCGAGCCCTGGTCCCGCGCAAGAACGGCAACGAGCTCATGGACAAACTCGCCGACCTCGGCGCAAAAGCCATCCTCGCCACCGACATCCGCTCCTGCCGCGCTTTCTGACCCTCGAATACGCGAAACACGTGCGCCCGCTGCGACTTTGCAGCGGGCGCCCGTGCGTTTGATCGATGTGCAGGTCAGTCGGCTGTCTCGGTGGCGAGGGTGATGGTGTCTTCGGCGGTGGCGGGGTAGGGGGGTGGGGTGCCGCCGAATTCGGGGCAGAGGGGTTTGAATTCGCAGTATTGGCAGAGCCAGGATTTGCTGGGTGGGAAATCGCCTGTCTTGGCGGCGGATTCGATGGCCAGCCAGAGGGCGGAGACTATGCGTTCGAAGCGTAGCAACTCTTCGGCATCGGGCTCGTAGCTCAGGACCTGTTCGTCGGCGAGGTACATGAGGCGGAGTTCGGCGGGGGCCGCGCCCAGGGTGCGCATGAGGACCAGGGCGTAGAACTTGAGTTGGAAGAGGGCTCGGGTTTCGCGTTCGGGGCTGGGGGAGCGGCCGGTTTTGTAGTCGATTACGTGCAGTGATCCGTCGGATGAGGTGTCTATGCGGTCTACGAAACCGCGCAGGGGAGTGCCGTCGGGGAGTTCGGTCTCCACGAATGCCTCGAGGGATTGGGGTTCGAAGGCGGTGGGGTCCTCGAGGCGGAAGTACACCTCGACGAGGTTGTACGCCTCGGCCAGGAAGCCTGCGAGTTCATCTTCGGCAATCAGGTCGACAGCTTCGGGCCGGGACTCCAGCAGACGCGTCCACGCGGGAGCGATCAGATCACCCGCGTGCGCGAGATCGCGTTCGAACGCGGGCAGGCCGAAGAGCGCCTCCAGCACGGCGTGCACCAGTGTCCCGCGCACCGCCACGCGCGAGGGAGCCTCCGGAATCCGGTCGATGGCGCGTAGTCGATACTTCAGCGGGCACTGTTTGAAATCCATTGCGCGCGAAGGCGAGAGTGCGAGCCTACGCGGCGTAGCGCCCGCGGAGTCCGGGGTAGTGATCGCGGGTACCGACATACCTGGCAGGCTAAACGCAGGCACCGACAAGGTGCGAACCTGATCCACGCAGCAATATCGCAGCGACTTTCGGCGCGCGCCGGAGTCGAACCAGAACGGAGATTCATGACGGCCAGACCGACCGGGCCATTCCAGATCGGCGACCGGGTACAGCTGACCGACGCCAAGGGGCGCAAGTTCACCGTGATCCTCGCGGAGGGTGGCAGCTTCCACACCCACGCGGGCGAGATCGCACACGACGATCTGATCGGTGCGGACGAGGGCAGCGTGGTGACCTCCGCCAAGAACACCGCCTATCTGGCGCTGCGGCCGCTGCTGACCGATTACGTGCTCTCCATGCCGCGCGGTGCGGCGGTCATCTACCCCAAGGATGCCGCGCAGATCGTGCACGAGGGTGACATCTTCCCCGGTGCCAAGGTCCTCGAGGCCGGTGCGGGTTCGGGCGCGCTCACCTGCTCGCTGCTGCGCGCGGTCGGCCCGGAGGGCAAGGTCTTCTCCTGGGAGATCCGCGAGGATCACGCCGAGCACGCGGTGCGAAATGTGGAGCGGTTCTTCGGCGAGCGCCCCGACAACTGGGAACTGACCCTCGGCGATCTCGCGGAATACGACGGCGAACAGGTCGACCGGGTCATCCTGGACATGCTCAAGCCGTGGGACACCCTGGAAGCGGTCTCCAAGGCGCTCGTCCCCGGCGGCGTGCTCATGGTCTACGTCGCCACCACCACCCAGATGTCCGAGGTCGTCGAGCACCTGCGCCGCATGGAGTGCTGGACCGAACCGCGCGCCTGGGAATCCATGGTCCGCGGCTGGCATGTGGTCGGCCTGGCCGTGCGCCCCGAGCATCGCATGCAGGGCCACACCGCCTTCCTGGTGAGTGCCCGCCGCCTCGCCAACGGTGTCGTCGCCCCCAAGCCGCAGCGCCGCGCCGGTAAGGGCTAGGACGCGAACTTCGCTTCCGAGGGCTGAAACTTGCACGGCGTGCCGAATTGCTCACTCTGCCATCGGAAGCGAGGTCCGGCCCGTCCCGCTGAACCGCGTGCGGCCGTTCCTGCGACCCGCTGAATTGCCCTGCCTCGCAGCCTGTTCAACGCAATGTGCCCCCTTTTCCATTGGAAAGGGGGCACATTCGCGTTTTCAGTCGTTGCCGATCAGCCGATCAGCAGGGCGCGCGGCCCATCGACAGGATGGTGCAGCCGGTGTTCTCCGAGAGCTGCCAGCCCCCGGCGGTGTGCTGCCACGACATCGGCACGCCCGGCATGGTGCCGTGCGGGGAGACGATGGCGACCGAGGCATTGGCATTGTCGCCGTCGACCTGGATATTCGAGACGGCGAAGCCGACCTTGCCGTAATTGCCGAGCTTCGAGGTCATGGTGTTGATATTGCTCGCGCGGCGGTCACCGCTGACCATGAGTTGCTGCTTGTCGCCGGTCGGGACGGTGGGATCGACGAACCGGTCGAGGGTGGACTGCAACTCCTCCGGCGACGGCGCGGGCGCGTCGGCGTAGGCGAGTCCGGTGCCCGAGGTGAGGGCGATGGTCGCGCCGAGCGCGGCCAGGGAGATGCGGGCGGAGCGAGCGAGCATGAGCGGAAAAGCCTTTCGTGCGATCGGAGTGGGTATTACGGCTGGCAGGCGGCGCGCGCCATACCGAGGATCGTGCACGCGCCGGAGTCGGCGAGCTTCCAGGTGCCGTCGACGTACTGGAACGACATCGGCACATCAGGCATGGTGCCGTGCGGGGAGACCACCGCAACCTTGGCCTCGGCCTTGTCGCCATCGGTCTTGATCTCACCCACGGTGAACGACACCGAGTAATGCGCGAGCCCCTGGTTCATGGTCTCGATGAGCGCGATCCGCTTCTCCCCATCGATCACCAATTGCGCCTTGTCCGCAGCAGGTTTGGCCGGATCGGCGAACGCGGTCAATACGCCCTGGAGCTGCTCGGCGGTCGGTGCGGGCGCGACGGCCGCGGCGGTCACACCGGCCGAAGTGGAGGCCGTCGTCTCGGTCGAGTTCTTGTCATCCGAGCCGCAGCCAGCCAGAGTGGCGGTAACGGCCAAGGCCGCCGCAACGGTAGCCACGGAAACACGAAGCGTCCGCGTGGCGTTGCGCATACCAGAAGTTCGACTGGTGGGAAGGAGCATCAACGGCACCCTTTCGGATCGGCCGGCGATTAACTCGCCGGAAATATGTTAGGGCAGGCTAACATGTTCGTCCGATCCGCCGGCCGCAGCCTAGATGTGATCACGACGAAACCATGTCGGAAAGCGAGAACGGGTATCGCCCGGTAGCGTTGATAGACCGGGACTGGGAGGAGCAGCATTATGAGCCCCATCGAAAATTCGGATTCGGCGGCCTGGAGGGAACTCGAGGCGGTACGAGCCGAGGCGGCTGCACTCCGGAGGCAACTCGCCGACTCGCCGGATCGCTCACGGGAATTGGAAGCGCGCGTAGATTCGCTGACGATTCGCAACACCAAACTCATGGACACTCTCAAGGAAGCGCGCCAGCAGCTTGTCGCGCTACGCGAGGAAGTGGATCGGCTCGGTCAGCCACCGAGCGGCTACGGCGTCCTGCTTGGCGTATATGAGGATCAGACGGTCGACGTGTTCACCTCAGGACGCAAGATGCGCCTGACGTGCTCGCCGAATATCGACACCGCCACTCTCATCTACGGTCAGACCATACGTCTCAATGAGGCATTGACCGTGGTCGAGGCTGGTCGATTCGATCAAATCGGCGAAATCGGCACGCTGCGCGAAATTCTCGACGACGGCCGTCGAGCTCTGGTGGTCGGCCATGCCGACGAGGAGCGAGTGGTGTGGCTCTCCGGCCCGCTCTCCGCGCTCGTCGATGTGGACGATATGGAGGATCCGGATCGACCCATTCGCAAACTGCGCCCGGGTGATTCGCTGCTGGTCGATACCAAGGCCGGCTTCGCCTTCGAACGGATTCCCAAGGCGGAGGTCGAGGACCTCGTGCTGGAGGAAGTCCCCGACGTCGATTACCACGACATCGGTGGCCTCTCACGTCAGATCGAGCAGATCCGCGATGCGGTGGAACTGCCCTTCCTGCACAAGGATCTGTTCCGCGAGTACGCGCTGCGGCCGCCCAAGGGTGTGCTGCTCTACGGTCCCCCCGGTTGCGGTAAGACGTTGATCGCCAAGGCCGTTGCCAATTCGCTCGCCAAGAAGATCGCCGAGGCGCGCGGTGAGGATGCCAAGGAAGCCAAGTCGTTCTTCCTGAACATCAAGGGTCCGGAGCTGCTCAACAAGTTCGTCGGTGAGACCGAGCGTCATATTCGGATCATCTTCCAGCGGGCTCGTGAGAAGGCCTCTGAGGGCACTCCGGTGATCGTGTTCTTCGACGAGATGGACTCGATCTTCCGCACCCGAGGTTCGGGTGTTTCGTCCGATGTCGAGACAACCGTTGTGCCGCAGCTGCTTTCGGAGATCGACGGCGTCGAGGGCCTGGAGAACGTCATTGTCATCGGTGCCTCCAACCGCGAGGACATGATCGACCCGGCCATCCTGCGGCCCGGCCGCCTGGACGTGAAGATCAAGATCGAGCGCCCGGATGCCGAAGCGGCACAGGACATCTTCTCCAAGTACCTGACCGATACGCTGCCGCTGCACGCGGATGATCTCGCCGAATTCAACGGTGAGCGCACCAAGTGTGTGAAGGCGATGATCGAGCGGGTCGTGGATCGGATGTACGCCGAGAGCGAGGACAACCGCTTCCTGGAGGTCACCTACGCCAATGGTGACAAGGAGGTCCTGTACTTCAAGGACTTCAACTCCGGCGCCATGATTCAGAACATCGTGGACCGCTCCAAGAAGTACGCCATCAAGTCGGTGCTCGAGTCGGGCAATCCGGGTCTGCGTATTCAGCATCTCTTCGACTCCATCGTGGACGAGTTCGCTGAGAACGAGGATCTGCCCAACACCACGAATCCCGATGACTGGGCTCGGATCTCGGGCAAGAAGGGTGAGCGCATCGTCTACATCCGCACCCTGGTGACGGGCAAGAACGCCTCCGCCAGCCGTGCCATCGACACCGAGTCGAATACCGGCCAGTACCTGTAAGCCGGAGAACGTCAGGGCCGCAATCTCCTTCGAGATCGCGGCCCTTTCGTGTGTGATCAGCCTCGGCGCGGTGTCGCGTCGAGTTCGGCGAGGATCTCGCGCAGGGTCTCGCGGCGTTCGGGGGAGAGGTTCGAGAACAGTTCGCGCGCGGCCTGGACTCGGGCGTCGGCCATCCGGGCGAGCAGGGCGCGCCCCGCGTCGGTGAGGGTGACGAGAATGGCGCGGCGGTTGGCCGGGTCGGGGGCGCGGGTGAGCAGTCCGGCGGACTCGAGGGCATCCACGACGGTGGTGGCCGAGCGCGGCACGATGCCGAGTCGTTCGGCGAGATCGGACATGCGCAGTGACTCGCCCGTACGGTCCAGGGTGCGCAGCGCGCGGGCCTGGGCGGGGGTCAGGCCCAGTGGCGCGAGGTTTGCCATCTGGGCGTGCCGAATGCGTTTGGCGGTGCGTAGATACAGGTCGGGCAGGTCGCCGTCGGATGCCTTCTCCATATTGCTGAGCATAGCTCACTGTTGTATGGAATAATTGTGAGTCTAGCTCAGTTATTGGGAGCGATTCTTCATGGAAGGAGGCGCCTATGGCTGCCCGATCCGAACTGCGCCGGATACTCCGGCTGTTCCACCCCTATCGTTCCCGGCTCGCCCTCGTGGGTGCGCTGGTCGCCTTGTCCTCCATCGTGGGGCTGGCCTCACCGTTCATGGTGCGCGGAGTTATCGATACCGCGCTGCCGAACGGTCGCACCGGGCTGCTGACCCTGCTCGCGATCGGCATGATCGCGGTCTCGGCGCTCACCGCGGTATTCGGTGTCTTGCAGACCTATCTGTCGACCGCGGTCGGGCAGGAGGTCATGCATGATCTGCGGACCGCGGTCTACGCGCGGTTGCAGTCCATGCCGCTCGCCTTCTTCACCGCGACGCGCACCGGAGAGGTGCAGTCGCGCATTGCCAATGACATCGGCGGTATGCAGTCCACGGTCACCTCCACCGCGACCTCGCTGATCTCCAACTTCACCTCGGTGCTCGCGGCGGTGATCGCCATGATCGCGCTGGACTGGCGGCTGACCATGGTGTCGCTGCTCATGCTGCCGTTCTTCGTATGGATCTCGCGCCGAGTGGGTTCCGAGCGCCGCCGTATCACCGGACAGCGGCAGAAGCAGCTCGCCGGTATGTCCGCGATTGTCGAGGAGTCGCTCTCGGTGAGCGGGATTCTGTTGGGGCGCACCATGGGTCGCTCGCCCGCGCTGGTCGATGACTTCTCGCGCGAATCACGTGGCCTGGTGGACTTGGAGATTCGCTCCAGCATGGCCGGTCGCTGGCGGCAGTCGACCATCACCATTGTGATGGCGGCCATGCCCGCCGTCGTCTACTGGGCGGCCGGATTGACCGTTGCCGCAGGGCATCCGCTGGTCTCCATCGGCACGCTGGTCGCGTTCACAACCTTGCAGGCCGGTTTGCTGCGCCCCGCTGTCATGCTGCTCTCGACCGGTGTCGAGGTGCAGAGTTCGCTGGCGCTGTTCACCCGGATCTTCGAATACCTGGATCTGCGACCGGATATCGCGGAACCCGAGCAGCCGGTGGCATTGCCCATCAAGGGTGTGACCGGTGCGGTGCGGTTCGACCAGGTCGGCTTCGCCTACGACCCCGCCGACCGGAATGTGCTGCACGACATCGATATCGGCGTTCCCGCCGGCACGAGTCTGGCCATTGTCGGGGAAACCGGTTCGGGCAAGACGACTCTCGGCTATCTGGCCGCCCGGCTCTACGATGCGAGCTCGGGCAGCATCACCGTCGACGGAATCGATGTGCGGGACTTGAGTTTCGCCGATCTCTCCGCCACCGTCGGCGTGGTCTCCCAGGAGACCTACCTGTTCCACGCCTCGGTCGCGGAGAACCTGCGCTTCGCCAAACCCGATGCCACAGACGAGGAACTGTACGCCGCCGCCCGCGCCGCGCAGATCCATGAACACATCGCCGGACTTCCCGACGGCTACGACACCAAGGTCGGCGAACGCGGCTACCGCTTCTCCGGTGGCGAGAAGCAGCGCCTCGCGGTGGCCCGCGCCATCCTCCGCAATCCCCCGATCCTGGTCCTCGACGAGGCCACCAGCGCACTCGACACCCGCACCGAGCGCGAGGTGCAAGCCGCCATCGACGCACTCTCCGAAGGCCGCACCACCATCACCATCGCGCACCGCCTGTCCACCATCCGCAATGCCGATCAGATCGTGGTCCTCGATCACGGCGTGGTCGTCGAACGCGGCACGCATGCGGAACTGCTGGCGCGCAATGGTTTCTATGCCGACCTGCTCGCCCGCGACGAGGTACTCGCGGTCGCCTGACCAGCCCGCACTCCGGGTCAGGGCCGGTGCCGCGACGGGCGCGTCACCGCGCGGGTGCCTGTTATAGTCCGTTCAGAACCCTTGCCGCACAGTCCGATCGAGGTGGCGGGTGGTGGGCCGGCCGCGGGAGGTGACCCGGTGGACATTGCTGCGGGTACCGTTTTCGCGGGGTACCGGATCGAACGCCGGTTGGGGTCCGGCGGTATGGGGACGGTCTATCTCGCGCGGCATCCGCGACTACCGCGTCATGATGCGCTCAAGGTGTTGTCGGCGGAGCGGTCCAGCGGCGCGCGGTATCGGGCTTCCTGAGGGAGGCGGGAAGTCGCTGCGCGAGTACGGCATCCGAATCTGGTCACGGTGCACGATCGCGGTGAGCAGGACGGGCGGAACAATTCGACGATGAGCCGATCGATCGACGCTCGGACGTCTATGCGCTGGGCTGCACGCTCTTTCAGATGTTGACCGGGGAGCTGCCGTTCGTCCGGGACGCTCCCGGTTCGGTCATGTACGCGCACATGCATGAGGACCCGCCCAGCCCATCGGACCTGAATCCCGCGGTGCCGGTGGGTTTCGACGCGGTGGTGGCACGGGCGATGGCCAAGCGCCCGGAGGATAGATACGACAGTTGTGAAGAGCTGGCGACCGCGGCGCGCGCGGCAGCGTCGGGCGAGCTCGGTGCGCAGGTGGGGCGATCGCGCGGCCTGAAAAGATTTGCGGTGGTGTTGGTCTTGCTGCTGCTGGTCGCCGCCGGGGTCGTGGCCGTGCGGGAATTGCTGCCGGGTGCGTCGCCGGTCGGTCCGGCCGCCGCGGTGCGGCCCGTGTCCGGAACCATCGATCCGGCGTACTGGGCGGGGTACGCCTATATCGCGCAGACCTTTCCGAATCTGTTGCCGCCCACACCGTATGGTGGCGGATATCAGGAATTGACCGCCTGCATCCCGACCGGCGCCGGTGCGGACGACTGGGTGACTCAGCTGCCACTCGGGGAGCTGTACTGTTTGGGCAATTCCGATCCGGTCTACTCGGTGTTCATCACCTGCAATCTCGATCGCACACGCGGCGCATCCGCGACTGCCGCGCCGTGACGCGCTGAAGGTGCTGTCGCCCGGCGGCGGTGACGATTTCGAGTTCACCGCCCGGTTCGTGCGCGAAGCGGAACTGGTGGCTCGGCTCGAGCATCCGAATATCGTGCGCGTGTACGACCGCGGCATCGAACGCGGATGTCTCTGGCTGGCAATGGCTTTCGTGGACGGGGTCGATGCCGCCGAGCTGCTGCGCGGCAATCCGGCGGGTCTGCCGCCGGAGCGGGTAGCGCATATTGTCGCCGAGGTGGGGCGCGGGCTCGATGAGGCGCATCGGCTCGGCCTGTTGCACCGCGATGTGAAGTCGGCGAATATTCTGCTCGAATCACGGTCCGGGGAACCGGATCTGGTCTTCATCTCGGATTTCGAAGTAGCCAGGCCGATGGCCGAGTCCGAGGTGCTGACCGAGGACGGGACGGTACTCTCCGCGCTGGCCTACGCGGCACCGGAAGCGCTGGCCGGCGAGGCGGTCGATCAGCGGGTCGATGTGTACGCGCTCGGCTGCACCCTGTTCGAATTGCTCACGGGTACGGTGCATTTCCCGGCGTCGAGTCCCGGCCATAGCGTCGAGCGTCGTATCGCAGTCTGCGGTCGCGCCGGACAGCACCACATCCTGGGGTGCCTACGGTTTCATCGTGCGGGCGCTGTCCACGCTCTTACCGTCGACACCGCTGGACAGTGGCTATAAAGCGACTCGATGCGTCCCGGTCGATGACGATCGCGGCGCCGTCAAGATCACCGCTCCGCTCGGTGCCCTCCCGGGTATGCGGTGCAATGGGAACGGCCGGCCCGTCGAATGGCTGTTCGTGACATGCAATGCCGACCGCACTCCCATGACCATCGCGGCCGACCCCGGCGAAACCGTACTGGGCGAACAGCATTGGCAGCACACCTCCGGCGGTGGCCGCATGATCTGGCGTGAGCTCCGGCGGCGATGCTGCCGACGGACAGCTGACCGGCGTACTGCACATCCAATTCGACGATCCCGCAAGGAATTTCTGCGGACTCGACGCATTGGGCGGCGCCACCGGCCAGGAGTTGGCCGACCGTTGGTGGCCCGATGTCCCGCTCTGAGCGGGTCAGGTGCGGCGAATCCGGCGGTAGGTGGGCGCGGCGGCCGCGGCGGCGGCGAGATGTGCTGCGAGCTCCGGAATGTCGCCGTTGTGCAGGGCGGCGATGGTGAGGCGAAGGTGATCGGTGTGTGGGTCGGTGACCTCGAATGGTCCGCCGGGCGCGGTTTTGATGCCGGAGGCGGCCAGGGAGATCATGGCGGCGTTCTCGTCGGCGACCGGGAGCCAGAGGTTGATGCCGTCGCCGCGTGCGACTGCGATGCCTTGGCGGGTAAGGGAATTGCGTAGGGCGTCGGCTCTGGTGCGATAGGTGGTGCGGGCGGTGGCCACGGTGGTGCGGGCGGTGTCGTCGGTGAGCATGTGGAGTAGGACGCGTTGGAGTAGGCGGCTGGTCCAGCCGGGGCCGAGCATGCGGCGTTCGATGACCGGGTCGAGGTAGTGGGCGGGGCCGCCGACTACGGCGAGGCGCAGGTCCGCGCCGTGGGATTTGGAGTAGGAGCGGATGTGGACGGTTTTGGTGGGAAGGCGGCTGCCGATGGATCGGATGGGGGTCCGGGCGATGCCGTCGGAGTGGTCGTCCTCGATGACGAGAAGCGTTGCGTCGGTGAGGATATCGGCGAGTTCGCGGACGCGGGTCGCGGAAAGGGAAGCGCCGGTGGGATTTTGGGCGCGGGGCTGGAGCAATAGGACGGTGGCGGAGTGGCGATGCAGGGCGTCGGCGAGCTCGCTCGGAAGTAGGCCGGATTCGTCCATGTGCACGGGGACCGGGCGCGCGCCCAGGCGGGAGAGCAGGTCGAGGAAGGGCGGGAAGCATGGGTTCTCCACGAGGACCGCGTCGCCGAGGCGGACATGGGCGGTCAGGAGGCGGTCCACGGCGTCGAGTGCCCCGTCCAGGACGGTGAAGCGTTCGGCTCGCATGGGCCAGTCGGCACGGACGGTGGCCTCGAGTTCGGGGAGGACCGGTTCGCCGAGGTAGGTGGCGGAGAGGTCGTCGATGGCGTTCTCGCCACCGAGGGCGCGCAGGGCGGCAGTGAGGTCGGGCAGGAGCGCCGGATCGGGTACGCCGCGGGACAGGTCGATGCGAAAGTTGTTGTCGGACTGGGAATGCAGGCGCCGGTAGCGGCCCGCGGCGGTGACGGGGGGTGGCTGCGGGGGTGTGCCGACGAAGGTTCCGGCACGACCGCGCGCCACGATGGCACCGGCGGCGGCGAGGGCGCGCCACGCCTGGTTGACGGTCGCGGGGGAGACCTTCAGGACCCGGGAGACCTCGCGGACGGTGGGGAGGCGGGTGCCGGGTGGGAGCGCGCCGGCGCGAATACGGCGGCTGACGGCGGCGGCTATGCCCGCGGCGGTGCGGTCGTGGACCCCCGACAGGAAATCGACGGCGTCGGGACCGGCCGGGACCGTCGCGGCGTTTACCGCGCTTTTCGGTACGACCGGGCCGAGTTCCGTTGTCACGCTTTTCATTCTGCGGTGGCGCACGCGCGGGGAACGGTGTCGTCCCCAGGATTTACGGTCACGAAACTGTTTCCGTCAAGTTGTAACACAACGAAATTCGTTTCAGGTGCAGTATCACAAAGTATGGCAATCGTTCGAGCTGCGCTGGTCCAGACGAACTGGACCGGCGACAAAGAGTCCATGATCAAGGCGCATGAGGATTATGCGCGGCAGGCCGCTGCGGCCGGGGCGAAGGTGATCTGCTTCCAGGAGCTGTTCTACGGGCCGTATTTCTGCCAGGTCCAGGACGCCAAGTACTACGAATACGCCGAATCCGTACCTGGACCCACGGTGGACCGGTTCGCGGCGCTGGCGCGCGAACTGGGCATGGTTATGGTGCTGCCGGTGTACGAGCAGGAGCAGTCCGGGCTGCTGTACAACACCGCGGCCGTGATCGACGCCGATGGCAGCTACCTCGGCAAGTACCGCAAGCATCACATTCCGCAGGTCAAGGGGTTCTGGGAGAAGTTCTACTTCCGCCCCGGAAATTCGGGCTGGCCGGTATTCGATACCGCGGTCGGCAAGGTCGGCGTCTACATCTGTTACGACCGGCACTTCCCCGAAGGCTGGCGGGCGCTGGGCCTGGCGGGCGCGGAGATCGTATTCAATCCCTCGGCGACCTCGCGCGGCCTGTCGAGTTACCTCTGGAAGTTGGAGCAGCCCGCCTCCGCGGTGGCCAATGAGTACTACATCGGGGCCATCAACCGGGTGGGCATCGAGGAACTCGGCGATGACGATTTCTACGGGACCAGTTACTTCGTCGATCCCGAGGGCAAATTCGTCGGTGAGGTCGCCTCGGACACCAGCCCGGAACTCGTCGTGCGCGACCTCGATATGGATTTGATCAAAGTGGTGCGCGATCGCTGGGCCTTCTATCGCGACCGCCGCCCGGACGCCTACGGACCGTTGGTGAACCCCTGATGCGTACCTTCATTCACGGCGGAACGGTGGTGTCGCCCACCGGATCCCAATTGCTCGACGTCCTCATCGACGGGGAAACCATTGCGGCAGTGGTGCAACCGGGTTCGACCGCGCTCGGTGCGGACCTGGCCGCGACCGCCGAGGTGGTCATCGACGCGACTGGCAAGTATGTGATTCCCGGCGGCGTGGACTCGCACACCCATATGCAGATGCCGTTCGGCGGTACCGAAGCCTCGGACACCTTCGAGACCGGAACGCGCGCGGCGGCCTGGGGTGGCACCACCACCATCGTCGACTTCGCCATTCAGAAACCCGGTGAGCGCGTTCAGGACAGCCTGGCACTGTGGCATCAGAAGGCGTCCGGCAAATGCGCCATCGACTACGGCTTCCACCAGATCATCGGTGACGTCAATACCGAATCCCTCAAGGGCATGGCGGAATTGGTGTCCGAGGGTGTCACCAGCTTCAAACTGTTCATGGCGTACCCGGGCGTCTTCTACTCCGATGACGGCCAGATCCTGCGTGCCATGCAGACCGCCGGCGATCTCGGTGCGGTGCTGATGATGCACGCGGAGAACGGGATTGCCATCGATGTGCTTGTCGAGCAGGCCGTACAGCGCGGCGACACAGCCCCGTACTTCCACGGCACCAGCAGGCCCTGGCAGCTGGAAGAGGAAGCCACCCACCGCGCCATCATGCTGGCGAACGTGACCGGTGCGCCGCTGTACATCGTGCACGTCTCCGCGAAGCAGGCCCTGGAACAGATCGCGACCGCACGCGGTAAGGGCCAGAACGTCTTTGGTGAAACCTGCCCGCAGTACCTGTACCTCTCCCTCGAAGAGCAGTTGGGCGCACCGGGTTTCGAGGGCGCGAAGTGGGTGTGCTCCACCCCGCTGCGCTCGCGCGAGGAGGGCCATCAGGACGAGCTGTGGCGGTACATCCGCACCGGCGACATCGCCAATGTCGCCACCGATCACTGTCCCTTCTGCATGAAGGGCCAAAAAGAGCTCGGGCTGGGCGATTTCAGCAAGATTCCGAATGGGATCGGCGGCGTCGAACACCGCATGGACCTGATGTTCCAGGGTGTCAAGGACGGCCGCATCTCCCTGGAGAAGTGGGTGGAGATCTGCTGCACCACACCCGCGCGCATGTTCGGCATGTACCCGCGCAAGGGCATTATCAGCCCCGGTGCGGACGCGGATGTGGTCATCTACGACCCCAACGGGCACACCAGTATCGGGCTCGGCAAGACCCATCACATGAATATGGATTACTCCGCCTACGAGGGCTTCGAGATCGACGGGCATGTGGACACCGTGCTCTCACGCGGCCGGGTCATTGTCGACGGCGGGGAATACCGGGGCAGTACCGGTCACGGCCGATTCGTGAAACGCGCACTGTCACAGCACCTCATCTGATTCGAACGGAGAGTTCCGCATGGATATCGGTGTGGTCCTGCAATGCACACCGCCCGCCTCCCGGGTGGTCGAGTTGGCGAGAGTGGCCGAGACGCACGGCTTCTCGCATGTGTGGACGTTCGACTCGCATCTGCTGTGGCAGGAGCCGTATGTCATCTACAGCCAAATCCTGGCGGTGACCCGGAAAGTCGTGGTTGGGCCCATGGTGACCAATCCGTCCACCCGGGACTGGACGGTCACGGCGTCGGCCTTCGCCACGCTCAACGAGATGTATGGCAATCGCACCATCTGCGGTATCGGACGCGGTGATTCGGCCGTGCGCACGCTCGGCGGACGGCCCGCGAATCTGGCGACACTGCGCGAATCCATCGATGTCATCAGGGAACTCGGCAATGGGCACGCGGTCACCATCGGCGACACCACGGTCAGGTTGCCATGGGCGGGGGACTCGCGACTGCCGGTGTGGGTGGCCGGATATGGTCCGCGCGCACTGGATCTCATCGGTGAAGTAGCCGACGGGTACATTCTCCAGCTGGCCGATCCCGATATCACCGCATGGACCATTGCCCGGGTGCGTGCCGCCGCCGAGCGTGCCGGGCGTGATCCGAACGAGGTGACCATCTGTGTCGCCGCACCCGCGTACATCACCGACGGCAGCGAGTCCGGGCTGAAACACGCACGGGAGCAATGCCGTTGGTTCGGTGGCATGGTCGGCAACCACGTCGCGGATATCGTCACCAGATACGGCGCCGGCAGCGAGGTTCCGGCCGCGCTCACCGAATACATCGCGGGCCGGCAGGGTTACGACTACAACCAGCACGGCCGGGCCGGAAATACGCACGCGGACTTCGTCCCCGACACGATCGTGGACCGCTTCTGCCTCCTGGGCACGCCCGATGAGCACCTGGTGCGACTGCGCGAATTGGAGGCGCTCGGCGTCGACCAGTTCGCGGTGTACCTGCAGCACGATGCCAAGACCTCGACCCTCGAGGCATATGGCGAATCGGTGCTGCCGCGCCTGGCCCATCCGGTGACGGCGACAGCGAGCGCGTCGTGACCACTGCTCTACCCAAGGCGCAACTCGCTCTACCGCAAGCCAGAGGACTGCTCTACCCCGTCGCCGCGCTCGGATTGCTTTTGGTGGCATGGGAATTGGTGAAGGTGCTGGTGCCGGAGAACGGTGTCAGCATCGGCGATCAGCGTATCCTGCCGCGCACCTCGGCGGGTGCGCTGCCGCATGTGTGGGCGGTGTTCACGGTGCTGGGGGAGAAGGACGGTAAACGTACCGTCGGCGCGACCCTGCTGCACACCGCCGGATTCACGCTCGGGCTGGCGCTGCTCGCGCTCGTGCTCGGCACGATTGTCGGGGTCGCCCTGGCCGTGGTCATGCAGCGGTTCTCCTGGGTGGAGCGCGGCCTGCTGCCGTATGTGATTGTCTCCCAGACGGTTCCACTGATCGCCCTCGCACCCCTGGTGGCCGGCTGGGGCGGCAAGATCCATATCGCCGGTCGGCCATGGGAACCATGGATGAGCATTGTGGTGATCGCCGCATACTTGGTGTTCTTCCCGGTCGCCGTCGGCATGCTGCGCGGATTGCAGTCGCCCGCAAAAGCTTCGGTGGAACTCCTGCACAGCTGTGCCGCCGGATGGTGGCGCACGCTCATCCATCTGCGCCTGCCCGCCGCCATCCCGCATCTGCTGCCCGCGCTGCGCCTGGGTGCGGCCGCCGCGGTGATCGGCGTGGTCGTCGCCGAGATCTCCACCGGGACGGCGGGCGGTATCGGCCGTCAGATCATCGTCTTCTCCCAGCAGTCCACCGGTAATGCGGCCCGGTTGTATGCGGCGGTATTCGCGGCGGCCCTGCTCGGGGTGGTGCTCACCACGCTGGTGGGGCTGGCCGAGTTCGCCCTGCGCCGCTACAGCAGGCCCGGCCATTCGTCAGGAGGTACCCGTTGACCGTCGAGACATCACTATCCGAAGACTCTTCGGCGACAGCGGATTCCGTGCCCGCCGTGGAATTGGGCGCTGTCGGGAAGATCTTCACCGCCGGATCGGTGACCGCCTTGCAAGAGGTGAGCCTGACGGTCGCGGCGGGCGAATTCGTCTCCTTCATCGGGCCTTCCGGCTGCGGTAAGTCGACTTTGCTGCGCATAGTCGCCGATCTCGAACAGCCGAGTTCGGGAACCGTTGTGGTGCACGGGAAGACCGCGCGCAAGGCCCGCCTCGACCAGGACTACGGCATCGCCTTCCAACAGGCCGGTCTGCTGGACTGGCGCACCGTGCAGGAGAACGTCGAACTCCCACTGCAATTGCACGGCATAGGTAAACGCGAACGCCGCGCCCGCAGCGCCGAACTCCTCGAAATCACCGGCCTCACCGATTTCGCGCGCCGCTATCCGGCCGAACTGTCCGGCGGAATGCAGCAGCGCGTGGCTATCGCCCGCGCCCTGGCCCGCAAACCACCACTGCTGCTCATGGACGAACCCTTCGGCGCACTCGACGAAATGACGCGCGAACGGATGCAAGGCGAATTGCTTCGCATAGCCGAAGAGACCGGGGCCGCAGTTATTTTCGTGACGCACTCGATTCCGGAGGCGGTCTTCCTCTCGGATCGTGTCGTGGTCATGACACCGCGCCCCGGCCGCATCACCGCCGTGCTGGATACCGGCGGCTGGGACCGTGACGGCGAGACCGATGTGCGCTCCAGTGACGCCTTCTTCGCCTCGGTCGCCGCCGTCCGCGCGGCACTGCACGAGGGCCACGGGACCGACCCGAGTGACACAGCGGGACGGGATATCCGGTGACCAGACTGCTCAAAACCGCGCTGCCGCCGGTGCTTTTCGGCGTGACAATGCTCGTGCTCTGGCAGGTACTGACCGTGGCGGCGGGGGTGCCCTCCTTTCTGCTGCCCTCCCCGACCTCGATCGCGGACGCCTTCACCAGCAATTTCGATGCCATTGCAAAGGCCGCCATAGCCACCGGAACCAATGCGCTCATCGGTCTCGTGGTGGGCGCCTTCATCGGGATCGCCGCCGCCATGGTGGCCGTGCGCTTCGAAGTGGTCGGCGGGCTGCTCGGTGCACTCGCAGCCGGTGCGGCAGCCGTGCCCATCGTGGCCCTGGCACCGCTGCTGAACTCCATGTACTCCACCACCACCGACCTGCCCCGCCGACTGGTTGCCGCGATCGTGGTCTTCTTCCCCGTATTCGTCAGCACCGCAAGGGGATTGCGTCAGGTACCGCGCGTGCAGGACGACCTCATGACCGCGTACGCCGCCACCGGCTGGCAGATCACCCGCACCGTACGCCTGCCCGCCGCGCTCCCACATCTGTTCACCGGCTTACGCATTGCCGCGCCGGGAGCGGTGATCGCCGCCATCATCGCCGAATACTTCGGCGGTCTACAGCACGGCCTCGGCAGCCGCATCACCTCCGCCGCCGCCAATACCGCCTATCCACGCGCCTGGGCCTATGTCGTGGCCGCCATGATCCTGGGCCTGATCTTCCTCGCCGCCGTCCTGCTGCTGGAACAACTCACCCGCCGACCCCGCACCACCCTCTGGAGATCCGAATGAGAAGTACCACACCCAAATATCGATTCCGGGCCTGTCTGGCCGTCGCGGCGCTGGGACTGGCAGCGCTGACGGCGTGCAGCACCACCGACAGCACCACCACCTCCGACGGCCTCACCAAGGTGAAGCTGCAACTGCAGTGGTTCAAACAGGGCCAGTTCGCCGGCTACCTGGCCGCTGTCGACCAGGGCTTCTACAAGGAGCAGGGCCTGGACGTCGAAATCCTCGACGGCGGAACCGATATCGTGCCGCAGACCGTCCTCGCACAGGGGCAGGCCGACTACGCTATCGCCTGGGTGCCGAAGGCCCTGGCCTCCCGAGAGGCCGGAGCGGGCATCACCGATGTGGCGCAGATCTTCCAGCGTTCGGGCACCAAACAGGTGTCGTTCAAGAACGCGGGCATCAGCGGTCCCGGCGATCTGCGCGGCAAGAAGGTCGGAAACTGGGGCTACGGCAATGAATTCGAGCTCTTCGCGGGTATGACCAAGGCGGGTATCGACCCGGCCAAAGACGTCAAGCTCGTCCAGCAGCAGTTCGATATGAACGCCTTCCTGGCGCACGATATCGATGCGGCACAGGCCATGTCGTACAACGAGTACGCGCAGCTGCTCGAGGTCGAGAACCCGGCCACCGGAAAGCTCTACACCGCAGACGATTTCGCCACCATCGACTGGAACGACCAGGGTGTGGCCATGCTGCAGGACGCCATCTGGGCGAACACGTCCAAGCTGAAGGACACTAAATACGCCGATCAGACGGTGAAGTTCATCGCCGCCTCGCTGAAGGGCTGGGCTTTCTGCCGTGACAATGTCGACAAGTGCCGCGATATCACCGTGGCCGCGGGCTCGACGCTCGGTGCGAGCCATCAGCAGTGGCAGATCACCGAGATCAACAAGCTGATCTGGCCCTCGCCCAATGGGATCGGAATGATGGACAAGGCCGCGTGGGATCGCACCGTCACCATCGCCAGATCCACCAAGAATCAAGAGGGCGCGACAGTGCTCACCAAGGATCCGGACGCGGACGCGTACTCCACCGAGTACGTCACCAAAGCGCTGGATCTCTTGAAATCGCAGGGTCTGGATGTGAACGGCGGCGGCTACACCGCGAAGCCGGTGACCCTCGTCGAGGGCGGTAAGTAGCCTTTTGCTGACCGCCCGTCATAGAATCTGGCCATGCGGTCAGAAAATGAGCCGGGCGGTCAGCCGCGCTCGTTCATCGAGGAGGCGCGGCGGCGGCAGATCATTGCCGCGGCCGTCGAGGTGATCTCCGAAATCGGCTACGGCAATGCCTCATTGGCGCGAATCGCCAAGCAGGCCGGAATCTCGAAAGGTGTCATCTCCTACCACTTCGACGGTAAGGACGACCTGATGCGGCAGCTGGTCATCCAGCTGTACGTCTCCGGGGCCGAGTACATGACCCCGCTCATCACCGCGGTCGAGGGCTGGCGCGGCAAGGTGCTCACCTACATCGAATCCAATCTGGACTTCGTGGACGCCAATAAGCGCTATGTGGCCGCCATGACCGATGTGGTGCTCAATCTGCGTGACACCGAAGGCAAATCGGTCTTCGCGACCGTCGAGGGCGCGGACGAGGTGCTGGGCCCGCTGGCGGACCTGCTGCGAGAAGGTCAGCGCGAGGGCGACTTCGGGGATTTCGATCCCGTGCTGATGGCCAAATCCATTCGCGATGTCATCGACGGCACCGCCGGAAGAGCCATCACCGAACCGGATTTCGATGTGCGTGTGTACGCGGCTCATGTGTGCCGCATTTTCGATCTGGCATTGACCAAACAGGGGGAGCAGTGACGCGAACACTGGAAACCGAAGCCGTGCAACAGGAATCGCCGGACGAGCTACCGCCCTTCGCGCTCGGCTGGGTACTGACCCTCGCCGCGCTCGGTGGAGTCGCACTGCTGGCCACGCTCGGACAGTACGGATTCTTCGGCGACGAACTGTACTTCGTCTCGGCGGGGCACCGGTTGAGCGTGAGCTATGCCGATCAGGGACCACTGCTACCCGTCATCGCCTGGTTCATGGATCTGCTGGCGCCGGGATCGATGGTGGCGCTGCGTCTTCCGTCGGTAGTGGTGACCGTGGCGGCCATGGTGATCAGCGCGCTCATCGCCCGCGAATTCGGCGGTTCGCGTGCCGCGCAGGCGCTCACCGTCATTGCCTATGCGACCGCGCCGTTCCTGCTGGTGCAGGGAACGCAGTTGTCCACCAATTCGATCGATACCGCGCTGTGGGTGCTCATCACCTGGTTGGTCATTCGATGGGTGCGCACGCGACAGGACGGGCTGCTGCTGTGGGCAGTCGCCGCGACCGCGGTCGATCTGCAGGTGAAATGGCTGGTGCCGTTCCTGTGGGCCGCCATCGCGGTCGGCGTGCTCTGCTACGGACCGCGGGAAATGCTGCGCCGACCGGTGCTATGGGCCTGTGCCGCAGGCGTTTTCGTCACCATGCTGCCCAGCTTCATCTGGCAGGCCGGGCACGATTGGCCGCAACTCGGTATGGGCGCACAGGTGGCCGCTGAACAGGATGCGGTCGGCGGACGGCTCATATTCGTGCCCATGGCGCTGGCCTCGGCCGGTGTGCTCGGTGCGGTACTGCTGCTGGGCGGGATCTGGGCGCTGCTGCGCATGCCGGAATTGCGGACGTACCGGTTCCTGGGAGTGGTGCCGGTGCTGCTGACCATCGCCTTCGTAATCACCGATGGCCGACCGTATTACGTGGTCGGCTGCTACGGCGCGGTCATGGCGGCGGGCGCGGTATTCGCCACTCGAAAGGCCGCTGGGTGGCGGCGCTGGGCGGGTGCGGTCCTGGTGGTGGTCTCGGTGCTCGTGGTGGCGGTGACCCTGCCCCTGCAACCGGAATCCAAGGTGCAACCGGCCGCGTCCGAGCAGGACGCGTGGCGGCAACTCGGTGTCTATGGTCGATTCGGCTGGGAGGAGCTCGCCCAGGCGACGGAGGCGGCCTACCTGGCGCTACCCGTTCCGGAGCGGGAGCACGCCGTGGTTATCGCTGACTCCTATTGGCAGGCAAGCGCATTGGATCTGGACCGGAGCAAGCACGGCCTGCCGCCGGTATACAGCCCCAATCGAGGATTCGGCTACTTCGGCACTCCGCCGGACACCGCCACCACGGTGATCTGGGTCGGCGGTGACGGCACCGAACCGCGCGAACTGTGCGGCCGTGTCACCGACGTCGGGAAAGCCGATGCGCGCCTGGGTATTCCGGGCGTCACCCGCGATATCACCATCCGGCGCTGCGACCACCCGCGCGAACCCTGGTCGCGCGAGTGGCCGAATCTGTTGCGTTTGGGGTGAATCCGGACGTTCTCAGTTTTGCGTCGCGGTCACCGAGTTCAAGGTGACCTCCGCAGCGGGGGTGCCGTCGCCGGAACCGTCCTGGACTCCGGCGGCCGCAATGTTCTGCAGCACATCCAGACCCGCGGTGACCTTGCCGAACGGGGTGTAGTTCGGGGGCAGCTGCGAATCCTTGTACACCAGGAAGAACTGGCTGCCATTGGTATTCGGACCGGAGTTGGCCATGGCCAGGGTGCCCGTGGGATACGTTGCGCCCGCGAGGTTCTCATCGGTGAAGCGGTAGCCGGGGCCGCCGGTGCCCGTGGCCGTCGGATCACCGCACTGCAGTACGAAGATGCCCTGGGTGGTCAGGCGGTGGCATTTGGTGTTGTCGAAATACTGCTGCTGGGACAGGAATACGAACGAGTTCACCGTATGCGGGGCGCGGGGTGCGTCCAGCGCGATGGCGATGGTGCCGCAGGTGCTCGCCAGCGTCGCGGTGTATCCGGCATTCTGGTCGATCGTCATGACGGGCTCGGACGGCCACTGCTTACCGTTCGGCTGTCCGCCCGTCGGGGAGGCGCAGCCCGGTGCGGTTTCGAGCCGCGGACTCGGGGTGGCATCCGCGCGGCCGGTGACCAGCACGGCGACCGCGATGGTCACACCGAGCATGCCGATCCGCCGGAGCGCCTTGCGACCGAGGCGGATTCGGCGGGTGCGCCGGGCGGGTTCGCCGTCGAGGGGCTGCGCGTGCGGTTCGGTATTCACCGGTGGGGATCTCCTTCATTCGAGGATGGCGCTCGGCTGCTGATCGGACTATGCGGTCGGCATCATTCCATCTAACGGGCGCGCGCGTAGCGGGTTGGCCGGACCTGCCCGCCGGGACGCGCCGGGAGCACTCCCATTCGCCGGGTTCGCGCTGCTAACGTTCGCGCACATGAAGGTTCAACTCCGGCACAATCCGTCCTCGACCATTGCCCGCTGCTTCCTCGCCGGCGGTGAGCCCATGCGGGTCGAGAGCGGAGCCATGGTCGCGCACTCCGCCGGAGTCGCCTTGGCCGCCAAGGCCGAAGGCGGCATTATCGCCGGACTCAAGCGTTCGGTGCTGGCGGGCGAATCGTTCTTCGTCTCCACTTTCACCGCACCGCCGTCCGGTGGCTGGGTCGATGTCGCGCCCGCCCTGCCCGGAGATATGTTGGCGCTGACCATCACTCAGGATCGGCCGTTCTTCATCAGCCGCGGCGGCTGGATCGCCAATTCGCATGCGGTGACCGTCGAGGCCAAATGGGGTGGCCTGGCCAACCTCTTCGGCGGTGAGGGCGGTTTCGGCCTGCGCGCCCACGGCGACGGCGAAGTGGTCCTCGGCGTCTTCGGCGCGATCGATGTCATCGATCTGGCCCCCGGCGAACCGGTCACCATCGACACCGGTCACGTCGTCGCCTACGACCTGGCCATGAACTTCACCATCCGCCGCGCCGTCTCCGGCCGCTCGCTGCAATCCCTCAAATCAGGCGAAGGCTTCGTCTTCGACTTCATCGGCCCCGGCCGTGTCCTGCTGCAAACCCGCAACCCCGGCGCCTTCGCCGCCTGGGCAGGTTCGGCGGCCTCCTCCGGCTAGATAATATGACGCACATCACTTTCTCGAAGATCACGCATAATCGCAGTTAGAACACGTTCTACTTATTTCGGCCGTCGACAGGCGATGATTTTCTCCCGAGAATCTTCCCTGAATCAAAGTGAATCGTGCATGCTTCACAAGTCGACAAGTCATTTCACAGATGAGGAGTAGCGCGTGTCCGGATCCGCCTCGGATTTCCTGTCTCAGGTACTGATCAAGACCCTCCAGGGCCTGTTCACCGGTAGCACCGGCCAGTAGAGACGCGGAAACGCAAACGGCCCACCAGATCGCGCGGGATCTGGTGGGCCTTCCTCATGTCCGGGGTTGTTCGGCTCGGAAGCGAAGGTCAGTGGAGGAGGTGGGGGATGAGGGTGCGGGTGTCGGGGACGAAGGGCCAGGTGGGGTCGGAGAGGTGGGTGCGGAGTTCGGCGTCGGTCCACCACCAGGCTTCGGCCACCTCTTCGGGTTGGTGGCGGAAGGGGCCGTCGGAGCGGACTTCGTAGGCGAAGAGGTGGCAGCGCATGGGTTTTCCGGCCCATTCGCCATCCCAGGCGGCGGTGACCAGGTGGGTGGGGAGGGGGTCGGCGGGGCCCAATTCGATGCCCAGTTCTTCGCCCAGTTCGCGGATCGCGGCTTCGGCGGGGTCTTCGCCGGGGTCGAGGACGCCGCCCGCGAGGCAGTCGTGCATGCCCGCGAAGACGGCTTTGGTTTCAGTGCGGCGGTGGATGTAGACGCGGGTTCCGTCGAGGGAGCGGACCAGGACGCCGGCGCTGGCGTGCCAGAGGCCGGTGGCGTAGACGATCGAGCGCTCCTGGGCGCCGATTTCGCGGCCTGCGGCGTCGTATACGGCGATCATCTCCGACATGGGGCTCCCTTCCGCGGCCGCGCTGACGGTCGGGCGGGCCTGTGCTGAACCTTAGCCAGCCGCGTGTGCGCGGCGTGCACGGATCCGGTGGTGGGGGCGTAGCCTCTGGGGCGCAACCGTTTTCGCCGGAGAGGACGAGACCATGCCGCTGCCGCAGACGCTCGCGCGGATCAATCGCCGGATCAGCAATCCCGTATTGGGTGTAATGGCCCGGGTCGCACCGGGTTTCGGGATTGTCATACATACCGGGCGGAAGTCGGGGCGGGTGTATCGGTCTCCGGTAATGGTGTTCCAGCGCGACGGTGGGTATCGGATCGCGCTCACCTATGGGCGGGATGTGGACTGGCTCAAGAATATTCGGGCGGCGGAGAGCTTCGAGTTCGAGACCCGGGGGCGCACTGTGACACTCACCGATCCGGTGGTCGGGCATGACGCTTCGGCGGCCTGGGCCCCGCCTGGTATTCGGCAGGTGCTGACGGCGCTCGCGGTGGAGTACTACGTGCAGGCCCGTCTGGCTCGATAGACCTCCGCGCGGGGTGTTGCGGACCGGGCGGACGTTCGGTGTTTCGTGTGCGGGAGCGCTTGAGGTGAAGCTGTAGATTTGCTGGTGAACCGTATTCATCAGTCCGAGCTTTACCTCACCGGGCAGGAGCACGCTGTTGACCGATGTGGCCGATGGTCCGGCCCAGTCGAATTCCCCAGGGCGACACCGGGCAGCGCCGGATCGACCGGAACCCGCATGGAAGGCCATCGCGGCGGTCGCCGTATCGGCTGCTGTGGTGTTGCTGTTATCGGCGACGCGGTATGGATATTTCGGTGATGAGCTGTACTTCCTGGCGGCCGGGCGGCGACCGTCGTTCGGATACGCGGATCAGGGTCCGGTGCTGCCGTTGCTGGCTCGGCTCATGGATACCCTCGCACCCGGCTCGTACTTCGTCCTGCGGCTCCCCGCGATAGCGCTGACGGTCACCGCAATCGTGTTGTGCGCCTTGATCGCCCGCGAATTCGGCGGTGGACGCTGGGCGCAGCTCCTGGCTGCCGTCGGCTACGCCACCTCGCCATTCCTGCTGCTGCAGGGGACCATGCTCACCACCAACGCGGTCGATACCGCGCTATGGGTGATCATCACCTGGCTGGTGGTGCGCTGGGTGCGCACCCGCAACGATTGGCTGCTCCTGGCCGCGGCACTGGTAACCGCCGTGGATATGCAGGTCAAGTGGCTGATCCCGTTCTTCTGGCTGGCGGTTGCCGCGAGCAGTCTGGTCTTCGGGCCGCGCGAACTGGTGCGCCGGCCGCTGCTCTGGGCCGGCGGTGCGATCGTGGTCATCGCCACCGTGCCCGAGTTGCTGTGGCAGGCGCAGCACGACTGGCCGCAGCTCGAAATGGGCCGGGTGATCGGGAACGAACAGGGGATCCTGGGCGGACGGCTCATGTTCCTGCCGATGTCGGTGAGCCTGGCCGGATTCCTCGGCGCGCTACTGCTGCTGTGGGGCCTGTGGGTGCTGCTGGTGTGGGAATCGTTGCGGCCCTACCGATTCCTGGGCGCGACGCCGGCGCTGCTGTTTCTGGCCTTCCTGATCACCGGCGGTCGCATCTACTACGCGGCCGGAATGTACGGGGTGCTGATCGCGGCGGGCGCGGTGGGCGTGGTCGCCACCGCCGAGCACCTGCGTATCGATCTTCGACGCGCACTCGTCGCCGCTGTCACGGTATTGGCGTTGGGCGCAACGGCTTTCGTGCTGTATTCCACACCATGGCGGTCGGCCGGCGATGTGCATCCGCCCGCCGACGACGCCGAGGCCGCCATCAATATCGGCGTCTACGGCTCATTCGGATGGCATGAACTCACCGATGAGGTGGAGCGCGTCTACAACGGCCTGACGCCGCAGGAACGGTCGAACGCGGTGATTCTCGCCGACACCTATTGGCAGGCAAGCGCATTGGATGAACTCGGCCGAGATCAGCTCCCGCCCATCTACAGCCCGAGCCGCGGCTTCGGCTACTTCGGCGCACCCCCCGACGACGCCACCGCCGTCATCGCCGTCGGCGGCTACGAGGCGGTGCTGCGCTACCAGTTCGAGCATGTCGATCCGGTGGGAAAGGTGAACACCCGCATCGGATTTCCCGGCAACACCCAGGACGTGACCATCTGGAAATGCACCGGGCTGAAACGATCGTGGTCGCAGGTGTGGCCGGACTGGATGCACCTGTAGGCGATGGCTCGACCTCGCCCCGATTACGGGGCGAAGGAGGCGGATTCGAGGCGGCGGGCAATGCGGGCGGCGGAGAGGGTCATGGCATCGGTGGGGCGGTGCGGGTCCAGGCCGGTGAGGTCGTGGATGCGGCCAGGCGGTAGGTGACCGTATTACGGTGGATGTTCAGCAGGCGGGCGGTGGCCAGCTGGTTGAAACCGCTGTCCACGAAGACTTCCAGGGTCTCGGCGAGCAGGGGTTGCGGGTCGAGGGGGAGTAGGACGGCGGCCAGGCCCGCACGGGCGGGGCCGCCCGCGGCGACCGTGTACTCGAACATGAGATCGGTTCGGCGGCAGAGCATTTGCGGGCGTTCCAGGCAGCGGCCCAACTCGGCGAGGATGCGCGCCTCGGCGAAGAGCGCAGGGACCGCACCGCGGGCGGAGGCGACGGCCACGCCGACCCAGAACGCGCGTGCGGGTAGCAGCCGGGCGGTTAGGGCCGCGGTGGTGGCGGTGCCGTCATCGCCGGGATGCAGGGGGAGCAGGGCGGTCCAGCCGCCGCTGTCCAGGCGCAGGAATACGCCGGGGATGGCTTCGATGCGGTGCCGCAGATCGCTGGTATCGGTGGGGTGGGCCGAGCTGAGGCGGAAGACCGCTATGACGAACGCGTCCGGGACCGCGATGGCGGGTTCGTCCGCCCATTCGATCGGATCGCGGCCGGTGAGCAGGGCATCGGCGATGGCGCGGCGCCGCTCGAGTAGTCCCAGCGCGGATCGTGCACCCGCTGCACACAGGCCGTGGCGATGCGCGAGGTCATCAGGGTGACGAAATGCAGCAGCGGCATGGCCGCGTCGGCCAGCAGTTCGCGCTGATCCGCATCGGCGGCCTCGCGAATACGCGACCAGATGAATTCCGCGCCGATCCGGTAGCGGCCGAGCACCTCTTCGAGGGGTTCACCGTCGCGTACCCGGCCCAGCGCGATCTCCACGGCTTCGCGGGTGTCGTCCTCGCCGGGGCTGATTCCGGTGCGCAGATAGTCGAAGAACAGATCCACGGTGAGTTTGGTGCCGCGTTCGAAACCGCTGGCCACCAAGGATTGCGGCAGGGTCCGGTACGGCGGCATCGCGGTGGGGACCAACTCCCGCACCGCGACCGCGCTCCGATACAACTCTTCCAGCGCCCGGTCCCGGTTCAGCGCTCGCATAACTCTCCTACTGCCCGTACAGCGAGTCGATAGTAGCCGCGTATGCGATAGCTATCGGTTTGCGCCTCAGTTTTCCGGTCGCCGTGAGGCATTCGCTCCCCGGGAGCCACACCTCCGGCAGCACCGCGAACTTCTTGATCTGCTCCACCCGGGAGAGCTTGGCGTTCGCCGCGTCCATCCCGTCCTGAAGAGCCTTGCGCACAATCGGGTCCCGGGCCAGCGCGGCAATACTCCGGTCCGGTAGCCGGTGACGCTCGGCGAAGCCGGCCACCAGATCGGGATCGAGGCAGATGAGTGCGGTGTTGTAGGACCGCGCCTCACCGATCACCGCGATCGGGCCCACGAGCGGAGTGTTCTCGGTGATGGTGTTCTCGATATTGGTCGGCGACATATTCTTTCCCGCCGCATCGATGATGAGCTCTTTCCTGCGATCGACGATTTTCAGGAAACCTTCGGCGTCGAGTTCGCCGATATCGCCGGTGTGCAGCCAGCCGTCCGCGTCGACGGCCTCGGCGGTCTGGTCCGGCGCACCCCGGTAGTCGCGCATGACCATTCGACCGCGCACCAGCACCTCACCGTCCGGCGCGATCCGCACCTCCGCCCCGGGCAGCGCGGTGCCGACGGTGCCGCTTCGACTTTCACCCACACCCGGGGCACACCCAGGAAGACCGACGGATGTACCTCGGTCAACGCCTCGGCGACCTGTCCGAGATCGGGGCAGGTGGTGATCTGCCCGCCACCGATCATCGAAAGATAGTGCGCGAACCAGCGATTCGCCGCATGCGCGTCCGGCAGATACGAGACCACCTTGTTCTCGGGTCCACCACCACCGAATTCCTCGACCACACGCGCGTTTTCGATGAAATTGGTATGCGTGAGCTCCACCTCCTTGGGCGGGTCGGTCGTGCCGGAGGTGTAGACGATGGTGAGCAGATCCGCGGGATCCACTGCCCGCCAGGACTTCTCGAAATCGAAATCCGGGTCGGGCGTGGCCTCCAGTTCGGCGAGCGAGAGCGTCCCCTCCGGCGCGTCGTCCACGCAGATCACGTGCTCGACCGTAATCCCTTGCGCCGCGGCCTGCTCCACCGCGGCCAGGATCCGCGGCAGGAACCGGCGCTCACAGATCACGGCCCTGTTGCCCGCATTGCCGAACTGGTAGACCAGCAGATCCACCGGATTGGTGCACCGTATTCGCGCCAGGTGAGGGTCTGCGCGCCGCCGAGAGTCCGCAGCGCGACCCACTCCGGATAGGCCGCGACCTGGGTTTGGAACGCCTCACACAGCGTGCGCGGCGGCACCGCCGACAGCAATGTTGAACTCACGACCTACCTCTGGCTCACCTCATCGAGAGCGCCACGGCCCCCGGGTTGCCATCCAGCACACCGCACAAAGACGGGTCGATACCAGTGGCAATAAAGCAGATCCGAGGCGAGAGGTTTGTGCATGTGACCAAATTGCTCGGGGAGAGTCTCGGAATGGTTTGGCCGGTCGGCCTGCGACGTATCGTTTTTTCAAGCCATAGGACCGCCGGACCCCGACCGGGCCGTCCGATCGGGTAGCGGTGCGGCTGTACGAGGAGCCCGCAGTGATCACCCCTACCGCACATGGAGTACAGGACTACATCAGCGCCGAGGAAATCGAATATGTCGACATCCGCTTCTGTGATGTCCCCGGCGTACAACAGCATTTCTCCATTCCCGCAACAATGTTCGGACCCGATCTGGTCGAGGAGGGCATCGCGTTCGACGGTTCGTCGGTCCGCGGCTTCCAGGAGGCGGGATATGCGGGTCTGTCCGATCTGGCCCGCCACTACATCGGCGGCCTCCTGCACCACGCGCCCTCCCTGCTGGCCTGGACCAACCCGACCGTGAACTCCTACAAACGCCTGGTCCCCGGCTATGAGGCACCCGTGAATCTGGTCTACAGCCAGCGCAATCGCTCAGCGGCCGTACGCATCCCGGTCACCGGAGCCAGCGCCGCCACAAGGACCTCTACGAACTCACCCCCGAAGAATCCGCCGAAGTAACCCAGACCCCCGCCAGTCTCTCGGCCGTAATCGACCGCCTCGAATCCGACCACGATTACCTCACCCAGGGCGGCGTCTTCACCGACGACCTCATCGAAACCTGGATCCGCATAAAGCGAGACAATGAAATAGCCGAAATCAACATCCGCCCCCACCCTTACGAATTCGATCTCTACTTCGACGTATGAAAAAGGCGGGCAAGGGTTTCGGCCACGGATTCCGGGGTGGGCAGGTCGACGAGTGCGTCCGGTGGGCTGAGTCTGCGTTGCAGCGCGCGTTGGTGCGCGGCTCCGACCAGAAGTAGCGCCGCGGGCCGTGGATCATCGCCGGCGGCCGGGTGCCGGGAGAGTTGGGCGACAACGGCATCCACTGCCCGGTGCGGGCCCAGATCGAGATCGCGGCTGCGCTCCAGGTAGACGGCCCGCAGCTCGGCATCGGACTCGACCGCGGCCATGACCGGGATGGTGGCCAGGAAGAACTCTTCCAGGGTGGTCAGCAGGGTCAGCAGGTCGGCGGGGAGATCGGTTGCGGGGGAGTCGGATCGGTCGGCCAAGAGGTCCTTCAGGGGGCGCAACTGCTGCTGGATCACCGCTTGCAGCAGGCCCATGCGGTCGCCGAAATGGTAGAAGATGCTCGATTCGGCCACGCCCGCGCGTTTGGCGATCTCCTTGGTGGAGAGCCGGGCCGCGCCGGATTCGTCCAGGAGTTGCCAGGCTTGGTCGATGACCGATTCGCGCACGCCGGTGCGGGGGCGGCCGCGGGGGCGGGTCGCGCGCTCGGATGTCACATCGCCTCCTCGGATGTTCGGTTGCCGCCCTTGCAGTATGCCGTATGGGGACGTATTTTCTGAGTAGCAACTCAGTAAATAGGTGACTCGGAGGTAGTACCGATGTCCAGCCCCACCAGCGTCCAACCGGGGAGAGCGTCGCGAGTTCAGCGCGCCGCAGACGCCTTCATGCGCAGACTGCTGCGCTCACCCATGCATCGGATGGTCAGCGACAAACTGCTGATCGTCACCGTGATCGGCCGCAAGACCGGACACGTCTACGAAAACCCCGTCGGGTACGCCGAATACGATGGAGAGATCCTCATCGGCACCGCCGCACACTGGCATCGCAATCTACGTGCGGGCGAACCTGTTCGGCTCACCCTGCGCAGGCAGATCGTCGAAGCCGATTGGGTGGTAAGCAAAGACGAGGAGACGGTGGCCGAGTGCTATCGAATCATCCTCGAGCACAACCCGACCCACGGGAAGTTCGCGAAGATCAGCCTCGACCCGGTCGGACGGGTCAACCGCAAGGAATTGCGGGCATCCATGGATCGAGGCACCGTCGTGGTGCGACTGCGGCCCCGCACGGCTTTACCTGACGCGTAATCGACTCTGCGCACCGCGGCGAAGAAGCTTGGTGCATGAGCGAATACGAGAACATTGCACAGCGTTACATCGACAGCTGGAACGAGCGGGAGAGCGGCAAGCGCCGGGCCCTGATCGACGATCTGTACGCATCCGACGTCGTCTTCACCGACCCACTGGTCGAACTGGTCGGCACCGACGCCGTCGCCGAGATGGTCGCCGGCGCCCAGGAACAGTTCGCCGGACTGGAATTCGGGCTCGGACCCGTCGACGGCCACCACGATATCGCCCGATTCACCTGGACGCTCGGCGCGCCCGGAGCCGGCGAGCCCATCGTGATCGGCTTCGATGTGATCACCATCGCCGACGGAAAGATCCAGCGCGTGCACGGATTCCTGGACAAGGTGCCCGCCTGAGTGTTGAGTATTCGGTGGTGCGGACGCGAATCATGGCCGCACCACCGGATATTCGGTTGTGAGCCCGATCAGGGGGTGGTGCCGTCGGCGCTGGCGCGGCGGAAACTGTTGTGGGGGAACGTAGTTGAGAGGCGGGGGAGGAGCGGCACCGGCGACCGATGAAGGTCGGCGGGCGGCCGGTCATGCCCGACCGCGTCAAACTATGACGTTTCCCTCACTGCCCGCGCGAGTCCGGTGGTGCGCCATACGATCCGGACCTGAAGAATGCGGGAAGGCGAAGAGGCCATGGATCGAAATGCGTTCGTCGAAGTGATGAACGAGGCGAGCGGCATGCTGGAGTCCGGACGTGCGCCCGAAGCGCTCGCCAGACTCACGGAGTTCGACAATGCACTGCTGAGCCCACCGGACCCCAAGGACTACGGCTGGGTCGTGTCCTACACCTTCCGGTCCGCGTTCGCCGCGGGCGAATTCGCGCAGGCGCTGCGCATAGCCGAGAACGGGCCCGCCCGCTTCCCGGCCGACATCCCGCCGGCCACCCTCGCCACCATGTACTCCATGGGCGTGGAGGCCGCCACCCAACTCGGCCGCCCCGACAGCGCCGTCACCATGGCCGACCGCTGCATCGACATCCGCCGCGGCCACGGTGACCACGGCGAAGTCCTGATGGCCGCCATGACCGCCTGCACCCTGCTCGGCGATATCGAAAGACACGACCTGGCAAGCCGATACGCCCAGCTCCTCATCGCCGAGGGCGACGGCGACCACCGCGCCTACGGTTACTACGCCGTCTGCGCGGCCATCGAACACGGCGTCGGCGGGCACCTCGTCGACACCCTGCGCGCCGGCCGCGACTGGCTGCGGTCCCACGACAACGAATTCGCCCGCGAGGCACTGCAATACCTGGACAACTCCCCGGCGGTCGCGAACGGCGCAGTCTCGCCCACCGCCCCGCCCCCGTCGAGTCAAGAACCCTTCGCCCCCTCGGGCCAAGACATGTTCGCGGAGCCCCCGCTCGGGCAAGACATGTTCGCCGAGCCTCCCCTCGGGCAGGACCCGTTCACCCCGCCTCCCTTCGGGCAGGACCCGTTCACTCCGCCTCCCCTCAGCCCCGACGCGTTCGCCCCGTCACTGCCCGACCAAGCCCCGATCGGCCTGCCACCCCTCGGCCCCGGACCCCTCGGCTCCGTACCCGATGGACAAGGCCCTCTCGGTGCCGGACCCAACGGGCAAGGACCCGCCGGCTTCGGGCCCAATGGCCAAAGCCCGCTCGCGCCGGAGCCTTTCGGCCAAGTACCCTTCGGTGACGCACCGGTCGACGGAAATCCCTTGGCGCAGACCCCGTTCGGTGGGGACCCGCTGGGACCGCCACTGCTGGGCCCGGATTCGCTCGGGCTGCCGCCCCTCGGTCCGCCCCTCGGCGAGGTAGCGCAGACGGAATTGCTGAGCGTCTCCGGGAACGGCATCGAATCCGTCACCGGGCCGAAACAGCCACCGGCAGATCAACTCGCGGGCGGCGAGACCGCCGACGCGCTCCTGGAAGCACAGCGGCCAGGTATCGCTGCCGCCGCCTACCGCGCACTCATCGACGACGCGATCGCCACCGGCAAACCCGATCCACTGATCCTCGGCAAGTCGGTGCTCGGCATGCTCATGGCGCTCATCTTCGACAACCGAGTCGGCGAAGCCCATTCGGTATGGATCGACGAACAGGGACCGACCTATCTCGGCGTCTGGGCCCTCGAAAACGGCCAAACCTCGATCCATGACGCCATGGCCTACAACCTGGTCGCCGCATTCCTGCACTCCCTCAGCACCGGCGACCCCAATGCCGCCAACCACGCCGTAGACACCCTCATGGGCCGCTGCGTCAACTGGGCCTTCGGCACCGACGCCCAGGTAGTCCCCGCCATGCTCAACACCTGGCGCCGCCACCTCTACGAAATCCACGAAGGCGAACCCGCACCCGAATACCGCTGGGAACTCACCCAAGCCGAACAACGCTGGGGCGGCCCCCTGCCCGAGTCCGCCCTGTACTGGATGCGCCCCTACCCCTGGATCGTCGACTGGCTGTAATCGGCAGCCGGAGTCGATCGCTAGGCTGCCGATATGGCAACCGAGATCTGGCACAACCCCAAGTGCTCGAAGAGTCGCACAGCGAAGGCGATGCTCGACGACACCGGTGTCGAATACGTCGAGCGCCGGTACCTGGACAACCCGCCCAGCACCGACGAAATCCGCAGCGTCCTGACCAAACTCGCCCTCGAGCCCTGGGACATCACCCGCACCGCCGAGCCCGAGGCCAAGGAGCTGGGCATCTCGGCCTGGGGCCGAAGCCCCGCCGACCGCGAACGCTGGATCGACGCACTCGCCACCCACCCACGCCTGATCCAGCGCCCCATCGTCCTCACGGACGACGGTCGCGCGATCCTCGCCCGCAGCGACGACACCCTCGACGCCCTGCGCTGAACTGGAATACCCGAAAGACCAAGAGATACAAAGACAAAAGACTCAAAGACAAAAGACGCCAGGACAAGAAGAGCAGAAAACAAGACGAGAAAAAATAGGACAAAACCCCCACCCTCGACCTGGACATGCGATCACTGGGACATGAGCGTGGTGTCGTGCGGCGTGTCGCACTGTGAGTTCCCGGTGATCGATCGTCCAACATCGCGAGGGTCTGTTTTGGTGTCTTTGTCTTTGGTCTTTGGGCTCGAGAAGGTGACCACGGCCGGTCTTCCCGCAGGGAACGGGACGATCCGGGTGTAGTCCGGTAGCTCGAGTCGGGTACGGCAGGCGACGTGCCCAGCGATGCCTGCTTTGCCACGGAAATCGCATGCGCAAAATGCAACCGTCGCCGCATTGGGCGGCCTCGAACCGCGATCCGTTCCCAGGGCATACCCGTGATGCTCCAACCGATGTGCCGAGTGTGCACTCGCGGCGGTGTTTTGTCTTTTTCCCCGCCACAGTTGCACACTCGCCCGCCATACCTGCACACTCGGCAAGCACCCTGCCGGTCGGTAGATGAATCCCGCCCCGCCGCTGCCGGTTTCGTCCAGTTCGGGCGGCGGGCGGATTTCAAGAGAGTTGGAAGACGGGGAATCCCGGTGCGATGGCTGCCAATTCGGCATCCGAGGAGTTCTTGTCCAGGCCCTCGAAGAAGCGGCCCAGCTCCCAGCCCCAGCGGTCGAGGTAAGCGTGCAGCGCGGGGAGTTTTTCGGCATCGGAGAGTTCGCGGGCGGTGAACGGCTCGGCTTTGCGGCCGAGGCGGAGTTCGCCACCGCCGGCCGCGCGCAGGTTTTTGACCCAGTCGGTGTGCCCGCGCGGTGCGACCAGGTAGCGGGTGTCGTCGACGATGAGCAGGTTGACCATGGTGGTGCGCCATTCGCCGCTCTTGCGGCCGCGCACCGCGAGTACGCGGGAACCGCCGACGCCGAGGCCGAGTCCCGGGAGGGTTTTGAAGACGCGGTTCATGATCGTGTCCAGGCCGGAGGGGGTGAGGTAGCGGTTAGCGAGGTCGTTCATGATGGCTTCCTTCTCGGTGTGAGAGCGGTGCTCTCTGATGTGAACAGTGTGCATGCGTCGGCGCCTCGCTGTCAAGAGCGGTGCTCTCGTTTGATTCATATGCTCCGCGACGTGGCACACTGTTCGAATGAGCGTTCCCCGCACCGCCCGCGAACGGGCCCGAGCCGAGATCACCCGCGAGATCGCCGACGCGGCCCGCCGTCAGCTCGCCGAATCCGGTGCGGCCGCGCTCTCGCTGCGCGCCATCGCCCGCGAACTCGGCATGGTCTCCTCGGCGCTGTACCGGTACTTCCCGAGCCGCGACGAACTGCTCACCGCACTGATCATCGAGGCGTACAACGCCATTGGCGAGGCGGTGGAGAATGCCGTCGCCACCGGCGATACGCCGCGGGCGCAGTGGCGGGCCGCGGCCGCGGCGGTGCGGCACTGGGCGATCGGTCATCCGCACGAGTACGCGCTGCTGTACGGCTCGCCCGTGCCCGGATATCAGGCTCCGCAGGACACCATCCAGCCCGCCTCGCGAGTGCCGATCGCGGCGCTGGGCATTGTCGTAAAGGCATGGGAGAGTGGAACTCTCGTGCCCGAGGCGGGTGGTATGTCCGCCGAACTCACCGCGCAATCCACCGAGATCGGGGCGCAGATCGCGCCAGGGCTGCCGCCGGAGAGCGTGGCGCGCACCGTGGTGGCATGGACGCAGCTCTACGGTGCGGTCACCTTCGAATTGACCGGGCAACTCGTCGGCAGTATGGACCCGGCGGGGCCGTTCTTCGAATACGCCGTGGAGTTGATGGCCGACCTCATCGGCCTCCCCGCCTGACGCACAGTCGGCCGAGGTGAATCTCGGCCTGCTCCAAGGGGAATGGTGGTGTGCCGATGCCGACTATGCGCAGATTTCCCCAAGGGTCGTGCTCCTGGAGCACGCCGCGCGCCGGTGTGCCGCCGGGCAGGGTGAGGAAGACCTGGCCGCGTCCTGGATCGGGTAATTCGGTGCCCTCGGGTGCGGAAACCCTGCCGTACCAATGGAAATTGCCGTCTATCGGGTCCAGGTGACCGTTCAGGCTCACCATCACGGCGATCTCCGCACCCGGTGCGTCGAGTAGCGCTGGACCCGAATACTCCGGTGCGGGTACAGGATCCGGGTAATCCGGCTCTGCGGTCACCGGCCGCCGCGAGCGCCTCACAGCAGCCCCCGGCGTCGCCAGATGCGCTTGCCGATCGGTCCGATCAAACCCTGCTTGTCCAGGAACGCACCGAGATTCGCCGCCCCGATGCCGAGCACTCGCCGGGCATGCGGATTGGCGCGCGCCATCCGACGGGCCGCGCGGCCGCCCTCGATTCCGGCGCGGGTGTACATGTGCCAGTTCGTCATCAGGTGTACGAACAGCGGAGCGGCAATCGCCACGCACAGCCTGGTGTATGCGCGCTCCATGCCCGATATCTCAGGTACCTTGCGTGCCAAGGCATCTCGAGCGAATCCAATATGCCGCGCCTCCTCGGTCACATGAATTCGCATGGCCCGCGCCACCACCGGCTGCAACTCCGGATCGTCCAGGGTCTGCCGTTGAATCGCGTCGAAGATCTCCTCGCCCACAAGCGCACCCACCCACACCATGGAGCCCCGCAGGAACAGTTGCAGCGCGCTGATGGTCAGTCGCTCATAGCGATTGGGCCAGTACGGCCGCGCCTCGACCTTGTCGATGAGCTTGCCGAACATCATCATGTGGCGGCATTCGTCGCCCATCTCGGTGAGCGTGTAATGCGAGTGCCGGGTGGTCGGATCGCCGGACATGAGCTCGCGCAACAGGATTCGGTTCAGCAGGTTCTCGAACCAGATGCCCACCGACAGCACATTCGCCAGTTCCTGGCGGGAGAGTTCGCGGCGCTGTTCGTGATCCATGGACTCCCAGAGAAGCGTGCCGTACAGCGAGACGACCTCGGCCGGGAGGAAGAGTTTGCGCGGGTCCAGGGGTGCGTCCCAGTCGATATCGACGACCGGGTCGTAGAACTTCTTCACATGCCCGGCGAGCAAACGCTGGGCGAAGGAATCGCGGGGGAGCATTGTGTTCTCGGGGGAGGTGATGGCGTCATTGCTCATGGCAGCATCCTGACTCGAATTACTGATACGCGCTGTTACACTCAGATTAGTGGTACATCATGTATCGGTCAATGAGCGGGTGGGTATCGTGAACCAAGTGACCGGAACCAGCGCCCACTCCACCTCGACGGCCACCGACGGCCGCAGCACCCGCTGGAACGGCCATAAAGCCCGCCGCCGCGCCGATATGCTCGACGCCGCGCTCACCGTCATCGAGTCCAATGGCACGGAGATCTCCGTCCAGCAGATCGCCGATCGGTTGAAAGTGCCACGGCCGGTGGTCTACCGGCACTTCGACGGCCGCGCCGATCTCGACGAGCAAATTCGCCGCCACATTCTGGATTCGCTACTGGCCGAACTACTTCCGCGCCTGCGGCCCGACGGCACCGTGCGCGATGCGGTGCGCGGCGCGGTCGGCACCTACGTGGGATGGGTTGAGCGGCACCCGAATCTGCATCGCTTCCTCGCCGCCGGTGACCCGCACGGCGGATCCGGGAGTGCCCTCGCGGGTGCGCGCGATCGCATAGGGGCGCAATTGGCCGACCTGTTCGCCGATATCCTCGGCGGCTTCGGCCTCGATCCGAATCGCGCCCGCCCCACGGCTTTCGGCATGGTCGGCTTCGTCGACGGGGTGGTCAACAGCTGGCGGGCCGATGGCGTGCTCACCTCCGAGCAGGTCGAGGGCATTCTCACCGAATCGGTGCTCGCGTTGCTGGAGGGCAATGCGCGCAGCCTCGAAGTGCCGCTGACCCGCGACACGGTGGTGGCCGATCTGGTCGCGCGCTCGGCGGCCACTCGCTCCGCATAATGTTGCCTCGACGGAAATATTGCCATCGCGGCAAATTTCTGTACGCTAGGTCGTGTGAGCGATGGACTGCGTGAGCGTAAGAAGCGGGAAACCCGGCTCGCGCTGAGTACGGCGACCATTCGACTGGCCGTGGAGCGTGGCTGGGACGAGGTGACGGTGGACGATATCGCCGCCGCCGCCAATGTCTCGGTGCGCACCTTCCGCAACTACTTCTCCAGCAAGGCCGAAGCGGTCGCCTCCCGGCATCTCGAGCGCATGCGACAGGTGGCGGAGGAGCTGCTGGCGCGACCGGCGAGTGAATCCCTCTGGGAGGCGCTCACGGCCGCCGTGCTGGACAGGTTCGCGCTGGGACACGAGATCAACGCCGATGCGGCACCGGATCGGCACTGGGTCGACGGAATCCGGCTGATGCTGAGCGCCCCCGCGGTGCAGGTGGCCATACTCGCGGCCAATGCCGAAGCACAGCAAGAACTTTCGGCCGCCGTCGCGGTGCGCACCGGCACCGACCCGGAGCGGGATATGTACCCGAATCTGGTCGCCGCCGCCGTTATCGCGGGTTGCTCGGTCGCCATCGAACAATCCCAGCGCACCGGTTCCGCCGAATCGATCATGCCGCTGCTGCGCCATGCGCTCACCGGACTCGCGGCAGGGCTGCCGGAGCCGTAGTCACGAAACCTGCTCTCTGTCAGGAGAAGTCATGATCTACGACGTAATCATCGCCGGAGCCGGCCCCGTCGGCCTGATGCTGGCGAGCGAACTCGGCCTGGCCGGGGTCCGGCCGCTGGTACTCGAACGGCTCACCGAACCCAGTACCGAGCACAAGGCCAATGGGCTGGTCGGGCAGGTGGTGCCGATGATGGATCGGCGCGGGCTGTACGAGCGGCTCGGCGGTCCACCCGGACGGCCGCAACCCAACTCCAATTATTTCATGTTCGCCGCTCTCCCTTTGGATTTGAGTCTGCTGGAGCGGAGTCCCGTCTACAACATGGCGGTACCGCAACCGCGCATCGTCGAGGTATTGCGGGAGCGGGCGCTGGAGCTCGGGGCCGAAATCCGCTGGGGCGCGGAGATTATCGATATCGCGCAGGACGATGACGGTGTGTCCGTGGAGATTTCGGATGCCGAAGGGACACACCTGCTCCACACTCGCTACCTCGTGGGCGCGGACGGCGGCCACAGCCTGGTCCGCAAGCGTGCCGGAATCGATTTTCCCGGAGTCAGTTACGACCGCACCACCGGCCGCACCGTCCACGCCGCGATACCCGCGGAGTGGGTGGATCCGGCGACGGGCAGCCTGCGGGTCCCCGGCGTCGGCGATATCCGCCCCTTCATGCCCATCCGGACCGAGCGCGGCGGGTTCGCCTACGCGCCGTTCCCCGGCCGCAGCCCGCTGCTCAACACCACCGAGTGGGACCGTCCCGCACCGGACGGGCCGCTGACCCTCGAAGAGATGCAGGCCAGTATCGCGTACGTGCTCGGCGCGGAGGTCCCGCTCGCACCACCGACCGGCCCGGGAGAACCCGCGCTGCGCCGTCAGCTCGGCGGAAACACCAGGGTCGCAGCGCAATTCCGGGACCGCCGGATCTTCCTGGCCGGCGACGCGGCACATGTGCTGGTCTTCGGCGGCGGCCCCGGGCTCAACCTGGGCTTGCAGGACGCCATGAACCTCGGATGGAAACTCGCCGCCGAAATCGACGGCCGGGCGCCCGCGGGACTCCTGGACAGTTATGACACCGAACGCCGCATGGCGGCCCGCCGCGCGGTACTGCAATCGCAGGCGCAGGCCACACTGCTCGCCCCGGGTGCCGATGTCACCGCCATGCGCGAGGTCTTCGCCGAACTGCTCACCGACCGATCCACGGTGCAGCGGCTCGCCGACCTGATCTCCGGTTCCGATATTCGCTACGACATGGGTGAACCCGATCCACACCCACTGGTCGGCTGGCCCGCTCCCGATCTCGACCTCCGCGTCGCGTCAGGCACCCATCGCCTGGCCGAATTGACCAGAGCCGCAAAGCCTTTGCTGCTCGACTTCAGCATCGACGGATCGTTCGCCGCCGGGCTGCGGCAGTGGGGTGATCGGGTGGAGATCGTCGTGGCCGAGATGGACGAGCCGCCCGCCACCGCACTCCTGCTGCGCCCGGACTCCTATGTGGCGTGGGCCTGTAACTCGGCGCGGCCGAATACCGCTGAACTGGAGGAACTTCGGTCGGCGCTGGCGCGCTGGCTCGGCCCGGTGCCGGTGGCGGCGGTCTAGTTCCAGGTGTGCGACTACCGCGCTCGGTGCGGGCGCGGTAGCTCGCATTCCACGGCCACTCCACCGGTCGCGCCCGATACGCGGCCGCGTCGCCTAGGCTCGACCACATGCAGCGCATCATCGGAATCGAGGTCGAGTACGGCATTTCGACGCCTTCGGAGCCGTCGGCCAACCCGATTCTCACGTCGACCCAGGCGGTCCTCGCCTATGCCGCAGCCGAAGGCGTGCCGCGCGCCAAACGCACCCGCTGGGATTACGAGGTGGAGTCACCGCTGCGCGATGCGCGCGGCTTCGACCTCGGACGACTCAATGGCCCGGCACCCGTTATCGACGCCGACGAGGTCGGCGCGGCGAATATGATCCTCACCAATGGCGCGCGGCTCTACGTCGACCACGCGCACCCCGAATACTCCGCACCCGAGGTCACCGACCCCCTCGACGCGGTCATCTGGGACAAGGCCGGCGAACGAGTCATGGAGGCCGCCGCCCGCTTCGCCTCCAGCGTGCCCGGTGCGCCGCGGATGCAGTTGTACAAGAACAACACCGACGGCAAGGGCGCGTCCTACGGCACCCACGAGAACTACCTCATGAGCCGTGAGACCCCGTTCAACCAGATCATTCTGGGTCTCACCCCGTTCTTCGTCTCACGGCAGGTGATCTGCGGTTCCGGCCGGGTCGGCATCGGCCAGAACGGTGATACGCCCGGTTTCCAGCTGTCCCAGCGCGCGGATTACATCGAGGTCGAGGTCGGCCTGGAGACCACACTCAAGCGCGGCATCATCAACACCCGCGACGAACCGCACGCCGACGCCGACAAATACCGTCGCCTGCACGTCATCATCGGCGACGCCAACCTGAGCGAATGGGCCACCTACCTCAAGGTCGGCACCAGCGCTCTCGTACTCGACATGATCGAGGCGGGCGAAGACCTCTCGGACCTGCAATTGGCCCGCCCAGTCACCGCCGTACACACCATCAGCCACGACCCGACCCTGCGCGCCACCGTCGCGCTCGCCGACGGCCGCGAACTGACCGGCCTTGCGCTGCAACGCATCTACCTCGATCGCGTGGAGAAGTTCGTCTACCGCCAGGGCATCGACGACACCCGCATCCAAGACCTGCTCACCAAATGGGCCCACGTGCTGGACCTGCTCGAGCGCGACCCCATGGAGACCGCGGACCTGCTCGACTGGACCGCCAAACTCCGTCTCCTGGAAGGCATGCGCACCCGCGAGGGCCTCAACTGGGCCGCCCCCAAACTGCACCTGGTCGACCTCCAATACTCGGACGTCCGCCTCGACAAGGGCCTCTACAACCGCCTGGTAGCCCGCGGCTCCATGCAGCGCCTGGTCACCGAACAACAGATCCTCGACGCAATGACCAACCCGCCCACCGACACTCGCGCCTACTTCCGCGGCGAATGCTTGCGCCGCTTCGGCGCCGATATCGCAGCGGCCAGCTGGGACTCGGTCATCTTCGACCTCGGCGGCGACTCCCTGGTCCGCATCCCCACCCTCGAACCCCGCCGCGGCACCAAAGCCCACGTAGGCAAGTTGCTGGACGGTGTCGCCACCGCCGCCGAACTGGTCCAGCAACTCACCCACTAGGCGATTGGCGGGGTTTTCGGGCCAGCTCCGAGACCCCGCCCAGGGCGTGCGGAACTTTTCTTGCGTGTTGCCCACACGCGGCTTGTCGTGTCGCGACAGAGCCACTAATTTCGAACACGTGAGCGAGTACCTGCTTTCGGATGAAGTGTCCGGTGTTCCTCAGGGATCGCCGGTCATCCAGGCATATCGGTTCGCGCTCGATCCGACGCCCGCGCAGGAACGGGCGCTGCGCTCGCACTGTGGTGCCCAGCGTGTCGCGTACAACTGGGGCTTGGCCACGGTGAAAGCGAATTGGGAACAGCGAGAGGCGGAACTGACCTATGGCATCCCCGAGGCCGCCAGGACTCAGCCGCTCAACTGGTCCGCATACGCGTTGCGGAAGCTTTGGAACCCGCGCAAGGACGAGGTTGCGCCGTGGTGGAGTGAGAACTCGAAGGAGTCGTACGCATCCGGACTGGCGAACCTCGCTGTCGCACTGGCCAACTGGTCGGCTTCGAAGCGGGGGACCCGATCGGGAGCGACAGTCTGCTTTCCGAGATTCAAATCCAAACGATCGCCGCTGTCGTGCCGATTCACCACGGGCGGCTTTGGTTTGGCGGGAGCCAGGCGACGTCACGTGCGATTGCCCAGTATCGGGGTCGTCCGGACCCACGAGTCGACTCGAAAGCTGGTGCGCCGCATCCAGCGTGGTGTCGCGAGGCTGCGTTCCGTGACCGTGGTCTTCCGCGGGGGTCGCTGGTTTGCTTCGTTCTCCGTCGAGAATCTGCGATCGGATGCTCCTGCGCGGTGGCCCGACCTGGCGGTCGGAGTCGATCTCGGCATCTCGCATCTGGCCGTGCTCTCCCGGTCGGTCCGCGGGATATCTGATGCAGACGGAGCTGTCTCGAACGGCAGACGCCTGGAGCGGGAGCTTCGGACTCTCCGGCGACTCGAACGGCAGGCTGGACGGCGGATCGGTGCGGATCGGCGTACCCGGCATCCGGGATCCGCGCGGTGGCGTCGAACCAGGGCGCGAATCGATCGACTGCACCGGCGAGCGGCGAATGCCCGCCGGAATGATGCCCACAAGCTGACGAGTGCGCTGGCCGCGAGGTTCGGTGTCATTGTGATCGAAGATCTGAACATTGTTGGGATGCTTCGCAATCGAAGACTGGCCCGAGTCATATCCGACGCGGGCTAGGGTGAACTCCGCCGCCAACTCGAATACAAGGTGCGCTGGCGGGGCGGTGAGCTGCAGGTGGCCGATCGCTGGTTCCCGAGCTCCAAGACGTGCGGTCGCTGTGGTGCGGTGAAAACCAAGCTGCGCCTGGATGAGCGTGTGTATCGATGCGATCGATGCGGGCACCGCGCCGATCGCGATGTGAATGCGGCCCGAAACCTCGCGGCGCTCGCGAGTAAGCCGCAGGTTGGCTCTACGTCCTCCTCGAGGTGCGGGGCGACGTTGAACGAGCCCGATGGAAAGCCATGTAAGCCCAAACCTGTTGGCAGCGGCTATAGCCACGGGAACTCTCTACAGGGAGAGAACGTTGCGGGAGAGATCGCGTAACTGCCTAGCGAGTAACACCATCAGAACTCGTGGTACCGGTAGTGTTGGGGGACGGGCATCGGATTTTCTCCGGTGCTCGCCGATGATCACAGAGGAGGTCGGCTGCTATGGCACAAGAGCAGACCAAGCGCGCCGGTGGTGGCGACGAGGACGAGGGGCCCGTCGGGGACGGTGCTGCGGGGCAGGAGCGCCGGGAGAAACTGGCTGAGGAGACCGACGACCTGCTCGATGAGATCGACGATGTTCTCGAGGAAAATGCCGAGGACTTCGTGCGTGCGTACGTTCAGAAGGGCGGCCAGTGACCCAAGGCGACCCATTGCGTCTCCAAATGGGGAACGCCCTCTCTTCCTTCTCCGAATACCTGCGGTTGCACGCTCCGGAACTGTTGCCCGGCAACAGCTTCCGGACCGAAGGCGCGCTCTTGAACGCGAGCGCGCCGTCGGATATCGCACCGCACGGCACCACCATCGTCGCGGTCAGTTACCGCGGCGGCGTGCTGATCGCGGGCGACCGCCGGGCCACCCAGGGCAACCTGCTGGCCAGCCGTGACATCGAGAAGGTGTACATCACCGACACCTTCTCCGCGGCCGGCATCGCGGGCACCGCGGGTATGGCCATCGAGATGATCCGGCTGTTCGCGGTGGAGCTCGAGTACTACGAGAAGATCGAGGGCGTCTCCCTCACCTTCGACGGCAAAGCCAACAAACTCTCGAAGATGGTGCGCGACAACCTCCCCGCGGCCCTACAGGGTCTCGCGGTGGTGCCGCTACTGGTGGGTTACGACCCGGACCAGCAGGACCCGGACAAGTCCGGCCGCATCATCTCCTACGACGTGGTCGGCGGCCGCAGCGAGGAGCGATTCGGTTACACCGCTGTAGGTTCCGGTTCGCTGTTCGCCAAATCGTCGCTGAAGAAGACGTACAAGCGCGGCATAGATCAGGACAAGGCGCTCAGCATCGCCGTCGAGTCCCTGTTCGACGCCGCCGACGACGACACCGCCACCGGTGGCCCCGACACCCTGCGGGGCATCTATCCGACGGCGATCGTCATCGATTCCGAAGGCTCCGTTGAGGTGTCGGAGGGTCGGCTGGCCGAGATCACTCGCGAGATCGTGGCCGAACGCGTGGACGAAGAGGGGAGTGCCCGAGTATGACACTGCCGTATTACGCGTCCGCCGAACAGATCATGCGCGACAAGACCGAACTCGCGCGCAAGGGCATCGCACGCGGGCGAAGCGTCATCGTGCTGGTGTACGACAAAGGTGTGGTGTTCGTGGCCGAGAACCCCTCGGCCACACTGCACAAGGTGAGCGAATTGTACGACCGCGTCGGCTTCGCCGCGGTCGGCAAGTACAACGAGTTCGAAAGCCTGCGCCGCGGTGGCATTCTGCAGGCTGATCTGCGTGGTTACCAGTTCGACCGGCGCGATGTCACCGGCCGGTTCCTGGCCAACCTGTACGCGCAGAGCCTGGGCACCATCTTCACCGACCAGCTCAAGCCGTTCGAGGTGGAGATCTGTATCGCCGAGGTCGGCTACCCTGGTCAGGACCCGAATTCGGTGCTGTACCGGATCAACTTCGACGGATCCATTGTCGACGAGCGCGAATTCGTGGTGATGGGCGGCAATACCGAGCCCATCGTCACCGCGCTCAAGGCGTCCTACCAGCCCGGTTTGGACCTGCACTCGGCCGTCACGGTCGCGATGCAGGCCTTCGCCAAATCCGCTCCCGAGGGTGCGGACAAGGACAAGAAGGCCGCGGTGCCCTCCTCCCTGGAGGTCGCCACGCTCGAACAGTCCCGGCCGCGACGGGCCTTCCGCCGCATCACCGGATCCGCGCTACAGGAACTGATCACCGGCAAGACGCAGAGCGCCGCGGCGGCGGCCGAGGCCGATAAGCCCTCGTCCGGAGATCCGTCCCAGGCCGAATAATTCGCCGAAATCCCCGGCCGCACAGCACAAGTGCGCGGCCGGGATTTCCGGTGATTTCGACCCGCCTCGAAACCGGGCCGCGAACCCTATTGTTCGCGGCCCGGTTTCGCGTTTTCACCCCCCGCCATGTTGCACTCGGCACCCCCGAGTGTTTGCACTCTGCACAGCAGAGTGCAAAGGGGACTTGGCTTTTCGCCGCCTACGGCGGGTGCTGCGTTGCACTCCGTGCTAAATCGTTGTGAATACGTTTGCATCAGGTCTGCCACACCGCCCTTATCGGGCACTACATCGCTGTAATGTCGATAGGGTGCAGCGACGAATCATGGGGATCGAAACCGAATTCGGGGTGACGTGCACCTTTCACGGTCACCGTCGGTTGAGTCCTGACGAGGTGGCCCGGTATCTCTTCCGCCGGGTAGTTTCCTGGGGCCGTAGTTCCAACGTGTTCCTCCGTAATGGCGCCCGGCTCTACCTCGATGTCGGTTCCCATCCGGAGTACGCGACGGCCGAGTGCGACAGCCTGGTGCAGCTGGTCACTCATGACCGCGCCGGTGAACGGGTCCTGGAGGATCTGCTCATCGACGCCGAACAGCGTCTCGCCGAGGAGGGTATCGGCGGCGACATCTACCTGTTCAAGAACAACACCGACTCCGCGGGCAACTCCTACGGGTGTCACGAGAACTTCCTCGTGGTGCGCGCCGGAGAATTCTCGCGGATCTCCGATGTGCTGCTGCCGTTCCTGGTCACCCGCCAGTTGATCTGCGGTGCGGGCAAAGTGTTGCAGACGCCCAAGGCCGCGACGTTCTGCCTGTCGCAGCGCGCGGAACACATCTGGGAGGGTGTCTCCTCGGCGACCACGAGGTCCCGGCCCATCATCAATACCCGTGATGAGCCGCATGCCGATGCCGAGAAGTACCGCCGCCTGCATGTGATCGTCGGCGACTCGAATATGGCCGAACCGAGCACCATGCTCAAGGTGGGCACCGCTTCGCTGGTGCTGGAGATGATCGAGGCGGGCGTGGCCTTCCGAGACTTCGCCCTGGACAACCCGATTCGGGCTATTCGCGAGGTATCGCACGATCTCACCGGCAAGCGTCCGGTGCGGTTGGCCGGTGGCCGGCAGGCCAGCGCCCTCGAGATTCAGCGCGAGTACTACGCCCGTGCCGTCGAGCACCTGCGCAATCGCGACCGCGACCCGCAGGTCGATGCGGTCGTCGACCTCTGGGGCCGCACCCTCGACGCCGTCGAGGCGCAGGATTTCGCCAAGGTCGATACCGAGATCGACTGGGTCATCAAGCGGAAGCTGTTCCAGCGCTACCAGGATCGCTACAGCATGGAGCTGTCCGATCCCAAGATCGCGCAACTGGATCTGGCCTATCACGACATCAAGCGCGGCCGCGGCGTCTTCGACCTGCTGCAGCGCAAGGGTCTGGCCAAGCGCATCACCGAGGACGACGCGGTCGACGCGGCGGTCACCACTCCGCCGCAGACCACCCGCGCCAAACTGCGTGGCGATTTCATCACCGCCGCACAGGAAGCCGGTCGTGACTTCACGGTCGACTGGGTGCACCTCAAGTTGAACGACCAAGCCCAGCGGACGGTTCTGTGCAAGGACCCGTTCCGCTCGGTCGACGAGCGAGTCGACAGGCTGATCGCGTCGATGTGATCGTCCAGGCCCAGTGCACGGTCCTGTGCAAGCGGTGCCGATGCCGCTCGGTCGACGAGCGAGTCGACAGGCTGATCGCGTCGATGTGATCGTCCAGGCCCAGTGCACGGTCCTGTGCAAGCGGTGCCGATGCCGCTCGGTCGACGAGCGAGTCGACAGGCTCATCGCCTCGATGTAGTCCGCAAGTAGAGGGACGGGCCGTAGACCTTCGTGGTCCGCGGCCCGTTTCGTCGCGGTCCCTCGGACGCGCATGGCCGGGTCGTTCCACACGGCGTGGGCGCGCACACTACTCTCTAACGGGTGGCGATATCCAAGGTCGAGCGGTTGATGAATCTGGTTATCGCGCTGCTGTCCACCCGCCAATTCCTGACCGCCGAGCGGATTCGGGACTCGGTCGCGGGTTACGAGGAGTCGGCGAGCGACGAGGCCTTCAGCCGAATGTTCGAGCGCGACAAGAACGAGCTGCGCGATCTGGGCATTCCCCTCGAAATCGGTCCGATCAGCCGGTACTCGGGCGCTGAGGGCTACCGCATCAATCGGGATGCCTACGAGCTACCCGATATCGATCTGACCAGCGCCGAAAGCGCCGCCGTCGCGGTCGCCGTACAGCTGTGGGAGTCGCCCGAACTGGCCGCTGCGGCCGAGGGCGGGCTGCTCAAGCTGCGCGCGGCGGGCATTCACGTCGAACCGGATCCGGGGGTGGCCTCGGTGCCCGCGGTTCCGGCGCGTACCCGCGGTTCGGAACCGGTACTCGGCAAACTGCTGGCCGCCATCGATGCGGGCCGTTCGGTGAAGTTCATGCACCGGCAATCGCATGGCGACCCGATCGAGCGGGATGTGCAGCCCTGGGGTGTGGTCACCCATCACGGCCGCTGGTATCTCGTCGGCTACGACAATGTGCGCAATGCGCAACGCACCTTCCGTGTGTCGCGGATCGGCGAGGCGGTCACCGAATACGGTCCCGCGAACGCGGTGCACAAACCCGAGGATGTGGACCTGCGCGCGCTCGTCGCCGAGGTCACCGGTCAGGCCCCGATCGCGGGCTCGGCGACGGTGTGGGTGGCCGATGGCCGCGGTCAGGAGATCCGCCGGCTCGGCGCGACCATGGAGGAGCGCGAACTCGGCGGCCGTAAGGGTTCGATTGTGGAGGTGCCGATCCGCTCCCGCGACTGGCTGGCCCGGCTCATCACCGGTCTCGGCGCCGATGCCCTGGTCCTCGCGCCGGAAGAACTGCGCGAGAACGTGATTGCCCGGCTCAAGTCGGTACTGGAACGGACGGAGGTCTCGGCATGAGCGACGGAGCAGACGGCGCGCGCGATACGGCAGGCAATGCCAATGACAGATCCGGTAGCGCGCGAACGGCTTCCGGCGCGGCACGCAAAGTTGCAGTGAGTGCCAATGACGGCGCCCGCGTCTCCACCGGCGCCCGCGACCGCCGCGCCAATGCCGCTGCCAGCAGCCGGCTTTCGGTGCGCCTGTCCCGGCTGCTGAATATGGTCCCGTACTTCCAGGCGAACCCGGGCATCGGCGCCGCCGAGGCCGCGGCGGAGCTCGGCGTCACCACCAAACAGCTCATGAGCGATCTGAATCAGCTCTGGATGTGCGGACTTCCGGGTTACGGCCCGGGTGATCTCATCGACCTGTCGTTCTCCGAGGAGAGCATCGAGGTCACCTTCTCCGCCGGTATCGACCGCCCGCTGCGGCTGACCTCCCTCGAGGCGACCGCCCTGCTGGTGGCGCTGCGTTCCATCGCGGACCTGCCCGGCATGGTCGATCCCAGCGCCGCGCATTCGGCCATCGCCAAGATCGAATCCGCCATCTCCGGAAGGGAATTCGAGGCCCGCTCGGTGCCCGCTCCGGTGGAGGCCCCCTCGGTGGCCACGGTCCGCTCCGCGCTCGCCAACGCTCATGCCCTGCGCATGGTCTACTACTCGGCCAGCCGCGATGTGGTCTCTGAACGAACCGTCGACCCGATTCGTATTGTCTTGGTGGACAACAACAGCTATCTGCAGGCCTGGTGCCGGGAGGCCGAGGGCGTCCGATTGTTCCGCCTCGACCGCATCGAGGTGGCCACCGAACTCGGCGAACCGGCCCGGCCGCCCGCCGAGGCCGCCGCCGACGAGACCTCGGCCCTGGACCTTTTCGTCGACGATCCGGCGGTTCCGTTGGCGCGCCTGCTGATTCACGCCGACTACCTGTGGGTCCTGGACCAGTACCCGATGCATCGGGTCGCGGCACACCCCGATGGCAATATCGAGGCCACCATGCGCTTCGCCACCCTGGACTGGATGGCCCGCCTGCTGCTCGGTTTCGGTTCCGGTGTCACCGTCCTCGGCCCGCCCGAGTTGGTGACAGCGGTGCGCGAGCGCTCCGGCACCGCCCTGGCCGCGTATTCGGCACTGGCCCAGGATAATTCGACCGAGTTCCACCTGACCGGGTTAGAGGAGGTCGGTCCCGCTTGACCGTCCCGAAAACCACCCCGGCCCCGCGCGTCATGGTGCTGGGCGCGGGCAGTATCGGCATCTTCGTCGGCGGCGAACTCGCCGCCGCGGGCGCGGATGTCACCTTCATCGGGCGGCCGCGCCTGCTCGACGAGATCGAGACCTCCGGAATCCGGCTCACCGATCTGGACGGCCGGGACGAGCGCGTAGAGCCGGATACCTTCCGCACCGCCACCGATCCGGCCGAGGCATCCGATGCCGATCTGGTGCTCATCACGGTGAAATCCGCCGATACCGAGAAGGCCGCGCGTGAGCTGTCCGGCCTGGTCAAGCCCGGTACGGTGGTGATCAGCCTGCAGAACGGCATCGGCAATGACGCCGTCATCCGCGATGTGCTGCCCGGCTGCGTGGTCCTGGCCGGCATGGTCATGTTCAATGTCGTGCACCGCGAGAACGGCCGCTTTCACCGCGGCACCGCGGGCGGGGTCGCCATTGCCGATGATGCTGTGCTGAACCGTTTCGCGCCCGTTCTGCACAAATCCGGTCTCGGTGTGAAGCGGTATGCGGATCTGCTGCCCGTGCAGTGGGCCAAACTGCTGCTGAATCTGAACAATCCCATCAACGCGCTGTCCGGCCGGCCACTGCGCGAGGAGTTGGGCACCCGGGACTATCGCCGCTGTCTGGCGCTGACCCAGCAGGAGGCGCTGGCGGCGATGGCCCGCGCGCGTATCCGACCTGCCCGACTCACCCCGCTGCCGCCCGAGGTCATGGCACGCCTGCTGACCGTCCCGGATGGCATGTTCCAGCGGGTTGCCGGGCGCGTGCTGGCCATCGATCCGATGGCGCGCTCCTCCATGGCCGACGATCTGGCGGCGGGTCGCAAAACCGAAATCGCTTGGCTCTGTGGTGAAATCGTGAGCCTTGGAGCCATGGTCGGCTTGCCCACACCGGTCAATGCGCGCCTTATCGAGTTGATAACGGCCGCGGAGAACGGTGACCGACGCACCTGGTCCGGGCCGGAGTTGCTGGCGGAACTGGCCGCCGTGGCCGACTCGGAGTCTTGACGAAAAACCCGGGCGTATGCATGTCCGGTAGCATCTGAAACACCACAGTCTTTGGAGGTTGGAAATTATGGGCAGCATCAGCCCGTGGCATTTGCTGATCGTCGCACTGGTCTTCCTGCTGTTCTTCGGTTCGAAGCGGATGCCCGACGCGGCCCGCAGCCTGGGCCGCTCCATGCGGATCTTCAAGAGCGAAGTCAGCCAGATGCAGACCGAGGCCAACAAGCCAGGCGAGACCGCCCCCGAGGCGGCCGCCCCGCAGCAGCTCCCCGCCGCGCAGCCGGTAGTTCAGCAGCCTGCCGCCGCGCAGCCCGTGAACGTCGAGAAGCCCCAGGTCTGACACCAACCGACACCGGGGTTGAGCCGACGCTCACCCCGGGTCAAGCGTTGTCCAGGTTCGGGGCGTTCACTCGCAGCGAGGCAGTCACACACACATGCGCATTCCGTTCGATCCGCGCCGCAGTAAGCGCCGGACCAATCCCGAGGGCACCATGTCCCTCGTCGAGCATCTGGCGGAACTCCGCTATCGCCTGCTCGTCGCGCTGGCGGCCATTTCGGTCACCACGCTGCTCGGGTTCTTCTGGTACTCGCATTCGTTCCTCGGTATCGAGAGCCTCGGCGATGTCCTGACCGGCCCGTACTGTGAACTTCCCGCCTCCTCGCGCGCCAATCTGAGCCCGGATGGCGCCTGCCGGCTGTTGGCGACCGCGCCGTTCGAACAGTTCATGCTGCGCCTGCAGGTCGGCGCGACCGCGGGTGTGGTCATGGCCAGCCCGATCTGGCTGTATCAGCTGTGGGCGTTCGTCACGCCTGGTCTGTACTCGAAGGAACGCAAGTACGCGGTCTCCTTCGTCACCGCGGGTGCGACCCTGTTCATCGCCGGCGCGGTGCTGGCGTACTGGATTGTGGCGCATGCGTTGAGCTTCCTGCTCACCATCGGCAACAACACCCAGATCACCGCGTTGAGCGGTTCGCTGTACTTCGGGTTCATCATCAAACTGCTGATCATCTTCGGCGTGAGCTTCGAAACACCGCTGCTGATCGTGGGATTGAACTTCCTGGGCGTGCTCACCTATGAGCGGCTCACCAAGTGGCGGCGCGGGTTGATCTTCGGCCTGTTCGTCTTCGCGGCCATCGTGACCCCGCAGGATCCGTTCTCCATGCTGGCGCTGGCGCTCGCGCTGACCGTGCTGTTCGAGATCGCGGTGCAAATCGCGCGCATCAACGACCGGCGCAAGGCCCGCAATGCCGAGAGCTGGGACAACCTCTCCGATGACGAAGCCTCACCCCTGTCCGACAGCGGCGACGGCATCGGCGATGTGACCCCGGTCGAGACTCCCGAACCGGTCCCCGCGGCCGCGCTGGAGAAAACAACGCGAAGCGTGTCGGATTACTCCGATACCCTCTGACGGTGACATCAAGGTCGCTTACTGGCGAACTGGCGGCATTCGCCGAAGAGCTGAAATTCGAGCTGGACCCGTTCCAGCGGCAGTCGTGTGAGGCGCTCGAGGGCGGGCACAGTGTGCTCGTCTGCGCGCCCACCGGCGCGGGCAAGACCGTGGTCGGTGAATTCGCGGTCCACCTCGCGCTGGCCTCGGGCGGCAAATGCTTCTATACGACACCCATCAAGGCGCTGTCGAACCAGAAGTTCGCCGACCTCACCGCGCGCTACGGCAGGGAATCGGTGGGTCTGCTCACCGGTGACCAGTCCATCAATCCGCACGCCCCCGTCGTGGTCATGACCACCGAGGTGCTGCGCAATATGCTCTATGCGAGTTCTGATGCGCTGCGAGGGCTCTCGTATGTGGTGATGGACGAGGTGCATTACCTGGCCGACCGGTTCCGCGGTGCGGTGTGGGAAGAGGTCATTCTGCACCTTTCGCCCGAGGTGCGCCTGGCGTGCCTGTCCGCCACGGTCAGCAATGCCGAGGAGTTCGGCGGGTGGATGGGGACCGTGCGCGGTGATACCGCCGTCGTCGTGGATGAGACGCGCCCGGTGCCGCTGTGGCAGCACGTCATGGTGGGCCGGCGCATGTTCGACCTCTTCGACACCAAGTCCAGTGATCAGAAGATTCTGGTCGACGAGGACCTCGTTCGGTTCATCAAACAGCGCGAAGCCGCTGACCGGATGGACAATTTCGGTGTGCCCGGCGGGCGCGGGCGCGGCGGACCGCGCCGGTTCTTCCGGCCCGTACCGCGGCCCGATGTCATCGCCAAACTCGATGACGAGGGGCTGCTGCCCGCCATCACGTTCATCTTCAGCCGCGCGGGATGCGATGGGGCGCTTGCCCAATGCGTGCGCTCGCGGCTCGATCTCGCCCGTGAGGAGGATCGCGCGGAGGTCGACGCGATTATAGAGAAGCACACCGGCGATCTGCCGCGCGGCGATCTCGAGGTGCTTGGGTACTGGGAGTGGCGCGAAGGACTGCATCGCGGGTTCGCGGCGCATCACGCGGGCATGCTGCCCGCCTTCCGGCACACCGTCGAGGAGCTGTTCGTGCGCGGCCTGGTGCGGGCCGTATTCGCCACGGAGACACTGGCTCTGGGCATCAATATGCCCGCGCGCACGGTCGTGCTCGAACGCCTGATGAAGTTCAATGGCGAGACCCACGCGGAGTTGACGCCGGGGGAGTACACCCAGCTCACCGGTCGTGCCGGGCGGCGCGGTATCGATGTCGAGGGCCACGCGGTGGTCATGTGGCATCCGGATGTGGATACCAGTGCGGTGGCCGGATTGGCTTCCACGCGAACCTATCCGCTCAAGAGTTCGTTCCGGCCCGGCTACAACATGTCCATCAATCTGGTGGATCGGATGGGCGCGGAGAGTTCGCGGGCACTGCTCGAACGATCCTTCGCGCAGTTCCAGGCCGACCGGTCGGTCGTGGGGTTGGTGCGCGGCATCGACAAGAACGACTCCCAGATGCGCAAACTGCGCTCACAGCTCGGCGATGACGATTTCCTCGAGTACATCGAACTGCGCGACCGCATTCGGTCCCGGGAGCGTCAGATCGAGAATCAGGGCCGCACCGATCGGCGCACGGCCGCGGCCTCGGCACTGGCGGGGCTGCGGCGCGGTGATGTGGTCGCGATTCCGGCCGGGCGTCGCCAGGGACTCGCGGTGATTCTGGAACCCGATGCGACACCGGGTGATCCGCGCCCACTGGTGCTCACCGAGGACAAATGGGCCGGCCGGGTCTCGGCCGCCGACTTCCCCACCCCCGCACAATCATTGGGCCACCTGCGCCTGCCCCGGCATGTGGATCACCGCACCGCGCGAGTACGCCGCGATCTCGCATCGGCACTGCGCAGTACCGGCATCGTGGTGCCCGGGCGCGGTCGCACTGGTAAGAAGTCCCGGGCCGCCGACGATCACGAATTGCAGGCGCTGCGCCGGGCACTGCGCAACCATCCGGCACACTCGCGGCCGGATCGGGAACAGTTGGCGCGCATAGGCGAACGCTACAACCGCATCGCGCGGGAGAACGAGTCCATGCGCCAGCAGGTGGCGGCCACCACCAACTCGCTGGCCCGCACCTTCGACCGGATTCTGGCGCTGCTCGCCGAACGCGGGTACGTCGAGGACGGTGAGGTCACCGCCGACGGCCGGCGACTCGCCCGCATCTACGCCGAGGCCGATCTGGTGGTCGCCGAATGTTTGCGGCAGGGTCTGTGGCGCGGCCTCGGTCCGGCCGAATTGGCGGCCGTGGTATCGATCCTGGTCTTCGAATCCCGCCAGGAGGGTGGATATCTCGGCGCTTCGGGCCCGACCGCGCCGATTCGCCGGGCCGTGGATGCCACCATCGCGGTGTGGTCGCAACTGCGGACCGACGAGGCCCGGCATCGGCTCTCGCCCACCCGCGAACCCGATCTCGGTTTCGTCACCGGTATCCACTCCTGGGCGCGCGGTGACGATCTCGCTGATGCGCTGCTCACCAGTGGCGATCGCGGAAACCCGCTCTCCGCGGGCGATTTCGTGCGCTGGTGCCGTCAGGTCATCGACATGCTGGACCAGATTCACAACACCGCCGACGATGTGGAGGTCGCGGCCACAGCATCCAAGGCGGTCAAGGCTATTCGGCGGGGTGTCGTCGCAGTGGACGCCGCGTAGCGAATCGGTCTGTGCTTTGATTCTTCAAGACGTACCGACCGCGGTGGGTTCACGAGCGTGTTCCCGCTCGGGGGGCTAGCGTGTGTACATCGGATTGCGAGTGGAGGCAAGCAAATGAGCGGCCCGTACGGACCGAACGACGCCCCAGGCACTGGGGAGGGACGCAACGATCCGACGCAGCAGTGGGGCGGTCAGCCGCCGCAGCCCGGCGCCGGACCGACTCAGAACTGGGGTGGGCAGCAGCCGGCGCAGCCGACCACGAATTGGGGTGACCAGCAGCAGCCGTGGGCGCAGAGTCAGCCGCAGCAGCCGCAGCCCGGTCAACCGTGGGGACAGAGTCAGCCGCAGTGGCCGCAGCAGGGTCAGCCCGCCACCGGCGGGCAGGAGTGGGGTCAGCAGCCGCAGCCCGGGCAGCAGGCGTGGGCGGGGAGTCAGCCGCAGTGGCCGCAGCAGGGTCAGCCGGGTCAGCCCGGTGGTCAGCAGTGGCCACAGCCGCAGGCCCCGAAGAAGAAGACCGGCCTGATCATCGGCATTGTGGCGGCGGTCGTGGTCGTGCTCGGTGCGGTCATCGGCGGTGTCGTGGTGCTGACCGCCAAGGATCAGCTCGACAACAAGGCCGTTGCCACCGGTGTGCAGAAGGTGCTCAAGGATTCCTACGGCATCGAGGATGTCCAGGATGTGAGCTGCCCGTCCGGCCAGAAGGTCGAGGTGGACAAGACTTTCGACTGCACCCTCAAGGTGGGTGGTGAAGCCAAGAAGGTCACCATCAAGGTCACCAAGGATGACGGCACTTACGAGGTCGGTCGTCCCAGCTGATCGACTGAAAAGTTGATCTCCTGAAACACTGTGCGAGCCCGGAGCGATCAAGTAATCGCCCCGGGTTTCGTCGTCTCCGAGGGTGATGCCGCCGGTTTGCCCGGAGTACAGTGGCCGGAAAATCTTGAAGTAGATAGGAGTTGGGGGGTGCTGATGAATATCGCTATCCGAAAAGCTGGTTGGAGCGTCACCGCCATCGCCGCGCTGGCCGCGGCCTTCGCCCCGTCGGTCGTGGTGCACGCCGCGGGACCCGATCCGGTCGTCTACGACTGCACCCGGACCGCGGACAAGGCTGTGCAGCGTCCGTCGAATATGCTGCTGGCCTGCGGCGACGGCGGTCTCTGGGTGAAGGACATCACCTGGACCAGCTGGGGTCCCGATACCGCCGAGGGCGAGGGCACCCAATCGCGCCGGGTCTGCGTTCCCAATTGTGCCGCCGGTGGGGTCGCCACCGCGCCGACGCACATTACGCTCCGCGATATCGAGGACAATCGATTCCGGCAGGCCCTGATCTCGGACCTGAATGGCAAGCCGGAGACCTGGCCGCTCTGAATCAGCGTTTGGCCATGGCGGTGAGCAGCCGCTTGACCGGGCTCTCGGCGTTGTAGGCGACAGCCAGCTCCGCGAGCCGGTTCGAATTCTCGGGCTCGCCGGGGAGTAGGTCGGGGCGCGAGAACTCGACCGTGGCGTCTTGCACAACCCGCACGACGGGACCGGCCACCTTCAAATAGTCTTCCGCGGCAATGAGTTTGGCGCGCACACCCTTGGCGAGATCCGAGGCCGGATCGGTGGCGGCGGCACGCAGCGCGTCCAGGGATCCGAATTTGGTGATGAGCTGGGCGGCGGATTTATCGCCGATACCCGCGACGCCGGGCAGACCATCGGAGGCGTCGCCGCGCAGGGCCGCCATATCGGCGTAGGCCGGGCCCGCATTCTCCAGTGGCACACCGTATTTCGTGGATACCTCGGCGGGGCCCCAGAGTTCGGCCTTGGCCAGGCCGCGGCCAACGTAGAACACCCGCACCGGCGGGACGGGAGTGTCGCGCACCAATTGCAGTAGATCGCGGTCGCCACTGACCACGATCACCTCGCTGTCGCGCTCGCGAGTGGCGAGGGTGCCGATCACATCGTCGGCTTCCAGGCCCTCCGCGCCAGCCGTCGCGATGCCCGCCGCTTCCAGGACTTCCATGATCATGTCGACCTGTGGGGTCAGCGTGTCCGGAACCTCTTCCGCCACAGCGTTTATCGCCTCGGCGGGCTGCTCCTCGGCGACCCGGTGCGCCTTGTACGAGGGAATCAGATCGACCCGGAACTTGGGCCGCCAATCCAGGTCCAGGCACACCACCAGGCGGCTCGGGGAGTGCTGCTTGGTGAGCGCCGCGACCATATCGGTGAACCCGCGCACCGCATTGACCGGCCGCCCGTCGGGTGCGGTGATCTTCTCGGGAATCGCGTAGAAGGCGCGGAACCAGAGACTGGCGCCGTCGAGCAGCAGCAGGGGACCGGTGGCGGGTTCGCTCATGCGCCAGACGCTACCGCGCGAGGGTGACATGGTGCCGCGACATCCCACGGCGTGCCCGGTTGGAGAGCGCCCGCACCGGTGCGGGCGCCCGGGAGCTGGAGAGTTCGTGGTGGGCGCGCTCGCTCGGCCAGGGCGTCGACCACGACATCGGTGAGCGCGGCGTCGGCGGCGAGCTTGCGGCTCAACAGTTCGCGACCGGGGCGGGCGGCGACCCTGACCCGGCGCCTCGGATCACCGCGGGCCGAAATCCGTGCCGCTCCTTGGTGATCCGAGGTTGTATGGGAAGTCGCGCGGACACGTCGGGGTGATCGGTTCGAGGCGGCGGGGAGCGGCGGGTAACGTCGAGGCAATGAGCTCTCATGACGAGTCACGGTTCACAGCGGACGTCTACGGGGCGCGATTGGAGCGGGCGGCCGAATTGACCCGGGCTGCCCATCTGGACGCGCTGCTCATCACCCCCGGACCGGATCTGCAATATCTGATCGGTTCCCGGGCGCAGTCGTTCGAGCGGCTGACCTGCCTGGTGGTCCCGGCGTCCGGTGAGACGCCGTCGGTGGTGATCCCGAAGATGGAACTCGCCTCGCTCGGCGCGTCCGCGGTCGCGGAGCTGGGTTTGCAGGTGGTGGATTGGGTCGACGGCGTCGACCCGTACGCGCTGGTGAAGTCGATTCTCAATGCCGGTGCGCGCACCGCGGTCGATGACGCCATGCCCGCACTGCACCTGCTGCCCGTCGCCGATCGCTTCGGCACCTTCCCGGTGTCGGCGACGCCGGTGCTGCGGGAATTGCGAATGTCGAAGGACGCCAGCGAGATCGACGCGCTGCGGCGCGCGGGCGCGGCCATCGACCGGGTGCACGCCCGCATGGGCGAGTTCCTGCGCGCCGGGCGCACCGAGGCCGAGGTGGCGGCCGATATCACCGCGGCGATCATTGCCGAGGGGCATACCCGCGCCGCGTTCGTGATCGTCGGTAGTGGACCGCACGGCGCGGATCCGCATCACGAGGTCTCCGATCGGGTGATCGAGGACGGTGATGTGGTGGTCATCGATATCGGTGGTCCGGTGGAGCCGGGTTACTTCTCCGATTCGACCCGCACGTATGTGCTGGGTGAGCCGTCCGAGGAGGTGGCCGAGCAGTTCGCGGTGCTGGAGCGCGCGCAGGCCGCGTCCGTCGCCTCGGTGCGCCCCGGCGTGACCGCGCAGTCCGTTGACGCCGCCGCGCGCGATGTGCTCGTCGCGGCAGAACTGGGCGACTACTTCGTGCACCGCACCGGACATGGCATCGGGCTGTCCGTGCACGAGGAGCCGTACATCGTGTCGGGCAATGACCTGGTGCTCGAGGAGGGCATGGCCTTCAGCATCGAGCCGGGCATCTATTTTGTCGGCGAGTGGGGTGCGCGGATCGAGGACATCGTGGTGGTGACCGCGGACGGGTGTGAGTCGATGAACAAGCGGCCGCACGGGCTCACACGACTGTAGGTCGCTCTCCGCCAACGTGTTTCGCCGAGCTCCGCGCGGTATTCGGGGCTCGGCGACCGGGATTCATGCTGCTTCGATCGCCGGGCTCAGTGCTCGGCGGGGGCACCCGGCTTGAAGACGCTACTGGCCAGCACGCGTTGCACATTGATCGCGATCACGACGCGAGTCGGGTTCACCCGCGGCTGGCGATAGCGTCCGGCATACCTTTCCACCGCGTCCGCGACCGCATCGGCATCGTCCAGGACCGTGGCCGGACCCTCCAGGGTGAGCCAGCGCGGACCATCCACCTGGCTCACGGCCGCGTAACCGCCGCGTCGCACATTGCGGACCTTCACCGAGCCGTCATTGGTGATGATGCGTGCGATCCCGGCCTCCGGATCCCAGGTGAACCCCACCGCGACCACGTGCGGTGTGCCGTCGGCGCGCAGCGTGGTGAGGGTGGCGAGGTGACGTTCGGTCACGAATTCGGCGGCGGCGGGGGAGAGTTCGGGGCGCGTCGAGATGCTCGGCATAGGCACGACGCTAGCAATCGCGGACCGAACCTCGCTCGGCGCGTGCGGTTCGGCCACCTGGGCGCGCCGGGGCCGAACAGGTGAATGGCAGACTGTTTGCCATGGGATTTGGTTCGCGGGATGCCGATGCGGGCGTCGTATTGCTGCTGGGTGGGCGGAGTGAGATCGGGCTCGAGGTGGTGCGTCGGCTCGCGCCCGGGCGAGTGGTGGTGCTGGCGGCGCGGCGAGCCGATGACCTGGGGCCGCAGCGGGCAGAATTGCGCGCTTCGGGCGCCGCCGAGGTGCACGGTGTGGAGTTCGATGCCGATGATTTCGGGAGCCATCAGCCGCTGCTGGAGAAGGTGATCGGCGAGCACGGTCCGATCGGGGTGGCGGTACTGGCCTTCGGTGTACTGGGTGATCAGGCGCGCGCGGAACGCGATCCGGCGCATGCGGTCGCGGTGGTGCAGACCGACTATGTGGCGCAGGTCAGTGTGCTCACCAGTTTGTCGAACCTGTTGCGCGCCCAGGGGAATGGGCAGATCGTGGCGTTCAGCTCGATCGCGGGGGTGCGGGTGCGGCGCTCCAACTATGTGTACGGGTCGGCCAAGGCGGGCCTCGACGGTTTCGTCAATGGTTTACAGGATGCCTTGCACGGCACCGGAATTCATCTGCTGCTGGTTCGATCCGGCTTCGTTATCGGGCGGATGACGGCGGGTATGGATCCGGCGCCGCTCTCCAGTACGCCCGATCAGGTCGCCGATGCGGTGGTGTCCGCGCTCTACCGGCGCTCGCGCGTGGTGAATGTGCCGCGCACGATCAAGCTCATGTTCATTGCCATGCACTATGTGCCGCAATCGATCTGGCGGAGGATGCCGCGATGATCGTGGTCGCCGGTATCGGCGCGGACGGCTGGGACGGTCTCGGCGGTCCGGCCCGCCGTGCCATTGCCGACGCGCAGGTGCTGCTGGGTTCCCCCCGCCAGCTCGACTTGATTCCGGCCGCGGAGAGTACGGCCGAGCGGGTGGCGTGGCCGTCGCCCCTGGTGCCCGCCCTGCCCGGCCTGCTGAATCAGTATGCGGGCCGGAGGGTTTGCGTTCTCGCGAGCGGTGACCCGATGTTCTACGGCATCGGCGTGACCCTGACCCGGCTCGTGGGCGCGGAGGCCCTGCGGGTGCTGCCGCAACCCTCCTCGGCTTCGCTGGCGTGCGCCCGCCTCGGCTGGAACCTGGCCGAGACCCCGGTGGTGAGCGTGGTCGGTCGCCGTTTGGAGACGGTGCTCCCGGAATTGTCGGACGGCCGCCGCATTCTCGTCCTGAGTTCGGACGAGCGGACGCCCGGTCGGCTCGCGGAACTGCTGGTGCGCAATGCCTTCGGCGAATCGACGCTGACCGTGCTGGAGCAGCTCGGCGGCCCGGCGGAACTCCTCGCGACCGGTGTGGCCGCGAATTGGCAACGGTCACCGGGTGATCCGCTGAATATTGTCGCCATCGACTGCGTGGCGAACCCCTCGGCTCCTCGGCTGACTCGACTGCCCGGCCTGCCCGATGCGGTGTACGCCGGGGACGGTCAGCTCAGCAAATCCGAAATCCGCACTCTCACCGTGGCCGCGCTGGCTCCCGCCCCGGGCGAATTGCTCTGGGATGTCGGCGGCGGCTCGGGCACCATAGCCATCGAATGGTGCCGTACTCATCCCGGCTGCCGCGCCCTCACCTTCGAACGAGTCGAGACCCGCCGCAAACAGATCACCGAGAATGCCGCGGCGCTGGGCGTCCCGGGTATCGAAATCCATGGCCCGGCCCCGGAATCGTTTGCGGCACTGCCTGATCCGAATGCCATCTTCCTCGGCGGCGGCCTCACCCAGGACGGTATGTTCACGGCCTGCTGGCAACGCCTGCGCCCGGGTGGACGGCTGGTAGCCAATGCGGTGACGGCCGAATCCGAGGCTTTGCTGACCACCCTCTGTGCCGAATACGGTGGCACCCTGCGCCGATTCCAGATCTACCGCGCCGAACCGCTCGGCGGCTTCACCGCATGGCGTCCCCAGCTGCCGGTGACGCAGTGGGCGGTGGTGAAACCGGTCGCCTGAGGTTCAGCGGTGGGAGTCGTCGAACTGTGCGGCGTATTCGCGTTGATCGGCGAGAAAGCCTGGGGCGAAAAGGGATCGGGGTGCGAAGACGGCGGTCAGGAAGGCGCGGGGTCCGTCATTGTCGAGTTCGGTGCGCACCAGGCCGTGCGTGGCATTCGTGTACTCGGCAATGGTGAGTTGCTGCGGTTGGGGGAGCAGATCGCGATAACCGCGGGCGGTTTCGGCGACATCCACATGGCTGTCGTGGTCGCCCAGGGCCAGCAGCACCGGAATTCGTACCCTGGTCAAGGCTTCCGACGCGTCGGCGGTGTAGTTCCGGCCGACGAAATCCCAGCGGTCGGGTGGCATCGGGGTGTCGTCGATCGTGCTGAGATACCGCTCGTAGGTGGCGTTTTCCCGGAGCAGTTGGAGCACCGTGGCGCGGCGGCGCAGTGCGACCGCGACCTCCGCGTCGGAGGCGTGGTTTTCTCGGAGCTCGGCGCGCAGATCGAATTCGCCCTGCCGCAGCCAGTTCAGCGCGGGCGCTACCAGAATCAGGAAGCGTAGATCCGATCGTCGCGCGGCGACCTCGGGGATGACCCAGCCCGCTTGGCTCGCGCCCCACAGCCCGGTGCGCCGCGGGTCGAGATCGGTGCGCGTGCGGGACCAGTCGATCGCGGCTGCGGTCTCGGCGGCGCGGTCTGACATGCTTTGATGCAGCCAATTACCTTGTGCGCCATCGACTCCGGGCTTGTCCCAGGAGAGGGAGGCGTATCCGGCGCGGGCGAACGCCTCCCAGATCGGACGGTAGAACGTGTCGTGGGTGGCGTCGATCGGACCGTCGCCGTGTACGAAAACCACCAGTCCGAATGGACCGTGACCCGTGCGCGGGAGGGCGAGGAAGCCCTGTAACGGCTGGTCCGGGCCCGGGATTGTGACGTGCTGCTCTGTAATGGCGTAGTCGTTCTCGACCACCACCCACCCGGCGATAATGAGGATCGGAACGAGAATCGAGGCGAGGATGATCTTAGTTCGGCGGTGTTTGCGTTGTGTGGCTGCGGGTTTCGTGGCTATTGACGCGTTGGTGCGGTCATCGGGCATGGTTGTCCGTTCGGTGGCACCACGCGGCGCGGGGTAGGCATACGGTCCAGCCGTCACCGTTGCTTCGTGGGATGCGGGTCCAGTGCGGGGGAGGAGTGTCGGAGCCGCCGTCGGTGTGCCCCGGGCCGCGTGGGGGATGTGGTTGGTGTGCGGCGTGGACGAGGCCGGGTTGGGCGGCGGCGGTTGGAATGAAAAGTGGTGTGAGGCAGCAGGTTACGGCGACAACTCCGCTGGTGATCGCGATGCCGATGGAAGCGGGGCGCATCAGGTGTCCTATATCAGTGGGCCGGGATTTCGGCGAGTGAGTCCTGCTCGATTTCGACGCAGGAGCCGGGGTGACCGAGCCACCCGCCGAGCTCGGCGAAGAAGCGGTCGGCGTCGATAGTCGCTTCGGGCGGGTGGACGCCGGGGCGGCGCGCGGTCCCGTCGATCACCTGAGACATGGCCAGTGCCAAGGGAATTCCGGTCGCGCCGGCCATATCGTCGGTGAATCCGCCGAGTCCCGGACCGTCGGACAGCCGGGCGAGTACGACCTGTCGCCTGCCGTCCCGCACTCCGTACGCGACCGCGAAGAACGGTGGCAGAGTGCCGTGCGAGGCGTACTCACCGGCGGTTATGGCCGACCGAATCCCGCGCAGCAGACCGGGTTTCAGTAACTGCCGGGCGGCCCCGGCGGCGTCGAGTCGACCGCGGTCGATATCGCGCCGCAGACCATCGAGAAAGGCGACCATCCCGGGTGTGGCGATCATCAAACAGGCTGCCGCTCCGGTCGGACGGATGGTGCGGTGCAGGGTCACCGGTTCGGGATGGCCGACCGTATAGCCGGTGCCACAACGGTTTCCGGGCAGTGCGAGGGTGACCGGCCGCACCGGCTCGCGGTGCATTATTCGGCCGCCTTCGACCAGGGCGATGGTGCCGCTGATCTGCTGCATCCAATGGATTGCCGCCGCCGACGGGCGGCCGTGTATGCCGAGCACCTCGTCGCCGCCGGCTTCGGCAGGCACATCGACCGGCCACGCGGTGTACACGTCGTCGACGCGGTCCAGGCGGCGGGCGGCCGCCATCGCGAGCAGATTGCTCACGCCCGGACTGGCTCCCATACCGATGACAGCGCATACGCCCGCCTCGCGCGCCGCCTCGTTCAGCGCCAGCATCTCGAGGGTGGGTTCCCAGTCGTCGCAGAGATCGAGATAGTGGGTGCGCGCCGCGATAGCCGCCAGCAGTACGGGTACGCCGAATCGGTAGTACGGGCCGACGGTATTCAGAACGAGGTCGGATTCGTCCAGGGCGCAACGCAATTCGCCTGGATCTTCTACATCCACTCGCAGTGCGCGCACCGGGATCGGGGAGGTTGCCAGTTGGGCTTTCACACGTTGCGCGGCAGCCAGGTCGCGATCGGCGATCACGATCTCATCGATGCCGGGCAACAGGGTCGCGGTCCGCACGGCCGCGACGCCCATCGCTCCCGCTCCGCCCAGGGCGAGGACTCTCATTATTTTCCTATCGTATTCTAAACGGTCGTATTGAATACGAACGATCGTAGCACGATAGATTTATGAGTGGTGAGAGGACGTGAAGGGTCGTCGAACGGCATGAATATGCTCGGATGTGTTCGGGGTGGCCTATGCCCGGCCCCGGAATACGCTCCAGCGCAGGTGAATTCACCCGCACGGTGAAGGCGTGCGGTGTGGTGCGGTGCCTAGTGGCCGCGCGACCCTCGGGTGGTCGGCCGTTCGCCGATGGCCTCGCGCACGGCCGCGGAGTAGACGCGGAAAAGCCTGGTCGATCCCGGCGTCTCGCGCTTCGCCAACTCGGCCCAGCAGTCCGCCACGGCCGCCCGTGCCCGTTGACCGATCCACGGTTGCGGCAACAACTCCGGCGGCAGCAGCGGATCGGGATCCATCGCGCGCGTGAATTCGGCGGCCAATTCGATCTCGATGGTCAACAGTTCGGTGGGGGACAGGGTGCGATCGCGCAATGCGCGCAGCCGATATTCGGCGACCTCGTACAGCCGCTGATGCCCGGCCTCGAGCCGCTCCAACGGCCAGAGCCTGGCGGCGAGTTCCGGCGCGGATTCGATACCGCCGAGCCGCAGATCCGTGCTCGTCATGGTCGAAATATGCTGTGCGACACCGAGTTCGCGCGCTGTGGCGGCAAGGCGAGCAGACCAGTCATTGGCGCTCACATAGAGTCCGCCCTGTATCGCCGCGCCCCCGAGCTGAACAATGCTGTCCCGCATAGCATCTCGCGCCGCCCGGGCGGTCTCGGGTACCGCGAAGGCGACCACATGCCACACCCCATCCCACGGCGCCGCCCCCCGATCCTGGGCGAACATGTACCGGATGTACTCCAGTTCGGGTTCGATTCCACCGCGCATTCCGTCGGAGGCCCGCAATACCGCTTTGCGTCCCCGCCCGTCCTGCACGAACTGCCCTTCGGTGACGAGCCGTTTGATACACAACCGCACCTGCTGATCGCTCATCCCGAGTGCGTTCGCCACCGAGTACAACTCCCCGGCATCGATCGTCGAATCCTCCCGGACCATGCTCTCCACCAGCGTGCGCGTCGGAATCTCGACGACATCGCCCTGCTCCACGCGCCCACCACCTCGAATAGCTCGTCCGGTCCACCGGTTTCTCTCGATCATCCTACGATCGGTTGGCCGGCGATCGGTCGAGGCTCGGCGCGCTGGCCATCGCGCAGCGGGCCGGGGGTGCAAGAGCCCGGTACGACGCCTCCCCCTTCGAGGCGTCGACCAGCTGCCGAGTCATCATGGTTGGGTGATGAACAACGTTGTCCAGCATGCTGACTCGGTCGGCGACAGGGAAGGCGGCACATCGTTGTCCGCTGCGCACACGAAGGTAACCATCGAGCTCGCGGGGACCGGGCAGGACGGGCCGTGTGGGGAGGACCACTGCGGGGTTCGTGAGCTATTGGATCGGCTCGGCGACAAGTGGACCGTGCTGGTCATGGTCGAGTTGTCCAAGGGCACCAGACGATTCGGTGAATTACAGCGAGCGATCCCGGGGATTTCGCAGCGGATGCTGACCCGCACCACCAAACAACTTTGGCGGGACGGGTTTGTCGACCGTACTGCGTACCAGACGATTCCGCCGCAGGTGGAGTACAGCCTCACCGAAATGGGGCTGGGACTGCTGTCGGTGGGTATGACCGTGATCGACTGGACGCGAGACAATGTGCGGGGGATCGAGACCGCCCGCGCGAAGTGGGACGTCGAGAACGCCGCTCCGATGCGATTCGTCGAGCCTCGGGCAGTCGTTACGTATCCGGATCCCTTGGCATAGTGAGATATCCAGAATTCGGCGCGAACGTGGCGCCCATCAGGATTCCCGGAGAATCATTGACCATCCCGACGGGTCCGGCATTGTGAACCTGTCGATCTGCGGCGCTATACCGCAGTGGTACAACGTATTCGAAGGGATCAGCCGATGGACAGTACACTTAGCGACCCGGCAGCCAGGGCTCGCGTGGGACGCAGCTACCGATGCGCGAAACCGTTCTCGGTGGAACGCGCTCGGATCAAGGAATTCGCGCGCGCCGTACGGGCCTTCCATCCGGCCCACTGGCATGAAACCGCCGCCGCGCGACTGGGATTCGATGCGATCGTGGCCCCGCCCACGTTCGCCGCGGTGGTCTGGAAGCAGATGCGACGGGAGATTCTGGAGACACTGATCACCGGCTACGATCTCGATCGGATCGTGCACGTGGACCAGACGCTCGACATCGGTCGGCCGTTGCTCGCCGGTGACGTGCTGACTTGCGATGTCCACTTCGAATCATTCCGGCATTTCGACCCTTTCGACGTCATCACCATGACCGGGGTGCTCACCGACCAGGACGGGACGCTGGTGCAGAGCGGGTCGATGGCACTGCTGGCCCACACTCGGGACCCCGGTCATCCTCCGGCTCGCCCGCCGACCGCGCCCTACGCCGGCATCGACAGCGCCCACTTGCCCTGTCGTCCCGCGCGACGTCACGAAATGGCGTGCACCGAAGTCGATTTCGACCGACTGGCGACAGGTGCCGAAGTGCCGCCTCGAACCGTCACCATCGCGGCGCAAGACCTCACGTGGTACACGCAGCCGATGGACGGGCCGCGCTCGGAGCGAATCATCGGCGCGGGCGGGGTTCCGGCGATCACACCGGGAGCGCTGGCGCTGGCGCTGGCGGCCGAATACGTCACCTCATGGACCGACGATCCGACCTCGATCACGAAGTACCGCGCCGAATTCGCCAATCAGGTGCACTATCTGGCGGTCCCGCGTACGCGCGATGCCGAGATCGAGTTCCGCGGCCGAATTATCGCGTGCGATCGCCGCCGCCGTACCGCGACGGTATCCATCGACGCGAAATCGCAGGGCCGCAAGATCTTCGGCTACGCCAGCGCCGATGTGCGCTTCGGGCCGCACGTTTCACGCTAGCGCCCGCCCCGGTTTTATCCGGACCGGAAAGAAGATCGCCGGCTGATCGGGCCGCCTCGCTACAAGTGCCGCATACCGTCGAAATCGGCTGGGGCTGCGGCGATGTGTAGTCGCGGCTCCGGTGGGCCACGGTGAATTCACGCGCGCCGGGCGCCGCACAGCTCGCGCACGCTGTTCGGCCGCTGTTTGAATCGCGCTGTGACACAGATCAACTCCAGCACGCCGGAGGTCCGGGTCGTCGGCCTCATGAGCGATGCTGTCAAGAAGCGAGTAGTCCGGCAGTGCGTTATCGCGAGTGTGCTGTTCCTCGGCGTACTGTTCGGCATCATTCATCCCGACGGGGGCTACATCACCCTCAGCGTCATCCTCGTGCTGCCGACCCTGTTGATGGTGTGGGCGGTGTACAGGGAGTTCTCGGCCCTGCGCAAGCCAACGCTGATCGTCACGCCCACAGATCTGACCATCACCCGCAGACTGCGCCTGGATCTGGGCAGGGTGGTCCGGCGGCCGTGGGCGAATATCGCCGCAGTGTCGATGGGTACCCATGAGACGACCCGGAAGGTCAACGGCTACGAGACCGGCCGTGACTACCGCCCCCTCCTGCAGGTCTACATCGTGGGCGCCGACAAGCCGGTACAACAGTTCTACCTCTCCAGTGCCTGCCCGAACTGGCAGGAGCTCTTTCAATACATCCACGCGGTCGCCCCGCACGTCCGCCTCACCGACCATCAGCAGGCCGACCTCGACGCCCACGCCGCGCGCCGGCGCACCTGACCGGTCCCGAGCGCGCGGTAGCGGTCGATCACGCCCGAGGAAACCTTGTCACGAACAGGCCTGCGCGCTGAAGCTGTCATGTCCGCCTACACGATCGCCACCTATGTCGGGCACCTGGCCTGGCAGGTCCTGCACGAGACCGGCCACATCCTGAAAACGACGCCCTCGACCCCGCACGCGAGCTGATCGCGGTCGACGACAGGATCTATCGCCGCCTGTTCACCGCCGCCGAGATCGAACGCCTCTAGACGCAGGTCGAGAAGCTGAAAAACAATCTTGCCCAAGCCAACTCGACAATCCAGGACCTCACCGACATCCGAAGCCACGCCCTCGCGCGGATTACCGCTCAGCACGACGAAATCCTGCGGCTCCACACAGCCAATCCCCCCGGCCGCCGTCACCTGCCTCCCGTCGAATCGCCCGATATCCCAGCAGCATCCGGCTGCGCCGCCAGCCCGCACGGCCCTGTGATAATGGTTTGCGAGTTCACGATCCTGCTGCCACAGTCCTCAATTGACGTCGATGCCGAACAGGAGATGCGATGCGCCGATTCCTCGAAACACCCCAGGCCCTTCATCCGACGGTGACATTCGAGGACTTCGGCATCCATGCACCCCCATCGCATTCTCAACATCGGCATTCTCGCTCACGTCGACGCGGGTAAGACCAGCCTGACCGAGCGCCTGCTGTTCGACACCGGCGCCATCGACACACTCGGTAGCGTTGATGCTGGTACCACCCGGACCGACACGGGGGAGATCGAGCGGCAGCGAGGCATCACGGTGCGCTCGGCGGTCGCCTCGTTCACACATGGCGTGACCCAGGTCAATGTCATCGACACCCCCGGCCACGCGGATTTCGTCGCCGAAGTCGATCGCGCACTGGTAGCGCTCGACGCCGCCGTGCTGGTGGTATCGGCGGTGGAGGGCGTGCAGTCCCACACCCGCATACTGATGCGCATCCTGCGCGAAACCGGCCTGCCTACAATAATTTTCGTCAACAAAATCGACCGCCACGGCGCCCGCACCGACAGCCTGATCGCCGAGATCGGCGAGAAGCTGACCCCTCGTGCCATCGCTATGGCCACGGTCCGCGCGCCGGGAACCCGATCAGCGCAGGTAGTACCGGAAACATTCGGGAACAACAGTTTTCGTGACCGTGTCGCCGAGCAGCTCGCCGATGTCGACGACAGCATTTTGGCTCGCGTCGTGGATGGCCCCGCGCTGAGCCCCGTCGAAGTGGTCGAGATGCTGTCCGAGCAGATCGCCAACGCACGCACTTATCCGCTCTACTTCGGTTCATCCCGCACCGGACAAGGCATCGCTGCGCTGGTGGATGGCATCACCGGCCGTCTGCATGCGGCGTTGCAGATCATGGCCGAGCACGATCCGCTCCTGCACGCCCGCCAGGAGCCTGACGGCACCTCCTCGATCCTGCTCTACGGCGAGATCCAGAAGGAGATCATCGCCACCACCCTCGCGAACGACTTCGGCATCGACTCCGATTTCCAAGTCAGCGAACCGATCTGCATCGAACGCGTGACCGGAAACGGCGAAGCCACTGAAGAAATGCGGTTCCGGGCACCGAGCCCCAGCGGCTTCTGGGCCACCGTCGGCCTGCGCATCGAACCCGCCCCGCCCCGCTCGGGTGTCAGCTTCCGCCGCGAAACGGAACTCGGCGCGCTACCACGTGCTTTCCACACCGCCATCGAGGAATCGGTCTACGCCAGACTTCGGAACGGGCCGACCGGTCGAGCGATCACCGACTGCATCGTCACCCTCGCCCGCACCGGATTCGCTGGACCGGTCACTACCGCGGCAGATTTCCGAGGCCTGGTCCCGATCGTTCTCGATCGCGCCCTGGATACAGCCGGAACGCAACTGCTCGAGCCCTACCACAGCTTCGAAATCGATATCCCCGCAGAAACATTCACCCCTGTCACGGCCTACCTGGCCGGTCTCGCCGCCAACATCGACACCACGACAGCGGGCCCGCACACCTGGCAACTGCGAGGCGTCATACCCGCACGCCACATCCACGCAGTTCAACACCAGCTCGCTGATCTCACTCACGGTGACGGCACCTGGTCGTCGCAACCCGCGGACTACCGACCCGCCAACTGAAGCGACATCCTCCACAGAAAGGACAGCTTTATCGCCACACGATCGGCAACCAACGACACCAATTCAACAGAGCGAATTGACCACGTCGAACGCAACACAAACCCGACCGCACACTCGTCATGCGCGATGGGACTGTACAAACAACGGTGTAACTCCGAAACAAGGAGTGGCACATGAACTCTGATGTGATGACCGCCGAGTTGGCCGATACTGACGCGGTGGCCAGACCCAGGAAACCGAAGACGACGGCGGTGGATGTCGAGCTGGTTGAGCAGCTTGTGGCCCAGGCCCGCGCCAGCGGGCTGCAATTGACCGGAGAGGGCGGGCTGCTGGGGCAGCTGACCAAAATGGTCGTCGAGTCCGCCCTCAACGGCGAGATCACCGACCACCTCGGATACGACCAGGGCGACCCGGCCGGGCGTGGAACACCCAACTCCCGCAACGGAACCCGCTCTAAAACGATCGTGACCGATGTCGGTCCGGTCGAGATCGACGTCCCGCGTGACCGTGACGCCAGCTTCGAACCGCAGATCGTGCGCAAACGCCAGCGTCGGCTGGGCGGGGTGGAGAACATGGTGTTGTCGTTGTCGGCCAAGGGGCTGACCCATGGAGAGATCTCGGCGCATCTGCGCGAGGTTTATGGCGCCGAAGTATCGAAACAGACCATTTCCACCATCACCGACAAGGTGATGGACGGAATGGCCGAATGGCAGAACCGGCCCCTGGACAGGGTTTATCCGGTGATCTTCCTGGATGCGATCCACGTCAAGATCCGTGACGGGAAGGTCGCCAACCGGCCCATCTACGTCGCATTGGCGGTGACGGTCGAGGGCGGCCGCGAGATTCTCGGTCTATGGGCCGGTGACGGCGGTGAAGGCGCGAAGTTCTGGTTGCAGATCCTCACCGAGCTGAAAAACCGTGGCATCGAGGATGTGTGCATGCTCGTCTGCGACGGGCTCAAAGGGCTCCCGGAGGCGATCGGGCAGACCTGGCCGACCGCGGTCGTTCAGACCTGCATCGTTCACCTGCTGCGGGCCTCGTTCGGCTATGCCGGCCGTCAGGACTGGGCCGCGATCGCCAAGGCGTTGAAGCCGGTTTACACCGCGCCCACCGAAGCCGCGGCGCTGGAACGGTTCTACGAGTTCGCCGAGGTCTGGGGCACGAAATATCCTGCCATCGTGCGGCTTTGGGAGAACTCGTGGGCCGAGTTCACCCCGTTCCTGGCCTTCGATACCGAGATCCGGCGCGTTGTCTGCTCGACGAACGCGATCGAGTCGGTCAATGCTCGCATCCGCCGAGCGGTCCGCGCACGCGGCCACTTTCCCAACGAGCAAGCCGCCCTGAAATGCGTCTACCTCGCGGTCATGGCCCTCGATCCCACCGGCGACGGCCAGAAACGGTGGATCACCCGATGGAAAGCGGCGTTGAACGCCTTCGACATCACCTTCGAAGGCCGACTCACCGCCGGACGCAGATAGCTCAATCAACCCGAGTTACACCGTTATCTGGACAGACCCTGCGCGATCGCGGGTGCTGTGGCTAGCCGCTGAGGGAGAACGGGAAGTTCGGTAGCTTGGCCATTTGTTGTCCGGGCAAAAGGACGACCGACCTGCCATGGCAGTCGCCGGTCTCCCAGAAGGTCTGCGGAACCTTGCTGCCGTTTACCGCGGACGCGGCTCCCTGTGGCCCGAGGCTCGCGACGCCGAGCTCGAGACAGTTTCCGGGCGCGATCGAGGGCACTTCGCCGTGTGGCAGAGAAGGCAGCAGGTCCTTGAAATCGAACATTGCCCACCAGCACACACTGCCCTCGGGGCAAGGCTGTGCCAGCACCTGTGTCGGCCGGGTAACCGCTGTCGATTCTCCGGTGGCGGTTGATGTCGCGCTGGACGGTAGTGGCGTAGTCACGGAAATCGGCGCCGGGTTCGGTTGAGGAGCCGAGGTCGATTGGGTGCCGACGCCGTCGTGATGGCCGGTCCACGGCAACGCGTACACGAGCGACGCGCCGACCAGCCCTGCGATCAGGAATCCGCCGACCACCGCGAATTTCACGGTGCGCCGGTTCTCCTTCGTGCCGTGACTGCTCTCCTTGATGTCACGTTGCCACACGCCCAAATTCGTTCTGGAGCGAGTCTGGCGGGAGTACGACTCGTTTTGTTTGCTGTGGTGCTGGGCATCGAGGCCGGCCCGACCTTGGATGTGCCCCTTCGGGTCTCGCTCACCGGGTGGGAGTGCTCCGCTCACGAGGAGAGGCTAGCGCCCGGCACTCGGATGCGAATCAACATTCATGAACAGTGCAGTGCCGAGCAGACTTCCGCGGCGATCACCGCTGCGGACACTCCGTGCGCGAGCTGATCTGATCGTGATGCTCGGAGGCCCATTCGATCAATGCCGTGACAGTCTCGAGTAGTCCTCGGCCCAGCGGTGCGAGGGTGTACTCCACACGGGGTGGTACCTCGGGGTAGGAGGTTCTGGTCACCAGGCCATCTTGTCCGAGTTGACGCAGGGTGAGGGTCAGCATGCGCTGCGAGATGCCGGTTACCGCGCGACCACGACGCAGTCGTCGCGGGTCTCACCTTCGATCGGGCCACTGCTGTAGGGCAGGGTCCTGGTCGACGCCGGTCAAGAAGGGCTCTAGCTCAGCCAGACCGGCCTTGCGGACGTGCTCGACCCAACGGTCGATTTCGGCGCCGCGCCGGTTGGCCATGATCTGGGCGAACTCGTGCACGAGTTGAGCGAGAGCAGTCAGTTCCGGGCAGACGGCCAAGAGTTCGTCGAGGTGGGTGCGCTGCTGATCGGGCAGATCGGCCGGGCGGGTCATGAGCCAACTGGTCAGGCGCCGCGGCAAGGGCAAGATCCGATCACGGACGTGGCGTCCCTGATTGAGGTATTTGTGCAGCAGGTTCAAGCTGCCGGTATAGCCGAGGGTTTTGAGCTCTGCGAACAGGTGCGCGACGGGGACGCCGGGTTCGGTAGCGCGGCGGGTCCTGAGGTGGTCCCGGTAGGGGTCGACCAGACAGGCGCGATATTGCGGTGGGCGGCGCAGCCGATCCGGTTCCGGGACTCGGGCATAGCGTTTGACGGTGTTGAGTCCCAGACCCAGCCGCCGAGAGCAGTCCAGCAGCCCGACGCCTTGGCTGAGCAGATTGTGTACGGCGTGCCAGCGCTGCAAAGTTGTTGTCTCACGGGTCAACTGCTGGCGCTTGGGTCCCACCTTGGCCCAGCAGGAGACTCTGTACAACGGTCGAGCCAGGGCAGTGGCCGATTGGGGGAATCCCGATCACCGGTTTCTGATCGAGGAGGGGCTCGCGGCGGCCGACGGGGATCATCTGGTGTGGACCGAACTCGGCTATCAGTGTCTGATGAATGTGTACCACTGATACTCGCGCCGAAGTGTCAGGGATCCACGGCCAGAACGAGTTTGGGTTGTACCAAGCTGCGTACGCTCATGCCGCGACCCGGGTGTTCGGAACCGGCCGCGGGCCCGGCCGGCGAGTGCACGCAAATGCCGAGTTGCGGATGGTCTTCGGTCGATCAATATTCGCTGTCCGCTGGAAGTCTCGCCGCCGTAGAGTCCGGCGTATGGCCGATTTCAGTCGCTGCGCCCTATGCGAATCGCCCGCCGCGGCCGATAACCGCTTCCGGACCAACGGCAGTTCGGAAAGCCCGCAGTCGACCGTCGCCGACCTGATCTACCACCGCACATCGTGAACCTGGTTTCCGGACGGTCGACGAAGACCACCCAAACCGAAGCGCGTTGGCTACGAATCGCTTTCGAGCACCTCGGAAAGCGGGACACAGTGACCGCCCTCGAACGGCTGCTCGCAGCCGCGAAGCGGCATGACGATGGTCCTCGATCAACATCCCGCTGAAACAGTCCTGTCGATACCCAGCGTGGCTATCAGGTCTTCGTGCAGCTCGAACCAGACGCGGTGGGCGGAACCGTGTGTGGTGCCGGTAATCATGTCGAGATTGTCGGCGGCCTGGGCGAGCGCCGCGGTGAATCGAGTGTCGTAGCCGGAGAACCGTGCGAGTCGTTCAGTGAGTTGGGTTGTCAGCGGAGCCAATTCGTTTGCGAGGCTTTGCAGTTCGGACAGGATCCGGAAATCGCGCGCTGCGTCGCCGTGGTCGTTGTCGTGCATGCTGCCGTCGGGAAGGATGGTCATCTGCCAGGCTGTGCAGGCCTGCACCAAACGTGTGTTCAGTGGGAGAAACGTGCGATAGACGTTTTCCACCAGGGCTTTTGCCCCGCACTCGGCAAGCTCGTCGGCAAGCAGCCGCTCGTTCTCCCGCCGCCCGCTCGCCGTGAGTGACCACCCTGCGTCGGTCGCGAAACGGAAGTGGCTGATCCAACCGCGCTCCCGGAAATCCCGCACATGAGACTCGGCGAGGCCGAGAGGCATTCGGTATCTGCCGGCCACCGCTTGCATATCCACGAACCCGCCGAGGCGGATGGCGTGCAACGCGAGCAACGAACTACATGAAACGTGCGTCATCGGGGACTTGCCTTTCGTGACGGGTCACTACGCTCGATGGAGCGGCATCGACAGTCGGTGGAGCGAGCGCACGGACGAATCCGGTGGTCCCATCGACCGAGATGTTTCGATGATTCGCCAGCGCCTCCAGCGCCCCCTCGGCTGCGACCACGGCTGGAATTCCGTACTCGCGGGCGACGATCGCCGCATGGGACAGAATTCCCCCGATTTCGGTGACCACCGCGGCGGCAAGACCGAACAGCACCGTCCACGACGGATCGGTTGTGCGGCAGACGATGACATCGCCAGGCTCAACCGCACCGAAATCGTCAACATCGGATATCAGCCGGACCGGACCGGCGACAACACCACGGCTGGCCGGGATACCGGTGACAATCGACGCGTCTGGTGTCACGGATTCTCCTGTGCGCTGGGCGAATTCACACGATTCGACACCTCGCAGCCGCGCCGTGGCCAGGTGGCGGTTGTCGACGCGCGTCGAGAACCGTTTCTGTGCGGCCTGTCTGGAGATTCCGAGGCGGGTGCCGATTTCTGTCCAGGACACGCCAGCATGCCGGGCCTGATCGACGAAACAGTCCAGCAACTGATCGGTCAGCCGCAACCACTGCGCGGCGAGCATCACCCCTGCTGTCAATCGATCCAAGTAGCGATCAGGGTGGGCACGCTCGATCGCGGCTATTACATCGCCCAGTGGTACCTGCCGAACCATGAGTCAACTAGTAGTTGACGCATGGCGATGGTTCGTGAGTGGTTTTCGCCGACAGCACATCGAACCGAGGAGTCGCAATGGAAGCCTTCGAAAGCGCTGCGCGCCAGCATGCCGAGTCATCGGGCAGGCGGGCGACGGTCGTCGGCGCAGGGATTGCCGGCTTGGCTGCCGCGTTGCGATTGCGTCGGCAGGGCTGGGACGTCGTCGTGGTCGAACACGCGCCGAGTCGGCGCAGTAGTGGTTACCTGGTGAACCTGCACGGACCCGGATATGCCGCTACCGAGCGGCTCGGGCTGCTACCGGCGTTGACCCCGCGCGATATCGGATTCTTCACCTCGGTCCTCGTCCACGCCGACGGCCGGGAGAAACTCAGGATTCCCGCCGCTGTCACCGAGGCCGCTGTCGGGAACCGGGCATTGAGCTTGTTCCGCGGCGATTTGGAGTCAGCACTGTACGACGCCGTCGCCGAGTTCGCCGATATCCGTTTCGGCACCACGGTGCGGGCCATTACCCAGACCCCTGGGGAGGTCGAAGTCACCCTCAGCGACGACACCCACCTCCACACCGAACTCCTCGTCGGCGCCGACGGCGTGCACTCCCGGGTTCGAGAGCTCGTATTCGGTGCCGAGTCCGAGTATTTCGTGGACCTGGGCCATATGGTCGGCGCATTTCCGCTGGAAACACCTCCCGCCCACATGCCCGACGGTCTCGGCACCACGTATATCGGTCCCGGACGCACGGCCGCGGTGATGAACCTGGGACCGGAAAGGTCCTCGGCGTTCTTCGCCTACCGCTGCCTCGACCCTGACATAGAACTCGCTCTCGGCGCCGCACCCGCCCTCACCCGAGCGTTCGGGGATCTCGGCGGCGGTGTCGCCGACGCACTCCGTCAGCTCGACGCCGAGCCCGGCACCGCCTACTTCGATTCGGTCGGCCAGATCGTGATGGACCGCTGGAGCCAGGGCCGAGTCGTCCTGCTCGGCGACGCGGCCTGGTGCGTAACGGTATTCGCCGGTTACGGCGCCGCCCTCGCCCTCGACGGCGCCGACCGGCTCGGCACCGCGCTAGCGGCACACGGCGACGACATTCCCGCCGCCCTCGACACCTGGGAGACGACGTTGCGGCCGGAGGTGAACAAGCGACAGGCGTTGGCGCGGATGGGAATCAGCCGATTCGCCCCGCCGTCACGCACACATGTGTGGGCGGGCGAACTAATGCTCCGCGCAATCCAGCTCCCCGGCATCCGCAGCCTGGTCCGACGCTCCATCCAACGCGCCAACAACTAGCCGCCGAGTCCGCTGATCGGCCGGGCTCAACGGACTACTCGGCGGCGAGCTCGGTGCAAGAGGCCGCAGAAAATCTCCGCGGCTCGGCCGGTCGTGCACCAAGGCCCGATCTACCGAACGCACTATTCTGCCGCGGTGCGGGCGTTGGGCGGTCGTTCAGATCGCTTGGTCGACAAGACTTCCCGACGCACGCACATGCCGAATGGCGCGCGTCACAGCCGACGTTCGAGGGCTCGTCGAAGCCAACTGGCGATCTTGGATGGGTTGCGGTCGTTACTCGGATGGGTGCGGCTCTATTCGCTTCGCTCTGATCTCGATGTAGTCGAACTGGGTGTCCTCGTTGTCGTAGTGATCGGTCTCGCAATGGACTACGAAGGCTTCGGACACATGCCAGCTGTCTCTGAGTTTCCAGGCATTCCCCCGTCTGCCGACCGGGACGAAGAACTCGATGGTCAGATCCTGCTTGTCAGCGTTGCCGCGGTCGTTTGCCTGAGCGCGGTGGATGCCATAGGCCCAGTTCTTCCACTCCTCGCGGATGGCTCCGGGCTGACTGCCTTGCAGTGTGATGGCGGCAGGAGTGTCGTTGTTGCTTCTGAGCCCTTCAGCGTGGGGGAACGGGAAGTCCCCATCGGCAAAGGCGAACCAGGTGGATTCGCCATCGGCCAGAGTTACCCGCGTTAGGTAGCCCGGTCCGGGAAACGATGTGGTGTCGCTCGCCAGTGTGATGCTCGGGACTGCCCCGAGTGCCGCAGGCGAGGCAGCTTTGTGGCGTTTGCGGATGGAAGACCCGTGCCGAAGTCGTTGCCAGAATGAAGGCCGTCGATGCTCCACCGCGAAGATCTGGGCTTTTGTCAGATCGTCCTGCATCCACTGCGGCACTATCTCGCGCGGGTACATTCGCAGGTCCGCTTCCACGTCGGTCTCGAAGTACGAATGCTCTTGCGGCCGTTCGTAACCGAACTGTGCACTGACCTCACCCTCGGAAGGGATGAGCAGGTGCAGTGTGAACCAAGTCCCTTCACCCTGCACATACATGAGGTCCCGCAGTTGCTTCAGCCCTGGTGGGAGATCGATCGGCTGATCCGTCAAGCCAAGGAACGGACCATCGGCGGTCTCGACGCCGATCTCGAGTTGGCCGTCTTGGCCCACCATGGTCCACGTCAGGTCGATCAGAGTCCAGTCCAGCGGATATGTGTCCACGACCATCTTGTCGCGGACGTGCTCGACAATCTGCTGCACCAGCTTCTGTTGTCCGAGGGGGATATTCGACGACGACGGATCAGTTGACATGCTTGCCTTTCTCGCGACCCGATCTCATCACGAGCGTCCTGAAAACGCACTCTCATGCCGCTGGTCGCGCTGAGCGAACCGGCCAGCGCAGGCGGCCGAAGGTCAACTGGCCGTGTCGATCTCAGGTCGACCGAGCACGCACTCCTGCCGAAGGTTATGTGGGCTCTTACCGATCAGGCCGCTGCCGGTTCAGGTGGCCCGAGCAGATACCACCGGTTTCCCGCAATGTCGAGGAAGACGGCAACCTGCCCGTACGAGATCGAGCATCGCCAGACCGGTGGCTGCGGGCTCGTTGTGCACGCCGGCCTTCCCGCCAGCCCGACTTGCTCGACCAGGTTCTGCACCCCAGTCGTCGGCGCTACAACGGATTTCGATCGTATGCGCTGACCATCGTGCGCCCCAGCTTTGCGACAGCCTCTACCGGTCGAGAGGTCGCCCCCCAGTTGACAGCGCCGTCCTGGACTTCGCTTGCGAAATATGCGTAGATGACCTCGGGTCGGCGTTCTTCGGTGAAAAATACGCCGACTTCGGATCTGATGTCGTCGAGCACACCATATTTGGTGGATATCCGCGATCTTTCGTTCGACGATAGACTTCGCCGGATTCCGTCGGTATATCCATCGGTGCTGACAGACATTATGTCCAGGAGAATTTTGGTGGACTCCGGGGAGAGTATATTCCCGCCGACGATACTGTACAGCAGGTAGCTGATCTCTCGCGGCGTAGTTTTACCGGTAGCGAATCTTTTCAGCTCCGGAAGTGGTTCAACGCGGGTGTTGACAAGTCCCCAAGACTCGTAGATATTGTTGATTTCATCACCGCTGAGGAAACGGGAGATCATTCGAACGGAACTGTTGTCCGAAACTTGGATCATAGCTACGAGAATGTTCGACAGGGTCAGCTCATCACCTATCTCCACCTGGTTGACATACAACCCGGAGCCCGGGGCTACCATCTCTTCGGTCAACGTCGTCTTGTCTGATAGCTTCAACTTTCCGGCATCTACCTGATGAAGTACGGCAGCTGCGATACCTACCTTTTGAATGCTCGCCGCATCGATTATTCGGTCCGCATCCTGTGAAATCACCTGATACGGAACCCCCTCGATGATCTCGACTACCAGACTGTGCCAATTTCCAGCGGCAGGCGTGGCCTCGACAAAGTAGTCCAAGGCCAATTCGACTCCCGCCGGAGAGGGAATCCTGACAGCGGAGGTACGTGTCACATAATCCGCGAGGCTCGTAGGCGGATGGGTTATATTCTCCCCCGCGGGCGATGCCTGCGCCGACGTTGTCATGTATTTCAGCTCTGAATATGCCATTCCCAGTAACAGTGGCCCAGCAGCAAACAACTTACGGCGATCAAACATATTGAATAGCCTCCTAGAGAGTTCAGGCAATTTGCCAGGCGACCGAAGTGGGCGTGGGCGCGTTCGACGGCCGCGAAGACCGCGGCACGGTCAGTGTCGCGGGAGGAACCGGTGACGAACCAGATCTTGCTCAGGGTCGTGCCCTTGCTGGCGTTGAGAAGCCCGCAACAGGCGTCTTACAGCGAAGAGACAAGCCGCCACAGCGGCGAAATGCACCGCACATTTCGACGCCCGGTGGCAGGGAAGGCCGGCGGGTGGTAACCGGCACTCGCCGCACCGAGCATGACGAGAAATGCTGATCTCCTGCGCATTCGAAGCTCCTCGCGAAACCACGGAACCTCTACCACGCGATAGAGGTAACTGAACAATCGCCATATCCAGGACGTTTGACCATATCTCGGTTCGGATGCATGACATTCCTCACCTGTACCGAGGCTTATTCTCTTGTTGCAGCGCGAGTTAACGCCCCATTCTACGGTGCGGAACATCTTCGATGTTCAGTTGCCAGAATTTTGCCGTCATGCGATTCGGTGACATACCGCCCATAGGGGCACTACCGGCCCTACCTCGCTGCGTGGCAGGGCGGGTGGTGGATTGCTCTTCAAGATGTCATCTCGGTTCGAGACTTTCCCGCAGATCTGCCGCGGGTTCTGCCCAGCTTGCGAATCGACCATGGCGTCTAAAGGTGACGAGGCTGGTTTGGTCGGGGTCACGATAATGGCGTCGGACGATCACGCCGACCTGGTGCCGGTCGAGCAGAGCTTTGCCCACAACTCAGTCTCGTGGCTGCCCCCGTTGGGATGACCTGGAGCCGCGCTGGGCAGACACACTTGTGGCCGCCCGGCGCGGCGTTATGGCCGTCGCCCAGCCAGCTCTCGGCGGTGGAGTCAGGGTGATCAAGACGGGTCCAGCTGGCGCCAGTCGTGCCAATCGTTCTGTCTCCGAGCGCTTTTGCCGCAGGAACGACAATGTCAGATCGATCCCTTCGATCTCGCCGAGCCAGGACTCCTGCGTGGCGCGTGCTCGCCGCTCAACCAGGTCAGCTTCGATCTCGGCCAACCGCGGCAACATCTTCGGATTGATGTTGAGCATGGGGCGCGGGGTCCGTATCCCCGGCGAGGCCGGCATCGGCGAGGTTCTCGGTTGTAGCCGATTCTGCTGTGCGCGGCCGGAATTCGATCGATCATCGGGTCAACCGATCCGACGGGGGAGGTGCTCGTGGCAGAGCTCGCGGTGTTGATGATCGATAGTGTTGCCCCTGTGCCTGGGAATCTGGTACTCGAGAAGACCCGACACAGCTTCTTCGCCTACACCGAACTGGACCCTATCCTTCGAAGCCTCGGGGTCACGCGCCTCCTCGTGGCGGGACTGCAAACCAATGTGTGTGTCGAAGCGACCGTCCGAGCCGCACTCGAACAGAATGACGACGTGGCAGTCGCCGAAGACGCCGTCTCCACCGACAGGCTTGAACTGAACCACGGCGCACTCGATTCGATGCGCTCTATGTCGAGGTCGCCCCGTAGCGGGAACTCATTGTCGAAGGCGCGCAGTGGAATCGGGCCTATACGACACCGAACTACGGCCGCAACCACCTCTACTGGGACGAGACCGCCCCCGTGGAGGTCCATATATCCGGAAATACCGGAATATTGTGCGCATTCCGGTCTTGCCGGATTCCTGGTCTGGCCTTCCATAACCACCGTTATGGAAGGCCAGAACCGAAGGAGACAGATTCACCTGTCTCCTGACGTGGGACTCGTCATTTCGATGTCAGTAGACGACCTGGGGATTCGTCACTGATGTCAATAGATCGGAGTTAAGGGCGGGTCACCTCGATCGCGTGGAGGTTGCGCAGGATGCCGTCACCGGCCTCGTGCTGGGATGGGTAGAGCAGTTGCAGGGCCACAGGCAGGGGCGTGCCCGGCTCGATGGTGTGGGTGTCGTCGGGTGTAGCGATGACGACGGATCCGTCGGTGCCGTCCTTGATCACCTTGTACCACTGAGTCTGCTGGGGATTGATGCGGGTTCGTGCCGGTACGTCGAAGCGGATCTCCCACCAGACCACCCGCTGTTCGTGGGCGGCCAGAGTGAGTTCGTAGCTGATGACCCATCCCTTCGCGTCCTCGGGCCAGGTCTGGGGCCACTGCCCGACGATCACGGGGGTGACGGTGACCGGTGGCCGGTCGACGTCGGTGGTGACCGAGCCGGAGTGCCGCTCGGCGGTGTTGGCGCGGGACGGTGAGGTGATCATGCTGGTGCAGGTGAGCCGGCCCTCGTACTGCGGGTCGATGGTGCCGGCCAGGTTGATGGTCGCCTTGCTGCCCTTGGGCAGGTCGATCGGCATGTGCAAGCCATCCCGGACCGAACCGGTGCCGCAGACGGCCCCGTTCTCGGCCTGGCAAGTCAGCTCCAGGTCGGTCAGCCCCGTCGGAACCGTGCCATCCAGCACGGCGTCAGGGGCGTCGTTGGGGCCGAGATTCTGCACGCTGATGGTGTAAGTGATCCGATGTCCCGACTGCGCCGTCTGTGGGCCGCTCATCTCCAGCGGAATCTCTGCGGGCAAGCTCACCTTGAGATTCCTGATCCGGTGGTAGGCGGTCGCGGCGCCGGTTCCGGCCGCGAAGCCCAGTTTGAAGGTCTCGGGCACCGGTGGCTGGCCGTCGGCGCCGGCGAGATCGAAGTCGTCGATCAGCAGGGTGCCGTTCGGGTTGGTTTTGTCGGCGTGGCGTACGGTCAGTCGGCCGCCGATTATGGAGACCTGGATGTGGGCGCCGCGCTCCCAATCCGCGTGGAATCCGCCCGGCATCTGGACGCCGGTGAGCCAGCTGAACCCCTCGCGCAGACTGCCGGCTCCACGTACCCCGACGGTATTGGGCCGCTGTGCGCCGCCTCCCGTACCGGCCAGCGGCGTGGCGAAGTTTCCGAAGTTGTCGAAGCCGACGCCCACGAACCCGGCGGTGACTCCCGGCGCGACGATGTGCTCCGGCGACGACTTCGTGATGGAGTAGCCGAGTGCGCCGCCGCGGCCGCCGGGCTGGGTGGTGTGCGCGCCGTCGATCACGTAGACGCTGAAGCCGTCGCCGAGCGTGGCCCCGCCCTCGCAGGAGTAGTCGAAGTCGATGGTGACCCCGAGCCTGGACGAGAACGGCTGATCGAGGAACGCCGTCCCGGCCTGGGAATTGGCGTTGGGGGTGAGCTCCAGGCTGCCGCCGTTCAGCCGCGCGCTGCCCAGCAGTTGCCAGTGCGGGTTGGTCACGGTGTCCTGGGTGAACGATTCAACGATCGGGAACTGTGCCTGCTGGATGGTGACCGGTGCATACGTAGTCATAGTCGAATCCTCCTCGGCCGGATATGGCATGAGATGAGCGATTTCGCCACGCAGATTTTGACCAGTACTCCGCAATCACGATAGCGCCTTTGATCTCGCCAGAACTACGGTCCGCGGACAGAAGCGCAAAGTAGTTATACGAGGATATGAAGTAGGCGTGAGCCCCTACAATGTCCAACCCCTGGCTGTATCGGTGAATTTCGGTATCGTCGGACGGCGAATCGTGACTGTCGGTTGCCAGGGGGAAGGGACCACTTCGAAGCTGTTTTTGCCATGAATATGGGACCACCCCGTTTGCCACTCAGGGACTGACGCTGACGAAGATCCATATCCTGTTGGGTCGGCGCGGGGTGGTGGTGTCGTATCGGACGTTGAATCGGTATGCGACAACGGAATTGGGGTTCGGACAACGCAAGACCACGGTCCGGGTGGCCGACTGCGACCCAGGCGCGGAGGTCCAGGTCGACTTCGGCCGGCTCGGTTTGCTCGCCGACGCCGCTGACGGTCGACGTCGGGTGGTGCAGGGCCCGATCTTCACGGCGGTGTATTCGCGGCACATGTTCGTCTTCCCGACCTACCGGCAGACATTGAACAAGGTGATCGCCTGGTTCGAAGCCGCGCGGGCGTTCTTCGCCGGCGTGTTCGCGGTCGTGATCCCGGATAACATGAAGTCGATCGTCGACAAGGCCGACGCCACCGACCCCAAGCTCAACGACGCGTTCCGCGAATACGCTCAGGCGCGTGGGTTTGCGGTCGACCCGCCCCGGGTCCGCAGCAACCCAGAGTCGAACGCTGTGTTCCCTACGTGAGATCGAATTTCTTTGCCGGAGAACAGTTCCGGGACCTGCCGGACTGCCGCGAACGCGCGGCGCGGTGGTGCGCGCAGACCGCGAGGACGCGGATCCACGGCACCACCCGGCTGCGCCCGGCCGAGGTGTTCGATGCCGACGAGCTGATCAAGGTTCAGCCTGCTGTCGCTCCTGGTCGCCGTCAGACCGATCGGGCCGACCTGCCCTCGGAGGCGTCGGTTTATACGATGCGAGATCTGAATACCCTGCAACGCAAGGCCTCTGGACACGGCGAATACATCGGTGTCTATGCCGCGGCCGTGCTCGAGCATCCGTTGCCCTGGACGAAGATGCGGCAGGTCTATCGACTACTCGGCCTCGTGCGTCGCCACGGCCCTGATTCGTCCGCGCAACAACCGATTTCGCTGTCGGGAGGCCGTCATAACCACCCGCCGCCCCGCTGCGACACCCGCAGTCGAACCGATCGATATCTCCCCCGAACTCAAGTCGCTGATGCGGCGGCTCAAGCTCTGGCAACCCCTGGACACCCTGCCCGAACGACTCGCGTTGGCGCGGTCGAACCGACTGCCGCACCACGACTTCCTGGAGATGTTGTTCGCCGAGGAGATCACCCGCCGAGACCGCGAATCCGCCCAGCGCCGCGCCGAGACCGCGCATCTGGACCCGCAGATGCAGCTCCAAACCTGGGACGACACGACCGCGGTCAATTTCGACCGCGAACTCTGGGCCGAGCTCACCTCGCTGCGGTTCCTCGCCGACGGGCTCGAAGCGATCGAGACCAACGACTTCTACGAACTGATCGTCGAACGCCACCGCAAGGCCTCCACCGTGATCACCAGCAACCGGGAGCCGCCGGAGATCCCATGATGGCCGATCATCGCCGCCCACACCCAGCTCCGGCTCGCCCGCCCGCTGGCTGCCGACCTGCGTCATCGGTGGGAAAAACCCGCCGCACCGACTCACCCCGGCCCGAGTCCGTCGAGAGTTCCGGAACCTCCGCGCCACAGTCGGCTCTCCCGCCAGCGCACCCAAACCCACCCGAGCAGGTCCTGGCCGACCGCTCGGACAGCGAAACCGACACCGCGCCACCCGCTTTGACGTCGGCAAAACCGTCAAACGACTCACAGCGCTCTACCAACGCGACCGATCCGGAGGTTAAAGAACAAGCTTGTAGCTGAGTTATGTTGACGCTCATGGCCAATCGCTCTGCCTCATTGACCGACGAACTCCGCACGCTAATCCTCAACGGTAAGTACCGGATTGGCGATCGGCTCGACGACGTGGGCGAAGCTGTCGACCCGCGGGCTCCCTCGCCTCTCCGCACAGCGCTTCGAACATTGGCAAGTGAAGGCCTGGTGGTTCGCCGCGGAGGCGGTTCGTCGTTGCCTCCACTCAGCGGATGGAAGAAGTCGATGTGTTGGAAGAATTGGTCGGCCTGCCCAGCCAGCTGACCAGGCTCGGCGCGGCGATGGCGGCTCAGAGTGGCGGCAACATCTTCAGCGTCGACCTCAACGATAAGCGGAATCCTCGGGACTACATGGTCATGCATGATGCTCTGGATCTGTACGCCAGAACTCAGCGGGCCGCGGTCGGACCTGATAAGACCAACGATCTACGACTTGATCTCGCCGACGATGCAGACGCTCTGTACGCAGACGCTGGATATAGAGGAACGCCAGGGGCTGTAGAGGATTCCAAGCCGATCGTGTGATCGGGCCGCGCCCACCGCCGGAACGCCTCACATATCGATCAGGACAATGGTCCAAAAAGCAGATCGGGACATGGTCTGTTAACGTCCCGTCTGAAGCAAATAGCGTGAAAGAGATTGGGGCGAGCCATGATTACCGGGGGGCCAACCACTCAACCGCCGGCTGACGAACGATCTGGCCGACGGCTGTCCAGCCCAATCGCAACAGTCTCGCAACGCCGTCCGAAGCAGCCATGGGTGGTCGGCGGCGCAATCGCCGCCGCGCTGCTGATCGGTGGCGTCGTCACGCTACTGATCACCAACAACTCCTCGTCCACGGATGTGGGTGCCGCACCGGCCAAGATGATCACCGAGTTGCCTGACCAGTGCAGCCTCATCTCCCCGGCGACGTTGGCCGAGATCGCCCCGGGCGCAACGTGCAACGCCCCACCGTCCGCATACGGCAAAGTGACCTCGGTATCCCCAACCTGGACGGTGACGTCAGGTGTGAAAGACTCGACGTCTATCAAGGTGACGCTCGCTACTACCGCCGACCCGCAGAAAATGTACGCCGAGGCCAAGGACTCGGTGAGCTCGTTCAGTTCTGCGCATGACATCCAGAACTCGGAGACCCTGGCTGTGGGCGACGCCGCCGAGGTGGTCGGAGGGCGGTCCCGCATCATCCCTGCGGCTTCCGAAGCACGTGCGATCGGGTACCTGCGTAGCGGTGCGGTAGCGACCGTGACTTTCACGTCGTATGTAGACTCGTCGACTGCTGTAGCCGGTGCGAAGGCGTCCTTGTCGGATATTCTCCTACAGTTCCAGTAGCGAACGCGTACACACAGCCAGGTCACCCGGACCCCATGAACCCTATTGTGTGACAGTGGGTCTCGTCGATCCGCGGTGAACAGGCCAAGTCCGGAGTGAGCGGTCTCAAGGGGCTGGCCTTCGAGTTCCTCACCCAATGAGAGGCAATGGCTCCTGCGGTTGGTCCTCGTTAGGAATGCGTGCGTCCTGTTGGTGGGTTTGCGTGCAGCCGCCCGAGAGTCGGACTTGGGACGGATCTGACGAGAACTTCACCCGCCGCTGGCGGAGGTAAGCCGCTGCGGCGCAACTGGATTCTCTCACGGAGGTCGTACGTCCGCTGGGGCCTTCAACAGGCGCAGCCGGGTATAAGCCTCCACGGTCGGCCGGGTCCAACGGTTGGCCCCATGGGGTCGGGTAAACTCCGGGCGGGGTCCAGCGCGGGGATTGTTTGTACATGGAGAAGGCGCGTTCGATATCGAACCGCCACAAGAACATTCGGCTGCAATTCGACATCAGTTGCGGTGGTAGCAACGCGTGACCACTACAGCCATGCGGGTATGTCTGCGCCACCGCTGGGTCGTTGCTCAACAGGCAACGAGATCACGGTGCCCTCGATGATCGGCATCGGCCTGTCTCTCTCGGCCGCATACCTGGCGGCGTTGCAGCCTCGGGTACATCCGACACCAGGCATGCAGGCCGCTCGTAAATCTAGGCATGCGAGCTTGTTGCTCGAGGCGGTCCCGCCGAGTGAATAGATGCCAATCGTGGGCGACTGGCATGGTCATAGGCCATGCGCTGCGTGCCGTCTGTACGGGGCGTTTCTTGCGGCCATTTGCACCTCTCTTGCTCTGCCTCTGAAGTGGGGAATTCCATCGCGCTGGCGCACGATTAATCCAGTGACCGATGTCTGATTTGTCGGGATTTCCGTTCAGCCTGGCGGTGGCTGTATTCGCTGGCGAGATGGCCGGGACAAGAAGTGTCACTCCGGGCTGGCCTCTCGGCGGACCTTCAGCCGACTAGTAGTCCCAATCGAAGAACTCGAACGGCAGTAGATGGTGGAACCATCCCGGAGGGATTCCCCAGCCCGGAGGGAAGAATCCCCAGCCCGGAGGGAAGAAGTGCTTACTGTCCCAGCCGTGGTCCCAGTGCTGATCGACAGGGGTGGGGGTGTAGTTGGTGACCACATCGGCCTGGGCCGGCACGGTCACGGCAGTGACCGGAGCCACCGCAATCGCACCGGCGAGGACGGCCCGAGCCACCGTTTGCCTGGTCATTGCGAACATTGCTGATCCTCCTAATGATCGAACGGTCGCATCATCGTGATGCTCCGGAATCCCGACTGCTGATGCTGGCGGAAATTCGTCGTACGGTCCGTGCTGGGAACTACCGTTGTGTGCCGATCGAGCCAGTTCTGGTCATGTGGGTGTGGGTGGCTCTGCGGCGTGGTGCATGACGGCGTGCCACCACGATTCGAGCCGACTCGGCTCCGGCCAGCGCACCACTGGCACATCCTCATCGGAACCGCTGGTGATGGTGGGTGTCGTCGTATGCCGCTTTCCCGGCCGGCGAGCGAGCCTGTCACCGCGTGGTTCGCGTGGGCTTACTGTCATGGCGCACCTCCGAATCTCTGGCCCGACGCCCGGTCTCACCGGGGCGGGCTGGATTCGCAACTCGCGGCGGCGGTGTACGCCGAGGTCGACCGCGCGCGAGGAATGCCACGAAGGCCCAGGGGCAATGCCGAGGGGTCTGCGCCACCGCAGAGGGGGCCGACCTGCGCCATAGTAGGCTTTCAAGGTCAACGGCAGGCTACTTCAGTCCCGTCATCCCAGCAGATTCGCCCATCCTGTGGGGTCATGCGGTCACTTTAACGCCGGCATGCAGTCACAAGGAAGAACGAGTCGGGTGCAGTCACATACGGCGATTGGGACAAGCCGTCATAGTGATGCGGTCGAGCACACTACGGGCGCGTCGTGAGCGCCAGGGGATGGGGAAAACCGGTCACGGCGGTGAGTGCCTCGGCGACCTCGGCCAGCGATGCCCGGACATAGATGATTGTCGCGACGTCCCCGTACCTGGGTTCGCCGTGCCCGGCGTACGCGCGTGCTACAGCGAGGCCGAACTCGCGCTCGACGAAGGTGAGCGTGGTGTATCGCAGCCAATGTGCGCTGACCTGCATCGTGTTTGCCCAAGGGAGGTGCGCGCGAATACGCCCGGACAGATAGTCGTACCGTCGTCGCCCGACTGGGCGGCCGGAGCGGTACCGCAGCGCCTTCGTTGTGGTCGTTGACCCCCGGCGGGAACCCACGTGATCGAGGAGGCGGCTCATCAGCAACGGGGAGATCGGTTGCCAGCGTTCGGTTCCGCCTTTTTCCCGCAGCTTGATCAGACAGTCTTCGGGATTGAGGTCCTCGACCCTCAGGGCCAGGACTCCGCTTTTCCTGCAGGCGGTTTCGATATGCAGCCGCACGATGAGCGCGTCGAGCTCTCTGTCGTTTCCGGTGGTCGCGGCCACATGTCCGATCTGTCGAACCTGGTCGAAGGTCAGTGCGTGCCGAGTGCTCGGGAGCTGAGGGGGTTTGTGTGCGCGGGTGGCGGGATTGTCGGCGGGGCGAATCAACCGGTCGGCCTCGGCGTGCTGGTAGATGCACCTGATCGCAGAAACCATGTTCGCTGCAGCCCCACGTCCACCACGCGCATTCACCCGGACCACCGCCTGGAGCTGATGCTCCTTCACGAGCTGGTCGATTTCGGTGGTATTCGCCTCATCGAGGGCCCTTGCGCCCCAGTGTGTCTCGACGATCCGCCAGTACGGCTGGTAGTTGCGGACCGTGGACTTCGGGAGTGCGGTGCGCAGACGCTGAATGTACTCGCCGAAAGTCGGTACCGATCGGTGATCATTGTGGTGTTGGACGAGTTCGTCGATCGAGATACCCAGTCTCGAGAGCAGATGTGCCGCGGTACTGAGGTCATCGTCCCTCATGGCGTTGGTGTCCACACTGATGGGCGATGCGCCCAACGTGCCGCCGCGACACTGTGTGTCGGATAGATGACCAGCTGGGCCAGCGCGGGGAGGGCAGCGACCAGTACCCGATCGCCTGCCCGCAGATCACACGAGTGCCGAACCTCGGCGGGCAAAACCAGGTATCCGCGAGCGTGTACCGACCAACGGCTTTCATCGGCGCGCCGAACGACGATGAGACCAGCAACTGCCGTGATCGAAAGGCGCTGTCCTGAAACCCATCTCAGGGAAGTGGTTGCTGATCTGTCCGATAGGCGCCCGTTGCGGTCGAGGGTTGCGCAGAGGACTGGAACATTTCATCGAAGGCGTCGCTCGGGCCAATACGCGTTCGTTCTCGCGCAGAATGTTGTGGCCCAGGCCCGTGAGGTGGCGGTGGACAAGGTTGGCTGGGATCGCGTTGATTGGGAAGCACGCCGATTAGCCTTTTCGCGATCCAGGCGGCGGACACGTCTCGAACCGGTCGCAGACCAGGGCCGAATCGAGCCTCGCCAGGACGTATGCCGGTGCCGAGGACGGACAGGAACAGGACACGGAAGTACGGTGCCAGTTTGATCCTTGGATTGGGTGACATGGGGCAACCTGCGAGACACCGTAGCTACCCATGTCGCAGGGAAGACAGGCGACAAGCCGCGTGCCAGTGCGCAATTGGGCCATGCGGACGGTGCGGGTGTTGCGGTGCGTCACTACATCGACCAGCAGGGATACGTGCATGTGGTGGTGGACAATTCCGAGGTGCTGGAGGACCTGAAACCATCGAAAGTTACACCAAAACTGCATTCGGGCGCTGAAACGATCTATCCAGACTGAAACATTTATCAGTCAACGGTAGTGTGACGTGCTGGAATCCGATCGGAATAGGGTTCAGTACTAGCCAATTTGGGAGATCCATGAAGTCTCCCAGGGGCTGTTGCGTGACCGGGTGATTCGCGCCGTAATCATCTGGCGTGTAACGGGTTTGGTGGAATCGGAGGTCCCAGGAGTTCCCTGGAATTCCTGGGACCTCCCGGGTTTTCGAGCCCAATCTGACACTGAAACGTGGAGCCCGATTCCCGGATGTTCCCGGGTTGGGCGTCGGGCGGATGAGGTCTCAGTGTGGCTCGCAATAGCCAGGGCTGCGTGTGGACCCGGGCATTCCACACGCTCCGTGTGGGAGATGGCAGCCTCGGCGTGTCGTATCGCGACGCGCCGAAGAGTTTTCGTCGATAGCAATCATCTGGCTACCGCCTTATTGGCGGCGAACATTGCAGGGCAAGGATTCGACGCTTCTCGGATCGCCTCGACCACCCGCGCATCCGCGCGGCCCGTCGCCGACGAAGCTCGCAGCAGGCGACCGTCGATCAACCCGCGCAGGCCGTCGGACCGGTAACGAGCGCGCATGCGTTGAACCGTGATCGCGCTGGTCGCGACTCCAACCGCCGAGAGCTCGGCCGCCTTGGCGGCCTCGCGTTCCCGGACCGTCGTTGTCGCCGGGTCATATTCGGGCCGCGGATGTGTGCCCGGCTCCGCGCCCAGCGGCGGCCCGGTCTCAACCTCCACGACGTGGCGTTCCCATTCCCGCGCCCGCGCCGCAGCCTCGGCAGGAACGTCCTCGAGGTTCTGCCCGACCAAACCGCCCGGCCTGACGGTCGCGGCGAACGCCTCCTCATCGCGTGCCCGCACCTTCTCCGCGGGTCGGCAGTCGATTACGACACCGACACCGTCAGCGCGGCGTGCGAAGAAATCCGGGACGTGCGACCGCATCCGGTCCGCGTGCGGCCAGAACAACCAGAACGGCTGCGCCGCAAACGCGATCACCTCGGCATCGAAATCCAGGGCCATCGCCTCGTCGCGCTTGAGCCACGACTCGAACTCGACATGCTCGCCCATCGTCGCCGCCCAATAGAACCCCGGATTATTGCCCTGCCCCTGGAACGACGGAATCGACCGCACCGGCCGCACCCGCTCGAACGCCACCGCCTCACCCAACGGCCGCCGCACTTCGTAGCCCTCCGGCCCCACGAACTTGGCACCGAAACTGGCCACGCTGGTGGCCGGGATGTGCGCGGGCGCGGACAGCATCGAGGACATCGATCTGCTGCGCAGCGGCGGCTGCGGCGAGTTGTTCGCCGGGGTGTACGCGCCCTCGACGGTGGGAACATTGTTGCGCGAGTTCACTTTCGGGCACGCGAAACAGCTGGAATCGGTGCTGGCGCAGCACCTGTGCGTGCTCGCGGCGCGGGCGGATCTGCTGCCCGGCGCGGCGACACGCTGTTTCCTCGACATCGACTCGCTGCTGCGGCCGGTCTACGGGCATCAGAAACAGGGCGCGTCCTACGGGCACACCAAGATCGCGGGCAAAACGGGGCTGCGCAAAGGACTTTCGCCTCTGGCCGTCACACTCAGCACCGACCTCGCCGCCCCTGTGATCGCGGGTATGCGACTGCGCGCCGGAAAAACCGGTTCCGGCAAGGGCGCCGCGTCGATGGTCACCACCGCGATCAACACCGCCCGCGCCGCTGGCGCCACCGGGGAAATCCTGGTGCGTGGCGACTCGGCCTACGGCACACACAAAGTCGTGCGCGCCGCCGTGCGCGCGGGGGCGAAGTTCTCCCTCGTCATGACCCGCAACCCCGCGGTCACACGCGCGATCGACGCCATCGCCGACGACGCGTGGACCCCGGTGAAATACCCCGGTGCGGTCCGTGATCCCGACACCGGGGCCTGGATCTCCGATGCCGAGGTCGCCGAAATTGCTTACACCGCTTTCGCTTCCACCAAAAACAAGACCACCGCGAGGGCGTGGATCGTGTGCGCCGCGATCGCCCACAACCTGTTGCGCGCCACCGGAATCCTCGCCGGCGGCGCCCACGGGCGTGCCCGCGCGGCTACCCTTGCGCCGCAAGCTCATCAATATCCCGCCCGCCTCGCACGGCCCCAACGCCGCCCGGTCCTGCACCTACCCCGCCACTGGCCCTGGAACGAATCCTGGCTTCTGTTGTGGCACAACACGATCGGTTACTCACCGCTACGACCGAAGACCCCCTGACCATCCTCGCCCCACCGTTCCGACCCGGAGAACACAGTGGAAAAGCTGGACAGACCAGCGACTACCCCACACCCGAAACCCGCTGGTCAGCGCGCCTACGGCGCGTAGACCAGCACGAAAACCGCGTCGGTGGATTCAGGCTTAGTCGATTCAAATCGCCCGAACTCGTCCCCGAACTCGTTCTGCGCCGGCCTTGAGTTCTGACGCCGTCAGTACCAGAACCGTCGCGAAATGCCTTGAACTGCTGTGAATTACGGGTTTGAGCAGATCTGTGCTGCCCCATCGGCCGCTGACCGGGTGTTTTAGGGTGAGGGCGCAGGGGCTCGAATCCCCTTAGCTCCACGTAGATATGCAGGTCAAGCCCGGCGGATCGCCGGGCCTGACCTGTTCTATTCGAACCAACCCGACGTTTACCCCTCGTTTTCGCTGAAAACGGGGCAACCCAGCACCGAGTCGACTGAGCACCGCTAGTCGGCGGTACGAACCGTCGCGGCGACTCGCTCGCGCAGTGTCATGTTCTGTTGGCGCATGAGTGGCTCGTTGGCGGTGAGCAGACGGCGCAGGGGTGTGGCCAGTAGGCCGGTATAGGTGTCCGATTGGATCACCCGGGTACCACCGGATTCATCGTCGACGAGCCGGAATTCGTGCAGTCCGCTGAGCAGGCGTGGGTGGAACAGGACGGCGTCCCAGCGCAGCAGGTGGCCGGGTTCGAGTGCTACCACGGTGGGGTGGGCGGGGACCGCGCGACCACCCGGGCCGACAATGCGGACGTTGAGTCGTGCGCCGACAGTGAGGTCGCCGTCGATACTCCGAATGGTCGGACTCCACTGCGGATAGGCGGCGAAATCGGTGAGGACGGACCAGACCCGTTCGCGCGGAGCGGGAATGGCGATCTCGGTGTCGAGGCGGTTCATACGGATTCCTCGGCCGGTGCGGTGAGGCGTGCGGGGAGCCCGAATTCGATGTTCTCGGCCGCGGCGCGCAGGATTTCGATGTTGGCGAAGCCGTGTTCGGTGAGCGCCGCGAGGAGTTCGTCGACGAGCTCCTCCGGTGCGCTCGCGCCCGCGCTGACGCCGACCGTGGTGATGCCGTCGAGCCAATGTGCCTGGAAGTGACCGACATCGGGCACCAGGTGGGCGCGGGCACCCCTGGTGGCCGCCACCTCCACCATGCGCACCGAGTTGCTGGAATTGGTGGAGCCCACGACCAGGACGAGTTCGGCGCGGTCGGCGAGGATTTTGACCGCCTGCTGCCGGTTCTCGCTGGCGTAGCAGATATCGCTGGTGGGCGGGGCCGCCAGATTCGGGAAGCGTTCGCGCAGCACTGCGGTGATTTCCTCGGTCTCGTCCAGCGACAGGGTGGTCTGGGTCAGAATCGCGGTGGGGGCGGCGATGTCGATATCGAGTTCCTGTGCGTCCTGGCGGGTTTCGACAATGACGGTGCTGTCGGGGGCCTCGCCGAAGGTGCCCTCGACCTCCTCGTGACTGGCGTGGCCGACCAGCAGCAGGGTGCGGCCGTCGCGGGCGAAACGGCGTGCCTCCTGATGCACCTTGGCGACCAATGGACAGGTGGCGTCGATGACGTCGAGGCCGCGGCGTGCGGCATTGTCACGTACGGCGGGAGCGACCCCGTGGGCGGAGAAGATACACAGCGCCCCTTCCGGTACCTCTTCCTCGGAGTCCACGAAAATCGCTCCGCGCGAACGGAGATCGGCGACGACGCGATGGTTGTGCACGATTTCCTTGCGCACATAGACCGGCGGTCCGTACCGCTGCAGCGCCTGGTCGGCGATCGCTATCGCCCGCCGGACTCCCGCGCAGAAGCCGCGCGGTTCGGCGAGCAGGACGGTGCGCTTCGGCGCGGTGCTATCCGGCATGGCGGTTGTCCATTCGCTCGGAGGGGGCATCGGCGTCGGTGACTAGGGCGTGTAATTGTGTGGGGGTAATGGGACCGAGCAGGGTCCGAACGGGCACGGTCCGACCGAAGGCCGATTTGATCTTGGTGCGCAGCTCCACGGCGAGCAGTGAATCCAAGCCGATGGCGCGCAGGCGGTTGGCATTGCGCACCACCGAGACATCGGTGATCTTGAGGGTTGTCATGATCAGCGACTCCATCGGATCGATCTGCTCGACCGGTGTGGCCGTCACCGATTCGACCGGGGCCGAACGGGTTTCGCCGCCGGAACTCGGACGTAGCTCATGTAGCAGCGCGTCGCGACGCAATACCTGATACCGCCCGCCGAACTCCGCCCAGTCGGCGGGGTAGCAGACGGGGAGGTCGGTGTTCGGCGTGGACAGGACGTTCCACAGGAACGTATGCCCCTCGGCCGCACCGATTTCCCCGACCCCGGCGGGGGTGAACGTACGGGTGGGATCGAGGTCGCGCAACATACCCGCCCCGGCCCAGAAGCCCCACCGAACACCCCGGACCCGAACACCGTCGGCAGCCGCGAGAATCCCCTCCATGGCGGCATTGGCGGCACCGTAGTGGGCGAACTGTGGTGACGGGAGCACCGCCGACGCGGACGAATAGGCCACGAGCATATGCGCGTTGGTGCGACGGGCGATCTCGACCAGATGCCGGGTGCCGTCGACCTTCGGAGTCAGCACCCGAACCCAGTCGGAGCGACCGAGTTCGGTGAGCGGACCGGTCGACAGCCGACCGGCGAGGTGGAAGAGGAACAACTCATCGGCATCGACCCGGCTCAGCCGCTCTTCGAGCAGCTCCACCGCCGATTCTTCGCCGATGTCGCAGCGCAGATAGTCGAAAGACCCTTCAGCGCCGGTACTTTCACGGGTGCCGACAAGAATGATCTCGTCGAACGCGCGGGCGGCCAGATCGGCGGCCAGCGCGGAGCCGAGGCCGCCGTTTCCGCCCACGATCAGCGCCGCCCTGCGGGGCTCGGCAGCCGCTTGCGTCCGGCCGGTCCGACGTTCTCCGGAATCCGTGTGGCCCAGCAGCGCTGTCTCGGCATCGGTTGGGTCGGTCCGATACCCGAGTGCCCGTGGCCAAGCACCCGTCGGTGCGTGCTCGGGCGGGGTGAGCATCGCCCGGTCCGCTGCCCACAGCACATCCGGGAGCCGTCGTGCCTGCCCATACCGCTGTGGCATGGGCCGAATACCGATACCGCGCGGCCCGTGATTCGGATCGGACCAGACGACTTCGATATCGCAGGCTCGATTCGAATGCAGTCGCACTTGGGCGGACCAGTCGTCGAGGTTGCGGTCGGTGGGGTGGGAGTAGTGCGGTCGCGACCGTGGCGGCTGCTCGGAAAGCCGTGCCGCCCAGAGATTGCCGACCCCATCCCGTCGTACCCGATGCTCACCGCGCTCGGAGAGTTCGCGAATCGACGGCAGCTCACCGAGCGGGCGGCCCGCCGCAGTGGAGATGACGGCGACGCCGAGTGTCGGGAACTCGTAGGGGAGTGCCCCGGCCAGTGCCAAGAGGAATCCGGTGACAGCTCCGGTGAATTCGTCGGCGGGCGGGTGCTCGATATCGTCCACGACGAGACCCAGCGGCACGTTGGCCTCTGCGGCCGTACGAGCCAGCCCGGTCAGCGCCTGCCCCAGCCCGGCCAGATAATCGGTCAGCGTCGCGGTCGGGTCGTCGGAGGGCGTCCGGGCGTCGATGAGCAGTTCGTGCCCCGCGTCGGCGGCGGAAGCCACAGCGGCACCGGGCACTTCGCCACCGAGCAGGTCGAACAGATCGACCACGCGCTGCTCGCCCCGCTCGAACGCACTGGTCAGCGGTGCCCAGACACGGTGCAGTGCTGGAATTGGAGATCGGCTCTCCAACGGTCGAATTCGCACGCCCTCGCATCGGATGGCCAGCCGGTCATCGGCATCGAGGATGGCGATGTCGAACCCCGACCCGGTGCCGCTCGGTGCGATGATCGAACGGGCGTATCCGCGCAGTCGGGGCTGGTAGAAGGTCATGCGGTCCACCCCCTCGAAATAGAAGGGGCTATGAGCTTCCCCGCCGTCGGTTAGTCCGTAGTGCACCGCCGCCAGCCCGTGCAGCGCCGCATCGAACAGCGCGGGATCGATCTCGCCTCCGATCGGTGTCGAATCGTCGAGACCGGCTGTGATGGAGTCCAACTCGGAGACGACACAGGCGTGCGAGGTCGAGGCCCAGAGCTCGGCAATGGAACGGAATGGCCCGTTCCACAGGTTTCCCGCCGCATCGAATGCGCGGTAGAACTCGGCGACCGGCAGGGGCGAAAGATTGAACGGCAAATCAATGGTCGGGGTCGCGGTGATGGCGTCGACAGGTGCGACGGTCGCCGTACAGCACAGCACGGGAGCGGCCGCGGGATCGGTGGTGAAGTGGACCTCCACCTGATTTCCGGTGCGCGACACCGTGAGTGCGAGCTGCTCGGTCTCGTCGTCGAGGACGATCGCCTCCACGAACCGCACCGAGTCGATGCGCAGCGGAAGGTCGGCTCGGTGCAGGGTGCGCACGATATAGCTGAGCGTCAGCGTCCCCGGTGCGACCGTCTCGGCACGGACCTGATGTCCGGCCACCACTTGCAACTGTGGGCCGCTGAGCCGGTAGGTCACCGACTCGGCGGCTCGGCTCACGAGCGGAGCGGGTGCGGTCGTTGCGCGTGCGGCGGGCCGCAGCGACGGGACGCGGCGCGGCGCATGCTTCCACGCAAGCGCAGTGGCCAGTTCGGATGTCCACTGCGGCAGGTGTTTTGGTCGCAGCGGCACATTCGCGGTGAAGAGCGCCCCGAGGGTGGTGCGCAGGAAGTCGCCGCCGTCGAGCGCGTCGGTGGCCAGCACGGTGCCGGTGAATTGAGCGCGCAGATGCCCGGCCAGCACCGCGCGTGGCCCGATATCGACAATGACCTCATACCCGTCCTCGGCCAAACACGCGGCAACCGGCGGTAATTCGACCGGGGCACGCAGATTGTCGAGCCAATGTTGCCGTGCCACGAAGGATTGTGGCGTGGCGGCGGCCGTGGAGCTCGAGGAGTAGAACGGCACATCGGCGGCACATCCCTCGTCGAGCGCCGTGGCCGTGGCGAACTCCGGCAGCGCCGCCTCCACGAATCTGCTGTGCGAACCGAAGACGACCTCGAGGGCGCGCGCCTCATGCCCGTGGGCGAGAGCCGATTCCGCGATGGCCTCGATGGCGTCGCCGGGGCAGGCCAGCACCACACAACTGGGACTGTTCACCACCGCCACATCCGCCGTCGGCGGAATCCAGTCGCGGTCGCGCGCCACGTCTTCGCCGGTGATCACGATCATCCGGGTGTTCCCCGAATGCGTGCGCACGGCCTCGGTACGGGCCGCCAGCAGCCGTGCGGCCGCGTCCAGGTCGAGCGCGCCCGCGACACAGGCGGCGGCGATATCGCCGAAACTGTGGCCCAGCACGGCATCCGGCGTCACCCCGTACTCCCGCAGCGTGAACGCGATGGCGAGCTGCGACGCCCAGGTGGCGTACGGCTGTAGCGCGGCCGGGATATCGGGGCCACCGTCCATGACCGACCGTTCGTGCTCGGCCATATGGGTGCGCACCGCGGTGTAGGCGGTATGCAGATATTCGCGCAGGAGCGGGTCGCCGGTCGTGGCCGGATCGAGCCAGTGCGCGCCGAAACCGCCGAAGGCGAAGACCACCTTGGGAGTTTCGCGCCACAGCCCGGCGACGAGACCGGTCCCCAGCGTGGTCAGCGCGCGCTCGGCATCGGCGTCCGCCTGCCGCTGTTCAGTGGTGTGGTTGACGCGGTAGGCGAGTGCCGTATCGATGCGTTCGGAATCGTCGGCATCATGCACGGCGGGCAGCGCAACCCCTGCCGAGGTGAGGCGCGGCAGCGACGGAAGCGATTGGAGTGCGGTATCTTTCGGCCGTGGCGGCGCGACGAGCACAGCATGCGCATTGGTTCCGGTGATGCCGAACGAGCTGACGCCGATTACCGCGTCCTCCGGCAGCGGCAGACTCCCGCCGACCTGAGCGAACAGTCCGCGCTCGGCCGAGGACAGCTCATCGCGCAGCTCGCCGTGCGCGAGCATGGGCGGCACCGTCGCGTAATGCAGGCTCAACGCCGCCACTACGAGTCCCGCCATACCGGAGGCGGCCTCGCAGTGTCCGATCCGTGTCTTCACCGATCCGATCGGCAACGGTCGCTCCCGATCGCCGAAAACCGCTGTGAGACCGTCGAGTTCGACCTGATCGCCGACCGTGGTGCCGGTGCCGTGCGCTTCGACGTAGGAGACTTCGGAGGGTGCGCGCCCGGCCAAGGAAAGGGCGCGGCGAATGACGTCGATCTGGCCCTCGACCGACGGGGTGGGCAGTGAACCGCTACGGCCGCCGTCATTGCCGGTGGCGACGGCTTCGATCACCGCGTAGATGCGATCGCCCTCGGCCAGTGCGTCCTCCAGCGGTCGAAGCACGACGGCGGCGAAACCGTCACTGCGTACGAATCCGTCCGCATGGGTGGTGCCGAATTTGCAGCGCGAATCGTCGGCCAGCATGCCCGAGCGGTGGAACGAGAGCGTCTCGTACGGGTCGAGCACCAGATTGGTGGCGGTCGCCACAGCAATCGAACAGTTGCCCACGAGCAGGTTGTCGATGGCGACGGCCACCGCCGCCAGCCCGGACGAGCACGCGGTGTCGATGGTGAGCGCCGGGCCGGTCAGTCCGAAGACGTGCGACAGCCGTCCGGACAAACCGCTGCCGGTATTGCCGACATTGCTCATGGCGTCCAGGCCCGCGTCGTGGCGGGCGCTGTGCCAGTAGTCGCGGGTGATGTATCCGCTCACCACGCCGGTGGAACGGCGTTGTAGATAGTCGAGAGTGAAGCCGGCGTCACCGATGGCCTCGAACGCTGTCTCCAGCACGATGCGCTGCTGTGGGTCCATCACCTCGGCCTCGCGAGCCGAAATACCGAAGGCCGAATAGTCGAATTCGTCCCAGCCGTCGATGAATCCCCCGGTGCGGCATACCGTCTCGAAGCCGGAGTCGGTGATGTCGTGGTCGGTCAGGAACGGTGCGCGGCTCTCCGGCGCGGTCCCGATTGCGGTGTCGCGGCGCTGGAGCATGCGCCAGACTCCGGCGGGTCCGCGCCCGCCGGGCAGTCGCGCACCGATGCCGACGATGGCGATCCGTCGATCCATGGGCAGTCACTCTCGTTGAGTCGCAGAAGATTTCGCGGGTGCGGCAGCATCCTCGAATAGGGCCTGGCCCGGGCAGCAGCTGACAGCGTGGCGCAGCAGGGCCGGATCAGCGGCGCGTGCGGCCGCGTCGTCGATGACCACGAGCCCGTCCTCGTCCTGGTGGAAGACCGTCGCGTCGATGAGCACGCACATGCCCGCGCCGCAGCAGCGGGACCGGTCGGCGTGGATCACGGCTAGCCCGATCGCCGCACCGACAGCCGGGTCAGGCCGTGCACGATGGTGTCGGCCTTCATCTCGTACGAGTCGAGGGCGAAGCCGTCGTAGCGTTCCAGGAAAACCCGCAGTGCCACAGTCAATTCCACGCGCGCCAACTGCTGCGCCACACACTGGTGGACGCCGAAGCCGAAGGCGAGATGGCCGCGGTCGCGGCGGGCGATATCGAGGATGTGCGGATCGGGGAAGCGGCCGCCGTCGAAGTTGGCGGCGGGCAGAGAGACCGTAATCGTCTCGCCCGGTTGGATAACCACACCACCCAACTCCACCTCTCGCAGGGCGGCGCGGGAGATGCCGTACTGGATGATGGAGAAGAAGCGCAGGTACTCCTCCATAGCGTTCGCGATAGCGTCGTCGTCGTCGCCGCGAATACCCCTGGCCGCCTCCGGATTCTCCAGCAGGTGCAGCCAGCTCAGCGCGATCATATTGGTGGTGGTCTCATGACCTGCGGTATACAGCTGGAAGGCGACGCTGGTCATCTCGGCGTGGCTGAGCTGCCCGTCCTCGATCATATTGGTGATGAAGCCGGGCGCGTGGTCCTGCTGGCGCCGCGATACCACCTCACCCAGTTCGTCGAAGATGGTGCCGAACATCTGCCGTACCTCGTCGGCCGTGGATTCCAGCGACAGCATGCTCTCCAGACAGGTGGTCAGGATGTGGCTGACCGCCTCCTCGACGCCCAGGAGCTCGGTAATGACGAGAGCGGGCAGCGGAGACGCGACGCCCCCGACCAGATCGATGGTCTCCCCGGTACAGGCATCGAACAGCGCATTGGCGCGATCGGTAATGCTGGCCTGTAGTTTCCGCATCTCACCCAGGCGCAGCGCCGCCGCCACAATGCGGCGGTAGTGGGTGTGATCGGGCGGGTCCATGCCGACGAACATGCCGGGCCGCTCCTCCGGCGGCTGACCGTCGCCGATGGCCTCGTGAATGGCCGAGTGCCGCAGGTCAGGTCGGGAGCTGAATTCCGGCATGGTCAGCACCTTGCGGCACAGCTCGAAATCGGTGACGATCCAGCCGATATGACCTCCGGCGTAGCGCAGGCGGTGAATGGGTCCGGCATCAGCCATGCCCATGAGCCCGGTCGGCAGCTCGAAGACTCCGGTGCGGCCACGCGGAATGGTCGGCAGGGAATCCGTGGATTCGACAGGGCTGGTGGATAGTTCGGTCATTGCCGCTCCCCGATCTCGGTGAGTGTGTGCGCCAGCGCGTCGACGAGACGGCGTACATCGGTGGGTGTGTAGTCGGCCGGGTCCGCGATGAGGGTGATATCGACCGCCCCGGACGCGGGGCTCTCGTTCACCGCGATCATCGGCAGTGCGGGAATCGAAGACTCCGGCAGGACAAGGACTTTCGTGGCGTCGGTCAGACGTGCGAACCGCCGCGCCGCGCCGCGCGCGTTGGATACGACGAGCTGGGCGGGCACATTGTGTTCCGGCAGATAGCGGCGACCATCGCGGAACGGGGCCGCGGGGGTCTCCTCGTCCAACTGATCCATGAGTTCGGCGTCGCGGTCCTGGGCCGTGGCCAGGATCTCGGCGGGGGTGCGCGCCGAACGCGGTATCGGAACCAGGACGCCGTGGCTGCAATTGCCGATGGCGCGGGGTGGAATCTCCTGTATCCGTGCGGGATCGATGAAGACACGGCAGTCCACCGGTGCGCCCACCACCACATCGTCGGTGCCGCTGCCGACGAAAGGTGCGGCGGCCGTGGCGATTACCGCTGTCAGTGAGGCGGTGGCGGTAGCGCAAGCCTTGTCGATCGCCTGCACCAGAGCGGGTTCCAGGTGCAGGTTCACCGGCTGCGCGGGCAGCAGTGGCACGCTGGGGCCTCCACTGTAGAACTGTCGAGTCTGCCGAATCGCGTCGGCGGATTGCGGTCCGCCGAGCATCCGCTCTGCCGCGATAGGCCAATCCAGCGCTGCCGCATCGGGTATCGACTCCGCATCAGGCTCGATTTCGATCAGCCCGAGTAAGTGATCGACGATCGAGAGAATGCCTGTCACATCGCACAGGGCGTGGTGCAGGCGGCCCGTGACACGGGTCGTGCCCGGTTGTGAGATGTCGATGGCGAAAGCCGAGAGCGGGGCGTCCACCTGTGCGCCCTGATCGGAGGTTCCGAGGGCTGGCGCGGGCACCGCCTCGAACGCGAAGCCCTCTGGTGTGCGGGTGATTCGGCAGCCGAGTCGTGGAATGTCGGCGTACAGCCGCGCCAATCCGCTGGCCGCCGCCTCTGGCGTCACCGTTACTGGCACCTCCACCTCGAAACCGGTCTGCCAGTCGAGGAATGCGTGGAACACCTCGCTCGGCTCCAGGAGTCGCGTCACGATGTCTCACCCACCGTCGTGGGCAGTCGCCGCACCGTGGCGTCCACCGTCCCAGGAATAATGGTGGCCAGCGGGCGTCCCTTCGGATGTTGTGCCGCAGCAGATTCGATGCGCACTTCCGCCAGCACTTCCGCCACGACAATCCACATCATCTGCCACGCGTACTGTTCGCCCACGCAATGCCGGGGACCGAGCCCGAAAGGCGTGTAGGACCCCTTGGTGACGGGACATCCGTTCGCGCCGAAGGTCTCCGGCTCGAAGGCCGCACCGGCGGGGAAATGGGTTCGGTCCCGGTGCATCGCCCACGGGCTGTACATGACCTCGGTGCCACCAGGCAACGTGACTCCGCGCAGCGTGGTATCGCGATTCGTGCGCCGGGATATGACCAGAATCGGCTGGCGGCACCGAAGCAGTTCGGAGAGCACCTGTTTGAGTAACGGTGTCTCTGTCAGATCCGGCCCGTACTCGATGCCGCGATCGCGGACCCCAGCCAATTCCGCGCGCAGCCCCTCCTGCATGGTCGGGTTACCGGCTAGTTCGACGGTGAGCCAGGACAGCGCCGTGGCGGCGGTCTCGGCTCCGGCCATGGTGACGGCCACGATCTGATCGGCCATTTCGTCGGCGGTCAACGGTTTCCCGTCCGCGCCGCGCACCGTGCGCATGACCGAGATGAGATCGAGGCGATCCGGATCGGCGGCACCCGGTGAATCCATGGCCGCCGTAATCGCCGCGCGCAACTGGTCCATGGCATTGTCGTGCAGGCGATTCCGCGCCGTCGGGATACGCAGATACCAATTGGGCATCACGGTGCGAAACATAATGGCCTCGAGGACTGTACCGAGCCACTCGTGAATGCGGTCGAATCCCGCGTGGTCGATATCCGCGCCGAACATGGTGGCCGCCAGGATCTTGAACGTCATCCGATGCAGCGCGGCGTCGATATCGAGAGTGCTGTCCCAGCGCGCCAATTCGTCGCGCACCACACCGATCATGAGCTCGGACAGGCCGACCACGTGTTCGCGTTTGAAGAATCTGTCCAGATAGTCACGCTGCCTGCGGTGTTCATCGCCATTGGCGAGTACCACGCCATTGCCCGCCAGCCGTCGAACCCGGTCGTAGAATACCCCCTTCTCGAAGTCGCCGCGCCGGTCCACCAGCATGTCGTTGATGAGCAGCGGATCGGTGACGAAGACGAAATCCTTGCCCAGGGCGGTGAATACGTGAATATCGGCCGAGGTATTGAGTTCGGCCACCCAGGCGAGCGGATCGCGGGCGAGGGGCAGTAGCTGCCGGATCAGTCCGAAGCCGGAATGTACCCGGGTGCTGTATCCGGCCGTGCGCTCACGCCAATCCGTCGGTAACGAGGTCGCGGTAGGACTTGTCGGTGAAGAGGGTGCTCCCGTGCTGGAGCTGGACGATCTGACGGTACCGGCCATCCCACTGATGCCTTTCTCCGTTGTATCGCGTTGTGCGGTAGGACCAGTCGACGTTGCCGCACATCATGTGCCAGAGCAGTCCGCCGTAGGCACTCACCGCGTGGTCGGGGCCGAGTACCGCGGCGGTCTCGTGCAGAGTTCGCCGGAAGGCGTTCTCATTACGCTGTACCTCGAGCCCCACCCGGTCGAAAGCGTCCTGGACCGTGCGATTTTCGCTGAGGATGAGGGTGGCTACCGCATTCACGGTGTCGTTCGCATCGGCCTCGGCGCGGAACGAGAACAGGTCGTTCGCGAGCGCGATGTGATCGAGCGCGTGGCCCAGCAGCCGTTCCCGGAATTCGGTTCCGTCCACCGCCTCGGTCGCGAACGGCGGTGCCAGCGCCTCGCCGAGGGCGAAGTACATACCCATGCCGACGCTGTTGCGGCGCATACGCAAATAGGCATCGAAGTCGTACACGGTGTCCGAGTTGCGGTAGAACACCTCCTCTACGCAGCCGATGAAGAACCGCTCCACTTCACGATGGAAGCTGTCCCACACCGCGGGCGTCAGGTAAGCGCGCAGCGTGGTCAGGCAGTCGCGCAGCGGTTTGAACCAGATGGTCAGCTCTTCATTGGCGGGCTTGTCGACGGTTTCCCCATCGAACAGCACGTCGATGACCGCCTTCATCTCCGCCGCGTACGCCGCATCGCTACCCAGCCGATCCTTGTCCACCAGAGCGTTGTCCAGGATGGACAGGTACTCCGTGTATCGCGCCGCGGCGACCAGGAATTCATAGGGTGCGTTGGGGAGGACCAGGATGGTCCAGAGCGAGGCGCGCTCCGCCAGCAGTGTGGCCAGCTCGGCGGGCGGCAGCAGATCGGCGAGGCCCTGCCGGCACCACTCGTGGCTGTCGGCCACCACCTGTTCGGCGTCGGGCCTTTCCAGTGCGGGAACACAATGTTCGAAACTCGGCAGCAGCACATAAGTGCCCGCCAGGATGTGGGTGAAATTCACTGCCATGATGTCAAGCGCTCTCGTCCAGAGGGACAGGGAACTGGTAGTGCGGATTCAGCTCGCTCTCGATACGGCCGATGGTGTGTTCGCGGAAACCGCTGTCGTGCAAGAGCGATCGGGCCCGATCCATGAGCGCGCGCAGATCGGTGGCGATATGCGCGCTGTGCACGTCGACGATCCGCCGGTACTGGTCCAAGTCGCGTTCGGTGCAGTCGCCACGACCATAAACCTGTTCCAGCACAACCCGTTCCGATGAGGAGGCGTTCGCGGACACGATGTGGTGCAGCAGCGTGGCCTTGCCCGCGTTCATGTCATCGAGGGGGTTCTTGCCGGTGAGCGCGGGTTCCATCAGCACTTCGTTGAGATCATCGAGCAGCTGGAACGCCTCGCCGTAGGCCGCGCCCGCGTCGACCAGTAGCGGTATGCACCGTTCGTCGGCGTCCGCGCACCGCGCCGCCAGGATCATCGGCGCGATCACGGTGTACCAGGCCGTCTTGTTCACCGACATCTCGGTGATGGCGGTGCGGTCGGTCCGCACGCGGCGCTGTTCGAGGACCAGATCCTGGAATTCGCCGACCACGGTGCGTAATTGCGCCTCCTGGAAGAACCCGGCCACCTGAGCCCGCGCCGGAGTATCGATGCGATCGATGGCACGGGCGCACAACACCAACAGCGCGTCGCCGCCGAGCAGCCCGGCGGCCACGCCGAGGCGGGCCGACGATATGGGCGGCACCTCCTCGACGCCGCCGCTCCACCCGACGTGGAACGCGGGATAGTTTCTACGCGTGAGGCTTTCGTCGATGATGTCGTCGTGGATGAGCGCGGCGGCGTGGAACAGCTCGAGCGCGGCGCAGGCGTGACCGAGCGCCGCCAGATTCGTTTCGTCGGTGCGCCGGAATCCTTCTAGCGCGTGTGCCGCCACCCGGGTGCGCCGCATACTGCCGAACCGCATGACGTAGTCTTGCAATCGCTGCGTGAATACGGGCACCCCGGTGACACCGCTGGACTTCGAATCGGCCGCCACGGTGGCGAAATCGGTGAGCAACGCCGCGACATTCGCGCGGACCCGATCCACCAGCAGGGAGGCCGTGGGTGGGCTGCTCATCGTGGCACCACACTTCTCAGGCGCACCGGCAGAGCGCCGGGTACCAGCGCGCCCATTGCCGCGGGCGGGACCTGCTGGCCCGGCTGCAGCGACAGTTCGTAGCGCTGCAGGATATTCACGATGGCGATGGAGATTTCGATCCACGCGAAATGCTCGCCGATGCAATTGCGCACACCCGCCCCGAATGGCAGGAAGGCGCTGCGCGGGTACTTCTTGGGGGTATCGATCCAGCGGCGCGGCTTGAACTCGTCCGGATCCTCGTACACGGTCGAATCGCGTTGAATGGCGTAGACCGAATAGAAGACCTGGGTGCCGGACGGCAAGTCGTAGCCACCGAGGCTGATCTCCTCCAGGGAGCGCCGCCCCAGCGCCCACACCGGCGGGTAGAGGCGCAGCGCCTCCTTGACCACGGCGTGCAATAGCGACAGCTGTTGGATGGCCTGCACGGTGTTATCGGCGTTCAGATCGAATTCGCCGACCTCGGCGCGCACCTGTTCCTGGATTTCCGGATGTTTGGCCAGCAGATAGCAGGACCAGGCGATGGCGCTCGGCGTGGTCTCCGAGCCTGCGGTGAGGAAGGTCAGGAATTCATTGAGGATCTGGGCCCGGTCGTTATCGCGGCGGGTGATCTCGTCCTCGGTATCGGTGAGCACGTCCATCAGGTCGGTGCGGGCATCGCCGTCGCGGTTCATGCTCAGGCGGTCGTCCACGAGGCGATCGCCCAGCCCGCGTAGATCGGCGATGGCCGAGTAGAAGGCGCGATTCTCCGGGGTCGGGATGGTGTCGAACAGGCGTGGCGGCAGCGCGCCCCGCTTTTCGATACCCGCGATGACGACGGGCATCTTGGCGCGCACCAACTCCACATCGGCGTCGGACATGATGGTGGAGAACAGGGTGTCGATGACTACCCGGGTGGCCAGCCGGTAGAACTCTGGATAGAGCTCCACCACCTCTTTGTCCCGCCAGGATTCCACCATGGCGGTGCTGTAGGTGTGCATGGCGTCGATGTAGTCGTTGACCGACGGCTTATTGAACATGGGCTGCATCAGTCGGCGCTGCCGGAAGTGTAGATCGCCCTCTGCCAACAGCACGCCGTCTCCGAGCATGGCGCGCGCCCGTTCGTACTGGATTCCCTTGTCGTACTTCTTCGCGTCGGTGACCAGAATCTGGTACAGCAGTTCGTGATTGGAGATCAGGCAGGCATCTTTCCAGCCGATCTTGATGCGGGACAGGGGCGCGGTGCGGGCCGCGGCGCTGAAGAACTTCAGCGGGTCCTGCCAGATATCCAGCGCGTGTCCGATGAGTGGCTTGGCATTCGGCACCAACGGGGGTTTAACGGCCATGACAGGGACTCCCTCACCAACAGATGGGTAGCGAACTGAAACTGCGGAAGACGAAACCGCCCGGGAGGCGCTGCGGTGGCGCGGCCTCGTCTAAACGCGGCGCGGCCGGGACCGCCGCCAATAGGGCCTCGAGTGCGATACGCGCCTCGGTGCGACCGAGATGCGAGCCGACGCAGCGGTGGATGCCGTGGCCGAAGCCGATGTGCCTGTGGCCCTTGGCATCCGGATCCGCGGCAGTGCCGTTCTCGTCCGCTATCGCGCCGAACGCGCCGATGGCCAGGTGCAATCGCGCACCGGCGGGGACGGTGATGCCGCGAATATTGGTGTCCTCCTCGACCGAGCGCGGCGCGCTCTGCACCGACGGATCGGAGGCCAGCGTCTCTTCGACGAAGTCCGGTATGGCGGAGGGGTTTTCGGCGAGCTGTGCCCAGCGTCCGGTCCCGATGAGCCGCGATACCGCATTGCCGATGAGTCCGGAGGTGGTCTCGTGCCCGGCGGCGATCATGACTCGGATGGCGACAATGATGTCCTCCACCTGGTGTACCGTGCTTGGGGTGTCGATGGCGTCGGCCATCTCCAGAATGAGGTTCGGACGGCGCTCCGCGCGGATCTCGGCGATCAGATTCCGCACGTAGTCCTCGTAGACTCGCACGGCTCCGGCCGCCTGCACCTGCACGTCCGGCGGCAGCGGGGCCACCTGGAGGGCGAGCCACAGATCGTTCCACTGTTTGACCTGCGCCCGGTCGTCCTCCGGAATGCCGATCATATCGGAGATGATCTTGATGGGGAGCGGGAAAGCCAGCTCCCGCATGACATCGAAACCGTTGCGCCCCTGAAGATCTCCGGAAAATTCAACGGCCAGATCGCGGATCTTCGGAGCCAGCTTGTCCACCGCGGCAGGGGTGAACGGCCGGATGAAGGTCTTGCGGAACGCCGAATGTGCCGGTGGCGCTTCATTGAACAGCGCACCCCGATAGAACAGCGTGTCGTCCAGTAGGGTCCGCGCCTCATCGCAGATCGGGAAGTGGCCTTCCAGATTGTGCACGCTGGCGAATTTCGTGTGATTCTCGAAGATTTCGAGGATCAGGCCCGGGTCGGTGACGATGTAATCCGAGGGGCCGACAGGCGTTAGTGGCGCCTCCGAATTCATACCTCGATAAATCGAGTACGGGTCGGTCATGAAGTCTTCGATGGTACCCGCGAATGGCACAGAGACCCTCCATATCTTCCCACGGACGTATTCCACAGAAACAGTGCTGCGCAACACCATTGGGGCGGCAAAGATGGGACAGGTCAGGCACACCGGCCTAGGTGCGGGAACGCTCCAGACGCCCCCACCGCCGACCCCGGCCGCCCCAGTGCCCTGGGGTGCGGTCGGTGACCTATCACGTTTCGGACATTAACCGGTCTATGGAGGCCGCGCAACCGATCTGTAGCCCCAAAACTGTTGTCCTGCATAGTGAGTCATCGGCTGGTACTCTGCGCCGAGTGGAGCGGCGCGCCTACCGACGGACCTGCGCAAACCATGCCGCGGGTACCGACTCCGGTTCCGCCGCCGGGCGATTCCACAGCTGTTCTCGTTGCGCTTCCCGGTGAGTGGTGCGTATGAGTGCCGAAACAGTGTTCCGCAGAACGACTTCCGTGACGGAACGTGCCATTGGAGACACTGGAGCGACTGGATTTGAAGTGGCGGCCCCGTGATGAGTTGTTGTTCCACACCGAGCTCAACACATCGATCCGGGTCTCCTACTTCCACGAAAAGGCATGGCTGCCTGCGTTGAAGCGGCTACGCGGTCTCTACGATCTGGATTTCACCCCGTTCACTCGATCTCGGTGGACCGGTCCGGATCCGGAGGAGTTGCTGGACCGGTTCGACGATGCGGTTGGCCGGCTGGTCGAGAAACGGCTGACCCCATATGTGCTGCGACACAACGGAATATCTTGGAAGTTGCAGGAAGGTGTGCCACTGTTCGTCGTCTCGCGTGACGCCGGGAACGAGTCGACCAGCACTACCGACCGGATCTACCGCCACCACGACCGCAAGGCCAGCGAGTCCGCGGCGCGGGTCATCGCGGGCCGACTGCCCCGGTTGAGGCAATCAGCGGAGCGCACCGCCGCGTAAGACGATGCAACGGTCCCCGAAGTGAGTGACACTCGCCTCGGGGACCGACTGCTGTTTTAACTGTCACGACGAATCCTGCGCGGAGGGCATACATCGGTTGGCGGAACTCGGCGTGAGTCGAGTCCATGCGTCTGAATTGTTGGTAGACAAGGAAATACGGTCGGCGAGGGACGTTGGTCGCTGATACTGTCTCGGCTCAATGGACTGGCTAGTCGCGTCAGTCGCCGACCACTAAGCCTGAATCCACCGACCCGGGTTTCGTGTTGGTCCGTGCGCCGAAGGCGCGCGGACCAACGTGTTTTGGGTGGGTGGGGGGTAGCCGCTGGTCTGTCCAGCATTTCCATGTGGATCTCGGTTCGGGCCGTTCGGGCAGGGTTGGTCAGAGGGTGGCCGGTTGTGGGGGTGGGTAGCCGATCGTGTTGTGCCACAACATGAGCCATGATTCGGTCCAGGGCCAATGGTTGGGTAGGTGCAGATCGGGCGGCGCTGGGGGCGGGCGAGCCGGGCGGGGATGTTGACGATCTTGCGGCGCAGTGTGGCCGCGCGGGCGCGGCCGTGGTTTCCGCCGGCCAGGACACCGGTAGCGCGCAACAAGTTGTGGGCGATCGCGGCGCACAGGACCCAGGCGGAGTTGGCGCCGAAGCGGCCCGAGGGAATGTGGGCGAGGGGGCCCTCGATCAAGTCAGCGAACACGGTTTCGATGACGGCGTGTTTGCGGTGGGTGATATCGGCGTCGGCGACTGGTTCGGTGGAGTTGGTGAAGAACGGGTGGTACCGCCAGATCGGGAACAACGCGTCCGGGTAGCGGGCGTCTTTCACACGGCGCACGATCAGGCGGGCGGTGGTCTTGTCTGTGGTGGAAGCGAAAGCGGTGTAGGCGATTTCGGCGACCTCGGCGTCAGAGATCCATTCCCCGGTGTCGGGGTCGCGGACCGCGCCGGGATATTTCACCGGGGTCCAGTCGCGCTCGCCGATCGCGTCGATAGCTCGTTCGATCGTGGTGTTGCGGGTCAAGACCACCGAGAACTGCGCGTCCGCACGAAGAGCCGCCCGCACGACTTTGCGGTTGCCGAAGGCGGAGTCCCCGCGCACCACGATCGTGCCGCTCGCCCCGGCGGTGCGGGCGGTGTTGATCGCCCGGGTGACCATCGACGCGGCGCCTTTGCCGGAGCCGGTTTTCCCCGCGCGTAGCCGCAGCCCTGCGATGACCGGCGCGGCGAGGTCGGTGCTGATCGTGGTGGCCAGGGGTGAAAGTCCTTTGCGGAGAACCTGTTTGCCCGCGATCTTGGTGTGTCCGTAGGAGGCACCTTCTTTCTGGTGGCCGTAGACCGGCCGCGGCAGCGAGTCGATGTCGACGAAGCACCGCACGTGGGTACCGGGCAGCAGATCCACGCGGTTCGACAATGCGACCAAGTGTTCGCCCAGTACCGATTCCAACTGTCGTGCATGCCCGAAGGTGAACTCCCGCAACAATGTTCCCACCGTCGAGGGCGCATATACCCCGCCGAACAGTTCGGTGCAGCCCCTGCTGCGTAGCAGGTCGATATCGTCGATGCTGTCCGCGCCGGCGCACATTCGGGCGATCAGCGTGGCCGGCTTCGGTGCCGGATTCGCCGATCCGGACTTGATCCGTGGCGAGACGATCGCGACTTTCTCGGCCAACATGCTGCTCAGGCCGGTCTGCTCGGCCAGTGTCATCACCGGCACCAGCCCGGCCACCGACACCAGGTTGTCTTCATCGAAGCGTGCCGAATCCTCGGCGAACGTGTGGAATAATCGCACTGAAAGTGTCTTCCCGATCCGGTTCTGATTGTGGCGTGAGAACTCCAATCGTTCCAGCTCAGAAGGCCACTTTCGCTATTTCACATCACGTTACCCACCAGTTTTCATCGGTGGATTCAGGATAAGATCCTCAGCAATTGGCGGTCCAGCCAATTTACGAAGCCCTTCACCCACCGCATACCGAATCTTATCCCGCACGGGCCACTCGCCTTCTGGTGACTCATCGCCAGGCCACTCCGGCTCACGAAAATACTTAAGAAAAGCCGGCACGGCAGTCTTTTTTGCGAAGTTTACCGACAGCAGCGAAACGACATAGCTGAATAGGGGCATATAGTCCACCCTCGGTAGCCAATCGATCAGAACTGGCACCGCCGCACGGTAATCTATTCGCCTTCGGGAAAGGTCATCAACCGACTGGACGTCAAAACCCGCATTCACCAATTCGGCTAATAATCCAGCCGAGCTCTGAGCAAATAAACGCTTCGCCTCTGCGACCCTGGGCGAACTGTCCACCTGCGATCGAACCGCAGGATCATTGAAGACTCTATCCACCTGCGCTGCATGTGACACAGACTGTCGCGCCTTGGGCGAAAGCCCGACCGCATCGCGAGTAGCGCTACTGGCGATGCGGTCGTCGTCGGTGGAGTAGCCCGTCATAGGCCTATTTTTAGGCTCCTTGCACCCCCGAGATGTCCTCTTGGGCACATCAGCGGCTGGAGTTCTTCCCCAGCCTGCGGGCCGAGCTGCGGGCTGGCGCAGCTCGGCGAGCCTGACCTCCGAGGGGGCCGGGTACGCGAAAGTGAATGCGTTGCAGTGACACCTTCGTCGCCGATGATTATTGCAGCTTCGAATATTGCGCATCCGCCACTCAAATGGCGTTAATAGCATATGGCAAATGCTGGATCCGTCGCCTATGTCGTCCAGGTTACTTCAATTCGCTGATATTGGTCAACTCCCCGGGGCCCGGGTACCCGCACCAGTCCGCGACGTAGGTGCCGCTGTCTTGACCTTCATAGGCCGTTATCCAGCCAGCATTTGAGCGTCTGACGATGAGAAAGTCGCCGAGGTCGCAGTTTTGGTAGACGTCGCTGTAGCTTCCCAGCCCGATGGTGATGACCCGGATCGGCTCGGCATAACCGCCCCGTACCGCAACCACAGTGACATCCGTGCCCGTGTCGTTGTACAGCCGGTACTGGTCGGTGAGGCGCACTCTGGTTGTCGCCGGCGTGATCTCGGGTACGGGAGGTAACGTGCCCTTCTTCACGTCACTCTGAACTGCGTGCTGCTGCTGCTGCTTCATCGGCTGGGCCTTCGCGACCTTGGCCTTCGGCTTGCCGGTGTTGTCACGGCTCGTGCTACTACCAGACATCGAAACCTCCGTTGCGATTCGTCGCCCCCCCGGCCGGGGGGCGTCTCACGGCACATCGATGAACTGCTCAGCCAGCGCGAGCAACACGCTGCCTCAATAAGGGTGACGGCCCCATTTGCTCATGTCAACGCGTTCCGAGTAAATCCGTCCCCGACCGGCCGTACAGCTGAAGCCGATGCCGCGATAGGCGGAATGTCGGATCTGACTGCCCGTGGTCCGGCAGGACGTCTACCGCCGAGGTGCCGGGACGCAATGCATCGACATGCCCATCGTCGTCGCATCGGCCCCATGCGCGCCGAAGGGCCGATCTCACCAGTGTGTCGCTGAAAATACCTGCCGCACAGCCAGAGTCAGGCCAAGCGAATATCGCAAGTTCGAATAGTGCACGTCCGCCACTCTCAGACCGCGTCTGAGAACTCGGTTATCGGCGTGCGAGGCGGCGTGACATAACGGCGATCATGGCGATGTGGATCATCGTTTCGTGGTGGTCGGGTCTGGTCTCGTAGTCGCGCACGCAGCGGCGGTGT
>NZ_WJIC01000050.1 GCF_009649815.1 Nocardia sp. SYP-A9097
CTCGACCGGATCCAGCCCGCCAAGATCTCCCGATCGCCATCACGCAACACCAGAGGGGCAGCTCGCACGGCCCACATTCAACCAGAAACCCATACCGCCCAACAACTTTGGAATCGACCCACTAGCGCACTACCTCGATAACGTCGCCGGGGGAGACCCAGCGGTAGAGGGTTTCCGCGCCTTCGGGGGTCATGCGGATGCAGCCGTGGGACTGTTCTTCGATCGGGCCGATGTGGGTGGCGATATCGCCGTTGAAGAAGACCGCCCACTTCATTTCGGCATTGTGCATGGTCGACCAGTGGTACTCCTTCTTGGAGGCCACGTGGAAGACGCCGGGGGGTGTCAAGAAACCGGGGCGGCCGTGGGAGATCGGGGTGGGGCCGTAGACGACCTTGCCGTTCTCCATGAGCCAGGCTTCGTTCTCGGACAGGCTCATGCAGACCCGCGCGCCCTCGGCGGTGCAGGGAGCGACCACCGGCGCGGGGGCCGGGGGCTGAATAATCGACGGGACGCCGGGAATATCGGGGCCGCCGGGCCATAGCGGTTCGGCCTGGGCGGTACCCGCCATGGCGAGGGCCGCCGAGGCGATACCGGTGAGTACCGCGGTACTGGCCGTGCTTCTACGGAATTGATTGCCGCTCATGACGTTCCAACCTCGCTCATCCAGGGCGCAATGCTGCGCGACGGCCAGCGGTATAGACACCGCCACTCGGTCATGCACAGGAACTATCAGTGCATCTTATAAGCGCAAAGCGAGGATTCGTGCGGAATCGCCATGCGGGAGAATCGGCGTGTATCGCGGGCACCCACTACTGTCCGGCCTGATACCCCGGCAGGTGGGCCATTTGCGCCGACTCGCGCCCTTCGTTCAGGCTTTGCGTTCGTGCAGGAGCAGCAGCATGTAGGCGGCGACGCTGTGCGAATCGACGATCACACCCTCGGCGATCATCGATTCCAGCTCGGCTCGGGTGAACCAGGCGGCGCGCATATCCTGCTCGGTCGACTCCCGCTCGGGCTCACCCTCGGTGAGTTCGGTGGCGAGGACGATATGGCCGTAGTGATTGCTGGTCGCGGGCGCGGCGGCGACCTTGCCGAGATAGGTGAGCTCGGCGGCGCGCAGGCCCGTCTCCTCGCGGAGTTCCTGGCGTGCGACCGCGATCGGATCGAACTCCTTCGCGCCCGGTACGGAACCGCCCGGGAACTCCCAACAGCGTTGCCGCAGTGGATATCTGAACTGCTCCACCAGGTGGAAGCGCGCGCCGTCGAACGGCACGATAATCGCGAAATCGGACTTGTCGATATGCGCGTAGATGCCGCTCTGGCCGTCGTCGTGGCGAATGACGTCCTCGCGGAGCGTGATCCAGCGATTCGAGTAGATCTCCCGCGATGCGATCGTATCCATCCCTCGATCTTGACGCATCCGGGGCCGATCCATCGGCGCTGCGGTGTAGATCCGGTGCGATCAGCGATGCACCGCCGCGCCCACCGCGGACGCCGCGGCGACGGTGGCCTCGGCGAGTTCGACCAGTCGCGCCGCCGGGAGTTGGGTGTCGGGGCAGACCACGATCGAGGCCACCACCTCACCATCCGCGCCGAAAATGGGCGCGGCCACCGAGACCACGGCATTGTGTTCGCCCAGCTCGTCGGGGAGATAGTCGATGGTGATGAGCTCGGTGATCATGGCGCTCAGTCGATGCCGCAGCGGATCGGTGACCGGTGAATGCCGCAGCGCGGCAAGGGCTTCCAGCATGGGCGCGGAGTCGTCCGCGAGACGCTCCACCGAATAGCCGCGAGTGCGAATGACATCGAGCACCGTCTCCAAGCGTGGCCGATGCGCCGGATCGGCCGCCGCCAGCCACTCGGCACGCGCCGCTGCCGGCGCCCAGGCGATGAATTCGCGACACACCGGCGGTGCGAACGGAATATGCCGCCCGGCCCGCATCCACGGAACGGACGGTGACCCGATCACCTCGGTGATAACGATCGAATCGCCCTCGCGCTCAGCTAGAAACGCGGGCATGCCGTGCGCGTCGGCCAGCCGGCGAATCGCCTCGGCCGCCAGCCTGCGCAGCGGAAATGCCGCCTCGGCGCGCCGTGCCACCGTCATCAACCCCAGGCCCAGGCAGTAGTTCCCGTTCGCGTCCCGAATGGTCCAGCCGTCCCCGGTGAGCTGCGTCAGCACCGCATGTGACGTAGCCCGCGACATCCCGGTGGCCCGCACAATCTGTGCGAGTGACAGATGCTCGGCCGGATGCCGGGACAGCAATTCGATCGTCTGCACCACGCGCCGCGTCGGGGGAGAGGCCGCATTCGGCTCACCGGCGACGCGCGCATCCGCGTTGGATAGTGCTGCGGTGGAGGCGATTTCAGTCAAAACGTCCTCGGGGTCGTCGGGGTGGGGGATATCTGAGGCGTCGGGGCTTACGCGAATCTATAGCGCCGGGCCGGTGTTGGCGGGATGACGAAATGCCCGAGCAGCTTCGGTATCTGCTGCACGGGGCTTGCCGTGTCGCAAGGGCCGGACTGGCCGCGGCAGGTTCGGCGCGGCCGGATTGGGCGCGGGTCTTGACCGCGCGAGGATGCCGACCTATCGTCGGTGTCACATAATCGAACAATAGCGTCGAATATTCGACAACGCAAGTTGTGAAGGTTCGGCGCGGCGAGTGAGAAGCGAATGCGCGCGGGTTACGAGTTGTCGCACCTGGACGCCTTGGAGGCGGAGTCGGTGCACATCATTCGGGAGGTGGCGGCCACCTTCGAGCGGCCGGTGCTGTTGTTCTCCGGGGGTAAGGATTCGGCGGTCATGCTGGAGTTGGCGCGGCGGGCATTCTGGCCCGCGCCGCTGCCTTTCCCACTGCTGCACATCGATACCGGGCGCAATTTCGACGAGGTGATCGACTTCCGCGATCGGACCGTCGAACGGCTCGGGGCACAGTTGCTGGTCGGGCGGGTGCAGGACGATATCGACGCGGGGCGTGTCACCGAGAAGGCAGGGGAGTCCCGCAACCGGCTGCAGACCGCGACCCTGCTGCGCGGTATTCGGGAGAACCGTTTCGACGCCGTCTTCGGCGGAGCCCGCCGCGATGAGGAGAAGGCGCGCGCCAAGGAACGCGTCTTCAGCTTCCGCGATGAGTACGGGGCATGGGATCCGCGGGCACAGCGCCCCGAGGTGTGGAGCCTGTACAACGGCCGGCACAGCAAGGGTGAGCACATTCGCGTGTTCCCGCTGTCGAATTGGACCGAACTCGATATCTGGGAGTACATCGAGCGCGCCGAGGTCGCCCTGCCGCCGCTGTACTACGCGCACCGCCGCCAGGTCCTCGAGCGTGACGGAATGCTGTTGGCGGACAACAAGTTCGTGCCCCGCCGGCCGGACGAGCGGCTCTTCGAGGCGAGCGTGCGTTTCCGCACCCTCGGTGACGCCGACTGCACCGGTTGTGTCGAATCCACCGCCGCCACCCCGGCCGAGGTGATCGCCGAAACCGCCGTCACCCGCCTCACCGAACGCGGCGCGACGCGCGCCGACGACCGCATCTCCGAATCCGGCATGGAAGATCGCAAGCGAGAGGGCTACTTCTGATGCGCCGCAACCTTTTACGGCTCGCCACGGCCGGCAGTGTCGACGACGGCAAATCAACCCTCATCGGCCGCCTGCTCTTCGACTCCAAATCGCTGTTCAGTGATCAACTCGATGCCATCGAACGCGCCAGCCTGGCCCGCGGCAATGGCGGCCCGGACCTGTCCCTGGTCACCGACGGTCTGCGCGCCGAGCGGGAACAGGGCATCACCATCGATGTCGCGTACCGCTACTTCACCACTCCGCGAAGGAAATTCATTATCGCGGACACCCCGGGGCATGTGCAGTACACCCGCAATATGGTGACCGGAGCGTCCACCGCGGACCTGGCGCTGATCCTGGTCGATGCCCGCAAGGGCGTCTCCGAGCAGACCCGCCGCCACGCCTTCCTCTCCTCGCTACTGGGTGTGGGTCACCTGGTGCTGTGCGTGAACAAGATGGATCTGGTCGACTGGTCCGAGCAGCGCTTCGAGGAAATCCGTGAGGAGTTCGCGGATTTCGCCACCAAGCTCGATGTCGGCGATCTGAGTTTCCTGCCGCTCTCGGCGCTGCACGGTGACAATGTGGTCGAAATGTCCACGCACACACCGTGGTACGCGGGCCCGCCGCTGCTGCGCCATCTCGAGGAGGTACATATCGCCTCGGACCGAAATCTCATCGACGCCAGATTGCCTGTGCAGTACGTGATTCGGCCGCACGGTGAGAGCCAGCGCAGTTATGCGGGCACCATCGCGGGCGGCATTTTCAAGCCCGGTGATGAAGTGGTGGCGCTGCCCTCTGGGCGTACGAGTCACGTGACGGAGATCTGGGGTCCGGGCGGCAGCAAGATCGATGAAGCCTTCGCGGGCATGGCGGTTTCACTGACCCTCGATGACGAAATCGATATCGGCCGTGGGGATATGCTCGCGCGGCCCGGCAACCAGCCGCATCAGGATCGCGATCTGGACGCCATGGTCTGCTGGTTCTCCGATACCAGCGCGCTGCGCGCCGGGAGCGACTTCAGCATTCGCACCGCCACCCAGAACTCCAAGGTGACGGTCGCCGAGCTGGATTACCGCCTGGATGTGAACACGCTGCATCGGCAGACCGAGGCGGATGAACTGGCGCTCAATGACATCGGGCGCGTCACCCTGCATACTCGGCAGCCGATCATGTTCGACCCGTACCGGGACAATCGCGCGACCGGCAGCTTCATTCTGGTGGACGACACCACGAATCAGACTGTGGCAGCGGGCATGATCACCGCTCGCACACCCGGCATCGCCGAGGCGACGAGCGATCGTGGGCACCGTGCCACCGGCCGCCGCCCGCGTGCGAATGTGGTGTGGCACAACTCGGCGGTCGAGCGCACCCAGCGGTTGAGCGAAGGTATGACCATCTGGCTGACCGGGCTCTCCGGGTCCGGAAAGTCCTCCATCGCAGCCGAATTGGAGCGCCAGCTGATCGCGGCCGGACGCCCCGCGTATCTCCTGGACGGCGACAATCTGCGGCACGGGCTGAACAACAACCTCGGCTTCACCGATGAGGATCGGCGCGAGAACATCCGCCGCGTAGCCGAAGTCGCCTCACTCTTCGCCGATGCGGGCACCATCGCCATCGTCTCGCTCATCAGCCCGTTCCGGGAACAGCGTCGCGACGCGCGAAAACTGCACGACGACAAGCGATTGCAGTTCCATGAGGTATTCGTGGACACGCCCCTGGAAGAGTGTGAACTGCGTGACCCCAAGGGTCTGTACAAGCGCGCCCGCTCCGGTGAGCTACCCGAGTTCACCGGTATCTCATCGCCTTACGAGCGCCCGGAGTACGCCGAGCTCACCATCACGCCCGAACAGGGCACCCCGACCGATATCGCCCAATTGATCCGCCTAGAACTAGGCATTAGCTCTTGAAAGAAGGCAGACGCCTGATGGAACCAACCATCGAACAGGCCGAACTTCCGCTGACCGAGCCACTCCTGGCCGCGGTCGCCGAGGCCGAGAAGCTCATTGCCGCAGCGGATTTCATCCGTGACCCGCATGACCTCGCCGAAGGCTACGACTACCTGCAGGGCAGTATCGCCGCCGTCATGCAGCTCTCGCGCGCGCACGGCACCTCGCACCCGTACTTCGTGACCTCCACCGGCCCGTACACCAAGATGGGCCTGGATAACCCGGACACGCTGTACTACCACGCGAATGTGGAGTCGACCGGCGAATACCTGCTCACCGGCGTGCGCGGCAGCACCGTCGACCTGAGTTTCCAAGTGCTCAAGGGCGATTACACCGCCACCGATGTCCCCAATGGTGACGACGCCTTCGACGATCGCCGCCTGGAGATCGCCGAAGACGGCAGCTACCAGCTGCGTTTCGGCCCGCCCAAGGAGAACCCGGGCCCGAACTACTTCGTCCTCGGCGAGGGCGCGTCCATGCTCGCGGTGCGAGAGGTGTACGGCGACTGGAACAATGAGCGCAAGGGCAGTATTCGCATCGAGCGCGTCGATACGATCGGCACCGCGCCCGCCGAACCCGATGTGGCCGCGCTGCGTAAGCGCTACCGTGCCGCCGGTCGCATGCTGCTGACCCGGGTGAACACCTGGTTCAACTTCCCCAAATGGTTCTATCTGAACCTGCCGGTGAACACCCTCACCGAACCCCGGCTCACCCCGGGCGGTTTGAGCACGCAGTACTCCTCGGTCGGTCACTTCGACCTCGCCGACGATCAGGCGCTCATTATCACCGTGCCGAAATCCGATGCGCCGTACCAGGGTTTCCAGCTCGGCAGTCGCTGGTATGTCTCCCTCGACTACAGCAATCACCAGACCAGCCTGAATCACGCTCAGGCACAGGTGGATCCGGACGGCATGATCCGCATGGTCGTCTCCGCGCGAAATCCGGGCATTACCAACTGGATCGAGACCACCGGCCGCCGCCTGGGAATTCTCCAGTTCCGCTGGCAGCGCGTCGCCCGGCCCATGACCGCGGCCGACGGCCCCACCATCGAACTGGTGCCCTTCGACAAGGTAGCCGAACAGCTGCCGCACCTTGCACACAATCAGATCGACGAGGCGGACTGGCGCGAACGAATCGCCAACCGCCAGCGCGCTTTCGCGGAGAGGATGCTCGGATGACCCGGCTCAGGACAGGACTGCTCGACGGCAAGGTCGTGGTGATGAGCGGGGTGGGTCCCGGCCTCGGCCGCTCCATCTGCCTCGAAGCCGCCGCGGCGGGCGCGAAGGTCGTCCTCGCCGCCCGCACCGAATCCCGGTTGAAGGAAGTCGCCGCCGAGATCGAGGCCGAGGGCGGCGAAACCCTCAGCGTGCCTACCGATATCACCGATGACGAGCAGGTGCAGAACCTCCTCGCCCGCACCGTCGAGACCTTCGGCAAGGTCGATGTGCTGGTGAACAACGCCTTCTCGGTACCGTCCATGAAACCCTTGGCGCGCACCGACTATCAGCAGATCCGCGACAGTATCGAACTCACCGTGCTCGGCGGCCTGCGCATGACCCAGACCTTCACCGACGCCCTCGCCGAGACCAAAGGCAATGTGGTGATGATCAATTCGGCGGTGCTGCGGCACTCCGAACCCCGCTACGGCAGCTACAAGGTCGCCAAATCCGCACTGCTGGCCATGTCGCAGACGCTGGCCACCGAGCTCGGCGAGAAGGGTATCCGGGTCAATACCGTTGCCCCCGGCTACATTTGGACCGATCAGCTGAAGTGGTACTTCGGTGAGATCGCCAAGAAGTACGGCATCACCGAGGAGCAGGTCTATCAGCAGACCGCCTCCAAGTCCGACCTCAAGCGACTGCCGCTGCCCGATGAGATCGCCCAGACCGTCGTCTTCCTGGCCTCGCCGTTCGCCAATGCCATCACCGGGCAGACCATCGACGTCAACTGCGGCGAATACCACGTCTGATCAGCATGCATAAGGAGTTCAACCCATGACCGCACGCACCTCCGTCGGCACCGTCGAGGATCTGCACGCCTCGGCCACCCGGGTCTGCGGCCTCGAAGACTTCGGCTCGGACGACTACCTGGAGGGTTTGAGCACCCTGCTCGAGTCGTACCAGCGCGACGCCGGACTCACCGAGCTCGGCTCCAAGATGAGCCGATTCTTCCTGCGCGGGGCCCTCGTCGCCCGCGCACTGAGCGAAGCCTCCTGGAAAGCCAACCCGGCATACGCCGAAACCCCCGTCACCAGGCCGATTTTCGTGACCGGCCTGCCGCGCACCGGCACCACCGCCCTGCATCGGCTACTCGCCGCCGACCCGGGGCATCAGGCCCTGGAGATGTGGCTGGCCGACTTCCCGCAGCCGCGCCCGCCGCGCGACACCTGGGCCGAGAATCCTGTCTACCAGCGCATCGACGCCGGATTCGCACAGCATCGCATCGAGAATCCGGAATTCATGGGCGTGCACTATATGAGCGCCGCCGATGTGGAGGAGTGCTGGCAGCTGCTGCGGCAGACGGCCAAGTCGATCTCGTACGAATCCCTGGCGTACCTGCCCACCTACTCGCAGTGGCTGCGCAAACAGGATTGGACCGACGCCTACACCCGGCATCGAAAGAACCTGCAGCTCATCGGAGTTGGTGACGAACGGCGCTGGGTGCTCAAGAATCCGAGCCACCTGTTCGCCCTCGACGCGCTCATGGCGGTGTACCCGGACGCGCTCATCATCCAGACGCATCGCGATCCGGTGACCATTGTCGGCTCGTCGTGCAGCCTCTCGGATCAGGCCGCGCGTGGCTGGTCCACCACCTTCGTGGGCGAGACCATCGGCAAGTCGCAGTTGGAGCTGTGGTCGCGGGGACTGCGCGAGTTCAATGCGGCCCGCGCTCGGTACAACCCCGAGCAGTTCCTCGATATCCAATTCGACGAATTGCGCGCCGACCCGATGGGCACCGTCGAAAAGATCTACGGCGCTTTCGGAATCGATTTCACAACTCCGGCGCGCACGGCCATGGGTTCCCTCGACGAGGAGAGCAAGAGTGGTGACCGCAAACCCGTGCACCGGTACTCCCTGGCCGATTACGGGCTGACCGAAGCGCAGGTCAGGGCCGAATTCGAAGCCTGATCAAGGACCCGAGTCCTTCCAGATATGGTTAGCGTCACCTAACCAGCTATGGTTAGCATCGCCTAACCGCGGATATGCGGTCTGGACTGGAAGGACGAAGGAAATTGAACGGACGCTTGTACAGCGCCGCACCGGTGCGCAAGAACCTTCTGCGCATCTCGGCCCTCGGCGTGGCGCTGCTCGTCGCCGCCGCCTGCTCCAAATCGGAGCCGGTGGCCGACAACTACCCGCAGGCCCTGGACGGTAACCATTACGCCCAGACCAACCTGGCCGCGGACAAGGACTCGTACAAGGCGCAGTTCACCTACCCGGACATGGTCAATGCCTGGGGCCTGGCCGATCGGCCCAAGGGTGCGGGCGGCCACTTCTGGGTCGGCGGCGGCGGTTTCTCCTTCCAGTTCGTCGGTGATGTCACCAAATCCGCGGATCCCAAGTTCCAGAAGCTCTTTCAGGATCCGCTGAAGCTCGTCAATGTCCCCGGCGCGGACTCCGACAGCTCGGACAAGAGCATCGGCAAGACCACCGGCGTCATCTTCAACCCCGCACCCATCACCTCGGACCTGTTCGTGGTGAAGGACCAGCCGGTCACCTACGACGGCAAGACCGAAAAGCTCACCGGCTCTTCACGATTCATCTTCGCCACCGACTCCGGCAAGATCTCCGCCTGGACCGAACAGGGCACCGGCGGCCAGATCGTGCGCCACGACGGCCCCGCCAACGTCGTGTTCGACGGCTCGGAGAAGGGCATGCAGTTCTTCGGCCTCGCCCTGACCCCGTCCGGCGACAAGCTCCTCGCCGCCGACTTCGGTGCGAACCCGCAGATCCGCGCCTTCGACAAGAACTGGCAGCCGATCCCCACCGGCGGCTTCGCCAACCCCTTCGCCACCGGCGACACCATCGACGCCACCGACCCCGCCAAGGGTAAGGCCGTCAAGCCCGGCGATCCGGCCCCCTGGAACGTGACCACCATCGGCAAGCGCGTCTTCATCTCGTACGCCACCACCAAGCCGGACGAGCAGGACGCCACGAAGATTGATGTGGGCGAAGAGGATTCGCTCGACAAGGCCGCCGACAAGGCATCGGGTGGCAAGCCCGGCAAGGGTAAGGTCGCCGAATTCGACGCCACCGGCAAGCTGGTCCGCACCATCGACGGCGACGACCGCTTCAACGCCCCCTGGGGCGTCACCATCGCCCCCGAAGGCTTCGGCCCGCTGAGCGGCAAGATCCTGGTCGGCAACTTCGGCGGCCTGGGCCACATCGTCGCCATCGACGACGCCACCGGCAAGCCTGTCGACTACCTCCGCAACACCACCGGCAAGCCGATCGAGATCCCCGGCCTGTGGGCGCTGATGTTCGGCAATGGTGAAAGCCTCGGCGACTCTGACGCCCTGTACTTCACCGCCGGACCCGAAGACGAGAAAGACGGACTCTTCGGCAGCCTGCGCCTGCAGTAATCAATATCTGATGTGAATGTCCCGAGTCGCTCTGCGGCTCGGGACATTTCGCTTTTCAAGACAAAAGATGCCTGGACAAGAAGAGCGAAAGATGAAAGACCAAGAATTCTGAATATCCTTGTATCACAATGGTTTTCGCCTTTCCGGGTATGTTTTTCGGCGGTAGAATAGAGGTATGAATCCCGGGGGAAAGACCAGCATCGTGGACGGCGCGCACGCGTTGGTCGCGGCGGTGCAAACCCTGGCCGAGGAATCGCTGTATCCGCTCAACGATGATGAATTCGCCTCGGTGATGGCCGAGGTCGAGGGGGCGATGCGGCAATTGGAGACGGTCAAGCATCGGTTCGTCGCCGATACCGAGCGGCGCTCGCTCGCGGATCGGGCGGGATTCAAGCGGACCCATATCTATTTGGAGCGGACGCTGCGGTTGAGTCATGCCGAAGCCCTTGCACGGGTGCGGGCAGCGGAGAAGCTGAGCCCGCAAATCTCAAAGCAGGGTGAGGATTTGGGTCCGGCACTGCCGTATGTGGCTGCCGCGCAATGTGAGGGCGCGATTTCGGCGGATCATGCGCGGCGGATAGCGTGGATTATCAAGCGCCTGCCGGAGATCACCACGGATGCGGAGAAGGAGAACGCCGAGCGGATCCTCACCGAGTATGCGTGCGAGGGTTCTCCGGATGTGCTGCCCGGCCTCGGTGAGGAGATCATGTGCCGTATCGACCCCGACGGCACGCTGACCACCGAGGAGGATCGGCAGCGTCGGCGCGGGATCACCGTGGGGAAGCAGCGGGTGGATGGGATGTCGGAGTTGTGCGGGGAGATCACTCCGGAGCTGCGAGCGGTCCTGGATGCGTTACTGGCCAAGTACGCGCGCCCCGGCATGTGCAACCCCGAGGATCCTGAAAGCCCGTGCACCGCACCGGCTGCCGACGATGTCGATGTTCTCGCCGCCGCCGCGCAGCGCGATACCCGCACCACCGCGCAACGCAATCATGATGCGCTGCTGGGTTTCCTGCGCTTCGACATCGACAACACAAAGCTGGGCGCGCACCGTGGTCTGCCGGTGGCGCTGATGATCACCATGACACTCGACGAGGTGGAGCGAGCCGCGGGAGTGGCCACCACCGCCACCGGCGGTACCGTCTCGATCCCGGCCGCATTGAAGCTCGCGCAAGGTTCACGCCCGTGGCTGGTAGTCCTGGACGGCGGCGGAAGGCCTTTGCATCTGGGTCGAGGCCGCCGATTGGCCAGTCCCGCACAGCGCTTGGCATTGATCGCCGCCGAGAAGGGCTGCACCCGGCCCGGTTGCAGCGCGCCCGCCTCCTTGGCTGCGGCGCACCATGTGACCGAGCACTCGAAGAATGGTCCGACCGATATCGAGAATCTGACCTTGGCCTGCGATTCCTGCCACGCTCGGATTCATGACGGTCCGGGTGGGTGGAAGACGGTGAAACTGCCTTCGGACCACAAGTTCCCGGGCCGCACCGGATGGATCGCCCCGTCCTCGATCGATCGTTCCGGGACGCCGAAGGTGAATCAGCGGCACCACCTCGGCGAGCAACTCGCGATCGGGTTGGCTCGGATTCATGCGCGCAATGAGATTGCCGCGCAACGGTACCGGGCGCGATTGCGCCCCCGAGTGCCGACGCGTTCCAACTACTAGTACCGGTAATGGTCCCGGGGCCTTCGTAGCCGAAGACCCTGCGGGACATCACGTTCCAGCGGGGTTCGGAAGAGGGCCAAGATTCTTCGGAGTGGGAACCTCGCCTGCCGTACCCGACTTTCGCTCCCCCTTTGGGAGCCGCACTCTCACCTACCAGCCTGGCTGGCAGGCCGTGGTCCGGATCTCGAGCAGAGAACACAAACCCCAAAGACCAAAACCCCCAAACCGCCCGCCCTCGAAGCCATCACACCCCGGGTCTAATTAGCACACCCCTTGGTATGGGGTGTGCGGGTACGAGAGGGGGTGTGATGAGTCGATAAGGGTGTTCGCCGTGCCCCCGAGACCCTTCACCTTGTCCGGATTGTCTAATTCGAGTCGGTGGTTCTTCTCGTCCTGGCGTCTTTTGTCTTGTTTTTTGTTGTCATGGTTCTGAAGGTTCCCACGGCCACCCAGCCAGGCTGGGTCGTGAGAGTGCGGCACCCAAAGGGCGAGCGAAAGCCGGGTACGGCAGACGAAGTAACCACACTGCCAGTTCTGCTTTGCAGCCCGGTTGGGAAGATCAACACCATCCGCGAACCGAAGCGACATGGGTCGGCCACAGAACTCCAGTACCACCAACAGGGCAATCTCAGCCGAGCTGGGATAGGGCGGTGAGAAGCGGCAGGATGGTATGCAGAAAATCCCCCGGGCACGAGGTTTCGCCGCAAATGTCTTGCCAGTCACCATGACCCGAAACGCCGGGCTTGGTGGCGGTGATCCCATTCACTGGATTCACGTAGTTGATCTGGGCGAAGGGGTGAATGCCCAACCCAGAGCAGAGCCGAGTCAAAACTATGTCGAGGCTGTGCAGGGCCGCCTTGCTGGGCAGCGTATGGCTGAAGTCGCCGATCAGGCAGATGCCGATATTTCCCGAATTCGCCCCGCGCACATGGCCTGCCGTCACCACCTCGGCTCCGGGCTTCAGGTCCGCGCCCGGTTTGAAGATAGGGGCGTCGTCCGTGCCGGGATGGCGGGCGGAGTAAATGACGCCGTTCGGGTCGATCATGAGGTGATAACCGACGTCGCCCCAGCCTTGGCCGTCCGGGTCCGGAAGGGCGTGGAAGCGGTAGACGCCGCGTACCGCGTCGCGGTAGTCGTCGTATTCCTGGCCGGTGGGGATTTGGGTGTGATGGACCGTAATCACCTGTGCCGGTGAGTATTCCGGTTCACCCCAGGTTTGCAGGGATTCGTCCGCGCCCCAGCCCGATCGGGTGACCGCTGGAAAACCCCATGCGTAGGAGGTGGTTACCGGGGTCTTGAACGGCTGGGCGGTCACCGGCGCGAAAATGGTGGGGAGCGTGATGTTTTCGGCGATCACATCGACCTTGTCTGCCCCCGCCGGAATCGGCACGATCTCCGAGAGCTTGCCCGGGCGATCATCGCGTCCGTGCGCGGTCCGGCGCACCGGCACCGGATCGGTCCATGCGCCCGCGACCCGGAATCGCACCGAGGCGGGTTTCGCGGCCGGTTCCACATCTCGCAATGCGGTGAAAAGCCCGCCCTTGCAATCGGTTCCCTCGACGGGCCCGGCCTGCGCGCTGCCACGCGCCCCGAGCATTCCGGCCGCAGCGACAGCAGCGGCCCCGGTCAGTAGTGTGCGGCGATCGATTCGATTGTTCTGTGTCACTTCCACCCTCGCTCTCTCGTCCGATGAATCGTACGAAAGAGCAACGGCTACTCGGTGACCCGCTCCGGAAATCGGGCCGTGAGTCCGTCGACGAAGGCGTTCAGGGCCAATTCGAAACTCTCGGAATCGATTTCGTCGGCGCGGGCGCGCAGCAGATGCGCCTGTTCCAGGTGTGGGTAGCGGTCCCGGTATACCTGCACGTCATCGACGAATCCTCGGGAGAAGGAGCCGATGGTCGCGCCCATGACCAGATAGCGGGTGGCCGCGCCGATCATGGTGGCCTCGCGCGGCGGCCAGCCCGCACCGACCAGACCGCCGTGCACCGCGTCGGCGTGGTGCAGATTTTCATCCCGTTTGCCCGGACCGGTCGCCAGGTAGGGCACGAAATTGGGGTGGGCGACCAGTTCATCGCGATAGGACCGTGCCCAGGACATCAGCCCGTGCTGCCAATCGCCCGCGTCGAAGGCGGAGGTGTCGACGCGGCTCATGATGCTCGCGGCGATGTCATCGAGAAGATCGTCTTTGGTGGGGTAGTGGCCGTAGAGCGAGGCGGCCTGCACACCCAGTTCGGCGGCGAGCTTGCGCATGGACAGCTCGGCCAGCCCGTCACGGTCGACCAGGGTCAGTGCGGCGTCGCGAATGCGTTCGCGGCTCAGGAGCGGCACTTTCGGTCGGGCCATGGCTAGAAGTTATCACCCGCTACTTGAAAAACCGAACAGCGTTAGGATAACTTCGCAGGCATAAACCTAACAACGTTTGGTTAGGAGCCATTCAAAATGGACTTCGAGCTCGGCGAGGCACAGCGCGAACTGCGCGAGGTCGCCCGCGCCTGGGTGGACAAAGAGGTCGTACCGTTCGCGGCCGCCTGGGATCGCGCCGAATCGGTGGACACCGCCATCGTCGGCAAGCTCGGCGCGATGGGCTTCCTCGGCATCGAGATTCCCGAGGAGTACGGCGGGTCCGGCGGCACCGCCCTGGACTACTGCCTGCTCCTGGAGGAGCTCGGGCGCGGGGACAGTTCGGTGCGCGGCATCGTCTCGGTCTCCCTCGGACTCGTCGGCAAGTCGATCAAGACGTACGGCACCGAGGAGCAGAAGCGAGAATGGTTGCCGCGCTTGTGTTCCGGGCAGGCCCTGGGTTGCTTCGCACTCACCGAACCCGAGACCGGATCCGATGCGGGCAACCTCACCGCCAAAGCCGTTCGGGACGGCGATGATTGGCTCATCTCCGGCACGAAGATGTTCATTACCAATGGAACCTGGGCCGATGTGGCCATCGTCTTCGCGCGCAGCGGGGGACCGGGGCCAAAGGGTGTGACCGCCTTCCTGGTGCCCACCGACGCACTCGGATTCACCCGCACCGAGATCAAAGGCAAGCTCGGACTGCGCGGGCAGGCCACCGCCGAACTGGTTCTCGATCAGGTGCGTGTACCCGACTCCGCGCGACTCGGTGACGAGGGCCAGGGCTTCAAAATCGCCATGGGCGCACTCGACAAAGGCCGCATGGGTGTGGCCGCCGGATGTGTCGGCGTTGCTCGCGGCTGCCTGGAAGCTGCGGTGAAATACGCTCGGGAGCGCGAGCAGTTCGGCAAGCCCATCGCCTCCTACCAGCTGGTTCAGGAACTGCTCGCCGATATCGCCGTCGAGGTCGAGGCGGCGCGGCTGCTCGCCTGGCGGGTCGCCGACCTGGTGGAGCGCGGTAAACCGTTCGGCACCGAAGCCTCGGTCGCCAAACTGTTCGCCAGTGAGGCCGCGGTCAAGGCCGCCAATAACGCTATTCAGGTCTTCGGCGGATACGGGTATATCGACGAATTCCCGGTCGCCAAATACCTGCGCGATGCCCGGGTGCTCACGCTGTACGAGGGCACCAGCCAGATTCAGAAGCTGCTCATCGGGCGCGCGCTCACCGGCGTGAACGCCTTCAACTGACGCCTGACCAAATATATTCGCTGACAAGGAGTTTCGTATGACTTCGAAGGTTGCATTCGTCACCGGCGCGGCGCGCGGCATCGGCGCGGCCACTGCTTCCCGGCTCGCGGCTGACGGGTTCACCGTGGTGATCGCCGATCTGGACGAGGCCGCCTGCAAGACCGCCGTCGACGCCATCATCGCCGCGGGCGGCAAGGCCATCGCGGTGGGCTGCAATGTCGCCGACGAAGCCTCCGTGGACGCCGCGTTCGAACGCGTTGTGGCGGAACTGGGTTCGGTCGACGTGCTCGTCAACAATGCCGGCGTGCTGCGCGACAATCTGCTGTTCAAGATGTCCGTGGAGGACTGGGACACCGTCATGTCGGTGCACCTGCGCGGCGCGTTCCTGTGCAGCCGGGCCGCACAGCGGTACATGGTGAAGCAGAAGTCCGGCAAGATCGTGAACACCTCGAGTGTGTCCGCGCTGGGCAGCCGGGGGCAGGCCAATTACTCGGCCGCCAAGATGGGTATCCAGGGCTTCACCCGCACGCTGGCCATCGAGCTCGGCCCGTACGGCATCAATGTGAATGCCGTCGCGCCCGGGTTCATCGTCACCGATATGACCGATGCCACCGCCGCGCGCGTGGGGATGGATCCGGCCGAATTCCGTAAGGCCGCAGCCGAAGTCACTCCGCTGCGCCGCGTCGGCAATCCCGCGGATATCGCCAATGTGGTGTCGTTCCTCGCCTCCGAGGACTCCTCGTTCGTCACCGGTCAGACGATTTACGTCGACGGCGGACGCAAGCTTTAACAACTCCCGAGAGAAAGAATCATGCAGAGAACAGTTTTCGACGCCGACCATGACGCCTTCCGTAAGACGGTGCGCGCCTTCATCGAATCCGAGGTCACACCGCACTACGACGAGTGGTACGAGGCGGGCATCGTGCCGCGCGAGTTCTACTACAAACTGGCGGAACTCGGCGTCTTCGGTATCGAGGTGCCCGAGGAGTTCGGTGGCGCGGGTATCGAATCCTTCAAGTTCCAAACCATTCTCATCGAGGAGTGCTCGCGCGCGGCGGTCTCCTTCGGCGGCTCCAGTGTGCACGTGGGCCTGTGCCTGCCGTACCTGAAGATGCTCGCCACCCAGGAGCAGAAGGAGCGCATGCTCCCCGGCTTCGTGAGCGGCGAGATCATGTTCGCCATTGCCATGACCGAGCCCGGCACCGGCTCAGATCTGGCCGGAATGCGCACCACCGCAAAGCTGTCCGAGGACGGCACGCACTATGTGCTGAACGGGTCCAAGACCTTCATCACCGGTGGCGTGCACGCCGACCGGGTGATCGTCTGCGCCCGCACCGACGCGCCCCTGGGTAATGATCGCCGCCACGGCATTTCGCTGTTCATGGTGGACACCAAGTCGCCGGGGTATGTGGTCGGCCGCAAGCTGGACAAGCTCGGGCTCAAGACCTCCGACACCGCCGAACTCAACTTCACCGATGTGAAGGTGCCGGTCGAGGATCTGCTCGGCGAGGAGAACAAGGGCTTCTCGTACCTGGGCCTGAACCTGCCGCAGGAGCGGCTCTCCATTGCCGTCGGCGCGTACGCGCAGGCCACAGCCGCCATCCGGTTCGCCAAAGAATACACCAAGCAGCGCAATGTCTTCGGGCAGCCGGTCGCCAGCTTCCAGAACACCAAGTTCGAGCTGGCCGCCTGTCAGGCCGAGGTCGACGCCGCCGAGGCCGTGGTGGATCGCGGGCTCGACGCATTGGACGCCGGGACACTCACCCCCGCCGATGCCGCCTCCGCCAAGCTGTTCTGCACCGAGGTCGCCGCGCGCGTGATCGACCGCTGCCTGCAGTTGCACGGTGGCTACGGGTTCATCAACGAGTACCCGATCGCCCGCCTGTACGCCGACAACCGGGTGAACCGGATCTACGGCGGTACCAGCGAAGTCATGAAGATGATCATCGCCAAGGACATGGGCCTGTAACTGCCGCCCGGGGTACTTCCATCCATGCGCTTCACCGACCCCCGCACGCTACGAATCACATGAGGTCTCAATGAACGCGACTCTCTCCCTCGCCAGCATTCTCGCCGAACCGGCGCGACGGCGGCCCGACCACCTCGCCCTCATCGAAGGGGCGCAACGGATTACGTTCGCCGAGCTGTGGCAGCAGGCACGCGAACAGGCCGGGGCGCTCATCGAACTCGGTGTGCGGCCCGGGGATCGAGTCGCGCTCATGGGGCCGAATACCGCTGATTTTCCGCGCGCGTACTTCGCGATTCTCGCGGCCGGCGCGACCGTGGTGCCGGTGCATCTGCTGCTCACCGCCCCGGAGGCCGAGTATGTGCTGCGCGACAGCGGTGCGACGCTGCTCATCTGCCACGATATGGTCGCCCCCGTCGGCAAGGCGGCTGCGGAGCGTGCGGGGATTCGCTGCCTGAGCCCGAAAGAGCTTGTCGGTGAGGCAATTCCGACGTTCCTCTCGCGCAGTCCGCTCGATACCGCGGTGGTGTTCTACACCAGCGGCACCACGGGCACACCCAAGGGCGCGGAGCTCAGTCACCTCAATATGGTCATGTGCGCGACGGTGAATGCCTTCGACGCCAATGAAGTTCACCGCGATGACATCGCGCTCGGCGCACTGCCGCTGTTCCACGTCTTCGGGCAGACGGTATCGATGAACTCGCACTGGCGGGTCGGCGCGACCCTGGTACTGCTGCCCAGATTCGATGCGGCAGAGGCGATTCGGCTCATGAACGCCGAGGGCATCAATACCTTCCATGGCGTGCCGACCATGTACGTCGGTTTGCTCGACGCCGCGAAGGAAGCCGCGCAGCTGCCCACGCTCGAGCTCTGTATCAGCGGCGGCGCGGCCATGCCGCCCTCGGTGCTGGAGGAGTTCGAGCGGGTCTATGGCGCGTATGTGCTGGAGGGGTACGGACTTTCGGAGACCTCACCCACCGCCACGGTCAATCAGCCGCAGCTCGGCCCGCTCGCCGGGACGGTCGGGCACGCGGTGTGGGGCGTGGACGCCGAGATCGCCGATCCCGAGGTGCGCGACCGCATCGAACTGCTGCCAGCCGGAAGTATCGGCGAGGTCGTGGTGCGCGGTCACAATGTGTTCAGCGGGTACACCGGGCGACCCGAGGCCACCGCGGAAGTCATGGTGGACGGCTGGTTCCGCACCGGCGACCTCGGTACCAAGGATGAACAGGGCTATCTGCGCATTGTCGACCGCATCAAGGAGATGATCATCCGCGGCGGGTTCAATGTGTACCCGACCGAGGTCGAGGCGGCGCTCATGCGGCATCCCAAGATCGCCCAGGTCGCGGTGATCGGCGTACCGGACGACAACTATGGCGAGGAGATCATGGCCGTAGTTGTGCCGTCCGAGCCCGTCACCACCGATGAGGTAATCGATTACGCCCGTGAGCATGTCGCGCGCTACAAGTATCCGCGCCGCGTCGAATTCCTCACCGAAATGCCGCTCGGCCCCACCCACAAGATCCTGAAGCGAGAACTGAAGGAGCGTTTCGCATGATCGACTTCGCCACCTTCGACCAGCTGCGCGCGGCGACGGGCACCGAAATCGGTGTCAGTGATTGGTTTCTCGTCGATCAGCAGCGCATCGACCGATTCGCCGAAGCCACCGGCGACCATCAGTGGATCCACGTCGATCCGGTGCGGGCGGCGGACGGTCCGTACGGCCGCACCATCGCCCACGGCTTCCTGACCCTGTCCCTGGTGGTCCCCATGACCGCGCAGGTGATGGAGTTCAGCTGCGCGCGCATGGCAATCAACTACGGGCTCAACAAGGTTCGCTTCATCAGCCCGGTCCCGGTGGGCAGCCGCATCCGCGGGCGCTTCACCCTGAACTCGGTGACCGATATCCCCGGCGGCGTACAGGCCGAGCGCACGGTCACCGTCGAAATCGAGGGCGAGGCAAAACCGGCCTGCGTCGCGGAGAGCATCGCCCGCTACCTGTCCTGAACGGAGAATCGGCGTGAGAACCCCTCGCTCCCAAGCCGATTCAGCGTTCGGGCAGCCAGGAATTCGGATCGGCGATAGGTGTTCCGTAGCCGGGGCGATCGGCGGTGTCGGCGCTGTGCTCGTCCCAGGTATAGATGTGCAGGTCGAGGCCGTCCGGATCGTTGAACACCAGTAGCCAGCCGATGGAGGCGTCGATCACGGGGGAGTGCGCGACGCCGTGCTGATCCAGATACGCCGCCCACTGCTCCAGATCGGCCGGCCCTTGCGCGCCCAGACTGACCGGATCGAACCCTTTGCACCCCTGTGCGGCCGCCGGATTCTCGCGCAGGCACAGCATCGACGGGCTGATGCCGGGTAGTTCGCCCGCGACGCCGCGGACCATGCCGTCGCTGTCGTTGAACTGCATGGTCGGGCGGAAGCCGAGGACATCCCGATACCAGCGCACCGAGCGCACCAGATCGGTCACCGGGATCTTGATGTGATGAATGCCTGCCAGTTCGGGCATCGGGAATCACCTTCTCGAATTTCACCGCAGTGGTACTGCGGTAGATATTGATAGGATGCTCCTCATGAGCCAGCCGGTCAAGAGGACCTATCGCGCGGACAAACGCGCCCAGACCGCGGAGGCGACCCGCGCCGCCATTCGAGCGGCGGCCGGTGAACTGTTCATCGAATCCGGGTACGCGGCGACCACCATGCGGGAGGTCGCGCGGCGCGCGGGGGTGGGGGAGCGCACGCTCTACGACACGTTTCCGAACAAGCTCGAACTGTTCCGGCACACCATCGGGGTGGCCACCGTCGGCGATGAGGAACCCGTCGCGGTGCTGGATCGACCCGAGGTGCTGGCCGCGTTCGACGAGGTCGATCCACTCACCGCGGTCACGCGAGTCGTGGAGTACACCGCCGGATTGTTCGAGCGCGCGGGCGATCTCATCATGGTCGGCATCGAGGCCGGGGCGGCGGACGCGGGTATGAAGGCGGGCTCCGAGGCCGGAGCTGAGCACACCTACCAGTTCTGGCTCGGGTTGACCCGCAACCTCTTTCGCGTCGATGCGCTGCGCCCGGAACTCGACGCGGAGTCGGCCGCCGATATCGCCTTCGCGCTCGGGTCACCGCATGTCTTCCGGCTATTGCGGCGGCAAAGAGGCTGGGCCGCAACCAGATACCGGGAGTGGCTCACCGGCGCGGTCACCGCGCAACTACTGCGCGAGTGACCGGCCGATCCGAGCGGGCCTACCGGATCGGGCCGAAAGGCTGTGCGGAGAGCGGGGATTCATCGGGCGTCATGGTCGCCACCACGGCGATACCGGCCGCGCGGAAGTTGCTCAGCGCCCGGGCGATATGGTCCGCCGAGGTGATCAGAATGGCGGCGTGCGCGCCGATAGCCTCCATGAGCTGAGCCGAGAACGCCGCGTTCTGAACCGTCGAATTCGCCTTGGTCTCGGTATGGATGCGGTCGGGGTGGATGCCGCGCTGAATCATCCAGTCCGCCATGGCCTGTGCCTCGGTGTGGCCCCCTTGCGGATTACCGCCGGTGACGATGATCGGAGCCTCGGGGGAGAGCAGGGCCGAGACGTAACCGGCGAACAGGCGGTTGATGAGCTCCGGGCGCATCTCACCGTCCGGTTGCAGGCCGTAACCGAGCACCACGATGGCGGTGCTGGGGCTGAACATGGCGGGCAGGTCGAGACCGGGCAGGTCCAGGCCCGGCACCAGGCTGGTCACCGAATTGAGCGCGGAGACAACATCTTCGGTAATGCCCGCGATGGGGCGCGCGGGCGCGACCACGCCCTCGGCGTGCGCCGGTATCGCGGCGGCGGCGATCGCCGCGACCGTGGCACCCGCGAGCAGGGTGCGCACGGCGAGACGGGCGGTATTTCGGGAGAAGTGGCGCAGAACCGGAACGGCCGGTAGCAGATCGAGCATCGGAAACCCCCTGGATAGCCACTAGTGACTACTAGTCGGTTCACATTTCGATCCATGATCACCCGGAATCTGCGCCCGGGTGCGGCGAATCGCGAAACAAGACCCCAATTTCTGGAACTTGTTCACTGGTTGGGACGCTCGGCTTCAGCGGAAGGCATCTCGATGGGCTCGGCACCAGTCCTCGAAGGTGCGTGGAGCTCGGCCGAGTAGCTCGGCAACGGTGTCCGTGCGGAGTCCGACCGTGTCCGAACGCATCTGGGCGAAGGATTCGCGAATCGCCTCCGCCAGTTGCGGGTGTGCGCCCCGGGGGAAGCGGGCGCGCACGGCCTCCTCGGCGGTCGCGGTCGAGCGAATCGGCAAGGGGCGGTCCAGGACTCGGGCGAGTATGCCGACCTGCTCTGCGCAGGTGAGGGATTCGGCCCCGGTCAGGTTGTAGGCCGCGCCCTTGTGGCCGTCTTCGGTGAGCGCCAGGAGTGCGACGGCGGCGATATCGGCGGGGTCGATCGGTGCGAACCGACCCGGCCCGGTGGGGTCCAGAATGGGCTCGCCCGCGCGAATGGCAGGAGCCCATTCGAGCGCGTTGGTCATCAGACCGCCCGGGCGCAGGATTGTCGCGGCGAGGCCACTGTTCAGGACGAGTTGTTCGCGTTTGTGATGCCAGCGGCCCATTGCCGGGATCGGATCGCCGATCGCCCAGAACGAGGAGATCAGCACGATCCGCTCGACTCCGGCCGCGCGGGCGGCTGCCACGGCATGGCGGGTGTGGTCCATGCCGGTGCCGGGGACGAGCAGGAACAGGGCGGTAATGCCGTCGAAGGCCGCGGTCAAGGTCGCCGGATCGTCGAGATCGCCCTTGTGGAGTTCGGCTCCGGGGAGATCGGCCACCCGCGAGGGATCGCGCACGAGCGCTCGATAAGGCACTGCGGCCGTGGCCAATTGGCGGGTCAGCTCACTGCCTATGTTTCCGGTTGCTCCGGTCAGAAGTATCATGGGAAAGCTCCAAGTCGTTAGCCGTCTATCGAATAACGTTAGACGGCTAATGATCTGGGGTCAATGGTCGAATCCGCACACCCGGAGGGGTCGATGTCCGCATTCCTGGACCTGCACGGCAACACATCGAAAGCCTTGCGCGCCTTGGCCGATCGCGATATGCGACGACTCGGCCTGCACCTGGGCCAGAACCATGTGCTCGCGGTGCTCTGGGATCAGGACGGGCGGACACCGGGGGAGATGGCGGCGGCCCTGAACGTCACCACGCCGACCATCGTCAAAATGGCGACACGCATGACCACCGCAGGGCTCCTGGTGCGGCGGCGCGACGACCGGGACAACCGCTTGGTGCGGCTCTGGCTCACCGATAAGGGCCGCGCGCTACAAGAACCCGTCGAGGCCGATCGAAAAACCCTGGAGGACAAGGTGACCGCCGCCCTGACCGACAGCGAACGCGCACACCTCATGACCGCCCTGGCCAAAATCCACACCAGCGCCCTCGAGCTCCTCGGCGGACCCATCGAGGACCCCGGCACGCTGCCCGACTGACACAACCGGCAACGCCCAGCCGCGATCACCTAGAGTTGGGCCCATGATTACCGCGATCGTGCTGATCCACGCCGAGTCCGACCGGATTCCCGAGACCGCGCAGGAATTGGCGGATATCGACGGCGTCGCCGAGGTGTACTCCTGCGCGGGTGATGTGGATCTGATCGCCGTCGTGCGAGTGCGCGAATACGAGCGCATCGCCGACGTGGTGACCGGGCACATCAACAAGACCCCCGGCGTGGTGCGCACCGCCACCCACATCGCCTTCAAGTCCTACTCGCGCGCGGATGTCGAGGCGGGCTTCTCCATCGGCGAGTAGCCGCCCACATTCGTACTAGTCGGCGCCGAGCTCGTTGGTGACGGTGACCCAGCGGTCCAGCAGATCCGAGGCCGCACCGGTGTCGATGGCGGCGGTGACCTTCTCCAGGGCCACTGCCAGCTGCGAGTGCAGATCGCCCGCGGCGGACTCGGGGGTCATTTCGAAGGCGACCACCGCCGCCGCCGAATTCAGCAGCACGGCGTCGCGCACCGGGCCGAGTTCGCCCGCCAGCATATTGCGAGCGATCACCGCGTTCATGGCCGCGTCGCCACCCTTGAGCGCCGATGGATCGACCCGCTCGATGCCGAGTTTCGTTGGGTCGATGGTGGTTTCGACGCTGCGCCCGCCCGCGACCACCCAGACATCGGTGGTGTCGGCGGTGGTGATCTCGTCCAGGCCGTCATTGCCGCGCACGATCAGCGCCGTCGAACCGCGCTCCGCGAAAACGCCCGCGATGATCGGCAGCAGGTCGGTGAAGGCGCAGCCGATCAGACCGGCGGTCGGCTGCGCCGGATTGGTGAGCGGGCCCAGAATATTGAAGACCGTCGGGATGCCGATCTCACCGCGCGCCTTGCTCGCGAACCGCAGCGAGGGATGGAAGACCGGCGCGAAACAGAAGCCGATACCGACCTCACGCACCGACGCCGCCACCGATTCCGGCCCGAGGGCGATCTTCACCCCGAGCGCCTCCAGCACATCCGCGCCACCGCTCTTGGACGACGCCGCGCGATTGCCATGCTTCACAACCGGAATTCCGGTGGCCGCCACCACGATTGAGGACATGGTGGAGATATTCACCGTGCCGGACCGGTCACCGCCGGTGCCGACGATGTCGACCGCCGTGCCGGTATAGGGCACCCGCCGCGCGTGCGAGAGCATGCCGGTGGCCAATCCGCCCAGCTCATCGGGGGTGGGGCCCTTCATCTTCAGCGCCACGCCGAAGGCCGCGATCTGCGCCGAGGTGGCACTGTCGGTGAAGATCTCGTTCATGGCCCACGCGGCCTCATCCGCGGACAGATCGTTGCCGTCGGTGAGGATGCCGAGAATTTCTCGCCAGCTGCGCGCGCTCATTGACTCTTCCATTCGGTCGCCGGTGAAGTGTCCGTACACCAGTGTGGTCGGGGAAAGCCTAGTGCGCGGGGGCTATTTCTTTTCCTTTGGTTGTCCCATCGCAGGTTGCAGGGCATCCCAGCCGAGAGCGTCGCCGTCGTGGCGCTGGGCCAGGCCGGCCATACGCGAGCGCTCCTGCGAGCAGTGCAGAGCGTCCAGAATCTGCACCCGCCGCAAGATCATGTTCTCCTCGCCGGGGGAGTTGGATAGTTCATATCCCTCCTGCGCGGCTATGACTGCGACAGACCGGATCTGGTCCGCGGGAACCCGCAGGTGATGCCGCAGCACCGCCGGTTGATCGGGGGTCCAGTGCTCGGCTCGGGCCAACGCCGCCGAACACGCCTCGGCGTCGTCGAAACTCGATACGACCACGATCAGATCGCCACGCCCGGGATCCAGTTCCGTTGTCCCGCCGCGCCGCAGCAGCTTGCGCACCCACTCCATCGCCGTCCCCAACTCCCTCGAATCATGGCTCAGGTTTCTCTTACCTGGTCAATCTAGGCTGGTCCGTGACACGCCGAGCGCCCCACGAGAGGCTTGCTCGCCCTGCGGTTTCCGACACGTATGACGAAGTTTCCTACCCCGCTATGTCTGTCGTACTACGACAAGTCATACTTACCGGCGTGACGACCGCAGTAGGGACCCCAGGATCGGCCATTACCCAGCGAGTGCATTCGCTGAACCGGCCCAACATGGTCAGCGTCGGTACCATCATCTGGCTGTCGAGCGAGTTGATGTTCTTCGCCGGCCTGTTCGCCATGTACTTTGTCGCCCGCGCGCAGGCCCACGGCCACTGGCCGATGGAGCCGACCGAGCTGAACCTCAAGCTCGCCGTGCCGGTGACCGCTGTGCTGGTGGCCTCGTCCTTCACCTGCCAGATGGGCGTCTTCGCCGCCGAGCGCGGCGATGTCTTCGGCCTGCGTCGCTGGTACACCGTCACCCTGATCATGGGCGCGATGTTCGTCGCCGGTCAGGGCTACGAGTACACCAACCTGGTTAAAGAAGGCACCACGATCTCCAGCACCGTGTACGGCTCGGTCTTCTACATCACGACCGGCTTCCACGGCCTGCACGTCATCGGCGGTCTGATCGCGTTCGTGTTCCTGCTGGTCCGTACCTCGCTCAGCAAGTTCACCCCGGCACAGGCCACTGCGGCCATCGTCGTCTCGTACTACTGGCACTTCGTCGACATCGTTTGGATCGGGCTTTTCGCCACGATCTACTTCATCCGCTAACCCGGAAAACAGATCCACGGCACAGCCCGCCGTAGGCAAGAAGCTTCTGTACAAGTCGGTTCCGTCTACTCCAAAGGGACACAGATGAGTTCATCTCCCCCGTCAGCGCCAGATCCCAGCGAGGGGATCGGCGAGGCCACCAAGACCCGCAAGCAGCGGCGTATGCGCCGCAAGCTCGCCGGCGGTCTGGTTCTTCTGATGGGCCTCGTCGGAGCCGGCTTCGCGGCATCGGCCCTGACCCCGCAGGCGCAGGTCGCCACCGCGCACGAGGACCAGTCCGCGCTGATCCGCGAGGGCAAGCAGATCTACGACACCTCCTGCGTCACCTGCCATGGTGCCAATCTGCAGGGTGTCCAGGATCGCGGCCCGAGCCTGATCGGCGTCGGCGAGGCCGCGGTGTACTTCCAGGTTTCGTCCGGTCGTATGCCCGCCGCCCGCAATGAGGCGCAGATCGTCCGTAAGCCCCCGAAGTTCGACGCGCACCAGACCGACGCGCTCGGCGCTTACATCCAGGCCAATGGCGGCGGTCCGACCACCCTGCGCGACAGCAACGGTGAGATCGCGCAGGAGTCCATCATCACCGGAGCCGATCTCGGCCGCGGTGGCGAACTCTTCCGTATGAACTGCGCCTCCTGCCACAACTTCACCGGTAAGGGTGGCGCGCTGTCCTCCGGTAAGTTCGCCCCGCCCCTCGAAGAGGCGAGCGAGCAGCAGATCTACCTGGCCATGCTCACCGGCCCGCAGAACATGCCCAAGTTCTCCGACCGGCAGCTGACGCCGGAGGAGAAGAAGGACATCGTCGCGTACATCAAGGACCGGATGGAGACCAAGTCCGAGGGCGGTTACGGCCTCGGCGGCTTCGGTCCCGCGACCGAGGGTCTGGCGATCTGGATCGTCGGGATCGTGGCTCTGGTCGGATCGGCTATGTGGATCGGATCCCGGTCATGAGTGAACAGGAGCGAAAGAGCATGGGGGACAACCCCAGCGAGCACGACTTCACCGATGAGCAGCTCGACGCCATGTCGCGCGATGAGCTCGTCGAACTCGGCACCAAGCTCGACGGTGTCGATGTCGCGTACCGCGCGCCGCGTTGGCCGGTCCCCGGCACCCGCGCCGAGAAGCGCGCCGAGCGTCAGGTGGCGCTGTGGTTCGCCATCGCCGGCCTGTTCGGTGCCGCGCTCATCGGCGTGTTCCTCTTCTGGCCCTGGGAGTACAAGGGTCGCGGCGAGGAGGGCAACGGCGCTTACACGCTGACCACCCCGCTGTACGGCCTCACCCTGGGTATCGCGGTGCTCGCCGTCGGCATTGCCGTGGTGCTCATCCGCAAGAAGTTCATCCCGGTCGAGATCTCCATCCAGGACCGCCACGACGGCAAGTCCTCCGAGGTCAACCGCCGCACCCTGGCCGCGCAGCTGCAGGACGCCGTGGACACCTCCACGCTCGGCCGCCGCAAGCTCATCACCCGCACCGCGGGTGCGGGTGCGGGCCTGCTCGGCATCGGCGCGTTGCTGGTCTTCGCCGGCGGCATGATCAAGAACCCGTGGGCCAAGGGCGACAAGTCGCCGCTGTGGGTCTCGGGCTGGACCCCCGATTACGCGGGTCAGACCATCTTCCTGCGCCGCGACACCGGCCGCCCCGAGGACATCGTCCTGGTGCGCCCGGAGGATCTGGACGCGGGCGCGATGGAAACCGTCTTCCCCTGGAAGGAAGAATGGCGCGGTGACGAGCACGAGACCCTCCAGTCTCTGCGCGGAATTCGCAACGCCGTCATGCTGATTCGCCTGCGCACCAAGGACGCCGAAGGCGCCATCAAGCGCAAGGGCCAGGAGAGCTTCAACTACGGCGATTACTTCGCCTACTCGAAGATCTGCACCCATCTCGGCTGCCCCACTTCGCTTTTCGAGCAGCAGACCAACCGGATTCTCTGCCCCTGCCATCAGTCGCAGTTCTCCGCGACCGAATGGGGTAAGCCGGTCTTCGGTCCCGCCGCTCGCGCGCTGCCGCAGCTGCCGATCACCGTCAATGCCGAGGGCTACCTGGTCGCCGTACACGACTTCCTCGAGCCCCTCGGCCCGGCCTACTGGGAGCGTCGTTCATGAGCCAGGCCAACGAACTCGACGAGCGGTACCACGCTGCCGCATTCGTGAAGCGGTCGATCAACAAGGTCTTCCCGACCCACTGGTCGTTCCTGCTCGGTGAGATCGCGCTGTACGCGTTCATCATCCTGCTGCTGTCGGGTATCTACCTGACGCTGTACTTCGACCCGTCCATGAGCGAGACCGTCTACAACGGCGCATACCAGCCGTTGCGCGGTGTCACCATGTCGCGGGCCTACGAGACCGCGCTGAACATCTCCTTCGAGGTGCGCGGCGGTCTGTTCGTGCGCCAGGTGCACCATTGGGCGGCCCTGCTTTTCGCGGCGTCGATCATCATCCACCTGTTCCGCATCTTCTTCACCGGCGCGTTCCGCAAGCCGCGTGAGGCCAACTGGGTGATCGGCTCGCTGCTGCTCATCCTGGCCATGTTCGAGGGCTTCTTCGGCTACTCGCTCCCCGACGACCTGCTCTCGGGTACCGGTCTGCGCGCGGCGTTCTCGGGCATCACCATCGGTGTTCCGGTCATCGGCACCTGGCTGCACTGGCTGATCTTCGCGGGCGACTTCCCGGGCACGATCATCATTCCGCGCCTGTACATCGCGCACGTGCTGCTCATCCCCGGCATCCTGCTGGCCCTGATCGCCGCGCACGTCGCGCTGGTCTGGTACCAGAAGCACACCCAGTTCCCCGGACCGGGCCGCAAGGAAACCAATGTCGTCGGCGCGCGCATCGTGCCGGTGTTCGCCGCCGACCAGGGCGCGTTCTTCGCCTTCACCCTGGGCATCGTCGCGATCATGGGTGGCGTGCTGCAGATCAACCCGATCTGGAACCTGGGTCCCTACAACCCGTCTCAGGTCTCCGCGGGTTCGCAGCCGGACTTCTACATGATGTGGACCGACGGTATGGCGCGTCTGATGCCGCCGTGGGAGCTCTACTTCTGGGGTCATACGGTTCCGGCCGCGTTCTGGGTCGCGCTCATCATGGGTCTGGTCTTCACCGTCCTGGTGATCTACCCCTGGATCGAGAAGCGCCTCACCGGCGACACCGTCCGCCACAACCTGCTCCAGCGTCCGCGCGACGTGCCGGTCCGCACCGCCATCGGTGCCATGGCCATCGCGTTCTACCTGGTGCTGACCCTGGCGTGTGTCAACGACATCATCTCGCTGAAGTTCGACATCTCGCTGAACGCGACGACGTGGATCTTCCGTATCGCCCTGCTCGTCGCACCGCCGATGGCCTACTTCCTGGCGTACCGGCTCTGCCTCGGCCTGCAGCGCAGCGACCGGGCGGTGCTCGAGCACGGTATCGAGACCGGCGTCATCAAGCGCCTGCCGCACGGTGAGTACATCGAGGTCCACCAGCCGCTGGGACCGGTCGATTCGCACGGCCACCCCATCCCGCTGGAGTACCAGGGCGCACCCGTGCCCAAGAAGATGTCCAAGCTCGGCTCCGCCGGCAAGCCCGGCACCGGCTCCTTCCTGTTCGCCGACCCCGCCCAGCAGCAGCTGGACAATGTCGCGAACGCGCACAAGGAAGAGCACGACATGCTGACCGCCCTGGAATCCCACCAGGACACCGCGGACAGCGGCTCACACGGCCACTGAGCCTTGTAGCTGTAAAGGGAAGGCCCCGAGTCGAATTCGACTCGGGGCCTTCCCTGTCCCCGCCCCGGCTTGTGTGCCCACGCGTTGTTCGTGGCGTGGTCAGTGCGCTGTCAGGAGAGCTAGGCAGAGGCTCAGTAGGGCGTGGGTCTGTAGTGTGGCGCGGGCGTAGATGACGCTGTCCCAGCGGGTTTGGAGTTCGCGAGCGGTTACTCCGGTCGGGTGGTTCGGCGCGGTGGAGAGTTGTTTGTTGATCGGTGCGCTGATGGTGAGGTAGATCGCCATCCAGGCGGCCAGGAATACGAAAGCCAGTGTGGCCAGGAGGAATACCGGCCGCTGGCCGTCGAGCAGCGCGGTTGCGGCGGCGAGTCCGGTGGCGATCCAGCCTGCCGCGCCCGGGATCGGCATGCGCCGGTCGGCGATGCGATGCACGTTTCCCATTGTCTTGACCAGGGTTTCGTCGTCCACCGACGCCAAGGCCGGACGCAGCACCATGGCGCAGAATACGTCCGTGCCGTAGACGACGGCGCTGCCGAGTACGGCAATCGTCAATAGTCCTTCGATTGTGCTTCGCACGGGTTCTCCGATCTTGCCGGTTTGGTCAGCGCGGCTGGTTGGTCATCGAGAAGGGCTGTCGTGCAGTGGAACTCGGGGGAGTGGCGGTGTGTCCGCCGCGTGCTCGGATATGCCGATGCGCTGATGCAGCCGCCGCAGTGCTCGCGGGGCGTACCACGCCCGCTCGCCGAGCAACTGGAATGTGACCGGGACGAGGATGCCGCGCATGACCGTCGCGTCCAGGACGACCGCCAGCCCGGCGGCGATTCCGAAGAACTTCGCGAAACCCACCGGGCTGAGTGCGAAGGCGAAGAAGCTGACCGCGATCAGGACTGCCGCTGCGGAGATGATGCGGCCGGTTCGGCCGAGGCCCTCGATCACGGCGTCGCGGGTGCTTGCCCCGGCATCATGCAGTTCCTTGATCCGGCTGATCAGGAAGACCTCGTAGTCCATCGATAAGCCGAATGCTATGCACAGCAACAACACCGGCATCGACAGGTCCAGGGGGCGGGGTGTGAATCCGAGTAGGGCGCTGCCGTGGCCCTGTTGGAAGATCAGGATCATTACGCCGAAGGTGGCGGAGAGGCCGAGTGCATTGAGGAGTAGGGCGCGGAGGGGCTGAATCGCGCTGCCGGTGAACAGGAAAAACACTACGAAGGTCGTCACGATGAGTATCAGTAGTGCCCAGGGCAGGCGGGTGCTGATGGCGTGTTCGGTGTCGACCAGGGTGGCGGTGGTGCCGCCGACCAGGAAGTGTGCGCCCTCCGGAGTGGGGGTGGTGCGGATGGCGCGAACCAGGGTCTGCGCGGTCGCGGATTCGGGGTGGATATCGGCGTATGGGGCGATGACGAGTTCCTGTGCGGCGGGCTTGGCGAGCTGCGACCGCGGCGGTCCGGCGGCAGTGCCCGCGATGAAAAGCCCTGCGGCGCTGTCGACTCGGCTCACCCCGGGCAGGGTCGACAACCGACGGGCATAGTCGCTGATCGCGGTGGGTGAGACCGGATCGGTGGTGACCGCGGCGATGGTCGCGGTGCTGTCCCCGTCGAACTGGGTGCGCAGGATATCCAGCGCGACACGGCTGTTCGTGGCAGCGGGCAGTGAGCGGTCGTCGACCAAGGCGAACTCGATGCGCAGTACCGGGGCGGCGGCGAGCAGTAGCAGGGCCAGTACCGGGATGGCGGCGGCGACGGGGCGGCGCATGACCGTGGCCGCCAGCCGTCCCCAAGTCCTGGACGGCCGCGCACTCGCGCTGTGCACGAAGGGAATTCGGCCGGAATCGATGCGCGGGCCGAGTACTGCCAGCAGTGCGGGCAGCAGGATTGTGGCCGAGGCGGCGGCAATGATGGTGACCCCGATACCGGCCAGGGCGAGTGAGCGCAGGAAGGTCGATTCGAAGACCAGGACTCCCGAGAGTGCGACGGCGACCGTCACCGCGCTGAAAACGATTGTGCGCCCGGCAGTTCGGACGGTTTGTACTACCGCGTCCGAGGGGGCGGTGCCGCGCGCCAGTTCCTCGCGGAAGCGGCTGACCGTCAAAAGGGCGTAGTCGATGGCCAATCCGAGCGACAGTGCGGTAATGAGATTGGTGGCGAAGATACTCACCGGTGTCACCTCGGCCAGCAGCGACAATTCGGCGAAGGTGCCCGCGATTGCCAGGAGTGCGATCAGTAGCGGTAGCACCGCCGCCATGACGCTGCCGAAGATGGCGAGCAGCAGGATGAGAGTCAGTGGCAGCGCGATGGATTCGGCCAGGACCAAGCCCTTCATGACTGCCGTGTTGATGTCATTGCCGACCGCGAGCGATCCGGCGGCCCGCACGGTGACCGCATCGCCGGCCGTGCCGAGATCGTCTCGCACGAGCGCGGCGACCGTTTTGGCGGCGGCGGTCTCATCGCCGCTGACGAAAGCGGAGATCAAACCGTAGCGGCCGTCCCGCGACTTCAGTGCCGGAGCCCCGGTTGTCCAGTAGGACATGATATTTCGCAGCTCAGCGCGCTGCCCGATCGCAGTGGTGAGCCGGTCCGCCGCGGCCGTCACCGCGGGATCGTCGACGCTGCCGGATCGCGCTTCGAGCAATAGCAGCAGGTTCGGATTGCCATCCAGGTGCTGGTCGATGAGCCGTTGTGCCTGGGTGGATTCCGCGTTGTCGGGGGTGAAGCCGCCGGTCTCCAGCTTGGCGAACGCGGTGCCCGCCAACGCCATGGCCGCGAGGGTGACAGCCGCCGCGAGGATCAGTACGAGTCTGGTTCGCCGAACGATGAAGAGACCTAACCGAGTGAACATGGCGCGCCTGTTCTCCGATCAGCCACAGCTGATCTATCAAGATTCATGAATCTATCAGTGATAGACAGTCAACCGCTGTCAGTAAGCTGATGTCAATAGCGAGGAGGATCAGTGGAGCGAGAGGCCAAGGCCGCCACCGCGAGCCCCAGCAGTCGGCGGCGTGAGCGCGAACGCGAACAAATGCGAAACCTGCTGCTCGACACCGCCCGCGGCATCGCCGCCGAGCAGGGCTGGCAGGCCGTGACGATCCGGCGCATCGCCGACCGCATCGAGTACACGTCCCCGGTGATCTACCAGTACTTCTCCGGAAAGGACGCCCTCGTCTCGGAGGTGATGTGCGTCGGCTACCGAGACCTCACCGAGCGCATCGAAGCGACCATGAGCGAACCCGCCGATCACCGACTGGCCGCCCTCGCCACCGCGTTCTGGCGCTTCGCCTTCGCCGCCCCCGAGCTCTACCAGGCCATGAACGGCCAGGCCGGCGTCTCCTTCACCGGCCCGGAAATGCCACCGGAGGTAATCCGAGGCTTCACGGTATTCCACAACGCCCTGGAATCCATTGCGGCAGAACAGGGTCGCCACCTCCGCGACCCCGCCGCCGCCGTACACACCATGTGGGCATATCTACACGGCTTCGTCTCACTGACCATGAGCGGTCGGGTAGCCGGCGGCGCAGAGCAGGGCGAGCACTACATGCTCGCGTCATTACAGTCGCTGTTCAACGCGCAATTGCTGTGAGCAGCACCCTTAGATTCAGTGGGTCAAGGCAACACACTCGGCGGGGGTGCGGTAGCCGAGGCATTTGCGGGGCCGGTTGTTGAGCCGGTCGGCGATGGCGTCCAGGTCGGCTTGGTCGTGGGCGGCGAGGTTCG
>NZ_WJIC01000051.1 GCF_009649815.1 Nocardia sp. SYP-A9097
CGAAATCGGCGATACTGGCACACGAACTCCTGGTAGATCAGCGTCTTGGTAAACACTGAATTACCAGGAGTTCACTCAAATCTCGAGCCTCACACCGACGCCCTCACCGAGTTCTCAGACGCTCTCTCAGTGCCCAAATAGTGTCAGGTGCGACGCCCTTAGTGGTCCTGCTTGTAAGTCTGTCGGGGGTCAGTGGTTGAGGTAGAGGTCGCAGGCGCAGTCGAGGGCTTCTTGGGGGCTTCCGATGGGTAGCCCGGAGGGCAGGATCTGGTCCTGGTATTTGCCGTTGCTGGCCAGGTAGAGACCGAATCCCCAGAACGATGCCGATGAGCCGTATCGTAGGCGCAGCAGCGGCAGAGGGTCCCCGTCGGCCAATTCGGCTTCGACGTAGGCGAACTGGGCGTGGAAACGAATGTGCAGTTCGCCCAGCTGGGGCCAGTGGTCGCGGGCGTGTTGGCGCAGCCGCTGGCCCAGGGAGGTTTTCGTCGAGTCAGGGATGGCAGGCATGGTCGCCATCTTCCCCTGTTGCGGTGTGTCGGTCACCGGCAACGGTGCCGGGGTGGGGCATCCTCACGCGGTCGGTTCGAATGGTCGTGATGAAAGTTGTTGCCCGCAGGCCTGTTTCCCGTGCCCGCCAGATCGTGTTGACCGCCTCCGAGTGGCGCGGACTCGAGACAATCGCCTATTCCCGCACCGCCGCCTACCAGTTGGTCGTGCGGGCCCGGATCGTTCTCGATGCCGGGGACGGGCACTCCAACAACGCTATCGCCGCCCGGCGCGGCGTGGTCGTTGATACTGTGCGCCTGTGGCGCGGTCGATACGCCGACCACGGCCTGGGCGGACTCATCGACCGGCCCCGCTCGGGCCGGCCGCCGCGGTTCACGCCGCTGCAACGAACCCAGGTCAAAGCCCTGGCCTGCGGACTTCCGGCTGAGACCGGGGTGCCGTTGTCTCGGTGGAGCAGCAGCGATCTGGCCGCTGAGGCGGTCAAATCCGGTATCGCCGAATCTATTTCGTCCTCGACGATCCGTCGGATCCTGTCCGGTGCAGCACTCGAACCATGGCAGTTTCAGTCGTGGATATTCATCCGCGACCCCGATTTCGCCGCCAAAGCAGCCCTGGTGCTCGACCTCTACCACCGGATCTGGGAAGGACAGCCCCTCGCCGAGGACGAATACGTGATCTCCTCCGACGAGAAAACCTCCATCCAGGCCCGCTGCCGCTGCCACCCGAGTTTGCCGCCCGGCCTCTCGCGCATGATGCGCGTCAACCATGAATACGACCGTCGCGGAGCACTGTCCTACTTGGCAGCCTACGACGTCGCCCGGGCCCGAGTAACAGGGCATTGCGCAGCCGAGACCGGCATCGCCCCGTTCATGGCGCTGGTCGAGAACGTCATGACCAGCGAGCCCTACGCCTGAGCGAAACGGGTGTTCTGGGTGGTCGACAACGGGTCGAGCCACCGCGGGAAAGCCGCGGCCGATCGGCTCAGCGCCAGGTTCCCCAACGCGGTCATGGTCCACACCCCGGTCCACGCCTCCTGGTTGAACCAGGTGGAGATCTATTTCTCCATCCTGCAGCGCAAAGCCTTGTCTCCCAACGACTTCACCAGCCTTGACCAGGTCGAAGACCGGCTTACCGCCTTCGAGCGTCGTTACAACGAGACCGCCCGGCCCTTCGAATGGGAGTTCACCCACGACGACGGCATGAGCGTGCAGCAGTCGAGGCGCCGCGCCGAAGGTTGCCGACGATCAAGCTGGACAACGGATCCGAATTCGAGGGACCCGGCGGCACGTCTACGTTGCTGGATCCGTTCCACGGCCTGCGCGGGCGGATCTTCACCGCCGCCGCTAGCCGGGATTCGATGAGACCGTTTGCCCCGCAAAGGTTTTACGCCGGACAGGGTGCGGACTGGACGCGGGGGGAGTGGGTTCCCGCCGCCGACTGGTCGCAGCGGCTGAGGTCAGTCGGTCGGTATCTGGGTAACCCGCCACATGCGGCGCGGTAGCTCGCCCTCTTCGAATGCGCGGATGTCCCGCAAGCGCCAGCGCTCGGCGAGTTCGGCGACGAGATATCGGGGGGAAGAGATGCACAGCAAATCCGTTGTGCTAGAAAATGTCGCCCCCGTGCGCTATTCCGATCCCGAAGTGCGCGTCACCGGTATTACGCACCGTGTAAACGAGGATGCCACCCGGCCGCAGGATGCGGCGGATCTCGTCGACCAGGGCGAAAATCTCGTTGGTGGACAACGCCATACACAGCAGCATGTGCGCGAACACCGCATCCACGGACGCATTCGCCTGCGGCAGCGGCATGCGTACATCGAGCACCGCCGTGCTGAGTGTGCGCAGACCCTCCGCCTGGGCGCGAGCCCGCAGTTGTTGGAGGCCGACATCGCTGAAATCGGTGGCCTGCACAGCGAATCCGAGTCGGGCGAAGTGTAGGCTGTCGCGGCCCTGCCCGGCGCCTAGTTCCAGTACCTCATGCGCGCCGACCGTGCGGAAGGCATCAGCGGCGTATTGCGCTGGCGCCGAGTGTTGGTCTCCGTACGGCAGAGGATGAGTGTGGTAGGTGTTCTGCCAGTGCTCGCGCTGGATTTCGGCCAGCTGCCGGTCCGGTCGTCGCATCACCATCAGGTCTTCAATGGATGGTCGGTCGGTGAAGAATTACGACGATTCGCGTTTTTCCAAGCCGACGGCGTCGGCGAGCTCCTCGCGATGACGGTTCAGCTCGGGATGGTCCGTGCTGAGTACACCCATGAAGTCGGCGAGCGCGTCGGCGATCGCGTTGAGCTTTTGCTGCACAGCCTTATCGGAGCGGGACTGGGTATTTTGCAGCAGCGCGACGAGCAGGAACGTGATGATCGTGGTGGCGGTGTTGATCACCAGCTGCCACGTGTCGATGCTCGGCATGATCAGGAAGGTCGGCGCCCAGAGCAACACCAGTAGTACGCAGGCGACGAAGAATGCGGCTTTGGATGCCAGGGCGCTGGCGGCGGTGGCGAATCGATCGAAGATCGTCAACCGGCCGGACGCGGGTGCGGGCATCGTTGCGGATCCGCTGGTGGATCGTTGTGCGTGGTCCTGCATCGGAGAGTCCCTCTCACGCAATTCCCGCCGCGCCACCGGACATCCGCAGTGCCCGGATGCGGATCTGTTGATAGTCCAATTAGACGCTGCCCGGACCACGGTGTCAACACTGTAGGTCTACAACTGGTGACGGGTCGGGATCAGGCGTGCGTCGACCGTCGCCGTTAAACCGTACGGTCTTCGAGCGGGTGGTCTCCCGGAGGTGACTACCCACTCGAACCGACGTCGGCGACGTCAGGTCACTTACGGAAGGCGTCCTTGACCTTCTCGCCCGCGCTCTTGAGGTCAGCCTTGGCTCGATCGGCCTTGCCCTCGGCTTCTCGGTCTTCATCGCCGGTTGCCTTGCCGGACTTTTCCTTGGCCCGGCCGGCGAGTTCGTCGGCCTTGTTCTTCGCCTTGTCTACCGCGCTCATGTCACAAGCCCTTTCGTGAAGGTTGCTCGGCCTACCGTGTCCGGCCGGTCCTTTCGGCGGATAACCCGTATCGGCCCTCTCAAACAGGGAATGCCATTGAGTGCGAGTAACTTTGCGCGTCGCCCGCCTCTTGGCGGCGGCGTAGAACTACAACGTTGACAGTGCGATTCGAGCGGGGTCTACTGAGGGAGATCTGAAGGGGAACGGCTGATGTCGATCGTGCTGCGGGATCCACGGGGCGTGGCACTCGAATGCGTCGCGGTGGCCTTGGGTTGGGACCCAACGGAATACGACCGTCGGGCTGGTACCGACAGTGCCGACAGTACGTTGGCCGATGGGGACAGTTTCGACTTGAACGTGGCGGCACTGCTTTTCATCCAGGAACGGCTGGTCGATGCCGTTTATCACGAGCAGCTGATTTCGCGCGATGGGTCTGTCCGGCACACCGGCGACAACCTGACAGGGGAAGGTGTCGGTGACAGCGAAACGATTGTTCTGGACTTGGTGCGGGTGGCGCCGGAGATAACGACGGTCATCGTTGTTGTGACCTCCTACTCCGGTCAAAGTTTCGCGAAGATCGCCAACGCCTACTGCCGTCTGCTGGATTCCGGTACGGCAACGGAGATCACCCGATGCATGCTGAGCGGTGGCCCGCATACCGCGCTGGTGATGGGGAAACTGTTCCGTACGCCAGCCGGTTGGGAGTTCGACGGCATCGGGGCAGGTATCGCGGCCCTCCATCCGGTCGAGGCGGTTCCGCAGCTAACGCCCTACCTGTTGTAGCGGAGTCTAACCAATGAAGGATACATCGTAGCAAATCACTGTAGTTCTACACTGTTGACAGCAAGGTTCGGGGGGCGTCTACTTAGAGGGTCAACAGATCCGAGCACAGGTTTCGAAAATGAGCACGCCGCAGAAACACCCCACCTGCTCGAGTCGCACAGTACTCATGCCGCGGCCGATGAACCCGGCAACGCTGCTGGGCAGGGGGTCGACGACCGGCCTGCCACCCGTGAACGCGGTTGGAGCAAGTTGTTCGGTCACACGCCCACGTGGCGATCAACGCCGATAACTGCGCTCCCATCGGTAACCCCGCAATTTGCCGCGTGACATTTCACGTATTCCTGAAATCAGGTAAATGCTCATGATCATTCTCGGAGTCATCCTGGCCGTCGCCGGATTCCTACTCGGTATTCCGCTGCTGGTCACCCTCGGAATCATCGTCGCGGTCATCGGTGTGATCTTGATGGTCGCCGGTTCGGCTGGTCACGCGGTCGGCGGGCGACGTCACTACTACTGAAACCTGCACCCGCACTGCAGCATTCAAGTATGGAGCTAGAAAATGAGAACATACGCAGCCGACGGCCCGAGAATGCGCGGAGGTAGACGGTCCTCGATGGGGCTGGCCGGCATCGTCGCGGTGCTGCTGTTCGTGTGGCTGATCATCGGCGCCGTCGCCGCTGGGCAACGCCACTACTACGACAGCGCACCCACCAACTGCGCGAGCACCGGAACCATCGCGGTAACCATCTTCGCCGGGCCCCTCAACTACATGGGCGTCAACCCGAAGATCGCTGACTGCCAAGTGGATCTGCCGCAACCCAGTCCGTAATCGCCTGCTTGGCCGGCGCAGTTGGGCGCATGGCGAGAAGCCCTCTGCATCGGCGCGGCCGACAAACGTTCACTCTCCACATCTCGATCTACATGGACCGCCACGATGAGTTCACCGCGAACAATTGACGCGACCCCGCTATCGACATCTCAATTACCAACACTACAACGATCTCTCATAGACGAAGGCATGAGCCTGCCGCAGGCGGCTTCCCGTGGCGAATGGCTGATCGGCCGTGAGGAGGTGCCGGCACAGGACAGAGCAGCCGCCCGAGCACGCGACGCGGTCGAGGCGCGGCGTCAGCGGCTCCCAATGGTCAAGCTGGACAAGGGATACGAATTCGAGGGGCCGGGCGGTGAGTCCACGTTGGTGGATCTGTTCCACGGTCTGCCCCGGCTCCTGGTCTGCCACTTCCTGCTCGATCCGGGTGGAGATACGGGGTGCGCGAGCTGCAGTGCTGCGGCCGAAGAGGTTTCGGACGATCTGTTGGCCCGATTGTGCGCGCGTGACACCTCGTTCGCCGCGGTCTCCCGTGCGCCGCTGGCCGATATCCAGGAGTACCAGGCGCGCCGAGGGTGGGCGTTTCCCTGGTACTCCTGCTCCGGCAACAACTTCAACAATGACTTCCACGACCGGGTGCAATCGCGGCAGAGTGTCTTCCAGCGTGACGGTGCCCGTCTGTTTCATGGCTACTCCATGTTCGCGCGTCGTACCGAAGCGCTGGGCAACTGGTGCTACTGGTTGGACCTGACCGCCCGCGATGGGTAGATGGATAACAGCATGGCATTTCACCGATCCGCGAACTCATGATCATTCTCGGAGTTGTCCTCCTCGTCACCGGACTTGTGCTCGACCTCATCCTGCTCATGACCGCTGGTGTCGTCGTGCTGATTGTCGGTGTGGTGGTGACGATCTCGGGGATGGCCGGTCACCCGGTTGGTGGCCGCCGGCACTACTTCTGACGGTCCCGCGCAGCCGGGTGACGGTCGGCCGTACCCAACGTCGATTTCAGCTGGATTCGAGGCAGTACCGATGAACGATCCGACGACATCGACTTCCCCTGCGAAAAAGCCACGTGCACATCGCCGCGCCGACAGCTACGACAACATTGAACCGCTGTTCGTCCGACTCGCGGAGTTGGACGTGGCCGACCCGCATCGAATAGTCCTGCGGGAAGAGGTGATCCGGCGATGCCTGCCACTGGCCGAGCACATCGCCCGCAAGTTCGCCGGCCGCGGTGAGAGCCTCGACGATGTACTGCAGTCCGCCAGAGTGGGGATGGTGGTTGCGGTCGACCGGTACAACCCTGATTTCGGTGCGCCGTTCCTGGCCTTCGCGGTGCCGACGATCATGGGCGAGGTCCGCCGATACTTCCGCGACTTCGCCTGGGCGGTGCGGGTGCCGACGCGGCTCAAGGAGATTCAGCTGTCGATCGGCGTCGCGGTCGATGCGCTGTGCCAGCGGTTGGGCCGCATGCCCACCGCCACCGAGATCGCCGACGAACTCGGCATCGATCGGGTCCTAGTCACCCGAGCACTCGTTGCCCGCGACGGCTACCGCACGTACTCGCTCGATGAGGTCATCCAAGGTGACACCGACTACGCACCGATCTCCGTGCTGGAGTCCCTCGGCGTCGAGGAACCGCGCTATCGCGCCGTCGAGGACTGCCTGACGGTGCAACCGTTGATCGGGGCACTGGCCGAGCGTGAATGCCGAGTACTGGTTATGCGCTACTTCGAATCCCAGACCCAAACCCAGATCGCCGAGCAACTCGGCGTCTCCCAGATGCAGATCTCGCGCGTCCTGTCCCGAACACTGAACTCATTGCGCGAGCAGGCATTACGGGACTGAACCCGAGAGGAACACCTCATGATCGTCATCACCGGAGCCACCGGAACCGTTGGGCGCGAAACGGTCCAACTTCTGCTCGATGCCGGGCACAAAGTAAAGGCCGTCAGCCGCACGGCCTCCGGCGCCGACATGCCCGACGGCGTGGAGATGGTCGTCGGCGACCCGTCCCAGCCGCAGACGCTGCGCGCGGTGTGGGAAGGCTCCGAGGCCGTGCTGCTCATCCCGCGCGCGGTGGGGAACGCCGCCGCGGAATTACTCGCGGCTGCCGCCGAGCACGGCGCGCGGCGGGTAGTGGTCATCTCGGCGGCAACCGTCGAATACCCGGCGGGCGAGTCCCGGTTCGCTGAGGGCTTCATGGCGGTCGAGGACGCCGCCAAGGCCTCCGGTCTGATCTGGACATTCCTGCGCTGCTCGGACTTCGACGCCAATTCCCTGGCCTGGGCGCCGCAGATCCATGCGGGCGACGTCGTGCGCGGCGCCTACGGTGCGGCCGCCACCTCACCGATCCATCAACGAGACATCGCCGCCGTTGCGGTCAAAGCACTGACCGCACCCGATCACGCCAGCCGCGCTTACGTGCTGACGGGTCCGGAGTCGCTCACCCAGCGCGACAAGGTTCGAATCATCGGCGAGGCCCTCGGACGGACGCTGTCCTTCGCCGAGCTCGCCCCCGAGCAGGTTCGTGCCGCGATGCTCGCGCAAGGCCTGCCCGACGACGTTCCCGACCGGTTGCTCGGCAGCCTCGCCGACTATGCGCGCGAGGCCGGACCGACCACCGACACCGTGCGAAAACTGTTGGGCCGACCCGCGCTTTCGTTCGCCGTGTGGGCCGTCGAGAACGCTGGTGCTTTTCAGTAGTGGGTATCACCGACTGGCTGATCAGCGCCGAGGAGCGTGGCAATCGCGCGACCGGGCTGGATCGGCGTCATACGGACGGTGCGGCCTGGACCGCGGGCAATGAGGTCCGGCTACTCGTGCACGGTGCCTCGTATTTCGGTGAGCTGCTGCGCTGTGTGCGGTTGATGCGTGCGGGCGATCTGTTGCTGTTCACCGATTGGCGTGGCGATCCGGACCAGGCGATGAACGCCGACGGCGATGAGATCTCAGTCCTGTTGTGCGAGGCGGCTATTCGAGGCGTGGTGGTGAAAGGTCTCATCTGGCGCTCGCATGTGGACGCTTTCGCGTTCAGCGAGCAGCAGAACCGGCATCTGGGTGAAGACATCGGGGCCGCGGGCGGTGAATGCCTGCGCGATATGCGCGTGCGGGTGGGCGGGTCGCACCATCAGAAATTCGTGGTGCTCCGGCATCCCGGGCGACCGGAACTCGATATCGCCTTTGTCGGTGGAATCGACCTGTGCCACAGTCGACGTGATGACAGTGACCACCGCGGCGACAGTCAGTCGCAGCCGATCGCGGCGGTCTACGGATCGCGTCCACCGTGGCACGATATCCAACTCGCCATCCAGGGGCCCGCTGTCGGCGACGTGGAGACGGTGTTCCGGGAACGGTGGGAGGATCCGGCGCCCCTGAGCCGAAACCCGTTCGAGCGCATCATCGATGCGCTGCGCCGTGAGGACGTCACACCCGGGGTATTGCCGGTTCAGCTGCCCGATCCGCTGCCACGGGGCTCACACACCGTGCAGGTGCTACGGACGTACCCGCGCCGCGTCGGGTACCCCTTCGCCCCGAACGGTGAACGCAGTATCGCCCGCGCCTATGAAAAGGTCCTGGCGCGCGCTCACACTCTGATTTACGTGGAGGATCAGTACTTCTGGTCCGCGGAGGTCGCCGCCTGCTTCGCCGCGGCGCTACGCGCGAGCCCCACACTGCACCTCATCGCGGTACTGCCGCACCACCCCGACCAGGACGGGCGGCTGTCGCAGCCGCCGAACCTGGTCGGTCAGCAAGGCGCACTCGATCTGCTGCGCGCGGCCGGTGGTGACCGCGTCGCTGTCTACGGCATCGAAAACCTCGCGGGCACACCGGTTTACGTGCACGCCAAGGTGTGCGTGATCGACGATGTCTGGGCCTCGGTCGGGTCGGACAACCTCAACCGCAGATCCTGGACCTACGACTCCGAACTGTCCTGCGCGATAGTGGACGAGGCGGTCGATCAGCGTATTCCCTTGTCCCCGAGCAGATTCGGCGAACCAGCCGGTGTCTTCGCCCGAGACCTGCGGCTCACACTGGCCCGCGAACATCTCGACCGCGGCGTCGGCGACGATGCCGACCTCGTCGATCCTCGCACCGCTTTCACCGTGTTCGGCGCCAGCGCCGCGACGTTGGCCCGCTGGTATGCCGACGGCCAACGCGGCCCGCGCCCGCCCGGCCGACTGCGCCCGCACGACCCGCCTCGGCTCAGCCGCGCGACCCGGGCCTGGGCCACCCCGCTCTACCGGACGTTCTACGACCCGGACGGCAGGCCGCCGCGGCTCCGCCGCCGACATCGCTTCTGACCGGCCTTTCCGAATCCCGCACACGCTGGGCTTCGAGTCGTCGTACGGTTGGGCAGGTTCGCCGAGCGGCCAGGCACTTGATCGGCGACCGCCTCGAAATAGGCGGCGCCAGATGGGGTTGGATAGCGCAGAGCCATTCTGGCGCTACGCGCTCTCCTCGACAACCACGACTTCGAGGAATATTGGAGATATCACCTCGCCCGCGAGCACTAGCGCGTCCACACCATCAGCCGACCGGTCGCCGCGTGATCAACAGTCACTCAAAACGAGCTGCACCCATTGGGGATAGTCCTGGCCAACATGATCAAACTTGGCTACGCTACATTGCAAGCAGGACTCTCAATCTACCGCTGCTACGGCGAACCCGAGTTCAAGAATCGTATTCGGAACGTCAGCACGATGCTCGCGTAAGGTCCCCGGGGCGTGAATGCTCGGGTCGGCAGCACTGGCAGCTATGCATTGCCCGATGGCAGCCCTGCCTGGAATAGTTCAGCCTCTCTTCAAACATCGTCTCATCTCGCTGTGGCACCTCACCCTGTGTAGCACCTCACTCGCAGACAAGGAGCAGTCATGACCGAGATCAGTCAGTCCCAGCTACGCCAAGAGGCCGTGGAGATCGCGCTGTGGCAGATGCCTTGCCCCGAGCCGGATGCCGCCACGATGTCCGTGCTCTCGCAGTTCGACTCTGGGAGTCAGGACCTGGCGGTGGGCAACAGCGCGGTGGGCGACGACAGCTCGCTGCCCGACCTGGGGCCTCTGAAGAGCTTCAAAACGTGGGATTCCGTCGCCGCCACTATCGTGAACAAGGCGTATAGCATCAGCAACTTCAACCCAGGCGTCACGGACTACGACCCGGTCTCTTGGGCCAACTTCCTCTATAAGTTCTCCACGATGCCGTTCTTCCAAGGGGGAACATTCTATGCTGACAACCGTACAGCGGGCATCTCCTCGCTCTCTCTGGAGAAGGGCGTCGACGCAGTGAGTGACCTGGTCCTGAGCATCGTGACGCCGACGGAATTCGATGACATCGTGACGACCATCAAGAAGGTTGGCCAGCTGGCGTTCGAGAACAAAGGGACGGACGAGAAGCAGACCAAACAGCAGACCGGGCTTCTGTCGTGCAATGGCGGCAATTACTACCTCGGAACCGTCCGGACCGAGGTAGAGATGAAGTACAAGGAGGGCAAGGGGTACCAGCAGCTGACACAGGACCTCACACTCTACAGAGGCTACGGCGTGCTCGACTTCGACAAGTGCAAGCGCAGCGCCAGCTACCTGCTCGACTGGGATGGCCAGGACGTTCCTGGTTGGGTGGGCGGGACGGCCAGCGCCTCGATGCCGCCCAACAATAGCCCCGCTTGGAACCAGTAAGTCGGTTCAAGGTCCTTTCTGCAATCCACCCGCCGGACTCCCCCGGGGCAGGTCCCATGTTCTCCAAAGAAGCGCTGTCTGAGGGCGCGACGGCCTCGACCTTCACTCAGGTCCTTGCCGAGAACCTCGGCCACTCGGACAGTGGCTATACCTTCATCCAGGAGGACGGGCGCGAGCACTTCGTGAGCTGGTCGGAGCTGTCGCGTGAGGCCCTGCTCCGGGGGCGCAGGCTGCTTCGCAGCGGCCTGCGCAAGGGCGAGCGCATCGCGCTCATCGTCCCCGAGGAGCAGGAGTTGGTTCTCACCTTCCTGGGCGCGGTCTCGGTGGGCGTCGTCCCGGTCCCCCTGTACCCGCCTATGAGCTTCGGCAAGTTGGAGGCGTACTGCGAGGACGCCGTCGGCATCCTGCGCGCGGCGGGAGCGCGTGTGCTCTTGATGCCCCGGAGCCTGGCGGATCTGCTGGACCCGCTCGTCCGAGCGGTCGAGGGCCTGCAGTCCGTCGTCGCGGAGGAGTTCTTCGCCGAGCCTCTGGTGGGGAGTGCGCCCCAGCCCGAGGCGATCCTCCCGCAGGACGTGATGTTCTTGCAGTTCACCTCGGGGACCACGGCGGCCCCCAAGGGAGTGCGGGTCACGCACGCCAGCGTCCTAGCCAACTGCGCGGCCATCATCAGCGCCCTTCGGCTTGAGCGCGGGCGAGACCGGGGCGTGAGCTGGTTGCCCATGTACCACGACATGGGGTTGGTCGGTTTCGTGCTGGCACCGCTGATCGTGCGCTGCCCGGTGAGCTTCCTGCCGACGCTGCGCTTCGCGCTCTCACCGAGGTTGTGGCTGGAAACGGTGAGCCGTCACCGGGCGACCGTGACCTTCGCGCCCAACTTCGGTCTGGCCTTGGCTGTCAAGCACACCTCGGCGGAGGAGCTTGAGCGGCTGGACCTGTCCTGCTTGAGGGTCGTGGGCTGCGGCGCCGAGCCCATCCACCCGGAGACGCTGCGCTCCTTCGCGGCGCACTTCGCGGCGGCGGGGCTGCGGCCGGGGGCAGTGGTGCCGTGTTATGGCATGGCGGAGGCGACGCTCGCGATCTCGTTCAGCGAGATCGGAGTTCCGCTCGCCCTGGATGTCATCCAGAAGGAGCCCTACCACGCGAGCGGCCTCGCGCGGACCGCCTCGCAGACCGAGGCCCCCGGGGCGCAGGTGGCGTTCGTGCCCTGCGGACGCCCCATCGCGGGTCACCGAATCCTCATCGTGGACGATGCGGGCAATCCGCTCCCGGAGCGGCACATCGGCGAGGTGGTCTTCCAGGGGCCGAGCGTGGCTGCGGGCTACCACGGTGACGCGGAGGCGACCCGGCGGAGCTTCACCGCTCACGGCCTGCGCACCGGGGATTGTGGATACCTGGCCGAAGGCATCCTCTACGTGACGAGCCGCAAGAAGGACCTGCTGATCATCAATGGGCGCAATCACGACCCCCAGACGGTGGAGTGGGCCGCGGCCGAGGTGCCCGGCCTGCGCAAGGGCAACGTCGTGGCCTTCACCCGGCCAGGCCGGGCTACCGAGGAGGTGGTGATCGTCGCCGAGCTCCGCAGGGGAGACGCCGCCACGGTGGCGCGGCAGGTCCGCGGCCACATCCAGGCGAAGCTGTCCCTGCCCGTGGCGGAGATCATCCTGCTGCCGCCGGGGGAGCTGCCCAAGACCTCCAGCGGCAAGGTGAAGCGAAGCAAAACACGGCAGCAATATCTCGAGGGACTGTGGAGCGCTCCCCCGGGCCAGCTGCACACCATCCATACACCCACGAGGAGCAGCCATGAACACCCATCTGACCCCCCAAGAGCGAGAGCAGCTGTACTCCCTGATCCGCGAGAAGTTGGACCTCAGCGGCACGGAGTGTCGCGAGGAGATCACGAACACCACCACGGTGAGAGAGCTGCCAGGGGTTGACTCCATGAAACTCCTCAGCCTTCTGGGCGCGGTCGAGCTGGGCTTCCAGGTCAACCTGGGCTTCAAGGCCATCCCCCAGGTGCAGACGGTGCAGGACATCGAGCGGTTGATCTGCGAGTCGCGCGAGCAGTACGCCGCGCACGCATCCTGAGTGCAGGAGGAAGGAGGACCGTGAGCACTCTGATTCGAGAGCAGTTGCGGCGGGAAGCGTTGGAGATCGCCATGTGGGCGGAGGGCAGGCAGGCGCCCCCACAGGAGATGCTGGCGAAGCTCGGGCTGCTGGGCCCCGACGGCTGCGAGCTCGACGACAGCAACCAGGAGACAGGGGTCGGCAATGCCTACGGCGGGGACAACAGTGGGCTGCCCAGCCTCGGGCCGCTGGCGTCCTTCGGCTCATGGCAGTCCGTGGCCGCCACCATCCTGCGCAAGACCGAGGACTCCGCAGGCTTCGATCAGTCATCCACGGCATTCGATGTCTTTCAGTGGATCATCTTCGCACTCCAGTTCGAAACGATGCCGTTCCTGGTCAACATCACCGGCGACAGCCGCAGTGTGTCCATCTCGTCCCTGTCCCTGTCGCCGGCCATCTCGGCGGTGACCGAGCTGGTCGGAGGGCTGGTGACGGCGGACACGCTCACCGGAATCATCAACTCCCTCAAGAAGATCGGCCAGCTGGCGGTCCAGAACAAGGGGCTGCAGGAGAAGGACAGCAACGTGCAGCAGGGAGTCCTGACCGTGGTGAACGGGGATCTGCGCCTCGGGCTGCTCCGGACCACGGTGCAGATGGAGTACAAGACAGGCAAGGGGTACCAGCAGCTCAATCAGCAGATCACCGTCAGCCGCCTGTTCGGGAGTCTCGACTACGACATGTGCATCCGCAACGCCGAGACACTGCTGGAATGGGACGGGCAGGACGTGAATGGCTGGGTGAATGGCGCCTCCAGCTCTAACTACCCGCCCAACACCAGCCCCGCCTGGGGCAGCTGAATCGCTCTGGCCCCAGACCTGGGGGCGGTGGCCAACCCGAGCCACTCCGAGCCAGTGAAGGGCTGGCCGTGCCGGGTCGGGCGGGTGGTGGCCGTCTGGACGACGAAGTCCTCGTCGTCAGTACCGAGGAGGCGGGGACGGCCTCCCGCCCACCCGAAGGCCAGGCAGGCCCGGCCGACCTCATCGAACCGGTGGATCACGTCCCGCACCGAGTCGTCGTCCGCCTGCACAAGCCGGGCGATGGCCGGCACCACGACACCATCACCGCCTCCGCTACCGACGATAAATGCCCCACAGCCACTGCAACAGCCCTGACCACATTTCACCAGCTCACAGCATGATCAACCGTCACTGAGAACGAGCTGCACCCAACCTGGACTGCCGACGGCGTGCCCGTGCAGACCTTCCGGCGCAACGCCCAGCCGGCCGACCGCCCTGGTGTAGCAACAGAACTCGATATTAGTGTCATGGCTGGCTGGTTCAGTCCTGGGTGCCGACGATCGGCAGCCATGGGACGGCGTTGTGGCGGAAGCTCTGCCGTTCCGGTACCAAGCCGGTGTGATCATCGAGGCTCATCAGGGTGACGCCGACCAGCTCCGCGTCACCGTCGTCCTGGGCGGCCACCGAACTTCCGCAGACACCGCAGAACCCGCGCTGGGAGTCGGGGAAAGTGTTGTACCAGAACGGCTCTCCACCCGGCCCGGTCCACTCGAACCCGTCCCGGGGGAAGTCGAGCCACGACATCACCGGGGCACCGGACAGCCGTTGGCAGTGATCACAACTACATAAGTGGACGAACGAAAGCTGACCGGATGCCTGGTACCGGATGTTGCCGCACAAGCAGCCCCCAGAGCGCATGGTGCCCATACCCTTTCATGTAGTCAGTGCTGAACCGGGAAATGTCGAATACATCGGTGACGCTCGTCAGCGAGATCACTTCCGGCTCCCGGCCGCAGGTGCATATCGCGTCAGACGTCGTCGATCCTAGTTGTGGTCACCGCGGTTTCGCGGCGAGTTCGCCCACGGGTCGTGCGTGTCCCCGTGGACCCGGCCGAAGGCCGCAGTGCCTTACCTCCGCGCAGTGTTTCGGGTTCGTCGATCCGTCGCTGTTCTGGTGCAGGAGCACGGCGGTGGCAAGCACGATCTGCTCGGCGCGGCGACGGAACTCCGCTTCGGCCGCGCGTGATTCCTTCAGCGCCTTTTTCAGCCGAGTGACCTCACCGCGCTGGCGTTTCTCGACATCGGGCGGCTGGTGGGTTTCGGCGCGCACTCGTGCGTAGAACTCCTCTTTCAGATCGGCATGGCGTTTCTGCAGAGCCATTCGGTGGACGTCGGCCTCGATCGCCAGAGAGACCACGGTGAGGGTGCCGTCCGAGCGTTCAGGTCGGCCGACGAGAAGTCGTTCGATCGCGGCGCGGATGCGAGTTCGCTCGTCCTCGCGCGGTCCCGTCATGCCACGACCTCGGTGGCGGGCAGCGCCTCGACGTCATGAGCGTCGGCGAGAGCGCGCATTCGAGTTGCGGTGAGGCGCAACCGTTTACCTGCTGGCTCGGGCAGATGATCTGCTCGCAGGTCGAGTGAGTCGGCATAGTCGCGCGCTGCGCGGGCATGGCTGTCGGTACGGGCTGCGTTGCCGCAGGCTCGGGCGTGATCATCGCCGCTGACGACCCCGCCACCTCCCGCATCGAATACCTCGTCATCGGCCACGACCACACCGAGGCCCAGCACATAGAAACAGCGCTGGAAAGACTCCTGACCGGACTTTAACCTCGACCACGAGGACCTCGACCGGCCTGCAATTGTCGAAGGTATCGGCGTTTCGATGCCAGCCGAACGCACGGAACTGCCGAATAGCGGATGAATCGCGCGAGGCCGATACGTATGGCATGCATTAGCGCGCAACGCTCGTCAGCACTCGGTAGGGTCCTCCTGTGTCCAGCCAAAATGGCGTATCGAGCAGCCCCGATCCTGTCGACAAGCAGTCGTGGATGACAGCGATAGTCGACGGTACAGCGTTTCGCGCCACCACGGTGGGCGGTCAGTACAACGAAGACGGCACCATTCGCACGTCCTGGGGGACAGGAAATCTCGCTCCAGCCGTAAACGACCAGTTCACGATCTTTGTCGAGCTGGACACAGTGCAGTTCGACGGGTCTGGCTACGACCTGGCGGATCCTTCGAGCCCTGTACGAATCTTCTACGCTCCGAACGCGGAGGATGGCGTAGTAACTCTCGCCAAAAGCGGGTCGGCGTCGTTGACACATGATCAGGCAACAATCACGGTTGCAGGCACATTCAACTTTGTTGTCACGTCGTCCGACCAAGATGTCGTGGTCACCTCCGGATCCCTGCATGTCGAGCCCGCAGCAAAGTGACTCAGCCGGGTTCGGCGTCGAGCAGGGCTGGCAGCTTGCCCCAAGTGGCTACTGCCCGATATATCCGGTCATCCTGCCGCGCCGGTGCCGCTCTCGCACTGCACTCGGACGGAGAGTCCTCGGATTCGATCGGAAGGTTGAGGTGTGTCCGGAGCTGTGGTGGCACCGAATCCGGTAGGGCCGACACACTTGAAGAGACAGGCGTGGTGGGGGTTGCGCCGCACGGTCAGGCAGTTCAAGGATAAGAAACTGACGGATTGGGCTGCGGCACTGACGTGTTGCAGCAGTGGGGTTTTCCGGTCTGCAAATCCTGCTGCTCCAACGAAAAAAGCTTCGCACCCTTGACGGTGCGAAGCTTTTCACAAGTCACGCTGAATCAGATGGCGCGGACGTCCTGTGCCTGCGGGCCCTTCTGGCCCTGCTCTACACCGAACTCGACACGCTGCCCCTCATCGAGGGATTTGTAACCCGAGCCGGTTACGGCCGAGTAATGCACGAAGACGTCCGGGCCGCCTCCGTCTTGAGCGATGAAGCCGAAGCCTTTTTCACCGTTGAACCACTTCACACTGCCTTGAGCCATACTGTTTGCAACTTCTTTTCTGTAGGTGAGCCGGGCAAATTTCTTGGTAAGACGCCCGTTCTCAAGTACCGACTATGCCATGACCGTCGTCGATCCCACGTCCAGACGCTCGAACTGTGAGCTATCAGACAATGATTGCTGCCTGCCGACAGTCGGTAGCCTCGGAGGTCTCGCGCAGAGCCGGAAACGCAGATGTTCAAGGGGTTTCGGTCGAGGTGGTAGCCCCACGCCGACGGGGTCACTGGCTCCGGCGAGACTCGATTACGAATCCCTTTGGCGCACAGATGATTTCAGCGGAGGCGTGGACGATGCCTGTCGTCAGTCGTTGCCGTGACCGTCTTTGATGGTTTGTTGTAGTTCGCTGTTGATGCGTTGTGCTTCGGCGAGTTGATCTTCGAGGATCACGATCCGGCAGGCGGCCTCGAGGGGGTTGCCGTCGTCGACGAGTTGGCGGACCCGCGCGGCGATGCGCAACTGGTAGCGGGAGTAGCGACGATGTCCGCCCTCGGAGCGTTGCGGGGTAAGGAGTTTCGCGGCATCCAGAGCGCGCAGGAATGCTTGGGTGACTCCGACGATCTCCGCGGCCCGGCCCATGCTGTAGGCCGGATAGTCGTCGTCGTCGAGCCGGTCGGCGGGAGTGCTGTCGGCGGGTTTCGCGTGTGGATCTTCCACTGCACCTCTCGGTGGGTTCATGGCTTCAGGCCCCGGCGCAGTGCGCCGGGGCCTGAGGTCGTTACGAAGGGGATTTTCTCAACATCAACAGCCGGCCGGTGAGGCCGGTGATTGACACCGCGTCCGAACGTGTTGACAGGGACGCGTACTGCGTACGTATGTGCTCGTGGACCACCTCCCGGCTCGTAGGTTGCGCACCCCCGCACCCGAATGTTGTCGGCACGGTCCCGCTTCGAAAGTCCTCGTACTACTTCCGGCGCCCTTCGCGGTGTTCTTCGTCCCCTCCTGCGGAAGCAAGATCAAAAACTTCACCCGCTGGCGGGGGACGGCCCAAACCGAACTTCTCCGGGCAGTTCATCTCTCCCGGGCCCTTGACTTACTGCTTGTTGAACAAGAGAGACAGTACAACGGGCCACGACGGTTGTCTACACCCATGAGTGCAGATTTTTTCATCGCACGGAACGTGCTGCTGGCTCGCCCTGCCCTCGATCGCGGCGGTGAGCATGCTGGCGGTGAGCTTCGTGGGATCATTGTTTTGTCCAGTGCATCTGGACGTCCCGCGATTGCTGCTTCCTGCGCGGTTCGAAACGCCCAGGCGGCTCTCCGGTGTCAGGTGCTGGTCGGTGACCTAGGCGACGGGCACGCCGGCAGCCCCTGACGGCGCAGCCGACGCCTACCCGAAAGCAATGAGCCCCTTTTCGGGGTAGGAAAAAAACTATCGTGGTGGATGTAGACATGCCTCTTGTTGTGGCATATATTCACTGTCGTTGCGATTGAGAGATCAAGTAGCTGGGCAGGGGAACTGCCTGGAACATGAGATTCGACCGTCCCCTCCGATGCAGACGAAACCGGCACTACCCCCCGGCCGGGCCGCCGGAGGGGGCGAAGAAGCAAGGTGCGAATCATGACGGGCCCCGGCGTTTCAGCGCGCCGGGGCCCGTCATGGTTGTAGTGCTTCCCGATCTTCGAGGAGACGAGCAGTAGCGTCTACATGTCCCGCACGACGGAGACCGAGCCGACACGAGGTATCCGCTCCCGAACGCACTGTCAGTAGCCGCACGTCGCGCTGATCGAACCGGCCAGCGCGGTGCGGCGGAAGATCCCCTGCCGAGATCATCTCGGCGTCCGCAATGCCATGAACTTCAGCGCAAGATCAGTCGCCGCGTGAAAAACGGTCGGCGATCTCACGGGCGCGGCGAGCAGACGCACGAGCCTTCTCCGCGAGCCGACGGAGACCGTCCGCTCCGCTCCGCCGATGGGATGCGATCTCGCCATACACCCGGGCTGCCTCGTCCTCGGTCTCGGCCCGCGTGCGCGGGGCCGACACCGGCGGCGCACTCAGCCGACACCCGCACCGGCACGCCTGTACGCGTCTGGGCTCGGCCCGTCCCGCAGAGCGGGCCTCCTGATTCGGCAGGCGCAGCTGGTCACCCGGCCCAAGGAGCGGTTACGGGTGGCTCGGGCCATGTACGGCATGCGATTCCCGGGCGAGGACGTCTCGGACATGACGATGCAGCAGCTGCGCGGCCGCGAAGGCGCGCGTGTACGCAAGATCTACCGCGCACACTCGCAACGCTCCGGGGTTCCCTGGCAGGGCCGCGACTACGTTGCCGGCGACGCCCACGCCACCGGCGACGACCTCAATCGCCTGCTGTCAGCAGCCAATGCCGCTCTCTACGGCATCTGTCAGCCGTCATCGTCGGCCTGGGCGCCAGTCCCGGACTCGGCTTTGTACACACCGGGTCGGCGATCTCCTTCGTCCTCGACATCGCCGACTTGTACAAGGCCGAATACACGATTCCGCTCGCCTTCGCTGGCAGCCAAAGGACTCACCCAAGAACGCGACGCCCGCTTGGGATTGCGCGACCTGATCGCCGAAAACCGTTTGCTCGGATGCATTGTCGACGATGTGAAGGCTCTACTTGGCCCGGAAGAGTCCTTCGACGCAGATCTCAACCTGCTCTGGGACGAGCAAGTCGGGATGGTCGCCGGCGGCACGAACTGGGATTCTGCCGACGCAGATCTCGTGCAGCCAGACTTCGGTAGCCAGCACATCTCCATCGTCGGGCCCGAGCTCGACAATCCGGGAGAGCGGTAGCCGTGACCATTGTCGTCCTTATTGCCGCGCCGGTTGGACTCCGCGGCCACCTCACCCGCTGGATGGTCGAAGTCAACGCCGGAGTCTTCGTAGGCAACCCCAGCCGCCGAATCAGGGACCGCTTATGGACCTTGCTCGCCGATCGCATCGGCGACGGCCAAGCAGTTCTGGTCGAACCGGCCAACAACGAGCAAGGCTGGACGGTCCGCACTGCCGGTCGAGACCGTTGGCGCCCAGTAGAATTCGACGGCCTGATCCTGTCCGCCCGCCGCCGAAACCAACCGAACGAAAATGAGCATCCCCTGCGGTAACGGCCCAGGTCAGCAAGTGTCGGCCCCGCACACGCGGGGATGCTCCGAGTCGGCTCAGCCATCGCGCCGTTCTTGTTCCGTCGGCCCCGCACACGCGGGGATGCTCCTGTTCGATAGCGCCGATCACGCGGTAGGGAGTATGGCCATCCGCAACCGAGGTCGACCGCGCTCCGGGATTTCTGCCTTTTCAGGTGGGCGGCATTGCGGCGGGTGATGGTGTCTGCTCTTTCGGAGGTGTTGCGAGAAGGTGGGGCTCGCCGGACACAGCTGCCAGTGCTGTCGCGACCTCCTGCAGGGATGCGCGGACGTAGGTGAGGGTTGTGCCATCTCTGCCGGTGGTGTCGGCGGTCAGGCAATTGGTTCTGGCGCACTTTCGGTGATGCCAGCCGGTCTGCTTCAGTAGTGATGCGGTCGATTTTGTTGGGGGACAGCATGTTCGGCTATAGATGCTGGCCGTGGCTGATGGTGATGCGGCAGAGGCGTTGGTGCAGTTGCTGTTTCCCGTTCTCGGGGAGGTTCGAATAGATGGGGTGGAGCCGCAGGGGAGCAGTGTCCGGATCGATGCCCACACGTGGGTGGAATCGGTGTCCTGCCCACGCTGTTCAACGCCATCGACCCATGTGCACAGCCGCTACGACCGCACCCTCACCGATCTGGCCATCGGCGGCCGTCACATGACGGTGCGATTGCGGGTGCGGCGGTTCCGCTGCCGTGAAAAGTACTGCGAGCAAAAGATATTCGCAGAGCAAGTACCCGGTCTCCAATGCCGCACCAACCCGCTGACACGGCTCCTGGGCCGGGTCGGGTTGGCCTTGGGCGGACGTGCCGGTGCACGGATGACTTGTGACCTCGCCGCCGATTCGTCGCGGTCCACGCTGCTGCGCCTGATCAGGAGCCTGCCGGTACCCGAGCCCGGTGCGCTGCCGGTCATCGGTGTCGACGACTTCGCTACCCGCAAAGGGCACGTCTATGGCACGGTCATTGTCGATTGGCCACCGGCCAGCCGGTGGATCTGCTCGCCGATCGCGAGGTGGAAACCTTCGCCGCGTGGCTCGATGAGCACCCGGAAGTGCGGGTGGTGCGCCGTGACCGCGGCGGCGCCTACGCCGAGGCGACCGGCAAAAAGCACGCCCGCGGCGATCCAGGTCGCGGACCGGTGGCATTTGTTCCACAACCTGAGCAAGGCGGTGGAAAAGGCGATCCGCGATCAGTATGTTCCCGGAGAGGTTGCCCGCGGTGACGGTCGACCCGTCGTCGCTGACCGCCCACGGTATAGATCCGGTCCGGTAGTTGGGCGGGTTGCTCCGGAGCGCCGCCCCGTATCACCATCATGTTCCCCGCGCTGTCGCCCGCGACGAGGGTCGACCGATCGCGACTTATGCCGATCGCGGTCGGGGTGAGTGGAAGCTGCCGAAGCTTGGTGACGTCTCGAAGTCGGTACTGCGCGCTGAGGAATGCGTGCTCGGTTGTCGGTGTGCCCGGTGCGAGTGCATCCGCGGCAAGGATTTCGTACAGGCCGCGCACGATGCCGTCGGGTCGCTGACCTACGAGCATCTGGGTGCCCTCGGCGGTGAGGCGGGTGGAAATCGCGTCACGAGCGCGGGCATCAGCGCGCGTACTGGCATGAGACTGCATGACGAACCCGACCCCGGCGAGTACCGCGAGCAGGACAGCAGCAGCCGCGAGCGCGAGGAGACCGCGGGCTCGTCGGCGCAGGGCATTCGCATGGTTGCGGGTGGTGACGAGTTCGGATTCGGTGCGCTGATTCTCGCGGTGCCGCGACGCGGTGAGATAGTCGGCGACACCGGCGAGGCGATCGTGATAGCCGGGACGGTCGCTGAGAGTTTCCGCGCTGTGCAAGCGGGCCCCGGTGAGCAGCCAGGCATCCGCGCAGCCGTGGTGCGCCCAGACCACGGCATCGCGTTCGACGGTGTCGGCGGTGCGCAGGTCCTCGGCCTGATCCCGCAACCAACCCGCCAGGTCATCCCATTGGCGGAGAAGGCTTTCCAACGCGACCTCGACTGTCGTGTCGTGCCCGTCGTGGTCTTTGACCAGCAGCCGCTGATCGACGAATCGGTCGATCAGCGGCCGGGCCGTGGCGGGCAGGTCGTTATAGCGGGCGATGCGCCGCAGCGGCTGGTCGCTGTCGTGGGCGACCGTCGCCAACCACGGGATGAACGCTGTTCGTAGCAGCGCCAACTGTTGTTCGCGCGCGGTGGGGTCGCGGTCGAGGATCTTGTCGATCTCGGTGGCCACCACGTTGGCGACGCCACCGAGGGCGGTGTAATGAACCCGGGTAATCAGACCGGTGTGACCGTAGTCGCGGTACAGGGCCGCGAGCGTCAACGCCAGCAAGGGTAGTGCGTCGGCACCGTCGTGGCAGTCGGTCAGAAGCTGGTCGATCAGGTCGTGGGTGAACTCGACTCGGTGCCCCGCCGCGCCCGCCCGACCGGCGGGGCCGGTCACGATATCGCGGAACCGGTGTCGCGGCATCGGTTTGAGCTCGTCGAACAGCTCGGTCCCGACCTCTGCCAGTTGTGGGGCCGACTGCATGACCTCATAACGGTCGGTGCGAATGGTGGCCGCCACTATCAGCGGTACCCGCTCGGAGATCGGCGCACTCAACACCGCCGACAACACATCGAGCATTCGCGGGCCTTCGATGCCGGCGTCGGCGGCGAACAATTCTTCGGCCTGATCGATCGGCAACAGCAGTGTCGGTGCGGTGCGGCCGTCCGAGAGTTGTTGTGTCGCTACCGCGCCCCGAATATCGGCCAGCCACTGCCGCAGCGCAGCGGCGTCGCCCGCCATCAAGGCGTTCTTGATATCGCCGAGCGGCGGGAGCGGCGGACCCGAGCGGACGCCGGTGGCATGCAACGACGCGGCCAGGCCGAGCGCGCCGGTGACGGCGTTACGTTCGGGTCGGACGGTATCGAGCACAACGAACTCGTGGTCCTCGCGAGCGAGGTGCGGAAGCAGCCCGGCCCGCAAGAAGGACGATTTGCCCGTACCTGAGGGACCGAGCACCACGAATAGTCCACGCACGCCGGTGGCGCGCATTGCGCGCAGCCGCTCCAACCCGTGCACAACCTCGGTATCCCGCCCGAAATACACTGCCGCGTCGACCGAGTCGAACGTCTGCCACCCGCGATACGGTGCACGCTCGAGGTCGTTGGGCGGTGGCCAGGTGAACTGAGTGGCGGCGATCCCCGCCTGTTTCAAGCCCGTGAGCAGTCGAGTCAGTCCCGCGGTAGGCAGTTCAACCGGTATGGGATGGCCCGGTACCTGAATGGCGGTCGTGGGGCCGGGACCGTGCAGATCGCTACGCTGCCATTCCTTGGTGATGTCTCCATCGGCGATCGGTTCCAGGCGTGCGATGAAGATCCGCTTTCCGAGCATCTCCGCGGTCCGGTATTCCACCAGGCATTCTCGCGAAGCCAGCCAGTCTGTCGAGACCAGGCAAACGAGCGCTTCGCAACGGGAAACCGCCACGCGCAGTGCATCTTTCCATTGCAGACCCGCGGCTATTCCCGCCGACGAGTCCACGTCCAGGAACACTTCATCGGCCAGCGCCTGATCCCGTTCGATCAACCACTGTCTCAACGCGATCGCCACCGCGTTGTCCTTGCTGGAATGACTCATGAAGATGCGCATGCTCGCCGATCCCCTCCCACCACCAGGCTCACGGATAATACGAAATCCCTGGCCGGTAAACGGGATTGGTGCGGAAAATCCGCGCATCGACTGGGCGCGCTCGAGCTGCCTCGGGCACTCAGTCGGTTTCGCAGATCGCCTTCAGGGCCACCGGCACCTCGTCGGCGGGCAGATAGCATCCGGTCTGTTCGAAGCCGCCGATGGTGTGGGCGTCGTAGTCGCCGTATCCGATGCGGAGGAAGTCGTCACCGCTGAGGCCGTGCACGGTCCAGTCGAAGGCGACCCGCGCTCGGGCGACGACTGTGCGCAGCGCCATCAGGTGGTAGCCGCGTGCCGCGAATTGTGCTGGGATGCCGCGTAATCCGATCTTCAGGGGGCGGGCTACGGCGTCGCGGCCGCCGAGGTCGACGACCATGCCCAGGTCCGGATGCCGGTACGGCTCGGCCTTCCCGCCGCGCAAAGTGGCCAGCAGGTTCTTCGCAAGGTGCCGGCCCTGGCGCATGGCGTGCTGTGCGGTGGGTGCGCAGATCTTGTCGTCGCCCTCGGTCAGGTCGGGGACCGCGGCCGCGTCACCGCACGCCCACACCCCGTCCAGGCCCGGCACGGTGAGATCGGGCGCGGCGACGATACGGCCTTTCGCGGTGTCCGCGCCCAGATGTCCGGCCAGCGGGTTGGGTGCGACGCCCGCGGTCCACACCAGCGTCCGCGTCGGAATGTAGCGGCCATTGGTGAGTGTGACGCCATTGGCGGTGACCTGCTGAGCCGAAGCGCCGGAGATCAATTCGATACCGCGTTCGGCCAGAATGCGTTTCACCTCCCCGCCGAGCCGCTCGCCGAGTTCGGGCATGATGCGGTCCCCGTGAGTGACCAGATGCCATCGCACCATGTCCGGGTTCAGCCGCGGGAAGTAGCGGCGGGCCGCTGCCTGGGTGACTTTGTTGAGCACGGCGGCGGTTTCGGTACCGGCGTATCCCGCGCCGATGGTGACGAAGTTGAGCCGTTCCCGGTCTTCGTCCTCCTCACCGCGCACCGCCGCGATATCCAGCTGCCGCAGTACGTGATCCCGCAGATGCATGGCCTCCGCGAGGGTCTTCATACCGAACCCGTGCTTATCCAGGCCGGGGACATCGAGCACGCGCGTGATACTGCCCGGGACGAGTACGAGATGGTCGTAGCCGAGGGCGAATTCGCCGCCCGTGGGGCGCTGCACGATGACCTGCCGGGTCTTCGGCTCCACCCCGATGGCGGTACCCGGCACAACTTCGGTGCGCCGCAAGACTCTTCGCAGTGAGACCGACACCGACCGCGGATTGAGCACTCCCGATGCCACCTGCGGCAACAACGGTAGATAGAGCAAACCCGCTACGGGCGTGATGAGTTGGATGAACGCTTCTTCCGGCTTCAGATGGCGTTCCAGATATCGCGCGCATTCGACGCCGGCGAAACCACCGCCGATGATCACGATCTTCGATGGCTCCATCGCCTCACAATACGTGCTACGCGCGTTCGGCGGCCTTCTTCACGCCGTTGACGTGGGTCTCCCACATACCGCGTGCGTGTTCGGCCTCTTCCTCGCTGGCGTTGTTGTCCTGGCTCAGGGTGAGGTGGGTCGTCGTGCCTGTGTTGGTCAGCTCGTAGGTGAGGGTGTGGTAGTTCTCCGGCACATCCGGTTGGCCGGTGAGCGGACTGTAGTGGGTCATCTTCAGCAGGCGGCCGGGCTCGAATGCGAGGATTTCGCCCTTGTCCTCGTACGCTTTCCCGTCGTACTCGCCCGACCAGACGATCGGGCCGCCCACCCGCCAGTCGGTGTGCACGTGGGTCCCGAACATGAACTCGCGTATCAGTTCCGGGTCGGTCAGCGTGGACCACACCTGCTTCGGCGGGGCGCTGATATCGGTTTCCGCGGTGGCGACGTACCCGGTCATAGGAGGCACCTTCCATGGGGTTGAGTGTCTTCAGCGTATGCCCGTCGCGGAGTGTGTTCTTGCATAAAAGCGTCACAACGAAAAAAGCTTCGCACCGTTGGCGGTGCGAAGCTTCTGACAAGTCGTGTTGAATCAGATGGCGCGGACATCCTGGGCCTGGAGGCCCTTTTGGCCCTGCTCTACCGAGAATTCGACACGCTGACCCTCGTCGAGGGATTTGTAACCCGCGCCGCTGACGGCCGAGTAATGCACGAAGATGTCCGGGCCGCCTCCATCTTGAGCGATAAAGCCGAAGCCCTTTTCACCGTTGAACCATTTGACACTGCCTTGAGCCATGCTGCCGGGCGGTGGGCGGCGGTGGGTTGTAGAAGGCCAGCAGCCCTCGGCTGCAGTTGGTTGATGAGGACGGCGTGAGACAACACCGCATGCTCGCCGCAGCCGTGGACGTGCTGGGGCCCGACCGCGTCATGTTCGGCGCCGACTCCCCCTACGGTGCTCCCACCGCTGAGAGCGCCGCTGATGCGCGCGGCCTCGGCGGCGTCGACTCGCGCGGCTCCTTCGGCGGCGCCGGCGGCGCCCGCGCATTCGTCGACAGTGCTCCGCTCGACGAGCCGGGCAGGGCGAAGCTCGGTCACCCTGAATCGCCCCGGGTTTCATGCCCACTCTCTTTCTTGAGAGGATGTGCACGAGATGCCAACCAAGTACGACGAAGCGACCAAGGCCAAGGCTGTGCGGCTGGTCGCCGATCACCGGGACGACTACGACAGCGAGTGGGCCGCGATCAAGGCGGTCTCGGCCCGGTTGGGCATGACCGCAGAAACCCTGCGCAAATGGATCCGGCAGAACGCGGTCGACGTCGGGGACGCCGACGGTGTCTCGAGCGAGGCCGCGCGGACGATTCGTGAGCAGAGCCGAAAGATCAAAGAGCTCGAGCAGACGATCGAAATCCTTTCCGCGGCAACATCTTTTTTTGCGCGGGCGAACGACCCGCGACACCGTTAGTGTGTGAATTCATCGCTGAGCACAAGACCCGGTTCCCGATCGCGGCGATCTGTCGGGCGCTCTCGGCGCGTGGAGTGAAGATCGCTCCGCGCACCTTCCACGCCTGGAACACCCGGGCACCGTCCAAACGCGCCTTGTGGGACACCGCGGTGACCGAGGTCTTATCCGGCTATTACGAGCCCGACGAGAAGGGTAAACGCAAACCCGAGTGCCTGTACGGGGCGGAGAAGATATGGGCGCATCTGCAACGGGAAGGCTTCCCGGTCGCACGGTGCACGGTGGAACGGCTGATGCGCGCCAACGGGTGGGCAGGAGTGGTGCGGCGCAAGAAGATCCGCACCACCGAGGCGGACTCGACCGCTGACCGCGCACCGGACCTGGTGGATCGCCAGTTCCGGGTACCAGCACCGAACGTGCTGGTCGTAGCTGATTTCACCTACGTGCGGTTGGCGAGCGGGTCGTTCGTCTACACCGCGTTCGTCATCGACGCCTACGCCGGGCGGATCCTGGGCTGGGAATGCTCGACCAGCAAGGAAACCGCGTTCGTGGAATCGGCGATCCGCCAGGGGGCTGCGTTGCGGGCCCGTGAAGGTAACCCACTGCTGGGCAACACGATTCATCATTCCGATGCGGGCAGTCAGGGCGGATTCAACTGGTCGTCGCAACATTTCTCTGCTGGAGCGATTGTAGGTGATGTTCCATCGCTTCGACCGGAGTGCGCCATCCGAGCGTCTTCCGCGGTCGCGTGTTGAGAGTATGCGCGACTGCTGCGAGATCCTTTGCGGTCCAGCGTGATAGGTCAGTGCCTTTCGGGAAGTACTGTCGCAGAAGACCATTCGTGTTCTCGTTGGTTCCGCGCTGCCAAGGACTGTGCGGATCGGCGAAGAACACCGGGACGCCGGTCTTCGTTGTCAGCGCCGCGTGGGCCGACAACTCCTTTCCCCGGTCCCAGGTCAGCGACTTCAGCATTGGCTCGGGGATCTTTTTCAACGCCGCCGAGAGCGCCCTGTTCATCGATTCCGCCCCATAGCCACTGAGCGCGGTGCCGTTCTTGACCGGCGCGGACCTCCCCCATCCGTGCTCGCGTGGCAGGTGGACAAGGACGGTGAATCGAGTGGATCGATCGACGATGGTGCCGATCGCGGAGCGGTCGGTGCCGATGATGAGGTCACCCTCCAAATGGCCCGGATTCGCGCGATCCTCGGCTTCTGCGGGCCGCTTGCTGATCAGCACGTCAGGCGTGACGTGAGCCCATGCCACGCGCTTGGAACGGGCACGGGGCATCCGCAGCGCCCGCCCGGTCCGCAGATTCAAGATCAGTTCACGATCGAGCGCGCCGCGTCCCTCGATGTAAAGAGCCTGATAGATCGCTTCATGACTGATCCGCATGGACGTGTCGTCGGGGAAGTCGATCCGCAGACGCTGCGAGATCTGCTCCGGGCTCCACGCCTGCGCCCATTGCCGGTCCGAGCGGTGCGGCTTGTTGCGGCCGGTCCATGTTCCTGTCGCCGGGCCGGCGGCGATCCTGCCGTTCGCGTCGGCGATCCGCCCCGACAGTCGATGTTGGACATACTTCCGAAGCTGTTGATTCTCAAGGAGTTTCGACTTCTTCGGGCGTCTGGCGAACAGCTCGGCCTTCCACTGGGCAACCGAGGCGCGGTAATCGAGCTTCCCTCCGCGGGTCGCGGCGTTTCGCCGCAACTCCCGCGAGATGGTCGACGGGCTGCGTCCCAGCGCCTGCGCGATCTGCCGTACTCCCTTGTCCTGCGCCTCGAGTAGCGCGATCTCCTCGCGCTCGGTGAACGACAGGTAGCGGCCGCCGGGCCGGCTCCAGGAGTACGGTGACATCCCGCCAGCTTCCCGGAACCAGCGAGAGCCCGCGACTGGCGATACCCCCACCGCGACACCGGCTTCCGTTGGAAGCATGCCCTCCGCGATCCTGTCCCAGAAGAGCCGCTCCACCGAGCGCGGGTGCCCGGGAGCCCCCGGCGACCGCATCGGAGCTCGTCCGGTGACCTCCCGCATCCAGTCCGATGGCCTTCCCATAACACCCTCCATGACCTCGGGTGTTGCGTCCACCGGTTGAACCTGAGCAGTTCCGGTCGAGAAAGTTTGTGAATGCGTTGTCGGTCAACGGTTTACGAGGTTCGATGGGCAGGGTCGGGGCGTGTGGTGACAATGCGGCGATGGAGTCGTTCTTCGCGTTGCTGCAGAAGAATGTCCTGGACCGGCAACGCTGGGCGACCCGCGCGGACCAGCCCGCACTCGCGGCCTGAACCACCACACCCGCGAGTCAACCGAACTCGGGGCAGTCCCGAACGCCGACCCGAAACCATTCGTCTGGCGCAAAACCGCCGAGGAGATCCTCGAATCACTCGCTAAATATCTTCAACGGATTTCAGACGCAGGACACTAGTTCGTGGTCGGAACCGTCGGTGGATGTGCGCATGGCCAGATTCCACGTAACTGTCAGGCACACCGTCTACGACGCGTTCACCCGCTGGTGGCACGGCGGAGAAGTCACCGCGATACACACGGAAATGAGCAGTTAGATAACGGGCACTTAACTTGAAATTTAACCTTCACGACCGGTGGTGTGACCCCGGTTGATCATGCAAGCAGCCCTTGTCTGATGATTGCTGTTGCGACACAAGCAATTTCACACAAGGGCTGCGGTGATAAGTATGACCGACGGCGGGTGCGACGGCGTGCTCGGGGACTTGGCGGCGTTCCGTCAAGACTTCTACGACTGCCTGACCAGGCGGGCGGATGCGTTGTTCGAGCTGTGCGAGGCGCTGCTGTGCGCCGACGGTCCGGTGCGGTCGCTGGTCGGGTTGTCCCTGGCTCCGGAGCACCGACGCGGGCACGGGGCGCTGTATGACGCGGTGAACAGTGGCCGTGTCGAGATCGACCGTCTGAGAACTGTTTTGGCCGGCGTGCGGTTGCCGAGGGCGGCCGACGGACGCCTGGTGATGGCAGTCGATGTGTCGCCGTGGTTGCGTCCGGACGGCGCGACGTGCCCGGATCGTCGTTCTGCCACACCTACGGGCGCGGCAAGGACGAGCATCGGATGATCCCGGGCTGGCCGTACTCGATCATCGCCGCGCTCGAGACCGGCCGGAGTTCGTGGACCGCTCCGCTGGACGCGCAACGACTCCGCCCTGGCGCGGACATTCTTACGGTGACCGCCTCCCAGATCCGTGACCTCACCGAACGGCTCATCGCCGCGGGACAGTGGCGGAATAACGACCCGGACATGTTGTTCGTGCTCGATGCCGGTTACGAGGGTCCGCGTCTTGCCTACCTGCTGTCGGATCTGCCGCTGCAGATCATGGTGCGCCTGCGTTCGGATCGAGTGTTTCGCCGCCCGGCTCCGAAATATCAGCATCCACCCCAAGGTGGTCGGCCCGCTCGTCATGGCGGGGAGTTCATCTTCAAAGACCCGGCCACCTGGGGCAGCGAAGATGTCGCAACCCGCACTGACACAAGGCTTTACGGCACGGCGACCGCGCTGGCGTGGAATCGACTGCATCCGCGGTTGCAACGCCGGACCGCGTGGGCGGACTGGGTCGGGCCGATGCCGATCCTCGAAGGCACCGTGATCCGGCTGACAGTCGAGCAACTACCCAGCGGCGGAGTGAACAAACCCGTCTGGCTGTGGTGGTCCGGCACCGACGCCACCCCCGAAGATATCGATCGGTGCTGGCGAATGTTTCTGCGGCGCTTCGATATCGAGCACACCTTCCGGATGTGGAAGCAGACACTGGGCTGGACCTGTCCGCAGTTGCGTGACCCCAACTCGGCTGACCGTTGGACCTGGCCGATCATCACCGCGTATACGCAGCTACGGCTGTCGCGGCCCCTGGCCGCGGACCTGCGGCTGCCGTGGGAGAAACCCGTTGCACCACAACGCCTTACACCAGCCCGGGTCAGGCGGGGGTTTCGTCACATTCGCACGAAGGCGGGGTCTCCGGCCAGTGCACCGAAACCCTCCCGGCCTGGCCCCGGACGTCCGCCCGGGGTGAAGAACCGGCACCATGCCGCTCGCTATGACGTGGGATTGGTCCTGGCCACCGGCCACGCCTATACCCGCCCGGCCCACCACAAGAAGGGCACCAAACCCCGCCGAACAGTGCAAATACCCAGCGGGGGTTAAATTTCAAGCTTAAGTGAGGAGTTCCCAGCGGCCACTCTGATTGTCTGTTTCATGGTTTTTCCAAAGGTGTGTCGAGGCCGGTCATACGGGCCAACATGTCCACATGCGCGGCGAACAGCGAATCACGCGCGGGCTCGTCGAGGTAATCCAAATGACCATAGGTTT
>NZ_WJIC01000052.1 GCF_009649815.1 Nocardia sp. SYP-A9097
GCGGGGCCGACATCTTCTCGGCGTCTTCAGTGGCGAGCTTGGACGGACCATCCCCGCGCGCGCGGGGCCGACTCCGGCGGTCGAACTCCCACTGGGCGCCGAACGGGACCATCCCCGCGCGCGCGGGGCCGACCGAGGCTTGGAAATCGCCTGCGGCCTTGACGGAGGACCATCCCCGCGCGCGCGGGGCCGACACGAAGGTGCATTCGGCGGTGCGATCGAATCCGGGACCATCCCCGCGCGCGCGGGGCCGACACTTGCTGACCTGGGATTTTATCGCGCGGAACGCTCATTTTCATTCGGTTGGTTTCGGCGGCGGGCGGACAGAATTAGGCCGTCGAAATCAACAGGGCGCCAACGGTCGCGACCAGCAGTACGGACCGTCCAGCCCTGCTCATTGTCGGCTGGTTCGACCAGAACGGCTTGGCCGTCGCCGATGCGATCGGCGAGCAAAGTCCACAGGCGGTCTCGGATTCGACGGCTGGGGTTGCCCACGAAGACTCCGGCATTGACTTCGACCATCCAGCGGGTGAGGTGGCCACGGAGTCCAACCGGCGCAGCGATGAGGACGACAACGGTCATGGTTGTCATTCTTCCGGGTTATCGAGCTCGGGTCCGACGATGGAGATGTGCTTGCTGCCGAAGTCTGGTTGTACGAGATCTGCGTCGGCAGCTGCCCAGTTCGTGCCGCCGGCAACCATCCCGAGCTGCTCGTCCCAGAGCACATTGAGATCTGCGTCGAAGGACTCCTCTGGACCTAGTAAATCCTTCACATCGTCGACAATGCGTGCGAGCAAACGGTTTTCGGTGATCAGATCGCGTAATCCCAATCGGGCGTCACGCTCTTGGGTGAGTCCTTTGCCTGCCAGATCGAAGGCGAGCGGAATCGTGTACTCGGCCTTGTATAAGTCGGCGATGTCGAGGACAAACGAGACCGCCGACCCGGTGTGTACGAAGCCAAGTCCGGGACTGGCGCCCAGGCCGACGATCACAGCGTGACAGATGCCGTAGAGAGCGGCATTGGCTGCTGACAGTAGGCGATTGAGGTCGTCACCAGCGGCGTGGGCATCACCGGCAACGTAGTTGCGGCCCTGCCAAGGGACCCCGGAGCGTTCGGAGTGCGCACGGTAGATCTTGCGTACCCGTGCGCCTTCCCGGCCGCGCAGTTGCTGCATTGTCATGTCCGAGACGTCCTCGCCCGGGAACCGCATGCCGTACATGGCGCGAGCCACCCGCAGCCGCTCCTTGGGCCGGGTGACCAGCTGTGCCTGCCGAATCAGTAGTCCCGCGCCGCGGGATGGGCCGAGTCCGGACGCATACATGCGCACTCCTTGCTGCCCGACCCAGCAGATGGCAGTTCCCGAGTCACCAAGCAAGCCGACTGCGCCGTGCGTTATCCGAGTTCCGGGACCCAGCAGCAGAACCGCGACCATAGCGGCAGGGATGCGTACGGTTTCCCGCTTGTTGATCACTACGACCGCGTTCTCGTCGCGGTCGATGTGGGAGCGCTCCACGTACACGCTGGAGACTCGGTCGTCGAGGCGGTGCAGATCGTGCGGATGCGCCTTCCACCAAATATCTGGCACGTCAATGACTTTCGAGTGGCGCGAGCGTGAGGAGGCCGCACCCGTAAGCTTTGGAGGGGCCGATACCCTGTAGTAGATGCTGGGTGAACAGCTCTACCTCGGTGACCTCGAGTTGGCCTTCGAAAGTGGCGGTGTGCACGACGACCGACTTGTCATCTCGGGCTCTCGCCTCGGTATCGCCTTTGCCGAAGGAGTGACGGTTGCGAGCGATAACGCGCACTTCGCTTCCAGGCACCTGCACGGCGTCCTCATGTTGTTGTAGCCCAGCAGCAGGCGTATCCATTCTGGCATCGGGGATCTGGAAGCCCCAACGTTGGGTTCGCTCAAGAAACCAGCCCAACTGGGCGGCGGCGGTGCGGTGGCCGATACGAAAGGAGCGACGGTCCCCGCGGGCGCGGCGTTCTGATTGTGCTGCAGTGGGTTTGGTCGGAGTGGAAGTGTTTTGGACGGGGCTGGCGGTTAGGCGGAACGCGTAGCGGTCACCAACGGACAAGCGCGACAGCAGCGGGGTGTAGTCCGCGACGACAGCGTGTTCGCCGTCCGCGTCCGGCCAGCCTGCGGTTTCGACCAGGTGCGTCCAGTCTGGTTTGCTGCGGGTGAGTACGAATAGCATTGGCCGGTAGGGGTTGTCGGAGTCCAGCCTCCACAGGACTCGTTCATCTAGCGGATGATCAGGCACCCCGTGTAGGACAGTGCTACGCATTGCGCGGGGGTTGGCCAACAGATCGCGGCTGTCACGGCGCAGCGGGTTGATGCGAATTCGGGAAAGATACGTCATGGGTCCTCACCAGCCCAGCAGGGCGAACGGGTCATGGTCGGTGCCGGTGGTCTCTGGATCGGGGTTAGTGATGCGGCTCGGCACCCGCACAGAGACGTGGCGTACACGACGCTCAATAAAACGACGGTCTCGGGGATCGAAGGAAACCGGAACGTCGTGGCGCACTTCGTTGCCGTTGTCGTCGTCGATCGTGAGGGGAAGATCGATGGTGGCGGGCCGGTGGCCGCGACGCCGTACGAATGCCTCGCTTGCGGATTCGGAGGCTTGCCAAGGTTCTGATTCGAGCGCTTGCAGCAGGTTGCCACCACGAAGCCCTAAGTTCACCGGTTGTGTGGGCGGGCAGCTGCGCCGCCCCAATGCCAGTGGGAACGCCGGCCGGGATAAGGCGACTGCCAGAGCCTGCAATGTTGTCCGAGGGCCTGCTACTCCAGCAAGGAATGCCGCGTCTTGCAGATAGTAGCGCCAGGTTTGATGAGTGTGTTTCGCCGGTGAGGTGAACTTCTGAATTCCCTTGGCGTTTACCCCCGCCTGACGAAGCGGCACCCCGCGGTAATCGCTGAGAGTGTGATAATCGCGCAGCAGACTGCCGGGCTGATCCACCCGAACTCCCAATCGCAGTTGTGTCAGCTCGGTCAGATCAGCGTCGCGGGGCCAGCCGAGCGCTGCGGCGAGCAGGCCCACGATCCCGGACTTGGTAGGTTCGGGCCGGGTATCGCGGCGATTGAAGCTGCTGGCCGCACCCCATGACTGCATCGGTGCGGCCAAGCGCAACAGCAGCACTGCGACATCGACATCCTGCCGAGAGGATGCAACCGGATCATCAAGTGGCAGACCGAGATCCTGCGGCTGCGGGACCGTTAGCGAACCACCAGCGCTCAGCACGTCACCGCGATTCGGAACCTGCGCTGGGATAGGCGTCATCGATTCAGCTTCTCTCGCAACTGATTCTGCAAATTCTCCCGCAATTCCGGGAAGGTCACAGCCTTACCGAATGCGCCTTCCAGCTCCGCTGTCGCGAGCGAGTCGTTCACGAAACCGTGAGTAAGGGCAGTGTGCAGCGGTTTGTCACCCCACTGGGCGATGCTGCGGCTGTACTCGTCGGCCAATCGCCGCGCCGACATTTCGGCGATACCGTCACGGACTGTGAAGACCGGCCTTTCAAAGGCGGACACCAGATTCACCGGTTGATCGTCGCGAAGTACAACAGCTACCAGGGAGGGCAGTGTGCGATGGGCGAAGGAGTTGCCGTATCCGGTGGGCATGGATCGAGCGAAACTTTCCACAAACAGGTCTACCGCCTCGAGGACCGCGTCGATCTCCCCGAGATTCGTCTGCAATTGATGCAATCCGAGGGTGGCGTACCGGTACAGGGTGGCGGAGTTGAACCCGATCGTGCCGATCATTCCAGCACCGGTTTCATCCTTCTCGTTCTCGTCGTCGACAGCGGTGAAGTAGTCGAATTCCAACTCCGTAGCATGGGTGGACAGTGCGTGCGCAACCTGAACTGCGGCATCGACATTGAGGGCGGGGATGTCGGCGACCATACGACCGAACAGCGCCACGTCGACCGGATGGCCGCTGCTGAGCTCCTCACGGAACGGCACGCTCTTCACCGCTTCAGTCAATTTCTCATCGTCGAGAGCGGCGAGCTCCACGGCGCGATCGGCGACCAGCCCGGCGATACTGTCGAGTTGTCCCGTACCGACGAACATCAGATAGGCGGTATCGCCAGCCTTTTTGCCGGTCGAGATCCCCGAGTTCTTCATCAGTGCATCGATGATTCGGGTCGACTGCTCGTCATCGAGCGCTGAGCGCTTCGTCAACCGCTTCACCAGTTCCGCTGCGATCCGCCGAGTGCGGGTGCCCAGATCCTGTTCGGGAAGACGATCGGCGAATGCCATGCGGGTGGCCCGTTTCCACGCTTGGGAGGAAACCCGCGAACGACGGACCCCACCGTAGGTGGCCTCCTTGGGGTTTCCCTGATCATCGCGGTTGAGGTTGGCCGGCGGGACGGTCTGCAGAATGTGCACATCGATGTACAGATGCTTCGTCTGTTCGGTCATAGCAAGCTCCAGAGTTGGAATTGAGTTTTCAGGGGGCATCGGAGGTCGACGGTTGTTCCCATAGCTGGTATCCCTGCGCCCAGGAGCGACGAACTCGCTGACGACCGTCGGGCCACGGCCATACCGCCAGGTCGGTGAGCAGTCGGTCATAGTCCAGCGGCTGGCGGATATCACGTAGCTGACCGACGAGCCCGCGCATCCGCATGAGCAGCGCGGGCACGCTGGTCGCAGTCGCGAGCGCAGCGACTCTGCGGTCGACCGCCTGTGTGCTGGCATTGTCGTGCCGCCGTAGCGCCAGAAGCGCAGTGCCCAAGCCAATATTCTTGCGATGCATAGGAATTCGCTGCGACTGCTGATGTAGCCCATAGAGAGCAAGGGCGGCGTGCTCGGCACGCTGGCGCGCACTCGCCTCCCCGATGCGAGCCAACTCGTCGTCGACCGGGCTGGTGTAGAACGGCCACATTTTGGGAACCGTGAGTACGTCCCGCCCGAGACCGGCGCGAAGTGCTGCGAGGTCTTCGCCTGGCGGGAGCTTCTTGGGGTCCTTCCACTCGCCGGTGTCGTTGTCGATGAATCGGTTCCAGTAGCGCTGCGGCATCAGCTCACGCTCCTCGCGTTTTCGATGAACGGGCAGCAGCCGCCCGCGGCAGGATTGTGTCGATCTGGTAGCGAAAGTCATTCGCGGCCAGGCCAAGTCGGTAGTGACGGTCCTTCTTCCCCACCGTCACCGTCCGACCCAAGAAAGCCGTCGCGGGCACCGCGAACAGCGGGTCCGCGCTCTGCCACACGGCCCGATGAGCGAGCTGTTCCCAGGCCAGCTGCCCGCGGTCGAGGAGCTCGGGGTCATCGGCGGCGACCGCAAGACCAGCCAGTAGCCGACGCACCAGGGGGTCCAGCGCGTACAACAACTGCTCACCGGGACGTTGCCCCTTATCCCAGGGGATTGGCTCTGCACCGATCGCTCGTCGCAGGTCGGCCGATAGGTTATTGAGTGCTGCAGCCAGCTTCTCGGCCTGCTCGGTCGCCTCCAAGACAAGCGCGTAGGCGCTCTCGTTGGCACGCAACGCTGCCACCGGCAGTGGCATTGCATCGTGGAGAAGATCCTCGACCACGGCGGACTGAGTGCCGTACACCATGCCGAAGGTCTCTACCCGCAGCGGATAGCTGTTTTCGAATGCCCCTTCGGATTCGAGTTCGGCGAGTTGATTGACCAAGTCACTGGTCTGGAACGTGGCACTACTGGTCGCCTCCAGCGCCAACAGAGCGTGCATTCCACGCCAGATCGCCTTGCCCGGAGTGTGCCGAAGCGGGCGCAGGGGAGGCTCCACCTTCGACCCCTTGACCGGTTTGTCGAATCGCCACGCGGTGTGCGGCTCCCACCCGGGCGCACCACCGCTGAGGCGATCTCCTGCCGCGACGATCACCCGCGTGACAACCACGCTGTCACCGGACGATTCGGGGAACAGCCGGATTCGACGTGACTGCCAGGTCCACAAGTCCAACAGCCCATCGGGTGCACGTACGCGCCACTCTGAAGTGGCCGGATCCTGTAACCATTGCGGGGTGCCCAGGCGGTCCTGTGCACCGATTGGGATATTCAGGAGCAACGTCTCATACAGGGTGCGACCGATCGGCATCAGCACACCCAACTGCCCCAGCGGCGACACCGGATTCCCGACAGTCTTGCCGCTCTTGGCCTTTGAATCTCCGACCACTCCGGTTTTGATCGCTGCGGTATCCCAGCACTGGGCGTGCACCAACCAGCGCGCGGACTGCGGCGGCGTCAGGGGCAGCGGATCTCCCTCGGTGCGCCCGGCGAATATCGGCACGTTATTGCCCGAAGCCGCGGTCGTCACCAGCAGTGCCGACCCCTTTGTTTCATCCTTAGCCGTGCACAAGCCGGCAACTTGCGCGAACGGGCGGAGGACGCCGAACAGGTCGAACCGGCCTCGGTATTCGTCTAGATAGGCGTTGAGCCGGTCTCGTTCGTTCGTGTCGAACTGCCCGCGCCGAAACCGCTGCGCCCATTCCTCACGAGTCGCGGGCGAACCCAGGGCTGCCACCACCACCGGCAGCAATGTGTGCCGCAGGATTGCCGGAAACATAGTGGGCACCTCGACAGCCAGTCCGAGCACCTCATGACTACGCAAAAGGGCTTCGCGAATGCCGAGCCCAGCGAGCTCTCCGCCGTGAAACTGACCAGGAAGCCACGCCAGGTCATCAATCAGATCACCCGCGAACATTGGTTCCCCCAATTTGGTACGTATAGTACTTCGTGACTGATTCGTTGAGCGTATCGAAGTCGCGGCGGTCGCGGCTGCGAAACTGACGAAGAACGGCCCCGAGAACGGCCGCCCCGATCTGGGACGGTCCACGGGGATGGCCCGTTGGTTCGCATGAGCATCACGATGGGCATCACGTCGGCCCCGCCTAATGCGGGGATCAAGGTCGGGACACCCGTGGTCCCGGCCTCACCCGACGATCAATCCTTGCCATTCGTCGTACCGAACCCGTTGTGTGCCAATCACTCCCACACTCGAATCGTCGAGCACCAGCGCGCGGCTGTAGCGCAACCACGGATGATCACGCCACCCGTCCAACGGCAATAACTCGCGCTCAGCTGCCGGAGTGAGCTTGGCGGGCAACCGCACGGTCCCGCCAAGTACCTCGTCGATCAAATCCGGCGACGCCTCACCGTGTGGTCCCAGCCAGCGGCCAGTCATTGTGCGGTAGCCCCGGCCGTCATGGCGAACCAGTACGACTTCCAGGGTGGGTTCACCGTCACGAACGATCATCTGCATCTGCTCGTCCCCGCGATCGCCCTGTGTTCCGTGGCGGTGCAGGCCCGCAAGGGTGGGTCGACCGTGCTCACCCAGGCGAGTGAGCAAGAAGCGAGCAGCGTTCGCGCTGCGCAACTGCTGCTCGTCCCGCCAAGCACCGTATGACTCCGCAGCATCGCGCCGCCACCCGATCGGAACCAGAACCTGAGGGTCGTAAGCCCCAGCGACCAGCGACGGCACCTGCGAGGGAATGGACCATCTGCCGCTCTCGGCTTCGAAAATCAGTGCCGCACTGCGCAGCAGCGGATAGCGGCCGTAAATCTTCTCGCTCCCCGGCTCGATCCAGGGCGGCGAATCGACGCGCGGCGCGAATCCGGTGACGACCACTGTCGGGTCCTGAAGTTGTTGCGGGCGTGGAAAACCGGTGTGCCGGTGCATCCTGCCGATGCGTTGAAGCAGTAGATCCATAGGTGCGAGATCCGTGACCAACAGATCCACGTCAGCGTCAAAAGACTGCTCGACGATCTGGGTGGCTACCAGGATCAGCCGAGCAGGGCGAGACCGGCTCGGACCGGGCGGACCCAGCAACTCCAGACAATCTTCCGTGCGGTCGGCGCGATGCTGCACGTGCATTCGGCCATGGAGCAAACGAACATCATCCCCGAAGTGCCACTTCAACGCCTCATAGGTTCCCTGGGCGCGCAGCACCGTATTTCGGATAACCAACGCGCAGCCGCCATCGGCCAACCGTTCCGCAAGTAGCGCGGACACTGCCTCGTCGCCACCAGAAGCGTTCCGCTCCCCATGTTTTAGAGCTGGTTCAGGCAGGACCTCAACTTTGAGCGGCAGGTCCTTGGTACGCCAGGGTTCGGCGTCTTCGACGATGTATTGCGACAGCCCTTGGTCATCTGCCCAGACCGCAGTAACACTGGGATACCCGCTTGGTTCAGGTAGATCGGATACGTCGACCGTCTCCGCGGACCCAGCGCCGGCCAAGTAGGCGGCGACCAGGTCCCGTCGCTGTTGAGGTGGAAGCGTCGCCGACAACAGCACCACCGGCACCCCAGCCTGCCCCAACCAACGCAGCCCCTCCTTCAGAAACTGCGACATGTAGACATCAGCCGCATGTACCTCGTCCAGAACGACAACTTTCCCCGCCAGGCCCGCCATCCGCAGCATCACATGCTTGGTACGCGTCGCGGCGAAGAGCAGCTGATCGATTGTGCCAACTACAAAGGGAGCCAACAGTCCCCGCTTGCTGCCGAGGAACCATTCAGCTGGCGCGGTGCGCTGCGGGCGGGTCGACTCTCCGCATTCCTCGCAGTCCGAACGGTATGGGTCGTCTAGCCCGAATTCGTCTTCATCAACGCTGCCGTAGCTGACATCAGGATCGTCCTGGCCTTCCAACAGCCGCTGCCACTCCTTGTTGAACCGCCGTTTGCCGTGTAACAACGCAACCTGGTCGGCGAGCTCGGGACGCAAATTGCCCAGCCAGCGCCGCACATTCGTGAACATCGGGTCACTCGTCGCCTGCGTCGGCATACCCACGAAAACGCCATCGAGGCCAAATCGAGCCGCCAGGATTTCGGTGGCTAGCAGCGCCGCCTTGGTTTTTCCCTCGCCCATCGGCGCCTCGACGACCAGCAGACCTGCCCCAGCCATTCTGGCGGCGACACGCATCACCAGCAGTTGCGAGTTCCGGGGCTCCTCACCAAATCTCTCAATGAAGGCATTCGCCGAAGGAGTGGGCAAACGGCCCCAGCCGCAGCGCAATTCGAGCCGATCCCATGCCGACCGGGCTCGCTCACGCGCACCAGCCATGGTCACCTGATCGAGTGCGTCGATGCCGACGAAATGTTGCTCATCGCTGGCAATCCAGTCCGCCATCACGATGAACCCGCTCAGCTGCAACTGCACAGCCCGCTTGGGAGCCTGGTGCGGAACTACCTCGGCAAGGTTCGAGAACCCGAGAGCCGCGGTAAACCGCTCCACCACAATCCGTTGTGCCCGCCGCCAATTCGCAGTGTTCCCACGCAGCTTTCCTCGAACATTCCGCGGCGCGTTCAGCTCCCCCAACGCCGGAAACTTCCCATGGTGACCGGCAATCAGCGGCCACACCCAGTCGAGATGCTCCGGGGGCCAACCAGCCTCGGCAAGAAGATCCAGCGCCAACACTGCCCCCGCCTTATCGTGCCGCCAGCGATTCGCCGTCACCGCAAACCGGTCCCAGCTCAGCCCTGCTGCCTGCACCGCTGCTGCGCCTGCCGGGTCGATGTGCTGAAACGCCGGAGTCGCCTTCCCCCAGTCATGAATTCCGCACAGCCAGGCGAAAAATCGTCGCCCCCGCTCCGCGTCCCCAGCGACCTCGGACAGCATGTCGCGCACTGACTCCGCCAGATAGTGATCCCAGATCAGCTCGCCCACCGCTGCGGTATCGAACAAATGCGACAACAGCAGATTGGTCCGTCCGCCGGCCAGCGCCGCCGACTTCCCCCAAAGCGCCCCCAACCAGCGCTCCTCCTCCACAGCAAACCCCCTACTGTCCGACTGCCAGCTTCGTTCGAGCGACACAACCGCGAGAATAGGCACCCCCACCGACAGGTAATGCAACCATGATCAGAGCTACCTCGAATGTACTGAATGAAAACGGATAGTCTGTCCAGAATTGTTGCAGGTCAACAAGTGTCGGCCCCGCGCACGCGGGGATGCTCCGGTGATCATCCGAGCATCCCGAGCACCCGGTTGGTCGGCCCCGCGCACGCGGGGATGCTCCTGCGCGCCACACAGGACGCACCGCCCACGCCACGTCGGCCCCGCGCACGCGGGGATGCTCCCCCTTTTGGTCGCACCGCATCACCCACTGGCGGGTCGGCCCCGCGCACGCGGGGATGCTCCCTCTTCCAGCGTGATCCCCCACAGGAAATGGAAGTCGGCCCCGCGCACGCGGGGATGCTCCGTTCTCCCCGGTCGTTTACGACCCGACCGCGACGTCGGCCCCGCGCACGCGGGGATGCTCCCCCACCAGCCGCACGCGGCGTCAATCCCCATCGGTCGGCCCCGCGCACGCGGGGATGCTCCCCATTCACGCACCGGTCGGCGGGCGCGGGCGGTGTCGGCCCCGCGCACGCGGGGATGCTCCCTCACGCTCCAGCTCACCGCAGATCTCATCGGCGTCGGCCCCGCGCACGCGGGGATGCTCCGCGGCGGCGGTGCGCGCCAACAGGATTGACGACGTCGGCCCCGCGCACGCGGGGATGCTCCCTTTCCGGCGCACCGTATTCGCGGCTCCGGTCAGTCGGCCCCGCGCACGCGGGGATGCTCCTTCCCTATGGAATTCCCTATGCCTGAAGTATCGGGTCGGCCCCGCGCACGCGGGGATGCTCCCGACGTGTTGCCGCCACCGCCGCCGGCGGTGCCGTCGGCCCCGCGCAAGCGGGGATGCTCCCTGGAGGGGCGCAATGGGTGACCTTCCGGAGGGGTCGGCCCCGCGTGCGCGGGGATGGTCCGTCCACCAAGCGCGGCGGGCCGGCGGGCATCACGTCGGCCCCGCGCATGCGGGTATGGTCCTCGTTTGCGCACAGGCGATCTCGGGCCAATACGTCGGCCGAGCGCACGCGGGATGGCCTACCACCCGCGGAAGCCACCTACCTTCCGAAGATCGAACCCGACCACAAAAGATGACTCGTTCACGAGATTCTCACTGATGTCGCGAATTTCCTTGACCAACAGCGCGGGAATGACCCCGCCCTCGGGATACAACCAGTTCGATCCGACCGAATGAAAACAGGTACTCTGTCCAGAATTAGTGCAGGTCAACAAGTGTCGGCCCCGCGTGCGCGGGGATGGTCCCCAGTCGCGCACCATCGCATCCAGCGGCTCATGGTCGGCCCCGCGTGCGCGGGGATGGTCCCGCCTGCTCCCCCAACAGGATTCGAATGTCACGGTCGGCCCCGCGTGCGCGGGGATGGTCCCGGGTCCATGCGGCCCGGTTTGGATCCCCAGCGGTCGGCCCCGCGTGCGCGGGGATGGTCCTCGCCTGTGCGGTTCAACGGCTTCCACAAGAACGTCGGCCCCGCGTGCGCGGGGATGGTCCCCTGCAGGCCGCCGTCATCGGCGAGTACGTGCACGTCGGCCCCGCGTGCGCGGGGATGGTCCCGGGAGGAGTGTCAGCACTCCGGGATACCCGGCGTCGGCCCCGCGTGCGCGGGGATGGTCCTCACTTCTGGCACACCGGAACTCAGTATCTTCTGTCGGCCCCGCGTGCGCGGGGATGGTCCACTGCTGCGCGTACTCGCGCACCGCATGCGCAAGTCGGCCCCGCGTGCGCGGGGATGGTCCTATGCCACCAGAGCTATATGAGCCGGGATGGAAGTCGGCCCCGCGTGCGCGGGGATGGTCCCTCGGTGGGCAGATACCGCAACAGCGGGTCGCCGTCGGCCCCGCGTGCGCGGGGATGGTCCTGCCGTACGGAGACAACAGATCCGGTGTTCGCGGTCGGCCCCGCGTGCGCGGGGATGGTCCCGAAGCCACCGGCGGCAGCTACGCCCGCGTCCAGTCGGCCCCGCGTGCGCGGGGATGGTCCCGGCACATCGAACGACGGCGGCAGACCGCACAGGTCGGCCCCGCGTGCGCGGGGATGGTCCGGGGCCGTGGGGCGTGCGGTTCCGGCGGGAGCGGTCGGCCCCGCGTGCGCGGGGATGGTCCGGGGCCGTGGGGCGTGCGGTTCCGGCGGGAGCGGTCGGCCCCGCGTGCGCGGGGATGGTCCTTCGGATGCGTCGGCATCCAGCAGCAGTCATTCGTCGGCCCCGCGTGCGCGGGGATGGTCCGAAACCAGCAGGTGGGTTGAGTACATCAACTCGGTCGGCCCCGCGTGCGCGGGGATGGTCCCACTCCGATCCTGCCGGGCCGGGTCAAGGTGTGGTCGGCCCCACGTGCGCGGGATCCCACCTTTCCGAAGCGGTCAACCGTCAGGAGCCACTCCTCGGCACTTGTCATGGGCTCATTGCATCATCATTACCCGGCGGAATCCGAACGATTTTCGCCGATCCGGCGTTCTCGACCACGTGCCCGCGATCCTCGTCGGTCGTTCACCCCGCAAGAGTGATCCGATGTCCGCAACGGCACTCAGCGATGCCCTCAACTCGGCATGAGCGGATGTTCGCTATACCTCAATGGTTGAGGCACGCCTACCGCGGCGGATACCGGTTGTCTCCAGTTGTCGCCGTTTAGCTGATCTGATCGGTATCGGGCTGCGCGAAGCGGGCGACGGCGCGGGCGACCGCCTCACCCATGGCGGGGCTGCCGGTGTGGCCGGAGTCGTCGATAACGTGGAGGCGGGCGTCGGGCCAGGCATTGGCGAGTTCCCACGCGGTTTCGAGCGGGGCGCTGAGATCGAGGCGGCCGTGGATCAGTTCGCCGGGGATCCCGGCCAGCCGCCCGGCCTCGCGCAGCAGTACGCCTTCGTCGAGCCACGCCGCGTGCGCGAAGTAGTGCGTGCAGATCCGGACGAAGGCGAGCATGGCGGTGTCCGGCTTGGCGCTGTACTGCCCTGGGCTGCCCAGGGATTCGTGCGCGATGACCGCGTCCTCCCAGCGACACCACTCGATCGCGGCGCTGTGGCGCACCACCGGGTCCGGGTGTTCCAGCAGCTGCCGGTAGCCCTCGACCAGGTCGCCGTCGTTGGGCAGCGCGGACCGGAACCGCGCCCACTCGGCAGGCAGCAGCCGTGCGACACCCCGGTACAGCCAGTCGATTTCGCGGCGGCGGGTGCTGGTGACGCCGACCAGCACGATCCCGGTGACCCGCTCCGGGTACCGCTCGGCGTAGGCGAGGATGAGCGTCGAGCCCCAGGATCCGCCGTACAGCAACCAGCGGTCGATTCCCAGGTGGCTGCGCAGCAGCTCCATATCGGCGATCAGGTGCTCGGTGGTGTTCACCGTCATGTAGGTGTCCGGATCGGCGGCGCTCGGAATGCTGCGTCCGCAACCGCGCTGATCGAACTGCACGATCCGGAAGACGTTCGGATCGAACGATTTCCGCGAACGCGGGCTGCTCCCGCTGCCAGGCCCGCCATGCACCACCAGCGCTGCCCGGCCCGCAGGGTTGCCGCTGGTGCACCAGTACACCTGGTTGCGGTCGCCGACCTCGAGCAGACCGTCGGCGTACGGATCGATCGGGGGAAAGGACGTCGGCACGGTTGCCGAGGTTAGCGGATCGGGCAGATCCCGCCGGTGAGCTTCCCCCGCACCTCCAGTTCAACTATCGCTCGTAAACCCTGCGACTCGGTCATCGGCATGTGCGGGCATTGAGATGTCATGTGGCTGAGGCCATGTAGGCCGCGAGGATGTAGTTCGGGTGTCGGTCGAGGTTGGTGCGGGCGCGGTCGTAGCGCATCGTGGTGCGTGGATCGGCGTGCCGGGCGGCGATCTGCACATCACGCAGTCGACCCCGGCATCGAGCATGGTGGTGACGAAGGTGTGCCGCAGCATGTGTGGGTGCATGTGCGGGAGCCGCACAATCGACGCCTCGGATAGGCGGCGCAGGCGGCGGGTGCCGCAGTGGCGGTCCATGCGCCGGCCGCGCTGGTTCAGCAGGATAGGGCCGCGCACCCGGCCGTCGATGGCTCGGTCGATCGCGCGGCCGACCGCAGGTGGTAACGGCACCAGTGCGATCTTCGAGCCCTTGCCGATAATGTGCAGGACCCGGTGGCCGTGTTCCTCGCCGAGGTCAGTGACGTCGCAGCGACAGGTTTCGCTGATCCGCAGCCGGAGGAGACCGAGCATCGCGACCAGGGCGAAGTCGGCGGGGTTGTCCGAGTCGCGGGCGGCGCACAGCAGTGCCTCGAACTGCAGATGCGAAAGTCCTAGACGAGTAAGACCGAACCCTGGTCAGTGGTCATAGGCAATCAAGGACCGGGTGACCGGTGCGCCGATGGCGTGGTTGTGCCAGATCGCGGCGGCCATCGCCAGCACCCGCTGCGCGACGCGGATCGCCACCCCTTGCAGCGAGCGGCCTCCATGATCTTCCAGGTCGAGCTGGCCTTTGAGGGTGTCGTTGACCGATTCGATGAGCTGGCGCACCTTCTTCAGCAGCGGCTCCCCGAACCGGGCCTTCTCGTTCTTGCGCGAGGGTCGCAGCATGGTGATTCCGTACTCGCCCAGCAGCGTTTCGAATTCACGACCGGCGAAACCCTTGTCGCAGATCAACAAGATGCCGTCGTGTTCGGCCGTGACATCGGCCTCGACTTCGAGCATCGCCGAAAGTACCTCGCGTTCACCAATTTTCGGGTCGGCCAGGGCCCATAGGATCGGCATCCCGCTCGGGGTGCACACCAGATACAGTTTCAGCCCCCAGTAGAACCGCGAATGCGAGGCGCAGTAGCCGTACCCGGCCCACCCAGCCAGATCGGAGCGTTTCACCGTCGGCCGCGACGTACCGCACGGCACCGGGGTGGAGTCCACGATCCAGCAATCATCGAGCCAGAAGTCGCTGGAGCGGGCCAACATTCGGATCACCCGCTTGACCAGCCCGACCGCGTTGCGCAACCGCTTGTTGTAGCCGGACTGCTGGGGAAGATACGGGAAAAGCCCGGTCAGGTGCTTGCGGGCGTAGCGGAGCCAGTGCGCCTCGGAGGTGAATCCCAGCAACGACTGGGCCACGGCCAGGCACACCAGTTCCGAGTCGGTCAGTACCGGAGGGCGGCCCGTCCACCGCGAACCGGCCAATTCGTCGTCGATTTTCACGTACAGTGCGGCCAGGAGGGCTTCCAAGTCGTTCGTCACACAATGACTTCGGAGCCCTCCTCCCACGCCTTGGCATCACCAGGACTTCGGACTTACTCGTCTAGTGTGTCGCGTCTGAAATAGGCCAGTTAAGTTGTTAACCTGTTTTGGTGTCGCATCGTGGGCCTTCCGCTGTTGAGATCGTTGTGTCCGACGCTGAGCGTGTGGAACTGGCGCGTAGGGCGGGGTCGTCGGATCGGCGTGAGGCGCAACGGGCTCGGATCGTGCTGGCTTGCGTTGAGGGTATGTCGAATGCGGGTGTTGCGCGGCTTGTCGGTGTCTCGGTGGGGTCGGCGGCGAGATGGCGTGGACAGTTCGCCGCCGAGGGCTTGGCAGGGTTGGGTGATCGCGATCGTGGCGGGCGGCCGGTGGCCGAGATCGTGTTGACCAGCGATGAGCGTGAGACGTTGCTGAGGTGGGCGCGTCGAGCGAAGTCGTCGCAGGCACTCGCGGAACGCTGCCGGATCGTATTGGGTTGCGCGGCAGGCAAATCCAACCAGGATGTAGCGGCCGAGCTGGGTATCACCGCTCAGACGGTGGGTAAGTGGCGGACCCGTTTCGCGCGCAAACGCCTGGAGGGATTGTCTGACGAGCCGCGTCCGGGGCGCCGGCCCTCGATCCTGCTGGACAAGGTCGAAGAAGTCCTCACGATGACCCTGGAGCAGAAACCGGTAGCTGCGACGCATTGGTCGCGTACCTCGATGGCCAAGCGAAGTGGCTTGTCGCCCTCGACAATTGGGCGAATTTGGAGCAAGTTCGAGTTGAAACCGCATGTAGCCGATGGGTTCAAACTCTCGACCGATCCGTTGTTCGTGGACAAGGTCGTCGATGTGGTCGGGCTGTATCACAATCCACCGGAGAAAGCGGTCGTGCTGTGTGTGGACGAGAAGTCGGGGATCCAGGCACTGGACCGCTCACAGCCGGTGCTGCCGATGATGCCAGGCATGCCCGAGCGATACTCCCACGACTACATCCGCCATGGCGTGACCAGCCTGTTCGCGGCATTCGACATCGCCGACGGAGTCGTGATCTCCAAGCTATACCAGCGCCGCCGCGCCCAGGAATTCAAGAAATTCCTCATCGCGATCGACAAGGCCGTACCCACCGAACTCGACGTCCACCTGGTCTGCGACAACTTGTCCACACACAAAACGCCGGCGATCAACGCCTGGCTGGCCGCACATCCTCGCTTTCATATGCATTTCACCCCGACCGGGTCCTCATGGCTCAACCAGGTCGAGCGCTGGTTCGGGTTCCTCACCGACCGACTCCTGCGCCGCGGCGTCCACAAAAGCGTTGCGGCACTGGACAAAGACATCACCGCGTGGATCGAGCAATGGAACGCCGACCCGAAACCGTTCGTCTGGCGCAAAACCGCGGAGGAGATCCTCGAATCACTCGCTAAATATATTCAACGAATTTCAGGCGCAGGACACTAGAAGACTGCTGAAGATCTTGTGCGGGAGGCTGTTCGGCTGGTGGGCCGGGTGGCCTCCTGTTCGTTATGGGGTGGCCGGGGTGAGGTGCCAGCTGCCGTTGGTGGCGGTGAGTCCGAGGTTGATCAGTCGGCGGAGGTTGAGAGCGGCGGCGCGGTGGTGCAGGGCGAGGTCGTTGGCGATGACGCCTCGGTAGCGGACGCGGCGGTGGCCGTGGGTGACGAGCCAGGCGATGGCGCGTTCGACCGGTGGCTGCCAGCGGCGGTATTCGTCCTGCCAGGCGGTGTCGGTGGCGGCCTGGACGCGGGCGGCGGTCAATAGTTCGTGGTGGGGGTGGACGTTGATGGTCCGTCCGGTCTTGGCGGTCGTGCAGCGCTGCCGCAGTGGGCAATTGGCGCACACCTGTTTGAACTGGGCGGTGCGGTTGCCGTTCGTTTGGGGGCGGCCCAGTTTCGTGGTGTGCCCGGCCGGGCAGGTCACGGTGTCGGTACCGACCTCGAAGTCATCGATGGTGAAGCCGCCGGGGACCGCTCGCCGCAGCGGTGGTGGCTTGATCACCATGGTGTGGCCCTGGCCGGTCAGGTGTGCGCGCAACTCGCCGGTGCCGTAGGCGCAATCGCCGAGCACGGTCAGCTCCGGGCCTCCCACGGCGCCGGGGTTCTCGGCGGCCAGCAGATCCACGGCGACGGCGGCTTCGGAGTTGTCTGGTCCGTAGCCGCTGGTCACCGCTACGGCGGTGAACAGCCCGACTTCCGGTTCGAAGTCCACGTGGGCTTTGAAGCCGTCCTGGTGGCGGGTGCGGTTCTTGTGGATGTGGCGCGCCTCGGGATCCACCGTGGACACCATCCGGTCGGGGATGGTGCGCGGCGCGATGCGCCAGCGCCCGTCACGGCCGTCCGAGCCCGTGGCCGGTTCCACGTCCTGGCCCGCGACCAACGCCAGCAGGCCCACCGCGTCCGCGGCACGGGCGTCCAGGGGCTGTTCGGGCAGGCGGCCCAGCAGGTTGAGCGCGTCGGTGACCAGGGCATCGACCAGTTGCGCGCGGGCGGCCGCGTCGTTCCAGGCGATCTTCGGTTTCCCCGGATCGGTGTAGTCGTGGGCGGTGCACCAGGCGGCGGCGACCTCATCGGCGTCGGGTACCTCGCGGATCACCCGCCGGATCGCGGCCACGATCTGGGTGACGGTGTCATGGGTGGCCACCGCGTCGTCCAGGACGGTGGAGTCCAGCACCCGCCGGGTCTTACCGTCGAGCACACCGGTCGCGGCCACCACCTCACCGATCGTGGTGAAGATCCGGCGCGGGGCGGGCGAGCGGGCCAACCGACGCCGGAAATAGGTCAACAACGACGGATCGAAACCGGTGTCGTGCAACCCCAACCCGCACGCGGCCTTCCATCGCAGATCACACCGAAGTTGTTGCACCGCTTCGAAATCCGATACACCCTGCAAACTCTGCAGCACCACCACCGCGGCCAGTACCTGCGGCGGCAACGAGGGCCGCCCATTGGGCGAGGGGTACATGTCGGCGAAGAACTCCGCCGGGAACAACACCTCCCGGTGCTCGGCCAGGAACGCGAACACGCTCCCCACCGGGATCAACTCCCGGCAGATCCGCCACACGTCCGGCCCGACCAACTCCTGGGCCCGATCGCCTTGCATACCTACAAGCATGGCCCCGAACCCACCGGTTCGAGGCCAGAACACCCAAGATCTTCAGCAGTCTTCTAGGGCCAGCGGCAGGGCAGTGCACGATATTCGGCTAGTTGCGGATGCTCCACTGTCCCCAGATTGGTTCGGCCCGTTGATCTTCAGCTGGACTGTGCCGGCCGCCGCGAACCGACCCGTAAGCGGCATTATGGCGCGTTCGGAACCGGTGCCGGCGTCTGGTGGATTCTCAAGTGAGCGCGGAGTGAGCTCATCGGGAATCATCTGGACCATGACAGATCCGGCACCTGCGCAGACCCTTCTCCCGTGTGAGGTGACTTGATCAAGTCCGGTCGCCGATGCTTACTCGACATGGCCAGCACCCGGTCTCGTGGCCGCACCAGGATTCCTTCGAGGGCAGGGCCGCGTCCGCGGTGTCCGATTCAGTAACCGGTGTACTGACCGGTGACCTGTAGCTGGCGCAGCGCGCCGATAGCGTATTCGCGCCGGTTGCTCATCGACAGATCGTTGTCGTCGATTGCGATGTTCGATGGTTGGGGCAGATTCAGAGTGCGCCACTGGTCGGAGTCGATCAGCCGCCCGAAGAGCGTGGATTCGAACCGGCTGAGGTAGCGCTGCCGGTGGCCTCCGTTGCCTGAGGGATCCAGGCGGGTGCTGATGCTGACGAAGCGTGCTGCCACGTCGAGGATGTCGCAGACGCCGGAGTTCTGCAGCTCGCCGACCCGGGTGCGCAGGTCGCCCCACAGTTGGTCGTCGAGGTAGTGCGCGACGCCGAGCACACTGGCGTGCGGTGCCTGCTCATCGTTCGGTATGTCGGTCGTGAGATCTCGCACGCATAGCTCGAACACTTCGCGGCGAACCGCGGTGGTGGCCACAAGGACCGAGGCCACTGGTACCCCCGACACTGCGGTAGGGACCGCGAGCACATCGAGGGTCGTGGCCAGCCCGAATCGAGCGCGGTAGTCGTCGATCAACGCCGCGGCATCGGCGGGGCCGAGTTCGGTGATCGCGTGGGCGAGCAGCGCATGGATCACCGTGCCCCACCTGGTGAAATACAGGTCGGCGTGGTCGACCGGCACCGCTTCGGTCAACGCCGTCGCGGCCTGAGCAGCTTGGGCCGGTGGCGCGCCAGCGATGGCGTCGAGGTTGGCCAGCAGTTTGTCTCGCAGCAGGCGGCGACGGTTCTCGTCTGGCAGCCACTCGGTCAGCATCGTCGGCAGTCGGCCGGTGCGGGCGAGCTCGGCCAAGGCCGAGTGGGCCCGGTGGTCTTCGATGTCGTCGACGGGGACCCGGAACGCGAAATACCGGTCGAAGTAGCCACCGTTGTGGGCGCGCAACGAGGTGGCCCGCGCGCGTGGCGGCATCACCGTGTCCGGTCCTATCGGCAGTGCGGGGAAGACGGTGGCCAACAGCCGGTAGATGGTGCGTGCTTCCCGGTCCCCCACAGCGAAGCCCGTCACGTCCTCGATGCGCTGATACCAGTCCGAGCTCACGCCGCCGAGCCGTGCGGCAGTCTGCGGGGACCGGGTCAGCTCGCTGCGCCAGTGCGGCAGCATCGCATACAACGCGCGGTGTTCCAGCCGCAGGTAGGTCAGCACGAACGCGTCGAGCAGGTCGATCTCGCGCGATCCGACCAGTGTCAGCAGCACATCGACCTGGCTGCACAGTCGTTTGAGACTACGCAAAGTGACCGTGTCGGTCGGCAACGTGTCCAGCAGGATCTCGCACACCGTCGCAGCCTCCTGCGCGGTGTCGATGCCGGGCCGCGCCGCGCCGAGGTCGTGAATGTCCACCAGCTCGCGGATCTCGCGTTGCAGTTCGGCGCTCAGATGCTGGTGCTGGATCGGGGGCAGCACAAACGGATACTGGACGATCTTTTCCAGATACCGGCTGGCGCGCCGCGGATTGTGGCGGGCCAGATCGGTATCGACTAGGACGTCGAGCACCGTCTGCTCGTCGTAGGACAGCAGGTAGTGCACGCGGTCGAAGCGTCCCAGCAGCCGCACCGCTTTCATCACCGCCAGCAGCTCGTCGGCGTGCAGCCGGTCCACGTCATCGACGACGACCAGCACGTTCCGGCCCGCCGCCGAGATCGCCTGTGACGCCGCCTCGAAGCGCTGCGAAAACGGGTCGGTGACCGGCGCGGGCAGGTGGCCGGCCTGCTCGGCGAGCTTGTCGCTACCCGCCGTGAGGATCTTCGCGGTCGCGCCGTCACCGAAGTGCCTGTCGAACAATGCCGCCACGCCTGCCTTGCCCACCGCGACCGCCACCGGGACGGCGGCCCTCAGTGCCTTGCGGGCGTGATGGCCGGCTTCGGTGTCGGGCATGGCCGAGGCGACCGCGGCGTAGAACTCCTCGGTCAACTCCGCCACGCTCGACGCCGACCATGGGGTGAACGACACCACCGACCACTGGTCGCCGTGCTCGGTGGACAGCACCTCGCTGATCATGTTGAGTACCGACGACTTGCCGCTGCCCCAAGGCCCCGCCAACCCGAACACGACACTGCGGTCCGCGCCGGCCCTGCTGATGCGCTCAGCGATCCGGCGCACGAACGGGGCCCGCTGCAGCCGATCCTCGGCGATCGACACGATTTCGGCATCGGTGTTGAGATGTTCCCCGCTCACCCCATAGATCATGCCAGTCCCGTCACCAATAGCGTTGATCCGCAACCGCGTTGGCGTCGGCAAGCCGAATGCGGCGCCCGGGCGCTGCGGTCTATTTGTGGAAGACTGCGGCGACCAGCACGGAGATCGACCCGTGCCTTCGACCGTAAGGCCGCGTCGCTGTGACTATTCCCCTTCACTTCCGCATCAGACGCAGCCTCGCCCCGCCCCGCCACTACTCGGGCTGGCTGTATGTGATCTCCAGCGAATGCTCCTCCAGGCTGCGGAGCGTCAGTTGGTCGCCTCGGACCTGGTTGAGCAGGAAGAGCTCCCTTGTGTGGCATTTGTCGCACATACTGACGACTGCAAACGGCCACAGGTCGACCGGAGCACCGTATGGAGCACTGTCCACGTAGATGCGGTCGGGACGCATCGGCCGAGTGCTCGACCGATCGAACGGCTCCCAGTTCGGATGGCTGCCTCTCAGTCGAAACCCGACGATCCGATACTGGCCGTCGTCGAGGTACTCGCACCGTTCCACCCAATCCCAGTGGGTTCCGGAGAGCCATCTAACCGCACTGATTGCCCCCACGATGTGTGGTTCCAGCCGTTCGACGTCTTCCGCCAGTTGGTGGCTGGCGCGGACGCCATGCGCGTGGTGAGAGGTGTTCCTGAAGTCCTTGATGTGGCCCAGGAGGGCGCGTGCGTTGCCCCGGTCGCGCAGGGTGGCGAGCTGTTGGATGCGAGGCGTGATTCCCTCAGCCTCGAGCCGGTCGAGGAACCAGAGCCAAGTACCGAAGGCGGCCTGGGGCCGGAACTGCTTGCGCAGGTTCGGGGAGAATCCGCTCGACTCGGCGAGTTCGGTGAGCGCCAGCACGCCCAGCACACGGGCCAGACCTTCTCCTAGCTTGAGCAGTCCGTCTTTCTGCTCCGCTGGGTGCGTGCTGATTCGGTACCGACGGGACAGTGCGGCCGCGTGGTACGGAAAGCTCCACTCGGCGCGCGAGATGAGGTCGTCCAAGGGCCGCACGAGTTCACCGATCAGGCCCGCCTCATGGGCGGCGAGCCGGATCTCGTTCCGAACCCCCAGGACGTCCCGCTCGCCACTGCTGAAGACGTTGGGCAGGATTTCCGACATCGTATTCCGCAGTGCGCGCCGACCTTCTTGTACGGTTTCCAGGAGGCTCTCCACCTCGTTGTCGGTCACTAGGTCGAGAGGGATGTGTGTATCCAGCAGGTCGCGAGTGCTGGGGTATTGACCGTTGTCCTTGCGGGAGTTCAACCACTCGCATAGCGCCTGGCCACCGCCGTGCAGCGGCTGGAGTACAAACAGCGAGGTGGCCGCTTCGCCGAAGCCATTCGGGAGCAGACGCCAGTTCCCCGGCCGCCCGACGAGCATGCCGCCCGAGCAGAGGGTAAATGGCCCACCGTCCTCTGGCGCATCGGGCAGGTCAGCGGCAGAGTCGGCCTCGTGAAGGTCTTGGGCGCGCAGATGCCTGGGTCGATCGGTGCCCTCCTCCTGATCCTCGCCTCTCTGCGGCAGGTGGACCCGAGTGGTCTCCAATCGGGCGAGGTTGCGCAGCAGTTCAAATTCGCCGTCGAGTTCCGGTCGATAGAAGAGCGAAGGTGGGATCTCGCAACCCACCCGTGTCCTGCTGTCATCGATCCAGGCATCCGGAGCACTCGGGTGCACTTCGGTCCGGAGATGGTCGCTCGGATCCACATGAAGCGGCAGATTAACCAACACACGCAGCTCGGGATCCGGCTCGTAAGCATCCCCCGTCCGCTGCGGCTCCCCGGCGCCATCGCGCACACCTACGGCCTTGCGGACCGCCGCCTCGAAGACCTGCCCCCGCGGCCAGCTCACGCCAGCCGAGGTGGCTTCCCGGCGCAGTGCCGTGATGGCTTCCTGGCACCTCGTCCACGTCGAGCCGATCAACGGACGCAGGGCGGCCACCAGAACGGCAGGATCACCGGTCTTCTTTATCGCACGCGATTCGGCGAGGCGAGTCAGGGCCTCCTCGGACAGCTCGTACCGGAGCCGCAGCGGTTGATCGACCGTGACGCGCTGGTACATCAATTCGTGGGTGGAGACGATGCGGACCCGGTCGTCCGGCCGCTGGGCAGGGTCGGCGGACAGGGTGTCCAGGTAGAGCCCGGTGATCTCGGCAATCTGGTCCGAGGTGATGTAGTTGCGCTTCGAGCCGATGGAGCGGCGCATCCGCTGGTACTGATCCTGCGCGTTCAGTAGCAGCACCTCACGCCTGCGCTGTACCGGCTTGCGGTTGCTGAGGACCCACAGGTAGGTGCTGATGCCAGTGTTGTGGAAGAGCCGGTCGGGCAACGCGACCAAGGCCTCAAGCCAGTCGTTCTCCAAGATCCACCGCCGGATCTCTGATTCGCCGGACCCCGCGGCGCCGGCGTACATCGGGGAGGCGTTGAAGATGACCGCGATCCGGCTGCCGCCCTCACCCGAGGCGCTCACTGGCTTCATCTTCGCCAGCATGTGCTGTAGGAAGAGCAGCGAGCTGTCGTTGATCCGGGGAAGACCGGCCCCGAAACGGCCCGCGAAGCTGAGCTGCTGGTGCTCCCACCGGACTGTGGACTCGATCTTCTTCCAGTCACTGCCGAACGGCGGATTGGCGAGGAGGTAGTCGAAGGCGATTCCTTGGTGCCCATCTTCAGCGAGGACGTTCCCAAAGGCGATCGTCGAGGCCAGGCGGCCGCTGATCATCATGCTGGCACTGGAAATCGCCCATGCCTCCCGGTTGATCTCCTGGCCGTACAGCATGATGTCCGCCCCCGGGTTCATCAACGTGATGAACGAGGCCGCCTCGGTCAGCAGGCCGGCCGTTCCACAGGCCGGGTCCAGGATGGTGCGAACGGCGTGTGGCGAGGCCAGCAGGTCCGAGTCGGCGGAGATGAGGAACCCGGCCATCAGATGGGCGACGTCCCGGGGGGTGTAATGCTCCCCGCTCGTCTCGTTGCTGCTCTCCGCGAACCGTCGGACTAGCTCCTCGAAAAGGTTCTCCATGTGGTCGCCGGTGATCATCTGCCCCAGCTCGATCGAGGCGAACTGCCTGACTACGGGGTAGAGGAGCTTTGCCTGATGCAGGCGGACAACGGTCCGCTCAAACTCGAAGCCGTCCAGCACTTCCCTGACGTTGCGGGAGTACCCGCGAACATGATCCAAGAGCACCTGGTCGGCGTTCGACGGTTCATTGAGCACACTCTGGAACGAGTACCGGCTCAGATTGTAAAAGGGCCAACCCGAGACCGCCATAAGGCGCTGCTCCTGCTCCTGTTCATTGTCGGTGCGCTCAGCCTCGTCGAGCACCGCTTGCCGACTCGGCGCCAGCAGGGAGTCGAGCCGACGCAATACCGTGAACGGCAGGATCACCCGTCCGTACTCGGAAGACTTGAAGTCGCCGCGCAGCAGGTCAGCCACGGACCACACGAAACTGGACAGGTGTCCTATATTGTCACTCACATTCCCCCACAGCCGGTCCTCAGCGATCCGAGATCTTACTGCCGTCCACATCGAACGGTAGATGCACAGCCCGGATCTCGCTGCATTCGGCATGAGCGCGCACTTGAGATGTCATGTGGCTGAGGCCATGTAGGCGGCCAGGATGTAGTTCGGATGCCGGTCGAGGTTGGTGCGGGCACGGTCGTAGCGCATCGTGGTGCGCGGGTCGGCATGGCGGGCAGCGATCTGGACATCGCGCAGGTCCACGCCGGCGTCGAGCATGGTGGTGACGAAGGTGTGGCGCAGCATGTGCGGGTGCAGTTTCGGTAGCCGCACCACCGATACCTCGGCCAGGCGCCGCAAGCGGCGGGTCGCGCAGTGACGGTCCATGCGCCGGCCGCGCAGGTTCAGCAGGATCGGGCCACGGACCCGGTCGGCGACGGCGCGGTCGATCGCTCGGCCGACCGCGGGCGGCAGCGGCACGAGCGCGATCTTCGACCCCTTGCCGACCGTGCGCAGTACACGGTGGCCGTGCTCCTCCCCGAGATCGCCTATATCGCAGCGGCATGCCTCACTAATCCGTAATCCGAGCAGCCCGAGCATGGCCACGAGCGCGAAGTCTGGTGGATTGTCCGAGTCGCGGGCCGCGCACAGCAGCGCCTCGAACTGCAGATGCGAAAGTCCCAGCGTCGGTGACTCGTTCGACACCCGCGGTCGGCGCACGTACTCCGCCGGGGACCGGTCCAGGACGCCATCGATGACGCAGGTGCGGTAGAACCCGGCGACCACGGCCAGCCGGCGGGCGACGGTGGCGGGTTTGAAGCGGCGGACTTCCTGCATCCATCGCATGTACCGCTCGACCTCGGTTCTCGCCACCGTGAGCGGAGTGAGCTGGTGGTCGGTGCACCAGTAGAAGTACAGGCGCAGATCGGATTTCGTGTGGATTCTCGACACCGCGGAGAAGCGGGCGAGGTAAGCCAGGGCGGCCAGCCGGAGCACGAGGTCGTCACCGGCGAAGGTGACATCGAGGTCGGGAGAGGTAGCCATCCCTCACGATGCCGCGGTCTCAGCGAACCGCCAGAGCAGAACGCGCGGGACGCGGCATTACCGGACGTTCGGATACGGACGGCGCATGAGCGGGGCGACCGCAGTCTGACCGCTGCCAGGTGTTGGTTGTTGGCGGCCGATCGAGGGTTCCGCAATGCCGCCGGCGGGGCCGTCCAGCCGCTGAGCGCTCAGTGCTTGGACGTCCCCGCCCCACCCCTGGTCAGCCCTGATCCTGGCTCCCCCGCAACATCTCCGCCTCCCATTCCGGGTCCCGCCCGCCCATCATGCTTTCATCCAGCATCGTCGGCGTGCTGTCCTGCATCATCTGATTGAGCAACGCGTTGGCCTCCGCGGGAGTGTGCTGCGTGAAATGGAACTCGTTATCTCTGCTGGGAGTCGTCGACCAGTTGACTCCACCTGTTCCCGCGCTGCTCAAGCCGTCGCCGTCAGACTCTAGTGAGGGCACCTGGCGGATCGTGGACTCCTGCCCGCCGACTATGACGAAGAGGTGCGTCTTGCGGTCGCGATCCATCGCAGGACAAGTCACGGTGATCTGGGTATCGCTGTTCACCGTGAACTGCGCGGGGTACTTGCGGAAGTTCACGTCCTCGAAGAAGACCTCGGTGGCCCCTGTGAAACCGGACCCGGACACGACTACCTGTTCGCCGCCGGTGTATTTGGCCCTATTGGGGCTGATGCTGGTGACTCGAGTCATCGACCTGTACCTCCTCGTATCGGGCAGCTCCGGTTCAGCACAACTAAACGTGTGCAGCCGCGCGGAGATGCTGCTCTTTCCGAAAACATCGAAGGGGCAGGCGCCGGGCGTTCGGCGACTGCGCTAGCTGGTGACGCTACATCTGCCGAACCACCCAAGATGCTCTCTGGCACAGAGGATCTGGGCGCGATCAACTATCCAAGGTTCGCACAGAACAACATCACTCCGCAGGCGATTGCGGTGGCTCGTGATCCGTGCCGCTACGGCCGCCGCACCGGCATGTTTCTCTTCTGTTTGCCCAGAGCAGCGTATGAGCGGCTGACCGGGCCGTGATTCACCCGCTACGGGCGAATCCCATCGCAGCTTCATCCCGGGTCCGCAGCGCGGCGACGCCTGATAGGCGGACCGATCGAACAGTCGCTGTCTGACGAGTGGGTGGCCGCTGTAGGTGTCGAGAAACGCGTGGGAAGCCGTGTGTGTTCGGGCAATTTGCATTGACCGATTTCGGACGGATACCGCCCGTGGCGACACGCGGCAATCGGCATTATCGTGCACTGCCAGCGGCTGAACGGCGCTCTGCCCGTTGATCTTCCGTGGGCCCGCGCCAGACAGTTCAGATCGCGCGGCATGCGGCAAGACAGTACGTTCGCTCGGCTGCCCCAGTCGAGCGCGCCCTCACGTGGGAATCGCCATGCGGAAGTTCAGGTGGGCGGCTCCGATTCGCCGGCATTGCTCGCCGAGCTCGGGGTATCGGCACCCATGACTGGGAGGGTAGCGAGGGACGAAGGGCGGCTAGGTCAGGAGCCGGGTGGCTTGTAGCGCGATGTAGAGTTCTGCGGCCTGGGCTGGGTCGTTGACGTCACGGCCGGTGAGATCGCGGACCTTGTGCAATCGGTACAGGATGGTGTTGCGGTGGTAGTGCAGTTGCTCGGCGACCGCGGCATTGGAGCCTTTACAAGCGAACCATGTTTCGAGGGTGGTGAGCAGCTCCTGTTGCTCACCCTCGGGCAGTCGTAATAACGGTCCTAGAATTTGTGCTGCCGCACTACGGGTCGCATTGGGCATCCGTACCAATAGCTGCGCCAAAGGGAGGGTGTCGTAGCGGATGACGGCCGTCGTGCCTTCGGGCTCGCATATGCGGGACAGTCGGGCCTCGCCCAGCGCCGCGGCGATCATGTCGGGGCGGGTGATGGTCCTGCTCACCCCGATTCTGGTGCCGATGGCGCGGCCCAGGGCGGGCAGCGCGTGGTCGATCGCGGTGGCCGAAGGGGCGCACAGGAGTCCGACCCGTGCGTCGGACTGGGTGTCCCAGATCGACGTGACACCGAGCTGAGTCAGCCTGGCTTTGGCATTGCTCGATTCGGCCGGGCGCACAGCGCCGACGTCCGCCGACAGGACGGCGAAACTGCCTTGCTCCGGCAATCCGAGGGCGCGCAGGGCGTCGAGGATGCGCGCTGGGTTTTCGGTGTGGTCGTCGAACAGCGTCTGGAAAAGCCGCGTCCTCGATTCGGTGTCCGCCTGCGTCAACAGCGTTTCGGTTTCCCGGTAGGCGTCGGCGGAGGCGTCGGAATATAGATCGACGATCTCCCACAGCTGGGCGGACAGCTCAAGCATTTCGTGATCGGCGACGCCGTCCGAACGTTTTGTCAGCTGCTCCCACATCAACCGCCCGCACAGTCGGTACGCGTGCAGCACGGCCGTGATCGGGACCCCTCGCTCGGCTTTGAGTCGCCCGGCCGCGCGCGCTGAATCCAGTTGGATCGGAGCGATTCCCGCGAGGACGCGAAGTGCCGAGGTGAGGTTGTCCAGGCAGCTGTCGCGCAACTCGTCGTGCGTGAGCATCTGGGATCCGTCGTAGGAACGCTCGGCGTCCAGGACCCGTGCCACGAGCTGATCGGCGAGCTTTTCGACCGAATTCAAGAGCTCCGCCGCGAGCTGACCAGGGGTGACGGCAGCGGTGCGCGACGGGGTGGTCATGATTCGAGCCTACGCGGAGGCGGCGTTCCGCGCCGCCGGTCTTTTGTGCGGCCGCACAAAAGACGTGTCTTGTATCCGCAGCGGCTGCCTATCGCGAAACGCGGGCCGGGGGCGCAGAATTAAAAGTACACAGCAGCAGTACGAATGGAATTCATATTTCGAGTTCTGATAGCGAGAATGTGATTTCTATCGCGGAATTCGAGAATTCATTGCTCACCGCAGCTGTTATCGCGGCTATTCGGTAGCTGTATTGGTTTCATATCAACTGACAAAGGAGACATATCATGTCCGAGCCCATCACACGGGATGTCGTCATCAACGGCCCGAAGGAGCAGGTCTTCGATGTGATCACGCAGGCACGTTTCTGGCCGGCGTGGCACGTGCTGACCCGGGCCGTGACCGGCACCATCGAGCGCCCTTTCCTGCCGGGTGACGTCTTCACCGAATTCATCCGCACCCCCGAAGGAACTCGCGAAGTGCCGTGGGTGGTGTTGGAGCGCAATCGTCCCGACAACGTCACGATCAAGGTGACGAAGGACGAGACCACCATCAAGTACACCTTCGAAGAGGTTCCGGGTGGCACACTGTTCCGCCGCACGCTGACCCTGGACCCGACCCTCGAGGGCATCACCGCTCCCGAGACCGAAGAGCAGTCGGTGGCCCAACTGAAGGCGCTTGTCGAAACCGTCCTCGGCAACGAGAAGAAGGACCCGACCTTCCCCTGATCCGGTAGTGGCCCGCAGTTCGCATGGCCGCCCTCTGATCCGAAGCGATGAGAAGCGAGCCGACGGGGTCACCCGCCGGCCGCTTCGCTCTGTTGGCTGAACAGTGTTCCGGGACTCCACTGTTGAATCCGAGTCCGCGACCTAACGACATCCGACTGTTCAGTGCGTTCGGCTGGCACCAGATGCCAGCTGCCCGTTGATCTTCTGAGGTCCCGCGCTGGCCGTTCCGAACAGCGCGACATGCGGCATTTCCGGACGCTCGCTCGGGCGGGAGGCGACAGCGGCACGTTTATCGACACCGCTTCGGTGGACCTGGCCTGGCGGTTCCACTCCTGAGCGGATGTCCAAGAACCGATCAATTCTTAACATCGACGCGCCCGCGGTGAGCAGTTGCACTGCCACCGCAGCCACGCTCGGTAGTCGTTCAGGGATCGCCACAGGAAACGCTCAAACGGTTGCCATTCCGTGATTCCAGCACGCTCGGGCATATGCGATTGCCGTCCGAAATTCCCCTGCGGGGCGTACGGTCGAAGAGTTCGTCGATCACCCTGGACGTCAGCAGTGGTTCGTCCAAATCTGTAGTGGCACAACATTTATCGTCCGCACATTGCCCCAAGAGAGCAGGTGTAGCGCATGGCCACCGAAAGTACCCAGACAGAGGCTGCAGAGTCCACAAACGGGAAGGGCGAAGCCCGTATCGAGGAGCTGATCCGACAGGGCGTTCCGCGAGAAGAGATCGATCCGGTTTACGCGGTCAGTGACGTGGAGGCACAGCAGATTGCGGCCGAGGAGTTGGCGCAGGCGCGGCGTCTGGAGGACGAGCTGATCGCCGAGCTGCCGCCGGCGGATCAGGAGGAGTTCCGGCAGGTCCAGCGCGAGTTGGCCGCTCTGGGGTATGAAGTCCACGCGGTGGCGAAGTGGTGGGGGTTCGAGATCCATCTCAACGCCGAAGCCGCCAAGCTGGCCGCCGACATCACCGAGTACATCGGCAAGATGGTGGCATTGATCCCGGCAGTGGCACCTTTCAAGCCTTTGATCAAGTTGTACTGCAAGCTCAAGGCCGCGTGGATCAAGGCGGTCGGGGAGAGTTACGGCTGCAAGCTGGTCTCGCCGTGGATCGCCCCCGGCATGCTGATCCCGATCTCCCTGGCACCGAGGGCCGACACCAGCTTGTGGTGGACGGTGTTCGAGGAGGGCCAGGGGTGGAGTGAGGACACGCGGTTCCCGGCCCATGCCAGCGAGTCCAATCCGGCGCTGGCCGAATTGGGGGGTGAACTGTACTGCGTCCATCGCGGCGGTGGTTCGGATGTGAACCTGTGGCAGGCCGTCTACAACCCCGACACAGGGTGGGGCACCGACACCCCTTTCACACGCCACGCCAGCGATCAAGGTCCCGCGTTGGCGGCATTCAACAACGGGCTCTACCTTCTCCACAAAGGCAACGCCGGTGATGTGAACCTGTGGATGACGAGAAGACCGGGCCCCAACGCCGCCTGGACGCCGGACGAGCGGTTGCCCAGGAACGCCACCAGTGTGGGTCCGGCGCTCGCGGTCTTCGGCGACCGGTTGTACTGCGTTCACCGCGGATCGGGCAACGACGCCAACCTGTGGTGGACCTCCATCGACCGCAACAGTGGCGCCTGGCCCGGCGACACGGCAATCCCAGGAGTTGAGGTTCCCCCCGAATGGTGGACAGGGGAGTTACGAGTTTCAGGCGGCAGTCGCTCGAAGTGAGCGTTCGAAGGTGTCGGGACTTTGCATCCCGATCGCTGAGTGCCGCCGGACAGTGTTGTAGAA
>NZ_WJIC01000053.1 GCF_009649815.1 Nocardia sp. SYP-A9097
TCGACCGGATCCAGCCCGCCAAGATCTCCCGATCGCCATCACGCAACACCAGAGGGGCAGCTCGCACGGCCCACATTCAACCAGAAACCCATACCGCCCAACAACTTTGGAATCGACCCACTAGCGCCAATGCCGGGAAGTTAGTGGGTGGCTCGGGTCGTCAAGTCTGTGGGTGAGTGGCTGTGTGATCGGCTGGTGTGCTGGTGACTCAGGTGACGAATCATGTTGTCCGGCAGTCTGTACCGGTGATACAGAACCGCGGAACTCCGGGTATTGATGGGTTGTCCTACCAAGACACCCGTCACCACCGCTGGAGTTCCGCTGTCTGCTCAGTCTGTCATTCCTCGCGCCGCCGCGGTAGCGGCGGGCGCGTTCGCTCCCGGCCATCTGGGCGAGTTGACCCAGATCGTGCCGTTCGAGATGGTCGATGAGGTACTCGCGGCGACACTGAGCGTGCAACGACGAGTCCGGGATCTGCCGTCGCGGGTCGTGGTGTATCTGCTGCTCGCGGGCGGATTGTTCGCCGAACTCGGCTATGGGCAGGTGTGGGCGCGGTTGACCGCCGGCCTGGATACGGTGGCGCAGCCGAGTGTTTCGGCGCTGACCCAGGCACGGCGGCGGGTCGGGGTGAAACCGTTGCGGGCGTTGTTCGAGCTGGTGGCCGGCCCCGACGCCTCGACACCACGGTGGCGGGGCCTGCTGGTCTGCGCCCTCGACGGCACCCCGATGGCGGTGCCCGACAGCGCAGCGAACCTGACCCGTTTCGCCCGTCAGGCCGGTCACCACGGTGGCACCGGATATCCGCTGCTACGACTGCTCACCGTCGTGGCCTGCGGCACCCGCACCCTTCTGGACGCCGTGTTCGGTCCGGCCGGGATCGGCGAAACCAGCTACGCGCCAACGCTTGTGCGCTGCCTGCGACCGGGCATGTTGGTGCTGGCCGACCGCAACTTCGCCGTCGCCTCCCTGATCGGCGCGATCGCGGCCACCGACGCGGACCTACTCATCCGCTGCAAGGACAACCGCACGCTCGCCCGGATCGGGCGTTGCCCGGACGGCTCTTACCTGACCGTTCTCGACGGGGTGAGGCTGCGTGTCATCGCCGCTGAGATCACCGTCACCGGCACCGGGAAACACCACCGCAAACACCACGTCGGCCGTTACCGCCTGCCGACCACCCTCACTGATCACCGACGGTTCCCGGCCACCGAGATCGTCGAGCTCTATCACCAGCGCTGGGAAATCGAAACCTCCTACCTGGAACTGAAATCCAGCATCCTGGGCGGGCGGGTGCTGCGCGCCCGCACCAACTACCCAGCCGCCATCACCGTCACAATCCTCGAGCCAACCAACTTGACAACCGACCCCCCGCCCTAACTACCCGGCATTGCAACTAGACCAACGACACTATGCCAACCGAAGGTGCCAATGGGATTCCGCCGGATGGCTCGGGCCGTCCTCGACAGCTGTCCGATCCGGTAATAGGTGCGCGTAGATCATCCCCGCAATCAGGTCACTCGCACCTCTTTCCGGATTGATAGGGGTGGGTCTATCTGGGAAGGGGTGCGTGTGCCGCGCATAATCCGAGAATGCCTGCGAGTGCCGGACGGTCGCATGGCGTGAACAACGGGTCGCCGCGACTTACCGGCGCACATTCCACCAATGCAGCGATGGTGGACCGGTGGGGTCCGTTCGACGCGCGAGATCGGCGTCGGCGGTGGCGTGCGTGCCAGTGCGCGCGGGTCTTGACACCTCGCGTCGGCAGGGGTGCAATCAACATGCTTGAACCCCCCTGGGTTCGGTCTGCGTGTAAGACGACGGCGGCAACCGTCGAACGAAGGAATGGCCGGGTATCGGTGCCCGGCTTTCTTCGTGTTGTCAGGTCAGCGGCAGCCCTCCATTCGTCGAACGACTATGTGGTGTCGGCTGCGGTACGGACCGCGTCGAGCATTGCTCCGGCTGAGGGCCGTCTTCTCCTCGCACGGCCTTGATCTTGTGACGATATCCGCTCGCCAGACCTGCGGCATTGCTCGTAGTGGCCAGCGAGCGCACGCTGTCGTGTCCAGGCTCAGCCTTCAGTTGCACACGCACCCTCGGCGGACTACACGCAACTCTTTCCGGATCGGACAGTGGTCTCGGCGATCGATGAGACGATAGACGGCCTCGAGCTACCCCCGGGGGCCGGATCCCGTTTCCGGTCGGCACGGTCAATGAATCTGTCGTTCGGCGTCTTCTGCGATCCAGGCCGCGATTTGTGCGCGGGAGGTGAATTCGAGTTTGGTGAGGATGTGCTCGACGTGGCCTTGGGCGGTGCGTTGGGAGATCACGAGTTTGGCGGCGATCTGTTTGTTGGTGAGGCCTTGCGCGATGAGGTTCGCGACCTGGTTCTCACGCTTGGTGAGAGCCGCGGCCGGACCCGATGTGGGCACCGTGTCGGCAGGTTTCTCGCCGAGTGCATAAGCTACGGCATCGTCCATCCCCATCGCTCTGCCTTTGCGGAATGCCACATCGAATCTGCGGGCGCCGAGAGCGGATCGTGTTGTCCGGACACATTCGTCGTGATTGTCCACCATCGGCAAGATGGGCTCAGGGTTACCCATGGACCGCTCCAGTTCTTCTACGGCTCCCATCAGGACGGCTGCACGCTCGGCGTCACCGTTGGCGCCGACAACCCAGGACAACGTCTCGAGGCCCATCGCGGCGAGGATCGGACTGCGCATTCGCCGGTTGACTCGCAGTGCGTCCTCGACCAATTCGGTTGCCCGGGACCATTCCCCTTGCTGCCAGGCGGCAACACCCAGGCCCCACAACGCGCTCGATCGGAAGAGCGATTCACCGACCTCTTCGGTGATGGAAATCAACTGCTGGTAACACTCGATCGCCGCTTTTGAATTACCGGCCAGTGCGTGCACCGCACCGAGCACTGCCAAAGCCCCAGCATAAGGAAATCCTTGCCGATTCGAACTGAGCATCCCGACAGCGCGTTCCAACGAGGAGACCGCCAGAGCAAGCTCCCCGCGATGGAGCGCCACGCAGCCGTCGGCGTAGGCGATCAGTGCCTGGTCTATCGGGGTGGGAACCTGTTCGGCGAGCACGCGTCCTTCCTCGGCGAAGGCGGCAGCCGCCGGCACGTCGCCCTGCAACACCGCTATAACGCAGCCGACGTAAAGCGCTTTAACACGGTCGTGTGCGGATTGCCTGGCAGGGTGGTCGAGGAGCCGGTCGATCCAGCGACGACCTTCGCTGTACAGACCTCGGAAAGCCCAGAACACGGAGAGTGCGGCGGCGGTCTGTAGTCCGGCTTCGGCTGCCTGCTCGGTGTTTTCGGCCAGGCTGTATTCGAGCGCGTCGCGCAGGTTGGATTGTTCGCGTTCGAGCCTGGCGTTCCAGTAGGGCTGCCGGTCGCTGATCCACCCGGCCTCCGCGGCCAGCGCCAATTGGTGGCACCAGTCGCGGTGCCGGCGCCGTAACTGCTGATCCTCACCAGACTCGCGCAGCTTCTCTCGGCCGTAGTCGCGGACCGTCTCCAGCATCCGGAACCGCACCACACCATCCGACTCCTCGCGGATCACGATCGACTTATCCACCAGCGAGGACAGCACATCGACCGGATTCTCAGGAGCAAGATCTGCGCCGCAGACCTGTTCAGCGGCATCGAGTTCGTAGCCTCCGGCGAATATCGACAGCCGGGCCCACAGCCGCTGCTCCACCGGGGTGCACAATTCGTAGCTCCAGTCGACGCACCATCGCAGGGTCTGCTGCCGGGTGGGCGCGGTGCGGCTGGCGCGGGTCAGCAGTGCATATCGATCGTCGAGGCGGTGCAGGATCTGCTCGGGCGACATGGTGCGCATCCGCGCTGCGGCCAGCTCGATCGCCAGCGGCAATCCGTCCAACCGGGCGCAGATCCGAGCCACGGCTGCCTTGTTGTCGTCAGACAGTTCCAGACCCGGCACCACCGCGGTCGCCCGATCGGCGAACAAGGTCACCGCATCGTAGCGTCGCAGTTCCTGCGCCGACGGCTCCCGATCCGGGTCCGGTACCGTCAGCGGCGACACACGCACCACCGCCTCCCCGGCGATATCCAGCGGTTCGCGGCTGGTGACCAGGATCCGCAGGTCCGGACAGCTCCGCAACCATGTCTCGACCAGTTCCGCCACCGCCGCCACCAGCTGCTCGCAGTTGTCCAACACCAGCAGCGACTTCCGCGTGGACAGGAACTCGACCAACACCTCGGGCAACGGCCGCGCCGGATCATCGCGCAACCCCAGGGCGGCCGCCACCGCGTTGACCAGCAGGGACGGGTCGTGGACATCGGCCAACTCGACCAACCACACCCCGTCGGCGAACTCCCGGCGCGTGGTCGCGACCGCCCGCAACGCCAGCCGCGTCTTACCGACACCACCGATCCCGGTCAACGCCACCAGCCGGGCCGCCGACAGCAGATTCCTCACCTCCGCCAGCTCAGAGCGGCGGCCGACGAAACTGGTCAACTCCAGCGGCAACGTACCCGCACCCTGGGAAATCGGCGGCCCAGGCGGGCACCACCCCAGCGTGGCGGGCTTGTGGTCCCGGCGCTCTGGGGCAGGCTCGGGGCGCAACGCCATCTCGTCGACGGTGAACCCGTGGTGGCGCTTCGCCCGCTGGATCGCCTCCCCCAGCGCGGCTGCCGACGGCCGTTGAAGGGGATCGCGGCTCATCCCCGCCGCGATCACCGCGGAGACGTCGCCGGCGATGCCGTGCTCGCGCAGGTCCGGCACCGGCTGGGCGGTGATCCGCAGGAACTGGGTCACCACGCTCTCTCCGCTGCGACGTTCGAACGCCGCATGCCCGGTCAGCGCACAGAACAGAGTGGCACCCAGCCCGTAGACATCCGCAGCCGGCGTAGGATCCTGACCCTCGAGCACCTCCGGGGCCGTGAACGCCGGCGACCCGGCCAGAGTGCCCGCGGTCGTCTCGAACCCCCCGGCGATCCGCGCGATACCGAAATCCGTCAGCGCGGGCTCGCCGTAATCGGTCAGCAGCACATTGCCCGGCTTCACATCCCGATGCACGATGCCGAGGCGATGCGCGCTCTCCAGCGCCCCGGCGATCTTCACCCCGATCCACAACACGGTCTCAACCGGCAATGGACCCTGCCCGCGGATCCGTGCCTCCAGAGAGCCGACCGGGTAATACGGCATCACCAGATAGGGTCGTCCGCTCGCGGTGGTACCCGCCTGCAGCATCGTGACGATGTTCGGATGCCCGGTCAGCCGGCCCATCGCTTGCTGCTCCCGTAAGAACCGCGCCCGGTTCTCTGCGTCCAGCTCAGCGGTCAGGATCTTCACCGCCACCGTCCGATCCAGCTCGGTCTGTGTGCAGCGATAGACCACACCGAAACCGCCCCGCCCGACCTCCTCGGCATCCTCGAACCCGGCTGCGGCCAACTCGTCCGTGACCGGCTCGAATACGTCACGAACTGTCTGGAACCGATCATCCTCGCTCATCAGCAGCCCACCATCCACCGGCGTCCCGGCACCGAGCAACACCCGCCAGATCCTCGTTAATACACAGCGTATCCCCACGAACCTCGACAACCGAGCTATCGGGAACGTGCACGTTGACCGATAATTCAATACCGTCACTCCGTGACGGCTACCGGGGCGAGAGTCGTTCGCGGGAAGGGTCTTCCGGCGTCGGCCTCTGCGGTAGTGGCGTAACCGCCGGATCCCGCGCAATTGCACCACTACCCCGTCGTGGAGCGTGGCGGAGATCCAGTTGGGGTTATCCCGTCGCATTCTCACGTCCGATCATCCGGCCGGGGTCTTCCTTCGTGGAGTTCCTGCGCTACAAGGAGCTGACCAACAACTTCTAGCCCGCGTGCGAAACGTCGGCGGCTGCCGCGATGGTCCGATTGCTGCTCAGGCCGGTTCCGGAGTCGTGCACTACTGCGACGCGGGGTGTGAATGGGACGGTCACTGCGGAACCCTGTGACTCGCAGCAATAGATGGCGGTGTTTTCGCGCTGTCAGGTGGCGCCGATGACGAGGGTGCTGCGGGCGGTTTCGACGACGTCGGCGGTGATGGTGTGGAGTTCGTTGATCTTCATGATCCGGTGGATCTGGGCGAAGAGTCGTTGCAGGAGACGGAAATTGCCGCCGGTGATGCGGGCGACCGCGGCCACGGCCTGGGCGTCGGTGAAGTCGCCGGGGTCCAGCTCCAGACCGAGTTTGTGCCAGTGCCGGGTCAGCACGAAGGTCAGCTCCTCGCCGGTCAAAGGCCGGTAGTGGTGGGCGAATCCGACCCGGCTGTAGAGCTGCGGATAGCGGGAGAAGGTCTTCTCGATGCCGGGCATCCCGATGAACAGCAGTCCGTGCTCGCCGCGGTCGTATCGGTCCCGCAGGTGCTCGATCCCGGTGGCCGAGAGGCGTTCGGATTCATCGATGACGACCAGTTCGACGTAGTCGGGCATCGGACACGGGCCAGGGCGTGTGTCCACGTGCTGGTCGATACAGATATTGACCCGGCTGTGCAGGCGTTTGAGGTCCTCGCGCAGTTCACGCGGGGCGGCCGCGACGGTCGGCGTGTAGAACACGGTGCGCGAGCGCGCCAGCGCGGCGTAGATCTCTTTGTCCGACTCCTCGCGGGGACCCAGCCCGTGAGCAGGGATTCGGCCTTGTCCCATCGCGCGTAGCGAGATGCGGAGAGGGTCTTGCCGAGTCCTGCTGCGCCGTAGCAGATTCCGATGGTCCGGTCGCGTTTGACGGTGTCGGCGAACTCGACGAAGCGCCGGTGTTCCTTCGTGGCGATGAACGGCCAGTTCCGTAGCTGCGGCATGTTCACTCCTCGAGGTAAGCGCGAAGAGGTGGTGCCGGTGGTGGTTTCGCCGTCCGCGGCGGCGTGGGTGAGCGCGATGGTGCGGGTAGGTAGTCGCTCACCACGGTGATGCGTTCATTGACCTGCGCTCGGACCCGCTGACGGTAGGCACGGCGGGCGGCTTGTATGTCCTTGAGCCCGATGGTGTCCCCGGTGTGGTCGGGGCTGATGGCCTTGCACAGGAACCGGTTGTGGTGGAAGACCCGGATCTCGGTGATGTCGCGCGGGTCGTAGCGGATGGTGACCGATTCGCGCACGTACGCGGCCAGGGTGGGGTGCAGGAATCGCAGGCCCTGGAAGTGGATGCCGTCGCGGTGCACCATCCGCGGTGTGGCGACTTGGACCAGGAGCAGGTCGAGGTGTTCGAGACTTTCGGGCATGCGCGAGAGCCAGCCGTCCGCGATCCAGGCTTGTTGCGGGGTGCAACCGATTTCCGAGTGCACGCGCTGGTGATAGGTGGCGGTGAGGAATCGGCCGATCTGCTCATCGAGCTCGCGCAGCGACAGTGTCGGCGCGGTGACCGGCTTACCTGCCATGAGATGGCCGGGCAGTTCGGTGAGCAGTTCGGTGTTGATGGTGCCGAAGAACCGCTCGATCTTCCCGCGCCCTTGAGGCCGCGCCACGGTGGAGTGCACGATCTGGAACTTCAGATCCGCCGCCACGTGGGCGAGGTGTTCGCTGGTGAAATCGCTGCCATGGTCGACGTACAGTATCTCGGGCAGCCCGCACATCGGCCATGTCGGATTTGGTCCAGATCGCTTGTCGCAGAGCCAATGAGGTGTTCAGCGCTGAGGGCGCGCCCAGGGTGACGGTGTAGCCGGGCACCACACGTGAGCAGTCATCGAGCACCACGGTCAGCCATGGCCGGCGCGCGGTATCGGCGTCCAGGACCAAGATGTCGAGTTGGGTGTGATCGACCTGCCACATCGTGTTCGGGCACTCGGCGCGGCGTCGGTAGACCAGCTCGTAGGTATCGCGGAACGCGACCGCTCCCTCGTGCGCGAGGGTGAGCAGGGCCGGGTCGAGTGCGGTGACGATCGAGCGAACAGTGTTGTAGGACACCGGAACCCAGCCCTGATCGGCGGCGATGCGGGTGGCGCGGCGGGTGATCGCCGCCAGCGACGGGCGCGGGCGGCGTAGCGCCATACCCTCGATCAATGCCACCAGGTCCGGGTGGGTGCGCCGGTCTCCGGATCGGCGTCGGGCTGGCGCCAGTCCGGTCATGCCGGCGGTTCGGTAGCGGTGCAGCCATCGTTGCGCGGTGCGCAGCGGCACACCCGCTTCGGTCGCGGCGCGCGTGAGCGGTACGTCGTCGTGAAGATGGGGTCGCAGTACTTCGAAGCGGTGCATCGCTTCTCGGCGGTCCGCGTCGGTCAATCCGGTCAGTTCGACCGTGCTCACGCCTCCATTTTCGCTGTGGCTGCGGACATATGGCGGTAAATGGTGGGGCGGGTGACACCGAATTCGGCGGCGATCTGCTCCACGGTGTAGCGGCGCTTGCCGTGGTCGTCGAGTTCGTCGTACATCTGCCGCGCCAATGCCACCTGCCGCGGCCCGAGTTTGGGCTTCTGCCCACCGGTACGCCCACGAGCGCGCGCAGCGGCCAGGCCGTCGCGAGTGCACTCAGACATGAGGGCATGCTCGGATTCGGCGATGGAGCCCAGGATTTGGAAGAACATGCGCCCCACCGCGGTGGAGGTGTCGATGCCCTGATCCAGCACCACCAGGTTCACGTTCCGGTCTTGGAGGGTTTTGGACAGTTCGATGAGGTGCTCGAGGGACCGGCCGAGCCGGTCGAGTTTGGTGACCACGAGTTGGTCCTCGGGTCGGTTGGCCACCAGCAACGCTTTGCTCAACTCGGGGCGGGAGGCGAGCTTGCCCGAGGCCTTGTCGATGAAGATCTGTTCGCACCCGGCGGCGGTGAGCGCGTCGTGCTGGGCTTCGGGATGCCCATCGCGAGTGGAGACCCGTCCGTAGCCGATGCGGATGGCGCGCAGTGTATTGCGAACCCCAGACAGGTTGACATTGGCGCGTACACGGCAAGCTTTACAAAAGCGACCTGCGGGAACATCCTGCGCCGCAGAGTGTCTCGCGAACGTTCGTATCCGGACACTGCTAACCCAAACGACAGCCCTACACATTCAACCGAAGACGCGGGTGCAGCTGCCCGAAGCTGTCGGTCGAGCAGATCGCCTCGGAAGTCATACGCGGCATCGCCGCAGGCCGCCACCGGATCATGCCCGGCCGACTGACTCGACTGGCGGTCGTGTCCCAACGCCTCGCGCCAGGCATGGCCGCAGCCGTCGCACGGCGACGGATCGCAGCGGTGCGCAAGGGTCCGCACCGCTGAGGAGCTGGTTATGGATCAGTCCCCTATCTGCGGTATTCACCCATGAGATCTGCGGTCGACGAGAATCGGCCGCACACTCCGAAAGTGGAAGCTCTTGCTCACTGCGGCTTCGACTACGGGCATCGCGCTCTGGACGGCCATGGGCTCCTGGACGCACTCATCGAGCAAGCCGCAGTGCCGGCCACCACCCGGTATCTCGCGCAACGGGCGAATTCAGCTGACCTGGCGCGTCTGATTATCCACGACACCAGGAACACTCCAGTGCGGACTGCGTGTCGTAGGTCACCAACAGTGCTGTAACTGATACTTTGCCAGCTAGCCGATCCGAGGAGATGGAGATGCTGGCGGAGCTGTGGCGCGAGCCGGTGCTCTACGCGCTGCCCGTTTTCGCGTTGTCGATAGTGATCGAGGTGTGGCTACTGCGCGATCACGACGAGCAGGTCACTGGCTACCTCGCCCGTGACTCCGGCATCAGTTTCATTATCGGTTTCGGGGGGCTGGTTGCGATGGCGATCTTGAAGCTCGCCACCCTGGCGTTGTTCGTGTTCCTGTGGGAGTGTGTGGCGCTGTGGCACATTCCGGCCAACACCTGGTGGAGTTGGCTGCTGCTGATGGTGACCGTCGACTTCGCCTATTACTGGGACCACCGGTTCACCCACCGTGTGCGTCTCGGGTGGGCGGGCCATCAGGTCCACCACTCGAGTGAGTACCTCAACGTCGGCAACGCCCTGCGCCTGAAGTGGAACCCGTGGTTCGAAGCCGTCGTCTGGACGCCGCTGCCGCTCCTGGGATTCGCGCCGTGGACGATCTACTTCGCCTTCATATTCAATCTCGTCTACCAGTTCTTCACCCACACAGAGATAATCGGCAGGCTGCCACGCCCGATCGAATACTTGCTCAACACTCCCTCGCATCATCGCGTGCACCACGGCCGCGACCCGGAATACCTGGACAAGAACTACGGCGGCATCCTGATCATCTGGGATCGCCTATTCGGCACCTATCAAGAGGAATTGCACCGCCCGAGCTACGGGCTGACCAAACCAGTCGGCACCCACAACGTCCTGAAACTGCAGTACCACGAGTACGGCAACATCATCCGCGATGTACGTGGTGCTCGCGGGTGGCGCAACAAGCTCGGCTACATCTTCGCCCCGCCCGGCTGGCAGCCCAAGGACCTACGCGCGCCCGCCACAGTGACCACGACCTCTGCGAAGGGGTGATCCGGGAAACCCGCAAACGCGCCGACAAATACTCGGCCGACTCGGGGCGGGCCGAAACTGGCAGTCCGACCTTCGGCAATTGTGTTGTAGCCGGATTCATAGCTCGCCATGAGCGATCTTCTCTGTCGATCGTCCCTGGCTGGTTCGATCGATTAAATTGTCTCAGACGGCAATCTGAACAGGAGTGTGACCGGATGACCGAGGTGCAATCGGCCCCGACCGATACCGCAACGCCCCCCTTCCTTCCGCGCCGCTGGACCACGGCCGATATCCCCGACCAGCAGGGCCGGACCGCCGTGGTCACCGGCGCCAACAGCGGCCTGGGCCTGCGCACCGCCGAGGCCCTGGCCGCCAAGGGTGCGCACGTGATCATGGCGTGCCGCAACGAACTCAAGGCCGCTGCCGCCCTGGAGTCGGTGTTCGCGGCGGCCACTGGCCCGAAACCCGAAGTGCTGCCGCTGGATCTGGCGGACCTGTCCTCGGTGCGCCGCGCGGCGGACCACCTCGACATGCGCGGGGCGGGCATCGATCTGCTCATCAACAACGCCGGAGTCATGGCTCTGCCCAGGAGCATCCGCACCGCGGACGGTTTCGACGCCCAGTTCGGCACCAACCATCTGGGTCACTACGCCCTCACCGGTCTCCTGCTCCCCGCCCTCCTCCGCGCCGAAGCCCCCCGCGTGGTCACGATCTCCTCGGTGGCGGCCTGGGGCGGTTTCATCAACTGGTCCGACCCCAATTGGCGAGTTCTCCATCTCCGCTGGCTCGCCTACAGCCAATCCAAACTCGCGAACCTCCTCTTCACGGCGGAACTCCACCGCCGTGCCCGCGCCGCCGGCACTCGCCTGACCGCCGTGGCCGCCCACCCCGGTCTCTCCTCGACCCATCTCTACGACTCCGACGGCGAGAAAGGTGTAGGCGCGAGACTGGCCGCGGCCCAGCAGCGAATGATCTTCTCCCTGGCTCAATCCGACCGCATGGGCGCGCTGCCCCAGCTCTACGCTGCGACCACCCCGGGTCTACGCGGAAACTCATACGTAGGCCCGGCTTTCGAAGCCTTCGGCTACCCTCGCAGGGCTTTGCGAAACCCCTTGGCCTACAGCCGCCTCCAGGCCGGCGCCCTGTGGCGGATGAGCGAGCGACTGACCGACGTGCACTACGAGTGGCCCTAGGTGGCTGGTGACGGTTCGGGGCGATCAAGTAGCTCGGGTTGGTTACGAATCTGCGGGCTGGGCGGTTCGGACGATCGCTCCGGGGTACTCAGCGCGGTCGGGAATAGAGCACCGTGCCAGGCGGCCTTCCAGAGCACGTTGGCGTGCGAATGAAGTTTGCCCAGTTCGTAGCGATCACGCGTATCGCGAATATCTTTCAGGCGGAGGGCAAGTGCAGCGAGGTGTTCGTTTATCAGCTTCAGTGCTTCCCGGTCGACGGGTATGCGCTGACGCTCCAGCTTGGCGATAGCGTCGTCGAGTTCCTGGCGTAAGTCGCTCATTGCCGGCTTCCCGGCTGAGGCGCGCCGAGTGTGGCGCGCTCCTCGTCGGTGAGATGGCGGTACGCCCATGCCGCCCAAGGCATTCCCTGGCCGTCGATCCATTCGCCGGCGCTGGTCTCGCGCAGCACGGCCGCCATCGACTGAGCTCAGGCCATCCAGCGGCCCGGGCTCTGTCGATGGCGGCCGCGTTGACGTTGTCGTAGACACTCATATGTCAATGGTGCTCTGCGGCACGGACATCCGGAGGGCGCTGTAGATTCGACGGACCTCGGCCCGCCGGTCACCTCCAGGTCCTTGCGCGCCTCCCGGCACGCCTGCACGGCATGCTCCGGCAACAGCATCCGCCGCCACCCGTTCACCGACTTCGGAAACGGCTTGCGCACCCACCCACCCGCGCCGGATCCCTTCACCTCGACCAGCGTCCCCGTCACATCGCGGAAGGGGATCGCAGCATCGAGATCGATATCCTCCACACGCACGGCGAAGACTTTGTGCGGGCGCATCCCCGTGCCGCAGATCAGGTCGGTCACCCACACCACCGACCAGTCGCGCGGCGGGCCGGACGTATATGCCGGGGTGCCGGGAACCACGTCCCCGGCCGCCCACGCACGCACGCACCTGAGACCTGAAGCCCGACAAAGCATCCTGGTCCTGGACCTTGCCACGAGCAGGGGTGCTACGGCGGGTGAACGCGCTCACACCATCGACAGGATTAGTGTCGAGCGCGGCATGACGGACCGCGATCTGCATCATCGCTCGCAGAATAATCTTGTGCTGCTTGGCCTTACGACGCAGACCCTGAGCGACGAGACGCTCGAGATGACGATCGAGTTCACCGGCAGTGGCCTGCCACACCTGCAGGTTGCCGATCGAGTTCTCGATCTTGATCGTCCCCGGCTGAGCGGACGAATTCCGGCGCCAACACCTACTGGTACCAGTGCGGTTGGAACGTTCATGGCTTCGCGAGATCTTGCCGAAACGCCTGGGTCTCAGGTGGCATCGCCGCAAGCGCGGCGAAAGTGTCGTCGGCAGTGACCAAGTGCTCGACACAGACGACCATCGCGTTTCCGTTCGGGTCGTTCACGTCATCGGCCACCGTCCAGTCACCGTCGGCCCAGTGGATAGCCACGCGGGCCGGCTCGGTCCCCTCTATGACGGTTCGTTGCACAACCATCCCGAGGTTTTGCGGGAACTGGTTGTTCGGATACGGCCAGGGCACGCCCCGCCGAACTTCATGAGCCACCGTGGCAGTGTGTCAGCCCACAGCGTCAGGGCCGACCGCGAAGCGGTTACAAAGCCCCCCCGGAGCGCGCCTATCGGCATCACCGACCGCCATTGACCAGCCCAGCGGCCTGGCTCTCATGGATGGCCGGGCTGATTGAAGCGGCGACTGGCGTCCCCGCAGTCGCCCGTCGACCGACCGGCTCGATCAATATCTCCATCCCTGATGCGGTCAGGGTGTTCGCGTTGTGGGACGTGAGGCCCAACCTGCCATTTGTGTTGCTGAAAAGTTGCTGCCCGGCTCGCCGGGCGGGTATCTTGGGTGGTCATGACAACCGGGAACGAGTCTGCGGGAGCAACGTCGGCCGAATGGGACATTGTCACCGGCGTGGGGCTCACCGCGCTCGTAGTCGCGGCGGGCCGGGCGATGGAGACGCACCGCGATGGCGGGTTGGTGTCGGACCCCTATGCGGAAGCGTTCGTACAAGCGGCCGCCCCGCCGATTCATGTGCCGACTCGGTTGGACGCGGCCGAGCACGATCTTGATATTCCCTGGGCGCCGATGGCCTCTTATATGGGAGTGCGGTCGCGGTACTTCGACGACTACTTCACCGCGGTGTCGAGAGCTGGGGTGTCCCAGATGGTTCTGCTCGCCGCGGGGTTGGATACCCGCGCATTCCGACTGGACTGGCCGGAGCAGACCACGGTCTATGAGCTGGATGCGCCGAAGGTGCTGGCGTTCAAGGACCGCGTCCTGCTCGAGCGGGGTGCGCGTTCCCGGACACGACGGCGGGCGGTCGCGGTGGATTTGCGGGAGGAATGGACACAGCCGTTGCGACAGGCCGGTTTTGATCCGTCTCGGCCTTCGGCCTGGCTGGCCGAGGGGCTGTTGCCCTTCCTGCCGAACGCGGCCAAGGAACGGCTGCTGTCGACGGTCGACGAACTCGCTGTCGCGGGCAGCAGCTTCGAATTGGAGCACATCGACGATCTGGCGAGGGTGCGCCGCGATCCGGAATTCCAGGAGCGGTGGACCCGCATGGCTGAGCGAATGGGTTTCGATATCACCCAGCTGTGGCCGGACGAGGAGGACTTTCCCGTCGATACCTGGTTGAGCGAGCACGGGTGGACCGTGACGGTCGAGCGCGCCGATGATGTGGCGCAGCGATATGGCGCACAGTTCGCGGAGCAGACGGTGTTCCCGACTCACGCGGTTCGGTTCATCACGGCACGACAATCCGACAAAACGTAGGAACTATCGCATTTCGGTTAAGGCATCGTCACCCCAGTTTCGCGCAGCACTTTCAGCACACTGCCCCTGCTGAGGCCGAACGCCTTCATCAGCGCCGTCGAGGGTTCGCCAGATTCGTAGCGGATGACGATCGGCGGGATCGCCCCGGCGCCGCACCGGGCGCGGGCCGGACATCTCGACGCGGTGGAGCGAGAGTCGATTTCACGCGGGCTCAGCGCTGGAATGTCGTTGCGGGCCATCGCGATCGAGCTGGACGGCAGCCGTCGACGATCAGTCGAGAGATCACACGCAACGGTGGTCGTGACGCCTATCGGGCTCTCGACGCGCAGGATCGCGCCGACGAACGCCGACGCAAATTTCTCGGCTACCGCACCCCCGCCGAATGTGTTGCCTTGACTCGTTGAATCCAAGCTGGCTTTCCCACAAACTCGAGCTGTTCCCGGAGTTTACGGTTCTCTTTCTCCAACTCCCGCAACCGATCCCGCTCACTCGGCGTGAGATCCGAGCCGGCCACCCGAGTCTCGCCATACTTCTTCACGCAATTCCGCACCGCCTGGTCGGTCACCCCGCAATCACGGGCAACATCGGCCACCGGCCGCGACTTCTCCACCACCTCACAGGCGGCCGTCTCTCGAAACTCCAGGGGCGAAACCCGCGACTTCTTTTGCGCCACAATCAATTACGATCAATTACCCAAATTCTACTTTGGGCTGATGTCCGGAATCCTTCGGGCCACTCAGATCTCTCGTGCGCTGCCAGGCGGGTTGCGGTTCTCGGCCTGCTGGACGACCCCGACTTTTCGCTTCTTCACGGCAGTGTCCCAGGCGGGCCAGCGCGCCCAGCGGCGGTCAAGGCTCCGGCACACGATGTCCAACAGAAACACCTCATAGTGGTCGAGGCCGATCGGCCGGTGCCTCAGCAAGGTCGGCTATCTTGCGCCAGCGCTCGGTGAGGTTGGTGGTCATCGCATGGGCGAGGGCGGACATCCTGGCGGCGTCCTCGCCGTCGTCGCGGATCCGTTTCTTGGCTTCGCGCAGCTCGATCAGCTCCTGGCGGGTCACGCCGGGGGTGGTGCCGTCCTCGATGTCGGCCTTCTCGAGCCAGTTCTGCAGGCAGCTGATCGAGATCCCGAAACCCTTGGCGATCCGGGGCAACGGTGCCTCGCCCTTACGGGCGATGGCGACCACATCGCGGCGGAAATCCTCGGGGTATGGGCTGGGCATGATGACATCCTTACAGCGAGGACCAGGTCCTCACAGGCTGGGAGTCAACCGAACTCGGGGCAGTCCCGCTCGTTGGCCAGACCTGGGGTGAACGTTGAGTCGGGTCTTCGTCTGTCGATGCCACGGTAACCGGTACTTCGATCGAATTCGAGATTCGGTAGATCGTTGTGTGCCTATGGAATCGGTTTCGGCAAGAGCCGCTACGGGTATGCCGGATTGTTTCTTGGTGAGCTTGTCGCCCGTATGGCTCTACGAGGCGTGCCTGCTGTGCCATTCGGTCGACGCTGCCCGGATCGTGTTCGAAGCCGGCTATGAGGGTGACATAGCGAAATGTTGATTACGTCGGCGTAGAAGCCGGGCCTCGAAGGTTCCGATCAGGATGAACGGCACGCTTTCGGCGATCGCGACCGCACCCATGGCGACCGGTCCGGAGCGTTGCAGGGCAACCCACATGATCGCGAGGGCGTAGAAGCAGTCGCCGAGGATGCTCAGTAGCTGCGCGGTCCAGATCGCCGCGATCGACTTGACCGGAGCAGCGGCAGCAACGGCACAGCGCCGGACAGTAGCCGATCCTACGATCTCGTTCCGCATGACGCCTGAGCCAGGGCGGGTCCCAGCCGTGGGCACCGAATGGGACAGATATCGTCATCTGCAACTCTTTGGCAAATAAAATCGGAATCTGAAATTCATGGCCGCACACCGTCATACCGTCATTTCATGAGCAAAACTGACGATTACACCGAGCGAGCAGAAGAGTGGGGCCAGGAAGCCTCAGAAGCGCTGGAGAAAGCATTGAGGTCGAGCACGACCGATGAGCTGGAATGGATGAGGGTTCGCGCATTGCAGGCTCAGGCGCAGTTCTGCGCAACTATGGGAGTCCGTGACCGGCTGCATCACCTCTCGCTTCCTCCGGACCAGCGTGGCTGACTCGCGCCAAGCTCGCATGTGAGCGTCGCCAGGACGCGGCGTATGAAGTGCAAAGCGGCTCACTATCTCGGCATATCGCCGAGGGCAACTGGGTCCGTGCGCACCGGTTGCGCTCACACTCCATTCCACGCAGATCGGACGATTGTGGTTCGCGCTACAAGCCGCCACACCACCGACAACCACGACCGCCATTCCGAAGGGCGCATGCGAAAGGTCTTTACCGCGCCGACCATCACCGATTGCGACCGGGGCACGTCGACCCGGAGTGATCGTGGCATTCGAATACGTCTACTACCAACAACGTTCGCCGAGGGGGCGATACAGCCTACTGGCGCCAGAAGCGGGGGACTACGCCGAATCGCTTGCTGCCGGAATCGGATCGGTTCCCGTTGGATCCACGCCACCACGGCGCCATCAAATCGATCGCGGAGACAGTGGCCGCCGTCCGCCTAGTCGAACTAATTCCCGACCACACCCGGGTGGACTACCTGCAGGTGATCAATATCCGTCGTACCGAGACAGGGCTTTGATCAACAACATCCAGGGGCAGGGATAGCCCTCCGGCACGCTGCCAACGCCGGAACAGCCCATACACCACCAGCCAGGACCCGTACTCGACCGGCACGTCCCGCCATGGGGAACTGACCCGGGTCCGCCACCGGATCCAGTCGATGAGCTGTCGTTTGGTCCACTTCGGCGGACGTCCCGCCTTCTTCCCACGAGGCAGCAACGGCGCCAACCGCGCCCATTGGGCATCGGTCAGATCCGCTCGCCCCGTCACCGCTACGCTGGCCACGAGGTCTCCGGCACTATTCAGGTTTGCTTGGTCGCTAACCCGAAATACCGGAGACCTCACCCATATACCAACGCGGACAACAGCTCCCATCAAACACACTGATGGGATGGCACCGCACAGCGATGCCACCCCATCACGGACTTCGAAACACGCCCTAGTCGGCAGTGAGTTTGGCGGGCATGGAGCGGTAGGCGTGCAGGTTCACCAGGCGACGCGGGATCGGCGGGCCGTCCAAGCGCAGATCCGGATATCGCTCGAAGAGGGTCCGCAGCGCGATGACGCCTTCCATTCGGGCCAACCGGTATCCCAAGCAGCCGTGCACCCCGCCGCCGAACGCGAGGTGATCCGCGGCGTTGTCCCTGGTCACATCGAATCGCTCGGGATCGGGGAAGACGCCGGGGTCGTAGTTTGCGCCCGCAAATGACAGTAAGACCAGGTAACCGCGCTTGATGTGCTGACCGGCGATGTCGACGTCATAGTTGGCGATCCGGCCGGTCATCCGCACGGGGCAGTCGTAGCGCAGGATTTCCTCGATCGCGCTCGGCCACAGCTCCGGCTGCGCCATCAGCAGTTTCAGCTGATCCGGATGGCTGGTCAGCAGTGCGATTCCGTTGCCGAGCAGGTTCACCGTCGTCAAGAATCCGGCGTCCAGCAGCAGGGCCGCGTTGGCCATCTGCTCGCGGCGGGTGAGCTCACCACTTGTCACCAGCACAGTGAGCAGGCCATCGCCCGGTTCGGCGGTGAGCTGGTCGATGCGCTGGTCGAAGTACTGCTTGACCTCGGCCAGCTCCTCGGTGGCGTGGCGATACGTGGTCCAGGTCAGGGCTCGGTCTACCAGCGGCGCACTGTTGAAACCCCACTTCAGCATGGTCGAATGCATGTCGGCGGGAAACCCGAGAATCTCGGCGATGATCGCGATGGGCACCTGTGCCGCGAAGTCCTCGATCAGGTCCGGTCGCGGCTTTGATTCCAGGCGATCGAGTAGGTCATCGGTCACTTCAACGGCCCGTTGCTCCAAATTGGCGATCGCCTTCGGGCTGAATGCCCGCCCGACCAGGCGTCGGTACCGGGTGTGTTCCGGCGGATCCGTCACCAGCATCGAGGGCGGTTCCGTGAGGTTGGGAAGTTTCTGATCCGTCTTGGTCAGCGCCCAGCGGACCGGCTTCGGAATAATTGGATGGTTGGGCGTGACCACGCCGAAGCGATTGTCTCGAAGGATGTGACGGCACAGTTCGTAGTCCGCGGTGACGTACACTCCCGACATCTTGGGCAGACGGCCCCGCTGTCGGATCTCCTCGATGAACGGCGACGCGCCGAGCAAGCGATCCTGGCCGAAGGCGATCTGAGCGAGGGGATCGCCCCTACGCGCCGACCACAGCAGGTAGGACCGCGTCAGGCCATGCAGGAGCAGCCATCGAATCCACGCGCGAATCGGCACTTTCACCTCCCGCTCCAGGGTAGGCAAATAACAGGCAATCCCATGCTACTGCGGACGAGGCTGCCGTCATACAGCTGGCAGATCACGAAGCGCCAGGCAACAGCTCGATAGGTTCTCAGAGAGCCCACGATGGCGCGACCGACGGGGCCGTGAGCCCGAACTTCAGCATCCGCGCCGGGTGCGCCCCGGCATACTGCTCAGGTGGTGAGGGTCAAGCGGAAGTGCTCTGTGAGGACGAGTCCGATTGCGCGGAGCGCGTCGGGTTCGGTCATCCGTTCGTGCCGAGCGGGAACGTCGTGTTCGGTGATACTGCCGGTGATGTGGTCGTTCCACGCGAGCGCCGGATAGGGGTCGTCGTCCGTGTGGTCGGCGGCGTTGAAGTAGATCAGGTCACCGTCGAAGAGCGCAGGCCGGTGGTTCAAGGTGAGGTCGACGAGTCGGGTGTAGTCGTCACGCAGGATCACGAGATGTTCGGAGGTCACGGCTGTGAGGAGTCCGCCTTGCCGGTGCAGCAACTCGGTTGCGGCCTCGATGGTGAGGTCGGTGGCGCCCGGTGGAACCGTGAGGCCGCCGAACTCGGCGAGCATTTCCGCGATGGTGGGTGTAGGAGCGCGAGTAGTGCGGGCGGTGACGACACGGGTGTCCATCATGGCCAGGGTGGCGACAGAGTCGCCGTCACGGCGGAGTTGAACGGCGATCGCGTGGGCGATGGTGCCGCCGAGCGAGTATCCGAGCAAATGGTAGGGGCCGTGCGGTTGAACGGACCGGATCTCCCGCACGTAGCGGGCGGCGAGTTGGTCGAGCGTATCGAACCGCACGGTTGGTTCGGTGAACGCCGGGGATTGCAGCCCTCGGACGGGACGGTCGGAGTCGAGGTGCTGCACGAGCCCGCTGTAACACCAAGCCAATCCGACGGCAGGGTGAACGCAGAACAGCGGCGGGGCGGTTCCGGCGGCGCGCAGGGGGAGCATGACCGAGATCGCGTCGCCGGGGTCTTGTTCGTCGATGCCATGGAGGCGGGTGTCGATGCGGTGGGCCAGTAATTGCGGTGTCGGATCGGTGAAGATCCACTGAACCGGCACGTCGACACCGGTCGACTCCTCCAGCAGCGCCACCACTTGGGCGGCGGCCAATGAGTTGCCGCCGAGGGTGAAGAAATCGTCGTCGGCGCCGTTCCGTTCGATGTCGAGGGTCTGGGCGAAGGCGTCACAGACGGTGGCCTCTAGCGGCGTGGACGGCGACCGGAACCGAGTGTATTGCGGATCGGGTGTGGGTAGAGCTTTGTAGTCGACTTTGCCGGTGGAGGTGAGGGGTATCCGGTCGAGGGTGACGATGGTAGTTGGGATCATGTAGGTGGGTAGTCGGATTGCGAGGTGGGTTCTCAGCGCAGTGGTGTCGAGCGTGGTGTGGGGAGTGGGAACGACGTAGCCGGTCAGTCGATCCGTACCGTTGGGCTGGGTGTGGACCGTGACGGCGGCGTCGACGATGTCGGGATGGCTGCGCAGCGCGGCTTCGATGTCGCCGGGTTCGATGCGGTGGCCATGGATCTTGATTTGCATGTCATTCCGGCCGTTGAATTGCAGTGTTCGGTCGGTGGTCCAGGTGACCAGGTCGCCGGTGCGATACATGCGTGTTCCGGGCGGCCCATATGGGTCGGGGATGAATCGGGCGGCTGTGGTTGCCGTTTGCCTGTGGTAGCCGCGGGCGAGACCCGGTCCGGACAGGTATAGCTCGCCGACCACTCCGGGTGGGACGGGGCGCAGTCTGTGGTCGAGTACGACGGCGTCGAATCCGTGAATCGGGCCGCCGATAGTCATCGGGCTGTCTGTGCTTGTGGTCACGGGTGCGTCGCCGCAGCTGATGATTGTGGTTTCGGTAGCCCCGTAGGAGTTGAGCACCGTGCGACCAGGCATCCATCGTATTGCCAGGTCTGCTGGGCATGTCTCGCCGCCGAGGATCAGAGTGCGTAGGGTGTCGAGTTCGTCAGGGTGCAGCGATGCGAGCACTGTTGGGGTGAGAGCGGCATGTGTGACATGTTCGGCGTTGATCAACTCGTCCAGTTCGGTGCCTGCGACCACCGCTGCGGGTGCCAGGACCAGGGTGGCTCCGGTGACGGCGGCACTGAGCCATTCGAGGATCGAGACGTCGAACGTCGGCGAGGCGGCAGCCAGTATTCGAGAGGCTGGGGAGAGGCCGAACCGCTCCCGTATTTCGGCGGCCAGGTTCGCTATTCCGGTGTGGGTGACCATTACCCCCTTGGGGGTTCCGGTAGAGCCCGAGGTGTAGATCAGGTAGGCCGGGTGCTGTGGCCGTAGCGTGGTTGTGCGTTCGGGGTCGGTGATCGCGTTGGGGTGCGCCGACGCTGCCGTCGCGGCGAAGGAAGGGGTGTCGAGGACGAGCCATCTGACGGCGTCCGGTAGCTGGTCTCGGTAGGTCTGGAGTGTCAGGCCGACGGCAGCACCGGAATCGACGAGCATGCGGGTGATCCGGTCGTGGGGATGGGTAGGGTCGATCGGAACGAATGCGCCGCCGGTTTTAGCGACCGCCCACACGGCGATCACGCCATCGATGGAGCGTGGTAACGCTATGGCTACCAACGATTCCGGTCCTATGCCTGCTTCGATCAGCACGCGCGCCCACCGGTTAGAGGTTTCATCGAGTTCGCGGTAGGACAGCCGTTCGCCATCGCAGACCACCGCTTCCGTGTCCGGCCTCGCCGTGGCCGTCAAAACCTGCGGCAGCACCGACACCACCTCGCCGGGGCGACTGCGAACAGGTACCAGTGCGGCTCGCTCGACCGGCGATAGCAGCTCCAGTTGGGTGAGGGGGAGGTCGATGTGTACGGCGATGGCCTCGAGTACTCGCAGCACCCGATCGGCGATGGCCTCGATCTGGTGCTGCGTGAACAGTTCGGGCAGGTATTTGAAGGTCAGGTGCAGTCTGGTGTCGTGGTGGACCATCAGGCCGAGCGGAAAGTGCGCGGCGTCTCGTCCGTGCACGTCGAGGACATGTATTCCGGCAATGTCGGTGTCCTTGGACAGCCCGGCCGAGTCGATCGGGTAGGACTCGAAGACGGTCGCGGTGTCGAATATCGCGGCGGGACCGGCCACCTGTTGGATGCGGGCGAGTCCGAGGTGGTGATGGTCGAGCAGCGCGGCTTGTTCGGTTTGGATTCGCCGTAGCAGCTGGGCGAGGTTTTCGTGGTAGTCGAGCCGGACCCGCACGGGCACCGTGTTGATGAACAGCCCGATCATCGATTCGATACCGGGGATCTGCGGCGGGCGCCCGGAGACGGTGGTGCCGAAGACCACGTCTTCGCGGTCGGTCGCGCCGGCGAGCACGATCGCCCAAGCGGCTTGCACGACGGTGTTGAGGGTGGTCTCTTGCTGATGGGCCACGGCGACCAGGGCCGCGGTGCGGTATTCGCTCAGCCGCACCTGGACCTCACGCGCGGCAGCGGATTGCCGGCGGCCGGGGACTTCGGGCGCCAGCAGGGTCGGCTCGGCCAGCCCCTCGAGTGTCCGCGCCCACGCGGTCTCCGCCGCGTCCTGATCCTGGGCCTCGAGCCACATCAGGTAGTCGCGGTAGGGACGCACCGGGACCAGTGCCTTGGCGTCGCTGTCGCCGGCGTAGAGGATCAGCAGTTCCCGGATCAGCAGTGGCATGGACCAGCCGTCGATCAGGATGTGATGCATGGTCAGCACCAGCCGGTACCGCTGGGGTGCGGTGCCGATCAGCGTCAGTCGTAGCAGCGGCGCCGCGGTCATGTCGAAGTGGCGGTCGCTGTCCATGAGGTGTTCGAGCGCGGCCTCGGTGTCGTCGCACTCGGCCAAGTCGATCTGGGTGAACGGCACCTCAACATGCCTATGCACCACCTGAACCGGATCGCTGGCGCCGTCGTGCACGAATGCAGTCCGCAGGTTCGGGTGCCGTTCGACGAGCGTCTGCGCGGCGCGGCGTAACCGGTCCGCGTCCACATGTCCGCCGAGCTCCACACAGAGTTGCACGATGTAGGCATCGAGGCTGCCCTCGGCAAGCTGGGCGTGGAACAGCAGCCCTGCCTGCAGCGGTGTGAGCGGCCAGATATCGTCCAGCACCGGGTACCGGATCTCGAGCCGGTCGATCGCGTCCTGGTCGAGGGCGACGAGGCCTACATCGGAGGGAGTCAGCCCGCCGGCATTCGGCCGGGACGAGTGGGCGGCGAGAGCCGTCACCGCGTCGCGCCACAGGTCCGCGAGGTCGGTGACCTCGGCGGAGGTGAGCAGGCCGGCCGGGTAGTCCCAGGTGGCGGTGAGGGCCGGCCCGTCCGGTGTGTCCATGGTGACCGCGTTGACGCCGAGCAGGGCTGCTACGGACGCGTCGGGGTTCTCCACACCGCCGGCCTTGGCGTCGCCGCGGGCGGGCATCCACGCGCTGTCGCGCAACGCTTCCGGAATGGTGTCGAACCGGCCGAGATAATTGAAACTCACCTGCGGGTCGGGCAACGCACCCAGAATGCGGGCGGTATCGGCGTTGAGGTAGCGCAGCAGCCCGTAGCCGATCCCGTGGTTGGGAACCTGTCGGAGTTGTTCCTTGATCGATTTGATGACCGCCCCTGCGGCAGTGCCACCGGCGAACGCGTCATCGATGTCGATATCGGACAGGTCGAGCCGCACCGGGTAGGTGGTGGTGAACCACCCGACGGTGCGGGTGAGATCGGCACCGGTGAGCACCGTGTCATGGCGGCCGTGGCTTTCGAGGGTGAGCAGCGCCTCGGTGACCGCGTTATCGCGGCGGCCCCGCCATCGAGCTAGCGCCAGCGCGAGCCCGGTGATGAGGGCGTCGTCAACGTTGCCGCGGAAAGCCCGGGGCAGGGTCGTCAGGACGGCGCGGGTCACTGCGATAGGTAACGTCACCGTGACAGTGGCGACGGTGGCCTGCACATCCACGACCGGGTCGATAGGGCGGGCACCGATCGCCGGATCAGCGGCGCTGAGTGTGGACCGCCACCAGTCGAGTTCATCGAGGTTCCCCGAAGCGGTGTCCAGACCGTGCGCCCAGCGTCGCATCGACGTACCGACGGGCGCGAGCCGCGGCCGTTGCCCGGCACTGACCTGGGCCCATGCGGCAGCGAGGTCGGGCACGAGGATCCGCCACGACACGCCATCGGTTACCAGATGGTGTATGACGACGAGCAGCTGCCCCGGCTGTCCGGCCCAGTCGAACCAGACCAGCTGCAGCATGACTCCCGCCGCGGGGTCGAGGCGCTCGGCGGCCGCATTCGCCTCCGCGTCGACAATTGCGGCGAAAGCACTGCTGTCCGGTGCCGCATCCACCGACACGTGCCGGATCAGCCCAGCGGCGGATACCCCGGTCGGCTGCACCTGCAATGCCCAACCCGATGGATGCCCGGGGTCGGGGTGCAATCGGGCCCGCAGCATGTCGTGGTGATCGATCACCGCTTGCGCGGTCGCCGTGATTCCGGTCCGGTCGATGCCGGCCGGCAGAGTGAGCATCACCCACTGGCAGAGGCGGTCGAATGCGCCGCGCTCGAACATCCAGCACATGATCGGCGTCACCGGCATCGGACCCACACCCCCGCCGGGCAGTTCCGCCGGAAGGGCGGCCGCCGCGGCACTGTCGCGGACGGCGATTCCGGCCAGCCCGGCGACCGTTTTACGCTCGAACACCTCGCGCACGGAGAACACCAGACCCGCCGCCCTGGCGCGGGTCACCAACTGGATCGACACGATGCTGTCACCGCCGAGGGCGAAGAACGAATCATCGAGGCCGACCGTGTCGACACCCAGTACCTCGGCGAACAGTCCCGCGAGCGTCGTCTCCACGTCGGTGACCGGTGCCCGGAATTCGGCTCGGCTCGTGGTGAAGTCGGGCCCGGGTAGTGCGGCGCGGTCGAGTTTGCCGTTCTTCGTCAGCGGCAGCGCGTCCAGCATCACCACGGTCGCGGGCACCATATGGGGGGCCAACCGCTCCGCCGCGAATGCGCGGATGGCAGCCGGGTCGAGGTCGGCGCCGGACTCGGGCACCACGTACCCGATCAACCGATCTCCGGTGGCGTGGCTCCGGTGCATGGTCGCTACTGCGCGGGCCACATCCGAGTGGGCCAGCAGGCTCGATTCGACCTCGCCGAGCTCGATGCGGAAACCGCGGATCTTGACCTGGAAATCCGCGCGGCCCACAAAGTCGAGGGTCAGGCCCCCTTCGGGCAGCCGCAGCCAGCGCACCAGGTCCCCGGTCCGATACATGCGCTGTCCCGGGGTTGTGAACAGATCGGCGACGAACCGCGACGCCGTCAGATCCATCCGGTTGTGGTAACCGCGAGCCAGACCCGGACCCGTGAGATACAACTCCCCCACAACCCCGACCGGCACCGGTCGCAACCACGCGTCGAGCACAACCTGCTCGACCCCACGGATCGGCCCGCCGACCGTTACCGCCGTCGATGGGTCCAGCGCCGCACTGATATTCGTCATGATGGTGGTCTCGGTCGGACCATATCCGTTGTGGAACGCTCGGCCCGGCGCCCACCGTTCGACCAATCTCGCCGGGCAGGCTTCGCCGCCGGCGACGAGCACCCGCAGGCCATCCAGGCCTGTCGGGTCGACCGACGCCAGCGCCGACGGGGTGATGAAGGCGTGCGACACACATTGATCGATCAGCAAGCGCCGCAGCTCTTCTCCGCCGTATACGGTTGTCGGCGCGATTACCAGTGCCGCAGTGGCCTCGATCGCCATCAACAGTTCGAGCATGGCCGCGTCGAAGCTCGGTGACGCGAAGTGCAGGATCCGCGCCGACGGCGCCACCGCGTACCGGTCACGTTGCTCGGCAGCGAAGTTCGCCAGTCCGGTATGGGTGACGATCACACCCTTGGGGCGCCCGGTGGAGCCGGAGGTGTACATGATGTACACCGGGTGGGCCACGTGCAGCGGCACTTTCCGTTCAGCCGGCGTGATGGCGGCCGCGGAGGTGGTGGCGAGATCGGCTCGTAGCTCGGGGGCGTCGAGTACGAGCCAGTCGATCGTGCCGGACAGCTCTGCCGCTACCGTCGACACCGTGATACCGACCCGCGCACCGGAATCGGTCAGCATGAACGTGATCCGGTCGGCGGGGTAGGTGGGGTCGATCGGCAGGAACGCTGCCCCCGACTTCACCACCGCCCATATCGCCAGCACCGACTCGAACGACCGCGGCAAGCCCACCGCAACGATCGCCTCCGGCCCCACACCCCGACCGATCAACAGTCGCGCCAACCGATTCGACTCCGCATCCAACTCGCCGTACGTCCACCGCCGATCCCCGCACACCACCGCGACCGCCCCCGGATTCCTCGCGACCGCCGCCGCCAACAACTCCGGCAAGACTCGCCCCGGCACAGCCGGATTACCCGACACCGACGTCAACTCCCGGTATTCCGCCGGAGAGAGCAGATTCAGCCGGGCCAGCGGCAGATCCGGGTCGGCGGTAACGATGCCGATCACCCGCAGGACCCGCTGCAGAGTCGCATCCATCATGTCGTGGTCGAAGAGTTCGGGCAGGTACTTGATTTTGAGGTGCAGTCGCGTGTCGACATGGACAACCACACCCAGCGGATAGTGCATGGCGTCGGTGCCTGTCACGTCGAGCAGTCGCATCCCGGCGACGTCGGTGTCTGCCGTCAGCCCACCGCGATCGATCGGATAGGACTCGAACACCACTATCGTGTCGAACACGGCCCCCGGCCCGGCCACCCGCTCGATCTCGGTCAGACCCACGAGCTGGTGATCGAGCAGCGTGACCTGCTCCGCCTGGATTCGGTCGAGCAGTTGCCCCAGGCTCTCGGTGGTGTCGAGCCGGACGCGCACCGGCAGCGTGTTGATGAACAGCCCGATCATCGATTCGACGCCCGCGAGCTGCGGGGACCGTCCGGAGACCGTGCTACCGAACGTCACATCCGCTCGGGATGTCAACCCGCCCAACACGATCGCCCACGCCATCTGGAGCACGGTGTTGAGGGTGATCCCACGGGACCGCGCGAGGCCGGTCAGCGCCGCGGTCTGCGCCTCGGTCAGTTCGCCGACCACCTCACGTGATTCGGTGTATCGACGGAGGGGATCGCCCGGAGCCACCAGGGTCGGCTCGTCGGCGCCGTCGAACGCGCGGGCCCAGGTGTCGAGTGACGCGGCCGGGTCCTGCCCGGCGATCCACGCCAGGAAGTCCCGATAGGGACGGACACGAGGCAGCATCGAGGTGTCGCCGTCGGTGGCATAGAGCACCAGCAACTCCTTCAGCAGCAGTGGCGTCGACCAGCCGTCGAGCAGCAGGTGATGGTTGGTCAGCACCAGCCGGTAGTGCTCCGGCCCCGTGGTGACCAGCATCCAGCGAAGTAGCGGAGCACAAGCCGAGTCGAACCGGGTCGCGCGGTCGGCGGCCATGAGTCGCTCCCACTCGCGATTCCGTGCGCCGTCGTCCAGCCCAGACAGATCGAGCTCCGACAACGGAACCTCGACGTGTTCGAGGACCACCTGCACCGGCGCGGCACCGATGTCGGTGACGAAGGCGGTGCGCAGATTCGCATGCCGGTCGAGCAGCACCTGCCCGGCTCGGCGCAGCCGCTGCGGGTCGACGTGCCCGCGCAGCTCGAGGACCAGTTGCATCACGTAGGCGTCCACCGACTCCGCAGAGACCAGCGCATGGAACAGCAACCCCTCCTGCAACGCCGTCAATGGCCAGACGTCGCTCAACGCCGGATACCTGTCCTCGAGTCGCTCGATCTCGGACTGCCCGAGCCTGACCAGATCCAGATCCGAGGGCGTCCGCCCCCCGCTCCCGGAGTGGCGGGTATGGGTTGCCAACGCAGTCAATGCCCGGCACCACGACTCCGCGACCTCGCGCACCTGGTCGGCGGTGAGCACGCCGGCGGGATACGACCAGATCGCCCGCAATCGCGGCCGCCCCCCGTCATCGAGGGTGAGGGCATTGATGTCGAGTACCGCAGACACCGGCATATCCGGATTCCGTGCGCCGGCGAGCTCGCCACCGCCGAGGTCACCGCCACCGTCCACCGGCATCCATCCGATCGCCGCCATCCCTTCGGGAATTCCCGGGGAGACACGGCCGAGGTAGTTGAACCCGATCTGCGGCGTCGGCAGAGCCTGCAGTATCGGGCCGGTGTCCTCGTTGAGATATCGCAACAAGCCGTAGCCGATTCCGTAGTCCGGCACAGCGAGGAGCTGTTCCTTGACAGACTTGACCGCTGCCCCCATAGCCGGTCCACCCGCGTACGCGTCGTCGAGATCGATACCCGACAGATCCACACGCATCGGAAAACTCGTGGAGAACCAGCCGACCGTCCGGGTCAGATCCGAGCCCGGGACGGCGTTCTCCTCACGGCCGTGCCCTTCGATACCGATCACCACGTCCGCGCGAGGGCCGCCGGAGACCTCCGTCTCGTGCTCGCGCCGCCACTTCGTCACCGCCAGCGCCAGCGCAGTCAGCAGCCCGTCGCCTACGCTGCCGTGGAACGCTGCGGGCACGGTGGTCAACAGCGCCTCGGTCACCTCGGGGGGCACTTCGACCTCGACGGTGCGGGCGGTGGCAGCCACATCGATCGCGGGATCGAGGGGCCGGGACCCGATCACCGGATCGTCACCGACTGCCATCGCTTGCCACAATTCGAGCTCTGCGGCCCGATCCGGACGTTGAGCAGCCTCGACCAGCCCGTGCGCCCACCTGCGCATCGACGTCCCGACCGGGGCCAGATCGGGTGGCTCACCGGATTCGATCCGCACCCAGGCGAACGCGAGGTCCGGTACCAGCACGCGCCAGGAGACCCCATCGATCGCCGAATGATGCACCAGCACCAGTACCCGGCCCGGCTCCGCCGCGTCCACCGGGTCGAACCAGACCACCTGCACCACGATCCCTGCGCCCGGATCGAGCCGGTCTGCGGCGGCATCCAACTCCGCCGCCGCCAACGCGTGGAACTCGACGCTTCCCGGCCTCCCCTCCATCACCACACGCTGGATGACGTCGTCGGCCCGAACCGTTCCAACCGGCAGCACCTCCCAAGTCCAGCCCCCATCGTCGCCCTGGCGCAGCCGCGCGCGCAGCATGTCGTGCCGATCGAGGACCGCCTGCACCGTGCCCGTCAGTCCCTGTCGGTCGATCCCCCCGGGCAGACCCAGAACCATTGCCTGCGAGAAGCGGCCGAACCTCGACTCCGCCCGATCGAGCAGCCATCGCATGATCGGTGTCAGTGGTATCGGCCCCACACCCCCGCCGGGCAGTTCCGTCGGAGGGGCGATCGCCGCAGCCCCGTCGTGGGCGGCGACCTGGGCCAGCCCGGCGACCGTCTTACGCTCGAACACATCGCGGGGGGAGAACACGACACCCACCGCCCTGGCCCGGGTCACCAACTGGATCGACATGATGCTGTCGCCGCCGAGGGCGAAGAACGAGTCGTCGAGACCGACCGTGTCGATACCCAGCACATCGGTGAACACTCGAGCGATCGTGTGTTCTATCAGTGTCTCGGGCGCTCGGAACACCTTGTCGTCG
>NZ_WJIC01000054.1 GCF_009649815.1 Nocardia sp. SYP-A9097
CAGCCCGCAGCCAGGCCCACCCCCCAGCCCCGCCCCGCCCGACTCCCCCGCGACAACGCCCAGGGCACCCCGGTATCGATACCAACGCCCGTGGGCATCGAGCCCCGTGGTCGCTATGCGCGGGTAGGCGGCAATGCGCAGCGATTCCGCATGGCCGCACGATCTTCCGCCAGCCCGGTGCGGCGTTATGGCATGCTCGCGGGCGCGTCGACCGTACTGTTCTCCGTCGCAGTCGCTTTCGCGCCCTCGTCAGCGGCTGCCGCGACGACGCCGGTCATTTCCGAGAATGCGACAGCGCGAGTGGGGATTCTGGAATCGACTGGCGCGCAGCCTGATCCGGGCGCGATTCCCGAGGACTTCGTCACCGAGGCCGGGTACCGCCCGGTCGTGGAGGCGGGCATGCTGGTGAACCCGGGTGGCGACTGCTCCTCCCCCGTACCGCTCCCCCGCGAGTTCGATATCGCCTGCAAGGCACACGATCTCGGCTACGACATGCTCCGCTACGCCGACAGTCATGGCCAGCCCCTCGGCCCGTGGGCCCGCCAAACCGTCGACGCCGCACTGGAACAGCGCATGCACACCTCCTGCCTCACCCGCACTGACGCCCTCGACCGCGCCCAGTGCCAGGTCATGGCCGGTGTGGCCGCCACCTTCGTGGACCTGAACTCCATCCGCCAGGACTACGGCGTCCCCGTCCACGAGACCATGCTCGACTCCGACGAGATCTCCCCCGTCCTCCGCTACACCGGTTTCGGACTCCTCGCGGCCGTATTCGCCGCCACCGCAACCTTCTTCGCCCGCAAGGCCCGCGCCCGCCGAGTGTGCGCTCATGGCAGCGGATCCCGACATATCACCGCCATGCGTGCACACTCGCGGCCGGTGCGCGCGGGGGTGGCACTGTGAGCAGCCCAACCGAACAGGCAATGACACCGAATGCAGCGGCCGGCAACGCGAGTCCGCCGCCCCAGATCCAACCGATCGTGGAATCGGACTCTCGCGTCGGAGAGAAGTACCGCGACCGGGCCGGATTCGGTGCGCCACGAGTGGGGACCACCCTCGGCGTGACATTCGGGGTGTTGGCTTCGCTGGCTCCGGGGTTGTTGCCGCGGACGCCTTCGGCGCAGGCGATTGTGACGAGTCTACTGGTGGTGCTCGGGCTCGGGGTTGTTGTTCTGGGGCGGATTGCCTTGCGGCGGATGGGGTTCGGGGATGGGAGTCTTCGACGACGGTGGCGATTGCCGGTGTTGGTGGCGGCCGTTTCCATTATCGCGGTGGCGGTGGCACAGGCCGAGCGTTGGCAGAATCGGTTGCGGGGTGCGATGGGGGTGGCGCATGTCGGGCCCTGGTATTGGTTGGAGTGGGGTGTGGGGACGGCGCTCATCACCGGGGTGGTTGCCGGGTGCTGTCTCGGGATTCGTTGGGTGGTACGGCAATTGGGGAGGGTGCGGAGCCTGCTGGCGCTGACGGCGCTTGGAGTCGCGGCGCAGGCCGTGGTGGTTCCGACTGTCGTGGAGTGGAAGAAGGCGTCGTATGCGGCGGCCAATGCGTTTGTGGATCCCGGTGTGGTGCAGCCGGTTTCGCCGAATCGGTCGGGGAGTCCGGTTTCGGCGGCGAGTTGGCCTTCGCTGGGTGCGCAAGGGCGCAAGTTCGTGGCGGGGGCGCCCGCACAGGGTGTGCGGGTTTATGTGGGGTTGAATTCCGCGCCGGATCTGGATGCTCGGGTGGCGCTGGCGATTCGGGAGTTGGAGCGGGCGGGCGGTTTTCAGCACGGGAATCTGGTGGTGACGGTGCCGACCGGGTCGGGGTGGATCGACGGGGAGGCGGCGGCGGGGCTGGATCAGCGGTTCGGGGGTGATGTGGCGCTGGTCGGGTTGCAGTACTCGGACGCGCCGAGTTGGGCCACTTTCGTATTCGGTCGCACGGCCGCCGAAGAGTCGGCGCGAGCGCTGTTCACCGCTGTGGAGCAACGGATTTCGGGGCTTCCGAACAGGCCGAAGCTGTATGTCTACGGGCAGAGTCTGGGCGCGCTCGGCGGGAGTTCCATCTTCACCGGTGACGCCGAGCAGGACCGGCGCACCTGTGCGGTGTTGTGGGCCGGTCCGCCCGCGGGTGAGGTGCATCGCGAGGGTGCGACGGTGCTCGCGAATGCCTCCGATCCGGTGGTGCACTGGTCACCTTCACTGCTGTGGCGTCCGCCGAATCTCACCGGTACCCGCCCGGATGCCCCTGTGCCCCAATGGCTTCCCGTAATGAGCTTCCTGCAGACCAGCGCCGACCTGCTCGGCGCGCTGGACGCCCCATCGGGCCACGGTCACCGCTACGGCGTCGATCAGGGCACCGCGCTCGGTACGTGCTGAGGACGACCGGGCGCGGACCGCCGCAACTAGCTGACGCCGACCTCGAGTTGCGCTACCGCCACAGCGGCGGCGGCCTCGTCCTCGCGGCGCTGGCGTCGGGCGATCAGGACGAAACACAATCCGATAACGATGAACAGGACGAGCGGAACCAGCTGAGTCAGCGTGTACTGCAAGCGTTCACCGGTAAAACCGCTCGGGAGCGAATCATCCGGGTGACCGGTGCTGCCGAACCAGCCCAATCCTGCTCCCGGCCATAGCAATTGAAGCAGAGTGAAGAGGACGATGGCAGTCGTGGTAACGGCGGCCACAATGGCGCCGAGCCGTCCGCCGGGCACGCTGAACGGCCTGTGCACGTCCGGGTACTTGCGGCGCAACACCAGCAAGGCCGGGAACAATCCGAGGTAGGCGAACATCGTCATCGAGATGGCGAGGTTCAGGCCGGCGCTGAAGTACTTGCCGGTATCGCCCTCGGTGATATTCAGCGCCGCGACCATGATGATGGTCGCGAGTACACCGGAGAGGATGTTGATCCGAATCGGGGTACCGGCCTTCTCCGACAACACACCGAAGAATCTGGGTCCGGCACCATCGGCACACGCGGTGGCCTGCGCGCGACTCTCACCGAGAGCCCAGGACACGCCACTGGTGAACAGCGCGACAATGAGTCCGAGCGCGGCAATCCAGCCGGCAAGTGCGCCGAAGCCGGTCAATTCGATCGACCCGTCGGGCATTTCGTTGCCGCCGTAGATGCTCAGCACCGCCTTGCACGCGTCGATGAACCCGCCCAGGCTGGTGACCTGCCGATCGGGCAGTACCAAAAGGATGCCCGCGACCGGCAAGGCGACCATGACGAAGGACAGGATGCCCGAACGCAATACCGCCATGGGGATCACGCGTTGCGGATTCTCCATCTCCTCGGCCGCGGAACTGGAGAGTTCGAATCCTACGAAGGTGAACACGATGACCGGCACAGCACGATCAGCCCGGCATAGGTGGGCATGAAGGTGCCCGAATCCAGCGGTTGCACACCACGTTCGACGCCGTAGACGATGGTGGAGACGAAGAACGCGCCGAGCAGCACGATGCGTGCCCATGCGCCCGCGGCGGGCACCCATCGGCCGAGCCGCAGAGACACCGAGGTCGAGGTCACGCCGGCCCAGATGAAGATCAGTCCCGCTATGTAGGTCCAGATCCCGGACAGCGGATGGACGAACTTCGAGAACGTCTCCATGGCGACGACGCACAGCGTGCCGCCGACCCACACCGGGTTGGACAGCCAGTACACGAGCTGGATGATGCCCGCCGCGAAACGCCCGTAGGCCATTCGCGACCAGATGTATTGACCGCCCTCGAGCGGGAAGGCGGCACTGAGTTCGGCCACGATCAGGCCGTACGGCACGAAGAACAGCAGCGCGAGGATGAGTAGCCAGCTGAATGCCTGATGCCCCGAGGAGGCCAGCGACCCGATGGTGTCGAGCCCGACGAGCGAGCAGAGCAGCAGGAAGAACACATCGAACCGTCGTAGGCCGCGTTTGAGTTTGGCCTTGTTCGCGTGCAGAAAATCGGTGTCGCCGGTGGGGCTGGGTTCGGACACGAGGTCCTCCTTGCAAGGAAAGGATAGCTAAACATTCCCCGTCCAGCAGTCTTAACTGACTGATCAAACAGTATGGTGACCAAGAATGCGATGGCGGTCACATATTGTCAACCCCCGAGCGAAAAGAATCGACGAGTAACTTGAGGTCATGGCCAGAGTGAAGAAAGAACCCGATGCCCGCCGCGAGCAAATCCTGGCCGCGACTCTCGAGCTGATCACTGAGCGAGGAATCAATGGGGTGCGCGCAAGTGACGTCGCAGGACGCCTGAGCGTGAGCCCCGGTCTGGTCTTCTACCATTTCGACACCCTCGAAAAGCTCATTGTGAGCGCCTTCCGCAGCGCCACCGAACGCGATCTGGCCAAGCTGGAAACCCTCCTGACCACCCGCGACGGCACGATGACCGAACGACTGCACGTGGCATTGCAGGAGTACGGCCCGACGGGCGCGGCCCCGAGCTGGCAGCTCTGGATCGAGGGCTGGTCGGCCTCGCTCCGCAATCCGGAATTGCGCGCGGTGATCAGGACTCTGGACAACAGATGGCGGGCGGTCATCACCGATCTGGTCGCGCTGGGCGTCGCGTCCGGAGAGTTCACCACCTCCGATCCACGCGGGGTCGCCTGGCGGCTGACCGCCATGCTCGACGGCCTCGCTGTGCAGCGCGTGGCCTTCGACGAGGCCATTTCCGGAACGGATGTGGCCAACTGGACCCGGTCGGCAATCGCCAGCGAACTCGGCGTGAAGCCTTAACCTTCGGGTCGAGTAGGTTCAGCGTCGCGAATTCGGCGTGACGACACCGCCATTCGCTCTCGACGACCGGAAACGCCGAAGGCCCGTCCCATTTGCGGGACGGGCCTTCGGGCAACCAGTAGCGATCGGATCAGGCGATATCGCCGCGCGCCGCCTCGTAGGCGGCGCCGACCCGGTACAACCGGTCGTCGGCGAGCGCCGGGGCCATGATCTGCAACCCGACGGGCAGCCCGTCATCCGCGCTCAGCCCGGACGGCACCGACATACCGCAGTGCCCGGCCAGGTTGGTGGGCAGCGTGCAGAGGTCCGAAAGGTACATGGCCAGTGGGTCATTGACCTTCTCGCCGAGCTTCCAGGGCGTGAACGGACTGGTCGGCGAGACCAGCACATCCACCGACTCGTACGCCTTGTCGAAGTCACGCGCGATCAAGGTACGAACCTTGAGCGCCTGACCGTAGTAGGCGTCGTAGTACCCGGAGGACAGCGCGTAGGTGCCAATCATGATGCGGCGCTTGACCTCAGCGCCGAATCCGGCCGCGCGGCTGAGCGACATGACCTGATCCGCGCTGTGCGTCCCGTCGTCGCCGACCCGCAGCCCGTATCGCATGGAGTCGAAGCGCGCCAGATTGGACGACACCTCCGACGGCATGACGAGATAGTAAGCGGCGAGCGCGTATTCGAAGTTCGGGCAGGACACCTCGACAACCTCGGCCCCGAGATCCTTCAACTGCGCGACCGCGGCATCGAAGGAGGCGAGCACACCGGGCTGGTAGCTGTCCGAGTGCAACTCCTTGACCACACCGACCTTCACACCCGACAGATCACCCTTCGCGCCTTCGCGCGCGGCGGCGACCACCGGCGCGACCGGCACATTGCGCGAGGTGGAGTCGCGCGGGTCATATCCGGCGATGACCTCGTGCAGCAGCGCGGTATCGAGCACGGTACGACCACACGGCCCACCCTGATCCAGCGAGGACGCACACGCGACCAGGCCGTACCGGGAAACGGTGCCGTAGGTGGGCTTGGTGCCGACGGTCGCGGTGACCGCGGCCGGCTGCCGGATCGACCCACCGGTATCGGTGCCGATGGCGAGGGGAGCCTGGTACGAGGCCAGTGCCGCCGCCGAACCACCGCCGGAGCCGCCCGGAATCCTGGTGGTATCCCACGGGTTTCGAGTCGGCCCGTACGCGGAGTTCTCGGTGGAGGAGCCCATGGCGAACTCGTCCATATTGGTCTTGCCGAGAATCGGGATGCCCGCCGCGCGCAGTCGCGAGGTGACGGTCGCGTCGTACGGCGCGGTCCAGCCCTCGAGAATCTTCGACCCGCAGGTGGTCGGCATATCGGTGGTGGTGAAAACGTCCTTGAGCGCCAAGGGAACACCCGCGAGCGCCGAAGCGGTCTTGCCCGCGGCGATATCGCGATCCACCTCGGCGGCGGTCAGCAGCGCCTGCTCACCGGCGACATGCAGGAAGGCATTGATCTCGCCGTCGACCTCGGCTATGCGCGCGATATGCGCCTCGGTCACCTCGACCGAGGACACCTCACGGGCATGGATCTTCTCCGCGAGCGCCGAGGCACTCAGCTTGGTCAGGTCTGTCATTCGCCCTCTCCCAGAATCTGCGGAACCAGGAACCGCTGCTCCTCGACGGCGGGTGCGCCCGAAAGCGCCTCCTCCGGAGTAAGGCACGGCTGCTCCACATCCGGGCGCGTCACATTGGTCGCGGGGTTCGGGGAAGCGGTGGCGGGGACATCGGCCGCGGCGACCTCGGAAATCTGTGCGACGTGGGTCAGGATGGAATCCAACTGACCGGCGTACAGATCGAGTTCGTCCTCGGTCAAAGCGAGCCGGGACAACCGGGCGAGATGTGCGACCTCGTCCCTGGAGATGGCGGGCACCGCGGGACCCCTTTCGGCTGGTTCGAGCTTGGTGATTCGGCCAGAGACAGCCTAGCGGGGCATGTCGGAGCGGCAGTGACAGGTGTCGCCCGGCGGCGAATCACGGCCCGCGATACCGTGGTTGATGACGCCCCGGTATCGATAGGTGACCGACGAGTAAGTGGTCTGGGTCACAGCGCCCGCTTCGATTCGATAACCGCGACGCGAGGGTGTAAATATTGCGGGACTCGGGTACCCGTCCATGAGTTTCAGCGGTCGTACAGGAATGAAAGGAAGGCACGTGTCATACCTGCTTCGCGTGCAACTTCCGGATCGTCCAGGCAGTCTCGGTTCGCTCGCTCTCGCGCTGGGTTCCGTGGGCGCCGACATCCTCTCGTTGGATGTCGTCGAACGCGGTGACGGTTTCGCGATCGACGACATAGTGGTCGAGGTACCGTCGGGCGCTCTTCCGGACACGCTCATCACGGCGGCGGAGTCGCTGCACGATGTACAGGTGGATTCGCTCCGCCCGTACTCCGGCATGCTCGATACGCACCGTGAACTAGAGCTCATCGACCAGGTCGCCAATGCACGCGACGACCGGCTGCAGGTTCTGGTGGACGGCGTACCCCGGGTACTCCGGGTGGGCTGGAGCACGGTCATCGATATGAGCCCCCAGGGCGCGTACCGGGTGGTCGGCAGCCAGAGCGCACCCTCCACGCAGGCCGCCGAGGCACCGTGGATGCCTCTCGAAAAGCCCGCGGTACTCGACGGCGAGAGCGATTGGGTGCCGGAGCTTTGGCGCGACATGGACACCAAACTGGCTGCCGCACCGCTGGGTAACACCGGCAAGGTGCTGCTACTGGGGCGTCCGGGCGGACCCGACTTCCGACCTTCCGAGGTGGCAAGACTGGGCTATCTCGCCGGGATAATCGCTACGGTGCTGGGCTAGTCATTCGCCGACGGGCAACCGCATGACGGTCAGCGGTGTGCCCGCCATGGTCAGCCAATCCCGTTCCGGCACATGGACGAAGCCGAGGCGGTCGTAGAGTCGCCGGGCATCCTGCATGGTCGGCATGGTGGTCAGTACGACCGCATGCCAGCTCTCCGCGCGCGCGATCTCGATGACCTCGCGCACCAGCGCCGAGCCCACGCCGAGCCCGCGTCCCCGCTTGCCCACCACCAGCATGCGGAACTCCAGCTCACCCGCGCGCGCGATATCGGCGAACTCGGTTCCAGGCCGGGCCACCGTCACCGAGCCGATGACCTCGTTCTCGCGCACCGCCACCAGAATCTCGGCGCTCGCGGCGCGGGTGGCGGTGTCGGCAAGCTCTGCGACATAGGGACTTTCGGGATTCACATGCCCCTCCCCCACGTACACCTCCACCGTCAATGCCCCGACGGCCGTGTACTCCCCCGCCTCGATATCCCGAATCGTCACGCCCGAGTCGCCCATCACCACTCCATCCTCGACCCCACGCCCCCAATACAATTGGACATTCGATCACCAGGAACCGGTGGCGGCGAAATCCGGCTCGATACCGCCACCGGTTCCTGGTCGATCACGCGACCACGTCGGGGCCGCCCTCGAGGAGGCGTTTGAAGGCCTCCTCGTCCAGGATCGGGACGCCGAGCTCCTCGGCCTTGTCCGCCTTGGAGCCGGGGGAATCGCCGATGACGACGAAGGCGGTCTTCTTGGAGACCGAACTGGCCGCCTTGCCGCCGCGCACGAGAATGGCCTCTTTCGCTCCGTCCCGCGTAAAGCCTTGCAGCGAACCGGTGACCACGATCGACAGACCCTCGAGATTGCGTTCGATGGAGTCGTCGCGCTCATCCGCCATGCGCACGCCCGCGGCCCGCCACTTGTCCACGATGTCGATATGCCACTGCACCGTGAACCACTCCTTCAGCGCGGTGGCAATGGTGGGACCGACGCCGTCGACGGCGGCGAGTTCCTCATCGGAGGCTTCCTGAATGCGGTCCATACTTCCGAGCGCGGACGCCAAAGCCCGTGCGGCGGTTGGGCCCACATGTCGAATGGACAGCGCTACCAGCACCCGCCACAGCGGCCGGTCCTTGGCGGTGTCGAGATTCTGCAGCAGGCGTTTGCCGTTCTGCGACAGTGTGCCGCTCTTATTGGTGAAAAGTGTTGTGGTGAGCAGGGTTTCCTCATCGAGGGAGAACAGATCGCCCTCATCCTCGATGGCACCGGATTTGAGCAGGTCGATGGCGGCCTCATAGCCGAGCGCCTCGATATCGAAGGCACCGCGCCCGGCGACGTGGAATACCCGCTCCCGCAACTGCGCCGGGCAGTACCGCTGATTCGGGCAGCGGATATCGGCATCGCCCTCCTTGGCGGGCGCGAGTTCGGTACCGCATTCGGGGCAGTGCGTCGGCATGACGAACGCGCGCTCATCGCCGGTGCGCGCGTCCACGACCGGACCCAGCACCTCGGGAATCACATCACCGGCCTTGCGGATGGTGACGGTATCGCCGATGAGCACACCCTTGCGCACCACTTCGGAGGCATTGTGCAGCGTCGCCATGGCGACGGTGGAGCCCGCGATGGTGACCGGCTCCATCACCGCGAACGGCGTAACCCGGCCGGTACGACCGACATTCACCTGAATATCGAGGAGTTTGGTGGTGGCCTCCTCCGGCGGATACTTGTAGGCGATGGCCCAGCGCGGGGCGCGCGAGGTCGCACCGAGTCGCCGCTGTAGCGCGAAATCGTCGACCTTGATGACCTGGCCGTCGATCTCGTGCTCGATATCGTGCCGGTGCTCACCCCAGTAGGCGATGCGATCCAGCACGGCCGGAATCCCTTGCACCCGAACGGTATGCGCGGAGACCGGCAGCCCCCAGGCCGCCAGCGCGCGATACGCCTCGTGCTGCGATTCGGCGCTGAAACCCTCGGTGCGGCCGAAGCCGTGGCAGATCATTCGCAGCCGCCGGCGCGCGGTGACGGCCGGATCCTTCTGCCGCAGTGAGCCCGCGGCGGTATTGCGCGGATTCGCGTACGGCGCTTTACCTTCCGCGACGATCGAGGCATTCAGGTTCTCGAAGTCGGCGAGCGTCATGTACGCCTCACCGCGCACCTCGAGCAGTTCGGGCACCGGGAATTCGCCGGTGCCGATCAGCTCGTGCGGAATGTCCTCGATGGTGCGGGCATTGAGCGTGACGTTCTCCCCCGTGCGGCCGTCGCCCCGGGTCGCACCGCGCACCAGCTTGCCGTCCTCATAGACCAGATTCAGTGCCACACCATCGATCTTGACCTCGCAGACGAAGTGCGTATCTGCCCCGGTCTCGACCTCGACGCGGGTGATCCACGCCCGCATCTCGTCGGCATTGAACACATTGTCCAGGGAGTACATCCGCTCCAGATGGTCCACCGGCGCGAATTCGGTGGTGAATCCGCCGCCGACCACCTGGGTCGGGGAATCGGGGGTGCGTAGGTCCGGATGCGCTTCTTCCAGGGCAACCAGGCGATGGAACAACTCGTCGAACTCACCGTCGGTGATGATCGCGGCATCCCGCACGTAGTACCGGAACTGGTGGTCGCGCACCTCCTCCGCCAGCTGCTGCCATCGCACCCGCTCGTCCCCACTCGCGGGGGTGATCTCATCCCCACTCGTCGCGCTGATCTGCCTGCCCGATTCGCTCACAACAGGCACATTAGCGGTTCCCACCGACAGCTTTGTGCGACATTCCCGCACGTCGCGCCGCTGCGGCAGAGATTTCTCGGATGGGTTGCGGTGACGGGGAACACCCTCGTTCGCGAGCCGGTTGCAGCCGATATGGACATTGTCAAAGCGGTCGAATTCGCTCGCTCGCACCATAAGTCGGTCCTCACCACGATTCGCAAGGACACCCGTCCGCAGCTCTCCAATGTCACGCACTGGGTCGGCGATGACGGTTTGATCCGTATCTCGATCACCGCCGACCGGGCCAAGTACTTCAACCTCTCCCGTGAGCCGTGGACCGCGCTGCACATCAGCAGCGAGGACTTCTGGTCATACGCGGTCATCGAAGGTACGGCCGAGCTCTCTCCGGTGGCGGCCGACCCCGGCGACGCCACGGTCGAAGAGCTCATCGCCTACTACCGCGCCGTCAGCGGCGAACACCCCGACTGGGACGACTACCGCCGCGCCATGGTCGCCGACCGCCGCGCCATCGTGCGCATCACCCCGACCCGTGCCTACGGTCTGCTGCGCTGATACCCGCTCACGCGAGCACCGCACCGCCGTCGACGGTGAGGACGGTGCCGGTCGCGTGCGGCTGCTCGAGCAGGTAGAGGTAGGCGCGGGCAATATCCTCGACCTCGCCGACCCGGCGCAGCGGCGCGCTCTCGGCGGTATCGCGGTAGAACTCCGCGAGGACATCCTCGGGGAGGTTCCAGAGCGGGGAACGGACCACGCCGGGCATGACCGCATTGACGCGAATGGGAGCCAATTCGACTGCGAGAGCACGGGTCAGGGCCTCCATCGCGCCACACAGACTGGACGGAACGGCCGAGCCCGGCACGGGGCGCGGTCTCGCGGTGCCGGTGGTGAGGATGATCGAGCCATCCGGCCGGAGCCGGGACGCGGCGGCCTGGACCGCCGTCAGCACGCCGAAGTAGCGGAGCTCGAAGAACTTTCGGGCCGCGGCGATATCCAGCTCGGCGAGCGGGGCGAACAGCAGCGCCTCACCGGCGGTGTAGACGAGATGATCGAGGGCTCCTATCGCGGCGAAGAGGTTGCGCACCTGATCGCCGTCGGTGAGGTCGGCGGTGAGACCGGCCGTGCCCGAAGGCAATTCGGCCAAGGCGCGTTCCACGTTCACGGGGCGGCTGGAGACGATGGTGACCTCGGCACCCTGTTCGGCGGCCGAGGCCGCGACCGCGAAGCCGATCCCGGAGGTGCCGCCGAGAACGGCGATGTGCTGGCCTGCGAGGGACATGGGGTGTTCCTTTCGGTCGGAAACTGCCCTCTCACTGTCGGTTTCACCGGGGCCTCCCGTCCAAGACCCATATCCATCGCTGTCATACCCTGAGGGCATCATGGCCGATCTCGATCTCCGCAAGCTGCGCTATTTCGTCGCCGTGGCCGAGCACCTGCGCTTCGGCCGGGCGGCCGAGCAGCTGTATATCGCCCAGCCGGTGCTGTCCCGCCAGATTCGCGTCCTGGAGGACGATCTCGGCGTGCGGCTGTTCGAACGAGACCGGCGCGGCACCGCCCTCACCGCTGCGGGCGAGCAGCTGCTGGCCGATGCCCGGCCGCTGCTGGACAGCGCACTGGCCTTGCGGCGCAGGGCCGTTCGCGCGGCGCACGGCACCCGGACCTTCACCGTCGGTTTCATGCCCGGACTGATCGTCACCGCGCCCGTGCGCGCCCTGGCCGAACGCCACCCCGACCTCGACATCGAGTTGGTGCGCACCACCTGGGACGATCAAACCGCTGTAGTGCGCGACGGCCGGGTCGATGTGAGCTTCGTGCGCCCGCCGCTCGATCCGACGGGGCTGCGCGTTCGCGAGCTGTACACCGATCCGCGAGTCGTGGTGATCTCCGCCGGCCATCGCCTCGCCGGAAAGCAGTCCATCGAGATCGCAGATCTAGCCGGTGACCTGCTGCTGCAGACCACCGAGATGGTCCCCGAATGGCGCACCGTCACACCGGATTCGGAGCATCGCCCACCACCGGCCTTCCGCAGCGTCGAAGAGAAGCTCGAACACGTGGCAGCCGCCCGCGGCATAGTCGTCCTGCCGCTGTCTGTGGCGGCGTTCTATACCCGCCCGGACATCACCTACATCCCGGTCACCGATATCGCCCCCGGCCAGGTGAGTCTGGCCTGGCCCGCCGAGCGGCGCAGCCCGCTCATCGACGAATTCGCCGCGCTCGCGGGCCACCGTCCGGCGCTCCCGGACGCTGTATGAGGCCCCCGGATCCACGCCCGCGCAGGTTCGCAGGGTCGTGTCCATTCCGGCCGCATCGGTTCGTGTCCCGCCCGGCCGTGTCCATTCCGCGAATTCTCGTCCCGCCGGACCGCGTCCCGCTCCGGCTCCGCGAGTCCTCGTGCCGCAGGACCGTGTCCCACTCAAGCTCCATGAGTCCTCGTCCCGCCGGGCCGTTTTCGTTCCGGCTCCGCCCAAGTCCCATGTCGCTCGGCCGGGACGATCCAGGACGGCCGACTCGATCTTGCTCGGGGCACCCGCGCTACGCAGCGGTTATCTCTGTCGCGGCCGTCAATTCGCCGGCGTGAATCCGGTCGTCCGGCGGCGAATTCCGTTCTCGCGACGCATGTCCGATACGGGCGAGTCGCTTTAACGCGCGCCGACCGGCAGGATGACCAGGGTGTTGCGTAGTTTTCAGGTGGCGAACCACCGATCCCTCGCCGAGCCGCAGGAGTTGCGGTTCACCCGGGGCAATGGCCCGGTGGCCGCGCCCGTGACGGCCGTGTACGGTGCCGCGGCGACGGGTAAGACGAGTTTGGTCGATGCGCTGGACCGGATGCGGGACGCGGTGCTCAACTCCGTGACCGGCTGGGATCCGTTCTCGGGGCCAGTGCGCACGCCGCATCTCGGATTCGCGGACCGGCCTTCGGAATTCATCGCGCAGTTCGTGGCGGAGGGGTGTCCGTACACCTACGGGTTCCGGCTCGACAATGCCGATGTGAGCGCCGAATGGCTGCATTCGCATCCGCACAATCGCAAGCGGATCGTCTTCGAGCGGCAGGGCGACGATATTCGGATCGGGCCCATGTTCGAGGCCGCGCGCTACGGGCTGGGCGCGGTGGTGCCGCTGGTGCGCCCGAATGCCTTGCTGCTGAGCCTGTCCGGGCAGTTGTACGCCGAACCCCTGGTGCCCGCCTACCGCTGGTTCCAGTCGCTGCTGGAAGTCCAATGCGGGCAACCCGATCCGGCCGATATCGCGCACCGGGTGGGCAGTCATATCTCGCGCTCCACCGATCACGCGGTGCGATTGCTGACACTGCTGCGCTCGGCGGATCTGGGTATCACCGATCTGCTGCTGCCGGGCGACGATCCCATGTACGGCGACTATCTCCGCGACCTCGACAACGATATCGCCAGCACCACAAAGGAAATCGAGTCCTGCACGGTGTCGAACAGCTATGCCGAGGAGCTGTTCCTCGAACACGGCATCACCGTGACACTGCTGCAGCGCGAACTCTCCAATCTCTTCGCCGCGCGGGACGCGCTGTACTCGCGCATGGTGACCCGTCGTGGCGTCGGGCTGGGTCTGGTGCACGAGGGCATCGACACCGCCTTCGATATCACCGACGAATCCAGCGCCACCCTGGCCATGCTGCGGCTGCTGCCGCCCATGCTGGACGCGCTGGACACCGGTGGCGTGCTCACCGTCGACGATATCGACGCGCATCTCACGCCGGAGACCGCCGACAGTCTCATCCAGCTGTTCCAGAATCCCGAAACCAATACGCACGGTGCGCAATTGGTGTTCACCACCGCCAATCGGATGCTGATCGACCGGGGTAACGGTCGCTCACAGTCCAAGCGCACCACGGTGTGGGGCGTGCGCCGCACCAATGACGGCACCTCGGAGCTGCAACCGCACTGATTCGACCCGGCCGATTAGCAACTCTTCAGCAATCTAGTTGCGGCGGTCGCCGCCTCGCACGCCTAGAGTGGGTGCCATGCTCCTGCAGCTGGTATTCATTCTGGTGATCGGTGGCGCGCTGGTCGCGGCCATCTCGATGTTCCGGCGCGGTCGTGCCGGTGCGCAGATGGTCGCACCGGAATCCGGAATCCTGTACGTGACCGGGGTGAGCCCGCGACCCGATGCCACCGGTGAGCAGTACGTGACGCTCAGCGGCAGCATCTCCGGGCCGATGGTGGTGGCGCACGAGGTTTACGGACGGTTTGCCTGGGATGTCAATCAGTGGCCGTCCATCGGCGATCAGATTCCGGTGACCTATCCGGCGGGCAAGCCGGACCACTGGCAGCTCGCGCACCCGGGCGTCCGGCCCTACTTCGGTTCCCGCCAGCAGCGCGATCAGGGCAACTGAGGTCTCAGCGCCGGACCGCCGCCATATTTCCGGTCTCCGGACCGCCGTTGGTATCCGGGCGCCCGATGGACGCGGCCTGTTCGGCCCAGGTCTGGAATGTGGTGTCCCAACCGTGCTCGTGCAGCCATTTCTCGATATACGGCCCCAGACCGGCCGCCTCGCCCGGGGCCTCGTCGGCACCGGAGACCAGCCGCCGCAGCGCCAGGTAGGGGCCGCTGTTCGGGTCGACGGCGAAGCTGCCGATATCGAAACGGCTTCGCGGCGCGGACAATTCGGTGAGCGTCGCGACCACCTGCTGGGCATCGGGGCGCAACAGATATCCCAGTACGCCCTCATCCACCCAGAGCGTCGGCTCATCGGCCCGGAAGCCCTGCAGCAGTAGCGCTTCCGCCCAGCCTCCGCGCAGATCGACCGGCAGCACCTGCCTTTCATAGCGCGGCGTCGCATCGCCGCGCGCCAGCACGGGCTCCTTGAAAGCGAAGGTCTCCGGCAGATCCAGTTCGAAGAAACGGGTATCCGCCGGCAGGTCCATCCGGAATGCCCGCGTATCCAGCCCGGCACCGAGGATGACGATCTGCCGAATTCCCTCGCGCACAGCGGCTTCCACGCGATCATCGACCAATCGCACGGCCACCGTGCGAGCCTCGTAGAACATGTCGAGCAATGGCGACAGCTCATCCCAGCGCTCGCCGAAGCTCGGCTTGGCGGCATCGACGAACAATTGCGCGAGCGGATCGCTGTACAGCCGGTCCGCGCGCTCGGTCTCACGCGCGCGCACAAACGCGACCCCGATGGCGGTCATCGCTACCCCGGCAACCGGTACCGGTGCTGATTCTTCGGACAAGGCGTTCTCCCACTACCCAATTCGGTCTGTGGCCCGCAGGAAACATACGGGCCACCGACGACGCTAGACCGATGGGTGCGTCTCTGCCGTATTCGCACCGGCGATCGCACGGGGTGAAAACCCGTGCGGCTCATTCGAAGCTGAGCGACTCCGGCTCATCGGCATAGATGCGCGCTGTCTCCGCCGCCAGGCTGAGCGCCTTGCGGGCCCAGGGCAGCGGCGCACCCGCCAGTCCGCAGGCGGGCGAGACCAGGATCTGTTCGGCCAGCAGGCGACGGGAGAAGCCGAGCCGATCGATCAGGCGCACACCGGGTTCGGCGATCTCACGCCAGGTGACGGCCTTGTCCGGGACGCTGGTCGGCACCAGGCCGAGCACCAGATGTCTGCCGTCGTCGAGGATTTCGCCGATACGATCCAGATCCTTGACGCCGATGGTGGCCATATCGAATCCGATTGCGGCCGCACCACTTCGGCGCAGGAAGCCGAGCGCGGGTTTGGCGGCGCAGGTGTGCACCAGTACCGGCCCCGACTGCGCGTCGATCACCGTGTCGAGAATGTGCAGCGCCTCCGGTTCGGGCAGGGCGCGCACCGTATTGAGCATGCTGACCCCGGGCAGGGTGCCATTCAGCACATCGGTCAACAGTGGTTCGTCGAACTGCACCAGCACCTGCGCGCCGAGCCGCTTACCGATCTCGGCGGCATGCGCGGCAATGCCCTCGGCGAGCGACTCCGAAAGATCGCGCACCGCACCGGAATCGGTGAGCACCCGATGCCCGAGTGGCAACTCCACCTCGGCGGCCAAGGTCAGCGGCCCGGTCACCTGCACCTTGACCGTTCGCCCGGTACCCGCGAAACCCGCTGTCTCCCAAGCCTCTTCGAGTGCGTCCAGATCTTCCCGCAGGAGGTCGTGCGCACGCCGGGACACCGCCCCGGGCCGCATCGCGAGGCGATACCCGCGCGTGGTGCCGTCGAAGCGCATATCAACCAGCAGCGCGGACATCCGCCCGATCATGTCCGCGCCGACCCCACGTCCCGGCAGCTCCACGAGGTGTGGCAGCTCCCCCAGCTCCCCCACGACGGTGGACGCGGCTTCGCGCGCGTCGGTACCCGGCCACGACCCGACCCCGGTGGCAATGCCGCCCTGTAGTACTCCCGAACCGCTCTCGATCTCACTCATCCACGCATCCCCGCATCACTCGGCCCTACAGATTCAATTGCCTGGCAAGTCACACCACTTCAGGCCGAGGCCCGGGATCGGCGCACGGTACCACCGGCAAGACCGGCGGGATCGCGGTGCCGACCAATCCTCGCGAGCCGAGTCATCCCCGCACTCCACACTCTCGTCATCCCGGTCACGTGGCACCCACGCCATCCGGTCACGAGACACCTTCGTCATCCCGGCACGCGACACCCTCGTCATCCCGGCACGCTTTCGGCCGGGATCCACACCCCAACGGGCATCGGCGGATTCCGGCCGAGAGCCCACCGGAATGACGGAGAGACTTCGCGCCCGCCCAGCTCGCCCCCGCCGCTGCGCGGGCAGTATCACTGAGCGGTGTCCGACACCAGTTCGGTTGCGTACGAGTGGGGTTCGCGCTCGGTGCCGGAGATGGTGCCGCTGCCGATGACCTGGTCACCGGCGGCGGCATCCGGACGGTAGAGCACCACGGCCTGACCGCGGGCCACACCGGTCAGCGGCTCGCGCAGCCGGACCACCAGGCCCGTGCCGTCGGCCTCGGCGACCGCCGGGGCGGTGCCGCCGTGCGCGCGCACCTGCGCCACGCATTCGATGGGGCCGGAAGGGGTTTCACCGGAGGTCCAGATGGCGCGGTCGGCGAGCACCGTCCACACCTCGAGATCCTTGGCGGAGCCGACGCGCACGGTGCCGGAGTCCGGATCGATCTCGGTCACATAGCGCGGCTTGCCGTCGGCGGCCGGACCCGGCAGACCCAGGCCCTTGCGCTGGCCGATGGTGAACTCGTGCACACCCTTGTGATCGCCCAGCTTGGTGCCGTCGGCGTCGAGCAGCGCGCCGGGGCGGATGCCGATCTTCGCGCCCAGGAATGCCTGGGTGTCACCGGAGGGAATGAAGCAGATGTCATGGCTGTCGGGCTTGTTGGCCACGGCAAGACCGCGTTCGGCGGCCTCTTCGCGAATCCGCGGCTTCGGGGTGTCGCCGACCGGGAACATGGCGCGGGACAGCTGCTCGGCGGTGAGCACCGCGAGCACATAGGACTGATCCTTGTCCCCGTCCACCGCGCGGCGCAGCACGCCGTCCGCGAGGCGCGCGTAATGCCCGGTGACCACGGCGTCGAAGCCCAGCGCCACGGCGCGGTCGGCGAGCGCGGAGAACTTGATCTTCTCATTGCAGCGCAGGCACGGATTCGGGGTTTCCCCGGCGGCGTACGCGGCGACGAAATCGTCGATCACGTCTTCCTTGAAGCGGTCCGCGAAATCCCAGACGTAGAACGGGATTCCGAGCACATCGGCGGCGCGCCGGGCGTCACCGGCGTCCTCCTTGGAGCAGCAGCCGCGCGATCCGGTGCGCAGGGTGCCCGGGTTGGCGGAGAGCGCCAGGTGTACGCCGACCACCTCGTGTCCGGCCTCGACGGCGCGCGCGGCAGCCACCGCGGAATCCACACCACCACTCATCGCGGCAAGTACTCGCATCTAGAAGCCTCCCTTCGCGCCGGCCATTCCGGCCGCCTTCGCCCGATCCACGACCTGCGGCAGCGCGGCCAGCAGGGCGTCGATATCGGCGTCGGTCGAGTTGTGTCCCAAGGTGAATCGCAGCGACCCACGCGCCAGTCGCGGCTCCACACCCATGGCCAGCAGCACATGGGAGGGTCCGGCGACACCGGCATTGCAGGCCGATCCGGTCGAGCATTCGATCCCGGCGGCATCGAGCAGCATGAGCAGCGAATCGCCCTCGCAGCCGGGGAACGTGAAGTGGGCGTTACCGGGCAGTCGCCGGTCGCCGGTGGGGCCGTTCAGAATGGCCTCGGGCACGTCGACGAGGACGCCATCGATGAGCCGATCCCGCAGCCGGGTGAGTTCGATTGTGCGCATGGACATTCCGGCGACGGTCTCGCGGACGGCGGCGGCCAGTCCGGCCGCGCCCGGCACATCCGAGGTGCCCGAGCGGATATCGCGCTCATGCCCGCCGCCGTGCTGCAGCGGCACCGCGGGCACCTGACGGCCCAGCAACAGCACACCGACACCGTGCGGCCCGCCGACCTTATGTCCGGCGAAACTCGCTGCGGCCAAACCACTTCGACTGAAATCGATGGGCAGCTGCGCACCCGCCTGCACGGCGTCCGAATGCATAGGAACATCGAATTCCTGTGCCACCGCGGCCAATTCGACAATCGGCAGTACGGTGCCGACCTCATTATTGGCCCACATGACGGTGACCAGCGCGGTGTCATCCGCGTACTTCGCCAGTGCCGCACGCAGTGTGCGCGGCGAAACCATGCCCTCGGCATCGGCCTCCAGCCACGTCACCTGCGCACCCTCGTGCTGCTCCAGCCATTCGACGGTATCGAGCACCGCGTGATGCTCCACCGAACTGACCAGAATCCGATTACGCCTGGGATCGGCGTCCCGCCGCGCCCAGTAGATCCCCTTGACCGCCAGATTGTCGCTCTCGGTCCCACCCGAAGTGAAGATCACCTCGGAGGGCCGAGCCCCCAACCCCGCCGCCACCGATTCTCGCGACTCCTCGAGCAACCGCCGCGCCGCCCGCCCCGACCCATGCAACGAGGAGGCATTGCCCACCGCCCCCAGGGCAGCACTCATCGCCTCGATGGCGACCGGGAACATAGGTGTAGTGGCCGCGTGATCGAGGTAGACCGTCTGGGCACCGACCGGACCCGGGAAAGCCGACATCATGACTGATAAAGGATAGCCGCCGCCGTCTCGCCGATATTCCCGCCGTACCCGCAGCCGCCGGAACCGGGCGCCGACCGCGCTGACCGGCGGATCCCGGACCGGGTTTCCATTCAATGGAAACCGCCATGGTGGCCGCTGCGGTCGCGGGCCGATTCTGTGGGGACTTTCCCACAGATGAGGAGTTCGGAAGAGATGCGAACCCGAGTCGCGATTATCGGATCCGGTCCCGCCGGGCTGCTGCTGGCGCAGTTGCTCGATCAGGCGGGGATCGAATCGGTGATTGTCGAACGTCAATCCGCCGAGCATGTGAAGTCCCGTATTCGGGCCGGAATTCTGGAGTCCGCCAGCGTCGAGTTACTGCGGGAGGCCGGGGTCGGCGAGCGGCTGGACCGTGAGGCGATCGAACATCGCGGTATCTATTTGCAGTGGCCGGGCGAGCGACGGCACTTGGACTTCACGGAGCTGACCGGGCGGTCGGTGTATGTGTACGGGCAGACCGATTTGACCGCCGATCTGATGGCCGCTCGCGATCGGGCCGGGCAGCTCGCCTTCTATCAGGTGAGCGATGTCGAGCTGCATGACGTGGAGACCGACCGGCCCGCGATAACCTTCACCGATTCGGAGGGGGTGTCTCGGCGGGTCGACGCGGACGTGATTGTCGGCTGCGACGGTTACCACGGGCCCAGCAAGCAGGCCATCCCGGAGCGCGTGCGCCAGACCTGGGAGCGCGCTTATCCGTTCGCGTGGCTGGGTGTGCTGGCGCAGGTGCCGCCCTCGACCGATGAGCTGATCTATGCCTGGCATCCGGACGGATTCGCCTTGCACAGCATGCGATCCGATCAGGTGAGCCGGTTCTATCTGCAGGTCGATCCCGCCGAGCGGATCGAGGACTGGAGTGATGAGCGCATCTGGGCGGAGCTGGCCAAACGGCTCGAACTCGACGGCTGGACGCTGAACACCGGTCCGATCATCGAGAAGAGCGTGCTGCCGATGCGCAGTTTCGTGACCGCTCCCATGCGGCACGGACGGCTGTTCCTGGCCGGGGATGCCGCGCATATCGTGCCGCCGACCGGGGCCAAGGGGCTCAACCTGGCCATTGCCGATGTGGCGGTGCTGGCGCGTGCGCTGAGCGCGCTGCTGCTGGACGGTTCCACCGAATTGGCGGACGCCTACTCCGAGACCGCGTTGCGGCGAGTGTGGCGCTGCACGCATTTCTCGTGGTGGATGACGACCATGCTGCACCGGCACGGTGACGACTTCGATGCCGCACTGCAATTGTCGCAGCTTCGCCGGGTTGCCGACTCCCCCACTGCCGCAAAGGAACTCGCGGAGAATTACGCGGGCCTGCCGATTCTCGGAGGCGGCCGTGGCTGAGTTCGCGAGCCTGCCCGAGGCGGTTCGGGAACTGGTGACCGATGGGGCCACGGTGGCCCTGGAGGGCTTCACCCATCTCATCCCGATGGCGGCCGGACGCGAGATCATCCGGCAGCGCCGCACCGACCTCACCCTGGTGCGGATGACCCCGGACCTGGTGTACGACCAGCTGATCGGTGCGGGCTGCGCGCGCAAGCTGATCTTCTCCTGGGGTGGCAATCCCGGCGTCGGTTCACTGCACCGATTCCGCGATGCCGTTCAGCAAGCCTGGCCGCGGTCGCTGGAGATCGAGGAGCACAGTCACGCGGGGATGGCCAACCGCTATGTGGCTGGCGCGTCCGGGCTGCCGTTCGCGGTGCTACGCGGTTATGCCGGAACGGATCTCGCGCGCGTGACCGCCACCATCGCGCATATCGACTGCCCGTTCACCGGGGAGCGGCTGGCCGCGGTGCCCGCCTTGAATCCCGATGTCAGCGTCATTCACGCCCAGCGGGCAGATCGGCGCGGCAATGTGCAGTTGTGGGGGCTGCTGGGGGTGCAGAAGGAGGCCGTGCTGGCCGCCCGGCGCAGTCTGATCACCGTCGAGGAAGTGGTGGACGAGCTGACCCCGATGCCGGGCGCAATCGTCTTGCCGCACTGGGTGATCGACGCGATCTCGGTGGTGCCGGGCGGGGCCTCGCCGTCGTACGCGCAGGGCTACTACGAGCGCGATAACGACGCCTACGCGGCCTGGGATGCCATCGGCCGCGACCGGGAGGAATTCACGCGCTGGCTCGAATCCGTTCGTGCCGAGGAGGTTTCGCAGTGACATCGCAAGACGCGAGCGTCGAGTACACCGCCGACGAGATGATGTCCATCGCGGCGGCCCGCGCCCTGCACGGCGAACAGCGGGTGTTCGTCGGCATCGGATTGCCTTCCACCGCAGCCAATCTCGCGCGCCGCACACATGCCCCGGAGCTGGTGCTCATCTATGAATCCGGTGCGATCGGCGCGAAGCCCGGGCGGCTGCCCGCCTCCATCGGTGACGGCATTCTCGCCGATACCGCGGACGCGGTGGTCAGCGTGCCGGAGATGTTCAATTACTGGCTGCAGGCCGGGCGCATCGATATCGGCTTTCTCGGTGCGGCGCAATTGGATCGGTTCGGAAATATCAACACCACGGTCATCGGCGACTACGCCGATCCCACCGTGCGACTGCCCGGTGCGGGCGGCGCACCCGAGATCGCGGCCTCGTGCGGACAGGTGCTGGTGGTGACTCGGCAGAACCGGCGCAATTTCGTGGATCGCGTCGACTTCATCACCTCGGTGGGTTACGGCCGCGGCCCCGGGGATCGGGAGGCACTCGGACTGCGCGGTGCCGGACCAACCATGGTCATCACCGATCTCGGTGTGCTGCAACCTGATCCGGAGACCTGCGAACTGGTGCTGACGGCGGTGCATCCGGGCGTGACCGTCGAACAGGTGACTGCGGCCACGGGCTGGTCACTGAAGGTCGCCGACACCTTGACCACCACACCCCCGCCGACGGCCGCCGAGCTCGCGGCGCTGCGGCAATTGCGGGAGGCGTGATGACAGACTCATTCATCCTGGACGGGGTACGCACCCCGTTCGGCAGATACGGTGGTGCGCTGTCCGGCATGCGACCCGATGATCTCGCCGCACATGTACTGCGAGAACTGGCCGCGCGCAACGATCTCGACCCGGTCTGCGTCGACGATGTGGTGTTCGGCGCGGCCAATCAGGCCGGTGAGGACAACCGCAATGTGGCGCGAATGGCCGCGCTACTGGCGCAATGGCCGACCTCGGTACCGGGGACCACGGTCAATCGGCTCTGCGGGTCGGGCATGGACGCGGTATTCCATGCCTCCCGGGCCATCGAGGTCGGTGACGGTCAGCTCATCGCGGCCGGTGGCACCGAATCCATGAGCCGGGCTCCCTGGGTTATGGCCAAGCCCGCCAAGGGATTTCCGGCGGGCAGCGAGACCCTGCACTCCACCACGCTCGGGTGGCGACTGGTCAATCCGGCCATGCCGGATCGGTGGACCACAGCGCTCGGTGAATGCACCGAACTGCTTGCCGACCGCTACGGCATCGACCGGGCCGCCCAGGACGAATTCGCGGTGCGCAGCCACCGCAATGCCGCTCGCGCCTGGGCCGCCGGGTTCTTCGACGACGAGGTGAGCACGCCGCCGGGAACGGGACTGACGCGCGACGAACCGGTTCGCGCCGACACCACCGTGGAAACTCTTGCGGCCCTGCGACCTTCGTTCCGCAGTGACGGCACGGTCACCGCCGGCAATGCCTCGCCGCTCACCGATGGTGCGGCGGCGCTGCTGATCGGCGACGCCGGGACCGCCGATCGACTGGGTATCGAACCCCTGGCGCGGATCGCGGGCCGCGGCGCGGCGGGCGTGGATCCCGACATGTTCGGCATCGGACCCACCCGGGCCGCCGAAATCGCTTTGCGCCGTGCGGGTATCGGCTGGAGTGACCTGGCCGCCGTCGAACTGAACGAGGCATTCGCCGCCCAGTCGCTGGCCTGTCTCGCCGACTGGCCCGAGCTGGATCCGGCCATTGTGAATGTGAACGGCGGGGCCATTGCCCTCGGCCATCCACTGGGTGCCTCCGGTGCGCGGATCGTGACCACACTGGCGCGACGACTACGGCAGCGCGGCGGCGGGTGGGGACTGGCCGCCCTGTGCATCGGTGTCGGCCAGGGCCTGGCGCTGGTACTGCAAGCCTGACGAGACTGGAGTTTCCCTTGAACACAACGCATTCGGCGCTGCCCCGGTATCGCCCCGATCCGCCGGGCACCCATCCGCCGCTGCTGTCGCCGGAGTACCGGTCGACCGCCCTGCGCGCACCCGCACTGCCACCGATCCTGTTACCGCAGAATTTGACCGAGGTGACCGGCCCGCTGCTCGGACCCGGGCGGATCGGGCCCAACGACCACGATCTGACTATTCAGCATGCGGAAGAGCCTGTCGGACAGCGCATTATCGTGTTCGGTCGCCTGCTCGACGGTGACGGACGGCCCGTGCCGCACTCGCTGATCGAGATCTGGCAGGCCAATGCCGCCGGGCGCTACCGGCACACCGGTGACCGCTGGCCGGGGCCTTTGGATCCCAATTTCACCGGGCTCGGTCGCACCCTCACCGATGAGCACGGCGGCTATCGATTCACCACCATCAAGCCCGGTGCGTATCCGTGGCGGAATCACGACAATGCCTGGCGGCCGGCGCATATCCACTTCTCGGTGTTCGGGCGCGCCTTCACCCAGCGGCTCGTCACCCAGATGTACTTTCCGGATGATCCACTGTTCGGGCAGGACCCCATCTACAACTCGGTGCCCGAAGCCGCACGGCCCCGGCTCATTTCACGCTTCAGCCTGGAGCACACCCAGCCGGAGTGGGCGCTGGCGTTCGAATTCGACATCATCCTGCGCGGCCGCCGCGCCACCCCTTGGGAGGAGCCGCACGATGACTGAAACGCTACTGCCGTCTACTCCGTCGCAGACCGTCGGACCGTATCTGCACATCGGATTGGCCTGGGCCGACGGGGCTTTCGCGGTACCCGAGGGCACGCCGGGCGCGGTGTGGATTCGCGGCCGGGTCTTCGACGGCGACGGGAACGCATGCCCCGACGCCATGATCGAGACCTGGCAGGCCGACCCGCAGGGCAGATTCGATCACCCAGATGCCCCCGGGCCGGTGGCCCCGGGCTGGCGCGGCTTCGGGCGCAGCGATACCACCACCGGTGAATTCGCCATCCATACTGTGGTTCCCGGCGCGATACCCGATTCCGGCGGCGCACCGCAGGCTCCGCATATCGATGTCTCCGTGTTCGCCCGGGGACTGCTGCACCGGCTCGTCACCCGCATCTACTTTCCCGAATTCGAGGGCGCGAACGGTGCCGATCCGGTACTGAATTCGGTTGCCCCACAACGCAGGAACTCGCTGATCGCACGCCCCGCTGTCGACGGCTACACCTTCGACATCGCCCTGCGCGGCGAGCATGAGACGGTGTTCTTCGATGTCTGAACTCTTCGACCCACTCCAAGCCACCGGCCCGGTCGCGTCCACCACCGACGACACCGCCTGGCTACAGGCCCTGCTCGACGCGGAAGCGGCGCTGGCGGGTGCCCTGGCCGATGCCGGTCTCATCCCGGCTGCCCATGCGGAGACCATCGCCGCCGCCTGCCGCGCCGAACTGTATGACGCCCGCGAAATCGGCCGCGCGGCAGTGGGAATCGGCAATCCCGCCGCGCCCCTGGTGCGAGCGCTCACCGCCGAGGTAGCCCGCGCCGAAGCCCCCGACCAGCGTGACACCACCCCGGCGGCCGGTCTCGGAGACACGGCCGCCGGGGATTCCGCAGCGGCCGCGGTCCATCTGGGCGCGACCAGCCAGGACATCATGGATACGGCCGCGATGCTGATCGCCGCGCGAGCTCTCGACGCGCTCGACGCGCAGGCTCGGGAATGCGCTGATCTGCTAGCCGAATTGGTGCGCCAGCACGCCGAGACCCCGCAGGTCGGGCGCAGTCTGCTGCAGCAGGCCCTGCCGGTGACCTTCGGGCTCAGCGCGGCGAGCCGGCTGTCCGGCCTGGAGGCCGCTGCGGATGAACTCGGGCGAGTCCGTCGTGAGCGGTTGGCTGCTCAGCTCGGCGGCGCGGTGGGAACTCTTGCCTCCCTGGGTGATTCAGGGGTGGAGGTCGCCACACACTTCGCGCGGCGACTCGACCTCCCCGCCCCCGAACTTCCGTGGCACACCGAGCGCACCCGCATCGCCGAACTCGCGGGCGCGCTCGGCACCATGTGCGGCGCGGTCGCCAAGATCGCCCGCGACGTGACCCTGCTCGCACAGACCGAGGTCGGCGAGGTATCCGAGGAGTCGGCCGGTGCGGGCGGGTCCTCGACCATGCCGCACAAGCGCAACGCCATCGCCGCGATCTCGGCGGTGGCCGCCGCGGCTCAGGCACCCGGCCTGGTGGCAACGCTGTTCTCCGCCGCCGGCCATGAGCATCAGCGCGCGGCAGGCTCCTGGCACGCCGAATGGCGACCCCTCAACGAACTGCTCCGGGCCACCGGATCGGCGGTGTACTGGCTGCGGGAAAGCCTGTCCCGCTTACGAATCCACCCCGGCCGTATGCGCGAGAACCTGGCCCGCACCGGCGGCCTGCTGATGGCCGAGCGAGTCACCACCGCCCTGACACCGGCGATCGGCCGGCTCGCAGCCCACGACGCCGTCACCGCCTGCGCTCAACTGGCCATCGCACGCAACAGCTCCCACCGCACACCCGCCGACGAGATGGCGGCCTCGGACACGGCCGACAATCCCTCGAATAGCGGAACACCCAGTGGTTCAGCCGATTTCGGCGCGCTGTTGGCAGCCCATCCGGTAATCGGCGCACATCTCGATCGCCACCGCATAGACGCGCTACTCGAACCGTCCACCTATCTCGGCAGCACAGCGGTCTTCGTCCGACGAGCACTCCTCGCACACGCCGAACGCCAGGATGAGGCCCGCCAGCTGAGGGGCGGCGTGCCATCGGACGACCTCCCGGTGACCGTCTTCAGTGTGGTCGACGGCGATCCGGCGGGCATCCCGCTGGTGCTGATCAATGCGCTCGGCAGTGACCTCTCCATCTGGGACGGATATGTCCAGCCATTGGTGGACAACGGTTTTCGGGTAATCCGATTCGATGCGCGCGGACACGGCGAGTCACCGGTCCCGGCAGGCCCGTACCGGCTCGCCGACCTGGGCGCGGATGTGGTGGCGCTACTGGATCGGCTGGGAATCAAGGCCGCACATATTGTCGGCGTCTCCCTCGGCGGTATGACCGGGCTGTGGCTCGCACGTCATCACCCCGACCGGGTACGTGGCCTGGTGGTCTGCTGCAGCTCGGCGCAACCGGGCAATGCGGCCATGTGGTTGGAACGCGCCGAGCAGGCGCGGTCCGAGGGCATGCGGCAGATCGCCGATGGCAGTGTGACACGCTGGTTTACGCCCGAGTGGCTGGCACAGCATCCCGAAACCGCCCAGTACATGCGAGATCTCACCGCGGCCACGACCCCGGCCGGATATGCGGCGTGCTGCGCGGCCCTGTCCGGACTCGACCTGACCGACGACCTACCGCACATCGCCGTCCCTACGGCCGTACTGTCTACCGCCCAGGACCCGGCCTTCCCGCCCGAGCACGGCCGCGCCATAGCAGCTGGCATCCCGAATGCGCGCCTCGAAATCATCGACGGCGCAGCACATCTCGGACCCATCGAGCGCCCCGAGCCGTTCCTTTCCAGCATTATCGACCATCTGAGAGGTATCCGATGACCGATCACGACGCCGCCATGGCCGTCCGCCGCGCCGTCCTGGGCGACGAACACGTCGACCGCGCGCAGGCCCGTACCACCGACTTCACCCGGCCTTTCCAGGAATACATCACTGCCGCCGCTTGGGGCGGCATCTGGACCCGGGAGGGGCTGGACCGGCGTACGCGCAGTGCTGTAACGCTGGCTCTTCTCACCGCGCTCGGTTGTCAAGAGGAACTGGCCATGCATGTCCGTGCTGCCCGGCGCAACGGACTGAGCGTGGAAGAAATCGGCGAGGTTCTTCTTCATACTGCTGCTTACTCTGGAATTCCCAAGGCTAACACTGCTTTTGCTGTTGCCGAGCAGGTTCTCGCGGAGGAAACCGGGAAGCTCCACTGAGCGGCCGAATGGGGGATTGGTCCGGGGCGATCCCTGATTGAACGGCTGCATTTGCCTGAGGTGGCCGAACCAATGGCGTGGTGCGATCTTGGTGGTGTTCGGTTGTGGCGTGCATGCGACAAAGAAGAGGTGTGGGAACCCTGGGTGCCGTACCCGGCTTTCGCTCCCCCATTGGGTGCCGTCATCTCTCGTTCCAGCCTGGCTGGCAGGTTGTGGTTACGTTCACAGACAAAACATGAAAAAACAAGAATAAGAGACCGGAAAGCTCGCAGAGACAAAGGGATCGAACCGAACGGCCCGATATTCTGAATCACTTTATATCACAACACATTTGGGGT
>NZ_WJIC01000055.1 GCF_009649815.1 Nocardia sp. SYP-A9097
TGACCAACGGCTGGCCAATCGCGACCGGCGTCATCGAAGGAGCAGCCCGCCACCTCATCGCCGACCGCCTCGACATCGGCGGCGCCCGATGGGGATTGACCGGAGCCGAAGCCATCCTCACCCTCCGGGCCGTGATCGACAACGGCGACTTCGACACCTACTGGGCATACCACCTCACCCGCGAACACCACCGCACCCACCCCGAGGACTACCGACTCGCGGCCTGATGAACCGTCACTGCAGCAGAGCTACTCCCAACCCAGTCCGTAATCGCTGAGCGGTGTGTGCGTCCGTACACGTGATTCGAATCTAGTGAATCGACACGGGCCGCGCACCGCCCGCTCCGCACAGCTCCGATGTAGATGGACCACCATGATGAGTTCGCCTCGATCACTCGCTCCGCCTCTTCCCGCAACGCTCGGCAGTTGGTGCTATCGGCTCGAGCTATCCGCGCGCGGTAGGTAACGGGCCTCTCGTAACCATCGTCGACCGCCTCACCGACCATCCAAACCGTGCATCGACTGCGCCGATTCAGTTGCAGCCCAATGTCGTTCGATCGGGAGTCGGTGAGATCACGTGGCCCGCCGCTCGGCCGCTGCGGCACACCATCGCCGCCGTCGCATGGACGCTGACCTTCGCGTATTTGGCCGCCGAGCTTGTGACCGCCGTTTTCCAGCGAATTGCACTACCTGGGTTCGGCCCCGATCTTCGCCGGAGACCGGCATGCACCGACAGTCGTACTCCTACACGGAATCGGTACCAGCGGCTGGATGTGGAGCAGGCAGATCGGGCCGCTGGCTGCGGATCTGCACCTGAGGAACTCAACGGGCGACTGCCCGACCCTGACCCTGAGCCGGTGCGGTGCCGGGAGGACACCGCACCGGATTCCGCTACTTGCATGAGCCCAGTCCGCCGAACAGGGTGCCGAGCGAGCCCGCGCTGCCGGTACCGGCGCCCGTGGCGGCCACGACCGAGGTGCTGTCGGACGAGCGTTGACCGTGGCGGTGCCGGAGTACTCGGCGGTCACCGCCGCCGATTGGGACGCGGTGGCGTACGCGGTGCCGGGGTACTGCGTGGTCAGAGTGTGGTCACCTTTCACGCATCCATGTGCGGAGTTCTCGGCCTCTGCTGGCGTTTGCGTTTCGATCTCTGCGCGGCGCTGATTTTTATTGCAAACCTCGCCGCTCGGCGGGGCGCAGACCCTCGCGATGGCGCTCGGGTATCGGCTATCGCATGTAGCGGCGCAAATTTCGATGACACGCTAACGATTGCGCTCGCATCCGCCGCGACGTCGGTCCGGCGAGTGTTTCCGGCATGCTCAATATTTGCGAAATAAAACGGTCATGCCGGTGCCCGCGAGCTCGACCTACTTGTCGTCCCCGGAAGTGGTGACTGCCCGGTGAAGCCTTGCGCGATGGAACGGCGCTAGACTCTACCGGTAGCCGACGATGGACTGGGCTGGCGGTGCAGGTGAGCGGATCGCGTTCGATCAGGCTGGGGATTCTGCGCTCGTGGTGGCGCGATCCCCTGGATTACCGCTGGCTGGTCCGTACCTTCAAAGCGCGCGGGGCGCTGGGCATGATGAAGAGTATCGTCGTGATGGTCAGCCTCTCGCTGGCTGTGATCACGGGCCTCAGCCTGTACTCCACTGCCGGTCCCGCAGGGTGGGCGAGAGCAATCACCGTATTCACCACCACGATGATGATCGCCGGGACAGTGCTCTGGGGGTTCTGGCCATGGCCGAACGAACGGTTTTCACTCGCTCGAATGGCCACCGTGGACGTGCTCATCACCTGCGGATGCCTGGCCGACAGCAATCGGCTGTTCGGGACGCTGAGCCTGATGATGCTGGTCGCGCCGGGCGGATATATCGCCATGTTCCACGGACCACGGGTTCTGGTGCTGCATGAGGGATGGTCACTGGTATCTGTATTGCTTCTGGCTGGTCTGATGCTGCGGGAGCACGGCAATGATGTCGCCGAGGCTGCGTCGGTGGTGCTGACCACAGCCGCCGTGACGGTCATGCTGATGCCAGCACTGCAGTTCTGCTATTGGGTGCTGCGAATCGATGCGCTGACCGATCCGTTGACCGGTCTCCTGAACCGCCGAGGTCTGGACTACTATTCGTCAGCCTGGTTCAGGCCCCGCGCCTGCGGCCCGCTCGGTTTGATAACCGTCGACCTGGACCGGTTCAAGAACTTGAACGACACCTACGGCCACTCCGCCGGTGACCAGGCATTGGTTCGGGTCGCGACCTGTCTTCGGGCAAGCGTTCCATCGGGCACGGTAGTCGCCCGCAGCGGCGGTGAGGAGTTCATAATCCTCACGCGCCTGGCCGAGGACAGCGCAGTCGCCGAAGCCGAGCGAATGTGCCAGGCCGTTGAATCGGACTGCGGCCCGGTTACCGCGAGCGTCGGGGTCGCCGTCACCGACAGCGGACCAGTAGGCGCGAGCCTCCAGGACCTCATCCGAAGCTCCGACGCCGCGATGTACCGCGCGAAACAGCTGGGCGGAAACATGGTGGTCGTCACGACGTGAGCGGAACCAGCGCGGTCGGATCGTACCGCCACTAGCCGGGGCGGGGGTCCGGCCCTTCCGTGCAGAAGCAGGATCGCTGGGCAGTTGTACGCAGGTCCGGGCAGATTCCGAGATGGGCTGGCACGGGCCGGTCGCCGCGATGTCAGCCGGACGCCGTAAGTCCGTGAGATTGCCGCGATGGCGGGTTCGAGCACCACCGCGCTGCGGCTGCAAAGAAACTTCTCCATCGAACACGGTGGTCCGGCACTTGTCGAGTGGGATTGGTAGGGGAGACTTTCGGGGTCATCGCTTCGCCCTTCTGACTGTGACGCGAATGGCGGTTGGCATGGGCTACGTTGGCCAGATTCGGATTCGACGGAGCGGTTTCGGTGATCGGCGTGATGCGTGTCCCCATATGGGGAGTCGCGCAACGGTGCCCAGGATCCCTCTGCGTTCCAGAGCCCCCTGTCAACAGCACGCCAATCCGGGATCTGGCACAGACTTCGTTTGCGCCGTGAGGCGCTGTGTTTCGAGTGGAGGTGAGATACCCCCGCCTCTGGCCTGTCGTATTTGGCGCGGGTAGTTTCGAGTTTCTGCAGGTCAGCACGGTTGGAATAATGTTCAGCTAGGTCCACCATAAGGGGCTTATTCCAACCAGCGTTCGTTCGCCGGGGCATCTGACCGCATCGACCCTCGCACCCGCTGTCCCACATGGCGTTCGGCGCAGGGCTCGCGTCGAGATTCTCTGGGGCGCAACGGAAATTATTGACCACAGGTTGTCTGGATGGTCATTGGCGAGGACAACGCTTGGCGTTCGAGTGGGGAATCAGGCTGAGCGACAATGCGGTTCGCGCAGCCGATCACAACCTGATGAAGTTCTTGGTGGACGGAGTCATAGGGATGACGATCGAATCGAGCGCAAACCTCACGTGCCCACCGGCTGCCGGTTGTCGCATCGGCGAGTGTTCAGGACTGGTCTCGGTGACTCGGCAGCAGTAGCAATCATTCAGTGAATCTTCAGGACTTGTGCGGCTTCCTGACGGTGCCCAGTCTTGAATGCTGTAGCTACCAGCGGTCCGAGAGATTCGACGATCACTGCGTTGCACCACCTTCTCGGCCGTCAGGCACAGAAACCACAACCAGACCTACCGATTGATGAGAGGCGGGCGCTCGCAGCAACGATCCAGATTTATGGAGGTGATTGATGGGAGGCCGGATCCCGAAGCCGGTGGGTACGTTCGGTGTTCCGTCGAAGCCGAAGAAGCAGAAGAACGGGCGATGGCGCACGACGGTTCGCTTCTACGGCGCGTCGGGGCCACCTCATCAGATCGAGCGTCTGGGCCGCAGTGCCGACGACGCCGGAAACCGGCTTGCCGAGGCGATGCGTGACTATCGAGAGCAGTTGGGATACAAGCGAATCACCCGCAGTACCAAGCTGATCGAGCTTGCCGCCGAGCTCATCGCGGAACTAGAGGCCGATGATGCCTGCACAGCGGGAAATGTGGAGGACTACCGGCGCGAGATCTACGTATCGACCGACAAGCGCGCGGACCCGGGGACGATCAAGATCGAGAACTCGATCGGCCACCTGCAGGTGTGGCAGGCCACCGCCGGTGAACTCGAGCGTCTCGTCGCGAAGGGCCTGCGCCGTAAGGCCAAGCAGCACAAGATCGTTCTGCGAGCGATGATGCAGATCGCGGTCCGTCACGGCGCTCTCGACACCAATCCCGTCGACGGCGTGAGCCCGTTCACCCGGCGTAGCACCCAGGCCCGAGGCAAGGTCCAAGACCAGGATGTCTTGCCCGGCTTCCGGGCTCAGGTGCGGGCCTGGGCTGCCGGGGACGCAGTGCCCGGCACTCCGGCCTATACGTCCGGTCCGCCGCGCGACTGGTCGGTGGTGTGGGTGACCGACCTGATCTGCGGCACCGGGATACGCCCGGACGAAGTCTTCGCCGTGCGGCTGGAGGATGTCGATCTCGATGCCACGATCCCTTACCTCGATGTCACGGGGACGCTGGTCGAGGTGAAGGGTTTGGGCACCGGCGGGTGGGTGCGTAAACCGCTCCCGAAGTCGGTGCACGGGTGGCGACGGCTGCTGCTACCGGAGCATGCCGTGCAAGCGTGCCGCGAGGCGCTCAAGGACCTGGAGGTCACCGGACGGCCGAACCCGCACGGCGTGCTGTTCCCGGCCCGCAACGGTTCGCTGCGCAGCCCCAACAACTTCGGGCGCAGCTGGCGCGCCGCGCGCGGGGACAACTACGCGTGGGTCACGCCCCGGACGTTTCGGCGCGGCGTCGGCACCGCGGTCGACAACGCCTACGGCGATCCCGAGCGAGCGGCACGGCAACTGGGCAACACCGAGGCTGTGGCGAGACGCCATTACATCGATATCCCCGAGACCGCGCCGGACAATCGCGAGGGCCTCGAGCGCTGGGCGCGGGGACAGCAGCCGAAAACGTGAGATTTTTGTGAGATCGGGCCAAATCTCGGCCCGATGGATGGGCAGAAAAAATCCCCTCCGACCGAGGTCGGAGGGGATTTTCATCTGTCGGGCTGACAGGATTTGAACCTGCGACCACTTGACCCCCAGGGAGCCGGAACCTGTGTTCCGGTGTCCAGGGTGTGTCACTCAGTCCAGGTAGAGGCGGTTTCCGTGTCCAGGACGTGTCACTGAGTCCAGGGCGTATCGCCCAGTCTTGGCAAGCTCTCGGCACGCTGGAAACCTGGCGGTACCTGCGGATATGCGAGTCTAGGCACGGCGGGTATGTGTGCCGGAACGGAACTACCCGCCGGTATCCTGGAGACGTCGAACGGTTCGAACTCCTTTCACACTCGACACCCGGACGACTCGGTCCCATAGGCCGACATTCCACACTCGGCCTCATGCCCGTAGCGTGAGGCCGTTCGTGTGTCCGGAGACATTGCGCAGACCGCCCGTAGCGTCGGTCCCAGGGCGCGGCCCGCCTTCTAGTGGTAGTCGGTCAGGCCGCGCCCCTTCGGCCCCGAGTCCGGGGGGAGTCTTCGGCCATCGGAGCACCGGGCTCGGGGCCGCTTCACATCTGGGTCAATGCCGGGCCGCCTCCTAGCCTCGGGCATAACCGAGACTCCCTGAAGGACATGATGGCCCCGAACCCGCTGCCCGTTGGCGAATTTCGGCTGGGTGCAAGCATTTCGGCGCAGGGAAGCATCGACGATGTGCGGAAGGGGTAGGAGTGCGGGTGCACCAACACGTAAGGTCGCGTGCCGTTGTTTCGCCTCGCCGTCCGTTCGTGGGGACAGGTATGAGGCCGCGGGATTACCCTTCGACCGAGCGAAAGTGGGACCTTCCCGTTGTCCAGACGCAGGATCGGCACTACGCGGTAAACGAGCGCGGCGGCGGACGAGGGAATGCTGCGTCGGCCAGTCGAAGAAGCTCTACCGTGTGCCGATGTCCGGTTCGTCATCGACCCGTAGTGCCTCGCGAATCCATGTGGACGGAATGCGCACTCGGTGGCCGACCCGAATAGCGGGTAGCTCACCCGATTTGACTGCGGCATAGACGGTGGAACGTCCGATCCCGAGGAGCCTGGCCGCGTCAGGGATCGATATCGTCGGCTCGACCAGCAGGCGTCGCAACGCTTCTCCAGCACCCGTGTCGGTGGCATCGCGTTGAATACGAGGGTGTTCGGACATAAAAAAAGCTCCTGACAGGCTTGTTGCCCGGTCAGTCCCTCGCGACCTTCAGGATACCGTCCTGTTCTGTCAGTGACGTTTGACCTGATCCGCTGCCGACGGGAAGAGGTTGTCGCTCGGCAGAATTCACGAAGCCACCCTGCGCTGCCACGCGGTGATCACATCAGTCCCGTTCGCGGCGCTGGCCCCACGTAGCTCACCCGGCGACCTTCACCCTTCTGAACGGAGTCGCAGCACCGAGTCAGGGCGCCCACGAGTTCGAACTGGTTCGAATCAGCTGTGCGGCGGGGAGAACTGGCCAGTTTCCCGGGCGGCTACAGCTGCCTCGTCGACTCGAAGGTCGTGCCGTCCAAGGCGAAGTCGAGAGCCGACTACTCTAAACCGACTGGCCCGCTATGTTGCAAATATTGAGGTTCTCCCACCCGATATCTATTTGGGTCCTAGTCTGAATTACGGTCAACATTGCAGCATAGAATGGCGGGGGATGATCGCATGACGGAGGCAGAATTCTTCTATTCCCCTCTGTCGCTTCTAGTTTGCGGCGTTCGTGGACGAACTGGGACAGGCTTGATCGAGCGACTGCTGGTGAGCATTGGCGAGGTCTGCGGCGCGATCCCAGCCACCGAACACGATCGGGCGTTTCGCCTGTACGGATTGTTGACACGGCTATCTACGGAGAATTCGTGTGGTCCGCTGCTTCGCCGGATCGCGGGGGAGCGGGCAACGCCGGTACTGACCGGCGTGATGCGAGACGATCATTGCCATGACTGCCTGGTGCTGAGCGGCGGCCAAGGTTCGCGCGCTGTGATCGTTCGGGCATGGAACGAGAACGATAAGACGAAGCTCATCGCATCTACCATCTATGAAGACGGTCCGGCACGCCCACCGAGTATCGGTGCGGCATATTCGAATGAGTCATGTTGAGTTGCGCAGGCCGACGAACTGGAACTGTCGGCGCGAAATACATGGAGATTCTCTGTTGCGCAGTTATTTTGGCGACAGCCTGCTCTTCGCATAATGATCGCAGTTCGACGAAGACTGATCCGAATGCAGTTACCCTCGAAACTCTGCTCTCCGCGCCCGTACCTGGCCTGTGCCGTCATGAGCCCGGCAACCTGGTGAACGGACGACTTCCGCTTCAAAATCCGAATGATGGCTTCGTCGAGATATACCAGAGGACCGGCACAGATGACAGCTACGCGGTGGCATTCGGCGACGTCACCGGCGACGGCGTCGACGATGGAGCCCTTGTCACCGAATGCACCTCGGCCGAAGGCGCGCCGTACTGGGCCCAGACCGTGCAGGTGTATACCGTCGGCGCAAAGTATTTGGGCGGAGTCGATCTCGGCCACGTGACACCCAACGATGATGTCGTCCGTGAACTCTCGATAGTTGACGGCAAGGTCGAAATTCATTGGCTTACACCCGGACCCACCGATAGCAAACATGATCCAAGGCTCCGGATGGTCGGGAGCCTGCGGTGGGATGGAACCACGATGGTGCTGGAGAACGTCCACAAAGAGAGCTGAGCGAGCTACCTCGCTGACTCAAGGGCACAACTGCGGACGCGAGGCGACAGCACCCGCGATCGATCTCCATTCCTGATCGGTGAGATCTGTGCCGGCGATGGCGCACAACGCCTCGGGCCAGTTGATGCTGCCGGGACGAAGAAGCTGGACCGACGCGGGCACAGGTTTGTCGTTGCTGACGACGCCGGAGTTGATTGCGAGGAAGGTGCCGTCGGGGCTCCATGCTGCCTGGTAAGGCGCCGTGCCGGTAGTGGTGTTCCAGGGCGGCCCGTCCGGGAGCATCCGTGCGGTGTCGATGAACACGACCTGCCTGGCCTCACTCAGGCTGAGCGCGAGCCTGCCGGCATCGGGACGCCACGACACGTCATTGATCTGGGTTTTCAAATCGATTGCGGCGCTGAGTCTCCGGCCTTCGATGTCATACAGCACGAGATCACGACCATTGGGGCTGACCGCGAACTTCGTACCATCGGGAGATAACCAAGAATCTCCTTCGATGGCAAGTTCGCGAACGACTCGTCGATTGCGTAGGTCGATTACGGCCTGGTAGCTGCGCCGTGGATTGGCACGCGTCACTTGCGCGAGCAAGGTTGTTCCGTCTGTGGACGCCGTCATTCGTATCGCAGTCAAATCTTCGTACCCCGAGTGATGCACGATCGGGATCGTCGCGACGCGCTGCCAATCCGCTGTCGACCAGATACCGATATCTCCTCGCCCCGGGTTGAGGCCCGCGACAACATTCAGAGTCGGCGCGAGCACGATGTTGGTAACCATGTCGATGTTCGCTGTAGGCGTTTCGGCACGAAAGTCCAACTCAACCAGAACCTTCCAGCTCTGCGCGTCCCACACCCACAACCTGCCGCCGGTCTGGCGACTCTGCCCTGCCGCGACAACGATCCTGTCATTTCCTGCGGCGTCATTGATGTACGGAAGCCCATCTCCTGCGCCAGATATGTTGTAGACCTTCAAATTGGTGTCTGTGCGATTCTTCTCCGGTGCGGGCACCGAGGAGACGCGGAGGCTGTCGGTCCGTTGCGGATCAGCGGGTGACGTAGTGAGTAACAGATTCTGCGGAGTGAATGCGACGAGATTGGACCGCGGGCGGTCTTCAAGTCCCAACCATCGGTAGGTCGGGTCGAGAATCAGCACTCGACCGTCGTTGCGGCCGACCAGGAACCCGTTCAGGTCACCGGCCCGCGCGATGCTGGTGACCAGCCCATGTGCCGCGGCAGCAGCACTGATGTTGTTGAGGGGAACCGTTATTCCGTTCAATTTCATGAGCTTCAACCCGGACGGAGTCAGCGCCACGACGCCCGCGCCCGTTAACAATTGGGCATCGACACGCTCGGAAATGCCGCCATATGGAAATGCGCGAGTCAGAGCGGCTGGAACGTCCCAGCGCTGGATCCCCTGCTCGGTCCCGATCTGAATGTCGTCGTCGGAGTAGAACAGTGAGGTGATGGGTGCCATGACATCAGCAGCAGCCACGACCGCATCCAGCCCGAAACGCGGTGTCCCATCGGGCGTTTTGTGTACCGCGAGCCGGAAAATCTGTCGCTGATCGGTACCGAGGAGCAGCGACTGGATGTTGCGGTCGTCGCCCGTGTTGAACAACCACTGATGGAGGGCACCGAAATCGCTGCTGGCAACGATCTTCGCCGCTCCGTCTCCGGCTTCGCCACGAAGCGCGAAGGACGCCGCGCGGGCCATTCCAGGAGCCCAATAGACACCATCGAAGTCCTCGTCGATCACCGCATAGGCGCCGGTCCTGTCATCGAAGAAAGGCCCGAAGATCCTCTTCTTGAAAAGCGCTGAGGCGTCCGGCAGCTCAAGCGCCTTGACTTCCACGGGGAGCCTTCCCAGAGCACCCTGATAGATACGCATCTTGCTGCGATCGACGATCGCAAAACTGTCACGTGCGCCTGCGACAACACCACGTACCGACTCGTCGACGTGCAGCTCGCCGACAGGCTCCATACGTGGAATTCTCCATGCTTTGACCACATTGGAACGCCCTGCCGTCAACAGAACTTCGCCGGAGGCAGCGAGACTGCTGACCGGGCCGTTGCTCTCGGCAACACCGGTCGCACGGACGGATTGGTTGTTCTGCACGGCATTGAGCATGGCGGTGCGACTGGCCTCGGTGGGGTGCAGCCGATCCGCCGCCAAGGCCATGAGCGCGGACATTCGTGAGTCGCTGTTACTTAGCTCAGACGACCTCGTCGCTAAAGAGGCTGCGAGAGAAACGATTTCGCTCTGATGCTGGGCCCTTTGCACCATTGTGAACGCACCGCCGCCGATTGCCACGAGTAGCATCGTTACGGTAACGACCGTATACAGCCTGAGATTGAGTTTGGTGCGTGTCCGCCTGACTGCCTCTCTGAGCGTGCTCGCACCGAGCGGTATCAGCCCGGGCGGTGCCTGGGGCCGCGCCGATTCGAGTTCTGACTCAGCGACCACAACCCGCAGTCCGCGCTCTTGCGCAGCTTCGAACTTCTCCTTGTATCCGGTTACCCCAGTGAGGGTTTCACCGGACAAGCCTGCGGTAATCGCGCATTTGTGGTCGAGTCGCCGTGGACGCAGCTGCCGAAAACGCTGCCACCGCGGCGCTAGGTCGTCGAGTGCGACCGCAATTGCCGCCGCCATGGATCCACCGTGAATCGCGTTGGCTGGGCCACGGCGATCACGCTCCACCGACCACAACACGCACGCATCGGTTGCTGCCAGCGAAGAAGTCAGCCACGCCGCGGTCAGACTCTCGGTAACCTTCGAGTCGGCTTGAAGGAAACTCATTCTTGCCGGATCGGGATGCAGTCCGCTCGGTCCGTGCTGGAGTTGGATCAACTTCAGCGTTCCCGCCTCACCCCGGTGCCCGTCCGCATCACGAAGGGCGAAGAGAACCGAAACATAAGTGGTGCGAAGCTTTCTCGGAATGAGGCCCGCGAGGTCGAGAGCGGCGACGATCGCATACCCGCGGGCCGGAGAGTCAGTCCGTCGGATCAGGTGGAGAACGACGTCGAGCAGTCTCGGATCCTCAACTCCCTCGAGGTCGCGGGCCGAGATCAACTGACTTCCCACCGAATGCAGGCCACTACCGTCCGCGTGGCGCAGAAACTCCGCGCATGCGTGTTCGACCGGCCAGGCACCTGTGATGCCTTTGGCCAATGCGGCCGTCGCGAGCCCCGCCGCCAGGTCAGCAGCGATGGGCGCGGCGGCCTCGTCCGTGGAATCGGACGCCGACTCGGGGTGTGGTGCGGTCTCCCCATCGAGCAGCTCGGGCTGGAGCCACAATCGCTCTTCCTCGACCGTCCGGCGCACAAGGACGGCGGCACCGGAGTGCTGAGGCATGTTCCGGGTACTCGCGAGCGCGGCCGCCTCTGTACTACCCGCGGCCAACAAAGCCAGGGTTGCGTGGGCACCGTCAGCGACCGCCTGCTGGCAGATACGACGCCACCGCTGATCATTTCCGGTCAGCGCGGTGGCCAACTGCTGCCGGGCGATGGCCCGCGCGGCGGCCGATGCCATCGTTGCCGCCGAATCCGATGCGGGAGTGGGCAGCTCGGTCATTGGAGTCCGTCGACGACAGCGCTCCGGATCGGGTGACCATGTGGCAGTGCACCAGCGACAAGACGCCATGCGTTGCGGCCCGCAGCGGTTGACGCCCGGACTGCGGCGGTGACCGCCAACGTGTCCGACAGTTCATCGGGGGATAGCACGGTGAGCTCGAACTCCTCGGTCATCGTCATGGTCGAGGTGACGACCTGACCGACCGCTTCACCCTCACGACCGGGGTAGAGGATGATCAATACCCCACTGCTGGAATCGGTTTCGGTAGGCAGAATCCGAATGATGTCACCAACTTCGGCGATGGTCCCGTCCGATGTTACGGCTAGCAACATCTCATTCGATGAGGTGATCGTATGCACCACTTGCAGACCGAGTTCCGGGTGGTCGGCAACCTGAACCGGTCCGGAATCGTCGGTGCCTGCGGCGAGTTGCCAGTCGTGCATCCCCGGCATAGTCAGTCGGAAGCTGCGAGCCTCCGAAATCGACGTTACCTCCGCCGAAACATCATTCGGGCCCACCTGCGGTGTGGTCACGGTCTCGGATGGGGCATCCGCCTCACTCGGTAGCGGCTCGCGCAACATCACACCCAGGAGTTCAGCGATGACGCGGCGACGCAATGGGAAATTTCGGCCGATGGGTACCCAGGCTGCGTAATGTGTGTATGAGCCAACTCCTAAGAGCTCTGCAAGTACGCGACGTGGCAACGAATCAATCACCACCGGCCCTCCCCGACCCGGCATCGGTTGCACCGACAGATCTTCGAGCCCCGGCGTTCGGCGACATGTCTGATCCGGCTACCGCGGATGAAATCTGCGGAAGAGCACCTAGCCGCGCGATGACCGAGGGTGCCGCGAAGCCCAATGCGACCGCGACGTAGGAACCGCTGATACCCCCGGTCGCGCCGAGAAGCGCCACCACCCCGGTCCCCAACAGAGCGCGAATTCCCAAAGTCCAAGCATGGGCCGGAAGATCGACGTACTTGCTTAATCGTGGTGCTTGGTCTCGAACTCGCCCGGTAGATGTCCGCCGCGCAGCTTGCCACTGGATTACACACCCGAAAATCGCCGACAGCTCGGCCGCTGCGCCGCCGCCCGCGCCTAGCAACGAGAATTCCCACCACTGCACGCGGCGGCCTCCCTAATCTGGATGCGAACGCTCAGGATTATCCCCCAGAAGCGGAGAAGATCACCGCGAGATCTAATGGATACCAATAGGTTTCGTGTCAATGGGGCGAAACATGCAGTCCAATACTGGAAGCTGCGGCCGAGCGGCGGAGACCACGTCGTGGTGTTCTCCGATCTTGGCCCCAGTCAGGACCTATGCCCAGCCACCGGTTCCAGGCTCCCAGGAATCGCCTGGCAGCCCTTCCGTGATATCGCCTATGTGCTGCGAAGTCTGATCGTTGCTGCTCGGGTGGTCGCGTCGATGTACATGGCGTGGCAGCGCTGCCTGCCCAAACTGCCGAACGCGATCCATGGTGCGAACGGCCATATGGTTCTCGGCCGCTTCGGTCAGGGCGTCGCGACGCAGGTCGGTCATTCCTTCGGCCAGGGCTGTGCGAAGGATCCGGTTGCCGTAGCGCCTCGCTGCTGCAAGTGTCTAAACCAGTGGCCAAGGCTACGGCCTTCGTGCGATAGCGGTAACCCGAGTTGCCTGGAAGTGCGGTCGGCCGGTTTGTCGATCATGTTCGGTGTGGGCGCTGGTGTCGAGGGCCATTCCCCATCCCCGGTACAGGCGGTGGAGCGTTGTGATGAATTCTGCTGTCGAGCAGTCGAATTCACCATCGATATGCACAGCCTCGCCGCTGTTGGTGGTTCGAGAGATGCTGGTGAACACCTGGAGGTAATGGAAGCTTTCGGGCGCCGATGCCGCTATCGCCGCGGTGAGTACTGAGCCCTTTTCATCCTGATTGGATGTCGTTGGTAGGCAATGGAACTGGCTTCGGCGCGCCTCCGCTGGATACGAGGAAGCCCTTGGTAGGACGGCTGTCGACCAAGACTCGCTGTACCCCAAGGGCTTCCGTTGCTGTTCTACCGTTCCGCGCTGCCGTTGTCACGTCAGACCCTCCACTTCGTCGCCGGACTGATCCGTCGCCACCGCCGCGCGATCGGGTCGGCCTGGCGCAAGCTCGACCCCGCCCGTCAAGCCCTGCTCGCACTGGCCCACCTGCGCAAAGCCGAAACCTACGCCGATCTCGGTGCCGGGTTTGAGATCTCGACGACCACCGCCTGGCTCTATGTCGGCGAGACCGTGGAACTGCTGGCGGCCCGTGCCCCGAAGCTACGCTCGGCGCTGAAGCAGGCGAAGACTGACGGGCACGCCTATCTGATCCTGGACGGCACCCTGATCCCGATCGACCGGGTGGCCGCCGATCGGCCCTACTACTCCGGAAAGCACCGCCATCACGGCATGAATGTGCAGGTCATCGCCACACCCCGCGGGGATATCGTGTGGGTGTCGGGTGCGTTGCCCGGCAGCGTGCACGACACGAAGGCCGCCTGGATCTGGCAGATTATGCACGAACTCGAGCACAGCGGCTGGATCGTACTGGCGGACAAGGGATATCAGGGTGTCGAGGGCCTGTTCACCCCGTACAAGGGCCGCGACAAGCCCGAATCGCAGAAGCAGGCCAACCGCGCTCACGCGCGGCTGCGTGCCCCCGGTGAACGCGCCAACGCCCAGCTCAAGAGCTGGAAAGTGCTGCGGAAGCTACGTTGCTGCCCACACAAGGCCGGGCAACTCGCCAAAGCGATTCACGCTCTCCAGAACCGCGAACTCGAAGCCAACCAAGGATGAAAAAGGCTCATTGTCGGGGAGCCCCTTGGCGCCGGAGGCTTCGGTGAGGTGTATCGGGCGCAAAGCCGAAGCGGCGTGCTGTACAGGACGCCAAATGGGACCAGAACCGCCTTCCGGGCGCTGAAGGTACTCGACCGCAGTGCTGGTGCCGACCCGGATCAACGGCGTCGCTTCGAGCGTGAAGCCAATACACGGCGATCGATATGGCCGCTGCCTGCTCACGTCACGGGCTGCGCAGGTCGATGGGGGCGACTGGAATATGCTGGGACAACGCCGGCGCGGAGAGTCTGTGGTCGACGTTCAAGCACGAGTACTATTACCGACACACCTTTGCTACGAAATCCGAACTTGTTGCCGTGGTTGACAAATGGATGAATTGGTACAACGGTAGGCGACGCCACTCATCGGTCGGGATGCTCAGCCCCGACAGCTACGAGCGGTCACTCCACGCTGTCGATTCCTCGGCCGCATAAGCCCCCCGTCCACCGTTTGGGGGAACCTCAGATCGCGCCGCAGTCGGGGAAGATGCCGACCACGTCGGTGCGGCGGTGGATCTCTTTGTTCAATCGTTCTTGGTAGGGTCGACCACGGGCGCGGTGCCGGAACATGTTGTGCCGGTGCGTTTCCCGTGGCCGCCCTCCGAACCCGGCGTGCCCATTCCTGAGCACCGGGTTCTCCACGAATCAGTGGGTCACGCTGCTGCGGGTTGCTCGCGGTCCATCAAGGCCGCGTGGTCGATTCGGTCGAAACACGCCTCGATGTCACCTTCGAGCACCCACAGATAATTCCGTGGCGGCCCGGTGAGGTAATGAATCTCGGCGATCGCGTCCTGCGCCCGCCTCCGTGGCCGGAACCCGTAGGAACACGGATGGAAATCGGCCTCGAAGATCGGCTCCAACACCAGCTTCAGCGCGGCTTGCACCACGCGATCCCGCACCGTCGGAATACCCAAACGCCGAAACTTGCCACCGGCCTTCGGGATCATCCGCTCTCGCACGGGCAACGGCACGAACGCCCCGGATTTCAGGTCCTGGCGGATCTCGGCCAGGAACCGTGAAACCCCGAGCACCTCCTCGATGTAGTAGGCCGTCCGGCACTGAGCGGGCCACCTTCCGTGCCGAGTCCTCGGCGAACGTATGGAACAATCGCACTGAAAGTGTCTTTCCGAACTGGATCTGATTGTTGCGTGAAGAACACCAATCATTCCAGGTCAGGGGACACTTTTGCTATTTCACCGTCCCTTCAATTCCCGATTACGTCGGTGGATCGAGGCTAAGCGACGGCCTGTCGCTGTACATGATGGTCTTCACCGGAGGCACACCGATCGGCGGTCCCATCGTGGGATGGCTCACCGAGGAATTCGGGCCCCGGGTCGGGCTCTTCGCCTGCGGGGCGGTCTCCGCAGCGTCCGCAGCGCTGGTCGGTGTCATCCTCGCCTGCACCGCCGGCCTGCGCGTGCAGATCTCAGGCAGGCGGATTTCGCTCGTTCCACGCGACGATCCGATGAAAGCTGTCTCGGGTGATGCACGATCACGATCTTCAGGCCTGGGACGTCGGCGGCGATAGCCTTCATCAACTCATGGCTAGCGGGGTTCGTGGCCACGCGGGTCTCTCGGCCGCGTGTCACCTCGAGATACGCGCAGTGCGGCAAGGTTTCTGGTTCGAGTCCAGCAGAGGACATCGCCTCCAGCCGATGCGCCGGGTAGGCAGGTGAGCGTGGGGACCTATCCCGTGGGGTGAACAGATCGCCTGCGCCGACGCGGGTCCGGCGAACCCGATAACCGCGCCGCCCGCCGACTGCCAGCACTATCAGGATCCTGACTTACTGAGCCGACATCCCCGACGTACATGCGACGGAGAACGCACAACCGCGGGGGACACACCTACGGAAGCAAGAGTCGCCTTCACGCTTTCATATGTTGCGATGCCGCGAGCCATGCCGCAATCTGGGCCCGAGAAGTGAAACCCAACTTGGTCAGCATGTGCTCCACGTGTCCATCGGCGGTGCGGGGGGAGATGAACAGGCGAGCGGCGATCTCCCGATTTTTCAGCCCTTCGGCAATCAGTTCGGCGACTTCCCGCTCCCGTTTGGTCAGTTTGCGACCAGCGGCATCTGTCGGTGCAGGAGATACGTGTTCCCCCAAGGCGTAGGCGATCGCGGCATCGAAACCGAGCGCGGCACCCTCCCGCTGAGCCGCGGCGTATGTCTTCTCGCTCATTGCCTGTCGAGTTCGGCGCTCACACTCTTCTTGGTGGACGAGCAGGTCCGAAAACAGTATCGACGAAGTGCCCACTGACCGGCCGATCTGCTCCGCCGCCGCTGTCAACACGACCGCACGCTTGGCATCCTTTTCCTCGGCTGCAATCCACGCCAGCGCTTGTAGGCACGTGCTCGTGTTGGTGCGGTCGTTCACCGTTCGGCTCACCTGCAGTGCCTCCGCAAGCAGCTGCGTCGCCCGAGCGAGATTCCCCTGCCGGAAGGACACTATGGCCAGCGACCACAGCGCGTAGGACCGGTACATCGTTTCTCCGCGCTCTTCGCTGATCGCGAGCGCGTGCTCGTAGCACTCGACTGCGCTATCGGTGTCGTGGCGCAACTCGTGGGTGAGTCCGAGGAGGGTGAGAGCGTTGACCTGGAAGACGGCGTCGCCCCGTTCGGCGTACACCTGAACGGCCTTCTCGAAGTGGGGGCGGGCGGCGGAAGGATTCCCGCTGAACAGTCCGAGGACCCCGTCGGCGAAGTCGATGTGGGCGCGGGTCAATGGATCGGTGGTCTGCTCGACGAGCACTCGTCCCTCACGCACCAGGACAGCCACCGCGGGAAGGTCGCCCTGTACTGCGGCCATGATGCAGGCGGCGTAGAGCGCCGCGGCCTGGTCGGCGGTGACCTGTCCGCCGCGGTGTGCGAGTAGGCGGTTCAGCCAGCGGCGCCCTTCACTGAGGGAGCTCTGGAAAACCCAGAAGGGGGACATGGCGGCGGCGATCCGAATCCCGGCTTCGGGGTTGTCGGACACGCAGAATTCCAGCGCTTGCCATAGGTTCGGTTGCTCCCGGCGAAGTCTGGTGGTCCACTCGAGCTGGCGGGGACCGAACCAGTCGGCTTTCGCATCGAGCGCCAGCCGTTCGTACCAGTCACGGTGGCGGCGGCAAAGCTCGAGGTATTCGCCGGTCTGGCGGGCCTTTTCATGGCCGTAGTCGCGCACGGTGTCCAGCATTCTGAACCGCACCGCAGTACCCGACTCCTCCCGGATCAGGATCGACTTGTCGACTAGGAAGGCCACCGTATCCAAGAGATCCTCTGCTGCAAGATCCTTGTCACAGACGTACTGCGCGGCCTCGAATTCGAAGCTTCCGGTGAACACCGACAGCTGGGCCCACACTCGTTGTTCCGCCGGCGTACACAAGTCGTGACTCCAGTCGATACACATGCGCAACGTCTGTTGCCGTGGTGGTGCGCTCCTGCTGCCACGCGTCAGCAATGCGAACCGATCGGTCAACCGCTGCAGTATCTGCTCGGGCGACATCGTCCGCAACCGGGCCGTCGCCAGCTCGATCGGCAACGGCAGCCCGTCCAGCCGCCGACAAATCCGGGCAATGGCGACCTTGTTGTCCTCGGTGATCTCGAAACCCGCGACAGCCACGGCAGCCCGTTCGGCGAACAACCTCATCGCGGCGTTACGGGGAAGGCCTCTCGGTAGCCGATCAGGATCGGGGACCGGGAGCGGGTGAATCGGCAATACCGCTTCCCCGTCGACGCCGATCGGCTCGCGACTTGTCGCGAGAATCCGCAACCCAGGACAGGCGCGAAGCAGCGATTCGGCGAGCTCGGCCACTGCGGCCACCATCTGCTCGCAATTGTCCAGCACGAGCAACAATTTCCGATCGGCAAGGAACTCGACGAGCACTTCACGCAAGGGCCGCGCCGACCGGTCCGGCAACCCCAGCGCGCCTGCCACGATGCCTACCAGCAGCGAGTCGTCACTCGACTCCCCCATCTCCACAAAGGCAACGCCGTCGGAGAACTCACCCTGCGTAGCGGTGGCGACCCGCACCGCCAGCCGCGTCTTGCCCACCCCGCCGATCCCGGTCAGCGTCACCAACCGCGAGGCCGACAACGCATTCCTCGCCTCGGCGAGCTCCGTGCGTCGATCGACGAAACTGGTCATTTCCAACGGAGGCCTACCCGGTCGGCTCGAACCCGAAGAAGTCTTCGACGGCCGGCGCTCATGTGATCCGGTCGACAACGACCCCCGTTCGGGTGGCGCGGCCCCGGGCTCAACGTCGGGCGAGGTATTCAGCGCCATTTCATCGACGGGGAAACCGTGGTGGAGTTGAGATGCCTGGAGTTGCTCGCCCAGTTCCACGGCGGAAGGGCGGCTGCCCGGGTCGCTGCACATGGCACGTTCGATGATAGCACCGACATCTGCGGAGATACCGTGCTGCCGCAGATCCGGAACCGGCTCGGAGGCAATCCTGACGAACTGAGCAACCAACTGCTCACTGCTACGGCGTTCGAACGCGGCATGACCGGTGATCGCGGCGAACAACGTAGCGCCGAGGCCATAGACATCCACGGCGGGGCCCGGCGGCTCGCCGGCAACCACTTCCGGAGCGGTGAAAGCCGGTGTGCCCGTCACGATGCCAGTGGCGGTGACGAACCCGCCCGCGATATGGGCGATTCCGAAGTCCACCAGCGTCGGCTCGTCGTAGTCGGTGAAAAGGATATTGGCGGGCTTGACGTCGCGATGGAGAACCCCGAGGCGATGCGCCGTCTCGAGAGCCCCCGCAATCTTCACCCCGAGCCGCAGCGCTTCCCGCAACTCCAGCGGTCCGTTGTGGCGGATCCGCGCGTCGAGCGAGCCGTGCCGATAATACGGCATGACGGTGAAAGGCCGACCGTCAGCGGTGGCGCCGGCATGCAGGACATGCACGATATTGGGATGTCCGGTCAGTCTGCCCGCCGCCCGCTGCTCGCGGAAGAATCGCGCTCGATTGTCCTCGTCGAGATCGACGGTGAGCACCTTGACCGCCACGATGCGGTCGAGCGACGCCTGCATGCAACGGAAGACCGCACCGAAACCCCCACGACCGATCTCCGCGGCATCGCCGAACCCGGCCGCAGCCAGTTCCGCCACGACCGAACCGGACACGTCACGTTGCGTTACGGATGGATCGGTGTCGGTCATCGACTACGCCGATCCAGCCGCTCCAAGCCATAGCAAATGGACAACTGCTCACCTCTCGATGACGTGTCCAACAATACCGCCGGGTGAAGCTCGCGCAGCGACGCCGCGACCGCAACGCGGGCGAACCGACATCACCCAGCTCGGACCGCACCCGGGCCGTCACTGCCGAATACCCTTGGAAGGGTGGCCCCGGATTGGACTGCTACCTATTGTGGCTGCGGATCAGTGGGCGGATCCAACCGGTCGTCGCAACACCTTGACTGTGGAGGTGTCGATGGGCAGGCCGGGAGGGTGGATGAAGGCGTTGACGGGCAGATCGCCCATGAAGTCCCCTGGTGCGCCGTCGCTTCGGCGGGAGGTCGAGCGCGAGTTCTGGCATGAGATCGCCAAGGGGCTGAGCAGCGAGGACGTCGCGACGGCAGTCGGCGTACTGGGGTCTGAATTACCAGCGGCGTGCCATGAACCTGCGGTCCAGGTCACGGGCCGAGAAACAGCCGCTCGTTCGGCAGCCGAGTCTCGGGCAGGCCCTCCTCGGTAGCATGTTCAACGAATTCGATTGCGCACCAGCGCCTTTGCTGCCAATCGCAAATCAGCTGGTATGCCGCGTTGACGGTCGCCCGATAGTCGAACGCGATGCCGCCCAGCCAGATTCGCAGATGAACATCACTATCCGCCGGAAACCCATCATTTTTCGCCGGCCTCATCAACGGACCGACCCCGGAGATGCCGCAGTATCGACGTGCCAGGCCGATGCCAGGGCATCCAGCAGCCTGCGTTTGAGCCATCGCACTTGCTGGTTGTCGGTGCGGCGAGGTCGTAGACCGGCATGCACCATCTCCACGAAACTACGACGCCCGACACCGAACGAGATCAGCAGATCACCGCAGTCCGCACCGCCGAACGGCGCCCAGCGGATAGCGAAGTCGATCAGTGGCCCCAGCTCCGCATCGATCGATCGCGCCGACTGGAGGAAGCCGAGCTGGCTCATCGACGAGCGCACCCAGGACGAGTCGTAGTTCACTCTCTGCACATGGCTCGTGTCTTCAATGCGTGTCCGTGTCCGTAGCAGATACTTCGACGGCAGCCGGGCGGCATGTATGGTGCTGGCGCGACTTCGCTGTCGATTCTGTGAATAGTTCATGAGCTTCCTCGAGCGACAGTGCCTGATTCGTCTGCTCCAGCATTCGTTGTATATGCACGATGAAAGGCGGGAGAACTACCTATCCGCATACCTGTTCTTGTTCGTCTGCGTAGCGCCCACGCCGGCATACTCATTTGCCCGAACGCCCGCGACTTCCGGTGTCGGCCCGGTCATAGCCGCCCGGATCATCGGTCGCACCGGTACAGCAACTCGGTTCCCGACCGCAGCTGCTTACGCCAATAACACCGGAGTCGCGCCGGCCGATATCGCCAGTGCCGACTCGGTCCGTCACCGTTGGTCTCGCTACGGTGACCGGGAACTCAACTCGGCTCTGCACACGATCGCGATGATCCAGATCCGCATGCGCACAAGCGTGGGCCACGTCTATTACGACAAGAAGATCGCTGAGGGAAAATCGCCCAAAGAAGCCAGACGCTGCCTCAAACGACGCCTGGCCGACCTGTGCTGGCGAACCATGATCAGAGACGAAAGACGCACAGCCGCAATGAGGGGCCGGAAAGAATTCGGACAGCGATGTTTGGTTTTTCAGGCTGCCTGGTTCCGTTCGAACCACGCGGATTCTAATTCGTTCGGAGTGTGGTAGTAAATTCCGGAGTGGAGCCGAATCTGGTTGTACCGCAACTCGATATAGCTAATGATGTTGCGCCTCGCGTGCTCACGTGTCGGGTATTCGGTGCGGTTCACCCGCTCGTTCTTCAGGGTGCCGTTGAACGATTCTGCCCACGCATTGTCGAAGCATGTCCCAGTACGGCCGGCGGAGCGGCGCACACCCAATTCTTCGGCCACTGCTGCTTGACATTTCTGAACCAGGGATGTCTTGCCGGATGATCTGAGAATCAACGGGTTTGATCGTCCTGGCGCGCCAACGCCGGGCGGGAAGGTACGTCCCATGCTCAAAATAATCGACGGCGGCGCCGAGCCCAACCAGGACGGTGTAGCGGCCGGAGTGTCGCGTTCACCGATCGACGAGATCGTGCGGGAGGGCGCCCGTCGGATGCTCGAAGCCGCGTTGCGGGCCGAGGTCGCCGCTTATGTCGAGCGGTTCGCCGACCAGCTCGACGAGAACGGCCGGAAGCTGGTGGTGCGCAACGGCTACCACAACGAACGCCAGGTGCTGACCGCCGCCGGCGCGGTAACGGTGACCGCGCCACGAGTCAGCGACAAGAGGGTGGATCCGGAATCCGGTGAGCGGCAGCGGTTTTCCTCGGCGATCCTGCCCGCTTGGGCACGTAAGTCGCCGCAGGTCACCGAAGTGTTGCCGCTGCTGTATCTACATGGGCTGTCCACCGGGGACTTCGGTCCGGCATTGGAACAGTTCCTCGGCTCCGGCGCAGGACTGTCACCAGCGTCGATCACCCGGCTGACCGGCCAGTGGCAAGACGAAGCCAAAGCCTTCGCCACCCGAGATCTCTCGGGTACCGATTACGTGTATTTGTGGGTCGACGGCATCCACGTCAAAGTCCGCCTGGAGCAGGAGAAACTGTGCCTACTGGTGATGATCGGTGTCCGCACCGACGGCCGCAAAGAGTTGGTCGCGCTCTTCGACGGTTACCGGGAATCAACCGAGTCGTGGGCCGATCTGCTGCGGGGCTGCCGCCGCCGCGGCATGAGGGCCCCGGTGCTGGCCGTCGGTGACGGCGCGCTCGGGTTCTGGCGTGCGCTGCGCGAGGTGTTCCCCGAAACTCGAGAGCAGCGTTGCTGGTTCCACAGGACCCGTAAGAAATCAACGTGGCGATTCGCCGGTGTCCGGGCCGGATTGTGGTACCGAGGTGAGGAGTTCAGTCACGCTGCGGTAGCGGGTGGGTGCGGGCGCGACGGTGAAGTCGTCTTGTTCGAGCAGTGGCAGGACGTCGAGTACAGCGTTTCGGATGGTGCCTCGGCTGACGCCGAACAGTTCGGCCAGCATGGTGCGAGAGGGACGCACCGAAAGTGTTGGCCGCCATCGCTTCCGCCCGCGCGGACGCGCGAGCACGGGCGTGGATGCTGGCCGGGCCCAACGCCCCCGATCATGGGATCAGCATCGATGATCCGTTGATCATCGATCTCGACGCGACCCTGACCGACGCGCACTCGGAGAAACAGAACGCGGCGCCAACGTTCAAGCGCGGCTTCGGTTTCCACTCGCTGTGGTCGTTCATCGACCACGGCGCGAGAGGCACCGGCGAGCCCGCCGCGCCGATGCTGCGCCCGGGCAACGCCGGCAGTAATACTGCTGCGGACCACAAGCAGGTCCTGCGCGATGCCCTGCACCAGCTGCCTTGGCAGCCATTATGGCGGGTCGGGCGGAAAGTGTTGGTACGCACCGATTCCGGCGGCGGCACCCACGAGTTCCTCGACTACTGCCACCGCCGCCGCCTGCAGTACTCGATCGGTTTCACCCTGACCGACGAGATTGTCACCGCCATGGACACCCACCTCTCACCCGGCGACTGGATCCCGGCCTACGACGCCGACGGGCAGGTCCGCGACGGCGCGTGGGTCACCGAAGCCACCGGCATCACCGAGTTGACCGGATGGCGGCCCGGGATGCGCTTGGTCGTCAGAAAAGAGCGCCCCCATCCCGGTGCTCAGCTGCGGTTCACCGACCGCGACGGGTTGCGGTTGACCGCGTTCGTCACCAACACCACCCGAGGTCAGCTTCCGGATCTGGAGCTACGCCACCGCCGGCGGGCCCGCTGCGAGGACCGGATCAGAAACGCGAAAGACACTGGTCTGCGCAGTCTTCCGTTCCACGGCTCCGACGCCAACCACGTCTGGCTCGCGCTTATCGCGCTCGCGATGGACCTGACCGCGTGGATGCAAACCCTCGCTTTCGCCGACCACGATGCACGCCGCTGGGAACCGAAAACCCTACGGCTGCGGCTGTTCTCCGCGGCCGGGCGCATCGCCCGCCACGCCCGCACAACCCGGCTCCACCTGGCCCGACACGCACCCTGGACGGGATTGCTCACCACCGCGTTCGCTCGCCTTCAACCCGGCTGATCAGCCAGACACCATCCCTACGACCAAGGAAACCAACCCACCCGGGCCCGTGGAACCCGGCAGTCAGCCCGCTGCGCGGGCTGACTGCCCTGCCCGCAACCGGGAAACTACGATCGAAACACCAATCCGAACCCGATCAGGCCAGGCCATAACCCCAGCGAAAGATCGAGGCTACTGTCCGACTTGAGGATACGTGACTCGGTCACGCCCACTTCCTGTAGCGCAACACAATTCGAACAGAAGCTGCGGAAATATGAAGCGGCGCTTCATATTTAGGGCGCACAGTGGATCGTCAGCAACACGCTGCGTTTGACTGCCGATCGGGGCAGTCAGCCGCACGTCAAATGCGGCTGGTCAGAGCGGTGCAGGTGGTTCCGGTGCCGGTTGGCGAGCGGGTATCGCACTGATGGTCAATGCCAGCATGACCAACGCGATGCCTGCGAGTTCGAGGACCGTCGGGCGTTGCGCGAGGGCGATCGCGCCGACCAAGGTCGCGGTGGCCGGGAGCAGGGCCAGTAGCAACGCGAAGCGGGCCCGGCCGACCGCGGTCAGGACCACCTGGTCCAGCGCATACGGCACCGCGCTCGACAGGACGCCGACGCCGAGGCCGAGTAGCCAGGTGCGCGGGTCGGCGAAGACAGCCGCGCCGATGGCGAGTTGGGGGATTAGAACGAGCGGTGCGAGCAGGACCGCGGCGGCGGCCATTCCCACTGGTTTGGGTGTGGGGTAACCGCTGGTCTGCCCAGCTTTTCCACGTATGTTTCCGGGTCGGGGCTGGTGGGCCGGGGTGGTCAGGTGGTGGCGGATATTGGTGGCGTGTAGCCGATTGTGTTGTCC
>NZ_WJIC01000056.1 GCF_009649815.1 Nocardia sp. SYP-A9097
CTCGGGCGGATCACCTTCGGCCTCCGGCGGGGTTCGGAGGATGGCCACGATTTTTCGGTGTGGGAACCTCGTCTGCCGTACCCGGCTTTCGCTCCCCCTTTTGGGCGCGAATACTCACGACCCAGCCTGGCCGGGTGGCCGTGGTTACCTTCAGAACCACAACGAAAAAGACAAAACACCCCACCCGCCATCTGGACAATCGATCACCGGGAACTGACCGGGGCGACACGCCGGAAATGCCCCCGCCCAGTTCCCGTTGATCACACGTCCAGGTCTTCGAAGGTTCTTGTCTCTTCTCGTCCTGGCGTCTTTTGTCTTGTTTGTTCTTGTTTTGGTTCTTCTTTTCTTGTCTTTTCGTCGTTGTGGTTCTGAAGGTTCCCACGGCCAGCCGACCAGGCTGGGACGTGAGAGTGCGGCTCCCAACTGGGGGACCTAAAGCCGGGTACGGCAGGCGAGGTAACCACTCCGAAAAATCGTGGCATTCTTCCGAACCCCGCTGGGGCGGAGGGTAATCCGCCCGAGTCTGCTACGAAGGCCCCGTGACCATTCCAGATCGGCGCGAAGCAGAAACCTCGAACGCCGCCATATCCACCTGCCGCCGCACATTCGAAATCCCGGTGACCACACAGGTCCCGACCGGCCCGATACGGTCATACATGACAGCAGTGCCCACCGAGATACCCTCCGCCGACATCTGATCGCGCGCAAGCAATCCCACTTCATGCCCCTCGGGCAACCGCGAAAGCGTCACTGTCACATCACTATTGATGTATCCGACCCCTTCCGTCCCCCAATTGCACACCAGATTCGTGGCGTCCCCGATGAACGCGGCCCGCTGAAAAGCCGTAATCCGCTCGCCCTCGACCAGCGCGGGCAGGTTGTGCCACACACTTCCGCTCACTGTTCTGCCCCGACCCGAACTTCGCGCTCCACTCGAATTCCCCACTCTTGAACAGCGGCGGATCACCCTCGGGCGTATTCAGCCCCGGCTCCGGCAGCGGATAATCCCGCTCCGCCTGCCAGACCTGCCCCGAAGGTTGTTCCCCCACAGCCAAATACATCACGCTGGCCCGCGCCCGCACCTCATCCTGCTGCACGATCGAAGCATCGATCACCCGCACCCGTTTCCCATCGCGCACCACCTCACTGCCCACCGAGATCGGCTCATTGAGCACCGGCCGGAACAGATCAGCGGTGAACCGGGCGGGCACGAACCCGACTCCGGGCGACCGCGTCTCCATCTCCCGGGCGAGCAACCCACACACTCCCGTCCCCGCCAACTGCCCCGAACTCCAGGCACTCACCGCCAATTGCGTGGCGCTGAACCGTCCGTCCGACTCCGTGAAGAATGCGACCATTTCCCCTCCTGCTGCCAAGATCTCCCTGCATTACAGCAGCAGAAAGATCAGCGGGCTACTTTGGTAGCCATGGGCGAATTGGGGGCGTTCGACGATTTGCGGCCGCTGTTGTTCACGATCGCGTACGAGATCCTGGGCAGTGCGGCCGACACGGAAGATGTCCTGCAGGACAGCTATCTTCGCTGGCGCGACGCGGATGCGGTGGAGCATCCGAAGGCGTATCTGACGCAGATCGTCACCCGTCAGGCGCTCAATCGGCTGCGCACGGTGCGGCGGCGGCGCGAAGAGTATGTGGGTAATTGGCTGCCCGAGCCGATTCGTACCGAACACGATGCCAGCCATGACATTCTGCTCGCCGAATCGGTCTCGATGGCCATGCTGCTCGTTCTCGAAACCCTCGGTCCGACCGAACGCGCCGTCTTCGTACTCTCCGAGGTATTCGGGCATTCACTCGTCGAGATCGCCGACATGATCGGCAAAACCGATGCGACCGTCCGCCAGATCGCGCATCGTGCGCGCGAACATGTACAGGCCAGGCGCAAACGATTCGAACCCGATACCGACACCAGTCGTGCGGTGATCGCCCAATTCGCGGTGGCCACCCGCACCGGCGACGTGCGGACCCTGATGGAGGTGCTGGCCCCGGACGTGGTTCAGATCTCCGACGGCGGCGGCAAGGTCACCGTGGCCGGTCGCCCCATCCTCGGCCCGGAGCGGGTGGCGAAGTACCTGATCGCTTTGGCGCGAGGGCCGATGGCGGACATGACCTTCGAGCTCGGCAGCTTCAACGCGCTCCCCGCGCTGCTGTGCCGCACCACGGCCGGGCAGCTCGACTCGATCATGCTGGTCGAGGTTTCCGGCGGTCTCATCACCGGCCTGTACGCCGTCCGCAATCCCGACAAACTACGCACAACGAATGTGGTGCACACACTCCGGCGTGACGCAGACCACAGTTGATCTCATGTCACGGTCCCGGACCGGGCGGTGTCCTGGACGTATGGAAACCATCACCGTAGAGCGCACCATCGCCGCACCCATCGGCCAGGTATTCGACTGGTGCGCAACAACAACCAACTACGAACGCTCCCGCTGGGTCCTGCGCGACCGGCTCGCCGAGCCCGGCCGCGACGCACCCTGGGGCGAGGGCGCGATCCGTGTACACACCTGGTTCATCGGCCACTTCCACGAACGCATCACCCGTTACGACGCCCCGCACTCCTTCGGCTACGTGGTCGACCGCAGCTTCCCGCTGGCGCGCCACGAGGGCGGCACCATGACCTTCACCGAAGTTCCCGAGGGCACCAGGGTCACCTGGGTGACCACCACCGAAATGGCTGTCCCGTTCGCCGCGGCAACAGCCACCCGCCTGATCGCGCGCCCCCTGGTCTCGCACGTCTTCGGCCGCATCCTGCGAGCCTGCGCCGACGACCTCAGCTCTCGATCACCTCGGCCAACTTCGGCATGAGATTCCGCCACCCGCGTTCCATCGCATTGCGCGCCATCTTCTGCCGCTTGTCCTCGATATCGAACCCGGTCTGCGTCAACAACAATCGCGTCCCCCGCCCTTGCGGCTGAATGGTCCAATCCACCACCCACCGCACCGGACTCTCCGGCCGCAGATAAACCCAACTGAACGTCAACTGTTCCCCCGGCCGAGCCACCAGCACCTCGGCCGCGACCTCGGAAGGCGGCTCGGTAGGAAACACCAAAATGAACCGTACCCCCACCTCGGCCTCGAACCCGACAGTCCGGGCGAGCCACCGCTCCATAACCTCCGGCCGAGTCAACGCCCCCCAAACCACCTCCGGCGGCCGCGCGAAGAACCTCCCGATCTCCACCGCCGCCGGATTCAACTCCGCATCATCCATCCTCAACACCCCTCGCTGTTTCCCACCATCCCACCACCATGCCACGACAATCGAAAGGTAGCAGTCCGGCACTCCGCGCTCCCGTAATCCATCGCCCGGAATTGTCATCGGCATGAGATACCTTGCTGCCCATGAGTTCTGGGCAGAATCCGCCGCGCCCCGCCGCAAGATTTCTCTCCGCGATGCTGTGTGCGGTGGTTCGGGCGAGCTGCTCGAGCGGCGAGGACTCGGGCGCATCGGCCACGGGGGATACCGGGGGATTGCGTGAACCCTGCACGATCGGCGATGCGGGGCCAACTGCGGCAGGCGCGCGACCGGAGACGAAAACGCCTCGCGGCGAGGTGTACTGGCACTCCTGCACTTGGGTGCTGGGCGGTGGATATCTCCTGCGGATTCAGGCGACCGACCGCGGTTGCCGCACCCCGCGCCGGTAGCGCCGTCAACCGTGGCGCGTAATCGAAAACGGCCATCTGAACTGAAGATGTTTCATATGCTCTGACCCGGCGGGGCGGGGGACACCGCGTCTGCCTGGGCGAACTGATAGGACAATTTCATGAAGCGAACCATTCTCGTCGGCGCTGCCGCCTGCGCTCTCCTCGGCGCGGCCACCGGAACCGCTGCAGCACAAGGCATCCCACTAACCGCCTCGGAAGTAGACATCACCCCCGGCTCAGCCTCCGACCTGGGCAATGCCGTCGGCGCAGGCTCGGTAAACGCAGGCAGCTCCGCCGCCGCCCTCGGCAGCGCCTTCAGCGGCGGCTACTGGGAAGGCGTCTTCAGCAGCCTCTCCGCTCACTGATCGTCCAATCCTGGGGCAGGCCATGAACTTTCACGGCCTGCCCACCGCCGCCTTCAATTCGCGACCACGCTGTTCTGCAGGGCTCCGGATACCCGGGGGAGACGGCCGCGGCGCTCAGCGCGACAGCATGTGGATCTTGTGGACCTCGAGGGCGTAGACGCGGTGGGTGACGGGATCGACCGCTACTTCTGCCAATACGCCGACATCGTCGCCGGAGCTGAAGATGACCGGCGCATTGACAGCACCGGTTTCGGTATCGACTACCCGCACCGATCCGGTGCCGGCCTCGGGATCGGTCTTGGTCTGGTAGGTTTCCTCGAGCGTGTAGGCGCTGTGATCGGTGGAATCGACCGCGACCGCCCACACCGAAGGGGCCAGCGGCACGGTGCTGCGGACGGTGCCAGTGGTGGTGTCGATGATCTTCAGAATCCGCAATTCATCGACGGAGCTGGAGTTTCCGTCACCGACCGCGTACAGCGTGTGGGTTTCGGAGTCGACGTCCAGGCCACGGATGCGATCGCCGAACGGGATGGTGGCGGTCACCGCCATCGTGGCAGGGTCGATCACATGGATCGGCGCGGGAGCCTCGAATCCCACATACACGGTATTTGTGGCGGGGTCGACGACGATATCGCGGGCGAACCTGTCGACCGGTACCTCGCCGATTGCCGCGCTCGACAAGGTATCGATGATTCCGATCGTGTCATGCTGCGGCTGCAGCCCGTGTCCGCCGACGTAAAGCCGATGTGCCGCAACGTCGATCGCAACCCGCCACAGCCCGCGCGCGAACGGAATAGTCTCCCGGACGACTTCGGCATCGGTGTCGACCACGCTGACTCGACTGTTCCCGCCGCCGATTTCACTATTGGCCACGTACAGCCTTCGCGTCGTGGGGTCGAACGCGATGCCGTGCGCGTTCGGCCCGACCGGAATAACAGCGGTCACCGTCCCGGAAGCGATATCGAGAATCCGAACATTGTCATCCCAGCAAGCCAGATACGCGGTGTCGGCATACACGGTGAACGTGTCGGCGCTGCATTCGAGCGGAATACTCTTACGCACAGTGAGCGCGTGCGGAGAATCATTGCGGTGCACCAACACCCATGCCCCGACCGCCACCACAAGCACGACAGCCACAACCGCCGCGACGATCCCAACCGCACGCCTGCCACCCAGCCGCCGACCCATAAGCTGAAAAGCCGCCTCCGGGAACAACTCACGCGGAAGCGCCACCCCATGCGATCCCCGAACCCGAAGAAACACCGACCCGCCGACAGCGAAAAGATCCCGAATATCGTTGTACGCGACCACGTTTGTCCCGGTCGCCAACCCGAGCTCCAGCGAATCCCGCTGAAACCGAACCGATATCGTCGACCCCGCCGCGGCATACGCCATCACACGACCATCACGCCGCATCATCCGCACGCCGGTGACGAGCACCCCAATCACGACCGTGACAGCCAACAGCCCGAAATACACCACGATCAAGTCGAGAAACCACAAATCCGCACGACCCGCGGCAGAAACAACCTCGACAATCCGCCGCCCCATCAGAATCAGCGGAATCGCCGCAATGAACCCCAGCCCCGCCGGCGACCGCCACCGCGCCACCGCCGTAGCCCGGCTCAACCGCAAAACCGTATCCCGGTCGGCCACAACACTTGTCACCAACATCCCCGACGATTCCCCAACCGGCTGCGGTGCATACTGCGATTGATTCATGACCCCCCGTATCCCTCCGTCGAAGCGACGATATCCACGGCTGGCCAAGGAATCCAATCCACCGGTGCGCTCTCACATCATCTTTGAGACGCTCAACCAGAATGGCCTGCTCGAAAGTCCGGGTGAAGGTTAGGCGGTTGGTTACGACCTCAACCTCAGTCACCAGCCGGATAGCCGTGCAGGGTGTACTTCAGCTCAACGGACGACTTGTCGAGCGGCCGGTCGAAGTCCCTGTACTTGTCCCACATGCGTTCGTGCTGTTGGCATACGTGCTCGTATCCACCGCGCTTGTTGCGCCGACGGTAGGGACAGTTGGGGATCTGGCACATGACGACGGGCAGCTTATGCGGCTCGGGATATGGGACTGGGGCCATGCCGAGATCGTACGGTTGGCCGGGTAGAGCGTAGGGCGATTCGTGCTCGATGCTTGCTGAGCGGTTCGTCTGAGCCGTTCGCGTCTGCCAATCCCCAATCGAACCGCGCCCCGATATGAACCCGACCGGCTGATCAGTGTGTCAGAGATCGGCAGAAGGCCCGGTCGAAACCGGACCCGATCTGGTCGAAATATGGTGCGCGATACTGGGATTGAACCAGTGACCTCTTCCGTGTCAGGGAAGCGCTCTCCCGCTGAGCTAATCGCGCGTGTTCCCCCTTTGAGCGGATGACGAGATTCGAACTCGCGACCCTCACCTTGGCAAGGTGATGCGCTACCAGCTGCGCTACATCCGCTTGCTTGCCGGGGCTCGGGAGCCGATCGGCTTGCGGGACAGAACTTTAGGGACAAACCGGGTCGGAAAGCAAATCGCCTGTTCGGAGGGCATCCTGGTCACCCGCCGTACGAGAACCTCAGATCCGCGAACAGTAGGACGTTGAGGCGTTGGCGCAGATGCCCGGCCTTGCTGTCATCGGGGGCCTCGCCCGGGGTGAGCAAGGTGAATCGCAGCAGAGTCTCGCGGCTCGGCGTTGCGATCAATTCGAAGTGGATCTCGTCCTCGGGGCGGCTCGGCCAAAGCGAGGACCACACCACCGCACCGGGCTCCTCGGCGCGCAGCACCCGCGGTTCGATCTCATCGGGGAGCAGATTGAGCCACGGTCGCGCTCCGTGCCGCGAGGGTTGCGTCAGCGATTCCCACACCACCTCGGGTGGTGCCGGCAGTTTCCTTGCCCGCGAACCGATCTCGATCACAACCCGCAGCGTAGTGGTGGCCCGGACCAGGGAACAGGTCATTCTTCGGGCGGCCGGGGGATCCGCTCGCAGCGGGGCGCCGGGGGAGTCGCTGACCGTCACCGTCAGCGACTCGGGCGCGAACTTCGAGCCACCTTGCCCAGGCCGGAACCTCAGAGCGCCTGATTGATTCGTACGTGATTACCCGCCGGATCGCGGAAAGCGCAGTCCCGCACGCCATATGGCTGATCCATCGGCTCCTGCACGACCTCGGCGCCGGTCGCCTGGATCTTGTCGAACGTGCCGTTGATATCCGAGGTGGTCAGCACGATGGTGGCGTACGTGCCCTTGGCCATCATCTCGGTGATCACGCGCCGCTCGTCATCGGTGACACCCGGGTCCGCGCCCGGCGGGTGCAGCACTATGGACACGCCGGGCTGCCCGACCGGCCCGACGGTGATCCAGCGCATCGGGCCGTACTTGACGTCATTGCGAACCTCGAACCCGAGGGCGTCCCGGTAGAACGCCAGCGAAGCCTCCGGATCGTCATGCGGGAGGAATGTATTGAGAATCGATAGGTCCATGACGTGAACGCTATCCGCGAGTCCGCGCCGTGCGCTTCTTGATTCCTGACCGACCCACGTATTCGGCCAGATGTTCGCCGGTCAGCGTGGATTGCGCGGTCACGAGGTCTTCGGGCGTGCCTTCGAAGACGATCTTGCCGCCGTCATGACCCGCGCCCGGCCCGAGGTCGATGATCCAGTCGGCGTGCGCCATGACCGCCTGGTGATGCTCCACCACAATGACCGATTTGCCGGAATCCACCAGATGGTCGAGCAAACCGAGCAACTGCTCGACATCGGCCAGATGCAGCCCCGCCGTCGGCTCGTCCAGAACGTAGATGCCGCCCTTCTCACCCATATGCGTGGCCAGCTTCAGACGCTGACGCTCGCCGCCCGAGAGTGTAGTGAGTGGCTGCCCGATGGTCAGATAGCCGAGCCCGACAGCGGCCAGCTGTTGCAGAATCTTTTGCGCCGCAGGAAGTTTCGATTCACCGTCGCTGAAGAATGCCTCGGCCTCGGCCACCGGCATGGCCAGCACCTCGGCGATGTTCTTACCGCCCAAATGGTAATCGAGCACCGCCGCCTGGAATCGCTTACCGCCGCACTCCTCGCAAGTGGTGGCAACCCCGGCCATCACCGCCAGATCGGTGTAGATGACGCCATTGCCATTGCACACCGGACACGCGCCCTCCGAATTCGCGCTGAACAGTGCGGGTTTCACGCCATTGGCCTTGGCGAAGGCTTTGCGAATCGGCTCCAGCAGACCGGTGTACGTGGCGGGATTACTGCGCCGCGAACCGCGAATCGGAGCCTGATCGATCGACACCACATCGTCACTGCCGGGGATGGATCCGTGCACCAGCGAGCTCTTACCCGAGCCCGCGACACCGGTGACCACGGTCAGCACACCGAGCGGCACATCCACATTCACGTTCTGCAGGTTGTTCGTCTTGGCACCACGAATCTTCAACGCACCCTTGTGCTTTCGTGCGACAGCCTTGACCCTGGTGCGGTCGTCGAAATGCTTGCCGGTAATGGTGTCGCTCTTGCGCAATCCCTCCACGGTGCCCTCGAAACACACCGTGCCGCCGCCCGAGCCCGCCCCCGGGCCGAGGTCGACCACATGATCGGCGATAACGATGGTCTCCGGCTTGTGCTCGACCACGAGCACCGTATTCCCCTTGTCCCGCAGCCGAAGCAGCAGATCATTCATCCGCTGGATGTCATGCGGATGCAGACCCACGGTCGGCTCGTCGAACACATACGTGACATCGGTCAACGACGACCCGAGATGCCGAATCATCTTGACGCGCTGCGCTTCTCCACCCGACAGCGTCCCCGACGCACGATCCAGGCTCAGATATCCGAGCCCGATCTCCACGAACGAATCCAGCGTCTGCCCAAGCGATTCCAGCAACGGCCCCACCGTCGGCTCATCGAGCCCCTTGACCCACTCCGCGAGATCGCTGATCTGCATGGCGCACGCATCCGCGATGCCGACCTTCTTGATCTTCGAAGACCGCGCTTCCGAACTGAGCCGTGTCCCAAGGCATTCCGGGCACACATCGAACGTCACCGCCCGCTCCACGAATGCCCGGATATGCGGCTGCAACGCATCCACATCCTTGGACAGCATCGACTTCTGAATACGCGGGATCAAACCCTCATAGGTCAGATTGATGCCCTCGACCTTGATCTTGGTCGGCTCCTTGTACAGCAGATCGTTCAACTCACGCTTGGTGTACTTCTTGATCGGCTTATCCGGATCGAAATACCCACAGCCCGTGAAGATCCGGCCGAACCAGCCGTCCATGCTGTACCCGGGAATGGTGAGCGCGCACTCGTTCAACGATTTGTTCTCGTCATACAGCTGCGTCAGATCGATGTCATTGACCGCACCCCGGCCCTCACACCGCGGGCACATACCACCGGTAATACTGAAGGTCCGCTTCTCTCGAATCTGCCGCCCGGCCTTCTCCACCGTGACCGCACCCGCACCGCTCACCGACGCCACATTGAACGAAAACGCCTGCGGCGAACCGATATACGGCTTGCCGAGCCGGCTGAACAGAATCCGCAGCATCGCATTGGCATCGGTCGCCGTACCGACCGTCGAGCGCGGATCCGACCCCATCCGCTGCTGATCCACCAGAATCGCGGTGGTCAACCCCTCCAGCACATCCACCTCGGGCCGCGCCTGCGACGGCATGAACCCCTGCACGAAACTGCTGTACGTCTCATTGATCAAACGCTGCGACTCCGCGGCAATCGTGCCGAACACCAGCGAACTCTTACCCGAACCGGAAACTCCCGTAAAGACGGTCAGCCGCCGCTTGGGAATCGCGATGCTGACATCCTTGAGATTGTTCACCCGCGCGCCGTACACGCGGATCCACTCATGACTGTCCGCGGCATGCGCGGCAGGCTGTTTCGTCTTCGCGTGCGTGCTCATGGTCTCTCCATCTGCGTCGGGTCCACAGGGGCGCGGGGTGAACCGGTGCCCGGCTCAACCCTTACGGTCTGCTGCGTTCAGCCTATTTACTGATCCGAAGCCGACGCTTCTCGATTCCTGATCGGTCTGGTGACCTGCTTCGCCACGCACGCCGGAATGCCGACGGTCGCATCAGCCTCCTGCTTGCGATAGGTACTCGGCGGTACACCCACCAACTCGGTGAACCGCGTGCTGAACGTGCCCAGCGACGAGCAGCCCACCGCGAAACACACCTCGGTGACACTCATATCCCCGCGCCGCAGCAACGTCATGGCCCGCTCGATCCGGCGAGTCATCAGATACCCGTACGGCGCTTCGCCATAGGCGAGCTTGAACTGCCGGCTCAAATGCCCGGCCGACATGTGCGCGTCCTTGGCCAGCGCCATGACATCCAGCGGCTGTGCGTACTCCCGATCGATACGATCGCGCACCTTGCGCAACCGGGCCAAGTCACGCAGGTGATCGGATGTATTGGTCATTCCTAGAACATTGCCATGTCGAATTTGCCTTGCCTAGGGGACCGCGCCGGACGCTTGCCGCTCCCCACCTCGGCGAGAAAACCACCTGCACCGCGATCGACCGCAATAACGAGAAGTGGCTGATGACCGCCATCGTCGAAACCGTCGACGGCGACGCAACCACCTACGACACCACCTTCGACGACAAACTCGCCGACAACACCCAGGTACAGAACAGCATCGCCCGATACCTCAAATCCAAGACCGGCAGCGACGTGCGGGCCGTCGAGTGCACCGGCATCCAGAAGTTCGCAATCAACGCCACCCGCACCTGTACCGCCATCGAAACCAACGGCGCGCGCTGGGAAGTCGAGCACTACCTCACCAACCTCGATGGCAGCGCCTCGGTCACGCTGAAAGACACTCTGCTGTACGCGAAATCAGTCGAATCCACCGTGGCCGACCTGGCTCGCAACCTGTCCCAGCACTACGGCCTCGCGGCCAACGACCTCAACGGATTCCTCGCCAGCAAAGGCACCTGCGAAAACATGCTGCGCGGGACCCCCGGCGACTCCGTTCAATGCAAAGCCATCCTCGCCGACCACTCGACCACCGACGTCACCGTCCGCACCACCAAATCCGAAGACGGCAAAATCTACTTCGAACTCTTCCCGAACAACGCCCACGACCTCAGCATGAGCGGCTGGCAAATAGCCGACCCCAGCTGATCAGCTCGGCGTGCAGTCCAACTGGAAGGGATAACAGGGCCGCACCGGAGTGGTAGGCGCCGGTGCGGAGCCCGAAACCTGAACCGGCGCAACAGTGGACGCCGGCTGATGGTGGCCCTGCGTGACCGCAATGCCCGCGAGCAGTATCAGCGGAAGCAGCACCAGCGCACCCGCGATCAACAGCAACATCCAAAACCACGACACTTTGATCGGACCGCGCCTGGGCCGCCGAGCAGGTGGCCGAGGGTACTGACCATGCGGGCTGTTGCCGCGAACCGGAACCGTCATGCCGACAGTTCTATAACGAAATGCAGCCCAAGGCTCAACCTTCCGACCCTCGCTCGGCACAGCAAAAAGGCCCGGCGTAAGCCGGGCCTTCTTGCGAACCATGGTGCGCGATACTGGGATTGAACCAGTGACGTGGTGGCGCTGCCTATGGACCTTGATCAGCCTTCCCGCTGCGTACTTGGGGCCTCCTCGCCATCACAGTCTCCTCACAAGAGCTAGAACATGTTTCAGAACTGTGTCAGCTCGAGGCATTCTACGAGGGCCGGACAATGGCCTGAAGTCCCTAGAATCAGCTGACTTCGCCTGCTGGTCATCGGTTGGAACATGCTCGATAGTGACTGGAACAGGTTCTAGAAATAAGACAAATGGGTCCGTCTGTCACCAACCAGTCAGGAGCATCCGGCGAGATGACCCAGGAAATCATCGATCGTGTCGAGGCATTGCTGCCAATTCTGCGCGAGCGCAGAATGCAGACAGAAGATCTGCGGCGCGTCCCGGACGAATCCATCAAAGGTTTGCAGGAGACCGGCTTCTTCACGTTGCTCCAGCCGCGCCAGTTGGGCGGCCGGGCCGCGGACCCGGTCGTCTTCTACGACACCGTCCGCAAGATCGCGAGCGCGTGCGGCTCCACAGGCTGGGTCGCGGGCATCCTCGGAATCCACAACTGGCACTTGGCACTGTTCGATCAGCAAGCGCAGCAAGACGTGTGGGGCGAGGACGCTGACGCGCGGATCGCGTCCTCGTACGCACCGATGGGTGCGGGCAGCACCGTCGAGAGCGGCTACCTTCTGAGCGTCGAGTGGGCCTGGTCCTCCGGCTGCGATCACGCCGATTGGGTTGTCGTCGGCGGACCGGTGATCAAGGACGGTAAGCCGGTCGATTTCGGCTCGTTCCTCATCCCTCGCAGCGACTATCGCATCGATGATGTCTGGCACGTGGTCGGTTTGCGCGGCACCGGGCCAACACGATCGTCGCATTGCAAGCGTCTGTCCGCCACGCTCTGGTAAAGCAGTTCCAGATTGGGCGAACAGCGGGGAGACGGCTCGTCCATGAGGGTAATCTGGCACAGCATCAATCGCGATGGGTACGTAATTGTTCAATGAGTCCGTGGCGGGCCAGGATAAGGCCGCTGACCACGAGAACCCAGGCGGGGAATACCATCTCCACCCACTTGCTCATGTCACTGGCGATGAGTAGCGCCATGGCCAGCAAATAGCTGAGGATGGCGAGCCAACGGGGCATCAGCCTGGTCTTCAACCAAATCGTCGCGAGCGAGATCATGAACACGGCGGCCATGCGAAGCGCGTAGGTCTGGGTCGCCGAAACCAAGAAATGCGCGCCGAAGTTGATCACCTCGGCACGGGCGGCCAGGTCGGTAACTTCGGTATTGCTGTCCACCAAGCCTGCGGCGACCGCGGTAGCGACGAACATCATCGCCAGAAACAGCAGCCCGCTACCGAGGAATACGGATGAGAAGAACCGGTCTTCGTAGCGCCCGAATCCGTCGCGCACGACGCCGATGAACCACAGGAAGCTGATTCCAGCGAAGGGCATCAGCACCGTTGCCGTCCTGATCGCAGTGTGTTTGTTCTCCAGCCACTGAGTTGAATTTTGAAGGCCCACAGGCATTTCAAGGAAGATCAGGGTCAGCGTCGTACCGAACAACACCGTGAAGGCTATTCCGGCGAGTGCGGCGGCCCGCGGCGTCGACAAATGGTGCAGAGTCGGCGACCGCGTGGTGTTTTGCGGTGATGTTGACATGAGGTCATCGTGTCAAACCGGGGGCGTCCGGGGCCGGGATTCGGCATCCAAAATTATCTCGACATCCAGTACGTCAGTAGATAGCCGAATCTTTGCGGGAATGCTGGTGAGGTACGTACCATGCCTGATGTACCGCTTACTGCGACGATTAGGGTAGGTGACGCAATGCCAGCGACCGATCAAGGCTGGAGCAAACCGGCGGCGATGGCCATCCCGAGGGAGGGCTATTTCGAACTGGAACGTGGTCGGTACGGCCCGATTTATCCACGGACACCTGCCTGCTATGGGTTCTCGATCATCGCAAAGGTGAAACCCGGTCGGGAAGAGGCGATTCGCGCATACGGCAAGCAGATCGAAGATGCGGTAGCGGGCAGTCCAGATGTGCTGGCGCCACTGCGGCTGCATTATCTGCGGTGGGTGTTGTTCGACGTTGGCTCGGGACTGCATTTCCAGTATCAAGGCATTTTCGACACCGATTTCGACAAGTACACCGAGGACGCCGTCACGCTCTTCAGCCAGACCGGTATCACCACCGTTTTCACGAATCTCGAAGGGTTCCCGGAGGATTGGAAGGAAAACCCGGACGCGTTCGTCGAATTCGTTCGGGAACACCAGTTTTCGAGCTTCCTTGAATACGGCGAGTACCCTTACGCCACTGCCGACGAGATCAAAAAGGCATTGCGGCTCAAAGCGGCGTTCTCCGACATGCTCGATCAGATGCAGTAGATCGGCCGGGCCGATGATCGAACTCGAGGATATTCAGCACATCCTGCTGACCCGCACCCCGGCAATGACCGGCCGCTACGAGTTCCTGTCCTTCGACGATCCCGCCGGTGGCCGGGCCTGGTTGACCGAGCTGCTGGACCGGGTTCAGTCGGCTGCGGACGTGCGCGCCACGATGGACAGCTCCGAGCGCTGGATCACGCTGGCCTTCACTTGGCGCGGGCTGCGAGCGCTGGGCGTGTCGGAGGAAGCGCTTTCCACCTTCCCCGACGAGTTCCGTGAAGGCATGGCAGCCCGCGCCGACATCCTGGGCGATACGGGCGCCAATCACCCCGATAACTGGGTGGGCGGGCTGGCCGGTGATGACCTGCACGCGATCGCGATCCTGTTCGCCCGCACCGATGCCGAACACCAGCGGAGCACCGCCGAGCACCGCAAGCTGGTGGCCCGCTGCCCGGGCGTGCGCGTGTTGTCGTTCTTGGATCTGAACGCGACGCCGCCATTCGACTACGCCCACGACCATTTCGGGTTCCGAGACCGGTTATCCCAGCCGGTGATCGAGGGGTCCGGTGAAGAACCGACGCCGGGGTCGGGCGGACCGCTGAAACCCGGTGAATTCATCCTGGGTTATCCAGACGAGGAGGGACCACCTCACACATTGCCGCAGCCAGAGGTGTTGTCCCGCAACGGCACCTACATGGCCTACCGGCGACTGCAAGAGCACGTCGGTGCGTTTCGGAACTATCTGCGCGAGCACGCCGAAACCCCGGACGGGCAGGAGCTACTCGCCGCGAAACTCATGGGCCGCTGGCCGAGCGGCGCGCCCTTGGCGCTGGCCCCCGACCGCGATGATCCACAGCTGGGCGCAGATCCCATGCGGAACAATGACTTCAACTACAAACAGATGGACCCACACGGCTACGCGGTACCGCTCGGCTCGCACATTCGGCGACTCAACCCGCGCGATACCGCGCCAAATATGCACCGCCGCAGGATGATTCGCCGCGGCGCCACCTATGGGCCGGCGCTGCCCGACGACGCCCCCGATGACGGGGTGGATCGAGGCATTGCCGCGTTCATTATCTGTGCCAGCCTGATCCGCCAGTTCGAGTTCGCCCAGAACGTCTGGATCAACGACAAGACATTCCACGAACTCGGCAATGAACACGACCCCATCTGCGGCACCCAGGACGGCACCCTGGAGTTCACGATTCCCAAGCGGCCCATCCGTAAGGTGCTCGCGGGGCTACCAGCATTCACCACGCTTATGGGTGGCGCGTACTTCTTCCTGCCGGGTATCAGCGCACTGCGGTACCTGGCCACGCTCGACAGTTGAGAGGTGACAACATGAGCACCCTGCCGCGGGCACGCACCTACAACCAGGACCACATCCCGCGCAAGCACGACGGGCGGCGGCGGATGAGCATCTATTGGACGTGGAGTTATCCGTGGGAGGCCCAACGCGATCCCGCTGAAATGTACAACCGCTTCTCCACGATGACCGAGGTTCGCAATGTAGCGTGGCCGAGCTACGAGACCCTCGAGTACGACGCAGCGCACTTCCTGCAGGGTATCGCGGGCACATTGGAGCTGTTTCATCGCTCGACGCTGGCGTTTCAGCAACTGGCCGGTGCGGCCACCAGTCATCCCGTCGCCGTGTTCCAGCGCATCGACCAGGCCGGTTACACATTGCCGATCGACGAGCGGATCCTGGCGGACACCGACACGCTCATGGTGTTCGGGCTCGATCACATCCTCTCCGAGCAGGAGGCCGCGCCGGAAGAGTGCGCCGCAATCCGGGAGTGGCTGCGACGCGAAGGCACCTGCCTGCTGCTGGCGCCGCACCACGACGTCGGCTTTACCGACGACTTCGCGCAGCGACAAATCGAATACGAGCATCACGGCGACCCACTGGTACCCCGTCAGCAGCGATTCGGCCAGTACACGCGCTCGCTGATGAAGGCGCTCGATGTTCCCGTGTACAACAAGTGGGGCCTGCGCCCCGCAGTCGTCGACGGCACCAATGAGATCGCCCCACTGACCGGGTTCCGAGATCTGGACACGCCCCGGCTGCTGGACAACGTCACCACATTCAACTTCCACCCCCACCTGCCGCACTATGAGCTCACCGCGCCGGAGAGCGACTCGCTACGAGTCCTCGGTCGCCAGCGCGTCGACCTCGAACGGCCCCACCCGTTTACCGCCGCCGGCCGTACGGAGTTCAACGCGCTGATCTGGATGCCACCCACCGGCCCCCGTGCAGGCCACATCGTACTGATCGACTCCACCAACTTCACCACACTGTTCGGCGGCACCGAAAGCCTCGAGAACCTCTGGTACAACCTCGCCACCATGCGATGACGTCGATTTGAAGACGAAACTGATGTGGTCCCGGGCTGAACCTGTGGACCGGACCGGCTTTGGTCGACGAGAACCCCCGCGGAGAATGCCCCGCGGGGGTTCTGTCTTTGTGTGGAGTCAGAACGACTCCCGCCTTGGTTCCCTCAGCTCTGCAAACCGATACCGGTCCCGGTGGCTGCGCCGAGCTCGTAACCGACGGCTGCGCCCACGATGCCAACGGGAACGGCGGTTACTACGCCGCCGACTACAGCGCCTACCACAGCGCCGACGCCGGCCCCCGCGAGGGCGCCACCCATGGCTCCCATCGGCGCGCCCACTCCCAGGGTCGGAATGGCGAGGGCGACGCCACCGATGAAACTGCCGGCAATCGCACCAATCGCAGCCCCGATAACCGCTCCCGGCACGGCCCCGATCACCGCAGCTGGTACCGCCCCCACGGCCGCGCCGATGACGAGACCGGCGACGCCACCACCCACCGTCAGCCCGGTTACCCTGTCCGAGTAGCGGGTGTCGTCGAGGACCGGCTGCAGCCCGCCGTCGATGAAGGCATTGGTGGAGGCTGCGGCGTTTTTCGCCTTATCGAGCATGGTGTCAGGGACACTGTTCGGCACCGGGATACTGAACGCATCGACCCCCACGGGCTCGGGCGCGTACAGGTTCTGCCAGTTGATCGCCCGCAGGGTGACGCCGGGCTGCACCGGGCTGGTCCAGAGCTGCGCGAAGGGCGCGGGAGCCGGGACGCTGGGCCGCGCCGCGGCGTCGCCCGTGGCGCTGGCGCAGGTCACCGCGAGAGCTAATGGGATCGCGCCGACGATCGGCAGCAGGGCGCGTCGCGACGCGCTGGTCTTGGATTCTCCGTACCGACGAGTCATGTGACCGCCCTCTCGCTTGATTCGACTTGGAATAGCTCCCCTGGCCGCTGGTTATCGGATGTGCGTCAAGAATGATAGCTGTAAAGTAACTCTGTCATGTGTATTGGTGTGTTGCATCTCACATAAAATGCTGACAGGTTGCATCAAGCCGCAGCGGCAAGCGAACTACGTGGGGGGGCTGGTTTTAGTGGCGCCAAATGTTTGCTGCTTTGTTGCTATACGTGCAGGAGTTCGCCGGACGTCTCCCGGTCGCTGATATCCAGCTTGATGCAGGCCCGGTACAGGTGACCCACGACGGGGCGCACCGAGACCGTCAGCCGGTCGGCGATCTGACGGTTGGTGAGCCCGGCCGCGACCAAAGTGGCGATCTCTCGCTCCCGCGCGGTCAGTGGCAGCGGTTGAGCAGGGTGCCGCAGAGCGGGGGCGTCGGCCCAGAGTCGGCCCGATCCGGGTGAGCAGCGTCGTCAGCAGACTGCTGCATCGCTGATAGCGTTCGGCCAGGCCTGGGATCTGTTCGGCGAAGATCGACCGTTGATAGTCGGCGGTGGTATAGCGAAACCGTCTGTCTCGCAATCGGATCGATACCGCTCGCCCGGCCGCACGCCGGACAGTCCGCGGTCGGCGATGTGGAAACAGCAAGCCCAGCAACGTGTTTGCGATGCCATCGAGAACCACGACCCGGATCTATAGCGTCCCAACGAGATCGACACGCCCAAGATCATCGAAAATGCGCCAGAGCCACTTTCTCATGGCCACGGACAGTCGGGAGACCTGCGTTGCGGTCGCAGCGCGCAGGTAGGTGTAGACAGTGTCGCGGCTGATGCTCTTGTGCGGGATCCTGCCCGAGGAAGGGCTGGGCATTTGGAGAAGGCCCGCCGATCTTCTGCGGAGCTTGCGGCGGCACGTTCTGCGCGGATGGCTGATCGGCCCGTCAGGTCATAGGTAGGTCAGAACGTAAGACAGGCCCGGTGGATACCGGGCCTGACCTGGTCGAACGTTGGTGCGCGATACTGGGATTGAACCAGTGACCTCTTCCGTGTCAGGGAAGCGCTCTCCCGCTGAGCTAATCGCGCGAGATTACATTTTGCCTCTAAGAGGCGGCGACGGGAATCGAACCCGTGTGCACGGCTTTGCAGGCCGTTGCCTCACCACTCGGCCACACCGCCAACCAAGGCCGGGTTGGCCTTCGAGCGGATGACGGGATTCGAACCCGCGACCCTCACCTTGGCAAGGTGATGCGCTACCACTGCGCTACATCCGCACTCTGTCTCCCAGGGGCTTGAAGGCCGTCCGGCTGACGAGAGAGAACATTAGCCGACAGGCAGCGCTGGTAACAAATCGCCTGGTTAATGGGGGTAAATGTGAACTACAGGCCTGTAGTTCGAAACCCGTTGGTGAACGTTCAGCAGCGTGCGGCCCGGATTCCGTTCTCCCCCCGCGCCTCAATGCTCCCCGGGCGTGCACCTATGGTGGCTTCACGTGGCGTGTCGCCGCCCTGCCTGCACCCTCGCCGACTCCCGCGCACCCTCGCCCGGGAGTGCCCCGGCAGCCGCCACTCCCGCTCCCCGCCGATCGCCCCCGTCACACTCTGTTTTCACCGCGTTGTCCACGCGATTTGGTGTGTCACGGGTGGTGCGTGTTAATGTTCTTTCTCGTTCGGACCGGCACGAAAACGCCGGGTCAAACACCCGCACGGTCTCATAGCTCAGCGGGAGAGCACTCGCCTCACACGCGAGGGGTCGCTGGTTCGATCCCAGCTGGGACCACCATAAGGGGCTTATTCAAACCAGCGTTCGCTCGCTGGCTTGGGTGAGCCCCTTTCAGCTTCCTGCGAGATGAGCGACCTGTGCAGGCCCGACCGGCCTGATGGAGGTCCGCAAAGACGGAGCTCTTTTCGTCGGCCATCCGCAGCTCTATCGAGTCCTGGTGATCATCGACGTAGAAGCGCTCGAAGAAGGTCTCGTTGAGGAGGCGGCGTGCTTCAGGGCCGGCGTCGCGGTAGAGGGTGTACGGATCTGCGACGAGGTCGAGGGCATGCCGAAGGACGCTCGCACCGATAGCGAGTTTCTCCGAGGTGTTCGTCATTCCGGCTTCAAGCCGCTTGCGCTGGCTCTTCAGTTCGATCAGCTTCATGCGGATCTTCGCCTGTGGCATCGAGCCGTCGGCGAGTAGATCGATCAGACGGTTCTCTTTCTTGTCGAGGTCCTTCAGTTGGCGGTTGAGGCTCGCGTGCGTGTCACGGATGGTGGACTGTTCGTCGGAGACGATCTCTTCCAAGAGTTTTCGGCTCTCGGTAGCGAAATCGGACGGGAGTTGGAGCGTGCGATAGTGCTCGACCACTGCCTCCTCGACCCATTCGACAGGCAGGCTCGGGAGGTCGCACAACCCCTCTTTGCTCCTGCTGCAGGTGAAGTACGGGTACTTGTTGCCGGTGCGATTTGTCGTCTGGTTGAAGACAAGCCGCGACGTGTGCCCCGCCCCGCGGCAGCGGATGCACGACAGAGAGCCCTTGAGATAGTGGTTGTGAATGCGGTCGCGATTTCCATTGGCGCTGCGGTGCCGAAGAATATCCTGAACGCGTTCGTAGAGCTCGTGGCTGATCAACGGCTCATGGCGTCCAGGGTAGATCTTGCCTTTCCACGGGACGTATCCGACGTAGTACGGATCGCGCAGCATGTTGTGGAGGGTGGACGCAGATACCGGCCTCGAAACCGGGTACCGGCCTGTAGGCGGGGAAGTCAGCCCGAGATCGGCCATCGCCGCCTCCAGTTCGTCGATCCCGTAATCGCCGGTCGCGTAGAGTTCCCACGCCTGCACGACCAGGGGCCCGCGCTCCTCGTCGATCTTGATGGTGTTCACCTGACGGCCTTCGAATGGGATTCGGGCATTGACGTAACCGATTTTCGCGCGCCCACAGGTACCGCCGTTCATCACCTTGTGCAGCATTTTGGTGCTGATGTCCTGGCCGGAAAGTTTGTTCTGGGTGTCGTTGAAGATGTCGGTGATGGCGGCCATCATGTCCGCGTAGATCCCGGTACCAAAGTCCTCTTTCGCCGAGATCAGTGTCACGCCTATGAGGTCGAGTTGGCGTTTGGTGACGGCGGCGTCGATGTAGTTGCGGAAAGCACGTGATCGCATGTAGACGATGACGTACTTGATCTGCGGATTGTCCTGCAGGTAGGCCAGCATCTTCTGGAACTCGACCCGCTTCTCGATGGACTGCGCGGAGACACCCGGCTCGACGAACTCCTGGACGATCCGGGCGGGCAACGTATCGGCTCGCTGCTCGACGATCTTCCGTTGTGTTGCAATCGAATTGCCGTCGGGATCAATGTCGATAGCCGTGTTCATCTGCTTTTTGTCCGAGACACGCAGATACGCGACTGCCTGTTCAAGGGCGCCCGTATCTTTCACTCTTCCTCCTCGGCGGTTGTGGAATCCTTCGCCAGCGCAATCACCGCCCGGCTGAGCCTGCGTAGATCCGGTGGGTCACGGCGGTCGCTGTCGACGACCAACTGGTGCTCATTCCGGTCGCCGATCGGTGTCTGACCGCGACTAGACATCTCGCGCTCGCTTGCCGAGCGCAAAGGTGTTGCTGCGACCTGGCTGTCGGCCGCGGTGCCATCCAAGATTCTTGTTCCTAGTGCGCATTGCAAGAGGAATTGATTCGCCAAAAGGTTGCTCATGGTAGAGATCTCGCAGATTGCCTGCGCTAGAACAACGAGCGAAGCGGACGTAGGCGACGGACGATCTGGGCTGTAGGACCACCAGGGCGGCGGCGGTCGACCCTCTGGGCGTCGGGAGGTGCTCGTATTCGTGAAACTTAATCTTTCGCCGCCGCTGACTGCGACGGTTGCGGGGCGTGCAAGGCATGAACGGCATGAGTTCATGCAACAGAACTGGCGTGCTGAGATGCCAGCCGTATACCGAACTGTGTTGATTCTATTGAAAACTCGCCGAGCGAAGAAGGCGTCAACGCAGAATCGCCGCGAGCGCGACGGTGATCACCAAGAGGACGATCGCGCCAATCAGGTATCGGGACGCCATCCGCAGCTTTCGATACCGGTACTGGTGGGTGTAGGAGGCTTTCCACAGCTCGAGGACCGCGCCGTGCAGTTGCTGTTCCGGTGAGAGGTCGGTGATCGATGCGCGGAAGTCCTCGAAGGTGGCCCAGCGGCCACCGTAGTAACCGTAGTGGTAGACCATCGAGGAATCGAAGTCCACATCATCACGCTTGGGTGTCCACCTCCGCGGCGTCACAAGCGCCATGGATGCCAGCACGACCGAAGCCGCAACGAATGCCAGCGTCCCTATCGTCGAGCAGACCATGACCGCACTCAGCCGCTGAACGCCTCGAATGGAGTTGGCCAGTGCGGTTCCCGCGACGACTAGGGCATTGGTACTGAGCACCGAAGCCGTTCGCGCGGATACGCTCGCACGATGTTGGTCTTCTCGAAGAATGTGCCAGTGCACTTCATCGATGGTGAGCCCGCGACGTCGACCACTCGAATTGCCCTGTGCCATCCCACAATCGTCAGCACTTAACGGAATCTGTCAAACCGGATGAGACAGGTCAGGCTGCCTGTTCTGTGTCGGCGTTCTCCTTCGGAGGCGGGTTGATCCAGGTCGTTTCGGGGAGCTCGGGCGGGGTCGGTGTGCCACGAAATCGGCCCGGGTTGGTGGCGTAGGCGGCGGCGAGGACCTGCGCGCGGCGGGCCCGGATCTCGGTGGCGGTGCCGTCGTGGACCGACGCC
>NZ_WJIC01000057.1 GCF_009649815.1 Nocardia sp. SYP-A9097
CGACAAGTTCTTTCACTACTACAACACGCAGCACCGCCACAGCGGGATCGGCCTGCACACACCGGCGTCGGTCCACGACGGCACCGCCACCGAGATCCGGGCCCGCCGCGCGCAGGTCCTCGCCGCCGCCTACGCCACCAACCCGGGCCGATTTCGTGGCACACCGACCCCGCCCGAGCTCCCCGAAACGGCCTGGATCAACCCGCCTCCGAAGGAGAACGCCGACACAGAACAGGCAGCCTGACCTGTCTCATCCGGTTTGACAGATTCCGTTTTTCTCGATGGCTACACATGTGGCCGAGTTGGACGAGGACGACATACGCATCAGAAACGCGCTTCGGCGAGCAGTCGCGGCCGAAGTAAGTTTCAGAAATGATCTTGCGCATGCCGACTGGGAGGTGGGTTGGGTTACGGCAGAAACGAACGAACCAGTCCCAGCCGCAGCACACAAGATTAAGTCGCAAGACGGCGTGCCTCTACTCAGCAACCTCGGTATCGGGACCAATGACATCATTTCCCACATCAACGAGCTTCAAAGAATCAAGCAGATGACGAGAGCCTTCGGAGGCATATGCCGCAAGATGCAACGCAAGGTGCCTGTAAAGGTCGCTTACATGCTGGAGGTCCTACCCGCCGGACCAGCAGGCGGAACCATCGTCAGATTTGCACCCGAATGGGAGGCACTCGCCCGAGCGAAGGATGCCGAGTCCCTTCGGCGGTTGAAGGATCCGACCCGAGAGCAGGAGGAGGCTTCGCAAGCCGAATCCGGCAAGTAGCTGGGAACACCTGGTGCAATCCGCTCGGCCAGGCCGTCGTCAGGCCGTAGTCCGTCGGAAACTCCACGGAACCTGCGAGAACTCACGAGAACATCACACCAGCTCATGACTAGTTTCGAGACCCCAAAGCCCAGGCAGACAAATACGCAGTCAAGATCCTCGACCTCTTCGAAAGATGACGACACGGCTGACGACAATGACGACAACATCGAGACGGTCCGAGCTACCCCCGACATGCATCGATACCTGAGTTCAGCTCCGGCACAAGCGATCTGCCGGTATCTCTCTATCAGCGGGTTCGGGGTTCAAGTCCATTGGAAGGATGCCGAGGGCAGGGACTGGAATCTTGTCGCGCCGCAATGCTACGAGACTAGGGCTGCGGCCGCTACGGTGCCGCGGGCAGTGTCAGTCAACTGGGGCCGAGGGGACTGTCAAATTCGCTGGTAACACACGCCGTCGCAAGTCACGTGGACGCCACAATCGCACTCATGGATCAGGGTGCGGATTTCACCGCCGCTAAGACCTGTCCGGCCCCCAGCCGGGCGCCGTTGGCCGCCTACAATGCCGCCGCGCACCTGCTGCGCCGCAGCGAGGCCGAACCCGCGTTGATCTCTCAGCAGTTCCTGCGGGCTCGCGTAGACCATCGGGACACGCCCGCCGTACTGACCTTCACGGCTGCCGGAATCGAGATCGCCGCCGCGTGAACCCGTTCCGCGGGAACCCAATTCGACACAGCACGTCTAACAGATATGGACCACGAACAGGATTGCGCCCGTCCTCGTCCGCGCTTGACGTTCGCCGATCGGATGTGGGAAGACGAATCGCGGGCCTGGCGGGAGTGGGTGAACGCGCGTCCATCTCGTTCCGGTCGTGTAGAAGCGTTCGGCTGGGCGCCGAACTGACTCCGGTGTGTCGGTGTGTGCGCCTACTCTGGCTGTCAGCGCGGCTGCGGAAGAGGAGGTATCAGCGAAATGCGGAGCCTGGCAGAACGATTCGCTGACAACATCGAACGGTCCAAGAGGATCGATTCGACTACCCGGAGCGGGAAATTCGTGAGATCCGTAGAGAGCTGGACGAACTCAACGACGAACTACGACATACGAGTCTCGAACCGGCACGCCGGCGCGAGCTGACTGAGCTGAGTCGGAGGGCCGAGGCGGTATACGAGCGGCAGCTACACGCGGCCCGGAGCCCCCTCGTGATCGACCGCGCACCGTCGCCATCGCGCTCAGGTGTACCCCGCCAGGGGAATGCGCTGCGTGATGCACATGAGCGGCGCCGGGATTGGGGCATGGAGCGGTAGCGAAACTCCATGGCTCTCTCGACGTATCCGTGGCTCTCTCACGAGCCTGCGAACGCACGATAATGCCGATTTCAGGGCGTCTGCTCCGGAGGCAGACTCGGCAGGCTTTCAGTTCTCCGAGTGTGGTCGTTGCGATCCAGTATCTTGGCGACTCAGTCCGACGCGACAAACCCACGCCGTCGCAGTCGATTTCTGTTCCACGAGCAGCAGCGCCCGCACCCGCAATGAGCCTTTTCAGGCGACACGCCGGGTGATGTTGGGCTGCAACAAAGTACGCGGAGCCCTGTAAGTAGATCTTGCGACCAAAGAAGGATCTGCAAGGAAGGGCTCCGCGCCCGATGCATGTTTCATACACGACTGTCCGGCCTGATTGACCAGGCCCCTGAAGGGATTTCGGATCCGGGTTCAGCCGATCAGGTCGGACCAGCTGCGCGGCCAGAACATGGTTTCCTGACCGAACGGGTCGCTGGTGCCGTAGCGGACGGCCACCAGGGAGGCCCGGCGTTCGTTAGGGGTCTGCATCCTGATGCTGCCGGTGGTGTCCTGGTCGGAGATCCACGCATCGCCCTTGTCAACGATATCCATCCACAGCGCGAATCGGATGCCGTCATCATAGGCGTGACAGCGGCGAATTCCGGCCATGCGCCATGGGCCTCCGCTTTGTTGGGGCGCCACGGAGATGTAGTAGTTCTGACCCTTTCGCTGGGTGGGGAGTTGCCATGAACCGTTGCCCCGCTTCCATTCCAGTGGCACTCCCCCAGGTGGAAACAACCCGGAGGTGTGCGTGAGGTCAGCGGCCGTGAGGGGTCGCTGTGCCTTTGTCATGATCCGGAACTGGAGGATGTCGGACTTGCTGACCGCGGTCTGGGGGCTGAAGTCGCGGTTGTCCCATAATCCGATGGGGTAGAAATCGCTGTTGTGGCTGGGTTTCCAGTACAGAAGGAACGGTTGGTGGCCCAGCAGTGGGGATTTGGAGTTGCCGTTTCCGCGGAAGTGGAGGGGGCCGGTGTAGCTGGAGGGGCTCGTCGGCTCTACTTCGGGTTCCTCGTAGTCCGGGTTCTCCACGTCCTGTGGCGCGATCACCGAAGCGGTGCCGCTGGTGGGTGTTGCGGTCGACTGATCGGGCATCACAGATCCCGCCTCTCTGTTTCGTCGTTCACATCCCGATGGGTGACAATGAGCGTTTCCGAGTAACGGCACATCCGTATCGGTCGCAGTAGGACGCGCCGAGAAGTGTTGGGCTGCATGAGGAAAGCGTGGAGCCGCTGTGTGTAGTCAGCTGAGTCTGTGGTGGATCGGCGCGATCGTCGCAGCCGCCCTGGTTCTGCCAATCGCAACTATAGGTGCGGCCGACAGCCGTCGGTGTTGACTTATCAAAAAAGGGTTCGTGAGCTGCCTGGTTGCGGTGCGTCCGTAGCTCAGCCATCGGTCGGGACCAGGTGCATGATCGGTGATGAGAACGGAAAGCACCAGGAGCGTTCGCGTCCCACCCGATCACCGGCCTTGCCGCTCTCGACCCAAAACAGCTGCCAGGGCGGCGACTGCGACTGCCGTTTAGTGAACGTTGTCGGCGGTCAGAATGAGACGACGCGGAAGGTCGGGCACACCGTACTCGGATTGCAGCTCACCGTGGGCTTTTGGCCAATCGCATGCGCTGGCCGCCGTAGGGCTGTCACGCTTATTTGGGGTGCACCGCCCCGATATGATGTTGCTCCGTTCTGCACAGAATTTCGCCCGATCGACCCAGCGTTCGAGGAGGAGAGTCATGCAGGAACTCGTCAGGTTCGTCGAGGCCAACGAAGGCACCATCTCCCTGGGTTGGGAACCCACAGGCGATTGGAATTGGACTCCTCGCCGCTTCACCGTGAAGGTGTCGTACACCAACCTCCGCAGCAAACCTGTAGGGGCATTCGACTTCACTCTGCATGGGGAGTGTCCGATGCCTGAAGAATTGGCGTTGGCACTCACTGGGAAAAGGTCGAAGACCGGTCCAGTCGACTTCGGGGCGGGTGATGCTCGCCTGTTCGGCGGAGCCCGGGGCGTGGATGCGTTCGCTGGTGGATCTACGCCCAGGCTGTTGGTTTCCAGCATCCCGCCCGGCGGTGGTGTCGAATGCAGTTGGTCTGCTTCCATGATCGGGGGGGATCCGATCCAGTTGACCGTGACCAGCGCTGTCACCAAGACAGGCATCAACACCACCGCTGCTGACCACAACTACCTGGCCGCCGGCCTCCAATCGTCTTTCCAGGCGAAGCATCCGGCCCGGGTGTGAGTCTTGGGCAGCACATGTCGTAGAGCCCCGACACGTCGAGACGCAGGATCCCGACTGAGAAGGGTTGTCGGCGAAACTGGCCAACCCCGCCGAAACGGTGTCGATAAAACGTATCGAAAGGTATGAAGCTGCGACGGTGGCATCCCGCCCGGGCGAACGTCCGCACATGCCGCGACCCGGGCGTTCGAAACCGGCCGCGGGCTCGGCCGACGAGTGCACACACATGCCGAGAAGCGCGAATTCACTTGAACGCGCGCTTCTCTGACCTGTGGGGCCGTTCTGTCGCAAGCCTCTGATCCGTTACTGCGTGATCGAGCGGGCCGCGAGCGCACGCGGACCCGCAGATCGCCGCTCTCGCATGGCGAGTACCCCCACCCGCGACGGCGCCGGTTCTCTCCCGCGCCGAGCGGGCACCCTCGGCTATGGACCGCTTCAGCGGTCATGGACAGCAGCTGTGCCGATCCCACCGCCGATTCGACCCGGTCCCGCAGCGGCCCGTTGGTGATCGAACACAAACCACGCAATTTCAGTTCCACCTCATAGAAGGCCACCGCCACGGTCTGCCACTGGACCCAGACCACGTCGGCGTCCTCCCGAATCCGCGCCAGATTTTTGATCACTGTCCGCACGGTGTCGCGGAACTGTTCACGGTGTGCGGGCTCGCAGGACACCACGCGGTGCTTTCGTCCATCAGGTCCGGCCACTGTCAGTGGGCGCAGCCTGGCCGACAACAACCCACGCAACTGCGGCGACAACGTATCCATCGCGGCCGCCACATCTTTTCCGTCCGGGTCGGCCATCCCGGCCTGATCGAGTTGCTCGGCATCCTTGCGCCGGTAATAGCGTCTGACGCCGCCAATATCGATCTTTCCGGGCCGCAGGAACGAATCCTCCTCGACCTGCACCTCGGGGCATGCGTTTTCGGTGCGTTCATCGGCGCGCCGTAACCCCGCGGTGTATTTCACGCCTTCCTCGGCGGCGATGCGGCGAGCTCGCCGCCGACGACGGGCGCTGCTGTTCTTCGGCATGTTCTCGTCCGGTCCCGGCAGAGGGTGCCCACGCCACCCCTGCCTGCGACGAAAGAAGCATGCGAACAGGGAAATAAGCCAACGCGGGCCCCGGGCAGGACCTTGGCCGTCACTGTCACCGAACCGGCGTGGGCAGGGTGACTCAGGCGAAAAACCTGGAGCGCGTGCGCGTCCTGACACTCCGCGCTCAGCTTATCGCTTCTCAGCGCTTCATAGACGGAAGACGCTGCCCGTCGCGGCTTGTGCGCGCGTCGCCGGTGGAAGCCACCTCCCGCAGGAGGCCCGTATGGTGCAGTAACATCCAGTCTCGGACTGGATCAAGTCACCAACACACGGATGCGACCAGACCGATTACCCAGAAGAGCCTCGCCAGTTCATCGCTATTGCTGGTGGGGCTTTTCACTTTTCGCGCTCGACCGGGCGAGCGCGAGGGTGGTGTCAGCATTGCTGGGTTACTTGATCCAGTAGTGACGGATGCGGTTCCCGTCGTGCCAGGTAGCGGCCGAGTCGAAGCGGCCCCCACCCGATTCGATGATGCGCCGTGAGCCGATATTGGTTTCCTCGCAACTGATCAGGATGTCCCCGATGCCTATCCGCCGGGCAATCTGTACCGATTCGCGCAGGATCTGGGTCCCGTACCCGCGGCGCCGATATGCGAGCAGCACCGCGTAGCCGATGTGGCCGCCGCGCTGGCGCAAGTGATCGTTGAGGGTATGGCGAATCGCGGCGCGCCCGACGATCTCGTCCCCGATGGTGGCCACGAGGAACGTCGCGGGCACGATACCGACCGGCAGATTGACTCCGTGGCGGTAGTCATCCAGTGCGGCAAGATATTCCGGCCACGACATCGCCGGTGTGAGTCCGAGCGCGAAGTCGAAGCCGTCGATGCGGGCGATCTCCTCGTGCGCGGCACGAACAACCTGTTCGTCGGATGCCCGCAACGGACGCAGCCGCACGGCTTCGGTCGGCGGTTCGGATGATCCGATCGTCACGGACATTCGTGGACCTTATGCGCTCCGTCGACCCGATTTTCGGCCTATCGCCTATCGCCTATCGCCCATCGCAACGATGCGGTAAATCGGCCCCGAGACAGCATCGAAGCGCTCGAACCTCCACTGCAACAACGAGTGCGTGAGATCTATCGACGGTCGGCCGGTCTCGCTGTTAACGTGCGGGCATGACGGAGTCCGGCTATGTGCCGCACCTGTATCCGATCTCGGTCAAGGGCGTGGTTGTGCGCGACGGCCGTGTGCTTTTGTTGAAAAACGAACGCGGCGAATGGGAGTTACCCGGCGGGCGCATCGAGCCAGGGGAGACGCCCGAGGAATGCCTCGCCCGGGAGATCGCCGAAGAGACACAGTGGCCGGTCACCATCGGCGCCATCCTCGACTCGGGGATGAACTCCATCCGCGAGGCCGAGCGGACCGTACTCATCGTGACCTACGGCTGTTATCCGGACACCGCCGCCGAACCAGTGCTGTCGCACGAGCACAAGGAGATCGGCCTGTTCCGCGAGGACAAGATCGCCCGCCTCACCATGCCCGACGGCTACAAGCGCTCGATCACGACCTGGTTCTCGCGGCTGCGCGCCGCCGAGGTCGTCTGATCGAGGCCGGATGGCGGCCGAAGACCATCACCGAACACTGACGGCATGGCTAGCATGCCGACCATGCTGATATTCGCGATCGAAGCCGGCGAGATGATCGAATCGATTGAGAGGCAAGCGAACTCCGCTGGCATCGCGCATGGTGCAATCGTGTCCCTGATCGGCGGCGTCGATGAGTTCACGGTCTCGACCATGCCCGCCGGCGACCCGACCAGGGACATCGTTTCGACCTATCGATTGCCGGGAGAAATGCACGGCTCCGGAGAAATCCGCGACGGCAAGGTTCATGTGCACGCCACCTTCGCGATCCAGGGTGACCGCGCCGTGGCCAGTCATGTGCACTCGGCAAGGATCGAAACCTGGTTCGCCCGCGCGTGTGTGCTGCCGATGGCTGGGGAGTAGATCGGCCATGAGCCACCGAAGTAGGTTGTGCCACTTCGTCATCGACGTCACCGACCTCGACCACGCGACTTCATTCTGGAGCGGCGTCCTTGACGCAACCGAGGAAACGGTGAACCCACAGAGCCGACACGTCTACCGGCGCTTGCGCTTGCCCGACTCCGAGATACGGATATTGCTGCAGGCGACGACGGACCGAAAGTTGTCGAAGGAGCGGATGCATCTCGACATCGAGACCGACGACGTCGAGGCCGAGGTCTGCCGTCTGGAGGCGCTCGGGGCCGTACGGTGCGATCATCAGCGCGAACGTGGCTACGACTTCTGGGTGCTGCGTGATCCATGGGGCAATGAATTCTGTGTGCTGCAAACCGAATTCCCTGATCTGCTGGCCCGGCGGCCCGCGTGGGATAACGGTCGAACCGCAAGGACTCGGCTCGATCGGTAACCAGAAGCTTGGCAGGGTTCGTGGTGACAGTTCGACCCGTATCTGCCTTGCGTCGATGTGGCCAACCACGACGAACCTTTGCTGTTGGTCAGAACCTGGATTCCCGCTTGATCGCGCGTGCGGACAGTTCGGCGGTGGTATCTGTTGTGAGTGAGGCGATTCGAGAAGATTGATATCGGGTATGAGCTGACCGCGAGCATCACATCGGGAATCGCCCCGGTGCCCGTGGTCCACGTCAACGCGCTTGGAACAGAGCAAGACCAATGGGACCAGGTCGTGCCAAGGCTTTATCTACATACCACCGTCACCTATGACCGTCCAGGCATCGGTGAGAGTGATCCGCTGCCACCGTATCTGGTCGATCAGCCACGCACGTTCGGTGCGTTGGCCGATGAACTGCGCAGCCTGCTCGACAAGCTTGCGATCGACTCGCCGCATGTGGTCGTCGGTCATTCGGTCGGTGCCCTGATCGCGATGATGTACGCCGCCCGTTACGGCACACACACGGCCGGGTTGGTGCTCGTGGATTGCACCACCTTGGACTATCTGACGGGCACCGGCTGGCCGAAATACGAAGGGGGCAACGACAATCCCGGATCGTCGATGCTGGATATCCCGGGATCGATCATCGAACTCGATACTGCGATATGGCCATCCGTTCCCGCTGCGGTCCTGACGAGCGCACCGGGACGATGGACACGTCTCACGGCCGCCGATGCAGCCGAATACGCGCCGCTCACACTCGAACAGCTCGATCAGAAATGGCAGGACGGACAGCGGCTGCTGGCCGAGAAGTTGGATGCACTGTTCGTGGTCGCAGACTGGGCCGGCCACCACGTCGCCGCAGACCAACCCGAGTTGGTCGCGGCCTGCGTGAGCGCGGTGATTACGGCCGCGCGCGGCGATAGCCCCGTCACTATTCCTCCCGCCCAATTGCGGTATGCGGGCGGATCATGCTCAGTACCTCGGCTTGATCGCCGATCATCGGAGCCTGCGCAGGAGCAATAGCCAGCAGCCATGGTTTCGATGGACGGCGTGCACGGAATGCCGGATCGTGGGGCGGATGCACGGATGCGCGAACACCGATTCCCGCAGTCGGCTGAATGACTTCCCGCACGTAAGGGCGTTGGGAGGCAATCAGCCGAGGTCGGGTCGTGGTGCGGGCGAGTGCGTCGAGGCGTCGATGGCGGTCAATGCGAGCCGCAGTCGTCCGGCGAGCTGGACCGCGTCGTGTTGAGTCCACGGGATCGTCCCGTTTTCTGCGTTCAGAGCATGCAATTGCTGTTCTCTATACGGCACGCCTGCGGGCAGGGGTGCGATATGGCAGTGAACGTGCGAATTGCCTTGTTGACTACCGAGACTCAGCAGATATGTGCGCTCACTGGGAACCACTGCTTCGACCGCGCGCGCCATACGGTAGACCATTGTCATCAGCCGCAGGTAGGCGTCCTGGGTCAGGTCGCGGACTACGTGCTCACGGTGGAGTTTCGGTGCGACGAGGATGTATCCGGGCAATGTCGGGTATCGGCTGAGGAATGCGAAGTTCTCCCCGTCATCGGTGATGATCTGTTCGAGGTCCGAATCATGCGTGCCTGCCACGAGTGCGCAGATGAAGCAGGGTTTCGTCTGCACACGCCGAACATAGCCGTCGAAATCGAACGGAATCCGGTCCACGGATCGATTCTGCCCCCACGGGGCGGTACACCTCGGCGGTATGAACGCGCCGCCATGTTTCGGCACGCGGAGTGCTGGTCAACGGTGGCCTACCGTGCTGGTCTGTGCCGCTGTCGTCGCTGATGCTGCTTCGCCACCGACCCATTCTGGCGATCTGGGCCGCGCAGCTGCTCTCGCAGACGGGAGACAGGTTCTTCGCCCTGGCGATCATGTGGGTCGCCTTGCAACGGTCGGGTCCGGTGGCCATGGGCGCGGTCGCGATCGCCGAGTCGATCCCCTTCATCGTGATGGGCGCAGTCGGGCACCGATTGCTGAGGCGCTGTGCATCATTCGGTGTGCTCGCGGGTATCGATGCGGTGCGCGCACTACTGGTCGCCGGGCTGCCGTGGGTGTGGGCGACAGGCGGGATGCCCACGATGCTGGGGGTGGTCTTGGTGCTGGGGGTCTTCGGCGCCGTCTTCGATCCTGCTCTCGGTGCGCTGGTTCCCGATCTCGTGAATCCACACAAGTACCTGGAAGCGGTTGCCCTGATGGATCTCACCAGCCGGATCGCCCGCATCGCCGGGCCCGGTCTCGCCGGCGTGCTGTTAATGGCGGCACCGATCACGAGGCTGTTCACGATCGACGCAGCGACCTTCGCGGTATCAGCTGCGACGCTCGTTGTGCTTGTGCGGATGACGACGGGGTCTGGCGCCCGGTGGACGCGTGCCTCGTCCGCGACGCAGTCGACGGAGTATGTGCGAGCCAGGAGCCTGCTGCGTGAATATCCTTACCTGTCAACGGTATTCGCGGTGCAGACTGTGGGGTTCTTCCTCATGGCGCTACCCGCGATCGGGCTCCCGCTGTTGCTGGCCCGGCAGCTGGATGCCGGCCCGGCGGCCTATGGATGGCTGCTCACCGCGTGCGGAGTCGCTTCCGTCGCCGGAAGCCTCGCTGCCTCGCACGCTGTAGGTGGGGTGTTCCCGGTCCGTTTCTGCATGGCTTGGGTCGTGATCGGTGTTTTGCAGGTGGCTATCGGCTCGGTCGGCACCGTGCTCTGGGTGTCGGTGTTCGCGACGATGGCCGGATTCGTCAACGCGATCATCGGCATCGCGATGGGCACCCATCTGGTCTCGTTCGAACCCCCGCAGCGGCTGCGACTGCTCGCGGTGAACTACATGGTGATGCGTGGGGCAGGGACGGCAGGGATGGTTGTCGTCCCAGCGCTGATCGCGTCAACGGCGGCGCGGGGTTTCGTGGTGGGCGGGACGGTACTGATCCTCAGCGCCGCCGCCGGTGCACTCCTCGCCGCGAGCAAAATGGTTGCTGGGAAAGATCATTGAGTGCACGCGGGTATTTTCGATCCTGTGATGATCGTGGACTACGACCCATCCTGGCCCGCCCATGCGGACCGACTGTTGCAGCTCGTCCGGGCAGCCCTTCTTCCACTGGATGATGCCGGTGCGTTCGGCTATGAGCACATCGGCTCGACCGCGGTGCCAGGCCTGGCCGCCAAACCGATTGTCGACCTGCAAGTGTGCATGCCCACCCTGCCGTCCATCGAGGAGATCGCAGACCTGCTGGCACCGATAGGGTTTGAGCCCGCGCTAGGCGCGCGGGCCGACTCACCAGGGGTGTATCGCGACACCCCGCGCCCGCACCACACCGGCCGCGCCGAGTTGTTCGACAAGCGGCTGTTCCATTCCCCAGAACAGGCCGCCATTTTGCATGTTCGCCGAACAGACTCCCCGTTCGCCGAATTCGTTCTCCTGGTTCGTGACTGGCTTCGTGCACATCCCGCCGAAGCGCATCGCTACGCCGCACTCAAGCGTGCACTCGCCGCGCACCACGCGACAGATCCCGACTACGACGACTACACCCGCGCGAAGTCCGTGTTCTTCAACGAGATTGAGCCGCGCATGCGCAGCTGGGCGCACAGCCGAACGCTATCGACGAACAGTGACCATATCGACTAAGAGCCGGGTGGAATCGGTTGTCTGGTAGGGCATTCGGACCAACCTTGAACACTGGAAGTGAGGAGCATGCAATGGGGATCGATCTCGCTCGAGCGGCATTGTGCTTGGTGGATGTGCAGAACGGTTTCATCACGCCCGACTCGGCACCGGTGGTGCCCAAGATCGTGCAGATAGCCGAGCAATGGGTACAGACCGGGCAACCGATCATTCTTACCCGCTTCCGCAATCACCCCGACAGCCCCTACGAGCGCCTGATCGGATGGCGCGAACTTCACAACTCGCCGGCGATCGACCTGGTTGACGAGCTGAGCCGGTTCACCCATCACCCGACAGCGGTCGTGGTCGACAAGTTCTTCTACACCGCCCTCACCAGCGAGGTTGTTGCGGTGCTCCAGCAGCATGAGGTCACCGATATCGTCATCGCGGGCATCGCCACCGATGCGTGTGTGCTGAAGTCATCATTGGATGCCTTCGAGATGGGGTATACGCCGTGGATCGTAAGAGATGCTGTGCGCTCCAGCACGACCCGACACAATGCCCGCGAAATACACGACAGCGCTTTACTTTTGCTGGGCCGTCTTGTCGGGGACGGTCAGCTGATCGAGTCCCAAGTTGTGCTGGAGGCACTGACTACACGCACATAGGCGCGCTGGCAGGTGTACATGGGGATATTCGATATCACGCCCGAGGTGCGACATGTTCACTGGCGAACCCGTTCGGGTCCCCTTGTTCGAGGTGTCATTAGCGCTGGATGGACATCCGCCTGTCCGGTGACTCCGCCGCACTGCTGGTCGTCACTCAAAACGAGCGTCATCGGAGACTGCCGGGTCGTCCATCCGTTGATGCCACCGTCGCCATGTCATGAAAGGCCCGAATTCCCTCGTCCAGCAAGGGGTCGCGACGTACGCCGGTGGCCCGCGAAGGAAGGCGGTCGGTGGGCGACCCGTCGGCAGGGGCCGATTCGGCGACCTGGGTAGCGACCATGCCGCGATTACAGGCGTGTGCCCGAGCGCAGGTCATTGGTGAGGGAAGGGTGGTCCGGCCCAATCAAGAAAGTTTGGAATAACTTGGAGTTCATTGGATAGTTGAGGTACGGTGCTGTGCGTGGCCGAGTCCTTGGAGGAGCTTCAGCGGCGCATCGACGATCTGCGGACCGAGGTGCAGCGCGTTGTGCGTGCGGGTGATCCCGTCCGTCTTCGTGCATTGAGAGCCGACCTGCGGCGCGCGGATAACGCGTATTACGCAGCGCTGGATGCCTTGTCTGTGTCCGAGGACGAGCCCGAACCGTCCGGTCATCCGGGAACGCTGCTGCCTGTGCGTGATCAGGTCCATCAAGCGCTGACACTGTTGAGTGTTCCGTCGGCACCGAAAATGATCGTGGCAGTGCAGGATGCGTTCTTCGCAGGGGAGCTGTCTGCGTCGCAGCTGGCCAGCTTGCGGCGAGACGAAGAACGCTCGTTTCGTTCCTCGCCTCACGCGCGACCGTTCTACTTGTGTAGCGCGCTGAGCGCCGATCGGCTGGTCGCTTCCCGTGGTCTTGTGTCCGTGTCGACATGGACATTGAGCCGCCGGGTCGTCGGCCCGCTCAGCCCGCGCGTGGATTTTCTTACCGCAGGAATTCAAGTGGCGGAACGGATCACGCGCATGCCGGCCCCCACACTGCCAGTGCTGCGGCTGCTGTGGCGGTTCGCGACCAGCATCCCTGATGCAGGCGAATCCTTCGACGCCATCGACGCAGCGACTGTCGCGAACGCCGCGCGCTCGGAGTTAGAGATCCACCAGGAAACCGACCACACCGAGCGCGAGTCGGCCGCATCGCGGGCACGACTACAACTCGATGAGGCGGAGCAGCTGTTCGGCTCGGCTCTGAAGGTTGTTTCTCGCTCGACAGCTCCACACTGATCGGTTATCGATCACACTTCCCCTTATCCCTCGCTTGCTTCCGTTGTGAAGGAAGATCACTTGAACGACACCGACTTTCGTCTGGATGTCATTCGCGGCACCGCCGCGCCGAAGAAGTTCAACGCGCGCGCCGTAGCCGCGCTAGCCAGCAACCCCGGTTGCGCACGGCGAGCGGTTCTGGACGCGGCCGCGATCGACAAACAAGCCTTGGCACAACACCTCGGATACCCACCGAGATTCGGTCTATCGCAGTTCGCCATCGCCCGCGGTATCGCATTCGAGAACTTCGTCAAGGACCACGGGTGCGCGGAGATACTTAGACTGCTACGCGATCGCCTCGGCCTGCCCATGCCCCAGGTGTCCTACGACGACCTCAACAGAGTGGCCGGTCACGAAACCATACAAACCCGTTACCTTCGTTCGCGCCAGTTGCTGGCCCAAGCCGCGCGAAGTGGGGACGATTCAGGAACGTTCTTCGATCACCCGGTACTGCAGATGAGGATCGCGGGTCAGCAGGTCTACCTGGAGCCGGATCTTGTTGCGTTCCAACTGCGTAACCAGTTCCATGTGGTGGAGATCAAATCGTTCCCGATCATCGACGGCAGAGCCGATCCGGCCAAGATGTCCGCGGCCGCGACGCAATCGGCGGTATATGTGCTGGCGTTGCGGCAGTTGCTCGCCGAGGTCGGCGCCAATCCGGCGATGGTGTCCGATGAGGTATTCGTAGTGTGCCCGCAGGACTTCTCGAACCGGCCGACCGCCGCGCGTGTCGATGTGCGCAAGCAGCTCTCGGTCCTGCGCCGCCAGCTCGCCAGGATCGAACAGATCGGCTCGCTGGTTGCTGCTTTGCCGCCAGGGTTGACCCTGGATCTGCGGATCGATGCCACGGAAGTGGCGCGGCGCCCGGTCGGCGAGCTACTCGAGGCGTTGAGTGCAATCGAGGCACGGTATGCACCGGAGTGCCTGGCCACCTGTGAAATGAGCTTCCTGTGTCGCGCCCAGGCCCGCGGATCGACTGCCGCTCTGGGGCGTTCGGTTCGAGAGGACCTCGGCGGGATTGAAACAGTGTCTGCAGCACTAAGTTTGGCGTGCGGTGATCGCGACCCCGACGAGCATGAGTACGAGGTCGCCGAGATGCTGCGACTGGCGCACACGCTGCGCGAGCAATGCCTGGGCGGTGTGGCATGAGCACGTTGACCGCCTTGGCACGGGCGGCCGCGCTCGACCGCGGCCGCGCACAACCGATTGCGACCGTTCGCCATAGTCATATCGCCGAGCAGCCCATGGTGTGTATTCCACTCACCATGGCCGGAGAAGCGAACGCCCCGTTGGCATTCATGGCCGGTACGGAGCGCGAGTCCCCGCGACTGTGGGTTGTCCCGCAGCCCCGCGCCCGCGATCTGCGCCTGGAATTCGCCGGCAGCCTCGCTCTGACACTGCACCGCTATATCGGCACGTACATCGGCGCCAGCCCGGCCGTCACAGGGTCACACCTGGGCAGCGCACCGCAATTGTGGGTACCCAATCATCGGGGAATCGACTTTCTCCGGTTATTGGGCCGCTCCACACGGTTTCGGTCCACGACCGGCCCGCACGCGGTCGGCGTTGCTGTGCCTCGGTTGGGGATGTGGCTCACCTACTTTGCCGAGCAGGCCGAACGTGCAGGGTCCTCGCTGCTTCTGGCCGCGACCGATGTTATCGGACAGCACTGGGCGAGTGGGCAGAGCGCAGTGGAAGACGAGAATCTGGCGGCCTTGATGGCGTGGATCGACCCGGCACCCGGTTCCACCGCTGCGCGGGGTGCCCTCGAGGCCGAGGATCCGCTGCTGTGGCCCCCGGCAGGCCCGACGACCGACCCTGGCTTCGATCGGGAAGTGTTGGCGCCGTGTATTGCCGAGTACGACCGCGCGGGGACGGTGCGGGCCCGGCGCCGCGCGCTGTCGCGCATCGAATCGGCGTTGCGAGGCCAGCTCGACCCGACTTGGCAGATGATGTGGCAGGCGATCGATCAGCTCCGGGAATTGCGGCCCGGAGCGCACGTTGCGCAGCGCTGGGCTCGCGACGTGGATGCGTTCGGAAGGTTCAACACCTATATGGCCGAGGGGGGAGTGCCCCAGCCCAAGCGAGACAGCCCGGTGGCAGCGGCGGTTCGGCTCAACGAACTCGAGCGCTGTCGAGCCGAATACGATGCGCAGCGCGCGTTCGACGACCCCCTCGTAATGGCCGAGTTCCGGCTCATCGGAGAGGCGTTCGCGGGAACTGTCACCTCGATCGCGACCGATCGGCGGATCGGTGCCGGCCGTCACGCCGTGCTGCGGCCTCTGGCCACCGTGGTGACGAGTGATCCGGTCAGGTTTGCCCCGGGCGACGGACCGCTCACCGATCCCGCACGCCCACAGCAGAAAGCGACGGTCATCTCGGTCGAAGACCTCCCGGACGGTGTGCAGATCACCCTCGAACTCGCCAGCGGGATGGGCCGCGCCGACATCGCACCCGAGGGCAGCGTGCCCACCAGCGGCCAGCCGGTGTGCTACGGCACGCTGAACGCCACCTACCAGCCGCGTGGCAGTTTCCCCTCGCGCCAAGACACACCATGGACACACGGCGGCTCCACCGAACCACCTACCTGGTCTGTGAACGACGCCGACGAGGAGTGGTCATGATGAGCGAGGTCGCCACCACGGCGGAGACGGTGATCTCCCGGGTTCTGGCCGATTTCACCGGCGGTACCGGACGTGGTGTCGTAGTGGACTCTCCGCCCGGAGCGGGCAAGTCGACGTTGGTAGTGCGCGCCGCCATACAGATCGCTCGCGCGGGCGAGCCGATCATGGTCGTCGCCCAGACCAACGACCAAGTCGATGACCTGGTCGACCGCATGGCCCGTGAAGCACCCGGCCTGCGCATCGGCCGTCTGAGCGGCGGCAAATACGTCCCCAGCACTCGGATCGCGCACCCGAATGTGACTGTGGCCGAAAAGGTCTCGGGGCTCGGTGAGGTGGATATAGTGGTCGGCACCGCAGCCAAATGGGTGTTCGTCAGCGAAGGGCCATGGCCCTGGGCGATCGTCGATGAGGCGTACCAAATGCGGTCGGACATGCTGCTGCGCGTCGCGCCCCGCTTCGACCGGGCACTGATGGTCGGGGACCCGGGCCAGCTCGACCCGTTCTCCACGATCGATATCAACCGGTGGACCGGGCTGGCGTGGGATCCAATGCAGAGCGCGGTAGCAGCGCTGCTGGCCAACAACCCTGACATCCGCCCGCACCAGTTGCCAGTGTCCTGGAGGCTTCCCGCCTCGGCGGCACCTCCGGTCTCCGCGGCGTTCTACCCGTACACCGGATTCCGCGCCGCCACCACCACCGAACAACGGCAGCTGACCTACCAGACCCGCGGCTTCGGCGGCCCGATCGATGACACCCTCGAAGAGGCCGCCCGTACCGGATGGGCACTGCACGAGCTCCCTGCCGGGCACACGATCCGCACCGATACCCAAGCTGTGCAGGCGATCACCGACATCGCCGCGCGCCTGCTTCAACGCGGCACGGTAGCTCGATCCGAACGCGCCCCGGACGGTGTAGTGGTCACCCAGGAGCGCATCGCCGTCGGCGCGGCCCACCGCGACCAGGTCGCCGCTCTCCGGAAATCCTTGCACGCGCGCGGTATCGACCGGATCCGCGTCGATACCGCCAATGGGCTCCAAGGCAGCGAATACGACATCGTCCTTGTGCTGCATCCACTGTCTGGTCGCCGGGACGCCACCGCGTTCCATCTCGAGTCCGGGCGACTATGTGTGCTGACCTCCCGGCACCGGCACGCCTGCATCGTGGTCGCCCGCGCCGGGATTCAAGGACTTCTGGACGCACACCCACCCGGTGAACCTCTCCACATCGGCGTACCGGCCAAGTTCCCCGACGGATGGGAAGCCAACCACGCCATGCTCACTCACCTGCACGCCCACCGCGTCCGCGGCGCGTAGCCCACCGCTCCCACTCCCCGCACGCAGTTCGATCGCTCTTGACGGCAAGAAAGCCCGTCGACCATCCCCGGAAGAGACCTGATGAGAGTTCTGCATACCTCCGACTGGCATCTCGGTCGTGTCCTGCACAAAGAGCCCCGCGCACAGGACCACGACGAGGTGCTCGAGGAAATCATCACCATCGCCCGCACCGACAAACCGCACCTGATCGTGCACTCCGGTGACCTATTCGATCACGCCACCCCGTCCCACCCAGACCAGAAAAAAGCCCTGCTGGTCCTGCAAGAACTCGAGGCCGTCGCCCCGGTGGTGGTGCTTCGCGGCAACCACGATTCGGCGTCTCTGTTCCGGGTTTTCGCCACCGCGGCCGGACCACGCAGCCGCATCCATTACATCGACAGCCCGCGTGACCCGAAGAATGGGGGCGTACTACGGTTCCCCGGCCCAGACGACACAGTCCTGCGTCTGGCCGTGCTGCCCTTCGTACACGCCAACCGGCACCTGGACATGCTCGGTGACCCCGACCGGTGGCGATCGGCGTACGCCGATCGTATCGGTGCGATGGAACGCGCGCTCGCCGACGAACTCCTGCGTGATTTCGATCCTCGCCGCGACATCGCCATGTTCACCGCTCACCTGCACCTCAACGGCGCCAACCTGTCCAGCGAACGCAAAGCCCACATCGCGGACTACTACGCCACCGACATCGCACAGATTCCCGCAGTGTCCTACGCCGCATTCGGACATATCCACAAACCTCAACCACTGCCGGGCAAGGTCACCGGCCACTACGCCGGATCGCCCATACAGCTCGACTTCGGCGAACTCGGCGAAACCAAGAGCGTGGTCCTGGTCGACGTCGAGCCGGGCCGCCCAGCCGAGATCACCCTGCGGGAATTGTCCGGGGGCCGGCGCCTGCGCTGCTTCCACGGCACCCTCGACGAACTTCGCACCGAAGCCGCCGCCATCGGCCGCGACCTGTGTCAAGTCACCATCCGCACCCCCGCCCCCGATTCCACACTCTCCGAACAGGTGCGAGCGATCATCCCCGACGCGACGGTGCTCCAGGTGATACCTGATTGTCCCGGACAGACGTTGCCAATCGTCACCCCTGACGACGGCGTCGCGGGTATCGAACCTGACATGCCCGAGTTGTTCGATAGATATTTGGCCAGCGACGGTACCAAAGATGTTCTCGCGGAACCGGTCAGCCGGATGTTTGCTGACATCTGGTCCTGCCTTGAGGACGAACGCCCCTTCCTTGTACCCGAGGAAGACACCCTGACCCAGCCGATCGACGCAGACCTGCGCCGGCCGACGGAGGAGAACCTCTGATGCGACCACTCACGCTGACGATCAAAGGTCTGCGCTCCTACCGAGAAGCACAGCACATCGACTTCCGGGACATCGGCCTGATGGCGATCATCGGCGCCACCGGGGCAGGGAAATCCTCGATCCTGGAAGGCATCTGCTTCGCTCTCTACGGCCGCCCCACCTGGACCGAGGAATCCGCCAAACCCTTGATCGCCGACGGCGGCGACGGAACCGCCACCGCGATACTCACTTTCCTGGCCAAAGGCAAGACATGGCAGGTGACACGAACCACTTCGCGCAAACGGCCTGCCAACCACGAACTGCGGTGCCTGGACGACGACCACTTCGAAACCCTGGACTCCAGCACCGACATCAAAGCCAAGATCGAACAGCTCGTAGGACTGACCTACAAAGCCTTCCTCAAAGCGGTCATCCTCCCACAAGGCAGATTTCAGGCGCTGCTGCATGCCAGCGACTCCGAACGCCCCGCGATCCTGGAAGCTGTTCTCGGGCTCGAGCAGATCACTGAGGTCCGTAAACAAGCCGCCGCCAAACAACGGCGCCTTGAGCCACACTTGTATCAGCTTGAGCGGCAACGTATCCAGCTCACCCCCGACCCGGGCGCGGTCATCGACACCACCACGCGAGAGCTGGCCACGCTCGACGTACGGATCACTGGATTGACCTCGGCCAAAAAGACCTACACCGACGCGAAGAACACGTACACCGAGACCACAGAAGCTGCTGCTCTTCTTCGCAAGACCGCGCACGAGCTCGAACAACGAATACGCGAGGATTTCGCACCCCGCTATGAGCAACTGCTGAAGCGACACGCCACGCTCACCCCCGAACTCTCCTCGGCCGAAGCATCATTGGACGCGGTCACCGTCGAGGAAGAACGGGTTATCGCTCTCCTCGCCCGCGCCGACGATGACGGCACGGGTATCGAGAGCACTCTGACGTTGCTGAAAGATCTGCGATCAGTGCAACGCCAACTCCCGACCATTGAGGAAGAAGAACGAGACCTTGCCGACCAAAGCAGGGACATCACCACCGACCTGACTCACCTCGAACACCGCCTCGGCGCGCATGTCAACGTCATCGAAAGGGCCGATCGAGCCGAAAAACAAGAGGCCGGAATCGAATCCGAAGTAGACGTCGCCTCTGAGACCCTGGACCAATACCGGTCGCTGCTGCGCGAGGCACGGCGCACCGCAACTGCCACTGCCACCGCCACCGATTCCGAAAACACAGCTCGCCGAGCAGTCCAGGAGGCGACCAGAGCACTCGTCGACGCGAAACACGCAGCAGCGCAGGCATGTGAGCAGGCCGAGGCCGCCAAGACTGCCCTCGACGCCGCTAACCGTGCCGACGCCGCCGCCCACGCGGCCGAGCACCGCGGCGCCGGCGACCCGTGCCCAGTGTGTACCCGCGCCTTGCCCAACGACTTTCAGCCCCCGCGCACACCCGATATCACCGAGGCCAAACGCCTCTTGAACAACGCAACACGCCGCGAAACCGTCACCGCGCAGAAATTGGTAGCCACCGAACGGCAGCACGCCGCCGCCGAGTCAACACTCACCGCCGCGACCGAAGCGAACACCTGTACCAGATTGGAATACACAGCTGCGGTTGAATCCCTGACCGCAACTGTCGGTTCCGTCGACCTCGAACAATCCGACGACGCCCTACTCGCCAAGCCTCGCCACGCTCTCGACACGGCCAAGACAGCCCACAAAGTCGCAGGCACAGCCGCCAAGAAGGCACGTGAAGACAACATCAAGGACAAAGCTGAGATCGACACCCTAAACAAAGCGGTCGAGGGACGCCAGAAAGTGTTGACGAAAGCCCTTGCCGCACTGGATCGCCGGAAGTCCGCCGCGCTGACAACCTACAGCGCCACACCAGCGCGGTATCGCACCAGCGGGCACGCCAGCCAGGAATCGATCGACTACGCGATCGAGCAGGTTCAGTTTCGCAAGAAGGAACTCGACCAGCTCGCCAAGGAACTGAAAACCGCACAGGCACAGGCAAAACAACGCCGGACGGCACTGAAGGTCGTGACCGACAGCCTCAGCGCCGAAGTCTCCACACCGGCTGAACGGATTGCAGCCCAAATCGGCGTGCTTGCCGACCGCGCAGCATCCACAAGCCCACCTGTCACTGCGGTTCCGATCCCAGCACGCCCCGAGCCCACATCCCTTGTCGCCGATGCGCACTGGGCGCGCCAGGTCATCGCCGCCGCCGAGCTGATAGCCCGGAACTGCCACGCGGCGGCGACAATCCGGGACCAAGCCGCCATACACGCGAACGCAGCGATGTCCAGCACCTTGGACACCGCGCAGGTGTCCAGTACGGAGGACCTCGACGATGAACTTGGCAAGGCAAGGGCGCGGCGGATTCAGGCCATATCTGATCAGGACAAAGCACAAGCCGACAAGCCACGTGCGGACGAGATCGATCGGCGCATCGCGCTGCTCACCCCACAACTGGCTGTGCTGGCCGAACTGCACTCGCTGCTGTCCGAGGGCCGATTCATGGCGGCTGTCCTCAAACGCAGGCAAAGCGTCCTGCTTGACCGGGCGTCCAAAATCCTGCTGGACATGACCAAGGAAACACTCACCTTCCATCACGACTTCAGCATTTTCGACTGCCAGACCGTCCAACCGCGCTCGGCCAAGACGCTGTCGGGCGGGGAGACATTTCTCGCCAGCCTCGCGCTCGCGCTCGGTCTCATCGAACTCACCTCCAGCGGAGGCGGACGAATCGAATCGCTGTTCCTGGACGAAGGATTCGGCACCCTGGACCCCCACACCCTCGACGAAGCCATGGATGCCCTCACAAAGCAAGCCGACGCAGGCCGCCTGGTTGCCGTCATCACTCACATGGAGAACGTTGCCGAATACTTCGACAACATCCTCATCGTCAACAAGCCCGACAGCGGAAGCCGCGCCCACTGGGCATCAGAACCAGAACGCGAACAAATGATCGACGGCGACGAACCCCTATCTGCCAGACTCGCCCGAGACATGGTGACCATGTAGTTCTCTGAAGATATGGGCGAGATCGGATGTTCTGAACGTGACCCTGAGTGTCACCGACCTGGCCACCGGCGATGATGGTGCCGTGG
>NZ_WJIC01000058.1 GCF_009649815.1 Nocardia sp. SYP-A9097
CCGCCGCTGCGTGCGCGACTACGAGACCAGACCCGACCACCACGAAACGATGATCCACATCGCCATGATCGCCGTTATGTCACGCCGCCTCGCACGCCGATAACCGAGTTCTCAGACGCGGTCTCAGACCGCGTCGAAGTACTCGATCTTCGGCGGAGCCGCCAGCAGCGGAGCCATCAGCTTGCCCGCCGCGCGGAAATGCTCCGACTTGCCGTGGGCTTCGACAGCGGCGTCATCGGAATACAGTTCGAAGAACCGGTAGTGATCGGCATCGGTTCGCGAGCGCACCAGCTGGTAGGTCAGATTTCCTGGCTCATGAGCCTTGATCTGTTCGACGAGATCGGCAACGACGGCTTCGAACTCCGCACCGGCACCGGTCTTGACGGTCACCTCGGCAATGACTGCGATCATGGTTCTCTCCTTTTCCGTGCGACGGTACCCGCCGCGGAGATCACCGCTACATCGGCGTGCGTTCGCCGATACGGTTCGCAGCAATCCGGACCCCGTACTGCAAGACGGGTACAAGGTGTGCGCCGCGCTCGGCCACGGCATCAGCATGGAAGAGGTAACCAACGCCTTCCAGCGCAATATCTCCCGAGATACCAAGGGAGCCGTCTATATCACTCCGGAGCAGGCTCAGCAGTACGTATCGGCTGCCAAAAACCACCTCTGCCCCTGATCAACTGAGCATGGCGACCCGAGCGTTCAGCCTGAGCTCGTGCCGGGGTGCTCGAGAGTACCGATGCCGCCGATACGGACCGTGACGAGATGGACTACGCCCCAGGCCAATTCCCAATGGATGCGACCGTGGGTATCTTCCGGTGAGCTCATGTCATCTGGTCCCGCGGCGTGCACGCATGCCTCGGCTGCCGCATCGGTGACGCCGCGGAAGTCGCGATCACGGCGACGTTCCCGGCCGAGAGGGGTGGGGCGGGTGATACTGCTGCTGTGAGCGGGTCGGAGAATCAGACGGGTGATGATCAGGTGCCGGCTTGGGCGCGGCGGACCGCGGGGGAATCGCGGTGGTGGGCTACGGCGGCGATGGTGGGACTGCTCGGGTTGCAGTACTTTCTGCCGGATTGGCTGACGCCGGGGCCGCGGTGGGTGGTGCCCGCGCTGGGGGTTGCGTTGCTGCTGGTGCTGGTGATCGCCAGTCCGTATCGGCTCGACCGCGAGGAGATACTGTTTCGGCGGTTGGCCATGTGTTTGATGGGGCTGCTCGGGTTCGCCATGACCTGGGCGGTCTGGCATCTGGTGAACGGGCTGATCGACGGGACGGTCAGCAATAATGCCGGCGGGCTACTCGGTTCGGGGGCGGGAGTGTGGATGTCGAATTTTCTGGTATTCGCGCTCTGGTATTGGGAGTTCGATCGGGGTGGGCCCGCGGCACGGGCGCACGCGCGCAAGCCGTATCCGGATTTCCTGTTCGTGCAGATGCAGAATCCGGATTTGGCGGCTCCCGAATGGGAGCCGCAGTTCCTGGACTATTTGTATCTGTCGTTCACCAACGCAACGGCATTCAGCCCAACCGATGTGATGCCGATGTCCCGCTGGGCGAAAATCACCATGATGATGCAGTCCGGGATCTCGTTGATCACGGTCAGCCTGGTTATCGCCCGCGCGGTCAACGTTCTCAAATGACTAGCGGTTGAACCACATATCCACGACGACCATGACCACCGCGATCACGATGAGGATTACCGCGAGGAACATGGATTGGCCGATGGTCATGCAGATTCCGGCGGCCAGGAACAGGCTCAGGACGGGTGCCCAGACGAAGTAGTCGGGTGCGCCCAGGGCTCGCTTCTTGACGGCCGTTCCGCGAGAGTTACCGGCACCGACACCTCGGTCACGCTGTGCGCGACCACCATTAGCCCTGTCCACCTGCGACACAATACATTTCGCCGGGCGTTCGCGGGCGGTGAGGGGGTCAGCGGCCGCGCAACAGGACGCCGCGGATGAAAGCGGCTTGGCCGGAATGCTGGATATCGTCGTCTACGACGCTGATCAGGCGAACGCCGAGGGTGACCGGCGGATCCCAGCGGGTGTCGACAATGCGCGGGAGATCGGCGTCGACGAGCCCGGAAACGTAGTCGATGGTCTGCTCGTGCACGGCGTCGTAGTAGCCGAGCAGCAGATCCGCTCGGATACCGGTCAGTTGAGCTACATCGGCGGCGTCATGGCCGTAACCCGTTGCGGCGTCATCGAAGACGAGGTCGAAGCGTTTGGCCCAGCCCTGGGCGGTCCAGACCTGCGCCAGGCCCGCGACATCGGCGATATGGTCGTCCTGGACGCGGGTCAGATGCCAGATCAGCCAGGCGATCGAATTCGCGCCCGGCGCCAATCGCGCGGACAGCTCCTCGGTGGTCAAACCCGCGACCGCGCCGTGCACATTCTCCTTGACCCGGCCGAAGGCATCGACCAGCAAATCAGCACTTGTCATGGTCGAATCCAAGCATGGAGTGGACGGGCATATTCCCCGGCTCGCCAGGCTCCGTGTGGATCCCGGCCAAAAGCATGCCGGGATGACGGGTGCTACGGGCTCAGCGCTGGGTGGGCCGCGGGGGCAGTTCGCAGCATCCGGGGACGCATGGCACGCCGTTGCGGGTGCAACCGAGACTGGGCATATCGCTCAATTTGGCTGGCCCGGCACCGGTAAGCCGTTCTTCCACGAGATCGACGACCATGCGGGCGAAGCGGGAGTCGCCGCCGGCGGTCGCGGCGCGAGCGAAGGCCATGCCGAGCTCGGCGGCGCGCTGTTTCGCCTCATTGTCGAGGTCCCAGATCACCTCGAGGTGGTCGGAGACGAAGCCGACCGGGCAGACCACGACCGAGTTGATACCTTGCGCGGCAAGCGAATCCAGGTGATCGACGATGTCGGGCTCCAGCCACGGCACCTGCGGCGGGCCGGAACGGGACTGCCACACCACGTCGTACTCGTCGAAACCGGTTGCGGCGGCGGCCAATCGGGCCGCCTCGGCGACCTGACGGCTGTACAGCGCCCGCTCCCCCGGCGGGCCGGAGGCAATGTCCGCCGAGACAGGGATCGAATGCGCGGTGAAGACCAGCCGAGCACTGGACCGGCGATCGGCGGGCAGCGAGGCCACGGCCGCGCGAATACCGTCGGCCACCGACTCGATCAGCAACGGATGATCGAAATACTGTCGCAGCTTCACCAATTCGGGCGCGTTCGCCACTTCGGCGCGCGCCCGGGCGATGTCCTCGTGATACTGCAGGCATCCGGAGTATCCACCCCACGCGGAGGTGGGAAACACCAGGGCGGAACGGATTCCGTCCACCCGCATGCCCTCGACGGTGTCCTCCACCATCGGATGCCAATTGCGATTGCCGAAGTACACCGGCAAATCGATTCCGCGCGTGGCGAATTCGGCCTCGACGGCCTTGATGATGTCGAGGTTCAGAGCATTGATCGGCGATACCCCGCCGAAGTGCAGATAGTGTTCCGCGACTTCGGCGAGACGCTCGGGCGGCACGCCCCGGCCCCGAGTGACGTTCTCCAGGAACGGCATAACGTCTTCGGGGCGCTCGGGGCCGCCGAAGGACAGCAGTAGCAGCGCATCCACTTGTTCAGCAGCGGCATCCGCGGCCACGACTACTCCTTCAGTTCAGCTCAGTTGTTGAAACCGTCTGCGGGGAACCAGGTGTTGTGGCTGGCGCCGCCATCGACGTAGATGATCGAACCGGTGGTGCCCGGCAGCCAGTCGGACAGCATGGTCACCACGGACTTGGCCACCACCGTCGGGTCGTCGACATCCCAGCCGATCGGGGAAGCGCCGTCCCAGTAGGTGTTCAGCATGTTCAGCTGCTTGGCGTCATCGGTGGCGGTGCCCGCGATGGCCTTGGCGGCCAGGGTCTTGATCGGACCCGCGGCGATCAGGTTGGAGCGAATGCGCTTGGCCTCGCCCACCTCTCGCGCCACATACCGGTTCACGGACTCCAGCGCGGCCTTGGCCACACCCATCCAGTTGTAGTACGGCATCGCGGTGCGCGGATCGAAGTCCATGCCCACGATGGAGCCGCCCTCGTTCATGACCGGGAGCACGGCGCGCGCCAGCGAGGCGTACGACCACGCGGAGATCTCGAACGCCTTGGCGGCATCCGGACCCGGGCCGTCCAGGAACGGCATGGCCTCGGGACCCATCAGGGTGCGCGGCGCGAACGCGATCGAGTGCAGCACACCGTCGATGCCCTCGGGAGCCAGCTCGCGGACCTTATCGGCCAGCTCGCCCAGGTTCTCCTCATTGGTGACATCGAGGCCGATGGCCGGGGGAACCTCCTGCGGCAGCCGCTTGGCGATCCGGTCGATCAGCCGCAGCCGCTCCGGAATACCGGTGATGATCACCTTCGCGCCCTGCTCCTGCGCGACCGCGGCCGCGTGGAACGCGATCGACGAATCGGTGATGATGCCGGTGATGAGTACGGTCTTGCCAGCAAGCAATCCACTCATGGGTTGTTCGGTTCTCCTCGTTGAAAGTTCTTGGGTTCGGAACGCGTGGATCTGAGCACTGTGTCTTTACAGTGACAAGCTCAGTGGCCCATGCCCATTCCGCCGTCGACGGGGATGATCGCGCCGGAGATGTAGGAGGCGTCGTCGGAGGCGAGGAAGCTGATCGCCGCGGCGACATCCTCGGCCTGGCCGATGCGGCCGGCGGGGATGAATTCGAGGGCGGACTTGCGCATCTCGGGGGTCATCTCATCGCGGGTCATATCGGTGTCGATCAGGCCGGGGGCGACCACGTTCGCGGTGATATTGCGCTTGCCGACCTCGCGGGTGATGGCCCGCGCCATGCCGACCAGACCGGACTTGGCGGCGGCGTAATTGACCTGGCCGGGCGCGCCGACCTGGCCGACGACCGAGCCCAGGAAGATGACGCGGCCCCAACGGCCCTTGAGCATATTGCGGTTGGCGCGCTGGGCAACTCGCCACGCACCGGTGAGGTTCGCGTCGATGATCTTGGTGAACGATTCCTCGGTCATGCGCATGAACAGCGTGTTGTCCACAATGCCGGCATTGGCCACGATGACCTCGACCGGACCCTGATGCGCCTCGACCTCGGTGAACGCCCGATCGACCGACTCCGCATCGGTCACATCGCATTTCACGCCGAAGAGACCTTCGGGCACACCCGAACCGCGATGGGTGACAGCCACCTTGTGTCCGTCGGCGAGCAGACGCTGCGCGACCGCGAGACCGATGCCGCGGTTGCCGCCGGTCACCAGTACCGACCGGGATGTGATGTTCGACATAGAAGGAAACCTATCTGTTCGTGTTCGGGACTCGGCGCGCGGTACCGATTTACGGCAGACGCTGACGATAGAGCAGCGCGGTCACCACACCTGCGGCGGTCACCAGCAGACCGAACAGCAGCCACGGCCGACTCGCATCGCCCATCGTCATCTCGTACCCGATTTGCTGTTCGAGTGTGTCGTATACCCGGGTCAGCTCTTCGAGGCTGGAGGCGGTGTAGAAGTCGCCGCCGGACAGCTTCGCGATCTCGCGCAGGGAATCGTCATCGACCGGAACCCGTACGCGCTGTGAGCCTTTCCCGTCCTGATCCGGAATCTCGACGGTGCCCCAGGTGGTGCCGAACGAGATCGTCGATACCGGAACGCCTTTCTCCTTCGCCAGACGCGCGGCGGTGAAGCCGTGGCGAGGATTGTCGACATCCTTGTCGTCCGGCACGGTCTGCTTACCGTCGGACATGAGCACAATCCGTGCGGGCGGCGGTGTTTCGGCACCACCGAGCACCGACGCCAAGGTGTCGATCGACTGCAAGGCGGTCAAGATGCCTTCACCGGTGGCGGTGCGCTCGGCCAGCTTCATGTTGTCGATGGCCGCCTTCACCGCCTGCCGATTCGTGGTCGGCGACATCTGCACCGACGCGGTACCGGCGAAGGTGACCAGACCCAGATTGATACCCGGGGTCAGCCCGTCCGCGAATTCCTTGGCGGCCTTCTTGGCCACCTGAATTCGACTCGGCGGCACATCGGTCGCCTCCATGGAGAGCGAAACGTCGATCACCAGAATGACAGTCGCGCGATTACGCGCCACCTTCTTCGCGGCGGTCGGACCGGCCGCGGCGACGGTGAGCAGAATCAGCCCGACCAGCATGAGCGCCACCGGCGCGTGCCGGAACCACCCCGGCTGACTCGGCGCGACCGTCTCCAGCATCTCCATATTGGAGAAGCGCAGAATATGCCTGCGCCGACGCCGCTGCACCAGCACATAGAACAGCGCGATAATCGCCACCACGGCCAGGAAACCCAGCCACCACTGATGGGTGAAATTCGAAATGCTCACTGTCGCGGCACCCGCCCGACATTCGAGGCGCCGAAGGTATGACGCCGAGTGGACACGAATCGGACCACATCGGTGATCCAATCCCGATCGGTACGCAGCTCCATCACCGGTGCTCCGCAACTACGCATCGCCAACTCCACCTGCTCATGATGCCGCCGCGCCGCTTTCGCGAAATCGGCGCGCAGTGCCGGGGTCACGCTGAATTCGCGGGTCCGCCCGGTTTCCGGATCGTGCAGGACGACATCGCCGAGATCGGGCAGCTCCAGATCGCGCGGATCGAGTACCTCGACCGCCAGCAGATCATGCCGGCCGGAGATGGCGCGCAGCGAACGCTGCCAGTCGATATCGCCGAGGAAATCGGAGATCACCACGGCCAGACCACGTTTGCGCTGTGGCCGGCGCAGCGCCTCGATCGCGCCCTGCAGATCCCCGCGCACCCCTTCACGGGCGTGCGGGGTGGTGGCGATCTTGCGCAGCATGGTCTGCGCGTGCACCCGGCCGCTGCGGGCCGGAATACGAATCAGCTGTTCACCATTGGCGATGACCGCGCCGATCCGATTGCCGCCGCCACTGGTCAGATGGGTGACCGCGGCCGCGGCCGCCACCGCCAGATCGCGCTTCTCGCACAGCGCGGTACCGAAATCGAGGCTGGCGGACAGGTCCACCACCAGCCAGGTCTCCAGCTCACGGTCGGCGATGGTCTGGCGGACATGCGCGTGCGTGGTGCGGGCGGTGACCGACCAATCCATTTGGCGCACATCATCGCCCGGCTGATACATGCGGGCGTCACCGGCATCGGAGCCCGGGCCCGGGATCAGGCCGAGGTGATCACCGTGCAGGACGCCGTCGAGGCGTCGGCGCACGGTGAGTTCGAGAGTCTTCAACGCCGCTGCCAGACGGGGGTCAGTCAGCTCGCCCTGCCGGAAGGAGGGCGGGGCGTGTGAGGAGCCGCTGGGAGTCGATATCGTCACGGGCGCAACCGGATCCGAGGCCGACCTCACTTGGGCTGGGGCTGGCCGGGAACCCCTTGCACCTGACCGTTGGAGGCCTGCGGCGGCTGCGGAATACCCTGCTGCGGGATACCGGGAACCGGCTGCGGCGTGCCGTGCGGACCCATGACCGGCGGCGCTGCGGGCATCGGCGCGGGTGCGCCACCCGGGGCGACGGCCTGCGGGGCGACCTGCGGCAGGCCGACGGTCTGCAGTACGCGCTTGATCACGTCATCGGGCGAAACCTCATCGGCGAGTGCGTCATACGACAGCACCAGGCGGTGGCGCAGCACATCCGGGATCACCTCGACGACATCCTGCGGCACCACGTAATCGCGGCCGCGGATCAGCGCCACCGCACGCGCGGCGGCGATGATGCCGAGGCTGGCGCGCGGCGAAGCACCGTAGGAGATCCACCCGGCGACATCGTGCATACCGAAATCGGCGGGCTTACGGGTGGCGGCGATAACCCGCACCACGTAATCCACCAGCGCGTGATGGACGAAGGTATTGGCGGCGACCTTCTGCAGGCGCACCAGCTCGTCCGGATCCAGCACGGCCTTGGCCTCCGGCGGGGTGACACCCATCCGGTAGATGATCTCGCGCTCCTCCTCGACGGAGGGGTAATCCACGACCACCTTGAAGAGGAACCGGTCACGCTGCGCCTCGGGCAGCGGGTACACGCCTTCGCTCTCGATGGGGTTCTGAGTCGCCATGACCAGGAACGGATTCGGCATCGGATAGGTCTTGCCACCGATGGAGACGTGCCGCTCGGCCATCACTTCGAGCAGTGCCGACTGCACCTTGGCGGGCGCGCGGTTGATCTCGTCCGCGAGTACGAAGTTCGCCACCACGGGGCCGAGTTCGGTATCGAACTCCTCACGGCCCTGGCGGTAGATGCGGGTACCGACGAGGTCGGTGGGCACCAGGTCGGGGGTGAACTGCACGCGGGAGAAGCTGCCGCCCACCACCTTTGCGAAGGTCTCCACGGCCAGGGTCTTGGCAATACCGGGAACGCCTTCGAGCAGCACATGGCCGCGCGCGAGCACTCCTACCAGCAGCCGTTCGACCAGCCGATCCTGCCCGACGATCACCCGTTTGACTTCGTAGATCGCCTTTTCCAGGGTCTGGACATCGCGCTCGAGGGTGTTCGGCGGCGGCGCGTCCTTCACCGTACTCACTCCGCTCACACCATCAGTCGAAGTCACCAAAATCCCCGCTTTCGCATTGGTCCTGTGCGTTCCGCCCCAACTATTCCAGGTATCCGGCGCGTTCGCCGCACCCGGTTGGGTCAAACACCGATGTCGGGCCGTGGACGGATAGAGGTTTTCGCTCGATCCCGGGCCATTCAGCCGGACGACCTGCGAGTTCTCGACTACATCGGACAATCCGAACGCGCGGTTCGAATGGCCGGCATTGCGTGTCGGGCCGAATCCTCGCGCACGACTCGCCGAGATAGCTGAGCACCGGCTTGGTGCGCTCGACAGGATCCGGGCACCCATCAATGCCCGGCACGGTTCGCCTCGATGAGTGCCCGGTTTCACCGGGAGCGGAAACCGATGGTGCGCAAGAACATTGCGGTGTAATCATGTAATACCTCAGGATTTCCGAGGGAAGTTCAAGTGAATCGAGTTCGGTGGCGGATCAATCAGAGCCTGTCAGCACTCAGGTCAGCCGAGAGGTGCCCACACCCAAGGTAGCCGCGTTCGAGGGGCTGCTCCACGAAATCATCACTGCCGCACGGGGGTTCGACGGACATCTCGGAGTCGATGTATTGCGGCCCGAGGCGGGCGGGGTTTATCGGATTATCTTCCGCTATCGCGGCGCGGCCGAGCATCAGATGTGGATGGCCTCGGATGAGCGCAAGCGGCTGGTCTCCCGGATCGACGAATTGCTCGGCGCCGAGCATCCGGAGACCGTGCGGGCGGTGAACGGCTGGGAGGGCTGGTTCGTCAATCCCGGTTATGCGCCGCCCGTTCCACCCAAGCGATGGAAGATGGCCGCGCTCACCCTCACCGTGCTCTATCCGGTGGTTCTGGGCCTCGGAATGGCGTTGAAACCACTCACACACGGCTGGCCGCTGCCGCTCGGCATGCTGCTGACCATGGGGTTGACCATCCCCTTCATGACGTGGGTACTCATGCCCGCGCTCACCACTCGGCTCGGTCCCTGGCTGCGCCGATGATCAACGGAGTCTTTCCATGTTGAGCACACAACCCGTCGATCCGCTGCTGCTGGTCACCGATCTCGAGGTCGCCAGGGAGTTCTACAGCGGCAAACTCGGTCTGGAAGTCCTGTTCGAGGATGGTGAACAGTTCATCACCTTCGGCTGCGGCGGTGACACCAGGATCGTGGTCACCAAGAGCAGTACCGGCACCAAAGATGAAGCGACACAGGTGAGCTGGCGCGTCGACGATATCGCCGCCGAAGTCGCCGAACTGCGGGCGCGCGGTGTCGAAATCCTGGAATTCCCCGACCTGAATACGGTCGAGGGCATTGCCGATGTCGGCTTCGCCCTCGCCGCCTGGTTCGAGGACCCGGGCAAGAACTCCCTCGGACTGCTTCAGCTCAAGGGTGATCTCGGAAGTTGAGATCGCGGGTTCGCGGCCGATCAACTCACGATATGGATCGCCTGCGAACCCGTGCTGGCAATCACCGTCGTGCCCTGCGAGAGATTGACGGTGACCATGCCACCGGAGTTGCTCGGCAGCGCGCGCCCGGGTGCGATGAGGTTTCCGGACCAGGTGTGCGACATCCCGTCGCAGCCGACCAGGACCCGGCCATCGAGTTTGATGGTGATCGGACCGCCGATACCGCCGGAGAACATCTGCTCCAGCGAGCCATCCGCGACATCGACACCGGCGGTTCCACCTCCGGTGGCCGATCGCACGAGGTCATCACATCATGCCCCCGCCCTTGCCGCCGATACCCCGATGTTGCCGAAATGCCGCCCGGACCGGCTCCGCCATCGGCTGCGAAAAACTTCTACGGTGATGTCGAGAACCGGTGACCGGCTCCGTCCCCGTATCGGAAGCGGCCAGAATGGGTCGCACAGCACCGAGGAGAAAACGATGGCGAAGTACCTGCTGCTCAAGCACTATCGCGGCGCTCCGACCGCGGTCAATGACGTGCCGATGGACAAGTGGACGCCGGCGGAGATTTCCGCGCATGTGCAGTACATGCGTGATTTCGCGGATCGGCTCGTGGAGACCGGAGAGTTCGTCGACGGTCAGGCGCTCGCGCCCGAGGGGATATTCGTCCGATACGACGGCGAGGGGCGACCGCCCGTGACCGACGGTCCGTTCGCCGAGACCAAGGACCTCATTGCCGGATGGATGGTGATCGATGTCGACAGCTATGAGCGCGCCCTCGAGCTCGCCGGGGAATTGTCCGCCGCGCCCGGGGCGAACGGGGAGCCGATTCACGAATGGCTCGAGTTGCGGCCGTTCCTGACCCCGTCACCCACTATTGCCGAGTGCCATCAGCAGTGAATGAGGTTCTGCTTCGCAGCCTTACACCGAGCGTGCTCGGGATTCTCGTCCGCCGCGGAGCCGATTTCGCGGCGGCCGAGGACGCATTGCAGGAGGCGCTGGTCGAGGCGGTGCGCATCTGGCCGCAGGATGCACCGCGGGATCCGAAAGGCTGGCTGGTCACCGTGGCCTGGCGCAAGTTCCTGGACGCGACCCGCGCGGAGGATGCGCGCCGACGGCGTGAGGATCTCCTCGACGAGGAACCCGAGCCCGGACCCACCACCGGCGTGGACGACACGCTGCACCTGTATCTACTCTGCGCGCACCCGTCGTTGACGCCCTCCTCGGCGGTCGCGCTCACGCTGCGCGCGGTCGGCGGGCTGACCACCCGCCAGATCGCCCAGGCGTATCTGGTGCCCGAGGCGACCATGGCGCAGCGCATCAGCCGGGCCAAACGCACCGTCTCCGGAGTTCGGTTCGACCAGCCCGGCGATGTGGCCACTGTCCTGCGCGTGCTCTATCTGGTGTTCAACGAGGGCTACTCGGGCGATGTCGACCTGGCGGCCGAAGCCATCCGGCTCACCCGGCAGCTCGCGGCCGCGATCGACCATCCCGAAGTCGCGGGACTGCTCGCGCTCATGCTGCTGCACCATGCCCGGCGGGCCGCTCGCACCGCATCCGATGGGAGTCTGGTGCCGCTCGCCGAACAGGATCGCGAACTGTGGGATACGACGATGATCGCCGAGGGGGTCGCGATCCTGCAGAACGCGCTTGCCCGCGACCGCCTGGGCGAATTCCAGGCGCAGGCCGCCATCGCCGCGCTGCACGCAGACGCACGCACTGCCACGGAGACGGATTGGGTGCAGATCGTCGAGTGGTACGACGAGCTGGTCCGACTGACCGACAACCCGATTGTGCGGCTCAATCGGGCGGTGGCGGTCGGCGAGGCCGATGGACCGCGTGCCGGACTGAATGCGCTTGCGACACTGGAGGATTCGCTCCCCCGCTACACCGCTGTGGCGGCATACCTGCATGAGCGCGATGGTGATCTGGCCACGGCCGCGCGCCTCTACGTCGAGGCCGCCGGGCAAGCACACAACCTCGCGGAACGCGATCATTTGACGCGTCAGGCGGCCCGGCTCAACAGCCGCGTGCAGCCCTGACGCATTGAGTGCGTCGATCCTCTTGGGGCAGCGGCTCTTACGAGCGATCAGCTGCCAATCTCTTTCCCCTCTCAACATATAGCGCATGCCGGGGGTTGCGGCAAGACCCCGTTGATGCTGCAGAATCGCTGGCCTACACCCGAAGCCGCAGAAATGAGAGTTACGCGTGACTGAAACCGACGTGATCATCGTGGGTGCCGGACCGACCGGTCTGATGCTGGCCGCTGAACTGCGCCTGGCCGGAGTGCGCCCCCTGGTCCTGGAGCGGTATTCACAGCGCCGGGAAACCCCCAAGGCCAGCGGCCTGGGCGGGCAAATACTGGACATGCTGCGCTACCGCGGCATGCTGGATCGATTCCGGGACGCCAGCAGCGACCCCGATGTGCCACCCAGACTGCCTTGGGGCGGTGTGCATTTGGACTTCACCCTGCTGGCGGAGTCGCCGATGCACGCCCTGCCCATTCCGCAGGCGACCGTCGAGGATCTCCTCGAGGAGCGCGCCGTCGAACTCGGTGCGCAGATCCGCCGCGGGCACAAGGTGATCGCCCTGCGCCAGGACGCGGACACCGTCACCGCCGAGGTCCATGGACCCGAGGGGAGGTACCAGGTCACCGCCCGATACCTGGTCGGCTGCGACGGCAGCCGCAGTCCGGTTCGCGATATGGCCGCAATCGCGTTCCCCGGCACCAGTTATCCGGAGGTCAACCGATTCGCCACGGTCCTGCTCGACGAATCCGTGCGGATCTTCGACAACGGCGATATCGACATCCCCGGAATCGGCCGCACCGCTTGGGGATTCACCCGCAACGAGCGCGGCCTCTTCGCCTTCGGACCGGCCTCCCCCGGCGAGCCGATCAGCCTCTTCACCACCGAGGACGAGCTCACCGAATACGACAATGACGAGCCGATGACCCTGGACGAGGCGCGGGCCAGCATCAACCGCGTACTCGGCGTGGACCTGCCGATCGGATCGCCGACCCGCTTGTCCCGCTTCACTTTTCAGGCGCGACTGGCCGACCGCTATCGCGACGGGCGGATCCTGCTGGCGGGCGACGCGGCCCACCAGTTCCCCGCGACCGGCGTCGCACTCAACGCGGGCATGCTCGACACCGTCAACCTCGCCTGGAAACTCGCCGCCGACATCAAAGGCTGGGCACCGGACGGGCTGGTGGAGAGCTATCACACCGAACGCCGCCTCGCCGGCGAACGCACTCTTCTACACACCCAAGCCCAGGTGGCCATCCGCCGCGGCCAGGACGCGGCCGCCGACGCCCTACGCACGGTCTTCCAGGAACTGCTCACCGACGAACAGCCACTGAACCGCATGGCAGCCTTCATCTCCGGCAGCGATATCCGCTACCCGATGACCGGCGAACACGCCCTCAACGGCACCTTCACACCCGATCTCACCCTGCACACCGACCAGGGCATCACCAGCGTCGCCGCCCTCATGCACACCGCCCGGCCCCTCCTGCTCGACCTCGCCGATCGACCGGAGCTGCGCGAAGTAGCCCGAGAATGGGCGCACCGCATCGAAATCCACACCGGCAAAACCGATAACCGCCCGGCCGACACCATCCTCATCCGCCCGGACGCCCGCATAGCATGGGCCGCTGGTATCGACGAACCCACCGCCACAGCCGTGAGCACGCTGCGTGAAGCACTCACCACTTGGTTCGGCGCACCACTGGAATCGACTGCACCGGTCACAGATCCAATCATGTGATCGGCCCGCACTGCGCTACCGATGTGTTCAGCGGTCGCAGTCGGGGAGAATCCGATCCACCGAATCGGTGAAACCCGGTGCGGCCGTACTCGAGGCTCATCGTGGCCCGCCCCTTGCGATTCTTCCCCGCCGCTTCATGATCCGGAGGCCAACAGCCGCGGCCGGCGCGCCACCAGCAGAAGACAAAGGTCGATCGTTCCGGTAAAGATTTTGGTGGGGCAGGCGGTTTTCGTTCGGTCCCAAGGGATTTTCCGCCGATAGAAGGAAGTCGCCATGTCTGCCATCAGCGCCACCGACCTGGGCCACCGGATGCATCAGGCATTCAACGAGCGGGACATCGATGCTATCGACACGATCTTCGCGCCCGACTTCTACAGCCATCCGCTCGACGCTGGGCGAGATGCTCTGAAGGCCGCGTGGAAGGCCATCGGCAACATGTATCCCGAAGCTCGGACTGTGGTCGATCACGTGTTCGCCAACGGTGACACGGTCGCCCTGCGTGCGACCGTGCACGGACTCGCGCCCGGTCAGCCGTCAACTCTCCTCGAAATGTTCCGGGTGGCCGATGGGCGGATCGCGGAAATCTGGGGCGCGCAGACGGGTTCGGCGGACACCTAGAGTCGAATCATGATCGAGATTCCGGAGGGGCTCGTCGCCACGACCGAGCGACTCGCCGAAGCGCTCACCTGAATTCGGGCATATTCGCCCCTGACTGGCGCGGTGATTCGCCCTCGTGGACACTGTGACAGCCGGTACCGGATGCACGAAACTTTCCGGCCCGCGCGACTGTCCCACGGAAGTGCGTCGAAACTTGCCGATCACCTTGCACTCCAGTGGTTTTCCAGCGGTAGCGTAGAAACTGTGCCGGTCGACGGAGTCCGGCGGTACGGGATGTGGGTGCGAAGTGTGGGATTTCGAGGTTTCTCCCCGGCAGTCGATCGGCGGATCGGTGCTGGCCGAACTACAGGCGAAAGCCGATGCCGATGCGGTGGCATTGCGGATCGGCGTCGTACTGGAGAACAACGGCGCGGTGCTGCTGCTCGAACGTGTCGAATACGTGGCCGGTCGCCGGCCGTTCAACCTACCCGGCACCACGGTGCGCCCCGGCGAGGCACTCGCCGCCGCGGTGGCCCGGGCGGTGCTGGAGGAAACCGGGCTGACGGTGGTCGACATTCGCGCCCATCTGGGCAGCTTCGACTACCTGTCGAATGCCGGAAAACCGGTCCGGCGTGAACATTTCGCGGTCGAAGTGGCCGGTGTCGGACCGATCCGCCTGACCAATTACGGCGGCTACCAGTGGATCCCGCTCGACGGCGAACTGCCGGTGACGCCCTCGATCCGGCAAATCCTGACCACATATCGGGAAATGCGCTGATCGCGGTCCGCTACCGGTATCGGTGAGTGGTGCGCGCACCTTACGGCGGCTCCCCCGGGCCGCCGCTCGGTGCCGGCCGGCAAGGTCGCGGGCTGTTTCGGCAGAGCCGACGAGATCAGTCGGCTACCGGCCAGTTGAGTTCGGTGCGAAGGTCATTGGGGTCCATATCCGGGGACGGCTGGGTGATGTAGACCTCCCAGCGGTGGTCGGCCGGGGTGAGACCCTGGCTTTCGATCCAAGCGTGCAGATCGTTCCAGGAGGAACCGAGACCGTCGAAACCGCCCACGTGCGTGAGTCGGGCCACCCGGCCGCCGGGCAGCGAGCCGGCGAATACCGCACCGGTCGGATCGACGGGCCGGCCGGTGGCGAAACCGACTTCCACATCGAGGGGGTCGCCGCTCGCACCGCGGTAGAGACCGAACGCCGGACTCTTGATATCGAGTTGCTGGGCGGCGATGGCACCCGCCAGCGCGCCGAAAGAGGCGTCGAAGAAGTCACGCAGACCGCTCAGAGGGATGACTGCGTGGACGGCGGCGGTCACTTCCGGATCGATGGTGACGAGTTCGGGTACAGCGATCATCGATGTCCTCCAGAGTCGAATCGTGTGATTACGACTCTCGACGGACCGGCGGCGGGAAACTCATCGGTGGTCAGCCGATCCCGAGTTCGGTGAGCAATTCGCGCACGTGGGCTTCGATCTGATCGCGGATGGGTCTGACTGCGGCGATGCCTTGACCGGCGGGGTCGTCGAGTTTCCAATCACGATAGGAGACGCCGGGGAAGAACGGGCAGGCGTCCCCACAACCCATGGTGATCACAATGGTCGAGGTCTCGACGGTATCGGGTGTGAGGATCTTCGGGCTCTGATCGGTGATGTCGATTCCGACCTCACGCATTGCCTCGACGGCGACGGGGTTGACGGTCGTCGCGGGCGCGGTTCCAGCCGATCGGACTTCGACCCGATCGCCCGCGAGCCGAGTCAGGAAGCCCTGGGCCATCTGTGAGCGTCCGGCATTGTGGACGCAGACGAACAACACACTCGGGGTAACGGATGCCATTACAGCGGTGAGCCTTTCAGGAGGCCGCGCGCGGATGCGGAACGATGACGTCCTCCGCAGCGGCGGGCAACTCGGGATAGAAGAGAGCGATCGCACCCAGGCCGAGCAGAGCGCCAATCAACTGAGCGGCAATGAATCCCGGCGCGGAGCTGGGCGCGATGCCGGCGAAAGTGTCGGTGAATATCCGGCCGATCGTCACCGCCGGATTCGCGAAGGACGTAGAGCTGGTGAACCAGTACGCAGCACCGATCCAGGCCGCGACCGCCACCGGCGCGAGCGCGCTGCGGCCGGTACGAGCGAGCGCGAAGATGAGCGCGATAAGCCCTGCGGTGGCGACGATTTCGCCGATCACATGCCCGCTGTCAACGCGGTGATGGGTCGATATCTGTCCGGCGGCCTGGTTGAACATGAGGTTGGCCAGGACGGCTCCGGAGATCGCTCCGACAGTTTGGGCAGCCGTATAGGCGGCGGCTTCACTACCGCTCAACCCGGTCCTGGTACGGCGTCCTGCCAGCCAATCAGCCAGGGACACAGCTGGATTGAAGTGCGCACCCGAGACCGGTCCGAAGACCAGGATCAGCACCGCGAGACCGAAGACCGTGGCCGTGGAGCTCTCCAGCAGCTGCAGGCCGACGTCATCAGGCGAAAGCTGTTGCGCGGCAATACCGGAACCGACAACCACCGCAACCAACGCCGCAGTTCCGACGTATTCGGCGGCAAGCCGACGCACCAGCGGCGGCGAGACGGTGGCGCTCACGCGGTCGTCACGGTCAGGCCGGTGGGCACCAGCACATCGGAGAGTCGTTGCAGCGCAGCGGGAATCACCCGGTAATACACCCAGGTGCCGCGCCGCTCGGAGGTCAGCAGACCCGCCTCGCGCAAGACCTTCAAATGATGCGAAATGGTGGGCTGGGACAGATCGAACGCGGGAGTCAGCTCACACACGCAGACCTCCTGCCCGCCCGCGGCGGCGATCAACGACAGCAGCCGCAACCGAACCGGATCACCGAGCGCCTTGAACGCACCCGCCAGCGTGAGAGCGGTCTCGGCATCGAGAGGCGTGGACAGCGTGATGCTGCAGCAATCCGCCAGGGCAATCACCGGAAGTTCCTGTTTCGACACTTCTCTATATTGACAGATGTCGATCCAACCCGTCAAACTTGATTCGATAGTCGTCAATACAACCCGTTCAACGAGGTAAGGTCCTCCGGTTTCGGGTGAGTCGAAAGGGAGATCCCCATGTCAGAGCTCAACAACGAACTGCGCGAAACCGTGCGCTCACGCTATGCGGCAGCCGCTACGGCGGTAGCCGCGGGCGGAACCGCCGAAGACTGCTGCGGCGGCAGCGACTGCTGCGCCACCGGCGCCATCGACCTCGACGAGAACTTCGGCGCAAGCCTGTACGCCGCCGCCGACCGCGACCAACTCCCGATCCAAGCCGTCGCCGCTTCCCTCGGCTGCGGCAACCCCACCGCCGTCGCGGACCTGCGCGAAGGCGAACGTGTCCTGGACCTCGGCTCCGGCGGCGGCATCGACGTCCTCCTGTCCGCGCACCGCGTAGGGCCGACCGGCAAGGCGTTCGGAGTCGATATGACCGATGAGATGCTCGAGCTGGCCAACGCGAATGCCGCCAAGGCCGCCGTCACCAATGTCGAATTCCTCAAGGGCACAATCGAAGCAATCCCCTTGCCTGACAGCAGCATCGACGTCGTGATCTCCAACTGCGTGATCAACCTGTCCACCGATAAGCCCGCGGTCTTCACCGAAATGGCACGAGTTCTCGTGGCAGGCGGGCGAATCGGCATCACCGACGTAGTCTCCGATGACGCACTCACCCCCGCCCAACGCGCCGAACGCGGCGACTACGTCGGCTGCATAGCGGGCGCACTCTCCTTCACCGAGTACCGAAATCAGCTGGCAGCAGCCGGATTCGACAATATCGAAATCACCTCGACGCATGCCGTCGCGGACGGAATGCACTCGGCGATCATCAAGGCCCACAAACCCGCCACCGAGTCGAGCTGCTGCGCCGGCGACTGCTGCTCAACTCAGTAGGTTCAGGCAGTCGGCGCTAGCTCTTCCTGCCCGGGGCCTTCATGCCGGACTTGAAGCCGAGGCCGACGGGCTTCACATCCGAATGCAGCACTGCGCCATTGCCTTCGGGTGCGAAGCCGTTGGACGCGTGCGCGGCAGGCTCGGGCTCCGAAACCGGTTCGGGCTCTTCGACCTTCGGCTGCTGAACAACCTTCAGGTTCTCGGTCAGCACACTCGACTCGACACGAGCAATCGACTGCAACATCAACTGTGCGACATCGACGACCTCGACACCCTGGCCGACCTCGCCACCGTCCTTACGCGCGGTCACACCAT
>NZ_WJIC01000059.1 GCF_009649815.1 Nocardia sp. SYP-A9097
TGACCAACGGCTGGCCAATCGCGACCGGCGTCATCGAAGGAGCAGCCCGCCACCTCATCGCCGACCGCCTCGACATCGGCGGCGCCCGATGGGGATTGACCGGAGCCGAAGCCATCCTCACCCTCCGCGCTCTGATCGACAACGGCGACTTCGACACCTACTGGGCATACCACCTCACCCGCGAACACCACCGCACCCACCCCGAGGACTACCGACTCGCGGCCTGATCAACCGTCACTGCAGCAGAGCTACTCCCGATGCAGTTGGCACTGTCCAGGTTTAGCTGGCATGTGGATGGCACTGTCCGAATGAAGTTGGTGCAGAGCTGATGGCGAGCAGGGAAGTCCGAAGGGTTCGCTGCGGCCCAGGACACGCGAGGTGAGGGCCCGGCAGGAAGCCGGAGAACAAGCCGAGTGGGAAGCCCGTCAGAACCGCCGCAGGTCGTTCGGATCCGGGGCCGGAGACGACCCCTGGGGCAGCGCGGCGAAGCCGAGCTCCGATGGCGAACCGCTGTTCTAGGTGTCGGAGCAGGGCTGCCTGTCCACCGGGCACGTCCGGCTGGCAGCGGAAAGGCTGGGTGTGGCCGAGCGGACGGTTTGGCGGTGGACTCGGTCCGGAAGCGGAAGTTCCTCCGGCACAGCGAGATCGGTTCTGCATCGATGACCGGATGCGGGTGCGGCTGGCGTACTAGCGTCAATGCCGCGCAGTTAGCGGTTGAGGATGCCCTGTCAAGCGAGTCGTGTTGTGGGACTTGTCATGTCGTGAAATGGAACAGCGGAACTACTGGTAGAGAGGTTTTGTCCGCCAAAGACAAACCGCTTACCGGGAGTTCCGCTGTCTGTTCAGTCTGTCATCACACGTGCACCGAAGGTAGCGGCGGGGGTGTTCGCGCCGGGGCATCTGGGGGAGCTGACACAGCTCGTGCCGTTCGAAATGGTCGATGCCGCACTGGAATCGGCGGGGGCGGTGCAGGCGAGGGTGCGGCTGTTGCCGTCGCGGGTGGTGGTGTACCTACTGCTGGCAGCCGGTTTGTTCGCCGAGTCGGGCTATCGGCAGGTGTGGGCGCGGCTGGTCGCAGGGTTGGGATCGGCGGTGGTGGCCGATCCGGGTTCCTCGGCGATTTCGCAGGCGTTGCGCCGGGTCGGTATCGCGCCATTGCGGGAGCTGTTCGAGCTGGTCGCCGGCCCGCAGGCGGGTGCGGCACGCTGGCGCGGCCTGCTGGTATGCGCGGTGGATGGCACGACGATGTTCGTGCCCGACTCACCGGCGAACGTGGCCGTATACGGCCGACACGGTGGCGGTCATGCCGTGGCTGGATACCCGATGCTGCGGCTGCTCACCGTGGTCGCGTGTGGCACCCGAACGATCTGCGGTGCGGTCTTCGGGACCACCCGCCTCGGCGAAATAACTTATGCCCCAAGCCTTCTGGGATGCATGAGGGAAGGAATGCTGTTGCTGGCCGACCGCAATTTCGCCGCCGCCGACCTGATCGGCCAGGTCGCCGCCACCAAGGCCGACCTGTTGTTCCGATGCCGTGACGATCGACGCTACCCCGCACTGAGCCACCTGCCCGACGGATCCTTCGCTCGCACCCGTCGGCGGTATCGTCGCCCGAATCATCGCCGCCACCATCACGGTGACCTGCGCCGACGGCCCCACACGCACGGAGAAATACCTACTGATCACCACCCTGAGCGACTACCGCCGCTACCCGGCAGCCGATCTGGTCGAGATCTATCACCAACGATGGGAGATCGAAACCTCCTATCTGGAACTGAAATCCAGCATCCTCGGCGGCCGGGTGCTACGCGCCCGCACCCCCTCCGGGATCACACAAGAGGTCTACGCGCTGCTGACCACCTACCAGGCACTACGCACCGCGATAGCCGACACCGCCCTGGCCACCCCCGACATGACCGCCGACCGCGGCAGCTTCACCATCGCCTTGAACGCAGCCCGAGACCAGGTCATCCGCGCCGCCAGCATCATCGCCGACACCGTCATCGACCTGGTCGGCACCATCGGTCAGGCTGTCCTGGCAGACCTCCTGCCCGCCCGCCGCCACCGCACCAGCCCACGCGTGGTCAAACGCGCCATCTCCAAACACCGCGCCAAAGGCCAAATCGACCGCGCCACCTACAAAACCCGCATCAACGTGCAAATCCTGCCTGGTTGACAACCAAGCAGAAAACTTAACTGCGCGGCATTGGTCCTAGCACGACAGTGGTATTTCGTTGCGCTGCAATGTGTCTGATTGTGGCGTATTTGGGGTTGCATGCTGGATGATGTTGTCGCTGAGGATGTTTCGGCGTGGCGGGCTGGTTTCGACGAGGTGTTCGCCCGGGTGGCTGACGTGTTCGGGAGGGTGGAGCCGCGGCGATGGGCGCGGTCGTATCTGACAGGGTTGCTGGCGCCGGTGGAGCGGAAGAACTCCTGGCAGTTGGCCGACGCCGCTGGCGTGGTGGAGCCAGATGGGTTGCAGCATTTCCTGAACAGGTCTCGCTGGGACGCCGACGAACTGCGTGACCGCTTGCGCTCTTATGTCGCCGAGGCGCTGGCCGGACCCGATGGTGTCCTCGTCGTCGATGAGACGGGATTCTTGAAGAAGGGCACGAAATCGGTTGGGGTGCAACGACAGTACTCCGGGACAGCAGGCCGTGTGGAGAACTCGCAGCTGGGAGTGTTCCTGGCCTACGCCAGTCAGAGAGGGCGGGCGTTGATCGATCGTGAGTTGTATCTGCCCGAATCATGGATCTCCGACCGGGAGCGTTGCGCCGAGGCCGGAATCCCCGAAACACGTTGTGGTGAAGGTCTTTTAACCAAACCGCGGTTGGCTGAAGCGCTGATCGACCGCGCGTTGGCCGCTGGCGTGGTGGCCGGCTGGGTGGCCGCCGATTCCGCCTACGGCCGTGACGGCACATTCCGTGCCTTCCTCGAAGGCCACCGCATGCCCTATGTCGTCGAGGTCCCGGTCAAACAGGCCGTGGCCGACCTCGACGGCCGCCGCCGAGTCGACACCCTCATCGGCCGGGCACCCGCCCAGGCGTGGCACCAACTCTCGACCGGTCCCGGGGTGCGCGGTGAACGCGAGTACGACTTCGCCTGGGCCACCCTGCCGACTTTCGGCGACCTCCCGGCAGGTTTCGTGCGTACCCTCCTCGCCCGCCGATCCCTCGACGACCCCACCGATATCGCCTACTACCTGTGCTTCCACCCCGACACCGTCACCCGCGAGCAGATCGTCACCGTCGCCGGCGCCAGGTGGGCGATCGAAGAGTGTTTCCAGGCCAGCAAGGACCAGTGCGGCCTGGACCACTACCAGGTCCGCAAATGGGACCCGTGGTACCGGCACATCACACTCGCCATGCTCGCCCACGCCTTCCTCGCCGTCACCGCCGCCACAGACCCAAAAGCCCACGCGGGCTGGGCCGAATCACAGTCGCCGAGATCCGCCGTCTCCTGGCGATAGTGCTCCACCCCGCCCGCGTTCTCACCCGCGCGCTCGCCGCCGTCCACTGGCGCCGCCGCCACCAAGCCCATGCGAGAAGTATCCGATATCAACAGAAACGATTGCAGCGCAACAAAATACCACTGTCGTGCTAGATCGCGGTGTCACCATACGTCCGGCCAGAAAGTAGGTTATCGACGTCTTCTGGTCGCGATAAAGATTTGATATACGCATAGCACTACAGGATCAACGAACTACGTGCCCGCCGCCAGCTCTTATGATGCGTTCAGCGTGTTGCTGGGCTTCGCCGGAACGGTGACTACCCGCAGCAAGCGCCCCTGGAAGCCATCCAGCGCCCTTTGCGAGTTGGGGGTAGAAGTTCTCAAGAACACCGAGGCGTAGCGCGACCAATCCGATGCCGTCAAGGTCGGCGAGAAGGCGTTCGGCGGCGGCAGCCGCAGTGCCTTTGAAGGATACACTGCCGAATTTCTTTAGGTTACCCCAGGGATCCTCTACGGAGAGGGCGGCCGTAACCTTCTTTTTAGTCGCTGTATCGTAGATTTCGGTCGGATCCTCGTTCAAGACGCCATCTATGACTTTCCGTACGTCATCGTTTGTTCGCTGCACCCGGAGAGTCTTAAAAGGATTGGTTGCGATCCTATAGTCCGCTTCCAGCCTGGACCAGTCAGCACCAAGGGACTCCACCAACTTTTTCATGGTTTGCTCATTATCCAGAATATCTAGGTCAGGGCAAACTAAAACCTTCACCCCCACTTCTCGGAGCATCACCGCTATCCGTGCCAGATTGTGTTTACCACTCGTAGCCATGAACAATATGTTGCTCGGCTGAATGTCAATCGTCTTACGCGCATTTAGCTCGTCGATAGCAGCGGCATAGAAGGTGCAGTCTCGTTCGTCTTCCGCGAGGACAACGAGCTGATGAAAGAGACCGTCGAGGATATGCGTATATCGCAGAGCCGGATCTTCCCAGGCTTTTCGTAAGCGATCAGGTTCAAGCTGCCTTACAGAAGTGTCGTTGCCGTCGCGAGCAAGACGGAGCACCGATACGGCAACGTCTTCGACATCAAGCACACCAACAATCATATTTCGATCATGGGTAGCAAGGAACACTTGCATACCACGATCTTTCGCTATCCTCGCGAGCATGGCCCCCAACACCCTGGCTTGGGGTGGATGCAAAAAAGCCTCTGGCTCGTCAATCAAGACGACCTTATGCGTCGACGCTATAAGAGGAATCAGCAGGCCGAGTACGCTCTGCATACCATCGCCTTGCGTACGCAACGAGTCCAGTTTTTCAAGCTCGCTCACATATTCGTCGGTCACACGGTCGAGTGGTGGAGCTGGGATACTTGGGCGTCCAACTAGAAATTCTATCGTGCCGCCGAGTCGATCCAGCGTCAATGGCACCTTGAAGATAAGCTCTGCAGCGGCGTTTAACTCCGATAATAGCTGTTCGTTCTGCTCATAGATGTGCATTGGGTTTGAGGGAGGGTCGCGGATCTTATTACGCCTGCCTACCGGGTCAACCCAACTCAGGCGATCCCTAACATTGGCGTAGCTGGACAGAAACAAACTGAGGTCACCTATCCGGTCTACACCAGCCTGGCCACCCCACAGTCGGATGGCAGAGATGGGAGCCAGATCGCTTGATCCGGGTCGAGCAAATACTCCGCTAGGATTATCGGTTGTTTTAAAACTACTAGTTGATGCCAGCCAGGCAAGCAAGTCATTTACCGACGAGCGTCTGTTCAATTCCATTTCCCCCAAGATTGGAGGCATAACTGGCCTGGGGATAGTGTCAGGCCATCCAAGTCGCTCCCTGATTTGACGAAGTAACGTCGATTTACCGACATTATTAGAACCGACGACGGCAATCACCCCCGCCTTCGGTAGCCTGATTGCCTCATCGCCAACCGTTACACTATCTATAGAAAAGGAAAATTCAGATGCAGCGCCGCCTCGATATTCCTCATTAACCCATTGCTCCCAGCGTCGATCGCCCGTTGACTGGCGACCGCTCTCGTGAATCACTTAATATCCCTCTCATCGCAAATTCAACAGACTTACCCGGTCAATGATCCGCCTCGGCAGTTCAGCCGCCGTCAGCCGATAGCTCGACCATTTATCCTGGCTGCCCGTAGTGGCCGATGCGGAGAACCGCAGTGTGCCTCGGGTGGTCGGTGTTCCCTTCAGTCGGTCGAAATCCCGGCTTGGCACCAGCCAAGCTGCGCTGAGCGTGCCATGCTCGATATCCACCAGGATGAAACAGCAGATCCAGATCGTCCCTGGGCCGGAACGTTGCCTGACGGATCTGCGCCTGGAGCCTGCCGCGGGCAGCCACCGATCCGTCCGACATACGCGCCTTGACCTGTACCGCCAGCGTGGCGGTGTAGTCGCCGAGGTGGAACACCAGGTCGACGCCTTCGTCGTCGACGATCGAGGTGGAGATATTCAGCTGGCCGCGGGTGGCCAGGATGCAGATTGCCGTGACCAGGTACTCGGCCGCTTTACCCATGCCAGCGGAATCAGCGGACTTCTCCAGATAGCTGGGACGTTCGTCCGGAGCCTCCTCCTCGTGCGCGTCATCGAGGCTGCCGGGATGCCGTGATTCGCCAGTAGCGCCCGGTTGCAAGCCGCTCATCGGACCATGCTCGCGACATGCGCGAAGGCGGCTGTGATGTCGTCGCGGTTCCGGTGGCAGTGCCCCAAGGGAAACATGGTCGGTCAGCTTCCCGACGCCATCCGAAATCACGCGGACATCGTCGCATACTTCACGGATGGATTCACGAAAATGACGCTATGCTAAGAGTTTTCGAGTCCATCCCGCACGGCCTTCAGAAGGCGACGTCCTCCGAATGGTTGAGATTCAGGGGTGTGCACGAAATATGCAATACTGTAGGTATTTTCAAATCCGACAGGCGATAAATTGCAATACACGCTGCAGGTGACCGACTGCGGCTTAAGTAAGCGGCATTGGGGTCAAAACCCGCGACTTCTTTTGCGCCACAATCAACTCTGTTCAATTACCCAAATTCTACTTTGGGCCCATGTCCGGAATCCTTCGGGCCCCTCAGTCCCTCCAATCGTTCTTAACTGTGCCGGCTCCCGCAGAGTCACTTTGCAAGGCGAGATCATGGACTAGCCAGTCGTTGGAGGCGAAGAAGTCCAGGTATGGCGAGCCTCGATCCCGGTGGACAGCGAACGCAAGTAGCTGGGTGGGTCGCGTTGCTCCGACGAATACCAATTGAGCGATTTCCCGGACAGTAGATGTCGCGCTTTCGAGGTCCCCGTTTGTTGCGAGCAACCTCAGCACCTCGTGAACGTCGTGGTTCTTTCCGCTCCGGTTCAAGCATTCCAGAATCAAGGTCGCGGTATGAGTTTCGCCTTTGGCACTGTGGATGGACCCCAGATCACTACGCACTGTCTCCACCGCGGCGTCGCCCCGCTCACCCACAACAGCCATAGAGCTGCTTACGGACGGCGCAACGTAGTGCGCAACTTCACCTAACGTGAGGCGAACTGGACCAGCTTTCGAGAGCTCGGCAAGCAAACCGGTCAAGCGATTCATCAGACCGTCCCAGCTGATTTCGTCGTCGTTCGGGTCGGTCAGGATGTCCAGGAGCAGGGCCCTGATGCGGGCACCTGGAGTCTTGGTTTCTCGGCTCAGCGAACGCAGTGTTGGTAACGCTTCATTCGTAGCGGACTTGGTGGCCGCTCTCACTGCCTCCCACAACAGGTCGACCGCAGTGCGGCTTGCTCCAGATCGCCATTGCGCCCGCGCCACCCGTGCGGTGATGAGTAATGAGGCTCGTTGATCTCCTGGGATATTCGCGGCGAATCCCGGTGCGTAGCAGGCAAGGGACTGTGGGAAAGCCTTCGATGTACCCGGTCGCAGCCGTGAGGCAAGGACTCGCGGGGGGCACTCCTGCAGCAGCGGGTGCGGAATGACCTCCGCTGCGATCCGTTCGAAGGCCGGAATGACATGGGTCACGGAGGTTTCGTCGTAGAGCAGGACAGCGATCGTTCCGGCGGGGCCCACGCCGCGGATGTGTTGGGAGCGATGGACGGTGAGCGAGCTGGCGAGTTCGGCGATGGTGCTGCCGAATCGGCGGCTGACGGGTAGTTCGAGGGAGTCCGAGCGCGGGAAGGAGGATGGGATAGTAGTGCCCTCGGCGAAGATCTGCTGGTTGACGTCACCGACGCGTTGCACGACGGTCGAAGGATCGCCGAAAACCTGGTCCAGCAGTTTCTGCTGTTGCGCGCTCGTGTCCTGCATTTCATCGATCAGGACGAAGGGGAAGCGGTGTGCGACTGCACGGCCCAAGGTCGGCCGCCGGAAAAGATGCAGTTCGGCTAGCGCAAACATATCCGCGTAGCGGAATATGCCCTGTCTGGCCAAATGATTCTTCAGTTTCGTGAATTGCTCTCCGCTCTTGGTTTCGAGTCCGAAGGGTAGCTTCCGCGAGGACCGGATCGTGAGTTGCCCTGACTCGAAACTGAACTCGGCGTCGGCGACCAAGTCGTCACCGTTGTGCAGTCGGCCGAGCTGCGCCTTCAAGGTACTGAAGCGTTGATCGCTTGCCAGGGTGCGTTTGGCCTGGTCCGCGTATGCATCGTTATCAACGATCTGGATCTGCCTGCGCATCCCGCGCAGGTGCGGCAACGCGAGGAACGTGCTGGTGAACGACTGGATCGTGCCGATGAAATGGGGATAGCGCTGCAACCGAGCACCGTAGGGGGAGTCGCTGACCTGGGCGACGATCTCGTCCTTGGCGGTATTGGTGTGCGAGAGCACGCAGACGCCGCGAGTCGTACTCGCCCAATGCTCGGCGAGTATCAGAAGTTTGAGACCGACCAGGCTCGTCTTTCCTGAGCCCGGTGCAGCTTGCAAGTCCAACGTGTCGATCCTCTGCAGGAACTCCCATTGCTCCTGGTCGGAGAGCTGCATTCCTAATTCAGAGGCACGCGCGTGAATTCGTTGGCGGGTGAAATCATCGGTGCGGTACAGGGTGGTCAACGTGTCGCCCCCGCGCGCAGGTAGGCAAAGGCGTCAACCAGGTATTTCGGTAGCTGCTTCTCCGTGATCGGTGCTTTCCCAAGGAGACGTGCGGCGTGTTGCGCGGCGATCGGCTTACTCGCTTGCTCCATGCGCAGCGGCCTGTAGATGTCGATGGCAGTGGTCTCCAACGGTTTTCCGTCGTCACGCCACTGGGTGACTTGTTTGGCCGCTGTTGTATCGGACTCTGCGAGGGTGCCCGCGTCGGGCCACGCCGACTTCGACGCGATGGCTGCCTGCACCGCCTGATGCATCAGTGTCGCCATTTCCCAGGATGAGGCGGCAAGGTCGTATTCGAGGGTCCAGTGGTCGGAGACGAAGGTTCGGACGTTGCCGCTGTCGCGGGCAGTCAACTTCTTGAGATGTCGGGTGATCTCGTCCGGCTTCATCTCCTGCGCGCATTTCAGCTTGCCCCGCATGTCGGCGGGTGTCCCAGCCGGCACCAGGTCACGATCACGGATACACGCGACCGCCACCGGGATCTGCTCGCCGTCGCGTTGGAAAATGCGGCTGTAGCGGAACAAGCCCACTGTGCCAACGTTTACGACGGTAACCCCGCTTGCGTTGAAGGTGGGCCCGGTCGCTGCGGCCAGTGCAGGTAGAAGAATCGCCTCAGCGTCACCCTCCACGATCGCGACGGCACGGGCGAAGAACAAAGCCGCCTTGGTGACATCGAGGAAGCGGGTCAGGAACTCGTAATCGCCGCCGTCCAGGTAGGTCAGGCCCGGGGCGAGCCGGAAGGTGCGGCCCTTGGCCACGAGGGTCAGGTGCTTCACTGCAATCGCAGACGCCAGGTTCGGGCTGTGGGTGGTCAAGAGAACCTGCACCGGAGCGGTAGGCCGCTTTCCGCCCTTGTCGGTCTGGGCGCGTTCTTGCAAGAGATCCATGATCCGGGCCTGCAGTTGCGGGTGCAGATGTGCTTCGGGCTCCTCGATCAGAAGCAGGGGGGCGATATCGCTATTGCCGAGCAACAGCAGCTCGGCGGCCATGAACAGAGCATTGCTGTATCCCAGTCCTCGCCGCGTCCACTCACCGGTTTCCGGAGATAACGCCAGCTCCAGCCTCTCGAGCGCTCGCGCCAGAGTGGCATCCCCAGATACCGTGATCTGACCCCGCAAACTATCCGAACCGATTGCGAATTTGCTCAAATAGTCACCATTGATGTCATCGAGCGCCGCCGCCACCGATTTGTTTCGGGCCAGATGGTACTCAGCACGATGCAGGATCCCTACCAGAGTGCTCGCGGAATCGGCCTTTTCATCGAAGTCGTCCACTTCCTGGACGCTCATGGCCGGGTAGCTGGCCAGGATTTGCGATAGCCGCGATCCTCGTCCTGAACGTAGTTCGGCTTCCGCATCCCGCAGCGGACGTAGGTAGGTCGCCTTGAGTAGCTCGCGCGCCGCGCCGTCCAGTGCCGGACCACTACCGTCCGGTCCAGTCCGAGTAGTGACCGAGATGCGCTGTGGGCGAAGCGGGTCCATCGCTTCGGCATGGACGGTGACAAACAGGCTGGCAGTACCCTCGCGGTCGGTCGTGACGAGCTCAAGAAACGTGGCCTGTTCCTCCACGGTGAGGTCCGAGAAGCCGCAGGTGATGGTGAAGGCTTTCGCTCTACCATTGGAACCGACGTGAAAGTCGTCCCGGGTGACCCGGTAATAGTCCGCGGCGGTGGTGAGCAGGCAGATACGAATCGCATCGATAATCGCGGACTTTCCGCTGTCGTTCTCGCCGACCAGGACGTTTGTACCCCGGTCGAGCTCCAACTCCAGGCGGCCGTCTTCGTCACCGTCATCTCCTCGGCCCGGCCCGAAGATACGGAAGTTCTCAGCACGTACGCACGACAAGTACAACGGCGCTCCCCTGTCACCGGCCCTGCACTCTTGTGTGCACAGGTATCCGCAACCGCCCCATCCGCACGCGGCCTCCAAAGATGTTAGGAGCCTCCGGTTACGGCTCCGCAGTCAGGGGATCCGCCATGGCTCCGAACATGATTCGCGAGAATGGCACGCGTCCGGTTTGTGAAATATGTTCTCGCCCAGTCCACTTCTCTGCCCCCGGATAAACCATCACAACAGGCGCCGACTAACCTCAATACCAGTGACTTAAGGTGTGACTGTCGTCGGTGATCGCTTGGCCTTCGGGCTGATGGGTTCGGTGCGCCAGTGTGGGGCGATGGCCACGGCTTCGGTTGGGCTGCAATGCTTTCGGGGTTGGTCGCGGTGCTCGTCACCTTTCACCTTGAAGCCGGACATTTTGCGTTTGACGACGCGGGGATTGCTGCGTCCGGATCGGACAGGGAGCAGGTGGCGGGCGATTTCCCGCAGTCCCTCGATCAGGGCGTCGGCGAGGTGGTCAGGGGGAAAAGGCCGCCTGCGCCATCACCTGTCGGCGGGCGAGGCGGATGCTGCGGGTGAAAGATAGCCGGTCGGAGTCGATTTCGGCGGCGTCGGCGGTTTCGTGCATGAGGGTGCGGACGGCATAGTGCACCAGTAGATGGCCCCAGATCTCCTGTTCGACGCCCTCGGGTGAGCGGGACCTCAGGACCTGAGCGGGTCCGCGTTGATGGGTCTTGAGCTCATCGAGTGCGGTCTCGATCTCCCATCGTTCATGGTAGAGGGCGGCCAGGTCGCTGGCGGGCGCGGCGGTTGGGTCCAAGATCGTGGTGATCAGCCGGTAGGGGGCGTCCTGTGCCGGGAAACCAGGGCCGTGCAGGGTGTACTCGATGACCCGCACGGTGGTCGGGTCCGCACGTTTGCGGTGGTCGGCCGCGACAACGATCTCCGACAGATACGAGCCGTCCGACAGTTCCGCGCGAACGGGCAGGACATGATGGGATCGTATGCGCCACAACAGATCCGCCCCTCCCGCGCAGGCGGCCCGCCACAGTTCTACACCGGTGAAACCGCGATCCGCCAGCAACAGATCTCCCGGACCGAGATGACCGAACAGGTCGCGGGCCAGGGCGGGTTCGGACGAGGACAACGGTCCCAGCACCGCCGCGGTGATCGCGGGGCTACCACACTCGGCCAACGCCACCATCCGCACCTGCGGATACGCGCACCGCTGCGTGCGATGAGTCTTGGGCCGCCCGAACCACGCCGCGTTCGCCGCGCTGTCGGGCACGTCGAAGACCGTGCCGTCGATCGCGACCAGTCGCCACCGCCCGTACCACGCGCCCCGGGTCGCCTCGGTCGCCATCGGCCGCGCGACCTCGGCGAACAACATCTGTAATGGCTTGGGCCCCAACTTGACCCGCGCCCGCGAGATGGCCGCCGTGGTGGGCACCTGCCACGAACCCTGCCAGCGTTTCGCCCACCCGAGCCCCTGGGTCAACAACCGTGCGACCTCTTCGTACCCCTGACCGGAGAACAGGCACATCGCCAGCACGAAATACACCACCACCCGCGGCGGCAACAACCGGTTACGTTGCCCCTCACGCCCGCACTCGGCCACCACCCGATCCACCAGCTCCGGCGGAAACGTACGCGTCAGCAACCCGATAGCGATCCGATCCGACAACCGCTCGTCCGTCTCCGGCGTGACCTGACCAGGTCGTGGCATCCAGACACCTCCCGAACGGCAAGGTTATCAGCTCATCCACTTAAGTCACTGGTATTGAGGTTAGTGCGGTTCGAACCGGCCAGGAATTCTATGAAATCTAGGTCGCCTCTTGATGTCTGCTCTGGGACCCTTCTCGGATGAAGCATGAAGTTCAACGACTGGCGATTTGATGGTGAAGTTCCAGTATCTCCGGTCCGGCATATACGTGGAGCATGGCCGGGAATACCAGGAGGGGGTCGACCTTGCGACCGTGAGCCAAGTTGATCTGCGCTGGTACTACTTCCTGTCGGACCTTTCGTTCACAGTCGACGGGGTAGAGCTGGCCCCACCGTGGTCATGGACACCAGTCCTCGACTTTCTCTGGTCGATACAGGCGGTGCCTGCCTACATGGAACGGGGCGAGTGTTTCAGGCTTGGGTTCACTGAGAATGACGACCTGATCGTGTTCACGCCCGAGGCCGGCAAGGTCCGGATCTCGTGCGCGTACTGCACGGTCGAGGAGGTTGCCGAGGCGGTCTGCGACATCTCCGAACTCAGGGACGCATGGGTGGCCTTTCGGGACGCCGTATTGACCGAACTCTGCGAGGAGTATCCGCAGCTCGCGGCCAACCCTGTCCTCGACGAACTACAGCTTTGACAGCACCCATCGGGCCTAGTCCGCGCGCACCCTCATGCCGCGACCCGCGCGTTGGGCACTCGTCCAGATCTCCTGGCCTACCTGGTGACTGGACCATCGCGCCGAAGCCGTATCTCGTCGCCGGAACCGCGGGCAGTGGGGATATGGATCAAGCCACCGCACCTCGAGCCGGTATCCGCGATCATCGACAAGCCACTCGATCCCCATGCCTGTCATTGGTTGGGCAAGGTTGTCGCCCGGGCGCTCGATAGCCTTTGTCGCATGACGATCGACGACTTGGTTCGCTTGGTGCCACCACCCGCGAATCCCATCCACGCGTTCGGTGACTGGGGGCAGATCGAGGCCGCCCTCGGTCTGGAACTTCCCATGGATTTCAAGTCGCTCGTCGAGTTCTACGGCGTGGGCAAGTTCGTGGACTTCATTACGCCGCTGACGCCCTTCGGCCCTCGTAATTTCCTGGTCCAATCCGCACAGAAGCTCCTGGACAGCGAGCGCCCGTTCCGTGAGGAGAACCCGGAACAATGCCCCTATCCTTACTATCCGGAGCCCGGCGGACTGCTGGAGTGGGCCGCAACCGACAACGGTGACCGGCTGTGCTGGGTGACCGACGGGGAGCCGGATACCTGGACTGTGGTGGCTTGGAACCCGCGCGCGTGCGACTACCACGCCCACGACACCGGCGCGGCCGCATTCCTCCACGGCTGGCTGAGCGGTCTGGTCGACACCACCGTCTTCCCTGCCTACAACAACACCGCAGCGCCATGGTTCGAGCCCAATCGCGAACTCCGACATGTCTACATCAAGCTGACCGACGGCCACCGCAGCTACCCCGAGCGCCTGCAGATCTTGCGTAAGGCGTTGTCCCCGACCGCCAACCGAGGCGGCTGGGCACAAGGAGATCAACGCCAGGACCACTTCGCTGCCACAGAGCTTGGTTGGAACCTCACCTACGAGACGGCCTACGGCCATCAGATCCGCATCGCATTCCCGCCCGACGACGAACAACAGGTTCGGGTGGCTTTGCTCGACGCGATCCACCGCATGGGCTGCGAAGTGTTGTCCACCAAAACGCACCTCGGACAACCTGTCTGGGGTTGACCACCTCGAGCTCTTCGTCCCGCCATTGCAGCAAGAGATATCCCGTTGTCCGATCTGGTGGACGTCGGCGTCCGTGTTGACCGAACATCCGCTTCTGCCGATTACCGTGTGTCGCAGCGGGCGGTATCCGTCCGAAATCGGTCAATGCAAGTTGTCGGACAATCGCGGCTTCCCACGCGTTTCTCGACACGATTCTCGACACAGTGGGCGATTACTACCGGAACCTCACCACATGCGGCTCACCGGGTCCCCTCGACCTGGCGAGCCGCATGATCGTCCGAGATTCCCCTGCTCAACCTGCGCCGGCTTCTACGTGGCGGACGACTCCGGGGTTGCGGCTGCGTGGCCATCGGTGGAGCTCTTGTTACCGAAGCCGCGGTGCACGCACAACAGCTGTTCGCGGTCACTGTTCTTGTCGCGGTACACGATCAGGGCCGGGCCTGCGTTGCTGGCATGGCGACTGAGTTCCCTGTCCGGGGTCCAGCTGTTGCCATCGAAGCAGGTCCACCACAGGCTCTGGTCATAGTTTCCCCGGTGCACGCAGTACAACTTGTTCTTGAACACGGCCAGAGCCGGGCCCGCGGCGGTGCCGTGATTGGGGAACTTCCGGTCCGCGGTCCATCTGCTGCCGTCGAAGGTGGTCCACCACAGGCTCTTGTCGCTCCCGTTGCCCTTGTGGACGCAATACAGCTTGCCCTGGAACACCGCCAACGCCGGGTTGGCATCGGTCGCTACTCCTGGGATTGCCGTGTCACCGGGCCAAGCGCCACTGTTGCGGTCGATGGAGGTCCACCACAGGTTGGCGTCATTGCCCGATCCGCGGTGAACGCAGTACAACCGGTCACCGAAGACCGCCAACGCCGGACCCACACTGGTGGCGTTCCTGGGCAACCGCTCGTCCGGCGTCCAAGCGGCGTTGGGGCCCGGTTTTCTCGTCATCCACAGGTTCACATCACCGGCGTTGCCTTTGTGGAGAAGGTAGAGCCCGTTGTTGAATGCCGCCAACGCGGGACCTTGATCGCTGGCGTGGCGTGTGAAGGGGGTGTCGGTACCCCACCCTGTGTCGGGGTTGTAGACGGCCTGCCAAAGGTTCACATCGGAACCGCCGCCGCGATGGACGCAATACAGTTCACCACCCAATGCGGCCAGCGCTGGGTTGGATTCGCTGGCATGCATCGGGAACCGCGTGTCCTCACTCCACCCTTGGCCCTCCTCGAACACCGTCCACCACAGGCTGGTGTCGGCCCTGGGCGCCAGGGAGATCGGGATGAGCATGCCGGGAGCGATCCACGGCGAGACCAGCTTGCAGCCGTAACTCTCCCCGACCGCCTTGATCCACGCGGCCTTGATCTTGCAGTAAGCCTTGATCAAAGGCTTGAATGGTGCCACTGCCGGGATCAGTGCCACCATCTTGCCGATGTACTCGGTGATGTCGGCGGCCAGCTTGGCGGCTTCCGCGTTCAGGTGGACCTCGAACCCCCACCACTTCGCCACCGCGTGAACTTCATACCCCAGGGCACCCAACTCGCGCTGGACCTGCCGGAACTCCTCCTGATCCGCCGCCGGCAGCTCGGCGATCAGCTCATCCTCCAGACGCCGCGCTTCCGCCAGCTCCTCAGACGCTATCTGTCGCGCTTCCGCGTCGCTGACCGCGTATACCGGCTCCACCTCCTCCCGCGGAACACCCTCGCGAATCAGCGCCTCGATGTGGGCTTCACGCTTCCCGTCGGTGGACTCTGCAACCTCTGTCTGGGAACTTTCGGTGGCCATGCGCTACACCTGCTCTCTTGAGGCAATGTGCGGGCGATAAATCGTTGTGCCACTAAAGATTTGGACGAACCACTGCTGACGTCCATGGTTGATCTGCGAACTCTTCGAGAGTACGCCCCGCAGCGGGATGCCGGACGGCAATCGCACATGCCCGAGCGCGCTGGAATCACGAAATGGCAACCGTATGAGCATCTCCCGTGGCCGACCCCGGAACGACTACTGACCGTGGCTGCGGTAGCAGTGCAACTGATCCCCGAGGCGCGCCGGTGTTGAGCCCAAGATCAATTCTCAACACCCAGCGGCATGGGCAGCGCTGCCGCGCACATCTTCCAGATGACCGCCGATTCGACCCGCTTACAAGCGGCCAGTTCTGAAGTGAGGTCGACTCGGAGCGCCGTGCCGGTGTTGCCACCGGTGGTTTCTCCGAGCCGCCTCCCGAACCCGGCGTGCGCTGCTAGGCCGTGTTTTGAAAGTGGGTGTGGGCGTTCGCCCGCCCACACTGGTCATAGCCAGTAGTCGATGGCGGCGATGCGGACGGTGGCCAGGTAGCGGACCGCGAGTTTTTCGTATCTGGTTGCCACAGCACGTTTCTGCTTGAGCAGGTTGATCCCGCACTCCACCGCATGGCGCAACTTGTAGTCCTCGGCATCGAATGCGTGCGGACGGCCACCGGCCGAACCTTTGTTCTTCCGGTGGGCTGCTTGGTCCTTCTTGATCGGTATCGTCGCTTTGATTCCGCGTTTACGCAGGTGAGCGCGGTTGGCGGCGGAACTGTATGCCTAGTCGGCACGCACGGTGTCCGGGCGGGTGCGTGCCCGCCCGGGGCCGAGCCGGGGCACGGCGATGCCGTCGAGCACGGCGGTGAACTGTGGACTGTCGCCGCGCTGGCCGGCGGTGAGCACCAGCGACAGTGTCTTGCGGGCCTGCTCGCAGGCCAGATGAATCTTGGTGGTCCAGCCACCACGCGAACGCCCCAGAGCATGATCGTCGGGCTCGTCCTGCACTCCGCCCGGCGGTTCGGCCTGCTGGTGGCCGTCGCGGCGCGCACCGGCAGCGTGCTGATGCGCGCGGGCGATGGTGGAATCGACACTGATATCCCAGGTGATACGGCCTTCGGCGTCGGCGAACGCCTGCACCGCTTTGAACAGGAACGCCCACAACCCGGCGCGCTGCCAGCGGCGGAACAGCCCATAGATCCTCTGCCACGGCCCGTATCAGTCGGGCACATCCCGCCACGGTGTCCCGCATCGGATGCGCCACCGAATCCCGTCGAGGAGTTGGCGTTTGGTCCGTTTGGGCGGGCGGCCCGCCTTCTTACCGCGGGGCAGCAGCGGCACCAGCCGCGCCCATTGGGCGTCGGTCAGGTCCGCGCGCCCGGTCACCGCTACGCTGGCCACGAGGTCTCCGGTGTGAAGTTGGATCTTGGTCGATCAACCCTCTACCGGAGAGCTCACCCATTTACCAACGCGGACAGTCTTTTCCACTACCCACTTTCAAAACACGGCCTAGGTCTCATGCTGGTGAGCGGTGCCGAGGATTCGGACCCAAACTGCCCCTGACATGGCGAGCCCAGTAGGTCACACACCCGGGCGTCTGCCTCTCCCGCTGCCCGGAAGCCATGCTTCAACATCTTGTATTGCCGTTGCGACACGAGGTTGCACGATGCGAGTGAACTCGCAGATTGGAGGGCCGAATTCGGTTTCGGCTGTGTGAGTTTCGGGCTCGTGCTCGATGCCCGGCCCCGCTCTGACGTGCGCTGCTGGTAACGGCAGGGTGCGAAGCTCAGAGGAAAGCCGAAGGGCTCCCGTTCCATCCGGGGGTCACGGGTCAGGGGCAGGTCGGACGGGTGAATCGCGTGAACCTCCGTGGATGTCTCGTAAAGAGGACCCTGTCGATGGGTAGTGGTTGGCAGGGGAAAGAGACTGGCCGTTGGAAAGCGGCAGGCGCCGACCGGGGACGGCATCTGGTCGGGAGAGCGCCGTCGTCCCCGGGATAGAGGAGGCACCCTCCCCGGTCGTATCTCGCGCGTGTGGAACGTGGTAACCCCGACGGGGTCCGGGCATCGAAGCTGGTGTCCGGTAGGCCGACTGTGAGGAAAGCTGAACTCCCCGAGCGGGATTGGGATGGCCCGAGAAGCCAATGCCGGTGGCCGAAAGGCAGCGGGAAACCATGACCAGGTGTGGCTGGCCCCTCCGTCAGCCGGTCGTGGATAACCGGCCGGATACCGGACTATGTGTCCGGACTCGAAAGGGTGCTGACGTGGGCCAGGTGAGCCTGCGGAGGAAAAAGGGTGGCCGAGACGCTGGAACCGACGGACAAGTTAGTGCCTGTCCGGGTTCTGATCGTTTAGGGAACAGACCGTGCGGGAGGTTGCCGGAAGTGGCCCGATGGAACGGAACCTCCTGGTAGCAACAGGAATTACCACATCCACTGTTGCCCAGAAGGTT
>NZ_WJIC01000006.1 GCF_009649815.1 Nocardia sp. SYP-A9097
ACCCCCACCGCCACCCCACAACCCCCCGGTGGTCGAGCAGACAGTGCTGCGTCAGCCCCCGGCCCCCGAGTCGCCGGCGCAGCAGAAGCCACCCATCGCCGAGGAAGTGCCGCAGCCGAAGTCGCTCGTTGCCGAGGAAGTGCCGCGGCCGAAGTCGCCTGTCGCGGAGGAAGCGGTTGAGCCCAAGCCGCCCGTCGCCGAGGCAGTGCTGCAGCCGAAGTCGCCGGTTTCCGAGGAAGCGATGCCGCCGAAGCAGCCGATTGCGGAGGAAGGGGTGCCGTCGAAGCCGGTTGCGGAGGCGGTGTCGAAGCCGCCGGTGGTCGCTGAAGCGGTTGTGCTGGAGCCGGTAATCATCGCCGAAGCGGTTGGGCCGGAGGCGGATTCGCATGGTGCGATGCTGTTCGAGGGCACTCTGCCCGAAGGCGGTGAACCGCTCTACCGGGGTGTGCCGAGGCTACTGCCGGACGGTTCGGTGAATCCCGCGTACACCGCCGCCCTGTCCGGAGTGGTGACCCCGCGCGGCACCCTGGACCTGGACTACGAAGGCCACACCTCACACCTCGGCGAGCAGAGCGACTCCACCTCCTGGTCCCGAAACCGTTCCACCGCAGGCGTCTTCGCCGGTAACGACGGCCTCATCCTGGAATGGCGCACCGGCCTCCCGCCCGCCGACGCCGCCTGGCGCTTCAAGCCGATCTACGACCTCGACGACGGCTTCTCCCAGGTCTTGATCCAAGGCACCCTCACCGGCGCCCGAGCCATCCGCTTCCTGCCCGACCTGCCCGCCCCCGCAACCTCCGAAATCCCCACCGCCCACCCCGAATCCGGCCTACCCGCACGCCCCGTCACCCCGGCCACTCCCGCTCCGGTCACTCCGACACCGGTCGCCGAATCAGAGGCTCCGCCCCACCGCGCCGAGCCGACGACCGACGATAAGGTCAACGGCGCGAACGAAATCGCCCTCCCCGGCGAGAAGGACGGCGCGAGCGCGTCCAACGACACCGACGGCACCGACGCGGCCGAGGATACGCAGCCGAACGCTTCCGGTTCGGGTCACGACTCCGGCTCGGGATCCGGCAGAGGCGGCCGGCACGGCGGTGACGATATCGGCGACGACAGCGCCCACGGTGACGATGCCAGCGGCGATGACGCCCCCGGCGACGACGGAGACGCGTCGAACCTCGCCGCATCGGACCCGAATGTCTTGAAGCCGAAGGGTTCGGACCCGGATAGCTCGGTTCCTGATAATTCGATTCCCGACAGTTCGGATCCGGCTTACACCGATCCTGACAGCTCGAATCCGACCAGTACCGATCCTGACGGCTCGAATCCGATCGCCACCGATCCTGACGGTTCGGATCCGGTAGTTACTGATCCGGATGGTCCGGAACCGGTTGTTACTGATCCTGATGGTTCGGATCCGGCGGGCACCGATTCTGATGGTCGGGATCCGGCGGGCACCGATCCTGATGGTCCGGATCCGACGGGGCTCGATCCTGATGGTTCGGAACCGACAGGCACCGATCCTGACGGTCCGGAACCGGATGGCACTGATCCCGGCGACTCCGATCCGGATGCGCCGGATGCGGGAGATTCGGGGCGGCGTCGGTCCGAGTTGAATTGGGCGCATGTGCGGTCGCATGTGCCGCATGTGCCACATCAGGATCCGGACTACAACCTGCCCGATTACACACCGGAGCCGTCGCGGGAGCCGCACCCGTGGACTCCGCCGCCCGCGGACGATCAGCCGCAACCCGAGCCGCAACCGCAGCCGCAACCCCAGCCATATCCCCAGCCGCAGCCGGGCGGACCTGGTGGGCCGTCGATGCCGCATATGCCGGAGATGCCGCAGCCGTCGATGCCACCATTGCCGGAATCGCCACTGCCGCCGAATGTTCCGACGCCGCCGGAGGGCTGGCCGCCGGGAATGGCTTGGCCGCCGACCATGCCGAATCCGCCCGCGGGTTGGCCGCCGGAATGCCCTTGGCCGCCGACTGATTCGTGGCCGCCGGGCGTACCCATGCCGGGATCGAGCTTGCCGAGTGCTTCGACGCCGTCGTATGGCCGGCCGGGTTCGTCTCAGCCGATGCCGTCGTACGATTCGCCGGGTTCGACCGTGCCGTCACAGTCGATGCCGTCGCACTCGACGCCAGGTTCGCACGCGCCTGCCCAGTCGGCTCCGTCGAATGGCTTACCGCAGGCCTACGATCCGGCGGAGGCCGTGAACCGCCTGCTGGAGTCCCTCGGCGAACGCGCGAACCCGGGTGGTCCGGGTTCCGGCACCCCGGCTTTGACTCCGATGCCGGGTGGTCCCGGATCACCGGGCGGATTCGCCCCGAACAGCGGCTGGCCCGAGGATTCCGATGCCCCGCGCGGCGGGATGTCGGGCGACCCCACCGCGAATGGTGCTGCGGCGGCGAATGGTTCGGGCAGCCCGATGGGCGGCGCGCCCGCGATGCCGCCGGGCAGTGCGGCCGCGAGCAATGGCGCGAAGGGCAATGGCGGCCGTGGTGATCGCCGCTTCCCGCGCGCGGGTGGCGGTCCGGCGAAGAACGGGATGATCTATCTCCGTTCGCATTCCGGGTACGGTGAGTTCGCCACGTTCGATCCGGCGACGGGTCTGCTGCAGTCGGCCCCGGTCGCGACGGGTGCGCTCGCGGGTGTGTACGGCGATATGGATGGCATCCAGGTGGTGTTCTACCGCGCCCCGCAGGGTCTGGTGCTGCGGGTGGGGGAGCAGGCGATCGAGATCGACCAGTTGGGTGCGGAGGCCATATGGGAGCGCACCACCCAGGGTTTCACCCGTTTCACGGTCTCCGCGGGTGGGCATGCGCAGTGTGAGCTGCGTTATCGCCCGGTGGGCGCGGACGCGGATCTGGGTCTGCTGATTCGCGATGTACTGGGTGATCCGGTTCGCCGGATGGGGATTTTCGGGTGAGCGACCGATTGCGAATTTGCCTGTTCGTCCGGTTCCGGCAACCGCCCGGTCGGCTCGAATATGCGATGCTGAGGGTTGATTCCACGAACGAGGAGGACGGACGTGCGCTACGGCGGCCACCCGAGCGACGAGCAGTTGCGGCGCAGCTTCGACACCATGCTGGAGCAGGTGCTGTCCGGCCGCGGCCTGCGCACCGAGACCGGACTCGATCTGCAGACCGTGCAGGCGCTGCGAGCGGTCGGAGCCGCCTTTCCGAATGCGTCGCAGGAGCTGATAGCGCAGGCCCGCAAGACCTTCGGCGGTCAGTTGGACGGCACCAACGCCGCCGCGCGGCGCGCCGAGATGGACCGCCTGCTCGCCGAGGACGAGTAGCCGTTCCGCCGTGCTCGATCGTGGTCGGTGCGCCGCCGTTTCGAATGTGACCGTCGAGGAGACGATTTACGCGTGACCAGCAATCACGACACCGCTCAGGCCGAAGACGCAGCGCCGGACCGTGATCCGGAGCTGGACCTGCTCGCCCCGGTACTCGGCACCGATGACCCGAACCGTGAATCCGCCGGTGCGGCAGCGGGTTCCGGCGATTCCGCCGAATTCGCCTATGCGGCAATGGAATCCGCCCCCGATGTCGGCTTCAACCTGACTCCCGGCCCGGCCGATACCCCCGGCACCATGGATGTCGCCGATCAGGCCAGGGCGGTGGCGCACCGCATAGCCCAGGAGTTGATGGCGCTGGGCCCCGACGGCTGGGATCGCGTGCACGCGGCCTTCGCGCTGACGGTGACCGGCCAGCTGTCCCGCGTCACCTACGCCGATGATCAGCAGCGCCAGGTCCGGATCCTGCCCTCGCAAGAGGTGCTGAATCTGGTAGCCACGCATCGCGCGGTATCGGCCGAACTCGGCGACGGCCCCTGGTGGCGTTTCGAAATGACGGTGACCGCCGCCGGTGAGCTGGAGGTCGATCACGACTACGGTGACGACCCGTTCCCGGACGACCAGCTCTTCGCACCCCAGGAGTATCTGGCCGATCTGGAGGCGCATCCGCGCGCGAGCCTGCCGACCTGGCTGGCCGCCTATGTGCACCATGGCAATCGGCAGGGCCGCACCCCGCAGCAGGCCGCCCTCGCCGCCCGCGCGGACCGTGAATCCGGGCTGCTGCCAACGGTTTCCGAGAACGACTTCCCGAATTTCGACCTGCTGTGGGCACGTTGGTCCGCGCTCGCGGCGGCCTTCGTCGCCATTCGCTCGGACTGGGGCCCGCGGGTCCTGCCGTCCTTCGGCTGGTTCGAGGGCTCGCGCCGCTCCGGCTCCTCGCTGTATGCCCTGCCGGGCGGTCGCGCGGTGCTCTCGGGCGGTGTCTGGAATGCCCCGGAGCTCGATGCCGCCTACAACGGCCGGTTCGCGCTGCCGAACTTGTACGCGGGCGCACCGCGGTGGGTTGCCAACTCGGTCTTGAACTCTCGCGCCAGCGGCGGCCTGCTGACCTTCTGCTACTGGTGGGAGCGTGGCCGCTGGTATCGCGCCGACTCCCCGCGCGCCACCGAACTGGCCGCGGCCGTCCCCGGTATCTGGACCACCGGCACCGTCGCGGAGGTGATCTGCGGTCTCCTCGCCGACGACCCGTCCGATGCGTTGCGCGGCGCGGTCGCCGCCTATGTCGAGGCGGCCGAGCGCGGTGATGTCACCCATGCCCAGCTCGACGAAACCTTCGGTGACACAGCGGATCTGGATGGCGCGCACTATCAGCTCACGCTGTCGGGCGTGGCCCGTACCGGCCCGGAACCGCTGCCCGAGGCCGAGGCCGTCGCCGAGGTACTGCGCCATATCGACACCGCCGGCGTGGACACCGCCGGCTATCCGCTGGATCAGCTTCGCGCGGAACGTCTTCCGGTCGGCTGGCTCATTTACGCCCCCGCCGAACGGGATGAAATCTCGGTCCAGCGGGCATTGTTCTACATAGCGGACGACGGCGTCGTGGAGGCCGCGACCTCGGCCACCCCGCCGTCGGTCTACCTGCCCGGTTTCGAACAGCGCTTCCGTGCCAGGCACGCGTAACGGAATCGTTCGAATGGGTGGCTGAATTGTACTGGTGCGCACTAGTGTTCGACGGACACGTGAGGGTAGGAGCGGGACGTGGGTGACGACGACAATCCTTGGCTGGGGCTGGACCAGCAGGCGCGCGGGGGCACCCTGCATCTGGCCCCGGGGGTAGGGCAGGCGGCGTCCAAGCTCGCCGCCGATGTGGCGAACTCGCTGGGTATCGCGCTGACCTATCAGGCGCTGCTCACCGACCACAAGGGCTTCAGCGATAACAATCATCTGTCGCAGGTGCTGGCGCTCAAGGACCGTTTCAATGCGCAGGGCGGGCGCCTCGGCGACATCCTGAAGCGATACATCGACCTGGTCGAGGCCATGGCCGACACCATGATCGTGGCGGACCGGAACTACAGTGCGGCCGAAGAGGATTCGAAGGCCATGTTCACCCGGTTCAAGAAGGAGTCCGCCATCCACCCGGCCTCGGGCACCCCGACGCTGGTGACCGGCACCAAAATCCCGGTGTGGAACGATGATTCGACCCCGCTGCTGGACGGTAAGCACGGCAATCCGGACCTGGTGAAGATTTCCAGGGAGAAGGGGCATTACGACGCGATCGATCCCGAGGACCCCAAGGGCAAGGACCATATGTGGCTCCATCTCGCGGGTGCGGGGATGAACCCCCAGTTGGTGGCCGATATCGGTGGCACCTGGCTGACCGTGGCGGACAAGGTGGAGAAGAGCTTCGCCCATCTCGTCACGAAGCTGGACGACATCAAGGGGAGCTGGAGCGGTCAGGGCGGGGATGCGGCGCGCCGCGTCGCCGGGGAGTTCAAGACCGAGGCCGACGGCCTCACCGCCGATGTCCGCGCCATGGCGTCCAACCTGAACTACGTCTCGGGCTGGCTGGACCACACCAAGGCGCAGATGCCCAATGCGCCAACCGATTTCGACTACGACCACCCCGCGCGTGAGGAACGGATCCTCAATGCCGCACGGTTGGCCTTCCAGCGCTGGTACGTGACCGGCCTGATCGCCGCCGGTCCGGCCATTCCGAAGCTGGTCGACCCGCTGGCACAGCTGCCCGGCGTCGCACCGGTGAGCTATTCGTTCACGGGCGGCGGTCCCACGTCGACGAATCCGAATCAGTTCGCCTTCAAATCGGCGACGCCTCCGGCGGACGGGTTCAGCATGAGCAGGACCGATCCGAACAGCAAGAATCCGCAGAGCATCGATCCGAGCAAGAACAACCCCGGCAATACCGATCCGGGCAAGAACGATCCGAACGGTACGCAGGGCAAGAACGATCCGAGCGGCACGCCGGGCAAGAACGATCCGGGTAAGACCGATCCGAGTAAGACCGGCCCCAACTCGACGGACCCCAGCCAGAACAATAGTCAGAACACCAGTAACGGTACGTCGCAACAGAGTTCGAACGGATCCACGGACGCCTCGCAACTCACCAGTGCCCTGCAGGGCCTGACCTCGAATCAGGCCAAGACGAACGATCCCAGCTCAACCCTGGCCGGTATCCCCAACCTGCTCAGCAATCTGAGCAAGGACCTCGCCAAGGGCGGCGGTCCGGGCGGCGGCGGTCCGGGCGTGAGTCCCGCGTCCGCGCCCAAGGAGCTCACCTCACGTCTGTTCCCGCGCGCCGCGCTCTCGGCGGAGATCGAGGGAGCGATTACGACGAGTGCGCGCGCCGGAATCGCCACGGCCGGTGCGTCTCCCATGGGCGGCGGTATGGGCGGTTCCCCGATGGGCGGCGGTCATGGCGCGGGTGGTCAGGGTGGTCAGGGCAAGGAGCACAAGCGGCCCGAATTCCTGGACTCCACCGAATATCTGGAGGAGGCCATGGGAGCGGCCCCGATTGTGGCGAAACCCGTGGTGGAGGGCTGAGTTCGGTGCTTCGATCCTGGTCTTTCACGGATCTGGAATTCCTGGCGCTGTGGGAGGAGCGCGGTGTGGAGTTCCTGCCCGAGCCGCTCATGTTCTCCAGTCGGACCCAGTGGTGGAGCGAGCATCTGGACGAGATGGCCCGCACCCGGGACGGTCTGCGCGAGCGCGAGCCCGAATGGCAGGACATCTTCGACACGCTGTCGCTGCCCGATGTCCGGGTGGAGATGCGCGGCCGGGACGGTCGTGACGCCGCCGATCCCAAGGGCAGCATCCGCCTGCTCGGTGCGCGCCGCGGCGATGTCGGCTACCTGGTCGTGCAGCAGCCCGGTGAAACCGTCAGCCACAGTGCGGGTTTCGATGTCATCGCGTGTGATGCGGGGAGGCTGGCGGCCGAGATGATGGCGGTGCTCCCGGAGACCGCGCCGGGCCGTGGCGGAGAGCTCGTGCTGGCCGAACCGGCCGATATCGAGGAGCACGATTACGGTTTCGGCCTGTCCCCGGCGCACGAGACCATGGACGGCACGGTCATCGATCGCGCGGCCGATTTCCTGTCGGCCCCGGTGATGAGCCGCGGCTGGATCGAAGTGGTGCAGGGGTATTCGCGGTTCGGCCCGCGCGGAATCACCCGGCATCGGCTGGAGTGGCGGGACTTGGCCGACGACGGCCGCTATGTGGTCACCGGTGACCATCCGCGGGTGGCGGCCCCCGCCGATCTACGCCGGATGGTGGCGACGGTGGAGACTCGGATCGCCGAGGTCCTCGTGGCAATCGAGGACGAATGACCAGCGAAAAGGAGGGTGCGCCAATGCAACTGGACGAAGTACCGTTTCCGACCGAGTTCACGCTCGCGTCGCGGAGCGGTGCGGTGGTCGTATGCACCACCGAGCAGGGTCTGCCGCTCGGTGTGAGCGTGGAGCGCGATCAACTGCGCGGTGATCCTTCGGCCTTGGCCGCGGAGGTCTTGCGCCTGTGTAAACAATCCGCCGCCCGCGCCGGATTGCAGCGGCGTGAGCAATTGCGCGCCGCCGGACTGGCTCCGGAGCTGCTGGCACTCACCGGATTGCCCACGGCGGCCGAGGTGACGCGTCAGGAAATCGTGGAGGAGCAGGACTTCGACACCGAGCCGGAGAGCTGGCTGAGGCCCATTTGAGCGCTGCGAAAGCCGCAGCGCGGCAACCCGATCCGAGTCGCGGGATTACCCGCAGCTCACCTGCCGTTAACCGGGCACGCCGGAAGTTCGCACAGACTTTGATATACCGGCCGAATCTCCGCTCTGTATAGTTCATTTCGAGTTGATCTTCCTGATGGGAGTCTCATGAGCAACCTCGCTGCCAACCCGGACGCGATTCGCCACTACGGCGATGTCTCCGCCGCCATGGCATCCACCATCGCCGGTGCCGCCGCCGCCGACCAGGGGGCCACGCTGGCGGCCATCGTCCCGGTCTTCGGTCTGATCGGGCAGGAATTCCTGCTGAGTTTCGCGGGCGCACAGGGCAATCACTTCGCCTCGACCGCCGACCTCGCCGCCGTGCACGCCGGAACCGCGATCACCGCGCACGAGGCCGCCGCGGCTTACGATGCGGTCGAATCACACTCCAGCGTGGACTTCCTCTCGCTGACGCAGGAGCTATGAGCTCACCGCTGGCGTCGGGCTCGCCCGATCCCACCGTGGCGGATCTGCTGCGCGGCACCGATATCGGCGCGCTGCTGGACCGCCCGGTCAACGACATCCTGCGGGATCTCGGCCTGACGTCGCTGCCCCAATTGCCCGCCATGCCGCCGCTGCCGGGTATGCCCGCGCTGCCGGTGATCGACCTGTCCGCGCTCACCCGCCCGCTCACCGATCTGGCGCAGGCCTTCGGCACCGGTCAGCTCGGTGGCGCGAGTGTCGATCCGACACAGGTGCTTTCGACGGTATCGAGCGCGCTGCAACAGATCATGACCATGGCCTCCTCGCTCATGTCCATGGCGTCCTCGGGCGATTGGCAGGGCGCGGGTGCGACGAGTGCGCTGGAGAAGGGCACCGCGGCGCAGGCGGACGCGGTGGCGTTGCAGACCCAGAACGGCGAGCAGAAGGTGGTGCTCGGCGGTGCGGCCGGCTCGGTGGCGACCGGTGCGGCCTCCATGGCCACCATCATCGCCAAATTCCTCACCGGCGTCACGATCTCCGCGCCCTTCCTGGTGACCCCGCCCGGGCAGGCGTTCCTGCTGTCCCTGGCGAGTGAAACCGCGGCCGAGGCAACGGCGGTCACCGCCAAGACCAAGGCCGAGTTGGGCGTGCACAGCGCGAATATGACCGTCGCCGGACAGAAGGTACAGGTCACCAACGCGCCCAGCGGGGTGGATTCGCTCTCGCAGGTGACCCAGCTGCTGAGTGTGCTCTCGCCGCTGGCCAGCGCCGCGGGCTCCGGTGTGCAGCAGATTCAGTCGATCGCGCAGACCCTGACCACCGACACCACCGATACGGTCGTCCCGGTGGATGACACCCTCGACACCACAGGTGGCGGGATCGCGCCCGGTGGCGGAATTCCGCTCGGTGGTCTGGGTATCAGCGCTGCCACGCAACTGAGCGAGTACACGGGCACCCGCTCCGCCTCGGCTCCGGCGTCGAATCCGCCCGCCGCCGCGCAACCGGCGGCGGCCGCCCGCACCACCGCCGCTCCCGGCCCGAGCATGATGCCGCCGATGGCCGCTGCCGGGCTGGCGCCGCACTCGGACGAGGGCGATGTGGACGCGGAGATTCGTTCGCAGATGGTCACCGGTGAGCACGGTGACGATGTGGTGGGCGATCTCGGCAATACCGGTGTTCCGGTGGTCGGCGCGGTGGGTTCCGTGAGTCCCCGGGTTCCCACCACCAATCTCTGATCGGTCCCGCGGTCGTGAATTCGGCTGCGGGACTTCAGTATCGGGTGACTTCGCCTTTGTAGATGCGCTGTTCCCGCTGATCGCCTTCGATTCCCAGGTAGGGGCAGTCCTCCGCACCCTGCCGGAGCGTCGCGGTGTCGTCACCCGATTCGATCCACAGCAGCTTGCCCGTGTCGAGCCAGGGGAGCAGGTCGAAATCCTTGGTGCGGCGTCCAGGCAGTCGCTCGGCGTATTCGCGTTCGAGGCCGCGCGGGTCCAGCACCGGATTGCCGTGCTGTCCCCAGAGATCCTCCAGGGCAATGTCTTCGGGTCGTCTCGGCGCGAAATATGTTATCGCCCAACCGGTATGGCGGCCGATCGGTAGCTCGGTGATGACGGCGCGGGCCTCGGGCTGTTCCAGCAGGTGGGGCAGGATGAAGGGCATGCCCGGTCCGGGCCGGCAGTCGTATGGGGCGAAGGTCGGTGGTTCCGCCAGCCGCACGGCGCCTTTCATGGCGATCCAGGTCTGCGGCAGTCCCGTCGGCAACTGCTGCACCGGGTTTTCCGACCTCCAGTACCAGCCATCGAGATCGCCGATGTCGAGGGCCCAGTGCGCGGTGCTGCCGGTCAGTGGGCACCGTGCGAGGGCAATGCGGGGGAGCATCTTCTGGTATTCGCTGTGCAGGTCGAAGGCCAGGTAGATGGCCTCCCGCCCCTCGGCCGAGTGCTGATCGGCGCGGTACAGCTCCTCCAGCCGGAAGCCCTCGTCGAGTAGCTCCCGCCGTCGCGCGAGGTCGAAAACAACCACCCGGCAACCCCTTTCGAATCAGCCGGTAATGAGCTGGACCGCCGCGTCCTTGGCGGCCTCGTCCACCTCGCCCACGCGGCAGCCGCGCGCCAGAATGTGTTCGACCAGTTCCGTCTCGGGCGGAAACCCGTGCTTGCGCAGATAGTGCGGCACCGATCCAGACCACACCCATACCCCGTCGGTCCGGAAGTTCAGCGGCACATCGCGCTGTTCCGGCGCGAATTCGTCGGTGTCGAAACTGCGCGCCGCCAGCACCACCGGCGCGGATTCCAGATACGCCAGGACATCATCGGCGAACCAGGGAATCACCGGCGACCGGTTGGCCAGCGGCCGGCCGTTCTCGTCCCGGCCGTCGTAGACCCGGGCCATACGGAGCGGGTGCGGGGAGCGCTCGATCATGAATCGCAGCCTATGTCAGGCCCGGCCGCCGAGTTGTTTGTCCTCGGTGAGATTGCCGTCCCGATCCCAGCGCGTACGGTGCAGCGGGTTGCCGTTCTCGGCGAATGTGCGCAATTCCGCCAGCTGCCCATTGGGATGCCATTTACGCCATTCCCCAACGGCCGCGCCCATATTGATCCCGCCCTCGGCCCTCTTGGCGCCGTCCGGATACCACTCCTGCTGGCGGCCGTGCTTGACGCCCTCCCAGTAGTCGGCCGCCAGAATGAGATTGCCATTCGCGTCCCGATACTCGACCTCGCCGGTGACGTGCTCGTCGTCATGCCACAGCAGCGTGTCCTCACCCGTGTACGTATCTCGGCTGTCGACTTTCACAGTGCTACTCCAGGGCTGGTGGTATCTCGTTGGCGGCCTTGCGATAGTCCTGCGGCGCGAATGGCAGTCTGCCAGTGTAGCTGGGCACCGAATCCAGCACGGTATTGCAATTGGCGCAGGCCGGAGCGGGATCACCGATGAACTGGGTTTGTACCCGTTCACCGTTCTGCTTGCGGAATTTCTCGTCCAGCCAGCGCGGATCGAAACGCATTTCATCGAGTATGCGGCGGTCCAGGGGCGGCGGCGGGATATCGTCGCCGTGTTCCTCGCGCCAGGACTCCTCATGTGCGCGCTGGCGTTCCCAGAGCAGTTCGTTCACGGCCTTGATCTCGGCATGCCGCAGCGGAATGTCATAGTGCGCCCGGCCGTCCATGACGAAGTCTTCCATCAGCAGCAGCGGCTGATTCTTGTCGTTGCGGAGGATATTGCCTTCCTCATCGGTGAGCTTGATGGCCTTGTGGTTCTCATCGAGGACGGGCCGCTGATGCACCACGTCCTCGCTCTTCATGAGCGGGTGCAGCCAATCGCCGATGGCGTGATAGTTCTCCCGTAGCAGCGGATGCAGATGATCAGGGTCGATGAGATCGAGTTCGCTGCCATTGACGCCCTCGGTAATGAGGCCGGTGCGCAGGTCGATGGCAATGGCGCTGCACGGGCCCTCATCCGGAGTCCGTTGTGCGGCATGGTGATCCGCGCGCGCTCTGGACAGCTCCTCGACGTATTGCTTGACCGGTTTGCCGTCGACTGTCTCGATCAGATCGGTGCCCTCGCGCTTGGTGACGCGGGATTCGTCATCGGGATCGATCTCCGCCACGATCGCGCCACGGCTCTTGTCCTGCTCGAACTCCGGGGTGCGGATATCGGGTGCGTGGCCCGGGTCGACCGGGTCCGGGAACTCCATGGGGTGCTCGCTCGGTTCGGTCGCCGAGGGGGCCTGGTGCGGCGGCTCCGGGAAGTCGTGTGCCGCATCGGGATTCGTCGGCCGCACATCGATCTGCAGATCGTGCTGGTCGGCGTAGTCCTGGATCCTCTGCTGGTTCTGCTCCGGAATGCCGTACGTGGTCTCGATTTCCGCCGGATGGGCCGCGACCGGATCCGGGGCGGGGTGATATTCGATCACCATGCGGTGCTCGGGCAGCGGCGCCGAGTAGCCGGCCATGCGCGCGGTATCGAGGTTATTGCTGGCCCCGGCGTCGATGGTGTAGTCGTAATCGGTATTGCCCGGGTGCGGGAAGTGGGTGAGCTCCACTACCCGGAAGGGATTGGCGCCGTCCCCGTACAGCGCCTCGATGGCCTCCCACAGTTTGGTGCCGAGAATATGTCCGCGATCGCCGGGGGTACCGCCCTCCTCCTGCGGTTTCATATCCCACTGCACCTCGATGCGCCCGCCGGGAGCCATGGCGGCGGCGAGCCCCTCGGCCATCGGGTGATAGGCGGAATCGGGCAGTTCGGCGCTGACGTTATTGATGTAGACGCGCGCGATTTGACCGCTGCCGGTATCGCCGAGAATATGCCCGTCGAACAGCAGATTTCCGAAGAGCATGACGCTGCCCGGCGCGGTCAGCGGACCCGGATCGAGAATGCCGAGATCGCGGCGGCGCTGACCCGCGATCGGGAATTCCGAGGCGAGTTCGGTCTTGATGATCAGGCCGCCGCCGGAGCGATCGGCCTCCGGTGTGAGGTCGACGGCGAAGGCACTGCGGCCGACCCCGACATCGACGGTATGACCGCCATTGCCCGCCGCCTGCACCGTGGGGCGTGGCTGGTGCGGAATACGTGTGTCGTTCTCGCCGAATACATTCTGCTGCAGCGGTAGTCGATGCTGGGGCTGCGGTCGCGGCAGTACATCGACGACAGACTTGCCATCCACCGCATCGTGTACGACCACGGTGTATTCGAGATTGAGCCCGTGTTCGGTGGCCCCGCGATTGGCGCTGTCCACCGTGCGCAGGAAATCCCCGAGCGTGGTCGGCTCGCCATTGACGGTCAGCGTGCCCGTCGCATGATCCAGTACGCCGGTCACCCGATCCGGTGCGTGCGCGAAAGCGTCTGCCGCATCATGCATTCGAGCGAAGTTCTCCGGGCCGAACGCCTGCCGGAAGTTCTCGGGTGTGGAGTTCTCGAAGTGATCCAGCGCCCGATGCAAGGCTTGCGCCCGATCCGGCCCACTCAGGCTCGGATCATTGATTACGGCATTGATCGGATTCAGCGCATTGAGCAGTCCCGGCACCATCCGCCGGGCCGCCTTGGCCTCGGGCTCGAAGAGCGGGTCGAATATGCGCCGCGACTGCTCCTCCCGCATCCGCCCATCCAGCGCCTGCCGCTCGGCGCGCACCACATCCTCGGCGTGGTCGCCCGTGAGCTGCTGTCGCAGCTGATCCATGTGATCCGCTGCAGCCCTGTCGAAGTCGGCCTCGCTCAGATTCGGATCGAAGCGCGGCCGCTCCGATAGCAACCCGTCCTGCTCCAACTGCAACCGCCGCGCCAGCTCGGGATCATGCTCCCGCAACAACTCTCGCGCGGTATCGCCATGCCTGGGGTTCGGATCGGGGTTCGCCGCATCCCCTTGCCCCGGGGCCGCATCGCTGCGCGCCGGATCCGACTGTGCGGGATGGGTATCGGACGACTCGGTGTCGGTGGGGGAGGGGCTGTGTGCCGGATCGCCGAGTCCCAGGCGGTCGGTGAGTGCGCGCAGATCGGCGCGTAGCCGTGGAAGTTCGTGCGCCCGAGCGGGATCGAAGGTCGCGGCATCGATTTGCGCGGTGAGCACCCGTAATTCGGCGAAGCGGCCGGCGAGGTGTGGGGTGAGCTGATTCGGCCGATCGTCGTTCTGCTCGATATCCGGATCGAGTGGGATCTGCGGGTCAATGCCCAGCCGGATCTCGGCCAGTTCGTGTGCCACCGCACGCACTACGTCTTCGTCCCGGGCATGCGGGGAGACCCGCACGTCGTAGCCGGAACCATCGGGGCGAGCGGTGAATTCGGCGACCGCCCCATCCTCGGTCGGCCCGACTCGGACGGTGACGGTGCCATGCTCATCGGGCAGCACGAAGTGACTCTGGTCCCGATTCCACGCCACATCCTCCGGCGTGATCAGCCCCAGATTGGCCTTGATCTCCTCGGCCAGGAACTCCGGACTGAGCTCGCCCCCCGAACGTGCGTCGGCGTTGTAGTCGCCGATGGGCGTGGATTGCCCGCGCTCCGGTGGCGTCCGCTCCCCGCGCGAATTCTCCGGCACTCCGGCGCGGCCCGGTCCATGCTGTGCGGAGGGATCGTGCACCGGAATCGGCACGACTCCCGCGATCGGTCCATCCTTGGAATCCTCAGTGCCCTGGTGTGTTCGGCTATCCGGGGCGATGCCGTCCGAACCGGCCTCGGTGTCCGGTCCGCTGGTTTCGCTATGCGGGCCGGAGGTTTCGGTGCGCGGACCGTTGACGTCGCCGGGTCCTTCGGTGCGGATGGCTTCACCGGGCGTCGCGGTGTCCGGGCTGGTCGCTTCAATGCCGGTGCGGTTCGCCTGAACGGGTCCCGCGGTGTTCGGGGCCTGATCGTTGAGCGTGCTGCGTGAAGCTGTGCCCGGCTGTGCCGCAATGGGTTTGGGAGCCGAGCCGTCGCCCGCTGCGATGGGCCGCCCGGCCGGAGCGGGCTTGGCCGCATCGCCGGGTGCGCGGGTATCGCCCGCCGGGCCGGTGGATGGGTTCGAAGCGGTGCGGGAATCGGGTGAGGTGGGGTTCGAACCTGGACTGTTAGGCGCGGTGGTGTGTCCCGATGTGCCGCCCTGGCTCGCGCCGGGCGTGGTGCTGACCGTGCCATTGGTCGAGGTGCCAGGGGCGGTATTGGACTCGGCCGGATGCGTCTCTTTCCCTGCCGGATTCGACTCGCTCCGCCCGGCGGCATCCTCGGACTGGGCCGGTGACTCGTGGTTCCGGGCATCCGAGTTGGAGTCGGTGCTGTGCTCGCCATTCGTGTCCGAACGCGAATCCGCCGCGGCGCCAGGCTCACTCGCATGCGCGTCCGCCGAATGATCCCCGCCGGGTGTCCTGCTGTCGGAGGTGTGCGTCGAATCCCCGCCGTCGCCGTTGGTATCGGCGTCCACATCCGGCTTGTTGTTACGCCCGCCACCGACTCCCGGCCCGTCCCCATTGGTCTGGGGCGATTCATGGCGGTCATCCGGGGGAGCGTGTGAATCCTTTCCGGCACCGGAATCACCCTCGCCCACAGGTGAACTGGCCGAGTGGGTGGGTGCACCACCCTGCTGCCCGGAATCGCCTGGGCCGCCAGGCTGTTGGCCATTGACCGGATCGCTCGTCCCGGGCTGTCGCGCGGGATCGGTTGCCCCGGCTGCCGGATCCGTTGTCTCACCGGAAGTCCCGGGATTCGTATCGGCCCCACCGTGCACTGGTGAATTGAAGTTCGCCGGTGAGCTCCCATCGGTCGGTGACCCGACCGGCCGCCCACCGAAATCGGTATGCCCCGCATACCCGTGCAAGGCGCTGGGCCCCGCTCCGGAGAAGGCCCCGCCGGTCAGCGACCGCGGATCGAATTCCCAATTGCCGGTGAGCAATCCGCCACCCAGCCACGCGCCGCCGGCCCCGGCCGCACCGGCTCCCCATCCGGTGAGCGCCCCATTGAACGATCCCCGCCAGCCACCCATATTCGTCGGCAGGAAATGATTCGCCCCCAGCCCGAACGCCCCACCGGTGCCGCCCGCGATCGCGGAGATGGCGGCATTGGTGCCCATGGCATTCCAGTCGTACCCGTCGGTGTGCCCGGTCTGCTGCTGAATGGTCTGCACCAGGAATTCCTGCGAAGTCCCCTGCAGCGCTTCGACCAACGCCTCCTGGCCGATCTCGTAGACCAGCTTGGGGATGATCCGCTTCAGCACCTGATTGGTGATCCGATCGGCCAGCGCCCGGGTGATCCGATTCGCCAGCTGCTCGCCGAGTTCACGGAACGCCACCCGTGCCGTCGCGAAAATGGTGCCCTCGAGTGCGGGCGCGAACGGTCCCGACGCCGCGGCCCAGGCGAGTTCGGCGACCAGCCAGGCCCCGGCGATATAGAAGTTCAGCTTGGCGGACTGCAGCTGATCGCCCATGCTGTCGGCGGCCGAGGCCAGCGCGCGATAGTTCTCGCCGATCTCCTTCAGCGACCCGTGCTGCTCGGGCCCCTGTCCGTCGCGCAGCGGCAGCAGCCACTGCATGATCTTCTCGCCGCCGGTGCCATCGGGATAGGCGTCGCCGAGCCCGCTGAGCAGGTGGTCGAGGTCGGCGCGCAGGTCGTCGACCTGTCCCGCCACATCCTCGAGGTCACGCCCCATCTGCCACATGAGGTCTTCATTGCCGTGCGGCCAATCCGAGCCGACCAGCCATTCCAACCACTCCAGCCAGGACGGAAACTCCATCGCCACAGCACACCCCGGGTGGTCGGTTCCGATCTTGGTGGGATCGACTGTGCCACAACGACGCAAGCGAACTCAATATGAAAGGTGAATGAAAGCTGCTGGCGCACGCCATCTCCGCGTCGTCCGGGCGCACGACAAGGTTCACACGATGGTCGGTGAATAGGGGTAGCGACGTGTTTTCCAGCAGTCCCGCACCATGCCCAGCCGGTGGAATGCGACAGGTGATAGTGTCCGCGCGGAAGGGAGTTCGCATGGGTGAAATACCAGGTGCGCGGGCCGAACTGGACCGGCACGGCCGTGTGCTGCGCACCCAACTGGCCGACCTCATCGCGCTATTGACCCCCGATGCGGACCTGACGCTGCTCTTCCTCGACGAACCCACCGTCGCCGATTGGCATGAACCGCTCAAATACCGCTACTCGACAACCTTTCGCGCGCAGCGAGCCGAGGATGTGAGCGCCCCCGACACCGTGCGCCGCGGCGCGGCCATGCTGGCGAACGCCGGCTGGGAGGTATCCGAATCACGCGAGGTGAATCGGACGCTGGTGACCGGATATTCGAATGGCAATACCCTCGAAATCCGTGTCCCGGACCAGGTGCCGACCGTACTGTTCAGCGCCAGCACCCCCGCCATGGCACTCACCACCGTGTCGGAGCCGGAGCGGCCGGACCCGATCCGCACGGCCGCGACGCTCTCGTCCCGCCATGTGCTCTGCTACGAATGCGACGGCCTGGGCGTCTGCCCGGAATGTGGTGGGCGCGGCTGGCTCACGGATGCGGCCGCCGGCCGGGTGACGTGTCCCGAATGTTCGGGCGGTCGCATGTGCCCGATCTGTCAGGGTGCCGGGCAGCTGGCGATCTCGCGGCTGCAGCCGTTCCAGCGCCGGTTCTATCCGGACCTGCCGGAGTAGCTCACCAACTGTTGCTGGTCGGACCGGAATTGCCCCGGGTGGAATGCCAATCCTCATAGTCGACCGCATCGGTGAATTCCGGTGCGGGCTCGGCCTGCTGCGCCAATCGTTCCCGCGCCTGCGGTGGCGCGAGCGAGGCGGGCGGCAAGGTCGGCGCCTGCGACTCCAGATCGGGCATCCCCTCGAAAAGCTCCGACAGCTTGGGCATTTTCGCCCGCTGATCACTGAGCGGCCGCAACAACTCCTCGGTCTTGCGCCGCATATCGGCGGAGGCCTGCTGCGCGGCGGCGGTCACGGCCCTGGCGATCTCGTCGAAACCGAACTCCCCGATATCGGAGGCGAACCGGGTGGCGATCACAATGCAGTCGGCATTGACGGTGACCGTCACGCGTCCACTGGTAGCACTGGCCGTCAACAGCGCTCGCTTACGAGAAGCCTCGGCGATCTCCCGCATCTGCCGCGAGAACCCCTCCAGAATCGAGGCGGCCTCGGCTTCCCCACGCTCCCTTACCAATTCAAGACCTACTTGAAGCTATCGGTATTGCGATGCTCCATCGCCCCGAGCGCCTTCGCCGACTTCTGCAGCCCCGTAACCAGATTCCCGAACGAGGTCGAGAGATTCCCGGTACCGTCGGCCATATTCTCGCTCCCGCTGGCGAACCCCTTCGCGCCCTCGGCGAACTTGGCCCCGAATTCGTCATCCCCCCAGGCGGATTGCCCCGCCGACACCGCAGTCCGCGCCGCGTCGGCAATGCCCGCCAATCGGTCCCGAATATCGGCCGCCGTCCCCGACGCTTCCCCCACCAGCCGAGCATCCGCATGCAATTTCCCAGCCATAGCAAGCCTTCCCGAGTCCGCCGCCTACCACACCGAGATCAACTCTGCCACAGCCCAATAGTGAGCACAACATGAACAGCCGTCGACCGCGCGCTGCCATGCGGGTTTGCCCCTAAGATCGACGCAGCAACTCAGGGTGGGAGAAAGCATGCTGAAACACGCGCTGGAACAGGGCAGTTCGCGACGACGATGGGCAGTACCGGCTGGATTGGCCTTTGCCGCAGCTCTATTGGCCGCCTGCGACTCGACCCCGGCCGCCGTCACATACGGCCCCGCAGCGCCCGCCGGCGCGCGGCTCAACCTCCCGGTCCCCAGCTCCGGCATCCTCGACTCCGCGAAATGGCCGAATAGCTGTGACCTGCTGACCGATACCGAACTGAAGGCAATCCTGCCGCAGTCCAGCAAAATCGATCACAAACCCCAAAAGGTCAGCTTCTTCACCCCCACCGGCGTGGACGCCAATGGCAAACTCACCGCCTGGGCCCCACCCGCCGACGTCCCCGCCGGCGAATGCAACCTCTGGTTCCACCTCCCCGCAAAATGGGACGGCCAGAACTCCAATATCGACATAGTCATGCGAGCAATCGCCGACCCGGCGTCGATCACCGCCTTCTTCCAAAAAGAACGCACCGCCGAATCCAAAGCCACCGACCTGGGTTCGGTCGCGGGCGCCACCTGCTACTCCGCATCCCGAGGCACCCTGCACTGCGCCCACGGCCAGTACTACTTCGAAATCTCCGGCCGCTCCGACCCGATCGACGATGACAAAACCGACGGCCCGACCTGGCGCGAAAAAGTCCTCTACGAGGCCATCCGTACCCTCGTAGCCAAAATGTCCTGACCCCCGCCGCGAAAGGAGCAGCAATGCCCGAGCTCCCCCTGGCCCGCACCAACGCCGAAGCCCGCCTGTACCTAAGCCTGCAACCCTGCGAATCCTGCGGCGAATCCCGCTGCACATTCCGCAGCGCGGTAATCACCGTCGAAGGTGCCCTGGCCAGCCGCTACACCGGCGAATGCCCCAGCTGCTCCGCGCGACGTGTCTACGAATTCCGCCTCCCCGCGGAGGTCCTCCCGCCTCCTGCGGGCAGTGTCCGCTTCGGCGAAGCGTCCCCCTCCGAACTCCTGGACCCCGGTACCTGGCTCTGGTACTCGGACGTGTGCATCCGCCAAGTCCCCTCCACCACAGCAACTCTCGACGACCGAGCCCTGAAAGCGGCCCGCCACACCTTGGCCACCGCAATAGCCGCCATCGATGAAGTCCTGAAGTTCATCCCCGACACCGAAGACCGAGTCCCCCTCTCCGCCTTAACCTCAGCAGACGGCCTAGCTCTTTACGACCGCGAACCAGGCCGCTTCACCCGCCCTCGCCTGGAAGCGGTCCGGGATTACTACACCGCGACTCTCGCCGGCTCCTAGCTCGCTATCCGCCCGGTTGTCGGCGGCAGGATCCGTTGCCGACCTTGGTTTATGCTGTCCGGGCACTGCTCGGATAGGTCTGCAAGGGGGATCGTGGTTCAGCTGAGCGCGGGCCAGACGTTCGCGGAATACACACTCGACGGCGTGCTCGGGGTTGGGGGAATGGGGAGCGTCTACCTCGCGCGGCATCCACGACTGCCTCGGCAGGTCGCACTCAAACTGCTCGCGCACGAGGGGGCCGCGGACGCCGAATTGCGGCGGCGGTTCGAGCAGGAGGCGAATGCCATTGCCCGGCTGGATCATCCGAGCATTGTCGGGATTCACGACCGGGGTGTGCATGACGGACATCTGTGGATCGCCATGCAGTATGTCCAGGGAACTGACGCATCCCGATTGGACCCTCGCCAGGTAAACGTGCCACGCGCTCTTCGCATCGTGACCGAGACGGCGGCCGCGCTGGATTTCGCACACAGTCGAGGCGTGCTGCATCGAGATGTGAAGCCCGCCAACATCCTTCTCTCCGCGGCGGACACCGGGCGCGAGGAGCGCGCCTATCTCACCGACTTCGGCATCGCCCGAATGCTCGACGCGAATACCCAACTGACCTCAACCGGAACCTTCACCGCCACACTGGCATACGCGCCCCCCGAACAGCTCTCCGGCGAGGTAGTCGACCACCGTGCCGACCAATACTCGCTCGCCTGCACCCTTTTCGCCCTGCTGGCCGGTCGCCCACCATTCGCTTCCACGAATCCCGGCCAGGTCGTCGCCGGCCACCTCAGCCAGCCGTTGCCACGCCTCAGCCACATTCGAAGCGACGTGCCCCCGCTACTGGATGACGTAATCGCCCGCGCGACAGCGAAACAACGGGACCAGCGATTCGCCAGCTGCACAGAATTCGTGACCGCGGCCGCGGCAGCGCTCGCCGGCCAGGCGCCAGCGCCAATGCCCGCCAGCGCACAAACAGTGGTGTGGCCGCAGACCCCGCATTTTCAGAACGGTGTTCCCGCCCCGCTGCCCAGCACCCCAACAACGTTGCGCCCCGGCGCAATCGCCGCCGCTGGTCTCGCCATGGTGGCCGGACTGATCGCTACCGCAGGCGCCATCCGCCTGTATTTCCTCTACTCGGATCAGAAAGCCCGGATCGCCCACTACAGCCCCAACGGCTACAACAGCGACCTATACCCACTCACCTACCTGGGTGTAGGCACATTCACAGCGGCGCTGATCGCGCTCATATTGATGGGTGGTGCAGGACTCCTGTTGGCCCGCAACCCCTTCGGCCGCAGCCTGATCGTGACAGGCGCGACGGCCTACACGATCGCGGCCATCCTCGGTCGAACCACCGACGATCGCCCTTTCTCGATCTACGGCCTGGCCCCCGAAACCGCCGTGTGCGCGATCGGCCTGATCATCGTGCTTGCCGCCGCTATCTGCGCACTCTCCACCTCGGTCACGCCACCGGGCGCGGTCCAAACACCCAGTGCGTCCGCAGGATCGCGAGCAGTTCTCATCGCAACGGCCTGGGCCGCCATCCTGGGTGGAGCGTACGCCGGCCTGGCAGCATTGGGTTTCTGGAATGACATCGAATACTCCGCCACTCCCGTCACGATTCGAATAGTGCTGGTAGGAGCGGCCATAACCACCCTCCTGCTGGTAGGTGGAGCCACCGCCCTATTCGCCCGAGCCGCAGCCGGCCGCTTCATGATCGCCATAGGCAGCATCGGCCTGCTGATCATCGGCCTGCTCAGAAAAATCGGCAACTACCTTCCCCGGCACAACCTCTTCCGCCACATCAGCCCGCTCCCATACCTTGGTGAACCAGCGGCCACAATATTCACCGGCGTCGTGATCCTGCTGTCACTGACCATCCTCGCAGGCGCACTTTCCAGTACAACCGCCCGAGCAGTGAACCGAAATAGGTAATAGTCCTCGGGCTCAACACCATCCGAAACAACAAGATCACCAGGAACTGAGGGCGGTGAATCCCGCCGCGATTGAGGCATGAGTTCCTGGTGAGCGACTGTCCAGCTGTCAATTATCAGCGCCGACGGATGTGGCTCCGTTGTGGGAAGCGCCGGCGAGCCGTTCGTCGCGGCCGCCTTGCACATGGCAGGGGCCTCTGGCAGATCTTGGACTAAAGCTCTGGCGAATCCAGGATTTTGTATCGCGGATATGGGATTGGAGTCGTCCCGGATTTGGCGGAGGTAGAAGAGTGGCGCCCAGGTCACCAGTCGTCGGCGCTGATTCGGCTGGGGCGGAGGTCGTCGAGTTCTTCTACGTCGGTGAAGACCATGCCGGGGTTGTGGCGTTGGCGCTCAGGGGAATTCGGGGGAGCGAGGGAGGCTGGGATGAGCTCCGGAAGCTGGTCGTCCAGGTTTGGCAGGCCCTCGATGAGGTCGGACATCTTCGGCATGCGGCCGCGACGTTCATGGAGTGGGTTCATGAGTTCCGCACTCTTGCGCGCTAATTCGGTGGCGGCTTCCTGGGCGGCCTCGGTGACCGCTTTGGCGAGTTCGTCGTGAGTGAGGTCTTCGGTGTCCACGAATCGGGTTTCGATGACCACGTAGTCGGCATTCACCGTCACCGTCACTCGCTTCTGCAGTGCGGTTCCGGTGGCGGTGAGTTGGGCACGCTGCTGGTGAACTTCGGTGAGCGCCGACATCTGCGCCTGGAACTCGTCGATCATCGAGGCGAGTTCCCCCTTCATGAATTCGTTGGCCATGGGCTACGACTTGAAGGTGTTGGCGCTGGCCTGATCCGTATTGTCGTGCACCTTCGACGAATCGTGCTGCGCGTTCGACTGATCGTCCGACTTCTTGGCATTGTCGGTGGTGAGCTGCTTCAGGTTCTCGCGTGCGGCGGTGTACCCCTTGCCATCCTCACCCTTGGCGAATTTCTCACCGTAGGTGTCGCTGCCCCAGGGCTCGCCCAAGCCGTCGATGGCGGACTCCAGCCCGGTCAGCACCGCCTTCACCCGGTCGGTCACGTTGGCGGTCTTCGCCGATGCCTGCCGCAGCAGTTCGGGGCTTACCTCAACTTTTCCAGCCATGATGCCGACTCCTCCCCAATGCAGATTTGCCGCCGACAATATCCGCTGATCAGCGTCGGAAGCAATGCGATGCATATGTTTTCACTGGTCACTGACGGGTTCGCGCGTTGTACCGCTGCGTGAATCCGGCGATGTACACCGCAGGCGGCACCGAGGATGAAGACGCCTCGACCACACCGTCGTCCGCGATGTAGTAGATCGCCCGCCCGAGCATGATCTCGCCCGGCTGGGTCGGTACATAAACCATCCAGCCCGATTCGATCCGGTCGGCGTTCAGTTGGTCCAGCGGATACCCGGTGGTGTCCGAGCCCTTGTTCAGAATGTGCCGCCGCACCTGCTGGATCGCATCGACGCGGGACATCGGCGGTGCGGTGACGAACGTCCGCAATCCAGCGAGGGTGAACTGATTGAGCGCCGCATCCACATCGAATCGCGCCGGATCGATTGCGGCGGAGATGGTTTCGAAGGTGACGATCCCGGCCTCCGCCGCCGCGACCAGCGTCTCGACCGCGCTTCGCGTCTGATCGGTCAGCGGTGCACCACTCGCCTCGGCCAGCCCGGCGGCGATGATCTGGGCGGTGACATCGGAGGTCCAGACACCCGGAATCGCGGCGGCCAACCCCGGCCCGCCCGGCGACTCGCCCCGATACCACCCGCCGTTCTCCCACCAGTAGCAGAACGACAGCAGCCCCGACGATGTGCGCGGATTGAGCACCGCGTCGGTGACCCAATCCGGTGCTCCCGCATAGATTTCCGGCATCGGAGCGGAACCGTTGTATGCGGCGTCCAGCTCCGGCGAGTTCCAGACCCCACCGGAGATGACCGCCCGATCACCGGGCAGCAGATACAGCGTGCTCCCACTGCGTTTGGCCGTCTCGAACCATCCGAGCGACGGCAGCACGCGCGGCCCCTGCGCCACATCGAGGGCGGCATAGGTCGCGGCGATAGCGGTCCATCGCGCCCAAAGCAGCTGCAGCGGAGGGAAATCAGTGGTCGAGACCTCGCCGCGAATACCCTTCCCGCGATCGAGACGCGACTGCTCCGCGGCCACCTTCGCCGGTCGCAATTGCCGTCCTTCGTGCCCCACATACGCCGCCAGCCACACCGGCAGCCGCCGCCGCGGATACTCGGCGATATCGGCCCGGTATGCCTCGGCGGGGAACAGCTGATCATCCGGGAACGGCTCATCGCCGTAGTCGTAATCCGTCTGAATCTGACCGTCGTTGGTGAGCACGATTCGCATCCGCCACCACGGCCCCTCGGGCAGCTGCGCGGCGATCTCCCGCTGGTCCTGCACCAAAAGCAGTGTGGCCTGCGAAGGTTCGGCACGCACCCCGCGCCCCTGCGCCGAATAGATCACATTCCAAGCCTGAGTGGCGACCGTCCACGCGAATACCGCGTCGATCCGCTCCCAACCCTCCGGACCGTCCTCGGTGAGTGCCCGGGCAATAGCGTGAGTGACTTCACGAGCCTGCTCGGTGATCTGCTTCTCGTCGCCGCCGGTCGGGCCGGGATGGGAGACGATGGTCGTGCTGATGACCGGCTCCCCGGCGGCCTGCGCGAAGCTGTCCATGAATGTCTTCATGAAGTCGTCGTCCGGCTTCCCAGCCTGCGGATTGTTCACGATGTCGCTCCCCTCGTCGACCGGGCCGCACCGGCCGCCCGTTCGGATACGCCTGCGACCCTACACATTCGTGAGTGGTGTTTCAGGTCCGGCCGGTGGGGTAGCGGTGGGATTACCCGGTAGGCCGATGCGACCATCCGCAGTTGCTGATCCACGCCTTCTATGGCAGCGTGGCGCGAGATCACTGCCTGTCCGTCGGTGAAAACCGCAGTCCGGCAGTCTGATAGCTGAGTAGTCGGTCGAATCCGGGGGCGGGAGTGGTAGTACGGGGGGCGGAAACCGCTGCTAGGCACACGACTCGCGATGCGGTGAGGTCGCGATGATCTGGCGTCCGCCCGGTGCCGATTATTACGGCTGGCTCGTCGGCATGCAGTGGCCCGAGGGCAACGAAGACAAGATGTGGACGCTCGCGGACGACTGGAAAGCCGCTGCCACGCAGCTCAACAGCATCAAGGACGATATCGATTCCGCCATGTCGGCGGTGCGGCTCGCCTATCCAGAGGGCGATGGCGGCGACGCCATGCTGGCTCAGCTCAATTCGCTCAAGGTCGGCGATGTGAGCAAGGACGGGGCCGGATCGATCGACAGCCTCGTCACGTGGTTCAACAGTATTGGGGGGCTCGCGGAGAACACCGGCACCGAGTTCGAGTACAGCAAGCTGATGTTCCACGCCATGTTGATCATCATGGCGGCGGACATGCTGATCGCCGCGGCCAGTTTGCTGGCCGCGCCCGCTGCGGAAGCGGCCGTGATCGCGGCCAATCGCGTCACCGCGCGGATCATTATGAAGCAGCTGTTCAAGAAGCTGATCGGGCAGAGCGTGAAGTTCGCCGAGATCGCCGAGATCAAAGCTGTTCTCAAAGATCTGGCAATCAAAGCGAGTCTTACCGCGGCAAAGTCCGCAGCCCTCGGTGCGGCCATGGGTACTGTCCCGGATGCGGCAATTCAGGCGTGGCAGCGCTATGAAGGGCGACGCGAGAAGTTCAGCTGGGAACAGGTCGGGATCATGGCGGCCGCCGGAGCCGCCGGAGGTGTCGTCGCCGCCGGTGTCGGTGGCGGTCTGCATGGGCTGTTCGGCAGTCCGGCAAAGATCACCACGCGAGTGGCGACCACCGGAATCACCATGGTGGCGGCGGGCGGGTCGGCCGGACTGGCGGGTTGGGGGGCCAGCGCGCTGATCACCGGTAACCACGAGTTCGACCCACGGATGATTACCGCGGGCATGTGGGGCGGTGCCGCGCCCGGCGCGATTCGTGCGGCCAATCCGAAGGGCCACGCCCCGACCCTTGCCGAGCCAACTGCGGAGCTCAAAAGCCAACCGGCACCGACCAAACCGAGCGGGCTCGAGGCGCCTGCCAATACGAAGGAGAGCGCGCCGATCACACCGGCGCACATCTCCGACGGGGCGGGGCTCGCCGGAGATAACTCGCACTCCGGGGACGCTGGAAAGCAGAATCCGGGCGTGGTGGCTGCCGCGGCACCCGCGAATCCGGTGGTGCACAACGATGTTCCGAACAGTCAGATCAGCAACGGCCAGAACGCCGCTCCCGCGCAGCCAGTGCATCAGCAGCCCAATTCGCCCGGTACCGCGGGCCCAAAACTTGCCGATGGTGTCCAATCTTCCGCTGCCTCACACACATCGGGCGACGTCAAGCCGACCGGAGATGGTCGCCCCGCACCGGCACCCGCTCCCCGAGCGGACCCGGCCTCGACCACACACCCGGCGGATACCTCCCGGGCCGGTGCCGCGCCGAGCCGCGAACCGGCCGGGCCTGCCGCACCCGTACAAGCCAAACCCACTGGTATAGAGGCGACTTCGCGCGGAACCGAACGCCTGGACGCGGTACCGAATGATCGCGCGCAAGTCCCCGCATCCGATCGCCCCGAGGGGCGGATCGGTGGCAGACATGACGATGTGACCGGCGGACAGCATCCGAATCCAGACGGGACGCCCGCACATGACGAACACCAGTCGGGTCGCACCAACGAAGACGTCGCGCAGAACGAGCGAAATCCACAGCGGGACAACGATCCAACGCATGACGAGCAGCCGAGCCATAACCCGCAGCCGTCCCACTCGGAACCGCCCGCGCCATCCAATCCCGCGCCGCACCAGGTCCTGCCAGTCGACCATCCGATCACCGCGGCCGAGCGGGCCCATGCTGCCGACGCACTGGCCAAGCTTGGCCACGAGGTCGAGGCACTGCTTCACGTCGACGACGTAGATCAGGCTGGGGCACACCAGAAAGCCCGCGAGAACCACGACTGGTGGCACGACCTGACCCCTGACGAGCAGGGTGCGGTGATGCGCGTGCATCCGCACGAGATCGGCAATGCCGACGGTGTTCCGCCGCATGCGCGCGATCAGGCCAATCGCCTGTCCATCGCCCGCGACATGGCCGAACTGCGAGAACGCAATCCGCGCGTGGACAAGTGGACGAGCCGGTGGACCGATCCGGAGGGCCGCGAGCAGTTCAAGAACCTCCAGAGCACCATCCACAACCTGAAGCACGCGGAAACCCTCGCCGACAATTTCGCCAACCGAGATCGCGCCGATCCGAGCGACCCGCCCGGCTATCGGCCGCCCGTCCACGTGTTGTCCTACGACTCAAAGGCTTTCAACGGAGAGGGCCGCGCAGTCGTCGCGATCGGCGACGTGAATAAGGCGTCGACCGTTTCGTGGCACATCCCGGGCATCACCACCACGGTCCGCAGCCTCGAAACGAACCTGAACAACGCGTTCCACCACTACGAGGCCACCTCCGACAATGTGCACGACCCCAGCATGGTCGCCTCGATCGCCTGGATCGGCTACGACGCCCCAAGTGGTTCGCGTATCGGCCGGGAGATGACGAATCCCGCCCTGGCGCAACGCGGTGGCCAGCTACTGGCCCGAGATGTGGCCGCTTTCAACCAGACTCGCAAAATCAACGCCGGCCTGCCCGGCGGTGAACCCATGCCCGATGTGCACCTCTTCGGCCACAGCTACGGCTCCACCACCACGAGCTACGCCGGTGCGGGCGGCCGCCTGACCGGCGAGGTCACCACCATCACCCTCCTCGGCTCACCCGGCGCGGGCCCGGTCGTGCACGCCTCCGAGTTCGGCCTCGGCGAGGGAAATGTCTTCGTAGCCAGCTCCTCCCGCGACCCGGTCACCTGGATCGGCTCCAGCACTCCCGGCGAGATCGCCCGCGCCGCACCGGGTCTCAGCATGGGTCTCGGCATGGACCCCTCGGTGGAGGCGTTCGGTGCCCGTCGCATCACCGCCCAATTCCCGGGCGGTGCACAGACATTCAGCAATATCGGTACGCACACCGGCTACTACAAGTTCCACGACGACGCCCATACGGTCCCCAGCGAATCACTCCACAACTTCGCCAAGATCGCAGCCGGTGACGGCGGGAACGTCATCCCGGAGTTCGCCCGCCCCGACCACGAGGGCCTGAACGCCTGGCAGCGCAATATCGGTTCGCTCCCCAGCGACCCGGCCCACCTGCGCCCACCCATCACCGACCCGCACGAGGGTCCCCCGATCGGCTACGAACACCTGGTCGAGGAGTTCCACAACCCCGACCCGACCCCCGAACACCCCACCCTCCCCGCCGACCACCAGCCGGTCAATGACTGTGGCCCCCAAGCCCTTCGGCACGCCCAAGAACTGACCGGCAACGAAAACATCCGAATCCCACACGATCCGGATATCGCCGAACGCGGCATGTCCGCCCGCGACCTCGAAGACGCCGCAGGCGCCCGCATGCAACTGATGGACTCCCCAGGAGTCCTCGCCGACCACCTGAACCGCCTCGGCGAAGGCGCAACCGCAATAGTCGTAGCCGAATTCCACGGCCCCACAGATGTAAACGGCATAGGCGCCCACGCCTACACCGTCACCAACGACGGCGGCCGCCTGGTAGTCCACGACTCCGCCCTCGGCAGCGGCCCCCACCCCTTCTCCCCGAACAACCCCAACGTCCGCTCAGCCCACGCAGTCCTGTTCGACTCGCACGGAAACCCCGTGCACCCCATCGAATCCGGCACCCCATCGCATCCGAACACCGCGCGCCCCGAAGCCCGCATCGGCCAAGCGGAACCCCATGGTTCGCAACCCGCTCACGAACAGCCGCACACGACTCCCGAGCATCAGCCCGCTCATGACCCCGGCGGCCGACCTGTTGAGCGCGCCTCCGATGAAAGGGTGCGTCGATTCGATTCCGACGCCGCAGGTCGAAAGTTTGGCGAGGAAGTACTCGGGCCTATCCGAGACACCATGTCCCAGGCTGAGTTTCGTGAGGTGAATCGCTATACGGTACATTCTTGGATCAATGAATTTTTGCGCCATCCTGATCCTGGGAAGTTTCTCGCAAGAATCACCGAGGATTATGCGCTTCAGCGCAAACTGATGTGGTTGAGTGACGGCCGTTCGGAAATGCCGAAGCTTGAATTGTTGGATGCCTTTGACCAGCATCCGGACCTTGATCCTGCGGTACAGGATGCGATCAACAATGTTCTGCATGACTTGAATTCCCAGAACCGGCTCAGTGACATGTGGTCGAACGCAGAAAAATTCGCGACCATTCGAGACAGTGTCGGCGCTGAGCCGACCGCTGAGATGATGAGACATCATGTGGAAACCTTGGACCGGGCAACGAATCGCATTGCACCGGAAGGGTTCCAGATTGCCAGGGGAATCAACTACAAAGGGGTCGATAGTCTCACAATCGATCAGCATGGCACCATGTTGGGCGGTAAGAGTCCTCGGCAGTTGATCAACACGATCCAGACCGAACGTGGCTACTTGTCGACCAGTTTGGGCGAGGCTCCGCCGAACGCCTTTCAATCCAAAATTCGGATGGAGCTGGACGTTCCTGCCAATTCCAAAGGGGTATGGATTGGAGACAGGAGCGGGGCAGGGCCAGAGAACGAGTTCATCCTGCAGCGGGAAACGCGTTACCTGATCACCGAGGTCATCGAAGATCCGACAGGATCCACAGTTCAGGGATCCAAATACTATGGCGTTGAGTACCTGCTCAAGGGCGTCGTGATTGGTCCCGACTACGTCCACCCTGCGGACCCGGTTCGGGCCGAGCGAGCTCCCCACGACACCGAAGTAGCTCCCACCCGCGAACCGCTCGACACTGCTACTCTGAAAGATGCTGGGCTGCAACATATTCTAGAGACTGTGTTGCCCGCTGGGAACGAGCCCCATCCCGAGAATATGTGGCATCCAGAGTCGTCAGTACATGCGAAGGAATCGGTCTACAAGGAGGCCACACCGGTCGAAGAGCCTTCTTCGAGTAGTCCACACGATGATCTGGACAAGGGTTTCGTCCCGCTCGATCTCGACGACCGTCCCGGATCGCTGACGCCTCACCTCCGCGGCTGCTTCAACGAAATGAAGTCTCTGGCAACGGAAATCGTGCGCTCCGCCTCCGACCCTGTCCGCCACGGTGAACTGCCCAGCCTGCAAAGGGATCTCGAGCAGATGGCGGACCGGCTCGGAATGACGAACCCTGAGACGTCGGCCACCCCATGGCGTCTGCTTGCCCAGCATGACCCCGTATTCGAGCGCTATCTCGCGGAGCATGGCAATACACTTCTGAATCATCGACCTGAGTCGAATCCTGCCGCTCATCCGAACAAGGTGTGGCCGCATCAGGACGAACCAGGGCCTGCCAGCCATATGCCACCCGCAACGGAACATTCTTTCCCTGTCAAAGAAACCGAAGCCGGTGCGTCGTTTCACCCTGACGATCCAGAGGTCGCCGGCCTGGCCAGTCGAATAGCCAAGGACCCCACGCACTTCACCGCTGATGTCCACATCACCGAGGACGGCCATGCTCGTATCGGCGACCGTACGTACACCCCAGAGGAATTCGCCAACCTTCTCCGCCAAACCAACTGGGACGGCCACACCCCCATACGGCTCGTCGGCTGCGACGCCGCCTCCAATGGCTTCGCCAGCCGCCTGGCTCAGCATCTCGGCACAGACGTCTTGGCACCCACCAAGCCGGCTTGGTCTGACAGCAGCGGTCGTCTCTACACCAGCGCAGTCGAAATCGGCCCCGATGGCATCCGCCGCCCCCGCATTCCACCCGACGGCACCTGGGAAACATTCCACTCGGATGGCACCAAAACCAAAGCCACAGAGGACGGATTCGCTCCAGGTACCCGTGAGGAAGATAAGTACAACCTCGATCCGGGAGATGCAAGAGACCGTGCCGTAGATCGCCTGCCCGAAACACCCGAACGTATGGACGACTTCCGGGAACTTCGTGATGAGAACCGGGCCAAGCGGATCGAAGGATTCGAAGCAGTTCAAGACATCACGCACCGTAATCCGTCTGTCGATGGGGTTCGGCGTCCTTTGGATCGAGCTCTTACAACTGCCCGGTATCGCTCCGATAGCAACCGCACGCCGAATGACTTCTTCAACTTCAGTGGTGTGACTCATGACTGGTCCCCTGCTTCAGAGGCCCCGGCAAGGCCCCCGAAGGGGCAACGGGTATTCGAGACTTCTTATGCGAGCGCCTTCGATCCGGAAACCGGCCGGCTCAGTACTAGTGAAGGATCCGATCGCGCGAACGACTCGGAACCGAAGCTGTACGAAGATGTCGTGCGGCATCAGTTGGCCGAGCACTCTGGTTTGTCACGAGACACGGTCGACGACGTACTGGCCGAGGCAATCCGTGAGGTAGATGCCAGTGCCAGAACTGAATACGCCGAGGTGAGGGATGCATGGAAGAAGATCAACCAGATACTCATCGAGGACAATAGGCAGGCCTCTCGGGAGGCGGAGCAGAGCGGCACTCCCTACACACCACGCACAATCCGCGACTCCACAGTCCATGAGCTGGTAAACGACACCGGACTGTCATGGGATGTAGTGGAACGGGTGATCGAGGACTCACAGGAGGTGCACAAATCCCTTATACCGGACATGCAGCCGGGAAGGGAGGTTCAGGAGCTGCGAACAAGGGCTCGCATCGCCCTCGCGATTGAGGAGCTCAATCGGCGGGCTGCCGTGGAGGCTGCTGAGGATGGGATACCTTACACCCCATTCTCGGCAGCGGATGTGGCCGGTGACCTGCGGATGCTGATCGACCTGCCCTCAGCCCGGCTGTCCGATATCCCGGAGAAATTTCAGATCTGCGATTCGTGTATGAACCTCATTGAGGTCTACCAGCGAGTGTTCCCCAACATGCGCGTGGAGGCTCTCAACCCAGCCTTGGAAAGGTTGTATCCACTATGACTCGACCACAGGACGAAGCACGTGCGCGGATTCGATCCATCTTCGAGGAGGCGATGGCGCAGGGGCTGAAGCGGGATTCTGTGAAAGGCGCATCGGACGAGGAGATCGGCCGGTTCGCGGCCGAGCAAGGGGTATCCCACGTACCTGCGGCGATTCAGGAGGTTCTTCGACTCATTGGAACTCGGCCAGGACTGTGGTTCGACGGCACCGACTTTGGAGTCCGTAGCGGTATCGATTCTGCAGTGAAGAATCACGTCGCAACGAGTGCGCTCCGAGGGGTAGACCACGGAATCCGTGATACAGCGGGGATGTTGGTGCTGTCGGCGCGTCAGGGATACGTCTACCAAGTCATCGATGCGGCAGACCTGGCTAGTGACGACCCTGCTGTGTGGGAGATCGTGGAGGGCACTTCAGCGCGCAAGTGGCCATCGACATCTGCGTGGTTTTCTGACATGGAACCGCTGGTCGAAAGCCTGAGGCGCGACCTGGAACGGTATAAGCGGAATGGGTGGGACCTTCCGCACTGGTCGGGAAACATACTGCCACGGACAGAAAAGAGTCCCCCTTCGCAGCATCCTCGCGTACGTGTTCGTGACATCGTCGAGCGTGTGTTTGCGGCTGGACTGCGTCGTGACTCGGTTGTCGGCGCATCCGAGAATGAGATTGACCGGTTCGTAGTCGGGCAGGGAGTCGAAAGCGTACCTCCGGCCGTACGTGAAATTCTCCAGCTGATCGGGTCTGAGCCTGGGTTCTGGCTCTATCCAATGAGATTCGGCGTCCATGGTGTCGACGCTGAGCTCAAATCGAATCTTGTGTCAGCTCTCCGGGAGATTCCGCACGATATGCGTGACCCGGAGGGTGTGTTGCTGCTAGCCGCGTACCCCGGGAACACCTACTACGCAATCGACGGCACGGACCTTCTCCAAGATGACCCGCCGGTATGGGAAGTGGGCGTCGCCGGGAAAACGAGACGGGTGCGTAAAGCGTGGGGCAGCACGACTGGCTGGCTCGACGCTATGGCACCTAATATTCCGCGAGCGAGGCGGACCCTGGCAAGAACTCAGGAACAGGGCGGGCAGATTCCGGCCTGGGCCGAATACTTAGAACCGCAGAGCAATAGCTGAAAAGTACTGGCGCTTAGCAACTCCCGTTTGAGCGAGGCTGAAAGTAACCATGACTTCAGATCCATCTCGAGACAGTTACGACGTCTGGACGCGGCGTGCCGTCGTGTACCTTCCAATCACGCTCGGAGACAAGCTGGTTGGCTATCTATGGGGGACGGAGACCGGGAGCGCCGCAGGTTACTTCGCGTACGGGGCGTCTGGTATCAGCCATGTGAAGTCTTCGATCTTCTGGTTCGGCAAGCTCGACGACGCGTATCGGCGGGGTCTGACACCGGTTGAGGCAATCAGCGATTGGATAGGGAAGCCAGCAGATGCTCAGTTCGGTGGCATCGCGAGTGACGCCGAGTTCATGGGCTCGCGGACCATTCAGGACTTGGCGCTGCAGCTGAATCCCGATGCGCCGCTTGGTGAAGGCCCCTGGGTGCAGGATGGCGAGTATCCCAGTGGCACTCCTGAAAATCGTTCCGATGGGTGGGGCTCGTTGTCCTCGGTTCCGACTTCCACTTACCCCGAGGACACCACTTCTCCTGTCATGTATCTGCCGATCACGCGGGATGACATCGTTCTCGGGTACCTGTGGGCATCAACAAGTGACAACGCCGCTGGCTATCTGCAACGAGCAGCAGTGGGTAGAGAAGGCATGGTCGCTGGCGGGCTATGGCGGTCCCGCCTCATCGATGCTTACGAGGCGGGGCGGCCGGCTGTCGAAGTACTGAGCCATAGCCGCTCGCTGCCAATTCATGCCCCTGAGTTTTTCGGTGTGATCAGCGAGGGGGCTTCAGAACACCGGGCTGTCAGTCTCTCCGAGCTTCAGCGCATGGCCGACAACATCTGATCGCCGGCGGTTGAACGGTGGAAGATCTGTTTCGCAAATTCATCAACAGTGCACTGCACATCGAGACGGTCGCCGATTTTCCGACCGTCAAAGAGCTATCGCGGGGACGTAGTCGTGAGTACTCGGAGTCGATCCGATCCGGCTTTCAAGAACTGTTGTGGTGCAAGAACATCGGTGTGGCCGAGTGGTACCGCATGACCTACGTCGAGTTCGGAGAGGAAGAGAGCCTCTACCGGTTCTTGGGTGAGCTGTACGAGTATCTCTACGAGGGGCGAGTTGAGCCGCCAAGGCTCCCCGACGACTGCTAGGCGATACGCCAATGCCGGCCGCGGTGCTCTCGTTGGATGCGGTCCCTGATTTCGGCGACGGTTCTGCCAGAGCCTTTGCCTCTGTGGTGCTTGGCGACCGCGGAGTTGAGCACGATGCCGAGCCCTGTTCCGAGGAAAAGGAAGATGAGTTCACCGATCATGGTGCTTTCCTTGGTTATTCGGCTACAGGGAGTTTCGGGGGTGGTCGGATGCCAAGCGGTTCAACGCGTCGGTCCCTTGCTGCAGCAGGTTCTGGAGGGCTGTCGCACTGAGAAGAAGTTCGAAATCGTTGTGGTCGCCGAAGACCAGGGTGACCGCGCTGTCTTCGGGGTGGACGACGGGGCGGATGGGGCATTGGTCGTCGACGCACGCCCAGGTGCCGACTTTCAGTTGCTCGTACATCGTCTTCCCCTTCATCGGTTGGACTGCTACGCACTGCTTCTGGAGCCTTTGAGTGAAGATGGAGTGTGTCCCACGCCACATGTCAAGAATAGGCTGATATATCAGCCGCTTCAATGGCTTTCAGTGGATGATGTTGATCAGTAGGGTGATTCGGCGCTCGACTGAGTGTGGGAACGGAGGACCAGGTGTGCGAACGATCGGATCCATCGGCGCTGCGGTTCCTGATCGGCCATGAGCTACGGACCGCTCGCGAGCGGTCCGGCGTGAAGCAGAGCGAGGCTGCCAAGGCGCTCGACTGCAGTCAGCCCAAGATCGTCGCCATGGAATCCGGTAAGTACCTGCAACAGCCGGAGGACGTGACCATGCTTCTGCGTCTCTACGGCGCGGACGTCGCTCAGATCGATCGGCTGGCATCGCTCGCCGGTCGCGCCGACCAGAAGACTTGGTGGGCATCGTTTTCCGACGTTCTGCCCAATTGGTTCAAAACCTTCGTCGGCTTGGAAGGGCTGGCGGAAAGCCAATTCATCTATCAGACAGTGACATTCACGGGACAGCTGCAGACCTACGCCTACGCCAGAGCTCTACTCGCGGGAAGTCCCCTGGTGGCGTCGATCGACGTGGAGCAGATCGTTCGCGCCCGCATGGCCCGACAGCGATTGGCCTTGACAGGAATGCCAATGGGGCTCAGCACCGTTGTCGAGGAGGCCGTCCTGCAGCGCCAGGTCGGCAACGCAACAGTGATGCGTGAACAGTTCGACCACTTGCTGAACCTTGCGGGCCATGACCACATCGACATCCGAGTCCTACCCACCAGGACGTACGCCCATGCCGGCAACGTCAGTGAGTTCACACTTCTGCATTTCGATGAAGCCCAGACGGTCGGCTATATCGAGTACCCGACGGGCGCCCTCTACCTGCAAGACTACGATGGGGTGGCAGTGTACGAGATGCTGGCCGACCAGCTCCGTTCGGCGGCTTTGTCGAAAAGTGAATCCACCGAACTGATTCGGAGTTGCGCGGCCGAGTGGAAGTGAGGAAGTCGGCAGATGGCAGCGGACGCGAATCGGGAATGGTGCAAGTCCAGCTACAGCGGGAGCAACGGCGGCCAGTGCGTCGAGGTTCGTCTCGAGCGCGACCGTGTCGGCGTTCGTGATTCGAAGAACCGTGGTCCGGAGCTGTGGTTCACCGGCGAGCAGTGGGATCGCTTCCTCTCCAGCGATATTCGGGGTGAATGGAACGCTGGCATCGCGCTTTCGCGGCTGCGCGAAAGCGAACGGATCAGCAACCTGGTAGCTGACGGGATCTACTGAGACTGAGGCGGTGAGCGTGAGCCGATGGTGGGAGGAACTTCCGCACATCGACGAGTTGCAGTAGGAGCTCAGGGACATTCACTCGGTGGAGTTCGGGGGCGAAATGTGGAAGACGGCCCCTCGCGTACGCGATCGCGCCAAGTCTGATCCGAAGTACGCTGAGAAGCTGCGGTTCTCGTTGGATGCCCTGTTGGCCCGCGGTACGAATCCAGTGGAATGGGAGAGACTGGCGGGTGGGATCGTCTTCTCCTCTGAGGAGGTCGATCAATACCTCCGCGCGTTCTACGACTACGTGTTCGGCGATCGCCCCTCTCCACCCGAGCCGCCGGACAACGAGCGGTTGCCTCCGGAGGAGGCCAGCGCGCCTGAGGCCGGGCGTCGTTACTCGGGGACTTAGGCTCGACTGGTTCCAGTAATGCGCGCGGGTTAGGGTCGGGCGAATGCCAGATCGACAGGGGGATGTGTGCAGCAACCATTTGACCGGCAAGTACCGCATCCGGAGCCGTTCTCGCCGAATCAGTCTGGTCGACATGAGCAGCACGAGGTGCCGCTCGAGGTTCGCACGTGGCTGATTCCCGGACTGCGTTGCGGCTCAGCCGTGCGCTGGAAATAGTTCGGTGGCGGTCACCGAAGATCTGGGGCTACGTCGCAGCGTTGCCGCTGGTGATCATGGCGCGGCACATTTTCGATCTCGTCACCGGCGAAAGCCTCAAAGGCTCGGCGCTATTGGGGATTGTCGGCGTATACCTTGCTGTGCTGGTACTCGCGATCATCGTTGTCGCGCTTATCACCGGGGTGCGCATGATGAAGGTGAACCCGCAGATCAGAACATACGCAGCCACCGGGGCCTCATTATGGGCGCGGTACGGCGGCGAGGCGATGGAAGTGCCTTCTACCGCTGGGTTTTCGACCATCTCCTACACCCAGATCAAAGAGGGCCGCTGTGGATCGCGGTCGGGGTCATATTGATCCCGGTGATCGGATTGGGTTTGGTCACAGTGGGATTGGCCCGACGGCGGAGAGTCGGGCAAGCAACATCATCCAACGCTCGCACAATGTCTCGCGCCACCGAGGGCCCGCCTGAGATTCGTATTCCACTGTACAAAAGAAGCGCGACGTTGATGGTTGCGGGAGCGGTTCTGCTGGCGTCCGGCCTGCTCGGCATCGGACTGTCGGAAGCGCTCGGCAGCGGTGTCTCCGTTGGAGATTGCGTGCTCGCCAGCGATTTCCACAAGAATCGAATCGCCGGACTGCACCCGACCAGTTGCGGCGACCCGGATGCGGTCTACGAACTGGCCGCGCGAGTGCGCTCGGGTCATACGTGCCCGGACGGCGAACTCGAGAAGTCGGTGTATTTCGTGCTCACCGAAGGGTTGCAAACTCTTTGCTTTGCACCCGATGTCATTGTGGGCACATGTTATCGGGTGCCGTTCGGCCACGATGAGAAGTATGAGATCACGCCAACCGATTGTGCGGACGCGACGTCCCCAGGGATCCCGTTACGTGTGACAGCGCGCTTCGATGGCATCGTTGACGGGGGCCGTTGTTCGCTAGTCCGGTCGGTCGTACCGCGACCAGCTCGCGTGGTGTGCTGGATCAACCATGTTCCGCCCCGATGACCTGCCGGACCGTTGGATGCAATCCAATTGTGCTGGTCCAACGATGATCCCGACATCTGATTGAAGACAGTGAGCGGCACAATGTTTCACTACGAGTGATCCCGTTCAGCGCCTTCGGCCATGCCGGGTTGTCCGTCCAATCGTTCAGCCTGATGCGCTTCCCACTCATATTGACCAAGCTCGTCGAGCCGCCAGTCGTCTACACCGAAGGCGCGGAAGGTGCGCTCTACGTGGAGCGTGCGGACGTCATTACCCGTTCCTCGGAGGCGATCACCGCCCTCGAACAGGTAGCGTTGACCGAAAGGGACACAAGGGTTCTGGTCCTGAAGATCGCGAAGGAGCACGCGGCGTGACTCACAACCCGCCCACCCGCATCTGGTTCAAGTCCACTCGCTCTGCCAAGCAAAACGAGTGCGTGGAAGTCTTTCTCGACAATGCACGTGTCGGCGTTCGCGACTCGAAGAACCGCGGTCCAGAGCTGTGGTTCACCAGCGAACAGTGGGATCGTTTCCTGGCCAGCGATATCTGGCACTCCTAACGCCGTAATTGCATGTACTCCGGCAGACGAGTCGAAGGGGAGCTCGCCCAGTCCTGCGCTGAATCTGGTTAGCGATCTTCATCAGGAGGGTGTGCGAACGAGTTTCCGGCCGTCATGACGAGGTGGGGCTGACTGGTTCCCGCAGTGTCCGCGGGTTAGGGTCGGGCGAGAGCCAGATCGACAGGGGGATGTGTGCAGCAACCATTTGACCAGCGTGCACCGTATCCGGAGCCAGCCGCGCCGAATCAGTCGGCGCAGCAATCGGGTCCGGGGGCGCCGATCGAGTGCACCTATGTGGCGGATTCTACGACCGCGCTGCGGTTGAGCCGGGCGATGGAGTTGGCGCGGTGGCGGTCGCCCCGGACTTGGGTGATGGTGGCCGTGTTGCCGCTTGTGATCATGTCCCGGCATATTTTCGATCTGATTACCGGTGCGGGCCAAGCGCATTCGGGGGTCTTCGGGATTCTCGGCGTCTACTTCGCTTTGCTCGTCCTGGCTGTGGTGATCGTCGCGCTCATTACCGGAGTGCGCATGATGAAACGGAATCCGCTGGTCACCGCCTACGCTTCCGCTGGGATGCCCATGGGGGTGCGGTACTCCCCTGGGACAATGGAAGTATCGCTGGCGAGCGAGATCAGGACGATCGACTATCCCGGAATCAAGGATGTTGCGTTCTTCCGGCGCAGTGTGTTCATTCGTCCGGAAAACGGCCACGAGTTCGCGATACCCAGGGAACTGGTTCCGGAATTCGCTGCGGAACTGCTTCGTTCGGGTGGAGTCGGGACGCAAATCCCAAGTGGGGGTGTGGATCCCGCAACACCGACAAGCGCACGGACCCGCCGTCAGCGGTGGGTCGTTCCAGTCCTGACAGCGGCGGCGGTGATAGCAATCGCCGTGGGTCTCTTAACCACCATCGGGATTGTGGCGCTCAAAAACGATGGCGACGGCCGGACATCAATCGCGACCAACGAACATGCGTTCGGAGGTGACGTTGTGCTCGATGCGGTGACGCGCACGCTGTACGTCACCAATAAGGATGCCAGCGCCGCCGGGCCTGAATCGGCCGGCACACTCTCGGTCGTCGATTTATCCAGCAATACGGTCACCGCGACGGTCCCACTCCCCACAGGAACTCCTCAGGGAATTGCGCTGGACTCGAGTACACGCACCGTCTATGTCCTCAGCGTCTCGAACTACACACCGACAGGCTCGGGTGTCGTCACGATCATCGATGCTGCGACCAATACAGTGACCGCCACGGTCCCCATAGACCGAAGGTCATTCTGGCTTGCGGTCGATGAAAGCACCCACACCACTTATGTTCTCAACGAGACCAACATGGGCACCGCCCAACCGCAGTACGCTGCCGCCGACAGCCTCTCCGTGATTCCTCCGGGCTCGACCGTGGCAAATGCTCCGGTGCCCACCAGCATTGGGCCGAAGGGTATCGTCATCGACTCACATACCGCGTATGTGGCGAACCTTTTGGACATCCAAGTCATCGATCTGGCGACGAACAAGCGGATTACATCTGTTCCCTTGCCATTTACTGTCGAGTTGATGCTGGCCGATCACGACACTCGAACGATCTGTGCAGTGAGCGAGGATGGCAGGATTGCGATGATCGACGCCCGCTCCGCGACAGTCACCAAGACTCTTGACGGGCTCGGAAGGGGCAGTGGTACACGCGACCGCCGACTCGAGGGGTTGGCATTCGATTCTGCTGCGAACACGTTGTACCTTTCGAGCTTCGAAGACAACACCGTCACAGCCATTGATACCGTGACCGGCGAGATCACGGACACTCTGTCGATTCGTTTGCCGTACGGTATTGCGGTCGACCCGCGTACACACACCTTATATGCATACAGCGCAGGCAAGGTCGTGGTCATCCCGCGGAAGGGGTCATAGCCGGGGCGGCTGCTGCCCTTGTGTTTTCGGTCAGCCGCGCTCGTCCTTGATCGCACGGATGATCGCGGCAATGTAGTTGTTGATTACCGAGATGAACCGGGATTCGTCTACCGCGAGAGCCTGTTCGGGGTTTTCGGTGATGACGTAGCGACCATCCTCTGCGAGGTCGCGGTAGCGCACCAGATGGCGTGTGATGCCGCGGGGGCCGAAGACCGAGCTTCCTTGCACGATATAGATATCTCCGGCGGTAGTCGCTGGAGCTGTCAGGAACTCCTTTGTCTTCGATACCGCGGTGTCAGGGCCCGCGGCGACTGCGGAGCGACCGTAGTCGTGATCGAGGTCCTGATCCCGGGTTGCCAGCGTGATATCACCCCGGCTACCGCGTTCGACGGTTGGTGTGGCATCGACAACGGCATCGGCGAGTCTGATCGGATCGCACTCAACCATCGTGTATCCGCCCCGTCGCCAGTATGTAGCACCTGGAAGCTGCGTGATTACATATCCCTTCGGGCCCTTCCTGGTTGCGAGCACACGGACCTGAGAATTCGTGCCCCACAGGTCCGCCTCGCTCCATCCATAGGTGGTCAAGTAGAGGTCCGGGTTAGCCAGGGCTTCGAAGGCGGATTCGAGGTCGGTGCTCTTGAGCTTGTGGCCCAGGCTGTCTCGTGCCTCCCGAAGTTCCTTCTGGAAGTCCGCTGCAGTCCTGGTGGCTGAGGTGAAGGTAAACGGCTCAGGTGGTTCTTCTCCGGCCCGGTCCTTCCAAAGGACATAGAATTCGGCTTCGGTGAACTGCCACATTCGTGTCATTTTTCCGCCACCGGCTTTACTGCGGCAGGTACCTCGCCGAGTGCCTCTTCGAGATGCTCACCGGCATTGAGATATTGGGCCCGCTTGTACTCCTTACCCTGCCCCTGGGACGCAGCGGACATCGGCGATCCACCCATCGGGCTGGACGACCCGCCCGTGGTCCCGGCAGTAGAAGTCGTGGCCAGTCCGGCACGGGAGGTCGTCGTCTCCTCCTCGGTAGTCGAAGCCGGAGTTGCGGCACGAGGGAACAGCTGACTCTTAGGCGTTTGAGGGCTACCAGGGCTGCCGGGGCTACCTCCGGTGGGGCTACCTCCGGTGGGGCTACCTCCAGTGGGCTGCCCGGATGGATTGTCGCCGTTGGGGATCAGACCCAATTGTTGCAATTCCTGGTTCAGGAGGGACTGGACCTTGTCCGTTGTGGTGTCCGTTGTGGTCTTCGTGATGGACTGCAAGCCCGTTTGAATTGCTGATGCCACCTTCTCAACGGCCGATTCAGCCGCTGTGATGCCTGCTTGCAGGGCCGTGCTGCCCTGTGTAATCAGAGTCTGGAGAGTCTGCTGGGTTTGATCGGTCGTGGTGGTGGGATTCGACGGGTTGGTGGTCGTAGGATTTGGATTCGCCGGGTCAGTGGTTGTGGGATTCGGATTAGTTGGAGTGGTGGTGTCGAGTTTGGGGGTCTGAGTTGTTGGAACGCCACTCGGCGAAGGGTTCCCATTTCCTTGATTTACCGGAGGTACGGTGATCGTCGGCGCCTGCACGGTGACCGCAGCTTTAGCCGGGGGAATTATAGGAATTGCGCCGCTGGAATCCTTTACGCCTTCTGCATACCAGGCATCCCAGGCTTGGCGCATGTCCCGCATTCCGTCATCGACTTTTTTCTGAGTGTAGCTATTGGAGTAAGGGTACGTTTTGGAAATGCTCTCGTACGGCAGGAAGTTCTGCAACTTCTTGACCCAGCCCTGAACAATGACGAGATTGGCGCTCATCAGCTCCATGGAGCTGCTCAACTTTTCAAGATTGGTAAGATAATTTTGAACTGCATCCTTGGCCTTCTTTGCCGCTGGTGATGCCCAGATCGTATCTACGGCCGAGGTTTTTCCCTGGTAATCGGAGAGGTATTTATTGGCCGCGCTTTTGAAGGTCGCAGATTGCACTTTCACGTACGTCTGGGCTGCGTGCCAGGATTGCGCGTAGGACTCGAGATCTCCGATAACCTTTGAGTCTTTGATATATTGCCAGTGGTTGTGAAAGTCGTCCCACTCGTATTGGGAGCCGTATTCTGGTTCAATGTGCACTGGGTCGAGATCGAGACCCTTCGTCAGATCGGTGAGCAGTTTCTTTACTTGATCTGTGTCGGACAATTTATTGGTATAGTCAATTTTGGCGGTGCCGGACCAACTGTATCCGTCATCCACATCGTCCCAATTTGGGTCCCAATTCGATTGACCCCAACCGGTCATCTTTACGGCATCGACGTGGATTGAACTTCCCGGTTTTGTGAGGCCTGGCTGCCCACTGCCCGAGCAATAATTTTGGAATGCGCTGGACAGCTGCTGATCACTCGGCGTGTTATTTCGTATGGCATCTGCAGCTGCTTGATCCTGGACTTTAAATAATGCCCCCGCTGCGACAAATGTCTGGCCCATGTCGGTGAGGATGGTTTTGTGATCTTTCAACACGTTATCGACGAGATTATTTGCGGCCGCGTTCAATTTTGCTGCGAGCTGCGCGCCTGAATCTCGCTGATTGAGCGATTGGAGGTTTCTGGCATTCGAAACCGATTGCAGGGCCATATCAATGACTTGAAGCATATTGCCGCACTGATTGGCCATCTCCTCGGCAGCTGCAGGGTTGAAGTAGACGCCCTTGGAGGCGTCGCCGTCGAACCCACCGCCGCGGGCGTCGGTCTTGAGACCAGTGAAGGCGTTGTCTGAGTCGTCCATCAGTATCCCCTCCCTAGTGGATCTGTTCGCAGCGTAACCAGTGACGTGGTGTGATGCCTACCGTGCCCCTACGCCTAGTACAGCGCACAGGTATCGTGCATGTTCACTTGGCGGTGGCAGTCCACATCGGCACCGCTGTGCTGCAACGCGATCCGCTTCGATATCACCTAGAGTTCCCTCGGGTGAGTAGCTTTCAGCCGGTGCGGGGTGGGTCACCAGGTCGCGATGTTACTGCCAGTCGGGTTATAGGGGCACTGCTTCTTACGATCGCCGGATTGGTGCTTGTCGCTTCGTTTTTGACGTTGGCCAGCGTGAACCTGCCCTCTCATAAGTTCGAGTTTCGAGCCTGGGTCTCCGATTCCGGTGGGGTGCGCCTGCTCGGTGTTGCGCTTGTACTGTGCAGTGTCATCGCCGGCCTTGCGGGGACTCTGTTGATCGTTCACGCGGGCGCGCGCAGTCCCTTCGCGCTGTGGCTCGCCGGTGTGGGCTCGGGATCGGCGGTCGGGATTTCCTCGACAGTTGTGCTCGGGCTGGCGTCGAGTCGGATCAAAGCCGGAAGCGGCCTGCGCCTCGAATTCGGTGCCGGCTTCTGGCTTCTGGTCCTTGTATCGGTGCTATCCCTGGCGACGGTGGTCACCGGGATAGCGGGACTCGCGCGGACGGGCCCACCGTCTGTTCCTGGTGGAGGCGCGGCTGACCGGGTTGCGGGTGTGTTTCTGGTGTTGGCGACTGTGCTGGCAATCGGTGGCGCATATCAGACGGTGACCCAATATGGCGGCTCCGTAATTCCCTACTGGTTCTACGAACTGATCGCCGCCGGTCTTTTTGCGATCGGTGTGGCGATCCTCCTGTTCGTCGGGTACGGAATGCGCAGTGGGCTGGTGCGTATGAGTGGATCTGTTGCCGCGGGAGTCATTTTCGGCATAGCTATGACCGTCGTGCTGGACTCCGTCTTCACCAGGCACGGCGTGCATATCGAGAATCTCGATATCGGCGAGGGGCTACTCGTCATGGCCGTACCGATGTCGTTCGCCGCGATTGTCGCCAGTCTGGTTTCGACATCGGCGACACCCCGGACTCCTGCGGCCTTTCGTCCACCGCCCCCGCCCGCCTTCCCCGCACCCTCGTGGCCGAATCAACCTGCGGCACAGCACTTCCAGGTTCAAGCCCCGCGCATGGCGAAGGTGTACGACGGTCGCGGCGTGGACGGTCGCCCGACCATCGATCGGCCGACCCTCAACCCGAACACGCGCACCGCCGTGCTGGCGTATCTGGAGTCCGCGCCGGTGGTGTTATCCGCACGGAGTCTCGACGAGGACGAGTTCGCGCCTGGACAGCGTGATGTGCCATTGAACTTCCGCACCGATGGTGTGTGGGTTTGGTCGGGAGCGGTACCGCACTATCTGCACAAGCATGGGCTTCCGCCCGAGCCGGAGCTGGTGCGACACATTGTTGCTCGCGGCTTCCAAATCCGTGATGTGGATGACGCCACAAAAGATCTGGCGGTTCGCATGATCACAGGCACGTGAGGTTGATCGGCCACGGAGGAGACTGTGATCGCGAGAAGTGGCCTTGAATATCGGTGGAGATCGAAAACGTCGTATGGTATCTCTACGCATAGCTAACTTGAGGGGAGTTCGGCATGACCGACGCGGGGGCGGTGGGTTCTGATGCTGCTGGGCAGGATTGGGCTTCGGTCACGGCGGCGTCGCCATCTGGGGCGATCCGGATGAAAGTCACAGAGCAGGGGCTTCCCCTTGCTGTGAAGGTCGATGCGGCTGAGCTGCATAGGGATCCATCACAGTTGGCGGCGGAGATGCTGCGGTTGTGTCAGCGCGCAGCGGCCCGTGCCGGTCTCGCCAAGCGGAAGCAGCTCCAGGAAGCCGGGATGAGTGCTGCCGCGCTTGCCCGGACCGGCCTCCCCACTGAGGCTGACGTCGCTCGACAGGAGATTGTCGAGGAGCAGGACTACGATACTGAGCCGCAGAGTTGGCTTCGGACTGTGTGAGGAGGGGGACGCGTGGTCGGGTCTATGGATGAGCTCGAGGAGCGGGTTCGTCGGCAGCTGTACAGGTTTCAGGATCTGGCGGAGCAGATGGCCGCGGTTCGGGGGCGGGAGACCTCCGAGGACGGCGCTGTGATGGCCGAGGTCGACGGGAACGGGGCGCTGCGGGATCTGCAGTTCGGGCACGCTATTTCGCGGATGACGCCGGAGGATTTCGAGCGGGTCGTGGTGACGACGTCGGCTGCTGCGGCGCGTGCGGCGTTCGAGCGGCGCGCCGAGATCGTCAACCGGTTCAATGAGGAGATGGCCGGGTAGACCGGTCTGTTAACGCAGTCTTGCGCCAGAATTTGCGTTTTACTGTCTGGCACAACCAATTTCGTGCTTGTACTGTCACTCGAGATCGATGTACCTGGGAGGGACCACCGATGGCTGATCATGTGAAGGCAGAGTTCGAACCGATTTTGCAGTACGGCACCCAGCATGCCGGGATTGCGGCGCAGCTTGCGGGGGCGGCCGCGGCCGACTCGGTGAGCGCGCTCGCCTCGGCGGTGCCGATGTTCGGATTGATCGGCCAGGACTTCCTATTGGCATTCGCGGGGGCGCAGGGGACGTACCTGTCGTCGGCGGCGGAAATCGCTGCCGTGCATGCGGAGACAGCGGTCAGTGCGGCGTCTGCCGTCGCCACCTACTCGACCACTGAGCTGGCTTCGGCGACGACCTTCCTCAGCAACCTGTGACCGAATCCGTCGGTGTAGTGACCACGACACCGAGTCCCACCGTGCTGGACGTTATTCGTACCAGTCCGGCTGGGGCTCTGGTGGATACGCCGGTGTCCGATGTGATCAGTGGATTGGGGTTGCCGCAGCTGCCGCAACTCCCGGCGATCACATTGCCGGATCTGTCCGGGTTTCAGATGCCGACGCTGCCGACCATCGATCCCACGACGCTGATTCAGCCGGCGATCAGCCTGCTGTCCTCGATGGGCAGCGGCGCCGCCAGCATGGGCACCGAACTGGTTTCGATCTTCTCCTCGGTCAGCAAGGCGCTCACCTCCGCGGCCAGTACGAGTTCGGCAGCGACCGCTACCGTCTCGAACAGCTGGCAGGGCGACTCGGCGAACGCCGCGCAGGTCAAGAGCAACGAGGTCGAGACGGTCATTCCGACGGTCGACGCGCAGGGCCAGCAGCTGAAGGTGATCCTGCTCAACGCCGAAGCGACTGTCGCGGAAGGGTATGCGGAACTCTCCGCACTCATCGCGCGGTTCACCGCGGAGGTGATGGCGGGCATCGCATTCCTGGTCACGCCGGCCGGACTGCCGTACTTGATCACCATGGCCACGGACGCGTTGTCCGAGGCGGGGGTCATTACCGCCAAAACCCGTGGCCAACTGACCGTTCACACCGCCGAGGTCACCGCTGCCGGACTGAAGATTCCGGTGCCCGGTGCGCCCAATGCCGCCGATGTGGCGTCGCTGGCGAACCAGGTGACGCAGGCGGTGCAGCCGTTCCTGAGCGTCGGTTCGACCGCCGTACAGAAGGTTGTGGAAAAGGGCAGCGAAGTGGTGTCCGCCGGTTCGACCGCGGCGAGCAGCATCAGCTCTGCCGGTCAATCCGTGGTCAGTGCCTTGACCACGAACACCAGCAAAGACACCACCACGACCAACAAAGACACGACCACCACGAACAAGGACACGACCACCACCGACGGCAAGCCGGTCGACACCACCACGCTGAAGACCGACGACACCACAAGTGGCGGAGGCATTCCCGGTGGCATGCCGATGGGGTCGGGACTGAACAGCAGCCCGCTGAGCCCGTACTCCGGCAAGATGCCGAGCGGTGAGGGCCTGGGCTCCGGTTCGCCGGTCTCACGCGTCAGCAGCAATAACAACGAGACCCAAACCCGTTCCACCACAAGCATGCCCGGCGGTATGGGCAGCGGCGCGGGCCTGGCCAACAAGGGTGAAACCGAATCGAGCGGCGAGCGCACCGCTCTGGTCACCGGCGCGCACGGCGACGAAGTGGTCGGCGTCATCGAAGGTGTATCGATTCCGGTGGTCGGCGCGGTGGAACCCGTCGACGAACCACCGGACAAAGCGCTCACGCTCTGAAAACGCAGGGGTAACAGGAGGATTGGCATGAGCACCAACGATTTCGAAGGCGTGCGTTTCGATGCGTCGAGCGCACTGCAGGCCGCCACACAGCTGGACGCCCTCGCCGATCGCATCGCGAACGGTATGAGCGTCGAACAGGCGAAGCTGGAGATCGCCCCCGCCGGGGCCGATGAGGTCTCCGTGCGCGCCGCCCAGACGCTGAACACGGTCGCCGCCTCGTTCCAGACCTCCGGTACGTCCGGGGTCGACGAGGTCCGCAAGCTGGCCGCCGCGCTGCGCGCGCAGGTCGGTCAGTTCGGGCAGGTCGAGGAGCAGAGCGTCCTCGGCTTCGCGGTCTGAGGAGCGCCGTAGCCGATGCTGGAACCGACGATTCCCGGCTTCACCGGGCAGATCTGGGAAGCCAGACCGCCCGAGCAGCTGGCGCGCGACCTGGTGACGGGGGTGGGCGCGGTGCCCGCCGCCGAAGCCGGGCTCGCGTGGGCGCGCGTCAGCGCCGGATTCGCCGCGGCCGCCATCGATTACGAGCGCATTCTCGAAAACCTGAGCAGCGCATGGGAATCGACGAACAGCAAGCAGTTCATCGAGCGCATTCGTGCCCTGCGTGACTGGTTCGCCACCTCCGCGGCGGAGGCGGCCAATAACGCCGCCCAGGCCGAATCGCACGCCGCCGCATACGAAATCGCGCGCCTGGCGATGCCGGACGCCGATGACGTCGAGAAGCTCAAGCACCTGCGCGAGATGCTCGAACAGCTCGGTACCGCCATCGGCGCACCCATGCTCGCCAAGCTCGCACAGACCGACACCGACTCCGATACGGTGAAAGCCGTTGCGGCACGGGTGATGCGGACCTACGAGGGCGCGACGGAAACGTTGGCGACACCGTGGGAGCACCAGGCCGCGCCGGAGATCACCGCGGGCATGACCACGACTCAGAGTGTGCCGCAGGTGGATCCGGAGACGGTGACACCTGAAATGCCCAGCATGCCGAGCATCCCGCTGGGGTCGTTCAATATGCCGCCTGTCATTACCGCGTTCCAGCAGCGTGGGGTTACCGAGGTCAACTCGAACACCACGCAAAGGGTTGTGGTGCAACCGGTTACGGTGCAGCAGAGCGGATCGGTGCCGATGTCGCCCGGCGCGATGTCGCCGCAAGGTCAGGACGAGGGCGAGCACACCACCCGCTCCGGTCTGACAGCGCCCGCCGGCGATGAGGAACTCGGCCTCACCTCGGGGATGCAGGTCGCGCCCGCAGTGCTCGGCGGACTCGATCCCAATGCGCAGCAGCGCGTTCCGGATATCGCGTTCAACGCGGGGAGTACGGGAACCGAGAATGCGAGCCCCGCCGCACCGGCCGCTCCCGCCGCGACTGCGGAGGCCACGCCATGACGACTCTCACCAATGACAGCGTCATAGCGCTTGCCGCCCAGCTCGGTGTACAGACCCTGCCCCTGGTTCTCTATATTGGCCCGCAACAGGATTCATACACCGAATGGAACGCAGGTCAGGAACGCGCCCGCGCCGAGTTGCGCGCCGCCCGCATCATGGATGGCCGAGGCGACATCGATCCAGACACGGCCACAACGCTTTTCGTGCTCGCCCAGCCGGATTGTGAACTGGCCGCGCGCATTCACACGAGCGACGGTCAGGTCCGGGTGTGTATCGCCCGCCGGGCCGAGGACACCGTAGTGGCGATCCGTCGCGGCGATAACCTCGATATCCGCTCGATCTGGACGGACGGCGGCGGCGATTCACTCGCGCGCCCCATACTCGACGCACTAGGAGCGTTCCCTCCGGCGGAGGTCGCGAGCTTCAGCGCGCTCTCCACGGATCTGAGCGAACGCTTCGACACCGCAACAACTTCCGAAGACTTCGCGAGTGCCGTCTACAGCCTCGGTGTCGCCGACAACGATGCCACCGTGTACGGCCTCGCGCTCGCATCCACCCATGCTTACGCCGAAGTGGTGGCCTATGCCTACGCCGACGGCGTGACTGATCGATCGCCGGGGGCCGTCGTGGTGTATGACACCGCACGGGGTCGCATTGTGGCCGCACCCGGGGTCGCTCCGGATCAGCAGGTCTGGTCCACGTTGACACCGGGCACCGATCACCGTGTCGCACAGGCGATCTCGGGCCTGATCGACACGTTGCCCGGGGGAAGGTGGCTGTCGTAATCCACATGTGACCAGGCAGCTGATCCACTCCGAATCGGGTGATGCAGACCCGCATCGCTCGGCGCGTTCCATCGAAAAACACCGAAGTAGAGGGAAACATTATGAGCGGCAATAGCGTTCAGTCAGAACACGATGTAGCCGGCAAGGCGCAGGGCCACATGGCCGACGTGGTCGCCTCCGTCAAGGCGATCCTGGCCAAGGTCACCACCTCCGTCGATTCCTCGCGTCCCGGCTTCAAGGGCGTCGCTGCGGTGGCGTTCAACCAGGCCGCCGACGCCTGGGATGGGGAGAACAAGCGCCTGAACGACATCCTGAACTCGATCGAGCAGCAGGTTGGCACCGGTGTCGCGTCGTTCCGTCACCTGGATGCCGAGAACGAGGCTGGCTTCAAGACCCTCACCAACCTCTGATCGATCCACTGAGATTCACCCGAAAACCAGCTTTGGAGGAATGACACATGTCTGATGAAATGCTGTATGACCAGGCGACAATCACCACCCTGGTGTCCGATCTCAAGGAGCAGTTCGGTCAGCTGACCGCTGCCGGCCAGGACATGGAAGACGCAGCCAACAAGCTCGAGGCGGCGTGGGCGAACAACAGCGCGCTGGAGGGATTCCAGGGAGTGCACTCCAACTGGAAGAACGAGTACGCGGACTCGCTCCACACGCTCAACCAGGTTGCCATCGCGGTCGAGAACGCGATGCAGTCCGCCCTCGGCGCCGACAAGAAGATCGGCGACGGCTTCGGCGGTATCTGAGACCACCGGGTTCTCTCCCACAGCGCACCCCGCTGGTTCAGTGGGGTGCGCTGTCGGATGCCCACCTCGGTAGTCTCCCGCTTGTAAATATCGTTCTGACGGAGGTCCAGTGCCAGCCCAGTTGACCACCAAGGCCCAGGTCAATGGGTATCGTTTCCTGTTGCGCCGCTTGGACCACGCCTTGGTCCGCCGTGATGTGCGCATGCTGCACGACCCCATGCGGGCGCAGTTCCGGTCGCTGTTCTCCGGCGCGATTCTCGCGTTGCTGGTGGTCGCCGGTTGCACGATCATGGCTTTCATCCGGCCGCAGGGTTCCATCGGCGATGCGAATATCGTCATGGGCAAGGACAGCGGTGCGCTGTACGCGGTCGTCCGGGACAAGAACGACAAGACCAAGATGACGCTGTATCCAGCGTTGAATCTTGCTTCGGCCCGGTTGATTACGGGTACCGCCGAATCTCCCAAGTCCGTCAAGGACGCCAAACTGAACTCTGTGCCGCGTGGTCCGATCCTCGGCATTCCCGGCGCACCATCCGCTCTGCCGGGTTCCTCGCAGGGAGATCGGTCGCAGTGGACGATCTGCGACACCGTGCAATTGTCCGCCTCCGGCGGCGCCGCTTCCTCCTCCGGGGCTACGACCACCGCGATCGCGGGCGAAATCGAGCTGAGTGAGCGGGTCAAGCAGGCCGACGCCGGTACCGCCCTGCTGGTACGCGGTGTGGACAAGACGACCAATGTCGAAAAGAAGTACCTGATCTACGACGGTAAGCGGGCCGAGGTCGATGTCCAGGACTCCGTCATGTCGCCCTCGTTGAATCTGGCCGGGCAGCGGCCGCGGCCGATCACCACCGGTCTGCTCGGCGCGGCAATCGAAGTGCCGCCGCTGGTTCCGCCGAAGATTCCGAACGCAGGTGATTCTGGTCCGGGGCGACTCAGCAGTGTGCCCGTCGGCGGTGTCATTCGGGTCGCGGCATTGAGCGGCTCCGGCAAATCGGAGCTCTATGTCGTGCTTTCCAATGGCGTCCAACAGATTTCGGCGTTCACCTCCGATGTGATCCGCCGCGCCGACTCGCAGAAGATGGACGACATCAAGTCGGTGACACCGGATCTGCTCGCCGGGATTCCCATCCTGCATGATTTGCCTGTCGATGATTTCCCCGGCACCGCGCCGAAGATCATTACCGCGGAAGACAATCCGGTCGCCTGCATCACCTGGGCCAAGACCAAGGCCACCGGTCTGAAGGATGCCGACGTAACCGAGGGGCCCACCGACCGCGCCACAACCGCGTTGCTCGTCGGAACCCGTTTGCCGCTGTCGAATTCGGCAGTCCCGGTGACCTTGGCGGGTGCGAATGGCACCAAAGATGGCATCGACAGCGTGTATGTACCGCCGACCACCGGTGAATTCGTGCGCACGACCGGGATCGAACCCGGTAGTCAGCGTCGAGACAGTCTTTTTTATATCGCCGACAATGGAATCCGCTATGGCATACCGGATGTGGATACCGCTCAGTTGCTCGGACTGGGTGGCATACCCCGTCTAGCGCCCTGGGCGATTGTCGGGCAACTGGTTCCCGGTCCGATGCTCAGCAAGACCGATGCTCTGAGCAGCTACGATTCCCTGCCGACGTTGAGCAAATGAGGCGGTGCACAGCACTTTTCGGCGACGGTCGCGCCTGCATGCCCCAACTGTGACGTAATCCATGGCGAATGGCTCCGGCGTCCAGCCGATGTTAGATTGTCGCCGACCGTGCGGTCTGGCCGCTGGTTCAGTCAGATGAAGTCCGAATGTTCGCGGGGGAGTCGCGGGCAGAGGGGGGTGCATGGGGTTTCGGTTGCGTCGGCTCGCTGTCATGGCGTCGGCTATCACGATTGTGGCTGTGTCCGCATCCTGTGGAAGTGATAGTCAGGCAACGGATCACGACCAGCCGCTGGATGTCGGTTCCTACTCGACACAGCGGGCGGACAGTGGTTTCGACGATCGACCCAGCCGAGCGCGCGGGATCATGGTGGAGTCGCTTCGGCTGGGCGAGCGCATCGTATTCGGCAGCGACGTCGCACCGGAGTTCCAGGCTGGGCTGGGCGGCAACGTCATTGCCACTGATGACGGAATCCGGAACAGCGACGGAGTTTTCGCAGAGGCGCTGGTAGCGCATCACCCGTTGGCCGCGTACATCGCGGCTTCGGCGCAGACACCGTATGTCGGCGAATACCACAAGACCTACACGCTTTCGGTCGCGCTCGTGGCCTTCCCCGACGAGCAAAGCGCTACGGACGCGGCGATCGACATGAATCAGAACGACTTCGCGGCGAACGCGAAGAATCAAGCTGTCTCGATCCCCGATTACCCAGGAGCTCAGAGTCATTGGCGACCGGGTGTGCCGAACCTGGGGAGCTGGTTGGCGGTGAAGTCGGTCGTCATCGCGGTTTACGTGGAGGCGCCCCAAGCCGATCTCGATCAGCTCACAAGCTTCGTTACCCGAACCTACAAGCAGCAAGTACCCAAACTGGACGGTTACGTGCCGACTCCGGCCGACCAGCAGCCAATGCTGAAATTGGATCCGGACAAGGTGCTCACCCGCCTTGTCGCAACCAGCGATCAGCGCCTGGACCCACGTCAGTTCGCGGTCTACAGCCCGCGCGGTTACGCGGTACTGGGTACCGATCCCGCCGCTGATACTCGGGATTACGACTCTCATGGTGTCACCGCGATCGCTGTGTCGGATAACAAGTATCTATATCGAATGCGTGATGCCGCTGCGGCAACTGGATTCGCGGCTCACCTCGCGGACGAACCGACCGTGTCGAAATACATCCCGATACCGGGTGTATCCGGTGCTCCGAACACCTCGTGTTTCAAAGCCACTCGACCGAATCCGACTGTTGCGGGCGCCCGCCAGTTCCGCTGCCTGATCACGTACGAAGGGTTTGTCGCCGAGGTATTCAGTGATCAAGAGCCCGTTGTACGGCAGTTGGCCGCCGCCCAATATGTGCTGCTGAAGGACGGCAAATGATCGCACTCGAATCAGACTGCCGGTGTAGGAGTTACGTGGGAGGGGACGCATGAAGGGGCTGAGTTCCCAAGATCCACGGCAGCTTGGACGCAACCGTATGGTGGCGGTGATCGGCCAGGGCGGGATGGGCCGGGTTCTGCTCGGAGAATCTCCGACCCGAAAACTGGTCGCGGTAAAGCAGATTCACCGGCATCTGGCCAATGACCCTGAGTTCCGGGCGAGATTTGAGCGCGAGGTCGCGGCCAGCCGCCAGGTGACCGGTGCCTATACCGCCGCGGTGGTGGACTGCGACACCGAATCCGAGAGTCCTTGGCTGGCAAGCGAATACATTCCGGGGCCGTCGTTGAAGACGGTCGTGGAGGAGACCGGGCCGCTATCGCTCGGTGGCCTGCGACTATTGGCGGCGGGCCTGGCATCGGCTCTGATCGAGATTCATCGCGCCGGTCTGATCCATCGAGATCTCAAGCCCGCCAATGTTCTCCTGGCCCCGGACGGACCTCGAGTTATCGACTTCGGCATCGCTCGAGGTTCCGATGGCGATTCGAAACTCACCGCCACCGGGTCGGTGATCGGTTCACCAGCGTTCATGTCGCCCGAACAGGCGCAGGGCCATCCGCTCACACCGGCAGCCGACGTGTTTTCCGTTGGCGCGATCCTGGCCATGGCCGCATCAGGTGAGAGTCCCTTCGCCGGTACTGCGACACCGCAGGTGCTCTACAACGTCATGTACTCGGCGCCTGACACCGCTCGGGTGCCGTCCCCACTGCGCAATCTTGTAGAACGCTGCCTGGCCAAGGATCCAGAACAGCGTCCGACACCAGAGCAACTACTCGATGCGGTTGGGCAAATCGAGGCCGAGCCGGTGTGGTCGGGTGCGGTGCGGGACGCGATCGCGGAGCATCGTTCCGACTCGGACTGGTGGGTGGAGACCACCGCGAAGCATGCGCGACACGAGGCGCAGCTCGCCGGGCTACGAAATATTCGTCGGCGCAACATCCGTGCACTCGCGGCAGCGGTTGGTTGTCTCGTACTGTTCGTCGCCGCGGCGTTCGGGGCACACGAGTGGGCGCTGCAGTCGGGGCATGCCGCGCCCGCCACCGATATGTCGGTGATCATGTCTGGGGATCAATGGCGGCAACTGGATCTCTGCACGCTGCTGGACAAGTCGGTGAATGGGCCAACTGCCAAGCGCAGTGGTGATTTCGAGGCCGGCCACTCCAACGCCTGCTCCGCGTCCTTCAAAGATCCAGCGGGGAAGGACCGCACAATCACGTTGACGGTGGGCGGTTCTGTCTCTGAGACTCTTGATACCTGGACGCCCAGTGGAGTTGTGGCTGGTTGGATGCCGATCTACGGCAAGATGGTGTTCTGCGATCGTCGCGTGATCACGCAGGATCATCCGGCCGTAGTGGTCGAGTTGTCAGTATCGGGAAAGAGCGACGGATGCGGGCTCAGCGATCAGGCGATGATCGCCATCGCCACTAGGCTCGCCGCCAACCCGCCGCAGCTACAACTACCGGCGAACTCGATTCTCCGCCTGGATAGTTGTGCCCTGTTGGAGAAGTCGCTGATTTCAGAGGTAGTCGGTGCCGGCCCGGAGCGCACGGGCTACCCCTACCGATGCACTCTCGCCGGTGCCGATGCCACGCTCGACATGAGCTTCAGCGAAACCGCGCGACCGGATAAGGTCGGGGGCAGTAACTTGGCGCAGCCAGTGCAGATCGACGGTGCGACGGTCTATCTCGAGGACAACGACGCGGCCTATCATTCCTGCTCGCTGAAGTACATGGCTCGTCCCACCCGCCAGGATCTGGCGGAAGTTGTATACCTCTACGTTACCGACCGGAACGATCTCCCCGGTGCCTGCGATCGGGCCAAACGCGTGTTCTCGACCGTGCTGTCCCAGTTGCCGAAATGACGATTCGTCCGCTCGCCCTGGGCGATCCGCAGCAAATCGGCCGATACCGGATTCTCGGTATCCTCGGTGCCGGTGGAATGGGCAGGGTACTGCTGGGAACCGGCCCTGACGGTCGGCTGGTCGCGGTGAAGCAGGTGCACGCTCACCTCCTGGACGAGATCGAGTATCGTGCCCGATTCCGACGGGAAGTGACGGCCTCGACACGTGTCTCGGGCGCTTTCACTGCTCCCGTGATCGATTTCGATGTGGACTCCGCGACGCCGTGGCTGGCTTCGGTTTTCGTGGTCGGGGTTCCGCTGGACACGGCTGTCGAGCGGCACGGGCCATTGCCGCCCGCGGCTGTGCGAATGCTCGCAGCAGGTCTGGCATCGGCATTGCATGCCATTCACCAGGCCGCGCTGATCCATCGAGATCTCAAGCCCGCCAACGTTCTACTTCTCCGCCGCCTGCGCGATGCCGAAGTCGATCACCCGTGGGCCGTCAACGGCCAAATCCGGGCGGATTGACCGAAACCGGTTCGGTGCTCGGCTCTCCCGCCTACATGTCGCCGGAACAGGCGTTGTCGGAGCCGCTGACACCCGCGAGCGATATATTCTCGCTCGGGTCGCTTCTGGTAATGGCGGCGACCGGGCAAAGTCCGTTCGTGTCACCGACTCTCGCGTACACGCTGTTCAACATTGTGCACGTCGAGCCGGATCTGACGCGGGTGCCGTTGGACCTCCAGGATCTGATTGCGCCATGCCTGCGCAAGGATTCGGCCGCACGTCCGACACCGGCTCAGATCTTGGACTATTTGGGTCATCCGCCCGAACACGGGCACCCGTGGCCGGAGCCTGTGCATGACGATATCGACCAGTTGGGTATGGAACTGGTTGCGCTGGCCGCGAATCCGGAGGCGACGAACGTACTGCCCGGTGCTCGGCGGGGGGTACGCACAGGCAACCGGACCGCCATGGTCGAAGCCGCGCCCGGCCGGTCGCGGAGGCGTCTACTGCCGGTGTTGCTCGCGGTGCTGCTCGTGCTGGCGGTCACGGCGGGTGCGGCGTGGACACGATGGGGCCATGCTGACGACCAGCAGGTCACACCACTTGCGCTGCCGCTCAACGTGATGCGCGAGGCGGATTCCTGCGTATGGCTCCGGACCGCCCTGGGGACTTCACTGCCCGCCGAATCGGCAGGCCACTGGCCGACGAATATATCGGAGTGGACGTTCTATCCGAACTCGTCATTCGGATGCCAGGCGGTAGCTTCCAAAGAGTATGCCTTCGACTTCAATCCGGGCGCATACCTCTTCGGCTTGGCGGCGACGGGGTTGGCAGTTGACGGCCGACTGGTGTTCGGACGGGCCTACACCACCTCTTGCGACCGTGCTCTGCAACCGGATACGGCCCACCCCACCTCGGGAGTCATGGTCTCGGTGTGGAATCAGGATCAATGTGAACTGGCCGAGTACGTGTTGACGCGGTTGGCGCGGGTGACGTCTGTGCCGCGCATGGCTGATGCGGACCGTTCCCTGGCGAGGCTGGATCCGTGCGCGCTGGTTGATCGTGACGTCTTGACGTCCGTGATCGGGTCGCTTCCCGATGCTCCCAAGGAGGCTTCGGCGCATTCCTGTGTTTGGGAGGGTTCCGCCGAGGTGCAGGTGAACCTGCGGCAGGTCAAACCACCGGCTACGCCCGATCCGCAGGTTGACCTGGGAGAAGGCCGGTTGCTGTCCGCGCCCAAGAGCAATGTGGCCGCCATTTGTACAAGGGCATACCCGTACCGCGACGCAGGAGGGCAACAGGAGCAGGCGGAGATTCGGGTGCACGGTAATGATGACAATGACTCACATTGCACCGCAGCGGAATCCATCGCCAAGGCCCTCATCGCCAAGTTGCCGAAGTAGTTCTAATTCGCACAGCTCCAACTTGATCGACGCCCACGAGACTGGTCAGATATGTCCGAATCTATAGTGCTTGGGACTCCCGTTGGGGGCTCTTCGGTGTCCGGCAAGGGGTTTCGGCGCAGTACGCTCGTCTCGTGAAGGCCAGATAGACGCGATTATGAACTTGCACAGGGTGTTTCGGGTTGTGGGGCTGGCGGTGGTTGCTGGGCTCGGGGTGGTGGGGTGTGGGGGGACCGTGCCGGGGGTGCCTGTTGCGGGGGAGGTTGATGTTCGGGGGCTTGATGTGGGGGCGTACTCCGTTGATCCGGTGGACTATCTGAAGGTGGATTCGCGTGGTGGGGAATTCGGGGTGGAGTTGGCGGTTGTGCGGTTGGCGGGGGCGGTGCCTACCGGGGGTGAGATAGAGCCTTGGTTACGGAATGAGCTGGCGGGGAAGGCAATTCGGGGGAGTTGGGATGTGGATCCGTTGCTTCGGCCGATTGTCGAGCGCAATGGGATGATGTTCGGGTTCGGGATGGCGGCTACGGGGGAGCCGGATACGGCCAGAGTTCGGGTTACGGTGTTGCAGTTTCCGGAGGCTGCCGCGGCACGGTCCGCTGCTATCGAGGCCGAGGCGGCGGGGTTCAGTTCGGCGCCGAAGGCTAATGCGCCGGTGACGTTGGATTGGTACCCCGATGCCAAAGCGCATTGGCGGCAGGATGTTCCAGCGTTGGATGCGGCGCTGGCGCGGGGGAATTATTTGATTGTGGTGAATGCCACTCGGCCGGAGCCGAATCTGGCTGCGTTGCAGGAGCTCACGAAGAGGGCTATTGCGGCGCAGCTGCCATTGTTGGATCAGTTGCCGCCATTGTCTGTGCGGGATATGCGGCAGCAGGAGTTCGACCCGCAGGGGATGTTGCGGCGGGCGTTGCATTCGGGGGAGGATCTGGCGCCGAACTTCGACCGGGAAGCGGTGTTTACCGCTCGGGGGTTCCGGCATGTGGCTGTTGAGCCGGAGTTGTGGCGGCGGCTCATCGTCGTCGGTGGAATCGATGCTGTGGCACGAACTTCCGGGGGCGGGCTGGTGGCTCGGGCGCGGAATGACAAGGCTGCCGGCGCTGTACTGAATGAACTACGCGGGACGGGTCGGCAGGCTGCCGAAGCGCCGCCCGGCGTGCCGGATGCCTTCTGTGTCGAAACCGGTTCGGCCACAGAACGATTCACCTGCACGGTGCGGTCCGGACGCTATGTGGCGCAGGTGGCCAGCGGGCAGTTACAGGATGCGCATCAGCGCGCTGCGGCGCAGTTCGCCCTACTGGTCAACAGCGGGTGGACTTAGTTCGGGAGTGGATCCCGGCCAAAAGCATGCCGGGATGACGGGGACTCTCGTGCCGGGATGACGGGGACTTTCGTGCCGGGATGACGGGGGTCAGCGACCTGTCGCGCCGATGTAGTGCTGTTCGGTCGGAGTCGTCACAAGCTGTGCGGTGGTGCGGGTCGCGGGCGTGTGGACGGTGACCGTGTGTGGGGCGTTGGGGTGCTGGACGATCGTCACATCGGCATCGGGTTGGTAGTGCTGGGGGAGTCGCTCGTGGAGAGTAACCACCGTTGCCGACCCGGGCGGAGTCGTCGAGGGCACGCCGTCGAACACGATCACCGTAGCCGCCGGATGCGGGGTCCGCGCCGTCATGGTGCTGTGACGAGAACTGTGTGTCACCGATGACGCGAGTGAAAGCGCGTGTGTCGCACCGACATTGTTGACCATGCGCTGCCAGGCTCCGGGGCGTGCGGTGTGTACCACCGCGCCCGCGCCCAGGGCGATGGCGCGCAGAATGACCTGCTGTGCCAAATGCAGATCCGAGATGATGTCGATGCGCCTGGAACCGTCACCGATCAGCGGCACTGCCACACCACTACCGGAGGCGTCGGCGCCGATCAGTTGTCCACAGCCCGCGGTCGGCACCGTGATATCGGCGAGCGCGCTCACCGGACCGCGATGCGAGGCCGAGCGCAGCTCCTGCGCACCGAACGCCAAAGTGTCCGTCAGTGCCCACAATTGGCGCTGGGGGAGGGAGCGCAGCCCGGTCACCGGCGGCTCGTCCATGAGCTGCGGGGTGTCGTAGCGGACGCGGGCATCCACCTCGATGAACTCGTCCTTGCGATCGGTATCCGACGACGAGGCCACTGCGGGGCGCAACCGCACGGTGACCGTGGTGGCAAGGCTGCGCACCGACCAGACTGCCGCGAGGCCGTCGGCGGTGAACAGGCTCGGATCGATCTGGAAGCTGGTGAGGTGAACGCCATTGTGCTCGAGGGAGTTCTGCGTCTCCACGAACTCTTCCAGCGGAATGCCGCGGGTCAATTCGCGGGTGGCGGCGGTCATTTCGGCGGTGGTCAGTACCGAGGCGGTAATGCCGCGCGCCGCAAGACGATTCGCGACCCGGCGGGTGGCGACGATGGCCGCACGCAGCGCACCCTCGGGGCCGCCACCGCGATTCTGGACCGCCTTGGAGTTGGCCAGCGGGTTCAGTCGCAGCACCAGCCACACCGTGCGATGCGCGATAGCCGGTAGCGGGCCGAGGATTTCGTCGTATAACCGTCCCAGCGGTGCGATGCTGGCCGCGTATCCGGACAGCACGGCTTCGGTTCCGGCCGTGCGGGTTCCGGTGCTGATCACATCCGCCGAATCCAGTTCGACATCGTATTGCCTGAGGCAGGAGGCGATTTCGGCGAGCGGCAGCACCTGATCGGTACTCAGCGATCCGCGCCGCAGCAGCGTCAGCGTGTCCGGCGGGGTGTCGATGCGCAGCATGGTGGTGAGCAGCGTTCCGTCCCAGCGCAATCCGTAGCTGCCACCGTCGGGTAGCGGTACGTCGAACTGCTTGGACTCCTCCACCGGACGCCGGCGGGCCTGCCGCCAGCGGTACGCCACCCAGCGGCCCAGGCGCATACCGATGGGCTTACCGCCCACCGGGGTCAGGCCGATGAGCACCGGCACGACGCCGGCCAATACCGCTGCCCACCAAGGGACTTGGCAGGCGACAGCGACCAGCCAGGCCACTACACCGACCAGCCCCACCGGGATCACCAGGCGCAGCGGCAGCACCCGGAACAACCACAGATCGTCCGACCGCAGTTCGGCGTCGTTCACAGCCCAGCACCCTCGTTCACAGCCCCGTACCCGTCGCTCACGGACAAGCCCCCTCCCTGCATAGAACAGCCCTAGTCAGCTGCGGACGACAAACCCAGCGAGCTGAGCAGCGTTTGCAGCGCCGCCTTCATATCCGGCGCCTCGATGCGCATGAGCACCGATTCGTCGATCTCGCTCAAATCGATGGATTCGTCATTGGCGAGCCGGAATTCGCGTTCTTCCTCGGCCGCCTCGATCAAGTTTCGGATGAAACGACCGTTACCGGCCACATCCACCCCGCGTCGCGGCTGCCCGCTCTGATCGGTGCTCTCCAGGTCGTAGAGCTTCTGGCAGGTCTTGACCAGCTGCTCCATCGCCCCGTCGGAGAGCTCCGAATCCCGCTTCAGCGAAATGACCTGGCCGATCTGGCCGAGCTCCTCCGCTGTGTAGGAAGGGAATTGGACGCGCTTGGCGAAACGGGAGGCCAGACCGTCGTTGGCGGCCAGGAAGCGATCGATCTCACCGTCGTATCCGGCGATGATCACCACCAGGCGTTCGCGGTCGTTCTCCATGCGGGCCAGCAGGGTGTCCACCGCCTCGCGGCCGAAGGCGTCGCCACCCGAAAGACCCTGCTGGATAAGGGTGTACGCCTCATCGATGAAGAGCACGCCATCCATGGCGGTGTCGATGAGCTTCTCGGTCTTGATGGCCGTCGAACCCAGATGCTGGCCGACGAAGTCCGAGCGCTTGGTCTCCACCACCTTCTCGGTCTTGAGAATGCCCAGGCCGCAATAGATTTTGGCGACCACACGCGCGATGGTGGTCTTACCGGTACCGGGCGGGCCGGTGAACGCCAGATGCTGGCCACGCGCCGAGCTCGAAAGCCCCTTCTCCGAACGGATTTTCGCCAGCTGCGCGCTCGACTGCAACCGGGCGACCTGGGTTTTCACCGCCGCCAAACCGATCTGCTTATCCAGTTCGGCGCGCGCCTCTTCGAGGATCTTCTTGGCGCGATCCTCGTTCTCGGCCTGGCGCTTCTCCTCCAGCGAGGCCGCGGACGCCGGATCCCATTTATCGGTGCGAGCCTCGATCACCTCTTTCGAGGTGACGGTGATCCGGTAGGTCCGATCGCGCATGGCGGCGGTATTGGCCTCGAAATCCGGGGCCTGCGAATACACCTTCTCGAACAGCGCCTGCGCCTCATCGGCCTCGCCGGTCTCGCGCAGGCACAGGCCGCGGCAGAACATGGCGGCGGTGCGGGCGGCCGGAATCGGTCCCGCCTCAGCCTGTTCCATGCGGCGAATGGCCTCACCGAACAGACCCAGCTGCGCGCACGCTGTGCCGACCATCACATGTGCGCCGGCGGCCAGATAGGGATCTTCCCACGCCTCGGAACCCGCGAGCACGGTCATCACATCGGACCAGCGCTGGGTGTTGTAGTGCAGGATGCCGCGCACGTATTTGGTGACCCGGCCGTCGATTTCGAAGTCGGGTTCATTGGCCCGCGCCCGGCGATGCTGCTCGAGTTCGTTGAGCACCGTCTCGGCCTCGCCGAACTGCTTGTCCGCGATCAGATGTGCGGCATAGGCGAGCCAGATCTCGGTGAAACTGGCCAGCGGGTAATCGATATAGAGACCCGGCAGGAAACGTCCAGCTAGCACTCGCGGCGGTAGCCCCAACCGCCGCTGTTCCCGTCCCAGGGAGACGGTGCTGCACTTGTACAGGTTGTGCAGAACGTCCTTGGTTACCTCACCCGCTACCGCCCGGCCGAGCCAGGCATCGCACATGGTGGGATCCCACTCGGTCGCGCGCTGAAAGGCCAGCTTCGCGTAGTCGAGGTCCTTGTTGGACTCCTGTCCGTCGATGCTCAACCCCAGAGAGAGCACCCCCGCGTCGAAGGCGCGTTGTGCCTGACGAGTGTCGATCATCGCAGTCGAACCCCGAATTCGTTGAACCTGGTTAGGCTTTCGTTCACATTCCCCATCCACACGGGCGGATCGCACAGTTGCGGACAGTCGGATACATTATGGTTAACCGCCCTGGGCGGGCAACTGTTACGAGGGTGAGGGAGCAGTTCAGCAAGTGACCGCACAGTCGATCAGCGGCTTGGGCGCCGCTGAACCCGAATTGTGCCGAGTGTCCGTCATCGGGGGGAACACCCAGCTCGACGTCGGTCTGCCGGCAAACGCACCGATCGCCGCCTTCATCGGCGATCTGGTCAGACTTATCGAATCTCGCAATCCGGATCCACTCGGAGGCGAAGAGGGGGGAACGCCGCTCCAACCGCAACATTGGACGCTGGCCAAGCTCGGCCGCGACATGATCGCGCCCAGCCAGACGCTCAATGACGCCGAAATCTACGACGGCGAGCTGCTGGTGCTGCGCGCCGTCGCCGCCAAGGAAGCACCCGCGCTCTTCGACGATGTGATCGACGCGGTCTCGCGGCTCACCTCCGAGGAGTTCCGCGGCTGGTCACCGGCCGCGGCGCGCTGGACCGGACTCTGCGCGGCCATTGTCGCGACACTGTTCGCGCTGCTGCTCGGCGCGGTATCGCGCGGTGCGGGAGACCAATTCGTCGCACCGGCCATGCTGCTGGGTGGCGCGGTGGCGGCCCTGGTGGCCGCCATGATCGCCGAACGCAAGTACGCCGACGAGCTCACCGCGACCGTGCTCACGCTATTGCTGCTGCTGCTCACCTTCGGTGGCGCGGCGCTGGCGGTACCGCACGCCCTGGGCGCTCCGCACGTATTGCTCGGCGCCAGTGCGACTTTGCTGATCGCCGTTATCGGATATCGGATGGTTCGGACCGGCGCGGCGATTATCTCCGCGGCCGTCACGCTGTCGATCTTCGTCGGAGGCGCGGCGGCGGTGCGGCTGATCTGGGACACCGGACTGCCGAAACTTGCTGCCGGAGTGCTGGTCGCGTCGATTCTGCTGCTCTCGGCGGTACCGCGATTGGCCGCCATGCTGGCTCGGCTTCCGGTTCCGCCGGTGCCCACCGCGGGTGCGGCCATCGACCCCACCGATCATGAACCGCGGCCCACCATCGAGGGTATCGGCGCGATCGGTGCGACCGTGCTGCCTTCAGCGCACGGGTTGGGTATGCGGGCGCGCATTGCCAATCAATTCCAGACCGGCATGGTCGTCGGAGCCGCGCTCGGCGGGACCTTCGGTGCTGTCGCCGCAGCCGATCCGCTGGGCGCGGCGCGCTGGCAGGGTGTCGCGTTGGCCACGGTGGTCGCCATCATCCTGTGCCTGCGCGGGCGGGCCTTCGCGGACCTCACCCAGGCCACCGTCCTGATCGCCGGTGGCGGACTGACTTTCGTCTCGCTGCTGGTGCTACTCGCGCTCGGGGACGATGGCACGCCGCTGGTCTCGGCCGGACTGCTGCTCGCCTTCGCGGTGGCTGCCATCGTATTCGGCGTGATCGGCCCGCACATCGAGGTGACTCCGGTGACCCGGCGCTTCAACGAGATATTCGAATACGGCCTGATCGTATCGATCGTCCCGCTGGTGCTATGGCTATCGGACGTCTACTCGATGGCACGCAACATATGAGATCGCTGGGGGGCGGCTGGGCGCGGATCCTGTGCGCCACAGCTGTTCTCGGTGCTGCGCTGCTGAGCCCGCAGGGTGTCGCGTCCGCCGAACTCGCGCCGCCGAAAATCGATACCGGAGCGCTCGCGCAGGCGCAGGCGCTCAGCGGTAAGGCCGCGCCGCCCGAGGTCACCGAGAAGCAGCACTTCTGCGCCGAACCTTTGATGACCGGGTCCTCGCAGAAGGATGAACCCCTGGCCCAGCGCGTGCTGAATCTGCCTGCCGCATGGCAATTCACGCGCGGTGAGGGACAGAAGGTCGCGGTCATCGACACCGGGGTGACCCGGCATCCGCGACTCGGTGCCATCGAGGCCGGCGGCGATTACGTCTCCGCGGACAGTGACGGCACCGTCGACTGCGATGGGCACGGCACCCTGGTCGCCGGCATCATCGCGGCCCGGCCCAGCGGTGATGACGCCTTCGTCGGGGTCGCGCCGGCGGCGGATATTCTCGCCATCCGCCAGAACAGCGAGTACTACAAGGCCAAGGACCAGAACAACGGCGATCAGCCGGGCAAGATGACCAGCTCCGGGTACGGCAATATGCTGACCCTCGCCGCGGCCGTGGTGCGCGCGGTGGATATGGGTGCGACCGTCATCAACCTGTCCGAAGTGGCCTGTTCCAGTGCGGGTTCGGACTCCGCGGACGCGGCCATGGGCGCGGCGGCCAAATACGCGTATGACCACGATGTCGTGGTGGTCGTCGCCGCCGGAAACGTGGACTCCGCCAACGGTTGTGCCACGCAGAATGACGGAACCGGTTGGAGCAAGGTCAATACCGTGGCCAGCCCGGCCTGGTTCAGCCCGTATGTGCTCACCGTCGCCTCGGTCAACTCCGATGGCAATCCGTCCGACTTCTCGCTGCACGGGCCGTGGGTCGGGGTGGCCGCGGTCGGAACCAAGATCGTTTCGCTGGACAACAAGCCCGGCGGTACCGGACTCGTGAACGCCTCCTCGATCACCGAGAAGGGGCCGCAGAGCATCAATGGCACCAGCTTCGCCGCGCCCTATGTGGCCGGGCTGGCCGCGCTGGTTCGCTCCTACTATCCGCAAATGACCGCGCAGGAAGTCATGGACCGGATCACCCGCACCGCGCACGGTCCCGGCACCGGGCGTGACGATCGCATCGGCTACGGGCTCATCGATCCACTCGCCGCGCTCACCGCGCAGCTGCCCGCACAGCCCATCGGCGTCGGCGCGGATCAGCCGCACGCCTTCCCCGCACCCGAAAAGCCCGCCGGGCCGGACGCTTTGCCGCGTCTGGTCGCCATTATCGGGTCGATCGTCTGTCTCGCCGCGCTGGGAATCGGTCTCGCACTGTCGATTCCATTCCGGCGCGCCCGCCGCGACGACGAGCTGCCCGACCTCGATTCGTAACGACCGGAGAAACACTCATGGCTACCGAAGGTTTCGTACGTCGTCCTCGCATCGCGCCACCGCGCGCGCCCGGCGGTGAGATGGCCCTGACCCCGCCGCCCGAGATCCCCCGCGCAGTACCGGGCAACCTGCTCAGCAAGCTCATGCCGGTGGTCATGGTGGTCGCCATGGTCGGCATGATCGCCATGATGGCGATGATGGGGCGGTCCATTCTGACCAACCCCATGATGATGATGTTCCCGATGATGATGATCATGTCGATGGCCGGCATGTTCATGGGGCAGCGCGGCGGCAGCAAGAGCGCCGGTGAGCTCAATGAGGAACGCAAGGACTACTTCCGGTACCTCGACCAGACCCGGCGTGAGGTGCGGCGCACGGCATTGAAGCAGCTGGAGACGCTGGTCTGGAGTCATCCCGAGCCCGCCGACCTGCATTCGGTTGTCGGTACCCGGCGCATGTGGGAGCGGCGGCCCAATGATCCCGACTTCGGGCATGTGCGGGTCGGGATCGGAACCCACAGGCTCGCAGCCAAACTCGCGCGACCCGAGACGGGGCCGCTGGAGGATCTGGAGCCGGTGTCGACCGTCGCGTTGCGGCGGTTCGTGCGTACGCACTCGGTGGTGCATCAGCTGCCGACCGCGGTGTCGCTGCGCGCGTTCCCGGCCATCAATGTCGAGGGGCCGGCCGAGGATGCCCGGAAACTGGTGTGGGGCATGCTCATCGAGCTGTGCGCCTTCCACGGACCCGACCATGTGGCCGTTGCCATTGTCTGTGCCGATCCGGATTCGGAAGCCTGGGCTTGGGCGAAATGGCTTCCGCAGCTACAGCATCCGTCGCAGCGCGATGGCATGGGCGCGGCGCGGATGATGTACCGCTCGCTCGGTGAGTTCGAGACCGCGCTCGCGGACGATCTGCTCGAGCGCGGGCGGTTCATGCGCAATCCGCAACCGACACAGGGGCGTCTGCACTTCGTCGTCATTGTCGACGACGGTTATGTCAGCGGTAGTGAGCGGCTGATCAGCGAATCCGGTTTGGACGCTGTGACAGTCATCGATCTGAGCGCCGGGGAGAACAGTCTCGCGGCTCGGCGTGGTCTGCAATTGGTGGCCTCCGGTGGGGATGTGTTCGCCAAGAGCGCGGCGGGCACCGAAAAGTTCGCGACCGCGGATGTGGTGACACTCGCCGAGGCGGAGGCGTTCTCGCGCAGCCTCGCTCGGTTCCGGATCGCCACCGCGGCGCAGATCGTCAGCCTCGGCGACAACACCTCCACGGCCGACCCGGGTCTGATGGCACTGCTCAAGATTCCGGATGCGGCGCAGATCGATCCGGCCAAGGTGTGGCGGCCGCGGTACGGGCGCGAACGCCTGCGCGTGCCGATCGGCATCACGCCCGACGGGACACCCGTCGAGATCGATATCAAGGAATCCGCCGAGAACGGTATGGGCCCGCACGGACTGTGCATCGGCGCGACCGGTTCGGGTAAGTCGGAATTCCTTCGCACACTGCTGCTTTCGATGGTCGCCACGCACTCACCCGATCAGCTGAACCTGGTGCTGGTCGACTTCAAGGGTGGTGCGACCTTCCTCGGTATGGATCCGCTGCCGCATGTCGCGGCCGTCATCACCAACCTGGAAGAGGAGCTCTCGCTCGTCGACCGTATGCGTGACGCGCTCGCCGGTGAGATGAACCGGCGGCAGGAATTGCTTCGCACGGCAGGCAATTTCGCCAATGTGACCGACTACGAGAAGGCGCGTGCGGCCGGTGTGCCGCTGGATCCGTTGCCCGCGCTGTTCGTGGTCATCGACGAGTTCTCCGAATTGCTCTCGCAGAAACCGGATTTCGCGGATCTGTTCGTCATGATCGGCCGACTCGGGCGATCGCTGCACGTGCATCTACTGCTCGCCTCGCAGCGGCTCGAAGAGAACAAGATGCGCGGGCTGGACTCGCACCTGTCCTATCGGATCGGTCTGCGTACGTTCTCCGCCAACGAATCTCGCGCCGTGCTCGGTATTACCGACGCCTACCATCTGCCCGGTATCCCCGGCTCCGGATACCTCAAGAGCGACGCCTCCGATCCGCTGCGGTTCAACGCCACCTATGTGTCGGGGCCGTATGTCGCGCCGCGCGCCACCCGGCAGTTGGACGGGCGGGCCGTCGCCGAAGCGCCGCCGCGCGAATTCACCGCTGGGCCAGTGGAAATGCTCGCCTTGCCGGAGCCGGAGAATCCGCTCGATCCGCTGGATCTGCTGCCGCCACCACCGCCCGCCGACGAGGGCATTCCCGATACGCTTTTGCAGGTTGTCGTGAAACGCCTTACCGGACACGGCCGTCCGGCGCACGAGGTGTGGCTGCCGCCGCTCGACGAATCGCCGACCGTCGATATGCTGCTGCCGGATCCCGAGTGGAGTTCGCCGGTCAACCGGCACGGACAGCTGTGGATGCCGATCGGCATCATCGACAAGCCGTACGAGCAGCGGCGTGACGTACTCACCATCAGTTTGGCCGGCGCACAAGGCAATGTTGCGGTCGTCGGTGGCAAGCTGGCCGGTAAATCCAACGCGCTGCGCACCATCATCATGGCCGCCGCCGCGACTCATACGCCCGAGCAGATCCAGTTCTACTGCATCGATCTCGGCGGCGGTAGCCTCGGCAGCATGTCCGGCCTACCGCATGTGGGTTCGGTCGCCAGCAAGCTGGATGTGGATCGACTGCGGCGCACCATCGCCGAACTCGTCACCCTGCTGCAGCAGCGTGAGGAGCGGTTCGCGGCGCTCGGCATCGAATCCATGGCCGAGTTCCGGCGGCGCAAGCATGCCGCGCTGGCCGCGGGCGCGATGGACGATCCGATTCTGCAGGACAGGTTCGGTGACGTATTCCTGGTCATCGACGGCTGGCAGGTATTCCGCGAGGACTTCGACACCCTGGAGCCTCAGGTCGGAGCCCTTGCCGCACAGGGTCTTTCGTACGGTATCCACGTCATTCTGAGCGCGAACCGGTGGGCCGAGATCAGGCCCGCCATGAAGGATATGATCGGCACCCGCATCGAGCTGCGGCTCGGTGACCCGTCCGACTCCGAGATGGGACGCCGGGTCGCGGTCAACGTGCCGGTGAACCAGCCCGGCCGTGGCCTCACCGCCGATCCGCTGCACCTGCTGATCGCCCTGCCGCGCTTGGACTCCGACACCGATCCGGCCACCCTGCCCGAGGGCGTCGGCGCGGCCAAGGAGCAGATGACCGCGCTGTACGGCGATCGCCGGGCACCCGAGGTTCGTATGCTGCCGATGAATATTCCGCGCGATCAGGTGCTGCGGCTGGCGCACGCGCACGGCATCCAGCCGAGCGCCACCAAGATCGTCGTCGGTATCGGCGAAGCCGAATTGGCGCCGCTGGTACTGGATTTCGGTGCCGACCCGCACCTGATGATCTTCGCCGACGTGGAGAGCGGCAAGACCACCGCGCTGCGCAATATCATCCACGGCATCGCCGAGAACTCCAATGCCGAACAGGCCCGCGTCATCCTCATCGACTACCGCCGCACCCTGCTCGGTGCGCTGGAAGGCGATCAGCTGGCCGGCTACTCGACCTCCTCGCAGACCTGCGGCCCGATGATCCAAGAGGTCGTCAACTACCTCTCCAAGCGCATCCCCGGCTCCGACATCACCCCCCAGCAGCTGCGCGAACGCAGCTGGTGGACCGGCCCGGAGATCTACATCGTCATCGACGACTACGACATGGTCGCCACCGGCGGCATGATGAATCCCCTTGCCCCCCTTGTCGAATACCTCCCCCAGGCGCGCGACATCGGCATGCACGTAATCATCACCCGCCGCATGGGCGGCGTCTCCCGAGCCCTCTACGACGGCGTCCTCGGAGCCATGAAGAACATGTCCGTAGACGCCTTGCTCATGTCCGGCCCCCGAGACGAAGGCAAGATCATCGGCGACATCCGCCCCATGAAGTTGCCCCCCGGCCGAGGCATCCTCGCCTCCCGCAGCCGCGGCCAGGAAATGATTCAAATAGCCGACCTACCAGGACTGTAATTGGCGGACGGTACGGCCCTGCACGTCGATATCTCCGGCGCGCAGGGCAATGTGGCGGTGGTCGGCGGTAGCCCCGCCGACCAAAGCGCCAAACTGCGAGAACTGGTGACGGGCATCGCGGCGGTGCATTCACCCGAGCAAGTGCAGTTCTATGGCATCGACTTCGGTTGGGGCATGGGCGATCTCGCCGATCTCCCGCACGTCGGCTCGATCGCGTGCAGGCGCGCCGACGGCCTCATACGTCGTACCCTCCAAGAGCTTCTAGCGCTGCTGCGCCGAAGGCGGGAGCGCTTCGCGCTGTTCGGTGTGGAATCCATGGCGGAATTCCGTCGGGATCGGTATGCGGCCCTGCTGGCGGGCTCGACCGGAGATCCGCTGCTGGAGGACGGATTCGGCGATGTGATCCTGGTGGTGGACGGCTGGGACATGCTGCGGGTGAACCATCCGACCCTGGACAGATGCCTCTATGAGCTTGTCGCATACGGACTTCCGTTCGGAATCCACGTCCTGTTGGCCTCTACCCGAAGACTCCATCTCCCGCCCGCTGTGCGGGAGACTTTCGGAACGCTCATCAATTTGTGGCATGACCATCGCGCCGAGCGAGGCGTCCAGCCCCCGATTATTGTCGCGCCCCTCCTCGGTGCGATGGTCACTCTCCCGATCCGTCCGGACACCTATCGCGTACCTGAAATCCAGGTGCTGCCATTCGATGTCACCCGCGACGAGGTGCAGCGGCAAGCTCGCGCCCTGGACATCCATCAGGGCTCGACCCGAGTGGTCATAGGCATCGCCGAATCCGAATTACGTCCGCAGGTACTGGATTTCGACATCGACCCACACCTCATGGCTTTCGCGGAAACCGAGAGCGGCAAAACCACGCTGCTGCGCAACATAATTCGCGGGATCACCGACCACAGCACTCCCGCCCGCGCGCGGATACTCGCCCTCGACTACTGCCGCACCCTGCTCGGCGAGGTGGACGACGCCTTCCTTGCCGGCTACGCGACAACGCCCCAAACCAGTGCGGCCCTGGTAGCGGACCTGGCCCGCTACATCGCGCGCCGTGTCCCCGGACCCGACCTCACTCCGCGCCGAATCCGCGAACGCGATTGGTGGACAGGCCCCGAAATCTACTTATTCGTAGACGATTACGAACGAGTCACCCGCCCATGGGCGGCCAACCCACTCGCTCCGCTACTCGAACTCCTCCCGCTGTCGAAACACCTCGGCCTGCATCTCGTCCTCACTCGCTGTACCGGGGGCGCGACGCGCGCCTTCGCCACCGACCCGGTCCTCGCCGAGCTTCGGGCACAATCGCCCTCCGTCCTACTGATGTCCGGTAACCCAGACGAAGGCGCCTTCATAGCTGACACCCGCCCCATGTCCCTGCCGCCCGGCCGGGCCATCCTCATAACCCGAACCACCGCCCCAGAATTCATCCAACTCGCCGCTACGTCATCGCATACCGCGGCACCCTTGGCCCTCCCGCCTTGGCTTCAGTCCCCGCATGCCGAGACCGCCCCGAATGCGACGCGAGAATTGCCCCCGTTTCCGCCCCCATAACCCCTGGCCTCGGGGCATCCTCACAGCGGGCGGCCGCACCCAGCCTGCTCGCCATGGCAGTCGCATGCAATGCCCCGAAACTGTTCCGCGAGTGTGCGCTCATGTACGTGTCATACGGCGTGTCGCGCCATGAGTGCACACTCGCGTGGATGGCCTGCCGGTCGGTAGGCAAACCGGCACGCGCAGTGCCGGTTTCGCGCGACCTCGCGGTCACTTGGCTCGCGCTGAGTGTTCGGTCAGCCCGCGTGGAGTTGGGGTCGGGCGGTTATGGGGAGGGGGGCGGGGAGGAGTCTGCGGGTGGAGAGCCAGCTGGCGGTGGGGCGTTCGAAGAGGGCGCCGGAGGGGCCGGTGGCTTCGGCGAAGCGGGCTTGGCGGAAGCCGGCTCGGGTGTAGTAGGTGTGCAGGTCGGCGTTTGTGGTCCAGGCGTCGAGGCGGACCCAGTCCCGGTTGCTTTGGGCGGCAAGGGTTGCCGCGTGTTCGAGGAGGGCGTGGCCGATGCGGTGGCCGGCGAAGCGGAGGTCCACGATCATGTAGTGGACGATTACCGCTTCGGCGATTTCGCCGGGGGACCACAGGCCCTCGTCGGCGCGGTCGTTGACCGTGATGGTGCCGGCGGGCTCATCATCGATCTCGGCCATCCAGGTTTCGCCATTGCTGACGGCGCGGGCCACCGATCGGACGAAGGTCTCGATGGGCAGGCCGCGTCCGGCCCGGGTCCACTGATCGCTACCGCGGGCCGCGAGCCAGCTGGTGCGTTGGAGCCGGAACCGGGTGATGGTTCCTATGTCGGATAGTCGAGCCGGACGTAGGTGCGGGGTCATGGCGAGCCGGGTAGCAGCGAGCTCTCGAAGGAGTGCGAGTTGGCGGGAGGCGGTGGGGCGCCGAGTGTTTTGCGAATGATGTCCGTACCTGTGTCGTCGCCCAGCTCGTAAGCCAGACGGTTGCGGGCCGCTGTGGAGCGGTGGCGGGTGACGCGGGTGATGCGTTCATGGTTCGCGCCTATGCGCAGGTGGTCCAGCAGTATGGTGCCTGGTCCGACACCGAGCACGGCAGCCTCCTCGGAGGTGGCTGGGCGCGCGACGACGGTATCCCGATGCGCGGTCTCGGGGAAACCACGCTCGGCGAGTCGGCGTGTCGTGCCCTCCGGAATGTCGTACGGATGATCGATTCCGGTGGCCTCGGCGAGGTCCCGCGGGTAGAAGCTCACCTCCCACGACCACGGCTCATTGTCCAGATATTGCATGACGGTGCGGGACACCACCCACGAATCCCGTTGCACCCCCAGCCAATGCGCGACCTCCGGACTGGCCGGTTCCATCCGCGCGCTGAACTGCTTGGACGGCTCACGCCCCGCGGCACGGGCGATCTCCACGAAGATGTCGTTCACCGCACGCGGCCGGTCGGGCCGAATATGGTTGGTGACAACCGATTCCAGCACTTCCTGACTGCGCACAATGGTGCCTCTGGAAGTTGCTGTGTAAACCAAATTTTCGGCGACCAGGAGCTGAATCGCGTTGCGAGCGGTGGTGATCGAGACCTGCATCTGGTCGGCCAGCTCATTGTGGCTGGGTAGTCGATCGCCCGGTTTCCACTTGCCGGCGCGGATCTCCTCGCGGAGGAGGTCTGCGATCCGTTGGTATCTCGGACCGTCCGCCATCTCGCTCCTCGGTTGTTGCTTCAAGGCCCCGAAGTCTACTCCGGGTGCCGAATCGCCGTGTAAGGCTTGACAGGCACATTCTGAGGTTTATTGTAATGAACGTCCTGAATGCGGTGTTGTTCGACGATGAACGCGAGGCAACGTGGCAGGTTCGGAGACGTCAAATACGGTCGTTGTGGCTTTGCCCGACATGTCCGATCAATACGCGGACATAGACGCGCATGCCCTGACGCACGGCCTATTACCGACCTCCGACCTACTATTGCGCGCCTGCCGCGGTCACCGTGTGATCGGCGGACCCCTGCTGTGGTTCGCCCATGATCTCGCGGTGCTGCAGGAGCGGCGCATAGTGGGCCGCGGCGGTTCGGGGCCCGAGACCGACCCCACCGCCATTATCGAAAACAAGCGTCGCCGAATCGAATTGGTGATGGCCATTGACGATTGGATCGTGCGGACGGTTCCCCAGCACCGCCTGGGCGCGACCCTGCACACCGAAACCGTCGGGTCGGTCATCGATCGATTGGCCGAGGCGTCCGTCCGCGCTCACCACGCGCTGATGACCCTCGACGCCAACGACGAAATGCTGCACGGCGCTTGGCACCATCTAGCCGAATTGTCCGACGCCTACGACGATCTCGTCCGAGACGTGCTCGCCGGACGCCGCCGACTCCCGGCCTGGTAGACGTGCACCGGTGGTCCGGGCCCGAGGGCGGCCCGGACCACCGGTGCACAGCTCAATTCGCCTTCGGCAGTTGACCTATCGCCGCGCGCAGCACCGATGCCGATGTGGTGCAGAGCTTTTCGTACTCGCCGTCCGAGCCCCGGGTGGTCACCCAGAGCGCCTCCTGCTGGTCGCCGACCGTCCGATAGGCGTAGGTGAGCTCGCACTCGGAAGTGCTTCTGGTCGCGGCCGAACGGGTCAGGGCGTGCAGACCGCCACCCAGATCGAAGGATTCGTCCGCGGCATAGTTCGGGAGCTGGGCCAGGTCCGAACGCACTCGCACCGTGGACGATCCAGGCCACTGGCAGCTGTGCGCGTCGACCTGTGACGGCTGCTCCTGGACCGGTCCGATGAGCGCGTTCAACAGGTCATGCGTCACCAGCGCGCAGACGTCGACGCCAGCCAAGGATGCGGCGTCGGTCCGTCTCGGCGCCGACGACTGCGTGCGGATCAGCTGGGAGAGTACGAATTCGGTGAATCCGCAGTCGTCCGAAGGGCCCGTGCCCACATCGATGCCCCACGGTCCGGCCGTCCGGGAGAGGTCGACACCGCGGGCGCAGTGGCCGAAGCCCGCTATGCCTAGGGTCCGCAAACCCGCGACCGTCCCGCCGGTCGGCTTCATCGCGGTGAGCGGTGACCCCGGCTGGACCGTCAATCGGTGGTCACCCGATTGCGCGGAACATCCCCAGTCCCAAGTCATCTCCATCGTCCAGGCACCGGTATCGGCAGGCCATCCGGAGTTCGCCGGAACCGCGCCGTCGACGGCCTGGCGCAACCAGGCGCAGGTATCGGTATTCCGCAGTTGGGACAGCAATGGTACGGCCACCGGTGGCGGTGCCTGTGGGTGCCCGAGGCGGACCCAAGTGAGCCCGGCCGCCGCCAGGGCCACCACCGCCAGTGCCGCGATGAGAGCCAGGCGGAGCGGGCGGCGCCGAGATCGTTTCGCACCGGCGGAGCGGAGCGGCCGGGTCGCATCACCGGCTCGGCCGATGCGTGAACTCACCACGGTCGCATCGGGATCGGCGGCGATACCCGCCAATTCGCGATGCTGCCGCGCGATGGCCTCCTGAATCGGTGCAGGCCACGGCGCGGGGCCGCCGGGTAGTCTGCCCAGTCCCTCGAGCAGCTGCGCGGTGGTCGGCCGGAAGTGCGGATCACGCTGCAGGCAGGCCGCGATCAGCTCCCGAAGCTCCAGCGGCACCAGCTCCAGATCCGGCTCGGTATGCGCGATGCGGAACAGCGTGTACGCCAGCGAGGCGGCCGCGAAGGGATTGGTCCCGGTCGCGGCCATCGCCAATAGCGTCCCCAGTGAGAACACATCGCTGGCGGCCGAAAGTGGTTCGCCCAGAGTCTGTTCCGGCGACATATAGGCGGGCGAGCCCAGGGTCGCCCCGGTTTCGGTAATACCGGTCGGGTTCTCCACCAGGTAGGCGATGCCGAAGTCGATTACGCGCGGACCATCCGAGGTCAGCAATACATTGGCGGGCTTGAGGTCTCGGTGGATCAGCCCGGCGGCGTGGATATTCTGCAGGGCCACAGCCATACCGGCCGCGAGCGCCAGCACCGCCGGCGCCGGCAGTGGACCATGCTCCCGAACCGCCTGGTCGAGCGGTACCCCGTTCACGAAAAGCGAAGCCAGCCAGGGGATATCGGCATCGACATCGAAGTCGACCACCGGCGCGGTGAAGGCTCCCGACACCCGGGTACTGGCGGCGACCTCGCGGGTGAACCGCGCCCGGTATCCGCGCTGATCGAGCAGGTGCGGATGGACCTGTTTGATGGCGACCAACCGGCCATCCGGTCCGGCACCCAGCAGTACCCGGCCCATCCCACCGGCACCGAGCACGCCGAGCACCCGGTATCCACCGATCATTCGCGTCTCGTCGGGCGCGAGCGGCTTGATGGTCATGGCTTCGGCAGCCGTGGGATCGCCGCGGCGAGTATCTGCCCGGCCTCGGCACAGGCGTCGACATCCCCTGACCGAACGCTGATGTCGGCCGCCAGCACCTCGCCCTGCTCGCCCGTGGTCGGCCGCACCAGGTAGTCCAGGAAGCATCTGCGGGGCAGATCGACAGTGCTCCGGTACGCGACGTACTGCCCCGCCTGAAACTTGACGTGGCCGCTGGAAGAGTGGTCGGGCCGCCCCTTTTCCACGAGTGAAAGGGTGATCGTGGCGTCGCTGCCTCCTACCGCGCAGGAATGTGGTGTGGCCGTGCGTTTTCCGGGATCGCCGGAGAGTGCCCGAGCCTCGGCGGTATCGAACAGCGAGCACGGGTCGACGCGCAGAATCGACTCGCGCGGCAGTTGACGCAGCGGAACATAGACGGTGAGCTGCCGGACCACAGCGGTCAGCGCCTGCTCGGCGGTGTCACACGGGTCCCCGTCCGGAGTCTTCGCGGTCATCTCGAGCACGGCGGGTTCGCCGGTCTGGGTGATCACCTCGCGACCGCATTCGTCACCGGTCGGCTCGGACCCGAGTATCGGAGCCCAGCCCGCGCTGCGCCCCGTGCTGTCGTCATAGCGCGCCCTGTCGGTGACCGAGCCGCCGAGTCGAAGCGTGTAGGTCACCTTTCGCTTTGCCGCATCGGTGATGTCGGTACCGCAGCCACCCTTCGAATCCTGCGACAGGTCGCCGGTGCGCGCGCCGAACTTCCCGGCCACCGCCATATCGATCAACTTGCAGGTGTCCAGCACACGCAACTCCGCCGGGGTGATGGTCAGCGACGGATCCGCCATCGCCACCGCGTGCCCGCTCGCCATCGCCCAGTGGCTCAGTGCGACACCGCCGACGGCCGGTACGAGCATCGCGACCGCCCCCACCGCCGCCCACCGCAGGACGCGGCGACGGCGACTTCTGATGTGCGCCAGCTGATCCTGATAGGCGAGCTGCTTCTCGGTCGTCTCCACCCACCACTCGGAGTCGGCGCGATGGGCCGCGATATGCGTCCGCACCGGCTCCGGCCACACCGGTTCGGCGGTGATCGTGCCGGTCGCCGCCAAGAGCTCTCGCGCCGTCGGCCGCTGCGCCGGGTCCTTGGCCAGGCACGCCTCGACCAGTTCGCGCAGCGCGGACGGCACTTGATCCAGGCTGGGCGCGGAATGCATTATGCGATAGAGGATTTGCGGCGTCGAAGTGCCCGGGAATGGGCTGGTTCCGGATGCCGCCATTGCCAGGATGGCGCCGACGGAGAAGACATCGGCCGCGGGCGTGACACCCCGGCCCTCGGCCTGCTCGGGTGACATATAGGCCGGTGAGCCGATCATCGTCCCGGTGGCGGTCAATTGCCCGTCGGTCTCCACCGCGCGAGCGATACCGAAATCGATCACCCGCGCACCCTCGGGTGTCAGTAATATATTGCCGGGCTTCAGATCTCGGTGCACCAAGCCGGGGCGATGAATCTCGACCAAGGCCGCCGCGAGCCCGGCGGCCAGTAGTCGCAGCCCGCCCACCGGCAGCGGACCACACTCCTGTAGCACTGTCGCCAGGTCCGGCGCGGGAATGTATTCCGTTGCCAGCCAGGGATTCTCCGGCGAGGTATCGCTGTCCACCACCGCGGCGGTGTACGCGCCGGTGACCAGCCGACCGGCATCCACCTCCCGCTGGAACCGGGCCTGGAATTCGGGGTCATTGGCCAGATGCCGGTGGATCTGCTTGACCGCCACCAGTCTTCCGGTCGGCGTGCGGCCCAGGAACACCCGGCCCATGCCGCCCCGGCCGATGGTGGTGAGCAGGCGAATTCCGCCGAGCCGCTGCGGATCCCGGGGTGTCAGCGGCTTCATGGCCGGTCTCCCGTTCGACGTGACACGTACTGCCTCACCGTTTCTCCGCCAATACCGAGTCCTGTGCGGCGGCCAATTGCCGCACGTCGGTATCGACATTGCTGTAGACGACCGCCACGTAAGCCCCGCTGGTGATCACACATCGGAAACGACGGGCCGCAATCCGCTGTGTCGCAGGCTGTGTCGCCTGACCGCAGGTAATGCCTCGGCGGTGCGCGACACCGCGCATCGGGACGTACTCCGGAGTTGTGTGGGCGCCGGTGAGATAGCTCGCGAAATCCGTCGCACCGCCGGCGTCCCGTAACCGATACAGAACCTTGTTGTGCGAGTAGGCGACTGCCAGCAGTCCACGCCGCTGATCCGCCTCGAAGTCCACGGCCGGAGTGTCCCGTGTCGTGGCGTAGGTGTGCACGCCGTAGACGGAGAAATCGTTGTCGTCGGGGGTGTAGTCGCCGGTCTTGACCAGTAGCGGCAGCAGACCGTCCGGGTCCAAGCGCAACGACGCCAGCTCCGATACCGGTGTGGGGGTGAATGTTTCGAGCGCGGCCAGTTGCTGTCGCAGTGTGCTGGTCACCATCTCGGTGAGCGCACCGAGATCCGCCTCCTCCCGTTCCGCGAAGACCTGGATGACCAGCGACTTCCACTGCAACAGACTGCCCACCGTCGGAACACCGGGCCGCCAGTGATTCAGCGCCTCCGGATAGGCATCCAGTGTGACCGGGACATTGTCCGAATTGAATTCGAAGTCCGAGCGCTCCATATCCCCGGCCGCCGCCGTGGCGGTCTGTTCATCGGGGAAGGCCAGCAGCGAAACCATCAGAAACTTCTTCGAGGTCTCGGCGGCATCATAGGGTTTGTTCGCGGCAAGGGCGCTGAAACCGCCGGTCACCTGATACCGGTCCAATACCCGGTGGTGTGGTCCCGAGTTCGGTCCCGTTACGCCCTCATAGTCGACCAGTACCGTGCTCCCGCGTCCTACCTTCAGGTCGGGGTCGACACTGCTCGCGTACAACACCCGCTCACCGAGCCGCAGCGACTCCACGAGAAGGCCACGCGCCAGACTCGGCCGCGTGTCGTAGTCGCCATCGATGCGCTCATGCGGATAGGGCCCGTAATCGGGTGCGGTGCTGCCATTTCCACCACAGCCGGCGGTGACGAGCAGCGTGCTACCGAATGCGGCCACAGCCCATCGATCGAGTTTGAACCGCATACATCCCCCGCGCCGTGTAACCGGCGCTCCTCCCTCTCCCGGATAACCGCTGACGAACCTGACACCGGAACCCGGGCCATACTATTCGGTGTAAGGATATGCTCGCTGGGCCGTGGAGACTCCTGCCCCGGTAGGCGTTCACACCGGCGAATCAATTCCCTGCGGGCAGTTGGCCTATGAGTGCAAGCAGGATCGATCTCGCTGTGCCGCAGTGGGCTTCGCGTGCACCCTGGACTCCGTCGATACGGACACTGACGATCTCCTGCTCATTCGCCACGGTGCGGACGGGGTAGAGGAGCTCGCAAACCGAACTGAGACTGGTGGTTCGGGGGAATGCGGTTCGGCCGTTGCCCAGATCGAGCGCGGGGTCGACCCGGATGGTGGACAGGTCCGAGAGCTGTGTGCCCACCTCGAGGGTCGACGAGCCGTCCCAGTGGCAACTGCGCGCGGTGGTGAGTGGTGGTGACTGTGAGAGTGGGCCGATCGTGGCGTCGAGTGCGGCGTGTGGCACGACCTCGCAGGGGTCGATACGGGCCAGCGAGATGGCATCGGCCCACTTCGGTGCCGTCGTGCGGGTCGCGAGAAGCCGCTCGATCACATGAACGGCGAAATCACAGTTGCGCGCATGGGTCAGATCTACGGTGATGCCCCATACCTGTTCTCCGCCGCCGAGTTTGACGCCCCTAAAGCAGCCGACGGCTTCGGAGTCGTCACTCCCGTATAGCCGCATGCCGTTCAGTTGTGCGTCGATCGGTTCCATCAGCGCGGTCGTATCGCCGGGCTGGACCAGCAGCCGCTGATCCCCGGACTTGGCGATACAACCCCAGGTGTAGGAGACGCTCGTGGTCCAGGTCGCGGGATTGGGGTCCCAACCGGATTCCGCCGGAACCGATCTGGTGAGCGCCTGGCGCAGCCAAGCACACGAGTCGGCTTCACGCAGCGTGGTCAGCGATGTATCGGCCACTGACGAAGCGCGCGGGTTGTTGCCGGCCTTCCAGACGAGCACACCCGCCAGCGCTGTCGCGATCATCAACAGCGCGGCAAAGCTGAGCCACAACGATTTTCGTCGAAGACGCGATCCGGAAGCGGTCATCTCGGCGGTCCGGAGCGGACCTACCGACCGCGGTGTTCGGGAACCCACCAGGGTCGCGTCGCGATCGCCGGCGACACCCGTCAGACCTGGACCCTGTCGCTCGATGGCGCGCCGAATCGGCTCGGGCCACGGGGCCGGACCCTCGGATTGCCTGCCCAACTGGGCAATCAGCTGAGCAGGTGTCGGCCGGAGATCCGGATCCTTGTGGAGACAGGGCGCTATCACCGGGCGCAGTTCCGCCGGGACCGTCCTCAGATCGGATTCACCGTGCGCGATTTGAAATAGCGTGTACGCCACCGAGGAAGTCGCGAATGGATTGGTCCCCGAGGCCGCCGTCGCCAGCACCGAACCGAGTGCGAACATATCGCTCGCTGCCGTAATCGGTTCGCCCAGAGTCTGTTCCGGTGACATGAACGCGGGCGAGCCCAGCGTGGAGCCGGTTTCGGTCAGACCGCCGGGATTCTCCATCATGTACGCGATGCCGAAATCGATCACGCGCGGTCCATCCGCGGTCAGTAGTACGTTGGCGGGCTTGAGATCTCGATGGACGAGACCGGCGCGGTGAATGTCCTGCAGCGCCACCGCCAAGCCCGCCGCCAGTGCCCGGACCGCCGGCACCGGCAGCGGGCCGCACTCCTCGACAGCCTGACTCAATGGCACGCCGACGACGAAAACCGATGCCAGCCAAGGTGTCTCGCAGTCCATATCGAAATCGACCACCGGCGCGGTGAAAGCGCCCGAGACTCGCGTACTGGCCGACACCTCGCGCTGAAATCGGGCACGGTAGCCGCGTTGGTTCAGCAGATGCGCGTGCACCTGCTTGATCGCCACCAGGCGACCGTCCGGCCCGGCCCCGAGCAGAACTCGGCCCATCCCGCCCTGGCCGAGCACTCCGAGGACTCGGTACCGGCCGATCGTCCTGGGATCATCGTGTGTAAGTGGCTGCACCGTCATGCTTTCGGCAGTTTGGGGATGACAGCGGCCATGAGCTCCTGAGCCCTGGCGCATGTATCGATATTCCCCGAGCGGTCGGCGACCGAGATATTCGCGACTTCTGCCATCTTCCCCGTGGTCGGGCGCACCATATAGGCGATCGAGCAGGAAGTGTCCCCGGAAGAGCGGAACACCGTGTACGAGCCCAGCTGGAACTTCTCGGAACCGCTGTCGGGCCGGCTGGTTTCCGCCAGCGCGAGACGAACACTGGTGTTGTCGCCACTGATCGCGCATTCATGCGGAAATTGGCTGTCGCGCTTGGCCGGATCGCCCGCGATGGCGCGGCCGGCATCGAGGTCGAGCACCGCACAGGGGTCGACCGCCAGCACCGAATCCAGTGCCAGCCGCCGTAGTGGAACGAATACCGTCAGCTGCCGCACGACGGCGACCAGAGCTGACTCGGCGACCTCACACTGATCACCGCTCCCTCCTTGCACGGTGAGTTTCAGCGCGACCTGGCCACCGCTCTGCGTAATCACCGACCGGTCGCAGCTGCTGTAGAAAGCATCACCACCGAAGATCGGGGTCCAGCCGACGGTGCGGCCGGTGTTCTGTGCGGGGATGAGGGTTTCGGACAGGAGGGCACCGACCTCCAGCTTGAAGGTGACGCTCTTGTTCGCCGCGTCGGTGAGTGTGAGACCGCAACTTACGACGGAATCCCGGTCCGGATCGCTCTTGCGGGTGCCGAACTTCCCGGGCAGCGTCATATCGAGCAGCTTGCAGTCGTCCAGCGTGCGCAACTCCGCCGCGGTGAGCGCCAGTGAGGGATCGTGCATCGGCTCCGCATGCCCGCTCATGGCTGCCCAGTGGCTTGCCATAGTGCCGACTCCGGCGAGCACCAGCACCGCCACCGCCGCAACGGCGAGCCACCGCAGCAGCTCGCGGCGGTGATTTCGGATGTCCGCCAACTGATCCTGATACTTCGACTGTTTCTCGGCGGTCTCGGCCCACCAGTCGGAATCGGCGCGATGGGCCGCGATCCGGGTGCACACCGGTTCCGGCCACACCGGTTCCGCGGTGATATCGGCGGCAGTGGTGAGCACCTCCTCGGCGGTGGGCCGCTGCGCGGGATCCTTCGCCAGACAGGACTCGACCAACCCGCGCAGCGAGGGCGGCACACCGGTGATATCGGGAGCCGAGTGCGCTATCGCGTACATGATCTGCGGTGTCGAGGTACCGGGGAACGGTCCCGAACCCGTTGCCGCGAAGGCCAATACGGCCCCGAGGGAGAACACGTCGGCCGCCGGGCCGACCGCGCGACCCTCCGACTGTTCCGGCGCGGTATAGCCCGGGGAGCCGATCATCTGGCCGGTCATCGTCAACTGCCCGTCGGCATGCTCCACCCGGGAAATTCCGAGATCGATCAATCGGGGGCCCTGTGGTGTGAGCAAAACGTTGCCGGGCTTGAGATCTCGATGCACCAGACCGGCGCGATGAATCTCCACCAGCGCCGCGGCCAGTCCCGCCGCGAGCAGGCGCAGCCCGCCCAGATGCAGCGGACCGCTCTCCTCGAGCACCGTCGCCAGATCCGGTGCGGCGATGTATTCGGTTGCCAGCCACGGGTTTTCCGGATCCGCGCTGCTGTCGATCACCGGCGCGGTATAGGCGCCGGTCACCATCCGGCCCGCCTGTACCTCGCGCTCGAAGCGCGCCCGGAACTCTGGATCACCGGCCAGATGCCGGTGAATCTGTTTGACCGCCACCAGTCTTCCGGTCGGCGTCCGGCCCAGGAATACCCGGCCCATACCGCCCTGGCCGATCACTGTCAGCAGCCGATTCTCCCCGAGCCACTGTGGATCCTGCGGCATGAGCGGCTTCATCCCGAGCCCCCTCCGGATAGTGACATGCGTTGTCTCACTGCCTGTCCGACAGCACGGAGTCCTGGGCCGCGGCCAAGCGGCGCACATCGATATCGGTATTGCTGTAGACCTTGGCCACATATTCGCCACGCGTGATCAGACAGCGGAAACGCGACGCTTCGGCCGACTGCGCGTTCGGCTGCTTCGCTTGCGCGCAGACGATCGAATTCCGGTTCGCCACACCATGCATCGGGAGATACTCCGATTGTGTGGCCTCGACCTGATGGGCGGTGAACTCGGTGGCGGCAGCCGCGTCGCGCAGGCGGTAGAGCATCTTGTTGTGCGACACCGCGATCGAGGTCACGCCGCGCGAACTGTTCGCCTCGAAATCCGCCGCGGGCTTGGCGGAGGCGGCGGCGAAGGCGCGGGTGCTGTAGACCGCGAAGGTGCGATCGTCCGGTGTGTAGTCGTCGGTCTTGACCAGCAGCGGCAGTAGGCCGTCCGGATCCAGGCGCAGGGCCGGAAGCTCCGATACCGGAGTGGGAGTGAACCTTTCGAGCGCCGATACCTGCAGCCGGAGGGTTTTGGTCACCTGCTCGGCGAGTTTGCCGAAGTCCGGGGCGGGCAGTTCGGCGAAGACCCTGATAACCAGCGACTTCCAGGACAGCCAACTGCCCAGTGTCGGTACGCCGGGCCGCCAGTGACTGATGGCGGTCGGATAGGCGTCCAGACCGACCGGGGCATTGTCGATATTGCTCAGGAAGTCGGCGTGCTCCATATCCGCGGCCGCGGCCGCGGCGGTCTGCTCATCCGGAAAGGCGAGAATCGAGACCGCCAGGAATTTCTTCGAGGTCTCGGCGGGATCGAAGGGCTTGTTCCCCGCCAACGCGCTGTAACCACCGAGTATCGAATAACCCTGGAGCGCGGAGCGTTGCGGCCCGGACAGCGTGCTGTCGGTGAGACCACTGCTGTCGACCAGCACCCCGCCACCACGCCCCGCGCTGAGATCGGAGTCGACCTCGTTCGCGAGCACGATGCGCTCGCCCAGCCGCAGCGACTCCGCGAGAATGCCGCGCGCCCGGCTGGGGCGCTGATCGAAGTCACCCTCGATGCGATGTACGGGGTATGAGCCGTAATCGATTGTGCCGCCGGAATTGCCGCCGCATGCGGCGATCAGCAGCAGTAAACCTATTGCGGCGACGGCGAATCGACCCGATCTGTACCGCATACGCCCCCCACGCCGCGACACCGATGACCCGCTGTCGCCTTCTGTAACCGATCAAGAACCTAACATCGGTCGACGGCATAGGCCATTCGGTGTTCACGCCGGGGCGGGCAGTGGTGCTCTCAGACCAGGCTGCGCTGTGCCACGATGGCGGCCGCCACGCGCTGGCCCATGCGAACCGCGCCGTCCACGTGCTGGAAGCCGTGGCCCGCCAGGTCCGAACAGGCGAAGTGCATGGGGCCGATGGGGTCGCGGTGGTCGTGGCCGTAGCGGGTCATGCCGCCGAGGTCGAAGCTGACGCCGTAGGCGCCGCGGGTCCATTCCTCTGTGCCCCAGTCGGATTCGTAGTAGACGACCGGGTTGGCGGCTTCGGGGCCCAGGTAGCGGACCAGGCAGTCGAGGGCGGCCTGTTTGCGCTCGGCGGGCTCCATGGCGAAGTAGGCGTCGGCCTGTTCGTGGGCGATGAAGCCGACCATGGCGCCGTTGTCCACGCCGTGATTGGTGTTGTCGTAGACCTCCGAGACCATGTCGGTATCGCTGAAACCGGTTCCGGACAAACCCTTTTCACGCCAGAACGGGGTCTCGTAGACCGCGTGCACCTTGACCACGAAGCCGAAGGACATGTGCTGGTACATCTGGTGCCGGCGGCGCGGCAGCGGCGGGTCGAAGCTGATGCCCGCGTACAGGTTCGGCGGCACAGCCAGGACCACACGGCCCGCGCGCACCTCGAGATCGCCGTCGGCGAAGACGGTGACACCCGCGTCGGACCACCGCACGCGGCGCACCGGCGCGTTCAGGTGTACATCGGCACCCAGCGAGGCGGCCAGGCGCTGCGAAACCTGTTGCATACCACCGATAACGCGCTTGTCGAGCATGAAGGAATCGGTGGCCAGCGCGGTGTAGGAGCCCTGCGCGGCGGCCATATGCAGCGCCTGCAGGGTCGAGAAGGTGTGTGCGGGCTTGGTCAGCATGGCACCGGCGACGAAGAACGAGACGGTCTCGCGGGCGTACTCGTTCTCGGACTGGCGCTCCAGCCAGATGCTGAACGGGATCGAATCCAGTTCCGCCGCTTGCGGATGCGTCCACGGGGCCTCCGCGCCGACCTCGGCCGCGAGCTCGTCCAGCAGGGCGATCAGCCGGTCGATCTCGGCGGCGGTCTCGGCGGGCGCGGGGAAGACGTCACCGGTGAACTGCTGCCGGGTACCGTCCGCGGCGAGGTAGACCGACTCGCCGTCCCGGTAGCGGGAGAAGGTCGACAGGCCGAGCTCCTCGACCAGCGCCAGCACGGCGGTGTGGTGCGGGGACAGCCACTGGCCGCCGATCTCGATCATGGCGCCGTCGAATTCGCCGGTCCAGGTGCGGCCGCCGACCCGATCACGGGCCTCCAGCACCGCCACCGACAGGCCGGACTTGCGCAATTCGGCGGCGGCGGTCAGGCCGGACGGTCCAGCACCCACGATCACAACGTCACGAGTGATGACAGCCACGAGAACTCCTTACCGGTAAGTCGAGAACCTTCGGATAACCCGAAGGTAGCTAATTAAGTATGTGCGCACGATCACGATCATGCCCGCGCCGTTTCGGTGCATCGGCCCGCCCCTCATTCGCCGGATCGGCGTGTACGGTCCGGTGCATCCTGGCAGCCGGTGTGCAGGTCAGCGAGCCGGGAGCGGCTCATTCTGGGTAATGCAGTGGATACCGCCGCCGCGCGCGAAGATCTCCCGGGCGTCGACGGTCACAATGGCGCGCCCGGGATACGCCAGGGACATGATCTCGGCGGCCTCGGCATCATTCGCATCGTCGAAGCCGCAGAGGATGACCGCGTTGTTGCAGACGTAGTGGTTGATGTAGCTGTAGTCCACGAAACCCTCCTCATCCCGCAGCGTGCGCGGGGCTGGCACCGGAATCACCTCGAAAGGCTTTCCGGTGCAGGAGATTTCGGATTCGAACTGCTGCACGAGTTCGCGACTCAGCTCGTAATCGGGATGCTCCGGGTCACGCTGATCGTGCACGAGAACCACCCCGGGCGACGGCAGCGCCGCCACGATATCGGCGTGCCCGCGCGTACCGAAGCGCTGCGAATCCCGCCATAATCCGCGCGGCAGCCAGATCGCGGTATCGATGCCGATGGTGCGCCGCAGCTCGTTCTCGACGTCGGCCTTGGACAGTCCCGGATTGCGGAACGGATCCAGCTGCACGGTCTCGGTGAGGAGCACCGTTCCCGCGCCATCGACCTGAATGCCACCGCCCTCGTTCACCAGCGGTGAATCGATGACCGGCACGCCGGCGGCCGCGGCGACCATCTTGCCGATCTTGCCGTCATTGCCCCAGCGGGCCCAATCCTGTTGACCCCAGCCATTGAAGACCCAGTCCACCGCTGCCACCGAGCCGTCGGCCGCATGCACGAAGGTGGGTCCGATATCGCGCATCCAGGCGTCATCCAGCGGTGCTTCGAGAATGTCGACGGCACCGGACAGGATGAGTTTGGCATCACGCACATCGGCCGGATCGACCACCATGGTCACCGGTTCGAACTCGGCCACCGCGTGCGCGACCGCGGTCCACGCGGCCCGCGCCTCGTCGGTCGCGTCCTGGGTCGCGGTGATCTCCGAGCCCGCGGGTGGGAAGGCCATCCAGGTCCGCCGATGCGCCGAATGCTCGGCGGGCATACGCCATTCCGTCATCACGCCCGCCCGAGCGGGTGCTCGCGATCGACCGGCGCGGTGAGGCGACCATAGGTATCCGGTCGGCGGGTCGCCAGGAATGGGAACAGTGTCAGCCAGTCCTTGCGCTGATCCAGATCCAGATCCGCCACCAGCACCGCCGACTCGTCACGCGGCGCCCGCACCAGCACCCGGCCGTACGGATCGGAGATGAAAGACGAACCGTAGAAGGTGATTTCGCCTTCATTGCCATATCGGTTGGGCACGATCATGAAGGTGCCCGCGGTAATACCGTTGCCGACGATCACGTGCTGCCACAGCGGTTGGGTATCGAAGTCCGGGTGACCGGGCTCGGAACCGATCGCGGTCGGATAGACGATCATGTCCGCCCCGGCGAGCGAGTACATCCGCGCGACCTCCGGGAACCATTCATCCCAGCAGGTCGGCATGCCGATGCGCACATCACCGAGATCGGCGTGGCTGTGCGGCCGGTACGCCTCCTCGGTGGCCGGGCCCGCCCGGAAGTAGGTGTCCTCGTAATAGCCCTCGGTCACCGGAATATGCAGTTTGCGGGTGCGGCCGGCCAGTTCTCCATCGGGGGACACCAGGATCGCGGTATTGAAGCCCAGTCCATCGCCCTGATCGGCGTGCTCGTACAGCGAGGCGTGCACGAACACACCGTGCTCCACGGCCGCCTTTGCCGCGAAGGTGAAGGTGGGTCCGGTGGCCAGATCCTCCGCCTCCGCACCCGGATTCGCGCCGCCGCGCTCGAAAGCCGGGTACTTGCTGAAGGTCACCTCGGGCAGGAAGACCGCCTTGGCGCCCAATTCGGCCGCGCGAGCGATGCCTTCGTTCAATTCGGCGCGCAGGGCCTCGCCGTCGGCCTGCCAGCGATGCTGAACCAGGGCCACGCGCAACGGTTCCCGGATCGGGGCGTCGACCCGCGCATGCGAGACGGGCGGTTCCAAACAGGTGATGACCTTCATTACTACTCCGGAATCGTGCTCGAAGTGGACTGGGGGACTGGCGGTTTCATTACAGCGAGCTGAGGTGTGGTTCCGCGGGCACCGGCATCGGATCACCCGACACCGCGCGCGGCAGTGTCTTACCGCGGAAGAACTCCGGATCCCGCAGACGCTGCACCAGCATGAGCACCGCGCCCAACGCCAGAATCCCGAAGCCCAGGTAGAACACCAGGCCGATACCGAAAATCGAAGCGCCACTGCCGACTTCGGGTTTGAGACTCTCCCGCACCGAGATCACGAAGACCACCAGCAGCATGGTCCCGCCGAGCAGCGGGAACAGCAGCTTGAATACGAAGTCGCGCGCCGAGGAGAACCAGTGCTTGCGGAAGTACCAGACCGCCGCGAAGGCGGTGATGCCGTAGTACCAGCAGATCATGATGCCGAGCGCGGCAATGGTATCCAGCAGCACATGCTCGGACAGCAGTGCGGTGATCGTATAGAAGGCACCCGCCACCACGGCCGCGACGGCGGTGCTGAAACGCGGCACCTGATACGTCGGATGCACCGTGGCGAACCGCTCCGGCAGCGCCTTGAACGTTCCCATGGCGAGCATGGCACGGGCCGCGGGCAGGAAGGTGGCCTGCAGGCTCGCGATGGCCGAGACCAGCACGGCCAGGAACAGCAGCAGCTCACCCGCCCCGCCCATAACCGGCTTGGCCAGCGCACCGAAGACATTATTGGTGGTCTCCGGGCTGCTCAGACCGATACCGGTATCGCCGACTCCGGCGAACCACATGAGCGCCACGGCCAGCAGCAGATACGTGCACAGCACGGTCAGGATGGACAGCAGTCCCGCGCGGCCCGGCGTGCGCTTGGGGTCCTTGCACTCCTCGCCGAGCGTCAGCGCGGTATCCCAGCCCCAGTACATGAAGACCGAACCGATCAGGCCGATCGCGAACGCGCCCAAGGTGAGTCCGGTGAACGGGTTGAACCAGTCGATATCGAAACTCAGGCCGGACGGGGCGTCGTGGGTCATAGCCTTGGCCAGTGCGATACCGGCGAACAACAGCAACACCACCAACTGGAAGCCGACCAGCACATACTGCACGCGTTCGCTCGAACTGATGCCGCGACTGGCCGCCCACCCGGCCGCCGCCAGGAACACCAGCGTCGTCACGATATTGGCGAGCTTGTTATCGCCAAGGGTGGCAATGGATTCCGAATGCACCAGCCGCCCGACGAACAGGTAGAAGAACTCCGCACCCACCGCCGCGATATTGGCCAGCACGATGACGACGGCGATTACCGAACCCCAACCGGCCATCCAACCCACGTACGGACCGAGTGAACGGGCCGACCAGGTGAAAGACGCTCCGCAGTCCGGGGTTTCGGCACTGAATTCCCGATAGGCGTAGGCGGCCAGGAACATCGGAATGAACCCGGCGATCAGCAGCGCGGGCATTTTCAAGCCGACCGCTGCGACGATCAGGCCCATACTGGCGGTGGTGGTGTAGGCGGGCGCGATGGACGCGATACTCAGGATTGCGCCTGCGAAGGTACCGACCTTGTTGGTGGCCAAGCCCTTGCCGCTGGCGGCAACATTGACACTGTCGCTGGCGGCACCGCTGGCACCGCCACCGACATCGTGGGTATCACGCGACGGCATTGTCGCCTCGGAAGCATTCTGCACGAGCATCCAAGCTCCTCGTACTGGGTCTGGCGGTACTGAGACAGCACCCACCTCGCCGGTGAAGAACCGCGGTCCGGCGGCAGTGCCGGAGCGCGGGGTGGCACCGAATCCGGCACAGGGGCCGGGGTGCCGATGACATCAGCGGGTCAGCGCGACGTATTTGGTGTCGAGGTACTCGTGAATCCCTTCGGACCCACCCTCGCTGCCCAGACCGGACTGCTTGACCCCGCCGAACGGGGCCGCCGGATCGGAGATGACGCCGCGATTCACGCCGACCATGCCGGCGTCCAGGGCGCTCGAAACCCGCAGGGCCCGATCCAGATCACGGGTGTAGAAGTAAGCGGCCAAACCGTATTCGGTGTCATTGGCCGCGGCCACGACGTCTTCCTCGGTGTCGAAGCCGTAGATGGCGGCGACGGGTCCGAAGATTTCCTCGCGATGCATGCGGGCGGTGCGCGGCACCTCATCGAGCACGGTCGGCTGGAAGAACCAGCCCGGCCCGTCGATCGCCTTACCGCCGGTGCGGATTACGGCACCGGCCGCGACGGCGTCCTCGACCAGGGCGGCGACGCTATCGCGCTGCCGCTCATTGATGAGCGGACCGGTGTCCACGCCGGGCTCGTGACCGGGGCCGACGCGCAGTGCGCCGATCTTCTCGGCCAGCCGGGAAGCGAACTCCTCGCGGATCGAATTGTGCACGTAGATACGGTTCGCCGCGGTGCACGCCTCGCCACCATTGCGCATCTTGGCCGCCATGGCACCGGTGAGCGCCTGCTCCAGATCGGCGTCCTCGAACACGATGAAGGGGGCATTGCCGCCGAGCTCCATCGACGTGCGCAGCACATTGTCGGCGGCCTGACGCAGCAGCAGCTTGCCCACCCGAGTCGAACCGGTGAAGGTCACCTTGCGCAGTCGCGGATCGGCGAGCAGCGGTGCGGTTATGGCGGCGGCATCGCTGCCGGGGACCACCGAGAGCACACCCTCGGGGAGACCGGCCTCGGCGAAGATCTGGGCCAGGGCCAGCATGGTGAGCGGGGTGTCCTCGGCGGGCTTCACAATGACCGTGCAACCCGCGGCCAGCGCGGGGCCGATCTTGCGAGAACCCATGGCCAGCGGGAAGTTCCACGGCGTGATCGCCAGGACCGGGCCGACCGGCTGCTGGGTGACCAGAATACGGCCGGTCCCGGCGGGGGAGTCGGTGTAGCGGCCGCCGATGCGTACAGCTTCCTCGCTGAACCAGCGCAGGAATTCGCCGCCGTAGGCGACTTCGCCGCGCGCCTCGGCGAGGGTTTTGCCCATCTCCAAGGTCATGAGGAGAGCGATCTCCTCGGTGCGATCGATGAGGATCTCCCAAGCCCGGCGCAGGATGGCCGAGCGTTCGCGCGGAGCGGTTGCGGCCCAGGCGGATTGGACGCGACTGGCCGAGTCGAGGGCGCGCTGGGCGTCCTCGGCGGTGCCGTCGGCGACCTCGGTGAGGATTTCACCGGTCGCCGGATTACGCACCGGGAAAGTGCTTTTCGCGGGCTCGGATTTGCCGTCGATCCACACACCGGTGGGGATGAGGCCGCTGATCCGGTCGTACTCCAACATTGTTCTCCCCGACCGTATTCAGACCGCGAGATCGCTGATGGCGGTGCAGAGCACCGTCAGCGCCTCGTCGAGTAGCTCATCGCTGATCACCAGCGGGGGCAGCAGGCGGATCACATTGCCGAAGGTGCCGCAGGTCAGGGTGATCACACCCTGCTCCAGGCAGCGCTTGGCGATCGCGGCCGTCAATGCGGCATCGGGCTCGGTGGTGCCGGGGCGGACGAACTCCAGGGCCAGCATGGCACCGCGGCCGCGCACGTCACCGATGGCCGGAACCTGTTGTGCCAGTTCATTGAAGCGGGCCAGCGAAACCTCGCCGATGTGGCGGGCGCGGGCGGGCAGATCATGTTCGCGAATGGCGTCGATAGCGGCGAGTGCGGCGGCGCAGGCCACCGGATTACCGCCGTAGGTGCCGCCCAGGCCGCCCGCGTGCACGGCGTCCAGGAGTTCGGCGCGGCCGGTGATGGCGCTCAGCGGCATGCCACCGGCGATACCCTTGGCCATCGTAATGATGTCCGGGACGACGCCTTCGGCGTCACAGGCGAACCAATCGCCGGTGCGGGCGAAGCCGGTCTGCACCTCATCGGCGATGAATACGACGCCGTTTGCGTGCGCCCACTCGACCAGGGTCGGCAGAAATCCGGCTGCGGGAACGATGAATCCGCCCTCGCCCTGGATCGGCTCGATAATGATGGCCGCTACCGAATCCGCGCCGATCTGCTTCTCGATGCGCGAAATCGCTTCGCGGGCAGCGCTTACGCCGTCCAGGCCGCCGTCCCGGAACGGGTACGACATCGGCATGCGGTACACCTCGGGCGCGAACGGGCCGAAATGCGCCTTGTACGGCATGGATTTCGCGGTCAGTGCCATGGTCAGGTTGGTGCGACCGTGGTACGCGTGATCGAAGGCGACCACCGCGGTGCGGTTCGTGGCCAGGCGCGCCACCTTGATCGCGTTCTCGACGGCCTCCGCACCGGAGTTGAAGAGCACGCTGCGCTTCTCGTGATCGCCCGGGGTGAGCTCGGCCAGCTGTTCGCAGACCGCGATGTACGCCTCGTACGGGGTCACCATGAAACAGGTGTGCGCGAAACGCTCGATCTGCTCCTGCACCGCCGCAACGACTTTCGGATGCGAGGCGCCGACATTGGTGACGGCGATACCGGCGGCCAGATCGATGAGCGAATTACCGTCCACATCCACGATGACGCCGCCATCGGCGTCCGCGGCGTACACCGGCGCGGTGGAACCCACACCCGCGGCGACGGCCGCCTTGCGACGCGCGGCCAGCTCCTGCGAGCGCGGGCCCGGCAGGGCGGTGTTCAGCGCCCGCTGCTGCGGGAGCCGGTAGCTGATCTCGGTCATTGAGAATCCTTCTGCGGAAAGGGTTTGGGGGCCGGGCCGTACTCAGTCGTGCGCGCTCATGACGTGCTTGATGCGGGTGTAGTCCTCCACGCCGTACGCGGAGAGGTCCTTGCCGTAACCCGAACGCTTGAAACCGCCGTGCGGCATCTCCGCCACCAGCGGGATATGGCAGTTCACCCACACCGCGCCGAAGTCCAGGGCGGCCGAAACGCGCTGCACCACACCGTGATCCCCAGTCCACACACTCGAGGCCAGGCCGTAGTCGACGTCATTGGCGAGCTCGACGGCCTCGGCCTCATCGGTGAAGGGCTGGATCGTGATGACCGGGCCGAAGGTCTCCTCCTGCACGATCGGATCGTCCTGGTGGACACCGGTGATGATGGTCGGGGCGAGGTAGAAACCCTTGTCGCCCAATCGATTACCACCGGTGACGATGGTGGCGTGTGGCGGCAGGGCTGCGAGCTTGCCGGTCACCGACTCGAAGTGGCGAATATTGTTGAGCGGGCCGTACGCGGCCTCGGTATCGTCGGGCAGGCCGGGCTTCACGGTCTGCGCCTTCTTGACCAGCGCCTCGACCAGCTCATCGTGTACCGACTCGTGCACCAGCACGCGGGTGGCGGCGGTGCAGTCCTGGCCGGCGTTGAAGAACGCGGCTTCGCCGATGCGGTCGGCGGCGGTCGCCAGATCGGCGTCACCGAAGACGACCACCGGGGCATTGCCGCCGAGTTCCAGATGCGCCCGCTTGACCTGCTCGGCGGCGGCCGTCGCCACCGCGATACCCGCGCGCACCGAACCGGTAATCGCCACCATGTCCAGGCGCGGATGGTTCACCAGGGCCGCGCCACTGGCGGCGGTGCCGAGCACGACATTGAGGACACCGTCCGGGAGGATGCCCTGCGTCAGCTCGGCCAGTACGAGGGTGCTGCCCGGCGTGGTGTCACTCGGCTTGAGCACCACCGTATTTCCGGTCGCCAGTGCGGGCCCGATCTTCCAGATTGCCATCATGAACGGGTAGTTCCACGGGGTCACCTGGCCGATGACACCGACCGGTTCGCGGCGCACATACGAGGTGAAACCCTCCATGTACTCGCCGGCGGACTTGCCCTCCAGCATGCGGGCGGCACCGGCGAAGAAGCGCAGGTGATCGGCTCCGACGGCCACTTCCTCGGTGGCGACCAGATGCTTCGGCTGACCGGTATCGCGGCACTGTGCCTCGACCAGAGCATCGGAGTTGGCTTCGATGGCATCGGCCAGCTTCAACAGCGCGGCCTGGCGCCGGCTCGGGGTGCTCGCCTTCCAAGCCGGGAAGGCCCGCGAGGCGGCGGCGACGGCGGCATCGATATCGGCCTGGCCGGAGATGGGGCTGCGACCGGTCACCGATTCGTCCACCGGGCTGATCAGTTCGAACGACTCCGAGGCGGTCGCGGCTACGAACCGGCCGTCGATGAAGTTGCGAAGCATCTCGGTCATGTGTGCCCGATCTCGATCGAAGGGAGTGCTGGAGTGTTGCCAGCCAGTGTGCTGCGCGACACACCCCCGCGTCACCCGCCGGATCGGCGTGCGGGCAGAATTGGGTTTCGACAATCTGTCCAGTTTGCTACGGGAGCGCTGTGAACGCGGGAATTCCGGTCCGATGGGTACTGTCCCAACCCGAGCTCGGGCTCGTACTCAAAGGCGGCGGTGACGGGCTCGGACGCTCCATCACGCTCGCACTCACCTCCGAACTCACCGATGCACAGCAGTGGCTCTCGGGCGGGGAGCTGGTGCTCACCACCGGAATGGGGTTGCCGCTCAGTCGCGCGGACCGGTTGCGGTACCTCGAAGACCTCGATCGAGCCGGGGTCGCCGGAGTCGGATTCGGCATCGGGCTCTCCCACGAAACCGTACCCGAGGACCTGGTCGAAACCGCCGATCGGCTCGGGCTACCGCTGTTCGAAGTACCGCTGCCGACGCCCTTCGGTGTGATCACCAAGAAGGTCATGCAGCGGCTCGCCGAGCAGGAGTACGAGAAGGTGCTGCGCGCCTCCCGGGCCCAGCCGCGCATGACCCGGGCCGCCATTCAAGGTGTGCGAGCGGTAATCAAGGAGCTGTCCGCCGCGCTGTCGGCCACCGTGCTCGTGGTCGGCTCGGATGGTGCGATCGCCGAGGCTCATCCGCGGCAGCCCGCCGCCGAGATAGTCGACCGCATCACCGAATTCCTCACCACCCGCAGCGACGGCGCAGGCAGTGGTGTCATCCAGCTGCCGTCCAGGCAATACATTGTGCTGCAAGCCATTACCGCCGGACAGACCGTGCACGGGCACCTCGCCGTGGTCACCACGACCGCCCTCAGCTCCGTTGATCAGGTCCTGCTGGGGCACGCCAGCTCCCTGCTCGCCCTCGACTTCGAGAAACCCGCCCGCCTGCGAATCGCTCAGAACCGCTTGAACTCCCAGGCCATGGCCATGCTCCTGGACGAACCCGGCGACCCCGACACCATGTGGCAACACCTCGCCACCGCCGCCGACCGCACCGGTCGCATCCGGGCCCTCGTGCTCTGGTGCGCGTCTCCGTCCGATGCCGGCCAGGCCCTGAAAACCGTTGACACCCAGCTGCATCCGATGAACCGCCAACTCTTCGCCCATCTGGCAGGCGACCGCGTCGCCATCCTGCTCCCGGGCTCCGACAACGACGAAACAGCCGAACAACTATTGGTCGGCCTGCCCGCGGAGGTACGCGCCACCACCCGTGCCGGACTCAGCGCCCCACATCTGTTGCGCCGCTTCAACGCCGCCATAGAACACGCCGAATTAGCCTCCTCCGCAGCCGTACCCGGCGCCCGCCCACTCGAACTCGCCGCCCTCGCCGGCCACGCCCTCCTGGCCTTCCCCGAAGCCCAACGCGTCCTGACCGCGGTCTCCGAAGCCATGCTTCAACCCCTGGTCGACTACGACGAACGCCACGGCACCGACCTGATCGCCTCCCTCCGCGCCTACCTCGAAGCCCACGGCCAATGGGAAACCGCCGCAACAGCTCTCGGCGTCCACCGCCACACCCTGCGCAGCCGAATAGCGAAAATCGAATCAGTCCTGGGCGTGCAATTGGACCAAGCCCTGGTGCGCGCGGAACTCCTGCTGGCGGTAGTCGCTCACCGCTGACCTGGCGACAAGGCGCCAAAGACGAAGAACCAAAAGACATGGACGCGCGATCACCAGGAGTTCACGTCCCCCACCCATTGCGTGCCGCGGACACCAGTTCCTGGTCGACGCTCAATCCCCCGACGCGCGCCTGATCGTCCAGCCTGCCCGCCTTTCGCGAGCGTGCACCTGTGGCGGCGATACCGGCATATCGCCGCCGTGGGTGCACACTCGCGGGTGTGCTCAGCTTGCGGCTGTGGCTAGCTCCGCGTTCACTACGCAGAGGCGGGCGATATCGACTGTGCCGGAGCGGCGTAGCTGGGATACCAGGTCGATCAGGCGTAGGGCGGTGGGGGATTCCTTCCATGCGGTGACGTGGGCGCGGGCCGAATCGCCGGGGGCGGCTTCGGATAGGACCGTGGCTACCAGGGTGTGCCAGCGGGATTGGAGTTCGTCTGCCAGGACCGCGGCGGCCAGGGTTTCCCAGTGGTCGGAGGTGCGGGTGGTGGCGAAAGTTGTTGCCAGCCAATCCAGGCCGATCAGTTCGCCGAGTTCGCGGTAGGTCTGGGCGACCAGGGCTACCGGGAGATCGGTGCGGCGGGCGGTATCGCTGAGGGGCAGGGCCTGGGAGAGCAGGCGTAGGTTGGCCAGATCGCGGCCGGAGTGCCCGCCGGGGCGGGGGAGGACGGCGCTCAGTTCGGCGACAAGGGTTGCGTGGCGGTCGATTTCGGCGGACCACGAGTCGGCGGCGCGATGGGTGAGCAGCCATGCCGTGGCTTGTTCCACCGCATCCTGGATGCCCTTGAGGACGCCCATGCGGACCTGCGGGGAGACGCCCGGCATGGCGAGAGCCTCACGCCACCAGCGGTCCACATCCAGCACTTCGTCAACTACGGTGCAGGCCAGGACAATCTGCGGGGTGCCCGCACCGAGGCGCTCCTCCAGGCGGTGGATCATGCCGGGGCCGACCCGGTTGATCACCTGGTTGGCGGCCGCCACGGCGACGATTTCGCGCGCTACCGGATGCTCGTGCAGCAGACGCTCGCCCAGCAGGGTGCGAATACGTTCCGGGAAGTAGCCCGCCAGAGTACCGGCCACGACCGGGTCGTTCAGGGCATCCGAGGCCAGCAGCTCGTCTCGCACCAGGTTTTTGGACGTGGCCAGCAGAACCGCGATCTCGGGGCGTACCAGGCCCTTGCCCGCGCGGCGGCGAGCGGCGAGTTCCGCTGTGGTGGGCAGGAATTCGGCCGACCGGTCGAGATCTGTTGCCTGCTCCAGGTTTTCGATCAGGCGGCCGTGCCGGTCGATGAGGAAGGGGGCGTGCGCCTCGGCCAGGCTGATGGCCAGGGCCTGTCGATCGCAGTCGGCCAGGACCGCGCGGGCCACGGCATCGGCATTGGCGGCGAGCAGCTTATTGCGCTCGGCGACCGTCGAAAGGCCCTCCGCCACCGCGGCATCCAGGGCGATCTTGAGATTCACCTCGCGGTCGGAGGTGGCGACACCCGCGGCATTGTCGATGAAATCGGCGTTCACCTTGCCGCCCGCCACCGCGAATTCGATGCGTGCCTGCTGGGTGAGGCCCAGATTGCCGCCTTCACCGATCACTCGGCAGCGCAGCTGGTCGGCGGTGACGCGGACTTCGTCATTGGACGGGTCGGCGACCTCCGAATCGAGTTCGCCGTGTGCTCGCACATAGGTGCCGATGCCGCCATTGAAGAGCAGATCGACCTCCGCGCTCAGCATGGCCTGAATCAGTTCCGGCGCAGGCAATTCCGTGGCGGTGATGCCCAGGCGCGAGCGCACCTGTGGCGACAGTGGCACCGACTTCGCGGTGCGCGGCCAGACGCCACCACCCTCGGAGATGAGCGCTCGATCGTAATCGGCCCAGCTGCTGCGCTCCAGGGCTGCCAGACGGGTGCGCTCCTTGTGCGAGAGCACCGGGTCCGGATCCGGGTCCAGGAAGATATGCCGGTGGTCGAAGGCGGCGACCAAACGGATGCAATCGGTCTCCAACATGCCATTGCCGAACACGTCACCCGACATATCGCCGATACCGGAAACCGTGAACGGCTGCACCTCCGGATCGATACCGAGCTCGGCGAAGTGCTGACGGATCGAACGCCACGTACCACGCGCGGTAATGCCCAGCGCCTTATGGTCGTAACCCGTCGAACCGCCCGAGGCGAAGGCATCGCCCAGCCAGAAACCACGTGCCACCGCAATGGAATTCGCCAGATCCGAGAACCGCGCCGTGCCCTTGTCGGCGGCCACCACCAGATAGGAATCCGGGTCGTCGTAGACCACCGTCCGCGGGGGAGTCTTGATGACGCCCTCGACAATATTGTCGGTGACATCCAGCAGGCCGCCGATGAACGCCGCATACGCGTACTCGACCGACGCCGGATCGGTGACACCGCCGCGCACCACGAACGCGCCCTTCGCGCCCATGGGGACGATCACCGAATTCTTCACCGTCTGGGTCTTCATCAGACCCAGCACCTCGGTGCGGAAATCATCCACGCGATCCGACCAGCGCAGGCCGCCGCGCGCGATTACGCCGCCGCGCACGTGACTGCCCTCGACGCGGGTCGAATGCACGAAGATCTCGCGGTACGGGGTGATCGGGCCGGACAGCGAGAGCCGCACCGGATCGATTTTGAACGCGGCCACCGCGCGACCCGGCTGAAACCAGTTGGTGCGCAATACCGCAGCGCAGAACGTGTACAGGCCGCGCAGCAGTTGATCTTCGGGCAGTGTGGTCGCGGCCTCCAAGCGGCGGCGCACCTCCGACTCCGCGGCATCGACCAGCTCGGTGCGATCCGCGTGCGTCGGATCGAAGCGAGCGTGGAACAGTGCCACGAATGCGCGCACGAAATCCGAATGCGCGGTGAGGATTTCGGCGATCGTCGGACCGCCCAGGCGCAAACCCGCCTGCCGCAGATAACGGCAGGCCGCGCGCACCAGCACCACATCACGCCATGGCAGCGCGGCGGAGGCGGTCAAGCTGGTGAAACCGTCGATCTCGAACTCGCCCTCCGCCGCGGCGAGGAACGCCTCGGCGAGCAGTCGCGCCATCGGCTCGGTGAGCTCGAAAGCGGTGGGGCGGAACGTGAATCGGTGCTCGGTGCGTAGGCCGTCACCGCTCACCTCATGGGTGGTGACATGTAGTCCCAGTGCGGAAAAGATCTCGATCAGCTCGGTCAGCGACGCGGGAGCGCCCTGCCAGACCAGCCTTGCGCCGGGCGGCTGCGAACCAGGATCGAATTCGAGCCGCGGCGCGACCTCCATCCGATCCTCGTCCAGCATGCCGACGGCTGCTCCGAGATGCATCTGACTCAACTCCCTGTGCGTGACCTTATGGTGTGGCAGTTAATCTGCCGCAAAGAGACGCAGGACACAGTGGACAAACCGGAGCGTGGAAGGGAGTGGGTTGCGCCGGATCGTCTATAGGCGGCCACGAACGTGCACTCCGGGCGGGTTTATGCCGGATTCGCCGCCATAGGTGCACGCTCACGGGCCGAGTCCGGCGCTGGTGCGCGGAACTCGGCCGGAGTGCGGGCCGGGTCAGCCGCGATAGCGGCGGTGATCGGTGGCGAAATCATCGGCCACGGTGGCCGCCAACTCCACATACGCGCGCTTGGTGTCCTTCTCCAGGCGGGTCAGGTCGATCTCCGCGCCCTCACCGAGATGCGAGTCGTACGGAATGATGTGCACCGCGCGGCAACGCGACAGGAAGTAATCGCGGAGCTGATTGATCCCCACCGTCGCCGCACCCGGACGCGGCAGATTGATCACCACCACCGCATTGCGCACCAGATGATCGTGGCCGTGCAGCGACAACCAATCCAGTGTGGCCGCGGCACTGCGCGCGCCGTCGATCGCCGACGACGAGATCAACACCAGCGAATGCGCCAGATCCAGCACACCCGCCATGGCCGAATGCATAAGTCCCGTACCGCAATCGGTCAGGATGATGTTGTAGAAGCGCTGCAGAACTCGTGCCACACTCCGGTACTCGTCCTCGCTGAACGCCTCCGACGCCGCCGGATCACGTTCACTCGCAAGCACTTCCAGGCGACTACCCGCCTGCGAGGTATGCCGGCGCACATCCGAATACCGCTGAATGCTCGGATCCAGCAACAGATCCCGCACCGTCGACCGCGTCTGCAACGGCACCCGCTGCGAGAGCGTCCCGAAGTCCGGATTCGCATCCACCGCGATCACCCGGTCCCCGCGAATCGACGAGAAGATCGACCCCAACCCCATGGTGGTCGTGGTCTTACCCACCCCGCCCTTCAGCGACAACACCGCGATCCGGTAATCCCCGCGCACCGGCTGCCGAATCCTGGCCACCAACTCCTGCAGCCGCCGCTCCTCAGCCGACAACCCCGGATTGATCGCCCCACCCGAAACATGGTGCACAGCCCGGCGCCACCCCGACCCCGGAGCCTTCTTCGCTCGCCGCAACGGCACATCATCCAATGAGGGCAAAGGCTGCCCCTGCCGCCCCACCCCGAACTGCAAAGGCGCCGCGGGCGGAACATACCCACCCGGCTGCCCCTGCCCAGCAGGATTGGCCTGCCCCTGCCCATACGGCCCAGGTTGCTGCCCACCCCCATAGGGATTGGCCTGCTGCCCGTTGGGATGTGAGCCGGGCTGCGGCCCTTCGGGATATGAGCCGGGCTGCTGCCCTTGCGATCCCGGTTGCTGCGCCTGCCCATTCGGACTGGGCTGTCCCTGTCCGTACTGGCCAGGCTGCTGCCCATCGCCATACTGGCCGGGCTGCTGCCCGCGTCCAGCGGCGTCCGGCTGCCGCGCACCCCAATTCGCTTGTCCGGCAACGTTGCCAGGCTGTTCCGCCCCGGTCGAGCTCGTCTCGGCGCCGCCGGGAAGTTGAGTTCCCCTGCCTACCTGCCCCGGCATAGGGTTGCCGGGCTGCTGTCCGGGGCCACCATTCACCTGCCCGGCCTGACCGCCGCTCGGCTGCTGCGCGGCACCCCAAATGGGCTGCCCCGCATCACGGTTCACGCCTGGAAGTTGATTCGCGACCGAGCCGGGTGCACCCTGCGCGGGCGTGTCATTGCTCGCCGCGGCAGCGCTGGTTGAAGCCGACGCCCCACTCGTCGAGCTGGATCCGCCCGAATTCGCCGCGCCATCCCCGTTTTCACCCGGCGCCGGGTTCTGCTGCCACGTATTCGACCCCGACATAAGCGGATTCGGAGACCAATTGGCCCCGGGTACCCGAGTCGACCCGAGCGGTGACCGCGCCGAACCACCCTGCTGCGGCGTCGCCGGTGCACCTTGCGGCGGGGCATATGAGCCCTGGTTCCAAGTGGCCATTCCGGGTCCACCCGGCGGCGTGCCGATCGGGAATCCGCCCGTATGCGCCCCCTGATGTCCGGGCCCAACGGGGCCGGACGTTTGTCCTTGCTGCGCGGCCGCAGGCGCAGGCCCCTGCGCCTGGGGTGTAAAGCCGTGCGGCTGGGGCACGGACTCATGTGGATGAGGTGTGGACTGGTGAGGCTGAGCTGTGGAGCTGTGCGGCTGGGGTGCGGAACCCTGTGGCGAAGAGGGGAACCCGTGTGTACCGGGCGCGCCGGTATGAGGTGCGGGCGCGGGCGCGGCCGGAGCTTGTGACGGCGGCGCCATCCACTGCCGCCCATCGCTCGGCGGCGCTACCGGAGCCGGTCCCTGCTGGCCGCCACGCGGTCCGTACGGCCCCGCCTGTGAATCACCCTGCCCCGGAATGGGTCCCGGTCGCTGCGGCAGTAGTCCATCCATCGCCCGATGGCGCCCGGTATTGATTCCGAGATCTCGGTCCGAGGCCCAGTCTCCGGAGCCACCCGCCGCCGAACCCGACTGCGCCCCTTGCCCCGCGCCCGCGGAGCCGGATTGTTCGCCGGTCCGCGGCTCAGGAGTCCCACCAATCGGGGCGGGCGGAGTATCGCCCACCGAACCGAGACTCGGATCGGGCAATCCGCCCGGCCGAGCATCTCGTCCGGCCCCCTGCGCAGCCTCAGCTGTCGCCGATTCTGGCGCAGCAGAAGGACTTTCACTCACCGCAGGAGAAAGGGGCACGCGAACAGTCATGTCGGCCGAGTTGCCGGACTGATCGGCTCCACCGGTCGGCCCAGTACTGGAATCGCCCTGTCCCACTGGCGAATTCGCAGAACCGGCCCCGCACGGGGCCGCGAGAATGTCATCGACAGGCGTACCGGGCATCGGGAACGCAGGAGGCACAGCGCCGCCCAGCCCCGGATCGGAAGAACTATCGCCGGAACTCTGAGACGGCGAAGGCGGCAACGAAGGAACCCCGGGCGGCGGCGTCACCGAATCAGCCGCACCCACACCGGTCTTCGCGCTCCGCCACGGCGGATCGGGTAGCGTCGGCCGCCGACCATCCGCCGACAGACCGAGCGGATCCTGCTGCGACCCTCGTGCTGCTTCCGAACTCTGTGCTGCCGCAGAGTCGCCAGGCGACGGCGGCAGCGGCGGATTGGCTCGCGAATCCTCGAACCCTCCCTGCGGGCCGGCATACGGATTCTGCTGCGACACATCAGAAGTAGGCGGAACCCGGCGCGCCTCAGCGGCCGAACTCGCCGCCCCCGGCAACTGTGCCTCTCCGTTCGAACCCTGCTGCGGCGCAACCGGATTGGACTGTCCATTGGCAGGCGGAGCATCCGGAAGGGCCGGCCGCGACAGAGCGGGGTCGTTCGGCGACGGCGGCAGTGGCGGGTTGGCTCGCGAATCCCCAGCCTGGCTCCGCGGGGCGGAGTGCGGGTTCGGCTGCGGCGGGTCGGACAGAGGCGGCAGTCGCCGCGCCCCGGGTGATGACGTCGGTGAGTCCGGAAGTGGGCGCTGCGCAAGGGGATCCGGCTGGGCGACGTGTGTCGGTGAGTCCGGGATGTGTGGCTTCGGCGGAGCGCTCGGGGCGGGCGTCGGCGGCGAATCGAAACGCGTCGTGGCATCCGCGCTCTGCGGGGCGAGGTGCGGATTCGGCTGCGGGACGTCGGGAATGAGTGGGACGCGCGTCGGGGGCGTGAGTGGTCCGGAGGCCGGCCCCTGAGCGTGAGGGTCGGGCCGCGGACCCTGCCGTTGCGCGCCTTGCTGTGGTGCGTCTGGGAGCGGCGGGTTGGAGCCGGCGTGGGGGGCTGGGGGGAGGGGGGTTGAGGGGCGGGGCTGTCCGAAGGACGGCTGGGGTGCGCCGCGGTGTGCGTCTGGGGCAGGTGGGGCGGCGAAACGTGCTCCGGGGGTGGGCTGTTCGGGCGTGGGGCCGGGAGACTGGGGCAGGTCTGGGGGCGAGGGCAGATCAGTCGCGGGGCCGTAGGCGGGTGGGGTTGACTGCGGAACTCGTTGCGCCTCAGCGGCTGCGGAGTGCGGGCCCTGCTGGACGCCGGGCATGCTCGGGGCTCGCTGCGCATCGGGCGAGGAGGGGGCTCGCTGCGCGTCGGGTGTCGAAGGGGCGCGCTGCGCGTTGGGGGCGACGGGGTTTCGGTGCGCGTCGGGGGCGGACGGGCCGCGCTGCGCTTCCGGGGAAGGGGGTTGGGGGGTGATGGGGGGTGCGGCTAGTTGGGGGTCGCCGGAGGTGGACCAGGGTTGGCGGGTGGGGGTGGGGTCCTGGTCGGAGGTGGTGTCCTTGCGGGATTTGCGGCGGCCGAAGAGGCGGCGGGGGGACTTTTCCTCGGGGATGAGGTCGTCGTGGGGGAGGTTCTCCACGGGGGCTTCGTAGCCGGCCTGGGAGACGTCGCTCTCGGACAGCCATGGTGGGAGCATGGGGAGGCCGTCGTTGTTGCGGCTCACGTCAACCCCCGTGTGTGCTTGAGCGGTCTGGTAGGACAGGCCGTAGTTTAGCGATCTTCCCCCGGGCCGCGCTCCGGCCTTGGTGAGCTCGCACCCACCCAGCTTGGCGGCAACGCTACCCATTCGGTTGTGCGGTGGCCGCGCGCCCGTCCCGTTCGGGCACCGGCTGCCCGCCCCGGAGCGGGTTTCCGCCCACTTGGAACAGGGCGTATTTGGCCGCATCTGGGGAAACGGGTAGGCTTGGTCGGCGGTGCACCTACCTGCTGGCTGTGGCATGCCCACGGCCGCGTCGAAGGAAGTATTGCACCGGGTCCACTGCAGTGCACGACTAACTTCAGGGGACGAAAGACGTGATGAGCTCGAACCAACCAGGTTCAGCCTGAAACGGGATCGCGGAGGATATGGCGAAGAAGGAAGGGGCCATCGAGGTCGAGGGCCGGGTTATCGAACCATTGCCCAATGCGATGTTCCGGATTGAGCTGGAGAACGGTCACAAGGTTCTCGCGCACATCAGCGGCAAGATGCGGCAGCACTACATCCGTATTCTGCCCGAGGATCGCGTCGTCGTGGAGCTGTCGCCCTACGACTTGACCCGCGGTCGGATCGTCTACCGCTACAAGTGATTTCCCTCGGGGGACGCTAGATTTCCGGGGCTTCGTGCTCCGGGTCTTCCCCGGCCATTTCGGGCCGGGGAAAAACTGTGTTCACGGCCAGTGAGCACACGGAACCAGATTGGATCTGACGTGAAGGTCAACCCCAGCGTCAAGCCGATCTGCGAGAAGTGCAAGGTGATCCGCCGTCACGGTCGGGTCATGGTGATCTGCGAGAACCTGCGCCACAAGCAGCGTCAGGGCTGATCTCGGCCTCGTGCCGGATCGCCGGAGGCAACTCCGGTCGCTCACCAGCCAAGCACCGAACGCGATTCGGATTGGCAGACACAAAGAAGTAACTCCCAACGCCAGTCGCCGTTGTCGAGCCCTGTAGAGGGCGGATGGCGGCCTTCCCCCGGTACGGAGGCCGGGGCCCCACTACGCGGGGACGGCCAGGGAGCAGACCTCCGCAACCATTAAGGAAATGCCACATGGCACGTCTGATGGGCGTCGATCTCCCGCGCGAAAAGCGCATGGAGATCGCGCTGACCTACATCTTCGGCATTGGTCGCACCCGCGCCAAGGAGATCCTGGAAGGCACCGGCGTCAGCCCGGACCTGCGTTCCAAGGACCTCACCGATGAGCAGCTCACGGTTCTGCGTGACTTCATCGAAAGCTCCGCTCTGAAGGTGGAAGGCGACCTGCGCCGCGAGGTTCAGGCCGACATCCGTCGCAAGATCGAGATCGGCTGCTACCAGGGCCTGCGTCACCGTCGTGGCCTGCCCGTGCGTGGCCAGCGGACCAAGACCAACGCCCGCACGCGCAAGGGTCCGAAGAAGACCGTCGCCGGCAAGAAGAAGTAGGGATAGCGCATGCCTCCGAAGAGCCGGGCCTCGGGCCCGAAGAAGACTCAGAAGTCGCGTCGCCGGGATAAGAAGAACGTCCCGCACGGCCACGCGCACATCAAGAGCACGTTCAACAACACCATCGTGTCGATCACCGATCCGGCCGGAAACGTCATCTCTTGGGCGTCCTCGGGCCACGTCGGCTTCAAGGGTTCGCGTAAGTCGACCCCGTTCGCCGCGCAGCTCGCCGCCGAGAACGCTGCCCGCAAGGCGCAGGAGCACGGCGTCAAGAAGGTCGACGTGTTCGTGAAGGGCCCAGGTTCGGGCCGCGAGACCGCGATCCGTTCGCTCCAGGCCGCTGGCCTGGAGGTCGGCACGATCTCCGATGTCACCCCGCAGCCGCACAACGGCTGCCGTCCGCCCAAGCGGCGTCGCGTCTAAGCGGGAAGGAAAAGGTACAGAACAATGGCTCGTTATACAGGCCCCATTACCCGCAAGTCGCGTCGTCTGCGTGTCGACCTCGTCGGAGGCGACCAGGCGTTCGAGCGTCGTCCTTACCCGCCCGGCCAGCACGGCCGCGCGCGGATCAAGGAATCCGAGTACCTCATGCAGCTGCAGGAGAAGCAGAAGGCTCGCTTCTCGTACGGCGTCATGGAGAAGCAGTTCCGCAAGTACTACGAAGAGGCGAACCGTCAGAAGGGTAAGACCGGCGACAACCTGCTGCGTCTGCTCGAGACCCGTCTGGACAACGTCGTGTACCGCGCCGGTCTGGCCCGTACCCGTCGTCAGGCTCGTCAGCTCGTCAGCCACGGCCACCTCGTGGTCAACGGCGTGAAGGTCGACGTCCCCAGCTTCTCGGTTTCTCAGTACGACATCATCGATGTCAAGGGGAAGTCGCTGGGCACCCTGCCGTTCCAGGTTGCGCGCGAAACCGTTGGTGACCGCCCGGTTCCGGGTTGGCTCCAGGTCGTTCCCGGCCGTCTTCGCATTCTGGTGCACCAGCTCCCCGAGCGTGCGCAGATCGATGTTCCGCTGCAGGAACAGCTGATCGTCGAGTTCTACTCGAAGTAATAGGGGCGCTAACGCGCCGCTGGTGGATGACCACTTGTGGGGGCCTCGCCCCCACACCCCCGGAAGGGGGATTCGGGAGCCTGGCTCCCGAGCCCCCAAAAGGGTTGTGGTTCTTCACATTTCCAGTCGTGAGCGTCAAATAGCGGACGCTCGAAGGAGGAGAAATCCATGCTGATTTCACAGCGACCGACACTGACCGAAGAGGTTGTGTCCGAGAACCGGTCGCGGTTCACCATCGAACCGCTGGAGCCGGGTTTCGGTTACACCCTCGGCAACTCGCTGCGCCGCACGCTGCTGTCCTCGATCCCGGGGGCTGCCGTTACGAGCATTCGTATCGACGGCGTGCTGCACGAGTTCACCACGGTTCCGGGCGTGAAGGAAGATGTCACCGACATCATCCTGAACCTCAAGGGCCTGGTTGTCTCGTCCGAAGAGGACGAGCCGGTCACCATGTACGTCCGCAAGCAGGGCCCGGGCACCGTCACCGGTGGGGACATCGTTCCCCCGGCCGGCGTGACCGTGCACAACCCGGACATGCACATCGCGACCCTGAACGACAAGGGCAAGCTGGAGATCGAGCTCGTTGTCGAGCGCGGTCGCGGCTACGTTCCTGCCGTGCAGAACAAGGCGTCGGGTGCGGAAATCGGCCGGATCCCGGTGGATTCGATCTACTCGCCGGTTCTGAAGGTGACCTACAAGGTCGAGGCGACTCGTGTCGAGCAGCGCACCGACTTCGACCGGCTCATCCTGGATGTCGAGACCAAGAACTCGATTTCCGCTCGGGATGCGCTGGCGTCGGCGGGTAAGACCCTGGTCGAACTGTTCGGTCTCGCTCGCGAGCTGAACGTCGAGGCCGAGGGCATCGAGATCGGCCCGAGCCCGGCCGAGGCGGACCACATCGCCTCGTTCGGTCTGCCGATCGAGGACCTCGATCTGACCGTGCGGTCGTACAACTGCCTCAAGCGCGAGGGAGTGCACACCGTCGGCGAGCTGGTCGCCCGCACCGAATCGGATCTGCTGGATATCCGTAACTTCGGCCAGAAGTCCATCGACGAGGTCAAGGTCAAGCTGCATTCGCTTGGTCTGTCCCTCAAGGACTCCCCGGCCTCCTTCGATCCGTCCTCCGTCGTCGGTTACGACGCGGCGAGCGGCACCTGGAGCGACAGCGGTTCGTTCAGCGACACCGACAGCGGCGAGCAGGACTACGCCGAGACCGAACAGCTTTAGGCCGGATGGGGCGGGCGCCCCGACGGTCTTAGACACAGGAGATTCCAATGCCCAAGCCCAAGAAGGGTGCTCGCTTCGGCGGGTCGGCGTCGCACCAGAAGGCGATCTTCGCCAACCTGGCGACGGCGCTCTTCGAGCACGGTCGCATCACGACCACCGAGTCCAAGGCCAAGGCGCTGCGCCCCTACGCCGAGAAGCTTGTCACCAAGGCGAAGGCCGGCACCCTTGCCGACCGTCGCGAGGTGATGAAGGTGATCCGCGCCAAGGACGTCGTGCACTCCCTGTTCGCGGAGATCGGCCCGTCGTTCGAGGGTCGTGAGGGTGGCTACACCCGCATCATCAAGACCATCCCGCGCAAGGGTGACAACGCTCCGATGGCGATCATCGAGCTGGTCCGCGAGAAGACCGTGACCAACGAGGCCGATCGCGCCCGTCGCGTCGCGGCTTCGCAGCAGGCTGTCGCCGAGACCCCGGCCGTCGAGGCCGAGGTCGAAGACGCCAAGGTCGAGGATTCCGCTGAGGCTCCGGCCGCCGAGGCCAAGGCCGACGCTGCCGAGTAAGGCCCTCCCCGCATTGCGGGGGTGAGCCCAAGGAAGACTAGTCTTCCCCGTTCCATGAGGAAGCCCGCCGTCCCCTCCGGGTCGGCGGGCTTCCTTCATGTTAACCAGGAGATCGCTGTGACCGTGGAGGATCAGGCGCCGGAGCCGGTTTCGGTTCGGGTACGGCTCGACATCAGCTATGACGGCACCGACTTCACCGGCTGGGCTCGCCAGCCCGGCCTGCGCACCGTGCAGGGCGTCCTCGAAGAGTCGCTGAGCAAGGTGCGGCGGGAGCCGATTCAGCTGACCGTGGCCGGGCGCACCGATGCCGGTGTGCATGCCGAAGGCCAGGTCGCGCACTTCGATACGCACGGTGAGCTGGACGGTCCGCGGCTGGTGCACCGGTTGGCGCGGTTTCTCCCGAAAGACGTGCGCGTCAAGGATGTTCGGCCGGTACCACCGGAGTTCGACGCCCGGTTCTCCGCCATCCGGCGGCATTACGCGTATCGCCTCACCACCGCGCCGTATGGCGCTGACCCATTGCAGGCCAGGCAAATTGTGCCTTGCCGACCGGGTGTGGATCTGGATGCCATGGCGGCCGCCTCCCGGAAGCTGTTGGGGTTGCACGATTTCGCGGCCTTCTGTCGCCGCCGGGAAGGCGCGACCACCATTCGCGAACTGCAGCGCTTCGATTGGGAGCGCGAGGGTGAGCTGCTCACCGCGTATGTCTCCGCCGACGCGTTCTGCTGGTCCATGGTGCGCAGTCTGGTCGGCGCGGTGCTCGCGGTGGGCGAGGGGCGGCGCACGCCGGAGTGGGTCGGCGGTTTGCTCAACGAACGTGAGCGGGCCAGTGCGGTCACCGTCGCGCCCGCACACGGGCTCAGCCTGATCGCCGTCGACTATCCGGCGGACGCGGAGCTGGCCGCGCGTAATGCGGAGACGCGCGAGGTGCGTACCGTACCGAATAGTGAAGGCTGCTGCGGTGATTGACGCCGTGGCGCCGGATACCGCGATGCTCGAGCTCGGCCATGGAGGGGGAATCGCAGGGTGGCGGACGATGTCGAGTCGCCACCGGTAGTCCGGCAGATCGCGGTCCGGTCGGGGCCGGAGTTGTCCCGTCCGCAGGCCTTCGAGCGCTGGGAAGCGCAGATGATCGAAACCTACTTCCCGCTCGCCGTTCCGCCGCTGTCCGAGGGCGAGTTCCACGGCCGGATCACGCATGGGCGCTACGGCGAGATCGATGTGACCCAGGTCGGCTCCAGCCCGCAGCAGGTGAGCCTGACCGACTCCCTCATCGCCGCCGCCGATGACGAATATCTGCTGGCCAGCATCGGTATCAAGGGCCGCGGCCTGCTGCATCTCGATGGTGCGACCGCCGCGCTCGGGCCCGGGGACATGGTGTTCTTCGGCAGCAGCCGGCGACTGCGCTGGGATTTCGACAGCACCTGGGACAAGACCGTGCTGCAGGTGCCGGTCGGTCTGTTGCGCGAGCACGGCGGGATCACCCTCGAAGATGTGCCGCTCTGTCGCACCATTACGGCGGACAGCGTGGCGGGTGTGGTCGCCCGGTTCTTTCTCGATCTGGCCCGGCTACAGCGCGAAAATGCCGAGCATGCAGCGCTTTTGGCGGAGTCCGCGTTGGATCTGCTGGTGGCGGCGGCGCGGTCGGCGGGTGGCTTGCCGCGGCCGCCGGCGGGCGAGGGCGGGTACTCCGCGGAGGCTTTCGATCGCCGTCAGGTGCTGGAGTACATGCGCGCGCGGTGCACCGACCCGGCCTTCACCGTGGATCGGATCGCGCAGGGCTGCATGCTTTCCCGGCGCACGCTGTACCGCATCTTCGACGGTATGGCGGAGGGGCCCGCGGCGGTGCTGTGGCGAATGCGGGTCGAGCATGCGCGCGGGTTGCTCGCGAGGTCGGAGCTACCCGTTGCGGTGGTAGCCGCCGGGTCGGGTTTTCGGGCGGAGAGTCACTTCTTCCGGGTGTTCCGGGAGCTGACCGGGCTGACTCCGGGCGAGTACCGGGCATCCTGCGGAACGGGTGCGTGACACGGGATCACCCCGATTTTCGTGTCGCGCGGCCGTCTTGTCGAATTCCGCTTCGGCAGAGGATAATTCGGTGCCTACTTGGATTCGCAGCGATGCGTTCGCATTCCGTACGCGGAATGCGAGCCACATGAATCCTCATGTCCGCCCTGGAGATTCATGTCGCGGATGGCAATCTGCGGCGTGGTTGAACGCCGCGACAGGCGCACAAGTGTTCGGGACCACGGTGAAATTCCGGCATGAGGTCCGAAAGTTGAAATATGTGAAGTGATTTCGACTTTCACTCCGCCCAATGGTGCGACAATCGGCCGATGAGCGGCGGCTTGGAACCCGCAGTGGTGGAGGTGCGGTCCATGCCCGAGGTCTCCGAACAGGAGACCTTCGAGCAGTGGGAGGCGGTGGTGGCGCAGGCCTACGTGCCGCTGGTGGTCACGCCGGTGCGATCCGGTGACTTCCGGGCCCGAATAGTGCAGTCCCGGTTCGATGATATGGATGTTTCGACCGTGAGCGCGAGCGGTCAGCACATCACCCGCATACCCCGGCTGATCCACGAACCCGATGAGCCGATCCTGTTCGCCACGGTGACCACCCACGGCCGCGGCTGGCTGTCGCAGGACGGTCGCGTCGGTGAGATGGCCGATGGCGGTCTCATGCTGCACGTGAGTTCGCGGCCCTTCACCGCGCACTTCGATCAGCATTGGGGTGTGGTGGCGGTGCAGGTGCCGCTGTCTCAGGTGGTGGGTGCGTCCGGGGTCGCCTCGGATCGGTTGCCGACGGCGGTGCGTTTCCCACCGGAGGGTGCGGCCGGGATTGTCGGCCGATTCTTCTGCGGCCTGGCGCAATTGCAGTACACCGCACCGGAGCAGGCGGCGGTGCTGGCGCGGCACGGCACCGGTTTGCTGGCCTCGGTGGTGCAGTTGGCGGCGGGGGAGGTCTCACATGACGAACCGGGGCAGGCGCTCACCAAACAGCAGGCGCTGGCATACATTCAGCAACACTATGCCGATCCGGGGTTGACGGTGGATCGAGTGGCCGCGGCCTGCGCGGTCTCGCGGCGGACGCTGTATCGGCTGTTCGAGGATGGTGGGGAGGGGCTGGCGGTCTTGCTGCGGCGCATGCGGATCGAGCGCGCGCTCGCATTGATCCGGACAGATCCGACAAGACCGCTGCTCTCCATCGCGCGGGCCGCCGGATTCGTCTCCGAGCGTCAGTTCTATCGCGCGTTCAAACGCGAAATCGGAATGACACCGGGCGAATTCCGCACTGCGCATGCCTGATTCGCGGATTGCGGGTCTCGGATCGGTGCATTGTGTGCGATGTAGTGTCGAACCGGCCTGACGCCAGAAGTCAGTGACTTGGCACGCCAGGACAGTCACGCCGGGGCAACCGGTGTGAATACTTGTGGGGGCACCCGGTTTACGCCGGTGACAGCCCCGGGCCAAATCGCTTTCCCAGTGCACGCGACGGTCTCCTCGTTCGATTGTGCCTCGAGGCGCCGCGCCGCTTGTATGTCCGGCGCAGTCGTCGATGATGCCGACGGCCCAGGTCGAGCGATGCGGAGACGCCGCCCGGTCGTTGTCGAGCCGCCGACGACCGGGTAGGCGTACTGCCCGGAATCATCTGGTAATTGGTCCGTTTCGCCGGGTTCAAACAGCTGCAATAGGGTTTGCTGGAGCCCGGGGGATGGGATGATGGCGGAGTGGGAAACGCGGCAACCGCCAGCACCGAGGTCTGCTCGAGCTCGGATACCTCGGCGCGCCAGGCGTTCGAGAAGTGGGAGGCCATCGTCTCCGACGCTGTGCTGCCCAGTTCCATCGAGCCGCTGGCCACCGGTCACTGGCACGGAAAAGTAAGCACCACCCAGTTCGATCGCTCCAGTTTCACCCTGATGTCCGCCAGCGCCCAGCGCGTTATGCGCACCCGGCGGCAGATCGAACAGGCCAGTGCCGAGTTCCTGCTGGTGAATATTGTTGTGGAGGGCTCGAACTGGACCGAGCAGAACGGGCGGGTGGCCGATACGCCCGCCGGTTCCATCGTCTTCTTCGACAGCGCGCGTCCACTGGACAGTCGCACCACCGATAACGCGGTATCGGCGATCGTGCGCGCGCCCATGCATCTGGTGCTGGAGCACGCCGGTCTGGTGCGCGATGAACTACCACTGGCCACGCCGATGCCGACCACCGGTGCGCTCGGTGTGGTGGCGACCTTCTTCCGTGGGCTGGCCGAGTTGCCGCCCGATGAAACCACCCAGGCCGCAACGGTTCTGGACTCCGAGATCGCCGGCATGCTCTCCTCGGCGGTGTTGCTGGCCACCGGGCGCAGTTCGCCCGCCCCCTCGGATTCGCTGTACACGCGGCAGCAGGTGCTGGCGTATCTCCGTAAGCGCTATACCGATCCGGAGCTCACGGTGGACGAGGTGGCGCATGCCTGTCTGGTCTCGCGGCGCACGCTGTATCGACTGTGCGAGGGTTTCGGCGGTCCGGCGGCACTGGTGCGGCGGATGCGGGTGGAGCACGCCCGGCGGCTGCTGCGCGCCGACCTGAATCGTCCGCTGGCGGCGGTCGCGGCGGCCTCCGGATTCGCCACCGACCGGCACTTCTACCGCGCCTTCCGGGATGAAACAGGGCAGACGCCAGGCCAATTCCGGGCGCAATTGGACCCAGGCACATCACGTCGGTAGCTCGGCACAGGATGTCGCTGCACGCGACAGTCGTTCGGCGAAGGGTGATGGCACAGATCATCCCCAGCGTCGAAGGGAGCCGAGGTGCCGACGAAGGTGCGGGTCGCGGCCGTCCAGGCCGAACCGCGGTGGCTGGATCTGCGGGCGGGCGTCCAGCAGGCCATCGAACTCATCGAATCGGCGGCGGCCGGGGGCGCGCAACTGGTGGCGTTCCCGGAGACCTTCCTGCCCGGGTATCCGTGGTGGCTATGGTTGGATTCGGTGAGCTGGGGGCAGGGTTTCTTCGCCCGCTACCGCACCAACTCATTGACCGTGGGGCGCACCGAGTTCCGCCGCATCGCCGATGCCGCGCGTAAGCATCGTATCCATGTGCTGCTCGGCTTCAGTGAGCGCTGCGGGAGTGCGCTGTACATGTCGCAGTGCCTCATCGACGATCGGGGCGTACTGGCCGGGGTGCGCCGCAAGCCGGAGCTGACACCCCTCGAGCACCGGATCTTCCGCTGCGGCGAGATCACCGAACCGTATGTGTTCCGCACCGATATCGGCCGGATCAGCGTGCAGGGCGGCTCGGAGCAGTTGCATCTGCCCGCGCGCCGGGAGCTGGAACGCACCGGCGCACAGGTGCATATCGTGTCGTGGCCCGGGTTCATCATCGCCCGGGATGTGGATTGGGGTGTGCGGGTGAACAATGCGGCCACGCTCTGGTACGCGGTGGTCGGCAATCTGAATGTGATCGCGGCGTGTTCGGTGATGGATGTGGCCGGTAGTGAGAGTCGGCGCGGCGGTATGGAACCGGCCAAGCAGCTGGTGCGCGGCCCAGGCGGGCATTCGCGAATTTACGCGCCGGGCGGTGCGGAGTTGGCGGCTCCGCTGAACGGTCACGAACAGGGAATCCTGTACGCGGACTTGGAGTTGGATCTGAGTTGCGAGTCCGCTGCTTAGCACTTTCTCCGAGCATGGGCGCCGCGATTCGCCAATCGGGGGCCTCGGTGATTTTCGGCTATTGGCCGTGCGTTGGTGAATCTGACACACTGCCCGGTATTCGGCCGGGCAGAGGCCGTCGATGGTTGTCGAGGGATGGGGAGTGGAGCGGTTCGGGGAAGTCAATCGGGTCGAGGTGCGATCCGGATCGGAAGCGTCGTCGGTGGAGGCTTTCGAGCGCTGGGAAGCGCATGTGAGTGCGGCATATGTGCCCCTTGCGGTTTCACCGATGCCCAACGGGCTCTTTCGCGGGCATATCGAGCATGCGCGATATGGCGACATGGACCTCACGGTGGTGGGATCGACGCCGCAACTGATCCACCGCACCGGTCGACTGATTGCGCGAACCGAAGACGAGTTCCTTCTCGCAAGCATTCCGCTTTCCGGTAGTGCGCGATTGCGTCAGGATGATCGAGTAGCGGATGTGCGGCCCGGCGGGATCGTGTTCTATGACACGACGCGGCCGTACGAGTGGGAATTCGGCGAGGATTGGGAGCAGGTCGTTCTCCAGGTGCCGTTGAGCAAGCTGCGTGAGCGCTACGGCGTGATCGACGCGGATGTGCCTACCGCTACCCACTTTTCGAGTGAAAGCGCGCCCGGCGTCGTCGCGCAATTCTTCCGGGGTGTGGCGGGATTGCGCCGCAATGATCCGGGCGGTGCGGCGCTGTTGGCCGAACCGGGGATGGATCTGCTGGCCGCGGCGGTGGTGGCGGCCTCGGGCGGGGTGCCGCGGGATCAGTCCGCGGATGCGCTGAATCGGCAGCGGGTGCTGAGCTTCATGCGTGACAACTGCGCGGATCCGGATCTCGGAGTTGATCGAATCGCAGAAGGTTGCCGAATGTCCCGGCGTACCCTCTATCGGGTGTTCGCTGAGTTCGAGGGGGGTCCGGGAGCGGTACTGCGGCGCATGCGAATCGAGCGTTCCTGCGAGTTATTGCGTACCGCACCGCAGTTGCCGCTGTCCGCGGTGGCGAAGGCCTCGGGTTTCCTCACCGAGCGTAGCTTCTATCGTTCCTTCCGAACGGAAATGGGCACGACACCTGGATCATTTCGTACATTGCCATGAACTGTTTATTGCTATAAACACCGCAGTGGCATGAACAGTCCGTAAAGCGGCACACTCGGCCATGGTGTGTACTCGCGCCATTGGCAAGCATCGAATTCCATGAGGGAAATGGGATGAGACGAACGGTGCGAGTGGCGGCGATCCAGGCCGAGCCGAAATGGCTGCGGTTATCGGAGGGAGTCGAGCAGGCTGTCGAGCTGATCGGCGTCGCTGCCGCAGCGGGGGCTCGCCTGGTCGCATTCCCCGAGACCTTCCTACCCGGCTTTCCCTGGTGGTGCTGGGTGGATTCCAATCAGTGGAACGTCGAATACTCGACCCGCTGCCGGGAGAATTCCATGACCCGCGACGGCGCCGAAATGCGCCGAATCACCGCTGCCGCAAGGGATCACGGCGTGCATGTGGTCATCGGATTCGGTGAACGGCAGGATCGCCGAATCTATATGGCACAGGCCGTAATCGATGACAATGGCGAGATGGTTTCGGTTCGCCGCAAGGCCGGGCTGAACAGTATCGAACGCAAGGTATTCGCCTCGGGCACACCGAATCTCCCGACCGTGCAACACGGCGACATCGGGAAGGTGGGTGCGCTGTCGGGGCAGGAGAATCAGCGCCCGCTGCTCACCCGTGCGCTGCGCGCCGACGAGGAGGAGATTCACGTCGCCGCGTGGCCCGGCCATCCCGAAGGTGATGCCCCGGGCCCGGATTCGGCCGCCACGGTGAGCCGCATGTACGCGCTCGAAGCGAGCGCGTATGTCGTCGCGCCGTGTGCGGTGGTGGGCAATGCCGCGTGGGATCGCCGTGCACCGCAGACCAATCGCAGCACCGGGCAGGCCCGGATCTATGCCGCGGGTGGCACCGAGGTCGTCACGCCGCTCACCGAGGGCGTGGAGGGCATTCTGTACGCCGATCTGGAGATCGGGTCGATGGCGCCGGATCTGCGCGAGATGGATCTGGCACCGCGGCCCCGGACCCGTCGGGGGCAGCAGGCTGCGCGTACCGCACCGGCGCGGCGGCTGGGTACGGATCGCTGGGCGGTGCCGGTCATTCGCGGGGAGGGTCCGGACGGTCTCGCTGCCTGCTGAGCCGGTATGCAAACCGTATGGTCTGTCCGATCATTCGGTGCGAAGATCACCGGTGTGAGCCACTCGCGCGGGATGCGGCTCGATCATGCGCGAAATATGTTGCGCGAGCCCGGTTTCCGCTCGCTGTCCACGATCGCCGGAGCGTCCGGATTCGCCGACGAGCGCAACTTCTACCGGGTCTTCCGTCAGGAAGTGGGTATGACCCCGAGTGAATTCCGGGCGGAATCGGCGTGAGCGGTTCGGATCAGGAGCGGACCAGGCGGGCGATGGCGTCGGTGGCTTCCTTGATCTTGGCCTCGGCCTCCGGGCCACCCGCGACGGCGGCGTCCACGACGCAGTGGCTGATGTGATCCTCGAGCAGGCCCATGGCGACCGCCTGCAGGGCCTTGGTCATGGCCGAGACCTGGGTGAGGATGTCGATGCAGTACTTCTCCTCCTCGACCATGCGCTGCAGGCCGCGGGCCTGACCTTCGATGCGGCGCAGGCGTTTGAGGTAGTCGTCCTTGGCGGTGATGTAGCCGTGCGAGGCGTGGTCGTGGCCGGACCGGTCGGTCCCGGTCGCGGCGGCGGATTCGGTTGTGGCGGTCTGTTCGCTGGTCACCGACGGTTTCCTCACTCCCGGCATCAATACCCCCCTAGGGTACATGCTCCGATCCGGTAGCACCACTCGTGCGCGGATGAGCGAGAATCGGGGCCATGAGTTCGGATCCTCGGGCCACGCTGGCCATTATCGGCGGTAGCGGGTTCTACGACTTCTTCGGTGACGATGCCACCACGGTGGAGCTCGAGACGCCCTACGGTGCGCCGAGCGCGCCCGTCACCATCGGGCAGGTGGAGGGCCGGTCGGTCGCCTTCCTGCCCCGGCACGGGCGCAAGCACGAGTACTCCCCGCACACCGTGCCCTACCGCGCCAATATGTGGGCGCTGCGCACGCTCGGTGTGCGCCGCATCTTCGGTCCCTGCGCGGTCGGCAGTCTGCGCGCCGACTGGGGGCCGGGCACCGTGGCCGTCCCGGATCAGTTGGTGGACCGCACCTCCGGGCGCGAGCAGACCTTCTACGACGCGGGCGGCGTGCACGTCTCCTTCGCCGACCCGTACTGCGCGGACCTGCGCGGTGCGGCCATCGCGGCGGCCGGGACTGAACTGCCCATGAAGGATCACGGCACCATGGTCGTGGTGCAGGGGCCGCGCTTCTCCACCCGCGCCGAGAGCCAGTGGTTCGCCGGGCTCGGCTGGGAACTGGTCAATATGACCGGGCACCCCGAGGCCGTGCTCGCCCGTGAGCTCGAAATGTGCTACTCCGCAATCGCTCTCGTCACCGACCTGGACGCGGGCGTCGAGTCCGGGCACGGCGTCAGCGCGGTGGATGTCTTCGCCGAATTCGAGCGCAATCTGGTGCCGTTCAAGGCCATGGTCGGCCGTGCCATCGCCGCCGTCGAAGGTGACGACACCTGCGCTGCCTGCCGGGTGCTCACCGGCACCGGCGTGCAGCTGCCGTTCGAGCTGCCGTAGTCGGCCGTCGCAACGTTCCGCGCCGCGCGGCGAAATCACCAGCTCACCGGCCCGGTCCGCACTCGTGGACCGGGCCTTGCCCATTCCGCGCGGCGCGCCCGCGCGGGCCGTCGCCTAGGCTGGAACGCATGAGCGAAGGCGGACCGCATGCCGACCGGACGCGAGTACTGCTGACCGGGGCGGCGGGCTATATCGGCTCCCATGTGCATCGCGCGCTACTGGCCGCCGGGCACGAGGTGATCGCCGTCGACAATTTCCTGGACTCCGTGCACGGCATCAATCCCACTGTCCCCGAAGGCGTTTCCCGCGTCGATATTCGCAATCCCGACGCGATCGAGCCGCTGTTGCGCGGTGTCGACGTGGTGTGCCACCTGGCTGCTGCCGTTCCCGTACCGGACCTACCGGGCAATACCCCGGGGCGGTGGGTGCCCCCGCGACCCGTCTCCGGCCGGGCCGATACGCCGGATGGACCGGAGCGGCCGGACGCCGCCCGGGTTCCGGACGAGTTGGCCCCGGAGGCCGGAGAGAGCGATCGGCCCGCCGGATACGGGGCATTGCGCGCGGCGGGTGGCGTGGAACCCGGTGGGCACGTGAATACTTCGGCCGGACGGCGCGAGGATGTCGGGCACGGGGCCGGACCCTGCGTGCGCGAACCGGTGGACGGTGCCCGGGAATCGGCGCGCACCGGACCCCTCGAAATGCAGCGGGCCGCCGTCTACGCCACGCACAATGACGCCGGAACGGCGGTGCTGCTGGCCGCCATGGAGCGGGCCGGGGTGCGGCGGCTGGTGCTCGCCTCGTCGGTGGCGGTATATGGCGAGGGGCGCTATCGGGCGGGGCGGCAGGGGCCGTTCTTTCCCGGGTTACGGCGGCGATCCGATCTGGATCGCGGGTTGTTCGATCATCGCGCGCCGCGTACCGGGGACCTGTTGACCTGGGAATCGCTGGGCGAGGATGCGCCGCTGCGGCCGCGAAGCGCTTATGCGGCAAGTAAAGTCGCGCAGGAGCATTACGCGCTGGCCTGGGTGGCCAGCACCGGATCGGCGGCGACCGTACTGCGGTACCACTACGTGTACGGCCCGGCCGTGCAGGACGGGCGGCTGGTACGGTCGGCGGAATCCGGTGTGGTGGCACGATTCCGGGCCGAACTGCTGGCGGGGCGGTCGCCGCGGGTCTTCGAAGATGGCGGGCAGGTAAGGGATTTCGTGCATGTGCGTGATGTCGCGGCGGCCACGGTCGCGGCGGTGGACCGGCGGCTGGCCGGATTCGTGCCGTTGAATATCGCCTCGGGGCAGCCGCTCACACTGTGGGAGGTGGCATCGACCATGGCCAAGGCGCTGGACGGACCCGCGCCCTTGGTGACGGGACAGTATCGGATCACCGATATCCGGCATCTGGTCGCCAATCCCGAACGGGCCTGGCACGCACTGGAATTCACCGCGCGCACCGGTCCCGGCGCGGGCCTGTCCGGTTATGCCACCGCGTCGGCCGGGCGCTAGCCGGAATCACGGCGGTCGCGGCATAGGCTCGGCGGGTGAGCACTCCACTGCGGCTAGAGGTAATCGTGGCCAGTGTGCGACCGCAGCGGTTCGCGCCGGTGGTCGCGGACTGGTTCCTGCGGGCGGCGCGGGCGGATGGGCAATTCGAGGTGGGGGTCATCGATCTGATCGAGACACCGCTGCCGCTGGATCTGAGCGAGACGCCGGAGTCTCGGGCGTACTGCGAAAGGATCGCCACCGCAGACGCTTTCGTGGTCGTCACCTCCGAGTACAACCACGGGTATCCGGCGTCGTTGAAGACCGCGCTCGATACCGCCAAACGGGAGTGGCGGGCCAAGCCGATCGGGTTCGTCAGCTACGGCGGGCTCTCGGGTGGTCTGCGGGCCGTCGAGCAGTTACGGCAGGTGGTGGCCGAAATACATATGGTGTCGATTCGGGAGACCGTCAGTTTTCATGAGGCCAAGCGGAGATTCGACCGGGCCGGGGAGACCCAGGATGGTGCCGCCATCGACGCCGCTGCCCGCCTGCTGCGTCAACTCGGTTGGTGGGGACGGACTTTGCGCGAGGCGCGGGCGGTGGATCCCTACCCCGGCTGACCGTGCGGCGGTCGGGCAGCGCGGCGGCTAACCAGGCTGACCGGCGAGCGCCTGTGCCGCGCGGGGCCGGCCGATATAGGTGGATTCGCGGGGGATCGAGACCAGGTTCAGTTCCACCTGTGTGGTCCCGGTGCGCAGGACGATGCGATTGCCTGCCGCGCCGGGCTGCACGATGGACAGATCCGGGCGCGCGCCCGGCCAACCCAGCGGGTCACCGGCCAGGTAGAGGGTGGTGATTCCGGCATGTGGCGCGGGCGCGAGTACGCCGTCGACCAGCACGGCCGTGTATCCGGAGTCGGATTCGTGGGTGTCGGCGGCCAGTGTCAGGCGTTCCGGATTGCCGATGGTGGTGATCAAGTGCTCCCAGACCTGTGGGCGTTCGGTGCGCAGCAGGACCCGTTCGCCCACGGCCAGTGCGCGGAATACCAACTGCTGCGCCAGATACAGCTCACCGGCGAGGTACACGCTCGAAATGCCCTGTCCGACAAGGCGGACGGCGACACCATTACCCTCGTCGTCGGAGCCGAGCAGCTGTCCGCAGCCGGCCGAGGGCAGCTCCACGCTGTCGATCTCCGCGATATCGCGCTCCCGGGTGGGCACGGTGTCGTCCATTCCCGGTGCGGCGAGCGGTAATTGGGCGAGCAGGCCCTCGAGGTGTCGGCCGTTCATGGAGATCATGTGCGGTTGCAGCTGCTCCTCGGGCAGTTCCCGTGCCGTGAGCCGCCAGGCCGCGCCGAGGCGCACGGTCCCGGCCGAGTTGCCGGGGCGCAGGCGTACCGCCACGGTCGTGCCGCGGGACGCCGGAACCCACAGTCGCGCAAGCTGTTCGGAGTCCAGTCGACCGGGCGGGACGGCGGCGCCGATATTGACGCTGTTGCCGAGTTCGGCGTACCGCCAGTGCTGGGTGAGTTCGCGCGGGTCGGCGCCGGCGGTGATTTGCAGTGTGGCCTTGGTGATTTCGGGTGCGGTGAGGATGCGCGCCGGGCAGTCGGCGTCCTCGAGGATGCGCAGTATGCGCTGGGTGGCAATGGTAACCGTGCGGCACGCGCCGGGCAGTCCGCCGCCGCGCCGGTCGGCGGCATCCGGGCAGAGCAGTGGGTCGAAGGCGATGGCCAGCCAGACGGTGCGGTGCGCGGTGGCGGGCAGTGGGCCGATGAGGGATTCGTAGATGGCTCCGGCGGGCGTACCGGAGCGGCTGCGGTGACCGTGCGAGACGATATCGATGCCGGCGAGCAGAATGTCGTGCCGGCTCAGGCTTTTCGCGAGTTCGGGCAGGGGCAGCAGGTGGGAGGAGTGGACGGTGCTGCGGCCGAGCCGGGTGAGTCCGCCCTTCGGGGGCAGCACCTCGACCACGGCGACCACGCGGCTGCCGTCTCGGAAGAGGCCGAGTGAGCGGCCGTCGCCGGCGCGAAAGTCGATGAGGTCGGCCACCGGGCGGGGGCGGCGGGCGCGGAAGCGCAGCCGGGTGGCGATCCATTGGGAAACTGGTCGTTTGCCAAGTGGCAAAAACAAGACCAGTCCGAATGCTATGGCGCTGCCCAATGCCACCCAGAACGGCACTCCGCACAGCGCGCACACGAGCAGAACGGCCACCGCGGTCACCTGTGCGACCAGCAGGTTCACCATGCCCACTCGGGCCATCACCATCCCCCAATTGCCGGGCCCGGCCACGCCCGATCCGTGGCCGAGTGCGAATGCGGATTCCCGGGAACTGTACTGTGTGCGGCGAACTCAATCACTGGTCGGGGGAGTTTTATGCCTTCAAAACCGACGACGCGATGGCAGGTCAGCGGCTATCGCTTCCTGGTTCGCCGCATGGAACACGCCCTGGTCCGCAGGGACGTGCGAATGCTGCACGACCCGATGCGCTCCCAGTCCCGGGCGTTCAGCGTCGGACTCATCCTCGCCGTCGTCGCGCTGGCGGGTTGCGGAGTGCTTGCTCTACTGCGGCCGCAGGACAAGATCGGCTCCAACAAGATCCTCATCGGCAAGGACACGGGGGCCGTCTATGTGGTCATCGACAATGTGGTGCATCCGACGCTGAACCTCGCCTCGGCGCGACTCGCGGCGGGGGAGCCCGCAAAGCCGGCGACGGTGCAGGAATCCGAGCTGAGTAAGAAGCCGCGCGGGCAGCTCATCGGGATTCCCGGCGCACCCGCCACGCTGAACTTCGAATCCGAGAGCAATGGGCGCGGCTGGACCGTATGCGATGTGCTGGCCAATGACGGCAGTCGCACGCTCACCACCTCGGTGCTCGCGGGCGATCCGGCGCTGGGGGAGAAGGCTGCTGCGCTGGAGTCCGGGAAGGCGCTGCTGGTACAGGGGCGCGATCACACGTATCTGATCTACGACAATCAGCGTGCGCAGTTGGATATGAACGATCGCGCCGTGGTGGACGCCCTCGATATTCGCGGTCACACACCGCGTCCCATCAGTGCGGGGCTGCTGAACGCGATTCCCGAAGTGCTGCCGATCATTGCGCCGCCCATCGCGGATGCCGGTGCGGCCCCGCACTATTCGATCGGTGAGCATCGCATCGGCGATGTAGTGCGGGTGCGCACGGACGGTAGGAACTACGTCGTACTCGCCGACGGATTGCAGCCGGTGTCGCCGCTGACCGCCGAAATCGTCCGTAACACATACCGTTCCACCGCCGTCGATGATCACATCGCCCAGGCCGACCGGACCGGCGCGCCCGTCTCCTCGGCGCTGCGGGTCGCGAACTATCCCGATAGCGCGCCGGGCATTGTGGACGGCAACGATCAGCCGGTGGACTGCCTGGCCTGGCAGCCCGTCGGCGCCGCCGACAAGGCCGACGGCAGCAAGCATGCCGACCTGACCGTGCTCACCGGCCATGCCGTGCCGATTCCGGATCGTGCCCGCCTGGTGCCGCTCGCGCAGGCCGACGGTAACGGGCCCGAGGTCGACGCTTTCTATATGAAGCCGGGTGCGGGGGCGTACGTGCAGACCACCGGGCTCGAACCCGATAGTCAGCGCCGCGACAGCCTGTTCTTCATCTCCGATTACGGTGTGCGCTACGGGATCAAAGACCTGGAGGCCGCGAAAGCCCTTGGTATGGACCCGGAATCGGTGCGGCCGGAGCCCGCGCCCTGGCCGATTATCGGCCTGCTCGCGCCAGGTCCGACCTTGAGCCGAGCGGCGGCCATGGTCGCCCACGATGGTGTCGCACCCGACCCGAACCCGGCGGGGCAGCCGGTCAAGGCGCAGAACTGAGCGACTGACAGGGCTATTCGGAGTGCATGCCGAATCGGCGGCGCAGGGGGAACGAGGCCAGGAAGCCGAGAATCAGTAGGAGACCGACGATTCCGGTGCCGATGAGGGCCACATCGCGGGCGGTGTTATCCGGTGCGGCGGGTTTTGCCGGGAGTGCGAGTTGCTTATCCCTGGCGGCATTGGATTGTTTGGGCGGGAGGTCTTCGGGGACCTCGGCGGTGAGGGCGGCGACGGGATCGACTGCGCCGTAACCGATATAGGGATTCCAGCCCTCGCCGGGGGCGTGCGCGGTCGCCTGGATGCGTTCGATGACCTCCGCGGCGGACATATCGGGGAAGCGCGAACGCAGCAGTGCCGCAACGCCGGATACGTACGGGGCGGCGAAACTTGTTCCGCTGTACTGGTTCACCTGGCCCTGATTGGTGACCTTGGCGGTGGTGAGGCCCGGACCGCGGGGGTCGAGGGAGACGATGTCCTCACCCGGCGCGGCCACGCCCACCCAGGGGCCGGGGACGGTGAATTTGGAGGGCTGGCCGAGGGCGTCGATGGAGCCCACCGAGAGCACGTACTCGTCCCACCAGGCCGGGGTCACATACGAGGTGATGTGGTTCCAGAGGTCCGCGTTCGGATGCAGTGGATCGATACCCGGATTGCTCGCCTTACAGGTGTCGGTATTGCCCGCCGAGGTCACTATGACGACGTCCTTGTTCACGGCCGCGTACTGCACCGCCGCGCCGAGCACGCCCATCTCGGTGCTCTCGGGTTCCTTTGCAGGACAGGCCACCAGGGAGATATTGATGACGCGCGCCCCGGCATCGGCGGCCCGGCGAATCGCGGAGGCCAGGGCGGAGATCTTGCCGTAGCCGTCCGGCATATCGTCGGGGCCCTTGTCCCGGCCCGCGCCCGCGGCCTGATACATGGCGCTGGTCTGGCGGATGGTCATGATCCGCGCCTCCGGGGCGACGCCCGCGAAGCCCTGGCCCGATTCCTGGTCCGCCGCGATGAGTCCGGCGACTATGGTGCCGTGTGCGTCGCAGTCCTCGGTGCCGTCATCGGAATCGGCGACATAGTCGCCACCGGGAATCAGGCCCGGCAGGCGTGGATGCGGGGATACACCGGTATCGATGACGGCCACCAATTGTCCTGCGCCACGCGAGAATTGCCAGGCATGCTCCAGATCCAGGGCGCGCTGAGTCGGTGGGATCGTCGGGCCGTCACCACCCGCCTGAGTGCTGATACAGGGGGAGTTGGCGGGATGCTCGGTCTTGCCCGGCGGTGCCGCGGGTCCGCCCGGCGGTAGGAGTCCGGGGTTGATCGCCGGTGGCCGATCCGCCTGCGCCACACCGGGCTCCGCACCCATACCGAACGAGGCCAGGGCGAACAGTGCCGCGGTCGCGGCGGCAACTCGCAGCCCTCTAACCTGAAACCCTTTGCTATTCACCGCATTACAATCCGCGCACCAGCGAATACAGGTCGGTCACCCAGAACACCAGCGGCACAACGGCGGCGACGAAGGCGTATTCGAGAAGTTCGACCGCCCGCCGCATGGGCGGGGTGGCCTGCTGACGCGGGACGATGGTGCCCAGCACCAGCGCCGACACCAGTAGCACCAGGGCCGCGCCGAAGACGGTGAGCGGCTGGCTGATCAGGAATGCCGCGCCGCCCAACAGGATCAGCAGGATGGCCGCGCCACCGGCAATGAGCACCACGGCCTGTTCCGCGCCCGCGTAGGTCCGGCTGCGGAACATGAGTACGACCGCGCAGACCAGGGCGAGTGCCAGGCCGGGCCAGTACACGCTCTCGGTGCGCGGATCGGTCGCGGCGAGTGCGCCCGCGGCGACCACGAGGGTGGTGGCGGCGACCAATCCGGCCAGATACTCCCGTGCCCGTTCGGATTTGGTGCGTAGTGCGTCGAGGCTGGGCAGGGCGCGGTGGTCGTCCGGATCGTCCTCGGTGGGGTCGATCGGGGTGCCGGGTGCGGGCACCGGCGGCAGCGGCAGTTTGGCCAGCAGTATGGAAAGCCTTGGCGCGAGGGACAATCCGGCCAGGCCGAGGGCGGCCGCACCCGCGCCGATGGCCTTGGTCGGCACATGCGTGAGCAGTCCGACCAGCGATGCCGGGATGAGGTACACGGCCAGGGTGGTGGCACCGATGAACAGGCCCGGGCCGACACCGCTCACCCGCCACGCGAGAATCGCTGTGGCGCCGGTCAATACGGCTCCGAGCAGCAGATTGGCCCAGCCGTAGTGATCGGGGACGAACAGCGTGCCCGCAGTGAAAGCGGCCGGTAAGGCGCAGCCGCCCAGTACAAGTGCGCTCGCGGTATCGCCGTACATGCGGCCGAGCACCAGGCACGCCACCACCAGCAGCAGCGCCACGAAGAGCGCCACGGTGCCGCTCACCCAGCCGGGCACCGCATCCGGGGCGGCCAGCAGGCCGAGGCAGCCCGTCAGCATGGTCAGTACCGCGAGTATCGAACCGGTCAGTCGCGCGGTGCGGGGTGTCCAGCCGCGGAAGTGATCGGCATCGGCGATGGCGACGTTGTACATGATGTCGTCGAACAGCGGGGTGGGTGCGGTGTGCTCGGCGCTCTCCAGCATGAGCAGTTCACCATCGCGCACACCCTGTTCGGCCAGGCTGAGGGAGTTGGAGAGCGGCGGCCGGCCGATGCGGGCCAGTACCCATTCGTGTGGTTCGAAGTGTTCGCCGTCATTGTCGAAGTCGTTGGCCAGGCTGTGCTGGGCGACCATATCGACGACGCTGGGAATGACCAGGGCGACCGGCACATCCACCGGAATCGCCATATCGACCTGGGTGTGCTTGGCGAGCAGGGTGACCCGGGCCAGATCCGGCGCGCGGACGATCCCGCGAGCGTCGTCTATATGGTCCATGCGCTGCTGGGTCATATGTCCTCGACTCGCGGCTGTGTCACGCTGGCGCCCCCGAACGGTTCGGTGCGATACCCGGTCCGTATAAATGCTGACCAGACTGTACGGCATCGAGGTCGCCGGCCGTACACTGAGCCCCGCAATCCTGACCTTCGATGGGGGCTTCAGTACGCGATGAGCACCGTCCGTTTCCAGCGCCGTCCACGCCGGGAGATTCCGCGCTCACCCGGCGGTGAGGTGACGCTGCAGCCGCCGCCGGAGATTCCTCGCAATATTCCGGCAAACCTGTTCGGCAAGCTCATGCCGGTGGTCATGGGCGTCGGCATGCTGGGCATGGTCGCGCTCATGTTCACCTCGGGCAGCGGTATCGCCACCAATCCGATGAGCCTGATGTTCCCGATGATGATGGTCTTCTCCATGGTCGGTATGTACGCAGGTCAAGGCGGTAAAGGGCAGAAGGCCGCCGAGGCGAACGAGGATCGCAAGGACTATCTGCGCTATCTGGATCAGGTCCGCCGCGATGTCGAGGAGACCGCCGGGCAGCAGCGCGCCGCGGTCGAGTGGAGTCACCCGGAACCAGGGCTCATCTGGATGCTCGCGGGCACCACGCGTATGTGGGAGCGACGCCCCGGCGACAAGGATTTCTGCCATGCCCGCATCGGGCTCGGCAGTCAGCGGCTGGCCACCCGGCTGGTGGCCCCGGAGACCGGTCCGGTGGAGGAGCTGGAGCCGATAGCCGCGGTGTCGCTGAGACGCTTCGCGAGGACCCATTCGACGGTCCCGGACCTGCCCACCGCGCTCGCCGTGAAGGGCTTCGCCAGTGTGCAGCTCACCGGGGACCGGGCGCAGGCCCGCGAGATGACGCGGGCAATGCTACTGCAGCTGGCCATGTTCCAGGGTCCGGATCAGGTACTTGTAGCCGTTGTCTGCGGACCGGACACCGCCCGTGAATGGGAATGGGCGAAATGGCTGCCGCACACCCAGCATCCGGACGCGCAGGACGGCGTGGGCAGCGAACGCATGGTGTACGGGTCCATTCGTGAGGCGCACGCGGGACTGGCTCCGCTGCTGTACAACCGGGTCCGGTACTCGCGCAATCAGCCGCCCAATCCGAATCTGGTGCAGATCGTGCTGGTGGTCGACGGCGGGCTACTGGAATCCGAGGAAGATACCTTGCGGGAGAACGGATTCGAAGGCGTCACCGTGGTCGACCTGAGCGGGTACGCGCCCCGGCTGGCCGCCTCGCGCGGAATTCAGATGCTGGTGGAGAACGGCGAATGCGCCGGACGCGGACCGACCGGGACGATGGAGCGATTCGCCGTCATCGACCGTATTACCGCGCGCGAGGCCGAACAGGCGGCGCGGCGGCTCGCACCGTATCGGGCGGCGGTACAGCGCGCCGGGGAGTCCGGTGGTGAAGAGGGCGAGGTCATTTCGAGCTGGTCGCAGCTGCTCGGACTCGGCGATATCGGCACCTTCAATCCGGAGAGCACCTGGCAGCCGCGGTATGGGCGCGAACGACTGCGGGTGCCGTTCGGGGTCGGCGCGGACGGGCTGCCGGTGCCGCTCGATATCAAGGAGGCCGCCGAGGGCGGTATGGGCCCGCACGGGCTGTGTATCGGCGCGACCGGCTCTGGTAAGTCGGAATTCCTTCGCACACTGGTGCTTTCGCTCATTGCCACGCACTCGCCGGATCAGCTCAACTTCGTGCTGGTGGACTTCAAGGGTGGCGCGACCTTCCTCGGATTGGAGGGGGTCGCGCATGTGGCGGCCATCATCACCAATCTCGAGGAAGAGGCCGATCTCGTCGACCGTATGCGGGACGCGCTCGCCGGTGAGATGAACCGCAGGCAGGAAGTCCTGCGTGCGGCAGGCAATTTCGCCAATGTCTCCGAGTATGAGAAGGCGCGTGCGGCGGGCGCGGACCTCGATCCCATGCCCGCGCTCTTCGTGGTTCTCGACGAGTTCTCCGAATTGCTTTCGCAGCACCCGGATTTCGCGGAGCTGTTCACCATGATCGGGCGATTGGGGCGATCACTGCATGTGCATCTGCTGCTGGCTTCGCAGCGGCTGGAGGAGGGGCGGCTCAAGGGTTTGGAGAGCCATCTGTCCTATCGGATCGGCTTGAAGACGTTCTCCGCCAATGAATCCCGGCAGGTGCTGGGTGTGCCGGATGCCTACAATCTGCCCGGTAATCCCGGCGGCGGTTACCTGAAATCCGACTCCGGGGAGATTGTGCGCTTCCAGTCCGCATACGTGTCCGGGCCGTATGCCGGGGTCGGGTCGCAGCGGGAACTCGCCGAGGCCGCCGTGGACGGTGATATCGATATCGCCGCACGGCCTTTCACCGCGACGCAGGTGGATTTCCGTGCGGAGGACCGTATTCCGCTGCCGGTGCAGCTCGCCGAGGTGGAGCAGCAACCCGAGGCCGATCAGGTCTCCAATCTGCAGATGCTGGTGTCGCGGGTGCGCGAGCACGGCCGGCCGGCACACGAAATCTGGCTGCCGCCACTGGATGCGGCGCCCACCCTCGACCAGCTGGTGCCGCGTTCGGTGCTCACCGGGGACTGGAATCCCATTGCCGCACTGCGCGCGCCCATCGGCATTGTGGATCGGCCCTACGATCAGCGCCGCGATCCCATGGTGGTGGACCTGTCCGGATCGCGCGGCAATGTGGCGGTCGTGGGCGGGCCGCAGTCCGGTAAGTCGACGGCGCTGCGGTCGCTGGTCATGGGAATGTCGTTGACGCACACCGCCGAACAGGCGCAGTTCTATCTGCTCGACTTCGGCGGCGGCACCCTCGTCGGCCTGCAGGGACTGCCGCATGTCGGCACCGTCGCCAGCCGGATGGAGAGCGACAAGGTACGGCGCACGGTCGCCGAGATGGTGACCATAGTGCGGCAGCGGGAGGCGCGCTTCCGGCAGCTCGGCATCGAATCCATGGCGGAATTCCGGAGACTGCGGTCCATGGAACCGGGCAGTAGCGCGGCCGCGGCGGGGGCGCACGAGGATCCGTTCGGGGACGCCTTCCTGGTGATCGACGGATACGGCACCTTCCGGCAGGAGTTCGAGGCTCTCGAACAGACCGTCATGAACCTTGCGGTGCAAGGACTTTCGTACGGCGTGCACGTGGTGATCTCTTTGGCACGATGGCCGGAGGCGCGGCCCGCGCTCAAGGATCAGATCGGCACCCGCATCGAATTGCGGCTCGGTGATCCGATAGACTCGGACCTCGGGCGTAAATTCGCGGCGCTGGTGCCGCAGGGCCGACCCGGGCGCGGTATGACCGCGGACCTGCTGCATATGCTGACCGCGCTGCCGCGTGTCGACGGCGATCCCAACCCGGCAACGCTCGGAATCGGTGTGGCACAGGCTGTTTCATTGATCGCCGAACGTACCCCCGGCCGCCCGGCCCCGCGCGTGCGCATGCTGCCCGAACGCCTGCAGCGTGCAGAGTTGCTCGCCTTGGCGGGAGCGCGCGAGGAGCACGCCGCCGATCCGGCGCAGCCCACACTGCGTTTCCCGATCGGTATCAATGAATCCGAGCTGGCCCCGGTGCATCTCGACTTCGCGACCAGTCCGCACTGCGTGGTCATCGGCGATTCGGAGAGCGGGAAGACCACACTGCTGCGCTCGATCGTGCAGTCGATCTGCGCGAACAACACCCCGGATCACGCGCGCATCATCATGGGCGACTACCGGCGCACCATGCTCGGCACCGTCCCGGCGGGCTATCTCGCCGGATATGGTTCCACCGCACCACAATTCACCCAGCAGATGACCGATCTCGCGGCGTATGTCACCCAGCGCATGCCCGGCCCGGATGTCACGCCCCAGCAGCTCAGGGACCGCTCCTGGTGGAAGGGTCCCGAGCTGTATGTGATCGTCGACGACTACGACCTGGTCGCCACCGCCACCGGAAACCCGCTGCACGCGCTGGTCGATCACCTTGCGCACGCCCGCGACCTCGGCTTTCATCTGATTATCGCCAGGCGCTCCGGTGGTGCGGGCCGCGCCCTCTACGAGGCCACCATGAACCGCTTGAAGGAACTCAACTCCGCGGCATTGATCATGAGCGCGAGTCGAGAAGAAGGCATCCTCTTCGGCAACACCCGCCCCTCCCTCATGCCCCCGGGCCGCGGCACCTACGTAACCCGCTCCGGCGAAGACCTCATCCAATTGGGTTGGCTGCCCCCTGCTTGAGGTGAATCCCGGCCAAAAACATGCCGGGATGACGAGGGGCTCTCGCGAAAAGCGCTCCCCGGCAGTCATGCCGGGGAGCGCCTCTGTTTTAGCCGTTGTGGCTTCGGCTCAGAACAGGCCCGCGAGGGCGATGTCCTTGGCCTGGAGTTCGGCGTTGCCGGTGCGGACCAGGGTGCCGGCGCCGGAGAGGGTGGCGTTGAGCTGGCCTACGTGGGTGTTCCACATGCGCTGCATATCGGCGAAGGCCTCGTTGGTCGAGCCCTTCCAGTTGTTGGTGACGAACTCCTCCACGCTGCGGTGGAAGGCTTCGAGCTGGTCGCGAATGTGCTCGGCACGGCGGATGACCGAGTTGGCGCCGTCGGCGACGCCTTCGAAGTGGGCGGAGATGACCTGGCCGTTGGCTGCTGCCATTGTGATGTCCTTTGTCGTCAGGAAGAGGAGGGCCGGATTTAGACCGGGGGCAGATCGAGGCTGGAGACCTGCGCGTTGATCTGGGACTTGTAGTCCTGGTCGTGGTCCTCGTACTGCGAGCCGACCTTGATCAGGTTCTCGGCGGTCTGCGCCAACTTGTCATTGAGCTTGTCGGCCTGGAAGTAGTACCGCTCCATGAAGGCGTTGAAGGCGTCCCGCGCCCCACCCTGCCAGTTCGAGCCGACCGTCATATTGTCCTCATCGCGCTCGAGATCGGCGATGGCGTGCATGAGCATGTCGTGGGTCTTCTTGAACTCCTGGGCCTTGGCCTGGATGAGCTCATTACTGGCTTCGAATGCACCGGCCACGGTGCCTCCTTTCGAGTATGTAAAGCACACTGCGCGGGCTGGGAGACCTCTACAACCTGATTAGACGGAAGTCACGGCCCGGCGGTTCCACCCCTGTTACAGAAATTCGCCAGCACACTGCCGAAGGATTGGCCTCGCTGACCAGTGCGTACGTCACATAATGGTTACCACGTGCTGTTCGCCAATAATGCGTACTGGGCGTTCGCTCGTTGATGTGCATCGCTCAACTGGTCGCTCTCGACCGTGGCCACATATCGGCTATATGTGACCACGCACCGGAACCGCTTTGTGGAGTAGGAGTCCTTTATGGGGCTTTCACCGCATTTGGCATTCGGCAGCACGGACGGCGCTGCCGCCGCGTTCGGGTAGGTCTTGTCCAGAATCACTCCGGCCAGCGCGATCGCGGCCGCGGTATCGCGGGCACGATAGAGCATCGAACTGCTCGACATCTCGGAACTCCGGGAGAAGCGATCCACCCCGTTTTCGTTCAGGACGCGAGTCCAATGGTCCTGATCCGCTATCTGATTCAGGAATCCGCGCGTTTCGGAGACGTACTGGGAGCTGCGGTCCGGCATACCGAAGGCACTGGGGTTCAAGGTGCGCCGCATCATGCCGTCCGGGTCGTACGGCAGGCGCAGTGCACCCTCTTTGCTCAGCGGCGGCAACCCGTCCAGCAGCGCCAGTTGGACGTCGTACACCCGCTCGGTCAGTGCGGTCAACTGCGCGATATCGGGGAGGTTCACCCCGACCACCACATTGACCACGTAGTCGCCGTGCGCGAGCGTCGATCCCATGGTGGGCTGGTCCGGGCGCCAATGCGCGTGCGCGGCGGGATATTTCGGCACCGAGAGCCGCTGATTGCCGTCGGCGGCGACGTCGAAATCCGCCGCCTCCAATTCGATCGCCGCCTTGGTCGCCGCGGCCGCATCGGCGAACTGCACAACGGTCAGCACGGTGAAAGTGGTGTTCTCGGGCAGCTTTCCGTCCTTGCCTTGCGGCCTTTCCGCATTGCTCGCCGAGACGCCGAACAACATGCCATCGGTATCGAGTACGGGCCGTGCGGATTTTGCGAGCGCGGTCGCTCCATCACCTTCGATGAACGCTTTCATCCCGGTGCCGTAATCCAGTTTCACGTCGATCTCCGGACCGTTCGCGACATGATCGGCGAGCCGCATGGCCGCCAGGTTCAATCCCATTCCGAGGTCCGGATAATAGGTGTAGCGTTCCTCCAGCGGCGCTGTCGAATAATTGCCCACATCCAGTGTCCGTACATCGATTTCACCCGGTTGCGCGGTTCCGCCGACATTCGATCCGCACGCGGTCAGCGCGAGCGCGGAAATCGCCAGGGCCGCGCCGCGAATTCTCTTGCCACGCATTGCAGTTCCCCCCGTTTCAGTGCGCATTGACCAGAATGGTGTATTGGGCCGCAATGCGCTGCTGTGCGTCCAGCAATTGATTCGCGGACACCTCCGCCGCGAAGCGGCCGTAGGAGACGAAGCAATAGTGGTCGATGGCGCCGAAGGCCGGACCGGTGTATTTGCGGCACTTGGCATTCGGCAGATTCGGTGGTGACGCCACCGGCTTGAACAGGCGCGAGGTGGTTGCGTGCACATCGACGATATGGGCGGCGCCCGCCGCGTCCCGGGCTCGGTAGAGGTAGTTGCCGCGCCAGGCCACCCGGTCCACACCCGCCTCGTCGAAGAGCTGCTCCTCGTCCGCGCCCTGCACCACCTGGAGCCCGCCGTGCCGGTCGTAGATGCCGGGCACCCCGGCCTGCGTCGGGTCCGCGAGCACGGTCGGCAGCGCGCGAGCCATGACGCCGTCCGGATCGATCGGGATGTCCATCAGTTTGTCGAGCGGGGTCGCCGGAAATTTCGCGAGCGCGGGCGGTATGACATCCAGGCTGCGTTGTACACGGGTCACCAGTTTCGGCAGGTCGCGTTCCTTGATCTCGGACATGACGCTGTCGTAGATATCGGTGAGAATCACGAATCTGCCGGTGGCATACCAGGATCGGATGGGTCCGCCGTCATCGTGCTCGACCAGCGCGAAAGCGTTCGGATACTTGTCGATCGTGACCCGTTGCGCGCCGGCGCTGTTGTCCAGATCGGCCTGTCCGAGCGCCGATGCCGCGGCGGTCGCGGACTGGTCATCGGTGAAGAGCAGGACGATATTCTCCAGCTCGTAGGCGAGGCTGATCTTGTCGTCGGATTTGCCGCTGGTGACGAAGCCGCTCATGAATCCCGGTGCTGCGGCCCGCAATACGTCCGGATCGGCATCGATACGATTGTGGATGGCGGCGGAACCGAAGTCGACGAAACTGCGTACCGTCACGCTCATGGCCTGCGCCGGATACTTCACCTCCGGATCGACCTCCGACGGCAGCGGAATATAGCCCGCCAGTCGAAGTGCCTCCAGTTGCTTCGCCTGATCGAAATTGACCGGCTTGTCGTAGAACTTGGGCCGCGTGGCCAGATTACCCACATCCAGGGTGGACAGATCGATCACCGGATCGGCCGGTGCCGCGGGGGCGGCATCCGAGCCGCAGGCGGCGGTCAATGCGACGGCGAGTGTGGTGGCCGCGGATAGCGCCCCCCGGCAGAGCTTTCCCATATTCCCTCCCCAGCCCGTCTCCGGGCACTCCCTATTTGATTCGGTTGTGCAGCACCGGAATCAGTTTGTTCAGCAGAATCTGTTCCGAGTCCGGCGTCCAATTGCGCATGGCGGCGACCGCGGCCGGATCATCCAGGGGTATCACGATGGCGCGTGAGCCGGTGATCGCGCCGGGGAGGCCGAGTAGTCCACCGCCACCGGCCTTCTCATCGCTGCGCACCGCGACGATATAGGAGTCGTCGGGCACCGTCAGATCGCCGTAGCTGTCGGCCGGACGCGGTGAGGGCTCACCGTCCACGGGCAGGTATCGCGGGTTGTAGGCGAAGCCCAGGGCCTCCGTGAACTGCGCTTGCTCGGTGCCGGTCAGGTAGATCGAATACTTGTCGGAGGTGGATTGCCGTGCGACATCGACCAGGGTGATGGTCTTGCCCTGGAAGGCCGGATTGTCGCTGCGCGCCTTGGCAATCGAGAGTGGGCCACCGCTCGCGGTGGTGGTGATGGCGACCACAGTGGGTGCGGCCGGAGTGCCGGAGTGGTTGCCGCGCAACACCACAGCGCTGACCCCGATGGCCAGTGCCACCACGACCGCCGCCGCTGCTATGCCGATGTAGACCGTCCGGTGGCTCTTGCCGATGATCTCGGTGGGCTCGGAAGGGCTTGTGTAACCGGTGGTCTCGGTGGTCGAGGCGACCTGGATCGGATAGGTCGGCGAGGTGGTGGTGGAGACCGGGTTGTACCCCGGTGTCAGCGCATTCGCCGCCGCCTCGGTGAACTCCCGCGAGCTCGCGAAGCGTTCGGCCGGACGTTTGGCCAGCGCACGCGCGAAGACATGATCCAGGGCCTCGGGCAGATGCGGATTCACCGCCGTCGCACGCGGCGGCGGCTCATGCAGGTGCCCCATCATGACCAGCGCGGGTTGTGTTCCCGGATAAGGGTTTCGGCCCGTCACCAGCTTGAAGAACGAGCACGCCAAACTGTAGATATCGGCGCGATGATCGAGCGCCTCGCCGGACAGCTGCTCCGGTGGAGCATAGGCGATGGTGGCGACGAAACTGCCGGTCTGGGTGAGTTCGGTGGTGTCATCGGTGGATTTGGCGACACCGAAATCGGCGAGCAACGCCCGCTCGTCCTCACCGTCCGCGCTGGAGAGCAGGAAGTTGGCGGGCTTGATATCGCGGTGCAGCAACCCTTTTCGATGCGCGTAGTCGAGGCCGCGGCCGACCTGGGTGATAATGCCCAGTGCGCGTAGCGGATTCATGGCGGCCGGATCGCGTTTGAGCTCTGCGGAGGCGTCGGTGCCCGGCACATACTGCATGGCGATCCACAGCTGATCGTTCTCCTCGCCGCGATTGTGCACCGCGACGATATTCGGATGGTCAAGTCCGGCAACCAGATTGGCTTCCCGCTCGAAACGCCTGCGGAACTCCTGATCGCGGGAGAGGTCCGCCGAGAGCACCTTGAGCGCGTCCATGCGCGGCAGGCTCGGATGCTTGGCGAGATAGACCGTGCCCATCCCGCCGGAGCCGAGCACCCGCTCGATCCGGTAGCCGCCGACGATCGTGCCCGGACTCATCGCCATGGCTGGAACTCCTGATCTCGTGCGGCCACTGCACGCCGGAGCTTACCGATGCGGGCTACAGGCTGTTGGCCAGCAAGGCGTACTGCGCCGCCACCTTCTGCCGCACATCGGATTCGTCATCGCTGCTCACCACACCGATATAGCGTTTGTACGACACATAGCAGCGGTTCTTGAACTCGGAGTTGCTGTCGCCCTTGCTGTTCAGCTGCAGGCATTTCGCGCCGGGCACGTCATTGGGGGCCCCGACGCTGTCGTAGTGATCGGTCTCATCGGTGAGCAGGGCGGCCATGAGCGATTGCGCGCCCGCGTCGTCTCGGGTGCGAATCAGCCAGGCTTCGCCGACCGTGGCCAGGGCGTCCGCGCCGCTGTCGGTCACCGCCTGTCCGATCTTGGTCTGGTTATTGGCATTGTGGACGATCTTGGTGCCGCCGTAGACGGCGAAATCCTTGGGATCCGGAGTGCCGGAGCCACGTTCCTTGATCACCGCGCGCGCCAGCAGATTATTCGGATCCACCTTCAGCGCCGTCAGATTGCTCTCCGGAGTGGGCGTGAACTTGTCCAGCACCGGCACCTGCGCGTCGAAGGTTTTGCGCACCCAATCCAGCAGATCCTTCTCATCGGCCTTGGGGCGCTCGATGAACAGCGAGATCACATACTGCTTATAGGGCAGGAACGCGCCGACGGTCGCAATGCCCGGCCGCCAATGGACGAAGGCGTCCGGGTACTTGCCGAGGGGGAGCTTCTTGTTCAGATCGGGAGCGACACCGAAATCCGCGTCCTCGAGTTCGCGCGCGGCGGTCTTGGCGGTCTTGTCATCGGAGAAGCGCATCACCATATTGGTGACGCTGGTGCCCCCGGACTGGTTCACCCCATCGGGCTGGTCCGCGCCGCTGGCCGCGAAGGCGGTGATCAGGTGATTACGCTCCAGCACCGGCTGCGACGAGGTGGCGAGTCCGATTTTGGTGGCGTCGGCGGCATCCACGGTGGCGCGCCCACCGCCGCCGTAGACCAGGGCGGAGTCGATCTGCACCGTCGGCACCACCGCCTCCGACATCCGGAAACCTTCCAGCAGTGCGCCATTGGAGCCCGCGTCCTGCGAATAGGTGTGCCGGTCGACCGGATAACCGCCCACCGCGAGCGTGCGGACATCGAGCTCACCGGCGGTCGGGGTGCCACTCACGCTGCACGCGGTCAGTAGCAGGGCGGTGAGCGAAACACATGCGGCGAAGAGTGATCTGCGTGAATTCCGAACCATGTCAGGTCCTCGTTCCTCCCGTACGGTGCATCCAAAGTAACCGACCGCGCGCGCCGCCGGGCGGGGTCGCGGATCGCCGGACCCGGTGCGAAGTGGTCAACAGTCCATCGCGCCATGGCGGCCCGGACGCAACACGGAGCGGCAACGTAACCTGGTCGGTGTGCTGAACATCCCGCGCCGCGCGAACACCGGGGGCCGGTTCCATTGATGGATCGGCAGGTCGAGGTTGTCGCGGGCCCACATGTGGTCATTCGGGCGGCGGGGACGGTGATCCTGGTGGCGCACCGCGAACGCGGAGCGGTGACGGCGAATTCACCCGCCGTGGTGGCGGGCCACGCGCTCGCCGACCTCGTACTCGAGACGACCGAACAGGCGCCGGACGGACCCGGCCGCCTCATCGCGCGCCAGGCCACCCGCTGGCTGATGAAAGAGGCCGAACGCATCTCACCCGGCGTACCTGTGGAGTTCGGGATCCTCTCCGCCGCGGACACCGGCGGCATCGCCATCTTCCTGCACGGCTCCGTGACCGCGGTACTGGCCGGACGGGCAGTGGAGTACTACCGCGGCAGCGACGCCGCCTTCACCGTCGACCGCGTCGCGGCGCATCCGGAGCGCGCGGCGGCCCTGTTCGCCGAGGATGCCAAGCGCCGTATTCCGGAGCTACCCGACCGCGGAATAGGCTCTCTCACAGCGGGAATCGCGCAGGCCGGCGGCGCGATCGTCTGGTTCGAGGGTGAACCGGCGCGCACCTGGCAGCCGCGTGCAACCGCAGTGGGCACCCGGCCGCACACCGCCGGACCCCCATCGGACCAGGCCGCGCCTCCTCCGCCGACCGCGGCCTTCGACCCGGAGCCGGAACGAATTCCGCTGGACCCCAACCTGACTCCCACCCGCACCTCCAACCGGATTCCCGTCGGACTGGATTTCGATCCCGAATCGGACTCCGCCACACCCGGTTACGGCAGGCGATCCGAATCCGCCACCGCCGCACCCGGTTATGGCGGGCGATCCGAATCCGGCACGCCGGGGTTCGGTGGGCAAACCGAGGGGGATGCCGCCACCGCCGGCTATGACCCACAGGTCGAGTCTCGCTCCGCCGGTGCTGGTTCCGGCTCGCGACGGGACGGTGCGCCTACCGCCGGGCATGGTTCGCCATACGAGGCCGGGACGGGCCATGACCCGCTGGGTGATGGCGCGGACGGCTACGACCCGCATCGTGCGCCGACCGAGATGGGTGGGACCAATCCCGCGCCGAAGCCGGATCCGAGTCTGCAGCGGCGGCTGGAGGCGACCGCCAAGGCTACGACGCTCACCGTGAAGGTGCTCGGATTCAAGTGCGCGCGTGCGCATCCCAGTGATCCGCGGGCCGCGTTCTGTTCGGTGTGCGGGATGCCGGTCGATCAGACGCAGCAGGTCACCGAGGTGATTCGGCCCCCGCTCGGCATGCTCATCCTCGATGACGGGATGACGTACATGCTGGCCGCCGACGCGGTCGTGGGCCGCGATCCCGAGCAGTCCGAAGCGGCGCGGGCGGGCTTGGTGCCCTTGAAGATCGACGATTCCTCCGGCGGCATGTCGCGGGCGCACGCGGAGATCCGGCTGGTGAACTGGGATGTCACCGTGGTGGACCGCGGCTCCACCAACGGCACCCGGGTCCGGCTGCCCGGATACCGGGATTGGGTTCGCCTGCAAGCGAATCAGCCGATGATCCTGATTCCGGGCGCAGAGGTCATGCTCGGCAATCGCGTACTGCGCCTCGAGCCGGTCGCGCCGCCGCCGTTCGGTTAGTCAGGAATAGCGGGAGGTGCAGGTGTTCTGGGTGCCGAGGACGCCGGCGCGGAAGGCGTCTACTCGGGAGAAGCCGCTGGGGACGGTTTTGCCGTCGGTGTCGCTGGCGGCCAGGCCGTCGGTGAGCAGGCCGGAGACGGCTTCGTCCAGGTCGCCGGCGGAGAGACTGATATTGCCGTTGGCCTTGGATCGGTTGGGGTCGGCCAGCTTTCCGGTGATCACGCCTGCCAGGCAGGCCGCGCGCAGGCCGGTTTTCGCGCCCTTGAGGGCTTGTCCGGCGCTCTGCTGGACGGCCAGCGCGTAGCGGGAGATGTAGACGATGTAGGCGGTGAAATCGCCGGTTACCCTGACCGGCAAGCCATCCTGTTCGTCGCTGTTGGCCACTCCGCGATCGTGCAGGGAGGTCAGATCGGTGCCGATGGTATTGGTGGACGGGCAGTAGGTGACCGGTTCGGTGTCCTTACCGTTGCTGCAGGCCAGTTTCGCGCCGTCGAAGCTGTACTTGGGCTCCTTGGAGATCGGCATGATGTTCGCCATCGCCTTGGAGAGTTCGTCGAGATTGGTTCTGTCCACATCGGATTGGCCATTGGTGCTGTCATTCCCGAAGGACTGCGGCAGATTTCCGCGCCGCCGGTCGATCTCCTTGGAGTCGATGCCCTTACAGCCCTTACCGCCGTCGGTGAAGCCGATCTGCACCGCGGTGACGCGTTCGAACGCCGAGCCGTGCACACTATTCGGATCGCCCGGATTCTGATCACGAATGGCTACGGTGGCGGCCAGTACGGCGTTCAAGCCGTCGGAGGTATTGATGGTGAAATGCTTCGACTTGCCCTCGGCCACATTGCGAATGAACGCCCCCGCGAAGCAGTCGGCCTGCTGCTCCTTCACCAGGGTCGGTGTCTTGCGGCTGACGATATCGGCCATTGTTTGAATGGCATGCCCATATTCATGGGCCAGCACCATGACCACCGCCATCTTTCCGAAGGTCTCCTGCACCGTCGGCAGTAGCATGGCCCGATCCCAGCCGATGGACCCGTCGAGACTGCAGAACGCGGCATTCTGCAGCCGGTACGTGGTTTCCTTGCAGAACTGCACGGCCTGTGAGCGTGGCGCCTTCGCACTCCAGGACAGGAATTTGTCGACCGGTTTGAAGGCGCCGTCGAACTCGCGCGGATACTCACTCTGCCAATAGCTCTGGATGTCCTCGAGCGCGTTGAGTACCAGTTTGTCGATTTCCCCGCCATCGGAGTTCGAGGCCGTCAGCGTGGAATCCGGTGCGCCCGTGCGCGGCCCGTTGGGCCCGCTGGTGGTGGGCAGTCCGGCGACCTTGAACGGATCGTCGTAGATCGATACCGCGCGCCCGCGCACATCCCGGGTACAGCCGCTCAGCAGGACCGCGATGAGGGTGAGTACGGCCATGGCCACTGTTGCCCGGCGTGCGCGCATCCCCACGTCTTCTCCCTACAACTGCGGCCGTTTCCTCCCCGGAACCGGGCTCCCCGGGCGTTGCACCCGGTCCGAGCCCCACGCATATTATCCGCCGAACGCGGGGTTCGTTGTCCGGGCTACCGGGGCTCGGATCGGTTGCGATCCTGCCGGAGCGCGGGATTCGCGCCGTTGATCCGGTCCGCACAGACCGGTCGGTCTGGGTCCGCTTACTCCTGCGGCCCTGAGCGGGGCAGACGGTAGTATCCGGGCCATGTCTTCACCGGGGGCGCAGCAGATCACCGTGCGTCATGAAGGAACCGATCGAGTCTTCGACGCGAGCCAGCAGATCACCATGGGGCGGGCGCCGGAGGTCACGCTGTTCGTGGACAGCCCCCTCGTCTCGCGCGTCCATGCCACGCTGGCATGGCGGGGCAACGGGTGGGTGCTCGCCGACAACGGCAGTACCAATGGCGTTTTCGTGGACGCGCGGCGACTGAGCCAGCCCATCCCGATCGACCGGCCCATGCAGGTGCGGCTCGGCGATGCCATCACCGGGCCACTGCTGCACCTGATTCCGCGCGTCGGAATGCAGCAGATGCCGCCGCCGGCGCAGCCGCAGCAGCGCCGGGTACCGCCGCCGAACTTCCCGCAGCCGCAGCAGAACCCGCAGCAGAATCGGCCGCCGACACCGCCGCAGCAGCCGGTGCAGCGACCGCCCGCGCAGGGACAGCAGCCGATCAATTACGTGCGCCCGCCACGTTCGGGACAGCAACCCGCGCAGGGCATTCCGTCGCACGGAATTCCTTCGCAGGGCATGCCCGCGCAGGGTTTGCCGTCACAGGGCATGCCGTCGCAGGGCATGCCGTCGCAGGGCATGCCGTCGCAGGGCATGCCGTCGCAGGGCATGCCGTCGCAGGGTTTGCCCGCGCATGCCCAGCCGCCGAAATCCGGGCAACCGCCGCGCTCGGCGCAGCCGCAGTCGCAGGGCATGCCCGCGCACGCACAGCAGTCGGCCCCACAGCCGGTGCAGCCGGTCATGCCGTTGCATCCGGATGCCCCGGACAACATCAATATGACCGCCAAGGCCAGCGTCGCCGCCGCCCCACCGGTGCGCGCCCGCTCCGCCTCCGGTCCGGCCGCGCGCGCGGATCGAATCCCGCAGGGCGGCTTGCATATCGGCCGTACCAACGATAATCAGATCGTCGTCAACGACCCGCTGGCCTCGCGCCGCCATGCCCGGCTGCTGTCGGATCGCGGCAATCTGGCCATCGAGGATCTGGGCTCGGCCAACGGCACCTTCGTCAACGGCCGCCGCGAACAGCGCGCGGTGCTGCGCGACCGCGACATCATCACCATCGGCAATGTCGACTTCGAGGTGCAGCAGGGCACGCTGGTCCGCCGCGAGCGCCCCGCCGCCGAACAGGGTCTGCATGTGCACGGCGTCGGTTTCACCGTCGAGGGCAATAAGCAACTGCTCGTCGATGTGAATATGGCCGCCGGGCGCGGCACGCTTACCGCGCTCATCGGACCATCGGGCGCGGGTAAGTCCACACTGTCGAAACTCATTGCGGGAACGACACAACCGTCCGCGGGTGTGGTCACCTTCGAGGGGCGCGGCCTGCACGCCGAGTACGAGGCGCTGCGCTCCCGCATCGGCATGGTGCCGCAGGACGATGTGCTGCACCGGCAGCTCACCGTCAAGCAGGCGCTCGGGTTCGCCGCGCAATTGCGACTGCCCCCCGATACCAGCAAGGCGGACCGGCAGCGCGTCATCGACGGTGTGCTGGAAGAACTTTCACTCACCCAGCACGCGGACACTCGCGTCGATCGGCTCTCTGGCGGTCAGCGCAAGCGCGCGTCGGTGGCCATGGAACTGCTCACCGGCCCGTCCCTGCTGATTCTGGACGAGCCCACCTCGGGCCTGGATCCGGCGCTGGACCGGCAGGTCATGACTATGCTGCGCGAGCTCGCCGATGCCGGGCGCACCGTCATCGTGGTCACGCATTCGGTTGCCTGCCTTGACATGTGCGATCAGGTGCTGCTGCTCGGACCCGGCGGCAAGACCGCGTTCGCGGGGCATCCGGGCAGCGTGCGCGACTTCCTCGGCACCAGCGACTGGGCGGAGATCTTCACCCGCGTCGCCGCCGATCCGGATCGCGCCTTCGCCAATTTCCGCTCCCGCCAAGCCTTTGCGCCGCCGCCACCGGCGGTACAACCGGTGGAGAAGGCCAAACCGCCGAAATCCAGTCCGCTCAAACAGTTCTCGACGCTCTCACGCAGACAGCTGCGATTGATCCTCGCCGATCGCGGATATCTGGCGTTCCTGTTGATACTCCCGTTCGTATTGGGCGGGCTGTCCCTGGTGGTGCCGGGCAAGAACGGCTTCCAGAAGGGCGGCTTCACCCAGATGCCGGACGGGTCGTTCGTCATGACCGGCGGCAGCGAGGCACAACAGCTACTGGTCGTGCTGATCCTCGGCGCCTGCTTCATGGGCTCCACACTCACCGTGCGTGACCTGGTCGGCGAGCGTGCCATCTATTACCGCGAGCGCGCGGTCGGACTGCGATCCGGGGCATACCTGATGTCCAAGGTCGTCGTGTTCAGCATTGCCGCGCTGCTGCAGGCGGGCGTCATGATGGGCATCGTGCTCGCGGGCAAGAAGCGGCCCGGACCCGGCGCGGTGCTCTCCGCGGGCAGTGCCGAGCTGTACATCGATATCGCCTTGACCGCGGTCACCTGTGTGGTCGTCGGCCTGCTGCTGTCCACCCTCGCCAAATCCAATGAGCAGGTGATGCCGCTGCTGGTGGTCGTCATCATGTGCCAGCTGGTGATGGCGGGCGGCATGATTCCGGTTACCGGCCGTGTTGTGCTGGAACAGGTTTCGTGGCTGTTCCCGGCCCGCTGGGGTTACGCCTCCGGCGCGTCGACGGTGAACATCCGGGAACTGTTCCCGAGCGCCCAGGCCGACGCGTTGTGGAAACATACGGCGAACATCTGGTACCTCGATGGCGGAATGCTGCTGGGGCTGACCGTACTGTTGTCACTGCTCACCTGGTCGCGACTGCGGCTGAAGAAGTCCGCCTCGTGAACGAGCGCGGCGTGACCGGCCGAAAGAGCGCGGAGTGAACAGGGAGTCGCGCGCTTCCTACAGCGAACAGGCACACTAATGGCTGTGACAGCTCGAGTTGGGGCAGTGCATCTCGGCTGGGACGTGGTGTCCGTGGCCGCCGGTGGCGGCGGCGCGCCGATCCGTCCCATCCAGGTCGAGGGCACCTACACACCGCCCGCATACCTGCTCGCGGACGCGTCCGGCCGGTTGCACACCGCCGGCGTGGACCGGCGACCCGACGTCGGCATCGCCATCTCCGACGTCCGTGACATCCTCGGCCACCCGCAGATCGTGGTGGCGGGCGCGACCTGGCCCGCCGACCTGGTCTTCCGGGCCCGCATGCACAATCCGCTGGCCTCGGTCACCGAACATCTGGGCGGAACGCCCGATGTGCTGGCTGTACCCTTCCCGGACGAGTGGCCCGACCCCAAGGTGGATGAATTCATCCGGCTGGTCGAGCAACTCGGCGTGGTCGCCGAGGCGCTGCCCGAATCGGTGGCGTTGTCCGGATACCTCCGGGCACTCGGATTGGTGCGCGCCCCGGGGCGCGGGCCTGCCGTGGGAGCCACCGGGGTCTACTCCGATGGACGCGAATGCCTGGTCGTGGCCGTCGACGGTGACGACGAGGAGCCCACCGAATCGGTGAGCGTCCCCATCACCGCCGAGGCGCTGCACTCGGCGCGCGCCGCCGACAATGTGGTCATCGAGGTGATGGCCGCCGCCCGTGGCATCAACGCCGACACCTCCACCGTGCTGCTGGCCGGGAATGTCTGCTTCAACGATGCCCTGCGCCTGGCCTTCCAGAACCACCTCGGGCATCGCTTCCACGTCGCCGACCATCCGATGCACGCACTGGTTCTCGGTGCCACGCACCTGCTGGTCAATGACAGTGAACTCACCGCCGAGGCCATGGCCTCGCGGTCGGAAACCCAGGTCCCGCAACCGGGTTCGGCCATGCCACGGCACGCCGACCACGGCAGCCGAGGCGGACCTTCGACGGGCGAATATCCCCGGCACGGGCAGCCGCAAGGACCCACGGGCACGCCCGCGCAGTCCGGCCAATCCGCACAGCCCGGCGCACCCGTACAGGCGGGGATGCCCGGGTCGACCGGGATGTCCGTGGCCGCAGCCGAATCCGCCACCGGCGGAGCGGAAGCACGCCCGGTCGAGCAGGGCCCGCGAAAGGTTGTGCAGCCGAGCGACTCCGGTGCTCCGGGCACCGAATCCCCGCGCCTCGGGGGACCTTCCACCGGCCCGCAGCCTCGAATGGGCGCGCCGGTCGGCTCGCAAGCGGGGGCCGCTGCGCAACCCGCGGGCGCACCCGGCACCGGGTCGCGGCCTGGCGCGGATGCGGCTGCGGCCGGTGAAACGCGGCGTATGACAGCGGAAGATGTCGCACAGATTCCGACCGCCTCGCGCGGTGGATTGCCGCCCGGGCTGGCCGGTGTGGGTGGGCGTTTCACGCGGCCGCCGGGCACTCCGGCCGATGATCAGATGACGGCTGTCATGGGCCGTGGGCCGCAGACCGGCCAGGACGTTCCGGGTTACGGGCAGCAGTGGCCGTCCGGATCCGGCGGGCAGGGGAATCCCGCTGCCGGGCAACAGTATCCAGGCGGCCAGCAGCCCTCGGGTAGCGGCCAGCAGTATCCCGGTGGTGGACAGCAGCCCGCGGCCGGAGGGCAGAATGCCGGCGGGCAGCCGAACCCCGGTGGAGGACAGTCGAATACCCCGGTTGTGCAGTACGGGCCGGGATATGGCCCGCAGGGGCAGTCCGGTTATGGGCAGCAGGGCCAACCGCAGGGCTATGGCCAGTCCGGTCAAGGTGGTTACGGCCAACAGGGTTACGGGCAGGGCGGGTATGGCGGGCAGGGTGCGAACTTTGCCGGTCCTTCCGGAAACGCTCCTGGTCAGGCCGGTGCGATGTACGGTGGGTCGATGCCGCCGAGTGGGTCGCGTCAGTCGAATCCGCAGATGCCGGAAGACAGTGCCGGTCAGTCTGATTCAGAGTCCGGCGAGGGGGAGCACAAGCGCAAGGGCAAGCTGTGGAACAAGATGAAGGGCAAGCGTTTCGGCGCGCCCATCATCATCGGCATGGCCGCGCTCGGTGCCATAGGCATTCACGCCGACAGTGAGCCGATCGAACTGTCTGCGGCGACCAGCGATTTCAGCATCGGCGATGTGCTCGACACCCACCTGATCGATCAGGTGTGCGCCATCACCCCCTCGGCCTCCAATGCCCCGCGCCCCGGCGTCTCCGGAATCGACGATCCACAACACCTGGATTGCCTGACCCTGGGCACAGACACCCTCCGCTACACCATCCCCGGACCCGTCCGCGGCGTCGACCCGGGCCCGCCCCTGCAGATATAGCCGTCTGAAGAAACGCGCCAAGTTCGCGGCCCGTCCGGGTTCTGGACTGAGCGGAGGGAGGGAAGGTTCCGGACTCCCCAGGGCCGCGAACCCGCCCGGAGCGCAGCGGAGGGCGTAAAGTACTCTGTCTCGTTGGCGTTCGGTACAGCTGGGTTTTGCCTGGCTGTCGCACGAGTCCCGGGTCTCCACCAGCCGCCGGGGCCACTCGACCGAATACCTGGCTGGCACCACATACGACAGACAGGGAACGACTGTGCCTACGTACAGCCCGAAGGCGGGTGACGTGACCCGTAAGTGGTACGTCATCGACGCCACTGACGTAGTGCTCGGCCGTCTCGCCGTTCAGGCAGCGAACCTGCTGCGCGGCAAGACCAAGCCGACCTACGCTCCGCACGTCGATGGTGGCGACTTCGTCATCATCATCAACGCTGACAAGGTTGCCGTCTCCGGCAACAAGCGTGAGAACAAGTTCATCCACACCCACTCCGGGTTCCCGGGCGGACTCAAGTCCCGCTCCGTCGGCCAGATCCTCGACACCCGCCCCGACCGTCTGGTCGAGAAGGCCGTCAAGGGCATGATCCCGAAGAACAAGCTGGGTAACAGCATCGGCGGCAAGCTGAAGGTCTACGCAGGCCCGAACCACCCGCACGCCGCTCAGCAGCCCATTCCCTTCGAGATCAAGCAGGTTGCCCAGTGACCGCTCCTGAGGAATTCAACGACGACGAGTTCGTCGTGGAAGACACCACCGTCGAGGTCGTCGAGGAGGGTGACGGCTACGAGGCCGAGTACACCGCCGAGGAAGAGACCTTCGCACCGATTCTGATCGATCGTCCGATCCAGACCGTCGGCCGCCGCAAGGAAGCCGTCGTTCGCGTGCGCATGGTGCCGGGTACCGGCAACTTCGTGCTCAACGGTCGCACCATCGAGAACTACTTCCCGAACAAGGTGCACCAGCAGCTCGTCAAGTCGCCGCTGGTGACCGTCGAGCGTGTCGAGTCCTTCGACATCTTCGCCCGCCTCGTCGGCGGCGGCCCGTCCGGTCAGGCCGGCGCGCTGCGCCTGGCGATCGCGCGTGCGCTGATCGAGGTCACCCCGGAGGATCGTCCCGCCCTCAAGCGTGCCGGCTTCCTGACTCGTGACCCGCGTGCCACCGAGCGTAAGAAGTACGGCCTCAAGAAGGCCCGTAAGGCGCCTCAGTACTCGAAGCGCTGATTTTTCCGCCGTACGGCCCCACCGTGCCCGCCCCTCTCCGGGACGGGCACGGTACGGTCTACGCGGCAACCTGTACGAGAGCAGGCTCCCCGCAACGGTTTTCGCGAATCGTTGCTGTCTTTTCCCCGCGGCTGCATGCCGCCGCGGGGAGAGGGCCGGGTGCCTGCTCTCGTGCTGTATCTACCTATCAGGGGTGAGGTAATGGGACGTTTGTTCGGCACCGACGGAGTCCGCGGGCTCGCCAATGACTCGCTGAGTCCTGAACTTGCGCTTGCTGTCTCCGCTGCCGCCGCTCAGGTTTTGAGCCGTGGAAAGAAGCGCGCACTGGCCGTGGTGGGACGTGACCCGCGCGCGAGTGGCGAGATGCTGGAAGCGGCCGTCATCGCGGGCCTGACCTCCGCCGGCGTGGACGTGCTCTCCGTGGGCGTGCTGCCGACGCCCGCCGTCGCCTACCTGACCGGCGTCTACGACGCGTGCCTGGGCGTGATGATCTCCGCCTCGCACAACCCCATGCCCGACAACGGCATCAAGATCTTCGCGGCCGGCGGGCACAAGCTCGACGACGTCATCGAGGACCGCATCGAGGCCCTGATCGCCGAGGGCGGCTTCACCCGCCCCACCGGCGCGGGCGTCGGCCGCGTCCTCGGCAAGCCCGGCCAATTGTTCAGCGCGACAGACCAGTACAGCCTGGAAGGCACCCACGAACGCTATGTGGAGCATCTGGTGGAAGCCACCGGACGCGACCTGAGCGGCCTCACCGTCGTGGTCGACTGCGCACACGGCGCGGCCTCGGAAGTCGGCCCCGCCGCCCTGCGTGAAGCGGGCGCGACCGTCATCGCCATCAATGCCGCCCCCGACGGCCTGAACATCAACGAAGCCTGCGGCTCAACACATTTGGACAAGATCCAGCGTGCCGTCCGCGCACACGGCGGCGACCTCGGCCTGGCCCTGGACGGCGATGCCGACCGCTGCCTCGCGGTCGACGCCGACGGCAATGTGGTCGACGGCGACGCCATCATGGCCGTCATCGCCCTGGCCATGCGCGACTCCGGCGAACTAGCCGAGAACACCCTCGTCGCCACCGTCATGAGCAACCTCGGCCTGCACATCGCCATGCGCGACGCCGGAATCGCCATGCGCACCACCGCCGTCGGCGACCGCTACGTCCTGGAGGAACTCCGCCGCAGCGGCCTCAACCTCGGCGGCGAACAATCCGGCCACGTCGTCCTCCCCCAATTCGGCACCACCGGCGACGGCGTCCTCACCGGCCTGAAGCTCATGGCCCGCATGGCCGAAACCGGCCGCACCCTGGCCGATCTCGCGGCGGTAGTCCAAACCGTCCCCCAGGTCCTGGTGAACGTCCACGTCTCCGACAAGGCCGCGGTGGCATCCGCCCCCGAGGTCCTCGACGCGGTAGCCGAAGCCGAACGCCTCCTGGGCGACACCGGCCGAATCCTGCTCCGCCCCAGCGGAACCGAACAATTGGTGCGAGTCATGGTCGAAGCCACCGACCCCGGCCAGGCCCAGCGCCTCGCCGACGATCTCGCCAAACTCGTCGCCGCCGTCTGAGGCAAAACAAGAACAAACAAGACAAAAGACGCCAGGACGAGAAGAGACAAGAACCCTCGAAGACCTGGACGTGCGATCACCGGGAACTGAGCGTTGGCACATTCGGCGTGTCGCCCGCTCAGTTCCCGGTGATCGATTGTCCAGCTGGGGGATGGGGTGGTTTTGTCTTTTTCGTTGTGGTTCTGAAGGTGACCGCGGCCTGCCAGCCGGGCTGGGTCGCGAGTATTCGCGCCTGAGTGGGGAGCGAAGGTCGGGTACGGCAGGCGAGGTAACCACTCCGAAAAATCATGGCCCTCTTCCGAACCCCGCTGGAACGTGCTGTCCCGCTGGGTCTTCGGCTACGAAGGCCCCGGGTACCAGCCAACTATCATCCCATTCGACCGATTCCCCGGGAGAGACGCAATACGGATGTACTCACGCAGGCAAACGTCGAGTAGCCCGCTGCGTGAGTACATCCATGTTGCAGCACCCTGCCGGTCGGTAGAGGGATATACCCGGTATGGTCTATTCCTCGGTGAGTTTGCCCGCGTCGAGGTGCCAGCGGCGGGTAGCTCGGACGTTGTCGAGCATGCGGCGGTCGTGGGTCACCAATAGGACTGTGCCGGTGAAGGATTCGACTGCCTGCTCCAGTTGTTCGATAGCGGCCAGGTCGAGGTGGTTGGTGGGCTCGTCCAGGACCAGGAGGTTGACGCCTCGGGCTTGGAGCAAGGCCAGGGCCGCGCGGGTGCGTTCGCCGGGGGAGAGGGTGTCGTTGGGGCGCAGGACGTGTGGGCCGCGGAGGCCGAATTTAGCCAGTAGGGTGCGGGCTTCGGCTTCGGGCCAGTCCGGGATCTCGGCGCTGAAAGTGTCTGCGAGGGTGTCGGTTCCGCGGAAGAGGCCGCGGGCCTGATCGACCTCGCCGATGGCCACGCCCGAGCCGAGAGCCGCGGATCCGTTGTCCGGCCGGGCTTTTCCGAGCAGTAGGGACAGCAGGGTGGATTTGCCCGCGCCATTGGCTCCGGTCAGGACGATGCGGTCGCCGTAGTCGACCTGAACGGTGATCGGGCCGAGGGTGAATTCACCTCGGGTGACAGTGGCATCGGAGAGCGTCGCGACCACCGAACCGCTGCGGGGTGCGGCGGCGATGATCATGCGGAGTTCCCATTCCTTGCGGGGTTCCTCCACGGCGTCGAGGCGTTCGATACGGCGCACGGTCTGCTTGACCTTCGACGCCTGCTTCTCCGTTGCTTCGGCGCGGGCTTTGCGGCCCATTTTGTCGGAGTCCTGTTTGCTCTTGCGGCGGGCATTGCGGACGCCGTGTTCCATCCAATTGCGTTGCATGCCTGCGCGAGCCTCGAGTCCGGCCTTGGTGTCGGCGAACTCGTCGTAGGCTTCGCGGGCGTGCCGGCGGGCGATCTCGCGCTCCTCCAGATACGACTCGTAGCCGCCGTCATAGATGCCGACCTGCTGCTGTGCCAGATCGAGTTCCACAATGCGATTCACGGTGCGCGCCAGGAACTCTCGATCATGGCTGATCACCATGAGCGGTTCGCGGACGCCGTTGACGAACTGTTCGAGGCGGTCCAGGCCGTTCAGGTCGAGGTCGTTGGTCGGCTCGTCCAGCAGCAGAATGTCGAAGCGGGACAACAGGACCGAGGCCAGACCCGCTCGTGCCGCCTGGCCGCCGGAGAGGACCGTCATAAGGGTCTCCAGGCCGTGCGGGAGGCTCTCGCTCAGGCCGAGATCGGCGGACACCTCCTCGGCGCGCTGTTCCAGATCCGCGCCGCCGAGTGCGAGCCAGCGCTCCAGGGCGGGGGAGAACTCGTCCTCGCCGCCCTCGGCGAGGCGTTCGGCGGCCGCGTCCATGACGCGCTGGGCCTCGCCGACTCCGGTGCGGCGGCGCAGGAATTCCAGTACGGTCTCGCCCGCGATGCGTTCCGGCTCCTGGGCCAGATAGCCGACGGTCGCATCGGGTGGGCTGAGCGTGATCTCACCCTCCGGGGCGTTTCCGTCGGCCAGCATGCGCAGCAGGGTGGACTTTCCGGCGCCGTTCACCCCGACCAGGCCGATCACATCGCCGGGGGCCAGCACGAGATCGAGGTCTTCGAAGAGGGTGCGTTCGCCGTGTCCGGCAGCGAGTCCGCGCGCATGCAGAGTGGTGCTCACCTGCGCGATTCTGCCCTGCTCGGGGTTGCACCCTGACCCCGGCCCTACCGAAGTTCAGGGTCGGAATGGGTCGAGGGACCGATGCGCGGTGCGGTCGTCGCGCCGAAACTGGAGGTATGACTACACCGACCACCAAGCGTCTCACCCGTTCGAGCCAGGACAAGTGGATTGCCGGAGTCTGCGGCGGGCTCGCCGAATACTTCGGTATCAGTGCGGGTCTCGTCCGATTCCTGTTCGTGCTGTCCTGCCTGCTGCCCGGACCGCAGTTCGTGCTGTATCTGATTCTGTGGCTGATGATTCCGAAGCGTTGATGCCCTTGCACGTCTCGGTGAGTTGTCCACAGGGGGAGAGTTATCCACAATCGGTATGAAGCTGCTGCGTGGCCGATCCGCGGGTGACAGGATGGTAACCACGTCATCGCGGAGGAGCGCATATGGTCACATCGGGTGATCTGCCGGGCCTTGATCTGCCGAATCTCGACTCGCATTCCGAGCTCGGGTCGCTCGGGGCCATCGAGCTACAACATCCCACCCAGGATATCGACGGGGACGGCCTACTCGACACCGTGACCACCACCAGCGACCACGCCATGCACGTGTGGACGGATCTGGATCACGATGGTTACGCCGACCATGTCACCGTCGTGGACAGCGGGGGCGACTACTCCGCCTGGGAATTCCACCACCATCCGGACGGGTCCACCGAGTGGATTCGCACAGACGAAGGCCGCCTGGGCAAATAGCCGAACCAGGGGGTTTCGACAAGGGGGGATCGATGCCTGGATTCGACATGCTCGGCGTAGACCTCGACGCCCTGCACAACACCATCACCACACTGCGCACCTGCGCCGATACGTTGCAACAGCAGTCCCGTCGCATTACCGAGCACCCCTTCGGGCTCGGCAATGACGAAGCGGGCCGCAACTATTCGGCGCAAGGCGCAGCCATCCACGCAGGTCTCGAACGCATGGCCGCCTGCCTGCACCACTGGAGCGCCGGCACCGCGGCCACCGCCGACGTATTCGCCCACGCCGCAACCGAATACGAGCGGATCGATCGCGAACGCGCCGACGCGATCTCGGCGGTGCACCCATGACCTTCGACCCCGCCGGCAAATCGGTCGACCAGATCCTGGACTACGGTGCACCCGGACTGGAGTACTGGGAACACTTCCTGCCCCTGTACGCCAAGGCATTCGACCAGCATCGCGTGGTCGACCTGTCCGCGCTGCAAGCCGCCTACGACGAGCAGCGCGGCACCAACCTGGCCGAACTCGCCACGGCTACTACCGAACTGGCCAAGGCGCTCACCGCGGCCGAATCCCAATGGACCACCCAGTGGACGCTGGCCCAAACCCTCCCCACCACCTGGACCGGCCCCACCGGGGGCACGGCCCAAGCCGCCCTCATCACCCAATTACGCCGAGCCCGTGAAGATCTAGACGCCGCGCACACGGCGGCGACCGCACTGTCCGACCTGATCGACCCACTCCGCCGGGCCGTCGTCACCAAGGCCGAAGGCACCCTCGCACTCCTGCCGGAGACTTCAGGTGACGCAAGGAAACTCACCATAGGCGGCAAATCTCCCGAGGAAATCGACGCCATGATCGGCGACCGAGCCAACCCGTGGCTCACGGAGGTCTTCCGAGCCGACGTGGAACACAAACTCGACACCTTCACCGCAGCCTGCAAAACCGCCGACACCACCTTCGAATCCCACTACGCCACAGCCACAAAAGCCCTCAACCAAATCCTCGACCTCCCCTACCCGCAGCCCGCAAACCTCCCAGCTCCCGACCTCACACTCCCCACGCGAAAAACCCCGCCATCCACCCTCGACACCGGTGGCGCGGCGGCCCCCACCGTGCCGGTCCCAGGCTCCACCCAGCCTGTCCCGGAATCCGCACAACCCCACTCCCGTCCGCAATCCCTGCCGAACCCCGCGCCGGACACATCAACTCGCCCGCAGCAGGCACCCGCCACACCGTCCAATGGCAGTCCACAACCCCAAACCGCCCCCAGCTCCTCATCCGACGCCGCCCCGAGTCAGCCCGCCGGTTCGACCGAACCCGCCCCAACCGGGCCCGCCGCCGGTATACCCGCTGGCAGTGCCGCCCCACGCCAGTCCAATCCCACAACCTCAACGGACTCCACCACCGAAGGCGCCCAACCCGATTCGAACACCAACCCGCTCTCAGCCCTGGCCGACCTCCTCAAATCCCTCTTCGGCAGCCTCGACCTCGCCAGCCTCACTGACCTGCTCCATCCCTCGACCGATCCCGGCGGCGATCCCTCTACAACCGACCCGAACTCCACAACGGATCCCGTCCAGCCCGGCACAGACAAGGCCATGTCAGCACAACCGGTTGTGCCGCAACCGAATACAACCCCCGACAAGCTCACGCCACCGGAGTGCCCAGCGCCCGCAGGCAGCGCCCCGCCCAACTCGCCGGATAGCTCGAACCCGCACGGTTCCGATCAGTTGCCACCGGGCGAATGCCCAGCCCCCGCCACCACCGATAGCCAAATATCCGACGGGCAATGTGCACGGCCGCCGCGGGAATGCTCACCCCCGCCGGACGCGAATGGTCGGGGGCCGCAAGGCGAGTGCCAACCCGCTCCGGCCGACGCCACGCACTCACCCGGCGACGGAGGTCAACCCTCAACTGGCAAGTGCTCGACATTCGGCAGCGAGGCCGCACCGTCGACCGACGACCGCGCACCTGCGGACCAGTGCTCGCCACCGCCACCGGAATGTCCGGCGCAGCCGGTAGACGACCGAACGCTGCCCGGCCCACAGCCCGCCTTGCCCGGTAATGGCCAAGTCCCGCAGGGTGAATGCGTGCCCGCACCCGACAGCGGCCCGCCGCTAGCCGACCGCCCGGCACCCGGCGGCGAAGCTCCCGTTGCTCCCGGCAGCGAGATCCCGCCGACGCCCGACGGGACCGGACTCCCGCCCGAGAGCGCGGGTCTCACACCCGGCGGCGATCAGGCATCTCCCGGCAAGGGCGCGCCGCCGCTGCTCGAAAACCATGCGCCGGAGGACAATCCACCACTCGTCGACCACGGCGACGCCGCCGTCGAGATACCCGACTCGGGGGTCGAAATCCCGGAGCCCCCGCCGACCGGCGTCGAATAGCAGGCGGCCGTTCGCTATTCGGCACCTGATGTCGCAAGCCCGGCTTCGCGATGGGTCTCATGCCGGGTGATACGGGGCGGCTGGGTGCACTGCATCTCGGCATCGTCGGGCCTGGTGCACAGGGTATTTCGCGCGATAAGCCCGCGCGGCACAAGAGGTTCGGCCGCCGTGCTCTACGTGGCGATCCCACTCTCGAGATCCCCGACTCCGGGGTCGAAATCCCGGAGCCGACTGCTCTCGAATGATCAGCGGGGCGAGTTACTTTCGCAATGCTTGGACGAGTTGGAGGAGGGGGAGTTTTTGGGGTTCGGCGGATTCTTCCTCGATGGCTTCGGGGTCGACTGTTTCGGTGTGGGGGATGAGGGCTTCGGGGTCGGCGAAGGGTTTGTACTTCTTGTCGCCCAGGACCTGGTAGTTGAGGAAGCCGACGAGGAGGGCTCGGGTGAGGCGTTCGGTTTTGGGTTCATGCTTGCCCGCACCGAGGGCGGTCAGGGCGCGGCGGCCTTCGACCATGCCGTTGTGGGTGGCCTTGTCCACGGAGCGGAGGATGGCGGGGCCGCCCCAGGCCGCGGCCAGAGGGATTGCGTTGGAGCTCACCGAATCGAGATCGGCGGCACCGGCCAGGATCAGTGCGGGGGTGTCGATTCCGGGGGCGAGGGCCTCACCCGACGGGGCGGTGGGGGCGGGGTAAAGGGCGGCCACCGCGGCTACCTCACGTTGGGAGGCGGCGATGATCGCCGCGCCCGCGCCCATACCGTGGCCCGCCAAGGCCAGCTTGTCCGGGTGCACGCTGATATCGCCCGAACCCAGGCGCACCCCGGTGCAGATATCCAGGGTGGTTACCAGATCCGTCGCCAGGTTCAGATGCGAAGGGATCGGCCCGCGTTCGGTATCCGGCGCGGCCGCCACGTAACCCCACGACGCCACATGTTCGAGCAGTCGCCGGTAGTTCGCCGCCCCGGCCAGCCAGCCGTGACCGAACGCCACCGCGGGTAGGTTGAGCCCCTTCTCGGGCGTATAGACCACACCCGGCTGCCCGGCTATGCCGAGGTTGCCGCGCAGCACCGCGTGCGGGCCGCGGGCGGTCAAGGTGCTCAGGAGCGATTTCACAGACGCCGACACGACAGTGAACTTATCCGATCGCCGCGTCCTTGGGGCGTTCCGCCCGGTCCCGCGCGCACTCGGATTCGCGGACCGCTCCGGCCTCGGTAGGGTGGTGCCCCATGTGCGGAATCGTGGGGTACGTCGGGTACAGGGATGCCCTCGGCGTGGTGGTTGACGCGTTGCGCCGCATGGAATATCGCGGCTACGACTCCGCCGGTGTCGCCATTCTCGACGGCGCGGGCGGGCTCGCCGTCGAACGCAAAGCCGGTCGACTCGCCAATCTGGAGGCCGAACTCGGCGAAACCGGCATCGACCGATTCACCGGTACGACCGGTATGGGCCACACCCGCTGGGCCACACACGGCGCGCCGACCGATCGCAACGCGCACCCGCATCGGGACGCGAACGCGCGGGTCGCGGTGGTGCACAACGGCATCATCGAGAACTTCGTGCCACTGCGGCGCGAACTCGAGGACGCCGGAGTCGAACTCGGCAGCGATACCGACACCGAGGTGGCGGTGCATCTCGTGGCGCGCGCCTACGCCTCCGGCGATACCGCAGGGGATTTCATCGCCTCCGCGCTCGCGGTGGTGCGTCGCCTCGAAGGCGCGTTCACCCTGGTGTTCGCGCACGCCGACCACCCCGGCACCATCATCGCCGCCCGCCGCAACACCCCGCTCGTGGTCGGAGTCGGCCGGGGCGAGATGTTCCTCGCCTCCGATGTCACCGCCTTCATCGAATACACCCGGGAAGCCGTGGAACTCGGCCAGGATCAGGCCGTCGTCATCACCGCCGACACCTACGCCGTCACCGATTTCGACGGCAATACCGCGGGCGTGCGCACCCGCCCCTTCACCATCGACTGGGATCTCGCCGCCGCCGAGAAGGGCGGCCACGACTACTTCATGCTCAAGGAGATCGAGGAGCAGCCCGCCGGTGTCGCCGACACGCTGATCGGACACTTCCTCGACGGCCGCATCGTGCTGGACGAACAGCGCCTCACCGATCAGGAACTACGCGAATTCGACAAGGTGTTCGTGGTCGCCTGCGGCAGTTCGTATCACGCGGGCCTGCTCGCCAAATACGCCATCGAACACTGGACCCGACTGCCCGTCGAGGTCGAACTCGCCAGCGAATTCCGTTACCGCGACCCGGTTCTGGACCGCTCCACCCTGGTCGTCGCCATCTCCCAATCCGGCGAAACCGCCGACACCCTCGAAGCCGTGCGGCACGCCAAGGATCAGAAGGCGCGAGTCCTGGCCATCTGCAATACCAATGGCGCGCAGATCCCCCGTGAATCCGATGCCGTGCTCTACACCCGCACCGGGCCGGAGATCGGCGTCGCCTCCACCAAGGCATTCCTCGCGCAGATCACCGCCAACTACCTGGTCGGCCTCGCGCTCGCACAGGCTCGCGGCACCAAATACCCCGACGAGGTCGCTCGCGAATTCGCCGAACTCGAGGGCATGCCCAAACTCGTGGCCCGCGTACTGGAATCAGGCGATCGGATCCGCGCCCTCGCCCGCGAACTCGCGCACGTGTCCACCGTGCTGTTCCTCGGCCGCCACGTCGGCTACCCCGTCGCCCTCGAAGGCGCCTTGAAGCTCAAGGAATTGGCGTACATCCACGCAGAGGGCTTCGCGGCGGGCGAACTCAAACACGGCCCCATCGCGCTCATCGAAGAGGGCCTGCCCGTCTTCGTGGTGATGCCGTCGCCGAAGAGCCGCGCGGTCCTGCATTCGAAGCTGCTCAGCAATATCCGCGAAATCCAGGCCCGTGGCGCCCGCACCATCGTCATCGCCGAGGAAGGCGACGACACCGTCCGTCCCTTCGCCGACCACCTCATCGAAATCCCGGCTTGCCCAACCCTTTTCCAACCCCTGCTGGCAACGGTCCCGCTGCAGATCTTCGCCGCCGAGGTAGCCCAGGCCCGAGGCTACGACGTGGACAAACCCCGCAACCTCGCCAAATCCGTCACCGTCGAATAGCCCACCCATGGTTGGTGTGCCGTCGCCCAGCCGAAATACGTTGCCGCACCGGCGGTGTGGATCCCGGCCATAAACGCGCCGGGATGACGGATCCGCGCCACAGATGACGGGACGTGGCGGACCAGCCCGCTTCGATATCGGACAACCCTTATATAGGCTGTTCGATCCTCAGACGGGCTGTCCCGTCATCGAATTGGGGCGGGGCGCTACTCGACGGTGACCGTGCCCTTCATGTCCGGGTGCAGGGGGCAGAGGTAGCGGTAGGTGCCGGGGGTGGTGAAGGTGTAGCTCCACTCGCCGGAGTGGATGATCGGGCTGTTGATGCCGATGGCGGTATCGCCGATGCCCTGCACGGCGTGCGGGGCCTTGTCGGAGAACTTCCAGGTGACCTTGTCGCCCGCCTTGACCGTGAGCGTGGCGGGCGAGAACTTCATGTCTTTCACTTCGACCGTGACACTGGCAGGCTGGCGCGGACCGGACGGCACCGCGGCCGAACTCGAAGCGGCCACAGTCGTACTGGGCGCAGCCGACTTCGGCGAATCCGAACCACACCCGCTCGCGACCAGCACCCCCGCAATAGCGGTCACGACCAGCAGAACACGAGCAGACGAGTAGCGGATCGGCATGCCCGCCAGCGTAACCCCCACCATTTGCGGGCAATTCGCAGGTGGTCGCCCGCCCGGAACGCGCCGCCGAACCCCGCTGCCACGGCACGGCGAGTACCCGCGGCGTGCGCTGCGAGGCAGCTGCTCGACAGACAGGGCGTAGTCTGCATTCGTCGTAGGCAGGTGGGGGTCGGCCCCTCGGAAACTCGCTGGCGCGGGAGGCGAACGATGGACGATTCGGCGTTGCGCGGGTACTTCACGGGTGATGAGGTGCGGGCGGCGGAGGCCGAGCTGTTCACTCGGGTTCCAGCTGGAATGCCCATGCGGCGTGCGGCTTTCGGGCTCGCCGAGGTGGTGATTCGGGAACTGCGGGAACGGACCGGGGGAGTGGCGGGGCGGTCGGTGACACTGCTCGTCGGGTCCGGAGACAACGGCGGGGACGCATTGTGGGCCGGAGCATTCCTGCGGCGGCGCGGCGTCGCGGTGAATGCGGTGCTGCTGTCCCCCGAGCGCGCACATTCCGCCGGACTCGCCGCCCTGCGCAAGGCCGGCGGGCGAGTGCTCACCGAAATCGCCGGTGGGAGTCCACGCTCCGAGATGTCGGGTGCGGACGTCGAGGTCGCTGGTGGGCGGGTGCGCGCCGAGATGGCTGGCGAGTCCGCAGAGAAGGTCGGTGGGGATCGGCGTGCTGAGGCGGGCCCCGACCTTGTCATCGATGGAATCGTCGGTATCTCCGGGCGTGGAGCGCTGCGCCCCGATGCCGCGAGAATTGTTGCCGGCGTGCGGGTTCCGATTATCGCCGCCGATCTTCCCAGCGGTGTGGACCCGGATACCGGTGCGGTCACCGGGCCGGCCGTGCGGGCCGCGGTCACCGTGGCGTTCGGTGCGTACAAGCGGGTGCACGCGCTTGCCGCGCCCTATTGTGGGCGAATTGAGTTGGTGCCCATCGGATTACGCCTTCCCGAGCCGAATCTCGCTGCGCTGGAGCCGGAGTCGATAGGCGCGGGTTGGCCCGTTCCGCGGTCGACCGACGACAAGTACACGCAGGGGGTCACCGGCATCTGTGCGGGCAGTTCCACCTATCCGGGCGCGGCGATCCTGTGCACCGGCGGGGCGGTGGCCGCCACCTCCGGCATGGTTCGCTACGCGGGGACCGGGGCCGCCCAGGTACTGGCCCATTTCCCGGAAGTTGTTGCCGCCCCCTCGATTTCGGAGACCGGTCGGGTCCAGTCCTGGGTCTTCGGTCCCGGTGCGGGCACCGATCCGGCCGCCCGCGACCGCCTCGCCGAAATCCTCGCCACCGACCTTCCGGTAGTCGTGGACGCGGACGGTCTCACCCTGCTGGCCGCCGACCCCGGCCTCCTCACCGGTCGCGCGGCTGCCACTGTCCTCACTCCGCACGCAGGCGAATTCGCCCGCCTGACCGGCTCCGACCCCGCTCCCGACCGAGTCGCCGCGGTCCGCAAGCTCGCCGACTCCTGGCAGGTGACCGTCCTGTTGAAGGGCCGCGCCACCCTCATCGCGAGCCCCGGCCGCCCCGTCCTGGTCAATGAGGCGGGCGGCTCCTGGGCCGCCACCGCGGGCTCCGGCGATGTCCTCTCCGGCATTCTCGCGGCCCTGCTCGCCGCAGGCCGCGATCCGGCCTGGTCGGCCGCGGCCGCCGCCCGCGTCCACTCTCTCGCCGCCAACCTCGCCGCACATGCGAATACCGCTGCGGGCGCGCCTATTTCGGCCACGCCCCTGCTGCATCACATCCGCGCGGCGATCGGCACACTGCGCGAGCTGTCCGACCGCTGAAGCCGGTGGTCGGTGCCGTACTGGTCGCGGGCGGCATCCGCTATCCGGATAACTGGGGGCTCAATAATTCGGAGTGACCGCGGCGTGCAGGGCAGCCCGCCCCGCCGCGACAATGGGATGTTCCGCGGTCCCTCGGCGATAGGCGAGGCGAGTGCGCCGCCGCGTCGGCAACGGGGTCAGGATGACTCCCGCCGGCACCGACAACGCACCCAGATCGGGTACGAGCGCCACACCCTGACCGGCGGCAACCAGCGCGAGCACCGCGCCGAAATCATCCGCGTGATGGCGGATACGCGGCGTGAATCCGGCCGCCCGGCACGCGCGGACGGTCATGGTGTGGCACAGCGTGCCCGAGGTACCCGCGATCCACGGCGAATCCCGGTGCACGGCAAGAGCTTCCGGACCGACGATTGACGACGAAGATGCAGCGGTGGCCTGCATGGTCGCAGCCTCGGAAGGCGGGTTCGGGGCGGCGAGGTGAATCGTCTCGGTCAGCAGTGGCTCGGTGTCGAGCCCGGGTTCGGGATCCATCGGGACGTAGTCGTACTCCTGCACCAGGGCGATATCGAGGGTCTCGGCGCGTAGGGCCGCGGGCGCGGCGGCCGGATCCAGTTCTGTCACAAGCAGTTCCAGGTGCGGGTGTGCGCGACTGAGACTGACCAGGGCAGGGGAGAGGATGGTGCGGACCGCTGTCGGGAAGGCTCCGATGCGCAGGGTGCCGGTGAGTTCGGTTCTGGCCGTAGCCAATTCGGCGGTCGCCTGAGCGAGAGTGGCCAGCATGGTCTCGGTGTGTTCGACCAGGCGCAGGGCCGCCGGAGTGAGCGTGACACTGCGGCCGGTGCGCTCCAGCAGCGCGATACCCGTCTCCCGCTCCAGCGCGGTGAGCTGCTGCGACACCGCGGACGGGGTGTACGACAGCGCCTCGGCGACCGCCGCGATCGTCTTGCGGTGCGCGAGTTCGCGGAGCAGGCGCAGGCGGCGCAGATCGAGCATCAGCACATCTTATGCTCGGCGGCAGAAACGTGAAATAGACGTGACGGTCCGCGCCGGACAGGCTGACACCATGACACTCACAGGGTTGTTCGTGCCGCTGATCACCCCGTTCACCGCGACCGGCGAGATCGCCGCGTCGGCACTCGAAGGACTCGCCCACGAGGTCCTGGATGCGGGCGCGACCGGCATAGTCGCACTCGGTACCACCGGCGAACCGGACATGCTCACCGCCGGTGAACGCCGCCGCGTACTCGATATCTGCGCGAATGTCTGTGCCGAACGTCAGGTTCCGCTGATCGCCGCCGCCGGATCGAATATCACCGCGAGTTCGGTACGGGACCTGCGCACCCTCGATTCCCGAATCACGGCCGCACTCACCGTGGTCCCGTACTACCTGCGCCCCTCCGAAGCCGGTGTGGTGGAACACTTCCGGCAGCTCGCCGCGGCCAGCCCGGTCCCACTGGTGATCTACCACATCCCGTACCGCACCGGCCGCCCGCTCGGCGCCGAAACCCTCTGCCGCATAGCCGAATTGCCGAATGTCGCGGGCTTCAAATACACCGCGGGCGGCATCGACGACGAAACCATCGCCTTCATGAGTCGCGCCGCCGACCACACCGCGATCCTCGCCGGCGACGACCTCTACGCCGCCCCGCTGCTCGCCCTGGGCGCCACCGGAGCCATCCTGGCCTGCGCGAATATCGCCCCCGCCGCCTACACCGACCTCATCTCCGCCTGGCAATCCGGCCCGCTCGACCGAGCCCGCCGCATCGGCAACGCCCTCGCCCCCTTGGCCTCCGCCCTCTTCGTCGAACCCAATCCGACTGTCATCAAAGGAGTCCTGGCCGCCCAAGGCCGAATCCCCACCCCCGCAGTCCGCCTCCCCCTACTCCCCGCCTCGCAGCAATCCATCGAAGCCGCCCTCACCGCCCTAACCCTCACCCACGCCAACTGACCGCCCGCCGAGTGTGCACTCATGGCGGCGGTTCGGACATATCTCCGCCACCAGTGCACACTCGCGGCCTCGCCCCTGCCCGGTGCGCACTCGCGGCCCCCAGCACATCGATTGGTGATGAGTGCGCACTCGCGCCCCGGCCGCCGAGTGCCGAGTGTGCACTGGTGGCGGTGATTCGGGCATATCTCCGCCATGAGTGCACAGTCGTGTGCGGCCGGGTGTGACGGGAGTCGCGTGGGTGGGGATGGCAGGATCGGACGGGTGAACAACCCCGATCCGCAGGTGGAGACCCTCGTCGATCTCGATGCCATTGCCCACAATGTGCGAATTCTGGCCGAGCACGCCGGGGACGCGGCGGTCATGGTGGTCGTGAAGGCGGACGGGTACAACCACGGGGCGGTCGAGGTCGGCAAGGCGGCGCTCGCGGCGGGGGCGCGGGAGTTGGGTGTGACCACTGTCGAGGAGGCGGTGGCGTTGCGTGCGGCGGGGATCACCGCGCCGATTCTGTGCTGGCTCAATACTTCCGATACCGATTACGCGAGCGCGATTGCCGCCGATATCGAGATCGCGGTGTCCTCGGTGCGGCATCTGGAGGCGGTCGCGGTGGCCGCGCGGCAGCTGGATCGAATGGCGATCGTCACGCTGAAAGTCGATACCGGGCTCAATCGCAACGGTGTCTCATCGATCGAATACCCGCAGGTACTGGCTCTGCTTCGGGAGCTGGTCGACAATCGGACGGTCCGTTTCCGCGCCATCTTCTCCCATCTCGCACACGCGGATTCACCGCACCATCCGACCATCGACATCCAGCGCGACCGCTTCCTGGAATTCATCGCCGAGGCGAAAGATCAGGGGCTGCAACCGGAATTGGTGCATCTGGCCAATTCCGCCGCGACCCTCACCCGCCCGGATCTGGCCTTCGACATGGTGCGCCCGGGTATCGCCGTCTACGGACTCTCCCCGATTCCGGAGATCTCCGACTTCGGTCTGCGCCCGGCCATGACCTTCCGCGCCAGGGTCGCCCTGGTGAAACAGGTCGCCGCGGGTGAAGGCGTCTCCTACGGGCACGAGTGGATCGCCCCGCACGACACCACCGTCGCCCTCATCCCCGCCGGATACGCCGACGGCGTGCCCCGCACCCTCGGCGGTCGCTTCGATGTGTGGCTGGGCGGCGAGCGCAGACCCAATATCGGGCGCGTCTGCATGGACCAGCTCGTGGTCGACCTCGGCGACAACGCGGCCGGAGTACGGGAGGGCGACACCGCCATCCTCTTCGGCGGCCAAGCCGGTGTCCCGCACCCGCAGGAGTGGGCCGACACCCTCGGCACCATCCACTACGAAATCGTCTGCTCCCCACGCGGCCGCGTCGTACGCAGTTACACCGGCGACGCGCGATGACCAATATGCGCACCCTGCCCACCGTCGAGGACACCGAAGCCCTCGGCCGTGAACTCGCCGCGCAACTGCAACCCGGTGATCTGGTCGTCCTGGACGGACCGCTCGGCGCGGGCAAAACCGCGCTCACCCGCGGCATCGCGGCGGGCCTCGGTGTCGAAGGTCGCGTCAGCTCACCGACTTTCATCATCGCCCGCCAACATCGCGCCGGTTCCGATCCGCGCTCCATCGCCCTCGTGCATGTCGACGCCTACCGCCTCGGCGGCGATCTCGACGAACTGGACGCCCTCGACCTCGACACCGATCTGCACGATGCCGTGGTCGTCGTCGAATGGGGTCTCGGCGTCGTCGAACACTTGGCCGACCGCCACCTGCGCGTCCTGCTCCGCCGCGAATTCGACTCCGACATCCGCACCGCCGAATGGGAGTGGGTCTCCGCCGACTGAATGGGTGCAGGCAGGGACGGCATCGAGTGGCCTCGACCACCCGGTATCGTTAACGCAATCATGCTTGTACTGGCTGTCGACACCTCGACCCCTGCCGTGACGGCGGGACTGGTGGAACTGGAACCGGCGGACGAGGGAACAATCGCACCTCGCATCACCACGCTCACCTCCAAGGTGACCGTGGACGCACGCGCGCACAATGAGGTGTTGACCCCGCACATCCTGGCCTGCCTCGCCGCATCCGGGCGCACCCGAGCCGAGATCGACGCCGTCGTCACCGGCATCGGACCCGGACCCTTCACCGGACTGCGCGTCGGTATGGCCACCGCCGCCGCCTTCGGCGACGCACTCGGAGTGCCGGTCTACGGCGTCTGCAGCCTGGACGCGATCGCCGCCGACACCGAGAGCTACCTGAAAACCCCCGCCGAACCGGTGGAGCTGCTCGTCGTCACCGATGCCCGCCGCCGCGAGGTGTACTGGGCGCGCTACCGCGCCGAGGGCCGCGTCGAAGGACCCGAGGTGAGCAAACCCGCCGACCTCGACCCGGGCACCGCCACCGTGATCGCCGGATCCGCCTCGCACGTCGACTACTTCGACCTGCCCGTGCTGCCCGTCGAAACCCCGTCCCCCTACGGGTTGGTACGCGTCGCCGCCCGCGACATCCTCGCCGGCGTCACCCCCGAACCACTGGTCCCGCTCTACCTGCGCCGCCCCGACGCGGTCGAACGCAGCTATGCGCAGGTGGGCCGATGACCATCCGCATCCAACCGATGCGGCCGGCCGATGCCGTGCGCTGCGCCGAGCTCGAACAGGTCCTGTTCCCCGAAGACGATCCCTGGCACGAGGTCTCGTTCCTGTCCGAACTGGCCGCCTCACACAACCGGTACATCACCGCGCGCGACGAGGACGAGCGCATGATCGGATACGCCGGAATCGCCCTGCTCGGCACCGACGATCAGCCCGAAGCCGAAATCCACACCATCGGCGTCGACCCCGAACTGCATCGCGGCGGCGTCGGCACCCGACTGCTGCTCGCCATGCTCGCCGAGGCCGGACGCCGCGGCGGACCCGTCTTCCTCGAAGTCCGCACCGACAACACCCCCGCCATCGCCATGTACGAGAAGCACGGCTTCCACATCATCGGCCTGCGGAAGAACTACTACCAGCCCAGCGGCGCCGACGCGTACACCATGCGCAAGCCCGCCATGGCCGGGTACACCCAGGACGCCGGGTTCCCGGAGGACACAGAGGTCTTGTCATGATCGTCATGGGTATCGAAAGCTCCTGCGACGAAACGGGAGTCGGCATCGTGCGCCGATTGCCCGACGGCAGTTGCGAATTGCTCGCCGACGAGGTCGCCTCCAGCGTCGACCAGCATGCGCGCTTCGGTGGTGTGGTGCCCGAAATCGCTTCGCGCGCACACCTCGAGGCGATTGTGCCCGCCATGCGCCGGGCGCTCGCCGCCGCCGATATCGAGAAGCCGGACGCGCTCGCCGTCACCATCGGACCTGGACTCGCCGGTGCACTGCTGGTCGGCGTCGCGGCGGCGAAAGCCTATGCGGCAGCGTGGGATATCCCGTTCTACGCACTCAATCACCTCGGCGGACACGTCGCCGTCGACACCCTCGAGCATGGGCCGATGCCGCCCGCGGTCGCGCTGCTCGTCTCGGGCGGCCACACGCATCTGCTGAAGGTCACCGATCTGGCACAGCCGATCGTCGAACTCGGCAGCACCGTCGACGACGCCGCCGGTGAAGCCTTCGACAAGGTGGCCCGCCTGCTCGGCCTCGGCTATCCGGGCGGACCCGTGCTGGATGCCATTGCCGCCGAAGGTGATCCGCACGCCATCGCCTTCCCGCGCGGTATGACCGGCCCCCGCGACCCGCGCTACGACTTCTCCTTCTCCGGCCTGAAAACCTCGGTGGCCCGCTATGTCGAAGCCGCCCAGCGCGACGGCCGTGACCTCCCCATCCCGGATATCGCCGCCTCCTTTCAGGAAGCCGTCGCCGACGTCCTCACCATGAAAGCCGTCCGTGCGGTCGAGGACAGTGGCACCAACACCCTCGTTCTCGGCGGCGGCGCGACCGCCAATTCCCGCATCCGCTCCATGGCCGAAGAGCGTTGCACCGCAGCCGGAATCACCCTCCGCATCCCCAAACCCCGCCTCTGCACCGACAACGGCGTCATGATCGCCACCCTCGGCGCCCACGTAATCGCAGGCGGCGCAACCCCTTCCGCCCTGACGGTCGCCACCGATCCGGGCCTCCCCGTCTCCACCAGCCAACTCTGACCCACCACCAGCCGCGTCATAGCCGCGCTCAGCCGTGAATCCACCAGGGCCAGGGTGCGGTCGACAGCACTGACAAGGCCAGGCCGGCGGCGGCTACCAGTCCGAGCAGCACATTCTTGATTCGCATCCGCACTCCCGTCACTCGGGGTTGTTCCCCGCAGCGACGGTATCGGCGGCCGAATTCGCCCTCCAGCCAATGCTTCCCACGCCCCGGGAAACCGGGGCGGGGGCGATTCGGGCATATCACCGCCGTAGCTGCACGCTCGGGCTCGGCGTGACATGGGAAGTCCAGGGGCAGGGGCACTCTCAGCAGCTGTGCACCTAGTGGTGTGGGAGCCGAATATGACTCAGCCGCCATGAAGCGGCGTTGCTTCGAGGCGGCTGCTTCTGTGTGCGGCTGCTAATCGGTGAGGCGGACCAGGGTTGTGGTCGTGCCGCCGGAGGAGCCGGAATTGTTGCGGGCACTCGAGGTGGTGGAGCCGGGGGGAGTGGTTCCGGCGGTGCTCGGTCCGGTATCGCTGGCCGGGAGGGTGGTGCCCAGCAGGGGACCCAGCAGGCGGGGAAGATCGGAGGGGAAGGGGATCTGGGGTAGGCCCGGATCCGGGCGCAGAGGTGGCTGCGCGATCGTGGTCAGCGGGGTGGGGATGCCGGTCGGCGGGGTGGCGGCGGACTGGCCCGCGGAGGGGATCGGCGGGGAGGTGGTGCGGTGCGCCGGACTCTGATTGGCGGTGGTGCTCGCGCCGGAAGTGGGGCCGCTCGGCGGCGTGGTGGGGACGACCGGCTGCTGGGTGCCGGTGGTGGGTGGCGAATAGTTGGTGCCCTGCGGTTCGGGGACAAGCTCTTTCACGCCGTAGCCGATGATCAACCCGACCACGACGATGGCGCCGGCGAGCGTGCCCGCCAGCTTGGTGAAGGTGCCGATCGGCGCTTCCGAACCCCGGCTGATCACCGGGAACGCGGTCGGTGCGGCCGAATCCGCCACCAGCGCGGCACCTTTGGCGATCGCCGCCTCCGGCTCCCGCACGGTGAGCACCGGCACATCCAGCTGCCGCTCCAGACTCGTCAGCACCGCGGGGGTATTCGCGCCGCCACCGATGACCGCGACCGCCTCCGGGAACTTCGGCGCCCGCGCGAATACCGCGCGCGCGAATACCGCCAGCTCCCGCATGAGATCCGCGACCAGCTCGTCGAAGTCCACCCGGGTGAGCTTGAGCGGCTGCCCGGCCACATGGTCGATGGTCACCGCGGGCGCGATGGACAGATGCTCCTTGGCCGCCCGCGAGCGATTGAGCAGCATGCCCCGATTCGGGCGGGTGCCGCGCCGGGCCAGATGGCAGTCCAGCAGGTGTCGCAGGATCAGCTCGTCCACGGCATTGCCGCTGACCGTCGCGGTGCGTTCGGAGCGCAGCACGGTGTCGTCGGCGTGATCGGCCACGGTGACAGTCGTCCCGGTGGCACCCAGATCGAGCACGGCCACCGTCTGATAGCGATCCAGCAGCCCGGTGTGCCGCAGAAAGGCCAGTGCCGCCGTGCTTTCCGGGATGAGTCGCACGTCGCGGCGTTGCCGCCCGATAGCCGACCGGATGATCTGGGCCTGTTCCCGGTCCCGATAGGCGACCGCGATGTCACCGGGTGGTCCCGGGGTCGAATCATGGTGTGCGGCGGCCGCGATCGCGGCCGGATGCGCGCCGACGGGATACACCGTGTCGCGCGGGATCTGAGTGGTCATCAACTCGATGGAGGAGGCCACCAGATCGCCGAGATCGCTGTGAGCCGTATCCGCGGTGACGACTCGATAATCGAAGTGCTGTAGGCCGTTGGGGGTGGTGGCGACCGTCGCCGAGCACACCACCTCGCTCCCGGCGGAGATGCCGAGGGATGTTCGCATGTTCACCTCCCTTCGAGCGGATGGTCCTGGTGTAGACGACCATCTCGAACGGACTCTGGAACCGTCGGGTGTTCGACGGACGATTCCGAGCTACGGATCCGGCGGGGCCCTTGTCCGATGGGGCGTCGGGACCAGCCAGCGATCACTTGCGGTAAGGCTCTCGTCTCAGCTCTGTGCGGAGTGCTCCCGCGCAGTGGGGTGAAGCTTCTGTGTAACTGTCCGGCGGTGACGTGACGCACTCGATGCAGCCCTGTCACGCGACCGTCGTCAATGATGTCACAATCCGTTATCCGAACGTTACAGATTTTCGTATTTCTTTGGAAGCCCTCAGATTCTTCGGCCGTTCCGGTCGGCGAGTCGCATTGCGAGGCGGCCCGCCGTCGTGTTGCGCGCCCGGCTATGCGGCATAGAGTGCGGCAATAGCAGAGGCTGGCCTTGAGCGCTGGCACTCCCGTGTATAGAGTGCTAGGTGGCACTGGGCCATGGTCCCGGCACCCGCGACGACGGGGCTTGTGCGCAGCGTCAGCAACGTGACCGAAACCGTGAGCTCGGGGAACCGCCCCGGGCGCGAAGACCCCTGAAAGTGGAGGGCTCAACGTGGCGAGCGTGAACATCAAGCCGCTCGAGGACAAGATCCTCGTCCAGGCCAACGAGGCCGAGACGACGACCGCCTCCGGCCTGGTCATCCCCGACACGGCGAAGGAGAAGCCCCAGGAGGGCACCGTCATCGCCGTGGGCCCCGGCCGCTGGGACGAAGATGGCGAGAAGCGGATTCCGCTGGACGTCAAGGAAGGCGACGTCGTCATCTACAGCAAGTACGGCGGCACCGAGATCAAGTACGCCGGTGGCGAATACCTGATCCTGTCGGCGCGCGACCTGCTGGCAGTCGTCACCAAGTAAGAACGACTCTCCGGGACCTCTTCAAGGGGGCTCCGCCCCCCGAAGCCCCGGACACTCCGCCCCGCGTCGTCGCTTGCAGAAGCCATCGGCCGGGGCGGAATGCGTTCGCCCCCAACCCACTTCAGGAGTAGGTACACACATGCCAAAGCAGATCGAGTTCGACGAGAAGGCTCGCCGGGCTCTGGAGCGCGGCGTCGACAAGCTCGCCGACGCCGTCAAGGTCACCCTGGGCCCGCGCGGCCGGCACGTGGTGCTGGCCAAGTCCTTCGGCGGCCCGACCGTTACCAATGACGGCGTGACCATCGCCCGCGATATCGATCTCGAGGACCCGTTCGAGAACCTCGGCGCGCAGCTGGTCAAGAGCGTCGCCACCAAGACCAACGATGTCGCCGGTGACGGCACCACCACCGCCACCGTGCTGGCCCAGGCGCTCATCAAGGGCGGCCTGAAGAACATCGCCGCGGGCGCGAACCCGATGACCCTCGGCAAGGGCATGAACAAGGCCGCCGACGCGGTCACCGCCGCCCTGCAGGCCATGGCCACCCCGGTCGACGGCGAGAAGGCCATCGCCCAGGTCGCCACCGTCTCCTCGCGTGACGAGGAGATCGGCGCGCTGGTCGGCAAGGCCCTGACCACCGTCGGCAAGGACGGCGTGGTCACCATCGAGGAGTCGTCCAGCACGCAGACCGAGCTGGCGATCACCGAGGGCGTGCAGTTCGACAAGGGCTACCAGTCCCCGTACTTCGTCACCGATCCGGAGACGCAGCAGGCCGTCCTCGAGGATGTGCTGATCCTGCTGAACCGCGAGAAGATCAGCTCCCTGCCGGACCTGCTGCCGCTGCTGGAGAAGATCGCCGAGGCGAACAAGCCGGTCCTGATCATCGCCGAGGACATCGAGGGCGAGGCGCTCTCCACCCTGGTGGTCAACGCGATTCGCAAGACCCTCAAGGCCGTCGCCGTGAAGGCCCCGTTCTTCGGTGACCGTCGCAAGGCGTTCCTGGACGATCTGGCCATCGTCACCGGCGGCACCGTGATCAACCCGGACCTGGGCATCACGCTGCGCGAGGCCGGCCTGGAGGTGCTGGGCAAGGCCCGTCGCGTCGTGGTCACCAAGGACGAGACCACCATCGTCGAGGGCGCCGGCACCGCCGACGCAATCGCGGCGCGGGTTTCGCAGCTGCGCATGGAGATCGAGAACACCGACTCCGACTGGGATCGCGAGAAGCTGGAAGAGCGCCTGGCCAAGCTGGCCGGTGGCGTCGCCGTGATCAAGGTCGGCGCGGCCACCGAGACCGAGCTCAAGGAGCGCAAGTACCGCGTCGAGGACGCGGTCTCCTCCGCCAAGGCCGCGGTCGCCGAGGGCATCGTCCCCGGAGGCGGCACCGCCCTGGTGCAGGCGGCGGCCCAGCTGGCCGATCTGAAGGCGTCGCTCACCGGCGACGAGGCCGTCGGCGTCGAGGTCGTGCGCGCGGCTCTGCTGGCTCCGCTGTACTGGATCGCCAGCAATGCGGGCGTCGACGGTGCGGTCGTGGTCTCCAAGGTCACCGATGGCAAGGACGGCTTCAACGCCGCCACCCTGACCTACGGCGACCTGGTCTCCGAGGGCGTCATCGACCCCGTCAAGGTGACCCGCTCCGCGGTCGAGAACGCCATCTCGGTCGCCCGCATGGTCCTCACCACCGAGGTCTCCATCGCGGAGAAGCCGGCCGAGGAGGCCGACCACGGCCACCACGGTCACTCGCACTGAAAGTAGCTGCCGCACACCGCGGTTGAGCCACTGACAAGGCCCCCGGACACGAAAAGTGTCCGGGGGCCTTGCCGTAACGGTCACCTCCACCCCGCCGCCATTGTCCTTGCCGCGCGGAAGTTGCCCCGCCGCGCACGAAATCGCCACGGGGTACATGCGCGGCATGTACCCCGTGCCTCATCCAAATCCCTTCCCCCGGAACAACATGCGATCCGAGTGGCGCTGTCGGCCCGCCTCGCGCCCTCGGAGAATTCCGATCGCGCGGGCGGTGCGTGGGACGCTCCGCGGGCGAAATCCGCCGCGAGCCGGGTTGTCCCGAGCCGTGATGGTTCGCGGTTGTCCCGAGCCGTGCCGGATCGCCGACGGCGAGTGCGCGGTTATGGGGGATGGCGGTGGTGAAGTCGCGGTGTGAGGTCTTGCGAGGAGCTAATGCGCGAGGGACCTGTTCGCGCCAAGGTTTCGACTGCGCCACGGGCGTATTCGCGCCAAGGTTTCGACTGCGCCACAGGCGTGTTCGCGCCAAACCTCTTCGGCGGTACAGGCGGCTGCGCGTGATGCGCGATTTCAGCGGCGACTGTGCGTTGTGGCCCGAGAAACCCGGAGCCATCCGCCGGTAGGTGCACGCTCGAGCTTACGACGAGTAAAGGCGTGAGGCCCCGGACTGGTTGTCCAGGGCCTCACGGGAGTGTTGGGAGTCGGTGCGCGGCAGGGGGCTGGCGGTCCGGTTACGGACCGGTCGGGCGTCCTGGTGTGCTGGGCCGACTGGTGTATCAGTCGCGGATCGCGCGCGGGCGGCCGTTGCCGGAGTGGAGCGCGGAGCCATTGTGATGGATTGCGGTGGGTGGCGCCTGGTCTGCTGCTACGGCTGCGAGTAGACGTTCGCGGAGTGCGGGCGGTGGCGGTGTGGCCGCCACGGTCGCCAGCAGGGCGAGAGCCTCTCGGGTGTGCTGCACTTCCTGGGTGAAGTCCGCGCGCAGTAGCGGGTCGTCGGTATCCAGTAATTCCCGCACCGCGCGCTGATCTTCGTCGCCGATCGATCCCAGCGCGACAGTGTGCGCGAGATCGATCTGGCTTTCGTTCATCTCACGTCACTCCCAAACTTTTCTTGAGTCGTGTCAGTCCATCCCGAATACGGGACTTAACGGTAGGTAACCCTACGCCGAGATAGGCCGCGACCTCGGCATATGTACGTCCGCCGAAGTAGGCGAGCGAGATGGCTTCGCGTTGGGTCTCGGTCAGGGTCTCCAGACCCCGTAGGACCGCCTGCTGTTCGAGTCGTCGACCGACCTCTTCGGTGACCTCGTCGAATTCGTTACCGAGGGTGCTGGTTCCGTAGGCGACCTCGCGCTGGGCGTGCGCCTGTTCGGCACGTACCCGATCGACCGCGCGGCGATGAGCCAGTGTCATGAGCCAGGTGACAGCGGAGCCCTTGGCCGGATCGAAATTGGCCGCGGTGCGCCAGATTTGGAGGTACACCTCCTGGGTGGTCTCCTCCGCGTAACCAGGATCGTGTAGCACCCTCAGCACCAGGCCGAAGACCCGAGCGCAGGTGCGGTCGTAGAGCTCGGCGAATGCCGGCTCGTCGGACTGCCCGCAGCGCTGGAGAAGTGCGGCTAGTTCGAGGCTTTCGGCTGCGCGTGCCGTCATCGCAGAGTCGGCCGGTGTGGCCGTACGAGCGTTCCTGGAACTCTGGAACGAGTCGCCCTCTGCGGCCGGCGGCCGCGCCGTCACAACGCTCCGTTCTGTGTCATCGGTCACGAGGGTAGCCGGTCGCTATCACCTCCTCCCGGGTGGGGGTGTTCGGGTGGGGATTTCGGCTGATTCGACTGTCGCGCAGCCGTTTTCCGATTTGTCCGACTTGCCCGAACATGTCCTTTGCGGGACACGCGAAGACGCGCCGGAGTTGGTAAGAATCGCCGAAGCCTTGCCAGTTCCAACCAGCCTCTGCTGCGGCAGTGGCCGGTTATTTGCTAGGCATTCGGCGCGCCGCGCCGCGCGGATGGGAAATTTTCTGAACTCACACCGGCCGTGGTCAGCGGGAACGAGGTCGTGTGCCTCGCCCGCACCGCTGGTACCCAGCTGTCACAGGAGTGCTCACACAGCCGCCGCAGCTGTGTTCGCGGATTGCTCAGGCGACCGCCCGGCGGCGGTTCCGGCGGGCGTGCATCTCACGCTCGGTCTCGGACATTCCACCCCAGATGCCGTAGGGCTCGCTGACTTTCAGCGCGTGCGAACGGCACTGCAACAGGACGGGGCAGGCGCGGCAGACTTCCTTGGCGCGCATCTCGCGCTGGGCTCGCGCCCGGCCACGTTCGCCATCGGGATGGAAGAACACCGATGAATCCTGTCCGCGGCAGGATCCGCGCATTTGCCAGTCCCATACATCGGCGTTCGGACCAGGGAGGTGGGTCGGCATGGGCATGGTGAACTCCTCTTGGTGCGAGCTCGTCGGCATTGTCGAGCGGTGCTGGTGAGCAAACAGTGGGCCGCATCACCGGGTTCCGGCGATCGCACTCCGAAGGCTCCGTAATTTCACACGGCGCCGACGGCGGCGATGTCGTACGTTAGGTCGGGGAATGAATTCGCGTCAATAGTCCGTTCCATCCGGATTCAAATACCGGCGCATTAGAGAATTAACATCTTTGCTATTTACAAAGTGGGTCACCTGTGGCGATACTGATCGGTTGCCCAGCGGTCGCCGATCGGCGCGATAGCCGATCCGACTTGTCAAAACACCTGGTAGGGCGCACTTTTTGGGCGCGAATGCGATCAGCCCCGGCTATGCCGGGATGGCGATCAGCGTGATCTCAACCATTGCGCCCCATGTCGTGAGCCCGATCGAGATGGCCGCTTCGAGGCGCTCAGGTTAATAACGCGAAACGCCATACGAATTCCTTACGGGCGTGCTAGGCGATAGCGAGCACAGATTTACCGAGTGGAAACACAATGACGCTGATGAATGCTGAAAGATAGCTGAATTTCTATGCTATGGCGGCTGTCGCCGGTCGAGGCGGCACTGGTTACAGTGCGGCAGTGCCTGTGCTCGAAGTGAACCCACTCCTGCTCGATACCGCCTTCGGTGGCGCGCCCGGTCGCGCTGCCACGGGATTGCCCGCCGCGCGGACCACAGTCGAAAGTTGGTTCCGCGCAGTCTCACTCAGCGGAATCGGGCACTACGCCGCCGCGCGCGTCGAGCTCCGTCACGCCCGCGCGTCGGCCACCGATCCGGTGCTGCGCTCACTCACGTACAGCCTCGAGGGCTCACTGCTGCGCCAGCTCGGCTGGCACGCCCGCGCCGCCGTCGCCGACGGCCGCGCCGCCGCCCTGGTGCTGCCCGCCACCCCCGTCCCCGGGCGTGCCGGAATCGACCCGACCGCCCGCCGGGTCATCCTCGAGACGGATATCGCTCGCGCCGAAGCGGTTTGCGACGCATTGACGGGCCTGGCCGCCGATGCCCTCGGCACCGCGCGCCCGGAGCTTGCCGCCCGGCTGCTGCACCGTTGCCGCAACCATCTCGGGCAGCATCTTCCCGATCCGGGAACCGCTTGGCGACAACGCATTCGACTGCACTGGGTATCTGCCGAGACCGCGCTGTGCGCTCCCGGAGCCGGTTTGATCGCCACGCCCGAACCCATCGGTCCTGTTCCAGGGGTCGCAGACGGCGCATCCGGATCGTCGGATCCGGCTCTCGCACATGCGGAGACCGCGCTCGCCCTCGCCGAGGACTCACCCTCGCAACGACATCGGGTCAAATCCCGGCTACTGGTCGCCGCCGCCTGCGCGGCCACCGGTGACCTGGACCGATCCCGCGCGCTCGCGGCCGAGGTAGCCGGGGAGACGGCGGAATTCGAACTGCTGCCGCTGCGCTGGGCCTGCGCCATGCTGCGTTCGGGTATCGATCCGGAATCCGGCGCCGCCGCCGAAGCTGCCGAATGTGCGCGTTTGCTGGCTCTTCGCGGGGGTCGATTGCGTTCGGCGAGCGACACTCTCGACCGTCCCTGAGTGGTCCCCGAGAGGTCCCTGAGTCGTCCCCGAGACTGACCCCGTAACGCCTGGCTCGAGTGAGTCAGCCGCTATTGTTGGACCGTTCCGCCCCTCCGCGGAAGCACCGGCCTTCCAGTCACGGTGCCACTCGCAACGCCAGGATCAGCTCTGACGATGAACAATACGGGTGAGGAGTTGGACCCAGCCGTCGTCGCTGCCGCCGCGCAGGGCGACCGGTCTGCTCTAGCCCAGGTACTCGAGAGCATCCGCCCCCTTGTGGTGCGGTATTGCCGTGCGCGTATCGGGTCGGCCGAACGCGGTCAACTCTCCGCGGACGATGTCGCGCAGGAGGTTTGTCTGGCCGTCATGACGGCCCTGCCGCGCTATCAGGACCAGGGCAGACCGTTCATGGCTTTCGTGTACGGCATCGCCTCCCACAAAGTCGCCGACGCTCATCGCAATGCCGCCCGTAACAAAGCGGATGCCATGGCCGAAGTACCGGATGTCATATCCACCGACCAGGGGCCGGAACAGCGGGCTCTCGAATCGGAGACGAGTCGGCAGATGAATTCGCTGCTGGCCACGCTTCCGGAAAAGCACCGAGAGATCCTCATCCTGCGCTTGGTCATGGGTTTGTCAGCCGAAGAAACCGCAGTCGCCGTGGGCAGTACGGCGGGTGCTATACGAGTCGCCCAGCATCGGGCACTCGCGAAACTCAAGTCTCAAGTGGCGAGGGCAGGTGAAATGTATGGCTAGGGATGGCGAGCGCGGTCGGGGCGACTGGAAGCGGCTTGGATCGCAAGACAGCGGTCCCTACGCCGAGGCGGCCGGTGACACCGGGCCGGTGGACATCGCGGCGGTTCGTCGCGACGACGCGCTGATCGATGCCATCTCCGGCGACGGTCCCGTGCAGACGGGCACCACGGAGGAGTATCAGCTCGCGGCGTTGCTCGCGAACTGGCGTGCCGAGATTCTGGACGAGCCGATGCCGGCCGGTCCTGATCTGGACACCATCGTGGCCGCGGTCAATCAGGAGATCGGTGCCCGGCAGGCGCGGATCGGCGCGCAGTCGGGTGGGCGACTACGGCTACTTCGACCCATTCTGGGGTCGGCGGCCGCGCTGGCATTGATCTTCGGTGGTCTGACGGCCTTCTCGTACAACGCGAACCCGGGTGATCCGCTGTGGCGGGTCAAGGAGGTCGTGTTCAGCGAGCAGGCGCAGAGCACGGTCGTCTCGCGTGCCGACAACGATCTGGTCCAGGCGCAGGAACTCATCAATCAGGGGCGTCCGGAGCAGGCCAAGGCGTTGCTGGAGAGCGCGTCGGCGAATGTCGATCAGGTCAACGACAACGGCAAGAAGGACGATCTGCAGGATCGCTGGCAGCAGGTGCTCACCTCGCTGGCGAAGGTCGCTCCCGATCTGGCCACCTCGCTGATGCCGGCACCGCCGGTCCCAGTGCCGGTCACCGGGCAGCCGCAGGGGACGACCGGTCCGGGTGCCACGGTGGCGCCCACCACCGTGCCCGGCACGAATGGCGGCAGCACCGCGCCGTCCTATGATCCGCGCGGTCTGGACACCACCGAACCCGGTACCGGGCCGATTACCGGCGGACCGACCACCCTGCCGAACTCCTTGCCCAGCACCGTGCCGTCGCAGCCGGGCACCGTGGAACCGTCGCAGCCCGCGACGATTCCGAGCGCCGGACCGACGACCATCGCGGAGCCTCCGACCGGGGCTCCGCTCACCACGGCTCCGGCGGGTGGCCAGCAGCCGGTCACCCAGCCTCCGGTGGAGAAGACCATCCCGGTGGTGCCGAGCGCGAATCCGGTTGTCCCGACGCTGACGATTCCGTCGGTGCCGCTGCCAGGAGGGCCCAAGTGATTACCGGGTGCGCCGGGACGAGCTACCACAGGTATAAATAAACAGCCGACCCCACTTGGTGCCGGCTTTTCATTCCAGCTGTTGTCTGATTCTTCGTACGAAAAGCGGGCCCGCGTTCGATGAACGCGGGCCCGCTTTTTCGGTTCTAGATGTCGAACCCGTCGAACCCGTCGCCGTGTAGCGCCTCGTTCATCGAGGCATCGGCATAACCGCGACAGTAATCCCAGGTGACGTACGCCTCGGGGGTCGGGTCGTAGGCGGGCTCATGGGGGCGCACCGTGCCATCCACCAATAGCTGGAGGAGGTTGGCGCGCAACATATCCCAATCGTGGTAATGGTCCTGTCGGCAGTCCTCGCAGCTGACCACGAGTCCGCGGATTCCGCGGTGGGCCAGCAACGCCTCATATACCGCGAGGTCGGCGAGATCCTCCTCGACCGCTAGGCGCTCGTGAGGATCCAGCGGTTCCCCCGGCTCGATGGCATCGAGCGCGGCCGACGGGTCGGAGGGATCTCCGGCGAATGGATCCGGCGGCAAGCCAGGTGGTAGATGGTCACGCACAGTCCCACGGTACGCAGAAAGTGGGTGTCTGCGCCAGCGCTGTTGAGTATTTGCCCCTACTTTGCGGCGCTGCCGAGGAGTGGCATGCGACACATGACCAAAGCGCCCTAGTTCGCGGCCCGCCCCATTTCTGGACCGAGTGGAGCGGGGGAGCGCAGCGGAGGAGCGGAGGGAGGGAAGAAATGGGGCTTCGGGGGCCGCGAACAGCCGGAGCGGAGCGGAGGCAAGTGAGGCGCAGATTGGGGGACCGATACCATGGTTGACCAAAGGCCGGGTGGTGAACGCCGGCATTGTCATTCATCCAGTCGTCCGCCGGGATCCGGGCCGGGGGACTGTGCCGAGCTCCAGGAGGGGTCGATCCGATGAGCAGTCCCGTTACGGGCGAACGAAACGCCGGCCGCCCTCATACGGGTGGCGACGATCCGAACAAGGTCGCAATGCTCGGCCTCACCTTCGATGATGTGCTGCTGTTGCCGGCCGCCTCGGATCTGATTCCGAGCGCGGTCGACACCTCGAGTCGTCTCACGCGAGATATCTCACTGCGCACGCCGCTGGTGAGCTCCGCCATGGACACCGTCACCGAAGCGCGGATGGCCATCGCCATGGCGCGTGCGGGCGGTATGGGCGTGCTGCACCGCAATCTGTCGGTGGCCGCGCAGGCGGCTCAGGCCGAGACCGTCAAGCGGTCCGAGGCGGGCATGGTGACCGATCCGGTGACCTGTCGCCCCACCGACACGCTCGGCGAGGTCGACGCCATGTGCGCGCGCTACCGCATCTCCGGGCTGCCGGTGGTGGACGAGGCGGGCCAGCTGGTCGGCATCATCACCAATCGCGATATGCGGTTCGAGGTGGATCAGAACGTTTCGGTCGCCGAGATCATGACCAAGGCGCCGCTGATCACCGCTCGGGAGGGTGTGACCGCCGAGGCCGCGCTGGGTCTGCTGCGCCGCCACAAGGTGGAGAAGCTGCCCATCGTGGACGGCAATGGCAAGCTGCGCGGGCTGATCACCGTCAAGGACTTCGTCAAGACCGAGCAGTACCCGAATGCCACCAAGGACCGCGACGGGCGACTGCTCGTCGGTGCCGCGGTCGGTGTCGGTGAGGACGCCTGGGCGCGTGCCATGACCCTGGCCGATGTCGGCGTCGATGTGCTGGTCGTGGATACCGCGCACGGGCATCAGGCGGGCGTGCTGCAGATGGTCGCCAAGGTCAAGGCCGAGGTCGGCGACCGGGTGCAGATCATCGGCGGCAATGTCGCCACTCGCGCGGGCGCGCTGGCGCTGGTCGAGGCGGGCGTGGACGCGGTCAAGGTCGGTGTCGGTCCCGGTTCCATCTGTACGACTCGCGTGGTCGCGGGTGTCGGTGCGCCGCAGATCACCGCGATTCTCGAGGCGACCGCCGCGTGCAAGCCGCACGGTGTGCCGGTCATCGCCGATGGCGGCGTGCAGTACTCCGGTGATATCGCCAAGGCGATCGCCGCGGGCGCGTCGACCGTCATGCTGGGTTCACTGCTGGCGGGTACCGCCGAGTCCCCGGGTGAGCTGATTCTGGTGGGCGGCAAGCAGTTCAAGAGCTACCGCGGTATGGGTTCGCTCGGCGCCATGCAGAGTCGTGGTGAGGCCAAGTCGTACTCCAAGGACCGCTACTTCCAGGACGATGTGCTGTCCGAGAAGAAGCTGGTGCCCGAGGGCATCGAGGGCCGGGTGCCGTTCCGTGGTCCGCTGGACCAGGTGATCCACCAGCTGGTGGGTGGCGTCCGCGCGGCCATGGGTTACACCGGCGCGCAGACCATTCCGGATCTGCAGGCGGCGCAGTTCGTCCAGATCACGGCGGCGGGTCTGAAGGAGTCGCACCCGCACGACATCACCATGACCGTCGAGGCTCCGAACTACACAACCCGCGCCTGAGATTCGTTCGCGGCCCGCGCGTTTCGTGCGGGCCGCGAACCATGCCGCCACCCGGGCGGCACTTCAGGCCACAGAGAGGATTGAACTGTCATGCGCGATATGGTCGAGATCGGCATGGGCCGGACCGCCCGTCGCACCTATGAGCTGGACGATATCGACATCGTGCCGTCCCGGCGGACGCGGTCGTCCAAGCAGGTGTCCGTGGCATGGCAGCTCGACGCCTACCGGTTCGAGATCCCGTTCCTGGCGCATCCGACCGACGCGCTGGTGTCGCCGCGCTTCGCCATCGAGCTCGGCAAGGCCGGTGGGCTCGGTGTGATCAACGGTGAGGGCCTGTGGGCTCGGCACGCCGATGTCGAGGCCAAGATCTCCCAGCTCGCCGAGGTCGCCGAGAAGGAGGGCACCGAGGCCGCGGTCCAGCTGCTGCAGCAGTTGCACGCCGCGCCGATGCAGCCCGAATTGCTCGCCGCCGCGGTCGCCGAGGTGCGCGCCGCCGGTGTGACCACCGCGGTGCGGGTCAGCCCGCAGAACGCGCGGGCACTCACCCCGGGCCTGGTGCAGGCCGGAATCGACCTGCTGGTCGTGCACGGCACCATCATCTCAGCCGAGCATGTCGGCGATGGTGAGCCGTTGAACCTCAAGACCTTCATCGCCGAATTGGATGTGCCCGTGGTGGCCGGTGGCGTGAGCGATCACCGCACCGCACTGCACCTGATGCGCACCGGTGCCGCCGGTGTGATCGTCGGTTACGGCTCGCTGCAGGGCGCGACCACCACCAATGAGGTACTGGGCATTCGGGTTCCGATGGCGACCGCCATCGCCGATGCCGCCGCCGCGCGCCGCGATTACCTGGACGAGACCGGTGGCCGGTACGTGCATGTCATCGCCGACGGCGAGACGCTGAGCTCCGGTCATATCGCCAAGGCCATCGCCTGCGGTGCGGACGCGGTCATGCTCGGCGTGCCGCTGTCCCTGGCGCAGGAGGCTCCCGGCGCCGGCTGGTACTGGCCGTCGGCCGCCGCGCACCCCTCGGTGCCGCGTGGTGCGTTGCTGCCCTACGCCATCGACGAGGAGCGCGTCCCGCTCGCCCAGGTCCTGGACGGCCCGTCCAACGACCCGTTCGGTTCGCTGAATCTCGTTGGCGGCCTGCGCCGTGCGATGGCGAAGACCGGTTACTCGGACCTCAAGGAATTCCAGAAGGTCGGCTTGAATATCCGGGCTTGAGCTGTCTTGCCTCTCCGGGACTTTCGCGCCCGGCTCGGGTGCCGTAGGTCGTTGGGGACGCGTGGTTGCGTTTGGTGCCCAACCGATTTCGGGGGTACCCGGGGAGTTACCCCGACCGGAACGAGATCGGTCGGCGCTTTCTCGAACGAAGACAAGGACTTTCGTCCCCTGATCACCTGCCTCGCGGTGTGTGAACGGGGGACGGAGTCGTTTGTGCGGCCGAATCCTGTTTCTACTGTTCAGGTTTGCGATAGACCGGGATCTCGCCGGTGCGTACGCGTGGCGAGGTGACCGCGCGGGGGATGACGGTTTCGCGGAGGAAGTCTCGGATGGCGTTGTTGACCGATACCGGGTGGGTCATGCTGACGGTTTGGCGGGCGCCCTCTATTTCGAGGTAGCGGGCATCGGGGAGACGGTCTGCCAGTTCACGGGCGTGCGCGCGGGGGATACCGCAGCGGGTGGGGTGGATAACCAGTGTGGGGCAGGTGATTTCGGTTAGTCGGTCCAGGATCGAATCACGGCTCAGTAGGGCGCCGGCGGCGATCTCGGTGGCGTGTGGATCGCGAGTCAGCCAGTGCCGCATCCAAACCGATCGGTGCCATTCGTCATCGCCGATGAGCGAATGCGCGAGGTGGTCGGCCAGCGCCGGACGGGAGCCGTCCTCCTGCCATTTGTCCAGGAATCTGCGGGCATTGCCGAGTTCGGCCGCGGTGGGTTCGTGCGCCTCGGTGCTCAGTAGCACCAGCGCCGATACGCGTTCGGGAGCCAGCAGTGCGGTGCGCAGCGCGATGAACCCGCCCTGCGAAATCCCGCCCAGCGCAGCCTTTTCCACGCCTAACTGATCCAGCACGGAGAGCGCGTCGCGGGCGCAGGTCCAGTACGTGAACGGCAGCCCCTCATCACGAGTGTCGCCGTGCCCCCGGGCATCCCATGTGACCAACCGGAGCTGCGGCGTCAACGCCGCCTGCTGCGACGTGAACATTGTTCTGTCCATGAGGAATTCGTGCCCCAATAGCAGTACCGGCCCCTCGCCCCCGCTGTCTTCGTAGTGGATCTCGGCATCGATCGCACGGGCGAATGGCACGAGTTACACGATAGCCAGAACCTCTGACAAAAACATTTGGTTTGTAGCCTCTGGTGCGCGCCGACACTCCCGGCCCGCCGCCCTCGGGCCGGACTGCCCGACCGGCTGGGGGCCGAAGACCCTTGCGTTCCAAAGGTGACAACTGATCTCGGGCCGGGCGGGTCCAGTGTGTCCTGTGTCGCTCTTTAGACTGGGCCGGTGGCAGATACCCAGCGACCAGTCCTTGTTGTCGACTTCGGCGCGCAGTACGCGCAGTTGATCGCGCGCCGGGTGCGCGAGGCGAGCGTGTACTCCGAGGTGGTGCCGCATACCGCCACCGTCGAGGAGATCGCGGAGAAGAACCCGCTCGCGGTGATTCTGTCCGGTGGCCCGTCCAGCGTGTACGCCGAGGGCGCGCCGCAATTGGATCCGCGGCTGTTCGATCTCGATGTGCCGGTATTCGGTATCTGCTACGGCTTCCAGGCCATGGCGCAGGCGCTCGGCGGTACCGTCGCGCACACCGGAACCCGGGAGTACGGGCGGACCGAGTTGAGTGTGGACGGTGGTGTGCTGCACGGCGGTCTGCCGACCCGGCAGCCGGTGTGGATGAGCCACGGTGACGCGGTCACCGACGCCCCCGAGGGTTTCGAGGTCACCGGTACTTCCGCGGGTGCGCCGGTCGCGGCGTTCGAGAATCTGGAGCGTCGCCTCGCCGGTGTCCAGTACCACCCGGAGGTGCTGCATTCGCCGCACGGGCAGCAGATTCTGAGCCGCTTCCTGCATGAGGTCGCCGGGATTCCCGCCGCGTGGACGGCCTCCAATATCGCTGAGGCGCTGATCAATCAGGTGCGTGAGCAGGTCGGTGACGGGCATGCCATCTGCGGTCTGTCCGGTGGCGTCGATTCCGCTGTCGCGGCGGCGCTGGTGCAGCGCGCCATCGGCGACAAGCTGACCTGTGTGTTCGTCGATCACGGTCTGTTGCGTGCGGGTGAGCGCGAGCAGGTGCAGCGTGATTTCGTCGCCGCGACCGGGGCCAAGCTGGTCACCGTGGACGCGGTGGACAAGTTCCTGGGTGAGCTGAAGGGCGTCACCGATCCGGAGGAGAAGCGCAAGATCATCGGCCGGGAGTTCATCCGGTCGTTCGAGGACGCCGTCTCCGAGGTGGTCGGCGAGCAGGGTGAGACCAAGGTCGAGTACCTCGTGCAGGGCACGCTGTACCCGGACGTGGTCGAGTCCGGTGGCGGCACTGGCACCGCGAATATCAAGAGCCACCACAATGTCGGCGGCCTGCCGGACGATCTGGAGTTCGATCTGGTCGAGCCGCTGCGCCTGCTGTTCAAGGACGAGGTCCGCGCCGTCGGCCGCGAGCTCGGCCTGCCCGAGGAAATCGTTGCGCGCCAGCCCTTCCCGGGTCCGGGTCTGGCCATCCGCATTATCGGCGAGGTGACCCAGGACCGGCTCGACCTGCTCCGTCAGGCCGATGCCATTGCGCGCGAAGAACTTACGGCCGCCGGACTGGACAAGCAGATCTGGCAGTGCCCGGTCGTACTGCTCGCGGACGTCCGCAGCGTCGGCGTGCAGGGCGACGGCCGCACCTACGGTCATCCGATCGTGCTGCGCCCGGTCTCCAGCGAGGACGCCATGACCGCCGACTGGACCCGCCTGCCCTACGAGGTCCTGGAACGCATCTCCACCCGCATCACCAATGAGGTGCCGGACGTCAACCGCGTAGTCCTCGACGTGACGAGCAAGCCGCCGGGCACCATCGAATGGGAGTGAGTGGCTGACTCCCCGGACATACGAAGGCCCCCTCGCCGTGTCGGCGAGGGGGCCTTCGGCCTTCTCGGAGGGCAGTCCTCGAAGGCGGTGCGCTGCCCCGGCGAGGGTGGGGCAGCGCCGGGGCTAGTCTCTGTTCTTCCTGGGGGAGAGCACAAGCACGATTCCGACAACGATCGCGGCGATGACCACAATCCAGCCGAGGGACAGGCCCTCGGAGACCGGCCAGGAGGTGGGGCCGATGAAGGCCCAGATGCTCACGCCCAGTCCGAGCAGGCCCGCCAGCAGGAGCGAGAACGAGGGACGACGATTCTTCTGCTCAGCCACGCTGCACCTCCGCATTGCCCATCTGTACATCGACGGTCAGATTCAGGACCGGACCCGTTGCGGGGCCGGACATTCCGCTCACACAATTCGAATCACCCAGGCGCACAGTGCAGGTGGTGTTCACCCGCAGGTTCGGCGGCAGGATCACCCGGGCATCGCCGAGGCGCACCGACACCGTGGTGGCGTGATCCTCGGTGAGGGACAGTTTGCTCAGATCGAGGGTCGCCGAGCCCATGGAGACGTGATATTCGGGCAGTAGTTCGGTGCCCGCGGCGGCGCTCCAACTGCGATCACCCATGGCGCCCTGATCGAATTGGATCGGGCCGATGAGCGAGGACAGGATGACGAATCCGGCCAGCGGGGCGAGCAGCACCATGAGGCCGTAGCCGCGGCGCAGGAACGCGCCGATGATCAGACCGAGGGCGAGGACGGCCAGTGCGGCCGCGCCGATCCGGCTGGGTGTCATCCATTCGACGCCCGCGGCCGCCGCCGAGCCGGCCGCCGCTGCCGCCAGGATGGACAGACCGATTATCACCGGTGTCAGTCGTGAACGCGGTTTACGCTCCGTGTCGATGGTGACCGGGTTCGCTTGTGCGGGAATGGGTTCGGGCAGATCCCAGGCCAGTGGTGCCACGGCCAGAGGATCCCAGCCAGGCGGGGTGGGGCCGAAGTCGGGGGAGATCGGCGCGGGGCCGTAGGCGAAGGACGGGCGCTCGGAGGCCGGTGGAATGTGATGCAGGACAGGCTCTTCGGTAGCTGTCGCCGGGGCCTGCTCCGGTGCGACCGGGCCGGGGGTCGGTTCCGAATCGGATTCGGTGGTCGCGCCGGTGGGGTGCTTGCCGAACATGACGGTGTCATTATCGGCGGTCTCCTGCGGAATATCCTGTTGCGCTGCCTCTTCCAGCGCGGAATCCGTGCCAGCCTTGCGCAGCACTACTGTTTCGGTGTTTTGCGGTGCCGGAATATCCTGGGTGGCAAGGACTTCTGTGGGAGCTTCGGCCGCCTGCTGCATGTTCGGGTCCGGAATGTAGCTGTCGGGGAGTTTGGTGTATGGCCCGTAGCCTTCGAAAGGTGCTGTGGTGCCGGGATATCCGGTCCAGAACGGCGAGTTGGCGACGGGGAAGCCCCCGAGGACGGCCTCGCCCGCCGTCTGTTCCAGATAGCCGAGCGGCGGTTCGGGTTGCCGTTGATGCAGCAGCCACCATCCGGCCAGCATGAGCCCGAAGCTCACCACGCCGGATCCGCCGAGTCCGACGCCGACGGGGCCCATCGTGCTCACGGCGATCCCCAGCGCCACCAGGAGCACGATGGTCTTGGACGAGGTCTGCGAGCTCTGTCCCTTCCCGAACAGCGACTCCGCTGCCGAGGACTGATCACCCGCCTGATTCAGCAGCAGCCAGCCGAGCAGATAGAGCACGATCCCAGCCCCGCCGAACAGCGCCGACACCACGAACGCGACCCGCACCAGCACCGGGTCCACGTTGTAGCGCCGCCCGAATCCGGCGGCGACACCCGCGATCGGCCCATGCTGGGGCAGCCGCAGCGGCCGCGTCTGCCACATGTCCTGAATCTGTTCCGCGAAGCCGGCACGCCCGGTGCCCCTGGACCAGTCGCTCGTTCTCGTCATGGCTTCCATGGTGGTTGCGAGCCCACTCCGGGCGCATCGGGGAACACCCTGAATATGCGCCTGAACTTGCCTGTCAGGGACGGGAAATGGTCAGAGCACGATCAGGTCGCCATAGACCGCGCCACTGCCGCTGTCGCCATCGGAGTTGGCGGTGATGATCGTGTACGGCCGCAGGGTGAGTTGCCCACCGCAGCCGGTGACATTGAGATGAAAGTCATTGTTCATCAGGTAGGCGAGGCTGCCATCACCGGGCAGATCCTTCTCTCCGGCCGTCACATCGGCGATCTTGCCGGGAGCCAGATAGATGTCCAGGCCGACCCCGCCGTAGATCGCCGGCCCCAGCGACAGGTCGACCCCGGCCTGCGGTCCGTCCAACCCGACCCCGGCATGCGCGGTGACGGTCGGATTGGGATCGAGCTCCGGATCGATATGCAGCTTGGCATCCACATCGACCTGACAGGCCACGTAATACCCGGCCTTCACATGCCCCTTACCGCCCGCCGCGACCTTCCCGTAGGAAGTGTTGTCCAAGAACACTTCCCGATTGGTAGGCATCCCGTTCATAGGCGGCACCGCCCGCACATCCTGATCCTGATTCCCTACCGTGAACTCGAATCCTTGTGGCGTGGAATAGGTTTTCTCATGCGGTGTGTAAGTGGTGGCGGACGCGCCCGCCGCGCCCAGCACATACCCGGCCGCCGCGACCGCGGCGGCCAGCACCCGTATGTGTTGCATTCTTCTCCCCATCGACCCGGCGACCCGCCGCGCGAGCCAGCAATGATCATCGGGGGGCAACCTCCACGGGTGCTGCGCGATGCCTGTGAATCGGCTGTGCGCAGGGTCAGTCGCCGATGAGGGCGACCGGGCCGGTGGCTTCCCGGATCAGGCTGTCCCCGCCCACAATTGGCAAATGTAGCCGGGGGAACTTCACATCACCACCGGGTCGCCCATGACCCAATCCGCGGCGTCGACTTCGGATGAGGTGGCCTCGATGATGGTGTACGCCTGTACCGTCAGTGGTCCGCCGCAGCCGTCCGCGGTGATGCGGTAGTCGCGGGTGACGATGTAGCCGGTGCCGCCGGGCGGGATCTGTTTCTCGCCCAACTTGATATCGGCGATCTTGCCGGGCGTGATCGCCAGGGTGAAGCCGACGCTGCCGCCGATCTTCGGTGAGATGTCGACGCTGGCGCTCGGCGTCACCCCGGTTGTGCCGATGCCGATGCCGGCCGAAGCGTCGAGATCGACACCGGCACTTGCCGAGACGGTGAACTTCACATCCAGGTCGACCGCGCAGGCGACGAAGACTCCGGTGCGGATCTTGCCGGTGCCGCCGTCGACGCGGCCGTAGGAGGTGTTGTCCACATACACTTGCCGACTGGTCCGCATGAAGTTCATCGGCGCGACCGGATTGACCGCGTTGTCCTGATGTCCGACGGTGATCGACATGCCGTTCGGTGCGACGGTGGTCTTCTCGTGTGGTGCCAGTGCCGCGGCCTGTGCGTCCCCCGACCCGAGTACGAGTCCGACCGCGGTGAGCATGCCGGCGATAACGGTCTTGGTGATCATGCTGGTTCCTCCCCGAACCTGGTGCGCCGCTGCGATAGCGGTCGCGGTGCCGGACTGTTGATCGATCCGGCGGGCCTTGCGGCCCTGTTGAAAAGGTATGGACGTGACGGGGGTTCGAGCCGATCGCCTTTCCGTTTCCGGTCCGGTGAAACCGCAGGTGAGGGGAGATTCCGTGGGTTCTCCGGTCCGGTCGGCCGACGCGCGGGCATGCATCGAATGGTCGTCCGGTCCGGACAGGTTCGATCTCGAGCCGATATCGCGTCTCGACCGACCGGTTCGATATCCGCGCAGTTCGACACCGCTTTCCCTGCCGGACCGGACAAACCGTCGTCTCAGGGCCGGAATCGGGGTGTTTCCTGATGTCGGCTGTCGGAGGCGCATGCCAGTATCGAGGCATGTATCCGTCCGCACCCCTGTTCGACCCTGCCCGTGGGGCGCTCGATCCCGCGCGTGGGTCCCTCGACGCGGGGGGTGCGGCGCAGCCGCCGAAGCTGGTGCGGCGCTCGGGTGGCCGGGTGGTCGGCGGGGTGGCGGGCGGTGTCGCCGATCATCTCGGTATCGATGTGCTCAAGGTGCGCATCGCGTTCATGCTGCTGTCCGGTCTACTCGGGGCCGGGGTGGTCGCCTACGGCATGCTGTGGATCTTCACGCCCGGCGGTGCGGACGAGGTGCGGCCGTCGTCGTCGGAGCGGCGGCAGGCGGTCGGTCTGGTGCTGCTGGGTTTGGCGCTGTCCGTGGGTATGTCGTGGTTGTTCAGTGGGACGGCCGCGCATGTGGTCGGCCCGATCATCGTGGTCGCCATCGGCGCGGCGCTGGTGTGGCGCGAATTCGACGCGGACGGACCGAGATCCGTCATCGGGCTACCCGCGCGACCGTCGGTGGTCACCTGGGCGCGCATTGTCGGCGGGGCCACGCTGATCGTGGTCGGGCTGGGCGTGGTGGTGCTGGCGCGCGTCAATTGGAGCTCGATGGGTTCGGCGCTGCTGGCGGTGGCGGTGACGCTGATCGGGGCCGGACTGCTCACGGTGCCGCTGTGGCTGCGTATGGTGCGGGCGCTCAATGATGAACGGGCGGCACGTATTCGCAATGACGAGCGCGAGGAGATCGCCTCACACCTGCACGATTCGGTGCTGCAGACCCTGGCCCTGATTCAGCGGCAGGCGGAGGATCCGCACGAGGTGGTGCGGTTGGCGCGCAGTCAGGAACGCGAGCTACGCAAATGGCTGTTCGACGACGCCGGACCCGCCGAGTCGAGTCTGGCCGCGGCGCTGCGCACCATCTCCGGTGAGGTGGAGGATCAGCACGGGGTGAAGGTGACGCCGGTGACCGTCGGCGATGTCTCCATGGATGTGGACGACAGCGGAATCGGCCTGCCGAAGGAGCATTTCACCGCGGTGCTGGGTGCGTCGCGGGAGGCGCTGGTGAATGCCGCCAAACATGCCGAGGTGCCGGCCATCGACCTGTTCGCCGAGGTGGAACCCCATCAGGTGAGTGTGTTCGTGCGCGATCGCGGTAAGGGTTTCGATGTGAATGCCGTGGAATCCGATCGGCAGGGTTTGACGCGCTCCATTCGCGCGCGGATCGAACGCCGCGGCGGCAAGGTGGAGATCCTGTCCACTCCCGGGCGCGGTACCGAGGTGCGAATCATCATGCCGCGCAAGGATGGTGCGGACGAGCGCATAGTGGTGCAGCAGGAGCAGCACGACGCTGGAGACGAATGAGGAGATGTTGGTGTCTGTCCGGGTCTTTCTGGTCGACGATCATGCGGTGTTCCGGTCCGGGGTGCGGGCGGAGCTGAGCCGCGAATCCGATATGGAGGTGGTCGGCGAGGCCGGTGGGGTGGCCGAGGCCATTGCCGGAATCAAGGCCACCACACCGGATGTGGTGCTGCTCGATGTGCATATGCCGGACGGTGGCGGGGTCGCGGTGCTGCAGGGTATCGAGGCGGGGCCGGTGTGCTTGGCGCTGAGCGTCTCCGATGCCGCCGAGGATGTGATCGCGGTGATTCGCGCGGGTGCGCGCGGCTATGTCACCAAGACGATTTCAGGACCCGAACTGGCGGACGGCATTCGCCGGGTATCGGGCGGTGACGCCGTATTCAGTCCGCGCCTGGCGGGTTTCGTCCTCGACTCGTTCACCGGTAAGTCCCCGGTGCCGGAGCCGCCCCTGGATCCCGAACTCGATTCGCTGACCCCGCGCGAATTGGAAGTCCTGCGCCTACTCGCGCGCGGCTACACCTACCGCGAGATCGCCGAGAATCTCTTCATCTCGGTGAAGACGGTGGAAACCCACGCCTCGAACGTGCTGCGAAAGACCCAGCAGTCCAACCGAAATGCCCTGACCCGCTGGGCGCACCGCCGTCGTATCGACTGAGCTGTCCCGTCTCTCCGGGACTTCGGCGCGCGGCTGAGTGCCGCTAACCGCCGAGCACGCGTGCCGGCGGTTGGGCGCCGAACCGATTTCGGGTGTACCCGGGGAGTTACCCCGATCGCGCGAAATCAGTTGTCGCCTTCGCGAATTACAACGCGACCAGGACGACGATGATGATCAGCAGGCCGATGAGCAGGCCGATCGCCACCGCGAGCGGGCCGGCGTTGGGGCCGAGCTTGGCGAAGTCGATGGTTTTCGACTTCGGTTGCGGCGCAGCGGCCGCCGCGGTATCGGCGCGCTGCGGGCGGGGGAGTGGGCTGGAGTGCGGGCTGCGTAGTCCGGCGGCGGAGTTGCGGGCCGCCCACGCCGGAATGGTGCCGTCGTCGGTGCGGACGGGCGCGCCGAGAATATAGGGCGCGGTGCCGGGACCGAATGCGGCAGTGAGGATTTCATTGCGCGCCTCGGCCATGGTGGGGCGGCGCTGTGGTGCGGGCTCCATCATGTGCAGCAGTACGTCGGTGAGCGGTCCGCTGCGCTGCGGCGGAATGATCTGCGCCATGGCGGCGCGTTCCACGATCACATCGCTGTCCTCGTGGAAGCCGTAGGGCGGCTGGCCTTCGATGGCGGTGTACATCGTTGCGCCGAGCGAGAATACGTCGCTGGCGGTGCTGGGCTGGGTGCCGCGTGCCACTTCTGGCGGCAGATAGGCGGGTGTACCGGTGATGACGTCGCCGGGATCGTCGCTGGCGTCGCCCGCGCCGCTGGAGATACCGAAGTCGCTGAGCTTGACCTTGCCGACCTCGTCACCGCGATCGGCGATGAGAATATTGCCGGGCTTGATATCCCGGTGCACGATGCCCGCGGAGTGCGCGGTGGCGAGCGCGTCGGCGACCTGCGCGCCGATCTGCGCCACCTCGATGGGCGGCAGCGCGTTCGCCAGCGAAAGTGCCTTGGCCACACTGCGAGACGGCAGGTACTCCATCACCAGCCAGGGTTCACCGGCTTCGAGTACCACGTCGTAGACGGCGATGGCGTGCTCGTGTGAGAGCTTGGCCGCGACCCGCCCCTCGTGCATGATGCGCTGCCGCACTTCCCGCGCCTCGTCCTCGCTGAGTCCGGCGGTGGTGAGCACCTGTTTGATGGCGACATCGCGGTGCAGCAGGCGGTCGGTCGCGAGCCATACCGCACCCATGCCACCGCCGCCGAGCTTGGATTGCAGGCGGTAGCGACCGGCCACGAGGTAATCGGGGCCGACGATGGGACGGGCGCGTTCGGTCACGGGTGCAGGGTAGCGGAAAACCATCCTGACTGGCCTGCTTCGAAGCTCGAGGTTTGCGCCACTGCCTCTTGACGGACGCCCGCGCTCGAGTTCTACTGTGCATTGATCGAACGTATGTGCGATTATGTCAGGTAGCTGGATAGGTGCTGTCTCGCCGTGCTCATGCCCTTTCGAAGTCGGGGCGCGAGCCCCGGCGCAGGGCGGTGGAGCCGCGCGCTCCAGGCGTTGATATCCCTCATCGGTTGGGAGAGGTGGTCGATAGATGGGTTCGGCGGCGGAGGGGAAACAGGCTCAGCTCGCGGAGTTACGGCGACGCATGGCGGCCATCCCCGCGCGGGGTGCGGACTCCACCGCACGGCTGCCCGTGGCGGGTTTGCGGCCGGTGCCGACGGAGTCGCGTTCGGTCGAGTCACGTTCGGCCACAGCGGAATCGCGGTTGCCCGAAGTGGAATCGAGGCCGGTGGCGGCGGGGAGACCGGTGGTATCGCGACCCTCGGCGACGGGTTCGCCACCGGGGTCCAACGGTCGGTCGGAGGAGGCGTCGCGCGGGCTTGGGGAAGACACGCGGGCGCCGGCCGAATCGCTGCGACGGGAGGCGCTGCCGGTGCCCGCCGCACTCGAAAGTCTTTTGCCCGAAGGCGGTTTGGTGAAAGGTTCGGTGGTCATGTATGGCGGTGCGAGTTCGCTGCTGTCGGGTTTGCTGGCCGCGGTGACGGGGTCCGGTGGGTATGCGGCGGTGGTGGGATTGCCGCGGCTCGGCTTGCTGGCGGTGGCGGAGATGGGTGCGCGATTGGACCGGCTGGCCATTATCGCCGACCCGGGCTCCGACCCGCTGGAGGTTGCTTCGGTTTTGCTGGATGGGATGGATTTGGTTGTGCTGGGCCTGAATGGCGCTTCGGTGCCCATGTCGCGCACCCGGGTGCTCACCGCGAAGGCCCGGAGTAAGGGGTCGACACTGGTGGTGACCGGTGGTTCCTGGGCGGGTCCGGTGCTGCGGATCGACACCCAGGTCGCCGGGTACTCCGGTTTGGGGCGCGGCTGCGGCCGGTTGCGCACGGTCAGCCTGAAGGTTTCGGTGCACGGCCGCTCCGCGCAGCCGCGCAAGGGGCATCTCGCGCTCTGCCCCAGTAATGGCCGGGTCGAGTGGGTGCACGGTGTGGACGCGAATCACGGTGTGGCCGAACCGGTCGGCGTTGTCCGCCATGCTGTCTCCTGACCGGCGCGGCGGTGCGGGTATCGGGCGCGCCGCAGTGCCGGAATGAAGACGCGACGGGTATTGGCGCTGTGGTGTCTGGATTGGCCCGCCATGGCCGCGGCCGCCGCGGCGGGTGCGCCGGTGACGCGGCCGGTGGCGGTGCTCTCGGCGAATCGGGTGGTGGCGTGTTCGGCGATGGCGAGGTCGGAGGGTATCCGGCGCGGGCTGACCAAGCGGGAGGCGCAGGGGCGCTGCCCGGAACTGCTGGTGGCCCAGGAGGATTCGGATCGGGACGCGCGCCTGTTCGAACCGGTGGTGGCGGCGGTGGATGCGACGGTGCCGGGGGTGGAGGTGCTGCGGCCCGGACTGCTGGTGCTCTCGGCGCGCGGTGCGGCGCGGTTCTTCGGCTCCGAGGAGACCGCGGCGGAGCGGCTGGTGGATGCGGTGTCGGCGGTCGGCGTGGAGTGTCAGATCGGCATTGCCGACGAAATGTCCACCGCCGTACTGGCGGCCCGCCGCGCCACCATTGTGCTGACCGGTAAGGGTGCGGAATTCCTTGCCCCGCTATCGGTCTCGGAACTTTCGGTGGAGCCGGCGCTGGCCGCGCCGCAGCGCGCAGATCTGGTGGATCTGCTGCACCGCTTGGGTTTACGCCGGATCGGTGATTTCGCCGCCCTGACCCCGGCCGAGGTGTCCTCTCGCTTCGGCGCGGATGCCATTGCCGCGCACCGCTGTTCCCGCGCCGAACCGGAGCGCCCGCCCTCCGCGCAGACTCCCGCTCCCGAACTCACCGTCGAATACCGTTGCGACCCACCGATAGAACGTGTGGACGCGGCGGCCTTCGCCGGTCGCCTGCTCGCCACCCGGCTACACGAATCGCTCGCCGCGGCCTCGGTGGCCTGTACCCGCCTGGAGATCCACGCGGAAACCGAATCGGGCGAACACTTCTCTCGTATCTGGCGCTGCGCCGAACCCCTCACCCCCGACAGCACCGCCGACCGCGTCCGCTGGCAACTCGACGGCTGGCTCACCCGCCGTTCCCTCGACCGAGCCCGCCGTGCTCGCCGGGATTTCGCTGGGGCGCAAGAGGATTCGGTCGAATGGGATGACACCCCGAATGATCCGATCACCCTGCTGCGGCTGGAGCCGATCGAGGTGGTCTCGGCGGCCGCGCTGCAACTGGGCCTGTGGGGCGGTGTCGGCGCGGACGAGGAGCGCGCCCGCCGCGCCCTGGTCCGGGTACAGGGCCTGCTGGGCGGTGATGCCGTGCGCCTGGGCGTGCTCAGCGGTGGTCGCGGCCCCGCCGAACGCGTCACCCTGGTCCCGCTCGGTGAGGAGCCGGTCCCCGCCGCCGATCCGGCCCAGCCCTGGCCCGGCCGCCTCCCGGAGCCCGCCCCCACCGTGGTCTGGGCCTCCCGCCCCGAGGTCCGCCTGGAGTCCGCCGACGGCACCCCCATCTGGGTCACCGACCGCGGCCTCTTCACCGCGGACCCCGTCCACCTGCACTGGGGCCGCCGCTCCTGGACCCTGAACGGCTGGGCCGGACCCTGGCCCCTGGACGACCGCTGGTGGACCCACCAGCAGGGTTTCGCCGCCCGCGCCCAGGTTCTGCTGAACACCGACCACCGCGCCCTGCTTCTACTCGGCTACGACCGCACCTGGCACGTCGAGGGCCTCTACGAGTGATCGCGTACCGAGCAGTGGAATCCGCTCCCGCCGCGCCGGGACGCGCCCCGTCATCCCGGCAGGCTTTCGGCCGGGATCGACACCCGTGGCGCCGCAACATATCTCAATGAATCCAGGTGGGAGGACCGCCGGGGTGACGAGGTAGGGACGGCGAAGCGCGGCCGGACGTCTCGCGGCGGACGGCTATGGCGATGCACACAACCTGCGGCGGGGGCCGGAGTGGGTACGTACGCTGGCTGATCGTGGAGTTGACGGTTGCGCGCGAGGCGTTCGAGGACGTGCTGATCGCTTACCGGGATTCCGGAGCGGGGGAATCGGCCGAGGTGCCGGTGCTGCTGGTGCACGGTATGGGCGGGGACGGGCATACCTGGGATCGGTTCGCGGCGCGGCTGGTGCGGCAGGGGCGGCGGGTGATCATTCCGGATCTGCGGGGGCATGGGCGCAGTGCGCATACCGGTTCGTATCGTTTTCCCGAGTTCGGGGCGGATGTGCTGCGGTTGTGCGATCGGCTCGGGCTCGAACGGGTGGATCTGGTCGGGCATTCACTGGGCGGGTACGCGGTGTCGTGGGCGGCGATGGAGCGGCCGGAGTTGGTGCGGCGATTGGTGATCGAGGAGCAGCCGCTGCCCTTGCGCTCGGGGGATGAGCAGGTGACGTTCACGCGGCGGTTGCCGTCGGTGCCGGAGCTGTGGCACGCCACCACCAGTCTGCTGCGGCATCCGCGGGCGGTGCTCGCCTTCGACCGGTCCATGACCGGTACCGCGCTGGAGCAGTTCCGCAAACCGTATCCGGAGTGGTGGGAGGGGTTGTGTGAGATCACCGCGCCGCTGCTTTTCCTGCGTGGCGGGCCGGGCGGCATGGTGGATCCGGTCAAGTTGGAGTTGCTGGCGGCGGCTGTGCCGGAGTGCACGGTGCGGGCGTTCGGCTGCGGGCACAGTATTCACCGCGATCGGTATCACGAGTTCGAGGCCGAGGTTCTCCCGTTCCTCGGGCACTGAGGAATCGCCTCGGGCGAATCGGGCGAATTGCGTTTTCCGGGCACTGAACACCGGCGGTTCGGGCGGAATCTACAGTTAGACGGTGTCCGCACTCGAGCGTCCTACCCTGTTCTTCACCGATGAGCAGTCGTTTCGGGAATGGCTGGCGGCCAATCACGCCGCCGTGGACGGTATATGGATGAAATTCGCCAAGAAGGGCTCCGGTTATCTCTCGCTGGATCATGCCGCCGCACTGCGTCAGGCGCTGTGTTTCGGCTGGATCGACGGGCAGGCACGACCGCTGGACGAGGAGTTCCATCTCGTCGGATTCACCCCGCGCCGCCGCAGCAGCCCCTGGTCACAGCGTAATCAGGGCCTGGTGGCCGAGCTGATCGCACAGGGTCTCATGCATCCGGCCGGGCAGGCCGAGATCGACCGCGCCAAGCAGGACGGCCGCTGGGAGAACGCCTCCGGCCGCGATCTGCCCGAGGACTTCCTCGCCGCACTGGCACAGCATCCGGAGGCGGCGGCCTTCTTCGAAACCCTGCCCGTGCAGTCCCGGATCGCGGTCGGCTACCACCTCGGCAGCGCCGTGCGCCCGGAGACGCGGGCCCGGCGACTGGAGCAGTTGATTCGCAAACTCGCCGACGGGCAGCCGCTATGACATTCGACGGTCTGTCGTGTTCGGCTGCCGCACTGGAGGTTCCGCTGCCGGGCAGTGCTACACGCATCACCGGCTGGCTGTGTATCGAACAACCCGGGGCGTGGGGTCGCGATGTGATCGGTGACGAGGTGCTGGGTCCGGAGATCACCGCGGATCTGGCCGCCCGCACCAAGGCCGCGCATGTGCGCCCGACCCTCATCCGGCGGCCCGGACGCAATGAATTCACCGGTGTGCGAACGGTTCTCATCGCCAGTTCCCGCCCGCAGGGGTCCTGGTGTGAGCGGTTCGAGATCACCGATCTGAAGGAACTGCTGGATCTGGACCTGCACCTGCTGAACGGTCCCGCACCGGGAATCGGTGTGCGCGTGGATGATCCGCTGATCCTGGTGTGCGCGCACGGTAAACGCGACCAATGCTGCGCCCTGCTCGGCCGCCCCATTGCCGCGAGCCTGGCCGAGCGATACCCCGATCGAGTCTGGGAATGCTCACACACCGGCGGGCACCGCTTCGCCCCCGCTGTCATCCAACTGCCCTCGGGCCTGACTTATGGCCGCCTGGAAGCGGATTCGGCCCTCGAGATGGTCGCCGCCGCCGACCTCGGCGAGGTCTCCCTCACCGGTCTCCGCGGCCGCAGCTGCTACACCCCCGTCGAACAGGTCGCGGAAGTCGCTGTCCGCCAACTGATCAGCGACGAAACCTACACGGCCGACGCCGTCCAGCCCGCCGCCGGTGATCCCGCCGCGACCGTGCGGATCGACGACCTCACCGTCGAATCCACCGAAATCGACAGTGCCACCGCGAAAAACCCCGCAACCTACGCGGGCGCGGCCACCGTCACCCATCGCGACGGCCGCCGCTGGCTCGTCACCGCCCGCACCATCGCCTACGCCCCCCGGCAGGCCAGCTGCGGAGCCGGACCCAAACCCGCCACCGCGGTGGTCGCGGACCGGGTGCGTTCAGCTGATGAGGATGGACTCGCACCCGGCGACCTGAACCGCTGAGCCGGGGCCGGCCCACCCCATGGCGACATGCTCGGCATAGGACAGGGTGTCCTCCACGGCCCAGCCCCAGTGCCCGTTGAAATCCACTGCGGCCGCACCGCATTGACTGCTGGTCCAAGTGATGACATATCCACAGTCGGTGTATCCGCACTTGCTGTTCGCGGCATTGGCTGCCGCCTGCCATGACGAATACCCGGCAGCGATCGCCACGTTCCGATCGTTGTTCCCGAGTGAAATCGCGCCCCACGTGCTGGAAGCCGCGTGCGCCTGCGACGGTGCGAGAAACGCCAGCGCCGCGGTGGTCGAGGCGGCGATCGCCAGTCGAGTGAAATTCTTGATCATGGGAAACTCCAAAATCTTTGGAAGAGCGTCGAAGACAGTTCCCATCGTCTTCAGTGACCCCGTACCACGGCAATGGAAGTTTCCTCGAAAGCGCAGATCAAGGGCATGATTTGGCTTTCCGGATCGGAATTCTTCGGCTACGGTCGCGTGATCGCGGCGAGCGCGTCGTGCAGCGTCGAGTCGCCGGGCGGGCGGTCATGCCAGCGGGCGGCGATATGACCGTCGGGCCGGACGAGTAATGCCCCGTCCGCGCCGAGATCGCAGGCATCGGCGTGCTCGCCGGTGAGTGGCTCGAGACGCAGCGGCCACGGGGCGGTGGATGCCTGCCATCGGCCGGGGTCCGGGGTGAACAGGGTGAACCATTCGCCGAGTGTGTCGAGGGTGCTGCGCTCGGGAGCGAGCCAGAGATGTGGCATTCGGTGACCGGGTAGCGGTGTGGGAATGTAATCCGTTCCGGTGGCCGCTGATTCGTCGGCGCTGCCGTCGTCCAGCACCGCATCCGAGCGGTACACGACGCCGAGCACCAGCCCGAGCTGTGCGAAATACTGCTCCGACCAGGGTAATTCGACTATGCCCGGATCCGCACCGAGCAGCGTCTGTTCCTGCCGCCTGCTCTGCACCTGCAGGGTGAGCTGGGTATTGGCGACCGTCTGACCGAGCGTGCGCTGAGCCACCGGTAGCCGTTCCGCCGCATAGCTTTCCAGCAGTCCCGCCCCGGCCCACCCCCGCAGTACGCCCGCCAGCTTCCAGCAGAGATTGTGTACATCCGCGATACCGGTATTCATTCCGAGCCCGCCGATAATGGGCATGGCATGTGCGGCATCACCCGCCAGCAGTACGCGCCCCGCCCGAAACCGTTCGGCGACAGTCGCATTCATCGCCCAGTGCTGCACCCGCAATACTTCGATCGAAATATCGTGATCCGGTCCGAGTGCCCGCGCGACGTGTGCACGCCAATCGCTGCCCGCCGTATCGTCCGGTGTGCGCACTAACCAGGCCCAGCCGTGGTCGGGATAGAGCGGGCCGAACAGCCCGTTCATGGTGAAGTAGACCCCGGCGGGCTGGTCCGCACACCATCGATCGAGGTCGGCATCGAAGACGACGGTGGTGAAATCCGCCAGCACCCCCGGACCGGTGGTGCCGATTCCGAGCCGTTGCCGCACAGTGGAATTCGCCCCGTCGGCGGCGATCAGCCAGCGCGCCCGCACCGTGCTCGGTGCGCCCTGTTCATCGAGTACCGCCTCGACACTCGCACCGGTTTCACGCAGATCCACGAGCTCGACCCCGAATCGCATGGGAGCCCGCGCCGCATCCAGCAGCGCGGGCTCCAGTCGATCCTGTGAGGTGACGATCCCGATCTCCGGGCTCTCCGCGATCGGTGCGTGCACCCCGACCATCGCCGCACTCGCGAAGTCGGGGTGCTGCATACTGTCGCGAAACCGAATACGCCCGTACTCCGGCGCGAAGGCCCGGGCGGTCATCCCGGCGGCCAGGCCGAGCCCGCGATAGATCTCCATCGTTCGCACATTGACCAGCCGCGATCGCGGAAACGGCGCTAACTCCCGATGCTTCTCGACCAGCAGCGTCCGGACGCCCCAACGTTCCAGTAGCGCCCGGGCGGTGAGCCCGACCGGCCCACCCCCGACGATCAATACCTCGACCTCGGCGTTCGCCTCCGGCATCACACCAGTGTCGCACCGGCCGCCGGGGTGGGTGGCCGCGGGTCACACCATGCCGGGGGCTCCGGGGAGGCCGAAGGTGTGGTCGCCGAACATGACGTAGGCGCGTTCGGCGTCATTGGTGGCGTGAACGCGGGCAGCGTGCGCGTCGCGCCAGAAGCGTTGCAGTGGAGTGCCTTTGACCAGGGCGGTAGCGCCGGAGGCGGCGAAGAGCTGGTCGATGGCGCCGACCGAGCGCTGGGTGGCGCGGACCTGGTCGCGGCGGGCGGCCATGCGCAGGTCCATGGGGATGTCCTGACCGGCCAGGACCAGTTCCCATTCGGCCCGCAGGTTGCCGGCGAGCTGGCGCCAGGCGGCGTCGATATCGCTGGCGGCCTCGGCCACGCGCACCTTGATGAACGGGTCGTCCTTGGCGTTCTCGCCGAGGAAGGCGGCGCGCACCCGCTTGCCCTGATGCTCGACGAAGGCGGCGTACGCGCCCTGCGCCATACCCACGACGGGGGCGGAGATGGTGGTGGGCATGATGGTGCCCCAGGGCATGCGGTACAGCGGTTCGGTATTGACTTCCGCTCCGGGAGAAGCGAATTCGTTCATGACGAGGAAGGACAGGAATCGGTGTTCGGGGACGAACACGTCCTCCACCACGATGGTGTTGGAGCCGGTGCCGGAGAGTCCGATCACATTCCAGGTCTCGTCGATGCGGTACTCGGCGCGCGGAATGAGGAAGGTGCCGAAATCGGCGGGATTGCCGTCGATCATGACCAGACCGCCGACGAAGGCCCAGTCGGCGTGTGCGCTGCCGGAGGAGAAGGCCCAGGAGCCCTTGACGATATAGCCGCCGTCCACTTTGGTGCCCGAGCCCATCGGTGCGTACGAGGAGCTGATTCGTACGTTGGTGTCCTCGCCCCAAACATCCTGCTGCGCTTGCTGATCGAAGAGTGCCAGATGCCAGTTGTGCACCCCCACGATGCTGGCCACCCAACCGGTGGAGGAGCAGGCGCTCGAGAGTATGCGGACGCAGTCGTACAGCACGACCGGCTCGGCCGCGTACCCGCCCCACTGGGTCGGCTGCATGAGCTTGAAGAATCCGGTGTCCTGTAGCGCCTTGATGCTTGCTTCGGAGACCTGGCCCCGGTCCTCGGTGTCCTGTGCGCGCTCGCGCAGCTCGGGCAGTAGTGCCTGGACTTTCTCGACCACTTCGTGCGTCACGTGAGTTGCCCCCACCTTCGATTAAACAGAAACCAACGTGTTTTCAATCGTGACGGTAGCGGGTACTTCTGCTCCGTGCGCGCGGAAATGCGCCGACGGCAACACCTTCCGCGCTCGGTCGGCGGGAAGGTGTTGCCGTGGAATCGATCCGGAGTTAACGAGTTGCCGGGGGTTTACCAGTGCGTGCCGGGTACCAGTCGCGCGGCTCGGCGCAGCGCCGTCCCGGTGACCCGCAGGGCGGGTGGCGTGCTGCGCCGACGGCGTTGCGGCACCACGATCTCCACCGCCTCGGTCTCCGGTTCGACGACCGTCTCGCCTTTGGCCGCAGGCGAATCCGGAATGGCACGGTAGTACCGGTGCAGCACGCGCTCCTTGATACCGGGCGCGATGAGGGTGCCGTACTCGGCGAGCGTGCCCAGCGGCACATCGATGCGGCGCGGGCGTTCGCTGAGCGCACGCACAATGGTCGCCGCCGCCCACTCCGGCGACTGGGTGGAGGTGCCCTGATCGCCGCTCGGAGTGATCATGGGGGTACGCACCAGCGGCATGTGGATGGTGGTGAAAGTGATGTTGTCGGTGCGCATTTCGGCCGCGGTCACCTCGGCGAACATATCGAGGGCGGCCTTGCTGGCCAGGTAGGCGGCGAAACGCGGGGTGGCCACCTGTACGCCCGCGCTGGAGATATTCACGATGTGCCCGAATTTGCGTTCGCGCATCTGCGGCAGCAGGGCCAGGGTCATGCGCACCGCGCCGAAGTAGTTGACCGCCATGGTCCGTTCGAAGTCGTGCATGCGATCGGTGGAGCGGTGCACGGCGCGGCGGATGGAGCGGCCCGCATTGTTGACCAGCATGTCGATGTGTCCGTGCTGGGACAGGATGAGCGTGATCACGGCGTCCACCGAGTCGGCGTCGGTGATATCGCACTGGTAGCCGTGTGCTTCGCCGCCGGCGGCCTCGATCTCCTCGACCACGTCGGCGAGTTCGTCGCCGCGGCGGGCGAGTAGGAGCACGATCGCGCCCTTCTCGGCGACGGCCACGGCGGCCGAGCGGCCGATGCCGGAGGACGCGCCGGTAATGACAATGTGCTTGCCGGTCAGGTCGCGGCTGGCGCGCCGACGGGCCAGGTAACCCGAGGTATCGGTCATCACTGCTCCCTTGCAGATCGAATTGCCTAGAACTTACTCCTAAGTAAGTTCCGGTGCCAGGAGTGGGCGGGGAATGTCCGGGACGCATCGGGGCGACCTTGTACAGACCGTTCGGTTGGGTCTCCTATACTGCCACCAGAGATCGAATGTATGTTCGATGCGCTGTGTTGATAGAGGTGGAGGAGGGGCTGTGGGCTGGCATAACGCTCCGCCGACCTGGGCGGAACTGGAGCGCGTGCTCTCCGGCCGCCCCGATCCCGCCCGGCATATCGACGGCGACGGCGGCGACAGCCCCGCCTGGTCCCGCAAACGTGAGAAATACGAGGCCGTACCCCTCACCCGCGCCGCGGGCCCCAAGGTCCCCTACGCGGAACTGCACACCCACTCCGCCTACAGCTTCCTCGACGGCGCGTCCCCACCCGAAGAACTGGTCGAGGAGGCCGTCCGCCTCGGCCTCGAAGCCCTCGCCCTCACCGACCACGATGGTTTCTACGGCGTGGTGCGCTTCGCCGAAGCCGCCCGCGAATGGGGTATGCCCACGGTCTTCGGCGCCGAGCTATCCCTCGGCACCGCCGCCCGCGCGAGCGCGCACCTGGCACCGCGAGGCGTGCGGGGACGCGGCCGGCGCGGGGAATCCGCCCCTGCTGTCGAGGCGACCGCCGAGGCAACGGGGCGACGGGGCGGCCCGGCGCGAAAAGGCGGGGGTGGCGAGAGCGGCGCCGCTGGGGCTTCCGGTAGCCGAAATAGCAAGGGTGCGAGCACTTTCGGCGATGGCACGTGGTCCGATTCCGCGCCGCGCACCGGTGCGCCGGATCCCGTCGGGCCGCACCTACTGATCCTGGCGCGCGGGCAGGAGGGGTATCGGCGGTTGTCGCGGGAGATGGCGGCGGCGCATATGGCGGCGGGGGAGAAGGGGATCCTGCGGTACGACCTGGATCGGCTCACCGAGGCGGCGGGCGGGCACTGGCATGTGCTCACCGGATGCCGGAAAGGGACTGTGCGGCAAGCGCTTACGCAGGGGGATGCCGCCGGTGAAGCCGCGCTGCGAGAGTTGATCGAGCGGTTCGGGCGCGAGCATGTGAGTGTGGAGCTCACCCATCACGGGATTCCGGAGGACGATGAGCGCAACGCCCGGCTCATCGCGCTCGCGGATCGGGTCGGCCTGCCCGTATTGGCAACCACCGGAGCGCATTTCGCCGCACCACCGCAGCGGCGGCGAGCCATGGCGCTGGCCGCCATTCGTGCCCGGTCCAGCCTGGACGAGATGGCGGGCTGGCTCCCCCCGACCGGTGGCGCGCACCTGCGCTCCGGTGCGGAGATGGCCCGATTGTTCGCAGCGCATCCGCGAGCGGTCGCGAATGCTGCTGCGCTGGCGCGGGAATGCGCCTTCGATCTGCGGTTGATCGCGCCGCAGCTACCGCCGTTCGATGTGCCCGACGGGCATGACGAGAACTCCTGGCTGCGCGAGCTCACCATGCGGGGTGCGGGTCGTCGCTACGGTTCGCGCGCGGGTAATCCGAAGGCGTATCAACAGCTCGAACATGAGCTGGAAGTGATCGGCCGACTGAAGTTTCCGGGCTACTTCCTGGTCGTGCACGATATTGTCAGCTTCTGCCACACCAATGACATCCTGTGTCAGGGGCGGGGTTCGGCCGCCAACTCGGCTGTCTGCTACGCCATCGGCATCACCAATGTGGATCCGGTCGCCAATAAACTGCTGTTCGAGCGCTTTCTCTCGCCGGTGCGGGACGGCCCGCCCGATATCGATGTGGATATCGAATCGGATCGGCGAGAGGAGGCGATCCAGCACGTCTACACCAAGTACGGGCGTGAGTATGCCGCGCAGGTCGCCAATGTGATCACCTATCGCGGTCGCTCCGCGGTGCGCGATGCCGCACGCGCACTGGGGTTTTCGCCCGGTCAACAGGACGCGTGGAGTAAACAGGTGAGCCGCTGGACCGGCGTCGCCAAGGAGGAGCACACCGAGATACCGGCCGACGTGCTCGGGCTGGCCGGTGAATTGGAGGGCCTGCCAAGGCATTTGGGCATTCACTCGGGCGGCATGGTGATCTGTGATCGCCCCATCGCCGATGTCTGCCCGACGGAGTGGGCGCGCATGCCCGGCCGCAGCGTCCTGCAATGGGATAAAGACGACTGTGCCGCAGCCGGTTTGGTGAAATTCGACCTGCTCGGCCTCGGCATGCTGTCGGCGCTGCACTACATGATCGACCTGGTGCGCGAGCACAAGGACGAGGTCGTCGAATTGCATCGCCTGGATCTGACCGAATCCGCCGTATACGACATGCTGTGCCGCGCCGACTCGGTCGGCGTCTTCCAGGTCGAATCCCGCGCGCAGATGGCGACCCTGCCGCGTTTGAAGCCGCGCAACTTCTACGACCTGGTGGTGGAGGTGGCGCTGATTCGCCCCGGACCCATTCAGGGCGGCTCGGTGCACCCCTATATCCGTCGCCGAAATAGGCGGGAGCGGGTCACCTACGACCATCCGGCACTACAGAATTCGCTCGAACGCACCCTCGGTATCCCGCTGTTCCAGGAGCAGCTCATGCAGATGGCCGTGGATATCGCCGGTTTCACCGCCGCCGAGGCCGATCAACTGCGCCGCGCCATGGGCTCCAAACGCTCCCCGGAGAAGATGGAGCGGCTACGTGAACGCTTCTACGACGGCATGCGCGAGCTGCACGGCATTACCGGCGATATCGCCGACCGCATCTACGAGAAGGTGTACGCCTTCTCGAATTTCGGCTTCCCGGAGAGTCATTCGCAGAGTTTCGCCTCCCTGGTGTTCTACTCCTCCTGGTTCAAACTGCATCATCCGGCGGCGTTCTGCGCGGGTCTGCTGCGCGCCCAGCCGATGGGTTTCTACTCCCCGCAATCGCTGGTGGCCGATGCCCGGCGGCACGGGGTGGTGGTGCACGGCCCGGATATCAACCACAGTCTGGCGGAGGCGACCCTGGAGGCGGAGGGTATGCAGATCCGGCTCGGCCTGGGCGCGGTCCGCAGTATCGGCACGGAGCTGGCCGAGAAGATCGTCGAGGCCCGCACCGCCGGTCCCTACGCGTCCTTCCTAGATCTCACCGGCCGCGTGGAATTGACTGTGCCGCAAGCGGAATCGCTGGCCACGGCGGGTGCGCTGGACAGTCTCGGCGGCACCCGCCGCGAAGCCCTCTGGGCGGCCGGAGCCGCCGCGGGCGAACGCCCCGACCGCCTCCCCGGCATAGGTGCGGCCGTGCAAGCCCCTGCCCTCCCCGGTATGAGCGCCCTCGAGCTGGCTGCCGCCGACGTCTGGGCCACCGGTGTCTCCCCGGGGAGCTACCCCACCGAATTCCTCCGCCCCCAACTCGATGCCCTGGGTGTAATCCCCGCCTCCCACCTACTCGGAATCCGCGATGGCACAAGGGTTCTGGTGGGCGGCGCGGTAACCCACCGGCAGCGCCCCGCCACCGCCGGCGGTGTCACCTTCCTCAACTTGGAAGATGAGACCGGCATGGTGAATGTGGTCTGCTCCGTGGGCCTCTGGGCCCGCTACCGCCGCCTGGCCCAATCCGCCCCCGCCCTGCTCATCCGAGGCCGAGTCCAAAACGCCGAAGGCGCGGTCACCGTGGTAGCCGACCACCTTCAGCGCATGAACCTCCGCATAGAGGGCCGCTCCCGCGACTTCCGCTGACCCACGAGACAATCCATCGACAGCGGATTCGAGAGGAGTCAACCGTGCCCACCGTAATCAGGGCCACCATCAAACCCAACAGCAAAAAGGGCCCCCTCGTGGAAACCCTCGAAGACGGCACCCTCCAGCTCTACGTCCGCGCCCCCGCGGTAGAAGGCAAAGCCAACAAGGCCGCCATAGAACTCCTCGCCACCCACCTCGGCGTCCCCAAGTCCGCGATAACCCTCACCGCCGGCGCCACTTCCCGCTTCAAACGCTTCGAGATCGCCGACTGATACAGCTCAGAATTCGAGTTCGTCCCATGGGATGTGGATCGGGAAGGGGTGGTCGAACTCGATGCCATCGGCGTCGGCGTGTGTCCACTCCCCGATGGCCAGGTAGTTGGCTGTCCAAAGCGGGTGGACACCTGCGGGTAACTCCCCCGGCTCGGCCTGAAGACCGAACGCCCGCACTCTGGCGATCGCACTGGCTTCCTCTGCCAGGGATACCTCCCAGTACCAAGGGATTCCGGCGTTCGCGTAGCGGCTCTTCTTCGCTTCCATATCGGACGAGGTGTTGGAGGGGGAGAGGACTTCGCCGACCAGGACCGCATCGGTGGCGCGCACCTCCTGGTACGGGGATTCGAGGCAGCGGTGAACCAGAAAGTCGGGCGTGAGGAAGTCCGACTTACCGGTAGGGCGCAGAAAGACGTTGGTCTCCGTCGTGGCGCGCCAACAGTGTTCGGGCTGGTGTGTCGAAGCCTCTCTCGCGCACCTGCGTAATCCGCTCCACAGCAGATTTGAAAATGTTTGGTGCTCGGCAGGTCCACGCCGCACCCAGACAACCCGGCCGTCCCATAGTTCGATCTGTTCCGCGATCTCCTCGGGAAGCTGCTCGAGCTCCTCCCAGGTCATGTATTCGGGAAGTTCGGGTTGCGCATACGGAATCGCCACGTCGTCAGGATAATTCGGCATATCCGCAGCCCTCCGGGTTTTTCGCAGCTAGGACGGTTTAGTCCCTATTGTCGCGCACCTTGGCTGCTGGCGGGCCGCTCGTGCGGCCGCCTGTCACTACACCGCGCCCGGGAAACCTTGCTGCCGCCAAGCTTCGTAGACCGCGACGGCGGCGGCGTTGGAGAGGTTCATGGAGCGGCGGCCGGGGAGCATGGGGATGCGGAGTTGGTCGGTGATGCGGGGGTCGGTGAGGACCTCGTCGGGGAGGCCGGTGGGTTCGGGGCCGAAGAGTAGGACATCGCCGTCGCGGTAGGCGATGTCGGTGTTGCGGGTCGTGGCGGTGGCGGTGAAGGCGAAGACGCGGGTGGGGTTGATGGATTCCCATGCGGCGCTGAGGTTTTCGTGCACGGTGACCGAGGCCAGGTCGTGGTAGTCCAATCCGGCCCGGCGTAGTTTGGGCTCGGACAGGTCGAAGCCGAGGGGTTCGATCAGGTGCAGCGCGCAGCCGGTGCCGGCGGCCAGCCGGATGGCGTTGCCGGTATTGGGCGGGATGCGCGGGGAGAAGAACACCAAATGGAACACGCCCACCAGCATTGCAGAGGACGACAACCGTATTGTTCGCAGCCCGCGCGGATCGGGTCGCAGCGAGGGCCTGTGGGAGAGCCGGGCCGGTTAAGCTCTGGGGCGTGAGTCCAGCCCATGCCGCCCCTTCGGGTACCACCAGCCGGTTCGGTCAGTCCGTGCGTGACAATTTGCCGATGGTGCTGATCGGTGCCGTATTGGTGGTGGCGGTGGTGTTCCTGGCGTGGGATCGGTGGCGGCGCGGGACGTTCTTCTTCGGCGGGGCCGCATTGCTGGCGGCGGCGTTCCGGTTGCTGTTGCCGACGGGGAGGGTGGGCTTGCTCGCGGTGCGAAGCAAGCCCTTCGACGTGGGGTGGTTGACGGTGATGGGAAGTGTGATCATCGTGCTGGCGGCGACCATCAACAGCCTGGGCGTCACCTAGCCGATGTCAGGCGGTGGTGAGGCGGCGGCCGAGTTCGCGGCGAAGGATTTCCTGGTCGGGTAGGCGGTGTAAAACGCGCAGCACGGCGGGGCGTAATTCGTGTTGTTCCTCATCGGAGAGCAACGCGACCAGATCGCGCAGATCCATGTCATCGAAGGCTGCTGTCATGTTGCATACCTTACGGTGCGGCGCCGTTTCAGTCACGACATCGGCGTGTCGGTTACCGAGGTGTCATCGTCGCGAAACCGGCAGTGCGTCAAGATAATTCATACGAAACAGGCGTGACTCATGGAGCGCCCGCGGTCATTGCACCGCGGGCATCCAGGATCGATCAGCGGCGCGCCGCGCGCGCCAATTCCATGGTCTCGGCCATGAGCTTGCCGACCGCTTCGGTCTCGGTCAGGAAGCCGTCGTGGCCGTCCCGCGAATGCACGATCTCCAGGCCCTTGCAGCCGGGCAGCAGATCGGCCAGTTCCTGCTGATTACGCAGCGGATACAGCCGATCGGAGTCCACGCCGCCGACCACGACCGGCACCGGGGTGCCGGCCAGCGCCGCCGCGATGCCGCCGCGCCCGCGGCCCACGTCGTACCGGTTCAGTGCCTCGGTGAGCAGCACGTAGGTGGCCGGATCGAAGCGCGCGATGAGCTTGTCGGCCTGATACTCCAGATAACTCTGCACCGCGTAACGTCCACCCGCCCAAGGGTTTTCGTCACCCTGGGCGTGGTTCTCGAAACGGTGGTCGAGTTCGGCCTCGGCGCGGTAGGTCAGGTGCGCCATGCGGCGGGCCAGACCCATACCGGTCATCGGGGCGCGCCCGGTGCCGTAGTAGTTGCCGCCCTGCCAGTCCGGATCGGCTTTGATAATGGCGATCTGGGTGGTTTGCTGGCCGATCTGATCGGCCGTGGCGCGAGCACTGGCCGCGAGCACCAGTGCCGCCCCGACGCGTTCGGGATAGTCGATCATCCACTCCAGGACCCGCATACCGCCCATGGATCCGCCGACGATCGCGGCCAGCCGGTCGATGCCGAGCCGATCGAAGAACTGCGCCTCCGCGGTCACCTGATCGCGAATGGTGTACTCGGGAAACCTTCCGCCCCAAGGCTTTCCATCCGGCGCCAAGGAGGACGGCCCGGTGCTGCCCTTACAGCCGCCGAGCACGTTCACCGCGATGACACACCATTCCCGGGTGTCGACGGGCTTGCCCGGGCCGATCGTCCCGTCCCACCAGCCGGGGGAGTCGTGATGCACATCGGCTGGGCCGATCACATGCGAGTCACCGGTCAGCGCATGCTCCACCAACACCACATTGTCGGCGTTCGCGGATAGTTCGCCCCAGCGTTGCACGGCCAGCGTCACATCGGGAATGACAATGCCGCTCTCCAGCAGCACATCCCCGATGGCAATGCTGCCGAGCGTCCCGTCCGGCGGCGGTAGTAGTGCCGCCGCCGTCGGAACGGTCGTGCCGGATTCGGTATTCGCGGTCAATTTGCGGCCGCCGTCAGGCCGGCGCGCAGGTCCGCCAGGATGTCGTCGATTCCCTCGATACCCACGGCCAACCGCACCAGACCAGGGGTGACGCCGGAGGCGAGCTGCTCCGCGGGTGTCAGCTGGGAGTGGGTGGTGGAGGCAGGGTGGATCACGAGCGAACGCACATCCCCGATGTTAGCGACATGGCTGTGCAGTACCAGCGCGTCCACGAACTTCTTGCCCGCGTCGACGCCGCCCGCCAATTCGAAGGAGACGATCGCGCCGACGCCCTTGGGTGCCAGTTGTTTGCCGCGCTCGAACCAGGGGGAATCGGAAAGCCCGGCGTAGTAGACCTTCTCGATGCCCGGCTGCTGGGTGAGGAACTCCGCCACGGCCTGCGCGTTGGACACGTGCCGCTCCACCCGCAGGCTCAGCGTCTCGATGCCCTGCGCGATCAGGAAGGCATTGAACGGCGCGACCGCCGCACCCAGATCGCGCAGCAGCTGTACCCGTGCCTTCAACGCGAACGCCGGTGCGCCCAGTTCGGCGAAGACCACGCCGTGGTAGCTGGGATCGGCGGTGGTGAAGCCCGGGAACCGTGGCGTGCCGTCGGCATCGGTGACGGTCCAGTCGAAGGTGCCGCCGTCCACGATCGCGCCGGCGACGGCCGAACCGTGTCCGCCGAGGTACTTGGTCGCGGAGTGCACCACGATGTCCGCACCGTGCCGCAGCGGCTGGATCAGATAGGGCGTGGCAACGGTGTTGTCCACGATCAGCGGCACACCCGCCGCGTGCGCGACACCTGCGACGCCCGGGATATCCAGAATGGAGCTGCTCGGATTCGCGACGGTTTCGCCGTAGAACGCTTTGGTATTGGGCCGCACGGCCGCTTCCCACTGCGCCAGATCGTCCGGATCCTCCACGAAGCTGACCTCGATACCCAGCTTGGGCAGCGAGTAGTGGAAGAGGTTGTAGGTGCCGCCGTACAGATGCGGACTGGAGACGATGTGATCGCCCGCCTCCGCGAGATTCAGGATCGCGTAGGTCTCCGCGGCCTGCCCGGAGGCCAGCAGCAGTGCGGCCACACCACCCTCCAGGGCGGCGATACGCTGCTCCACCACGTCCTGGGTGGGGTTCATGATGCGGGTGTAGATATTGCCCGGTTCGGCGAGTCCGAAGAGCGCGGCGGCGTGATCGGTATCGCGGAAGGCGTACGAGGTGGTCTGGTAGATCGGCAGTGCGCGCGCGCCGGTGGTGGCGTCGGGGGCTTGGCCGGCATGGACCTGCCTGGTCTCGAAGGACCAGTTGGCGGGGTCGATGGACGCGGTCGAGTCACTCATGTCGTGCTCCAGGAATGCAGATCGCCTGAGCGGCGGAGGTGGACGTTATCGGAAGGCGAATTGGCTTCGACAACAACACATCTCGGGTCCTCCTACAGTGCGCTTGCGCTCGGCCTTCGAGCGCCTGGTCCTCACCCGGAGCACCCCGCCGCTGCTGGAGGGTTGCCGATCAGCGAGCCGGGGCTTTGCGCTGATGCTCTTGACCTTGGCGGAGATTCTAACGGGGCGGCGCAACAGCCGTTGCCACGGGGAGGGCACAACTGCGTGTGAACTCTTCGAAGGCCGCCTCGACATTCTTGATGAGGTCGCGGCCCGAGACGGGGGTGGAGCAGTCCGGGAGTGTGGAGTTGCCGTCGAAGTCGCACTCCATGCCGATGCGCGCGATGGCGTGCCAGGTGGTCGCGATCACCTGGACCTGCATGGAATTCGGGTCGGTGCGCAGGCGTTCGGCGAGCACGGTTGTCATGGCGCGGGTTTTGCCGTCCGCGGTCTGCAGGCTCTGCGCGCGGACCGTCGGGCTGCTCTGGGTGATGCGCTGCATCTGCTGGAACCAGCGGAACGGCACCGGATGGTCGCTCTCGATGACCTGTTCGACGAAGGCGGTGAATCCATTGAGCAGCGCCTGCAGTTCGTTGCCGGTAATCGGTTGTGCGCGTAGCTGTTCCGCCAGTGCGATGCCCACCTCTTCGATGGGGGCGATGACGATCGCCTCTTTGCTGTCGAAGTACCGGTTGATGGTGCGCGGTGAGACATCGGCCGCGTCGGCGATCTGCTCGACGGTGGTGGCGTCGAAGCCCTGGGCGTCGCAGAGTCGCAGCGCCACATCGATGATCCGGGTGCGGGTCTGCTGCTTCTTGCGTTCGCGCAGGCCGGGACGGTGGCGCTCCAGCAGATCGGCGTGCATCGACGACTCGGACATACCGCCATTGTATAGCCGCACTGTTCGATTGTGACGTTAACGGCCAACTGTCTGGCTGCGACATTTTTCTCTTGACGTCAAATGTCCGGGAGTGTCACGATGGAACGGGCTGTTCGAACCACTCCCCGAGGAGACGGCATGACCACTGGGACGGCGAAACTCGCGCCCAATGAAACATCAAGTCCGGCAAGCGCTTCCAAGCGCTGGCTGGCGCTGGGCGTGATCGCCATGGCCCAGCTGATGGTGGTACTCGACGCCACCATCGTCACCATTTCCCTGCCCTTCGCCCAACAGGACCTGGGCATCAGCGACGGCAACCGGCAATGGGTGCTGACCGCGTACACGCTCATCTTCGGCGGGCTACTACTGCTCGGCGGACGGCTGGCCGACTACCTCGGCCGCCGCCGCATCTTCCTGATCGGCCTGATCGGCTTCGCCGCGGCCTCCGCACTGGCCGGTCTCGCACAGAACACCGCGGAGCTGTTCGCGGGCCGCGGTTTACAGGGCGCGTTCGGCGCACTGCTGGCCCCGGCGGCACTGTCGCTGGTGTCGGTCACCTTCACCGAGGCCAAGGAGCGGGCGCGCGCGTTCGGTGTGTTCGCGGGTGTCTCGGCGGGTGGCGCGGCCATCGGCCTGATCGTCGGCGGTGCGCTCACCGAATACGCCAGCTGGCGCTGGTGCCTGCTGGTGAACACTCCCATCGCATTGCTGGCGTTCGCGGGTGCGATGGCGTTCGTCGTCAAGGACACTCCGGCCCCGCGCACCGGCGGCTACGACCTGCCCGGTGCGATCACCGCGACGCTCGGCTTGGTCTCGGTGGTCTACGGGTTCAGCCGCGCGGCCGATGACGGCTGGGCCGCGGCCAGCACGCTGTCACTGCTCATCGTGGGTGTGGTGCTGCTGACCGCCTTCGTCGTCATCGAGCAGCGTTCGGCGAATCCGCTACTGCCACTGCGTATTCCGGGTGAGATCAACCGGGGCGGCTCGTTCCTGGTCGCGCTCATCACCCCGATCGCCATGTTCGCCATGTTCCTGAATCTGAGCTTCTACATGCAGATCACGCTCGGGTACTCGGCGCTGAAGGCGGGCACGGCGTTCCTGCCGTTCCCGATCGGCATTGTCATCTCGGCCGGTATCGCCAGCACGCTGCTGCCGAGGATCGGGCCGCGGCCGATCATGCTGGCCGGTGCGGTGCTGGGCACGGGTGGTCTGCTGTACCTGGCTCAGCTCTCGCTCGGGGACAGTTACTCCGCTCATGTGCTGCCCGCGATGCTGCTCATCTCGCTCGGTATGGGTGGGTTGTTCGTGGCCATGCAGGCGACCGCGCTGCATCAGGTCGACGAGAAGGATTCCGGGGTGGCCAGTGCGCTGCTGAACGCGGCTCAGCAGGTCGGTGGTTCCATCGGCACGGCATTGCTGATGACGCTGTCGGTGCAGGCGACCGAACGGTATGCCCGCGGTAACCCGACCGTCGACAGTTTGGTGGCGCGGGCCTCGATCCACGGTTACGACGTCGCGTTCTACGCGGGTGCCGGTTTCTTCCTGCTGACGATTCCGATCATCGCGTTCATGATTCGCGATAAGCCGGAGAATCTGCTCGAAGGTGGCGAGCACGTGCACGTCGGAGTCTGATTTGTCCGATCCGCACCCCCGTCGTGCCATGCGCGGCGGGGGTGCGGCATGTCGTGGATCACCCGGGAACTACTTGTGAGTAATTGAAGGCGGGGTCCCGCACAGCGGGGGCTGCCCGTGCGGTGAGGTACATAGCAGCAGTACGCTCGTCTTGTTTGGCGCCACGGACGGCGCGGACCTGGTACCAGAGGTCCCGCAGGAAACGCCGGGCATATACGTTGTTTGTTGATACAGCCGGGGTTCCCGCTCACAAGCGTGCTCACCTGGCCGTGCAATGGGAGCACCACCTTCCTAGGAGGACACGAAGTCCATGTCCAAGATCAAGGTTGAAGGGACTGTCGTCGAACTCGATGGCGACGAGATGACCCGGATCATCTGGCAGTTCATCAAAGAAAAATTGATCAACCCGTACCTCGATGTGAACCTCGAGTACTACGACCTCGGCATCGAATACCGCGACAAGACCGATGATCAGGTCACCGTCGACGCCGCCAACGCCATCAAGAAGCACGGCGTCGGCGTCAAGTGCGCGACCATCACTCCGGACGAGGCCCGGGTGCAGGAATTCGATCTCAAGAAGATGTGGCGGTCGCCGAACGGCACCATCCGCAATATCTTGGGCGGCACCATCTTCCGCGCGCCGATCATCATCTCGAATGTTCCGCGACTGGTTCCGGGCTGGACCAAGCCGATCATCATCGGCCGTCACGCTTTCGGCGATCAGTACCGCGCCACCGATTTCAAGGTGCATCAGGCCGGCACCGTCACCCTGACCTTCACGCCGGAGGACGGCTCCGAGCCGATCCAGCACGAGGTCGTCCGCATGCCCGAAGACGGCGGCGTGATCATGGGTATGTACAACTTCCAGGATTCCATCCGCGATTTCGCGCGTGCCTCGCTGAATTACGGCCTGCAGCAGAACTACCCGGTGTACCTCTCCACGAAGAACACCATCCTCAAGGCGTACGACGGCATGTTCAAGGACACCTTCGAAGAGGTGTACCAGACCGAATTCAAGAAGGAATTCGACGCCGCCGGTCTGACCTACGAGCACCGTCTCATCGACGATATGGTCGCCTCCGCTCTGAAGTGGGAGGGCGGTTACGTCTGGGCCTGCAAGAACTACGACGGCGATGTGCAGTCCGACACCGTCGCGCAGGGCTTCGGCTCGCTCGGCCTGATGACCTCGGTCCTGCTCACCCCGGACGGCCGCACCTGTGAGGCCGAAGCCGCGCACGGCACGGTCACCCGCCACTACCGCCAGTACCAGCAGGGCAAGCCCACCTCCACCAACCCGATCGCCTCGATCTTCGCGTGGACCCGTGGCCTGGCGCACCGCGGCAAGCTGGACAACACCCCCGAGGTCATCGGCTTCGCCCAGACCCTCGAGGATGTCGTCATCAAGACCGTCGAAGACGGCCAGATGACCAAGGACCTCGCCCTCCTCGTGGGCGGCGACCAGGGCTACCTCACCACCGAGGAATTCCTCGGCGTGCTCGACGCCAACCTGGCCCGCACCCTGCGCTGAGTCCAGGGCGTTTCGGCGCCCAGGACGCTCCGGCGTCCGAAACTCGCGAACCGATGGCGGCCGGGACCGATCGTCCCGGCCGAGACCATCGATTCGCCACCTACATTCCGGGCACCTGCCCTCGCCACTCTCCGGCGGAGCGGGTGCCCGAACTGTTTTCCGGGCCGGTTCCGCCGCGGTCACGAAACAGTCATAGGGGGTGCGAGAGGCTGTGCCCGGCCTGTGGTGAAGGAGGAGATGTGTCGGGTATCGGGAGTGATTTACGGCGGGTGGTTCGGGGGCGGGTGCTCGCGGTGGGGGAGGAGGGGTTCGAGGGGGCTCGGGTGCCGTGGAATTCGGCTGTGGAGCAGCGGGTTTCGGCTGTGGTCGAGGTTGCCGACGCCGGGGATGTGGCGGCTGTGGTGGAGTATGCGGCCAAGGTCGGGGTGGCGGTGACCGCGCAGGCTACGGGGCATGGGGCTTCGGAGGCCGCGGAGGGGACCGTATTGGTGAAAACCGTTGCGCTCGACGGGATCGAGGTGGATGCGCGACGGCGATCGGCTCGAGTGGGGGCGGGGACGCAGTGGGGGGCGTTGTCGGAGCGGACCGCGCCGCACGGGTTGGTGGGGGCGGTGGGGAGTTCACCCGTTGTCGGGATTGCGGGGTACACGCTCGGGGGTGGGATCGGATGGTTCGCTCGCAGTAGGGGATTCGCGGCGAATGCGGTGCGGGCGGTGGAGTGTGTCGTCGCGGACGGGACTCACATGCTGGTGACAGCCGAGACCGATCCGGAGCTGTTCTGGGCGCTACGGGGTGGTGGCGGCGATTTCGCGGTGGTGACGGCACTGGAGTTCGATCTCTTCGAACACGGTGCACTGTACGGCGGGCGGATGATGTGGCCGGCCGATCGGGCCGAGACCGTGCTCGCGGCGTATCGCGAGGCCGCCCTCGAAGCCGCTGAGGGACTGAGCATTTGGGTGACGCTGATGCAGTTCCCGCCGTTTCCGCAGGTGCCGGAGGTGCTGCGCGGGAAGGCCATGATCGCGGTGGATGTGGTTGCGGCAGGGGAGGTTACGGCTCCGCTGCGCTGGTTCGAGGCGATCGCGGGGGTGGTGATGGACAATCGGCGTCCGCTGGATGCCACCGAGCTCGGCGGTATCTGCATGGAACCCACCAATCCCAGTCCGGCTCGTGTTCGAGGCGAACTCCTCACCGATTTCTCCAGCCATGTCACCGATGTCCTGCTGAATGTCGCCGCCCCGCAACGTTCGGTGAGTCCGCTCGCGCTGGTCCAGGTCCGGCATCTCGGCGGTGCGTTGCATCGGCCGCCTGTGGATGCCGGAGCCGCGGGCGGTATTCGCGAGCCCTATCTGCTGTCCATGCTCGGTCCGGTACCGACGCCCGAGCATGCCGCCGTGGTCGCGGAGCGGCAGCAGGCGGTCGTTTCGGCGCTGCATTCGCATGTGTCGGGGCGGAAGCCGTTGACCTATCTGGATGGCGGTGACTCCGCGGCCGACGCCTTCACACCGGACACCGTCGTGCGGCTGCGGTCGATCAAGCGGCGGTATGACCCGGAGGGCGCTATTCGCGGGAGCTTCCCCGTCTGAACCCCTTCGCCCGCAGTGCACCTGTGGCGGTGATTCGCCGTAATCTCCGCCACCAGTGCACGCTCGCGGGCGTGGGTGAGGGGAGTCACCGTGAAATGGGGATGGGGGAGTGGGTCGGGGGTGTTGCGCAATTTCATGGCGAACTCTGTACCGGGCGTGGATGTGGCTGTCGAGGCAGCCGATGGGGTGGGCTCGGTGGTCGCCGAACGGCGGTGGCCGGTGGCGGCGATTCTGGCGCTGGCGCTGGGTGGGTTCGGGATCGGGACGACCGAGTTCGTGACCATGGGGTTGTTGCCGAATATTGCCGACGATATGAATGTGTCCGAACCTGTTGCGGGGCATATTGTTTCGGCTTACGCATTGGGTGTGGTGGTGGGCGCGCCGGTGATCGCGGCCATGGCGGCGCGGGTGGGGCGCAAGCGGTTGCTGATCGCTTTGATGGTGGCGTTCACGGTCGGTAACGCGGCCAGCGTGATCGCGCCGACCTTCGCCACTCTGACCGCCGCCCGGTTCGTCTCGGGTCTGCCGCACGGCGCGTATTTCGGTGTCGCTTCGCTGGCGGCGGCTTCGCTCGCGCCGGTGGGGCAGCGGGCCAAGGCGGTTGCCGCGGTTATGCTCGGATTGAGCGCCGCCAATGTTGTCGGCGTTCCCGGAGCTACTTGGCTGGGTCAGCATCTGGGCTGGCGGGATGCCTTCGTGGTGGTGGCAATCATCGGATTGGCCACGGTGGCGGCCATTTTCAAGTTCGTGCCGGAGCTGCACGGTATTCGCCTGACCGATCCGCGCACCGAGTTGGGCGCACTGCGCCGCTCGCAGGTGCTGCTCACGCTGGTGGTCGGCGCGGTCGGATTCGGTGGCATGTTCGCGGTGTACACGTACATCACCACCACCCTCACCGATGTGGCCGGAATGAGTGTCGGCCTGGTGCCGATCGTGCTCATGCTGTTCGGGCTGGGCATGGTGGCGGGCAATATCGTCGGTGGTGTGCTGGCCGATCGCGGGGTGGACAAGGCGATCTTCGCGGCACTGCTCGCCATGGTGGTGATTCTCGCGGCTTTCGTTGCGGCGGCGCACAATCCGTTCACCGCGGCGATCGGGGCGTTCTTCATCGGCGCCTCGGGTGCGGCGCTCGCACCGGGTTTGCAGACCCGGTTGATGGATGTGGCGCATGATGCGCAAACCCTGGCGGCGGCGCTCAATCACGCGGCCTTGAATATCGCCAACGCCGCGGGCGCGTGGCTCGGTGGAGTCGTCATCGCCGCGGGACTCGGCTATACCGCGCCTGCGGTGGTGGGTGCGGGCCTGGCGGTGCTCGGCACCCTGCTCTTCACCGCGACAGTGGCAATTGCACGTCGACAGCAAACTCGGAGTTACGCTGATTCATGATCGGCCGATCGCGTGTGCTCGTCCATCCGGACGAAGCTCAGGTACGAAAGGACCCGTCGTGACCAAGTCCCGCTTCGCCGGTTTTGCTGCCGGTTTGCTTCTCACCCTTGCCATTCCGACCGCCGCCGTGGCCAATGCCGACCCGGTGAGCTGCGGTCCCGATCTCGGCAGCTGTGCGACCAAGTGTCAGCAGACGGTCGGGAATCCCAAGATCCGACTGATGGACTGCACCAACAGCGATTCGGGCTGGTACTGCGACGCGTGCTCGTACAACTCGTCGCAGTAGCTCCGGCTCGCAATCCGGCCGCGAACATACACGGGTGTATGTAAGTGTAATATCCGTCGTATGACCAGGTCCGCCGTCTCGAAACCGCCGCGTCGCACCCAGGAGCAGCGCAGCACCGAGACCCGGATTCGACTGCTGGACGCCACCATCGACTGTCTCGTCGAATTCGGGTACGCCGGCACCACCACTCCGCGCGTCGCGGAGCGGGCCGGAGTCACCAGGGGTGCGCAGGTGCACCATTTCGGATCCAAGACCGATCTGGTGGTGGCGGCCATCAGTCATCTCGCGCAGCGCCGCACCGAGGCCGCCATGCGGGAGATCACGCGCGTGCGGGCCGGTGACGATCCCCTCGGCGACATGCTGGAATTCATGTGGGAGCTGCATCAGGGCCCGCTGTTGATCGCGGCCATCGAGCTGTGGGTGGCCAGTCGCACCGATCCGGTGCTCGCGGCCGAGATGGAGAAGGTCGAGCCGTTCGTCAATAACGCCGTGCTGCTGGCGGTGGCGCAGCTGGTGCCGAATGAGATGCAGCGCAAGAGTGTTCGCGACTTCGCGTACACCGCCATGGATACGCTGCGCGGCATCCTGGTCGCGAACTTCATCTCCCCCGATCCCGATCGCGGGCATCGACGCTGGGTGCGCGCCTCCGCGCAACTGCGCTTGGCAGCGGAATCGACTGTGCCGGATCTGCATATCGCCGAGTGATCGCGGCGACTTTCACCAGCTCTGCTGTATGTTCCACATCCCGCGCTTGGACTGCTGATCTTGGGCTTTCGGCGCTCGATTCGCGCCGCCCCCTTGCTGACTTACATACAGCTTTGTATGTTTGTTTCAACCGGCCGGGAGGCGGGCGGCCCGATGTGAGGAGTTCGATGGCGAACAAGGTCTACGTCGTCGGCGTCGGTATGACGAAGTTCGAAAAGCCGGGGCGACGCAAGAACGAAGACGGCAGCAACTGGGACTACCCGGATATGGCACGCGAATCGGGCACCAAGGCCCTGGAAGACGCCGGCCTCGACTACCGCGAGATCGAGCAGGCGTACGTCGGGTACGTGTACGGCGAATCCACCTCCGGACAGCGCGCCGTCTACGAACTCGGCATGACCGGCATCCCGGTGGTGAACGTCAACAACAACTGCTCCACCGGATCCACCGCGCTTTACCTTGCGGCACAGGCGATTCGGGGCGGCCTCGCGGACTGCACCCTGGCCCTGGGCTTCGAGAAGATGCAGCCCGGCTCACTCGGCTCCAGCTACGACGACCGCGAGCAGCCGATGGCCAAGCATGTGCTGGCCCTGGCCGAGATCTCCGAAGTGCTGTTCCCGGTGGCCCCGTGGATGTTCGGCGCGGCCGGACGCGAACATATGCAGAAGTACGGCACCACCATCGAGCACTTCGCCAAGATCGGGTACAAGAACCACAAGCACTCGGTGAACAATCCGTACGCGCAGTTCCAGGAGGAATACTCCCTGGAAGACATCCTGGCCTCGCGAATGATCTACGACCCGCTCACCAAATTGCAGTGCTCGCCCACCTCGGACGGCTCCGGCGCGGCGATTCTCGCCAGTGCGGAATTCGTGGAGCGACACGATCTGGCGGCGCAGGCGGTGGAGATCGTCGGCCAGGCGATGACCACCGATTTCCGATCCACCTTCGACGGCAGCGCCGAGAACCTCATCGGCTACGACATGAATGTGCAAGCGGCAGAGAAGGTTTACGCCCAGGCGGGACTTGGTCCCGAGGACTTCCAGGTCATCGAATTGCACGACTGCTTCTCCGTCAATGAACTACTGCTGTACGAGGCCCTGGGACTGTGCGAGGAGGGTCACGCCGGTCAGCTCATCGACGAAGGGCAGACCACCTATGGCGGCAAGTGGGTGGTGAACCCCTCCGGTGGACTCATCTCCAAGGGACATCCTTTGGGCGCAACAGGTTTGGCGCAGTGCAGTGAACTCACCTGGCAACTGCGCGGCGCCGCCGGCAAGCGGCAGGTCGGCAATGTCACCGCCGCGCTACAGCACAATATCGGCCTGGGTGGCGCGGCGGTCGTCACCGCCTATCAGCGCGCCGACCGCTGAAACACCCTACATCGCAACAAGACTCGACGAGGAGCGCCTCTCATGGGACATATCGAAGCCAGCAGGGACCTGACCGCCGGCCCGGACGCCCTGTGGGCCGTCGTCTCCGATCCGCAGACCTGGGACCGGTGGTTCTCCATTCACGAGCGCTGGCTGGAGGAGCCGCCCGCCGCGCTGGCGCCGGGCTCCAAGCTGGTCGCCAAGATCCTCATGCTCGGTATGGCGAACAAGATCGAATGGGTGGTGGAGAGCGTCGACACCCCGAATCGGCTGGTACTCAGCGGAACCGGCATGGCGGGGGTGAAGGTGCAGTTCGCCTTCGACATCCAGCCCGAGGGTGCCGGCAGCAGGTTCGCCGTCTCCGGTGACTTCGAGGGCGCGCTCATCAAGGGCGCACTCGGCAAGGCGGTCGAGAAGGACGGCCTGAACCAGCTGGACAAGACCCTCACCGCGCTCGACGCGCTGGCGACGGCGGCAAGCCAGTGAGAGGACAAGGCGAGATGACGGGTACCGCAGTCGAATTCACCGCATCGGGCCTGAATGCCTGGAGCGATGAGGAGCCCTTCGAGGTCACCGGTGAACGGCTGGCCGAATACGCTGCCGCCACCAACGATCCCATCGAAGCGCATCTGAAAGGCGAAGTGGCAGCGCCGATCTTCGCCATCGTCCCGGTCTTCGAAGCCATGATGATGCCGGTGCTGGAAGTCGTGCCGATGAATATCTTCGGCCGAGTCGTGCACGGCGAGCAGGACTTTCACTTCCACCGGCCGATCAGGCCCGGCGACCGGCTGATATCGCGAGCCAAGGCCATCGGCTACGAGGGGAAGGACAATGGCTCGACCATCACCATCCTCATCGAATGCCGGGCGCAGGACGGTGAACTCGTCAATGAGCAGTATCTGACGGCGTTCTTCCGGAATGTGAACGCGGGCCCGAAGGTTGGCGACGGCGCGCCGGCACATCGCTTCGATCCGGCGCTGACCGAACAGCCGCCCCTCGCGCGGATCGCCGCGCACGTGGACCTGAATCAGACCTTCCGATACTCGCCCGCCTCCGGTGATCCGGTACCCCTGCACCTGGACGAGCAGGTCGCCAAGGATGCCGGACTGCCCGGCATCATCGCGCACGGTCTGTGCACCATGGCCATGTCCTCCTGGGGCGTGCTCGCCGCGGTTGGCGGCTCCGATGTCGCCCGGCTGCGCCGCTTCGCCGTGCGCTTCTCCAAGATGGTCTTCCCCGGTGACGACCTGGAGACCCGGATCTGGCGCCGGAACGCCGAAAAGGGGGAAACCACCTACGCATTCGAGACCGGCCGCGGCGGCGACCTGGTCCTCACCGACGGCCTCGCCGTTATCGCCGACTGATTCGTGAAGGAGCGGGATATGGGTGCACTCGAAGGACGGGTCGCCGTCATCACCGGGGCCGGGCGCGGTATCGGCCGGGAACACGCCCTGCTGTTCGCACGGGAGGGCGCGGCGGTGGTGGTGAACGATCTGGGTGGCAGTAATGCCGGTGTAGGCAGTGATGCCGGACCCGCGCAGGAGGTGGTGAACGAGATTCTCGCCGCAGGGGGGCGAGCCATCGCGAACACCGGCGATGTCGCGGACTGGGCGGGCGCGAAAGACCTTGTCGACCAGGCTGTCTCGGAATTCGGACGGCTGGATGTGGTGGTGAACAACGCGGGCATACTGCGCGACGCCTTCATCGCCGGAATGGATGAGGCGCAATGGGATTCGGTGATCGCCGTGCACCTCAAAGGGCATGCGGCGGTACTGCATCACGCCGCCGCGTACTGGAAGGATCAGTCCAAGGCGGGTAATCAGCCCACCGCGGCGGTCATCAATACCGCGTCCGCCTCGGGCACCACCGTGCCCAATGCCGGGCAGGCGAACTACGGTGCGGCCAAGGCCGGTATCGCGGCGCTCACCCTGGTCGCGGCCGATGAGCTGGCCCGCTATGGCGTGCGCGTGAACGCCATCGCGCCCATTGCCCGTACGCGTCTCACCCTCGCCACACCCGGTATGGGCGCGATGCTGGCCGCCGAGGCGGATGCGTTGGAGGAAGGTGGTTTCGATGCCTTCAGTCCTGCCAATATCTCCCCGCTGGTGGCGTACCTTGCCACCGAGAAGTGCCCGATCACCGGGAAGGTATTCGCCGTACAGGGCGGGGCCATCTCCGAACTGGCGGGCTGGCACGACGTGAAGACCATCGAAACCGAAGGCCCCTGGCTGCTCGACGATATCGCCGGCCAACTGCCCTGAAACCACTTGGAGAACAACGATGTTCGAATGGTCCGAGACCGATGAACTGATCCGTGACGCGGTACGGACCTTCATCGACAAGGAGATCCGCCCGCACCTGGAAGCCCTCGACAGCGGTGACATGCTGCCGTACCCGATCCTCCGGAAACTGTTCAGCCAGTTCGGAATCGACACGGTGGGTGCGGAGGTGGTCGCCGAACTCATTGCCAGGCAACGCAAGCGGGAAGAGGCACGCGCGGCGGGCGAACCGCTGCCGGAGAAGCCCGGGAAGAAGTCCGGCGACGGTGGCCCGTTCGCCGGGCAGGAATCGATGATGGCGGTACTCATCAGCGAACTCTCCGGCGTCTGCATGGGCGTGGTCACCGCGCTGGGCGTGAGTATCGGTCTCGGCGCGACCACCATCATGTCGCGTGGCACCCTCGCGCAGCAGGAACGCTGGCTCGCCGATATCGTGACCATGAAAAAGGTTGCGGCGTGGGCGATTACCGAACCCGACTCCGGCTCGGACGCCTTCGGCGGTATGAAAACCTATGTGCGCCGCGATGGTGACGACTACATCCTCAACGGTCGGAAGACGTTCATCACCAACGGCCCGTACGCCGATACCGTCATCGTCTACGCCAAACTCGACCAGGGCGACGGCGGCGGCAAACGCGACCGCAAGGTGCTGACCTTCGTACTCGACAAGGGTATGGCGGGTTTCACCCAGGGCAAACCGTTCAAGAAGATGGGCCTGCACGCCTCACCCACCGGTGAGCTGTTCTTCGACAATGTGCGCCTGTCCCGGGACCGGCTGCTCGGCGAGACCGAACAGCATGAGGGCGGCGACGGAAGGGAAAGCGCCCGTTCGAGTTTCACCGCCGAACGGGTCGGCGTCGCCTTCATGGCCTTGGGCATCGTGAACGAATGTCACCGGCTCAGTGTGGAATACGCCAAGACCCGCAAGTTGTGGGGCCAGGAGATCGGCCGCTTCCAGCTGATCCAGCTCAAACTGGCGAAGATGGAGGTCGCCCGCATCAATATTCAGAATATGGTCTTCAATATTCTCGAACGCGGCCGTGCCGGTAAACCACCGACCCTCGCCGAGGCGTCGGCCATGAAGCTGTACTGCTCCGAAACCGCCACCGAGGTAGCCATGGACGCCGTCCAGCTGTTCGGCGGCAATGGCTACATGTCGGAGTACCACGTCGAGCAACTCGCGCGAGATGCCAAGTCGCTCATGATCTATGCGGGCAGCAATGAAATCCAGGTCACGCATGTGGCGAAGGGACTGCTCGCCTGAGGCCACCGCCGCCCAGTAGCTATCGCTTGCGGGCCATACCGCAGGCGATGAGCTGCTCCCACACCGTCATATCGTGGACGCCCGCGCCGATACGGGTCACCGCGCCCGATTCCGCTGTGGTGCGCCACAATCCGCACGGGACCAGGCCGGGCTCGAGGATTTCGAGATCGCCGAAGAGTCCCCGGATCTCGTCATCGGTGCGCCAGCGGCCGCGCCCGAAGGTGGTTTGCAGCATCTCCTCGGCGGCCTTGGTCTCGGCATTGTCGCCCGACCGGAAGTGCGAGACGTAGAACATGCTGCCGGGCGCGACCTCCGCGTTCCAGAAGCGCACCACCTCGGCGGGTTTCTCCTCATCCTGGAGGTGATGCAGTGTGGCACTGAAGATCACACCGACCGGCTGTTCGAAATCGATGAGCCGCAACACTTCCGGGCGCTTGCGAATATCGGCCGGATCATGCAGATCCGCCTGGATCACCATGGTGGTCTGCTCATCGGCGAGCAGTGCACGGCCGTGCGCCAGCACGATCGGATCATTGTCGATGTAGACCACCCGCGCATCGGGGATCCAGCGCTGCGCGACCTGATGCACATTGTCCGCCGTCGGCAGGCCACTGCCCATATCGAGGAACTGCCGGATCCCGAGCCGGGTCATTTCCTCGACCGCGCGCACCAGCGCATGCCGGTTCGAGAAGGCGATGGCCACCGATCCGGGTAGGTCGTTCTTGAAGAAGTCCCCGACCTCGCGGTCGACGGCATAGTTGTCCTGTCCGCCGAGCAGATAGTCGTAGACGCGGGCAATACTCGGTTTCGCCTGATTCACGTGTTCGTCATCGACCATCTGAAAACACCCCTCTCCGCGGGACCCCGTTGTCCGGACATATGTATGAAATCGTACGAGTTTCGCGGTGGGCCGGTTGGGTTTTCAGACAGCGCGCAGACGGGTGCGGCTGGCATACACATGCTCGGCGATGAGCGTGGCAATACGATCCGGTGCCTCCAGCATGGGGACGTGACCCACATCGTGCATGACGATCCGGTCCGCCGAATCCGGCAGCTCCCGCAGGAACCGCTTGGCGTAGGCGCGATACGGAATCACCCGATCATGTTCGCACATCAGCAGGCGCACAGGGGTTTTCAGGGTCGACAGATCCTCCAGATCCGGTGCGCGCAGGACGCCGGCGATCATCGGCAGCATGGCCGAGCAGTGCAGTGCCGAGGTGATGGCCGCCTCGATGGCACGGCGCGGTGCGGCGGCCGTGTTCTTGCTCAACACCATTGCCACCGCCTGCCGCACCGGCGCGCTGAACGTGATGGCATCGGGCAGCAGTTTGCCGACCTCCACCACCGGCACCAGCGACAGGAATTTCAAACCCACCCGAACCTGCAGCACGGACGGGGTATGCCAGCCACCCGCCGGGGCGATAGCGGTGAGGGTGCGGGCCCGGCCGCGGCGCGCCAGCTCGAAGCCGACCCAGCCGCCGAGCGAATTGCCCGCGATATGGCAGGTGCGCCAGCCCAATTCGTCCAGCTGGTTCTCCACCCGATCGGCAAGGGCGCTGACATCGAGGTACCAGCCGTCGAAATCCGGTCCGCCCCAATGCCCGGCGAAGGCCGGAGCGAACACCTCGCAATGACTGGACATCCGGTCCGCCACCTGCTCCCAGCAGTGCGGCGACAGCATGAATCCGTGCAACAGGAGCAGCGGATCACCCGAGCCGGTGTGAATCGCGCGCATGGGCGCGAGCGGGGTGGTGGGCTTGGCAGGGCCTGACGTCATCGTCATCACCCCTTCCTGGACCTCGATGTCCACGGAGAAGGTTGGATACCGGCATTGTACGTTTGGGGGGTGCCCAAAATCCTCAGCTCGGTAAACGTCAATGGCGTGCGCGCCGCGGCCCCCAAGGGATTGCTCGCCTGGCTAGCGGTCACCGAGGCCGACATCATCTGCCTCCAGGAGACCCGGGCTACCGACGAGCAAACCCGTAGCGTGCTGGCGCCCGCCCTGGATGCGGGCTGGTTCCTGTCGCACGCCGAGCCGGGCATCAAGGGCCGCGCCGGCGTCGCCATCCTGTCCCGCCGCGAACCCGATGCCGTACGCATCGGCGTCGGCGCCTTCGAGGGCGAAACCTGGACCCCCGTAACGGAATTCGCCGAACTCGGCCGCTACATCGAAGCCGATTTCGACGACCTCACCGCAGCCTCGGTCTACGTACACACCGGCGAAGCCGACACCCCGCTACAGGACGAGAAGTACCGCTTCCTCGACGCCATCGGCGCCCGCATGACAAGCATCGACCACGACTTCGTCATCAGCGGTGACTGGAACATCGGGCACACCGAACTGGACATCAAGAACTGGAAAGGCAACCTCAAGAACGCCGGCTTCCTCCCCCAGGAACGCGCCTGGGTCTCCTCCATGCTGGCCGCCGGCTACGTCGATGTAGTCCGCGAACTGAACCCCGGCGTCCCCGGCCCCTACAGCTGGCACTCCTACCGCGGCCGCGCCTTCGACAATGACGCTGGTTGGCGGATCGACGCGGTTTACCAAAAGAAAAGTATCACAGCCCGGGCTGTGTCTGCACGGGTCGAGAAGGCGGCGACTTACGCCGAGCGCTGGTCCGATCACGCACCGGTCACTGTGGAGTACGCAGAGAGCCTGATCAGAGTCCCTGTTGCTGAGCGTGCACTCTCGGCTGTGTGAGAGATCTAGGGCACCGAACGGCCTTGTGAGGCAAGTCATCACACGGGCAGAGTGGCAGGTGTGAAGCTGACCATCACTGATCAACACGGCGACCCCCACGACTATGACGAGGCCGATCGAGTGCAGACGCTTGAATACGACAAGGACACCAAACGGCCGTGGTGAAGTTCGAGGACGGAACCGCGACACGCTACGACAACGCCGATAGCGTCTACGTCAAATTCGGCTGATCCAACCGCTGATAGGTTCCGTGAGACCGGCCGCCGGGGTCGATTACCCAATCTGGGGCAGGCATTCTGCGTACGCTTCCCTGCGTCCGGCCCCCAGCCGCACTCGATGGCCGCACTCGATGAACGACTCATCCCAACCGGCCCCAAAACCATGAGATCAGACATAGATTGACGCGATGGCCGACCTCGCGGACTGCTCGCCGTTCAGGGAGATATTTGCTCAACTCGACAGGATCGAGCGGAAGCTAGATCAGCTCGAACGTGCTCAGAATTCCGCCAGACAAAACACGCTGGTGGAGAGAGCCTCAGCCCCGAGACAGTCCAAGCCCGCGACAAGCTCCGCACTGTTGGAACACATGACTCGCACTGAAGCCGCCCAGTACCTTCGCGTCAGCCCGAGCACCCTTGCCAACTGGGCTTCGGCGGGGACTGGTCCAAATATGCGGAAGCTTGCGGGCGGGCGGTTCTGTACAAACGTTCTGACCTGGACGACTTCATCGCATCCTAGGGCTAGCGACGGATGTACGACTTGGATTGCCGTTTCTGCTCAACTCGAAACGCCTGCATAGCCGCTGGAACATCCGCCACGTTGAACGTGACATTGGGCCGCGTGTGAATCATGCGTTCGATCTCTGCCCGGGTCGGGGTATCGCCACCACCCTGAGCGGGTTGCAACTGCGACCCTGCAAACGCCTGAAGTTGACTGGGAGAGTTGAAGATTGGCTCTGGCGAAGAGCTTAGGTTCACTGCCATGCCGCCGGGCGGCAACCAGCCGCCAGTGTCGTACACCGCAGCACTCTTCAGGTTCTTGACCCACTCCGGTAGCTCAGCAGACTTGTTGTAGCCGAGCTGACCTAGAAAAGAGCTAGCGCCGAACGATCCGAGGTTCTGAAGTGCTTGGGAGACAGACGAATTCGAGTCTCCAGAAGAGGAACTCAGCTCTACTGCCTTGTCCGCTACATCCCACCAGTGAGAACTACCGATCTTGCTGGGTAGCTGTTCCTTGAACGCGTCGAAGATGGAACCGACGACGTTGGAAGCGAACGTGGTAAGAATGCTCTTCACGCTCTTGGTAGAGCTGGAGCTAGAATCATCACCGTTCTCTAGCTTGTCGATAGCCGCTTGAAGCGCGGTATCCGCTACTTGCTTATCGGCATCGGTCGATTCTGGATTGTCGTAAACTTCGTTGCGGCTCTTGTTCGCAGACTCGACAGCTTGAAGATTAGACGCGTACGACTTCTCTTCATCGGTGTAATGCTTAGACAAAGCCGGGGCTTGCGGTGCGACACGGTTGCCGCCCTCAATCTGACCTTGCTTGTCTTTCTGCTCTTGCTTCTTGACAACCTTATTTTGGGCTGAAGTGACATCCAGATCAGCTTTACGCCTATCAGAATCCGAAGATTTCGAGTTAGCGTAAACCTTATCCCGGTTCTCTTTCGCCTGGTTCACGGATTCTTGAAGCTGAAGTAGTTCCAGCTCGTCATCATCAGTCCATTCGATCAACTTCCCGCCGGTCGTCAGCGAGCTAATGCCCGCGATCAACGAGTTTGGCAAGTGGAACTTGGCTGTGAATTGCGAGTCAGCTGCTCCGGCACGTCCACCACCGATACCCGAAGTACCTTTAGCGCCGCCGGATTCCACATTCATACCGGCGATAGTCGCCGCCATATGCGACCCAGACGTACCAACTTGGAACCATGTACCACTCGGACCTAGACCGGTTTCTAGCCCGGCTGTAGCGCCATCCATGAGAGTGTTCGTGGTGTAAAGCCGTTTAGCGACTCGACCCAAACCCATAGCGACCTGCTGCAAGAATCCAACAAAGCCTGAGCAATCAAATTGGGTAGGACCAACACCACCCCACTTGTAAGGGTGGCCTTCCATATCTTGAGCGGCTTTGACGGCTTCAGTGATTCCATAGGGTGTTCCACCCTTAGCGAACTTGAATCCGCCTGCTAGCGCGCGAGCACGAAGCCCGTACATAGCGTTTTGTCCGCCGACCGCATCGACCTCTTTGGCAGTCCACACGTGTTCACCATGGGAGAGCATCGCGGGAATAGAGTCAGATGTACCAGTGCCAGCACCGGAAATCGAGCCACCTACCGCGTAATGCTGGTATCCGGACTCCGGAGAAAACGGGGCAGCATTATTACGGACGTTCGGATCATTGATACCGCGCTGAATCCTGGTGTAAGTCTCGACAACATCGAAATTCTTATCCGGGATTTTCAGGTCAACTATCTTTTGGATCGCTTTAAGAACATCATCGGTCGGTGCGATGATCCGGAAAACGCCTGGTTGGCCGGTAACCTCTTCGACCTTCGCATGAGCCGCGTTCAACGCATCTAGTACTTGTTGTCGGCCCTCTTCTTTGATCGGTACCGTAATACCGTTCTGGCCGGTACGCTGCGACTCTTCAAGCGCGACCTTGATAGCCGCAAGCTTCTGGGTGATGTTTCCGTCACCTTGGAGCGTCGCAAGAAATTGGATGTTCTTCGGAACCAAATTGATCGATGCGGCAAGAGCCGTAATCTGATCTTCGTTAAGCCCAGTCGCTTGAGCAAGAGCCTTGAACTGATCAACGTTCTTCGCGAGCGTATCGTTTAGGGCTTTCTGATCACCGGTAGAAGCAATATCAAGAGTTGTCTTCTTGATATTGTCGAGAATCGACTTTAGTTTGTCACCATTCGTGGTCGCAGTATCAATCTGACCGTCTTTAATCAGTTGATCGCCGAAGCCCTTGGCCTTATCCCAGGTGTCTTGTGTGGCGTCTGCTGTATCTCGCAACACTTGGTTGTATGCCTGAAGAGCATCCCCGACGTCGACCGGCTTACCGCTCAACGCGTCGAGAGCACGTTTCATCGCGGATAGTCGTTGGTCGGCGGTTGACGACTCGTCAGCTAGTACCGAGATAGCTTCCGACAATGTGCCGAAGCCTGGGGTAGAGACCTTTGCCTCACTGGTGGCGCGTTGCAACTCGTCTCGGGTATTCCGGATAGACGCTGCGACATCCGCGCCAGCATCCCCGGTCTTCTCGAAAGCGGAGATCAAAGCATCGTATTTCACTCCACCCTCGGCGACGATCGGACCAAGGTCCGACATCTCAAGTTTTTGATCTTTCAACACCTTTTTGAGGGTGTCGTTTTGATCGATCGCGCGCTGTACCGAATCGTATTGTTTGTTTACATCAGCCGCGTTCCAGGTAAAAATCTTCTTCTGGAACGAAGACCAAGGGGAATGGCCTTCGTTAGCGACCTCTGTAATAGAGGCTAGATTGCTTTCTAACAGCTTCCTGGCAGCGGACTTAGCATTAGCGTCAAGAGCGCCACGGCTTTGGTCTAGAGCAGCACTGAATTGAAGTTGTGCCTTAGACCCTTGGATAGTCGCGGTCGATAGCGCGTCCTGGACTCGCTTAGCTTGGTCAGCATCAGACTTGTAAGCCATCAACCCGGCACCAGCGGCCAACAACGCGATACCCCACGGGCCGCCAAGCATGCTCATCAAGCCACCGGCCGCGTTCTTCAAACCGGAGAATGCTGTAACCGTGGCACCTTGCACGCGGGAACCGAGTAGCGCGGTCGCGGCAGTAGTACGTTGCAATGCACCCAACAGCACACCGGAGCTGGCTGCCGCTGTGGTCTGCGCTGCCGAGAACCGTGCAAGCCATGTGGCACCGGCGGCCGTAGCCGCAGTCGACCGTGCAGTAGCAATAGCCGCTGCTAGACGTTGCCGGATAGTGAGCTGTTGCGCTGGCACTTCAGCACCCAAGAAAGCTAGGTATGCCCGCATAGTCGCGTTATGTGCCACCAATGCGGCAGTCTGAGCGCGAGTCGCCAACAAAGTCATCGGGGTGAACAGACCGGTGATACCGCGACCGATATTGCCCCAAGCTACAGCGAGCTCGGCGAGACCTCGCATAGCAACAAAACCGATCATCGCTGTAGCGGCTACCCCGGCATGGTCGGCAAGGAACTTCATCGAACTACCGATAAGCTTGATACCCGTAGCGGCTACCGTGCCGGTATCGCCAGCCAGCGAGAGAAGGCTTTTACCGATATCGGTAGTAGCGTTCCCGACCTTCGACAGCACACCGGTAAGCGTGTTGGATTCCTGTCGAACCTTGCTGATACCTTCAGACGCTTTATCTCCGGAACCCTTCAAGGTCTCGAAGAACTTTTGAAACTTCTCACCTTCAGGGCTCTTCAACGCAGCCCATAGAGCTTGCGCGGATTCGCGGATACGGAACAGGGTTCGAACTACCCCGGAGTCTTCTTTAAGCCCGAATGTGGCCGCAGCGCCTTTATATTCGCCGTTCCGGAGGATAGACCAAACACCTTGCACACCGTCGTATGCGGCGCGTGCTCTTACGCCCCACTTTTCGTAATTGGATGCGACACCATCGATAGACGCACCATGCGACTTGAATGCTGCACCGAGATCTTTGACACCGGTAGCGATATTCTGTGAAGCGGCTTTAACGATCGGGGTGACCTTATCCGCCCACCCGGTGAGCCCTCCAAGAGAGCCCTTCATCATGTCCAGGAACGGCGATAGAGCCGCTTCACCGACACGACCTAGGGCCGCATGCAAGTTAGACCAGGCACCGCGAAGCGTTTTACCTGATTCGAGAGCAGCGCCGCCGATATGTTCACGGATAACCTTTTGGAACGTGGCCGCATCAATTTTGCCACGCTTAACCATGTCCGCGAGACCGTCAGCCGACTTGCCGTAAGACTCTTGCAACCAAGTAAAGATCGGAATGCCACGGTCGGAAAGCTGATTCAAATCGTCGGTGTAAGCTTTACCGCCGGTTTGAACCTTGTTAAGGATCGAACCCATATCACCGAGAGACGTTCCCGCGATAGTCGCGGCATCCGCCGTCAGCTTAAGATACTTAGTTAGATCTTCACCAGGCTTCACACCCGCAGCGACAGCAGAAGCAGCAATAGTAGCGGCTTCGCCCAAACCGAACGCGGTACCTTTCACGGACGCCAGAGCAGAGTCCATGATGCCCGCTACGTTCTGGGTGGAGTTGCCCAGACCGGCAAGCTTGCCTTTAGCGTCATCGATCGCGGTCATACGAGAGAAGCCCGCAGAAAGAGCGGTACCGATAACCGCGCCAGCAGCTAGACCGATACCCGCAGCAGCGGTCTTAAACGTGGTTCCGATACCCGAAGCAAGATGAGATCCGATACCTAGACCCGCACGGCTCGCGCCGGGTTCCGCGCCTTTGAGCGCCTTCTCAACTTGCCCGGGAACCTTGCTGTCTTCGATAACCAGCGAGACATACGCCTCACCTAGTTCGACCGCCATCAGTTCACCCAGCCGCTACGCCGGGCGGCTTCCCTATCAAATGAGCGTTCAAATCTGGTTTCGCTAAGTTCGCGTAGCTGCGCGATCGTAGGAATCCACAACTCGACATCGTTCCGCACAGCCCAGACCATGAATTCGTCGTCATTCTCTGGCCAAGGCTGAGAGTCTTCACCTCGATCAAGCACAAGCGCCGGGTTTATTCCAGGAACAATAGACTGACCTGTGGTATCCAGTGGCGAAGCCCATTCGGGCCAGATATCATCGAGGTTTCGGATGTGCGTCTCGCTTGCTCGGTCATCACGCGTCCGTGACGACTTAGCGATAACCAGGCTGTCTCGGACTTCTGCCATGACCTTTTGCTGACTGGCTCGCAACGTGTTGTATTCACTACGAAGTTGAATCAGCTTGCGCCAAGCCTCAGCGGTACCAGCATCCACCGCTTCGGCCATATTCCAGGCTTCACCAAGTTCTGCAACAGCCATCTCGATGCTCGCTAAAATTGGCTGCAACTGAGAATTAAGCTGGGATAGAATCTCGTCCATACCATAGATAGCCGCAGACTCAAGGTGTGCCGCTGCCCTGCCACGCAACTCGCGGACAAGCCTTAGCTTGCGCTCGGCAATCTCAGCCTTCAGATGATTAGTGCCTATCGACTCAAGCCAGGAATCCGGAATATCGCCTTGTGAAACGATAGCGTCGAGGTCAATCAGATTAGCCGATTCCGCTTGCTGCTCAATTTCGGTAAGCAGAACATCGGCCTTCAAACCTACCGCGACAGCTTCATTGAATCCGGGGACCGATTCAAGAGCCTGCATAATACGAGGATCGTTCCGGAATCGCATCATGTTCTTTTGGTCAGCGGTGATGAACCGCATGGGAATGTCCATAACGCTTATTGCTTTCTTTCTAATATCATTGGAGGTGATCGAATGCAGCCATTAGCCCGCGTAGATCCCTGCACAAAAGGTCACATGTCCCCAGTTCAAGGGTATTTCTGCGATTTTCGAGGCAAGGTTTTTCGTCGGGGAGGGACCGGACCGGAGTCTGAGGCTGGGCCGTTGAGGGGGAGGGGAGGGGTGTACCCCAGGTAGGCAATTGCCTGTAGATCTAGCCGGACCCATACGTGAGATCTAGTAGCCGGAGAGCCGATCCAGATAGGCCGCGGTTACTTCATCGAGGTAGATCACGTCGCCGTATTCATTAATGCTCATCGGCTGATTGCCTCATCGGGTTGAGAAAGGTTCTTCATGCCCTCTGGCGGTTCTGGACGCTTCCAGCGGCGGCAGAACAATTCGTAGGCTTCGGCCTTCGTGGCGAGTGTGCCTCCACCAGCAGCCTTGGCTTTTCGGTATGCAAGGTGTTGGTCGGAGTAGAACCAGAGTTCGAATAGCTGTCTTTGCTCCGCCTCAGTTGGCGTAGTCTTCCGACGCTGCGATTCATGAAGATAGGACATGAGTTCCTTTCGTGTGGTTTGCCATAAATCTTGGGTGATCTGTAGGCACCCGCAATGCCGTCTAGAATGGGCACAGAGCGGACTTTTAGTCCGGTTTGGATGTAACTCCTAAGCCAGAACGTTTTCGGCCTGTCTGTGGATGGAATTCCATTCATGCGTAAGATGCGGCTCCAAGCCGCGACCGACTTAACCCAGTCGTCGGGTTACGCCTCTCTGATCCACTGGCGCGTAGTGGGCAACTGGAGTTGCTTGGAAGTCTCGCGGTAACCGCGAGACGAATTGCAGGCGCATTGACTTGTGCATCTTTCCAAGAAGGTAACTACCCAGTGACCTAGGGATTATGTGATCGGCGTTCAAAACATCGGGCCGGTAGGGACGTATCTATGAGGTATCCGCATATGCGGCATACCCGGGTTTACCTGCGGAGCCGGGCACGTGCTTTGCGATATACGCAGTGACTTAGTTCGTGTTTGGAATGTCTCGGCATTAGACATCTAGGAAGACGATATTCCGCAGTGCGGTACGCGCGGCAGCATCCAGGCCGTTGCCTGCCGGAAGGGACGCTGGCTGTACGTACCCGCTCAACAGAATCTGTCCGAGTACCTGAGTAGCTCCCTCTGTAACCACGGACGGCGAGAACAGCAGACCTTTTGCGGTCTGCCGACCATCCGAAGCGTTCGGGTCGTATAGGCCGAACTGCCCGGTGGCAGTGATCTTGCCGAGAACAAGGCCGGGGAGCATAACTGAATCTGGGTAGTGGCTGGTCTTAGTGAACTTGGAAAGATCCAAGGTGATTGTGGGTGTCATCCGTTGGTCGGTAGAACCGATTGGACTGATCATCCATGGACGATTGAGTAGACGAGACTCTGTGTAGTACATAGTCATATCGTCAACAAAACTCATTATGCTAGTCCTAGCTCTCTTATTAGCCGGAATGCTTCCCGGCATTTGATTTGGTATCTACGGTTTGCTGCGACAGCGCAGCGGCGGCAGGTACGGTTGTTGTATCGGTCTTGCGGACCTCTGACCGGGTGTCCGTTCTTGCAGAACTTCATGCGGTCTCACTCCTGTCATCACGGTTATGGCTTCTTGGCCAAAAGAAAAAGCGGCCGAAGCCGCTGGAAGTTTGTAACCGGGCATCAGGGGTTAGGTTGATGCTCGGCAAGAAGAGGACCCGAAAGGCACTCGTCCTCGCAGGTTTTACCGCCGGTATTCCGGCGGTCTTCCCTTGCCTGGGAAGCTTGGGGATGCCCGCTATCGGGCATCCCTCCCGGTTGATCAGGGGACCGGGCATGAATCGCTGGCTGACGAGACCCAGCGATCTATAGAGGGGAGCCGATCTGTGATCGTCTCAACCGCCTCTATATATATATGCCTGTCACGACCCCCCGTATTCTGTCCATAAAGACTAGATTGTGACTGACGTCACAGAAGTTAGTTTCAGTGGACTGCGGGACCGGTAGCCCAAGCGGGGCTTAGACCTCGTAGTTCGAACCTTGGGGCTAAGACGTAGATTAAACCCGCCTAGATGCCCTTCTAAGCCGCGAAATGCCTTCCGGGCAACACCTGTGCTTGAGCGGCCTTTAAGTGTTTACTCTCAGGTTCGGTCGTTCCTCCCTCATATATATGGGTGTTACGACCCCCCGAAATCTGTGCACAAACGGTAGATTGTGATATAAGCCTCACGGCATGCAGAAACCCCCGGGGGCGGTTACATCCGTAAGGACCTCCCATTTACAAGAGGAAGGTGTGCAGACGTACCCCGAGGGTTCTGTGTGGAGTAAACAGCGCCTGGTGGCGCATTAGGTCAGGTCATCGACCAACCTCCCCCCTTTGGCCTACCCGAGCTTCGGAGTGGTTCCTACTTCGTCCGGCGTAACGCCGGGAACGAATCAGTACAGCCAAGGATCACCAATGCGGAGATCGCTACAACTACAACCTCGGTCCAACTCATTTACTGGCCTTTCTGTTTTGGGTACTACCTAGGCTCCGTCCGCCTTGGCGGGTGGGAGGTCTCGCAGCGGCGGGTAGGCGCGCCGCGCGTACGTCTCTTCAGGGTTCACCGTGATCACGTCGGCCTGCCGGACCAAGGTTCCGGGTATCTGCCCATCCTCGAAGTGCTCAGGACTGGGGACTATGACCGCTTCGGCATCTAGCCGGGTGACTTGGGCTTTCAGCCGTGCCAACGGCGGCCGGCCGAATCGGGGGTCATAGATCACCATGTCGGCAAAGTCGTAGCCGAGACGTGTTGCGAGCCTACGGATTTGGCTTTGGTCCCAGAGTTGAGCCAGCTTGGATACGTCAGTTCGCAGGTACCCAATGGCCGTTGGCTTGTACTGCATGATCGCCCTCTCATCGTCTGGGCTGTCGAGTGCTCTGAACTCCAGGAAGCCCACGTAGAAGCCCGCGAAGTCGTCGGACTCGTCTCCGGTGCTCTGAAGCTCCAGACAGCCACCCGGGAACTCGAAGACTCCCAAGCGGTCTCGTTCGTCAGGCGTGTCGGCCATGACTGCCCCTGTCGTCGCTGGTTAGGCAATCCGGGACCGGGACGACTGCACCGGCCCCGGACGCCTGGACCTCACGCTAGGAAGCGGTCTGTAGACGGGTCTAGAAGTATGACAAAACTTGCTCATATTGAGCGATCAGCCAGACCACTCGGATAGTTCGAGGGATCATCGAAGGCAGCACGGAAAGTCTGTGCATACAAGCGAATACGGAGCTAGATCATGCGTTTGCACTTCCTCGGCAAGGGTGGTTCAGGCGGCAACGACTGCCCCACCCTTTACGCCAATGACCAGGACAGCTACGTCATCATCGGATGGGTTACAGATCAACCCGGCACTGTCGAGATTCCTCACCTGCTGCTCGGCTTCCTGGAGCCGGACACGTTCATCAGCACCACGTTGGCGGACACAGGGCGCGGCACGTTCACCGTGTCGGGTCGGGCGATCACCGACCCTGAAACTCTGGAACAGATGACCATGGAGACCTACGAAACCGCCATTGAGGTTCCGAAGGCAGAGAGGATGTTTTTCGGTGCAGTTGCTTCGCGGAAATCCGTGGCCTGACCTGTTCGGGCAGTGCCACAGTGAAGCCTTCCACCTCGAAGTCAGGGACACCTACGCAGTACCGAGCGAGTCAGATCCGTTGCGGCGGTTCCTGAACGGTGAGCAGGACGACTACTCATGGTTCGAACCGTGGACGCAGCTAGTACGGGCAACAACCGCCCGGGGCGTGCGTGTTACCCGTGTGCGTGTGGTTACCATCCCGCACGTGGACTATCAGCGATGGTTGCTCGCGCTAACCCGGTTGAATGCTGAAGCGGGCGAAGACATTCGGTATCTGCCTCGACATCTGGCCGGGGCTGTGCCATCGGATGACTTCTGGCTGTTGGATGACAAGCGGGTTGTGTTCAATCTTGTTGATGAGAACGGGAGTGCGGCTGGCGCTTCGGCGCTAACCGCAGATCCGCGGATCGTTGACCAGTATCGACAGGTGAAAGAGCACCTGTGGCCGCTGGCAACGCCGTTCGCAGAGTATGTCTCCGAGCACGCGGCCGACGTCCGGCGGTGAGTGGAGGCATTGACGAGGCCCGGCGGGCGCTCGGGCAGCGGCTTCGAGAGATACGCCGAAGGGCGGGGATCTCCGGCCGCGAGCTTGCGCGCCTGTCAGGGTGGCATGAAACGAAGGTTTCCAAGATTGAGTACGGCCGGGTCAAGCCGTCCGATGCTGATGTACGCGCCTACTGTGCTCACACCGGCTCGGGTGACCAACTCGAAGACCTCCTAGCCGCCGTCCATAACATGGACGCCGCTTATATGGAATATAAGCGACAGCACGCAACAGGGCTGAAGCGTGGACAGCAGAAATCAGTGAGGCTTGCCGAGCGATCGAAGTTTGTACGGATATTTCAGCCGGTGATCATCCCTGGCATTCTCCAAACTGCCGAATACGCTGAAAGCGTTCTGAGGCACTACGTCAAGTTTTACCGACTTCCCGACGATGTAGACGACGCTGTATCGAAGCGGATCGAACGTCAGCAATTCTTATACCGTGGCGAACGGCGTTTTCACATACTCGTCTCTGAGCAAGCGTTGTATACGTCGGTTGGCACTAAAACCGTCATGATCGGACAGTTAGACCGACTTATGGCGGTAATCGGCCTGTCGCGAGTCTTGCTCGGTATCGTCCCAGTTCAGTCCGGTCCACCGATGCAGACAACGAACTTCGTCATGTTCGACACTCGGCTTGTGACCGTGGAGGGGGTAACAGCGGAGCTGAGCATAACTCAGCCCCGAGAGATCGCGATATACAGTCGCGCGTTTGATGCTCTGGCAACTCAATCTGTCACGGGTGATGCAGCGCGGGCGTTGATTCGGAAAGCGATCGAAACATGGTCCGAATAGCTCTCGGAGTGCGACTTAGCAGCTCGGTAGGCTACTGATCAGATTTGATCGGTAACCGAGACGAAATCTCTTGGAGCATCTGGCTGTGTTCGTTCTGTGCTTCCTTGACTCCGGCAAGGGACACTTGGATATCTGCTAAGTGTTCACGGACGGTGGTCAACTGTCCGTGGATACCTTCGAAACTATCTGCCGCAGTCTTGTCCATAGATGGGAAGTCTACCGGAGGCGGCAAAACTGCCGCCTCGTTTAGCCGTGGACGAAAGAAAACCGCCTAGGGCATACATGAGTATGCCTAGACGGTTGTGGGGGCTTAGAAAGGCGCTATTAACTAAGCTGAGTCTGTTGCTCTTGGCGTCTGGTTGCGGTGGCGGAACCGGGCCATTCATCGGTAGTGCCGATTTCTACACTGTGATCGGTTGTGGTGACTGCTTCACTGGCAGCCGGGTTCTCTTTCCACCCATCCCAACAGTGGGTGTCCACACCCCCATCTAGTTCTCTATACATGTTAATGTCTGTAGTAGATTTATTATCTCTATATAGTGGGGTGTCTACGCCCCCAACTACCGGGTGTGTACGCCCCTTATTGGGGGTGTGTACACCCCCATCCATTTTGTGGTCCTGGGTGCATCTGGACCAGTCGAAGCCGTCCGGCACTGCAAGCCGGTACTTGGTCTTCTTGCCCTTGCCGCCGCGCTCGGCGATCGCCAGCCAACCGGCAGTAACCAGCTTCTTTACCTGAGCTTCCATGGCGTCAGCGGACTTGCCGGAGGCATGGGCCATGTCCTCATAGCTCACTTTCCATTCCAGTGTCACGGAGTTGATGTGGTGCCAGATAACGATGGCCGCTTCAGCGGGCATCTTTTGCCCGTTGTAGGCAAACGCTTTCATCCATTCAAACTTGGATAGGTTATTGCTTGTCGTCACTATTGGTGTCCCCTAGGACTCGATCAATTTCATTACGAAGTTCGGATAGTTCGGCAGCATTGAAAGGCTGCCCTTTGGCTGTGCCGGGAGCGGTGACGAAGTACAACGTCTTCTCAAACCGCTTAGACCAGCGCGCTTGTATTAGCTCTGTGTTGTTCATCGTGTATCCTCTTTAGTGCCCGCGGTCGGAGCTTGCTAAGGACATGCTCCGACCGTGGGTTTACTTGTTTCAGTTGATCCGGTAAATTCGGATGATTCTTTGATAACCCATCATTGATGTGTCTCGGTATTCATCCTCATAGACCAACTTATGCGGGTTCGCGGCCAGGAACGCTGCCAATGGTTCATACAGTTGTTGATGCAGTTTGACTCTCGGGGACCTGGATTCCAGCACGTATCGGGCGTCTCCACGCTCTATGATCCATGCTTGGAGCAAAGTAGGACTGTCCACCAAAGACTCACCCACGATCTCTACTTCGCTCTGGAGCGTCTCGGCTAGTTCTTGTTCGGTATTTGTCACTTGTCCTCATCATCTTTGATCGGAGAGGCCCAATACCCGTCTGCGGATATGTAGGCGGGCAGACTGTTCCTGCGTTCTTCCCTGTGTCTTTCCGCTACATCTTTCGGAATGCTCAGAGCGTCGTACAATTCATCAGGCACGTGGAGTCTGACATCAGCTGGTTGCAGGCTAGTGACATATAGCCGGATGCCCGCCTTCATGAGCAGTGCCCTGCGTTCCTCCGGATTCATCCGCTGGTATGCGTCCGCGTATGTTTCTCCGGTCGGTTCTTCTATGTACTCGGCTGGACGCTGCGGGAGCGACTGAAGCAACTTGCGTTTCTCCACCAGAGCCCCGAGGCGCTCCCGGTAGTCTCCGTCCCCTCCGTCATAGTCATAGAACCCAAGGTCTTTCTCGTCACGGATGCTGGTCATAGCTCGGGTAACTGCTTCGAGTTCGTCTGTGTGATCCTCTCCCGGAATAACCTTCCGGACTGTTATCGGGAGGTCGTAGAGTTCCATATATACGGCGTCATCCAAGATTCTTTGTACTACGGATTCAACGAATGTGGCTGCGGTGCATCGGGGCTTGCCCGACTTAGGTACACACCGGTAATACGAATACGTCTTGCCGTTGGGGTTGGTGGTGCTGGCTCGGTACAACCGGTCTTCGCACACGCTATGGTAAACAATGCCAAGCAAGGGAGCTGCACCGTGGGAACGCTCACGGGTACGCGAACGGGTTTTCAGGATTGCCTGAATCTGGTTCCATTCCTCATCAGTGAAGATCCCCTTAGCGCAATATTTTATAGGCATTCCGTCAGCACCACGTGCAAGCCGCCGTTCTTTCACTGAACGGCCAACCAGCTTGAATCCCTGGGTTGCGGGAGACTTGAGGATTTTCCCTACGCTTGATTGGTTCCAGTCGTCTGATACCTCAGTTTTCCGGCTAGCTCCCTCTTTGTGGTAGTGCCGTGCGGGTGTCGGGAATCCATCAGCGGTAAGCCGCGCTGCGATCTCCCACTGAGATTTATCGGCGATAGTCATTTCCCCCATAATCCGTACAGCCTTGGAGGTGACAGGATCAATCGCCAGCGTCTTACCCGCCCGAGGATGATCTACGATCATGTACCCGAATGGTGGTTGCCCACCGGGCCACCGGTCCATCTTCCGCAAAGCATTATGCGAGTCTTTGACTCGGGTTGATAGCGTGCCAGCTTCCAGCTCTGCAAGCGCGGCGATGATCGCAACCATCGCTTTACCGAACGGTGTGGCTAGGTCGAAACCTTCGGTAGCTGAGACCAGGCTCTTGCCGTTGTCCTCGCACCATGCGATCAAGTCGGCAAGATCCTTGGAAGACCGCACCAGCCGGTCAAGCCTCCACACCACGATCACATCGAACTCATGCGCTCGGTTCTTCAGCCAGTCGCCGAGCACCGGCCGATCGAACGGTGAGTACTTGGTGGCGGACACGTCCAAGTCGGTTGCTGTTCCGGCCTCGGTCCAGCCGCGAACTTGGGCAGTGTTGCGTCCGTGCTCGAGCTGACGCGTGGGTGACGTAGATTCGTCAGTCATGACGGATAGCCGCGCTACCAGCAAGGCGCGTAATGGGGGCTGCATCTCGGTTCCTCTCCAGATCAAGGGCGATTCTAGGGTTTGTAAAGTCGAGTCGGTCTGGTGGAGGATCGATTACCAGCTGGCGCGCGGCGATATCGCCATGCGCGCAAAGCAAGCCGTGGTCGAGAAGGCCGCGACGTACGCCGAGCGCTGGTCCGACCACGCACCGGTCACGGTGCAATACCGGTGAACATCTCCTCCAAGGCCCGGGCCTGGCTGCTACTCGGCGGCACCCTGGTGCTGGTCCGATCATGCGCCAGTCACTGTGGAGTTCAGCGATATTCCGACTCTGAGTCGAGCCGCTGAACGCGTATTGGTCTGACTGAATTCCCTCCCGGGGATTTCTGGAGACCCTGGTCATGTCGGCCGGGGTCTTGTTGTTTCTAGGTGGTCGACCCCACCTTCGAGCGTTGAGGTTCTCCGACGCCTGGGACTCTGGTTGATCCTCGTGCCACTACCTGGCTCGGCGGTTGTCGTACATGGCCGTGAGCGTCGGCGGCGGAGGCTCTCCTGCGGCGGTTATGTTGGGCCGGAACTCGATTGGTTCATCGTCCATGCTTCGTTGGACGCTCCACGCGGGCAACAGGTTCCTATCTGGGATACCTGAAAAAGGTTGTTCAGCAGCAGATTGCGATCTTGAAAGGCGTTGAGTAGCGTCAGCCTTTCGGGCTTGTCCCCCCCATTGGCTGGCACCATTGGGGCCACAAGTTCGCCGCCTAAGCACCGGCGCGGGGCGGCATCGCCGGGAGATAGATCTACAGAAGACTGAGCTCCAAACGAAGACCCGGCAGCTGTGGCTGCCTACAAGTTCCCTCCTAAGGCCGGAAGGTCGGACCTTGGTTCACCAGGCGTAGAAACATGTCTGGTCGAGCTGAGGTTCGCCCAAACCCCTCTCTCGACCAGCGTCAGAGAGGAAATCAGTGGACGTCCCAACCGCTATCGCGATCGCCTCCGCCGTGACGGGTGCAACCGCATCGGTCGCCGCCGGCGTGGCCAAGATCGTCGTCACCAAGAACAAGATCCGGCTCATTCGCGAGGCCCTGAAGGATGTACCGGGACCGGAGCGCCCCGCCGTAATCCAGGCCGTTGCAGAGGTTCTGTAGCGCTGAAACGACGAGCCCCCGGCAGCACAAAGGCTGTCGGGGGCAAGTCAATTCGCCGCCAAGCATCAGCGCGGCAAGCTGCCATGGTTCACCGGGTCAGGGGAAGGTTCCTTGATCACGCTGTGCCTCTGCTGTTTTCGGTGTGGACCGATGTCGAAACCCGGCGCGGTCGCGAAGGTGCCGGGGGCCTGTCGTGAAGCACGTTGGTAGACAGCGTTTCTAAGGTGTCCTGAGTTCGGCTATGACCCCACCTCCTCCCGAGGCTCCCGAGCGTCGGTGTGGCTCTGCGATGGGTTCAACGCGTCGGCAAGTTCCGTCGATGAGAGTCCGAGCCGCCAGCGGTACGTCTTCGTCGGGGTGACGGTGTGCAGCTCCGCAAAGGCGGTGACGTGATCCGAATTCCCTCCGACGTGCCCAAGATCCGGAGTGATCACACGCGCCGAATCGACCTGTCGGACCGCGTTGTAGAGCGTCTGCATGTGCGAGCCATCGCTGTTGCCGAGTACAAGAATCTCGGCAACCCTCAGATTCAGTTCTTGGGCGCGCTGACGTGCGTAGAAGGTTGCCCAGTCAAGATCGGCTTTGCTCGTCAGCACGCCACGGTTTACGTAGATGACCACTTTGTCTCGCCGTTGGTTGTTGCTCACGTCGGCCCCTGTCCGTTGTTGGTGAGGCAGTCCGGGGGCGGGTCGACCGCACCGGCCCCGAACGCCTGGTCATGACGCTAGGGATTGGTGTTCCACAAGGTCGAGAAGATTGCTCCAGATTGCTTGAAAAACTAGCCGTGATGCTCTGAATTTCTAGCCATACTGAAGGTTCGAACAACCGCATACGGAGGTAACGCCATGCTCCCTCGCTTCCTCGGCAAGAACACCCAGGGCGACCACTCCCCGACGCTGTGGGCTACCGAACAAGGGGCATACATCGTCCAAGGTTGGCGTGTGCCAGGACATCCCGAGTTGATCGAGATTCCACACCCGTTGCTCGGGTTCTTGGAGCCGGGAACATGTCTTGGCACGGTCCTGCACGACACCGGGCACGGTACTTTTACCCTTACCGGGGGTGCCGTCACAGATCGAGAAGCTTTGAACCACATGGATATTCCGGACCACGAAGCGTGTGTGGAGGTGCCTCAGGGCAAGGAGGTGCGGCGCGATGCTCCACTTAGCCGGTGATGAATTCCGAGACCTGTTCAGGACTTGTCGGAACACTGCCTTCCATATCGAAGTTCAGGACTCGTACAGCACCCCTGAGGAATCAGGACCCTTCCGAAAGTTCCTCGCTGGACAACCCGATGACTTCCAATGGCTTCGGAGCTGGCTGGACCTGGTGCGGGAGCGGACCCAGCACGGGGTGTCGTTCACGCGCCTTCGCGTTGTGACCGTCCCGCACGTCGACTACGTCCGATGGAGTTTGGCGGTTTCGCCGCTGAATATCGAAGCGGGAGAACAGATTCGGCTATTGCCGCGACATGCCGTCGACGGTGAGGAACTGCCGACTGATGACTACTGGATGTTCGATGAGAACACAGTCGCCTTCACGTTGTTCGATCCGAGAGGTGCGGCGTCGGGCGCTGCTGTGACCACCGATCCGGTGATCGTTCGCCGGTGCGCTTCGGTACGTGACTCTTTGTGGTCGCGTGCAGTCCCGTACGCCGAATACGACGGGGCTACCGTCGCCACGTGACCACTGTCCAACAAGCGCGCCAGGCCCTGGGGCAGCAGCTTCGAGATCTCCGCAACGATGCGGGCCTGAGTGGACGCCAGCTCGCCGTGATGGCGGGCTGGCCTCCGTCCAAGGTGTCGAAGATCGAGTACGGCAAACAAATGCCGACCGAAGACGACATACGCGCCTGGTGCAGCCATGCGGACACGGTCTCGCGAGTTCCCGAACTTATCGCCACACTCCGCAACGTTGATGCCGCCTACCTTGACTGGCGGCGGGCGCTCGGCGGAGGGATACGGCGAGAACAGAAGAAGATTCACTCTATCGAGTCGGAGACCAGACTGATCCGCGGTTACGATCCCGCGTTGATTCCGGGCCTGCTCCACACACCCGACTACGCCGCCGCCATCTTTCGTCAGGTCTCCGAGTTCAACGAAACACCGGCCGATACGGACGAGGCTGTCGCCGCGCGAATGGACAGACAACAGCAGTACCTCTACGGGGGAGATCGCCGAGTTCACTACCTCATCAATGAGACGGCCCTGTACACAACAGTAGGTGACACTGACGTGATGCTCGGTCAGCTCGACCGGTTGCTGACCGCGATGGCATTGCCCCGGGTGCTCCTGGGGATTGTTCCGTTGGCTTCCCCGTACCTCGTCTCTCCGACGAACTTCGTCATCTACGACGAACGGGTGGTGATGGCCGAAGGAATCACCGCGGCACTCACGATCACATCACCGCGAGAAATAGCCATATACGGCAAGGCATTCAGGCTGCTCGCTGAACAATCGGTTACTGGCGAGCCTGCCCGCGCGCTGATTCGTAAGGCGCTTGAAACGAGGGTCAGCTGAGTACCTATTCCGGCAGCGAAGGCTTAGCCCAAATAGCCCTTCGGGCATAGGTCTTTTCGGGGCTCACCGTGATCACATCGAGCCGGGCCGCCCGCTCCTCAACTGCGAAACAGGGTGAGGCAATCGATCGATCGTGCATGTGGGGCGGCGGGGCGATGGTATCTGTTGTGGGTGAGGCGAATCGAGATGGTTGATGTTGGTTATCGGCTGGCCGCGAGTGTCTCGACGGGAGACACCTCGGTGCCCGTGGTTCACGTAAACGCCCTCGGCACATCACAAGACCAGTGGGATCAGGTGCTGCCCAGACTGTATCTGCGTACCACCGTCACCTATGACCGCCCCGGCATCGGTACCAGTGATCCGCTGCCCTCGCATCTGGCTGGTCAACCACGAACACTCGGAGCGTTGGCCGATGAGCTGCGCAGTGTGCTCGACAAGCTTGCGATCAAATCGCCGCATGTGGTGGTCGGTCATTCCCTCGGAGCCCTGATCGCCATGATGTACGCCGCCCGCTACGGGGCGTATACGGCGGGGCTGGTGCTTGTGGATGGCACGACGCTCGAGCATCTGAAGGGTTCTGACTGGCCGACATATGAAGGGGGCCAGGACAATCCGGGGTCGTCGATGTTGGACATCGCGGGATCGATCGCCGAGCTGGATGCGGCCGTGTGGGGGCCGGTGCCCGCCGCGGTGCTGGCGAGCGCACCGGGACGGTGGACACGTCTGACTCCCGCTGACGCCGCCGAATACGCTCCGCTCACACTCGACCAGCTCGATCAGCAATGGCAGGCCGGGCAACGGGCGCTGGCCGAGAAGTTGGACGCGTTGCTGGTAGTGGCAGACTGGGCCGGGCACCACGTCGCCGCGGACCAACCCGAATTGGTCGCGGCCTGCGTGAGCGCGGTCATCACCGCCACTCGCAGCGATCGACGCGCCACCATCCCTCCCGCTCAATTGCGGTATGCGGGCGGATCATGCCCAGCGTCTCGACTTGATCCGACCAGTTAGGGATCAGCCACCGGCCAGCCGCCGGGTCGGTGACGTAGATTCGTCAGTCATGACTGATAGCCGCGCTGCCAGCAGGGTAAGTAACGGGGTGCAGGACCGGTGAACGTCTCCAAGAAGACTCGTGCTTGGCTTGTCCTAAGCGGGGCGCTGGTCATGGTGCTGGCCGCGGTGCTGCTCTCGCGCGGCGGGCATACCACCACCAGCTCGAACCAGACTGTTGCCTCGACTGTGGCCGGAAAGACCACTACCGCAGTCAAACCCGGGCCGCGGACGACCGTGCCCGGGGTGGTGGATCAGCAGGTTACCCGGGCGCCCGGGGTGCCTGATCGGGCGTATCAGACGCTAGTGGAGATTGATGCCGGGCGGTGGCCGGGGTCCGCTAATGCGCCTGGGACGCATGGTGGGGATACCTGGATGAATCGGGGTGGGGATCTTCCCGCTAAGGATTCGGGCGGGAAGAAGATCAGTTATCAGGAGTGGGATGTCAATCCCAAGAAGGCTGGGCAGGGGCGGGATGCCGAGCGGATTATCACCGGGAGTGACGGGTCGGCTTTTTACACCGGGGATCACTACAACACCTTTACGAGGATGCGCTGATGACCGAGGCTATGACGCTCTCGCAGTTCCTCTCCGTCGCAAGTGTTTCCGAGGTGGCGGGTAAGTCCGCGACTCCGGTGCTGGGGGTGCTGCCGGTGGGGGCGGCCGAATTCTCCGGTGTGCGTGAGCAATTGCCCGACGACTATCTCTCCCGTGAGTTGCGGGGGCGCAAGATGCGCACGGTCGCAGAGGTTTTCGATGAGTTCGCGGCGGCGTTCCAGTTCCCGTACTACTTCGGGCAGAACAAGGACGCCTTCGATGAATGCCTGCGGGATCTGGACGAGTTCGTCGGCCCGGCTTCGGGATACGTGGTGGTGGTGCGCAATGCCGCACTGCTGCTTGCGGATCAGCCCGGCGAGCGCGAATGGTTCGGCGAGGCCATGACCGATGCCGCCGCGCACTGGTCCGGTAAGGGGACCGCGCTGCGGGTGATCCTGCAGGATGCCGCGCCGGGCGGAATCGATGCGGTCGCACTGCTCTCGCAGCCGACTCACAGCTGATGGACAGGCGGGGTTAACCGGAGTTTCCCCGCCGCTTCATCCCCCCGAACACCTGTGTGTGACAGGCGCTGACATGGTCACGCTAACGCGATCGTCGAACTTCGCGATCCGAACACTGGGAGGTCCCATGTATGCCTCGGCTCGCCGACGCATCGTCCGGCGGACTCGTGCCGCAGCCGCCTGCACCGCACTGCTGGCGCTCACCGCGACCGCGTGTTCCGGCTCCTCGGACGGCAATTCGGCCGCGGAGACCACGACCCCGATCAAACATCTCGTGGTGATCTTCCAGGAGAACGTCTCCTTCGACCACTACTTCGGCACCTACCCCAAGGCCGCCAATACCGACGGCACCCAGTTCACGGCGCTGCCGAATACGCCTGCGGTGGACGGACTCACCGCGGACCTACTGACCAAGAACCCCAACAAGTTCCAGCCGCAGCGACTCGGCGGTCCGGCCCAGCAGGTGACCTGCGATCAGGACCACGAGTACAAGGACGAACAGGCCGCGTTCAACGGCGGCAAGATGGACCAGTTCGTCGAACACACCGAGGTCGCCGCCTGTAAGCCGCCGACCTTCGGCGTACCCGGCCTGGTGATGGACTACTATGACGGCAATTCCGTTACCGCGCTGTGGAATTACGCGCAGCACTTTGCCATGAGCGACAACTCCTACAACACCACCTTCGGGCCGTCCACGCCCGGCGCGGTAAACCTGGTCTCCGGCCAGACCCACGGTGTCACAAAGGAATTCATGCCCGACGGCAAACCCTTCACCGAGGGTGAGGTGCTCGACAACGCGGGCGGCGGGCAGGGCACCATCATCGGTGATCCGCAGCCGTTCGGCGACGACTGCTCCAGCCGCGATCAGGTACAGCTCACCGGCACCAATATCGGTGACCTGCTGAACCAGAAGAACATCAGCTGGGGCTTCTTCCAGGGCGGCTTCAAACCCACCGAAACCAAGGACGGCAAGGCGGTCTGCGGCGCCACCCACAATGTCGGTGTGGCCCTGGGCGGTACCGGCAAAACCGGTGACAAGGCATTCGACACCAAGGGCGATTACATCCCGCACCACGAGCCCTTCCAGTACTACGCCTCCACCGCCAACCCGCACCACCTGCCGCCGTCCGCCGTGGACAAGATCGGCCAAACCGATCAGGCCAACCACCAGTACGACCTGACCGATTTCTGGGCCGCCGCCGACGCCAGCCACCTGCCCGCCGTCAGCTACCTCAAGGCCCCCGGCTACCAGGACGGCCACGCCGCCTACTCCGATCCCCTGGACGAGCAGCAATTCCTGGTCGAGACCATCAACCACCTGCAGCAGCTCCCGGATTGGAAGGACACCGCGGTAGTCATCGCCTACGACGACTCCGACGGCTGGTACGACCACAAGTCCGCCCCCGCCGGACTCTCCTCAATCTCGGCCGAGGACGCCCTCAACGGTCCCGGCGTCTGCGGTACCGCCGACAAGCCCGCGCAATTCCAGGGCCGCTGCGGTTACGGCCCCCGCCTGCCCCTGCTCGTCGTATCCCCTTACGCCAAGCCGAATTTCGTGGACCACTCGGTCACCGACCAGTCCTCCATCCTGCGATTCATCGAAGACAACTGGAAGACCGGCCGCATCGGCAACGACTCCTACGACGAGCGCGCCGGCGCCCTGGACCCCATGTTCGACTTCAAGGCCAACCAGCCCACCCTGCTCCTGGACCCCAGGACCGGCGCGAAGAACTGATCGCCGCGTAACAGTGCCCCCGGTGAATTCGCCGGGGGCACTGTGCGTTTCGGGCTAACTCCGCAGGCGCGCGGCCAGGTCCTCGCCGAGGAGGACGAAAACATCTGTGGTGTGGTCGATCAGCTCATCGCGGGTAAGGGGGAGGTCGCCCTGCAGCCAGGTGGTGAGCGTCTGAACCAGGCCGCCCACCAGATATGTCGCGCGGAAACTGATGACGGGGTTGGGGTCGGATTCGGTGAGGCCGTAGAAGTCGATGCCTTCTGCCGCAACGAGATTGGCGAAGGCTCTGGTGGTGTGGACTGTGCGGGTGCGGAGTTCGGGGGTCGCCGAGCTGACTATCAAGGCCACGTGGGCTTTTCGAGGATCATCGGTGAGCAGTTCGATGCCTGCGGTGATGGCGGCGTGTGCCTTGGCGCGGGGAGTGTCGGCGGCCGTGTGGACCGCGGTGATCAGGGCGGCGGCCAACTCTTCGGCAATGGTGTCGAACAATGCGGAGAGCACCGCGTCGCGGCTGTCGAAGTTCTCGTAGTAGTAGCGCTCATTGAGGCCCGCGCCCGCGCACAGGGCGGAGACGGTGAGTCTGTCCAGGCCCTGGGTACCGAGGATGTCGAGGGCGGCATCGAGCAGGGTGGTGCGGCGCTGGGCGCGGCGTTCCGCCGCGGAGATACCGCCATAGGTCCGTTGCCCGGTCACGGGTTGATTCTCACATGGCGGCAATTCTGGTGGTAGGTCTTGCCAGAATTGTGATTCTGGGGGAATCTATTTCCAGATGACGTGGCTCGGGCCACACACCGCCCCAGGAGGCAACGATGCCTGCACAGTCCGGTTACTTCTCCGACGATTCGATGATCAGACGGGTCATGCGCAAGCGCGCGGTAGGGCTCACCTACGGGCAGCGCGCCCTGGTCATCGGGGCCGTACACCCGCTGCTCTACGTCGGCACCGCCGAGAACACCCAGCATCGAACCACCCCGTATACGCGACTCGCCTTGACCGGCAGGCTCTTCGAAGCCGTCTCACTCGGCACCCGCGAGGAGGCCGACCGGGCGCGCAGCTTCACCCGCAAGCGGCACGCACCCGTGCAGGGCGCACTCCCCGAGGACGCGGGCACGCACAATCCGCAGGGCACCCGCTACTCCGCGCACGATCCGCAGCTGATGTTCATGACCATGGCCTTCACCTTCGACTCCGCCGAGGTCATGCACGATCTGCTGGTCCGCAAACTCACCCCGGGCGAACGCGAGGGCCTCTATCAGGACTATTGCCGCTGGGGTGAACTCTTCGGCATGCCGCGCGAGGCCGCACCCGCCGAATACGCCGAATTCCGCCGCTACTTCGACGGCTACCTCGCCTCCGGTGAACCCTTCCTCACCGAAGAAGCCAAACTGGTCGGCTCCTATCTCATTGGACAGCGCATCGCGCATCCCATGCCCATACCGGTCCAACAGGCCCTGGGCGGTTTCAACCTGCTCGTCCAGAGCAGCCTCCCGCCGCGCATCCGCGAAATGTACGGCCTGAACTGGGGCCTGCGCGAAGAACTCGCCTGCCGCGGCCTCGCCCGAGCGGTCCGCACCGCGCACTTCTCACCGCCGCTCGCCCCGAAATTGCTGCGCGGCTCGCTGACCGGACCCAGCTATCCGCTGTACCGGCTCGCCACCCGCCGCGAACAGCGACTCATCGCCGCCGGGCAATCGATCATGCCGGGCGTCGACCCCTTGCCGCAGGCATCTCGCGTGAGCTGACCCCTCGAGTTCGCGGCCCGCCCCGTTTCTGGACTGAGTGGAGCGGGGGAGCGAAGCGGAGGAGCGGAGGGAGGGAAGAAACGGGGCTTCGGGGGCCGCGAACCGCCGGAGCGCAGCGGAGGCAAATTAAATAGAGCTTGAGCGGCGTGGGAGGATCGGAGCATGTCGAGCCCTGAGCCCACCGCCGAGCGCAAGCAGCGGGTCCTGTCCGGGATCCAGCCGACCAGCGATTCGTTCCACTTCGGTAATTACCTTGGCGCGGTGCAGTATTGGGTCGGGTTGCAGGACGACTACGACGCCTTCTACTTCATCCCGGACCTGCACGCCATCACCGTGCCGCAGGACCCCAAGGAACTGCGCAGGCGCATCAAGGTCTCCGCGGCGCAGCTGCTGGCCGTCGGCGTCGACCCGAAGAAGTCGACCCTGTTCGTGCAGAGTCAGGTGCCCGAGCATGCCGAGCTGACCTGGGTGCTGAGCTGCCTCACCGGTTTCGGCGAGGCCAGCCGGATGACCCAGTTCAAGGACAAGTCGGTCAAACAGGGCGCGGAGAACGCGACCGTCGGCCTGTTTACCTACCCGGTGCTCATGGCCGCGGATATCCTGCTCTACCGCCCGCAGCTGGTACCGGTCGGTGAGGATCAGCGTCAGCACCTGGAGCTGACCCGAAACCTGGCGCAGCGCTTCAACACTCGCTACAAGAAGACCTTCGTGGTGCCCGAGGCGCATATCGTCACCGGCACCGCCAAGATCTACGACCTGCAGGATCCGACGTCCAAGATGAGCAAGTCCGCCTCCTCCGATGCGGGCATCCTCAATCTGCTGGACGATCCCAAGGTCTCGGCCAAGAAGATCCGCTCCGCGGTCACCGATACCGAACGCGAGATCCGCTACGACGTGGAGACCAAGCCGGGCGTCAGCAATCTTCTGGTTATCCTCAGCTCGCTCACCCAGACCCCCATCGTCACCCTGGAACAGGATTACGCGGGCAAGGGTTACGGCGACCTGAAATCCGATACCTCCGACGCCCTCGTCGAATTCGTCACGCCGCTGCGCGCCAAGGTCGACGAATACATGTCCGACCAGGGCGAACTGGACCGCATCCTGGCCGCCGGTGCGGAACGGGCCCGCGAGGTCGCGAGCCAGACCCTCGCCCAGGTCTACGACCGCGTCGGCTTCCTGCCGCGCTGATGTCACACCGCGACCCGCTGTGGTGCGGGTCGCGATTCGGCCGACGCGCAGCCCGGTTCCCGTGCCCGCGTGCCGGGAGGTGCGAGAGTTAACGCCTGACCAGGGCGAATATGTTTACCTCCGCGTACACGAGGTAGTTCGCCAGTAGAAACTCAGGCGCGGGTATGGGACCGGACGACGCCCGAGGTCCCATACCGTGCGCCGGGCGTTGCGGAGGTGGCGGTGTTCGGCGGTATCAAGGCCCGGATCGAGCATGAGATCCAGCGGCGGCATTGGCTCGATCATCTGGTGCGCGCCGGTGGGCGCTATCAACGCCAGCGCGGCGACTACTACGCAGCGGGCATTACGTATTTCACTGTGCTGTCGCTGTTTCCGCTGCTGATGGTGGGTTTCGCGGTGGCCGGTTTCGTGTTGTCGCGAAATCCGCAGCTGCTCACCGATATTCAGGACAAGATCGTCCAGAATCTTCCCGGCGCGGCGGGCGACCAGATCAACGATCTGATTCAGCAGGCCGTGCGTTCGCGGGCCGGCGTCGGCGCGATCGGTTTGGCGGCGGGCGCGTACGCCGGGCTCGGCTGGATCGGGAACCTGCGGGCCGCGCTCACCGAACAGTGGGAACAACCGTACAAACCGCGCAATTGGGCGGTCACCAAACTCTCGGATCTGCTGGCGCTCATCGGCTTGTTCCTGGCGATCGGGGTCTCGCTCGGACTCTCCGTCCTGGCCTCCAGCGGACTCATCAGCAAACTACTGACGCGCTGGCATATCAGCGAATCCTCGTTTGTCACACTGTTGTTGACGCTGCTGTCGCTAGTGCTCGCCATCGGCGCGAACTGGGCCGTCTTCGTCTGGATTATCGCGCGCATGCCTCGGTATCCGGTCACCTTCCGCAGCGCGGCGCGGGCGGCACTCTTCGCCGCCATCGTCTTCGAAGGCTTCAAACAACTCGCCTCGGTCGTGCTGAAATCGGTGGTGAACGGCCCGGCAGGCGTGACCTTCGGACCCATTATCGGCCTCATGGTCTTCAGCTACTTCACCGCGCGAATCATTCTCTTCGCCACCGCTTGGGCCGCAACCGCCACCGAAAACGATGTGCCGGTGGATATTCCGCCGCCCGCACCGGCCATTATCGAACCCCGGGGCGCGGGCCCGGGGATCACGACCGGTGCGGCGGCGGCCCTGCTGGGTGCGGGAGCGCTTGCCGGAGCGGCGATTTCGGCGCTGCGCCGACGCTGAATCTATTGCGGGATCAACGCCTGGGACGATTCATTCGACGCGCACCCGCCAGCAGTACGAGCACCAGAATGACGCCACCGGCAATCAAGATATTGCGCAGCCCGCGATGGTCCGAACCGGAATCATCGGACGCCTCGGTCGAGGCCACCACCGGCGGACTCGCCACCACCACAGTCGAATCCACCGATTTGGCGCTCACCTCGGGCAGATTCCCGACACTCGCACCCGACGGCAGCGCGAGGGCGTAATCCAGCAGTTTGGCCGCCTGCTCCCACGGCCGGAACGGCAGCACATCGGCCTTCAACAGCGTCACCGCCAGTCGATGCCCATTGCGCTCGGCACCCGCCACGAAGGTCTGCCGGGCATCGTCGGTGTACCCGGTCTTACCGCCCAGCGCACCGTCGTACTCGAACAACAGATGATTGTCGTTGCCGATCGGATAACCCGGATGATCCTTGTCATCAGTGTTTTTCGGGTCGGCCGGATAGCCGGGGAAATCCACCTGCTCGGTGTGGATCAACTCCGCGAACAACGGCAGCGTCATGGCATCGCGGAACAACACCGACAGGTCGTATGCCGACGTGCTCATCCCCGGACCGTCCAGCCCGGACGGCGTGGCCGCGCGAGTATCCAAGGCGCGCAACCGCTGTGCCATATCGTTCATCTTGGCGACGGTGGCCTCATCCCCGCCCAGCTGCGCCGAAATGGCATGCGCCGCATCATTTCCCGACGCCATGACGAGCGCCTGGAACAGCTGCCGATTGGTGTACCGCCCACCCGGGCCGATACCGACCCGGGTGCCGTCCGCATTGGCATCCTCCTGGGTGCCGACCACCACCTTGTTCAAATCCAGGGTCCGCAGCGCCACATCGGCCAGCAGCACCTTGATGGTGGAGGCGGGCCGATACCGGCCGTGTGGATCCTTGGCCGCGAGCACCTTGCCGGTATCCAGATCAGACACCACCCAGCCCGTCGCCGAAATCCCCTCCGGCAGACCGGGTGCGCCCGCAGGCAGCACCACCCCGCAACCACCCATCCGGTCCCCGCCGATCGGCGGATTCGGAATCGGCAGCGGTTTGGGCGCGGACTCGCCCGGCGCGGGCACCTCGGAGGTATCGATCGGGGCCGGGGGAGTGGTCTTGTTCGGGCAATTGTCGGTATTGGGTGTGGTGAACGGCGTCGTCGTGGTGGTGGTCGGCGGTAGCGCCACTGCATCGGGTAGCGGGGCGTACGACACTCCCGTGACCGCAGTGAGCCCCGCCGCCGCGGCGGCGAGGACGAAGACGCGATACCGGCGATACCCGGCGGAACTGGGGTTATGGCGCGAATGCCTGCGGATGCTCATCGCCAACGAGCTTAAAGGCGCATCCCGGCTATCCGTCGGACTTGGTCACCGGGCAGCCGTGTGCGAGCGGTCCGAGCAGCTTGTTGTTGTCGTAGAAGTGCTCCAGCTCCAGGATGCGCAGATCCTCACCGACCTTGGCGATGGTGATACCGGTCATCTCGATCAGCTCACCGGTCGGCTGATGGCCCTTGTACTCGCCGGTGTACCGGCCCCAATGCCGCCACTTGAAGGTGACGGTCGGCGGCCCGGCCAGTACCTCGAGGACCTCCCAGAAGAATCCGCCGGGGAACGCGGTGTGGAAGATGTCGTGCGAGGACTCGAAGGTCTCCCCACCCGGGTAATACGGGTTCTCGCCGATCAGGATGTTGTACGACCCGACCCTGGCGAACTCCTCGGCATCCTGCCATTCGCCGCCATTGACCCGGCCGCGGTAGTGCTCGGCCACCAGGGATACCCACTTGGCCGGATCCTTCTTGTGCGAGACCTCCATCTCGAAGACCTTCACCAGCTCTTCGACAATGTGCTCCAGCGAATCCGGCGCGTGCCGGGTGGTGCGTTCGGCGGGCATGACGGTGGCGCTGAGGTGGTAGTCGGGGGCTTCCTCGCGCCAGTCTTCCGGTGCGGCAGAGGCGATTACGGCATCGCGACCCTGCAGGTGCAGCGGTGTTTCGACGATTTCTGTTGCCTGGTCGGTCATTTCGAGCCTCATATCTCCAGACCCGTTGCGGGATCCGGGAATTCAAAAACTAACCGGATGAAGCTAACAGTCCACCGGGCTGCTGTCGCGACATGACATGGCAAGCATTGACAGTGTCTAGCAAATGAGAGACGCTTTCATTATCTAGTTGGAATCAACTGATTGGAACTGTCATGAAAGAGCCAGGAGTGCGCCGCTGGCTGGCCCTGGGCGCCCTCGCGGTCGCCATGCTGACCATCGGCCTCGACGTCACCGTGCTGACCGTCGCGCTACCCACCCTCGCCGTCGACCTGCACGCGAACACCTCCACGCTGCAGTGGTTCAGCGGCGCCTACACCCTCGCCCTGGCCGCCTTCATGCTCCCCGCGGGCGCCCTCGGCGACCGCTACGGCCGCAAGAAGTTCCTGCTCGCGGCTCTACTGCTATTCGGTGGCGCCGCTGTGGCCGGGGCTTTCGCCGCCACCTCCGGGCAACTCATCGCGGCCCGCGTGGTGCTCGGCATCGGCGCGGCGGCCATGATGCCGCTGTCCATGGCGGTCCTGCCCGGCCTCTTCCCCGACCCCCAGGAACGCCAGCGCGCCCTCACCGTCTGGATCGCCTCCAGTGCCATCGGCATGCCGCTCGGACCCATCGTCGGCGGCTGGCTGCTGCAACACTTCTGGTGGGGCTCGGCCTTCCTGCTCAATGTGCCACTGGTCATCGTCGGCGCAATCGCCGTGGCCTTGCTGGTGCCCGAGTCCCGCAGCGAACACCCCTTCCGCATCGACCTGCCCGGCGTGGTGCTGTCCGCGGCCGGAATGCTCGGCCTCACATACGGATTCATTCGCTGCGGCGAACAGGGCTGGGGCGACGGCCTCGCCTGGGCCGCCATCGGCGCCGGCGTGCTGGCCTTCGCCGCGCTGCTGCTGCAACAGCGGCGCACCGAACACCCGCTGGTGGATCTCGGACTCTTCCGCGCACCCGGATTCCGTTGGGGCACCATCTATATGATCCTGGTCAACTTCGCCATGTTCGGCCTGTTCTTCACCATGCCGCAGTACTTCCAAGCGGTGCTCGGCGCGGATGCCTTCGGCAGTGGACTGCGCCTGCTGCCGCTCATCGGCGGACTCGCGGTCGGCGCGCGCGTCTCGGAGAGACTCGTCCACGCCCTCGGCAAGCGGACCGTGCTCACCGTCGGATTCGCGCTGCTGGCAATCGGTCTCGGCCTGGGCGCGATGATCACCCTGGACAGCGGATACGGCTTCGCCGCCGCCGCGATCACCCTGCTCGGCGTCGGTATGGGATTCGTCATGCCCAATGCCATGGGCCTGGCCATGGACGACCTGCCCGCCGAACGCGCGGGCTCCGGATCGGCGCTACTGCAGGCGCTGCGCCAGGCCGCGGGCACCGTCGGCGTCGCCATCCTGGGCACCATCCTGTCCACCCAATACCGTTCCAGCCTGGGCGATTTGAACCACGAACCGATCTCCGACGGCGTCAATGCCGGCGTCGGCGTGGCCAAGCAACTCGGCAATCCGGACATCCTCGTCCATGTGCAGTCCGCCTTCGTGGACGGCATGAGCGTCATGCTCTGGGTCTGCGCGGCCATCTGCGCCGTCGCCACCGCGCTCGCCGCGATCCTCACCCGTGAGGCGGTGGTGCGGGCGGAGCCCGAGTCCGATGCTGCACAATCGGTTCATGCCGGCTGAGTCCACCCACGCAGTGATTTCCGAAGAACCCGCAGGACGGCCCCGGCCGAACCTGCGGGAACGGAAGAAGGAACGCACTCGGCGCACCATTCGCACCGAGGCGTTCCGCCTTTTCCGGGAACAGGGCTACACCGAGACCACCATCGAGCAGATCGCCGAGGCCGCCGACGTCTCGCCGAGCACGTTCTTCCGGTACTTCCCCTCCAAAGAGGAGCTGGTGCTCGCCGACGACCTGGACCCGGTAATGATCCAGGCCATCGACCGCCAACCCGTGGACAAGCCGATCCTGGCCGCCATTCGCGATGCCACCATCGAAGCCTTCGCCGAAATCGACCCGGAGACTTTCGAATTCGAGAAGGAACGGGTGGCGCTGGTCTACTCGGTGCCCGAGTTGCGCGGCGCCGTGACCCGCGAATTCGAACGCAATATCGCCCTCATGTCCGGCATCGTCGCACGCCGATTGGACCGCGACGAACAGGATTTCGAGGTGCGGGCACTCGTCGGCGCGCTCACCGGAGCCATGTTCGCGCTCATCGGACGTGAGCCGTTCAGCCAGGAACAGATCGTCCGGGTCGTCACCTTCCTGGAATCCGGTATGCGGATCTAGACCGGTTGCCCGGTCAGCTCCGCCACCACCTCGTCATCCACGGTGGCGAAGAAATCGCCCACCACATCCTCGATCTCGGCGATGGACTCCGCGCAGTACAGGATCGGCTGATAGCGCGTGATGTCGTAGACGGCGGTACCCATCTCCCGAATATCCAACGGCCGTAAGCGCGCCTCGCGGAACTCCTCGATCTCTCCGAACGAGGAGAGCAAACCCGCTCCGTAGCAACGGATTTCACCCTGCTCGCGCACCACGCCGAACTCCATCGAGAACCAGAACACATCGGCCAGGAACTTCAGCGCCCGATCGGTGGTGAGCCGATCGACCGCCGCGCCGACCGTCTCGTAGATGGCGGCGAAGCGCGGACTCGCCAATTGATTGGCATGGCCCAGGATTTCGTGCACCGCATCCGGTTCCGGGGTGTACAGCGGGGCCGAATGATGGCGAATGTACTGGGTGGAGTGGAAGATTCGCTCCGCGAAGGAACCGAAGAACTCGCGCAGCGGCACCAAACCGGCGGCCGGGGCGTAGCGGAAACCGGTGAGCGGGAACAACTTCGAGGTCACCTCGTCGAGCTGTGGAATATGATCGGCCGGCAGATTCAGCCGCTCCGCCGCGGCAATGACCTCCGCACTCGCGTATTGCTCTCGCTTGCGCGCCAATTCGACGGAGACGATCCGCCACACCCGCTGCTCTTCCTCGGTGTAATCGATCCGCGGAACCGGCGTGCCCGGCCGGTAATCCAGTGCCAGCGCGGCAATCGCATTGCGTCGCGCCCGATACTCCGGATCGTGCACACCGGGATGCTCGTCGCTCAGGTGCACCACCACATCGCCGTCGGCACCCTGGGTGACCGGCGAGTACAGCTGAGCCTCGGTGAACATACCTCGATGCAAGCACCCCCCCTGTGATCCAGACAACAAACGCCCGCCCAACTGAGCAGATTGCCAAGCTGAGCGGGCCTCGAGTGGTCTGTGACGGTGCGCGGCTCCCGGGCGGCTGAGCAGTGCGCGCAGTAGCGGGCGCCCCGGATTCGGCTGCACCACATCCGGATACACGGCGAAGGCCGTCCGCATTGCAGTGCGGACGGCCTTCGGGGTTATGGGTGGAGCGCTCAGCGCGGGGCGTTGGCCGGGTCGATCAGGGTCGGGGTGCGGCCCTCGCGGTTGGCCTGGCGGGCATCCTCGACGAATTCGCGGCTGAACAGCGCCGACAGGATGGCGATACCGCCACGGTGGATACGGAATTCGCCGCTCTTGACCGCGCCGGTCAGGCGGATGACGCGACCGGCGGCACCGGCCTGCCGGGTGAAGTCCTTGACCCGGCCGCGACCGGTCCACTCCAGCTCGGACTGGTCGATGACCGCGTCGTCCGGAACCAGCAGCTTGACCATGGCGTGATCGAGATCGGCGTGCACCACGATGTCGTCGTCACCGTCGATGAGCGGCGAGCGCAGATCGATGACGACGCTGCCGTAGCGGGCCTTGACCTCGGAGTGCTTCTCGGCGGTCCAGTCGCCGAGGCGCTTGGTGGTGCCGTGGTCGGTGTGGATGCGGGTGGTGGTGTTCATGATCTGTGCCTTTCGAGCTGGTGGAGCGGGTCGGGTTCGCCTGCTCCTCAATAGTGGCATATGAACTAGTGTCTGTGCAACTAGTAATTGGAAATCTAGTTGTCCGGAACCCAGTAAGATGAGGGCATGACAGCATCGCCGCAGTTCAAACGCTCGCCCCTGGCGATGGCGCTGCTCGGCATCCTGCACATGGAGCCGATGCACCCCTACGCCATCCAGCGCCGCATAAAGGAGTGGGGCAAGGACAAGGTGGTGAATGTGGGGCAGCGGGCCGCGCTGTACAAGACCATCGCGCGACTACAGGAGGCCGGGCTGGTGGCGGTGCGCGAAACCGGACGCGATCAGCAGTACCCGGAGCGCACCGTCTACGAGATCACCGACACCGGCCGCACGGCCTTCCGGACCTGGCTCACCGAAATGGTCGCGCAACCGCGCAATGAATTCCCCGAATTCCCTGCGGCACTGTCGTTTCTGATGCTGCTCGGCCCGGACCAGGCCAAGGCCGAACTCGAACGGCGAGCGGAGGCCATCCGCGAACGCATCGCCGAAATAGCCTCGGACGCAGCGCAATCCGCGCAGATCGGCCTACCTCGCATAGTCACCCTGGAAGACGAATATCAGCGCGCCGTCGCCGAGGCCGAACTCCGTTGGCTACAAGGCGTTCTCGCGGATCTCGAGGCGGGCACCTTCACCTGGTCCTGGGAGTCCCTGGCGGCCTTCGCGGGCAACTGATCCGGACATGAAAAAAGGCCGCCCGCATCGAAAGATGCGGGCGGCCTTAGGGTTTGGCGGCCCGGGGTTTCAGGGGTCTACCCCTGAGGGCCCCGGGAGTGGGACTTCCTAGCGTGCGAACAGCAGGGCGCGCTTGACTTCCTGGATCGCCTTGGTGACCTCGATGCCACGGGGGCACGCGTCGGTGCAGTTGAAGGTGGTGCGGCAACGCCACACGCCCTCAACGTCATTCAGGATGTCCAGGCGCTCACGCGCGGCCTCGTCACGGCTGTCGAAGATGAAGCGGTGCGCGTTCACGATCGCGGCCGGGCCGAAGTAGCTACCGTCACTCCAGTACACGGGGCAGGAGGTGGTGCAGCAGGCGCACAGGATGCACTTGGTGGTGTCATCGAAGCGCGCGCGGTCGTGCTGGGACTGAATGCGCTCACGGGTCGGCTCGTTACCGGTTGTGATCAGGTACGGCTTCACCGCCTTGAACGCGTCGAAGAACGGCTCCATGTCCACGACGAGGTCCTTCTCCACGGGCAGGCCGCGGATCGGTTCGACGGTCATGGTGAGGTCTTTGCCGCTCTTGGGCAGCATGTCCTTCATGAGGACCTTGCAGGCCAGCCGGTTCACACCGTTGATGCGCATGGCATCGGAACCGCAGACGCCGTGGGCGCAGGAGCGGCGGAAGGTGAGCGTGCCGTCCAGGTAGGACTTGATGTAGAGCAGCACGTTCAGGAACCGGTCGGTCGGCAGCACCGGGACGCGGAACTCTTCCCAGTGGTTACCGAGATTGTTCTCGGGGTTGAAGCGCGCGATCTTGACCGTGATCATGGTCGAGCCGTTGGGCACGGGCGCAGGCTTCTGGGGAGCCGCCTTGTCGAGTGTGGCAGTCATCAGTACTTACGCTCCATCGGCTCGTAACGGGTCTGCACCACCGGCTTGTAGTCGAGACGGATGTCGGAGATGAGCTCCGGGCCCGTCTTGTAGGCCATGGTGTGCCGCATGTAGTTGGTGTCGTCGCGGTCCGGGTAGTCCTCACGGGCGTGGCCGCCGCGCGATTCCTTACGGTTCAGCGCACCCACCACGGTGACCTCGGCCAGCTCCAGCAGGAAGCCGAGCTCGACGGCCTCGAGCAGGTCGCTGTTGTAGCGCATGCCCTTGTCCTGCACGGTGATCCGGGTGTAGCGGTCCTTGAAGCCGTGGATGTCGGTGAGGACCTGCTTGAGGGTGTCCTCGGTGCGGAACACGCCCGCGTTGGCATCCATGGTGGCCTGGAGTTCGGTGCGGATATCCGCAACGCGCTCGTTGCCGTGATCGGACAGGATCAGCGCCAGCCAGTCCTGCACCATCTGCGCCGGGTTCTCCGGCATCTCGACGAATTCGCTGCGCTGGGCGTACTCGGCGGCGGCGATACCGGCGCGCCGGCCGAACACGTTGATGTCCAGCAGCGAGTTGGTGCCGAGACGGTTGGAGCCGTGCACCGAGACGCACGCGCACTCACCGGCGGCGTACAGGCCGGGGACCACATCGGTGTTGTTGCGCAGCACTTCACCGCGGATGCGGGTCGGGATGCCGCCCATGACGTAGTGACACGTCGGCATGACCGGCACCGGCTCCTTGACCGGGTCGACGCCCAGGTAGGTGCGGGCGAACTCGGTGATGTCGGGGAGCTTCTCCTCGAGCACGTCCTCGCCGAGGTGGGTCACGTCGATGAAGACGTAATCCTTGTTCGGGCCGCCACCGCGACCCTCGGCCACCTCGAGCACCATCGAACGGGCGACGATGTCACGCGGTGCGAGGTCCTTGATGGTGGGGGCGTAGCGCTCCATGAATCGTTCGCCCGACGCGTTGCGCAGAATGCCGCCCTCGCCGCGGACCGCCTCGGAGATGAGGATGCCCAGACCCGCGAGACCTGTCGGATGGAACTGGTGGAACTCCATGTCCTCCAGCGGAAGTCCCTTGCGGAACACGATCGCCATGCCGTCACCGGTGAGGGTGTGGGCATTGGAGGTGGTCTTGTACATACGACCCGAACCACCGGTGGCGAAGATGATCGACTTCGCGTGGAAGATGTGCAGCTGACCGGTGGCCAGCTCGTACGCCACCACACCGGTCGCGATCGGGCCGCGCTCGGAGTCGGTCATGACCAGGTCGAGCACGTAGAACTCGTTGTAGAACTCCACGTCGTGCTTGACGCAGTTCTGGTACAGCGTCTGCAGGATCATGTGACCGGTGCGGTCGGCGGCGTAACAGGCGCGGCGCACGGGGGCCTTGCCGTGGTCACGGGTGTGACCGCCGAAGCGACGCTGGTCGATCTTGCCCTCGGGGGTCCGGTTGAACGGCAGACCCATCTTCTCGAGGTCCATCACCGCGTCGATGGCCTCCTTGGCCATGATCTCCGCGGCGTCCTGGTCGACCAGGTAGTCACCACCCTTGACGGTGTCGAAGGTGTGCCATTCCCAGTTGTCCTCTTCGACATTCGCGAGTGCGGCGCACATGCCGCCCTGCGCCGCGCCGGTGTGGCTGCGGGTCGGGTAGAGCTTGGTCAGGACAGCGGTGCGGACGCGGGGTCCGGACTCGATCGCCGCGCGCATACCCGCGCCACCGGCTCCGACGATCACGACGTCGTAGCGGTGCTCCTGAATCGGACGGGATTCACTCATCGGGGCGGCCTGTTCCTAACTGATGTTGGGGTCGAAGGTGAAGATCACGTAGGTGCCGGTCGCCATGACGAGAATCATGGAGACGACCAGCGCGGTCTTCAGCCAGAAGCGGGTGGAGTCCTTGCGCGCGTAATCGTCGATCACGGTGCGAAGACCGTTGCCGCCGTGCAGCTGCGCCAGCCACAGCATGGTCAGGTCCCAGATCTGCCAGAACGGCGAGGCCCAGCGACCGGCGACGAAGGCGAAGTTGAGCCGGTGCACGCCGCCGTCCAGCATCAGCATGATCGTCATATGGCCGATGACCAGGACGACCAGCAGCAGGCCGGAGAAGCGCATGAACAGCCACGCGTACTTCTCGAAGTTGTTGCCACCCTGCCGCCGCGGGGCGCGGGGCGCGTCCAGGCTGGCGGGGCGGTCGTAGGACTTACCGAGAACAGGTGCGGTCATGGTCAGTGGCTCAATTCGTCAGCAGGTAGAAGAGCTGGCGGCCGATGCCGGCGCCCGCAACGAGAATCCAGATCGTGAGCACGATCCAGAGCATCTGCCGCTGGTAGCGGGGTCCCTTGGACCAGAAGTCGACCAGGATGACGCGGATGCCGTTGAACGCGTGGAACAGCACGCAGACAACGAGACCCATCTCCATGAGGGCGACGATGGGGTTCTTGTAGGTCTCGATCGCCTGGTTGTAGGTGTCCGGGCTGACGCGCACCAAAGCGGTATCCAGAACGTGGACGAACAGGAAGAAGAAGATCGTCACGCCGGTGATGCGGTGCAGAGCCCAGGACCACATGCCGGGGTCGCCTCGGTACAGGGTCCGCTTCGGCTTGGCCGGAGCTTCTAGCGTGGTCATAGAGTGCGGTGCCTCCAACGTCGTTGATGGACCCGGTCAGATCCGGCGCGGAGCCATTGGACTGTCGAATAACACCAGCTCACAGCCGGAATGACGTCCGGTGGCAGTGCTGCAGGCCCGCAGTCGGGAACCTGAACCGATCTGTCGTGAACTCTAATCCCAGGGGTTGACCGGAACTAATTCGGCGTGCCGCTCGTTGGCTCAGAAAATGCTGAGTTAGGTTTGCCTTTCCTGATTTTCGAGGCCTTGTTCGGTGGCTTTCCGGGCGGTCCCGTCATGGGTGTGGGAGGATGGTCCGATATGTCGGAAATCGCTTGGAATGCGCTGCGCCACAAAGCATTTGAAGTCATGCGGAATGCCTATGCGCCCTACTCCAGGTTCCCCGTCGGGGCCGCTGCTCTCACCGTGGACGGCCGCGTTGTGAGCGGCTGCAATGTGGAAAATATCTCATACGGTTTGGGGCTCTGCGCCGAATGTGTACTGGTCGGTAACTTGATTTCGTCCGGTGGGGGACGATTGCGGGCGGTCTCCGTCTGCGATTCCAGGGGCGAAATCCTTATGCCCTGCGGCCGCTGCCGCCAACTGCTGTACGAACACGGCGGAGCCGACGCGCTCATCGACCACAAGGGTTCGCCCGTTCCTCTGAGTACCCTCCTGCCCGACGCCTTCGGCCCCGACGACCTCGAAGCCGGACAGCAGTAGCCCGCGAACCCGCCGTCCGCATGCCAGGGTTGGGGGCATGAGTGTGCACTCGGCGGTAGAGGTGATTCGGGCCAAGCGCGACGGCGGGGAACTCAGCGACGCGCAAATCGATTGGGTGGTGGACGCGTTCACCCGCGGCGAGGTCGCGGACGAACAGATGTCCGCGCTGGCCATGGCGATTCTGCTGCGCGGCATGACGCGACGGGAGACCGCGCGCTGGACCGCCGCCATGCTCGACTCCGGAAAGCGCCTGGACTTCAGCGATTTGACCCGGCCCACGGTCGACAAGCATTCGACCGGCGGCGTGGGGGACAAGATCACCCTGCCGCTATCACCGCTGGTGGCGGCCTGCGGTGCGGCCGTCCCGCAGCTCTCCGGCCGCGGATTGGGCCATACCGGCGGCACTTTGGACAAGCTCGAGGCGATTCCCGGCTGGCAGGCCGACATTTCGGTCGACCGCATGCGCGAAATCCTCGCCGATCCGGCCATCGGCGCGGTCGTCTGCGCCGCCGGAGCCGATCTCGCCCCCGCCGACAAACGGCTCTACGCACTGCGTGACGTCACCGGAACCGTCGAATCCATCCCCCTGATCGCCAGTTCCATCATGAGCAAGAAGATCGCCGAGGGCACCGGCGCGCTCGTCCTCGATGTGAAGGTGGGCCGCGGCGCGTTCCTGAAGGAACTCGGCCAGGCCCGCGAATTGGCCACGGCCATGGTCGAACTCGGCACCGACGCGGGCGTGCGCACCGTGGCCCTGCTCACCGCCATGGACACCCCGCTCGGCCGCACCGCCGGAAACGCCCTGGAAGTAGCCGAATCCGTCGAAGTCCTGGCCGGTGGCGGCCCCGCCGATGTGGTCGAACTAACCCTGACCCTCGCCCGGGAAATGCTGCTGCAGGCCGGAATCGACGGCATCGACCCCGCCGACGCCCTGGCCGACGGCCGCGCCATGAACCACTGGCGCGCCATGATCGCCGCCCAGGGCGGCAACCCCGACGCACCCCTGCCCCGCGCCCTGCACACGGAAACCGTTGTCGCCCCGGCCTCAGGCACCCTCACCCGCCTCGACGCCCTCGACATAGGCATAGCCGCCTGGCAATTGGGCGCCGGCCGCGCCCGCCAAGGCGATTCGGTCCAGGCGGGCGCGGGCATCGAAATGCACGCCAAACCAGGCGATCCCATTACCGCGGGCCAACCCCTGCTGACCCTCCACACGGACACTCCCGAGGCCATCCCCACCGCCCTGGAAACCCTCCATTCGGTCTTCGATATCGGTGACACCTCCATCCCGCAGAGCCCCCTGGTACTTGCTCGCATCACCCCCTAGCCCCGCGAGTGTGCACCCACGGCGGCAACACGCCGTGCGCCACCACCATGAGTGCACACTCGCGGTTATGGGCACTTCCCTGGTGCTGGGCGAGGGGCGGCGGATCGGTTCGGGGGTGACGATGCCCCGCACCGCGCGGCGGCCGGTCCGTGGCTCGCGCAAATAGTCTCGCCACGCTGTCCGGCAGGTCGGTGCCGGCGGGTGCGGTGGCCGCCGACCAATCCCCCGCGCCCCGAGCTGGTCGAGTGATCAGCAGGAACTGGTGGCGGTGTTTCTGGGCTGCCCGCTGCACTCGGTTCCTGGTGATCAATTGTCCAGTTTGTGACCGGCGCGGCAGCTATGTGTGGGGGGAGGGGCCTAGCCTGGGGGAGTGATGAATAGAAGCGATTTCAGATTGCGGGGCTCGGTTGCGGCTTGTCTCGGTGCGATCGTTTGTACGGCGGTGCTGCCCGCCGTCGCCTCGGCCGAACCGCGGATCAACAACACTCCGCCGCCTACCTCGCAGCCGGCCCCCTACCCGTATTACGTCAATTGCGAGCAGGTGCGCGCGCAGGGCAAGGCCCCGCTGCTGGCCGGGCAACCCGGGTATACGCGTCAGCTCGATCCCGACGGCAACGGCGTCGCCTGCGGCTACTGACGGCCCGCCTGCCACATTCGGCGGGCCGTCGCGGGAATTGTGCGGGGCCACTCCGGGATCCGTGGGCGGCTTCCAGATGAAGTTCTTGTTACCCCCAGCAACGCGCGGGCAACGACACGCCTACGAGAGGGTGCACACGGGCGAACTCCCATGCCGCAGAACACGAATGCGGCTACCGTTTCTACATGACTGGACCGACGCCCCTCACTCTCGCTTCGATCCGCCAGGCGCCGAAGGCGGTCCTGCACGATCACCTGGACGGCGGCCTGCGCCCGGCGACCGTACTGGAGCTGGCTCGCGACTGCGGTTACGACCAGTTACCCGCCGGTGATGCCGAAACCCTCGGCAATTGGTTCCGCGACGCGGCCGACAGCGGTTCGCTGGAACGCTATCTGGAGACCTTCGCGCACACCGTCGCCGTCATGCAGACCCCCGACGGTCTGCGGCGGGTGGCGCGCGAATGCGCGCAAGACCTCGCCGCGGACGGGGTCGTCTACGCCGAGGTTCGCTTCGCGCCCGAACAACACCTCGACAACGGGCTGACGCTCGACGAAGTCGTCGAGTACACCATCGCGGGTTTCCGCGAGGGCGAGGCGCTCGCCGCCGCGGCTGCCACCCCGATTCGGGTCGTCTGCCTGCTCACCGCCATGCGGCATGCCGCGCGCTCCCGGGAGATCGCCGAACTGACCGTGCGCTGGCGCGACCGCGGTGTCGGCGGCTTCGATATCGCGGGCGCGGAGGCCGGGTACCCTCCCACCCGGCACCTGGACGCGTTCGAGTACATGCGAGCCAATAACGCGCACTTCACAATTCACGCGGGCGAGGCGTTCGGGCTGCCGTCCATCCATGAGGCCCTTGCCTTCTGCGGTTGCGACCGGCTCGGGCACGGCGTGCGCATCACCGACGACATCACCGATTCGGCGGACGGGCCGAGACTGGGATTGGTCGCGAATTACGTGCGGGACATGCGAATTCCACTCGAGCTGTGCCCGTCCTCGAATGTGCAGACCGGCGCGGTGCCCTCGCTCGACAAGCATCCCTTCGATCTGCTTGCGCGCCTTCGCTTCCGGGTCACCGTCAATACCGACAACCGGTTGATGAGTGACACCAGCATGAGCGAGGAGATGCACAAGCTGGCCACCACCTTCGACTACGGCTGGAGCGACCTGGAGCGCTTCACGATCAACGCCATGAAATCGGCGTTCATCCCGTTCCCGGAGCGGCTGCGCATCATCGACGAGGTAATCAAGCCGGGCTACGCGGTACTGCTCGGATAGAAACAAGACCGCTCGACCTTCCCTGGAAGGTCGAGCGGCCGTTGGTTTTTCGTGTCCTAAGCTTTGCTCAGGCGGCTCTCGAAGGCTTCCTCGAGGGCGCGCCAGGCATCGGCCTCGGCCTTGAACGGCGGGTTCGGGGCCATCCGGCTCGGGTCCGGGTTCAGCAGGTAGGAGACGTACCAGCCGAGCGGGGAGGAGACGGCGAGAGCGGTCTCGACATTGTCCTCTTCGGCGTAATCGGCTGCGTCGGTGAACAATTCGACCGCCAGATCGAGTTGATCGGTGTCCACCGCCTTCGGGCCCTCGGCCAGATCGTCGGCCAGGCCGGGCAGGACGTAGACGTTCTCCTCGTCCACCTCGACCTCGAGCCCGCCGTCGACCGCCGCGGTCTGGACATCGCCGTAGGTGCTCACCCGCACCAGATCGTGCTCGTGATCGTCGGCGAGGTAGCGGGCCAGGGCGCGCTCGGAACCGAAGACCGTGATCGACCCGTCCTTGCCGAGGAAGATCGGCTCGTCGTCCACATAGCAGCGCAGCGTGAACCAGGTGCCCTCGGAGGTGACGATCTTGACCGGGTCGATGCCGACCTCATGCCAGAACGAGAGCTCCTCGTCTTCGTCCTCTTCCTCGTCTTCGGCATTGAGGTCGACCGGCTCGATATCCTCATCGGTATCGGCGGCATCCTCGGCGTCGACGATGTTCTCTTCCGCCGCAAGCAGTTCCGCCTCCGCGACGGCCACCGCGTCCGCGTCGACGTCCGGGATCTCCACCACCGAGTCGATGGCGTCCAGGACCGCGTCCCAATCCTTGTTGATGGCCGCGCCGATCGAATCCCACAGCTCCTCGCCCTCCTTGCCGGCGAAGGCGCTGACACCGCCGGGCAGTGCGCCCAGTACCGGGTGCGAGCCGAAGAATTTGTTCACGACATCGAGTTCACAGACATCGCCGATATTGCGGACCATCTCGAGGGTCTCCTCGAGTTCGGAGATGATCTCCGGATCCGGATCGTCCGCGGCCAGCTCGGGCACGCCGACCAGATCGAAGACGTACTGCTCCTCCGGCTCCAGTTCGGCAGCCGACAGACCAGCGATGATCTTCCACGCGGGATGATCGACGAGATCGTTCTCGGCATTGGTTCGGATGAACGCGGCCAGCTCCGCTACGGAGTCGAAACCGTACAGATCCTCCTCGTGGCCGAGGAATGCCTGCCACTCATCATCGCCGTCGCGCCAGCGCGGTGCCCACAGGGTGACGAGATCGCCTTTGGTCAGGCCGAGCGCGATCGGGACGATGTCTCCAGAAGCCATGACCGGAAGCCTATCTAGTGGTCGCTCCGGGCACTATCCGGGTCGCCCCCAACATTTCCCGGAGTGAGGGACTCGTTCAATCCGGCAAGGATTTCGGCGCGTTGTGCGGTGGCGCGCGCGGCGGCTTCGCGGCATGCCCACACCACCAACCGGGCGACTTCCGCGGGTGGGCGGGAGGTCACCGATTCGGCCAGCCGGAGTCCGGTGAGTGCGCCGTCGCCGTCGACTTCGGCGCTGACGGAACGGTCTTCGCTGGTGAATCTGCCGCGCACTTCGCGCAGTCCGGCGAGGGTGGACTCCAGGGCTTCCAACTGGTTGGTGACGCCGTTGACCAGTGCGTCCATCTCGGCGCTCATGCGTTGCGCAGCCAATTCGTCGGACCGGTATCGGCCGCATCGAGGCGGTCGAGTTCGTCGACGGCGGCCTGCCGGGTAGGCAGGCCGAGACAGTCCAGGGTCTCCTGCGGCACCCCGGCTTCGGCGAGTAGTTCGCGGCGACGGGATTTGGCGGCAATGGCCGAGCGCTTGGTGAGCCGCAGGATCTCATCCGCCAGAGCCTGTGCGCCGTAACGGTATTCACCGCGCTCGAACCGAATCTCCACCGGCATACCCTGATCGGTGGCGTGCACCGTCACCGTGCCCGCGCGATTGGCGCTCGCCGCCACGGTGACCTTCGGAATCTCCTGCCCGCTCACGCGGTGGGCCTGTAGAAGCCGAGGAATCCCATTCCCATGTTCTCCGTTCGAATCGGACCCGTCTGGACCGGATCGCCTGCCTCGACGAGCTGACCGTTGCCTATCACCATGGCCACATGCCCGTCCCATACCGCGAGATCGCCGGGCATCAAGTCCCCTGGACTCACCTGCTGATGCCCGTAACCCTGTTCCTGCGCCAAACGCGGCAGCGGCACGCCCGCCTGCGCGTACGCCCACTGCGTCAAACCACTGCAATCCAGACCGGCACCCGGCGTGGTGCCGCCCCACACATACGGCGTCCCGACCGCGCTCAACGCACTGCGCACCGCATCGGCGGCCTGCTGGTTCGGGGCCTCCACGGTACTGCCGTCCGGCAGGGTCAACTTCACCCTGGTCCCGCTGGGGCGGGTTTCCGGGGTACTGCGGTGTGAGCGATCGGTGCTGGTGGGCGGCGAATCACCCACGGACGCGGCCGTTGTGGACAACCCGCTCAGCATCGAAGCCCCCGACTCCAGCACCTTCCCGCCGGAGGAGACGACCGTCGACGCGACCTGCTGCCCGCCGCCGAGCGCCGACCCCGCGCTCGCGGGCACCACCGCCGATCCGCTCGCCGCGGGTTCGACCGCGGCCGCACTCGTCGCCTCGGGTGCGAGGATCGCGGGTGCCGGAGTCTTTGGCGGCGTTGCCAATTCGCTCATGGAGATGGTCTCGGCCTCGAGTTCGGCGCGCACCCGCTGCACGATTCGCAGCGCCTGCCCCACATGGTCGATGGCCGTCCCCACGATCAGCGCGAGGGCGGCCGGGCTGAACCCCGCCGCCGATACCGCGTCGACCTTCGCCAGGAACGACCGCAGAATCTCCGCCACCTCCCGTTGCCCGGCGGCTACCTCGGCTCCGGCTCGATCGACCACGGCCGCCATCGCCTCGCCCCGATCGGAGACCGTGGCGGCTCCCGTCTGCACCTGTAGCGCTTTGTCCATGGCGGCATCCCCGCCGCGCCCATTCCATGCCGTGTACATCCCATTGATTCCGGATCGGCCCGCCTCATGAGCACCATCCACCACCCCGGACGACTCCCGCAGCGCAGCGGCCGCGGCATCGGTGGACCCGGATCCGAAACTCGCCAGCAGCCGCACAATCGGTTCGGCCAGCGCCTCCACCTCGAGTCCCGCGCTCACCGGTTCACCTCGAGGTGGATTGCCCTGTCGAGCTCGATTCGCATGGCGATCATGCCTCCACCTCCCGGCAGGTCGCTTTCAAAGCGGAGGCGTAGCCGGTGTCGGTCGTGAGGTATGCGGCTTCGGCCCCGGTGGTTGCCGCGCCGAGGCTGGTCAGGACGGTCGCGAGGGTGCCGAGCGCGGCGAGGTGAGTGGTGCGGGCAGCCCGGAAGGTGGTGAGAAAATCCGCGCCGATGAGACCGAGCGCGGGGGTGAGTAGGAGCGGGTCGGCGGCCGCGGCGCGGGTGGTGGCGGTGGCGAGGGCCGCGGCCATGGCGGTGGCCGTGGCCGCATAGTTGGTGAGGCCGTCGGGATCGATCGTGATCCGGTGCATGGATGCCCCCATCGTGCCGGTCGCTGGCTGATTACGTACTGCATGAGATTGGACGCCGGGGGCGGGGAATCGGTTCCGGTGCGGAGTGATTTCGGGCGGCTATCACCTCGAATCGCTGTGCTGACCTATCGTTTTCCTATGCGCACTGACATCGTGGACCATCCGCTCGCTGCCGCTTTGCTCACGACCATGCGCGATGCGCACACCACGAACCCGACATTTCGGGCGGCGCTGCGTGATCTCACCGGTCTGCTGGTCTACGAGGCCATGCGGGACGCCCCCGTCACCCGCTTCCCGATCGTCACCCCCGTGGCCGCCGCCGAGGGCACCTGTCTGTCCTCGCCCCCGCTGCTGGTCCCGGTATTGCGCGCCGGACTCGGCATGGTCGAAACCGCCGAGAACCTGATCCCCGACGCCCGAATCGGTTTCGTCGGCGTCGCGCGCGACGAGGAGACCCACCTGCCCACCCCCTATATGGAGTCCCTCCCCGAGGACCTCTCCGCCACCCCGGTCATCGTGCTGGACCCCATGCTCGCCACCGGCGGCTCCATGGTCTTCACCCTCGACCTGCTCGCCACCCGCAACGCCCACGACATCACCGTCATCTGCGTCGTCGCCGCCCCCGAAGGCATTGCCGCCCTGGAGAAGTCGGGCCACCCGGTCCGCCTGGTAACCGCCTCCATAGACCGTGGCCTGAACTCCGACGCCTACATCGTCCCCGGCCTCGGCGACGCCGGCGACCGCCAATTCGGCCCCCGCTGAAGATCAACGGATCACAGCTTCTCGCAGAAGGCTCGGATCTCGGAGAGTTGCAGGGCCGCAGCGGCTTTCGCGGCAGCGAGGTCGGCCGCCGCAGCTACCGGCCGCACCACTTCCACATAGCATTTGAGCTTCGGTTCGGTGCCGGAGGGGCGAATCACCACGCGTAGGGATTCACCCTCGAAAACCAGTGCGTCCGTGCGCATCTGCCCGCGTAGCTGGGACATGTCGGTGCAGGTCACCTTTTCTCCGGCGATCTCCACCGGTGGTGTTGTCCGCAATCGCTCCACGACAGCGGCCGCCTCCGTCGCGTCGGCCAATCGCAGGGAGACCTGATCGCCCGCGTGCACGCCGAATTCGACGGCGTAATCGTCGAGCACGTCGAAGATGGTGCGTCGCTGTGCTTTCAGCTGCGCTACCAGGTCGGCGGCGAGTACGGCGGCGGAAATGCCGTCCTTGTCCCGCACGGTTACCGGGTCCACGCAGTGCCCGATCGCCTCTTCGTAGGCGTACACCAGGCCGTCGCCCGCGCGAGCCAACCACTTGAACCCCGTGAGGGTTTCGGCATAGCGCGCACCCCGCGCCGCGGCCAGTTCGCTCAGCAGTCGTGAGGACACGATCGTGGTGGCGACCAGCGAATCCGCTGCGGCGGTGCGCAATACGAAGTCGCCCAGCAGCACTCCGGTCTCGTCGCCGCGCAGCATCCGCCAGCCGTTCGGCCCGCGAACCCCCACCGCGCATCGGTCGGCGTCCGGATCCAGCGCGATCGCGATATCGGCATCGAGCCGTTCGGCCAAGTTCAGCAGCAGATCCGAGGCTCCCGGCTCCTCGGGATTCGGGAACGATACGGTTGGGAAATCCGGATCGGGCGCGAATTGCTCCGTTACCACCAGCACCTCGTCGAACCCGGCCGCCCGCAGTGCGGCGGTCGCGAGCGCTCCGCCCACCCCGTGCATTGCGGTCAGGGCGATTCGAATATCCGCGCGCGGCACCGGGTTTCGCCCGGACTCCGTCTGTGCGGCCTCCGCCCCGTCTCCGGCCGTGGAGTCATGTGTGGCCACGGCGCGCGCGAACGAGCTCGGCCGGGGGCGTGGGCCGCCGACGATTTCGGGAAGGGCCGCGACGCGAGCGAGGTAGCGGCGGACGATCTCCTCGCCCATATCCTCGATCGACGCCTCGGCGGGGAGGTCGAGAATGCCCGGATTCGGTGCGGTGGCAGCGGGATCGGTGCGGTGGATGCGCCCGTGGACGGCATCGATGCACTTCTCGATCTCACCGTCGGCGGGCGGAACGAGCTGCGAGCCGCCTTCGAGGTAGAGCTTGTAGCCATTGTCGGTGGCAGGGTTGTGCGAGGCGGTGATCTGCACTCCGGCAACGGCTCCCAGTGCGCGCACCGCGTAGGCCACCACCGGTGTGGGGAGCGGGCGGGGGAGTGTAAGCACCGAGAAACCCGCCGCCGCGAAGACTTCCGCCGTCGCATCGGCGAATTCGGCGGAGCCGTGCCGGGCGTCGCGGCCGACGATCACCAAACCACCACCCAGGCAGCGGTTTCGGAGCCAGTCGGCGATTCCGGCGCTGGCCCGGGATACGGTGTCGACATTCATGCCGTCGGGACCGTCCTGCAATGGACCGCGTAGTCCGGCGGTGCCGAATCGCAGCATGTACGCCTCCTGATCTCGTCTCGGCGCATCGCCGTGATCGTGCCGAAGAGTCTCGTCCGGGCATCGTTCCGGTGCGTGGACGGTGCCTGACCGGATCTTGCGGTCCGGTGGAAGCGGCTACTGCCGACCGGTGTTCGTTTATTCGCCTTATAGGCGCTCGAGGACCCCGCGCAGTAGTTTGCCCAATCGTGGTGCGGCGGCGTGGCCTTCGGCGAGGACCTCGGCGTGCGAGAGGTGCGCGCCGGTGACGCCCGCCGCCAGGTTGGTGACCAGGGAGATGCCCAGGACTCGGGCTCCGCCTTCGCGGGCGGCGATGGCCTCGAGCACGGTGGACATGCCGACCAGGTCCGCGCCGATGGTGCGCAGCATGCGGATCTCGGCGGGGGTTTCGTACTGCGGTCCGGTCAGGCCCGCGTAGACACCCTCGGTCAGGCTGGGGTCGACTTCCCCTGCCATGGAACGCAATTCGGGATCCCATGCGTCGACGAGGTCGACGAAATTCGCTCCCGTGATGGGGGTGCGCAGGGTGAGGTTGATGTGATCGCTGATCAGTACCGGCTCGCCGACACGCAGATCGCCGCGGATACCACCCGCGGCATTGGTGAGCAGGATGGTCTCCGCGCCCGCCGCCAGCGCGGTGCGCACATTGTGCACGACCTGCGCGGGCTCATGGCCCTCGTAGAGATGCTGGCGGCCCATGAGCAGCAGAACCGGCGAGTCATTGACCGTGACCGAGTGAATGGTGCCCTGATGTCCCTGCGCCGTAGGTGATCCGAAGCCCGGAACCTCGGCCATGGGGATCGAGGTGGCCGGCTCGCCGATCTCCGCGGCGGCCTCCTGCCAACCCGATCCGAGTACCACCGCGACGCGGTGGCGCTCCACTCCCGTTCGATCAGCAATAGCCTTCGCGGCCTGCTCGGATAGCATGCAGCCACCCTAGTCCCTGTCCCGCCTCCCCGAGACTTCAGCGCCCGGCTGACTGCCGTTGACCGTCTCGCGCGCGTGCCGCCGGTTGGGTGCGGAAACCATTTTGGACGTACCCGACGAGTTACCCCGACCGCACGAAATCAGTTGTCACCTTGGGTAACTACCCGTCGGTAGTTACCGGGAACGGCACCGCTACGCTGCGTCTATGCCGTATTTGAAGCGTGATGGGGACGTGTTCGTGCTGTACCTCGGTGCCGAGGTACAGAATATCGACAGCGAGAACCGCTTCCACCCGGACTTGATTACCGAGCTGCACGCCCTGCTCGACGAGGTCGAGGCGTCCGAGGGTCCGGCCGCACTGGTGGTCACCTCGAACGGCAAGTTCTTCAGCAATGGCCTCGACACCGATTGGCTGTTCGGCAATTTCGACCAGAACTGCTGGTACCTGGATCGCGTGCACTCGCTGTACACCCGCCTGCTGACCTTCCAGATGCCGACCATCGCCGCCGTGAACGGTCACGCGTTCGGTGCCGGCGCCATGCTCGCGACCTCCTGCGATTTCCGTCTGATGCGCGCGGATCGCGGTTTCTGGTGCCTGCCTGAGGTGCAACTCGGCATGCCGTTCACCGTCGCGATGAACGCGCTGGTCACCGGCCGCCTCACCAATCAGGTCGCGGTGGAGGCCATGACCACCGGCCGCCGCTACGGCGCGGATGACGCCATCGCCGCCAAGATTGTCGACGGCAAGGCCGATGCCGAGTCGTTGCTGGCCGCCGCCGTCGCCCAGGCCGATGCGCTCAAGGGCAACCGCAAGCCGAACCTCCCGGTCATCAAGCGCGCCCTGCACCAGCACATCCTGGCGGGCCTGGCCGTCGAGACCACCCCGGAGAACCTGGGTTTCAGCCCGAGCTGAGCTGGCACTTTTCGCTCCGCGCGCGGTGGCGGCCGTGAGTTTTCCGACTCACCGGATGAGCCATCGCGCGACGGGGGTGTAAGACTGTGGTTTATGCCACCATCGCGCAGCGGCGATGACCGGAACTCTTTTCCCCCGCTAAGTCGGCTCGGTGTACCCGGGCCGTCATGGAATGCTGCGTCGATGAATACCTCGGTTGCTCCGGCTGATCCGGCTTTGTTCGGTGCTGTGGATTCCGCGATCGAGGTTTCGCGGGAGCGATTGCTGGCGCTTTCGCATTCGATTCATGCCGAGCCGGAGTTGGCTTTCGAGGAATTCCGGAGCGTCGCGAAGGTGATCGAGCCGTTGCGTGAGCGCGGTTTCCGGATCGAATCCGGGGTCGCGGATCTGCCCACGGCGTTCACCGCCGAGTTCGGCCATGGTGACCTGGTGGTAGGTATCTGCGCCGAGTACGACGCCCTCCCGGAGATCGGACATGCCTGCGGGCACAACATCATTGCCGCTTCGGCGGTCGGTGCGGCGCTCGGTCTCGCCGCGGTCGCGGACGCCTGCGATATCACCGTCAAACTGCTCGGCACTCCCGCCGAGGAGAGCGGTGGCGGCAAGGTGCTCATGCTGGACCGCGGTGTCTTCGACGAGGTGGCCATGGCGCTGATGATCCATCCGGGTCCGGAGGACATCGCGGGCGCGCATTCACTTGCTCTGGCGGATCTCTCGGTGACCTATCTCGGCCGCGAATCCCATGCCAGCGCCGCGCCCGAACGTGGCCGGAATGCCCTGGACGCCGTCACCATCGCGCAAGTTGCTCTAGGGTTGCTGCGACAACATCTGCTCCCCGGACAGCAACTGCACGGTATAGTCGGCTCGGGCGGCGTAGCCCCCAATATCGTGCCCGGACACGCGGAACTGCTGTATTACCTACGGGCAGTCGACTCCGCGACACTCGAGGATCTGATGCAACGCGCATCGGCTTGTTTCGAGGCAGGTGCCCTGGCGACCGGATGCACACATGAAATCCGGAAGCTCGCGCCGACATATACCGAGCTCACTCCCGACAGCGCACTACTGTGTGCCTATCGCGAGCAGATCCGCGATCTCGGGCGCGAGCCGATAGCCCCGGAACTCGAGGCCGCACGGCCGCTGGGCAGCACGGATATGGGCAATGTCACCAATGTCATCCCCGGCATTCACCCGGTCATCGGCATCGATGCCGGGGGAGCGGTGACGCATCAGCCCGCGTTCGCGGTGGCGGCGGTCAACGCCTCGGCCGATCGGGCTGTCATCGACGGGGCAACGGCTCTGGCCCGCACCGCGATACAACTCACAGGCGACAAATTTCATCGGGACAGGTTGTCGGAACGAGTCATACAACGGCAGTTTCTTCGACAGGAGGACATTCGGTGAGCACAACCGGCCGGTCCGCGGCGCGAGCCTCAGGACATAATGCCGCGGGCACTTGCGTTGCGCAGGGGACCGCGAGCGTCGCGACGGGCAGCTCGGTGGTCGATATGGGCATGGGCTTTGAAATGGGCACGGTGGGTGTTGATATGGCGGATTTGCCGAAAGACATGGTCGATGGCCGGGCAATCGTCGATGGCTGGCTCGCGGAGCACGCCGACGATCTGATCCATTGGCGTCGCCACATCCATGCCAATCCGGAGCTCTCCCGCACCGAGTTCGGTACCACCGAATTCATCGAATCCTGGCTGGTGAAGGCCGGACTCGAACCGCGCAAACTACCGAGCGGCACGGGGCTGATCGTCGATATCGGCCCGGATACCCCGCGGATCGGCCTGCGCGCCGATATGGACGCGCTGCCGTTGCAGGAGTACACGGGCTTGCCGTTCGCCTCGACCGTGCCCGGTGTCTCGCATGCCTGCGGGCATGACGCGCACACCACGATCCTGCTCGGTACCGCGCTGGCCCTGGCCGAGGTGCCGAACCTGCCGGTCGGTGTGCGGCTGGTCTTCCAGCCCGCCGAGGAGGTCATGCCCGGCGGTGCCATCGATATGGTCGCGGCCGGTGCCATGGAGGACGTGTCGCGGATGTTCGCGCTGCACTGCGATCCGCGCCTGGAGGTCGGCCGCGTCGGAATCCGGGTGGGAGCCATCACCTCCGCCGCCGACACCATCGAACTCGTCCTCGACTCACCCGGCGGGCACACCTCGCGCCCGCATCTCACCAGCGATCTGGTGTACGCCATCGGCACCGTCATCACCGGTCTGCCGGGACTGTTGAGCCGTCGTATCGATCCGCGCACCAGCACCGTCATGGTGTGGGGTGCGGTGTCGGCGGGCAAGGCGCCCAACGCGATTCCGCAGACCGGCATGCTCACCGGCACCGTCCGCACCGGCGATCACTTCACCTGGTCGCTGCTCGAGCCGATGGTGCGTGAGATCGTCGAGGGCCTGCTCGCGCCGACCGGTGTGCGCTGGCAGCTCAATTACAAGCGCGGTGTCCCCCCGGTCGTGAATGACGAACTGGCCGTGCGCATGTTCGAGGCTGCCATCCGCGAGATCGGCCCCGACGCTCTCGCCGACACCCAGCAGTCCGGTGGCGGCGAGGACTTCTCCTGGTACCTGGAAGAGGTCCCCGGCGCGATGGCGCGCCTCGGTGTCTGGTCCGGTCAGGGCGAACAACTCGACCTGCACCAGCCGACCTTCGATCTCGACGAGCGGGCCCTCGAGGTCGGCATCCGAGTCATGACGAATATCGTCCTGAACGCCTACTGAGGCAGGCGCTGAGAATGGAACGCCGGGCCGCACCTGATGGTGCGGCCCGGCGGCGTTCGAGGGGGCGACATGAAAGTGGGGCCGACGCTGAATGCGTCGGCCCCACTTCGTGGTTGGGGGTGTCGTGCCTACGGGCCGAAGGTGCCCGGGCCGACGTTCTTGCTGTTGCGGGTGCGCAGGGCGTGCACGTATTCGCTTGGGGCGCCGGCTTTTTCGGCTCCTTCGGCAATGACACCGAGGTAACGGGCCGAGGGTAGGCCACCCTCGTAGGCGTCCAGCACGTAGAGCCAGGCCAGCACGGGCTGGGTGGCGTTGCCCTGGTTGGGGGTTACCCGGAGCCGGATCTTCTTGTGGATGCCGAAGTCCGAGCCCTCCCAGCGGTCCAGGCTCGTCTCGTCTTCACCCGGCACGTCGTAGAGGACGACGAATACCCGGGAACCCGGATCCTCGACCACCGTCGCGAGCGGGCCCTCCCAGCCGATGTCGTCCCCGGCGAAGGTCAGGCGCCAACCCTCCAGCCAGCCGGTTCCGTACACGGGGGAGTGCGGACAGCGCTTGAGCATCTGCTCGGGATCCATGTTGGATCCATAGGCGGCGTAAATCGGCACTGTGAGAGCGTATCGAACATTCCCGGGCAACCTCCCCTGATCCCGATCCTAGGCGGTTCGCGTATACGAACCGGTCGCTCCGGAGCAGCCACGATCTGCCTTCCGGTGGGTCCCGACTGTGACGAACTTGTCTCCAGATGCGGTCGGACCTGTACGAAAGCGAGCCGATAACGTTGTGCTGCGGCACCGGAGATCCCGGTAGCCCACCAGAAGCGAGGGAACCATGACCCGCATTGCGATCATCGGAGGCGGACCCGCCGGATATGAGGCGGCACTGGTCGCCGCACAGCACGGCGCGCCCGTCACGCTGATCGACTGTGACGGTATCGGCGGCGCGTGCGTGCTCTGGGACTGTGTGCCCTCCAAGACCTTCATCGCCTCCACCGGTGTCCGGACCGATCTGCGCCGCGCCCGTGACCTGGGCATCACCGTGCATCCCTCGCAGGCGCAGGTGCGCCTGGCCGAGGTGAACTCGCGGGTGAAGGCGCTCGCGCAGGCGCAGTCCGCCGATATCAAGGTGAAGTTGCAGACCGCGGGTGTCACCGTGCTGAGCGGTCACGGCGAGCTCATCGATCAAGCTCCGGGTCTGGCAACGCATCTGGTGAAGGCGACGCTGAGCGATGGCCAGCAGCTGGTCATCGAGGCCGAGGTGGTCTTGATCGCCACCGGTGCGAGCCCGCGGGTACTGCCGGGCGCGGAGCCGGATGGTGAGCGCATTCTCAACTGGCGTCAGCTGTACGACCTCAAGGAGCTGCCCGAGACGCTCGTGGTGGTCGGCTCGGGTGTCACGGGTGCCGAATTCGTCTCCGCCTATACCGAAATGGGCGTGAAGGTGAAATTGGTCTCCAGTCGCGACCGCGTGCTGCCCGGCGAGGACGCCGATGCCGCGCTGGTTCTGGAGGACGCACTCGCCGAGCGCGGTGTGGAGCTGGTCAAGCATGCCCGCGCCGATGCGGTGGAGCGCACCGCCGACGGCATCGTGGTGAAACTGTCCGACGGCCGCACTGTGACCGGTACGCATGCGCTCATGACGGTCGGCTCGATTCCGAATACCCAGAATCTCGGTCTCGAGCGCCTGGGTATCGAACTCGACAAGGGTGGTTACCTGCGCGTGGACCGGGTCTCCCGCACCACCGCGACCGGCGTGTACGCGGCCGGTGACTGCACGGGCCTGCTGCCGCTGGCCTCGGTGGCCGCCATGCAGGGCCGGATCGCCATGTATCACGCACTCGGTGAGGGTGTGCAGCCGATTCGCTTGAAAACCGTTGCGTCAGCGGTGTTCACGCGTCCGGAGATCGCGACCGTCGGTGTCAGTCAGACCGCCATCGACAATGGTGAGGTGCCCGCGCGCACGGTCATGCTGCCGTTGAACACCAATCCGCGTGCCAAGATGTCGGGCCTGCGTAGGGGTTTCGTGAAGATCTTCTGCCGTCCCGCCACCGGTGTGGTGATCGGTGGCGTGGTGGTCGCCCCCATCGCGTCGGAGCTGATTCTGCCCATCGCCCTTGCGGTGCAGAACAATCTGACGGTGAACGATCTTGCCCAGACGTTCTCGGTGTACCCGTCGCTGACCGGCTCGGTGACCGAGGCGGCACGTCAGCTCATGCGCCACGACGACCTCGACTGACGGGTTAACTTCCGGTGTAATGCCGCCCGCCGTCTTGCCCCCATTACGCGGGTGTGATTCACTTCGCGACGGGAAGCGATCGGCAGGGCGGTCGCGAGAACGCCGGGGGGTCAACCCTTTCCGACGCGGCCGGTGCTCAACTCGTACTCGCCCCGCATGCCCGATCGCGGCGATGAGGGACGAAGGAATAGGGCGAAAAGTGAAGCACCGCAAGCCGAATCGGATCAAGGCCAGCACCTCCCTGTCGTTGGCCGGAGCGGCCGCCGTGGTCAGCCTGCTGGGCGCACCGGCCAATGCCGCCCCCACGGACCCGGGCGCGGTCCCTGTCGCGCCGGGCCAGCAGCCGAGTGACAATCAGCCCGACGGGTCGCAGCCGACCACCGAGCCCGCTGCCCCGGAAAACCCACAGGCCGTGGTGGTTCCGGCGCCCAAGCCGGAGAATGTGCAGCCGGGTACCACCAAGCCGCAGCAGAACCAGCCGGGTGTCACCACCCCGGGCTCGCCCAAGCCGGACACTACCCAGCCGGGGACCACGCAGCCCGGTACGACGCAGCCGGGCGCCACGCAGCCCGGTGCCACGGTGCCCTCGGGTGAGACGCCCAAGACCGATGACACCCAGCCCGCCGGTGTCGCGCCGAAGGATTCCAAGCCGACCCAGCCCGGTGTGACCGTGCCTCGAGTGGCACCGCTGCCGGTCCCCGGCCAGCAGGTGCCCGCCGTTCCGGTGCAGGTGCCGCCCGCGCCGGCGACCAAGCCGGACACCCAGGCCAACAACCCGGGCGCGCAGGCGAACAACCCGGGCACCGCGCAGCCCGCGGTCACCACCGATCAGGATCAGCCGGACACCACGCTGAACACCCTCACCGGCGAACCGACCGTGCAGAAGCCGCAGTGGCAGGCCCCGGCCGTGGAGACCGCGCCGGCCGCGCCCGTGGTCGAGATGACCGGTCCGCACACCGAGATCGGCGCGAATATCGACGGTGGCACCACGGTGCCCGGTTTCGCCGCCAACACCCACCACTTCAGCAATCTGGACGGGTACGTCGGCACCATCGGCTACACCACCCCGGGCGGTACCGGTGAGGCCGGTATGTCGCTGGACTTCACCCAGCTCAACCGGATCAAGGTGACGGCCTTCACCACCGCGGGTACGGGTGACGATCGCAAGATGGAGTTCATTCTCGACACCACCGTGCCCAATGCGGTGAAGGCCGATACGGAGAACTTCATCCGCCTGATGCCGGGTGGCGCAACCATCCTGGACGCGGCCGCTCAGGTTGGTAGGCTGCCGGTGGGCGACTTCCCCGGACAGACCACCGATATCGGCGGCATGACCACACAGGTGGGCGGTTCGGTCCAGTACTGAGAACGCGGGCACATCACGGTGCCCGGCAAGAGTTGAGTTGTCGCGTGGGGCGGTCGTAAGCGACCGCCCCACGCGTGTGTGACGAAAGGACGTGTGATGGATTCCGGCCAGGACGAGTCGGCGGACCGCCCCGCATCGGGCGCCGACGCCGGAGCGCCGAGCCCGGGGACCGAGCACGACGCGCAGGCGGGCGCGCAACGAGATCCCGCATCGCAGGACGACGCGCAGTCGAATACCACGCAGTCGAACGAGGCGGGTGCTCCGGCCGCGGGTACCGACTCCGATTTCGGGCCGCCGCTGTCGGGATTCGGGCCGTCGCTCAATGACTTCGGGCCGCCGATCTCCGTATTCGGTACCGCTGGAGACACTTTCGGGCCACCGAGTACGGAATTCGGTGCGCCGGTTGCCGATTTAGGGTCCGCGGGTGAGTTCGGCCCGCCGACGGGTGAGTTCCGTCCGGTGCCCGACGGGCAGGTGGCGGGATGGTCGCCCGCACCGGCTCCGGCCAGTCCGGAGTTGGCGTGGCGGCCCGCCGACGGGACGCCGGCGGCCGCACCGGAGTATCTCGCCCCGGACTCCTCGACGCCGTACCCGGGCGATGCGGATGCGTTGTACGGCAATGGTTTCGACGAATCCGAGCAGACCGTGCGCTATGACGCCGAGCAGACGGTGCGGTACGACACCGCGCCGGAGTCGCCCGCGCCGAAGAAGAAGTCGGGCTGGGCCACCGGTGGTGGTATCAAGACCTCCCAGCTGGGTCGTGAGTCGGCCTGGCTGCGCGCGGCCGACTCCGGTCAGCCGCCCTCGGATTCCGCCGCACCGCAAGAGGAGTCGCTGTCGTGGGCGGATGACCCGCTCACCAAGATGCTCATGCCCAAGAAGGCCGAGCCCGGTAAGGGCGGAGCGGGTAAGAGTGGCAAGCAGGAGTCGCTCTCCTGGGCGGACGATCCGATCGCACAGCGCCTGGCTCCGAAAACCGCGGTGCCGCAGGCCGAGCCGAAGAAGAAGTCCTGGATGCCGATCGCGGTCGGTGCGGGCGCGCTGACTTTGATCGTGGTGGTCGCCCTGGTGGTCGTCTCGCTGACGCGTGGTGATAGCGGTGGCGGCGAGGATACGCAGGCGGCCTTCGGTCCGGGCGGCACGGTCACCACCGCCGCGCCGTCCTCCGGTATGGCCGCGCTCAGTTGCCCGTCCAAGCGGGAGGGGTCGCTGACCATCGGCAACGGTCCGGGCGGCAACGGTTCGGGGGCGGACGCGATTCTGGGTTTCCAGCACGCCTTCTACGCCGACCGCGATGGTGCCAAGGCGCGTTCCTTCGTGACCTCGGATTCTCCGACCGTCTCACCCGCCGAGGTCATTCAGCAGGCCATCGACGAGGTGATCCCCAAGGGCACCAGCTACTGCCTGCGCATTACCGATCTCGGTGCGGACGCCTACGACGCCGATCTCACCGAGCATCGCCCCGACGGCACCACCACCGTTTACCGGCAGCGCATCACCACCGTGAACAAGGACGGCAAACACCTGATCTTCGCCATCGACGGGCGATAGACCGGCCGCGGCGGACCCGGCTCCGGGTCCGCCGTATGCTTGATACATCTCACAATGCGGGATTGAAATTTCATATCCTGGTCGCCCCTGTGACACAGTGGAATTTCGCATACCCCGGCGTTCCCTCGGAGGTGTTTCATGTCCGCGATCACTCCACCGCTGTCCCGGCGGCTCGACGGCCTGCAGAGTTCCGCGATTCGCGATCTGCTCAAGCTCACCGCGCGCGCCGAGATCATCAGCCTGGCCGGTGGATTGCCCGACGCACAGCTCATGCCCCGGGACCGGATCGCGGTAGCCGCCGACGCCGCACTGAGTGATCGCTCGGTACTCCAGTACACCGAATCCCCCGGTTGGGGCCCGCTGCGCGAGGTGCTGGCCACCCGGGAATCGGCGCGCATGGGCCGCACCCTCTCGGTGGACGAGGTCTTCGTCACGCATGGCTCGCAGCAGGCGCTGTCCCTGCTCGCCGAGGTACTGCTCGATCCGGGCGCGCTGGTGATCGTGGAGGATCCGGCGTATGTCGGTGCGCTGCAGGTCTTCCGGGCCGCCGGGGCGCGCATCGTCGCAGTGCCGCTCGATGCCGAGGGCATGCGCGTGGATGTCCTGCGCGAACTCTTGGCGCAGGGTGAGCGCCCCGCCTTCGTGCACACGGTCAGTAATTTCCACAACCCCGGCGGCGTCACCATGAGCCCGCAGCGTCGCGTCGAATTGGCCGAACTCGCCACCGCGCACGGCTTCTGGGTGATCGAGGACGATCCCTACGGTGAACTCTGGTTCGACCGTCCCTCGCCCGCGCCCGTTGCGACGCACTCGCCCAACGTGATTCGCCTGTCGAGCGCCTCCAAGATCCTCGCCCCGTCCCTGCGCGTCGGCTGGATGGTGGCCCCCACCCAGGTCTGTCGCGCCGTGGAACTGCTCAAGCAGGGCGCGGACCTCTGCGGCTCCGCCCTCACCCAGCAGATCGCCGCGACACTGCTCGCGGACACCGATTGGCTTGCCGCCCACGTGGATTCGGTCCGCCAGGTCTACGGTCAGCGCGCCCGCGCCCTGGTGAACGCGGTCCGCACCACCTTCGGCGACCGCATCACCACCTCCGACGCGGCGGGCGGCATGTTCGTCTGGGCCGACTTCACCGACGGCACCGACACCCAGGCCCTGCTCCCGCACGCCCTGGACGCGGGCGTCGCCTACGTCCCCGGCGCCGCCTTCGCCGTCTCCACCGACTACACCCACTCCATGCGCCTGTGCTTCACCACCTCGGACACCCCCGTCCTGGAGGAAGCCGTAGCCCGCCTCGCCAAGGCGCACGCCGCTATCGGTTGAGCAACAAAATTCGTCCGTAGGCACAAGCCGACAACTGATTTGGTTCCGGTCGGGGTAACTCCGGGGGGACGGGCCAACCCGTCCGCCCCCGAAACCGCCGGCGGCCAACGCAACTGTCGCCGCACCCAGGTCCGGCTCGAAGTCCCCGAGAGGGGGTTCAGCGTCAAGCCCAGTTGTAGGTGCGCTCCACTGCCTTGTTCCACTCGTGGACCAAGTGGTCGCGGTCGGCGTCGGTCATGGTGGGATTCCAGCGCTTGTCCTCGGCCCAGTTGGCCCGGATGTCGTCGGTGGAGGACCAGTAGCCGACGGCCAGGCCCGCCGCGTATGCCGCGCCGAGGGCGGTGGTTTCGGTGACCACCGGGCGCACCACGGTGGCGGCCAGGATGTCGGATTGGAACTGCATGAGCAGTTCGTTGGCCACCATCCCGCCGTCGACCTTGAGGGTCACCTTCTCCACATCCAGCTGCTGGGCCGCGGCGTCCGCGCGCATGGCCTCGATCACCTCGCGGGTCTGAAAAGCGGTGGCCTCCAACACCGCTCGCGCGATATGACCGCGGTTGACGAAGCGGGTCAGACCGGCGAAGACGCCGCGGGCATCGGGTCGCCAGCGCGGTGCGAAGAGGCCGGAGAAGGCCGGGACGATGTAGCAGCCGCCATTGTCTTCGACGCTGCTCGCCAGCGGTTCGATCTCAGCGGCATCGGTGATCATGCCGAGGTTGTCGCGCAGCCACTGCACCAGCGATCCGGTCACCGCGATGGATCCCTCGAGGGCGTACACGGCGGGCTGATCGGCCAGCCGGTAGCAGACGGTGGTGAGCAGCCCGTGCTCGCTGAAGACCGGTGTGGTGCCGGTGTTCATGAGCATGAAATTGCCTGTGCCGTAAGTGTTCTTGGTGTCACCGGGGGACAGGCAGGCCTGCCCGAAGGTGGCGGCCTGCTGATCGCCGAGGATCCCCGCTACCGGTGTGCCCGCCAGCGCGGTGGTGGTGATCTCGCCGTACACCTCCGATGAGCTGCGAATGGTCGGCAGCATGGCCATCGGAACACCGAATTCGGCGCAGATCTGCGAATCCCATTGCAGCGTGCGCAGATCCATCAGCATGGTGCGGGAGGCATTGGTGACGTCGGTGATGTGCTGGCCGGTCAGATTCCACAGGATCCAGCTGTCGATGGTGCCGAAGCAGAGTTCCCCGGCCTGTGCGCGCTCCCGCGCTCCCGGCACCCGATCCAGGATCCAGCGCAGCTTCGGCCCGGCGAAGTAGGTGGACAGCGGCAGTCCGGTGCGATCGGCGTACCTGTTCGGGCCGATGGCTCCGGCCAGTTCCACGGTCAGATCGGCGGTGCGGGTGTCCTGCCAGACGATGGCATGGTGGATCGGTTTCCCGGTGGCCCGCTCCCACACCACGGTGGTCTCCCGCTGATTGGTGACGCCTACCGCGGCGATATCGCCCGCTCCGATGCCGACCGTGTCGAGGGCCTCGGCGATCACGAGTTCGGTATTGCGCCAAATGGTTTCGGCATCGTGTTCGACCCAGCCGGGCTGCGGGAATATCTGCTCGTGCTCGCGTTGCGCGACCCCGGCGATCAGGCCCTGGTGATCGAAGACGATGCACCGGCTGGAGGTCGTACCGGAATCGATGGCAGCCACATATCGACGCATTCGAGCAGGTTACTCGCCGCGATCGCGTGCGCGCCGCCATGACGCTCGCCCGGCCCGGACACCGGCGCCGCCGGGTCGCACCATCCGCGAGCGGTGTGGACTACGGTTGCGTGCGAGTAACTGAGCGTCGACATCGATACGAACCGCCGCGCCGAAACATCCGCGGCGAAGGCCGGAGGAGTCGAGCATGACGAAGAACCCGCGATCGCAGTTCCTGGGCCCCGAGCAGCGTGAAGAAGCCTGGGCGCGCTTGGGCAAGGACACCTTCGATGTGGTGGTGATCGGCGGTGGCGTGGTCGGCGCGGGTATCGCACTCGATGCCGCGACCCGTGGCCTGGAGGTTGCTCTGGTCGAGGCCCGCGATCTCGCCTCAGGCACCTCCAGCCGCTCCTCGAAGATGTTCCACGGCGGCCTGCGCTATCTGGAGATGATGGAGTTCGGACTGGTCCGCGAGGCTCTGCACGAGCGTGAACTCTCACTCTCCAAACTCGCACCGCACCTGGTGAAGCCGCTGAAGTTCCTGTACCCGCTCACCCGTTACGGCTGGGAGCGGCCGTACGTCGCGGCCGGGCTCACGCTGTACGACACCATGGGTGGCGCGAAATCCGTTCCGGGACAGCATCATCTGACCAAGTCGGCGGCATTGCGGCTCGCGCCCGCGCTCAAGCACAACGCACTCACCGGCGGCCTCACCTACTACGACACCGTGGTCGACGATGCCCGGCACACCATGACTCTCGCGCGCACGGCCGCGCATTACGGCGCGGTCATTCGCACCTCCACCCAGGTGGTCGGCTTCCTGCGGGAGGCCGATCGTGTGGTGGGTGTGAAGGTGCACGACAGCGAGGATGGCCGCCGCACCGAGGTTCGGGGCAGTGTCGTCATCAATGCCACCGGCGTCTGGACCGACGAACTGCAGACTCTCGCGCATCAGCGTGGCCGATTCCATGTGCGATCGTCCAAGGGTGTGCACATTGTGGTCCCGCGCGACCGCATTGCCAGCGATACCTCGATCATTCTGCGCACCCCCACCTCGGTGCTGTTCGTGATCATGTGGGGCACCGATCACTGGCTCATCGGCACTACCGATACCGACTGGAACCTGGATCTCGCGCATCCGGCCGCCACCAAGAACGACATCGACTACCTGCTCGAACACGTCAACCAGGTGCTGGTCACCCCGCTCACGCACACCGATATCACCGGCGTGTACGCGGGCCTGCGCCCACTGCTCGCCGGGGAGAGCGATCAGACCTCCAAACTCTCGCGTGAGCATGCCGTCGCCCGTATCGCACCCGGTCTGGTCGCCATCGCGGGCGGTAAGTACACCACCTACCGCGTCATGGCCTACGACGCGGTTGACGAAGCGGCACAGGACATTCCGCGCCGCGTCCCGCCCACCATCACGGACAAGGTGCCGCTGCTCGGCGCGGACGGCTACCACGCGCTGATGAACCAGGCCCCGCATCTGGCGGAGAAGTACGGCATCCACCCGTACCGAATCCAGCACCTGCTCAACAGGTATGGCTCGCTCATCGACGAGGTGCTGGGCCTGGCCGACGGCAAACCCGAACTGCTGCAACCGATCGAGGCGTCCCCCGGCTACCTCCAGGTCGAGGCCGTCTACGCCGCGGCCGCCGAAGCCGCCCTGCACCTGGACGATATCCTGGCCCGCCGCACCCGCATCTCCATCGAATACGCGCACCGCGGCGTCGACTGCGCCGACCAGGTGGCCCGCCTGGTAGCCCCCGTCCTCGGCTGGGACGAAGCCGAAATCACCCGCGAGATAGCAACATACGTAGCCCGCGTCCAAGCCGAAATCGAATCCCAAACCCGCCCCGACGACGCCTCCGCCGACGCCCTCCGCGCCGCCGCCCCCGAACCCCGCCCCCAAATCCTGGAGCCGGTCCCCGTCGAGAAGTAACCGTCGCCGAGTGTGCAGCCATGGCGGTAATCCACCCAAATCTCCGCCATAGCTGCACACTCGCCGCCAATACCGCCGAAATCAGCTGGGACGGTGGAACTTTCCGCCATAAATACCGGCGGTGAAGGCATCCCACTCGGCCGGCACGAAGGAAGGCGACCTCGACGCATTCCCCACCCCCGAGCTGTGACTGGACTTGAACCACTCGGCCCGCTTCGGATCACCGTTCGCTCTCATGCGTCCTGGCTACCTCTCCGATCATGTCCCGGCTCGAACTGGTATCCAAACTCGCCTGCTGGAGTTTCCTGAATGCCTCGCGGAAGGCCACTACGTCCGATCGCTCCTCGGGATAGGCGCTACCCGCGTAACCCTCGCAATAGACCTGTGCGGGTTCTGCCCACCGCCCCGCGCGATGGATCCGGCTACATGTCCGGCAATACGAATAATCGAACATATGTTCTACGCTGCGGTAGGCTGGCTCGCGTGAACATACATTCGACCGCGCTGGCGCCGGATGCTCCAGCCGCAGAATGGCCGGAATTGGCCGATGTCGACTTGCTGCGCACCCTCGTCGAAACCGAACGCCGCCGGAGGCGGCTGGATGCTGCCATGCGCGCGGCCGTCGCCGAAGCCGAGCGTCGGGGCCTCGCCACCGGCACCGGCTATCGGGACACCGTCGAGCTGTTGACTGATCTGCTGCGGATCAGTGCCCACGAAGCGCGCCGGCGAATCGAGTATGCGACTCCGCAGGCCCGCTCGCGTTCCAGAAAGGTGTGGAGGGTGCTGGCGGCAGCAAGTTGAGACCGAGCCCGGATGCCTCGACCTCTGGTTCGAAGCAACCATGCGGCACGCTGAAAGTTCAACGAGCCGAGCTCTTCTCGACCGGACGAACGCACTGATCTGCCGATGAGGGGTAGTCGGGAGAGCGTCGGTGACCGCTCGTGGTCAGGACTGTGATCGAACGGGACTCGTGTCGCTTCGGTGGGCCGACCGCTTGTTCATCGGTGTAGGCGCTCTCCTCGACGGAGCATGTTCAGATAGGTGGCGATGCGGCGTTGGCGTGTCTCCGGGCGCTTGGCGTCGTTGATGCGCCAGATGATCGAGTAGCGGTTGCGGGCGTCGAGTTCGGCGAATGCCGCGGCGGCCGCGGGGTCGCGGTCGAGTTCGCGTTGCAGGTCCTCGGGGATCGATGCGGTCCGTTGCCCTTTGTATGCGGCGTCCCAGCGTCCGTCGGCCTTGGCGCGTTCGACCTCGGCTACGCCGGCTGATCGCATCCGCCCGGCCTGGCTGAGGCGGGCGACGTGCTCGACATTCCTGGCGGACCATGGGCTGTTCGGCCGGCGCGGAGTGAAGCGCTGGCGATAGCTGCCATCGTCACGTCGTGCGATCTGCCCGTCGATCCAGCCGAAGCACAGCGCTTCGTCAAGCGCTTGCGCGTAGGTCAGGGCCGTCGTCCGACCGCCCTTCTTGTGCAGCACCAGCCAGACGCCAGGGTGGTCGGCATGGTGGCTGTCCAACCAGGCACGCCACGCCTCGGCGTCCTGGACGAGCAACTCCGCGAGTTCTGTCACGGCGCGCCGCTACGACGTGGCCTCGGGACGGGGACTCAGGCAGAACGGTTGGCCATCGGGATCGAGCAGCACCCGCCAGCGGCCGGCACCCGGTTGGAACTCGGGTTGACTGGCTCCGATCGCGCACAGGCTCTCGGCCGCCTCGTCGAGGTCGTCGACCTGCAGGTCGAGGTGGAAGCGTTTGGTGCCGGCCTCATCCGGCCACTGAGCGGGCCGGAATCCCTCGATCTTGCCGAAGCCGATCTTGATGCCGTCGCCTTCGACCATCCCGTAGTTTTCGTCGCTGTAGGTGACCTCCCAGCCGAACGCGGCCGCGTAGAAACGCGCCAGCCTGGCTGGATCGGCACTGTCGATATTGACCATCGACAGTGCTGCTGTCGACTTCGTACGCTGCCCCGTGGAATGTGTATGACTCATGCATATAAACTAGAACCGTGACGCAAACCCAGTCAAGCCTTCAGCATGCAGCCAACGTCCTGGGCGCCTTGAGTCTCGTGGTCGCCGACCGGATGAACACGGCCGTCGAAGCGGTCGCGGCGCTCGGCCCGTCGGCCCCCGCCGCCCTGGCCGCCATGCACCAGTTCCTCGACGGCGGATCGGTAACGCAGCTGAGTTCCGTTCTCGGCCTGAGTCACTCGGGCACCGTTCGGCTCATCGACCGCCTTGCTGCCGAGGGCCTCGTCGAGCGCGGCGGAGCACAGGATGCACGGGCTGTCTCCGTTGTCCTCACCCGACATGGCCGGGACACGGCCGCACGGATACTCCAAACGCGCGAGAAGTCCCTGACGAGCGCGTTGTCCGCGTTGTCCGCGGATGAGATCGACAATCTCGCGGCAGCGCTGGACACGATGCTGACCACGGTGACCCTCGCCAGAGCCGAGCAACGCTCGGCCCCCGGCAACGACCGTCCACAGCCTTGGCTGTGCCGTCTCTGCGACTTCGCCGCGTGTGGCCGTAGCGAGGGCGACTGCCCTGTCAACAACGTCGCTACGACCAGCGACAGCTAGAAGTGGGTTTTCGTGCGAACCACCACCGTTCGCGCCGGGCATCGTCGCACCGTGGCCTGATGGGGTTAAGGGCTTGGGGCCGGTTGGCAGCGTGGGCAGAAGTAGATTCCTCGGTCCGCGCGTGCCAGGGCCGGATCGTCGCCGAGTAGGTGGACGACCAGGTTCGTGCCGCAGCGGCGGCAAGGGCGGCGTTGACGGCCGTATGCCAGTGCGCGCCAAGGGGGTTGGTGGGCGGCGCGGGTGAGTACGGTGTGCGCCTCGTCGACCAAGGCCGGTAGATCCTCGATCTCGCCTACCGGGGTGGCGGGGTGGACGCGGCGCAGGAAGCAGATCTCGCTGCGGTAGATATTGCCGACACCGGCCAGGTTTCGCTGATCGAGCAGGGCCAGGCCGATGGGCTGGGCCGGGTGCTCGGATAAGCGCCGGACTGCTTCGGCCGCATCCCAATTCGGGCCGAGCAGGTCCGGGCCGAGATGGTCGATGGCGGTGTGTTCGTCGGCGCGGGGCAGGACCTCCACCAGGCCGAGGGAGAAGCCCACGGCCTCCGCGTCTTCGGTGGCGAGCACCAGGCGGGCGGTGAAACCCGGTCTCGTCCAACGCTGTCCGGGGGTGTAGACCCGGTACTCGCCCTCCATTTTCAGGTGGGTGTGGATGCTGAGCTGCGGGGTGCGGACGAAGAGGTGCTTGCCGTAGCTGCCGACGCTCTCCACCTGCTGCCCGCGCAGATCGAGGGTGGCGTACTTGGATACGCGAAAGTCGCTGCGCGTCAGCATCTTTCCATCCAGTGCGGTGCGCAGTCGCGCCGCCGTCAGGAAGACCGCGTCACCCTCGGGCATGATCGCTCACACTCACGGGCGACTCCGCAGCCGGAATCCCTTGGGCGTGGCCGCGAACCCGGCTTGCGTCAGGAATTCGGCGAACACATTGCCGTGCACCGATTCCCCATTCACCCGGTCGATGACCAGCGAATCGACTCGCCGCTCATGCACCAGTCCCGCCAATGCCGCAGCACCGGCCGCCCGCGCCGCTGGATCCTCGGTGAAGGTCAACAGCGTCTTACCCCCGCGCTCCAAATACAGCGCCAATTCCCCGTCCACCAGCACCACCAGCGCCCCGGCCTTGCGTCCCGGCCGGTGCCCCGCCCCCTCGACGGCGGACTTCGGCCAAGGTAGCGCCGCCCCATAGGAATTCGCCGGATCGCACGCCGCCAGCACCAGCGCGTTCCCCGCCGGATCCGCACCTGTCCGATCGGTCTCGAACGAGCGCAACCGATCCACCACATCGGTTGTGGAGAACTGTGCACCGCCGAGCGAATCGACGAAGTACCCCCGGCGGCACCGTCCCCGGTCCTCGAATTCGGTGAGTACCCGGTACATCAGCGCGAACCCGCCCCGCACGCCTTCACTCTGCACCGAGCCACGTGTCAGCACGCCGTACCGCTCCAGCAGCACATCCGCCGTCGCGTGCGCCCGCACCGTATTGTCCGCCACCCGTTCCGGCAGCAGCGACCAGCGTCCCGCCACACCGGGCGGACTCGTCCTAGCCGGAACTCCGGTGCGCGGCAGATACATTCGCCCGCGCGGAGCTCGCCGCGGCGTCCGATGCGCCGTCGTCGTCCGCGCGGTCCCGGCCAGCATGGCCCGCACCGGCGCGAAGGTATCCCCGGCGACATATCCGGCCCACACCAATTCCCAGAGCGCCGCGACCACCGCGGTCTCGTCTTCCAATCCGCTGGCATCTGCCAATTGCCGGAAGAAGTACGCGCCACCGCCCGCCATATCGACCACCTGGTACCCGGGCGCGTTCAACGGAGTGCCGGTGCTGATCGCGGTCTGCCCGGGGGACGTCCTGCGCTGCGGTTCCGCGCCCGTACCTGTCGCCGCTTCAACAGCGGCTCCGAGATCGGCTGCCGGGGTGTCGGATCGACCCGCCTGTCCATCGATCTCGGGGGTGACGCGTGGGCCGCCGATCACGGTGGCGCCCAGGGCCATCAGGAGGCTGATCTGGGTTTCCGTGAGGTCCAGCTCATCCGGCGGGGGCAGGGTGAGGCTCGCCTGTTCGGCGGGGTGCAGGGCGATCCAGCCGTCCTTGGCGGTAATGGCGCCGTGACCGGACCAGAGCACCTCGCCGGTGGCCATGAGTTCGTCCAGCATGGCGGGGGAGTAGTCGCGGACGCGGGCGGGCAGGATGAGCGATTCCCAGGCCGAGGCCGGAATCGGTACGCCCGCAAGCTGTTCTACCACGGCCGCCACACCATCCACACCGCGCAGTTCACCGGTGCCGATGTGCTGCCAGGACGGTAGGAATCGGGCCAGTGCGGCCGTGGCGACGGGCTCCACCTCCTTGCGGGCCGCTGCCAGCGAACGCCGGCGCAGCCGGCGCAGGACTTCGCTGTCGCACCATTCGGTTCCGGCCGAGCCGGGCGTGAATTCGCCTTCCACCACCCGTTTTTCGAGGGCCAGGTGATGCAGGGCGGTGGCCGCCACCGCGGTGCCGAGGCCGAAGCGATGCGCCACCTGGGTGAGGGTGAACGGCCCGTGGGTTCGGGCGTACCGGCCGACCAGATCCCCGAGTGGATCGGCGACCGGTTCGATGAAGGCGGCCGGAACCCCGATCGGCAGTGGCACGCCGAGCGCGTCCCGCAGCCGCGCCGCATCCTCGACCGCCACCCACCAGCGCGAACCCGCGAAGGAAACCTCCAGGGCGCGATGGGCTTTCACCAGCTCCGCATGCCAGGGCCGTGGATCCTCGACGCAACGTTCGGCGGCCTCTTCGGCGGTGATCGGCCCGAGCAGCCGCAGCAGATCCGCCAGCCCCTCCATATCGCGCGCCTGCCGCTCCGGGGTGAGTCGCTGCAATTCCCGCGCGGTCTGCTCCAGCACATCGGCATCGAGGAGTTCGCGCAGCTCCACCCGCCCGAGCAGCTCCGCCAGCAGACTCGAATCCAGCGACAGCGCCGCCGCCCGCCGCTCGGCGAGTGGACTGTCGCCCTCGTACATGAACTGCCCGATGTAATCGAACAGCAGCGAATTCGCGAACGGCGACGGCGTGGCCGTCTCCACCTCGACGAGGCGCACCTGCCGCCGCGCTACCCGCCCCAATAGCTCCCGCAGCGAAGGCAGGTCGTACACGTCCTGCAGGCATTCCCGCACCGTCTCCAACAGGATCGGGAATTCCGGGAACTTCCGTGCCACATCCAGCAATTGGGCCGCCCGCTGCCGCTGCTGCCACAGTGGTGCGCGCTTACCCGGATCCCGCCGTGGCAGCAACAGTGCCCGCGCCGCGCACTCCCGGAACCGTGAGGCGAACAGCGCCGACCCGCCGACCTGCTCGGTCACCAGATCATCGATCTCATCCGGCTCGAACACGAACAATTCTGCCCCGGGCGGATCATCGGTGGTGTCCGGCAGTCGCACCACAATCCCGTCATCCGACGGCGTGGGCGCGGCATCCACCCCGAACCGCTCGCGCAGCCGAGCCCCCACCGCCAGCGCCCACGGCGCGTGCACCGGCAACCCGTACGGCGAATGCAACACCACCCGCCAATCACCCAGCTCATCCCGGAACCGCTCGACCAGCATGGTCCGATCCGTGGGCAATTGCCCGGTCGCCGCCCGCTGCTCCGCCAGCAGCGCAACCAGATTCGCCGTCGCATTCGAGTCCAGCCCCGCCGCCGCCATAACCCGTTCCAACTCGGACTCGGCGGGTCCATCGGCCGCGGCTCGGCTCTCAGCGGTGGTTCCACTCCGGGCGGAGCTCTGCGCCGCCGCACGCTTCCGCTTGCCGGGCGTGGACTCGGCATCGCCGGTGAACTCCGCTAACGCCGTTCCCAATTCGACCGGTTCGGTGGTTCGACCGCGTGCGCCGCCCGAGCGTTTCGTGCCGGCGGACTGTTCAACCGCATTACCCGCCGTGCGGACGAATTCGCCCAGCGCAGCACCCAATTCGGCGGGGCGTCCGAGGGCGTCACCGTGCCAGAAGGGAAGTCGGCCGGGGAGGCCGAAGGCCGGGGTGACCAGAACCCGGTCGAAGGTGATCTCCTCTATCCGCCAGCTGGTCGCGCCGAGGGCGAAGACATCGCCGACACGGGATTCGTAGACCATCTCCTCGTCGAGTTCGCCTACCCGGGAGGCTTTTTCGCCGACCATGAAGACCGGAAAGAGCCCGCGGTCGGGGATGGCTCCACCGGAGGTGACCGCAAGCCGTTGCGCGCCCGGTCGACCCGTGAGGGTGCCCGCGTCGCGGTCCCAGACAATGCGCGGGCGCAGTTCGGCGAATTCGTCCGAGGGGTAACGCCCGGACAGCAGGTCCAGCACCGAGTCGTAGGCCGAACGGGGCAGGGCCGCATAGCTTCCCGTGCTGCGCACCGTCTCGAACCACGCCTCGGCATCGAGGGGTTCCAGGGCGCAGGCGGCAACGGTCTGCTGCGCGAGAATATCCAGGGGATGCAGCGGAATTTTGAGTTCTTCGATCTGCCCGGCGGTCATGCGCTGTGATGCCACGGCGCAGTGGATGACATCGGTGCGATGCTTGGGGAAGATCACCCCGCGCGAGATCTCCCCGACCTGATGCCCCGCGCGCCCGACCCGCTGCAGCCCGCTCGCCACCGACGGCGGTGCCTCCACCTGCACCACCAATTCGACCGCGCCCATATCGATTCCGAGCTCCAGGCTGCTGGTGGCAACCACGCAGCGCAACCTGCCGCTCTTGAGATCATCCTCGATGAGCGCCCGCTGCTCCTTGCTCACCGACCCGTGATGCGCGCGCGCCAGCAGTGGTGCGGCACCGTGAATCACCTCGGTGGACGCACCCAGTTGCGCGGGCGGTTTGTGCTCGGTCTCGACCTCTTCCCCGATCCGCCCCGCGTACTCCTCGTTCAATCGCGCGGTGAGCCGTTCGGCCAGCCGCCGCGAATTCGCGAACACGATCGAGGACCGATGCTCCAGCACCAGATCCACTATGGCCGCGTCGACGTGCGGCCAGATCGATCCGGGCTGATCCGAATCCTCCGCTCCCGCATCGGGTTCGGTCATATCCGCGACCGGCACCCGCACCGACAGGTCGAAGGTCTTGGGCGCGGGCGGCCGCACAATGCTGATGGGCGCGCTCCCCACCAGGAATCGCCCCACCTCCGCGGGCGGCCGTACCGTCGCCGACAGTCCGATTCGCTGGGCCGGGCGTTCGAAGCGCGGGGAGGCGGAGCATAGAGCATCCAGCCTTGCCAGTGAAAGCGCCAGGTGCGCACCGCGTTTGGATCCGGCAATGGCGTGCACCTCATCCACGATGACCGTATGTACCTCGCTCAGCGTCTCCCGCGCCGCCGAGGTGAGCATGAGGAACAACGACTCCGGCGTGGTGATGAGAATGTCCGGCGGCGTCCGCAACAGCCCACGCCGATCGGCCGGACTGGTGTCCCCGGACCGCACCCCCACGCTGATCTCCGGCGCGGCCAATCCCAGCCGCTTGGCCGTCTGCGTGACCCCCACCAGCGGTGCCCGCAGATTCCGCTCCACATCCACCGCGAGCGCCTTGAGCGGAGATATATAGAGCACAGAGGTTTTGGGCTTCTCGGCCGCGCCGCTCTTACCTTTCGGCCCCTTCGCCTTGGGGGCCGGCTCCCGGTGGGCCAGCTGATCGATCGCCCACAGAAAAGCCGACAGTGTCTTGCCCGACCCGGTCGGCGCGATGACCAGGGTGTGTTGCCCCGCCGCAATGGCCTCCCATGCCCCCAATTGCGCGGCCGTCGGCGCGGGAAAAGCACCGTCGAACCACTCCCGGGTAGCAGGCGAGAACCGATCCATTGCCCCAGTCTGCACCCGCCCACCGACACCTCGCCGACCTCCCGTCGCCGAGTCGCGTGCGCGGCCGGGCGGCAACCAAGATCACCCGGTCGCGGGCCGGGAGCGAAGGACAGGCAATCGGATTACGGTCGCCGAGGCCGCGCGTAGGCTGCGAATCGTGCAGAAGGTGCTCCGGCTCGACCTGGTCAGTCACGGGATGACCGAGGCGATGCGCAAAGCACGATTCCCGGTCGACGAACCACTGACCGACGCCGGGCGGCGCGCGGTCGCGGCCTGCGGTCGACTACAGGCGGCCCGGGTGCTCACCGCTCCCGAACGCCGCACCGTGGAGACCGCCGCGCTCATGGGTCTCATGGGCCGCGAGGACGACCGGCTGCGCGATCTCGACGCCGGTGCCTGGCGTGGAGGCGAGCTCATGTCGGTGCCGAAGGAGGACCTGTACCTCTGGCTCACCGATCCGGGCTATCGCGGGCATGGCGGCGAATCCGTGGTCGAGGTGCTCGAGCGGACCGGCGAATGGCTGGCCGATATCGCCGTCGAGGGCGAACCCACCATCGCGATCACCCATCCGTCGATCATTCGCGCGGCCCTGCTCGTCACCCTCGACGCGCCCGCGAAATCCTTCTGGCGCATAGACATTCCGCCGGTGAGCGTCACCCGCCTGCACTATCGCGGCGAGTGGACGCTGCACTTCCGGCCGTAGCGCTCAGCCGGTGAAGACACCGCTGACCATGGCGCGTATCGCATCGGTGATCAGTCGCGCGGACAGGCTCGGGTCGATGGCGCGCAGAATGCCAAGTCCCAAACCGAGACTCAATACGGCGGTGGCCGCGTCCGCGGCGGGCAACGGGAGTGTGATGCCGGTGGAATCGGCCAGCGCCTGCAGTCGCGCGCCGATGGTGCCGCGCACCACACCGAGATTGGAGACGAGCGCGGCCTGCAATTCCGGATCGTCCTTGGCGACAATCGCGAACTCGAATTCCAACATGGTCCAGCCGACATCACCGAGCGTGCGCTCGGCCCAGCCCTGGAACAGTTCGAGCCGCTGTTCGAGGGTGCCCTCGCCTCCCAGGAGTTCGGTGGCCTCGGCGAATTTGGTCTCGTGAATCAGCTCGAGCACCTGTAGGCACAGCGCAGATTTGGTGCGGAAGTTCGAGTACACCGCGCCCTTGGAGTACCCGGCCTCCTCTGCGACGCGCTCCAGGCTGGTCTTGGCGTACCCGTCGGTGAGGAACAGGTCGCGCGCGGTGGCCAGCAGATCGGTGCGGGTGCGGGCCTGGCTCTCGGTCCGGGTCAGTCGTGCCATGCGGCCATTCTAGGTACTCGAGGATTTGGGATACCCACGGTATTTGAAAGCTGTTAGTGTTCGAGACTATGAGTAACAGAAACGGGTCACAGAGGCGTGGCCTGGCCATCGGGTGCGGGGGGACCGTCGGGGCGGCCTGGATCGTCGCCGCACTGGCAGCCGCTCGTGACGTACTGGATTGGGATCCGCGCGAGGCCGACGTCATGATCGGCACCTCCGCCGGAGCCGAGATGCTGACCATGCTCGGCAGCGGTATCGGTGTCGACGATCTGATCGCCATGCAGCGCGGCACCTCCACCAACCCCATCCTCACCGCCCATATGCGTTGTGAGCCAGGCAGATTCCCGCCACTGCCGCGCCCGCGCCTGAACGCCCCCGGCCGCGCCGTACGAGAACTGTTGGCGCGCCCCGGAAATGGCCACGCCCTGCTCACCGCGGGCAGCGGCCTGCTCCCACAGGGCGGCGGCGATGCGAGCTGGTTGCAACGCCTCGCCGATCGACTGAACCCCGGCCGCGATTGGGTCGAGCATCCCGCCACCTGGCTGGTCGCCATGGACGATGCCACCGGTGAACGCGTCGCCTTCGGCTCCCCATCCGCCCCGGACGCGAGTCTCGGTGCGGCACTGCGGGCTTCCTGGGGCGTCCCCGGCTGGTTCCCGGCCGTGCCGATCGCCGGCCGTACCTTCATCGACGGCGGCGCGGCCTCCACCGCCTCGGCCGATCTCCTCATTCCGGCCCGGTTGGACGAGGTCGTGGTGCTCGCTCCGATGGCCTCGACCGGCCGCATTCCCGCCACCGGTCCGGGCCACTTCCTGGAGCGTCAACTGCGAAATCGCATGAGCGAGAAGCTCGATGCCGAAATCGCCCTGCTGCGGGCCGCCGGCACCAAGGTGCTGCGCGTCGACGTCACCGCCGAAGACCTCGCCGTCATGGGCCCCAACTTCATGGACGGCCGCCGCCGCCTCGCCACCTTCGAACACAGCCTGATCAGCACCCGCAAGACCATCGAACAGGGAGATTTCGCATGAGCATCCTCGGAAAGAACTATCCGGCAATCGATCTCGCCGGAGCGCGGGTACTGATCACCGGTGCGGGCCGCGGCATCGGCCAGTGCACGGCCGAGCTGTTCGCGAGCAAGGGCGCGGAGATCGCCATCGCCGACGTGGACACCGTCGCCGCGCAGACCGCCGCTACGGCCTTGGGCGCCGAGGCATTCGAACTGGATGTGCGCAATCGCGCACAGTGGGACAAGGTCGTCGCCGACTTCGGCCGCATCGACATCCTGGTCAACAATGCCGGTGTCATGCCCGCCGGAGCCTTCCTGGACGAGCCGGACGCGGTCGGCCACACCACCATCGACGTGAACGTCTGGGGCCTCATCCACGGTATGCGCGCCGTCGCCCCCGGCATGGTCGACCGCGGCAAAGGACACATCGTGAATGTGGCCTCCCTGGCCGGGAAGATCCCGATCGCGGGCCTGGCGGTCTACAACGCCAGCAAGTTCGCCGCCGTAGGGCTCTCCGCCGCAACACGTTTGGAGTTCGAACCGTACGGGGTCAGCGTCAGCACGATCATGCCGTCAGCGGTCCGCACCCGGCTCTCCTCCGGCCTGGCGCTCGGCGCGGGCATGCCCACCGTCGACCCGGAGGACGTGGCAGCGGCCATCGTCCATACCGTCCGCACCCGCAAGGCCGAGGTCGCCGTCCCGAACTACCTCGGCCCCATCGACGTGGCCCTGGCCGCCGCCCCGGAATCGGCTGTCCGCCTGGTCCGCCGCATGTTCAATGGCGACCGCGCCCTGCACCCGGCGGATGAATCCACCCGGGCCGCATACGAAGCACAGATCCGCGCGATCGCCTCCGAAGATCAGAACTGAGTTATTCGAACCGGATGCCTTGAGCGAGAGGCAGTTCGGTGGAGTAGTTGACGGTGTTGGTCGCGCGGCGCATGTAGGACTTCCAGGAGTCCGAGCCGGATTCCCGGCCACCACCGGTCTGCTTCTCACCGCCGAACGCGCCGCCGATCTCCGCACCCGAGGTACCGATATTCACATTGGCGATACCACAGTCGGATCCGTCGGCGGCCAGGAAGCGTTCGGCCTCATGCTGGTTCCGGGTGAAGATCGACGACGAAAGCCCCTGTGGCACACCATTGTGCAGCTCGATGGCGGTGTCCAGGTCGTGATAGGTGAGCACGTAGAGGATGGGTGCGAAGGTCTCCTCGCGCACCACCTCCGTCTGCGCGGGCATCCGGACGATCGCGGGCCGAACGTAGAACGCGTCATCGCCGAAGCCGTCGACTCGTTCACCGCCGCAGATCAATTCACCACCGTCGGCCTGCGCCCGCGCCAGCGCGTCCTGCATGGCGGTGTACGACCGGCCATTGATCAGCGGCCCGACCAAAACCCCGTCCTCGAGCGGATTGCCCACGCGCAGTTGCCGATACGCCGACGAGATGCGATCCAACAGTGGCCCGACCACATCCGCGTGCACAATGAGCCGCCGCAGAGTGGTGCACCGCTGCCCGGCCGTCCCCGCCGCCGAGAAGACGATCCCGCGTGCCGCCAGATCCAGATCCGCCGAAGGTGTCACCACCGCACCGTTATTGCCGCCCAGCTCCAGCAGGCAGCGCCCGAACCGCGCGGCCACCCGCGGGGCCACGATCCGCCCCATGCGTACCGATCCGGTCGCACTGACCAGGGCCACCCGTGGATCGTCGACCAGCTGTGCACCCACCTCTCCGGTGCCCTGAATCAACTGGTGCACTTCGGGATTCGCGCCCACCTCGATCGCCGCCCGCTGGATCAGCGAGTGACACGCGAGCGCGGTCAGCGGCGTCATCTCGGACGGTTTCCACACCACCGTGTCCCCGCACACCAGCGCGAGCGCGGTATTCCACGCCCACACCGCGACCGGGAAGTTGAAGGCCGAGATCACCCCGACCACACCGAGTGGATGCCAGGTCTCCAGCAACCGGTGCCCGGGCCGCTCGGAAGGCATGGTGTGCCCGTACAACTGCCGCGAGAGCCCGATGGCGAACTCGCAGATGTCGATCATCTCCTGGACCTCGCCGCGCGCCTCGGCCCCGATCTTCCCGGCCTCCAAGGTGACCAGTTCGCCCAGTTCGTCCTGATGCTCGACCAGCAGTCGCGCCAGTCGCCGCACCACGGCGGCGCGCTGCGGCGCGGGCACGGTCCGCCAATCCTGAAATGCGGTGGCGGCGCTCTCGATGGCGGCATCCACCTCACCGGCCGAGCTGGGCCGCAGGGTGAGTAGTTCGCCGCCGGTAATCGGCGTGCGCGCCGAGAGTTCGCCGGGTTCGGGCGCTTTCGCGCCGAGCGCGCGCAGTAGCGCCTCGGTGCGGGCACGCGGTTCGCGGGTAAAATCTTCGCTAATTGCGGGGATCATCGGCAGCTCCAGTATGGGTTCCGGCCACGAGTTCGGTTCGCTGAGTTAGCCTTCGCTGATGGCGGATACACCGGCGAAACCACAACTCGACGACATCGATCGATTGCTGATCCGTGAGCTGATTGCCGATGGTCGCGCCACACTCTCCAATCTTGCCGAGAAGGCGAACCTTTCGGTGTCAGCGGTGCAGTCGCGTGTCCGGCGGCTGGAGGCGCGCGGAGTGATCCGTGGCTATACGGCGAATGTCGATCCGGAGGCGCTGGGGCAGATGCTGTCGGCATTTGTCGCCATCACTCCTCTCGATCCGTCGCAGCCCGATGACGCACCCGCACTGCTGCAGCACATTCCGGGCATCGAAGCCTGCCATTCGGTGGCCGGCGACGAGAGCTACATGCTGCTGGTGCGCGTGGCATCGCCGAGGCATCTGGAGCAGTTGCTGCAGGAGATTCGCGCGACGGCCAACGTACGGACTCGAAGCACCATCATTCTGCAGACATTCTATGACAAATAGACATCCTTCGTAATTACTTCGAAATTTACGGGCAGAACAGTAAAGATTCCCTTACGCTGGGGGGGTGACCCTAGACTTCGATCGGCTTGGGGCGGTTGCCGAAACCCTGGAATATCGCAGTGATCCGGTCACCCCCGCCCGGGTGCACGAGATCCTTTCCGCGAACATCCTCACCGACGGCTTCGACCTGGTTCTGGATCTGCGCGCATCGTGCGGTCGCAGGCTGGTCGACGCGCGCGACGGCACCGCATACCTGGATATGTTCGGCTTCTTCGCCTCCTCGGCGCTGGGCATGAACCATCCGGCGCTGGTCGGCAACCCCCGCTTCCTGGCCGAGCTCGCGGCCGCGGCCCTCAACAAGCCCAGCAACTCCGACGTGTACACCGTCGAAATGGCAAGGTTCGTAGCCACTTTCGCGCGTGTGCTCGGCGATCCCCGGCTACCGCACCTGTTCTTCATCGACGGCGGCGGGCTCGCGGTCGAGAACGCCCTCAAGGCCGCCTTCGACTGGAAGTCCCGGCACAATGAAATGCACGGGCGCGCACCGGAACTCGGCACCAAGGTGCTGCATCTGACGGGCGCGTTCCACGGGCGCACCGGGTACACGCTCTCGCTCACCAATACCGATCCGGTCAAGACCGCCCGCTTCCCCAAGTTCGACTGGCCGCGCATCGACACCCCGTACCTGGGTGACGAGCACCCCGATATCGAGGCCGCCGAACGACACGCCCTCGACCAGGCCGCTCGCGCCTTCGCCGAAAACCCGCACGACATAGCGTGTTTCATTGCCGAACCCATTCAGGGCGAGGGCGGCGACCGGCATCTGCGACCGGAATTCCTTCGGGCCGTACAGGAGCTGTGCCACGCCAATGACGCGCTGTTCATCCTCGACGAGGTGCAGACCGGCGTCGGCATGACCGGCAGCCTGTGGGCGTATCGGCAACTCGGCCTCGAACCCGATGTGGTGGCCTTCGGTAAGAAGACTCAGGTCTGCGGAATCATGGCGGGCGGTCGCATCGACGAGGTGCCGGACAATGTGTTCCACGTCAGCTCCCGGCTCAACTCCACCTGGGGTGGCAATCTCGCCGATATGGTGCGGGCGTGCCGGATTCTCGAGGTGATCGAGCAGGAGCGCCTGGCAGGCCGCGCGCAAGAGCTCGGCGCGCACCTATTACGACGTTTGACTGAATTGTCCGAAGCTCATGCCGAAGTCATCGAACCACGCGGCCGCGGACTCATGTGCGCCATCACACTGAAGACGGCGCAATTGCGCGACGAGGTTGTCACCCGGCTCCGCGAGGAAGAGCACGTGCTGATTCTCGGCACGGGCGCGCGCGGCATCCGCTTCCGGCCACCACTCACGGTCACCCGCGCCGAACTCGACGAGGCCGTCGACGCACTGGATCGCGTATTGGGCTGAGTAGTGAGGCATCCCGGCGCGGGCGGCTCCGAGCCGCCCCTCGGGGTGCGGCGCGGACCACCCTCGAGGCTCGATATTTTCCCGGCGAGCGGGCCGTCTCGCATCCCGAAAACAATGCTCGACCTGCGGGTTTTTACTGGCGAGCAGTCAATAACCGTACTCACGAGTAGCCCCCGCGGTATTACCAGGGCGCACTGGTACTGGTTACACTCCCGGGCATGACGAGTGTCCAGCAGCAGCCTTCGCCGGGGTCGGCGGGCGCCCCCGATATCCACACCACCGCCGGCAAGCTGGCTGACCTGCGTAACAGGCTGGAAGAGGCCCAGCACCCGATGGGTGAGGCCGCGGTCGACAAGGTTCACGCCAAGGGCAAGATGACCGCGCGCGAGCGCATCCTCGCCCTGCTGGACGAGGGCTCGTTCGTGGAACTCGACGCGCTCGCCCGGCACCGCAGTGTGAATTTCGGCCTGGAGAACCAGCGTCCGCTCGGCGACGGCGTGGTGACCGGTTACGGCACCATCGACGGCCGCGACGTCTGCATCTTCTCCCAGGACGTCACCGTCTTCGGTGGCTCGCTCGGCGAGGTCTACGGCGAGAAGATCGTCAAGGTCATGGATCTGGCGCTCAAGACCGGCCGCCCGCTGGTCGGCATCAACGAGGGCGCGGGCGCGCGTATCCAGGAAGGCGTTGTCTCCCTGGGCCTTTACGGTGAGATCTTCCACCGCAATATCCAGGCTTCCGGCGTGATCCCGCAGATCTCGCTCATCATGGGCCCGGCCGCGGGTGGACACGTCTACTCGCCCGCCCTCACCGACTTCGTCGTCATGGTCGATCAGACCTCGCAGATGTTCGTCACCGGCCCGGACGTGATCAAGACCGTCACCGGTGAAGAGGTCACCATGGAGGAGCTGGGCGGCGCCCACACCCACATGGTCAAGTCCGGTGTCGCGCACTACGTCGCCTCCGGCGAGCAGGACGCCCTGGACTACGTCAAGGACCTGCTGGGCTACCTGCCGAGCAACAACCGCGCCGAGGCCCCGCGCCTGCCGGCCTCCGATCCGATCGACGGCGCGATCGAGGAGAACCTCACCGAGGACGACCTCGCGCTGGACACCATCATCCCGGATTCGCCGAACCAGCCGTACGACATGCACGAGGTCATCAAGGCCCTGGTCGACGACGACGAATTCCTCGAGGTGCAGGCCGAGCGCGCGATGAACATCATCGTCGGCTTCGCCCGTATCGACGGCCGTAGTGTCGGCTTCGTGGCGAACCAGCCCTCGCAGTTCGCGGGCTGCCTGGATATCGATGCCTCGGAGAAGGCCGCGCGCTTCGTGCGCACCTGCGACGCTTTCAATATCCCGATCATCACCCTGGTCGACGTTCCCGGCTTCCTGCCGGGTACCGGCCAGGAGTTCAACGGCATCATCCGCCGTGGCGCGAAGCTGCTCTACGCCTACGGTGAGGCCACTGTGGGCAAGATCACAATCATCACCCGTAAGGCGTACGGCGGCGCGTATGACGTCATGGGTTCCAAGCACATGGGTGCCGATGTGAACCTGGCGTGGCCGACCGCTCAGATCGCGGTCATGGGTGCCTCGGGCGCGGTCGGATTCGTCTACCGCAAGCAGCTCAAGGATGCCGCGGCCGAGGGCGCCGATGTCGACGCGCTGCGCCTGGAGCTCCAGAACGAGTACGAGGACACGCTGGTCAACCCGTACGTGGCCGCCGAGCGCGGTTATGTCGACGCGGTCATCCCGCCCTCGCACACCCGCGGCCAGATCGTCTCGGCGCTGCGCCTGCTGGAGCGCAAGATGGTGACCCTGCCGCCGAAGAAGCACGGCAACATTCCGCTCTGATTCGACGATAAGTGCGGCATGGGGCGCACACTGAGCTTGGGACACCGGTACCACTTGTGCCGTAGTTCTCATACCGCGCAGGAACGCCCCATCCGAGCAAAGATGGTAGGAACGGGCCCTCGAAGCCGGGGGTCGCACATTACCGTTTGCGGTTTCGAACCCATATTCCGCGAACAGCCGCGCCACCCGCGCGGCAATTGGACAGGAGGACTGGCGCTGTGACGACCATGGCTGACGAAGAAGTACTGAGCGCCGCCGAACTGGATCTAGCCGTCGATGAATTGACGGAAACGGTCGAAACGGCTGCAGCCGAGACTGAACCGTCGAATACGGGTCCACTCATCCAGGTCTTGAAGGGCAACCCCAGCGATCTCGAGCTGGCCGCCCTGGTCGCGGTATTCGCCGCCGCCGCGAGCGCCTCGGGTGCCGCGGCCGACAATGGCCCGGCCGATATGTGGGGTCGCCCCACCCTGCTGCACCGCGGCACTTCGCCGTTCTCGCCGTACGCCTTCCCGGCGCTGTCGCACCTGCGCGCCTGATCCCTCCCGGCCTGCGGCCCGACCCGGAGTGGCCGGTCACAGCGCGGAGGCGGTAGCTTCAGCGGCTGTGACCACCTTCGTGCTGGCATCCCAGTCTCCGGCCCGGCTCGGCGTGCTCCGCAATGCGGGCGTCGAACCGGTGGTCCGGGTATCCAATGTGGACGAGGACGCGGTGGCCGCCGCGCTGCCCGTCGGAACGACACCCGAACAAGTGGTGATCGAACTGGCCCGGGCCAAGGCGCGCGATATCGCCGCCGTGATCGCCGCGCAAGCCGATTCCGGTACCGGCGAATTCACCGATTCCGTTGTGGTGGGCTGTGATTCGATGCTGCTCGTGGACGGGCGGCTGCAGGGCAAACCCCTCACCCCCGAGGTCGCGAAGGCGCGCTGGGCCGAAATGGCCGGGCGCAGCGCCGATCTGCTCACCGGACACAGTGTGCTGCGCGTGCGTAATGGCGTGGTCGTCGGCGAGGCGGCCGATTGCAGCTCCACCACAGTGCATTTCGCCAAACCCGAGCCCGATGAGCTGGACGCCTATATCGCGACCGGTGAGCCGCTACAGGTGGCCGGATCTTTCACCCTGGACGGTATGGGCGGCTGGTTCGTGGACCGCATCGAGGGTGATCCCTCCAGCGTGATCGGTATCGGTCTACCGCTGGTTCGTAGACTGCTTGCCCAGGTGGGTGTCGGGGCTACGCAGCTGTGGAGCGACCCGGCCCGCTGAGGTCGCCAGTTGAGGTTCCTCGGTGGCGTTTTCCACCCCGGGTACTCCTTCGGCGGTTCCGGCGGCGATCAATTCCAGCCGGGCCACACACAATTCGGGTTCCACGAACGGATGCAGTCGTACCGTGACGGTGTCGCGCGCGCCATTGTGGTCGAGTACTTCGCGCATGAGTCCCAGGTGTACGCCGCACACCACTTCGGAGTGGGTGCGCGCGAGTTCGCGTAATGGGCAGGCGGTGAGCCGGATGAGGGAATGCTCATCGGTTTCCCCGGCGGGATCGCGTTCGGGTGCGAAGCCGAGTTCGGAGGCGACCGTCACGGTGAGATCCCGTGCGTCCTCCAGTGTTTCGACCGGTTGGTCCACCGATTCCAGTTTGGAACCCCAGACGCGGCCTGCGGCAATGGCGGCATCGGAGCGGCGGCGTGGATCGCTGCCGAGCTGGTCAGCCAGTACCTGTGCCAATTCCTGATAGCCGACCGATCGCTGTACGGCCGTATAGCCGATGCGTGGGCGGCCGCGTCCGCGTGGCGGCTGCTGGAATTGGCGGACCAGTGATTCCCGGGTGAGTACATCCAAATGGAAACGCACCGTTGTCACATGTTGGCCGGTTACCCGTGCCAGTTCCTGCGCATCGAGAGGCTCGCTGGCGCCACGTAGGATCGCGAGCAGTCGTCGTCGCGGCCAAGAATCGGACATAGCTCACCCCTCCTCTCGAGAGACTTTATCGGATGAAGCTGCGCTTAATTCGCTCAATCATCCGATTCGTGATCTGAAACGAGTTTCGTTACCGCCACTTGCCTACGATCGGTGCTGAGATTCGAACTGCCGATACCCAACCCCACCACGCGTGAAGGACCACACTGTGCCCGTCGCCCCGGATCCGCATCCCTCGTTCGGTTCCTACGCACATCCTCACCGACTAGTAACCACGGAATGGCTGTCCGCAAACATCGGCGCGCCGGGACTCAGGATCATCGAGTCCAACGAAGACATATTGCTATACGACATCGGCCATGTCCCGGGTGCCATCAAGATCGATTGGCGAAACGAGTTGATCGATACCCGAACTCGCGATGTCGTGGACAGTGAATCCTTCGCCGCGCTCATGCGTGCCAAAGGTATCGGTCGAAACGACACCGTGGTGATCTACGGTGATCGGGCCAATGGCACCGCGGCCGCCGCCCTGTGGGTGTTCGACCTCTTCGGACACGAAGACGTGCGCCTACTGGACGGCGGCCGGGATGCCTGGATCTCCGAGGCCCGCGACACCACCTTCGAGGTGCCCTATCCGGTGCCGGGCGACTACCCCGTCATCGCGCGCGACGACAAGACCGCGCGTGCCTTCCGCGCCGATGTCATCGCCCACTTCGGCGGCCCGCTCATCGATGCCCGGGTCTTCGAGGAGTACACCGGCGAATTGATCGTCCTGGACCGTCCGGAGGAGCAGGCGTTGCGCTCGGGGCATATCCCCACCGCGGTGAATATCCCGTGGAGCGCATCGGTGCTCCCGGATTCCCGATTCCGCCCGCGCGGTGAGCTCGATGTCATCTACGGTGGGGTGTCCGCCGGGTCCGCGCCCCTGGTGTACTCGCGCATCGGCCGTTGGTCGGCGCTCACCTGGTTCGTCCTGACCTACCTCGTCGGAACCGAGGGTGTGCGTAACTACGACGGCTCCTGGACCGAATGGTCGAATGCGGTCGGTGCGCCGATCGTCGCCGGTGACGAGCCGGGTGAGGTGCCCGCCACACCGCCGCGCTTGTAAGGTTTCGACCCCCGGGCCTACCCATGGGTAGCCATGGCCCGGTGCAGTAGTTGTTGGCAGACTGCCTACACTGCCCAAGACGAAGTTATCTCCAGCACAGGAGGCTCAGTGCCCAACCATGCCAACGCGCAGATCACGAAGGTCCTCGTAGCCAACCGAGGCGAGATCGCCGTGCGCGTGATCCGGGCTGCCAAGGACGCCGGTATCACCAGCGTCGCGGTGTATGCGGAACCGGACGCCGACGCGCCGTTCGTGAAGCTCGCGGATGAAGCTTTCGCGCTCGGTGGCCAGACCTCGGCCGAGTCGTACCTGGTCTTCGACAAGATTCTCGATGCGGCCGCCAAGTCGGGCGCGGACGCGATCCACCCCGGTTACGGATTCCTTTCCGAGAACGCCGATTTCGCGCAGGCCGTGATCGATGCCGGGCTGATCTGGATCGGCCCGTCGCCGCAGTCCATTCGCGATCTGGGTGACAAGGTCACCGCCCGCCACATTGCCGAGCGCGCCAGCGCGCCGATGGCGGCGGGCACCAAGGATCCGGTGAAGAACGCCGACGAGGTCGTCGCGTTCGCACAGGAGTACGGCGTTCCGGTCGCGATCAAGGCCGCCTTCGGTGGTGGCGGTCGCGGTATGAAGGTCGCCCAGACCATCGAGGAGATCCCGGAGCTCTTCGAATCCGCCACCCGTGAGGCCATTGCCGCCTTCGGTCGCGGTGAGTGCTTCGTGGAGCAGTACCTGGACAAGGCCCGCCACGTCGAGGCGCAGGTGCTGGCCGACCAGCACGGCAATGTCATCGTGGTCGGTACCCGTGACTGCTCGCTGCAGCGTCGTTTCCAGAAGCTGGTCGAGGAGGCCCCCGCGCCGTTCCTCTCCGATGAGGTGCGCGGCAAGATCCACGAGTCCGCCAAGCGCATCTGCAAGGAAGCGCACTACTATGGTGCGGGCACCGTGGAGTACCTGGTGCAGGGCGAGACCGTGTCCTTCCTCGAGGTGAACACCCGCCTGCAGGTCGAGCACCCGGTCACCGAGGAGACCGCCGGTATCGACCTGGTGCGTCAGCAGTTCCGCATCGCCGAAGGCCATGAGCTGGAACTGAAGTCGGATCCGGCCCCGCGCGGGCACTCGTTCGAGTTCCGTATCAACGGTGAGGACGCGGGCCGCGGCTTCATGCCCGCCCCCGGTCCGGTCGTGGTCTACAAGGAGCCCGCGGGCCCCGGTGTGCGCGTGGACTCCGGTGTGGTCGAGGGCTCGGTCATCGGTGGCCAGTTCGACTCCATGCTGTCCAAGCTGATCGTCACCGGCGAGAACCGTGAGCAGGCGCTGCAGCGTGCGGCTCGCGCGCTGGCCGAGTACCAGATCGAGGGCCTGGCAACGGTTCTGCCGTTCCACCGCCACATTGTGGAGAACCCGGCGTTCATCGGTGACGGCACCAAGTTCGACGTCTACACCAAGTGGATCGAGAACGACTGGACCAATGTCATCGAGCCGTACACCGGTGGTGTGCCGATCGAAGACGAGGACGAGGCTCCTCGCCAGAAGGTGGTCGTCGAGGTCGGCGGCCGTCGCCTCGAGGTCTCGCTGCCCGGCCAGTTCTCGGTCGGCGCCGTGCCCGCCGGCAATGGCGCGGGTGTGGTCCGCAAGAAGCCCAAGCCGCGCAAGCGTGGTGGCGCCGCGGGTGCCGGTGCGTCCGGTGACTCGGTGACCGCTCCGATGCAGGGCACCGTCGTCAAGGTCGCGGTCGAAGAGGGTCAGACCGTCGAGGTCGGCGATCTGGTCGTGGTGCTCGAGGCCATGAAGATGGAGAACCCGGTCACCGCGCACAAGGCCGGTGTCATCACGGGCCTGTCCGTCGAGGCCGGCGCCGCCATCACCCAGGGCACCGTGCTCGCCGAGATCAAGTGATCTCACGCCGGATTCGATAGTCCGGCAACAGGATTCCCGATGGGGCCGCTCACCTGGTGAGCGGCCCCATCGGCATGTGTGGGTCGGTGGTTCGCACCGGTTCGTGCGAACCGCTCTGTGCGCGCTCGTTTGCGGGGTTTGGGGCGAAGCCCCAAGACCCTCGCGTCAGCGACCCCTCTCCCGGGCGGCGCGGGGCTCGACCGGGCGCGATAAGGTCGATATATGGCTGAACCACCGGATATTCGCATCGGCACCGCGGAGCGGGAAGAGGCCATGAAACGGCTGTCGGACAATTTTGCCGCGGGGCGGTTGAGTGTGGCCGAATTCGACGAGCGCAGTGGGGTTGTCGCGGCGGCGGTGACGCGCGGGGATCTGGAACCGGTGTTCGCGGATCTGCCCGCGCTGGTGAGTGATAAGCCCGCCCCGGTGAAGGTGTCGCGGTTCGGTGGGAATCTGCCGGAGCGGATCATGCCGGTGGTGCCGATTCTGTGTGTGATCTTCTTCTTGATCACGCATCAGTGGTGGGTGTTCCTGGCGATTCCGTTGGCGGGTGCGGTGTTGTTCGGTGGCCGCGATCAGCAGCGGCGTGGACGGCGTGAGGACCGCCGGGATCGCAGGCGGGAGCGCTGATGGAACCCATCGAAATCAATGCGGGCAGTTGGTATTTGCGGGCCATGCGCGCGGATGAGCGCATCGACGACCGCCCCGCGCTCGCCGACGGCGGCATCACCGATCCCGAGTACGTGGCCAAGCGCACCACGGAATGGGCTGACGAGACGCACTTCTCGTGGGCGGTGTGCGTCCCCACCACCGCCGAGATGGTCGCCGAGATCGGTGTGACCCCCGGGACCGACGGCACCGCCACGATCACCGGCTGGGTGCGCGCGGGCTATCAGGAGGCCCTGGACGACGGTCTGGAATCGGTGCGCCGCTTCACCTCCGGATTCCTCGGCCTGGAACCGGTCGAAGCGTCCTGAACCTGGTGTCCGGCGGGTCGTTCCTATCCGGTCCGGAACATTGATTCACGCCTGAATCCCCAGTTCAACGCCTTGTCATGGCCTGATCCATGACAAAAACCATTGGTGCCCAACCCCTTTCCGGGAGACCCTGGAGTCGCATCCGAAACCGACGGTAAGGGGGAGCGGTTATGTGGGGCTGGAGTAAACATCAGGCAGAACGGGCGGCGTTCTCGGCGGTGACGAGCTGGACTGTCACCGAACCGGAGCCGACCATCACCGAGCAGGAAATCACCACCGAGACCCCGGGGGTCGAGGACGGCGCACCCGCCGAGAACGACGGGTGCGCCGTCGCACCCGGCCTCCGTGCCGAGGACGAGCGGCTCATGGTCGGTGGAGTAGCCTGCGGGAATGGACAGGCCACCCTTGGATATCGATCGGCTGCGGAGCACTCTCGCCGCATCGCCGCGGGGATCGTTCTTCACCGCGATCGACGCGGTGGAGTCGACGGGGTCGACGAATGCGGACCTGGTTGCGCGTGCCGCCGATCCGGACACCGATCGCCTGGTATTGATCGCCGAATCACAGGAGCGCGGCCGCGGCCGGCACGAGCGCTCCTGGGTGAGCCCGTCGCGCGCCCAGATCGCCATGTCGCTGTTGGTACGGGCGCGCGGTATCGATCCGGAGGTGCTGGGCTGGCTGCCCCTGTTGACCGGGGTGGCGGTGGTGGACGCGGTGCGCGCGTCGACCGGGGTGAAGGCAGTCCTGAAGTGGCCCAATGACATTCTGGTGGAGGGCCGCAAGCTCTCCGGCATTCTGGCCGAGCTCGCCGCGGTCGGCGTCGATCCCGCGATCGTGGTGGGCGTCGGCCTGAATGTCAGCCTCACCGAGGCGGAACTACCTGTCCCACACGCGACTTCGCTGCTGCTGTCCGGTGCGGCCGATGCCGATCGCACCGAGCTGGCAGCGGCCATCCTGCGCGAATTCGCCCAGCGCTTCACCGCCTGGGAGAATGCGGGCTGGGATATCACCGACCTCTCCGCCGCCTACCGGGATCGCTGCTCCACCATAGGTTCCCAGGTGAAAGCCGAGCTTCCCGGCGGTGAGGTACTCACCGGCACCGCCACCGGCGTAGATGAGAACGGCCGCCTCCTGATCGGCGACCGTGCCGTCTCGGCCGGCGATGTCACCCACCTGCGCGCCGAATACTGATCCCGCCGCGAGAACCCTTCTCATCCATGCTGTTTCGGCGGTTTGCCGGGCTTGTGGTCGCCCTGATCGTTCGAGCCGCCGTTCTGGTCCGACCCCGGCCGGCCGGAATTCGGTGGCGGGACAGGGAATACCGGAAGGGACGGGAACACGGGTGCGGTTATCGGTGGGAGGCCGGGCAATACGAGGACCGGCGGGCCGGGTAGGTCGCCCTGCGGCTGCGCGGTCGGAGGCTGCGCGGCCATGGTTTCGGGCGACTCCGGCGCGGTCTCGGACGGTACAGGGTTCGATGTAATCGTGTTCGGGCCGGTCACATTCGGCGCGGACGTCGCCGCTGCCCCGTCATTCGACTCCTGCCCGGTGGAGCCGGTTCGGCCGGCGACCCAGATCGCCGCGCCGACGATGGTGGCCACTGCCACCACGAGTGCCGCGATGGCCACGGCCACGACGGCGAAGGTCGCCCCGCGCCGGGGGTCGGTAGTCGCGGTGGCCGGCTGCGCCACACCGGTTGTGGGCGTGTGGTTCCCAGGGCTCGAGCCGACCGGTCCCGTCGCGTGGGTTTCGAGTGGAAGCGGCCACGACGTGGCGGAGGATGCGTGCGCCGCAAGGTGTTGAGGCGGGAAGGACGCCGTTGTCGCGGCGACTGGTTGCGCCGCAAGGGTTTCGGGCGAGACCGGGTCTTCCAGCGCGGTCGCGGGGGTGGCCACGGTGAACTTCAGCGTTGCTGCGTCCGAGTCGGGGGCGTCGACGGCGGTGCGGACGGCGTCGGCGAATTCGCCTGCGCTGGAGTATCTTTGCGCGGGATCTTTGGCCATGGCGCGGGCGATCACCCGGTCGAGGGTGCCGGGGACCTCCGGTGCCAGGTCGGTGGCGAATGGTACGGGTGCGTCCAGGTGGGCGCGCATGAGTTGGGCGGGGTTGCGGGCGCGGAAGGGGCGCTGGCCGGTCAGGCATTCGTAGAGGACGCAGCCGAGTGCGTAGATGTCCGAGCTCGAGGTCGATTCTCCGGCAAAGCGTTCCGGGGCCATATAGGCGGGTGTGCCGACCAGCATGCCGGTTTGGGTGATGCCGGGCTGGCCGTCCTCGAGCGCGGTGCCGAAGTCGATGAGGTAGGCGGTGTCGTCGGGCGCGACAATAATGTTGCGCGGCTTGATATCCCGGTGCACCAGGCCGATCGAGTGGGCCTCGTCGAGCGCCGACGCGATCTGTGTGATGAGGGTGACTGCTTTGGGAGGTGCGAACGGCCCCTCCCATTCGAGCAGTGCTTCGATATCGAGTCCGTCGACGAAGTCGGACTCGATATACAGCCGTCCCTCGAGTTCGCCGTAGGCGCGCACCGCCACCACGTGCGGACCGTGCAGCCGGGCGGCGACTCGGGCCTCACGCTCGAAGCGCCGCCGGTACTCCGGATCCTCGGTCAGTACCGAGGCCAGCACCTTGAGCGTGACGGTCCGGTCGGTGGAGGTGTCGAATGCCCGCCACACCTGTGCCGAACCGCCGCTGCCGAGTGGTTCGTCCAGGCGGTATCGGCCCAGGTAGCCATCCCACACCTTGCAGTCCTCTCGTCTCGCCGGGGGTCACCCTAGCTGCCCGAGATGACTGATGCTCAGACTGTTTGCAATTCGGCTCGCTCGGCCTCGCGGGCCAGCAGCCGATCACGCTGTTCCTCGAATTTGGCGGTATCGGCTTCGAGCTTGGTGACATATGCGGCGAGGGTCTCCCGCGCCTGCTCGCCCCGCGGCCCGAAGTCGTTGCGCTCGAAGATATTCCAGTGCTTGAGCACCGGCTGCACCACCTCTTCGAGGTGCTGGCGCAGATCGTAGATGCCGTGCTTGGCCATCATCACGCCATTGCGCCGGAAGTTGGGCATGCCCGCGCCGGGCATGACGAATTCGGTGAGCACCTTGGTGATCGCCTCGAGGGCCTGATCAGGTACCAGGTCCAGGCCGGCGCCGCAGAGCGTGCGGTAGAAGATCATGTGCAGGTTCTCGTCGGCGGCGATGCGCTGCAGCATGCGGTCGGCGATGGCGTCATTGCAGACGCGTCCGGTATTGCGATGTGAGATGCGGGTGGCGAGTTCCTGGAAGGTCACGTATGCGACGTTCTCCAGGAAGCCGCACCAATCCTCGGGTGACTGTGCGCCATTGGTCATGTGGATCATGCGGGCTTCTTCGAGCGCGACGGGATCGACGCCGCGGGTCACCACGAGGTAGTCGCGGATGACGATGCCGTGCCGGTTCTCCTCGGCGGTCCAGCGCCCGACCCAGGTGCCCCAGGCGCCTTCCTGGGAGAAGTTCTCGGCGATCTCCCGGTGGTAGGAGGGCAGATTGTCCTCGGTGAGCAGATTGGTCACCATGGCGATCTTGGCGACCTCGGTGAGCGAGGATTGCGATGGATCCCAGTCCTCGCCACCCATGGCGGCGAAATTGCGGCCCTGGTCCCACGGCACGTAATCGTGCGGGTGCCAGTCCTTCGCCATCGACAGGTGGCGGTTCAGATTCTGCTCCGCCACCGGTTCGAGTTCTTGCAGGATCTCCAGCTGGGTCAACTCTCGGGTCACACACGCCTCCTGTGTCATGCGCCGATTCGTGATCGGCCGGAATGGTGTTGCGCGGGACAGCTCGACGAAAGGTGAGTTCTGTGGTCGCCGATGCTACGCGGATGCGGCACGATTGTGCTCCAGTCCGCCACTCGGCGTGGGGCATTCTGACATCTCCGCGCGATAGGGTGCACGCATGGGTTATCCGGAGGAGGCATTGGCGGCCGGGGAAGAGCTGCTGCTGCATCGTCATCCGCATTGGAAGATGTTGTTCTGGCCCGCAGTGACATTCATCCTGATCACGGCATTGGCCGGATTCGGATTGGGTGTCGCCGCACGCAATACCGCGGGCACTCTCGCGTCCGGTCTGTTGATCGGTATCGGGGTGCTCTGGCTGGTGATTGTGTTGTGGCGCAGCGTCGTCCCGCTGATTCGCTGGAAGTCCACACATTTCATCATCACCGATCGGCGTGTCCTGATCCGGCAGGGCGTGCTGACCCACACCGGAATCGACATTCCGATGAACCGCATCTCGAATGTGCAGTTCCGGCACAGGTTGTTCGACCGAATGCTGGGTACCGGCACGCTCATCGTCGGGTCGGCGTCGGAGGATCCGTTGGAGTACGACGACATTCCGCATGTGCAGCAGGTGCACGCGCTGCTCTATCACCAGGTCTTCGATGTGGTGCACGGTGATTCACGAAAAACGGATCCACGCAATGGTGGCTATCACGGTTCCGCGGATAACTACCCGTAGGCTTGCTCCGTGACCGCTGTACTGCTGGCCGAAGACGACGAGGCCATTGCCGCGCCGCTGTCGCGAGCGCTCGGGCGTGAGGGCTATGCGGTGACCGTGGAGAGTTACGGTCCCGCCGTGCTGGAACGCGCCCTCGAAGGCGGCCATGACCTGCTGATACTCGATCTCGGACTACCCGGTATGGATGGTCTGGAGGTATGCCGTCAGGTGCGGGCGCGCGGGGCGGATCTCGCGGTGCTGATGCTCACCGCGCGCACCGACGAGGTCGATTTCGTGGTCGGGCTGGACGCGGGCGCGGACGACTATGTGGGCAAACCCTTTCGGCTCGCCGAATTGCTGGCGCGGGTGCGAGCCCTGTTGCGGCGCAGTGGAATCGGGGACGAAACGGTCGAAGTGGGCGGAATCCGGCTGGAGCCCGCCGCGCGCCGCGTACTCGTCAACGGCATGGAAGTGAACCTCGCCAACAAGGAGTACGAGCTGCTCAAGGTGCTCATCGACCGCGCCGGACAGGTGGTTTCGCGCGAAACCATTCTGCGTGAGGTGTGGGGTGACGCCGATCTGCGCGGCTCCAAAACCCTGGATATGCATATGTCCTGGCTACGCCGCAAGATCGGCGACGAGGGGCCGGTGGCGGAGCGCCGAATCGTGACGGTGCGCGGCGTAGGCTTCCGCTTCAACACCGACTAGGTTCGCGCCGCCGATTTGTCCGTGCTCCCCTCCGCGCCGTCCTGGCGTGCCCGAATCGAACGCCGAGCGAAGCGAGGCATATCGACCATGAGACGCAGAATCCTGCTGTCGATGGTGGCTGCCCTGACCCTCACCACACTGGTTCTCGGTGTGCCACTGGCCTTCACGGCCTGGCAGTGGGTGGAGGACATAACTCGCAATGAACTGCGCAATCGGCTCGATCGGATCGCCGTGGAGGTGGTGGCGCAGGAGCGTGACGACGGACTTGTGCACGGGGAGTTGGATCTGCGGTCGGTGCGGCCGCTGATTCCGGAGGATGGCCGGCTCACCATCGTGTATCCGACACCGCAGGACAATGCCTCGCGTATCGATGTCGGCTCGGACTCGGTGGACGACCTGCTGGCGGAGTCGCTGGCCATGGGTACCTCCGGTTCGCTGCGGCTGGAAACCCCTGCGGCGCCGATGCATTCGATGCAGCGGCAGGCGCTGGGCGCGGTCGCGGCGCTGGTGCTGATCTCGCTCGGGGCGGGTATCGCGGTGGCGGTGGTGACCGCGCGGCGGGTCGCGGATCCGCTGCGTGATGTGGCGGCGCGGGCGGCGCGCCTGGCCATGGGTGACTTCCGCGCGGATTCGCGACGGCACGGCATTACCGAACTCGATCGCGTATCGGACGTATTGGACTCCGCGACAGTCGAAATCGCGGGCCGGCTGCAACGCGAGCACGCCCTCGTCGCCGATGTCTCACACCAGCTGCGCAGCCGCCTCACCGCGGTCCGGCTCCGCCTGGACGAACTCTCCACCCATGACGATCCCGCCGTCGTGCACGAGGCGGAAGAGGCTATGGCACAGGTGGATCGGCTCACCGACGCCATCGACGAACTGGTCCGCGCCTCCCGCGACGAAGGTGCCGCCGACCGCGACCCGGTGCCCGTGGTCGCGGAACTCCGTGGCGTAGTTGCGGAGTGGCGACACCCCTTCGCCGAAGCGGGCCGCAAACTCGTCCTGCTGGGCGACCCCACCCTCCGCGCCCCCGTAACCGGTTCCCGCCTCCGAGAAGCGGTCGCGGTCCTGGTCGACAACGCCCTGATGCACGGCGGCGGCACCTGCACGGTCTCGGTCCGCACGGTCACGGGAGGCCTGGCCACCCGGGAACCCCTCGTGGTAGTCGAGGTCGCGGACGAGGGCGACGGTGTCCGAGACGAGTTGGCCCCCCACATCTTCGACCGAGGCTTCTCCGCCGCCGGCTCCACCGGCGTGGGCCTGGCCCTCGCCCGAGCCCTCATCGAGGCGGACGGCGGCCGCATGGAGCTCCAACGCCGCCGCCCCGCCCTCTTCGCCGTCTTCCTCGGCTCCTCCGGTGCCCCCGCCCGCCCCACCGCGAACGGCCCGGTCACAGAACCGCGTTGAGCGTTTTCATCGAAAGGCCGCCGCTGTCGGTCGGCAATCCCGTCATCCCGGCATGCTTTTGGCCGGGATCCACCTATCTCTATCGATTCCCTAACCATTCGCTGGCCGGGCCTGAGTAATCGGTCCATACCTTCGGATTCGTCGGACACACCGGCGAGAGATCGTCGACGAGACGAAGGAGTTGCCATGCGTAAGAACACAGTTCGCCGCGGCGCGATCACGGGCGGAGTCGCGGGAGTGGCGATCATCGCCGCTCTACTGGCCCCGGCCGTCGCCAATGCGGCCGAACCGGGCGCGCCCGCGGTCGAGGTGGCCGAGCCGAGCGTCGCGGCGGTGGCCGAGCCGAGTATTGCCGAAGTCGCCGGCCCCGAGGTCGTGCAGCCCGGTGTCGGGATCCAGATCGATCCCTCCGGCCCGAACGACATATACACCACCGACGACCCGTCGCAGACCGTCATCATCACCCAGGACCGTGACGGCCACGGCACGGTGACCCGCGTTCATCCCGGCCCTCCGCCCGGCGCGGTACCGGCCATCCCGCTGCAGCCGGGTCAGCCGGGCGTGGTCATTGCCCCACGCGACAGCATTCCGGCCATGCCGATCGTCCCCGCCCTGCCCGCACCGTCCACCGGTAGCGCGGGCTGAGTCACCGCATCGCGAGCGGTTCGCCCCGGTTTGCCCGAGTCGCTCAAGGGCGGGGAGTGGCCGGTCGGGTCGAATTGATGCGCGGTCCGGGCGGTTCGCCGACCGTCCGGGCACGGGTGGCGTCAGTAGGGTCGGGGCTGTGAACAGTCCGCTGATTCTGGTTGTGGACGATGACGCGCGGGTGCTGGCGTCGGTGGCGCGGGGGCTGCGGCTGTCCGGTTTCGAGGTGGAGACCGCGACGGACGGGGCTGCCGCGCTGGCGCGTATCACCGCGAGCGCGCCGCAGGCCATGGTGCTGGATCTGAATATGCCGCTGCTGGACGGGGTTCAGGTGGTGACGGCGTTGCGGTCGTTCGGCAATGACATTCCGATCTGTGTACTGAGTGCGCGGGCGGAGGTCACCGATCGCATCGGCGCGCTGGAGGCCGGGGCCGACGACTATCTCACCAAGCCGTTCGATCTCGGCGAACTGGTCGCCCGGTTGCGGGCCATGCTGCGTCGCGCCCCGGCACCCGCGCACAGCTCCGACCGAATCGTGGTCGGCCCGCTCACCATTCACCCCAGCGCCCGCCGCGCCTACGCCAATGACATCCGCCTCGACCTCACCAAACGCGAATTCGACCTGCTCACAGCCCTTTCCGCCGCCCCCGGCCAGGTGTTCACCCGCGCCCAACTGCTGGACCGGGTCTGGGGCTACGACTTCGAAACCCAGACGAAAGTTGTCGACGTGTTCGTCTCCTACCTGCGCCGCAAAATCGAGGCCACCGGCAGTCCCCGCCTCATCCACACCGTCCGCGGTGTCGGCTTCGTCCTGCGGGACGACGCGTGAATGGAGGTCGCTCCTCGAGGTGGCCACCGTCCCTGCGGCGGCCTTGGTCGCTGCGGACCCGCGTGGCGCTGGCCAGTGCTGCCACGGCGGCCGTGGTCGTCGCGGTGATGAGTACGGTGCTGTTCGCGGTGGCGAGTAGCGATGCTCGAACACAGGTGGGCACGGTGGTGCAGGCACTGGCCATCCGTCAGGCGGAGGGGACGGTCCCCGCCGATGGGCCCAAAGTCACTGTCACCAACCAGGATCCGGCCGGCTCGGGTCCGCCGCAGCCGTCCGTGCCCGCGGTAACCAGTCCGGGGGGTGAATTGGAGTCGCTCCCGGCGCTCCCGCTCCCGAATATGGAGTATGCCCGCACCATTCCGGTGGACGGGCAAGCCGTGGTGCTGGCCGTACCTCGAACAGTGGCAACGGATTCCGCGGCCAAGCAGCGCACCCGGATCATCGCGATCGGGGTGGCCGGGACGGTGCTCGCGGCCTTGCTGGGCTGGTTCTTCGCCTCGCGTGCGGTGGCTCCGCTGCGCCGATTGACCGCCGAGACAGCGGAATTGGGTGATCGGCTCGAATTGGCCTCCCCGAAGACCTCGTCGGCCAGCGAGACCGCAGAGCTGGCGGTCGCCATGAACTCCATGCTCGGCCGTATCGCCGATGAGCGCCGCCACACCAGCGAAGCCCTGGTCACCGCAAGGGATTTCGCCGCCACGGCCGCTCATGAACTGCGAACTCCATTGACCGCCATGCGCACCGACCTGCAGGTACTGCGCAGCATGCCGCTCTCGGAGTCCGAGCGCACCGAGATCCTCGACGAGGTGCTGGCCGGCCAAACCGCTATCGAGGCGACCCTGCATGCCCTGGAGCGCTTGGCCGTCGGCGATCTGACCACCGAATCCGATTGGGAGGAAGTCGATCTGGGTCAACTCGTCGATCAGGTGGTCGATGACGCCCTGCAAACGAATCCCGGCGTCCGCATCGAAACCGAAGGCGTGGAATCCATTCGACTGCGCGGCCTGGTCGCCGGCCTGCGTTCGGTGCTGGAGAACGCCATTACCAATGCCGTCCGGCACGGCTCCGCGAACCATATCGGTATTGCCGCGCGGACCAGCGGCGATACCGTCACCCTCACCATCGATGACAATGGCAGCGGTATTCCCGAGCCGGAGCGTGAACGCGTCTTCGACCGCTTCCATCGCGCCAGTCCGAATCCCGGTAATGGCCTGGGCCTGGCTCTGGTCGCGCAGCAGGCCCGCTTGCACGGCGGCACGGCAACTCTCGATGACAGTCCCCTCGGTGGTGCCCGCCTGACCGTCGCCCTGGAGGTTCATCGAGGCCGTTTATGCGAGGGCGACAACTGATTTGGTGAATGTGGGGTAACTCTTGGGGTACGTCCAGAAGCTGTGTTGCGCCTGACCGTCAGTACGCGAATGGGACTTGTGGGGCTCTTAGCCGGGCGCTGAAGTCTCGGGGAGGCGGAATAGCTTGTGGGGCCGCCTCGTTTTCAAGTCTCAGCTGTGTCCGAGTTGTTCCTCGTTGACGAGGTCTTCGAACTCTTCGGCGAGTTCCTTCATTTCATCCGGGAACACCCAGCGCCGCATGGCCCAGAATCGGAATGCCATCTGCAGCAGATTGCCGATGATGAACGCGCTGAAGAAGTCGGCGACGTTCTCGACGGTGAAACTCACATTCGGCTGCCGCAGGTCGAATACGTAGCTGGAGATGTACAGCGGCAGGCTGGCCAGCAGGACGCCGATACCGCTCACCGCGAAGAACAGCAGCGCTTCGTGATGCTTCTCGCGGCCGCCGCGCTTGTCGAAGGTCCATTCGCGATTGAGGATGTACGACACGATGACCGCGATGGTGCCCGACAGAATGCGGGCGATCGTCGGTTTGGTATCGAGTACGGTCCACTTCAGCAGGTAGAAAATGCCGATGTCGATGACGAAGGTCGTCGCACCGACAATCGCGAACTTGAGTAGTTCGGAATGCCGGTCCGCGAGGTCCCGCAACGGCGTGGGCAGGACGTTTATCACCTTGTCGACAAATGACACCAGGCGAGTCTACGTCCCACACCGACCCCGGGGGCAACCCGCAGGATCCGGGGGCAAGGTGTCATGACAACATTGACGAACGTGAGCGCACGTTCCTTCGATTCCTCCGCGATGCCCACCGTCACCATGATCGGTGGCGGTCAGCTCGCGCGCATGACCCATCAGGCTGCCATCGCGCTCGGGCAGCGGTTGCGGGTGCTGGCCGAGCGGCCCGACGATCCGGCGGCGCAGGTCACCCCGGATGTGATCTTCGGCAGTCATCAGGATCTGGCGGCGCTGCGTAAGGCGGCCGTCGGCTCGAATGCGGTGACCTTCGATCACGAGGGTGTGCCGACCGAACATCTCGAGGCGTTGATCGCGGAGGGCGTGAATGTGCAGCCGCCGCCGAGCGCGCTGATCTTCGCGCAGGACAAGCTGATCATGCGCCGCAAGCTGGCCGAGCTGGGTGTGCCGATTCCGGCGTTCACCGAGGTGACCTCGGTCGCCGATGCGGTCGCCTTCGCCGACGCGCAGGGTTGGCCGTTCGTACTCAAGGCCGTGCGTGGTGGATATGACGGCCGTGGCGTGTGGATGCCCGCCGATGCCGCCGAGACCGAGCGCATCGTCACCGATCAACTGGCGCATGGTGTTTCGCTGTTGGCCGAGGCCAAGGTGGACCTGAAGCGCGAACTCTCGGCCATGGTGGCGCGCTCCCCGTTCGGTCAGGCCGCGGCCTGGCCGGTGGTGGAGACCATTCAGCGGCACGGTCAGTGTGCCGTGGTGATCGCTCCCGCGCCCGGTCTGTCCGAGTCCCGCGCCACCGAGGCCGCGGCCCTGGCCTTGCGCCTGGCGGCCGAACTCGGTGTCACCGGTGCCATGGCCGTGGAGCTCTTCGAAACGCGCTCCGGTGATCTGCTGGTGAACGAGCTGGCCATGCGCCCGCACAATTCCGGCCACTGGGGTATGGACGGTGCCTGCACCGGCCAGTTCGAGCAGCACCTGCGCGCGGTCCTGGACTACCCCCTGGGTTCGACCGCCCCCCTGGCCCCGGTAACCGTCATGGCGAACATCCTCGGTGCCGCCGAGGCCCCGTCGATGTCCATGGACGAGCGCCTGCATCACCTGGCCGCCCGCCTCCCCGAGGCGAAGGTGCATCTCTACGGCAAGGGCGAGCGCCCCGACCGCAAGATCGGCCACATCAATATCCTCGGCGACGATGTCGCCATCACCCGCGAAAAGGCGGAGCGTGCGGCCCACTGGATGTCGCACGCGATTTGGACCGACGGATGGGATCCGCATCATGCCTGAGACCGCACAAGTTGGCCTGATCATGGGCAGCGACTCCGACTGGCCCACCATGGTCGCGGCAGCGGAAGCCTTGGCCGAGTTCGGAATCCGCTTCGAGGTAGGCGTCGTCTCCGCCCACCGCACCCCCCAGCGCATGCTGGACTACGCGAAAGAAGCTGCAGCCCGCGGCATCCAGGTGATCATCGCCGGCGCGGGCGGCGCAGCCCACCTCCCCGGCATGGTCGCCTCCGCCACCCCCCTCCCGGTAATCGGCGTCCCCGTCCCCCTCAAACACCTCGACGGCATGGACTCCCTCCTCTCCATAGTCCAAATGCCCGCCGGCGTCCCGGTAGCCACCGTCTCCATCGGCGGCGCCCGCAACGCCGGCCTCCTCGCAGTCCGCATCCTCGCCGCCACCGACCCCGAATTGCGTTCCCGCATGGAGCAATTCCAGTCCGACCTGGAAAAAATGGTCCTGGAAAAGGACCAAGCCCTGCGAGCCCAACTCCTGGGCTGAAATCAGAGGAGTCGGCCGTCGCGCAGCGCGGCGACCGACTCGACCAGCCCAGCCCGTTCCAACTCATCGAGAACGTCGTCGACGGTCTCCGGCGGGTTGTTCCGGGAGTCGGCGATCTGCTGTACACAGGCCCAGACAATCCGGTCGTCCAACGCGATCTGGTCGAGTAGGAAGCCGTCCGGGCTTTTCGAGTCGATGTTCCACGCGACCAGTGAATCTTCCGGGAAGTCACGGATATTCGACGTCACTATGACCTGTGCTCCCGCTTTGATCGCTGCGGCCAGAACATGCCGGTCGTCCGGATCTGGCAGCTTCAGTCCTTCGATGAGGGGCTCGTAACCTGCGACCAGACAGTCCGGAACAGCGTCGATGATCAACTGCCGCAGTCGCTAGAGTTTCGCCGCGGGAATATCCGGGCGATTCGCGGCGAGATTTCGTGTGACCTCATCAAGGATGCGATGAGTCCATTTGGCCTGTACGACTCCCGACCGCGCTAGGCCCGTTTTCCGCACATGTGGATCTCGGAGGGTGTGCGGCGGGTTGGCTTCGGCGTGGGCGGCAGCCTTCCCAGGCTTCCGTTGCGTAGCCGCGACCAGCCACTCGATCGGCCTGTCGTTAGGACGTGATCACGGCGGGATTTCCCTCGCTCCAGACGTTGGTGATCCTGCGGTGTGTGAACCGCCAGCCGTCCGGGGTGCGGCGCAGCCGGTCGTCGTAGCGACCCCCGCCAAGGAACTTCTCGCCATCGGGCAGGCCATGGCGGACATGCTGGGCTTGGTAGTAGCACGTGTGCTCGGCCTCGTCACCGTGTACTGCGGCAACATGGTTGCCGTTCAGGTGATGGGTGGCGTCGAATCGCTCCAAGCTGGAGCTGATCCTGGCAACGATCGCGTCAGGCCCGCAGAGCCGTTCTCCCGAACCGCTGTACTCCCAGCAAGCGTCGTCGGTGAACAGCGCACCCAACGTCTCCCAGTCCCTGGTGTCCACGGCCGTCGCGTACGCGATGACGGCGTCCACGATCGCGGCGCGGTCTGTGAGTTCCTGAAGCATCGAGCCGCCTTCCGGTTTGGTGCACGATTTGATACGGAGTACATGATTGATGACTGTCAAGCCCGGCGGAAGAAGGCACTTTCATGTCCCAGAGTCACATCAATGTGTCAGCCCTGGCCAGCGAGGCGTGCCCGGTCTCGGAGGTCCTCGATCACGTCTCCGGGAAGTGGAGCATCGGCATCCTGGTAGCCGCTGCGCAGGGTCCGGTTCGGTTCACGGAGCTGGAACGTTCGATCAGAGGGATCAGTCGCCGCATGCTCACACTCAAGCTGCGCAAGCTGGAGCGGGACGGCTTGCTCGTACGCACCGTTTATCCGGTCGTTCCGCCCAAGGTCGAGTACACGCTGACGGAAATGGCCCAAGAACTCCACAAGTCGCTGCTGGAGCTCACCGACTGGGCCAAGCGACACGGCAGCACGGTCGCCGCCGCTCAGGCCGCCTACGACCGCGAAAACAACGGCTGACGGCAGCCGCCACCCAGAAGCGTCGCACGTGAATAATCGTCAGCGGAGTTGGCGTGGGTCGATGTCGAGGAGGTCTAGCAACCGCATCTGGATGGGGGTGGGTCGGGGAATGACGGGTGGGTTGTGCCTGTCGCTGGGGATGATCTTCATGGTGGCGAGGGTAGTGAGGATGAGACGGGCGGTGGGGATGGCGGCCCGTCCGGCCCTTCGATCTTGGTGTGGCCCTGAGTGGCCAGTGCCTGTCTGACCTGGCGTTCGATCAGGCAGAAGATGAGCAGGGCGAGACAGATGACGGTAACCAGGGCGGCGATGCGCCGGTTGTTTTTGAGGAACAGGGCGGCGACGGGGCCTTTGAAGGCTGAGTAGCGGCGTTCGACCGCTTCTTGGCCTTTGTAGAGGATCAGGACCTGTGCGGCGTCGGCTTGGTCGGGCGGCAGGTTGGTCAAAAGCGCGTACCAGCCGTCGGTGGCGGCCTCGGCGTCGATCGCGTCGCGGTCGAAGTGCCAGGCCAGGATTGGTTTACCAGTGTCGGGGTCGGGGCCTGTGGTGGTGCGCAGGTAGGCGCCGACCCGCCGGTCTTTGCCGATCACCGCGATACGGGCTTCGACCTTGGCCTGGGTGGGGTAGTGGCGTGAGCCCAGACCGCGTTCCAGCCGTGTCAGGTCATCACGGGCTCGCTGAAGTTTGTTGGCGCGGGGCAGTGGACGTGGCCGCCTCGCGTGCCGAGGAGTGCACGAACACCCTGCGCAACCTCAAGACCGAGTCCTTCTTGCGTGGCCCGGCCAAACTCATCAGGTCCTCGATGACATGCCAGGTGCCCCGCCGGTCGGCGGGCTTGTCCGCATCACGGCCGGCGACGTAGTCCACAGCGGTCGCCGCCAGCACCAACAGGCCCGCCAGCTCGGCGACCGGGACGTAGGCTTTGGACGCCGGGGCGACAAAGCGCACACCCTGGCCGTCCATGGCGGCCAGGTTCGCATAGGAGATCAGCTTGGAGTCACCAACGATCAGCAGATCACGGCGGGTAGCCATCTGCTGCAGCGCTTTCATGACCGGGATGACCTGGCCGACCTCTCCCGCGCCGCCGTCGAAGGCGCGGTGGAACACCGGGACGCCGCCGTCCCCGCTAACCGCGATCCCGGCCTGGACCTGTTTCAGATCCGGGCGGCGGTCCTTGGGATGCCCGAACTTCGGGGCGGCGAAGCCCTCCTGGAGCTGCTCGTAATCGCCGTGCATGGAGATCGAGGTCATGTCCCAATGAATCCTGGCCACATCGATTCCGAACGCCTCGATCGCCCTGACCCCCACCGACCCGGCGATCTGATCCAACCGCGGCGCGATCGCATCCAGCGCTCGCCCGACCCGGTCATCGTTGAGCAGACCGGGCTCGACGCCCAGCGTCTCACCGACCGCCCACTCGTGCGCCCACGCCTGCACATGCACCAACGGAGCCGGAGAAGTAAGCCGGTTGGCCACCAGCGCCTCGATCACCTGCCCATGCGTCAGCACCGCCCTATCGGCCACCGGGCAGGCATCATCGACCACATCACGGATCCTCAACCGAGCACAAAACTCAGCCACCACCGGCAACGACCCAAGCATCTTCTTCGGCGCCGACGCACCGAACCGCGCACGTTGTCTCACACCAGCACGCTGCCGCCCCAACCCAGCCGACCGCGACCGACACGCCACACCGAACAAACTTTAAAGATCAACAAGTGCGGAAAACGGGGCTAGGCGGATCATCATGTCGCGCACGGTGTTTCCGTAGAGCACATTGGCGTCGTACATCACCACGAAGGCCATCGTCAGATTCCCAGCTCCTGGCCGAGTTGTGTCAGTTCGTCAGCGGCGGATCTGCTCTTGGCCGCGCTGCGTTGCTGATATGTCTTGAGATCGTCGAATCGGATGCGGCGGTGCGTACCGACGAGGCGGAACGGGATCTCGCCGGAGTCGAGCAGGGTGATCACGAACGGCCGGGAGACATTCAACATGGCGGCCGCCTGCTGGGTGGTGAGCTCGGCATGGGATGGCACAACCGATACGCCGCGTCCCTCTGCGGCCTGCGCGAGGATGAACGCGAGAATGCTGACCGCGGCTCGGGGCAGCACCAACGCGTCCTCGCTGCCGACCTCCCCGGTGACGGGGATGAACTCCTCATCGGGATGGCGCATCAGGTAATCCTTGATCCTTCTCATTGCCCGCCCGGCCACTTCGGCGTCTATTGCGCCTGGTTCGGAGCGTTTCACGGCGTCGATCCCTGCCATGGGACACCTCCTCTTCTGATCGCATTATACGAAACAAACGCAATAACCGAAGCAGTTTAGAGTGGTTGCGCGGGATGGGAGGCTTCCCTCGCTACGGTTGGCTGGTGCCTGCTGAACCCCTCACTCGTGGTCGAAACGACGCGGACTCGACCGCTCGTCGACTGACCGTCATCGATCACGCGTTGCAGTTGTTCTCCGAAAAGGGTTATGAGGCAACGACTGTGGATGAGATTGCGGAGGCGGCGGGGATTTCCCGGCGGACGTTCTTTCGGCAGTTCCGGTCCAAAGAGGATGTGGTCTTCGCCGATCATGAGTCGCAGTTGGCGCAGGCTCGGGCGTTTCTCGATGGGGCGCAGGGGGATCCGTGGGATGCGGTGATCGAGGCTGTGGTTGCGGTGTTCGAGCGGTTCACGCAGTGGCGGGAGTTGGCGGCTCGGCGATATCAGGTGGTGCGGCAGGTGCCTACCTTGCGGGAGCGGGAGATTGTCACCGTTTTCCGGTATGAGCGGTTGTTCACCGACTATCTGCGGGAGCGGCTGCGTGGTGAATTCGATTTGGCGCTGGTGCAGTTCACGGCTGCGGTGACGGCTACGCACAACTATCTTTTGCGGCGCATGGTGCGGGGGGAGTCCGCGGCGAGTCCGGCGGATCTGCGGGCGGCGCTGGCCACGATTCCACGGGGTGAGACGGGTCGTGTGGGTGCGGCGGCGGATCAGATGGTGGTGGCGGTCTTCCCGCGCGATATGTCGTCTCGGCAGGTCGCCGATCTTCTGGCGCGTCGTCTCGATACGTTGTGATTTGCCCGCAGTGGCATAGATGACACTGCGTGCCACGCTTTTATAGGGCAGTATGCGCATGTGGCCGCGATATTGCAGCGTATACTCGGCTTTGATTGGCACTGAGTGCCGAGATGCTGGAGAAGCTGGGCGACCAGCGGCGATCCGACCCGAACGCACAGGAGACGAACCCCCATGGCGGGCAACCCCGATTTCGATCTGTTCAAGCTCGAGGATTTCCACGATGAGCTGCGCGCGGCCATTCGCGGGCTGGCCGAGAAGGAGATCGCCCCGCACGCGAAGGCTGTCGATGGCGATGCCCGCTTCCCCGAGGAGGCGCTGACCGCCCTCAACGCGGCCGGTTTCAATGCCGTGCACGTGCCCGAGGCGTACGGCGGCCAGGGCGCGGATTCCGTGGCCACCTGCATCGTGATCGAAGAGGTCGCCCGCGTCTGCGGTTCCTCCTCGCTGATCCCCGCGGTCAACAAGCTCGGCACCATGGGCCTGATCCTGCAGGGTTCCGAGGAGCTCAAGCAGCAGGTGCTGCCGACCATCGTCGAGGGTGGGATGGCCTCCTACGCGCTGTCCGAGCGTGAGGCCGGTTCCGATGCCGCCTCCATGCGCACCCGCGCCAAGGCGGATGGCGACGGCTGGATCATCAATGGTTCCAAGTGCTGGATCACCAACGGCGGCAAGTCCGATTGGTACACGGTCATGGCCGTGACCGACGCCGACAAGGGCGCCAACGGTATCTCCGCGTTCATGGTCCACAAGGACGACGAGGGCTTCGTCGTCGGCCCGCTGGAGCACAAGCTGGGCATCAAGGGTTCCCCCACCGCCGAGCTGTACTTCGAGAACTGCAGGGTCCCCGGCGACCGCATCATCGGCGAGCCCGGCACCGGTTTCAAGACCGCCCTCCAGACCCTGGACCACACCCGCCCGACCATCGGCGCGCAGGCTGTCGGTCTCGCGCAGGGTGCCCTGGACGCCGCGATCGCATACACCAAGGACCGCAAGCAGTTCGGTAAGACCATCGCGTCCTTCCAGAACACCGAGTTCATGCTCGCCGATATGGCCATGAAGGTCGAGGCCGCCCGCCTCATGGTCTACACCTCCGCCGCCCGCGCCGAGCGCGGCGAGAAGAACCTCGGCTTCATCTCCGCCGCCGCCAAGTGCTTCGCCTCGGACGTGGCCATGGAGGTCACCACCAACGCCGTCCAGCTCTTCGGCGGCGCCGGCTACACCACCGACTTCCCGGTGGAGCGAATGATGCGCGACGCCAAGATCACTCAGATCTACGAGGGCACCAACCAGATCCAGCGCGTCGTCATGTCCCGCCAGATCCTGCGCTGATCTCTTCGTCCGAGGACGAGTCTCGAAGGCGGTATCGGGTGTTCCCGGTGCCGCCTTCGCGCGTGTCCGGCGTGTGACACCGCCCCCAATTCCGGGGTGCCGCAAGGCTTTGCCCTCGAACGTTGTGTGTTGGTATGGGAAATAAGAGGTTTCGAGACTGTTCGAAGTGGGAAAGCGGGGGCACTATGGAGCCATGGCCGGAGTCGAAATCACCGATACCTTCGTCCGGCGCACCCTGGCCGACGGACGGGTGGAAGAAGTCGCGTGGCGAGAGCTGGCGGAGGTGCGGATCATTACCACGGCCGATGGGCCGTTCGCGGAGGATGTGTTCTTCGTATTGATCGGGGCCACCGGTAAGGGTTGTGTGGTGCCGCATTCGGCGGCGGACCCGGCGTTTCTGGGTCGCCTGCAGGCGCTGCCGGGCTTCGACAACGAGAAGGTGGTCGAGGCGATGGTGTGTACCGCGGACCGGCAGTTCCTGGTGTGGCGGGCGCAGCGCCCGGATGGCGGTCGCGCGAATTAGCCGACCAGGTCGGCGTATTCGGGATGTTCGCCGATGTACTTCTCCACGTACCAGCAGGTCGGGATGATCGAGAATCCTTGTGCGCGTGCGTCGTTCAGCGCGAACTCGACCACCTGCGCGGCGACGCCGCGACCGCGGAATTCGGGGAAGGTGAGCGTGTGCTGGATATCGCGGATCTTGCGCTCGCTGTCGACGCGCTCGGCGTAGTCGGCGTAGCCCGCGAGTGTGTCGTCGAGGTAGATCTCGTAGCGGGTGTCGTCGACATTGTGTTCCAGCCGGGTACTCATGGTCGGTGTGAACTCCCTTGTGGTGCGGATTGTTCCGAGTGGCCGGTCAGAGGACCGCGCCGGGATTCAGTATTCCGTGCGGATCCAGCGCGTTCTTGATCTGCCGGGTGAGCGCCATCACGTCGGGTCCGAGCTGATCGGGCAGCCAGGCTTTCTTCAGGCGTCCGACGCCGTGTTCCCCGGTAATGGTGCCGCCGAGCCCGATGGCCAGCTCCATGATCTCGCCGAAGGCCAGGTGCGCGCGTTCGGACTCGGCCGGATCATTCGGATCGTGCACGATGAGCGGATGGGTGTTCCCGTCACCCGCGTGCGCGATAACCGAGATCAACACATCGCGTTCGCGCGCGATATCGGCGATCCCATGCACCAGATCCCCGAGCCGGGGGAGTGGCACGCCGACATCTTCGAGCAGTAGCGGCCCTTTACGTTCCAAGGCTGGGATAGCGAATCTCCGTGCGGCGCAGAAGGCTTCGCCCTCGGCGGGATCGTCGGTGCGGAAAGCCTCGGTGGCCCCGGCCTTTTCGCAGGCGGCGAGCATGATGTCGGCCTCGTGCCCGGCATGCTCACCGGGTGCGTCCGACCGCGCCACCAGTAGTCCGGCGGCGGCGCGATCGAGGCCCATACGCAGTTCGTCCTCGACCGCGTTGACGGCGACCGCGTCCATGAACTCCAGCATGGACGGCCGCAGCGCCCCGGTGATCGCGAGTATCGCCTCCATAGCCGAGCCCAGGGTCGGGAAACTGGCGACCACCGTCGATTGCGGTGGCTGCGCGGGCAGCAACCGCAGCGTGAGTTCGGTAATGATCCCGAGCGTCCCCTCACTGCCCACGAACAGTTTGGTGAGCGACAGCCCGGCGGAGTCCTTGAGTCGCGGCCCGCCCAGTCGCACGGTGGTCCCGTCCGCGAGTACGACCTGCATGCCGAGCACGTAATCGGTTGTGACGCCGTACTTCACGCAGCACAGCCCGCCCGCGTTGGTGGCCGCGTTCCCACCGATGGAGCAGATCTCGAAGGAGGAGGGATCGGGCGGATACCAGAGCCCGTGCGCGGCGACGGTCCGCTTCACCTCGGCGTTCAACAGTCCGGGCTGCACGACCGCGGTCCGCGTGACCGGGTCGACGCTGATCTCCCGCATCTTCTCGGTGCTGAGCAGTAGCGCCCCGTGCTGCGCGGTGGCCCCGCCGGAGAGTCCGGTCCCCGCCCCGCGCGGCACGATCGGCACCCGATGCGCATGCGCCCAGCGCACCACCGCCGCCACCTGCTCGGTGGTCGTGGGCCGTACCAGCGCGAGCGCGGTCCCGGCGTCCGGATCCAGTGCCCGGTCCTGTCGATAGGCCCCGAGCACATCGGGATCGGTCACCAGCATGCCGTCCGGGAGCAGGGCGCGGAGCGAGTCGAGATCGGTGTGCGGGGCCACAGTTGAGAACCTAGTTGATGCCCCCCGATCGAGGGTGTCTGTCCGATTCCCGAATCGCGGTTGATGAATTTCGACAAGGTCACCTACCGCCGTCGGATGCGCGGGTAGCTGAGCTCGACGTCGTTCAGTCCCTGTCATCGGGTGGTGGCGCGGGGGAGGGTGAGTGCCGCGCCGAGCACCGCCGCCACGATCCCGAAGGCGACCAGTGCCACGATCTCCATGGCGTGCACGAAGTCGCCGACCCCGTGCGCGTCGCCCAGTGCGCTGAAGAAGATCATGCCCAGAACCGTTGCGCCGATGGCGTTTCCGAATTGCTGCGCGGTGGTGAGTACGCCCGCCGCCATACCCGACTGGTGTGCCGGAATCCCGGAGGACAGCACCGCTCCGATGGCCGATGGAATGGTCATACCGTTTCCGGTGCCGACCAGCATCATGCCGGGAATCAGCGCCGCCGCGGTGATCGAGGACCCGTACCAGGCGAGTACGCCCACGGTCAGCGTGAGCCCGGTGAGGCTGATGCCGGTGCCCAGCACCATGACTCGATTCCCGATCCGCTCGGCCACCTTGCGGGCGAACAGCGAGCTGGTGGCGAAGGCGATACCGAGTGGAGCGAAGGTGAGCCCGGCGGCCAGCGGCGACATGCCGAGGCCGTTCTGCAGCAGCAGTGTCAGGCAGAGCATGAATCCGGCGAAGAACGCCAGGTATCCGCCCGAGATCAGCATGCCCGCCGCGAACACCCGCTCCCGAATGAGCCCGGTATCGAGCACCGGCTGTCCGCCGCGCCGTGCCAGCCCGCTTTCGTAACGAAGGGTGAGCAGCAATACCGGCAGTGCCGCGGCCATGGACACCCAGGTCCACACCGGCCAGCCCTCGGGCCGGCCCAATGTGACAGGTACCAGCACCAGTGCGAGTGCCGCCGAGATGCCCAGCGCCCCAATCGGGTCCAGCGAAGGCCGATGGTTCTGCTCGTGCCGGGGCAGCCACCGTGCCGCCAGTAGCGCCGCGATCACGCCGATGGGCAGGTTGATGAAGAAGATGCTCCGCCATCCCCACCCGAACAGGTCGAGGTCCAGCAGTACCCCGCCGAGCACCTGCCCGGCGACCGCGCCCAGTCCGACGGTGGCGCCGAAGGCCGCCATGGCCTTGGGTCGTTCGGCGGGCGCGAACATGGTGTTGATCAGCGCCAGCATCTGCGGCACCATGGCGGCGGCCGTAATGCCTTGCAGCACACGGAATCCGACCAGCTCCCAGGCGCTCCAGGCGAATCCGCACAGTAATGAGGCGGCGGCGAAGGCGAGCATCCCGATCACGAACATGCGCCGATGCCCGTACAGATCGCCGAATCGCCCGCCGGTAATGAGCCCGCTGGCATAGGCGAACCCGTACCCGCCGACCACCAATTCGAGTGCCGCCTCGCCCGCGCCCAGATCATGCTGCAGCGAGGATGCGGCGACACCGATATCGAGGACCTCGATATCTGGATCGATCAGCACATCGACTATCACCGCGATCATCCAGAGCTGCTCCGCCTGCTCATGTGGGAGGCCCTGGAATTGGGTGCGGAGAACGCCTCCGCGGGCGAACTGCGCTGCGGCCGCTATCAGGAGAAGCGCGCCAAAGTCGAAGTGGCGCAGGACAAGGGCCTGATCCGCAAGGATATGCCGGCCTCATGCTGCTGATGAGCATGATCAACTATCCGCTCGCCGTCCCGCAGGTCGCCGAGTTCGCCCTCGGGGTGGACAGCGATCCCGAACTGACCCGCACCTGGACCAAGGACGCCATCCGCCGCATTGTCGCCCCGCGCGAGGACGCGGCCGCGTCGGGTGCCTGACCGGTCGGTCCGAGTGCGGTCACCGCGCCGCAGTACAGTGGCGCGGTGTCCGATCCTCAGCTCGAGATCCAAATGCTGCACGACCGCGTCATGGTGAAGCTCAATCAGGATGCGGGCGAGCGGCGCAGCAGCGGGGGCATTCTCATTCCGGCGACCGCCCAGGTGGCCAAGCGCCTGTCCTGGGGTGAGGTGTGCGGCGTCGGCTCACATGTGCGCGCGATCAAGGTCGGCGATCAGGTGCTGTTCAGCGCCGACGACCAGTTCGAGGTGGAGATCCAGGCGCAGGCGTATTACGTACTGCGCGAACGCGATATCCACGCCGTCGCCAATGGGAAGGCCGAACACGGCACGGGTCTCTACCTGTAGCCGGTCACGCGGCTTTCAGAATCCCGCCGTCGATGACGAAGTCCGCGCCGATGATATTGCGGGCCTGCTCCGAGGCCAGGAAGGTCACCAGCGCGGCCACCTCCTCCGGTTCGGAGATACGACCGGAGGCGATACCGAACTGTGGCCCCATCGCGTCCAGGAACTGTTCGTGCGCGACGCCGTTCGCCGCCGCGAGCTTGGCTCCGAGATTACCCGGGGCGCGCCAGATATCGGTGCCGACGGGCCCCGGTGAGACGGTGTTCACCCGCACGCCCAGCGGCCCGAACTCCTCGCTGAGTCGCTTGCTGAACGAGGTCAGCGCGGCCTTGGCCTCGCTGTAGCCGACCGGTCCGACCGCCGGAATGCGCGAGTTGATCGAGGAGACGGTCACGATCGCCCCGCGCCGTTCGAGCACGCTCGGCAGTGCCGCGCGGGTCGCGGCGACGACGCCGAACAGGTTGAGGTCGAACAGGTTTCGCCATTGCTCGGCGGGAATGTCGAGGAAACCGCCGAGGACGAGTTTGTCCGGATCGCCGCCGCCGACATTATTGACCAGGGTATCGAGGCCGCCGAGCTCCGCGAGCGCCTCCTCGACCGCCGCGGTAGCGCCCTCGATGGTGCTCAGATCAGCGGAAATGGTTGCCGCCGCGGCCTTTTCGAGTTCCGGGGTAATGGTGCGGGTGATGCCGACGACGCGGACGCCCTCATCGGCGAGCGCCTGTGTGACGGCGAGCCCGATGCCCCGGCCCGCGCCGGTGACAATCGCGGTCTTGCCATTGAGTCCGAGATCCATGATATTGCCTTTCTTGAACTAAGGGTCAAAAACTAGGGCAAAAGAAAAGGCTGCCGGGGGCAGCCCTTGTCGAGTGTGGTCAGAGTGTGGAGAGTGCGGTGTCGATAATCCGATACAGCATTGCGGAATCCGCCGTCTTGGCCGTAATCCGCAGTCCCGTAAGGGTATTCATGACGAATTCGGCGTAGCCCCGGGCATTGATCTCCGCGGGCACATCGCCGTCGCGCTTGCCCTGCTCGATGCGTTCGGCCAGCAGTGAGGTCATCCGTTCGGTGCCGGTGACCACGGCCGCGGTGGCTTGCGCGTCGTGCCCGGCGAGTTCCACGGCGGTATTGGTCACCAGGCATCCGCGTCGCACCGGACCCTCGAGATCGGTGTCCACCGCGAATCGCAGCCAGGCGCGCAGCCTTTCGCGGGTGGTGCCGGGTTGCGACAGCACCTCCGTGGCCAACTGCGCGCCCATCCGTTCATAGCAGGCGAAGGCGAGGTCGAACAGCTCCCGCTTACTCCCGAAAGCGTTGTACAGACTGCCTTTTCCGATGCCGGTCGCCTCGGCGAGCAGTGCCGGTGAGGTATTGGCATAGCCATGGGTCCAGAACGTCTCCATCGCCCGCTCCACCACGGAGTCGGCTTCGAATTCGCGCGGGCGGCCCATGACACGAAAATACCCCGTTCTGGACCTGTAGGTCAAGAACGGGGTATTCGCGGGAAAACCCTAGAGCGCCTTCAGTTCCTCGGTGACCGCACCGACGGACTTCTTGGCATCGCCGAACAGCATGGAGGTGGTGTCGGCGTAGAACAGCGGGTTGTCGATACCGGCGAAGCCGGAGTTCATCGAGCGCTTGAGCACGATGACCGACTTGGCCTGATCGACATTGAGCACCGGCATGCCGTAGATCGGGGACGAGGCGTCCTCGCGGGCGGCCGGGTTGGTGACATCGTTCGCGCCGATGACCAGGGCGACATCGGTACGGCTGAATTCGCCGTTGATATCGTCCATTTCCTTCATGGCGTCATAGGACACCTCGGCCTCGGCGAGCAGCACGTTCATATGCCCGGGCATACGACCGGCGACCGGGTGGATCGCGTACTTGACCTCGACACCCTTGGCCTCGAGCAGCGACGCCATTTCCTTGACCGCGTGCTGGGCCTGGGCGACCGCCATACCGTAGCCGGGCACCACGATGACCTGGTTGGCGTAGGCCATCTGGATTGCCGCATCGGCCGCGGAGGTGGCCTTGGCCTGCTTCTGCTCACCGTCGCCCGAGGCGCCGGGAGCCGTTCCGCCACCACCGAATCCGCCCGCGACAATCGCCGGGATGGATCGGTTCATGGCCTTGGCCATGAGGTTGGTGAGGATGGTGCCGGACGCGCCGACGATCATGCCCGCCACGATCATGGCGGTGTTGTTCAGCGCCAAACCGGCTGCGGCAGCCGACAATCCGGTGAGAGCGTTGAGCAGCGAGATGACCACGGGCATATCCGCGCCACCGATGGGCAGCACGACCATCAGGCCGAGAATGCCCGCCAGCACCAGCACCAGGATCATCCAGTACTGCGGCACACCGTCTTTGGTGGCTCCGATACCGATGACCACCGCGGCCGCGATGGCGCCCGCGAACAGCAGCAGGTTCAGCGGCTGCTGCAGCTTGCCGACGCTGATCGGCTTGCCGGACAACAGTTCCTGCAGTTTCGCGAAGGCGATGCACGAACCCCAGAACGAGATCGAGCCGATAATCGCCGCGAAGAGCGAGGCGATCACAATGTGCGCGGTCGGCTGCTCACCGGCCGGGAAGTGTGAGAACCCGTCCGTCTCGAGGAATTCCGCCCACGCGATCAGCGCGACGGTGCCACCGCCGACGCCGTTGAACGCGGCGACGAGCTGGGGCATGGCGGTCATCTTGGTGAATCGCGCGGGCGGCACACCCAGGCCGATACCTACGACCAGACCCAGCACGATGATGATCCAGTTATTGGTGTCGCGAATCGAAATGAACGTCGCGACAACGGCAATGAGCATGCCGACCGCCGCGATCTGATTACCGCGCACCGCGGTCTTCGGGCCGGTCAGACCCATCAGACCGTAGATGAACATCGCGAAGGCGACGATGTACAGAATATTGACCAGATTATCCATGGCTTACTTGTCCGCCTTCTCTTGCGCAGCAGGCTTCTTGGCCTTGAACATGCCGAGCATGCGGTCGGTGACGACGAAGCCGCCGATCACGTTCAGCGTGCCGAAGACGACCGCGACGAACAAGATGATCTGCATGAGTACCGAGGGGTGCTCGATCTTGCCGAACACCACCAGCGCGCCGAGCACGACAATGCCGTGAATGGCGTTGGTGCCGGACATGAGCGGGGTGTGCAGGGTATTGGGCACCTTGGAGATGACGGCGAAGCCGACGAATCCGGACAGCACCAGGATCGCGATATTCGCGAGAAGTTCGGTGTACATCAGGCTTCCACCTCACGGGTGACGCAGGAATCGGCCAGCACCTGATCGCTGAAATCGGGTGCTAGCGCCCCGTCCTTCAGCATCAGTTCCAGCAGCGCCGAGATGTTCTTGGAGTACAGCTCGGAGGCGTGCTCGGGCATGGTGGCCGGCAGATTGAGCGGCGAGGCGATGGTGACCCCGTGTCGCACAACGGTTTTGCCGGGCTCGGTGAGCTCGCAGTTACCGCCGGTCTCACCGGCCATATCGATGATGACGCTGCCGGGCCTCATGCCCTCGACGGCGGCGGCGGTAACCAGGCGCGGTGCGGGACGACCCGGCACCAGTGCCGTGGTGATCACCACGTCGAAGCCCTTGATGGCGTTCTCCAGCGCGGTCTGCTGCGCGGCGCGTTCCTCGTCGGAAAGCTCACGTGCGTAACCGCCTTCACCGGCGGCGTCGATACCCAGGTCGAGCCATTGCGCACCGACCGAGCGCACCTGATCGGCGACCTCGGGCCGGACGTCGTATCCGGTGGTCCTGCCGCCCAGGCGCTTTGCGGTGGCAAGGGCCTGCAGGCCGGCGACGCCGACGCCGAGCACCAGTACGGTCGCGGGCTTCACGGTGCCGGCCGCGGTGGTCAGCATGGGGAAGAATCGGGTGGATTCCGAGGCGGCCAGCAGCACGGCCTTGTACCCGGCGACATTGGCCTGTGAGGACAGTGCGTCCATGACCTGGGCGCGGGAGATACGCGGAATCGCCTCCACCGCAAAGGCTTGTACACCCGCGGCCTTCAAGGCGCCGATCTTGGTGTCGGCATTGCGGGGCGCGAGGAAGCCGATCAGGGTCTGGCCGCTCGACAGCTTGGCGATCTCGCCGTCATTGGGCGGGGCCACCTTGACGACCACATCGGTGTTCCACGGATCGCCGATGCTGGCGCCCGCTTCGACGTAGGCTTCATCGGGAATGAGTGCGCCCAGACCGGCACCGGACTCGACGATCACCTGCACGCCCTGCTTCAGCAGCGACGGAATGATCTTCGGCACCAATGCGACACGGCGTTCGTCCGCGTTCGTTTCCCGAACTACGCCGACGCGCGCGCCGTGCGGAGCACGAGAATCAACGCTGGTGGGCGCTCCGCTCGGATCGCTCTGCGTTGTGTCCACTTGTCAAACTTCCTTCTCGTGGTGAGCCGGGCCACCCGGTACTCCTGATGGGCCGTGTCACCGGTCCAAACGGCGGGCCGAACTTACTTATGAGTAAGTTCGTGAGAATTCTCGCTACTGTACCTGCTCCGCGGTGAGAGTAGCGGAGATAGGCGTCACACCGTGCGGCGAGAAAACCGGACAACCCGCTCATGCGAGGGGTGTCGCGCATCACTCTTACGCCGTAATGTCTGCGAGGTGAGCGGCTGCATCTTCTGCCGGATCGTGGGGGGCGAGGCGCCCGCGACCAAGATCTTCGAGGACGACATCCTCATGGCGTTTCTCGACATAAGGCCCATAACCCGGGGTCACGCCCTGGTGATTCCCAAACAGCACGCGAGCGATCTCGACGAACTGAATCCGGCACTCGGCGCACAGCTCTTCGCCTTCGGTCATCGGCTCGCAAAGGCCGTGCGCCGCAGCGAACTCGGCGCCGACGGCGCCAACCTGGTCCTCAATGACGGGAAGGCCGCCTTCCAAACAGTGCACCATGTCCACCTGCATGTGATGCCGCGCTGGAAGGGTGACACCCTGACCTTCGCAAAGGGTTTCGTACTGCGCCGCCCGCACGACCAGGAGCGCACCGCCGCCGCCATCCGAGCCGGACTGGACCGGCTCGCCGACGAGGAGAAGGAGACCACCGCATGACCGACACGGTGCCGGACCGCGGACAGATCACCGCCGCCTTGTCCGACCAGTGGGACGCACTCACCCGACTAGTGGACGGATTACCCGAAGACCGCTTCCGCGTGTCCACGCCGCTGCCCGGCTGGACCGTATTCGATGTGCTCGCGCATGTGATCGGCACCGAATCCATGCTGGCGGGGGAGCCGACGCCGGATCTGGACGTCTCCGGCGAACACATTCGCAATGACATCGGCGCACTCAACGAGAAGTGGGTCGAATCGCTGCGCCCGCTCGCGGGGTCGCAACTGCTGGAGCGATTCCTCGAGGTGACCGGCGGTCGATTGAAGACCCTGGCCGGGCTCAGCCCGGAGGCCTGGGCGAAGAGCGTCCCGTCGCCGGTGGGTATGACCCCTTACGGCAGGTTCATGCGAATCCGGCTCTTCGATTGCTGGATGCATGAACTCGATATCGCAGATGCCCTCGAGGTTTCGATCGCGGAGGGTGGCGGGCGTGCCGAAATCGCCTTCACCGAACTGATTTTCGGCCTCGGCCGGTCGGTGGTGAAGGGCGGTGGCGCTCAGGACGGCGCGCGCATCACCTTCGAACTCACCGGGCCGGTGACCCGGACGCTGCATGTCGCCGTGGTCGGCGGCCGGGCGAGCCTGGTCGAAAACCTGGACGGCCCAGCCGATGTCGTGCTCACCATGGGGTCCGGACTCTTCGCCCGCTTGCGTGGCGGCCGCACCACGGCCGACGCGCATCTCGGCGGATTCACCGTCGCGGGCGATACCGAGCTGGGCAATCGCCTGGTCCGCGGCCTGACGTTCACCATCTGAGTCCCGGTGCGACTGTTCCTGTCCAGCTATCGATTCGGCGCGCATGCGAACCGGCTCCTCGCCCTGGTCGGCCCGCCCGGCCGGGTCGCGGTCGTGGCCAATGCCTGTGATGCCTGGCCCTCGGCCTGGCAGAGCGCGGTCACCAGTGATCTGTTTCCGCTGCGCCGCTTGGGATTCGAGCCGGAGGTGCTGGACCTGCGCGACTACATCGGCAGGACCGAAGCCTTGGAACAGACGCTCTCGGGCTTCCCGATGGTGTGGGTGCGCGGCGGCAATACCTTCGTACTGCGCGCCCAATTCGCCCGCAGCGGAGCGGATATCGTGCTGCCCCGGCTGCTTGCGGCCGATGCCCTGGTCTACGCGGGCTACAGCGCGGGAGCCTGCGTCATGACCCCGGACCTGCACGGATTGGAATTCGCCGATGATCCGGCCGAGGTGCGCACCGCCTGCGGTATCGAACCGCGCTGGGACGGACTGGGTTTGGTGCCGCGCCGGATAGTCCCGCACCTGGATTCACCCACCGATCCGGAGGGCCACTCCCGCAAGCTGGTTCGCGACTACCTGGCCTCCGGCGTCGCGCACTGGGCGCTCACCGACGATCACGTGGTGGTCGTCGACGGCGACAGCACCGAGGTTCTCACCTGACATGCCGAAGGCCGGTCGAGTATCGACCGGCCTTCGAATTACGTTGTCCTACCGGACTAATCGCCGCCGTGGCGCAGGCCGTGCATCACCGCGATGATCGCGGCCAGCAGCGCGGCGACACCGAGAATGGTGAACGACAGTACGTACGCGTCAACCGTCGGCACCTTGGTGTGCGCGATGACCTGTGAGGTCAGGATCGATCCGGTGACCGCGCCCGCGATACTGCCGCCCGCGGTACGCACCAGCGAGTTGATACCGCTGGCGATTCCGCTCTCACTCATCGGCACATGCATGACGGCCAGGGTGCCGAGCGCGGCGTAACCGATACCGAAGCCGGTGCCCTGCAGCACATTCGTCACCACCATCTGCCAGCCGTGCTCGTGGAACGCGGCGGTCCACAGCATCGACGCGGCGGCGAATCCCGAACCGATGGCCAGGGTGTAGGCCGCGCCGATGCGCGCCGCGATCCGTCCGGTGCGGAAGGAGAACAGCGTCATGAGCAGTGCGCTGGGCACGCCGTAGAGGCCGACCGCCAGCACCGAACCGGACAGACCGTAACCGACCTTGTCGGCCGGGGTCTGCACGAAATTCGAGACCAGCGTGAAGGATCCGAACAGCGCCGCACCGAGCAGTAGCGAAATCAGGTTGGCGGTCAGCGATTTCGGGCCGACCAGCAGCGGCAACCGCACCAGCGGCTGCTCCACCTTGAGCTCCACGATCACCCACACCACGGTCAGTGCGATGGCCGCGCCGAACAGGCCGAGCACGCTGCCCGACGACCAGCCCCAGCGCGGGCCCTCGCTGATGCCGAGCAGCAGCGTGATGAGCAGACCGGCCAGCAGTGCCGCGCCCGCGTAATCGGGGGAGCCGCCGTGCCGGACGCCGGTGTCCTTGGCGCTGAACTGAATCAGCACCATCGCCACCACGCCGAGCGCGGCGGTGATCCAGAAGACCGGGTGCGGATTGGTGGTGTGATCGGCGATGAGACCGGTCATGAGCATGCCGACGGTGCCGCCGACGCCCATGGTGCCCGAGACCACGCCGATGGCGGTGACCATCTTCTCCGGCGGGAAGGTATCGCGCAGAATGCCGATGGCCAGCGGAATCATGGCCGAGGCGGTGCCCTGTAGCGCACGGCCGATGATGTAGACGCCGAGCGTGGTGGCGAAGGCGCAGACGATCGAGCCGGCGATGAGCAGGCCCATGGCGATGAGCACCATGCGCTTCTTGCCGTACATATCGCCGAAGCGGGAGAGCAGCGGGGTGGCGACCGCGCCCGAGAGCAGGGCGGCGGTGAACAGCCACTGGATGCCTGCGGCGGTGGTGCCGAGCTGGACCATCATGTGCGGCAGCAGTGGAATGACCACGGTCTGCTGCAGCGAGACGACCAGGCCGGCGGCGCCGAGGGCAAGCAGGGTCAGAGTGAGGTGGCTCTGCGAGCGGTCGTCGGTGGGGGTTCCGGCGACCTGACCGACAGCGGTCGTAGTCATACGGCAGTCCTTCAGATTACTTACCAAAATTAAGTAAAAGGGATTTCGTAAGATAACCACATGTCCCCGCCGGAAGCCACCTCTGTCCACCAAGTTGACGCAGCTCACATCGTGGAACTCGAAGGCGCACTGGCCCGCGTCACGTACCTGCTCACGCGCTTTCGCCGCCACGACCTCGCCATGGCCAAGTGCGGAATCACCATGGATCGGGCCAGTGTCCCACTCCTGCGCGTACTCGCCGACGCCGCCGAACCCATGCGCCTCGGCGAACTCGCCACCCGCCTCGATGTCGAGGCCCCACATGTCAGCCGCCAGATCCAGCGCCTGGAAAAAGCGGGCTACGTGGAACGAGTCACCGACCCCGACGACCGCCGCGCCCAACGCGTCTGCCCCACCCCGGCCGGCCGCCGCGCCGTCGACGCCGTCCGAGACGTCCTGCGCCACTGGATGACCGAGGCCCTGTCCGACTGGACCACCGAAGACCTCGAGGCCCTCGCGGTCCTCAACCACCGCATGGTCGACGGCTTCCTGGCCCACGCCGAACAAATGGGAGACCTGGGCGCATCAGCCCGCGAACCCCGCACCGACTAGGACTCGGTTCTCGTCCGCACCGCTCCAGCTGCCCACGCGCACAACAGCAGTGCCGTCAGTGGCACCGCCATGGCCGCCGTCAGGGGCACCAGCTTGGTGAGCCAGCCGATGATGGCCGGGCCCGCGAGCAGTCCCAGATAGCCGAGCCCGACAACCCGCGACATATCCGTCGCGGCCGTGGCCGAGCCCAAATTCCCTGCGGCAGTGAACACCTGCGGCACCGCCCCGGAGAGGCCGATCCCGACCAGCGCCCACCCGAGCAAGGTCAGCGGTAGCCATCCGGAGACGGCGATCAGCCCGAATCCGAAGGCCCCCAGCGCAGTTCCCCACCGCACCACCGCAACCCGGCCGATCTTCCCGCTCACCCGATCGGCCACCAGTCGCCCGGCGGTCATGGTGGTGGAGAACGCGACATACGCCAGTGCGGCGCTGCCGACATCCACGCCGAGTCGATCGCGGAGTTGCAGTGCGCTCCAATCCGCCGCTACGCCTTCCGACATCAGGACGGCGAACGCAATCACGCCCAATACCAGCACTTTTCGAGAGAAGTCCGCACGCGTGGCGGTCTCGAGCTCCGCGCCGACGGCCGCACGATCCCGGCGTGCCGAGAGGCCTTCTTCGCTACCGATCGGCTGCCCGTCCATTGCCGCGTCAAGTCCGGCAGCGTCGTCTTCCGTTGGGGGAGTGGCACTTTCGCCCGCTGGGGTCGCGCGCACGTGCGGAAGCAGGCGCGGTGTGCAGATCGCCACGAGAGCCAGACCCACCGCGGCAGAGACCGCGAGGGTGGTGTGGATACTCCAGTGCGCGCGCTGGGCGGCCGCCCCGGCGAGCGACCCGGCCAACCCGCCGAGGGAGAAGAAGGCATGGAAGGCCGACATGATCGGCCGGGCATAGGCGCGCTCGATATGCACGGCCTGGGCATTCATCGAGACGTCGAGCATGCCCATGCCGATTCCCAAGGCCGCCAAGGCTATTGCGAGGGTGACGGGGCTGGTCGCCAGTCCCGGGCCGATCAATGCCAGTGAGAGCAGGGTGGCGGCGGTGGCAGTCAGGATGCGGCTGCCGAATCGGTCGGCCAGCGGACCGGCGGCCTGCATGCCGATAATGGCGAAGCCCGCCGAGAGCAGGATGAGCATGCCCAGCAGGCTGTGTGACACCCCGGTCCGCTCGGTGACGGCCGGGATGTGCACGATCCACAGCGCGGCCAGCATCCCGTTCAGTCCGAAGACCACGAACAGGGCGATACGTGCGTTCCGGATCGGAGGAGCGGGCGTCGTGGCGACCATCGGCACGACGCTACCGGGATCGGCAGCTCCTCGTCAGCCACAACCTTTCGCGGCTTCATCGACGCTCCGGGCTGTGATCCGAAAACCCTGTAGTACAACCTGTTTCGTACTGATTGTATGCCCGGGCACCGACAGATTACGCATCCGCTGTGACCGACCAGACACCGGAAAGTGCCACGTCGCGGGCGTATTCGGCGAAATTCCGGGGCTTGCGGCCGAGCGCGCGAAAAACACCGTCGGTGGTGTGCGAATTGCGCCCGTCCAGAATGGTGCCGAACAGGTAGTCGAGCAGGCTCACCTCATCGGCGGGGACACCGTAAGAGGTCAGGGCCGCAACGAAATCCGTGCGGGACAGCGGGATGAAGGCGATCTCCCGGCCGAGCGCCCGGGTGATCTCGGCGGTCGCCTCGGCGAAGGTCAGCGCGCGCGGACCGGTGAGCTCGTACACCTCGCCGATATGGGTGTCCTCGGTCAGCGCGGCCACCGCCACATCGGCGATATCGTCGGCATCCACGAACGGTTCGGGCACATCACCCGAGGGCAAGGCCACCTCGCCCGCCAGAATGTAATCCGCGAACGCGCCCTCGCTGAAGTTCTGCGCGAAGAACGCGCAGCGCACCACGGTCCACTCCAGCCCCGAATCCCGAACGATCGCTTCGCATTCCAGCGCCTCGGGCTCACCGCGACCCGACAGCAGCACGATGCGACGCACCCCAGCGGCGGCTGCCCGTACGGTCAGCGCCTTGATATCGGCGGCCGCGCTCGGCACCGCCAGATCCGGTTGATAGGACAGGTACACCGCGCCGACTCCGGCCAGTACGGGCCCCCAGGTCTCCCGGTCCGTCCAGTCGAACGGGACTGTGGCCGTACGGGAACCGATCCGCACGGGCGCGCCCAGGGCCGTCAAGCGGGCCGCCACCCGGCTACCGGTTTTACCGGTGCCGCCGAGGACCAGAATGGTGTTTTCGCTGTTCAGGATGTCTTTGTTCGTCATGACACAATTACATCGAGAATCCGTGAGCGCGAACATGGTTGAGAAGCGCACCGGCATTTGCCATCGTCTTACCCATGGATGCGTTGGCCAGCCTGCTCGAAGGACCACGTGCGCGGGCGGCTTTCGTCATGCGCTCCTCATTCGACCCACCGTGGTCGCTACGCATTCGGGACGAGGCCCCGCTGACCCTGGTGGCGATGGTGCGCGGTGGCGGCTGGATTCTGCCGGACCCCAAGGGCGGCAAGCCGACTCCGCCGCGCCGATTGCGCGCGGGCGATATCGCGCTCTTCCGGGGGCCCGACCATTACACCGTCGCCGACGATCCGGGCACCGAACCGCAGGTGATCATCCATCCGGGCCAGATCACCACCACCCCCGACGGTGAGGTGCTGTGCGAAACCCTGAGCCTGGGCATCCGCAGTTGGGGCACCAGCTCCGACGCCCAGACCGTGCTGGTCACCGGCACCTACGAGCAGGAATCCGCCGCCAGCCGTCGCCTACTGCGCGCCCTGCCGCCGATCGCGATACTGAGCCGCGGCGAAGTCGACTCCCGAGTCCTGGACCTGCTGGTCGACGAATCCGCCAAGGACCTTCCCGCCCAAGGCGCGATGCTCGACCGCCTGCTGGACCTGCTCCTGATCGCCACCCTGCGCGCCTGGTTCGCCCGAGCCGATGCCCCAGCCTGGTACCACGCCTACGGCGACCCCCTGGTCGGCAAGGCCCTGCGCCTGATGCAGCACAATCCCGCGCACGCCTGGACCGTCGCCTCCCTGGCCTCGGAAGTGGGCGTCTCCCGAGCCGCCCTGGCTCGCCGCTTCACCGAACTGGTCGGCGAACCACCGATGGCATTCCTCACCGACTGGCGGCTGGCCCTGGCCGCCGATCTGCTGCACGAATCCGACGCCACCCTGGAATCCATCGCCCGCCGAGTCGGCTACGGCAGCGCCTTCGCCCTCAGCACCGCCTTCAAACGCCATCACGGCATCAGCCCCCGCGACCACCGCAACGCCCCCGACCAGCGCACGGCCTGAGAACCTACCCAAAGTTCGCGGCCCGTCCCGTTTCTGGACTGCGCTCCGCCTCCCCGCGCTTGGAGCGGACACGGGAAGCGAAGCGGAGGAGCGGAGGGAGGGAAGAAACGGGACTCCCGGGGCCGCGAACTCGCCCGCAGCGAAGCGGAGGGCAAAATAGGCACAGTGAGTGATCTGGACTACCCCGTGCTGTGGCCCGTGCCGACCCGCTGGGCCGATAACGACCACTACGGCCACGTCAATAATGTGACGTACTACAGCTACTTCGATACGGCCGTGAACGCGTGGCTGATCCATGCCACCGGAACCGATATCCGCGATCTACCCGCGATCGGCGTGGTAGCCCAGACCTCCTGCACCTTCGTGGGCTCGATCAGCTTCCCGGACCAGCTGCAGGTGGGCATTCGCATTGCCCGCCTGGGCAATTCGAGCATCGCCTACGATCTGGCCATCTTCCGGGACAACGGCGACTCCCTGGACCTGGCCGCCACGGGCACCTTCGTCCACGTCTATGTGGACGACGAAACCCGCAAGCCGGTCCCGATTCCCGCCGTCATCCGCGCCGCCGCCGAGCCTCTGGTGGTCGGTTAGCCCCCGTCAGACGCGGCCGAGGAGGGTGAGAGGGTCCTCCAGTAGGGCGGCGATATTGGCGAGGAAGCGGGAGCCCTGTTCACCGTCCATGAGGCGGTGGTCGAAGCTCAGGCCCAGGGTGGTCACCCAGCGGATCGCCAATTCGTCGCGATGCACCCACGGGCGTTTGCGGATGGAGCCCAGGCACAGGATCGCCGCCTCGCCCGGATTCACCAGGGGGACACCGGTATCGACGCCGAAGACGCCGATATTGGTGATGGTGAAGGTGCCGCCGGTGAGGTCGGCGGGGGTGGCCGACCCGCTGCGGGCGGCGTGTGCGATATCGCCGATCTCCATGCAGAGATCGCGCAGGGTGTGCGAGTGCGCGTCCTTCAGATTGGGGACCATGAGCCCGCGCTCGGTGGCGACGGCTATCCCCAGGTTCACGTAGTGCTTGGTGATGATCTCCTGGTTCGCCTCGTCCCAGGAGGAGTTCAGCTCCGGGAATTCGGTCAGCGCCACCAGGGTCGCCTTGGCGACCAGCGCCAGCGGGGTGAGTGTCAGCCCGGCGAAGGTGGGCGTGGCGCGCAGATGGTCCAGCAGCTCCATGGAGCCGGTGAAATCGGTGGTGACGAAGGTGCTCGCCTGCGGAATATGCTGCGCGCTGGACACCATGGCGGCGGCGGTGCGCTTACGGATTCCGGTTATGGGCGTTCGGGTTTCGCGTTCGGCGGGGGTGGCTCGGGGACCGCTCATGGCATGCATGGGCGGTACCGGCGGCGCGGTGTGGATCGGAATGTGTTCGCCCGCACGGCCTCCTGCGGTGCGCAGATCATCAACGGTCACAGCGCCTTCCGGTCCGCTGCCGGCGATCCCGCTCAGATCGACGCCGATCTCCCGGGCGAGCTTGCGTGCTCCGGGGGTCGCGGCGGGCCGTCCCATATCGGTCCCGAAGGCGGACCCGGCCGTCGACTCACCCACGGGCGCGGCGAGTTTCGATGCGGCCGTACGTGCCCGCCGCGAAACCTGTTCGGTGTCCGGCCCGTATCCGACGAGTACGGACTGCCGTTCGGCCGGTGCCTCCTGAGCTGAGCTCCGGGACATGGCATCCGGGCTCGCGGCTGTCTGCTCCGCCTGGGCGTCCGTGCTCCCGTACAGCCGCTCGGCCCGCGTGTCGGCGTTCACCTGCTGGGCGGTCAGCGCGCTACCGATGCGAATGAGCGGTGCGCCCACGAGCACCGTATCCCCGGGGCTCGCGAGTAATTCCAGTACCGTCCCGGCGTATGGGCTGGGCAGTGCCACCCGTGCTTTCGCGGTTTCGACCTCGGCGATGACCTGGTTCAATTCCACCGTATCGCCGACCTGCACCGTCCAGGACACCAATTCGGCATCGGCCAATCCCTCACCGAGATCCGGCAATGCGAATTCCATTACTTGACGCTGTTCTTCCACCGAGCTTCCTCCGAAGGCATGACCGTTAGGCGGCGAGCGTGCGATCGACCGCGGCAAGAATGCGGTCGGGGTCGGGCAGGTGGTGCCGTTCGAGCTTAGCGGGGGGATAGGGGATGTCGAAGCCGCCGACCCGTAGTACGGGTGCTTCCAATTGATAGAAGCATTTTTCGGTGATGCGCGCGGCGATCTCCGCGCCGAGTCCGCCGAATACCGGTGCCTCATGGACAATGATCAACCGACCGGTTTTGCGAACCGATGCCGCGATGGTGTCGAAGTCGATCGGCGACAGGCTCCGCAGATCGATCACCTCCAGCGAATGTCCTTCGGCCGCAGCGATATCGGCGGCCGTCAGCGCGGTGGCGACGGTTCCGCCGTACGCGACCACCGTCGCATCCGTACCCTGCGTACACACCCGCGCCTGGTCCAGCGCGAGCCCGCCACCTTGATCGAGTCGTTCGAAATCCACCTCGGCCTTGTCCCAATACCGCCGCTTGGGTTCGAAGAAGATCACCGGATCATCGAGTGCGACGGCCTGGCGGATCATCAGATACGCGTCCGCCGGATTACTCGGCGACACCACCCGCAGTCCGGCGGTATGCGCGAAATACGCCTCCGGTGATTCGGAGTGATGCTCCACCGAGCCGATCCCGCCACCGAACGGAATACGAATGGTGATGGGCGCGACCACTTTTCCCTTCGTCCGATAGTGGATCTTCGCCACCTGACTGACAATCTGATCGAACGCCGGGTACACGAATCCGTCGAACTGTATTTCGCACACCGGCCGCAATCCGCGTAGTGCCATTCCGAAAGCCGTTCCGATGATTCCGGATTCGGCCAGCGGCGTATCCATGACGCGATTGTTGCCGAAGTCCTTCTGCAGTGTGTCGGTCACCCGGAAGACGCCGCCGAGCCGCCCGATGTCCTCACCCATGAGAAGGACTTTCGGATCATCCTCGAGTGCCCGGCGCAGTCCGAAATTGATGGCCCCGGCGAAGGTGGTTTTCATGACCGGACTCCCTCCAGATAGGCGGCGTACTCGCGCCGTTCCTGTTCGATCAGGCGATGCGGGGTGGCGTAGACGTGATCGAAGAGTTCCAGGGGTTCGGGATCTGGCATCGAGAGCGTGGCGCTGCGCAGCCGGGCCGCGACCGCATCGGCCGCGACCACGACCTCCTGTTCGAAATCGCTGTCCCACATGTCTTCCCGCTGCAGCAGTCGTTTCATCCGATCCAGGGGATCGCGCTGCCGCCACACCTCGAGTTCGGCGGCGGTGCGGTACCGGGTGGGATCGTCGGCGGTGGTGTGCGGTCCCATGCGATAGGTGATGGCCTCGATGAACGAGGGCCCACCGCCGGCGCGGGCGCGCATGAGTGCCTGCCGGGTCACGGCCAGCACGGCGAGCGCGTCATTACCGTCCACCTGCACACCGGGAATCCCGTAGCCGAGTGCGCGCCGCGCGATGGGTGTCGCACTCTGTACGCGTACCGGAGCGCTGATGGCCCAATGATTGTTCTGGCAGAAGAACACCACGGGTGCACTCCAGGCGGCGGCGAAACCGAGCGCCTCGGCGATATCGCCCTGACTGGTGGCCCCGTCGCCGAAGTAGGCGATGGTGGCGATCTCCGCGCCCTCGAGATGGGCGGCGTAGGCGTAGCCGGTGGCGTGTAATCCCTGCGACCCGACCACGATCGCCGGATTGGTCATCTTGTATTCGTCCGCATCCCAGCAGGAGTGCGCGACACCGCGCCAGAGTGGGGTCAGCAGTTCGGGCGGAATGCCGCGGCAGTAGGCGACGCCCGCCTCGCGATAGGAGCAGAACACGTAATCGTCGGGGAGCAGTGCGTGCGCCGAGCCGATCTGCGCGGCTTCCTGGCCGAGCAGTGGCGGCCACAATCCGAGTTGGCCCTGGCGTTGCAGCGCGGTCGCCTCGGTATCTATGCGCCGGGCCACGACCATATCCAGATACATGGCGCGCAATCGGTCGACACCGATATCGGCGACCAAGGGGGAGTGCGTGCGATCGAGCACGCGGCGGCCGTCGGGCTGGACGAGTTGCACCGGGTAGGTGTTCTTCTCGGGCATGGGTATCGCCTCCTGGGAAACACCGGGTACACCGTTATCTCGGTGGGATTGTGTCCCGTGAACAACGATGTGTGTCCTGTATCACCAGCATCCTCTATCGAGCTAACTGCGCAAGTATTGCGGGCAAAACTGCGCAGAATGCTCGGTCAGCGTCGGATGCGGCGTGTCATACTGTCTCTCATGTCCAGTAGGGAGCCGCTGACCGGGACACTTGATGCCACCGACGCCCGGCTACTGCTGGAACTGGTGGCCAATCCGCGCGCTACCGGGGTGGAATTGGCTGCGCGCCTTGGTCTTTCCCGAAATACCGTGCAGGCCAGACTGGCGCGCTGGGAGGCGAACAGGGTACTGGCGAGCTTCGAGCGGCGAGTGGATCCGCGAGCGCTCGGCTATCCCCTGGCAGCCTTCGTGGCAGTGGTCGTGGATCAGCATCAACTCGATACGGTGGTAGGCGAATTGGCGGAGATCGCCGAGGTCACCGAGGTGTGTGGAATGACCGGGCCGACCGATCTGACCGTGCGGGTGGTGGCACAGGATGCCGACGATCTGTACCGGATCGCCGGGCATATCTTGAAGATTCCGGGGGTGGAACGCACCAATATGGCGCTGATCATGCGCTCGCTGGTCGGCCCGCGCACCTCGCCACTGCTCGACCGACTCGTCGGCGCGAATGACGACGTGGGTGCGATAGGCGCCACGCCCGGTCCGACCGCGGACCTCTAGCGCGAATTTCAGTCCAGTTTCGGTGGATTGGCTGGTGACCCGAGGCCGACTGGACCGGGACCATGACTCGATGAGCACTACCACCGCCGACACTCCGGCCATCGACGTCACTCCCGAGGCGGGTCTCGGCCAGCCCATCGGGGCCGGAATCGTCACCGCGCTGGTCGGTTTCACGAGCTCCTTCGCGGTGGTGCTGGCCGGGCTCGATGCCATGGGAGCGACTGCGGCACAGGCGGCTTCGGGACTCATGGCCGTCTCGGTGACCATGGCGGTGGGCATTCTGCTGTTGAGCCTGCGCTATCGCATGCCGATCACCCTGGCCTGGTCGACGCCGGGTGCGGCACTGCTGGCCAGTACGGGCGCGGTCTCGGGCGGCTGGGCGGCGGCGGTGGGCGCGTTCGCGGTCGCGGGCATTCTCATTGTGCTGACCGGATTCTGGCAGCGGCTCGGCGCGCTCATCGCGGCCATTCCGGTGGAGATCGCGCAGGCCATGCTCGCGGGTGTGCTGCTGCCGCTGTGCCTCGCGCCGATGAAGGCGCTGACCGTCAGCCCGGCAGTGGTGGTGCCGGTAATCGCCACCTGGCTGATCCTGCAGAAGTTCGCCGCGCGCTGGGCAGTACCGGCGGCCTTCGCGGTCGCGGCGGTCGGCGCGGGTATCGATATCGCGGTGACGCACCGCGGCCTGGAGTGGGCCGCCATGGCCCCGCGCATCGAATTGACCATGCCGCACTGGAGTTTTCAGGCGCTGATCGGTGTGGCGATACCCCTCTACGTGGTAACCATGGCCGCGCAGAACATTCCCGGCACCGCCGTCATGAGCTCCTTCGGATACAAGGTGCCGTGGCGTTCGGCCATGACCGTCACCGGCCTCGGCACCATGCTCGGTGCACCGGCGGGTGGCCACGCCATCAACCTCGCCGCCGTGAGCGCCGCCCTCGCCGCCGCGCCCGCCGCGCACCCGGACCCCAAGCGCCGCTGGATCGCCGCCACCACCGCGGGCTGCACCTACCTGCTGCTGGCCCTGGCCTCCGGCGCCCTGGTGACCTTCGTGGCCGCGGCTCCCAAGGGTGTCCTGGAAACCGTTGCGGGCCTTGCTCTCATCGCGACTCTCGCGGCCGCCCTCACCGCCGCCCTGACCCCCGCCGAACACCGCTCCTCTTCCGCCCTCACCTTCCTGGTGGCCGCCTCCGGCGTCACCCTCCTCGGTATCGGCGCGGCCTTCTGGGCTCTGGTCGCAGGTCTGCTGGTCCGCTGGATGCTCCGACCGCGCGTCGAATAGCGCAGTAGGGTGGGGGCGTCTGATTTTCGGAGTGGAGATTCTGCGAAGAGGAGTTGGGTTGAGCGCGGTGCTGATTTCGGCCGAGGAGCTGCGAGAGCGGCTCGCCGACGGGGATTCCCGGATACGTCTGCTGGATGTGCGGTGGGCGCTGGGCGATCCCGATGGGCCGCAGCACTATTTGGACGGTCATATTCCGGGCGCGGTCTTCGTCGACCTGGAGACCGAACTCGCCGATCCGCCCTCGCCCGCCAAGGGCCGTCACCCCATGCCCGACCTCGCACACCTGCAGAAATGTGCTCGCAGCTGGGGTGTGCGCACCGGTGACACGGTCGTCGCCTACGACGCGACCGGTGGCATGGCCGCCGCGCGCGCCTGGTGGCTGCTGCGCTGGGCGGGCGTGGCCGGGGTGCGCATTCTCGACGGCGGCCTGCCGGCCTGGGAACGTGTGGGCGGCAAGGTGATCGCGGGCGAGGAGCCCGATCCCGAACCCGGCGACGTGCTGCTGACCCCCGGCGGAATGCCGGTTGTCGACGCCGACGCCGCCGCCGGCTGGAGCGGCCTGCTGCTCGATGCCCGTGCGGGCGAACGCTACCGCGGCGAGGTCGAGCCCATCGATCCACGCGCGGGCCATATTCCGGGCGCGGTCAGTGCGCCGACCGCCGAAAACCTCACCACCGAAGGCACTTTCAAGCCCCTCGACGAATTGCGTTCGCGCTTCACCGAATTCGGCTCCGGACCGGTGGCGGTCTACTGCGGCTCCGGCGTCACCGCCGCCCACCAGGTCGCCGCCCTCGCGGTAGCGGGCATCGACGCCGCCCTCTACCCCGGCTCCTGGTCGCAATGGTCCAACGACCCCGAACGCCCTGTCGCCACAGGGCGTTGACGGTTCACGCGGCGCTGTGGGGTGGATCCCGGCCAAAAAAATGCCGGTATGACGAGGCAGAGCCTGCCGCCGGGATGACGGGTGGGCCGCGCCGATCAGGGGCAGTGGCGCGCGATCCCGCGTAGGGCGGTCTGATCGGCTTTTGTCAGGGGTAGGTCGTAGCGGATGGCGACGGTGAGGTACTTGCCCGCGTAGAAGCAGTGGTTGGCGCGGGCGGGTGGGAGCCAGTCGGCGGGGGTGCGATCACCCTTGTCCTGGTTGGCTTTTCCGTCGACGGCCAGCAACTCCATATCGAGGTCGTTGGCGAAGCGCAGGCGGAGCTGTGGCGTCCAGCCCGACGCACCCAGATCCCAGGCCGCCGCCAGTGGGAAGACATGGTCGATCTGCACGGCTTGGGCATCGGCCTTGTCGAAGGTGATACGCGTACCGGTGTAGGGATCATCCAGGGTGCCGCCCACGACAACGCAATCCTTGCCACCGGAACGGAAGGCCGCACCCGAAAGCTGGCGGGCGAGAACATTATTGCGGGTATCGCACCCGTCATGCCCGCCCGGACCGTCCTGATCATCGGTCCACGCCGGCCCGAAGACGCAGCGCTGCCCGGCTTTACAACCGCGCTCGTACCCGCCCGGCCACACCCGCTTGGGCACGGTGCGCACCACGTCCAGCAATTGTTCGAGGTGTACCCGACTGGGACTCCCCGGCGCCGGCGGCACCTGCGGGCCGATCACCTCGCACCCGGTGGTGGTCAGCACCATGACCGCGGCGCCGAGCGTCGCGAGAATCAGCCGTGATGTCGTCCCGATGGACCGCACATCTCAGATGTACCCGAGTGCACCGGGCTGGTCGCGTATCCGCGCGACTTCGCACCCCGGCGCGCCGGAGAAAAGAATTACAACCAGGCGTGTGCGAGCAGATCGTCCGCCGCGGTCTCGGTGAGCTGTGGCGGGAACCGCATGGCCGCAATGGATTCGGGCCTTATCCCGTCATGTCCGATGAGCCAGGATCCGCCGCGCTCCTCGCATTCGGCGATCTTGGCGAAGGTGGTGAGCAGAAATGTAATGGCGTCGCGCGCCTCCAGGGTGCGCGCCAGACGCTGGGATTCCCCTGGTCGGGATAGATCGAGCCACACCCCGGCTTGGCCGTCCAGGCGCATGTCCACGATTTTTGTCGTGTCCACGAATGTGAATTTGCGTCGTTCCCACGGCGTTGTCGGCGTGAAGGACTGCTCTAGCACTTGGAGCAGGATCGTCATCTTCACGGCCTCCCTCGGTCTCGAATGTGCCACGGCTCCGGATTGAGTCGCGGTGTTATCAGGATGCGCCCCGCCCGGCTGTCAATGCGCACTCCGGCTTCACTGTCGATACGCACAGCCGACACCGCCGTATGCGGTGACCTGGGGTTATATCAGTATGTCTTGGTTCGTGGCAGAAATAAAGACCCGGTAGGGGTCGTGATTCGCGGGATTACGGATCGAACCCTCGTGACCGGTTCGTCCGGCTTTCCCGACCGATGCGCGCATGGCAGCGCATGGGTGTCGGTGGCTGCTGGTTGGATGGTCGGATGCTGCACGGACTGTGGTCACCAGGATCGGGCTTGGTGCTCTGGCACGACCCGGCCGGTGGCGACGTCGATCCCGATGCGCTGCCGGATCCACTGGGCAAGATCCTGCGCGCCGCGAAATTCCGGCATAGGGCGCAGGTGCTGGTGGCGGGCAGCTACGGTCCGGAGAAGGCGCAGGTCCGCGCGCACGCCCTGGCACCGGAGGCGGCGGCGCGGGTGCTCCTGCAAGATCTTCCGACCGGATTGGTCGCGGCGGATCTGCGCTATCTCGCACATGTCGCCCGCGGTATCGACCGCTGGGTGCGCGCGGGCCGGATCACCCCCGAAGTGCGCCGCGACGATGGTGAATGGTGGGTCCGCTGGCGGCTCGTCGGTGGGCAGCGCCAGCGCGCCTGGCTCGCCGAACTGGCCGTGGCCATGCCCGGCGCGCTCCAGGTCCCCGGCAGCCCCACCGAAATCCTGGACAATTTCACCGCCGAACTCACCGACCCCATTACCCGGCAATACCTCATGCCCAGGCTGCCCGCGGATTTCGGTGGGATGGGCGTGCCCGCCGAGGCCGCGACCCCTCGATCGACCGTTCCCGAGGCGTGGCGTGAGCTACCCGACTCGGGCGCGCAGCCGGGTTTCACGGCTGCCGACGACAATGAGCACCCTGACCCGCGGTCGCATCCCATGCTGACGGCGTTGCTGGAAGCTGTTCCGCTGGATAGTGGTTCGCATCGGGTGGCGGCGGTATTGGAGGACTGGCGCACGAGTTTGACCGCGGGAGAACCGGAGCTGCTGCTGCGGCTGCTCGAGCCCGAGGCGGAGGATGCCGCCGAGGCGGGGGCGCTGTGGCGGTTGGAGGTCTGCCTGCGGGAGGAGGGCGAGGCTCCGCAGCCGGTATTGCTGCCGGGGGATCCGCACCTGGTGCGGCTGGCGGGGGAGAAGCTGGCGGCGGCCAAGCAGGCGTATCCGCGATTGCGGGACCTGCCGGGCGACGGGCGCAGTATGGACCTGTTCCTGCCCACCGAGGTGGTGCTGGATCTGGTCGCGCACGGCGCGAATGTGTTGCAGGCGGAGGGAATTCGACTACTGCTGCCGCGCTCCTGGCGGGTTGCCGCGCCCACCCTCCGGCTGCGGGTGCAGAGTCCGGCCGCCACCGAGAGCGCCGTCGGTTTGAACGGCCTCGTATCGTTCCGCTGGGAACTGGCGCTCGGTGACACCACGCTCTCGCCCGCCGAAATGGCGCGGCTGGTGCAGTCCAAATCGGATCTGGTGCAGTTGCGCGGGGAATGGGTGCAGGCCGATCGCCGCATGCTCGTGGCGGCGGCGGACTATGTCTCGGGCCGTACCGATGCCACCGAGACCACCGCGGGTGCGCTCTTCGCCGAACTGGCCGCGCATCCGGCGATCGGGGTGCCGATCGAACCGGTCTCCGCGACCGGTTGGGCCGCACAGCTTTTCGATGCCGAACGAGCCGATGAACCGGTCCCGGATCCGATCGGCCTGAAGGCGCAGCTGCGCCCGTATCAGCAGCGCGGTCTGGCCTGGCTCGCCACCATGAGCCGCCTCGGCTGCGGCGCGATCCTGGCCGACGATATGGGTCTCGGCAAGACCGTGCAGGTGCTCGCGTTGCTCGTACATGAGCGCGAAACATTGCCCGCCGCAGCGACTTCCGAAGCTGTCGCGGTCGCGGGGCGATCCGTCGGCCCCACCCTGCTCGTCTGCCCCATGTCCGTGGTCGGCAATTGGCAGCGGGAGGCGGAGCGGTTCGCACCGGATCTGCGGGTGCTGGTGCATCACGGGGCCGGGCGGCGATCCGGGGCGGAATTCGATGCGGCGGTGGCGGATTCGGATCTGGTGGTGACCACGTACGCGCTGCTGGCGCGCGATGTGGAGGAGTTGAAGCGGCAGGGGTGGCAGCGGACGGTGCTCGATGAGGCGCAGCACATCAAGAATGCCGGGACCAGGCAGGCGCGGGCGGCGCGGCTGGTGCCCGCGCGACATCGGCTGGCGCTCACCGGAACTCCGGTGGAGAACCGTCTCGAAGAACTGCGCTCGATCATGGATTTCGTGAATCCGAAACTGCTGGGCAAGCCCGCCGAATTCCATGCCCGGTTCGCGGTGCCGATCGAGCGGGAGCGCGATGAGAACGCTGTCACCCGCCTACGCGCGCTCACTTCACCTTTCGTCTTGCGGCGGGTGAAGACCGATCCGGCGGTCATCTCCGATCTGCCGGACAAGATCGAGATCACCATGCGCGCCAATCTCACCGTGGAGCAGGCCGCGCTGTATCAGGCGGTGCTCGACGATATGTCCGCAAAGCTGAAGGCCGCCAAGGGAATGGAGCGCAAGGGTGCGGTGCTGGCCGCGCTGACCCGGCTCAAACAGGTGTGCAATCACCCGGCGCACTATCTGCGCGACGGCTCCGCGGTACTGCGGCGCGGGCATCATCGCTCCGGGAAACTCGCACTGGTGGAGGACATTCTGGAGTCCGTCATCGCCGATGGGGAGAAGGCGCTGCTGTTCACCCAGTTCGCCGAATTCGGTGATCTGGTCGGCCCGTACCTGTCCGAACGCTTCGGCGCCGAGGTCCCGTTCCTGTACGGCGGGGTGAGTAAACAGCGCCGCGACGATATGGTCACCCGCTTCCAGGAGGACCCGGACGGGCCGCCGATCATGCTGCTGTCCTTGAAAGCCGGCGGCACCGGCCTCAACCTGACCGCCGCCAATCACGTTGTGCACCTGGATCGCTGGTGGAATCCGGCGGTGGAGAACCAGGCCACCGACCGCGCCTTCCGCATCGGCCAGCGCAAGGATGTGCAGGTGCGCAAACTGGTCTGCGTCGACACCATCGAGGAGCGAGTGGACGATATGTTGCGCGGCAAGGCCCAGCTCGCCGACCTCACCGTCGGCGCCGGCGAGAAGTGGATCACCGAACTCGGCGATGACGAACTACGCGCACTGTTCGCGCTCGGTGCCGAGGCGGTGGGCGAGTGAACACCTATATCGACTTCAGCGAGTTCGGGCCGCGTCGCGCGGTCAGCGGCGGGGTGTCTCCGCGTAGTCGCAAGGGTGCGGCGTTCGCTCGGACCTGGTGGGGGCGGTCATTTCTCGAATCCGTGGAGAATGTCGCGGATCCCGGCCGTCTCACTCGCGGCCGGTCGTATGCCCGCACCGGGCAGGTCATCAGCTATCACCTGGAGCCGGGCGCGGTCGCCGCCGAGGTGCAGGGCAGTCAGCCGCGGCCGTTCATCTCGGTGCTCACCCTGCGCCAGCTCCGTGACGACCGCCTGGCGGAACTGGTCGACCTGGTGCGCGCCACACCCGGCATGCTCGGTGAGATCGCCTCGGGTGCGTTGCCCAAAACCCTTGGGCCACTGCTACTTCCGAGTACAGCCTCGGAACTCGACTTCTCCTGTACCTGTCCTGATTCCGGCTGGCCGTGCAAGCATGTGGCGGCCATCTGCTACGTGATCGCCGAACGCCTGGACGAGCAGCCGAAAGATCTGCTGACCCTGCGAGGCGTGGAGTTGGACGCGCTCATCGGCAGTGTCCAACGCGAAAGCGCGCCACTGGATTCCGCCGATCTGTACGGCGACGGAATCGAGCTCCCCGCACTGCCCAAACCGGAATTCCACCCTGCCCCGGAGGATTTGGACGCGGTCCTGCTCCGCCGAGTGCTCCGGATGACCGCCGAGGACGAGCGCACAGCCGAGACCGGATACCGCCACCTGCGCGCGCTCTACGCCGCACTGGAGGGCTGAATCCCCTCGCCATCTCTCGTCAACTCACACCATCCCCCGTCATCCCGGCGCGTTTTTGGCCGGGATCCACCAAGACGAGTTGGGCTGTTGCGGATGTGGATCCCGGCCAGAAGCATGCCGGGATGACGGGGGCTGTGGTGTGGTGACGGGGGCTAGTGGGCTGCGGCTCTGCTGGTGGTGGGCGCGGTGCTGCGGCTTCGGCCGAGGGTGTCGAAGGTGTAGTCGTCGAGGTTGAAATGGGCTGCGCGCCAGAAACCTTCGGGGGTGCTCATGGCGCGGAGGGGGACGTCGCCGTTCTTGTCGAAGTAGTAGCTGTTGGCCAGGGCGCAGGAGTCCTGCCAGAAGACCTGTGTGCCACGGCGGTTCAGCATTTCCTGGAAGAAGCGGTCGTTCGCCTCCGGGGTGACTTCGATCTTGGTGGCGTGCTTGCGGCGGGCTTCACGTAGCAGGCGCAGGATGTGCCGGGTCTGCATTTCTATGAGCGCGAAGTACGAGGAGCCGTTGTAGCCGTAGGGGCCGATGATGCTGAAGAAGTTGGGGAAGCCCGGGACGCTGACGCCCTCGTAGGCTTGCAGCCGGTGGGTGTCCCACCAGTCCTCCAGGCGGACACCATCGATGCCGTGCAGGTCGAAGGTCGGCATATTGCCTGATTCCATGACCTTGAACCCGGTGGCCATGATCAACACATCGATCTGATGATGTGTGCCCGCGGTATGCACGCCGGTGGCGGTGATCTCGCTGATCGGGTCGGTATCCAGGCGCACATTCGCGCGATTGAACGTCTTCAGATAGTCATTGGAGAACGACGGCCGTTTACAGCCGAGCGCGTACTTCGGCGTGAGCTTTTCGCGTACCTCCGGATCCCGCACCTGGGCTTTCAGATGCGCCAGCCCGGAGCGTTCACCCAGTTTGGCCATGGGCAGCACCCGGTAATAGTGCGCGGCCAGCGGGAAGGTGAGTTCGACGAATGCCTGGCTGAGCCAGCGGGTCAGCAGGGTGCCGCCGGGTAGTCCCAGCAGCCGATGCACCATCGGCGGTAGCGCGGTATCCGGGCGCGGCAGGCACCAGATCGGCGTGCGCTGGAAGACGACGAGTTCCGCCACATCGGGTGCGATCTCCGGAATCACCTGAACCGCGGAGGCCCCGGTACCGATGATCCCCACCCGCTTACCGCGCAGATCCTGGTCATGATCCCAGCGCGCGGTGTGCATGGTGACACCGGTGAATCGTTCCGCTCCAGCGATTTCCGGCGCCTTGGGCCGGGTCAGTACCCCGGTCGCCGCGATCACGTACCGGGCCGTGAGCTCTTCATCGTCGCCGGTGCGCAGTCGCCACAGATGCAGTGTCTCGTCGAAGTCGGCGCGGGTAATGGTGGTGGAGAACCGAATTCGCGGCCGCAGCCCGTACTTGTGGACGCAGTGCTCGGCGTACGCCTTCAATTCCCGTCCGGGTGCGTACACCCGGGACCAGGTGCGCTGCTGTTCGAACGAGTACTGGTAGCTGAACGACGGAATATCCACGGCGATACCGGGATAGGTGTTCCAATGCCAGGTGCCACCCACCCCGTCGGCATCGTCGATCATGAGGAAATCGTCGAAGCCGGCCTCGCGCAATGCGATTGCCGTCCCGATACCGGAGAATCCGGCTCCGACGATAATGATCTCGTGATCCACCACGGTGCTGTTCACGATCTGTCCTCCGCGTAGATGATGCAGTCCACCCGATGTTCGACGCCGTCCACGGTACGAATACCGAGCGGCGCGACCCGGGCAATCGGCCAGGTGACGAGCTTGCAATTGGGCCGGGTCAGCGCCCGGTAGTAGCCGCTGTGCAGGCGGACACCGATGGCGGTGTCGGGTGTGAGTTGCCGGCGCATCCAGGAATCACGCACGGACACACGCAGATTCGCGGTGGCGGCCAGGCGGAGCATCGCCGCGGGGATTCCGAGCGTGATTCGGGATGCCAGGCCGCGCCGCGGTGACTCCGGCCCGGTTTCCCCGGGTAGCGGTGGTGCGCTGTCGCTGGGGAGCAGGCCGAGCAGATCGTCCGGCAGTTCGCGCAGCAGGCGGCCCGGAATCGGTGGTGTGGGCAGAATCCAGATCGGATCATGCTGGAAGACGGTGACTCTGCGCGCCTGTGCGGTGACGCCGGGCAGCACCCGCGCGATGGCCGCGCCGCCGCCGATCACAGCCGCGTGCCGACCTCGAAGCTCGAGTTGATTTCGCCAGTGCTCGCAGTGGATCTGTGGCCCGCTGTAACCGGCAGCGCTCGCAACGGCATTCATTTCGCGACCGGATCGTAGGTGAGCCCCTGCGACCAGGTCGGCGGCTTGCCGAGCACCCGCACCGGGAAGTAGTCGATGGCCTTGTTCAGCACATCATTGATGCCCTGAATCGGCTGCCACCGATTGATCGTGGCGATACCGTGCGTGCGCACCACATGGAACAGCGGCAGCCGTTTGATACTCGGCGCGCGGTCGCCCGCTTTCTCATAGCGCCGCACCGCATTCCACAGTTTCTCCTCATCGAGGCCCATGGCCATGATGTTCGTGGACATGCGCGACAGCAGCGGCGTGTACAGCAGTGCCCCGAGGAGCAGTGACGGCCGCAGTGCGAAACCCGCTGTCTCGATGGCGATTCGCCGCATCGGCCCCGCGCCGAGCTGTTCGAGCACCTGGAATCCGACGGCCAGATGCCGGGATTCATCGCTGTTGATATGCCGGAATACCTGATGGCACAGCGGATCCCGCACCTCATCGAGCAGGAATTTGACCAGCGCCCCATCCAGTGCGCACTCCAGTGACGGAATCACGGTGCCCAGTACCGGCAGGGTGAGATCGTCCCCGTATCGATCCACCCATTGGATGACCATGCGAATGTTCTTGTTGGGCACCGGCATCCGATCGCCGGTCAACATGCCCCAGCGCCGCATGAGCGCGAGCTCGGCATTGGCGTGCTTCTGCTCCTCGGCGTGGAAGTACCGGTAGATCTCCTTGAGCGGCCCCTCGGGCGCGCGTTTGGTGAGTGCCGCGAAGCCGCGCGCCCCTACATGTTCTATCCACACGAGATCGGCCATGAAGGCCGCGAGTCCTGGCCGCTGCTCCGCGGTGATGAGCTCGGCTCCCGGTGCGTCCCAGTCGATATCGACCAGCGCCCACTGTTTGTCCTGGATCACCGTGAGCATGTCGGAATACGCGAACGCCATTGTTCACTCCTTCTCGTGAATGGCCGAACTACCGCACCAGCCGCTCCAGCAGTCCGGCGGCGCGGGTATAGGGTTCGGGCAGTAGCCGTTTGGACTGCCAGATGAGCTTGGCCTCGATTTGCGGGACCACGTAGAGCTGGCCACGGTCCACGGCGTCGAGGGTGGTGCGGGCAATGGCGGCGGGAGGGCGGCCGGTCCAGCGCAGCAGCCGGTCACCCCACTCCGAGACGGTTTCGTCGCCGATCGAAACACCCTGCAGGATATTGGTTTTCACGGCGGTGGGGCAGAGCGCGGTAACGCTGACGCCGGTGCCGGAGAGCTCCGCGGCGAGGGTCTCCGACAGGGCGAGTACGCCCGCCTTGCTGACGTTGTAGGCGGCCATGCGCGGTGCGGCACCGAAGGCCGCCGCGGAGGCCACATTCACAATCGCGCCGTGTCCGGTGGCGCGCAGCCGGGGTGCGAAGACATGGCAGCCGTGGATGACGCCCCACAGATTGATATCGAGGACCTGATGCCATTCGTCAAGGGGTGTATCCCCGACCACCGCACCACCACGGCCGATTCCGGCATTATTGACCACCACATCGGCGGTTTTGCCGAACCATTCCTCGGCGGTATTCGCGAGCGCCTCGACCTGTTCGATCCGGCGCACATCGCAGACCGTGTCGAAGGCTTTTCCGCCTGTGGCGGCGACCAATTCGACGGTTTCCCGGGCGCGGCCGGCATCGATATCGGAGCAGATCACCCGCCCGCCGCGCCGGCCGAGTTCGATGGCGAAGGCGCGGCCGATTCCGCTGCCCGCACCGGTCACCACCGCATCCGCCTGCCGAGTGCGGCGGGAACCGCCGAATGGATTGAGTCGCATGGGAACTCCCGGAGCTGTCTGGTCCGGTGCGGCAACTGGTGGCATCTGCCACCATTGGCCGCGCCTGCCCCCAATTAGGCGCTCGATAGGGCAAAATGTCAATGATGAACGTGCCCGCACCGGCCCGGACCTGGGGCGGTCGAACCCAGCAGGAACGCCGTACCGAACGCCGCCGCAGACTGATCGACGCGGCGCTGGCGATATGGCTCGAAAACGGCTGGGCCGCAGTCACAATGCGCGGTATCTGCACCGCCGCGGGCTTGAACGATCGCTACTTCTACGAGCACTTCGCCGACCGCGACGAACTACTCGCCGCGGTTTGGGACGAGGTCTGCTTCGAGGTCTTCGGCGAATTGTCCGGCGTAGTGGCCGAACACGTGCACCTGCGACCCCTGGAAATCCTGCACGAGGTGATCGCCCGCGCCGTAGCCCTGCAGGTGGACAGCCCCGCCCGCATCCTCTTCGGCGATCACGCCGGCAGCCGCATCCTGGAGGAGCGCCGCAAAACCATGCTCACCGAGGCCACCGACCTGCTCATCGCCACCGGCCGCCCCTACCTGCGCCCCGGCTTCGACGAGTCCGACCTCCGCATGGGAACCCTCATGGGCATAGGCGGTTTCGTGGAACTTCTCACCGCCTGGCGCACCGGCGCCATCGAATCCGACACCGACCGCATAATCGACCATGTAACCCGCACCGCCAACCTGCTCGGCGCGCAATACCTCGCACTTCCCGAGTGAACCCGAGTTCAGAGATTGTCGATGTGGTAGACGCGCTGGGCATTACCGCGGAAGATCTGCTCCAATGCCTTCTCGTCCGCGCCGTGCTCGGTGAGGGCGGTCGCCACCGCCTCGGCGGCATTGCCGATACTCGTAATCGGTTTGTCCACAGGGAAATTGGATCCCCAGATGAGCCGATCCGCGCCGAAGACATCCAGTGCGTGCTGTAGCAGCGGCGAAATACGTTCCAGCAGTACGGGTACCGGTGTGGGATTGCCGCGCGGGGGCACGGGATGCCCGAGGATCGGCATCATCAGGCCGCTTACTTTGGCCATCACATTCGGATGGGTGGCGAGTGCGCTCAGGTCGTCGCGCCAGCGAATGAACAGCTCGCGCCGCTGCCCCGGATTACGTCCGGTCTCCCTGCCCACCGGCCCGAAAATGCCCGCGGGCGTACCGAGATGGTTCAGCACGATGGTGGCGTCCGGATAGTGCCCGGCCAGCGTGGTCACCTCCGGTAACTGCTGCGAATACACCCACGCCTCGAAGCCGAGACCGCGTTCGGCCAGCGCACCGAAGCCATTCAGGAATTCGGGGGAGGTGAGCGCGCCGGGTGTCTTGTTGTGCGCGCGCACCTTCGGATCGGGATGGTATTCGACCCGGGTCCGAATGCCCCGGAACAGCGGTGACGCCGCCATATGCGCGTCCAGCAGCTCCGCGAACCCGGGCGCGGCCGGATCGCCCGCACCGATGATCGCGCCGAGCGCGGGCGTATCCACACCGAACGGCAGGCTCGCCACCCACCGCGTCTCGCCGACCGGTGCCAGCGGACCCTTACCGGCCCACTCCACCTCGATATGCACAATGCCCTCGACCGGCACGTCCCCGGCATCGGCCCGATAGTCGGCGGGCAGATACGGGTGTACGAACGGTTCGGGGTCGCCGACGAATTCGCGATCCCGGCGCGGTGCCAGCCGCTTGGCCCAATCGATCGGAACCGGTATGGCCCGGAAGAGTTTGGCGAGCCCGCTGAATTCGCGCGGTGTGGTCAGCGGATCCCACTGATGGATGTGCGCGTCGACGACTGTCATGCCCGCGAGGTCCATGATGTCCCTTCCGTCCGGGTCGGCCTGATGCGGATTGTTCCACGCCCCGCACGGCGAAACGCCGAATTCGGAGTGCTACAGCCCGAGTCCCGCCCCGATCGGCTGACCGAGCGTGATTCCCGGCGGCATGGCGAAGATGGCGCTGCCGGTGTGTTGAATAACGGTATTGAGCCGATCGGTCGCGGCGAGCAGCCGCTGCGCCCGGATGAACTGCTCCGGTGGATTGTTCATATACGCCGCGAACAGCAGTCCGGCATCGAGCTGGGCATGACCACCGTGCTTGTGGTCGGGGTCGGTCCCGTCCGGATGACTGTGCGCGGGGACGGATTCCGCCGCAGCACCGGAGTCGGTGGCCGCACTGGTCGCCACCAGCGTGCCGTAGTCGTAGCTGTATCCGCGCCGCAGCATGGGAATGCCGTGCACCAACCGCACATGCGCATCCGCCGGAATGACGGGCTCACCATTGGCGGCGCGTGCGTCCAGGTCCACCGGATCGGTCTCCACACTGCCGCTCAACGGCGACCCGTCATCGCGCCGCCGCCCGATGATCCGGTCCTGCTCCGGGCGCGAGAGCTGATCCCATTCGGCGGTGCTCATCCTGATCTTGCGGAACACCAGATACGTTCCGCCATGGAACCATTCGGGCTCCTCGGGCGCGTTCACCCAGACCGCCGCGTCGAAGGCGGTGCTGCCCGCACTCGGGTTCGCGGTCCCGTCCTTGTGCCCGAACATATTTCGTGGTGTACCGCCGTCGGCGGGCCGGCTCAGGAAACCGTGCTGGGTCCAGCGCAGCTTGGCCAATCCCGGCATGCGGGCGCGCAGCGCGCGAAAGGCGTGACTGACGATCTGCGGATCATCGGAGCAGATCTGCGCCATGATGTCACCGCCGGTCCAGCTGCCGCGCAACTTATCTCCCGGAAATTCGGGCAGGTCGGTGAGGTGCCGGGGCCGCCGATCCGCCAGCCCCGACCACTCCGCGAAGACCGCCGGGCCGAGGCCGAGGGTGATGGTGAGCCGGGCCGGATCGAGCCCCGTCGCGAAATCGGTGTGATCACTGAATCCCGCTGCGCTGCCGGGCTTGTCGGGTACCCGCGTGCCTGCGGTCAGGGCCGCGGCGGTCGCGGTCCAGGCGGCCAGCAGATCCCGCAGTACGCCGCGGTCCCGGCTCGCCAGATCGCAGGACAGGAACAGGGCGTGCGATTGCGCGGTGGTGGCGATTCCGGCCTGGTGAGCGGCGTGGAAAGCGACTGTGCGAGAGGTGGTTTCGCCCGGGGCGGTGACCCGGCCCGCGACCACGCCCGCGGTGGCCGCGCCCGCCGCGACGATTGCCGAACCGAAGAGTCCGCGACGCGAGACCCGGGGCATGCCAAAAGAATTACTACGATCCGTAGTAGATTCGCTCATGGTCACGAAGCGTAGCCGGGTTTCGGTTCACCTTCAACCATACTGAAGGTTGGTGAAAAGCGCACGGTTGCCCGGCCGCAACCGGTTCATGCGCGAGACTGGAGCCGTGACCACCGAGAACGGCCGTCCCCGACCGCAGATCACCAGCGCCGGAATTGTCCTGCTCACCCTGGCCCGGCGCGTCGAGACCGAACTCAATGCCGCGCTCACCCCTCTCGGCCTCACCGTCGCCAGATTCGGTTTGCTGGCACACATTTCCGTCATCCCCGGCGCCTCGTTCAGTGACCTGGCCCGCCTGTCCGGCATCAGTGTGCAGAGCGTGCACACCGCGGTGAAAACCCTGGTCGCCAATGGTCTGGTGCGGGACAGCACCGCCCGCGCGGGAACGGCGTCGACAATCGAACTGACCGACGCCGGCACCCGGTTACTGCGAAAGGCCGAACAGGTGGCCGTCGAGGTCGACGAGCACATGTTCGGCCCCGACGCCGATCCGATTCAACGACAGATCGGGCAGAGCGTGCTCGCCGCCTTCGCCGCCGAACCGGACTCCTGATACACCCGGGAGATCAGGCGGTCTCGTAGTCGAAGCTGATGTGGTGAGTACCGTCCGCGTCGATATCGATACTGCCCGCGCCCGTGATACCCGCCAGCTCACCGGTGCCGCTGCCCGGCACGATAATGAAGAACTGCTCGCTGCGGTCGGTACCGGTGGTGGTGGCCGAATGCGCGAAATTGAACGCTCCCGCACGGCCGTTGAGCGAACCCTCGAAAGACTCCATGGCCAGATACGTTCCGGTCTCGGTGGCCTGATCGAACGCGGCGGTGAATACGGTCGCCGCGCGGCCCGCCACCTCACCCTCGAACTGCTTCTCCATCAACATGACGCCCACGGGCACACCGGTCGCGACGGCCGGGTCCGGGACGACCTCGGTGGGTACGAACGACTTCACACTGAAAGTTCCTGTTGCCTGCACGAATTCGAGCCTAACGGCGGGGTCCGACATGATCTTGGATAAACACGTCAGACATTCGCGCATCAGACATTGCGCCGATACTGCCCGCCCACGGTGAAGAAGGTGTCGGTCACCTGCTGCAGCGTGCACACCCGCGCGGCATCCATGAGCACCTCGAACACATTCGCGTCCGTACTCGCCGCCTCCGCCAGCCGGGCCAGCGCCGCCGGAGCCGCATCCCGATTCCGGGCCGTGAACTCGCGCACCCGGCGCAGCTGCGACTGCTTCTCCTGCTCGGTGCCGCGCGCCAACTCCAGCACCCGATGCTCCTCCGCATGCGGATTCCGGAAGGTGTTCACGCCGATAATCGGCAGGCTCCCTTCATGTTTGCGCCGCTCGTACAGCATCGACTCATCCTGGATGCGGCCCCGCTGATACCCGGTCTCCATGGCACCGAGCACCCCGCCGCGTTCGGAGATGCGCTCGAATTCGCTCAGCACCGCCTCCTCCACCAGATCGGTGAGCTCATCGATGATGAAACTGCCCTGCAGCGGATTCTCATTCATCGCCAGGCCCCACTCGCGATTGATGATCAGCTGAATCGCCAGCGCCCGGCGCACCGACTCCTCGGTCGGGGTGGTGACCGCCTCGTCGTAGGCATTGGTGTGCAGGCTGTTGCAATTGTCGTAGACGGCGATCAGCGCCTGCAGCGTGGTGCGAATATCGTTGAAGCTCATCTCCTGTGCGTGCAGCGACCGGCCCGAGGTCTGCACGTGATACTTCAGTTTCTGCGAGCGCTCATCGGCCCCGTACCGGTCCCGCATGGCGACCGCCCAGATGCGCCGCGCCACCCGCCCGATCACCGAATACTCCGCATCCATGCCATTGGAGAAGAAGAACGACAGATTCGGCGCGAAATCGTCGATCCGCATACCGCGCGCCAGATACGACTCCACATAGGTGAAACCGTTCGCGAGCGTGAACGCCAGCTGACTGATCGGATTCGCCCCGGCCTCGGCAATGTGATAGCCGGAGATCGACACCGAGTAGAAGTTGCGAACGCTGTTGCGCACGAACCATTCCTGAATATCGGCCATCATGCGCAGACTGAATTCGGTGGAGAAGATGCAGGTGTTCTGGCCCTGATCCTCCTTGAGAATGTCCGCCTGCACGGTGCCGCGCACGGTCGCCAGGGTCTGCGCGCGCAGCTCCGCAGCCTCCTCGGCGGTGGGCTCGCGGTCCTGTGCCGCCGAGAACTGTTCCTGCGCTTGATCAATGGCGGCATTGAGATAGAACGCCAGAATCGTGGGCGCGGGACCATTGATGGTCATCGAGACCGACGTACTCGGTGCGTCCAGATCGAAGCCGTCGTACAGCGCCTTCATATCGTCGAGGGTGGCAATCGAGACGCCGGAGGTGCCGACCTTGCCATAGATATCCGGCCGCTCCGCCGGATCATGTCCATACAGGGTCACCGAATCGAATGCGGTCGAAAGCCGTTTGGCCTCAGCATGTTCCGACAACACCTTGAACCGCCGATTGGTGCGGAACGGGTCACCCTCTCCGGCGAACATGCGCGCCGGATCCTCATTGTCCCGCTTGAACGCAAACACCCCGGCGGTGAACGGAAACCTCCCCGGCAGATTCTCCGCCCGCAGAAACCGCAGCAGCTCACCATGATCGGTGTACCGGGGGAGTGCTACTCGGGGAATCGAACTGCCGGACAAGCTCTCCCGCCGCAACGGCGTCCGCAACTCCCTACCCCGAATCCGAACCACCTGCTCCGCCCCCTGATATGACTCGACGACAGCGGGCCATTCCGCCAGCAGCGTGGCGCTTTCGGGTGCCAGATCCGCGCGTGCCCGATCCAGCAGCTCCCCGATGGCGGCTGCCCCTTCCGTCATCCCGGCGCGTTTTTGGCCGGGATCCACCCCGGTCAGTGGATCCCGGCCAAAAGCATGCTGGGATGACGAGGGGGAGGCAGCTGCCGAAGGGGTGAGTTCGTCAAGCACCAGCTCCAGGCGCTGAACCCGTTGTGCGGCAGCACTTTGCCGGGCAGTCGCGGCGTGATAGTCCCGCACCGTCTCGGCGATCTCGGCCAGATACCGCACCCGGGCGGGTGGAATGATCTGCGCGAACCGGGTCGAGGTTCGGGTATTCACCCGCGCCAGTACACCGGGTTCCAGCGGCAGTCCCTGTTCGCCGAGCAGTCCGCGCAAATGCTGGTACAGCGCCGTCACGCCGTCATCGTTGAATGTCGCGGCGCTGGTGCCGAATACCGGCATATCCTCCGGTGCGGCATGGAATGCCTCCCGGTTGCGCACCAGCTGCCGCGACACATCGCGCAGCGCGTCTTCCGCGCCACGCCGCTCGAATTTATTGACGGCCACCACATCCGCGTAATCCAGCATGTCGATCTTCTCCAGCTGGGAGGCCGCGCCGAACTCCGGTGTCATGACATACAGCGAGACATCCACATGTTCGGCGATCGCCGCGTCGCCCTGCCCGATACCGGGTGTCTCCAGCACGACGAGGTCGTAACCCGCTGCCTTGCAAGCGATTACCATGGCATCGATATTCCGCGGCAGCTCGCGCTCACCCCGGGTGGCCAGCGAACGGAAGTACACCCGTTCGGGGTCCAGGGCATTCATGCGAATGCGATCGCCGAGCAGCGCACCGCCGCCGCGCCGCCGGGTGGGATCGACCGCCAGCACCGCCACCCGCAGCTTGTCCTGCTGATCGGTGCGCAGCCGTCGAACGAGTTCGTCTGTGAGAGAAGACTTTCCGGACCCACCCGTACCGGTGATGCCGAGTACGGGCACCTGCCGTCGTGCCGCCGCCGCGGTCAGCTCGGCCAGGTCCGCCGCCGCCAGCGCATCCTGTTGTAGGCAGGTGAGGGTCCGGGCCAGTGCCGCCCGGTCTCCGCTCAGCACCGCCTCGACCGGTGCGGGCGTGACCGTCAGATCCACATCGCAGCCCGCGATCAGTTGATTGATCATGCCCGGCAGTCCGAGCCGCTGCCCGTCCTCCGGCGAGAAGATGGTCACCCCGGCCGCCGCCAGCCGCGCGATCTCCTCGGGCACGATCACCCCGCCGCCCCCGCCGAAGATGCGCACGTGCCCCGCCCCGGCCTCCCGCAATGCGGCGGCGAGGTACTCGAAGTATTCGATGTGTCCGCCCTGATACGAGCTGACCGCGACCCCCTGCACGTCCTCGCTGACCGCCGCATCCACCACTTCGCTCACGGCCCGGTTGTGTCCGAGATGAATCACCTCGGCCCCTTGCGCCTGCAGGATTCTGCGCATGATGTTGATGGCCGCGTCATGGCCGTCGAACAGCGCCGCCGAGGTCACGAACCGTACCGGGTTCGCCGGAACATGCAGATCGGCCATGGGATCCTCCACCTCTGCGGCCGTACCGTTGATACCCCAATAGTAGGACGTCAAATCAAATGTGAGGTGAGATCCGCCACAGCAACATCTCTGGAAATACATGGATGTCCAACTATATGGTGACCTAAGACCGCGCGACCTATGTGCGGAGCCGGCGTCCCACCTCTGCGGATACCGGCGGTGACATCGAGACAGGACTGGCATGGTTCGCGAACTCACGCACTTCATCGGCGGGCAGCACGTAGCCGGAACCTCCGGCAAATTCCGGGACGTCTTCAATCCCAGCACCGGACAGGTGCAGGCGCGGGTACCCCTGGCCAGTAAGGCCGAGGTCGAGGCCGTCATCGCCAATGCCGCGCAAGCGCAGCTCGTCTGGGCCGCCTACAATCCGCAGAAGCGGGCGCGCGTGCTGATGAAGTTCCTGGCGCTGGTGCAGGACGAGATGGATTCGCTCGCCGCACTGCTCTCCTCCGAGCACGGCAAGACCATTCCGGACGCCAAGGGCGATATCCAGCGCGGCCTCGAGGTCATCGAATTCGCCGTCGGCATCCCGCATCTGCTCAAGGGCGAGTACACCGAGAGCGCCGGCACCGGCATCGACGTGTACTCCATGCGCCAGCCGCTCGGCGTGGTCGCGGGCATCACCCCGTTCAACTTCCCCGCCATGATCCCGCTGTGGAAGGCCGGACCCGCGCTCGCGTGCGGAAACGCCTTCGTGCTCAAGCCTTCCGAGCGTGACCCGTCCGTGCCGCTGCGCCTGGCCGAGCTGTTCCTCGAGGCCGGACTGCCCGCGGGCGTGTTCAACGTCGTCAACGGCGACAAGGAAGCCGTCGACACGCTGCTGCACGATGACCGGATCAAGGCGGTCGGCTTCGTCGGCTCCACCCCGATCGCGCAGTACATCTACGAGACCGCCACCGCCAACGGCAAGCGCGCACAGTGCTTCGGTGGCGCCAAGAACCACGCCATCATCATGCCGGACGCCGACCTCGACGATGTGGCCGATCAGCTCATCGGCGCGGGCTACGGCTCGGCGGGCGAGCGCTGCATGGCCATCTCCATTGCCGTGCCGGTCGGCGAGGAGACCGCGGATCGCCTGCGCGACAAGCTGATCGAGCGCATCGCCAAGCTCAATGTCGGCCTCTCCGACGATCCGGGCGCGGACTTCGGTCCCCTGGTCGGCCAGGACGGCGTGGACCGCGTCAACGATTACGTGCAGATCGGTGTCGACGAGGGCGCGGAGCTCGTCATCGACGGCCGCGGCCTGGTGGTCGAGGGCGGTGAGGACGGCTTCTTCGCCGGCGCAACGCTTTTCGACCGCGCCACCCCGGAGATGCGGATCTACAAGGAAGAGATCTTCGGTCCCGTGCTCACCATCGTGCGCGCCAAGGACTACGAGGAGGCGCTGCGCCTGCCGAACGAGCACGAATACGGTAACGGCGTAGCCATTTTCACCCGCGACGGTGACACCGCCCGCGACTTCGCCGCGCGCGTACAGGTCGGCATGGTCGGCATCAACGTCCCGATCCCGGTGCCGATCGCGTACCACACCTTCGGCGGCTGGAAGCGTTCCGGCTTCGGCGATCTCAACCAGCACGGCCCGGACTCGATCCGCTTCTACACCAAGACCAAGACGGTGACCCAGCGCTGGCCCTCCGGACTCAAGGAGAGCAACGCCTTCGTCATCCCGACCATGGACTGACTTCATGTTCACACTCGACGAGGACGAGAAGGCGATCACCGCGACCGCCCGCTCCTTTGCCGACGAGCTGCTCGCGCCCAACGCACTGGAATGGGATGAGCGCAAACACTTTCCGATAGATGTGTTGCGCAAGGCCGGGCAGCTCGGCCTGGGCGGTATCTACGTGCGCGAGGACGTGGGCGGCTCGGCACTGCGGCGACTGGATGCGGTGCGCATCTTCGAGCAGCTCTCCACCGGCTGCCCGGCCATCGCCGCGTACATCTCCATCCACAATATGGCCTCGTGGATGATCGACAGTTACGGCGATGAGGCGCAACGCAATCGGTGGCTGCCGGGGCTGACCACCATGGATCTGCTCGCCAGCTACGCACTCACCGAGCCGAGTGTCGGCTCCGACGCGGCGGCCTTGAGCACCAAGGCCGTTCGCGACGGCGACGACTATCTGCTCACCGGCGTAAAGCAATTCATCTCCGGTGCGGGCAGCAGTGACGTGTATGTGGTCATGGCGCGCACCAGTGACAATGGGGCACGCGGGATTTCGGCCTTCATCGTGCCCGCCGATACACCCGGACTCTCGTTCGGCGCGAACGAGCGCAAGATGGGCTGGAACGCGCAACCCACCCGGCAGGTCATTCTCGACCAGGCCCGGGTGCCCGCGGCCAACCTGCTCGGCGCGGAGGGCAATGGCTTCCGCATCGCCATGAACGGGCTCAATGGCGGGCGGCTCAATATCGCCGCCTGCTCGCTGGGTGGTGCGCAAGCGGCCATGGATCAGACCGTGGCGTACCTGGCGCAGCGCAAGGCATTCGGTGCGCGACTGCTGGACAACACCGCACTGCAATTCGAGCTCGCCGATATGCGCACCTCCCTGGAGGCCGCCCGCACCCTGCTCTGGCGCGCGGCCGCCGCCCTGGACGCCGACGCCGACGACAAGGTCGAACTCTGCGCCATGGCCAAACGGTTCACCACCGACGCCGGATTCGAGGTGGCCAACAAGGCCCTGCAATTGCACGGTGGCTACGGTTACCTGGCCGAATACGGAATCGAGAAGATCGTCCGCGACCTGCGCGTACATCAGATTCTGGAAGGCACAAACGAAATCATGCGGGTCGTGGTCGCCCGCTCGGTGGTAGGAGCAGCATGAGCGAGGCGAACGAACCCGAGGTTCTGATCGAACAGCGCGACGGGCTCGGCCTGATCACGCTGAACCGGCCCCGGGCCATCAACGCGTTGAACCACTCCATGGCGCTGTCCATCCTGGACGCACTGCGCGCCTGGGAGACCGACGATCGGGTGCGCACCGTGCTGCTCACCGGCGCGGGGGAGCGCGGGCTGTGCGCGGGCGGCGATATCGTCGCCATTCACACCGACGCGAAGAACGCTGTCGCACAAGGTGATTCGCCGTGGACATCGGCCGATTCGCCGAGCGGGCGGTTCTGGCGGGACGAATACATTCTGAACGCCTATATCGGGAACTACCCGAAGCCGTATGTGGCCATCATGGACGGCATTGTGATGGGTGGCGGCGTCGGCCTGTCCGGGCACGCCTCGCATCGCATTGTCACCGAGCGCTCCAAAGTCGGCATGCCCGAAACCGGTATCGGCTTCATTCCGGATGTCGGCGGCACCTATCTGCTCTCGCACGCACCCGGCGAGATCGGCACCCATATCGGGCTCACCACCGCCCGCATGACCGCCGGTGATGCCATCGCGGCCGGATTCGCCGACGCTTTCGTTCCCGTGGAGCACATTCCGGCGCTCGTCGAAGCCCTGCGCACCCTCGATGCGGACGATGCCATCGCCAAATTCGCTCAGCCCGCACCGGTTTCGGAGTTCATCGCACAGCGGGACTGGATCGACTACTGCTACAGCGCGGACACCGTCGAGGAGATCGTGCACCGGCTGCAGACCGACGGGCGCGCCGAGGCTGCTCAGGCCGCCGTCGACGTGCTGTCGAAATCGCCTGTGGCGCTGAAGGTCACGCTGCGGTCGCTGCGCGGCGCGCGCAAGGCCGACAGCCTCGAAGAGGTGCTGAACCAGGAGTACCGGGTCTCGGCCGCCTCGCTGAACACCCACGATCTGGTGGAAGGTATCCGCTCCCAGGTCATCGACAAGGACCGCAATCCGCAGTGGCTGCCCGCGACGCTCGCGGATGTCACCGAGGCCGATGTGGACGCCTACTTCGGCGCCCTCGGCGATCGCGAATTGGGTTTGGCCACACCGAAGGACGAGCTGTGAGCACTGAGAACGTTGGTAAGAAGGTCGGATTCCTCGGCCTGGGTCACATGGGTGGGCCGATGGCCGCCAACCTCGTGAAGGCCGGGTACGAGGTCCTGGCCTTCGATCCCGTGCCCGCCGCACAGGAGCAGGCCCGCCAGGACGGCGCGACCGTCGTCACGACACCCGTTGCGGCCGTTGCCGAATCGGAGATCGTCATCACCATGCTGCCCAACGGCCGCATTGTGCTCGACCTCTACAACGACGTGCTCGCGGCCGCGAAGCCGGGCACGCTGTTCGTCGACTGCTCGACCATCGACGTCGACGATGCCAAGTCGGCCGCGGAACTCGCTGTCGCAGCGGGACATCGGGCCCTGGACGCACCCGTGTCCGGTGGCGTGGCCGGTGCCGCGGCGGGCACCCTCACCTTCATGGTGGGCGGCGCGGACGCCGACTTCGCCGCCGCCCTCCCGCTGCTGGAGGTCATGGGCGGCAAGGTCGTACACTGCGGCGGCGCGGGCGTCGGCCAGGCCGCCAAGGTCTGCAACAACATGATCCTGGGCATCTCCATGATCGGGTTGTCCGAGGCCATCGTGCTCGGCGAGAAGCTCGGCCTGACCAATGAGAAGTTCTTCGACGTGGTGTCGACGGCTTCGGGCCAGTCCTGGGCGCTCACCTCGTACTGCCCGGTTCCCGGACCGGTGCCGACCAGCCCGGCCAACAATGACTACAAGCCCGGCTTCGCCACCGCGCTCATGACCAAGGACCTCGGCCTGGCCGCGAATGCCTTGCAGGCCAATGGGGTCGACGGACAGATCGGTTTGCTCGCCGCGGAGATCTACAACCGCTTCAACCAGGACGAAGCGGGCAAGGATTTCTCGGCTATCGTCACCGATATCCGTAAGCGATCTGGAGGAGAACAGTGATGACCGCATCGCGCAGCGATTCCGTGGGGGGCGGCGGCCGGGAGGCGGGTGGGCGTGACTTCGAGACGATTCTGCTGGAGCGTAAGGGGCGCGTCGCCCTCATCACGCTGAACCGGCCGAAGGCCCTCAACGCGCTGAACTCGCAGGTCCTGGCCGATATATCGGCCGCCCTCGACGAGCTCGAGAACGACAATGAGATCGGCGCGGTCGTACTGACCGGCTCCGAGCGCGCCTTCGCGGCGGGCGCGGATATCAAGGAAATGTCCGACAAGTCGTACATGGATGTGTTCCTCACCGATCACTTCGCGGGCTGGGACCGACTGGTCGCCTTCCGCAAGCCGATCATCGCCGCGGTCGCCGGCTACGCCCTCGGCGGCGGCTGCGAACTCGCCATGATGTGCGACATCCTGCTCGCCGCCGACACCGCCAAATTCGGCCAGCCCGAAATCAAGCTCGGCGTCATCCCCGGCATGGGCGGCTCGCAGCGCCTCACCCGCGCCGTCGGCAAGGCCAAGGCCATGGACCTCATCCTCACCGGCCGCAATATGGACGCCGTGGAGGCCGAGCGCGCGGGCCTGGTCTCGCGCATCGTCCCCGCCGCCGACCTGGTCGCCACCGCCCTCGAGGTAGCCGAAACCATTGCGTCCATGTCCCTTCCGTCGGTCATGATCGCCAAGGAAGCGGTCGACCGCGCCTTCGAAACCACCCTCACCGAGGGCCTGCGCTTCGAACGCCGCGTCTTCCACTCCCTCTTCGCCACCGAGGATCAGAAGGAAGGCATGGCGGCTTTCGTCGAAAAGCGCCCCGCCAACTTCAGCAACCGGTAACCGAAACACGCTCCAGGAAAAGGGGTTTGGGGGCTTCCCCCAAACCCCTTTTCTTGCTGTGCGCGCAAAGGCTGTGGCGCCGTACTTCATTCAGTGTTTGGGCGGGCCGACCACTTCGACGGTCGGCGGTTTTCCGTCGGTGTGCTCGCCCTCGTGATTCATGGCGAGCGCGCCCGCGATCGTGCCGCCGAGGGTGGCGGTGACCGCTATCGCGGCGACCAGTTTGCGGCGGGAGGGGGTGTCTTCGCCGCGGAATGCGGGGACGGGGTTGAAGCGGACGCTGCGGACCCGGCGGGCCGAGGGGCGTTCGGCGGCGAGCAGGACCGCGCCCCGGGTGGAGACGAATTCTGGTTCGGGGTCATAGATCTGGGGGAGGTCGAGCTGCTGTTCCAGTTCGTCGCGGATGCTCTTGTTGCGGGTGCAGCCGCCCAGTAATGCCATCGCGGTGGGGTGTACGCCGGTCTCGTCGATCATCTGCCGGACGAACGAGGCCGAATGGTGAATACCGGCGGCGACCAGATCGGCGAAGTCGCTGCGGGTGATGACGGCGCGGTGACCGTTGATCGGATCACAGACGGTGATCACGCGATCGGTGGCCAGGGCCTCCTTGTAGCGGCGACTGGTGGCCAGATCGACGGTCACGCCGCCGCGCACCAGCAACCAGCGAAGTAGGGCGTCATGGCCGTCACCGCCCAGGACAGTACTGCGTTTACTGGCCAGGATCGCATCGGTGCGGCAATCGATCTGCGTCAGCGTCAAACCCGAAGCGCCCAGGTCATATAGGAGAATCGAGCCCTCGGAGGGCAGCTTGCCGGTGAATCGCAGATAGCGGAGCTGGGCGACCGGCTCGTCGATCAGGGTCAGGCGATTGCGGCCCGCCGTCCCGCGAATGGCATCCGCGTGCGCCGAACAGCGGCAGGTCACGGCGATACCGGTAATGAATTCATCACGCTGCTCAGCGGATCCGCGCATGAGCCGAATGGCTTCGAAAACCCCCTCCTCGATCCCGCCACCGGTGCGGCGCGGCACCCGGCAACGGTCGATCGGAGGTAGATGCGGCTGGTCGGAATGGGTGAGCATGGCACGCGCACCAGCCACGCCAGCTGACACTCCGAGGACCAGCACCATGGCCTCAATGGTGAACCTTTTGCCGTCCGATGCCAAGGCTATGACGCAGGAAATTGGCTGACCGGATGCTGGATGGTTACTGCGGGGCCCAGCGGGTCGGCGAGTCGCCACTGCCGAAGTCGCCTGCGGTCTGCCGGAATTCCGCCAGCAATTGCAGCAGCAGCTGTAAACGCTCCGGCTCCAGACCGGCATTCGCGAACACCTGACCGTTCAACTGGGTCGTCGCCCTGGCGACCAATTCCCTTCCAGCATCGGTGATTTCGATGAGCGTCGCGCGCCGGTCACTCGGATGTGGCACCCGCTTCACCAACCCCGCCGCTTCCAGCCGATCCACCGTATTGGTGACACTCGTCGGATGCACCTGCAGACGCGCACTGGCCACCGCCATCGGCAGCGCGCCGGTTTTGCTGAAGCTCAACAACATCAGTAGCTCGTAGCGGGAAAACGTCAGTCCCGAGGGCTTGAGCGCCTCATCCACCCGCGCCATCACGATTTGCTGAGCCCGCACCAGCGAGGTCACCGCCGCCATCCCATCGGCCACCTCACCCCAGCCGTGCTCGGTCCACTGGCGATGCGCCTCCTCGATGGGATCCAGGGGCAGAGGACGTGGCCGGGACATGCCCACGATCATCGCATGCGAAGCACCCGTATTCCGCCGCACCGAGCCCCATTTCGGTGTCGTAGTCTTTGCGCTACAAGGAGGCAGTACGTGACCAACCCGCTCGGCCCGAAGTTCGACCCGACACCATCCACACCTCGGGGCCCGTACAGTGTGCCGTTCCCAGAGTTCGCTCCGCGCAAGCGCAATCGGCAGCCGATGCTGCTCGGAGTCGTCATCGCCATTATCGCCGCGGGTGTCGCGGGCCTGCTGCTATGGCCGCAGAACGCGGGTGGCGACTCCACCGCCACCGACGAATTCGCACCCACCGCCGCCGACCACGACCCCTCCACCCGCATCAACGGCGTGGTCCGCAAGGACTACCCGGCGGGCGTACACGTCGCGGGCAACCAGCGTGTCGCCTACACCCAGACCCCGCCCTTCGGTGGCGCACACGACGGATCCTGGCTGCCCTGCACCGGTGTGAACTTCACCGTCGCGATCCGCAATGAGAATGCCGTGCACGCGCTCGAACACGGCGCGGTCTGGATCGCCTACAACCCGGCCACCCTCGACGCGGACGGCCGGGCTGTGCTCGAGGGGCAGGTGATCGCCAAGCCCTACATGCTCATGTCGCCGTATCCGGGGCTGGACACTCCGATCTCGCTGCAATCCTGGGGCCACCAGTTGAAGCTCAGCGATGCCCGCGATCCGCGTGTCGCACAGTTCATCAGCGCGCTGCGGCTGAACCAGTACACCTACCCGGAGCCGGGCGCGAGCTGCTCCAACCCGATGATCGACAGCAACAACCCGCCGCTGTTCGATCCCAACCCGCCGGGACCGGACGCCTACTCCGAAGCCGGGGTCGCCCCGCCGCCGCCCCCGCCCGCCCCGGAACCCGCGCCCGAGCCGCCGCCCGGCCCGGAGCCCGCACCCGAACCCTGATTGAAATCAGCGTGATTCGAACCCTGGTCCCGAATCGTCCTGCCCGCCATTATTGATTTCGATGCGGGTGTGACCGAGTGGCCAGGTAGCGGTCTGCAAAGCCGTATACGCGGGTTCGACTCCCGCCGCTCGCTCCAAATGTGCAGGCCCCCATGATAATTCATGGGGGCCTGTGCCTTACTGTGCGCGGGCCAGCCCCGAGAAATCGCGTAGCACAGTGTGATTGCGGTCGGCGGTTGCACCCAGGGTGTATTCGGGGAGCAGCCCGAAGTATTCGCCGCGGGACCGGGCGCTCCAGCGGCGGGCGTTCGCGGTGCGAGTCTTGTGGAAATTGACGGTGTAGCCGCCCTCGTAGATTCGCAGCAGGGAGTAGCCGCCGGGGTATTCCTTGGCCGCGGCCACCTCCAGGAACTCGACCGGTATGGCGAGATCCGGTCGGGTGCGGCGGTTTCGGTGGGTATGTCCGGAGTGATGCAGGAAAACACCCGGTGCCGATCGGTAAAGGGCTTGCAGTTCGGCCGAATTCGCGGCATTGAGGATGAAACCCGGTCCCGCGAGATTGGACCAGCCGGATTCGGTGGTAACCGGATGGTGGCTGAAGACCAGGGTGGGGCGATCCGGGTCGGCCAGCAGCACTTCGCGCAGGCGATCGAATTGCGCGTGGTCGATGGTGCCGCCGGCGCTGTCGAGCTCGGTGGTGTCCAGGGCCAGCAGGCGTAATTCGCCCACCTCGAATTCACCCAATCGCTGTCGCGGGGTGAAGGATTCGCCCCAGCAGTCGAAGTGGTCCAGATATGCCTCGCAGCTCGCGTAGTCGCTGCCGAGATGTGGGCGATCGTGATTTCCCCTGCACGCGAACCAATCTCGGTCCGCCGTACCCCAGGAAGCCAGGTGCTGATGCACGCCTGCGACCTGGTCGGGTGTGGCCTCGGCGGTGAGATCTCCGGCGATCAGCAGATGGTCGGCCGCACGATCCGGGCAATGCAGATCATCCAGGATCGCGGCCAGCATGACCTCGGGATACGGTGCGAGACCGGGCTCTTGGCGCACGCCCGGCGGCAGGCCGGCCGTGATGAGCCCGCTGATCTCCTCGCCGTAGTGCACATCATTGGCGAGTGCGATGGTCCGCAGTAAACGGCCTGGCGGTGGCACCGCGGTGGTGAACTCGCCGGTCGCCTCCGGCGTATTCGGTAGTCGGGTAGCCACATTCAACGCCGGTGTGGCCGGAACGCCGAACGACCGCGCCTCGAATCGATAGCGCCGTCCGGGTTCCAGGCCGGTGACGTCGGCATAGTGGAAGGCCGTCGGCTCGGCGTCGGCGAACACCTGTCGTAGCGCACCGTCGACCGGACCCAGCCACACCTCGGTGTCGGTCTCGACCGGCACCGGATCGCCATTCTCGTTCGGCCCCAACGTGGTCCAGGTGAGCACCGCCGACTGCTCGGTGATCGTGACAACCTCCAGATCCGTCGCCACCACCGAACCTACCTGGGCGCGCACCGAAACCGGCCGTGCCAGCGGTAACAGCGCCGCCGCCGCGAACGCGCCGAGTACGCGCCGCCGATTCGGCCCGCAGCAACTCATGACCGGATCACCTGCCGTCGGTCGAACACACCTTCCATGCGCCCTCTTCCTTGCGGAGATGCTCGGTGGCCGTGGTGGTCTTGTCATCGGATCCCGGAACGGAAAGCGCGCCTACCATTTTGGCGGTGGCGCGGTCGCCGGTGACGGTGATCTGGTCGACGCCGACTATGCGGATTTCCATCCTGCCCTGTTCGGCCGCGGCCTTCTGGGAGGCCGGGAGCGCGTCGTACTCCGCGCGGTCCGCGGTGCACGCCTTGGTGACCGCGACCGCCGGACCCTTGCTCGACAGGGTGCCGTAGAAGTCGTGAATGGCGGAGTCGATGCGCTGACTGTCGCTGGGAGAATCCTTGCCGGAGAGCGAGACCGCCGTCGCTATACCGCCACCTACTACGACGACCGCTGCCACGGCCAGCCCGACGAGTAGTGGTTTGCGACCTCCCCCACGAGATTTGCCAAAAGCTTGCTGGTCGTCCGTTGCGGCGCTGTACGGTTCTCCGCCGGGCGGCAGGGTCATCGAGTTCCTTCGATCGGTCCACCACTGAATGTCCGCAGACTACGGCAAAACGGTTGCAATTCGGTGGGGTGCCGGACCTGTCCGGCCGGTGAGGCGGTAGGTTGGTTAGCCAAACCTCAGGAATGGGGATTGGCATGTCGAAAGGACGGTCATGGCAGCGGCTCGATGGAAACTGGTGTCCGGCGCGGTAGCCGCGATCACCCTGCTCGCGGCGACGGGATGCTCCAATTCGTCCAAGGACGACAACGAGATCCTGGTCTACAACGCCCAGCACGAGTCGTTGACCAAGGAGTGGGCCGAGGCCTTCACCAAGGAAACCGGCATCAAGGTGACCATGCGCCAGGGCGGCGACACCGACCTGGGCAACCAGCTCGTCGCCGAGGGCAAGAACTCGCCCGCCGACGTCTTCCTCACCGAGAACTCCCCGGCCATGGCGCTGGTCGAGAATGCCGGACTTTTCGCCGACGTGAACGCCGACACCCTCGCGCAGGTGCCCGAGCAGTTCCGTCCCTCCACCGGTAAGTGGACCGGAATCGCCGCCCGCTCAACCGTTTTCGTCTACAACACCGGCAAGCTCCCCGCCGATCAGCTGCCGCACTCGCTGCTCGATCTGCAGCAGCCGCAGTGGAAGGGCCGCTGGAGCGCCGGCGTCTCCGGTGCCGATTTCCAGGCCATTGTGGCCGGGCTGCTCGCACTGAAGGGTGAGGACGTCACCAAGGCGTGGCTCAAGGGCATGAAAGAGAATGCCATCGCCTCGCAGAACAATGTGACGACCATGAAGGGCGTCAACTCCGGCCAGTTCGACGGCGGCGTGATCTACCACTACTACTGGTACCGCGATCAGGCCAATACCAAGGAGAACAGCAACAACACCAAGCTGTACTACTTCAAGAACCAGGACCCGGGCGCCTTCGTCTCCATTTCCGGTGGCGGCGTGCTGAAGTCGAGCAAGAAGCAGGAGAACGCGCAGAAGTTCCTCGCCTTCATCGCCTCGGAGAAGGGGCAGGCCGTACTGCGCGACGGCGACTCGATGGAGTACCCGGTCTCGGCCACCGTCGCCGCCAACCCGGCGCTGCCGCCGCTGGCCACCCTCGACGCGCCGAAGGTCGATCCGAGCAAGCTGGACGCCAAGAAGGTCACCCAGCTCATGACCGAGGCGGGCCTGCTCTAAATCATGGCTGTCCGGACCGCTGTCGCCACCCGGGCCATCCGGCCCGGGCTGCTCGTCACGATCGTCGCGCTACTTCTGGTAGCCGCGACGTTCGTGCCGTTGGGCTATATCGTGTCCACGCTCTTCAGCACCGGATTCCATGAGACCGCACAGCTGGTCTTTCGGCCCCGGGTCGGTGAATTGCTGCGCAACACAGTGAGTTTGGTGGTCATCACGGTGCCGGTCTGCCTGGTGCTCGGCATCGCACTGGCCTGGATCGTGGAGCGCACCGACGTACCGGGCACCGCCTGGTGGGGGCCGATCTTCGCGGCCCCGCTCGCCGTTCCCGCCTTCGTGAACAGCTACGGCTGGGTGAGCGCCTTCCCCTCGCTGCACGGATTGTGGGCGGGCGTGCTCATCGCCACCGTCTCGTATTTTCCGCTGGTGTACCTGCCCGCCGCCGCCACACTGCGGCGGTTGGATCCGGCCGTGGAGGAGTCCGCGCGGGCGCTCGGCTCCGGGCCCTTCGCGGTCTTCGTGCGAATCGTGCTGCCGCAGTTGCGATTGGCCATTCTCGGTGGCGGACTGTTGATCTCGCTGCACCTGCTCGCCGAATACGGCGCGTTCGCCATGATCCGGTTCCCCACCTTCACCACCGCTATCTTCGAGCAGTACCAATCGAGCTTCGCGGGAGCCGCGGGCAGCACCCTCGCCGGTGTACTGGTGGTGCTGTGCCTGGTGCTGCTGGCGGGTGAGGCCGCCGCGCGCGGCAATGCCCGCTACGCCCGCATCGGCAGCGGCGTACCGCGTGCCGCCGTCCGGGTTCGCCTGGGCTTCAACAGGATTCCAGTATTCCTGCTGCTGGCGGTCGCCCTGGTGATCGCGCTCGGGGTACCGCTGTGGACCATTCTCCGCTGGCTGCGACTCGGCGGCTCGAAGGTCTGGGATATGGCCGATATCGGTGAATCCCTGGGCCAGACAGTCGGATTGGCCGCCACCGCCGCCGTCATCACCACGCTGTGCGCCTTCCCGGTCGCCTGGATCGCGGTGCGCTCCACCTCCCGCTTCGCCCGAATCATCGAGGGCTGCAACTACATCACCAGTTCGCTGCCCGGCATTGTGATCGCGCTGGCGCTGGTGACGGTGAGCATTCGCTGGCTGCCCGCGCTCTATCAGACGGCCGCCACCGTACTGGCCGCCTACACGCTCATGTTCCTGCCGCGCGCCCTGGTCGGCGTGCGGGCCGGACTCGCCCAGGTGCCGGTGGGCCTGGAGGAGATATCGCAGGCGCTCGGGAAATCCCGGACCGTCACCTTCCTGCGCGTCACACTGCGGCTCACCGCGCCGGCCGCGGCCTCGGCGGCGGCCATGGTATTCGTCGCCGTGGCCACCGAGCTGACCGCCACGCTGCTGTTGGCTCCCAATGGAACTCGCACCCTGGCCATGCGGTTCTGGTCGCTCTCGAGCGAACTGGACTACGAGGCGGCCGCACCCTATGCGCTGATCATGATCATCGCGGCGGTGCCGGTCACATATCTGCTGTTCACTCAATCCAGGAAGGCGGCCGGGCTATGAGTCGTCTTGTCGTCGAGAACGTGTGCAAGACCTTCGGGGCGACCCGAGTGCTGGACGGCATCCGGCTCGAGGTCCCCGACGGCAGCGCCACCGCGGTGGTCGGCTCCTCCGGCTGCGGTAAGACCACGCTGCTGCGGGTCATCGCCGGGTTCGAGAACCCGGACTCCGGGGCGGTCACCGTCGGATCGGAAGTCGTTACCCGGGACGGGTTCTCGCTACCACCGCACCGGCGCAAGATCGGCTACGTGGCGCAGGACGGTGCGCTCTTCCCACATCTGACAGTAGGACAGAACATCGCCTACGGACTCGACGGCGGACTGGGCGGCCGGCGGCGACACCGGGCACAGGTGCGTGAACTGCTCGAAATGGTCTCACTCGGAGCCGATTACGCGGATCGGCGGCCCCACCAGCTCTCCGGCGGACAGCAGCAACGAGTGGCGCTGGCACGGGCCATGGCACGCAAACCCGATCTCATGCTGCTGGACGAGCCGTTCAGCGCCCTCGATACCGGATTGCGCGCCGCCACCAGGCAAGCCGTGGCCGATACGCTGCGCGCGGCGGGAATGACCAGCATTCTGGTCACACACGATCAGGAGGAGGCGCTGTCCTTCGCCGATCAGGTCGCGGTCATGTGCACCGGCCGATTCACCCAGGTCGGTACGCCCGAACAGGTTTACGCGGCACCTGCCGATCTGTTCACCGCCGGATTCCTCGGCGACACCGTGCTGCTGGACGCGATCCTGCGGGCCGATTCCGCCGAAACGGCTTTGGGTCGTATTCCGGTCCAGGCCGATGCCCCGGCGGGCGCTGCGACCGTCATGATGCGACCGGAACAGCTTGTGGCGCACGTGGTTTCGCTTGGCGATCCGGGCTGCGCCACCGTGCGCGGGGTCGAATTCCGGGGCGCGGACGTCATGCTCACCCTGGCCCTGGACGGGCGGGCCGAACCCATTCAGGTGCGCCGCGTCAGCGTGGCCGCGCCGACGGTGGGGGATCGGGTCGAACTCGAAGTCCTCGGTGCCGCAGTGGCATTCACCTCCGAGCAGTGCGCGGCCGCTGCCGTACTGAACAATGGAGTACCCCGCACGGTCACCGCACGGGATGCTCTCGCCGTCTGAATCGTCGTGCACTCAATAGGTGATGGCGCGGGCTCGGTTATCGGTGGTGAGCAGCGTACTCACGGGGGTGCGCAGCAGTGTGGCCATGATCTGTCCTCGACAAGTGTTGCCGCCCAAGGGGCGAGATCGAACGGTCGGGACTATGACCACCGGCACGGCGCGAATGTGACAGCACCACGTGCCCTCGGGCGCGCTGGCCCCCGGGGCGCGGTCGGACCACTTATATTGACGCGGGGGCGAATTGCCCCGGTTCGACCGAAGGAGTCCCGGTGCGCAGCACGCTGTTCGTCATGTCCGTCATCGGCGCGGCAACCGTCATGGCCCCGCCGGCCTCGGCTCAGCCGCCCGCCGGGGACTCCGCGGTGAAGGTACAGACCGTGTACGGCGTCGAACAGTTCCCGATCGCGGGCGTCACCGCCGATGTCACCCCGTGCGCGGGTGGAGCGGCCGCCGCGACCGTCACCACCGGTATCGACGGCAGTGCCACCTATATCGGCGGCTCCGGCTGCTACCGCGTCCAGGTCGCCACCCCGTCCGGGTGCGCCCTCGACGGCGATCCCGCCCAGCAGGTGTCCGCGGTCCCCGGAATCACCCCGATCGCCACCTTCCGTTTCCGCTGCGCCTAGCGAATTCGGTCCTTCGCAACAATCCGGCCGGTCACCGACGGGTGCGCACCGAGCCGGGTCATGGGCAAAGTCACTGCCCTGACCTACATGCTCATTTGCTGTTAATCTCGCAAACAGTTAGCTGTTCGTTCTACCGAAGCGCGAGAAGCGTTCGATCACCGGTGAAAGGGTGACGAGATGGGCGCGAAGTTCGCGTTGGTGCAACCCGTAGGCGTGACTGCGATGCCTGATATTCGTCGGTATACGGGAGTTGTCGAGGCCACCTCGGCATTCCTGGGCGCTGTGATCGCCGGGTTGTTGCTGATGGCCCCGCTCGATCTGGCTTGGGCCGATCAAGGGCCGCTGAAGCTCGATCTCCTGATCCTGAATATGCCGCGCGCGGCCGCCGCCGGCGCGATGTTCGCGGTAATCGCCGCGGCGCTCGCGGTGGCGCTGGGCCGGCGCACCGCCTGGATCGCCGCCTTCGGCAGTGCCGTGATTCTGCTCGCCGATCACGTGTGGAGTCTGAACGACGCGCTCACCGAATCGCTCGTCACCGTCAATTACGTCGACTCGATCTTCGGCGGCATTCTGCTCGGTGCCCTGGCCGTCGCGGTCTTCGGCAGGCCCATCGCCACCCCCGCGTTTCTCATCGGCGCACTGTCCAGCATTCTGATCGGTGACCTCACCTCACTACCCACCTCGAGCGGATCCGCCGGTTCACTCGTCGAATGGGCGGCGAGCGGGACTCCGCCGCTCTGGATGGTGGCGCTCGCGGTGCCGGCTCTGGCCGCGGGCGCGGTTATCCAACGCGCGGAACCGAAATCGGAGGAAGCTGACGGCGGGGACCTGCCCATCGGCCCGATCCTTTCCGCGCTGTTCCTGGTCGGCTCGACAGCGGTATCGACCGAGTGGTTGGTCAAACGTTCCGCGACGCCGATGGAGATCACGCTGGTCGCGGCGGGCATGGTGGCCGTCGCGGCGCTCGCGGCCCTGCTGCTGCCGGGGCGCGATGGCGCGGTGGTGCTCACGGCGGTGGCCGTGGCCAATTCCGGCAGCGCCATCATCGCCGTTCCGCGTCCCGACTGGAGTGCGCCGCTGCCGCTGTTCGCGGTGGTGGCGGGCTACTACGCCGGGCGCAAATGGGGCTCACCGCTGATCGGGCTGTTCGGTTCGGCGGCGCTCGGCGTCTTCGCCGCGTTCACCGCTGGGCTGGGACGCGCCGATGCGATTGTTCCGCTACTCGGCATCGCCGCGGTGGGTGCGCTGCTGGGCTACTGCTTCGCGGACGCGGCGGATTCACGGTCGGCGGTGAGCACCGTCGTGGCCCTCGCGATGCTACTGGTGCCATGTCTCGTGGTCGCCTTGCGCGGCAGCAGCTTCGCGCGGGTCGCGTATTCGCCGCGCTGGTACCGGGATCCGACGGGCGTGACATCGGCTGTACCCGGCTGGGTTTCGGTGGCGATCAGCCTCGGCTGTGTCGCCGGTCTGGCGCTGCTGTACCGGCTGCGGCCGCCCGGTCACCTGCCGAAGCGGCCGTCCACCCAGTTCAGCGCGTCCGTGTAGGACGCCTCCAATACGCCCCGATGATCCACCCCGGGGTAGGTGCGATATTGCACCGGCTGACCGGCCGTCCGCTGCTGCACCACCATGGCATCGGTGGCGAGCGCGGGGACCGTGGTATCCGCGCGACCCTGCAGCACCAACAGCGGCTGCGTGAAAGTCAGTGTGCTGGGGTCGTTTTCATTCAGGACGCGGGTGAGGGCGCTCATATCGCCGGTGGGGGAGAAGACCTCATTCGCCGGAATGCCGCCCCACTCCTGCGAATCACGTAGCTGCGCAATGCATCCGGAGTCGGCCAGCGACACCATGGACGCCGTTCGCGGGGTGAGGAAGCGGGTCGGATCGATATCGGCGACCGTCTGCGCACCACGAATGATCAAGGGCAGGAACGAAGTCGAGCCACCGAGGACCGGGGTCAGGACATTCGAGACACCGATCGCCGTCGCCATATGCGAAGCCTGCAATCCGATGCCCTGGTGTGAAGCCGGAGCCAGCGCCACCGCCCCCAGCAGCTGCAACTCCGGCGCCCACTGCTGTGCCTGCGCATCGGAGAACACCGCCGCCTGGCCGCCCTGGGAATGCCCCATCGCCACCCAGCGGGTGCCGATCTCCGGATCCACTTCCCTTGCGGCCCTTGCCATATCGGTGACCGCGCGCTGCTCCGCCGGCCCGATCAGATAGCCGTGCGGGCCGGGCGTACCCAAGCCCTGATAGTCGGTCTGCGCGATGGCGTATCCGGCGGCGATCCACTGCGCCTGCACCTTTCGCACCAGCGAGGTGTAATCGTGCGCCGGGAATTCCGCGGAGGTGTCCTTCGAGGGGGCGCAGGTGTCGGCCACCCCGGTGGTGCCGTGCGCCCACGAAATCAGCGGCCACCCACCCGGCGGGGCATCCCAATCCGGCACGGCCAAGGTTCCCGATACCGCCACCGGATTCCCCCGCATATCCACGGATCGGTACAGCACCAGGTAGTTTCGGGCGCCGGCCACGCCCGGATCCCCATTGATCGGCCGCAACTGGATCACCGATCCGTGCGTGCCATCCACCCGATCCGCCGGTGGGGTATAGAAGGCCGCCACTTCGGCCGCTTCATCCGCGATCGGATCGGGCAGCACCGGCGTGGCCTGTCCGGGCGCGCCCGCTATCAACGTTCCGGCCAGCCCCGCCAGCGCCGCGCCCGTGATCAGTCGGGTTCGCCACACATGTCGCCTCTGCGGTAGGTCTCCGCACCCCTCCTGGATGTCCGACATTCCCAAAAGATACCGGTCTGTCCGGATATTCGGCCGCAAGGCAACACACCCCAGCGAGTGTCAGCTTCGCCTCTCTGGACGGCCTGACCAGTCAGTCCAGCGCCTTGACCGCCGAAGCCAGCAGGTAATCGAGTGGCAGCCGGAGGCCGTCGAGGCCGGGCTCGGCCCGTTGCTCGACGAATCGGCATAGCTCCCGGTGCAATTCGTCCCACCGGCCCGCCGCGGTCAACCGATCCCGCTCGCTCACGATGTGACCCGCCGTGCGCACCAGGAAATCGGCAGCCTCGCCGGAAGAGGAGAAACACAGCGTAATCCGCTCGGGCGTGGTGGCGGTGAGCCACAGCCGATGCGGTTCGAGGAGGTCGGCCAGTGCGGCGGGATCACCCCAGCGACTGGGCGGGCCGCTGCTCGCGGGTGGTGGCGGCAGATAATCGCTCAGGACCTGCCCCATCGCGGGCATCGTGCTGCCGGGTATCCACGAGGCGAGTACAACCCTGGCGCCGGGAGCGGCGACCCGCGCGAGCTCGCGGGCGGCGACCGAATGATCGGTCGCGTACATGACACCGAACACGGACAGCACGACATCGGCGGAGCGATCCGGAACCGGCAGGTCTCCCACCTCTCCCGGCACCCATTCGACTTCGATTGCCGCACTTCGGCTTCGCTCACCTGCGAGCCGCAACAGCTCCGGCTCGAAATCGATGCCCACCACCTTCGCGCCGCGCTCCGCCGCCAGCAAAGCCGCATTACCGGTGCCGGTCGCCACATCGATCACCCGATCACCCGATGTGATGGCGGCCGCGTCGACAGCGGCCACGGCCGCGGGCCGGAGCTGCCCGGCCATCAGCGGGTAGTCACCGACACCCCACGTCGTCACCGAGTTGTCCACGATACGTCTCCTCAGATCGGAGACGCCCTTGATGTGCAAGCCGTAAGCGAGCGTGGCGGATCGAACCCGTCGCAGCGTCTCTCGCCCCGGCCCCGCCAGTTTACCGAGCGGCACAGCCCAACCGATCGAAGCCACGGCCAATTGCACAGGCCCCCAACAGATTTGCCCGGACGGGCGGATTCGGCCGCGGAACGAGTAAGGCCCCGATCGGCGAATGCCGTTCGGGGCCTTACTTTCCGGTGCCCTCGGCAGGATTCGAACCTGCGGCCTTCTGCTCCGGAGGCAGACGCTCTATCCCCTGAGCTACGAGGGCGGGGGTGGACCCGCTCGGACTTCTCGACTTTCCGAGTGGGCTGGGAAAGCGTATCGCATTGCCTGCGTTGCGCCAAAAAGGTGGGTGGACCGGGCGTTTTGAGGCGCCCGGGCCATTACGTCAGTTGAGGGGGAGGGGGGTCGCGTGGCGCTCGGTGAGCATTTGGGTCATCAGTTGGGCTTCGCTGGATTGGGTTTTGGCCATGGATTCGGCCAGTGAACGGACCACATCGACCTCGGCGCGCTGAGCGGCGTACTCGATCATGGGCATACCGCCCTGATGATGGCGGAGCATCAACTGCAGGAACATGGTGTCCAGCGCGGGGCCGGTGGCCAGGCGCAGGGCGGCGAGTTCGTCGGTGGAGGCCATACCGGGCATGACCGAAACCGGACCCGAATGTTCGGCGGTGCCGCTGTGATGATGCGACGACATATCCGTCATCCAGCCCATATAACCGCCGGTGGGCAGCAGCGGCTCATTCCAGAGTTGCAGCCAGGCCTGCATGCGGCCCGCCTGATTCTGCTGCGTGGTGAGGATGTCATAGGCCAGGCGCTTCACCGCGGGATCGGTCGAACCACTCAATGCCAGCGCGGACATCTCGACCGCCTGGGCGTGATGCACCGACATGTCCTGGCTGAAGCCGATATCCACCGCGCTCGGCTGCTGCGTCGAATCATGCAGCGGCTTACCCACCAGCAGACCCGCGGCGAAACCGACCAGCAGCACGGCGATTACACCGAGCACGATCAGCGCGGGACGCTGACTACGGCCGGTCGCCTCCACCGGATCGGCTGCCTCGGAATCGCCGGGCTCGTTCGCGTGCGACAAGAACGGTGGCATTACTGCGTCGGAGCCGGCTGCTCCGGCTGCGGCTCGTCGGTCGGGGCGGGAATGGCCGGGATACCGCCGGGCAGCGTCGGAATGCTGCCGGTCGCGTCACCACCGGGCAGCGACTGCAGCCCACCGGGCATACCCGGGATACCACCCGGAAGATTCGGGATACCGCCCGGACTCTGGCCCGCGCCACCCAGTTCGGTGGTGTCCTTGGTCAGGCCCTTACCGTCCAGCGGCACCGCGTCCGGGCCCGGCTTGGACGGATCGAACGGCGGCGGGTTCGCGGTATCGAAGGTCGGGTTCGCGCAGCTCGCACCGACCTCGGGGTAGGTGTTCGAGTTCAGGCGCAGGTCCTTGATGAACCGGTCCAGCCGGGCATCGGTGACACTCTGCAGCTTGAGCTGATGTCCCCACGCCTGCAACGAGATCGGTGTATCCAGGCCCGGGTACGGCGACATCAGCATGTACTGCTGGCCGTCGACCTTCTTCTTCAAGGTGTCGATGGTCGCGGCATCGACCTTGTCCGGGTTATAGGTGATCCACACCGCGCCGTGCTCCAGCGAATGCACGGCATTCTCCGAGCGAATCGCCTTGGCATACACATTGCCCATGCACGCCGCCCACGAACCATCATGCGGGCCACCGAACGGCGGCGCCTGGTCATAGGCCACGCGCTGCGTCGAGGCCACGTGCAGACCGGCCGGGTAATCCTTCTTCACCACGCCGTCGATATACGCGGAGGGATTCTTGATCTCCTCCTTGGCGTTGTACTTCGGCACCAGGAATGCGGCGATTCCGCCGATCAGCGCCAGGACGGCCACCACCGCGGCAATGGTCATCCACGGAATGTTCCGCTTCACGGGCAGCTTGCCCCCGGATCCGCCCTTGCGGTAGGAACCGGACGTTTTGCCCGCGGCTTTAATAGCCTTGGCCGACTTGGCACTGGTCCTGCTCGGCATAACTAGTTGTGCTCTCTTCGACGTGTTCGGACAATCAAGCGATGCGGCCGCATCGTTTGGTGGGCGCCTGCCCGTGAGGTGCCCGCGCGCGGCGTACACCTGCTCAGACCATAGGATAGTGACTCGTGACTCCAGCTGACCTTGCAGATCTCCTTCGCGCAACCGCGGCGAAGGTACTTGTCGAACGTGGATCCGACCCTTCGGTCCTGCCCGACGAGGTCAAGGTGGAGCGTCCCCGTAACCCCGAGCACGGTGACTATGCCACGAATGTGGCCATGCAGGTAGGCAAGCGGGCTGGAATGAACCCGCGCGACTTTGCGAATCTGCTCGCCGCCGCGCTCGGTGAGGCCGAGGGTATCGAGGTCGCCGAGGTCGCCGGACCGGGCTTCCTGAACATCCGCCTCGCCAAAGCCGCGCAGGGCGCGATCGTGGAGAACATCCTCACCGCGGGCGCGAACTACGGCACCGGCGACGCGCTGGCCGGGACGAAGATCAACCTGGAGTTCGTCTCCGCCAACCCGACCGGACCCATTCACCTCGGCGGCACCCGCTGGGCCGCCGTCGGTGACGCGCTCGGCCGCATTCTGTCCGCGCAGGGCGCGGAGGTCACCCGCGAGTACTACTTCAATGACCATGGCGCGCAGATCGACCGCTTCGCCAACTCCCTGGTCGCCGCGGCCACCGGTCAGCCGACCCCGGAGGACGGCTACGGCGGCGCGTACATCAAGGAGATCGCCGACACCCTCGTCGCCGCGAACCCGGGTGCCGCCGACCTGCCCGAGGGCGAACGGCACGAACTGTTCCGCCGCGAAGGCGTCGAGCTGATGTTCGCGCAGATCAAGCAGAACCTGCACGACTTCGGCGTCGACTTCGACGTGTACTTCAACGAGAGTTCGCTGTTCGCCTCCGGCGCGGTCGAGCAGGCCATCCAGACGCTCAAGGACTCGGGCAAGCTGTACGAGAAGGACGGCGCGTGGTGGATCGCCTCCACCGAGTACGGCGATGACAAGGACCGCGTCGTTATTAAAAGCGACGGTAATTCGGCGTACATCGGCGGCGATATCGCGTACTTCCAGAACAAGCGCTCGCGCGGATTCGATCTCTGCATCTACATGCTCGGCGCGGATCATCACGGCTACATCGGCCGGCTGAAGGCCGCCGCCGCCGCGTTCGGCGACAACCCGGACACCGTCGAGGTGCTCATCGGCCAGATGGTGAATCTGCTCGCCGGCGATGTGGCAGTACGCATGTCGAAGCGCGCGGGCACCGTGGTCACCCTCGACGATCTGGTCGAGGCGATCGGCGTGGATGCCGCGCGCTACTCGCTGGTGCGCTCCTCTGTGAACTCCAGCATCGATATCGATCTGGACCTGTGGACCAAGCAGGACACCGAAAACCCGCTGTACTACGTGCAATACGCGCACGCGCGCACCAACAACATCATCGGCAACTCCGCCGCCTTCGATTTCGCCTCGGTCGCACCGGATTTCAGCGCGATGACCGCCGATCGCGAAGGCGCGCTCATCCGTACGCTCGGCGAATACCCGCGCGTGCTGTCCACCGCCGCCGAGATGCGCGAACCGCACCGGGTAGTGCGCTACCTGGAAGAGCTTGCGGGCGTGTACCACCCGTTCCAGTCCGATAAGGAGATGCGGGTGCTCCCCATGGGAGACGAGCCCGTCACTCCCCGTAATGCCGCTCGCCTCGAGCTGGTCAAAGCCACCCGTCAGGTCCTCGCCAACGGCCTCGGCCTGCTCGGCGTCACTGCCCCGGAGCGTATGTAGATGAGTGCCCACCCCGCCGGTCCCCGTCACGCGGATATCCCGCCCGCGCAGAATCTGCCCGAGCGGCCGGAGAATTCGGCGCAGATGATCGAGCTGCCCGCGAATGTGTGGCCGCGCAACGCCTCTCGCGATGCCGACGGCGTCGTACACCTGGCCGGTGTGCCGGTGCACGAGCTGGCCGCCGAGTACGGCACCCCGCTCTTCGTCATCGACGAGGACGACTTCCGTTCGCGCTGCCGCGATATGGTGCGCGCCTTCGGTCCGGACGCGCGAGTTCACTACGCCTCCAAGGCTTTCCTCTCCGCCGAGATCGCCCGCTGGATCCGCGATGAGGGCCTGCACCTGGATGTGTGCTCCGGCGGCGAGCTCGCCGTAGCACTGCACGCGGGCTTCCCGGCCGAGCGAATCGCCTTGCACGGCAACAACAAATCGGTTCCGGAGCTGGAGCTCGCGGTCGCGCGGGGCGTCGGCCACATCGTGCTCGATTCGCTCATCGAGATCGAGCGCCTGGAGGCCGTCGCCAAGAGTGCCGGCAAGGTCGTCGAGGTGCTGGTGCGGGTCACCGTGGGCGTGGAGGCGCACACCCACGAGTACATCTCCACCGCGCACGAGGATCAGAAGTTCGGCTTCTCCATCGCCAGCGGCGATGCCATGGAGGCCATTGCCCGGGTCTTCGAATCCGACAATCTGAAGCTGGTCGGTCTGCACAGCCATATCGGCTCGCAGATCTTCGAGATCGACGGTTTCGAGGTGGCCGCGCGCCGCATGCTGCGCCTGCTGCACGATGTCATCGACAAGTTCGGGGTGGAACGCACCGCACACATGGCGACGCTGGATCTCGGTGGCGGCCTTGGTATTTCGTACCTGGCGAGTGACGATCCGCCGCCGCTGGACGAGTTCGCCGCGAAGGTCTGCGATCTGGTCGCGGCCGAGGCGGCGCAGATCGGACTGCCCAAGCCGCAGATCGCGGTCGAGCCGGGCCGCGCCATCGCCGGACCGGGCACCGTCACCCTGTACGAGGTCGGCACCACCAAGGATGTGGTGCTGGACGCGGGCGCTCGCCGCCGCTATGTCAGCATCGACGGTGGTATGAGTGACAATATCCGGCCCGCGCTGTACCAGGCCGAATACGATTGCCGCCTGGTGTCGCGCTCCAGCGATGCCGCTCCGGTGGTCGCTCGGGTGGTCGGAAAGCATTGCGAGAGTGGGGATATCGTCATTCGCGATACCTGGCTCCCGGCCGATGTCGGCCCGGGTGATCTGGTCGCGGTGGCGGCGACCGGCGCGTACTGCTACTCGATGTCGAGCCGTTACAACATGCTCACCCGGCCCGCCGTGGTCGCGGTGCGAGACGGTAAGGCGCGCTTGATCCTTCGTCGCGAGACGGTGGAGGACCTACTCAGCTTGGAGGTGAAGGCATGACCACCACGGCAAGCCGTGAAAAGGACACTGCAGCCAAGACCGGCGTGTGGGGATCGGATCATCCCATCGGGATCGCGGTCCTGGGGATGGGCACGGTCGGCACCGAAGTGGTTCGCATCATTCGCAACCAGGCCGAGGACCTCTGCAATCGCGTCGGCGCGCCCGTCGTACTGCGCGGTGTCTCGGTGCGCGATCTGAGCAAGGACCGCGGTATCCCGGCCGAGCTGCTCACCACCGACGCCGAAGCACTCGTCGCCCGCGACGATGTGGACATCGTGGTCGAGGTCATGGGTGGCATCGATCCGGCCCGCAAACTCATCAAGACCGCTCTGGAAGCCGGCAAGTCCGTGGTCACCGCCAATAAGGCGCTGCTCGCCGACCACACCGGTGAACTCGCCTCGGCCGCCGAGGCGCACCGCGCCGACCTGTACTTCGAGGCCGCCGTCGCCGGTGCGATTCCCGTTGTGCGCCCGCTCATCCAGTCGCTCTCCGGCGACCGGGTGAACCGTGTGGTCGGAATCGTCAACGGCACCACCAACTTCATCCTCTCGGCCATGGCCGAGACCGGTGCCGCCTACGCCGACGTGCTGGCCGAGGCCACCCGCCTGGGCTACGCCGAGGCCGACCCGACCGCCGATGTCGAGGGCTACGACGCCGCCGCCAAGGCAGCGATTCTCGCCTCGGTCGCCTTCCACACCCGCGTGACCTCGGCCGATGTCTACCGTGAGGGCATCTCCAAGATCACCGCCGAGGATCTGGAAACCGCCGCCGCCGTCGGCTGCACCGTCAAACTGCTCGCCATGGCCGAGCGCGTCACCGACGAAGGCGGCAAGGAGTCCATCTCCGTGCGCGTCTACCCGGCGCTCATTCCGCGCAAACACCCCTTGGCCTCGGTCAGCGGTGCGTTCAATGCCGTTGTGGTGGAGGCCGAGAACTCCGGCCGCCTGATGTTCTACGGGCAGGGCGCCGGTGGCGCGCCGACCGCCTCGGCCGTCATGGGCGATCTGGTGATGGCGGCACGCAACAAGTTCTACGGTGGCCGTGCGCCGGGCGAATCGGTTTATGCTGAGCTGCCGATCGCCTCGATCGGTGACACCCCCACCCGCTACCACGTGAATATGCAGGTCGCAGACCGCACCGGCGTGTTGCAGGCGGTCGCGGGCGAATTCGCCAAGCATGGGGTCAGCATTTCGACGGTCCGCCAGGAAGGTCACGACGCGGGCGCTCGCCTGGTCGTGGTGACCCACCACGCGCGGGAATCGGACCTGGCAGATACCGTTGCCGCGTTGGCTGAACTGGACTCCGTCACATCCGTGACCAGTGTTCTGAGATTGGAAGGCACCGAGGAATGAGTACGACAGCGAGGGTGCACGCCCCCTGGCCCGGTCTGATCGCCGCGTACCGGGATCGACTCCCGCTCGGCGCCGACTGGGAGCCGGTCACGCTGTTCGAGGGCGGCACCCCACTGGTCGCCGCCACGCACCTCTCGGAGCTCACCGGCTGTGAGGTGTACCTCAAGGTCGAGGGCGCGAACCCGACCGGTTCCTTCAAGGACCGCGGTATGACCATGGCCATGACCGAGGCCAAGGCCAGCGGTAAGAAGGCCGTGCTCTGCGCCTCCACCGGCAATACCTCGGCCTCCGCCGCCGCCTACGCCACCCGCGCGGGCCTGCACTGCGCGGTGCTGATCCCGCAGGGCAAGATCGCCATGGGCAAGCTGGCGCAGGCGGTCATGCTGGGCGCCAAGATCATTCAGGTCGAGGGCAATTTCGACGATTGCCTGGAGCTGGCGCGCAAGGTCACCGCGGAATTCCCCGAGGTCGGCCTCGTGAACTCGGTCAACCCGTTCCGTATCGAGGGCCAGAAGACCGCCGCCTTCGAAATCGTGGATGTGCTCGGCAAGGCGCCCGATGTGCATGTGCTCCCGGTCGGTAACGCGGGCAATATCACCGCGTACTGGAAGGGCTACAGCGAGTACTTCGCCGACGGCATCACCGCTTCGCGTCCGCGCATGCTCGGTGTGCAGGCCGCGGGTGCCGCCCCGCTGGTCAATGGCGCGCCGGTGAAGAATCCGGAAACCATTGCCACCGCGATTCGGATCGGCGCTCCGGCGTCGTGGAATCAGGCCATGGCCGCCAAAGAAGAATCCGGTGGTGCGTTCCGCGCGGCCACCGATGACGAGATCCTCGAGGCGTACCGCCTGGTCGCCGGTACCGAGGGTGTCTTCGTCGAGCCGGCCTCGGCCGCCTCGGTCGCCGGTCTGCTCGCCGCCCGCAAGGAAGGCTGGATGGAGGCCGGGCTCACCGTGGTCTGCACCGTCACCGGCAATGGCCTCAAGGATCCGGACAACGCGCTCAAGGGCATGCCGGAGATCAAGCCGATCCAGGTCGACCCGATCGCCGTGGCCCGCGAACTCGAGCTGGGCTGAATTGAATTCGCGCGAAGGTCAATTGATGACCAGGACGCTGCCCGCCGGAATCACCGTCACCGTGCGGGTTCCGGCGTCCAGCGCCAATCTGGGTCCGGGATTCGATACCCTCGGCATCGCTCTGGCGCTGTACGACGAGATCGTGGTCACCACTACCGATTCCGGGTTGAGCATTCGGGTCGAGGGTGAGGGCGCGGACGATGTGCCCTGGGGCCCTTCGCATCTCGTGGTGCGTGCCATCGAACGCGGCCTGCAGGCCGCGGGTGTCTGGGCGGATGGCCTGGACGTGCTGTGCCGCAACGTGATTCCGCATTCGCGGGGGATGGGTTCCTCGGCGTCGGCGGTGGTCGGCGGTCTCGCCGCCGGTCGCGGTCTGGCCGCGAAATTCGATGCGGCACTGGCCTATGGCGATGATGTCATGGTGCAGCTCGCGGCCGAATTCGAAGGCCACCCGGACAACTCGTCCGCCAGCGTGCTCGGCGGAATCGTGGTGTCCTGGACCGAAACCGACTGCCCCGCCGAGGCAAATGGCGTGGCGGACCATCACATTCGCGTCTACCGCGCGGTGCGATTGGAACCACATCCGTCGCTGCGGCCCGTCGTGCTGATTCCCGAGGAGCGCTCCTCCACCGCGCACACCCGGGGACTGCTGCCCGACACCGTCCCGCATACCGACGCGGCCTTCAATGCCAGCCGCGCCGCCCTCGCGGTCGTCGCGCTGACGCAGCGCCCTGACCTGCTGCTCCCCGCTACCGCGGACCGGCTACACCAGGGCTACCGCGCCGCCGCGCTACCGCTCACCACCAAGTGGATCGAACGCCTGCGGGAAGCGGGCATCGCCGCGACCGTCTCGGGCGCCGGCCCGACCGTCTTGGCCCTCGGGACCAGCGAATTCCCTGCGGAACTGCGCGAACTCGCCATTGCCGACGGCCTGCGCGTGCTCGAACCGGGCATCGCCGACGGCGTCCTGGTGGATTGACAGCGCGCCTGCCTTGCCGATGTAAAGGTCGAGAGCTATCCTGAGCGAGTCCGTACATCGTGCGCGTCAGACGCCGGTGCTTCATCAGGGCAAATCGCTCCAGAGGCTCCTTGCTCAGGCTCGAGGCTTGAGGCTCGAAACTTGGGGGTAGCCAGTTCACTGGAATGATCTCTCCCACCTTTTCACTCGGTGGCGAAGCCCACGCGGTGGTACCCCCATCGACCCGGCGCGACAAGCGATACGGCATCCGAGTCCGGCATACGACCGGACTGCAGGAGGAACCCTCGATAAGGCACACGGCAGTCGAGGGAAGGAAAGGATTTCCGTGACAGATACGGACCTGCTCGCGACACCCGGGGTGGAAAGTGATTCAACTTCCTCGGATCGCGAAAGTGAATCCGGACAGATTTCGAAGATGAGCGAACACACTGACATCGCACGATCGGGGCTGACTGGAATGTTGTTGCCGCAGTTGCGTGCGCTTGCGGGGGAACTCGGTATTCGAGGTACTTCCGGAATGCGTAAGGGTGATCTCATCGCCGCCATCAAGGAGAATCAGTCCGGTGGCGCCAAGGCGACCGCGGTGGTCGGCAAGGCCACCACCGCGCGAAATGCCAAGGGCAAGGGCGATTCCGCGCCGACCGGCGGGGAATCCGCGCCGGCCGATGCTGCTCCCGCGAAGGCCGTCAAGGCCGAGAATGCTCCCGCGCAGGATGAGAAGTCCTCCGCGAAGGTCGAGAACGCCCGGGTCAAGTCCGACGTTCCGACGTACAACTCCGCGCCCGCTCGGGAGAGCGCCGCCGAGAAGACCGCCGAGCCGCGTGAGGCGAAGCGGGACGAGGGCGACAACGCCCGTGCCGAAGGCGACGACAGCCGCGATGGTGGCCAGCGCGGCCGCGGTCGCCAGCGTCGGGGCCGCGATCAGCGCACCGACCAGCGCACCGGCAATGCCGGCACCGAGGCCGCTGTCTCGGAGACCGCTGTCACCGGCGAAGCCAAGTCGGAGTCCGAGGGCGGTGAGCGTCGCCGCGAGCGCAGTAACAATCAGCAGTCCGGCGGCCAGAACCAGCAGAGCAATCAGAACGGCACCGCGCGCGGCGGCAACAGCGAGCGCGACCGCAATCGCGGACCCGCCGTCGCCGATGACGACGACGAAGGTGGCCGCGGCCGTCGGGGCCGTCGCTTCCGCGAGCGTCGCCGTGGGCGCGACCGCGAGGGCGCGCCGGGCGAAACCAGCCGGGAGAGCAGGGAATTGGAGATCCGCGAGGACGATGTCCTGCAGCCGGTCGCCGGAATTCTCGACGTCCTCGACAACTACGCGTTCGTCCGCACCTCCGGCTACCTGGCCGGCCCGAACGACGTGTACGTGTCGATGAACCTGGTCCGCAAGAACGGCCTGCGCCGCGGTGACGCCATCACCGGTGCGGTCCGCGCTCCGCGCGACGGCGATCAGAGCAATCAGCGGCAGAAGTTCGATCCGCTGGTGCGACTGGACACCATCAACGGCTCGGATATCGAATCCGCCAAGCGCCGTCCGGAATTCCAGAAGCTCACCCCGCTGTACCCGAATCAGCGACTGCGGCTGGAGACTCAGCCGAACAAGCTGACCACGCGCATCATCGATCTGATCATGCCGATCGGTAAGGGTCAGCGCGCGCTGATCGTGTCCCCGCCCAAGGCGGGTAAGACGATGGTCATTCAGGACATCGCCAACGCGATCGCCACCAACAACCCCGAGTGCTACCTGATGGTCGTGCTGGTGGACGAGCGTCCCGAGGAAGTGACCGATATGCAGCGCTCCGTGCGCGGCGAGGTCATCGCCTCCACGTTCGACCGCCCGCCGGGCGATCACACCTCGGTCGCCGAGCTCGCCATCGAGCGTGCGAAGCGGTTGGTGGAGATGGGCCAGGACGTCGTGGTGCTGCTCGACTCGATCACCCGATTGGGCCGCGCGTACAACAACTCCTCGCCGGCGTCGGGCCGAATCCTTTCCGGTGGTGTGGATTCCACCGCGCTGTACCCGCCCAAGCGGTTCCTCGGCGCGGCCCGCAATATCGAGAACGGTGGCTCGCTCACCATTATCGCGACGGCGTTGGTCGAGACCGGTTCCACCGGTGACACGGTCATCTTCGAAGAGTTCAAGGGCACCGGTAACGCCGAGCTCAAGCTCGATCGCAAGATCGCCGAGCGCCGCGTGTTCCCGGCGGTCGATGTGAACCTGTCCAGTACTCGCCGCGACGATCTACTGATGTCGCCCGACGAGACGGCCGTGGTGCACAAGCTGCGCCGCGTGCTCTCCGGCCTGGATTCGCATCAGGCCATCGACCTCATGGTCGACCGGTTGAAGAAGACCAAGAGCAATGTCGAATTCCTGATGACCGTCTCCAAGACGGCCCCGGGCGCGATCGACGAATAAGGTTCGGCCGCAGGCGATTTCGCTTGGTTGAGCTCGGCAACAGCCCCACTCCGGTGGGGCTGTTGCCGTTTCACGGGTAGCTGCGCGGGTAGCCGATCCGGCTTCGGGCCGTAGAACACCATGCCTATCAAGGCCGCGCCGAAGATCATGAAGGCGAGAATCGACGCGGTCACGGCGCCGGAATCTGCGCCCGGCACCGTGACCGCTGTGTAGGTGAGTGTGCCGTCTCCGTGCGGTGGGGTTGGGGCCAGGATTTGGTTCCGTACCGCACGACCGGACTCGCCGGGCCGGACGCACCACCCCGCCACCACGATCAGCAGCAGTGCTCCCAGGACCACCCCTGCGGCGATCTCCGCATCCTTCCTGGTCACAGCTGTCCTTCCCGTAGTCGCGAGGCTCTCACCTGCGAACCACTCTATGAACAACGGTGTTCGTATTCCCGAGTAGCGAACTACTCGTCTTCAGCCTGGCTCGAGAACCGTGAACCCGCGTGCCCGAAGTTTCTTGGGGTTACACGAAACCGACCTGTCGGTTGGTTCACTGCTCGGCTCGGTCGGCCCGGAATTTTTCGTGCCCCGGCATTGTCTATACTTTCCGTTTGGCAACCATGCCTAGTCGGTTCCGGTTCACGCCTCGCGAGGCGACCCGGCGCCATTCGAAAGGACACCATGAAGGCAGGAATTCACCCCACGTACGTCGATACGACGGTCGTGTGCGGCTGCGGCAACACCTTCCAGACCAAGAGCACCAAGGAGTCCGGCCAGATCACGGTCGAAGTTTGCTCCCAGTGCCACCCGTTCTACACGGGCAAGCAGAAGATCCTGGACACCGGTGGCCGCGTGGCTCGCTTCGAGGCCCGCTACGGCAAGCGCGACAAGGCTGCCAAGTAGCTACTCTGTCGACGCCCGTCCTGCAGCATGCAGGCCGGGCGTCGCTGTATTTTCTGCCTCCGCTTCGCTCCGGCGGTTCGCGGCCCTCGTGACCCCGGTTCTTCCCTCCTCCGCTCCTCCGCTTCGCTCCCCCGCTCCGTCAGTCCAGAACCGGGGCGGGCCGCGAACTTGGGGTGGGTGTAGCCCCTAGTCCTATCGAAGGAGCAACCGCGATGGCCGACAAGTCCGCGGCCCCGAACGCGATCGACGACATTCTGGCCGAATACGGCGCTCTCGAAGCGCAATTGGCCGATCCCGACCTGCACAATAATCCGGGCGCGGCCCGCCGGGTCGGCAAGCGCTTCGCCGAACTCGGCCCCATCATGGCGGCCTACAACAAGCTCACCGCCACGCGTGACGATCTGGCCGCGGCCGAGGAACTCGCCGCCGACGACTCGTCCTTCGCCACCGAGATCCCCGGACTGCGCGCACAGGTCGAGGAGTTCGAGAAGACCCTCACCGACCTGCTCGCACCGCGCGACCCCCACGACGCGGATGACGTTGTGCTGGAAGTGAAGTCGGGTGAAGGCGGCGAGGAATCCGCGCTCTTCGCCTCCGATCTGGCGCGCATGTACATCCGGTACGCCGAACGCCACGGCTGGAAGGTCGAGGTGCTCGACGCCAATATCACCGATATGGGCGGCTACAAAGAGGCAACTCTCTCCATCAAGGCCAAGGAACCGTCCCTGGACGGGGTCTGGTCCAAGCTCAAATTCGAGGGCGGCGTGCACCGCGTACAGCGCGTCCCCGTCACCGAATCGCAGGGCCGCATCCATACCTCCGCCGCCGGCGTACTCGTCTACCCCGAACCCGATGAGGTGGAAGAGGTGCAGATCGAGGACAAGGATCTGCGCGTCGACGTATACCGCTCCTCCGGTAAGGGCGGCCAGGGCGTCAACACCACCGACTCCGCGGTGCGCCTCACCCACCTACCCACCGGCATCGTCGTGACCTGCCAGAACGAGCGCTCCCAGCTGCAGAACAAGATGCGCGCCATGCAGGTCCTCGCCGCGCGACTGCAGGCCCTCGCGGAGGAGCAGGCCGATCAGGAAGCCGCCGCCGGGCGCGCCACCCAGATCCGCACCGTCGACCGCTCCGAGCGCATCCGCACCTACAATTTCCCCGAGAACCGCATCGCCGACCACCGCATCGGTTTCAAGGCGCACAACCTCGATTCGGTCCTCGACGGCAACCTCGACGACCTCTTCCAAGCCCTCGGCGAAGCCGACCGCGCCGCCCGCCTCGCCGCCGAATAAGACGCGCCGTCGCAAGGTGCGGGCAAACGCTCAGGTCGGGGACGGGACAACTGATTTCGTGAGAATATGGGTAACTCCTGGGGTACCCCCAGAACTCGTGTGGTACCTGGCCGGCGGCCCGGTACGGAAGGATCGAGGCTCCCACTGATCGGCAAAAGTTCCGGGGAGGCGGCGGGGCACCGCGCGCCATTGCGTCCAGCGATCCGCGAGGCCATTGCAATTCTCGAGTCCGCCGGGGTGCACAGCCCCGGCGCCGACGCGGAATACCTTGCGGCACATGTGCTCGGGGTCGATCGCATGCGATTGGCCCTGGTGCCGATGGTGACCGCCGACCAACTCGAGGAATTCCGCAAACTGGTGGCCCGCCGCGCGGAACGCGTTCCGCTGCAACACCTTACGGGCACCGCGGCGATGGGTGAGATCGACTTGGCGGTCGGTCCGGGCGTCTTCATTCCCCGCCCGGAAACCGAACTCCTCTTCGCTTGGGCCCTGGCCCAGCTCGAGGCGGTAGGCCACGCCCACCAGCCCGTCGTGGTCGACTTGTGCACCGGCTCAGGCGCTTTGGCCCTGGCCATCGCGCATGCCCGCCCCGATGCCCAAGTCCACGCCGTCGAACTCGACACCGAAGCGTTGGCCTGGGCCCGCCGCAACGCCCTGCAACTGGCCGACGAGGGTGACACCCCCATTGACCTGCACGCCGCAGACGTCACCGACCCGACCCTGCTCACACAGCTGACCGGAATGGTCGACATAGTCGTCTCCAACCCGCCCTACATCCCCGAAGCCGCGATCCTGGATCCCGAAGTAGCCGACCACGATCCGCACCGCGCCCTCTTCGGCGGCCCCGACGGCCTCTCCGTAATCCGCCCCATGATCCCCAACATCACCCGCCTCCTCCGCCCCGGCGGCGCAGTCGCCATCGAACACGACGACACCAACGGCTCCGACGTAGCCGCCCTACTCACCGCCGCAGGCTTCACCTCGGTAATCGAACACCCCGACCTCGCAGGCAAACCCCGCTTCGTCGTCGCCCACCGCATCTTGGATTAGCACACCAGTCGGTGCACCAATGGGTACACTGAATCGCATGTCGCTGAAGCCGCTGACCATCAAGCTCCCGGAGAACTACCTCGAGGTTCTCAAGGCTGTTGCGGAAGAAGAAGGCACCACGCCCTCGGGGCTGGCCGCTCGGGCGGTGATGGAGCACCTACTACAGCGAGCTGCAGCCGCCGAAACTCATTGGGACACAGCAGGTGCCGCGACCGCTCAGGCTGACATCGAAGCCGAGCGTGACGCCCGCTGGATCGCCGATGAGCAGCGGCGACCCGGCCATGCTGCATGAGGCGCGGTGAAGTCTGGGACTATCGCTCCATCTCGCGTACCAGGCGTGTCCTGGTGGTATCGGCCGAAGCATTGAACACCGCCGGTGTTCCGATCATTGTGGACGTGACCGATATCGAGCCAGGTAGCCCCGCATTGTTGCTGCTTGCGGTCGGATTGGGTACCGAACTCGGTGGCTGGGCGCGCTGTCGCAGCATCTCGACCGGCGATCCTGCTCGCTTTGAGACGCTCGTCGGCCGCGCCTCTGTGGAGGCGATGGAGCAGGTCGATATGGCGCTGTCGGCAGCGCTGTCGCTGTAGCCCGCAGATTCAAGCGCTACCGCGACGGTGGGGGCGGGAGGGATCCGTGCCAAGATGTTGGCCGTGAGTACCGTCTATGACTGTGCCGATTCCGATTCTCGGGCCGCGGGGTTGATTGCGGCTCGGAGTGCGTTGAAGTCGGGGCGGTTGGCTGTGATTCCTACCGACACGCTGTATGGGCTGGCTGCTGATGCGTTCGACAGTCAGGCTGTCAGCGCGCTGCTCGCCGCCAAGCGGCGGGGGCGGGATATGCCGGTGCCGGTGCTGGTCGGGTCGTGGACGACGATCGACGGACTGGTGTTCTCGGTGCGGCCGCAGGCGCGCGAGTTGATTCGCGCGTTCTGGCCGGGCGGGCTGAGTCTTGTTGTGCAGCAGGCGCCTTCGCTGGCCTGGGACCTGGGGGATACCCGGGGGACGGTCATGCTGCGGATGCCGTTGCATCCGGTCGCGCTCGAGGTACTGCGCGAGGTCGGACCGCTGGCGGTGTCCAGCGCCAATGTTTCGGGGCAGCCGCCCGCCAAGACCGTCGACGAGGCCAAGGCGCAACTCGGCGATCTGGTCGGGGTGTACCTCGATGGTGGTCCGGCCGATCACGCGGTCGCCTCCACCATCGTGGATCTGACCTCCGACGTCCCGCGCATTCTGCGGGAGGGCGCCGTCCCCACCGAGAAGGTCGCGGAGGTCCTCGGCATCTCGCCGGAGGAGCTGCTTTCCCAGAGCACGCGGTGACGGCCCGATAAATGCTGTTGAGTCAGGGCGTTTTCAGCCAGGGCGCGGTCGTCCCGCTGCGGGAGCTGCTGCTGGTGCTGTTCGTCGCGGCGGTGGTGACCTTCCTGAGCACCGGCGGAATCCGGGTGGGCGCCATCACCTTCGGCGCGGTGGCGGTACCGCGCGAGCGTGACGTCCACGTGAAGCCGATTCCCCGCATGGGCGGACTCGGCATCTACCTGGGTGTGATCGCGGCCGTACTGTTCGCGCATCAACTGCCCGCACTGCGCCGCGGCTTCGACTATCCGAAGGACATTCCCGCGGTGCTCGCCGCGGGCACGCTCATCGTGCTGGTCGGCATCATCGACGACCGCTGGGGTCTGGACGCGCTCACCAAATTCGTCGGACAGGTGACCGCGGCCGGGGTGATGGCGGTGATGGGCCTGTCCTGGGTGGCCATCTACAACCCCTTCACCAATGAGACCGTGGTGCTCGATCCGCTGCAGGGTGGTCTGGTGACCGTCGGTATCACCGTCACGCTCATCAATGCCATGAATTTCGTGGACGGTCTCGACGGTTTGGCCGCGGGCCTGGGTTTCATTGCGTCGGTGGCGGTTTTCGTCTTCAGTGTCGGGCTGCTCTACGAAGTGGGCGGTTCCACCGATACGTATCCGCCGGCCTTGCTGGCCGCCGCACTGGCGGGTGGCTGTCTGGGATTTCTGCCGCACAATTTTCAGCCGGCCCGAATATTCATGGGCGATACCGGTTCCATGCTCATCGGATTGATGCTGGCCGCGGTCTCCACGGGCGCTTCGGGCCGAATTCCGCTGCAGGGTTACGGCCCGCGCGACATCGTCGGTCTGCTGTCGCCGTTGTTGCTGGTGGGTGCGGTCATGTTCATTCCGGTACTTGATCTTGTTCTTGCCATCGTGCGCCGAGTTCGCGCCGGTGTGAGTTTCTCCACCCCGGACAAAATGCATCTGCATCACCGTTTGCTGCAGATCGGCCATTCGCATCGCCGCGTCGTGTTGTTGATCTACTTGTGGGTGAGCGTGCTCGCATTCGGTGCGGTCGGCACGTCATTGATGGATCGGCGCGTGGTCGCCCTGCTCTTCGCGGCCGGCCTGGTATTCGCCCTGATCGTCACCTCCGTCCCGTCCTGGCGGGAGCTGCGGGCGCGTGCCGGGCGTAAACCGCCGCGCGGTCCGGATATGGCCGCCCGGTAGAGTTCGCTGTCGTGAGCACGCCTTCCACCCCCGGTCCCGACGCCCCGCTGCGGGCGGCCCTGCGCTACGGCCTCATGGGATTGGCTGTGCTGGTGGTGGTTTCGGCAATTCTGTCGTCGATCATCGCCGGCATGCCCGGCCTGTGGGGCGCGCTGCTCGGCGCTGCCATCGGCGGCGGCTTCATTCTCACCACCGCCGCCTCGGTGCTCTTCAGCGCGAAGATCGAGTCCGGTTTACAGGGCATCGTGATCCTCGGCAGCTGGGTCGGCAAGATCGTGCTGGTGCTCGCCATCGTCGCGGTACTGAAGCAATTCGACTTCTACAGCCCCGTCGCGCTCTTCCTGACGGTCGTCGGCGCGCTGCTCATCGTGCTCGGTGCGGAGACGTACGGCCTTCTGCGGCAACGGGTTCCGACCGTCGAGACGGAGCGTGAGCTCTAACCACGACACCGTTCATCGGCTGTTTATGCCACCCCCTACACGTTGTCGTAGATAACTTGATAAACTCTTTACTTGTAGCCGACCGAAGCACAAGGGGGGGTCACCTGAGACCCGCCTGAGAACAGGTTATGCTTACTGCCGTACCGGCCCCTTCGGGTCACCGGTTCTGCACCGTCGACGATGTCGCCGACGCGCGTACAGACGCCCGGGCTTAGCCCCTCAGCTGCTGACGAACTTCGAGCCGACCTGAGTCGACCACCAGATCGTCAATGTCCGATCGAACCGCAGGAAAAGGATTTCCTGCGGCCCGACCACGGGAGAGAACGCTGAGCGTCACCATTTTGGCGGGCGAGTTCCACGCGCCGTCGCTTAACGACTTCTTCCCTCCAGCAGTGCTGTTCGAGGGGACGCCTTTCGAGCTCGACCGTTTGATGCTCATTCGCATCATCATGGCGGCCGTTCTCATCATCGTGATGCTCGCGGCTTTCCGTCGTCCGCGGTTGGTTCCGCGCGGTCTGCAGAATGTCGCCGAATCCGGTCTGGTGTTCGTCAAGGAACAGATCTGCGATGAGGTGCTGGGCAAGGAATCCGGAAAGAAGTTCTTCCCGCTCATCGCGTCGATCTTCTTCGCCGTGCTGTTCCTGAACATCTCCGGCGTCATTCCAGGGCTGAACATCTCGTCCAATGCGCGTATCGGCATGCCGATCGTGCTGGCCGCCGTCGCCTACATCACGTTCAACTACGTGGGTATCAAGAAGTTCGGCTTCCTGAAGTACATGCGCTCGAGCATCGTGGTGCCGAATGTGCCGCCTGCTCTGCACGTGCTGCTGATTCCTATCGAGTTCCTCTCGACCTTCATTCTGCGTCCGTTCACGCTCACCGTCCGTCTTATGGCGAACATGCTGGCCGGTCACGTCATGTTGGTGCTGTTCTTCAGCGCCACCCAGTTCTTCCTGTTCGACGCCGCCTCGTGGATGAAGGTGTTCTCCCCGTTCTCGCTCCTCGCGGGTCTCGGCTTCACCCTCTTCGAACTGCTGGTTGTCTTCCTGCAGGCCTACGTGTTCGCGCTGCTGACCGCTGTGTACATCGGTATGGCGCAGCACGCCGACTCTCACTGACCAACCACATAGCAAGAACCACAAACCTGCTTCACACGCCGCCCGGCGGGTGGGCGACAGAAAGGGAATGGAACACACATGAGCACCCTCTCGTACCTGGCTGCTGAAGTTGCCGAATCCAAGTCCAAGGGCTTCGGCGCCATCGGTTACGGCCTCGCTGCGATCGGCCCCGGCATCGGTGTAGGCATCGTTGTCGGTAAGGCCATCGAGGGCATCGCCCGTCAGCCCGAGCTGCAGGGCACCATCCGGACCACCATGTTCCTGGGTATCGCGTTCACCGAGGCCCTGGCACTGATCGGTCTCGTCGCCGGCTTCATTTTCTGATTCCGGCAAAAGACTAGGAATCAACGATGAACAGCATTTATTTGCTCGCGGCCGAGGAGGATATCAATCCCCTCGTCCCCAAGACGTATGACATCGTCTGGTCTGCGATCGTCTTCATCGTTATCGCTTTTGTCTTCGCCAAGTACGTCGTCCCGCGCCTGACCAAGGTGCTCGACGAGCGCACGGAGAAGATCGAGGGCGGTATCGCCAAGGCCGAGGCCATCCAGGCCGAGGCGCAGGCCACCCTGCAGCAGTACCAGGAGCAGTTGGCCGAGGCTCGCCTCGAGGCCGCGCGCATTCGTGAGGAAGCGCGCACTCAGGGTCAGACCATTCTGGCGCAGCTGCGCGCCGATGCGCAGGCCGAGGCCGACCGCATCGTGGCGTCGGGTCACACCCAGCTGGAGGCCCAGCGCCTGCAGATCGTGACCGAACTGCGTTCCGAGCTCGGCCGCACCGCGGTCGACCTGGCCGAGAAGATCATCGGTCAGTCGGTGGCCGACGAGGCCAAGCAGGCGGCGTCGATCGACCGGTTCCTCCAGGAACTGGACGCGAACGCCGGCATCGGGGTCGGAAGGTAACGAACCGAAAGTGGGAAGCATGTACGCAGCGAGCCGTGAGGCGAGCTCCCGTGCGCGGGAAGCTCTTCGGGCCGCTCTGACCGGAAGCGACACCGTCGCGGCCACGACGGGCTCCGAACTGTTCGCCGTTGTCGCCGTCCTCGACGACCAGCGCTCGCTGCGTGTGGCGCTCGCGGATAAGTCGGTGTCCAGCTCGGCCCGCGCCGAACTGGCCGAACGCCTCTTCGGCGGCAAGGTCAGTGGAGCCACCCAGACGGTGCTCACCACCGCCGTGGCACAGGACTGGTCCCGTGCCCGCGACCTGGTCGACAGCCTGGTGTTGCTCGGCCGCGAAGCGCTGTTGCGTGCCGCGGAGGATCGCGGCCGCCTCGGCGCCGTCGAGGACGAGCTGTTCCGTCTGGGCCGGATCGTCGAAGACAACCCCACGCTGGAGCAGGCGCTGACCGATCACGGCAAGCCGCCCGCGGCCAAGCGTGAACTGGTGCAGCGTCTGCTCGCGGGCAAGGTCGAGGAGATCACCCTCGAACTGGTCCAGCAGGCGGTCGCCCGCAGCAAGAAGGGCGATATCGGCGAGGCCTTCGACCACCTGTCCGACCTGGCGGCGTCGCTCCGGGACCAGATCGTGGCGCATGTGCGCTCCGCATCAACCCTGACGGCGCAGCAGCGGGAGCACCTGGCCTCCTCGCTGCAGCGCATCTACGACAAGCCCGTCACGGTGCACGTGCAGGAAGACCCGAGCCTGCTGGCCGGTGTCGTCGTGCGTGTGGGCGACGACCTGATCGACGGCAGCGCCGTCGGCCGACTGCAGCGCTTGCGCCAGTCTCTCGCTTGAGACCCGCGGCAGCGCAACAAAACACCGACATTCGAGACCACAGCGAGAGCAGGAAGAACATGGCGGAGCTGACGATCTCCCCCGATGAGATCCGTAGCGCGATCGAGAGCTACACCCAGAGCTACACCCCGGAAACCTCCATCGAGGAAGTGGGCGTCGTCACCGACACCGGCGACGGTATCGCTCACATCAGCGGCCTCCCGGGCGCGATGGCGAACGAGCTGCTGGAATTCCCCGGCGGCGTGCTCGGCGTAGCGCTCAACCTGGAGGACACCAATATCGGTGCCGTCGTCCTGGGTGAGTTCGACACCATCGAGGAGGGCCAGCAGGTCCGCCGTACCGGCGACGTGCTCTCGGTCCCGGTGGGCGACAACTTCCTCGGCCGCGTCGTGAACCCGCTGGGTGCCCCGATCGACGGCCTCGGCGAAATCGAGTCCGACGAGCGTCGCGTGCTCGAGCTGCAGGCCGCCACCGTGCTGGAGCGCCAGCCCGTCGGTGAGCCCCTCGCCACCGGCATCACCGCCATCGACGCCCTGACCGCGATCGGCCGTGGCCAGCGTCAGCTCGTCATCGGTGACCGCAAGACCGGCAAGACCGCGGTCTGCATCGACGCGATCATCAACCAGAAGGCCAACTGGGCCACCGGCGATCCGACCAAGCAGGTGCGTTGCATCTACGTCGCGATCGGCCAGAAGGGCTCCACCATCGCGGGCGTCAAGGCTGCCCTCGAGGCGCACGGCGCGATGGAGTACACCACCATCGTCGCGGCCCCCGCATCTGACTCGGCCGGCTTCAAATGGCTTGCGCCGTACACCGGTTCGGCCATCGGCCAGCACTGGATGTACCAGGGCAAGCACGTCCTGATCGTGTTCGACGACCTGTCCAAGCAGGCCGAGGCGTACCGCGCCATCTCGCTGCTGCTGCGTCGCCCGCCGGGCCGCGAGGCGTACCCGGGTGACGTCTTCTACCTGCACTCCCGTCTGCTGGAGCGTTGCGCGAAGCTCTCCGATGCGCTCGGTGCCGGTTCCATGACCGCGCTGCCGATCATCGAGACCAAGGCCAACGACGTGTCGGCGTTCATTCCGACCAACGTCATCTCGATCACCGACGGTCAGGTGTTCCTGGAGTCGGACCTCTTCAACAAGGGTGTCCGTCCGGCTATCAACGTCGGTATCTCTGTGTCCCGTGTCGGTGGTGCCGCGCAGACCAAGGCCATGAAGCAGGTCGCCGGTTCGCTGCGTCTGGAGCTGGCCTCCTACCGCGAGCTGGAAGCTTTCTCCGCGTTCGCCTCCGATCTGGATGCCGCCTCGCTGGCGCAGCTGGAGCGCGGTGGCCGCTGGGTCGAGCTGCTCAAGCAGGACCAGTACTCCCCGGTCGCGGTCGAGGATCAGATCGTTTCGCTGTTCCTGGTCGACGCCGGCTACTACGACTCGGTTCCGGTCGGCGATGTCCGTCGCTTCAACGGCGAGCTGCTCGAGTTCCTGCACGGCACCGTGCAGTCCTCCTTCGATGCCCTTCAGGGTGGCTCGAAGAAGATCGAGGGCGAGATCGCCGATGCGATCAAGGTCGCGACCGACAAGTTCAAGCAGGGCTTCCTCGCTTCTGATGGCAGCCGTGTCGTGAACGAGGCCGAGGCCGGCAAGCTCGATCACGAAGAGGTCGAGTCGCTGTCCGTCACTCGCAAGCACGTCGAGAAGTAAGACGGGCGAAGCGAATGCGACTGACTGACTCGAGGAATGAAGGGAGTGTGAACCGCTAATGGCAAGCGTGCGCGAACTGCGCTCCCGAATTCGTTCCGTGAGCTCGATCAAGAAGATCACCAAGGCGCAAGAGCTGATCGCGACCTCGCGAATCAGCAAGGCGCAGGCCCGGGTCGCGGCGGCCAAGCCGTACGCGGAAGAGATCACCAAGGTGCTCGCCGAATTGGCAAGCGCCAGTGGCAATCTCACCCACCCGCTGCTCACCGAGCGGCCGAACGCGCGGCGTGCCGCGGTACTGGTGATCACCAGTGACCGCGGTATGTGCGGTGGTTACAACTCCAATGTGCTCAAGCGCACCGAGGAGCTGCTGACCCTGCTGCGTTCGCAGGGCAAGGAGCCGGTGCTCTACGTCATGGGTGCGAAGGGTCTGACCTTCTACACCTTCCGTCGCCGCGAGGTGAACGGTGCGTGGACCGGTTTCTCCCAGTCGCCCAACTATGTCGACGCCTCCGCCGCCTGCAACCACCTGGTGGAAGCGTTCATGGCAGGCGCCGACGGCGAGGTGGCCGCGCCTAACGGTGAGGGCACCATGGCCGGTGTCGATGAACTGCACATCGTCTACACACGTTTCGTGTCGATGCTGTCGCAGGTTCCCGAGGTCCGTCGACTGGCTCCCATTCAGGTGAGCTATGTGGACGAGAACTTCGAACTGGGTGAGGACAGCTTCACCGACGGGAACTCCGAGCCGACGGCTCAGTACGAGTTCGAGCCGGATGCGGACGTCCTGCTGGGCGCGCTGCTGCCGAAGTACATCAACACTCGGATCTATTCGTCGCTGCTCGATGCGGCGGCGTCGGAGTCGGCTGCGCGCCGCACCGCGATGAAGGCTGCTACCGATAACGCGACGGATCTGGTGAATTCACTGACCCGCACCGCGAATTCGCTGCGTCAGGCCGGAATCACGCAGGAAATCACGGAAATCGTCGGTGGCGCCAACGCGCTGGCGTCGAGCTCGGACCGCGACTAGACACGGAAGAGAACCAATGACCGCAGCTGTCACTAAAGAAACCCGGGTGGGCGCTGGCACCGGCCGCGTCTCCCGTGTCATCGGCCCCGTCGTGGACGTCGAGTTCCCGCGCGGGTCCATCCCCGAGCTTTACAACGCGCTGAACGTGGACATCGCGCTCGCGTCCGTTGCGAAGACGCTGACCCTCGAGGTCGCACAGCACTTGGGCGACAACATCGTTCGCACCATCTCCATGCAGCCGACCGACGGTCTGGTGCGTGGCGTCGAGGTGCGCGACACCGGCAAGCCGATCTCGGTTCCCGTCGGCGATGTCGTCAAGGGCCACGTCTTCAACGCGCTCGGCGACTGCCTGGACACCCCGGGCCTCGGCCGCGACGGCGAGCAGTGGGGCATCCACCGCCAGCCGCCCGCCTTCGACCAGCTCGAGGGTAAGACCGAGATCCTGGAGACCGGCGTCAAGGTCATCGACCTGCTGACCCCGTACGTCAAGGGCGGCAAGATCGGTCTGTTCGGTGGTGCCGGTGTCGGCAAGACCGTGCTGATCCAGGAGATGATCACCCGTATCGCTCGCGAGTTCTCCGGCACCTCGGTGTTCGCGGGCGTCGGCGAGCGTACCCGTGAGGGCACCGACCTCCACCTGGAAATGGAAGAGATGGGCGTCCTGCAGGACACCGCCCTCGTCTTCGGCCAGATGGACGAGCCGCCGGGCACGCGTATGCGCGTCGCCCTGTCGGCCCTGACCATGGCGGAGTACTTCCGCGATGTGCAGAACCAGGACGTGTTGCTCTTCATCGACAACATCTTCCGGTTCACCCAGGCCGGTTCCGAGGTCTCGACCCTGCTGGGTCGTATGCCCTCGGCCGTCGGTTACCAGCCGACCCTGGCGGACGAGATGGGTCAGCTCCAGGAGCGGATCACCTCGACCCGTGGCCGTTCGATCACCTCGATGCAGGCGATCTACGTCCCCGCCGACGACTACACCGATCCGGCGCCGGCGACCACCTTCGCCCACCTGGACGCGACGACCGAGCTTTCCCGCCCGATCTCGCAGAAGGGTATCTACCCGGCCGTCGACCCGCTGACCTCGACCTCTCGTATCCTCGAGGCTTCGATCGTCGGCGACCGGCACTTCGCGGTGGCCAACGAGGTCAAGCGGATCCTGCAGAAGTACAAGGAACTGCAGGACATCATCGCCATCCTCGGTATGGACGAGCTCTCCGAAGGCGACAAGGTCCTCGTGGGCCGTGCCCGTCGTCTGGAGAAGTTCCTCGGCCAGAACTTCATCGTGGCCGAGAAGTTCACCGGTCAGCCGGGTTCGGTTGTGCCGCTGGAGCAGACCATCGACGACTTCGATCGCGTCTGCAAGGGCGAGTTCGACCACCTGCCCGAGCAGGCGTTCAACTCCTGTGGTGGCCTGGACGACGTCGAGGCGGCCGCGAAGAAGATCGCCGGGAAGTAGTCCACCATGGCGGATATGTCAGTTGATCTGGTCGCCGTAGAGCGACTGCTGTGGTCGGGCCGGGCGAAGTTCGTCTCGGCGCAGACCACGGAGGGCGAGATCGGCATCCTCGCCGGCCACGAACCGCTGCTCGGTCAGCTGGTCGAAGCCGGCACGGTGACCATCGTGTCCGACAGCGACGAGCGCATTGTGGCGGCCGTGCACGGCGGATTCTTCTCGGTCACCGGCACTTCGGTGCGGGTGCTCGCCGAATCCGCTGATTTCGCAGCCGATATCGACGGGGCGGCCGCCAAGGCCGTTCTCGCCGATGTGGATGCGAGCCCGGACGCGCAGGCCAAGGCCCAGGGCCGCCTGCGCGCGGTGGAGAAGGCCGCACAGGTCTAAATACGCGAGTTTTCACTCAGCAAAAGAGCGGCGGCTCTGGGAAATATCCCAGAGCCGCCGCTCTTTTCGTTTATGAGCGGGTGTGGCCTCGCCCCACGATGAGCGAGGGGTGAATGAACGGGCTTCGAATAAGTAGATGGACCATCGCGGCAATGGCTGTCGCGGTAGGCATCGGATTCTTCTCGCCGGGTGCGGCGAACGCGGGCGAGCGATCATTTCGCCCTCCATCGCGGCGAACGGTCCGGGCCGCACCTCCTGGGTGAGCGGGCAATGTCACCGCGGAGGTGGAGACGCCGGACGGCACCGTGGGACCAAACAACGGTCCGAAGAGTTTTCCGGGCACCAATAGCTCCGGAACACACGGTTCTTCCAACCTCACGTCCGGATACATCGTCGGTTGTCAGGTTGCGCTCGGTCAGTTGAGCGCGGGTGTCACCATCAGTGCGAGTCCCAATCTCGTGGCCGGGTTCAGTTTTCCGCTGTCGCCCGGACAGGTGCGGTGGGTCGCGATCAACAACATCGAGCTCGTCAAGAGTGGCGCGTACACCATCAATTACCAGGACATTCCGATGGAGATTCAGGGGTGCGGTGGTTTCGCGCAGGCGCGGCAGGTGTCGATGGTCGAGATCATCGGTGTCGATTACGCCAAGGTGACTCTCTACGGCCAGCCGTTCAGCATCGGCTGACGGGTCCACTCCGAAGGAAGGGATCGAATGTTCTGCACGGGAAATCGCGCGCGGTTCGGCGGGGTTCTCGGAGCGGCGCTGGCGGTACTGGCCGCGGCCGGTGCGGGCCGGCCCGGGACCGCGCGGGCCGACACCTTCATTCCGCTGCCGGGCGGAATGATCACCCGCGCTCTGGAGGACGGCACCTCGGTGACCATCCGGATCGACGGGGAATCAGCGAAGATCAGTGGCTCCCTTGGTGATACGCCGGTGCACCGCAATGTGTGGGTGACCGGTCGGGCCAGTGTGGACCTCACCGGTCCGAGTGCCTCCTCGGCAACGATCAAGATCAGCCCCGGCTATGTCGTGGGCTGCCAGGTGGATATCGCTTCGTTGAGTCCGAACAACAACGGTGCCGGCGAGGACGACTGGAACCCGACGACCTTGCCGTCGTTGTCGCAGAGCCTCGGCGACGGAATCACACTCGGTCCGGGCCAGGCTGTCGTGCAGCCGATGCTGGATCTGGAACGGCCGGACGACTACGGGCAGGAATCGCACAAGCGCTACAACAAAATTCCGGGTCCGCATACGAGTGTCACCTGGGTTGACGAGACTTTCGCGGTGGACGGTTGCGGCGGATACGCGCAGGCGCGGTCCTTCGTCGCGGTGGAAATCGACGAGACGACGTTCATCGGCAATGTGCTGCTTTGGGGTGAACCGTTCAGCATGGGCTGAGCAGGGCATACGTCACATTCGGTGGATGGCCGAACCTCGTGTTCACACGGTCGCTACTATCGACCAAACACGGGGCTCGGCCGCCGGCCGGAATCGTGCTCGACAGGTGAAGGGACGGAGCAACTTTGCGGACCGGGATGGTGGTTCTGATCATTCTGGTGCTGTTGCTTGTCGGTTTGGCCCTGGCTTCCACATATCGCCTGATCATGCTGCGTCGCGGGGGCACCGCGGCGCTGCTTCGGGTACTCCCGGTGCGCGGGCACGGTGCGGGTTGGCGGCACGGTCTGATCCGCTACGGCGAGGACACCCTCGTCTTCTACAAACTCTCCAGTCTCAAGCTGGGTCCGGATTGCACGATTCGCCGGCTCGGCATCGAGGTCGGCACCGGTCGCCGCAAGCCCGAGGGCGATGAGTTCGACATCATGAACGACGAGGCCATCGTCGAGGTCTCCGATGAGAAGGGCAGTTACGAGCTCGCCCTCGATCGCGGTGCGCTCGCGGCCTTCCTGTCCTGGGTGGAGTCCCGCCCGTCGGAGCGCATTCGCCGCCGGCGGTAATAGAGCACGGCCGTCGACGGGAATAGGGTGAACCCGTGAGTGTGCATCTGACGCGGATCTATACGCGGACCGGCGACGACGGAACCACCGGACTCAGCGATTTCTCGCGGGTTTCGAAAACCGATCCCCGGCTGATCGCCTACGCCGATTGTGATGAGGCCAATGCCGCGCTCGGCGTCGCCATCTCGCTCGGCAATCCCGATGAGCGCATCCTGGCTGTGTTGCGCGCCATCCAGAACGACCTCTTCGATGCGGGTGCGGACCTGTCGACCCCGGTGGTCGAGGACCCCAAGTACCCGCCGCTGCGCATCACCCAGCCCTATATCGACCGCCTGGAAAAGTGGTGCGATGAGTTCAATGAGCCTCTGGCACCGTTGAATTCGTTCATTCTGCCCGGCGGCACACCCCTGGCCGCACTGCTGCACACCGCGCGCACCGTAGCTCGACGCGCCGAGCGTTCGGCGTGGGCCGCGGTCGACGCGCACCCGGAGGACACCGGCGCGCTGCCGGCGAAATACCTCAACCGACTGTCCGACCTGCTGTTCATTCTGGGTCGGGTGGCCAATCCGGATGGCGACATCCTCTGGCGGCCGGGCGGAGAGGCCACGAGCGCGGAGCCGGACCACTAGGCTGACCGTCGTGAGTGAACGGTTTCTGGTGACCGGGGGCAGCAGGCTCGTCGGTGAGGTCGCGGTCGGCGGCGCGAAGAACAGCGTCCTCAAGCTGATGGCCGCCGCGCTGCTGGCCGAGGGCACGACGACGATCACCAACTGCCCGGACATCCTCGATGTCCCGTTGATGGCTGAGGTGCTGCGCGGGCTCGGCTGTGATGTGACGGTCGACGGCGGGACGGTCACCATCGTGACCCCGCCGGAGCCCAAGTACCACGCGGACTTTCCCGCGGTCACCCAGTTCCGCGCCTCGGTGTGTGTACTGGGTCCGCTGATGGCGCGTTGCAAGCGCGCGGTGGTCGCGCTGCCGGGTGGCGATGCCATCGGTTCGCGGCCATTGGATATGCATCAGCAGGGGCTACGCCTGCTCGGCGCGACCAGCGAGATCGAGCACGGCTGCCTGGTGGCGCGCGCCGACCAGTTGCAGGGTGCGCGGATTCGCCTGGACTTCCCGTCCGTCGGCGCGACCGAGAACATCCTCATGGCGGCGGTGCTCGCCGAGGGGGAGACGGTCATCGACAATGCCGCGCGGGAACCGGAGATCGTGGATCTGTGCAACATGCTGGCGCGTATGGGTGCCCGCATCTCCGGTGCGGGCACCTCGGTATTGACGATCGATGGCGTGGACGCGTTGTCGCCCACCACACATCGCGTGATCGGTGACCGGATCGTCGCCGCCACCTGGGGTATCGCCGCGGCGATGACACAGGGTGATGTGCGGGTGACGGGTATCAACCCGAAGCACCTGTCCCTGGTGCTGGACAAGTTGCGTTCCGCGGGTGCGCGAATCTCGTTCGAGCCGGACGGTTTCCGCGTCGTGCAGTCGGATCGTCCGCGCGCGGTGAACTTCTCGACGCTGCCGTTCCCGGGTTTCCCGACCGATCTGCAGCCGATGGCCATCGGCCTGGCCGCGATCGCGGACGGCACCTCGATGATCACCGAGAACATTTTCGAAGCGCGTTTCCGCTTCGTGGAGGAGATGATCCGGCTCGGCTCCGATGCCCGCACCGATGGGCATCATGCTGTGGTGCGCGGGATTCCGCGTTTGTCGAGTGCGCCGGTGTGGTCGTCGGACATTCGGGCCGGCGCCGGCCTGGTGCTCGCGGGTCTGGTCGCCGATGGGGTGACCGAAGTGCACGATGTCTTCCATATCGACAGGGGCTACCCGGATTTCGTGGAGAACCTGCGCTCGCTCGGAGCCGAGATCGAGCGGGTCGGGACCGCAGATTGAACGGCAGATGACGGGCAGGGTTCGCGAAAACCCCTCCTGAACAGCCGATTTGACATGCGAATGACCAACACGTAACTTTATTCGAGTCAGAGCGACACGGACACCAACCCGGACCGAGAGGTCAGGGAAACGAGGTTGGACGGCGAGCGCCTGACTGATCACATTGGCTCTCCTGATCAGCGGATTTGGTTCTGCTGCGTTGGTGGGGTTAAGCTTTGAAAGCAGCCACTGAGACCGACCGGGACAAAGAGCCCGCGAAGTTCTGTGTGCGTGTGTTCTTTGAGAACTCAATAGTGTGTCGATGAATGTCAGTGCCAATAATTTATTGGTTCCGGCCTTCCACACCCCCGTGTGTGAAGGTTGGACATTTAGTCAGCAAATACTTTTTGCTGGCGTTTGATTTTGCCAAGGTTTTCGGACTCTGGTTAATTCTTCCAATTACATCCGCAAGGATGGAGTTGAGAGTCTTCAACGGAGAGTTTGATCCTGGCTCAGGACGAACGCTAGCGGCGTGCTTAACACATGCAAGTCGAGCGGTAAGGCCCTTCGGGGTACACGAGCGGCGAACGGGTGAGTAACACGT
>NZ_WJIC01000060.1 GCF_009649815.1 Nocardia sp. SYP-A9097
GGCCGCTCAGAACTTGCAGGGCCTGGGTGGCGACCCAGTCCTCGACGGCAGGGTCGCCGGGAGTGTGGAAGCACCAGCCGGCCCGCCAGAGATATTCCAGGACGTGCACCAGGTCCAGCAGAATGTGGTTCTCGTAGCTGTCACGGCCGCGGCGCCTGCGCGGCGTCATCGCGGGGGAAATGGTTGTCGACCGATTACTCATCGGCGTGCCTCGGTTCCGGAGCTGTTGTGCCCTCAAGTAGATGCCGTCCGAAATCTGATGTCAACACTGTAGGTCTACGGCCTAGCGGCCGGGGTTGCACACCGTGGGCGCTCACGTGAGTGCACTTCGGATCTAGATATTCAGCCGGAGAATCATTGTAGACAGCCGGTGTAGATCTACATCGTTGACAACCGGCATGCATAGGCGTGTACTGAGAGAAACAAATAGATCCGAGGATCGCCATGATCGTCATCATCGGGCTGGTAATACTGGTTGCCGCTGTATTCATCGGCGTCGCAGGCGTTTTCGCCAACGGCGGTAGCAACCACGCTTTGACCGACCACTTCGCCGTCTTCGGCTACCACGTCACCGGCTCTACCGGCGTACTGTTCCTCTACGGAATCGTGGTCGGCAGTATCGGGCTGGCGGGGCTGGGCATGCTCCTGACCGGCGCCCGCCGTACCGCCCGCCTCGGGGCAAGTGCACGCCGCGAGCTCAAAGCAGTTCGACAGGATACTGCGGCCAACCCCCGGATCCTCGAACGGCAACAGCCCTTCATTACACGCCGTGGCGATGCCCCTACCCGCGACACCGGCAGCGCTGATGCCCCAGTCGATGTACCCGGCCCCGACATCGGGGCGAGAGTCGATGACCGGCCCCCGACCCGCCGATAACCCGTCAATCTCGCATGACACCCCACAAACATCCGATACCGGCGCAGGAGTCTCAATGATCATTCTCATCGCTCTGATCGCCGGAATGGTCATCGGCGCACTCGGAATGGCGGCCTTGAACGGCCGGCGGCCCGATATCCGCCATGGCTTGCTACCGTGCTTTTCCGGTCGACTACGGCCCGAGGACACCGCGGCGGGCCGCGACCTCGGCGAGAACGCCGGCGGGTCGAGGCATATCCGCACCAACCCGAGCTGGCGAAACCGACTCGAGTAAACGCCACCGAAAACTGCTCCAGCAGTGGACTATTCGACGGAGACAGAAATGAGTGCATACGAAAGCAGCGACAGGGCCCTGCAAACGATCGCCACCAAGCCGCTGGACGGTATCCCGGCGTGAAGCGAATCCGAGCAGGTCCCCCGGGCCCCGCGACAGGTGGTGCCGACCATGAGAACACCGGGAGCACGCCACTGACCCGGGCCGCAATGCTGCGAGCCGCACTCGAGATCATCGACCGCGAAAGCGTCGACCGACTGTCCATGCGACGCCTCGGCGAGGCGCTCGGCCGGGACCCGATGGTGCTCTACCGACACGCGGTGAACAAGGCCGCGCTGCTCGACGGGGTCGTCGAACTCGTCCTCGAACAGCTGACCGTCGATGCCACCGATCCCGACTGGCGCCATCAATTGCGCAGCATTGCGCGCGACTTCCGCAGACTCGCCGTCGCCCACCCGAACACGGTGGCGCTCTTGATCACTCATCCGCTGGACACCCCACTCGCACTGCGACCGCTGGGCACCCTGCGCCCGCTGGAACATATTCTCGAGTTACTCACCCGAGCCGACTTCAGCAGCGTGGATGCTCTGCACATCTACCGCGCGCTGTTCGGATTTCTGCACGGCCACATCCTCAACGAGTTGCAAGAGATCATCGAACGCCCGGAAGAGACCAGCGACCTGCTACGACTGGGCATGCATCGCCTCCCCATCGGCGAATTCCCGCTACTGCGCGCCCTCGCAACCGAGCTGGCCGATTACGACGGCGCCGCAGAGCTCGAGCGCGGGCTCGATATTCTGCTCGCCGGCCTCACCACCACCATGTCCGCGGCCGGCGCACGGCCGAGACGGGAGCGTCGATCATGACCCCGCAATCAGGCCGAACCAACACTGATTCCACCCGCACACCTCGACTCGAGTTCAAGGCAACCGGCGCCGAAGGCGCCGGCGCGTGCTGGCGGCCGTACGGCCGTGACCTCGCCGTGGAACTGCCGGACCTGCTCGCGATACTCGCGCCCCGGCTCGGCCCGATCCATCGAGTGATCTACCACCTCGACGAATGGACCCCTGCGGCAAGCAAACTCGACTTCGGTAGCCGTCGAGTACTGCTCGAAGGCTACCGGCAGCTCCCCGCCCACACCCTGGAAGTCCTCGGAGTCGGCGCCGGCATCCACCTGGTCCTTCGAGTCATCACCCCACTGCGTCACGCCGAAATGCTTGCCGCACAGCAACGTTGGGATTCCGAAGGTGGATCCGGGGCCGACACCGAACCAGGAGTCAGTGCCCGGGTAGGCATCAGCCCATGATCACTTTGGGAGAAGTGCTCCGAATGCGAAGCCGCGGACGATCCGCCAGGCATAGCGTTCCGCTCGAGACCACCTCTCGATTGCGACTGAGGCCGCAGGGCGAGAGCGGCGGATATCGCGCCAAAACCTCAATAGCGAAGGGTCGTCGATTTGTCTTCGAACGGGTGCGTGACCGCCATGACCGCGGTACCCATCGAAATGTCTTGTGGGGCATGTCCACACGCCTCGGAAGCCCACGACCGGATAGGAGTCCGGTATTGCTCCGCGACGATGGCACGCGGGCTTGATCGAGAATGCGCCTGCGCCAGCCCAGCCGATCACGAGAACACCTACTACCGATAGGCGGCACGAAATGGCAATGAAAACGCCCTACGAGCAGAGGGTGAACCGTGTCCGAGACGTCCTGCGGACATATTCGGAACTCGACGACAAGACCGCGACCGACCTCGCGGTGCACGTGTTGCACGCCCTCGACACGATCCCCGAGAAGATCCGCTGACGAGATCGTCCCCTCCAGCCGTGTTCTCACGACGCCGGGTACGACGGCCCACACCGACTATGGGACATCGCAATTCGGCATAGCGGTTACCGAGCAGACTCAGGTCCGGCCGAGCTGTTGTCGCGAGGAAGGGTCGCGGCGAGGCCGGTCAGCAGGATGTCGAGTCCGCCTTCGAGTTCGGCCGCACCGCCGTAGGCCGCCAGCACCGGTGCGAGCCCGCGCAGGAGCGGGAATTCCCCGATGGGCAGCCGGTGCAGGCCGAGTCGCAGCAGATCATCGGTTTCGTCGGGCTTCTCCACGACCTCCTGCAGCTCGTTGAGCACATGCCCGTACAGGAACCCGAACAGCGCTCGATAGATATGCAACGCATCGGGTCCGGAGAATCCGGCGCGCGTCAGCAGGGTCAGCGTGTCCTCCAATGGCCGCAGCACCGCTTGCGGGCGCAACCCCAGCGGCGTTGCCAGCGGCCGGGTCACCAGCAGCGGCACCACGCGGGGGTGATCCAGTGCGAGCTGCCGGAAATTTCTTGCCACCGAACGCAATTGGGACATCCAATCCGGGTCCGTGGCATCGACCGACAGCTGCGCGAATACGATCTCGGCCACACCGTCCAACACCGCGGCCTTGTTCGGCAGATGCCGGTAGATCACCATCGGATCCCGGCGCACCGCATCGGCCAGCCGACGCATCGACAGCCCGTCCACCCCGTCTCGATCGACGATCTGCAACGCCGCCGCCAACACGGCCGCTCGCGTAATCGGGCCCTCACCCTGCCGGTCACCGTCGGTAGGACCGGCGTCGGCGGAGCCGGATCGAGTGCGACGGGTCGGCTTGTCTGCCATATCGAGTGCCTCCTATTTCGGAAGATTCACACTGTATCGCACTGCGTAGACCTACAGCGTTGACACGTAAGCGTGTGGACGATCAGCACGGTATCGGCGCTACTCGATGATCTCAGTCAGCATTTGCGCCAGATCTACACTGCCGCAACAACACTCCGATGGCATCGATACCAATTCCGGGGAAGGCGCGCCCGGCTGGTGCCGCTCAGGCGTGCTATCGCAGTGCACGGCAGCCGGATACGCGACCTGCCCGCTCACCCATATCACCGAACTGCCGCGCAGCCGGTCCGCCGTCCGCGAGCTCACCGGCCGTCGCGAACTCCCACAGGTTCTGGTCCGGGCAGGCTCTGCCTCGCACGCCGAGCCGCCACCCGTGCCCACCCCGCGTCGCCCGCCGTCGGAGATTCTGCAGACCATCAAGCCCGAGACTCGCCGCTGACCATAAGGGCCTTGGTCACTTCACCTCGCGCGCCGCCCCGGATTCTGGACTGCTTCGACTTCGATGACCAACTGCGCTACGTCGACTGCCTCGACGATGCCGCCTTCCTGGCGACACCGCTGGAACCGCTTGTAGAAATAGGGATCTCGACCCGCAGCAATTCCGACCGTCGGAATTGTCGCCAAATCGCATTCATTGTCTCGTGGCTCACAATCCGAGCGCCTGGACGTGAGACCGACGACGACCATGGCATAGTGGCGAGTTGAGAACGGGCGGCTTACCAAGAAATTTGCCCGGCTCACCAACAGAAAAGAAGTTGTAAACAGCATGACTCAAGGCAGCGTTAAGTGGTTCAACGGCGAAAAAGGCTTCGGCTTCATCGCTCAAGACGGAGGCGGCCCCGACGTCTTCGTGCATTACTCGGCCATTGGTGGCTCGGGTTACAAATCCCTCGAAGAGGGCCAGCGTGTCGAGTTCGCGGTAGAGCAGGGCCAGAAGGGCCCGCAAGCCCAGGACGTCCACGCCATCTGATTCAGCGTGACTTGTTGGATGCTTCGCACCGTTGACGGTGCGAAGCATTTTTCGTTTCACCACGACTACCCGGTAGGTGTCGCATCGGGCGCGACGGCCGGTATCAGCAGAACGGTCGGCGTCACCCGTTCCGGCCGGTTCCAACCGTCGACGGCACTCCGTTGATCGCAACCCCGCCGACCGGCGGGGTTGCCGCCGCAGCGGTTTCGCGGGTCAGGAATGTGCTGATCTCTCCGATCGCGCTCATCATCGGCGCCGGGAACACGATCATCGTGTTCTTCTCCACCCCGAGTTCGACGAGGGTTTGCAGATTACGCAGTTGCAGCGCCAGTGGATGCGCCATCATCGTGTCCGAGGCGTCCCCGAGCGCTGCGGCAGCTAGTGACTCCCCTTCCGCGGCAATGATTTTGGCGCGCTTCTCACGTTCGGCCTCGGCCTGCCGGGCCATGGCGCGCTTCATGCTGTCGGGCAGTTGAATGTCCTTTAGCTCGACCAGCGTGACTTCCACTCCCCAGCCGAGAGTGGCCTCGTCCAGGATCGTGCGGATATTGGCGTTGAGGATGTCGGTTTCCGACAGTGCTTCGTCGAGAGTGTGCCGACCCACCACCTTACGCAAGGTGGTCTGGGCGATCTGATCGATCGCGGCGTTGACGTTCTCGATGGCCACCACAGACTTCACCGCGTCCACGACTCGGAAGTAGGCGACCGCGGAGATGTCGACACTCACATTGTCGCGGGTGATTATCCCCTGAGACTGAATGGGCATCGTCACGATCCGCAGCGACACCCTGAGCAACCGATCGACCACCGGAATGATCAATGCGAGGCCCGGCTCCTTCACCGCCAACCACCCGGCCGAGGCGGAACAACACGCCCTTCTCGTATTGGGTCACCACACGCACGGCCAGCGCCAGACCGATCAACCCGATGACGACGATGGCGGAAGATCCCGAAGAAGACATTGGCGAGCTGGGCCACCGCCAAGCGTGACCACGGTTTGCTCGCATGGGGCGCTATCGACGGTATCGACGGTCGGATCTTCTGAGCTGGGAGCAGAGCCGGGTGGACGAGGGCGGCGGTCGGCGCCTGGCTTCGTGAGACCCATCGGATTCACCACCCAACCCCAGCGCTACGGCGCAGCTTGACCGTCAATATGTAAAACGCGCCGCGGCCGCGTAGGTACTCCGCGTGTTCACACTGGGCGTGCGGGGCGTCGGCCGTCACCACGACGCCCTCGAGATCGTCGATGGTGTCGAGAAGTACTGAGAAGCTGGGGATTTCGTTGGACTTGTCCTCGATCTCGACTTGACCGAGCACGACCCCGGCGTCGTGGTCGAGAGCGGCCATGACCATCCGCGCCCGCCCGTCGCCGCTGCGCGAGCCGCGCATCGCCGTCCCGTCCACCGCGATTGCCCGACGCCGGGCCTTCCCGCCGTGTCGGGCGCGGGCGTCAGCGACGCGCCCGGTGAGCCAACCGCCGATCAGGGTGTCGAACCCGTCGCCGGTGAACGCCGACAACGCCCGCCGGATCGTGGACGCGTTCGGCGCGGTGATGCCCATCGCGGCGAGGGTGTCGGCGGCGGTGTCCGCGGCCCATTCCGCTATCGCGGCATACGATTTCGAGCCCGAGACCACCGCGCAGGTCGAGATGTACAGAATGGCGCCGAACCGGTGCCGCACCCCTCGCTTCCGACGTGGATCTGGCGCCTGTTCCAACACCTCCAGCGGGCTCCGCCGCGACGCGGTGGGCACCTCCGTGAGCGCCCCGAGGTGGTACGAGAGGGTGGCGATAGGCGACGATGACACAGCAGGCACGGCGAGGCTCCACGGTCGAACGGTGTAGGAACCTTCATGATCGACGGTCCAGCCGTGCCTGCCTCGCAAACCGCGAACAGCGGTGTCTCACATCGTGTATCGCCTGTTCAGGCCACCAGAATACGACTTTGCCTCACCCCTGACCGGACACGGTCGCGCGGCGCGACCCCGAAGAATGCGGCATCGAATTCCGCTGCGTCATAAAGGAATCCGCCCTGATCCGTGGTTGAGGTGCCCCGGTGGTCGGGGTCCGGGTGATACAGCGTGGTGGGATTCCAGCCGCGGTCGTCGGGGAACGAGGACATGACAGGCGGGCCCGGATCGCGGGTTCAGGCTAGCAGTGCGAAGGCCTCGTGCACGACTTTGCACGTTTCGTCGAGGTCTGCCTCGGTCAACGCCGAGCAGACGAACCAGCAGGCCGTGCTGGTCGCATTGACGTGAATTCCTCGCTCCAGCAATGCGTGCCGGAACATTGCGTAGCGCGCAGTATCCAGATCGAACAGGTCGCGATAGTGTCGGGTAGGAGTCCCGTCCGGGGAGAAGGCGACCTGGAACATGGCGCCGACACCCTGCACGGCACAGGGCACTCCGTGATCGCGGGAGGCACGGCGGATCGCCTCCATGATCTGGCGGCCGGACTCGTCGATGCGGCGAGTGGTCGCCGGGTCGGCCAGTTCGGTCAGGGTCACCAATGCGGCTGTGGCGCAGAGCGGTGAGGCATTGTAGGTGCCGCCGTGCTTCACTGCATCGGAAGCGACATGGTCCATGATCGTGCGGCGACCGGCGAAGGCCGCGATGGGGAAACCGCCGCCGAGGGCTTTGGCGTGCACCGACAAATCCGGCACCACGCCGAACAGGGCTTGCGCCCCACCGGGTCCGGTGCGGAACCCGGTACAGACCTCGTCGAAGATCAGCACGATACCGCGCCGGGTGCATTCGTCGCGCAGTAGCTCCAGATAGCCGGGGAGCGGCATGGTGCAGGCCAGGTTCGCCACGATCGGTTCGCAGATGACCGCCGCGATCTCGCCTCGGTGCGCGTCGAGCAGTGTGCGCAGGACATCCGGATCGTTCCACGGGCAGATCAGCACATCATCGACGACGCCTGCGGGAATGCCCGCGGAATGTGGGTAAGGCGTCGGGCGCTCATAGGGTCCGGCTCGGTCCGCCCCCGGCCGGTTCGAGATGGCCAGCACGTCCGCCCAGCCATGGTAGTGGCCCTCGAATTTGAGGATCTTGGATCGGCCGGTGCACCCCCGCGCCGCGCGGACCGCGCCCTGCACGGCCTCGGAACCGGAGTTGGCGTAGCGCACCAACTCCGCACACGGGACCATTTCGCACAGCAGTTCACTGAGCTCGATCTCCGGCACATTGCAGGTACCGAACATGGTACCCGAGGCCAGAATTCGACTCACCGCCGTAGTGACCGCCGGGTTGGCGTGCCCGTTCACCGTGCAGCCGTAGGCCAGCAGGAAGTCGACGTAGGAGTTCCCGTCGACATCCCAGATACGGGCCCCGGAACCGTGATCCATGTAGGTCGGATACGGCAACGGTCCCGTCGTAGTGGCCCGGGCCGACGAGCTCACACCGCCCGCCAGTGAGCGTTTCGCACGCTCGAACAGATCCCGGCTCGAATCGAAAGTCATTGATTCCACGGTGATTTCGTCTTCCTTATCGAATAATCGTCGAATGAACTCAGAGGTGGTCCATGCCTGAATCGATCGCGGTCGTCACGGGGGCCGGTAGTGGTATCGGGCGCGGCTGCGCGCTGGCGCTGGCGGAGCGCGGCTGGACTGTGGTCGTCACCGGTCGTCGGGAAGAGCCGCTGCGCAAGACCGCGGCGCTGGCCGGAGAACGCTCCGGCCGGATCGTTCCGGTGGTCGCCGATGTCGCCGATCCACAGTCGGTCGATGCGCTGTTCAATTCGGTGGCAACAGGTTTCGGCCGAATCGATCTGCTGTTCAACAACGCTGCGGACGTTATGCCCGCCACGGCCACCGAGGATGTCGCCGCTGCTGACTGGTATCGGGTCCTCAACTCCATTGCCACGGGCACATTCCTCTGCTCGCAGGCGGCCTATCGGATGATGAAGGAGCAGTCACCACGCGGCGGCCGCATCATCAACAACGCCGCGCCCTCGGCCCAGGTGCCCCGCCCCGACTCCATTGCCTTCACCGCGGCCAAACACGCGGTCGCGGGCATTACCCGTTCGCTGGCACTGGACGGACGGCAGTACGACATCGCTTGCGGCCAAATCGATATCGGCAATGTGACGCCGGAGGATCGCCCTCAGCCACCGGCCCGCCAAGCCGACCGCAGCATGCGGGTCGAGCCGACCATGGACATGCGCCACGTCACCGAAATGGTCGTCGCCATGGCGGCGCTGCCGGTGTCGGTGAACATCGCACACGTCACGGTGATGCCGAGTGCGATGCCGTACCTGGGCCGGGGCTGACCGGCAGCGCTCCCGCGAGGTACGCCTCGGCACCCGCGTCGAGGCGGCCGCTCAACTCCCAGGCGATCATTCGGTGCAGGCCGTCGACATGAATGAGCCCGGTGTCAACCGCCAGGTCCGCATAGTCGGAGTGCGCCACCGGGCGGGTGCTGACATACACCGGGGTCATCGGCGCGGCACTCAGCCACTCGAGCTTGGCCGAGCAGACGGGATTGGCGCGGGCCATCTCCGCGCCACCCGACCGGATGCGTTCGGCCGCCTGCCCCACCGTGAGCCCCGTGCGCGGGACGAGCGGTTGCCCGCCGCCCTCGCTGAGGTGCCACGGCAGGACCACCGCGAGGACCTCCGAACGGTCCAATCGAACTCGGCTCCACGTGCCCGAAAGTTTCTGCGCACGAAGAAGATTCTCCGCGCCGTCCTGGTTGCTGTTGCCCTCGTGTGCCCGGGTGACCGGATGATCGGCCCGGTAGCGCACCAGCACCTCGTCGAAGGTGATCGTCGCGATCATTTCCATGCTCGGTTACCTCCATCCGGTTCTCCGTATTCGGTGAAGTGCCGTTCGGCGAAGAGCTCGGGCCATTGGCCGCCATCCAATTCGAGTTCGCGGGCGCGGTGCAGCATGTGCCGCCAGTACGGCTTCACCGGCCGCCAGCGTGCGCCGGTCTGGCAGTAGGAGGCGTCGACCATGTAGCGCGGGCGGCCGGGACCGTCTGGGGCGGGGCGGCGCGTGTGGAACAGCGCGGAGTGGAGCAGCACGGTGGATCCGGGCGGCAGCCGGTCCACCAGCACCTCGCCCGGCAGTTCGGCCGTGCCTTGATGCGCCCGCGCGGTTTTGGCCGCTTGCTCCCGGTGCGAACCCGGCAGCACCGCAAGACCGCCGACCGTATCGTCGAGTCCGCCGAGGTAGTGCAGCGCATGCACCATCAGCAGATCCGGGTCAGCATCGCTGTTCTGCTCACAGTCGTGATGCCACGCCTTGCCCGCGATACCCGGCGCCTGCCGGTCGCTGTGCTGGTGATGGAACACGAACTCCGGCCCCATCAACTCCACAAGTAACTCCAGCAGCGGCAGATAGGTGATGAGCTCGCCGTGGGCGGCCAATTCCAGCTCCAAGAGCGGCGGCAACCCGTAGGTCTCGGGATCGACACAGCAGGCTATCGACTGGGCCCGCAGTCCGTCGTCCACCCACCGATCGACCTCCGGCTCCAACCTCGCCACCAGCTCCGCCGACAGGAACCCGGGTAGGACGAGGAACCCGTCACGGTCGAATTGTTCTGTTCTGCTCAAGCTTTCAGCAGCAGAAGCAGATGAGGAGGTGCGCGTATCGCTCCTGTTCGTCATCGGATGGGCTCCGCGGGCATCGGCACGGGTCGCGCGCCGGGCTGTGCGATGCGAGCCCAGCGCAGCGTGTGCTCGATGCCGCAACGCAGTGTCGTCGGACCGCGACGCGGCATGAGCTCCCGTCGCGCCCGGCCGATATCGAGACAGCTCCGCCGCACCTCACCGGGGCGCTCGCGCTCGAATCGAGTCGACCAGGAGTCGCCCCCAAGTCCGGCGGCGGCTCGTACCGTATCCACCAGATCGAGTACCGTCACCTCTACACCGGAGCCGATGTTGTACTCCTGATGTTCGAGGTGATCGCTCTCTGCCGCAGCGATATTCGCTTCGACGACGTCCTCGACGAAGACGAAGTCACGACTTTGCAGGCCATCGCCGAAGACGACCGGCTCGCGGCCTTCGACCACCGCGCCGCAGAGCAGCGCGACCACTCCCGACTCACCGGCGCACGACTGCCGGGGTCCATAAACATTCCCGTAGCGCAGTGCCACCACGTCGAGCCCTTTGGCCTGCCGGAACCACAGTCCGTAACGTTCGCTCGTCCATTTGCCGAGCCCGTATGCCGAGAGAGGTTCGGGCCGAATGGTTTCCGGTGTAGGTATCACCGCCGATTCACCGTAGATCGCACCCCCGGTGGAGCTGAGTACCACCCGCCGCGCCCCTGCTTCCGCCGCCGCGGCCATGACATTGATCGCGCCGACCACATTGTGTTCCGCATCGCCTGCGGGATCGGCCATCGACGACCGCACATCGACCTGAGCCGCCAAATGGAACACGACCTCCGGACCGAACCGCCGGACGGTGTCGCGAATCCCGTTGTAGTCCCGGACATCCTGGCGCACCAGCTCCATGCTGAAAGCGAGCGCATCGACCAGATTGTGGGTACTCCCGCGACTCAGGTCATCGACCACAAGTACCTGATAGCCACGCCCCACCAGCGCATCGACCAGATGTGATCCGACGAACCCCGCGCCCCCTGTGACCAACGCCCGCGCAGTAACCATCGCAGAGTACCTCCATGCTACTCAAACATGTTCGGGCACAACATAATTACCTAACGTTAAGGAGTCTCACACGCGTCGGACATCAGGAGGATGCATTCAGAAAACGAACCGAAGATTTTGTTTGCAACGAACGTCGACAACGAACACGGGCGATCCGTGCCCGATCGCCCGTGCGTAGCACGGGATGGGGTAGCCGTACATCTCATGAGGTCGCACAGCAAGACCTCGGCCATCGCAAATACGAGATCGCGTCTCGCGGACATGTTCAGGCGCCAACGAGTACGGCGATGTATCGCAGGATCGCCGTAGGTCGGCATCAGCCGAATGCGCCGCCGGTCGAGCCTCCACCGTCCAACCGGGGTATCGAAGTAGTCGTCCCTGCGCAGATGTTCTATCCCCATTCTCATTCCGATGCAGATGCCACTGTAACGGTTCCACCGGGGTCCCAGCCGGTGAAGGTCGGTGAGACACGGGGACCGCCCTTCGCGAGCGTGGAATCTATTCGGCGAGCGGGAGGGTGCGGGGACGGTCTGCGAAGTAGTTGTGGCTCACTCCGTACGAGAGGTACACGCACTCTTCGCAGACAACGTCGTTTTGGCTTCCGAACAGGAAGCCGCCCTTCGCGCCGACACCGCGGTTGCAGGCGGCGCAGAAGTCGGCGCGCCAGTTTCTCGGGACCATAACGGTTCTCCTCTCGAGCGATATCCCACAGGTGTCGAGTCGAGGGCCTCGGCTCGGTGACATGTCGCCTGCGGGAGCGAGGTGGATCAGTTGCCGTGACATTGATCGATGAGCACAGCTCCGAGTTGAGGCGACCGCATCAATCACCTTGTGGCTCAGACGATCACGAGTAGCAATGCCTCTCGCGTCCGCCACATCAGCTTGGTGGCCACGGCGTCGAGCTTGACAGCGAGTTGTTGGACCCTCTCGGCCATTCTGGCCGCCTGGAGTTCGGCGGCGCCGCGTTTTTCGCCTTCGTCATCGCGCTGGTGTTCACTCTTGGTCAGCCGTGTACTTGTGGTGTCGAGTTCGCGTGCCAGTCGTGAGGATTCGACTTCGGCAGCGTTCGCGCGGTCCGTTTCACGATCGATGAAGAGCCGTTGGCTGTCGATTCGGTTCTCTTGGGTTTTCAACTGCGCGGCTTGGTGTTTGATCGTATCGCGATACGAGTCGCGGGTCTTGCGGGTCGCGGTGAGGCTCTCGGTCAGGTCTTTGATGGCGGTCGCTTGTCGTGTGGTGTGTAGCTCCCAGTCGGTCACGGTGGCCCAGCCTGCTTTCGTGTGATCCTTGTATGCCCATGCCAGCTCGCCGCCGGAGCAATGATCAAGACCTGTGGATGACCGGGAGGGAGTGCCTTCCCGGATGATCTGAACATCAACGGGTTTCGATCCTCTGGCGCGCCAACGCCGGGCGGGAAGGTACGTCCCATGCTCAAAATAATCGACGGTGGCGCCGAGCCCGATCAGGGCGGCGTGTCGCGGTCGCCGATCGAGGAGATCGTGCGTGAAGGTGCCCGTCAGATGCTGCAAGCAGCGTTGCGGGCCGAGGTCGCCGCCTATGTCGAGCGGTTCGCCGACCAACTCGACCAAGACGGCCGGAAGTTGGTGGTGCGCAACGGTTACCACAACGAACGCCAGGTGCTGACCTGCGCCGGCGCGGTGCCGGTGAGAGCGCCCCGGGTCAACGACAAACGGGTTGATCCGGAATCTGGTGAGCGGCACCGGTTTTCCTCGGCGATCCTGCCCGCCTGGGCGCGGAAGTCGCCGCAGGTCACCGAGGTTCTGCCGCTGCTGTATCTGCACGGACTGTCCTGGGGGGGACTTCGGTCCGGCCCTCGAGCAGTTCCTCGGCTCCGGCGCCGGATTGTCGGCAGCCTCGATCACCCGGTTGACCCCCCGGGTGGCAAGACGAAGCCCGCGCGTTCGGCCGGCGGGATCTCTCGGGCACCGATTATGTGTATCTGTGGGTCGACGGCATCCACGTCAAAGTCCGTTCGGAGCAGGAGAAACTGTGCCTGCTGGTGATGATCGGCGTGCGCGCTGACGGCCGCGAAGAGCTCGTCGCGATCACCGACGGCTACCGCGAATCCACCGAATCCTGGGCAGATCTGCTGCGTGATTGCCGCCGCCGCGGCATGACCGCGCCGGTTCCCCGGAACCCGCGAACAGCGTTGCTGGTTCCACAAATCGGCGAATGTTCTTGCTGCACTACCGAAATCGGCTCATCCTGGTGCGCTGGCGGCGATGAAGGACATCTACATGGCCGAGGACATCGACAAGGCCCAGCTTGCGGTCAAAGCCTTCGAAATCGATTACAGCGCAAAGTATCCCAAAGCGGTCGCGAAGATCGTCGAAGACCTCGACGTGCTTTTGGAGTTCTTCAAATACCCGGCCGAACACTGGATCCACCTGCGCACCACCAACCCGATCGAGTCGACCTTCGCCACCATCCGTTTGCGCACCAAGGTCACCAAAGGCCCCGGCTCCCGCGCGGCTGGAATTGCCATGGCCTACAAGCTGATCGAGGCCGCCCAGACCCGATGGCGCAAGGTCAACGCACCCGAACTGGTCGCGCTCGTCCGCAACGGCGCCCTGTTCCACAACAGCAAACTCCTCGAACGACCCCGCGAAATCACCCCCGCCGCGTCAACCGACCCGGCCGAATCCACCCGAACCGGGGTCGCCTGAAACTTGCCGATCCACAGGTCTTGACAATATCTCTCTCGGAGAACCGCCGATCGCGCCAAAGTCTAAGTGCCTGTCCGCCAACTGATCATTTCCGTTGGCGGGCGAGGCGGCGGGACATCAGCATGATCATCGACCAGGTGACCATGGCTTCGTGGTGGTCGGGCAGGCGTTCGTAGTCACGGACGCAGC
>NZ_WJIC01000061.1 GCF_009649815.1 Nocardia sp. SYP-A9097
GGCCGATTTCGTGGCACACCGACCCCGCCCGAGCTCCCCGAAACGGCCTGGATCAACCCGCCTCCGAAGGAGAACGCCGACACAGAACAGGCAGCCTGACCTGTCTCATCCGGTTTGACAGATTCCGAACCACCAGCAGCTCCGGACTTCTAGCGCACAGATAGAGTGCGCGGCGAGCTGAGGCCGGTGAGACGAACGCACGGTCCGGATGTCTTCGGTTCTCACGAATCCGTCGAGGAAATCAAAGGGCAATTGGCTTCCTCACGCGACCTCCTGGTGGTCGACGGCCCGACCATCCCGCTCGACGAATTCGGCGAGCGGGATGAGGATATAAAGGCCGAAGGATGAGATCTTCTTGCTCACCGCGGTGTAGGCGGTGGTGGCGCTTGGAAGTGTGCGTGTGACTGATGGAGAGGATGGCTGTCGCTGGTGATGATGAGTCCTTTTATCGGGGTTGGTGTGATCCTCAGCAAACCTGCCATTTCGGCGATGCGGACACGAGCGACCGGGTCGCCGGTGTCGATGGTGCGAAGGTCCGCGGTCAACGCTGTGGTGCTTGGATCGTCGAGCCAATGTACGTGGTAGCTGGTGGCCGACAGGATCGTGCTGCGGTGCCCTGGGATCCGTACACCCAGCCAGAGTCCTGGCGTGGAATCAGCATCGGGGCTTGAGTGTTGGAAGTGGCCGAGTGCGCCGTCGAACCAATGTGCTGGTCTGCCGCGGTCGGCGCATTCGAGCCAGTAGGTGATCCAAGACTGTAGGTGGTCGAGTTCGTTCGTGCTGATGACGGTGTCCGGTGATTTCTCCGGGCGCAGGGTGGCAGCAATGGTCAGTATCGATTGGACGCCGACGCGGTCATCTTGGGTGCTGGAGTAGTAGGCGCTGAATAGAGCGTGACACCAGCGTTCGTACTGGCTGACAAGCAGACCGCGAGCGAGTCTGAGGACACGGTCCAGTTGCTGGTGCGTTGTCGAGTCGACACCACCGTCCACTAGCGGGGCGCACAGGGCGAAGCACGCGTTCAGCAATGTCGTGGCGATCCCTGCGCGGATCTGCGGGTGCGCGGTGAGGTCGGCGTCGAGGCTGTCGAGTTGAGCGGTGAGCTCGACGGTGCGATGGAGGTAGGCGAGGGCTTCGACACGGTAGGCAACGAGATTCAGTCGCCGCAGAGGGTCGCTTCTGTCTAGGTCGGACAGGGTGGCGTCGATGAGTTCGAGTGCTCGCTCCTCTTCGCGGTGCGCGAGGAGTGCATTGATCTCGGAGTTGGTGTCTATCGACTCCGCACGAGCATCTGCGGGGAACTCTGCCGACAACGCGTGCACGCGCCGCTGGAGATCCTGCAATGGTTCGACGTCCTGGAAGGTGAACTGCGCCTTGCTCATCGCGGCGTCGATCCATGTCTGCAATTCATGGCGTATCACTTCAGCATCCCAGTCGCGATCGTTCTCAGCTGCCGCATGTTCGAGCGCCTCGATCGCTGTTGCTGCATGGGGAAGAATCTCTTGTTGCGTGCCGCCAAGGAGTCTCAGTGTTCGTGCCAGTTGAGCGGAGGTCTTCACGACCAGCCGGGTTTGTCGATTCGGTTGCGCAAGTAGCAGTTTCATTTCGAAGTTCAGCCAGGCTATCGCCTCGGTGCTACGCCCTTGCACATCGAGCAGGTTTGCCTGGTTGCCGGCGAGGGAGGCTGCGTATCTGACGGCTTCCTTGTCGCCGTTCCATTCGCTGGCATGGGCGAGCACTGCGAGCGAATGGGGTTGCAGAATAACCGCTTCGGCGTATTGATTGTTGTTCAGGTAATAGTCGAGCCAGGAACCGAGGTGGGCTGAGGCGCGGTTGATCAGTATTTCGATGCTGAAGCGTGAGCGCACGATCCGCTGCACGATCTCGTTGATGTCCACGCGAGCCCGTAGTTCCGATGCGGCGTCCGGGTCAGGATTTTCTGCCCGGTCGATCAGTGACTCGCTGCGGATTCGGCGGATTACTCGATCAACCGCAGGCAACTCTGGCTCGGCAGGAACCAGCAGTTGGTAACCGGATTCCCGCAGCGCCGTTTCGGGTACAACAGTGGAGGTGAAGAGCAGTATGGCTGGGATCGAGCGAGACGCCAGCACCGAGCCGACTCCGAGCATGTTGTACGCGTCAGCGTCTGCGTCGTCACCGGTCTGAATCGCGGTGGCCTCCAGCCGATCCAGACAGATCCCGATCGCTGCTTGCAGAGTCCGCGGATATTCGTCACGGTCGAGAGATGCGTCCGTGAGGACGTAGGCGTCGATCTGCGTCAGATACTGCTCGGCGCCTTCGATCAGCGCGGACAACGACCCGAAGTGAGCGGCGACGACCTGGATTACCAACGGCCAGCCTTGGAATCGCCGAGCGACCGTGTACAACGCTCGTGTGACCGCGGGGCCGTTAGCCACATCCGCCTCCAGCCGGGAAGACAGCAGTGCCACCGACTGCTCATCCGACATCGCAGGGATGCGTATCGGACGGTAGGCCGTCCAATCGACCGAGTTGTTCGAGGTGATCAGGACGTGCACATGACCGACGTGTGGCAACCAGTCGCCGATGTCATCGGGGTGGTGTGCGTTGTCGAAGACGATCAGCCATCGGCCCGGGAAGGCGGCGATCGAGGCTCGGAAGCGTTCTGCAACTTCCGTGGGCGGTAGCTGGGGTTCGAGGTCGGGCAGACCGAGCGTTCGTCGCTGCGCCACCACCGATGCAAGTATTGCAGCGTCGGATTCGGCGTCGATCCAGCACACACGGTCGTAAGCCTCGGACTCGGTGTGGGCATACATGGCGGCCAAGCGGGTCTTGCCCAGCCCTGATCGACCCAGCACGGCGCATCGGCGCGAGCGCCGCGAGCGTATGTTGTCGAACCGCGTCCGGATCGCGGTGAGCTGCTCGTCCCGGGCGATACCCTCTCTGGAGGGTACGTGGTGTAGCCCGATCGCGGTTTCGTCGGCACCGACTGCCTCGGCAAGCAGCAGCGGTGATGTCGCCAGCAACGCGGTGAAAGCCGCCAGGGACACGGCTCGGGCCGGGGCACCTTCGTTCGTGGGCATTACCGTTTCGATGCCGGCCGCTCGTTCGAAAACCTCTGTGATCGTCGACTTTTCGAGTAGGCGTGCGGCGTTCTCACCGAGTGCCAGCCCATGCGCTGCTCGCCACTCTCGGATGTGCGCTCGGATGCGTCGGCGAATCGTCTCCGCAGTTTCCCCGGTTGCCTGGACGCGGCCATGGCGCAGGCGAGTTACCGCCGCCGCATTTTGTGCCACTGCCGCCAACTCTGTCGACGCTGCCGTCGAAGCGGCCGCGAGAATGCGCAGCTGCGATAGGAACTCGTAGTCGGTGAGAGGCTGCGTACTGCGTGCCGCGATGAGGATGTCGTTCAGCTCGTTGATCTCACGGCCTGGACGTTCGTTGGTGGTGACCACGTATTCGGGGCAGTCGATCGATCCAGACAGCCGAATGAGGATCCTCAGTGCTGTCGCGGCGCTCATCGTGTTGGAAGCGGGATCATTCGTGGATTTGACTTGGTGTACAGCAACTACACCGTGGTCGGGGTGCCGGATCGCGAAGTCGACCACGTCCGGGTCTTCGGCATCGGCGTCCCCGCTGTCCTCGATCACGACCTCTGCCTCTGGAGGCCAGTCGGCCTCGATGTGGATGAGAAACGATTCGATCGTGAACAGGTACTGGTAGAACAACCCCGAGGCGGCGCGGGCTCCCCCGTCCATGCGCAACATGACATCGAAAGTACTCGATCAGAAACCTGATCTAAGGTATGTCTTCTGGTTCTTGCCCACCTTGGCGCGAATCTGATCGTCCGTAATATGCAGGGGCGGTGGCTAGTTTATCGTTGCGCGGGGTCTGATCTTGGAACGACGAGAATCCTGTTCTTGAAACTGCCCGGCCTGCGGATCGAGATGATCCGCCGCCAGTCGGTCGATAGAGGTCTGACGTCGGCTGCTGACCGCTCTTCGGACCTTGCCATCCCTTCTTCTTCGAAGGACGCGTACTACTAGCTCCGCAGCCTGCTGAGCAAAGACACTGGAGCCGGATTTTCCGCAGTCACGACCAGTTTGCTCACCGGTGTGTCTCGGGCAGCAGGATGCTGTCGAGTTTGCGGAGGAATCGGGGCAGGTGTGGATCGGTGGCCGACAGGCCGTACGGGTCCAGATCCCACCACCGTCCACCGTCGAACTCGCTGGGGTCGAGCGTGTACCGGCGAGTGCGAACGCCGCGGATCACGTACCACAACGAAATGTCGGTATGAACCGGCGTGGTGCCGACGGTGCCGTTGGTGAGCAGCACCGGTTGCTGGCCCACCACATCGAATTCGGCCTCGATGCCGAGTTCTTCGCTGGCTTCCCGACGGGCCGCTGCTAACAGGTGTTCGCCGGACTCGACGTGTCCGCCCATCGGTAGATGCAGTCCGGCGAGGCGATGCTGTCCGAGGTACACCCCTTGCGCCTCGGGATCGACCATGACCGTGTAGACGGCAAGGTGTGGTGAGGGAATGTTTGGTTTGGCCGTCCGGAAGATATCGTCGGTCGATCCGAGCCAATCCAAAGTTGTTGCGATGTGGCGTCGTTCGAGATCATCGAAGGGCGAGATGCCCGCGATGAGATCCGCGACGACCGCAGTGGCAGGCCGCATAGCGGCGAACCCTACCGGTGCCCTCCGACATGTTGCGCCTCACGCCGGACCGATCGAATCGGCGGACAACACTGCCGCCACACTTCGCTGCTCCGGCCGTCGTGTCCGCATGACTCCGCGTGCGGCGACCCGCGACGGCCGGTCGCGGGCGGCTACTGAGAAGGCCTTCGATCCCGTACGGCGGTCGGTATCCTCTGCCGATGGCTGATGCTGCTGAGAGGTTCGGGTCCGCGATGAGCACCTGGCAGGAATGGCAGGAAGCGCCGTGGGGTCGGCTGCGCTATTCGATCGTCGAGGCAAACCTGGTCCGTCATCTCGACAGCGCGGGTTCTCTCTCCCTACGGGTCCTCGATCTCGGTGGCGGCGACGGCGGTGACGCGGTACGCCTGGCCGCTCAGGGCCATCGGGTCACCATTGTCGACTTCGCACCGGCGATGCTCGCTGCGGCCACTGAACGTGCTGGGGCCCTTGGCCTCGGCGATCTCATCGCGTGCGTGGAAGCCGACGCGACCGACCTTCCCGAAGAGCTGGCCGCAGCACAGTTCGATGCCGTGATCTGTCATAACCTTCTGCAGTACGTCGACGACGTTCGCGGACTGCTGGGCGTAGCGCTCGGGGCGCTCATACCGGGAGGGTTGTTGTCGGTGATGGCGCTCAACCGATACTCGGAAGCGTTGAGAATCGCTGTCCGCGAAGCGGATCCCTCCGCCGCACGTGCCGCGCTGACAACCGATCGGGCGCGAACGGAGATGTTCGACTCGCAGGTGACCCTGCACACCGCCGAGGAAATCACTGCCATCCTGACCGACCTTGGCTGCCAGGGTATTGGTCACTACGGCATTCGCACCTTTTGCGACTATATCGACGATGAGTGCAAGGGAGAACCAGACTTCTTTGTCGAGCTCGAACGCCTCGAACTCGCCGCCACAGCTTTGCCGCCCTACATCCATCTTGCGCGGTTGTTCCAGCTCATCGCACGAAAGACAGCTCCGTAACGATCGGTCCGCTCGACACCGCCGCGCGCCCCACTCACTTGTCATCGTCGGTGTGACACTCCCAGGGCTGGTGACGGTGCGGAACCCGCAGCGCCGCAACACGTCCAAGAAGGTATGGAGCACATCGATCGCCAAGCACTCATCGACGCCGACCTGGATCCGGACGATCCGAGTGTGTGGGAGCAACTTCTCTTGGGGTGACTGAGATTCCGAGCTGCGCAGGCGGAGGTTTGCGCAGCTCAGTGGCTTTCGTGGTGGCTGTAGCGAATAACGACAGGTGTCGATTACATGATCGCGGATCGAGTCCGCGGCGTTTCGGGGTGAATATCGGCGGGCTCAAGCGGCGCAATGTGCGAGGATGACACCGGTGTGCTAGCCGCCGATCTTGAGATCCGCGTCGTCGATAAACCGCGCGAACAGGCTGAACGCACACAACCGCTCCAGCGCGGTGTGCTCAGTCAGCTCGATCTCGTCGTTGGGGAGATGCCCCAACGGATTCCGGATCGCGCTGAAGCATCCCGATCCAAATTCCATCACCCCGCGGCGCATCGACTCAGCCGTTTGATCGCTGCTGACGACGAGGCCGTACCGAAGGCGGGGCTTTCCCGGCTGGGGCTCATCCTTGGAGAACGCCTGCTTTACTAGGTCGAGGTCTGAAACATCGCGACGCCCCACCTTCGCCTGCAGAAGCGAATTCACCGCCTTCGCCGCGGCTAACACTGCTTCGTGCCGGTGGCCGGTTGCCCATTGCGCGGAGGCCGCTTGCCAGATCAGCGGATGCAGCTCCGAGGCTTTGATCTGCGGGGAGTTGTCCAGACCGCCCAGCATCTGCGCAACCTCCATGCGGCTGTCCAACGGGCAATCAGGCGCTGCGCGGCATCGCGTTCCTGCTTGAACTCATCGTTCTTGCTGGTGGCGTTCTCGGACTTCCATTCAGGGTAGAGGCGATCCAGGATCGGGCGAACGGTTTCGGTGAGCCGGATAGCCGATGCGCGCCCGCACGACGGCGCGGTCCGTGGCGTCAAGACGTTGGCGGTCGATTGACCTACAGCTTTGGTCTCATCGATGTAGGAATTGAGCTGCTGGTAGACCCAATCGACCTTGATCCCTTCGAGGTTCACGCCCGCCATCTTCACACGTGCCGTAGCTGGGCCGCGCACCATATTCGGTTGGCAGTTGGATCTCGATACTGAGTGACCGCTTCCCTTATGAGTCAGCCCGCCCCCCGGGGCGGGCGAACGTGGTGAGTCGCGGCCGATTTGGTTTGTCCGATAGCGACGCATATCGAGCGTCGTATGGCCACGGCTTGCTGCAGAATATTGTTGAACACCCTCAGAGAACCGTTGCAGAACCAGCCCGAAGATCAGCAGATGCAACAGCCCGATACAGGTCCAAGACCCCCAGAGAACATCCCAGCAGCGGATCTCTGATCTGCTGCGCTGGTATGGAATATGGCTCGCCACAAGGGAGTTCGGCTAGCCGGCGCGACGCTCGGGTGCAAGCTCGTTGTCACAGATCGGCTCCGGGGCTGGTGGTATCCGTGCGGTCGACCGCCTCGGGACCGATATCGCGTGCGGGGAACTGGGATTCGACGCTGTCGGCATCTCGGCGGAGATCCTGTTCGGCTTCTGCTGCGTCAGCGGTGAGGTGGGATCGCCGCTGTTGTTCGTGTTGTAGTTCGCCCAATTCATCGATCAGCCAATCGTTGTCGGGGCTCGATGATGTGTCGGCTTGGGGTTGGGCGGGCCCGTAGAGCAGCGCTTCGGTATCGGCGAGCGCGAGTCGGAGGGTGATGTCCTCGATGCGCTGAGCCAGTTCGGCGTCGGCAAGCACGCGGAGCGGATTTGCGGTGGCGGGATCCAGGTCGGTGGGGTTCGAAGGCGTGGCGGCATCGGTCAGGTGTTGGGTTACCCAGGTTTCGATCTGAGCGCGGAGGTCGGCGGTAGGCGCGCTGTACCAGTCACGGCGCAGCATCGTCAACGCAGCAGACGTGGGGTAGACGTCGGCGATGTGTGCGCATCGCGCCGCAATATGGTCGCGTGGTTCGTGGTCGGGTATCGCGGGGGCGTCGTTGTCGCGGCACTCGCCGCACAAGCCGTCATCGCCACGGCGACCCGGGGGTGGGGTGGCGTCGAGTACGGCCCGCTCGAGACCGCAGTGCACGCAGTCGAATCCGCGGGTGTCGGGTACTGCGGCAAGGTCGTAGTCCAAGGGTTGCTGGGTCGTGCGCGGGTCGTGGGGGTTCGGGTTGTAGTACCGGTGGGGTGCGCCTTCGGGCAATGGCAGATGACGCGGTGCGGCATCGACATCGGCGCGTGTGTCGAGATATTCGGCGGTGCCACGGGCAGCGGCGATGTCGGTGGCGGTGGGCCGTACGCGCGCCGGGCTGTCATCGATGCGGGGTTCGTGGTCGCGTGCGGCGTGGTCGGTACTGCCGATGGTGCTCGAGGGTCTGACCCCGAAATCAGGGTTGTAGGTGTGCGGGTCGGTGGCGGGTGTTGCGGCTTCGATGAGCGCGCGGTGCTGGGGAAACTGTTCGGCGGCCCACCGCAGGCGAGCCTTGGCGACCGGGAAACTGTTCTGGTAGAGCGTGGTCGCGACACGTTGGAGCACATCGAGTTCGGTGTCGGTGGCCGCGCGGGAGGCCGCGATGAGTGCGTCTTTGGCCTCGGCGACACGTCCGGCGTGGAACAGGGCGGTGACGACGTGAAGCTCAGCGGTGATCGCATCGCCGGTGTCGGTGTCTGTGTCTGTGTCGCGAGGATGATCGTGGGAGTCGGCTGGTTGTTCCTCGGGCCTCGAGGGTGCGGCGCCGTCGTCTTGTCGGGGCATGGTCTCGTCCGAATCTGTTTCTGTGGTGCGGCTTTCGCCAACTTCGGTCGCGGTGGCTGGCGATGGGGTGACTGGGTTCAGAAGTGCTTCGATGCGCCAGGCGAGTGCGGTGGCGTACTGGTCCGGTCGCGGTCCTGGGTCCTCGTGCACGGCGGCGGCGAGCAGCTCCTGGGCAGTGATGAGCAACTCGCGCGGATCCCACCCCTCGGCGGTGCCGTGGTCGACCGCGGCGACCAAGCGCGGCCAGGCGGGGCTGGCAAGGACGGTGTCGGTGAGATCCTCGCCGAGGAGCTGGTGCAGATGGGCGGTCCAGTCGGGCCGTAGATGGGTGGCATCGGTCGCGGTCTGCAGCGCCGAGGGGTCCAGACCGAGCCGGAACCAGAGTGCGGCAGCAGGCATCTCGTCGGGCAGAGGCCGCGCGCTTGCGGCGTGCGTGAGTAGCGTGTCGATGTCGAGTCCGGTTCGGGCGGCGGCGTCGAGTTTGTCGGCTAGTTGCGGCCACCACGGGTCGTCGAGAACGCGGGCGTCGAGGCGTTTGGCCAGCGGCGACCACATGTCGATCGCGGTGTGCAGGTCGCCGAGTATGTCGGTGACCCGTACATCCAGCAGCCGTTGATGGTCGTGCTCGCGGGCGGTGAAACCGGGTGGGCCCGTGGGCCGCAGGTCGGTGTCGATGGTGTGGCGGCCGGCTCGCCAGACAGTGAGCTCACCTATCAGTGCGTCGTTGCCGAGCAACGGTCTCGCCCACACTGGCGCCGTCGTAGCTGTCCAGCCCCGGGTATCGGCGCGGATCTGCTCGGCGAGATGGGAAGTGAGGTGTGCGCGGGCGCGCAGATGCTCGGATACCAGGCCCTCGGGCAGGTTCCGCGGCAGCCCCCGTACCCAGGGCAGAGGTTGAGTCTCGCGGGGATAGGCATGGCCGGTGTCCAGACGCCAGTGCAGCACGGCGGCGGGATCGGCGGCGGTGCCCAACTCTCGCGCGGCGAGCGCAGAGGCGAGCGCGTCGTGAGGGTCGTGCCCGGATAACGCGATGAGGGAGAGAACCTCGCGCAACGCCGGGTAGGCGGGCGCGTCGGTGAGTCCCGGCCACATGTGTTCGGCGTGGGCGTCGAGGGCGGTTAGCCGTTCGGTGCCGAGTGCGTGCTCGGCGGCGAGTGCGAGTGCGTCGTGGTAGGCATCGATCGCGGGGCCGAGACGTTGGTGCGGGTCGAGTGCGTCACGCAGCTCGGTGTGTGCGGATTGGTTGGTGTTGTCGCGGGCCAGGATTCGCTGTAGGACTTCGACGGCGGTGCGGGGGAACAGGCCGGGTTCGGTCCAGAAGGAGGCTTCGCTGCCGTCGATGGCGGTGGTGACGTACACGGTGTTGGTGGTGGCGCCGCGGGTGAGGGCGACGTAGAGCTGGTTGCGGGATTCGGTGCCGGTGAGCACGACGTGGCAGGTGTCGGCGGTGATTCCTTGTGCGGAGTCGATGGTCATCGCGTATCCGAGACGGACATGCTCGCGCACGTAGTCGGCGGGCAGCACAGTGGTCTCACCGGTGCGGCGGCCGGAACGCAGATGGGTAACGGAGATAGCGCCGTCAGGATGTACGGCGGTGACTGTCCACCGGTAGCCATTGCGTACCCAGTCGTGTTGGCCCAGGCGCAGTCTCGGGTTGTTGCGGCGGGTGCTGACGATGTCACCAATCGATGCGCGCAGTCCGTCGGCCAGTTCAGCTTCCACACCGACCGTAGTGTCGCTGCGGCCGATTCGGTCGCCGCGGGCTTGGTCGTTGAGTGCGGTGACGATGTCGTTGGTGGCGGCGAGCATCACGGTGTCACGGCCAGCGAGCTGGTCGGCGATCCATCCGGCATAGGCTTGTTCGCGCACCGCGGCCGGTGACCCTGAACGTATGCGTTGGTGATCGAGGTAGAACCCGAGGGCGCTCGGATCTCCTTCGCGCAGTGCGAGACTCGCGGATGCCTCGATGGTGGAGGCAAAGCGCACCACCTGAGTCATGGTCGACGCACGCGCGGCATCAGCGGTGTCTGCTGCTGAGCCGCTGGCTTCGATTGCGGGCAGCTGATGGTCGTCGCCGACGCACCGCACCGGCGCCTGCCGGTCGAGAAGGAAGTCGAACAGCGCCAGTCGTTTGTCGTCGCCGAGGCGCACGTGCTCATCGACGATGACCAGTGTGCGCGCGTCGATCTCGAGCACCCACTGCGGCAGCGACGGCGGAAACGGTCGGACGGCCTCGACCGAGCCCACCGTGGCGGGGGAGTGTTTACGCAGGACGTCGAGGAGTTTATCGACCGTTTCGGTGCGGGCATCAATCGCTTCACCGAGCACAGCCGCCGCCGCGGCAGTGGGAGCCAAGCCGAGCACGGTTCCGCCGTCGGCGCGCCAAGCATCGGCCAGCACGCGCATCGCGGTGGTCTTCCCGGCGCCGGCGGGTGCGTTGGTGGTGGTGATGAACCAGGGGGAGCGGGCGAAATCGGTGATGACCGAGACCTGTCCGGCGTTGAGCCGACGCCCGGCGTTGGCCGGATCGCGGTGGTAGGTGCGGATCGCGATATCGACATCGTCGGCGGCGAGCGTGTGGGCGCCGATGCGCAGCGACAACTCGATCAACCGCTGCGTGGTGCCCAAACGATGCACGCTGGTGTAGGTCTGGGTGCCGGCGCTGGTGTAGACGCTGGTGCGATCGGTGCGCTGGTATAGGGGTGGAACGTCGGCGAGGACGGGCTCGTGGGCCAGGTCCGGATCGCCTCGCGCGACCGCGTGCAGCGGTGAGAGAGTCTCGGAGACTACCGCTTCGACCGTGGTGGCCCAATCGTCTCTGTTCAGTAGTCCGCGCAGCTGCCGTTCGGCTTCGGCGCGGACGTGATGCCACTGCCAGCTCGACCGTTCCGCGGACACCGTCGCCACGACGCGACGCCCGATATCCGCGATCTGGGTGGAGGTGAGTCGGCGGCGTGGTGCGGACCGGTGAGACAGGATGGTCGATACCGTCTTCGACAGCAGTTCTGGTGAGCCGAGGATCGTTTCGGCTTGCCGGCGCCAGTCAGCGCGTTGTTCGGCCCACGAGCGTGATCGGTGGCGGGTCGGTCGGGTTTCGAGAGTGGCGCGCTCCATCAGCGCGAACATTTCTTTCGGCATCGGTTCGCGCCCGACTTCACGCTCGAACTTGGCTGCGAGCACATCGAGGCGTGCGGTGATCGCGGCATCACGACGGGACCAGTACTCGATCAACGCCAGTGGCACACCGTCGATTTCGCGGATCGGTCGCTTGGCCGGATCGGTGCCGGGGCGTTCACTGAACGACACCGCGAGGTCGTGCTCGAGATGGTGTTCCAAACGGGTGTTGTAGATCTCGCTTACGGTCACCATCAGCCGGTAGATCACGGCCGCGTCGAGGGTGAGCCAGTGGCCATCGCGTGTGCGGACCCGGTTGGCGATCAACAGGTGTGTGTGCAGATCGGGGTCCCCGCTTCGTGATTCGCGGTGGACGAACCGGGCGGCGATGATCCCCTCGACATCGACTTGCCGTATCCCGTTGGCTCCCAATCGGGAGTAGATCGCGTGCTTTTCCAGCCAGGTGACCGCATCGTCGATGGCTTTGTCGTGCGCAGCCGCGATCGTGTCGGACACCGACTTTGGGGCGATCGCCCACAGCGCGGACACGCTCTTGACCGGGCTGAAGGTGATGTCGAATCCGGCGACCGCAGCCGATTGCGGGCGCGAGTTACGGGCCACCCACCCCGACAACTCCCGCGCATCCAAAGGCGGCCGCCCGATCATTTCGGTGAACATCGTGGTGGCGACGCGGCTGCGGATGCTGGCACGGACATCGTCGTCGATGGCTGCTGATCGGTGCAGGCCGTGTGCGGTGTTGTGCTCGGCGAACGCGGCTGCGCAGCGTTCCCGGAATTCGTTGCCGCCCTGGTACACCCGGAACGGACGACCCAGTCGGGTGGCCTTGTCCGCTGCGCGCAGGGCGTCTGTGGGTTTGGCGCCGGCGGTGATCTCGCGGTCGATGACCGCGGTCTCGATGGCGTCGGCGTTCGGGTGGCGTCCTTCACCGAACAGGCTCTTCATCTGCGCTTCGGTGACGAGGTCCCCGCCGTTCAGGCCCAACGCGGACAGGCCGCTGCCGTCCCACCGACCAGGTGACTCACCCCGTGCCGAGTAGTAGTCGGCGAGTGTCCCGGGGCCCCGGTTGGTGGAATCGCCGGCGGCGACCTGCCGCAGGTAATACAGATAGCCGTTGCCGGCCAACACTTTGTGCAGCGTCGCTGTCACACATCCATCGAAACCCTGTGCAACAGTGCATGTCTACAGTCGGAATTGATAAAGAAATTACCAGTTCAGCTATTTTGCCTGGTTGTAATCGAATTGTGCCCCGTTATGCAAGAGGTCTGATTGGCGCTAATAGGAGGAAGAAGGGGGATTGGGGTGTGGGAGAAGAAGAACGGATAGGTGAGGGGGTGGGATTGAGAAGGTGTGGGGTGGGTGCGGTGAGGGAGGTGGGCAAGATGGTGGGGGTGAGAGATGGTGGGGTTCGGCAGGTAAGCGGAGAGGACTGCTTACCTGCCGACATCGAACCTGAAGGCCGTCAGCGCATTACGTCACGTGAGCGACAGGACCGCTTGAGGGACAAGGGAGCTGGACCGGAGGGTTCAGATCGATGGGCAGGACATGGAATAAGGCGTACGCGGCGCAATAAAACGCCGTGAATACGAGGATGTAGAGGATCGTGGTCCGCGCGATGAAGGACAAGGTGGACACGATGTGGCTCCTGCGTTGACGGGGAAGAGGGCGCGGTGGTGGCCGGTCCGCCGCGGGAGTGGACACCACGGCGGACCGGAGATCGGACGTGCTGGAAGGTCAGGCGGCGTGCTCGCGCGGGGCGGGCACGTCCAGACCGATCCAGACTCGGCACTGTGTGCAGAGACTGTCGGTGTTGACGGCGGTGATGCGCGTGCACGCATCACAGCGACCGG
>NZ_WJIC01000062.1 GCF_009649815.1 Nocardia sp. SYP-A9097
GCCCGTGCGATCACGCTGATCGACTCCCCGGCCCGCCACCGCCGCCATAACTCCGCCTTTACTGCATCCGACATCCCCGGACGACCGACCCGCGCCACCAAACCCTCATTCCACCAGCACCGTTGCGCTGACCCGTTGAATCTAAGGAGTGGCGGTAGGTCGCTCGCGTCAACGGGAAGCGTTGCGGGTCTTTGTTCGGGCCATCAGTTCGAGTAGGTCCGCCGCCTCGTTCGCGGCATCGTGAATGGCCATCTCGGCTTGCACCGCCAGGGCTTTCGCATGGAAGGCCGGTTCATCGAGTATGCGGCGGACCGCATGCCGCAGTTCGTCCGGGGCTGGATGGGTCTTACCCAGTCGCAATCCGACACCGAGCCAATGGATGCGCGCACCGATCTCGGACTTCTCCTCGGTGGTGCCTGCCTGGACGATCGGCACTCCGTGCGAGAGGGCGAGCGTCACGCCGGTATAGCCACCATTGGTGACGAACACGTCGACCTTCGGGAGGAGCATGTCATACGGAATCCACGGTGTCACAATTGTGTTCGCGGGCAGCGGTCCACCGTAGACGCGCTCTACCTCGGTGATCGATGCGCCACCCGTGGTCACCACCACCCGCACCGGCTCATCGGCGAGTGCCCGAAGCGCAGGCACTGTCAGCTCGGTCAGGTCCGGTCGCAGACTGCCCTGTGTCACGTGGATGACCGGTCGAGGCAGGTCATCCCACCAACTCGGCGGTGTCCAGTCGGTCCGGTGATCCGGCTTCAGCGCGCCGATCCAGTGAACGCTGGGCGGCAGCCCACGACGCGGATATTCGAACGACGGAGTGCAACCCTGAAGATGCAGGAATGGCGAGGCCGCCGTACCCATTCCGGGCCCCGGATGCGGCGGCAACCCGAGATCACTGCGAATACGCCGGTAGGTGCGTTCGGCGCGACCGAACACCAACCGCCCCATCACCGCTGTGATCACTCGGTTCCGCAGCCGTCCGAGCGGGCCGCGCATAGGTGCCAACGCCGGCCCGAACGGTGGCGTGTCCGGATCCGCGTACGGCAAGGGGCCGTCGCCGAAAGTCGCCCAAGGGATGCCTTCGAGTTCGGACACGAACCCAACGCCGAAGGACAGGCCCTCGGTGAGCATGGCATCGACCCGATGCGCCGCGGTGATCCGCCGCAGATCCGAAACACGTTGCGGCGCATGGCCGATGAAGACCTCATCGAAGACGGCACCGATGACTCGGGCCCCTGTTCTACCTTCGAACTGCGGAAAGTATGTCAAGAGATCGTGACCACTGAAATCAGGTGCGTCGACATACGGGAAGAAGGTCGCACCGGTCGCTTCGATCCGGTCGCGGAACGCACGGCCCGCGTACCACAGCACGGTGTGCCCCCGCTCGATGAGACGACGCGCGAACGGTAAAGCATTGCTGGTGTGCGCCTCTATCGCGATCGTCGCGAAGAGGAAGGTCTTCCCGGTGTCATTCACGATCGGTCCTCACGCCTCGGTTGCGGGTGCGCGCAGCCAGCGCGCCTGGATCTCCCGCCGCCGTTCCTCGGTGGGCGTCTGTGTGATCCCCGACGTCAGCCTCCGAAGCAGCGGTCCCGCAATAATCGACGTCGTCACCGCCACCAGCACGATGATCGTGTACGCGGCGGAGGACAGAATGCCGATCCGCAATCCGACCGTGGCGACGACGATCTGGACCACCCCGCGCGCGTTCAACCCGGCGCCCAGGGCCAGCCCCTCCCTGCGCACGCGCCCCGAAAGCCGCGCCCCGGCATAGGCACCCGCGAACTTGCCGACGATCGCCACCGCCAACACGGCCACCGCGGACCACGCCACCGCGGGTTCGCGCAACGCGCCCAGATCGGCCCGCAGTCCGGCGGTCGCGAAATAGAGCGGGGCCAGCACCCAGACGACCATCGTATGCAGAGGACTCAGGCGAGCCGGATCCACCGTGCCCGGCGATGCGATGAGCACCCCGACCACGAATGCCCCGAAAACCGGTTCCAGACCCAGTGATTGGGTCGTCGCCGCGCCGATAACTATCGCCGCCACCGCGGTGGCCACCGCCGGTCCGGTGCCGCCGCCCGCGGTCGCCGCGAACGCCCGGCGCAACAACGGCCGCGCGAGGGTGAACGCGACGATCAGGAAGCCCACCAGACCCAACACGGGGCGGGCGATCGCGGCACCCTGAATCCGCTCGGTCGCGGTGGCCGAAACCACCGACAGCAGCAACCATCCCAGCGCGTCGTCGATCATCGCCGAGGTCAATGTCAACTGCCCGATATCCCGATGCAACAACCCCAGATCCAGCAGGATCTTCGCGATGACCGGAATAGCGCTGACCGACAAGGCGATTCCGAGAAACGCCGCGAACCGGAGCTCGTCGGTGCCCTCGGGGATCAGCTCGTGCGGGAGGAGCAGGCCCAGGCCGAAACCCAGCCCCAACGGCACCACCAACCCGAAGATGCTGATGGCGGCCGCGGACCTGCCAGTCCGCCGCACCAGGCCCAGATCCAGGTGCCCACCGGCGATCCCGACCAGCAGCAGCAAACCCACCTGCGCGTACGCGTCCAGCAAATGCGATTGGCTCGTGGTCGCGGGAAACAACCAGTGCGACAGTCCCGGTGCGAAATCTCCGAACAGCGACGGCCCGATCAGCACGCCGGCACCCAGCTCACCCGCGACCGACGGCAGGCCCAGCCGCACGGCGACCCGGCCCAGCACCAAAGCCAGTGCCAGCAGAACGAACAGCTGCAGCAGGAACACCATCTGCTCATGCGGCGACAACTGCGGCACCGGCGCGAACGCCGAGAACGTGGTCATCCCGCGCTCACAGCGACGACGGGCTGAAGGACCCGCGAGCGTACACCGGGCATTCGTACAGCGGATCGTATTTCTCGAAGACGTCCCATGAGTACTGACTCCGCAACCGATCGATATACGGGTTCGAACCCGCCCAGAACTCCCCCGCCACCGTACGGACACGCCATTTCGGATCGAGGCCGTCGTTCAGGTCGTAGATGAGGTAGCCGAGCACCGGATAACGCCGATCGTAGACGGCGTGGATCAACCGGAAATACGTCTCGTAACCGGTCTTGTAGAACGCCTGATAGCGTTCGGCGGCAACCGCTTCCGGCAGCCCGTCCGCCAGACACTCGATGGTGTACTCGGCCGCCTGCTTCCCCGTCGCCAAACCGAGGAACACACCACCGGAGAACATCGGATCGGTGAAACTGCCCGAGTCACCGACGAGGAAGAAACCGGGCCCGGCGAGCGTATCGGCGTGATATTCGAAATTGCGCTCACCGCTGAGCTCGCGAATCGCGGTCGCACCCTCCAATCGGGCCCGAACACGCGGTGTCGCCCGCAGATAGTTCTCGAATACCGTCTCCGGGCCGAGGCGCTTGATCTCCTCCACCGGTGCGACGGCACCGATGCTGATCGCGTCATCGCTCAACGGGATCGCCCACACCCAGCCGCGCTCGTGCATACCGAGCTGCGTATCACCTTGTACCCCGGGGTTATTGGCCTCCACCACCCCGCCGAAATGCTTGAATACCGCCGCCATCCGCAGTCGCTGGTCGACCTTGCGCAGGTTCAAACCGCGCGCGATCACCCCGGCACGCCCGGACGCGTCGATGACGAAGCGCGCGGCGGCGGTCTCCGCCCGGCCCGCACAGGTGTAGCGGACGCCCGAGATCCGGGGTCCGGTGAAGACGAGCTCGGTGACCGCCGCCTCCTCCCGCACCACCGCGCCGACCGCACGTGCGGTGTCGATGAGCAGTTTGTCCAGCGGCGCCCGTTCCAGCGAAATCGCCCACGGCCGTAGCCCTTCGCCGATATCGGCGAAGGCCAGCCGCTCGGCGTTACCACCGACCCCGGTGAGTTCGACACCCAGCTTCAGCGCGTGCGGCGCGGCCAGCACCTGCGGCAGCACCCCCAGCTGCTCGAGCATATCGACGGTGTACGGCAACAACGACTCACCGATGTGGAACTTCGGGTGCCGGTCACGTTCCAGCACCAGCACTCGATAGCCCTTGCGCGCCAACGTGATCGCGTACGCGCAGCCACTGGGACCACCGCCTATCACAATGGCGTCATAGTTGGTTTCCTCGGTCACGCCCAGCTCCTTTCAACGGGATGAATTCGGCTCGCCGGTCCAGCGCTCACAGGCTGAGCTCCTGATCGAGAGCCGCGAAAAGTTCTGTGTCGCTGACCGATTCCAAGTCGCCCGGGGATATTCCGGCCTCGGACGCAACCGGCACATCGAGGGGTTCGACCCGCGCGGGCATGCCGGTGAGCCGATCCAGGACGTGCGCTGCCAGCGCAGCGGGGGTGGGATGGTCGAAGACGAGGGTGGCGGGCAATCGCAAACCGGTGGCGGTCCGGAGCCGGGTGCGCAATTCCACGGCCGTCAGCGAATCGAAGCCGAGGGTGCTGAAATTGCGGTCGGGATCGACCGCGGCCGCCGAATCGTGTCCGAGCACCGCCGCGACCCGCGCGCACACCAGATCGAGAATCAGCACGTACTGCTCGGCCGCGGTATGCCCGGCGAGCAGATCCTCGGGTTCGGCCGACTCCGCCGCAGGGGCGGCCGCGGTACGGCGCGCCCGCGGCAGCAGGGTGCGCAGCAGGCCCGGGGCAGCCGCGGCATCGGCCAGCGTCACGGTATCGATCTCAGCAGCCACCACCACCGGAAGCTGTTGCGCCAGTGCGACATCCAACTGCCCGAGGGCGGCTTCGGTGTCTGCGGGCCGGACCCCGTTACGCAGGATCCGGCGCTCCTGGGTGGCGTCCAGAGTGCCCGTGGTCAGGCCCCAGAGCCCCCAGGCGATGCTGATGGCGGGCTGCCCGTCCATACGGCGGCGGTGCGCGAGCGCGTCGAGGAAACTGTTGGCGGCGCCGTAGTTGGCCTGCCCGGGATTCCCGAGCGTGCCCGTGAGCGATGAGTAGAGCACGAACGCGGCCAGATCGAGATCCCGCGTCGCGCGGTGCAGGTTCCACGCGGAGTCTGCCTTGTCCCGGAGCACCGAGTGCAGCTGATCCGGAGTCAAGGCGGTCAGCGCGGCGTCATGTGTGCTGCCCGCCATATGGAAGACCGCGGTGAGTGGGTGTGCGGCGGGGACGGCGGCGAGGAGCTCGGCGAGCCGGGTGGGATCGGCGACATCGCAGGCGGTGACGGTGACCGTTGCCCCGAGCGCCACCAATTCGGCCCGCAACCGTGCCGCACCGGGCGCCTCGGGCCCGCGCCGGCTGACCAGCAGCAGTCGGCGCGCCCCATAGAACGTGACCAGATGACGCGCGAGCGGGGCGGCCAGGGTTCCGGTACCGCCGGTAATCAGAATGGTCCCCTGCGGATCGAGCCGAATCGGGGTCGCGGAGTGCTCGGTCCGGATCAACCGCGGGAGTCGAATTCGGCCCTGCCGCAACGTGATCTCCGGCCCGCCGGTCGCGACGGCGGACATCAGTGCGGCGGCCGAGGCCGGGGTGCGGTCGGTGTCGATGACGGTGAATCGATCGGGATGTTCACCGATGGCGGTGCGCAGCAGCCCCCACAGCGCCGCGGCCACCGGGTCCGAAACGGCATCGCCGGGCTCGATGACGTGAGCGGCATGCGTGAGCACGACCAGCCTGGTGTCATCCCGGTGAGGGTCGGCGAGCACGGCCTGAATCACCCGCAGCAGCGCGGCGGTCGCGGTGTGGGTTGCCGTCAACGGGTCCGAGCCGGAGCAGTCGGGCTGGTGCACGATGATGGCGGGAACGTCACCGGTCGCCATCGCCGCAGACAGCGCGGACCACTCGGCGAAGCACGGAAGCCCTTCGGCGCCGGTGACTTCCGCACCGAGCACCAGGACCGTACCCCCGATCGCGGCGGGCACCGGTTCGACCGGATCCGGCGTCCACTCCACGTGGTACAGCGACCGCGGGTGACCGCCGCCGCGCAGCCGCTCCGCCGTGGTGGGGCGCACCGTCAATTTCCCGATCCGGGCCAGCGCCACACCGGCGGCATCGAACAGATCCACCGCCACCGAGGTGGCATCGATCCGATGCACGCGCACGCGCGCGGTACGCGCACGCACGGCATACAGCCGCGCATCACACCAGGAGAACGGCAGCGCCAGATCGCCGGCGTCACCCCCCAGCGCGGCCGCGTGCAATGCCGCGTCGAGCAGCGCGGGGTGCAGACCGTAACCGGTCACCTCGACCTCGTCGGACAGCTCGACCTCGGCATAGAGCACCTCGGCGTCCCGCCACACCGCGCGCAACCCGCGGAACGCGGGCCCGTACTCGACCCCCGCCGCCGACATGCGCTCGTACCAATCCTCCGACTCGACCGCCGCCGCACCGACCGGCGGCCAGGCGGGCAGAGCGGCGGGAGAAGCGGCCGCGGTGCCGGACAGCGCACCCGTGGCATGCCTGGTCCATCCGCCGGGGCCGCCCGTGGCCGGTCGCGAATCGATGCTGAACTCCCGGCACGCAGCGATCGCGGCCGCGACGTGAACGCGCAGATCGCGCGCACCGCCCCCGGCGAAGGTCAACGGCGCCTGGATGTCCAGCTCGTCGACCTGATCGAACCCGAGCTCGTGCGCGATATGCCAGGCGATATCCAGAAATGCGGTGCCGGGCAGCAGCGGAGTCCCCGCCATGGCGTGATCGGCCAGCCAGTCGTTGCCGCGCAATGAGATTCGCCCGGTGAACAAATCGCCGGCGCCGTCGGGAAGTTCGATGGCGGCACCGAGCAGACGATGGTCCGTGCCGGTAAGGCCGAGATCATCGGCGGCACCGGCCGATTCGGGGGTGCGCAGCCAATAGTCCTGTCGCTCAAAGGGATATGTGGGCAAGGCGGGGAGCGCGGCATCGGGTGCGGACAGGATGCCGGGCCAGTCGAGGGCAAGTCCGGCCAGATGTGCCCGGGCGAAGGCGGCGAGCAGCTCACCCCGGGTGCCGTGACCACGCCGCAACGAGGTCAGGACGGCAGCCGGGGCGGTATGGGCGTCGAGAATGTCCTGGGTGGGCCCGGCCAGGACCGGATGGGGACTCATCTCGACGAACGTGCGGTGACCGTCCCCGTGCAAACTGGTGATCGCGTCCCGATAGCGCACCGGTTCGCGAAGATTGGCGTACCAGTACTCGGCATCGAGCGTGCGGGGGTCGACCGGCGCGCCGGTCACGGTGGAATAGAAGACAGTGTCCGTCGCGCGCGGTGCGACACCAGCCAGCGCTTCGAGCAGGCCGGCCCGCAGGGGTTCCACATGCGGGCTGTGCCCCGCGCGATCCGCGGCGAGCAGCCGGACCGGAACACCGCGAATCTCGCACTCGCGCAACAGATCCTGCAGCGCCCCCAAATCACCGGAGACAACGGTGGCGGCGGGCCCGTTCACGGCGGCGATATCGAGCCCGCCCGGCTGCGCGGCCAACAGCGCGCGAACCTCGGCGACGGGCACGGCGATCGATGCCATACCGCCCTTCTCGGTGATCGACTCGAGCGCCCGGCTCCGCAGTACGACGACGGCGGCAGCATCGTCGAGGGACAGCGCACCGGCGATATAGGCGGCGGCGATCTCACCCTGGGAGTGGCCAACGACCGCATCCGGACGCACACCGGCCGCGCGCCAGAGCTCGGCGAGACCGGTCATCACCGCGAACAGTGCGGGCTGCACGATATCGGACCGCTCGAACGTCTCATGCCTGCTCGAACCGGCGGTGCCGAGCAGCTCGCGCAGCGACCAGCCGGTCAGCGGATCCATCACCGCCGCACAGCGGGAGATGTGTGCGGTGAAGACCGGATCGGTGTCGAGCAGTGCGGCGGCCATGCCTATCCACTGGGACCCCTGCCCGGGGAAGACGAAGACGATCTTGCCGACCCGCCGCGGATCGCAGACCGCGGCGGCGACCGTCCGGTGGGGCTCGTCCCGGGCCAGTCGATCGAGACCGTCCCGGAGTTCGCGCGCCGTGCCCGCCACCACTGCCCGGTGCTCGAAATGTGTTCGACCGGTGGCCAATACGTGCGCCACCGCGGCGGTATCACAGCTGTTGCCGTCCAGCCATCGCCTGAGGCGCGCGGCCTGCGCGCGCAGAGCAGTGCGGGTCCGGGCCGAGAGCAGCCACACCGTGGGCAGATCCGCGGCGTCCCCGGAGGCCGGGGCGACGGCGGCCGGGGGTTCCTCGAGGATGAGATGGGCGTTGGTGCCCGAGATGCCGAAACTCGAAACGGCCGCGCGGCGTGGGGATTCGGTGGCCGGCCAAGGCTGCTCGCGGGTGAGCAGAGCCAGCGGGCTGCGGGTCCAGTCGATATGCGGGGACGGTGTCTCGGCGTGCAATGTCCGAGGCAGGGTCCCGGCCGCGAAGGCAAGGATGATCTTGATGATCCCGGCGACACCGGCGGCGGCCTGGGTATGGCCGATATTGGACTTGACCGAGCCGAGCCAGAGCGGACGATCCGGCGCCCGGTTCCGGCCGTAGCTGTGCTCGAGCGCCTGCACCTCGATCTGATCGCCCAGGGGCGTACCGGTGCCGTGAGCCTCGACGACGTCGATATCGTCCGGGGACAGACCCGCCGCGGCCAGTGCCCGGCCGATCACACGCCGCTGAGCGGGTCCGCTCGGCGCCGTGATCCCATTGCTGGCGCCGTCCTGATTCACCGCGGAACCGCGCACCACGGCCAGAATCGGATGACGATTACGGCGGGCGTCCGAAAGTCGTTCGAGCAGAAGCAATCCCACGCCCTCACCGATGGCGACGCCATCCGCGGCGGCGGCGAAGGCTTTGCACCGGCCCTCGGGCGACAAGCCCCGCTGGCGGCTGAACTCGGTGAAGATCTTCGGCGTCGCCACCATGCTCACACCACCGGCGAGCGCGAGATCGCATTCGCGATCGCGCAGCGCGGCCGCGGCCAGATGCACCGCCACCAGGGCCGACGAACACGCGGTATCGACGGTGACGGCGGGTCCCTGCAAGCCGAGATGGTAGGAGATCCGGCCCGAGACCAGACTCCCCAGACTCCCCTGTCCGACATAGCCTTCGAGTTCGGGGGGCGAGGGATCGATACGGGCGGTGTAGTCGTCGTACATCGCTCCGACGAAGACGCCGGTCGCGCTGCCCCGCAACGACATCGGATCGATCGCCGCCCGCTCCAGCGCCTCCCAGGAGGATTCGAGCAGCAATCGGTGCTGCGGATCGACCGTCAACGCTTCTCGCGGCGCGATACCGAAGAATTCCGCATCGAACCGGCCGGCGTCATGGAGAAACCCACCGCGCCGGGTATAACTCGTATTCGCATGCTCGGGATCCGGATGGTAGAGCCGTTCCGTATCCCATCCTCTCTCGGTGGGAAAATCGGACGTGGCATCGCCACCATTCGACAGCAGTGTCCACAATTCCTCGGGTGTGGCGACTCCGCCTGGAAATCGGCATGCCATACTCACCACGGCGATCGGCTCGCTGATCCGAGCCATTATCTCGTCATTGCGGCGGCGTAGACGCTGCTGTTCGACCAGTGCATTCCGGAGGGCCGCGACCAGTTCTTCATCGGAAATTCCCATTGATCAGCTTCCTATCGCGCCACCCGCTCGGGCAATTCCCCACCCGTGCCCGAAAGATAAGTTCACGATCAAGTCTGTCCGACCGTTCTAAAATTCACCTAGCCTCGATCTTTTCTCCCCAGATAGGCGTCGAGAACCCGGCGGTAATATCCCGGGCCGAACATGGTGCCGGTCACCGGGACATAGGACCGCAGCTTCCGCACCGATACGACATGACCCTCGCCGGCGTCGATGCGGCGGCGGCGCGCGCGCCGGTCCAGGCGCGCCTCCAGATGATCGACGATGCGGTCGATCGGCACCGCCGTCCCCGACGCGACATTCACCGTCTCGGCGCGCAGGTCCCGATCCAGCAGCTGGTCGATGATGGTGACCGCATCGTCCACGCCGAGCAGGTCGCGTGTCGCCCAGCGCTGGACCCCGACCTCGCCGTCCAGGATCTGCCGCACCAGTGCCGGAACCAACTGGTGCGGTGGCTGGCCCGGCCCGACGATATGCCCGAGCCGCAGCGTCAGATAGTCGACCCCCTCCGCACGCACCCGCTGTTCGAGCGAGAGCTTGTGCGCACCATAGGGATTCGACGACACGACCGGACCGTCCTCCCGGCCCGGCCCATCCACGAGCCGATAGACGGCGCTGGAGGCCGTCGAAAAGAACAGCAGGCGCCGGCCCGTCGCCCGGCAGCGCGCGGCGGTCGCCGCCACCAGCTCGGCCTCCCGGGCGAAGTCCGCCCGCGCGGTATGGGCGGTCGTGGACACCCCCGCGGCCAGCGCCACGGTATCGGCGTGACGACCCTCGAGCCGCCTCAGATGCGTGGCCAGGAACCCGTTGCCGACGATCTCCACGATGCCTCCCGTTCCGCCGCCGCGCCGGCGCGAGCGCGGACGGCGGCGAGCAGTCGCGCCTGGTCCGCGATCGCGGGTTCCGGGGGTGTGCGCGAGCGCACGGCCCGCACGAACGCTTCGACCGTGTTCCGTGCCTGGTCATCGGGGTCGAGCAGGATCTCCCGGGCACCGGTGCCGTCGAAGAGGGTGATCTTCGGGCGGTGGTCGGCCGGTGGCGTGAAGGGGCGATCGATCACCAGGCGACCCGTACTCCCGCACACCTCGATGCCCGAGTGATAGGCGTGATCCATACCGAACATGACCGTCGCGACCGCCCCGGACGGTGCGGTCAGCACTGCGGCTCCGGCGATATCCACGCCCAGCCGCGGATCGGCGGTGCCGACGGCACCGGCAACCGTCAGGCCCGAACCCAGATAGTGCATGGCTGCACGAATCGGGTAGACGCCGACATCCCAGAGCGCACCACCGCAGAGATGCGGCTGATAACGGATGTCGTCATCCGGCAATCGCGGGATGGTGAAAGCGGCGTGCATCGCCCGGAAGTCGCCGATCACACCGGCGGCCAACAACTTTCGCACCTCATGGTGCAGGCGGTGGTGCACGAACATGACATTCTCCACCAGCGCCAGCCGCGATTCGGTGGCCAGCGCGCAGAGCTGCCGGGTCCGCCCGGCATCGGTGCTCACCGGCTTCTCGGCCAGCACATGCTTACCCGCCCGCAGTGCCGCCTCGGCCCAGCCCGCGTGCAGGGCGGCGGGCAACGGCAGGTACACCGCGTCCACATCGTCCTGATCGAGCAGCTCGGCATAACCGTGCACGGCCCGGACCCCCGATCCACCGACCGCGCCGGCGGCCCGGTCGCGGTCACGGCTGGCGATCGCGACCACCTCGACATCGGGTACGCCCGCCATGGCGGGCAGCATCGCGCGCCGCGCGAATCGCGAGGTACCCAGGATGCCGACTCGCACCGCGGTCACGGCAGATCGATCATGGTGTGCAGGCAGGCCAACAGCGTTCGCGCCTGGACGTTGACATAGTGATTGTGCTGCACCAGCGAGGACAGCTGGCCGAGGCTGACCCAGCGATACTCCGGTGGCGGGTCGACCAGATCCGGCGTCTCATCGACTTCGACCACCAGATAACGGCTTTCGGCGTTCAGGAAACGACCGCCCTCCTCCGAGTGCACCGCCGAGTACCTGATCCGCGCCGGATCGGCGGAGAGCACCAGATCGAGGAAGCGCGGGCGCTCGGCAATCGGCAGCTGCGCGTAGTTGTCCGGAACGCACTGCACGGTGGCACCCAATTCGACGGTATCGAGGTAACCGGCCTCGGCCCTGGCATGTACCAGCACATGCGGCACGCCCGCGACCCGGCGCATCAGGAAGGCGACGACACCCCTTCCCACCGGCTCGATCAACGGCTGAGTCCACCGCCGCACCTCCCGATTACCCGCATCGACCGATACCGCGACAACCCGGAAATAGCGGCCCTGAACATGCTCCACCGCCGCGGGGCGGCGCACCCACCCCGGCAATCCCGCCAGGGGTACGCGATCGGATTGCTTGCGGAGTCCGGACCGCACATCGGTGAACCAGGACAGCACTTCGGTGTCCGAATGCAATGCGACGCTCTGCGCACTGTCGAGCCGGCAACACGACAGCACCGTCCGCGCATCCATATTCACCAGATTGTCGACCCGGAGCAGCTCACCCAGCTGCCCGAACGTCAGCCAGCGGAAATCCGGATCCTCCGGCACGTCCTCGACGGTCTCGACGATCATATTCCGGTTGCTCTTACCCGCGAACCAGGCGCCGTGCTCGGACTGCAGCACATCGGTGAGCACCCGGCCCCGGCGGCGGTCGGTGAAGAATTCCAGGAATTTGACCCCGTCGCCGTTGTGCACTCCGGTGTAATTGCTCCAGGTCGCCTGCACCGTCGGGGAGAGCTGCAGCAGATTCGAATTTCCGGGTTCCATCTTGGCCTGCATCAAGAAATGCAATACCCCGTCGAATTCCTTCGCGAGGATGCCGAGGATCCCGACCTCGGGTTGGTGGATTATCGGCTGGCACCATTCCCGGCGCGCGGCACCGCCATCGATCGAGACGCGCATACCCTCGATACGGAAGAATCGGCCGCTACGATGCGCCAGATTTCCGCTGACCCGCTCGAAGTACCAATCGTCCAACTCGCCGAAGGGGATCCGGTCGACCCGGAAGTGAATGGCCGCGGCGCGCTCGGCGAACCAACCCGCGACCTCGCCGGTGGCCATATGCGCCCCGAGAACCGTTGCGGCGGACTGTGTTACACGCGCAATCTGCCCCCGATCCGCCCTCGGCCGCAATAGCTCGCGCGGCCGGCGTTCGAGCAATTCGGTCGAATCCGTCCGCATCGCCATCAGAACGCGGCCTCGTCGAGCTCCATGATGTCGATATCCAGGTTCGACAGGATGGTGCGGGTGGCGGTCAGCTCCGGCAGCACATTGCTCGCGAAGAACTGCGCGGTGGCGATCTTACCGGTGTAGAACGCCTCGGTACGGTCGCCCGGAACGGCACCGTCCAGGGCTTTGATGGCCACCTCCGCGTGGCGCAGCAGCTGCCAGCCGATGAGCAGATCACCCACCGCCAGCAGGAAGCGCACCGAACCGAGGCCGACCTTGTACAGCTCCTTCGGGTCCTGCTGGGCGGCCATCAGGTGCCCGGTCAGGGTGGCGGCCATACCCTGCACATCCTCGAGGGCGGTGGCGAGCAGCTTGCGCTCGGCCTTGAGGCGGC
>NZ_WJIC01000063.1 GCF_009649815.1 Nocardia sp. SYP-A9097
GGCGATACTGGCACACGAACTCCTGGTAGATCAGCGTCTTGGTAAACACTGAATTACCAGGAGTTCACTCAAATCTCGAGCCTCACACCGACGCCCTCACCGAGTTCTCAGACGCTCTCTTAGGCGCGTTATGTGGGTTGGCCTGTTCAGATCAACCCGCATAGCAGTAGTGCGTGGGCGCAGAGGGTCGCTGCGGTGCGGGTGAGTAGTCCCCAGAAGGTGTGAGCCCGGTGGCGGGCCAAGCCCAAATTCTCGGTGATCTCACCATTTGTTGTCTCGATCCTGTTGCGTAACACCGCAATTGCGTGCAACCGCGGTGGCGACATGGTGCGGCGCTCGGCCCGGAACGGTGCCAGCATCACGCGGGTGCCGCGCTCGGCCTGGGCGGCGGCGAAGGCGCGGCCGGCGAAACCGCGATCCAGGAGCAGCCCGGCCGGCGGCGCGGCATCGGCGAGCAGGTCGAGGGCCACGGTGCGTTCGTTCACCGCGGCGCGGGTGATCTCCAAGGCCCGGGGCAGGCGGCTACCCAGATCGGTGCGCAGGGCGAGCCGGAATCCGTAGAACCACTCCCCGTGCGCGGCGTCGCGGCCGAACCCGGCCACCAGATCGGCCGGGCCACACCAGGAGTCCGGGCCACGGACCCGGGAAGGATGCTTGACGGGCAGGGCGGTGGTATCGATCTGCTGCCACTCATCGACCGGCACCGCGGCGACCACGTGAGCGCGTAACTGCTCGAACGCGCCCCACAGCCAGCGGACGCGGCGGTTGAACTCGCTCTGGCACGGCAGGGCCGGGAACACTTCGGGGTGATCGGCACGGACCTGCGACAGCCATGCATTCTCGCTGGTCACACCCCGTACATGCCGGGCCACCGCGACGGTGAGTACCTCCGCGTCCGTACAGCCCGGCACCGGGCCGGGCCGTCGCGGTACCGCGATCACACCGTCTTTGATCGCGTCGTCGATCAGCACGTAGAGGTGGACGAACAAGTCCTCGAGCGGGAGCATGACAGGTGGGCCTTCGGGCGTGGGATGGCTTGCACCTCCTCATTGCCCCGAAGGCCCACCCCTGTCAACCCACATAAGGCGCCTTAGTGAGGTCGCCAGCCATCGTTGACCAGGACGCAGGGGATGAGTGCGATCTCAGGCGGCCGGGATGATGGTGTTTGTCCTTTTCCGAAGACCAGCCCGGCGGCGGGTCTCGGTCTTGGCGCGGTCGCCCCGCCGAAGTTGGTTGTCCTGCACGCGGATCCATCGCTGTGTGATCAGCCATCGTTGTTGAGCGCGACCGTCGTGGGCGTTGAAGAACAGTGGCACGCCCTTGGTATCGGTCAGGGTGTCGGCGATCTGTGCCCACTGCGGACCGTGGCCGCCGTGGAGGCGTCGATGGATACCTACTTGGCGGGCGAGCAGGTATCCGATCGTGGCGGGTGACGCCCCCGAGACGTGATCGCGGAAAAAGCGGGTGTGGAATCGCCGTCCCGTGCACAGCGAACGCGAACTGCGGTTGGAAGCAATCCATCCGAGGCGCTCGAGCATCACGAAGGTGGGGTTCGCGCCGATCCGGAATTCGGGCAGCTCGCCGCATGCATGGTCCCACCACTGGATGCAGGCCTCGCTGTGCCACACTTCCTGCCAGGTCGGGCCGATGTCATGCGCGGCCCAGTGCTCGCCGATCATGCACGCCAATTCATCGCCCAGAGTGTCCGCGTCGGCGCGTACGAGTCGCTGCAGTTGCTTGCTCTCGGCGCGGTGCAATGTGCACGTCGCGTCGATGGCCATCGTGGGCTGGCAGATTTCGGCCGCGCCGAGCGCGGCAGGAGTGGGAACCTGCCCGGCGATCAGTAGACGGACCACCCGCTCGGACATCTCCTGGTCCAGTCGGGACAGGTCCAACCGATCGCGTTTGCCGATGCCGTATCGAGCCGGATCGACTGCCCGCGACAACCGCAACGCCGCGTCGCGATCGCTCGCGAGGCTGGTTGCGGCAAGCCATGTTTCGGCGGCGGGGTCGATGCCTGCCAAGCGCCCTTTGAGGATCACCGTGGACAACGTTCAAGCTCCGATCTCGTGTGGGGTGGTCATTCACTCGAGACGGGACAGGCATGCTGCGATCATCCCGCCGAGTTCGGCTTTCCCGGACACCTCGGTCGGCCCGGTCGAGAAGATCGCATGGTGCGCGCGGTCCGACCTCCCACCCGCCATCGGTTCCACCGGCACGCGCCCGGCATCCCTCGGGAGTGCGAGGAGAGGAAAGCCGACCGCCGCGACACAGAGGAGAGGTCGTCGGAGCACTATTTCAGCGCGTGTCGTAGCATAGGTCACTAGCAGTGGTTTGTATCGCAAGCGATACTCACGTGTAATGGCGTGCCGGTTCCGGGACTTCGCAGGCGCGGGCATCGGATTGGCCGAACGTGCGATGATTCGGCCATGCCGGTACCCAACGCTTCGCTGTCTCCGCAGCAGAGGAGGGTCCGCAAAATGAGGCGGGACGCGGTCGGCGCTGCGGTACGCCGCGCGCGCGAAGCGGCGGGCTGGACTCAGGACGAACTCGCTGCGGCCTCGGGCGTGTCCCGACCAGTCATCGCTCGGATCGAGCTCGGCACAGCGAGCGTGCAGATCGACAGGCTATGGGACTTGGCCGAAGCACTGTCGACGACGCCGTCGGCGCTGCTGGCTGATGCCGAAGCGCATCTGCCGAGCATCGGCAAGCGGTGACACACAGGTAACGTCGCCCGAGGCAGGGCCAGTGGTTGCCAAGCGCGGAAGTCGTAAGTCCTCGTCTGCGGCATTCTAGCGGCCGCAGACCTGGCGGTACGGTCTTGTCATGGTCGATTCGGATTGCGAAAAGCTAGTGGAAGTCCGCGACGCCGCGGGTTCCGTCTACCGCATACCGCCCACAGTTCTGAATCCGTATGCGGTGCAGTCCGAAGCCGAAACGGAGACGAAACGTCGAGAAGCTTCAACGCGGATAGTCGCGTTGAAGGCAGAAAATCCCGAAGCAGTTGCGCTGGCTGAACGGTGGGTTCAGCAGCTCGTCGAGCGGCTCGACCGCCGCAGCTCGGATCAAAGGAGCGAATGACCACCCAACGCCCACGATCCGACCCTCCTGCGCCGTGCCAAACAGGTGGATGTGCGCCCCGCAGAACAGGGTGTTCAGATTTGAATGCCAGTCGAAAGGTCAATCGAGACCAATCGGCTTGTGCCGGTACGGCTGTCGAGTCCAAGCGGTGCTGAACGTCCTGGGAGGTACCTGAGCTGGTGGTGCGGCTGGCGGCATCAGAGGGCTCGATCCCAGCTCGTGGTGGATGCGCCGACGGCTACCGGATTGGCGGCGGCCCGAGGGGCAACATTCTGCTGGCGGATGCACTCGGCCTCGCCGGCTCGCCCTTCGTCGTCGGCGGGCTGACTCATTGTTGGGACTGACGAGAATCCATTGGCGCACAGGTCTTCTCGACGTTCGACTGCATCAATGTGGGCTCGCCGCCCAGCTGGGGCAGGCGCGGGAGCGGGGAGCAAATGGGATCGAATTGGGGTTGCTCGTTCGCCGAGACCACCATGGCTGATGCTGCGGCCCGCTACTCCCGTCAATCGGTCCAAATTTCCAGCACAATCCTGTTGCACTAGATCTCCGGCTCCGGCATGATCGTGAACAGCCAAGATTGCGCCGCAACAGGGTTGAGCAGCAACAGGTCTAACTGGCGATAGAAGCCGAGGAACCGGGCCCAGCCCGCACTGGCGAAAGCTTTGTCGCGGTTGGCCAGCACCTCACCGACCGCTTCCTGCCCGACGGCCAGCACCAACTGCGTACCGAAGGCGCTGGTCCAGTGCACCGGCCCGTAGCGGCGGTAGAGCAGGCGTTGCAGACCGAGCAGGTCGTCGAACACGTTGAGCGAGTAGCCCAGCAGCGGCAGCCCGGCGTTGTGAGGGTAGTGATCATGCGTCGCCCACCTGCTTGGCGATGCGGCGCAGGTAGTCGGCGCGGTCGGTGCTCTTGTTCGCCTCCGATCCGGCGGTGTTGGCGCCGGCCAGCTTTCGGCCCGCCTCCAGCAAGGAGTTGGGCAGCAGGTTCGCGGTGTCCACCGCTGCACCGAGCCAGCGCGGCACCACGATCTCCGCGCGGCGAGTGCGCACGGAATCCAGAATGGCCGCCGCGATATCGGCCGGTTCGACGGTCACGGCGGCAGGCATGGCGACGCCCGCGCCGAGTTCGGTGCGCACCAGGCTCGGCAGCACGGTGCTGACGCTGACACCGTATTCGGCGACCTCGTCGCGCACCGAGGCGCTGAGCCCGACGACCGCGTGCTTGGTGCCGCTGTATACCGCCGCACCCGGGGTCGGCATCTTCCCGGCCAGGGAGGCGACATTGACGACGTGCCCGTAGCCGCGGCCGATCATGCCGGGCAGCACGGCGCGCATACCGGTGATCGGGCCGAGGAAGTTGACGTTGATCTGGGTCGTGGAGACGTTGTCCGGCTCCTCGAGGAAGCTGCCCAGCGGCATGATGCCGGCATTGTTGATCAGCACATCGACCGGACCGAGTTCGGCCTCGGTCGCGGAGATGAACGCGCGGAAGGACTCTCGCGAGGCCACGTCGAGACCGAAGGCCCGGCAGCGCGAACCGATATCGGCGGCCGTGCGCGCGGCGAGCTTCTCGTCGAGATCGCCGATCGCGACCTTCGCGCCGTGCGCGGCGAACAGTTCGGCCGTGGCGCGGCCGATACCGCGCGCACCACCGGTGATGGCGACGGTCGCTCCGGCAATGCGGATTTCGGGATAGCGGGTGAACAGGGACATCATTGTTCCGTTCTGGTGTGGGGGATGGGTCAAGAGATGCCGAGGCGGCCGAGGCCACGCCCGTGGACGAATCGAGCCGCGCTGCGGAAGATCCGCCAGCGGGTCGGGGTGTAGGGGAACCAGTTCGGTTCGCTGTCCATGGCCGGGAGCCAGCTGGACGAAACCACCTTGGTACGAGTGAATTTCAGCAGCCCGTACTCCGAGGCGCGCGAGCCGATGCCGGAGTTCTTCCACCCGCCCTGCGGCACTTCCGCGCAGGTCATATTGGCCAGGAAGTCGTTGATGTTCACCGCGCCGACCTCGAGCCGAGCCGCGATGCGCTCGCCTTCTTTGGTGCTGGCCGCGAACACTGTTGCGCTGAGCCCGAATTCGGAATCATTGGCGAGCCGGATCGCCTCCTCGGCGTCGGCGACGCGCACGATCGGCAGCACCGGCCCGAAGGTCTCCTCCCGCATGAGGGTCATCGAATGATCGACATCGACCAGCACCGTCGGCGCGTACCAGGTGCCCGGACGGTCCATGCGATAGCCGCCGGTCAGCGCCTTCGCACCCTTGTCGATCGCGTCCTGCACCTGCGCATCGACGATGTCGATCTGCGGCGCGGAGGTCAGTGCGCCCACGTCGCTGTGCTCGTCGATGCCGGAGCGCAACGACTTCACCTTGGCCACCACGCGTTCGACGAACTCGTCGTAGACGCTCGTTTCGACGTAGACCCGTTCGAAGCCCATGCAGACCTGGCCGTTGTTGGCGAAGCCGCCGTAGACGGCGCAATTGGCGGCACGTTCGAGATTCGCCCCCGCCAGCACCAGGCACGGGTCCTTGCCGCCGAGTTCCAGACTCACCGGCGTGACCGATTCGGCCGCGCGCTGGGCGACCTTCTTGCCCGTGGCCACCGAGCCGGTGAACTGCACGAAATCGACGGCATCGACCAGTGCGGCACCGGTCTCGCCGCCGCCGAGCAGCACCTCCACCACCGGCGGCGCACCGATCTCGTGCCAGCCGCGCACCAGTTCACGCACCGCGAGCGGAGTCACCTCCGACGGCTTGAGCAGCACCGCGGATCCGGCGAACAGTGCCGGGATGGCGTCGCCGAAGGTGAGCAGCAGTGGGAAGTTCCAGGCACCGATCACGCCGGCCAGTGGGAACGCGGATCTGTCGACCGTGAACCGCTTCCCGAGCACCAGGGGAGACGCTCCGCGAACATGCTTGGGCGACAGCAGTTTCGGTGCGACGCGGGCGTAGTAGTCGATCACCTCGACCATCAGGATGGTCTCGAGCAATGGCTCGTTGCGGACCTTGCCGCCCTCCTGCCGGCTGATCTCGACGAGCCGGTGCTCATTGTCGAGCAGCCACTGCCGCATGCGCAGCAGCCATTTCGTGCGGGCCTTCACGCCGATGCGCTCCCACTCGCGCTGCGCGTCACGCAGGCCGCCGTCGGCGGGACGCCGGACATGGATGAGCCCGGCCTCGGTATCGAGAATGGGGCGAGACTTGCTGGGAGAAGCCATGATTCAGTTCCCCCGTCCTGCGAGCTGCCGCACGAGCCGCAACGTTCTACCGAGGGGCACCCGAATAGCCGGCGGCAGATTCCTGGCCTGCACCAGCACCGGGCTCAATGACACGGTGAACACGCTGCCGAACGCCCGGCCGGTCACGTCGTAGGTGGTGTCGCCGAGCGTCACGGTGCCTTCCAATTCGGTGTAGCCGGTGACGAATACGACCTTGTTGCCGCCCGGGGCCTGCTTGACGGCTCGCTGCGCGGCGTCACGCCGGGTGAAGGTCAGGTCGACGCTGCCGGCCTCATTGCTGTCGGTCAGGCGGAACTTGTGCGCATGCGGCACGCCGTCCACGCGGCGGGTCTCCAATGTCTGGAAGGTGCCGGTGATGAAGTGCTCGTAGGTCTTTCGGTCCGCGGAAACCGACACGAACGGCACCGGCTCACCCTCGGTGATGAACCCGCCCGCCTGCACGATCAACTCCGACGGACCCGCGGCCGGTGACCAGTACCAGTTCCAGCCATTGACGAAATGCGGCGGATTCGGCTCGCCCAGATACGGTTCCAGCCAGCCCAGGGTGCCGAACAGATGCTCGATGTAGCCGAGCCCGCGCACCGGGTAGGTGTTCGATCCGATGGTGATGCTGCCCTCGGCCCGGGCCCGGTAGAGCACCCAATGCCGGAACTGCGAGTCGATGTAGCCCTCACGCTCGGGTTCCGCATCGGCGACATAGTTCAGCGACGCGGAAATGTATGCGCCGCTGGCGGCTTCGCCCTCGACGTGCAGCTCGTAATCCGGATACCCGCCACGCAGATAGTTGCGCCCATTGCGCACATCCAGCCGCTGCGAATCACCGCGAATGGTGCCCTCGGTGAGCGGGCCGGTACCGAAGTCGGCGAAGATCCCGCCGTCCGGCGACACGATCACATGCCGCCCCTCCTCGATGACACCCGCGAACTTCGAGAACGCCACCACCAGCGTCATGCCGTCGATCGGCGTGCCCGGCGCGTCGAGCATGGCGTTCACATACCACCACTCGACCGGGTGCCGCTGCGTGCTCGCGGCCTCACCGACCTCGCCCACGTCCAGCGTCCTGGTTACGGAAATCGCCATTGATACCTCTCCGGCTCAAGTCTGATACTTGCCCGTATCAGAGAGACTGATACGAAAAGGTGTCAGACTTAGGGGGATCAGTCAAGAGGTCCGGGCAATACGGGAGGATCGACCGCGTGAGCGCATCGACCAAGCAGAACTACGGCGGAGAATCCGGCGAGCAACGCGCCGCCCGGCGCCGCGCGGCACTTCTCGACGCGGCGATCACCGTGGTGGCCGAACAAGGGTGGCGGCAGCTCAACGTGGAACGGGTCTGCACGTCAGCGGGCCTGATCAAGCGCTACTTCTACGAGAGCTTCGCCGATATCGACGCGCTCGCCGCCGCCGTCATCGACGAGCTGGCCACCGAAATCCTCACCCTCGTCGTGGTCAACGACCTGTCGATCCCACGCCCGCAACTCATGCGCACCATGATCGAGAAACTGGTCGACTACGCGGTCAACGACCCTCGACGCGCACGCGTCTTCTTCGGCGAAATGGCCGCCACCGAGGCCGCCTCGCACCAGCGTGGCCTCGCGATCCGGCGCATAGTGACCATCCTCGCCGCCGAAGCGCGCACCCTCAGCCACGCCGACCACCCCATGCTCGACATCACCGCCTCCGTCCTGGTCAACGGCAGCACCCGCACCCTCATCGACTGGCTCGACGGCACCATCGCCGTGCCGCGCGAGGAGTTCATCAACTACCTGACCTGGCTCTGGCTGAGTGCGAGCGAAGGCGCGATCGCCCATGTCGCATCGACCCCGGCCGAGAACTGAACGGCGCACCTGCGCCAATCTCTCGTCGGGTACTGGCGCATTGATCGTTATGTATTGATGCACAATTCGACCAGCTGAACTGGATCGGCCGGCACTCCACGGCGCGAGTGGCCGCGAGACTCGGCCGCGTGGAATTGTCTGTTGAGCGCGAGGTGAGATCGACGCCAGCGAAGCATTAATCATCATTCAACCTGGTCGCGCATCGGCATGAGCGCGTTATGGCGTGGGTGTTCTCGCGTTGTGTTGAGCCAGGCGCAACATCGTTGCGTTCGAATCGGATCATGTGACCTCACCAACCACCGGGCCACACATCGCCGCAGGTCAGAATGTTGCTAATGGTCCGATAAAGGCATTTTGACATCACGTGAGACTTTGTCGGACCGCAGTCCACGCCATGAGGGATGTCGTAGACGGCCGTCGCCGGTCCAGTCAGTGAAGGTCACTTCACCGACGAGTTCAGGTTCGACCCAGACGGCGTCGGCGACATCGGCGTCGATGGTCGCTGTTCTGCGTTCCAGAGGTTGGAGTTTCACTCTAAGGTCGTTGAGCATCGATTGGGTGAAGCCGGTGCCGACGTTGCCGATGTAGGTCAGTTCTCCGGTTTGGGCGTGAACAGCCATCAGCAGTGAGCCGATGTGCCCGGCCCGACGTCCAGTACCTGGTTTCCAACCGACGATGATGATCTCTAGATCCCGAATGTTCTTGACCTTGAGCCAGAGTGGGCTCCGCCGACCGGGCACGTAGGGGCTGTCGAGGCGTTTGCAGACGATGCCCTCAAATCCGAGGCGGCGTGATTCGCTGAGGACGGTCGCACCGGGGCCGCTGAGACGGGGCGGAGTCTGCCAGTGAGGGCCACGCAGGTTCAGTTGTTCAAGAAGTTTTCGACGCTGCTGATAAGGCAAGTCGATCAGCGACCGATCGCCGATGTGGAGCAGATCGAAGATCATGTAGGTGGCTGGCGTGGTAGCGACCAGGGATCGGATCCTGGCGGGGTTGCGCTGGTGCATTCGCGATTGAAGCGCTCCGAACGACGATCGTCCGTCTGCATCAAGCGTGACGATTTCGCCATCGACGACGAACGGCGGATTCGAGGGTGCGAGCGGGGCTAGTTCGGGCCAGGCAGTGGTGATGTCCTTGTTATTCCTAGACAAAATTCGCAGTTCATCGGCTAGATATGCGATGGCGCGGATGCCGTCGAACTTCACCTCGTAGTTCCACTGCGCGTCGTTCTGCGGAACGACCCCGGCTGTGGCCAGCATTGGGGCGTAGTACGGCAGCCTCATCGTTCGCAACCCGCAGCCATCGCTAGTCCTCTCACGAACTCCGACGTAGGCGCTCAACAGTCGATCTAAGAATACCGATCGGTCTTTAATATGGTTGAACGTCGAGTCGGAGCACTGAGGCTCCCCCCGGATAGTGGACACCTGATTCGCAGGACTAACGGTCCTGATGGAAGGATGTTCACATGCCTCCTGGTAAGCGTCGGTCGTTCACGGCCGAGTACAAGGTCGAGGCTGCCCATCG
>NZ_WJIC01000064.1 GCF_009649815.1 Nocardia sp. SYP-A9097
CGCCGCTGCGTGCGCGACTACGAGACCAGACCCGACCACCACGAAACGATGATCCACATCGCCATGATCGCCGTTATGTCACGCCGCCTCGCACGCCGATAACCGAGTTCTCAGACGCGGTCTAAGTGGTGGACACGGGACGGCCCGCGGCCCACCGCACATGGGTCCCTGCCGGATGGGGTCGCACATACCAGCACCGCTCGCGTGCTCGCCCAGTGGGCTCCTGACAGGTTCGTGCGGGCCCGGGACCTTCCCGGTACCCGGGCCGCCGCGTATTCGGCGCTGTCGCGGGCCGCCGCGCGAGGCAGCGTGCTGCGGATTCGACGCGGCTTGTACTACACCGGCGTGCGAACCCGTTATGGATGGACTCGGCCGTGGTCCGTCGGGTATCGGTCCCACCGGCTACAGCGCAGCACGTGCGTTGGGACTGACCACTCAGTGCCTGTCCGGCATCTGATCGATTAGAGAACGGGCCTTGCCCCCGGATACTGGACACGGGATTTGTGATTACGCGGCTTGAGCCATGTTATCGGGTGCGTGAGCGGATTCGTAGTCAGCGGGGCTGAGGTAGTCGCAGTAGGAGTGCCTTCGTCGGGTGTTGTAGCGGGTGATCCACCGGAACACCGCCAGCCGTGCCGCGCGAGGTGATTCCCACCGGGGAGCGCCTTGCAATGTCTCCCGTTTCAGGGTCGCGTTGAACGATTCCGCGAGGGCATTATCGGCGCTCGTGCCCACCGCCCCCATCGATTGGGTGACGCCCAGAGTCGTGCGGAGTGCGGCGAAATCCTTTGCGGTGTACTGACTTCCGTGGTCGGAATGGAAGATCGACCCAGCAATACTGCCGCGGGTCAGAGCGGCGGCGACCAGGGCGTTTTCGACGAGCTCGGTACGCATGTGATCGGCGATCGACCACCCGACCAGGCGACGGGAGAAGCAGTCGATCACGGTGGCCAGATACAAGAACGCGCCGTCTCCGCACGGCAGATAGGTGATGTCACCGACGTATGTGGTGTTCGGTGCGGTGGCGGTGAAATCACGGCGTACCAGGTCTTGCGACGGGGTGTCGGCGGGTTCGGGCACGGTGGTGCGGTGTCGGCGGCGCAGCCGCAGCCCCTCGATGTTGTTCTCGCGCATGATTCTTGCGACGCGTTTGTGGTTGATCGGCTGGTCGGCTGGTCGGCCGTCGTTGAGTTCGGCGGTGATCCGGGGCCGCCCGCAGGTGGTGTCCTGGTCGTGGACCGCACGGATCTCGGCGGCGAGTTCAGCGTCGGCGTCGGCGCGGGCGGTGCGTTTGTCGGCGGCGTTGATCCACGCGTAGTACGACGACCGGGCGATGTCGATGACCTGGCATAACCGCTTCACCGGGTAGGTGTCGGAGTGGTCGGCGACGAACTGGAAGCGGGTCACCAGTTCCTCTCGCCGGCGAAATATTTGGCTGCCGATCGCAGGATGTCTCGTTCGGTCTCGAGCTTGGTTTTCTCTGCCTTGACATGGGTGAGCGCGGCCCGCAGGCGGGCGACTTCTTGCTCGGGGGTCTCCTCGCCGGTCGGCCCGAGGACCGGAGTTGTTCGAGGTTTCCGGATCGCGACCCCGGCGTTTTTGAGCCACGCGGTCAGCGAGCCATGGGAAATGCCGAGGTCGGTAGCGATCGCGGCCACGGTCGCGCCAGCGGTGTCGCGGTAGAGCGCGACCGCGTCGCGGCGGAACTCTTCGGTGTAGTTCTTCCTTGTCATCGGGTAGATCTTCTCGCTTTCCCTGGTCTGAGACCAAGATCAAGCGTGTCCATCACCCAGGGGCAAGGCCTGAAGACGCTGGCCGGATTTGTGAGCCACGGCGTGGGGCGAATCGTTCTGTACCGCATCTGCTGGGGCATGTTGCAACCGCACGAAAGTTCTTGACGCTGACGGCTTCCTCGGAGACCCGGCCTGAACAAGGTGCCGCCGGATGCGGAGCGAGTCGCTGTGTCGTCATTGCTTCATGGTTCCCTGATCTCTGGTGACAGTGGGGGGCCATTTGGGGCCACTATGAGGCCAGTTGGAAGGGACCGAAGTCGGTACCGCGCGCGGGGTGCAACATCAGCTGTCAGGTGTGGTAGCCCGACTTTCATTTCAGCGCAGCGCCTCTCGCTCACCGGTCCGAGTTTGCCGGAAACGCAAGGCGTGAACTCCCAAGGTTTTTGGTAGTTGAGTTCCTCCGAACTGGCTCTGGGGGAGTCCGATCCGTGATAGCTCCGCCCGGCAGGGCGCAGATCGCCGTACACCGAAACGTCCCCCGCTGGCAGCCGGTCGGAGACGATCGGAATCTTTGCCTGATGTCGCCCATGGGCGACATCAGGCCGTTCGCGGCATACCGGGCACTGCTTCAGATCTCGGCGAGACACGCCGGTCAGTGCACGAATTCACTCAGATGTTCGAGTACATTGACTGCCGCATGTTCTGCACCGGCAGACACGGCGCCCCCGTACGGGGCGCTGTTGCTCCGGGACAGGAAGTGTGGAGATGCCCGAACATGAGCCCCGCGGCAAGCGGGACAAGTGGAAGGACAGAGCGGCGAAGTGGGGACCTTTGGTCCTCGCGATCGGCCGCTTCGTCCAGGACATCACCGACCGCTTGCTGGGATAGCTACCCGGTGCGGTCAACCGGCATCGGGCCTAGCTAGCCCGCGCCGGCAGCAGTACCCGCGTGACCCCACTTCAGGCCAGGCGGAAGAGGGAGCGAGGACGGGTTAGATCCTCGAGTGGGCCAGGAGCCCGAAGCATTCATTATGAGGAAGGGCGCGATGCCCGAACTACGCCCGACATGGGCGGGCCATAGACCCGACATGGGACGACGGCATACCGGCTGAAGGCGTCCGGCGATCGGACGCCTTCAGTGCGTTTCGACCTACTCATCCCTGCACGTGCGGCGAAGGCGTCTTACTTCGTTGTCGTGGGTGCAGATGACGAGGATGCGGGTGGAGCGGTCGTGGCGTTGACCGTGATCTCGGGAGCGGGCGCGCCGGGTGCGGGTGGGGCCGAGATGGTGTCGATGACCGGTGCCACCACGTTGTAGACCGCGACCGCGAGGGACTTGTCGTGCGCCTTGTAACCGTCATGGGTGGTCGGAGTGTCAGTTCTTCGGGCGCGTCTGTCGGGGAGGGTGCTCGTCTTCAGGGATGGTGCCGTTGGCTCGTGCCTGCCAGAGCAGCGTGCGCGCCTCGTGGCTGTTCAGTCTCTGTAGGCCTCTGACCGCCCAGTCTCGAAGCGATATGTCTTGGTTGTCCAGCTCGGCCGCAGGAACAGACAGGGCGTTGGGTGATTGCGCTTCTGCGATCAGTTCGAGCAACCAGCACCGCAATCCTTGGTTTTGCTCTTGCTCGAACTCTTCGATGAGGTCATCGAGATGCTCGCCGGCATGCAGAAGAAGGAGTTGAAATCCGTCTTCTCGCAGTTGTGGGTTGTGGCGCCGCATGAGCCGCATGGCCTCGCGAAACTCCTTGTGCCGCGGGGTCATCGCAGAATCCCCTGGGAGGCTCGGGCCAGTCATGCTCGACTTTGTCGTGGCGGCGGAAACCGTGCTGTGGTGCGTTTTCCGGGGCGAATCTGCGGGCAAACGGCCGCCCGAAGTCCATCTCGCCAGCTTCAGCAGGCAGACCGCCCACCGCGTGCTCGGAGTAGCTGGCACGCTCCCAGCATCCCCAATTGTCGTCAGTCTTGGCTTCGTCACCTTCTCGCCGGAATCGCCGAGCGCTGACTGTGTGGCATGCGACGATCCAACTCCATCCGCTGCACGTCTTCAAAATGGATCGCGGTGTACTCGAAGGCACCACCCCAGTCCGCAGCAGCAACTGGCGGTGGCCCACGCCGTACCGCCAAACCTGGAAATCGCCGTCCGCGGTGAAGGGTAAAGACACCATCTCACTGTGTCAGGGCCAGAACCCGATGCTGCCCCCACCGGTGGTAACCACTGACATGCAGCGCCGTACCTCCAGCTCAGGACGAGCTGTGCGGAGATCGATCCGTCGTTTTGGGGTATACCCCAGCACCGCAACTTCGACGTGCGCCGAAAAGTGTGACTCGCAGCGGTAGATGGCGGTGTTGTCGCACCCTCAGGTGGCGCCGGCGCCCGGAACCTGGTGCGGCGCAGAACGTCCGCTATTGCCGAATGCGGGACGCTTCAGGGCCGCATCGATGATGTTGGCTGGGAGACCGTCGATGCTTCGGAAGTAGAGGTTCAGTTTTCGCGCGCGGTGATCTTGCGACGCGCGAGGATCATCCCGCCGCGCGGACTTTCGGCCGAGGTCACCGTTGTGTCTGACTCGACGACGAAGCCAGCGTCGTTGAGCCACGCGCGCATTCGGATGGGCTGGCGACGATGGACGAGGAGGCGCATCGGGTGCCCGCCGTAGCCCTGAGTCTTCAACTGTGACTCGTCGCCGACGTGGTAGCCGAGGAGCAGTGCGCCGCCCGGGCGAAGCACCCGCTGGAATTGTGCGAGCACGGTAGCGAGCTCGTCGTCGGGGATGTGGATCAGTGAGTACCACGCGACCAGGCCAGCGATCGAGGCGTCCGCGAGGGCGAGATCGGTCATGGAGCCGACCTCGAACGGCAGTCCCGGGTGATCACGGCGGGCCACTTCTATCATCTTGGGCGACAGGTCGATTCCGAACGCATCCACAGCCAGTTGGCACAGGTGAGCGGTAATTCGCCCCGCCCCGCAACCCACATCCGCAACCCGCCCTCCGCCCTGGGCGTGCACGATATCGGCGAAGGCCGCCAAGGCTGCGCGCTCTTCGGGTGTTTCATCGAGAAGGTCGCGTGTGAGGTCCGCGTAGGTGTTCGCGATGGTGTCGTACGACATGCGCGTGTCATCGAGCCAGCTGTCGGTGTTGCGACCCATCCCCACAAATGCAGACTACTCGAGAACCCGTGCGAAGGGATTCGCCGGTTCAGTCCTAGCCGGCTGCGTCACAGACGATTCCAGCATCAGCACATGCCGAGTCGCGCGGTTCGAAACGGCCACTCGGCAGGGCCGAAGATCAACGCGCCGAGGCGATCTCGGCCGGGCCGAACGCACTGAACTGCCGAACCCGCACGAAGGGTTGAGGAATCAGTCGGCTGTCACGCTGCCGTGTTGTTGGCCGCGCCACGGTATCCATCGGTATCCCGGTCGAAAGACCGCATAGTTCTCGCCCAAACCGAATTCGGCATGGAGAGCATCGGACAGCACGAGACCATCCAACGCTCCGTCACGCAACTCGCCCAGATACTCGTCCGCGAGTTCGGCAGGGTCGACGAAATCGTCGGGGTTCCAGCCGACCTGTGCAGCGATGTAGCCGTCGAACGTGGCGAGTAGTGAGTACAGGCTGTTACCGAGGTCGGTCAACTCCGCCGCGGTGAGAGCGATTCTGGGGCCGTCCGATACGACGCCGTACCTGACCCCGACAGGTACCACCGACAACTCGCAGTGTGTACCGACCATGCGCGGTACTGGCGTATGGAAGGGAATGCGTCGATCGCCCGCAGTCAGTGTTTGTGATCCGTGGTTGGTGCACGCAAGTACTGCCGATCGTGCCGCGTCCATGTCGTCGCCGAAGTTGATCAATAGTTCGAAGCAGATCGCCACGCTCACTCCATCTTTCGCGTCGATCAACTAAAGCACTGCCGCGCGGCTCCTGCACGATAGTGGTCACTCACAGCACACCGGTCGGATGCACTGATCTACCGCATGGTGCGCTATCGGTACCGGCTGCAGTGTGGAGTTGGAAGGCCAACGGGCACAGTGCCGTACGGCCTACTGTTGCCCGTTGGAATCGCGTTCGCAGCGCCTCGTCGGTAGGGTCCGGCCATGACATCCAACTTGGCCGTGGGCGACAAGTGTGAACTACCGGCCACCGCTGCCTACTGGCTTTGCGATGAGCCACAACCGGGGTTGGTTCTTGTCGAGTTCGTCGATGCTCTTGGTCGCCCCCACTGGCTGATCGACAAGTGTGCGATCTTCGGAGCCGACCTGTTGCCGACATCGACCTACCCGCGCCCCACGGGAATTCGGTGTGCAATCGAGGAGATCAACGGCGAGATCGCTACGATCAGCCCCTGGTGGACGATCAGCCGAAGAGGCATACCCTTCGCCTTCGATGTCCGGTTGGATGTTCTCATTCCGGTGACCACCGACTGGCATTGAGCCGGGGGCGCCGACAACGAAGAATCGACTGATGACCGCCTGAGCCCGCACCGCATACCGCGCTGTTCGGAACGGCCACCGCGGCTTCTCGAAATGTCCGTCTGGCGCCTGCCGGAAGACCACAGCCAGAGCTCATCTCGGACCACTGGCGTGCAGGTTCGCACCGAATGGCGAATTTGCTTCGATCCGCCGGTGGCGTAATTGACCGATATGGTGCTGCGGTGGAACCGATCTTGGGTACGGGTGATGGCTGCGAACTGCCCGCCATCGCCGTTTGTTTGCTGACGGACGATCCTCAACCGGGCATCGTTCTGGTCGAACTCGTCGACGCACACGGCCGACCCCATCAACTGGTCGGCAAGACCGCGTACTTCGACGGCCTGCACACAGCACCCAAATATCCCTGCCCGACCAGCGTCGAGTGCACGATCGAGGACATCAACGGCGATATCGCGACAGTAAGTACCTGGTGGCTGTCCGGCGGGCCGGACCATCCGCGTTTCGTCTTCGATGTGCGGCTGGACATCCTTGGCCCGACTGACCGCCTTCCGCCGAGCAGTCGATCAGTGTCATAACGTCCGATGCCGCCTACATGCGCGGCGACGCAACCCAGTAGGAGTCCGCAGTCAAATGTCAGGAAGGTTAATGGATCCTGTCGAAGAGTCGCTGCTCGCGCGCCTGGTCCCTGCGTGTCAGGGTGAGGTGAGTCCACCGGCTCGGAGCCAATCGGGCAGACGCAGGGCGAGAGACGGATCGATATTTCATGACCAGGACAAGCACCGCGGTGGCCGAAGGCCACAATGGGCGGAT
>NZ_WJIC01000065.1 GCF_009649815.1 Nocardia sp. SYP-A9097
CGGTGCACCAGTACACATCGGCACCCGGCTTGTGATCGAACACGTAATTGTGGGTGTACGAGGTCTGCGTCAGGTAGCCACCGGAGGTGTGCAGGATGCCCTTGGGCTTACCCGTGGTCCCGGAGGTGTACAGGATGAACAGCGGATGCTCGGCATCGAACGCTTCGGCCTCATGCTCCGGGGACGCGTTCGCGACCGTCTCATGCCACCAGAGATCCCGCCCCTCCGTCATAGCCGTATCGATACCCATGCGATTCACCACGAGCACATGCTCGACACTCGAATCCGCCTGCCCCGCAAGCGCTTCGTCCAAGGCTGCCTTCAGCGGCGCGGCACTCCCCCGCCGCCACTGCCCGTCGGTGGTCACCACCAGTCGCGCCCGCGCATCCTCGATCCGCTGTCCCAGCGCACCCGCCGAGAATCCGGCGAACACCACCGAGTGCACCAGCCCGAGTCGCGCGCACGCCAGCATGGTGACGATCGCCTCGGGCACCATCGGCATATAGATGGCGACCCGGTCACCGGCGCGAAGCCCCAGAGCGGTGAATTGATTTGCCGCTCTGGAGACTTCGGCCAGCAGGTCGGCGTAGGTAATGGCGCGGCTATCACCCGGTTCGCCGACCCAATGAATGGCGACCTGGTCGCCGTGGCCTGCCAGGACGTGCCGGTCGACGCAGTTGTAGGCGACATTCAGCTTGCCGCCCACGAACCACTTCGCGAAAGGAGCTTCGTCCCAGTCGAGTACGCGGGTCCACGGCTGCGCCCAGTGCAGCCGCCGCGCCTGTTCGGCCCAGAAGCCCTCCCGGTCCGCCGCCGCCCGATCGTAAAGGGACGCAGTGGCATTGGCGTTCGCCGCGAATTCGCGGCTGGGCGGATAGCTCAGCCGGTCGGTGTTGTCGCGGTCGATCGTGCTTGTCATTGCGATGCTCTCCAGTCGAAAGGGCTTGGGCGGTAAGGGACTTCAGTGTGAGATGGCCTGCTCGGCGCCGACGCCGGTGAGTGCGCGCACCTCCATTTCGGCGGCCTTGGCGGGATCCTCGTTATCGCGGCCCAGGTAGGTGCCGGCAATGCCGAGCACGAAGGCCAGCGGGATGGAGACGATGCCCGGATTGGACAGCGGGAACCAGGCGAAATCCCGGCTCGGGATCATGGCGGTCTTCGCGCCGGAGACGGCCGGGGAGAAGACGATCAGCACAATCGTGGAGATCAGCCCGCCGTACATGCTGCACAGTGCGCCGGTGGTATTGAAGCGCTTCCAGAACAGCGAGTAGATGATGGTCGGCAGATTCGCCGCGGCGGCGACCGCGAATGCGAGAGCCACCAGGAACGCGATGTTCTGCCCGTTGGCGAGAATACCGAGGCCGATGGCGACCAGGCCGATCACCACCGCGGTAATGCGGGAGACTCGAACCTGTTCCGCTTCACCTGCTTTGCCGCGCTTGATGACTCCGGCATAGATGTCATGCGCGAAGGAAGCCGAAGCGGTGATGGTCAGACCCGCGACCACGGCCAGAATGGTCGCGAAAGCCACCGCGGAGATGATCCCGAGCAGCACCACGCCGCCGAGTTCGAAGGCCAGCAGCGGGGCCGCCGAATTCTGGCCACCGGCGGCGGCCAGAATCTTGTCCGGTCCGACAATCGCCGCCGCACCGTAGCCGAGCACCAGGGTGAAGACGTAGAACGCGCCGATCAGGCCGATCGCCCAAACCACCGAGCGCCGAGCCTCTTTGGCGGTCGGCACCGTGTAGAAGCGCATGAGCACATGCGGCAGACCGGCGGTGCCCAGCACCAGTGCCAGGCCGAGCGAGACGAAGTTCAGCTTGGAGGTCTCACTGCCGCCGTACTGCGCGCCGGGGGCGAGCACATCACGGTGTGCCACAGCCTTATTGGCGGATTCCGAGACATGCTGCTGCGCGGAGCCGAGGATCTCGGAGAGATTGAAGCCGAACTTTCCCAGCACCATGACGGTCATGAACGCGGCACCGGTGATCAGCAGCACAGCCTTGATGATCTGCACCCAGGTGGTGCCCTTCATACCGCCGATGAGCACGTACACGATCATGAGCAGGCCTACGACCGCGATGACAACGGATTGCCCTGCGCGACTGTCGATATCGAGTAGCAATGCCACCAGGCCGCCCGCGCCCGCCATCTGCGCGAGCAGGTAGAACAGCGAGACGGTCAGCGTCGAAAGCGCAGCGGCGGTTCGCACCGGCCCCTGCTTCAGCCGGAAGCTCAGCACATCGGCCATGGTGAATTTGCCGGTGTTCCTGAGCATTTCGGCGACCAGCAGCAGCGCGACCAGCCACGCCACCAGGAAGCCGATGGAGTACAGGAAGCCGTCATACCCGTAGACGGCGATAGCGCCCGCGATACCGAGGAAGCTGGCGGCCGAAAGATAGTCGCCCGCAATGGCAATGCCGTTCTGCGGTCCGGAGAAGCCGCGACCACCGGTGAAGAAGTCCGAGGCGCTGGAGGTATTCCGGCTGGCACGAACAACCACCACCATGGTGACCGCGACGAAGATAGCGAAGATGGCGATATTGGCGATCGGATTACCGACCGTGGTGCCACTGGCGAGGACGCTCACGCCCGGCCCCCTTCCAGTTCGGCCCGCAGCGCGGCGGCCCGGGGATCGAGCTCGCGCCCGGCGAAGCGCACATACAGCGCGGTGATCACGAATGTGGAGACGAATTGCCCCGCACCCAATAGCAATCCGACATTGATATTGCCGATCACCTTGTGCGCCATGAAGTCGTGTGCGTACGCGCCGAGCAGCACGTACGCCACATACCAGGCCAGGAATAGCGCGGTCATGGGAAAGACGAAGCGGCGCAGCCGATTACGTAGTTCCTGGAATTGCGGACTGGCTTGTGCGGCGACGAACTCCGCGGCGGTCGCCGTGCGCGGGGGCGCGCCGAGACCGAATTCGGTACTGCTCATCGGATTCCTAGCGTGTGATGTGGCTAACCGCGTCGACGCTAACGACATCGGCGGGTACACAGAATGCTGTGGGCTGGGTCACTCGGCGAAGGTGCCCGGTTCTGCGGTGAACGGTCGATTCCGCGCGATGAGCGGTCGGGGCGCCTACGCCGAGCGCAGGCCCCGCTCCCGATCCGCGCCCATACCGAGGGGTTCGGGGGCGTGCATGCGGACGAAGATATTCGCGATCTCCGGGGCGGATTGGCGGCGGGTCAGTCGGCTCACCAGGATCATTGCCGCGAAGGCGACCGGCACACTGACAGCGGCCGGATAGCTGAGCAGCACCGAAGGCCATCCAGCGGCGAGGGTTTGCGAAACGCCACCCGAGATCGACACCGCGGTAGCCGCGCCGGAGAGCAGGCCGCCGACAATCAGGCCGACGGCCGCACCCGTCGCGGTCAGCCCACGCCACCAGATGCCGAGCACCAACAGCGGGCAGAGGGTGGAGGCGGCCACCGCGAAGGCCAGACCCACCGCGCGCGAAAGATCCAGGGAGACAACGGTCAAGGCCAGCAGCAGCGGTACCGTACCGGTGACGATCGCCGCCAACCGGAAGTCGCGAATACGGCCGCGCAGCAGATCGGTGCCGACCACGCCCGCGATACTGACCAGCAGACCCGACGAGGTGGACAGGAACGCGGCCACCGCGCCCGCCGCGACCAATGCGGCAAGCAGTTGGCCCGGCAGCCCCGGCAGCACCGAGCCTGGCAGCAGCAATACCGCCGCGTCCGAGGCCCGCTCGTCCGGCAACCGCGCGGCATACAGCCGGGCCAGCACGCCGATCAGCACCGGGAACAGGTAGAAGAATCCGACCAGGCCGATCACGGAAAGCGCTGTGCTGCGGGCCTTCCGGCCATCCGGGTTGGTGTAGAAGCGCACCAGCACATGCGGTAGCCCCATGGTGCCCAGGAAGGTCGCGATAATCAGCGAATACACCTGATACAGCGGATGCGGCCCGCCGAGCCCACGACCCGGCAGCAGCCAGTCGGCATCGGCGACCGCCGTCAGATGCGGTGCGCCGGAATCTGAATCGTGGTGCACGAAGTAAGCGAGCAGTACCAGCGCCGGAATCGCGATGGCGGTGAGTTTGAGCCAGTACTGGAATGCCTGCACGAAGGTGATCGAGCGCATGCCGCCGCCCGCCACCGTGCCGATCACTATGACTCCCACCGCGACAACGCCCACCCAGTTCGGGACGCCGAGCAGAATCCGCAACGTGAGGCCGGCGCCCTGGAACTGCGGAATCATGTACACGCCGCAAATCACCACCACGACAAGGGCGGTCAGCTTGCGCACCCCGCGCGAGCCCAGCCGGAACTCCACGAAGTCGGGCATGGTGTACGCGCCCGAGCGACGCAATGGCGCGGCCACGAAGAGCAATAGGCCGAGATATCCGGCGGTGAATCCGACCGGATACCAGAGCGCATCGGCACCGTATTTCGCGATGAGTCCGGCCACGCCCAGATATGAAGCAGCCGAGAGGTATTCACCGGAGACCGCTGCCGCATTCCAGCGCGGCCCGACCGACCGCGAAGCCACCAGAAAATCCGAGGTAGTACGGGCCAACCGCACCCCATAACTGCCGATCGCGACACTGGCGAACGCCGCGAGCAGCAGGGCCACCACCGTCATCCACGATCCCGGCTGCGAATCCACCTCAGTCCCCGGTCAATTCGCCGAAGTCCTGCTCATTACGCTCGGCCAACCGCACATAAACCAACCCCGCCACGAACAACACCGGATACACCGCCACCCCCAACAACGCCCATGGCACCCGCACCCCGAACACCTCGGCAGACCCCAACGGCCCCAACGCGAACAACAGCGGCAGCACCCCGAGCGCGCCCACCACCACCAGCCCCACCCGCACGGCCAACCCGAACTGTGCCCGAATCAACCCGCCGATCATGGCCGCCCCCACCTCGGTCTGCTCCGCCACCTCCACCCGAGTCCGCACCAGCCGAGCCCCCCGACGCTCCGCCAACACCACCCGCTCCCGCCCCGGCCGCTGCGAACCCGTCATCGCCCGGTCCGATGCTGCCGAGGAGCATGAATCAGCCGCTGCTTCAAATCCCGCACCTGACGCCGACTGACCGGAAGCTCAACCGCCGCAGCACTTCCCTCACCCCGCAGGCAGACAACGGTCCCCGTGCCAACGGTCCGCAATCCGGTCACCAGCCGCAACGCCACCAGATACGAGCGATGCACCCGCACGAATCCCGCCTCCTCCCAACGGGATTCCAGTTCGGACAGCGGAATCCGAACCAGGTGCGAGCCCGAATTGGTATGCAGCCGCGAGTAATCCCCGTCCGCCTCGACCCAACTCACCGAGGCCCGATTCACCAGCGTCGTCGCCCCACCCAACTCCACCGGAATAACCTCGTGCGGATCGACATCCACCACCGCCTGCGGCTGCGCTCGCCCCGCGACAATCCGCCGCACCGCCTCCGCCAACCGCGCCTCCCGCAATGGCTTGAGCAGATAATCCACCGCCCCCAGATCGAACGCCGCCACCGCCCGATCATCATGCGCGGTCACGAACACGACAGCGGGCGGCCGCGCGAATTCGGAGAGGATCCCCGCCAATTCCAGCCCATCCAACCCAGGCATATTGATATCCAAGAACACCGCATCCACCGCATGCGCCCGTAACAACCGCAAAGCACTCGTCGCATCCCCCGCAGCGTGAATCTCACCGACCCCTGCTTGCGCCCGCAGCAGATAGACGAGCTCATCGAGAGCCGGCTTCTCGTCATCTACGGCGAGCACGCGTAGTGCAGCGTCAGCGGGGTCGGTGGTCCTGGTCACAGTCGATAGATCCTAGAGGAGTGGGCATGTGCCCCGATTGGGAGCCGCATTCTTACGACCAGAGAACAAAGACAGAACCCGAAAAGACAAAAGACGCCTGGACAAGAAGGGCCTAAAGGCCCAAAAGACAGAGAACCGGACACCCCCGTTGGGATCGGACAGCACGTCTGGGATCGAACAACATTGACAGGGGCTGTTCGAACCACATGCGCGCTGTCCCGTCAGAGTCCACCCACCCGAAGCGGACAATTCAGGCAAGGTGGCGCATCCTAGTGGGTCGGATTTGAAGTCTTTGGACGGTCGGCCTTGGTGAGGATCTGCTCGGCGGTCTTGGTCCAGACGAACGGTTTCGCGCGGGGGTTCCAGCCGTTGATGAACTCGCGGATCTTGGTGGT
>NZ_WJIC01000066.1 GCF_009649815.1 Nocardia sp. SYP-A9097
CGATGTTCGACTTCAACGACCCCAGCCGGAGCGGCCGCTCGGCCGGCCGCGCCCGGCCGTACGTCGCCAGCAAGGCATGCGCTTCGATCGGATCGCCCAGCTTGGTACCGGTCCCGTGCGCCTCGACGGCGTCGACATCCGCGGTGGTCAACCCGGCATCGGCCAATGCCGCCCGGATGACCCGTTGCTGCGCGGGCCCGTTCGGCGCGGTGAGCCCATTGCTGGTCCCGTCCTGGTTCACGGCCGAACCACGCACGACCGCCAGCACCCGATGACCATTGGCCACCGCATCCGACAAGCGCTCGACCAGCAACAGGGCCGTGCCCTCGCCCCAAATGGTGCCGTCCGCCGCCGCCGCGAACGCCTTGCAGCGGGCGTCGGGCGCCAAGGCGCGCTGGCGGCTGAAGCCGACGAATTCGGCGGGGCTGGACATGACGGTGACGCCGCCCGCCAGCGCGAGATCGCACTCCCGCCGCCGCAGGGCCTGCGCCGCCAGATGCAAGGCCACCAGCGACGACGAACACGCCGTATCCAGGGTCAGCGCAGGGCCTTCCAGCCCGAGCACGAACGACAGCCGCCCCGAGACGACGCTCCCCGAACTGCCGACCAGCCGCTGCCCGTCGATCGACGACAAGCCGCCGGGGAGCGTGAGCCCCTGGTCGTAGAACATGGCGCCGGCATAGACGCCGGTCCGCGAACCCCGCAGCGAGGACGGATCGATACCCGCGTACTCCACTGCCTCCCAAGCCGTTTCGAGCAACAACCGCTGCTGCGGATCCATCGCCAGCGCCTCACGCGGCGAAATACCGAAGAACTCGGCATCGAATTCCGCCGCCTCGTGCAGAAACCCGCCCTCACGCACATACGACCGGCCCGCCCGATCCGGATCCGAATCGAACAGACTCTCCAGATCCCAGCCCCGATCGGCCGGAAATCCCGAGATCCCGTCACCACCGGAAGCCACCAGCTCCCACAAACTCTCGGGCGAGCTCACCCCACCGGGCAACCGGCACGCCATCCCCACGACCGCGATCGGCTCCCGCGCCGCGGCTTCCAGCTCACGATTCTGCTTGCGCAGCCGCACAGTCTCCTTCACCGCATCCCGGAGAGCACCGATCAACTCGGCGGACCCGGTCTCGGAATCCTTCACGATTCAGCCCCCTCACGCGCCAGAGAAATCAGGTCCGCCACTGCCAACCCGTCGATCACGTCCTCGTCCACCACCGAGGTGCCGGACCCCGAATCGAGCACGGCGAGCAGCCCTTCCAGCAGCCCGGCGTCGCGCAGCCTGCTGATCGGCACAGCGGCGAACTCCCGGCGGAAGCGGTCCTCGTCGAACGCCTCGTCCTCGGGTTCCGGGACAGCGGTGAACAGATCCGCACGCAGCTTGCGGGCGAGTTCGGCCGGCGTGGGATGGTCGAACAGGACGGTCGGCGCCAGCCGCAGCCCGGTCGCCCCGGCGAGCCGATTGCGCAGTTCGAGAGCGGTGAGCGAATCCGTGCCGAGCTCGGTGAACGTCCGTCCGTCCGGCAGCCGGCCGGCTCCGGAATAGTCCAGTACCGCAACCGCTTCGGCGCGAATCAGATCCAGCAGCGCCTGTTCCTGCCGCTCCGGCGTCAGCCCGGCCAGCCGCCGCGGAAGGTCCGGGTCACCGGTTCCCTCGCTGCGTCGCCGCGCCCGAGGCGCGCGAATCAGGCCGCGCAGCAACGGCGGTGTCTCGCCGACGATCGAGGCGCGATCCAGCAGCATCGGCGCGAGGTACGCGACATCCTGTCGCACGGCGATATCGAACAACCGCAGCCCCTCGACGTCGCTCAGGCCGCCGATCCCGGCCCGCGCGGTGCGGGCGCGCTCAGCCGTACCCAGCTCCGCCGCCATGCCACGTTCGGCCCAGGCGCCCCAGCCGAGCGCGATACCGGCCAGCCCCTCCGCCCGCCGCTGCCGCGCGAGCGCGTCGAGAAAGGCGTTGGCCGCCGCGTAGTTCCCCTGCCCCGCCGTACCGAAAACCCCTGCCACAGAGGAGAACAGCACGAATGCCGCGAGCCCGGCATGCCGCGTCAGCTCGTGCAGATTCCACGCGGCATCCACCTTGGGCCGCAGCACGCCGTCGATCCGCTCGGCGGTGAGCGCACCGGTAACTCCGTCATCGAGGATTCCGGCCGCGTGGATCACCCCCGTCAGCGGATGCGCGGCCGGAATGCCATCCAGCGTCCGGGCCAGCGCCTCCCGGTCCGCGACATCGCAGGCCGCCACCACGACCTCGGCACCCAGCCCGGACAATTCGGCACACAGCTCCGCGATACCGGCAGCCTGTCCCCCGCGACGGCTCACCAGCAGCAGCCGCCGCACACCGTATTCGCGCACGAGGTGGCGAGCGATGAGCCGCCCCAGCGCACCGGTCGCACCGGTGATCAGCACGGTGCCCTCCGCAGGCCATTCCCCTTGCGGGCGTGACCATTCCGGATGCGGCGTGACCGCTTCCACCTGCGACAGCACAGAATCCGGTCGCGGAGTACCCGCTTCCGCCGGTGGAGTTGCCGACTCCTGCTGCGGTGCTGTCGATTTCGACCGCTGCGCAATCGCCGCTCCGGCCACCGCCAGGCGGGCGCTGAGCAGGGTTCCGGTGCGGAGCGCGCATTGCGGCTCATCGGTTGCCGGCAGTCCGGGCAGGGCGCGGTACGAGGCCGGGTCGGAGTCGAGATCGACCAGGGCGAAGCGGTGCGGATTCTCGGTATGGGCGGACAGCAGCAGCCCGCGCGCGCTCGCCGCCGCCAGGTCGGTGATGTGCTCACCGGGCCTCGCGACGACCGCCCCGCGCGTTACGACGACCAGGCGAGCGGATCGGAACCTGCTGTCCGACAGCCAGATTCGGGCCAGGTCCGCAGCTCGGTGGCATGCGGTGTGGACAGCGGCCGCCATATCGGCGGAGTTGTCCAGATCGCCGTCGAACGGGACCAGCACCGCGTCCGGCATGGCCGTTCCCGCCGCGAGGGCGGTGGCGAGGGCCTCGAGATCGGCGAAGGCATTGACGGTGTGCCCGGCGGAGATCAGCTGCTCGGTCAGTCCGAGGCCGTCACCGACCACGGTCCAGGCGACGGCCGACGGGATCGGTGCTGCCGCAGCGGGTATCCATTGCAGATCGAACAGCGAGTCGGCGACCGGACCGAGTTGATCGGCCGTCATCGGCCGTACGCTCAGCGAGGCCACGGACGCCACCAGCCGTCCGGCGGAATCGGTCACGGTGAGCGCGACCGCCGCCGCGCCGACCGGCCTGATGTGCACTCGCACCGCGGACGGCCCGGTCGACCAGCGGCGCACGCCCGTCCATGCGAACGGCACCTGAGCCTGCTCGGCGACCGGCAGCGCACCCAGTCCGAGGGCGTGCAATGTCGCGTCGAGCAGAATCGGATGCAGCCCGAACGAGTCCGCCTGCTGCCGCTCCTCCTCGGCTAGACCGATTTCGGCGAAGATCTCCGAGCCCCGGCGCCAGGCCGCCCGCAGCCCCTGGAAGGCGGGACCGTATTCCAGCCCGCTCGCACCGAGCGCGTCATACCAGCCGGTCAGGTCGACCGCCTCGGCATCCGCGGGAGGCCACACGGCCGGGAAGTCGACGGCCGTGTTCGCACCGCCCGCGGCCACATCGCCTACCGCCACATCGCTTGCGACCGTGCCGGTGGCGAGCACAGTCCAGTCGCCGGTCGCCTCCTCGCGTGCGGGCCGGGCGTGCACGGTCAGTGACCGCTGACCGTTGTCATCGGCTTCGGCGACGAAGACCTGGACATCGACCTCGCTGTGTTCGGACAACGTCAGCGCGGCGGTCAGGGTCAGCTCCTCGACGGTGTCCGCTCCCACTCGATCGGCCGCGGCCAGCGCCAGTTCGATCAGGCCGGATCCTGGGAATACGGCCTGATCCCAGACCCGGTGGTCGTTCAGCCACGGGTGCGTACCCAGCGCGAGCCGACCGGTCAGCAGCACCGAGTCGGTGCCGGCCGGGCGAACCACGGCCGCGAGCAGCGGATGACCGGCGGCCTCGAGCCCCAGCCCGCTCGCGCCGTCACCGGCACCGGCGGTACTCGGCCAGTACCGCTGGTGCTCGAAGGCGTAGGTGGGCAGCTCGACCCGGCGCGCCGCGGTGTACAGGGCGGTCCAGTCCGGCTCGAAGCCGCGGACCTGCAACCGGGCCACAGCAGTCCGGAACGACAGCTCCTCGGGCAGGTTCTTGCGCAGTGCCGCAACGAATTCGGACGTGACCGCCTCCTCGTCGGTGAGGCATTCCGGCCCCATGACGGTGAGTACCGCGTCCGGTCCGATCTCCAGATAGGTGGTGACGCCGCGCTCGTGCAGATGGCGTATGCCCGCCCCGAAGCGCACCGCTTCGCGGACGTGCCGGACCCAGTAGCCGGGTGTGCAGATGTCCTGCCCCGCCGCCGCGCCGGTCACGTTCGACACCACCGGGATGCCAGGCGTGTGATAGGTCAGAGTTCGCGCCACAGCGGCGAATTCGTCCAGCATGGGTTCCATGCGCGGGGAATGGAAGGCATGCCCGGCCCGCAGCCTGCGCGTCTTGTGCCCGCGTGCGGCGAGCCGCTCCGCGATACCGGTCACCACCTCATCGTCGCCGGAAATCACCAGCGACCGTGGCCCGTTCACCGCCGCGATCCCGGCGTGGCGCTGTTGCCCGGCCAGCAGCTCGGCCACCTCCGCCTCGGTGGCCCCGACGGCGACCATCGCACCGCCCTCGGGCAGTTCCTGCATGAGCCGGCCGCGCGCGGCGACGAGGGTGACCGCATCCTCGAGGGAGAAGACCCCGGCCACATGGGCCGCGGCGATCTCGCCGATCGAATGCCCGGCCACGCGATTCGGCCGAATTCCGATGTGCCGCAACAGCCGATAGAGCGCAACCTCGACCGTGAACAGACCCGCCTGCGTGAAGACCGTGCGGTCCAGCAGCTCCGTCCCCTCGGTGTCGAGCACCTCGTGCAGGGGCCGGCCGAGCCGGTCGCCGAAAGCGGCACAGATCTCGTCCACCGCCTGCGCGAAGATCGGGAACCGGGCGGCGAGCCCACGGCCCATCCGGGGTCGCTGCGCGCCCTGCCCGGTGAACAGGAAGGCGAGATCGCCTTCCACCGGTGTGCCGCGCACGACGCGGGTGGCGGTGTCCGCCCCGGCCAGTCCGGCCAGTGCCGCGAGCATGGATTCGCGATCGTCGCCGAGTACGACGGCCCGATGCCGAAGCGATGCCCGCGTAGTCCCGAGCGAGAAGCCGATATCGGCGGGACTCCACCCCGGCCGGTCCACCAGGTGTGTGCGCAAACGTTGCGCCTGATTCCGCAGGGCTGGTTCGGTATTCGCGGAGACCGGCCACAGGACGCCGCCGGTCGGCTCGGATTCCGAAGCCCGATCCGGCGTTTCGGCATTGCTCTCGACGGCGGGGCTCGCGGTGGCCGGTTCCTCCAGCACCACATGCGCATTCGTCCCACTGATCCCGAACGACGACACACCCACCCGACGCGGCCGCTCCCCACGCGGCCACCCCACCGCCTCCGTCAACAACGAGACAGCCC
>NZ_WJIC01000067.1 GCF_009649815.1 Nocardia sp. SYP-A9097
GCGCTGATATCGGTCGGGATATGACGTTCGCGCAACTGGTCGAGCAGTTGCAGGCCGATCAGGGCGATACGTTGGAGCACCAGTTCCTGCCGTTGACCGAGATCTGCCGTGCGTCGGGGCACAAGGATCTTTTCGACACCCTGGTGGTGTATGAGAACTACCCGATCGAGACGTCGGTCGAGAGTGTCGGCGGGGATATCTCGGTGGTGGATGTCTCGGTGCACGAGACGGTGCATTATCCGTTGACCCTCCAGGTTTCGCCGGGTCCGGAACTGCAGTTGCTGGTGAAGTATTCGGCCGATGTGTTCGCCGCGGTGGACGTCGAACGGTTGGTGGCTCGATTGGTGCGAGTGTTCGACGCGGTGGTCGCTGATCCGCGGCAGCGGATGTCGGCGATCGATGTGTTCGACGAACAGGAACTTGCCCGGTTGGCGGAGTTCTCCAACCGGGCGGCGTTGGCCGAACAGACTGCCGCGGTATCGATTCCGGCGATGTTCGCCGCGCAGGTGGCGCGGACACCGGACACGGTGGCATTGGTGTTCGAGGAGCAGTCGTGGACGTATTCCGAACTCGATGAGGTCTCGTCACGATTCGCGCGGGTGCTTGTCGATCGGGGTGTCGGCGCGGGCGATGTTGTCGCACTGATGTTTCCGCGTTCGGCCGAGGCGGTCATATCCATCCTGGCGGTACTCAGGACCGGAGCGGCGTATCTGTCGATCGATGTGCGCCATCCCGACGAGCGCGTCGGTTTCGTGCTCGCGGACGCGGCCCCCGTCGTGGTGATGACCAACAGTGAGTACATATCCCGGTTCGCCGGACATGATCTGCCGGTCATCGATGTCGCCGACCCCACCTTGGCGGTAGCCCGACCGGACCTGCCCCTGCCAGTCCCGGCCGCGGCCGGGTTGGCGTTCATCATCTACACCTCGGGAACGACCGGCACTCCCAAGGGTGTCGCGGTCACGCATGCGAACGCGACGCAGTTGTTCGAATCGGTGCGCGAGGCGGGGTTCTTCCCGGCGGGACAGGCGTGGACGCAGTTCCATTCGTACGCGTTCGACGTCTCGGTGTGGGAGATGTGGGGTGCGCTACTGCACGGGGGCCGACTGGTGGTGGTTCCGGAGTCGGTCGTGCGGTCGCCGATGGATATGCACCAACTACTGGTTGACGAGCGCGTGACCGCACTCGCGATGACTCCGAGTGCGATGGGGGTGCTACCGACAGCGGGGTTGGAGGCAGTGGGCACATTGTTCTCGGTGGGTGAGGCGACTTCTGCGGAGCTGGTGGAGCGGTGGGCGCCGGGCCGAATGATGGTGAATGCGTACGGGCCGACCGAGACCACGACCTATTCGACCCTGGCGAGATTGGTGGCGGGGTCGGAGGTGTCGATCGGTCGCCCGATTGCGGGAACCGCGGTGTTCGTATTGGACGAGGGGTTGTCCGAGGTACCCGTCGGCGTCGTGGGTGAGCTGTATATCGCGGGTCGCGGTGTGACGCGTGGCTATCTGCGTCGTCCGGGGCTGACGGCCTCGCGGTTCGTGGCATGTCCGTTCGGCTCGGCGGGTTCTCGCATGTATCGCACGGGCGATCTGGTGCGCTGGAATGCCAACGGCGAGTTGGCATACGCGGGTCGTAGCGACGACCAGGTCAAGATTCGAGGTTTCCGAATCGAACTCGGTGAAGTCCGTGCCGCGTTGGCCGAGGTGGCGGGCGTGGAACATGCCGTGGTGGTGGTGCGTGAGGATCAACCGGGTAGCAAGCGGCTGGTCGGGTATGTGACCGGTGGAGTGGATCCTGCGGTGGTGCGGGAATCGGTGGGTGCGCGGTTGCCCGAGTACATGGTTCCCGCTGCCGTTGTGGTGCTGGATCGTTTGCCGTTGACGGTGAACGGCAAGTTGGACAGGCGGGCGCTGCCGGTTCCCGACTTCGCGGGCAGCGGGGATGGGTATCGGGCGCCGTCGACGCCGATCGAGGAGGTGCTGGCCTCGGTGTATGCCCAGGTTCTCGGGTTGGAGCGGGTGGGTGTGGATGACTCGTTCTTCAATATCGGTGGGGACAGTATCTCTTCGATTCAGGTGGTGGCGCGTGCGCGTGCGGCCGGTGTGGTGGTGAAGCCGCGCGAAATCCTTGTGCACAAGACGGTTTCCGCGGTGGCGCGGGTGGCGACGGTGCATACCGGACCGGTGGGTGAGGTCGATGATGGTGTGGGTGAGGTGTTTTCGACGCCGATCGTTTCCTGGCTCGAGAGCGTTCAAGGTCCGGTTGGTGAGTTCAATCAGGCGCTGATGTTCGCGGGCCCCGAAGGCGTCGCGTACGCGGACGTGGTTGCGTTGGTGCAGGCGTTGTTGGATAGCCATCCGATGCTGCGGTTGCGGGTGGACGGACACGATGACTCCGGGCGTGATTGGTCGTTGGTCGCGCAGGCGCCGGGTTCGGTGCGTGCCGAGGATTGTGTGACAACGGTTTCCGAGCTCTCGATCGAGAGTCTGGTCCGCGCGCGGGAGAATTTGGATATCGCCGCTGGTCGCGTGTTGCGTGCGGTGTGGGAGCCGACCGGTCGCAAGTTGGCGTTGATCATTCATCATCTGGCTGTCGATGTGGTGTCGTGGCGGATTATCGGTGACGATCTCAATCTGGGCTGGGACGCACTGCGTTCCGGGCGGCAGATCAGCCTGGCGACCGCGGGTACGTCGTTCCGGACCTGGTCGATGCGTTTGCATGACTCGGCTCATTCTGACGAGGTGTCGGCTCAGCTACCCGCGTGGAGTGAAATCGTTTCGGCCCCTGCGGTTTTGCCGCCGGTCGAGCCGGGCGCGGATGTGGTGGCGACCGCCGAGCATTATGTGGCCACGCTCGACGCCGATACGACGGACTTGCTATTGGGCAGTGCCGCTATCCGGCTCGGTATGGGTGTGAACGAAATCCTTTTGACCGCTTTGGCTTTGGCGTTGGCCGAGTACACCGGATGTGACTCCGCGATCGGTATCGATGTGGAGTCGCATGGTCGGGAGGAGCGGTTCGGTGGTGCGGCGGATCTGTCGCGGACGGTGGGTTGGTTCACGGCGAAATATCCTGTGTCGCTGTGTGTTCCGAAGCGTGGATGGGATGAGATCACGGGATCCGGTGTAGCGCTGGGTGCTGTTGTCAAGGCTGTGAAGCAGCAGTTGCGTGCGACTCCGGAGGGTCTGACGTATGGCTTGCTGCGGTATGTGCGAAATGAACCGCTGCTGAATGTCGCCGATCCGCAGATCGGGTTCAACTATCACGGCAGATCTCACGCACTGGCTGGTTCGACCGGTGGCGGGTCCACCTCAGCGCAGGACACCGCGGCGTGGCAGGTGGGGGGCCTACCCGTGGAGTTGGCGGCCTCCCCGGAAATGACACTGCTGCACACTGTCGAGATCAACGCCGCCGCGGTGGACACCGAGGCAGGCGCACAGTTGCAGGCATCGGTGGCTTTCGCGGCGTCGAAGTTGGATCGTAGCGAGATCGAGTCCATCACCCGGTTGTGGTTCGAGGCCGTCGAGGGGATCTGCCGGTACGCGCAGGCGGGTGGTAGTGGGCTGGTGCCCGCTGATCTGCTGGTGCGGGAGTTCGGTCAGGCGCAGATCGATGAGCTCGAGTCGGTATTCGAGGTCGCCGATATCCTGCCGTTGGCTCCGCTGCAGGAAGGGCTGCTCTTCCACGCCGCGTACGAGGACGGCAGCGCGGATCTGTATGCCACCCAACTGGATTTGATTCTCGCGGGTGAGTTGGATGTGGAGCGCTTTCGTGCCGCGGTGCAGTCCGTGGTGCATCGGCATCCGCACTTGAGCGCACGGTTCGTCTATAAGCAGTTCACGCGGCCGGTGCAGGTTGTATTGAAAACCCCCGAGGTGCCCTGGCGGTTTGCGGACCTGGCCGGTGTGTCCGAGTCGGAGCGGGAGCCGCAGTTGCGGCAGCTGGCGGTGGCCGACCGGATCGCATGCTGCGACCTGGATCGACAATCTCCCTTCCGGGTAACTCTGGTGAAAGCGGCGGCCGATAGGTATCACCTCGTCGTGACCGTGCATCACATTGTTCTCGATGGTTGGTCGTTGCCGATTCTTCTCGACGAGATATTCCGCGGATACGACCGGCAGAACATAGCCTCGCCGGCACCCTATCGAAATTATCTGGCGTGGGTTTCGGAACAGGACGCGGACGCTTCCAGCGTGGTATGGCGAGAGAAGTTCGCAGGCTTCGAGGTCCCGACGATCGTCGACCCGCTTGGAACATATTCCGCGCCGCAACGGGCGTCACAACGTTTCACCATCTCGGAATCCACGACTCGCGCTCTCGATTCTCTGGTGCGGCAATTGGATTCGACGATGAGTACGGTGTTGCAGGCGGCGTGGTCTCGGGTGTTGAGTGTGATGACCGGTCGGTCCGATGTGGTTTTCGGAACGACGGTGTCGGGTAGGCCCGCGGATCTGCCGGGTGTCGAGGGCATGGTCGGGTTGTTCATCAATACCGTGCCGGTCCGGGCTGAACTGGGTCGGGACATGACGTTCGCGCAACTCGTCGAACAACTGCAGAACAATCAGAACGATACGTTCGAGCACCAGTTCCTGCCGCTGACCGAGATTTGCCGGGCCGCCGGGCACAAAGAACTCTTCGACACCCTGGTGGTATACGAGAACTACCCGATCGAGGCGTCCACGGAGAACATCGGCGGAAATATCTCGATTGTCGACATCGCCGTCCACGAAACGGTCCACTATCCGCTCGCACTTCAAATAACACCGGGGCACGAACTGCGGCTCCAGGTGAACTATTCGACCGATGTGTTCGATGCGGTGACGGTCGAGCGTGTGGCGGGTCGGTTGCGGCGGGTGCTGGATGCGGTGGTGGTTGATCCGTGGCGGCGGGTGTCGTCGATCGAGGTGTTCGACGAGCATGAGCGG
>NZ_WJIC01000068.1 GCF_009649815.1 Nocardia sp. SYP-A9097
ACCTTCTGGGCAACAGTGGATGTGGTAATTCCTGTTGCTACCAGGAGGTTCCGTTCCATCGGGCCACTTCCGGCAACCTCCCGCACGGTCTGTTCCCTAAACGATCAGAACCCGGACAGGCACTAACAACACGAACAGCTTTCATCACGGCCCGTGAGAGACAGCGTGCGAGAAGTAGCTCTCAACTATCTATAGAGCGGTCCGGTTATCCTGGCGCCAGCTGGATGTCGAGGTCCTCAACCGAGCCTGAGCATTCGCTCGAGGGTGCCCTCCCTCTCATACCGAACACCTCGGTTCGCCTGCACCAGCGAACGGCGATTCAACGTAGTCGCTCGCACGCCATTCGGCAGAATAGGGCGTTCCGCAGATACGCCCACGCGCCTGGGTACACCAACCGGTGACGTCAGCCTTCGCCGATGCCAGCAGGTGGGTCGAGTCCGTCGACGTATCGTTGGGCCGCACCAACAGTGAGCCCAAAGAGGTCACAGATTCGTCGAATGTCGCCTCCGGTGGCCTGGACTTCCTGAATGATCCGATCTTCTCGCAGGTCCTGCGCGCGGAAACCGAGGCGCCTGTTGATCCATTGGTAGCCAGCTTCCGAGGTCTTGCCTGCGGTCGACATGTTGATGACGAGATGCGGGTTGGCGGTTCTCGGCCATCGGTCCGCCCGGTGGCTCAGGTAGGTGGCCATCAGGACGGAGACCTGCGCAGCGAGCGGAATGACCTGGTTTCCCACATACATTCTGCCGTCGCGGATGTCGGTCAACTGGAGTGCCCGAACCTGCCGAGGTCTCAGTCCGTGAAAGACCACGAACCTTCGGGTCGACGCCTCATTCTCGTGTTCATAACCAGACAATTCGCTGGTCAGGACGTGGCAGCGTCGACCCGTGCGTAGCTGTAAACGGTTTCGCGGCTGACGCCGATCGGCCCGCGGTCGGCGCGGAACTCGTCGCGCATGTTAGACATTCCCGCCTGCGTCGATGTGACGACAGGCTTCGGGCTCCACTTGCGGACTCATCTCTTGGATCCGAAGGGCGCGGATGTCCGATGGCGCGTTCGGCGATGTGCACTGGTGATAGCCACCTACAATAACTGCTGGCCAAAATTGTTGCGGGACCGATCTCGTGGAGGCGCCATGAGCACAGCTCTGATCATCGTCGACGTACAGAACGACTTCTGCGAGGGGGGTTCGGTGCCCGTCACAGGCGGAGCCGCGCTGGCCGAACGGATCAGCCAATATCTACACGCCAGCGACTATGCCGCGATCACCGCCACCCGCGACTACCACATCGACCCCGGTGCACACTTCTCCGACAACCCGGACTTCGTCGACTCGTGGCCCCCGCACTGCCGGATCGACACCCCTGGCGCCGAGTTCCACCCGAACCTGGATACCACGCCGATCGACGAGGTCTTCTTCAAAGGCGCCTACGCCGCCGCCTATTCCGGATTCCAGGGCGCCACCAAGGACGGCACGGCCCTCGCGGACTGGTTGCACACCAAGGGAATTGACACTGTCGACGTCTGCGGCATCGCCACCGACCACTGCGTTCGCGCCACCGCCCTGGATGCCCGCACCGCCGGGTTCGACACCCGAGTACTCGTGAACCTGTCCGCAGGTGTTTCCCCCGCCAGCATTGAACGGGCACTGGACGAACTCCGGGTGGCGGGCGTGGAAATCGTCGCAAACACCGACAATTGACCGACCGCTCATCGGGCCGTCCCATAGTCGCCCCTGGTCTGGAGGACGGTCGTAGCGGGTGTCGAGAGATGCGACGCTTCGGCGGCGTCTTGCCCAGGTGACGTCCGGTAATGCCGCTGACCGGGCTGACCAGACCGGCCAGCGCGCTGCATCGGAAGATCAACTGGCCGTTCCGATCTGAGGCCGTCGGACCGTACGCTACTGCCGAATACAGGGCGCAGCGATCCGATCTCCAGGCAAGCAGATCGCAAAGGCCATCATCGGATGCTGATCCGCCAGCGCGGCGAGGTCGTGTCGGACATTCAGCAAGACCGCCGTCGTCGTCATCACCGCGAAGTCCGCCGGGCGCAAGGTCTTCGGCCTCGCCACCGCAGACGTCCGTCTCGCTTGACCTCTTGCGCGTCAGTCCGGCAACCAGTGCAGCTCGTGCGCCAGGGTTTTGGCGACGGCACGGATGCGGCGGTGTAGTGGCGACTGCACGCGCGGGAGGACCAGGTGGATCGTCAGGCTGGGCGCGCCCCGCAGCGGTCGCCAGGTGAGACCGGCCGGTGCTGCCGTGACCGCGGCTTCACCGGCCGGAGCGAGGGTGACCCCGTCGCGCAGGTCGCGCTGAGACATGTCGAAAGAGACTGCGGGCGTGTGGAATCGGGGGTGTGGTCGGGTGTCGCGGAACAGTGCGGACAGCTGATCGTGGATCACGGGGTTGGCGGTGCGGTCGGGGAGTCGCAGCGGATACGCGGCCGCATCGGCGATCTCGATCTCCGGGTGTTCGGCCAGCGGATGATGCTGTGCCAATTGGACCCCGATGCGCTGACGCCGCAGCAGGAACCGGCGCACGCCACGACCCGGCTGTTCACCGCGGGTGATCCCGGCATCGATGCGGCCGTCGGCGACCGCGGGGGAGATCTCCGGTGTCGCCATCGGGACCGCGCCGACCTCGAGTCCCGGGCTGCTGCGAATGAGCCTGTCCACCAGGGCCGGTACCGTCTCGGCCCCCGTGCTGAGGCTGCATCCGAGAGGAGTAGATGAGAGGCTGGGCGGCGGGCCCGTCACCTTCGCCGCGGTCAGTAGTTCGGTGAGGCGACCGGGGCCGGTGTAGACGGCAGCCATGCCGGCGGCGGCGTATCGCACGTACGCCGGGCCCAACTCGGCATCGGCAGTGTTATGCCAGCGTTGAGCGATTCTCGCCGGAACGGCGTCGAAATCGGCGGTGCGGCGGTAGGTTTCGCCCTCGGTGGCCAGCTCCCGGCGCACCAGGATGTCGGCATAGACCGCCTCGGTGCTCGTCAGGTCGGCCAGTGGCGCAGCGTGTTCGGGATATCGCGCCGTCAGCGACCTCACGATCGCGGTCATGTTCTGCCAGCGGATGATCTGCTCGTGGAGCACCCGCAGTTCAGCCAGGTGCCGCATTCCCGCGTCACCACCGTGTTCCTCGGCTGCTCGATTCTGCGCAACCATCACTTCTATTCATAGCAAACGACCAGTTTCCCTGTTACAGCTCGATGCCCGAGCCGCCGAACGGGCGGGCGGGTCTGTCGCGGGGCATCCCGTCGCGATACCGCGCGCGCGGGCGTCCACTGCCGGGTCTCGACCCGGCCGCGCCCATTGCCAACCGGTGGAGCGTACTTATTTGACACCCGCGCTATTCGGGCTGCGAGTCGTCCTGCTTTGTCGAAAGGCTTTCCGTTGTCCGTGAATCTGGGCTATCGAAATCAATCAGAGCCATGCCGGTGTCGCTCCCGTCCACAGAACATGGCGCCAAGCGCGACCGACTACAAGGCGCCCGCGTGATGCCGCTTCGATGTCGATCGAAATCCCATGATTAGCAGCATCTTTCTCATCGCCACCGCGCGGTGGTCTCCACCATGGGCGTCGCCGACGTGCGCACCCGCTGATGGTGGTGGACCGTTGTTGTGCGAGCTGAGGCAGAGTGATCTTCAGGAGGGGTCGAAGCGACACCATGCGACGCCCCGCCGTACCGTTGCATGAATATGGACTTTCGCGAAATGCTAACCGCTACAATACAATTCGCATTTGCTGCCATACGGCAATGATAGCAGGTGCGCATAAGATGCCCAGACCCAAGCGGCTCCGACGATGAAAAGCTCACTCATGAACCTCGACAACAGCTCCACACAGCGTCGTCTCCTCGTTTCAGTGGCAACGGGCGTGTTCGCGACGGTACTCGCGCTCACCTCCGCGCCTGCCCAGGCCGCTGTTCCCACAAATACTTCCTTCACCTTGCAATATGTCGCGGCGGGAAGCCCGAACGGGCAATTCTGCTTGGATGTCCCTGCCTTTAACACCGCCAACGGAACCCAGCTTGACCTCTACTCTTGCAACGGTGGGGCCAACCAGTCGTTCACCAGTCCCGGTGACGACACGCTCCATGTCCTCGGCAAATGTCTCGAAGCCCAGGGAGGAAAAACCTCCCAGCTGACTCCCGTTGTCCTGAACGACTGCGTCCCTGCCAGCAACCCGTCCCTTCAGACGACCCAGAAGTGGAGGATGGACTCGAACGGGCGGTTCCACCTGGTCAACACCAGCCAGTGCCTCGATGTGTACAAAACCGGCCTCTACCAGCAATCGCCCATCACGCTCATCAGCTGCACCTCGACTCCCGTCTCCTATAACACGTGGCGAGTGGCCTGACGCGCGAGCGGATAACTTTGGGGCCCAAACAGATTGGTTCGCCAATGGTGGCCCATGGGGTGAGTCTGGGTAGCTAGTGGGTCGGATTTGAAGTCTTTGGACGGTCGGCCTTGGTGAGGATCTGCTCGGCGGTCTTGGTCCAGACGAACGGTTTCGCGCGGGGGTTCCAGCCGTTGATGAACTCGCGGATCTTGGTGGT
>NZ_WJIC01000069.1 GCF_009649815.1 Nocardia sp. SYP-A9097
GCTCTGGTTCAGTCACACCCATCGCAGAGTTTTAACCATCAGTACGCCTGTTCACGATAGTGAAACAGCATCATTCATAGGAAAACCGATGATCACACCAATCGTCACCCGCGACCATCCCTCGGTGGCACGCCCCGGTCCGCTCGGTCGGCTGGCCGGGTCTGCCTTCCGCCATCGCGGTCGGGTCGTCCTGATCTGGGCCCTGGCCGCGGTCATAGTCACCGGCCTCTCGCTGGCCTACAAGGGCGATTTCTCCGCCGACTACTCGGTCCCCGGCTCGAACTCCAAACACGCCCAGCAACTGCTCTCCGAACAATTCCCAGGTCAGGCCGGTGACCTGATCAGCGTTGCGGTCCACAGCACGGATCCCGTGACCGATCCGCGGACCCGCACCGACATCACCGCGCTGTTGTCCACGCTGCGCGGCCTACCCCATGTCGCGTCCGTCGACGATCCTTTCCGGACGCCGGGCGGTATCACGGCGGACGGCCGATCGTTGGTCGCGCGGCTGCACGTCGACGTGACCAACCCGGTCGATATGCCGGTGGCCGATACCGATCGGCTGCTGTCCGCGGCCCGGGCGGCTGTGCGCCCCGGCCTCGAGATCGCGCTCGGCGGGCAGAGTATCGAGATGGCGGAGGGCAGGACCGTCAGCGCGGACGGTATCGCCCTGGTCGCGGCGCTGCTGATCCTGATGGTCACCTTCGGAACAATCGTGGCCGCCGGCCTGCCCGTGCTGGTCGCCATCGCCGGCCTGGCGGTGAGTGCGATGCTCACCGGTGTGATCGCCCACGTCATCCACGTGGCCGATTGGGCCGCCTCACTCGCGACCATGATGTTGATCGCCCTCGGAATCGACTACGTCCTGCTGATGGTCACGCGTTTCCGCGAGTGGCGCGCGGTGGGACTGGACCCGGAACGGGCGACCGTCGCCACGCTGGACACGGCCGGCCGCTCGGTGTTCGTCGCGGGCGGTTCGGTGCTGGTCAGCATGCTCGGGCTGTTCTTCACCGGTTTGTCGTTCATGCGGGGCGCCGCGGTGGTGTCGATAGTCGCGGTGCTGATCATCGTGGCCGCGGCCCTGACGCTGTTCCCGGCACTGCTCGGCTACTTCGGGCCCCGGATCGATCGGTTTCGGGTGACGTTCGGCCGTCGCCGGGCCGAGCCGGCGGCCGGCGGCCATATCGTGCCCGGCCGGGCGTGGATGCGCTGGGGCGGCGTGGTCGAGCGGCACAGTATCGTCGCCGGTCTCGCGGGAACGGCCATCCTGCTGCTGCTGGCGGCGCCTTTTCTCGGTGTGCGATTCGGTGCTCCCGACGCTGGCAACCGGCAGCAGGGCACATCGGCCCGGCAGGCGTACGACCTGCTCGCGGCCGGGTTCGGCCCGGGTTCGAATGCTCCGCTGCAGGTGGCGATCCGCGTCGACCAGGGCGACCCGGCGGCCCTGGAGCGTTTGACGAGCGGACTGCGCGGTACATCGGGTGTGGCCGCGGTGCTACCCCCGAGCCTGAGCGCATCCGGTGCGGCGGCGTTGCTGACGGTGATCCCGACCACCACACCGCAGGACAGGGCCACCGAGACCCTGGTGCACACCCTGCGCCACGACGTCATTCCCGCCGCCGGTGCGGACGCCTACGTCGGTGGCGTCACCGCGACCTCGATCGACGCGACCGCTCATGTGACGCATCGGGTTCCGCTGCTCGCGGCGAGTGTCATCGCCATCTCCACGGTGGTGTTGCTGCTGGCTTTCCGGAGTATCGCGATCCCGCTGACCGCCGCCGTCCTGAACCTGCTGTCGATCGCGGCGGCATACGGCGTGATGGCCTTCGTGCTGCGGGGCGGCTGGGCCGGCAGGTTGGTCGGAATCGACACCGCCACACCGCTTCCGGCCTTCGTCCTGGTGCTCGTATTCGCGATTCTGTTCGGGCTCTCGATGGATTACGAGGTGTTCCTCATCAGCCGGATGCGGGAGTCCTGGCTGCGTACTCGCGATAACGGCCGGGCGATCGTCGATGGTCTGGCCGGCACCGGCCGGGTGATCACCGCGGCCGCGGCGGTCATGGTCGCGGTCTTCGCGTCGTTCGTGCCGAGCCATGAGATCCCGGTGAAGGTGATGGGTGTCGGGATGGGCGCGGCGATCCTGATCGATGCGACCGTTGTGCGCATGCTGCTGGTTCCCGCGGTGATGCACCTGCTGGGCCGGGTGAACTGGTGGCTGCCGAGCGGGATCGACCGCCGGCTCCCGCACCTGCATGTCGAGGGCAGACCCGATATCCATCTGCGTTCCCGGTGACGGTACGAGCCGATGGCCATTGTCCCCCGCGGTGCGGGAGACAACAGCCATCGGCTCGTTGATGTCAGATCGATGCGATGACCGATCCTTCCGTGTTCGAGGAGAGCTGCTCCTCGGTGTCCGCGGCGGGCGCGATCATGCTCTTGTTATCACGCAGCATGAGCGCGGCCACGAGCCCGACAGCGACGAAGAACCCTGCGCCCCAATAGAAGACGACGTCGTAGCTGTGGATCGCCGCGCGCGTGGCGATCTCGGTGAGATCGGAGTGGGCCCGCGCGTACTGGGTGGCCGATCGCACCGCGATGGTGGTGAGCAGTGCGGTGCCGATCGCGCCACCGATCTGGTTACCGGCCGCGAGCAGAGCGCTGGCCACACCCAGATCCTTCTCCTCGACGCGGTGCAGGGCGGTGGCCTGCATACCCACGAACAGTGGACCCATACCGAGCGCGATCAGGAACATGGGCGGGAACAGGTTCGCCCAATAGTCCGCGCCCATGTCCAGTTGCGCGAGGTAGATCAGACCCACGGTGCCGAGCAGCGCGCCGGCCAGCATCACCGGTCGTGGACCGGATTTCGGCAGCACCCCGCTGGTGACGCCGGCCGAGATCAGGATTCCGCCCGCGAGTGGCAGCAGGGCCAGGCCGGCCTTGAGCGGGCTGTAGCCGAGCTGGATCTGGAAGTAGTAGCTCAGGAAGATGAACATGCCGAGCATTGCCGCGGGAACGAGCAGCCCGGCCAGGAATGCGCCACCACGGTTGATCTCGCCCGGAATACGCAGCGGCAGTAGTGGATTCGATACCCGGCTCTCGATCGCGACGAACGCGGCCAGCAGCACCGCACCCACCGCGAACAGCGCGATCGTGCTACCCGCGCCCCAGCCACTCTCGGCGGCCCGGCTGAATCCGTACACGATGGCGACCAGGCCCAGGGTTGCGGTGACCGCACCGGGGACGTCGTAGCCGCCCTCGCGCGGTGCCGGAATGTCCTTGGCTACCAGGACGGCGGCGGCGACGGCCGCCAGGATCGCGATCGGGGTGTTGACCAGCAGGCACCAGCGCCAGTTGGCGTATTCGGTGAGTACGCCACCGGCGATCAGGCCGATCGCCGCGCCCGCACCGGAGACCCCGGCATAGGCGCCGAAGGCTTTGGCCCGCTCGCCCGGGTCACTGAAGGTCGTCGAGACCAAGGCGAGTGCCGCTGGCGCCAGCAGCGCCGCGAAGGCGCCCTGCAACGCTCGACCGGCGAACAGCTCCCATCCGCTCTGGGCGAGTCCGGCTCCCGCGGAGGCGATGGCGAATCCCACCAGCCCCGCGATGAAGACCGTGCGCCGTCCCATGTAGTCCGCGAGCCGTCCGCCCAGCAGCAGCAGGCCGCCGAATACCAGCGTGTAGGCCGTGAACACCCATTGTTTGTCGCCGTCGCTGATGTTCAGGTCGCTCTGTGCGAACGGCAGCGAGATGGTCATGATCGAGGTGTCGAGCACCACGATCAGTTGGGCGAGCACGATCACGGCCAGCGCCCACCAGCGGCGCGGATCCTGACCACCCGCGACCTGCGGTTGTAGAAGTTCAGCATCATCGTGGATTGCCATCACGTGACTCCATCCATTTGCGCCCCTGAAGCGCCATAGTGTTGGTTACGTCACCTACAGAAACATGAAGCCTCGTAA
>NZ_WJIC01000007.1 GCF_009649815.1 Nocardia sp. SYP-A9097
GATGACGGCACCCAATGGGGGAGCTAAAGCCGGGTACGGCACCCAGGGTTCCCACACCTCTTCTTTGTCGCATGCACGCCACAACCGAACACCACCAAGATCGCACCACGCCATTGGTTCGGCCACCTCAGGCAAATGCCCAACTAGCCAGGGAAGGGCATCTGTTCGGTAGCCACGGTCACCCAGCGAGTATTGGAGAAGGCTTCGACACCCCAGCGCCCTCCGAACCGCCCGTAGCCGGAGCTTTGAACGCCACCGAAAGGCGCTTGAGGTTCATCGCCAACAGACTGATCGTTGATATGCACAATGCCGGTATTCAGGGCAGCGGCCACACGCAGTCCGTGGGTGGCGTTCTCGGTGATAATGCCCGCGGAGAGACCATGTTCGGTGTCATTGGCCTGGGCGATAGCTTCGGCGTCGGTGGCGAAAGTGCCTATTACACAGGCAGGGCCGAAGATTTCGGTGTGGTGGATATCGGCGTCGGTCGGCACACCGGTGAGAACAGTTGCGCGATGGAGTGCCGCCGAGGGCTCGCCGCCGCCCACGCGTACGGTCGCACCCTTGGCGACGGCATCGGCGATCAACTGCGAGACACGTTGGGCGGCAGCCGGGTTCACCATTGGCCCGATGACCGTGTGGGGGTCGCCCGGATCGCCGGTGGGTAGCGAATCGACCGCCGCGCAGAACTTGGTCAGGAATTCCTCGGCGATATCCTCGTGCACCAGGATGCGGTCGGCGGACATGCAGATCTGGCCGGAGTTGGCGAAAGCGCCGAAAACTGTTGCGCGGACGGCATAGTCGATGTCCGCGTCCGCGAGCACGATTACCGAGTTCTTGCCGCCCAGTTCCAGTACGGCGGGTTTGAGGTGTTCCGCGGCGAGCATGCCGATGATCCGGCCGACCCCGGTGGATCCGGTGAAGTTGACCGCCCGCACCCGCGCGTCGGCGATCAGCACCCGGGCGATCTCGGCCGCGTCGGCGGGGTCGTTGGTGATCACATTCAGCGCCCCGGCAGGCAGCCCGGCCTCGTGCAGCACATCGGCGATGAGCAGACCCGCCGAGAGCGGCGCGGCCTCGCTTGCCTTGAGCACCACGGTATTTCCCGCCGCCAGCGGTGCGGCCACCGCCCGCGTCGACAGGATGATCGGCGCGTTCCAGGGCGCGAACGCGGCCACCACACCGAGTGGGCGGCGCACCGCGAGCCCGAGTACACCGGGGTGCGCGGCGCTGAGCACCTCCCCCGCAGGCGCGGTGACCGCCGCCGCGGCCTCCCGCAGAATCCCGGCGGCGAGCATCACATTGAACTCCGCCCACGGGCGCGCGCCACCCACCTCACCCGCCATATACGTGACGGCCTGCTCGGCGCGAGACTCCAAAAGGTCTGCGGCACGCAGAAATACTGCCCGCCGCACGGAAGGGGCGAGCCCCGACCAACCCTCGAAGGCCGCGTGCGCGGCATCGACCGCAGCAGTCACATCCTCGGGCGTGGCGGCGGCGACCGTCGCGTACACCTCCCCGGTATAGGGATTGACCACATCGGTGGTCAACGCGGTCCGGGCGGGGGTTTCGGCACCGGCGATCAGCAGGGTGCGAGCGATAGACATGGGTTCCTCTTATCGATGCTCCGGTCGGCCCGCGAAGCACCGGGCCGAGGCGTTTCGTCCGAGCATCCGATGGCGGCCGACCACATCTCCATGGCACTTTCATTGAATGGAATCCCACCGGGAATCGGGCTCGCGCCGCACCGGTCGGTGCCGGGTGCCATCGCGGTGCGATGCGAAGATGACCGAGTGACCGGCTATTTCGACGATCGTGCCGAGGCCCCGCCCTCCACCCTCTACCTGATCAAGCAGCTGGAGCTGGCGGTGCGGGCGCTGATGGACGATGCGCTGCGCCCACTGGGCCTGACCACACTGCAGTACACCGCGCTCACCGTGCTGGAGCGCCGCAGTGGGCTGTCCTCGGCACAGCTCGCGCGCCGTTCGTTCCTGCGCCCGCAGACCATGAATGTCATGGTGCAGACATTGGAGGAGCGCGGGCTGATCAGCCGCAAACGCGATCCCGCCAATCGCCGGGTGCTGGTCGCGACCCTGACCGAGCAGGGCCGGAATGTCTTGCGCGAGGCCGCACCCCGGGTCGGTGAGATCGAGGCGCGCCTGCTGGGAGGTATGAGTGCCCGGCGCGGCGAGGAATTCCGCAGCACGCTGGGCCACGGGGTGAGTGTGCTGGCGCAGGAGGCCGCGCGCCGGCAGATTCCCGAATCACCCGGGGAGTAGACGGGTTCGGTGTTTCCACCGAGCGAAAAGGACTCTTGACGCGCCATCGATCGAGCGGTAGAACGTCTCCTGAATCATCAGCAATACTGATAAAGGAGTCGAGATGAGCACCACCGAACCCTGGGGCAACACCGTCACGGTGGAGTTCGACGAGGGCATCGCCTGGGTCAGCCTGAACCGCCCGGAGAAGCGCAATGCGATGAACCCCACCATGAACGACGAAATGGTGGCGACCCTCGATCACCTCGAGTACGACGACCGCTGCCGCGCGCTCGTCCTCACCGGCGCGGGCGAATCCTTCTCCGCCGGAATGGATCTCAAGGAATACTTCCGCGCCGTCGAGGCCGCGGGCACCATTGCCGCCCAGCAGCGGGCCCGCCGCGCCAGCACCGAATGGCAGTGGCGTCGACTCTCCTACTTCGCCAAGCCGACCATCGCCATGGTCAACGGCTGGTGCTTCGGCGGCGCCTTCACCCCGCTGGTCGCCTGCGATCTGGCCATCGCCGATGAGGAAGCGCAGTTCGGGCTGTCCGAGGTGAACTGGGGCATCCCGCCGGGCAGCGTGGTCACCAAGGCCATGGCCGCCACCGTCAGTCAGCGCGACGCGCTGTACTACATCATGACCGGCGAACCCTTCGACGGCCGCCGCGCCGCCGAGATGCGCCTGGTCAACGAGGCCGTCCCCGCCGATCGACTGCGCGCCCGCACCCGCGAGCTGGCACTCAAGCTGGCCGGTTTGAACCAGGTGGTGCTGCATACCGCCAAGGTCGGCTACAAGTTCGCCGCCGAGATGACCTGGTCGCAGTCCGAGGATTACCTGTACGCCAAACTGGACCAGTCGCGGACGCTCGATCAGGACCACGGCCGGGAGAAGGGACTCAGCCAGTTCCTCGACGACAAGAGCTACCGGCCGGGCCTCGGCGCGTTCGACGCCTCCAAATAGATCCGAGGACTGGGATGAACGTGCGCAATCGGGGACTGGGTTCGTGGCCCGCGCGCCGCGCCCGGATGACTCCGGCGGCGGTCGCCATCACCTACGGCGACCAGTCCATCACCTACGCGGATCTGCACGAGCGCTCGACCCGCACGGCCCGGGCCCTGCGCGATCTGGGTGTGAACGCCGGCGATCGAGTCGCCTACCTGGGACCGAATCATCCCGTCTACCTGGAGGTGCTCTTCGCCGCCGGACTGCTGGGCGCGGTCTTCGTACCGCTCAATGCCCGGTCCGCGGCGGCGGAGATCGAGTACGTGCTCGCCGATGCGGGCGTGTCCGTACTCGTGCATACCGCCGAGCACAATGCCCAGGTGGCAGCCCTGCCCGAGGCCGTCCGCCCGGGCATCGTGCGGGTCGGCGGTCCGGGCGGATACGACGAATCGCCGGCCGCGGCCCCGGCCGTGCCCATCGATGAACCGGTCACCCTCGACGACGACTGCCTGATCATGTACACCTCCGGCAGCACCGGACGGCCGAAGGGCGCGGTGCTCACCCACGGCAATCTCACCTGGAACTGCCTCAATGTGCTGGTCGAATCCGATGTGGCCGGGGACGAGGTGGCGCTGGTGGCCGCGCCACTGTTCCACGCGGCGGCGCTGGGCATGATCTGCCTGCCGACGCTGCTCAAGGGCGGCCGGGTGGTGCTGCTGAGCAAATTCGATCCGGCGACCGTACTCGACCTCATCGAGCGGGAGCGCGTCACCTGGATTTTCGGTGTTCCCACCATGTTCGACGCCCTGGCCGCGCATTCGCGCTGGGCCGGAACCGACCTGTCCAGCCTGCGCATTCTGCTGTGCGGCGGAGCGCCGGTGCCGCACAGCACGATTCGGCGCTACCTGGATCGCGGACTCGGCTTCGTCCAGGGCTACGGCATGACCGAGGCCGCACCCGGAGTCCTTGTGCTGGACCGCGCGAACGCCGAATCGAAACTCGGATCGGCCGGTGTGCCTTCGTTTTTCACCGATATCCGAGTGGTGGACGGCGAGGGCGAGGATGCCGGTACGGGCGTGCGCGGCGAGGTATTGGTCAGCGGCCCGAATGTGATGCGCGAGTACTGGGGTCGACCCGATTCGACCTCGGATGTACTGCGCGACGGCTGGTTTCACACCGGCGATGTCGCCACCGTCGACGCCGACGGCTATGTGTTCATCGTGGACCGGATCAAGGATGTGATTATCTCCGGCGGCGAGAACATCTATCCCGCCGAGGTCGAGAACGAACTGTGCAGGCACCCCGAAGTCGCCATGTGCGCGGTCATCGGGGTGCCCGACGAGCTCTGGGGCGAGGTCGGTAAAGCCGTAGTGGTGCTGGTCGACGGCGCGCACGCCACCGCCGACGACCTGCTGGCCTTCCTGCGGGAGCGCCTGGCGGGCTTCAAGGTACCCAAGTATGTCGAGTTCACCGCGGACCTGCCCATCACCGGCTCGGGCAAGATCCGTAAGACCGACGTCAGGCAGCTGTACGGCCGATCCTGAAGCGGCACAAGCTCTTCGAGCCCGAATAACGAGCCCCCGATCCGCGGATCGGGGGCTCGTTCGATCGGCGACAGTGAACCGCCGAGAATCGCACCGAACTGGTATCCGATCGAGGATGGTGCCGTAGGACAGAATGTAGGTCGGTACGATATAGCCGAAGGCCGGACTGGCCGCCGCCGCGTACACCGACACGAGCACCCCGGCCGCCGTGCTCGTCGGCGTGAATGTGGGTGTGAACGTCGATGGCGACGAGCCGGTCGAGATCGAGCCGGGCCTCGGGGTTCGCCGGGACGTTGACCGTGGTTGTCTCGGAGTGGTACACATCTCACATATATCAGTAAAGCTGATGATCAGAACGGGAGACGACGATATGGCCAGGTCGACCAGCGGCGAATCACTACTGTCCCGCGTGGTGCGGATCTACGAGGCATTCGGCCCCGACCACCGCGCGGTCACCCTCTCGGAACTGGCCCTGCGCAGCGATCTCCCGCTCGCGACGGCCTCGCGACTGGTCAATGAACTGATCGAACACGGCTGGCTGCGCCGCGACGCGCAACGCCGCATCTGCGTGGGAGTTCGCATGTGGGAGTTGGCCTCCCGCGCCGCACCCACCCTCGGCCTGCAGGAGGCCGCCATCCCCTTCATGTCCGATCTGCATGCGGCAGTGGGCAACCACGTCCAGCTCGGCGTCCTGCAGGAACGCGATGTCCTCTATATCGAGCGACTCTCCGCACCCCGCGCGATTCGCAATCGAGTACGCGTCGCGGGCCGCCTGCCGCTGCACGCCACCTCCAGCGGACTGGTGCTACTCGCACACGCTCCGGCCGAGATGCAGGAGGCGGAGCTGTCCCGCCCACTGACCGCACTCACCCGCCACACCATCACCGATCCCGCGATACTGCGTTCCACGCTGAGCGAAATCCGGCACACCGGCGTGGCCTACTGCCCCGGCTTCGTCGACGAGGACGCCACCGGAATCGCGGTCCCCATCCGCACCACCGGCGGTCGAGTGGTCGCCGCCCTCTCGGTGCTGGTCCCCAATGAAATGACCGCCCGCACCGCGATCCCCGCCCTGCGCGCCGCCGGCCGCGGCATCTCCCGCCTCCTCGGCGACACCACGGAAGTCCGCAATATCGCCTGACCGAACCCGGATCACCCCGCGCCAACTCTGACAGATCAGCTGCCCGACCATAGGATCGCCTCAGATACAGCGGGATTTCGGGATCGGACGGTAATAGGGGGCCGGTCCCGCAAGGAGGGGATATGCCGGGTTCCGACGACCGGGAAAATGCCGGGGCACAGCCGTATCCGCAGCATCCGGAACCACCGGCGCAGGGTTGGCAGAGCGCGCCACCGCCGAATTACCAAGCACCACCACCGGGTTACAGCGCCGTGCCACCGGGCTACGCTCCCCCACCACCGGGATATGGTGCCCCGCCGCCGAATTACTATGGGCAGCAGCCGAATCCCGGAGGTTGTGGCGGGCCACCGATGCCGCCATACGGATACAGCCCGTCGCCATATCCCGTAGCGCCGCCTCGACGCAATGGCAAGAAGCCGATAATCCTTGCGGCACTGGCCGTTCTGCTGATCGTCGCGGTCGGCATCACCGCGATTGTCGTGCAGCGCTTGACGAATGACAGCGGCTCCACGCCGGAGCAGCGCGGACGGTCCGCGCTGGCGACCGCGCAGGTGCGGATGTTGCACACCGCCGCGGTGCATTACACCGGCACACTCACCAAGACCCCGCTGGCCATATCGGGTGGCGTGCACTTGGACCTGACCGTCACCAATGTGGGCGACGCCTACGGCACGGTCAAGGTGAGCGACACCGCCTGGCTGGACTATCTCGGTGTCGGCGGCAAATCCTTCCTGAAGGGTGACAAGAGCGCCTGGATGGTGCTCGGTGTGCTGGGCGATACCGCCGGCGACTACGCGGATCATCCGGTGCAGATCGGGCCCGACCTGCTCGGCATCGATCTGGCCACCACCTTCGCACCCGCCCGGCTGGCACTGGCCCTGGATCCGGATGCCGCGCGGGACAAGCCGGTCCGGGTCGGCGCACCGGTAACCATCGGCGACCATGAATCGACACCGGTCAGCAGCGGTGGCGTCACCACCTATATCCGCGGGTTGCGCGAACAGCACAGTTCGCCGGGCAATGACGATGATCAGTCGATCGAGCCGTCCATCGACCGGGTGGTCAGCGACGATGATCCCGACTATTCGGGAGCCGGGAACGCGGACCTGCCGCAGTTCAGCCTCGATACCGAGCCACTGCAATCCGATGACGCCGGAGACATCTACGCCCAGCTGCCCGGCCGCATCGACGCCCTGGACAAGGCCGTCGATTCACGGGTCAGCCTGGACGGCACGCTCAACGGCCGCTTCCTGCAGAACCCGTGCCTGGGCACCTGCACCGTCGAATTCACGATTACCAATCGCGTCGAGACCTCACCCGATATCCAAATCAAGACAATCGCTTTCGAGTACACGGTCAGCGTCACGGCCTCCATCGCCATTGCCACCGGACCGGACTGTTCCGGATCCGGGACCATGGCCCCCAATGGTTCGGCGACCATCCGCTGTACCGCCACCTACGACGCCTACAAGATCCGTGCGGGCACGACCTTCCCGATTACCGCGAATGCCCAGGTGATCGTTCGGGCGTTGGATCCCGAGCAGATCAAATCGCTGAAGGATCAGGTCCAGGGGCACGGGACGAGCTCGGGCGGGCTGTCGCCGGAGGTTCCGGTGAGCCTCGCCGACGACTGGAACGACTATGTCGCCGCGGGTGGCAAACTCTCCAAGGACGATTGGACGGCGGCCCGCACGGCGCTGGGAAACCGCGCGAATGCGGCGACCACCGCACCGGCTCCGGCGACCGACTGGCTCGCACCGGGCGCGGTCGCGAAGGTGCCCGCCGGCTGGGGCAGTCCTTCCGCGAACAGCAAGACCGGCCGGGCGGGCAGGGACGAGAAGCTCGGGGTGCGCTGGTCCGACCCGAACAACAAGGGCAATTCGATTCGAATCGACAAGGGCGATCCCACGAATGGACTCGCCTCGCAGCAGGTCGACCACGTGGTGATCAATGTGAATGGCCGCATTATCGACAAGAATGGCAATCCGATCGACGCGCCGAAGCCGTCCAAGACCGCGGAGGCGCATATCCCATTGTCGGAGTGGCTTACCTGGAAGGCCTGGGATCATCCGTGAGCAAGGTCCGATTTCCCTATATGCGCAGTGCGGTGATCGATGCCGTTGCGACACTGGCGGATCCGCAGTATCAGCAGCGAGTCTGGATCGACAATGTCTCGCCGGATCCGGCCTTCTTCGATGATCTGGACGCCAATATCCATGTGCTGTACGACGATTGCCGGGTGCTGCCGAATCCGCAGGACATGGTCGGCGAGGTATTGATCGCCGGTGACGAGGTCACTCGGCTGCGGGCGCTGGGCGCGGTGCTCGACCGGCTCATCGACCGGCTCGGCAATGCCGAGGATCGGGAGTACCTCGCCGATCCGGAGTGGCCGGCCGCCGTCCAGGCCGCACGCGAGACGCTACCCGCGTTGATTCTCGGCGGCGGCTGGATGGCGGAGCAGGACGACTGATCGGCTCAAAGGTCTTGCACCGGAACGGATCCGCACCAGATGCGGATCCGGTCCACCGGCATATCGTCCGCTAGTTCGCAGTCGCGGGCGAACTCGCGGCGGCCCGCTACGGCGGGCCGTTCGGCGAGGCCGAGGGCGTCGGCCCAGTCGAGGGTGAGGAGTTCGGCGGTGAGGGGGTCGTGGTCGGCGGGAGCGGTGCCGACCACCTCGGTGAGGATGCCGATGCCGAATTCATCGGCCGGTTCCTCACCGAGGCTCCACTCCAATGGTGGAAGATTCCGCCAGTCGCCCAGGTAGGCGATTCTGGCGGAGACCCGCTCGATCCGGGTTTGGTCGCGCGGGTCGGCTTCCATCAGCCCAGACGCGACTCGATGGCCTCGATGATGCGCGGGCGGAGTTCGGCGGCACGAATGATGGCGTCCACCGAACCGACCTCGACAGCGCGCTGAATATTGTGCACGCGATCGAATTCCGCCGCGACCTCACCGAGCTTCTCCGCGCGGACCGACGAGCGGATCTCGTCGACCTCGGCGGTGAGCGCGGCGCGGTCGGCACCGGGGGCATTGGCCGCGCGCTCCTGGAGCTCACGGACTCGCGGATCGGCGGCCGTGCGGGTGTTCACCTCACCGGCGAACACGACCGCGGCGGCCGGAGCGCCACCGAGCACCGAGGCGACCGAGCCCTCCAGGGCGAGCACGGTCATATTCGGATTCAGCGCCTTCGAGAACACCACGAACGCGCCACCGTGATACCGCGAGATCACGCAGAACACAATGGGCCCTTGGAAATTCACGATGGCACGGCCGATTTCGGCGCCGTACTCGAGCTGCACCTTGCGCATCGACTCCGGGGAACCGTCGAAGCCCGACAGGTTCGCCAGCACCACCAGCGGACGATTTCCGCTGGCCGCGTTGATCGCCCGCGCGGCCTTCTTCGACGACTGCGGGAAAAGCGTTCCCGCGGTGTAGGTGTCGGGTCCATCGGTGGCCGGGAAGCCACGACGCGGCACACTCTGGGATTCGATACCCAACAGGCACACCGGGATTCCGCCCAAGTGCGCGTCATGCACCACCGCGGTCTCGGCATCGGCCATACCCGCCCAGCGCTCCAGCACCGGATGGTCCTGATCCGAGAGCGCCCGCATGACGGACCGAATATCGAAGGGCTTCTTGCGATCCGGATTCGCGGCCGCGGAGAAGATCTCACCGACGGTCTTGAAATCGCTGTCGACTGCGGCGTGCGGGAAGTCCGAGACATCGCGATCGATGGGATCGCTGGTCTGCGAACGACGCGGGGACTGCTCACCGGGCGCGATGTAGGTGTGGTCGTAGTGCGCCATCAGCACACCGCGCGCGGCGGTCAGGTTCGGCGCCCAGTACTGCGCCTGGCCGTTGGGGCCCATGACGCGGTCGTAGCCGCCGATACCGAAATTGTCCTCGGCGGACACACCACCGGAGAAGTCCAGGGCCTGCTTACCGGTGAGCACCATGGCCGAATCCGGGGTCATGACCAGAATGCCCTTGGTGTGCATGAGCATGGTCGCCTCGGCGTTCCAATACGGCTGCGCGCCGACATTGATGCCCGCGACGACGATATTGATCTCGCCACCGTCCTGGGTGAATTCGACGATCCGCTTGAGCGCGGCCGCCACCCAGTCCATATTCTCGGTGCCCGACTCCATCGAGATACGCGCACCGGAGGAGAGCGCGTACCACTCCAGCGGCACCCGCATCTGCTCGGCCAGATCCAGTGCCGCGATCACCCGGCGGCACTCCGGTTCCGACAGTGCGCCAAGGGATTTCGTCGGATCGCCGAGCAGCACCACGCGCTTGACGCCCTCGGGGTACTGCGTGGTCGGCGTGCTCACCACACCGGCGACAATGGCCGCGCTATTGCGACCCTTGGGCCGCTCGACCGGCACCAGCGCATGCTCGGCATTCAAATCGTATTCGGCGAAATCACCGAGCTGATCGGTCAATTCGTACGGGTAGACGGTATTGCGGCTGGTCGCGCGCAGCACCTTCTGCCGGTATGCGTCCAGCGGCTCGACCGGCTCATCGGAGCGCTCGACAAAGCTGACCTCGGTACCGCCCGCGGGATCGAACGCGATCCGCACCGCGATCTTGACCAGTTCGCCGGTGGCGGCATCACGCTGACGCGCGATGAGCAGGATCTCCTCCAAACCCGCACCGGCGGTTGCCGGTTGCACCCGCGCCGCGATGATGGTCTCCAGCTCGGCACGGTTCAGGTCGACCGGCGGCCAGATGTACATGACGATCCGGTTGGTGTGCAGGCGCTTGGCCGAGGGCCGCTGCGACTGGGCCCGGCGAATCGAGTCCAGGCAGGTGGCGATGGTGATCTCGGCGGTCGGCAGCGAGAGCAGACGACCATCGTGGTCACGCAGTGCCGCGAGGTCCCGGACCTGGGCGAACGCGACGAGCCGCTCGTCCGAGGGGTTGTCCTTGGCCACACACCGGAACAGGTACACCTCTTCGTCATCCGAGGAGGGCAGTCGGGTGAGGTCGAACTTGCGCAGGCGCTTCATCTGCATGCGCTGCGCGATGTACGGGTGCAGGCCGCGGATCAGTCGCTCCTCGACCATGCCGGTCGCCGAGGGACGGAAGGTGAAGTGGTGGTGCATGACCGCGCCACCACTACCGGCTACGGTGCAGGTGATGCGATGCACCTGGTTCGGCAGCGGTTGCGCGTTCAGCACTTCCTGCAATGCCACGGCCATGGCGTCGAAGTCCTCGGGCTGCTGCTCCCAGCCGAGGTAGATATCGACCTCGAGCGAGGCCGCGCCACTGGCGACCGCGGTGAGACCGCGCAGCACGGTGCCCAGCGCATCGAAGCTGACCGCGGCCGAAACCAGGGTCAGGCCACGGCGTTCGGCGACGACGAAGGCGCAGCCGTCGGCCTCGTGGGTACGGACGCCGTCCAGACCCTTGTTGCCGTAGTAACGACGGGTCAGCACCTCCAAAACCGCTGTGTTGTAGGCACTTCCGCGTACCAGGCGCTGACCGAGCAGACGCACCAGCGGTTCGGTGCTGCGCACCATATCGGAGATGCGCTCGGCGCGATCAGCCGAATCCGGCTGAAGATCCAAGTGCCGCAGGTTCTTTCGCACATTGGTGTAGACCCGGGCGCGATTGCGGCGCAGCAGCGGCAGGGCGTACCAGGCGTAAACCACACCGCGAGCCAGGTCCGCGATCACCGGGAAGCGCACCTGCGTGGCGGCCACCAGGCGCTCCAGCGCCAGGCCGACCGGTTCCCGCAATGCCCTGTCCGGCACGGCTTCCCGCAGCCATTCGCGCAAGAGCGTCGTAATAATGGTGACCGTGTCCGCCGGCCGCTGCTGCGCCAGGAAGATGCGGAACACCGCGGCTTCCAGGTCGGGCGTGCGGTCCAATTCGGTAACACCGTAGTGCCCGAGCGCCTTACCGAGCTTGGCCTGATAGGTCTCCGGCAGGCCGGCCCGCTCCACATCGAAGCTCTGCAGATAGGTGTGGAAATACTCGCGGGCGCTGTGGACATGGCTCTGATCGCCGTCCTCGTCCCACGACCGGTTATGGCTCAGCTCGGCGAGATCGGCGAAGACCTCCACCAGCGCGAGCTCTTCGGCAAGCGGACGACGGTAATCGGCGACGGCGGCCCGGCGCAGCACCAGATAGTCGTCCACCACCCGCTTCTCATCGAGCGGGTCGACGTCGAAGCCGAGCAGCAGACCGCGCAGATCCTGCAGGCGGCGGGTAATGCGCTCGTCCGGGCGCACCGGCGCGGTCTCCACCGGCAGGTCCATGACCGCCGCGGCGACCGCCGAATTATCTTCGGCCTCATCGTCATCGGAGGCGAGGGGCTCCAGGCGCAGCAGCGGCGCACCGGTCTCGACCTGGGTGCCGACCGAGACCGCACACTCCTTGAGGCGAGCCCGGAACGGTGCGCGCAGCACCGTCTCCATCTTCATGGACTCGAGCACGAGCACGGGCGCGCCCGCCTCGACCTCATCGCCGACCTGCAGCGGAGTGGCGACAACCAGCGCGGGCGCGGGTGAGCGCACCACGCCGCCCTCGTCCCGGCTGATCCGGTGGGTGACACCGTTGACATCGACCAGGTGGATCGGGCCGTGCGTGCCGGTGGTCAGGCGATACCGGGTGTCATTGACGACAATCTGCCCGGTGTGCTGATCGAAACGCTCCAAATCCACATCAGCGGTACGGGTTTCGCCGCCCGCCTCGATGCCGACCCGGAAACGATGCGCACCGATACGGGCCACGCGCACGCGGTAGCCGACACCGCGCAGTTTGAGATCGCGCGGGCGTCCGCTCTCGTGCTGGACCTGCGGACGACCACCCGAGGCGGTGGAGATCAGCCGGTGCCGCTCGACCCGCTCCTCCTCCTCGTAGGCGTCGATGGCCGCGGCGGCCAGGGCAATGCTGGAGTGCGCGTGCGAAATCAGACGGCCTTCGCCGCGGACGCGGTCGATCCAGCCGGTGTCCGCGCTGGCATCGATGACCTCGGGCTGGATCAGCAGATCCAGGACGAAGCTCTTGTTGGTCGCACCGCCCTCGATGACCACGCGGGTCTGTGCCACCGCGCGGCGCAGTCGGGCCAGGGCCTCATTGCGGTCGCGGCCGTAGGCGATGATCTTGGCGATCATGGAGTCGAAGTCGGCGGGGATGGTATCGCCCTCGCTGACGCCGGTATCGACGCGAATACCCGGTCCGGCCGGAAGATCCAGGCGCGCAATGCGACCCGGGGCGGGCGCGAAGTCACGGTCCGGATCCTCGGCATTGAGGCGCGCCTCGATGGCGTGCCCGCGCTCGGCGGGCGGTTCACCCTCGAGCCGTCCGCCGGAGGCCACATGCAGCTGTGCGCGCACCAGATCGAATCCGGTGGTGGATTCGGTGATCGGATGCTCCACCTGCAGGCGGGTATTCACCTCGAGGAACGCGAAAAGCTGATCACCCGGGTGGTACAGGAATTCGACGGTCGCCGCACCGCAGTAGTCGACCGCGATGGCGAGGCGCTCGGCCGAGGCCTTGAGTTCGGCGGTCTGCTCGGCGCTCAGCACCGGTGACGCCGACTCCTCGATGACCTTCTGATTGCGGCGCTGCACCGAGCAGTCACGCACGCCCAGCGCCCACGCGGTCCCTTGACCGTCCGCGATCACCTGAACTTCGACGTGCCGGGCACCGGTGACCAGACGCTCCAGGAACACCACGCCACTGCCGAAGGCACGCGCGGCCTCCTGGCTGGTGCGTTCATAGGCATCGACAAGTTCGGCCTCATTGGTGACGACGCGAATACCGCGCCCACCACCACCGGCGGTGGCCTTGAGCATGAGCGGGTAGCCGATTTCGGCGGCGGCCTCGGTGGCCGCCTCCAGGGTTTCGACCGCGCCGCGGCTCCACGGCGCGACCGGCACGCCGACCTCCTCGGCGATCAGCTTCGCGCCGATCTTGTCGCCGAGTTTGCGCATGGCGTCCGGGCTGGGCCCGATGAAGGTGACACCGATCTGCTCACACAGTTCGGCGAAGGCCGGATCCTCGGCGACGAAACCCCAGCCGACCCAAGCCGCGTCGGCCTTGGTCTCGACCAGCGCCTTCTCGAGCAGCTTCAGATCCAGGTAGGGACGTGCGGAGGCGGGGCCGAGGTCATAGGTGACATCGGCCTCGCGCACGAATGTCGAATTGCGGTCGACATCGGTGTGCAGGGCGATGGTTTCGATCGGCAGCGCGGTCTCCGCGGCCAGGTCTCGTACGGCATGGATGAGGCGCATGGCGGCCTCTCCGCGGTTCACGATGGCGATGCGGCTGAACAACTCGCCGACTCCTTTCCAAGGCATTGGCCCGGTCGGGCGAGGGAATGGACTCCCGGTTTTTGCCCAGTGTGCTCCCTCCCACCACATGGAGCCACAGCGTGTGGGTGTTACCGGTCCGTAGTTCCGGAGAATTTCACACTCCGCAGGTCAGCGGAGGCCGCGCATGGGGGTCAGCAGGCGGTTTGCTCGGGCGTATTGGCCGGGGGTTTGGCCGCGCCAGGTACGGAAGGCCGTGCCGAAGGCCGAGACGCTGGCGTAGCCGAGGCGGTCCGCGACGCTTTCGACGGTGAGGCCGGTGCCGAGGAGCTCCTCGGCGAGTAGGCCGATTGTCTCGGAGCTCAGTTCGCGGAAGGTGGTGCCTTCGGCGGCGAGGCGGCAGCGGAGGGTGCGAACGCTGATGTTCAGGTCGGCGGCTATGTCGGATTGTTCGGCCAGGCCGTGATGGTGGATCAGCAGCTCCCGGACCTGTTCACTGACTCCGAAGCGATTGCGGCGGCGCTGGACCATCTCGGCGCATTGTTCCTCGTACATTTTCATACTGGCCGGATTCGCTTGCGGGAGAGGCATTTCCAGCGCGGAGGCGGGGAGTGTGAGGGCGGATCGGCCGGCATCGAAGATCAGGTCCGAGACACCCAGCAGCGTCGAAACCGCCTCGTACATCGGGTGTGCGGGCAGTGCCAGTTCGAGCCGGATGGCGGGCAGGCGCATGGGCAACAGGTCCTGCTGCACAATGCCGATGGCGACCATGTCGCGCTCCAGGGTGAAGCGCCGCAGTTCGGGTGGTAGCGCCGAATCATCGCGAATGATCACCACATTCGTGCCGCGGGTCTCCAGGCGCATCTCCCCCGCCGCGAAGGACAGGTCCAGATAGCGCACGCCGATCTCCAGGGCCTGGCGCAGCGTCGAACTCGTGCTGAGCGCGAACCCCCAGATTCCCAGACTGGTCGGATGGCACAGCATGCCCGCCAGCAAACCCAGCCCGGGTTCGTCGACACATCCCGCGAGCAGATTCCGCATCAGCGCGTACTCCTGCTCGCAGGTGATCATCACCTCCGCATCGCCCAAGTCCTCCAACTCGATTCTGGTCCCCGCCAGCACATCCTCGGCCGCGAGCCCGCGCTGCGCACCGAATTCGACCAGCAGAGCGGCATTGTGAATGGCGCGAAGACGCCCGGGCGCTTCAGACATCTCGTCATCTTCGCAAACATCCGGCTCACGGTGATGCGAAACGTGCGGGCCCTACGCCGAACGGCACGCACTGACAGAACTCCGCCACGCCCTGGCACAGCCCCCTCGTGGGGCTGTGCCGGGATGCCAAGGGAGACCGCGCGATTTTCAGACCCGGGCGGGAAGCTTCGGGTGACGGTGTTCGGGGGCTTGGACGGTGAGTTCGGTGCTCTCCGAACCGGGTTCGTCGCGGCCGATGATATCGGCGAACGCGCGGTCCACGGCATCGCCGCGGATTGCCTGTTCGCATCGGCGGGCCAGGTCGCGACGGTCCGTGCCGGGCTGTTCCAGAGGTTGCAGGACCAGTTCGGCCACTACGCCTTTGGAGCGCAGTACGCGGCGGAAGGAATCGGCCATGGTGTCGATGCCGACGAAACCCGGGACGGTGCAGACCTCGCCGTGTCGATCCAGGTAGCGCAGGCGGATCGGCTGGACCGGGGTTTCGGTATCGATGGCCGCTTGGAAGAGAGCGGGCCGCAGGCGCCCGTGGGCGCGGCCGCACCAGGTGGTGCCCTCGGGGAACAGGCCGATACGCTCACCGGCGGTGAGACGTTCGGCAATGCGGTTCACGACGCCCGGGAGTTCCCGGAGCCGTTCCCGCTCGATCGGGATGACGCGGACGCGGCGCGCGATATCACCGAGTACCGGCCAATCGACCATATCCGCGCGCGCCACGAAGGCGGTGGGCTGCACGGCCGAGAGCGCGATGATATCGGTCCAGCCGATATGACCGGCCACCACGAGCAGCCCCTGCTGCTCCACTTCCGCACCGCGCTTGTCCACGACGCGAACTCGAATTCCGCAGCAGGACAGCAGGGCTCGGGCGTACCGGCGCTGCAGCCCGGCACGGTGGCGACGCGGCGTGACCAGATACGCGACCGGGAAGGACACCGCCACCGCACCGATCCCCGCGAGGCGGGCGGCGAAGCGGAGTCGCCCGGCCTCAGGCGGGGTTTCGACGCATTCGGGCCCGCATGGACTCGACGGCATCCAGGCGTGGGCGGAGGCGGGGGCCGGCGGACATTCGAGGGCACCGGATCCGGGGGAAAGGAAGGCGGGCATCATGATTCATCACCGCTCGAGAGTGGCCACCGCGCCCTGTAGGCGCTCCAGGTAGCGAGTGTTGATGGTCTCCAGGCCCAGCAGGGCGACGAAATCGGCTACGGCGAACTCCGGATCATGGGCGGGTTCGCCACAGATCTCCGCACCCAGGCGCAGGTATCCGCTCAGCAGCGGCGGCAGCTTCGGGCGGGCCGGGGCTACCAGCTCGTCCAGTCCGCGACCGTCCACCACGACCGGGTTGTACGGGCGCACATGCCGATCGGCTTGCAGCGCATGCTTTTTCATGAGCAGGTCACGCACGCCGCGCACATTCACGCCGGGCGCGTCCTCGGGAGTCTGTTGCATGGGCACCGACACACACCCCATCACCCACTCGTATCCGGTGAGCTGGATGTAGTGCAGGATGCCCGCCCACATGAGCGTCAGCACCGAACCGTTGCGGTGGTCCGGCACCACACAGGCGCGACCCATCTCGACAATCCGGTTACCGGTGGGATCCAGTGCGGCCAAATCGAATTCGGTCGCGGTGTAGTAGCCGCCCGCGGCGGTCACCTTGTCCGGCGGCAGCATGCGGTAGCAGCCGACGAACTGTTCGGTGAGCTCATCGCGGACCAGCAGGTGGTCGCAGTGCTCGTCGAACCGGTCGGCATCCAGACCGGTTCCATTGTCGGGGATGGTGAATCCCGGTTCGGCGGCGAACACTTGGTACCGCAGCCGCTGGGCCGCTTCGCGATGCTCGGCATCGGAGGCGACAACCAGGGAGTACTGGGAGCGGCCCGTGGTGCGGGGCGGCTCCGGAGCTACATATGACTCGCGTGGGAGCAGGCTGGAAGTCGACGCTGCCTTGGTGGCCATACGGTTGATCAAGCCAGTCCCAGACTGCATCGGAGCAACCTTCGGATGGCCTCTCGATGCCAGTCCGGTGAACGCGACACAGACCACACCCGGCGTTCATCCGACCGCCTCCGAAAGTTCCCTACCAGGACAAACGCTCGTATCCCGGCTGGGTACAACCCCCGCCCGAGCCCTCGCGGCGCGGGCCTCGCAACAGCTGGAGAGCGCGACTTTACGCCTTCGCACGGAGGCTGTCAGCGCCGGGTACGGCGGGTCCGTCAGCGCTCGGCTCGGTCGGCGAACAGCAGCGCGGTATCGCCGAATTCATGCCAGAGGTAACCGGAGTCCAGCGCGACACGGTAGGCGCGCCGCACCGCCTCCGGTCCGGCGACCGCTTCCAGCAGATGTAGATGCGAAGCCCCGGGTGCGTGCCAGCCGGTAATGAGCCCGTCGACCACCCGCGCCGGATGCGCGCAACCGAGTACCAGGTCCGTCCAGCCCGCCGCCGCGTGCACCAGGCCATCGGCGCCGACAGCGGATTCGAGAGCTCGGGTGACCGTAGTACCCACGGCCACCACGCGTCCACCCAGGGCGTGCGTGAGATTCGCCAGCTCGGCAGTCAACTCGGGCACCGCGAAGCGTTCCGGACTGGGCGGCTCCCCGTTCTCGGGCGAGGAGACGCCCGTGTGCAAGGTGATGGTGGCCAGGCCGATCCCGCGCGCCACCAGCTCGGTGATCAACGCCTCGGTGAAAGGCCTTCCCGCGCTCGGCATTTCGGCACTACCGGGTTCACGGCCGAAGACGGTGCGGTAGTACTCGGGCGACCAGCGTTCGGTGACATAGGAGTAGGTGATGGGCCGGCCGTACCGGGCGAGCAGTTCGGGCACATCGGTATCGATATCGGCAATCCACAGACGCCGACCCTCCGGAAGCCACGGTCCGCGCAGTATCGCGCGGTGACCTCCCGGAATCAGTACTGCGGCACCGGCTTCCGGACTCGCGCCGACCCAGGGCGTGCCATGCTGGTCACGCAGTTCGACCACCCAGCCGCCGTCGTCCAGCCGCGTCGAAAAGTGCAGTACCGCGGCATCATCGCCGTACCAGGCCGCCACGGCGGCAGTGACCATGGCCGAATTGTTCACCACCACAAGGTCTCCGGGCCGCAGGAAATCCGGCAGCTCCCGGAAGCGCGCATGCGTCAGCACGCGCGCCTGGCTGACCAGCAGTCGCACCTCGTCCCGCGCCAGCCCGCGCGCTTCGGGCGGACTGGTCGCGTTCAACGCGTCCGGGAGAGTGAACTCCACGGCCGCCAACTCCACCGTCATAACGCCACCGGCAATTCCGAGGCCACATACCGGCCACTCGGCGGACGCGTATCGAGCAGCTGGAACAGCGCGGGGACAACGGTTTCCGGCTCCGGTCGATCGGAGATATCCTCACCCGGGAACGCCGCCTGATGCATGGCCGTGCGCATATCGCCGGGATCGAAACTGTAAATCCGCAGCTCCGGATGCTCCGCGCCGAGCACGGCGGTGAGCTGATCCAGGGCCGCCTTGGACGCCCCGTATCCACCCCAGCCGGGATACGCGCCGACCGCGGCATCGGAGCTGATATTCACCACCACCCCGTCGGCAGCCCGCAGCAGCGGCAGCGTCAATTGCAGAACCGCCAGGGGCGCAATGACATTGGTATCGAATACCGAGACGAGCTCCTCGATCGGATACCGATCCAGCGGCGGCAGCGGACTCGGGCCGAGCGCACTCGCATTATTGAGCACCAGATCCAGCGGCCCGGATCCGATGGCCTCCGCCAGCCGGTCGCGGTGCACCGGATCGGCGATATCGCCGGGCACGACCACCGCACCGGTGACCGCGCCCACCTTCGCCAATTCCTCCGCACCGCGCGCGGTAATGATCAGCCGCCAGCCTCTATCGGCAAGTGCGAGCGCGACCGCCCGCCCGAATCCCGCCGAGGCCCCGGTGATCAAGGCTCTTCTGTTCTCCGTCATATCCCCATCGTGAGACCTCAACCTGAGTTCAGGTCAAGGTCTTTCACCTGGGGTGAAATACCTGGTTGTCAGGCATTCTCGCGAGCGAAGCTAAGGGCCCCGATCACCATGAGGACCAACGCCAGCACCACCGTCACGGCGGTGCCGACATACACGTCGGAGGAGCCGAAGTCACCGCGGAACAGCGCCCGCGCGGCATCGACGGTATGCGAGAACGGATTGGCCTTCGCGACATTCTGCAACCAGGTCGGGCCGACACTCATGGGCAGCAGAATCCCCGAGAGCAACATGATCGGGACCGACACGGAATTGAGCAGTGAGGCCAGGGTCGATTCCTGTTTGGCCCACAACCCCAGCGCATATGAGGCCGACGCCAGACCGGCCGCCATGACCGAGATCAGCAGCACCGACAACACCAGGCCCAGCGGATCCGGACGTAATCCGAAGGCCGCCATGGCCACACCCACCAGCACCAGCGCCTGCACGATGAGCACCACCATGTCCTTGAGCACCCGCCCCACCAGCAGCGCGCCCCGCGGGGCCGGGGTGACCCGCTGCCGCTCGACCACACCCGAACGCAATTCCGAGACAATGCCGAAACCCGCGAACATGGCCCCGAACAGGCCGATCTGAATCACCAGCGCGGGCGTGAGCAGCTTCCACGGGTCCGCGCCCGCGCCGAAGGAGCCCGAGACACCCTTCACCAGCGGACCGAACAGCACGAGATACAGGATCGGCTGGGTGAGCCCGATAATGACCCACACCGGATTTCGCAGATTCGACCGGAGCTGAGACCAGAACACCAGACCGGTATCGCGCAGGAATGTCATGAGTGGTTTCCTTCCCGGAGCGAACGGCCGGTGAGAGTGAGAAAAACGTCATCGAGGCTGGGGCGTTTGACGGTGAGCGCACCAGGGGTAATGCCTTGATCGCCGAGCGCGTGCAACAGCGGAACCACCGCCTCATCACCTTTGTCCACGGTCAGATGTACGAGGGCCTTTCCGGCATGGCCGTTCTCGTGGCCGTCGGTGCGCAGGCGGTGCCGCACGGTGAGTACCCGGTCGGCGATCTCCATCGCGAGATACGCACTGTCGCCGTCGATTTCGAGGCTGATCACATCACCGGAGATGCGGCGCTTGAGTTCATCCGGGGTGCCCTCGGCGACAATGCCGCCGTGATCCATCACCAGGATGCGATCGCACAGCGCATCGGCCTCCTCGAGATAGTGGGTGGTCAGCACCACGGTGGTGCCCTCATCGCGGAGTCGCCGAATGTGCTCCCAGAGATTCGCGCGCGATTGCGGGTCCAGGCCGGTGGTCGGCTCATCCAGGTAGATCAGGAATGGCCGGTGCACCATGCCGAGTGCGATATCCACCCGCCGCCGCTGCCCGCCGGACAGCTGCGAGCATTTGCGCCGTCCGAGCCCGTCGAACTCCAATGCCTTGGCCAGTTCGGCGGTATTGGCGACAGCCTCGGCCTTGGAGAGTCCGAAAAGCCTTGCCTGCAGGATCAATTCATCGTCGACCAATTCATAGTCGGAGGTCGAACCGCCCTGCGGGACATAGCCGATACGGGAGCGGACCGTCCGCGATTGGGTGCGCAGATCCGCCCCGGCGACGGTGGCCTCCCCCGCCGTGGGCGTGAGCAGGGTGGCGATCATGCGCAGCGTGGTGGTCTTACCCGCACCATTGGGCCCGAGCAGCCCGATGATCTCGCCGTCGCGCACATCGAAGTCGATACCGGAAACCGCTTGTACGGCACCGGTTTTGGTTTTGAAGGTGCGGGCCAGACCGCGAACCCGGATGACCGGTTCCGAGGTGGGTGGGCGCACCGGTGATGTCGTTTCCACAGACCAACCGTAGAAACGATTCGTTTTGTAGTCAAGGTTGACTATTAAAACTTGACTAACTGACGATTGGTGGCACCCTGGAGCCGCTCATACCCTCCGTCCACACATCCAGCTCACCCTCTTCGATGCGACGCAACGTCCGGCGCGACCACTCCAGATCCGCCCGCGTGTGATCGGCGGAGAGCCGCATGGCATCGGCCACGTGATACGGCGCCGACTCCTCCGGCTTCCCGCTGCCCGCCAGAATTCGCTGCTCCTCACGCTCCAGAAAGAACAGTGCCGCTTCGAATTTCAGAATCCGGCTCTGCAGCGCCGCCACCACCTCGGCCTTCGGGGCATGCGGGAACAACGCCACCGTGGCGAAATACGGATGCTTGACCTGATCCGCCGAGAACAGCGATTCCCGCAGCATCTCACCGAACTGCTTCTCCCCCTCCGGAGTAAGCCGATACGCGGTCCGCTCCGGCCTCCCCCCGTCCTGCCCCACCTCATCCACCGAGATCAGCCCATCCCGCGCCAGCGTATTGAGCGCCCCATACACCGACCCGGGCTTCACATTCGCCCAATCGTCCGCATGCCAGGACAACAACTCACGCCGCACGTCATACCCATGCACCGGTTGCAGCAGTCGCACCACCGAGAGCACCAGCAAACGCGTTGTAGGAACAGCCATATGCGCAGGTTAGCGCGCCCGATACCACCTGCGACTGGCGGCTTGCTCCTCCGGATTCACCAATCGCACCGGCTTACCATCGCACCGGACGAACAGCAGCGGCGCGAAAGAGCCGCCCGGTGGGGACTGCCGGGCGGCTCATTTCGGTGGCGGGTCAGGCCGCGCGGGGCGGGTCCAGAACCTTTGCCACCGGGGTCTTTTCGACCTCGCTGAAGCCGGGGCGGCCGGTGCCGATGAAGGCGACGAGCCAGGAGAAGATCGCGGCGAAGCGGTTGCGGAAGCCGACCAGGTAGAACAGGTGGACGGCCAGCCAGGTGATCCAGGCGATGGTGCCGGTGAACTTGATCTTGTCGTTGATCTTGGTGACGGCGCTGAAGCGGCTGATGACCGCCATGCTGCCCTTGTCCCAGTAGTTGAACTCGGTGGCCGCCTGCTTCTTGCCGCGAATGATGTCCGCGACGTGGCGGCCCTCCTGCATGGCGACCGGCGACTGGCCGGGGTAGCCCTTGAGTGAGGTCATATCGCCGATGGCGTAGATATCGGCGTGGCCGCCGACGGTGCAGTCCGGATTGATGAGAAGTCTTCCGGCCCGGTCGGTTTCGCAGCCGGTGGCCTCGGCCAGCAGCTGCGCGAAGCCGCCCGCCTGTACGCCGGCCGACCACACCACGGTCTCGGCGGCGATACCGCGCTCCACACCGTCCTTGCTCTTGACGGTCACCTTGCCCTCGTCGATATCGGTGACGAAGGTGTCGACCAGCACCTCGACGCCGCTCTTGCTGAGCGAGCCCTTCGCGTACTCCGACAGTCCGCCGCCGAACGGGGGCAGCACCACGCCCGCGCCCTCGACCAGAATCACCGAATCATCGGTGTGGTAATACCTTTTCGCGAGTTCCTTGAGCTGGCCCGCGACCTCGACACCGGTCGCGCCCGCGCCCACGACGACAAAGCTGAGCAGGCGGCGGCGGGTCTCCGGATCGGCGGTCTTGGCCTCGGTGAAGACGCGATCGATCTGCGCGCGCAGCGCCTTGGCATCGTCGATCGTCTTGAGCGAATAGGTCTTGTCCGCGAAATCGTCACGGCCGAAGTAGGACTGGTTCGCGCCGGTGGCGGCGATCAGTGAGCCGTAGCGGATCCGGCGGGTGCCTTCGGCGGTCTCATAGGTGAGGATCGCGTTCGCGGCGTCGATGGCGGTCACCTTGCCGATCCTGGTCTCACCGTGCTTGTGATGCTTGAGGATGTTCTTGATGGGCGGGGCGATCTCATCCGACGCCAGCACACCCGTCGCAACTTGGTAGAGCAGTGGCTGGAAAAGGTGTTCGGGGGTACTCGAAATCAGAACGTACGGAACTCCAGACTTATTGAGCTGTTTGGCGGCGGCAAGCCCACCGAAGCCCGAACCAACAATGACGACCTCTACGGTCTCGACACCCGCACCCGCGAACGACATGACAGCCTCCTTCTCTCATGACTAACCGTGATTCGAAGCGCGGATGTTCCAGGGGTCAGGGCGCATAATCAATATGACTCTTATCTAGATTGATCATGAATTGGAGAAGTCCCGTGGAGCTGCGTCAGCTGGCCTACTTCGTCGCCGTCTGCGAGGAGCTCAGTTTCAGCCGCGCGGCGACCCGCTGCTTCATCTCGCAGTCGGCCATCAGCCACCAGATCGCGCGGCTGGAAAGAGACCTCGGGGTACCTCTTTTCGAGCGGTCCACACGATCGGTTGTACCCACCGACGCGACCACTCGGCTACTTCCTCTTGCGAAGCAAATGCTGAGCCTGGAATCCGCCATTCGCGCAGCTGTACGCGCTTCCGGACCACGAATTCGCCTCGCCGCCAATATGAGCTTCGCAACAAGATCACTGTCCGCCATTGCCGGAGCACGCGAGGCGCATCCGGGCGCGGAGATCGAATTCGTCATCAAGCCCTTCCGCCAGCGCATTCAAGCCGTGGCCGACGGAGATTGTGATCTCGCCCTCATTCGAGGCAGCGTGGATCAGCCCGGATTGACCGTCGAAAAACTCTGGGTGGAAGACCTCGTCCTCGCCACTTCGACCGCCCATCCCCTCGCCGGCCGCACGGATGTGACACTCGCCATGCTCAGCGCCTATCCGCTATTACTCCCCGGGGAACACGATCAGGTGCTGTTACACAATGTGGTTCGCTCCGCCTTCGCCGATCTACCCACCGGCCCGGCCTACGGCCCACCCATTCCCCCGGACCACACCGCCACCATGGAACTCATCAATCGGCCGGACGCCTGGACCATCCTCTACGCCGACAGCCACACCGAAGGCATCGCGACCCTCCGCCTCACCGGCCACCCCCTCCGCATCCCGGTATCGGCGGTGGTACGCAGCGATATCCGCCCCTCCCCCATCCTCACCACCCTGCTCGCCGCCCTGCACTGCGCCTGAATTCGCGCGACGCCGCCGACTATCTCTGGTTCGATCATGTCGAGCCATGGCGAAAGTGGTTCGCAGGTAGGGGGAATCATGAATCCGTGTCCGCAGTGCGGAATGCTCGACCAAGTACGCGGCATACGCGCGATCATCTTGTGTTCGACCCGTATACCGGGACACACTTTCCCCCCGAAGGTACGACCGGATACCTCTTTCATCGCTTTCCGGAACCGGCATCGATGGCGAAAGTCGATCGACCGCAGCAGTATTGAGAGCGCATGAGGGCACCACGCGTCCTAGGCTGAGGTTCGTGAGCCAGGAGAATATGCGGGCCTCCGATGCCGACCGCGAGCAGATTGTCACCAAACTGCGGGCGGCCATGGATGACGGCCGGATCAATCTGCACGAATTCGATGAGCGGGTGCAGCAGGTCTACGCCGCCCGAACCTACGGTGAGCTGACGCCGGTGCTGTCCGACCTTCCCGTGCAGCGGAATTCGCGCTCCGGGCCGAAGATCGCCGCGGAGCCGAGTGTCTTCCCGCTCTGGGTCAAGATCATGTGGACGCCTTGGGTTTTCGTGAATATCCTGGTCATTTTGATCTGGCTCGCAACCGGGATGGGCTACTTCTGGCCGTTCTGGGTGGCCGTGCCGTGGGGATTGGCGCTGTTCATTCCGAGCACGGTCGGCTACCTGCTCAATAAGGACAAGGGTCACGGCGCGCCTTGACTCTCCAGCAACGGGAGACCTGATCCTCAAAGTATGAAACTGGATCTGACCAAGACCGATAAGAACTACTACGCCGCACCCGCGAATCCGGTGCTGCGCACGTTCGGCACCTACTCGTACGCCACCGTCACCGGCTCGGGCGCACCACTCGGTCCGGCCTATACCGAGGCCGTGGCCACCCTGTATCGCGCGGCCTACGGTGCGAAGAAACTGGCCAAGGCCGCCGATCAGGATTTCGTGGTCGCGAAGCTGGAGGGGCTGTGGTGGGTGGAGTCCGATGCGCCGCCGCTCACGATCCCGCGCGAGGAGTGGCATTGGAAGATGCTGATCCGCCTCCCCGAATACGTCACCGCGGACATGGTTTCCGGGGCGACCTTCGAAACCCTCACCGAGGGCGAATCGATTCAGATCATGCACGTCGGCCCGTATTCGGCCGAACCCGAAACCCTGTCCCGCATGGACGCTTTCATGCAGGCCGAAGGCTTGACCATGAACGGCCGCCACCACGAGATCTACCTATCGGACCCACGTAAGTCGGCCGAGGCCACCATGAAAACCATTCTGCGCCACCCGGTTCGGCGCATCTCCGCCTAATCCGGAACCGAGGTTTCATGGACGGTGCGCCAGAGATGGGTCCGCCCATCGGTGACCAGCACCGCGGTCACCGTCCGGCGCGAGCGAACCTCGCCCATGACGTTCTCGGCGACGAACCGCAACACAATGAGATTCCCACTGCGCGCGATCTCCTGCACCTCGGAGACCTCGATCTCCAACCCCGGCTGCGCATTCCGCGCCGACCACACCCCGGCCAGCAATGTCTCCCGATCCACCGCATGCCCGGTCGTCACCACCGACGTGAACGCCTCATCCAGCTGCCCGGAAATCCGGTCGAACACCTTCGGCAGCGCATCGGACCCCAGCCACTCGGCCAGATCCCAGTGCAGCGCGGCGGCGATGTCGGTCAGCTCGGGTTGTGTTGGCATATAGACATTCTCGATCTCTGTCCAGCCGGGGTCACCTCGACTGGGACTCCCCCGAATACAAGTGACCCCCGGCCTTTTCGGGCCGGGGGTCACTCTATGCGCTCAGCGCGAGACTTTCTCAACCCTTGTGGGCCTTGACCGCCTCGGTCAGCTGCGGGGCGACGTTGAACAGGTCGCCGACGATGCCGTAGTCGCTGATCTCGAAGATGGGGGCTTCCTCGTCCTTGTTGACAGCGACGATGGTCTTCGAGGTCTGCATGCCCGCACGGTGCTGGATCGCGCCGGAGATACCGAGCGCGATGTACAGCTGCGGGGAGACCGTCTTACCGGTCTGACCGACCTGGAACTGGCCCGGGTAGTAGCCCGAGTCGACGGCGGCACGCGAAGCGCCGACGGCGGCACCCAACGCGTCCGCGAGGGGCTCGACGACCTTGCCGAAGTTGTCGGCCGAGCCGACACCACGGCCACCGGAGACCACGATGGCGGCCTCGGTCAGCTCGGGACGATCGCCACCGACATTGGGCTCACGGGAGATGACCTTGGTGACGCCCTCTTCCTGGGCGGGCACCTCGACGACGACCTTCTCACCGGCCGCGGCCTGCGGGGCCGCCTCGATGGCGCCGGGGCGCACCGAGATGACCGGGACGTCGCCGGTGGCCTTGGCGGCCACGGTGAACGCGCCACCGAAGATCGAATGCTGCACGGCGCCATCGGCATCGACCGCGATGACGTCGACGAGCAGGCCGGAGCCGATGCGCGCGGCGAGGCGGCCCGACACCTCCTTGCCGTCGGCGGTGGCGGCGACCAGGATCGCGGCCGGGGCGGCGGTCTCGGACAGGGCCGCGAGGACGTCGACCTTCGGGGTCACCAGGAAGCCTTCGGCCTCATCGGATTCCGCGACGTAGATCTTCTCGGCACCGGCGGCGGCGAGGGCGTCGGCCAGCTTGTCGGCGGTGCCGGAGGTGGCGACCACGACGGCGGCCGGGGTGCCCAGACCGCGAGCGGCGGTGAGGAGTTCGGTGGTCACCTTCTTGGGCGCACCATCGGCGTGCTCCACGAGCACAAGTACTTCTGCCATTGTCTTTCTCTCCTGAAGTTCGTTGGGCTCGGGGGCTTTAGATGATCTTCTGACCGACCAGGTAGGTGGCGATCTGCTGGCCGCCCTCACCCTCGTCGACGATCTTCTCGCCCGCCGTGCGCGCCGGCTTCGGGGTCACACCGGTCACCTGGGTGCCGGAGTTCGCAACACCGACGGTCTCCGGGTCGACACCCAGATCGGCCAGCGTGAAGGTCTGAACTTCCTTCTTCTTCGCGGCCATGATGCCCTTGAAGGACGGGAAGCGCGGCTCGTTGATCTTCTCGGTAACCGAGACGATGGCCGGGAGAGTGGCCTCGAGCTTGAACACGCCTTCGTCGGTCTCGCGCTCACCGGTGATGCGCTCGCCGTCGACAACCAGCTTGCGCAGGTGGGTCAGCTGCGGCAGACCCAGGTACTCGGCGATGATGGCCGGGACGGCGCCCGAACGGCCGTCGGTGGCCTCGTTGCCGGCGATGACGAGCTCGATGCCCTCGATCTGGCCGAGAGCCGCGGCCAGCACGTAGGCGGTCTGCACGGCGTCGGAGCCGTGGATCGCGTCATCGTTGATGTGAATGGCCTTGTCGGCGCCCATGGACAGCGCCTTGCGGATGGCCTCGGTGGCACGGGCCGGGCCCATTGCCAACACGGTGACCTCGCCGCCCTGGGCCTCCTTGATCAGCAGCGCTTCTTCGACAGCGCGCTCGTTGATCTCGTCGAGGATGGCGTCGGCGGCCTCGCGGTCGAGGGTGTAGTCACCATCGGTCAGCTTGCGCTCGGACCAGGTGTCAGGAACCTGCTTGATCAGTACGACGATGTTGGGCATGGGTCTTCGTCGACCTCCTGTTCTGATGGCACGGGTGTGGCGGTCGCACGATCGACTGGCCGTACGTCCACAAGTAGCTCGCGCTGGAGATTACCCTACGTTAAGTTACCCGTGGGTAACTTAGGCTGTGATGTTCTCCATCGGCCGATCCGGTCGCCGCTGTGATATGGGCAACCGCTAACGTCGATCCAATGAGCGAGGCCGTGATACCCACCGAAAACCACACCGATCCCCTGCCTTTGACCGGTGAGCGGACGGTGCCCGGCATCGCCGAGGAGAACTACTGGTTCCGTCGGCACGAGATCGCGTACGTCCGGTTGCTGGAGCACTGCGCGGGCAAGACCGTGCTCGAAGCCGGATCCGGAGAAGGCTACGGCGCCAACATGATCGCGGGGGTTGCCGCGAAGGTGACCGGACTCGACTACGACGACAGCGCGGTCGCGCACGTGCGGGCCAAGTACCCGGCGGTGGAAATGGTGCAGGGCAATCTCGCCGACCTGCCCCTCGAAGACGCATCCGTTGACGTCGTGGTGAATTTCCAAGTCATCGAACACCTTTGGGATCAGTCGCAGTTCATTCGCGAATGCCTGCGGGTACTGAAGCCGGGCGGGAAGCTGCTGATCAGCACACCCAACCGGATCACCTTCTCGCCGGGCCGCGATACCCCGCTCAACCCGTTCCACACCCGTGAACTCAATGCCGCCGAGCTGACCGAACTCTGTGTCGAGGCCGGTTTCCAGGTCGAGCTGATGGCGGGCGTTTTCCACGGCGCGGAACTCGTTGCCCTCGATGAGAAGTGGGGCGGATCGATCATCGACGCGCAGATCGCACGCGCCATCGCGGGCGAGCCGTGGCCCGCCGATCTGGCCGCCGATGTGGCCGCGGTGCGCACCGACGACTTCGAACTGCTCGCCGATTCGGCGGCCGATATCGATGCCAGCCTCGATCTGGTCGCCATCGCGGTGAAGCCGTGAGTGGCAGCACAACTCAGGTGCCGGGCCAGTTCACCCTGGTCCTGCACTCGCATCTGCCGTGGCTGGCACATCACGGGCGCTGGCCGGTCGGCGAGGAATGGCTGTACCAATCCTGGGCAGCCTCTTACCTTCCCGTCGCCAAGGTACTGAGAAAGCTTGCGGCGGAAGGGCGTTCGCATCTGCTGAGCCTCGGTATCACGCCGGTGCTCGCGGCGCAGCTGGACGACCCGCACAGTTTGTCCGGAATGCATCACTGGCTGGGCAATTGGCGGCTGCGCGCCGACGAGGCGTCCATGGCCGGGAATACCGCGCTCGGCGGTCATGAGCATCGGCTCGCGAACGAATCCCTCGAAGATTTCGAAACCCGCTGGCGGCACGGGGCTTCGCCGGTATGGCGTGAGCTCATCGATGCCGAGGCCATCGAGCTGCTGGGCGGACCCCTGGCCCATCCGTTCCAGCCGCTGCTCGACGAGCGGCTGCGCGCCTATCAGCTGCGCGAGGGTCTGGCCGATGCGCGCGGGCGCTGGGGGCATACCCCCACCGGAATCTGGGCTCCCGAATGCGGATTCACGCCCGGCATGGAACGCGGTTACGACGCCGCGGGTGTGAAGCACTTCATGGTCGATGGCCCGGCCCTGCGCGGCGACACCACCCTGGGCCGGCCGGTGTGGGACTCCGATGTGGTCGCCTTCGGACGCGATCTGCATGTCAGCTACCGCGTGTGGTCCCCCAAATCCGGGTATCCGGGGCATGCCGCGTACCGTGATTTCCATCACTACGATCACGCCACCGGTCTCAAACCCTCCCGCGTGACGGGCAAGACCGTCGCGGGTCCGGACAAGGCCCCCTACGATCCCGCGCTCGCCGCGGTGGCCGTCGAACACGATGTCGCCGATTTCGTCGCGACCGTGCGCGAACGGCTGATCTCCGAATCCGCGCGCATCGGCCGACCGGCCCTGGTCGTGGCCGCATTCGACACCGAACTCTTCGGGCACTGGTGGCATGAGGGCCCGCAGTGGCTGGAGCAGGTGCTGCGCGCACTGCCCGAGGCGGGCATCAATGTCGGCACGCTCGCCGATGCCCGCGCCAATGGCTATGTCGGGGAATCGGTGCAGCTCAGCGACTCCTCCTGGGGTTCGGGCAAGGACTGGCGGGTGTGGGCCGGGGATCAGGTCCAGGATCTGGTCGACCTCAATGCCGAGATCGTGCGGCTCGCACTCGACACCCTCGACAAGATGCGCACCGAAAGCCCTTCCGGCGATGGCGAATCCACCTTCCACGGGCTGCGGGACCGGGTCGCCGATCAGCTGCTGCGCGAGGCGATTCTGACCGTCTCCAGCGACTGGGCGTTCATGGTCTCCAAGGATTCGGCCGCCGGGTACGCGCGTGACCGAGCCCATGAACACGCACACGCCGTGCGCGAAATCGCCGCGGCGGTCGCTGCCGGACAACTCGCCAAAGCGGAGCAGTTGGCGGCAGGATGGTACGCGGCCGACGGATTCTTCCCAGCGCTCGATGCGCGCAGGCTCGGCCCCGCTTCAGAAGGACCCCAATGAAGATATTGATGGTGTCGTGGGAGTACCCACCCGTCGTTGTCGGTGGGCTGGGCCGCCACGTCCATCACCTGGCCACCGAGCTGGCCGCCGCCGGGCACGAGGTCGTCGTGCTGGCGCGCCGGCCGATGGGCAGTGACGCCACCACGCACCCCACGATCTCCTTCATCGAGGACCGGGTGCTGGTGGTCGCGGTCGCCGAGGACCCGCCGGTCTTCGACTTCGGCGAGGACATGCTCGCCTGGACTCTGGCCATGGGTCATGCCATGGTGCGCGCGGGAATCGCACTGAACAAACCGGGTATCGGCGAGGGCTGGACGCCCGATGTGGTGCACGCGCACGACTGGCTGGTCGCGCATCCGGCCATCACGCTCGCCGAGCATTACGACGTGCCGCTGGTGTCGACCATTCACGCCACCGAGGCCGGGCGGCACAGCGGGTGGGTGTCCGGGCGGGTCAACAAGCAGGTGCATTCGGTCGAATGGTGGCTGGCGCACGACTCCGATGCGCTCATCACCTGTTCGGAGTCGATGAAGGACGAGGTCGAACGGCTCTACAACCCGGAGCGGACACCGGTCACGGTGATTCGCAACGGCATCGATGTGAGCTCGTGGACCTTCCGGGAGCGCGCACCGCTGTCCGGGCCGCCGCGGCTGCTGTATGTCGGACGGCTCGAGTACGAGAAGGGCGTGCAGGACGCCATTGCCGCGCTGCCGCGTATTCGTAAGGCGCATCCGGGTGCGACGCTGACGGTCGCCGGTATCGGCACCCAGATCGATTGGCTGCGCGAGCGGGCTCGTGCGCATCGGGTTGCGCGCGCGGTGAATTTCGTTGGCCGCCTTGACCATACGGATCTGCTCGGCTGGCTGCACAGTGCCGACGCGATCGTGCTGCCCAGTCGCTACGAGCCCTTCGGCATCGTGGCCCTCGAGGCCGCCGCGGCCGGTACTCCCCTGGTCACCTCCACCGCCGGTGGTCTCGGCGATCTGGTGACCGACGGCGTCACCGGAGCCTCCTTCGAACCCGCCGACGTGAACGGCATTGCCGAGGCGGTGTGCACCGTCCTCGACGATCCGGCCGCCGCACAGGATCGCGCCTGGGCCGCGCGCGAACGCCTCACCGCCGATTTCGCCTGGGATGTGGTGGCGCAGGAGACCGCGCTGGTCTACCAGTCCGCCAAGCGTGGGGTGCGTAATCCGCTGGGCCGGCCGGTCATCGTGGAACGCCCACTGCCGGAACGGGATCCGAACCAGCCGTACTGAATCGTCGGCGTTTCCTCGCGGACGAGACCTTTCGCACAGAACTGTAACGTGTTCTAATTCACGGCATGGGTGGACGAGTCCAAGGCCATGCCGATCCGGCATTCCGGGCCGTGCGAGATGTCTTCGAGGCGAGCTTCGCGGACGGTCAGAACCTGGGCGCGGGCGTCGCGGTGTACGCCGGGGATCGACTGGTGGTCGATCTCTGGGGCGGGCTCGCGGATTCCGGCACCGGGCGCGAATGGGAACGCGAGACGCCGTGCATCGCCTTCTCCTGCACGAAGGCGGTGACCGCGACGGCGGCCCTGCGGGTCGCCGACGAATACGGGGTGGACCTGGACGCACCCGTCGGCGAGTGGTGGCCCGAATTCGCCTGTGCCGGAAAGGAAGCCACCACCACCGCCCATCTGCTCAGCCACCGGGCCGGACTGCCGGCCTTCCACCGGACCGTAAGCGCGGCCGACGCCGCCGATGCCGAGGCCATGGCGGCGGTGCTCGCCGAGCAGACGCCGGAGTGGGAGCCGGGCACCCGGCACGGTTATCACGCAATGACATTCGGCTGGCTGGCCGGCGAACTTGTACGCCGCCATACCGATTCGACCGTCGGCGAGTACACCCGCCGGCATCTGGGCGCGGACCTGCACATCGGCGCTCCCGCCGCGATTCGCGAGCAGGCGGCGCGCAGCGAGTATCCGCCTGCCACACAACAGGTTTGGTCCGATCCCGAACCGCTCGACGCCGTCTCCTTCGACGCCGCCACGGTGACCCGCCTGATCGAATCCTTCCGCGATCCGCAGTCGATGATCATGCGCGGTGTCGGCAATCCCGCCGGCTCGTTCAACGATCCGCAGGTGCAGGCGGGTGGCTGGCCCGCCGTCGGACTCATCACCACCGCCCGCGCCCTGGCCGGATTCTACCGAGACCTGGTGCGGGGCAAGCTACTTCGCCCCGAGCTGCTACGCCATGCGGTCCGCGAACAAGTGCGTGGCGTCGACACCGCACTGCAACTGGAGAGCGCGTTCGGCCTCGGCTTCATGCTGCCCTCACAGAACATGATGGTCCCGAAAGCCGCCCGCGCCACCGCCTTCGGCCATCCCGGCGCGGGCGGATCGATCGGACTCGGCGATATCGACAACGACCTCGCCATCGCCTTCATCCCCAACCTGCGCCGCGATTGGCTGGCCCGAGACCGCCGCGCCTACCGACTGATAGAGGCCGTCTACGCCGCCCTCTGACCGGTCATTCGAACGGACACCCCGGATTAGGCGCATCCTCAGAAAGCGGACTCCCCGTGGGCAATACGTAAAGCACATCCAGAATCTGCGGTTCGTTCCCCAAATTCCGTTCGATATGCACATTCCCGATCCCGGCCCGCTCGACAAACGCCTGCGCCCCACCGGCCCCGTCCTGCTCACAACTCGAGTCGTAGTGGAACAGCACACCCCGCCGGATCACGGCATACAGCGTGCCGTCATGGTAGTGCCACCCCGTGGAACCCCCTGGGGCGATGGTGATTTCGCGCAGAATGTAGTCGGTATCGCCAATCGTGGTGCGAGACAGGATCACCCCCGTGACACCGTCCGAAGGAGTCGCGTGCGCCGTGGTGGCGAACGGACCGGCCAGCGCGAGCGCGACCAGACCGGTGAGTGCCGTGCGGAGACCGATATTCACCGGAACAGCCTATCGGCGGGCGTCAGGTCCCGTATCACTCCGGCGCAACCAACGTCAGCGTCGGGAAGTAGGTGCGATATCGCCGCGCATATCTGGTCAGTGGTCATATCACGCACGGCCGGATTCGTGAAGCGGCTGCGCCGCAGGTGCTGGACGAGTTGCTTACCTCGACTATCCGCTCCGTCACGGGGTGAGATCCGCAGCGAGCCACCATCGTCGATGACATCGACCTCTACGCCCTCGTGTAGCCCGTACTTGGCTCTCAGGTCGGCAGGGATTGTCACTTGACCGTTCGCATTCACTCGCATGCTGAGCCCCGATCCAATAGACGGTGATCTATCAAATTCTGGTGTGATGCGCGCCGACCTGCATCGACTTCAGCTTCAGTGGCTGATCAGCCCAGCTTCTTCAGGGTCTTCTGGACGGTGAGGAAGGTGCGGGTGGTGACGTCCTTGCCGTAGGACTTTTCGATCCAGGACATGAAGTTGGTGGTGCTGGGGTCGGTGTTGTCGATTACCGAGAGGACGGCGGCGCAGGGCTTGTCGTAGGCCAGGATGCGGACCGCTTTGCCGGTGGTTTCATCGAGGGGGCCGGGCGGGCCGGCGGCGGTGTCCTTGACGAAGGTGACCGTCAAATATGTTTCGCGGCAATGGGTCAGGTCGGTGAAGGGGTCGGTGTCGACCAGTGCCTGGAGTTGCTCGCCGGTGCGGATTATGGTGCCGCCGCCGATGCCCAGTTCGGCCTGTAGCGCCTGCTGGATGCGCGATTCCAGGGTGGGGATATCGGTTTCGGGGCTGTCGAAAACGATATTGCCGCTGCTGAGCAGCGATGCCACCTTCGTGAAGCCGAGGTTCTCGAAGACTCCGCGGAGCTTCTCGTTCTTCATATTCGGGTTCGCGGGCATGATCCCGCGCAGGAAGGCGGCATAGCTGGTCATTAGGTGGTGACGCCGCTCTTCTTGCGTTCGATATCGGCGAGGGCGGCCATATACGCGGCGCGGGCCTCGGCGGCGGCATCCCAGGCGTCCTTGCGGTTCTTGACCACCCGGGCCGGAGCGCCGACGGCGATGCCGTAATCGGGGACGTCGCCCTTGACCACGGCGTGCGCGCCGAGCACGCAACCACGGCCGACGCGGGTGCCGCGCAGGACGGTCACCTTCGCCGCGATCCAGGTGTCGGGGCCGATGCGCACCGGGGACTTCACAATGCCCTGATCCTTGATGGGCATATTGATGTCGTCGGTGACATGGTCGAAATCGCAGATGTAGCACCAATCCGCGACCAGGGTGGATTCGCCGATCTCGATATCGAGGTAGGTGTTGACGACATTGTCCTTGCCGAACACCACCTTGTCGCCGATGCGCAGCGAACCCTCATGGCAGCGAATGGCATTGCCGTCACCGATATGGACCCAGCGGCCGATCTCCAGGCGCGCCAGATCCGGGGTGCAGTGCACCTCGACATTGCGGCCCAGGAAAACCATGCCGCGCAACACAATGTGCGGGTTGGCCATCTTGAACTTCCACAGGCGGTAGTAGCGCACCAGATACCAGGGCGTGTACGCGCGATTGGCGAGCACCCACTTGGCCGAGGCCACCGTCAGAAAACGCGCCTGCTCCGGATCCTGGCGACGCGACCCGCGCCAACGCGCACTCAACGGCGCGCCCCACATGCTCGTCACGAACTGCTCCCTGTTTTCCGCTGGGCCGGTACTGCCGCCCTGATCGGGCAATCTTGCCTAACACCTTATGACTTGCGTCTCGCGAGCACCGACGCGGGGACGGGTAGGCGCGCCCTATCTCAGCCGTGACCGGCGTAGCCTGCCATGCCGGGCATCTCCATTTTCATCGGGGTGGGCTGCTGACCGGGGGCGAGGACGAGGAATTGGCCCATCATGCCCTGGTCTTCATGCCGGAGCAGGTGGCAGTGGAACATGTACGGGTAGGTGGGGTCGCTGTGGCCGGAGAAGCGCATGGCGAGGGTGTAGGTGGGGCCGGGGGTGGTGTAGACGGTGTCTTTCCAACCGGCGAGTTCGGGCGGCGGGGCGTGGCCGTCGATATCGACGATCTGGAATTGGACGTCGTGGACGTGGAAGTTGTGCGGCCAGTTGTCGCTATTGCGTACGGACCAGACCTCGGTGGTATCGACGGGGATGGTCATGTCTATGCGGTTCATATCCATGCGCCGGTTGTTGATCATGTGCCAGCGCAGGTCGAAAGTACGGGTCGCGCGGGTGCCGGGCGGGACCAGGGCGGCGCTGGTGGTGAGCGAAGCCGGAAGGGGCGCAGTGGATTTCAGGTTCCGCGCGGGTTGTAGTCGCAGGATGTCGAAGGAATCATCGAAGCCGAAATCCGCGGGATTCTCGATGCCGGCGCGCTGTTCGATCGGCAGGCTACGCAGGGTGACGGGGTCACCACCGCTGAACTCCACGACCAGTTCGACGCGCTCACCCGGACTGATCTGCATGTGCCGCAACGGAACCGGGGCAGCGAGCAGGCCGCCGTCGGTGGCGATCAGCCGGAATTCGCGATTATCGGAGAAGGCCAGGTTGTAGAGGCGACCCGAGGAACCATTCAGAATGCGCAGGCGGACGCGCCGGGTTCGGACGTCGAGGTGCGCTCCCGCAATGCCATTGGTGATGATGACATTGCCGAGCAGGCCGATATCGCCGAGATCGGATTCGTCGAGTGCGCCGTCGGCGGTGAAGCGGCGATCCTGGATGACCAGCGGAATATCGTCCACCCCATACTCTTTCGGCAGATCCAGGCGGCCGGACTCGTCGTCGTCGATCAGGAAGAAGCCGGAAAGCCCACGGTAGACATGCTTTTCGGTGCTGCCGTGCGGATGCGGGTGATACCAGAGGGTGGCGGCGGGCTGCTCGACCGTCCAGGCGGGCTGCCAGACGCCGTCCGGCTGGATGGTTTGATGCGGGCCGCCGTCGCAGGCAGCGGGGACGTGCATGCCGTGCCAATGCACGGTGGTGGGTTCGGGCAGGGCGTTGTGAATGCTGCAGGCCACCTGTTCACCACGTTTTGCGCGCAGTGTCGGGCCGAGGATCGAACCGTTGTATCCCCAGGTGGGCGTGGACTTTCCGGCGAGGATCTCGGTACTGCCCGCCTGGGCCTCCAGGTGGAAGTGGCGCACTCCGTCCGCGCCGACCGTCGACGCGGCCGGCGGCGGAATCGGCAACGGCCTGGTCCCCCTCGCTCCCGAGATCGGCGCAGCGGAGCGGCTGGATGCGCATCCGGCGGTCACCACCACCGATGCGGCTGCGAATCCGGTGAGAAAGCCCCGCCTCGAGACCACGACTGCTCCTTCGATCGACACCCCTTCAGCTTCGATTGCCACCGGATTGCTTTCGATCCTGCGAACGGTCCGTGATCGGCCGCCCACACTCCTCCTGGCGGACCTTGTGAGCACCGCGAAAACGTGCTAAACAGCGCCGACGTCAAAGCCCTACGCACCGCGGCGCAGGTGCGGGTCGCCTACGGTGGGAGCGTGATCGAGACGCGGGATCGGCGGCGATGGGCGGTGCTCGCGCGCTGCCTGCCGGTGGTGCTGGTGCCATTCCTGCTGGCGGCGAGCACCTTTCCGGGGCAGTACCGGGTGCCGGGGGTTTACTGGCTGCTTGCCATGGCGGCGAGCACGCTGTTCGTACTGGGTACGCGGTGGCCGCTGGCCGCTTCGCTCGGCATTTCGGCGCTGGCGATTCCGATGTTCCGGATTCCCGCGTGGGGTCTGTCCGGGCTCGTTCCGTTTCTCGGCGCGGTCGCCCTCGTCGATGTGATCCGGCGCTCGCACCGCAATTCCCCGGTGGTGATCGCGACGGCGGGTTGGGCGGTGGCGGTGCTGATCGGCCGCAATGGGTCGCACGCTCCGGTGGCATCGCGGGTGACGCCGCTGCTCGAGGTGTGCGCGTATGTCGGGCTGGCGGTGGTGCTCGGGCTGTATCTCCGCGGGCAGCGTGAGCTCGCGGTGAGCCTGCGACTGCGCGCCGCCGACGCCGAAAACCGCAGGGCGGAGGCGGAACAGCGCACCCGGCTGCTGGAACGCGGTGCGCTCGCCCGCGAACTGCACGATCTGGTGGCGCATCACATGGCCTCGATCGTGCTGCGCATCGGCGTCGCGCGGCATGTGGTGGCCGATGCCGATCCGCGCGTGCACGCGGTGCTCGACGATGTGCACGGCACCGCATCGGATGCCTTGACCGATATTCGCCGACTCCTCACCGCCCTGCGCGATCCCGGGTTGGGTGAAGTCGCACTGGTGGACTCGGCGGCGGTGCGCACCGAAATCGAAGCCGCCGCCGACCGGGTACGCGCCGCCGGATTCCAGGTGCACAGCGAAATCCGCACGAGCGGAGACGGATTGGATGCGATCGGCCGCCTCACGCTGCTCCGCCTGGTGCAGGAGTCGCTCACCAATGTCATGAAGCACGGCGACCCGGCTGTGCCGGTGTACCTCACCATCGCCGCGGCAGGTGGGAGCACCGGCACCGTGGTGCGAGTGCGGAACGGGCTGCGGACGGCACCGCCCGCCGCGGCATTCGGTCCGGCCGCGAATTCGACTGGCGCACACGGCATTATCGGTATGCGTGAGCGCGTCGAGCTCGCGGGTGGGCGGGTCGGTGCCGGCGTGAGCGGTGTGGAATGGGTGGTGGCGGCCTGGCTGCCGGATACGACTGGGGAGGACGCGTGATCTCGGTGCTGCTCGTGGATGATCAGCGGTTGGTGCGGGCGGGGCTGCGCATGCTCATCGAGTCCACGGATGATCTGCGAGTAATCGGTGAAGCGGCCGATGGGGTCGAGGCGATTCGCCTGACCGCCGAGCTCTCCCCCGACCTGATTCTCATGGATCTGCGTATGCCGGGACTCGACGGCGTCGCCGCCACCGAATCGATCGTCCGCGCTGGTTCGCGCGCGAAGATCCTGGTACTCACCACTTTCGATGACGACGATCACCTCTTCCCCGCGCTCGCCGCCGGAGCCACCGGCTATCTGGTCAAGGACACCGAACCCGCCGACCTGCTCGCGGCCATCCGCCGCACCGCCGAGGGTGACCTGCTCTTCTCCCCACCTCTGCTGCGCCGCTTGGTCGATCGCGCGGTCAGCACCCGCGACCCCGCCGAATCCGATCCGCCGCAACCGGATCTGACGCCGCGCGAATACGAGGTCCTCACAATGGTCGGCGAGGGCTTCGGCAATCAGGAGATCGCCGACCGCCTGCATCTCGGCGTCACCACCGTGAAAACACATATCGCGAACCTGATGGAGAAGACCGGCCGCGACAATCGCGTGCGGCTCGCGGTATATGCCCACCGAATCCTCGGCACCCCACCGCAATAGGCGGTACCCGGACCTCGCCCCGCCCTGAGGCCGCCGACTCGTGGACAGGTATATGACGACTCGCGGCACGACACGCAGGCGTTGGACAACACACCGGTGTGCTCCCGGGCGATCCGGGGTTATGGGCGGAAGGGCGCTCCGCACGGGGTACCGGGATCGGCGTCGGGCGGCGAAGTAGGCTGTGCTGCGGCTGGATCAGCCCGAGCATCGCGCTGCCTCAGCCGCAACGGTATTTCAGTGACTCCGTACTGGCAGAAGGGACACCAGCAGGTGCGAAGCGGCAGGCGGCAGACCGGACGTGACGAGCGGGGACCGCGCACATCGGATCGTTTCGCGCCGGCCTGGCTACGGACCGGGACGCGGGCCCTCGCGGTGGCCGCCGCCGGAGCGCTGACGCTGAGTGCATGCGGCAGTACGACTGTCGACGACATCAAGGTGGGTGCGGGGCAGGGCTGGCCGCTCGCCTTCCACGATGCCCGCAATAGCTCGACCAGTCCGGTCACCGGATCCCGGGCGCTGACGCTGAACTGGTCGCGGCCGGTGGGCGGGCCGCTCGCCGAGCCCGCACTGGTCGGGCCGGAGGGGCAGATCGTGGTCACCACGCGCACCGCGTCCTGCCAGATCTTCTCGTACCTGATGCCGACCGGACGCAAGCGATTCTGTAATCCCATGGGTATCAGCGCGATTGCGGGTGGGATGGCCATCGACGGCACCACCAATATCTATGCCGGTGACGACGGCGGGGTCAATTCGTTCAATGCGCTCGGGCAGCCGCGCTGGCGCACAGCGGCGGCGGGCGTACCGATCTCGGTGCAGTTCACCGGGGACGGCAATGTGCTGTCGGTGACCCAGCTCGGTCAGGTCGATGTGCTCAGCCGTCAGACCGGCGACCGCAAGGTCTCCACCTTCCAGCTGCTCGGCGAACCGGACTTCCTGAAGTTCCCGGATCTGCCGCGCCCGCCGGACTTCACCGGTCTCGACGACTGCTCCACCGGCGGACCGCAGTGCCCGGTCGCGAATGTGTCGGCGGTGGACGAGAAGTCGGGCCGCTTCTATGTCACGGTGTGGCGGCCGGGTCAGGGCAGCGCCGACCTGGTGGCGCTCACCTACGACGGCAAGGAGATTCGCAAGGACTGGAGCGCACAGGTCCTCGCCGACGGCAGCGGCACCAGCCCCACCCTCTCCCCCGACGGCTCCACCCTCTATGTCGGTGACAACGACAATCATCTGATGGCCGTGAACACCACCGACGGCAAAACCAAATGGGTTCACGACCTCGGCTTCCCGGCTCGCGGCGCGGTCTCCGTGGCCGATGGCCTGATCATTCCGGCCGGTGACGACGGCCACCTGCTGGCCATCCACGACAAGGGCGATTCCCCCGAAATCGCTTGGGAGCGTAAGGATCTCGCCTTGCGCGGCCGTCCCGTTCAGACCGCGGGCGGCACCGGCTACACCGTCGCCCCCATCGGCGACAACCTCACCCTGGTCACCTTCGACACCCATTCCGGCGCGACGGTCGACTCCCACGAACTCCCCGGCGCCCAAGGCTCCACCGTCGGCACCACCATCGGCCCGAACGGCGAAATCGTAGTAGCCACCCGAATCGGCGAACTCTTCGTCTTCAAACCCGAAAAGAAGTAACCCCGCAGCCCAGCCATAACCCCAGCACGCCCCCTCGTCATCCCGGCATGTTTTTGGCCGGGATCCACACCCCCGCAACATCATCCGTCCACCTGAAAACCCGCGAGTAGTCGCGCCACATGAGCGGGCGCGGCGGCCGGGTCGAGCGGTGCGTGGTCGGCGAGGAGCCGGTACCAGAACGGCCCGAAGATCAGGTCGGTGGCGTAATCCACGTCGCGGGTCGGGTCGAGTTCGCCGCGGTCGATGCCGCGACGGAGCAGTTCCGCGACCACGGCCCGACGGCCGTCTATCCAGCCCCGACGGCATCCACTTCAGTCGCCACCAGAACCGCCGAGAAACTACACGAGGCGGTCGAACTGGTGCGGGAACTGCTGCCCTAGCGCCCACACAGCGGATGTGGATCCCGGCCGAAAGCATGCCGGGATGACAGGCGGGGTCGACTCCGGCCGGGGCGGATGGAGTTTCGGCTATTCCGGGCGGGTGGTTTCGAGGCTGGCGGTGGCTCGCTCCAGAAGGTCCATCAGGGTTTTTCGTTCTGCGGCGGTGAATTCGTCGGCGAGTGCGCGTTCCACTCGGACCGCGCGCTTGTCGGCGTCTCGGAGGGTTTTCTCGCCTGCGTCGGTCAGGCGGGTTTCCAGGACGTTCTTGTGCCACTCGTGGGGGGTGCGCTCGATGAGGCCGCGGTCCTTGAGATTCGCCAGGACCGTGTTCATGGTGGGCGGGGTGACGCCGCATTGGCGGGCCAGGGCGGCTGCGGAAATGCCGGGGCTGTCTCGTAATACGAACAGGGCGGCGTACTGGGGGACGGTGACGCCGGAGGGTTTGAGGGCGGGGTTCTTCGCACCCATGAGGGCTTGCTCGGCGCGCTTGATGTAGGAACCCAGGCGCTCATCGGCGGGCATCGACGTCACGGGATGCATGGTAGTCGAGTCTATCGGTTGTTCGAATCTTGACGAGCATTAGAGCTCTAATCTACGTTCGTGTACATACTAATGTGTCACATCTACCGTTCTGCATCGGAAGGCTCACCTATGCCTCGCGTCACTCGACTCCATCTCGCCGCCGCGGCGGCTGCCCTGCTGGCGCTCACAGCCTGCAGCAACAGCCAGGAAGCGGCCGCTCCTGTGGCGACGCCGCACATCGGCATCGCGTTCGAACTGCCCGATGCGAAGGCGTATCCCGAAGGGATAGCGGTGGATTCGCGTAGTGGGGACGTCTATGTCGGGTCGTTCACCAATGGTGCGATTTATCGGGCCGCGAAGGGCGGGACGAAGGCGGAGGTCTTCCTGGCTTCCGGCACCGATGGCCGGCAGACCGCCAATGGGCTGCGCGTCGACAACGCGGGACGACTCTGGGTCATCGACCACACGACCGGAGTCGCGGTGTACGACACCGGGACTCGCGCTTTGATCGCACGCTTCGACGCACCGCAGGCGGACAAGCCGTTTCTCAACGATCTGGCCATGACCCCGGACGGTGACGTCTATTTGACCGACAGCGTGCGACCGGTGGTCTACCGTGTGACACCGCAGCAGTTGAGCGATGCCATCGCACACGGTGGGCGCGCTGGGCTGGATGTCTTCGCCACGGTCAATTCCACGAAAGATGCTGCCGCACAGTCGGCTCCACTCCTCAATGGCATCGTCGCCGACACCGCGGGTCGCTACCTGCTCGTGGTCGATATGCCCACCGGCGACCTCTACCGTATCTCGCTCGACGCACAGCGAGCCGTGATCAACGTGACCGAGCGGGGCGGCAACATGATCAATGGCGACGGCCTCGAATTGCGCGGCGATACGATGTGGGTGGTGCAGAACAAGGACAACACCGTCAGCCGCTGGAAGGTGACCGACGACGGCGCGACCGTCGAACAGCAGCAACGCATTACCGATGCGGCACTTGCCATTCCGACCACCATCGCCCATGTGGGCGATCGCGCACTCGTCGTGATCTCCCAATTCGACCGTGGCGGCCCCATGGGCGAGGGCACCCCCGCCGCCTTCACGGTTGCCGCCATAGACGGCATCTAGTTACAGGCACGTCGACAGTTCCCTGCCGACCGGTAGGTGAGGTCGGGCGGGGGTCGGATTATGGAGTGGCGCAGAGGAAGACCGTGGCGGTTTTACCTATGCGGGTGATTACCAGCGAATGAGGTTGGGTGCCACGGGGTTTGAGTTTGGCGCGGAGGGCGTCGGGGTCGAGGTCTACGCCTCGGGTGAGGATTTCCAGGGGGCCGCAATCGCGGCGGTGGAGTTCGGCGCGGAGGGGTTTTTCGCGGAAGTCCATGCGATCGAGGATTCGGAAGCCGCGCATGCCGGCGGGGACCGTATCGCCGGTGAGGTAGGCGATGCGGGGATCCAGTTGCCAGAGGCCGTGTTTCGCGGCGTAGTGGCGGACCAGGCCCGCGCGGACGACCGCGCCGTCCGGGTCGATGATCCACTCCCCCGGTGCGCGGTCGGGGATGTCGTCGGGCAGCGTGTCCGTGAGGATTTCAGGCACGCGGCTGCTGGAAAGGACTGTGGCGCGGCGGGCTACGCCGGATTCGGCCAAACCCGGTGACCACAGGCAGGCTTCGCGGACCGCACCGTCGAGGGAGGCGACCTCGATCTCCCCCGCCCAGGCGAGTTTGTCGAAATCCAATCCGGGGGCGCACTTTACGGCCAGATCTCGGCCCACGTAGGCATCGAGAAGATCCGGGAGTGGCGGTTGCAGTTTCGCCGGGTCATGGGTGCGGCGGCCGTCCGCGCGGCGGGCCGGATCGGCGATCACCACCTCGGCGGTGCTGCACGGCCGCAAGGCATCGGCCTTGGCCAGCAGCACATTTCGAGCACCGCCGACCCGAGTGGTTCTCGGATCACCGGCCGAATCGATTGCCGCGGAGCCGAATTCACGCGCATCCAGGCTGCGCACTCCCAGATTATGCGCGGCTATCGCCAACCGAACGTCGTCCAGATCACTGCCGATCACCGCCGGGCAGACTCGCGCCAATTCCGCGAGTTCCGCTCCGATGGAACAGGTTACGTCGTGGACGGTGCGACCCTTCAAGCGTTCGGCGCGGTGCCGCGCGACCACGGTCGGGGTGGCCTGTTGCAGGGCGTCGTCGGTGAAGAGCCACTCCCCCGCGTCGGCGAGTTTGGCGGTGGAGCGGCGGCGCAGGCGGACGGTCTCCACGAGCGCGGCGGCACGGTCGCCGTGGGCACGCCGCAGCTTGTCCAGATCGGACAGCATCGATGTGGAGGTGAGCGCGAATGCGCCTACCTCGGCCAGCGCGGCCACTCCGGCCGCGCTGCCCAGGTAGGCGACATCATCGCGAGAAAAGGCGTAGCCCATGGGGTTTCGCCGCGAGTTCCTACTTGGCCGAGACGCCGGGCTTCACGCCGGTGATCATGGCGTTGTAGAAGAACCGGCGGGGCACGATATGCCGCATGACCTTCTCGTCCAGCCAGCTGAAGCCCAGCCACGCGCGGTACTGCGCCATGCGGTAGCGGGGGGTCAGCTTGTCGGCGGGGACGGCGGCCTCGAAGGTGCGCACCGGCCAACCCCACAGGGCGGCGGCGAACTCTTCGGTCTTGGCCTGTACCTCGACGGCGCCGGCGCTGCGGGCCATGGCCTCGAGGTCCGACGGATCGAAGGTGTGCAGGTCGACGACGGCCTCGAGGGCGGCCGCGCGCGAGGACTCGTCCAGCTCCTCCTGCGGGCGGCGCCAATCCTTGAGGAACGGCAGCTTGGTGATCTCGGTGGTGACCTTCCAGGTCGCCTGGCCGAGGCGGCGCGCGTAGATATTGCCGATGGTGGTCGGCTCACCCGCGAAGACGAAACGGCCACCCGGCTTGAGCACGCGCAGGCACTCCTTGAGCGCCAGTTCGACATCCGGAATGTGGTGCAGCACAGCGTGTCCGCACACCAGGTCGAAGGTGTCGTCCTCGTACGGGATGGTCTCGGCGTCGGCGACGCGGCCGTCCACATCCAGGCCCAGGTGCTGGCCGTTACGGGTGGCGACCTTGACCATGCCCGGGGACAGGTCGGTGACCGAACCACGCTTGGCGACACCGCCCTGCATGAGGTTCAGCAGGAAGAAGCCGGTGCCGCAACCGAGTTCGAGAGCCCGCTCGTACGGCAGCTGCGCATCCGGCACGACCGCGTCGAAGCGGCCGCGCGCGTATTCGATACAACGCTCGTCATAGGAGATGGACCATTTGTCGTCGTAGGTCTCTGCTTCCCAGTCGTGGTAGAGCACCTGCGCGAGCTTGTTGTCGGAGTACGCGGCCTGGACCTCCGCCTCGGTGGCGTGCGGGTTCGGCGCGGGGTCTTCAGGACGAACGGTCATAACAGGGCAGCCTAATGAATACCCCGGTGGGACCGGTTATCGGCCCGGCTAACGGCCTGTGAACGAGGCCGCACCCGGACCGTCGGCCAAATAAGAACGTGTTCCAACCTGCTGATCTTCGGAACCGAACAGTCCGGCCCATTCGGTGCGGGCGCGATCATGGCCGTGCGTGCCCGCTTCGAAGACGCGCTTGGCCGCGGCGAGCGCGAGGGCCGGACCGCCGGTGAATTGGCGCGCCCAGCGCAGCGCGAATTCCAGAACATTGTCGGGGGGCACGACCTCGTCGACCAGGCCGAGCTTCTCGGCTTCCTCGGCATCGACGAAGCGGCCGCTGTAAACCAGGTCCTTGGCGGCGGACGGGCCGATGAGCAGACTCAAGCGGCGAATACCGGCGACCGGGATCAGCCCCGCTTTGATTTGCGGCAGACCCAGTTTCACGTTGTCGCCGATTATGCGGCGATCGGCACCTAGAGCGAGTTCCAGTCCCGAGCCCAGCGCATAGCCGCTGATGGCCGCGACGGTCGGCTGTGGGATGCGCGCCAGGCAGCTCAGCGCGGCCTGGAAATCCGAGACCACGGCCTGCGCCTGCTCGGGGGTGAACCCGGCCAGTTCGGCCATCTCGTCGCCGGCGGAGAACACTCGCTCATCGCCGTAGACGACCACAGCGGAGATTCCCGGATCGGTCGCGATCTCCGCGGCGGCGGCCGCGACCTCCAATGCTACCTGCAGATCGATCAGATTCATCGGCGGGCGCGCGATTCGGAGAACGGCAACGCCCTCCGCCACACCCCGGTCCACGGTCACGAATTCGGCCACAGCGGTCACCCTACTGGTGGAGGTCGGTGGGGACTTCGCCCCCACACCCCATAACGGACATACCCGGTCTGCCCCCGAACTCCCGCCTGGTCCGGGTCGTACGAGCCGCTGTGCCGCAAGCTATTGCGAGCAGCGGCTCGGCGACCGGACAGTTACGGCGCACCCGGAGAGCGGGTCAGCTACTCCGGCCGTTGCGACCCGCGCAGGCGGGCGTTATCGGGCAGATCGGCGAAGTAGCGGTCGGCCTGCGGGAAGGCCAGCGCAGGCTGGGCGTCGGGGTTGTACACCGGCATGATCGGGTCGATCGTGCGGGTGGCTTCGAGAATCGCCGCGGTGGAGGCGAATTCGCGCAGCGCGTCCAGCTGGGTCCAGGTGGGCGGGAGCAGCACGTCCAGGCCCTGCTGCCAGCGGGCAATGGCCTCGTCGGGCGTGCACCAGGTGACGACGTCGGCCTCGGTGGTCGCACCGTCGGCGAGCTGACCCTCGGGCAGGACCGCCACGAAGAAGCGGGTGTCGTAGCGGCGCGGCTCGATCTCGGGGGTGATCCAGTTGTCCCAGGGGCGCAGCAGATCGGTGCGCAGCACCAGCTTTTCGCGGGTCAGGAATTCGGCGAAGGAGAGTTCGCGGCGCTCGAGCTGTCCACGCGCCTCGGCGTAGACGGAGGTGTCGGAGACGACCGAATCGGCGGTCGGGCCCGCGAGCAGGACGCCGCACTCCTCGAAGGTCTCACGCACGGCGGCGCATACGAGGGTCTGCGCGCGCCCGGCATCGGTGCCGAAACGCTCCGCCCACCAAGCGGGTTCGGGCCCGGCCCAGTCGAGGGTGACCGAGGCGTCGGAGCGGTCCACACCGCCGCCCGGGAATACCGTCATACCGGCGGCGAACGCCATACCTACGACACGGCGCTGCAGGAACACCTCGGGGCCACGTGCGCCGTCACGCACCAGCATCACCGTGGAGGCGTCCTTGACGGGCGCGCTGGTGGGCTGGGCAACGGGCTGGGCAACGGTCTCACTCACCTTTCGCACCCTAACGGTTGCTAGGGCATCTGGCGAACATCGCCCACAGGGCGAGCGCGAGCAGCGTCGCGCCGGCGCCGATCCCGCAGATAAGACCCCATCCACCGGCCTGATACGCCGAACCCGCGGTCACCGAACCGGCCACCCCGCCCAGGAAGTAGGCGACCATGTACGCCGTGGTGAGCCTGCTGCGCGCGGCCGGATCGAGCGCGTAAATGGCGCTCTGATTGGACAATTGGATGCCCTGCACACCGAAATCGAAGACCAGCAGGGCGATGATCAGCACCCACACATTGCTGCCACCCCAGGCCAGCAGACCCCATCCGGCCAGGACGGCGAGCCACACCAGCGTGGTGACGGCGCGCAGCTTTCCGTGATCGGCCGACCGGCCCACCAGTGGCGCGCCCAGCGCACCCGTCACACCGGCGAGACCGAACAGGCCGATGACGAACTCCGAGTAGTGATACGAACTCGACCCCGCGAGCAGGAACGCCAACCCCGTCCACATGCCCGAAAAGCACGCCATGGCAAGGAATCCCAGCACCATGCGCTGCCGCAGCACCGCATGCCGACGAATCAGCACCAGCACCGACGCGAGCACCTCGAGATAGCGTTCCTCGGTCGCCGCCCGTCCGGTCGCGGGCGCGAGCAGATACACGCTCACCGACATGACGAGCTGAATTCCCGCGGCCACCAGCAGCACCCCACGCCATCCGGCGAATTCGGCGATGGCCCCGGAAAGCACGCGGGACAACAGGATTCCCAGCAGCAGCCCGCTCATCACGGTGCCGACGATCTCGCCCCGCTTATGCGGATCGGCCAGCGCCGAGGACCACGGCACCACCACCTGCGCCGCCGACGCCGCGACACCGGTGGCGAACACGCCCAGCAGCAGTAGCGGCAGATTCGGCGCGGCGGCGGAAAGCCCCAGCGCCACAAACGAAATCGCGAGCAGTCCGGGCACCATGCGCCGCCGCTCCAGGAAATCACCGAGCGGCACCAGCAGCGCGATACCGCTGAGATAACCCACCTGCGCCGCACTGACCAGCAGCGCGGCGGTCACCGTCGACACCCGCAGATCCCCCGCGACCTGACTCAGCAACGGCTGGAGGTAATAGAGACAGGCTGCGGACGAACCCGCGGCGACCGCGAACACCAGCACGGTGAGCCGAGTCAGCGGCATGGTCGCGGTATCGGGACGGGCAGGCGAAATAGTCACGGTAGTCATCGTCCGACCTCGGCGCGATCAATGGAAGCGATGAGTTTTGATGTGCCCATCTATGAAATAGCTAGGATCGTGCCGTGGAGATTCGTCAGATCGAATGTTTTCTGGCCTGTCAGGAGCATCGCTCGTTCACCGCGGCGGCGCGCAGTCTGAATCTCGTGCAGTCGGCGGTATCCACCAGTGTGGCGAAGCTCGAACGCGAACTCGGGGCGCGGCTCTTCGATCGCACACCGCGCGGGCTCGAGCTCACCGATGCCGGACGTGCGGCGGTGATGCCGGCGCGAAATATGTTGCGGGCGCGGCTGGAAATCGCCGATGGGATCGATCGGGCGCGGGGGCAGGTGCGGGGTGAGGTGGTGATAGGGAATCTGATGAATATCCATACCCTGGATTTGGCGAGCGTTATCGCCGACCTGCGCGGGCGGTACCCGGAGGTGACTTTGCAAATGCGGCAGGATATTTCGGGGGTGAGCGGGAATATCGCGGGGCTGCGGGACGGGAGTCTGGAGATCGCGCTGGTGGCGGGAGTGAGCACGGAGATCGCCGGATTGCGGCTGTATCCGATCAGTTCCGAGAGCATTGTGCTGTGTACCGCGCCCGGACATCCGCTGGCGGGCCGACCGTTCGGCGCGGCCGATCTCGATGGCATCCGATTCATCGACTTCGCACCGGGCTGGGGTATTCGCGGAATAGCCGACGACTTGTTTCCGGCCCGCCGCAGTGTGATCGAGGTGGCGGATCAGATATTCGCATTGGAGTTGGCGGCCAAGGACTTCGGCGTGCTGCTGGTGCCGCGTTCGGTCGCCGAAACCACCGATGCCACGGTCTTCGCCGAGCGCGCGGGCGCACCCATTCCGTGGCATCTGGCGATCGCGCACGACGCGCAGCGCACTCCGTCCAATGCGGCGCGCACGGTCATCGACGCGCTGTGCCGCTGCCGGCGCGAATGAGTCAATCGGTCAAGTGCACTGACCCGCTGCGGGTTTCGATCGTCATGGACGCATTGGGTTCGTCAGGACGCGACCAGGTGCCCCGCACCTTGCCGGTGCGGTAGTCCTGCACCTGGCTGATTACCGAGCCGGTCGCGTCATCGGTCCAGGTGACCAGGAAGATGCCCGGCGCGACGGCTTCCACCGCCACCGGCGAGGTGGTCTTGCGGCCGGTATCGGCCGCCACATAGGTGAGGGTGCGGCCGTCGCCGCCGAAGGTCGCGGTGCCCCCGGACCCACTGTCATAGGTGAGTTGCACGGTCTTGCCGACCAATTCCGCGGGAAGCGCCGCGGGTGCCACACCTTCCGCCGATTCCGAGGGCGAAAGTTTATGCGGCGGCGCGGGATCGGCGGCGCAGGCCGCCACCGCCAGTGACACCGCCAGCAGCGCGACGATTCCGAGTGTGCGACCCATCCCCTGCTCCCTCCACCCACGCCGAAAATTCGCCAGCGGGTGGCGAAACGTCGGCGATTGCATCGACACACCAGTTCAACGCTTAAACCGGAGATATTGCCGACAGTTTGCCCGTTCTGGACAAACGATGCAATGGCAGCGCGCCGCAGAAAGATTCAGCGATTGCGATGACGTCCGAAACGCTGTGCGCGGCGGGCGAAATACCGTCCGTCGATCCGATCCAATGCGATCGACTGCCGGAATGCCTCGCTCAGATTGTCGGCGGTCAGTACATCGGTGAGCAGGCCCTGCGCCACCACACTGCCCTCATTGAGCAGCAGGCCGTGCGTGAATCCGGGCGGAATCTCCTCCACGTGATGGGTGACCAGCACGGTCGCGGGTGCGTCCGGATCGGCGGCCAGATCCCCCAGCCGCTCCACCAACTCCTCGCGCCCACCCAGATCCAGTCCGGCGGCGGGCTCGTCGAGTAGTAGCAGTTCCGGGTCGGTCATGAGCGCACGGGCGATGAGCACCCGCTTGCGCTCCCCCTCGGACAGCGTCCCGTAGGCGCGATCGGAAAGGTGTTCGGCCCCCAGGCTTTCCAGAATATCCACGGCGCGATCGGTATCCATCGCGTCATAGCGTTCGCGCCAGCGACCCATGACCGCGTATCCGGCGGAGACCACCAGATCGGAGACCTTCTCATCCACCGGCACCCGTCCGGCGACCGCGGCCGAGGACAATCCGATCCGCGGTTTCAGCTCATTGATATCCACCTTGCCCAGGGTCTCCCCCAGCAGGTTGGCCTCGCCGGACGTCGGATACATCTCGGCGGCGGCCATCCGCAGCAATGATGTCTTACCGGCCCCGTTGGGGCCCAGCACTACCCAGCGTTCGTCGAGCTCCACCTGCCAGGTGACTGGGCCGACGAGCGTATGGCCCGAGCGTCGGACGGTGACATCGTTGAAGTCGATGAGCAGATCGGGATCCGGTTGCGGCACGGGGTCCATCTTGGCCCACCGCCCTGGACGTTCGTCAACGTGGTGGGAAAACTCGATGCGTGTCACTTTCTTCCGCACCGAATCCGGACGTGAATTCACCGGTGCGGCGGTCGATTTCGAGGCGGTGTGGGGATAGTTCGGGGTCGTCGGGGCTGCGCGCATGCCCGTCTCGGCGTGTTCGCGTCTCGCCGCGGCCGCGCGCGTCGTCGCTCGTGGACCGGAACATGCGTGCCAGGAGCAGTGCCGCCGGGATCGAGAGCACCACCCATACGATGAGAACAACCAGCAGTGTCGTCATAGTCGTGTTTCCTCCTGCGGAAACTCGTGCACCGATCCTTCTCCTGCAGTTCGGTGAAGTCGATACCTCAGCACACATGGGCCACTGTTCCGACCGAGCGGTTCGTGGCATGGACAGCTGTCGGCATCCGCCGATTCAGTTCATCTGCACCGCGATCACGGTCATCGATCCCGGCGCCACCTCGGTGAATCCGGCATCGCGTACCGCGACAGCGCTACCCTCGGCCACCCGGCGCTGTAGCTGAGCCCAGTGCTGTGGATCGGCCTCGGCTACATTGCATCGGAAACCGCGCGCGGACCAGGCGTGCGCCTGCTGCACCGGCATGAAACCGGCCAACAGCATGCTCGCATGCCCGACCTGCGCGGCGGCCTTACCCACAGTCATACCCAATTCCGAATTCACCCATAGCGTCGGATACCCGCCAATGATCGAATTCGGTTCATCGGCCTCCAATTCGGTGCCGCCGATCTGTAAGCGTTTGATCCGCGGATCGATTTCGCCGACCGCACCGGGCACCAGCGCCCGGGCCTGCGCGCCCTCGAATTCGACTGTCACACCATCCACATCCTGCGCGGCCAGCCATTGCGTGCCCCGAGCGCGCCTGGCCACCTTCCGAATTCGCGATCGCTTCCAGGTGAGATAACGCTCCTCCCATTCACCGTCCGGCCCGACCCGCTCGTCCAGGCAGAGCTCCACCACCGCGGATGCGGCGGCGGCCAGCAACGCATTTCGTCGTGGCGGATCGGCTTTGGGGATGTGCAACACCATCTGCATCGCCTGTACCAGCGTCGGATCCGCCGGATCGCCGCCACCGCCGTAGCCCCGCGCCAACTCCGCATGCCTGGCCACGAACCCGGCATCGATGGTGGACTCCACGCTGGACACCGGCATCACGCTCCTCATCAAACCGACAACTCTGAGCCAGAGTAACGAAATCCCGAAAATAGCTGAGCCGAACCCGATTACGTGACGTTCAGGTTCAGCGTGAAGCGTTCGGCCGGCTCGATCCCCTGCTCCCAGGGGCGGCGGTACTCCAATACCAGGCGGGTCGCGCCGGGCGCCCGCGCGGTGAAGCGCCAGATGGAGGTGCCACCGACGCCGACCATGTCCCGGGGGCTCGCGTCCTGCTCGTACTCCGCGCCACCGTCCTGCCGGACCATGCTCTGATCCAATTGGGTCAGCTCCCACAGGTATCCGGTGGAGGGATTGGCGGTCAGGCGCACGGTCAAACCCTGGCCGATCGCCAGCGGAATATCCTTGCCGTCCTGATCTTTACCCGCCGTCACCGGCTCGGACACGTGCTGGGCGGCGGAAGTGGTTGTCGTGGGCGGCACTTCATTCGGATTGGCATTATTGCCGCAGCCGGTCAATGCCAGCCCGAGCATCACTACCGCCAGCGGTGTGCGCACCCACACGGACAGCCTCCCATCGTCGTGGCCGGACAGTGCGGACCACGCTACCGACGGGAGGGCCGCCGATCGTGCAGGCGGCCCAACGCGTTTCGCGGTTTCTAGCGGGGCAGCGGCACCCGGCGCACACCGCCGTCGCGGGCATCGGCGGCCTCGACCTCTTCGCGAGTGACACCGAGGATGAACAGCACGGCGTCCAGGAAGGGGTGCGAGAGTGCGGCATCGGCGACCTCGCGCAGCGCGGGCTTGGCATTGAACGCGATACCGAGGCCGGCCGCGTTCAGCATGTCGATGTCATTCGCGCCGTCACCGACCGCGACCGTCTGCTCCATGGCCACACCGGATTCCGCGGCGAACCGACGCAGCATGACGGCCTTGGCGGCCCGATCCACGATCTCGCCGACCACACGACCGGTGAGCTTGCCGTCGACGATCTCGAGCGTATTGGCCTGCACGAAATCCAATTCCAGTTCGTGCGCGAGGGGTTCGATCACCTGACGGAAACCGCCGGAGACGACGCCGCAGCGGAAACCCATGCGGCGCAAGGTGCGAATGGTGGTACGCGCGCCCGGGGTCAGCTCGATCTTGTCGGCCACCTCGTCGATGACCGAGGCATCCAGGCCCGCGAGGGTGGCCACGCGCTGGCGCAGCGATTCGGCGAAATCGATTTCACCGCGCATGGCGGCCTCGGTAACGGCCCGGACCTCTTCCTCGACACCGGCGTGCGCGGCCAGCATTTCGATGACCTCGCCCTGGATCAGCGTCGAGTCCACGTCGAACACGATGAGCCGCTTGGAGCGTCGCGCCAGACCGGCGCGCTCGACGGCGATATCCACGCTCTCCTTGGCGGCCACCACGGCCAGCATGGTGCGCAGGGTGGTCTCGGTATCCGCGTCCGGGGACGGCACGGTGACCATGAGTTCCAGACCGGTCACCGGATAATCGGCGATACCGCGAATGGAGTCGATATTGACGCGCTGCTCGGCGAGCTTGCGTGAGATGGCGCTGAAGGCGCGGGCGGTGACCGGGGAACCCAGCACCACGATCGCGTGCGTGGAGAGCCGCGCACCGGCGACCGAGTTCGCGCCGATCTCGACATCGACATTCATGCCGACGCTGGCCATGGCGTCCTCGAGCTGATCCTGCAGTGCCTCGGGATCGGTGGGACACGACACCAGCACGCCCAGAGTGAGGCGGCCGCGGATCACGACCTGCTCGACATCGAGCAGGCTGACCGCATTATTGGAGAGTGCCGTGAGGAGCACCGATGTCACGCCCGGCTTGTCAGGTCCGGTAACAGTGACCAGAACCGTCGTCTGAGACGTGCTCAATGAAACTCCTATATCTCGCGACCAAACTCCCCCGCCTCAGCACGCGGCGGCGCACATCATTCTGTCAGGCGAGACCGGTTGCGGTCGCGCCGCCCGCCGTCGCGGGCATCACAGCAAGTTCGCGGCACCCGAGCACAAGTCGGTGAGCACCTGCGCGACCGGGCGGACCTCGGTCACCGCGCCGACACCGGTCCCGGCATCGATCGGGACGATGTCGGGGTCGTCGGCGAGGCGAGCGGCATGTAAGGCCGCGCGAGCCGCTTCGGGAAGTTTGTCGCCGAGACCCGACCATCGGTCGGTAAAGGCATTGCGCAGCACTCGCGCCGGGAACTGTGCCGGCCACGGCAATCCCATGGCCACATCGAAGACCCTGGTGACAACGGTGTCCTGCGACTTCGCCGCGAGCAATGCGCGGCGGTCGGTCTCGGAAAGCATGGATTCCGTGCACGCGGCCAGGCGGGTGCCCAGCCACACTCCGCTCGCCCCGGCGGCCAGCGCCACGGCAATATCTTGCGAGGTGGCGATACCGCCCGCTGCGAGTACCGGCACCGGTACCTCGGCTACAACGGCCTGCAACAGGGACAGCGTCGGCACCTCGACCGCACCGTGTCCCCCACCCTCCAAACCCCGCGCGACCAGCACATCGACTCCGGCATCCTGCGCGCGATGCGCATCCTCGATGCTGTAAACCTGTGTCGCCGCGCGGATTCCGGCCTCATGAACGGCACGCACCCAGGACAGATCGGTCCCGAAACTCACCGAGATCAACGTGGGCCGGGCAGCGATGGCGGCGGGCAGCAGCCCCGCTTCGGCGCGAATCACCCAGTCCACCAAGCCGATTCCGAATGATCCGGGCACACCGTCGAGATGTGGCAACTCCCGCTCGAGCGCGGCCACCGACCCCGCGCTCCCCATACCGATCATCCCGAGCCCACCGGCACGAGTGACCGCCGCCGCGAGCCGACCGCCCGCGACACCACCCATGGGCGCGTTGACCACGGGCAATCGCAGTCCGTTCGCCCGTGACCAGGCGGTGGACAGTTCCGGCTCCGACATCGGATTCCTTTCGGTCACTCCGCATTTCCATACCGGAAGACGACCGCGGCGGCCGTCAGAAGACGACCGCCGCGGTGGGTATTGCGCTGTGCTACTTGGACACGCTGTCCTGCAGCTCGTGCACGGTGTGGGACTTGGTGCCCCAGCCGACATGGGCCTCGGCGCGCATGCGCTCGACCATGTGCGGGTAGTGCAGCTCGAACGCGGGACGCTCGGAGCGGACCCGGGGCAGCTCGTAGAAGTTGTGCCGCGGCGGCGGGCAGGAGGTCGCCCACTCCAGCGAGTTGCCGTAGCCCCACGGATCGTCGACCGTGACGACCTCGCCGTAGCGGTAGGACTTGAAGACGTTCCAGATGAACGGCAGCATGGACGAACCCAGGATGAAGGCACCGATCGTGGAGATGGTGTTCAGGGTCGTGAAGCCGTCGGTCGGCAGGTAGTCGGCGTAGCGACGCGGCATGCCCTCGTTGCCCAGCCAGTGCTGCACCAGGAAGGTGGTGTGGAAGCCGACGAGAGTCGTCCAGAAGTGCCACTTGCCCAGGCGCTCGTCCATCATGCGGCCGGTGATCTTCGGAAACCAGAAGTAGATACCCGCGAAGGTCGCGAACACGATGGTGCCGAACAGCACGTAATGGAAGTGCGCGACAACGAAATACGTGTCCGAGACATGGAAGTCGAGCGGCGGGCTCGCCAGGATGACACCCGACAGACCACCGAAGAGGAACGTCACCAGGAAGCCGATCGACCACAGCATCGGCGTCTCGAAGGTCAGCTGACCCCGCCACATGGTGCCGATCCAGTTGAAGAACTTCACGCCGGTGGGAACGGCGATCAAGAACGTCATGAACGAGAAGTACGGCAGCAGCACCGCACCGGTGGCGTACATGTGATGCGCCCACACGGCGATGGACAGCGCCGCGATACCGAGCGTCGCGTAAACCAGTGTGGTGTAACCGAAGATCGGCTTACGGCTGAAGACCGGGAAGATCTCGGAGACGATGCCGAAGAATGGCAACGCGATGATGTACACCTCCGGGTGACCGAAGTACCAGAACAAGTGCTGGTAGAGCAGTGCACCACCATTTGCCGGGTCATAGATATGACCACCCAGGTGACGGTCGTACGCCAGGCCGAACAGCGCCGCGGTCAGCAGCGGGAAGGCAAGCAGCACAAGCACACTGGTGACAGCGATATTCCAGGTGAAGATCGGCATGCGGAACATGGTCATACCGGGGCAGCGCAGGCAGACCACGGTGGTCAGCATGTTCACGCCACCGAGGATGGTGCCCAGACCGGAGACGGCCAGGCCCAGGATCCACAGGTCGGCGCCGACGCCCGGGGAGTGGACGATGTCCGACAGCGGGGTGTAGGCGGTCCAGCCGAAGTCGGCCGCACCACCCGGGGTGATGAAACCGGCGGTGGCCATGGTGCCGCCGAACAGGTACAGCCAGTAGCTGAACGCGTTCAGACGCGGGAACGCCACGTCGGGCGCGCCGATCTGCAGCGGCAGGATGATGTTGGCGAAGCCGAACACGATCGCGGTCGCGTAGAACAGCAGCATGATGGTGCCGTGCATGGTGAACAGCTGGTTGAACTGTTCCGGCGACAGGAACTGCATGCCCGGTCGCGCGAGCTCGGCACGCATCAGCAGGGCCATGAGGCCGCCGACGAGGAAGAAGGACATGGCAGTCACCAAATACATGACGCCGAGAACCTTCGGGTCCGTCGTGGTGACCATCTTGTAGATGAACGAACCCTTCGGACCCACTCGTTGCGGGTATGGCCGAGCCGCCTCCACTTGACGGACTGGCTGTGGCTCTACGGCAGTCACAAATCCTCCTGAACAGGTGCCTTCTTGTCGTTCGCACGCGGTGGTTCCGGCGTCCGGTTCGGCGCATGACGAACGACGGGGGCCTAGCGCTCCAAGGATCGTAAACCGTGCTCCCACAGGGCTCGCGGGCTGGTCCTACTCTGTGTCGTAATTGGGCGTCGCGGTCACCGGATGTACGCTGCCAGCCATGCCGGTGCGCGAGTCCGCTTCCACCCGAATCACGTTCGCCTCCACCAATGGCCCGGTGCGCCGTTTGCGCACCTGGGGCAGTGTTCTGGCCGCTGTCGCGGTGCTACCGGCGGGTCTACTCGCGGGGTGTAGCAAGGGCACGGACGATGCCATGAGCTCGATTGTGCGCACCACCACCAATATCGCCGGAGCCGGTGTGGTGGGTGTTGAGCGCGATACTCGGGCCGCGTGTGCGCTGCCGAGCGCCGCGGACGCGAGTTCGGGGACGGTCACCGTCACCCATGCCGCGGGAACCAGTGAGGTGCCCGCCGATCCGAAACGTGTCGTGGTGCTCTCCACCGCCGCCCTCGATGCCGTGTGCGCGCTGGGTCTGTGGGAGCGAGTGGTCGGTGCGGCAACGGTTTCCGGGCCCACCGCGCAACCCTCCTACCTGGGCACGGGCATCTCCCTGATTCCGGCGGTCGGTATGGTCGGCAGCCCGGACGCGGCGAAAGTGGCTGAGCTCAAACCCGATTTGATTCTCGGCGCGGCCTCGGACAGCGCGCAGTACGACGCGTTGAAGGGAATCGCGCCGACAGTGCTGGCGGGTGCGGATAACGGCTGGCAGGCCGAGTTCAGTACCTACGGCGCGGCCCTGGATCGCAAGAGCGCCGCGGCCAAGGCCCTGGACGAATATCGGATCTCGGCCCGCGATGCCGGAAACTCGGTGTCGGCCAGCCTGTCCCAGGCGTCGGTGCTGCGGTTCGATCCGAAGAGCATTCAGGTGCAGGGCAACAACAGCTTCGCCGGACTGGTGCTCGCCGATGCCGGGGTGCAGCGGCCGCAGTCCCAGCGCGGTGACTCGTTCGATGTGCCGGGACTGAGCGCGCAGGCCGATCGCGACAAGGTCGAGGGCGACATCATCTATGTGATGTTCGACGGTAAGGACGGCCAGAAGTACGCCGAATCGGTCATGCACGGTGATGACTGGAAGTCGCTGAGCGCGGTCAACGATCGTCGGGAATTCGCTGTGGCGGACAGCATTTGGCATGGTTCGGGCATCACCGCCGCGCGGGCGCTGCTCGAAGATCTGCGCAAGTCGCTCAATTCCTATGTGTCGGACTGAGTTTCGAAGCCACTGACCACAGACGAAAGCCCGGCATCCGTGAATCGGATTGCCGGGCTTCGTTTTTCAGCGAGCGGGAATTAGAACTCCCAGTCCTCGTCCTCGGTGTTCACGGCCTTGCCGATGACGTAGCTGGAGCCCGAGCCGGAGAAGAAGTCATGATTCTCATCGGCATTGGGTGACAATGCCGACAGGATCGCCGGGTTCACATCGCACTCGTCCTTGGGGAACAGGCCCTCGTAGCCGAGGTTCATCAGCGCCTTGTTGGCGTTGTAGCGCAGGAACTTCTTGACGTCCTCGGTGAGACCGACCTCGTCGTACAGATCCTGGGTGTACTCGACCTCGTTCTCGTACAGCTCGAACAGCAGCTCGAAGGTGTACGCCTTGAGCTCATCGCGCTCGGCCTGCGAGATCAGCTCCAGGCCCTTCTGGAACTTGTAGCCGATGTAGTAGCCGTGCACGGCCTCATCGCGAATGATCAGGCGGATCATGTCTGCGGTATTGGTGAGCTTGGCCCGCGAGGACCAGTGCATGGGCAGGTAGAAGCCGGAGTAGAACAGGAAGGACTCCAGCAGGGTGGAGGCCACCTTGCGCTTGAGCGGGTCCTCACCGTTGTAGTAGTCCAGCACGATCTCGGCCTTGCGCTGCAGGTTCCGATTCTCCTCGGACCAGCGGAAGGCTTCGTCGATCTCCTTGGAGGAGCAGAGCGTGGAGAAGATCTGGCTGTAGCTCTTCGCGTGCACGGACTCCATGAACGCGATATTGGTGTAGACCGCTTCCTCGTGCGGGGTCAGCGCATCCGGAATGAGGCTGACCGCGCCGACCGTGCCCTGGATGGTGTCCAGCAGGGTCAGGCCGGTGAAAACCCGCATGGTCAGCTGCTTCTCGCTGGGGGTCAGCGTGGCCCACGACGGAATGTCATTGGAGACCGGCACCTTCTCCGGCAACCAGAAGTTGCCGGTGAGTCGATCCCAGACCTCCGCGTCCTTCTCGTCCAGCACACGGTTCCAGTTGATCGCCGATACCCGACTGATCAGTTTCACGCCCGTTCACTCACCCTCTCCAGCCCACCGGCCCGTTGCAGACTTCCTTACCTTGAACACTACTACTGGTGCCGGACAAGAAAGCCCATCACAAGACCTTGTGTCTTCAAGTGGTTGCTGATCAGATGCCGAGCACCAGTTTCGCGGTCATGAAATAGATCACCAGACCGGTCGCGTCGACCAGCGTGGTCACCATCGGGGCCGAGATCACAGCCGGATCGATGCGCAGCTTCTTGGCCAGCAGCGGCATGGTGCCGCCGATGGTGGCCGCCCAACCGCAGATGATGATCAGCGTAATACCAACCACCAGACCGATTTTCGCGCCCACGAAGAGCGCGGCGATGACCATGCCGACCACGGCCAGCATGGCCCCGAGCAGCAGGCCCACCCGGCATTCGCGCCAGATCACCTTGAACAGGTCCGAGACACGCACCTCGCCAACGGCCAGCGCACGCACACACGTGGTGGCCGCCTGCGCTCCCGCATTGCCGCCCGCGCCGATGAGCAGTGGAATGAACAGCGCCAGATGCGCTGCCTGCGCGAGGGTTCCCTCGAACACATCCGTCACCGTCACCGTGAGCGTGGCCGCCACCAGCAGCAGCATCAGCCACAGCGCGCGGTAGCGGGCCAGCTGGAATACCCCGGCCGCCATATAGTGACCGGCCCACGGGGTGGTGCCCGCCTGGCGCGCCACATCCTCGGAGTCGGCGGCCTCGATGACCTCGATGGCGTCATCGATGGTGAGCAGGCCGACCAGTCGGTCCTCGCTGTCCACCACCGGCAGATTGATCAGGTTCGCGCCCTGCATGAGCCGGGCCGCCTTCTCCGCCGAATCGGTGGCGCGAGCGAAAACCGGTTCGGAGACAACGAGATCCGCGATCATGGCATCGGGCGAACTGAGCACCAGATCACGCAGTTCGACCACGCCGATCAGGCGGCGGCCCGCATCCACCACGGGCAGGGTGTAGACGGTCTCCGCGTTCGAGCCCTTGGTGCGCACGGTCTGCAAGGCGGCCGAGACCGGCAGATTACGCGGCAGCGCAACAACTTCCGGTGTCATATAGAAGCCGACCGAACCCTCGGGGTAGCCCAGCAGCAACGCCGTCATCCGACGCTCCTCCTGGCTCAGCCCGGCCAGCACCTTCTTGGCGACCTTGGCGGGAGCCTCGCGCAACATGCGGGCGCGATCGTCCGGATCCATCTCCTCGACCAGATCGCGGAAGCTCTGATCGCGCAGACCGGTCAGGATCTGCTGCTGATCGACGGGCTCGAGCTCCTCGAACACATCGAGGGCGCGATCCTTGTCCAACAGCCGGAAGGCCATGCCCGCCTCGACGGCGTCCATCCGCGCGAGTTCATCGGCGATGACGTGCGGCGGATGATTGTCCAGCCACTCCAGGGTCGCGGCCAGGTGATGGCAGTCGACGATATCGCGCAGCGAATCACCTTGCGCGCGAAGGGAATCGGCGCCCGCATCGGTATGGGCGGGCAGCGTGAGGACAGTGGGCAGCGTCGGAACGACGGGCAGATCGGTCTGCGTCATGGCGGAACACCTCAGCCGAGTGGCGAGTCAGGGGTGAACGGATGGAAGCACCAGGTCACACCGCGAGGCACCTACCCCGTCGCCGCGAAGAACTACCGGCAATACGAGGGGGCGGCGCCGCGCGGCCTTCGACTAGGGGGCTCGCTACGCATGCGACCCACCTCCTCGAAGCCGTCGTACACCGATAGATTCACCCGCCGTTTGCGGGTGCGCCTGCCGCACCGGGTTCGAATTCCCCCGCATACGACATAAAAGCAGTCCATGTGCAGAATACAGGCAGTAGCTGCGACCCGCCCGCGCGGTGTAGCACCTCACGGCGCGAAGGACGCTGACAGGACAGCCTCGACCCCGCCGACCATTCCGTGAGAGGGTCGGGTGGGGTGGATCCCGGCCACGAACACGTCGGGATGACGCGGGGACCGCATGCCGGAATGGCAGAGACCGCGCGCCGGAACGACAAGGGCCGCACGTCATGGTCGGCGGGACGCCGGAATGACAGGCGGCGGGACGTCGAACATTGTGGGGTGACAGGCAGATGGGCGGCTGATAATTTTCCGATCATTTCGCCGTCATGGGCGCTCCGGATACGTTGGGCGGCCGTTCGACATGGCCTACGCTCTGGCTCTGTGCGTGTTTTGGTGTTGGAGGACGATCAGCAACTCAGTCGAGAAGTGACCGATGGTTTGCGGTCGGCGGGGTTCGCGGTGGATTTCGCCTATGACATCGCCGACGCCGACTTCAAGATCGCCATCAATCGCTACGACTGCCTGGTCGTGGACCGCGGCCTGCCCGATGGCGACGGCCTGGACCTGGTCGCCGGGGCCCGGCACGCCGGGCACACCATGCCCGCGCTCATGCTCACCGGCCGCGACGGACTCGATGATCGGCTCGCCGGATTCGAACAGGGCGCGGACGACTACCTGACCAAACCCTTCGCGCTCCCCGAACTGGTGATGCGGGTGCGGGCGCTGTGCCGTCGGCGCGAACAGCCCACCGCCTCGCGAATAGCGGTGGCGGACATCGATATCGACCTCATGCGGCGCCGGGTCACCCGCGGCGGCATCATGCTGTCGCTGACACCGAAGGAGTTCGCGGTGCTCGAACTCATGGCGACCCGGCGCGGCAGTGTGGTCACCCGCACCGACCTCATCGAATGCTGCTGGGACGAAATGGCCGAGCCCGCATCGAATGTGGTGGACGCCGTGGTGGCGAAGTTGCGCCGCAAGCTCGGCGAGCCCTCTGTCATCGAAACCGTGCGTGGCACAGGGTTTCTCATCGGTGGGGCCGCATGAGTTCGCATCGTTCGCCAGCGGTCGCGCGGTTGCGCCGGGCGCGCTGGATGATGACCGGGCTGGTGACCGTCATCACCGCGACCGCGGTGCTGGTGCTGGGTTTCGTGGCCGCCACCATCGATTCGCATTCGCGCGCCATCGAAGCCGACCGGCAGGTCGAGAAGGTGGCGGCCGGGCTCGCGCGCGCCATTCAGCACGATGAGAAGAACGCGCTGGACCTGTCCACGGTGATAGACGACGAGCTGGCGCAGAGCTCCACCGCGGTGGTGGTGCTGGTGCGCGAGCAGGGTCAGCCGTGGAAGCAGTCGCATACCTATCAGCGCTCACTCATGCCGGCCGACAGTGAGATCAGCACCCTGGCCACGCAGGTCGAGGACAATTCCGAAGGCGCGCTGTACAAGTCGCTGCGGCGCACCTCCACCGATATCACCGGGCGGTCGGTGATCGTGGTGGGAACGCCGGTGTACTGGACGGATTGGGACAATATCGTGGTCATCCTGGCCGCCGACCAATCCATGGACAATCCGGATCAGCATCGAATGCTGTTGTGGGCGTTGGCGATCGGTGGCCTCGCGCTGATCGCGGTCTCCACCGCCGCCGCGTATCTGCTGTCGGGCCGCAGCCAGAGTCAAGCGCTGCGCATGCTGGACGAACACGAACAGTTCCTGGGCGATGCCGCACACGAATTGCGCACGCCCCTGACCACTTTGAAGCTGCTCACCGAATCCCGCCCGAAACCCGATGAGGTCCAGCACACCCTGGCCGAGGCCCGCCGCCTCGCCGACCGGATGGCCCGCCTGGTCACCGGCCTGCTGGCGCGCGCCCGAATGCAAACGGGCATAGCCGAGCCCGAACGCACCATGCTGCGCCTGGACCAACTCGCCGAAGCGGTGGCCGAGGAGGCCGCCGATGAGCGCATCCTCGTCACCGCCCACCCCTCGGTGGTCGTCGGTGACCCCCAACTACTGGGCCTGGCCATCCGAAACATGCTGGAGAACGGCCTCACCCACGGCGCGGTGAACCGCTCCGCCCCCGTCGAGGTCCATATCGCCGAGGGCCGGGTGAGCGTGCGCGACCACGGCCCCGGCGTAGACCCCGTCATGTCCGCCAGCCCCTTCAACCGCGGCTCGGCGGGCCGCACCGGCCGCAATGGCATCGGCCTGGCCCTGGTCGCCTGGGTCGCCCAGGCCCACGGCGGCAACGCCTCCATCGAACCCGCGGTCGGCGGCGGCACCATAGCCACCCTCTGGCTGCCGCCCGCGGACCTCACCGCGGGCACGCCGACCGGGTCACGAATGTAACCAGGAGGGGCTCAATTGGGGTTCACGAGAACGAATTTGCTCGCGATACCGTCGTTCAGATCTCGATAGACCGCTACCGCGTCCTCCAAGGGGCGCGACACCGCCGGATCGGGGACGGGTAGTTCGCCGCATTCGAAGGCACGGCGCAGTTTCTCGAGTGCGGCCGCGCTGGCGACCACATCGTGCAGTAGCGAATTGACGCCGATGATGTCGGCCCCGCGACGGTACAGGTCCAGCACCGGAACGTGGGCATGGCCGTCGGCGGGTGCCGGAGGTCACCGCGGCGCGGTCGAGTGCCTCGAGCGCGGTGAGGTACGGGACACCGCACGCGGCGGCCTGCTCGAACGAGAGATTGGCGGGTTTGAGCGCTATGCCGTCCGCGGCGATGGTGAGCAGTTCGGCGTGCGTGCCGTTGCGGGTGAAGCCCAATCCTTTACCGCTGCCCCATACTTCACGGCCGATCAATCACTTCAACTTTCAGATCACATTAGCAGCGGTAAAGAGATTTGCTGCGGTAGCGGGCCGCTCGGGGTAATCTGGGCGTCCCATGGCTCTGGAATCACTCACAATGGTGCGGCACGGCGAGAGCGCCGGGAATGCCGCGGCGGCGCGGGCGGCGCTCGCCGAGTCGGAGGTATTCGACAGCGGTACAAGAGATCCCGATTCGCCGCTGACCGAGTTGGGGCGGCGGCAGGCGGGGGCGGTGGGCGCGTGGCTCGCCGGACGGCCCGAGCGGCGGTGGACGGTGTGGTGTTCGCCGTATCTGCGTGCCCGGGAGACCGCCGATATCGCGCTGCGCGGGACGACCGTATCGGCGTCTCGGGTGGATGAGCGGTTGCGGGATCGGGATATCGGGAGTTTGCACGGGCTCACCGAATTGGGGTGGAGGCGGCGCTATCCCGAGGAGCTCGCGCGGCGGGAACGGCTGGGGCGGTTCTACTATCGGCCGCCGGGTGGGGAATCGTGGACCGATGTCGCACTGCGATTGCGGACGTTGCTGCCCGAATTGGACGGGCACGTACTGGTTTTCGCGCATGACATCGTCGTGGTGATGATGCGGTATGTGCTCGACAATCTCGACGAGAACGCCATACTGGCCATCGAGAAGAACCAGATCCGCAATGCCTCGATCAGTCGCTGGGAGCGATCGGGATCGCGACTCGTGCGCGCCGGATACAACGAGACCGCGCACCTGGGCTGAGCGAGGGTCGCGCAGGTTCTTGTGAGATATCACCGAATGAGGGGCCTCACATTGCGCGCCTTCACAGCGAGCCACCAACTTCACCCTCTCCGGCCCGCCGTGCGTTAGCGTTTCGTTACCGGAGGGCCTGCCCCCGGTGGGTGGAAGGAGCGCCGATGGCCGTCGAAATTCCGGCCCGCGCCGGACTCATTATCTCCGGCACCCCGATGTCCTCGCCATTACAGGACGTCGGACCGTTGGCCCGGCATATGGTCGGGCACTTCATGGAAACCGTCGCACCGTGCGGAACCCTGCCCGGCGACGCCCTGCACGGGGATGTCACCGCCATCACCCGCATGTGCCTCGAGTTGGCCGTGGGCATGCTGGATGGGAAGGACCTGCCGGAGAAGACCAAACGACTCGAGGAGGCCGCCGGGCAGTGGGCGCGCGAGGGCATCCCCATCGACACCATTCACCGCGCCATCCACGAGGGCTTCAAGATCGGGTCCGATCTGGTGATGGGCAATGCCATGTCCCGGCATTTGCGGCAGGACAATCCGGACGGAGGCGCCGAACTGGTGATCGCCGCCGCGGATATGGACAACATCCTGGGCGGCGCCGCCATGGTGGTGGAGTTGCTGGAACGGATGACCTGCGCGGTATCGCTGGCGTATGTCCGGGAACTGCGATCGGTGGTGAGCGAACATCACACCGCGGTGCATACGCTCAGCTCGGCGCTGCTCGGCGGGCACAGCACCTCGACCATGGCCCGCGAATGCGGTATCGAGATCGCCGAATCGTATTACGTACTGGCGGTATCGATTCCGGAGCATCCGGAGGAGCATTCGCCGACCGTGGAGGGCGCGGTGGTGGCGCGGCGCAAACTGCGGCGACTACAGGCCGAGCTCGCCACCGGATACACCGCCAAGGTGCTGTCACTGCTCAGCGTGGACGGCGGGACGATTCTGGTGCCGGGCTGCGCGCTCGCCGACGATCAACTCGACGAACTGATCGAGCGACTATCGCGGGCGGCACGGGTACCCATCGCGGCGACCATGATCTCGGCTACGCCGCAGGGGATTCCGGATGCCGCCGATCAGGCGCATGAACTCCTCGATATCGTGCACCGGCTGCGCTTGACGCGCGGACTGTTCCGCTTCGACGAACTGGCCCTGGAGTATCAGCTCACCCGGCCGGGGCCGGGGCGCGATCATCTCGGCTCGGTGCTCGATCCCCTGGACCTGCACTCCGAACTGCTCGAGACGCTGCGCACGCATATCAGCAATAATCTGAATCGGCAGCGGACGGCGCGAATCCTGCACGTGCACACCAATACCGTGGATTACCGGCTGAAACGGATCGGACAGTTGACGGGCTTCGATCCGACCCAGGCCGCGGGATTGTGGTACTTGCGGTCGGCCTTGGTGGCACGTACCTATCGGGCGGGGTGAGCACATTCGCCCGGGCCCGCGGCGACTACCGCGAAACGGGCTGCGGCACCAGCGCGGTCGCCAGGGTCTGCCAGGCCGGTGCGAGTTGGGTGGTGAAATCCGCCCAACCGTGTATACCGGCGTCCTCGTAGTAGACGGTGGTGGGAATTCCCAAGTCGCTCAGGTGTTTCGCGAACTGCTCGGTGCACAGGCGCGCGCCCGCCTCCAATGCGATACCGCCACCCGCCGCACGCAGCGCCGTGATCGGATCGGCGGCGCGGGCCAGCTGCGTCAGATCCGGGACCGTCGGTAGGCCGGTGGCGGCGGAGAGGTGAATAACCATGCCGCGCAAGGCTTCCGCGCCCAGCGTGCTGTCGTGGGTACGCCAATCGCGGGTGCCCGGCGGGCCCCATAGATTCACTACATCGCCACCCCGGGATGCCACAGTGAGAGTGGTGACGGCCGCGCCGGTGTCATCGAGTGTGGAGTAGCAACCGCTCATTCCAGCGACGGCTTTGTAGAAGCCGGGGTGGCGGTGCGCCAGCATCATCGCGCCCTGCGCGCCCATGGAGACGCCCGCGACGGCGCGCCGGCCGTTCGAATTCAGATACGGCTCGATGGCGCCGGGTAGCTCCGAGGTCAGGAAGGTCTCCCAGCGATTCCAGCCCAGCACGGCATCGGGGCGCTGCCAATCGCTGTACATACTCCCCGTACCGCCCGACGACAGCACCACATCGACCGGTTTGTCGGCGAAGAATTCGGCCGCACCGCCCTTGGTCAGCCAATCCGAAACCTGTTCGGCGTCAACGCCATCCAGTAGATAGAGGGTCGGACGCGGGCCCTGACCGGAGCCGTGCAATACATCCACCGCGACGGCGCGGCCCATGGACTCGGACTCGACGGAGACGCGCTCCCACCGCGGACCGATCGACTCGGCACCGATCACGCTGGACTGCAACGTGATCGGCTTGGTCGCAGATCTGACGGCCGTCGCGCCCGGTAGACCCGCCGCCAGAGTCAGCGCGGCAGCCACCCCGACACCCACCCGCCGCACCACTGCCCCTGCGTGTCCGTTGCGTACTGCTGATTCCTGTCGCACTGCGGTTCTGCTCACGGTCCCCGCATGCCCGAATTCCGATCACGGAAACCCGCCGAGCGACTGCGAGGTTGCACCGCTCGACGGGTGGATCTCCGGCTGTATGCGGCACGGCCGCGCCGGTGTTCCGTTGTCGATTTGCTCAGCGGTCCTTTTCAAGGGCAGGAAGGACCCGACCTCACCTCCAAAACCCTTGTCCCGGTGTGATTTCCGATCACAGCATCGACCGCCCAGCATCTTGATATCCGATGCCGTGACCGAGGCGAGCGTATCCACGGTGACGGGCCGAGCACATCGGTGCGCGCGAGGTTCTGGAGACCTCACAATGCGAGCGCCCCAAGCTCCGGCACCGGCCACGGCACACCTGCGCGTCGGCGCCGCGAAAACGCCCTGCCCATCAGTCATTTCGGTCCCGGAAATCACATAGACCGGCATGATTGGACCCAACCCGGCTGACAATCAAACCCCACAGACTTCTGAAAAGGATTGTTTGGACCATGGATGCGAGCTGTGGTCACCCCAGAGCGACCGAGTAGTCCGCCGACTCACCCATCGCAAGGGCAGCGAAAACAACGAGGGCGCTTCCGGTTTCGTACCGGGAGCGCCCTCGTTGTGGTCAGTGGGTCAGAGCATGCAGCTTACGCAGCCCTCGACTTCGGTTCCCTCCAAAGCCATTTGGCGGATGCGGATGTAGTAGAGGGTTTTGATGCCCTTGCGCCAGGCGTAGATCTGGGCGCGGTTGACGTCGCGGGTGGTCGCGCTGTCTTTGAAGAAGAGGGTGAGGGACAGGCCCTGGTCCACGTGCTGGGTGGCGGCGGCGTAGGTGTCGATGACCTTTTCGAAGCCGATGTCGTAGGCGTCCTGGAAGTAGTCGAGATTGTCGTTCGTCAGGTAGGGGGCCGGGTAGTAGACGCGGCCGATCTTGCCTTCCTTACGGATCTCGATCTTCGAGGCGATCGGGTGGATCGAGCTGGTGGAGTGGTTGATGTAGGAGATGGAACCGGTCGGGGGGACGGCCTGCAGGTTCTGGTTGTAGATGCCGTACTCCATGACCGACGCCTTCAGCTCGCGCCAATCCTCCTGGGTGGGGATGTGCACGCCGGCCTCGGCGAAGATCTCCCGCACCCGCGCGGTCGCGGGCTCCCACACCCGATCGGTGTACTTGTCGAAGTACTCGCCCGAGGCGTACTTGGACTCCGGGAAGCCACCGAAGTACGTGCCGCGCTCCTTGGCGATCAGGTTCGAGGCGCGGACCGCGTGGTAGGCGATCGTATAGAAGTAGATGTTCGTGAAGTCGACGCCCTCTTCGGAGCCGTAGTGCACGCGCTCACGAGCCAGGTAGCCGTGCAGGTTCATCTGCCCCAGGCCGATGGCGTGAGACTCGTTGTTGCCCTGCTCAATTGACGGCACCGAGTAGATGTGCGTCTGATCCGACACCGCGGTGAGCGCCCGAATCGAGGTCTCGACCGTCTTGGCCAGATCCGCCGAATCCATCGTCTTGGCGATATTCAGCGAACCCAGATTGCACGAAATGTCCTTGCCCACCTTGGAGTAGGTCAGGTCATCGTTGTACAGCGACGGCGTCGAAACCTGCAGGATCTCCGAGCACAGGTTCGAGTGGGTGATCTTGCCCTTGATCGGGTTCGCCCGGTTCACCGTGTCCTCGTACATGATGTACGGGTAGCCGGATTCGAACTGCAGCTCGGCAATGGTCTGGAAGAACTCGCGAGCCTTGATCTTGGACTTGCGAATTCGCCCGTCGTCGACCATCTCGTAGTACTTCTCGGTGATATTGATATCCGCGAACGGCACCCCGTAGATGCGCTCCACGTCGTACGGCGAGAAGAGGTACATGTCCTCGTTCTTCTTCGCCAGCTCGAACGTGATGTCCGGAATGACCACACCGAGGGACAGCGTCTTGATGCGGATCTTCTCGTCCGCGTTCTCCCGCTTGGTGTCCAGGAAACGGTAGATGTCCGGGTGATGCGCCTGCAGGTACACCGCGCCCGCACCCTGACGCGCACCCAGCTGGTTCGCGTAGGAGAACGAATCCTCCAGCAGCTTCATGATCGGAATGACACCCGAGGACTGGTTCTCGATCTTCTTGATCGGCGCACCGGTCTCACGAATATTGCTGAGCAGCAAGGCAACACCGCCGCCGCGCTTGGACAGCTGCAGCGCGGAGTTGATGGAGCGCCCGATGGACTCCATATTGTCTTCGATACGCAGCAGGAAGCAGGACACCGGCTCACCGCGCTGCTTCTTGCCCGAGTTCAGGAAGGTCGGGGTGGCGGGCTGGAAACGCCCGGCCATGATCTCCTCGACCAGTTCCTGCGCGAGGGTTTCGTCACCGGCGGCCAGGGTCAGCGCCACCATGCACACGCGATCCTCGAAGCGCTCCAGGTAACGCTGACCGTCGAACGTCTTGAGCGTGTACGAGGTGTAGTACTTGAACGCGCCGAGGAAGGTCGGGAAACGGAACTTCTTGCCGTACGCCTGCTTGAACAGCTTCTTGGTGAAGTCGAAGCTGTACTGGTCGAGAACCTCTGTCTCGTAATAGTTTTCCTTGACCAGGTAGTCGAGCTTCTCGCGCAGGTTGTGGAAGAAGACCGTGTTCTGGTTGACGTGCTGCAGGAAGTACTGGTGCGCGGCCTCGCGGTCCTTGTCGAACTGGATCTCACCGTTCGGGCCGTACAGATTCAGCATCGCGTTCAGCGCGTGATAGTCCAGTCCCGCGGTGGACTCGCCGCTCACGGGGCGTTCTACGCGGGCAGTCTTTCCGACCGGTGCGGTTGTCGTTGCCAAAACGATTCCAATCCCTCTCGGACGCGCTCGACGTCCTCAGCAGTTCCCATGAGTTCGAAGCGATACAGGTACGGCACTCCGGTTTTGCGCGAAATCACTTCGCCCGCAAAGCAGTACGTATCACCGAAGTTCGTATTGCCGGCCGCGATGACGCCGCGCAGCAGCGCGCGGTTGTGGGGATCATTGAGGAATTTGGCCACCTGACGGGGGACGAAATCCTTATCGGATCGCTCACCACCCAGTACATGCCGACCGCCACCGTAGGTGGGGACGATCAGCACGTAGGGTTCGTCGACTCGCAGTGAATCGGCGGTATGAAGCGGTATGCGAACGGCGGGGATACCCAGCCGTTCCACGAAGCGGTGCGTGTTCTCCGATGCGCTGGAGAAGTAGACCAGATTCGTTGTCCGCGTGGACAACTCGGTCATCTCAACTCCTCTCGTCCCGGTCGACCCGCGGGAGCCTCTGATCCGTAGTCAGATGCTCCGGCCCGCTAGGCGACGGCGACGGATTCGGCGAGCGCCTTGATGCGATCCGGGCGGAAGCCGGACCAGTGCGCGTCACCGGCGACGATGACGGGAGCCTGAAGGTAACCCAGTGCCATCACGTAGTCGCGGGCCTCCGGGTTCTCGGAGATATCGATGACGTCGTACGCGACGCCGGCCTTGTCGAGGGCTCGGTACGTGGCGTTGCACTGGACACAAGCTGGCTTGGTGTAAACGGTGATGGTCATTGGTATCTCCCCTTCTCCTTGCCTTCGATCCGTATGCAGTGCACGGCTGAAACAAGAACCATGTTGTAAGTGCGCAAACCCCTGGACGCGGGATCGAAATCCCTGGTCGCGCAGCTCCCTTCGAGGGTCTCGCCGCACGCCTTTCCAGCTCCCAAGACACTACACCTAGTGGCAGACAGATTCATCCAACACGACATGTTGCGACTCACAAAGATGAAATTCATATGAACGAAGTACCAGGACGCTCGATTCGCAACCCGGCACAAGTGAGGCGCAGATCACAATTTCGGCATACAGCACACTTCCGGCAAACACACTGTTCACGCTGATGAACACGCTTCCCGCGAGCCACACGGGTCACGGCCGAAGTGCGGTTTCGAGGTCCGGCGGAGGGGGTGCGCGGAGGTACGAAACCTCCGAAATCGGTCAGCCCTCCGGCGTGTCGCAGTACGGCTCAGCCGATGGTGAAGCTGGAGCCGTCCACCGGACCGGGAGCGAGCAGCCGATTGGTCGCGGCGATGCCGTAGGTCTGGGCGTTGTAGGCCGAGAGCGGTTTGCCGTCGATCTGGATATCGGTGAAGGTGATCGGCGCGAAACCCGGGAGCGCGGCATCGAGGTGACCCTCGAGGACGATCTCGGCGGTGCGCGCGGGCACATCGGAGGGCCGCACCGTGGTGCGCGTCCAATTCGCGGTCCGGTTCTCCAGCGTCATCACGTAGTTGTGGCCGTCCCAGGCCACCGACGAGTGCATGGTGTCACCGGGACGCACCTCGACATCGTCATAGGTCACCGGCGGTGCGGGGTAGCCCTCCCACCACGCGTCGACATCCTTTTCGGGAGTACACACGCCACCGAGGACACCCGTCGCGCAGATCCCGTCCATCGTGCCGCTGATGGCATTGGAGACCCGATCACCGGCATGCATGACCAGCCCCGAGAGTCGCAGATCGGTATAGGCCAGCCCCGCGGCGATGTTCTCGAACAGCAGACCCGGCAGCGCGGCATAGAAGGCAGCGTCACTCGCACACAGGGATTCGACACCCGTCTGCATGAGCGGCAGTGCCACCTGACCATTGAGGTCGCTCGCGCCGTTCAATCCGACCCAGGGCACGACCCGCTGCAGCGTGCCCTCATTGAGGCAGGAGATCTCGGGCTGCGTCCAGGTGGCGCTGACCTCGCGGAAATCGCCCTTCACCACGTATCCGGCCCAATTGCCCAGATAGAGGCTGACATTCGATTCGGCGGCGGCTTCGCCCGCGGTGACCACGGCCGCGGTGGCGGAGACTGCCAGTGCGGCGGTCAGGAAATACCGGCTCCAGGACGAGTTGCCACTCGATAGCTTCATGAGCTGAAGTTAACCCAGAAGCCCACCGAATTGCGCTAGGCCACGGCTGAAAAGCCGTGGCCTAGCGCGGGATTCAGCGACTACCGCCGGAGTCTTCTATTTGTTGCCGGAGAAGTGCCGTTCAGACGTTTGCCTTGACGACCGACTCGGCCAGCAGGCGCACCGTGGCGGCCAGCTGGGTGAGCGCCTCGGCATCGTCGGCCGGGTGCGTCTCGACGAAGCGCTGCCCGATGGTGCCGAAGTTGAGCGAAGCCTCCTCGACCACCTTCGCGCCCGCCACACCGAGGGCCTTGACGGCGTCGGCATGCGACCATTTGGCGGCATTGGCGCTGATGGACGCGCTGATCACGGCCACTTCCTCATCCTTGAGCGCGCCGGCGCCGTACGGGCGCGAGGCCCAGTCGATGGCGTTCTTCAGGACGGCGGGCAAGGTGCCGTTGTATTCGGGGGTCACCAGCAGGACCGCGTCGGCGGCGGCGACGGCCTCGCGCAGGGCAACTGCGGCGGCCGGGACTTCACCTTCTACATCGAGATCCTCGTTGTAGAAGGGGATATCGGCGAGGCCCTCGTAGATGGCGATCTCGACGCCCTCGGGTGCGGTGCGCGCGGCGGCCTCGGCGAGTCGACGGTTGATGGAGGCGGCGCGGAGGCTGCCGACGAGGGCGAGAATGCGAGTCTGCGACATGGTGTTCACTCCTGCGGGTGCTGATCCGGTGGCGGTAGTTTCACGAGAGTAACCGGACTATGGTCCGCTTCCATTCCCGACATTGCCGCGCGAGACCGTGACCTGCGACACCGCATTCGAATCCGGGAAAGCAAAAGGCCCCGCTCTCTGGCGCTCGGCGGCGCTTACGGTAGCATTTAACCGGACCACGGTCCACTTTCATCCCGGCGATTAAGAGGTCCACTGTGACATCGGGCAAAGCACCCGGCACGGGCGCGGAAATACCCATCGGCGTGATCGGCATCGGACCCGCGCTGCCGATCATCGACAGCGAGCCCGCCGAACGCGCGGACGCCGCCCGCAATCGAAAACTGTTGCTGGACGCGGCAGCCGAGCTGGTGCGCACCGGCGGCGCGGACGCGCTCACCATGGACGCCGTCGCCAAACAGGCCGGCGTCGGCAAGGGCACGGTCTTCCGCCGCTTCGGCAATCGCGCCGGACTCATGTATGCGCTACTCGATGAATCGGATCGAAAGCTGCAGGCCGCGTACATGTTCGGGCCACCGCCACTGGGTCCCGGCGCACCGCCGCTGGAGCGACTGTGCGCCTACGGCCGAGCCCGGCTGGCCTTCACCGAAATCGAGGGCGATGTACGGCGCGCGGCCACCGACAACTCCAGCCACTACGGCGGCGCACCGTACAACCTCACCAAGACGCACGTCTCGATCCTGTTGCGCCAGGCCGGAACTCCCGGCGATATAGCACTGCTGGCCGACGCGCTGCTGGCTCCGCTGGGAGCAGCGCTGGTACTGCATCAGATTCGGCGACTCGGCTTCACTCTCGAGCAGGTCGGCGACAACTGGGAAGCGTTGGTGCGCCGAATCGTTCCGGCCACGGACGCGCGGCACCCGGACGACAACCGCACAGTAGAGTGAGCGCATGGGAGACCTGCGCGAAGCGATCATCGCCGAACTCGGCGTATTGCCGAACATCGAACCGAAAACCGAAGTGCGGCGGCGCATCGACTTCCTCAAGGACTATCTGCGCTCCACGCCCACACAGGGTTTCGTCCTAGGTATCAGCGGCGGCCAGGACTCCACCCTGACCGGCCGCCTCTGCCAGCTCGCCGCCGAAGAGCTGCGCGCCGAGGGCCGCGAGGCCACCTTCGTCGGCGTGCGACTGCCCTACGGCAAGCAGTCCGATGAGCAGGACGCGCAGATCGCACTGCGTTTCATCAAGCCCGACCGGTCGGTCACCGTGAACGTCAAGCCCAGCGCCGACGCCGCCGCCGAAGAGGCCGCCTACGGCATCGACGAACTGCTCGGCGGAGCCACTCGACTGCGAGACTTCGTGCGCGGCAATATCAAAGCCCGCGAACGCATGGTGCTGCAGTACGCGGTCGCCGGACAGCTGAACCTGCTCGTCGTCGGCACCGATCACGCCGCCGAGGCGGTCACCGGCTTCTTCACCAAATTCGGCGACGGCGGGGTCGACATCACCCCGCTCACCGGACTGACCAAGCGCCAGGGCGCGGCACTGCTGCAGGAACTCGGCGCACCGCCGAGCGTCTGGCAGAAGGTCCCCACCGCCGACCTCGAGGACGACCGCCCCTCCCTCCCCGACGAGGAAGCCTTGGGGCTCAAGTACTCCCAGATCGACGACTACCTCGAGGGCTTGGATGTCGAGCCGGAGGTCTCCGAGAGGGTGGAGTCGATCTTCCAGAACACCCGCCATAAGCGCGCGGTTCCGGTGACCCCGCTCGATACCTGGTGGAAGTAGCCGGCCCGCCTCTCCGCGACTTCAGCGCACGGCTGAGTGCCGTTCACCGTCATGCACGCGTACCGGCGGTCAGGTGCCACAACCATTCTGGGCGTACCCCGGGAGTTACCCCGAACTCACGAAATCAGTAGTCCCGCCCACCGCGCCCGCTGCACCAACGTGCAGCGGGCGCGATTTTATGTTGGGAGCGGCGGCATTTCAGCGATACACCGAAGGCACGGGGAGGTGGTACAGCTCTTGCTTACAGTGCAGTGAGGTCACTGCGCTGCCATTGGCCAGGGCTGCTGCGGCGAGCAGGAATGCGCCGAGCAGTAGAGCGGGCAACAGTCGCGCCACGGCGACACCTCCCGATCAGAGGGACTGGACAGTCCGGATATCGGGAGAGCGAACATGTCGTTACCAACCTTTTTGCTGTTCAGGTGACCTGTTCGGGGTTGGAGGGTGCGGGGATCAGCCGCCGGCAAACGGGGGCAGCACGTCAACGCGGGGAGTCAGCACCGTCGAGGCGTCGCGGGTGAGTTCATCGCCGATGAGGTACGCGCAGACCTTGAGCATCGGCTCCAGCTTCTCGCCGTAGGTTTGCGTGAGTGTGCTGCGCAGATCGCCGACGGTCGCACCGGACGGTAGGTCCAACTGTTCGCTCGGCTTGCCGACCGCATCGGCTATCGCGGCGAAATAGCGAACCTCAACCACCGATGGCTCCCATCGTTCGTGCGGGCGGGACGAAGCCGGCGGCATCGATACCGTGCCCGGCCGATTTGTTCCACATGGCACCGCGCCACAGCGTGGCGATCTCGGCATCCGAGGCATGCGAGCGCAGGGCCGCGCGAATGTCGTACTCCTGATCACTGAACAGGCATGAGCGTAGACGGCCGTCCGCGGTGAGGCGGGTGCGATCGCAATCCGAACAGAAGCTGCGGGTCACCGAGGCGATAATGCCGACGGTCGCGGGACCGCCGTCCACCTGCCAGCGTTCGGCGGGCGCGGACGGATCGTCGCGGCCGAATTCGGTAAGGGTGAAACGGGTTCCGAGCACGTCCAGGAGTTCGGCGGCGGTGATCATATTCGCGCGCGCCCACTCGTGATCGGCATCCAGGGGCATCTCCTCGATGAAGCGGAGTTCGCAGCCCTCGTCGATACACCAGCGCAGTAGATCGGCGGCGCCGGCCAGGGTCTCGCGCATGAGCACGGCATTGACCTTGATCGGGGTGAGTCCGGCACTCTTGGCCGCGCGGATTCCGGCGAAAACCGACTCGAGTCGATCACGGCGGGTGAGCTTGGCGAAACCCTCCCGATCGACGGTATCGAGGGAGACATTGATGCGATTGAGCCCGGCTGCCACGAGCTTGCTCGCGCGATGTTCGAGGCCGACGCCATTGGTGGTCATGGCCAGCGGCGTATCCGGTAGTTCGGCGCGGCAACCGGCGATGATTTTCTCCAGGTCACGGCGCATGAGCGGTTCGCCGCCGGTGAAGCGCACCTCGTGCACGCCGAGTTCTCGAACAGCCAGCGCGACCAGGCGCACGATCTCGTCGGCGGTGAGCAGTTCATCGACCGGAATGGGCGGCAAACCCTCCTCCGGCATGCAGTACGTGCAGCGCAGCGAACACTTCTCGGTAATGGATACTCGCAGGTCACGTGCGGTGCGGCCGAACCGATCCAGGAGATACGGAGTGTCCGGACGGCCGTCGAGAGAGGGCAGCCCGGTTCGTACTGCGGGCATCCCCATAGCGACCACGGTCATTCGACCATTATGTCCGGCCGCGCAACCCCCCGGGCGGTTCGTCGACCAGGGTTCTCCACATCGGGCTCGCGTATAGGCTCACCGGCATGAGTTCCCGGCATGCACTGGCCCCGGCCCGTTCCGTCGACGACCACCGGCAACGCATCGAAGATCTGCTGCGACCGCTGGCCGCACGCGAGACCGAGGCGGTACCGATGGCGCAGGCGCTCGGACGGCGGCTCGGCGCCGATATGTACTCCCCCCTGGATCTGCCGGTATTCCGGAACTCATCCATGGACGGGTACGCGGTGCGGGCGGAATCGGTGACTGTCGTGCCGGTCACGCTGCCCTTGGGCGGGGTGGTCGCGGCCGGAAACACCGGGGCCGCAATACTGCCCGCCGGCGGTGCGGTGAAAGTCATGACGGGAGCACCGATTCCGGCAGGCGCGGACTGCGTCGTGCCGGTCGAGCACACCACCTCGGACGGCGCCTCGGTGACCATCGAAAGGAGCCGGGGCGCAGGCGATTTCGTACGCGAAGCCGGAACCGATGTGCGCACCGGACAGTTGCTGGCGGCAGCGGGGACATTGCTGAAGCCACGACATATTGCCGCACTCGCGGCAGTCGGATTTCCGGAGCTGCCGGTGTACCGGCGGGTGCGGGCGGCGGTCATCACCACCGGTGACGAGCTGGTTCGAGCCGGACTGCCGCTGCTCCCGGGGCAGATCTACAACTCGAACGGGCTGGCGCTGGCCGCCGCGCTCACCGAGAACGGGGTCGAGGTGGTGTCCATTGCCCACTCGACCGACGACCATCGCGAATTCCGCGGCCGGCTCGACGAGGCCGTCGCCGCGGCCGATGTGGTCTTCACCTCCGGCGGGGTGTCGATGGGCGACTTCGAAGTCGTGAAGGAGGTGCTGTCCACCCTCGGCGGCGAATTCGGCCATGTCGCAATGCAACCCGGTGGGCCGCAGGGCATCACCATCGTCGACGGGACGCCCGTCCTGAACTTCCCCGGTAATCCGGTCAGCACCATGGTGTCGTTCGATATGTTCGCGCGGCCGATCCTGCGCGAGCTCTCCGGGCTGCCGGCTATCACGAGTTCCGAACTCCCCCTGGTGGATTCGCTCCGCTCGCCCAAGGGCAGGCGACAACTGTTGCGCGGCAAACTGACCCCCGCGGGCGTGCAACCTCTGGCCGGGCAGGGGTCTCATCTGATCGCCAACATGGCCCAGGCCGATGTGCTCATCGATATTCCCGCCGAGGCCGTCGAGGTCGCCGCCGGAACCGTTGTCCGCACCTGGCCCCTGTAGATCCGACCGGATGAACCGCCGCCGGTGGGGCCGGATCTGTGCTGCCCTCTGGTGTTGCGGCGCAGACGGCTGTGCAAGGCTTGAGGCATGAGTGAGTTGTCCCACGTCGATCGCGAAGGCCGCGCTCGCATGGTCGATGTGAGCGCCAAGGCCGACACCGCGCGAGTGGCCGTCGCGGCCGGTGAGCTGCACACCACCGCCGAGGTGATCCGCCTGGTACGCGCCGACGGCATGCCCAAAGCCGATGTACTGACCACCGCCCGGCTGGCCGGAATCAATGGCGCGAAGAAGACCTCCGAGCTGATCCCGCTCTGCCATCAACTGGCCCTGTCCTCGGTGAATGTGAGCTTCGGGTACACCGACACCACCATCACCATCGAGGCGATCGCCAAGACCAAGGGCCCCACCGGCGTCGAAATGGAAGCCCTCACCGCGGTCGCCGTCGCCGGACTCACCCTGCACGACATGATCAAAGCCGTCGACCCCGCCGCCTCCCTGCACGCGGTCCGGCTACTCACCAAAGACGGTGGCAAGCACGGACATTGGGTCCGCGAGCAGCAGACCGGGGAGAGTGCCGAAGCAGCGGACCGACCGGCCGATGCGGCAGCGCACACGACCGACGCGGCGCACAGCACAACACATCGCGTAAGCGATGCGGCGGTAGACGCCGAGGCTCCAGCGCACTCCTCCGGTGCGGAGCCGCACATGGCCGCCCAGAGCGCGCAGGCCGCTACGCATCATGGTGCGCATCAGCATCATTCGCACGAGCACGCGGCCGAGCAGGGCGCGGATTCCGGGGCGGCTCCACATCTCACGCCGACACCGGTATTCGGCCGTGGGCAGTCAGCGGTCGTGCTGGTGGCCTCGACCGGCGTCGCAGCGGGCTCGCGGGTGGATACCACCGGTCCAGTGCTAACGAAATGGCTTGGTGATCAAGGCTTCTCGGTGCGAGGGCCGCTCGTTTACGCGGACGCCGATATCGCCTACGGCTTGTCCGAGGCGCTGGCATCGGAACCGGCGCTGGTGATCAGCACCGGCGGCACCGGAGCCTCTCCCACCGACGCCACCCCCGAGGCGACGCTGGCCGTGCTGGACCGCGAACTCCCCGGCGTAGCCGAATCCATCCGCCAGCGCGGCACCGCGAATTTCCCCCTGGCAGCCCTGAGCCGCGGCGTAGCCGGGCTCTCCGGCCGCACCGTAATCGTCAACCTGCCCGGCTCCCCCGGTGGCGTCGAAGACGGAATCGCGGTCCTGGACCAACTTCTCGAACATCTGCTGGCCCAGGTGGCCGGAGGAGGCAGCCATGAGTAGCGGCGGCGACCCACTCACCCGAATCAGCGACCAGCCCCTCGACCCCACCGAGGTCGAGAAGGCGGTGATCGGCCCCGAACACGGCGCGGTAGTCCTGTTCACCGGCACCGTCCGCAATCACGATGGCGGCCAACCGGTCTCAACCCTCGAATACTCCGCCCACCCCGAAGCAGACAAATTCCTCCACCGAGTCTGCACCGAAGTCTCCGAATCCACCGGCCTCCCCGTAGCCGCCATCCACCGCATAGGCCACCTCGCCATAGGCGACCTGGCCATAGCGGTCGCGGTAGCCGCCCCCCACCGCGCGGAAGCCTTCACCACCTGCGCCACCCTCGTAGACCGCATCAAACACGAAGTCCCCATCTGGAAACGCCAACTCTTCACCGACGGCCTCTCCGAATGGGTAAACGCCTGCGGCTAACCCAACCCCCGCGCCCCGAATGCCCGCCCGCGGACCTTGCCGAAGTGCGGATCCCGGCCACAAACATGCCGGGATGACGGGGAGATTCATGGGCATAGGGCAATGGCACCGTTGCACACGACTTTCGAGCCTCGACTCCGACCGACAGGGGCCCTGCGGGCTGGCGAGTCGCCGTCGAATACGACGGCACTCAGCACTGGACCGATCCAGCTCAACGCTCCAAAGACATCGACCGCTTCGCATACCTGGAGGCCCTGGGCTGGCGCGTAATCCGCGTCAACTCCGACCTTCTGCGCCGACGCCCCCGCCTGGTCCTGGAACGAATCCGCGCTGCCCTCCGCGCCCAAGGTGCGCGACTGGACTATTGATCACCAGGCAATGGCCGGGGCATATCGCGAGTGGCCTCCACGGTGAGTGCCTGGTGATCTCGATTGGCCTATTGGATTGGCTCGGTGGAGGGTACGTAGCGCCAGATGGGGAGGAGGGATTGGGGGTCGAGGGGGGTGTCGGCCGTGTGGATGGTGGATTCGAGGCGTTTGGTTAGGGCTTCGGGGTTTAGGCCGGGGCCTATGAGGACGAGGGTGGTGGTGCGGGGTTCGTGGCGGGACCAGGTGGTGGGTTCGATGGTTATGTGGCGGCCGACCATGTGTAGGAGGAATTTTCGGGAGTCTTCGGGGACTGCGAAGGCCAGGAAGCCCTTGGCTCGGAAGAGGCCGGGGGGTGGGTCTTCCAGGAGGGCTATCAGGGCTCGGGGGTTGAGGTCGGTGGGGGTGGTGAAGGTGACGGTTTCGTAGGCGTCGTGGAGGTGGGGGTGGTCGTGGCCGGCGCCACATCCGTTGCCGCACTCGCCGTTGCCGTCGTGGGTGGCGGCTTCCTCCAGGAGGAGTTCGTCGAAGCTGAGTTGTTGGGGGGCGCGGAGGTCGGCGGGGGCGCGGGTGGGGATGTCGAAGAGGAGGGCGGGGTCTATGTGGCCGTGGGTGGTGGCGTAGACGGGGACCTGGCCTACCAGGTCGGTGATTTCGGTGCGGAGGGCGGCCAGGGCTGCGGGGGTTACGCGGTCGGATTTGTTCAGGACCACGAGGTCGGCCATGCGGAGGTGGGTGGCCAGTTCGGGGTGTTGGGTGCGGGATTCGGGGAAGTGTTCGGCGTCTACGAGTTCGATGAGGCCGCCGTAGCGGATGCGGGGGTTGTCGCTGGCGGTGACCATGCGGATGAGGTTGCGGGGTTCGGCCAGGCCGCTGGCCTCGACGACGATTACGTCTATGCGTTGTTTGGGGTGGGCGAGGCGGTCGAAGAGGTCGTCGAGTTCGGTGACGTCGACCGCGCAGCAGACGCAGCCGTTGCCGAGCGAGACCATGGCGTCGACCTGACCGGCCACCAGCATGGCGTCGATATTCACCGCGCCGAAGTCGTTGACCACCACGCCGATACGCAGCTCGCGACTGCGCAGCAGGCGGTTGAGCAGGGTGGTTTTGCCGGCGCCCAGGAATCCGGCCACGATCAGGACTGGGATGCGCCGACTCATTCGGTCCACCCTACCGAGGGGCTGTGCGGCGGACGCCGCATGGATGAAACGGGGCGGAAATACCGGCGTTCTAGCGTGGCGGACATTCGGACCGATCACGGGAGGTGCGCCGTGCTGGTGCGGGACATTCTCGACGCGCCGCAGTTGCGTATGCGACTGCTGCACGGGGATACGGCGGAACTGGAGCGACCGGTCGCTCGGGTCTGCGCCACCGATATGCCCGACCCACGGCCGTTCGTGACCGCGGGCGCGCTGGTGTGCACCGGATTGGTGTGGCGGCAGGACGCCACGGATTCGGATCGATACGTCGGCATGCTGGCCGAGGCCGGAATCGCGGGAGTGGTCGCGGGCCAAGCCCTGCACGGGCATGTACCCGAGGATGTCGTGGCCGCCTGCGAAAAGCATGGACTGCCACTGCTTTCCGCACCGCAGAGCGTGCCGTTCAGCCGGATCATCGAATACCTGGCGGAGCAGGCGGCCGAATTGCGCTGGCGACGTGTGCAATCCCGGGTCGATCGACAGCGCAGACTGCTCGCGGCGATGGCGGGTGGAAGCAGCGTCGGTGATCTGATCGCCGATATGGCACTGGAGCAGGATGTTTCGGCCTGGGTGGTCACCGCGACCGGCCGGGTGATCGCCGGAACGGCGCCCATCTCCGAGGATGAACTGGATCGGATTGTCGGTACCGCGCTCACCGCGCCCCGATTGCCGGCGGTCACCACGGGAGCCGTGCGCGTATTGCAGGTCGGGGCCGGGGATCGAATTACCGCCTGGTACTTGGCGATTCGACCGGCCACCACCGAACCGGAGGTCTTCGGCGCGGACCTGGCCGCCATGACCGAGCTATACCGCCAGCGCAGTATGGAACGCCTGCACCTGGACTGGGAACTCATCGACCGCTTCCCCGCCCAGCCCGCCGATCGCGCCGATGCGCGCGCGGTCGCGGTGGTGTGCGAGCTGCGTCCGGACGAAACCCTTTCCGGGATAGGACTTCCCGAGGTGAGGGTCGCGCTGCACGATGTACTACCCGGCGTCACCACCTCGGTGGACCGGGACGGCCGGCTCATCGCCATTGTCGATGGCAGCCAGGACGATACGGCGGATGCGCTGCGCCGCCGCCTGGGCCGGCTCGCGCCCGCCCTGGCCGGTGCTCGCCTCGCGTTCGGCGTGAGCGCCCAGCAGAGCGACGAAACCCTTCCCGGCACCATCGCCGCCGCGGCGGCCGCCGCCACCGCAGCCCAAGATGACGGCGCGGCGGTAAGCGTCCGAGTCGCCGATATCGACACGGCGGTAGGACTTTTCACCGCCGTCCCGGGCGGCCTGCAACGCCGCTTCGCCGAACGCGTCCTCGGCCCGGTGGTCGACTACGACCGCAAAACCGGCGCGGGCCTGCTGGAAACCCTCGAGGTCTACCTCGGCTGCGAAGGCTCCTGGCGACAAGCCGCCGACCGAATGCACCTGCACCTCAACACAGTTCGCTACCGCATCGGCCGCATAGAGGAACTCACCGGCCGCGACCTCGGCCACATGGAAGACCGCCTGGACCTCTATCTGGCCATGCGCACCCTCACCGCCCACGCCGCCCCGGCCTAGACCCCCGCATCCCAAATCTCGCCCTCCCTCGGGCCCCTTCCCCAGGCCACCTTCCCAAGCCACTTCCCCGGGCCGCTTGCCTGGGCTGTTTTCCCGGCGCTTCCCCGAGGCTGCCTCTTCGGGTCATCCCGGCATGCTTTTGGCCGGGACCCACACCCGCAGCAGTGCAGCATGTCTCGGTGGATCCCGGCCAAAAGCGCGCCGGGATGACGCGGCGGCGGATGACGAGAGAGTCAGACTGCGCCGGTGTGATGACGAGGGCGTACGACCGTACCGGGGTCAGCGCCGGTCCGATGACCAGCGGTCATACCGCGCCGGTGTAGGGGTCCCAGGCGGTGCCGGGGGCGGGGGCGTCTTCGCGGAGGACGGCGGCGTGGATGAGGCCGTAGGGGCGGTCGTCGGCGTAGAAGACTTCGCCGTTGTTGGGGACGTCGAAACGGGTTATGTCGAAGGGCCAGTGGTGTTTGTTGGGGGCGGACATGCGGATTTCGGCTAGGCAGGGGTAGGACTCGAGGGCCGCCCTGCCCATTTCGAAGAGGGTTTGCTGGAGGGCTTTGGAGTGCAGGGTGGCGAATTTGGCGATCATGACCGCGCGGATGCCGTCGTATGTGGCGTTCCAGTCGTCCGGGTCGGTGGCGAAGCGCCAGCGGGCGGTCAGGCTGGTGGCGAGGATGCGGTCGTAGGCAGGTTCCAGGACGGTGAACTCGTCGGTGAGGAAGCCCGCGAACTCGGAGCCGGTGGATTTGAGGATGACGAGGTCCTTGACACCGCCTATCACCCATTCCTGTTGTGCCGCACCGGTTCCCGTCACCGTGACGGCGGCGATACGAACCTCCGGGCCGACCCGGGTCCAGGTGTGGTCGTGACCGCTGCCGGACACCGGAACCCGTTGCCACGCATACTCTTCGATTTCGATGCGCGCCGATGCCACGGTCGCGATGTCATCGGCGAAGTGCCGGGCCAGCGCCTGCCCGTACTGTTCGATACTCCCGTCACCATGCGTCTTGGCGTAGGTGAAGATGGTCTGCTTCTGCGAATCGGTCGGCAGCACCGCGCCCTGATCGCCGACGGTATGCGCTTCATCGAAAGCCCCACGCAGGCAGGACGATACGTTCAGATCGCGGATCTCGTGCCGCGCGGTGTCGCGATAGATGCGCACCACCCGGTTCTCGGCCTTGCCATACTGATGCGGGCCGAGCACGATCTTGCCGGACAACTCGGTCATGGTCGCCTCCCGTGGTCGATGAACACCTTGCCCCACTGTGGCCTATCCGCGCCGCCGCACACGCTGGTTCCGATGACAAAACACCGCACCCGATCCGCCCTCCGCTTAGGCATTTCGGACAAACCACCGGATGGCCGCGGCTGCCTAGCCTGAATCAACCGCACGCGCCGCAAGGAGCCATCATGACCTCGCCCCACCCCGTCGACACCCGATTGCCGTGGCATCGACTGCTGGCCTTCGGCATTCAGCATGTGCTGATCATGTACACCGGATGCGTCACCGTGCCGCTGGTATTCGGCGCGGCCGCCGGTCTGGACAAGACCACCGTCGGATTGCTGATCAGCGCGGACCTGCTGGTCGCGGGCATTATCACGCTGGTGCAGAGTCTCGGACTGGGGCGTTTCGCGGGCGCTCGGCTGCCGATCATCACGGGCGCGACCTTCGTGGCGATGACCCCGATGATCTTGATTGCCAAGCAGTACGGGCTGCCCGCCGTCTACGGCTCCATGCTCATCGGCGGCCTGGTGGGTATAGCGCTGGCGTGGCCGTTCGCCATGGTGGTGCGGTTCTTCCCGCCCCTGGTGACCGGGACCGTGCTCACCGTGGTGGGTGTCTCGCTCATCGGCGTGGCGGGCGGACTCATTGTGGGTAGCAATCCGAAGTCGCCGTCGTTCGGTGCGATCTCCAATATCGTGCTGGCCGCGGTGGTGCTGCTGATTGCCTTGATCGGCACCGTGCTCGGACGCGGAGTCTGGTCGCAGCTGAGCATTCTCATCGCCCTCGTGGTCGGTGTGCTCATCTCCATCCCCATGGGTCTGATCAAACTGGACGGCGTCTCGGGTACGGCGTGGCTGGGCGCGCCGCACGTGTTCCACTTCGGCGCACCGCAATTCCCGATTACCGCGGTGGTGGCCATGAGCATTGTGATGGCCGTGGTCTTCGCCGAATCCACCGCCAGCATGCTGGCAATCGGCGAGATCACGGGTAAGAAGCTGGAGCGCGCGGATCTGGCACGCGGCCTGATCGGCGACGCCCTCTCGGCGGTGCTGGCCGGTGTATTCAGCTCGTTCGTCGACACCATCTTCAACCAGAATGTCGGCGCGGTCTCCGCCACCCGGGTGTACAGCCGCTATGTGACCGCCGTCAGCGGCGCGATCCTGTTAATTCTGGGCCTGGTACCGCGTTTCGGTGCGATCGTGGCGGCGGTGCCGCAGCCCGTGGTGGGCGGCGTGGGTCTGGTGTTGTTCGCGACCATCGCGGTCATCGGCATCGATACCCTGCGCCGCGCCGATCTGTCGGACCGCGTGAATCTCACGATTGTCGCGGTATCCATCGGCATCGGCCTGGTTCCGGTGCTCACCAAGGGCATGTTCGACAAGTTCCCCACCTCGGCGCAGATCCTGCTCAATAGCGGCATCGCCCTGGCGGCGGCCACCGCGTTCCTGCTGAACCTGCTCTTCAATCACACCAAACTCGGCGAAATCGCCCGTGGCACAGTGGAATCCACCCCGGCCGAACCGGAGCCCACGGACCCGATCGCCGCCTGACCCCGCCTCCTCATCGGGGATCGAAGCCGCGGATTCCGCCGACGCGAACCAACTGGGCGTCAGTGGAATTCGCGGCTTCGGCTTGTCCGAACTAGTCGGCGAGGTAGCGCTCGACCGTGGCGACCTTGGCCGTCAGCATGTCGGTATGGCCGGGCCGCATATCGGCTTTGACCATGATGCTGCACCGGTTGGAGATGGCCAGCACGGCGTCGGTGGCCTTCTTGATGACGGCGAAGACCTCGTCCCACTCCCCCTCGATCTCGGTGAAACTCGCCGAAGTGCGGTTGGCCAGTCCACTTTCGCGTATTACGCGAATGGCCGCGGCGACCGGTTCGCCTACGTCTTCACCTGCGCCGATAGGTGTGATCGAGAATGCTGCGAGCATGGCGGTGGCCTCCTGGTGCGGGGACGTGTTTCCGGCACTGTGAGGTTACGGGTGAGATAGTCGCGATAGGTGGGTGTGTGAATGGTGAGTCGCCCGCGATGCGTGGCCTGCCAGGTGGCGGGGGTGTGCCGGGTGCCCAGGGCCAGCCCGGTGCGGGACAGGCCGTGCAGTGCGCGCCGGGCGGCACCGGCGGTGAGACCCGTTGCGGCGCACAGTTGCCGGACGGTGAGTGCGGCCGGGAACTGCGGCAGCGATAAGGCGGCGAGCACTCTGGCTTCGGATTCGGTCAAGGCCATGTGTGGGCCTTCCATCGGTCGATCGCTGAGCGAATGGCTGGTATCCATTGCTGCTACCAGCGTCGCTCACCGACGGCCGACCGTAAAGGTCTACAAAACCTTCGCACCCCAACACCCGGCGTGTCGCATTGAGGAAGTGGATCCCGGCCAAAAGCACGCCGGGATGACGGGAGCAACTCACACCCGGCCGGCGCGAGGATTCCCTGAATCAGGCGATGGGGAGTTCGGGAATTCGGGTGGCTCGGGCGAATACGGTTTCACCTTCGGCGAGGTGGAGGGCTTCGGCGTCGCCTCGGGTGACCTGGGCGGTGAAGAGGTCGCCGGTGGCGGCATTACGGAGTTCGACGCGAACCTCGAAGCCCAGGTGGACGACTCGCTCGACCGTGGCGCGAGTGACGCCCGCGGATTGGGCGGTGCCTTCGTGGGCGGCCAGGGCCATGGAGGGGTCGCGGCCGACGCGGATGTCGTGCGGGCGGACGAGGTGACCGTTCAGCTTGGCCACCGCGCCCAGGAACGACATCACGAAATCGTTTGCGGGACGGTCGTAGACGTCCTCGGGGGTACCGACCTGTTCGATGCGACCCTTGTTCATGACCGCGATCCGGTCGGCCACATCCAGGGCTTCTTCCTGGTCGTGGGTGACCAGAACAGTCGTGACATGCACCTCTTCATGCAACCGGCGCAGCCAAGTGCGCAGGTCCGCACGGACTTTCGCATCCAGCGCGCCGAACGGCTCGTCGAGCAGCAGCACCTGCGGGTCCACCGCGAGCGCCCGCGCCAATGCCATGCGCTGGCGCTGACCACCGGAAAGCTGTGCGGGATACCGGTGTTGAAACCCGTCCAGCCCGACGATCTCCAGCAGGTCGTCGACCTTCTTCTTGATCTCAGGCTTGGGCCGCTTACGAATCTTCAGCCCGAATGCCACATTGTCGCGCACGGTCATGTGCTTGAACGCCGCGTAATGCTGGAAGACGAATCCGATATCGCGTTTCTGCGGCGACACATTGGTCACATCGCGTTCGGCGATGGTGACAATGCCGCTGTCCAGGGTCTCCAGTCCGGCGATCGATCGCAGCAGCGTCGACTTGCCCGATCCGGACGGTCCCAGCAGCGCGGTCAGCTCACCGGACGGAATGTCCAGGCTGACATTGTCGAGAGCCGCGAACGAACCGTAGTTCTTGTTCGCATTGGTCACAGTGATCATTTGGCCGTACCCCGCTTGCGTTCGAGGAGAGTCATGAAAAGGAGAACGACGAGCGCGATACCCATGAGCAGGGTCGCCGCGGCATAGGCGCCGAAGGTGTTGTGATCCTGATAGCGGCTGTTCACCAGCAGCGTCAGCGTCTGCGATTTTCCGGGCAGCGCGGTGGAAACCATAATCACCGCACCGAATTCGCCGAGGGCGCGCGCCACGGTGAGCACCACGCCGTAGGTGAGACCCCAGCGGATGGCGGGCAGGGTGATCCGCCAGAACGTCTGCCAGCGCGAGGCACCGAGCGTCGCGGCGGCCTGTTCCTGATCGTCGCCGATCTCGTGCAGCACCGGCTCCACCTCGCGCACCACGAACGGCAGCGTCACGAAGATGGTGGCGATGACCATGCCGGGCAGATTGAAGATCACCTTCAGCCCGTGCTCCTCGATACCGCCGAACCAGCCGCCCGCACCCCACAGCAGGATCAGCGAAACACCAACCACCACAGGCGAAGTCGCGAACGGCAGGTCCACCAGACCCTGCACCAGATTGCGTCCGGGGAAGCGCCCGCGCACCAGCGCCAGCGCGGTGATGATGCCGAACACCACATTGATCGGGACCGTGATGGCCACGATGATCATCGACAGATTGAACGCGGAGATGGCCGCGGGCGTACTGATCCAGTCGATGAACGTGCCGAAACCCGGCTCGAAGGTGCGCCACAGAATCAGCCCCAGCGGCAGCACCAGCAGCATCAGCAGATAGCCCAGCGCCAGCACGCGCAGCGAAAGACGGGTCGGGGTGGAGAGTTTCATCGTGCATCCACCTCCTTGCGAACCGAACGCTCGGCGAACAACCGCAGTACCAGCAGCGTCGCGAACGAGATGACCAGCAGTGCAACCGAAACCGCGGCGGCATTGATCGGCCGGTCGATCTCGATCTGCTGCTGGATGTACTGCGAGGCCATCTGCGTCTCACGCGGAATATTGCCGCCGATCAATACAACCGACCCGTACTCACCGAGAGCGCGCGCGAATGCGAGCCCGCCGCCGCTGATCACAGCCGGAGCCAGCGTCGGCAGCACGATGCGCCGGAAGGTGGTCCAGTTGTCCGCGCCCAGGGACGCGGCCGCCTGCTCCACCTCTCTATCGGCCTCGATGAGCACCGGCTGCACCGACCGCACCACGAATGGCAGCGTGACGAATGCCAGCGCCACCACCAGACCCGGCTGAGTCGCGTTCAGATGGATATCGATCGGACTCTGCGGTCCGTACAGCGACAGCAGCACAATGCTGGCCACAATCGTCGGCAACGCGAACGGCAGATCGATGAGCGCGTTCACAATGCTCTTGCCCGGGAAGTCGTCCCGCACCAGCACCCACGCGATGAGCGTGCCCAAGATGACGTTCACGACGGCGACGATCACCGAGACGAACACCGTCACCCGCAGCGCGTCCAGTGCGGCGGGCGCGGTGACGGCGTTCCAGAATCCGGCCCAGCCGTCATCGAAGGCGTTGAAGGTCAAGGCCGCCAACGGCAGCAGCACGATAATGCTGAGCCACAGCACCGTCGTCGCGATGCCGAGTGGACCGACCGAGCCGGTCACCCGCAGCCAGGACCGTCGGCGCGGACGGACGGTGCTGCGCTTGTCATCGGAGACGCCGGTGCGCGGTCCGGCGTCCCCACTGCTGTCGTTCACAATCGCCAAGTATCCCGTGTGTCCCAGCTCACCCGACTACTTGGTGGCCTTGTCGTAGATCTGGGCGATGCTGCCCGTGCCCTGAGTGAAGAGTTCCTTGTCCACGGTCTTCCAGCCGCCCAGGTCGGTGATGGTCCACAGCTTCTGCGGGGTCGGGAAGTCAGCGGCGAAGGCGGCGACCACCTTCGGGTCGACCGGACGGAATCCGGCCTGCGCCCAGGCCAGCTGGCCGGTGGGGGTGAACAGGAAGTCCTTGAACGCGATGGCCTGCGCCGGATTCTTGGCGTTCTTGAGCACCGCGACCGGGTTCTCGATCTTGAAGGTGGTCGGCGGAATGGTGTGCTCGACCGGATCACCCTTGCGCTCGGAGAAGATGGCCTCGTTCTCATAGCTGATCAGCACATCGCCGACGCCCTGCAGGAAGGTGTCGGTGGCCTCGCGGCCGGACTTGGGCTGCACCTTCACGTGCTTGACCAGTTCGGTCAGGAAGTCGAGGCCGGCCTGCGGGTTCTTACCGCCATCGCTCTTGGCCGCGTACGGGGCCAGCAGATTCCACTTCGCGGAACCGGAGCTGAACGGGTTCGGCGTGACCACCTCGACACCCGGCTTCAGCAGATCGTCCCAATCCTTGATGCCCTTCGGATTGCCCTTGCGCACCACCAGCGATACGACCGAGCCGAACGGAATTCCCTTGTTGGCGTCCGCATTCCAGCTCGCATCCACCAGGCCGGCATCCACCAGACGGGTGATATCGGGCTCGACGGAGAAGTTGACCACGTCGGCCTCGGCGCCGTCCTTCACCTTGCGGGACTGATCACCGGAGGCACCGTACGAGCCGAGCACCTCGACGCCCTTACCGGCATCGGTCTTGTTGAACTCGGGAATCACCTTGTCGAAACCGGGCTTGGGCACCGCGTAGGCGTACAGATTCAGCTTGCCGCCCTTGCCATTCGGGCCGCTGTCGGCACCGACCGTATCGCTGGAACCGCCGCTGCACGCGGACAGTACGACGGCGGCGACAGCGGTGAGCGCGACCGCGAGGTAGCGACGGGACAATCGGGTATTGCGTGACATCGGTGGACCTTCCTACCGCTCGCCGGGGTGCGCACACCACCGGCGGAAATCTGGGGACTGCCGTAGACCCGCCGCGTCAGGACGTGGCGGTCGCGCTATCGACCCGGGGGCCGCTGGGGAACGAGCAGTGCTGCGAAAGGCACGCGCGCCAGTCTACAAAGGGGACGGGCAGCACAGCTCGGTCGACGATCAGCGACAGTGAATGTCCGCGACAGCGAGGCAGCCCACAGCGATCAACGCCAATTCATGGCGGACCTGGGGCACAACACTCGACGACACGCGGCAGACTGTAGCAGAGCGGCCGGTCACGCCGCGAATCGAAGTGAGTATCCACACGGGGGAAATACATGACGAGCCCTGATCGCCTCCGCCGGAAATTCCCCGGCATCTCGACCCGCGCCTGGGAGCATCCGGCCGACCGCACCGCGCTGGTGACCCTGCGCTCGCTGTCCGGTTTCGACGTGCTGCTGCGCACGCTCTCCGGACTGCTCGCCGAACGCCAGCATCGGCTGATGTACCTGGCCACGGCGGTGCGGGTGGATGAGCGGCAGTTCAAGAACCTGCATCACCTGCGCGCCGACGCGGTACGCATCCTCGATGCCCCGCGGACACCGGAAATGTTTGTGCTGCAGGACCCTTCGGTCAATGCCTTCACCATCGGCATGGATCGGCCGTTCATCGTGCTCACCACCGGACTGCTGGATCTGCTCGATCCCGAGGAGTTGCGCTTCACGGTCGGGCATGAGCTCGGGCACGCGCTGTCCGGGCATGCGGTGTACCGGACCATGCTCATGCATTTGATGCAATTGGCCGCGGGCATCGGCTGGGTTCCGGTGGGCGGCTGGGCATTACGCGCGATTGTGGCGGCGCTGATGGAGTGGAGCCGCAAATCCGAATTGTCCGGGGACCGTGCGGGATTGCTCTGCGGACAGGACGTGGACGCGTCCGTACGCGTGCATATGAAGCTCGCGGGCGGCTCCCGTGTGGATGAGATGAGTCATGCCGCGTTCCTGCAGCAGGCGGACGATTACGACCGCGCCGGGGACCTGCGCGACGGGGTTTTGAAGCTGCTCAATCTGGAATTGCAGACGCACCCGTTCTCGGTGCTGCGCGCGGCCGAGCTGCGGCGCTGGATCACCAGCGGTGACTACGACCGAATCCTGTCCGGCCAGTACCCATTACGCGAGCAGGACAAGAACGCGAAGATCAGCGATCAGGTCAAGGAGGCGGCGCGCGCCTACCGGCACAACTTCGACCAATCCGAGGACCCGCTGATCCGCACCGTGCGCAACCTCGGACGCGATGTCGGATCCGCGGTCGGCACGGTGGGTCAGGAAGTGGGCGAAACGGTTTCGAAGATCGGAAAACGCTTCAGCGAGTGGCGAGAGCAGTAATCACTCGTCGTCTTCGACGACGGGCGGGGTCTCCAGGATGTCGAGAATCCACTCTTCGGTGGCGCTCTCGGCATCCTCTTCGTCGGGGCGGATGCGGTTGCTGAGCCGGACGCCCAGGCCCAGCAGCTGTGCCGCCTTCACCATTTCGATGGCCTCATCGGGCCCACACAGGTGAGTAGCGATCAGGCGCGGCTCGTCCTCGAAATCCTCTTCGGACAGCAGCGTTTCCAGTTCCAAGCCTTCATCGGTTGACATGGTGCAGCAGCGTACGCGCAGCATCCGACAAAGTGGGCCGCAAGGCCGATTCGACACGATGAACAGCCGACGAAATCAGCGGGTGCACAACCAGGCCACGACAACCAGGACAAGCAGCGCGATCAGGGCGAGCTGAACACGAGAGCGGGGCATCAGGCTGCTTCCTTACGCATACGACGCGGCTGCGCGGCGGGCACCGCGGCCTCCTGGGCGGCAATCCGATCACGGCCCAGCGCGTGCAGCGCAACCCGCAGCACACGATCCAGCACGTAGGCGATGGCGAAACAGACGGGCACCATGGCGGCAAGCACCACGGCGAACTGGGGAACGAAGGGCAGGCCGGCCACCCATAATTCGACGCCGTCCCACCATCCTGCAATCCGATGCACGACATCAGCCTAGGCCGAACACCGGATGGTGGACGATTCGGGCCGATTGGACTGATGATTAGGAAATGGAGTCCTACGACGAACCGGAGTCCGTGAACCCGCCACTCGGCAGCGAAATAGACGACGCCGCCTTCGAAGCGCCCGGCCCAACCCGCGAATCGATCGATCCGCCCGACACCACCCTGTCCGGCGGCTTTCTGCCCACCGCTACCGGCGGCTCTCATCAATCGGCTTTCCCGCCCATCGACGATTACGCCTTCCTGTCCGACTGCGAATCCAATTGCCTCATCGCCCGCAATGGCTCGGTGGAATGGATGTGCGTGCCCCGGCCGGACTCCCCCAGCATTTTCGGTGCCGCCCTGGACCGCAGTGCCGGACACTTCCGAATCGGGCCGTACGGGCGCAATGTGCCCGCCGCACGGCGGTACCTGCCCGGCGGGCTCATTGTCGAGACGACCTGGCAGACCGAGACCGGATGGCTCATCGTGCGCGACGCGCTCGTACTCGGCCCCTGGCACAACAATCAGCAGCGCAGTCGCACGCACCGCCGCACACCCGAGGACTGGGACGCCGAGCACATTCTGCTGCGCACCGTGAGATGCGTGAACGGCGTGGTCGAACTGGAGATGAGCTGCGAACCCGCCTTCGACTACCACCGCACCCCCGCCCAGTGGGAGTACAGCGGTGACGTGTACGAACAGGCAACGGCCACTTGCGATGTCGACGGTGTCGCACCGTTGACCATCACCACCAATATGCGGCTCGGCATCGAGGGCCGGGAGGCTCGCGCACGCACCCGCATGAAGGAGGGTGACGAGATCTTCGTGGCCCTGTCCTGGTCGGACCTGCCACCACCACGCACCTTCGCCGAGGCCTCGGAGAAGATGTGGGCGACCACCGAGTGCTGGCGGCAATGGATCACCCTGGGGCGCTTCCCCGATCATCCGTGGCGCGGCTTCCTGCAGCGCAGTGCGCTGACCTTGAAGGGCCTCACCTACGCGCCGACCGGGGCGCTGCTCGCGGCGCCCACCACCTCGTTCCCGGAAACCTCCCGCGGGGAACGCAATTGGGACTACCGGTACACCTGGGTGCGCGATTCGTCCTTCGCGCTGTGGGGCCTGTACACCATGGGCCTGGACCGCGAGGCGGACGACTTCTTCGCCTTCCTGCACGATGTCACCCACGACGGCGAGGGCAATCCCGTTCCGCTGCAGGTGCTTTACGGTATCGACGGGGAACGCGAGATCACCGAATCCGAACTGCCGCACCTGTCCGGATATGACGGGGCGCGGCCGGTGCGCATCGGCAATGGCGCGTACAACCAGGACCAGCACGATATCTGGGGCACCATCCTGGATTCCGTTTACCTGCACGTGAAATCGCGACGGCAGGTGCCGGAGACGTTGTGGCCCATGCTCGAACGACAGGTGCACGCGGCAATCGAGAACTGGCGCAAGCCCGATCGCGGTATCTGGGAGGTACGCGGGGAACCGCAACATTTCACCTCGTCCAAAGTGATGTGCTGGGTGGCGCTGGATCGCGGCGCGAAACTCGCCGAACTGCACGGTGAACTCGACTATGCCAAGAAATGGCATGACATCGCCGACGAGATCCGACAGGACATTCTCGACAATGGCGTGAACTCCGAGGGAGTGTTCACCCAGACCTACGGCGGCGAAACCCTGGACGCCTCACTACTTCTCGTGGTGCTGCTGCGCTTCCTGCCACCCACCGACCATCGGGTACGGGCCACCGTGCTCGCCATCGCCGACGAACTCACCGAGAACGGCCTGGTACTGCGCTACCGCACCGAAACCACCGACGACGGACTCCTCGGCGAGGAGGGCTCCTTCACCATCTGCTCATTCTGGCTGGTCTCGGCGCTGGTGGAGATCGGCGAACTGCAGCGCGGACGGCAACTCTGCGGACGCCTCCTCGGCTTCGCCAGCCCGCTCAAGCTGTACGCCGAGGAGATCGACACCCGCACCGGGCGACATCTCGGCAACTTCCCGCAGGCGTTCACCCATCTGGCGCTCATCAATGCGGTCATGCACGTGATCCGCGCCGAGGAGACGCATCACGCCGGGCAGTTCAATCCCGCCCACCCCGGACGCTGACACCGCCACTTCGGGACGCCCCATCCTCCGTCATCCCGGCGCGTTTTTGGCCGGGATCCACCTTGGCGCAGTGGATCCCGGCCAAAACCATGCCGGGATGACGGAGGGGGTCAGGCCGCGGTGTTTCAGTACGCGGAGGTCTGGCCGCCGCGGGCGTCGGCGCGTTCGCGGAGGTCGTGCAGGCGAATCAGCGAGGATTCGATTTCGGTGAGGCGCTGTTCGCGGCGCTGACCCGAGTGCACGGCGGCGGCCTCTTCGGCGGCGCGGAGCGAGGCATCGACCGAACGCAGTGTCTCATTGGCGATTTCGGTGAAGTGGTCGCGCAGGTTGCGTTGTACGGCGCGCAGGCGGTAGCGGGATTCCTTGCTCACCTGGAAGATCACGTCGTCCATGAGCCGCGCCACGGCGACCTTGGCCTCGGCTTGGCGGCGCTGTTTGCGCGCTTTGCGGTCGTCCCACAGCGCGTTGATGCCCAAAAGCACGCCGGCGCCGGCGGAGTACCAGTTCACCAGTGACATGCCGAGCAGGCTGGTGGCCAGGCCGACCATCAGCACGCCGCCGTAGGATCCGCGCAGCATATTCAGGAACTGTTGTGCGACAGCAGGTTTGGCGCTGTCCAGCTTGTCGAGGGAGGTCACCGGTTCCAGCACCTCGCCGACCTCACCCGGATTGTCCAGGCGCAGTTCGGGTGTCGGGATACCGCGGTCGGGGAATTTGGCTGCCACCTGCTCGGCCAGCTCCACCGAGCGGTAGTGCGCGATGACGAAGTTCTCCTCCACCGCCTCGCAGATCTTGGCGTCCAGGTCGCCGCCGAACTCGGCCCAGCGCCGGGCCGGATCGCGCTTCATGATGTCGGATTCGGCATCGCGGATCAGGCTCCGAAGCCGGTGTCGCAGATCATGTTCGGTATCGGCCATCAGCTCGCCCGCACCGTCGGCGAGGGTGACCTGCCAGTTGGCGCTGCGCTGTCGCAGCTGCTCGGCCTCCTCGCGGGTTCGGCGCAGCTGTTCGGTGATGACCCCGTAGCGGCGTGGATCGCGCAGCGTCTCGGCCTCGGTGCGCAGGGCGAGCGCGAGATGGTCGGTAATGAGCCCGATATCGCGCACCGCGGCCGCCGCGGCCGCCGCATCGGCATTGCCGAGCACATATCCGCGCAGATGGTCGAGCAGTTGCGGCACACCGGATTCCAGGTCCAGTTGCGCATCGCCGGTGCCCGCGGCCTGCTCGTGCAGCCGCGCCGAGGCGGGCGCGACCGCGAAGGCGAGTCCGGCGGCGTCGAGCAGGCGGCGGTCGTGCTGCTGCACCTCCGGCCAATGCGGATACTGGTCGATCTTGTTGAGCACGCAGACAACCGTCGGGCACACCTGCTGAATGCGCTGCAACTGCCCGATCTGCGCGGCGGTGAACGGCGTGCCCGCATCGGCCACGTAGAGCACGGCGTCGGCGACGGCCAGCAGCGACCAGGTGGCCGGGGTGTCACCGGGCGATCCGGGTGCGTCCAGCACCACGAAGCCCTCCGCCAAAAGCGCACTGGGCTCGGTGAATTCGGCCCGAATGACGCCCGTGGCGGCGAGTTCGACGACCGCGTGCTGCGGATCCACCGGCTGGCGTTCGGCGGTGCCGCCGCGGCCCGCGCGCACCAGGGTGGCGGTGGATTGCGGCCCGTACTCGGCGATCACCGGCACGCTGGCGGCGCCGTCGGTGGCGCTGACCGCCGCCCCGACGAGGCTGTTGACGAGCGTGCTCATCCCGCTCTTGGACTCACCGACCACGACCAGACGCACCCGCGGGTCGGACAGCCGGGCGCGGGAGATGCCCAGGCGCCCGGCCAGGTCGGCGCGGCCCGCGGTGTGCACCGGCTCGAGCAGCTCGTCGAGCAGCGCGAGCAACGGGCCCATCGCGTCCGGATTCTTCACTGCGACAAGGTGTTCGACGCCGCTCACAGCAGCGTATGGTCGAACGCCGCGTACAGCGGGAGGTGACTGACGACCAGGGCGGTATCCGGTATGAGGTGTGAGGTCAGGCCGGCGTCGTGCACCAGGTAGATCGGGTGCAGGGCGGAGTCGTCGGCGATCGGCATCAGGTGCTGACCCGAATCACTCATATCCGCAATGGGTTTCACCGGTTTGGGGGCGTCCCCGCCCTTGGGCGGGGTGACCGGCGGCTGGACGGTCGGCACCGTCGGGGGCACGGTCGGCACCGTCGGATCCAGCGTGATGGTGGGCTGATGCGTCGGCGGATCGATATCCACGGTCGGCGCGACCGTCGGCACCGTCACATCGGATCCGCCCGGATGCGTGGGCAGCGTCACCGGCGGCTGATGCGTTGGGACGGTATCGGTTTCGGTCGGCAGCGTGATCGTGGGGCCGTGCGTATCGGTGTCATCGCTCGGGCCGTGCGGGCGGGTGGTGCCCCCGTCCGGATCCTGGGTCACGGGCGGCACGGTGACGTGCGGCTGGGTGGTGACCGGCGGCACCGTGGTGTGCGGTGCGGTCGGAACCGTCAGGCCGGGCAGCTTGGTCGAGGCCGGATCGGTGATACCCGGCACCTTGGTGATCACCGGAACCGACGGGGCCACGGTGAGGCCCGGGTCGGTCTTGGTGGGCACGCTGATCTTCGGCACCGTCGGATCGGTGGTCACCGGCATCGGCTTGGCGACCACGATCGCCGGATCGGGCTGACCGGCGGCGAGCAGCGTCGGATGGTTTCCGTGACCGAAGAGCGCGGGTGCGTTCGCGGCCGAGGCGTACAGCGGCGACTGGCCGGGCGTGGTCAGCAGATTCGCGATCGGATGCGAGGCGGCATCGGGCTGAATGGTCGTCTGCAGCGGAGTCGTGATGACCGGCTGCGCCATCGCGGGGGCGGCCATGGCGGGTGCGGCCGCGACCGGAACCGCCGGGGCGGCATAAGCCGGTGCGGCCGGAGCGGGGGCCGCCGGCGCTACGTAAGCCGGTGCGGGAGTACCGAATCCGCCCGGGATGGACGGGCCGGGCGCACCCAGCCCAGGGCCACCGGCAGCACCCGGAATCGTGGAACCCGGTGCGCCCACTGTGGATCCGGGAATCGCGGAACCCGGTGCGCCGACCGTGGATCCGGGAATCGCGGAACCCGGTGCGCCGACCGTGGATCCGGGAATCGCCGATCCGGGCGCACCCGCGGATGCGCCGTGCGGGCCGGTCACGGTCTGCGAATTCGGTTGCTGCCCGGGAACATTGGCTGCCGCACCGTTCTGCGTGGCGGGCTGGACGGTGCCCTCGGCGAAGGGATTGGAACCGGCGGGGAGCGGATTGCCGTCCGGGTCGATGCCGTTCGGAATGTGCGACATCCCCTGGCCCATGTCCTGGGTGAACTGGTCGAGCTGGCTGCCGACATGGCCGACGGCGATGTCCACCTGCAATTCCGATTGGAAACGCACACCGTCGAGACCGATATGCATATCCACGGCCCAGTTGGTGGCGACCGAGATACCGACCGAGCCATCGTCGATGCCGTCGAAAATGCCTGCGTGCGAACCGTTTCCGAACGGGTCACCGGTATGGGGCAGATTCGCCAGCCCGGCCTGGTGGCCGTCGGCGCCGGGTAGTTTGAGCCCGCCGCCCGGAATCTGCCAGCCCTGACCGTCCTCCATGTCCGGGAGCTGCCAGCCCTGGCCGTCCGTACCCGGAATGTGCCACGGCGAACCGTCAGCGCCGGGGATCTGCCACTGCTGACCGTCCGCACCCGGGATCTGCCATTGCGATCCATCCGCGCCGGGGATCTGCCACTGGGAACCAGCGGCTCCCGGCTGCTGCCCGGACCACCCGGCGCCGTTCTGCGGTAGGTCGAAGTCGGAATCCTGTTGGTAGTCCGGCAATGTGAAGGACCGGGGTAGTTCGGTGTCGGGTATGCCGACACCGTTGAACCCGGCCATGCTCATATCGTGCGCGGCGACCTGGTGGTCGAGTTCCGGCGGGAAAAGTCCCGCATCGCTGCCGTAGTGCTGATTGTCCGGCGCGGCGACGGGCGCGATTCCGGACGGCAGGTGCGCGGGCGGCAGCTGATCGGCGGTAAGGTCCGGGAAGGTGAGGGTCGGGCTGGGCTCGTCCGGCTGCGGATCGTTCGCCTGCGACCAGCTCACATTGCGACTGTCGTGATCGATGGCGGGGGCCGGGCCGCCGCGGGTGCCCGCGGAGGCGATGAGCGCGCCGCCTGTCACATACGCGCCCGCCCTCGCCGTGCGCGCCACGCCGGTGGCAATGCGGTAGGCGGCGTCGTCCGCGTACTCGTCACCCGCACCGGCTGCGTCGTCGTCGAAGGACCGCTCACGCGTCATCAAGGCTCCGCTCTCAAGGATCGGCGATCCGCCGCTGGCGGACCGCCGTCTTCAAACTCGTTTCACACCCTATTTCCGGATATCCGGTCTGTCACATCCACCAGGTAGAGGCGATGCGTACAGCGATGCGACACATAGCTTGTCACCCTGCATATCAGTTCGGAAGCCCCAGATTCGACCTGCACACCGAACGCCCCGCTCGAACCGCAGAACGCCTCGCTACAAACCTCGCAAACCTCAACACAGCACTGTGTCTCTCCCCAATCAGCACTGTGCCCCACTACCGCAAGGCAGCGAGGCAACACTCTTCCCCAATTCAGCACTGTGCCCCGCTGCCGAACGGCAGCGGGGCACGAGAGTTCGAGAGTGGCTTCTCGCCTTACTTTTTGGGCTTGTCCGCAACGGAATCGGTGGACAGCGCGGCCACGAAGGCTTCCTGCGGGACCTCGACGCGGCCGATGGTCTTCATCCGCTTCTTGCCTTCCTTCTGCTTCTCGAGCAGTTTGCGCTTACGGCTGATGTCACCGCCGTAGCACTTGGCGAGCACGTCCTTGCGGATGGCGCGAATGTTCTCGCGCGCGATGACCTTCGATCCGATGGCGGCCTGAATCGGCACCTCGAACTGCTGACGCGGAATGAGTTCGCGCAGCTTGGTGGTCATCTTGTGCCCGTATGCCTGGGCGGCGTCCTTGTGCATGATGGCAGAGAACGCGTCGACCGCCTCACCCTGCAGCAGGATGTCGACCTTGACCAGATCGGCCTGCTGCTCGCCGACCTCCTCGTAGTCGAGGGAGGCGTAGCCGCGGGTGCGCGACTTCAGCGAGTCGAAGAAGTCGAAGATGATCTCCGCCATGGGCAGCGTGTAGCGCAATTCCACGCGGGTCTCGGACAGGTAGTCCATGCCGAGCAGCTCTCCGCGACGCTGCTGGCACAGCTCCATGATGGTGCCGATGAATTCGCTCGGCGCGATCACGGTGCACTTGGTGATCGGCTCGAAGATCTGGCGCACCTTGCCCTCGGGCCAGTACGAGGGGTTGGTGACGACCAGTTCGGAGCCGTCCTCCATGACCACCCGGTAGATCACGTTGGGTGCGGTGGAGATCAGCTCCAAGCCGAATTCGCGCTCCAGGCGCTCACGGGTGATCTCCATGTGCAGCAGGCCGAGGAAGCCACAGCGAAAGCCGAAGCCCAGCGCCACCGAGGTCTCCGGTACATAGGTGAGCGCGGCATCGTTGAGCTGCAACTTGTCCAGGGCGTCACGCAGGTCCGGGTAGTCGGAGCCGTCCATCGGGTAGAGGCCCGAGTAGACCATCGGCCGCGGTTCGCGGTAACCGGTGAGCGCTTCGGCCGCACCGTCGCGCATGGTGGTGACGGTGTCACCGACCTTGGACTGACGCACATCCTTCACACCGGTGATGAGGTAACCGACCTCGCCGACGCCCAGGCCCTGAGTGGCTTTCGGCTCGGGCGAGACGATGCCGATCTCCAGCAGTTCGTGCGTGGCGCCGGTGGACATCATCTTGATTTTCTGGCGCGGGGTCAGCTTGCCGTCCACCACACGCACATACGTGATGACGCCACGGTAGGTGTCGTAGACGGAGTCGAAGATCAGTGCGCGCGCGGGCGCGTCGGGCTGGCCGACCGGCGCGGGAATCTCGGCGATGACCTTGTTCAGCAGTTCGGCCACGCCGACGCCGGTCTTACCGGAGACCCGCAGCACGTCCTCGGGCTCGCAGCCCACGATGTGCGCGATCTCGGCGGCGTACCGGTCCGGGTCGGCGGCCGGGAGGTCGATCTTGTTCAGCACCGGGATGACGGTGAGGTCCTTGTCCATCGCCAGATACAGATTGGCGAGGGTCTGCGCCTCGATGCCCTGGGCGGCGTCGACCAGCAGGATCGCGCCTTCACAGGCTTCCAGCGCACGCGAGACCTCATAGGTGAAGTCGACGTGGCCGGGCGTATCGATCAGGTGCAGGACGTAGTCCTCACCGTCGACCTGCCACGGCAGCCGCACATTCTGCGCCTTGATGGTGATGCCGCGCTCGCGCTCGATATCCATCCGGTCCAGGTATTGGGCGCGCATGGCCCGTTCCTCGACCACACCGGTGAGTTGCAGCATCCGATCGGCCAGGGTGGATTTCCCGTGGTCGATGTGGGCGATGATGCAAAAGTTCCTGATCCGGGACGGATCGGTGAACGTCGTATCGGCGAAACTGCTAATCGGAGTCACTCCTCGGCATGGCGAAACAGCGGCATGTCAACCCCGAAGTCTACGGTGCACGCCGGACCGCACTCGCCAGTGGAGCCACCAGCGCGCGAACTGCCCATTCACACAGGCGAATCCGGCCCGGATGAGAACCTGGCCTCCCGCCGTTAAGCTGCCCCGCATGGCAGCCAGGTGGAACGCTTTGGGGAAGCAGTTGGGGCTCGTGGCCAAAGAGCAGGGGTCTCATCTCGTCAAGCAGCAGGGGCCCAAGTTGATCGGGCGGATTGCGCAGTCGCCGGTGTGGGGGCGGGCGGTGCGGGCGGTGGTGCCCAAACCGGCCGCGCCGGCGGTGCGGCCGACCTCGTCGGCGGGGGTGCCGTCCAGGGAGCGGGCGCGGCAGATCGTGTACAGCCCGCAGTTGGACGGGCGGGCGGATCCGGGCGAGATCGTGTGGACCTGGGTGCCGTACGAGGAGGATCCGAGCAATGGGAAGGATCGGCCCGTGCTGGTGGTCGGGCGGGATCGGGGCACGCTGCTCGGGTTGATGCTCTCCTCGAATGAGGATCACGCGCGTCACGAGAACTGGGTGGGGATCGGCGCGGGGGCGTGGGATCACGCGGAGCGGCCCAGCTGGGTGCGGCTGGATCGAGTGCTCGATGTGCCGGAGGACGGTATTCGCCGGGAAGGCGCGATCGTGCCGCGCAAGACATTCGACCTGGTCGCGCATCGACTGTGCGCCGAATACCACTGGCACTGACCGATATTTATTCGAGTGTATTGACGTAATGCGGTAATGCCCCGAGACTCTCCCCGTGCGGACGGGTGAAGTGTTCGCGGGCTTTCGGATCGAACGCAAGCTCGGCGCGGGTGGTATGGGTTCGGTCTATCTGGCGCGCCATCCGCGACTCCCCCGGCAGATCGCGCTCAAAGTGCTCTCGGAGACAAGCAGTTCCGATGACGAGTTCCGGGCGCGCTTTCTGCGCGAGGCCGAACTCGCCGCGCGGCTGGCGCATCCGAATGTGGTGGCCATCCTCGACCGGGGGATGCAGGACGAGTCCCTGTGGATCGCAATGCAGTATGTGCAGGGCTCGGACTCCGCCGATCTGCTGCGCGAGTACCCGCTCGGCCTGCCGCCCGAGCGCGCGGTGCATATTGTCACCGAGGCGGCGCGCGGGCTCGATGCGGCGCACGCGGCGGGCCTGCTGCACCGGGATGTGAAGCCCGCCAATATCCTGGTCTCGCCTGAGCCGGACGGGCCCGACCGGGTACTGGTCACCGATTTCGGAATCGCCCGCGCCATAGGTGATTCCACCGAGCTGACAATGGCCGGGGAGGTGCTGGCGACCGTCGCCTATGCCGCACCCGAGCAGCTGCGCGGCGAAACTCTCGACCATCGCGTCGATATCTATGCACTCGGCGCGACGCTGTACCAATTGCTCACCGGCTCAACGCCTTTCCCCTACATGTCGGCCGCTGCCGTAATGCAGGCGCATCTGGTGGAGCCGCCACCGCTACCGAGCGTCGTCAATCCCGCACTGCCGCAATACCTCGACCGGGTGATCGCGCGGGCGATGGCGAAGGAACCCGATCAGCGATACCGGGACTGCGGGGAATTGGCCGAGGCGGCCGCCGCCGCGCTGCGCGGTGAGGAGGTGGCGGATGTACCGCCCGTGCGCGAACGCGGTAAACGAATCCTTTCCGGCGCGATCGCCCTTGTCGTGCTTGCGCTGGGCATCACCGCCACGGTATTCGTGATCGGTGCGGATAGCTCCGAAAACGCTTCTCCCGCACCGGCTTCCCCCATCCCGGTGGCCGATGAATCCGGCCCCTGGGGCACCGCTGGATTTGCCGTCGCAGCTTTCCCCGAACTGCTACCGCACTCGCCGACAAGTAGCGGCTATCGCGGACTGTGGTGCGAACCGCACGACCAAGCCGGCAATGTGGTGCCCCTGGATGTGCGGCGGGCCGGAGTCTGGCTGGCGTGCAGCGCCGACGGCGATCCCGTGGACATGGTGTGGGCAAACTGTATGACCAGCCGCCTGACCTGGCCGGATGTTCCCTGGCCGATTACGAAATCGGGCGAACGGCAGTGGACGCGCGGCAATAGCAACGGCCGAATCATGTGGGGCGACAGTATTGTCAACGGTCGGCGACAGGGCAATGTGCGGATCAATTTCGATGATCCGGCGCGCAACTTCTGTGTGCTGGATCTGTTCAGTTCGATTGTCTCCGGACAGGCCATAGTCGACTCCTGGTGGCCTGATGCTCCGATCTAGACTCGCGGCGCTCACGAGTCGCCCGATAATCGCGGCGCCGGCCTGCCTCGTCGTCGCGATACTCGTGGCCGCGCTGTTATTGGGCGCGCGCACGGTCCCCGGTACGCCGGTCTCCGCCGATATCACGTTGAGCGGCTTGGACTTCGGCGAGTTCGGCGCGGAGACGGTCACCGAACCGCGCAATGACAAAGAGCGCTACAGCCGCCTCATCGAGTCGGCGCGGATGTCCGAGGCGGTGGCCGATCCCCGCGAGGTCGACGCTTCGCTGAACCCGCGCATGCCCGCGCCGCTACCGCGTCCGGCCGATACCACCGGCATACTCGCCGATGTCGCCAGCCCGATTCTCACCAAATACGGCATGCTGGCCGGATATTCGGTGGTCGGCTGTCCACCCGCCAATTGCCCGACCTTCAATCGCCCGTGGTCGCTGCGGATCACCGCACTGCGACTACCCGATGACACGGCGGCCCGCAGCGCCGCCACCGAGATCGAAGCGGCGGATTTCGCGGTGAGCCCTGAGAACGTCGCGGTCGCCCTCCCGGATTATCCTGCGGCACAGGGACATTGGCGGCCGGCGGTACCCACCCTGGGCATGGTCATGGCGCACGGGCCGTTCGTGGTCGCGGTCTTCGTCAGTTATTCGAATCCGGATCTGGGTGAACTGAGCAAGCTGGCAGCCAAGGCATTCGCCGTGCAGATCCCGAAACTCGACCGCTTCCAGCCGACCCCGGTCGCGGAGATCGCGAACCTGCACTTCGATCCGGACGGCATGCTGCGCCGCATGGTGCCCACCACGAGCGGCGAATGGTCGTATCCCTACATCACCAAGATGCAGCCCGATACCACTGCGGGCGAGGGCTTCTACATCGAATCGAGCGGTGTGGTGTACGGCCCAACCGGTGCGGCGCACGCCCTGCCGGGAGCCGCACAGGCCGCCGGAATACCCGCCGACGCCATCGAGAGCATTGCCCTGATCGACCGCAATTGGATGATCCGCCTGCGTGACGCGTCCGCCGCTCGCAAACTGGCCGCCGAGGAGTCCACGTACGGGCGGAACCAAACACCGATGGCGGATCCCGCCGTGCCTGATACGAAATGTCTTCGGCGCGAAGGCATTCTGCCGGTCTACTACTGCGTGGTACGGGACGGCCGCTATGTGGCGGTGGTCAACGCGACCGATGAGAAATCCGTTCACCAGCGCGCCGCCGCGCAGTACGCGCTACTGGTACGGAACCGGTAGGCGGCGCGCGTGCGCACATTCGGGCCGGGTGCGGTGGTCGCCGGATATCGGATCGAACGGCGTATCGGCACGGGCGGAATGGGCAGCGTGTACCTCGCCCAGCACCCGCGCCTGCCGCGTAAGGACGCGCTGAAGATCCTGACACCGGGTGCCGACGCCGAGTTCCGGGCGCGGTTCCTGCGTGAGGCCGAACTCGCCGGACGGCTGGATCACCCCAATATCGTCACGATCTACGACTGCGGCAGCGATGCCGAAATGCTGTGGATCGCCATGCAATTCGTAGACGGCTACGACGCCGCGCAATTGCTGAAACAGCATGCCCGCGGACTGCCCGCCGAGCGCGCGGTAGCCATTGTGAGCGGCGCGGCGCGGGGACTCGACGCCGCACATCGAGCCGGACTACTGCATCGAGATGTCAAGCCCGCCAATATCCTCATCGAACCCGGCACGGCCGCCGGTGCGGATCGGGCGCTGGTCACCGACTTCGGAATCGCCCGCACGACAACGGAATCCACGGGGCCCACCGCCGTCGGCAAGGTGCTCGCCACACTGGCTTTCGCCGCACCCGAGCAGATCAGCGGCGGGGTGCTGGACGAACGCACCGATGTCTACGCCCTTGGCGGCACCCTCTATCAACTACTCACCGGCGCGGCCCCGTTCCCGCGCGAGACCGCCGCCGCGGTCATGCACGCCCATCTGACCGCACCCCGCCCGGTGCCCAGCGCCATCGATCCGTCCCTGCCTCCCGCACTCGATTCGGTTGTCGCCCGGGCGATGTCGCAACACCCGGGCGACCGCTATGCCGGCTGTGGCGAACTGGCGGCGGCAGCGGTGGCGGCCCTGCACGAAGAACCGTCCGGTCCGGGTCGACGTCCTCGTGCGCCGGGCACGACCGGGGGCAGACGTGGCGCGGTGCTGCTTGCGGCGGTCGCGGGGCTCGCGGCAGTCGTGGCCGTGGCGGTGATGGTCACCCGCACAACGGATTCCGGGCCGGGTGCGCCGGATGCGCCGAGCACCTCGGCTGCCGCCGGATCTCCCTGGCAGGCTTTCGGTGTCATTGTCGACGCCTTCCCGACGCTGCTTCCGGCGACGCCTTCGGGTCGGGGGTATCAGGATCTGCGCTGCACCGCCTCCGACGACAAGAGCAAAGCGGTGCCCATTGCCGAGGTGCTGGATCTGCCGGTGCTGGTCTGTTCGAATGGCGATACCACCCTGTGGGCGACCTGCAACTCCGATCACTCGACCATGCCCGCGGTGGAGATCACCGATAAATCGCAGGGCAATGAAGCCTGGTCGCGTGCGTCCGGCACCGGAACGGCGGAGTGGAAGACCTTCGACAGTGACGGAAAACCCCGGGGCCAGTTGAATATTCGCTTCGACGCCGCGCGCGGATTCTGCAAGCTGCGGATCACCGGCGCGAATTCCGGTCGCGAACTCTACGACCAGTGGTGGCCCACCGCCCCGATCTAGCGAGGACCAGGTTGTGACGAACGAACAGATGCGGCGGGCGCTCCGGCGCACGGCGACCATCGCCGCGAGCCTGACCATGCTGGCCGGAGTGCTCAGCGGCTGCGGCGGCGAGGTCGTACCGGGCACCGCCCAGCCGGCCAAGCCGAAGCTGCCCGCACTCGACGTGGGCGGGGTTGCCACCGAACAACAGGCCGCGCCCGCCAATGACAATGACACCTACGGGCGTGTCCTGGAATCGGTGCGCCTGGGCGAGGCGGTGATCAAGCCGACCGATTTCGACAAGGATCTGGTGTACGGCGGTTCGGCACTGCTGCCCACCCCCGGTCGCACGGCGGTACTCGCACCGGAGATCGCGCTCGATCCGATCGCCCAGTACGGCATGATCGCCGGTTACGCCGTGAATGGCACCGATGATCCGAACGCCGGCGGACCGGCAATCGGCGAGTCCAAGGTGCTGCGCATGACGGTGCTGAGCTTCCGCGAGGACCCGATCGCGCGGCTGGTGGCCGGGCGGATAGCCGCGGCCGCCGCCGCCCTGAGCCCCGGTACCCGCCGGGTCGACATCCCGGGATTCGCTGACGCGTACGCCGTTTCGCGAGTGCGGTCACCGGTGCTGATCACCGCCATGGCGCATCAGTCGTATGTCGTGGTGGTGTACGTGGCCGATCGGACCCCGGATACCGCGGCGCTCGGCGCACGCACGGCGGCCGCCCTCACCGCGGAGCTGCCGTTGCTCGACGGGTTCAAGCCGACCGCACCGGACAGGCTGTCCGCCATGCCATTCGACAGCGACGGCATGCTGCGCCGGCTACTGCATCCCGATCCCGCGAAGTGGCCGTACCCGGCGGCCGGTCCGACCGGTACCCCGGCGGAGACGACCTGGTTCGCCTTCGCCAATGGCACCGGTGTCGTCTACGGGCCGCGCGCACTGACCCACCTGTTCGGCCGCCGCCCGGCCACCGGCGAACCGAACCGCGACGATGTCGACCGCGCCGCGTTCATCGGCAACTGGTGGCTGCTGCGGCTGCCGGACGAGACGCACGTACAGGCCATGCACACCCGCGTCCTGGCGGCCGCCACCTCGAACGGCGACACCCCGACCACCGCACCCGAAGGCGTCCCGGACGCCGCCTGCTTCCGCGCGAAGGACGCCACCGACAACCAACGCGAAACCCGCTACCGCTGTTACGTATCCGACGGCCGCTACTGGGCATTGGTCACCGCCCAGGACGAGAAGACCGTCCGCCAGCGCGCCGCCGCCCAATACGCCCTACTCCTCAACAACCGCTGACCCGACCCGTCAACGCTCAACAACCACCGACCCGACCGGTCAACGCCCACCCACCCCAAACGCCCGCCCGACAGCAGATGCCCCACCCCTCCCGCACAACAGAGTTCCGCTCCGAAAAGAACGGAACCCCCTTCCCTCCCACGCACCGCGCCCCCGTTCTGAAGGCACGGAACCCCCTTCCCCACCTACGCGCCGGGCCCCCGTTCCGAAAGGAACGGGGGCCCGGGAATCCCGAAGAGGTATCAGCTCACCATGTTTCGTGAGCGTCCGAACAGGAGGCCGTAGACCAGCGCACCGAGCACGCCGCCGATGAGCGGGAACACGATGAACACCCACAGCTGTGCGGGCGCGCCATCCTGGAAGAATGCCACCGCGATGCTGCGCGCCGGGTTCACCGAGGTGCCGTCCACCGGGATCGAGATCAGGTGAATCACGGTCAGGGTGATGCCGATCGAAAGACCCGCGAGGGGCACGTCCGAGAGCTGATCGGTGGAGGCCAGCACCACGAACACCAGCAGCGCGGTCAGCACCACCTCGACGGTGATCGCCGCTGCCAGCCCGTATCCGTTGACGGTGATCCCGGCGAGTTCGACACTCGACGGGCTGTGCGCGCCCCAGCCATTGGCTGCGAGCCCTTCCTCGGCCCGGCTGTAGGTCGGCAGGTTCTTGGCGATCGCGTAGATCACCGTGCCGCCGAGCAGACCGCCGACGATCTGCGCCACCCAGTACATTCCCGCGACCGCGACCGAAATCCGACCGAGCAGTAGCTGACCCACGGTGACCGCCGGATTCACATGGCAGCCGGAGATCGGCCCGATGGCGTAGACCAGGAACATCAGCGTGAAGCCGAAGGCCAGCGCCACGCCGAGCGCACCGACCCGGTTACCGGCCAGCACCGCGGTGCCCACACCGCCGAGCACCAGCACGAAGGTGCCCAGACCCTCGGCGAACAGTTTCCTGCCCAGTGCGATCGGTTCGAGCTCGGCGAGTTCTTCGGTTACTTCCTGCGCTGTGGGAGACATCAGCCACCTTCCCGGATCGACCCGCCCTGGAGGGAGAGCACCTGTGTTCTGCTGCATCACGCATTACGCGAGTCGTGTGACCTCGACTTCCACCTCCAAGTCAGTGGACCCGCTTCCGCTGAAGATACCTTTCAAAGGGGGCACATCCGCGTAATCACGGCCCACTCCGACCGATACGTGTTGCTCGGTGACGGGGATGTTGTTGGTCGGGTCGTAGCCCCACCATTGCCCGGTCCATGCCTCCACCCAGGCGTGCATCTGCCCGGCGACCGTGCGCCCGACCTCGGCGGCTGGGTCGGGATGTAGATAGCCGGAGACGTAACGGCTGGGAATCCCCATGGTGCGCAACAGCAGCAGGGTCAGGTGCGCGTAATCCTGGCAGACGCCTTGCCTTTCCGCGAAGGCTTCGACGGCGGAGGTGTGTACATCGGTGGTTCCGGCCAGGTAGTTCATTTCGCGGTGTACCCATTCCGCGCCGCGCACAACGGCTTTGGCGGGCGGGACGCCGCGGGCGAGTTGCCGGGCCACCGGGGCGAGGCGGCGTTCGCGCGGCACATACGCGGTGGGCGTGAGCAATTCGTCGAAGCGGTCGACGATATCGTCGGCGCGCAGTTCTTCCCAGGCGAGCTCCTCGGCGGGTCCGACGAAGGGTTCGGTCTCCACCACCGAGGCGCTGGTGACCTCCAATTCGGTGTGTGGGGCGTGCAAGTCGAAGGCGGTCACCGTGGTGCCCCAGTAGTCGACGTAGCGGAAGGAGCGGGTGGAGGGCACCGTCTCGACACGATTGAGGATGACGTTCTGTCTGCTGTCGGCGCGCGGGGTCAGGCGCGCCTCATTGAAGGAGCGGGACACCGGGGCCTCGTAGACATAACCCGTGGTGTGCACCACTCGCATGCGCCAACTCATACCGCCTCCTCGACCCTGTTGCCGTTACGGCCGTGCAAACCGGTCCAGGCGACCCAGGTTTCGGCGTGAAAGTACTGCAGCGCCACGGCTTCTCCGACTTCGTGGCAGGTTTCCTGGAGCCAGAGCAGCCGACTGGGTAGGTCCTCGAGCAGGACCGACGCGGGCAGGAATTCGAGTTCGCTGCGGGCCCGGCCCAATAGTCGATGTGCCTCCTGTCTGGCGGCGAAGCGACTGTTGGGGCGTTGATCCAGTTCCTGCAGGCAGGTTTCGGCGACCCCCAGGGAGTGGAATACCGAGCGCGGGAAAAGCCGGTCCAGCAAAATGAATTGGGCGATCTGATTGGCGTCGAGAACGCCACGATGCGTTCGCAAATAGGGGTCGTGCGCTCCGGCCGAGCGTAATACCGTCACCCACGCCGGGGACGATGTGCGATCACCCGCACGTGAAAGCAATAGTCGCACAGTCATATCCACTCGTTCTATGGAGCGGCCGAGCAGCAGGAATCGGTATCCGTCATCCCGGCTCAAAGTGGAGTCCGAGAGTCCGGCGAACATGGCGGCACGATCGGTGATGTAGTGACAGAACTCATGTGGGCCGAGTGCCCGGGCAGCCCGCTCGGCGGCGGCAAGACCGTTATAGGTGGCATTGAGACACTCCCACATTTCCGTGGACGCGACTTCTCTTGCGCCCCTGGCATTCTCGCGGGCTCTGCCGACAGAGTCGACAATCGAACCGCCATGGTCGCGACCGAAGGCGACGCGCTCGGTCACCGACCAGACATCGAGCTCCTCCTCCGGTGGATCAATGCTCAAGACCCGCAGCAGAACTCGGGAGGTGCGGTCCGGGTCCACCGTGGCATCCTCGAGCAATTGATGTACCGCGACATCGAGAATACGCGCCGTGTACTCGGCGCGTTCTATATACCGGCCGATCCAGAACAGGGATTCGGCATTGCGCGCCAACATATTTCAACCGCCTAGCTGTATCTAATTTGCCTCCGCTACGCTGCGGCTGTTCGCGGCCCTGGTGACCCCGCTTCTTCCCTTCTACGCTCCTCCGCTTCGCTCCCCCGCTCCGTCAGTCCAGAAGCGGGGCGGGCCGCGAACTTTGGGCTGGAGTCGACGGAGCGCACTGCTATTGCTGTTGTTGATTTGCCCGTGCGGGCGAGGGGTCACGCGACTGATCGCGATCATTGGGAATGGCCAGTTCGCTGACCAGCTGTTCACCGGCCAGTTCCCGTTCTGCCACAGAGGTTCTCGGGGCCAGCACCCAGGTGTCCTTGCTCCCACCGCCCTGGCTGGAATTCACCACCAGCGAATCCTCCGGCAATGCGACGCGGGTCAAACCGCCGGGCAGCACCCAGATGTCGTCACCGTCATTGACGGCGAAGGGGCGCAGGTCCACATGCCGGGGTGCCAGTCGCGGGCCGATTTTGCTTGGCACCGTGGACAATTGCACGACGGGCTGGGCGATCCAGCCGCGCGGGTCGGCGCGCACCTTGCGGCGCACCGCGTCCAACTCCTTCTGGGTGGCGTCCGGGCCGATGACGATGCCGTAGCCGCCGGACCCCTCCACCGGTTTCACCACCAGTTCGGCGACCCGATCGAGCACCTCGTCGCGCTCGTCGGGCTCCCAGCAGCGGTACGAATCCACATTGGGCAGAACGGGTTTCTCGCCCAGGTAGTACTCGATGAAGGCGGGTACATAGGTGTAGACCAGCTTGTCGTCACCGACGCCATTGCCGACGGCATTGGCCAGCACCACCGAGCCCGCGCGGGCCGCGTTCAGCAGTCCGGCGATACCGAGCATGGAGTCCGGGCGGAACTGCATCGGATCGAGGAAGGTGTCGTCGATGCGGCGGTAGATGACATCCACCTGCCGCTCCCCCGCCGTGGTGCGCATATAGACGACACCGTCACGGCAGAACAGGTCCCGGCCCTCGACCAGTTCGACACCCATCTGCCGGGCCAGCAGCGAATGTTCGAAATAGGCCGAGTTGTAGACGCCGGGCGTGAGCACGACCACGGTCGGATCGGCCTCATTGGGCGCGGCGGCGCAGCGCAGGGCCCGCAGCAGATTGCTCGGATAGTCGCCGACCGCACGCACCCGATGCGAGGCGAACAGGTCCGGGAAGACGCGCGCCATGGTGCGGCGGTTCTCCATCACATACGAAACCCCGGACGGGGAGCGCAGATTGTCCTCGAGCACGCGGAAATCACCGTGCTCATCGCGAATCAGGTCGATACCGGCGACGTGAATGCGAACGCCATTGGGCGGAATCAATCCGGTGGCCTCGCGATGAAAATGCGCGCACGAGGTGACGAGCCGTTTCGGGATGACCCGGTCGCGCAGAATCGTCTGCTCGCCATAGACATCGGCGAGGAAGGCCTCGAGCGCGCGCACCCGCTGTTTGATGCCGCGCTCGAGTTTGGTCCACTCCGCGGCGGCTATTACCCGGGGTACCAGGTCGAGCGGGAAAGGCCGCTCCTGGCCCGAGAGCGAGAAGGTGATGCCCTGATCCACGAAGGCGCGGGCCAGTGCTTCGGCCCGGGCTGCCAGGTCGGATGCGTCGATGGTGGCCAAAGCGGCGAAAATGCCGCGATAGGGCGCTCGGGGCCGACCGGACGAGTCGAACATCTCGTCATATGCGTGTGCGTAGCGCCCGGGGCGATATCCCTCGAACACTCCTGTGCGCGCACCGGCTATCTCGGTGCGGCCGTTCGTTTCATGAGCGGCCGCGGCCGCTCGTGCGGCTGCGGCGGGGGTCATGCAAAAATAGTCCATCACGCAGGAGCAACACGCAGTTCGACGGGGATAAATTTCTCGTATCGGGGCGATTGCGGACAGGGTCGATTTCTTACCCTGGGCCGTGTCCTGGTAACCTCGACCGTCGGTGCTGCGCTACAGGCTGCGTAGTGCGCCCGAAGACTTTGCTTCCCGCATAAACCACCAAACGAAGGAACACGAGGAAACAAGCGTGGCCAACATCAAGTCCCAGATGAAGCGGATCCGCACCAACGAACTTGCGCGTCAGCGCAACCAGTCGGTCAAGTCCGCGCTGCGCACCTCGATCCGCAAGTTCCGCGAGGCCGCTGCTGCGGGCGAGAAGGACAAGGCGATCGAGCTGCTCCAGACCGCGAGCAAGAGCCTGGACAAGGCTGCCTCGAAGGGCGTCATCCACGCCAACCAGGCCGCCAACAAGAAGTCGGCGCTGTCGCTGGCTTTCAACAAGCTCGGCTGATTACCCCGGTATACGTACCGACCTTTATGCATCGAACAGCCGCCGTGGCCACGAAGACCACGGCGGTTTTGTCGTGCTCGCCCTCCTCTCCGAAACTCGAGCGCGCGGCTGAGTGCCGTTGACCGTTGGGCACGCGTACTTGCGTTGGGTGCCCACGCGATTTTGGACGTACCCGGTGAGTTACCCCGACCGTACGAAATCAGTTGTTGCGTCACATTTTCCAGGGGTTACTTGCTCAGGGAGTCGGTTCCCTGCAGGATGGCTGCGACTGGGCTGTGGCCCGCATAAACGTCGGGGGACGTTTTTTACCACCTGCGTTGGGAGATCCTTTTGATACCGCTACGCCGTAAGAATTCGTCCTTGACGCGTGGGGCGGTGGCCGCCGGTGCGGTCGCGCTCGCGTTGATCAGCGGGGTTGGCACGGCTGCCGCCCGGCCGATCGGGCCGTTCGATGTGGGCGGGGCGATCGAGGTCGAGTACGACCAGGCGGGTGGGCCGGGGTTCTTCGGGGATCCGACCGGGCCGGAGACCGATTCCGGCGGTGGGGGTAAGACGCAGGAGTTCGCGAACAATATCGCCATCTACTGGACTCCGGCGACCAATGCGCACGCTATCGGCGGGGCCATTCGCGATAAGTGGCGCGGGGTGGCCTCGGAGTCCGGGATGCTGAAGTACCCGACCACCGATGAGGGGTCGACGGGTAAGCCCGGACGGTTCCAGCACTTCCAGGGCGGGTCGATCTACTGGTCGATCGGCTCCGGCACGCATGTGCTGAGCGGCGCGATTCGCGACAAGTACGCCGCCGCCGGGTGGGAGAACAGCCCGCTGGGCTTCCCCATCTCCGATGAGGCCAAGACCAATAAGGGTGACGGCCGCTACCAGCTCTTCGAGGGCGGGGCCATCTACACCTCACAGAAGGGCGGCACCCGCACCGTCTGGGGCGCGATTCGCGACGAGTGGGTGCGCAACGGGTCGGAGAACGGGCGCTACGGCTACCCGACCAGCGATGAGTACGACTACAAAAACGGCAAGGCACAGAAGTTCGCCGGCGGCGAGATCACCTGGACGCCATAGCGCGTTCGCAATCCTTTGCCGGTCAGGCGGATTCGCGGAGGTCCAGGATGCGGGCGAGGGCGTGTTCGAGGGCGTAGTTGGTATCTGCCGCACCGCCTTTGACGTCGGCGTTGAGGCCCGCGACGATCTTCAGGGCCGCGCCGATGGTGGCTCCGGTCCAGCCTCGGGCCTGGGCCTGGGCTTTTTTGACCTTCCAGGGGGGCATGCCGAGATCGCCCGCGAGTTTGAACGGGTCGCCGCGGCCCGCGGAGCCGACGCGGGCGATGGTGTGCACCGAATCGGCGAGAGCGTCGGCGAGCAGGACGGCGGGGACGCCGCGGTCGGTGGCCCAGCGCAGCGCCTCCATGGCGGCGGGGCGGTCGCCGGAGACGGCCAGGTCGGCGACGTCGAAGCCGGTGACCTCGGCCTTGCCGGAGTAGTAGCGGTGCACGGCGGCGACATCGATCTTGCCGCCGGTGTCGGCGATCAATTGTGAAGTGGCGGCGGCCAATTCGCGCAGATCGGAGCCGATCGACTCGATCAGCGCCTGCACCACGTCGGGTGCGACGCGCACATTCGCGGCGCGGAACTCATTGCGCACGAACTCGACTCGCTCACCGCCCTTGGTGAGTTTGGCGGCCTGATGCACCACCGCGCCCATCTTCTGCAGCGCCGGTGCGAGGGCCTTGGCGCGCCCGCCCCCGGAGTGCAGCACCACCAGCACCACGCCCTCGGGCGGCGAGGACGCGGCATCGGTGAGCACCGCGACCGCTTCCTTCCCCGCCTCGGCGGCGGCTTCCAGCACAATCACCCGATCCTCGGCGAAGAGCGAAGGACTCAGCAGCTCCGCCAACTCCGGAGCGCTCGCATCCCCCGCCCGCAACCGATCCACCGGCATGGAATTCGGCTCCGACGAGGCGGCCCGCGCCTGCGCGGTAATCGCCGACACCGCCCGCTCGATCAGCAGTTCTTCATCACCGAGCACGAGATGCAGGGGCGCGGGTCGTTGGCTCACCCCGCCGATCCTACGAGCCCGCCCCGACAACCCCGGCACCCGTTCGCCCTCGGCCACCGAGTCGCCCCGCACCCGCCGCAGATCGTCCCCGGCGTGTCCCGCTCAGGGCGGTACGTCCACCCGCTGCGGACGCGGACGCAACCCCGCGATGAGAAGCGCACACAGCACGGCGGCGATCACGCCCGAGCGAATCCCGGTCGGCAGGGTGACCGAGGCTCCGAGTTCGGCGGCATGATCGGCCACGGTGAGCAGCCACCATAGTGGTGGTGCGGTACAGAACAGAACCAACTCTCCGAGCGGAGCCCAGCAGCAAGCCAGTACGGCCCCAATGGCTCCCAGCACGGTGATCGGCGCGATCACCGGTTCCACCAGCACATTCACCCCGATGGCGACCAGGCTCAGATGCCCGGTAATAGCAATGACCACCGGCGTGGTGACCACGAATGCCGCGGCCGCCACCGCGAAGGCGTCGGCCGGCACCCGCCACCACCCATGTGCGCGAAGCCAATCCGACCAGCCTGGTGCGAGCACAATCAGCCCCGCTGTGGCCAGCACCGACAGGGCGAACCCCGCATCGACCGCCAGCTGCGGCGACCATGCCAATAGTCCGATGATCGCGGTACACAGTGCGGGTAGTGCCTGCTTCCTACGTCCGGTGCACAGCGCCAGCAGCGCGACCGCCCCCATCACCGCCGCCCGCAGCACACTCGGTGACGGCCGCGCGAGAATCACGAACAGCGCCAGCGCAATCCCCGCCGCCACGGCCCCCACCCGCGGATCGACGGTCAGCGCGCGCATCGAAACCACCACGGCTCCAAGCAAAATGGTGATGTTCGCACCGCTCACAGCGGTCAGGTGTGCCAGGTCGGTCTCCTTGAAGTTCTCCCGGACCCGTTCCGGGAGCCGCGAGGTGTCGCCAATCACCAGCCCGGGCAACAATCCCGCCGCATCGCCCGGCAGGGCCCGCTGCGCCGCCCCCGCGAAGTCCTCCCGGACGCGTCCCGCTGCCCGCTGCCACCAGGGCGCTGCTCCCACCGCGATGGGTGGACCGTCGGCCCGCAGCACAGCCACGGTCAAATCCGCCCGCCAGGCTCCCGAAACCCGGGCCCGAAACACCACCTCTTGTCCCGGCAACAACCCTTTCCACCCCACCTCGGGTGCCAGCACCAGCACCGCTCCCCCACCCCGCACCACCTCCCCTCCTGCCCGAAACTCGACCAGATCGGCCCGCAACATCACCTTCTTCCCGCCGAACTTCTTCTCCACCAATGCCTTCGGGTCATCCGCTACCGCGACGGTCACCCGAACCCGCTCCCCCTTCCCCACCGACCGCAATGGATGCCCCGCCACCTCCCACTCATGCCAAGCCCCCGCTCCCGCAAACCCCGCCCCCACCGAAAACGCCGCCAACATCACCCACCCCACTCCCTTGCGCCACCCACTCCCCTCCGGCCGAATCATCAACCCCCACAACCCCACCGCCAGCAACAAACACCCCACTGCGGTACAAACCCCCACCCGCCACCCACCTACCAACGCCACAATCGTTGCCCCCCAACAACAAAATGCCGCAGGCACCAACCGCGCATCCAACTCCTCCGGCACCTCTACTGCCGCGTTCTCGGCACTCCGCTCGCTCTTCTCATCGCCGGTCATATCGTCACCGCCGTACGGAGGCGGTTGAGGCGGGCGGGGCCTATGCCTTCTATTTCGGCGAGTTGGTCTATGGAGGTGAAGCGGCCGTGTTGGGTGCGCCAGGTGAGGATGGCGCGGGCGGTAATGGGGCCTACGCCGGGGAGGGTGTCGAGTTGGGCTTCGGTCGCCGTATTGAGGTTGATCTTCGCCGCGGGGCCGGTGGTGCGGGGCGGGCCGGTGGATGCCGATGCGGCCGAGGGGGTTCCGGCGGCGCTGATGACTTTGCTACCGACCTGGACCTGCTGGTTACCGGTGCGGGGGCCGGTGCGGCCGATTACGAGTTGATCTCCGTCGCAGAGGTGTTGGGCGAGGTTGAGGCCGGAAAGGTCTGCTTCGGGGCGGGGAGTCGCGGCTTTGAGGGCATCCGCGATGCGGGCTCCGGAGGGGAAGCGACGCAGGCCGCCGTGCTCGACCAAACCGATTACGCTGACCACCAGCTCGCCGGTCGAGGCCGGATGACCGTTCGTTTCGGTCGGGTCGCCGGCTGAATTTCGTGCGGCGGCAGGCGTTTCCGATGCCGGGATCGGTGCGGGTGGGTTCGCGGGAGCGGCGGAACGGCCATTGGGCACCGCGCTCCCCCCGCCCGTAGGCACGGTGGACTTGGGACCAGAGCCGTTCGGCGCGACTCCCGGCGCGACCGCGGAGCCGTCCCCCGGCGCGGTCGCGGTGTCCGGCATCGCGGTTTCACCGGCGACGGAAATGGGCGGAACCGGTTGCGCTACGGGCCTTTCCCGGAATGAGACGAGTGCCGCCAGGACGACCGCGACGGCCGCCACCATTGCCAGCACGAGCGCGCCGCGCGGACCCGGATCCCACCTGGTGCCACGGAAGCGCTCGGGCACCAGGCGTTCGTGCCAGAGCGAGACGGGACCGCAGGGCTCGGAAAGCCATGCGGGAGTGCACGAACCGCCGGATTCAGCGGACGCACCACGGGGCGGGTCCAGGTCATATCGCACTTCCGAGTCTGGCATGCGCTCGGACGAGATCAGCCACTCCTCGCGCTCAACCGAATCCGGCCGCAGCTCGCGCTCAACCGAATCCGGGCGCAGCTCCCGGTCAACCGAGTCGAGGCGCTGCCCGCGCTCGATTTGATCCGAGTGCTGATCGCACTCGGATGGGTCGGGCTCCCAGCCGTCGGCGTCGCAGCTGCGGGTCGTTCGGCATGGGGTGCGGAGGGATTCCGCGTTCCAGCGGGGTGGGTGGGGTGGGGTCGGGATGAATTGTGGTGGGGCGCCGGGCGGGTCGGTGAGGCCGCCGAGGCGGCGGCTGACCTCGCTGCGTTCGTCGGTTCGTGGCATGGGTCCGACAGTATGGTCGCGGGCGGATTCGGCCTCGGGGGCGACCTGGGGTTTTGCTGAGCCTGTGGATACTTTTCGGCGTTGTGGACAACGTGATTCCACATCACGTCAATGGCGACGCCAACGCTGTGAACTGCGAATTCGCAGCTTCAGCCGCAACCGTGGGGTACCACGAGCGCGCCGACCGCACCCACTCCGAGGTGCACTCCGAGAGTCGGTCCGAACTCGGCGACAATCAGCTCGCGAATGCCGGGAATGAGGTCGCGGAGTTGACCGGCGATGGTGTTCGCCGCATCCTCCGCACCGAGGTGCTGTACCGCTACCGCCGCGCCATCGTCACCGGCCGCATCGACCGCTGCCGCAACGAGTTTGGCAAACGCCTTCGACCGGGTGCGTGCCTTCTCGCGCAGCTCGAGGCGACCCTCGACCATCTGCAGAATCGGCTTGGTGACCAGTTCGGTGCCGAAGAATGCCGCGGCGCTGCTCAATCGCCCACCGCGGCGCAGTTGTTCGGTGCGGTTGACCACGATGAATGCCCGCCCGCGACTGGCGGCGGCGATCGCCGAGTCGTAGACGACATCCAGTGGCGCCCCGGTGCGAGCCCGCCGGGCGGCGGCCAGCACGGGCAGCCCCGTGCCCAGCCCGGCGCTGAGCGAGTCGACCAGGCGCACGCGGCCGGCTGCGTCCATATCGCGCACCGCCTGCCGCCCGGCCTCCCAGGTACCGGAGAGCTGCCGCGAAATATGCACGGCGACAACACCATCCCCGTCGCTGAGCTCCAGCGCCCGCTCGTACGCGCCCTTCAGATCACCCGGCGACGCCCCGGAGGTCGTGACCGTGGACGAGCTGTAGTCGATCTCGCAGTCGTCCACGCCCTCCCGGATCTCCCGATCGTCGACGAGCACATGCAGCGGTACCGCGAGCACGCCCAGCTCGGCGCCGAGATCGGCGGGCAGGCTGGCCGACGAGTCGGTGACAACCACGACGGCCATCGGCTAGCGATCCTCCTCGCGCGCAACGCCTTTCATACAGTCCGTGCCTGACCGGCGGTCACTTCGGAGAGCACCTTCACCATGGCCTGTGCGACGGCGACGTGCCCTTCCCAGCCCCAGTGGATACCGTCCGGATTGGCTTCACCGTGGAAGACGTTCTCGCGCACGGCTTCTCCGAGGTCCACCAGCGGCACGGAGTTGGCCTCCGCCCACTTGCGCGTCGCCTTGACCATCGGTTCGCGTCCGCTGTGATGCCGCGCGTACGCGTCACACTGATGTACGGACGGCAGCACCGCGACCATGGGCAGCTCGGGTCGCAAGCCCGCCAACGCGTTTCGCGACTGTTCGAGGTAGTCGACGCTGACCGCGGGCGGCAGCGCCACCGGCCAGCCCAATGGAGAAAGCTTGGGCTGCAGCCAGTTATAGGCCGTGCGCACGTGTCGCCGGGCGAAAGACGGTCGTACATAACGGATCAGCTCGCGCAGTGCGGTCGGCAGCGGCGACGGCAGGGAATCCATCCCGCCGGTCGCGAATACCACGGCCCCGGCGCGCGGGACGGTCGCCCACACGCGCGGGTCGCCGATGAGTGCCCAGTAGGCGTCGCGGCAGGTCCAGCCGATCCGCGCGACCAGCTCCACGTCCCAACCGAGTTCGGCCGCAACGAGATTCGGCCAGATCTTGGGATGGTTCGCGGCCAGCCCGCCCCTGGGTCCGAAATAGGACAGCGAGTCGGCGATGACCAACAGCACCGGCCGTTCGGCCGAAGCGGCCGGTTCGGCGCTGAAAGCCGGTGCGGGCGCACCGAACAGCGCGTCCGGCACCTGCCGGACGCTCGTCACCTCCGATGCCTGCCGCAGCAGTTCATCGGAGACTTGCCGTTCTCCGGCAGTGTCAGAGGACATCGGGAGCTACCTTCGCCAGCGCGTTCCATACGTCGAGACGCCAGCCGGGCCGTTCGAGACTCGGACCGTGGCTGGTCAACTGCACCCAACTGGTGTTGGCGAGCCCGCCCATGGCGGGCCAGTTCACCGGCGGGAGGTCGAGGATGGCCGCGGTCAGCGCCGCGATCAACCCACCATGCGCAACCAGGATGATGGTATGGCCCGGCCAATCCGCGCGCTCGGTGAAGAGTTCGTGCACCAGGGGCAGCGCCCGCGCGCCGACCTGCAGTTTGGATTCGCCGCCGGGTGGGGTGAAGTTGGGGTCCAGCCGCCATTCCTTGCGCGCGCCCGGGGAGATGGCGTCGACCTCGTGGTGGGTCAGGCCCTCCCATTGGCCGAGGTTGGTTTCGCGCAGCCGGGTGTCGGTGACGACGGGCAGTCCGGCGTGGTCGCCGACGCAGAGCGCGGTGTCGTGGGCACGCCGCAGATCCGAGGAGATGATGGCGATGACATCATCGGTCGCCATCTCGGGTGCGCAATCCTTGGCCTGGCGGCGGCCGATATCGCTGAGTTCGGTGTCGATCTGGCCCTGCATGCGGTCGGTGGCATTCCATTCGGTTTGCCCGTGCCGCAACAGAATCAACCGGCGGACGCCGGCAAGCTTGCTCACTACTCGGCTCCGGCCTCATCGTCTCCGGCAGCCTCTGCCTTTGCGCGCTGGTCTTCGAGTCCTGCGACGGGCACCTGCGGGCAGTCCTTCCAGAGGCGCTCGAGGCCGTAGAAGTCGCGCTCGTCATTGTGCTGGATGTGGATGACGATCTCGACGTAGTCGAGCAGTGCCCAGCGGCCCTCGCGGGTGCCTTCGCGACGCACCGGCTTGTACCCGGCATCGCGCAGTTTGTCCTCGACATTGTCGACGATCGCGTTGACCTGGCGCTCGTTGGGCGCGGACGCGATCACAAAGCAGTCGGTGATCACCAGCTGTTCCGAGACGTCCAGAATTACTACGTCCGATGCCAGCTTCTCGTCGGCCGCCAATGCGGCCACCGTTGCCATCTTCACCGCTTCGACGGATGCGCTCACCCTGCTGCTACCTTCCCGTTGCTGTCCGGCACATACAGGTGCCGCTTCGATATGTATTGCACGACCCCGTCGGGGACGAGGTACCACACCGGCCGGCCTTCGCCTGCCCGCCTTCTGCATTCGCTGGACGAGATCGCCAGGGCGGGAATCTCGATCATGGTGACGGCGTCGGCGGGGTAGTCGCGGAGGTGTTCGGCCAGATGGTCGATGTTCAATTCGTACCCCGGACGACTCACTCCGACGAATTTCGCCAGTTCGAACAGTTCGGCCCAATCCTGCCAGGTGAGGATGCTGGCCAGCGCGTCGGCACCGGTGATGAAGTACAGATCCGCGTCGGGATACTGTTCTCGCAGCTCACGCAGGGTGTCGACGGTGTAGGTCTTGATGCCGCGGTCGATATCGGTGCGGCTGACCGAGAAACTCGGATTGCTCGCGGTGGCGATGACGGTCATCAGATACCGGTCCTCAGCCGAGGAGACGTACCGGTCGGCTTTCTGCCAAGGCTGGCCCGTCGGAACGAACACCACCTCATCCAGCGCGAACCGATTCGCCACCTCACTGGCCGCGACCAAGTGCCCATGGTGGATGGGGTCGAAGGTGCCGCCCATCACCCCCAACTTGCGGCGCCCGTTCGTATGCACAAAACCCGAGCTTACCGGGGGCTATTGGAACAACCCGGCAGCGGCGGTCCGGACCGGGCAAACCGGGCCTTTTACCCACCCGTCCGGACGTGCTCGCGAACTCCCCACAGCGAGTGGTTCCGATGCCGGACCGCCCGGTGACGGCTCCGAATAGGCCGAGTTCCGCGCACCTGTTCGGCCTGCGGCCACCAGATTCCGGCAATGAGAATCGGCGCGGCGACCGCCACCTGACCGAGCACAACCATCGCGAAGGTGATCCAGTCCGCCATAGCACTCACCGCCCGCCACCGAAGCTGTTCAGCCGCGGCAGAATCAGCCCCGGCGAGCCGACGATCAGATGACACACCCGCTGCACCTCCTCCGGTGCACCGACATGGTCCAGCGTCGGCGTAACCACCGCTTCCGCACCCATCCGCCGCACCACAATCAGCAACCGCGACACCGGTTCCCACACCTGCGGCCCGATTCGCAAGGTCTTGACCAGGTCGTAACGGTGCTGCCCCGCCAGCTCGAGCAACGCCAATTCCTCCCGCTCCCAAGCACTTCCACTCAATTCCAACCGCAGGTACCCCACTGCTTTGGGCAGCGACGACCCCAAAGGCCGCGGAGCCATATACGGACGAGTCATCCCGAACCTCCCTGTGCCGGTGTGAATGAACTCAGCTTCGGTGCCGGGCCAGGTACGAGCGACGGCAGAAAGTGCACCTGCCACAAGTGCAGAATCTGCCGTTGACAAGCAAGGATTGCTCTGATCGATGTCAGAGGTTTCGGTCTGCGACCTAAAGTTCTTCAATGGCATCGACGCGGGGAGGCCCGATGGACGATGAAAGTGGTGGCGCGATATGGGAATTCGCCCCCTTCCGCCAACTGTTGGCGGCAGGCCGAATCGGCCCGGCCCTGGCGCTGGTCCGAAAGGCGATGGGGCTGTCTCAAGCCGATTTCGGTGAGCTCCTGCATTGGGATCGCGCCCATACCGGCCGAGTCGAGCGTGGCGATGTCGCAACGGTTTTCGATGTGCGCGAACTGCGGCGTATCGCCGATGCGCTGGGGATTCCACGTCTGGCTCTACTACCGCTGTTGCTCGAACCGGACGATGCGCGGAGCATCGAAACGGGGGGCCGGGAAGGAGCCGACAACGTGGATCGACGACAGTTCGGGCTAACGGCCGCATTGGCGAGTACCGGAACAGCCGCCTGGACAACACCGATTCAGGTGAAACCAGCGCATCTCGCCTATGTCAGGACGCTGAACGAGCAACTGTGGGTGCACGACAATCTGCACGGCGGTGGCGGGATCGCACGACGCGCGCACCGGCAGTATCGATTCGTTCGCCGATTGGTTGAGAACGGCACGTACAGCCTGTCGGTCGGTCTCGAACTCACCAGCGCCGTAGGTTGGCTGTCGAATACGGTGGCCTGGCTGGCCCGCGACTGCGGCCGACCGCAATTCGCACGGCAACAGCTCATGGAGTCGGTACTACTCGCCGAGCAGAGCCGCGACTTCATCCTGCTCGCCGCGACGGTGGGCGACCTCGCGAACCTCGCGGCGGCCGTCTCGACCACAAACCTCGAACCGGTGCGCCTGGCCCAGCGTTCGACCGAACTTGTACGCAGCGTGTCCTCGGTCCGCCTGAACGCACTCAAAGCCGCAGAAGAGTCGACGGCATACGCGGCGGTCGGCGATCTCCGCGAGTTCGAACGTGCCCTCACCCGGGTCGACCGGGAATGCGACCGCGGCCTCGACAGCGGCGACGATCCGGCCTGGCTGAATCACGTCACCGAAGCCGAACTCCGAGTCCACGAAGCGCGGGGCCGCAAGCTCCTCGGCCAGCACTCCCAAGCCGCGAACCTGTTCCGCGAGAGCATCAATCGCCCCGCAACCCTCCCCCGCGACGAAGCCTCGTATCGCACCTACTACGCCGCTTCTCTCACCGGTCTGGGCGACACAACAACCGCGATCACGGCAGCCCACACCGCCCTGGATCTTCTTGAATCCCAGGTCAATTCCCCCCGCCTGCTCTGCGAACTCCGCCCGATCAGACGCGTAGCCGCACGTATCCGCACGGCCGAAGCCGAACACTTCGCCCAACGTTTCGACGCCCTCACCCAAGCGGCCTGATCGCACCGGGCGTCGCACCCCGTCTCGTCTCATTCGAAACATATTGCTGGACAGGTGATCACGGGTAATAGTGACTCTTCCCGCTCGGGCCGATCCCGCCACCGGTACCCCGCGATCGTCTGACTACCGAGATTCAAGGTGTGATGCCATCTCCCGTCATCCCGGCGTGCTTTTGGCCGGGATCCACACCTGAAGTGGCTCAGCTGATTTCGGTGGATTCCCGCCAAAAGCATGCGGGAATGACGGGGGGTGGTTGACGACATCACGACTTCACGACTTCATTTTCGGTGACTACTGCGGGTCACGTGGTGATGAGGGTTTTCATCTGCGGGGAGAGGACGTTGCAGAGGGTGGACCAGGGGATGGTGATGACGATGTTTCCGGCTGCGTGCGAGGCGATTTCGCCGAAGTAGATGCGCAGGCCGGCGGAGTCGACTGCCCAGTCTCGGTAGTTCTGTTCGGTGGGGAGGATGCCGAGTTTGTAGTAGGTGTCGCCCGCGTTGGTTTTGGGGACGAGGATTGCGGCCTGCTGGGACAGGGCATTCAGGCCCGCGGTGAGGTCGGTGAAGACGTCGGTCAGTTGGAGGGCTTTGCCGTTGTCGGTGTTGGTGGTGTGGGTGACGTACTGCTCGAAGGGGTGGGCACCGTGTTCCTGGTAGAAGTTGACGCCCAATTCGGCGCTCAGGACATGCGGGCCTACATAGCTGAAATTGACCGAGGTGCTGAGGTTCAGGGTGGGGGTCACCTGGGCGATGTACTTGTCGGCGGCCGCGCGCAGGGCGTTGTTGAATTCGTCTCGGGCGGCCAGGTAGGGGCCGTCCACGCCGTCGATGTCCACTCGGGGGACGGAGACCTTGTAGTTGTTGCCCTGCAACACATATTCGGAGGTGCGGAAGCCGGGGATGGCGTCGGCGTGGGCGATCATCGTCGCGGCGGTGGCGGTCTGGGCCGCGACTACGGCGGCGAGGAGCAGGTGGGCGAAGGAGCGTCGGCGCATGCCATCACGGTCCCGGTACCAGCCAATGGTTCACCAATGACGCACTAATCAGGGCCGCTTGGATTTCGGGAGTTTGGCGACGATGGCGTCATACGACTGGTCGATGAGTTCGCGAAGCTCGTCCTCGGGAACCTTCCCGCCGACCTTGATCGCATTCCACCCGTACCGCCCGATGTAGTGCGAGGCCGACACATCCTCGGGGTAGATCGCCACAAGCTCGTCGTCCTCCTGCCGCGTCCCGTACTTGAGCCCGACGGCCTCACCATCACCGAGGAAGGCGAAAATCTTATCGCCGACTTTGGCAACAACATCGCCCTCCCACGGTTCGTCCTGCCAGGCACCGGGTTTGGCCAGGCAGTACGCGAGAACGTCCACGGCGGTCTCCTCAGACGGGGAGTAGGCGGCCTACTACGGCGGTCAGTTGGCGGGCGGAGCGACATTCGTGCATTTCGATTACTTCGGCGTATTTCTTGGCGGCGGAATCGCCTGTGCCCCAGCTCTTCTCGGCTTCGGGGTTGAGCCAATAGGCGTGTTTGGCCACTGCGACAAGCTGTTCCAGAGTGGCGAGGGCGGGGTCGCGGTAGTTGTTGCGGGCGTCGCCGAGGATGAGCAGGGAGGTGCGGCTGGTGACGGCGTCGGGGAAGTTCTCGGCGAAACCCTCCAGCGCGGAGCCGTAGTCGGAGTGGCCTTCTATACCCACGACGTCGGCCTCGGTGAAGATACGGCGGGTGATCTGATCCAGCGGGGTTACCGAATCGAAGAGTTGGGTGACCTCGTCGGAGCGGTCCACGAAGGCGAAGATGCGGACCCGGGAGAACTGTTCACGCAGGGCATTCACCAAAACCATGGTGAAGCTGGAGAATCCGGCCACCGAGCCCGAGATATCGCACAGCAGAACGAGATCGGGGCGGCCGGGGCGAGGCTTGCGGGTCTCCAGGTGGATGGGGACGCCGCCGGTGGACATGGATTTGCGCAGGGTTTTCCGCAGGTCGATTTCGCCGCGACGGGCACGGCGGCGGCGAGAAGCCAGGCGGGAGGCCAGGATTCGGGCCAGGCGCTGACTCGAGCGGCGCAGATCGTCCAGATCGGCCTGCGAGATGCGCAGGAAGTCGGCATCCTCGGCCTGGCGTGCCACACCGTAGGTGGCGACGCGTTCGCGGCCGATCCGCTCGGCGACCCGGCGACGGGTTTCGGCCTCCACGGTGCCACGGAAGGATTTGATGCGCTGGCGAGCCGTACGCCGGGCGACCTCGGTATCGAAGTCGGAGTTGTCCATACCGGCGGTGAGACCGGCGATCAATTTGGCCACCAGGATTTCGGGCTGCAGATCCTTCATGGCCTGATACGCCGAGAAGGACGGCCCGCTCCCCGCCTGATACTGCCCCATCTGATCGACCATCTGCGCGGCCAATGCCTGCAGTTGCCGCTCCCGCTCACCGGACGGGTTCTGAACGAGCAACTCCGCCAGCATCTTTCGCAGCTCGATAATGTCGACGCCGCCATCCGGCCGATACGGGATCTCGACTTCCTCGGCCCCGACCCGCTCGCCCAGCGCGGCCGGGAACCACAGATCGAAGAGTCCGTCATAGGTGGCGCGCTGAGTGGTGCGCCGCAGCAGCGCACACGCCAGGCCCTCGCGCAGGGCTTCGCGATCCATCAGGTCCAGCACGGTGACAACCTGTGCGGCATCCACGGTTTCGGACGGCCCGACCGGAATCCCCCTGGCGCGCAAGGCTTCCACGAATCCCACGAGATGCCCGGAGAACCCGTACTCCACGGCCGGCCCGGGGTCGGGTTGTGCGGCCGCTCCCCCACTCACCGCGCGCATGGCCGCGGAGACCAATCCGCGGGGCGTATTCGATCCGCCGGACATGGTGTCAGGCCAGCTTCAGCTCGGACTGCGCACGCAGATGATCGGCCTGATGCTTGAGCACCACACCGAGGGTGGCGCGCACCGTCTTGTCGTCGAGATCCTTTGCGCCCAAAGCCAGTAGCGTGCGCGCCCAGTCGATGGATTCGGCGACCGAGGGTAGCTTCTTGAGCTGCATACCGCGCAGCACGTGCACGATCCGCACAAGTTGTGCGGCCACGGCGGGCTTGAGCTCGGGTACGCGGCTGGCCAGGATGCGGCGCTCGAGATCCTCATCGGGGAAGTCGATGTGCAGGTACAGGCAGCGGCGCTTCAACGCCTCGGACAGCTCGCGGGTCGCATTGGAGGTGAGCACCACGAACGGCTTACGCGTCGCGGTGATGGTGCCCAATTCCGGGACGGTGACCGAGAAGTCGCTCAAAACCTCGAGCAGCAGGCCCTCGATCTCGACATCGGCCTTATCGGTCTCGTCGATGAGCAGGACCGTCGGCTCGGTGCGCCGAATGGCCGTCAGCAGGGGCCGCGAGAGCAGGAACTCCTCGGTGAAGACATCGGACTTCGTTTCGGCCCAATCGTTTTCGGAGGAAGCCTGAATCCGCAGAATCTGCTTGGCGTGATTCCACTCGTAGAGCGCCCGCGCCTCGTCCACGCCCTCATAGCATTGCAGGCGAACGAGTTCCGCGCCCGCGACCTCGGCGACCGCCTTGGACAGTTCGGTCTTGCCGACACCGGCCGGGCCCTCGATGAGCAGGGGCTTGCCGAGCCGGTCGGCGAGGAAAACCGAAGTGGCGGTGGCCTTATCGGCCAGATAGCCGGTTCCGGCGAGGCGCTCGATCACATCGTCGACCGACGAGAAGATCGGCTCCTGGATCGGTGCTGCGGTAGGAGCCACGGGTGCTGCCCTTTCTTCGAATGAACTAGACGGGCCGGATCTGGCCGTCGCCCCACACAATCCATTTGGTGGAGGTCAGTTCCGGCAGGCCCATGGGGCCGCGGGCATGCAGTTTCTGCGTGGAGATACCGATTTCCGCGCCGAAGCCGAACTGTTCACCATCGGTGAAGGCAGTCGAAGCATTGACCATGACGGCGGCGGCGTCCACCCGGCCGGTGAATTCGCGGGCGGCCTCGAGGGCGCCGGTGACAATGGCCTCGGTGTGGCCGGTGCCCCACCGGTTGATGTGCTCGACGGCGGCATCCAGATCGGGGACGACCTTCAAAGCGATATCGAGGGACAGGTATTCATCCGCCCAATCGGTCTCGGTGGCGGGCACCAGACCGGGCAGATCACCGTGGATGGTGACGCCATTGTCTTCGAGGGCCTTGATCAGGCGCGGCACCGCGGTCTCGGCAATGGCCTCATCGATGAGCACCGTCTCGGCGGTATTGCACACGCTCGGACGACGGGTCTTGGCATTGATCAGAATGGCCTCGGCCATCTCCAGATCGGCATCGCGATGTACGAAGATATGGCAGTTGCCGGTACCGGTCTCGATGGTCGGCACCAGGGCATCCCGCACCACGGCATTGATCAGGCCCGCGCCGCCACGCGGAATCACCACGTCGACCAGGCCGCGCGCCTGAATCAGATGGGTCACGCTGGAGCGATCATCGGCGGGCAGCAGCTGCACCGCGTCCTGCGGAAGCCCCTGCGCCGCAAGCGCTTCCCGCAGCACCGTCACCAGCGCCACATTGGAGCGCACCGCCGAGGACGATCCACGCAGCAGCGCCGCGTTACCGGACTTGAGCGTCAAACCGAAGGCATCGACGGTGACATTGGGCCGCGCCTCGTAAACCATGCCGACCACACCGAGCGGCACCCGCGTCTGCCGGATCTCCAGACCGTTCGGCAGCGTCGACCCGCGCACCACATCGCCCACCGGATCCGGCAGCCCGGCCACCTGCCGCAGTCCGGACGCGATCCCGTCGATCCGAGCCTCGGTCAGTCGCAGCCGATCCAGCTGTGCCTCGGCGGTCCCGCCGGCGCGCGCGATCTCGATGTCCTCGCCATTGGCGATCAGCAGCCGGTCCTTCGCGGCGAGCAGGGCATCGGCGGCGGCGTGCAGCGCGGCATCCTTCTGCGCCGTGGTGAGCTGAGCGAGCGTGCGTGACGCCACCCGAGCCCGGCGCGCCGCGGCATGCACCACCTCGCGGACGTTGTCCAGTTCAGTGGTGGTCGAAGCTGTCATGGGTACAGCCTACTGACCCGGTCATAGCGCCCATTCGGCGACTTCGCCGGAATTGACCCGCCGGTAGTGATTCGCCCGGCCGCTGTCGGTGTGCCGGGCTACCTTGGGCAGATGACCGCGAGCATCAAGCTGTCCTCCGCCGCCGGGCGCTGGGTTCTGCTGGCCACCGTCCTCGGCTCGGGAATGGCGATGCTCGATGCCACCGTCGTGAATGTGGCGCTGCCGAAGATCGGGGACGAATTCGGCTCCTCGATGGCCGGATTGCAGTGGACCGTCAATGCTTACGCGCTCACCCTGGCCGGGTTGATTCTGCTGGGCGGCGCGCTCGGCGATCGGTACGGCCGGCGCCGCGTATTCATTATCGGCGTCATCTGGTTCGCGCTCGCCTCGGCGCTCTGCGGTGCGGCACAGGATATTTCGATGCTGATCGCGGCGCGGGCGCTACAGGGTGTCGGCGGAGCACTGCTCACGCCCGGATCGCTGGCGATCATTCAGGCGTCGTTCGAACCGCAGGATCGAGCACGCGCGGTCGGGGCCTGGTCCGGGCTGGGCGGCGTGGCCGGCGCCATCGGACCGTTCCTGGGCGGCTACCTGGTCGAGTACGCGGGCTGGCGCTGGGTGTTCCTGTTGAATGTGCCACTGGCACTGCTGGTTATCGCGGTCGCCGCGCGGCATGTACCGGAAACCTATGATTCGCAGGCGCACGGCAAATTCGATGTGCTCGGTGCGGCAATGGCGGCGCTGTGCCTGGCCGGGATCACCTACGCGCTCACCACCGCACCGGAACGAGATACCAACCGCGCCTTGGTGATAGGCAGCGCACTGCTGGGCATTGCGGCCGGTATCGCCTTCGTGCTCATAGAACGCCGCCGATCCGCCCGCGATGACGGACCCTCGCCGATGGTGCCGGTGGAGGTCTTCGCCTCCAAGCAGTTCACCGCGATCAACGCCGTCACCTTCGTCATGTACGGCGGGATGAGCGTGGTGTTCTTCCTCCTGGTGCTGACCCTGCAGGTGGTGTCCGGCTTCAGTCCGATCGCGGCGGGTACGGCACTGCTGCCCGGCACCGTGCTGATGCTGCTGTTCTCCGCGCGCGCCGGTGCGCTGGCGCAGCGGATCGGGCCGCGTAAACCGATCACCCTCGGCCTGCTGCTGGTCGCGCTCGGCATGCTGCTCATGACCCGCATCGGCGCGGACTCCTCGTATGTGACCGTGGTGCTACCCGCCGCCATCGTCTTCGGTATCGGCCTGACACTGGCCGTCGCACCGCTCACCGCGACCGTGCTCGCCACCGCCGACGAACGGCATGCGGGCGTGGCCAGCGGGGTCAACAATGCGGTGGCCCGCGCGGCCGGACTCCTTGCCGTGGCGGCCATTCCACCGCTGGCCGGACTCACCGGCGACGCGTACAGCAATCCCTCGACCTTCCAGCACGGCTTCCGCATCGCCCTGCTGACCTGTGTGGTCCTGGTGGTCGCGGCGGCGGCGCTGGCCGTCTTCACCGTCCGCGACGATGCCCTGGCCACCGCACCCGCCTCGGCGGAACCGCTATGCAAGGTGAATTGCGCCGTCGCCGGACCGCCATTGGAGCCCGGCCGGGTCCTATCGGCGAGCGGCGACACCGACTCCGCCTGAGCCGATCGCCGCTGAGCGTATAGGTCCGGGATCTTTCCGAAATCCGCCGAACTCGTGGCCTACCCGTATCGGCACCCGCACGCGACTACCGTGACGATCATGGCGCGGATTGTGGTGGTGGGCAGCATCAATATGGATCTGGTGACGACCGTCAAACGGCGGCCGGAGCCGGGCGAGACGGTGTCCGGGGCGGGGTTCGCGCTGGTGCCCGGCGGGAAGGGCGCCAATCAGGCGATCGCGGCGCGGCGGGCCGGCGCCGAGGTCGGCTTCATCGGCGCGGTCGGTGATGATGTGTTCGCCGATGAGCTGCGCCACGTACTGGTCGATGCGGGCGTGGGTGTTTCGCGGCTGCGGCGGTTGCCCGGACCGAGCGGGGTGGCGGCCATTGTCGTGGACGGCGGCGGGGAGAACAGCATTATCGTGGTGGGCGGGGCCAACTCTCGCCTGACCGTGCTCGACAGGGGCGATCTGGAGGCCATCGCCGAGGCCGATGTGCTGTTGTGCCAGTTGGAGATTCCACAGCAGACGGTGCTGAACGCCGCCCGGCACGCGCGGGCGCACGGCACCGCGGTGCTGCTGAATCCCTCACCGGTGCAAGAACTTTCGGATCAACTGTGGGCCGCGATCGATATCGCCGTGGTGAACGAGGGTGAGGCCGCGCAACTCGGCACGGCGCTGGACGCCGTTCCGAATGTGATCACCACACTGGGCTCGGACGGTGCGGTTTATCGCGGCCCCGACGGAATCACGCTGCCGCATCCGGGAGTTCGGGTCGAGGTGGTCGATACCACCGGCGCGGGAGACACTTTCACCGGCGCGCTGGCCGCGCACTGGGATGAGGGGCCGGAGATCGCCCTGGCCTGGGCCTGCACCGCGGGTGCGCTGGCCACGACGAAACTCGGTGCCAGCACGTCGATTCCGACGCGCAATGCCATCGAGCGGCTGCTCTCCCGCTGATTCAGGCGGCCGAGGTCCGCTTACCGGTGTGCACGGCCACCAGGTCCGCGAGCTGTTTCCCGGCGCGCTCCAGCGGATCGGTGGAGCGGGTGGCCAGTGACATGACGACCGCGCCCTCCACGGCCGCCACAATCGTGGTCGCCAAAGAGCGCGCGGTATCGGGCTCCAAGGCTTCGGCCTCGAGCCGATCGGCGAGGATGCCCTCCCATTCGAGGAAGGTCGCACCCGCCACATCGGCCGCCTCCGGGGATTCGGAGCGCCCGAGCGCCGCGGCCACGATGGGGCAGCCCGCGGTGAAATCGCTGGCGACCACCACATCTCGCCACATGGCCGGGAAGGCCGCGATCACCGTGGCCAGGTCCGCGCCCGCGGTTATCGTCCGCATGAGTGCGCTCGACGCCTCTCCGGCGGTGCGGGTGGCCTCGGCGACCAGTTCGGATTTACCGCCCGGAAAGTTGAGATAGACCGAGCGCCGCGAGATTCCACTGTGCTCGAGCAATTGGGCAATGCCGGTTCCGGCGATGCCCTTACAGCGCATGAGGGCAATGGCGCTGTCGATGAGGCGGTCGCGCGCTCCCATGAACGACTTCCTTCCCTGCCATATACCGATCGGTATACCACCCGAGTGTAGACCGCCACCCCGACCCGCCTGATGAAATCCGCAGGCACAAACACAAAAGACACCCCCACCCCGACCCGGTCAAACGATCACGGGGAACTCACCGTGACCACCTACGGCGTGTCGCCCCGGTCGGTTCCCAGTGATCGTCCAACCACGTGGGTGTCTGGTTTGGTGTCTCCCGAATTGTGTTATCTGGAATTTATTTTCGTGTGATATGTTGGATGCGGACGTCAATTCTCTTGGCTAGCATCGGTTTTCCCGGCGGCTGTTAAGGAGAATTCGATGGATGGCGGAGCCAGTAGAACCGCGATGATGGCGGCGGGTGGGCGAGCGGCGCATCTCGTAGTGGATTGCGCGCCTTACCTATTCGAGGACACCATGGCAAGTCGGCTACTTGGTGAGCAGGCCGAGGAGCTCATCGGTTATCACCTGCAGTTCGGTGATCACGTGGTGCTCAGTGGGACCCGCGCGCAGGTCAATGCACGGAGCAGCTACACCGAGCACCGAGTGGATACCGGCTTCACGCAGTACGTGATCCTCGGGGCGGGGCTGGACACCTTCGCCTATCGGTCTCCGCTCGCCCGGCAGATCGCCGTCTTCGAGGTGGATCATCCAGCGACACAGCAGTGGAAGCGGGAATTGCTGATGGCAGCGGGAATTGACGCCACTGCGGCTCGATTCGTGGGTGTCGATTTCGAAAGCGATGATCTCGCCGCGGAAGTGGCGGCGCACGGATTCAACCAAGCAGCTCCCGCATTGGTGAGCTGGCTCGGCGTGACCATGTACTTGACCGAGGCCGCGATCAGCGCGGCGCTCACCGTCCTGGGCACGTTCGCCCCGGGCACCGAGTTGGTGCTGGAGTACGCACTCCCACCCGAGTTGCGCGATGAATCCGGTTGCGCCTACGCCGAATTCGCCCTCCCAGCCACAGCGGACCAGGGTGAGCCCTGGTTGAGCTTCTTCACCCCAGAAGCCCTCACCGACCTGCTCGACAAACACGGATTCACTGTGGCCGAACATGTTTCGCAGCGCCAGGCCGTCGCCCCCGAACTATGGCAACGCACCGACAACCTGAACCCGGCCGATCTGTGTCGATTGGTGCGCGCGACAGTCCGCGACTGAGACGAACCGAACCCGGCAACGCCGACCCGTCTGGCATCGGGTCTGCGCTGGTCGGGACGACTACAGGTTGGGGCGGACCAGGATTTGGATGTGGTCGTCGGGGTGGCGGAGGGATGCTATGGCGTCGGCTACGCCTTCGAAGCCGACCTGGGTGGTTATCAGGGATTCGGCGTCGATCACCCCTTCGGCTATGCGGTGCAGGGTTTTCGCGTACTCCTCGTGGGGGTAGACCATGCACATTTGCAGGGAGATGTCCTTGTAGATGCCTACGATCGGGCGGATCACGTCGTCGGACATGATCGAGCCGATTTGCAGGATCGCGGTTTCTCTCGGGACCTTGTACATGAGGTCGTTGAGGAGGCCGGGGACGCCGGCGCAGACCCAGACGTGCAGTTTCTGCCCCGGGGAAGCCAGTTCCTGCCAGACCTCTACCGGATCCTCGATACCGGGATCGACCACTCGGTGCGCGCCCAGGCGGAGCGCTGCCTCGCGGCGAAGTTTCGACGGGTCCGATGCCACGATCGGCGCGACGCCGCGTTCGACCAGGGCCGCCACGGTGCCCAATCCGACTGGGCCGCAGCCGATTACGATGCCGGTACCCTCGGGGCCGATGCCGGTGCGCGCCACATTGCCGAAGCCGACCGCCAGGGGTTCGGTCATGGCGGCCACGTGGGGTGGGACGTGCTCGGGGATGGGTTCCAGGGCCATGGCCTGCAAAACCATTCGCTCGCCGAAGCCGCCGGGGAAGTCGTTGGAGTAGCCGACGCCGTGGATACCGCCCGCCGCGTCCAATGCCCATGGGAGCGCAACTACGTTCTGCCCCTCCACGAATGGGGTATCCGGGCCCGCTCCGATGACGCGGGCGGAGAGTTCATGCCCCATCACCATGTCGCGGCACGGATCGAACAGAAAGGTGGGGACGCCGCTGTCGCGGGAGGCTTGCAGGAATTCGTCGGTGTAGTCGAGGGCGGCCTTGTCGGAGCCGCAGATTCCGCAGGCGATCGTCTCCACCAGGACCTGGCCGGGGCCGGGTACGGGATCGGGTACCTCGTCGACGACGAGTTCGCGATTGCGCATTACTACCGCGCGCATGTCACTTCCCTTCCGATTCGGGGGTGAGGGCCGCCGCCAGGGCTTGGCCGTGCCGTTCGAACGCGGCCTCGACGCCGGCCCGCATTCCGGACATGAGGCGTTCGCTATTGGCGTTGGCCCAATCCAGGGAGGCGACGCGGCTCCGATTCGCACCGGTGAAATGCGGAATCACATGCTCGGCAAAGAGTTTCACCGAACGACGGGAGGCCTCCGGATCGGCGACATTGAGCGCCAGCACCAGGAAGGTGCCGAAGCCGCCGGACTGTTCGGCCAGCGCCTCGATCGCCGCGATGGCGTCATCGGGCGAGCCGATGGTGGCGCGGCCGAAGGCCGGGAAGCCCGGACCGGTCCACTGTTCGATGGCCTCGGCGGCGGTATCACCCCACGGCACATCCATACCGCTGAGCCGCTTGATGTAATCCACCAAATGCCCTACGCCCCATTCGGCTTCGCGGCGCGCCTGTTCCCGGGTCTCGGCAATGTGCATGGGTGCGACCAGCCGCCACTTGGCGCGATCGACGGTATGACCGTTGGCGGCCATGGTCTGCTCGTAGACCTTCCAATTCGGCAGCAGCGCTTCGTATCCCGAGGGATCCGAGGCCGCCAGGGACAGCAGGCCCGCGCCGTGCTTACCGGCCAGCACCGATCCGGATGGCGAAATGGTCGATGCCACAGCCATTTCCAGCCCACCCTGCTGATACGGCAGCAGTTGCAGGCGAGCCTCATTGAGCTCGAACCAATCAGTCTTGGCTGTAACGACTTCACCGCGCAGCAGCTGCACGATGGTCTCCATGGACTCGTGCATCATGTCGCGCTGGCGTGGCTGCGGCACACCCATCATGGAGGCGTCCGAGGCCAGCTGACCGGGGCCGATGCCCATCATGACGCGGCCCTTGGTGAGATGGTCGAGCAGGCAGAGCCGGTCGGCCAGCATCATGGGCTGGTGATAGGGCAGGGAATTCACGCCGGTGCCCAGGCGGATCTGGCCGGTGCGCTCGGCCGCGGCGGCGAGGAAGACCTCGGGCGCGGCGATGATCTCCATTCCGGCGGAGTGATGTTCGCCGACCCAGGCTTCCTGATAGCCGAGTTCGTCTGCCAGCTCGACCAATTGGAGATCACGCTGGATCTGCAGGGTCGGATTGCCGTTCAGCGGATGGTAGGGCGCGATGAAGAATCCGAACCGGGTGGGTCCGGAGGTATTGGGCAGAGACAACTTTCGACGCTCCTTTGCGATGTATTCAGTTGTGCTCCGATACGGCCGCGCGTCAGCCGGGGCTCTGGCGGATGCGCGGCCGGGTCTGTGAGCGGATCAGCCCCTAGCCCACTCGTGGCCCCAGTAGCTGTCCGCGGTCATCTCTTCCGCGACGTAGTTGTCGCCGACCAGCATTCCCTCGCAACCGAATTCGAGATCCCAGTTGCCGGGGGTGCGGACGTAGAAGGAGATCATCTTGTCGTTGGTGTGCCGGCCCAGCGTGGAGGAGATGTGGTAGCCCGCCTTGGTGACGCGATCCAGTGCGCGGCCCACATCGTCGAGCGAATCGACCTCGACCATGATGTGCACGATGCCGGGGCCGTCCGGACGCGAGCCCGGGATGAGCGCGAGGCTGTGGTGGCGCGGGTTCACGCCCATGAAGCGAATCCAGATGGGATGTCCGGGCGGGCCGACACGGAACGAGCCGCGCGCGGCGAAACCCAGTACCTCGGTGTAGAACTTGCGCGCGTCCTCGATATCGCGGACCGGCAGCACCACGTGGCCCAGGCCCAGATCACCGTTGATGAAACGCGCGCCGTACTTGGTCAGCACGGGGGTGTGGTCGAGCAGCGGGCCGTGGAACACCTCGATGGTGAAGCCGGACGGGTCGATGAAGCTGATGGCCTCCTCGACATGGCGGTTCGCGGCCTCTTCCGCAGACAGTGTGGCGACCGCGATTCCGGCTTTCTCCAGGGTCTCGCGCACCAGGGCGAGCGCGCGCGTATCCGCGACCTGCCAGCCGATGGCGATCACTTCGTCGCGCTCACCCGGCACCAGCTCCAGGCGGTAGGTGTGCTCATCGGTGCGCAGGTAGATCGAATCCGGATTCGGTCCGGTGCCCTCGGCGAAACCGATGGTGTCGAAGGCGAATTCGCGCCAGGCTTGTACGTCCGCGATGCGGGCCCGCACGTAGCCGAGGGAGCTGAAGGCAGCCATGTTGTACTCCTTGATATTTCAGGAATAGGTGACGGAGACGTCGTCGGTCACCGGAACCGCCTGGCAGGCCAGCACATAGCCGTCGGCCAGGTCGTCGTCTTCGAGGACTTCATTGCGCCGCATGGTGACCGCACCGGAGACCACTCGGCAGACGCAGGCGCTGCACGCACCCTCCTTGCAGGAGAAGGGCGCTTCGATGCCCTCGGCGAGCAGCACATCCAACAGTGTCCGACTGCGCGGCCAGGTGAGTTCGTGGTTTTCGCCATCGAGTTCGACCGCGACGGTGGCATTGTCGCCCTCGATCTCGGCGGCTTCGAGATCGACTGCGGTGGAGTCGGTTTCGAAGGGGTTTCCGGAGAGGGAGACGAACTTCTCGACGTGCACACGCTTGCGGTCCGCGCCGAGGGATGCCATGGCGGCGCTGACCGCATCCATGAACGGGCCTGGTCCGCAGACGAACGCCTCACGGGCAGCCCACGGCTTGGCCAGCGCGGCAAGCTGTTCCACCGACGGCAGGCCCTGCACCGACTGCAACCAGTGCAGCACCAGCAGCCGATCCGGGTGCGCGGCAGCCAATTCCGCGAGCTCGGCGGCGAAAATAACCGAATTCTCATGCTGATTGGCGTAGATCAGCGTGACATGACCGGAGCCCTGCGCCAGCGCGGATTTCAGAATGGACAGCACCGGGGTGATTCCGCTGCCGCCGCCGAAGAGCAGCAGGTCGGAGTCCAGGGAACCCGGCGTGAAGAGTCCGGCGGGCGGCAGCACATCCAAGGACATGCCCTCAACAGCGTTGTCGCACAACCAGTTCGAGCCATAACCTTCGAATGTCCGCTTGACGGTGACCTTCAATGGACCATCCTCGTGCGGCGCACTCGACAGCGAATAGCACCGGCTCACCGACCCGGTCCGCTCGCTCGGAATGCGCAGGGTCAGGAACTGGCCCGGCTTGTAGTCGAACCGCCCGGCGTGGCCGTCCACCGGCGCGAGTTCCAGTGACACCGCGTCGTCGGTCTCCCGCACCACGCGCACGATCCGCACCGACGCGATGCCACCGGCAAGTTGCGCCGGTTCCGGTTCGATGTCTGTCACGGTCATCGCAATTCCATTCCTATGCTGTCCATTTCGTTCGTGCGCCCCCTCTACCCACAGGGACGGGGACGTTCTTCCCGCGGTGGCGGATCACCTACGGCAGGGTCCGGCCGCGAGTACGGACATCTACATCGCGGGTGCTGTCGGGCAGCTCGCCCGCGGCGACGGCCGCGTCGATGCTGTCGCGCAGGGCGTGGCAGGTGTGTGACTTCAGGCCGGTGGTGGAGAGCTCCGTGCAGGCCGCTACGGCGGCTTTGTTCCATTGCACGCTGGTGTGCTGGGGGCTGAATTTCTCCACCAGTACGCAGGTCCCGCAGGACCGGCACGAAACCTGTTCCATGACAGTGCCTTTCAGGCGTCGGATGCGGCGCGCTTGGCGAGGTTGTCGGCGACCTCGGCCTCCCACGCGGTGACGGCGCGGGTGGTGTCGACCTCGAATTCGAAGCGGGTGGTCATCTCCTCGGTGACCGCCGCGGCATCGGTGTAGAACTGCTCGTACCAGCGACGCAGCTGGTAGACCGGCCCGTCCTCCTCGCACAGCAGCGGATTGTTGATGCGCGACTTGCGCTTCCAGATGGCCGCGTCCTGTTCGAAGCCCTTGCCGAGCCCGCCGACGAACTTCTGCGCGATCTCCTCGGCCTGCTCGGGCGAGACACCGGAAGGCCTCTTCGCGATCGCCCCGTACATGAGCACGAACTGGTTCTCATTGATCGGGTAGTGGCAGTTGATCAGATACCCCTCGACCACGAGACCGTTGGCGCTCTCGCTCTTGAGGTAATCGATCATGTAGGAAGGCCCGTAGTAGGCGGCCTCGGATTGCAGAACGTTCTTGCCGCCCAACGCTTTAGCGGTCGCGCCCATCATGTCCTCGCGCGAGACCGAGGTCATGTACTGGCTGGCGGTGTGCCCCTCGAAGACATTCTTGAAGAACGTCGGGAAGCCGTAGTGCACGTAGAAGAAGTGCGCCATATCCACGACATTGTCGATGACCTCGCGGCAATTGGCGTCCACGATCATGGAGTTCCAGGTCCAGTCGGTCCACTCATCGCTGAACGCGGCCTCGACGCGCGGAATGGCGAGCTCGGCCGGCGGCTGCTTGCCCTCCGGGTCGTTCCACACGAACAGCTGCTTGTTCTCGACCATGGTCGGCCACGCCTTGGTGCGGGCCAGCGGCGGCACCCGGCGCGCGTACGGAATACCGGTGCACTTGCCCTTGCCGTTCCAGCGCCAGTCGTGGAACGGGCAGGCCAGCGAGTCACCCTTGACGGTGCCGTCGGCGAGATTGCCGCCCATATGCGGGCAGTACGCGTTGAGCACATTGAGCGTGCCGTCCTCGGCGGCGAACACCACGATCTCGGTGCCGAACGCCTTGACGGTGTGTGGCTTTCCGTCGCGGAAGTCCTCGGCCAGGCCCAAGCAGTGCCAGCCGCGCGCGAATCGGGTGGGCGGTGCGCCCGCGTCGATGACTCGCACTTCGGTGGCACCGTCAGCGGTGGTCATGTGAGTTCCTCTCCCTTGCCTTGTATCGATGGTTGCGGCCGATGTGACGCCGACGACAATGGCTGTCCCACTGGCCGGGAGGTTGCTACTGGTGTGCGAGACGACCGAAGCCTGCTCGATAGAAGAGCAGTGGGGTTGCCTCTGAATGCTCGTTCAAACCGGTCACGCGGGCAATGACCACCGTGTGGTCACCGCCGTCGACCTCTTCGTGCAGTTCGCAGTCGATGGTTGCCAGCGCACCCGTCAGTAGCGGTGAACCGTTCACGGACGGCGTCCAGTCGACCCCGGCGAATTTGTCCGCGCCCGGCCGTCCGAGCTGCCGGCACACCTGATCCTGGTGGTCCGCGAGGATATTCACGGTGAAGCGCCCGGCGCGGCGGATGCGCGGCCAGCTGCTCGAGGTGCGCGCCGGGAAGAAGCTCACCAGCGGCGGTTCGATGGACAGCGACGCGAAGGACTGGCAGGCGAAGCCGACCGGTTCGCCCTCGTCGATGGCGGTGATCACCGTGACGCCCGAGGCGAAGCGCCCCAGGACTGTCTTGAATGCGGCCGGATCGATCTCGATGGGCATCCGATCCACCTCCAGCACCGGTTCCACGGTGACTCCTTTATTTCGGTTCGAAATATGGCTGCCAGTCATAACAGCAGGTCAGGAGCAGGAGGCGTCAATATCGGGGTTCGGTCACCGAGACATGAATCCGTAGACCGGGACAAAAGCTACGTAGTTCTCCCGATTCCGCGGCGTGTGGTCCAGGGCACTGTGATGGGTAGCACAAGGTCCGACTTCGGCACATGCCTAGTCGGAATATCCCTAGACTGGATGTCTGCACCAACGGAGGCTCATATGTCCGTCGCCACGCTCCCCTCGGCGGAAGCTCGAAATACTCATACCCCTATGCGCCCCAAAGAATCTCGTAACGCCAGCGCCGAAGTGCCGGTCTCGATGATCGAGCGGATGACTCTCATCCTGGACGCCTTCGACGCCTCCACCCCCACCCTCACCCTGCTCGGCCTGGTCGAACGCACCGGGCTGCCGCGCTCCACCGTGCACCGGATCCTCGACCAGATGATCAAGCTGCGCTGGCTGGCGCACACCTCCGGCGGTTACCGCCTGGGCATGCGCGCGCTCGAGCTCGGCGGACTCACCGCCGATCACAACGAGATTCGCGATGCCGTCTCTCCGCTGCTACACGAACTGAGCCAGCGCACCGGCATGGTCGGCCACCTCGCGGTGCTCGACGGCCGCGATGTGGTCTACCTGGACAAGGCCGGCGGCCGCTTCGCCGCCAGCCTGCCCACCCGCCTCGGCGGCCGGATGCCCGCGCACGCGACGGGCGTCGGCAAGGCCATGCTCGCCTGTCTCGAACCCAATATCGCCGAGGCCGCACTGCGCGCTCGCCTGCCCCGCCTGACCCCGCGCACCATCTGCGAGCCCGAGGCGCTCGCGCGCGAACTCGCGCAGATCCGCATGCGCCAGGGCGTGGCCATCGACCGTGAAGAGGCCGTCATCGGGATCGCCTGTGTCGCAGCGCCGTTGCGTGGCCGTGGCACCGCCCCCGCCGCCCTCTCGCTCTCGGGTCGCGCCGATGGCATGAGCTACGACCGGCTGGCCCGCGTCGTCCTCGAGGTCGCGCACGAGGCCGGTCGCACCCTGTTCCCGCGCCGCACGCACTGGCGCTGACCGGACCCGTTGACCAGGACAGAAAAGGCAGTCATATGCGGGGGCGATACCCTTCAGCCATGACCGACGGTGGCGCGCGTGGAACGCATGACGAAGAGCCGCAGGCTATTCCGGACCTGCCCACCACCGCCTGGGCGGTGCTCGGCATGCTCTCGCACGCCGATGAGCTCTCGGGCTACGACCTGAAGAAGTGGGCGGACTGGAGTCTGCAGTTCTTCTATTGGAGTCCGTCGTTCAGCCAGATCTACGCCGAACTCAAACGCCTCGAGAAGCACGGCTACGCCACCTCGCGCACCGTGGTCTCCGAGGACGGTATGCGCGGTAAGCGCATGTACGCCATTACCGACAGCGGCCGGGAAGCGGCCTCGCACTGGGTGAATCACTCCCCCGTCGAGGCTCCGGTGCTCAAACACAGTGTGATGCTGCGGGCCTGGCTCGGGCATCTCGCCGAACCCGATCGCATGCGCGAGATCCTCAACCAGCACATCGACTACGCCGAGAAGATGCAGCGGCGCGCGCAGATCGACGCCGATGGCGCGGACTCCAACCCGGAGTGGGCGTATCCGAGCGCCGTATTGCGCTGGTGCGTACGCCATTACGAGGCGGAACGCGAATTCGCGCAGGATCTGCTGACCGATTTGGACAAATTGGCGAAGCAGCGTAGCCGCAAGAAGCCTGCCAAGGTGCAGAATCCGTAAGAATTCCCACCCAGTTCGCGGCATGCTCACTCAACGGACTCGCTCATAGGCGGACCAAGTGGTTCGTGACACGGTTCACACACCGAGTCACCTACCCACCTGAAGGACGCCAATATGTCCACCTCTGTCGATACCGCGGTGCCGCCCGGCACCGCCGACGAGACCGGCCGCCTCGACGGTGCGTCGAAGTTCCGGATCTTCTCGATCCTCGCGGTGATCGTGCTATTCACCGAGGTCGCACCCATGCAGTACGTCATGGTGTCGGCCGCGCTGCGCCAGATCGCGCCCACCTTCCCGAGCCAGGGCGCGAATATCAACTGGGCCATCATCATCTTCGGCGTCGTCGGCGCCGCGACCTCGCCGGTCATCGGCAAGCTCAGCGACATTGTCGGCAAGAAGCGGATGTTCCTGATCTGCGGCGTGCTGTTCATGATCGGCTGCGCCATCTGCGCCGTCACCAGCAATTGGATGCTCTTCCTGGTCGGCCGCGGCCTGCAGGCGACAGCCATTGCCACCGCGGTCATCTCGTACGGCCTCATCCGAGACCTGATGCCGCGCAAGCTCGTTCCGGTCGGCCTGGGCATCGCCTCCACCGGCCTCGGCGTCTCCGCGCTGGCCGGTCCGCTGATCGGCGGCTGGATTGTCGAGCATTACAGCTGGCGCGCCATCTTCTGGTTCCTGTTCGCCTTCACCGTCGTGATGATTCCGCTGGTGATCGCGATCGTGCCCGAGTCCAAGCTGCGCACGCCGCAGAAGCTGGATCTGGTCGGCGCGGTACTGCTCGGCACCGGTCTGGTGCTGACCCTGATCTACCTGGACAACGGGCAGGCGTGGGGCTGGACCGCACCGGGCTCGCTGGCGTACCTGATCGGTGGCCTGATCTTCCTGGCGCTCTTCCCGATTGTGGAGACCCGGGTCAAGCAGCCGATCATGGATATGAAGCTGCTGTTCACCCCGCGCGTGAGTGTGGTGCTGTTCATCGCGCTGCTGGCCTCTTTCATGATCGGCTACCAGTCCTACGCGGTGGGTTATATGACCCAGTCGCCGCCCGCCGCCGAGGTGGTCGAGCAGGTCAAGACCGCCACCTGGGATCAGGTGAAAGCCGGTGCGCTGCAACAGGCGCAGGCGCAGGCCGAAGCGCAGGCCAAGGCCGCGCTGCCACCGGGCGTGGAACTGCCGCCGGGTGCGGTGGTGGTGCCGCCCGAGGCCGTGTACTCGCAGCTGCCGCCGAATATGGTTGATGTGCAATTGGATCCGGGTTACAGCTACGGAGATGGCTTCACGCTGTTGAAGTTCGCCACCCACGTGACCCTGGTGCAGTCGCTGATCGCCATGCTCTTCGGCTTCGTCGGCGGTCTCTGGATTCGGCGCTCGGGTGGTCGTGCGCCACTGGTGTTCGCGTTGGTGATCTTCGTCGGCGCCGCCATCGCCTACGCGCTGACCTCGCACGGCTGGGGCATGCTGACCGCGATCAGCGCGGTGTTCGGTATCGCGTTCGGTCTCTACTACGCGGCCACACCCAACCTGATAGTCGAAGCGGTGCCCGCGGAGCAGCAGGGCATCAGTGCGGGCATGCTGGGCGTCATGCAGGCCATGGGCGCGGGTATCGGGCTCGCGGTGGCCACGGCGTTCCTGAACGCGAATCCGGTGCGGGCGGATGTGACGGTGCTGGGTCAGCCCACGGTCACCAAGGAGATTCCGATGCTCTTCGCGGACAAGGGGTATGAGGTCAGCTTCTACTTCATCGCGGGTGCGGCGCTGATCGCGCTGGTCGGCGCGGTGATCATGAAGGCCGGGCGGACGCCCGCGACGGGCGGCACCGCCTACTGATCGGCAAACATCGGACAACATATGACGAAGACGGCCTGTAGCCAATCACCTACGGGCCGTTTTCGTTTTGATACACCAAGATCGAACCTCGCAGTCCCACTCATCGGGACTGAGTGATCGCCGACACATCTAGACGTGAAACATTCCATGTCACTGTGTTACATAACTCTCTCCGAAGGACGCTGTATGTCCACCTCCGTTGATGCTGCGGTGCCCAAAGGGCCCGAACTCGACGACTCTGCCCGGCTCGAAGGAGCGTCAAAACTGAGGATCTATTCGGTCCTCGCCATCATCGTGCTCTTCACCGAGATCTCTCCGATGCAGTACGTGATGGTCTCAGCAGCCCTGCGGCAAATCGCGCCTTCGTTCCCCGAGCAGGGCGCCAATATCAACTGGGCCATCATCGTTTTCGGTGTTATCGGCGCGGCGGTCTCACCGCTGATCGGCAAGCTCAGCGATATCTGGGGCAAGAAGAAGCTGTTCCTGGTCTGCGGTGTGCTGTTCCTGATCGGCACCGCCATCTGTGCCATCACCAGCAACTGGGGACTGTTCCTGTTCGGTCGCGCCCTCGAGGCCACCGCCATCGCGACCACCGTGGTGTCGTACGGCCTCATCCGCGACCTCATGCCGCGCCGGCTGGTTCCGGTCGGCCTGGGCATCGCCTCCACCGGCCTGGGCGTCTCCGCGCTCATCGGCCCGCTGGTCGGCGGATACATCACCGATCACACCAGCTGGCGCGGGATGTTCTGGTTCCTGTTCATCTTCACCTTGATCATGATTCCGCTGCTGATCGTCGTGGTGCCCGAAACCAAGCTGCGCACCCCGCAGCGACTCGACGTGATGGGCGTACTGCTGCTCGGTGGCGGCTCCACCCTCACCCTCATCTACCTGGACAAGGGTCAGGACTGGGGCTGGCTGAAGCCGACCACACTGGCCTGGCTGATCGTCGGTATCGCACTGCTGGCACTCTTCCCGGTCATCGAAATGCGGGCGAAGCAGCCGATCATGGATATGAAGCTGCTGTTCAACCCGCGCGTGAGTGTGGTGCTGTTCATCGCATTGCTCGGCTCGCTGATGATCGGTGTGCAGTCCTACGGTCCCGCGTACATGATCCAGTCCCCGCCCGCCTCTGAGATCGTGGCGCAGGCCAAGGCGGCGACCTATGAACAGGTGAAGGTGCAGGCGCTCGCCGCCGCCCAGGCGCAAGCCGAGGCGCAGGCGAAGGCCTCGTTGCCGCCCGGAGTGGAACTGCCGCCCGGTGCGGTGCACGTACCCGAGGACATGGTCCTGTCTCAGCTGCCGCCGGATATGGTTCAGGTGCAACTGAATCCGGGCTACACCTACGGCGAGGGCTTCAGCCTGATGAAGTTCGCCAGCCGTGTCACCCTCCCGCAGTCGTTGATCGCCATGCTCTTCGGCTTCCTCGGCGGCCTGTGGATCCGGCGAATCGGCGGACGACGACCACTGATCGTGGCGCTGGGGGTCTTCATCGGCACCGGTATCGCCTACGCGGCGCTCGGGCACGGCTGGGTGACGCTGACATTGATCGGCGCGGTCACCGGTGTCGGGTTCGCGCTGTACTACGCCACCATGCCGAACCTCATAGTCGAGGCGGTGCCCGCGGAACAACAGGGCGTCAGCTCGGGCATGCTGGGCGTCATGCAGGCCATGGGCGTGGCCATCGGAATCGCTGTCGCCACAGCGTTCTTGAATGCCAATCCGGTCAAGGCGGATGTGACGGTGGCGGGTCATCCGACCATCACGCAGGAGATTCCGCTGATATTCGCCGACCGGGGGTATGAACTCAGCTTCTGGTTCGCAGTGATCGCGTCGGCGATCGCGCTGGTCGGCGCGATCATCATGAAGGCGGGTCGTACACCGGCAACCGGCGGTACCGCGTTCTGACCGATCTGATCGACTGAAATGGCCCGGAGGCATTGCCTCCGGGCCATTTTCTTATCCATTGAGCGGGACCCCACCTCGCTGTTCCGCGCTCCGCATATTTCGATTAGGCATAACAGAGGAGGTGGTCGACGATGACCGGTGCACTCGACACAATCGCCACGGCGGTGGCCGCGATCGCGGCAGGCGGCATGGTGCTCGTCGTGGACGACGAGGACCGCGAGAACGAAGGCGATCTCATCCTCGCCGCCGAGCAGGCCACACCCGAGAACATCGCCTTCCTGGTGCGCTACACCAGCGGTGTGGTGTGCGTGCCCATGGCGGGTGAAGACCTCGACCGGCTGCGGCTGCCGCCCATGACGGCGGTCAATCAGGACCCCAAGGGCACCGCGTACACCGTGTCCGTGGATGCGATTTCCGGTGTGAGCACCGGGATTTCGGCCGCGGACCGGGCGCGCACCATGCGGGTACTGGCCGACCCGCGCACCTCCCCCGACGAGCTGTCGCGACCCGGCCATGTGTTCCCGCTGCGCGCGAATCCCCGTGGGGTGCTTGGTCGTCCGGGTCATACCGAGGCGGCGGTGGACCTCATGCGCCTGGCCGGACTGCGCCCCGCCGGGGTGATCGCCGAGGTGGTCAATGACGACGGCAGCATGGCGAGACTGCCCGAGCTGCTCGTCATGTCGGCCGAGCATGTGATTCCGATCATCTCCATCGCCGATCTCATCGAATACCGCAGGAGCCTGGAGAACGGCATCACCCGGGTGGTGGAGACCCGCCTGCCCACCCGCTTCGGCGATTTCCGCGTGATCGGTTATGCCGACGAACACTCCGGCACGGAGCATCTCGCCCTCGTCTACGGCGATCCGTCCGGCGCGGACACCCTGGTGCGTGTCCACTCCGAATGCCTCACCGGTGACGCCTTCGGCTCGCAGCGCTGCGACTGCGGCGAACAACTCGACGCGGCGATGGCAGCCGTGGTGAACGCGGGCCGCGGCATAGTCGTCTACCTGCGCGGCCAGGAAGGCCGAGGCATCGGCCTCCTGAACAAGCTGCGGGCCTATGAACTCCAGGACCAAGGCGCGGACACCGTCGACGCCAATGTTCAACTGGGCCTGCCCATCGACGCCCGCGATTACGGCGCCGCCGCCCGAATTCTCACCGACCTCGCCGTGAATTCGGTTCTCCTGCTGAGCAACAACCCCGCCAAACAATCCGGCCTCGAATCCCACGGCATCCCCGTGGTGGCCCGCATCCCCCTGCAAACCCGGCCCACCGAACACAATGTGCATTACCTGCGCACCAAACGTGACCGCATGAGCCACCATCTCAGCGAAATCGACGCGGCGGGATAGCATCTCGGCAGAGTACTGACGAGGGGAACTGCCATGTCGATGCCGGGGTTCGGACCGCCGGCGCCCGGGCCGCGGCGGAGTTGGTGGCGGTCGCCGGTCGGGGTGTCCTGGGCGTCGGCGGTGCTGGCGGTGGTCTGTGTCGCCGCGGGTGTGGCGCTGTTTCTGCTGTACTCCGGGGAGCATCGGGCGGCGCGGGAATCGGAGAGTGCGGAAAATCAGCTGCGGCAGGATCTTTCGGATGCCGCGCGGAGTGCGGATCGGCGGGCGGCGGCGCAGCGGGCGGCGTGTGAATTCGCGGTCGCGATGACGACCTATGACTCGGCCGATATGGAGAAATACCACTCGGCGATGTTGGATGGGTCGACCGGGGAGTGGCGGCAGTCGTTCACGCAGAACTGGCCGTCATTGCGGTCGGTGATGACGCAGATGCAGACGCGATCCAAGGCGGGTGAGATGCACTGCGGGCTCTCCTCGCTCGGGCCGCACAATGCCGAGGTGCTGGTGTTCGTCACGCAGGTGGTCACCAATTCGGCCAATGACACGCACTCCAGTTCCATCTCCGCGGTGACGCACCTCGACGAGCAGGCCGACGGGCGTTGGCTGGTAAGTGAAATGAAGGTGCCCACGGCGTAGCTGCCGGGCGGTATGGTCGCCGCATGACGGCGTTCCACGCATCTCGGGTGAGCTTTCTGAGTCGTCGGGTAGTCCCCGCCTACCTGCGGATTATTCGGGCGAACCAGGCATTCCTCACGGCTGAGCCCGCACGCAAACATCTCCGCGAGCGGAGCCTGCGACCCAAGACCTACGGCCCGCCGCGGCGACTGCGCTCGGATGTGGTGGTCTCGGTGGACCACAGCCGAGGCTGGCCGATCTACACGCTCATCCCCCGCACCGGGCGACCCCGCAGCAATGTCGTCTATGTACACGGCGGCGCATGGGTCAATGAGATCGCACCGCAGCACTGGCAGCTGGCGGCCGATATCGCCGGCGAGGTGGGCACCACGGTCACCGTGCCGATCTATCCGCTCGTTCCGTTCGGCACCGCCGAGCAGGTGGTGCACATGATCGCGAAACTGGTGCTGGACAACAGGTCGCGCTACGGCGAGGTATGCCTGGCCGGGGACTCGGCGGGCGGCCAGATCGCACTGTCGGCCGCCCAGGTGCTGCGCGACGAGCATGAGTTGCCGCTGCCGCGCACGGTATTGATCTCCCCCGCACTGGACCTGTCGCTGAGCAATCCGGAGATCGATGTGGTGCTGCCCACCGATCCGTGGCTCGGCAAGGAAGGCACCCGGGTCTTCATCGAATTATGGCGCGGCGAACTGCCATTGACCGATCCGCGAGTGAGCCCACTCCTCGGTGACATGCGCGGACTGGGCCCGCTGACCGTCTTCAGCGGCACCCGCGACATCGTGCTCCCCGATACCCGGCTACTGGTCGACAAGGCGCGCGGCGCGGGCGTAGCGGTCGACTATCACGAGGGCGCGGGACTGGTGCACGTCTACCCGCTCACCCCGACCCGCGAGGGACGGCACGGCCGGGCGCAGATTCTCGAGGCCTTGCGCAAGGCCCTGACTCCGGCGAAAACCGCTGCGCCGTAGCGACTTCTGGCGGGCTTTCGCAGGCGGCGAAGCCGGGTCGGTGAAGTTCGCTAATTATTCGCCACACGCATGGCCGGGCCCACCGAGTCGGACAGGCCGGTAGCAACACAGCAGGTCCGCCGGAAACCCGGTTGTAAGCGGGGGCACAGTACTTGGCAAGTACTTACCAGACAGCGCGAACTGGGTTTATGTGCCCGGTGGTGGCAATGAGCGTTGCGGATCACATAGGTTGGTGCTCATGGCGCGGCGTGTCAATGGAAACCTCCCTGCGGAGGTCACCAGTTTCGTCGGCCGCCGCGACGAGCTGGCTAACGCCAAAAGGCTGCTACCCACCACCCGGGTTTTGACGCTGCTCGGTCCTGGCGGCATGGGGAAGACCCGACTGTCTCGACAGATCGGGCAGTTGGTCGCGCGCGCTTTCCCCGATGGGGTGTGGCTGGTCGAGCTCGCCGATCTACAGGATCCGAACCTGGTGACGCTGAGCGTGGCCGAGGCACTGAACCTGCGCGACGAATCCACCGCGCCGCTGCCCCGGCTCACCGAATTCCTCGCCGATAAGCGACTGCTGCTCATTCTCGACAATTGCGAGCACCTCATCGAGGCGTGTGCCACGCTGGTCGGCCGGACCATCGCCACCACACCGGATGTGCGGGTGCTGGCCACCAGTCGCGAGGTGCTCGGGATTCCCGGCGAACAGGTGATGGTGGTGCCGCCGCTCACCGTGCCCGACGCCGATGCCGGCGGCGAGAGCGATGCGCTGCAACTGTTCATCGAACGCGCCAGCGCGGCCAATCCGGAGTTCAAAGCCACCCCGGGCAATTGCGCGGTACTGGCCGAGATCTGCCGGCGGCTCGAAGGTATGCCGCTGGCACTGGAATTGGCGGCGCTGCGGCTGCGCATGTTCACCCCCGAACAGATCCTGCACCGACTCGACGACACCATGGGACTGCTCAGCGCCGGGCCGCGCACCGCGCCCGAACGGCAGCAGACCATCGAGGGCGCGATCCGCTGGAGCTACAACCTGTGTACGCCCGCCGAACAGCTGCTGTGGGAACAGCTTTCGGTCTTCGCGGGCGGCTTCGATATCGAGGCCGCGGAAGCGGTATGCGTACTCGGCAAGGGTTCACTGATCGACGCGCTCACCGGGCTGGTCGACAAATCCGTTGTGGCGCAACGCTATGACGGGGATGTGGCGCGGTACTCCATGCTGGAGCCGATCCGGCAATTCGCCGCCGACCGGCTCACCGAACGCGGGGATGTACAGACCGTGCGGGCCCGGCATCGCGTGCACTACCGGGATCTGGCGCTGCGCGGGCAGACCGCGTACTGGACCACCGACGATGTGCAGTGGTTCCGCGAATTGAGCCGCGAACACGCGAATCTGCGTGCGGCACTGCGCTCCGGGCTCGAAGACGAGCCACTGGAGACCATTGCCACCGTGACGGTGCTGCGGCCGTTCTGGGAGCACAACCGGTTCCTCTCCGAGGGGTACCGGTGGCTCACCGAAGCCCTCGAACGCAATCCGGAGCCGACGGCCGAGCGCGCCAAGGCACTCTCCTCCGCCGCCTCCCTCGCCTCGCTGCTCGGTGATCGGGAATCGGCCGCGAGACTGGTCACCGAATGCCTGGAACTGGCGGCGGCACTGCAGGACTCGGACATCATGGCGGAGGCGGCGCTGGACCGCTCGCTGCTCGCCTTCGCCGACGGTGACCGGCAGGGCTCGCTCGAATTGGTGCGCACCGCCATCGAATTGGCGGCCGAGCACAATCAGCAGGCCATCGAGATGGACAGCCACGCCTTCGCTTTCATGTGCGCCATGGTCCTGGAGGCGCCCGGCCGCACCGAACTCGCGGAGCGCTTCCTGGAGCTGACCACCGCCAGCGGTTCACATCTGATGGGCGGGCTCGCGCTGTGGACGGTCGGTATCGACCACTGGCGGCTCGGCGATCTGGCGGGTTCGGCCGAATTCCACTGTCGCGCAATCGAACAGCTGGCGTTGTTCGACCGCTGTGTCTGGCTCTCCTCCGCCTTCGAGGGCCTGGCCTGGACCGTCTCCGCCAATGGTGACTACGAGCGTGCCGCCCGCCTGCTCGGTGCGGCGGAATCCCTGCAGCGCAGCACCATTCGCCTCGCGCACACCATTACCGTCGCGGTCGGCGACAAGGAACGCCTCAAAGTCCGAGATGCGCTGGGCGAGGACGCCTATCGCGCCGCCTTCGGCTCCGGGGCGAATATGCCCCTCGATGAGGCCATCGACTACGCCCTGGGCCGCACCGCCGCACCCGCCCTCGAACTACCGAAGCCCGCTCCCAAGCACGCACCCCGCAAGTCCGCCGCCACCGCCTCGGAAACGAATATCCTGACCCGCCGCGAAAAAGATGTCGCCCGGCTGATCGCGGCCGGTCACAGCAATAAGCGCATAGCCGCCGACCTGGTCATCTCCATTCGCACCGCGGAGACCCACGTCGAACACATCCTCACCAAACTCGGCTTCACCTCCCGCACCCAGGTCGCCGCCTGGGCCCACGAACACGGGCTGTGAGCCCTCGAGCCGGAGACTGCGTTTCACCTCTCGACCAGCGCTAGCGCTAGCGCTAGCATTAATGCATGGCTGCTATTCATATCCGCAACGTGCCCGAGAAAACGCTACGCGCTCTACGCGAGCGAGCGCACCGGCACGGGCGATCCATGCAGCAGGAGCTTCTCGAGATCATCGAGACCGCCACCACGGAGCCCACCGACAGCCCAGCGCCCGAACCGATCCAATTGACGACCGCACACACATCAGGCAAGTCCACGTGGCGACGGGAAGATCTGTATGACGATAGCGGCCGCTGATCACATCCTGCTCGACACCAATGTCCTGCTTGCCGCCACCGATACCGCCAGAGCCGAGTTCCAAGCTGCCCGTGCCGCTTTGGACATCTGGCCGGGTAAGGGCATCACGCTATACACCAGCGGCCAAATACTGCGTGAGTACCTTTGCGTTGCAACGCGACCGGTCAACCGAAACGGACTCGGTCTCGCCCGGCTGGATGCGCTCGCCAATATCGGTGTGCTCAGCGAGCGGTTGCGCCTGCTCGACGAGAGCCAGAAGGTCCACGGCCGATTGCTCACCCTGATCAACGACACAGAGTGCGCAGGCAAGCAGGTACATGACGCGAATATAGTGGCGACAATGCTCACACACGGCGTCGACGCGATCGCGACACTCAATATCGGCGACTTCACTCGATTCGACAAGCACGTTCGAATCATCAAGCTATAACCCACTGGGTGGGCAAACGACCTTCGCGCCCACCCGACATCAGACCGGTGGCGGGCGCGAAGGGCGCGAATTACAGGCCGTGCTGCAGGAATTCGATGACGGCGCGTTCGAAGGCAGCCTTGCGTTCCACCATTACCCAGTGCCCACAGCGCGAGAAGATGCGCAGATCGGCATTGGGGAGCTGGCGGGCGGGGAAGAGCGCGCCCTCGACCGGGGTGACGCGGTCATCGCGGCCCCACAGCATGAGGACCTCGTGCTGGAGGGACTTCAGGCGTGCCCAGAGTGGTAGCGACTCAGCCATTTTCGGGTTGAAGAAGGTGGCGTAGGCATCGCGCAGGGCGGCCTGGCCGCGCGGGTCGGCCGCGGCCTCGAGGCGGGTCGCCACCAATTCCTCGGTGAGCGTGGCCTCGTTGAAGACCATGGCACGCAGGAAGCCCATCGCCCGCTCGTCACTCGGGTTGGCGTTGTACTCCATGAGCCGCCGAATGCCTTCGGACGGTTCGGGTCCGAGCACATTCACCCCGACACCGCCGGGGGCCATCAGCACCACCCGGTCCACTCGACCCGGATGATCCAGGGCCAGCATGGCCGCGACCCCGCCGCCCATGGAATTGCCCAGCAGATGCGCCTTTTCGATGCCGAGCTCATCGAGCAGTCCGATCACCGCGTCCGCGGCGATGCGAAGGTAGTTGCGCTCGTATACTTCCGGGCGTCCACTCGCGCCGAAGCCGGGCTGATCCAGGATCAGACAGCGGAAGTGCTCGGCCAGTACGGGCAGGTTGTTGCCGAAATTGGCCCAGCCCGAGACGCCCGCGCCGGAGCCGTGCAGCAGCACCAGGGGCGCACCGGAGCCCGCCTCGTGATAACGCAGCTTGTGTCCGTCGACGGTGACCCAGCGCTCGGTATTCTCAACGGTCAGAGTCATTTACAGCATCCGATCCGTGACCTCGAGGCCCATCGCTCCCTTACCGAACATGGCCAGCGCGCGCTCCACGTCATTGATGGCGTGCACGCTGCCCGCGTGCGCGTCGCGCCAGTGCCGCTCGATCGGATTCGGCTTCTTGATGGAGTGGCCGCCGGAGTTCTTGAACAGCAGATCGATTGCCTCCAAAGCACGTTCGGTGCCGCGCACCTGATCGCGGCGGGCGCGCAGGCGGATCTCGAACGGAATCTCCTCGCCCGCTTCGGCATAGCGCAGCTGCTCGGAGGTATTGCGCTCCATCTGGAGAATCGCGGCGTCGATCTCGCTGGCGGCGCGGGCGATTCGCACATGCGCGAACGGATCGTCGGAGACCTTCTGACCGCCGTACGACAGGCGCACGCGCTCACGCTGCTTCTCGATATGCGCCTCGTACGCGCCCTCGGCCGCGCCGATGATGGGAGCGGTAATGGTGTTGGAGAAGACGCTGCCGAACGAAATCTTGTACAGCGGAGCGGTATTCACCTCCTGGCCGGGTCCGATCAGATTGGCCTGATCGGTGGCGGAGTACATGCGGTAGGCCGGGACGAAAGCCTGCTCGATGACAATGTCATTGGAGCCGGTACCGGACAGGCCGGACACGTTCCAGACATCCTCGATGCGGTAGTCGGTGCGCGGCACCAGCACCGTGAAGTAGTCCATGCCCTTCTCGGTGGGCAGCAGCGCGCCCAGGAACACCCACTGCGCGTGATCGCAGCCGGAGGAGAAGCTCCAGCGGCCGGACATCTCGAACCCGCCCTCGACGGCGGTCAGCTTGCCGGTCGGCGCGTAGGAGGACGACACCAGAATGTCCGGGTTCTCGCCCCACACATCCTGCTGCGCGCGATCGTCGAACAGCGCCAGCTGCCACGGGTGCGCACCGAGCACCGAGGCCACCCACGCGGTGGACGGGCAGGCCGTGGCTACCGCGCGCACCACCTGATAGAAGTCCACCGGGGAGGCTTCCGCGCCACCGAAACGCTTGGGTTGCAACATGCGGAACACACCGGCCTCGGTGAGTTCGGCAATGCTGGCGTCGGGCACCCGCCGCTGCTCCTCGGCCTGCACCGCGCGTTCCCGGATAGCGGGCAGCAGATCGCGAACCCGATCGAGCACCTTGTTAGTCATGCGGGTGTTTCCTCCTCGTGCAGTGGTTCCTGCACTCGACGCTATGGCGCGGCGGGCTATGCCGATCAGAAAAGTCCCGGTCAACGGAATTCTCGGCAGGTAGCTGCCATGCCGCACCGGCCGCGCCGACGCCGGTGTATCAGCTATTTGTGGGCATATTCCCAGGTGATGTCCTCGTCGAGGGCTTGGCGAATGCGCTCGGTGAGTTCGGGTGTCCAGTCGGCGGGTTGGGCGACCTCCGCCCAGGCGTCCAGGACCGTGGTGCCGTAGCGGTGGCCGTGACCCGACGGGACCTTCTGCGCGTGCGCTAGATCGGCGCTGACCTGCCAGAAGGTGACGATCGGCCACCAGCGAATGGATTTGGAGACGTCCGCTCCGCGCGGTTCCTTCAGCCAATCCGGTTGTGTGAACAGCAGATCCGGGGACCACCAGACGATCGGGTCGGAGGCGTGCTGGAGATAGCCGATGCGAGGCGAAAGCCATTGCCGGTCCGGGTGTTTCAGGTCGTCGGCGGTCGCGCCGAACCGCACCGCGAGACCGTCCGCGTAGATGGGCAGGATCTCGGGCGTCCCCGGATCGCGGCGCTCGGTGAACTGCTGCCACAGCCGATTCGAATTCGGCGGGCCGACCCACAGCACGCCGTCGACCAGCGTGCGAATGTCATCTAGTCCGGTGAAGGCGGCCTCCGAGCCCTGCGAGCCGAGGCTTTCGCCGTAGATCAGCAGTTTGGGCCGATGCTCCGGAGGCAGGGTCGCCCAGCGCTCGTGTACGGCGTGCACGACCAGTCGACCGGCGTCGGCGGCCTTCTGTTTATCGGAGAGGAACGACAGCACGCTGGGCAGATACGAATATTGGGTCGCCGCGATGGCGCTGTCCCCGCCGTACATGAATTCGATGGATTCGGCGGTGGTGGAGTCCACCCAGCCGGTGCCGGTGGTGGTCACCACCACGAGGGCCTTGCGCTCCCAGGCATTGGTGCGGTCGAGTTCCTCGACCACCAGATCGGCGATGTCCTGCTCGGTGTCGGCCGACTCCAGGCCCGCGTACACCCGAATCGGTTCGCGCGCGGGCTTTCCCGTCACCTGGGCGATGCGGGCGACGGTCGGCACATACGAGACGAACCAGCGCCCCTCCGAGCCGAGGGTGTCCCAGGGGGCGAGCGACTGCGGACTGCCCGAACGCTCCGGCAATTGCGGTTGCACCGCCGACGGCGAGGTATTGCTATTGCGCACGCTGAACGCCGAATTCGCCACGGAGAAGAAGGCTTTCGCGAGTACGCCCTGGAACAGCAGGACGGACAGCACCACGATCACCAGCACCGCGCCCGGCAACGCGACCGCGCGCGGAATCCGCCAGTCGATATTCAGTACCCGGAGGAGCCAGCGGAAGAACCAGCGCACACCGCGGTATGCGCCGATCACCAGCGCCACCGTCGCCGCGGCCAGGAGTTCGGTGCGCAGATAGCTGGAGGTGGCGGTCGGGGCCATTCCCATCAGCGTTTCGAGATCGCGCTGCCACCGCGCCGAGCGCGCCAGCACCGCGGCCGCACCCACGGCCGCGCTCACCATGATCGCGATCTTGGCGAGCTGCCGGGTCCGGTCCGAAGGCTGCCACAGCCCTGCCCATCTGGTGACCGATGCGGGCAGTCGCGGGCGCACCCACTTGCGGAACGCCCAATCCAGGACACACCCGACCCCGTAGCCGATCACCGCGCTGATCCCGCTGACCAGGCCCTGAAAGATCCACTCGCGCGGCAGAAGTGACGGCGACACCGACCAGGCGAAGAAGATCGCGCCCACCACCACCCCGGCATAGTTCGGCCGGACAGCGTGTTCGGCCGCCCGCAGCCAGCCCCGGATTCGTGCGGACAGCGACTCCCCCGGCGGCGACTCGGTACTCATGCCCCGGAGTCTTCCCGGCTTCAGCAACCCTTCGGCTAAGCGACACGCGGCACCCACCGCGCCGATACGCTGAGCTCAGGTGCGCGGCACCGCTCCCGGACGAATCCGCCGGCCGACGGTCCGAGACCTCCAGTCGCACCGGCTTTTCCCGCACAGTATCTACGATTCATCTACGGAGAGGTGGAGGGTCGATGGGTATGACGATCGAGGGCGATCGGATGAGCTGGCTGGTGCCGTGGACCGTGGCGGCGTGGGGTGCGATCACCGCGGTGCTGACGGCTCCCATCGCGGCCGCGCTCATCGGAAGTGTCTATCGGTTTCCGATCCCGTTCGGGGACGATGCGCGCGGGCTCGCCGCCGCCCTCAACGCCGGGCTGGCATCGGTGTTCTATCTGGTCATGGGGGAAGGGGTGGCGCTGGCGGCGCTGGGAGGTGTTGCGGGCTACTTCATTTCGCGTGCCATCGGGCCGTGGTTGATCCGCGCACTGGTCTGTGCGGTACTGGCCGGTTTCGGGCTGGCGGTGCTCGGCGCGCTGGCCCTCGCGACCTTCGGCTAGGACGCTGCCCAGGCCAGCAGATTGTCGACCGGCCAGGTATTGATGATCCGCTCGGCGGGCACGCCATTGTCGAGTGCGCGTTGTGCGCCGTAGCCGAGGAAGTCGAGTTGACCGGGCGCGTGTGCGTCGGTGTCGATGGAGAAGTCGCAGCCGATATCGAGGGCCAGCTTCAGTAGCCGAGTCGGCGGGTCACGACGCTCGGGTCTGGAGTTGATCTCGACGGCGGTGCCATAGTCACGACAGGCCGTGAACACCTGCTCGGCATCGAAGGCCGACTCCGGCCGAGTACCCCGATTCCCCTCGACCAGCCTGCCCGTGCAATGCCCGAGAATGTCGGCCTGCCCGCCCGACACCGCACGCACCATCCGCCTGGTCATCGCGGCGGAGTCCATCTTGAGCTTGGAGTGCACGCTGGCGACCACGATATCCAGTCGCTCGAGCAGCTCAGGTTCCTGATCCAGCGACCCGTCATCGAGTATGTCCACCTCGATCCCCGTCAGAATCCGCATCGGCGCGAACTCCGCCCGCAACCCGTCGATAACGTCGAGCTGCTCCCGCAACCGCTCCGCGGAAAGCCCATTGGCAACGGTCAAACGCGGCGAATGATCGGTCAACGCGCAGTACTCATGCCGCAACGCGAGCGCGGCCCCCATCATCTCCTCGATAGGCGCGACCCCATCCGACCAGTTCGAATGCAGATGCAAATCCCCCTTGAGCGCCGCCCGTACCTCCCCACCCCCCAAATCCTTTGCCGCCCCGCGCAACTGGACCAACACGTCCGGCTCCCGCCCCGCCCAAGCCTGCGCAATCACCGCCGCTGTCTTGGGCCCCACCCCGGCCAGCGACTGCCACCCATTGGTCCGCCCGAATTCCTCCCGCTGCCTCTCGTCCAGCGTCTCCACCACATCGGCCGCCTTCCGATAGGCCATCACCCGCCTGGTTTCCTCGCGGGCCCGGTCCTTGTAGAACGCGATCTGACGCAGTGCAACGACAGGATCCATACCTCCAGTGTGCCCCGTGCACCGACTCACCCGCGCGCTGTCCCGCTACTTCGAGGTGGGGTACCTGACATCGCGGGGATGGCCCGCCCTACAGTGTGAAGCGGCCACCTTTGGTCGCCCACAAAGTGCGACCGCGTTTGGTGAGTTGCCAACCCCTGGAATGGTTTTCGGCCAGACCACGGGCCTCGAGGCGGATCAGAATCCGGCGCACCGCATCATCGGTCAGCGTCATACCGGGACCGATCGGCGGTGCCGCGACTACCTTCCCGACCTGTTCGCCATCCAGCCCATCGACGGTGCTGAGCGCACCCAACACCGCGAGGTCCGAAAGCGCGAGCGGACTTATGCCCGACATCCTCGCCGCCCTCCGAAGTAGCGGGCGTGGTGGGCAGCGGACGGGACAAGAACCGCATCCACATCCGATTCTCGAACCTGATCGACCAGTGATATGGCCGAACACTCAGCGGGCCAGATCAATTCGTATCCAAGCCGCCTGGCGAGGCGGATTAGTTGCGCCCGATCCCATTGCGCCCCAACACCGGACAGTTCGTCATCGAAATATCCGAATGCGGTGGGTATCGCCCTCATGATCGCCCCCTTTTTCGGTGATTCCTACCTCTTTCAGCATTCCGGTTGTCCGTCCTGGCGAACAGCGCAAAACTGTAGGCAAACAAGCGCATCGGACTCATGTGGGGAGAGCCGACGAACGTTCAACTCAGGACATTTCGACTGGCCAGCGGCTTAACACAAGCCGAGCTGGCCGAGCGATTGTGCGATCACGTCGAGTGCGCAACCGGTCATCGCCCAGCAGTCGACGACCAAGCCATCAGCCGGTGAGAGTGCGGTGAGATTGCCTGGCCTCGACGTGCGACGCGTCAAGCGCTCGTGGCTCTGTTGGGAAGCGGTTCGGAGGCAGCACTCGGGCTGTATCCGAAACGAACCAAACGCGACGCCGAAGAGGACGAAGCAACGAAGCGCAGACAATTTCTCGCTGCTGCCGGACTGGCTGCCCCCTTGCTGGGCAGTCAGTCACAGGTACGCGTCGGAGCGATCGACGTCGATCGGATGCGCCGGAAGTTCACCAAGCTCGAAGCACTCGATAGCGAGCACGGTGGCGGCGACACCTTCCACCTGTATTTCACCGAACTGGCTCGCACCGAGCAGATTCTGCACAGCACCAGCCGCCGACTGGCGGTGTCGAAAAGCCTCATCGAACTCGGCGCGCAGCAAGCGCAGCAAGCCGGATGGGCAGCTTTCGATGCCGGTTTCATCGACATCGCCGTCCCCTTGTTCGACTACAGCCGCAGCGCCGCAAAAGAAGTAGGAAGCCGCGAGCTGGAGGCGAACTCACTCGTCCACATCGCCTATGCCACAGGACAATCCGAGTCGATCGAAGCCGCGGATGCCGCATGTGCTGCCGTTGGACGTGACGCGCCGGGGAAGGCGGTTGCGATGCTGCAGTCACGTCTCGCCTGGTCATTCGCTATGGCGGGTCGAACGGATGCGGCGGCGCGAGCGCTCGACGATGCGCGGGCCGGTCTGGACAGCGGTGACGATTCACCGAGTTGGTGCTCGTGGATGAACCACTCCGAGCTGGACATTATGGCCGGACGTGTGTGGTCTGTGCTTCGTAAGCCCGAGCGTGCGATCCCGCCGCTTCAGCGCGCGCTCGCGGACTACCCAAATAGCTGGGCTCGGGACAAGGCTCTGTATCTGACGTGGCTCGCGGACGCCTACCTCGACGCGGGCGACGGCACGCGGGCTGTCGAGACAGCCGGGCGGGCCTTCGCTCTCGCCGGGACGGTGTCGTCGGTGCGTCCGCTCGCACGGGTCCGTGAGACGGCTCAACGGGCATCGGCGGCAGGAGCGGCCGGGGCTAGGGATCTCGCGTGCCGGGCCGCTGCCGCGCGTGCACCTATTCCTGTGCGGCTGTGAACTTTTCGACCCAGTCGGCGTACCGGTCCATTGCCCACTCAACCGGCGAGGCGATGATCTCGGAGCCACCCGCCCAAGGGTGCAGTTCGAGAATCCGGTCCGCCAGCCTGTCTCGGGCGACAGCCGACGTCTTGAGCGTCACGCGCCATTCCTGGCCTTCACCCAGCTCGTCGTTGTGCCAGAACACCGACATCGCGGGTCCGGTCACCTCAGCGCCGGCGGCAAGCCGTTCGGCCACCACGGTTCGAGCGATCTGCTGCGCGTCCTCCTCGGTCGGAGTCGTCGACGTAACTGACCACACCCTCGCAGCTGCCATGAGGCAACAGTAGGCGCTGCTGGACGCCCACGGCGATGTCCGTCAGATCGTGTCCAGTCCACGCAGCGCGACGACAGGATCCACTTCTCCAGTTAACTCCCCACCCGCGCGCAAGATCCGCTGACACCCGGTATCGTCCGCTCCACTTGGACGACAAGGCAATTCATTCCCACGGGGAGTGCGGGGGACGGAATCGATGATCAACCTGGTCCTGATACTCGCGATCCTGGACATAGGACTCATGTCCGTCCTGGTCGTCATCTACTGGATCCCACCCCTGTACCGACTCATAGGCGATATCCCACTGGTGCAACGCTATTGGCGCGCGAACTGGGGCCACCCGAGATCGCTGATCCCGTTCCTCATCCTGGCAGGGGTGGCCATCCTCTGGGGCCTGGTGTACCTCCTCGATGCGCTATAACCAACACCCCCAAACCTGGACACTCGATCACCAGGCACTCACGGTGGGGAAACGGACAAAATCCCTCTACCAGCGCCTGGTGATCGTATGACCAGGTCAGAGCTATTCGGTTCGGGCTGCGGCGGTTCCGGCGCGGCGGCCGAAGAAGGTGCCGTCGCCGAGGGAGGTGCCGGAGATGTAGCCGATGCCGTGTAGGCCGTTGGTGGCGCGGCCGGCGGCGAAGAGGCCGGGGATGCGGTCGCCATTCAGGTCCAGGACGTGGGCGTCCAGGTCGGTGTGCAGGCCGCCGAGGGTGAAGACGGAGGCTCCGGTGCCGCGGCGGTCGCCGGCTTCGGAGGGTGGGCGGATGCCTGCTTTGACGTCGATGGCGGCCAGGGGTGGGGTTAGGGGGCGGAGCCAGCGGGGGGACTTGTGTAGGTCGAGATCGGCTCCGCCCATGGCTAACTCGTTGTAGCGGGCGATGCCGGCGGTCAGCGATCCGGTCGGCAGGGCGGTCAGTTGCTCCAGCTCTTCGGGGGTTTCGGCGACGTGGGTGGGGCGGACGCCCCAGCGCTGGGGTTCGGGGACGTCTTCGAAACCGTCCTCGTCGACGATCACCCAGACGGCGGTGTCGCCGCCGGCCCAGCTGCCGCCCATATTGTTTCGATACAGCGCGGCCTGGCCGATGCGGCCGGGGTAGGTGTCCTCGTTCATGAAGCGCTGACCACGCGCGTTCACGACCATGCCGCGCGCGGCGAGACCGGGAATCAGGGACATGCCCACCTGACCGGAGGACATATGCCGCACGCCCGCCCCGAGCGCCTGCGCCATGCGGATACCGCTGCCGTCATCGGTGCCCGCACTGACCTTGGTGTGGCCCAGCAACTCTGGTGCGTGCGCGGCGAGCATGCCGTCATTGTCGACGAAGCCACCGGTGGTAAGAATGACACCGCGATGCGCGCGGATGGCGATCTCCGTACCGTATTGCCGTGCAACAACTCCCACGACCACCCCGTCGGCGTCCACGATCAGCGCACCGGCCTGGGTATCGAACAACGTTGTCGCACCGGCGGATTCGGCGGCCCGCGACAGGCATTCCATCAGCAGCTTCCCGCCGAAATCATTGGCGGTCGGCCGATGCCCGCGCGGTGCGGGCTTCGCCAATTCGGTGAAGGGCCAACTGTTCTCGCCCAACCACATGAGCCCGTCATCGGTGGGCGGCACCCAGGTGGGCGCGTCCCACATGGTCGGCTTGAACGGCACGCCGCGATGCACCAGCCAGTGGAAGTGTTCGACGCTGCCCGCGCTGTACTCGTCGATCTTGGCGGCATCCGCGCCCGCACCCATGGCGGCCTTCAGGAATGCCGCCATCTCCTCGGGAGTGTCGTCGTATCCGCAGGCGACCTGAATCGGTGTGCCGCCGCCGAGGTAGATCTCGCCGCCGGACATGGCCGAGGCTCCGCCCGCCCCGCCGGACCGCTCCAGGATGAGCACGCGCGCCTCGGTGCGCGCGGCCTCGAAGGCCGCCGCCGCCCCGGCCGCGCCGTAGCCGATGACCAGTACATCGGTCTCGAGGTCGTAGTGGCTCACCTCTGCGGCCGCCCGGGGCGTCACCGAATTCCGCGCTGTCATGCCTGCACGGTGCACCCTCGGGCACGGTGGACATAGCTCTCCATCTTGCTCACCGACTCGCCGATCCCGTTGACCGGGACTGTGACCAGCCCGGGAGCAGCGCACTGGGGATGGTGTGTGAACGCCGTCACTGTGGTTGGGGACGTCGCACGAGTTGGAGGAGAGTCAATGCGGATTCTGGTCACCGGAGTCACCGAGCTGAGCGGTCGTTCAGTGGCGCGCATGCTGCTGGCGGCCGGGCACGATGTCGTCGGTCTGGACCGGCAGCGCAACCGTCTGGTGGATCCGCGCGTCGAGGTGATCGTCGGCGATCTGTCGGATGAGCAGGTCTGCGCCCGCGCCGTCGCCGGTGCCGATGCCGTGGTGCATTCGGCGGGCCGTGCGGTCGCCGGAATCGCCTCGGCCGCAAGCGATGCCGGTGCCCGCCTGGTGATTCCCGTTGCGGCGGGCTCGGATTCGTCCGTCGAGAAGATCGTGGCGGGCAGTGGCGTGGATGCGCTGATCGTGCGCACCGCCCTGGTCGCGGGCCGCCGCATGGATGCCGGGAGCTGGCGCGCGCTGGAGAATCTGGCCGGTGCGCGCGGCAATACCGCCCTGCAGGTGCTGCACTATGACGATCTGGAGCGCTTCCTGGTGCTGGCCGCGCTCTCGCAGCGCAGCGGCACCGTCGGGCTGGCTGCCCCGGGTGAGGTCTCCGGCGATGACGTGCGCGCGGCATTGAAGGACGCGGGCGTGAAATACGCTGCGTGGCTGCCCCGTTCGTCGTCGAACAAGACACAGGTGGACACCACCGCCGCCCGCGAGGAGTGGGGATTCCGCTTCGGCTGGACCGCCCGCGAGACCGTCGCCGATGTGGCGCGCGGCCTGCACGGTCGCAGGGCCGCCGGTTCGGGTATCCGCGACCGCCGGGGCGCGATTCCGCTGCCCTCGCACGTGGTGCCGCAGAACGCGCCGACCTCGGACGGTTATCAGCTCAAAGCCTCTGCGCCCGAAGGACTTCAGGGCGAGTTCGACGATCTGCTGGATGATCGCATCCCGGTCTTCACCGCCACCAATACCTCCGAGGCACTGCCCGGCCCGCTCACCCCGCTCAGCATCGATCTGCAGGCCGGTGCGATCCGCCTGGGCAACGAGGCCATGGGCCATATGATCGCCATCGAGGGAGAAGCGCTGGAGCACTGGGTCTCTCGCGTCACCGGCGTGATGGGCCATCACATGTACATCAACGCCTCCATCGGCGTCTTCTCCGCCGAGAATATGCCCGGCTGGGATGAGGAGAGCGTGCGCCGCGATGTCTACGGCGCGATCGGCGATGTGGAGCTGCATCCCAAGGGCCGCCCCGCCATGGCATCGGGTTTCGCCGCCAAGCTGGGCACCTTCAAGGCGCTCGGCCGGGTCGGCGCGACCGCCATGAGCTTCCGCAAGACCGCCGAGCTCATCAATGCCGCCTCGCACGCGGAAGCCCTTGACCGGGACCGGATTTCGGAGCTCACCGATGAGCAGCTGCACGCCCGCGCCCTGCTGTGGCGGGACCGGCTGAATCAGGCGTGGCAGGCCGCCTCCATCGGCGTCATGATGACCGGCGCCGCCACCGCCGCGCACAAGGGCGAGGTGAAGATCAACCTCGAACGCCTGGAGTCGGCCAAGACCATGCTGGCCGTGGAACGCCTGGCGGCATTGTGCCGCAAGGATTCCGGCCTGCAGGCCATTGCCAAGAGCGGTGACGTGGGTGCCGCCCGGGAGAAGTCGCCGGAGTTCGCCGAGGCCCTGGATCAGGAACTGGCCCGCATCGGCCATCGCGGCCCCGGCGAGTGCGAACTCATCAACCCCACCTTCGGCGACCGCCCCGAATTGCTGGTGACCGCCGCCGGTCGCGCCGCGGAAATGCCCGCGCCGCACCGGGAACCGGTCGCCGAGCCGACCGGCCGCACCGCCAAGATGGCGGTCGGCGCCACCGTCTACCGCGAGCGTGCCCGCGATGCCGTTGTGCGCGTTACCAATTGCCTGCGCCTGGTCACCCAGGAGCGGGCGGCGCGCCTGATCAAGGCGGGCAAGCTCACCGAGATCGAGGATTCGGCCTTCCTGACCCTCGACGAAATCCTGTGGGCCCCCGCCGATCTGAAGGAGCGGGTGGCCCGCCGCCGCGCCGAGCGGATTCGCTTCCGGGGCGTCCGCATGCCCGATGTGATCAATGGCGACTGGGAGCCGGAGGAGATCTCCGGCGCGCTCCCGGTCGGTGAAACCCTCACCGGCCTGGGCGTGAGCCCCGGCGTGGTCGAGGGCACCGTCAAGCGCATCCTGTCCCTGGACGACGATATCGAGCCCGGCGACATCCTGGTCGCCGCCGTCACCGACACCGGCCACACCGCCATGTTCGGTTACGCGGGCGCGGTGGTCACCGATATCGGCGGCAGCGCATCACATGCCGCGATCGTGGCCCGCGAATTCGGCGTCCCCTGCGTGGTGGACACCAAGACCGCGAGCGTCAGCCTGAAGGACGGTCAGCGCGTCCGGGTCGACGGCGCGGCCGGCACCATCACCCTGATCGCCGACGCCGAGTAGGCACCCACGCATCGAAGGTCCCGGCCGCAACCCGAATCCCGCAGGCCGGGACCGAAAGTCCACCCGCCGGTCAGTTCGCGGGGATCTCATCCGCCGTACACCCACCGGCCGAGAATCCAGGGGAACCTGCTCCAGCCCGGCACTCCGGGCAACTTGTGCGCGCAGGCCGCCAGGCGCATTACGCCCGCACGCTCATGAACCCGGGCCGGATATCCACTATTTGGCTCGTGATCGAAAGGAATACCGATAGTGACGATTTCGCGCGCAGTACGCGGAACCCTGACCGGTGTGGCCGCCGCGCTCATCGCCGTCTTCCCCGCCACCATCACCCCTGCGGTCGCAGCCCCGATCTCGGTGGTGCAGTCCCCCAAGGGCACCTCGCTCGAGCTGAGCACCGCACCCAATGCCCGTGATATCGGCGGTATTCCGACCCAGCAGGGCGGCGGCAAGATTCGCGACGGCCTAGTCTACCGCGCCGATGCGCTGAACCGGCTGACCGCCGCCGATCAGCAGGCGCTGGTGGCCGCGGGCATCACCGAGGTGATCGACTTCCGCAGCCCCACCGAGCGCGGTGCGAACCCGGATCAGCTGCCGAGTTCCATTCCGGCACAGTCACTTCCGGTCTACGACCCGAACAACGATTTCTATGTCTTCTTCGGCAAGGCCGTCCAGGGCGGACCGGCCCTGCAGCAGCAGCTGCTGGGTGACGGCAAGGGCGCGCAGTACATGCGCGACTACTACCGCTGGATGATCACCGATGCCACCGCGCGCACCCAGTTCGGCACGGCGCTGAAGGAGATCGCCAATGCCTCGGGCGCGGTGCTCTACCACTGCACGGCGGGTAAGGATCGCACCGGCTGGATGACCGCCATCCTGATGAGCGCGCTGAATGTGCCGAAGGGCCAGATCTACAACAACTACCTGGCCTCCAATGACAATCTGGCCGCCGCCAACAAGGCCACCCTGGACGGTCTGGTGGCCAAGGGCCTGGTGACCGATCCGTCGCTGTTCGAGCCGGTGCTCGGCGTGGACAGCTCGTTCCTGGACGCCTCCTTCGATCAGGTGCAGCAGTCCTTCGGTTCGTTCGACAACTTCCTGACCCAGGGCCTGGGCATCGACTCGGCCACCCGCGACGCCCTCTCGGCGAAGCTGCTGGACAAGCCGGGCAACCGCTAGCCGGTTGACCGCAGAACCCGAGCCGGATACCCACTGTCCGGCTCGTGATGGAAAGGAATACCGCTAGTGACGATTTCGCGCGCAATACGCGGCACCGTGACGGGTGTAGCCGCCGCGCTCATTGCCGTCTTCCCGGTCGCGATGACCCCGGCGTCCGCCGCCCCGATCGCGATCCTGCATCAGGCTCCGGTCGGTGCGGACTTCAAGCTCCAGGCCGCGCCCAACGCCCGTGACATCGGTGGCGTGGGTGCGCAGAACGGAAAGATCAAATCGGGTCTGGTGTTCCGCACCGACGCGCTGAACCGGCTCACCGATGCCGACCAGTCGACACTGACCGCCGCGGGAATCACCAAGATCATCGATTTCCGCAGCCCGGCCGAGCGCGCCGCGAGCCCCGACAAGGTGCCCGCGTCGATCTCGACCATGACCCTGCCGATCTACAACCCCGACCAGGATTTCTACGCCTACATCGGCGGACTCATCCAGGCCGGGCCGGACGCGCAGCAGGCGGCGCTCGGTGACGGCAAGGCCGCGCAGTACATGCGCGACTACTACAAATGGGTCGTCAATGATCCGACCTCCCGCGCGCAGTTCGGTACCGCGCTGAAGGAGATCGCCACCACCTCCGGCGGCGTGCTGTTCCACTGCACCGCCGGTAAGGACCGCACCGGCATGATGACCGCGTTCCTGATGAGCATCCTGGGTACCCCGCAGGATCAGATCTTCGGCAACTTCCTGCTCTCCAACGATCGCCTCGCGGGCAGCACCAAGGCCACCCTCGACGCGCTCGTGGCGCAGGGCCTGATCAAGGACCGCACGCTGTTCGAGCCGGTTCTCGGTGTGCAGAAGGACTACCTGGAATCCGCGTTCTCGCAGGCCGTGGCCTCCTTCGGTGCGGTGAACGATTTCATCTCCCAGGGTCTGGGCATCGACGCGCAGACCTACAAACTGCTGCAGGACAAGCTGATCGAAAAGGGTGGCGTCGCCACCGGTTCGTTCGGTAGCTGATCCCTCTCCCGGATGCCGGCGCCGTGTGTGGGACGGCGCCGGCATTCGCATGTGCGGGGACACTCCCGGACGGCATGTCCGGGACATGCGGGGCCACCACGTGCGAAAATTCGCATGGTGCAGGAGATCTGGCAGCTCGACGGGCGGCGCACCCGCTCGATCAGCGCGGAGAACCCCACCGGCGAGCCCGGTGCGGGCGGGCGCGCCATCGCCGGGACCGGGGCTTTCGCGGCCGCCGGAATGGGTCGCGGCTGGAAGGTCTCGCCGTCCGTCGATATGGAATCCGGACAGACCGTCACCCTCGCCGATATCACCGGACCCGGTGTGATCCGGCACATCTGGATCACCCTCGACCGCACCCTGCTGCGGCACTTCACCCTTCAGGTGTATTGGGACGGCTCACCCGAACCCGCCATCGCGGTACCGCTGGGCGATTTCTTCTGCAATGGCTGGGAGCAGCCGGCACTGGTCAACTCACAGATGGTGGTGGTCGCGCCGGCGGGCGGGCTGAACAGCTACTGGCCCATGCCGTTCGGTTCGAACGCGCTCATCACCCTGCACAATGGCGCGGAACGCACCACCGAGGTCTATTATCAGATCACCTATCTGGAAGAGGATGTGCCGTCCACTGCCGGATATCTGCACGCGCGCTGGCGATGCAGTGATCCTTTGGGCTCACCCGCTGTGCATCCGCTCGTCGAAGTCGTCGGCGGTCCCGGCCGCTATGTGGGTACCTATTTGGCCATCGAACCGCGGGTGCCCGGCTGGTGGGGTGAGGGCGAGTTCAAGTTCTATCTCGATGACGACGGCGAATTCCCGACCATCTGTGGCACCGGCACCGAGGACTATTTCGGCGGCGCTTGGAATTTCGATCTCAATGGCACGCAACTGCCCTACTCGACGCCTTATCTGGGCCTGGTGCAGGTGCAGCCGCACGATCGCATCTACGAACCGCAGCAGCGATTCGGCATGTACCGCTGGCACATTCCCGATCCGATCTGTTTCGAGTACGGTCTGCGCGCGACCGTGCAGGCGCTCGGCTGGCGCGAGGACGGGCACTATCTGCCACTCGAACACGCTCATGTCGCGACGACCGCGCTGTGGTACCAATCGGTTCGTTGAGCCGAATTCACCGATGCCTCCCGCAATCAGGACGAAATGAAATCGACGATGTGATTGCTATTGGGTAAAACGCGCCGAGCGGGCGGCGATCGGGTGCATGGTATGCATATGCGCGCGTTGGTGGTCGAGAAGCCAGGGCAGTTCTCGGTCGAAACAGTGCCGGATCCCGTGCCCGGAGCGGGGGAAGCGGTGGTACGGGTCGATGCGGCCGGGATTTGTGGTACGGATATCCATATCGTCGAGGGGGAATTCCCGCCGACGCCCTATCCGATCATCCCCGGACACGAATTTGCGGGGGAGATCGTGGCTCTCGGCGCCGGGTCGGCCGGAGTACGAGTGGGTGATCGGGTAGCCGTCGATCCCTCACTGTTCTGCGGCAGATGCCATTACTGCGCGATCGGGCGCGGAAATCTCTGCGAGAACTGGGGCGCCATCGGCGATACCGTCGACGGGGCCATGGCCGAGTACGTGAAAGTACCCGCCGCCAACTGTTATCGACTACCCGGGCATCTCTCCGCCGCGCATGGCGCACTGGTGGAACCGCTTTCGTGCGCGGTGCACGGATTCGATGTACTGCCCAGGCGACTCGGCTCGCACTATCTGATCTACGGCGCGGGCACCATGGGGCTGCTCATGCTGCAATTGGCGATCGCGGCGGGGGCGGCCTCGGTTTCGATGGTGGATACCAATGCGGATCGGCTCGCGGTCGCGCGCACGCTCGGCGCGGACGCGGCCACCGTCAGCGCCGACGATATGGATCGGCCGGAGGGCTGGGAGATCGTCATCGATTGCAGCGGAACGATTGCCGCCATCGAAGACGGGCTCGCGCGGGTGCGGCGCGGTGGCACCTATCAGCAATTCGGGGTCGCGGCGGCGGACGCGCGCGCGGCCATCTCCCCGTTCCGTATCTACAACGACGAGATCACCATTGTCGGTTCGATGGCGGTCCTGCACAGTTTCGGGCGAGCCGTGGATCTGCTCGGCGAAGGCGTCATCGACGCCGACACCATGATCACCCACGATTTCGCGCTCGACGAATTCGGTGATGCCCTGCGGACTTTCCGCGCCGGCACCGGCCGCAAAATCCAGCTGCATCCCCGACGGGCGGCACGATAGGGACGGGTAGGGGCCAATGACGGTCGTTGCCGGAGTCGACAGTTCGACGCAATCCTGCAAACTTGTGGTGTGCGATGCAGACACCGGAACGGTGCTGCGGCAGAAGCAGATAGCGCATCCCGAGGGCACCGAGATCGCACCCGCGCTGTGGTGGGATGCGCTACGCGCGGCCTGCGATCGGATGATGCGCGATGTAGAGGCCATCGCGGTCGCCGGGCAGCAGCACGGGCTGGTCGCGCTGGACGGCGCGGGGCTACCGGTGCGGGATGCGCTGCTGTGGAACGACACTCGCTCGGCGGAGGCGGCGGCGCAATTGGTCGCCGAACTCGGCGGGCCGAAGGCATGGGCGGATGCGGTGGGCAGTGTGCCGCTCGCCGCGCATACCGTGGCCAAGCTGCGCTGGTTCGCCGATCATGAACCCGAGTTGGCGGATCGGACTGTGCGGGTGCTGCTTCCGCACGACTATCTGACCTGGCAGTTGCGCGGCGGCGATCCCGATTCGGAGCCGACCACCGATCGCGGGGAGGCATCCGGGACCGGATACTGGTCGCCCGCCACCGGGCAGTATCGCACCGATCTGCTCGCCATGGCGCTGCACGGGCGCAAACCCGGTCTCCCAACGGTTCTCGCACCGGCCGGGGTCGCCGGGCATACCCCCGGTGGCCGGATGGTCGCCGCCGGAACCGGCGACAATGCCGCCGCCGCACTGGGATTGGGTATCGAGGACGGGGATGTGGTGGTCTCGCTGGGCACCAGCGGCACCATCTTCACGCGCTCCCCCGAACCCAGCGCCGACCCTACCGGCGCGGTGAACGGCTTCGCAGATGCCACCGGAGCTTTCCTGCCACTGGTGTGCACCCTGAACGCGGCCCGCGTCCTGGAGGCCACCGCGGTCCTGCTCGGTACCGACCTGTCCGGCCTGGAAGTCCTTGCCGCCCAATCCCCCGCGGGCGCGGACGGCCTCACCCTGCTCCCCTACCTCACCGGTGAACGCACCCCGAATCTCCCGCACGCCACCGGCAGCCTGCACGGCCTGCGCCCCGCGACCATGCGCCAGCACCACCTGGCGCGCGCCGCCATCGAAGGCATGCTCTGCAATATCGCCGACGCCTTCGACCACCTCCCCATCACCACACCCCGGCGCATCCTGCTGATCGGCGGAGCCGCCCGCTCCCGCCTGATAGCCCACGCCGCCGCCACCATCTTCGGCCGCACGGTCGCGGTCCCCACCCCCGCCGAATACGTGGCCCTCGGGGCGGCGCGCCAAGCCGCCTGGGCCCTGCGGGGCGGCCCCCGCCCACCCCGCTGGCCGATTCCCCCCGCCACCGAATTCCACACCGCCACACCGGCAACCGGCGCGGCAATCCGCGCCCGCTACGCCCAAATCCGGGACAGCTACTACAACTGACCGCTGATACCCGTCGTCATCGTGGCAGTCTCACTCGTCATCCCGGCGGTCACACTCGTCAACGCGGCGGTCACACTCGTCAACGCGGCGAGCCCTCTCGTCATCCCGGCATGGTTTTGGCCGGGATCCACACTCCGCTAGCTGAATACCACCGGTTCGTCGGAGAGGTAATCCTCCCAGGTCCGCTGCCGCTCCAAATATGTGCGCAGTGCGTCCCGGGTGATCTCCTGCTTCGACCGTCCCTCGAGTACCGCCTGCGCGTGCAGCGCAGCTTCTTCATGCTCACTGAGCCGCAACGTCCATGCCACGGCGCAAGTTGTACCACCTCCCCGCCCCCGTGTCTCCCGATCGAGCACCCGAACCTGGACATGTGATCAACGGGACCTCCGGGCGCGACACACTCGCGTTTCGCCGCCGTCAGCTCCCGTTCACCTGGTGGGCGGCGCGGTGTTGTTCGGCGGCGAGGAAGTGGGTTGTGGCGCGGGTGGATTCGTAGAGGGTGCGGTAGTGGCGGTAGTAGGGGGCGTAGTGGATGGTGGCGGTGGGGTCGGGGGTGATGGTTTCGGTTATGGGGTTCCAGGTGGAGGTGTCCAGGCCGATGGACTCGGCGGCGAGGAGAGCATCGCCGAGGGCCGCGCCCACCGTGTCCGCGGGGAGTTGCTGTGGGAGGCCGGTGATATCGGAGACTATGCGGGTCCAGAGGCCGCCCTTGGTACCGCCGCCGACGGCTACCAGGCGAGTGGGGGTGCCGCCGGCGGCGGACATGGTCTCCAGGTTGTGGCGGACGCCGTAGCCGATGCCCTCCAGGACCGCGCGGTAGAGGTCGGCGCGCTGGTGGGTGAGGGTGAGGCCCGCGATGATGCCGCGGGCGTCCGGATCGAAGAGTGGGGTGCGTTCACCCGCGAAGTAGGGCAGCACCAGTAGGCCGCGGCTGCCGGGTGGGACACCGGCGGCCTCGTCGATCAGGTCGGCGAAATCGCTGCCGGTGAGCGCGCGCAGCCAATCGGTGACCGCGCCCGAAGTCGCCATGCCGGCGGCGGATGTGTATGTGCCGGGCCAGGTCCCGCAGGTGGTCCACAGGCCGGGATGCGGGCGCGGTTCGGTGAGCACCTGGGTGAGGAACAGGGTGGTGCCGTACATGATCATGACGTCGCCGGGGGCGCGGACACCGACACCGGCGGCTTCGGCCCAGGCGTCGATGGTGCCGGTGGTGACGGGCAGGCCGACCGGAAGTCCGGTCACCGCAGCGGCTTCGGGGGTGACATGGCCGACTATCTCTGTGGGCCAGGCCAATTCGGGGAGCGGTAGACCGGGGGCGACCGAATCCGCCCAGTCGGTGGCCCAGGTGCGCGCCATGAGGTCGTACATGGGCACGCATTGACTGGCCGATTGATGGTCCAGCACATAGCGCCCGGTCAGTCGATGCACCAGAAATGAGCTGGCCATCAGCAGCATTCGGGTCTGCTTCCAGACCTCGGGTTCATGCCGGGCCAGCCAGCGGAGTTTGGGCCCGACGGCCTGACTGGTGAGCGGGGAGCCGCAGCGCTCGAGCACGGTGTCCGCGCCCAATTCCGCGGTCAGCTCGTCGATTTCCATGCCCGCGCGAGTGTCGACGCCGTAGAGGATGGCGGGCCGCAGTGGCCGGCCGTCCCGATCGGCGGGTAGTAGGCACGGCCCGATGCCACTCACCGCTATCGCATCGATGGGCTCGCCGTTCGCGGCCGCCACCAATTCCCTCGCGATGGACAGGAAGTCCGCCCACCACACCGTCTCCGCGTCATGCTCCACCCAGCCGGGCCGGGGCGTCGAAACCCGGTGCGGCCGTTCGGCTCTCAGGGTCACCATGCCGTCGTGGTCGACGAGTACGCCTTTGGAGCCGGAGGTGCCGATATCGATGCCGAGCAGCATGTCAGCCCGCCCTGCTGAATTCGTCGAGGGTGACGCCGAGCAGCTCGCAGGCCGCGCGCACGGTGGCTCTGTGATCACCCGGGACGGCGTGAATGTGGTTGGCCCCGAAGCGGGAGAGGAAATCCCCGGCATGCGCGTCCAGCCGGGCGAAGGCATGCGGCCATTCCCTGGTGGACTGCCTCATGAGCTCCTCATTGGTGGCCTCGTCGTAGGTCTCGAAATCCCCGAGCATCAACTGCATTCGGTAGTCGCCATTCTTACGGGTGAGGCGGGCTAGGGTCATCTGCCCGGGTGCGGCCAGGTGGTGCACCGACGCGCCACCGGCAGGGAAGAAGAACACCTCCGGATACAGGTGCACGCTGGCGAGGTTCTCCGCCGGATCGTCACTGCGGGCGGCGAACCAGGTGGCGTGCTGCCCGGAATTGCACAGATCCCAGATATCGCGATCCGCGTGATAGTGCCGGACATCGGCGAAAAGCACTGGCGTGCCGCTGATCTGCTTCAACAGCTGCATGGTGAGCGCGCCGTCCATATCGGCCTCGGTGGCGCAGACGTGCGGCTGTTTCGGGCCGTTCCAATCGTAGGGGTCGTTCAGGAACGCCTCGGCGATATCCATGGTGGCGAAGTACTGGGTGAGCTCGGGCTGGCCCTTGATTCCGGAGAAGTCCAGGTGCCACTCCGCGATGAGATCGCGCATGGCGAGGTAGGAGCGGATCTGCCGCTCCAGCAGTTCGGGGGTCAGTTTGAGGCCGTCATAGTGCACGCCGGCGGTATTGCGCTCCAGCCACTCTCGCGCGCCCTTGGCCTCACCCGGATCGGCGAGGTCGGCGCGGCGCACGATCTCCCACTGGTCGATCTCCTCCACATCGACGCCGAAGACGCGCTGCCACTGATCGGTATTGGCGACGGCGGTATTCATGCCCATGGGCCGTCCACCGATCCGGCCGAAAGTATTGCCGCGCAAGCTCTCCACCGCTGCGGCGGCGCGGGCTTGCACGCCTATGGCTTCGATGAGTTCCCGGTCTCCCGGATCACCCCATAGTCGGGTGTGTGCCCGCCCGATCTGATCGAGCGCCCCGCCCGCCGCCAGCATGCCGACCATACCCGGCTGCACCGGATCGATATTCGACAGCAGCAGTAGCGGACTCGTCAATTGCCCGGCCGCCAGCATGGTGAAATGCGGGAACGCCCAGACCGCGTAGTGCAGCACGGTGAGGTCCACCCCCGCCGCCCGCACCTGCCGGGCGACCACCACCGCCTGCCGATTGCTTCCCACCGGTTCACGACCGCGAACCACGGTGTGCCCGGCCGCGGTCAGTTCGGCGACCAGCCGATCCTCCACGGTACGAATGAATCCGACGATTCCCCCGTGCACATAGTCACGACCGTCGGAAATGCTGATAACGCCGATCCGGGCCATTGCCTTGCCTCCCCACACTGGGTGGACAACTCGACTCCGCTCCAGAATCTCAGCTCTGCGGGACTCGCACGCCCGAATCAGGAAGATCGACTGTGGACGGGAACCGTAAAGGGGCCAGCCAGACTCCCCGTTGACCCCAGCCCGCCCGAGTGATCCAGTACTGTCCGGCATCCCAGACGACCTCGGCCGCATGGGCCGCGACACGGCCCGCGCAGTCGGTGTGGCGGAAGTGGAAAGGGTTGTCACTGCGAAAGATTTCGGTGCGGGTGTAGTCCGGGCGGGGGCCGATGAACAGGTACCAGTGCCCGGCCTCGCGCACTACGAACGGCGATTCGGTATTGCCCGCCTCGGTACCGGTGGACGGATCGGTGTAGGCGATCCGGCGTTCGCTCCAGTGCAGCAGATCGGGGCTGGTGCGATAGGCCACCACGTGATTGCCGCCTTCAGGGGTGCTGGTAGCGCAGTAGTACATGACCCATTCGCCGTCGATGCGCAGGACCATGGGGTCGCGGGCGTCGTAGCCGTCGCGGAAGAGCGGATCTGGGCCGTGGCGAGTCCAATCGAAGAGGTTCGTGGAGGTGGCCAGGCGGATGCCGGTGGCGGTGCGATCGCGGCCGCCGCCGTCGTAGAACATGAGGTAACGCTCGCCGTCGTGCACCACGAATGGAGCCCACAGGTGTGTCTCACCTAGTGCGCGATCGACTCGTAACACCGGAATCCGTTGAGTCCATGAGCCGGTCAGGGTCTTCGCGGTGGCGTGCAGGAAGACCGTCTCGTCGAACGGGTCCGCGGGTTCGCGATGCGTGATTCCGAACATATGCCAGCGTCCCTGGGCATCCCGAATCACGGTGTGGTCGTTGACATACCAGCGTCCGCCATCGCGCTCCGGCTCGAAGATCCGCCGGAACCGGCCCGCCGTCACCCGCTGGCGCATGCTCCGAGTGTGCAGGATGAGTAGCTACGGCCCGGCCGGATTCGGCGACGCCGCCACACGGTGCAGCGTCGCTACCCGGCGCCGACTGGATTCAGCGACAGGCGAAGAGCGACCTGCTCGCCAAATTCCGGTCCACCGCAAGCAGATACGCCACCGGCGACTGCTCCCGCAGCGCCCGCCGGGCCTTGATGCGCCCCGCCACATACGGGGCGACGGTGAGAGTTACGCCCGCCGCCGCGACCAGCGGTTGCCCGGCCGCCGCGGCCAAACCACCCACCACGGTGCCGGAGGCGAGATCGACCTTCAGCCCGAGCATGCCGGTGCTCGATTCGACTCCGAAAGCCCGCAGGGCGCGGCGCAGCTCCTCCAACTGCGGTTGGGTCGTGGAACGGTAGATGCCGTACATATGCGCGTGTGCCGCAACGGGATTCTCGACGGCGGCGATGGTGCCCAGTTCCTCCGACAGCGATCCGACATGTTTCCGGAAGGCCGCGAGCTCGCCCGCATAGCGTTCGCGGAAGTCGATCAGTGTGCGCACCGGGATATCGACGATCTGCCCGGGCCGGATCACCGCCTCCACCGCGAGATGAATGTAGGCGTGATCGATATCGCCGATGGCGGGCCGCCGCGCGCCCTTCTCCAACAGCAGTTCGTAGAGCCGGTCGAGAGTGCCGACGGCGCTGTACACATCGAGATCGTCGGTGACAGGGGACAGTAGGGAATGCGCCGCCATCGTGTCCGCGAGAGCCGTCATATAGATGCGGGCGAAGAACGGGTGCAGACCGACATGGGTGACGCCGTCCTCGTCCTGGACCACGGCCAGTTCCGCGGTGACCAGCGACAGCAGCAGCGAATGCGTCATCTTGCGGCCGACGCCGCCCGCGTACACCCACACCAGGCCCGGATACCTGGCGCGCAGGCCGGTCGCGTCCGGGGTATGCGGGGCCGCTTCGACGGCGCTCCGCACGGAGAATCGGGCACGCAGTTCGGGACCGCCGAGTTCGACGATCTGGCCGAAGCTCTCCCCTACCGCGTCCAGATCCCGCTCGCTCGGTTCCAGATCGAAGAGGAAATCGGTCTCCGCGCGCAGCTGCCGGGCCAGGTCGGAGTCGGTGTCCATGGTCAGCCGAGGCCGGATCCGCCCCACCTGATCCCAGGTCAGCATGGCCAGTTTCAGCCACTCCTCGCTTCGGAAACGCATCCGGGGGTAGTACAGCGCAATCGTCGACACCGCCCCAGCATGACAGCTCCGATCGCACCCCGGTTCAAGATTCTTTTTCGACTCTCCTTGCGCGCCAGTGCATTCGAATTCGCGGATGCACAGCCGCAATACGAGCCACAATTACCGGCCGAGATAGGACAGAAACTGTCCTAGTTCGGTTCGACAATGGAGTCATGACGGTGATCTCCCCGCGCCAGCTGAACCGAACCCTGCTCATGCGCCAGCTGCTGACCGAGCGGGTCACCATGCCCGCCGCGGACCTGATCCACCATCTGATCGCGGTACAGGGCCAGGAGGCCAACTGGCCGTTCATCGGCCTGTGGACCCGCCTCACCGATTTCCGCCCCGCCGAATTGGATTCACTGCTGCATGATCGAACCATCGTGCGCAGCACCACGATTCGACGCACTGTGCACCTCACCACCGCCGACGACTACCGCTGGCTCTTCCCCACCGTCCGCCCGATGATCGAACAATCCCTGAAGCTCGCTTACTACCGCGAAGCATTCGGCGATCTCGACCACACCGAATTCGCCACCGCCGGAAGAGAACTCCTCACCGGACGCACCCTGGCCCGCACCGAACTCGGCCGCACCCTGTCCGAACGTTTCCCCACCCCGCACCCCGAGCGCCTGGCCGCAATCCTCGGCCATCTGACCCCCCTGGTCCACCACGCCGAAGCAGGCGTCTGGGGCAGCTGGCGCAACCGTCGAGTAGCGGTAGCCCTCGCCGAGGAATGGATCGGCGGACCCCTCGACACCGAACCCGACCAAGAGAAAATGGTCCTCCGCTACCTGGCCGCGTTCGGACCGGCCACCGTGGCCGATATCCAATCCTGGTCCGGCATAACCCGTTTGGCGGAGGTAATCACCCGGCTACGCCCCCAACTCCGCACTCTCCGAGACGATTCCGGCCGCGAACTCTACGACCTCCCCGACGCCCCGCTGGCCGACCCCGACCTCCCCGCCCCGGTCCGCTTCCTCCCCGCTTTCGACAACGCCCTCCTCGCCCACAAAGATCGCCGCCGAGTAATCACCGACGAAGACCGCTCCCGCATAACCAAAATCGCCTCCGGAGGCGTCCCCATGTACCTCGTCGACGGCTTCGTCCACGGCCGCTGGGACCTCGACGGCCCGAATCTCCGCATCACCCCCTGGCATCCGCTCTCCCCCGCAGCCGAAGTCGCCGTCCACGCCGAGGCCGAAAAGCTACTGCCGACATTGACTTCCGATGCGGACGGCAAGATCATCTTCGAACGTCGCTGAAATCCTCAGCAGGCCGGCACTACTGCGCGGAATTCACAGCGCTCTTCCCCGCCCTGATTGCCCTCATGCAATGGGGCGACCGCCATCTGCGGCCCGGCAACGGACCCCTCGAATTCCACCACTCAAATTGCGGCGGCCTGACAACCGCCCAATGGACCTGCGAATGCGGGCATTCCGCACAAACTTCCGAGCTGGTGCCCACCCTGTGGCAGTCATAGTCAGTGGCAGGCCGGGATTTACCTACCGACCGGCAGGGTGCTCGCCGAGTGTGCAGCTGTGGCGGGCGAGTGTGCAGCTGTGGTGGGGAAAGAGGACAAAACACCGCCATGAGTGCACACTCGGCACATCGGTGGGGGCATCACGGGTGTGCCCTGGGATCGGATCGCGGTTCGAGGCCGCCCAATGCGGCGACGGTTGCATTTTGCGCATGCGATTTCCGTGGCAAAGCAGGCATCGCTGGGCACGTCGCCTGCCGTACCCGACCTGAGCTACCGGACTACACCCGGATCGTCCCGTTCCCTGCGGGAAGACCGGCCGTGGTTACCTTCTCGAGCCCAAAGACCAAAGACAAAGACACCAAAACAGACCCTCGCGATGTTGGACGATCGATCACCGGGAACTCACAGTGCGACACGCCGCACGACACCACGCTCATGTCCCAGTGATCGCATGTCCAGGTCGAAGGTGGGTGTTTTGTCCTATTTTTCTTCTCGTCTTGTTTTCTCTTGTCTTGTTCTTCGTTCTTCTTGTCCTGGCGTCTTTTGTCTTTGAGTCTTTTGTTCTTGTGGCTCTTGGTCTTTACGCTACGAGGGCTTCCTGTAGTGCCTGGAGTTCTTCCTCCGAAAGGCCGTTGGCCAGTAGCCAGTTCGCTGCGCCGCCGTGGTCGGTGTGGAGGTTTTCCAGGAAGCCGAGCATTACCTGGGGTGTGATGGCCAGGATTCCGGTGTTTGCTTGGGGCAGGCCCGCGTACGACGGGAGGGCGTCCAGGCGGTCGCGGACTCGCTGCATGCGTTCGTTGGTTAGGACGTAGTCGTCGGCGATTGCTTCGGCGGGGACGCCTACTGCGTCCAGGAGGATTGCGGCCAGGACTCCGGTGCGGTCTTTGCCTGCGGCGCAGTGGAATAGGACTGAGCGGCGGTCAGGGGTGATGATCAGGCGGACTGCTTCGACGATGTGGTCGCCGCTGCCTGCCAGTAGGAGGCCGTAGAGTTCGGTCAGGTCTACGCGGGTCTTGTCGGGGACGAGATCTCTTGCGGCCAGCGAGGATTGGGGGGATTTGCGGATCGGGAGATTCGCAATGTGAATCGCCGCGCTCGCGAAGAGGCCGTAGCCTTCGCGTTCCACCTCATCTGGCAGGCGTAGGTCGATGATCGTGCGCAGGCCGAGTGGCTCCAGCAGGTGGGTGAGGTCCTCACAGGTTGCCTGCTGGAGGGTGCTGGAGCGGTAGGCGACGCCGAAACGGGTTGTGCCGCCGCCGGTTATGGGGAGGCCGCCCAGGTCGCGGACGTTGTCGATTTCGGCGAAGTCGAGCCAGCGGGTGGGGGCGGTCGTGGGGTCAGTGGGCACGGCCGGCTGCTGCCTCTTCGGCGCGGGTGAGGCCGCACAGGCCGATCAGGTCTTCGTGCAGTTCGAACCAGACGGTGTGGTAGCTGTCCATGATGGGGCGGGCCACGTAGGTGTGATCGCCTTCGGCTATGCGCTCGATGGCGCGGTCGAGGCGAGCGGTGTAGTCGGTCAGGCGGGGTGCCAGGCCGCCGAGGCGCTGGACCAGGGGGCGCAGGGCACGGTGGGTTTCGGCCAGGCGGGTGAGAACGGCTGTGTCGTAGTCGGTGTCGGCGTGGTCGTTGACCGTGGCCGGGTCCTTCATCTGCCAGTCGGTGATGATCACCTTGAGATCGGCGTTGTAGACACAGAATTCGTCGTAGGCGGCGGAGAGGGCGGCGGAGTCGACGGTGCCGCGCTCCTCGGTGAGTAGCTGCTCCAGGCGGGGGCGGCCCTCGGGGGTTAGGCGGAAGCCCGCGGGAGTGTTGGCGCAGAGGCCGGAGTCCACCAGAACCGTACAGTGCGAGGCGATTTCGGTCGCGTCGGCGAACAGGCTGAGCGCCAGATTGTCGGCGTTCACGCGGCCCTTGATGCCGACCAGGCGCAGCAGCGCGAGCTCGGTGATGGGGGTGTGCACTGAAACCTCTTCCTGCTCGGCGCTTTCCGGAGTGGTAGCGCGTTCTTCGAGGCGTTCGGCCAGGCGGGTGTTGTCCACGCCCGCCCACTGGGCGAGCTGGGCGACATCGTCGAGGATGATCTGTTCGACCGGCTTGGCGACGACCTCACCGTCCAGGACCAGGCCCGCGCCGCCGTCGACGGTGACCGTACGGCCGACCAGCGCGTCAACCACGCCGGGGCCGCAGCCGACCACGCAGGGGCGGCCGAGTTCGCGGCTCACCAGGGCGGCATGCGAAGTGGTGCCGCCCAATTCGGTGACGATGGCGCGGGCGGCGATCATGCCGTGCAGATCGTCGGGGCTGGTGGTGGGGCGTACCAGGATGACGTCCTCACCGGCCTCCGAACGGGCCTCGGCCTCATCGGGATCGGTGACGACGACACCGGAAGCCAGTCCGGGGCAGGCGGATTCGCCACGAGCGAGGGGGTCGCGGCCGGTGGTGTCACCGGAGGCGGGGCGCAGTACCTCACGCACCTGATCGGCGGTGATGCGATCGAGGGCCTCATCGGCGGAGATCAGACCCTCGGCGACCATGGCGACGGCGGTGCGCACCGCGGCGCGGGCCGAACGCTTGGCCGCGCGGGACTGCAGCATCCACAGCGTTCCGGCCTCCACAGTGAACTCGATGTCCTGTAGGTCGCGGCCGTCGCGCTCGAGCAGCTGGGTGGCGGCGATCAGGCGCTCGTGCACCTCGGGCTGGGTGGCGGCGAGGTCGTCGAGCGGGCGCGGGGTGAGGCGGCCGGAGACCACATCCTCGCCCTGCCCGCCGACCAGCCACTCACCGTAGACGGGTCCGTCACCGGTATTTGGGTTGCGGCTGAAGAGAACTCCGGTGCCGGAACGCTCGTCGAGATTGCCGAACACCATGGCCTGCACGGTGACCGCGGTGCCGAGGGTGTCGGGCACACCGCGATTGCGGCGATAGGTCTTGGCGCGCGCGGAATCCCAGGAGCGGAAGACCGCTTCGATGGCACCGCGCAACTGATCCCACGGGTCAGCCGGGACCGCGCCGGCGGCGTCACCGAGCACGGTCTCCCGGTACTGGTGCACGAAACGCTGACGAGTGTCGTTGGCGTACACCGGATTCGAGGTCTCATCGGCGAGCGCTTGCTGGACCGCGTCGGTCATGCCGAGGTTCAGGACGGTGTCCATCATGCCGGGCATGGAGATGGCCGCACCCGAGCGCACCGAAACCAGCAGCGGCTTATCGGCCGAACCGAACCGCCGCCCGGTACCGCGCTCGATCATGGCGACCCCGGCGCGCACCTGCTCCCAGATCTCGGCCGCGATCGCACCGCGCCGGGTGTAGTCGGCCCAGCCCGCGGTGGTGATGACGAACGCGGGCGGCACCGGCAGCCCGAGGGCCCGCATGTGATTGATGCTCCACGCCTTGCCGCCGATCTGCTGCCGCGACAGCTCGCACGCACCGTCGAGTTCGACGACGGTCACGGCGTCGGCCGCCACATCGGGTCGCTGCGCAAGCTCCGCTCCGGCGGTCATGTCACTCCTTCGATGTTCTGAATTCATCAGCACTCCAGCGCTCGCCACTCCAGCGGCCTGCCGGGCCTATGCCGTACGAAACCGCGACGGCATTTCTCTGATATCGAGCGTGCCGCGTGACCCCCCTCACCCCCAACCCGCATCCCAATCAGCGGAACAACGGGGTCAGCCGTCCTGGAGTGTGGATCCCGGCCAAAAGCACGCCGGGATGACGGAAACTCCCCGGACAGGACAGGGCAACGACATACACACGAAGGTCGCGGACCGAGCCTAAAAGGGCCGCGACCCGCCCGGAGCGAAGCGGAGGGCAAATAAACACAGGCACGCCCGGTCAGCGGGATGGCACGGGGAAAACGGGCATTGGGTGCGGGCGGGTGCGGCAGGATGGGCGCATGGATCGGCGGTATGCGGCATCCATCGGTGGCGGTTCCGCGAGCGCCCCGGTATCGACCATTCCGGCCCTGGTGGCTGATCGTGCGCGGCGGTATCCGGATGCGGTGGCCATTGCGGGGCCGATGGGGCGGTTGACCTTTGCCGAGTTGGCCGCGGAGGTCGGGGCGGTGACGCGGGCCGCCATTGCCTCGGGGATCGAGGCCGGGGATCGGGTGGGGATCTGGGCTCCGAACAGCAATCGGTGGATTGTGACCGCACTGGGCATGCTGGCGGCGGGGGCGACGCTGGTGCCGATCAGTACCCGGCTGCGCGGGGCGGAGGCGGCGGAGGTGCTGACCCGCAGCGGGGCCAAAGCGGTGTGCACGGTGCAGGAATTTCTGGGCAGGGACTATCCGGCGATGCTGGCCGAGTCCGGATATCCGCTTCCTGCGCTGGAAAACCTTATCCTGCTGGATGATTCGCGGGGCGAGGCCGCGAAGACCTGGGATATCAGTTCCTGGGCAGGGTTTCTCGCGCCCGGCACGGTGGTGCCGCCGGAGGCGGTGGCCGAACGCACCGCGCAGGTCGATCCGGAGTCCATCTCCGATATTCTCTTCACCTCCGGCACCACGGGTGCGCCGAAAGGTGTACTCGCCACGCACCGGCAGACTTTGGAAGTCTTCTCGCTCTGGGCCGACGTGGTGACGCTGCGCCCGCGCGACCGGTATCTGCTGGTGAATCCGTTCTCGCACACCTTCGGATACAAGGCGGGCATCATCGCCTGCCTACTGTGCACCGCCACCATGATCCCGATGGAACGCTTCGACGCCGATGCGGCCCTGCGCATTGTGGAGAGTGAGCGGATCACCGTATTGGCCGGTCCCCCAACACTCTTCACCGATCTGTTGAAGGCGGACCACAGCGATTACCTACTGGGTTCACTGCGCCTGGCGGGCACCGGTGGCGCGACCATCCCGGCCGAACTGGTGGAGCGGATTCGCACGGATCTCGGTGTGCCCTATGTCTTCACGGCCTACGGTCTCACCGAATCGATCGGCGTCGTCACGGTCTGCCCGCCCGACGCGCCCGCCGAACTACTCTCCGATACGGTCGGAAAAGCCCTGCCCGGCACCGAGATCCGCATTGTCGACAAGGACGGCACGGACGTGGCCCCCGGTGAGCCGGGCGAGATAATCCTCGAGGGCCCCAATGTGATGCGCGGCTACCTCGATGACCCCGAGGCCACCGCCGCCGTCATAGATTCCGCCGGCTACCTGCACACCGGCGATATCGGCACCCTCGCCGAGGACGGCTACCTGCGCATCACCGACCGCCTCAAGGACATGTTCATAGTCGGCGGATTCAATGCCTACCCCGCCGAGATCGAGCGAGTCCTGTTGCAGCACCCGGCAATTCGAGATGTCGCCGTCATCGGAATTCCCGATGAGCGACTCGGCGAGGTCGGCCGCGCGGTAGTCGTCCCGGAGGATGGCGCCGGTGGCGATGCCGGCGCGATTATCGAATGGTCCAGGGCGAGGCTCGCCGGTTACAAGGTGCCGCGCGAGGTCGTCTTCACCGAGAGCCTGCCGCGCAATGCCGGCGGCAAGGTGATCAAGGGACGCCTGCGGCATCCGGCTTGATCGCGACCTTGCCGCCGACAGCGCGTCAGATTTCCTTGCGCATCTGCGCGGTCAGCGGCTTCATGTAGCCGGAGCCGAGCAGGCGTTGCATCCAGTTCATGGCCTTGGCGTCGGTGCCGATGAGGATGAGCGGCTTGTTCTTCTTGATGCCGTTCAGAATGGTCTGGGCGCACGATTCGGGGGTGGTCTTGGCCAGCCCGTCGAAATTCTGCGCCAGCGCATCCCGGTCACGATTGGCCGAAGCTCTTGCCTTCCAGGCGATTTCGGTCTTGATCATGCCCGGATGCACGCTGGAGACGCCCACATTATGGCCCGCGATGATCATCTCCTGGCGCAGCGCGTCGGTGAAGGCACGCATGGCGAACTTCGAAGAGCTGTAACCACTCTGGGATGGGCAGGCCACCAGGCCGAACATGGAGGACACATTGGCGATGTGGCCATCACCCGAGGCGATGACATGCGGCAGGAATGCCTTGGTGCCGTTGGCCGTTCCCCAGAAATTGATACTGAAGATCCACTCGAAGTCCTCCCACGAGACGTCCTCGATATTGGCGGTCAACGAGACACCGGCATTGTTGATGACGATATTGACCTTGCCGAAATCGGCGACGACCTCATCGGCATGCGCGTAGACAGCCGCCCGGTCGGTGACATCCAGCCTGTAGGCGCGCGCCTTGGCGCCTTCCTTCTCGCACAGCGCCGCCGTCTCGGCGACACTCTCGAGATTGCGGCCGGACAGCGCCAACTGCGCACCGCCACGGGCGAATTCGATGGCCATGGCACGGCCGATACCGGCGCCCGCGCCGGTGATGACGGCGACTTTGCCGTGGAAGTCCTTCATGGCAGTTCCTTCTTACTGAGTGGTGAAGCCGCCGTCGGCGATGAATTCCGACCCGGTGCTGTAGGAGGACTCGTCGGAGATGAGGAACAGCACCAGGTTGGCGAGTTCCTCGGGGGTGCCCGGCCGCGCGATGGGTTGTTTGGCCGCAATGGAAGTGGATCGATCGGAGCTGGCGACCATTTCGGTGGCGACAATGCCCGGGTGCACCGAGTTCACGCGCACATTGTCGGGAGCGAACTCCTGCGCCGCGGTCTTGGACATACCGCGCACCGCCCACTTGGACGCCACATAGCCGATGATGTTCGAGTAGCCGATGATGCCGCCGGTCGAGGAGATATTCACGATCGAGCCGACCCCGGCCTTGCGCATGGAGCCGATGACGGCCTTCATGCCCAGGAATACGCCGAGCTGATTGACGTCGATGACCTTGCGGTAGTCGGCTTCGGAGAGCTTCTCAATCGGATCCACATGCACGATGCCCGCGTTGTTGACCAGACCCGAGACCGGACCGAACTTCGACTCCGCCTGTGCGACAACGTCATTCCAGACCGCCTCGTCGGTGACGTCCAGCGGCAGGAACAGCGCCGAGTCACCGAGTTCGGCGGCCAGCGCCGCACCCTCGGCGCCCAGCACATCGGTGATGACCACGGTCGCGCCCTCGTCGACCAGCTTGCGCGCGAAGGCCGCGCCCATACCGCGCGCACCGCCGGTGACGATGACGTTCTTGGTGCTTACCCGTCCCATATCGTCCTCCTAGTCCTGTGCTGCGGCAGTGGATGCCGCATTGTGCTGAGCCGCACCGCGTCGCGCGGTCTTCTTGGCCGGAGCAGGAACCGCTTCGCCGGGCTCGGCATCGGCCATATGGTTGGCGGCGATATAGCCGAACACCATGGCGGGTCCGATGGTCGCGCCCGCGCCGGCGTAGTCATTACCCATGACGGCGGCCGAATTATTGCCCGCCGCATACAGACCCGCGATGACGGCGCCGCTCTCGTCGAGCACCCGCGAGTGCTCATCGGTGACCAGACCACCCTTGGTGCCGAGGTCGCCGGGAACCATTTCGACCGCGTAGAACGGCCCGCGCGTGAGCGGAGCCAGGGTCGGATTGGGCTTGACCGTCGGATCGCCGTAGTAGCGGTCGTAGGCGGAGTCGCCGCGCAGGAAGTCCTCATCGCGCCCGGCCTCGGCGAAACCATTGAAGCGCTGCACGGTCGCGGCCAGCTTGCCGGCCGGAATGCCCAGCTTGCCGGCCAGTTCCGCGAGGGTATCGGCCTGCTTGATGATGCCCTTGTCGAAATACGCCTGCGGCAGTGGACGTTTGGGGAAGTTACCCAGGAACAGGTACCGGTCGCGGAAGTTCTGGTCGAAGATGAAGTGCGCCGGAATGCTGCCGGTGCCATTCGCCTCGTCCTCGTACATCTTGTGCACGACATTCACGTACGGCGCGGATTCATTGACGAAGCGCTCGCCATTGTTGTTGACCATGATCGCGCCCGGCTGCGAACGCTCGGCCAGGCAGAAGAACGGCGGGCGGCCCTCGGGGCTGCGCACCGACGGACCCCACCAGGCGTCATCCATGAGATCGACTGCCGCGCCGATATTCTGGCCCGCCACAATGCCTTCACCGACATTCTCGATCGCGCCGACGGTCCATTCGGTGGACTGCGGGCCGGAGATGTACTTCTTGCGCATCTCCAGGTTGTGCTCGAAACCGCCCGCGGCGAGCACGACTCCACGCTTGGCCTTGATGACCACGGGACGGCCCTCATGCTCGGCGCGTACGCCGACCACCACGCCGTTCTCCGTAATCAGTTCGGTGAGAGGGGTATTCAGCCACACCGGCACACCGGCATCGCGCAGCGACAGCCAGAGCCGCGCTGCCAGGGCCTTGCCCAGGCTCAGCGGCAGCGCACCCTTGGCGAGGGCCAATGCGGTGCGCGCGCCGACCTTCACGGCGGTCTTCTTGCCGGCCCAGGTGCGGGCGATCATATTCAGGTCGTGGAAGTCGCTGACCGTGATGGCGATTCCCTTGGGCGCGGACATGGTCGGCTGATTGATCTTGTGCAGATCGCCGCCGAGCAGTCGGCCGTCGATCACGGCGGGCTCGATACTGCGGCCCTGCGCCAGACCACCCGGGAACTCGGGGTGGTAGTCGGAATACCCGCGGTCGTAGACGAATTCCCAATGCTTGGAGCGAGCCCCGATGTAGGAGAACATCTCCGGGCCGTGATCCAGGAACGCCCGCTGCTTCGCCTCCGGAACCCGGTCGCCGACAACGGCTTTCAGATAGGTCTTGGCCATGGTCGGGCTGTCCGGCACCCCGGCGGCTTGCAGCACAGGGTTATTGGGCACCCATACACCGCCGCCGGAGCGCGCGGTCGAGCCGCCGAACAACCGGCTCTTCTCGATGAGGGTCACCGACAGTCCGCGATAGGCGGCGGTCAGCGCGGCGGTCATACCGGCCGCACCGGAGCCGACGACAACGACGTCGAATTCGAATTCCATTGCGTATCAGTCCTTAGTAGCCGCAGCTGGTGAGCATGCCGCCGTCGACGACGAATTCGCCGCCGGTGCAGTAGCTCGAGGCATCGGAGGCCAGGAAGAGTGCCACCTCGGACACCTCGACCGGCTGACCCCAGCGCGGAATGGGCAGATCGGAGAAGAAACTATTGCCGTCCAACCCGGTCGCGCCCGCCACGGCGGCGGTCATCGGGGTGGCGATACCGCCGGGATGAATGGAGTTCACCCGGATACCCGAATGCCCCAACTCCCGCGCGGCCGACTTGGTGAGCCCGCGCAGCGCGAACTTGCTCGCGCTGTAGGCGGACAGTCCGGCAGCGCCGACGAAACCCTCTACCGAGGACACGTTGACGATGGAACCCGCGCCGGCATCGATCATGGCGGGCGCGGCATGCTTGATACCCAGGAACGCGCCCGTCACATTGATGCCCTGCATCAGGTTCCACTCGTCCAGACTCATTTCGAGCAACTTCTTGAAACGAAGAATGCCCGCATTGTTGACCAGCACGTCCAGGCGGCCGAAACGCGTTACTGTCTCGGAAACCGCTGCCTGCCAATCGCTTTCACTGGTGACATCGTGATGCACATAGTGGACCGCGTCGCCGAGTTCGGCGGCCAGTGCCTTGCCCTCGTCATCGAGCACATCGCCGAACACGACCTGCGCGCCCGCGGCCACGAAGCGGCGCACATGCTCGGCACCCATGCCGCGCGCACCACCCGTAACCAGGGCGACCTTCCCGTCCAGCTGTCCCACCGGTGACCGTCCTTCCTCAGTGTTCGAACCGACGCTAAGACCGGCGGCGAGGTGCGGCACGGTGAGGTCCCGGCCACTGAGACAACCGAATGACCTGAAGCTATGAGTCCTGAACTATTCCGGTTAGGCATAGCGGCCGCACCGGCCTGACTCGAGGCGGCAAGGAGCACCGGATGAAGTTCTCGATGATCTTCGAAGCGCAGATGACGGACCCCACCGCCGCGCACGAGGCGCAGGTGTTGCGCGATTGTGTGGAGCAGGCCGTGCTCGCCGATCAGGTCGGGTTCGACACCGTATGGGCGGTCGAACATCACGGGCTCAAGTGGTACGCGCATATGAGCGCGCCGGAGATCTTCCTGACCTGGGTGGCGGCGAAGACCGAGCGGATTCGTATCGGACACGGCGTGGTGTGTATGCCGTTCAACTTCAATCATCCGGTGCGGGCGGCCGAGCGCGCGGCCATGCTCGATGTGCTGTCCGGTGGACGGCTCAATCTGGGCGCGGGGCGCGGGGCCACCGCCGTGGAGACCTCCATGTGTGGTGTCGATCCCGCCCGCACCTATCAGGAGGTGGAGGAATCACTCCGCATGATCGCCGCCGCCTGGCAGGATCCGGAGGGCGAATTCTCCTACCACGGTGAGCTTTTGGATATCGAGCCGCATCATCTGCTGCCGCGGCCGGTGCAGCGCCCGCATCCACCGCTGTTCATGGCGTGCACCAAGAAGGACACCCTCAAACTCGCCGCCGACTACGGTATCGGCGCGCTGGTGCTCGGCTTCGCCGGTATCGAGGAGATCGCCGAACTGCGCCGCGTCTACGACACCGCGATCGCCGAGCGCACCGGGGAACGCTTCGTCTCCACCGTGGTCAATGACCATTTCGCGGCGCTGTGCCCGACCATCGTGCTCGATGATCGCGAACGTGCCCGGCAGATCGGTGCGCGCGGGCAGCGGTTCTTCGCACAGTCCATCAAGTACTACTACGGCGCGGGACCGGTACCGGACGAAGCCGTCGAATCGGGCGTCGACCAGGTCGCCAAAATGCGCGAGGCCGCCGACGAGCACGTCGCCTACCTGCACGAAGCCAAGATTCCGGTGAAGACCGGTTCCACCGCCATATTCAATACCGAGCACGCCTACGGCACCGCCGAGGACGCCATCGCGTATGTGGAACGCCTGCAGAAAGCCGGTGCGGACGAGATTCTGTGCCTGATCCAGATGGGCACCGTGCCGCAGGACGCCTGCATGGAAACCATCCGCCAATGGGGCGAGAAGGTCATCCCCCACTTCCGCAACACCAAGTAGAAGGAACCGAAATGGCTGATCTCACAGGCAAAGTCGCCCTTATCACCGGTGCCGCGCGCGGCCAGGGCGCGGCCGAGGCCCGACTGTTCGTGGCGCGTGGCGCACAGGTCGTGATCACCGACGTGCTGGAGACCGAGGGCAAGGAGCTCGCCGAATCCCTCGGCGACGCAGCGCGTTTCGTCAAGCACGATGTCTCGGACACCGACAGCTGGAATGCCGCCGTGGCCGTGGCGGTTTCCACCTTCGGCAAGCTCGACGTGCTGGTCAACAATGCCGCTATCTACACCATGAAGCCGATCATGGAGACCGAATCGGCTGAGCTGGAACGCATTCTGAAGGTCAACCTGATCGGCGCGTTCAACGGCATCAAGGCGGCGGTTCCGGCCATGCAGGCCGTCGGTGGCGGATCGATCATCAATATCTCCTCACAGTCCGGGCTCGAGGGCCTGATGAACCATGCCGCCTACGGCTCCTCCAAGTGGGGTCTGCGCGGGCTGAGCAAGGTCGCCGCCCTGGAGCTGGGCCTGTCCCAGATCCGGGTCAACTCGGTGTACCCCGGCCCCATCGCCACCCCGATGGTGCCCTACCTGACCACCGGCCCGGGCAGCTTCCCGAACCTGCCGCTGGAGCGCACCGGCCTGCCCGAGGAGGTCGCCGAACTGGTCGCCTTCCTGGCCTCGGATGCCTCTGCGTACATCACCGGAGCCGAAGTCGCCATCGACGGTGGGCTGGCCGCGGGCAAGTTCATTCCGCGCGGCATGTAGACCATCCGCGCGGAGTTGTCCACGGACGCTCCACACGGGTCTGTGCGCCGCCCGCACCTGCGAGGCGGGCGGCGCACCATTTCACTCGAAAACCCTTGTCCAGCTGAGGAGTCCGCGATGCCACTGTCGCCGGAATGGCAAACCTTCGTCGACGCGGCCACCGCCGCCTTCCCGGTCCTGGGTACCGAAGTGGTCGATGCGGCGCAGGCCCGGGCCTTCCTTGCCGCCCGCCCCGCACCGCCCGCCGCCGAGCCGATTCCCGTTGCGGCAGTGGAGGACTGGCTGGTCCCCGGACCCAACGGCGCACCCGAGGTGCCGGTCCGCATCTACCGTCCGCTCGACGCCGAGCAGACACCGGGCGTGGTGGTCTTCTATCACGGCGGCGGTTTCGTACTCTGCAATCTCGACAGCCACGACAAGTTCTGCCGGGTAATGGCGAATGAGGCCGGGGTACTGGTGATTTCGGTGGATTACCGCCGTGCGCCGGAGGCCCGCTTTCCCGCCGCCGCCGACGACGCCTACGCCGTCCTGCGGTGGGTCGCGGACAATGCCGAAGCCCTCGGCGGCGATCCCGCCCGGATAGCGGTCGCCGGTGACAGCGCGGGCGGCAATCTCGCCACCGTCGCCGCCCTCCAGGCCCGTGACAACGGCGGCGCGGATCTCGCCTTCCAACTACTGCTGTACCCGATGCTGGACCCGGCCTGCGATACCGCCTCCTACACCGAGAACGCCGAGGGCTACTTCACCACCGCGCCCCAATTGCGTTGGTACTGGCAGCAATACCTGAACTCGGCGACCGAGGCGGACGACCCGTTCGCCAATCCGCTGCGAGCCGATCTCACCGGTCTGCCGCCCGCGTATATCGCCACCGCCGAATTCGATCCGCTGCGCGATGAGGGCGAAACCTACGGCCGACAGCTGCGCGAGGCGGGCGTGCCCACCGAAATCCGGCGCTGGGACGGGACCATCCACGGCTTCATGTCCATGGCCTGGCATCTCCCGCAAACCCAGCGCGCCAATGCCAGCGCCTTCGCCGCTCTGCGCAGCGCCCTCACCCGGACGGCCTCGCAGGCACGCTGATCGCACGCCGGCGTTTCACGAACTCGACTGAGCCCCTTCACCGAAGCCGACCTGGCGCGCAAGGTCGATCGTCTACTATCGGCCTCGTTCGCCCAGTTTCTGAAACGTCAGGAATTCTCTTGTCGGTTGCTCGAATCACCGTCCTCACCGCGGCCGTGACCATGTCCTGCGGCCTGGCCGCCGCCGGTACGGCGGACGCCGCCGCGCAGTACTACGGGACCATCGCGGTCTCCAAACTCAAGAACGCCGGTGTGGTCACCGCCGAGAACACCAAGGTCACCGCCGATGCCGCCGCCATTCGCGACTGCGCCAACTACGACTGCGAAATCGTCTTCCGGTTCACCGACGGATGCGGTGCCCTGGCCCAGGGCGCGGACGGTCAATTCGGCTGGGCCGCACGCGGTTCCCGCGAAGAAGCCGAGGCGGCCGCGGTCGCCGGACTCGGGGAGAGCAATCCCCCGTTCCCAGATCTGGGTAGCGCCAGCCCGCGGGCGGCCAAGGTCGTCGCCTCGGCCTGCACCAAGAACATCCAGTAGCTCGCACCGGTGCGGCAGCAGCACGAGGGGTCGCCCGAACGACGCTATCGCCCGTAGCGGGCCTCATAGGACGCCCGCTCGGCAGCACGCCGCGAAGCCTGCGTCGGATTCTCCAAATCCGCTGGCAGACCATGTTTTCCCAGCCGGTGCGCGCGATTCATCGGCATGTACGCGATGATGTAGAACGCGGCCAGCAGCACCGCGAGCAGAATCATCGAGGCTCGCAGCCACAACTCACCGGGGAAGAGCAGGAAGGCCGCGAAGATCGGCAGCAGCGGGAACATGCCACGCACCAAATGCCTTGGCACCGCGAAGGTTCCGGTCAGGTCATTGCGGACCCACTCCTGTAGCGAATCCGGAAGTCGCATACCGCACGAATAGCCGATCCATTGGATGGGGTTGGGGCGCTTCATTTCCGGGTTCCCTTCGCCGTCTCCGCGGCGGACAGCACCGAACGGCGTGCCGCGTCGTTCACACGGGTGAGCACCTCGCGCAGATCCTCCAGATCGGCCAGGCTCACGCCGAGCCGCTCGACCACCGCGGGCGGAATCCTCTCCGCCTCATTACGCAATTCGCGCCCGGCCGCGGTCAGGTCGACGACCAGATTGCGCTCATCGTGGCTGTCCCGCCGCCGGGTAATCAGCCCGGCGGCTTCGAGCCGCTTGAGCAGCGGCGACAGCGTCGGCGAATCGAGTTGAATGGCCTCGCCGATATCCTTGACCGACATCGGGGCCTCACCCCACAGCGCCAGCATGACCAGATACTGCGGATGGGTGAGCCCCATGGGTTCGAGCAGTGGTCGGTAGACAGCCAGCACCGCGCGATTGGCGACCGCCAGCGCGAAGCAGACCTGCCGGTCCAGCCGTAGCGGATCCTCGATGTCCTGCACCAGTCCTCCTCGATCAGTACCGTTAGTGCAACAATACTTAATGCACTAACTATTGGCACGCGATCGAGTGGGTCACATGGGTCACATCTCTCGCATCTGCTGGACCATGGCGGCGATTCGGTTCGTATCCATGTAGTCGCGGAAGAGCACCACCTGACCGTCGCGGACCTGAACCACATTCACCGAAGTCCGCACCCGCGCCCGCCCCATACCCGGCCGGGTCAGGTCGACATCGTTCTCCACCAGGAAGAGTCCGGGTTCGGTGGTCTCGTGGATGGTCGGGTGAATGCCGTGCACCACGACGCCGGACATGCGCTGCGGCGACCACCAGCGGTCGAGATGGGCACGAATCTCCTCGCGCCCCTCGAACCTGTTCGGGAAGCCCGGAATGACGAACGGGATTTCGAAAACGGCATCCGGGGCCAGGAGTGCCACGAAGGCTTCGGCATCGCGAGCGGGTAGCCCGTGAAAGAGTCGTTCTACCAGTTCACGAGGGGTTTCTACAGCAGTGGACATAGCGCCTCCACGGTGTCGGAATTAAACGGAACGTACGACCCGGTTAGTATTCGGGGCGTGCGCCCCGCTTGTCAATGGGTAGGCTGCGGGAGATGACCGAACGCCCGCTCCGCGCCGACGCCCGCCGCAATCGCGAGCGGGTACTGGCCGCCGCACAGGAAGCCTTTGCGGCGGAAGGCATTTCGGTCCCCCTCGACGAAATCGCGCGACGCGCCGGAGTCGGCGCCGGCACCGTGTACCGCCACTTCCCCACCAAGGAAGCACTTTTCGAGGCCGCCATCGTCGATCGCGTGGATCGCATGACCGGGCGCGCACGCGATGCGCTGAACGCCGACGACGCCGGGACAGCATTCTTCGCCTTCCTACGGCAGATGGACTCCGGCGGCGGAGTCAAACGCGATCTCGTCGACGCGCTCGGACCGCGCGGGGAACAGGTCTACGCCGGACCAACCCGCGAACTACAGACCGCCATCGGCGAATTACTGTCCAAAGCACAGCAGGCCGGAGCCGTACGCACCGATATCGGCCTCGGCGATCTCATGTCGGTCCTCAAGGGATTCTTCATCGCCATACATATGGACAGCGCGGATTCCGCACAACGCGAACGAACCTTCGCCGTCATCCTGGATGGCCTGCGGACCCGCTGAAGTCCAAAAGACTTGGGCCGCTGGGGCGTACTGCGCGCATCTCTCTTCGCAGGTGGAGGCTCCGCACGAAATAATCCAGTGCGCATGGACAAGCTTCAGCCCTACCTTTAAGGCAATCCGAAGGAAGGAATGTCCAATGTTTCCCGTAGAGCTGCGCGGAACTCGAGCGCAGACGCTCATGTGGGCCCACGAGCACGAGGTCGAACCGGCCGCACTGCAGCAGTTGCGCAATATCGCGAAGCTGGAGTGGGTGTACGGGGTTCGGGTCATGCCGGATGTGCACCTCGGTAAGGGGGCCACGGTCGGCTCGGTCATCGCGATGAAGGACGCGGTCTCACCCGCGGCGGTCGGCGTCGATATCGGGTGCGGCATGGAGGCCGTGCGGACCTCACTGAAGGCGAGCGATCTGCCCGACAACCTGCATGGCCTGCGGTCGCGAATCGAGGCTGCGGTGCCGGTCGGCTTTGCCGCGCACGATGATTCGGTGAACGTGAACCGGCTGAACGCCGAGGTCTCCGGACATCAGGCGAGCAATGCGCAGCGCGCCGGGTGGGATCGGTTCTGGAAGGGATTCGAGTCACTCGATCCCGCTGTTCATGCTCGGGAATCCAAGGCACGTAAGCAGATTGGGACGCTGGGATCCGGCAATCATTTTGTCGAGATTTGCATCGCTGAAGATCAGCAGATTTGGGTTCTGCTGCATTCCGGCAGCCGGAATATCGGTAAGGAACTTGCCGAGCGGCATATGACGGTTGCGCGCGCCTTGCCGCACAACCAGGAGCTGCCCGACAAGGATCTTGCGGTATTCGTTTCCGGGACGCCGGAAATGGATGCTTATCGGCGGGATCTGAACTGGGCTCAGGAGTATGCCGCGCGGAATCGGGCTGTGATGTTGGCGCTGGTTTGCAAGGCTGTGCGGGATGAGTTCGGTGAGCGAGAAGTGTTGTTCGACAAGCCGATTTCTTGCCATCACAACTATGTGAATGAGGAGATTATCGACGGTATGCCGATGCTGGTCACTCGTAAGGGTGCGGTTCGCGCCGGCAAGGGTGATTTGGCGCTGATTCCGGGTTCGATGGGGACGCGGTCGTATGTGGTTCGGGGGAAGGGGAATCCGGACTCGTTCTACTCGGCTTCGCATGGGGCGGGGCGGCGGATGAGTCGGAGTGCGGCCAAGCGGCAGTTCACCGTTGCGGATCTCGTCAAGCAGACCGAGGGGGTGGAGTCTCGGAAGGATGCGGGGGTGGTGGATGAGATTCCGGCGGCATACAAGGACATCGATCAGGTGATCGCGGCACAGGGGAATCTGGTGGATGTGGTGCACACACTGCGACAGGTGTTGTGCGTCAAGGGATGACGGTCATCGGCGGCGGAGGGTTGCGGCCCCTCCGGCGCCGATGAGCAGAATGCCCACTATCAGTGGGAATCCGGTCTGTAGCCACTGAAAGAGTGCTATGTGCATATCGTCGGAGACCGGGAGATCACCGATCAGGCGGAAGGTGTCGTCCGGGAAGATCAGATAGATGACTCCCGGTAGCACGCCCCAAACCAGGCCGCCCACAATCGTTCCCGCCGCCGAATAGGCGGCCAGCGCGGCCACCAGCAGGAACAGCACCGCCGCCACCAGGATCTGCAAGGTGGCGCCCAACCGGTCGGCGAAATCGCCCAGAATCACCCACTGCCTGGTGCCGGCGGCCCCGCGCGCCGCGAAGCCGATACCGATGGGCGTCACTATCAGACCGACGAGCGCACCGACGATGGTTCGCGAAAACCCTCCGCTGCTTCGGAATTGCGCACCCGGCGGAGTCCACCCCGCGGGCGACGGAAACTTCTCCGACATCACCGTCTCCCTGCTCACCGGAGGACAACGCGGCTCCGATACCTCATTGTCCGCCTCGGCAGGGGTTTACGTGCGATCTTGACCGCACCGCAACGAAGCCGGTCACACGGTGAGCGGTATGCCCGGATTCAGCACGCGCACTTCCGTCTCCGGCGCGAGATCGCCTGCCGCATCGCGATATAGATCCGGGCGATTGCGCTCGGACTTGGTCATGATGCGATCGCCCAGCGGACCGCTGGTGAAGGCGTAGTGGATCGGCACCGCCAGGCGCGGGCGCAGCGCGTGGGTGAGGTCGGCGGCCTCCACCGCATCCATGACGACCCGGTGATTCAGGATGGGGCGAATGCGCAGACCATTGATGGGGAGCAGGGCCAGATCGATCTCCGGGAAGCGGCGGGCGACCTCGTCGAGTTCGGGAATCCGCAGCGTATCGGCCCCGAAGAAGACGGTGTCGCCCTCGGCGCGCAGTACGAAAGTCACTTCGGGGACACCGTGTTTCGCGGGTGCGGCTGTCACCTCGACGGGGCCGAGGTGGGTGCGCTGCCAGGGCGCGAGCTCGGTGACATTGCGGAAGCCCGCCGCCCGGACCTTCGCGGCCAGGCCGGGGACCACCGCGAAAGGCACTGTCTTGTCCGGATATCCGATCAGGGCATCCAGATCGCAGTGATCGTAATGACCGTGGCTGATCACAATGCCCGCGAGCTCGGGCAGGTCGGCGGCGGTGGCGATACTGCGCGGCTCGCCCTGGTAGTAGAAGCGGCGTTCGGAGAACCAAGGGTCGGTGAGGATGCGCGCACCGCCGAAATCGAGCAGAACGCTGGCGTGGACGACGCGGGTAACTGTGAGCATGAGCACTTCCTTAACAAGACAGTCGTCTGCTTACATATGTAAGTAGACGACTGTCTTGCTATGCTGTCAAGGTGTCGGACAAACCCATTCGCAGCCGTAATCGCCGTGGCGAAGGCGCGCGCCTGCGCGATGAACTCGTCAGCGCGGCCAGCACATTGCTCGAAGATCTGGACGGTCAGGAAGCGCTGTCGCTGCGCGCCGTGGCCAGGGCGGCCGGAATCGCGCCACAGAGCGTCTACCTGCATTTCAATGACAGACGCGAACTGCTGACCGCCGTGTACCAGGTCCGATTCGGCGAGTTGCATGCCGCGTTGGCCACCGCCCGCGATGCTGTCCCGAAAGATGCTGCCGCCGAACGACTCTCGGCAATCTGCCACGCCTATATCGACTACGGCACCCGGAACCCGGGCCATTACCGCGTACTCTTCGGCACCGCGGGCACCCCCGGCTGGGAGCCGACCGAAGGGCAATTGCCCGGACTGCCGACCATCCAACTGCTCATCGAGGCCGCCGCGGACTGCGGGAGCACCGACCCGAACGCCACCGCGGTATGCCTCTGGGCGGCCATGCACGGCCTGATCACGCTGCGGCAGGATCGCCCCAGTTTCCCCTGGCCGCCATTGGAGACACTCGTGCGAACCATGGTGGACGCCCACCTCGCCGCGGCGGACTGACCCATTCGTCATCCCGGCGCGCGTTCGGCCGGGATCCACCTCGGGCTGTGGATCCCGGCCGAAAACGTGCCGGGATGACGGGGGGATGGACCGCCGAAGTATCGGGGGCCACGGCGCGCCGGAGGACGAAGGGGTGCGAAGTCGCTGTCGGGCTAGGTGGTGTCGGTCGGGTGAGGCACGATGGAGCGCGTGACCTCGACCGACGCGACCAGAACCGGAACCTCCAGCGACCTGCGGGAGGATGCCGAGCGGTTGTTGCGCGAACTGGCCGGGCCGTCCGCGCGCTTGCGCGAGGATCAGTGGGTGGCCATCGAGGCGCTGGTGGTGCAGAAGCGGCGGGCACTCGTCGTGCAGCGCACCGGGTGGGGTAAGTCGGCGGTGTACTTCATCTCCGCCAAGCTGTTGCGGGCGGCGGGGCGCGGGCCGACGGTGATCGTGTCACCGCTGCTGGCGCTCATGCGCAATCAGGTGTCCTCCGCCGAGCGCGCGGGAGTGGTTGCGGCGACCATCAATTCGGGCAATGTCACCGAATGGGACGAGATCCACGCGCAGGTCGCGGCGGGCGAGGTGGACGTGCTGCTGGTGAGCCCGGAGCGGCTCAACAATCCCGACTTCCGGGATGCGGTACTGCCCAAGCTGGCCGCCGATGCCGGACTCGTGGTGATCGACGAGGCGCACTGTGTCTCGGACTGGGGTCATGATTTCCGGCCCGACTATCGCCGAATCCGTACGCTCATAGCCGATCTCGGCTCCGATGTGCCGGTACTCGCCACCACCGCCACCGCCAATGACCGCGTGGTCACCGATGTGGCGACCCAGATCGGCACGGACACACTGGTGCTGCGCGGCGGCCTGGACCGCGAATCCCTGCATCTGTCGGTGGTGCGCATTCCCGACGCGGTGGAGCGCACCGCCTGGCTGAGCCGCAAACTGCACGAATTGCCCGGCAGCGGAATCGTTTACGCCCTCACCGTAGCCGCCGCCCACGACCTGGCCGATGTGCTGAACTCACACGGCCATCACGTCGCCGCCTATACCGGCCAGACCGATCCCACCGAGCGCGAGGCCCTGGAGGCGGCGCTGCTCAACAATGAGGTCAAAGCGCTCATCGCCACCTCGGCCCTGGGCATGGGCTTCGACAAACCCGATCTCGGCTTCGTCGTGCATGTCGGCGCGCCCTCCTCCCCCATCTCGTACTACCAGCAGGTCGGCCGTGCGGGCCGTGGCACCGAACGCGCCGAGGTGGTGCTGCTGCCCGGGCCGGAAGACCGCCAGATCTGGAGCTACTTCGCCTCGGTGGCCTTCCCCCGCGAGCACATCGTCCGCTCGGTGCTGGCGGCCTTGAATACCGATCGCGCACTCTCGACCGCGGCACTCGAACCCCTGGTGGAGCTCAATCGCTCCCGCTTGGAGATGGTGCTCAAAGTCCTCGATGTGGACGGTGCGGTGCAGCGCGTGCGTGGCGGCTGGATCAATACCGGCCAGCCCTGGGAGTACGACACCGAACGCTATGAGCGCCTGAGCATTGCTCGAAATGCCGAGCAGCAGGCCATGATCGACTACCAATCCACCGATGCGTGCCGGATGAACTTCCTGCGCGGCCAACTCGACGATCCCGGCCTGCGAGCCGACTCCCCCGGCTGTGGCCGCTGCGACAACTGCACCGGCACCCGCCAGAACACCGCCGTGGATGCCACCGATCTGGCCGCCATTCGCGCCCGCCTGGATCGCCCCGGTATCGACCTCGCACCCCGCAAACAGTGGCCCACCGGTATGGCCAAACTCGGAATCTCATTGTCCGGCAAGATCACCCAGGGTGCGGAGACCGGCCGTGTACTCGGCCGCCTCAGCGATCTCGGCTGGGGTCAGCGCCTGCGCGCCCTCCTCGATGCCCCCGACGCCCCCATTCCGGATGAGGTCTTCCGCGCCTGCACCACCGTGCTGCGCGAATGGGATTGGGCCGATCGCCCCACCGCGGTCATCGCCCTGGAGTCCCCCGGCCGCCCCAAGCTCACCGCATCCCTCGCGGCCCGCCTCGCCGAAGTCGGCCGGCTGCGCGATCTCGGCACCATGTACCTGCGCCCCGATCTGCCACCGGTCTCGGCCGTCAACTCCGCACACCGTGTGGCCGCACTCCACAATGCTTGGGAGACACCGGATCTCACCGGCGTAGACGGCCCTATCCTGCTGGTCGACGCCCTCACCGATACCGGCTGGACCTTCACCATGGCGACCCGCACGCTCCGCGCCGCGGGCGCGGACGCCGTCTTACCCTTCGCCCTCGCGACGCCCTCGTAACCGTTCGGCACCTCCCGAGACGCGCCGAGGGTCCCGAGTCACCCGGTGCCGCAACAGCAATCGCGGCATCAGGCGTCTTTGGCGAGCCCTCGATCCTTCAGGCCGTCGAGGGATTCGACGTACTGGAGCATGAGCCGGGCGAAGTCGAGCCGATCCCGCTCGGACCAGTCCGCGGTGATGTAGTCGAAGGCATCGCGCTGATGCCTGCGGAATCGGTCCATCAATGCCAGGCCGTCGGAGCTCAACTCCAGCACCGTGCGGCGGCCGTCCTGCTGGGAGGCGGCGCGCACCAGGTACCCGGCCTTGATGTTGTCGCTGACCATGCGACTGGCCACCGACGGGTCGGTGCCGAGTAGTTCGGCGACCTTGCCGACCGTCACTTCCGCGCCGGGCCCGTGACTGTTCTCCGCGACGATATTGAGCACCAGTGTGCGGCTCAGATCCTTTGCGGAGATGGGGTTCTCGACCTCCAGCAGGTTGGTTCGGCGCAGCTTCGCGAACGCCGGACCCACGGCATTGAGCAGGTCATCGGCGGTTCGTGTGTCCTTCGCTGTCATATGGCCATCGTATATCCATGAAATTTCGAAGACATGTGTTGACACGCAATCGTGTGCATGACAACATACATATGTACACAAACACGGAACACTAGCCAGATGGAGCACCCCATGACCACCCTCATCACCGGAGCCCGCGGCAAGGTCGGCCAGGCGGTTATCGCCCGCCTGCACGCCGCCCACCTGCCCGTCCGCGCCGCCAGCGCCGACCCGGCCGAACTCACCGTCCCCTCCGGAGTCGAGATCGCCGAACTGCGCCTGGACGCCCCCGAGACCTTCGACGCCGCCCTCGAAGGCGTCCGCCAGGTTTTCCTCTACCCGAACCCGGAGGGCATCGACGCCTTCCTCACCGCCGCCGAGTCCGCCGGGGTCGAGCACATCGTGTTGCTCTCCTCCGCCTCGGTGCTGGCTCCCGACGCCGCGAACGACCCCATGGGCAAGCACAATCTCGCCGTCGAACAGGCGCTGCTCGCCTCCGGCCTGCCCACCACCCTGCTGCGCGCCGGCGCCTTCGCCAGCAACGCACTCGGCTGGAGCTGGCCCATCGGCAACAACCAGCCGATCCGGCACGCCTTCCCCGACGCGGGTATCGCGCTCATCCACCCCCTCGATATCGCCGATATCGCCGTCGCCGCGCTCACCGGCACCGAATTGCGCGGCCGCGCACTGGCTCTCACCGGCCCGCAGACGCTGACCTTCCGCGAGCAGCTCGCCATCGTCTCCACCGCGATCGGCCGCGAGGTCCCGCTCGTCACCATCACCCGCGATGAGGCCGCCGCAGATATGGCGCAGTACATGTCGCCCGACTACGCCGGCTCGCTGCTGTCCTTCTGGGCCGCCGCCGACGCGCAGCCCGAAACCATCTGTGACACCACCGAATCCCTGCTCGGCACGCCCGCCCGCACCTTCGCGCAGTGGGCCGGCGAGAACGCGACCGCGTTCTCCCGCAACTGATTCCGGTCTCGCCCCGGCGAGACCCCTCTCCCCCAAGGCATTTCATGTCCTCCCCGGCCCTCCAGCCCAGCACCGACGCTCCGGAGACGCGACGCATGATCCGCGCCCGCTGGGCCGTACTCGCCGTCATCCTCTTCGCCGAAATCCTCGATCTACTCGACTCCACCATCACCACCATTGCCGCCCCGACCATTGCCGCCGATCTCGGCGGCGGCGCGGCCCTGATCCAATGGCTCGGTGCGGCCTACGCACTCGCCATGGGCGTACTGCTGGTGGTCGGCGGACGACTCGGCGACAAATTCGGCCGCCGCCGCCTGTTCCTGATCGGCATCATCGGCTTCACCCTCGCCTCGGTCGCCTGCGGACTCGCCTTCGGCCCCGCCGCGATCATCGTCTTCCGCCTGCTACAGGGCGCTTTCGGCGCACTACTCATCCCGCAGGGCTTCGGCATTCTCGGCGCGATCTTCCCCCGCGACGAACTCGGCAAGGCGTTCGGCGTCTTCGCCCCCGCCCTCGGACTCTCCGCCATCTGCGGACCCATCCTCGCCGGATTCCTCATCGACGCAGACCTTTTCGGGCTCGGCTGGCGTTCCATGTTCCTGATCAATATCGTGCTGGGCGGTCTCGCGACCGCTCTCGCGGTCAAACTGCTACCACGCGATTCCGGTGATCGCACGGTGAGCATCGACGGCCTCGGCTCCACGCTGCTCGCCGCCGCCATGCTCGGCGTGCTCTACGGCCTCATCGACGGTCCGGCCAATGGCTGGACCGCCCGCCCCATCCTCGCGCTCGCCGCCGGATCCGTCTTCTTCGCCGGGTTCTGCCTGCGTCAGCGTCACGCCGCCGCACCGCTCATCGAACCCTCACTACTGCGCAATCGCGGCTTCACCTCCGGCCTGCTGCTCGGCCTGGTCTACTTCGCCGCCACCTCCGGACTGCTCTATGTGCTCTCGCTCTTCCTGCAGGATGTACTGGGCCGCACGCCGACCCAGGCCGCGATCGCCCTCGCCCCGCTCGCCATCGGCATTATCGTGGCCTCCATCGCCACCCATCAGCTACTCGAACGCCTGGGTCGCAGGCTGGTTCTGATCGGCCTGCTGCTCACCCTGACCGGCAGCCTCATCCTCTACGCGCTCATCGATCAGCGCGGCGCGGACCTGTCCGGCTGGGTGCTCATCGCGCCCATCCTGCTCACCGGCCTGGGCCTCGGCGCCTGCTTCGGCACCATCTTCCGGGTCACCCTCGGCACCATCGATCCCGTCGAATCCGGCAGTGCCAGCGGCACGCTCTCAGCGGTACAGCAGCTCGCCAACAGTATCGGCGCGGCCGCGGTCACCACCGTCTACTTCCACACCTCCGGCGGCGCGCCCACCAGCCTGCTGGTCATCGCCGCCCTCACCCTCGCCTGCTGTCTCGTCTACCGGCTGCTGCCCGAACACGCCGCCGCCGAATCACACTGAAGGACAAGGATTCCCATGAAGCCCATCGGCTACTGGCTCAATCGCACCGATCGCGCCATCACCCACTACATGAACAATGCCCTCGCCGAATTCGGCCTCACCCGGCTCGCCTGGCAGGTCCTCAATGTCGTCCGCGATGGCGGCGACGTCGCCGACGACGCGGTGCACAGCATCCTGGTCGCCAATGCCGATACCGCCGATCTCGACACCGCCATCAGCCTGGTGCTCACCGACGGCTGGGTCTCCCGCCCGGCCCCCGCACACCTCGCCCTCACCGATCACGGCCGTGAACGACTCGTCGAGGTCGGCGAACGGATCAATACCTTCCGCGAGGTCTCCCTCGCCGGCGTCACAGATGACGAATACCGCACCGCCGTCTCGGTTCTCGAGCGTATGACCAGCAATCTCGAAGCCCGCGCGTAGGCTCAACCCATTCGATTGCCGAGCATTCCAGTCCCCGAAACCGGTTGGAGTTGATCATGGCGTCCACACCCGCGAAAGTTCCGCCGCTCCCCCTGCTGCGCGCACTCGGATGGTTCCGCGACGGTCTCGCGGCCGTCCACCGGCGGCTGGTACCCGGGCATATCGCCCTACTCGAATTGAATATGACCGGGTTCCTCACCCAGGCCATCAATGCGGCGGCCGAACTCGGGATCGCCGACGCACTACGCGACGGGCCCCGGAAACCGGAGGAACTCGCCCGGACCCTCGGCGTGGACGAGGACGCACTGCGGCGGCTCATGCGGCTGCTGATCAGCTTCGACGTCTTCACCCAGCGGCGCAATGGGGCCTACACGCTCACCGGCATCTCACAGGCGCTCCGCAGTGATGCGGAGGTCACGCTGCGAGACATATTCCTGTTCTTCGGCTCCGGATTCCACCGCAAACACTGGACGCATCTGGCCGACGCGGTGCGCACCGGACATTCGGTCGGGCCCGCGCTGGACGGGATGCCGTTCTTCGAATACGCCGCCGCGCACCGGGATATCGGAGACATGTTCGACAGGGCCATGACCAGTGTCAGCACCCTGAGTACCGAACCACTGTTCGCCGCATACGATTTCGGGCGCTTCGACACGCTCGTGGATGTGGGCGGGGGGCACGGCAGCCTGCTCACCGAAATCCTGGAACGCACCGCCGCCGGGCGCGGCATCATCTTCGATCTGCCCGAGGTCGTCACCGAACTACCCGCGCAGATTACGAAACTCGGCCTGGCGGAACGGCTTTCGGTGCAGACAGGATCATTCTTCGAGGCCGTGCCCAAGGGCGGGGACGCCTACATTCTCAAACACATCATCCACGACTGGTCCGATGCGGAGGCCGAACGCATTCTGCGCACGATGCGCACCGCCATGGAACCCGATGCGTGCGTACTCATCATCGATATCGTGCTGCCCGGTCACCAGCGCCCGCACGCCGGAAAATTCATCGACCTGGAGATGCTGGTCAATGCCACCGGCCGGGAACGCACCGAACAGGAGTTCCGGAACCTGTTGGCCCGCAGCGGTTTCACCCTCACCCGCATCGTGCCCACCGCCGCCCCGGAATCCGTGCTGGAGGCCCGCCCGGCACGCTGATCTCCCCCGGCGGTGATCGGCCCCCTTGCGCCGATCACCGCCAGCACGGGTACGTGCCGTAGCACCGGAATCCTCGGACAACCGCCGCACCCGAGGCGTCCAACACCACAACACAACCCAACCCGGCGCACCCATTCGCCACCGGGGTGATCACCCCGGCGCTCAAGCCGGGCGCTGCAGGCGCTGCGAGGGCGGAGCAGCTCTTCGTTCCTGCGTACCGAGAACATTCGCCGCGCGGTCCGTCCACCCGGCCGCCATTTCGGCCAGGTCGTACCAGGCGGCGTGCACCTGTTCATCCGAGACCCGGTCCACCGTTCTCAGCAGATGCACCGCGTACACGTGCGCGGCGGCCATGGCGTCGATGAGCGAACCGAGGGATTCGGTGCGCGTTCCCCTCCGCCGCACCCGTCTCGCCACCCACTCATCGATGAAAGTGACTGTCCGGGCGCGCCGTTCATCGACGGCACGGGTATCGGCCGCACCAGGATCACCGCGTTCCGCGCCACGCTCCAAATGCAGTTCGGCCAGGCCACGAGCCCAGCGGGTGACGGGATGGTCGTCGGACTGGTCGCCTATATGACCGCAGAAGGCGGCCAGCAATTCGTGCCAGTCGGGTAGTAGGGGGCGGTGCGCGAAGACATTGTCACGGCCACTCGCCCACGACAGCTGGGTGTCGTCCGGTTGCGGTATGTACATACCTACCTCCACGGCGGTGCGGGCGCACCCGGCGCCGCGGGCGGTCACCGGACCGCGAGCCCGGCGCGGCAAGGGCGGACCGCGCCGGATCCTGGCGACCGCGTATCGGCGAAGGGCACATCTACGATGCGGCGCCGGGTGCAAGTTCCAGGATGCGCCGCAAACCCGTCCCGCCCACTGCCCTTTCCATGGCCTTCCGATGCCCCTGAGTCGCCGCGCCGTGCCGACACGCACGGAAATACGCTATAAGCGACCGACCGGTTGGTGAAAGGTGCCGGGTCAGACCTTGACCAGATCGTCCGCGTGCACGACCGGGCGCTGCATACCATCCGAAAGTTCGCTCGTGGAGCGGCCTTTCATGGATTCCAGCTCTTCGCTGTCGTAGGCCGCTACGCCGCGCGCGACGATCGTGCCGTCCGGGGAGATCAGGTCGATTACATCGCCGCCGTAGAAGCGACCCGCGACCTTGGTGATGCCGGCGGCCAGCAGGGAGTGGCGGCGCTCGGCCACCGCCGAGACCGCGCCCGCGTCGATGTGGACCGCACCGTGGCTGTCGGCGGCGTGGCGGACCCAGAATTTGCGGGCGGAGAGACGGACCGGACGAGCGGCGAAGGCCGTGCCCACGGTTGCGCCGGAGAGCGCCGCGGCCGCATCGGAGGCCGCCGCCAGCAGGACGGGAACGCCCGCGTCGGCGGCCAGGCGCGCGGCGGAGAGCTTGGAGGCCATGCCGCCGGTGCCCAAAGCGCCTCCGCTGCCTGCGATTACGCCGTCCAGGTCGGCGCTGCTGCGCACCTCGGGAATGAAGTTGGCGGCGCCCTTGCGGGGGTCGCCGTCGTAGAGGCCGTCCACGTCGGAGAGCAGGATCAACGCGTCCGCGCCGACCAGATGGGCGACCAGCGCCGCCAGGCGGTCGTTATCGCCGAACCGGATCTCTTCCGTTGCGACGGTGTCGTTTTCGTTCACCACGGCGATAGCGTGCAGGGACCGCAGACGGTCCAGGGTGCGCTGGGCATTGCGGTGATGTTCGCGGCGGCCGAAGTCACCCGCGCTGAGCAGGACCTGTCCGACCACGCGGTCATAACGGGAGAACGAGGTACCCCAGGCGTGCGCGAGAGCCAGCTGACCGACGCTCGCGGCGGCCTGTTTGGTGGCCAGATCCTTTGGGCGCTTGGACAATCCGAGCGGCGCGATACCCGCGCCGATGGCCCCGGAGGACACCACCACCACATCGGATCCGGCGCGCATGCGGGCCTCGACGGCATCGGCCAGTCGATCCAGGCGTTCGGTCTCCAGACCGCCCTCGAGACTGGTCAGCGCCGAGGAGCCGATCTTGACGACCACACTGCGCGCCGTCGCGATGGCCTGCCGGGCCGCGCTCAGCTCCGACTCCACCCGCGTGATACTCGAACTCACCTGCACCACACCTCAATTCGCCCGCGGTACGGTACCGCCGCCTCGAATCACTATCACCCGCACCGGTATTCGCGCGAATCCCGGTGCGGTCGTATTGCTATCCCTCGTTGTCGATCAGGCCGCGGCGCGCCCGCGAGGCGTGCTTACGCTCGGCCGCGCCGATGCGCTCGGTCTGATCCAGGCGCGCGTCCGCGCCACGGCGGGTCATCATGGTCTCCACACCGGCGGAGATCTGCGGCTCCCAATCGAAGTAGAAGTCGCCGATGGTCACCGGTGCGCCCGGCTCCGCGCCGAGCTTGACCAGCTCCTCCTCGATACCGAGGCGAGCCAGGCGGTCGGCCAGGTAACCCACGGCCTCCTCATTGTCGAACTGGGTCTGCGCCACCCAGCGCTCGGGCCGCTCACCGGTGACGATGAAGCCACCCTCGACCTCGGGATCGCGAATAACCTGGAAACCGCTGTCGCCCTTGATAACCGGACGGATGACCGCGCGCTTGGCCTCGGCCTTGGGATGCTCCTCGCGGTACTGCCGAATCATCTCCGCCAGCGCGAAGGTCAACGGCCGCAGGCCCTCCCGGCTCACCGCCGAGATCGTGAACACCGGCCAGCCACGCTTCTTCAACTCCGGAGTCACCATCTCCGCGAGCTCGGCGGCATCGGGCACGTCCGCCTTGTTGAGAATGACCACGCGCGGCCGGTCCGCCAGATCGCCCAGTCCCTCATCGCCCTTCAGCGCGGGCTGGTACGCGGCGAGCTCGGCCTCGAGCGCGTCGATATCGGAGATCGGATCGCGACCCGGATCCAGAGTCGCGCAATCCACCACGTGCGCCAGCACGGCGCAGCGCTCCAGATGCCGCAGGAAGTCCAGGCCCAGACCCCGGCCCTCGCTCGCGCCCGGAATCAGACCCGGCACATCGGCCACGGTGAAAGTGGTCTCACCCGAAAGCACCACACCGAGATTCGGCACCAGCGTGGTGAACGGGTAATCGGCGATCTTCGGCTTGGCCGCGGACAACACCGAAACCAGCGAGGACTTACCGGCCGACGGGAAGCCCACCAGGCCCACATCCGCCACCGACTTCAGCTCGAGAACCAGATCCCGCTCCTGGCCCTCCTCGCCGAGCAGCGCGAAACCGGGAGCCTTGCGCGCCTTGGACACCAGCGCGGCATTGCCCAGCCCGCCCCTGCCACCCAGCGCGGCGACATACTGGGTGCCGATGCCGACCATATCGGCCAGCACCTCCCCCTCGGGAGTCATCACGACGGTGCCGTCCGGCACCTTCAGCAGCAGCCCCTCGCCGCGCTTACCACTGCGATCATTGCCCTCACCCGGCTTGCCGTTGCCGCCCCTGGCATGCGGGTGGAAGTGGAAGTCCAAGAGGGTGTGGACGTTTCCGTCGACCTCGAGGATGACGTCACCGCCATTACCGCCATTACCGCCATCGGGTCCGCCCAACGGCATGAACTTCTCTCGGCGTACCGAGGAACATCCGTGCCCACCCTTGCCCGCAGCCACGTGCAGCACCACACGGTCGATGAATTTGGACATATCGGTGATCATCCTCCTTCAGGACAGTCGGCTCGCTATCGCACGGCCAAGGCTGGCACGTGTTCGTATCAGTCTGTGAAAACAGCGAAGCGGGCCAGGGCTATTTCAACCCTGACCCGCGTCGCGAAGTGCGTGTGGATTAGCTCCAGTGCGGCATCAGGCCGACACGGGCTCCGGAACCACGATGTTGATGGTCTTGCGACCACGCTTGGTGCCGAACTGCACCGAACCCGCCGCGAGGGCGAACAGCGTGTCGTCGCCGCCACGGCCGACGTTCACGCCGGGGTGGAAGTGCGTACCACGCTGGCGAACCAGGATCTCGCCGGACTTGACGACCTGGCCGCCGAAGCGCTTGACGCCGAGCCGCTGGGCATTCGAATCGCGACCATTGCGCGAGCTGGATGCACCCTTCTTATGTGCCATTTCAGAACTCCTCGTGCCGGGGTGACGAACCCCAAGTCGGATTACTTGATGCCGGTGACCTTCAGGACCGTCAGCTTCTGACGGTGGCCCTGACGCTTGTGGTAGCCGGTCTTGTTCTTGAACTTGTGGATACGGATCTTCGGGCCCTTGGTCTGCTCGACCACCTCGGCGGACACGGAAACCTTCGCCAGCTTGTCAGCATCGGTGGTCAGCTCGGCGCCATCAACCAGCAGCACCGGCGCCAGCGACACGGAAGTGCCCGGCAGACCCTCGATCTTCTCGACCTTCACCAGGTCACCAACCGCGACCTTGTACTGCTTTCCGCCGGTCTTGACGATTGCGTACGTTGCCATCGGTCGGCTGCCCTTCTTCCTGTAGTACTACACGGCTGATCCACCGGCTTTGCACCGGGAACCGCCGAATGACTGGTCTGGTATTCACCGCCGCCTCGGGCCTGAAGGTTCACATTGGAACCGGACCCTCGTTCTCACAGCGCATTTGCCGAAACATGCGGCAGAGCACTGTCGCCGGGGGCAGCGACTGTCCAAGAGTACAGGACTGGCCCGGGGCGTCCAAACCGGGGGTTCTGCGCACCTGAACGGCGATGAAACCCGCCTGGCCTGGGCGTCTGACACACACCGCCTCCACCTCCGACGGAGTGTGGCCCCACCGTTGCTACGGCGGGGCCACACTCGCTGTCAGAACAGAGCGGTCAGTTCTCGCCCTCTGGAGCGCCCGCAGGACGTCCGGCGGCGCGACGGCGCGGACGAGCCCGCGGCGTCACCTCCACGGGAGCCAGATCCGCGAGGGACAGGCTCGGAGCCTGCGGCTGATCCGCGCTGGAGAGCACGAAGACCGCGCCCTCACTGGCCGAGGCCGGGGCGGTGACCGCACGGGCCACCCGGCGACGGCCGGCCCGGCGGGCGGGCTGGGAGGAGACCTGCGCGGTCACCTCCGGCTCGGACACCCGCGCGGATTCGGCGGCCTGCGCCTGATCCACCAGCACCGCGGCCGCGGCGGCGGCCACTTCGGCCTCCTCCTCGACCACGGTGTCCGCGGCCTCGGATTCGACTGTGCGCGGGGCGGTTCCGTTGGTGCCGTTGGCCGAAACGTGCACCGGCTCGGCACTGGCCGCGGCCTCGGCGACCGCTTCCGCACCGGCGACCGCGGCTTGCGCCAGGGCCTGCTGGGCGTAGGCCACCTCATCGGCGACCTGATCGTCCTCGTCGTTGTACGCCTCGTCGTGATGCAGATCATCGTCGTGGTGCGCGGCCATGGCGAGCGCGACCGGATGAGCGCGCCGGGCGGCGGCCTTCTCCTTGCTCTCCGCGGTCTCCACCTCGACCACCGGGGCGGCCTCGACCACGACCGGCGCCTCGGGCGCGGCATTGCCGCGGTCCTTGCGGCGGCGACGCGAACCCTCGCGACGGCCGACGCCGCCCTCCTCGACCGGAGCCGATTCGACGGGGTAGTTGTGCACGATCAGACCGCGACCGTGGCAGTGCTCACAGGTGCTGGAGAACGCCTCGACCAGGCCGGTGCCCAGCTTCTTACGGGTCATCTGGACCAGGCCCAGCGAGGTGACCTCGGAGACCTGATGACGCGTGCGATCGCGGCCCAGGGCCTCGGTCAGCCTGCGCAGCACCAGATCTCGATTGGACTCGAGGACCATATCGATGAAGTCGACGACGATCATGCCGCCGATATCGCGCAACCGCATCTGGCGCACGATCTCCTCGGCCGCCTCCAGATTGTTCCGGGTGACGGTCTCTTCCAGGTTCGAGCCGCCCGCACCGGTGAACTTGCCGGTATTGACGTCGATGACCGTCATGGCCTCGGTGCGATCGATCACCAGGGTGCCGCCCGAGGGCAGCCACACCTTGCGATCCAGGGCCTTGGCCAACTGCTCGTCGATCCGCAGGCTGCCGAACACGTCGACGCCGTTGTTGTCGTGCTTCTGCACGCGGACAAGCAGATCCGGGGCGACCGTGCGGACGTAGTTCTCCACGGTCGTCCAGGCGCGCTCACCCTCGATGACCAACTTGGAGAAGTCCTCGTTGAACAGATCGCGAACCACCTTGACCAGCAGGTCGGGCTCTTCATACAGCGTCTTGGGCGTATTCGAACCGCCCTTGGACTGCTCCTCGATGGAACGCCAAGTCTGTTGCAGGCGTTCGACATCGCGCGCCAGCTCGTTCTCTTCCACACCCTCGGACGCGGTGCGGATGATGACGCCCGCGTCCTGCGGCACGATATCGCGCAGGATCTCCTTGAGCCGCTTGCGCTCGGTGTCCGGCAGCTTGCGCGAGATACCGGTGGAGGTACCGCCCGGCACGTACACCAGGAAGCGACCGGCCAGGCTGATCTGCGTGGTCAGGCGGGCACCCTTATGTCCCACCGGATCCTTGGAGACCTGCACCAGCACGGTGTCACCGGGCCGCAGCGCCTGCTCGATCTTGCGCTCCCTGCCACCGAGTCCGGCGGCCTCCCAATTCACCTCGCCCGCGTACAGCACGCCATTACGGCCACGGCCGATATCGACGAACGCCGCTTCCATGGACGGCAGCACATTCTGCACCTTGCCCAGGTAGACATTGCCCACCATGGACGCCGACCCGGTGCTGGTCACGAAGTGCTCGACCAGCACGCCGTCCTCGAGCACCGCGACCTGCGTGGTGGAGGTCGGGTGATCGGCGAAGTGCTTGTCGCGCACCACCATTACCCGGTCCACCGATTCCCGGCGGGCCAGGAATTCGGACTCGGTCAGGATGGGCGGGCGACGGCGACCGGCCTCGCGACCGTCCCGGCGACGCTGACGCTTGGCCTCGAGTCGAGTCGACCCGCTGATGCCCTGCACCTCGTCGGGATTGCTCTCCTTCGCGGCGGCGCGGCGCTTACTGCGCGGCTCACGCTCGTGCACGACGGTGTTCGGCGGATCGTCGTCCGCCACCTCGGGCTCGTTCTCGGTATCGTCCCCGCCCTTGCGGCGACGGCGGCGACGGCGGCGACGGCTGCTCGAACCCTCCGGCACGGCCGAATCGTCGGCGTCGTCCTCGGACTCCTCGGCTTCGGCCTCGGCATCGGCGCGCAGCTGATCCTCGATCTCGGGATCGATCTCGCCGTTCTCGTCATCGGGATGCTGTTCGCCACGACCCCGGCCACGACCGCGACGGCCGCGACGACGCCGGCGCGAGGCACCGTCTCCGCGCTGTTCGCCGCCGTCCCAGTCCTGCTCGTCATCGGATTCGTCGGCGGCGGTCTCCTCGGCGGCCTTCTCCTCGACAGCCTTGGTCTCGACCCGGACCTGCTCCTCGACCTTGGCCTTCTCGGCCTTCTCCGCGCGCGGCTTGTCCTCGCGGACCTGCTCCTCGCGGGGCTTGTCCTCGACCTTGGGCTTGCGCTCGGTGCGCAGCTTGCGGCGGGTCTCCTCCGCGGCGGCCACATCGGGCGAGAGGAACAGCGGTGCCGCGACGGGCGCGGACGGCTGATAGACCACCGGCTCCTCGACCGGCAGCTCCGGCTGCTGGAACGGGCTGGTGAAAAGTTTGGGGGCGCGTTTGCGCGTGGGGGTGCTGACCGCGGCCTCGGCGGCCTCCACCTCTTCGGCGGCGAGTTCATCGGCGGCGAGCTCGTCACCCGCGATGATGGCCTCGTCGACGGTCGCGGGCACTTCGACCGAGCGCGGCCCGAAGGCCTCGCGAACGGTTTCGGCGACCGTGCGGTCCAGACTCGATTGGGGGCTGCGGGCTTGCGCGCCCATCTCGGTCAGGTGGGCCAGGATACGTTTGCTGGTGGTGCCCAGCAGCTTCGCCAGTGCGTGCACTCGGATCCGTTCCGGCAACTGTTCGGCAGCCGAGACGGTGTCCGCGGCCTCCCCGTCGGCGTTCACCTGTGTTGCTTCCTGCGGCTCTTTTTCGGCCACGAAATCTCCTTGGGCCCCCGGGCGCGTCCCTCCGAAGAGTGACAGAGTGACGCGGCCGACGCGGGGGCACTGTCTTCGCCTCGCGCCCTCAGGGGCGCGAGATCAATGGTCTGCGCGCCGCGTGCCCGTTATCACGTTTTTCTCGTCGTTCGGGCTAACTGGTCACGTGGCGCCTGGGTGGTTTGGCTCAACCCCACCACACGAGCGTTCATCCAGCGTGCGAGCCGACAACCGAGTCTTTGAAGCCGTCGGCGGCAGCGATGATCGTCCGTCGTGCCGTGGTGTCAATCAGAGGTGGCACTCACCTGCCGCTAATGACGGGCAGTGACCACTTCCGGTGCCAGTATCCCACATGACGCCGCTGCCCCCGCAGCGGCGCACAAGAGTCCCCGGGTTCGGGACTTGGTCAGTACGTGAATTCGGGGAACCAGAGCGAGATTTCGCGCTTGGCGGACTCGGGCGCGTCCGAGCCGTGAACCAGGTTGTACTGGGTCTCCAGGGCATAGTCGCCGCGAATGCTGCCGGGGACGGCCTTCTCGACCGGATCGGTGCCGCCGGCGAGCTGGCGGAAGGCGGCGATGGCGCGGGGGCCTTCGAGGACGGCCGCGATGACCGGACCCGAGGTGATGAATTCGATCAGCGATCCGAAGAACGCCTTCTCACGGTGCTCGGCGTAGTGCGCCACGGCGATCTCTTCGGAGACATTCACCTGCTTGAGCGCCGCGATCTTGAGACCCTTGCGCTCGATGCGAGTGATGATCTCCCCGATCAGGCCGCGGGCCACGCCGTCGGGCTTGATGAGTACCAACGTCTGCTCAGTCACGGGCGTAGCCTAGCTCCCCCGCCTCCCCGGAACTTAAACGCCCAACTAAGAGCCCCAACAGTCCCATTCGCGTACCGGCGGTTGAGTGCCCCTTGGGCTATGGACGTCCCCCCGGAGTTACCCCGACCTCGCGAAATCAGCCGTTGCGTCGGATCAGGCTCCGGACATTCGCTGGCTGGGGAGCAGGCCCGCCTCTATGCGCTTACGGACATCGGCGCGCAGGAACAGGATGAAGAGCCAGACCGCGGCGAAGACCACACCGATGACCAGGATGGACAGGTGGATGAAACCGCCTGCCAGCAGGGCCGCCTGCAGGGTGAGGTTGAAGGGCATGGCCCAGGGGCGGCGCTGGACGCCCGCGCCCAGGAACATGAGCACCGCGAGGCCGACCAGGTAGAGGACGGACCACCACTTCAGGCCGCCGCCGACCGCGCCGACCACGGGTAGCGCGAGCAGCACGGTGATGGCCTCGAGGACGAGGGTTCCGGCCATGACGCCGCGGAAACCCTTCCACGGGTCGGTGGTGGGTTCGGGTACGCCTGCGGGCACCTCGGCACTCATGCGGGGTCCTTTCCGAACAGTGAGCGGGCCGTCCCGGCGGTGACGACCGATCCGGTGACCACGATGCCCGCACCGGAGACCAGTTCGCCACTCTCGCCTTCTTCGGCGAGCGCGATCGCGGTTTCGATGGCGTCGGTGAGGTCGTTGGCCACCGCTACGCGCTCGTCACCGAAGCGTTGTACGGCGAGGTTGGCGAGATCGTCCACGGGAAGGGCGCGGGGAGAACCGTTCTCGGTGACGACGATTTCGTCGAGGATGGGTTCGAGGGCGTCCAGGATGCCCGCGGCGTCCTTGTCCCCGAGGACCGCGACGACTCCGACCAGTTTGCGGAAGTCGAATTCGCTGGTGAGCGTTGCCGCGAGGGCCTGTGCGCCGTGCGGGTTGTGCGCGGCGTCGATGAAGATGGTCGGCGCGCTGCGCATGCGCTCCATCCGGCCGGGGCTCTGCACGGAGGCGAAACCTGCTCTGACGGCATCGATATCGAGTTGCCGGGATGCGCCCGCGCCGAAGAAGGCTTCGACCGCGGCGAGTGCGAGCACGGCATTGCGGGCCTGATGCTCACCGTGCAGCGGCAGGAAGATGTCGTCGTAGACGCCGCCGAGGCCCTGCAGTTCCAGGACCTGGCCGCCGATGGCGACGCGGCGGGTCAGGACTCGGAACTCCGAACCTTCGCGTGCCACAGCCGCATCCATGTCGACGGCGCGGCGCAGCAGGACTTCCATGACTTCGGGCTGCTGTTCGGCGATGACCGCGACGGTGTCGCGCGGAACCAGTTCGTCGGCCGGGGCCTTCTTGATGATTCCGGCCTTCTCCCCCGCGATGGACCCGAGGTCCGAGCCGAGGAAGTCGGTGTGGTCCAAGCCGATCGGGGTGATGACAGCGACCTGGCCGTCGATCACATTGGTGGCGTCCCAGGTGCCGCCCAGGCCGGTCTCGACGACGGCGACATCGACGGGCGCCTCGGCGAATTTCGCGTAGGCCATGGCGGTGAGCACTTCGAACTTGCTCAGCGCCGGGCCGCCGGACGCGATGGACTGTTTGTCGACCATCTCGAGGAACGGCAGCAGTTCGCGGTACAGCTCGACGTACTGGCCGGGCGTGATGGGCGCGTTGTCGATGGCGATGCGCTCGGTCGCCAATTGCAGGTGCGGGCTGGTGATTCGCCCGGTGCGCCGGTGCAGGGCGGTGAGCAGCGCGTCGATCATGCGGGTGACCGAGGTCTTGCCATTGGTACCCGCGATATGGATTGCCGGGTAGCCGTGCTGCGGCGAACCCAGCAGATCCATGAGGGTGGCGATGCGGGTCAGCGAGGGTTCGATCTTGGTCTCGGGCCAGCGCTTGTCGAGTTCGGCTTCGACCAATGCCATTTCTGCCAGATCCACCGGGGAGGTGATGATCGGGCCTGCCGCGTACTGACGCTCGGGTTCGTCGTTCACTTGCGCTCCGCCAGCTTCGCGATCTCGGCGAGGCGGGCGCCGATGCGCTCGACCTCGGACTCGGCAATTTCCTTGCGCGCCTTGATCTTCGCGACCACGTCGTCGGGGGCCTTGGCCAGGAAGCCCTGGTTGCCGAGCTTGCCGGTGGTGCCCGCGAGTTCCTTCTGCGCGGCGGCGAGATCCTTTTCGAGGCGGCGGGCCTCGGCCTCGAGGTCGACGGTCCCGGAGGTGTCGATCTCGACGGTGACGGTGGACGAGCTCAACCGTACCTCGACCGCGGCGGTGGCGGCGAAGTCGTCGCCGGGTGCGGTGAGGCGGGCCAGGTTGGTGATTTCGGTCTGCTGGGCGAGTAGATCCGCGGTGTCCAGGCCGATGAGCTTGGCCGAGACCTTCTGGCTGTCGGACAGGCCCTGGTCGCTGCGGAAGCGGCGGATCTCGGTGATGAGGCGCTGGGCGTCGGCGATGCGGGTGGCTGAAACCTGGTCGGCGGCAAGGCCGGTGGCCCGCGGCCAGGCGGCGACCACGACGGATTCACCGCCGGTGAGCGCCAGCCACAGCTGTTCGGTCACGAACGGGATGGCCGGATGCAGCAGGCGCAGTACCGAGTCGAGCACATTGCCGAGCACGATGCGGGTGCTGGCGGCGCGCTCGGAGGATTCGGCGAACTGCACCTTGGCCAATTCCAGGTACCAGCTGCAGAATTCGTCCCAGGCGAAGTGGTAGAGCGCCTCGCAGGCCTTGCCGAATTCGTAGCGGTCGAAGCTGGCGTCGACCTCGGCGCGCACCTCTTCGAGGCGGTCCAGGATCCAGCGGTCGGTATCGGTGAGTATCTCGCGGGCGGGCAGTTCGCCCGGCTGCGCACCGTTCATGAGCGCGAACTTGGTGGCATTGAACAGCTTGGTGACGAAGCTGCGCGAGGCGGTCACATGCGCGGTGCCGACCGAGAGGTCGCCGCCGGGCTGTGCGCCGCGGGCCAGGGTGAATCGGGTTGCGTCCGCACCGTATTCGTCGATCCAGTCCAGCGGGTCGATGCCGTTGCCGCGCGACTTGGACATCTTCTTGCCGTGTTCGTCGCGAATCAGGCCGTGCAGGAACACATCCTGGAACGGGACCTGCTTCTGCTCGGCATCCTTGCCTGTGGTGAGCACCGGATCGTCGGAGACGAACATGCCGAACATCATCATGCGGGCGACCCAGAAGAACAGGATGTCGTAGCCGGTGACGAGAACGCTGGTGGGATAGAACTTCTCGAGTTCGGCGGTGTTGTCCGGCCAGCCCATGGTGGAGAAGGGCCATAGGCCCGACGAGAACCAGGTGTCAAGGACGTCCGGGTCCTGCACGTAGCCCTCGGGGGCCTGCTCGTCCGGGCCGACGCAGACGATCTCGCCCGCGGGGCCGTACCAGATCGGGATGCGGTGGCCCCACCACAGCTGACGCGAGATGTTCCAGTCGTGCATATTGTCGACCCAGTCGAACCAGCGCGGTTCCTGGCTGGCGGGGTGAATCGTGACGTCCCCGTTGCGGACCGCGTCGCCGGCCGCCTTGGCAATGCCCTCGACCTTGACCCACCACTGCATGGACAGGCGCGGTTCGATGGGTTCGCCGGAGCGCTCGGAGTGGCCGACCTGATGCTTGTACGGGTAGACGCGGCCGACCACGCGGCCCTCGGCCTCGAGGCGTTCGCGGATCTTGAGCCGGGCTTCGAAGCGGTCCATACCGTCGAATTCGGTTCCGCTGTCGGCGATCTTGCCGGTCTTGTCCATGATGGTCGGCATGGGCAGGTTGTGCCGCAGGCCGAGCTCGAAGTCATTGGGGTCGTGCGCTGGGGTGATCTTGACTGCGCCGGAACCGAATTCGGGGTCGACGTAGTCGTCGGCGACGATCGGGATCTGGCGGCCGGTGATCGGGTGGTAGAGCGTGGTGCCGATGAGTGCCAGGTAGCGCTCGTCATCGGGGTGCACGGCCACGGCGGTATCGCCGAGCATGGTCTCCACGCGGGTGGTGGCCACGATCACATGCGGCTCATTGTCGTTCAGTGAGCCGTAGCGCAGTGAGACGAGTTCGCCGTCGACCTCTTTATGGTCGACCTCGAGGTCGGAGATGCCGGTCTCGAGCACCGGCGACCAGTTCACCAGGCGCTCGGCGCGGTAGATCAAGCCCGCTTCGTAGAGGCGCTTGAAGATGGTCTGCACGGCGCGGGAGAGTCCGTCGTCCATGGTGAAGCGGTCGCGGCTCCAGTCGACGCCGTCGCCTAGGCGGCGCATCTGGCCCTGGATCTGGCCGCCGGACTGGCGCTTCCAGTCCCAGACCTTGTCGATGAAGAGTTCGCGGCCGAAGTCTTCCTTGGTCTTGCCGTCGACGGCGAGCTGCTTCTCCACCACGGATTGGGTGGCAATGCCGGCGTGATCCATGCCCGGCAGCCAGAGCACCTCATATCCCTGCATGCGCTTGCGGCGGGTGAGCAGGTCCATCAGGGTGTGGTCGAGGGCGTGGCCCATATGCAGGGTGCCGGTGACATTCGGCGGGGGCAGCACGATCGAGTACGCGGGCTTTTCACTGCTCGCATCGGCGGTGAAGTAACCAGCGGCTACCCAGCGCTCGTACAGGTCGGCCTCTACCTCACTGGGGTTCCAGCTTTTGGGGAGGGCATCGGCACGATTACGCGGGTTCTCAGAGGCTGTGCTGGTCACCGTGCGATTCTAATTGAGACCCCGGCAGGGCTTGACAGCGCGGCTGCGACGGGTGTGAGGGCCGGAAGATTTCCGGAGAAAGCCGAAGGGCGGAACCTTCGGCGGATGAGGGACACCGAAGGCCCCGCCTTCGAAGGTAAGCCTACCGCCGATTCCGGCGGGTCTCTCGGATCCATAAGCAATTCTCAGGTTCTGGGCCAAATGCGCCAGGGTAGGCCACAATTCGTTGCATGTGCGTTGCGTGGGCCGCATGGCCTTCGCTACCCGCAGCGGAGCTGCGTAGGCGCAGAGGCGAATCCGGGCAAGACCCGAATATTATTGGCGGCCAGCGGTTTTCGAATACTCCGGCGGTTCTGACTGCATTGCATTTCACACTCCGAGTCGGGTTTGCGGGCCGGGCGACTGTCGTAAAGTCCGAAGATGCCGTACGTAGCTCGTGGGGGCGCGAAGATCCACTACACCGATACGGGAGGGGATGGACCGGCGGTTTTGCTGGGGCACAGCTTCTTCATGGACCACGAGAGCTTCGCCCCGCAGCGGGCCGCGCTGGGTCCGCACTATCGGCTCATCTGTATCGACTCCCGTGGTCATGGACTCTCCGAGGACGACGGAACACCGTTCAGCTATTGGGACCTGGCGCGCGACGCCTGGGCGGTGGCCGATCACCTCGGTATCGAGCGCGCCGTGGTCGGCGGGGTCGGGCACGGCGCGTTCACCGCGGTCCGGATGGCACTGCTGGCCCGGCCGCGATCCCGGGGAGTGATCGCGATCGGCTCCACCGCCGATGCCATGCCCGCACGCCGCAAACCCGGATACCGCGAGGTCCTCGATGCCTGGGCCGGGACCGCGCCGCTGACCCCGATCATCAAAATGGTGTCGGCGCTGACCATCGGCGGGACCGATGACGATAAACAACCGTGGCGCGACAAATGGCTGGCCGGTGATCGCACCCGGCTGCGGCTCTCCACCGACTGCCTGATCAACCGGGATTCGGTACTTCCGCTACTCGGCGAGATCGATTGTCCCGCGCTGGTTTTGCGTGGCGTCGGGGATCAGACCGCCGATCCGGACGAGGTATCGCGGATGGCGCGGGCGTTCGGGGTGCCGACGACGGTGCACACCATCGCGGGGGCCGCCATGTCCCCGAATCTCACACACCCGGACGCGGTGAACGCCCTGTTGCGGGGCTTTCTCGACGGGCTGCCGGACTGATCACGCCGCACCGGCTCCGAGCAGGCCGATGAAGAGTTGATGCGTGAATTGCGGTGTGGTGCTGCGGTAGCGCTGCACGATCACGTCGAAGACACTGGCGGTCTTCGGGTTTCGCAACCGGATCCGGAATTCCGGACGGCCGATCCGCACATGCGCGTCCTCCCAGAGGCGGCGGAAGTCGGCGTGCTCGCCGAGATCGCCGAGCAGCAGGTCGATTTCGTCGCGATCGTTGACAGCGGCGGCATAGGCGCGGAAACGGCCGACCATGAGCCGGGCCTCCTGCTCCCACTCCTCTATAACTATGCGGGCACGCGGATCGGTGAAGAGCCAGCGCAATACGTGCCCGCCACGACCCAGACCCGGAAACGCTTCGCCGAAGGCGCTATTGCAGTCGACGATGTACCAGCCCTCGTCCAGGGCGGCGGCCAGGTGCGGGAGCAGTGCGTCCAGGGTGGTGCGCACCATGCTCGCGGCGGTGCTGTTGGGCCGCAAGGGTTCCGGGATCGGCGGGGTGGGGCGCTGCTGCGCCAGATGGTAGAGGTGCACGCGTTCGGCGGCGTCCAGGCAGAGCACGCCGGCGAGTGAATCCAGAATGGCCGGACCGGGATTGAGCGCCTCACCCTGTTCGATCTTGGCGATATAGCCGAGGCTGGCGTGGGTGGCCTCGGCCAGTTGTTTGCGGGTCAGGCCCGCCGGATGCTTCGGAGTGGGGCCGGTACGGCGTTCCCGGACGAACTCGGCGAGGGTGGGGGTGCGCAACAGCTCCACGGTGGCCACCGCGATGTCATTGTCGGACAACAGTTCTCCGCTCCACAGCTCCGGCCCCCGAATCGCACCCTACCGGGCGACGGCGCACTCCCCCAGCCTGCGGGCGATCGCGTGCTACCCCTGCCGGTGGCACCGCGACAAGGGGGTGTCTCGGCGAGTGGTACCTGTGCGCGGCGCAGATCCTGACTGGGGTATCCCAGCGGTTGCCGAATTCCGGCCCGTCACTTGATATTTGGCTCGGGGCAGCAGCGAGACCGGGCAGGAGCTAGGGCATGGGCATCACTTCGCGCACCATTCGGATCGGCGAGCAAAGCTATCGGTACTCCTTCGGCGAGGATTGTCTCGCCGAAATAGCGGACGGTATCTCCGAATTGCAGGCCGACACCTTGATATTCGTCACCGACGATACGGTGCTCGGGCTGTACCGCACGGTCATCGAGCGGCTGTCGGGCAATACCCCGGCGATTGTGCTCAGCCATCATGCGGGTGAATCCATGAAGACGCTCTCCTGCCTCACCGAACACCTGGAGTCGGCGCTGCGGGCGGGCGCGACCCGGCGCTCGGTGGTGGTGGCCCTGGGTGGCGGGGTGCCCGGAAACCTGGCCGGGCTCATGGCGAATCTGCTGTTCCGGGGTGTGCGACTGGTGCATGTACCGACCACGACCATCGCCGCCATGGATTCGGTGCTGTCGCTGAAACAGGCGATCAACTCCCCGGTCGGAAAGAATCACCTGGGCACCTACTACGCGCCGACCGCGGTCTATGCCGATGTGCGACTCTTCGCGACACTGCCGGCGGACGAATTACGCTCCGGCTACTGCGAAATGGCGAAGAACTGCCTCGCCATTCGACCTGCGGCAGCGGAGCGGCTACGCGCGATAATCGACGCCGGCGAATTGGCCACACCGGCCGCCCTCACCTGGCTGCTGGATGCGAGCATCGATGCCAAAACCGCTGTCACCCGGGAAGATACCTTCGAACGCCGGTCCGGATTGGTGCTGGAATACGGGCACACCGCCGGGCATGCCATTGAAATCTGTGATCACCGGGCGCGCGGCGCGGCCGGTATTTCGCATGGCGCGGCGATTGCGGTGGGAATGCTGGTGGCGGCGCATATCTCGCATGCGCGCGGCTGGCTGTCCGATGACGAGGTGAGCGCGCACTACGAGATCATCACCGGACTCGGGGTGGAACCCTGCCTGCCGCAAGCGGTTTCGGCGGCCGATGTGCTCGAGGTGATGGACGACGACAATAAGAAGGGCTACCTCGACTCGCGCCCCGATTCGCTGCCGTTCGTGCTGCTGCGCGGACTCGGCCGCCCCGCGATGACGGATGACCTTCCGCTGGTCCACGTTTCGAGGCCCGAGATTCGAGAGGCCCTGGAAGTAATCACCAAGACCTTCCCGGGCGAACCCCTAACTCCCCCGTCATCCCGGCATGCTTTTGGCCGGGATCCACACCTGGAGTGGCTCAGCTGATTTCGGTGGATTCCCGCCAAAAGCATGCGGGAATGACGGGGTTGGTCGACGACATCACGACTTCATCTTCAGTAGGAGGATCATGCTCGCGATTCATGGTGGTGAACCCGTACGAGGCGCGGCTGCTTGGCCGCGGTGGCCACAGTACGACGAGCGGACCGAGGCGGAACTGCTTGCCGCACTGCGGTCTTCGCGGTGGTCGGTGAGCTGGTACGCGCCCGAGGGTGGGAAGTCCCGGGAGCGGCTGTTCGGTGAAGCGTTCGCGCGGTACAACGGTGCGGCGTACGGGGTGAGTGTCGATCATGGTTCCAGTGCGCTGGTCATCGCACTGGAGGCGCTGGGGGTCGGTCCGGGTGATGAGGTGATCGTGCCCGCGCTCACCTGGGTTGCGCCCGCGACCGCAGTCCTGCGGGTCGGGGCGCTGCCGGTACTGGTCGATGTCGATCCCGACACCGGTTGTGTGACAGCGGATCAGGTGCGGGCGGCGCTGTCCGGGCGCACCCGGGCGGTGATCGCGGTACATCTGGCGTGCACGGTGGCGCGCGTCGACGAGCTGGTCGCGGTCACCAGCGCGGCGGGTATCGCGCTGATCGAGGACTGTTCGCAGTCGCATGGTGCGCGCTGGTCGGGGCGCGCGGTCGGTACCTTCGGCGATATCGGGGTGTTCAGTCTCGGTGCGGCCAAATCCCTGGCGGCGGGCGAGGCCGGCGCGGCCATCACCGACAGCCTCGAGCTGTATCGGCGAATGCTCATGCTGCGCGCCGATTCTCGTGGCTACAGCGAGGGACCGCCCGGGGCCGGGGAGTACGAGTTGGTCGAGCTCGGCGAGATCATGGGCGGCAATTACTGCATGTCCGAGCTGACCGCTGGGATACTGCTGGATCAGCTGCCACGCCTGAACGATCAACACGCCCGGCGGGCCGTGCGGGCAACGGAACTGGAGGACGGGCTGGCGCGGATTCCCGGCCTGAGCTCGATTCCCGTTCCGGCCCAGGTGGATCGCCGGGCCGTCTACGAGTACGGCATTCGATTCGAGCCGGGAACCTTCGGTACCGCGCCGGTAGAACACGTCGCGGCGGCCTTGACCGCAGAGCTGGGCACCAAGGTGTATCCGCCACGCGCCCCCCTACCGCGCAGCAATCTGCTTCGCCCACAGTCGAAACCACGCTTCGCACGGTTCTGGGATGACGACCGGGCCTTCGGGCGCACCTTCCCGGGCGCGGAGCACTACCGCGAGCACACCCTGCTCCTGCATCACAGCGTCCTACTCGGCGAACGCGCCGATATCGACGACATTCTCACCGCTCTGGCGAAGGTCCATGCGCTCTCGGATGCCTTCGATGGCGCGGATTCCGCTGTACGGAAAGGTATTTCGGCATGACTTCGGAGCTGATCTCCAGCCAGGAGGGCATCTGTCCCGTCACCGGTGCACGGGCGTCCGGTATGAGTCGCACGCTGACACCGACCGGCGATCCGGCGTGGCTGGCCACCGGATATCACCTGGTGCGGGAGTTGTTCGTGGAGCCGAATCTGGGTCGCTCGCATCCGAATCCCGAAACCGCTTCTCGCATGGGCGAATCCGCGTTCTTCGGTGGTCCGGTCGGGAATTTCGCCAGTGAGCGCGCGGATCATCTGCGCATGAAATCTCTTTTGCAGCCGCACTTCTCGGTGCGTCGGATGCGGGAGTTCCAACCGCGCGTGGAGGCCATCACCGCGCGGCTTATCGACGATATGGCGGCGCAGGGGTCTGCGGCGGATCTACACACCGCGCTCGCCGTGCCGCTCCCGCTGCTGGTGATCTGCGAACTACTCGGCGTGCCATATGAGGATCAGGATCGGTTCCGCGAGTGGGTTTCCGCGGTGGGCAATGTGTCCGACCGCGCGAAAGCGGAATGGGGTGTGGGCGAACTCTTCGAGTACTGCCGTCAGTCGGTGCAGCGCAAGCGCCGTGATCCCGGCGATGATGTCACCTCGCGACTGTGCGCCGATCCCGAACTGAGCGAACAGGAGATCGCCACCTTCGCCATGATGCTGCTGTTCGCCGGGCATGAGACCTCGGTCGTGCATATCGGGGTCGGGGTGCTCATGCTGCTGGCGGAGCCGTCGCTGTGGCGCACGCTGCACGAGAATCCGGCGCTGCTGCCCACCGCCACCGAGGAATTGCTGCGCGCCTGCGAACCCACCAACCTGCCGCGCTATGCCCGCACCGACCTGGACGTGCGCGGAGTGCGGGTGGCCGCCGGTGATCTGGTACTGCTCGGACTGACCTCCGCCAACCATGATCCGACCGTGTTCACCGAACCGAGCCGGGTGGACTTCACTCGCCAGGAGGGCACGCACTTCACCTTCGGCTACGGTGCGCGGTACTGCATCGGCGCACCGCTGGCGCGGATCGAACTGCAAGCCGCCTTCGGACAATTGGTTTCACGGTTTCCGGATATGCGACTCGCGGTGGACAAGGAGACCCTGATCATGCGGGACGAGGTCTTCACCGGCGGATTGCATACCCTGCCGGTGCGGTGGTGAGGCGGTACAACCGCGTGCACCGATACCGGATTCCGGGATATATCAGGGGAAATCCCGGTTGTCCCAGCGGATTCCACTGCCGATGCTGGAGGAGTGACCAAACCGTTGGAACCGGCCACCGCCGCCGACCCCGCGTATCTACAGCCGCGCACAATGGCACCGCATCAGGTGCATGACCTGCGCGGCCGGCTCGTTCGCGAATTGCGTTATCCCGCAACAGCTGCCGTGATCTTCACCGGCGTCCCCGGCGCCGGGAAGAGCACCGCCCTGCGAAAACTGTTCGGGGACTACCCCGATGCCATCATCCCCGCCCGCAGCCCCGCCGGCGCGGTCCTGGTCGATTCCCAGCAGTCCCGCAAATGGTGGCAGCGCCACCTGAGCGCGGTCCCCTACCCCCTGCTGCTGCCGGTAGTGCACCTCACGCACTACCTGCGCATTCGCGCCGCATTGACCCGCACGGACGGCCCGGTCGTCATCCACGACTGCGGCACCCGCAAATGGGTGCGCCGCCTGGTCACGACCTGGGCCCGCAGCCGAGGCCGCGAGGTCCACGAGATCATGATCGACGCACCCGCCGAACTCGCACGCGCAGGCCAGATCTCTCGCGGCCGCACCGTGAGCACCCTCAGCTTCCAATGGCACTGCATGCGCTGGCAACACCTCGTCGACCGCGCCGGAGCGGGCGTAAAGCCCGACCCCGCCCCCAATTCGGTAGTAATCCTGGACCGCGCCGCAGCAACCGCCCTGACCAAGGTCTCCTTCACCGCCTGACTCGCGAGCACACCACGCACAACGAAACCGCCATCCCGGCATGCCCCTTCCGCGATCCCGGCAGGACCCCTTCGTCATCCCGGCGCGTGTTTGGCCGGGATCCCCCTACCGCGGACGAAGTCCGAGGGTGGTGAGGTCGAGTAGGCGTTCCCAGTCACCACTGCCTGCGCGAATCGTGGCCGAGATCGCGCCGACCAGCATGTAGACGTCCGGCACCGTGCAGTCGGCGCGCACGGTGCCCGCTTCCTGATCGCGGGTGATGACGTCGCCGATGACGACTTCCAGCCGGGTGCGGGATTCGCCGCGCGGTTCACTACCGGCGGTATGCCGGGCCGATTCTATTGCGGCGGAGAGGGTTTGGTCGGTGGCCAGCAGGGAGCCGACGTGGCGGAGATAGCGGTCCAAGCCCTGACCCGGCGGGGTCTTGGTAAGGCATTCGGTGCGGGCGAACTCCTCGATCTCCTCGAAGCGCTGTGCGGCGACGGCCTCGATGAGGTCGGCCTGGGTCGGGAAGTGGCGGTAGACGGTTCCCATGCCGACTCCGGCGGCGCGCGCTATCTCCGGGAGTTGGACGCGGCTTCCGTTCTCGGCCAGCAGGATTCGCGCGGTCTCCAGCAGCCGGTCGCGATTGCGGGAGGCGTCGGCCCGGGGTTTGCGGGGGGTTGACATGAATGTTCCTTCTCGGGTTTGCTTTAAACGGAGCCGGACTCCGGTTCCGTTTCACCTGAAAGGGTATCAGCATGTCCCAGAATCGTTTTCTCCTGCTCCAGCCCGGCGAAGTACGGCCGGGTCGCATCCCGCTGCCGCCGGCCTTCGCGGTCAAGGCGGCGACCGCCGATACCGAGGGCCACTTCTCCATGCTGGAGGTAACCCTCGCGCGCGATATCCCCAGGCACACCCATCATGTCGCCGACGAGTCGATCTATGTGCTGGACGGCGTGCTCGAGGTCGAATTCGACGATCGCGTCCTGACGGTGACGGCGGGCATGTTCGTGCTGCTCCCGCACGGGATTCCGCACGCGCTGCGCTGCGGGTCCACCCCGCCGCCGCGACTGCTGCAGATCTCCTCGCCCGGCGGCTGGGAATGCTATCTGGAGGATCTCTTCGAGGCCGGGCCGAGCGTGCTCACCAATGGTGCGCTGGACCCGGCGAAGATCAACCCCATTGCCGCGAAGTACGACATTCGATACGAGGAGACCGCCACGCCGCGGACTTGAAACGGCTGTGCCCCGCACACTCCGGTGCGGGCACAGTCGATTACGCTGCGCGGTAAGCGCTTTCGGATCAGGGTACGAGAATGTCCAAGGCGCCCCGGTGCGCGATGAAGGTGGCGGGCAGCTTGCCCGCCGGGTCGCCGTCCGCCGTCGCGGGGGCATCGGGCGCGGTGAGGGTGAACCGCGCCGCCCGGTACTGGGTGGTGGCCGGATGTTCGATCCGCTTGCCCGCCGACAGTGCGGGCAAGAGCCGCAACAGGTCTCGCCGCGGCATGGCACCCACGACGGTGAGGTCCAGCAGTCCGTCGTCGATGACCGCGTCCGGAGTGATGAGCATGCCACCGCCGTAGGTGCGGGTATTGCCGACCGCGACCATGATGGCGTCCCGCTCGATCACGGTGCCGTCCGGATGATCGGGCGAGCCGTGCAATTCGATGCGGTACGGCACCGCGAGCTTGCCGACCAACTCCAGCAGCGCCGCCGCGGTGTAGCGCATCGGCCCCTTCGGCCAGCGCATCTCATTGGCGCGCAGCGTGACTCGCGCGTCGAAGCCGGTACCGGTGACGGTCGCGAACCACATGGGCCGGTCGGCGGTCTCGGCCTGTACGGTGCCCAGGTCGATGGTGCGGGTCCGGCCGCGCAGCACCGTATCGACGGCGGCGGCCGTGTCATCGGGAATGCCGACCTCGCGGGCCAGATCGTTGCCGGTGCCGCCGGGCACCAGTCCGAGCGGCACCCGGGTGCCGACCAGGGCCTGCAACACCACGCAGGTGAGGCCGTCACCACCCGCCGCGATCACGGCATCGGGGCGAATCTCCGTATCCGCGAGCGCCTTTCGCAGCCGGTCTTCGGTATCGGCCGCCGAATCGCCGCGAATCTCGGTGACCCGCACGCCGCGATCGGTGAACAGGTTGGCGGCGGTGACCGCGACCTGCACGCCCTTGCCGTGACCGGAGAGCGGGTTGGTCACCAGCAGGATGGAGTGAATCTCTGTCACGGAATGAGCTTTCCAGGGTTCATGATTCCGGCAGGGTCCACGGCATTCTTCACCGCGCGCAGCACCTGGACGCCGAGATCACCGACTTCGTCGGTCATCCACGGACGGTGGTCCGCGCCGACGGCATGGTGGTGGGTGATGGTGCCGCCCGCCGCGACAATCGCATCGCCGACGGCACGCTTTGCCTTGGCCCACTGGGCGATCGGGTCGTCGGCCTGTTTGGCCACAATGGTGAAGTAGAGCGACGCACCGGTCTGGTACGTGTGCGAGATATGGCACATGACCAGGGCGGGAGCGCCCTGCGCGGTGAGCGAATCCGTCAGCGCGGTGGTGACTTTCGCCTTCAGATTCTCGAGATTCGACCAGTTGGTGGCGGTTTCGAGGGTCTCGCAGAGAATCCCGGAGTCCAGCAGCGCGTCTCGCAGATACGGTGCGGCGAAGCGGCCGTGCTCCCATTCCCGGGCCGGCTTCTCGCCGAGTGCGATACCGCCGGCTGCGGTGAGCAGGTCGGCGGCCTCGGTGCCGCGATGCGCGACATGCGCCGGGGTGCCCTCGAAGGTGGTGACGGCCAGGCAGCCGCCGACGGTCGCACCGCCGATATCGCCGGCGCGGGCCAGGTTCAGCCCGGTCTCGGCCTCATCGGAGAGGCGCATGACGGTGGGGGCCGCGCCCGCCTGGATCACCGTGCGCAGCGCGTGCGCGCCGGTGGCGAAGTCGGGGAACGACCAGGCTTGGTAGGCGGTGGTTTCCGGTACCGGGTGCACGCGCAGGGTGACGGCGGTAATGATGCCGAGGGTGCCCTCCGAGCCGGAGAAGAGTTCCCGCAGATCCGGTCCGGCCGCCGAGGCGGGGGCCCGGCCCAGGTCGAGACTGCCTGCGGGCGTGGCGATTCGGAGCCGCTGGATCATATCGTCGAAGCGGCCGTAGCCGGCCGAGGCCTGACCCGAGGAGCGGGTGGCGGCGAAGCCGCCGATGGTGGCGTATTCGAAGCTCTGCGGGAAGTGGCCGAGCGAAAGTCCGTGCTCGGCAAGGAGTTCCTCGGCGCGCGGACCGGTGAGGCCCGCGCCCAGGGTGACGGTGCCGCTGATCGGATCGACCTCGGTAATGGTGTCGAGGCGGCGCAGGTCCAGGGCGATGACGGTCGCGAAAATGCCTCGGGCCGGGTCCAATCCGCCGACGACGCTGGTGCCGCCACCGAAAGGAACCACGGCGATTCCACTGGCACTGCAGTATTCGAGCAGTGCGGTGACCTCGTCATGATCTGCGGGGAAGAGCACGGCGTCGGGGGCGTCCTGCGGTGCGGTATCGCGGCGGCGCAGCAGATCCGGGGTGCTCTTGCCACCCGCGTGCCGCAGGCGGTCGCGGTGGTCGAGGGAGATATTGTCCGTACCGACCACCGCGCCGAGCCCGGCATGCTGTTCCGGGGAGAGGACCGATGTGCGCAACGGCACGTCGCCCTCATCGCGACGGGTCGCCGGTTCACCGGATACCCCGAATACCTGCGCGAGCAGTCCCCGGATCTGTTCGGGCAGCGGTTTGTGTCCGGACGGGGAGCCCCAGGCGTCCCACACCATACTCGCGCGGGCCTGCGGCTCGCCCGGGTTTGCCGTGGATGCGGAGGCTGCTCGTGTATCGACCATGCGTTACAGTCTGACATAGAATGTCAAGCAGTAACGAAACCCTCCCAAGGATGGTGGCAATCATGGCCTCGACCGAACCATCCTCCGCCGTCGATCTGGCCATCCTCGACGCGGCGCGCGCCTGCGTGGCCGAGTTCGGGGTGCGGCGCACCACCCTCACCGAGGTCGCCCGCCGCGCCGGGGTGAGCCGGCCGACCGTGTACCGGCGGTGGGCCGATACCGGATCGCTGGTGGCGGACCTGCTGGTGCGCGAACTCCGCGAAATCATGGCCGAGGTCATACCCGGGGGCGGCACCGCCCGCGCCCGGCTGGTCGGCGCGATTGTCGGCGGCGGATCCATGATGCGACGGAATCCGCTGTTCGCCAAGATCTTCCGCACCGACGCCGATGTCATGCTCACCTATGTCTTCGAACGGCTGGGCCGCAATCAGCGCGCGCTCATCGGACTGTTCGCCGAAACCATTCGAGAAGGCCAGCGGGAAGGGTCGATTCGCGACGGGGAGCCCGAACAGCTGGCGGCCATGCTGCTGCTGCTGGCGCAGTCGGCCGTCCAATCCGCGGGCACGGTCACCGATTTCCTCGACTCCGAGCACCTCGATCTCGAGCTCACCCGCGCCATCGACGGATACCTGGCACCCGAGGGAAAACCGTAGCGGCGCACCGTCATCCCGCTCACCCACACTTGCAGCACAGCGAAAGGTCTTCCAATGAACGGCACTTCGGCTCAGCCCAGCTCGGCGCTCAATGCCGAACGGCGGCAACGTGAATGGGCGGCGCTCGGAGCGGGCGAGACCATCGATGTGCTGGTGATCGGGGGCGGGATCACCGGGGCGGGCGTGGCGCTGGACGCCGCCTCGCGCGGACTGCGCACCGTGCTGGTGGAGAAGCACGATCTGGCCTTCGGAACCAGCCGGTGGAGCTCCAAACTGGTGCACGGCGGACTGCGGTATCTGGCCAGTGGCGGTGTCGGCATCGCACACGAGAGTGCGGTGGAGCGCGATATTCTGCTCACCCGGACCGCACCGCATCTGACTCGGGCACTGCCGCAGGTGGTGCCGCTACTGCCGAATATCGGTGTGGCACAGAAGACTCTGGTGCGAATCGGCTTCCTCGCCGGCGATGTGCTGCGCCGGACGGCGGGCACCTCGGCCTCGGTGCTGCCGCGCTCACGGCGGGTGGCGGCGGCCGAGGCACTGCGGCTCGCGCCGACCGTGCGGCGGGCCGGATTGCGCGGCGGACTGCTCGCCTGGGACGGGCAGCTCGTCGATGATGCCCGACTGGTGGTGGGCATCGCGCGCACCGCCGCGCTGCACGGGGCATCGATTCTCACCCGGGTCGAGGCGACCGATGTCACCGGCACCACGGCTCTGCTGACCGACCGGCTCACCGGCGAAACCCGTTCCGTCACAGCGCGTTCGGTGATCAATGCGACCGGGGTCTGGGCCGATCAGGTCGACCCGAGTATCGAACTGCGGCCCTCGCGCGGCACCCATCTAGTGTTCGATGCCGCGGCCTTCGGGGGACTCACCGCCTCGCTGACGGTGCCGATTCCGGGCAGCACCAGCCGCTTCATCTTCGCCTTCCCCGCCGCGCACAATCGCGTCTACCTGGGTCTCACCGATGAGGAAGCTCCCGGGCCCGTGCCGGATGTCCCGCACGCCACCGAAGCCGAGATCGACTTCCTGCTCGATACCGTGAATACAGTCCTGCGAGAACCCCTCACCCGCAACGATATTCGCGGCAGCTACGCGGGCCTGCGACCGCTGCTGCGCACCGGCGACGACAGCACCGCCGACATCTCCCGCGAACACGCCGTGCTCACCTCCCCCACCGGCGTGATCACCGTGGTCGGCGGCAAACTCACCACCTACCGCAAAATGGCCGAGGACACCGTGGACGCCGCCATCGCGCACGCCCACCTCACCGCATCCCCCTGCCGCACCCGCAATCTGCCGCTGATCGGCGCGGTCTCCGGCAAGGCCCGCGACGGCATCGAAGCCCCCAACCGCCTGGTCGAACGCTACGGCAGCGAGGCGACCGCCATCCTCCAACTGGCCCAGCAGAATCCGGCCCTGGCCGAACCGGTGGCCCCCGGAATCAACGTCACCGCAGCCGAATTCGTCTTCGCCACCACCCACGAGGGCGCCCTCGACATAGACGACCTCCTGGACCGCCGCACCCGCATCGGCCTCGTCGACTCCGACCGCAAAGCCGCCACCCCCGCCGCCGAGGCCGCCCTCCCCCACCCCTGACCCAAGATCAACGGGACCTGACGCAGGCATCGGCCGGAGAACGGCCCGCCCGCAGGTCCCGTTGATCTCGAATTCGAGCGCGTTCAGAAGAAGACGCCGCAGCCGGAGCCGGTGGGCAGACCGGTGCCCACGGTGAGGTCCAGCCACGGGATGACGTCCTCGCCGGGCATGCTGTGCTGGATTATCGTGATGCGGTGCGCACCCGGAGTCGCGGGCGTCCAACGCCCGATAGCGAGCCTGCCGGATGGTTTGGCCACCGCGAACTGGATGCCGTTGTCATAGAAGACAACCGGCGTCGACGGATCATCCACATACCCGTTGATCGCATAACTACACCCGGTGCCGTAATTGGTCCCCAAACCGAAACTCTGCCCGGGTTCCGCCCCGACCTGGGTACCCGTGGCCCCGGCGGGCGCGGCGAGCCCGGTAAACGCAGCCGCAACCGCCAGCACAGCGAGGGCCGCGGCAGATGCGGAGCGAGCGCCGCCGGTCACCGACCTGGCTGAGCCACCCGCCGATCCGACCGCAGCCCCACATGAAGCGGGAGTGCTCGCTGCTGCCACCGGGCGGATAGCGCGCCAGTTCCTGGTAATCGTGGCCATAGGTTCGGTCCTCATCGGGTATGCCGGAGCCGGATGCCCCGGCACGATCCCCCGATCCTCGCGCGCCGGACCGGACTGCGCCGAGTATTGCCACAAATCTGGCGAGTCCCTATCCCACAAACAGTCTCGTCGTCGACCCATGCGGGGCGGACGGACGCGGCCCACACGGTCCGCGGCGGGATCGAGCGCGGCGGACGATCCGGTGATGCCCGACGGTTCAGCGCGGCCCGACGGTTCGGCGCGGCCGGCGATTCAGCGCGGCCAGGCGATTCGGCACGGTCGGCGATTCAGCGCGGCCAGGCGATTCGGCGCGGTCGGCGGGTTCGACCTCGGCGGACCGGTTGGCACAATTCGCGACGGCTGCGCGGAGGGTGCGAAGGGTCCTATGCTGGGCACGATATTGGCGGGCGCCGGATAGGAGGCCCGAATGGGGCGGATTCCGACCACTGTCGGGCTGATGCGCGGGGACGGGCTGGTCGCGCGGTTCGGCAGTGTGGTCATCTATCTGGCCGGGGCGAGCCCCTCCACCGAGCGGATTCTCGGGGCGGCCGAGACGGCGGCGACCGCGGCCGATCCCGGGGTGGCGATCGCGCAGCGGCTGGCGGCGACGGTATTCAGCAGTGGGTCGGCGCAACCGCCCGCGTTCGGGGTCGTCGCGCCTACCGCGGGCGGGATTCTGGTGCTGCTGCGGGGGTCGGTGCGCGCGGTCGTCGACGGGCCGGAGGGGGCACGGCAGCTCTCCGGGGTGCGGGCCATGACCTGGGTCGATGAGATCCTGCGTGATCCGGTACGCAAACTGTCGGTCGCCGCGGAGACCGATCCGGGCACCGTGATCCCGCACACCGACCTGCGCTCCGGCGTGGTCGCGGCGGGCGGATTCCTCATGCACGCCCCGCCCACCGGCAGCACACCCCACGCCCGCACCACCGCCGCCACCCCGAAACCCCCACCACCCGAAACCCACCCGGCAGTCCCCACCCGCGACCCGACCAGACGCGCCCCGATCCCCACCCCCTCCCACACCCGCTTCTCCACCCCAGGCAATCCGGAACAGCCGCAACGAGATTCCGCCGCCACCCCGGGTGATTCGGAGCCGGGCCGCCGCCCGCCCGGAAGATCGGAGGGAAGCCCTCACCCGCCTGGCGAATCGGAGGGTCGCCCTCGCACACCGGACGAATTGCAGAGCCGTCCCCGCACACCCGGCGAATTGCAGAGTCGACCCCGCACATCGGGGAGTTCAGAGGATCGCCCTCGCACGCCCGGGAGTTCGGAGCCTGTTCGGCCCGCTTCCGGGGACTCCGAGCCGATGCGGCGGCAGGCTGCGACCACGCCGGCGGTGCCGCCACCGGAGGAGACGCAGGCTGTTTCCGCGGTGCATGCCGAGCACGATCGGGCGGCCGGTTCGGGCCCGATCCGCACTGGCCCGGCCTCCGATCGCACGCCGGATCAGGAGGCGGCGGGCGGGCCGAATCTCGCGAAAGCGGTGCAGCGCGAGGCCAGTGCGGTGAGTTCTCCCTCGGCCGAGACGTACTTGGATGCGGCCGATCTGCCGCCCACCGCCGCCTATGATGCGAAATCGGCTGCTGCCGAGGAGGATTCGGCTCCCAAGGTGAAACCGTTTGCGGGCCGGGCGGAGCCGGAGACAGATAAGCTCGGTGGCCGCCTCGGCGCGCTCACCAGCACGGATGGTGCGGTCTACCCGTTGGACCGGCCCTATGTGATCGGGCGCGATCCCATGATCGACGAATCGATTCGCCGCGCGGCCGCCGCACCCATTGTCATCCCCCGCGATAGGCACGTATCCCGTGTCCACGCCCACGTTTTCATCGATAAGGGCACCGTCCTGGTGCGCGATGCCGCCACCCCGGGCGGGACCTTCATGGCCGCCCCGGGCGCGCCGGACTGGATCCGCGTGGGCCAGCGGCCGGTGGAACTCAAACCCGGGTGGAGTCTGCGGGTAGGTGAACGCATCCTCACCTACCGTCCCAACCAGGCACGCCGCTGAACCGCTAGGAGCGCTCTCCCATCACGCCGCCGAACCGCTAGGCACGCTCTCGCATACGGAGCACGCGGACGTATCGGAAGCGTTTGCCGACACGACGGCAGCCGATCGCGAGGGCAGCACCGGAAGCGGCTCCCACTGTGGCGCAAAGGATTACGGCGGAGATAGCCGGCTCCTGACCGAGTAGCACCCAGGACGCACCCGCGCCGGCTACGCCGAGCAGGGCCGCACTGAGGGCGAGGCCGACTGTGGCCGCAATGCGGGAACTGCCCCGGCGCAGGGTGCGGGCGTTGGATTCGGCGTACGCGGCGGCGAACAGGACCAGGAGCAACAGTCCGATGGCGGTGGCGGTCGTGGTGGCGCGCTGGGTGGAATGCACCCCGAATCGGTAGGCCGCGACCTCGGAACCATTGCGGGACAGGGTCAATTCGCCGGTCATATCTCCGGCCAGCACGTACGGATTCACCGGCGGCGAAACCTCGGCCTCGGTCCCCGGTTGCAAGGCGGTGGCCGCTCCACCGACCTTCGTCCCCAGCACATTCAGTGACAGCCGGACCGAATCCGCGTCCGCCCCAACCACAGTGACCGGCACCGGCTTAGACAGATCCAGTTCCACCCGGCTCACCGCGGCCGGATCCACCCCCGCGATCCGAACCGCCCCGGCCGCCGGAAGCTCCCGCCCCGGCCCCGCCCCGATCCCCAGCACCGCGACCCCGCCCACCACCGCGGCCAGTACCGCGGCCGCCAGAAACGGCATCCGTGGCGACCGCAGCGTGACCACCCGCTGCACCGGCACCAGATCCTTACGATCCACATCGACCAACCGAACCCCGTTGTGCTGTATGGGTTCCAATGGCCGCACCCGAATCATCGGGCCACCCATCCACCCTGCGGCCGCCATGGCCTGCCCCCGGTCCGGTGGCCGAACCCGCGGGCCGATCGGGTGATCCGAGCCTGCCGGGGGTTGACCGGTGCGCGCGGCGGGATCCAGTGGATGGCCGGGGCGGGGCGGGGTTTGAGGGCCGCCGAATCCACCGGAGGGGTTGGGGGTCGGCCGGAATCCGCGACCGAATCCGGGGCGGAGTTCGTGGGGCGCAGGGGTTTCGGGAGGGGGGACCGAGTCGCGGGTCATCCCCTGGTTCGAGTGCGAAATGGGGCTGCGGCCGGCTGGATTCGGGATGTGGCCCAGGCCAGAGGGATTGGGGGTGCGGCCGGGATCGCCGGAGGGGTAGGGGTCGACGCCGGATTGTGGGCGGGGGAAGGGTGGGGGCGTCAAGGGGCGGGGGGTGCCGGTGGCGGCGGCGACTATGGTGTCGGCGCCTATCAGGGGGATGCCTACGGGGGTCAGCCAATTGGTGCCCCAGCAGAGGGCGGCGGGTTCGGCCAGGGCTATGCCGAAGGATTCGGCGGTGTCGAAGCGTTCGGCCGGATCGGGGGCGAGGCCGCGCATGACGGCCTCGGCTATGGGTTGGGGGACGGTGGGGGCTACCGAGTCGAGGGGGACCGGCTCGCCGTAGGCGTGCGCGAAGAGCATGGACATGGCGTCCTGGCCGGGCGGGAAGGGGAGGGTGCCGGAGAGGAGTTGGTAGAGCATGGTGGCCAGCGCGTAAACGTCCGTGGACGGGGAAAGCTGTTGGCCGCGAACCTGTTCGGGCGCGATATAGGAGGGCGTGCCGATAATCTCGCCCGCACGCGTGACCAGGGTGTCCTCGCCGCCGACAATCTTGGCTATGCCGAAATCGGTGAGCTTCAGCGTCCCGTTGGCGGCGAACATGAGATTGGAAGGCTTCACATCGCGGTGCAGGATCCCGTTCCGGTGCGCCGCGTCCAGCCCGGCGGCACAGGACAGTGCGACCGCGACCGCGGCGGTGGCCTCGAATCCCGCTGTGATGAACCGTGTTTCGACCGTTCCGCCCGGCAGGTACTCGAGCACCAGCAGGCACATATCCTCATGCTCGATGTAGTCGTACACCGGCACCACATGCGGATGATCCAGTGCCGCCATAACTCTCGCCTCGGCGACGAAGCGCCGCCGCACCTGCATATCGTCGGCGAACTGCGGCGGAATCTGCTTGATCGCCACCCGCCGATTCAGTCCGCGATGCGTCCCCGCCAGCACCACCCCGCAGCCGCCGCGCCCCACCTGCCCCTCCACCACATATCCGGGCAGCGCGGCCCGCACCCGTGCGATATCCCCCTGATTCAAATCCCGCACACTCATCGCCCCGCACCCCCTGGCCGAAACCGCCACTCCCCCGGCGTATCTCGAATGGTCGGCTCGTCCTCCCCGGCCGGAACCGGCTTGCGGACAACAGGATCGCGGGCGATGGTCTCATCCGTGCCGCCCGCCGGAACAGGCTTACGGTCGACGGCCTCCCGGCCGATGGTCTCGTCCGCGCCGCCCACCGGGTAGCCGAGGATCTCCAGTTCGTCGGGCGAAAGGATCGGGGTGCCGCCGGGCGGCGGTGTGGTGGAGCGGGGATGCTGCGGGCCGGGGCCGCCGACGATCGGCATCGGCCGACTCGGCGTTCTGCCCGGATTGAAGCGGACCGGCTCCGGGAGGACAGGGGGCCGATAGCCGGAAGGGCCGGGGGCCATGGACGGCTGGGGGATGAATGGCTGGTAGGGAATGGGAGGTGCCTGATCGGAGGTGGCGGCGGCGTAGCCGTGGGCGTCGAGTTCGCGTGCGGCGGCGAGGTCTTCGGCGTCCAGATTCAGATCGCTGGGTGGGCGCGGGGTGGGTGAGAGGTATCCGGCGAGGAAGAACAGGGTGGCGGTGACGCCCGCCAGGGCCAGCCAGAGCGGGGTGCCCGGGACCCACCAGCGGCCCACCGAGGCGGTGAATCCGATCATGAGGCCGAGGCCGAGACCCGGGGCCAGCAGCCGGAGTCCACGCTGCCAACGATTGACCGAAAGACGGTGTCCGGCAACGGTCAAGGCGGCATCGGCTATGGCCAGGGCGGTCAGCACGGCCAGGATGATGCCGAAGAGGCCGTAGACCGAGAGCAGCGAACCACGCACATCCACAACGGTGTGCGCACTGGTCAACGGTTTACCGTCGGCACCGATCAGCGTGAGATCGGCACCGATCAGGCCGGTGGCCTGGCCGTCCAATCCGGCGGGGTCCAGGCGATAGGTCAGCTTGTCGGATTTGCCTGCGGCCACGGTCAATTCGACCGAGGTGGAGTACGAGAAGAAGTTCAGGCCCAGGACATGACCGGCCAGGTCGACCCGGCGCACCGTCACCGGTTTGGCGGTGCCGTTGACGACCTCGACCACCACCTGACTGACCTTGCCCGGATCCAGGCGGACGGGATTGCGGGCATCGGCCCCGGAGATGGCGCGGCCTTCAATCGTGACATTGGTCCGCACCCCGCCTTCGGCGCTACCCGGTCCCGCACCGAATATCAATGCGGCACCGAGTAATACGGCCGAAACCCCGGCCAGGACGCGGCAGCAGCGACGGATATTCATCGGGGCCTCCGGGCGGGCAGATGGGATACCAGTCGGTGGCCGTAGAACCAGCCGCCGATGAGTAGGAAGAACAGCAGCACGGTCGCGGTGGCGGCACCCCCGCCGACCTGGCTGACCAGTACGACATCCAGCGCCGCCGCGAGTTTGGGCCCGCACTCCGCGGTCACCTCATGATGACCGATTTCGGTTGCGCCCGTTGGCAATGTGGCATCGAAACCACCATCGGATCGGGCGCGGGTATCCGCGGCGCTCGTACCGCCTATGGAGAGCTTCACGTTGGCATTCGGATCGCAGCCGCGACCCGTCACCGTCACCGGCGCGCCGGGGGATACCGCGACCGGGTTCACGGACAGGCCGGTGTTGACCGGGAACACATCATTCGACTTCGGGTTCGCGGGCTGGGTGGTGCCCGGATCCGGTTGCGGCACCACACTTTCACTCGGATTCGTGGTCGGGGGCGGAGTAACCGGCGGCTGAGTGGTCGGCGGATTCGTTGTACCCGGATTCGGGTTCCCACCACCGGGATTGGGGTTCCCGCCGCCGGTATCGCACTTCCCATTCGCAGGTTGAACTGACCCGTCCGGGCACTTTTTCGGCGGCTCGGTCGTCGGGCACACACCATTCGCGGGCACCACCGAACCGTCAGCGCACGTCTTCGGCGGATCCGTAGTCGGACAGACACCGCTCTCCGGCATGACCGAACCATCGGCACACCTCTTGGGAGGCTCCGTAGTCGGGCACGCACCCCTCGCGGGCACCACCGAACCATCCGGGCACTTCCTCGGCGGATCCGTCGTCGGACAGGCACTGTTCGCGGGCACCACCGAACCGTCAGCGCACGTCTTCGGCGGATCGGTTGTCGGACACACACTCCACGCGGGCACCACCGTGCCGTCCGGGCACTTCCTCGTAAAATCCGTTGTCGGGCATACGCCGCTCTCCGGTACTACCGAACCGTCCGGGCATCTCGGGCGTGGCTTCGCCGAGGGGCATACACCGTTCGCGGGCATCTCCGAACCATCGGTGCAGTACTGCTTCGGCTTCGACCCGCCCGTGCCGTCGTGAGTTCCGCTGCAGTCCGAGCTGTCGCAGCCGTTGTAACCGGGATCGGAGGTGGGGCCGGGCGCGATTGTGGTCACCGGCGAATCCAGCAGGGCGGGAGGCATTTTCGCGGGCGATAACGCGCCGACCGGTTCGGATGTGGTGAGAATCGGGGCGGCAGTACCGATCCCGGTGACCACGGTCAGGGCGAGCAGCGCGAAGAACACCGCGAGAAGACCGCGAATGCGGCCCGAATTCCGTACGCCGCGTGGAAATTTCACACGCCGGGGCTGTGCTCCGGCACGCGGACCGAATATTGCAGGTGTGTCCATCCGGCGTAACCTCGCTGGTTAGATGGTACGGCCCTGCGCCCCCCGGTGCGCGCATGATTCCGTCCTCCGTTTATCGCGGAGCGGACGCCGAGTGTTCACCGACCTAGGATTCATGGGACCATTCGGGACACCCGACCGCGCCGCAAAGGAGAATGGCCGTCATGCATCGTGCCGCGCCGAAAAAAGACATCGATGAGGCCGCACTGACCGTCACGCCTCCGAAAACCGAGGCGGCGGGCATCAAGGCGGTCGCCGTGGCCCTGGAACGCGCCGTCGAGGAGATGGGTGTGGTTCGCACCGCCCGCACGCTGACCCGGGTCAATCAGCGGCACGGCTTCGATTGCCCGGGTTGTTCCTGGCCGGAGCCGAGCGGTATGCGACGGCCCGCGGAATTCTGTGAAAACGGGGCCAAGGCGGTCGCCGAAGAGGCGACCCTACGCACCGTCACCCCGGAATTCTTCGCCGAGCACTCGATCGCGGACCTGGAAGGCAAATCCGGCTACTGGCTGGGCCAGCAGGGCCGCATTACCGAGCCAATGGTGTTGCGCCCCGGCGATACCCACTACTCCCCCGTCTCCTGGGATGACGCCTACCGGTTGATCGCCGAGCATCTGCGCGCACTGGACTCCCCGGATGAGGCGGTGTTCTACACCTCCGGCCGCACCGCCAATGAGACGGCATTCCTGTATCAGCTGCTGGTGCGCAGCTTCGGCACCAACAACCTGCCGGACTGCTCGAATATGTGCCATGAGTCCTCGGGTACGGCGCTGGTCTCCTCGATCGGTATCGGCAAGGGGTCGGTGACGATCGACGACTTCAAGAAGGCCGACCTGATCATCGTGGCCGGGCAGAATCCGGGCACCAATCATCCGCGCATGCTCTCCGCGCTGGGTGAGGCGAAGGCGCACGGCGCCAAGGTGATCGCGGTCAATCCGCTGCCCGAGACCGGGCTCATCGGCTTCCGCGATCCGCAGACCGTCAAGGGCCTCACCTCCGGCATCACCATTGCCGACGACTTCCTGCAGATCCGCCTGGGTGGCGATATGGCGCTCTTCCAGGGCCTGGGCAAACTGCTCTTCGAGGCCGAGGACCGCCGCCCCGGCACCGTCGTCGACCACGAATTCGTCACCGCGCACACCGCCGGATTCGCCGAATACGAAAAGCAGGCGCGCGCCGTCGATCTCGGCGTGGTCGAGGAGGCCACCGGCCTGACCCGCGCCGACCTGGATCGCACCGCGGCGCTGCTGGCCGAGTCCAAGGCCGTGATCATCTGCTGGGCAATGGGTTTGACGCAGCAGGTGCACGGTGTCGCCACCATCGAGGAGGCCACCAATCTGCTGCTCATGCGCGGCATGATCGGCAAACCCGGTGCGGGCGTCTGCCCGGTGCGCGGGCATTCGAATGTGCAGGGCGACCGCACCATGGGCATCTGGGAGAAGATGCCGGACGAGTTCCTGGACGCCCTGGATCGCCGGTTCGGAATCACCAGCCCGCGGGAACACGGCTGGGACACGGTCGATTCCATTCGCGCCATGCGGGACGGGCGCGGCAAGGTCTTCTTCGGCATGGGCGGCAATTTCGTCTCCGCCACCCCAGATACCGGGGTCACCGAGGCGGCATTACGCAATTGTGCGCTCACCGTGCAGGTTTCGACCAAACTGAATCGCAGTCATGTGGTGCACGGTGCGACCGCGCTCATCCTGCCGACGCTCGGCCGCACCGATGAGGATATGCAAGCCGGTGCGCGCCAACAGGTTTCGGTCGAGGACTCGATGTCCATGGTGCATCTGTCCACCGGACGGTTGCGGCCGGTCAGCGGTGCGCTGCGCAGCGAGGTCGCCATTGTGTGCGAACTCGCCCAGGCGCTGTTCGGCCTTGCACATCCGGTGCCGTGGGCGGAGTTCCAGCGCGACTACGACAAGATCCGCGACGCCATCGCCGCAGTGGTGCCGGGTTGCGCCGACTACAATGCGAAAGTCCGGGGGCGCAATGGTTTCCAGCTCCCACACCCGCCGCGCGATGCCCGCGAATTCCGCACCACCACCGGCAAGGCCAATTTCGCGGTCAATGAACTGCACTGGCTACCGGTCCCCGAAGGCCGCCTGATTCTGCAGACCCTGCGCAGTCACGACCAGTACAACACCACCATCTACGGCCTGGACGACCGCTATCGCGGGATCCACAACGGCCGCCGCGTGGTACTGCTACATCCGGAGGACATCGCCGAATTCGGTTTTGTGGAAGACGAACTCGTGAATGTCATCTCCGAATGGACCGACGGCACCGAACGCCGCGTCGAGGGTTTCCGCCTGGTCGGATACGCCACCCCGCGCGGAAATGCCGCCGCCTACTATCCCGAGACCAATCCCCTGGTCCCCCTGGACCATGTCGCGCTGCGGTCGAATACCCCTGTCTCCAAGGCGGTTACCGTTCGCCTGGAGCGTCACATCCATAGGCCGTCGTGAGCCGAGTAACCGCCCGCCGCCGCACGCTGCGCATATCCCCCAACGGTACGGTCGAACGCCCCGACACCCTCGCGGTCGAGGAGCCGCTCGAAATCCGTACCGGCGGTGAGGCATTGACCGTCACCATGCGCACACCCGGCGCGGATATCGACCTCATCCACGGATTCCTGTTCACCGAGGGCATTATCGAAACCGCCGAGGATGTGCACACCGCACGGTACTGCGCGGGCACGGACGAGAGCGGCCAGAACACCTACAACGTGCTCGATGTGCGGTTCCGCACGCCGATTCCGGTGCGCCCGCGCAACTTTCTCACCAATAGCGCGTGCGGGCTCTGCGGTAAGACCGCCCTGGACGAGGTGCGCACCCGCACCCGCCATCCGATTCCCGCCGCGGGTATCGAGGTGAAGCCGAGCGTGCTGAGCACGCTCCCCGCCGAACTCCGTGCCCGCCAGGACCTTTTCGACGCCACCGGCGGCCTGCACGGCGCGGGCCTGTTCACCCTCGACGGGGAGGCCGTGGTGGTGCGCGAGGATGTCGGCCGGCACAATGCCGTCGACAAGGTTATCGGCTGGGCGCTGCGCGAAAACCGTATCCCCGCACACGATTTGATTCTCATGGTCTCCGGCCGGGCCTCCTTCGAACTGGTCCAGAAGGCCGTCATGGCGGGCATCCCGGTGCTGGGCGCGGTCTCCGCCCCCAGCTCCCTGGCCGTGGACCTCGCCGCCGATTCGAACCTGACCCTGGTCGGTTTCCTGCGCGGCGAGTCCATGAACGTCTATACCGCTACGCACCGGATCGTCCTTTGACCGCTGTCTCGGAGAGCGGGGCGGATACGGGCGTGGGCGGCCGGTCGGCTGCTACTCTCCGGAGTAGAACACGTTCCAATTCTTATGGGAGATGCCATGGCAGCGCAGGTCCGCGATGTGGTCGAGCAGTATGTGAAATTGGTGGCCAGCGGGCCCACCGAAGATGTGGTGAATCTGTATGCCGCCGATGCCGTCGTGGAGGACCCGATCGGCAGCGAGCCCCGCAAGGGCCACGCCGCCATTCGCGAGATGTACGCCGCGCTCGAGCATATGCAGGGCCGCGAGACCGAGGTGCACTCCATCAAGATCGCGGGCAAGCACGCCGCCATCTCCTTCACCCTGGTGGGACATTTCGGCGATCAGAAGATGACGCTCTCGCCCATCGATATCATGGAGTTCGACGACGAGGGCAAGATCGTCTCGATGAAGGCGTACTGGGGTCCGGACAATATGGTCATGGGTCCGGCCTGATCCCGACCGGCCTATTGCTCCCCTCCGCTTGCCGAATTACGGTGGCACCGAATGATTCGGCAACGGAACGGGAGGACCGATGCGAATCTCCTTGCACGGCACGGGGAGTGGCATTCGGGTGCGATTGCGCCTGGAGGTGAATCGGCGGCGCTGGCTGGCGCTGCAGATCATGCTGGCGATACTGACGCTGCAGGCCCTGATCGTGGGGGCATGGGCGGTGTTCGCGCCGCACTCCTGGTACACCAGCTTCCCGGGCTTCGGCATGCACTGGGTCGCCATGGACGGCCCGTACAACCATCATCTCGCCTCCGATGTCGGGGCGTTCTTCCTGGCCATGGCCGCGGCGACGGGGGCCGCGCTGTGGTTCATGGACAGCCTGCTGGCCCGCGCCGCCGGACTCGGCTGGCTGGTATTCGGCATTCCGCACCTGATCTATCACACCTTCCACCGGCCCGAGGCGATGGGCACGGCCAGCTTCACCCTCAGCGTGATCGCCGCCATCCTGCTGCCCGCCCTCGGCCTGGCCTGCATACTGGTCGCCCCGCGCGAACGCCGGCCCATTCCGGAGCCCGCCCCCTTCACCCTGAAATTTCCCCGTCGCAGCAGATCAGGGACTCGCCCACCGCGATGAATTTCGCTGCCCGGCACCGTCGTAACAGGTGTAGCGCGAGCACCGATTTCCAAGCAAAGGGATAAAGGTTCAATGGCGAACCACGGGGAGTCAACGGCGATTCCCGGCCCGGGCGCGATCGAGCGATCGATCGTCACCGATTCCACGCATACGACACCGATGAGTTCGGGACGCCCGCTTCGTCAAGACACTCGAAGCGCTCGCACCCGGCGGGCGGACAACCCGCAGGAGGCCCTCGTGGAGCTCTCGGTCACCCAATTCATCACCCTCGACGGCGTGTATCAGGCGCCGGGCGGGCCGCAGGAGGATTCCAGCGACGGGTTCACCCACGGCGGCTGGTCGGCACCCTACGATGACGACGCCTTCGGCGAATTCATGGTCTCGGTCTTCGAGAAGGTGGACGCCTTCATCTTCGGACGCAAAACCTACGAGATCTTCAACAGCTACTGGCCCGAGCACAATGATCCGGCCAATCCCATTGCCGGCAAACTGAATTCGCTACCCAAGTATGTGCCGACCGCAACCCTCGACACCGCCGAATGGCCCGGTACCGAGCTGCTGCACGGCGATCTCGTCAAGGAGGTCACCGAATTGAAGTCGCGGCCGGGACGCGAATTGCAGGTGCACGGCAGTGGCGAGCTGGCGCAGTCGCTATTGGCGAACGGCCTGGTCGACACATTGCACGTGCTGACCTTCCCGGTAATCTTGGGCAGTGGTAAACGGTTCTTCGTCGATGGTGCCGAGCCCGCCGGGCTCGCCCTCACCCAGACCCACGGCACCTCGACCGGAGTGGTGATCAGCAGCTACCGCAAGGTCGGTCCGCCGACCTACGGCAACTTCGAAGCCGAGTGACGCAGGACATAATCCAGCGCGCGTCACGTCCGGCGAGCCTGTCTCGTCCAAGGGATAACACCCACGGATCGAAGGAGACCACCATGGGCGTCACCCGCATTCCCGTCGTCAGCCCCGACAAGGCCGGGCCGCTGACCCGAATCCTGTACTGGTACATGAAACGTCGCTTCGGCGTGGTGCCGGAGCCGTTCGCCGTCATCGCGAATCATCCGGGCATTTTCCTCGCCGCGTCGGTGCACGAGGGTCTCGTCGAACGCGCGTCGACGGTGCTGCCCGCGAATATTCGCGAGATCGCCGTTTACCAGGTGGCACGGACGGTCGGATGTTCGTGGTGCGTGGACTTCGGCACCATGCTCATGCGACTCTCCGATCTGGATGTCGACAAGCTCCGCAATATAGACGAGTACCAGACGAATCCGGCATACAGCGCGGATGAGCGCGCCGCCATCGCGTACGCCGATGCCGTCACCGCCACCCCGCCGACCGTCACCGACGAGCAGGTCACCGATCTGAAGCGGCGCTTCGGCACCAAGGGGGTCATGGAGCTGACCTATCAGATCGCGCTGGAGAACTCCCGCGCGCGCGGGTATCACGCGCTCGGCATTACCGATCAGGGCTTCAGCCAGGATTCCTGCAGAGTGCCCTGGGCTTGACCCGCGGACTGCCGGCCCGAGTCCCGTTGCGCGCGAGCGGGACTCAACTCCGATAGCCACGAGTTTGCCCGATATGTAAGGATCGGAGCATGTCAGCCGATTCCGCACCGCTGTCCGCCCGCTCCGACGACGGCCGATCATTCATGGTCGGGAACGCGGCGGGCAGCGCCTTCGTCGCCGGATCGCTCATCGTCATTGTCGGCGACGGCAGTCCAGCATGCGCTGCGGGACAAGGCCGATCAGCACTGCGGCGAGCGCGAACAACACCAGAATGACCACGGCCGCACCGATACTGCGGCTGGTGAGCAGCACCGACATGGCCACCACCGGACCCAGCTCACCCACCGCACCGTGCGCGAGAATGGCTCGGCCCAAAGGTTTGTCGAGCAGGCCCTCCTGCTTCACGATCGGCAGCGGTGAAATCGGCATTCGAGGCGGACAGGGTGACCATGACAAGCGCGAAAACCAGACACACCACCCAGGTGAACCATGCCGTGCGACCCGAGCGACCACCCAGCAGTCTGGGATCCAGCCCATAACCGGCCAGCAGGAACAGCATTCCGAGCCCGAGCTCACTGATCAGATCCACGCCGCCGGCGGTGCCCGCCCAGCCGAGCGCATCGGTCAATGGTGGCACAGCACCGGACACGCGCGCAGATCCAACTCGCAAGCGACACTCCGGATCTGCCGCCGAACACACGGTGCTGAACGCAAAGCGGCCCCGCGAGAGGGATTCTCGCGGGGCCGTTCGCAGGGCTCGAACTACGCGGACTTCTCGCGGCGCTCGGGCGACTGACGCTTACGCGGGACAATCGTCGGCAGGACATTGTCGTTCACGGTGGCCTCGTTGACGACGACCTTGGCCACATCATCGCGGCTGGGGATGTCGTACATGACCGGCAGGAGGACTTCCTCCATGATGGCGCGCAGGCCACGCGCGCCGGTGCCACGCAGAATCGCCTGATCCGCAACGGCTTCCAGGGCGTCCTGGGTGAATTCCAGGTCCACGCCGTCCATTTCGAAGAGGCGCACATACTGCTTGACCAGTGCGTTCTTCGGCTGGGCCAGAATGCGGACGAGGGATTCCTTGTCCAGATTGGTGACCGAGGCGACGATCGGCAGACGACCGATGAATTCGGGGATGAGCCCGAACTTGATCAGATCCTCCGGCATCACATCGGCGAAGTGATCGGCGGTGTCGATCTCCGACTTGGACCGCACCTCCGCGCCGAAACCGATGCCGCGCTTGCCGACTCGATCCTGCACGATGCGCTCCAGGCCCGCGAACGCGCCCGCGACAATGAAAAGCACATTGGTGGTGTCGATCTGGATGAATTCCTGGTGCGGATGCTTACGACCACCCTGCGGCGGCACCGAAGCCTGCGTACCTTCCAGAATCTTCAGCAGCGCCTGCTGTACGCCCTCACCGGAAACGTCACGGGTGATGGACGGGTTCTCCGACTTGCGGGCGATCTTGTCGACCTCGTCGATGTAGATAATGCCCGTCTCGGCGCGCTTGACGTCGTAATCAGCGGCCTGGATCAGCTTGAGCAGGATGTTCTCGACATCCTCACCGACATAACCGGCTTCGGTCAGTGCGGTGGCGTCCGCGATCGCGAACGGCACATTCAACATCTTGGCGAGAGTCTGCGCCAGATAGGTCTTACCGCAACCGGTCGGACCCAGCATGAGGATGTTGGACTTCATCAACTCGACTGATTCACCACGCGAGTCACGGCCCTTGTCCCCGGCCTGAATTCGCTTGTAGTGGTTGTAAACAGCCACTGCCAGGGTTCTCTTGGCGGCGTCCTGCCCGATCACATACTGCTCGAGGAAGTCGCGGATCTCCGCGGGCTTCGGCAGCTCATCGAGTTTGACCTCGCTGCTTTCAGCGAGCTCCTCCTCGATGATCTCGTTGCAAAGATCGATGCACTCGTCGCAGATGTACACCCCTGGTCCCGCAATGAGCTTTTTGACCTGCTTCTGGCTCTTCCCACAGAAAGAGCACTTGAGCAGATCGCCGCCATCACCGATGCGCGCCATCTCCTGGGTCCCTACTTCCTTGTCCGCGTGCAACCATCTGTCTCGGTTGTCGGCGAATTGCCACCTGTAAAGCGTATGCCGTCCCCGGTGATTGCGGGTACGGCCGGTACGGCGGGTGCCGACAACCACGAGCAAAGGTCCCTAGAGTGACCGTACCCGTTAAGCGCGACCGAGGTCGACAACTTGGGCACGTTTCTCGTTGGACATGTGCGTGGACTCACCCCTGTCCGGGTGACGGGGACGCACCTGCCCCGCCACCCGCCCGCCTCACTTCTGTGCGCTGAGCTTGCGGTACTCGAAGACCTGATCGATGATCCCGTAGTCCTTCGCCTCCGCGGCGGTGAGGATCTTGTCGCGATCGGTGTCCTTGCGGATGACATCCGCGGCCTTGCCGGTGTGGTGCGCCAGCGTGGCCTCCATGAGACGGCGCATGCGCTCGATCTCGGCGGCCTGGATCTCCAGATCCGAGACCTGACCCTGGATACCGCCCGAGGTGGACGGCTGGTGGATCAGCACACGGGCGTTCGGCAGCGCGGCGCGCTTGCCCGGCGCGCCGGCGGCCAGCAGCACCGCGGCGGCCGAAGCGGCCTGACCCAGGCAGACCGTCGCGACATCGGCGCGCACGTACTGCATGGTGTCGTAGATGGCCATCAGCGCGGTGAACGAACCACCGGGCGAGTTGATGTACATCGTGATATCCCGGTCGGGGTCAAGGGATTCCAGCACCAGCAGCTGCGCCATGATGTCGTTCGCGGAGGTGTCGTCCACCTGCGCGCCGAGGAAGATGATGCGCTCCTCGAACAGCTTGTTGTACGGGTTGGACTCCTTGACACCGAAGCTCGAGTGCTCGACGAACGACGGCAGGATGTAGCGCGACTGCGGCATCTGAGAACCGGCAGCCGCGAAGGTGATGCCCGCGGACCGCGGATCCATCATGTTCGACATATGCGTCTCCAAAAAAGTCAGGTGGGTGGGCGACTTCAGCGGTTGGTCTGCGCGGCGCTGGTGATCACCCGGTCGATGAAGCCGTACTCGAGCGCCTCGGCGGCGGTGAACCAGCGGTCGCGGTCGGCGTCGGCGGTGACCTGCTCGACGGACTTGCCGGTGAACTGCGCCTGCAGCTCGTTCATCTCACGCTTGGTGTACGCGAACTGCTCGGCCTGAATGGCGATGTCCGCGGCCGAACCACCGATACCGGCGGACGGCTGGTGCATCATGATCCGGGCGTGCGGCAGTGCGAAACGCTTACCCTTGGTGCCCGCCGCGAGCAGGAACTGACCCATCGACGCGGCCAAACCCATTCCGACCGTGCGGATATCGCACTCGGCGAACTGCATGGTGTCGTAGATGGCCATACCGGCCGTCACCGAACCACCCGGCGAATTGATGTAGAGCTCGATGTCCCTGGTCGGATCCTCGGCCGAGAGCAACAGGATCTGAGCGCACAGCTTGTTGGCGATGTCGTCGTCGACCTGGGTGCCCAGGAAGATGATGCGCTCACGCAGGAGCCGCTCGTACACCGAATCACTGAGGTTCAGACCAGCAGTCGCGGATGTCATGTGCACCCCTGCCTGATTGATTGTCACGGATACCTGCCCTCTCTCACCGGCTCGGTCCCACCAAGCCCTACTGATTCGCTGACACAGACACTAACGAAGCAGGGCGGCACCGAACTCCCGGTACCGCCCTGCTTCGCTCACAGCGCAAAACTTACGGGGTCTTCGCCTCCGCAACCTACCCGGCCTGAGCCGAAACCGGTTGCCCAGCACTGACCTCGGTCTTTACTCGGCCTCGGCCTCGGCGGCTGCGGTGGCGTCGGCGACCTCGGCCAGCTCCTCGGCGGAGATCTCCTCGGCCTCTTCGGCCGGGTTGCCGAACATCTCGGCGGTGTCCACGGTGTTGCCCGCGGTGTCGGTGACGGCGGCCTGTACGACCACACCGGCGAGGGCCTTACCGCGGCGCACATCGGCGAAGACCGCGCCCAGCTGACCGGCCTGCTGGATCTGCTGGATGAACTGATCGGGCGACATGCCGTAGCGCTGCGCCTGGAAGATGATCCGCTCGTACAGCTCGTCCTGGCCGACCTGGGTGTTCTCCGCCTCGGCGACGGCATCCAGGAGCAGCTGGGTCTTGACCGACTTCTCGGCCGACTCCTTGGTGTCCTTGTCGAACTCCTCGCGGGAGGAGCCCTGCGCCTCGAGCGCCTCGGCCAGCTTGTCCTCGTCGTGGTCGAAGCCGTGCACGGCGTCGTGGACGACGGCATCGATCTCGGCCTGGACGACCTTCTCCGGCAGCGGGATCTCGATGGTCTCCAGCAGGGTCTCGAGGACCTTGTCGCGGATGGCACCGGCCTGCTCGACCTTCTTGGTGCGCTCGACGCGACCCTTCAGGTCTTCCTTCAGCTCGTCGATGGTGTCGAATTCGCTTGCCAGCTGGGCGAACTCGTCATCGGCCTCGGGCAGCTCGCGCTCCTTGACCGACTGCACGGTCACGGTGATGACGGCATCCTTGCCCGCGTGCTCACCGGCGACCAGCTTGGAGGTGAAGTCCTTGGACTCCTCCGCCTTGAGGCCGATCAAGGTCTCGTCGAGGCCCTCGATGAGCTGGCCGGAACCGACCTCGTGCGACAGGCCGGTGGTGCTGGCCTCTTCGACCTCGACGCCGTCGACGGTGGCCGACAGGTCGATGGAGACGAAGTCGCCGTCGGCGATGGCGCGCTCGACCGCGGTCAGGGTGCCGAAGCGCTGACGCAGCGAGCTCAGCTGCTCCTCGATGTCCTCGTCCTTGATCTCGATCGGATCGACGGTGACGGCGATGGTCGAGAAGTCGGGGAGAGCGATCTCCGGGCGGACATCGACCTCGGCGGTGAACGCCAGCTCTTCGCCGTCTTCGATCTTGGTGATCTCGATCTCGGGCTGGCCGATGACCTTGACCTCGGTGGCGATGACGGCATCGCTGTAGCGCTTGGGGAGGACGTCATTGACGACCTGCTCCAGCACGGCGCCGCGGCCGACACGGGCCTCGATCAGCTTCGCGGGGGCCTTACCCGGACGGAAGCCGGGGATCTTGATCTGCCCTGCGAGCGCCTTGTATGCCTTGTCGAAATCCGGCTTCAGCTCCTCGAAGGGCACCTCGACATTAATCCGGACCCGGGTCGGGCTCAGCTGCTCGACGGTGCTCTTCACGGACATGCTCCTTGTTCGTTGATTCTTGGTTGACGTCTAGGTTCCCCCCGAACGCATCCCGACCAGGTTAGTCGACCGTTCCGGGCCCAATGCAATCGGATGTGTCAGGGGATCGCGACAACTGATTTGGCAAGTTGGGGGTAACTCCCCGGGTACCCCCAGAACCCAGCCCCGAACCTACCGGCGGCCCGGAACGATGCTGGTGGGGGCACCCAACGACCGGCAAAAGTCACGGGGAGGCGGAGGAGCTCAGACCTTGACGGCGTCGGTGACGAAGACCAGCGTCTCGTACGGCTTCATACCGCGGCCGCCCGCGCCGTAGCCCAGGTCCGGCGGCACGATCAGCAGTCGGCGCGCGCCCTGCTGGACGCCGACCAGACCCTGATCCCAGCCCTTGATGACCTCGCCCGCGCCCAGGGTCAGTGTGAACGGCTCACCCCGGTCGAAGGAGCTGTCCAGCTTCTTCTTGTCGGACCAGGTGATCAGCGAGTAGTTCATGGTCAGCTTCTGACCGGACTGCGCGCCCGGACCGCTGCCCGGGGTCAGGTCCTTGGTGATGAGGGTCTTGGGCGGATCGCAGTCATCCGGGATGGTGATGGTGGGTGCCTTGCCGAAACCGCCGTCGACCTTGATGTCATCGGCGGTGCATTCGCGGCCCTTCGAACTGGTCTGCGCCGCAGCCGAAGTCGTGGCCTTGGCAGTGGTCGTCGCAGCCGCCTTGGTGTCGTCACTGCTTCCGCAGCCCGACATCAACAGCACCGCGGCCACCACCACGCCGATCGCACCGACCTTGCCAACCACGCGCATACCCGCTCCTGCCCAGTCACCGGACGCCGCAAGCCTTGCGGCACCGCGCCGAAACTACACGGTCGTCCGGAAATGCGTTTGCCGGGTTTGCAGGGGTACGGGAGCATCGACCGGGTGCTGCTGACAATTACCTGTACACGACCGGACGGCGCCGCTTGGGCGGCGAGTGAACTGGGGTACCTGCTGCACAAGAATCCCGGGAAGGCGCAGACGTTCGAGCAGTCGTACGGGGTGGCGCACGTGCTGTATCCCGAGGCGAGCGAGGAACGGTGCACGGCGGCGCTGCTGCTGGAGATCGATCCGGTGCGGCTGGTGCGCGGAAAGACCAAGGGGGCACCGGAATTCAGCCTCGGACAGTATGTGAACGATCGGCCGTACGCGGCGTCCTCGCTGCTGTCCGTCGCCATCTCGACGGTTCTGGGATCCGCTCTGCACGGGCGCTGCACGCAGCGGCCCGAACTCGTGGAGACCGAACTGCCGCTGCGAATCGAACTGCCCGCGGTGCCGTGCAAGGGCGGACCCGATACCGCCGAACAGGTCTTCGGCCCGCTGGGCTGGACGGTCGAGGCCACTCCCCTGCCGCTGGATCCGGCCTTTCCGGAGTGGGGCGATTCGCACTATCTGCGACTCGAACTCACCGGGGCCATGCGGCTTTCCGATGCGCTGTCGCATCTGTATGTGCTGCTGCCCGTGCTGGACGGGAGCAAGCACTACTTCCTGGATGCGGGCGAGATCGACAAGCTGCTGCGGTTCGGGGCGGGGTGGCTGAATACGCATCCGGCTCGGGACTGGATCACCCGGCGCTATCTGGCGCGGCGGCATTCGCTGGTGCGGGCGGCGCTCGCCCGGCTCGCCGAATTGGACGACCTCGAGCCGGAGCAGTTCGGGGCGGTCGATGTGAATATCGACGATCTGGCGCGCGAAGTCGCCGCTGCCACAGCGGAAGTCGCACGGGCGACGGCCGCGGCCCTACCGGATGCGGACCTGGGCGCGCCGAACGACGCGACCACATCCGGCGGAACTTCCACGCCGGACGGGACAGGGTCGCCGAGCGGGGCGGACGCACCGGACGGGACAGAGTCAGCCGGCGGGGCAGCCGCGCCGGATAAAGCGGCTGGGCCGGCTGACCAGACAGCCGGGCCGGCGGACGGGGTGGACGGCGAAGCCGAAGCGCCGGTGCGGTCGCTGGCGGTCATGCGGCGGGCCGCGGTGCTGGAGGCACTGCGCGCGGCGGGAGCACGGCGCGTGCTCGATCTCGGCTGCGGCGAGGGTGCATTGCTGCGCGAACTCGTGGCCGATCGCACGTTCGATGAGATTGTCGGCATTGATGTTTCGGTGCGGTCGCTGCGCATTGCCGAGCGGCGGATGCGGAGGTTGCCGCTGTGGCAGACGCAGCGGGTCAGCACTCGGCAGGGTGCGCTGACCTATACCGACGCCTCGCTGCGTGGGTACGACGCCGCCGTGCTCATGGAGGTGATCGAGCATGTCGACCTGACCCGCCTGAATGCCTTGGAACAGGCCGTATTCGGTGCCGCCGCACCCGGAGCGGTCCTGGTGACCACGCCGAACGGGGAGTACAACACGCTCTACGAAGGCCTGGCGGACGGCGCTTTCCGGCACTCCGATCACCGATTCGAATGGAGCCGTGCGGAATTCACCGAATGGGCGGCGCGGGTCGGCGAAACCTACGGCTACACCGTGCGATTCGAGCCCATCGGCATTGCCGATGACGAGCTCGGCGCACCCACGCAGATGGCGGTCTTCACCAAGACCGCGAACGACGAGAAGGGAGCCGTGTAATGGCGGAGCTCTCCATCCCCGCGCTGTCGCTGGTGGTGCTGATCGGCAGTACCGGTTCCGGTAAATCCACCTTCGCGCGCAAGCATTTTCGGGAGACGGCGATCGTCTCCTCCGATGCCTGCCGCGGCATTGTCAGCGATGACGAGAACGATCAGGCGGCCACGCCCGAGGCGTTCGCGCTACTGCACCACATTGCCGGGGTCCGGCTGCGGCGCGGGCTGCGCACCGTGGTGGACGCCACCAATGTGCAGCCCAAGGCCCGGCAGGAGCTGATCGAACTGGCGCGGGCGCATGATGTGCTGCCCGTGGCCATTGTGCTGGATGTGCCCGAACAGGAGTGCGTGCAGCGCAATGCTTCTCGACCGGATCGTGATTTCGGGCGGCACGTGGTTTCCCGGCAGCAGCGGGATCTGCGGCGCAGTCTGCGGTTGCTGGAGCGTGAGGGCTTCCGCCGGGTGCACGTGCTGCACGGGACCGCCGAGATCGACGCGGCGAGCATTGTCGATGAGCGGCTGTGGAACGACCGCCGCGACCTGACCGGGCCGTTCGATGTGATCGGCGATGTGCACGGCTGCCGCTCCGAATTGGAGACGTTGCTGGGCGAACTCGGCTACGCACTGGCGCGGGATTCCGTCGGGCGGGCGGTGGACGCGCGGCATCCCGAGGGTCGGACCGCGGTCTTCGTCGGCGATCTGGTGGATCGCGGGCCGGACACGCCCGGTGTACTGCGCCTGGTCATGGGAATGGTGAATTCTGGAAATGCGCTGTGCGTCACCGGAAATCATGAATTCAAGCTGGTGCGCGCACTGGACGGGCGCAAGGTCAAGACCACGCACGGGCTGGCCGAATCGCTCGCGCAGCTGGAGGGCGAGGATGCCGAATTCCGGAAGGCCGCACAGGAATTCATGCGCGGCCTGATCAGCCACTATGTACTCGACGAGGGCAATCTCGTGGTGGCGCACGCCGGGCTGAAGGAACAGTTCCAGGGGCGTGCCTCCGGCCGGGTCCGCGAATTCGCCATGTACGGCGAATCCACCGGTGAGACAGACGAATACGGGCTGCCGGTGCGCTACCCGTGGGCCAATGACTACCGGGGCAAGGCGCTGGTGCTGTACGGGCACACACCCATGGCCGAACTGGTGTGGGTGAACAACACCCTCTGCCTCGATACCGGTGTGGTGTTCGGCGGGCGGCTCACCGCGCTGCGCTATCCGGAGCGGGAACCGGTTTCGGTTGCGGCCGAACAGGTCTGGTACGAGCCGACCCGGCCGCTGGAGACGCCCAGCGTCGTCCCCGGCATCGGAATGGTGCACCGCGATCCCGGCGTGCTCGACCTCGACGATGTGATCGGCCGCCGCGTGGTGGAGACCCGCTACCTGCCCCGCGTCGGCGTGCAGGAGGACGCGGCCAGCGCGGCCCTGGAAGTGATGAGCCGGTTCGCGGTCGACCCGCGCTGGCTGGTCTACCTGCCGCCGACCATGTCGCCCTGTGCGACATCGACACTCGACGGGTATCTGGAGCACCCGGCGCAGGCGTTCGAGTACTACCGCTCCGAAGGCGTCGAAACCGTGATGTGCGAGGAGAAGCACATGGGGTCGCGGGCCGTCGTGGTGGTGGCGCGCTCCGCGGCCGCCGCCCGGGACCGGTTCGGGGTGACCGACGGCAGCACCGGCGCGGTGTACACCCGCACCGGGCGGCCGTTCTTCGACGATGCCGAACAGGGTGAGACGCTGCTGGCGCGGGTGCGGGCTGCGGCCGAAAAGGCCGGGCTGTTCGAGGAATTGGCGACCGATTGGCTGGCCTTCGATACCGAAGTGCTGCCGTGGTCGGCCAAAGCGCTCGGGCTGCTGCGCAGCCAGTACGCGGCGGTCGGCGCGGCGGCCCGGGCCTCGCTCGGCGCGGCTGCGCGGGTACTGGACGCGGTGCGCGAAAGAGGTTTGGACGTAGGCGATCTCGCCGAACGCACCGCCGATCGGGAGACCGACGCGGCGGCGTTCACCACCGCGTACGGCCGGTACTGCTGGCCGGTCGACGGGCTCGATGGCGTACGCCTGGCTCCATTCCAGATCCTGGCGGCGCAGGGCATCAATTATGCTGTGCGCGAGCACAACTGGCATTTGGAGCGGATCGACCGCCTGGTGGACGCCGATCCGGAGCTGTTCACGCCGACGCGGCGCATGCTGGTGAACCTGTCCGACCCGGACAGCGAGTCCGCGGCAACCATTTGGTGGACCGAACTCACCTCGGCAGGCGGTGAAGGCATGGTGGTCAAACCGACCGGATCACTCGTCACCGGAACCGGCACCCGCAGCGGCCGACCAGTCCAGCCGGGCGTGAAATGCCGTGGCCCGGAATACCTCCGGATCATCTACGGCCCCGAATACCTCCGCCCCGCCAACCTCAGCCGCCTGCGCCAGCGCGGCCTCGGCGGCAAACGCTCACTCGCCCTGCGCGAATACGCCCTCGGCCTGGAGGCCCTGGACCGCTTCGTCACCGGCGAACCACTATGGCGGGTGCACGAAGCCGTCTTCGCCGTCCTCGCCCTGGAAACCGAGCCCATCGACCCGCGCCTGTAAACGCAGGCCCTCTCGTCATCCCGGCATGCTTTCGGCCGGGATGACGGAGCACCCCACGGCGGGGCGTCCGATCCGCCCGTGTGGCAGGCGGATCGGACGCCGACGCAACCCGGTGCGGACCCCTTGCCCACACCGCCCCTCAATTCACCCGGTTGTGCGGGGATGAGGTCAGGTCGTAGAGCGTGACCTCATCCACCTGAACCGCGGTGTAATGATCGTTTACCCACGCGGTGATCTTCGAACCCTCGGACGTGCTGGAGTCACCGGGTCCACGGCCCGCTCCTGCGACGAAGTAGTGGATTCGGCCCTCGGTCACATCCCGCTGGAACTGTTCGAGGGTGGGCGCGGGGTCACCGCCGCCGAATCCGCCGACCGCCATGACCGGATAGTTCGCGGCCAGCTGATAGTTCGCCGCGCTGTTCGAGTCACCGTAGCGCAACAACGGCACGAAATCCGTTGTCCGCAAGAGCAATACGAAGGCGGTGAGGGCGGTCAGGACCACGCTCGAAATAGCCGGACCCAGGAAAGCGGCGGGCGCCGGACGCGCAAGTCAGGGGGTGGTTGCCAGTTCGGCGAGGCGGTCGAGGAAGGGGAGTTGGCCCTTGCCGAGTTTTTCGTGGGCGAGGTCGAGGGGGAACCACTCGGCGCGGTCGATTTCGGGGAATTGCTGGATGCGGCCGGAGCCGGGTGGCCACTCCATATCGAAGGTGCCGGGGATGACTTGGGCGGGGTCGAGGTCGCCCGCGACGGCCCAGACGGTGACCTGTTTGCGGCCGCGGCCGGAGCCGTATTCGACGTCGCCGAGCGGGAGCCAGTCGCCCGCGGGGACGGGCAGGCCGAGTTCTTCGGTGAATTCGCGGCCGGCGGCGGCTTGCGGTTGCTCTTCGTCCGGGTGGTATTCGCCCTTGGGGATGGACCAGGCGGCCGCGTCCTTCTTCGCCCAGAAGGGGCCACCCATATGTCCGAGCAGTACTTCCAGGGTGGGGGTGTGGCGGAAGAGCAGCACACCCGCGCTGTACCTGAGGGTCATGAGCGCAGTTTGCCTCGTTCGGTTCGCGTGTGTACACGCGGGGCGCTAAGGTGAGCGGCGCGTCAGCGAACCGGTCGGACGGATAATTTCTCGATCAATGCCGGATCATTTCCGCTGCATTCGCTGCGATCGAAACCTGGTCGGCCCCTGCACGTTCCATTAAGCTTCGCAAGTTGGATCTTGCCCAAACCTGACGACGATTGGATACCGCATGGAGTTCCGCAGCGCCACCGCGGCAGCCACCCTCGTGATCGGTGCACTGACCGTGGCAACCGGCCCGGCGAATGCCGAGCCCGCTGCGCCCCAGCACATCGCGTACTCCGCGAAACTGGTGGACAAGACGGTCGTCACCACTCTCAAGGGTGGCACCTTCGAGCTCTCCAAGGCCCTCGGCGCCGACCTGGCGTCCGGAGCCACCACTCGACTCACCGAACATGACGGCGTGGTCGCCGATTCCGACGGTAAGCCCGTCGACACGGCCGACATCGTGAACGTGGTCGATGTGAAGGACGACAAGGGTGGCGTCCTGCTCACCCTGCCGCTCGAATTCCACCTCGCCGGTGTGACCGTTCCGGTCAAACCCGAGGTGCAGAAAGACAATACGGTCCTGGTACTGACCCCGGACAAGCCCGCCGGTGTCACGGTCGCCCAGCCCGTCACCGTGAAACCCATTGCCTCGCCGATCGAGAACAACCGGGCGATGGGTGATTTCAGCTCCCAGTTCGGTCTGGCCACCACCATCGGCACCTTCGTCGGCACCGCACTGGGTGCGGTTGTCGGCTGTTTGGTCACCCTGCCCGCCGGTTGCGTGCCAGGGCTCACCGTCGGCGCCTCCGTCGGTGGCATTATCGGCTCGATCGCCATCGGCGGCCCCGCGCTGGTCGCCACCGGCATCGACCTGCTCACCACCATGCAGGCCGCCGACGGCACCAGCAAGTGGGCCGACAAGCCGACGGTCGCGCCGACCGCCGCGCCGACGACCACCCTGCCGGTCGATCAGCCCAAGTAGTCACCCGTCGTGCGCTGGGCGCACGGTCCGCGGATTCCCTCCGCCGCCCGAATCGCCCAGCGCACGTACATTTCCCGGGTTCGACACTCCGCCACTACGAGTGCCCCCACGCCATATCCCAAACACTGTGCGCGCCTGCGGATCTGCTGCTGAGCCAAGGTTTGGCGCACACGGTCGAACGCCGCGGAACCTGCGGCGCCGCTCGACTCGATTTGATGCGGCCTGCTCCGGAGCGCGAAAGGAAAGCCCGGCAAAGGCCGGTCACCGAACCTGATTGAATCGAAAGATGGTCGGGGTGACAGGATTTGAACCTGCGACCCTCCGCTCCCAAAGCGGAGTATCCTTACTATACATAGCAGGTCAGAGGCATTTTTTGACCCAGTTGTAGCCCGAATTGCAGGCTGAAGAAAAGAATCTGCGATCTTGGCCATGACTCGTGGTACGGCGAGGCCGAGCCCAGAGATCACCAGGGTTGCCCTGATTTGTGCGGAGTTCTGACGCGGCTCAGTAGGCTCGGGAGAGTGAAGCGCACCCAGTGGACAATCCACGGCGAGCACGTGGTCGACGAGAATCGCCATATCAGACTCTCGACTGTCGATGTCGAACTGCCGGACGGAGTGAAGTTCACCCAGTACGTCGTCAAGATGCCACGTTGCGCGATGACGTTGGTACTCAACAAGAACCGCGAGGTCCTGCTGATGTACCGGCATCGGTTCATCATCGACCAGTGGGTGTGGGAACTGCCGGGCGGGTATGTCGACCATGCCGAAGACGTTGCTACTGCGGCAGCACGCGAGGTGGAAGAGGAAACCGGCTGGCGTCCGCAGTCCATGGAGCAGCTCGTGACATACCAGCCATCGATCGGCACCTTGGATCAGCCACAAGAGATCTATCTCGCTCGCGGCGCTGACCTTACGGACACGCGCCCGGACATCAACGAGGCCGAAGAAATCCGATGGGTGCCACTGGACGAGGCTGCGGCCATGATCGAACGGGGCGAGATCGTTGGCGCGGCAACGGTGGTAGCGATCTATCGGGCGCTCAGCCTCGCTGACTGAATTCCAGAACCTGCTGACGGAACTCGGCGACCTCGGTGAGTCCGTTGAAGGGCCGGAGTCGATAGCGCAGATCGCGCAGGTACGACAGGCTCCGGCGAGATGCGAGGTCGGTCGCGATTTCGAGTGCATTGCGGCCGATCCGAACGGCCTCACGGGGGTCGGCGGGGACCAGAGCCGAGGCGAACAGGCTCAGGTTGAACGCACGCCCGCGCTGGTATCCGTCCGACATTGTGAGCGACAGCTCGGCGAAATGCGCCGTACGCGCGTTGTCGCCGAGCTCGCGGAAGCAGTGCGCGGTCTTCGCCGAGATGTAGGACTGGTCGAAGTAGGCAAGCCAAACCGGTTGCTCGCCAGGCTTGGCGCGGTCGAATGCCCGTTCTGCAGCGTTCAACGCCAATGTGCAGGACGTTTCATCCAGTCTGGCGGCGTGCCCGTGCGCCTCGACCATGTGGCATTCGGATTCCAGTGCGCCCAAACCCGCGCCGCGGGCAGCGATTTGCGCGGCGCGGGCAAGGTCGACGGCATCGCCGGGACGGCCGACATAAGTGGCCTGGTGGCTCATGGCCGCCATGATTTCCGCGCTAAGCGCTCCGTCGCTGGCAGCGCGGGCCAGCCGTAGCGCTTGGATCAGGTAGCGCTGGGCAAGCCCGTGGTCTTCCTGGTCGTAGGCTGCCCAGCCCGCCAAGCGCGCGAGTTCGGCGGTCGAGCAGAACAGCTGGCGGCCTATATGCTCGTTGAAGCTACCGCGCAGCAGCGGCGTGACCGAGCTGTGCAGGTACTGCACGATGGTCGAGCGGACTTTGCCGCCGCCCACTTTGTTGTCGAGATCACGGAAAGCCGTTGCCATCGTTTGGACGGCGTCGACGTCGATCTGACCGACGCGTCGCGAGGATCCGGTCGAGACAGGATGCTCAGGTCCGGGCAGGGTCAGCCATCGCATAGACGCGGCCGGGTAGACGGCAACCGCGTATGTAGTGTCCTGTAGGAATCGGCGGTGCTCAACGTCGCTGCGCCACAGTGCCGTAGCGGCGTTGACCGCTCCGGAGAGGCTAAGCGAGAAGTCGAGGCCGAGATCTGCCGAGGCGTCGTGTCCGCTGGCCATTCCGCACATGGCGGGTGTGACTTTGCGACCGAGTAGCTCCGTAAGGACTTCCGCGATCAACTCAGGCCCGGGCGATTGCGGTTGCTCACCTGAAAGCCAGCGACCGACCGAGCTGTGGTCGTACTTGAGCTTGAGACCGCGAGCGCGACCTCGTTCAACGACCCGGCGGGCCAGTGGCTTTCGAATGCCGCCAGCTTCCTCGAGCAGCTCCTCAAGCTGGCGATTCGGTTGCTTCGGACGGCGTCCCATGTCGGAATTTTCGCAGGTATGACACAGACACGCTATGAATCGCCGATTGTGCACGCCCCTTCTGCACACACCCGCCCGCGCTGCGCGCCTTCCGGCGTTGATCGCACTGCAGTGCACTGAAACCCAGCCCCGGTGCCGGGAGGAACCGCACTACCACCGCGACGCGCTAGTCGGTAAACCCTCGGCATCGGGTGCACTCCACGACCGTCCAGGGACCGGGAGGCACCCGATATGGAAATCATCGTCCTGATAGCCGCGCTCGCGCTAGTCCTGCTCGCCGCAACGGCCACATTCCGCAGTGTCAGCCGCGCTCATTTTGACCGAGACCATCTGACAGTCAACAAGATTCAGGCGCGGCTAGCGGCAGAACGCGCGCGCGCCGTTCCCGCCGTCATCGGATGGCGGTCGCCGCAATGGCATTGAGCGAATCGGAGACGAAGATCCTTACCGCGCTTGCTGCTGAGCAGCTCACCGTGCAGCGACTGGTAGCGGTCACCGGTTTGACCGAGACCACGGTCCGCAACGCGCTGTACAAGATGACATACGACGGCCTCACCGTCGGCCGGGGTAGTCGCCCGGCAACTTACGAGATCAGCGACCTGGGCCGGTTGGCGAATAGTCGCCGCCTGGGGCAGTTCGTCCCCGAACCGCCGGCGGCGACATCGTGAACGCCGACCCGACCGCGATCGGATATTTGCGCGCCGATGTGTCTGGGCCGCAACTCGAATGGGACAAGAGGCGTATTCGCCGCCTCGCGAAACGACTCGGATACGCGCTGTTGAGAATCGTGGTGTTCGCACCGCAGACCGACGACATGACCGCGCGCCTGGTGAACGTGACCCGTCACTTGCATGTGGATGCGGTGATCGTGCCCAGCGTCGAACACTTCGACGGTGCACAGGCTCCGGTGCCGCTGGTACAGGCGGCCGATGTGATCTGCGGGGATTCCGAACACACCGAAGCCAGGTGGTTCATCCCACCGCTTCCCATAGCGAAGCCCGAGAACAGAGCGGGGGTGAGTAAGTGAACGAGATTCTGAATCCGGGCCAACACGGCGGCTCGCACGACAACTGGAACGTGCCGGTCAACGCCGACGACGACGGCAAGGACGACTGGAAAGCCTACCGCCGATAGATAGGCCGCTATGCAGGATCAGGTTCGACCCGCCCCCGGGTTCACCGCCCGGGGGCAGCTTCCACAGCGGGTCGGGAAGCGACCCGTAGCCCGTAGCCCGACCCACATTACCGACCCCGCTGCAATCACGAGATTCCTTACTGCGCTGCGGAATTGGAATTCCGAACAAGAGAATAACAACTAGATAAGGTGAAATGCCTTGTTACGAAACACATTTAGAGCCTGCGTCGCTGCCGTCATCGCTATCGGCACCGCCTCGGTGATCAACACAGGGACCGCAGAGGCGTGGCCGGGCGTCAACTGGTGCTCTTTCAGCTTCACCTACAGCTACCCGACTGTGCTGCCTCCGTCGATCGAGAGCTACGGCAAAGCCAGTTGCACCACGCCACCGAGTGAGCACGTGGGCACGTTGGCGCTCGAGTATCAGGACGGTGGCCAGTGGATGGTCGGGTCAATCTCCAACCCGTATACCGATATTCCGAACCCTGAAGTCGACTACAAGGTGAGTGCCGCCTGCTACAACGGGACTTGGCGCATGACCGTCCGGATCCGAGGCACGGACAGCAAAGGGCCGTTCAGCTACGACGAGCACTCGGACACGAAAACGGTCACCACGTGCGAGAACCGGCGATAGGAGCCAGGTTATGCCGACGGAACCAAACACACCCCCCGTGCTGGAACGAGCAAAAGCACAGGAACTGTGCGACCGAATCCAAGCCATCATGGAGGAGGCGTGGCCGTATCTTCGGGGTGCGGGCGAGTATGACCACGCGCCGATGGAGCACCCCGTCATGCGGGCGCTGCACGGCGCGGCGGAAGAGCTAAGCGCTGCCGCAGCACCCGGGCCGCGCACCTACGGCAATTACGAACCGCGAGAGCCCGAATAGGCGATCGGCGAGGCCCTCGACCGTTCCGGTCGGGGGCCTTCGCGTTTCTTACGCTGGGCGGCCCGCGCATCGCGCGGTAGTGTGACCGCCAGCAACCGAGGGGATTCCAAATGAAAACAACTGCTGCCCTGCTTGTTACGGTCGCTGCGCTGGCCGCGGCTTGCCGTCCTTGAAGAGCGAATCGTCAGCATCATTGCGGCAAAACGGCTCATCCTGCTGGCCGCCCTCACTGAGGCCCTAATGTGGGCGTCGCCCGGCGACCCGTATGGGCTGGCCGAGGAACTCTGGGTCGACGTACAGACGCTCCGAATCCGGTTGCGGCACATCACGCCCGCCGAGGTCGTCCACGTCAACGACGCACTCGACCGGTGGCGGCCATGGCACCGATGATTCCGACTCCCGCCTCCCAGGAGTGTGTCGCATCTCGATGCCGACACATACCGGTTCGAGAACTCCAGCGGCTCGAAAGCAGTGATGATTACTCTGCAACCGATCGGTACAACCACGGTCTCGGTCGTCCCGAGCAACGGGATGGACGCGCACGCGGTCGCCACACCAGTCGATGAAGGCGCGAGCTTCGACTGCCGGGTGAAGGGAACAGGCGTGATCATTACCTGGACCGCCCCCGCTCTGCGCTCCCACGCAACCGGGGAATTCCGCCCGTAATCTGGTAAGTCCCAACGACGTTCGGCACCAGCATCAACGGTGGTCGCGGTGCCGTCGCCGTTGTCATGCACCCCAGAAGGCGTAGCTCCCTCGTGACTACTCCAGTGACAGCAGGCCGTCGAGGTTTCCGAGGGCCTCTCGGGCGAGCTTCAGGTCGGCGCCAGCAGCGCGTCCAGGTTGCCCAGCGACTTGCGTGCCGCCGCGAGGTCGACGTGCTGATAGCCGCGTGTGGTGACCACATTCGAGTGCCCAAGGATCGCCTGAATGATCCTGGCGTCTACTCCTGCCTCCATGAGGAGGGTCACGGTGGTGTCCCGCATGGCGTGCACCTTCACCTTCGGTGCGCCAGCGCGGGCCAGCGCTGCCGCCCATCCGTCGCGGTCCGCGTTGTCCGATACCGGCGTCGAGATCTTGCGCCTCGATTTCTCGGTCGGCACTGTCACCCACACCAGATTCCACGGGTTCGCAGGTGCGTGTTTGCGGTGCTCGGTCAAGATTGCCGCCAGTGGTGCGGGGATAGGGATAATCCGCTGCGACAGCGTGGTTTTCGGCCGGGTGAGTGCCGCGCCGCGCCACAGTGGGGTGTGCTCGAAACCGGGGCGCACGTCAAAGCGCTTCGGGTCGTCGGCCTTCGCGCCCTTATGCATCGGCAACCATTCCAGCTGCCACGCCAGATCCAGCGTGCCTTTCTCCAAATCGACACGGTCCCACTGCAACCCGAGCAGCTCGCCCTGCCGGCCGCCGAGCATGAGCCCAGCCGCCCATCGGGTCACCATGGCGTCGTTGTCGCGCATGGCCGCCAGCAATACCTCGCGCGCCTGGGCTGCGCTGAGCACACCGTGGCTACCTGAGAGCACCTGCGGCTTGCTCACCAACTCGCATACATTCCGATGTGTCTTGCCATCGGATACCGCGTCGGTCAGTGCCGCGCTCAGGACGTTGTGCGCCTCCTCCACCGACCTGGTGGTGTAGGTACCGCCGCGGCCGTTGCTGGCCGCGAGGATCCACTTGTGCATGTTCCGAACGTCGTCGGGCGAGAGCGCTTCCAGCCGCCTGCCATCGATGGACGGCACGATGCGTGTACGGATCGCCGACCGGTACGAGCGCCAGACATGGGGGCGCAGACGGGTTTTCGTGACATCCTCGATCCATGTCTCGATGTAAACCTTCACCGTGAGGCGGCGGTCTTTCTGCTCGACGCCCTTCTCTACTTCTTCCTTCAGCTTCTCCAGTTTCTTCACCGCCTCGGCGCGGTCGGCCGAGTACACGGGCTGCGATTTGCGCCGCTTGCCGTCAGGTCCGCGTTCGAGCTCAATCTGGCCTACCCACATGCCATCTCGATTGCGTTTGAACAGAGACATGACGAGGACTGATTCAGCGATTCGACGATTTTGGTGCAGATACAAGAAAACCCCCGTCACCTGGGGGTTTGATTCGAATTGTGGTCGGGGTGACAGGATTTGAACCTGCGACCCTCCGCTCCCAAAGCGGATGCGCTACCAAGCTGCGCTACACCCCGTTACCTGATACGACCCTGACGGCCGATGCTCCCTATGAACGGGAGAAGGGCGGGTGACAGGAGTCGAATCCTCGCACCGTTCCACCGGCTACAGTAATTGGCTACTGCTGCCATCGCCAAATCGGCGGTCTGAGCGGCCGGTCCGAGAAGGCGACGGCTAGAACCGGTTACAGCGGTCGGGTATGTTCGCGCACACAACCTAGCGATGGGGAGCGCCGCCATGCCGTTTTTGACCGTGGACGACGGGACAAAGGTCCACTACCTCGATACGGGAACCGATGGCCCCACCCTGATGCTCGGACATGGGTTCTTCATGGACGCCGAGATGTGGCGGCCCCAGCTCGAGGCGCTCGCCGACGAGTACCGGGTGATCGCGGTGGATGCTCGCGGCCACGGGCTCACCGAGCAGGCGCCTGGCGTGTCGTTCGACTTCTGGCGGCTCGCATGGGACTGCTGGCAGGTCGCCGACGCTCTCGGGCTCGACCGGATCGTCGTCGGAGGGTTGAGCCAAGGCGGATTCACGGCTCAGCGAATGGCCCTGCTGCAGCCGGGCCGGACCCGTGGCCTGGTTCTCATCGGCACCGGCGCGGATGCTTATACCGAGAAGGAGCGCGCGGGCTACGAACAGGTGATCGTTCGCAACTGGGTCGAGCGCGCGGTCCCGATCGAGACCATGGCACTCACGATGGCACCGGTCATGATCGGCGGCGATCGGGACGAGCATCAACGCGCGTGGATCGAAAAGTGGTGTGCCAGTGACCCCACCCGACTCGCGCTCGCCGCGCGGTGCCTGATCGACCGCGAGGATCTGTCCTCGCTGATCGGGGATATCACCGCACCCGCACTGCTGATCCGGGGGCTCGGAGACCAGGCGTTCTCCCCCGCGCGAATGCAGGATTTGGCCGATGGGCTCGGCGGTCCGGCGCGATTCGAGACGATCGTCGCCGACAGCGTCACGCACATCTGCAACTGGACGCACCCGCAACTGGTGACGCCGCTGATCCGCGAATTCCTTGGCGGACTGACGAATTAGGCGATTCCGGCGACCGGGAATCCGATGATCAGCAGTCCGACGGTGCTCACCGGAATCAAGGATTCCCGGATAACCCGCATGGTGCCCGTTCGCGGCATCCAGACCCGCCTGTTCTCGTAGGGACGGCGGGTATAGACGACACCCGACTCCCAGAGCCTGCGAAACTCGGGTACTACGAGCAGCTCGCGGACGACATCTCCGGTACTGCCCCGACCTCCGGCGACAGCGAGCAGGTGGCGCATCAGGCCGGTGACGACAGCGGCTTCCAACTGCCAGTCGGGCAGCACCAAATGCGATCGGGCATCGTTGAACAGCCAGTGCGGCAGACTCCGCGCCTCGGCCAATCCGGGCATCAACTCCCGATAGCCGTCATTGAGGGCCTCGATGCGCCAGTCGACCAGCCAAGCGGCGGGCATCGGAGCGAGTCTTTCGATCAGGATCGCGATGTCATCAACCGCTGCGACCTCGTTCAGCCCCCTCGAAGGACGGCCGGCCAATGCCTTCAGATGAGCACGCTCATGATCGTTGAGCCGCAGCGCATTTGTGAGGTCGTGGAGCACATCGTCGCTGACATCATCGGTGCCCTGCTCCAACTTCTCGATGTAGCGGCGCCCCTTGTGTACTTCGAGTGAGAGCTGCACCTGAGTCAGCCCCCGGTCCCTTCGAAGGTGTTTTACGAAGGCCGCCAGGGTCGGCTCCGCGAAATCCTTTGGGTCCAACGAAAACTCCTCGGGGGCAACGGGTTCAGCTACACATCATCAGGGGTACGCCTTGCGGCGCTACACGTGAAGTCGGGTAGGCCAAGTGCTTGCTCCGGCCGCAAATGGGCTGCTTGACTGTTGATCACGCAGGCGACCTGCACTAATGCACGGAAACCCGCATAGGCGGAAGAGATGTACATCACTATCGATGGATTCACGACGAAGCCCTTCCCCCGGGTCGGCCGCGATCGGCGTCCAGGTGTGGAGGGGTCTCCTGGGGCCGGTCGCCGTCGACCTTCCCCCCGTGACGGACCGTGTCGAGGATGCCCTGTAGCGCCACAGCGGGTTCGGCTCGATCGCCCGGCGAATTGCGTTACGGCCGTACGGAATTGATATCCGGCCTGCGACACGATTCGTCGAGATCATCGGCCGCGGTTGCGACTTCCATCGGAGACAGAAGAAGGGCCCCTGCCGGTCAGAGGCCCTTCTCGGGAAGAGCGGGTGACGGGAATCGAACCCGCGCTATCAGCTTGGAAGGCTGAAGTTCTACCATTGAACTACACCCGCGTGCAGCGTCCGGAGTACCGGTGCATGCGTTGAGCACTGTACCTAATCTCACTCATGCAATGCCAATCGGGCTGGATTCGGGCAGGTCGGGCGGGCGTTCGGCGCGTCGGGGAGACTCGCGGAAATTGGTTGTAACACCGAGCCCGCCGCAGCGATCACACTTCCGATCGCCATTCGCGAGGTGTCGGGAACCCGTTCTGAAACAGCGGCTTTCGATGCCGAGTGGCTTGCTAGGATCCTTTTTGTCCGGACGGGGGTATCTGGAAAGGGGGCGGTGAGCGTGCACCACACATGCCAACCGCGAGTTAGTGAGTTCGATCCGAAGGGCAATACCGGCGCGGCCGCTGGTACCGCCGGCACCGGCTGCGCCGGGCCAGACATCACGTTCGCAGGGTGAGCGGATATGCCCATCCGAATCGACACGCGAACCAACGCCGTCGTGACGGCCACCGTCCGGGAATGGGCGCGGGCCGCGCATCCCGGCGGAGCCGGTTCCATCGTGCCCGCACTCGAACCCGACGATATGGAGCGGATATTCGGCCGCATCATCGGTGAGCTACTGGAATTGGCCGGGTCCGAACCGTTTCCGGTGCCCGCGGCCCGTGCCATCGGGCGGCGGCTCGCCGAAGCACCGTTCGAACGCACCCGCATGCTCGCGCCCGCCAGTCGCGCACTGCTCGGGCTCGCACCGGGCGAACCGGGATCGCTGATCGCCACCCGGTGGCCGTTCATCGCCAGCCAGGCCATCGACAGTTATGCCGAGGCGCTGCAGCAGCGGGCCCTGGCACAGCAGGAGCGCAGCCTCTCCGAGGCGGTCTCGGTGCGGGTGCAGGAGATCGCGGCACTGCAGACCAGGCTGCGGCATGAGGCCACCCATGACGCGCTGACCGATCTGGCCAACCGCTCACTGCTCAAGGAGCGGGTGCGGATGATGTCGACCGATCCGGCGCGCGGTGTCGGATTGCTGCTCATCGATCTCGACGATTTCAAGCAGATCAATGACGGGTACGGGCATTCGGTCGGCGATGAGGTGCTGGTCACCATTGCCCAGCGGCTGCGCTCGGCATGTCCGGCCGAAACGGTCATATCCCGTTACGGCGGTGACGAATTCGTGGTCGCGCTGCCCGTGCGCCGCAATTCGCTGGGCGAGCTGGCCATGCGGGTGCTGGCGGCGCTGTGCGAACCCGTACATACGGCGGCGGGACCCGTCCCGGCCTCGGCCAGTGTAGGCACCGCCTTCTGCCCGCCCGGCCGGGATTGCGATTTCGCCGATCTGCTTCGCAGCGCCGACCGCGCCATGTACTCGGCCAAGACGGCGGGCAAGCGCCAATTCGCGGTTTCCGAGCTCGACCCAGAGGAGGTCGACTCAGCGCCTACTGCCGGAAGATTCGCAGCAGTAGCAGGCTGAGCGACCCGCGCCACAGCAACCGCTCAGCAATTGGTGCCGCGTAGGGTGGTGACGTGGCTACGGTTGTCGTACTACTCGTTCTCATGGTGGTCGTGCTGCTGGCGGTGCTGTTCGTCAGCCGCGGTCGGCAAACCCGCGCGAATACCCAACTCGCCGATGCCAGAGCCGATGCCAGGCGTGTCATAGAGCGCCTCGGCGGGCAGGTGTACAACCTGACCGGCAGTGACGAACCCTCCCGGCAGGCCCTCGCGGACGCGGGCGAGCGATTCAATGCCGCCGGATCGCAGATCGAACAGGCGAGCACACCGGCGCAGGCGCGACTGGCGAAGGAGACCGCGCTCGAAGGGCTCTACTACGTGCGCGCCGCCCGCTCGGCCATGGGCATGGACCTCGGCCCCGCCGTCCCCGAACTCGATGGGCAGCGCAGCGCGGGCAAGGTCACCGAGGACCGCACCGTCGATTACAACGGCCGACGTATCGAAGCCTCGCCCGATCCTTCGGCGCAGACTCCCAACTACTACCCCGGTGGTCGAGTCGCGGGCCGACCCGTCCCGGCCGGTTGGTACTCCGAACCCTGGTGGCGCACAGCCTTGGTCGCCGGAGTGTGGGGCGTCGGCTCGGTCCTGCTGTTCGATGCTCTCTTCACCGGAATGTCCGGAATCGGTTATGACGCTGCGGCATTCGAGAGCGGCTATGGCGACGGCTATCAAGCGGGCCTCGACGCCGGCGACACTGGCGGCGACTCGGGCAATCAGAGCAGCGACTCCGGCCAGCAAGGCTCCGGTGCGAGCGCGGGCGATCAAGGCTACGACTCCGGCGATCAGAACTACGGTGACCCGGGCTACGACTCCGGCGACCCGGGCTATTCCGATGCGGGCTTCGCCGACCCTCGATCCGACCTGGGCGGCAGTGATTTCGGCGACTACGGCGATTTCGGTGGCTTCGACGGTTTCGACGGCGGCGGCTTCTAACCCCGCCACCTACCGACCGGCAGGGCGCTCGCCGAGCGTGCACCCATGGTGGAGATATGTCGTGTTGAGCCGCAGTAGGTGCACGCTCGGCGAAGGACGCCGCTGACTTCGATCGGCTGGACCGAGGCGGCGGGGTCGAGCTGCGCAGCGGGGAGCGCGGGGGCGCGATGTGGCGTTGGTGTCGGCGGATCAACCCGTTCGCCCACCGCCGCGAGACGGCCGGCGAGCGGGCCCATCGAGAAGGCGGCTCGAGCGGCTCGATCACACAAGATCTTTGTTTCCTGCACGTTTGCCTGGCCCGCCTTCCAGTAACCGGAAGTTGTGCCTCCGTTTGCCCTGTGTTATCGATTTACAGTGCTGGTCGACCACGAGGTGAATGATCCCGGCTCGTCGGTCGGCGGCGGGCTCGGTTCTCGACTCATACCCGTGGCCGGATTACTCGCGGCGGCGGTGCTGCTGATCGTCACCCAGGTGTGGGCGTCGACGCACGAAACCATGGGTCCGCTGCGGAGTCTGCTCGCCGACTACCTGCTGAATCCGCAGTCGGCATTCGTGTCGTGGGCGGGGTTGGGGCTGGCCTGCGTCGGAGTGCCCGCACGCACGCGGATCACGAGCCTGAGCGCGGCGGCGGTGCTGGATCTGCTGGCACTCGCCATACAGGCGATGTGCGGGTGGCATGTGTCCATCGGCACCGGTCCCACCCTCGCGCTGACGGCCTTGGCGGTGACCGTGTCCCGCTGGCAGGGTCGGCCGCGGCGAACCGCCTTGCACGCCATCGCGTTCGGTGTCCTGTTGATCATGGCCTCGAAGGTTGCCGATACCTGGCTGATGGTCAGCATTGTCAATGGGCCGCAGGTGCTGGACCGGTACGTCGAACTCGCGGACAGAGCGCTGGGCGAACCGGCGTGGCTGGTGGGCCGGGCCCTGGACGGTCTGGGTCCGATCCCGGCGAATGTGCTGCACGTGGTGTACATCCAGCTGCCGGTGGCGGCGATGGCGGTGGCGGTGTGGCAGTTGCGCAATGTGACGACCGAGCCGTGGCCGCGGCACAGCCTGTTGCGCACCTTCCTGGCGCTGGGTGTGATCGGCCCGCTCGGGTATGTGCTGTTCCCGGTGGTCGGTCCGGTCTTCGCCTATGGTCCGCTGGGGCACGGGCTGCAACTCGCCGATTGGCCGCATACGCTGCCCGCCTGGAATTTCGCGCCGCAGCCGATGCTCTTCGATGCGGTGACCGCGCGGAACTGTATGCCGTCGATGCATACCGCGTGGGCGACAGCGCTGTTCATCCACACCCGGGACGCACCGCGCTGGCTGCGCTGGGCGGGGGCGGCGTGGCTGGTGTGCACGTTGCTGGCGACGCTGGGTTTCGGCTATCACTACGGCTGCGATCTGGTCGCGGGCGCGGTGCTGTGTATGACGGTGGAGTCGGCATTGCGCGATCCGGAGCGCGGCTGGGATCGCGGTCGCGTGCTGATCGTGTCGTTCGGCGCGGCGGTACTAGCCGGATTGTTGCTGTCCTATCGTTTCCTCGCCACGACCATGGCGGAGTATCCGTTGCCCGCCGGCTTCGCCATCCTGGGTTCGCTCGCTGCGGTTACATTCGTCTTCTACGGCTCCTGGTTCGGCCATCGAACAGCCACTCCCACAAGGCAATCCGGACAACTTGCGCGAAAGCCGAAAGGTTAGTGTCTGCTTGATGATCACGACGCGGGCGGGGCAGCGCGGCTTGCTGCGTATACCGAAATCGGACAATCGAAGATTTGTCATCGGGCTTCCGGTCGTGGTCGGAATTCTGGTCTCGGTGTCGATCGCGTTGATCTTCTCCAAACTGCACGGATTCCTCGATCTGCAGGTGTATCGGGTGGTCACCCGGTCCTGGCTGCATCACGGCTCCGCGCTGTACGGTCCGACACTGCCGGTGGCCGGGCACACCGATCTGCCGTTCACCTATCCACCGTCCGCGGCCATATTCATGATCCCGTTGGCGGTGATGCCGCTGTGGCTGGCGGAAGTGCTGATCACCGCGAGCTCGCTGAGCTGCCTCGGGGTGACGATCTGGCTGGTGCTGGCCCGGGTCCGGCCGGACCTGGACCTGAGTGCGAAAGCCGCGCTCACCACCACCGCCGTCGTGGTGCTGCTGGCCATCGAACCGGTGCGAACCACCTTGTGGTTCGGGCAGATCAACCTCGTGCTGATGGCGGCGGTCGCGCTCGACTGCCTGACCGAGAAGCCCCGCTGGCCGCGCGGAGTACTGGTCGGTATCGCCGCGGTGACGAAACTGACGCCCGCGGCCTTCGTGCTCTACTTCCTGATCCGCAAGGACTGGAAAGCCGCGGCCACCTCGGCGGCCACGGCCGCGACGGTCGTGCTGTCGCTGTTCGTACTGTTCCCGCAGGAATCCAAGGACTACTGGCTGCACGCGGTCGGCGACACCAATCGGATCGGCTCGCCCGACTATGTCGGCAATCAGTCCATCAAGGGCATGGTGTTCCGCCTCGGGTTGACGCACACTCCGGCGGTCGCGGTATGGCTGGGCATCGGCATGGTTGTCGTATTTGCGGGCGCGGCCTTGATGCGACATCTGTTCACCGTCGAGCGAACCCAGCATGCGGACACCAGCACGGTGACGATCCTGTCCGTCACCGCCCTGTTCGTGAACGCGGCTGTGCTGCTGCTGATCTCCCCGGTGTCGTGGACCCACCACTGGGTGTGGGCGGGTCCCGCGCTGGTCGCCGCCATCGCATGGTCGACCACCAAATCGAATTCGGCTCTCGTCACGACCATTGCCGTATTCGCGGCGGTATTCCTGATCGGCCCCGGAATCGTCCCCAACGGGAGACATCAGGAACTGAATTGGTCCTGGTGGCAGCACATTCCGGGTGACGCGTACGTCATCGCCACGGCCATTCTGATCGGCGCCGGCGTAGCGCGGTTGTTCAGGATCCGGACCCGCGCCGTCGCCGTGGGGTAATCGGTTCGAATCCTTTTCGATCGCGCACGCTCTTATAGTGGTGACAGTCGAATCAGAACGAAGGACCGCCCCTGACGCGGGGAGCTGGGCCGGTGCGCGGCTCGTCGAGGCGGCTCAGCACGGCGACCGTGAGGCGATCGCCGCGGTGGTACACGGAGCGCATCCGCATGTGCGGCGCTTCGCGCACCACCTGTGCGCCTCCTCCGACGACGCCGAAGACGCCGCGCAGGAGGCGTTGATCATCCTGTATCGCAAGATCGGAACCCTGCGCGCCACAAGCGCAATCGCCTCGTGGATGTTTCGGATCGTGCGCAACGAATGTCTGCGCCGCGCCCGGGCCGCGCTCGCGCCCCGAGCCGAGCTGGGCGGCATCGACTTCGCCGCCTCCGCCGAGGATGAAGTCCTGCGCCGCCTGGACGCTGAACAACTCACGCAGGCGATCACCGAATTGCCCATGGTGCAGCGCCGAGTGCTGATCATGCGCGATGTGCTCGGCTACTCCGGGCGCGCTACGGCCGACGCGCTCGGATTGAGCACTGCGGCAATGAAATCGCAGCTGCATCGTGCTCGCAGCGCAGTCCGGGACAGCCTCGTCCCCACTCGGTAATCCCACTCCCCCGCTTCGAATCGAAGGAAGCCGCACCATGCTCACATCCGGATCCCGCGCGCCGAGAATGGAATTCGAAGACACCGCCGGCCAGGTTTGGCGGCTGTCCGATTATCGGGGCACGCACTCCGTTCTGCTGTATTTCATGCGGTCGACGTCGTGTCCGATCTGCAACCGGCATGTCCGCGATCTCATCGCGCGACAAAATGAGTTCGCCGACAACAACATCCAGGTTTGCGTAGCGGTGCCGGAGGACCGCGAGACCGGAGCGGCATGGAAGACCAGGCACGACATACCGTTCCGGGTCCTGGTCGGTGCGTCCGCGCGCCCACATGAGTCGATCGGATTGAGCCGCAAGCTATTCGGCACGATGCAGCAGTCGGGCACCCTGCTGGTCGACCCAGACGGCATTGTCCGCCACGCCCACGGCGGCACCCTGCCCGTCAACAGCTACGACAGGAAGGGCATCATCGCGGCTATTCACTCGATACAAGCGGGCCGCGCCACCGCGTGACAGGTTCAACCACACAGCGCCAGCTGGATGAGAGCTTGCAGGGCGTGGTCGATGGGATGGGGTTGCGGCCTTCCCACGGCATCGAGTTGATTCCAGCGCTGCAGGTTCACCGCGATGGACATTTGACGATTGCCGTCGGCGCTGGTCATGGATATCGCGCCGCCGCCCCAGACGGAACCGTCATGGCCCCAGAAGATTCCGTGATGGGGCACCGTCAACTTGTGCAGGCCGAGACCGTACTCGATGGTCTTGCCCTCGAACGAGATGACCGGCACGGTGCGTTGCATCTCGGCCAGCGACGATCGGCTGATGATCTCACCGGCCAGCAGCAGGCCGAAGAAACGGTTCAGGTCGGCGACGGTCGATATCAGCGATGCCGACGGACCCACCCAGGACATGTCGAAAACGCTGTAGTCGCGTGGCGGGTCGATCATGCCGAACCAGGACTCGTAGTGCAGGGAGTGCGGGCCGTCGATCTCCGTTCCGTCCGGAAAACCGGTGTCCCGCAACCCGGCTCGCTCGATGATGTCGCTGGTGATGTATTTCTCCGCCGAGGTACCGGCCACCGACTCCAGCAGTTCGCACAGGAGTAGGTAATTGGTGTTCGAGTACACCCCGGGTGCGCCACCCGGGGTTCCGGTGGCGGGAGCCGCGACGCCCATCGCGATCAGCTCGGTGGCGTGAAACCTGGTGAACCGGTTGTCATCCAAGCTTTGCGGCGTCGTTTTCGCCAGGACGGGAAAGGCCGCGAGGGAAGGGTAGGCGTGCGGGAGGTACTCGGCGAGGCCGCTGGTGTGGTTGATCAGCATGCGTACGGTGATCGCCGCACCTCGTTCGCCGGGAACCAGCCGGGGCAGGTAGTGGCCGATCGGTGTGTCGAGATCTATTGCGCCACTGTCGACCTGCCGCAGTACGGCGGCCGCGGTGAACGTTTTGGTGATGCTGCCGACGCGGTGTCGCATATCGGCGGCGACTGGCCGTCCGGTGGCGAGATCGGCGACTCCGGCTGCGCCACACCAGGTTTGGCTGCTATCGCGTATTTCGGCGAAGACTCCGGGCATGCCCGCGCGATGCAGGGTCTCCAGGGCGGTCTGTAGCTTCGCTGGGTCAAGGGTATTGGTCATGGAACGACTATCGACCGACGGGTTCCGCCCCGTATTGGAAAAATTCTCCCCACGCCCGATGCCGCTGCCGGGCGATCGGCGGCAGATAGTGTGCCCGCAGCGCCCCCGGCGTGTGGTCCGCGAATATCGACACATCACGGCACAGATGAGCCTGATCCGTGTACCCACACTCCATCGCGACATCGGCGGCAGCCCGCCCCGCCACCAAACCATCTACCGCAGAGCGGAATCGAACCAGCATCGCCGCCCGCTTGGGTGTCAACCCGATCTGCGATTCGAACCGCGCCCCCAACCGCTTACGACTCCAGCCAACAGATTCCGCGATCGCCCCGATCCGCACCTGCCCACCGGAGGCGACAATCCGATCCCACCCGTGCAACACCTCCGGATCAGGCGTCCGCATCGACCTATCACACTGCGCCAGAAACGATTTCGTCACCGCGAACCGCTCATCCCAAGTCCGGCCGGCCGCAAGTTGCTCCCGCAACAGCCGAGCCCGCCCTCCCCAGAGATCCTCCAGCGCGACCGCACCCCGCCCGAAATCGCTTGGGGCAACACCTAACAGCGAATAAGCCCGCACGGGCGACAACCGAACCTCGACACACTCCGCCCGCTCACTACGAACCCGCATAGCTTCGACAGGCAGCCCGACCACGAACCCCCCGAGCGCCCGCCGCCCGACAGCATCCTCGACGATCACCTCACTATCCCCGAATCCGATCACCACGGTGATCGCCGCCGTCCCGGCCACCCGAAGATCCAACCCCGAGCCCCCCACATCGCGGTAACCGATGATCGCGGCCCCCGACGGCCCGCCCTCCCCCGGAACCGCGAAATCCCACTCCACCCCGGGCTCGAGCCGCACAGCATCCACCCATCCAGGCTACGGAAAAGTCCGAACCTTGGGCACGATGGACGGGCAGCCTCCCCAACAACGCCAACGATGGCCACCGGACGAGTTCGGGCATGGATGGGACGAAGAATTGGCGCTCGAGCGATGGAAGAACGAATGATCAGCGTGATCTCGTACCTGAAGGATTCGGACGGCGCGTTCGTGCCACTGGGAGAAGTCGACTTCGCACCTTCGAATCCCCGTCACGTGGAGGGCGCCATCGATTTGAAGATCAACGGAGTCACCATCCTCGACAAGACGCTGTGGGACGACGTCGATCAGCTCTGGGCGTACATCGTCGATGCGATACGCGATCTCCGCACCAACGGCGAGAGCGACACTTCATTCCCGGATCAGCCGATAGATCTGTCTTTTCGCCGGACAGGCGGAGGCCGCGTTCTCGTGACGCTGGAAAGTGGAACCATCAAGCAGCGCAAGGTATCCGTGGATGAATCGGAATTGACCGTCGCACTATGTGGCGCCGCTGACGCTTTCCTTGCCCGATTGAGTGAAATCCTCCCGATGAACAGGCTCGCGTACGAGGCCGCGTTGAGCGGACTGGCCGATACCTGAAATATCGGCGTCCAGCTCGCGCATATGTGAAATATAAACAGTTCGCAGATGCCGGGTTTGCGGCGAAGCCGACTCGAGGAGATTTCCATTACCACCGCCCCTTGTCTCCAGCAGCCGCCGAACTCCTTGCCGCGCAGTAGGTTCAGCGAGGCTGTTTTTCAGCTGCGAGCCGCGCCGTCGGGCCAGACGATATCGACAGGAAGGTTGTTGTCTCTGGCGAGTTCTACGACTGTGCCGGTGCCGCCCTGCTCGCTGGGCTGACCGTCCCAAACCGCGATCAGCCGGTCACACGTTCCGACGACGGCCGCGTTGGCTGCTTCGTAGGCTTCCTTGCCGGCGTCGTCGAACTCCATCACGTGCACGGTATCCGCGCGGGATATCAAGGTGTCGAATAGTTCGGCATGGTCCGGCTTGACCTTGCGCTGCCGGTAATTACGCGACGGTAGAACAACTTCCAGTCGTCCACCGGCATCAAGCACGGCTTGGGCGAATATGCTGTCGGCTCCGCGCGCGATACAGCTGACACCGACCAGTTCTGCCGGATCGCCCGCCTCGGCGAGCAGGCGGGCGATCTCCGCGTAGACCAGTGAGACCGACTCCGCGGTGATGTTCATGTGCCCGGTGACGCCGATGCGAGTCATGGTCACTTCTATACCGGTCCGCGACCCAGTCGGTGCATCCTGTCCCGCAACTCCGCCACCGCGCGGACATTCGCCACGTACTCGGGGTGCCGTAGCTGATCGAGACCGGTGGGCGCCGCGTGATCGAGTCGGCGCTTCGATCTCGGATCAAGACCGGAACGTGCTGTCCCGTGACGGGATCGGTTATATAGCTCAAAGCTATTGTCGCAGGTAACGCGTAGCCTGGGCATTGTCGATCATTACAACGACGTTTGGATCGAGCTCGTGTCCGGGAAGTCCCAAAGCTGGTGGCGCGGTGCCCTATTGTCTCAGCTGGCTCGATCATCGGGCAGCGCCGCGGTGCTGTTCCTCGTGCTGGACGACGGCACCGAAACCTTTACCTTCCCGCGCCTGAATTGGCTGATCGTCCTCATCGCCTCGATCTCGGTGATCGGCCTGGCCGTGCTGATCGCCATCGCGGTCAGCAGCGCGCATTTCGACGAGCCGTCCACCCCGAATCCGCCCGCCACCTGCAGCCTGTTCTGTCCGACGCCGACGTGATCGCGCCGCAGATTCAGCGGGGCTGACAGGTGGGGCACCAGAACAGGTTTCGGCCTTCCAGGACCGAGTGCAGGACTGTGGTTCCGCAGAGGCGGCAGGGGTCGCCGGCTCGGCGGTAGACGTAGGTGCGGGGGCGGTCGGCGGCGTAGGAGGGGGCGCCGTGGTCGTGTTCGGGGTGGACTACGACCATTACGCCTTCGCGGACGCCTACCTTCATCAGGACCACCAGGTCGGACCAGATGGCTTGCCACTCTTCGTGACTCAGCTGCTTACCGGGGCGTTGGGGGGATATGCCGTGACGGAAGAGAACTTCGGCTCGGTAGACGTTGCCGACTCCGGTTAGCATTGAATTAGTTCACCCTTGCCGACATTGGTTCGGCTAGGAATCGTATGGCAAGAGAACGAAGCTATCGAAGCCCCATAACGGACGCAGCGTCCGAAAATGGCGCTGGTCGAGCGTCATAATTCGGTCGGTACGTTCCCGATCTGCGATAACCACATTCGAGGCATCCGTGATGCCGACGTAGTCCTGGCTGTATCGGTCGAGGATGGTCAAAGCCGCAGCGTGATGGTTGGACGTCCACGCCGCCAGGTCATACGCGCCGCCGGCCACATCGGAGGCGAAGTCGTGCGCCGCGCGGGACCCGAGCCGGGTGTAGAGCATGTAATCCGCCTCAGCAACAACCATCGGTGAAACCACAAGTCGCTCATCGGCTTTAGCGATGATCTGCGCCAGTTGCCTATGCTCCGCGTACGCCTCGTCGAACAAGGCGAGGATTGCACTCGTATCGACAATTATCGTCATTTAGGCCCCGAAGCCCTGGCCGAGCTCACGGTCGATCTCTTCGGCCGAAAGTGGACGCTGGCTGCGATAGCCCCCCACAGTAGGCTTCGGCCGCGCACCGACCTTGCCCAGCAGGTGGTCGAGCGCCTGCCCCAGAGTTAGCCCGTTCGACGCCGCGACCTCGAGCAGGCGATCTCGGACGGCTTTGGGCACCTTAATGGTGGTCATATCAGACATACCACTAGTATACCGCCATACTCACGGTAGTCCCGCAGTTCAGCGGGCAGTCAACGGGCCGCCGAATACAGGACGGTCGTGCCACACAGGCGGCAAGGTTCGCCCACACGGCGGTAGGCATAGGCGCGGGAGCGGTCTGCGGTCTAGGACGGGGTGCCGCACCCGGGGCGAACCCTGACCATCACCCACAGAGGACGTCTACCTTCATCAGCGCGACTGGGTCTACCTAGAGGCAAGCGGTTCAGTGCACCCGCCACACAGCACGGCGATGCGACCAGAGGTCGTCGACCGTCAGTTGGGAACGATTCAGCAAGAGACAGCACCTCGACAGAAAGCCGCATGTGCTCGGGTATCCGATTGCGCTTGGTGAATCCCGGCCCGGTCTGGAGAAATACCGGGAAGTCGCGGGAATCCCAGTCAATCAATACAGCCCCAAAATCGCCTGCGGTCGAAGTGTCCGACATTTTCCTCCGCATCTCTCTGGTAGCCCGAAGGTAGTCGCCTATTGGGCTGTCTGACCACCGACTTTGCGCCAACAGCAGGCCAAACCGGCCCCATTCGGGTACGTCTCGCGGAGCGGCCCGCCCACGATACCCGAGTAGACCCTAAGATCGAGGTCGGTGCACTCAGCCAGGCTGGCAGGTGGGGCACCAGAACAGGTTTCGGCCCTCCAGAACCGAGGCCAGCACCGTCGTCCCGCACAATCTGCACGGGTCGCCCGCCCGCCGGTAGACATAGGTCCGGGGGCGGTCGGCGGCGTAGGACGGTGCACCGTGGTCATGTTCGGGACGGACGACGACCATGACTCCGCGGCGGACACCGACCTTCATGAGATCGACCAGGTCGAACCAGATGGCTTGCCACTCTTGGTGACTCAGCTGCTTACCAGGGCGCTGCGGCGAGATACCGTGGCGGAAGAGAACTTCCGCGCGATATACATTGCCGACTCCGGCTAGCATCGAATAAGTTCACCCTAGCTGACCTGGGATAACAGTGCTACGGCCAAGATGGAGCGGCTCGCCTTCGAGCACTCCGGTCCCTGAGACATCAAAGTGCGCCCCGCACATACGCTGTGCACCGAATGCTGGGGTCTTGAAGAGCATTTGGCGGGCCGGTAGCGTCGAATCCGCCCAGGTCAGGATGGAGATGTTGTGGGAATTAAGGCGTGGTTGACGACCGGCAAACGATCCATCGATTTTGTCCGGGCAGCCGGTAGGGAGGAGCCCGAGGCGCTGTTCTCGATCGGTGGCTATTACTTCCGACGTGGTAACAAGGGCAAGGCCGAGCACTGGTATCGGGCGGCAGCAAATGCGGGCGAGGCCAACCATGCCGGATCGGCCTTCAACCTGGCCGTGCTGCTCGATGAGCGGGGAGAGGATGGCGATGCCGAGCAGTGGTATCGCAAGGCCGCCGAACGAGGTCACATCGATTCGACGTTCCAGGTGGGATTTCTGCACCATCAGCGGGGTGAGGACGAAGCGGCCCGCGAGTGGTGGCTGCGCGCTGCCGAATCAGGCAACGTCACAGCGATGTTCAACTTGGCCACGATCGCGGCGGATGAAGAGGCTGAATCGTGGTATCGCAAGGCAATTGAAGGCGGGGATGCCGACGCGATGAACAACCTCGGGCGGCGCTACGAGACGCGCGGCGACCATGCCGAAGCCGAGGCGCTCTACCGGGCGTCGGCAACGGCAGGCAATGTATTTGGAATGAACAGCTTGGCACTCCTGTGCGAAGAGCGAGGCGAAATCGCGGAAGCTGAGCAGTGGTATCGCCGGGCAGCCGAACAAGGGGGAATCGCCGCGGCCGCCAATCTCGGAAACCTGCTCAATCGGCGCGGAGAGCGCGCATCGGCCCGCGAGTGGTGGCTGCGCGCGGCGGAAGGAGGCAACAAGACTGCGATGTTCGATCTGGCCTTGACCGCACCCGATGACGAGGCCGAAGCGTGGTACCGCAAGGCAACCGAAGCCGGTCATGCCGACGCGATGAACAATCTCGGTGCGCTGTACCGCAAGCGCGGCGACAATGCCGAAGCCGAGTCGCTCTACCGGGCGTCGGCAGCGGCAGGCAGTGCGGTTGGGATGAGCAACTTCGCCGACCTGCTCAGGAATCAGGGTGACACCGTTGAAGCCGAGCAGTGGTATCGGCGTGCTGCGGAGGGCGGCCATCTGAACGCTATGAATGGTCTGGCAGAGCTGTTGGTCAGTCGAGGCGACTGTGCTGAAGCCGAGCAATGGCACCGCAAAGCGGCAGAGGGAGGGCACGCTCCGTCGATGTACGAATACGGCAAACTTCGCCTCGACCATGGCGATCACGCCGAAGCGGAGATTTGGTGGCGCAAAGGTGCCGCGGCAGGAGATGAGTTCGCGATCTGCAACCTCGCGACGCTGCTCGGCCAACAGGGACGAGACGACGAGGCCGCGATATGGCGTGCGCGCGCCGCAGAGCTAGGCCACGAACCTCAATAGCAACCTGGTTCAACGAGGCTGACAGGTGGGGCACCAGAACAGGTTTCGCCCCTCCAGTACCGAATACAGGACGGCAGTGCCGCAGAGGCGGCAGGGGTCGCCCGCGCGGCGGTAGACGTAGGTGCGGGGACGGTCCACGGCGTATGAAGGTGCGCCGTGGTCGTGTTCGGGGCGAACCACGACCATCACGCCGCCGCGGACGCCCACCTTCATGAGGCCCACCAGGTCGGACCAAATGGCTTGCCACTCTTCGTGACTCAGCTTCGCGCCGGGGCGCTGCGGTGAAATACCATGGCGGAAAAGGATTTCCGCGCGATATACATTGCCCACCCCGGCGATGACCTTTTGGTCCATGAGGAGGGAGCCGATGGAGCGCTGGGAGCGGCTGATTCGGTGCCAGGCTCGGTCGGGGTCGGCGTCTGGGCGGAGGGGGTCTGGGCCCAAACGTGCTGTGAGAGCGTCTACTTCGGGGTCGAGGAGGATTTCGCAGGTGTTGGGGCCGCGCAGGTCTACGCCGTAGGGGTCGCCGGTGTTGCCCGCGCCGATCAGGCGCATGCGGACCTCGCCTACGGGGGCGGGCATGGGGACGGGGGATTCGTAGAATTTGCCGTAGAGGCCCAGGTGGATGTGGACTACGAGGCCCGAATCATAGTGGTGCAGTAGGTGTTTGCCCCAGGCTTCGGCGCCGGCCAGGACTTGGCCGTCCAGGCGTGCGGCCTCCGCGGCGAAGCGGCCCTGTGGGCTGGAGACGCGCACCGGCGCGCCGGCCAAGCGCTGCTGATGCAGCTCGGCCAGGCGATGCAACGTATGCCCTTCGGGCACGGATCACCAGCTTTCTGGAGGCGATAAGGGCGCCGCCGCGGACCCAAGTTCGCGGCGGCGCAGCGTATTCCGGGTGAGCGGTCAGTACGCGGGGACCTCGGGGGCGATGCCGGTCTTCTCGTAGTCGGCGAGGATGTCGATGCGGCGCTGGTGGCGGGCCTCGTCGGACCATTCGGCGGCCAGGAAGGCGTCGACGATGGCGAGCGCCTCTTCGGTGCTGTGCATGCGGCCGCCGACGCCGATCAGCTGTGCGTTGTTGTGCTGACGCGCCAGCTGCGCGGTCTCCACGCTCCAGGCCAGGGCGCAGCGGGCGCCGGGGACCTTGTTGGCGGCGATCTGCTCGCCGTTGCCGGAGCCGCCGAAGACCAGGCCGAGGCTGCCGGGATCGGCGACCGTGCGGCGGGCGGCCTCGATGCAGAAGGCCGGGTAGTCGTCGACGGCGTCGTACTCGAGTGCGCCGCAGTCGACGACATCGTGGCCCTGGGACTCCAGGTGGGACTTGACGTTGTTCTTCAGTTCGAAGCCGGCATGGTCGGCACCCAGGTATACGCGCATGGCAGCGATTCTCTCAGGGCCTGCCGGACGGCATTAACGGTGGGTGAGCGGGTGCGCGAATAACAGGGTGTCCACCTACCCGGCCTCCGACTCGAGGGTGTGCCATGCCGTCCCATGACCGCGAAGAACGACTGCCCACTTTGACTGCCCGGCACACGATCAGCGGTCCCGCATGGAATCCCGTCTCGGGGATCACCGGATGGGATCCCGCGACGGGTCCGCCGGGATGGGGGCCGGTGGTGCCCGATGAGACGCGACCGCAGCAACTGCCACCGCGAATGCCGATGGATCCGCACGTGCGGGGGTTGTCGCCGTTCGGCTTGCCCGCGCGGCACAGCTGGGAGATTCCGCTACTGGTGATCATCGTCGTACTGACCGTATTCGCTTATCCCTACGCGGTTTACGCCGTAGGGCGCGGCACCGACAATGTGTACCTGTCGATTCTGGCGTTCGCGCCGATTCTGGTGTGGTTCCTGCGCGGATCACAGTGGGGGCAGGCCCGGGTGCAAGGAGTCAAGATGTCCCCGACACAATTCCCGGACGCGTATCGCATGGTGCAGGAGGCCGCCACCCGATTCGGTATGAAACACAGCCCGGACGCGTATGTGGTGCTCGGCAATGGTCAGATCAATGCGTTCGCGGCGGGTCACGGCTTCCGGCGGTTCGTGGTCGTCAACAGCGATCTGTTCGAAATCGGCGGGGCCGCAAGGCAACCCGAGGCGCTGGCCTTCGTCATCGGTCACGAGGTCGGGCATATCGCGGCGGGGCACACCTCGTATTGGCGGCAATTCGGCACGGTGCTCATGCAATTCGTGCCGGTGCTCGGTCCGGCACTGAGTCGCGCGCAGGAGTACACCGCCGATAATCACGGCTACAGCTACTGTTTCACCGGCGCGGCCGGAGCCATGACCACGCTGTCCGCGGGCAAATACCTGGGTGTCCTGGTCGGTTTCGATGAAATGGCCGATCGCGCCTTCACCGAAACCGGCTTCTTCGTCTGGCTGACCAATCTGCAGGCGAGTCATCCGGTGAACACCTGGCGCATGTGGGCGCTGCGTGATCGCAGCCGGCACGGGAAGCTGTTTCTGCGGCCCGCTCCCTCTGCCACATAGAGTTCTGTCCATGACGTCCGACGATCAGTCGCAGCCGCCGAACGCACCGCAGGGGATTCCAGCCAGCACCGGTCATCCGGGATGGAATCCGGTCACGGGGATGTCGGGTTGGAATCCGCAGGTGGGCCCGCCGGGATGGGTTGTGCAGCCGGGGTATTCGCCGCCGCAGATCCCACCGCATCAGCAGACCCGCGGTCTGTCCCCGTTCGGTATGCCCGCCCGGCACAGCTGGGAGATTCCGCTGCTGGTGGTCATGGTGGTGCTGACCGTGCTGGCCTACATGTTCGCGTTGTTGCTGCTGTTGACCGGCAGCCTGGATCAGTACGTGCTGCTGCTGGTGTTCGCACCGCTGCTGCTGTGGATCGGGCGTGGCATGACCTACTCGACCCAGCGCGTGAATGGCGTGAAAATGTCGCCGACACAGTTCCCCGAGGGTTATCGCATGGTGCAGGAGGCGGCCGCGCGCTTCGGAATGCAGACGGTTCCGGACGCGTATGTGGTGCTCGGCAATGGGCAGATCAATGCTTTCGCCTCCGGACACGGTTTCCGGCGCTTCGTGGTCGTCTACAGCGATCTGTTCGAAATCGGCGGCGCAGCACGGCAACCCGATGCCCTGGCGTTCATCATCGGGCACGAGGTGGGGCATATCGCGGCCGGGCATGTGTCGTATTGGCGGCAGCTGGGCATGTTCCTGGGCCCGTTCCTGCCGATCATCGGCAATTCGCTGATTCGCGCGCAGGAGTACACGGCCGACAATCACGGCTACTGCAACCGGCATGTGGGTGCGCCCACCGCCATGCAGACCCTGGCCGGCGGCAAATACCTCAATACCATTGTCGGATTCGACGAAATGGCCGATCGCGCACCGCAGGAGAAGGGCTTCTTCGTGTGGATCGTGAACGCCATGTCCAGTCATCCGGTGCTGACCTGGCGCATGTGGGCGCTGCGGGATCGCCGTAAGCACGGGCAGTTGTTCCTGCGCCCGGCCCCGCCGCAGTCCGCGCAGCCGCCCGCACCGTACGGCGGTTATCCGCAGTCGCCGCCGAGTGGATACGGCAGCACCACAACATATTTCCCGCAGTGAACGCCTGCCGGGCCCGCAGCGATCGGCGGACCCGGCATTGTTCTGCCCAGCCTGCGAAACTCAGTCGAACTCGGGATCCTCGTTGCGCGTGCGCTTGATCTCGAAGAAGTGCGGGTAGGAGGCGAGCGCGACCGCGCCGTCCCACACCTTGCCCGCGACCTCACCGCGCGGAATCCGCGACAGCACGGGTCCGAAGAACGCGACGCCATTGATGTGAATGGTCGGGGTGCCGACATCCGGCCCGACCTTGTCCATTCCGGCGTGATGCGAAACCCGCAGCGCCTCGTCGTAATCGGTGCTGGTGGCGGCGGCGGCCAGGTCGGCGGGCAGGCCCGCCTCGGCGAGGGATTCCGCGATGATCTTGGCCAGCATGTCCTCGCGCGGGCCGTCCGTCTCGTAGTCGGCGCGGCGGTTGTGCAGCCGGGTACCCATGGCGGCGTACAGCGCGGGCAGCACCTCGTCACCGTTCTTCTGGGCCGCCGCGATGGCCACCCGCACCGGACCCCAGCCGGTCTTCAGCAGCTCCTCGTACTGCGGCGGCAGCCCCTCACGGCCCTCATTGAGCACGGACAGGCTCATCACATGGAAGTTCACATCGATATCGCGGACCTGCTCGACCTCGAGGATCCAGCGGGAGGTGATCCAGCACCACGGGCACAGCGGATCGAACCAGAAATCGACCCGGTCCTTGTTGGTGTCACTCACGAGTAGTCCCTTTCGCAATCGTCGGCCGGGCATGGCCGCCCTTAAGCGCAACAATGCACCTTCTTGCCGTTATTTCCGCCAAGGCACACCTGTTCCGGACTAGGGTCGGATCATCAGCCTTCGTCGTCGGCAGCCGCGGATGGGCGGCGCAGGGAGGTCCACATGACCACGGCATCAAGGTTCGTCATAGCGGGTGGTGGGCTGGCTGCGGCCAAGCTCGCGCAAGCCCTGCGCGCCAATGATTTCGACGGGACGGTGACACTCGTCTGCGCGGAGGAGTTACTACCTTACGAGCGGCCACCGCTGTCGAAGGAGTGTCTGCTCGGTAAGAAGACGCCCGAGGACGCGATCGTGGAGCCCTCGCAGTGGTATCGCGATCACCATATCGAGGTACTGCTCGGCACCACGGTGACCGGAGTGGATCGCGCGACGAAAACCATTGCGCTGCCGGATGGTACGACCATCACCTACGACAAATTGGCTCTGGCCATGGGATCTCGGCCGCGACGCCTGCCGATTCCGGGCTCCGACGCTGCCGGGGTGTACACGCTGCGCAATGCCGAGGATTCCCTCGCGCTGCTCGAAATGTTCGGCACCGCAACACGACTCGTGGTGATCGGCGCCGGATGGATCGGCCTCGAGGTGACCGCCGCCGCCCGCAACGCCGGACTCGAGGTGACCGTACTCGAAGCACTGCCGATGCCGCTGCAAACCGCGCTCGGACCGGAGATGGGCGCGGTCTTCGCCGACCTGCACCGCGAACACGGCGTGGACCTGCGCTGCGACACCAAGGTCGCCGCGATCACCACCGCCGAGGGCCGCGCCACCGGGGTTCGACTGGCCGATGACACGCTCATTCCCGCCGATGCGGTGCTGGTCGCGGTGGGCGCACGGCCGAATATCGAACTGGCGGTCGATGCCGGACTGGCCACCGGCGACGGTGTCCTGGTGGACGAGAGCCTGGCCACCAGCGATCCCGATATCGTCGCCGTCGGCGATATCGCCGATCAACAGCATCCGATACTGGAACGGCGAATTCGGGTGGAGCACTGGGCGAATGCGCTCAATCAGCCCGAAGTGGCCGCCGCCACCATGCTCGGCAAACCCGCCGTGTACGACCGGCTGCCGTACTTCTTCACCGATCAATACGACCTGGGTATGGAGTACACGGGGTATGTCGCGCCCAAGCAGGCCGCGCGGGTGGTGGTGCGCGGGGATCTGGGCAAACGCGAATTCGTGGCGTTCTGGCTGGACTCCGCGAATCGGGTGCTCGCCGGGATGAACGTGAATGTCTGGGATGCGGGCGACCGGATCAAGGAGATCATCCACGGCGGGGAGGCTGTCGATCCCGATCGGCTGGCCGACACCTCCTTGCCGTTGTGACAGACCTCCCATGACGACCATCACATCCCCGCGGTCCGAAGTGTGTCGAAATCGCGAGCCGGGCTCCGACCTATCCGTGAAAGCACCGAACATAGGAGACGACCGTGAAGTACATGCTGCTCAAGACGTACAGCCCCGCCGCCTTCTGCGATACACCGATCAGCGAGTGGGCGCCCGAGGAGATCAAGGCACACATCGACTTTCAACGCGCACTCGGCGAGGAGCTCGCCAAATCCGGTGAACTGGTGGACGCGCAGGGGCTGGCCTGGCCGGATGAGGCGCGCGTGGTCAGCTCGGACGGGCGGTCCGCGGCCGTGGTGACCGACGGGCCGTTCCCGGAGACCAAGGAATTCCTGGCCGGATACTGGCTCATCGATGTGGATTCGCCCGAACGGGCACTGGAGATCGCCGCCCAGGCTTCGGCCGGGCCGGGACCGGGCGGGACACCGATCGGCGAGTACATCGAGGTGCGTGCGGTCATGGGCGCACCCGCGAGCGATTCGTGACCATCCGGAATGGGGCACGGATCGACCACGTATGAAATCGAGGACCTGCTGCGCGAACTCGCGCCGCAGGTGCTCGGCGTATTGGTGCGGCGATACGGGGATTTCGACACCGCCGAGGACGCACTGCAGGAGGCGATGCTGGCGGCGGCGACACAGTGGCCCGTCGAAGGAAAGCCGGACAATCCGCGCGGATGGTTGATTCAGGTGGCATCGCGGCGGCTCGTGGACACCGTGCGAGCCGAAGTGGCGCGGCGCAATCGGGAAACCGCGACCATGCTGCGCGAAGTACCCGCGGCGGCGGAACTCTCGGACGCGGTGGACGGGCGGGATGACACGCTCACGCTGTTCTTCCTGTGCTGCCATCCGGTGCTGTCCCCGGCGAGCGCCATCGCATTGACGCTGCGAGCGGTCGGCGGACTCTCGACAGAGGAGATCGCGCGCGCCTTCCTGCTACCGGAATCCACCATGGCACAGCGGATTTCGCGCGCGAAGAAACGACTCGCCGCAGTGGACAGACCCTTCGCCTCCGGCGAAAACCATTCCGCCGCCGGGGAATCCGGATATCCCGGGGCCTGGCGCGAGCGGGTCGGCACCGTACTCCAGGTGCTGTACCTGATCTTCACCGAAGGCCACACCACGACCGGATCGCAGCTGCGCCGCAATGACCTTTCCGCAGAGGCGATTCGGCTCGCACGCGCACTGCATCGACTGCTGCCCGATGATTCCGAGGTCACCGGTCTGCTGGCGCTGCTGCTGCTCACCGACTCCCGGCGGGCCGCTCGGACCGGGCCACACGGCGAGCTCATCCCGCTGGCCGAACAGGATCGCGGCAAGTGGGAGCACGGGAGCATCACCGAGGGGATTCGGCTGGTCACCGGGACGCTGCCCGGCCGGCTCACCGGGCCGTATCAAATCCAGGCCGCGATAGCCGCGCTGCATTCGCAGGCATTGCGCGCCGAGGACACCGAATGGGATCGAATCCTGTTGCTGTACAGCAGGCTTGAACGGTTGACGCCCAATCCGATGGTGACGCTCAATCGTGCGGTGGCACTGGCCATGGTCGAGGGACCGCGGGCGGGATTGGATCTGGTTGCCACCATCGAGAACGCGCTGAGGGGGTCGCATCGACTGGAGGCTGTTCGCGGCCACTTCTATGAAATGGCAGGCGATTTCGAGTCGGCCATCGCCTCGTACTCGGCCGCCGCGCGCCGCACCACCAGCATGCCGGAACGTGATTACCTGATGCTTCGCGCTGCGCTGCTTCGGAACTCATTGTGAGAGGTGGATCCCGGCCGAGAGCATGCCGGGGATGGAGTGGGTCGTCGCGATTCTCGATCCGATTACCGTCGGGCTCAGGCTGCGGCGCGGAATCCGGTGGGGCTCATGCCCTTATGGCGTTTGAAGGCCGCGCTGAAGCCGAAGGCATCGGCGTAGCCGAGAGATTTCGCGATCTGGGCGACGGTGAGATCGGTTGTGGCGAGCAGTTCTTCGGCCTCGTCCATGCGGAATTCGGTGAGGTAGGTCAGGGGCGGGGTGCCCATGATCGCCGCGAAACGCTTGGCGAACAAGGCTCGGGAGACGCCCGCCTGCGAGGCGAGCGATGCCACGGTCCACGGTACGCCCGGGCGGGTGTGGATCGCCTGTAATGCGGGCGCGACCAGGGGATCGTTGACGCCGCGATACCAACCGGGCGCATCGGTTCCGGCCTGCTCGAAACCAGCTGCGCAGGGTGCAGACCAGGCCCCAGTCGAGTAGGCGGTCCATCATGGCCTGCGAACCCGCGCTCTGGCCGACGGCCTCGGCGGCGGCCGCCTCCATCCACGGGCACATATCCGTATCGTCGCTGACGACCAGGACCGGTGGTAGTGCGCGGACCAGGCGTTCATGGCGGCGGGCGGAAGTCTGGTACGCGCCTACCACCAGCGCGGTCGCCTGATCGGATTCGGAGTTCCAGGCGATTCCGCTCAAATCCGCTGCATCGCAATCGGGTTCGGTGAAGCAGGCGATCTCGTAGTCGGTGTGCGGTACCCCCACGGACCCGGGTTGATCGGCGAAGTGGAAGGGTTCCGGACCGCGAATAATGGCGGTGTCATTGGTGACCAGCGATGTGCGGGTCCCATCCGCCAGGACGAGCGTGCCACCGCCGCGCAGCACGGTGACCATGGTCATGGGGGCGCAATCGGCGAAGCGGATGGCCCAGGGCGCGGCCAGCACCGCATGCGTAACGACCGATCCTTCGGCGCGAATACCGCCCAGCAGCTGACTCAGAGGGTCCACGGCTCGACTGTAGACGAATTCCTATCCACTGGAGGGTTCCGGCTATGGATCGTCTATCCGATCACGGGTGTACTGGAGACACAGCGCAAGCACCACACTTCAGGAGGAATTCCCTTGTCGCACAACGATACCCGGCGGCCGACCGCACTGGTCGTGGTCTCACATCACCGCACCGACTCGCTCACCGCGCACATCGCGCGCCGCACGGTCGCGCAGCTGGAAGCCACCGGGCACCGCGTCGACCTGCTCGACCTGCATGCGGAGGGCTTCGACCCGCGCATGAATGTCGCGGATCAACCCGACTGGAACGACCGCGAGAAGCCCTACTCCCCCGAGGTCGAAGACCATATGCGCCGGGTCCTGGCCGCCGACCTCATCATCACGGTCTTCCCCATCTACTGGGCCTACGTCCCCGCCCTGCTCAAAGGCTGGATCGACCGCGTCTGGAACTACGGTTTCGCCTACGGCCGCAGCAAATCCCGCCTCGCGGGCAAACGCATGCTCTGGATCGGCCTGGCCGGCGCGACCGCCGACGACGCCATCATCCCCGCCATCCACACCATGCTCGACACCCAACTCAGCGGCGGCATCGCCTACTACTGCGGCCTCTCGGACTCGAAGATCGCAGTCCTGCCCGACGCCGAAGAACGCCCCCAGCGCCTCGACTCCGCGGGCAACCTCGAAATCGGCGAAGCCATCTCGGGCGCGGCCCGCGACACCCACTACGCCGACTTCGAACGCAAGGTCGCCGACCACATCACGAATTTCCTTGCCGCAGACCGCATCCCAGCCTGACGCACCCGGGCCGAGCGAAACCCGCCACCCCATCCGTCCAGGTCCACCCGCCCTCGTCATCCCGGCGCGTTTTTGGCCGGGATCCACCCCTTCAGCGAGGTCCCGGCCAAAAGCATGCCGGGATGACGAGGTGGGGCGGGATGAAGATGGCTGGTGGGCGGCTTGGGGTTACTTGGCGATCCCGGTCCAAGGGCTGCCGGTGATGAGTTCGTAAGCCTGCATGTACTTCTGGCGGGTCACGTCGATGACCTCGGCCGGAATCTCGGGGCCGGGGTACTCCCTGTTCCAGCCGGTGCCGGTGGACCAGTCGCGCACGTACTGCTTGTCGAAGGAGGCTTGCGGGCGGCCGGGGGCGTAGTCGTCGGCGGGCCAGAAGCGGGAGGAGTCCGAGGTGAGGACCTCGTCGCCGAGGGTGAGAACGTCTCCGTCCCAACCGAATTCGACCTTGGTGTCGGCGATGATCACACCGCGGGCGGCGGCGTGCTCGGCCCCGCGCGAGTAGATCTCCAGGGTCAGGTCGCGGAGCTTGTTCGCGACCTCCGCGCCCTCCTGGTTGATCACATCGGCGAACGAGATGGGCTCGTCATGCCCCTCATCGGCCTTGGTGCTGGGCGTGAAGAGCGGCTCGGGCAGCTTGTCGCCGTCCACCAGCCCGGGCGGCAACGCGATTCCGGAAACCGTTCCGCTGCGCTTGTACTCGGCCAGCCCGCCGCCGGTGAGGTAACCGCGCGCGACGCATTCGACCTTCAGCATCTTCAGCGGCTTGACCCGCACCCCGCGCCCGGCGAACTCCGCGGGCACATCGGTGGTGGAGAGAATGTGATTGGGAATGCCGTCGAAGAACCCGAACCACCAGTTCGACAACTGGGTGAGCATGGCCCCCTTGTCCGGAATCGGGGTGGGCAGCACCACATCGAAGACCGACACCCGGTCGGATGCGACCAGGATCAGCGAGTCGCCATCCTCGTACAGGTCGCGCACCTTACCGGCGTGAATGTGCTTCAACTTCTCCTCCTCGGACTGGGATCGCTGCCGGTGCACACCCTACCGACGTGCCGATTCGGGTCGGCACCCCGCCATATCCAGCAGCGAACCGACGGGTGGACATGGCATTGTTGGCACCGTCGCATCCCAACACGGCACAGAGTTCCGAGAGCGAAGGAGCACCCTTGTCCGCACCGAATCTCACCCGCGAGCAGGCGATCGAACGCGCCGCAACGGTCCAGGTGGAGAACTACCGCGTCGAATTGGACCTGACCGGACAGCCCACCAGTGCCGAAGCGGCGACCAATGACCTGTTCTTCTCGCGCTCCACGGTGACATTCACGGCGACACCGGGCGCGCGGACTTTTATCGACTTCGTGGGCGCGGGGCTGCGCTCGGCCGTGCTGAACGGTGTCGCGCTGGATGTGAGCGATTACGACGAGTCACAGGGCCTGGTCCTGCCCGATCTGGCCGCGAGCAATGAACTGGTCGTCGAGGCCGACGCCGAGTACTCGCACACCGGTGAGGGTCTGCACCGTTTCGTCGATCCCACCGACGACAAGGTGTACCTGTACTCGCAGTTCGAAACCGCCGATGCCAAGCGCATGTTCGCCTGCTTCGACCAGCCCGACCTCAAGGCCAGTTACGACGTGATCGTGACCGCGCCGCAGGATTGGGAGGTCATCTCCAACGGCGCGGTGGCCGGCAGCCGCAAGATCGGCGCGGTGCTGGAGCACACCTTCGCCACCACCCCGCGCATGAGCACCTACCTGGTCGCGCTGATCGCCGGTCCGTACGCCAAGTGGACCGACAGCTTCGCCGACTCGCACGGTGAGATCCCGCTCGGCATCTACTGCCGCGCCTCGCTCGCCGAATATATGGACGCCGAACGGCTTTTCACCGAAACCAAGCAGGGCTTCGGCTTCTATCACACCAATTTCGGTGTGCCGTATGCCTTCGGCAAGTACGACCAGCTGTTCGTCCCCGAATTCAACGCGGGCGCAATGGAAAACGCGGGCGCGGTCACCTTCCTGGAAGATTATGTGTTCCGCTCCAAGGTGACTCGTGCCTCCTATGAGCGCCGCTGCGAGACCGTGCTGCACGAGATGGCGCACATGTGGTTCGGCGACCTGGTCACCATGAAGTGGTGGGACGACCTGTGGTTGAACGAATCCTTCGCCACCTTCGCCTCCGTGCTCTGCCAGGTCGGCGCGACCGAATACACCAATGCCTGGACCACTTTCGCGAATGTGGAGAAGTCCTGGGCGTACCGGCAGGATCAGCTGCCGTCCACGCATCCGATTGCCGCGGACATCCCGGACCTGCACGCGGTCGAGGTGAACTTCGACGGAATCACCTATGCCAAGGGCGCTTCCGTACTTAAGCAACTGGTGGCGTACGTCGGACAGGAGCCGTTCCTGGCGGGCCTGCGCGACTACTTCACCGAACATGCCTACGGCAACGCCACTTTCGATGATCTGGTGGGCGCGCTGGAGAAGGCATCCGGGCGCGATCTCTCGGATTGGGGTGCGCAGTGGCTCAAGACCACCGGCTTGAATATCCTGCGGCCGGAGTTCACCGTCGACGCCGACGGCAAGTACAGCTCGTTCACCGTCATCCAGGACGGTGCGGAGCCCGGCGCGGGTGAGCGTCGCACGCATCGCCTGGCCATCGGCGTCTATGCCGATCAGAACGGAAAGCTGGTGCGTACCAAGCGCATCGAGCTCGATATCGATCCGGCCGAGCGCACCGAGGTGCCGGAGCTGATCGGTGTCGCCCAGGGCAAACTGGTGCTGGTCAATGACGACGACCTCACCTACTGCTCGGTGCGCCTGGACTCCGGATCGCTGGAGACCGTCGTCGATCGCATTGCCGATATCGCCGAACCGCTCCCCCGCACGCTGGCCTGGTCGGCCGCCTGGGAAATGACCCGGCAGGCGGAGATGCGGGCCCGCGACTTCGTCGCCCTGGTACAGCGCGGCATCGGCGCGGAGACCGAAATCGGTGTGGTGCAACGCCTTCTGATGCAGGCGCACACCGCCATCTCCTCCTACGCGGACCCGAACTGGGCCACCGAAACCGGCTGGGGCGAGTTCGCCGACCGCCTGCTCTCGCTGGCTCGTGCCGCCGAACCCGGCTCGGACTATCAGCTGGCGTTCGTCAACGCGCTCACCGGAGCGCACCTGTCGGTCCGCCACATCGAGGCGCTGCGCCAGGTCCTCGAAGGCGATCCGGCGGCCGCCCTCCCCGGTCTGGAGGTCGACACCGACCTGCGCTGGCGGCTCATCCAGGCCCTCGCCGCCGCCGGTGACCTGGACAACGACGGCATCGAAACCCCCGCCATCGACGCCGAATTGGGTCGCGACGACACCGCCGCCGGTCGCCGCCAAGCCGCCGCCGCGGCCACGGCCCGCCCGCAGATCCCGGTCAAGGCCAAAGCGTGGGCCACGGTCATGGAAGACGACGCGCTCCCCAATATCACCGCCCGCGCGATCGTCGCCGGCTTCGCCCCGGTAGGCCAGGCCGGCCTGCTCACCCCCTACGTCGAACGCTACTTCGCCGAAATCCCGTCCGTCTGGGACCGCCGCTCCAGCGAAGTAGCCCAAACCGTAGTGGTCGGCCTCTACCCCCACTGGGCCATCACCGAAGAAGCAGTCGCGGTAGCCGACAAATTCCTCTCCAACGACCACCCCCCGGCCCTGCGCCGCCTGGTCGTGGAAGGCAAAGCAGGCATCGAACGCTCCCTCCGAGCCCGAGCCTTCGACCGCGCGTAACCCCCACTCCCGCAGCCCCTTTCGTCTTCGCGCGAGAGGGGCTGCGGGCGATTTACTCACTCATTCCGAATGGCGTGGCGCTGTTCCCACAGCTTGGCCTCGGCGAAAGCCTCATGCACGTCGTATGCCGAAATATGCACTCGCATAGACTCCGCCGGCTGCGTCAGCGGGGACCGCCATTGTCGGCAGCCCGGTCAGCGGGTTCGGCAGTGGAGTGCCGGGTATCGGATGGTCGGTCACTTCTATATCTCCACGTTCTCTCTGGGTTGTTGTGCGGATATGGTTGCGGCACAGCCGGTTCGGCCGCAGAATCGCGGCGTGAGATCGGCGGGCTCGGTGCGGAGAGCACAGTGGGGGTTGGCGGCTTTCGCCTGCGCGGTATTGCTCGTGTGGGTCGGTCTGCTGGTGCAGGATCGGTGGTTCGATCCCCAGCGGCCGCTCGCGGATGTGCCGGAAGCCCTGACCTTCACCGGTGTTGTCACCGGAGAGTTGAATCTCGGTGTCAACGTGCACGATTCAGAGGTCTCACTCCCGCCCCTACTGGCGACGCAGTGCGCCGGTTCGAGCAGCAATTCGGTCAGCATCGTGGGCAGCGTGGGCACGCACAAGGTCGTTCTGGAGATCGTGATCCCCCCGGATGAGGGAGCGCCGAGGTCACGGCAACTCGCTGTCACCAACGCGCGCCTGTATGTTCCCGGCGGCCAGGAGTCCATGGGCCGAGTCATGCGATATCTTCCCGGCCAGCACACCGATCCACCGGGAACCATCACCGTCGATGCGGACCGGCAGACCGGGACAATGGATGCTTGGTTCGCCCAAAACACCACGGCGGCGGGCGAACAGGAACCCGCGACGCATGTCGTCGGCCGCTGGCGCTGCCGCTGACCGTCATCTCACCGAAGCCCGAGCATAGCCGCCGAGACATGCCAGACCGGGTTCGGCGACCAACACCGAAACAGGCTGGGCGGGAGCGCGCGGTGCGCTGCTGTGGGCGGATCTGCCGTGGGCAGCGGGAGCGGAAATATCGGTGCGGTGTGCGGCACGGTGGACGTATGGCACAGGATGAGAAGACGCCGATGTTCAACTGGCGCACACGGGAACAGCTGTTCGGGAAGCGGATTCTGGTGCTCGACGGGGGGCTGGACGACGACAATGGGGCGCTGCTGATGACGCAGTTGCTGCAATTGGCGGCGGAGGATCCCGAGACGGGGATTTCGCTGTGGATTCACTCGCCGGGCGGGTCGGTGCCCGCCATGCTCGCGATTCGGGATGTGATGCGGCTGGTGCCGTGCGATGTGTCCACGCTGGCACTCGGATTGGCTTGCAGTGCAGGACAATTCCTGCTGTCTTCGGGGACGCCGGGAAAGCGGTTCGCGCTGCCGCACGCGCGGATCCTCATGCATCAGGGGTCGGCGGGTATCGGGGGCAGTGCGGTCGAGGTGGAGGTGCAGGCCGACGATCTGCGCTACACCGTGCAGACCGTGCTCGGCCTGATCGCCCAGGACACCGGGCAACCGTTCGACCAGGTCTACGAGGATTCGCTGCATGATCGCTGGTTCACCGCGACGCAGGCGAAGGAGTACGGGTTCATCGACGGGATAGTCGAATCCTTCTGGCAGATCGTCCCGCAACGACAGAAGATGGGGATCTCGGCATGACCAGCTACACCATTCCCAATGTGATTGCCCAGCATCCGCGCGGCGAACGCATCATGGACGTCTACTCGCATCTGCTGGCGGAGCGCATCGTATATTTGGGCACGCCAATCGATTCCGGCGTAGCCAACGCGCTCATCGCGCAACTGCTGCACCTGGATGCCGACAGCCCGGGCCAGGAGATCAGCCTCTACATCAATTGCGAGGGCGGCGACCTGTCCGCCATGCTCGCCGTCTACGACACCATGCAGCACATCTCATCCCCGGTGGCGACCACCTGTGTGGGCCAGGCCATCGCGGTAGGCGCGGTCCTCCTGGCAGGCGGCGCGAAAGGCCGCCGCACCATGCTCCCGCACGCCCGAGTGGTCCTGCACCAACCCGCCATCAGCGGCCGAGGCACCATCCCCGACCTCATAATCCAAGCCGACGAGGTAGTCCGCCTCCGCGCCGAAGTGGAGGCCATCCTCTCCGAACACACCGCCCAACCCCTCGAAGCCCTCCGCCGAGACACCGACCGCGACCGAGTCCTCACCGCCCGAGCGGCACTCGACTACGGCCTGGTAGACCAAATCCTCGGCCCCCGAGACTGATTCAGCACCGCCCGGCGAACGGCGAGTGTGCACGCATGGCGGCAACAACAGCGTGTCGCCCGCCCTGCGTGCACACTCGCGGACGTGCGCACGGGAGCATGGCGGCCAACTCCGCTCGGCAGCTCGGCGCCCCCTACCGACTATCGGACTATTGGCCGGCATGCGCATGGGAGCTCGGCGGCCACTCTGCTCGGCAGCCCGGCCTACCTCGGCTTTGACAGTTTCAGGCGGCCAACATAACCGGGCCGTTGAAGACCTGGGCGGTGGGGCGGGTGATCGAAGCCAGGCGCTGGCGGCGGAGTTCGGTGGCGACCTGTTCGGTGAGGCCGATCAGGTCGGTGCCGAGCGCACCCGCCAGGGCGGCGATCATCTCGCTGGATGGTTCCTTGCGCCCGCGCTCCACCTCGGAGAGGTACTGCGGCGAAATCCCGGCTCGCCCAGCGGTTTCCACCAGTTTCTCGCCCTGCTCCTGCCGCAGCGCCCGCAACTGAGCGCCGAGCGCCTCCCGCCACAGCGGCTCACGAACCGGGCGCAGGGCGCGCGGACGCTCACCGAGACCTCGGCGGCCGCGGGATTCCGGGAGGCGATCACTCCGGGCGGAGCTGTTCAGGGTCTGGTCGCCCGGCCGCGAATCGCGCGGCCCGGGGACCGTCTGCGGCCGTTGGGTTTCGGCCCGCTCGGCGAGTCCGCCGGGGATGGAGTGGAGTCGCGGCTGCTCGGACATGGTCCGAGCGTAAGACTGCGGGCCGGCCCGGCGCGCTCCGTTCTGCTCAGAGCAGATTTCGCCCGCCACGATCTCTCGCGGTCGTGGCGGGCGAAGAACGGCGCACCCCTTCCCTCTGCGCGCACCCGGTCGAGAAGCGGGGGCGCGGAGATGGAAGGGGTGCGGGGGTGTCCCCGGCGCCGCAGATTCGCGGCGCCGGTGTGGAGATCAGACCCGGCCGATAGCGGCGGCCATGACGCGCACCGCGGAGACCAGGCCGTCGATGAGCTCGCCCTGACGGAAGGAGCTCAGCGCGGCGGTGGCGCCGAGCTGGCAGACCCGATCGTTGGCGCGCTCGGCGACCTCACGGCCGGAGCGGACCTCGACGGCCTTGGCATTGGGGTCGACGGCGATGAGCACCGAGCGGGCCGAGTCCGGCGTACCGGGGAAGACCGCGTCGGCACCGGAGCCGGCGTCCGCGCCCAGGTCACCGATGAAAATGTTGAACCGCACCTTGGTGGCCCGGGTCGCATCGGTGAGCGCGTTGTCCATGAGCAGCCGCTCATGATCGGTGAACGGCACTTCGCTGAAAACGAAGCCCGCCTCATGCACGCCGGAGACGCGTCCACTGACGGTGACCGCGTAGCCGTGAGGTAGCTCGGCCTCGTTCACCGCAGGCCAATTAGAACTTGCCACTTGCCCGGCCTCCGATCAGGTCCGCCGCGGCGGATTCGATAGCAGCATGGTTGCCATGCGATGACTCGGCATTGTCGTGGTGACCGGAACCGGTCACCTCGTCCGTCGCGCTCCACAGCACCGGAGGCTGGGTCCACTTCGCGCCGAGCTCGAAGTGGTCCGGCTTCTTGCCGGGCAGCGGCTTACCGAGGAACGACAAACCGGCGATCACCAAATAGATCGCAAGCGGGATGCCGACGTAGATCAGCACTGTCTGGAGAATGCTCACAGCCCAACGGTAATCGATGCCCGGATCGTCACCGCCGACCGGTGAGCGTGCGCGCGCACGTGTCGTCGCGATCTCGCTCAAACAAGCCAGGCCGTAGCGTTTGCCGGAAGTTTTCTGGCGCTAATCGGAGCGCTCGCCAACAACACTTCACCCGCGGGCAGGGTTATCACCGCATTGGTGGCATTGAGCACACACAGCAGCCCACCGTCGCGCCGAAATGCCAGACAGCCCGGTGGACTTCCGTACCACTCCAACCCCGGCCCGCCGAATTCCGGTCGCACCGCACGCAATTCGATGGCCATCCGATACAGCGACAGCATGGAGTCCAAGCGCTCCAACTGTTTCTCCACCGTCACCGCCGACCACGACGCGGGCACGGGGAGCCACGACGCACCGCTGGTGAACGCGAACGGCGGCTGCTCCCCCTCCCACGGCAATGGCACCCGGCACCCGTCCCGTCCGCGCTCGGTATACCCCGAGCGAACCCAGGTCGGATCCTGTAGCACCGCCTCCGGCAGATCATCCACATTGGGCAGACCCAATTCCGCACCGTTGTAAATGAATACGCTGCCCGGCAGCGCCAACTCCAGCATGATCATGGCCCGCGCCCGCGCCTGCCCCACCGCGCCACCGCCGTACCGGGTGACCTCGCGCTCCACATCATGATTGGAGAGCGTCCAGGTCGCACTCGCACCCACCGCCGCGACCGCGTGCAGCGAATTGTCCACGGCGTCACGGATTCTGTCCGGATGGAACGGCGTCTCGGCTAATCGAAAGTTGAATGCCAGATGTAGCTCGTCCGGGCGCACGTAATCGCCGAACCGAGTGTTGTCGTCGACCCACACTTCGCCGATGGCAACCGCATTCGGGAACTCGTCCATGAGTTTGCGCAACCGGCGATGGATTTCGTGCACGCCGGGATTGTTGAAGCGCGGATCATTGTCGTCGTGCACTACCAAATGGGAGTCGTCGACGGGCCGCTGCTGAAGCTCCATATCCGGTAGACCAGCGGGTTTGGCCATTCCATGCGCGACATCGATACGGAATCCGTCGATTCCGCGCTGCAACCAGAACCGCACGGTGTGCTCGAAATCCTGTGCCACCTCCGGGTTATCCCAGTTCAGGTCCGGCTGTTCGGGCGCGAAGATATGCAGATACCACTGACCGGGCCTGCCATCGGCCTCGGTGACACGCGTCCAGGCCGGGCCACCGAAAATACTCGGCCAATTATTCGGCGGCACACCGCCATCCGGGCCACGACCGTCCCGGAACCAATAGCGGGCGCGCTCCGGACTGCCCGGCGCCGCAGCCAGCGCGGCCCGAAACCACCGATGCTGATCACTGGTGTGATTGGGCACCAGATCCATGGTGACCCGCATCTCCCGGTCATGCGCCTCGTCGATCAGATCGTCCAGGGCGCGCAGACCACCGAACAGCGGATCGATATCGCGCGGATCGGCCACGTCGTAACCGCCGTCCGCCATGGGTGAGCGCATGACCGGGCAGATCCACAGCGCATCCACCCCCAGCAGCTCCAAATAGCCGAGCTTGTCACGCAATCCGCGCAGGTCACCCACACCGTCGCCATCGGAGTCCGCGAAGGAACGGGGGTACACCTGATAGAAGACTGCGGATCGCCACCACGGCGCCGGCGCGGGCACGAAACCCGGTGCGACGAAGGGCACAGCGGCGGAGTTCTCGGTCACAGCGGTAATGGTGCCAAAGCCTGCCGACACTCGAGGGCACGACGCCGACACTTGTCCAGATTCAGCAAATGATCAGCGGATGCGCTGCGGAACCGGAAACGCTCTGCGGGCCTACAACTTCTGCGCCACGAATTCAGATCGGCGAGTTCATGAGCGAATTGGCGGCCATCTCGAAGTAGTCGAGCAGCTGCTTGCGATGCGCGTCGTCCAGCAGCGCGGGTTCGATCTCGGCGACCGCGATGTGCATGGCGCGCAACCAGGCATCCCGCTCGATCGGGCCGACCTTGAACGGGTGGTGCCGCATCCGCAACCGCGGGTGCCCGCGCTCTTCACCGTAGGTGCGCGGCCCACCCCAGTACTGCTCCAGGAACATCCGCAACCGGCGCTCGGCCGGACCGAGGTCCTCCTCCGGGTACAGCGGGCGCAACACCTCATCACCCGCCACCTCCCGATAGAAGGCGGCAACGATCCGCTCGAAGGTCTCCGCCCCACCCACGGCTTGATAGAAGGAGGTCGCTGTCTGCTCGCCGGTGCTCACGGTGTCTATTTTGCCTCCGCTTCGCTCCGGCGGGGTCCGCGGCCCCTAAGTCCCGCTTCTTCCCTCCCTCCGCTCCTCCGCTTCGCTCCCCCGCTCCACTCAGTCCAGAAACGGGACGGCCGCGGACCTGCGAGGTGGACCTCTCGAGGCTGTTCCCGTGGGTGTTTCATACCGTCATGCGTCGTTCATCCGTTTGTGCCCGACAATGTGCGAAATCACCGTGCAATGTGCGGCGTTCCATGGTCAACTGGGTGGCAGTCTGCCGAATACCACATCATCGGACGAGTACGAATTCGGGGTATTGCCCATGAAGCAGCGGCACGGCGCCCGGCACGAGGCGCGCACGCACCGACAACTCCAGCCCGCCGACGTCCACAATCGTGGGTCGGGGGCTACTCCGCTGCACATCTTGTCCGAACATTCCCATCCGGATGCGCATCATGATCATTCCGCGCATCGCCCGGCCGATGTCCTTCCCGGCCTGAGCTGGTCGAAGAGTCGCGTTCTGCTCTTGAACGCCACCTACGAGCCCCTCACCGCGCTCTCCGCGCGCCGCGCTGTCGTACTGCTCATCTGCGATAAGGCGCATACCGTTCACGACAATCCCGAAGGCCCGGTTGTGCACTCCGCCGGCACCTCGGTGGCGCTCCCCTCGGTGATCCGGCTACGCACGTATGTGCATGTGCCGTATCGCGCCCGCGTTCCCATGACCCGCGCCGCTCTCATGCATCGCGACCGCTATCGCTGCGCGTACTGCGGCGGCAAGGCCGAAACCATCGATCACGTGATCCCGCGCAGCCGCGGTGGCGCGCACACCTGGGAGAACTGCGTAGCCTCCTGCGCTCCCTGTAACCATCGCAAAGCAGACAAAATGCTCAGCGAATTGGGCTGGACCATGCACCATCAGATGGTGGCGCCCAAGGGCCCACACTGGCGACTACTCACCGCCAGTTCGGAGTTGGATCCGACCTGGCTGCAGTACCTCGGCGAAGGCGCGGCCTGAATCCCGCGAACCCGCCCTGATCAATCCCCGGTCGGCAGACCGGCGTCGGCGGCGAGTCTGCCGAGCACACGCAGGAACGCACCGCGCTCGGCGGCCGTCAGTCCGGCGGTCAACTCTTCATCGAGCGTGCGCGCGGCGGTGGTGCAGTCCCGCAGCAACTCCCGGCCACGGTCGGTGAGCGTGAGCACCTGACGGCGACGGTCCGCGGGATCGCGCAGTCGCTCGATCGCGCCGAGACGCTCCAGATGGTCGGCCAGCGCCACGACCAGACTCGGTGCGACCCCCAGCCGTAGCGCCAATTCCTGTTGTGACGCAACCTGTTCCAGGCTCAAGGCCGTCAGCAGACCCGCGTGTTTGGGCTTGAGGTCGTATGCGGCGATGCGCGCGGCGAACCGGTCCGCGACCGCCGAGCCGAGGGTGCCGAGCCGGAAGGACAGCGTCGACGGGAGTCCCGCGGGGTTCTTGACTTCGTTCACGGTGCAGATGATACTTCTGCCATAACCATTCAGACAGTGAATGATTTATGGAGAGAATGATATGGATACCTATACGGCCATCGCCCTGGCCAATGCCGTCGTCGCGGTGATCTCGGGAGCCTCCAGCGTGGCGGGCATGGTCCGGCCGGCGCTCGCGGTACCGGGCGGCGGCACCGTCAACGAGGGAACGACGTTCTTCGCCTACGGATATGGGGCTCGCGCGGTACCGCTGAGCCTGGTCCTGCTGACACTGCTGGCGGTCGACGCGCGCGGCGGACTGGCCCCGATTCTCGTGGTCGCCGGATTGGCGCAGATCGGCGACGGCATTATCGGCGCGAGCCGGCGCAATTGGCCGATGGCGGCCACCTGCGCCGTACTGGCGGCCGTTCATCTGGGTTCGGCGTGGTGGCTTGCCACCACATGAAAGCTGTTGGAATACTGAGGAATTCGGCGTTCAGCTGTATTCGCTGACGAGCAGCGCCCAGGTACCGGGTTCGAGTGCCTCGAAGACGTGCGGCGAATCGCCGGGGTAGCAGATGTAGTCGCCGGGATGCAGTTCCACCGGGGCGTCGGCGGGGCCGACCTTGGCCCGGCCACCGCCCAGCACAATATGTTCGACCACGCCGTGGCTGTGCGGGTCGGAGTCACGAGAGTGACCGGGTTCGGCGGTAATGCGGTAGATGTCCCGGCGCGCGGTGGGCGGCGAGGCCGCGAGCAGCGTCGTCCGATACTCCGACTGGGATGAGGCGAGCATCGCACCCTCGCCCGCGCGGATCACCTGGACCATCGGCCGCGGCGGATCCAGCAGGCGCGAGAACGGAATATCCAGGGCGACGCAGAGTGCCCACAGCGTTTCGATGCTGGGATTCCCGGAGCCCGACTCCAGTTGCGAGAGTGTGGATTTCGCGATTCCCGCCTTACGCGCGACCTCGGTCAGCGAGAGCCCGGCGCGGGCGCGCTCGCGGCGCAGGGCGGCGGCGATGGCCTCCTGCGGTGACGCGGACGAAGGACTGTCGGACTGGGTCATATCGGGTTCACACAGTACCCGGCGCGAGCTTTCGACTACGACCACGCGGCCGATCGCAGACCAGCGGCGAGAAGGCCGCCTCGCAGCGAGCGATTCATGACGGGCGCGAACCGGCGATGGCCATGACGCGGCGGGCGGAATCGTGCTACCGATCGACGGGAAGCCCGCCGCCGCAATGCCCGTCGTCCCGGCAGGCTTTCGGCCGGGATCCACGTCACAGCGGAATGACCTGGCCGCGACGCGAGCTGTTGAAGTAGCGGCGGGGTTACCAAGGCTGCGACTGTGGAGTTTTGCGGCATGGCGATATGGCCGGTTGGCTGCGGACGGGGTCTTTGACTTACCGAGCGGGATGCGTTCAATATAGACGGCATGCGTTCGATATGGCGAACACTCGATCGGAGTGTAGTGACGGGGATTGCGGCGATCTGCCTGGCAGTCGCCATGATCGGCGTCTCCTACGGGGCGACGGCGGTCACCTCCGGATTCCCCACCTGGCTGCCCATGCTGATGAGCGTGGCCGTGGTCGCGGGCGGGTCCGAGTTCGTCTTCCTCGGCATTCTCACCGCGGGCGGCAGCCTCGTCGCGGCGGTGCTGGCGGGTTTGCTGGTCAATGCCCGGCACCTGCCCTACGGCCTGTCCGTGCCGGATGTGGTCGGCACCGGGTGGCGGCGACTGCTCGGCACGCACGTCATGAACGACGAATCGGTCGCCATGGCCCTGGCCCAGCCCGATCGTCCCCGCCGGCGCGCCGCCTACTGGCTGTGCGGGCTCGCCGTGCTGGCCGCTTGGCCGCTCGGTGCGGCTATCGGCGCGATCCTCGGGTCGGTTGTCCCGAACCCCAATGCCTTCGGCCTGGATGCGGTTTTCCCGGCGGTCCTGGTCACCCTGGTCCTGCCCGCTCTGCGTGACCCCCTCACGCGCACAGCCGCTCTCGCCGGTGCGGTGGTTGCGGCAATCTCCACACCGTTCCTGGGAGCCGGGTTACCCGTGCTACTCGCGCTCACCGCAGTCCTGCTGGTCGTCCGCCGCGCCGGTTCCGCCGACACCACCAACGAGGATGAGGTCGCGGAAAATGCCGGGTCGGCCACACACGTGGATGACACCGGTCGAGCCGAGAACATCGTTCTGGTCAATGCCGCCGCACAAGTTCAGGCCACCCCATGACGGGCACGCTGCTCGCGGGTGTCATCGCACTTGCCGTGGGCACCTTCGCTTTTCGGTTCGCGGGTCCGGCGCTACGGAGCCGGGTGAAGGTGTCCCCGCGCACGGTGAAACTTCTCGAGGTGTCCTCGGTGGTGCTACTCACCGCCCTGGCCGTCACCACACTCATGCCGTCGGGCGGCGGCCACGCCGGATTGGCACTCCCCGCAGGCGTTCTGGTCGCGGCCGTGCTGGCGTGGCGGCGAGCGCCGCTGCTGGTCGTCATTCTGACGGCGGCGGTCATCACCGCGGGCCTGCGTGTGCTCGGCGTGCACTGACGACAGCGCCACTCACGCTGGACCTTTCACCCGGTCGCAATGGCGAGACCTCACTCGCGCAGTAGGCCGACCAGGCGCGACCAGGCGTCTTCGGCGGCCTCCGGGCGGTACCAGTCGCGACCCGGGTAGACGAAACCATGTGGGGCGTCCTCGTAGACGACGAGTTCGTGCTCGATACCGTTGTCCGAGAGGGTCTTCTCGAGTTCGGCGCGGGCGGCGGCGTCGATGAGCGGATCCTCGCCGCCGAAGAACAGGATTACTCGACCGGTGATTCCCTCGGTCAATTCGATGGTGGGTTCGGGGGTCGAGAGCGGGATATCGGTATTGGTGAGCCAACCCGGATAGAAGGCGGCGAGCACATTCAGTGGGAGCTGGGTGGCGGCGTAGTAGGCGACGTGGCCGCCCGCGCTGAAACCGACCATGCCGACCGAGGTCGCATCGCGGCGCTTCAGCTCGTCGATGCAGGCGGCGATATCGGCGACCACCCCGACGCGATTCAGCGTGCGCAGGAGCTCCAGTCCGCGTTCCCGGCCTTCCGGAGTCCAGTCGAGACCGGCGCGAGGTTCGGTGCGATAGAACAGATCCGGGACCAGCACGGTGACGCCGAGGGACGCGAGCCGCTCGGCCGCGGCGAGCACCGACTCGTGCTGGCCGTAGATCTCATGGCCGACAATGACTCCCGGATAGTCGCCGGGCGCTTCCGGGTGGGCGAGGTAGGCGCTCATCACCGCGCCGTCGACGTCGATATCGATCCACTCCGTCACGATGCCTGTATCGCTCATGAACTCAAAGTAGCCATGGCCGCCGGGCGGCACCAATCGAACGGCCGATCCCTGCCATCGAATGGTCGATGGCAGGGCGGTGGCGTGAAAGTCAGTGTGAGAGTAAAGGAATCGCGGGACCGCGGCGGCGGGCGACCGATCCGTACCGGGCATCGAGGCGCAGCCAGGTGCGGGCGGCGCGCACCCGGACGATCTCGTCCACCGAGATCCGCCGGGAATCGGTCTCCTCACCGCTGTGCGGGATGAAATCCATTGCGGCCAAGGCGAAGACGACACGCATGGGGACCTCGACCTGTTCCCCGCCGCTCGACACGGTCAGCACCGTCTGGTCGAGGAGCGAGGCGGGCGGGCCGTGGCCGGAACCGTGTTCCTGCGCCAATTCCGCTCCGCGCTCGGCCAATTCGACGAGCATGCGGGCCGGCACATCATCGATATGCGCGAAGCCGGTCTCCGGCGGCAGCGCCGAGCGCCAGGCCGAATCCATGGCATAACCGAGCGGGAACGGAGCGGCACAGTCCGGGCCGTGCAGCCCGGCCAGCACCGTCTCCCCGCTCACGGTCACATCATCGGTGCTGAGAACCGCCACCACGGTGCGGACCGCGAGCGCCTCGAAACCGGTTCCGGCCCAGGCCGATACGTACCGATCACCGCGGCGGCGCAGCCGGATGACCGCGCCCGGATCCAGCCGCACCGCATGGGAGATGAAGGCGGAGAGGTTTTCTCGCTCCGCGGGGTCTGGAAGGTGCAGGGTCAGTTCGCCGGACATCACTGTGGTCGGACTCGGCTCAGTCGGCCAGCCACAGCGACAGGTAATCCCGTTCCGCGGGGTCGAGACGGCGTAGTCGCTGGGTGTCGATATCGAAGGCGGCGAGCTGGGTGGAGGCGACCACCGCGGCCGGGGAGTCCGGATCGGCCCCACCGGCACGCACCTCGTAGCCGACGGTGAAATCGACGGCACGCAACCGCTCGATCCACATGGAGACGTCCAGTGGTGAATCCTCGTGCCGCAGCTGGCCCTTGTACTGCACACGCAGGTCCGCGAGTACACAGCCCGAGCGCAGCCGCACGGTGGGCCGGTCATCGGTGAACAGCCACGGAATGCGAGCCTCCTCCAGCAGGGTCACCATGCGGGCATGGTTGATGTGCTGGAAGGCGTCCATATCGGACCAGCGCACCTCGACCTTGGTATGGAAGCGGACTTCCGTCTTGCCATTCAAACCGACACTCGTCAACGCGGTACCTCCGATTGCGCACCCACCCCGCTCACCATGCTGCGCACCTGACGCGCCGCAACCGACAGCGTGGCCAGGTCGTGGGTTCCGGACTCGAACAGCTCCGACAGGGCGGCACGGGCGCGACCCAGGCGGGACTGATTTTTCGACTCCCAGTATGCAATTTTCTCCTCGGCTGTCTCCTCCGGGTCACCGGCGGAGAGCACATCGAGGGTCAGCGAGCGCAGTGATCCGTACATATCGTCGCGCAGCGCGAGACGTGCGAGCGCATGCCAGCGATCACCGCGTTCCAGGTGGCTGACCGCCTGCAACAGCCAATCGATCTTGAGGTGATCATTGAGCGCGTAGTACAGCGCACCCACTTCCTCACCACTGCGATCGGTGATATCGGCGATATCGATCACATCGAGCAGCGGGAAGAGATTCAGCAGCCCGAACACCTCGGTCGCCAGACCGGACGGCGCACCCCGCTCGATGATCGCCCGCGACTGCTCGTTCAGCGTGTCGATGTGATGACCGCGCAGCCAGCCCGGCACCTTGGGCGCGAGCTGACTCACCTCATTGGCGTACCGGTGGATCTCCGCGCCGACCGCGACGGGTTGCGGTCGGTTGTTGAGCAGCCAGCGCGAGGCCCGATCCAGGGTGCGCTTGGTCTCGAGTTCGAGGGCGTCCTTTATACCGGTCGATACCTCGGCCGCGCGAATGCGATCCCACACCGAATGCAGCCCGAAAATCTGGGTGGCGGCGGTGAAGGCGCGCACCGCATCCGACGCGGTCGCCCCGATCTCCTCATTGAGCCGGTGCGCGTAGGTGATACCGCCGAGATCCACCATCTCGTTGATCAGCATGGTGGTGGTGATCTCGCGGCGTAGCCGGTGCTTCTTGATGGCCGCGCCGAAGCGGGCGCGCAGCGGGGTCGGGAAGTAGTGCGGTAGCCGCGCCGAGAAGTGCGCACTGTCCGGCAGATCGCTGGCCAGCAGATCCGTCTTGAGCGAAAGCTTCACGTGCGCCATGAGATTCGCGAGCTCCGGCGAGGTCAGACCCGTGCCCTGCTCCTGACGGAGCTTCATCTCCGCATCGCTGGGCAGCGCCTCCAGTTCACGGTCCAGGCCGCGGCGCTCCTCCAGTTCGGCGATGACGCGGTGATGCACATTGAGCATGCCCGGCGCCTCGGCCCGGGACATGCCCATCAGATAGTTCTGGGAGACGTTGTCCCGCAATACGAGTGCGGCGACCTCATCGGTCATGGAGGCCAGCAGCGGATTGCGTTCGGCTTCGGGCAGCTGACCGCTCGAGACCACACCGTCGAGCAGAACCTTGATATTGACCTCGTGGTCGGAGCAGTCCACGCCCGCGGAATTGTCGAGGGCATCGGTGTTCATCTTGCCGCCGAGACGGCAGAATTCGATGCGGCCCAGGGCGGTCACGCCGAGATTGCCGCCCTCGCCGATCACCTTGACGCGCAGTTCATTCGCGCTCACCCGGACGGTGTCGTTGGACTTGTCGCCCACATCCGCATTGGTCTCGGTGCTCGCCTTGATGTAGGTGCCGATACCGCCGTTCCACAGCAGCCCCACCGGGGACTTCAGAATGGCGCGAATCAATTCCGGCGGGGACAGCGCGGTGATATCGGCGGCCAGGCCGAGCACCTCACGCACCTGCTCGCTCACCGGAATGGACTTGACCGTGCGGTCGTAGACGCCACCACCGGCGCTGATCAGCGAGCGATCGTAATCGGCCCAGGACGAGCGTGGCAGCGCGAACATGCGCTCACGCTCGACGAAGGAGCGCTCCGCATCCGGGGTCGGATCCAGGAAGATATGCCGATGGTCGAAGGCGGCGACCAGGCGGATGTGCCGGGACAGCAGCATGCCGTTGCCGAATACGTCACCGCTCATATCGCCGACGCCGACGACGGTGAAATCCGTTGTCTGGGTATCGATATCCATCTCGGCGAAGTGCCGCTTCACCGACTCCCAGGCACCGCGCGCGGTAATACCCATGGCCTTGTGGTCGTACCCCACCGAACCACCGGAGGCGAAGGCGTCACCCAGCCAGAAACCGTATTGGTTCGCGACATCATTGGCGATATCGGAGAAGGTGGCGGTGCCCTTGTCCGCCGCGACCACCAGATACGTGTCATCGGTATCGCGGCGCAGCACCTGCGCGGCCGGAATCACCTGTCCGGTAGCGCGATCCACATTGTCGGTGATATCGAGCAGACCGGAGATGAAGGTGCGATAGCAGGCCACCCCTTCGGTCTGCAGGGCTTGGCGGTCGGTGACCGGATCGGTGGTGGCGGCCGGGGGCTGCTTCACTACGAAACCGCCCTTGGCGCCGACCGGGACGATGACCGCGTTCTTCACCGCCTGCGCCTTCACCAGGCCCAGGACCTCGGTGCGGAAATCCTCGAGTCGGTCGGACCAGCGCAACCCGCCGCGCGCCACCGGACCGAACCGCAGGTGCACGCCCTCGACCCGCGGCGAGTACACGAAGATCTCGAATTGCGGTCGCGGCTTGGGCAATTCGGCGATCTCGCGCGGCTCCACCTTGAACGACAGATAGTCGCGCGAGTGGCCGTCGGCGTCGGTGACGTAGTAGTTGGTGCGCAGCGTGGCTTTGATCAATCCGAGAATGGCGCGCAGGATGCGGTCCGCGTCCAGGCTCACCACCTCGTCGATGCGGTGCCGCATAGCGTCTTCCAGCTCGCGGGCGTGACTCTCGTCCGCGGAGCGCGGATCGAAGAGCGCGGCGAACAGGTCGACGAACATGCGTGCGGCATCGGGATAGGCGAGCAGTACGCGGGTGATATTGGCCTGGCTGTACGGGAACCCGGCCTGCTGCAGATATTTCGCGTAGGCGCGCAGGATGGAGACGGTGCGCCAGTCGAGTCCGGCGCGCAGCACCAGTTCATTGAGGCCGTCGGCCTCGGCGCGGCCGTACCAGAGCGCCTCGAAGGCGGTGGTGAAACGCTCACGCAGACCGCGCACCTGATCGTCGAGGGCCGTGGGGCGGGCGGAGGACTCCACCAGCTCGGCCTCCATATTCCGGTCCAGCGCCGCGCGCAACAGCTCCGGGCGGGCCAGCAGGCCGAAATCGTAGACCCACTGTTCGGGGCCGGAGTCGAACTCCAGTTGATGCGGCCGCTCGTCGATGACCTCGATGCCCAGGCTCTGCAATACCGGCAGCACCTGGCTCAGCGAGATACCGCTACCGCCGATGTAGAGCGCGAATCGCCAGGAGCCGGGCTCGGCGTCGGCATTGCGGTACAGGTACTGGGCGATACCGCCCTCGGAAAGCCGTTGCAGCCGAAGGATATCGGCGACCGCGCGGTCGGCGCGGAAATCCTCCTTGTAGCTCTCCGGGAGGGCGTCGACATAGCGCTGCACCACGGCCGGGTCCAGCACGGTGGAGTTGGCCACCTCATCGCGCAGGTGGTCTTCCCAGGTGCGGGTGGCCTCGGCGAGCAGGTGCTGAATGCGCAGCCGATTGGGTTCGGCGGTGTCGGCAATGGCGCCCACGTCGGGCAGCCGCACCGTGAAATACACACTGGCGATGTCGCTTTCGGAGACGCGCGCCGAATAGTCGATGGACTGGCCGCCGAGTTCACGGACCAGAATGTCCTGCATCTCCAAGCGCACTCTGGTGGTGTAGCGGTCCCGTGGCAGGTAGACCATGCAGGCCACGAAGCGGCCGTAGCCATCCATGCGCATGAACAGCCGAACCTGCCGGCGCATACCGATATTCAGCACGGCGCTGGCGGTGCGGCGCAGTGCGACACCGTCGGAGGAGAAGAGTTCGGTGCGCGGGAAGGACTGGATGACCTCGAGCATCTGCTGACCGGAGAAGGAGTCCAGGTCGAATCCGCTGGCCTCGATAATCGAGCGCACGCGGCGTTCGATGACGGGGATGTCCAGCACGTTCTCGTGCAGGGCGGTCACGGTGAAGACACCGATGAACAGGTGTTCGCCTGTGACACTGCCGGATTCGTCGATCTCGGCGACGCCGACGAAGTACGGGTAGACCGCGCGGTGCACGGTGGCCGGGACCAAACCCTGGGTGAGCATGAGCAGCGGCTGATCGCCGGAGTTGTCCGGGACACGGAAATCGGTGCCGTCCAGCGAACCCAGTACACCCAAGCCGGTTCCGGCGGCCATAACCGACTTCGCCTGTCCGGCAACGGTGCTGCGCTCGTAGCGGGCGTAGCCGAGCGGGGTGAGGTGGCCGTCCGCGAGCCAGCGCAGCAGGTTGGCGCAATCGGTGAGATCCGTTGCGGCAAAGGGTGATGCGCCCGCCTTGGCGGCATTGTCGAGCTCATCGGCGACCCGGCTCTGCACCTCGCGCATGGCCTCGGTATCGCCGATGACCTGACGCACATCGGTGAGCACATCGGGCAGGCCTTGCGCCACCTGGTCGAGCTGTTCGCGACTGGTGGAGGGATGCAGCTGAACGTGCATCCAGGATTCGCGCAGTCCGGTGGCGCCATTGCCGTCGACCTCATGTGGCACAGCGGTTTCCAGGCGACCCGACGCGTCGCGGGTGACCTCGAAAATGGGGTGCACGACCTCGCTGACGCTGACGCCCACGCGGCTCAGATACGAGGTGACCGATTCGACCAGCAGCGGCATGTCCTCGGTGACCATCTGCACCGCGGCACCGAGCTCGGCATCATCCTCGGGATGGTAGACGCGCAGGCTGGCGGTGCCGAGAGTACGCTGCATGGCCAGATCGATCTGGCAGCGGAAGATCTGGGTCGAGGTCGCGGGGATCGCACAGTCGGCGTCGCCCGCGTCGACGTGACGGAAGTACGCCTCCTCGAGTGATACGAGGTTGCCGCGCAACGAGGCGGGCAAACTCGCAGCCCACGCCGCGCTGGACAATTCGGACGAGACCGTCATTTCGCCTGCTCCTGGGATTCGGTTCCGTAACCACTTTGACGCCGGTCCGAGAGTAGCTGGGCGGCGCATGCGCCGGGCTGAATTCCTATCAATGCCACGACGCGTCGCACGGTTCTAGCAAACCGGGCGGTATGGCCTCGTCCATAGCGTACCGGAATAACCAGGTCGTGCGCGACAAACCTTGCACCAAAAGACATTTCACGCAATAGGGCGTACGCGAAACTGTCGAGTTCGCTCTGCGATTGCCGTGCAACCAGGGGGCCAATTGATGATCATCCTGGTGAACAGCGAGCCGTCAGTTAACGGCTTGCGGGTTACGCGCGAGCGATCCGAATCGCCCGCGCGTTTGCCGGATACGCCGACTCAGTCGCGAGTCAGCTTGCGGTGGGTGACACGGTGCGGGCGCGCCGCGTCCGGACCCATGCGCTCGATCTTGTTGGCCTCGTAGGCTTCGAAGTTGCCCTCGAACCAGAACCAGGCGGCCTCGTTGTCGTCATTGCCTTCCCAGGCCAGGATGTGCGTGCAGGTGCGGTCCAGGAACCAGCGGTCGTGGGAGATGACCACGGCGCAGCCCGGGAAGTTCTCCAGCGCGTTCTCCAGCGAGCCCAGGGTCTCGACGTCGAGGTCGTTGGTGGGCTCATCGAGCAAGATCAGATTGCCGCCCTGCTTGAGGGTCAGAGCCAGGTTCAGGCGGTTGCGCTCACCACCGGAGAGCACACCGGCTGGCTTCTGCTGATCCGGGCCCTTGAAGCCGAACGCCGAAACGTATGCGCGGGAAGGCATTTCCTGATTACCGACCTGGATGAAGTCCAGCCCCTCGGAGACCACCTGCCAGACATTCTTGCTCGGGTCGATACCGGCGCGGTTCTGGTCGACATAGCTCAGCTTGACCGTCTCGCCGACGCGCACGGTGCCGCTGTCCGGGTTCTCCAGGCCGACAATGGTCTTGAAGAGCGTCGACTTACCGACACCGTTCGGACCGATGACGCCGACAATGCCGTTGCGCGGCAACGTGAACGAGAGATCCTTGATGAGCTGACGGTCGCCGAAGCCCTTGTCCAGGTTCGCAACCTCCACCACGATGCTGCCCAGGCGCGGACCCGCGGGGATCTGAATCTCCTCGAAGTCCAACTTGCGGTGCTTATCGGCCTCGGCGGCCATCTCCTCGTAGCGACCCAGACGCGCCTTGTTCTTGGCCTGCCGCGCCTTGGCCCCGGAGCGGACCCAGGCCAGCTCGTCCTTGAGGCGCTTCTGCAGCTTCTGGTCCTTCTTGCCCTGCACCTCGAGGCGCTCGGCCTTCTTCTCCAGGTAGGTGGAGTAGTTGCCCTCGTACGGGAAGGTGCGGCCGCGGTCGAGCTCGAGGATCCACTCCGCGACATTGTCGAGGAAGTACCGGTCGTGGGTGACGGCCAGCACGGCGCCCGGGTAGTTGGCCAGGAACTGCTCCAGCCACAGCACCGATTCGGCGTCGAGGTGGTTGGTGGGCTCATCGAGCAGCAGCAGGTCGGGCTTGCTCAGCAGCAGCTTGCAGAGTGCGACGCGGCGACGCTCACCACCGGAGAGGTTGGTCACCGGCTCGTCCGGCGGCGGGCAACGCAGCGCGTCCATAGCCTGCTCCAGCTGGGAATCCACATCCCACGCATCGGCGTGGTCGAGGTACTCCTGCAGCTGGCCCATTTCCTCCATGAGCTCATCGGTGTACTCGACGCCCATGAGTTCGGCGACCTCGTTGTAGCGGTCCAGCTTCACCTTGACTTCGCCGAGGCCCTCCTCGACATTGCCGCGAACGGTCTTGGCCTCGTTGAGCTCCGGCTCCTGCATGAGGATGCCCACGGTCGCGCCCGGCGCCAGCCAGGCCTCACCGTTGTTCGGCTGATCCAGTCCCGCCATGATCTTCAGAACGCTCGACTTACCGGCGCCGTTCGGGCCGACAACACCGATCTTCGCGCCCGGAAGGAAGTTCAAGGTCACATTGTCGAGCACGACCTTGTCGCCATGCGCCTTTCGAACCTTAATCATCTGGTAAATGAACTCAGCCATATGGGCAAGCCTAACTGTGTTGAGTTGCCGGTTCTCCGGCGCGGTCGGCATCGGTGGGCGGCTGTGGCGACGGCTCGGGGCGGTCGTTGTGGCCGAAGTGTTTACGCAGCACCGGGGCGGTGCAACGGCCCAGGTCGGGGCCGAGGGCTGTGGCGCGCATCTCGAGATCGTTGCGCTCCATACCGTCTCGGGTGGTGTACTCGTTCGAGCGGAGTTGACCGTAGGCGATGATCGGATCACCGCGCTGCAGGGACGCCTCGACACCCTCCACGAGTTTGCGCCAGCAGTTCACTGTCAGATACAGGGTGCCACCATCGACCCATTCGCCGCTAGCCGCGTCGAAACGGCGGGTGGTGCTGGCCAGCCGGAAGCTGAGCACCTGCTCGCCATTGGGCAGTGCCCGGCGACTGGGATGGGTGACCACCCTGCCGATCACCGCGGTATTCGCCTCGTACATCGCTGTCCCCCTTGCCGATTCGGCTCGTCTGCTGTGGTGAATCCAGCTTGAACCGGCGAGAAGTCCGGCGACAGACCCACTTCCGCGATTGTGGATAACTCGGCGCTGTGGATAACTACAGCGCGCGGAGACCCGGGCGCGCGGCCCCGGCTACAGCGTCGCTAGATCGGTATTCGCGCCGCACAATACGATCACCGGCCGCTCCCCCGACCCCGGGACATACACCCCACTCTGAATCGCGGCCAGCGCCGTCGCCCCCGCGGGCTCCACCACAATGCGGAACTCACGCCACAGATACTCCCGCGCCATCACGATCGCGTCATCGCTGACCAGCAGCGATCGCACCGCGTACCGCTGCGCCACCTCCATGGCGATATCACCGATTCGATTGGCGCCCAGCGCATCCGAGGCCACGCTCGACACCTGGACATCCACCGGCCGCCCGGCCGCGATCGCCCGGTGCAGGGTCGGCGCGCCATGCGGTTCCACGCCGATCACCCGTCCGCGCAGCCCCAGCGCCACCGCGACCCCGGCGACCAGCCCGCCACCACCGACCGCGACCAGCACCGGCGGCCGGCCGCGCACCTGCTCCTCTATCTCCAATCCGACCACGCCCGCACCGGCCACGATGGCGGGCAGGTCGTAGGCGTGCAGCTGCATCGCGCCGCGCTCACGGGCGAGGTGGCAGGCGTATCGGTGTGCCTCCGCGTAAGTCGTTCCGTGCCACAGCACTTCAGCCCCGTGCGACCACATAGCCGCGACCTTCGTGTGCGGAGCGGATTCCGGCACCACCACGGTGCAGGAGAGTCCGCGCAGCGCGCTTGCCAGCGCCGCGGCGATACCCGCGTTGCCGCCGGACGCGATCACCACATGGGTGACTCCCGCATCGGCCTGCAGCAGCGCGTTCAAGCATCCGCGCACCTTGAACGTCCCGCCGTGCTGCAGATACTCGAGCTTCAAACTCACCGGCACGGGTCCGCGCGGACCCAGGATCTCGGTGTGGAAGACCGGTGTCTTACGGGTCTGGCCGTGCAGCAGCCGGCGCGCGCGCCGCACATCGGATCGATAGAGCCGCTTGGGTTTCCGGGTCGCCTGGGCGACGTCACTCACTTGCGTACCTCTCGATCACGCCGGGCAAGCTCGGCGTACATGGCGTTGTACGAAGCGAGTTCCGCGTCGTCATCCCGATCGGCGGCACGGTCCAGTCTGGTGGCCAGTTTCTTGTCGCTGCGTGACCATTGGATGAGCAGCGCCAGCATCACCACCACCAGCGGGATTTCACCGCTCGCCCAGGCGAGGCTACCGCCGGTGTGCTGGTCCTCGAGCAGGTTGTTGTTCCAGCCCAGGCCCAGGCCGCGGTAGAACCAACCGCCCAGGACCGTATCCATGCTCATCAGCGCGATACCGAAGAACGCGTGGAACGGCAGCGAACCGAACACCATGCCCAGCTTGGTCAGCGGCTCCACCTGCCGCGGCTTGGGATCGATCCCGATGACCACCCAGTAGAAGAGGTAACCGCTCAACAGGAAGTGCACGTTCATCAGCAGATGCGCGCCGTGCGAGCCGACGAACGTGTCGAACAGGCCGCCCAGGTAGAGCACGTAGAACCCGGACACGAAGAACACCGCGGCCACCACGGGCTGGGTCATGAAGCGCGATACCGGATTGTGCACCGCCGCCAGAATCCACTCGCGCGGTCCGGGCGGGGCGTCCCGGCCGGCCGGCGGCAGTGCGCGCAATGCCAGCAGCACCGGGCCACCCAGCGCGAACAGGATCGGCGCGAGCATGGACAGCATCATGTGCTGGCCCATATGCACGCTGAACATGGCCGGGGCATACCGGCCGACACCGGAACTGGTCGCGATGAGCAACACCGCGCACGCGCAGAGCCACGAAATGGTCCGGCCCACCGGCCACGCATCGCCGCGCTTGCGCAGCCGCGCCACGCCGCGCAGATACAGCACCGCGAGCACGATCGCGAGGGTGCCGAAGATCAGGTCGAAACGCCAGTCGAAGGCCAGGCGCGCGAGGTTCGGCGGACCGGCCAGGTTGTAGCCGATCTCGACCTCGGCCGGGGTCGGCACTTTCCGCAGTTCGGGCGGCGGGGTGCGGCCGAGGCCGACCGCCAGGCCGATGGTGGCGGCGAAGATCAGCGCTTCGACACCGGCGAATCGGATTAGCGCGCCGCGATCGGAGGGGTTTTTCTCCAGCGCGGGAATGGCGCGCTGCCGCTGCAGGTAGCCGATGATGCCGAGCACGATCAGCGCGGTTGTCTTCGCCAGAATCAACCGGCCATAAGTAGTACCGAACAGATCCGCCCACGGCACCCGAATCCAGGCATTGATCACACCGCTGATCGCGATCACCACATAGGAGACCGTCGCGATCCGCGAGAACCTGCGGGTGGCGAGCGCGGTGTACTCGCCATCACGCAAGGCGTACGCGAGCACCGCGAACAATCCGCCCACCCAGAAGCAGGCCGAAAGCAGATGCAGGATCAGGCTATTGGTGGCGATGTCATGCGCACCGCCCGCCGAGGAATGCCCGGTCAGCGCCACCGGCAGCAGTGAGAGCACCGATAGCAACAGCAGCGCCGGCGTCCAGCCCCAGCGCAGTGCGAGCCGGCAGCCGACCGCGAGCGCCAGCACGAAGAACACCGTGAATCGCCAGGACCCGGCCACATCGACCTGATCCGCGGCCTTCCACACCGACTCCGGGCGCAGCGAGTCCATGAAGGGTTGCCCGGTGGTATCCGACAGTGTCAGCGGCACCAGCAGCGCCGACGCGCCCGCCCACACCAGCGCCGCGTTCCCCGCGCGCCTGAGCGCGCGATATCCGCCCACATCGAGCAGACCGTTCTCCTGCGGTGGCACGAAGAACGCCGCGAACAGCAGCGATCCGATGGTGAGCGCCGCGGCAAGATCCGCGACGGCCCGCACCGCGGGCAGCCCGTACGTGGTCAGCGGCCCCGGATCCGGAATCCCCAGCAGACTCAGCGCCTGCGACGCCGAAAGCCCGACCACCAGCGCCGCCACCACCGCCGTGACCGCCCCGCCAAGCGCGGCCACCACCGTGAACGTCCCGCCCGACCCCGACCGATTCGCCTGAACAGCTGTAGCGGTGGGCGAATCCTGCGGCGACGACATACGCCCAGCGTAGTTCGAAGTTACGGTCCGAACTCCCCGGGGGTTTCCCGTCCTCCGGTCCGCTCCCCCGGCCCGACGCGCCGAACGGTTGCTGGGCGAGCCCCCAATCTCCTCCTGGACGCTCGCTATACTCAACTCGCTGGACACCGAGATCAATATGGTTCAAGGTGTTTGGTGGCCGCATCGCCCAGATGCCCCGCACTGCCTCCGTAGCTCAGTTGGATAGAGCAAGGGCCTTCTAATCCCTAGGTCGCAGGTTCGATTCCTGCCGGGGGCGCTTTCCAACCCTGACCTGCGACGAAGTCGCGAGGTTCAGCGGTGCCCACCTCCATCCGAACCCAAACACGGGTGCGGGGCCATCACTGTCGATGTAGCAGTCCCTACCGGTCGCGACCGAGGGAAGGCTCGAGAACCGTGGCTGCCTCGAGCACACCTTTACAGGTGGCGGCATCGGTGGCCATACCGATCCGCAAGGTTCCCAGTTTGGTGCGGAGGTAGGCGTCGCAACCCATCGGAATCGTCTTGTCCAGCACGGCAAGTGACTGTGGTGTGGTGAATGCCTCTCGACCATTGATGGTCGTCGTGGTCGGATGGCCGTTGACGTCCGAGCGGGCGTAACCGAGTGCCCGTTCGTAGGCCGAGTTGGGGCCTATGTTCATGACATGCTCCAGGACCAGCCCGCCACCGCCGGTTCGGTCCACCGCGCAGCGTTGGGGGAAGGTGTCCGGTGCCGGATGGGTTTTGGTGGCGGGGTCGAAGCCCGCTTTGCGGAAGGTGCCGTTCTTGATGTCCGTGCACGGATCGAAGAGCGCCGATCCGGTCGGGCCGTCATCAGCATCATCCGCACCACAACCGCTCGCGAGCGCTACCGCACACGCCACGACAAGAATGCGACCGAGAGCCGTCCGCACAGTTCCTCCCCGAACAAACCATCCCGCAATGGAATAGCAGAGCTTCCGTCCCGCTGTTCCCTATCGGGACGCGATGCTAGCCGGTCTTGTCGTCCACTAGGTGGCCCAGCATTTACGACGGCTGGGTAGTCCTACGGATTCGCCGGGAGCTTGAGTCGGCGATGTTGGTGCGCATGATGACTACATGCGCCCTGGTGCCGAGCTCGCAGACCAATCGTCGGCGAATCCCTGTGTGGGACTGGGTGATCACTGGCGTGTGCCTCGTTCTGGACTTCGTGACCGCGATGGGCTTGGCGCTGTTCACCGGAATGTTCGCGATGGCAGGGGATTCGTGTGCGCCTGACAGCCCCTGCATGGGCCAGGTCGGCCATGGCATCGCTATCTCTCTACTGGGGATACTCGCAGTCCTGGTAATCGGATTGGGCTGTGTGATCGTCGCTGCGATCTCCCGCACCCGGCTGTTCATCTGGGCTCTGGCGACCTTGCTACTGCTGCCGGTCCCCTTTGCCATCGGTAGCAATATCGCCAACCATGCCTCGGAGCTGAGCACGGTTGGACCGTCGCACCCCTGATCCTGGACAACCGGCCGGGACCGCGTGCTCCAACCGACGGGGGATGTCGGCCGAGTACGGCTGGGCCGCAACCAGAATGGCGTAGTGGTTGGCCTGGGTCGACATTTTGGAGATCGGCTGTCTGGGAGTAGAAGATCTCGTACGTCGGCCAGTGACCGATCCTGAAGTCCGGCCCGGGGTATCAGAGGAGTGCGAAATGCCACCGCCTGCACCGCGCCGCCAGCTGGGCTGTCTGACAGCTATGGCTTGACGCCATCGACGCAGCCGACCCGCCGGCCGCAGCCCCGTCCGACTTGTGCGCGGCGATCGGCACTGCACTGTTCGAGCGGTTGGTCCCGCACGGGGTACCTCTGAGCCAGGCGATCTATTCGTCGGGTTCGGACGCGGCCTGCGATTACCACACACCCAACGACCGCTTTGGTCGGTTCGAACACGTATGGCTTCCTGCATGTTCGGCTGCTGCGCTACGGCAGGGTCGGCTGGAGCTCGGGTTCGGATCTTGCCTCCGACGCCCTCGCCGAATCCTGTGAGAACACCGCGATCGGCGGGCGGTTCCAGGGCGCGCACGGCCTCGGGGATGAGGCATGTGTCGCCTACCAGGACGAGGGCGCGGGCGGTACCGGATTCGGCTCGGCGATCCTTCGCCGTGGCGCGGACCTGGTCTGGGTGGACTACTACACGAACCCGGGCACCACCGATCAGGCCCGGCGAGCAGTCACCGACGTGGCATTGGCTGCCCTCGCCGGTGTCCCCTAGCTGAAAGGGGCCCAGGGTCACCAGCTTGATCCAGTTCGGCAACCTCACCTCGTTGACACAACAGTCGGTCCTGGCCGCCGACGCCGATGGCTGGATCGTTCCACAGCCGTAGCTGCACCAACTGTCAGACGGTTGAGCGGGCGATGACGGATTCGATTTCCTGTAGGACTATGCCTGCGCCGTCTTCCTCAGCTAGTTCGGCGGCTACCCGGGTCAGGTTGGCTCGGAGTTGGGGATCGGTGGTGGCGGTTTGGATGGCGGCGGTTAGCCAGTCGGGGGTTAGGGCGGGTTGGCGGGTGGTGGCGGCGGTTGCGCCTAGGAGGTTCAGGCGGTGGGCCCAGAATTGTTGTTCGGGGATTTCGGGGACGGCGATGGTGGGGACTGCGGCGCGTAGGGCGGCGGCGGAAGTGCCTGCGCCACAGTGGTGTACGGCGGCGGCCAGGTGGGGGAAGAGCCAGTCGTAGGGGATGTCGCCCAGGGGGAAGATGTTGTCGTCGGCTACGTTGAGGCCGGTCCAGCCGGCTTGGACTATGCCGCGGACGCCGGCTCGGCGTAGGGCGGTGCGGATGATTTCGCCCAGTTCGGCGGTTCGTTGAGCGTCGTTGATATTGCTGCCGAAGCTGACGAAGACGGGGGCGGGGCCTGCGGCGAGGAATTTCAGCAGGTCGGCGGGGGGCTCCCAGTCGAGGGGGCGGGCGGGCCACCAGAAGCCCGCGACGTCGATGCCCTCGCGCCAGTCGATGGGGCGGGGTGCGACGGTGGGTGAATAGCCGTGCAGGATGGGCCATTTCGCGGCGGTGCGGCGTCGGCGCAGTTCGCGGACCGATGTTTTGGGCAGGCCGAGTTGGTGCCGGAATTCGCGCACTACCGCGCCGTAGCGGCGGTCTACCAGCCAGGCGCCGATATCGGAGGCCAGCCGATTTCCGTAGGGGCCGAGCGACCAGACGCCGGCGACCGCGGGCGGGTATTCGGCTGTGGCGCAGGTGGGTTGGAGGCGCAGGCCGATGCTGGGTATCCCATTCGCCTCGGCGAACGGATGACCCGCGAACTCGGCGTAGGGGGTGAGCAGCAGCAGATCGGCGGGCTCGTCCCGCAATGCCGCGAGCAGACCCTGGCCGATAACCCGGAAGCCCGCGGGCGTATTGAACGCCGCCACGGTCTTGCGCTGGACCTCCGCGTAGTCGCCCTCGAAGCCGAAGTTCAACTCCATCAGTCGAAATCGGAGTCCGCACCCTTGGATCAGCTCCGCGAAGCTTTCATGCCCGGCGATGACGACCTCGTGTCCGGCCTGCTGGAGGCGGGCGCCGAGGCCGGTCAGCGGTGCGACGTCTCCCCTGCTGCCGATGGCGACAATCACAATCCTGCTCATAAACTCTCCCGTTCCAATGGCCAAGAGCCACACCGGATCCTATCGATCAAGCTCGAAGTCGGCATGGTTTACGCTGAGCGCCAAAGGAATTGGGGGCTTCCCTCGCACAGACCGCGCGGTGCCCGACGGACGCCGAGACGGAGATACCGGGCCGCCTACTCCCTCTTATAGCCGATTTCCATAAAACGAACCGCAGACTCGAATTCACCGAGTCGAAACACTCCGAACCACACCGGCGAAACAGTGAATGCCGATGCTTCACCCGACCCGTGAAGTTAGAGGTAATTGGTGTGAATTCGGGAGATACCGCGTGGGTGCTGGCCAGTGCGGCACTGGTCATGCTTATGACGCCGGGCTTGGCGTTCTTCTATGGCGGCATGGTCGGCGGCAGGAGCGTGCTGAACATGCTCATGATGAATTTCGTCGCGCTCGGTGCGGTGACGACGCTGTGGCTGTTGTACGGGTACAGCGAATCATTCGGCTCGGATGCGTATCAGGGACTGATCGGCGGACTGTCGCATGTGATGCTGCGTGATACGCACGGCACGCTGTCCGGGCCGGCCGGGCATCAGATTCCGACCATGGCGTTCGTCATGTTCCAGCTCATGTTCGCGATCATTACGACCGCGCTGATATCGGGGGCGATCGCGGGGCGGGCGAAGTTCTGGGCGTGGGTGGTGTTCATAGTCGGCTGGACGACGGTGGTGTATTTCCCTGTCGCGCATTGGGTTTTCAGCACGACCGGGTTCACCGGGACTGATGATGCCGGGAATTCCTCGGATTTGGGTGGCTGGATTGCCAACCGGCTCAAGGCATTCGACTTCGCGGGCGGTACCGCGGTGCATATCAACGCGGGTGCGGCGGCGCTGGCTCTGGTTTTGGTGATCGGTGATCGGCACGGCTGGCCGCGTAGTATCGCGCGCCCGCACAATGTGCCGTTCACCCTGCTCGGTGCCGCGCTGCTGTGGTTCGGCTGGTATGGCTTCAATGCCGGATCCGCTTTGACCGCAGGCGATCTCGCGGCGCTGGCCTTCACCAATACCACCATCGCGACCGGTGTCGCCTCGCTGGCCTGGATCATTGTGGAGCAATTGCGTGACGGTAAGCCGACCACATTGGGTGCGGCGTCGGGCGCGGTCGCCGGACTGGTGGCCATCACTCCGGCCTGCGGATTCGTCGGCCCCTCAGGCGCTTTGGCGATCGGTGTCGCGGCGGGTGTGATCTGCGCATTGGCTGTCGGCCTGAAATTCACCTTCGGCTATGACGATTCGCTCGATGTGGTCGGCGTGCATCTGGTCGGCGGCCTGGTGGGCACGCTGCTGGTGGGCGTCTTCGCCGATGTCACGGTGAATCCGGCGGGCGGTAACGGCCTGCTGTACGGCGGCGGCTGGGCACAGTTGGAGCGGCAGTTGATCGCCGCGTGCGCCGTACTCGGCTACTCCTTCGTGGCCACGTATATCGTCGGCTGGCTCATTCATAAGACCATCGGTTTCCGGGTCGATCACGAGGCCGAGGTGACCGGCATCGACGAGGCCGAACATGCCGAATCCGCTTACGATCTGGGCATTTCCGCGTCGAGCGGTGCGCCTATCCGATCGGCTGTTCCTGCACCGATCCGCGCAGACTGGCGTCATTGATATCCAGGTACAGCACCCGCTCGGTGATCGAGAGTGACGCGGTATTGCGCCGATCCAATACCGCCACAACGGAATCGATGAATTCCCGGTCGAAGCTGTAGAGCGGAATCGCCTCGGCCCGGTGAATCTTCTTGCCCGCCAATTGGGCCAGCACCTTCACCGGATCCCGATGGGTGTAGATGGCCGCGCGCCCGGCCAGTTTGCTGCCGCGATGTACGCGCTCGGCGTCCGGCGCGCCGATCTCGATCCAGGCGGTGATCTGCCCGGTGAGATCGCGCACCAGTACCGCGGGTTCATCGGCGGCGGAGACCCCGCCCTCGCTGAAGGTGATGCCCTCTTCGTATTCGAGCAGATACGCCAGCAGCCGGGTCACCATGAACTCGGCCGATTCCGACGGATGCCGGGCCACCCGCAATTCCAGATCCTGGTAGACCCCGCGATCGATATCGGCGAGCTGGATTGCGAAGGTGTGCATCGTTGCGCTGAGGGCCATAGTGGCTGCAGCTTATCCGGTGGTGATGGCCGGAAGAGTCACCACCTGACCGGCATAGGCCAGGCCCGCGCCGAAGCCGAGCAGCAGCGCGGTGTCGCCGGGCTCGGCCTCGCCGGCACGGAGCAATTGCTCCATAGCCATGGGAATGGAAGCGGCACTGGTATTGCCGGTTTGGGCGATATCGCGGGCGATGGCGACCGAGTCCGGCATATGCAGGGTGCGGGTGAGCGCATCGGTGATGCGGCTATTGGCCTGGTGCGGGATGAAGGCGTCGAGGTCGTCGACCGATACCCCGGCGCGATCCAGGGCGTCGCGGCATGCCTTCTCCAAAAAGGTTACGGCCCAGCGGAATACGGCGGTGCCGTTCATCCGAATGTAGGGCCGCTCGGTATGTCCGCCCGCGGCCTCGGCGGCGGCGACCTCGGCGAAGTATCGCGCGAAGTCCTTGTCCTGTTTGATGGCGTCGGTCTGGCTGCCGTCCGACCCCCAGGCGACCGGGCCGATGCCCTCGACGTCGGAGGGTCCCACGACCACCGCGCCCGCGCCGTCCGCGAAGATGAACGCGCAGGTCCGGTCGGTGGGATCGAGTAGATCCGAGAGGCGTTCGACGCCGATGACGAGCACGTGCCGGGCCTGGCCCGCGCGCACCAGATTGGCGGCGTTGGCGAGCGCGTAACAGAAGCCCGCGCAGCCGGCGGAGACGTCGAAGGCGGCGGTGTCGTGCATGCCGAGTTCGGTGGCCACGATCGCACCGGCGGAGGGTCCGAGCACCATCTGCGAGGAGGTCGCCAGGATGACGGCGTCGACCTGTTCGGCGGGGATATTCGCGGCGGCTAGCGCGTCGCGGGCGGCGGCGGTGCTCATGGCGACGATGGTTTCGTCGGCCTCGGCCCAGCGGCGGGCTTCGATACCGGAGCGGGTGCGAATCCATTCGTCCGAGGAGTCGATGCGGTCGACGATCTCGGCGTTGGGGACGACGCGGCGGGGCCGGTATACGCCGAGGCCCAGGGTGGTGGCGTGGGTTACCGGGGTTGCGGTGGCGATCTGCGCGGTCATGGCATCCTCTCGACATGAACCGATCGGTTCACATGGATAGGTTTAACATGGACCGATCGGTTCAAGCAAGGGTTGGAGGAACTTCCATGACGGCGGGACCGCGTGCTCGATTGATCGCGAGCACCATCACGACGGTGCAGGAACACGGCGTGCACGCGGCGGGCCTGAGTGAACTGCTCAAGCGCAGCAATGCCTCACGCAATTCGCTGTATCAGCACTTCCCTTCGGGCAAGGGCGAATTGGTGGAGGCAGCGGCCAGGATTGTGTCCAGGGTGGTGTACCAGCACGTCAGCCGTATGGCCGATGCCCTGCCCGGCGCCCCCTCCCCTGAACGCTGGCTGGAGGATCTGCTCGCCTTCTGGCGCGTGGAGCTCGAGACCAGCGATTACCACGCCGGATCGTTCATGATGGCCGCGGCGCTCGACGAACTCGATCCGGCGCTGCAATCCACCGCAGGGCAGGCGTTCAGGGAGTGGACCGCCCGGCTCGCCGACGGCCTGGTCGCGGCGGGCATCGAGCGCACGGCGGCGAGTTCGCTCTCCGGACTGCTGCTCTCGGTGATCGAGGGCGCGATCGTGCAGAGCCGCGCGCTCAAATCCAGTCATCCGTTCGATGACGCGAGCACCCAGCTCGCCCTGCTGCTACGCCACCATTTGAAAGCGGACTAGCGAATCGCCTTGCGCAGCAAGGTGAGCCAGCGATGCACGGGCGGCCGCAGGTCTGCCAGACTGTCGGGCGTCCCCGCCTGCAGGCCGAGCAGCGAGCGGGTGCCGTGCAGGCGGTCGAACAACAACCCTTCGAGCAGGCTGATCGCATTGTGCGCGGCCTGCTCGGCATCGGGCGCGCCGAGGGCTTTCATCAGCGCGGTGGCCGCGGGCAGTGAGAAGAGGCAGCCCGCGAGCGCTTCACGCAGGGTCTGGTCCGCGGCGGTATCGGCGGCCAGCGCATACCGGGCGAGCGCGTCCCGGCGGCGCGGCCCCAGCAGCAGATCCAGTTGCCCGGCCATGAGATCGGCGGCCGAATCCACCGACGGCGCGCTCGGACCCTGCGATTGCTGCGCGGCCAGAAACGCCTGCCGTGAGGTAGTGGCGAGGTGAATTACCGCCGCCCGCAACAGATCCTGCCGAGTCCGGTAGTAGTACGAGGTCGATCCGCGCGCGATTCCGACCCGATCGTCGATGGCATGATGCGTAACCGCCCGATTCCCGCCCTCGGCGGCCAATTCGAGCGCGGCCGCACAGATCGCCGCCCGCCGACCCGAGCTCTCGGAGGTCCCCCGCTTTTGAGTCGGTGCGGATGCGCTACTGCGAGCCATCGCGGCCCTTCCCTCCGATGCCGCCATCTTCCTCCACAGTTATAGAGGATTCCTCAGCTCGGGGCTGCGCCAGCGTTGTGGGTCGAGCATGCGCAGGCCGCCGGCGGCGGGTTGCCAGGCACCTGCCACCCAGGCGCTGCCCGCCCAGTGCATGCGGTTCACCCAGCTGGATTGTGGGACGGTGACGATTCTGCCGTGATACTGGTCCAGTTCCAGCGCGCAGGCGGAGGCGACCAGGTAGGGCGCGCCGGGGACGGAGTCGGGGGCGGGGAGTCGGTCGCAGACCTGGTCGGCGGCGAGGGTGAGGTCGGCGGCAACCACCGTGCCGATGGGGAGCACGGCGACGCGGTCGGCGTCGACGTGGACCGCGACCACGGTCCATTGCAGGAATACCGCACCGTCGTCGTCCTCGATAGGCTCGGGATACGTACCGCCGCCGGTGTTTTCAATGCTGTTCATCACGCCCCCTGGGCGGATTCGAGTGTCGGTCGAATCGCCGGAGTTCGGAAGGGTGCACGCCGGACCCGCACCGGCCACTGGAACTCACGGGTCGATACGGGACCGAACCGCTCTCATATTATCGCGACAGCATGTCCGCAAACGTAAAACTCTTTGCCACACAAGTAAACTCATGGCGCTAGGGTTCGAGTCACGCCGGTCGGCATTCGCGGCCGAACCGCCGCCGCCACGCACCATCGACCGCACGGTCGCCGCGATCACGGCCTGTTCCAGCCCTATGCCCACCAAACGATGCCGGCCGCGCCATGCTCGCGATCGCCGGGGACCGCTTCGTCATGACCGAACTGCGCATCGGCCGTCCGGCGGCGCGTAACCGCCTGCACTGAAAAGGGATTCGAGCCCGCGGCCCGGATTCCGTTCGGGTACGCGAACAGTGGGTGACGATCGCGGAAATACATTGTGCTGCTCCAGGTTCGCTTCGGCGGACGGGACGACGTCCGTGCCGTGCGCAAATCGACCACCGGGGTCCGGAGCAACTCGAAGTGCGGTACGAAGTTTACCCCCGGGCGTTCCGCGGGGCATCCGTAGCGGGCACCCCGCCGAGGGTCCGCACTATTTGCGGACCTGATGCTCCAGGATGGCTTCGAGCGTGACACCATGGTCCACCAGTGCGCGCGAGACATCGGCCAGCCGCTGATTGGTATCGCGCGCGTATTTACGCAGCGACCCGAACGCGGTATCCATATCGAGATGCGCGCGCTCGGCGAGCATGCCCTTCGCCTGTTCGATGACCACGCGGCTGTTCAACGCGATATTGAGTTGATCGTTCAGCACCAGTGAGTCGGCGAGAATGCGCGCGTGCACAATGCCGATGGTCGCGAAATCGGCCAGTGCCTGCCCGATCCGCACCTCATCGAGTCCGAGCACGCCCGCGCGAGTGGTGAACAGGTTCAGCGCCCCGATCCGGTCGTTCCGCAAGCGCAGTGGCAGGGCACAGACCCCGCGGAATCCTTCGAGGGCGGCGCGCTCGGCGAAGGCGGGCCAGCGCTGGGTGCCGTGTTCGAGATCCTCGACCAGCACCTGTTCGCCGGTCCGGTATGCCTGCAGGCAGGGCCCGGCGGCGGATTCGACCTGGAGCAGTTCGAGCAGCCGGGATTCCTCGGAGGTGGAGGCGAAGACCTGCAGGTCACCGTGCCCGTCGGCCAAAAGCAGTCCGGCCGCGTCGGCGGGTAGCAGATCGACACTGGTGTCGACGAGCTCCTGGGTCAGCTCCACCGGGTCGTAGTCCACCACCAGGGTGTCCACCATGCGTACCAACGCGGCGGTCAGCGCTCCGTCTCGACCTGCCATCCTCCACTCACCTCTTCTCTCGTCAATCCTATGGGCGTGCCGGGTCGGGCGTGTCGGCGCTAGGGAACCGGTTCCGGGTCGGGCTCGTGTTCGGATGGGAAGCGCAGTCGGCGCGCGACCACGGCGGCGGCGGTCTCGCCGAGGGTGGCGCCGGTGGCGAAGGCATGTCCGACCAGCCTCGCATAGGCGGCGGCGGACGAATCCAGTTGTACCGCAACCATTCCGGTGGCCTGGTGGATCTCGCGCGCGGAGACCGACTGTTCCCACCAGGGTCCGAGCGCGAGCCCATCGAGCTCGCGCCCGCCATTGCGCGAGGCCGGGGTCAGGGCGGCCAGCAGCACCGTGGTGATCACATCGGCGATCCGAACGGCATCGGTATACGCCTGGACATCGCGGATCACCGGGTCCGCGCCGACCAGGTCGAGGAATCCGACCCGGATCGCACCCAGCCGCAAGGGAATCGAGCAGATCGATGAGAGCGATTGCGGCAGCCGGTCCCACTGGGCCAGTAGCGGCCAGCGGCCACCGGTGACCGCGCTGCCGAAGTCGGGGACGCGAATGGGGATGCCGCCCAGATGCGCGTCCGGGCCGGGACCCTCACCGACCGCGGCTTCGGCATCGGCATCGGCATCGGCCAGTCGTCCCGCGGCCCCGCCCACCGCGCCGAGTACCTCCCACCGACTGTCCGGCATGGCGAGGGTGAGTGCCGCCGCCTCGATCGGCAGCACCCGAACGCAGGCGGCGCAGAGGCGTTCGCCGTGCACCGAGGCGGAATCGGCATCGGCGCCGAGTTCGCGCAGTACCGCCAGGAATTGAGCGACCACGGTGTGCGGCGGGTTCACCGGAAACCGCCGGAGCAACGCCCTCGGTCGACCACCATCGCCGGCTCCCGTCCGCGTTGCCGCATCACGGCGGCTGAACCGCGGTGTATTCGCGCCACTTCATGCCAAATGGGGCGAACCACTCGGGACCGTGCGGGTGACGGCTTTCACGACCCCGCACTGCGGCGTTGCGCGGTGCGCCAGTATTGCGGGTCCAGCATGCGCAGGCCACCTTCGGCGGGCACCCATTCGGTGGCGATCCAGGCGTTCTCACCCCAGTTCATCCGGTTCACCCAGGTCAGTTGTGGCACGGTGACCACGCGGCCGGCGCGCATATCCACTTCGAGGGTGCACGGCGAGGCGACGAGGTAGCACGCGCCGGGAATCCCGTCGGGAGCGGGCAGGCGTTTGCGGACCTGTCCGGCGGCCAGGTCCAGGTCGGCGGCCATCACCATGCCGATGGGCAGTAGCCCGACCCGGTCGGCGGTCACGACGACGGCCACCACCGTCCATTGCCGGCAGTCGGACTCGTCCGAATACTCGTCGGATATGGCTGTGGCGCAGGCCACGGAATCGATCAGCCGCGCATATTCGGTGCGGGCTCGGGGGACGAATCCATCGGATTCCACACCGTCGCCGGTGTTCTCGGTAGCGCGCATCACGTCCCTCAGGGCAGGCTCGATCAAGTTGTCGAACCGCCGGGGTCTCGAGCGGTACAGTCCGGAGTCACCAGAGCCGCTGGTTTTCCACGGGTCGGACCGAACCGAAATCAGTCTATCGCTGTAGTATCTACGCCGATGTAAAACTCGTTGCCGCACAAGTAAACTCAGCTCACACCGGTCGGTATGCGGTGGAATATCGCATACCGGATGTTCGCGCACCCGAATAGCGGTCGATACACCACGACCGAACGGACCGCGGCCCGGGAGGCCATTAACTCGTCCGGCAGCCGACGCGATAACTTGGACAGGTGATGAAGGATTCCGTAACCACAATGGCAGGAGCATGGCGGGCAGGTGACGGCACCGCGGTGCCGTTCCGGGAGGCAACCGTGGCGTGGGCGCTGGCAGCGCACGCCGAATTGGCCGAAACCGCAACCGGGTACGGACATTTCGTCACCGTGAACGAGCTGGCCGAGCGCGTGCAGGAAGTCTCCGGCGTGCACACCAAGGCCCCGACACGCACCTGGATGGATGCCATTCTGCGCAAGGTGGCCCGGCGCTGCCATAGCGCGGGTGAGCCGCCGCTGGCGGCGTTGTGTGTGCGGCAGAACCACACCGTGGGCGATGCCTATAAATATGTACTCGAATTGGCGGGGCTGCCGATTCCGGTCGATCTGGAATTGCATGCTGCCTATGCCCGTTGGCAGTGCTACGAGTTCTACGGGGCCGCGATTCCGGCCGATGGTGGTGTGCCGCCGCTCACTCCGAAGGTGGCGGCCAAGCGCCGGATGACAATCGCCACACCGCTGGTCGAGCCGAAGCCGGAGCAGGTGCGCGAGCGGCTGTGTGAGGAGTGCTTCATCCAGTTGCCCGCGAACGGCGTCTGCTACTTCTGCGCGTAATCACGCCGATCGAAATTCACCGTGCGGAGTCGGATCGCCGCGCATGCTGCGAAAGTCGCTGTGCCGATAAAGGATTCGGAGCCCGGTCAGGGATTCGGTTCATTGTCGGGCAGCGGATCGGGCATCTCCTCGAGGGCGGCGATCTGCAGGTGGATGAAGGCGGCTATGCGATGCCGGGCCGCGGCGGGTAGTCGAGCGATATCGGCAGCGGCGAGCGGATTCTCACCCAGTGGCGGAGGCGGCTGCGCGTCCGCCAGGTGAGGTGGCTCCGCCGCGGGCTCCCCGGGCACCACCTCCAGATGAGGACGCTGCGCAGACGCCGGACTGTCGGGCTCGTCCGGGTCGGCGGCGACGGCTGATCGCACCATGTCGTGACCATAACCCGTTCGCGAGCGACGCGTGAGGCGTTGGCGCACTTGAGCCTTCGCGATGCGGACGGTGTGAGCGCGAGTGTTACGCGGGGCGACCAGCGATGCTGTAGAGGTCTCGGGCCGGGCCGGTGAGGCGCTGTCCCTTGGGCCAGACGGCACGTAGATCCCGGTTGAGATCCAGACCGGTCACCTCGGGGGACACCAGGGTGCCGTCGGCGAGTTCACCCGCCACCGCGAGCGAACTGAGCACCGCCGGGCCGACGCCCTCGGCCACCGCGGTTTTGATGGCGGTGGTGGAGGAGAGTTCCAGCACCACGCTCGGCTGCCAGTCCGGGATGACGCGAGTCATGGCTCGCTCGAACGAGATTCGGGTACCCGAGCCCAGTTCCCGATAGATCAGCGGTGTCCGCGCGAGCTCCTCGGCGCCGAGTGCGCACCCCCGCGCCCAGCGATGCCCCGGCGGCACCACCACTACCAGGCGGTCCCGGGCCACCAGATGTGTCTCCAACTCCCCCGGCACCACCGGACTCTCCACGAATCCGATGCCCGCGCGCCCGTCCAGTACCGCCCGGGCGACCTCCGCCGAATTCCCCGACTCCAGCGCGAGCGACATCTCCGGCATCCGAGTCCGCAAGGCCATCAACCACTTCGGGAACAAATACTCCGCGACCGTCTGACTGGCCGCCACCCGCAACCGCGAATCCCGCTGCTCGCGCAGGGTCCCGATCCCGGCGTCCAGCCGCGCCGCCGCCTCCACCACATCCCGTGCCCACTCCGCGATCAGCGCCCCCGCCGCCGTGGCCCGCGACCCCAGCGTCGTCCGCTCCAGCACCGGCACCCCTACCAACTGCTCCAGATAACGAATCCGCGAACTGGCCGAAGGCTGGCTGATCCCGTGCGCCTTGGCCGCCCGCCCCAAACTCCCCAACTCGATCACCGACAGCAACAGCTCCAACGCGGCAAGATCAGGCACCCGAGGCGACAACGGCATAGACCCACCCTATGCCTGCCCGGCAAACCCACTCTCGAACCCCGCGAGTGTGCACTCAGGGCGGTGACCCCCGCGTGTCGCCCGCCATGAGTGCACGCTCGGCGGTCTTGCGGCTAGCTGCTGGACGCGCCTGCGAAGGGGATGGTGGCGGGAGCGGCGGGGCGGCGGGTGGGGTGCTGCCAGAGGCCCTTTCGTTCCAGGATCGGGAGGACGCCTTCACCGAACCAGTACGCCTCTTCGAGGTGGGGGTAGCCGGAGAGGACGAAGTGGTTGATGCCCACCCTGGCGTATTCGACGAGTCGTTCGGCGACCTCTTCGTGCGAGCCCACCAGGGCGGTGCCCGCGCCGCCGCGTACCAGGCCGACGCCCGCCCACAGGTTGGGGGCGATCTCCAGTCGGTCGGTGCTGCCGCCGTGCAGTTCCGCCATGCGGCGCTGGCCTTCGGATTCGCTCCTGCCGAGGGCGGCCTGTACTCGTTCGATATCGGCCGGGTCGATTCCGGCGAGGAGTTTGTCCGCGACGGCCCAGGCCTCTTCCGAGGTGTCGCGGGTGATGACGTGAATTCGCAAGCCGTAGTCCAGCTTTCGGCCGTGATCCACCGCGAGCCCGCGAATCCACTCCAGTTTGCGGCTCACCGCGAGCACCGGTTCACCCCAGGTGAGGTAGGTGTCGGCGTACTGCGCTGCGACCGGTCCGGCGGGACCGGAGGAGCCACCGAAGAAGACCGGCGGTACCGGGTCGGGATGATTGGAGAGCAGCGCGTTCTCCACCCGAATATGTTCGCCCGCAAAGGAAAACGGCTCGTGCGAGTTCCACAGCGATTTCACCACGTGCAGGAATTCCCCGGTGCGCGCGTACCGGGTCTCCTTGTCGGCGAAGTCGCCGAAGGCCGCCTGTTCGGCCGGTTCGCCACCGGTCACCACATTGAGCAGCAAGCGCCCCTTCGAGTGTCGCTGGAAAGTGCCCGCCATCTGCGCGGCCAGGGTGGGACTGATCAGCCCGGGGCGCAGTGCGACAAGGAATTTCAGTGATTCGGTGGTGCCCGCCAGCATGGCGGTGGTGAGCCAGGCGTCCTCGCACCAGGATCCGGTGGGGGTGAGCACCGCCTCGAATCCGTTCGTCTCCGAGGCCGCCGCGATCTGGTTCAGATAGTGCAGCGAGGCCGGGCGGTCACCCGACATGGGGGTGCCGTGCCCTCCGACCACCAGGCCGCGCGAGTCCCCGGAGGTGGGCAGAAACCAATGAAAAGACAGGCTCATTCGATTTTCCTCAGGAGTTGAAGCGGTCATTGAAGCGGGTGTCGACGAAGTCGGTGATGGTCACCTTGCCGGGGATGAGACCCGCGCCGGTGAAGGCGTCGGCCACCGACTGCTCTTCGGCGATGGTGGCGTCGTCGAGCGGATGATGCTGGTATGAAGCGCGTTTCACCGCGATCAGGGTGATGTCGTATGGCACGCCGGTGATTTCGGAGGATTGCCTGGCCCAGGTCTCCGGATTCGATTTGATCCAGGTCTGCGCGCGCTGGATGTGGGTCAGCAGATCACGCAGTGCCGCCGAACTGGCCTTGTTGGCAAGGGCTTTGGTACCGGCCACGAAGAAGGAATCGCCGCGCAGGTATCCCTCGCCCGTCACCAGTGCCCGATTGCCGCTCTGTTCCGCCTGTGCCACATAGGGATCCCACACCGCCCAGGCATCGACCCGGCCGGTGGAGAGCGCCGCCAGCGCGTCGGCGGGCTGCAGATACTGCGGTTCGATATCGGCGAAGGTGAGACCGTTCTTGGCCAGCACGGTCAGCAGATGCTGATGAGCGGAACTGCCCTTGGTGACGGCGATCTTCTTGCCGCGCAGGTCTTTCGGATCCTTCAGCGCGGAATCCTTGGGCACCAGGATCGCCTGCCCGGTCAGTCCGCCGAAGTAGCTCGCCACAATCTTGATCTGCGATTTGGCGGCTGCCGCGAACACCGGCGGCGCGTTGCCGACACCACCCAGATCCACCGAACCCGCATTGATGGCCTCGAGAATCGGCGGCCCGGCGGTGAAGGTGGACCATTCCAGCTTGTACGGCAGGTTCTTGCCCTCGCCGGATACCTCGAGCAGGGCCTGCAGCGCCTGCCCCTTCTGGTCGCCGATATGCAGCGTCACCTGCGAAAGATCCACGGAGCCATCCGCGTTCACGCCCTTGGTGTTGTCGTCACCGCTCCCGCAGGCCGCGGTCGCGAGGGCCGCGGTGACCGCGAGGGCGGCGATGAGACGTCGGGTGATCATGTGGTTCCTTCCGGGTTCACGCCGAGTTCGGCGAGCAGACTCGCGCGCAGGGCGACGAATTCGGGGTGATCGCGGCGGCGTGGCCGCGGCAGGTCGATGCGCAGTTCGCGGGCGATCCGCCCGTCGGCGAGCACCAGGGCGCGATCGGCGAGCAGTAGCGCCTCGTCCACATCGTGGGTGACCAGCAGGACGCCGGGCCGGTGTTCGGCCCACAACTGCAGCACCAGGGTGTGAATGGTGATGCGGGTCAAGGCATCCAGTGCGCTGAAGGGTTCGTCCAACAGCAGTAGATCGGGTCCCCGGACCAGGGCGCGGGCCAGTGACGCGCGCTGTGCCTCGCCGCCGGAGAGGGTGAGCGGCCAGGCGTCGGCGCGGTCGGTCAGTCCGACCTCGGCCAGGGCGGCACGGGCAGCGTCCTTCGGATTCGCTTGCCGCAGACCGAGAGTGATATTGGCCAGTACTCGCTTCCACGGCACCAGGCGCGGTTCCTGGAAGGCGACGGCCACCTCATCGGGAACGGTGAGTTCGCCCTCGGTATCGCGATCGAGTCCCGCCAGCGCGCGCAGCAGGGTGGATTTCCCGGATCCGCTGCGGCCGAGCAGGGCCACGAATTCACCGCGACGAATATCCAGATCGATGCCGTGCAGGACCCGTCTTTCGCCGAAGTCCTTGACCAGACCGCGAACTCGGGTGTCGGCGGCCGATGTCACTGCGCCAGGAAGCCGCGTCGCCATGCCAGCGCTCTCCTTTCGATGATCCGGACGATCGCGTCGGTGAGCAGCCCGAGCACGCTGTAGACGAGCAGTCCGACCACGATCACGTCGGTGCGCAGGAATTCGCGGGCATTGTTGATCAGATAGCCGAGTCCCGCATCGGCATTCACCTGTTCGGCGACGATCAAGGCCAGCCAGGCCACGCCGAGCGATTGCCGCAATCCGACCAGGGTCTGCGGTAGTGCCCCCGGCAGCACTATGTGCCGGATGAGCGCCGCCCGCCCGAGCCGCTGCACCCGCGCGAGTTCGGCGAGTTTGCCGTCCACACTGCGGATTCCGGCAAAGGTGTTGAGGTACAACGGAATCGCCACACCGAAGGCCACCAGCACGATCTTGGGCAGCTCGCCGATCCCGAACCACAGAATGAACAGCGGAATCAGTCCGTAGAACGGCAGCGTGCGCAGCATCTGCAGAATCGGATCGACCAGGCTCTCCCCCACCCGGCTCAGCCCGGCGGCCAGCGCCAGTGCGATACCGGCGACCGCGCCGATGGCGAAGCCCAGCGCGGCCCGCTGCAGTGAGATGGTCAGCGCGTCGACGAGGGTGCCGTCGGAGATCAATTCCCCGGCCGTCCGCACCACGGTGACCGGCGAGGCCAGCAGTCGTTCGGGCAGCACCCCGGTGGCCGAGGCGACCTGCCACAGCAGCACCAGCAGCACCGGACTGATCAGCCGAACCCAGGAAATCGGCACGCCCGGCAGGCGTACCAGGCGCGGCCGAGCTGTAAATGGCCTGGCCTGCACGGCAACTGAAGACACGACAGCACCTCGGGCAATTGGGGGACGGGGACCGGGCGGCCGAGCCCTCCGGTCGCCTCGTTCGAGGTTGCCGCCCCGCGCACGGCTCGTCACCTGTTGGAATCCGTGTGATTCTTGATCAGCCGCATCCGGTGACTGCCACAATGGATCCGCGCCGAGGAGCAGAGGACGTAATGACCGGTCCGCATCGCCCGCTCACCGTCGGATCCCGGTTCGGCCCGTACCGGCTGATCGGGCGCGGTGGCATGGGCGAGGTGTATCAGGCCTATGACACGGTCAAGGACCGGACCGTGGCCATCAAGGTGCTCCCCGAACGGCTGGCGCAGGATCCGGTGTACCGGCAGCGTTTCCAGCGCGAATCGCGTGCGGCGGCGCGGTTGCGCGAGGCGCATGTGATTCCGATTCACGACTACGGCGAGATCGACGGGCGACTCTTCATCGATATGCGCCTGGTGGACGGCCACAGCCTGCGCGGTCTGCTCCACCGACACGGGCCGACGGCCCCGGGCCGCCCCGTCGGGATTATCGAGCAGATGGCCGCCGCGCTGGACGCCGCGCACAATGACGGTCTGCTGCCACCGGATCATCCGGAGGACGGCCCGAAAACCGAAGCGGCGCTGCTGATCTGGTTCCAGCGGAACTTCGGCTGAGATCGGAAGGGGTGATGCCGGGCTCCCTCCGCAGCTGGGAGCCCGGCACCGGGTCGGCACCGGTGTGGGCGGTGACGACGTTCTGGGAGTGCGCCGCTAGTGAGCGTCGCGCACGATCTCCACGGCCCGGGTGAGAATCCCGAGACCATGGTCGATTTCGTCCTCCGACGCGGTCAGCGGCGGCAGCAGCTTCACCACTTCGTCGGTGGATCCGGAGGTCTCCACCAGCAGGCCGAGTTCGAACGCGATCCGGCAGACCTTGGCGGCCTGCGAGGCATCGTCGAACACCAGGCCGTGCACCATGCCGCGACCGCGGGTGGAGATGCCATGGAAGTCGGTGGTCAGGGTGGTCAGATGTTGCTGGATGCGCGCACCTTTGGCGAGGGTGTCGAGCTCCATGCGATTGTCGGACCAGTAGTGCGTGAGCGCGACCTCACCGGTGATGAAGGCGGCGTTATTACCCCGGAAGGTGCCATTGTGCTCACCCGGAGCCCACTGGTCCAGCTCCGGCTTCATGAGTACCAGCGCCATCGGGAGCCCATATCCGCCAATGGATTTCGACAGCGTCACGATATCCGGATTGATGCCCGCGACCTCGAAGGAGAAGAACGGCCCGGTGCGCCCGCAGCCCATCTGCACATCGTCGACGATGAGCAGAATCCCACGCGCGGAACACATATCGGCGAGCGCGCGCAGCCATTCCGGGCGTGCGACATTCACCCCGCCCTCGCCCTGCACGGTCTCCACGATGACGGCGGCCGGCTTGTCGAGCCCGGACGAGCTGTCGTCCAGGGCGCGCCGCATCCACGAAAGCCCGTCCATGCCTTCGAGATACCCGTCGTAGGGCATCGGGGTGGCATGCACCAGCGGAACGCCCGCCCCGGCGCGCTTGGCCGCATTACCGGTGACCGACAGCGCGCCGAGCGTCATACCGTGAAAAGCGTTGGTGAAGTTGAGAACCGCGGTGCGCCCGGTGATCTTGCGAGCCAGTTTGAGCGCGGCCTCGACGGCATTGGCTCCGGTCGGCCCCGGGAACTGGACCTTGTACTCCAGCCCGCGCGGCGCGAGCAGCACGTCCCGAATGGTCTCCAGCAGACGGCGTTTGGCGACGGTGGACATATCCAGCCCGTGCGTGATGCCGTCGCTCATCAGGTAGTCGATGAGCGCCCGCTTGAGCACCGGATTGTTGTGCCCGTAGTTCAGCGACCCGGCCCCGGCGAAGAAGTCCAGATACTCCTTACCGTTCTCGTCGGTGAGCCAGGACCCGCGCGCGGCCTCGAAGACCGTCGGCCAGGAACGACAGTAACCGCGCACGTTGGATTCGAGGGTCTCGAATACGGTCGTCTCGGCCACGGTCATCGATCGTCCTAGCGTCGGAGCAAAGTGAAACAGGGATGTTTCTACCATTGATCGATGACGCGGCGGAGGGTTTTCGGCGAATCCGAACGAACAAGACGAAAGTGACGGCCGTCCCATCCGGAACGGACCGAGCATAGTCCGGTCGAACCGAACGAATCACACCCCGCACAGCGACGACCACACGAACAGTCCGTGCACGCGCCCCTCGGTACCCCGTTAGCTGGGAAACCGCTGTGCGCGAAGCACATTGCCGGTGCGGCCGTGTCGGGTAGTGTGAAACTCTTGTGCGTGCCGAGGTGGGGGTTTACTGGCAACTGGTGAAGGCCGGATTTCGCAGGCAGTCACACTATCGCCTGGCTCTGGTGGCGGGGCTCATCACGAATGTGGTGTTCGGATTCGTGCGGGCGGCCGTCTTGACGGCTGCGGTGCACGCCAATCATGGCTTCGGGGGTTACGACGCAGGCACCATCGGCGCGTACATCTGGTTGTCGCAGGGGCTGCTCGGCGCGATCGCGTTCTGGACGCTGCCCGATATCGTGGAGCGCATTCGCACCGGCGATGTGGCCATCGACTTCCTGCGGCCCATCGATATCCAATTCGCACATCTGGCCGAGTATCTGGGGCGGGCCGCGTACTCGCTGCTGCCGCGCGGATTGCCCAGCCTGCTCATCGGCGCACTCACCTTCGGGCTGGCGCTGCCGAATACCGCCGGACCGTATGTGCTGGGCGTGATCAGCGTGGCGGCGGCCATCGCACTCTCATTTCTGTCCATGTTCGCGGTATGCCTGGCCGGATTCTGGATGGTGGATACGCGCGGTCTGCGGGCGCTGCACATGATCTGCGGCACCTTCCTGGCCGGATTGTTCGCACCGCTGCATCTGTTCCCGGAGTGGTTGCGCGCCATCGCCTTTGCCACACCCTTCCCGTCCATGCTGCAGTGGCCCATCGATGTGATCTCCGGCCGTACCACCGGGCTCGCGGCGGTGGGAATTGTAGTGACGCAATGCCTCTGGCTCGGGGTACTGGTGCTGCTGGGCCGAGTGATATTGCGCGCCGGCCGCCGCAAACTGGAGGTGCAGGGTGGCTGAGACACCTTCCCGCCCTGCACGATTGGCGCCCTACCGGGCCGTGCTGGCCTCCCGCCTGCGCGCCCAGCGATCCTATCCGCTGTCCTTCGCCACCGATCTGTTCAGCGCCTTCCTGATCGGGCTGGTCGAGTTCGCCGAAATGTGGGTGATCTTCCACAATGTGCCGCAGCTGGGCGGACTCGAGCTGAACTCCATGCTGCTGCTGTTCGGGATGAGCAATACCAGCTTCGCGATGGCGGATATGCTTGTCGGGCACGCGGATACGCTGCCCGCCTATATCCGCATGGGTAAGCTGGACGCCTTCTATCTGCGCCCGCAACCGCTGCTGCTGCAACTCATGACCAGCGATATCGCCTTGCGCCGGGTGGCCCGCATAGCGGTCGCGGGGACCGTGCTCGGCTTCGGCCTGGCCCGCAATGACATTCACTGGAGCGCAGCACATATCGCCCTCTTCGCGATCACCCTCGGCTCGGGCGTCGCGATCTTCGCCGGACTCTTCGTGACCGCCGCCGGTGTGCAGTTCTTCCTCATCGACGGAGCCGAGCTGACCAATGCCTTCACCTACGGCGGCTCGTACGCGTCCATGCAACCGGCCTCGGTCTTCCCCACACCCATGAAACTCATCTTCGGATTCCTCATTCCGGTCGCCTTCACCTCGTACCTGCCCGCCATCGCACTGCTGGATCTACCCGGATCCGGACTGCTGCCGAGCTGGCTGGCATGGGCGTCCCCACTGGCGGCGCTGTGGGTTTGGGCACTCGCGCTGTACTGCTGGCGACTGGGTACCAGGCACTATCAAGGAGGCGGCGGGTGAGCGAACCGATAATCGACATCGACGGTCTGACAAGGACTTTCGTACTGCGGCGCAAGAACGGGCGGTGGCGCAGGCGGCGCGAGGTGCTCACGGCGGTGGACGATATGAGCTTCACCATCGAGCCCGGCGCGGCCGTCGGGTACATCGGCGCGAACGGTGCGGGCAAGTCCACCACCATCAAGATGATCACCGGCATTCTGGTGCCGACGACCGGGCGACTACGTACCTGCGGGCTCGATCCGGTGCGGCAGCGGCGCGAACTGGCGAGCCGAATCGGGGTGGTGTTCGGGCAGCGCTCGCAGCTGTGGTGGGATCTGCCACTGCGCGAATCGTTTTCGATCCTGTCGGCCATTCACCGGCTGGAACCCGGTGCGGCGCAACGGCGCACCGCGGAGCTGGTGGAGCAGCTGGAGATGGGCAGCACCCTGGACACCCCGGTGCGGCAGCTCTCACTCGGGCAGCGGATGCGCGCCGAGGTCGCCGCGGCGCTACTGCACTCGCCGGAGCTGGTAATCCTGGATGAGCCGACCATCGGCCTGGATGTGTTGTCCAAGCAGCGATTACGCGAATTCCTGCGGCATGAGCGCAGCAGCCGCGGCACCACACTGCTGCTCACCACACACGATATGGGAGATATCGAGCGGCTGTGTGACCGCGTACTGGTGGTCGATCAGGGCAGTCTGGTCTACGACGGTTCGCTCACCGGATTGGCCGCCACCGTCGGCGCGCACCGGGTGCTGACCGTCGATCTGGCCGAGCCCACCCTGGATCTCACCGATCTACCGGGTGCGAAACTGCTCGGCAGCGAGGGCGGCGGTATCCGCCAGCGGCTCGCCTTCGATACCGAGATCACCACGGCCGCACAGCTGCTCGCGGCGGTGTCGGCGCGGGCCGAGGTGCGCGACCTGTCCATCGAGGAACCCGATATCGAGGATGTGGTGCGCCGCATCTACGAGGCTGCGGCGCACCCGCTTTCGTGAATCCCGCCCTGGTTAAGACAGTTCCGAATCGTGGCTCAGATGCTGTTCGGGCTCATGCGGCCCTTGATCCAGCCGGAACGGCGGGTACACGTCGGTCATCAGACCGCCGTAGGCGTACACCCGGATGGCCCAGCGGTTGACGCCGACCACGAAATCGTAGAGCCCGCGCGGGTACTGTCCGGTGAAAAGCAAGGCGATCGCCGCGACGAGCAACAGAATCGGCAGCAGCGTGAACTGATTCCGGCCGCCACCCATCAATGCCGCGATGATCAAGTAGTGCGGGATGGCCAGTAGCCACCATTTGACCAGAACCAGCCAGCGGTTCAGTTGCTCTGGATAGTCGATCTCCAGATCGGCCGGATAGTTGGGATCGGGTTCCAGGCTGAACGGTGGATACCTGTCGGTACCCAAAACCGTGTAGCCATAGAACCGCACCCGCCACGACCAGCGCTTCACACCCACATTGAAATCGAAGAGTGCGCGCGGAAAGCTGCCGGTGAAGAGAATGGCGAAGAAAGCCACGATCGTGACGACGAAATAGGCGATGTACAGGAAGATCAACACGATCACATGTGGAATGGCAAGTATCCACTTAACCAGCCACATCCAGCGGGTCAACCCCGGATCGAGATCGCCGCGCACCCGCACGGGATAACCGGGAGCACTTGGTTGCATGATGCACTCCTCTCGAGCGCCGGCGACCGCGATGTCGGGCGCCGGAAACAGCGGTGCTGCCGTTGTTCACACCATTGTCTTCCCCCGGACGCGAAGATCACATCTGCTTCTCACCTATTGTGAGCAGATTTGTAATAGCGCAAACCCGGTCGAGTTTCACCCGCCACACCCGTCACATTCGAATTGCGGCGAACGCCTGATTGTGCGACGTTGCTGATTATTCCCCCCGTGCACTCGGCCGAGTCGGCACGGACGGCCGATGTTCAGGAGTGAGTGTGAATTTGCGTCCGGCACGCTTGTTGCCGCGCGGTAACGTAATCCTCACGCCCGCACTGGAATTCCTGCGACCCCCGACAATTCGAGCGCGACTGCGCCGAATTCTGCTGGTCGCGGTGGCGCTGGTGCTGGCACTGCTCGCCGTCATCATCAACGGCGAGGTCATGCGCTACCGCGATACCGGAAGTGCCGCGCACGCTGTGGATCTCGCGCTCGCGGTGCAGGATCTGGTGCACGAGGTGCAGCGCGAGCGCGGGCTCACCAATGGCCTGCTGGGTGGCGACGAAACGGCGCGACCCGCCGTCACCGCCCAGCGCACCGCGGTGGATACCGCACTGCGGCAACTGAATCGGGAACTGGCCGAGAACGCACCCGGCTCGGATCAGGTGCGCGGCGCACTCGATCAGTTCTCCGGAATCAGCGCCAAACGCGGCGATGTGGACGCACGCCGCATCGACCGATCGTCCTCGTTCACGTTCTACACCAGCGCGATTCTCGCCTTGAATCAGGCGCGGCCGGGTTTGGAGACCGCGCAGGACAGCTCGCTGTGGCGCGGTATGCAGACGCTGTACGCGCTCGGAGACGTCAAGGAGTTCACCGCACAGCAGCGCGGATTCCTCAATGGCGTCTTCTCCGCCGGCTCGTTCGGCTCGGGCGAGTACGTGCAGTTCCTCGACATCCGCGCCGGAAAGCAGTCCGCCATCACGGCTTTCGAGCGCAATGCCACCTCCGAGGAGCGCTCGCAGCTCTACGCCGCCATGCGCACCGACGAATCGGTGCGCGCCGCCGAGGCCGAGGCGGTCGCCATCGGATCGATGCGCGGGCCGCTGATGGAGCCGGTGAATCCGGCGGACTGGTGGCGCGAGATGACCTCGGTCATCGACTCCGAGCGCGGCGTACAGCGCTTCGTCGGCGATGAAATCCACTCGCGCGCGGGCGAATTGCGACGCGACGCCGCGATCGTATTGGCGCTGTACGTACTCGCCGCGCTCACCGCCATCGGCGCCATGATCGCGGTGGTGATCAGCACCGCGCGCGCCATCATCCGGCCACTGGCCGACCTCGCGGCCGAGGCCGACGCGGTCTCCGGACAGCGCCTGCCGCAGCTCATCACCGACTGGCAGGACAGCTCCGGGAGTGATCCCGCGCCACCGGAACCGGTCAAGGCCGATGCCACCGCGGGCGAGGAAATCGCCTCGGTGGCACGGGCTTTGGACCGGGTGCAGGCCACCGCCTTCGAACTCGCCTCGGCGCAGGCGCGCCTGCGCCGCAACACCACCGAATCGCTGTCGAATCTGGCCCGGCGCAATCAGAATCTGGTGCGCCGGCAACTCGGTCTGATCAGCGATTTCGAGCGCGAGGAGCTCGATCCGAAGGCACTCTCCAATCTCTTCGAACTCGACCATCTGGCAACACGTATGCGGCGCAATGCCGAAAGCCTGCTGGTGCTGGTCGGCGAGTCCAGTCCGCGCCGCTGGGCGCAGTCCATTCCACTCACCGATGTGATCCGCGCGGGCCTGTCCGAGGTGGACGATTACCGCCGTGTTGTCATGCGCCGCCTGGACGATGCCGCCGTCGCGGGCTCGGCGGTGAGCGAACTGGCGCATATGCTCGCCGAGCTCATCGAGAACGGATTGGCCTTCAGCCCACCGGATCTCGAAGTGGAGATCTACGGTCGGCGGCAGGGCCAGCGCTATCTCATCGCGATTGTCGATCACGGTGTGGGCATGCCCACCGAACAACTCGCCATTGCCAATGCCCGGCTGCGCGGTGAGGCCGATTTCCTGGTCGCGCCCACCCGCTACCTCGGGCATTTCGTCGTCGGCCGCCTCGCCCAGCGCCTGGGCATCGAGGTGGAGCTCACCGTCTCCCCCGTCAGCGGCGTGGTCGCGCGGCTGCTGCTGCCCGAGGCCCTGCTCGGGGACCAAGCGCGTCCGGCCGTCCCCGAGGTCGGTGCCCTGGACGCCAAACACGCTGCCACCGCCGAACTTCCGACCACCATGCCCGAACCCAGCTATGGCCGGCACCGCCCCGCCCCGGCCCCGCCTGCCGCGGTCGGCACGCCCGAAGTGGTGACCGCCGGTGAGACCGATCGCAATGCCGAGCTCGCCTTCACCACCGGAACGCTGACCACCGCCGCGATCATCGAACCGGTCGACCCGCGCGGCAGATACGCCAATGGCGCGCGCAGCGTTCCGACCGTCGGCAGTTCGGTCAAACTCATCCCGCTCGGCGAGGCTCCCGATAGCGGCGCGGCGCAGCACCTTTCGGCCGGACCCGCGGTCGTCGCGTCCGCACCGGGCACGGGGCAACCGGACAATCCCGCCGCTACCTCCGGCGCGGCGCGGGCATCCTCACCGGAAGCAGCCTCCGGTGTTACGGCTTCCGCCCCGCAGGTGCAACGCACACGAAACGGTCTCGTCAAGCGCAGCAGGAAGACTCGTGAGAATTCGGGTGCCACGCCGGGTGGCGCCCAACCCGCGCCGCCGTCCCCGCCGGCCGCCCCGCAGGCCGACCGCACCCCGGAAGAGGTGCGCGGCATGCTGGCCGGTTTCCGGGCCGGGCATCAGCGTGGCGAACGCGGTGTGCCGCTCGGTAATACGGGCGCACCCGCCCGGCCCGGCTCGAACAACCAGGAGGACCGCAGGTGACGACCCATTACACCGAGACCGACCCGCACGCGTTCAATTGGCTGCTGGCCGATTTCGTACGCGGCACCGACGGCGTGCGCGATGCCGTCGCCGTCTCCTCCGACGGATTGCTCATGGCCAAGTCCGAGGGCCTGGATCGGAGCGGGGCGGACCGGCTCGCGGCCATTGTCTCCGGGCTTACCAGCCTGGGCCGAAGCGCCTCGCGCAGTTACGATTTCGACGGTCTGCGGCTGATTATGATCGAAATGGGCCGCGGTTTCCTCCTGGTGTCGTCCATGACCAATGGCAGCTGCGTCGGCGTCATCGCCGACCACAATGCCGATGTGGGCCTGGTCGGATATCAAATGGCCATTCTCGCCGAACGCGCCGGCGCGCTGCTCACTCCCGCGCTCATTACCGAACTGCGGGAATCGCTGGGCCGATGAATGATTCGACCGGAGCGGCCGAAGCCGATGCACAGGTGGTGCGACCGTTCATGATGACCGCCGGGCGCACCACTCCCCTGGTCGACGGGCTGCGCATCGAAACCCTGGTGCGGGCCTCCCCGGCCGCGCTCTCGGCCCCACTGCGCTTCGAATTGGAGCGGGTGGTGCGACTGTGCCAGCGACCGCACTCCATTGCCGAGATCGGGGCCGCGCTGCGGGTGCCGATCGGGGTGGCGCGGGTGCTGGTCAGCGATCTGGTCGCCGCCGGTCATGTGACGGTGAGCCAGGGTAGTGAATTGTCCATCTCCGCGATCGAAAGGATCCGGGATCTTGTTCGGGCACTCTGAGACTTCCTCCCCCGCCCCGCTCGCCTCCTCGGTGAAGATTGTGGTCAGCGGCGGATTCGGCGTCGGCAAAACCACGCTCATCGGGGCCATCTCCGAAATCGAACCGCTCGCCACCGAGGCCGCCATGACCGAGGTCTCGGTCGGCATCGACACCCCCGGCCGCGATACCGGCAAAACCACCACCACGGTGGCGCTGGACTTCGGTCGCATCACCCTCGACAAATCCCTGGTGCTCTACCTGTTCGGCACACCCGGCCAGGAACGCTTCGAATTCCTCTGGGACGACCTACTCGACGGCGCGCTCGGCGGAGTGATCATGGTCGACACCGATCGCGTCGAAGACTGCTACCCGGTGCTCGACTACTTCGAACGGCGCCACACCCCATTCGTGGTGGCGGTCAACCGATTCGAAGCCGCACCGGCCTTCGAACTCGACGAGGTCCGCGAAGCCCTGGACATCAACCCGACCATCCAACTCCTGGAATGCGATGCGCGAGACCGGGAATCGGTCAAGACGATCCTCGTAGCCCTGCTCGAACAAATACTCCAGGCCCGCCGCTCCCCCGCCCTGGCACACTGAGCCCTGCCCTCCGCAGCAGACCCGGGTTCAACAAAAAAGTCCGCCCCGAGTGCGAACGCACTCGGGGCGGTGTCCCGAAAACCCTTGTCGGGATTAAGGTTTAACGGCCGCCGAAGGAGCCGGTGAAGAGGGTGTCGATGATGCCGCTGAACGCAGCGCTACCGGTGCTGAACAGGCCATGGAGGGCAGCGGAACCGGTATCGATGATGACGGGAATCATTAGTTTTTCAAACCTCTCTGTTTGTCTCGCCGCCGTGCGGGATTTCCATCCGGCGACGTGACCCACCCTGCAGGGGTTGCCTTACACAACCCTGATCAGTAGCTGAGAGATAGCTGAGTTGACGCGTGTCCCCCGCCACACTAGCGAGGCGCGTGCCCCTCCGCCGAATACAGGCTCACTTCACCGTCTTCGCCCAGGAAAGCGTTGACCAGCATCGTCCCCGACGCCCGCAACTCCTCCGGGGTCGGCACGGCGATGGTGACCGAGATCTGCGGTACCGCAGCCCAATTCACGACATAGCGTTCGGGCGGTCCGTCATCACCGGAAAGGTGCGCGAGCCGGAACACCGACACCCGCCGGCGAACAATCAGAGTGCGCACGACTTCGGCGATTCGCTCCGGGTCTTCCAGCGCGAACATGAAACCGAAGCGAAGCTCCGGTGAGGACGCATATGCGGACACAAACACCCAGGCTAACGGAGTGCGCGGCACACCGCTCCCGGCGCGCCGCACCGATAGCTATTCATAAGCCTGGGTAACGGGCTCGGGTGTCGATCTGCCACCTTTCGCAGCACCCACGTGACCCAGTTGTAATGCTGTGTAACGATTCTCCGGCAGGTTCGCCGATCCGGCGCCGATTGGTTGCGCCCGTCCGACTATCGCGCTTTCCTGAATATGTCCCGTATTTCGGACAGTCTCCCCATCGCACCGTCGCGAATTTCCCGGTTTCTTCACCGTGCCGTTTGTGGTGGGCTGTGCGTCCGGCGTGCGGGCCTGCGCCGGAGCCGAGGGGAGCCCCTCCCCGAAACCTCCTCGGCTCTGGCGCATCCAAAACTGCACTGGCTAAGGGTGGGAAATATGGCAACCGAATACACCGGTACGGGGTACGGAGCCGAGCTTCCATCGCCGACAACGTTGCTGCGAGCCTTCCGCGAACCCGTCACCGCGATCCTGTCCGAACCCGCCGCCGACCCGCGCGCCCGCGAGGTCCTCGAAGCGGCCCATGACCTGGTGCAATGTCATGAGCGACGGCACCAAGCACAGGCGGCGGCGCACACCACCGGAGCCACGCCACGACGCGTGGCCGCCTGCATTCGAACGGTGGAGGATATCGACGCGCGACGCACCGAACTGGTGGCTCGCATCGACGAATGGGTGGCGATCAATATCCCGCATCGGTCCGGGGCCTCACTGCATACCGAGACCCTGGGCGCGGTGATCGACCGGATGGCCGCGAAATGGGTTGCGGCGCAACAGGCTTTGGGAGTTCCGCCACCGGAGACCGCGCCCCGGGTGAAGCTCACCGAGGGCCGCGGACGCCGACGTGGCAGCAGTCCGCACCTGGGTGAGCCGCCCCGGCACGCGGACAGCGAGGCGCACCTGCAGTGGTATCGCCTCGCCGAACTCGCCGATGGTTACAAGGATCTGATCACCGAGGTGGCACAACACCGCAGACGGCTGCCGGTGTGGTGAAAGCTCCTCGGCGAGAACACATCCCGCCGCGGTCGAGTACGGATCAGTAGCGGTCGACGACCTCGGCGTCGATCACCGCACCGGCGGCCGGCACACTCGGCGGCGGCGTATCCGCTTGCGCGACAGGGGCTTCCGGCTCATCGTCGAAATCCCCATCGGCTGCCGAGTCGGCCCGGTTCGCCCGCGCGTCCTGCTGTGCCGCCGCGGCGGCCTCGCGCATCTCGATGGCGTCGGTGATCCAGTCGCCGATCTCCTTGGTCACCTCGGCGACGGTGCCGGTGATGATCGAGGCGATAGCGCCGACGTGCCGTGCTCCGGACGACGTCAGTTCCTGGATCAGATCCTTATTGCTCTCGAATTTGGAGATCATCTACACGCCCACTTCGCTGTCCTGCCCCCGGCGCACCACGATAACACCGGCAGGTTGCGGCTTCCCGGCGAGCACCGGCGGCAGCGCCAGCTTGAACAGCTTCGCCCACACCGAACCGATCTGCTGACTGAAGCTGCCCGTGTTGTACGGCAATCCGTGCTTCTCGCAGAGCGCCTTCACCTCGGGCGCGATCTCCGGATACCGGTTGGCGGGCAGGTCCGGGAACAGGTGGTGTTCGATCTGATGCGAAAGATTGCCACTCATGATGTGGAACAGCCGACTGCCGTCGATATTGGCCGAGCCGAGCATCTGGCGCACGTACCACTCGCCCTGGGTCTCCTCGGCGCATTCCTCCTCGGAGAACGTCTGTACACCCGAGGGGAAGTGCCCGCAGAAGATGATCGAGAAGGTCCACAGATTGCGCGCGATATTGGCGGTGAAGTTGCCCGCGAGAGTGGACAGGAACAGCGGTCCCGTCAGCGCCGGGAAGACCACATAATCCTTGAGCACCTGCCGCCCGGCCTTGCGCGCCTGCCCTTTGAGCAGGGCTTTCACATCCGACCACTTGCGCTTGCCCTGGACGATGTTCTCCACCTCCAGGTCATGCCCCATCACGCCCCATTCGAACGCGAGCATGAGGAAGAACGCGTAGACGGGATTGCCCAGTCGCATCGGATTCCACGGCTGCGCCTCGTCCACGCGCAGGATGCCGTAGCCGATATCCCGGTCCATGCCATGGATATTGGTGAACGTATGGTGCAGGTAATTGTGCGAGTGCCGCCACTGATCGCCCGGGCATACGTTGTCCCATTCGAAGACCCGCGAGTTCAGGCCGGGTTCACGCATCCAGTCGTACTGGCCGTGCATGACATTGTGGCCGATCTCCATATTGTCGAGAATCTTCGACACGGACAGCGCGGCCACGCCCGCCAGCCAGAACGGCGGCAGGAAGCCCAGGTACATGAGCCCGCGCCCGGCAATCTCGAAACCGCGCTGCGCCTTGATGATCGAGTAGATGTATTCGCGATCCCGCTCGCCCAGATCGTCGGTGACGCGGGCACGGATCTCGTCGAGTGCCGCGCCGATCTCCTCGATCTGCTCGCGGCTCAGGACTACGGGACCTGCGGGTGTTTCGGTAAGCATCGCCATGATGTGCTCCCTCAAATTGCGATGTCGACGTCCCCGACGGGGGCGTTGATACAGAGTTGGATGGGCTGGTCGGGGTCGGCGTCGACCTCGCCCGTGCGGAGATTTCGGGTGCAACCGCTCACCTTGACGGCCGTGCAGGTGAAGCAGATCCCCATGCGGCAGCCGTATTCCGGTGTGAGACCGGCGGATTCGGCCTGTTCGAGCAGGCTCGCACCGGTGTTCTCGATGCTCTTGCCGCTGCCGGAGAAGGTGATCTCTCCCTCGGCGGTGGTGGGATCGCCGGGTACGACGGTGAGGGTGAACTCCTCGCTGTGCAGCCGGTCGGCGAGTTGTTCGGCCTTGTAGACGGTGCGCACGGCCTTCATGAGTCCGGGCGGGCCGCACAGGTAGGTCTGCGCGGAGGCGAACCAGGGCGCGAGCCGCTCCAACTCGTCATAGTTGAAGTTGGCGTCGGTGCCGAGTTCTGGATAAAGCATTTCGACACGGAAGTTGTTGTGCTGCAGGGCGAGTGCCTCCAGCTCGGTGCGATGCGGCACCCATTCCGGTGAACGGTTGTAGTGCAGGAACAACACCTTGCCCGCATACCCTTCGGTGGCGAGGGTACGCAGCATGGACAGCGCGGGCGTGATGCCGCTGCCGCCGGTGATGAGCACAATCCGGTCCGGCCGCTGCTCGGGCAGGTGGAAAACCCCGGCCGCGGGCGCGAGGTCGACCACCATGCCGGGAATCGCGTTCTCATGCAGGTAGTTCGAGACCAGGCCGTGCGGATGCGCCTTGACGGTGAGTTCGATGTGCTTGTCGCGGCGGCGGTCGCTGTTCACCGGTGAATAGCAACGGGTATGGCGCACACCGTCGATGACCACGCCGATCTGCACGTACTGCCCGGCCATATGCCCCTGCCACTGCCGGGTCGGGCGCAGCGTGAGCGTCACCGAGCCGACCGCGCTACGGCGCACGTGCGTGATCTCGGCGCGCATCTGGCGCAGCGTGAAGGTGGGCCGGACCAGTTCCAGGTAGCGGTCCAGCGGGTGCGGGGTGGTCAGCTTCTCCACGAGGTCGATGAGTCCAACCATGCGGGCCTCCTGTCGCGTCGCCGGGCTGCGGCGACGCCCTCTGCTCGGTTGACGGGCACTCGATTTCGGTGCACATCTGTACACTGAACTAGTGTGCCGCGTAGAGGCCATCGAGTTCAACCGGCAGTTCATGTGACCCACACGACATCTCTCGAATGGAACGAATGTGAACGAATGTATGCTCATCGACGTGAGCGAGCAGGCAGCAACCAGAGGTGAGCGCAAGGAACGCACCCGCGCGGCACTACTGGACGGCACCCTCGCATTGGCCGCCGACCGCGGCTTCGCCGCCCTGAGCCTGCGTGAGATCGCCCGCTCCGCCGGCATCGTCCCCACCGCGTTCTACCGGCACTTCACCTCACTCGACGAGCTCGGCACCACCCTCGTCGAGGAGGGTGTCCGCCAACTCCGGCTGGCCCTGCGCGAAATGCGCCGCACCCCCGATGCCCGCCTCGCCGATACCGTCCGCTTCGTCTTCGAACAGGTCGACAGCAACACCGACCTGTGGGGCTTCCTGATTCGCGAACGCCGCGGCGGCTCGGCCGCCCTGCGCGGCGCGATCGCCGTCGAAATGCAGCTCATAGTGCGCGAACTCGTGGTGGATCTGTCCCGCGTGCGCAACCTGGACCACTGGTCCCCGGAAGACCTCGAACTCGCCGCCGACCTCATAGTCGCCACAGTCACCGACCGCATCGCCGACTATGTCGTGACAGCACCACGCGAACGTCCGCGCATTGTCGATCGGGTGGTGTTGCATGTGCGCCTCATCGCGCTCGGCATGGCCGCCTGGGATCCGGACGCCGTCTCCTCCCGCTGAGCGCGGGTCAGCGTCCTCGAAGATCTTCCGCCCGCACCGGAATCAGCGCGGCCAGGCCCAGCGCCAGCACCAGGATGATGCCGACAATGCCCGCGCGCTCGGAGCCGAACGCCCATACGAAGAAGCCGAAAAGTATTGGGGCCAAGAATGATACGGCTCGCCCCGTGGTGGCGTAGAGACCGAACATCTGGCCCTCGCGACCTGGTTTGGTGAGCCGCACCAGGAAGGTACGCGCGGAAGACTGTGCGGGGCCGACGAATACGGTCAGCAGCAGCCCGAAGATCCAGAACATGAGCGGGCCGGAGACCACCAGCAGGGCCAGGCCGCACACGATCATCGAGGCCAGCGACACCACAATGACCGGCTTGGGACCGATGCGGTCGTCGAACCGGCCCGCGGTGATAGCGCCCAGCGCCGCAACGACATTCGCGGCGATACCGAAGAGCAGTACATCGGAGTCGGCTATCCCGTAGACACGCACGGCCAGCACCGCGCCGAAGGTGAAGACACCCGCGAGGCCGTCGCGGAAGATGGCGCTGGCGAACAGGAATCCGACCGCGCGGCGATCGTCCCGCCAGAGTTCACGCACATCGCGCCACAGGATCCGGTAGGCGTCGGTGAGTTTGCGGGTATCCGCGCCGGGATCGGCGTCGGTGCGCGGTAATTCGGGGACGAACAGGAACAGCGGGACCGCGAAGGCGGCGAACCAGACCGCCGCGACCAGCGCCACCAGGCGGATATTCAGGCCGTCATCGATGGGCACGCCGAGCAGACCACGGTAATCACCCTTACCGGAGATGAAACCGAAGTACACGATGAGCAGCAGGATGATGCCACCGAAATACCCCATGGCCCAACCGAATCCGGAGACCCGGCCCACCGTCGCGGGCGTCGATACCTGACGCAGCATCGAGTTGTACGGCACGTGGGAGAGCTCGAAGGTGGCCGAGCCGATACCCAGCAGCATCAGCCCGAACCACAGATAGTGGTAGTCCCGGTGCACGAAAAACATTGCCGCCATGAGCATTACCGTGATCGAGGTCAAAACCCCCAGCGACAGTTTGCGTTTCGCTGTCGCATCGAAGAACTGCCCGCTCACCGGCGCGGTCAATGCCACTACCAGCCCCGCCAACCCCAGCGCCCACCCCAGCCAGGCACTCGCCGACACTCCCCCGGGCAGCCCCTCCCCCACCTTGTCGGTCAGATACACCGAGAAGACAAAGGTCAGAATCACCGCATTGAACGCGGCCCCACCCCAATCCCACAGCCCCCAAGCCACAACGGGCCCGCGCCCGGCCGCCGACCCGATCGTCTCCCGCCCGGAAACCTCAGCCATCCGCGCAGCTTAAGCGGAGCGCACCCCCAGCCGGTGGATTCCCGCCGAAGCCGTGCTCAGGCCGGAGGTCTCGGATGCGATTCGGCGAAATGCTCCAGCCAGGGCCGCTCGCGCTCCTCCACACTCATGGCGAGCAGGGCACGCAGCGCGGTCCAGCCGTCCTCGTCCACCGGTGTCATGATCTGGACCCACGCGCCCGCGATGGACGGCAGCGACATGCTGGTCATGACCATCTCCACATCCTTGGTCACCAGGTTGCGAATCGCCCTGGTGCGCCCTACCGGGAATCCCACATCGTTGCGCGCCCACAATTCCGCGAACAATGGACTGTCGGAACACATTTGCTCGATATAGGCCGTCCACACCGGGTCATGCAGGTTCTTGACGTACGCGGCGCGCAGGTAACCGACCATCCGCCCCAGATACTCCCTGTTCGCGGCATACGGATTACAGCACGCGGGCGTGAGGAACACCTTCCGCAGAATGTTCTTGTTCCCGACGAGGAACCCGGGAAACAGCGCGGCATAGGCCGAATTGTGGGCGAGCACGTCGTAGCGCGCGGACAGCACCACGCCGGGCAGCGGATACAGATGATCCAGAATCACCTGTAGTTCCTCCAGCACCGGCTCTGCCACATGCAGCGTGGGAATCGCGGGCACATCGGCCAGCGCGTACAGGTGCGCCCGCTCCGCACCATCCAGACCCAGCGTGCGCGAAATGGCATCCAGCACCTGCACACTCACCTTGATATCGCGGCCCTGCTCCAGCCACGTGTACCAGGTGACCCCCACCCCCGACAGCTGTGCGACCTCCTCGCGCCGCAACCCGGGCGTGCGCCGCCGCGCCCCCACCGGCAGCCCCACCTCCTGCGGGGTGATCCGAGCTCGCCGCGACTTCAAGAACGCCGACAACTCCTCCCGCCGCGTCTTGCGCACCGCTCGCGTATCAGCCGCAACAGGATTCACCCCATGCTCGGGCGCTACAGCAGGAGACTCGGCGGTGAGCAACTCCGCCGCGCGGGACAACCCGCCCCACCGCGCCGCGATATCCGGCCCGAAAGCGATCGATCCGGACGGCTCGAGGCCGGCCGATCGCGCCTGCGGGGTAGCGCGGGCGGCCGGGATCGCACCCCTGCCCAGCGCGTCACCGATGATCGTCGCGGACGCGTCATTCCTGGCTGCGGAGTTCACTTCTCCATACTGGCGGTATTCGCCACCCGTATCCAGGTGGTGGCAGTACCCGTATAAGCAGACTCCTGTTACCGGGCTGCGGTCCGGCGCAGGCTCGATCACATGACACAGAGCCTGACTCAATCCCCGCCGGCGGTGGCGGCTCCGGCGGTGGCCGGGACCGGTCGCCGCTCGCTCGCCATTCTCGCCGTGATCCTGCTCGGGCAGTTCATGGCCGTGATCGATGCCTCCATTGTCAATGTCGCCATTCCCGCCATGCGAACCTCGTTGCACGCGTCCGGTTCCGGGCTGCAGTTGATCGTCTCCGGATATGTGATCGCCTACGCGGTGCTGCTGGTGACCGGTGCCCGGCTCGGCGATCGGTTCGGGCAGCGCACCATGTTCCTGGCCGGGCTCGCGCTGTTTACCATTGCCTCGCTGGCCTGCGGGCTGGCGTGGAATACACCGTCGCTCATAGTCTTCCGCTTCCTACAGGGCATCGGATCGGCGGCCATGATCCCGCAGGTCATGACCTTGATCCAGCGGACCTTCACGGGAACCACACGGGCGCGAGCACTTTCGGCCTACGCCGCCGTCATCTCCGGCGGCATGGTGGTCGGGCAGATTCTCGGCGGGCTCATCGTCAGCGCCGATATTGCCGGAACCTCCTGGCGCGGAGTGTTTCTGGTGAATGTGCCGATCGGACTGGTGCTGCTGGCCGTCGCGCCATCCACTCTGCCGGTCACCGTGCGCACCGAACGCAAGCTGGATCTGGCCGGGCTCGCGGTGCTCACCCCGGCGGTGCTGCTGCTCGTTGTGCCGCTGGTCCTCGGCCATGAGCAGGACTGGCCGGTGTGGACCTGGATCGCATTGGCCTCAGCCGCAGCGGGATTCATCGGATTCGCGCGGGTCGAACGCTGGGTGCACCGGCGCGGCGGAGCACCGCTCTTCGCCGACCAGGTACTGCGCGCACCCGGGCTGATACTCACCGCCGCAACGCTTTTCACGGTCATGTGCACCTTCGGCGGCTGGCTGTTCGTCATGGCCATCCACCTGCAGAGCACTCTCGGGTACACCGCTCTGCACGCCGGACTGTTGTTCCTGCCCATGGGCATCACCTTCGCGCTGGCCAGCCTGAACTGGCAGCGCGTACCGGAACGCTTGCACGCCACCATGATTCCAGCGGGCCTGGTACTGGCCGCCACAACCATGGTGATCATGGGCCTGCTGCTGCGGAACGGCGCGGACTTCGGACCGCTCGAGCTGACCGTCTTCGGCATTATGGGTATCGGATTCGGACTCTCCTTCAGCCCGCTGATGGCCCGCACCACCGCCAAGATCCCGGTCGCGCTGGCCGCCGACGCCAGCGGAATCCTGGTCACCAATGTGCAATTGGGGACCGTCGTCGGCATTGCGAGCTTCGGTTCGGTCTTCCTGACCCTGGCCGGAACCACCACTGTCTCGGCGTCGCACGCGGTCGGTGTCACCGCCATTGTGGAGGGGGTGACGGTGCTGGCAGCCTCCGCGCTGGCCGCCCGCGCCGCTCGGTGAACCGGGTTGCCGAGTCCGCTCGATGAGCCCGCTCGGCAGTGAGATCACCAGGCCTTGTGCGTGAATCGAGGGGCACCCCGCCCGGGGTGCCCCTCCTTCATAATTCCCCTATGCACTGAATTGCATAGTACGTCTAGTCTCAGTTATCCTGGCCGCATGGCCCTCGAACACGCGCTACTGGTGTCGCTGACCGAACGCGCGAGTTCGGGATACGACCTGGCCCGGCGCTTCGACAAATCCATCGGATTCTTCTGGAACGCCACCCACCAGCAGATCTACCGTGTGCTCAAGCGCATGGAAGAACAGAGCTGGGTCACCGCCGAGGCCGTCGCCCAGGAGGGCCGCCCCGATAAGAAGGTTTACACCGTCAGCGACGCGGGCCGCGCGGAACTCACCCGCTGGATCGCCGAACCCAGCGATATCGCCCCCATGCGCAATGAACTCGGCGTGAAACTGCGCGCCGCCTCGCTCGGCGACGTGCCCGCCCTCATCACCGAGGTGCAGCGGCATCGCGACGAGCACGCCCACCGCCTCGACCTGTATCTGACCTTCGAGAAGAAGGACTACCCCGCACCGGATCAGCTCTCCGGCCGCACCCTGCACCAGTACCTCGTGCTGCGCGGTGGCATCCGCGTCGAGGCGGGAATCGTCGACTGGTGCGACGAAGTACTCGACGGACTCCGTAGAGATAACCCCGAAAGCCACCGCGACTCAGCCCGGTCGCAGGCGTCCGACCCGAAAGGCACTCGGCGATGAGCGCTTACCCGCATCTCTTCGAACCCCTGGACCTGGGATTCACCACCCTGCGCAATCGCGTGGTCATGGGTTCCATGCACACCGGTCTCGAGGACCGGGCCTGGCACACCAACCGGCTCGCGGCCTACTTCGCCGAACGCGCCAAAGGCGGTGTGGGCCTTATCATCACCGGCGGTTACGCCCCCAACCGCACCGGCTGGCTGCTGCCGTTCGGCGCGAAGCTCACCAATAAGACCGAGGCGTACCGGCATCGCGCCATCACCAAGGCGGTGCACGCCGAGGGCGGCAAGATTGCACTGCAGATCCTGCACGCGGGCCGCTATTCCTATATGCCCGGCAGTGTTTCGGCGTCCTCGATCAAGGCCCCCATCAATCCGCTGCGCCCGCGCGCACTCTCGGGCAAGGGCGTCGAGCAGACCATCGACGATTACGCCCGCTGCGCCGAACTGGCCAAGTTCGCCGGCTACGACGGCGTCGAAATCATGGGCGGTGAAGGGTATTTCATCAACCAGTTCCTCGCGCCGCGCACCAATAAGCGCAAGGACAAGTGGGGCGGCTCGGCGGAGAACCGCCGCCGCATCGCGAGCGAGATCGTGCGCCGCGTACGCGAGGCCGTCGGCCCCGACTTCATCATCGTATTCCGTTTGTCCATGGCCGATTTCGTGGAGAACGGTCAGACCTGGGACGAGATCGCCGCTGTCGCACAGGATGTGGAGGCCGCCGGAGCGACCCTCATCAATACCGATATCGGCTGGCACGAGGCCCGCGTCCCCACCATCGTGACCTCGGTCCCGCGCGCGGCTTTCGTCGAGTGGACCGCCAAGGTCAAAGACATTGTCAGCATTCCGGTTTGCGCCTCCAATCGCATCAATATGCCCGAGACCGCCGAGGAGATCCTCACCCGCGGCGACTCCGACCTGGTGTCGCTGGCCCGCCCCCTGCTCGCCGATCCCGAGTGGGCGCGTAAGGCGCAAGAGGCCCGCGTCGACGAGATCAACACCTGCATCGCCTGCAACCAGGCGTGCCTGGACCACGCCTTCGGGATGAAAACCGTTTCCTGCCTGCTGAATCCGCGCGCAGCCCACGAAACCGAACTGAAACTGCTCCCCACCCGCCGCACCCGCAAATTCGCCGTCGTAGGCGCGGGCCCCGCCGGCCTCTCCGCCGCGGTGAGCCTGGCTCAGCGCGGCCACCACGTCGACCTCTTCGAATCCGACGACAAGATCGGCGGCCAATTCGACATCGCCCGCCGCATCCCCGGCAAGGAGGAGTTCAGCGAAACCGTCCGCTACTTCACCCGCCAACTCGAAATCACCGGCGTCCGAGTACATCTCAACACCCGCGCCACCGCCGACCAGCTCATCGCCGGCGGCTACGACGAGGTCATCCTCGCCACCGGCGTCAAACCCCGCATCCCCAATATCCCCGGCATCGACCACCCCAAGGTCCTCACCTACGCCGAATTGGTCCGCGAGGGTAAGCCCGTAGGCAAGAAGGTCGCCGTCATCGGCGCGGGCGGCATCGGCTTCGACGTGAGCGAATTCCTCACCGTAGAAGGCCATCCCAGCCTGAAGCTCGACGAGTGGAAGGAAGAATGGGGCGTCTCCGACGACCCGAACACCCGCGGCTTCCGCACCACCCCCAAGCCCTCCCCCGCCGCCCGCGAAGTAGTCCTGTTGCAGCGCAAGGCATCTTCGTTCGGCAAGGACCTGGGCAAAACTTCCGGCTGGGTGCACCGCGCCGCGGTCAAGGCCAAGGGCGTGGAACAGATCGGCGGCGTCAACTACGAACGCATCGACGACAAGGGCCTGCACATCAGCTTCGGCGAAAAGCGCCAACGCCCGACGATCATCGAATGCGACAACGTAATCCTCTGCGCCGGACAAGAATCCGTCCGAGACCTGGAGGAGCCGTTGAAATCGGCAGGCGTCCCAACCCACCTCATCGGCGGCGCCGACCTGGCTTCGGAACTCGATGCGAAGCGAGCCATCAACCAGGGCACCCGCCTGGCAGCGGCGCTGTGATGCCAACCCTCACCCGCCTCGGGCTTCCCGGAACCGAACAAGCTTGGACAGCACTGGGTTTCACCGTCACGGACGGCGTAATCCAAATCGGCCAGGTCACCTGCACCCTGGGCGAAGCGGCCTGGGGCTTCGACGAAACCCACTCCGCCCCGGAGATTCTCGGCGTCCCCTACCTGCCCGCCGATCCCGCCGAAAGCCCCGCGGCACCCAGCACGCCACACCCGAACGGCGTGACGACTATCGACCACGTGGTCTACTGGATGCCAACTCTGGATGAGGGTGCCACGAATCTGACTGCCGTACTTGGCATTCCCCCACGCCGCCGCTTCTTCCCGCGTGGCCCCGAAGGTCCCGAGATGGCCTTCTACCGAGTAGGCGAACCCTTCATCGAGGCAGTCGGCTCCGGCCTGCCACCCTCCCTGGCAGGAGTCGCCTTCCTAACCCCCGACCTGGATGCGGCAGTCGCCGCCGTCAAAGCGGCAGGCGGCCCCATCGGCGACCCCCGCCCCGCAGTCCAAGGCGGCCGCATAGCGCCCGTCTGGCAGGGTCATCTGAAATGGGGCATCGCATTCATGGAACCGAAACCCCGGGGCTGAAGCCCCGAAAAGACAAGAGATACAAAGACAAAAGACTCAAAGACAAAAGCCGCCAGGACAAGAAGAGCGAAGAACAAGACCAAAAGAAACAAGACGAGAAAAAACAGGACAAAAACCCCACCCTCGACCTGGACATGCGATCACCGGGAAATGAGCGTGGTGTCGTGCGGCGTGTCGCACCGTGAGTTCCCGGTGATCGATCGTCCAATACCGAGAGGGTCTGTTTTGGTGTCTTTGTCTTTGGTCTTTGGGCTCGAGAAGGTGACCACGGCCCGTCCTCCGGTCGAGAACGGGACGATCCGGGCATAGTCCGGTAGCTCGAGTCGGGTACGGCAGGCGACGCGCCCAGCGATGCCTGCTTTGCCACGGAAATCGCAGGCACAAAATGCAACCGTCGCCGCATTGGGCGGCCCCGAACCGCGATCCGATCCCAGGGCATACCCGTGATGCCCCAACCGATATGCCGCGTGTGCACCCACGGCGGTGTTTTGTCTTTTTCCCCGCCACAGCTGCACACTCGCCCGCCATACCTGCACACTCGGCGAGCACCCTGCCGACCGGTAGGCAACTCCAACGCGCCGTCGCCGCCGCGACTCACCAACGAGTGGGTAGGGTTTGTGATCGTGAGCTTGCCTGCGCCTACCGCTGATAATCGTGCCGTCGTGACCGGATCCTCTTCGGGGATCGGAGTCGCACTCGCTGAGGAGCTCGCCTCACGCGGGTATTCGCTGATCCTGGTCGCGCGCCGCGAGGATCTACTCAACGAGCTGGCGAAGAAGCTGAGCGACCGGTATGGGATCACGGCCGAGGTGCGGGCCGTGGATCTGTCCAACCGGGAGCAGCGCGCGCCGCTGGCGAAGGAGCTCGCCGAGCGCGATATCGCGATCCTGTGCAATAACGCCGGAGTCGCCACGTTCGGGTCGCTGGCGAAGCTGGATCTGAATTACGAGCGGGACATCATGGAGCTCAATGCCGTCGCCGTGCATGACCTGACGCTCGCGGTGCTGCCGAACATGGTGAAGCGGGGCAGCGGCGGAATCCTCGTGACCGGTTCGGCCGCAGGCAATATGCCGATTCCGAACAATGCCACCTATGCCGCGTCCAAGGCGTTCACCAACACCTGGGCCGAATCGCTGCGCGGGGAGATGAAGGAGCACGGCGTGCATGTCACGCTGCTGGCTCCCGGCCCCGTGCGCACCGACAATCCGGATCAGGACGAGGTCGGCAATAAGATTCCGGAGTTCATCTGGGTCACCGCCGCACACACCGCCAAGATCACCATCGATGCGCTCGCCCGCAATAAGATGCGCGTGGTTCCCGGCCTGATCAGCAAGGGCATGAGCCTGGCCGGGCAGTTCGGCCCGCGGTCCATCACCTCGCTCGTCGCGGGTGCGGCGTACAAGAAGCTCGGTAGCTGACCGCATTCCGTCAAGATCGAGCGCCCAGTCGTAAATGGCGTGTAGCCGGGCATACCCCGGCTACACGATCCGGCGTAGTCCTGAACTCGGCCCCGCATACGGAATAGCGGGGACGGACAACGGAGACATCGTGACGCTGCTCGACATCTTCCCGTCGCTGCGGTCCGGGGGCATGGTTCCGCGCCTCGACCCGTCGGTATGGCCGAGTGAAACGCATTACGACGCCGACGGCCGCATTACCGTCGGCGGAGTCGCACTGGCCGATATCGCCGACCGATACGGCACCCCCACCTATGTTCTCGACGAGACCGAAGTGCGCGCCCGCTGCCAGACGTACCGGCAGCGCTTCCCCGAAGCCGAAATCCTTTACGCGAGTAAGGCACTGCTCACTCGGGCCGTAGCCGAGTGGGTGACAGAGGAGGGTCTCTCCCTCGACGTATGCTCGGCCGGAGAACTCGCCGTCGCCCTGTCGTCCTGGGTGGACCCGCAGCGAATCATGCTGCACGGCAATGGAAAACCTTTCGCAGAGCTGGAGACCGCGATCAATTGCGGAGTGGGCCGCGTGGTCATCGACTCCCTCACCGAGATCACCCTTCTGTCAGCCCTGGCGAGCAAACCACAGCGGGTGCTACTGCGTGTGTGCCCCGACGTCGACGTACCCGGGCATCCGGCGGTGCGCACCGGCGTCGCCGACCAGAAGTTCGGCTTCACCATCGGCAGTCGCGCACTCGACGAAGCCGTGGAACGCACTGTGCGCCAACCCAATCTGAAATTCATCGGCCTGCACTGCCATATCGGTTCACAAATCCACGACGCCTTCCCCTACGGTGAGTCCGTGCGCCGCATGATCGGCGAAATGGCAAGAATTCGTGACGATTACGGCGTCACCCTCACCACTCTCGACCTCGGTGGCGGGCACGCGGTCGCCTACCGCCCCGGCGACGCCGAAATGAATCTGCCCGAACTCGCCGACATCATCGAGGACTCCCTCGACGCCGCATGCGCCCGATATGGCTTCCCGCGCCCCATGATTGCTCTCGAACCCGGCCGCGCCATCGTCGCCCGCGCCGGCATCACCCTCTACCGCGTACTGTCGATCAAGCACGTCGAAGGCGGCCACACCTACGTCACCGTCGACGGCGGCATGAGCGACAACCCGCGCGTAACCCTCTACGGCGCCCGCTACGAAGCCGTAGTGGCCAACCGCCACCCCACCGGCCCGCACATGACCGCCCATATCGCAGGCCGCCACTGCGAAGCCGGTGACATCCTCGCCACCGACATCCGCCTCCCCGCCGACCTACGCCCCGGCGAAGTCCTCGCCATGCCCTGCACCGGGGCCTACCACCACAGCCTGTCCTCGTCCTACAACGGCATCGGCCGCCCGCCGATTATCGCCGTCCGCGACGGCGGCACCCGAGAACTGGTGCGCCGCGAGACAATCGAGGATCTGATGCTCCGCGACATCGGCCGCTGAGAACCGCTCAGCGCTTGCGCGTGCCGAAGATGCTGCGACTGATCTCGCGACCGGCGACCGTGGCGGCCGAGCGCAGGAAGTTCTTGAAAGCGGTGTTGTTGACGATCTTCTCGGCCATGGACTCATCGACGGGTTCCGCTTTCGCGCGACCACGTGCGGGCGCTTGCTCGGGAGCCTCCGCGGCCGCCTTGGCCAGCTTCTCGGTCAGGATCTCGTAGGCCGAGTCGCGGTCGATGGTTTGACCGTACTTGCCGTACAGGGTGGATTGCTGTGCGCGGGAACGTATTCCGTCATCGCCGATGGTGTCCATGAGCGAGCGCGGCGGTTGCATGCGCGCCCATGCAACGGGGGTCGGTGCGCCCTTCTCCGACAGCACCGTGACCACGGCCTCACCGATACCCAGTGAGGTCAAAGCCTTTTCGAGATCATAGGTGGCGGTCTTCGGATAAGTGCGCACCGTCTTCGACAGTGCCGCTTGATCTTCCGGCGTGAAGGCGCGCAGCGCGTGCTGGATACGCGCACCCAGTTGGGAGAGAACGGCATTCGGGATATCCGTCGGCAACTGGGTGCAGAAGAATACGCCGACCCCCTTGGAGCGGATGAGCTTCACCGTCTGTTCGACCTGCTGCAGGAACGCCTTCGACGCTCCCGTGAAGAGCAGATGCGCCTCGTCGAAGATGAAGACCAGCTTCGGCTTCTCCATATCGCCGATCTCGGGCAGCGTCTGGAACAGATCCGCCAGCACCCACATCAGGAAGGTGGAGAACATCTGCGGGCGCGAAGCCTGCGCACCCAGTTCGAACAGCGTGATCACGCCCTGGCCACCGGCCGTGCGCATGAGATCGGCCGGATCCAGCTCCGGCTCACCGAAGAAGGTGTCACCACCGTCGGCCTCGAGATTGATCAGGGCACGCAGGATCACTCCGGCGGTGGTCGCCGAGACGCCGCCGATACCCTTCAATTCCTCCTTGCCCTCCGGGCTGGTGAGGAATTGGATGACCGACCGCAGATCCTTCAGATCCAGCAGCGCGAGGCCGTTCTGGTCGGACCAGTGGAAGATCAGTCCGAGCGTGGATTCCTGAGTCTCGTTGAGCCCCAGCACCTTCGACAGCAGAATCGGCCCGAACGAGGTGATGGTGGCGCGAATCGGCACCCCGATGCCCTCGGTGCCCAGTGACACGAACTCGACCGGGAATCCGCGCGGCGCCCAATCCGGGCAGCCGGTCTCCTGCGCGCGTGCGGTCAACTTGTCATTGGACTGCCCGGGCTGCGCCAAACCGGAGAGGTCACCCTTGATATCGGCCACCACCACCGGCACACCCGCCGCCGACAACTGCTCGGCAATCCCCTGCACCGTCTTGGTCTTACCGGTACCGGTCGCACCCGCGATGAGCCCGTGCCGGTTCATGGTCTTCATCGGAATCCGCACTCGCGCATCGGGATGCACCTTGCCGTCGACGATGACGGTGCCCAGCTCCAGCGCCAATCCCTCGAACGCGTACCCGGCCGCGATCTGTTGCGCCGCAACCTCATCCGGCGCTGCATCGCCACCCACAGCCGAATCGGATTCACTCGCAGTGGTTTTCGCCGCAGCACCGGTTTCAGCGGCGGCGGTGGGTGCCGCATCGCCCTTCGCGGCCTTGTCCGCAGCCTCCTGCTCCGCCGCTTCCTTCTCGGCCGCCTCCGCCGCCGCTACCGCCTCGGCCGCGATCCGCGCGGCCTCCTCCGCGGCCTTGCGTGCCGCCGCTGCCTTCTCCTGCGGGGTGGTCATCGCGCTTCCTCCGTCTGCTCTGCCAACTGCGACTGCTCCGGGAACTGTCCTGCCAACAAGCCGACCGCTTCGTACGCACGCGGATCCGCTGGGAACGATACTGCCCGGTCGGAACGCAAAGCGGCCCCGACGCGGCCGGGCGAAACGGCCGGTTACAACCAAACGTCTACTCTGACCACGGTGACCGATAAGTACGTGGTGTGGATGGATTGCGAGATGACCGGCCTACGCCTGGACAGCGACAAGCTGATCGAGGTAGCCGCACTCGTGACGGACAGTGATCTCAATATTCTCGGCGAGGGCGTGGATATCGTCATTCACGCCGATGACGACGCACTGGCCGCCATGCCGCCGGTCGTCACCGAGATGCACGCCCGCTCCGGGCTCACCGAAGAGGTCCGCCGCTCCACCGTCACCATGGCCGAGGCCGAGCAGCAGATTCTGGAGTACATCAAGCAGTACGTGCCCACCCCGCGCACGGTCCCGCTGGCCGGTAACTCCATTGCCACCGATCGCGGTTTCATCGCCCGCGATATGGCAGCCCTCGACGCACACCTGCACTACCGCATGATCGACGTCAGCTCCATCAAGGAATTGGCGCGCCGCTGGTACCCGCGCATCTACTTCGGCCAGCCGGAGAAGGGCCTCGCGCATCGCGCGCTCGCCGATATCAAGGAGTCCATCCGTGAACTCCAGTACTACCGCCGCACCGCTTTCGTCGCCCCGCCCGGACCCTCGACCGCGGAGATTGCCGCCGCCGCCGCCGAACTGAGCGAAAAACCGACCGGAAATACCGCATAACCAGCCGATTAGGTACTCAGCGGCGGATCGCGATACGATCTACCGCGCCGGAAACACACCGGCAATGGTGACCGTAGTTCAGTTGGTAGAGCACCAGGTTGTGATCCTGGCTGTCGCGGGTTCGAGTCCCGTCGGTCACCCCAACCAAGTCAGGCCCGAGGTTTTACACCTCGGGCCTGACTTGTATTTTGAGCACGACCCCGGGGGAAGTACCTTGCTGTTTTCGCGTCGCCGACTGTTGATCGCATCCGCTGTGGGGGCCGCGGCAAGCATGCTCCGCCTCCCACTCGCGCGGGCCACGGAACCGGCGGTCGTCCGCCCTGCCGATCCCGATTACGCGATGCTGACCCAGCGCGGCTACAACCGCCGCTGGACCGCGCACCCACAGCGCATCCATGTGCCGACCACCACCGAGGAGATTCGCGCCGCCGTCGAAACCTGCGTCCGCGACGGCCTGCGCATCGCGGTGCGGTCGGGTGGGCACGGCTTCGACGACTTCGTCGACAATGACCGGACACAGGCGATCATCGATCTGAATCGGATGGGCGCGGTCCATTGGGACGACACCCACCGCGCCTTCTCCGTGGACGCCGGTACCCCCCTCGGCGCGCTGTACGAGCGACTGAACGGTTTCGGAGTGACGATTCCGGCGGGCATCTGCAAAGGCGTCGGCGCGGGCGGGCATATCGCGGGCGGCGGTTACGGCCCGCTGTCCCGGCAACTCGGGCTCATGGTCGACCATCTGTACGGGGTCGAGGTGATCACCGTCGGTAAGGACGGCGCAGCCACCATCGTGCTCGCCACCAAGGACGGCCCGAATGCCGATCTACTGTGGGCGCACACCGGCGGGGGCGGCGGCAATTTCGGTGTGGTGAGCCGATTCCTGTTGCGCTCGCCCGGCTCCGATGGCAGCGATCCCACACGCGCACTGCCGAAATCGCCCGGCAGCATGTTGAATACGCGGCTCATCCTGCCCATGGCGAACGAGGAGTCGTTCGTTCGCCTGCTCGGCAACTATCTCGCCTTCTTCGAGCAGCACAGCGCGCCGGACGATCGATTCACCGCGCTGTACGCGCCGCTGATGATCAAACCGGGCATTGTGGACTCCGAGATACTGGTGCTGCTCGATGCGGATCGTCCGGACGCGCACGCCATGTTCGACGAATTCGTCACCGCCATCTCCGCGGGCGTCGACCCGGCGCTCGTCCAATTACCGCTGCAGCAGGCGTCATACGCCGATACCGTCGCCAATGTCTACTACGCGGCGGGCATGCCCGGCTTCCGGGTGAAGGCCAAGTCCGCGTACCTGCGCAAGTCGTACACCACCGAGCAGCTGCGAATCCTCTACCGCTACATCGCCGATCCGCGCTTCCTCGGCGAATCACAGTTGGAATTCATGCCTTTCGGCGGTGCGACCAATACCGTGGCCGCCGCTGCCACCGCCGCCCCGGCGCGGGACTCGTTCATGAAGATGCTGATTCACGCCGCCTGGCGGCTGCCCGGCGATGATGAACGATTCGTGACGTGGGCGCGCAAGATGTACCGCGATGTGTACGCCGAAACCGGTGGGGTGCCGGTACCGAACGCGGTCAATGGCGGCAGCTATATCAACTATCCGGATCCGGATCTGGCGGATGCGAGCTGGAATACCTCGGGTGTGCCGTGGCACGAGCTCTACTACGGTGCGAACTATGCGCGACTGTGCGCGGTCAAGGCGCAATGGGATCCGAATAATGTGTTCCAGCACAGTCTTTCGATCGGCTGGGCGCAGGGGTGAATCAGGTCAGCGCCAGCACCCGGCAGGGGCCGCCGGTACCGCCCGCATGCTTGGGCGCGCCCACGATCACGCGCGCACCGGCCGGCGGCAGCTGCGCCAGGTTCGCCAGCATCTCTACCCCGTAGCGGCCCGCGCCGAGAAACGCGGTGTGCGCACCGTAATCCCTGCTCGCGGCCTGATCCAGGCTGAGGGTGTCCACGCCCGCGCCGACGATATCGCGCTGTGCCACCAGGAATTCGGCGGCGGCCGGGGCGAATCCCGGTGCGTGCGTTCGGCCTTCGCCGTCAAGATTCAAGAACGCGCCCGGGGTTGCGAGCCGCCGCTCCCAGCCCGAATACATGGCGACAAAGGCGCGCCTTGGAATCCGCCCATGCGCCACCTCCCACGCCTCGATATCCGAAACAGTCAGTACCGCATCGGAATCCGTGGCAGCCCGCGCCGAAATATCGATGACAACCAGCGGCGCGACCAAATCCGCCGCCGCGATCCGATCGACGGAGACGCCGTTGCGATCCCGATGCAGCGGTGCGTCGATATGCGTCCCCGAGTGCTCCCAGTACGCCAACGCGTTCTGCCCGAACCCACCGTTGTCGTGCCAGGCCACCGGAACCGTCACGAACCCCGGATTCCCCGGCCACACCGGCAATTCCGCCGACAACGTGTGCGTGAGATCCACCACCGCCCCGGAGCCGACCGGAACCTCTTGCGCCACAGCGACTCCCGCACCAGAGGCCACGACTGCTCCGGTAGCGCCGGCGAGAGCTCCCAGCCAGGCGCGACGACTGACTCGCGGCGCCCCGGCCGCCTCATGCGCAACCTGAACGATCCTCGGCGAACACATCAGTCCCACACTCCCCCGAAAAATCCAGACCGGACCGCCGAATCATATGCCCTCCCGCCATCCCGGCATGTTCTCGGCCGGGATCCACACCTCCTGTGCTCCAGCGGGTTTGGTGGATGAAACCCGCCGGATGCCGGTTATGGATCGCAGGCGACATGACTCACATCCCTGAAATAACGGGTGGGGAGCGGATGCACGTTCGACCGCTCAACATACTTGTCCGCGTCGACTTCGATGATCCGTCGGGATTCCAACCGTCGCGCACAGAACACCGGATCGCAATCGCGGTGAATGATCCAGGCTTCCAGCGCCTCAGCAGGATTCATTCCAACGTCATCGTTACGAATATGACAGTCTTCCAATCTCTCCGAACGCGGCCCGTCGAATTCCATTTCCGTCACACCTCCTTCGTCACGACCCGACAAGTTCACTTCGGTGCCGACCACCTGGTTCTCGACCAATGAATGCTGTGATGCACTCTCCATCACGAATGTGAATACGTACTGTGCGGTCTTTCTTTTCGTGCACATAGCACCTCCTATCCCTGATGTCCTCGACTGCACAGAACAGCACAATGGCACCACAGCCGATAATGAGTGCCACCAAAACCCAAGCATCCCAAGACATCTACGCCTCCTAGTGCAATCGGATGAATCCTGGTGGCGGCCTTACCATTCCGTCATCGCCAGGTGCTATGCGTTAAGTAGACACCAAATTTTGTCGGAAAACTGCTCGGATAGAGCAGAACGTGAAATACGGTTGAGTGCATGTAGCGAGCAGTGCACGCGGCGGGACATGCCCGTCACGGGCACTGCTCGGGACGAGCAATTCATCAGATAGCGAGGGTAAGAAAATGACCGGATTGACGGTCTCTCGCATGGATTTCGGCAACTTCATGCGAGAGCTGAGGACACACGCACCCAGACCGTCCGTGCTGGCCGCCGCCACACACATCGGCGTATCCCGGCCCGCGGTCGATCGAATGGAGGATGGCTCTCCGACCAGGCTCGGCGACCTACACATCAACGCCCTGCTCGACTTCTACGAACCCGATGCCGAGACGCGGGCCAAGGCACTGGAATTGTGGAGGGAGGTCAAGGCCGAGGAGAAGACCGCCAAGGGGCAAGCCGCGGCCAGGGGGATATGGAAGGCGTACAAGGATCAGGTTGCGCCCAACACAAGAAAGTTCTTGCGCCTGGAGGGTATTGCCGATCATATGGTTGCCCACCACCCGGTGATCTTCCCGGCGCTCCTTCAGTCAGCCGACTACCGGCGTGCACTCGATCGCGTGAGCGAGTCGGACTTGTCGCCGGTGGATCTCGAACGGCGCATCGAACTCACTATGAAACGACAAGTGCGGCTTGACGATCCGAAGTTCAGGCTCGAGGCGTTCCTCAGTGAGGCGGTTCTCCGCAACTGGGTGGGTGACGGCCCGACGATGCAGAAGCAGTTGGACTGGCTGACCTCCGTTAGTGAGCGCGACAACGTCAACATTCATCTGGTCCCGTTTACGGCCGGGGTGTATCGGGGATTGACCATGCTGGCGTTCGTATGGCTCGGGTTTCCCCGGGGCACGAGCGGGAAGACGCTGCCAACGATGGTCTATGCCGAGGGCGCGATAGGTAGCGTCTTCCATGAGCACGATGAAGAGGTGAACCAATATCGGCAGGCGATCGACGGCCTACGCGCTGTAGCGTTGGGTGAACAAGGCACCAGAGATCTGGTTATGAAAATCGCGAAGGAGTACGCGGCGTGAAGAATCCGGTCAAGGGCGAGTGGTACAAGTCGAGCCGGAGCGGCAAGCAGTCCGATTGCGTGGAGGTCTTCCACAGCGAGGACATGACCAAGGTCCGCGACACGAAGGACAACGGCCGCGGCCCGGTCCTCGAGTTTCCTGCCGACACGTGGACGAAGTTCGTCGACAGCCGGGTCTGGGAGAGCTAGGTCCGGGCGATAGTTGACGGTTTCGAGGCACTTCCAAAGACTTCTGGAAGTCTTCCAGAAGTCTTCTGGAAGACTTACGCAGACCATCGAATTGGTTGCGGCGCAGGCGAAGAGCTCTGGCCCGGCGCTTGCACCAAGGTCAGTTGCCCGCGCTGGCGGAGGGTGAAGCCGAGGGTTTCGTAGAGGCTGATGGCGGTGGTGTTGTGGGCGACCGCGTGCAGGAATGGGGTTTCGCCGCGGGCGCGGATGACCGCGCCGACCGCGCGGACCAGGCGCGAAGCGAGGCCGCGGCCGCGGAATTCGGCATCGGTGCAGACCGCGCTGATCTCGGTCCAGCCGGGCGGGTGCATGCGCTCGCCGGCCATCGCGACCAGGCGGCCGTCCACTCGCAGTCCCAGATAGGTGCCCATCTCGATGGTTCGGGGCGCGAACGGTCCGGGTTCGGTGCGCGCGATCAGCGCCAGCATGTCCGGCACGTCCGCGGCGGTGAGCACCGTCAACTCCGGATCATGTTCGACGCGAAGGCCGGAGCCTTCCATCTGCACCGAGTCGAAGACCTGTAGCTCCGTCCAGCCGGGCGGCAGTTCATGGCCGAACCCGCGCAGCGCGGTACCGCCGCCCGGGCCGAGCAGCGTGGCGAGGTCGGTCCAGTCCTGGTCGTCGAGGACCGCCGGATGCCCGACGAATCGGGCTACTTCGGGGTCGTAGCGGCCGATTCGGCCTACCCAGGAGGCGAATTGGGCATGCGGCCCGCGCAGTGACGCCCGCACGGGGTCGTCGAGTGGATGCGCGGCGGTGTCGACTTCGATGGCTGTCCCGTTGGTGAGCTGCACATCGCCATTCAATTCGCCCCGCCCGCAGGATATTTCCCGGGGCTCGAGCTGATCGCAATTCTTGACTCCGCCGAACCCGCGCAAACCAGGTCGATGCGAACGGCGGCACGATCCTCGCCGGCGCCGCAATCGGCTGCCTGGTCGGCATAGTGATAGGAATCTGGTTCTTCCTGGTCGGTGCGATCGTCGGCTGCGCCATCGGCGCGGCAATCGGCGGCTTCATCGGCGCGGTCGCATCACCACGGGGCTGTAATCACCTGGCCCGGAATGGAATCGGGCCCGCGCAACCCACCCCACTGCGCGGCCCCGATTCCCTCGGCCAACCCGCCGCTCGGCCTTCCGATGATGCCGCCGAGCCGCCGCGCGTTGTGCGAAAATGCGGCATGACCATCAAGATCGATGCGCTCGATGCCACGCTGCTCAAGGCGTTGGCGGCGGATCCGCGAGCACCGATTCTGGAGTTGGCGCAGCGATTGCGGATCGCGCGCAATACGGTGCAGGCGCGGATGAAGCGGCTGGAGTCGTCGGGGGCGGTGCGGGGATATCCACCCTCGGTGGATCTGCAGGCGATCGGGTTCGCGGTGCACGCCTTCCTCGGGGTCGAACTCGATCAGAGCAGGATCGACGGGATTGTCGAGGCGCTGCGCGAATTCCCCAATGTGCTCGAGGTGCACGCGACCACCGGGCGATCGGATCTGCTGGTGCGGATCGCGGCGCAGTCGCAGCAGGATCTACTCGGCATCGTGCAGCGCGTGCACGCCATCCAGGGTGTCCGGCATACCGAAACCATGCTGGCCCTTGCCACCCCGATCGAGTACCGCTCACTCCCCCTGGTCGAGCATCTGACGAACCAGCCGCACCCGGCCTGACACTCCTATTACTCGAGCAGAATGCTGCGCACGCGGAAGTGTTCCAGATCACTTTTGAGCAGTCTGATCAACTTTCCGCCCATCTGTTGACACAGATCACCCCCTGACGGCAGATTCCGCTGCACCGATTGCTAATGCCTTTCGTTTGCAGCTCACGATCTGGGCTGTGGAAAGTGTGGTGACTGACCATGACCAGCGTTGTCTGCCCCTCCTCACAGCAGACCGAACCGGCCGCCCCGTACGACCTCGCCGACCGGTATCGCTCCGGCGCCGGACCGGTCCTGTTGACCGGAGTGCAGGCCATCGCACGGTTACTGGTCGAACAGCATGTGCGCGATATTCGCGCCGGGCGCCGCGTCGCCACCTTCGTCTCCGGATATCAGGGCAGCCCACTGGGCGGTGTCGACAAAATGCTGCTCGGCATGCCGAATGTATTGTCCGAGCACGACATCACCTTCGTTCCCGGTCTCAATGAGGAGCTCGCCGCCACCTCGGTATGGGGCAGTCAGGCCGATCTGCCCGCCGGGCGCGCGACCCATGACGGAGTCATCGGCGTCTGGTACGGCAAGGGCCCCGGCGTGGACCGCGCGACCGATGCCATTCGGCACGCGAATATGTACGGGGTCAATGCCCGCGGCGGAGTACTGCTGCTGGTCGGCGATGATCCGGCCTCGAAATCCTCGACCGTGCCCGCCGTGAGTGAGCGATCCCTGGCCGCCATGGGTGTGCCGGTGCTGTTCCCGCGCAATGCGCAGGAGATCATCACCATGGGCATGGCGGGGGTGGCGTTGTCCCGGGCGTCGGGGTGTGTGGTGGCCATGAAGATCGTCGCCGATGTAGCGGACGGCGCGTGGACGGTGGATGCCTCGATCGCGGATCTTCCGCTGGTCACTCCCGAATTGCTCTGGGAGGGAAAACCTTTCATATACCGGCAGCGGCCTATGGCCGCGCCGACCGACAGCGTGCTCGCCGAAGCCGATCTGTACGGGCCGCGCTGGGCGATGGTCCGCGAATTCGGCGCGCTGAACGATCTCGATGTCATCGAGGTGAATCCGGCCGACGCCAAGATCGGGATCGCCGCCACCGGAACGACCTTCGACGCGGTGCTGCAGGCATTGCTCGACCTCGGGGTCGACGAGACCGTCATGCACCGCGCCGGGATTCGACTATTGCGCATCGGCATGCCGTATCCCGTTGGGGCGCAGCAGGTCACCGAGTTCGCGCGGGGGCTCGAGCAAATCATCGTGGTGGAGGACAAGACCGCATTCATCGAAACCCAGATCCGCGAAATCCTGTACGGCACAGTCGATGCACCGCGCATCCTGGGCAAGCAGGACGGGCGCGGGGCACTGCTCATGCCCGCCGACGGCGAGCTGACGCCGGGGCGATTGCTCGGCCCGCTGCGGCGCGTACTGCGTGATCATGTCGAGCTGAAAAGGGCCGCGCCGCCCGCACTTTCGCTGGAGGTACTCTCCGCCAAGCGGACGCCGTACTTCTGCAGCGGGTGCCCGCACAATCGCTCCACCGCTCTGCCCGAGGGTTCGATCGGCGGTGGTGGCATCGGCTGCCACACTCTGGTGACGCTCTCCGGGCGCAGCGACAGCGCGGTCACCGGGCTCACCCAGATGGGCGGTGAGGGCAGCCAGTGGATCGGGCAGGCGCCGTTCACCGATGTGCCCCATCTGTTCCAGAACATCGGCGACGGAACGTTTTTCCACTCCGGGCAGCTGGCCGTGCAGGCCTGTGTGGCGGCGGGGGTGAACATTACCTACAAGCTGCTCTACAACGAGGTCGTCGCCATGACCGGTGCGCAGGACGCCATCGGCATCCTGTCCGTCGCGCAACTTACGCACAAGCTCAGCACCGAAGGCGTCAAGCAGATCATCATCTGCGCGGATGAGCCCAAACGGCATGACAAGCGGGCGCTGGCAAAGGGCACCGTGCTGTGGCATCGCGACCGGCTGGACGAGGCGCAGCGGACACTGCGCGAAATCAAGGGCGTCACCGTGCTGATCTACGACCAGCACTGTGCGGCCGACGCGCGGCGGCAACGCAAGCGCGGCACCCTGCCGGTGCGCAATACGCGGGTCGTGATCAATGAGGCGGTCTGCGAGGGCTGCGGCGACTGCGGTGTGAAGTCGAATTGCCTCTCCGTACAACCGGTCGAGACCGAGTTCGGGCGCAAGACTCGGATCGATCAGACCTCCTGCAATACCGATTACAGCTGCTTGGACGGCGACTGCCCGTCCTTCGTGACGGTCGAGGTGACACCGGATACCAAGGGCCGCAAGAAGTCCCGCAAGCAGGCCGAACCGCCGGCGGTGGCGGATCCCGGCCTCGGCGCACCGCGAGGTACCCAGAATGTGCTGCTCGCCGGAATCGGCGGCACCGGCATCGTGACGGTCAACCAGGTGCTGGCCACCGCTGCCCTGCGCGCCGGATACGAGGTCGAGAGCCTCGACCAGATCGGCCTGAGTCAGAAGGCCGGGCCGGTTGTCTCGCATCTGCGCTTCTCCACCACCGAACTGGAGCCGTCCAACCGGCTCACCCCGGGCAGCGCGGACTGCATTATCGCCATCGACCTGCTGACCGCAGCCGACCCCAAGAACATCCAGTACGGAAACCCCTCCGGCACAGTCGCGATCGCCTCCACCAGCCGCACACCCACCGGAGACATGGTGTACGACAAGTCGATCGCCTATCCGGAGACCGGATCACTGCTGGATCGCCTTGCCGCGGTGACGGATTCGCTCAACCACTTCGATGCCCTGGCGGCGGCCGAGAAGCTCTTCGGCAATACCGCCGCGGCGAACTTCCTGATGGTCGGCGCGGCCTTCCAGATGGGTGGACTCCGCCTGCCGGCAGCGGCGATCGAAGAGGCCATCGGCATCAATGGTGTTGCGGTCGCGGCGAATATCGCCGCCTTCCGCTGGGGACGCGTGGCCATCGCCGACCCGGCCGCGTTCGCCGCGGCCGTCGAATCGATTGCACCGCAACGCACCCGCGCCACGGTGCCTGCGGAGCTGCTGAGCGGAACCACCTTCGGCGGTGAGGTACGCCGACTGGTCGAACTGCGTGCCGCCGAACTGGTGCAGTACCAGAACACCAAGATCGCCCGGGGCTATATCGATGCGGTCCAATCCGTATGGACCACAGAGCGTTCGGTCACCGAGCGCACCGATTTCAGCAAGGCCGTAGCCCGTGGCCTGCACAAGTTCACCGCCTACAAGGACGAGTACGAGGTGGCCCGCCTACTGGTGGACCCCGCCTTCCTGGCCCAGGTCCGCGAACAGGTCCCCGGTGGCGAAAACCTCACCTACAAACTCCACCCGCCCGTCCTGCGCGCCCTGGGCCGCAAGAAGAAGATCGGCCTCACCCCGAAATCCCATCTGGCCCTGAAACTTCTCGCCAAGGGCAAGGCCCTGCGCGGCACCCGCCTGGACCCCTTCGGCTACGCCCACGTCCGAAAAGTGGAGCGCGAGCTGCTCGCCCACTACACGGCGATGGTGCGACACCTGGCCGCCACCCTGACCCTCGACAACTACGACATCGCTGTACAGGCCGCCGCGCTGCCCGACCTCGTTCGTGGCTACGAGGATGTGAAACTCGCCAACGTCGAGCAGTACTGGTCGGCGGTACACAGCCTCGGCCTCCGGCACAACTGAACTCCGACGAATACAGGCTTCACGCTGCGGTGTGGATCCCGGCCAAGAACATGCCGGGATGACGGGGCGGCAACACATCTCGTCATCCCGGCGAGCAACACATCTCGTCATCCCGGCGAGCAACACATCTCGTCATCCCGGCGCGTTTTTGGCCGGGATCCACACCGGTAACCATGCCGGTCCGGCGAAGAAAAGGCCGCCACAAGCGGCAATCAGAGAGGAATGGATTGTGACTGCAATGCGCACCGAGACAGGCGTTTTCGGCCGCTCGCACGAGGTGAGCTCGCGGGCTCATGAGCAGGTCGTGTTCTGCGAGGATGACAAGAGCGGGTTGAAGGCGATTATCGCGATTCACTCGACCGCCTTGGGTCCCGCGCTCGGTGGCACTCGTTTCTACCCGTATGCCGATGAGTCGGCTGCGCTGCAGGATGTGCTGCGACTGTCGTGGGGCATGACGTACAAGGCCGCCGCGGCCGGAGTCGATCTGGGTGGCGGTAAGGCCGTTATCATCGGCGACCCGGCGACCGCCAAGACCGAGGAGCTGCTCGCGGCGTACGCGCGATTCGTGAATACCCTTGGCGGGCGGTACATCACGGCGGGTGATGTCGGCACCAATACCGACGATCTCGACATCATCGGCAAGCACACACCCTTCGTGACCGGACGCAGCGCGGCCGCGGGCGGTTCCGGTGACAGTGCCCGGCTGACCGCTCTCGGTGTTTTCCACGCCATGCGCGCCGGTGCCGAATCCGTGTGGGGCACAGCCTCACTGGCTGATCGCACGGTGGGTGTGGAAGGCGCGGGCAAGGTGGGTAGTGAGCTCATCGGCATGCTGCTCGCCGATGGCGCGGAGGTGTGCGTCACCGACGTGAATGATGCTGCTCTACAGCGCATTTCCCAGGTCCACCCGTCGGTGCGACTGCTCAGCACCGTATCCACCGCTCCCGTCGACGTGTACGCCCCCTGCGCCCTCGGCGGCACGCTCACCGCGTCCAGCGCCGAGGCCATCGAGGCGAAAGTCGTGTGCGGCGCGGCCAACAACCAGCTCGCGACCCCGGATATCGAGCACGCGCTGAATGAGCGCGGCATAACCTGGGTCCCCGATTTCGTCGCCAATGCCGGCGGCCTCATGCAGGTGGCGGGCGAATTGCGCACCGCCGACCCCGCAGCCATCGAAGCCGATGTAGCGGCCATCTACAACCGTTGCCGCGACATCATAACGGCGGCAAAGGCTTCCGGTATCGGTACGGGCGCGGCGGCGAATCGTTTCGCCGAGCGCCGGCTCGATGCCATCCCGCGGTCGATCTGACCGCGAACGCCCGAGTTTCAAGGAGGAGACCAGAAGTGGCGATCACCAGCGGATTATTCCGCACCAAATCAGTCGAACAGTCGATCCGGGACACCGATGACCCGGATTCCAAGCTACGCAAGGATCTGACGGCCAAGGACCTCACGGTCTTCGGTGTCGCGGTGGTCATCGGCGCGGGCATTTTCACCCTCACCGCGCGAACGGCGGGAACCGTTGCGGGGCCGTCGGTTTCGCTCGCCTTCGTCTTCGCGGCGATCGCGTGCGGTTTGACCGCGCTCTGCTATGCCGAATTCGCCTCGACCGTACCGGTGGCGGGCAGCGCGTACACCTTCGCGTACGCCACCTTCGGCGAGATCATCGCGTGGATCATCGGCTGGGATCTGATTCTGGAGTTCGCGCTCGCGGTCTCGGTGGTGGCCAAGGGGTGGTCGCAGTACCTCGGTGAGGTACTCGGCTCCCGGCCGCCCATCCTCGAATTGGGTTCGATCCACTTCGATTGGGGCGCAGTACTTATCATCGCCGCGGTCGGTCTGCTGCTGGCCACCGGAACCAAACTGTCGTCGCAAGTCTCGGCGGTTGCCGTCGCCATCAAACTGGCCGTGATCGCACTGGTGCTGGTGGTAGGCGCGACCTACTTCAAGGCGTCGAACCTCACGCCCTTCATTCCGCCGGCGCAGCCGTCGGAGCAAGCGGGCGGGGTGCATCAGTCACTGTTCAGCTTCCTCACCGGCTCCGGCGGTACGAGTTTCGGCTGGTACGGCCTGCTGGCCGCCGCCAGCCTGGTGTTCTTCGCCTTCATCGGCTTCGATGTCGTGGCCACCACCGCCGAGGAGGTGAAGAATCCGCAGCGCAATGTGCCGCGCGGCATCTTCGGCTCACTGGCCATTGTGACCGTGCTCTACGTCGCGGTGTCGATCGTGCTGACCGGCATGGTCCCCTACACCGCGCTCTCGAACGGAAATGCCACCCTGGCAACGGCTTTCGCACTGCACGGCGATATGTGGGTGAAGAACATCATCTCCGTCGGCGCGCTGGCCGGCCTGTCCACCGTGGTCATGGTCATGTTCCTGGGCCAGACCCGGGTGCTGTTCGCCATGTCCCGCGACGGCCTGCTCCCCCGCAGCCTCGCCCACACCGGTAAGCACGGCACCCCGGTCCGCCTGACCGTGATCGTCGGCATCGTCTGCGCCCTACTCGCCGGGTTCGTCGACTTCGGCACCCTCGAAGAGATGGTCAATATCGGCACCCTGGTCGCCTTCGTGCTGGTATCGATCGGCGTCCCGATCCTCCGCCGCACCCGCCCCGACCTGAAGCGCGGCTTCCGCGTCCCACTCGTGCCGTTCATCCCGATCCTGGCCGCCCTGTCCTGCTTCTGGCTCATGCTCAATCTCTCCATCGAGACCTGGCTGCGTTTCGTGATCTGGATGGCGGTCGGCGTCATCGTCTACTTCGCCTACAGCCGAAAGCATTCCGTCCTGCGCAAGCAGCCGGCGGTCGCCGAGCAGGAGTCCATACCGGTCCGATAAGCGAACGTCCCCGGGTCCGGTCCATGAGGACCGGACCCTCAGTCTTTCCAATCCGGTCGGTTTTCCAACACATGCGCCAGTACCCGTGAGCTGATTTCGTCAATGCCCAAATCGCTGGTATCGAATGCCGCCACGCCTGATTGCGGGCACAGGAAATCGCTGACTACCGCGTCGGCCGCGTCGCGCGCTGCCGCTTCGGCTTCCCCCTCACCGGCACTGACGCGGCTTGCCCGTGCGGCCGGGTTGGCCACGAGCAGTACCTTCACGTCCGCATTCGGCACGACTACGGTCGTCGCATCACGGCCGTCGATGACAACACCGTTGAACGTCGATACGGCTTGCTCCACGATTTCCCGCTGGCGGGTATTCATCACTTCTCGGACCTCAGGATGCCGAGACACCCGAGACACGGCAGCGGTAATCTCTGCGAGCTCGAGCTGATCGGAAACATCGCGGTCTGCCAGAGAAACTGCGGTGCACCCGTTGTCGAGAGACACCAAGATCGGAAAGCTCTGCGCTGCAATCGCTGTCGCATTGTCAGCATTATCGAGCGTGAGGTGCTCGTCGAGGCACCATAAAGCAAGGGCCCGATACAGAAGTCCAGCATTGAAGTACGGCACCCGAAGTCGCTGCGCCAGGACGGAACACACGGACGATTTTCCTGTTGCGACACCCCCGTCGACCGCGACGACAAGACAGGCCCGGGTAGGCCGTGGTTGAATTTCCACGGGTGAAGTGTAGTTGCATCGAGCGTATACGCTTCAGCCTTCGCCGAGACCCCGACGGCAGGACGCCAACCATGTCGAGTAGCGATGGAGCAGTTATCGTGAATCCGATCGGATCGCAACAGTTGCTGCTACCGCTCGACTGGCCGAATGAATCCGTCCAGTTGGATTCCACAACGCACCGAGACAGTCCAACCAGCCCGGATCCGGCGTGTATCTTCTGCCGCCACTCAGATCCCTCCGTGAACACTGTCGTTCGCCGTCGCGGCACAATGTATGCCCGCTTGGACAACTATCCGGCGAGCAAGGGACATATCGAGATTGTCCCGTTTCGACATATTCTGTCGTTTTTCGATATGACTGAACGCGAAACGCGGGATCTGCACATTTTGGCACAGACGATGCGGGATACGCTGGACGTCAAATACCGCCCAGACGGATTCACTATCGGCGTCAACGACGGGTCAGCCGCAGGACGTACCGTGCCACACCTGCACCTGCACATTATTCCTCGCTGGCATGGCGACGTTCCGGATCCGCGTGGTGGGATTCGGCGGGTATTCTCCGAATGCGACCCGGATTCATGGAGTTAGGGCATTTGCGGTTTGATCGCCATGGCAAGTAACCAATCATTTCGCGATGGTCCGGATATTAGAATGCGTTCGAACCCCGCATTCAATAACCAACCCTGTAGTTCCTGAGTACAGGTGTAGGTGAAGAACCGTCCATCGCCCCGGCGCTCGCTACCATGCCCTTCCTTCATACTCAGACCGATCGGGGCGCCTGGCTGAAGTATCTCGAAACATCGACGCACAACCGCGGGAATCTCATGCCGGTGTAGATGCAGCAGACTGCCACACGCCCATAGGCCACCAATCGAACCATGCGTGAATGGCAGAGCCAGCAGATCGGCATTTACTCCGCGGATTCGTCGCATCGGTCCGGCGGCGCCGAGGCATCGCCGCAGCAAAGCCATGCTCGCGTCGACCGCGATGACCTTGTGCCCCAGTTCTGCAAGGAGCCGAGCGTCTCGACCACCCCCAGAGCCCAGATCGACAACGATCGAATCACTTCGCAAAAACTTGGCGAACATCAGCAAGTCCTGTTCGAGCCCATTGAACAGCTCGAAGGAATCAGTTCGCTCGATGTAGCGAGCTGAATGGGTCTCATACCAGGAGAGGGTGTCTCGATCCATATCACATCTCGTCGAATCCGTGCGCCTGCATTCGAAGTGCCAGTTCATTCAGTAATTCCGGAACGCGGGACGCCGCGAGGGCGGCGTATCCACTCTTGGTGTCGAGGCTCAAGCAACCACGGAAGTTATGGTTACCGTCCCGGATAGGGGAGGCGAAAACCGCGCCCCGATGACGAACCCGCTCGAACTCTTTCCAGGTCAAACCCATCACCGCAGGTTCGCCTTTTGCAGCTCGCTCGGCGTTGAATCCCGCTTCCGTAGTTGCGGCAATTGCCAAAGCTTCGACATTGAAGGCAGCTTCCGCATCGCGATCCCAGCACATACCCACGACTCCCTCGCCACATCGTGGCTCGAACCGACGGAGGACAACATTGCCGCCAAGCCGATAGGTGGCAACGCGCCGGAGTCGCGACTTTCCGAGCGGCCACCATGACCGCTTCACCTGCCAGGCATGCAAGCCGAGATCTTCGAACTCGAACCCGTTGATCACGCGATCCGCCTCCCGGATCATTTTGCCGAATTGGACAAAAACTTCCCGCTCGAGTTGAGTGCGTCGGCTGACCAAGCTGCGCTGCGCCCGGGCAGCGAAAGGACCGAGAGTGAATACCGCCGCAATGACCAGTAGCGCGGGTACAAGGAACGGCAGCCGGTCCGTGATGTCAGTCCACAGTCGCTGGTCAGGAAAGCCTTGGCTCTTCGCGGCCAGCGCGGCGAGTGCCGCAGTCGCGATCCCTTTATCCCAAGCAGCTGCGGCGTTCGATCTCATCCCCAGATACCTGCCAATGTCGTTAGCGCCCAGCAACTTTTATCCGCGCACGGGCGCGAATCTACCCCAGCGCGTTCGGAGACGCTACAATACGACCGGACTGTTTTTTTGGTCAACGTGAAACATTCGTTTCGAATCCGTCAATCCCGGTATCGCGCAACACTTTTCGTGCGCATCGGGTTCGTTCGAGTGTTACCCTTGTCGCGTGCGGCCGACTGGATTGTGTGACAGGTCGGATCTATGCGCGGAATTTTCCGGAACGGCCGAAACCGAGTTCACTCGCACATATTTTCCGATGACCACGCGGTACCTCGCGAAGACCGCCGATAGCGTTGCGGTTGCGGACCTTTCGCCGCTGCTTGTCGGTCACGTCCTGGTTTGTCCACGTTCTCACTATTTCAGTGCAGCCCAAGCGATCTCGGACCCCAAAAGTGACTTCGAGACTTTTTTAGGCAGCTTCCTCCGAAGGTACACACAAATTTTCGGTGCATTCACACTACTCGAGCATGGCTCTACGTCAGCAATGCGGGCCGCCTGTATCAGTCATGCACATCTTCACGTACTACCAATCGCTATTGGACCCGTAATCGGTCGAATGTCCGGCGATGGGCTATCGCTTGCAGTACTGGACAGTTGGCAGAATGTTGCCGATTTGTGTATCGGGAAGTCGCCGTACTATCTTGCCGCAGACGGGGATCGATTCTTTGTCGCCCGGCCGCAGCAGCGCATGATCAGCCAGTATCTCAGGATGGTAGCTGGGGCGAGCATCGCAATTCCGCCCGAGGAATGCGACTGGGCGGTAGTGGTAAGACGCGATATCTTCCATCAGACTATGCAGCGATGGGCGGTTGGGGCCGCCACCGAAGGAGTCATGCTGTGACCGTGCACGCACTGGCCACCGATCCACCCTTGGACGAGCCGTCCAAGATCGCGAAAATTATCGTCCCTGCCACAGGCAGCGAGGAATCGAGCACGATCCTGGCAAACGGCGCAACTGCCGAACTGCTGCTGGGCGTTGTCGCGCAAGACGACTGCGCGGCATTCAGTTTGAGCGGCGATCAAATTCTGGTCGCCGGCAGCGATTACGTCCGGGGACCAAAGTTCAGCCTGTACGAAAAGGGGTTTCTTTCCAACTACGACATCGGCTGGTACCTGGCCGGTGCAAACATCAGCGACGTCGTGGCAATGGGCGCGATCCCACTTGGTGTGCTGTCTGTCGTCCGCTATCCGAAGGATCTTCGGGATGACGACTTCGCCGAATTGATCGAGGGGATTCGCGACGGCGCTCGCGCGGCCGGAGCGCTCAACGTCGGCGGTGACATCGGCAGTGCCGAGCGAATAATCCTGTCCGCCAGTGCATTCGGCATCGTCGAGCCCGGAAACCTGCTCACTCGTACCGCTGCGCGTCCCGGGCAGGTACTTTGCGTCTCCGGACCCACCGGGTTAGCCGGCAGCGCCATGAAACTTGCGAACGACGGCGTGGATGTTTCCGGCGCGGAGTATGCGGCATTGCTGGCAAAGTGGCAGCGAGTCACCCCGAGAACACGACACAGCCGAGCATTTGCATGCAACCCGGCGGTGACCGCCTGCATCGATACGTCCGATGGACTCAAAGGCGCTGTCGAGACGATTGCCCACGCCAGCGAAGTCTCCGTAGTCGTCGACGAAAGCCTGTTGCCTATCGACGAATCAGTTCGACTCGCTGCCGGACACTTGAACTGTGACGTACTGGAACTGGTGTTCGGCGACTCCGTCGATTTCGAATTAGTCGTAACGGTCGACGCGGACGCAATAGACTCCGTATCCTCCGAGTTTGCCCGGTCCTGCCTCCCGCTCTACGTCATAGGCCGTGTGGAATCCGGATCCGGCGCCACTCTCCGCCGAGGCTTGACGACAACCGATATACCCGGCGCGTCCTGGCGCCACACATGATCCTTCACTTGCCGTGAGTACGAGGTGACCGAGGTGCTCAGTGATGTCTCCCGACTCATCGTGCCAGGCCACACCTAGGGTCGCCGAGGACCTGCGCCAACTGCTCCGCGCTCAGGTAGTCGCCGGTGCGCTCGAAGTCGCCGATGGTGTGCGGGGCGCCGTCCGAGATGCCGAGGCGGACGAAATCGTCGCCGGCGACGCTGTGTAGCGCCCAGTTCAGGGCGATGCGGGAGCGGGCGGCGAAGGTGCGGGTGGCGAGCAGGTGGTAGCCGCGGGTTACCAATTGTGCTGGGGCGCCGCGTAATCCGATGCCCATCGGTCGCGCGAGGGCGTCCCAGCCACCCAGGTCGACCACCATGCCGAGGTCGCGGTGCCGATACGGTTTGCGGGGTTTGCCGCGTAGGGTCGCCAGCAGGTTCACTCCGGCCGCGCGGCCTTGACGGCTGGCGTGCTGGGCGGTGGGCGCGCAGGTCTTGCCGGGTTGGGTGGTATCGGGTACGGCGGCGACATCGCCGCAGGCCCAGACATTGTGAAGGCTCGGTACGCGCAGTTCGGTATCGGTGATGATGCGGCCGTGATCGGTTTCCGCACCGAGATGGTCCGCCAGTGGGCTGGAGGTCACGCCCGCGGTCCAGACCACGGTGCGGGTCGGAATCACCTGTCCCGTGGTCAAAGTCAGCGATCGGGCGGTGACCTCGGTCGCGGACGCCCCGGAGATGAATTCGATTCCGCGTTGCGCCATAAGCTTTTTCGCGTCCGCCCCGAGGCGCTCCCCCAGCTCCGGCATCACCCGTTCGCTGCGATTGATCAGATACCAGCGCACCAGGCTCGGATCCAGGCGCGGAAAGTATTGCCGGGCAGCGGCTTGGGTGAGTTTCGCGAGCACGGCCGCGGTCTCGGTGCCCGCATAACCCGATCCCACGGTGACGAAGGTCAGCCGTTCGCGCTGTTCCACCGGATCGTCGGCGATGGCGGCCATATCGAGCTGACGCAGTACGTGATCGCGCAGATAGACGGCCTCCGCGAGCGTCTTCATCCCGAAGCCGTGTTCGGGCAGGCCCGGAATATCGAGAATGCGGGTGATACTCCCCGAGGCCAGCACCAAATGGTCATAGCCCAGGACGTATTCCGCACCCGAGGGCCGCCGCACCACACACTGCCCGCGCGCCGCGTCCGCACCCACCACCGTGCCCGGCATCAATTCGGTGCGATGCAGTACCCGGCGCAGCGAAACCGCCACCGCCTGCGAGGGCAGCACACCGGAGGCAACCTGCGGGAGCAATGGCACGTACAGCTGACCCGCGCCCACCGACCCGACCAGTCGAATACTCGCCTCTCCGGGGCGTAATCGCCGTTCCAGATATCGAGCGCACTCCACACCGGCGAAACCGCCGCCGACAATCACAATCCGCGCGGTAGTCACGTTTACGACCGTAACCCAATGAATCCGCCTGTGGCGACACCGAAGAACAAGTTTGGCAAACTTTCAGCAGCCGCTCAGTCGGTGGCGGATCCCGCCTCCGGCCCGGCGGCGGCGAGGGCCACGACACCGGCGAGGATGGCTCGCAATCCGTGCTCATACTCCGCGTCATTGTCGGCCCGGGCGAAGTCCGCGACCATGCGCGCGGTCCGAGGGTAGCGGCCGGAGTCCACGACCACGCCGAGATGGTCTGCGTCATAAGGGTTTTCGCTGTACTCCACCCCGGTGCGCGCCTGCTCCTCGATGACGAATCCGGTCGTGTAATGCAGCAGGATCGGGAAGACGTGTTCGGCCGAGGTCCGGTCCAGGCCCGCGTCCTCGAGCGTGCGCAGCGTCAATTCCACTGTGCGCCACATGGCTTCATCGCTGATGAAGGTTCCGGCGGCGACCCGCGCGCCATCGCGATAGTGCAGCATGGACCGGCGCAGCCGAGAGGCGAGGTGGATCAGCCAGTCTCGCCAATCCTCTCCCCGCCGAGGCGCTTCCAGCCCGTGCACAGCGGCGACGAAGATGTGCTGCGCCATGACATCGAGCAGTTCGCGCTTGTTCTTGACGTGCCAATACAGCGCGGGCGCTTGCACATTCAGCGCGGCGGCGACCTTGCGCATGGTCAGCCCGTCCAGCCCGGTCTCGTCGAGCAGAGCCAGGGCGGCCTGGGCAATGGCGTTGGTATCGAGCTTCACGACCGGTTTCTCGCTCACGGTTGACACTTTAACAGTGTTCTGGTTTCTTTAACATCATTAAGGGCTTAACGTTGTTAAGGAGAAGGTCATGGCGACCACGGACGTAGTCATCGCAGGTAGCGGCCCCACCGGACTCATGCTCGCCACCGAGCTGCGACTGGCCGGAGTACAGGTAACCCTGGTCGACGGGCTCCCCGCCCGCACCGGTGAATCCCGCGCCGGCGGCATCCACGCCCGCAGCATGGAGATCCTCGATCAGCGCGGGCTGCTGGATCGACTGCTGCCGCAGGGCCGGCAGATGCAGGCCGGGCACTTCGGCGGAGTGTCACTGAACTTCGCCGACTTCGACACCGACCACCCGTACATGCTCGCCATCCTGCAATCGATCATCGAGCGCGAACTCGAAGGCCGCGCAGGCGAATTGGACGTCACCACACAGTGGGACTCCCCCGTCACCGGCTTCCGGCAGGACGGCGCGGGCGTCGAGGTCGAGATCGGCGGCGCCCACCCGCGCACCATCCGGGCGGCATACCTGGTCGGCTGCGATGGCGGCCGCAGCGCGGTCCGCCAGCTCGCCGGCATCGACTTCGTCGGGACCGACGCCACCGTCACCGGCATGATCGCCGATGTCGAACTGGCCGCTCCGCCCGCCGAACTCTTCTTCGCCCGCCGTGCCGCCGCGGGTGACTACTCCGTCGTACAGCTCCAGCCCGGCTGGTACCGCCTGGTCGTCCAGCGCCACGACCTGGTGCTGCCACGCGGCACCGAACTGAGCTTCGAGGACTTCCGCGCCCACTTCACCGAGCTCGCGGGCACCGATTACGGCATGCACAGCCCGCGCTGGGTGACCCACTACGGTGACGCCGCTCGCCAAGCCACCCGGTACCGCGACGGCCGCGTCTTCCTCGCGGGCGATGCCGCGCACATCCACTACCCGGCGGGCGGCCAGGGCCAGAACCTCGGCATCCAGGACGCGGTGAACCTGGGCTGGAAACTCGCCGCCGCGGTACACGGCACCGCACCCGAAACCCTCTTGGACACATACGAATCCGAGCGCCACCCGATCGCCGAGCGCGTGTTGCACAACACCCGCGCCCAGACCGCCCTAATGCGCCCCGGCGCGCATACCGACGCCCTGCGCGATGTGATGAGCGATCTCGTCGACCTCCCCGAGGTCCGGCACCGCCTCGGCCTGATGATCACCGCCCTGGACATCGGCTACGACACCAAATGCGAGCACCCCCTCGCGGGGCGGCGCATGCCCGACACCACCATCACCACCACCCGCGTCTACGAACTCCTGCGCCCCGCTCACCCAATCCTGTTGCTGCTCAACGGAACCCCCGCTCCCACCCTTCCGGAGTGGGCCGCCCACATCGAGATCGTCAGTGCCGAAACCCCGGCCGGCGCCTGGGCCATCCCCGCCGTCGGCCCGATCCCCACCCCCGCCGCCGTACTGATCCGCCCCGACGGCTACGTCGCCTGGGCCACCGACGAACCCGGCACGGAAGGGCTCACCGAAGCCCTCACCACCTGGTTCGGAGCGACCGACTGAGGTTCGGGCTCTAGGCTGGGCATGTGCGCATCATCGACCTGTCGGTCCCGTTGCGGACCGGAATGCCCGTCTATCCCGGCGACCCCGAAGTGAGCATCCACCCGGCGCTGACCGTCGGCGTCGACGAGGTGAATGTGCTGCATGTGCATATGGGGTCGCAGACCGGGACGCATGTGGACGCGCCTTTCCATATCGATGATGGGCTGCCCACGCTGGACGCCCTGCCGCTGGAGCGATTCGTGGGGCCGGCGGTGGTGATCGATGCACGGGGGCTGGGGCCGCGCACGGCCATCGGGCGGGAGTACTTCGAGGGGAAAGTCCGGGCGGGGCAGATCGTGCTGGTCGCCACAGGCTGGTCGGAGCATTGGGGGACGCCGGATTATCTGGCTCACCCGTATCTGGCTCCCGAGGCCGCCGCATACCTCGTCGAGGCCGGGATCAGGACCATCGGGATCGATACCCTGAGTGTGGATCCGACGCCCGCGCAAGACATTCCGTCGCATAGGATCCTGTGCGGCGCGCACGCTGTGATCGCCGAGAACCTCACCGCGCTGGACGAGGTGCTGACCGAACAGCACCTGGGCCATCGCGTGGAGGCCTCCCTACTTCCCCTCAATCTGCCCGGCGCGGACGGAGCACCCGTACGAGCCATCGCTCGCATCGGGTTGTGACGGACACAGCACCGTTTCGGATTATGTGGCGCGGCCCACTTGATCTTCGTAGACTGCATGTCAACACGGGGGAGGCCGGGGCCCCCGATCCGAGCTCGATCAAGGAAGACCTTTACGTGAAGCGTTGCACCGTAACAACTTTGCTGGCCACGGCGGCCATTCTCAGCGCCGCCCCCGCAGTCGCCTCCGCGGAGATCACACTCACCGACACCTCCACCACGACCGATACCGATCCCATGACCGCCTCGGTCACCGGATCCGCCTCCGGTTCGGCCAAGACCGGCAGCTCGGGTGGGCTCGCGACCACCGGATCCACCGGCACCGGATCATTCGGGCTGCCCAATCTCGACAAGATGCTGCTCGGTAACTACACGACACTGTGCGCGGTCACCGGTAGCGCCTCCACCGTGCTGGGCACCGCCGGATTCGGCTGCGACAGTTTGAACGGTAAGGGCAGTCTGGGGCTGCCGACCCTGTAGGACAACCGGGCAAGACCAGCAGATCGAGCAACAAGAAAGGGGCACCGGCTGCGAGCCGGTGCCCCTTCTTCGCGTCTACGGTCAGCGGTTGTCGTCGGCGTTGCCGGCTTTCCACTGTGCCCACGGGATATTCCAGTCACCCAGTCCGTCCGTACCGGGCAGGATGGGGCCCACGGTGTTCTGCACAATCGTGATGTCACCGCGCTTGGAATTCTCGTACACCCAGCGCGCGTCCGCCGGGCTCAGGTTCAGGCAGCCGTGGCTGGTATTGCTGTAACCCTGCTGGCCGACCGACCACGGTGCGGAGTGGAAGAAGATGCCGGAGTAGGAGATTCGCGTCGCCCAATCCACCGGCGTCTTGTAGCCCTGCGGCGAGTTCACCGCCACACCGTAGGTGGAGGAATCCATGATGATCTTCTCGAAGCGGTCACCGACGATATAGACGCCATTGTTGGTGGGACTGGAGTCCTTACCCATCGAGGTCGGCATGGTCTTGACGACCTGACCGTTCTTCTCGACGGTCACCATCTTGGTGTTGTCGTCGGCGGAGAAGATGGTGGCCTCACCGATGGTGAAGTTGGAGGTGATATCCGTATCACCGACCAGGCCATTGCCCAGATCCTTGCCGTACACGTTCACCGCGATATCGACCTTGGTGCCCGGAGCCCAGTAATGCTCGGGCCGCCAACGGACTTCGCGATTGCTCACCCAGTAGAAGGCGCCCTCGACCGCGGGGGTCGTTGTGATTTTGATCGCATTCTGGGCGGCCTTGCGGTCCGGAATGTTCTCGTCGAACTGCACCGCCACCGGCTGGCCGATACCGACCACCTCGTTCTCGGCGGGCAGCAGATACGGATGCGTGCGATTGTTCGGTGAAATTGTGGTGAACGTCATGGTCGAGCTGCTCGCGCCGCCCAGTCCGATGGCATCCACCGACAGCTTGTAGCTGCGCGCGAAGCCCAACTGCTCGGTCAGCTTCCACGACAGGCCGTCCTTGGCGAGCTCACCATCGACCGTCTTGCCCTCCTGATTGGTGAGCGTCACATTGGTCAGCTTGCCGTCCTGCACCTGCAGCACCAGCGGGTCACCGGGCGAAACACCCTTCTGACCATCCTTGATCGGCGACACCAACTTCGGCTTCACCAACTCGCTGAGCGGGTTGGAATCGATTGCGACAGTTGAGGAATCCTTCGACGAATTCCCCGAGGAGCATCCCACCAGCGCCAACGCCAGCACGGACAGAACGGCAACGGATCCCCGCCACTGCTTCATAAACAACCCCACTCCATGTTTCGGTACGTGGCCGGCCCCGAGGGCTTCGACCCCGACCACGCCTGCTCGACCACCACGCCCACGGGGATCGGTCGAGACCACGCCTCGACCATTCTGCCAGGCACCACGGCCCCGTCACACGCCAATACCGCCCGCCCCCGCAGGGCTCGACCGGTTCATCCGTACCAACCCCCAATTCGTTAACACCCATCGGCAAGTTCACCGAAGTCCGAAAAAACCCAGCTCAGAGGGGCGATTTCACATTTCGCGACAGACCCTGTTAATGTTCTTTCCGCACCGCAGAGAGGCCAACACCGACAGGGAGAGGCCAGGACGCAAAGCATGCGCCATTAGCTCAATTGGCAGAGCAGCTGACTCTTAATCAGCGGGTTCGGGGTTCAAGTCCCTGATGGCGCACCAAAAAATGGCCCTGACCAGTAATTGCTGATCAGGGCCATTTTCGTTTCACTCGTTCCTAGGCACGAATCCCCAAAAATATCCCAAGAATTCAGCGGCCTACCGTGTCAGCCGGCCCCGCCGAATCCCGTTGCAGCACGGCTGAGGAATCCGGCGCTTGCGCGGGCGACGCCATGTAATGCCGCTCTGTGATCCCCTCACGGGAGGACCCCAACTGGCGTGCGGCCGTCTTGGAATCCGACGCCTCCGAGATCAGGGTCGCGACCGTTTTGAGGAAGGTGTACTGGGTGACATCGTGATAAAGCGTGCCGCGGGCGTCGCGCCAGGTCCGATTGAAATTGTGCGGATCACACAGCACCCCGCCCCGCCCAGCCTCGGTTTTCGCCCACTCCTGCCGAAATAGGCCGCCCTTCCCGGCCAGCCGCACGACCGTCGCCGACACCGTGAACATCGCTGGTGTCGCGGCGAGGTCGAACTGATCCCACACCGCCGCCGCCGCTTCACCGGGCCGCACGCCAGAACCGAGGTTCAGGTCGGCGACGTCAAGCACGAGCCGGTCCCGTAGCGGGCCGTGCGTGTAGCCAGGTGTCCCTGGGATCGCGTTCCCCGCCAACCACTCCCGATACTGAGACCGCAACCCGTCCAGGCGTTCGCGATCGGTGGTGTGGGGTTACATGTAACCTTGCCAGCCGATCTCTTCACCGAGATAGAGAGGCAGCGAAATCATCGCCGACAACGGCATAGCCAGCAGCGACCACGTCGACTGCGGCCATGTCGGCCGATACAGGCATGTCGGCCGATACAGGCCGAACAGCGCCGCCGGTATCAGTCCCACGAGAGTGATTGCCAGGAAAACTGTGCTCGCCCACAGGCATTGGACTGCCACACGTCGCCGCGTGCGAGGCAGTGCCAGCGATGGGATTGCAGGCAAGTCGCGCCACGGATGACGCCATCGGGTCAGCAGGATCGCTACCGCGGCAGGAACGACCATCATGGCGAACAGGCAGGCCGCCACCAACGGTCCCGCGTGCTGCGAGGGCGCTGCGCGCCGAAATCCCGTCAGCCACAACGGTGTTGCCACCAGCCATGCGCCGAGGTAGGCCGTCGGCCCTGACGCACCCCTGGCCGGAGCCACGCGTTTTCTGCGAATCGAGAGCGAGGGTACAGGTCAGCGGGGTCAGGGCACGCATCGGACCCTGCCCAAGCGCCCGTGTCGAGGGGGTATCGTCGACGACCGACGGGACGTCAAGCGTCACTTGATAACAGATGGTCAAGGATGTCCAGAGCAGCCCTCACAGCGACAAACCGACGCGTCGATGGTCTACGCCTATGCCTGCGCACAGCCCGCACGATGATCAGGCCCGCCAGAGAGACCACGCCGCGTTGTTTCGGTGCTGGCGTGCCCGAGTCTCTTGCGTCGGAGCACGACGAGGTATCGGTGCTCGACGGCTACACCTACCAGGCACTGACCACCGGCACAGTCACGCTGCCGGGCCGGCGCGTGCACGCGGGGGTGTAGTTCCGGCTGCTGCGCTGTGTGCTCGAAGAACTCAACGTTTCCCTCCTGTCCAGTGCCCGTTCGCGCGTCATCCTCGAAACCGTCTGGCAGACAATCGATCTTCCGCGTCGCAGCCACGTCTCGCTCGTCGAACCCTACGAATGCCTGGGGCGTACTCAGGCCTTGGGCTCAGGCATGGTGTGCGGCAGCACGAGATCGAGCACGTGGCGCGGAGCATCGCCACGGATCTGCGCGGCCGCCGTCTCGCCAGTGGTGACGGTACCGATGGACAGGCTCGGTGCAGGGGTACCGGTCAGTGCCGTCAGTGCCATGTACAGGGTTTTGGCGATGCCCAGCACGCCCAGGATGACCGCGACCACGGCCGCCGCCGCATGCCATTGTTGCTGCACTGTGAGCAGCAGGGTTGTTGCCGCGGTGCCGAAGGTGATCGCCTCGCCGAGGACGGTCACGATCGCCTTCTGGTGTTTACCGAGGTTCATGGGTGGTGGCTCCCTTCAGTGTTTGCACGTCGGCGGCGAGGCCGTTGACGGTCGTGATGAGCCCGGCGAGAGCGTCGACGGGCGTGAGGTTGTGGCCTTCGCTGTTGTGGCCGAGCTGCGGCCAGCCCTGACCGTTCGGGCCGCGTAACTGGTCCCAGATGTCCTGCAGTTGCTGGGCTTGCTGTGGTGTCATGTCGTCTCCGATCAATGCGGTGAGTTCGTCGATGTCGCCGCGGAATGCGTTGGCGTCCACGCTCATCCCGGCGACGGACGCTTGATTGCTGAACTGCCAGATGAGCGGCTGCGCGTTGCCGTAGGGTGTCCATCCCTCGCCGGAATCGCCACCGGCAGCGGCATACAGGTCGCAGGCGTCGCCGCTCCCGTCCGGGTACGCCAACGCGACAAGTCCCGGCACCTGCGACAGGTCCGGAGACCCGATCTGTTCCCAATACCATTGCGGCAGATAGGAAAGCACGACGTTCACCCCGGCATCGTTGAAAGCCTGCACCAGTGCCCAGAAGTCGCCGATGGCGCCGCCGCCGCCCTCGAAGTCGATCATCGCGTTCGCGCCGCCGTTGCCGGCCAGCCACGTCCGCACCTGCGCGGCCGGGGCACAGTCGGCCATGGCGTAGTGGTAACCGATGATCGGCAGGTCGATCGCCTGCGCAGATGCCAGGAATCCGAGCCACGTCGGGTCCTGTAGGTAATCGCCCTCGGACACCTTCGCCTCGACCCACGAGAAGCCCTCTGCGGCGATCTCGGAGATGCTGATGCCGGCCTGCCAGTTCGAGATGTCCACCCCGTACAAAGTCATCGAGCTCGACCGCCTATCGCCTTCGCGTTGTTGGCCAGCATCTGAGCCGCCCTTTCTGCTTGTGTGAGTTCGTTACGTCGCAGGGCCCGGCCCATCACGATCACCCCAAGGGCTGGAAACCAGTCAGGTCCCGCGACACGACCTGACCAGTCCCGGAGGCCGGATCAGATGGTGGGTGGGGCGACTCGGGTGTAGGTCGCTGCTGTGCTGGTACCGCCTGGGGTGGTGACGGTGAGGTTGGCCGGTCCGGCAGCTCCCGCGGGGGCGATAGTGACGATCTGGCTGTTGGAGACGACGGTGAACGCTGCGGGTGTGGTGCCGAACAGCACTGTGGTGGTCTGGGCGAGGTTGGTGCCGGTGATGGTGACAGTGTTGCCGGCGGTGACAGGCCCTTGGTTCGGGCTCAGTCCCGTGATGGCCGGTGCCATCAGGTAGGTGTAGGAGACTGCGTTGCTGACCCCGCCCGGGGTGGTGACGGTGATCTGCACGGTGCCTGTTCCGGCGGGGGCTGTGGCGGTGATCTGGGTGGCCGAGACCACGGTGAACGACGCTGTGGTGGTGCCGAAGGTGACCGCGGTGGCAGCGGCGAGGTTCGTGCCGGTCAGGGTGACCGTGTTCCCGCCCGCGAGGGGACCCGAGCCGGGGGCGGCGCCGGTGAGGACGGGGACGTTGAGGTAGAAGTAGCAGCTGGGCAGAGTGCTGGCACCACCCGGGGTGACGACGGTGACGCCGACGGCCCCGGCGCCCCCCACCGGGACCACCACCGTGATCTGGGTGGCCGAAACCACGATGAACGACGCCGCCGTGGTGGTGCCGAAGGTGACCGCGGTGGCGCCGGTGAGATTCGTGCCGGTCAGGGTGACCGTGTTCCCACCTGAGGTGGGTCCTTGATTCGGGCTCACACCGGTCAAGGACGGCACTGCGGCGTAGGTGTAGGAGACTGCGTTGCTGACCCCGCTCGGGGTGGTGACGGTGATCTGCACCGCGCCTGTCCCGGCGGGCGCTGTGGCGGTGATCTGGGTGGCCGAAACCACGGTGAACGACGCTGTGGTGGTGCCGAAGGTGACCGCTGTGGCAGCGGCGAGGTTCGTGCCGGTCAACGTGACCGTCGTGCCGCCGGCTGCCGGTCCCGAATTCGGGCTCACGCCGGTCAAGGACGGAGCCGCGATGTAGGTGTAGGAGACTGCGTTGCTGACCCCGCTCGGGGTGGTGACGGTGATCTGCACCGCGCCTGTCCCGGCGGGCGCTGTGGCGGTGATCTGGGTGGCCGAAACCACGGTGAACGACGCCGTGGCAGTGGTGCCGAAGGTGACCGCTGTGGCAGCGGCGAGGTTCGTGCCGGTCAACGTGACCGTCGTGCCGCCGGCTGCCGGTCCCGAATTCGGGCTCACGCCGGTCAAGGACGGAGCCGCGATGTAGGTATAGGCGACACCGTTGCTGACCCCGCTCGGGGTGGTGACGGTGATCTGCACCGCGCCTGTCCCGGCGGGCGCTGTGGCGGTGATCTGGGTGGCCGAAACCACGGTGAACGACGCCGTGGCAGTGGTGCCGAAGGTGACGGCTGTGGCACCGGCAAGGTTCGTGCCGGTCAGGGTGACCGTGCTTCCGCCCGACACCGGTCCATGGTTCGGGCTCACAGCGGTCAGGGACGGTGTTCCGGAGTAGGTGTAGGCGACACCGTTGCTGACACCCGCCGGGGTGGTGACGGTGACCTGTACCGCACCGGTGCCGGCAGGAGCGATGGCGGTGATCTGAGTGGTGGAGTCGATGGTGAAAGTGGTTGCGGTGCCGCCGAACCGTACCGTTGCCGGTCCGGTGAACCCGGTGCCTGTGATGGTGACGCTGTTACCCCCTGCGGTGGGGCCTGCGGTCGGGGATATGGAAGTGATGGTCGGGGACATGAACAGCTCCTTGGACAGCGGGCCACAACCCGATCTGGTTGGGGGACCGAGTGTTCGGCGCAGGGGGATGGTTATGGGGACGAGCATCCGGCCTCGGGCAGAAAGCAGGTAGCTTGCCTGCCCGAGGCCGGCGGGCGTCATCCGAGGCCGCGTCGGTCCACGGCCCCGGACGACGTCAGATACCCGGCCCGGCGACGTAGGTGAAGGCGCCGGTATCGGTCACACTGCCCCCGCTGGTCGCGACCACGACATCGACAGCGCCAGCGGTCCCCGCCGGGGTGACCGCGGAGATCTCAGTGTTGGAGATGACCGAGAACGGCGCCGTGCCACCATCAACAGTGACCGATTGTGTGGTTGTGAGGTTGGTGCCGGTGATGGTCACCGCGGTACCGCCGGACGTCGGACCAGAAGCCGGGGACACCGCGGTGACGGTGGGCGCATCGACATAGGTGTAGGACAGGCCGTTGTTGGTTCCGCCCGCAGTGGTGACAGTGACACCCACCGGCCCGGCCGCCGTGCCTGCGGGCACGACCACGGTCAATATGTTGTCGCTGACCACGGCCGGGGTCGCAGAGTTGGCGCCGAAGCTCACCGAGGTGGCGGTCGACAGACCGGTTCCGGTGATAGTCACTGTGTTAAGGCCTGCGGTGGCACCGGAGACCGGAGACAGGGAGGCCTTGAACGGTGCCCCGACGTAGAAGAACGACAACGGATTGCTGGTTCCTCCCGCGGTGGTCACGGTCACACCGACCGTGCCCGCCCCCGACGGGGAGGTCACGGTGACCGATGTGGCCGTATTGGCGGTGATCGTGGCCAACTTGGAACCGAAGTGCACCGCGGTAGCGCCGCCGAGATTCGTCCCGGTGATGGTGACGGTGGTCCCGCCTCCGGTTGACCCCTGATTGGGTGAAATAGGCATGATAAAGCCTCCTGCTCGAATGCTCTATCCGGGTGATGACCCCGGATTTCTTTGGCGGCCCGCTGCTTCCATTAACGCCCCCGAACCGGTTGCCCAGCAATGCCTTTGCTGGTCCGCTTTCGTCCGTTTCCAGATCCCGTGCCGGAAGTGGTTGTCGCGCAGGCCGACCGCCGCGGCGCTGCGGTAGAGGTGGGTCTATTCGACGACGGCCCGCAACTCGCGCCGGGCGTGGGCAATTCACACCACAACCGGAAACTCGAGCCGACACCCTACCCGGACGACACAGCTGACCAGTTACGTAAATGGTTGTGGGCCATGGGCTCGGAGTCTTCACCTTCCTCGACACGCGCGGGAATCTGAAACCGAACGAAAACGGACCAGCAAAGGCATTGCTGGGCAGCCGGTTCGGGGTCATCAATGGAATAAGCGAGCCACAACCCAAGTCCGGCAACCAAGTGTCAGCAGCCGCAACGATCGGCACAGGAGTAAAGAGAGATCACCATGCCTACTATCACGTCCCTGTCTCCCACCTCGGGGCCCACGACGGGGGGTACGAGTGTCACGATCACAGGCACCGGGTTCAGCGGTCCGGCGACTGTCCTGTTCGGCGGCACCGCAACCACTTTCACCATCGACTCCACCACTCAGATCACCGCCATCGCTCCTGCCGGCACCGGTCCGGTGCAGGTCACTGTCACCACCCCGGCCGGCGTCAGCAACGGGTTCTCCTATACCTACCTCGCGGTTCCCGCGTTGAGCAGCATCAACCCCGGTCAAGGGTCCACCGCCGGAGGGACGACAGTCACGCTCACCGGGTCGGGCCTGACAGGAGCCACCGCAGTCGATTTCGGTACTGCACCGGCGACATCATTCACAGTCGACTCCGACACGCAGATCACGGCTGTCAGTCCCGCGGGGACGGGGATCGTGTCGGTTGTCGTTACCGGCCCCGGTGGCACCAGCGGCGGAGTCTCGTTCATCTATGTGGCGGTTCCCACGATCACCACCATTTCCCCGACCTCCGGTTCCACCACGGGTGGCAACAGTGTCACGATCAGCGGCACAAGGTTCATTGGTCCGTTGACCGTACAGTTCGGCTCTACCGCAACAACATTCACCATCGACTCGGCGACCCAGATCACGGCGGTAGCCCCTGTCAAGTCGGCCGGTACGGTACAGGTCACCGTGACCGGCTCGGGTGGTACCAGTAACGGCGTGGCGTACACCTACGTCTGACGGCTGACGCTTGCCCCGACAATGGTTTGAGCCCCGATAATGGTTTGAGCTGTGGGCGCTGCCGCGGAGAGATATTGTCAAGTCCCTGATGGCGCACAAGATAATCGCCCTGACAGTCCAACTGTCAGGGCGTTTTTCATTTCACGAGTCCCTCCCCGTGAGCTCAGATTCCGGCATTACGACGAACGATGGCGGTGAACCGGGAATAGCCCGCGGGTCCGATGAACGCGCCACGCCACCCGCCTCGATCGATGTTCGAAACGAGCAGGGCGAGAGCGGCGACCGCATCTCTACGTGCCCCGGTGAGCGGCTTGTCGGTCAGCCGCCAGGTTCGGATCCCGGCACGATGCTGGTGAACGATTTCGAACAGCGTAGCCAGGTCTACGACATCCTTGTCGGCCAACCGATTTCGCCAAGCCAGAGCTTTGAGCACTACCGCGGATTCGACATCCGGTACGGGCACGGTGAATTCGATGGTGCCGCCCGCGAACAGATCCACACCGGCGCTTGCCACGACCGCGTCACCGGCCACGGCCAGATGCAGACCGGGCGCCGAGTCGAACGCACGACCTGCGATCTCGCTGGGACCGGCGCTGCCGTACGTCGCGACGAGGATATCCACGTCAAGCCGTCCGTTGTCGCCGACCTTGGTGTAGCGATTGCCCGATTCGAGTTCATACCCGAAAGCCAGCATCTGCTCGTGGAGCTGCCGTTCGGCGGCGACGAGAGCCTTCTTATCCATACCGGCGTCCGCGTCGGCCGTGCCGCGCAACCGCCAACCTTCCAGCGGATAGATGTGTTGCAGGAGCTGCACCATGTGGCCACCGATGACTCGGTAGCAAGCCTCCGGAAGGTCTGCGGCGGCGGCCGCGAGATCAGCGAGAGCCAAGAAACCGCGATCGGCCGCGTTGGATGTGGAGACCATATGCAGTTGGAACGCGATGATGATCAGACACCGAACCCCCCACCGCTGATCGCGTCGCGCAACCGATCGGCCGCTTCGCCTGCGGTGGGCGCGGTGCTGGTATTAAGCAAGTCCCACAAAGTGATCGCGGCGTCAGCGAGCAGGTGACCACCGGCGGAGCGGGCTCCGAGGGCGGCGGCAACAAGCGCGACAGTGGGATCTTCAGGAACGACAGTGGTCATCGTCGCGTCTCCCGGCTCGGCTGGAGAGAAGCCAGCAACAGTGAAATCAATGATCTCGGGCAAGTACATGCGCACGGTGGCGGGTAACTGCCAGGGCGCGTAGCTGTCTGCGGCGAGATCGCCGGACACCACGGCCTTCAGCTCCAGTTCGTCCAGCAACCGCAAAGCGGTATTCGCCTGTGTCGCAGGATCATCCAGGCCGTACCAGTAACCGACGGTCCCGCCAGGGCCGGGATACTCGCGCATCCAGGACTCGAGTGCGCCATCGAGTGCGATCCAGCCATGCTCGTCACGAGTCACGGTCGACGAAAGCTTTTTCAGGGCAAGGGAAACGGTTTGCTGACTGACGCTGATCGCTGCGGCCAGATCGGACTGTTGCAAGGGGCGGGCAGTCAAGGCCAGCACACGCAATACCGCGCTTCGGCTCCACGCGGGCCTGCCGCTGATGTGACGACGCATCGGTTCTTCAGACCGCAGCAACATCTCTCCGCCTACGATCACCAGTTCGGGATCTTCGGTGACGAGATCGAAACGCCCGGCGATCGCGGCCGCAACGACATCGGGCGTTGCCGAGGGCGCCGCATAGAGCATCCGGGCAACCGCTGCGTCACGGTTTGCCAAACTCCGCGAGAGCCGCTGCCGCACCACCTTCAAATCCACTTGGCTGGCAGAACCACTCGCCGACACCTTCAACACCAGATTCTTCTGTGTTCCAGCCACCACGGTAACCCCAGCTCGCCGCAGCAACGGCAACAACCGCGCAAGCACGTCACGCTCCACCACGGCCATCTGATCCCCTTCCTGAGAAGCAGTGTCAAACAAGCTTACAAGGACTTTCCCAAACATACTTGTTTGACATCGAAACTGTAACATGATATAAGCCGATAAGTATCGCGATTGCGCTGATTGCGGTTTCACCGCCCACCCCTGTTAGCGTTCCTCCGCACCGCAGAGCGGCCGAAGCGAAAGCCCAACCTTCGCGGACAAGCATGCGCCATTAGCTCAATTGGCAGAGCAGCCGACTCTTAATCAGCGGGTTCGGGGCAAGTCCCTGATGGCGCACAAGAAAATGCCCCTGACCATGCAAAACTGGTCAGGGGCATTTTGGTTTCACCTGGTGGATGGGCAAAATCCAAAAGTACTACAAGAATTCAGCACCACCACCGCCTTGGCGTCAGCCAGCCTCGCCGAAACCCGACTCCAGCACAGCCGAAGAGTCCGGTGCCCGCTCGGGCGAGGCGATGTAATGCCGCTCCGTGACCCCCTCCCGGGAGTGCCCCAACTGCTTCGCGGCCGTCTTCGAATCCGATGCCTCGGCGATCAACGTCGCGACCGTCTTCCGGAATGTGTACTGAGTCACATCCTTGTACAGCATGCCTCGGGCGTCCCGCCAGGTCCGGTTGAAGTTGTGCGGATCGCGAAGCACTCCGCCGCGGCCGGGAGGAACGAGCAGAACCTTGTCCTCGACCTCCACGACGCCGCCACCCATTTCACGAAGCGCCTTCACCTCACACATCCCCACCTGTTTCGGGTCGTCGCGCAACCGCTTCAACATGCGGGTCGTGAAGTCGGGGAGCGCGACAATCCGGTACCCCGCATCGGATTTCGCCCACTCCTGCCGAAACAGCCCCTTCGCGGCAAGTCTGACGACGGTCGCCGATACCGTGAACGTCGCCGGTTTCACATCGAGGTCGAACTGATCCCAGGACGCCGCCAGCGCTTCTCCCGGCCGCACTCCAGAGCCGAGAATCAAATCGGCGACGTCGAGCACGAGCCGATCACGCTTCGGACCGAGCGTGTACGCGGGTGTTCCCGGGATCTCGTTCCCGGCCAGCCACTCTCGAAGTTGAGAACGCAAGCCGTCCAAGCGTTCCCGCTCAATAGGCTGCGGCTTGATCTTGCGTCTGCGCAGGCGACAGGTGTCTCGTACGGGATTCTCCGCGAGGGCACCATATCGGACCGCGACCCCCATGATGCCGGTCAAGATGACCTTGTGCAGCCGGGCCTTCGACTTCAGTCCGGCAGCCGCGATCGACTGGATATGTTCGTCGAGCCGACCTGTATCCGCTTCCCACACACGAAGATTGCCGAGAGCGGGACGCAGCTTGATCGCGTCCTTTTTGGCGCGCTTGTCGTCGCTCGCGTCGATCTCCCCCTTGTATCGGTCATACGACTGCTGACCGACGCCTTCGTCACTCTTCACTTCGTCGAGCCACATATCCATCAACAGCGTGAGGCGGGTATCGCGAGTGATTTTGCCGCGCGTGCGGCCCTTGTACTGCCGCTGGCGAGCCGTGAGCTTCCTTCGCAACTCTGCCTTCGCACTGCTCTCTGTCAGCCCGGTGGCCTCCACGAGGCGCCCCTTGCCGTCGTAGTCACGGAACGTGGCCCAAACCCTGACCCGCCCGTCCTTCTGCTCTTTGGCCCCGATGTCGCCGTAGCTGCCGAGCTCAGTTGCTGGCCTTGGCATTTGCGTTACTCCGTCCTTTGGAGGCTATTCATGCTGCTTCCGGCTGCTCCTCGGTGTGCACCATGTGCGCTTCGAGGTACGCGTCCAAATCAGCCACCCGATACATGCACGAGTTGCCCGACGGCTTCGAGTAGCGGGGCCCCTGCCCTTTGGCAGCCCAGTTCGCGAGGGTGCGGGGGTGGACGCCCAGATATCCGCCCGCTTCCTCACGAGTGAGCCACCGCTTGCCAGGCAGATCATCTCCCGCGCCACACTTGCTGCCCCCGGGCTTCACAGCCGCTTTCCCGACTGTTCGGCCGATACGGATCCGGACGCGGCACGATCAACCCTCGATAGGACCCGAATCGTCAAGTCGCTCCCGGCTGAACGGTCTTCGCGAGAATCTGCGCCGCCCTGGGGAGACCATAGGCCCGGTTGCGACCCAGGATCTGTACGGCCGAAGCGCCGATAAGCGGCCCATGCGACTTACACGACGCCCACGCCGAGTGACGGCGGGGATTGTCTATTACCGGGCTCGCGTGAGGGTAGTTGGCTGAGCGTAGGAGTAGGTGCAGAGTCCTGGACATAGCGGCGGCCTTTGGATCGACGGAGGGACGTGCACCCAAGTACTGGCACCCCAGACCCCAAAAATCGCATAACGCCCCCGGAAACTTCGTCGACGTGCGCCTCCCGGACAAGTGGAAGTGCTTGCCGCAGACGAGGCTCTCCCAATCGGAGTCACATCGTCGTATGCCTTTGCGACTTCGGCGTGGTGGTCGCGGATTCCTACTGCTTCCCACCGCTGCCCAGATACCGACAGCTGGGACATGTGAACGGGAAGAAGATTCCTACCCCAGCGTCGCCATTCCAACGCCGGATGCGCTATTGGTGATCGGTTGCGGGGCAACGTAATTCGGTGGCGTACAGCCCGCCTGCATTGCATGCACTACTTTCTCCAATTGCTGTAACGGATAGCTGCTATTAGTCAGTTCGGTACATAAAGCTTGCTCTTATCCAGAAGGCGACTTGCCTCGCCAAGCTCATCCTCCAACCCCTTTCGCTCTGCGGGATCCAATTTTGGCCACCCAAGCCGATTCTTGATGGATTCTATTCTGGACTGCAGACCACGCTGGGAATTTCTTACACGCCGGGTCAGGCGGGTGACAGTCCGCAGATGACGGCGGTGCTGGACGGGATCGAGGTGCCCAAAACCGAGGGTGGGTGGCCGCGGGTGCGGCCGGTGCGGGTTTTGGCCGACAAGGCGTATTCCAGCCGGGGTAACCGGGAATGGTTGCGGCACCGCGGTATCCGGGTGACCATCCCGGTTCCCGCTGATTAGGCCGCACACCGCCGCAACCGAGGCCGCGCCGGTGGCCGTCCACCGGCGTTCGACTCGGTGATCTACCGCGACCGCAACGCGGTCGAACGGGGCATCAACCAGCTCAAACAGCATCGGGCTGTGGCCACTCGCTATGACAAACTCGCCATCCGTTACCTGGCCACCATCCACATCGCCGCGATCAACCAATGGCTACGACACCAGTGAGGGCGGGCCGGTCCACCCGCCCTCACCACTTCGAAACACTCCCTAGGCGTTGGGGTGGCAGTCGAGGTGGGTGCGGGCACGGTCGTAACGCATTGTGGTGTACGCGCTCGCGAGTCCGGCACTACCGGACGGTGCCACTCAGTAGCACCGTATGGCACATCGCGCTACGATTGCTTCATGCCCGCACAGCCTGAGATCACCCAACGCGACCTACGGAATCGGTCGAAGGAGATCATGGATGCCGTCCAGCAGGGACAAGCGTTCACCGTCACCCGGGATGGGCATCAGATCGGAGAGTTGATTCCCTTGCGTCGGCGCAGGAGGTTCGTTTCCCGCGCCGAGTTCGCCGCGATGTCACGCAGCGCACCCGACATCTCGATCGACGCCTTCCGCGCCGATCAGGACGTCACCGCCGATCAGGAGATGGACGATCCGTATGCCCGCTGACCACGAACAGGGCCTGCTCGACACCAACATCATGATCCTGCGCCGATGGATCGATCCGGAGCAGTTGCCGTCGGCTATGGCCATCTGTGCGATCACGCTCGCGGAGCTGTCGGCAGGTCCACATGAGGTGCGCCGCAACGACGAACAATCCGAGTACGACGAGCACATCGAGCGCGCCCGCCGCCTGGACGTGCTCCAACGTGCGGAGAACGAATTCGATCCGATCCCATTCGGCGTGGAAGCCGCGCGGATCTACGGCAGAGTGTGCGCCGGCGTCATCAGTGTCGGGCGCAAGCCGCGCCGCCGCATCGCGGATCTGATGATCGCTGCCGTGGCCATCGCTGAAGATCTGCCGCTGTTCACCACCAACCCGGACGACTTCCGCGGCTTGGATGAACTGCTGACCCTGGTTCCCGTGATACGACCCGACGTACCGAGATCCCGGTAGAGGTTTGCTTGCGGCGAATGAGCGCGCAGACTCGATCCGCCCCGGGATAGCCCCAAACCTTCGGGGTCACTGCGCACATTTCCCGCGCGCAGGCATGCGGGGCGTACCCACCCGACCCCAGAACTTCACACCTCACACCAATTTCTAGAGCACCACCAGCAAATTGACCGGAACTCGCCATCAGCGGGTTCGGGGTTCAAGTCCCTGATGGCGCAAAAACTCAGGTGAGGGCCTTACATAGGCTCTCACCTGAGTCGTTTTCGGGGTTGGCTCGAACAGGGGTGTCGGATGCTGGGTTTATCTATCCGGCGGTCGCCTGGGTTCGGATGATTTGCTCGCGCTCGGCGTAGCGTTCGGCTGTGGTCTCGGAGATCTTGTTCAGGTAGGCGTCGAAGAATTCGAACAATCGTAGGAATTGGGCGAAGGCGCGGTCTACCAATGCGATGCTGCGGGTGCGGGCGGCTTCGTCGAGGACGATTGCCTCCAGGGTTTCCTGGATGGTGTCGCCGATGATCGCGTGATTGGCCTCGATTTCGAGGTGTTCGGCTCCGATGAAACGGAATTCGGCGTCGACGCCCATGCGCTGTACGTAGCTCAGGGCATGCGGCAGGGCGGCGCGGAACGCCGCCTCCATGACCAGCAGGAGGACGATCCGTTCGATGTCTTCCTCGGCGCGATAGATTTCGGAGATCAGCGCGTAGGTGACATCACGGGTGGTCTCGTGGGTCCGGCCGAACAGAGTGCGCACGTCCGGCACCGCGCCGTCGATAGTGCCCAGGTCCTGCAGGAACCACACCTGATGGCCGGCGTCCTCCTTGCGATGCTGCTCGGCAAGGACTTTCAGCTGCGGATCCTCGATGATCTCGGCGGTGAGCCGGACCGCGTCCTGGAAACCCATGACCCAGAAGGTCGCCACCGACATGAACGGCAGAATGGTGGCGAGTGCCTCATCCCGGTCGAAGCGCTCGAAGGCCGGGTGCGCGGTGAGTTCCGCCTCCCGCGCCGTGATGTAGTCCTGCATCGATTTCATTCTCAGTCGCCTTTCGTGGGGTTGATCGGACCGGCCGAGTAGCCCTCGACCGACAGATAAAGCGTCAGATTGTCCGGGTCACCGCTGGCGAGTTTCCTTGCTGCCCAAGCGATCAGGCCGGTCCCGGCGGCCAGGTCGCGACGGGCGATGGCGGCGACCGCGGTGGCGAACTCGGCCGATTGCCCGGCGGGCAGCAGCCGTTGCACCCGGCGCAGCGCGGCGGCGTCGTCGCGGACGTAGCAGCGGATCGGCAGGTACAGCGTCGCCTCGGTGGGGTGGGCCGGAGTCGCCGAGGTGAAGCTCCAACAGACCATCGGCGGGCGCCGGTCGAATCGAATATCCGGCCCCAGCAGGTCCGCGCAGAACCGGGCTGCCCGGCCTGGGACGCACCCCGGCAACGGCGAGGTGAGTGCTTCGACGGTGGGGACATCGGCGAAATCGCCGGTGGTGTAGATCTTGACCCGGGCGTGCTCACCACCATTCAAATCCAGTGCGAATACCGAGAAACCGGTCTCCACACGATCAAGCACGTTGTCGCTCAGCCACTCCCAGCCCTCGGTGAGGCCGAGGCGAGCCATGGCTTCGGCGATCAGCGCCCGACTGTGGCCGGGCCCGGCGGCCGTCGGATCGAAATACACCTTGATCAGTGGCGGGCCGCCCCGCCGTAGCGCCGCCGCCAAACCCATTCCATACATGGCGCTTTCAGCACGCGGTTCGAATACTTCGCGGACCCGCTGCGCCGCGGTCAGGTCGGCAAGCCCGATACCCTGCAGATCCTGCAGGGTCCGCCATCCCGCTACCCAGCTGCTCGAGGGATCGGTAGGCCGGACCGACCCTTGCGGCTGGCAACCGACCCGGACCTCCCGGCGGCCCTCGCCGAAGACCACGGAGTACTCGAAAGGCGAATTGTCATCTGTCACATCCGCTTTCGACGTCGTCGGCGGGGTATCCCCAAACGTGCCGTCCCCCCAGCCGCCGAACAGCGCAGTCACCAGACCCGCCACGTCCGCGCCACTGTCACCGAGCGCCGCGCTGATTCCGTGCAGATCAGTGATCGCCACATCTGCGAATGTTCGTTCAGGCAAAGGTTTTTCATCGATACGGTTGTCCGAGGCCAGGTCAGGGCTGATCATGGATGCTCCATCGCCATCGTGCACGCGTCTCCCCGTACGCGAATTCACCACTGCGACAGTAAATTACGACGACGCTTACCGCAGAGCGCAGACACATGACAGCGGTATTGAGCGTCAAGCATCACACTTCGAAATCATGTTCAGCTCAGTGCCTGTCCGGGTTCTGATCGTTTAGGGAACAGACCGTGCGGGAGGTTGCCGGAAGTGGCCCGATGGAACGGAACCTCCTGGTAGCAACAGGAATTACCACATCCACTGTTGCCCAGAAGGTTCC
>NZ_WJIC01000070.1 GCF_009649815.1 Nocardia sp. SYP-A9097
ACGACACCGAAGATCCTGCACCTACCCGACACCGTCTGGATCAACCGACCAGCCCAGGACACCACCCAGGAGACCGACACGACAGCCGCTTAACACCCGCTGGACTCATCCACCTTGAAAAATTCCGGGTCGGGCTCGAGGTCGCCTCGGTGGCGTTCGTCCGTGATTATCTCGAACTTGAATTCGGCACCGGTGCCCGCTTGTTCTGCTACGCGTGGCCGACTGTCGAGGTCGGCGGCACTACTCGGTTCTTCGGGGATGTCGGATATCGAGATGCGTTGTGTGCCTTGATCGATCAGGTGGTTCTATCGACCGATGAAGCGGTTGGCGTCGGGCTGCTCGTGCGGTTCGGTGTAGGCGCTCTGTCGATCCATCCGACGCTCGACGAGCTTCAGGGACCTGAAATCGCGATGCTCTCGGGGTTCGCAGACCAGGCGTTGGAGGTATGGCGTCCCGGTGAGCACACGTTCGCTGACCTCGAATGAAAAGTGCCACAACGGTTCGAACTCCCAGAAACGTCCGCACACGCCGCGACCCGCGCGTTCGTCGGCGTCCAAACCGGCCGGCCGACAGCAGCTTCGCATCGCGCTCGATGCCGATTAAAGAGATTCGGGTTGGCTGTGATCGCGTCGACGTAGGGTCGTCAGTTCCGTGGGTAACGCTGAGACGGGTCAATGGATTCGATCTGCCGGAGCTGCTCCGCGATCGCCGATTGCTCGTCGGTCTGGGTCTCGCTCGGGTGATGGATCCACCAGCCTGGCCCCCAACGCAGCACCCTGCCATACAAAGTCAATACGAGGCCATCCTCAAAATCCTTTGCCGGCACACGAATATCGCGAACCAGCGGATCACGGTCGAATCCGCCCTCGAAACGACCCTCGCCGGGTGCATACCGCAGGGTGACCTGGTCCCAGCAGTCGAAAAACACCCACTGACCCCCGTCGGCCGGGGCGTAACAGCAAACGCTCCCGACTCTCAAGCTAGGTGCGCCGAAGGCGGCCTCGACCTCACTGCGGCGCATGTCGCGCTCACCCACCCACTCCCGCAAACGAGTCAGCGGCAGCCACTCGTCCGGGTCGAGCAGTCGCTCGACAGCTAGATAGCCCAGGCGGTGGTACACCTCGGCATACACCGACGCCACCTCGTCCGTGTAGCGGCCCTCGACGTCGAAGATCGCCGCGAAAGGACCGTGGACTCCGAGTTTGCCGTAGCGCCGCAACGACTCTCGAACGTGTTCGTATTCATCGTCACGTTCGTCCAGATAGCAGAGATCCCTCAGTCGATCACCGGCTACCGTTTCCATCTCCGGGCCGGACAGGGCATACATCCCCGGCCGGGTAAACACTCGCGGCGCCTCGGCCAGCCAACGTTGCTTCAGATCTTCCGATGACCGCACCTCCCGAGCCTAGCCAGAACACGACCTCCTGGCGCATCCGGCGCTGACCGAACCGGCCAGCACCGGACACTGGAAGATCAAGTAGCCGTACCCATCCGGTTGTGGTGAACGAGATCCCGGACCACACGCCTGCGCCCGCTGGAGGCCTAGATTCGGCCGGCCATCAGCACCACACGGTCGGCGGCGGGGTCGAACCCCAGTACCGGGGATCGAGAGTCGAAGGAGTCGAACTCTGAGCACATCAGCACAGGTTTACCCAGCCGCCGCCCGATCGCGCACAGAACATCGCACAGAATGTCCACCCCGGCCTGGCCCTGCAACTCGCGAAGGTCGACATCGAAATCGATCTCGCCGAGCCAAGGACGAAAGATCATCCGCACGTTCGAGACCGGCCACACCCGCAGCGTGACGCAGTCGGCATCGTCCGGGCGGGACAGCACGTCCACCGCAGCAGGCAACTCTCGCTTGCGATCACCCTCGTAGTACTCCCACGCCCACCCCTGCGCCCGAATCAGATCGAACACCGCCTGCCAATCCTCGACCGATGCCTCCTGCACGTACACATCCGGCAGGGAACCTATCCTGTTGGGGTCGAGCAACTCCTCGACGTCATCCCACTGCAAGTCCGGCATCCCGACATGCTGCCAGCCAGCGCATCGAAGCGCAGCCCGGATTCGTGGCAGACGAGGGTATCTCGTGCTCCGCCACTCTCTGACAGGCACTGACGAAGCACCGGCTCCATGCCTGTACTTCGAACATCCTGTATTGCCGCGACCCGCGCGTTCGACCGGGCGGTCAGGGGCACGCAACGCCGTGCTACCGGAACCCCACCACATGCGGCTCACCGGTCCCCTTGACCTGGTGAGCCGCATGATCGTCCGGGATTTCCCGGTTCAACCCGTGCCGGTTTCTACGTGGCGGACGGCTCCGGGGTTCCGGCAGCGTGGCCATCGGTAGCGCTCCTGTTACCGAAGCCGCGGTGCACGCACAGCAGCTGTTCGCGGTCACTGTTCTTGTCGCGGTACACGATCAGGGCCGGGCCTGCGTTGCTGGCATGCCGACTGAGTTCCCTGTCCGGGGTCCAGTTGTTGCCATCGAAGCAGGTCCACCACAGGCTCTGGTCATAGTTTCCCCGGTGCACGCAGTACAACTTGTTCTTGAACACGGCCAGAGCCGGGCCCGCGGAGGTGCCGTGATTGGGGAACTTCCGGTCCGCGGTCCATCTGTTGCCGTCGAAGGTGGTCCACCACAGGCTCTTGTCGCTCCCGTTGCCTTTGTGGACGCAATACAACTTGCCCTGGAACACCGCCAACGCCGGGTTGGCATCGGTCGCTACTTGAGGCTCCCCCCGGATAGTGGACACCTGATTCGCAGGACTAACGGTCCTGATGGAAGGATGTTCACATGCCTCCTGGTAAGCGTCGGTCGTTCACGGCCGAGTACAAGGTCGAGGCTGCCCATCGG
>NZ_WJIC01000071.1 GCF_009649815.1 Nocardia sp. SYP-A9097
GCGCTGATATCGGTCGGGATATGACGTTCGCGCAACTGGTCGAGCAGTTGCAGGCCGATCAGGGCGATACGTTGGAGCACCAGTTCCTGCCGTTGACCGAGATCTGCCGTGCGTCGGGGCACAAGGACCTTTTCGACACCCTGGTGGTGTATGAGAACTACCCGATCGAGACGTCGGTCGAGAGTGTCGGCGGGGATATCTCGGTGGTCGACATAGCCTTCCACGAAACAGTGCACTACCCGCTGACGCTTCAGATAGTGCCGGGTCGGGAACTGCGGCTCCAGGTCAAATATTCGGCCGATGTGTTCGACACGGTGGAGGTCGAGCGTTTGGCGGCTCGACTGCAGCGGGTGCTCGACGCGGTGGTCGCTGATCCGCAGCAGCGGATATCGGCGATCGATGTGTTCGACGAACAGGAACTGGCCGCGCTGACGGAGTTCTCGAATCGCACGGCGCTGGCCGAACAGGCTGCGGCGGTGTCGATTCCGGCAGTGTTCGCCGCGCAGGTCGCGCGGACGCCCGAAGCGGTGGCAGTGGTGTTCGAACAACGGTCGTGGACCTATCGGGAACTCGACGAGGCTTCGTCGCGGTTCGCTCATCTGCTGGTGGATCGGGGTGTCGGTGCGGATGATGTTGTCGCACTGATGTTGCCGCGCTCGGGCGAGGCGATCGTGTCGATCCTGGCGGTGCTCAAGGCCGGTGCGGCGTATCTGCCGATCGATGTGCGTCATCCCGACGAGCGCGTCGGGTTCGTGCTCGCCGACGCGTCACCCGCAGCGGTGATCACCGACATCGAGTACGCGCCCCGGTTGACCGGGTATGACCTGCCGGTCATCGATATCGCCGACCCGGCGCTTGTGGCACGACCCGGAACACCGTTGCTGGTTCCGCCCGCCTCGGCGCAGGCGTACATCATCTACACCTCCGGCACGACCGGCACACCCAAAGGTGTTGCGGTGACTCATGAGAACGCGACGCAATTGTTCGAGTCGGTGCGTGTTTCCGGATTTGCTCCCGAGCCGGGGCAGGTGTGGACCCAGTTCCACTCGTACGCGTTCGACTTCTCGGTGTGGGAAATATGGGGTCCGCTGCTGCACGGCGGCCGGTTGGTTGTCGTCCCGGAATCGGTGGTGCAGTCACCGATGGATTTGCATCGACTGTTGATCGATGAGCAGGTCACGGTATTGAGCCAGACGCCGTCGGCGTTCCATGCCCTGCAGGCGGTCGAGGACCTGCAGCCGGATTCGCGCTTGTTGAATCTCGAGACGGTGATTTTCGGCGGTGAGGCGCTGGAACCCAATCGTCTGGCTTCGTGGTGGAGTCGGTATTCGGATGCCCCGCGATTGATCAATATGTACGGCACGACCGAAACGACGGTGCACGCCTCGTTCCGCGAACTCGATGAATCCGACGCCAACCACAGCATCAGCCCGATCGGTGTTCCGTTGCGCAATCTCGCCTTCTTCGTTTTGGATGACGGTTTGTCCGAGGTCCCGGTCGGGGTCGCGGGTGAGTTGTATATCGCGGGTACGGGTTTGGCGCGCGGGTATCTGCGCCGGCCCGGATTGACCGCGTCGCGGTTCGTGGCATGCCCGTTCGGGCGTTCGGGTGCTCGCATGTATCGCACCGGTGATGTCGTGCGCTGGAATGCCAAGGGAGAGTTGGAGTATGTGGGTCGTAGCGACGACCAGGTGAAGATTCGCGGTTTCCGGATCGAGCTCGGTGAAGTCGGTGCGGCGTTGTCTGCGGCGCCCGGGGTCGAGCAGGCCGTGGTCGTGGTGCGCGAAGACCAGCCGGGCAGCAAACGGCTCGTCGGATATGTGACCGGTGTTGTGGACCCGGCGATGGTGCGTGCCGCGGTCGGGGCGCGCTTGCCGGAGTACATGGTTCCGGCAGCGGTAGTGGTGTTGGACAGTCTGCCGTTGACGGTCAACGGAAAGTTGGACAAGCGAGCCCTGCCGACGCCCGATTACGCAGGTGCGGGATATCGAGCGCCGTCGACACCGACCGAAGAAATGCTGGCGCCGATTTTTGCCCAGGTGCTCGGATTGGACCGGGTCGGCGTCGACGACTCCTTCTTCGACATCGGCGGTAATTCACTGCTGGCGATGCGGGTGGTCGCGGAAATTCATGATGCAGTCGGCGTCGAGATCGCGGTGCGGGCCCTGTTCCAGGCGCCGACGATCGCCCAGCTGGCAACGGACGTGCAGACAGCTGTTTTGCCGAAGAAGAGTCCTTCACGACCTGCACTTCGGAGGTACTCACGCGATATCGAATGATCTCGCGTGAATCCGTCAAGTAATTGATCTGCTATTTCTCAGAGGACTCGAATTATGCTTCCGTTGTCGTTCGCTCAGCGTCGGTTGTGGTTCATTCACCAGTTGGAGGGTCTGTCCGCGACCTACAACATGCCGTTGGTGTTGCGGTTGCGTGGCGGGCTCGATGTCTCAGCGCTGGGGCTG
>NZ_WJIC01000072.1 GCF_009649815.1 Nocardia sp. SYP-A9097
AGTCGCACACTATGGACCCGAAGCGGAGTGATCTACCCATGGCCAGGGTGAAGCGACGGTAAGACGTCGTGGAGGCCCGAACCCACTTAGGTTGAAAACTGAGGGGATGAGCTGTGGGTAGGGGTGAAAGGCCAATCAAACTCCGTGATAGCTGGTTCTCCCCGAAATGCATTTAGGTGCAGCGTCACGTGTTTCACACCGGAGGTAGAGCTACTGGATGGCCTAGGGGGCCCACAAGCTTACCGAAGTCAGCCAAACTCCGAATGCCGGTGTGTGAGAGCGTGGCAGTGAGACTGCGGGGGATAAGCTTCGTAGTCGAGAGGGAAACAGCCCAGATCGCCGGCTAAGGCCCCTAAGCGTGTACTAAGTGGAAAAGGATGTGGGGTCGCGAAGACAACCAGGAGGTTGGCTTAGAAGCAGCCACCCTTGAAAGAGTGCGTAATAGCTCACTGGTCAAGTGATCCTGCGCCGACAATGTAGCGGGGCTCAAGTACACCGCCGAAGCCGCGGCATTCACACATTATTCTGCTTTCGAGCCAGGAGTGTGGATGGGTAGGGGAGCGTCCTGTGGCCAGGGAAGCGGCGGAGTGATCCAGCCGTGGAGGCCATGGGAGTGAGAATGCAGGCATGAGTAGCGAAAGACGAGTGAGAAACTCGTCCGCCGAATGACCAAGGGTTCCTGGGCCAGGTTAATCCGCCCAGGGTGAGTCGGGACCTAAGGCGAGGCCGACAGGCGTAGTCGATGGACAACGGGTTGATATTCCCGTACCCGTGTATCCGCGCCCAATGGCGAATCAGTTGTGCTAAGTATCCTGAAGCGGTCTTATCTTCCTTCGGGGAGAGGGAACGTGGATGCATATGACCCTGGCTGTAGTAGTCAAGCGATGGGGTGACGCAGGAAGGTAGCTGGGCCCGGTAATGGTTGTCCGGGTGTAAGCCTGTAGGGCGTTGTGTAGGCAAATCCGCACAACATTAAGCCTGAGAGGTGATGCGTAGCCGATTGAGGCGAATTCAGTGATCCTATGCTGCCGAGAAAAGCCTCTAGCGAGCTGGTACATGGCCCGTACCCCAAACCGACACAGGTGGTCAGGTAGAGAATACTAAGGCGATCGAGATAACTGTGGTTAAGGAACTCGGCAAAATACCTCCGTAACTTCGGGAGAAGGAGGGCCTTGTCTGGTGACGGAACTTGCTTCCCGAGCTGGGTGAGGTCGCAGAGACCAGTGAGAAGCGACTGTTTACTAAAAACACAGGTCCGTGCGAAGTCGTAAGACGATGTATACGGACTGACGCCTGCCCGGTGCCGGAAGGTTAAGAGGACCGGTTAGCCTGTAAGGGCGAAGCTGAGAATTTAAGCCCCGGTAAACGGCGGTGGTAACTATAACCATCCTAAGGTAGCGAAATTCCTTGTCGGGTAAGTTCCGACCTGCACGAATGGCGTAACGACTTCTCAGCTGTCTCAACCACAGACTCGGCGAAATTGCATTACGAGTAAAGATGCTCGTTACGCGCGGCAGGACGAAAAGACCCCGGGACCTTCACTATAGCTTGGTATTGGTGTTCGGTACGGTTTGTGTAGGATAGGTGGGAGACTGTGAAGCGGGTACGCCAGTATTCGTGGAGTCATCGTTGAAATACCACTCTGATCGTATTGGACTTCTAACCTCGGACCCTGATCGGGTTCAGGGACAGTGCCTGGTGGGTAGTTTAACTGGGGCGGTTGCCTCCCAAAATGTAACGGAGGCGCCCAAAGGTTCCCTCAGCCTGGTTGGCAATCAGGTGTCGAGTGCAAGTGCACAAGGGAGCTTGACTGTGAGACCGACAGGTCGAGCAGGGACGAAAGTCGGGACTAGTGATCCGGCACCGGCAAGTGGAAGCGGTGTCGCTCAACGGATAAAAGGTACCCCGGGGATAACAGGCTGATCTTCCCCAAGAGTCCATATCGACGGGATGGTTTGGCACCTCGATGTCGGCTCGTCGCATCCTGGGGCTGGAGTAGGTCCCAAGGGTTGGGCTGTTCGCCCATTAAAGCGGCACGCGAGCTGGGTTTAGAACGTCGTGAGACAGTTCGGTCTCTATCCGCCGCGCGCGTCAGAAACTTGAGGAAGGCTGTCCCTAGTACGAGAGGACCGGGACGGACGAACCTCTGGTGTGCCAGTTGTCCTGCCAAGGGCACGGCTGGTTTGCTACGTTCGGAAGGGATAACCGCTGAAAGCATCTAAGCGGGAAGCCTGTTCCAAGATGAGGTTTCTCACCTACTTGATAGGTTAAGGCCCCCAACAGACCATTGGGTTGATAGGCCGGAACTGGAAGCCCGGTAACGGGTGCAGGTGACCGGTACTAATAGGCCGAGGACTTACCAACAAAGAAGCTACGCGTCCACTGTGCGGTATCTGAAACAACACACAGATCACCGAGAAGACAGA
>NZ_WJIC01000073.1 GCF_009649815.1 Nocardia sp. SYP-A9097
CCGGTGATCCCAGCTTCGGTGAGTTGGTCGAGCAGGTGCGCGAACGCAGCCTCGATGCTTTCGCCAACCAGGACGTGCCATTCGACGTGCTGGTCGAGCGGCTCAATCCGGCCCGCTCCCAGGCACATCACCCCTTGGTGCAGGTGACATTGGCGTGGCAGAACAACCAGGCCGCCACGCTCGACCTGGGCCTAGTGCGGGTTTCTGCGGAGCAGACCGAAGCATTCGCCTCACGGATGGATCTGACCTTCAGTATTGGGGAGAGCTTCACCGAGGCCGGTGCGCCGGCCGGAATCAGCGGAGCGGTGGAGTATCGGTCGGATGTGTTCGACGCGGTGACCATCGAGCGGATGGTGTCGAGGCTGGAGTGGGTGTTGGCAGCGGTCGCTGCCGATCCGCGGCGGCGATTGTCGTCGATCGAGTTGCTCGACGAGCAGGAGCGGGCGCAGTTGGTGGCGTTCTCCCATCGGGGAATGCTGGCGGAACAGACTGCGGCGGTGTCCATTACAGCGTCGTTCGCCGAGCAGGTCGCGCGGATCCCGGATGCGGTGGCGGTGGTGTTCGAGGGCCGGTCGTTGAGTTACCGGGAGCTGGACGCGGCGTCCTGGCGGCTGGCGCATGTGCTGGCGGAGCGCGGTATCGGTGCCGGTGACATCGTGGCGTTGCTGCTACCGCGGTCGGCGAATGCGATCGTGGCGATCCTGGCGGTGCTGAAGACCGGTGCGGCGTATCTCCCCGCCGATGTGCTGCATCCCGATGAGCGGGTGGCGTTCATGTTCGCCGATGCCGAACCGGCGCTTGCGATTACGACCGCCGAGTACGCGCATCGCCTGGCGGGGCACGGGGTGGCGGTGGTCGATATCGACGATCCGGTGATCGCCGATCAGCCGCTATCGGCGTTGCCCGCCCCGGACGCCGAGAACCTGGCCTACGTCATCTACACCTCGGGCACGACCGGCCGACCCAAAGGCGTCGCGGTCACCCAGGCGAGCATTGCGCAAACCTTCGAATCGATTCGTACGTGGGGCTTCGCGCCCGCGTCCGAACAGGTGTGGACACAGTTCCACTCGTACGCGTTCGACATTTCGGTATGGGAGATCTGGGGCGCGCTCCTGCACGGAGGGCGGCTGATCGTGGTGCCCGACACCGTGGTTCGGTCCGGCCGAGATCTCGAGCGGCTCCTGGTGCGCGAAGGCGTGAACATACTGAACATGACCCCGAGCGCGCTCGGTTTGCTGTCGCCGGAGCGTCTCGGCTCGGTTGGAACCGTTGTGCTCGCCGGTGAGTGGTGTTCGGCGGAGCTGGTCGATCTGTGGGCGCCGGGCCGGGTGATGATCAATGGGTACGGCCCCACCGAGACGTTTTATACATCGCTGAGTGAACCGTTGGTGGCGGGGTCTGGGGTGCCGTCGATCGGTCGTCCGATTTCCGGTGTGGCCTACTTCGTGTTGGATGCGGGGCTGCGTGAGGTGCCCATCGGGGTGGTGGGTGAGTTGTACGTCGCGGGTAAGGGTTTGGCTCGCGGGTATCTGCGTCGACCGGGTCTGACGGCGTCGCGGTTTGTGGCATGCCCGTTCGGGCGTTCGGGTTCTCGCATGTATCGCACGGGTGATCTCGTGCGGTGGAATGCCAAGGGCGAGTTGGAATATGTGAGTCGTAGCGACGACCAGGTGAAAATTCGGGGCTTCCGAATCGAGCTCGGTGAAGTCGGTGCGGCCCTGGCCGGGGTGGCCGGGGTCGAGAAGGCCGCGGTCGTCGTTCGGGAGGATCAGCCGGGCAGCCAGCGGCTGGTCGGATATGTGACCGGTGCGGTGGACGGGGCGCTGGTGCGGGCAGCTGTGGCTTCCCGGTTGCCGGAGTACATGGTTCCGTCGGCGGTGGTGGTGCTCGACAGCCTGCCGTTGACGATGAACGGCAAGCTGGACAAGGCCGCCCTGCCGACGCCCGATTACGCGGGCGGGGAAGGGCATCGGGCGCCGTCCACTCAAGTCGAGGAGTCCTTGGCGGCCATTTTCGCTCAGGTGCTGGGACTGGAGCGGGTGAGCGTCGACGATTCATTCTTTGATCTGGGCGGCCATTCGTTGCTGGCGATGCGGGTGGTCGCGGCCATTCAGGATGCGTTCGGCGTCGAGATCTCGGTGCGGGAGTTGTTCCAGGCGCCGACGGTCGCGCAGCTGGCCGAGGGGATGAGTGCCGAGTCGAGTGGTCGGGCGCCGTTGGTTCCGATGGTTCGGCCGAGTGCGCTTCCGTTGTCGTTCGCTCAGCGTCGGTTGTGGTTCATTCACCAGTTGGAGGGTCTGTCCGCGACCTACAACATGCCGTTGGTGTTGCGGTTGCGTGGCGGGCTCGATGTCTCAGCGCTGGGGCTG
>NZ_WJIC01000074.1 GCF_009649815.1 Nocardia sp. SYP-A9097
CATCACACTCAACACCCGAGACCACGCCGCCTGCAACACCGTACTCATCGTCGAATCCAACTGCCGCACCAAAGAATCCAGCGCAAGCGTCATCGACTCCGACACCGAGAAACTCCGCGACAACCGCGCCGAAGTCACATCTTCTCCGAGTGGATCGATGAGGGTCGGCGTCTCGAAGCCCGAGAACTTGTCCCGCCACACCACACTCGAAGCGTCCGCGTCCTGCTCGGAAACCCACGCCAGGTAGCTCCGATACGGCACCGGTAGCGGCTGGCTCTCCCCGCGATACGCGCGGAATATCTCCGCCAACAGAATTGGCAAAGACCAACCATCGACAACAATGTGATGCATTGTCACCACCAGGTGGAATCTGCCGGCCGCCACCTGCACCAGGGAAACCCGGAACGGTGACTCGCGATCCAGGTCGCAGCACGCGATCCGGTCCTCCGACGCCAGTTGCCGCAAACGGCGATCCGGCTCGGTCGCACCGGCCAGGTCGACAAAGCGCCAGGGCACGTCGGGGGTTTTCAACACAATCTGCACCGGCCGGGTGAACTGCTTGTAGGCGAAGCGCGCACTCAGTTGCGGATGGCGATTCGCCAGAGCCTGCACCGCGGCACGAAGACCCGCCACATCCAGCTCACCCGTGAGCATCAAATCCAGCTGTGTCGCATACAGATCGGAGCTGCCGTCGTTGTACGCGGCGTGGAAGAGCAACCCTTCCTGCAGCGGAGCCAACGGCAAGATATCGGCGACCTCGAATATCGATTCCAGTTCATCGATCTGCGATTGACCGAAGTCCCGCACCAGCAGATCGGCGGGGACCAGCCCACTTCCGCCCTGCTGCGCGTAGCGGCAAATCCCTTCGACCGCTTCGAACCACAGTCGAGCGATGGACTCGATCTCGGCACGATCCAGCTTCGACCCCGCATACGCCATCGAGGCCTGCAACTGCAAGCCGGCATCGGTGTCCACCGCAGCGGCATTGATCTCGACAGTGTGTGGAAGCGTCATCTCCGGGGACATCGCCAACTCCGCAGCCAGCCCTTGCACCTGCCACGCCGCGGACCCCTCGGTAGCGAGCGACCCGCCACCCGTCCGACCGAGATAGTTGAACCCGATCTGCGGATCGGCGACATTCAGCAGCGGTTCATTTCGCACATACCGCAGCAAGCCATACGTCAGACCCTCCGGAGTCGCACGCAACTGCTGCTTCACAGCCTTGACAACAGCACCCAGCGCTACACCGGATCCCGTGATCTCATCCCATCCACGCTTCGGAACACACAGCGACACAGGATATTTCGCCGTGAACCAACCCACCGTCCGCGACAGATCCGCCGCACCACCGAACCGCTCCTCCCGACCATGCGACTCCACATCGATACCGATCGCGGAACGATGCCCGACATGTTCGGCCAACGCCAAAGCCAGTGCGGTCAAAAGGATTTCGTTCACACCCATACCCAGGCGAGCGGACGCATCGCCCAGCAGTATTGCTGTCGCGTCGACTCCCAGCGCAGCCACATGATGCTCGGCGGTCCGCACCACATCCACGCCCGGCTCGATCACCGGCAAAACCACAGGAGCGGAAGCGATTTCCTGCCAAATGGGCAGCTGCGCCGACACTTCGTCAGCGGTGTCACGCAACTGCTCCGACCAGGTCCGGAACGACGTACCCGCGGTCGCCAGGCTGATCTGCCGCCCGGAACGCAGTGCGTCCCAGCCCAGATTGAGATCGTCACCGATAATCCGCCACGACACCACATCGACAGCCAGATGA
>NZ_WJIC01000075.1 GCF_009649815.1 Nocardia sp. SYP-A9097
CCCTGCGTGTCAGGGTGAGGTGAGTCCACCGGCTCGGAGCCAATCGGGCAGACGCAGGGCGAGAGACGGATCGATATTTCATGACCAGGACAAGCACCGCGGTGGCCGAAGGCCACAATGGGCGGATGGGTTCTCGAGGGCCGCGTGGTGATGAGCCGAAGCGGCGGCGTGCGTTCAGCGCGGCGGACAAGTTGGCGTATTTGCAGGCCTACGAGCAGGCGATCGAACACGGTGACGGTGGCGGGTATCTGCGGCGAGAAGGGCTGTATTCCTCGCAGATCAGCGAGTGGCGTAAGCAGCGTGACGCGGGGGTCCTTTCCGGTAAGAAACCGGGTGAGAAAGTCGGCAAACTCACCGCTGAGCAAGCCGAAATCGCGCGCCTGACAGCGGAATTGGCGCGTGCGAACAAACGCCTCGTCACCACCGAGGCCGCCCTGGACATCATGGGAAAAGCACACGCTCTCTTGGAATCTCTCTCCGAGAGAGCGGATTCGCAGGAGCAGCGCAGAAAGCGTTGAGCACCGCGTACACGTCGTTGACCGATGTCGGAGCCGGTACTCGACGTGCGGCGGTATTGACCGGACTGGTGCGTTCCACCGCGAACCGCCGCCGCAAGGCGGCTGTGTCACCGAGTTCCGCTGTACCGCAACCTGTTCCGGATCCGGCGAACAAGCTCTCCGAGTTCGAGCGACGTCGGATCCTGGAGGTATTGGGCAGTCCCGAGTTCGTTGATCTGGCACCGTTGCAGGTCTTCGCCCAGCTCCTGGACGAGGGCACTTACCTGTGTTCGGTGTCCACGATGTATCGGGTGTTGCGGGAAAACAAGCAGGTCACCGAACGTCGCCGGTTGGCGCGCCATCCGAGCAAGGTGTGCCCGGAGTTGGTCGCTACCGCACCGAGGCAAGTGTATTCGTGGGACATCACCAAACTCGCCGGCCCGGTCAAAGGACAGTATTTCGATGCCTACGTGATGATCGACATCTACTCCCGTTACATCGTCGGGGTCCATGTCCACAACCATGAATCCGGTGTTCTGGCAACAGAATTGATGAAAGAGATCTTCGAGATCCACGGAATACCACAAGTGGTGCACGCGGATCGGGGCACGTCGATGACCAGCAAAACCGTCGCCGCTCTACTCGCTGATCTCGAGGTTACCCGCTCGCATTCACGGCCGCGGGTGTCCAATGACAACCCCTACTCCGAAGCGCTGTTTAAAACCTTGAAATACGGGCCGGAGTTCCCAGAACGCTTCGGATCACTCACCACCGCAAGAGGATTCATGGATTCCTTCGCCGGGTGGTACAACCACGAACACCGCCACACCGGCATCGGCTTACACACCCCCGCCGACGTCCACTACGGGCTGGCCACCGACAAAGCCGCCGACCGGGCAGCCGTGCTCGCCCAGGCCCGAGCGCGGCACCCACACCGCTTCGGCACCACCACGACACCGAAGATCCTGCACCTACCCGACACCGTCTGGATCAACCGACCAGCCCAGGACACCACCCAGGAGACCGACACGACAGCCGCTTAACACCCGCTGGACTCATCCACCTTGAAAAATTCCG
>NZ_WJIC01000077.1 GCF_009649815.1 Nocardia sp. SYP-A9097
CGCGCGGACGGGATGCGCAGCATCAAAGGCGAGCTCACTCCGGAGTTCTCGGCGTTGCTGGATCCGGTGCTGGCCAAATTCGCGCGCCCGGGCATGTGCAATCCCGAGGACGCGGAAAGTCCCACCACCGCAAACACTCCGGTCGATTCGGATGTGTTGCGGGCCGCGGCCTCGCGCGATGCGCGCAGCGCCGCTCAACGCATCCATGATGCGATACTGGCGTTGCTCAAGCCCGGTGTCACGCCCGACGGCTTGGGTACGCATCAGGGGTTGCCGGTCGCGACGATTCTGACCATGACGATCGATCAGGTCGAGGACGCCGCCGGGGTCGCGACCCTCGCCACCGGTGGCACCGTGCCGTTGAAGACGGCGTTGCGGTTGGCGGAGCGGTCGCGCCCGTATCTGGCGGTGTTCGATCACGCGGGGATGGTGTTGCATCTCGGGCAAGGCAAACGCTTGGCCAGCCCCGCGCAACGGTTGGCGTCGATCGCCTCGATCCGGGGGTGTTCACGCCCGGGGTGTGATGCGCCCGCGAGCCTGTCGGCGGTGCATCATGTCACCGAGTGGTCCAAAGACGGGCCGACCGATTTGAGTAATGAGACGTTGGCGTGTGATCACTGCCATGCCCTGGTCCACGACGGGCCCGGTGGCTGGCAAACCATTGTCCTGGGCCAGGGTTCGGCGTACCCGGGACGGACCGGGTGGATCGCTCCCACCGCATATCGACCCCACGCAGACCGCGCGGGTCAACCACCGCCACCATCCCGGGGAATTGCTCGCGCAAACCATCGCGCATATCACCGCGCGTAAGAAGCGCGAAGCCACCGAGCTTCGGAAGCGGTGGCAGCGCAACCACACTCACGTTTCCGAGCCTGCCGGGCTACCGCCCGCGGAGTGATGCTCTGCGCAACAGTGGCCGAACCAATGGGTTTCGAGTCGCGGATCGGTGCGGGTCCCCTTCCTGGGAAAGCGGCAGTGCTGGTCATTTCGTCTGCCGTACCCGGCTTTAGCTCCCCCATGGGGAGCCGTCCTCTCCCGTCCCAGCCCGGCTGGCAGGTTCTGGTCCCGTCCAAAGACCAACAACCCCAAAACCCAAAGACTCCCGTGCATCAGTACATCCATGTCGGTTCGGGTCCTGTGTCCGGGCGTCTTTGAGGTGGGTGCGGGGGCTGGAACGGAAGATTTCGGGCGTACCCGTTCCACCTCGCAACGCAACCACAGCCGGTCGACCCGGCTGGAAGGTACGATGTATTCCCAACTCCGGAAGAGCAAGCCGGGTACGTCACCCAACCCAGCCACAGTGCCTGATCTTCTCCGCCATCCAAGGGGGCCACCCCAACCAGGTCGAACCGACCAACACATGGGTC
>NZ_WJIC01000078.1 GCF_009649815.1 Nocardia sp. SYP-A9097
GGTGGATTCAAGTGGTGGATGCAACACCCCTGATCTGGAGTGTTGATGAGTCATCTGCCGTTGAAGTCGGTCATGTGTCGTTTCTGGGATCTGATCGGTGCCGGGGCCTCGGTCGTGGCCGCCGGGGCCGAGTGTGGGGTATCGGAGAATCAGGCCCGGCGGTGGGTAGCCGCCTCGGGCGGGCTGCGCCCGGTATCACCGCGACCGGGGCCGCGGAGGCGGCCCCGGTTGAGTTCGGTTGAGAGAGAAGAGATCGCGGCCGGGGTGGCGGCCGAGAAGTCGATCAACGCGATCGCCCGCGGATTGGGACGCGCGCCCTCGACGGTGATGCGCGAGATCGCCCGCAACGGCCATGGCAAGGGCGGCACCGGCCGTTACCGGCGCCGGCACCGATTCGGGGCCGGACAGCGCGGGCGCGAGGCGGGACCGACCTATCGGGCGAGTCTGGCCCAGCAACGCAGCGAAGCGCGGGCCCGGCGCGCCCGCGCCGGGAAACTGGCCTTGGATCCGGTATTGCGTGAGCTGGTGCAGGATCGGTTGACCGCCAAACTCAGCCCCGAACAGATCACTGGATGGCTGGCCGCGACCTACCCGAACCGACCGGAGATGCGGGTGTCCCACGAAACCATCTACAAGGCGTTGTACGTGCAAGGGCGCGGCGAGCTGCGCCGCGAACTCACCGCGTGTCTGCGTACCGGGCGGGCGATCCGCAAACCCCCGCGCACCACCGGAACCCGCAGCCCGCGAGGAAAGTTCGCGGGCATGGTCAACATCAGTGAACGTCCCGCCGAGGTCCAAGACCGGGCAGTGCCCGGTCACTGGGAAGGCGACCTGATCATCGGCAAGGAGCAACGCTCGCAGATCGGCACCCTGGTCGAACGCGCCACCGGGTTCGTGATGCTCTTGCACCTGCCCGGCGACCGCACCGCCGACACCGTGGCCCAGGCCATGATCACCACGATGGGGCAACTCCCCGCACAATTGCGCCGCTCCCTGACCTGGGACCAAGGCGGCGAGATGGCCGCCCACGCCCGCATCGCGGTCGCCACCGATCTGGACATCTACTTCTGCGACCCGCACTCACCCTGGCAGCGCGGCAGCAACGAAAACACCAACGGCCTACTGCGCCAATACTTTCCCAAAGGCACCGACCTGTCGATCTTCCCCGCCGACTACCTCGACTACGTCGCCGCCCAACTCAACACCCGCCCCCGCAAACGCTACAACTACCGCACCCCCGCACAAGTACT
>NZ_WJIC01000079.1 GCF_009649815.1 Nocardia sp. SYP-A9097
TACAAGGGGTGTGCTCGTTAGACACGGGGTGTGATGGCCTCGGGGGTGGGCGGTTTGGGGGTTTTGGTCTTTGGGGTTTTGTCTTTGCTCGAGATCGGGACCACGGCCTGCCAGCGAGGCTGGTAGGTGAGAGGGCGGCTCCCGATGGGGGAGCGAAAATCGGGTACGGCAGGCGAGGTTCCCACTCCGAAGAATCTTGGCCCTCTTCCGAACCCCGCTGGCACCCAAAGGTTCCTGCCCGCCTCGGCTACGAAGGCCCCGTGAGCCAGCCGCCTGGGTATCCACATGGAAAGAACCGAGCTTCGACCTCGCCCTCGATAGGACGACGAGCTACGGACGGAACACGCGAAGAGGGGCTGGCGGGCAACAACAAACGCAGCTACCCACCAACTCTCGCCGACACCGCCCACCTGATGCGCCTCACCGATCCCGAAGGCGGCGTCCTGCTCGACCAATTCCGCACCGAAACCTTCACCCTCACCTGGCATGAGCGAAATGAACGGTGTCACTTATGAAGGCGCGGAGGACCGGCAGCGTCATCACGGACATGGACATGAGCTACTCGACTTCGCTGTCGCCCCACATCATGGCGCGCAAGGCGGGCCTGACCCGCAAAGGCAGGTGCGCCTAGGGATCTGGCCGCAGAACAAGAAGCATGACGGTGAGCCACCCTCGCAGGCGCGGAAAGCGTGGGCGGGCAGCGGGAAACGCCTGTACCACCGGCAGGGGTATCCCTGACGGTGGTACAGGCGCTCAGCTTCGCTATCGACCCTCACCGGGGGTGGTGCGGTGTTCGAGTCGGGCTTTGCGGTGTTCGCGGTCGCGTTCGTCGCGGGCGCGGATGCGGGCGATCGTGGCGGCCAGTAGTTCTCCGGGGTGGTGGCGGTGGTTCACGTGTGGAGTTCGGGTGGGGTCGATGTGGGCGGGGGCGATCCAGCCGGTTCGGCCGGGGAAGTCGGTGTCGGGTCCCGTGACTACGGTTTTCCAACCGCCGGGGCCGTCGTGGACCAGGGCGTGGCAGGCATCGCACGCCAGGGTGAGATTTTCTATGTCGGTCGGGCCTTCCTTGGCCCACTCGGTGATGTGGTGCACCGCCGACAGGGACGCGGGCGCGCTGCAATCCGGTCGGGTGCAACCCTTTTCGGCTGCGATGAGAGCCAACCGCTGGGCCTTGGTGGCCAGGCGGTC
>NZ_WJIC01000008.1 GCF_009649815.1 Nocardia sp. SYP-A9097
CGAAATCGGCGATACTGGCACACGAACTCCTGGTAGATCAGCGTCTTGGTAAACACTGAATTACCAGGAGTTCACTCAAATCTCGAGCCTCACACCGACGCCCTCACCGAGTTCTCAGACGCTCTCTTAGAGAACGATGCGTCCCCAAGCATAAAGTCGAAGTCGCAGCATCGGCGCAGATCGACGAAAGCGGACCGAGGGATGGTTCAGAGTGCGCGGGCCAGGCATGCACGCTCTTCGACATGAGCGTGCGCCTGGCCAGCTCCGGACCGCCACGGCCAGTTGATCTTCCACCCCTCGCGCCGGCCGGTTCGGTCACCGCGACATGCGGCATTTGCGGACATGCGACGGGGCCGCCCCATCGCATGCGCTGGGACGGCCCTCATGGTCGAAACCTAGAAACGATGACCGGTTCAGATCGAAGCTGTCACTCGGTGCCCGATGCCCTGCGATGGTCCACGACAGAGTCCGGCCCGGGCCACACGATGGTCTCGTGGCCATTCTCGGCCCGAACTCGATAGGGAGGCGTGCCGTTGGGGCCGAGAACTTCGACGATCTCGACGACGTGGTCCTGCTGGCCGACAGTGCGGCCGTGCACGACCAGCCTGTCGCCCTTCGATGCATGCATGCGAAGCCTCCTCGTTTCCGTAGGCGGACCCTTGCGAGTTCAACGGTACGGGCTCGCACCTGATCGTCGTCGGCTTATCGCGCGCTGGGGCCGGGGTCACGGATCGATGTTCTCGACCGATCTCGTAGGAGGACACGCAGGGGTGAACGGTTAGCCCGGGGCAGAGCCTCGGGTAGCCTCAGGTTGTCATCGCGGGTTGATCTATGAAAGTGCTGGAGTCCCGTCGGGATTGGAACTTGCCATCAGTGATCGTCAGTCCGGCACAGTCAGGGTGGCTCGAGTGATGGTCTGCTTCTCGTCATCGTGGAGCGCACCCATCCACAGTCCGGGATCGATCGTGATCTCGGCATGGACGTTGTCTCTGAGCGTGCGCCTCAAGCGGGTCACGAGGCCCCCGCCGGTCTCCTGCCACCGCCAATCGAATCGCTTGAGGCCCAACACCGTGCCTGTGCGCACGGTCCGACCGGCGAGGCGGTCGAGCGCATCGGCGAAGCCCGGTGAATCAGCCGTCCACCAGGGGCGTTCCAACTGCTGGAAGGGCGCAAGTATCTCGTAGTCGGCGAACAGATTCGCCCACTCACGTGTCGACTGGCCCATGTGGACGGGATGTGCGACGCCGACGAGCGTGTCATCGGCCAATTCCACGACCTCGTCATTGATGTCCGCGCGGCTGCCGTCTTCGGCGATCCGGAACGACCCGGTGACCTCGCCGGCCTCGTCGACGATCACCCAGACGAGCCTGCGGGCCAAATGCTGCATCAACGGATGTTCGACAAACAACCGCTGATGCACTGCGCTGGACCAGCGCCGCCCCGAAACCATCGCCTGTTCGAGCCGCTTCGTCTGGTCTGCGGCTGTGGTTTTCAAGATCTCCTTGAAGGCGGTGTGGTCCTGGTAGGCCGGGACAGCCTTGTCCTGATCGTCCTTGGCTGTTGGCCGGGGAAGCACCTTGCGGCTGCCCGCTGCGGCCCACCCGCCGCAGTCATCGGGCACCGCGTCGAACACGAGCGGGCAGAGTCGCTGGTCGATCCGGACGAGAAATGCGCGTGTTCCGTAATCGACGATCATTGCTCCGGTTTCGCGCAAGCCGAAGTCCGGCACCAAACGGTCGGCGAATTCTTCGTTGGTGAGGCCGCGTGCATCCGTGATTTGTCGGACTGCCACAGACGCGTGCTTTTTGAACGCCTTCGCCTTGGCTTGCTGAGAGATCCGATGCAGCACCGTGAGGGAAGCATCGCTGTCGATGGCGACCAGCACCCGCAGCGCGGCTTCCGCCGGTGAACCCGCGCTGTAATACCAAGACCGGATAATCGGTTCCAGTCGCCAGGCGGTCTCGTCGTCACCGAACAGCGCTAGCGCCTGCATCACCCAAATGCCGCCATTGGCTAGGCCGGAGAACATCCACGCCTCGAACAGCCCCCAGGCGAAATCTGCCAGCGAGCCCGGTTCGGCGACCGCGGCAAGTTGCGCGATGCCCGGATGCCTGCCGTGGGATTCGCTCAACGCGAGCATGGTGACCAGCGTGTGGACTGCCGCATCGGGTACTACGAAACCGCTCTCGCACAACACAATCGGTCCCGCCCGATGCCGGGTCGGCGCGAGTTCAGCGATTGTCGAAAAACCAAGCACTTGTTAGGGTTTCGAGATGGAGCCTTCCGGTCCGGTAACGGGTCCGACCAACCTGATCTCGACGTTCTTCCTACTGGCCGATGTCGGTTACGTCGCCGAGGAGTACTTCCTATCCGGTACAGCCGGGTCCTACCGCCTGACCGGCTCGGCCGGTGACGACGGGGAGTGGGCGAGCGAGCCGGACGGCCTCGCACCGTTCACGACCAGACTCGTGGTCTACCGGCCGGTTGAGGGCTACTCCGGAACGGCTGTCGTGGAGTGGCTCAACGCCTCCTCCGGTGCGGACGCGCCGCCGATCTGGCTACTGGCACATCGGCATCTCATCCGTGCCCGGATGGCCTGGATCGGGGTCTCCGCGCAGTACGCCCCGATCCACGGCGGCAGCGTCATGGCCGCGGCCGCCGAGGAGGACGACACCTGGAACTCGGTCCTGCTGCCACCGCTGAAGCAGGCGGATCCGGTGCGGTACGCCGATCTTTCGCATCCTGGGGATGCTTACTGCTACGACATCTACCGGCAGGCGGGAGAGGTGATTCGAAGGCTGCTGGCCGGGACCCGGCAACTGCTCGCGGCCGGGCAGTCGCAATCCGCGGCCGCGCTCGTCACATTTGTGAATGCCATTGCGCCGCATGGCTCGCCGTACGACGCGTACCTCATCGACGGGCGGCCGGGCCGCCCTGCCACGCTGACCGGCTTGGTGGATCCCGAGGCGCTGGACGGTGGCACGCGGGTGCGTGCGGATTCGACCGCGCCGGTGCTCGTGCTCCAAACCGAGTTCGAGGTGGTCGGTCTCATGCGCTCGATCGACTCCCGCCAGCCCGACTCCGACCGGTTCCGGCTCTGGGAGCTGGCCGGCGCCGCACACGCGGACTCCTACACCGTCGGCGCATCGTTCACCGACTCGGGCTCACTGACCGCGGAGGAACTGGCCGAGCGGATGGCGCCACGACGCAATCCACTGGGCGTCGAATTCCCCGAGCCGATCAATTCCGGGCCACAACATCACTACGTCGTGCAGCAAGCCATCGCGGCGCTGTCCCGATGGGCCGACGGCGGACCCGCTCCGGCACAGGCCGATCGGCTCACGGTATCCGCCGGGGAACTGGTGCTGGACGTCCATGGCAACGCGCTGGGCGGTATCCGCACGCCGTGGATGGACGTGCCACTGGCAGTGCTGTCCGGGCTCGGACAGGAAGGCGGCGGCCCGGCGATCATGTTCGGTTGCACGCGACCACTCCCGGGACCCCCTCCCGACGACTACCTCGCGGCATTCCGAGCGGCAACCGACAAGACGGTCACGGCAGGCTTCCTGCTGGCTGAGGACGTACCGGAAATCCTCGCCATGGCAGCCGCGAATCAACCGTTGAGCACCGAGCACGCATCCCGGTAACCACCACCGATCTGCTGGCTGTCACCGCGCTCGAACTTGTGGCGTCGGTGAATTCGCAAGTGATGCTCGCGTCCTCTCTCGGGTTGGTGCCGGAGACACGGCTCCACCTTCGGCGCGGCGGCCATGGGGGTTCGCATCGGCACCCTCGCCGAATTACCTGACAGCCATTGCCCCGCAAAACCTTTCAGACGGTCCGTCCAAACGATCCCGAGCGGTGGAAGGTGATCTCCCTGCGGCGGGGCACTCGTGGACGGCGATCGTAGGTCGCGCACCACGAACATGCCGCTGCCGGTGAAAACGTCACCGACACGATGCTCGATAATCGGCATGATGGTGCGTTCGGTCAGCGTGGGATGCCTGCCGCCAGTTGATCTTCCGTCGCTCCGCGCTGGCCGCTTCGGTCAACGCGATCAGCGGCAATGTAGTGCGTTTCCTTGGACAGTGTTCAGTCACGCGTGACGAGAACCCATTCGTCCTTCTCCGCGGCCTGCCGGTACAACCGCACGTAGTCGTTGAGGAGGTTCAGGACATGGTCTCGGTCATGAGGAACCTTGTAGACGTGCGCAGCTTGCATTGCATGCACGCTCGAGAGTGCTGGTGCATCGGCGATGCGTGCCCTCACCGTAGTCGGCGACCGCCGCAGGTGTGTCTGGCCGGACGAGACGAAACGGGACGCCTTGTGTGGCAACCGCTTTGCGGGTGTACTGCTCGGCGTCGCGGAGGGCAGGACGATCGGGTGAGTGTAAGCGGTGCTCGCACAGGTCAATTGGCGGCGGGCATTAGGGGGCGAGGGCGCGGCTCACTGCGGCTGGGCGGGGGTTGTGGGAATGGGTGCGGAGGCGGCTGTTGGGCCAGGTGTCGCAGGTCCAGATGCCTTCGGCGTCGACCGACCAGGTTGCGTCCTCACCGTATTGACGATCGGTTAGCAGGGCTTGCGTCTGGGCTTCGGGGGCGGTGGCGCCCTGTTCGCGTAGGGCTGCGGAAACCATTGGGAGGAACTCGGATTGGGGGATGTCGGCGTCGGTCAGGATTGGGAGTAGGGCCAGGAGGCGGGCGCTTGGCTGTTGGATGCCGCCTGTGCCGGCGGGTGCTGCTGCCTTGACCAGTTCCGGCCAGCGGATTCCGCCGTAGGCGCCTTCCATTTCCGCGGCACCGAGGATGTGTGGGGGCTCCTGGCCTGCGATGCGGAGCCAGTACTGGACCGCGTACTCGTACTCCTCGGCGGGGATCAGCTCGTAGGTCTCGTAGACGATGACGATCTCGTGGCCGCCGGCTAGCGGGATTCGTAGCACCGGCCAGCGCAGGGGGTTGAACAGCTGCTCATCCCGCAGGCGGCGGAACTCCGCTTCGGGGACTCCGAACCACCCGGGTGACTCGGATACCAAGCCGCACAGGTGATATGCCCAGAACGCCGGGTTGCTGGTGAGGGCGGTCGCGTCGTAGAACTCGGCGTCAACCTCGTTCGCCGCGTATTGGGGGAAGTCCACGCGGTTCATCATGGCATGCGCAATCCCATTGCGCGACAGGAACTTCGGCGTTCCGGGCTGGCGCGAACTAGCCGGCGGCCGGGGCGAGTTCGGAGCTGTCCTGTGCACCCAATCGGGGGTACGTCGGGTACTCGATGCCCGAGATGTACTGGACCGTGCGCACTACCTGGCAGGAGTAGCCGAATTCGTTGTCGTACCAGAGGTAGAGGATGGCGGTGTCGCCGTCGACGATGGTGGCGTTGGCGTCGACGATCGAGGCGGCGCGGGAGCCGATGAAATCGCTGGAGACTACGTCGGTGGCGGCGGTGTAGTCGAGATTGCGGCTCAGGGGGCCGGACAGGGACATCTGGCGGAGGTAGTCCAGGACCTCGGTCTTGGTGACCTCGCGCTTCAGTTGCAGGTTCAGGATGGCGACCGAAACGTCCGGGGTGGGAACGCGAATCGAGTTTCCGGTGATCTTGGCCTTGAAGTCCGGCATGGCCTTCGCGACGGCCGAGGCGGCACCGGTCTCGGTGAGCACGAGGTTGAACGGCGCGGAACGGCCGCGGCGGTCGGCGGGGTGGAAGTTGTCCAGCAGGTTCTGGTCGTTGGTGAACGAGTGCACCGTCTCCACGTGACCGCGGGTGATGCCGAACTCGTCATCCATCGCTTTCAGCGGCGGCACAATGGCATTGGTGGTACACGAGGCGCAGGAGACGATCTGCTCGGACTGATCCAGCGACAGGTGGTTGACGCCGTGCACGATATTCGGCACGTCACCCTTGCCGGGCGCGGTGAGCAGGACCTTCGCGATACCGGGGCGCAGGTGCTGCGAAAGCCCTTGGCGGTCACGCCATTTGCCGGTGTTGTCGATCAGGATGGCATTGTCGATCCCGAACTCGGTGTAGTCGATCGTCGTCGGATCATTGCTGTAGATGAACTTGATGACATTGCCATTGGCGATGATGGTGTCATTCTCGGCATCGACTTTGATGGTGCCGTTGAACTGACCGTGCACCGAATCCCGGCGCAGCAGCGACGCGCGCTTGGTCAGATCGTCCTCGCCGCCCTTGCGCACCACGACGGCACGCAGGTTCAGGCCATTGCCCGATCCGGTCTTCTCGATGAGCAGCCGGGTGACCAGACGCCCGATCCGGCCGAACCCGTACAGCACCACATCGCGCGGCCCCTGCGGCTCGGCCTTGTTGCCATCGGTGATGTCGGCCAGCACCGCGGCGGTGAACTCGGGGATCGAGAGCCCGCGCTCATCGACGCGGTAGGCCATGACCAGACGACCCAGATCGACCTTGGACGGACCCAGATCGAGTTGGGTCAGCGCCTCGAGGAATGGCAGCGTCTCCTCGATCGAAAGCTCCTCGCCCTCGATCTGCCGGGCGAACCGGTGCGTGCGCAGAATGCTGATCACCGACTTGTTGACCAGGGAACGGCTGTGCAGGAGGATGGTGACCCCCTTCTCGCGATACAGCTTTCCGATGATCGGAATCATCGCCTCCGCGGATGCCTCGTGAGCATTCCAGCGGTCAAGAGAGTCGGTAGTCAACACAAGTCCTCGGGGTCGCCTCGATCTGTACGTGAATCGATGCTAGTCAGCAGCATATTTTCACAAACCGCCCCCACCCCTCTGTGAGCCGTGCGCCACACCTCGCCGGTCCGAACACCCGGCGAACGGGCTATGCGGAGAGGGTGGCGAGCACGGCCTGTAACGCCTTGCTCATATCGTCGGCTTCGATGCGCATCAGGGTGTCCTGGTCGAGGCCGCGCAAGTCCAGGGTGTCATCCATGGCGAGGCGGTATTCGCGCTCTTCCTCGGCACTCTCGATGACATTGCGGATGAAACGGCCGTTGCCAGCGATGTCCACGCCGCGGCGGGGCAGGCCGCTCTGATCGGTGCGCTCGGCCTCGTAGAGTTCGGCGCAGGCCGCGCGCAGCAGCTCGAGCGCCTCGTCCGACACCGTCGAATCACGTTTGCGGGCAATGAAATCGCCGATTTCGCAGAGCTCATCGGGCGAATACGAGTCGAACTTAACGCGTTTGGCGAAGCGGGACGCCAAACCGTCGTTACTGGCCAGGAATCGATCGATCTCACCGTCGTAACCGGCGATGATGACCACCAGGCGATCACGATCGTTCTCCATGCGCGCCAGCAGCGTATCGACCGCCTCACGGCCGAAGGCATCACCACCGGAGAGACCGGATTGGATCAGCGTGTACGCCTCGTCGACGAAGAGCACACCGTCCATGGCCGAATCGATCAGCGCATTGGACTTGATCGCGGTCGAGCCCAGGTGCTGGCCGACGAAATCCGAGCGCTTGGTCTCCACCACCTTGTCGGTCTTGAGCAGTCCCAAACCGCAGTAGATCTTGGCCACCACCCGCGCGATAGTGGTCTTACCGGTTCCCGGCGGACCGGTGAAGGCCAGATGCTGACCGCGCGGCATACTGTTGAGCCCCTTCTCGGCCCGGATCTTCGCCATGGTCGCCGAGGACTGCAACTTGGCGACCTGGACCTTGACCGCGCCCAGCCCGATCTGGGAGTCCAGCTCCTTGCGGGCCGCGGCCAGAATCACCTCGGCCCGATGATGCTGCTCCTCCTCGGCGGCCGCCTCCAGCGACGGCGCGGACGCCGGATCCCAACGGACGGCACGGGATTCGATCTGCTCCTTGGTGGTGACCACAATCCGGAACTTGGGGTCACGCATCGCCTGGGTATTGGCCTCGAAATCCGGGACCTGGGTGTACACGGTCTCGAACAGCGCCCGCGCCTCATCCTCATTGCCCTGCTCCCGCAGCGCGAGGCCACGGCAGTACATTGCGGCGGTGCGGGCCGCCGGAATCGGGCCGCGCTCAGCCAATTCCAGCCGTCGCGTCGCCTCACCGAACAGGCCGAGATGCGCACACGCCGTGCCGACCATGACATGCGCGCCCGCCGCCATGTACGGGTCCTGCCACTCCGCCGAGCCGGCCAGCTCGGCCATCACATCGGGCCACAGCTGGGCCGTGAAATACAGCACGCCCCGCGCATAGGCGCAGACCTTGTCGTCAACGGCGCGATCCGGATCGTCGGCCGATTGCGCGCGCCGCAGCGTCAACTGCTCCAGCAGCCGATGGGCCTCGTCGAACTCTTTCTCCTCGACCAGCCGCATCGCCTGCGCCAGCCAGATCTCGGTGAGACTGGCGATCGGATAGTCGATGTACTGGCCGATCTGGAACCGCCCGGCCAACTGCCGCGGCGGCAAACCGAGCCGGCGCTGCTCACGCAAGAGCGAGGTGCCCGAGGTGCGGTGCAAGTGGTGCAACACATCTCGGCCGTCATCACCGGCGGCGACGCGGCCCAGCCAGGCATCGCACATATCCGGATCCAGCTCCGTGGCCCGGCGGAAAGCGACCTTGGCGTACTCCAGATTCTTCGCGGCCTGCTGGCCGTCGACCATCAAACCCAGCGACAGCACGCCCGCGTCGAAGATCTGTTGCGCTTGCCGAATCGCTGACATGGCCCGCAACGTAATGGATCAACGCCGTACTGGCACGCCGGCGCCGGCGGCGACCACTGCGCATTCATCGGCAGTTAACGTGCGGCCGTTGCACTTCCGGCGATAACCCCACGTCGCTCCCGCCGCGTGGTTACGGCCGGGGAAACTCCATTTCGGCGCCGCTGCCGCCGGGCGAACACCTTGCTACCTTCCCGGACGTCGGAACCAGAAATTCGGGAGTCCAGCACGTGATGGAGTCAACGGCTATCGAGCCGCAGCTGTGCCGAGTCTCGGTGATCGGCGGCAACACCCAGGTGGACGTGGTGCTACCCACGACCATCCCGATCGCCAATTTCATCCCGGATGTGGTGCAGCTCATCGCATCCCGCAATCCGGACCTGTCCGAACACGACGACAACGGCCCACTCGCGGCCCAGCACTGGACACTCTCGCGACTCGGCCACACCGCCATCGATCCGGTGCGCACCCTCACCGAAGCCGAGGTCTTCGACGGTGAACTACTGGTGCTGCGCGCGGTGGACTCGGTCGAATCACCCGCGCTCTTCGACGATGTCATCGACGCCGTCGCCCGCCTCACCGAAAGCTCCTATCGCGGTTGGACAGCCGAGACAGCGGGCCGGGCCGGACAGGCCGGGGCCATTGCCGCGGTGATCGGTGCCTGCGCACTGCTGATGGTCGCGGCGGCGCACGGCGCGGGCATCCTGGCCGGGACCGCGGGCCTCGGCATCGGACTGCTGATCCTGGTGGGCGGCGGGCTCGTCGCCCGCATGTACTCCGCGACCCTGCCCGCCACCGTGCTCGCGCTGTGCGGAGTGCTGCTGATGGGCAGCGGCGCGGCGGCACTGGTCCCCGGGCAACCGGGCGCACCGCATCTGCTGCTGGGATGCGCGGCCACCATGCTGCTGGCCGTAATCACCTTGCGCGTCATAGCCGTTCGACCGACGGTGTTCTCGGCCGTCATCACCACCACGGTATTCGGCACCATCGCCGCCGGCGCCTGCACGCTGTGGGAGGTCACCCCCGCCGAGGCCGCGACCGGGATCATTGTCGCCACCCTGCTGGGCATTACGCTCGCCCCGCGAATCGCGGTGGCGGCCGCTCGACTGCCGGTGCCGCCGGTGCCGACCGCGGGCGGCGTCATCGATCCACGCGACCATGAACCACGACCCACCATCGAGGGTATCGGCGCGATCGGCGCGACCTCGATCCCGTCGGCGGCCGGACTGGATCAGCGATCCCGGCTCGCCAACGACTACCAATCCGGAATGATCATCGGAATCGTCGCGGTCACCGTGTGCGCGACACTCATCACGGTCCTGGCCGCCACCGAACACCGCTGGCAGGCAATCACATTGGCCGCGGCGGTGGGAATCGTGCTGGCCCGGCGCGGCCGCGCCTTCTCCGATCTGACCCAGGCCGCGGCCATGGTGCTCGGCGGCTGCGCGGTACTGATTCCGCCCGCCGTCCTGCTCGGATTCCGGCTCGACGACGCGGCACTGCCGGCCGCCGCGGCACTGCTGGTGATCGCGGTACTGGCCATGCTGATCGGCGTGGCCGGACCGAACCTGGAGATATCGCCGGTGGTACAGCGGGCCGGTGAGATCTTCGAGTACCTCACCATCTGCGCGATCGGCCCACTGATCTTCTGGATACTCGACATCTACGCGCTCGTCCGCAATGGCTGAGCGCGGGCGGCGCTGCGCGGCAAGGACTTTGGTCCACGTATTCGCCGCCGGCGCCCTCACCGTGACGGCGGTGCTGACACCCGCCGCCACCGCGTACGGGGTGGAACCACCCGGGGTGGATCCGGGAGCGCTGGTGACCAATGCCCCGGTCGCGCCGCCCGAGCCGTCACAGCAGCGACTGCTGTGCTCGCAACCGATCTGGTCCGGTCCCGCCCCCACCGGAATTCCCTTGGCGCAGAAGGCACTCGGACTCGAACGGGCGTGGGAGTTCAGCCGGGGCGAAGGGCAGACCATCGCGGTCATCGACACCGGCGTCAACCGGCATCCGCGGCTGAGCGTCGACCCGGGCGGCGATTACGTCTCCGACTCCGACGGCACCAGCGACTGCGACGGCCACGGCACCCTGGTGGCCGGAATCATCGCCGGCCATCCCGCCCCCGAAGACGGGTTCTCCGGAGTGGCACCCGGGGCCACCATTCTGTCCATCCGCCAGACCAGCCTCGCATTCCAGGCCAAGAACAGTTACAGCTCGGACCGGCCCGGCGGCATGTCGGCCGGTGGCTACGGTACCGTCGCCACCCTCGCCCACGCGGTGGTGCACGCGGTCGATCTGCACGCCTCCGTCATCAATATCTCCGAGGTGTCGTGCCGGCCGAACGGAACCGGACCGGTGGACGGAATGCTCGGCGCGGCACTGCAATACGCCGCCAACCACAATGTCGTGGTAGTCGCGGCGGCCGGAAACCTGGAATCCCAGGGGGCCTGCAAAGAGCAGAACGGAACCGCGGGCTGGAACGCGGTCAATACCATCCCCACGCCCGCCTGGTTCTCGCCCTATGTGCTGCCGGTCGCCTCGGTCGAGGCCGACGGATCACCCTCGTCGTTCACCCTGTACGGCCCATGGGTCGGGGTCGCCGCACCCGGCAGCAATCTGATGTCACTGGACAGCGCTCCCGGCGGCACCGGCCTGGTCAACGGGACCCCGCAGGCCAACGGCCAGGTCGCGCCGATCGCCGGCACCAGCTTCTCCAGCGCCTACGTCGCGGGTGTGGCGGCACTGGTGCGCGCCCGCTACCCGGAACTGACCGCGGCCCAGGTGATCGACCGCATTGTCGGCACCGCGCATGGCTCCGGCCACGACACCCGCCTCGGCGCGGGCCTGATCGACCCGGTCGCCGCGCTCACCGCCGTATTGCCGCCGCGAACCGGACCGGACCCCGCGAGCGGGAAACAGATCGCCGCACCGATACCGCCCACCCCCGAAAGCCCGTGGCCCCGCCGCATCGGCACGGCCGGGGCGGCGAGCTGCCTGACACTGCTCGCCCTGGTACTGACCCTGTCGATTCCCTTCCGGCGCGCACAGCGCATGCCACTGGTCCTGCCCGGCGACGACTGACACTCCCCTTCCGATACGTAACCGATCGAGGAACAGCCAATTGAGTACGCAGGGTTTCATCCGGCTGGCCCGGATCGCGCCACCCCGGTCCCCGGGCGGCGAAGTGGTCCTCAACGCACCGCCGGAGATCACCGCACCGGTGCCCGCCCCACTCTGGCAGCGCCTGCTGCCACTGGTCATGGTGGTCGCCATGGTCGGGATGATGGGGCTGATGTTCACCATGAGCGGCAAATCCATGCTCACCAACCCGCTCAGCATGATGTATCCGATGATGATGCTCATGTCGATGGTCGGCATGTTCGCCGGGCGCACCGGCGGCGGCGGCAAGAAAGCCGCCGAACTCAATGAGGAACGCAAGGACTACTTCCGGTACCTCGAGCAACTGCGCCGCGATGTCCGCGGCACCGGCACCGCCCAGCGCGAAGCCCTCACCTGGAGCCACCCGCACCCGATCGACCTGCACGCGCTCGTCGGCACCCGCCGAATGTGGGAACGACGCCCCAGCGACCCCGACTTCGGTCACGTCCGGATCGGCGTCGGCAGCCACCGCATCGCCACCCGGCTGGCCCGGCCCGAAACCGGACCCCTGGAAGACCTCGAGCCGGTGGCGACGGTCGCACTGCGGCGGTTCGTGCGCACCCACTCGGTGGTGCACGGGCTGCCCACCGCGATCTCGCTGCGCGCCTTCCCCGCGGTCAATATCGAGGGACCGCGCGAGCACAGCCGCGCCCTGGTGCGCTCGATGGTGATGGAGCTGGCCACCTTTCACGGCCCCGACAACCTGATCTTCGCCATTGTCGCCGCCGATCCCGACAGCGAGGACTGGCGGTGGACCAAATGGCTTCCGCACCTGCAGCATCCGCGCGATACCGACGGAATCGGCGCGGCCCGAATGCTTTACGAGTCGCTCTCCGAACTCGAGAACGCGCTCTCGGAGGATCTGCTCGAACGCGGCCGATTCCTGCGCAACGCACCGCCCACCCCCGGCCGCCTGCACGTGGTGGTGGTGATCGACGACGGCTATGTCAGCGGCTCCGAACGGATTATCAGCGATGCCGGACTGGACTCGGTGACCGTACTCGACCTGACCGCGCCACAGACCGGACTGGCCGTGCGGCGCGGACTGCAACTCGTGGTCGAGGAGAACGTGATCGGCGCTCGCACCGGCAGTTCGGTGGAGAACTTCGCCGGACCGGACCGGCTGCCCCTGGAGGTCGCGGCCACCTTCGCGCGCGGCATGTCACGGTATCGGATCGCCACCACCGCGCAGATCGTCAATCTCGGCGAGGAGGTCAGCGGGGATCCCGGACTGATGGCGCTGCTCAAGATTCCGGACGCGGCCACCATCGATCCGGATATCGTCTGGCGCACCCGATCCTCGCGCGAACGGCTCCGGGTACCGATCGGCACCACCCCCGACGGCACTCCCGTCGAGATCGACATCAAGGAATCCGCCGAGAACGGTATGGGCCCGCACGGATTGTGCATCGGCGCAACGGGTTCGGGTAAATCGGAGTTCCTGCGCACGCTGGTGCTGTCCATGGTGACCACGCACTCCCCGGATCTGCTGAACCTGGTGCTGGTCGACTTCAAAGGTGGCGCAACCTTTCTCGGCCTGGATCCACTACCTCACGTGTCCGCGGTCATCACCAACCTCGAGGAAGAACTCTCGATGGTGGACCGCATGCGCGACGCGCTCGCCGGTGAACTGACCCGGCGGCAGGAACTGCTGCGCGCGGCCGGAAACTTCGCCAATGTCACCGAATACGAGAAGGCGCGCGCCAATGGCGCACAGCTCGATCCGCTGCCCGCGCTCTTCATCATCGTCGACGAATTCTCCGAATTGCTCTCGCAGAAACCGGATTTCGCGGAGCTGTTCGTCATGATCGGCCGACTGGGGCGCTCGCTGCGGGTCCACCTGCTGCTGGCCTCACAGCGGCTGGAGGAGAACCGGCTGCGGGGGCTGGACTCGCACCTGTCCTACCGAATCGGCCTGCGCACCTTCTCCGCCGGTGAATCGCGGCAGGTGCTGGGCATCACCGATGCCTACCATCTGCCCGGCCAGCCCGGCGCGGGCTACCTCAAGAGCGATGCGTCGGACCCGTTGCGATTCAACGCAACCTACGTCTCGGGACCGTACGTTCCGCCCGTGGCCCGGCGCGCGGCCGGCGGACCGGCCGCCGCCGCGGCGGGCGCGGTCGATCTGTTCACCGCCGCCGCCGTGGCCGCGCGCGCGGTTCCGGTGGCACCGCGGGAAGTGACCCTGCCCGATCTGAACGAACTACTCGCCGAGCCCGCGCCCGCCGGACCCGAACAGTCACTGCTGCAGGTGGTGGTCGATCGGCTCAAAGGCCACGGCCGCCCCGCACACGAGGTGTGGCTGCCGCCGCTGGATATCTCCCCCTCGGTGGATATGCTGCTGCCCCACCAGGATTGGCGATCCGAGGACAACCGCACAGGCAACCTCTGGCTGCCGATCGGTATCGTCGACAAACCGTACGAACAGCGGCGCGATGTCCTCACCATCGATCTGTCCGGCGCACAGGGCAATATCGCCGTCGTCGGCGGACCGCAGTCGGGCAAATCCACCACACTGCGCACCATCATCATGGCCGCCGCCGCCACCCACACCCCCGAACAGGTGCAGTTCTACTGCCTCGACTTCGGCGGCGGAACGCTGTCCGCCCTCAATGGGCTACCGCATCTGGGATCCGCGGCCGGACGACTCGAAGGCGACCGGGCCCGCCGCACCGTCGCCGAACTCAGCACCCTGCTGCGCCAGCGCGAAGCCCGCTTCCTCGAACTCGGGATCGAGAACATGCGCGACTTCCGCAGGGTCAAGGCCGGACTCGCGGAACTACCCGAAGACCAGCGCGCCGCGCATCCGCTCGCCGCGGACCTGTTCGGCGATGTCTTCCTCGTCATCGACGGCTGGGCCGCGTTCCGCGAGGAGTTCGAGCAGATCGAACCCCTGGTACATGTACTGGCCGCGCGCGGACTGTCCTACGGCATCCACCTCATGCTCGGCGCCAACCGCTGGGCCGAGATCCGGCCCGCGGTCAAGGATCAGATCGGCACCCGAATCGAACTGCGCCTCGGCGACCCGTCCGACTCCGAAATGGATCGTCGTGCGGCAGTAGGGGTTCCGATCAACCGGCCCGGCCGCGGTATGACCGCCGAGAAACTGCACATGCTCATCGCACTACCCCGCCTCGACACCGCCGTCGACCCCAATACGCTCGCCGACGGCGTCGCCGCGGCCAAGGAGGAACTCGCCGAGCTCTACGGTGACCGGCGCGCACCCGCCGTCCGCATGCTGCCACTCGAACTGGAGCGCACGGGGGTACTGGAAACCGCACGCGCACAAGGAATGCGACTGGACAACAAGCGGGTACTGATCGGATTGAGCGAATCCGAACTACAGCCCATGGTGCTGGACTTCCAGGAACAGCCACACCTGCTGGTCTTCGCCGACGTCGGCTGCGGCAAGACCACCCTGCTGCGCAATATCGCGCAGGGCATCGTGGAGAACTCACACCCGAACGACGCGCGCGTCATCCTCGTCGACTACCGGCGCACCATGCTCGGCGCGATCGAGGGGCCGCACCTGGCCGGATACTCCACCTCCGCCCAGACCTCGGTACCGACGTTGAAAGAGGTCGCGGGCTTTGTCTCGCAACGCATCCCGGGTGCCGACATCACCCCCGCACAGTTGCGCGACCGCAGCTGGTGGACCGGGCCCGAGGTGTACGTGATCGTCGACGACTACGACATGGTGGCCTCGAACAATCCGCTACTGCCACTGGTGGAGCTACTCCCCCAGGCCCGGGATATCGGGCTGCACGTCATTATCGCCCGGCGCGCCGGTGGCGCGGGCCGCGCCCTTTTCGATCCGGTACTCGGGCCGTTGAAGGATATGTCGGTCGCGGCGATGCTGATGAGCACACCGAAGGACGAGGGCGTACTACTCGGAGATGTTCGGCCCGTGCAGTATCCGCCGGGCCGGGGCATGCTCGTATCCCGCACCCACGGCCGTGAACTCATCCAGGTCTGTCAGCTGCCGCCGGTGTGAAATAGCTTGCCGCCCCGCGTGTTGCACACGCGGGGCGGTTCAGGCTCGGCGGTTCGAGCGGAGCGGTTCACACGGAACGGCTAGCGAAACGCGAGGCGGCTCAGGCGGGGCGGCTCAGGCGGGGCGGTTCAGGCGGGGCGGTTCAGGCGAAGGCGGTGGTGGAGGAATCTTCGGCGCCTCGCAGATCGCCGGCGGCCTGATGCATGCCGTGGGCGAACTCCGCCAATGTCTGGGCCAGATCCACACCGCCCTGCAGCAAATCGACACTCATGGCGACGTAGCCGCTCTTGCCCGTCGCGAATTTCTTCCCGTAGGAATCGGTGCCCCAGGGCGGCTGATCGGTCGACCCGGCGCCGACCTCGGCGGCCGCACCTGCGCCGGGCCGCACCGAGATCGGGTCCCCCAGCGCTGCGAGAGTCTGATGCAGCGTGGTCACGGCACGGTGGACGGCATCGTGCACGCCGTCCATCACCGTCGCCGCGGCGTGTAGCCGGGTGGTCGAATCGATCGCAATGCTCTGTGCCACAGCGTCTCCCCTCGTCACCAACAGAGGAGATCAACTCTCGCAACCGGATTCGGCCGGTTGCGGGAATGCGCGCGACCAGCGCCGAAACAATGCGTTAACGCGGGGGTCTGGTGGGCGGCAGACCCCGGTGCGGGTGACGGTAGTGCGGATGCCCGGGCTCGGGCTCCTCGGGCTCCGGCTCCTCCGGCTCGGGCTCTTCCGGCTCGGGCTCCTCGGGATCAGGCTCCTCGGGATCGGGCTCTTCAGGCTCCGGCTCCTCCGGCTCTTCCGGCTCGGGCGGTGTGAGCGGGGGCGGCAATGGCACGACCGGCGGCGGCAACGGCGTTCCCCACACCGTGACATCCGGGGCCGTCGGCGCGACATACGGTTCGATCTCCGGACCGTGATACTTGTCGATCTTGGCTCGGGTCTTGCCGCGCAGATCGGTGCCCTTGCTCTGATAGCGGTCGGTGCCCTCACCGCCCATGCCGTACTCGTCCCCGATCCGCTTGCTACGCATCAGCGCCCGCTTCCACCAGGTGTTCTCATCGGCGCCCGGACTCGAGATCTTGCGCGCTTCACCATCGGCCTTGCTGTTGATCGCATCGCGGGAGACGCGCACCATGCGAAGATCATCGGCACGGGCTTGCGCGCTGTCGGCCCGGCGCTGGAGATCGTCTGCGCGAGACTGTAATCCGTCCGCTCGACGCTGATGCTCCCCGGCCCGATCCACGGCCGCGGCATGTTCGCGCACCGCCTGCGTATGCGCCGCCCGCGCATCGGCGACCCGCTGCTCGGCCCGCTCGATCCGGGTCGCGTCCGGATGGGCGGCCGCCCGCTGCTCGGTCAATTGCGTTCGCGCGTCATCGATCCCGCGTTGGGTGCGCTGTACGGCGGCGTCGGCCTGCTCAGCCGTGTGCTGCTCCGCCGTCGCGCGCGTTTGCCGCACGGTGGCGCGGCCCTGCGCGGTATCGGCCCCGGTCTGGGCTTCATCGGCCACCCGCTGCGCGGTATCCGAGCGTTCCTGCATCGCCCCGGCGCGGCCGGACATGCGGGAGGCCCACTGCGGCTGTCGATCCGCCGACTCCGGCCCGGCCGGTTCGCCGAGCGCACGGGCGCGCGGGCGCGGCGTCTCCGGGCCATCCCCCGGCGGCCCGTCACCGGCCGCACGAGCACGCGAACGGTTCTCCACCGGTTCGGTCGGTTGCGCTCGCAGCTGCGGCTGGCGTTCACGCAACTGCCGGTTGTAGTCGCGCAGATTCGCCGCATCCTCCCGATCCAGCGCACGCACCTGGCGCTGCTGCTCCTCGGTCATACCGCCCGAGCGAGCGAACGCCGGCCGGGCCACCGGAGCCGGCCGCGCCACCCCCGGATCCGCGAGCGAACCGCCCGCCGCCGCGGCCTTGGTCGCCGAGGTGTACACATTGCCCTCGGCATCGACCTGGTAATGGCGGAGAAAACCGGTACTCGACGAACCGCGCGGCACCCGATTCAACTGGAACAGGCCACGGGCTCCACCGGCTACCGAACCACGGAACGCACCACCGGCCATACCGGCGGCAAAACCGTTGCCGCTGAAGGCACCCTGCCAATCCCCACTGTTCAACGCCGACCCCATGGCACCACCGATCGTGCTCACCTCACCGCCGAACGCACCGATCGCCATACCGCGAAACACACCCGCCGCCGGACCCAGACCATTGGTGAGCCGGCCGATCGACCTGTCGAAAGCGATACCGCCCCAATGACCCGCGGCCCGGCCCATCAAACCGCCGAGGAAGGACGAACCGAACGACAACAGCGTCTCGTTACCGTTGTAATGGCGGCGGGTATGCGCGGCCAGCTGACCGCCCTGCACGGCCGCGTCCAGAATCACCGCCTGCGTACTCGACACCATGCCCTTGACGGCATATGTGGAGAGGTTCTTCACGAACAGCTTCATCCAGGACTGCCGCCCGACCGTGCCCGACGCCCGCAGAATCGCCTGCTCGATCTTCTCGACCGTCAGATCCTCCAAAAACCGCAGGCTCGAACGGGTTCCGCTCACCGCGGCCGCCTCCAGCGCCGGCGCCGTCGGCGGAAACATCCACGCCCACGCGATCTCCGCCGCCAGCAGGGCGTAGGAGATGATCATCATCAACTTCGCCTCCTGCACGGTGGTGCCGAAATCGAAAGCGGCATTACCGATCTCGTCGAAATCTGCGGCCAGCACGGAGAGTGAGCTGTCACCGTGCAGCAGGCTCTCGAACAGGGCGGCGATCGTCTCCGCACCGGCACCGGAGTGATAGGCCCCCGTCGCGGAGCGCTGCACCGACACCAACGGATCCACTTGCGCCGCAAGCTGTTTCGCCGCCTCATTCCAGGCATTACCGATCGCGAACAGCGCATCCTCATTGCCGGCCGGCGGGTCGACACCCACCAGCCAGCCCAGCCACCGCAGATCGTGCGGGATATCGATCATGCGGCGACCGACCCGTCACAGCCCACCGAGCGCACCCAGATCCATGAAATCCGGTGACGCGGGCGATGTTTCGTCGAAGGGCGGCGCGGGCGCGCCGTCCACCGTCAACTGGATGTCGTTCAACGCCAGCCACGCCCGGCTCAGCCACACGAAGGAGGACTGACCCGGCGGCCGGACGAAGTACTCCTCGCCGCCGGGACCGGCGTCCGAGCGCGATCGAACCTCTCCCGACCACTCCATCATCGCGCCCGCGGGCAGCTGTCCGGCCTCCCCCGGTCCCTCGGCCGCGACGCGCGCGTTGTGCGCCACCGCCACCTGCTGCGCGGCGAGAATGTAATGCGGCCAGGCATTATCGGTATCGGTCAGCAGACTGTGCCAACCGCCGAAACGACGCACCCGCACCCAGCGCGGGCGACCATCCACCACCAACCGAACATCGACCGTGCCGCGCACGGCGTTCTCCTGAATCATCTCCATCACAGCCCCCGGGTCACCCTCGACCAAGGCGCGAAGCTGCCTGACCGCGGCCGCATCCGAATCCCGCAGCCGCGCGAAAATCCGCAAATCCGATTCGAGCGGACCGCTGGACCCCCACAGGCGACCGCCTAAACGTCGCTGCGGCAACCCATTCGGGGCGGCCACCGCTTCCTCCAGCACCGGCTCATCGGCCGCCACATCGTACTCGGTCAAGAACAGCGGACCGGCCGGCAACAGACCCTGTCCGAAGGCCGGCGGCCCCTCCATCTCCAACGGATCCCCGACCGTATGCTCGACCAACGGCAGCTGCGACGGCGGGATCTCGCGCAACTCGACGAAGAACTCCTGCAACCAGTCGCTGGTGCACCAGCGGAACGCGCTCGCACCGGGATCCCGGACATGAAACTGCGTGCTGCCGTTGATATTTCGCGTTTGCCCGTCCCAATCCACGTACGGCAGGTCCGCCAACCGCGCGGCACGCGCACGCGCGTCGCCGATGAACCGCAGGGCCTGATGGTTCGCCGCGAGGATGAGCGGCGCCCAAATCGGATGCCCCTCGGGCAATCCGATATCCACCGGGAAGAAACGACCCACCCGCACCCACCGCGGCGCGTCGTTCACCAGCAGCCGGACATCGACGGAGTTGTCGGCATTCTCGCGCATCATGTCGCGAACGAGGGCAGGGTTGCCGCGGACGAGTTCATCCAGCTGCGCGACCTCCGGCGTGTACACCAGCGCGTTCAAGTCCTCGGCCCGCGGACCGAGTTCCGGCGACCACAGCGGGCCGGTAAACGGAAATACGGGCTCCAAGCCCAATCCGATGGCGGCGGCCCGGTCCACCCAGACCGAGCGATCCGCCAGGCGCAGCAGCAGCTGTCCCGGGCGATCCGCAGTCGGCTCGACATGAATCGGCTGGTTTTCGAACACCGTCACCGGTCCGTCGGCACCCGGAATATCCGCGCCGCGCAGGAACTGCCCGCGCGCCGCCGAATAGCGGAAACCGTTGTCCAGCAGATCGTTTTCCCACACCCAGCCGGTCCGGTTCACCCCGGCGACCCGCAATCTGGTGCCCAGCTCATCGGTGTGCCGATTCGCCGGACTGTCGTGGAATCCCAGTGCGCCACCCGCACGCGGTGTGATCCGCGCGTTCCGATCCGTGCGCAATCGCAGCGCCGGAAGCCGCAGGTACGACGGTTCCCGGGTCACCGGCCGCGGATCCGTGCGGGTATCCGGCAGCCTGCGATTGCGGGAGTTCAATTGCGCCACAGGCAGTTCACCCAGCGGCACCCGGGGCGGCGCGAGCAGCAGCGGCCCCGCCGGCATGGCTGCGGGTGCGACCGGCTCGGACCGCGACGGCTCCGGCTCGGACCGCACCGACTCCGCCCGATCACCGGACACATAGCTCACCATGAACGCATCCGGGGCCTGCGGCGACACCGGCACGACGCCCGGATCGGCGAGAGGCTCTCCGGCCACCGAACCCAATTCACCGAACATGCCCGCGAGCTCATCCGCTGAGAAGAGACCATGATCCGTCGGAACATCGAACAACGCGGTCGGCTCGGGCAACAGCGGCTCCGGCTGAGCACTGGACGCATAGCCGTCCATGAATGCGTCCGGGGCCTGCGGCGACACCGGCACGACGCCCGGATCGGCGAGGGGCTCCTCGGCCATCGAACCGAAGGCGCCGAACACGCCCGCGAGCTCATCCGCCGAGAAAAGACCATGATCGGCGGGAGCGTCGAACAACGCCGACGGCTCGGCGAGCGGCCAACTTTCGGACTGTTCCCCTGCCGAAGACGTAGTTGTCGTCGTAGTCGTAGTCGATGTCTCGCTCCGGGGAACCGTGGCGGTGCCGCTCGCCATCGGACCTTCTTGGACCGCCTCGAGCACGCGCAGGGCCAGCGCCGGCCAGATAGGGGTGGTTTCCGACAGCCACGGGAGGTCGGTGAAGCGATCGACTCGCATCCAGCGCAGGACGCCGTCGACACCGGATTGAATATCGACGGTGCGTGCGGGGTCGTCGTTCTCGCGGAACATCTCCACGAGAATGTGCGGCTCCTGCTCGACCAGCCAGCGCAGGGATTCGATGCGCTCGGGATCCGCCACCAGAGTTTCGAGGTAGTCCAGGTCGGCGACCGCCGGGCCGCCGACATCGAACACCGGGCCCGCGAGCCGGTGCAGCAGAACCAATCCGAGTTCGACGGCGGCGTCGCGGTCCACCCACACCGACTCGCCGTTGTCGCGGTGCAGCAGAATCGCTTCCGAGTCGACGCGCTGCTCCACGACAACGTTTTCACCGACGGCCAACCGCACCGGACCGTAGGGACCGGGCACCGTCGAAATCAACAGGGGCCCAACAGATTCCGTCGGGAAGTTCGCGGCGGGCAACACCTGAACACTCGGACGAAGCGCGCGTAGCACCGGCTCCGAATCCGTTGTGCCATGCGGAGTTCCGGTCGCGGCAGGCTCGTGTGCGGCCAGGTTATCGACGGTGAGCTCGGCGACCCCCGCCGCGGGCCGGGCCGCGGCGGACCATTCGGGCGGCAGCACCGGATGGTCGTGGCCGTCCGGGCCGAGCAGCAGGTGCTCGTCGTCGGCGTCGCGACGACCTTCGAAGCCCGCGGCGGGAATGCCATCGATCCACCCGTGCACCCGGCTTTCCAGCTCCTCGAAATGAGCGGACGCGACAAACCGGGAAATCTGCCGATTCTGGTTCGTGGCGTCGTAGGACGTGTCATTCAGCTCGAGCTGATCGAGGTGAATCGTGTCCGCCTGCACCGCGTTATGCGCCTCGATAATGATCGCGGGCCAGATCGGCAGGTCGGGAGAGGACCACGGCAGCTCGGTCGAGCGCCGCACCCGAACCCAGCGCGGCATGCCATCCACAATCAACAGCACATCGACACTGTTGTCGAAAGTCACTCGCAGCATCCGCACGACCGCACGCGGATCGTCGTTGACCAAATCCAGCAGCTGTTCCACCACTGGGGAATTCGGTAGATGAGCCAGATCGGCGGCCATCGGGCCGGAGGCGCCCCACATCGGACCCGACAGGTCGGTCGGGGGGCGGAGCCCCAACGAGGCGGCGGCTACGGCGGCGTCCAACCACAGCGCGTCACCGCCGCGACGCAGCAGCACCCGGGGAGGCCCGTCACCCTGCGGGTTACGTTCCGGCTCGACAATGAATCGGTCGAATTCGCGCACTCCGAACTGCCGCTCGGTGCCGGCCATATCGTGGAAGGTCACCAGCTCGCGCCGGTAGAGCCGCCCACTGTCGCGCTCCCAGACGTACCCGGCCCCCTCGACCGCGGCAATGGAAACCCACCCCGCCCCATTCGCGCCCCGCACCCAGCGATACTCGACCCCGTCGATCACCCCGTACGTCGCGGGACTGTCCTGCAGGCGCAGGAACCCACCCGGGAACGAACGCAACGGCACCGATGACGCCGTGGGCAGCGACACCTCCCGCCACCGTACCGGCGCGCCCGAATGGACCGGAACCAGTACCGGCGCAGTGGATCTCGCACCGGGCGGGGCCAGACCGAGCGGACCGGCGACCGGCATCAGCGTGAAAGCTCCGCGCATCCGTTCGAACTGCGGAGCCGTCCTATCCAGCTCCTCATCCGGATCCAGCGGATCGGGGAACAGCTGCCGGAAATCGTGATGCAGTTCCAGCCCATGCAGTGCGGTCAGATCCAAGAGAGCCGCGTCATTGTGTTGTTCGGTAATCGGATATTCACCGGTCCGGTCGGACATGGTCCGCAGCAAGCCCCGGTGCACCTCGATTTCCGCGGCCGCCACCGCGGGACGGCCACCCAGCAGTGACGCGTGGGTGATCAGCACATTCTGCTGATCGGCGGCGGGAAGCGCGTACATATTTCCTTGGGCGTCCATAACCATCAGCGCACGCCGGTTGCGCGGGTTCTGATACCACTGCGCCGCCGAACTCTGATCGGCGCTACCCGAACCCATTCGAGCACCCCAGGTGGTATCGAAGAGTCCGCCGTCGAAGGCCCGATACAACAGGCCGTCCGGACCGACCACGATCCGCAGGCGCGCCATCATCCGGGCAGGCAGCGAAACCGAACCGGAATCGTCCGGCAGCACGGCGTCCAATCCACTGTCGGTTTCATTGCGCGGCGGCACCGTTTCACCGGTCCGCCCCATGAGCGGAACGAACTCGTCCTCCGATTCGGAACTCGAGCTCGAACTCGATTCGCTCGAATCCGAGTCGCCGTCCGAGCCGAGACTCGAGGAATACGCTGAACCCACCGGCACAGCCGCCGAGCCCGAATCCGCCACGCTCGAGGTGATACTCGAACCCACCACATCCGGGGTGACGCTCGAATCCACCGCATCCGGGGTGACATTCGAATCCACCACACTCGAGGTGACATTCGAACCGACCACACTCGAGGTGACGCTCGAATCCAGCACGCTCGATGTGACATTCGAGTCCACCGTGCTCAGGGCCGCGAGGCTCGGATCCACCGCACTCGCGGTCGACACATTGTTCGCGGTCGAGGCGTCGCCCAGCGCGTTCCGAACACCGGGAGCCGTGCCCTGGAACCCAACTGCCGCAACCTGTTCGGTGCGCATCTCCTGCTGACCGCCACGCCGGAGCCGGCCCAGGAAATTCCAGCGCCGCCCAGCGGTGCGACGCCACCACGGCAGTCGCGCGGGTTGCGCCGCCGCCGCGGTGACCGGGGCGGAACCACGGTCGCGGCGCAGCACTCGACCCAACCGGCGGACGAAATCGCCGACTACCGCACGAGCGGATCGCCTTCCCGGCGTTCCGATTTCATCGACGCCACCGCGCAGCGACAAACCGGCCGAATTCGCTTCCCCGGCATGGCCGGGTCCACGCTCATAGCTGAGGACGGTGCCGTCCCGCGGCTGCACCGCGACCCAGTAGTGGCCGTCGTCATCGCGTTCACCATCACGGAACAATGCCCGCACCGGCGTATCCGGCCCACCGAAGGGCAAGGGTTCGACCGAACCGTTCCGGAAATACACATCCAGATTCAATTCCAGGGCCTGTGCCGCCGCGGGCAGCAACTGGTCGGCGGCGAGATTATTCCACTGCCCCGGCTCCAGCAAATCCCGCAATTGCGTGGTGAATTCGCGAATACGCGCATCCTGCGGCTCGCCCGCCATGAACCGCCCGAGGTATTTCTCCGGTGTACGAAGCATGGTGTCCACCACGCCCCGCCGGAAGTCCAAATGCGCCTGCTCATCGGTTACCGGAATACCGAGCGAACGAGCCAGCGCATGCCAGAGACAATTGTTCCCCGCCCCGGGCTGCGACTCCCACACGGTATCGCGTTGCGGCGGAACGATTCCGGCGATATCGGCCGCGGTGTGCCGCCCCGCCGACAATCCACCGGCGCCGGCCATCGAGACCTGGCGCTGCACGGGCGCGCCGTGCGCGAACAGAGTTCCCGGCCCGTTCGACGAGAGCTTGATGAACTGATGGAGGTACCGCACCGGCACCACCACCCCGCCGGCGAAGCGGTGCCCCGGCAACCAGGCATTCGGATCGATCAGGCGCAGACCGGTCGCGTGCCCGGTGGCCTCGTCGATGACAATGCCGGAAACGGTATGAGCATGACTGGGACTCAACTGGGTGTGCGGATGCCGGGCCACTCCGGCCGGAAGTACCCCGGTGCCGATTGTCACCGTGTCACCGCGATGGAGCAGATAGGCGATTCGGGACATCACCGACTGGGTCACCGCCGAATCATCGGGGAGAGTGCCGGATTCCCACTGCCGCATGACCGTCAGCACCGGTGTCAACTGCGGCGTCAATTCCCGATACCGCGCGTCACCCAGCACTGCCTCCAGGAACAGGCCGAAACCGGTCGATTTGCGAACATCCTGCTCCTGCAACCAGTTCCAATGCGCATCGGCGATCTCGTCGACGGGTAGTCCGAGGGCGGAAATCCTGTCCCACTCCGCTTGCGAACGATCCCAGGTCCCCGAATTGGTCCAGCGGTCCTGCCAGTCGAACCAGTCCTGCTCGAGATCCAACAGCTCGCGGGCGACTTCCCGGCTGCCCGTCAACTCCGCCAGCACATCGGGACCCAATGCCATCGGATGCGCGAAGGCCATATCGTCCACCGCTCGCGTCGGCCGCGCCCCGTCCCGGGTGTCCGCCGGCCACAGGGCCGCCGCGGTCACCCCGGCGGAGCCGCCGTCGATACCCACGTAACCCAAACCGCCACCGCGGTAGATCGCCCATGCCTTCTCGATCACCGCGGCCCACAATGGCTGACCCGCCTCATGCACCGCATAGACCATCTGCCCGCCATAGGCGTAGAAGCGCCGATCCACCGGAACCCACACCTCACGACGCATCTGTGCACCGGCACCATCGGCGACCTGCTCGGTGAACCTGACCTCCCAATCACCGTCCGCGCGTAGCCGAATCATCGAACGCACCCACTCCGGATGCTGTTCGGCCAAACCGATCAGATCGGCCAAGAGGTAGCAGTCACCGACCTCACCCTGCTTCACATCGCTCGCGGCTGGCAGACCACTCGGTCCGAACAGTGAGCTGGTAACTCGCACCAGACTCGGGATGACCACACCGAGTGGTTCGAGTACGTCTCGTGTGACCGGTCGCCATACGAGCCCGGTGGTCCCGCTCGCGGGGAGCAGTACCAGCATTTGATTCGGATCGCTGTCGTGCAGGCGAACCGCGATATGCCGGCCACCCGTCAGACTCGATGTCGTGCCATCCACCGTGAGAGTGATTCCGCCGGTGGGGATTCGCACCGAGGCCGCCGGGACACGCATCCCGGCTTCGGGTTCGTCCGCCACCGCCGGCGTCACCGCCGGGGCTATTTCCGCGGCGATGTCCTCCGCACGGACCGGCGCGGCGACCGCGTCGATGCCGACTATCGCCGGAGTGTGGAATTCCATTCTCCGCGAGTCATATACGTAACCGAGCCGCCGCAACTCCGCCGGATTCGTCTCGAGCGGCTCATGCGATCCGGGATTCCCGACAATCACCGGGGCATCGGGGTGGCCCGCCGGGTCCCCGGCGATCAGCTTCCACACCGGATACCGGTCCAACTCCGGCCTCGGCTCCGGTACCGGTACCGGTACCGGCTCGTTCTCCTCGGCGAACCCGTTGTCGGGGACACCCTTCAGCCATTCGCCGACCCTGGTATGCGTGGCCGCCAGTTGTTCTCCGGACTCGGCGAGCGGGACCCACACTCCCGCGTTCTCGTCATATTCCCGGTCGCGCAGGGACTGACGGTACTCATGCTGGAGATCATCGGCCGCCGCGGCAACGTGTGCCGTGAGAATCATTGCGGCCCAGATCGGTTCGCCCACGCGCCCGGCGAAGGGCAGATCCGAGAACCTGTCCACCCGCACCCATTGCGGTTTGCCCGCAACCATCAGCAGCACGTCGATATTCCCGTGCGAATCCTCCCGGATCATCTGCCGGATCGCGGACGCGCCATCGGCACTCGCGACCAGATCATGAAGCTGCGCGAGACCCGGATAGTCGGCGAACAGCGCGGCGTCCGGAAGGTCGCCGATCTCCGGCCCCGACGCACTCCGGAAGAGCGGTCCCGCGAGCCGGCGGGGCGGGCGGAGCCCGAATCGGGCGGCCACCGCGGCCGGAACCGACACCGGTCCGAGACCGTTGTGCCGCAACAGGACCCGAAGCGGATCGGCCGGATCGTGCCGCACCACAACCCGATCGTTCACCTCCAGGGCTATCCCCGGGCGGGACGGATCGACGGGATCCCCGCCGAAGCCGACCCGCAGCACGAACCGCCCGGTCTCCGCCGTGGCGAAATATCCGCGCCCGGAGAGTGCGAGCCAGGGCACCCACCCCGTGCCATTCGCTCCGGTCACGAAGAAGAGCTTGTTCCCGAGCTCATTGAAGCGCTGCGCGGCGGGTCCTCCGGTGTAGCGCAGGAAGCCGCCCGGAAGCGGTGCGAGCAGCTGACCCGTCACCGTCCTGACCTCGAATCGCCGCAGGTCACTCGGCAGCGCGAAACGGGCAGCCTGGTGAACCGGTGTCAGCACCGAATCGCTTACCGTGCCGCGCGGTACGAGTGGGATCGGACCGAGCAGCGCGGGGTTGGCGGGAACGGGAACGGACGGCTCCAGCGCGGTCGGAACGGGCGCCCGGTTATGGTCTAGTTCCATTGCCGCCCAGCCGAACTCGTCACTTTCGAGCTCGTCGGCGAAGCGCACATGCCGGAAATCCGAACCCAGTGCCAAGCCGTGCGGCCGGGAACCCAGGAGCTGCAGGGCAGCGGCGTTCATCCCGGAGGTGATCGGGTACTGGAGGCCGAAATCCAGCAGCACGGTGGGCACACCGGCGCGAACCTCGATCAATGCGGACGCGGCCGCGGGCGCACCGCCGAGCAGCGACGCCCAGGTGACCGAGTCGCGGCGCGCGTCATTGGCCGTCATCGTGATCGCGTACATATTGCCGCGCGTATCCATTACCAGGGCCGCGCGCCTATTGACCGGGTCCTGTGTCTCCTGCCAGCGGTCGGACCCGTCCGACCCCATTTTCGAATCCCAGGTGGAGTCGAAGAGGCCACCGTCGACGGCCCGGTACAGCAGGCCGTGCGGACCGACCACGATCCGCAATTCCTCCCGCTGCGCCGGGGAGAGCTGGGTGTACTCGGTACCCGGGACAATCGGCACCCCCGCCGAGATCGGGTCACCGGTCAGCCGCTCGGGCACCGGAATATCCGTGCCCGCGAACATCATTCGAGCATCTCGGGCCGCGGCGAACCCGGCCGCGTCGATGCCGTACTGCTGGTCGCGAATCTCCTGTCCGAAGTCCGGAACGGCGTCGAGGAAAGCCCGATCGTTCGCGTACATCGCCTCCACGGCGGCCTGCGCCTCGAGAATGCGATCGATCCGCGAAACAGCACCCGAGGATCCCTCGGCACGATCCACCCGCACCCACCGCGGTCGGCCCGCCACCGTCAGCAGTACGTCGATTCTGCCCGGACTGTCGAAGCGGATCATATTCAGCAGCGCACTCGGATCGGCGGCGGCGAGCGCCCGCAACTGTTCGACGGCCCGCGAATGACTCGAACCGAGCAATTCCGCGGTCCGGAGGCCGGGATGCGCCACCTGCAATACGGTCGCGGCGGCGCGGGCCGCCGCGAGATGCTCGGCCGGAACCACCGCTATCGGACCGGCCGTATGCGGAGTCGGCACCGGTTGCGGAGTCTCCCGGACGGGCCCGGGAGTCGACGAGATCGCCTCTGGCGCAGAGGTTTCGAGCGTGGCCTTGGCCGGTGCGATCGTATCCGAGCCGTACGCGAATCGGGTCCCGGTGCCGATCGACGACAGCTGGAGGAATTGGTTGAGGTGCCGGAGGTCCACCACCACGCCCGCGGCGAACCGGTGTCCCGGTATCCACCAGTGCGGGTCGATCAGGCGCACGCCCGTCGGCTGCCCGGTGATCTCGTCGACCACGATGCCGGAGACGGTATAGGCGTGGTTCTGGCTCAGCCGGGTATCGGGATGCTCGACCTGTCCGTCCGGCAGATTACGAGTGCCCAGGATCACCGTGTCACCGCGATTCAGCAGAAACGCGATGCGATCCGAAACCCACCGGGTCAGCGGCGAATCATCAAGGGGGGCAGCGGATTCCCACTTCTCCATGGCCGCCGACAAGCGGGTCAGATGCGGCGTCAACTCCGCATAGCGCGCCGGACCGAGCGACTCTTGCAGGAATGCGCTGAAACCGGTCGCCCGGCGGGGATCCTGCTCGCCGAGCCAGCGCCGGAACAGCGCCGTGCCATCGGCGGCGGGCAGTCCGAGAGCGGCGATCCGCTGCCGTTCCGCGGTCGCCAGGTCCCACCTGTCGTTCTCGACCCAATTATCCAGTCGGCCAATCCATTCCGTCTCGAGCTCGAGCACCTCGTGGGCGATCGAGCGCGCGAGGTCCACGCCCGCTTCGTCGGCGACCGGGCCACTCAACAACTCCCCCAGCAGATCCGGACCCAATGCCATCGGATGCGCGAAGGCCGTATCGTCCACCGCCCGCATCGACCGCGCGCGGTCCGCGGTATCCGTCGGCCACAATGCGGCCGCGGTCGCACCGGAGAGTCCGGCGGAGACGCCCGCGTAGCCCTTGTCGCCACCGTGGAAGATCGCCCACGCCTTCTCGATCACCGCGGCCCACACCGGCTGACCCGCCTCATGCACCGCATAGGCCATCCGCCCGCCGTAGGCGTAGAAGCGCTGATCGACCGGAATCCACACCTCACGACGCAGACCATCGCCGGCCGACTCGGTGAACCGCACCTCCCAATCACCATCCGCGCGTAGCCGAATCATCCGGCGCACCCACTCCGGATGCTGTTCGGCCAGACCGATCAGATCGGCCAGCAGATAGCAGTCACCGAGACCGCCCTGCCGCACATCGGCGGCGAGCGGCAGACCGGACGGCCCGAACAGCTCACTGGTCACCCGCACCAGACTCGGCACGTGCACGCCCTGTGCCACCAGCACACTCCGCTCGACCCGATGCCAGGTGGAGTTCGTGCCCGCCGGGTCGAGGACGACAACCTCATCGGGTGCGCTGTCATCCAGGCGAACCGCGACACTCGTCCCGCCCGCCAGGTGCACGGTCTCGCCGAACGAGGTGAAGGTGACGCCGACGTCCGGGATAGCCACCGTTGCTGCGGGGAGACGCTCGGCCGCCGCCGGTTCGTCCGCCGCGGCGGGAGCTATCGCCGGGGTGAATGCCGCGCCGTCGAGGGGCCGGCTCGGATCCGAAGCCTGCGGGAGGTCGATCAGCACCGGCAGGTGGAATTCCCGTGTGCGCTGATCGAATCGGGCACCCAGGGTCCGCAACTCCGCCGCAGTCGTCTGGATCGAATCATCGGTCGCGGGATTCTCGAGAATCAATGATGTTGTCTCGTCCTCCGGGTCTCCGGCCACCAACCGCCACACCGCGGCCGCATGGTCGGCCGGCTCCGGCGCGGACTCCGGACCCTCGGCGAATCCACTCGCGGGCACACCGCTGAGCCAGCGGCCGACCTCGGCGTGCGTGGCCTCGAGCTGATCTCCTGTCTGCGCCAAGGGAATCCACGCGCCGGTCTCCTCGTCATACTCCCGGTCGCGCCGGGCCTGACGGTACTCGTGCTGACGTTCGTCGTCCGTGACGGCGGCATGCGCGGCGAGGATCGCGGCGGGCCAGATCGGATCGACGATGCCCACGGCGAAGGGCAGATCGGTGGAGCGATCCACGCGCACCCATTGCGGCCGACCGGCCACCATCAGCAGGACCTCGATACTGCCCGGTGTGACCTCACGGATCATCCGGCGTACGGCGGCGACGCCGGCGGGGGTGCCGACCAGGTCACGAAGTTGCGCCAGCGCCGGGAATTCGGTGAAGAACGCGGTCTCCGGAAGATCACCGATCGTCGGCCCCGACTCGTCTCGGAAGAGCGGTCCTTCGAGGTCGCGCCGGGGGCGTAAGCCATATCCGGCAGCGACATCCGCCGGAACCGACACCGGCATTTCACCGTCGCGGCGCAGCAGCACCCATCCGGGGTAACGCGAATCCGGTTCCACCACAACCGAATCGTTCACCCGCAGCTGGATTCCGCGCACGTGTTCATCAGCGGGATGCCCGGTGAGGGCGATCCGGAGCACAAAGCCCCCGGACTCCGGATCGGCGAGATATCTACGGCGCGAGAGCGTTTGCGCGGGCACCCAGCCGGTGCCGTTCGCGCCGGTCACGAAGAGCAACGGTTTTCCGTCCGGCCCGAGACGCTGGGCCGCCGGGGCATACGTATGGCGAAGAATGCCACCCGGCAGCGGCGCGAGGTCCACACCGGCTTCGGTCCGAACATCGAATCGCCGTACCGTACTCGCCGGCGTGACGCGGGCAGCCGGGCGAGCCGGTGTCAGCACCGAATCACTCAGTGCGCCTTGCGGAGCCAGCGGGATCGGGCCGGAGAGCGCCGGGCGCGCGACGCTGACGGCGGGCTCCGATTCGGTCGGAACGGGGGTCTTGCCGTCCGGGTCCTGGGTGGCCCAGCCGAGCTCCTCGCGGGTGGGTGCGTCGAACTCCAGGTGCCGGAAATCGTGGCCCAGCACCAGTCCGTGCGGCTGCGATCGCAGGAAATCCCATGCCGCCGTGTTCATTTCGGCGGTGATCTCGTACTCGTCGTCCACCACCGTCATGATCTCGGGTATACCGGCGTGCACCTCGATCAGTCCCGCGGCCGCCGCCGGCGCGCCGTTGAGCAGGGTGGCCGCGGTGATCGAGGCCGGGCGCTCATTGGTTGTGAAGGTGGTCGCGTACATATTGCCGCGCACATCCATCACGAATAGCGCGCGCCGGGTGTAGAAGTCCCGAGGCCGGCTCGGATCATCCTCGGTCCAGGTGGTGTCGAAGAGCCCGCCGTCGATCGCCCGATACAGCAGTCCGCCCGGCCCGACCACGATCCGCAGATCCGCGCGGCGGGCGGGAGCGAGTTCGTGGTACTCCTCGTCGTCGTAGGTCATCGGCACACCGGACAGTTCCGGATCGCCGGTAATCGGCTCGGGCACCGGGGTTTCGGTGCCCGTGAACAGCAGCCGATCATCGGGGACCGCCTCCGCCGCGACCGTCGCCGAGGCCGAGAGCTCCGGGTCGCCGTGCGCGCCCAAGCTGCCCGCACCCATCGAGGCCACCGACACGAATTGGTTGAAATGCCGCTCCGGGACCTCGACCTCGCGCTCGCTCGCTCCGGTAGCGCGCGGACGGTGCGGATTCGTCAGACGCAAACCCGTTGTGAGCCCGGTGATTTCATCGGTCACGAAACCCGAGAAGGTGTAGGAGTGACCACCGAACAGCTCGGTGTGCGGGTGCCGGATCGCCGCGACCTTACGCGTCGAAACAGTAACCGTGTCACCACGTTTCACCAGGTAGGCAATGCGGTCCAGGACCCATCGGGTCAGAATCGAGCCCGGGATCGGCTCGGCCGACTCCCACGCCTTCATCTCGGTCAGCATGGGCGCGAAGGACTCTCCCAGTTCGTCGAATCGCCCGGGAGCCAATGTCTCCTTCAGAAACCTGGCGAAACCGGTCGACTTGCGGGCGTCGTCATCGGAAATCCATTCGGTGAGTTCGGTTTGGAGTGCGTCTCCCACCAAACCCCGGTCCCGCATTTCCTGTGCGGCCTTTTTCGCTCGCTCCGCGGATGCGTGAATCCCGCGGCCGCTCAATCGATCCCGCCAGGCGCTCGCCAGCGCCAGCATCTCATTCGCGATCTCGGTGCCACCGACCAACTCGGCCAGCGCATCCGGGCCCAATGTCATCGGATGCGCGAATGTCGAGTCATCCATCGCACGGGTCTGCTGGACCCGTTCCGCCGTACCCGGCAGCGTCGGCGGGCGCAATGCGGCCGCGGTCCGCCCGGCTCGACCGCCACTGGCACCGGCATATCCGCGATCCCCGCCGCGGTGGATGGCCCATGCCTTCTCGATCAGCGCCGCCCACAGCGGCTGACCCGGCTCATGCGCCGCGTAGGCCATCTTGCCCTTGTAGGCGTAGAACCGGCGGTCCACGGGAACCCACACCTCGCGGCCGTCCGGCTCGATGAATCGCACCTCGAAGTCACCGTCGGCAGGACGCACGCGAATCATGTCGCGAATCCACTGCGGATTCTCCCGCGCCAGATCGATGAGGGCGGCGAGCAGATAGCACGTTCCCGCGGCACCCTGCCGCACATCCTGTGGCTGCGGGCCATGCGGCCCGAACAGGTCGTTGCCGACTCGAATCAGGCTGGGCGCCTTGATACCCAGCTTCCGGAGGTGCGCCTCCGGCACCTGGCGCCAGACCGATCGTCCGCCGCTTCGTCCGGCGTGCACCAGAATCTGCCCGGGCTCGCTGTCATGGCGGCGCAGCGCGACCCTGGAACCCGCAGCGAGATGGACTTCCACGCCGTCGGACTCGAAGTCGACTCCGCCCGCGGGGACGGTGACCGTCGCCGCCGGGACCCGCTCGTGCGGTTCCGGATTGTTCACTACGGCCGCGGCGTGCTGTGCCGCGAGAATGAGGACGGGCCAGATCGGTTCCCATTCCTCGAGCTCGATCGCCAGTGTGGTCGAACGATCCACCCGCACCCATCGCGGGCTGCCATCGACCATGAGCAGTACCTCGAACTGCTCGGCGGCGGGTTCGCCGTCCGCTGTCCCGGGAACAGCTCGCACCATGTTCTCGACGACGTCCGGATGATCGGTGACGAGTGCGCGAAGCTGCGCGATGGCGGCGGCGTCCTGGCCGTCCAGAATTCGCAGATCATCCACCAGTGGGCCGGCGGTCCAGAACAGGGGACCGGGGAGCGGCTCCAGGTGCGGCAGACCCGCGCGCTCGGCCAGGCTCGCTCTGACCGAAACCGCGGCCTCACCGGCCTTGCGTACCAGCACCCGGCCGGCACTGTGGTGATCCAGTTCGACCGAGACCTGCTCGAACACGAAGATATTCACGCGGTCCGGGCGGCCGAGCAATTCCCGCTCTTGAACGAAGTCTCCGCCGACCGTGTCCCGGCGATATCCGCGCCGCCGTAGATCGACCATGGAAACCCAACCGGTCCCGTTCGCCCCGGTCACCCGATAGGACCGGAATCCGACCGCGTTGGTGCGGACCGAATCGGCCGCGTTGTCGAACCCGAAGACACCCTCGGACAACGGATTCAGCGATACACCGTCATCGGTGATGATCGGTTCCGACGTCACCGATACGCGGTACCGCGGCCGGGCGGGATATAGCACCGATTCACCGATCGCACCACGCGGAACCAGCGAGATCGGACCCTCGATCACCGGCTCCGATGCCTGCGGGTAATCCTGTTCCGCCAGTAGCGGATTCGAACCACCGAACAGGTAATCGACTGCCGCCCGGTTCATTTCGGGCGAGGTCCGGTATTCGCCGCCCCGCTCGGAGATGCCGGTGAGAACGCCGGCGCGCACCTCGGCCAGCACTGCCGCGACAGCCGGAGCGCCATTGAGAAGGGTTGCGTGCGTGAGTCTTTCATGACCCTGCCGCGCCTCGGGGACCGCGTACGCATTGCCGTACTCGTCGACCACCATGACCGCGCGTGGAATCGATCCATCCGCGCCGGTTTCCGCGCCCCAGGTGGTGTCGAAAAGGCCGCCGTCGGATCGGTACAGCAGATTCCGCGGACCGACCACGATCCGGTACCGCTCGCGCTCGGCGGGCGCGAGCCAGGAATCCGGGGTCGCGGTCGCGGGCAGTACTCCCCCGAGCGGGCGGTCCGCGGCGCTCTTGCGCTCCGGCACCGGAAGATTGGTGCCCGCGAATATCGGCATGGCCGCCCGGCCGGTGCTGTCGTGTTCCCCGTACTGCTGACGATCGAGCCCACCGAAATCCGGTAGCGCCGCGCGGAAACTCTCGGCCTCGTCGCCGGAATCCCATGCCGCCATGCGTTTACGGAAAATACGCGACGACAGCCCGGTCTCGCGGAGCGTGGTCCTGTCCAGTGACGTGCGCAGGAAGTCGATGAAGCCTTCGGCGTAGCGGACATCGTGCAGTCCGAGCCAGCGCCGGTAGGCGCGGTCGGCGAAATCCGCTGCGAAATCGGGGATTTCGGCCGCGGGAATGCCCTGTGCGGCGGCGGCATCGACACCGGCGGCATGCGCCCGGTGGTAGGCCGCACGGGCGGGCTCCCAGCTGTCGCGATCCTCTTGGGCGCGGTACCACCGGCCCATACGTTCGCGCCACTGCGCCTGCAGGCCCAGTACCGCCCACGCCGCCGCGTAATTACCCGGCGAGTTCGGCGAGGTGCGCAGCGACCTCGTCAAGACGTCCTGCTCCATGGCCATCGGGTGCGCGGCGAAGTCACCGGCCCGCGCGGCATCCGCCGACCAGGTCCAGCCGTTCACGCCGGCGGGCCGCAGGGCCGTCGCGGCCGTCGCGGACCAAGCGGTACGAACTCCCGCGTACCCCTGTTCCTCGCCGTGGTAGATCGCCCATGCCTTCTCGATCACCGCCGGCCACAACGGCTGGCCGGGGATATGCGCCGCGTACGCCATCTCCCCGGCGCTGCCGTAAGCGTGGAACTGCCGATCCACCGCGACCCGGATGCCGCCACCATCCTCGGTGCCGAAGCGCACCTCGAAATTGCCGTCCGATCGTTCCCGCACCATCCGTCGAACCCAATTCGGATGTGCGGCAAGGGAGATCAGCAGGGGCAGCAGGGCCGACGAGCCGACGCCGACCTCGAGAACATCCTCGATACCGACGCTGCCGTCCGCCCGGAACAGTGTGCCCGGCGCATGCACCAGTCGGGGCGCCTCGATACCGAGTGCCGCCGTGTCGACCAGGTGCCAGGCCGCCTCGGCGTCCGACTCCCAAGGATCGAGCACCCAGACCTGATCGGTCGAGGTCTCATGCGGGCGGATCGCGACCACCTCGTCGCCGTCGAATGTCACCGTGCGGCCCGCCGATTCGAACTCGACACCGGCCGCGGGGATGGCGATCGCGGCCGCGGGCTGGTTCAGGAGGTGGTTCACCGGCCGGTCCAGACCGTAGGCGGCGCCTTCCCGCTCCCATCGGTCGTCGAATATCTCGACGGTGGGTGCGGCGCCTCCGGCGATGCGGCGCGCCGCGGCGAAGGCGGCCACCGCATTTCGCACTCGAAGATGACGGGTGCCCAGCAGCGCCGCCGTCGAGCTCATCAATTGCGACACCATCCCGGGGTCGCGCGAGAGCTCATCGTCCAGCCACACCACGGCCGCCGTTTCCACTGCGGGGTTCTCCTGTTTCGCTGCCGCGTACAGGTTCATGGCACTGACCGCGCCGCTGCTCATCGCCGACCGCGTGGACTCGAATCCCGGTACATGCCATGCCACGAACGCGGCGGTGTCGATATCACCGAAGCTCACCACCGTCGCACCGCGCCCACCGAATGCGGCCGGATCGAGCTTCAGCAGATATACGGGCGGGACCGGCAGATCCGACGCGGCCGCGACCTGCCCGGCCTCCAACTCGGCCGCGCCGAGTCGGAGCAGAACCTCTTCGAGCTTTCCGGTATGCGGCTGCGAATTGCCCAGCGCGCCATGCAGATAGCTCCGATTCAGGGTGTCTCGGACCGCGGCGGGAATGCCGTCGGCATTGCGCAGGGTGGCGAACCCGGTCACAAGCCGGTATTGATCTTCCGACGCGAGATTCGAGAATCCCAGATCGGTCCACCATCTCCTGCCGTGATCGGCCCACCACCGCGCGATCTCCCCCGGCCGATAGGCGGTCGCCGGGAAGTGCGGTGGTGCTGAAATGGCTTCCGGCACAGCCGAAGACGGTGCCGTGGGCTGCCCGTCGGAGGCCGCCTCGGCCGCCGCTGCCTCGGCCGCCGCTGCCCCGCCGGCGCGGTCGCGCTCGGATCTGATCGTATCGAGTGTGGGCCCTGCACCGTAGGCGGCCAGCGTGCCCGAGCCCGCGGAGCTGAGCCTGCGGAATTGATTGAGACGTCGCAGTGGCACGGTGATTTCGGCACCGCCGTACGGGTCGCGCACCACCACCCCGGTGGGCGCACCGAGCGGTCCGTTCGCCCGACTCACCCGGACGACGGAGTACGCGTGCCGGCCCCGCAGTGCGTCGGCCGCCGCCGGCCCGCCCGGCAGATGCTGTTTGGTACCCAGGCTCACGGTGTCGCCGCGGCGGAGCAGATAGTCGATCCGCTCCGCCACCCACGCCGCGACCGTCGTGTCGGCAGGGGCGTCATTCGACAGCCAGTTGGTCAGATACCCCTGCAGTCGCTCGCCGCTCGGCGACCACTGGTCGTCGAGAAAGAGCGAGAAGTCGGCGGGATCGTCCTCGAAATCCGCTGTCTCCCAGGCCGGCAGTGTCTCCATGACCGCGGCCGCCACACTGTCGGAACCCAGGAGTTCGGCGAGCTCGGCTCGGCTCATTGTGGCCAGTGCCGACGGAAGAACGTCGTGCTCGTCCATCCGATCGGACACCCGCAGGCTCACCGCTTCCAGCTCCTCGAGCACCATATTGGTGTTCGCGGTGGGCAGTGACTCCCGCAGGTAGTTTGCGAAAGCGGCATTCTCGCTGCCCAGAATCATGTGGGCGACACCGGAATTCACATTCAGGCGGTCCAGCGTGTCCCGATCCATGTGCAATGGGGCGGCGGCCAGGGACGCGTCGAGGCCACGCGTGGACTGGACGCGACCCGCGAAGCCCGGCATGAGCGGTGGCCGCAGCTGCGCCGCCGCCGTCCCGGCCCATCCGCCGTCGATACCCAGATAGCCGCGGTCCCCGCCGCGGAAGACCGCCCACGCCTTCTCCACGACGGCGGCCCACAGCGGCCGGGTCGCATCCTGCGCCGCGTAGATCATCTTTCCGGCGGAGTCCCGGTAGAAGGTGTCATCCACCTCGACCCACACCCATCGAGCCTTTTCGGGATCGTGGAATCGCACGCTGAACGTACGATCCGGCCCGGCGTTCTCGCGAATCATGTCGAGGATCAGTTGCGGCTGATGCGTCGCCAATCCGATCAGGTTCGACATCAGGTAGCAGTCGCCGATATTGCCCTGGACGACGTCCTCCGGCCGCGGCTTTCCATCGATATACAGATCGCCGAGCGCTTTGCCGACGCCCACGGACAGGAGTCCGGAAATAGCTCCGGGCAACCACTTTTCACTCGCCGGGGAGTACAGGTCGAACTTCGTGGGCTCGAGCTCGCTCGGCCGCACCCCGAAGGGCCCCAGCCCGGCGAACCTGACAACCTCACCGCCGCCGGCGTAACAGAACCCCGGTGCCTTCGGCGTAAGTTCGCGTCCCCCATCGGGAAGGGTCGATTCGTCGAACGCCGCGCGCACCGCGGCATCGGGCAGCCTGCGGGTGGTGCCGTCGGGCAACTCGAGCTCGTGGAATCCCGTGTCACCGATCGTGCCCCGCGCGCGCACCGGTACCGAGGTATCGCGGGCCACCCACAGCACTCGGCCGTCGACATCGGTCAACATCAAATGAGCCTGTGGCGCAAGAAGTCTGGCGGCCGGCATGGTGCGCGGCAGGCGCACCGACGGCAGCGGGCCGGCGTCCACGGACGGGAGCACCGACGCGGTGAAGACCGCACCCTCCCCGGTCGGTGCGCTCACGACCGAATTACCGGCCGGATCGGAATCACCTGCGTCGGAATCGAATTCGATCATCGACGGCCATAGCGGCACCGCCGCGTCCGCGGTGATGCGATCGACCTCGGCCTGCAGGTGCGGGGCGCGTACCACCATGGTTCTGAGGTCGTCGTACCTCGCCATCAGCCCGTCGAGGCCATGCGCATCCAGGTGGAGGGGAGCTTTGCGGAAGTCGACCACGGCGACCGTGTCATTCGCACCGAGAACCGCGGTGAACAAATGCTGTCTGCCCGTGCCGAACAGCAGCACGAGTCCCTCATCGCTGGCCAATACGTCCGGAACACTCGCCGCGGATATCGGTGCGTCCAGAAATACGCTGTCCCACAACGTCACCGTGTCCGGATGGTCCCAGGGCAGCGCCCCGCGCACGATCAGATTGCGGGGGATCGGGAACAGCTCCGCCGGGGCCAGCGGCTGTTCGAGCAGCAGCCCCGGCCCCCGGCCCGACTCCATGAAGAACTGCGGCTCCGGACTGGGGACCGACTCCGGAGTCGCGTAATCCGTCTCGTAAGCCCTTGCGACGGTATCGAATTCGGGGTTCGAGGGCGCGATGGAGCGGGCGCGACCGGCGACGGCGAAGGGCACGCCGTGGTCGGCTATCAGGCCGCTGAATCCGCGCCCGTCCAGGTCGACCGGCCCGCCCATCGAATCGTGCACCGCGATACGGCCGGCGGTGTCCCGGGACACGGTGAACCAGTGACGATCGGCCGAACCGAACAGGACCACGCGGCCCGGCTCCCCCGCCAGCCAACCGGAGATGTCCCCGGGCACGTCCATGCGGGTCCCCGCCTCCAGGAGCGCCGCCTCCGCATCGTTCCAGGTCTCGCCCGGTCCGGCAGCCGTTCCCGGGGACTCGTCCTGCCGGGCGGCCTCCCGCCACCACGCCTCGTGATCCCGGGTCGCGGCGCCGGCCGCCTCCGCCTCGGCTGTACTCGGCTCGACCGCGGGCCGAGCAGCCCGCCCCGGATTCCCGCGGCGGCGGCTGGCCATCGCATCGGACATTCTGCTCGCGAAGTTGTCCACCGTACCGGCGCGCGACGGGCCGCCGCGAACGATCATCAGCGACTCGGAAAGCCCTCTCCCGGTGACGAATTCCCTGATCGTCGCGCCCCGCAGGTCGACGGATCTGCCGAGATGATCGGTTACGGCGAGTGCACCATCGGAGACATCGCGGCGGATCGTGAACAGGTGGTCGGTGGCATCGCCCAGCAGTAGGGACTGCCCCGCTTCGAGATACCCCGCGCGGTGATCGGCCAGATCCGCCGTGGTCTCGCCGACCTGCCAATACTGATTCCGCACCAACTGCCACGGCACCGGCGGCACCGGCTGATCCTTCTCGACCGGCAGCCGCGGCAGATCCTTGTCGACCGCGAGCGCGTGGAGATCGTTCTCGACCGGCAGCGCACGCGGATCGTTCTCGACCGGCAGCGGCGGCAGATCCTTCTCGGTGGTCGCCGGTGTGTGCTGCACTCGCGCCGGACCGGTTCGGGTCTCGACGAATCTTGTTGCGCGGTAAGCCTTCAGCAGCAGGTACGGCCATACCGGGTCGCCGGGTGGGACCGCGAGGCGACCGTCCGCGCCGGGGTGTGTCAGACGGTTGACGTCCACCAGTACCGGGCCGCTGTGGTCGGTCGTCAATATCCGGTAGCGGTCCGCCGTCATCCGGTCCGCGGTATCGATGGAGACGAACATGTCCGCGACCGCGTCCGGGTTTCGGGTCACGAACTCGCGGAGTTCATCGGCGAATACCGGGTCGCCCAGGTGCGCCGGAATGTCCTCCGGCCGCGGGCCGCCGGGCCGCCACAGCGGGCCCTGCATGCGCTGCGGGGGGTGCAGCCCGGATCGCGCGGCCTGTGCCCTGGGCAGGGTCCAGCTCTTCCCGTCCGGTATGCGCATGAGTTGCACCATGGCCGGGTTGCCGGTCTCGCGAATCGCGTAGTGCCAGCCGTGAATCAGCGTCGCGGGCGGCTGATCGGGCAGCACGACGGTCTGGGCGTACACGAGCTGGTCGCCCGGGCGCACGGTCTGCTCACCCACCGGGACGATGTCGTCTCCGGCCGCAACCATCAGCCCGGCGAGCTCCAGCGCGTCCGGTGCCAACCAGGTGACGATATCGTTCGCGCCCCGCACCTGGACCCAGGTCTGCTCGACCTGGAGCACCGTGAATGCGCCATTCTCGTCCGGTGCCAGCACATTTCGGTCCAGGTCCAGCAGCGGGGTGAGGTCCGGCATGGTCAACCGGGGCAGCATCGGGTTCGCGATCAGCGGGTCACGGTCGACCTGCGTATCGGCCGGTGGTGCGAACTCGGGGCGATACTGCTGCGCCGAATCGCCCGGCGCGTCCTGGTGCTGCTCCGAATTGTCTTGGCGCGGTTCGGCATTGTCGTGGCGCGGCTCGACCCGATCGTCCCCGTTATCGGGGTCCCGATCGCCTGAATGCTCGTCGTTCCGGCCGGGTGGCGGAATCTCCTCGTCCCGGACCGGAGCGGGCGAACCGGGAAGACTGTCCGAGTCGAGCGGGACAGGCTGTGCCACAACACTTTCGAGTGACCGGTAATCGACATTGTCGGATTGCAGGGTGGGAGCCAGCCTCAGCAGGGCGGCTGCCGCGGCCTGACGTTCGTTCGACGCGGTTTCGTATGCGAGTCGCGCGGCATCGCGCCTGATTCGGGCCTCGTCGCGGGCGGTCAGCATAGCCTCGCGGTGGGTCGAATTCTGTTCCGTTGCCGCGTTCTGGTGGAGCAGATCCGCCGCCGCTACCGCGGCGTTCGAAGTCTCGTAATCGGCTTCCGCGGTCCGGTGCGCGGTCGCCGCGGTTTCGTGCGCGGCGGCCGCGTCGGTGTAGCGGATAACGGTCTGGGCAGCGTGCGGCGCATGCGCGAAGAGGGCGTCGTCCGCGGCGAGATAGTAACGAACGCTGCCGTTCTGGCCATTACGGGCAGCGCGGTTCTCGGCCTGGATATCGATATCGCGCAGGTTCGATTTGCTGGTCAGGGTGACCTGCAGACCACCGGCGTCATCGACCTTCCCGCTGATCTCGATGTCGACACCGCGGGCACCCTGCCGGTTGATGACCAGGACCTCACCCAATTCACCGGCCTTCTCGAAGATGTCCTTCAGGCGTGTTTCGGCGTGTACACCATTGTCGAGGAACCATTGCGCGTCGACGTACTGGTGTGCGACGCCCATCTCGTCCAGCAGGGCGTGCAGCTTCGCGACTTCACTGTTGCGGTCGGCGATCACCAATTTCGGGAGGGCCGTCGGACCGGCTTCGGCGGCGATGTCCTCGGCGATCATCCGGTGTTTCTCCGCCTGATCACCGGCCAGCACGTCGTCGTGGGTGTGCAGTTTCGAGGTCTTGAACCGTGGAATCGTCACCACATCGGCCATGTTGTAGCGCTCGGCCAGGATGTGGGATACGCCCTTGGCGGTACCGGACGCGCCGGTCAGCGAGTCGTAGTTCTTGCCGGAGAACAGGTCGTCGGCGGCCAGGCTCCTGGAATCGGCCGAATCGGAGCGGATGGTCAGCCCGTGTCTGGCCTCGACGGCCTGCGCCAGCCCGCCATTCCAGCGGCTCTCGGTGGACGTCTTGGGATCGAACATCACCTTGTGGGTGGTCTGATCGATGATGAACACTTTCCCATTGCCACGGTCCACGATGTAGTGATCGTCCCGGACGAACTCCCACCGGGCCGACGCAGCCGAATTCACCAGTCGGACAACATCTTCCAGCGGATGCTCGGATAGCTCCCGGAAGGGTTGCCGCACGCCCGCACCGCTGTCTTGCAGCAGTGTCCGCAACTCGGCGATACCGGCATCGGTGAGCTTCGCGGGACCACCCACCTGCCCCTCGGTCCGGCCGAAGTGCTCCGGCGTCAGCGCGCCCGCCGCGAAATGCTCGTCGAGGAAATCGCGTGCCTGCACAACACGAAGTGCCGCACCGGCTTCCGCGGGATGAGCCGCACCGTCGGAGATGATCCAGGTGGTGTCCGCGTGTACCAGCGCCTCGTCGATCTCGTCGATCACGGCGACCCGCCCCGGCACCTCATTGCCGCGCAGGCGCGCGAAGGCCGCGTCGTTCAGGGTGCCGACATAGATCGTCGGCTCGCCGTCCACCGGCTGGATATGCGATGAATCCTCGTCCGGATTCATCCGGTGCACCTTGAAGTCGTACGGCTCCAACACCTTCTGGTAGAGGTCGAACGCGGACTTGGCCAGGCTGTCCCGGGTGGTGAACACCTGCACGGGCTCACCGGACGCCGCCTTCAACAGTCCGTCGGCGAGGAAGACCAGCGTCTTGCCTTCACCGGCATCCATATTGATCGGACCGTGGCGCATGGCCATGGTGGCCATCGTCTGCGTCCAGCGCAGTGTCAAACCCGATTTGGTCTCGGTCGCCGTGCCACGCCGGATTATCTCGACCGCGGCCGTGACGGCACGCTGATACTCCTCCGCATGCTCGGGCGAATTGTGATGGACGCTGCCCTGCAACAGCTCCCACAATTCCGCATGAGACATACCCTCCCATTCGGCGGATTCGTTCGCGTATCTCTCGAGGAGGTCCTCGGCCTCGCCCCGGTAATCCCGCGGCGGCCCGACAACCGGCGGATCGTCGTCGGGTTCGGGCTTCGGCGGGACGGATTCGTCGTGGGCGACGGGCTCGACGTCCTTCTCCCCCAAGGGATTTCGCTTCGCCGCGGGCGCCCACTCCTGCTGCTGCTCGGGCGTGTATTTCCGCCCGTGCTGGTCGAAGTGGTCGACACCGTCGTAGAACTTGCCCAGCGCCTCCCGGACCCGGGCCGGGGAGGGGTGGTACGCGCCCGCCCAATCGTGGATGGCGACGAGCTTGCCATCGCGGAAAGCGGCCTTGAAGGCCGTGTAGACACCGGCGTTGTGAAACGCCTCATGCGTCAGATCGCTGACGTACCAGCGTCCTTCGTGATCGCCGACCACGGTCCGCATGACCGGCGCGGTCTGCTCCGCCCAGCGTTTGAGCATCGGACCCGAGCGCGGGACCGTGATCTGCGGATCATCGACGAGATCCTTCGGCGGCTCGGGAGCGGTCTTGTCCTTCGCGGGGGCGGCGTCGTCGCCCTTCGCGGGGGCGGCCTTGTCCTTTCCGGGGGCAGCGTCGTCCTTCGCCGGGGCGGCATCGTCTTTCGCCGAATCGGCCCTGTCCTTCACCGAATCGGTATCACTCTTCACCGATGCGGCATCGTCCGACTTCGATTCACCGTCGCCGGTCTTCGATGTGCTCCCGGCCCCGTCCCGCGACCAGTGACCGTCCTCGGAGATGGTGAATTTATATGCGGCGCGCTCGTTTTCGTTCAATCGGTACAGGCCGCGCGACAGCGCCTCGTCGTATCCGTGCACCGCGGCGGCATCGTCCTTGCCCGCGACCGGAGCGGCCGGGGGCTTCTTCTGACCGAAGCCCTGCCGCAGCGGCAGGTCACCGTCCTGATGTTGCCGGAACAGCTCCCGGTTCTCGTGCGGCGATTTGCTGCTCTTGAACAGCGCGATAGTCTGCTCGAAACCGATGAGCTGGCGCAGGAATCCGCGACCACCCGGCCATACCGGACCGAGCAGGCTCGCGTCCACACGCCGCCAGCGGGCACCGGAGGGCGGGCCGTCGGATGCGGCCGGTGCCTCATGCTTCGCGGTGCCCGAATGCTTCGCGCCCTCCGCGGGTTTGGCACTCTCCGCGTGCGGCGGATTCTCGGACTCGTGTGTGCGTGCGGACGCGGCGCCGCGCGGCGCATCGCGGTCCGGTGTCACCTCGGCTGCGCCGCTGCGCGGTGCCGGCGCAGGCGATTTCGGCTCGGATTGTGCCGGTGTCGCCGGTGTCGCCGGTTTGCGGGTCGGAGAGTCGGCGGTCCGGTCGGGTTCGGCGGTGCGGTCCGCAGGCCCTTCGCGCATGGATCGAGTACTCGGCGACCCCGACGGAGACTCCGACCGCCCTGCCGTCGGCTCATGCACCACAGTCGGGTCGTGCACCACCGTCGGCTCGTGCGCCACGACGGAATCGGTGCCGGACACGCCGGGCTTGGGCGAACCCGGTTGCGCCCCGTCGGTCGCTCGTTTGGCCTGAATACCTTCGGGGACACTGCCTTTACGGTCGCCCGGAGTCGCGTCCGGCCGCGGCTGCGCACGCGTCTCATCGGCATTGGGCCGGGTTGCGGTGGACTTCGGCTCCGAGGACCCCGGCCGGGTGGCGTTGTCACCGGGGGTGGTCGAGCGGGACGGCTCGTTCACGGGTGAACGCCCGCCCTGCGCTGAGCCCGGCGTCTCGGCACGGGGCGTATTCGGTGCGCCGCCGGTACTGTTCGACGGCGGCGTGGCCACCGGGGTCGGCTCGTGGCCGGTGCCCTGATTCGACGGCTCATTGTCGTGCGGTTGGGATCCGTCGCCCGGCGTGGCACCGCGATCCCGCGCCCCGCTGCCCTCGGAACCGGGTGCGGCCGAACGTTCGTCATGGTTCGACGACGAGCCACCGCCCGTCCTGGAACCCTGATCGCCGCCGGTACCGCCGGCCGAACGGTCGCCCGCGCCAACACTTGTGGACTGGTCGGTGGCTACATTGGCACGCTGATCGGTGGTGCCGTTGGTGTGCTCGGCGCCGCCGGCATTGGTGCGTTCGCCGGCCGCCCCGGATCCGCCGGAGCCCGCAGGCCCATCGCCCAGCGCGGGTTTCGCGCCGGGCCCCTCCGGCGGCGGGATCGGACTCTCCGGAATCTTGCTTCCGCCAAGACCTTTCGTCTCCGGCAGATCCACGTGCACCTTGGCGCCGCCGGTCCGCCAACCTCGCGAACCACCGCTGAACGCGCCCGCCGCACCCGCGCCCAGCATCTTCGGATCCAGTACGAACGGGCCACCGTTGATGAGCTGATTGGCGACGCCGCCGCCGATCATGCCGCCCACACCACCGGCACCGCCCTGCACGGCACCGCGCATCATCTGCTGTATGCGGCCGTCGAATTCCGATTTCGTGATCTTCCCGCCCACGAAGTGGAACAGGTCCCCACCTATTTTTCCCAGAATATGACCGAACGCGCCACCCAGCGCGCCACCCAGCGCGAACTGTCCCAATTCCTTGCCGTCGAAACTGTCACGGTGACCGGCGGCCATCTGACCCAATTGGATGACAATATCGAGGATCATCTGCTGGCCCATGGCGCGCAGCGCGGCGATCATGGCTTCCATCAGCAATTTCTTCAGCCAGTGGAATACCAGTTGATACCATGCGATCAACAGCGCTTCTTCGGGGGGCGCGGTCAACGGGGAAAGCCAGGCCATCGCGATGTCGTAAACAAGCTGAATCAGACCGATAATGATCATGATTTTGTTCTCTTGAATCGAGCAACCCACTTTGTCGCACGTTTTCGATATCTGTCCCAGGGACGTCGATATCGCATGCAACGACGACTTACTCGAATCCGCCGTCATATCCTTCAGGGTCTGCACCATTTCGGCGTTCTTGTCACTCGCCGACTTATATGCCCCCAGTACGTCTTTGACGGCGTCATCGATTCCCGCCACCAGCCCCGCGAGCTCACTCGAGGCCTCCGACCAGGCATCGGCCAGCGCGAACATGCCGTTCTCACTGCCCTCGGGCCACGCGCCACCGGCGACATAGCTCAGCCAGTGCAATTCCGACGGCAATTTGATGTCGGATTGCGCGATCGCATCGGGAACGGACACTACCGGCCACCCACCGGCCAGCCGGACCGCTGCCACGGATCATCGGCACCCGGCGTGCCCTCGCCCTCGGCCTCATCCACGGCCGCCGCCGGCTTGCGGCGCTCACCGCGCCGCTTGTCCTTCCCGTCGGCCGCGGCGCCACCGGTGCCGCTGCCCGGCATACCCGGGCTGCTGGGCATCATCCCGCCGGTACCTACGGTGGCGCGCGACTGAGTACCGCCCGGTCCGGGTGCGCCGGCCAATTTCTCGCCGTCGAACGCGGTCTGCGGCAGGGACGTGCGGGGCGCGCCGGCACTGTTCGAGCCGCCGAGACCGGCGCTCGAACCACCCGGATTGCCTTGTGGCGCACCGGTTGCCGGATTGACCGGCGAGTACCCGTTCGGCCCGAGCGCACCGGGCGCCACATTGACACCCGGCGCGAGGGACGGGTCCGAATAGGGCGCACCCGACATCGCGGGGTCGAGCGAATCATCCGTGCGCAGCGGCCCGGTGCCGTTGTCCAGTGCCGACAGCGACCCGGGACCGGTGGCGTCGGTCAATGCCGCATTCGAGGTGTGCGGGCCGGTCGGACCGGTGAGACCGTCGAGGTTCGGACCGGTCGGGGACGATCCACCGGGATTCCCGCCGCCCGGGTTGCCGCCGCCAGGGTTGCCGCCACCTGCCGATCCGCCACCGGTTTTCGGGCCGCCACCGCCACCGCCGGTGCCCTGATACTGCGTGTTCACCGGCGGACCCGAGGGATTGCCGCCGCCCTTACCGAAGTTCGGATCGGAGCTGAGCGGGCCGTGGTACTGCCCGGGGTTGCCGGACGCGTGTTCGTCGACGTAGTTCTTCAGCATCCATTCGGCGTACAGATCCTCACCGGCCGCGAATGCCTTGCCCGCCTCCTGAATCGTGGTGCCGTAATTGACCAGCAACTGCCCGTACACCGGAATGGCACCGGAGGCGTTCGGCCCGGTACTCGCATTTCCGACCAGCGACTCCACCGCCGCCAAATAGCCCGACGCGCCCTCGGAGAATTGCTTTCCGAGTTCGTCGTCACCCCACGGCTGTCCCAGTGAATGCAGGGTGTTATTCAATTTCTTCATGACGTCGAACAGACCGTTCGACACACTCGGCAGTTCCGCGAGCTTCTTGCCCTTGTCGATCAGGGCCGCGGGATCGACCTGCACGGCAGCACCGCCACGCCCGCCACCATTCGGCTGCCCGCCACCGCTCGGCTGCCCGCCACCGCTCGGCTTGCCGCCACCACTGGGCTGCCCGCCACCCTTCGGCTTGCCACCGCCCCCTTTCGGCTTGCCGTCGCCGTCCTTCGGCTTGCCGTGGCCGCCTTTCGGTTTGCCGTCACCGCCCCTCGGCTTGCCGTCACCGGAGTCGCCGTGGTGCTGTCCCGGACCATGCGCCCCACTGGCGCCCGAGCCGCCACCGTGATGGCCATGCGAATGCCCGGGATGCGAACCACCGTGATGCTCATGATCGTGCTCGGGCCCGGTCGCACCTGGAAGATCGTCTTCGTCATCAGGCCCCGTCGCACCCGGGTGCCCATGCGAGTCTTCAGCTCCGGTACCGCCGTGATGATGACGGCGCGGATGATGATCACCCTGATCGACGCGCTCGCCACCATTTTCCGACACCCCGGGATCGTGCCGCAGAACACCGGCGATTCGAAGTGCTCGAAGGGGAAAGTTCACCCCCTCTTCAGCAGTTCACCCGGCCGTAAGGTTGTGCGGTCAGCGAACTTCGGAGCTGTCGAGCGCCGGGAAGCTCACCGTCACAATGAGTCCGCGGGGTTCAGCCGCGTCGACGAAGAAGAGTCCGCCGTGCTTTCCGGCCAGTGTCGCCGCAATCGGCAGGCCCAGTCCGGAACCGCCGGGTACGGCATTAGCGCCGCGGAAGAATCGCATGGTGAGCATGTCGAGCTCGTCTTGCGGAACGCCGATTCCGGTGTCGCGCACCGCGATCACCACCGAGTCGGACTCCCGGTGCACCGCGACCGTGGTGTGCTCACCGGTTCCGGCGTAGCGCGCGGAGTTGCTCAGTGCGACATCCAGAATCTGCATCAGAATCCGCGCCGGCACCGCGACTCTCGCGGCCGGAACCGATGTTTCGATGGTCAGCGCCATCCCGGCTCGGGTGAAGGCCGCGTGCCAGGCGTCGACCCGGTCCTGCGCCACGGACACGACATCGCAGCATTCCGGAGCCGCCGCCCGCACGAGCTCCGCTGTGCCGCATACCTGTTGGGCTTCGGCGACCGCGTCGGCCAGGAGGTCGTCCAGGAGTCCGGTCAGCCGGTCCACTTCGCCGACGATACTGGTGAAGGTCGATTCGGCCCGGCCGCCGACGATCGCCGGTTGCAGGGCTTCGAGACGAACGGATAACGCGGCCAGCGGATTTCGCATGGAGTGTGCGGTATCCGCGACGTGCCGGCGCTCCGCCGCGGCGGATTCGGCCACCGCGTGGGTCAGTGCCTCGACCGCGTGCGCGAGTTCCCGAATCTCTTGTGGCCCATCGCCCGCGGCTGTCGTACCGCGCGGCGGCCCACCCGGTCCGGACAGAGTCGCGGTGAGCGCGTCGACATTGCGGATGAGTTCGGAGACCGGTCGCAGAATCCACCCGGACAGCACCAGCGCCAGACCACCGAAGACCAGCAGCGCGCTGGCCGTGATGCACGCCAATTGGATCCAGCCATCGGCGATTCCGGTGGTGGTCTCGACCGTGGAGGCGGCGATGACGACGACCCCCGCGGCCATGGGCGGGGTTCCGACGGGTTGCGCGATCAGCATCGTCCGCGCACTCCACGGGTAGAGCGTGTCCTGCAGGGGTGGCGGATCGAACCGGCGGGCCCGGTCGATGACGTTCACGACCGCAGGATCGTCGCGATCCACCCCGAGATCGCACAGCACGGTGCCGGTGGCGTCGATCACCAGGACGCCATTGCGGCTGCGCGCCACATACTTCCGGGCTTCGTTCGCCAATTCGGCCGGATCACCTGCGGACCACGCGACGAAGCGGTCGGCGTCGCGGATGCGATCGATCATCAGTCCGCGGGTCCGGCTGGAGGCGAGCTGCCCGCCGATCCCGAGGGCGAGGGCGGTCATGCAGATCGCGGCGAGCACGGTGAATGTCATGAGCAATCGGCCGCGCATGGGAGGTGTTCCTCACCGATCCCATCGATAGCCGAAGCCGTGGACGGTGGTGATGAGACCCGGCCGATTCAGCTTGCCCCGGAGCCCGCCCATGTGCACGTCGAGTGAACGGGAGATGGACGAGTTCTTCTCGCCCCAGATCTCATCCATTAATTCTTCGCGTCCGACGGCGGCACCGGCACGCTCGGCCAGTATGCGTGCGACGGCGAATTCCTTCTGGGTCAACGAGATCGGTTGACCCGCGACCTCGACAATGCGGGCCACCAGGTCGATCCGCACATCGCCGGTGACCACCACGGACGGGCGATAGTCGGTGGCCTGCCAGCGTCGCACCACCGCCTGCAGCCGCGCGGCCAGCTCGCTGACCCGGGCGGGTTTGACCACGTAATCGTCGGCGCCGGCCCGCAGACAGGAGACTACGGCCAGCTCATCGCCCTCGGCGGTGAGGACGACCACCGGCACCGAACTGACCTTACGAAGCTGGCGCAACACCAGATACCCGTTGACGTCGGGCAGTCCCAGATCGAGTACGACCGCGTCATAACCGGTATGCGAGGTCAACAGATCCAGCCCATGGGAGAGATGGTCGACCTTGTCGAAGCCCTCGGCACGCAGGCCGTCCACGACGGCAGCAGCCATACCCGGGTCATCCTCTACCACCACCACACGCACGACAGCTGGTCCCTTCCGCAGTCCAGAGGCTGTCTGAACAGAAGGTGAGACTACAGCAAGCATCTGGCGATCCGGCCGCTGACCGGGGCACCTATTGTTCATGTGGCCGATATACGCGGGGCGGATCCTCAGGCGGTGGCGCGGCCGGACGGGGGGCGGCCGGCGGCGGCCGGGGCGACGGCCATCGGCGGGTATCCGGCCAAGCGCGGCGCCGGCGGCAGGCTGGGGAATCGGCGGCGCAGGCCGCTCAGATTCCGATAGACCTCGCGCAACTCCTCGTGCAGCAGCCGGAGTTCCTCGTGCAATTGTTCGGCTTCCTCGACGAGAGTCGAGTGGAACAGCCGCCCCTGTTCGAGCTGTGCCCGATCCGCGCGCGATCGCGCCAGCGCCTCTTCCGCCGAGGTCCGAGACGATGCCGGTCGTGCGGCGGCACGCCGACCGGCCCGGGTGCCGCTGTCGAATTCCTGCATGGCAAACACCGGCCTTTCAATTGTTTTCGCCTATCCCGAAAGGGGATTCAGATGGTTCGAGATCAAGGTACAACGCCGCCTCGAATTACACGAGTCGACCGAAATTTTGAGTAGTTCATGCTGTTGATCTTTAGAATCCCTTGAGGATTGCGCAACCTCTTCAGAATTCATGAAATACATGCCGCCACCTGATGTTATAGCTAACACAGAATGCGCACGCATAGACTTTTCGAGCCTTTTGGACCCGGCCCGAAATTACTTCTTCCGGAATGCGCGATGCCTTATCCGAATTCAAATTCACGGCAGCACGGAATAACCACCGAGATTCCGAATCACCCAATTATGGAAAGGCGCCGGGGTCAGAACCGTTCGGCCGAGGACTTCGAACGGGCGGCCGAGACGAGTATTCCGATCATGACGGCGGCGACGACCGCGATGGTGGCCAGCAACCCGTGCCGATAACCGGTCAGGAAGGCGTTCTGCACGGCATCGGCCAGCGGTGCCCCGATCCCGTCCCCGCCGGAGGCGGCCGCCGCCGCCACACCCTTGCCGAGGGAATCGTGACTCATGGCGACCCCATCGGGTGCGGGAATGTGGCCCGGTACCACCAGGCCGGCGTGATAGCCCCGATCGACCAGGCTGCCGACGATCGCCAGGCCCAGGTAGCCGGCGACTTGCACGGTGGTTTCCATTGCCGCCCAGGCGATTCCGTCGCCGGAGGCGGACAGCGCCGCGCTGACCATATCGAGTCCGACACTCATCACCATGCCGAAACCCACGCTCGCCGCCGTCACCATCGCCACGATCGCACCGAGGTCGCCCGCCGCGTCGGCGGTGAGACCGAAGGCCAGACCATCCAGAATCGCGGTCAACCCGCAGGTGAACGCGGCGGTGACGCCGTACGGACGCCGCACCAGCTGCCCCAGTTTCGCGCCGATCACCGTCGCGGCGCAGGACGGCAGGAAAATAATGGTGCCGGCGACAATCGGTGCATGGCCACGCACGGCCTGCAAATACTGGACGGTCAGGAATACCATTCCGCACAGCGTCAGGACCGCCACGGCCACCGCGAAAATGGCCGGGCGCAGCCGGGCATCCGCGCGGAACAGATAGTCGAGTGGCAGATGACCGCCGCGCCGGATGACCGCCGACGTGATCGCCAGCACCAGGCCCCCGACCAGCGGCCCGGCGACCCAGGGTGCGGCCCACCCCCACTCCGGCGCCTGCAGGAAGGCGAATACCGTCAGCCCGCTGCCGAGCGTCGCGATCGTGATCGTCGGCCAGTCCACCGGCGATCCCGGATCCGCCGGCATGACCGGTACGAATCTGATGATGCCGATCAACAGGGCGACCGCGCTGATCCCGATCGCCACCATTACCTTCGGCCACAGCACATCGTTCAGAATCAGGCCGGTGACCAGTGGCACGACCGTCACACCCGCAGCACAACAGCCTGCCCAGATCGTGAAGGCCTTCGCGCGGTGCAGGGACGAACCGCTGACGGCCGACAACACGAGCAGATTCGCCGGGATGATCAGTGCCACAGCCGCACCCATCACCACTCTGGCCAGGGCCAGTGGCAGCACTGTCGTCGGCACGGCCACATGCACGGCGGCGCCCGCGAGATACATCAGGTATCCACCGACCAGGACGCGTTTGGCGCCGAGTCGATCCGCGAGTGCGCCACCGAGCATGAGCAGTGCGGCGAAGGTCAGCACGTACACCTTCGGAGTCCACTGCGCGATATGCAGATTGGGCCGGTCCCCCAACTGCTGCAGCAGCGTCGGCACCGCGATGCTGTGCAGGCTCACATCATGGCTGAACAGAAAACCGGTGCCGCACAACACCACCAGCACAATCGTGCGCTGCCGCCGTTCAGCGCGGTCCGGATCGGTCTCCGATCCGGTACCGGCCGTCGTGTTCGCACGCCGAGCATTCCCGGCCTCGAGTGTCATAGTCGCCCTTACCTTCACACCCGGGTGCTCGTTACCCGACCTGGCTAACCGAAGTTTCGGCTATCGCGGGCAAACCCGCCAGCCGACGAGGGGAAAGTAACTCTCCGACCTCTTCCCGGCTCAGCATTCCCGCAGCCACCACGATGTCGGCGACCGAATGACCCGTGGCGAGTGCCTGCTCGGACACCCGCGCACACACCGCGTAGCCCAGCCGGGGTGCCAGCGCGGTGACGATGCCGATCGAGTTCCGCACGCCCGCTTGCAGATGCGCCCTGTTGGCGGTGATGCCGTCGATACAGCCGGTGGCGAGGCTGTCCACGGCCGCGGTCAGATGGGTGAGCGTTTTCAGCAGGCTGAACACGATGATCGGCTCGAAGGCATTGAGCTGGAGTTGCCCGGCCTCGGCCGCCATGGTGACGGTCAGATCGTTCCCGATCACTTCGAAGGCCACCTGGTTGACGAGTTCGGGTATGACCGGATTCACCTTGCCGGGCATGATCGACGAACCCGCCTGCACGGCGGGCAGATTGATCTCGCGCAGACCCGCGAGCGGACCGGACGAGGTGAGCCGCAGATCATTACAGATCTTGGAGAGCTTCACCGCCACCCGCTTGAGAATTCCCGACACCTGCACGAAGGCCCCGCAGTCCTGGGTGGCCTCGATCGGGTTGGCGGCCAAGGACATCGGCTCACCGGCGATCGCGCTCAGATAGCCGCAGGCCAGGGCCGGATAGTCGGGGTGACAGTTGATGCCGGTGCCTATCGCGGTACCGCCGAGATTGCATTCGAGCAGTAGCCGCGCGCCTTCGCCGAGCCGGTCGCAGTCCTCCCGGACCATGGTGGCGTAGGTGCCGAACTCCTGGCCGAGGGTCATCGGCACGGCGTCCTGTAATTGTGTGCGCCCCATCTTGATCACGTCGGCGAACTCGGCGGATTTGCGATCGAAGGATTCCGTCAGCCGGCCGAGCGCACCGACCAGTTCCCGAATGTGGGCGACCACGGCCAGTTTGATCGCGGTGGGATAGACGTCATTGGTGGACTGGCCGAGGTTGACATGGGTGAGCGGATGCAGCTCGGTGTAGTCGCCGCGTGCGCGGCCCATAAGTTCCAGCGCACGATTGGCAATCACCTCGTTGGCGTTCATATTCGACGAGGTGCCGGCGCCGCCCTGGATGGGATCGATCGGAAACTGTTCCAGCAGTGCGCCGTTCCGGATCTCCGTACAGGCGCGCACAATCGCGTCCGCCTGCGGTGCATCGAGCAGTCCGAGGTCGCGATTGGCTTGGCACGCGGCCTGTTTCACCGCGGCCAGCGCGGAGATCAAGGCCGGATAGCCGCCTATCGTGGTTCCGGTGATGCGGAAGTTCGCCAGCGCGCGAGCGGTGTGCACCCCGTAGTACGCGTGCGCCGGGATGGCCTTCTCGCCCAGTGAATCCCGTTCGATTCGCAGCTCGGTGGGCATGGCAGATCTCCTTCGTAGTCCGTGTTGTTCATCGGGTGTTCATATCCAGGAGCGGGGGCGCACCGCATTGGCTCGGTCCACCAAGGCGAATCGGGCCAGCCGTTCCGGCGTCGCGTGCGCGACGGCCCGCAGGGCCGACTCGAGCCCTTTGCGCAGCCCGCGCTCGGTGTAGGGGTGGCCGAGGATGCGGTCGCTCGGCGCACCGGGCCGGCCGCCCGCGCACAGCCAGCGCAGCGCGCGCTCCAATACGACGGATCGCAGTTCCAGGACCCGTCTTTCGACGGGCAACTCCTGCAGCCGGTGCGCCGCCTCGTCCAGCCGGTCCTGCGTCAGCTCCGCGGTGGCCCGCGAGACCAGCAGCCGGCTGAGTGTCATACAGGCGATGTCGTAATTCCGGGCGGCGGCGTGCACCTGGCGCAGGGTGTCGATCGCCGCCGCGTACTCGCCCCCGCCGAGCTGTTGCCGGGCCAGCCCGAAGGCCGCGGTGACCACGCTGCGGTCGGTCTGCCACACCGTCCGGTATTGCCGGGTGGCCAGACCCGACCAGCGTTCCCGGCGAAGCGAATCCGTGCTCGCCCGCACGAGTAGTTCGGCGGTGGCCGCGAGTGCGAGCGGTGGTGCGAGCTCGCCGGGCACCATGGCGGCCGCGGCGTCGAACCGCGCGTAGGCGTGTTCGAGCCGCCCGGTCATCAGCGCGCCGATCGCGTCGAACCAGTCGATTCGCCATTCAGCCGGGTGTTCGGCGCGCAGCCGGTCCAGCACCTCGCCCGCCGCGCGCACGTCGCCGAGGTCCAGGCGCGCCCGGGTCTCGATCAGCGCGCTCTCCAGCGCGAAGGACGCGGGCAGCTCGATCATGCCCGCCCGCAAGGCCGTTCGGCTGATCCGCAGTGCCTCCAGCCCATGGCGAGGGGCGGCGTGCAGGTGTGCGGAGAGGAATTCGAAACTGGGGTCCTCGGGGTCGATCATCGGAATGGGCAGGGCCGCGGCGAGTTCGGCCGGGTCCGGCGGGCACCCGTCGACGGTGGCCACGAGCGGTAGGACATCGACACCGAAATCGGTGCGCGGCACCCCGAAGGTCGTGGAGACCTGCCTGTGGTCCAGGCCGGTGTCCTGTGCGAGCACCATCCGCAGCACACCGCCGAGTTGGCGGTACATGGCCGAGGCCGAGGGGAATCGCCGGTCCGGGTCCGGATCGGTCGCCCGGCGCAGCAGTTTCGCGAACGCCGGGTAGCGGTGCAGGATCGGCTCGTCCTCGGCGGTCGAGCTTTCGGCCCCGCCGGTCAGGGTCAGTGCCGCCAGGGTCCGGCCCACGGTGTAGATGTCCGAGGCCACGGTCGGACCCGTGCGTGCCACCTCGGGCGCCTGGTAACGCGGTGTGCCGTAAAGACTTCCGCCGGAGCGCAGCGCCGCCACCGCGCCCAGATCGACGAGTTTGACCTCGTCCTGACTCACCATGACGTTGTCAGGTTTCAGATCGTTGTAGGCGAGTCCGAGCGAGTGCAGATAGTCCAGGGCCGGCAGGATCTCCAGCACATAGGTGATCGCCTGTGCCACCGGAAGTGGTTCGGGCGCTTGCTGTTCGAGCATTTCGCCGAGCGATCTACCGCCGATGTACTCCATCACGATGTATCCGGCCGAGGCACCGTCGGTGGCGCGGTGGGTGACGAAGTTGAAGATCTTGACGATGGCCGGATGGATGACCTCGGACAGGAACTGCCGCTCCGCCAATGCCGCCACGTGTGCCTCGATATCGCGCGGATTCCGCAGGCCCTTGAGCACCACCCAGCGGCCACCGACATGGCGGTCGCGGGCCAGAAAGACCCAGCCGATCCCGCCGAAGGCCAGGCACCCGCGGATCTCGTACTGTTCGGCGACCACATCGCCTTCGCGCAGCGCGGGGCGGAAGTTGAACAGCGTCAAGCAGTGTGCGCAGGCGCCCCGGGTCGCACCCGGACCACGATCGTCACGCCGCCCGACCGGTCGAGAGCACTTCCAGCAGAAGCGTTTGTCCTCGGGCACTTCGAGTTTGGTCAGTACCGCGGCTTCGGGCTCGGTAGGCGGTAGCGCGGGCATCGCGACCAGCCGCAGGCCGAAGCGCGGCGGACTCGGCCGGGAGGGCCCGGATCTGTCCGAATACGATTGCCCGGCAGGGGAATCGGCGGCCACGGTACTGTCCTGCGCTACGTTCTTCATGCCTACCACGTCATTTCTCGTGCCGATGGCGGTCACTCCGCGACCGAGCGGGACCCGGTCGCGGAGTGGTGTTCAGCGCGCCCGCACCTCATCGGGCGCGGGCTCGCCCGACACCGCGTCGACCACTTCGGTCAACTGCTCGTGCCGGTATTCCAGGGGTCGTTCGGCCAGCACCGGGAACTGCCCGGTGTAGCCCGCTCTGGCGGCCGCGATGGCCGAGACCCGCCCGCGCACCAGGAACCAGCCGCCGATCATGAGCGGCAGCACCACCACGCCCATGGCGATCACCGAGCCACGCTGGGTCGCGTCCCGGCCGAAGGCCATGATGCCGAGCACCACCACCAGGAACAGCAGCGCGGAGATGCTGGTGTACGGAGCGCCCATCAGCCGGAACTTGGGCCGCTCGACCAGGCCCTGCCGGGACCACTGCCACAGCTTGAGCTGGCAGAGCAGAATCGCGCCCCAAGCCGCGATGGTGCCCAGCGCCGACATGTTCAGCACGATCTCGAAGGCCCGCTGCGGCACAATCGCATTGAGGCCGACGCCGAACAGCGCGACCGTGGCGGTGGCGAGAATGCCCACGTACGGCACGCCGCCCTTGGTCATTCGCGATGCCAGCGCGGGAGCGCTGCCGTTCATCGACATCGAGCGCAGGATGCGGCCGGTGGAGTACAGGCCCGCGTTCAGGCTGGAGAACGCGGCGGTGAGCACGATCAGATTCATCGCCGATCCGGCACCGTGGATGCCGAGCTTGGCGAAGAAGGTCACGAACGGGCTGGTTCCGGAGCGAAAATCGGTGTACGGCAACAGCAGTGACAGCAGCACCAGCGAACCGACATAGAACAGCGCGATGCGGGCGATGACGGAGTTGATGGCGCGCGGCATGATCTTCTCCGGGTTCTCCGCCTCACCGGCGGCGGTCCCCACGAGTTCCACCGCGGCATAGGCGAATACGACACCGGTCGTGGTCAGCACCAGGGGTAGGACGCCGTGCGGGAAGAGTCCGCCGTGTCCGGAGATCACACTGGGACCGGTGACCTCGCCCTGAATCTTGAACCGCCCCACCAGGAAGACCAGGCCGATGATCAGGAAGCCCACCAGCGCAACTACTTTGATCAGCGCCGCCCAGAATTCCAGCTCGCCGAACCACTTCACCGAGACCATATTGATCGCGACCACGATCACCAGCGCGACCAGCGCGATCGACCACTGCGGAATAACCTTGGTCGCGCCCCAGTAGTGCACATAGGTGGCGATCGCGGTGATGTCGACGATGCCGGTCATACACCAGTGGAAGAAGTACATCCAGCCGACGCCGAAAGCCAGTTTCTCCCCGTAGAACTCGCGGGCGTACGAGACGAAAGAGCCCGACGACGGACGGTGCAGCACCAGTTCGCCGAGGGCCCGCAGGATGAAGAAGACGAAGACGCCGCAGACCGCGTAGGCGATGAACAGCCCCGCGCCGGCGTCTTTGAGGCGGGCCCCCGCGCCCAGGAACAGGCCGGTGCCGATGGCGCCGCCGATGGCGATCATCTGCAACTGCCGGGGGCGCAGCACCTTGTGATATCCGGCGTCCTCGTCGGCCGGTCCGCCGGTGGTCGCCGAAGGTTCTTGTGGTCGAACGGTTCTCATGATTCGGTCTTCCTTAACATCAACCGTGCCAGTGATTGACGGAACATACCGTCATTCAATGGCACATATCAACGGTTGACCGAGAACGTAACTTGCGGGAAACTCCCGGCGTCGATGGTGTGGCGATTGAATCAGCGGCCTCGCCACGGGGATACCGCAAGCCGCCGAGATCGAGAAACTGTTCACCTGTGGTTTCCTGGAGGCATGGCAGTGGATGCGGAGCTGACGATCAACGACCTGGCCGCGCAGGCGGGTATGACGGTGCGGACACTGCGCGACTACAACGAGCGCGGCCTGCTGCCGCCGCCGAAGATGAAGGGCCGCACCGGCTTCTACGGCGCGGAACACCTGAACCGGGTGCGCATCGTGGAACGCCTGCTCGAGCGCGGCATCACCCTGAACGGGGTACGCGGACTGCTCGAGGCCTGGGACCGCGGTGAGGATCTCGCCGATGTACTCGGCGTCGCCACCGGCACCGCACCGCCCCGATCCGAGCCCGCGACAGACGGATCCGTCACCGCCGCCGATCTCGCCGAGCGGTTCCGCGAGATTCCCGGCGGCCTGTCCCGCGCGGTCACGGCCGGACTGTACGAACCCGTGGACCAAAACACCTACCGGGCAACCGATCCTATGCTGGTCGAGGTCTTCGACGAACTGACCGGCGCCGGGATGCCGACCGAGCGCGCGCTCGACGAGATCGAACAGCTGCGCATCGACTGCGATCACATCGCGCGGCAGTTCACCGATATCTTCCTGCGCACCACGGTCCGGTCGTTCCGGCGTTCGGATCGCACCGCGGGCGATATCGACGAGCTGACCACGGGATTGGCCGCCGCGCGCACCCGTCCGGGCCGGGTGGCGGCCGGGGTGATCGACCGCTTCGTGGAACGGTATCTCGGTTCGGTGGTGGGCCGGGAGCTCACCGACGTCTTCCCCGACGGCGGGTAACACCCGCGTAAATCCTCCACGAAACCTCGGTATACGCCATCGGAACATGGTAGATATACGTCGTATGAGGCGAGCGGTATGACGGAAAGAATCATCATCACGCCGAGTGATGTGCGGGCCGGCGGCGACGAACTACTCACCGCCGAAGCCGCATTCGAAACCATCATGGCCAAACTCTCCTCCGCCATCGGCGCGAATGGATCCGAAACCTGGGGCGAGGATTCGTACGGCAGGCAGTTCGCCGACGGAAAGAGCGGCTACTACAACTCCCGCAGTAATCTGCTGAAGGGCGGGCGTGACATGTCGGCGGCATTGCGGCAATTCGGTACCGGACTGATCGACGCGTCGAACAGTGCCAAGAAAACCGAATTCGGCAACGCGACCTCCTTCTGATCCGACGTCATGTCACTGCAGTGGCCGCCGGATCTGCGTTTCCTGACCTACATAGTCGGGCAGGCGTGGCCGGACGGCGATGAAGACCGCATGTTCGCCATGGCACAGTGCTGGCTCGAGGCCGCGAATGACATAGAGCGGCAAGTGGTTCCGGTCGTGCGCACCGCGGAATCACTCGCGCTCGCCGGATACGAATCCGGTGCGGGCCGTGACAATATCGCCGCCGAACTCGACAGGCTCGTCGCCGGCGATAATTCGATCGCACGGCTGGCCGCGGACTACCGGGATATCGGCACCTCCACCCGGCACGCGGCGACCACCATCGAAGAAACCAAGCTCATGATCATCCTGTCGGTCACCATGCTGGCCGCGCAGCTCGCGGGTGCCTGGTTGTGGCCGCCGACCGCCCCGGCCGTGGAAGCCGCTGCCATCGGCGCGACCCGGGCGAGCCTGTACCGGATCACCAATCGCGCCCTGGACGCGATCGCGGAGATTCCGCTCATCGGCGAACACCTGGCCGACATGTTCCGGTATCTCCCGCGCCTGGCGGATGAACCCGGACGGATTTCCCGGGTGATCGCACAGCCCGCGACCGCTCTCGTCTCGAGAGCCACACCGGAATTGACCAATATGCTCATCGATGCGGGATTCCGGGAAACCACCGCGCTCGCCCTCGCGGAACTGCCCGCGGATACCGTCAAATTCCTCATCGAGAAGGCCGTCAACAACACCATCTGGGCCGGCGGACTCGATATCGCGGTGCAGGAGATTCAAATCGGGAAAGGCCATCGGGACGGGCTCGACGGACTGGAGATCGGTATGTCGATCGCCGCCTCCACCGGCGGCTGGTACGCCGGTGCGCTGGTCGCGACGACTCTGTCGAAATACGGCGGAAAGCTGCTGACCGGATGGGGTAAGGATCCGACCGCGGGCGTCTGGGGGGCCGGGCTCGGCGTCCTCTCCGGAACAGTTCCGACCGTGGTCAGCACGCTCGTCGGCGGCGGTATCGCCGAATTGTTCACCGGCACTTTCGATCCGAGAATCGGGCTGATCGGCGCGGTCTCCAGCAATTCACTCATGGGTATGCAGCGCGGCTCTATCGGCATGCTCGGCCGGGAACCCGCGGCGACCAGATTCGACCGCACGGTCACCCACCGGACCGAGGTCGAATTCGGGCCCGCGCCGGAACCCACCGGTCCGCCGCGACCGCTCAAATCCTCGGCCGACCTGCTCGAGCAGATCCGGCAGCGGGACGCGCCCGAGTACCGCGACGCCCGCACTCTGGACCGCGTCGCCGCCCGCTCCGGCGGAGGCTCGGACGAGGGACCGCAGCACCCCAGGGCCTTCCGCAATGCCCACCTCGACGAGCAGCGCGCCCTGGTCCGCGATCTCACCGGCACCCGGCGCGGCGTACTGAACGCCGAACTGGACCACGCCCGGGCGCGGGCCCGAGCGGCCGCGCTACCGGACCCGGAGGCCCGCGCCGCCGCCGTCAACCCGACCCGGGAACGCCTGGAGGCCGCGGTCGCGGCGGACACCGCCATGCGCGCGCACGTGCAGGCCAGGCTGACGAACGAACACGCCGAAGCACCGGCCCGCCCCGGCCCGGCCGAGCACACCCCGCCACCCGAAACCCCCGAACCGAGCGCGGCCACGATCCGCGGCAAACTCGCCGCGGCCGACGACCACATCGAACGACTGCGTAGCGCGCACGAGGACACCGCGCGGACCTATACCCGCGCGGACCGGCGGGGGCTGAGCACACTCAATGAGCATCAGACCGCGGAGCGGGAAGCCTTGGGCGCGGCCAAGACCGCGCGCGAAGCCACCCGGGCCGAGCTGGCCACCGCGCGCACCGAGCATGGACAGGCGACCCCGGAGCAGCGCCCCGGAGCACAGGCGCGAGTCACCGAGCTCGAACAGACGGTGCGGGCCCAGGAACGCGATATCGAGAACCGGGCGGCGCGGCTCGCACTCACCGACCACGAGCTGGGTATGACCCGTAGCAGACTGGAAAGCGCTGCGGGCGCACAGGATCGAGCGATCACAGCCGCGGGGAAGGCGCTCGACGAGCTGGACGGTGCGGGCCGCGCGGCCGCCGCCGCCCGCGATCGTCGACAGTCCGAGCTCGATCGACCGCACCCCGCGCAAGACCGCGCCGGTGACCCCGCGGCACGCCCGCCGAGCCCGAGGTCCGACGAGCTCGAACACCTCCAGGGCGAAATCCAGCAGCGCCGAACCCATTTCGAGCAGCTCCGGTCCGAACACGATGCGCTGCTGCTGAAATCCGGAATCACCGAGAACCGGCTGCGCACCGAACTGGCCCAGCTCGACAACAGCCTCCGCACCGAACGCACACTGCTCGACGGCGGGTATATGAGCGGTAAGCCCAAACCCCGCAAACGCCCGCTGGAACACGGTATGCCGGACCAGTTCACCGCACTGCCACCGCCCGACGAAAACTTCTGGCTGACAGGGGGAATCATTGAACAGCCACAAAAGCCCGAACCCGAACCCGTCCACCCCGGCCATCCCCCACACCACGGACGTCCTCCGCACCCCGGGCACCCGCCACATCACGGACACCCCCGTCCCGGCCATCCCCCACACCCACCCAACCCGTGATCCCGTACCGCCCACCGCGACCACCTGGCCGCAGGCCGAGGATGTTCCGGATCTCGCATTCACCTTGACCTCCGAATTCCGCACGGAGACAGCCGGATCCGCGAAGGCCGACAGTGCGGCAGGTGACAGCGCGACGGACGGCAACGCGCCAGACGACAGCTCGGCAGGCGACAGGTCCGATCCGCAGCGCGCGGCGGGCGCGATCGCCACCGAAATCGTCGAACTGTTGTTGCCGTCAGCCCCGGTGCGGTGGCGGCAGCTGCGGGTGGCCTTCTCGGTCACCGTGGCCGCGGTAACCGCCGATGCCGTATTCCTGGTCGGCGAAGACGAGCCGCTGCTGGTCGAAGTGCCTTCGGCGGCAGCGGAATTGGCTCGGGCACTACGCCTGGTGACCGTCGCGCCGGAGACCGACGCGTGGTGGCATGTCACCATCGCGCACGATCACGCGGGTGGGACCGAATGCGAATACGGTTACGGCGACCGGCCTTTCCCACCGGCCCGACTGCTGCCCGCCGCCGCGTATCGGGCCGACCTCGAGCAGTTCCCGCGCGCGCGGCTGCCCGTATGGCTGGCCGCGCGGCTGGCCGTGGACGACGACCGGCACCACCTGCCGGATGTGCTCACCCGCGCCCGGCTCGACCGCCACCCGCCCGCGACCCCGGCCGCCTTCCTCGAACCGGCCACGGCCTGGGCGCGGTGGGCGCTGGTGGCGGCCGCGGCGGTGGCCATCCGTACCGAGTGGGGACCGCGAATTCTGGGCTCCGCCGCGGTATTCGAGGCCACCAATGGCGGCGGCTCGACACTTGCGCTGCTCCCCGGCGGACGGGCGGTGCTGTCGGGCGGAGTGTGGAACGCCCCGGAACTCGAGACCGCCTACAACGACGGTCTGCCGCTACCGAAGTTCTACGCGGGCGTCCCGGATTGGCTCGATATCCCGGCCCTGAACCATCGCGCGCGCACGGGGCAGCTGTCGTTCTGCTACTGGTGGGACGGTACGGCCTGGTCGTGCGGGCAGTCCCCCGCGCCGACCGCGGTCGGCGCGGCCATCCCGGGACTGTGGACACCGGCGACGGTGACCGACATCGTCTGCGGTGTCCTGGGCGAGTCCGCGTCCCGTGCGGCGGTGACCGATCTGATGGCGGCCGTCGAATCCGGTTGGGTCACACACGATATGGTGACGGCCGCCTTCGACACCGACGAGGACACCGATATCGCGGGGGCCTGGACCCAGCTCGCGGTCGCGGGCCTCACCCGCTGAGCGCGCTCAGCGGAGTTGGTCGCGCAGCGAATCGACCGCCGCGAGAATGTCATTCAGCTTCGGGGCGGCGGTCGTGCCGATACCGGCCGGGGCCATCAGCTGTTTCCTGCGTTCGGCGACCTCGAGCACCGCGGCGCGGGACGCCGCGCTGACCGCGGCGGCGATCTCGTCGTAGCTCAGATCGCCGATATCGGCGGCGAACTTGATATCGATGGCAATACCGTCGGCATTCACGGTGACTCGCACCCGCCGCCGTTCGGCCGTCCCGGTTGCCATCAGTTGCGCGCATTCCGCCTGCAGGCGTGCCACTTCGGCGATCTTGGCGTGGAAATTGTCCACGGCGGCACTGAATTCGTCGTCCATCATGCGGAAGTTCCTTTCCTGGAACGTGATTCGCGGCGTCAGCGGTCCAGGAACCGGTGACCGTCACCACGGCGTTCCACCACGTCGCCGTATTCCGGTCCGACGGATTCCGAACGCTCCGAGGGCGGGGTGAGCGGCGCGGGTACCGCAGTGGGCAGTTGCGCGCGCAGTGCGGCGAGTTCTTCGAACATCTCCTCCGGGAGCGGCAGTTCGGCCCGCATGGAGGTGAACGGGGCGGCCAACTCTCGCTTCTTCCGATCGGCCTCCGCCGCCGCGGCCTGCGCGGCCCGCAGGGTGGCGCGAGCGATCTGCCCGTAGCTCAGGTCCTCGATACCGTCGGCGTACTCGGTCCGCACAATGGACCCGGATGCGTTGACCACCACGGTGATTCGACCGTGCTCCACCGACGCGGACGCGGTCAGCGCATCGCGCGCACCCCGGGCGGCGGCCAGCCCGCCGAGCGCCTGCCGCAGCGAATCGACGAGATCGGTGGCGTCCGATGCGGCACGCTGATTCTCGGGTCGTATCACTGTGCCGCCACCTCCGCGAGGGCTTGTTCGAGTCCGTCGGACTCGACGGTCAATCCCGCGTACCGCTCCAGATAGGCGATCACCGATCCGGCATCCTGCTGCGCACCGAGATCCGGGAGCAGTACCAGGAATCGTTCCGGATTCGGATCCTCCTCACCGAGCAACGCCACCAATTGCCCACCGCGCATTCGTAATACGAGTAGTGCCAGATCGTCGGCGGCGATATCGCCGAAGGGGGCCTTGACCGCCCACTCCAGATCCGTGATGGCAATGTCCACCCAGCCGATCGGCCGGCTCGCCCCCATGGACGGCCATACCGCCGGGTCCACCGAGACCAGTGCGGGGTCCGGCCAGGGCCGCCGCCGGTCCAGCTCGGCCACCAGCCGGTCGAGAAAGTCCAGAATCTGCGCCGCCTCGAAGCCGTCGGCCAGGTCGACCGCCGCGTCGGGCACGGTTCGGGTCGAAACCGCCTGTGCCAGTGCTGGATAGAACTCCTGGACGGTGGCGGCGTAGCTCATCCGGTCGATCAGGTCCTCCGCCGCGTCGGCGACGATCTCGGCGCCGGAGAGATCGTCCACGTAGATCATGGACGCGCACAGCTGAACGATCAGCAGGGGTTCGGCGAGCTCCGCCGGATCGGTCGGCCCCGAGTCCGCCGGGGGTACGACCATGCGGTCGAGGGAGAACGGACGGTCCACCGCCTGTACCGCGAGACCGTTCGGATACTGATCGCCGGTGTCGGGGCGGTAGCGCAGATACAGTTCGGCCTCCGCGGCGCTGAGCCCGGGCCGCGCGGTGTCACCTGGCACGCCCTCGACGAATCCGACCTCCCATTCGAGAATCGCCGTTATCTGCGCCGCCGAAAGCAGGCCGTCCGGCATCGGCTCGTCGACCGCGGCGAATCCGGGCTCGACCGCCGCCTCGCTCACCAAACCCGGGCGCAGCGCGGAAGGCGCTGTCGCACAATGCCCCGCCGCGTCCAGCGTGCGGGCCTCGACCATCACACACGCCCCGCCGATAGCGACGACAACCGCGTCGTCGCCCAGCTTGCCCACCAACCGCGGCATCAGCCCTCCCTTTCGGTATTCGCGAATTCCGCATCCACCTCACCCGATTCGGCCGGGATATGCGCTACCGCAGGCGATTCGGTGAACCGCCGGTGAACATGCCGCACGGGCCGATCGGCCGGGACGGTGAATTCTGCACACCGGCCGGGCTACTGGCCGCCCCCGTCGGCGTGGACCACATCGCGGGCGATCAGCGCCGAGGACCGATCCAGCATGGGCCCCGACGGCAACTGGCCGACGATCTGCCAGGGTGCGAGCTTCGGTTCAGTCAGGCCGAGCATGGCGGCGGTCGCGGCGTCGGGAATACCGAATCGGACCCCGGTATCGGTGACGTACCACAGCCCGTCGCGCCGGGTACTGTCCGGCTCGACCCCGGTCACCTGCACGAATTCCCCTGTGGCAGCGGGGATGTACGCCGAGGCGGCGGCGGTCGAGGCGACCAGCGTCATCGGCTGGACACCGGTGGCCAGCGGCAGTCGCATACCGATCAGCAGCCGCAGCCGCGCCACCTGGTCATGACCGTTGCGCGCCCAGGCAGCACATGCCACCGGGCCGACATCGGGCATCACGATGGCGGGGTGACCGACAGGGAACTCGTCCACCGGGAGGGTGTGCACCATCGGTACACCCATGATCGCGTCCGGGGACAGCACCGGAATCGCGGTCAGCCCCATCGAATTCGCCGAGCGCAGCACCTGCGCGGTGAACTCCGAGATCTTCTGCAACCCATCGGCGAGCACCACGAACGGTGTCTGGGCGGAGAGCCCCTCGATCCGGACCACCGAACCGACGGCGATGCCGCCGCCGCGCACGGCACTGGGCGCGCCCAGGTTCGGAATCAGCGGCACGGCGAGGTCGGGGGCGGCGACCGTGGCGTTCAGCAGTCCGATCCCGATCTGCCGCGGGCGCATGGCCTGAATCTCGAGGGCGGAGACGATCGGCGCGCTGCCCATATCGATGCGGGCATGCTTACCGTCATAGACCAGGTAGGTCGCATCGTCTTTGGCGACCAGCAGCGCATCGCCGGTGCCGGCCGCGTGGATCTGCGGGGCGAGCTCCGGAATGCCGTCCAGCACAGTCGTTTTCAGCCCCGAGGTGACATCGTCACAGAGCGTCCACGCGGACTCGCCGGACTGCGCCGGACCCGGCAGCGCCGCCGGTGCGCCGGGAATTCCCAGCAATGGACCGCGCGGCGAGGCCGTCAGTTTGGCATCCTCGACCGAGGTGGGCGATTCGCTGCTCCCGGTGATCAACCGCGCCGAGGCCAGGTTCAGCACCGGATGCAGGGTCTTGTCCACCACCGCGTACAGCGCGCCGCTGTCGGCGCCCATCACGATCTTGGCATCGCCGACCTGCCCCTGCGGATGCAGGTACGCCAGCACCGCACAACCTCCGGTGGCCAATACCGCCAGCACCAATCCGGTGATCAGCGAACGGAATTGGATGCGCATGGGATCGTGCAGCATGCGCACATCACGCCGCACGAGCGCGTGCTCGAATCGCTGCAGCAGAAATCTGTAACCATTGACCTGCGCCCGGGTCGTCAACTGTGCCGGCACTTCAACTCCTCCACCATGCGCATGAACACCGTGCGCACGAACACGCAAATTCGGCTGGCGTGTGGGAGGCTACCGCAATGTGGGGGTGAGCGCTGAATTGGCTGAAAACGTATGCGAGAAGTGCTGAATGGAGTTGAACCGAATGAGTGAATTAACCCCGATTCCACCCCTGCGTCCGAACGCACACGGATTGTTCCGGCGTATGCCGTTGTCCATTGTGCTGCCCGCGGCCGCGCTGGGCGCCGCCGCCGGAACTCTGACGATCGGATTACACGGAGCGCTATGGCTGGCATGCGCTATCGGTCTATGCCTCGCGGCGCTGGGCACCATCCGAACGCAGCAGACAAATATTTGGCAAATTCTCGGAATGCGCCTCGCCCTGTGGTGGCGGAATCGGCGCGATACTGGTAGTCCGCCGCGCAATGAACCCTTCGATGTTCCGATTCCGCAATCCGCGGGCGCGCGCTGCGGAATGCGCTGGGACGGCGATCATCTGATCACCATGCTGCGGGTGGACCGGACCGAGGTGACGCCGACCCTGCTCGGCGCGGCGGAGATTCGAACGGGCGCGGCCATCTCGCTCGCGGAGGTGGCACGCTGCCTGTCCCAGTTCGATATTCGGCTGGCCGCGGTCGATATCGTCACCCTCGGTGTCCGCACCCGGGGCCCGGACAATGTGGTGCGAATCTACGAGGAGCTGCTCGGACCGCTCCCCGCCGCGGCGACCCGAAATGTCTGGCTGGTACTGCGTTTCGATCCGCTGGACAACTCCGAGGCCATCGACAATCGCGGCGGCGGCGAGCCGGGCATGATTCGGACGGCACTGGTCGCCACCCGCCGGGTCGCCGCGCGCCTGGTCACACGCGAGGTGCGGGTATCGGTGCTGACCGCCGCCGAACTGGCGGCCGCGGAGGCGGCCGAATTGCACGACACCGAGCCGGGCCGCTGGACCGAGAATTGGCATTCGCTGGATTCCGGTGGCATCGAGCTGGCCGGTTACGCGGTCCGGCCGGAGCGGCTGGACTCCGAGGTGCTGGCGACGGTGTGGTCGCTGCCGGGCCTGTCCACCCTGCTGCGCTTGCGGATGACGCCGATCATCGAAGCGGAGACGCCCGGCCGGCCCGGGGACGCGGTGGCGCTGACCGCGCTGGTGCGGCATGACATCGCGGGGGCGGGTCAGCACGATCCCGAGAAGACACCGGCGGAACTGGGATTGCGGCTGCTACGCGGTCGCCAGCGGCGGGTGCTGCTCGACGGCGGGCAGCTGGAGCCGTCGGCCGCCGCCTGCGGAACGCCCGCCGCGCTGGCCGGATTCACCGTGCCCGCCGACGGTGGCGGTCAGGTGATCGGCGCGACCGCCGCCGGACTCGGTGTCGCCGTACCGTTGTTCGGCCCGGCCGTGCGGCGGGTGGAGATCGTGGGCAGCCTGCATATCGCCCAGTTGATGGTGCTGCGGTCGATCGCGGGCGGTGCCCAGGTGATCGTGCACAGCACCCGTCCGGCGGCCTGGACCCGCCTGGTGTCGGCGGTCGATTCCCCTGCGGCACTGTCGATTTCGTCGTCGGGCGGCGGGGCGCAGCACACCGCCTCGGCCACCATGATCGTCTATGACGGCGTCGCGTCCGCCGGCCAGGTGTCCGAGGCAACGGCCGTGCATCTGCGCTCCCCCGCCGAATCGCCGGGCGCGATCGCCGACGCCGATGTGGCGCTGATCGAATCCCCGGGCGGTACCGGTGAGGTGTTCATCCGTACCGCGGGCGAGGAATTGGCGGTCCAGGTGGTGTCGACCCAGGAGGAGTTCGGCTACGTGAACGATCCGGAACCGGTGGCCGCGCCCGTGCTGCAACCGGCGTAGTCGCGAGCGCACGACTGTGGGCCCGGCGCCGAATGGCGACGGGCCCACAGTGATTTCAACGGGGCTACCAGGTGAAGTCGTTGGCAACCTTGTGGTCGGTCTGCATGGCCTTGTCGAGCGCATCCTGCACATGCTGCTTGCCGGTGGCCAGGGTGCGGAGCAGGTCGTCCAGGTCGGTCATCAGGGTGGTGTGCTTCTGCTTGAAGGCACCGGCGCCGCCGCCGTCGTTACCGCTCTGCCACGCCTCGGCGAGCAGTTTGTTCGCCGCGTTCATGGCGTTCTCCCGCTCGGAGGAGATGGTGGTGTGGTACTGGGTCAGATCGGCGATCAGGTTGTTGACGGTGGTCGGGTCGTAAAGCATGGTGAATGTCCGTTCTCGAATATGGGTGGTGACTAGCTGTAGGTGCTGGCCAGGGAGGTGAATCCGGACATGCTCTCGTTATCCGAGTTCGCCACCGTCTTCTCACCGGTATTCAGCGCATCGGAGACGAGTCCCAGATCCTGGTTCACCTTGCGGATCTTTTCTTCCAGCTCGGTGGCGAAACGCGTGAACGCGTTATTCGCGTCGCCCGCCCAGCCGGCCTTCGCCTGCTCGACCGAGGTGCCCAGATTGTCGACGGACTTGTTGATGGGCGGGATAACGGCGGCATAGTCGTTCGCGTACTTCTGAAAAGTCGCGAAATCAAGGTGAAGCGCATTTGAACCGGCCATGGGATAACCTCTCGAACAATGGATGTGTGAAATTGCCGGAGATGCGACTCCGGACGATGGGGAAATTCATGGGCGATGCGGTTACGGCATCCAACGACCTTCGCGCAGTGACTCGATCTGCGCGGCGATCACATGCGCGAATCGGCGGTCACTGCCCGGGGCGAGGGTGGTCCAGGCCTGTCCGTCGGCGGCCACGCTGCCGCCGCCGATAATGCGGCCCACCGCCGTGTCGTATACGGCGGCGGTCGCGGGCGAACGTTCGGACCGGCCGTCGCGGTGCGCGTAACAGACCAGCTCGGCGAACGACTTCCATTGCCGCAGAGCCGATCCCAGGGTTACCGCGTCCGCTTCGGCCATACCCAGGGAGTAGGCGACGGAGCTGTGACCGGCGTCGGCGGCGTCGAACCGGCGTTGCAGTTCGGCCGTCGCGGCGGTGAGCACCGGGATATCGGCGGGCGGGCAGGACCCGAGCGCGGCCAGCAGCGGCCGGGCCAGCGCCTCGGGATCCTCGTCGCCCCACACCGTGTGCACGTCGAGTTCGTCCCCGACCCGGATCGCCACGGCATGGTCGAGTCCACGGCGCGCCAGGCAGACCCGATGCAGCGCGTCACCACGCCGGATTCGCAGCACCAGTTGGCGTTCCGGGCGAGCCAGCACCGACAACGCGGCCGCCAGATCGTCGTCGAGCACGTTCCCGTCGTCGTCGAGCACGCCACGCTCGTACAGGTCCGGCAGCACGGCGGCGCGAGCGGCGACCAGTCGTTCGTGCCGAATCTGCCCCGGGCGCAACGCGAGCACTGCCGGGAAGGTCTGCACGCCGAGCGCATGGGCCACGGCGAGCACGGCGTCGCTGGTCAATGTCGTCATCGAAACTCCTGCCCTGCAACGATTTTCGGCGGATGGTGACCGTCGCTCATCGGTCCGGCACCGCGGCGGCGTCCGGAACGGGTACCGCCCGGTTGTTCGCACCGCCCAATACCGCCGGCGCGGTGGCGAATCCGGCGTCGACCACAATCCGGTCGCCGACCTCTCCGGCCGCGGCGGAAAGCGCCCGCGCGGCGGAAAGCGGCGGCGGCGAACGTAATTCGGTGGTGGCCGGCGGCAGTATCGGCGGTGCCGCCGACACCGGTGCCGCCGTCACGAGCGGCGCGGCCACCGGTCCCGGCGCGATGGCCCCGATGGTCGGCAAAACCGGTGTCAGCACCAGTTGTTCGCCGCTGACCATCACGGTCGGGTTCGGCGGGGCGATATGCAGCGCCGACAGATCGATCGGTTGCGCCGGCTGCAGTGTCGGCTGTTGTACCGCCTGCGCATTCGAGGGCGGACCCTCGGACCCGGCGCCGGGCAGGGTCGGGGCCTGCTCGGCGAGCAGCGCCGCGCCCGCGGAGACCGCCGGAGCCGGATCCTGTTGCCATGGGACGGCCAGCTTCTCGCTGGCCGCCTCATAGGTGCGCATCACCTGGGCGGCATGCTCACGCAGTTGGTCGAGCTGATCCTCGGCGGTATCGAGCAGCCCGGCCAGTGGTGCGCCGAGCAGGCTGCCGCGGATCATGTCCTCGGCGGTGTGCAGGGCCTGGGTCACCTCGGTCAGGTGCGGCATGGCGAGCTGCGCGATCTCATAGGAGACCGCCTGTTGTGCGGCGGCGCCGGCATTGTGCTGGGCGGCCGTGGTGATCTCGTCCAGCCAGTCGGCCAGCTGTCCGAGCTGTGCCAGACCGTCCTCGTTGGAGTGCGATCCCCAGGCATTGCCGACGACGGCCAGGATCGCGCGATATTCGGCGGCCGCCGCGCCCAGACCGGCGGCCAGCGCGGTGTAGGCCAGTCCGGCATCGGCCATCGGGCCGATGCCCGGTCCGGTCGTCAGCTCGTGGGTGAGCTGCTCGACGGGAACCGCGTCCCAGACCGTGCCGGTGAAACCGGCCTGCGGCACTTCGACCATCGTGTCGATCCTCGTCTCGGTAGGCGCCCGCGCTGCTACATCAGGGGTTGGAAGGCCGCGACGGCGTCGCCGTCCGCGCCTTCGTGCAGATCGGCGTGCGAGCGCAGGTTGGCCGCGATCTTGCGCAGTTCGACCGCGCCGCCCAGATAGGACTGCCGGAACGACACGCCGACCTCCTCGATGCTCTGCGAGGTCCGGCGCGACACCGGATCCAGCGCGGCCGCGGCCGGGCTCAGCGCGGCGGACGAATCGCGCAGTCCGCTCTCCAGGCCGTCGGCCAGTGCGTCGAGCCGACCGGCCGCCTGCCGGGCCAGCTCATGATCGAATGCGATGCGACTCATGGGATTTCTCCTCTACAGGTGGAACGGGGTGTCGGGGCCGGCGGTCACCGAACCGCCGATGACCGGTGTCGTCATTTCGTCGAGTTCGCCGCCGACGAGTTCGTCACCGTTGCGGGCATCGACCAGGGCTTCGGGGGTGGCCCCGGTCCCGCGGGCGCGACCGTCGGCGACCGCACCGGCGCCCGGAGTCATCGGCGGCAGCGCCTCTTCGGTCACCGTGGTGAAGGCGGTGGGCGCCTCGACGATCTTGATCGAGCCGGTCATCGATCCGGCGATATTCGCGGCCTGCCAGCGGCCGAGCTGCGCGGAGGCCGGATCGGTGGCCGCACCGCCGCCGAACGATCCGCCGGGCGGGCTCACCGCGAGGACGGGGGCGGTCAGCACCGGCAAAGGGTGCGTATCCACCGGCGCCGGTGTGGTCACGGGATTTGCCGAAAGGTGTTGTCCGGCTTGCTTCGCGGCGGTCAGCAACGGCTGCACCACCTGTTGCAACTGTGAGATCAGTTGTTGCAACTCCGCTTGGCTGGAAGTGGCCGAGTTGGTCTTGGCGGGCTTCGGAGCCGGGTTCTGCCCGGCCAGCACGTGCTGCGCCGCCGTCACCGGTGCGATTTTGCCCTTGGTCCGCGGCCGGGACGGGACGCGTTCGCCGGTCTTGGCCATCTTCGCCGAGTGCCCGGCCAGCTCCGCCTTGGTCTTGGTGGTGATGGTGACCGCCTCGGTCCCCGCCTCCACCGCGGAGGCGAGCAGTGCGGCCTGCCCGGGCGGGGTGACCAGGGTCGGCCCCAGCGCCGCCGTGGTGAGCGCGAATCGCGCTGCCACCGTAGCCAATTGGGCGTAACCGAGGGCCACGCTGCCCGCGGCTCCGCCCATGGTGAGGTGCATATCCGCGGCCTGGGTGGAGATGGCCGCCGAGGTGAGCTGGGTATCGGCCGCGCTGGACGCGGCCGCCCGCGCACCGGTGCTCTGCATGGTCTGCAACAGAGCGATGCCCTGGGAGGCGAACTGCATCGCGCTCTCGACGGCCTTGACCGCGTTCTGCAGCACCGTCTGGGGATTGAGGCCGCCGGTGGCGTTCAGATTCCCATCGCCGAAGCCGCTGAAGAGATCGGTGATCGGTTTGGCCAGCGCGGCCAGATCCAGTGGCGGGAGCACCGGGAGGCCGGGCAGCGGCGGGAGCGCCGGGAGTTGCGGTAGTGCGGGCAGGCCGATACCGGCCAGGATCTGCTCGACCGGCTGTCCGAGCAGCGGTGCCACCGGAGTGTTGGCCAGCGCGTCCAGCACGGTGGGATGCAGTGGCGCCGCGAGGGTTTCGGCGGTGTTCATGGTCAGAGGTTCGCCGGCGACATGAAGGTCTCCACGCTGTTGCGCTCGGTCTGCTCGTAGGACAGGGCCGCCACCCGGGAGGTCATCGCGGTCGTGGTGAAGGTGTCGACCAAATCCGTCAGCGCCGCAACGTGATTGGCCTGGGCGTAGGCGAAGCTGGCCAGGAAGTCCTGGCCGATCAATCCGAAGACCGGTACCGCGGCGGCGATGCTCGCGGCCTGATCGACGGCTCCGGCGACGGCGATGATGGCCGCCATGCCCTCGGAAATTTCGCCGTATTGCCGGAATGTCTGCGGCTGCACATTGAGAACGTTCATCGCGGCACCCTCCTAGGGGCTGTTCTGCGAACTGGATACCTGCACGGTTCACCGTGAAAGGTAATGAGCGGGTCGCGGTCCGCAAGTGCTGCGCGATTCGGCAGCTCCTGTTGTTCACCTGGCGGACGATGGCGCTGGTCAGCGTGGCACGCGAGCCGATTGCGCGGCGCCGCAGAGCTTTCCGTTCACCTATCCGTTGAATTCCTCGATCAGCGTGCCGCGCCGCGCGAGCGCGTTACGCGCGGCGGCGGCGGCCGTGTGCACCACGGCGCGCTCGAACTCCGCGGGCGACATCCGCGAAATGCCTTCGGACAGATGCAGATCCACCAGTCGGGCGGCGCCGTCGACGGATACGGTGACCGTCGCGTCGTCGTCGGAGTGCTCGACCTGGATGGCGTCCAGATCGGTGCTGAGCTGTTGTATCCGGCCCAATTGCGTTCGGGCAGCGGCCTCCAAGGCGTCGAATTGGCTCACCACTTGTCTCCGTCCTGTTCGAGCCAGCTGCGTGGCTCATATTCGCGTTCGGCCTCGTCCGCGAGTTCGGCCTGTTCGACCGCCGCGGGTGTGGGCAGACCCAGTCGGGCCATGGCCTCGTCCGAGAGTCCGAGCTCGCTCAGGTAGGCCCGGCGGCGCAGCCCGGCGCGGGCGGCCGCCAGTCGGCACAGTCGCAGCAGGTCGGCTCCGAGCGCATCGGGATCGCGGCGCAATTGGCCGGAGGAGACCCGCACCGTGAGCGGCAGGCCGGAATCGGTTGCGGTCACCACGATTTCACCGCCGCGCAGCGACGCTTCGCCGATCGAATAGGTCTCGAACGACGAATCATCCTGTGACGCGGCGTTTCCGGCGTCGATGGTGAGCTCCGGTTCCGGGTCGACGCCCTGGTAGACCGGGTGCTCGTGGATTGTCCGGGGCTCAGGCACAACGCTCGTCCTCCATGGTCTGCAACACTTTGGTGATATCGGCGGTGATCATGGCCGCGAGTCGCGGGCGGTCCACCGCGGTCGCGACGGGCACGGCGGCGGCGGTGACGGCGTACCGACCGTCATCGACCAGATCACGCCAGACCACCCGATATGGGTTCACCCCGCGAGGTCCGAAAATAGAACTGCCCATACAGGTTTCGACAACACCCAGTAGTTCGGCCGGGCGCGCGAGCCAGGCCGCGCTGCGGCGTTCGGCGTCCAGATAGTCCGCATCCGCCGGGGACCGGCCGTAGTGGTGGTCCGCGCTGTCGCCCGCCGCGGTCAGCAGCGGCGTGTCCGGGAGCCGCCCCGGATCCCGGGCGGGCAGCGCCCCCGCGACCGCTCCGGCGAGCCGGTCCGCATCACCGGTACTGACCACGTATCCGCCACTGTGCCAAATGGTTTCACCGGGAAGCTGGCGGATCAGCGTGGCCACCGCACCCTGCCGGCCACCGAGTATCCGAATCGGACCGCCGGCGTCGTCCGGATCGCGGGGGTCGACGGCGTGAACCGCCACCCGAACCTCGGCGCGAGCGACCCGGCCGAGAGCAGCGTGCAGTTCACCGTCTTCCCGGACCCCGGTCCAGGCCGCGGCGGCCGAGCGCAGCCAATCCTCGGTATTCGCACCGCGATACAGCGCGAACAGCGGAGCCGGCAGCCGGTCACCGAACAGCTTGTCCCACAACACGATCAGTTCGACATCGGTGAGATCCCAGGTGCGACTCATCTATCCAGCACCGGTTTGACACCGCGTCCCGGCCCGCCGAGCGCCTCATCCAGATACTCGTCGGAGTTGAGATACTCGGACTTCTTCTTCTCCTTGCCCTCCTCGCGCACCTGGCCCGGTACGCCGCCCATCGGAAAGCCCGATCCGCGCCCGGTACCCGGCCCGGCCCGGCCGAACATCTCGGCCTGCGGCGGGAGGGTGGCGCGGGGGAACAGCTTCGCCTCCGGCCGCTGCGCGAGCAGGCTGGGGAGCCCACCCCGGCCGCCGAAGCCGCCCTTACCGCCGAGCGGACCGGCACCGGCGGTGAGATTGGGCGGCACGGCGCCGAGGATGGCCGGTACCCCCTCCGTCGGTTTGGTCGACAGATCGGTCAGCGCCGGGTTGTTCTCGGTCGAGGTCGGCAATCTCGGTGTGCCGGACTGCGGTTCGGAGCTGCCGGGCTGTTGCGAACCCGGCGGGGTATTGCCGTTCGACGGCGTTTCCCCGTTCGACGGCGAGTGCCCGCCGGGGTTCGTGTCACCCCCGCCGCCACCGCCGTCGCCGCCGTTGTCCGAGGGCGGGTTGTGTGAGTCGCCGCCCGTATTGTCGGGCGACGGGCCGCCGTCCGGCGGGGTGTCACCGTCCGTGAAGGGCTGGGCCGGCACATCTCCCGGTGGGTCCCCGGCATCGTCCGCCGGGCTCGTCACTTGGTCCGGCTGCGGCAGCGCCACGATATGAGTGGTGACGTGGGTGTAATTCTCGGAGTAGTAGGTCTGGAAGTTGTCCTGGTACTCGATGAGATCACTCTGGTTCTGCGCCTGTTGCTCGGGCGTGGTGGCGGGCGGCGCGTCGGGGGTCTGCGGCATACCGTTCTTGGTCTGCTGGAGCCAGCCCGAGGTGTAGACAAGCGAGTCACCGAGCAGGTTCATATCGCCGGTGAGCTGCTGCGAGGCGCCCGCGTACTGGTTGGTGGCCAGGATCGCCGATTGCGCGCCCTGTCCGATCCACTCTCCCGAGGCCGACGAAATCGTCGATCGCAGGGTTTCGAACCCGGTGTCGAGGGTCTGCGAGAGCCAGTACCAGACGCCGCCCGCATTGGCGACGGCCTGTGACTCGATCGAATTGCCGACCAGATACAGCGTCTGCCAGCCGAGTTGTGAGCCCATTTCCGGCCCGAACGAATAGCCGTCGAACTGTGTACCCGACTTCGGTTTGCGCGGATGTGTGGGTATGGCAACGGGTTTCGGCGCGCCACTGGGCGGCGTGCCGACCGGGTTGTCGAAGGAGATGCCGTCGAAGCTCACCGCCGAGGTGTGCTCGGTGAGCTCGTAGCGCTTGCCGGCCGCGACGAAGGTGTTGCCCATATCGACGAGAATGTTGCGGTGCCTGTCCATGCGCTCCATGAACTCGGTGCCGATCTTCACGAGGTACACGGTGCGCAGCAGGTCCGCCGAGACCAGTGGCGTGGCAATGACCGGACTGGCCAGTGCGGCGTTCTGCTGCACCCAGGTATGGACGCCGACAACGACATTCAACATATCCTCGACGTACCGGGCGCACTTCTCGGCGATGCCCGCCGAGAGCATCAGCTCCCCGTTTCCGGGCAGGGTCGCCCAGGCCGTGTTGTCGGAGACGTTCGGGTCGACTGCCATATCGGACTCCCACCTGCTGAAAAGATGAATACCGCTGCGGGTCAGCGCAATTGGTCGCGAAGCTGCTCGATACCGGCCAGTGTCGCGGCCGGTCCCGGATATGCGGCGTCCGTGCGCAGCAGCGGGGCGAACAACGCGGTGACCATCCGCGCCACCTCCGCCACCGCCGCCCTCGATGCCGCCGTCACCGCGTCGGCGATCTCGTCGAAGTCGAGATCGCCTATGCCGGAAGAGAATTTGAGGTCGATGAGGACGCCATCCGCGTTCACCGCGGCGAGCACGCGGCGGCCCTCGGCGGCGCCTGTGCCGTAGAGCTCGGCCCGCCGATCCTGCAGCCGCACGATCTCCGCGGCCGGGTCGTCGCAGGCCGGCTCGGGCGCGAGGCCGGCGTCCCGCTCGCCGGGCGGGGTCAACAGGGCCGGCGGGGGCGGTGCGACCTGCGGCTCGCGCGGCATCCCCGGGATCAGATCCGCGAGCACGGGCAGTCGCGCCTGTGCGGCCCGCAGCGGTGCCAGCAGTTCATCGGCCCGGAGTTTCACCTCACTCGCCGCCTGCTGGGCGGCCCGCACGGTACCGCGCGCGATCAGGGTGTAGCCGAGATCGTCCACATTCTCGGCGAAGTCGACTGCGGTCACCGCCCCGGAGGCATCGACGGTCACGATAATCCGCTCCCGCTCGACCGAGGCCGTAGCCGTCAACGCCCCGTACCGCCGCCGGGCATCGGCGAACCCGTTGATGAGCTGGTGCACATCGTCGAGCACCTGTGCCACTTCGGTTTTCAGCCGCTCATTGGATCCGTTACCGGCCATCGTCGTACACGCTCTCCCGGGCGACGCCGCGGCGGGATTCGTCCTCCCGCACCAGCAGCACCTCACCGCACTGCCGGTCGATGAGCTTGCACAGCCCGTCGGCATCGGTCGCGACGGCGGCCATCGGCGGTTCGAGATCGATGACGTAGCGGCCGTCCCCGGGATGGTCCTCCCAGAAGATCCCCTTGGTGACCTGTCCGCGCGGCCCGAAGCTGGAGTGGCCCTGGGTGATCAGGATGCTGCCGACCATTCCCTTCGCCGCCGCCTGCCAGCGCAGGCTCCGGGTGTCGACATCGCCTTCGTCATCGTCGTAGAGCGAGCTACGACCGTGATAGTGATCGAAGTGCTGCTCGCCGGGGCTCAGCAACTCCACCCGAGGTTCGGTCCCGGCCTCCGTCGGCGGCAATCGCTCGACTATCAGCCGGGCCAGTGCGGACGCCGCGCATTCGGTGATCTCTAGTTCGTCGTGACTGTCCACCGTATCGGTGTGAAATCCCTGGATCAGCACGGCACGATCACCGAACCGCTTGCCCACCATGACCTTTCGCTCGGCGAGCGCAGCCGGCAGCCGGCGATCCTCGGCGTGCACGACCAGTCGAACATCGGCCTGCAGCGATTTCACCAGTGTCTCCGCCAATTCGGGGTCCCACCCGGCCTGCAGCTCACCCCACACCCGCGCCTTCTTGAACTGGAAGTCATAGAACCCGCGAATATCGGAGCGAAAGGCGAACGGCCAGTTGTTCCTGCGGCCGACGAGCCGCTCCCGCATCACCAGGTACTCCAGACCACTCAGCCGCCAGGTGCGTTCCACTACTGCTCACCCTCCACTCCGACGCCGGTCGCGCCCGGCAATGTCGCACCGGCGGGCTTGCCGTTGAATCCCGCGGTGGTGAAGTCCTCGAAGGACTCCGATTGACCAATTCCGGCCCGCCCGGCCACGATCGGCTCCTCCGGCACACCGCCCGGCAGCAGCGCGAACGACAGTTCGACCGGGCCGGTCGCACCCGGGGGCAGCAACCCTTCCTCGATCTCGCGCAACTCCTCCACAATGTGCTCGGTGGCGTCGTCCATCGCCTGCTTCACGGTCTTGGAACCGTCTTCGACCGACTTGGCCAGGGCCTGCAATCCGGGACCGAGCTGGGCGGCAAGCTGGTTGCCGAGCTGCACCAGCGTCGGGATACCCGACGAAATGAGTTGCAGCACTTCGGAGAAGAGGCTGAGCACCTCCGACGCGGAGAGTCCCCCGGTGCCGCCACTGCCACCACTGCCGCCGATCCCGCTCGGACCGGTGGGGCCGGTGCCGTGCCCGGGATGGCCCGAGGATCCGCTACCACCGCTACCACCGCCGTGGCCGCCCCCGCCACTGCCGCCACTGCCGCTACCCTCGCCACCGCCACTGCTGCCACCGCTGCTGCCGCCGCTGCCTTCCCCACCGCCGCTGCCTTCGCCACCGCCACCGCTGCCACCACCGCCGGTGCCACCACCGCTCCCGCCGGTGCCGCCGCCGTGTCCGTCTCCGCCGGTACCCCCACCGGTGCCGCCTCCGGTACCTCCTCCCGTACCACCGCCGCCACTAGGGCCGACGGTGCTGGGGTCGGTGAAAGCGGGAACCATCCCGGCCAGAATCGTGATCCCGTCGACGTAGCCCTTGGCGCCGCCACCCTCATGACCGTCCCACCAGGTTCGTACCGCGGCCAGGTCCTTGTCCGCGGCCCAGCCATTGACCTTCTTGATGGAATCGTCGTCATTGAATGTCATCTGGCTGTACCTAGGCAGATGGCCGTAGCAATAGAGACCGAAGTCGCCGGTATCGGCCAGCACCGTCGACACCGCCAGAATCGCCTTCTGCAGGTCGATCGCCGAAGTAATGTAGTTTTCGAGGGATTTGACAGCGCTCTCCGCGCCGGCGCCTTCCCAGTTCTGCTTCTTGAAAATGGCCTGGTTATTGCTCCTGAACGTGTCGACCGCCCCGCCCCAGATCGATCCGATCTGATGCCAGGTCCCGGCCAAATCCCAGATGAAACCGTCGGCCCGCTCGAACATGTCGGCGATATTCGCGAAATCTTTCAGCACGAAATAGCTGCCACTTTCGATGGTCGGCCCGATCGCGTCCTTGGCACGGGAGTCGAACCCCGCGCCGGACCCACCCCCGCCATTGAATGTGCCGTTCATCCACTCGCCCCCGGAGATCCGGTGCGACTGCGCCATCGCACCGGTCGGGCCGCCGAATTCCGTCGCACCCGGCATGGTGAAGGTGAGGGCGCTGCCGCCGTCCGCGGTGCTGTACTGTTTATCCGCGTTGATGAACGTATTGGCCATATCGGTGATGATCTTCTGATGGCCTTGCAGCGCGTCGACGAGGTCGATGGTCGAATTATCGTGAATCTTCTGTAACAGCATTCGCATACTGGCCAGGACGGTGGTCTGATTGTGGTTGTTGTACCGCCAGAACCCGTCATTGGCCAGATTGATGAACCGCTCCCAGTTCAGGTCTTTGATCACCTTGATAAGACCCAGGACGGTCCCCGCCAGCTGTTCGCATTGTCCGTTGAGCGCCTGCAGGGATGCACTATCCACATTGAGGAGCTTCAGCTTCCCGTCCCGGGCGTTGTTCAACAGACCGGGCCAGCCGGTCTGATCACTACCGGTCGCTGCCATCGTGCTCCTACCCTCAACTCCACTGCGCCGCCTCGCCGTTTCTAGCACCCCCGTGCCGAACAAGCATCCGCCGCGACAATGGCCGAAGGGCCCGTACACCCTCCGTTCACGGACGGCGACCCTCGATGGTGAACCGTTGGTGACCAATCGTCGGTGCGAATGCTCCGAAGTCGAGAAATGAATTCCGGCGTGCTTAGGTATCAGGCAGCGAGCGGAAGAGCGGTGGGTGAACGATGGAGTCGGGAGCGACCGGTAACGACCGAACCGGCTGGCCTGGTCTGTTGAACAGCGCCCGGGACGGGAAACTGAAACTCCTCAATGTCGACAGCGATTCGCTGCGCGCGCTCAACAAACAGTGTGAGGACCTGGTGGCAGTCGTCCTGGGTCTCATCAAGGTGATCGAAGACCTGAAATGGGCGCGATTCATCGACCTGGCGAACGACGGGTTCTGGCGGTACAACAACCACAACCAGACCACGGTCCTGGCCAGTATGCGGATGCTGCTTCAGAAGATTCATGATAATTCGACGATCGACCTCGTCGACGTCCTGAAGAATCATCAGGCGATCATCACCGATATGGCCAATACGTTCATCAACGCGGATAAACAGTACAGCGCCGCCGACGGCCAGAGTGCCGTCACCTTCACCACGCCGGGTGCGAACGAATTCGGCGGTGCGACCGGTGCGATGGCGCAATCGCACCGGATCTCCGGCGGCGAGTGGATGAACGGCACATTCAGCGGCGGGGGCGGGTCGGGAGCCGGCTTCGACCCGCGTGCCAAGGACGCGATCGGGCCGACCATCGAAAGTGGCAGCTATTTCGTATTGAAGGATTTCGCGAATATCGCCGACATGTTCGAGCGGGCCGACGGTTTCATCTGGGATTTGGCCGGGACCTGGCATCAGATCGGGTCGATCTGGGGCGAGGCGGTAGAGTCGTTCCGAACGAATAACCGGGCCGTCTTCAAGAATCAGAATTGGCAGGGTGCGGGCGCCGAGAACGCGGTCAAATATCTCGACAACTACATTGCCGCGGGAAAAGACCTGCAGAAGGCAATCCTGGCGGTGTCGACGGTGCTGGCCGATACCGGCGACTTCGGTCTCTATTGCTACAGCCATCTGCCGCGGTACAGCCAGATGACATTCAATGACGACGATTCCATCAAGAAGGTCAACGGCTGGGCTGCGGACAAGGACCTGGCCGCCGTCCGAACCTGGTGGGACGGTCACGAAGGCGGCGGCGCGAAAGGCTATGTCGACGGGCTCGCGATCCTGGCCGGGATGGTTCCCGCATTCACCGACCCGAGCACCAGCGGCCCGAGCGGAGGCGGTAGCAGCGGAGGCAGTGGTGGTGGCAGCGGCGGAAACGGCGGCGGAGGCAGCGGCGACGGAACCGGAGGAGGCAGCGGCGATGGCGGCGGCAGCAGCGGCAGCGGCAGCGGTGGCGGCGAGGGCAGCAGTAGCGGTGGTGGCGGCGGTCCGACCAAACCCTCCGCGAGCATGCCGCACGGCAATCCGTTCTCGTCCTCGCCTACCGGCCCGGTCGATCCGCTGGCCTTCCATTCGGCTCCGACCGGCCCAGCCGATGCGCTGAGTGGCACGTCCGGACCGCTGTCGACATTGGCGAATATGTTGCAGCAGTTGAGTTCCGGAATGCCGACCGGCCCGCTGAGCGTCTCCGGTCCGTGGGATACCACCGGCCCCTGGCTGGCCAGCGGTCCGTGGGGCGCGTCCGGCCCGTTCGGATTCAATATGGACCCGGCCGGCGTCGGCGGCGGCGCGGGTGGTGGCGGCGCCGGCCCCTCCGGGTTACCGAATCCCTTGGACGACAAGCTGTTTCCCCGTGCGGGTGCACCCGGCGCCGGTATGCCGCCGCAGACCGATCCGGCCGGTGGCCGCGCGGGCCCGGCCGTCACCTCCGGTATGCCCATGGGCGGCATGATGGGCGGTATGCCGATGGGCGGCGGTATGGGTGGCGCCCAGGCCGGCCAGCAGAAGGAGCGCAAACGCGCCGCCTACCTGGACGGCAAGGAGCATCTGGACGAAGCCGTCGGCGAGGATCCGCTGTCGGTCCGGCCCATCATCGACCGCTGAGCCAGCGCCGCATCCCGACCCTTCGAGCCGAATGTGAACCCTCCCATGCGTTTTCACGTCGTCAACCTGCCCAACACGCAGACCACCAAGCACTATCAGCCGTGCGCGTACACCCAGAAGAACCGGCGCTTCGCGGACATGATGATGGGTTTGGGTCACGAGGTCTTCCTGTACGGGGGCGAGGAGAACGACGCGGCCTGCACCGAATTCGTCACCATCGCCACGAAGGCGGAGCAGGCCGAATGGTTCGGCGGCAACGACCTTTACAAGGAACTCAACAATCTCACCTGGAACCCCTACGACCCGCACTGGCTGACGACCAATGAGCGTGCGGTCACCGAGATCGCCAAGCGCAAACAGGACCGCGATTTCATCGGCGTGCTGGGCGGCAGCTGTCAGAAGTCGATCGCGGACACGTTTCCGGAGTTGATGACGGTCGAGTTCGGCATCGGCTACAGCGGGGTGTTCTCCAACTATCGGGTCTTCGAGAGTTATGCGTGGATGCACGCGGTCTACGGTTCGCGCACCACGGTGCCCGGGGTGATGAGCGCGCGCGGCCGGTTCTTCGACGCCGTGATCCCGAATTACTATGAGGTGGAGGACTTTCCGTTCTCCGCCGAGAAGGACGACTACTTCCTCTTCATCGGCCGCCTGGTCGAGGCGAAGGGTATCCAGATCGCCATCGACACGTGTACGCGGCTCGGTGTGAAGCTGGTGGTCGCGGGTGCCGGACAGGTCCCGGATTCCGATGTGGTCGAGTACGTGGGCGTGGTGGATCATGTCCGCCGGGGTGAGCTGATGTCCCGTGCCCGTGGGGTTTTCGTGCCGTCGCTGTATCTGGAGCCGTTCGGTGGTGTGCATGCCGAGGCGATGCTCTGCGGCACGCCGGTGATCACCACCGACTGGGGTGTCTTCACCGAAACCGTCCAGCAGGGGGTGCAGGGCTTCCGCTGCCGTAATCTGCGCGAATTCTGCGATGCCGCGGACTCGGTCGACAAGCTCGACTATCAGGCGATCCGCGATTACGCGATCGGCAAGTTCTCCACCGATGTAGTCGGCCCCCAGTACGAGGCGTATTTCGAACGCCTCCAAACCCTTTGGGGCGAGGGTTGGTACGCGGCGTAAGGCGGCCGGCCATGCCGACAGAACCGGTGCGCCGGAATCTGGTGGTGCTGCGCGCGGGCGACTCGTCCCTGCACGAGCAGTGGCTTGCCGGACCGCAGCCGCGGAACTGGGATTTCGTGGTCAGCTATTTCGGCGACGATCCGATGCGCTATCGCACCGGCGATGTGACCCGCCTGGACCGCAAAGGCCCGAAATGGCCTGCGCTGCAACATGTTCTCACGGTGGACCTGGCCGAGGTGATCGACCGCTACGACTATGTCTGGCTCCCCGACGACGACCTGGCCACCGACACCGCCGCCATCAACGAGCTGTTCGACCGCACCGCCCGCTACCGGCTGTCCCTCGCCCAGCCCGCCCTCACCGAGGACAGCTTCTTCACCCACGAGATCACGTTGGTGGATCGCCGTTTCGAGCTGCGCTACACCAATTTCGTGGAAATCATGGCCCCCTGCTTCAGCCGCGACTTCCTCACCCGCTGCCTGCCCACCTTCGGCAAATCGCAAACCGGTTGGGGTCTGGACTTCCATTGGCCGCGTTTCGCCCCGCACACCGGGGCCCTGGCCATTATCGACGCGGTCACGGTCCGGCACACCAGACCGGTGGGCGGCCCCAACCTGACAGCGGCCCGAGCCGCCGGCGTGGACCCCGTCCTCGAGTACCGCGACTACCTGCTCGAGCATGAAATCTACGACCTCACCACCGCGGTCCACCGGGGCGTCGGCGCGACCACCCGATCCCCCGCGGCCGAGCCGACCGCCATCTGCGTAACCATCGACGAGCTCCGCCCCGACACCGCCTCCTGGTTCGAATACCATTGCGCCCGAGCCGATCTCATTATCGCCTTCGCCGCCGACCCCGCCGTCCGGGCCGCGATCGAAGACCTCACCGCCGACCACCCCGTACTCCTGTGTGACAGCACCCCGACCGCCGAGCAGCCGGTCGACTCCACCGAGCAGGAGATCGCCAATATCGCGGTCGCCGTCACCGCCGCGCGCGCCGCCGACATGGCATGGTTACTCCCCCTGAGCCCCGATGAACTCTTCTACGACGACGGCCGCCGCCGCTGGCAAATCCCCGGAGCCGGCCAGGTAACCTTCATCGCCCACGAAGCGGTCCCGTCGGCACACCCGGTGACCAACCCGTTCTCGGCCTGCACCGTATTCCGCACCAGCGGCCGCTCCCCCTTCCTGGACACCCCCGCCGTCCGCAGCGCCGTCCGCCTGACCGGCACCGTCGCCCCCCTGGACCGCCACACCTTCACCGGCTTCACCGGCGCGAGCGGCGCGGTAACCGCCCCGGTGGTCCTGCACTACCCCTACGCCAGCTTCGAATCCTGGCTGACCCGCGCCGACCGGGTAGCCCGCACCGCAGGCCCCACCGCCCGCCAATTCGCCCAGCACTCCCGAGGACTCCTCCAGGTAGCCGTAGCGCACAGCACCCTCGAAGGCGCCCGCCCCTGCTTCCAAGCCGCCATCCCCACCCCCGCCATCATCGACCACCTGATCAGCACAGGCGAACTCTTCCGAGCCGACCCCCTCCGCTCCCTCCCCCCGCCATGAAATAGTCGGCACCGCACGCCCAGCCCTTGCCGCTAACCCTGGGCACTCCGAATCATATTGCCGCCCAGCATGATCGGAGATCGTGCAGCAACCAGCTCTCGAACGAGTCCGATGGCCGTGAAGCCAACTCTGTTGGCCAACAGCACATCTCAGACTGCTCAGATGCTGCACAATGGAACCGATGGTTCGCTTGGGGACCTGAGAGTGTGGTGGCGTCATGGCCAAGTCCGACGAAGGCCCAGCACGTCGTATTTCGACCCGCAGCCTGCCGCGGCTCCGGACGGATCTGCTCGTTCAAGCCGAATGCGGCCAGGTTGAATCAGCAGCGTCCTTGGCGAACACGCATGACGTTGGAATCGTGTACTCGGCAAGTAGTGGCCGGCGCTAGCGAAGACAGCGCCACGTAGATTGCGCAGCAGCCATCCAACTCACACATAAACGTGCACCGCGCGCGGACATCCTGCTCGACGCGAACCTTTACACCGGCAGTAGGCGCAAGCCGGCCGGCGAGCCACTCACCCAAGACTGGATCACCTTTCAGCGGCGACACCAATTGCCCTGGGCAATGACCGATTCCGGGTACTGCGCCGCCACCGACAGAGCAGGGCTCACCTCAGGAGCGCTGAACCCCCTTCGGCGACACCGAGAGTCATACGCGCACAGTCTTCGACTCGACACCCATACGGACCCTCCGACACCTCGAACCATCTCGCATCTTGCCTTCGATATCGGAAACATGCCCTACCCGTTTCGCATGCACGCAAGTATCACTGCCGAGATCGGGGCCGATACCCGAAAACCCAGGCACGGCCTGGGTTTTCGGAGGGGTGAAGCTCGATGGTCCGCCGATTCAGCGGGTGACGATGGTTGCCGAACCGTGGCCGAAGAGGCCCTGATTCACGGCGATACCGGCGCGGGCGTTCTCGACCTGGCGGCCGTCGGCCTGGCCGCGCAGCTGCCAGGTGAGTTCGCAGATCTGGGCGATGGCCTGGGCGGGGATGGCCTCACCGAAGCAGGCCAGACCGCCACTGGGGTTGACCGGTACGCGGCCACCCAATGTTGTTGCGCCACTGCGCAACAGCTCTTCGGCACCGCCGACTTCGCAGAGTCCGATGTCCTCGTACCAGTCCAATTCCAGTGCGGTGGACAGGTCGTAGACCTCCGCGAAGGACAGGTCCTCGGGGCCGATTCCGGCCTCTTCGTACGCGGCATGCGCGATGGCGGAGCGGAAGGTACGCGGCTGCGGCTCGACGGCCACCGAGGAGTCCGTCGAGAAATCGGGCAGATCGACCACGGTCTTCGGGAAGGTCGGGGTCACCGTCGACAGCGCGCTGATCCGGACCGGGTCGGCGATACCGTGTTTGCGCGCGTACTCCATCGACGTCAGTACCAGCGCGGCACCGCCGTCACTGGTCGCGCAGATATCGAGCAGCCGCAGCGGATCCGAGACGATGGCCGAGGCGGCGATCTCCTCGGCCGAAACCTCTTTGCGGTAGCGGGCATTCGGGTTGTTCAGCCCGTGCCGCGCGTTCTTCACCTTCACCGCGGCGAAATCGTCGAGGGTGGCACCGTGCAAGGCCATCCGGCGGCGCGCATACAGCGCGAAGTAGATGGGATTGGTGGCACCGAGCAGATGGAAGCGCAGCCAATCCGGATCATCGCGGCGCTCACCACCGACGGGCTGGAAGAAGCCCTTCGGGGTGGTATCCGCGCCGACCACCAGCGCTACATCGGTCAGCCCCGCCAAGATCTGGGCGCGAGCATTGGCGATGGCCTGCGCACCGGACGCACACGCGGCGTAACTGCTGGAGATCCGCGCACCCGACCAGCCCAGCGCCTGCGCGAAAGTCGCGCCCGCGACGAACCCGGGGTAGCCGTTGCGAATGGTGTCCGCGCCCGCGATGTATCCGACATCGCGATGGTCCACACCCGCGTCGGCGAGCGCGGCCCGCGCCGCGACCAGCCCGTATTCGACGAAATTGCGTCCCCACTTACCCCACGGGTGCATGCCCGCGCCGAGGACGGCGATATCGCGATTCGTATCAGTCATTGACCGGCCTCCACATCCACACCGTGTGCTCCGCTTCGTCGTCCTCGTACAGCACACCGGAGGTCAATTCGACCGGCATGCCGACGGCCAGGTCATCGACGGTGAGGCCGCGCACGACCTGTCCGAGAATCACCATCTGCTCGACCTCGAGCTCGACCGCCGCGACGACATACGGCACGAACGGATCCGGCGAGACGTACGGCGCGGGCGGCTTGTACCGGGCATCGGCGTACGACCAGATCCGGCCACGCGTGGAAAACAGGTATTCGACCAGCTCGGAGCCGTCGTGCGTACCCGTGCACTGCGGATTACGACAGGCGAGGGTGTTCTTGGGGAAATACGGTGTGCCGCAATCATTACAGCGACTTCCCTGAAGACGCACCACACCGTCATCCGCAGTGAACCAGTCGGCCACGGCGGGGCGTTGTTCTTTCTGCACAACCCCGACGGTATAGGAACACGTTCTACTTTGGAGCCGAAATCCGTCACAGCGCCACCCGCCCGGAGGTACCGTGGGTGCGGACCGAGGAGTACCGCAACGCAATGGGCACCAAAGCTATTGACCCGCAGTCGATCCGCAATGTCACCATTATCGGCGAGCCCGACGAGACGAAACGCGTGGTCCACCGCCTGCACCGCAGCTGCGGCCCGGAATCCGTCATCCGCTGGTCCGCGAGCCGGGTCGAGCACACCATCCGCGTCGCCGAACTATCCAGCCACGCGCCCGTTCTCGACCTCGAACGCGCGATCCGAGTCGCCGATGGCGTCATCGCGGTCGTACACGCCGCCACCCCGCGCGCCCCGCAACTCGAAACGATCCTGCGCATTGCCGACGACCATCAGGTCGCCCGCCTCTGCCTGATCGACGGACTCGATCACCCCGGCGCCGACTTCGACCGCTGCGTCCGCACCATCGCCGGCATCCGCGGCGCGGTACCCCTCACCCTGCAAATTCCCATCGGCAGCGGCGCCGGCTTCGAAGGCGTAATCGACCTGCTGCCCATGTGGGCCCTGGAATCCCTGGCCGTCGAAATCTACGGCCCCCATTGGAAACTCGCCGAACAGCGCTACCAGATGCTCGTGAAAACGGTAATGGAGCAGGACACCCCCGACTCCAATGCCTTCCAAGCCCTACGCGATATCCCACTCGAACAACTGCACCAGCGCATTCGCTCACTGACTCGCATCGGCGATATAGTGCCGATCCTCTGCCGCACACCACCCAGCGGCGGCGACATCTCGGTGCTCGACGCCATCGTCCGATATCTGCCATCCCCGATGGATGTCTGCCAGCCGGAACACGCCCTCGACTATTAGCGCGGTAGTCATGGTGAATCGCTATGGGCTGCTGCTCAGCAGATCTCGGCGCAGGATGTCGGTCAGGCCGCGAATGGCCGAGACCATATCGAACGAATCGTCGATGAGCCACTGCTCCTCCAGACCGGAGATCGTGGCGATAATGACCGAGGCCAATGCGGCGGGATCGACGTCGGCCCGCGCTTCGCCGGCGCTGACCGCTTGTTCGATCAGGCCGGACAGGTCTGTACGCATTCTGTGCAGGCGTTCCTGCGCCCACACCCGGGCGGCTTCGGGCGCATTGTCGGTATTGAAGATGCCGACGTGTACGAGCTTGATCAGTTCCCGGTTCTGCTGATTCCGAGCGACGATCGCCTCGATGATATCGAATGCCCGCACCAGTGCCGGGCCTTCGTACTCCCGATCGGCATCGACCGATTCCAGTGTCTGGCGGTCCATTTCGGCGAGCACACCGGTCAGCAGCACTTCCTTGTCGGGGAAATGATGCAGCAGACCGGACTGTGAAATCCCGGCCGCGCGGGCGACCGCGATCAAAGAGGTTCCGGGATAGCCGTTCGCGGCGAACAGGGTGATCGCCGCCCCGATAATGCGGGCGCGGCTGGCGGGCCCGGTCACTTCGGCGTCGCGGGTCCGCGCCATTGTGTTCGATCTCCTGATCGTCGGTTCAGTCGTCTCCCGCAGCCTAGTTGGCGAGTGGATGGAGTGTGAAATCCCTTCCCCACCTGCATGAACTCGAAACTTCTAATAAGTTTCACAGTTTAGCGAGCACACCGAGCGAGTACGCGGTACGTTCGTGACGTCGAGCACACTCCGAGCCACCGGAGCCCCCCTACTCGCCTCGTTCGAGCAGGGTCCGGCTCTATTTCGTCACGCCCGAAAACGTCACGAGTCCGGCTGTGCGCGACTCGCCGCTGCTAGCCATGCCAGCGGCTGATCGCAATGATTAGGAACCACATGAACATTCGTCGGACCACTCTGACCGCGGCCATCGCCGCGACGGGCGCCATCATCAGCGCCACCACGGCGGGAGCGACCCCCGAACCGGCCGCGCCGCAGGTCGGATACCACGCCACCCTGAGCGAGGGCACGGTCATCACCACCCTCGACAACGGCACTTTCGATGCCTCGGCAGATCCCGCGTCGATCGCCATCCGCAATACCGCGGGCCAGGTGCTGGACTCGCTACCGCTGAGCTTCACCATCGACGGCCAGCGTGTGCCGGTCGACCAGCAAATCTCCGCGGACGGCCACGAACTGCGCCTGACTCCGCAGGTCCAGGCCGTCGACCGGACCGCGCTGCAACCGGTCGCCTCGCCGCTGGAAGACCAGCTGGCCATGAACGACCTCATCAACGCGATCAGCATCGGCACCTCCGTCGGCAGCCTGATCGGAACCGCCATCGGCGGCGCCCTCGGCGTGGGCGTCGGACTCGCCATCACCGGAGCCGCCTGCATCGCGATCAGCATCGGCTGTGTCGTGGCGGTACTGCCGATCGTCGCCCTGGTCGGCGGTGTCGGCGGCCTGGTCGGAATGGTCGTCGGCGGCGGGCCCACCACCGCATACGCGCTGTATCAGTATGTGACAACGCTGAATTCGGCCGCGGGAACGAGCAAGTACGCACCGAATCTTCAGGGCAGGCCCGGGATTCCGGCGGCCGACGCCGCCTCCGCCGCCGCGCCGAACTAGACCGGAGTACTTGCCGAAATGAACGGTCCCAGAACAGCTTTCGCCGCCGCACTGTGCGCAACCGCCGTCACGGTGGCCGCGGCGTCAGCGAGCGCCGAACCACACGAAGAGGTGAGCTACCGTGCCGCCGTCGTCTCCGATTCGGTGGTCACCACCCTCGAGCACGCCACCTTCGCACTCGACGCCGACGGTGCGTCGGTGGCAATCAACGCGACCGACGGACAGCGACTCCTCGACGTACCCCTCGCCTTCCTGCTCGACGGACAGCGCCGAACCATCGCGCAACACATCTCCGCCGACGGTCGCACGCTGATCCTCACCCCCGACACCGGCATTCGCGCGGTGGCCTCCCCGATGGAGGATCAGCTCGCCGCCACTGACCTCGCCTCCAAAATGACCATCGGACCGCTGCTGGGCGGCCTCGGCGGGGCAATCCTGGGCGCGCTGGTCGGCGCCGTGATCGGGCTCGGATCCTGTCTGGTGGTCGGCCCGGCCTGCCTGGCTACGGCACCGGCGGCAATCGGCGCGTTCGCCGCCGGCGGTAGCCTGCTCGGCACGCTCGTCGGCGGTGGCAGTGCCCTCGTCGACGGATTGTGGAAATACATCACCACCGTTCAGGCGGCGCCCGGCGAAAGCGCGTACGCCCATGAGAACGGCGTGGATCCGAACAACGGCACCGGCGCTCCCGACGCCACCCTGCGCCTGCCGCACAGCACCCTGAATTCGGGGTCCGCCAGCAGCGCATCGGGCTAGCAGCCGGACGTAATTCGAAACAGGGCCCACCTTCGTGAAGGTGGGCCCTGGACGGCGTCAGCCGAACGTCGATCTCAGGTATTCGACGACATCGGGTTCGCGCGGTGCGTGCTGGGCGAATCCGAGATAACCGTCGGGGCGGATGACGAATATCGAGCCCTGCCGTGCGTGATAGGCGCGGGCGAAATCGCCCGCGGTATCGCGGATGATCGGCGAAATCGTCTCGGCGACATCGGCTTTCGGATCGGCTATGAGATACACATCGAGATGATCGTATGCGGCGGCGAACGCTGCGGCGGCGAGTTGCTCCCAGTCGCGCTGGTCGGCGGCGGTGGTGGATTCGCCCGCGTAGAACAGGAGCGTGTGGTCGATCCGGCCGAGCAATGAGAACAACCGCAGGTCGAAGGTGACGGCGTCACGAGTGAGGCCACGGGCATCGGGTGCACGGGTGCCCGGCCTCGGCTGGTCGCTTGTCCCCGCGACGATCGGGCTTGCGTCGTAATCGATCAGCAACTGGGCTTCGCGGCGGATCACATAATTCGGGTCCGTCGAATCCGCGCCGATGCCCTCGCGGGCACTGCGCACGGTCCGGCCGACCACCTCTTCGCCAACGGGTCTGCGCTCGGCGTCGTAACTGGCCAGGAGGCCGGTGGCCGCCACACCTTCGACGGCGAGCGCGAGCTTCCAGGCGAGATTGTGCGCGTCCTGGATCCCGGTATTCATGCCCCGGCGCACCGGTCGGCGGATGAATGTGCGCGGCATCGCCGGCGACGAAAACCGCACCGCGACTGTAGGAATCGACAATCCGGTGACTGACCCGGAAGATCGACGACCACCGCAGATTCGAGGCGTGCGCGGGCTCGGGTGCGAGCCGGTCCAGCACGGCCTGCAGATGCGAGAGTTCCGGTCGCCGCCCGGATTCGAAACCGTGCTCGATACTGTCGCCGGTCGCCGCCGGAGCGCTCGTGAGGTCGGCGGGCACCAGCATCGAGACGCGGTAGCGGTGCCTGCCCGGCAGCGGGATGCATACGAGCAAATCGTCTGTGACACCGTCGATTTGATGCGTCGAACGGACGCCGTACCCGGGCGGCAGCGACCAATCCACCTCGACATCGCCGAGCATGTACTGCTCGGCGAACGCCGCACCCTCGAAGGTCAGCCCGAGCCCCTTGCGGACAATGCTGTGCGCGCCATCGCAGCCGACGAGATAGCGAGCCCGGACCGTCTCCTCACCCTCCGCACTTGCCAATACCGCGCGGACGCCGTCGCCATCCTGTTCGAACCGGTCCAATCGGGTACCGCGTTCGATCGTGGTCCCCAATGCGGTCAACCGGTCTCGCAGAATCCGCTCGGTCTCGTACTGCGGTAAACCGACGAATTCGAATGGCACATCCGACGGCAGGGACAGGTCGAGCCGCCCGGCCGCAGCACCATTGACGTAGAGAATTTGGCCGCGCAGCTGGATCGCCGCGTCCAGCACCTGACACAGCACACCCATTCCCTCGAACACTTCGAGCGTACGAGGTTGAATGCCAACGGCTTTCGCGTATTGCGGGGGTTCGAGCAGCGGATCCACAATCCGGCAGGCCACTCCGCGGCGGCGCAACTCGATCGCGGTGGTGAGACCGGTCGGCCCTGCGCCCGCGACGATTACGTCGGTCATCTGCCCGTGGTGGCCGGAGCACTGCTGGGTGAGGCCTTCACACCGGGGTTCGCGGGGTCACCTGGCACCGCGAAGGCACCGTAGAACGTCGGTAACATACCTTTGACCAGCACCAGCGCTGAACCCTCACCCGCGGGCACGGTCGCGAGATTCGTGGCGACCACAATCGTGAGATCCGAGTCGGGGTCATGGCCCATGAAGGTCATGAACCCCGGTATCTGCCCGTCATGTCCGAAGAGATGCTGACCGAATCGGACAATGCCGAGACCATATCCGGCGACCTCGGGCTTGGCCGGATCGATCGCCTGAATACTGTCCATCCGGACCAGCTGCGTCTTCGCGTCCAGCAACCCGCCCCCGACGACCGCCTTCACATAGGTGACCATATCGTCGACCGTCGAAATCGCCCCACCCGCGGTCCAAGTCCACGACGGACTCTCATCGGTCGCGTCCGTGGGTTCCAAAGTGCCCGCCAGAGCCGCGGCCTGCTCCGCCGGCGGCAGCGCGAACGTATCGATGGTGGACACATTGGTACCAAACGCATACCCCCGTGGATGCGGATCGGGTATCGAAGCATCCGACGCGGCAGGCAGCGAAGTGTGTTTCAGCGCAAGCGGTTCGAAGATCCGCTTCTGAAAATTCTCCGCCGCCGACAGCTTCGTAATCTTCTCGATCACCAGCCCGAGCAGAACGAAGTTGGTATTGCAGTAATCGAACCGCTCCCCCGGCGGAAACTGCGCCGGATGCGCGAACGCGATCGCCAGCAACTCCTCCGGCGTCCACACCCTGTTCGGATCATTGTCCAACGACGCGTTGAATTCCCGATCAGCCGTGTAACTGTATAGCCCACTGCGCATTTCAGCGAGCTGAGCAATCGAGATATTCTCTCCATTAGGCACATCCGGCAAGTACTTGGCAACCGGATCCTCCAGCGCCAACTTCCCCTCCTGCACCAACTGCAGAATAACGGTAGCCGTCATGGTCTTGGTATTACTGGCGATCCGAAAGTAGTCATCCACCACCATAGGTTCGGTCGTCCCCAGAGCCCTGGTCCCGAACGTCTCAGTCCAATCCCCCCGCATCGGCGACTTCACCACCACCACCGCCCCAGGAATCACATTGTCCTTCATGAGCTGCGTAATCACCGGCCGGAGCGCAGCCGCATAAGCAGGCTCCCCCCGCACCCCACCCGACGAGCTCGTCCCCCCAATCCCGGAGTCCGATGAACCACTACACCCTGCAACGACCAACCCCAAGGTCGTAACCAACACCGCGATACCCGTCCGATATCCCATAACTCTCCGTTCAGCGAGTGCTGGAAACGTGGTCATGCAGAGCAGGCCAACTTTAACCCCGGGCGGCAAACCTTCGATCAGGAATCGACCAGCAAACTTATGTACCGCGGCAGGAATGGCCGTTACGCCCGTACCGACTTATCCAGGGTTCGACGGTCCGGTCTATTCCGGAAACTGCGGAGCCACGGGTCGGCGGAGTACCACGTCGCTCCTGTTACTTCATTGTGGCGGTGGATGATTCGGTGAGGAACTGGTCGGCGAACCAGGCGACCTGTTCGAGGCTGGTGGCGTCGGCGAAGTAGATGACCAGTTCTTCGACACCGGCGGCCTCGAATGCGGCGATGCGAGCGGCGATGGTTTCAGGTGAGCCGATCAGGCCGTGGGTGCGGAAGTCGAAGGGGATCGCGGCATCGAGGGCGGGCGGGATGAGGGCTAATGCCTGCTGGTCGGTGTCGGCGATTATGGCGGGGGTTTGGAGGGTCCGGGTGATGGTGTCGGGGTCGCGGCCGAGGTCGGCGCAGTGTTGGGCGAGTACGGCGAATTTGTGGCGGGCGTCTTCGGGAGAGGCGATTATGTTGCAAGCGTCGGCGTATTTGGCGACGAGGCGGAGGGTTACCTTCTCGCCACCGCCGGCGATGAGCAGTGGAATATGTGGGCGCTGAACACCTTTCGGTTCATTGATCGCGCCGGTGATCCGGTAGTGGTCACCGTTGAAGGTGGTTTCCTCCTGCGTCCACATGCTCAGAATGATCTGCGCCGCCTCATCGAGCATGCGCAAACGGTCGGCGGCGGTGCCGAACTCGAACCCGTATTGGGTGAAGTCGGGCTCCCACCACCCGGCCCCGATTCCGAAGGTGAGACGGCCACGTGAGATCACATCGACGGTCGAGGCCATCTTCGCGGCGAGCGCGGGCTGGCGAAAACCGTTGGCGGCCACCAGATGTCCGAGCCGAATCCGGGAGGTCTCCCCCGCCAGACCGCACAGCACAGACCACGACTCGAACAGCGTGTCGCGGGAGGGCGGGATCGTCACCAGATGATCGGGAACCAGCAGCGACTCATATCCGACCCGGTCGGCGAGTGCAGCGATCTCCACCATCCGCTCATATGCCTCGCTCGGATCGGGAATGCCCGCGAACTCGCGAGCGGCACCGGTCGACAGAAAAATACTGAATTTCATGGTGTGTGAGGTCCTCAATATGTGACCGATCGATGCCGATCGGGTGGCGGCGACTTGCTCGAAACACTCAGGGCCGCAACCGAATCCTTGCCTCGGCGGCGGCCCGCCGATATTGCTCAGGAAGCCTGGGGCGCGCGATCGGCGCGCAGCGCGGTGGCGGTGTTCTGATGGGCCGGGGCATCCCCGTCGAGCTTCGGATTGGGCTGTCCCACACCGGTATTGATCAGATTCCGCAGGCTGCCGCCGAGGTAGCCACCCCACGCGTTGGAGCACACCTCGTAGCACTCGTACTCCCGAACCAGACCCACGTGGGTGAAGCGGACTTCGGCGCCGCCGTTCTTCTCGAAGATATCGAAGACGATCTCGGTCCCCGTCCATTCGGCCTGGTCTTCGATGAAGTTGAAGTAGTTGTCCAGGACCAGCCACGCGACTTTGCGGCCGGGCACCAGTTCGGTGACACGGATCGTGCAGCGGTGCACATCCTGGTACCGGTGCACGAACTCACCGCCGACCTGGTCGGTGACACCTTCGGCGTCTTCGGACCACCAACCGCTGACATCGACGATCGCGTCGTACGCCTCACGGGGACTCCGGTCGACCGAAAAGGAGGTGGTGAAATTGCGATCCGTATCTACTTGCATCATGCAAGCGATCTTAAACAGACGAGCTTTCATGATGCAAGCGATCGCGCTAGGCTTGTCGGCATGCTTGGGAAGACCTACGACGCACAGGTGTGCTCGATCGCGCGCGCCCTGGAACTGATCGGCGAACGCTGGAGCCTGCTGATCGTGCGCGACGCGCTGTTCGCGGGGTCGACCCGCTACACCGACTTCCAGCGCAGCCTGGGCATCGCGACCAATATCCTCAAATCCCGCCTGGACGGCTTCGTAGAAGCCGGAATCATGGTGCGCCACAAGCAATCCGAGCAACCCGACGTATACCAGTACCTACTGACCGACAAGGGCCGGGCACTCGCACCCGCACTGGTCGCACTCACCGAATGGGGCGACCAGTGGGTGACCGCAACCGAACCACCCATCCTCTACACCCACTCGGTGTGCGGCGGCGGCATCACCCAGCACGTGGTGTGCGAACACTGCGGTCAAGTACACAACCCCACCGAAATCCAAGCCACCATCGGACCGGGTATGCCCCCCGACTACATCCGGCAGCGTCGCTGACACACGAGCTACAACCCCGGGCCCCGCACCTCTACCGCTGGTTTGATATGGGATCCGCCGTCATGACTCGTCCCTTTCGATGATGCGCAGTGCGGCCAGTTGGTCGCAGTAGTGCGCGGCGGAGGTGGCGGCGACGCGGCAACTCGCGATGGTGGCACCGGCAACGGCCAAGCGGCGCAACGCTTTCGCGGTGGCGCGTGGGTCACCCAGCGGGTCGAGGGCGTGACCGGTGGACAGCACGACATCGAAGCCCTCGGGCAGGTCGACACGTTCGAGCAGGTTCGTGAGTTGTTCGATGGTCAGGCCGAACGGCATCCAGCCGTCGCCCAATTCGACGGCACGACGCAGCGACCGCATGGTCCGGCCGCCGACCCAGAGCGGAACGCCGGTACCGGTCGCGGTCGGCGACACCACCATGCCCGAAACCTCGGATTGTCCCCAGGCGGAACGTAATTCGCGCATGCGCGCGTCGGTGACCGCGCCGCGGTCGGCCCAACGTGCGTCCAGCAGCTCGAACTCCTCGCGCAGCGAACCGACGCCGACACCGAGCACCACGCGCCCGCCGCTGAGCCGGTCGAGGGTGCCGTACCGCTTCGCGATCTCCAGCGGATGGTGGTACGGCAGCACCAGCACCGCGGTGACCAACCGGATGTCGCGGGTGCGGGCAGCCAGAAAAGCCAAGGTGGCCAATGGATCCCAGTAGGTGCCACCGCGTGTGCCCACCACTTCGGCGGGAACGGCCACATGCTCGGAGCAGGTAAGGTGGTCGAAACCCAGCTCGTCCGCACAGCCCGCCACCCGACTCAACTCGTCGGGTCCGGCGGTGCTTTCCCACGCGGAGGTGAGACCGGGAACCGCGGTGACAATCGGGGTCGACAAACCGATGCGCATGCCAGGATTTAAACAACCCGCCCTTCGCCATGGACCAGCGCATCCTCGACATCGCCGGCCTGCAGCGCGACACCGCCGAGGACCGCCGCCTGGCCCGACTGGTCGAACAGGCGGTCTACGGCATCCTCACCTGGGCCACCGCCGCCGAGATCACCCCCGAACAAGCCGTCGACGACGTCCACCGCGCCTGCACGCCGCTGCTGGCACCCTGGCAGCGGCGCGCTCGCAATCCCTGACCTTCGATGTCGAAAACGACGATGGCCATTCGTATAGGGGGTGAGCCCGGCGCTGTGCCGGGATCCACGGAAGGAGCGAACATGGGCAGCATTGTCGCGGTAGTCAGCCTCACCCTGGACGGAGTCATGCAGGCGCCGGGGCGGGCCGATGAGGACACTCGGGGCGGATTCGAGTACGGCGGGTGGGCGATCCCGTACGCCGACCCGACGCAGGGCCGGATCATCGGCGAGCACATGGCCTCGCACGACCGGGCATTGCTGTTGGGCCGCCGGACCTACCAAGACTTTTTCTCGTATTGGCCGCAGCAACAAGACAATCCGTTCACCGAGGTACTGGACAAGACCGAGAAATTCGTGGCGTCCCGCACGCTCGCCGAACCGTTGCCATGGCAGCAGTCGACACTGCTTTCCGGTGACGCCGTGACAACCGTGCGGGAACTACGGCGCGCGCGGCCGGATCTGGACCTGGTCGTATTGGGCAGCGGTGCGCTGCTGCGCTCGCTGATGCGCGCGGGCATGATCGATGAGTACCTGCTGCAAATCCATCCACTGACCCTGGGGACGGGACAACGACTGTTCGACGGCGTCGAACTCGGCGAGCTACGGCCGGCCGACAGCGTCACGACGACAACCGGTGTCATCATCGCCACGTATCGGCGCATGACGGAGGAGCCGCGATGAAACAGTATCTACTCAGCATCTATCAGCCCGACGACACCGATCCACCGGACAATCTGGCCGAGATCATGCACGATCTGGAGACGCTCAACGACGAAATGCGGGCCGCCGGAGCATGGGTGTTCGCGGCCGGGCTGCACGCGCCGAGCAGCGCCACCGTGCTGCGAGCCGACGGCTCCGATGTCTTGGTCACCGACGGTCCGTATGCCGAGGGCAAGGAACACATCGGTGGATTCACCGTCATCCGGGCGGACGATCTCGACCAAGCATTGGAATGGGGCCGGCGACTGGCCCGCGTCGTCACGCTGCCGATCGAGGTGCGACCACTACAGGACGGCTGAAATGGGTTCCGCCACAGTCGATATCGCGACCATCGAGACCGTATTCACCGAACACTACGGTCGCGCCGTCGCCAGCCTGATCCGCGCCTTCGGTGATGTGGATATCGCCGAAGACGCGGTACAGGACGCATTCACCACCGCGATCCGGCGCTGGCCCGTCGAAGGACTACCGCCGAGCCCACCCGGCTGGATCATCACCACCGCCCGAAATCGAGCCGTGGACCGGCTGCGACGCGATGCCGCGGGGCGCGACAAATACGCACAGGCCGCACTCCTGCACGAACGCGACGAACCGGTCGAAGCGGACGCGGTCTACGACGACCGACTGCGCCTGATCTTCACCTGCTGCCACCCCGCGCTGGCTCGCCCGACCCAGGTGGCACTCACGCTGCGATTGCTGGGCGGACTGTCCACGACAGAGCTGGCGCACACCTTCCTCGTCCCGGAATCGACTATGGCGCAACGCATCACGCGCGCCAAGAACAAAATCCGCGATGCCCGGATCCCATACCGCGTGCCGTCCGCCGCCGAGCTACCCGCCCGATTGAATTCCGCACTCGCCGTGCTGTACCTGATCTTCACCGAAGGTCACACGGCGGCATCCGGGGAAAACCTGGTCCGCGCCGACCTGTGCACCGAAGGTATTCGCCTGGCCCGCGTACTCGCCGAGATCCTGCCCGACGAGCCGGAGGTATGGGGCCTGCTGGCACTGATGCTGCTCACCGAATCTCGCCGCACCACACGCACGACCTCCGACGGATCATTGATTCCACTACCGAAACAGGACCGCACCCTCTGGAATCGGACACTGATCGAGGAGGGCCAAGCCCTGGTCCGAAAATGTCTGCACCGCAACCAGCCCGGCCCATACCAACTGCAAGCCGCGATCAACGCGGTCCACGCCGACGCCACCAATCCCGCCGAAACCGACTGGCAGCAGATCCTGCACCTGTACGACCAACTCGAGACCCTGTCCCCCAGCCCGATCATCTCGCTCAACCGCGCCGTAGCCCTGGCCGAAGTACACGGCCCGCAATCCGCGCTCGACGCGGTAGACGCCCTGAACCTCCAGCAGTACTACCTCTTCCACGCCATCCGCGCAGACCTGCTCCGCCGACTCGGCAAGAGCGCGGAAGCCGCGCAAGCCTACGACGCCGCCATCACCCGCACCCACAATCAAGCCGAACGCAATTTCCTACTCGCCCAGCGCGACGCGGTCGCGAGCCCTACCTGAATTTAGAGACTGGACCTGCGGATTGGACATCACCGGCGAGGCAGGTGTCCTCCTGACAATCACCGCCGATCGGGGCAAACTACCGGCACACATGACCTAGCATTGACGGTGTTCAGCTCGCCATCGCCGTGAATGCAACCAAAACCCCTTCCTGTAATCAGACTCGGGTTCCGGAGGGCAGGGACTGGGCAGGGGGAGCCGTGTCCGAATAACTGAAGAATCGGGTGAATTCGCTTGTGCCACTCGCCTATTCGGCCGGTGGTCTCCCACAAGGAGAATGAAATGGTAGACGCGCTCTTCGCGGACGTTTCCGAGCATCAGCGCGCCGTCGATGATTCCTACCCATACAGGTTGTTTTCCCTTCGGTCGAACGATGGGACTCATCGAGACGAGCGCTTCTTCGACAACTACAGCTGGGCGGCAAATGCGGCAGACACCGGGCGGATCTCCTGTTTCACGGTGTACTACTACTGGCGGCCGAACTGGCTGGAATCCGTTGATACCCACAAAGATATGGTCACGCAGGCCGGCGGCCCGCACCCGAGGATGATTTCGATGCTCGACGTAGAATCGGGTGGAAACCCCGGTGGAGATCAGTCGGACGGCATCAACCGCTCATACTGGAACCTCGCCGACTGGCTCGGCAGCGTGAAGCGAGTCATCGGCTACGCCAACTCCGGCGACTTCTTCAGCATGTGGCCCGACCGCCCAGAGGGATTGCGAGTCATCGGAGCAGGTTACGGCAGCAACCCGAACCTACCCGGCCAAATCGCCCACCAATACACCGACGGCCGCGGCTTCGGCGGCGGATTACCCGAGGGCGCACCACCTTTCGGCCACTGCGACATGAATTCGGCAGACGGCCTTTCGCCGGATGATTTCGCAGCCGCATGCGGCCTCGGCGGAGACGTTCTGGACCCAATCGCGGAAATATGGATCCAGTTCATGGGAATCGGCGGAAACGGCTGGCCCCAACTGGGAAATCGAACGATAGTCGATGGCCTCGCCGCCATCGGCCGACAACTACAAATCCCCGGTTTCGCGCCCCCAGAGGGGCCGACCCAAGTCCCCCTCCCACCCGATATCGACGGCAGAATCCACGACATATGGGGCCAACTCCGTGGCACCACCGGCGCCGGTTGGCCCCAACTCGGCGGCCGGTCAATAGTCGACGGATTAGCCGCGGTCGGCAAGGAATTAAAGGTCGCCGGATTCTGACAGATTGGACCGCCCCGGCTTTGGTTGAGACCGATTACCGACTACTCATGTCTCATGCTGCTGCGGGCTGCTGACTCCGGGCTTCCCGGAGGGCCTGCTCGAACTCCCGCGGTGGACGACAGTCACACGCAGTCCTCGCACAGCTCACCAAACACGGCACACCACGGCGCTACCAACCCATGACCGAGACCGACATCGGCCTAGCCGAACAGCTCTACCTCAACGGGCAGTCCCTGACCGCCTGCGCCAAACAGTAGGCACAGCCGATTCGACGCATCGACACGCCAAATCTCGAGGGTCAGTGTGTGTGGGTCAGACCCGACCCGACCCGACTCGCCGAGTGCTTGGTTGGGCGGCATCCATAACAGCAAGTCGGTGGATGCCGTCGGCACAGGCTGCCAATCCGGCTGCGCCGGAATGCATTCAGTCAGCTGGGCCGATGTTTGACCCACGCCGCAGCACCCGACCCGTCGTCGCCAGGCTGATCGGGAGTGCCAGGTAAACGGTGGATCCGCACTCGTGTGCGCGCCACGGCGGATCTTCTGGTCGGTCAGGAATCCGAACCACCGCTCGACCTGGTTGATTCAGGATGATCCGGTCGGGGTGAAGTGCCCTGCGCGAGCTGGTCACCACGTACCCAGCAGGCATGGAAACCGGACGGGACCCGCTGCGGTAACAGCACTCGCGCCAACGGGCCCGATTCGAGATCGGCGGCGTCGAAAATATTGATCTCACCGCGGTATTCGGCCTCGTCATTGACGAAACACACCAGGTAGCCATCAGTTTCGCCGGTCGATCCGTCCCGAGGAGCGAAGGGGGCTTCGGCTCCCCACCTACCAGGGCCGAACTTGTGCTCCTGCTTGGCTCCGGTGGTCGAGTCGAAACGCACCAGACCGTCGAAGAGCAGGGTGGGTTCGTTGCCCAGGCTCATGCTGTAGGAATAGCGGTGTGGCTGCCCCATGACGCGGGAGTCGACGCTGGGAAATTCGATATTCGCGTCATCCAGAGGCTGCTCGCTGGTGGTTCCTGTGCGCAGGTTGAACCGGTAGCGGTAGAGCTGCGCGTCCAACCGCATATAGGCCAGCATGCTGGCGAGAGGATGATCGAAAGTTGTCTGGTGCTGGGGATTCTTGACGCGGCAGACATCCATCACGATCTCTTCGCCTTCCTCCCAGGAATTGACGACGTGATAGATGTAGCAAGGCTTGGCCTCGAACCATCGAACCTGGTCTCCCGTCCCGTGGCGGGGGATGACCGCGAACCGTGACACGAGTTCGCGGTCGTAGTAGATCCGGTACTTCCCGGCCAGGCGAGCCTCTTGGTCCTGGACCAGCGGAAGGTCCATGAGAACCGAATAGTTCGCGGTGATCGCCATGTCATGTGGCAGGCGGGGCGCCGGCAGATCGATCCGAGTCAGATGTGTCTGCGTGCCGTCGGCGCCGATGATGCCGTAGCGCAGAAAATTCTGGTCCGGCCCGTAGTCGAACCAGAGAAGTTCGCCCGTCGCCTCGTCGACCTTCGGATGGGCCATCATGTCCCCGGCGAAGGTTCCGAGAAAGTCTTGTGCGCCAAGGGTTTCCAGAGACAACGGATCAACACCGTAAGGGGTGCCACACAGGTACCAAGTCGCGAGGACCTGGCCGCGGTGGTAGATGACGTCGGTATTGGCGGCGTCTTTGATACCCAGTCCGTGACCGTTGCCCCCGGGGTTGTCCTTCGGGTTTTCCATCAGGCCGGTCCACAGGGCTCGGCCCGCTGCCGACTCCTGCTCGAAAGCCTGGGTACGGACATATCGGTTGCGGTACCGGACCTTGCCGTTCTCGAAATGGGCAGCGTGGATCATGCCATCGCCGTCGAACAGGTGAAAACGACCGGGTGCGGAGAACTGGCGGTTGGGCCCGTTACGAAGATAGACGCCGTTGAGATCCTTCGGGATCTCGCCGATCACAGGTAGGTCGTCGAGGGTCAACTCGTCTCGCACCGGTGCGAAGACGCCGAGTAGGTAGGGGTTCTCCTGGCTCGCGTCGACCGGTCGAGCAATGGCAATCGGAGCCGCGCCCGCGATGGAATGTGACGTGGTCATGTTCTTCTCTTCCTTTTGTCGCGACGATCGACGTTGCGGACCTGGCTGTTCACTGCTGAAACATCAGCTGTGTGCAGCGGAACAGGGCGATCGATCGGCCGTTGTCGGCGCACACCGTGGCGTCCCACACCTGGGTCCGCCGACCGATGTGCACAGGTGTGGCGGTCGCGGTAATGACTCCTGAACGAGCGGTGCCGAGGTAGTTGGTCTTGAGTTCGGCAGTCGTGAAACCGGTAGTGTCCTCGGACATCGCCAGACGGGTGCCGATCCCGCACATGGTGTCGGCCAACGCCACAACCGATGCGGCGTGCAGGTACCCGTTCGGCGCGAGCAGCCCTTCGTGGACGCGCAGTTCCCCGACCACTTTCTCGGACGTGGCGTGCAGCACCGTCATGCCGAGGTTGCCAGGTAGACGTCCCTCGAGCATCGAGGTCAGCGCTTCGGCCAGCGCCGGACCCGAACCGGTCGGTGTTTGCCTCGAGGCGGGTGCCGGTTCTTCGTTCATCGCCGGCCGTCCTCGGCGACCAGCAGACGAAGGTCCCGTCGCAGTAGTTTCCCCATCGGGTTGCGGGGCAAGTCATCAACGATCAGCAATCTCTCGGGAAGCTTGAACGAGGCGATGTCTTTCGCACGGAGGCTCGACACCAGGGCGGCGAGGGTGACTTCGTAACCGGGTGCGGGTACCACGACAGCGCAGCACTTCTCGCCGAGGATCGGGTCGGCATAGCCGATGATCGCCACATCGGCGACCGAAGGATCGGCGATGAGCAGGCCCTCGATCTCCGCCGGTGCGATGTTCATCCCACCGCGAATGATGATTTCCTTGCTGCGGTCGACGAACTTCAAGTATTCACCCGAATCACCGCACAGCTCGAAAACGTCACCGGTTCGCAGGTAGCCCTCGGCGTCGAAGGGACTGCTGGCGGCGGTACCAGGTAGGTAATCAGCGAAAATGGTGGGGCCTTTGATTCGCAGTTCTCCCCGCCCTCCCACCTGCGTGATCTCGGCCCCGCTGACAACATCGACCAGACGTACAGATGTCCGTTCAGCAACCGGAGTCGACCACGATCTGGCGGTCGAGCCATAGTTGGGCAGGTACTCCGCGCGCATCATCGGATCAGGTGTGTCGGCGGCTACACCGAGCAGGCACACACCCTCGTTGGATCCGAAGAAGTTCATCACCTCGATGCCCAGTTCGAGCTGCCAGTCACGCACGACGCTGGGTGGAAGCGGCGCCCCGCCCGACCCGACCCGCTCCAGTGAGGACAGGTCGAACTCGCTGCGCAGCAACGGATTCTGCAGCAGCAGGCTCAAGATCGCCGGCGGCATACTCGTATGAGTTACCCGGTGGCGCTGGATCTGATCCAGGTAGACCTTCAGGTCGAGGGGCTGGTGTTGCACCAGGTGGCTGCCGCTCAGTAGCCAGGGCAACAGCGAGGTTGCGAATCCAGCCATGTTGACCATCGGGAACGGTGCCAGGATCACCGACTCCGACGTGGTCCGCAGGCCGTCCTGAGTGGCTTGGCCGATGGCGAGCCAGTCGCCATGACATCGCGGAACGCCCTTCGGCGCTGCCTCGGTTCCGCTGGTCCAGCAGATGGTGATGCAATCATTCACGGTCCGCGTAAGTTGCCTGTTCAGCCGGCGGACCTCCTCGATCGCCGAGGGTGCGGCGGGTCTGCCGTCCAGCGGTACGGCTTTCGAATCGGTCACTACACCGAAAGCGAACACCCAACGCAGAGAAGCGATTTCGTCGACAAGCGACAGCGCTTCTTCGTGCGGTACGCGATCGTGCAACGCCGTCGCGGTGACAACGGCGACGGCATCGCAGGACGCGGCGATTCGGCTCAGCTCGTGGCGTCGGTAGGAGGCGGGCATCGGGGCCGCGATCGCGCCGATGCGCCACAGCGCGAAGTAGGTCGCGGTGAGCACGACCGAGTTGGGCAACAGCACAGCCACGACATCGCCGGTTCGTACACCCCCGGTATGGAGTTTGGCCGCGATGTCGTCGACTTTGCTGTCCAGCTCGAGCCAGGTCAGCGATTCCGATGCCAGACCGGACAGGTCGGTGAGGTTCGGGGGGTCGGTAACAGCTCGGTGGGCGCCGCGGGTGGCGACATTACGGTCGAACAGGTCCAACAGGGTGTCGCGCCGCCACCAACCCTGGGCGAGGTAGTCGTGAACTCGTTCCGGAGGGTGGCAAGGGGGTATGTGGTGAGCAGGACCGCGACCCGGCGTGATAATCAATTCGTCCATCTCCTTTGATGGTTCGAGCAGCAGATCGTCATCGCAGCCGCCGGATGACGATCGCGGCGCCGAGGCCGAGTGCGGCAGGGATAGCGATCAGGGCGTACTCGCCGTCGACACGCCTCAGTTGTTCGAGGGCGTTGACCAGCAACACCCCGCCGCCCGCGCCCAGAGGGTGCCCGGTGGCCATCGATCCACCGACCGGGTTCACCTTCTCCGGGTCGAGTCCGAGCTCGCGAATCATCAAAAGCACTGAGACCGCGAAGGACTCGTTGGCTTCGATGACGTCGAGCCGGCTTGCCAGGATGCCCGCGTTGTCGAGAGCCTTGCGCGCGGCGACGACCGACGCGGTCAACAGCGGCGATCGCACTGCCGCTTGCGCGACACCGACCACTTCCGCAATGGGCTTTCGCCCGAAAAGCGAAGCCGCCGAACGTGTTCCCAACACCGCCGCTGCGGCGCCGTCCGCCAGTTGGGGTGCCGTTGCTGCGGTGTGCAACCCGACGGCAGGGCGAGTCGTGCCGGGTAGGCGCTGTTCGACGCGCTCCCACGAAGGGTCCTCGCCGAACAACGCGGGGAGTTCGGCCAGCCCCTCGACACTGATATCGGACCGAGGGCCCTCGTCCACGCTCAGCAAAGTCTCGGTCGCCGAACAGACCGGCACGATCGAGTCCGACGGGGGCGCGGCCTGGGCGCGGCGATGCGAGCCGACCGCGGTTTCGTCGAGCTCCGCCCGGGTGAATCCGTGTTGCATCGCGGTCAGGTCCGCGGAGACACCGATGGTGACGTACCCCGTCCGGTCACCGAGCAGGCTGCTGGTAGCGAACGCCGGGTTGTCGGACATCATCGGCACCCGGGACATCGATTCGACACCGCCGACCACCACGAGGTCCGCGCTACCCGCCGCGATCTTGGCCGCTCCGGTCTCGATGGCGTCCAGACCGGAGCAGCACAGACGCGACACCACGCCCGCGCTGATCTCATCGGGCCACCCTGCCCACAACACCGCTGATCGAGCGACGTTTCCGCCCTGGTCACCGAATGCGGTACTCGTGCCGACGATCACCTCGTCAACTTCCGCGACCGGGAGGCCACGCCGTTGGAGCTCCCGCAGTAGCTGTGCCAGCAGGTCGTAGGCGGGCACATCGGCGAGCGTGCCGCCGTGGCGACGCACCCGCGCCTTCGGCGTTCGTATCGCCTCGTAGACGAAGACTCCCGAACCGAGCTGTTTCATCGTCTCAGCCCTCTACCTGTCGGCGGTCCTGAACGACGCGGAATCTTCCGGCGATGAAGGATTCGTCGGTGAGAGTGGCGTTGCCGGCCGGATTCAATCCGGTCACGTGGTAATCGCTGTAGGCGGCGGCGTACTGCATCGGCATCGAGGAGACCAGGTTGGCCGACAGCGAGGCTCCCACGTCGGCATACGCGTCGGCGATGGAGTCGACGGCGGTGTCGTCGGTGCAGTACAGGTACGAGCTGATCGCGCCGTACCGCCGGACGCTGTCGGTCGCGTGTGCCACCGCGGCGTCGCGATCGGCGCAGTCGATGAGGAACACCACCGGACCGAACTGCTCACCGGCGGGCAGATGTTCGGCGCGACGTGGGTCGAGACGAATCAGCATCGGTGTCGCCACGCGAGCGTGCGGATAATCCGGGTGCTCGTACGGGGTGGGCCGGCGCACGAGAGTGCCGTCGGCCGCTGCCTTGTCGGCCAGCTGCCGCAGAGACTGCAGTGTCGTGTCCGACTGCAGTGCTCCACAGACGGCTCCGGCGCGGCGCGGCGCGCCGGCAAGATCATCGATCGCGGTGGTGAGTGCTGCGATGACCTCCGCACGCGGTACCAGCCCGTTGTCGGTATGCACACCCGCGTCGGGAATGTAGATGTTCTGCGGTGTGGTGCACATCTGGCCGCTGAACAGTGACAGTCCGCCGGCCAAAGTACGGATCGTGGCCGACAGGTCATGCACGGAATCCAGGACGACCGTGTTGACGCCCGCCGTTTCGGTGTAAACGACGGCGTTGCCACCGTTGTTTACGAGCCAGTCCCCGAAGATGGGGCTGCCGGTGAAATCGATGATCCGGGTGGCCGGATCCGTCGCCAGCCGTGCGGCGATCGGGACCTCGACGGTGTCGACGACCAACTGCACGCAGTCAGCGGGCAGGCCGGCCTCGCGCAGCACATCCCGGATCACACCGACCGCCAGTGCGGTGCCCAGCACCGATCGGGGGTGCGGTTTGACCAGGACCGGGTTCCCGGTCACCAGGTTCACCAGGATGGCCGGGTAGGCGTTCCATGCGGGAAACGAGGCACACGCGATGACCAGCGCGGTACCCAGCGATCGGGGCCGGAATCGCTTCCGCAGGGTCACCGGTGTCTTGCCGAAGGTCTGTTGCCAGGTAACGGCACCCGGAATGCGGCTCAGAGCCGCCCATGCCATCGCGACGCCTTCCAACCCTCGATCGAGTGCGTTGGTGCCGCTACCGCTGCAGGCCATGGTGAGACTTTGCCCGGTGGTGTGCGAGGTGGCCGCGGCGAATTCCCCGCCTCGCTCATGGATACGGGTCAGCGCTTCGAGGCACACGCCGACACGTTGCTGTATCGAGGACTCGCGCAGGGATACGACCGCGAATTCTGCTGCCTGCAAGGCTTCTTCGGCCGAAGGCGCACCGTAGGCGACATTCAATGCCTTCCCGGTGTACGGGGAGATTTCCTCGGCGATGATCGTCGCGGCGGCGGTCGGCGTCGACAATTGCAGGGTGGCACCGTCATAGGCGCCCACGAGATCTTCGGCTTGATCCGCAGCGGGTGGAGTGATCGGCGTGAAGCCCGTCCACGCCGTCCGTGTTCGATTTGCCTCCACAGCGGCATTGAGCAGATCCAGATGTTTTTCGAAGAACATGAACTTTCGGTTCCTGTCGAAGGGTGATGCGACTGGGCAAGCGGCACCTGTGGTCCGTCGGGGTCCGGGATGCGAGGTCCAGCCCACTGCCATTCACTACTGTTATTGAAGTGAACCAAGCGGCATCGAGATTGTCAACGGCCGATCAGGGGGCCAGCGTCTCGCGGCCGGAGAGGGCAGAGTGTCAACACCCGCCCACGACCTGTGGGGTCGCGTGGGAGCCGCGCGCTCAGGAGTGGAAGGTGACCGACGTTCGCTCGAGCGTCATGTCGCACCCGCGGCAACGCAGTGCGGGTTGGAACCAATTCCCGCACTCGTCATGATGCAGGCGCGGGCCCAGGTCCTCGACCGGGACGTCGGGATGAGCCTGCTGGGTCCAGGCCAATTGGAAGGCGAAGATCGGGAACAACGCACGGCCGCGTGGGGTCATCGTGTATTCGCGACCGCCTGCTGTGCGGGCAATCATCTGCACTTCGGAAAGGCGGGTCAGCCGCTCTGTCAGCGTGGTCGGCGAGATCTTCAAGATCGACTGAAACTCGCCGAATCTCCGGACGCCCGAGAGTGCCAGTCCGGCGACCAACACGCTCCAACGATCACCGATCGCCTCCATTACATCGGTGAACTGCAGATCGGCGCGGCTCAATGCGGGTGCGTTGCGCGTCGATCTGCGCCAGTTCCCCTTGCCCGCAAGCGCCAGCGACTCGAGGTTCACCTGCACTCGGACGTCGCGGGCCTTGACTACACGATCGCAATGCCCACAGATCAACTCGGGTGGGCCACGATGCCCGCATTGCACATGCACCAGTTCCGGTTGCAGCAGGCCGTCGGCAGCCCATTCACGTTGCCAGCACCAGACGCTGACCAGGAATTCCCATGTCGCCAAGCCGAGATCGGTGAGCATGTAATCGTGCCGGTCGTAGCCGCCGGACTGCGGGCATCGCCGCATCAGTCCCGCCTCGACCAGCGCAGTCAGCCGAGAGGTCAGAATCGCCGGCGGTGCCCCGGTCCGGTCGATCCATTCACTGAAACGCCGGACGTGATCGACGAAGGCGTCACGCAACACCGCGACGGTGACCCGGTCACCGAGGAGATCGATAGTTTGCGCTACCGGGCTGGTTGCCGGGGTGGGACCTGCGATCTCAGCCACGACCACCCCCACACTTCCCTGATTGCTGTTGCGATTGCCCTGCGCCGATCAGGCCTCCAACACAATAGCGATGCCCTGTCCGACACCGATGCAAGCCGCCGCGACACCGATCCCACCTCCGAGACGCCGCAGGTGACGCAGGCAATCGATGACGACGCGAGCCGCCGAAGCACCCAGCGGGTGACCAAGAGCGATTGCGCCCCCGAACGGGTTCACCCGGTCGGCGGTGATCTGCGGCAGCTCCCGCGAGCAAGCGAGGACCACAGCGGCAAAGGCCTCGTTCAGTTCGAGGACACGGACCTCGTTCAGGCCGCGTCCGGCGCGGTCCAATGCCTTGTGTATCGCCGGGACCGGGGCCAATGCGAACAAGTCCGGATCGACCCCGACCACTGCCGAGGAGAGGATCCGCCCCAGCGGTTCGACCCCGAGCTCGTCGACCACGGCACCACTGGCCACCAGGGCTGCCACGGCACCATCGTTGATCGGCGACGAGTTGCCCGCAGTGACGCTGCCGTGCGTCGAGAACGCCGGCCGCAGTCCGGCCATTATCGCGGCATCGACCTCTCGAATGGACTCGTCGCACCCGAGGCCCGCATGACCGATGACGAATCCATCATGCACGCCCTCGGACCAGGCCTTGGCGGCGAGCTCGTGCGAGCGCAGCGCCCACTCGTCCTGCTCCAACCGCCCGATGCCATTCCCCTCGGCGACCAGTTCCGCCGAACGGCCCAGTGACTGTACCCAGGGTGCGGGGAAGCGCGGATTGATCATGCGCCAACCGACGGTGGTCGCCGTCAACTCCAGCTGGCGAGGAAATGCCGAATCGATCGGCGGCAGCACGTAGGGGGCGCGACTCATACTCTCCGAGCCGCCCGCGACGACGACTTCAGCCTCCCCTACGGCGACGCGACGGGCCGCTGACAGCAATGCCTCAGCACCTGATCCGCACAATCGATTGACGGTCACACCGGGAATCGAGTTCGGCAGACCCGCCAGTAGTGCGGCCATGCGGGCGACGTTTCGGTTGTCCTCACCTGCACCGTTGGCGTTTCCCCACACCACCTCATCGATTCGGTTCGGGTCCAGTTCCGGGTGTCGCTCCATCAGATTCACGATCGGCACTGCGGCAAGGTCGTCGGCGCGAATGTGTGACAGTGCGCCACGTACCGCGCCGAAAGGTGTTCTCACCGCGTCGACAACCCAGGCTGTCCGTGCGTCAACGATCGAACGGGTCATTCGCGTTCTCCTCTACGCTCCGCGGCGCCGGGGGCTCTTGCGCAATCCGGCACCGACGTAGTCTACTTCAATAACTGTAGTGAATTGGAGGAGTCGGGTTCCTATGTCGATCGCGAACGTCATATCCACCGCCGCCGAGAAGTACGGCTCGAACATCGCGGTGCAAGACAGCTCGAGGAGTGTGAGCTTCACGGAATTGTCCGACCGGGTAGACCGTCTCGCCGCCGGGTTCGCAGCGACCGGAATCGACGCGGGCAGCACTGTTCTGGTGCTGCTGCCCAACGCGGTGGCCTCGGTCGAGGTCGACCTCGCGCTGACGATCGGCGGGTTTGTGCGAGTCGCGCTCAATCCTCGTGTCGGAGAACGAGACTGGACGCGGATCGCCGACGATTGCCGACCTTCCGTGCTGATCTTCGACCCCACCGTCGCCGGCGCCCTCGAATTCGCTTCCACAGCATCGATTCCCGTCCTCATCACCACCGGGGAGGACCATGACGGTGGCCATTCGCTCGACAGCATGGCTACCGCGTCCCCGCTCCCCGCCCGGCGGCCAGAGCCTCATCCCGATTCGCTGTGCGCCTTGCACTACTCCTCGGGCACCACGGGAGTGCCCAAGGGCGCGCAGCGCACCCATGCCAACCGGCTCGCGTCCCTCGACGCGATGCTCGTGCATGTTCTCGCCGGCACGATGGAGGGTGCCGAGCCGCCGGTCTTCATACATGCCGGACCGGTCATCCACACCAGCGGATTGTTCGTCCTGCCATTTCTGGCTTCCGGCGGCCGCCAAGTGCTACTGGACCACGCGCGCCCGGTGGATGTGCTCGCCGCTATCGCCAGCTACGGCGGGACCCACACCGCGCTCGTACCCACGGTCATCGCCAAACTCCTGGAATTCGACGACACCGAACTCGCGCCGATGCATCGGATGCGGATGCTGGCCTATGCCGGTGCGCCCATGCCGGTGAAACACATCCGTCAGGCCTACCACCGGATCACACCGAACCTCGTACAGTACTACGGCATGGTCGAGGCGATCCCGCCGCTGACGGTGCTGGATATCGCCGATCACCATCGAGCGATGCGGGAGGACACCGACATCCTGAGCTCGGTCGGACGGACCTGCGCCGGGGTGGACATCGACTTCCAGGCCGATCACGTCCCTGTACCCGACGGACAGACGGGCGAACTGGTGATCCGCGGTGCCGCCGTCAGCCCCGGCTATCACAATGCCGACAGCCGCACCGACCTCGGCAAAAGTCATGCGGGAGATCGCCTTTACTCCGGCGACCTCGGATTCCGGACAGCCGATGGCTATATCCATCTCACCGGACGAGGCAAAGACATGATCATCACCGGCGGATACAACGTCTACCCGCTCGAGGTGGAGCAAGCCCTGCGGGCGATTGCCGACCTCACCGATGTTGTGGCCGTGGGCCTACCCGACCCGGTGTGGGGTCAGCGCATCCTCGTGGCATACACCGCCGCACCGAACACCTCCCTCGACGAGGACCGGGTCCTGGCCGAGAGTCGGCTATTGCTCCCCGACTACAAACGCCCCAAATCCGTTCACCGCCTGCACGCCTTCCCACTGACACCACTGGGCAAGGTCGACCGCGTCGCGGTTGCCCGGATCTTGTCACCGCTCACCGTCGAACCATCCTCCTGACCCCGCCTGCGCGCCTGCGGAAATCACCCGTCCGACCCCACCTCCCCGCCACGAGTAAGTAGCCATGAAAAACACTTCCCTCCCCGCACTTCGCCTGCCGATAATCGCTGCACCGATGTTCCTCGTCTCAGGACCGGATCTCGTGGTCGCCGCGTGCCGAGCCGGAATCATCGGTTCCTTCCCCACTCAGAACTGCCGCACGGCCGAGGATCTCGATTCCTGGATGGGGTCGATCACCGATCAGCTCGACAGCGCAGGCACCGGTTCGAACGCGCCTGCCCCATGGGCGGCAAACCTCGTGACCCACAGCACAAACGCTCGGCTGACCGACGACCTGCGCCTCATCGCCGAATACCAGCCCCCGGTGGTCATCACCGCCCTCGGCTCACCGCGTCCGGTCATGGACGTGGTCAAGGGATACGGCGGCATAGTCATCGCCGATGTCGTCAACATGACGCTCGCTCGCAAGGCCGCCGACGCCGGTGTCGACGGCATGGCGTGTGTCTCGGCCGGCGCGGGCGGACACACCGGCCACCTCTCCCCCTTTGCCTTCACCTCCGCGGTTCGCGAATTCTTCGACGGACTGGTCATCATCGGCGGCGGTATCAGTGACGGCTTCGGCGTCGCGGGCGCGATCGCGGCAGGCGCTGATCTCGTCTATATGGGTACCCGCTTCCTCGCCGCACAGGAAAGCATGGCCGACCCGGCCTACAAGCAGATGATTGTCGACAACGGACCCGACGACCTGATCGTGAGTGCCGCGATCACCGGCACACCGGCGTCCTGGCTCAAACCGAGCATCCGCGCCCAGGGCCTGGACCCCGACAATCTGCCGCCGCTGACCGGAACGAAGAACTACACCTCCGGCACCTCATCGATCAAACGATGGAAGGATGTATGGGCCGCCGGCCAGGGGCTGCAGACGATCCGCGCCATCGAATCGGTGCCCACCATCGTCGACCGAATCGACAAGGAATACAGCACCGCGCTGCAACGAGTCTCCCAGCTCTTCGTCCCTGCACGTTGACCTCGCCGCCGCACCGCCCGCAACGAGCCACCGCGCGCGGTAGCGGTTGAGTTGATCCGAATCTGCGGCAGCAGAACCACGACGATCCGTTCGGTGAGATCGCCGTCTCAACGATTCGTCGCGGCCGGCAAGGGCCTACATCGGCGTCCACCGACCCCGCCAGTCGACCTGGCCACAGACAGGGCGTCCGGGCCGGTGGGCCAAGCCCCTACTGATCAGCCAGATCGCCACTGACATGCATCAGCGCGCGCATCCCGACGATGCCTCCACAAGGCGAATACTCGGCTGACAATGCTTGCTACACGAACGCCAAAACGAATCGCATCGAAGATCGCAGCTGAAACACGAAAACCCAGGCTTGGATGAGAATAGGTGGGCGCCAGTGATCCAAAGCCCCTCCTGACAACAGCGCCGCCGATTGGGATTGGTTTTTTGCAGGGCGGTTTTACACTGCGCCACAGTGTATTCGTCGATTTGGATTGCGTCCCCGACGATCGAATAACCTTGAAAACTTGCTAAAGCATCTCGCGTCAGCGCTCACTACGCAATGCTTCAGCTGGCCTGCCCGCCTCCGATCAGGTGAGGCACTGCCTCGGACCACTCGGCGGCGAGTTTGCGGATACAGGGTCGGAATATAGGGTCTGATCGCTTCCACGAAACTCGATCGTCGGCACCGATAGTTACACATCCCAGCGGCGGCACAGAGGGTTTCGAACCGTTCAGGATGAGAAGCCATCCTGAGCAAGCGAAATGCTCCGCTTGCGTTGACCCTTGTCCGTAGACGTGGGTCTTCTCGTGGCAGTACCCGTTGCCCGTGAATGCAAGGACTTACGCGGGTTTCCAGCGAGCGAGTTTTTCGTCCCGACGCAACTCGCCGAGGACATTCGCGCCAACGCCGCAAGATTGCGTGCAGCATTCAGGTCGCGATCGATCGAGAAGCCGCATCGATCGCAGTGGAATGTTCTATCGCTAAGGCGCAGTTTGGTTTTCACCACGCCACATGCCGAACAGGTTTTGGAACTCGGGTACCAGCGATCGACTATATGGAGTTGAGTACCTCTCCGCTCCGACTTGTATTCGAGTTGACGCCGGAACTCGCCCCAACCAGCATCCGCGATGGAACGCGCCAGCCGCCGGTTGGCCAGCATCCCAGCCACATTCAGATCCTCGATCACAATCGAGCCGTAGCGGTCCACGAGCCCGGTGGTGAGTTTGTGCAACGCATCGCGCCGAGCGTTGGCGACCCGAGCATGTGCACGAGCAAGGCGCGCCTGCGTTCGAAGCCATCGATTCGACGGTTCCGAACGGGTCCGCCTGTTCCTGCCACGACGACGTGCCGCTTGCCGCTGCAGTCGACGAACCCGACGTTTCACTGCATCGAGGTGACGAGGATTGGGCACTACCGTGCCATCGGAGAGCACAGCAAGCGAGGACACTCCGAGATCGACCCCAACCACTCGATCTGGTTGCACCGGTGCCGAATCGGCGCGGCTGACCTCAACAGAGAAGGACACGAACCACTGCCCCGCCCGCATCGATACCGTAGCCGAGCGAATCCGGGCGCTGCCCTGTTCCAAATGCCGGGCAAGCTTGCGGGTTGATTCATGCGAGCGCACCAGTCCGAGGCGAGGAAGACGAACGTGGCGGCGATCAATCGCGAGTCCGATTGCCCCCGTCGTGAATCGGCAGGACATCGCTCTGCCCTTCTCCTTGAATCGAGGAAACCGCATCGCCGCACCAGCTCGTGTCTCCGCCCGAGACTCGACCCAATTCCGCAACGCCGCATCCAGATTCACGAACCCCGACGCGTACGCCTCCTTGGAGTTCTCCGGCCACCACGGCGCGACAACACCCTTCACCTGATTCCAGTCCTTGCGCAGGGCATACGCCGGCCATCCCACTGCCGGCGTGAGTTCATCCTCGGTCAATCCGTAAGAACGCTCGGCCTCCCCGCTGTTCCAGGTTCGCCCGGATCCGCTGCAACCCCCAGTTATAAGCGAACCGCTGAGCACCACAATGCGACCGAAGCGCCTGATCCTGAACGGAGGTGGGATCGAGCGCAAACCGATAGGCCTGAATCACGACGCCCACAATACCCCCGTCTGATCAACCGAACCGGACAGTCATCGAATGCTTGTTCGAACTTTACCGAGGCTCAGTCATGACGAGCGTGAAAACGCAAAGAAAACCGGCAGGTACCTGTTGGTACCTGCCGGTTCAGGGTGGGCGCACGCGGTTTCGAACCGCGGACCGCTGGTGTGTAAAACCAGTGCTCTACCACTGAGCTATACGCCCGAGACTCCGGCGTGAGCCGGGGCCGGATGTTGCTTCCGGAGGAAAAATCCGGGGCAACGGGTTATGAATCTAGCGCGGCGAGCGCTTTCTCCCAAGCCTGCTGGTCACGGGCTTCTCCGGGACCGTTCATTTCGGCGAAGCGGATGATTCCGTCTTTGTCTACTACGAACGTGCCACGGTTGGGGTAGCCGGATTTTTCGTTGAAGACGCCGTAGGCGGAGGCTACTTCGCCGTGCGGCCAGAAATCGGAGAGCAGCGGGAAGGTGTAGCCCTGTTCGGCTGCCCAGATTTTGTGGGTGGGCGGGGGGCCTACCGAGATGGCCAGGATTTCGGCGTTGTCGTTCTGGAACTTGGGGAGCTCGTCTCGCACCTTGCAGAGCTCGCCCTGACAGATGCCGGTGAAGGCGAGGGGGTAGAAGACCACCAGGACGTTCTTCTCACCGCGATAGTCGGCGAGTGAAACGTCTTGGTTGTTCTGGTCTTTCAGGGTGAAGTCCGGTGCGACCGTGCCGACCTCTAGTGGCATGCGGAAACCTCCATCGTGTCCGGGCATTCGAGGACGGCGTACCACTGGTGGTACGCCGTCCTGCGAAAACCTTAGCGAAGACGCTGGTCAGCGCTGCTTCGAGGGCGTCTTGGGCTGCACCAGGCGGCTGCCGGACCAGTCACCGAGGCTGATCGACGAGGTCTGGGTAAGCCCTGCGGGCGTTGCGGATTCGGCGATTTCCGCCGGATCGACATGCCCGTCGTGCCCGGTCTTGGGTGTCAAGACCCAGACGATGCCTTCATCGGCCAAAGGAGTGATGACATTGAGGAGTTCGTCGACCAGGTCGCCGTCACCCTCTCGCCACCACAAGAGCACGACGTCGACGACCTCATCGGTGTCTTCGTCGAGCATTTCCGACCCGATGGCCTCTTCAACGGCGGCCCGCAGGTCGTCGTCGGTATCGTCATCCCAGCCCAGTTCCTGAATCACCATTCCGTGAGTAATGCCAAGCTTCTGAGCGTAGTTCTGCGCGTCCGCCGCGGCGACCACGGTGGCGTCCTCCTCAACTCCAGACAATAGGTAGATGCAAGCGAACATGGTTATGGCCTCGAGCGCAAGCTGATCGGCCGAATTCGCACTCTAAATGTCGTATGTGAGACCTTGCGCCCACCCCGGCCGAAACCCGCGACAGCCGCGAAACGCCGCGTGGACCGACCCGAATCACCGCGTGGGGCAAGCGTTTCGGACCGCGTTCAAAGCATCGTTGACCTTGTGACTTGCGTCATTCAACGGTCCCACCGACGAGTTGTTGCCGATCTTGCGGACCTCCGCGGCGAGTCCGCGCGCCGCCCCGATGTAGTCGGTCAACTTCTGACCGAGATCCGCGGGCAAGTCCGAACCCGACGCGTTCACCTGAGTCTCGACGGTGCGGGCCGCATCGTCCAAAGCGTTCGCGGCGCCGTCCCGTTTGTCCGCCTGGTCCGCGGTCTGGCCGTCGTGCGCGTCCACGAAATCGTTGTAGCGATCGACAGCGGTTCCAGTGGTCTTGCGGAATGGATCGCAGTTGTCGGTGATCGCTTTGGCCTGTGCCGCCGCCGCTTTCGATGCTGAAGCCGCCGCCGAGGACGTCGCCGCCTCGGCCTTGTACGAGGTCGCCTCCGCCTGATTCGCCGTCGGAGTACCCTCGACCGTGCTGGCGCAACCTGCGATAACGAGCCCCAGACCCACCGCTACGGTCGCGCTCGCCAATCCGAACCCACGCGGGTTCAGCAGCTTCATCGTCTCCCCGTTCCTGCCTCAGCCGGTTCCCTGGAGAACCGTACTGGATTCTCTGCTGACATGATGACCTGGGACGCACCATGCACAAGGATGTGAGGTGCGCCCCAAACCAATCGTTACGGGTATGCCAACACCAGCGGCAGCCCGGGTGAATGACGCCTATCAGATGTCCCACCCTGTACGAGGAGCAAACGTCTTGACCGACCTGATGCACCCCAATCCTTCGTCGAGTCCCACAAATGGCACGGCACGTAATCGCCCGGCGGGGGGCCGGGTCCGAGTGATCCGCGAGGGGGTGGCGTCATACCTTCCGGACATCGATCCGGAGGAGACCAGCGAATGGCTGGACAGCTTCGACGAAATGCTCGAGCGGGAGGGACCCGGCCGCGCCCGCTACCTCATGCTGCGGATGCTGGAGCGCGCCGGCGAACGCCATGTCGCCATCCCGGCACTGACTTCGACGGACTACGTCAACACCATTCCCACCGAGAACGAGCCCTGGTTCCCCGGCGACGAGGAGACCGAGCGCCGCTTCCGCGCCTACATCCGCTGGAACGCCGCGGTCATGGTGCACCGCGCGCAGCGGCCCGGAATCGGTGTGGGCGGCCATATTTCGACCTATGCGTCGTCTTCGGCCCTCTACGAGGTGGGTTTCAACCACTTCTTCCGCGGTAAGGATCATCCGGGCGGCGGCGACCAGGTCTACATCCAGGGCCACGCCTCCCCCGGCATCTACGCGCGCGCCTTCCTCGAGGGCCGGCTCACCGAAGACCAGATGGACGGTTTCCGCCAGGAGTACTCCCACGGCGGTCTGGGCGCGGGTCTGTCGTCCTATCCGCATCCGCGGCTCATGCCGGACTTCTGGGAATTCCCCACGGTCTCCATGGGTTTGGGCCCGATGAACGCCATCTACCAGGCGCGTTTCAATCACTACCTGCATGATCGCGGCATCAAGGACACCTCGGATCAGCATGTGTGGGCGTTCCTCGGCGACGGCGAGATGGACGAGCCGGAATCGCGCGGCCTCATCCAGGTCGCCGCGAACGAGGGCCTGGACAATCTGACCTTCGTCGTCAACGCCAACCTGCAGCGCCTCGACGGCCCGGTTCGCGGTAACGGCAAGATCATTCAGGAGCTGGAGTCGTTCTTCCGCGGCGCCGGTTGGAATGTCATCAAGGTGGTGTGGGGCCGCGAGTGGGATTCGCTGCTGCAGGCCGATCGCGACGGCGCGCTGGTCAACCTCATGAACAGCACCCCGGACGGCGACTACCAGACGTACAAGGCCAATGACGGCGCGTACGTGCGCGAGCACTTCTTCGGCCGCGACCCGCGCACCAAGGAGCTCGTGAAGGGCCTGTCCGACAGCGATGTCTGGAACCTCAAGCGCGGCGGCCACGACTACCGCAAGATCTACGCGGCGTACGCGGCGGCCATGGCACACAAGGGACAGCCGACGGTCATCATCGCCAAGACCATCAAGGGTTACGGCCTGGGCAAGCACTTCGAGGCGCGCAACGCCACGCACCAGATGAAGAAGATGACCCTGGATGATCTCAAGTCGTTCCGCGATGTGCAGCGGATTCCGATCACCGATGAGCAGCTCGAGGCCAATCCCTACCTGCCGCCGTACTACCACCCCGGTATGGACGCGCCGGAGATCCAGTACATGATGGGCCGCCGCAAGCAGCTGGGCGGTTTCGTCCCCGAAAGGCGCACCGCAGCAAAGCCTCTGCAACTTCCGGGCGATGAGGCCTACCGTTCGGTCCGCAAGGGCTCGGGCAAGCAGAGCATCGCTACCACGATGGCGTTCGTCCGCCTCATGAAGGACCTGTTGCGGGACAAGGAAATCGGCAAGCGCATCGTGCCGATCATCCCGGACGAGGCCCGTACCTTCGGTATGGACTCGTGGTTCCCTTCGTTGAAGATCTACAACCGCAACGGCCAGTTGTACACATCGGTCGACGCCGAGTTGATGCTTGCCTACAAAGAGTCCTCCACCGGACAGATTCTGCACGAGGGCATCAACGAGGCCGGATCGACCGCGTCGTTCACCGCGGTGGGCACCTCGTACAGCACGCACGGCGAGCCGATGATCCCGCTCTACATCTTCTATTCGATGTTCGGTTTCCAGCGCACCGGTGACGGTCTCTGGGCCGCCGCGGATCAGATGGCGCGCGGATTCGTGCTCGGAGCAACCGCCGGGCGAACCACGCTCACCGGAGAGGGCCTGCAGCACAACGACGGTCACTCGCTGCTGCTGGCGTCGACCAATCCGGCGTGTGTCCCGTACGACCCGGCCTTCGCCTTCGAAATCGCTCATATCGTGCGAGATGGCCTGCGCCGCATGTACGGCGGCGGTGTCGGTATCACCGGTTATCAGGAGGCCCTGCCCGGCACCGATCCCGAGGCGCACTCGGTGCACCACGAGTTCGGTGGCGAGGACATCTTCTACTACATCACCCTCTACAACGAGCCGCAGTCCCAGCCGGCCGAGCCGGAGAATCTGGATGTGGAGGGCCTGCTCAAGGGCATCTACCTCTACAAGCGCGGTGGTGAGGGCGCGGTGCGCGCACAGATCCTGGTCGCGGGCGTCACCATGCCCGACGGCCTGCGCGCGCAGGAGATGCTCGCCGAGTGGGGTGTACAGGCCGATGTCTGGTCGGTGACCTCGTGGGGTGAGCTCCGGAAAGAGGCTCTCGCCAAGGAGATCCAGCGGCTGCGCCACCCGGACGCCGATCCCGGACAGCCGTACATCACCCAGGCGCTGTCTCAGGCCGAGGGCCCGTTCGTGGCCGCCTCGGACTGGATGCGCGCGGTACCGGATCAGATCCGCCAGTGGGTACCCGGAAAGTTCATCTCGCTCGGCACGGACGGTTTCGGCTTCTCCGATACCCGTCCCGCCGCGCGCCGCGTCTTCAATGTGGATGCGGCATCGATCGTGGTAGCGGCCCTTTCCGGCCTCGCCGAGGCGGGCAGAATCGACCGCGCCACGCTGGTCGAGGCGGCCGCCACATACCGCATCGATGATGTGAACGCCGCGCCGAAGGCGGCACCAGGTAGTGAAGGTGGCGACGCATAACGCACGATTAACCCCGTGGAACGCAAACCGCCGAGACCGCGCCGGATCAACGAAGGCTCCTCCGAACACGAGGTCTACCTTCCGACCGGCGCGCTCTCGCCGAACCGGCAGACCCGAGATCCACTCCCCGACACGCTGCTCAAGCGGGTCAAACAGTTCTCGGGCCGGCTATCCACCGAGGCCGTGGCCTCGATGCAGGAGCGGTTGCCGTTCTTCGCCAATCTGGATGCCGCGCAACGCGCCGGGGTCCAGATGCTGGTGCAGACGGCTGTGGTGAACTTCCTGGAGTGGCTGCAGGATCCGGAGAGCGATATCAGGTTCAGCCTGGACGCTTTCCAGGTCATCCCGGATGATCTGGCGCGGCGGCTGACGCTGCGCCAGACCGTGGACATGGTCCGGGTGGCCATGGAGTTCTTCGAGCAGTGGCTGCCCGCGCTCGCGCGCAACGATCGCCAGCTGGTGGCATTGACCGAGGCGGTGCTGCGATACGGGCGTGAGCTCGGTTTCGCGGCCGCCTCGGTGTATGCCAGTGCCGCGGAATCGCGTGGCGCGTGGGATACCCGCCTGGAGGCGCTGGTGGTCGACGCGGTGGTGCGCGGCGATACCGGGCCCGAAATGCTCTCGCGCGCCGCGACTCTCAACTGGGATGCCACCGCACCGGCGACGGTGCTGGTCGGCACGCCCCCGAAAGATCAAGTGGCCGTGGTCGGTTCGGTGCATTCGGTGGCCGCCCGGCACGGCCGCAATGCCCTTGCGGTAGTTCAGGGTTCACGCCTGGTGATGGTGGTCAGCGGTCATCTCGGTGACACCATGCACCCCTCGCCGTTCCTCGCCGACCTGCTCAGCGAGGCTTTCTCGGATGGCCCCGTGGTGATCGGCCCGACCACTCGCACGCTCTCGGTCGCACATATAAGTTCTGTCGAGGCGATGGCCGGTATGGAGGCCGTGGTCGGCTGGCGGAGCGCGCCACGCCCGGTGCACGCGACCGAATTGCTGCCCGAGCGAGCACTTCTCGGCGATCGTGCCGCCGTAACCGCCCTCAATGAGCTGCTTGTGCTACCGTTGGCCGCCGCTGCGGGCGAGCTGTCCAATACCTTGGACGCCTACCTGGACTGTGGCGGAGCCGTCGAGACCTGCGCGCGCCAACTGTTCGTTCATCCAAATACCGTCCGCTATCGATTGAAGCGAATCGCCGATATCACGGGCCGGGATCCGATGAACCCGCGCGATGCCTACGTGTTACGAATCGCGTCCACGATAGGCCGTCTGACTCGAACCCGTAACGAATCACCCACTTCGGCCTCAGATGTAACCCCCGTCACAGATGCGTAAGTTCGAATGTAACGCGTCCGGCGAATCGAACGATCCGACCAACCCACGTGCCCTTTTGTGGACACCTCACAAAAGACCCACCAAAGCTTCATTCGCGCCGACATCTCCTGAGAGCACCACCACAGTGTTTTCTTAGAGACGTGATCGCAGTGTTCGCCCCAGGACAGGGCTCTCAGACACCCGGCATGCTCACCCCTTGGCTCGAACTGCCCGGCGCGGCCGATCGAATCGCGCTGTGGTCGAAGGCTTCGGGACTGGACCTGCTGCGGTTGGGTACTACCGCGACCGCGGAGGAGATCACCGATACCGCGGTGACACAGCCTCTGGTTGTCGCGGCGGCGCTTTTGGCCTTCGCGGAAATCCCCACGGATGTACTTCCCGCGGATACCATCGTCGCCGGACATTCGGTCGGCGAGCTCGCGGCCGCCGCCATCGCCGGAGTCATCTCCCCCGATGACGCGGTGGCACTCGCCGCTCTCCGTGGCGGAGAGATGGCCAAGGCTTGCGCACTCGAGCCGACCGGTATGTCCGCGGTGCTCGGCGGTGACGAAGCCGTCGTGCTCGCTCGGCTCGACGAACTCGGCCTGATCCCGGCCAACCGCAATGCGGTCGGGCAGATCGTGGCGGCGGGTAAGCTGGGCGCGCTCGCAGAACTTGCGAGCAACCCGCCCGAAAAGGCGCGCGTCCGGGCACTTCCGGTCGCGGGCGCTTTCCACACCGCGTTCATGGCACCTGCCCAGGACGCCGTGGCGGCCGCCATCGCCAAGATCACTCCGGGCGAGCCGATCCGGACCCTGCTGTCGAACTTCGACGGCAAGCCGGTCGCCTCCGGCCGGGATGCGGTCGATAAGCTTGCTGCCCAGGTCACGCGCCCCGTGCGCTGGGATCTGTGCACCGAAACCGTTCGCGCGGCAGGTGTTTCCGCGGTGGCAGAGTTGCCGCCGGCGGGCACCCTGGTCGGCATTGCCAAGCGGGAGCTCAAGGGCACCCCGAATCTGGCACTGAAGACCCCCGCGGACCTCCCCGCGCTGGCCGAACTCTCCACCAAGGGCTAGCTTGACTCGCGGCCCGCTTCGTCAACGGCGACGAAGGCAAACGGACCGCAAGCATTGAATTTCATCCGACCCACCTACAGGAAATAAGAAGGGAGCCACCACAGTGGCCGCTCTGACCCAGGAACAGATCGTCGAAGAGCTCGGCAAGATCATCGAAGAGGTGACCGGGATCGAGCCTTCCGAGGTGACCGTCGAGAAGTCCTTCGTCGACGACCTGGACATCGACTCCCTGTCGATGGTCGAGATCGCCGTTCAGACCGAGGACAAGTACGGCGTCAAGATCCCGGATGAGGACCTCGCCAGCCTGAAGACCGTCGGCGACGCCGTGTCCTACATCCAGAAGCTCGAGGCCGAGAACGCCGACGCCGCCGAGGCGATGAAGGCCAAGTTCTCGAACGACGGCGAGTAGGAACAGACACCGTGACCACTCCTTCCACCTTGAACGGGAACTTCCCCAACGTCGTCGTGACCAGCATGGCGGCGACCACGTCGATCGCTGGTGACGTCGATGCGACGTGGAAGGGACTCCTCAACGGCGAGAGCGGCATTGACGTTCTCGAGGATGATTTCATCGAGGAGTACGACCTTCCGGTCCGTATCGGCGGTCACTTGAAGGTGTCTCCGGATACTCTGCTCAGCCGCGTCGAGATCCGCCGTATGGCGTATGTCGAGCGACTGGCGACCGTCCTCGGTCGTGAGGTCTGGAAGAACGCCGGAACACCCGAGGTCGATCCGCTGCGCCTCGGTGTGGCCATCGGCACCGGCCTCGGTGGCGGCGATGCCCTCATCGACTCGGTCGACAAGCTGAAGAACGGTGGCTATCGCAAGATTTCGCCGCTGGCTGTTCAGATGGTCATGCCGAATGGTCCCTCCGCCGTTGTCGGTCTCGAGCTCAAGGCCCGGGCGGGAGTGATCACTCCGGTCTCGGCGTGCTCGTCGGGTTCGGAGGCCATCGCCAACGCGTGGCGGATGATCGTCATGGGTGACGCCGATATCGTCGTCACCGGTGGCGTCGAAGGCTTCATCGATTCGGTGCCGATCGCGGCCTTCTCGATGATGCGTGCGATGAGCACCCGCAATAACGATCCGAAGGGCGCTTCGCGGCCCTTCGACAAGGATCGCGATGGCTTCGTCTTCGGCGAGGCGGGCGCGCTCATGGTCGTCGAGACCGAGGAGCACGCCAAGGCTCGTGGCGCCACGATCCACGCCCGGCTCATGGGCGCGGGCATCACTTCGGACGGCTTCCACCTGGTGGCGCCGGATCCGGAGGGCACCGGTGCCGGTCGGGCCATGCAGCGCGCGATGCAGACCGCGGGTCTGTCCCCCAAGGACATCACCCACGTCAACGCGCACGCGACTGCCACCCCTATCGGTGACTACGCGGAGAAGAACGCGATTCATCACGCAGGCGTTCAGCATGCGTCGATCTACGCACCCAAGTCCGCCCTGGGCCACTCGATCGGCGCTGTCGGCGCGCTCGAGTCGGTGCTCACGGTTCTCAGCATTCGGGATGGCATCGTCCCCCCGACGCTGAACCTGGAGAACCAGGATCCGGAGATCGATCTGGATGTCGTGCACGGCGAGGCTCGCCGTCAGGACATCGAGTACGCGATCAACAACTCCTTCGGTTTCGGTGGGCACAATGTCGCGCTCGCCTTCGGCCGGTACTGACGCACGGTTGAACCGGTAACCCGGTTCGGCATCAGCGCCGGTTTGTAAGACAAGTGGTCCCGGCGGGGATTCGGAAATGCGATCCCGCATCCGAATCCCCCCGGGACTTCGACATTTTCGCAGCCGCTCTCAGGCGACCGCACTTCCTTAATCAAGAGGAGAGTTCGCGATGACCATCATGGCCCCTGCTCACGCCGACACCGCGACCGATCCCCGTGATCCGCTGGGCCGGTTGCAACGTTTCTTCGATCCGGGAACCGTTCTTCCGCTGCACCCGCGCGACAAGTCCGGCGTACTCGCCGCCATCGGTGAGATCGACGGCGTGCGTACCGTCGCCTACTGCTCCGACGCGACCGTCATGGGCGGTGCGATGGGTGTCGAGGGTTGCAAGCACATGGTCGATGCGATCGATACCGCCATCGACTCCAAGATGCCCATTGTCGGCCTCTGGCATTCGGGTGGCGCGCGCCTGGCCGAGGGTGTCGAGGCATTGCACGCGGTCGGACTGGTCTTCGAGGCCATGGTCCGCGCGTCCGGCCTGGTCCCGCAGATCTCCGTGGTGCTCGGCTTCGCCGCCGGTGGCGCCGCTTACGGTCCCGCACTCACAGACATTGTGATCATGGCTCCCGAGGGCCGTGTCTTCGTCACCGGACCGGACGTGGTTCGCAGCGTCACCGGTGAGAACGTGGATATGGCGACTCTGGGTGGGCCTGTCACGCACGGTAAGAAGTCCGGCGTCTGCCATATCGTCGCCCATGACGAGGCCGATGCCATGCATCGCGGTCGTCGCCTGGTGTCCATGTTCGCCGAGCAGGGCGAGTTCGATCTCGTCGCCGCCGCGCACGGTGATGTGGACCTGAAGGCCATGCTTCCGGCTTCGGCCAAGCGCGCCTACGACGTGAAGCCGATCGTGCACGAACTGCTCGACAATGTCGACGGCGAAAGCTCTTTCGAGGAACTGCAGGGCGGGTACGCGCGGTCGATCGTCACCGGTTTGGGCCGCATGGGCGGGCGCACCGTCGGCGTCCTGGCCAATAACCCGATCCGCATGGGCGGCTGCCTGAACTCCGAAAGTGCCGAGAAGGCAGCGCGTTTCGTGCGCCTGTGCAACTCCTTCGGTATTCCGCTGGTGGTCGTCACCGATGTTCCGGGTTATCTGCCCGGTGTCAGCATGGAGTGGGAGGGCGTCGTCCGGCGCGGCGCGAAGCTGCTGCACGCGTTCGCCGAGGCCCGCGTCCCGCGTGTCACCCTGGTCACCCGCAAGATCTACGGCGGCGCGTACATCGCCATGAATGCCCGATCCCTCGGTGCCACAGCGGTTTACGCCTGGCCCGAGTCCGAAGTGGCGGTCATGGGCGCGAAGGCCGCGGTCGGCATCCTGCACAAGAAGGCCATTGCCGCGGCGCCGGAGGAGGAGCGTGAGGCCCTCATCGAGCGCCTCACCGTCGAGCACGAGCAGATCGCGGGTGGCGTCGAGCGCGCCGTGGCGATCGGCGTGGTGGACGAGATCATCGATCCCGCCAAGACCCGTTCCATCATCGCCGCCGCCCTGGCCGCGGCCCCGGCTCGTCCGAGCCACCTGAAGAACATTCCGCTGTAAGGGATTACGGGGGAAGTAGAGAATACGCGGCACAGCGAAGGCGGGCGGTCTCCACAAGAGACCGCCCGCTTTCCTGTCCCCATGTGGTCGCTCAGGACGGAAGTCGTTGTCCCACAGGGCCGATCATGCGGGATGGATATTGGCATTGTGGTGCAGGACGTTGTCCGGATCCCAGGTGGTCTTGAGGGCGGTGAGGCGAGAGTACTTGTCGCCGTAGGTATCCCGAATGCGTTGCTGGTCGTCGTCGACCAGGAAATTGATGTACCCGGCGTCCGAACGGGCATGCGGGAGCAGCGCGTCCCAGGTCTCCCGGACCCAGGCGCGTTCGGCATCGAAGTCGGCCGGATCGGGGCACAGGGCGCTGATGTTGACGGCCCAGCACGCATCTCGGGAGCCGCCGAATGCCGTTGCCTCATCCGGGGTTTCGGTGTAGCGGCCGCGCAGCGGGAAGATCGGCGCGATGGTGAGCGGGGATCGGCGCTGCGGGAAGCGGTGCACCAGTTCGGCAATCACCTCATCGTTGAGATCGTTTATGTAGAGCGACTTCTCGTAGGCGGGCAAGCCGCGCGGGGCGACATCGTCGAACATCTGCTGGAGTGTGGTGTACGGCATGGGGGTCACCAACTCCCAGGCGGGAGCGGGCGCTGCCGCGCGGAGCGGCTCCACCACTGCGGCGAGCTCTTCGGGTGTGCCGAAACCTACTACGGCGGTGACGAATCCGGGTTGGCCCTGATACTGCTCGGGCACGAACGGCAGCGGCGGGGCACTCACGGCCAGGATCGCACCGCAGTATCCGGCGGGCAGGTCCGACAGGCGCGCGACACCGGCGGAGAGACCGGCCGGGGCATCCGCCGGGGTCCAGCAGAGCATGGTGAGCTGAGCCATGGGCGGCAGGTCGTGCAGGCCGAAGGTGAATTCGGTGACGATGCCGAAGTTGCCGCCGCCACCCCGCAACGCCCAGTGCAGATCCGGATTCTCCTGTGCCGAGGCCGTGACGATATGCCCGTCGGCGGTGACGACCTGCGCGGAAACCACACTGTCGCAAGACAATCCGCAGCGCATGGTGAGCCAGCCCATACCGCCGCCGAGGGTGAGACCGCCGACTCCGGTATCGCTGATGAATCCGCCCGTCATGCCGAGCTCGTGCTCGGCGGTGGCGGCGTCGACCTGCGCCCAGGTGGCTCCGCCGCCGACGCGGGCGGTCTTGCCCTCCGGGTCCACGGTGACGCTGTCGAGCGCGGCGAGATCGATGAGCATGGCGTCATCGGCGACCGCGTGCCCGGCGTAATTGTGTCCCCCGCCGCGCACGGTGATCTCCAGTCCGTGCCGCCGCGCGTGCAGCAGCGCCCGGGCCACTCCCGCCGCCGATGTGGGCTGCACGATAACTGCCGGACGGCGATCGAAACAGCCACTCCATACTTGTCGCGCCGTATCGTATTCGGCGTCCTTCGGGGTGATGACCGCGCCGTCTATCGTGGCGCGCAGTCCTTCGATATCGATTCCAGCCGTTGTCACGGTGCCGCTCCCTCGCGTGCCGCGTCATGCTGCCGGGAAGCGATAACCGGAGCGCGTGGCGGAGTCGCACCCCGTATGGTCGGTCGCTCTTGCCCGGCGCTGACGTGTCTCATGCCGCCACACGAGAGTTACGCGGCGACGCGATGCGGAGTTCATCGCGCACGATGCGATCTTGCGAAGCCGAAGCAAGATCAGCGAAGAAAGGCGCGCCGAGCGTTCGATCAGGAGAGCAGGCGGACCTTGTCGGCGGATTCGTTCTGGCTGGCGCATTCCTGATACGGGTTCGGGTCGCCTTGGCGCTCGCCGCAGACCCAGCGCATATCGGCGACTTGGATGGCGAAGTCGCCGCCGGTCTTCTTCGCTCGTTCCTGGGTGTAGGTGGTGGCCACGAGCAGGGCGGTCGGGCAGAAGTCCGCGCCCTTGGTGGTGTAGGTGACGACGGCGAGTCCGCCTGGGCCGGTACCACATTGGACGGACTCCTGGCCCGGCAGTGGTGTCGAGGCGGCGGCCGGAGTGGTGCTCGGCCGCGATGCGTTGGTGACGGCGGCAGCGGCGCGATCACCGTTACCGCAGGCCGTCACCGTGAGTACGGCGGCAGCGACGGCCGCCACAGCTAGTGGACCCTGGATTCCCCGCACAGAAATCTCCTTTTCGCACAGACCGATCGGGCTATTGCGTTGCGGTGGATCAGCCGACGTCGCGGCGCAGCCAGGTGACCTCCGCGCCCTCGCCGCCGAGGCGGAAGGGTTCGAGGGCATCGTCCCATGCCGTGCCGAGCGCGCGATCGATCTCGGCGGCAATGTCATTGGCGTCGGCGCGACGCTCGCGCGCCTCGGCGACTATCGAGCGCAGTCGCATCTCGCCGACCATGACATCGCCGCTGGCGCTGGTCGCGCCGTGCCAGAGGCCGAGGCCGGGGACGAAGCTGTAGCGTTCGCCGTCGACCCCTTCACTGGGGTCCTCGGTGACTTCGAAGGCGAGTACCGGCCAATCTCGCAATGCTCCGGCTAACCGTCCGCCGGTACCGACTGGGCCGTACCAATCGGTGGTCGCCCGCAAATTTCCGGGGGCCGCGGGCTGTGCGGTCCAGCGGAGTTTCGCGGGTGCTTTGAGGGTGGAGGTGAGCGTCCATTCGATATGCGGGCACAGCGCGGCCGGCGACGAATGAATGTAGACCACACCAGACGTCGCGTCGGCGAACTGACTCGTTCCGCGCACCACTAACACCTCCGGCTTCGACGGGGACGTCTTCCCCAACGACCCGCTCCAGCCAGCGTTGCCCGAGTTTACTGGAGTGCTCGGAGTTACGTGTGTTACTTATCGGCCGTGTCGGAGTTCTACGCAAACTCCGCGATCACGGCATCACTGAGGGTCGGCCAGGCCGCGCGCGCCCAGTCACCGAAATTTTCGTCCGCCAAAGCGAGACACGCCATGCCGACTTCCGGATCAACCCAGAGAAAAGTCCCCGATTGCCCGAAGTGCCCGAAGGTGCGCATGGAATTCGCGCCACCGGTCCAGTGCGGGACTTTGTGATCACGAATTTCGAATCCCAGACCCCAGTCGTTGGGGCGCTGCGACCCGTAACCGGGGAGTACGCCATTGCGTCCTGGGAACTGCACTGTGCTTGCCTCACCGAGCAATTCGGCAGTAACACAGGTGGGGTTCAGCAATTCTCCGGCGAACCGCAGGAGATCTGCGACCGAGGAGCGCGCCGCATGCCCGGCGGACCCGGCCAGCACCGACGATTCCATGCCGAGCGGTTCGAAAACGGCCTCGTGCAGATAGCGATCGAACGGAATACCGGTTTGCTCGGCGACGAAATCGGCCAGCACCTCGAACCCGGCGCTGGAGTAGATGCGCCGCATACCCGGCTCGGCCAGCACCTCGGTGGTATCGAAGGCCAGGCCGGAGGTGTGCGCGAGCAGATGCCGCACGGTGGACCCGGGCGGGCCCGCAGGCTGGTCCAGCTCGATCGCGCCCTCCTCGACCGCGACCAGTACCCCGTATGCCACAAGGGGTTTGGTCACCGAGGCGAGGCGGAATGCCCGATCGAGCTCGCCCTCGGCATCCACGACACCCTTACCCCGGACCACGACACCCGCCGCGGCATGCCGGACCGGCCACTCTCGAATCTGCTCCAGCGCTCGCACACTCACGAGCCTACGACCCGGCCCGCACCGCGTCCGGCCGGGACCGATTCAGGGCGGAGCGGTGGCGGCCGTAGGTGAGACCAGGGTGCCGATATTGGTGGCATTGACGAGTTCACCCAGCGGAATCAGCGCGGACAGCACCGCGACGACACCGCCGACGATGAGGGTATTGGTGGTCGGTACCCGCTTGGCGCCGACCTCGGACAGCACCTTGGGCATGAGCCCGTCGCGGGACATGGCGACCAGAATTCGGGTCTGACCGTACAGCACCGTGAGCACCACCGAGGCAATCGCGATGACCGCTCCGGCCGCGAGAATCATTGCGGGCCAACCCCTTCCGGTGACCTGCGACAGCACGGTCGCCAGTGACGCACCCGAGGAGCTGACATCGTCCACGCCGACGGCCGCCACTGCGGTCAATGCCACCAGCACGTACACCAGGGTCACGATGCCGAGCGAGATGATGATGGCGCGCGGCAGATCCCGCTGCGGATTCTCGGCCTCCTCACCAGCGGTGGAGGCGGCATCGAAGCCGATGAACGAGAAGAAAACCATGGACGCCGCCGCCCCGATCCCGGCCACGCCCTCCGGTGCGAACGGATGCAGATTGCCGGAGTCGAATGCCGTAACCGCAACCACCAGCCCTCGGCCTCGGCACCACGAGCATTGGGCGTGATCAGCACGGCTACGATCGGGTTCACCATGAGTGAGCAGGTCACGGTCCACGGTGAGGTGGACAGCGGGTTCGGGGCGGTCGCGGATGCTTTTCGGCGGAATTTCGCCGGGCATGGGGAGATCGGGGCGGCGGTGGCTGTTTTCGAGGGGGATCGGCCGGTGGTGGATCTTTGGGCGGGGTGGCGGGATCGCAAGCGGGGGCTGCCTTGGGAGCGGGACACTATGGCTCCGGTGTGGTCGTCTACCAAGGGGATTACGGCTTTTGTGGTGGCGGCGGCGGTCTCTCGGGGTTTGCTGGACTATGAGGCTCCGGTGGCGAAGTACTGGCCGGAGTTCGGGGTGAACGGTAAGGAGTCGATTACCGTTCACCAATTGCTGGATCATCAGGCCGGGCTGGCGGCGCTGGATCGGCCGGTGCGGCTGCGGGATATGGCGGATCCGGATGGGCTGGCCGTCGTGCTCGCGGAGCAGAAACCCTTGTGGCAGCCGGGAACTCGGCACGGGTATCACCCGATCACGGCGGGTCTCTATCAAGGCGAGTTGATTCGCCGTGTCGATCCGGAGCACCGCACGCTGGGCCGGGTTTTCGCCGAGGATTTCGCGAAGCCGCTCGGCTTGGACTTCTATATCGGTCTGCCGGAATCGGTTTCGCTGGATCGCGTGGCCACCCTGTCCGCCACCGAGGGCCTGGATATCCTGCGCTACGAGCGTGATCTGCCGCTGCGTATCGGCGTGCAGTTGTACGCCAAGCGCGGACTCTCCTTCCGCGCCTTGAACTCCCCGCAGGTCGGCGCGCCTGCCCGCGCCGCCCGCCGCGAATTCCTGGAGGTGGAGAGCCCGGCCGCCGGTGGTGTCGGCACCGCCCGTTCGCTGGCCCGCGTCTACGGTGCTGCCGCGGGCAACACCGGTGAGCTCCCGATCGACGCGGAACTGTTGGACCGCTTGGCATCCGCCGATACCGCCCAGGATGTCCCCGCCGAGGATCTGGTGCTGCTCACCCCGAGCCGCTATCACCTGGGTTTCCGGAAGTCCTGTGGCAGTTTCCGTTTCGGCACCGATGCGCGCGCCTACGGCACCACCGGTTATGGCGGCTCCCTCGGATTCGCTGATCCGGCAACGGGTCTGGGCTTCGGCTACACGATGAACCGCCTGGGTATGGCCGTGCTGGACGATGTCCGCTCCCGCAATCTGCGCGAGGCGCTGCGCCGCAGCGTGTGATCGCGTTCCTCCCCGGAACCGCCTCGAACACCCGCTAACCTCGTATTCGCCAGCGGTTTGCCCGCACTGTTATGAGGTCAGGAGCCGTTCGATGCAGCGATACCGGATGCCCGACGAAGGCCGCCCGCACCAGCGCACCTGGATGGCGTTCGGGGCGAGCGAGCAGGTCTGGACCGCGGACCTGCTACCACTGGCCCGGCGCGCCCTGGCCGATATCGCCCGCACCATCGCCCGTTTCGAACCGGTCTCCATGCTGGTACGCCCGCAGGAGCTCGCGGCAGCGCGCACCCTGGTCGGCCCCGATATCGAACTGCTCGAAACGCCCCTGGATGATCTGTGGCTGCGCGATTCGGGCCCGGTCTTCGTAGTCGACGAGTCCGGCGCGCGGGCGGGTATCGACTGCAATTTCAATGGCTGGGGCGATAAGCAGGAGCATGCCGAGGATGCCCTCGTGGCCAGTTTCATCACCGCGCGAGCCGGGGCGGAGGCGGTGCACACCGAACTCGTCTGGGAGGGCGGCGGCATCGAGGTGGATGGTGCGGGCCTGGCGATCATCACCGAAAGCTGTGTGCTGAACGACAATCGGAATCCGGGCTGGACCAAACCGGAGGTGGAGCAGGAGCTGGAGCGCCTGCTCGGGGTGGAGAAGATCATCTGGCTGCCGGGTATCGCCGGACGCGATATCACCAACGGCCACACCGATTTCTACGCCCGCTTCGCCCGCCCGGGCGTGGTGGTCGCCGGCCTGGAGAACGATCCGGACGCCTTCGACTACGAGGTCACCCGCACCCATCTGGACATTCTGAAAGAGGCGACCGACCAGCATGGGCGACCCCTGCAGATCGAGGTGATCGAGGGCCCGGACACGGTGCGTTCGGAGTGGGTGGACGCGGATTTCGCGGCGGGCTACATCAACTTCTACCTCTGCAATGGCGGGGTCATCGCCCCGCAATTCGGTGACACCCCACGCGATGCGGCCGCCAAATCCACCTTGCAGCGCCTGTACCCCGACCGCGAGGTGGTTCAGCTGAATATCGACGCCATCGCGGCCGGTGGCGGCGGCATCCACTGCACCACCCAGCAGGAGCCGCGGATCGGCTGAGCGGTTGCGGCACCGCGGTTCTCGACATCGTGGGCATGGTGTACCCCGGCAAGATCGTGAACCGCGACTGCGTCCGCCGACCGTGGTGGGCGCAGTCGCGGCCGGTCTCACTCCATCAGCTGATGCGCCTTGCCGAACAGCTCCAGGGTGATGGCGTGCAGGAAGTCGCCAATCTCCTTGGGCGCCTTGCCCGCACACGCGCGGGCGTGCGTGCCCTCCAGCACGATGCCGAGTTTGAAGCAGGCCAGCACCGTGTACCAGGTGACATTGCTCAGGTCCCGGTCGGAGAATTTGCCGTAGTGCTCGATCATCTCCGCGGCGGTGGGCAGGCCGCCGACCGCGCCGAGGCTGCCGATGAGCGCCGCGCCGGTGGTGCCGGGTTCGGGGCGGGTGGCGATCTGCCAGCCCAGGTCCAGCAGCGGGTCGCCGATGGTGGACATCTCCCAGTCGACCATGGCCGCGACCTGCGGGCCGTCATAGGAGAACATCATGTTGGCGAGGTGGCAGTCACCGTGCAGGATGCCGGGTTGCCACTGCGCGGGGCGGTTGCGGTCGAGCCATTCGCCGACGCGGTCGACGCCCGGGATCTCGGGTCCGGGGTAACCCTCGTTGACGCCGTACGACTCGAGCTCCTTGAGCCAGCGCGGTACCTGACGCTCCAGGAAGCCTTCGGGCTTACCGTAATCCGCGAGTCCGAGCGCCTCGTGGTCGAGCGAGCCGAGCCGGGCGATGGCCTCCACCGCCGAGAGCCCCATCTGCCGCCGGATCTCCGGATCGCCCGCGTGCAGCGCCGGCAGTTCGTTCTGCGGGTTGAAGCCGATGATCGGCTCCATCAGATAGAAGTAGGCCCCGATGAGCGATTCGTCGGCCCCGGCGGCGATCACCCGGGGCGCGCGCACGCCCGTCCCGGCGAGGGCCTCGAGAATGCGGGATTCGCGGCGGATCACATTATTGCTGGCGGCCCGCAGATGCTTGGGCCCGCGCCGCAGTACGTAGTCGCGTCCGCCGCGGCTGAAGCGCAGCATGATGTTCTGGGTGCCGCCGCCGAGGGGTTTCACCTCCTCGAATTCACCGCTGGGCAAGCCCTGCTCATCCATCCACTTCCCGACGACCGCGAAGTCGACAAGGTCACGATCCACATCGACCGGCTGCACTTCAGACATGTCCCACATTGTGCCGCAGCCGTCCAGTGCAACTGAAGGCGTATGCCAGCAGAAGTGGTGGTGACCTCGTTCACGCAGGTCGAGACCCGGGGCGCGGGTGGGCGTGGCGTAAAGTTGCCAGCCAAATGCGCACGCTGCTGATCGACAACTACGACTCGTTCACCTACAACCTGTATCAACTGATCAGTCAGGTGAACGGGGTGGAACCCGTCGTCGTGCGCAATGACGAGGTCGAGGGTTCGACGCTCGACGGCTTCGACAATATCGTGATCTCACCCGGGTCGGGGCGGCCGGATATCGCCCGCGATTTCGGGATCTCGGCGGCGGTGATCGCGGAGTCCGAACTCCCATTGCTGGGCGTATGCCTCGGACATCAGGGGATCGTGATCGCCGCGGGCGGTGCGGTGACCAGCGCTCCGCGGGCGCGGCACGGCTATCCGGATCGAATCACCCATGACGGCCGGGAACTCTTCGCCGGTGTGCCACAGGACTTCACGGCGGTGCGCTACCACTCACTATGTGCCGCAAGGCCATTGCCGGACTCCTTGGAGGTGACCGCCACCGCGCCCGACGGTGTGATCATGGGCGTCCGGCATCGCACCCGGCCGCAATGGGGGGTGCAGTTCCATCCCGAATCGATTTCGAGCGAGTACGGTCCGCTGCTGCTGCGCAATTTCGCCGAACTCACCCGGGCGCACCGGGGTAATGCGAATCGAATCACGGTGGCGGGCAATCCGATCGGTTCCAACGAGCGCGGGGCCGCAGTAGTCCAGGAGCCGAAGGGTGGATCTGCGCGAGCGGGTAGTGTCGTTCCCGTCACAGTCGGCGGTCAGGCCACGGGCACTCGGGCGAAGGTCCACGACGCATCACCGATGACGTTGCCGCACACACCAATTGGCGTGAAATCGAATCGCGCAGGTGACCCGCTCCCCCAAACCGCGCCGCCCGCAATCCATTACCGGGTCGAGCACACGGTCTTGGATCGGGCGGTGGATGCCGAAGCGGTCTTCGATCGGCTGTACCGGGATTCCCGCACCGCGTTCTGGCTGGACAGCGAGCATGTCGAGCCCGGGCTGGATCGATTCTCCTTCCTGGGCGACGACTCGGGGCCGTTGGCCGAAACCGTCCGCTACCGAGTGGGTTCGGGCATGGTCGAGGTCACCTCCGCCGCCGGAGCGCGCCGGGTGCCGGGCGGGGTGCTGGATTACCTATCCGGCGAGCTACGCCGCAGACATATCGAATTCCCGGATGTGCCTTTCGATTTCGTCGGCGGATATGTGGGATATCTCGGCTATGAGATGAAGGCCGATTGTGGCGCCGAGGTCACGCATCGCGCACCAACCCCGGATGCGCAGTGGCTCTTCGCCGATCGACTGATCGTGGTCGATCACGAAGCGGGGCGCACATATCTACTTGCCCTGGCCGAGTCGAAATCGGATTCCCTTGCCACCGACCCGATTTCCCTCGCCACCACGCCGGAACCCACGGCTGCCGCCCCGGATTCCGTCGCCGCCGCGCGGGATTGGCTGGACACCACACGTGTGACTATGGAAGCGCTGCCGACCTGGGCGAATCCGCCGGATCTGGAGCTGCACACCGATGAGAGCATGGTCGCTCCCCTGCTGACCCGGGGACGCGCACGCTATCTCGCCGATGTCGAAGCCTGCCAGGCGCAACTGCACGCCGGCGAGTCCTACGAAATCTGTATCACCGACAGCGCGTATCTCCCCGCCGACAGTGACGGGCTGAGTGTCTATCGCACGCTGCGCCGCTGCAATCCCGCCCCTTACGCGGCTTTCCTGCGTTTCCAGGACCTCGAAGTGGCGTCGTCGTCGCCCGAGCGCTTCCTCAAACTGGATCGCGCGGGCATCGTGGAGAGCAAGCCGATCAAGGGCACCGCCCCGCGCGGCCATACGCCCGCCGAGGATGAGCGGCTGGCGGCGGAGTTGGCCTTGGATCCCAAGACCCGCGCCGAGAATCTCATGATCGTGGATCTGCTCCGCAATGACCTCGGCCGGGTGTGTGAGATCGGTTCGGTGCACGTCCCCAACCTCATGGCTGTGGAGACGTATACGACTCTGCACCAACTGGTTTCGACCGTGCGCGGCACCCTGCTCCCGCACCTCGATGTGATCGATGTGCTGCGCGCCTGCTTCCCCGGCGGTTCCATGACCGGTGCGCCGAAGCTCCGCACGATGGAGATCATCGATGCCCTGGAGACCGAGGCGCGCGGCATCTACTCCGGCACCATCGGCTTCCTGGGACTGGGCGGTACCGCCGACCTGAATATCGTCATCCGAACAGCGGTGCGCCACAACGGTTCCTGGCGCGTCGGCGCAGGTGGCGCAATCGTCCTGGACTCCGACCCGCACGCCGAGTACCAGGAAATGCTATGGAAGGCCGCCACCGCCCTGCGCGCCCTCCCCGGCCTGGCAGTCCCCCCCAAAACCCCCCTCCCCTCCGCCTAGCCGCTCCTTGGGCGGCCGGTCCCCCGCGCGACACCACTTCCGCAACCCCGCGCGACACCACCCGTCATCCCGGCGCGACACCACCCCGTCATCCCGGCGCGCTTTTGGCCGGGATCCACGAAACCCGCTGGAGTACAGCCGACATGGATCCCGGCCAAAACCATGCCGGGATGACGGGGAAAGCTGCGCGGCTATTTGATTCGGCGGGGCCGGGGGTGGGGTGGTTCGGGTTCGGGTTGTTCGCGGGTGATGCCGGTGAGCCGGCCGAGCAGGGATGCGCCGGGGAGTTTATCCAGGCGGGAGATGAGGTCTTCGCCGGCGGCGGAGATGGATTCGAGGCGGGTGAGGAGTTTGTCGTAGGCGACCAGGGCGGGTTCGGCCAGGGTGAGGGTGCGGTCCAGGCGGTCGATGGTGGAGTTGAGGCGTTCGACCGCGGTGGTGAGGTTTCCGATGAGGTCGGGGAGTTGGGCGGCCAGTTGCATGGAGGCCGGGGGGAGTCGGACGGCGGTGTCGAAGGCTTGGGTGGCGGTGGACTGGGCGGAGTCGAGGGCGTCTCCGGCGGCGGCCTGGGCGGCGACGACCGCGGCCTGGGCGGCGGCGAGGATTTCACCGGGCGTCGGCACGCGCGGGGTTTGGGGCTTGCCGCGTGGGGGCTGGCGGCCGGGACCCTTGGGGGTGGTCATGTTTCCACTGTGCCGCAGGTTCGGGCCGTGTACATCAGGTATCGGACCGGGTGGTTTTCCGCGTGTCGGAGGGTGTCGGAGGCGCGTGGCATAGTTCGATCACAATGAAACTCACCAAGGGTGGTCATGCGCCGGTCCCCACATCGCTTCTGACGGTTGTCCTTTCGTGGCAGTCCGATCATGAGGTGGATGCGCACGCCTTGCTGCTTTCCGAAGCCGGGCGGGTGCGCTCGGATCGGGATTTCGTCTTCTTCAACGCGCCCCGGCATGTCTCGCAGGCGGTGACGCTCGATCCGGAGCCGGACCCGGGGTCGGCGAGACTCTCGGTCTCATTGCCGCGCACCGAGTCCGAGGTGGCGCGGATTGTGGTGACCGGATCGGTGACCGGGTCGTTCACCGAGGTGCCGGGGTTGATTCTCACCGTCTTCGATCACAATCGCCCGGTGGCGTGGTACGAGATCGGCGATGCGGAACCGGTGCGCGCCATGATGTTCGGCGAGTTCTATCGCCGCGACGGTGAGTGGCGGTTCCGGGCGATCGGACAGGGGTGGGCCGGCGGGCTGGCCGGAATCGTCACCGAATTCGGGGTCCGGGTGGACGATTCGGGAGCGGGCGAGGGAGACCGGCCCGGCTCCGCGGCCGCCGCGAGTGCACCGGCGCGCTCGACCGGGCGCGGGTTCTCCATCGAGCGGGAGGTACCGCCGCCCGCGCCGATCCTGCCGCCGAATCCGGAACGGGCGGACTGGCATCCGAACCCGGAGGGGACGGGACTGCGCTGGTGGGATGGGCAGACCTGGACGGCCGCGACGCGTGCGGCACTACCCACGGACGCGCGGCATTGTTCACGCTGTGGCCGGGCGCGGCGCTGGCGAGTGTTCGGTGGTCCCGCGCTGTGCCGGGAGTGCGCCGATGAGATCGAGACGTACCTGTCGGGGTGGCGTGGCCGAGCCGAGCGTGTACTGCGCGCGGGTGGCCCGCGCGGCGACGACTGGGATGGATTGTGGACGGCGCTGCGCTATCAGCGGATCGACGCGGCGGCGGGCTTCGGCACCTTGCAACCGATGGCGCACGATCATGTGGAGCGGCTGGTGGCATTCGCGTTCGCGGACGGCACTATCGAGCAGTCCGAGATGGACGATTTCGACGCCGCGATTACCGCCCTGGCCCTGCAGGGCCCGCTCATCGAGGATCTGCGCCGCCGAATGGGCCGGGGCCGCATGCTGACTCGGCTGCGCGGTGGGGAGCTGCCGATGCTGGCCGCGACCGGACTGCACCTGGATCCCGCGGAGCAACTGCACCTGAATGTTCCGGCGATTCACATCCGTCAGCTGGCGCGCGGCCCGAAGCTCACCGAGGGCCGGCTCATCTGCAGCAATAAGAAGCTCCGTTTCACCGGCCCCGATACCGGCACCGAAATGCCGTGGGCCCGAGTGGTTTCGGTGACCACCACCAGCGGCCGGGTGGCGGTGTCCGCCACGTCGGCGCGCGGTGGCGCGGTCTTCGAGGTGGCCGATCCGGATCATGTCGCGGCCACCATGGAGGGTGCGCTGCGGGTGGCCAAACGCCTGGCCCTGTCCCCCGGCCGCCGCGATACCCGCAGCATCTCGCAGGAGATCAAGGCCCAGGTCTGGCAGCGTGACGGCGGTAAATGCATCGAGTGCGGTGACAGCCACTACCTCGAATTCGACCACATCATCCCGCTCAGCCGGGGTGGTGCGACCAGTGCCGCCAACCTCCAAATCCTCTGCCGCGCTTGCAATCGCACGAAGGGGGCCAATATCTGACCGCTCGAAATCCCTAGTGCCGGCGGACTCGCTGAACGGCGGGTTCGGCGCAGAATTGCTGGGTGGCCTGGTCCTGGGTGAGGCCGGTGATGTCGAGGCCGCCGGAATCTATTGTGGTGCAGGTGGTTCCGGCCACCTTGCCGCTGCCGTCGTCGATGGGGCGGACCTGGGCGGTGATCAGGGGGTGGAGTGTGTCGGTAACGAAGGTCCAGAATTCGATGTCCCAGCTGGCGTAGCCGGCGCGCGCGGAGACGATGACGTAGCCCGCCCCGGAGGTGTCCATGCCGACTCCGGAGAGTTCGCCCGCGCGGTGATAGTCGAGGGCGCCGCCGGTGACGTGGTAGATGGCATAGCGGGCATTCGCGGTGGTCAGGGCGAGCGGGATGATCAGTTCGTCGCGACCGTCGGCGTCCAGATCGCGGAGTTTCGGGATGGCTCCGGCGGCGTCGGTATCGGATTCGACAATGCTCTGGCGGGCCTGGCCGCCGCTGAGCACGTTCACGGTGGTGACGACGTGCGCGCGGCTGCCGGTGTGCCGGACCTCGAAGGCCAGTGCGGCGGCATCATGGGATTGCAGCATGCAGTCGGGAAGCGTTGCGGCCGTGCCGATATCGCCGCAGGGCGAGAGTGGTGCGTCGACGTCAACGGCCGGCGGATCCGATGTGGGCGCGGCACCGTTCGGCGCGGGTGCGGCGTTGCCGGAGGCCACCGGCACCACGGTCGCCTCGAGGGTGGCGGTGGTTTCGGTGTCCTGTCGCGCGCAGCCGGTCAGCAGCAGTGCCGAAACCGCGGCCACAGTGCAGACCGCAAGCTTCCTCCACATAACGGCGAGAATAGCGGTCCGCCGCCGCCTACCGGACATCATGTGCACAGCTGCGCACGTATTGGCATATACTGGCATCGTGATCGACGCTCTGCGGAATACCGAATTCCGGCGACTCTTCACGGCCCAGGTGGTCGCACTGATCGGCACCGGACTGCTCACGGTGGCGCTCGGACTGCTCGCCTACGACCTGGCCGGGGCGAACGCGGGCGCGGTGCTGGGCATCGCGCTGGCCGTCAAGATGCTCGCGTATGTGGCTGTCGCACCGGTGATTTCGGCCCTCACCGAACGGGTGCCACGCACCCCGCTACTGATCTCGGCCGATGCGATACGCGCCGCCATCGCGCTGCTGCTGCCGTTCGTGACGCGCACCTGGGAGATCTATATCCTCATCGCGCTGCTGCAATCGGCCTCGGCTACTTTCACGCCCGCCTTCCAATCGGTGATACCCAATGTGCTGCCGGGTGAGCGGGAATACACCCGCGCGCTGTCGCTGTCCCGCCTGGCCTACGACCTGGAGTCGCTGCTCAGCCCGATTCTGGCGGCCGCCGCGCTCACCGTGATCAGCTATCACGCGCTGTTCGTCGGCACCGCGGCCGGTTTCGTGGTTTCGGCGACCATGGTGTGGAGCGCGCGCCTGCCCCGGCTCACCGGTACCGGCGCAGGCCCACTGTGGGCGCGCATCACCCACGGCGCGCGTCTCATGCTGGATCGCCCGGTACTGCGTGGCCTGCTCGCCATGAATCTGGTTGTGGCGGCGGCGACTTCGCTGGTGGTCGTGAATACCGTTGTCTACGTGCGTGATCGGCTCGGCGGATCGAATACCGGCGTGGCCCTGGCGTTGGGCTGCTTCGGATTCGGCTCCATGGTGGTGGCGCTGGTGCTGCCGCGGGTGCTGGCGGATATCCCGGATCGCCGGGTCATGCTGACCGGATGTCGCATCCTGCCGGTCGGTCTGGTGGCGGCGGCGGTGATTCCATTGCTGACCGCACCGGCGGGTGCGGCTACCCGGGCATTCAGCGTGCTCACCACGGGAACGGCCGGCATACTCCTCGCGGTGACCTGGATGGCGCTCGGCGCGGGCACGTCCATGATCAACACTCCCTCGGCCCGCCTGCTGCGCGCGGAATCGGATTCCGATTCCCGCACAGCGGTTTTCACCGCGCAGTTCTCGCTGTCGCATGCGTGTTTCCTACTCACCTATCCGATCGCGGGCGGTCTCGGCGCGCTGGCCGGGTTGCCGATCACGGCGGTTGTGCTCGCGGTGCTGGCTACACTGGCTGCTACGACGGCCGCTCGGGTGTGGCCCGCGTCCATACCGGTGGGCGATGAGGTGGTGGCGGCAGAAGGGTGAGTGATGGCGAGCAAGCGCGATGCGAAGGCATTGACGGCCCCCGCGCCCAGTCTCGCCCACCCGGTCGTACCCGATCAGCCTCGTCTCGATGCGGCGACCGCTACCTTCCGTATGCTCTCGGATCCGACTCGGCTGCATATTCTCTGGATTCTCACCGAGGGTGAGGCCGATGTCAGCGCGCTCACCGAGGCGTGTGAGGCGTCGCGGACGGCGGTCAGCCAGCATTTGGCCAAGCTGCGTTTCACCGGACTGGTGGATACCCGGCGTGATGGCCGCCGCATCATCTACCGCATTCGCGATGGGCACCTGGCGCGACTGGTTCGCGAGGGTTTGAACCACGCCGACCATGTGGTTACGGGCGAGCCCTCGCACGAATAATCCACGCCGGTAAGGGGGATCCCGGCAAAAGCACGCCGCGATGACGGGGATTCGTCTCCTGGTCAGTGGGACGTACTCTCGCGACCTGCCGCTGCGCACTCGACGATATGCCTAGTCGAAATAGTTCTAGACGAAGTCGAGAGGGCACGCATGCATGCCAGCGCAGAGCAGGCCAGTCAATACGATGTGATCATCATCGGCGCCGGATTCGCCGGGCTCTACGGTGTCCATCGGGCGGCCCGCGCCGGGCTGAACGTGCTGGGCCTGGAGGCCGGTGCGGATGTCGGCGGCACCTGGTTCTGGAATCGCTATCCGGGCGCGCGCTGCGATGTGGAGAGCGTCGACTACTCGTACTCCTTCGACGAGGACCTGCAGCAGTCCTGGACCTGGACCGAGCGTTTCGCCGCGCAACCGGAGATCCTGGCCTACATCGATCATGTGGCGGACCGCTTCGATCTGAAGCAGCGCTACCGCTTCGAGCAGACCGTGACCGCGGCCCGCTTCGACGACGAATCCTCGATCTGGACGCTGACCACCGCGTCGGGTGACGAGTTCCGTTCCCGTTTCGTGGTTTTCGCCACCGGCTGTCTCTCCGCGCCGATCAAGCCGAATATCCCGGGCGTGGAAACCTTTGCGGGCGAAGAGCTCTTCACCGCGCGCTGGCCGGAGGAGGGCGCGTCCTTCGAGGGTAAGCGGGTCGGCGTGATCGGTACCGGCTCCTCCGGTATCCAGGTCTCCCCGATCATTGCCCGGGAAGCGCAGGCGCTCACCGTCTTCCAGCGCTCCCCCAATTTCAGCGTGCCCATACCGAATCGGCCGTGGACCGCCGAGGAACAGACGGAGATCCGCGCCACCTACCGGCAGCGCCGGGAGAAGTCCTACTACGCTCCGGCCGCCACCCCACACCCCAGCATTCAGACCAAGGCCCTCGAGCTCAGCGCGCGGGAGCGCGAGGAGGCCATGGAGGATCGCTGGAATGGCGGCGGTGTGCTGTTCAACAAGGTGTTCCCGGACCAGAACAGCGATATGGCCGCCAATGAGGTCGTACGCGAATTCGCGGTCGCCAAGATTCGCGCCAAGGTCGAGAGCCCCGCTGTCGCAGACGATCTCATTCCGAATGATCATCCGATCGGCACCAAGCGCATCTGCACCGATTCGGGCTACTACGAGATGTTCAATCGCCCGAATGTCGGGCTGGTGAATCTGCGCCGCGAGCCGATCGAGGAGATCACTCCCACCGGTATTCGCACCGGGGACAAGTTCATCGAGATCGACACCCTGGTCTACGCAACGGGTTTCGATGCCATGACGGGTGCGCTACTGCGCATCGATATCCGGGGTGCGCGCAATACCGAGCTCCGGGACACTTGGGCGGATGGCCCGGTCACCTACCTGGGCTTCGGTATTCACGGTTTCCCGAATATGTTCAGCATCAACAGCGTCGGTACCCCGTCGGTGATGGCGAATATGGTGCTGCACTCCGAGCAGCAGTTGGATTGGGTGCTCGCACTCGTCGAACATTGCCGTGCACAAGGGATTCGGCAGGTCGAGGCCCGCGAAGAGGCGGCGGCCAAGTGGACCGATCACCTCATGGAGGTCGCCGAGGGCACGCTGTTCGTGAAGGCGAACTCCTGGTACATGGGCGCGAATGTGGAGGGCAAGAAGCGCGTATTCATGCCGTACATAGGCGGTTTCGGCAATTACCGCCGGTTCTGCGATGACGAGCGCGAGAGCGGCTACCCCAGCTTCGAGTTCACCGGGTAACAACGCGACAAGAACCGGCTCGCCTCCACATCCCCTTGGCGGCGAGCCGGTGTCTTTGTGCGGGAAAGAATTCCGGTCAGGCGGGCAATCCGAGTCCGGCTGCCAGCACGGGCCAGGAATTCTTCAGGTCATCCTGCCAGTAGCCCCAGGAGTGGGTGCCGGTCGGCGTGAAGTTGAAGGTGGCCGGGATACCCAGCTGCCCCAATTTGGCCTGCAGATTGTGCGAGCAGTAGTTGGTCGCGGCCTCCAAAGCACCGCCGAAGCCGACCTGATTGACCAGACCACCCCAGCCGGGCAGGGTGCGCGGACCGTCGAGGGTGTCCCACGGACCCGGCAGGCCGGAGCCGCTGGAGATGTACAGATTCAGTCCGCGCAGCTGATCGGCGTGCACATAGGGATCATTGGCCGCCCACATCGGATCACCCTGCGGGCCATACATATTCGCCGAATCGCCACCGCCCGCGGCCACCACGGTATTGACCAGATTCCAGCCGATCGGATCACTGATCTGCGCGCAGCCACTGTACGAGGCCACCGACTGGTAGAGCCCCGGCGCGGCGATGGGCAACTGCAGCACCGAGGTACCCGCCATGGATAGTCCGGCAATCCCGTTGCGCCCGTTGGTATTCAGCGCCCGGTCCATGAGCGGAGGCAGCTCCTCGGTGAGGAAGGTCTTCCACTTGTTCACGCCCAGCTTGGGATCGGATTCGCGCCAATCGGTGTAGTAGCTGAAGCCGCCGCCCACCGGCTGCACCACATTGACGTCCTTGTCGGACAGGAAGTTCAGCGCATCGGTCTGCCGCTGCCAGGTGGCGGAGTCCTCACCGCCACCGGCGCCATTGAGCAGATAGAGCACCGGGGCCGGGGTGGAGGTGTCGGCGGGGCGCTGGACGTCGACCTCGATGTTCTTGTCCATGGCCGCCGAGTAGACCTCGAGCTTGAGCGTGCGGGAGTCCGAGGCGGTGCTCGAGACGACCTTGGAACCATCCGAAGAGGTGCCCGAAGGGCTCAGCATGGCGGGCGAATCGGCGGAGGCGGTACCCGCGGCGACTGGTAGCAGGACGGTTGCGGTCAATGCAACAACCGCGCTTCCCCAGGTCTTGGACAATCGCACGCCGGTTATCTCCTCAGTAGATGAACTAGTTGTTCATGGAAGGACCCACCCTGCTCTAGTTCACTGTGCGTTTGCTATATCGAGCCTTATCGGCACCTGAGAGAGCCTACTTGACCTCTGTCAACGCGTTCGCGATGACTGTCAGCGCACTGTCGGCCGATTGTCAGCGACCCCCCGCACTCTGATTTCAGACCGGATGAGCGCCCGGGAAACGGGCCGCACACCACGCCATACGAGAGGTACTGAAATGTCCGACACCGCGCTGCAGGAGTTCGTCGAGGCCACCGCCACCAAGTTCGGCATTCCGGGCATTACCGTCGGCATTTGGGTCGACGGCCGGGAAATTTTCGCCTCGCACGGCGTCACCAGCATCGAGAACCCGGTGCCGGTAGACCGCGACACGCTGTTCACCGTCGGCTCGGTCAGCAAGACCTTCACCGTCACCGCCGTCATGCAGTTGGTCGCCGAGGGCCGCATCGACCTGGACGCACCGGTACGGACCTACGTGCCGGAGCTCACCCTCATAGACGAGACCGCTGCGGCCACTATTACCGTCAAGCAGCTGCTCAACCACACCGCCGGACTGGACTGGAACCTCATCAACGACACCGGCGAGGGCGATGAAGCGCTCGCCGAGTTCGTCGCCGAACTGGCCGAGATTCCGCTCATCGGCGCTCCCGGAGCGCGCGCCTCCTACAGCCAGGCCGGATACAATCTGCTGGGCCGGGTCATCGAGAACGTCACCGGGCAGAGCTTCGAACATGTGGTCCGCACCCGGGTGCTCGCGCCACTGGGTTTGACCACCACCGGCTACCTTCGCAACGAGATCATGACCCGCCGCTTCTCGGTCGGCCATGAGCGCGGCGAGGACGGCGAACTGTCGATCATCCGGTCCTGGAACGGTACCCGCGCCAATAATCCCGGCGGCGGCATCTCCTCCTCGGTGGCCGAGCAATTGCGTTGGGCCCGTTTCCATCTCGGCGACGGCACCACCGAGAGCAGCGAGACAGTCCTGCCCGCCGCATGGCTGTCACTCATGAAGCAGCCGACCGTGGAGCTGAAGGCCAGCACCCTCGGGGACGCCCTCGGCCTGTGCTGGTTCCTGCGCGATGTGGATGGCGTGCGCACCGTCGGCCACGGCGGTTCGGCCTTCGGCCAATTCGCCGAACTGCTGCTGGTCCCCGAGCGCGATTTCGCCATCTCGGTCATGTCCAATGCCAGCGACGGCATTCCGTCCAATGTGGCGATCGTGCGCTGGGCGCTCGAGCACTACCTCGGCGTCATCGACCAGGACCCCGAGCCCCTCCCCTTCGACCCGTCCCACGCCCACGAACTGCTCGGCACCTACGACATCGACGCCATGACCATGACCGTCCTCGCCGGCGACTCCGGCCTCTCCCTGGAATGCAAGATCAAGCCCGAGATCCGCGCCGCCGCCGAAACCGAACTCCCCCAGGATCACCCGCCATTCCCCTTCGGCCTGCTCCCCGGCGAAGGCGACGAATACATCATCACCGAGGGCTCTTTCAAGGGCCAGCGCGGCTACTTCAGCCGCAACGACTCCGGCAAGATCATCGGCCTGGACCTCGCCGGCCGCCTCTTCACCCGAGCCTGACAACCACCGAGTGTGCACTCACGGCGGGAATCCCGACAATCCCCCGCCCTGAGTGCACACTCGCCGTTGCGGAGCCCTCCTCCTCCCGTCATCCCGGCATGTTTTTGGCCGGGATCCACATCCGCAGCGCAGCAACCTATATCGGTGGATCCCGGCCGAAAGCGCGCCGGGATGACGAGGAGGGGGGAGGGCGGGCAGCTCAGCCGGTCGGTGTCTCCGCGCGCAGGCGGGTCAGGGCTGCTTCGCGGGGGAGGTCGGAGCCGGTGAGGTAGGCGGCGCGGAAGCCTTCCTCGCCGAGGCGGGTGACAAGGTCGGTGATGAGGGTGCGGAGTTCGGGTTCGCCGTCGTCGAAGACGCCGCGGATTACGGCGCTCATGCCGAGCGCGGTGGCGGCTGCGGTTGGATCGTCTTCCTGTAGGCGGAGTTTGGCGAGTAGTTCAGCGGCTTGGGCGAGGGCTTCGGTTACCGCTGCTACATCGCCGTAGATGAATGAGCCTTCGATGACTTCGGGGAGTCGTTTGCGGGCTGCGGCGGGGGAATTGTCGGCAAGGCGATTTGCCATGCGGGCCATGGCGATTCGGTTCAGGGCTATGCCTTCGGGGACCGGGAGGCGGCGAAGGCGTTGTTCGATCAGTTCGAGGTCGCGGTCGGCCTGCGCCACATCGCCTGTGCGGCGGTGTAATTCGGCGCGGCTGAAGCCGAGAATCGCGGCCATGCGGGTGTAACCTCGCTCTTCGGCGACTCGCTCGGCGGCTCGGATATCGGATTCGGCTCCGGCGAGATCGCCACTGCGCATCCGCTCGCGGGTGAGCTCGGTGCGGCTGTTGAAGACATCGTCCTCCATGCCGAGTTCGGAGGCGACGACCACGGCGCGGCCGAAGGCAGCAATGGCCTCCTGGTGCGCGCCACGTAGCGAATGATCCCGGCCGACCGCGAGCAATGCCAGGCCGAGACCCCAGCGGTCCCCGGCAATCTCGAAGTCCCGCAGTGCTTCTCGCCGTTCGGCGGCACCGGCGAGCAATTCGCCCCGCCCGGTGCAGGCGAGATCCCGCGCGAGGTGGGCGCTGGCCCGCAGCCATGGATCGGGCCATTCCAGGGCTCGTTCGAGCTGCCGCTCCCCCAGCTCGGTGTCGCCGGATTGGAAGGCCAACAGCGAAGTCCACAGTGGCAGTGCGGGATGAAAGTCCAGCGCCCCGGTCCGATCGCAGTCCGCGATCAGCTCGGCAACCGAGACGGTCTCCTCGGCGGGTGCTCCCGCCATCAACTGAATCACCCGGAACGCGGCGCGCGCGTCGGCGGGCAGTGCGTCCCCGAATCGCAGCACCCCGGCGACGGCGGTCTCGAATTGACTGCTCATCCCGCGAATTCCCCAGTACCAGAACATGGCTCGCGCGAATCGACAGGCCCGTTTGACTCGCACCGAGACCGTGTCGACGGGCTCCGTGGCCGACGAGGCGCGCAGGGCGGCCGCCATATTCGCGTGTTCGGCATCGAAAACCGCTATGGCGCTGAGCTGTTCACTGGTCCGTAGGAGCGGCTCAAGTTGTTCGGCGAGATTGAGGTACTGCTGCGCGAACGCGTCGGCGAGGTCATCGGCCGAGGCCGCGAGTTGGTCGGCGGCGTAGGCGCGGATGGTTTCGAGCATGCGGTAGCGCGGCCGGTCACCGTCGGAGGATTCCACCACGGACTTCTCCACCAGGGCGCCGAGGATATAGAGAATATCGTCGGCCGGCAGCGAATCATCCGCGCAGATGGCTTCCAGCGCTTCGATTGTCGCGCCGCCGGGGAATATCGAGAGCCGCCGCGCCAGTACACGTTCGGGCTCTTCGAGCAGGTCCCAGCTCCATTCGACGAGTGCGAGCAGGGTGCGCTGGCGGGGCAGCGCGGTCCGGCTGCCGGAGGTGAGCAGGCGGAAGCGATCGTCCAGCCGGCGCGCGATCTGATCGACGCTCATGGAGCGGAGTTTCGCGGCAGCCAGCTCCAAAGCCAGTGGGACGCCGTCGAGTTGGCGGCAGATCTCCACCACCGGGCCGATGGTGCGCTCGTCCAGGGTGAAGCCGGGCCGGATGGCGGCGACACGGTCCAGGAAGAGCCGCACCGCCGGGAAGCGTTGTGCGGCAGTGGGTTCGGTCGCCTCCCCCGGTATCGCCAGTGGTCCCAGGTGACAGAGCACCTCACCGGTAATCGCGAGCGGTTCGCGGCTGGTGGCGAGAATGCGCAGCTGCGGTAGCCGGTTCAGCAGGCGTTCGGCGAGTTCGGCCGCGGCGGCGATGAGGTGCTCGCAATTATCCAGAACCAGTACTGCCGCACCGACATCCAGCAGTTCGGCCAGGCGCGCGGTCTTATCGGCGGGGAGCCCGTCACCACCACTGTCCAGGGCTCCGGCGACGGCGTCGGCTAGCTGGTCGGGTGCCCCGATTTCGGCCAGGGGCACGAAAAATACCGGGCCACTTCGGTATCGGGACATGGCTTCCAGTGTGAGCCGGGTCTTTCCGGCCCCGCCCGGCCCGACAATGGTGACCAGCCGGGAGTCGGCGAGCAGCCGAGCTACCGCATCCAGCTCACTGTCGCGGCCCACGAAGCTGGTCAGCCGCGCGGGCAGCGTACTCCCGACGGGTTCCCTTCGCGCGGCAGGACTTTCGAGCTCGCCGCGCAACAATGCCAAGTGCGTGTCGCGCAATTCCGCTGAGGGATCGATGCCGAGTTCATCGCCGAGCCGCTCGCGCATATCCTCGTACACCGCCAGTGCGTCGGATTGCCGTCCGGCCGCGGCCAAGGCGCGCATGCGCAGTGCGGCGAGCCGCTCGCTCAGCGGATGTTCGGCACCGGCGACCTCGAGATCCACGAGAATCTCGGCGTAGCGCCCCAATTGGAGTTCGGCGGCGAAGCGATCTTCCACGGCCGCGGCCCGCAGATCCTCCAATCGCGCCGCCACCGCCTGGACGAAGGGCGCGTCTTCGATATCGCCGAGTACCGGCCCGCGCCACAATCCGAGCGCCTCCGCCAGCACGGCCGCCGCGGAATCGGCCTGTCCCGCCGCGAGTTCGCGCCGCCCGCGCTTGACCAGTTCCTCGAATCGCTCGGCATCCACCTCGACGCCGGGCAGCCGATACCCGCCGGCGGTGAGCTCGACGGTCCCCACTCCGCGCAGCGCCCGTCGCAGTCGCGATACCAACGCCTGCAGTGCACCGCCGGCCTCGGCGGGTGGCTCCTCGCCCCACAATCCGTCGATGAGCGCCGCGACGGGTACCGCTCCCCCGGCCTCCAGGGCGAGCCGGGCCAGCAGCATGCGCACTCTGACGCCGCCGATCTCGATCGACGCCCCGTCCTCGGCCCACAGCACCACCGGCCCAAGTACACCTACCCGCACCCGCCGAGTCTGGCAGAAACGCATAGCCCTGTGCGAGCGAGTCATCCGACCCGGAATCCGGTACGCACGGCATCAGGCGGCGGATATCAGCCGCGTGGTCGGGCAGCACCCCATGGACGGGCAGGCGCGAGGTGCATTACCCGTGAGGTAATCGACGCGGGGCGGGACTTCCGGCACAGTCGATCACATGACGGATATCGCCCTGGATTCGATTGGCAGCCAACTGTTCAGCACCATGCCGTTCGCCGACCGGCTGGGTATCGAGGTGCTCGACCACGGCGCGGAGCAGGTGCGCAGCCGCCTTGCCTGGGATGAATCGCTGTGCACGCTGGGCGGGTCGATGCACGGCGGTGTACTCATGGCGCTGGCGGATTCCACGGGCGCGGTCTGCGCGTTCCTGAATCTGCCCGACGGCAAGCAGGGCACCACAACGGTGGAGTCCAAGACCAATTTCCTGCGCGGTGTGCGTTCCGGCTATGCCACGGCGACCGCGCGCCCGCTGCACGTGGGCCGCAGTTTCATTGTGTTGGAGACCGAGATCCGCGATGATGCGGGCAAACTCGTCGCCAAGGTCACCCAGACGCAGGCCGTGCTCTAGCGGTACAGCTCTTCGATGGCCGCGGCGTACCGCTCATTGATGGGCTTGCGCCGCGGTTTCATTGTGGGCGTGAGCAATTCACTGCCGGGCTGCCAGAAGTCCCCGACAATACGGAACTTTCGAATGTGCTCGACCCGCGACAGCTTGGCATTGGCCAGTTCGACCGCGGCGGCGACCAGTCGGTCGACATCGGGGTGCGAGGCGAGAATCGCGGGATCCGCTGCCACGCCCAGCTTTTCGGCGAACACGGTGGCGGCATCCTGATCGAGCACGATGAGCGCCACGTTGTATTTGCGATTGTCGCCGATGGCGATGGCCTGCCCGATCAGCGGTTCGAACGCCTTGACCCAGTTCTCGATATTCGACGGCGACATATTCTTGCCGCCCGCATTGATGATGAGTTCCTTTTTGCGGTCGACGATTCGGAGGTAGCCGTCACCGTCGAGGTCGCCGATATCACCGGTGTGCAGCCAGCCGTCGGAGTCGATGACCTCGGCGGTCTGCTCGGGCTTGTTCAGGTACCCCTTCATGACCAGCGGCCCGCGCACCAGCACTTCACCGTCGTCGGCAATGCGAATCTCCAAGCCGTCCACCGGCTTTCCGACGGTGCCGAGCCGAACCTGACCCGGCGGGCAGATACTGGCCATGCCGGAGAGTTCGGACATCCCCCACGCATCGCTGACCTCGATACCGAGCCCGTTGAAGTAGCGCAGCAGTTCGGGTGAGACCGGGGCCGCACCGGAGATGGCGATATTGATGCTGTCCAGGCCAAGTGCCGCACGGACTTTCGCGAGCACCAGCCGGTCCGCCAAGGCGTATTGCGCGCGCAGCCCGGCCGAGACCCGCCCGCCGTCGAGTCGGGTATCGGAGTATCGCCGCCCCACTCGCACCGCCCAGGTCGCCAGTTTCGCCTTGGCTCCGGTCGATTCGGCCAGCTTCTCCTCGATGCCACCGCGCAGTTTCTGCCACACCTGCGGTACCGCCCCGAGCAGGGTGGGGCGGCAATCCGCCAGTCCGGCAGTGAATCCCGCGCGGTCCGCGACCGTGGTGATCCGATTGCCGAGCACCATGCAGAGATACAGCGCCGACCAGCGATCGGCCACATGCGCCGATGGCAGGAAGGACAGCACCCGCTCGTCCCGGGTGCCATTGGCGAGCCGAATGGTGGCCCGCACCATGGCGAGCATATTGGCGTGCGTGAGCTGCACGCCCTTGGGCGAACCGGTGGTACCGGAGGTGTAGATGAGGGTCAGCACGTCATCGGGTCGTACTGCGCGCCAGCTGGATTCGAAGTCGAACTCCGGATCGGCGGCCGCGATCACCTCGGCCGGGCTCAGCGTGCCGTCCCCGGATCCGTCGATGCACACCACGTGTTTGACGCCGGTTCCCTTGCGCCCCTTCTCGACAGCGGCGAGGAACTGGGTTTCGCACACCACCACCTCGGCTCCCGAATCGCTCAGCAAATGCTTGATCTGCTCCGGCGAGGAGGTGTTGTACATCGAAAACGGTGCGGCCCCAAGGTGCACCACGGCGGTGTCGACCGGATAGAACTCGGGTCGATTGGCCAGCATGAGCGCGACCTTGGATCCACGCCCGACCCCCAGGGCCGCGAATCCCGCGGCCAGTTCGCGCGCCTGCCGCGCCCACTCCGCGAAGGTCAGGGTTCGGGTATCGCCGGCGGTGCGGACCGCGACCGCCCCGGGATCCCGTTCGACGGTCGCCTGGAATGCCGAGCACATGGTGGGGGATCCTGCGGTCATGAAGGTGAGCATACTTTCAGCAAATACCAGGTGGCAGCCGGGTGAGCCGAACCCGCCTGTCGACCGTGATGGGGGCTGGCGATAGCGTCAAGGCGAATGTTCGGCGGCACGAGGTGGGCAGATGAGGCAGATTCTTTTCGCGGTGATGATCGCATTGGCGGTGTCGATCACATTGACACCGCTGCTCGTCCGGCTCTTCGCGAAAAGGAATGTCGGACAGGAGATCCGATCCGACGGCCCGGCCAGCCATCAGGCCAAGCGCGGCACCCCGACCATGGGCGGCATTGCCATCCTGGTCGGTATGTGGGCCGGCTACCTGGGCTCGCATCTGATCGGAATCCGCTATGACGCAGAGGGTTTGACCGTCTCGGGCCTGCTCGTGCTCGGTTTGGCGACGGCGCTCGGCATCGTCGGCTTCCTCGATGACTACATCAAGCTCACCAAGCGCCGCAATCTCGGCCTCACCGCCAAGGGCAAATACCTGGGGCAGATCACGGCGGCCGTGGTGTTCGGCGTGCTGGCGCTGCGCTTCCCGAACAATTCCGGCCTGACACCCGGCAGCCGCCACCTGTCGTACGTGCGCGACTACAACTTCTTCTACTTCAGCGTGGTGGTTTTCCTGCTGTTCGTGGTGTTCCTGGTAGTGGCCTGGTCCAATGCCGTCAATATCACCGACGGACTGGACGGTCTGGCCGCGGGTTCCATGGCGCTGGCGCTGGGCGCGTATGTGATCGTCACGCTCTGGCAGTACACCAATGCCTGTTCGATCAAGCCCGGTCCGGCCTGCTATTCGGTCCGCGACCCGCTCGACCTGGCCCTGGTCTGCGCGTCGGGCGCGGCGGCCTGTATCGGTTTCCTGTGGTGGAATGCCAATCCCGCCAAGATCTTCATGGGCGATACCGGTTCGCTGGCGCTGGGCGGCCTGATCGCGGGCCTGTCCATCACCACCCGCACCGAGCTGCTGATGGCGGTTGTCGGCGCGCTCTTCGTCGCCGAAATTCTTTCGGTGGCATTGCAGATCGCGGTCTTCCGCACCACCCACACCCGCCTGTTCAAAATGGCACCGTTCCACCACCATTTCGAGCTCAGCGCCTGGCCGGAGACCGCTGTCATCATTCGTTTCTGGCTTTTGGGCGGGATCGCGGCGGGTGTGGGCCTGATGCTCTTCTACGGCGAGCACCTGGCCACCGTGCACTGAATCTCCGGTCCGACACCGGAAAAGTTAGGGCAGGTAACTGATACCTGCGGCGGGCCGACATACCTACAGTCGTGAGTTCGGGTCGGGACTTGGAACTGAGAGGGAAATCTATGAAGGCAAGGGCATTCTTCGGCGTCACCATGGCGGCTGCGGCGCTCGCATTGGCCGGAACCTCGGTCGCGCACGCCGATTCGGACGAGGTGAACGTCAACGACTATCTGGTCGGTGACACCGCCTATTTCAACAGCGGCATAGCCAGCTGCTCCATCAAGGCGAACGGTGATGTCGGCTGCGATATCACCCCCGGTATCGCCAAGTGGCTCAATATGATTCCGGTCAGCGATCTCGCCATCGACGTACCGTTCCTGCCCGCGCACCCGACCTTCGGCGTCTTCGGCCACTACGCCCGCGCAGATGCGGGCACCCTCGGCGGCGGCCCGATCGGTTACGGCTCCACCATCAATTACGCGGGTGCCAGCTGCCACGGCGGTGGCCGCGGCGGATTCAGCTGCACATCCAAGGGGCACAGCTTCAGCTTCGGCTGGTCGGGCACCCAGACCAGCTGACCCGATCGTGCGATCCGAGCCCCCAGCGGCCCAGCTGCCGCCGGGGGCTCGTTGCGCAATCGCCGCGGATTTAGATGTAACTGCGGGTTCCATATATGCGTAGAATATTGCTACGCTCACGCAGCAAACGATCGCCGCGGGTCTGCCGACCCGCCGTCGACGCCATGACGCTGTGTTATTGGAACGAACCAGGAGTATCGATGAAGCTACTTCCGAAGCTGGCGCGCCGCGAGGTGAACGAACCCGGTGAGGTAGCCCTGCACGCCCGAAATGTGCAGTTCGACTGGTCGCGGACCGCACCCGTGTGGATGACCGCGGAACCGATCGGCTCACATGTACTGAACGCGCTGAGCATGCTGCTGCCCGAGGGCGAGCGCATGTTCCTGGTGACCTACGGCGAAGCCCTGGAACTGGTGCGGGACGAGAAGCTGCGCGAGGCCATGATCGGCTTCATCGGGCAGGAATCCATGCACGCCGAGAGCCATAACGGGGCCCTCGAAGAGGTACTCGCCACCCACGGCATCGATGTGGAACCCTATGTGCGCCAAGCGGAATTCCTCTTCCGCAAGACTCTCGGCCCCCGCGATATGCCGACCGCCGCGGCACAGCAGCAGGTGCTGGTGGAACGCCTCGGTGTAATCGCGACCCTGGAGCATTTCTTCGCCTTCCTCGGCGACTGGGTCCTCAATACCGACCTGGAGAAGTTCGACGCCGACCCGCAGATGCTGGATCTGTTCCGCTGGCATGGGGCCGAAGAGGTCGAGCATCGGATGGTCGCGCACGATGTGGCCGAGTACTTCGGGGTCGGATATGTGCGGCGCGGGGCGCTCATGCTGATCGTCTTCCCGATCTTCATCGCGCTGCTGCTGCGCGGCACCAAGTATCTGGTGCACCAGGATCCGACGCTGCCCAATCACCGGTATCCCATGCTGGTCGGGCGGATCTTCGCCGCCATGTGGCGGGGTTCGGTGCCGGGCATTCCGTCGCTGCTGATCAGCGCGCTGTCCACCTTCAAGCCCGGCTACTCACCCGAACCGGTCGGATCGACCGCCCAGGCCCTGGCCTACCTGGCGCAGTCCCCGGCGGCGCGGACCCTGGCCTCGTGACCGCCCTTCGGAACGAACCCGAGATGAACGTCATTCGGCCCGTTCCCGCCGTGCCGCCGCTGGACCTGTACGGCAAGTCCCGCTCCGACCGGGCGACCAGGGTATTGGATCTGATCGCCGAAAGCCGTTTGCGCTGGACCACTTTCGTGAACCGGAGGCAGCCACCCGCGCCGGTGGACGATCGGCGGATTCCGCTGGTTCTGGTGGAACGCCAGGTGGAGGCGCACGACACCGATGTGATCAGCCTGATGTTCACCGCACCGGACAGCCGCGCGCTGCCCGCATGGCGGCCCGGCGCGCATCTGGACCTGGAATTGCCGTCCGGGCGGGTGCGGCAGTATTCACTGTGCGGCGATCCGGCCGACCGGCACGCGTATCGAATCGCGGTGCGCCGCATACCGAATGGTGGCGGCGGCTCCCTCGAAGTGCACGAGACGCTGACCGTGGGCACACCGGTCACCGTGCGCGGGCCGCGCAATGCCTTCCCGTTCGTGCTGCCCGGCTACGGATCCTCCGCCGCTCGAGTGCATTTCGTGGCGGGCGGCATCGGCATCACGCCGATTCTGCCGATGGTTCGGATGGCGCATCGGCTCGGCGTGGACTGGACCATGACCTATGTCGGCCGCAGCCGGGACACCATTCCCTTTCTGGCAGAAGTGGAGTCGTTCGGATCGCGCGTCACCGTGCGCACCGATGACGAACACGGCCTGCCCACCGCCGCCGATCTGCTGACCGGCGTCGGCACCGACACCTCGATCTACTGCTGCGGTCCCGTCGTCATGACCCAGGCCATTGCCGATGCCGTGCGCGACATGCGGGGCGTGGAACTGTATTCCGAGCGCTTCTCACCGCCGCCGGTCGTGAACGGCACCGCCTTCCAGGTCGAGTTGGCCCGCACCGGCGAGATCATCGACGTGCCCGCCGACAAGTCGGTGCTCGAACAAGTGCTGAAAGTCCGTCCCGACAGCCCGTATTCGTGCCGCCAAGGCTTCTGCCGCACCTGCCGGGTGAGCACCCTGGGCGGTGCGATCGAGCATCGCGACACCGTGCTCACCGCTGCCGAGCGCGCCGCGGGCAACATGCTCATCTGCGTATCCCGTTGTACCGGCGACCGTTTGGTGCTGGACCTCTAGCTGCCCGCCTCCGGCTCCATACCTCTAGCCTCATGGAGAAATCGTGACCCAGACCATCCTTGCTGCCGCCGAGCGCATTGTCCCTGCCACCGAGCGCACTGTCCGCAGCGGCGAATTCGATATCGCCGTATACGAATACGGCAAGCCATCGGCGGCTGAGACCATTGTGCTGGTGCATGGCTGGCCGGACGACAATCACCTGTGGGATCAGGTCGTGCCGCTGCTGGCCGACCGGTTCCACGTCGTCACCTATGACACTCGCGGGCATGGGCGTTCCACCCGCACCGAGCGCACCGAGGACTACCGGCTGGAGCATTTCGCCGCCGATTTCTTCGCGGTCGCGGACGCGGTGAGCCCGGACGCGCCCGTGCATGTGCTGGCGCATGACTGGGGTTCGGTGCAGATGTGGGAAGCCGTGTGCGAGCCCCAAGGCGCCTCGCACATAGCGTCTTTCACCTCGGTCTCGGGTCCGAACCTGGACCATATGGGCACCTGGATGCAGAAGAATGTCGCGCGCGGCAAGCTGTGGGGGCCGTTCACCCAACTGCTGTCCTCGACCTACACCGGGCTGTTCATGACGCCCGTGCTGCCGCGTGTGCTCTTGCGGCCGCTGGGCACCGAGAAGGTGTGGTCGCGGTTCGTCGGGCTGATGAACGACACTTCGCCGGAGAACATCAAATTCGGGCCCGAGTTCCGGCGCGACTTCTTCGACGGAATGCGCATCTACCGCGCCAATATCCTGCAGCGCGTGACCGGTCCGCGCGAGCGCCGCACCGAGGTGCCGGTGCAGTTGATCATCGCGCGCCGCGATGTGGCGGTGCGGCCCGCGCCGTACGCCGACACCCAGGAGTGGGCGCCCAACCTGTACCGGCGTGAGGTCGGCGGCGGGCACTGGCTGCCGTTCTCGCATCCGGAGTTACTCGCCACCTCCACCCGCGAACTCATCGATTCGCTGCGCACCGGGGAGACCTCGCGCACCCTGCGGCGGGCCGAAGTCGGCAGGGAGCAGCGGAGTTTCGAGGATCGACTACTGGTCGTCACCGGCGGCGGCAGCGGTATCGGGCGTGAGACAGCGCTGGCCTTCGCCCGGCAGGGCGCGGAGGTGGTGCTCTCGGACATCAACCTCGACTCCGCCAAGGAGACCGCGGAACTCATTGCGCGCGAAGGTGGTACGGCACACGCCTACCAGTTGGACGTCTCCTCCGAGGCGGCCGTCACCGAGCACGCCGCCACCGTCATCGCCGCGCACGGGGTGCCGGACATCCTCATCAACAATGCGGGCATCGGGCAGGCCGGCGACTTCTTCGACACTCCCGCAGCGGAATTCGATCGCGTGCTCAATATCAATCTGTACGGCGTGATCAATGGCTGCCGCGCCTTCGGCAAGGCAATGGCCGAGCGCGGGCTCGGCGGGCATATCGTGAATCTGTCTTCGATGGCGGCCTATACCCCGCAGCGCGGATTCTCCGCGTACTCGACCAGTAAGTCGGCGGTATTCATGTTCTCCGACTGCCTGCGTGCCGAACTGTCCGGCAAGGGAATTGGCGTCAGTACCATCTGCCCAGGCATCGTGCACACCAATATTGTTGCCAATACCCGATTCGCGGGCGTCTCGGCCGAGGAGGAGGCCGCCAAACAGCAGCGCTTCGACAAGCTGTACGCCGCGCGCCGCTACGGCCCGGAGAAGGTCGCCGCGCAGATCCTCAAAGCCGTCGAACAGGACCGGGATGTGGTTCCGGTGACGCCCGAGGCGTGGCTGCAGTACCGCTTCAACCGGTTCGCCCCCGCCGTGGCGCGGTTCTTCGCGGCGCGCGTGAAGCTCACATAACACGAAATAAGCACGCGCCCCTCGCGGATATCCGCGAGGGGCGCTTTCGTATCACCCCCGGAATTGCCGGTACCCATCTTCGGAGGTATTCACACCCTGACCAATTCCCCGAATTGCTGGGTCTGTCGAATCATCCAGCCAGGCAGTAGCTTTCAGCCGTAGCGATTAACACTGGGGAGGTGGCTGGCAATGGCCGTGCTGATAAGTCTTGGAATTCTCTTCGCGCTGGCAGGGGCGACGTGGGCGATGGTCCGGGCGAGTAGTCGATCGGAAATCGAGACCCGTCGGCCGCGCAAGCGGAGTTCGAGCTACCGCTACGGCAGCAGTGGAGGCTCGAGTAGTTCGGGCTATGACGGAGGCAGCGGCTGCGGCGGAGGTGGGCACGGCCATGGCGGCTGTGGCGGCGGGGGCTGTGGCGGCGGAAGTGGTTGCGGCGGCGGAGGTTGCGGTGGAGGCAGCTGAACTACTCGATCACTTTCTCCGATTGCGATGCTGCGGGTTTCAGGCTTCGGCCCGCAGCGCCGCTTCGATGAGGTCGACTCGCTCCGATGGGATTCCCCACGGATCATCCACTGCCACAACCGTGTCCAGGTTCCAGAGCACGCAGTCCTCGCCCGGTCGCGCCACCATCGACCAGGCGACCACGGTGCGGCCGAGCTGATCCACCATCGGATCGGCCGGGTTGCCCGAGCCTTCACCGGCCGGGAAGTGATGCAGGAAGCGGCCGTACGCGGCATCGCAGAAGCGCTGATATCGCATGGTGCACAGGATGAGTCCGTGCCAGGCCTCATCCACCGCGAAGGACGGCATTCCGATCACCTGCCCGTCCCGCATTGCCGCGCCGCAGCATCGAAGCCATTGCCGCAGACCGGTTTCCACCAATTCGCGGGGCTGCCACGGGCAGGTCTTGTACACGGCTTCGGGGAGCTCGAGTTCGTCGACGACTCGGTTGATTCTGTCGACGCCGATCGGCCGGAAACGTTGCAGCATCATGATTCACGGTACGTCGGAAGCCGGTGAGCGCACATGGCCTCGTTTTTTGGGGGATCCGGTTACCGCCGGGCAGTGCTACTGCCCGGCGGCGCAACTCAATTGGCCGGTTCGATCTCGTTCTCGGTCTGGCCGCGGGTGGCGCGCAGGCTGGTGAAGGTTACCGTCGCCAGCACCACCACAATCACGACCAGCGAAGCGGCCGTGGGGATCTGGGGCACACCGCTCCAGATGCCGTGCGCCCAGTGCAGCACCAGCTTCACGCCGATGAAGGCGAGGATGGCGGCCAGGCCGTACGCCAGGTGCACCAGTCGCGCGAGCGCCGCGTGCAGCACGAAATACAGTGCGCGCAAACCGAGTAGCGCGAAGGCGTTGGTGGCGAACACCAGGAACGGGTCGCCGGTGACGCCGTACACGGCGGGCACGGAGTCGACGGCGAAGACCAGGTCGGTGGCCATGACCGCGGCGACTACCAGTGCGAGCGGGGTGAGTGCGCGGCGCCCGGCCTCCATGACGGTCATCTTGGTGCCGCGGTAGTCGTCGGTGACCGGCATGAACTTGCGCAGCAGTTTGACCGATTTCATCGATGAGACATCGACGTTCTGCTCATGCCCGCCGGCCGCGTCGGCCAGCAGTTTCACGGCGGTGATCAGCAGGATCAGTCCGAACAGCAGGAACGCCCAGTCCAGGGTGGCGAGTGCGGCCGCGCCGAGCGCGATGAAGATGCCGCGCAAGACCAGCGCACCGGCGATGCCGTACAGCAGGACCCGTTGCGCCAGCGCCACCGGTACCGCGAAGGCGGACAGCAACAGCATGAATACGAAGAGGTTGTCGACCGAGAGCGACTTCTCCAGCAAATATCCAGTGAAGAATTCCATGCCGGTCTCGGTGCCATTGCGGGTCCACAGGAAGATGCCGAAGACCACCGGCAGTGCGATATAGAAGACCGTCCAGGCCAGCGCCTCACGCATGAAGACCTCATGCGGACGGCGGGTGATGGCGAAGTCGAGCACCAGCAGCGCCAGCACCACACCGATGGTGCCGGCCCACAACCAGGGCGTACCAACGGATTCGATGGCGGCGGGGCTCGCCAGGACGGATAGATCAGTACTCATATCGGGACCTCCTCGGGCAGGAAAAAAACCGCCTGAGGTCTCCTTCACCCGTGTCCGATGGGCAACCACCCGGGGATCACGATGGCGCGATCCGTACTGACCGGAATGATTCTTGGGAAGTACTCCCCTCGCCGCAGAGAATAGCCGACCCTTAGCTCAGCTGTCCAACTCGCCGCGCTGTGACAGCGGCTGCCACAGCACGGCTTGCCCGGGTCTACCTGGGGCTGAGCACGACCACGGCGATCGGACGCGAAGTCTTCTTCTGATACTCCGCGTACCGCCCGCCATTGACCTTGTCGACCAACGCGAACCGGCGCGCATAGTCCGAATCGTCCGGATACGTGGCCGTCGCGGTGACCTGAATCTTCGTGGTCCCCACCTGAATCTCGCAGTCCGGCTTGGCCTTCACATTCGCCAGCCACCCCGGCGGCCGCGGCGACCCGCCATTGGACGCCGTCACCAGATAATCCTTGCCATCCCTGGCATAGGTCAGTGCCGAAGTCCGCGGCTGCCCTGTCCTACGCCCGACCGTCCGCAGCAGCAGCGTCGGATTCCCGAACAGCAGCCGATGCCCAACCCGCCCGCCGCTCTTCTCATAGATGAATTGATGTCCACGTAGCACGTTCACGAACAGATCCGCCATGATTCCTCCCGCTGAGTGGTCAACCCCAGCCTAGGCCCTTCACGATCCGATCACGAAGCCCCCGATAGGTTCACCCCACCCCGCCTACCGGGACCCCGAATTCCCCTCGACAACAACAGGATTCAACAAATGCACCCCACCCAGGTGGCCACCCCCATCCAACCCCGCAACCCCGTCCTGGTCTGGCTGGTCTGGCCGCTCATTACCCTAGGCATCTACTTCTTCGTCTGGTACTACAAAATCCACAAGGAGATGGCCGAACTCCGCCGCGACCCCGAAGCCCCGGTAGCAGGCCCGCTGCTGGTCATGATCTTCCTGTCCTGGACCGGAATCGCCGCCCTCATCAGCTTCTGGCGCACCGGCAACCGCATCAAGCAATCCCAAGAAGCCGCAGGCCTCGAGGGCACCTGCAACCCCCTGGTCGGCTTCCTCCTGAACTTCGCCTTCGGCCTAGGCATCCTCTACTACCAGCTCGAACTCAACAAGATCGCCACCCAATAACGGAACCCCATCTCCCCGTACGAAATTCGGGCATTCCACTCCCCCGGCCGCTCCCTCGCCGGGGGATCTCCCCCCGAACTTCCGACACCCTTGCCCCCAACTAGGCCTCCCCTCCAGGGTCGAGGTAGCATCGCGAGGCCCGCAGCTTCAACCTGCGGCCCGGGGCGGTAGCTCAGTCGGTTAGAGCCGTGGACTCATAATCCATTGGTCGTGGGTTCGAGCCCCACCCGCCCCACAAACTGCTCTCTGACCAGCATCAACGCCACGAATGCTCCGCGCCGCGATCGCACCCCACGCGCCTACAGCAATGGATTCCACTCATCGAATCACCTAACTGCAGCGACGGAACCGTAGCAAGGACACGATCAGCGGCTACCTGATCCGCATCGACTGCTTCATCGAGTTCCTCGCGGAGAACGATCTGTCGATCGCTGGGCCGGATGTCACCCGCGACCAAATCGGCGACTTCATCGGGTCCTTGCTGACTCGCCCCAACAAGCGCACCGGGACGCCGCTCACCTCGGAGTACGCCCGCAGCCGCCACCGCGCCCTTCAACAATTCTTCAAATACCTTGCGGCAGAAGAGATAATCACCGCCGACCCGTTCGACAAAATGACATTGCCTGACGCACCGGAACAACTTGTCGAGGTCCCACCCGATGACGCCCTCCGCCAGCTCCTCGCCGAATGCTCCGGCACCGGCTTCAACGACCTCCGCGATACTGCCATCATTCGCATGTTCGCCGACACTGGTTGTCGCGCAGGAGAACTCGCCGGGCTCAGTCTCGATGACCTCGACTTCACCGAAAACACCGCGCTCGTCCTGGGCAAGGGCCGAAGACCGCGGACCGCGGACCGCACCGTGTGGGCGGGTGATCTGTGTCGACGAATTCGGGCCGTTGGATATGGCCACCGGGAAAACCCACTACCGCATCCGAGATCGCAAGCGGTGGTACGTGGTTCGTCTCGAGCCATGAGAGCATCGTGGGCGTGACCGAACGCCTGCGAGCCATCGCCGCCGACAACGAGCAGATCATCGCAGCCGGCGGTTACCGGACGCCCGGCGGACACTATGTCTCGTTGACATCGAGGGTGCAAGCCGCCGTCCAGGGCACCCGGATGTTCGGTCCCGATCCGGTCCCGGTCATCACCCGCAGCGAGGCCACCACCGTCATCACGGTGACCGGGGAGAGCAGCCTCGTCGCGGCGCGCCGGATGCTCGACACCGATCCGGAGCCGGTCGCCGTCCTGAATTTCGCGTCCGCACGTAATCCCGGCGGCCACTACCTCGCCGGCGCCCGCACCCAAGAAGAAGCCCTGTGCCGAGCGTCGGCGCTGTACACCACCCTGCTGGCCGTGCCGCAATACTACGAGCACCACCGCCGCACACCGGATCCTTTCTACAGCGACCGCGTGATCCTTTCTCCCGCCGTGCCCCTCTTCCGCGACGACACGGGCATCCTGCTCGACAGCCCGTATACGGTCGGCTTCCTCACCTGCCCGGCGCCCCGGACCAACGTGATCGTGCAGGAGCTGGCCAGCGAGGCGTATCGAATACCCGCGGTGCTGGCCACCCGCGCTGAGCGCATTCTCGAAACAGCCGTCGGCTACCGGCGTTTGGTGCTGGGTGCCTGGGGCTGCGGCGCCTACGGCAATGACCCAGGCATGGTGGCCGGTGTCTTCCATGCACTGTTATCCGACGGTGGGCGGTTCAGCGGGCACTTCGACGAGATCACCTTCGCGATACTGGACCGGACCCCCGGCGAGACCATCCTCACTACCTTCCGAACCGTCTTCGCGGGAGAGTAGATCCGAATACATGTAGGGGTCACAGCATGCTCGAGATTCAAGGGGCACTGGCGAGTGCCACCACTGATCAGGGCCAACCGATGCGGTTACGGCGGGAGGGGCAGGTGCCTACCGTTGGGGAGAGAGTTTTTCTCGGATGATCGATTTCACGCAACAGGAGTTGATGAAAATGATCGCAAGAATCGCAAGCTCGGCAGCTCTGACCGCGGTTGTGTTTTCGCTCGGCGTGATCGGAGCGTCGGCAGCATCGGCCAGCGAACCGCAGGCCAAGCCCGTGGACGGATCGATTGGTTTCTGTTTCTCAATCCCACTGCCGGGGTCGGCGTCCCTGTATTGGTGCCTGTAAGAAATCGGGTCGGAGTAGCGTTCCTCGACTCCCAGCGCTCTTCTCAGGCCTCAACGGCGACGGCGCCCACGGCCAACACCGTGGCAACCGACCTTCCCAACACACCGCCACCGAACAGTAAGCCGGTGAGCGTTCCGCGATCCGGTGTTGGGCTTCATGTGTAATAAGGCTCGCCCTCTAGAGCGCGCTCGATCCGGAGCCAGATCGAGGGATGAATGTTGAGATTGGCGAGCCCCTCGGGATCGATCCAACCGACTTCCTTCGACTCCGAGCTCGTTTGCAGCTTCCCGCCAACCGGCTTCGCGGTGAAGCAGATCGAGAACTCCTGGCGGACCTCTCCGTCGTCATACGCGATCATATGTTCGGGATTGGAGAAAGACACCCGAACCAGCGCGCTCAACGCGATCTCGAGACTGTTCGCCTTCGGCGCGTTCGGATCCTGGTAGAAATCAGTGCGGCTCACTTGTCCGATCGATAGTGCGAGAGGTGAAGAGGAAGTAGCGCTCGTCCGGACCGGAAAACTCGAAAACCGCTGAGGAGCAGGGCGAAACCGTGGTCGGGTCGGGATTGATCTCGCGTAGACAGCGGCCGTCCAGAACTATCGACGGCATGATCATCAATCAGAGAATTCGACGGTCGGTCCTCATGTCCGGCGTGGCTTTGCTCGCAGTGGGAGCGCTGATCAATGCCACACCGGCGGGCGCAGTGCCATCGGGATGCTCTGCGGAGCAAGGGCAATCGGACGCACGGGCGCTCGTCAGCAGGATCATCGCACACAATGGGGAGGCTATGGCAATCAGCGGCGACAATCGCGGTGCCGTCGAAAACTCCAATCAGGAGGCTCGCAGCTTGAACGACGAGCAGGATGCGCTCATCAACTGGAGCCGATCCTGCAACATCCGCCTCGACTCCCAGCTCGATCAGGTGCGGGCGAACTACTTGAACTAGACCTGCCGCCGATCCGCTGGCCATGATCCAGACGCCAGCCTTCGCACCGACACAGTTCGGCACCCCGATTGTCAAGGGTGTGCTGCAGTCCATGTGCGGCGTTTAGGTCAACTCACCACTATCGGATACGGCAGCTTCGATGCAGTGGACCAGGACCTGCTGGGCGGCATTATTGGCGTATCCGCCACGGTTCCAAGCTTGTTCGATCGGCTGGGTGACACCCGTGTAGTCGGTCGCGCGGCTGCACAGGGTGTGGGTGCCGGGGGTCGCGGTCCAGTCGAAGTGCCAGCGGCGCCATGACCACGGGTGGTCGGGGGCGGCCAGTTCGCCGTCGGACCAAGTGCGGCCACCGTCCGAACTGAACTCGACTCGGGTGATCGGCGGATTGCCGGACCAGGCACGGCCTTCGACACGTATGTGGCCGGGGCGGACCACGCGGTCGCGGCTCATGAAGTCGGGAAAGCCCGGTGGCAGGATCAGGGACCGCGGGGCGATTCGCGTGACCGGGTCGCCCTGCTCGTCCGCGGTGCTCCGGACGCGGTAGGCCACCGCCTGCTGAAATCCGGTGAAAGGCACCGTGATTGCGGTGATGGCGCGCAACCATTTCACGCTCGCCATCCCGTACCACCCCGGCACGATCAACCGCACCGGGGAGCCGTGTTGCGGCGGTAGCGGATGACCGTTCATTTCATACGCCACCAGAACTGGGGGATCGTCGCCCACCGCGATCGCGGGCGGCAGGCTGCGTTCATAGTCCTGTTCGACGCCACGTTCGACACCATGGTCGGCACCGGTGAATACGATATCGACGGCTTCGGGGTCCAGCCCGACTTCATCGAGGAGCACGCGCAATGGGACGCCGGTCCAGTCGGCGGTCCCGACCGCTTCAACAAGCCAAGGGTGACTGATGGGCCGCGGAGTCAACCGGGCGCGCCCATTCCCCGCGCACTCCATCGTGACGCGATAGGTCTCGGCATCGAACTCTCGCAACTCCCCCACTCCGAACGCACGCGGCGAGCGCACAGCCCCACCCACAACCAACTGCCATGCCGTGTCATCGGTCGCCGGAATGTCGTAATGCGTGAGCACATAATGCAGACCCGGCGGCGTGACGTCGTACCGCAACGCTTCCAACGGCAGCCCATGATTACACGCCGCGAGCGCGAGTTCCGCCCCGCTGATCCCCTCCCCGGGATCGGCAAGCCGACCGGGCGCGCTGACCTCGCCGATACGTGGGCCCATGAATTCAAGCTACTCGCGCACCCCGCCGATGGACTCGGCGATCGGATTATCCGGCTGGTGGTTGTTTCAACAGCCCCCTCGCCACCAATTCGAGTACCTGATTGAGGGCGAAATCGACTTCGGCGGGCGTGGTGGGGAGGGGACCATCGATCAGGAGGTTTGCCAGCCCGTGGACGGCCGACCAGGCGGCTAGGGGAGCGCCAAGGCGGCGGGCGGGGTCCAGGAGGCCTGCGGATTGGGCTTGGTCGAGGACTTGGCTGAGGATTTCGTAGGGTTCGGCGGTGTCGGGGTCTAGTTCGGATGTGGTTGGGGTGTCATGGTTTTCGTGGGTGGGGTGGGATTTGAAGGCGGTGCGGAATAGGCCGGGTTGCGATAGGGCGAAGTTGATGTAGGCGGTGCCTACCGCGCCCAGTCGGGTAAGGGGGTCGGGGGCGGCGGCTATGCCCTGGCGCATTTGGGTGGCGAGTTCGGCGCGGGCGTGGCGGGAGACTTCGGCCAGTAGGGCCTCGCGGTCGGCGAAGTGGCGGTAGGCGGCGGAGTGGGAGACGCCGGCGGTTCGGGCTGCTTCGCGGAGGATGACGGCGTCGGGGCCGCCCTCGCGGGCCAGTGCGATGCCGGCGTCTATGAGGGCCGTGCGGAGGGAGCCGTGGTGGTAGGACCTGCGGCGATCCGGGGCGGCATCGGCTGAGCTCATGGGTCAAGGATCGCATATTCAGGGTTCGGTGTTGACAGTGGTCACATTTGTGTCGAGACTGAATGTGACCAGTGGTTACTTTGCTGGTTTCGCGAATGGCTATCGATGTGGAAGGAAATCCGATGGCACGGACTCGGGTGCTGGTTACGGGGGCCACGGGCAGGATCGGCGGGGCGGTCGCCGCGCAGCTGATCGAAAAGGGGGTAGCGACAAGGGCTTTGGTGCATCGGGAGGATGATCGGAGCGCTCGGCTGCGCGAGTTGGGGGTGGAGGTTGCCGTGGCCGACATGTTCGACTATCGGCAGGTCGAAGCCGCGATGGCGGGGGTCGGGCGGGTGTTTTTCAATCCGCCGGTGCATCCGCACGCGCTGGACAGTGGTGTCGCGTTCGCGGTGGCGGCACGGCGTTCCGGCGTCGAGGCGGTGGTCGCGCTCGGGCAGTGGTTGGCGAGTCCGGAGCATCCGTCGCTGCTGACACGGCAGCAGTGGTTGACGGACAAGGTGTTCGATCTGCTGCCGGATACCGCGCATATCGCGGTTGATCCGGGGTTCTTCGCCGACAACTACCTGCAGCTCGTTCCGACGGCCGCACTGCTCGGGGTGTTCCCCATGCCCGCCGGTGTGGGCCGCAATGCGCCGCCCTCCAATGAGGACATTGCGCGAGTAGCGGTCGGCGGACTGCTCGAACCGCACCGGCATGACGGTATGGCGTACCGGCCGACCGGGCCGAAACTGTTGTCGGCAAAGGAAATTGCCGATGCGATCGGCGAGGCTGTCGGCCGGAAGGTGCGGCATATCGAGGTTCCGCCGTCGATGTTCATGCGTGCCGTCCGGATGGATGCCAAGCGGTTGAAGGCCGACATGTTCCTCGAAACCGGTCTGCGCCACTATCTTTCGGAACACGCCCTGGGAACCTGGGAAGTCGGTGGGCCCACGACCCATGTTCGCGATGTCGCCGGCGTCGAGCCCGAGGACTTCCTCACCATCGCCCGCCGTTACGCCGCCGACCCCGCGGCCCAGCGCACCGTCGGCAATATCGCTCGCGCACTTGGCAACTCATTCCTGATGGCATTCGTGCCGATGCATCGACTCGACAAGTTCGACCGCATGCAGCAGCATCCTCAGCCCGCACAACCCCGACTGTCGGGCGAATCAGCCTTCTGGCGCGCGGAACACCAGGGCGACAAGCTGATTCAGTACTCCACCGGGAACTCCCGGCGCAATATCGAACAGGCCCTGACCACCGCGGGCAAGAACCTCGACGACCTGCAACCAACGGATCTGATGCTGGTCGAGGACTTCCACACCATGGGCCGCATCGCCACCACCCAACTGGCCGACCTCACCGATATCGGCCCCGATACCAAGGTCCTCGACGCGGGCAGCGGAATCGGCGGCACCGCGAGGTATCTCGCCGGCCGATTCGAATGCCGAGTAACCGCGGTAGATCTCACCGAGGACTACTGCGACACCGCCCGCTGGCTCAATCGCCTTGTCGGACTGGATGATCGAATCACAGTCCACCACGGCGACGTCACCGCCCTACCCTTCGCCGACGCCTCCTACCAGGCCGTCTTCAGCCAACACGTGCAAATGAACATCCCCGACAAACACAGCCTCTACCGCGAAGCCCACCGCGTCCTGACCGACGGAGGACTACTCGCCATCTGGGATATCACCGCCGGAGACCTCCCCGACCCCGACTATCCACTCCCCTGGGCCGACGCTCCCAACCTCAGTCACCTGGTCGACTCGACCCAATTGCGCGACATCATCGAAGCATCCGGCTTCGAGATCGAACAGTGGAACGACCTCACCGACCAATCCGCCACCACCATGCAAGCAATCCTCGCCCTACCCCCGAACCCCCTCGGCCTCCACGCCTTCAACCCCAACTTCCCCGAAAAACTGAAGAACCTCACCACCGCCCTCGCCGACGGCAGACTGCACGCCGTCCAGGGCATCGCCCGAGCCCGTCGCCACTGAGTAGTTCTCCGGTGTCGCGCTTCCCGTCCGCGGACGAGGATGAAATGTGTTCGCGGACAGAGAGTGCGGGGTTGTGATGGATGAGAAGTTGGATCGGCGGCCCAAAGGGCTGGGGAAGCGAGCTTGGCTCACCACCCAGTTCGTGCGGCGGATACTACGGACGCTGGCCTGGTCGAATTTTGTGCGTGTCACTGTGATCGGCCGGGAACTGGTGCCGGCGACCGGGCCGGTGATTATCGCGAGCAATCACATTTCGATGCTCGATGCGGTGTTCCTGTGGGGTGCGCTGCGGCGGCGGGCCGTCGCTATTGCCATGGCGGAGTTGTGGTCTTGGCCGGTGGTCGGCTGGTTGGTGCGGCGGCTCGGGCAGATTCCGGTGCTGCGGCGGGACAGCGAGTCCGGGCAGTCGGCGCTATCGCAGGCCGAGCGGATTCTGCGGTACGGGGGCGTGTTGATCATCTATCCGGAGGGGCGGTTGGTCGCGCCGGGAGAGGATGAGATGTACAAGCCCGGCGTCGCGAAACTTGCTCTGGCGACCGGTGTTCCGATTATTCCGGTGGGAACGACGGGCACCGATCGGGTGTTGCCGATGCGCCGACTACGCGGCGACGGCCCCAAATTCGACCGTACCCAGCAGGTGACGATCCACTTCGGCGCGCCGATCGATCCCGCCGATTTCGACGATCCGGACAAACTCCTCGATCACCTCCGGCAGCGAATCGAGGGCCTGCGCGAGTGAATCGCCACGACAGACCATTCGGTATCGAACAAAGGTTCGACTCGAGGTAGTCTCCCGTCCCATGCCGGAACTGTCTCGCCACGAGTGGGCGACGATGAACCTCGAGCAGGTGCGGCGGCAACTGCTCGACGCCGCCGCGTTCGGAAAGTACATGACACCCGAGCAGTTGGAGAACGCCGCCGGAAAAATCGGCGAGGGCCTGCGAATCTTCCGAGAGGAGACCGACCACCCTCGCTGAGATGATCCCGGCTCAGCTGTCCACGTGGACGTGGGGGCGCTGGGAGCGGCGGGGTACGGCGCGGCGCAGGATTTCGCGGGTTACCGGGGCCACTTCACCTTCGCCGAAGAACATGAAGCGGAGCAGGTTCATCAGCGGGTTGCCCTCGGTCCATTCGAAGTAGACGTGCGGCGGGACACCGGTGCGGTCGCGGATGGCGAGCAGGATGGCGGCGATACAGTTGGGCACGGCGGCCGCCTCCACCGAGAGGATGTGGTACTTGTCGATCTCCAATTCGGTGACCAGCAGTTCGGTGCTGAATTCCGAAGGGTCCTTGACGATTACCTCGAGGAAGAGGATCGGTTCCGTTTCGGGGATGTGGCTTTCGCGCCGCTGATCGGCTTCCTTTTCGGCGTACTCCTCCGGCTCGCGCTTGTCGATGTCGTGCGTGACGATGCGGACCTCGCCACGCGCGGCCAGCGCGTCGATCATGGCGGCGGCCTTGTCGTCGAAGGTGACTGTGACAGCACGCAATTCGAAGGCGCGGCGGAACCGGGAGGCGAAGGACACCAGCAGGGTCGCGACGACGAAAAGCAGAGCCAACTGCGCACCCTCCGGCTTCTCGATCACATTGTCGATGGTGGTGTAGATCAAAATCACCGTCACCACGCTGAAACCGATCACCTGCGACCGCTGTTGCCGGCGCGCCGCCGAAAGCGCCACCGCGACCGCGGCAGAGGTGATGAGCACCAGCACACCGGTCGCGTACGCCGCGCCCTGGGCATCGACACTGGCATCGAAGTACCAGGTGATGCCGAACGACACCGCCGCGAAAACCAGCACCAGCGGCCGGATCTGGCGCGCCCACTCCGGTGCCATACCGAAGCGCGGCAGATAGCGCGGCACCAGATTCAGCAGGCCCGCCATGGCGGAGGCACCCGCGAACCACAGGATGGCAATGGTGCTGATGTCGTAGACGGTGCCGAAGGCATTGCCCAGATGCTCGTGCGCCAGGTACGCCAGCGCGCGACCATTGGCCGGACCACCGTCCTTGAACGCGTCCTCGGGAATCAGGATGGTGGTGATGAAGCTCGACACGATGAGGAAGCCGCTCATGATCAAGGCGGCGGTGGTGAGCAGCTTGCGCGCGCCGATAATGCGCATGCGCGGATACTCTTCGGTGTCCTCGGGGCTGCCCTTGATCTGCGGCATGACCGCCACACCGGTCTCGAATCCCGACATGCCCAGCGCGAGTTTCGGGAACACCAGCAGCGCGACGCCGATCATGGCGATGGGACTGCCGTGCTGCGCGGTCAGCGCGTGCGTCCAGTCGGTCACCATGGACCCGTGCGTGATCACCTGCGCCACACCGACTACGGCGACAACCAGATTCAGCGATAGGTAGACACCGACCAGCACCACCGCGATGCCGATCGCCTCACTGAAACCCTTGAGGAACACCGCCGCCAGCAATGCGAGCAGCACCAGCGTGATGATCATGTTGTGCCCGTGCAGCGCATCGGGCACCAGCGGATTCTCCACAATGTGCGCCGCACCGTCGGCCGCGGAGAGCGTCATGGTGATGGTGAAGTCCGTGGCCGCGAAGCCCAGCAGCACCAGAATCAGCAGCTTGCCCCACCAGTTCGGCAGGAACTTGGCGAGCATGGCAATGGATCCGCCGCCATGCGGACTCTCCTTGGCCACCCGCAGGTACACCGGTAGCGCGCCCAGCAGTGTCAGCGCCACCAGTACGAGCGTGGCGAGCGGTGACAGCACGCCCGCGGCCAGTGCCGCGATACCGGGTTGATAGCCGAGCGTCGAGAAGTAGTCGACACCGGTCAGGCACATCACCTTCCACCAGGAATGTTGATGTTCCCTGGGCGCGCGTTTCGCCATGGGCCCGGGTATTTGGGAGTGTTGCTCCCCCGCGTCCTCCAGCAGCCAAGCCGCGAATCGCGAGCGTGGCTGCGCCTGGGTCGTGGTCAAGAGAGTCCTCCCCGGAACCCGTGTGTCCGGTTTCCCGGATTTCGCCGAATAGTCGTGGCCAATGTACTCACGACACTCCGAGCCCGGACACACCCCGCGCCGCAAGTCGCCGCGGCCCCTGTGCTAGACCGAAATGACCGGGGTGCTAGCCGAGGTAGGCCATGACGGCATTGGTGAGAGCGGTGGCCAATCGAGCACGGCCGTCCGGGGATTCGAGCATGGCGGCATCGTCCGGATCGCGCATATTGCCGCATTCGACCAGTGCCGCCGGACGCTCGGCGAAGTTCAGCCCCGCCAGATCCGCGCGCGGGTTCATCCCATTCGAACCGACATAGGTCGAGGTGGTGAAGCCCGCACCGACCAGTCCGTCGCGCAGCGTGGTCGCCAACCGACTCGACGGCTCACCCTGCGAATCATTGACCGCGGGCGCGGAATAGGCCACGTGGAAGCCGTGCGCACCCGCCGGAGCGCCATCGGCGTGAATGGAGACCACCGCCGCCGCGCCCACCCGCTGCCCGAGCGTCCCGCGCTCGTCGACGCACGGCCCGAAGCCATTGTCATTGTCGCGGCTCATGACCACGCGAATCCCGCGCGCGCTGAGCAGATCGCGCATGCGCAGCGCCACATCGAAGTTGAACTCGTGCTCGGTATAACCGTCATTGGCACTGGTCCCGGTGGTATTGCACGCCTTCATACCGCCGCGCCCGTCCGGGACCTGCGCATTGATCTCATCGAGGTGCCCCGCCGTACCGCCATTGTGGCCGGGGTCGAGCACCACTACCCGCTCGGCGATCGGAAAGCCCGGCAGCGCAGGCCATTCCGTCGCTGGGCGCGGCACTGCGGCCGTCCCGGTTCCCCCCGCCGCGATCAGTAGTGCACCGCAGATGGCCGCCATAGCTTTCCAGTGTCGGTTACGCACCCGGCCCACCCTACGGGCCGAACGGCGCACCGTTGAATCACTCTTCGAGCTTGCGCAGCAACTCCGCGAGTGTGCGCAGTTCCGCCGGGGTGAGGGCCGCGACGGGGCTGGGCGCGGGATCGGGCGTGGCGAGCGCGTCCAGGATGAGTTCGCGTCCAGTCGGGGTGAGCGAGACCAGTTTGCAGCGCCGATTGGTCGGATCGATCTCGCGCACCACCAGACCGCGCTCCTCCAGATCATTGACCGTGACGGTGGCGGCGGGCGCGTCCATGGCGGCCGCGTGCGCGAGCTGCTTGACCGAGATCGGCCCGGGCAGTAGGCGTTTCATGACCCGGAACCTGCTGAACGGCAACCCGGTTCGCTCGACGACCGCGCGTCGCCAGCCGTCTCGAGTGTCCATCACCAGGTGGGTGAGCTGCCCCCAGACCTCGTCGGGGGTGGGCGCGTCAGACATTTGCGGGGACCTTCTGTTCGAGCAGTGGCGCGACACGGTCGCGGGTACGGTACGCCCACGAGGTGTTCGCCGCCACGCCGAGCATCGGTATCGCGAGCGCGAGCGCGGCAATGGTCCACCACAGTCCCGACCCGGTGAGCGCACCACACAGTGCCACACCGATACTCACCCCGACTTGACGGCTGGTGGAGGCGACCGCGGAGGCCGCGCCGGCGCGATCCAACGGCATACCGCTGACCGCCGCCGTGGTGATAGGGGCATTGACCATGCCGAAGCCGATACCGAAGACCGCGAACATCAGAACCAGTTGCCACACAGCGGTATTCGGGGCCATCCGGGTCAATCCGACTGCTGCCATGACCATCAGGGTGCCCGCGATGACCAGTGACGGCCGCGTGCCGTACCGGCCGACCAACCGGCCCGAGATCGGCGAGAAGATCAGCATGCCCAGCGCCATCGGCAGGTAGAGCAGACCGGTGTGCACGGCCGAGAAGTGCCGCACCCCTTGCAGATACAGCGAGACGTCGAACAGGAACGCACCCAGTGCCGCGAACGCGCACACCGCGATAATGGTGGCCGAGGCGAATGGGAAACTGCGGAAGAAGCGCAGATCGATGAATGGCGTGGGGTGCCGCCCCTCATGCCACAGGAATCCGGCCAGCGCGAGAGCGGTCAGCACGAAGATCACCGGCTTGTGCTCGATCAAGCCGAACACCAGGGTGAACATGAAGGCGATCGCCAAACCCTGTCCGGCCCAGTCCATTCCACGATGCCGCTGCGACTTGGATTCCGGCACATAGATCGTGGTCAGCATCAGCGCCACCGCGACGATCGGCAGATTGACCCAGAACACCGACTGCCAGCCCAGCGAATCGATGAGCAGTCCACCTACCAGCGGACCCATGGCGGTCGAGATACCGACGACCGCACCCCAAACCCCAACGGCGCGTGCGCGTTCCATGCGACCGGTGAAGACGGTGGTAATGATCGACATGGCAACGGGATTCAGCATGGAACCGCCGACGGCCTGCAAAAACCTTGCGCCGATGAGGAATTCGATGGTGGGCGCGATGCTGCAGAGCAGTGAGCCGACCGCGAAGGTGAGCAGGCCGATTCGGAAGACACGTTTGCGGCCGAAGCGATCGGCCATGGCTCCGGACAGCATCAGCAGGCTGGCCAGGGTGAGGGTGTAGATGTCGACGATCCACTGCAGCCGGGTGAGCGACGCGCCGAGATCGGACTGGATGGTGGGGATGGCGACATTGACGATGGTCGCGTCCATGGAGGAGATCAGCAGGCTGAGGCAGCAGGTGATGAGGATGAGCGTCTTGCGCTCTTTGCTGAGCCCGCCGATGGTTGTATCCACACAACGATTGTGAAACTAAAACTATTCGAGAGCAAGTCCTGTGTGCCAGGTCACCTGGGCGCGCCCGGAAGGCTCGACAGCGAAGCGGGCAGACCGGGCAACGCATCGAGGAACGGGGTGCGCGGGCCGAGGATTCCGGACAGCGGGGCGAGGAAGCCGGGGACCAGCCCGAGCACACCGGAGAGCGAGTCCAGCACCGTGGTGATCGGTCCGAGTTCACCGGCCTCGGCACCGAGTACATCCTCGGTCTGCTGCTCGGAGGTGCCGTAGGTGTGCGCGGTAACGGTGAATCCGGAGCCGAACGAGGCCGAGGCCACCTCCGATTCGCCCGTATCCGACCAACCCCATTTGGTGCCCTTGATGTGCGGCAGGCGCGCGGTGCCCCAATCCTGTCGGGTGCCGTCCGCGGCGACCTTGCTCGAATGCTCCATCCAGGTGAGGATCGGGCTGTCCGGATCGGTGCGGAGTTTGACGAGCAGGAAGTCGGCCGTATCGGCGGTGCTGGTCGAGGATTTGCCCCACTCACTGCCGGAATGCGTTGCGGGGAGGTCGTATTCGGTGGCGATCGCATCGATGGCACGGGGATATTTGGCGGCCATGGTGTCCGCCGCCGCATCGTCGGAGAGCCGGATCATGCGCTCCCCCAGGTCTTTGTCCTCGGCGGAGCCGTCACCGTGCCGCAGTGCGTAATCGGCGAGGTAGAGCTTGGAGATGGAGAGTCCGCCGCGCGATTGCGTCTCATTGTCGGTACCCCATTTGATGCCCGGCACGACCGACCGCAGTGAGATCGACGTGCGCGCCGGCACCGGCGCGTGCTCTCCCGGCTGGGGCTGCGTCGGCTTGGGTTCCTGTGCCGCCGCCGGGGCGGCGCACAGGCAGACCCCGGCCGCCACGGCCCCGATCAGCCCTGTCCAGTAGCGCATCGCCACCTCCGCGTCGAGCCCCACCCGCACCCCAGCTTGCCCGACATTTGCTGCGCGGGGCGGAAGGACGCTCCCGACACGCCGACCGCGGGTGGTGGCCACCCTCCGTCATCCCGGCAATGCGGCGAGATGACGGGGCTGTCCGACTTCGGTGTCAGACCGTGAGGATGGTGCGACCGGCGGCCACCCGGTCGGCGATTGCGGTGTGCGCGGACGCGGCCGCTTCGAGGGGGAAGCTCTGTCCGATGACGACTTCGAGCCGGCCGGCGGCGACCTCGTCCTGCGCCCGGTTGTGCAGGGCGAACCAGTCGATATCGCCCGTGGTGAGATCGAACAGTGTGACCACGGCGATGTCCTGCGCCGCAGCGGCTTCCATATCTATGGCCGCGAATCCGCCTGCCGCATTGCCATATCCGATGATCCGGCCGCCGGGTTCGATGGCGCTCAATGCCTCCCGGCCGATCTCGCCACCGGCACCGTCGAGGACCACCGGCACCCCGCCGGTCACCTCACGCACCCGGTCCGTCCAGCCCGGCTGCGAGTAATCGACGACTGCCTCGGCCCCGAGTCGTTGGGCCAGCGCCAGTTTCGCCTCGCCCCGCGCCGCGGCGATAACCCGTCCACCCGCCGACCGCGCCAGCTGAATCAGCAGGGTGCCCAATCCGCCTGCGGCGGCGGTGATCAGCACCCATTCGCCCGGCTGGATGGCCGCCCGATTCGCGACCGCCAGCGCGGTGCGCCCGTCGGCGACCAGCGCCACGCCCTGCTCCAGGCTCAGTTCGTCGGGGACGATCGCAAGGGTCTCGACCTTGGCGAGGGCCTTCTCCGCATAGCCGCCGGTGGGAGTTCCGCCGCCGATCCCGCTGGCCGCGGTCTGGGTGGCGACTCGCCGCCCGATCCATCCGGTATCGACGCCGGGTCCGACCGATTCGACGACGCCGGAGACCGCGCCGCCGGGCACGAACGGCGGATCCACCGGGAAGAAGTTCCGGCCGAGGCCGCTGCGCATCAGCGTGTCCAGGAACCCGACGTCGGCGGCGGCCACCGCGACGACGACCTCGCCCGCGCCGGCCACCGGATCCGGCACCTCGTGCACCGCCAGCACCTCGGGTCCGCCGAAAGCCTTGATCTCGACTGCGCGCATCGTCTTGCCTCTCTTGCCGTTTCGTAAGACTGCCGATACCCACCCTCCAACCTCGACAATGGTTGAGGTCAAGTCCCGGGTGCCGAGCTCGAAGTGCGCGGCTCGAGGATTCGGCGCGGCGTAAGCCTTCGCACGGCGAGGCCGGGGCCAGGCTGTTCCGCTGAACAACGCTTCGAGAACCGACTCTGTACAACAGATTACGGTGACCCGACGCACATCCCAACTGCTGGGATCATGCGTTGCCGGGCGGTTCGCGCTCGGGTAGCGCTGCTCATGCCGGGCGCTTATGCTCGTCCGCTAGATCCGAATCCGCTTGCCGGTGCTCATATTTGGCACGTGTGGTCCGACGGGGGATGCGGTCGCACCGGTGCGTTCGTGCCGGTGCACGTGCGTTCGGAAGTGCAAAGCTTGTCGGAGTCATCGAATCCCAGAGGCGGCGAGTCGAATCCCGCCACCGGTGCACGGCTACCGTTCGGGACGCTGGCGGGGTGCATCGCGATCACCGCGATCGTGGCGGGAGGTGCGGTTATAGCCGCACCGGAAAATGTTCGGCCGGGGGTGGGAATCGGCGCAGGCGTGGCGGCGGTGCTGCTGTGCGCGGCCATCACCGCGGCCGCCTACTTCCGGTCGAGAATCGAGCCGGCGCGGCGGGAGGGCGCGGCGCGGGCCGGGCACGCCGAGGCGCGGACCGCGGCCATCATTACCGAGGCCGAGGCGCGACTCGCGGACGGGCAGCAGCGAATTCAGGCGCTCACGGATGTGGTCACCGCCAAGACGCGTGAGGCCAAGGAGAGCGAGAATCGGCGGGCCGCGGCTATGGCGGCGTTCGCCGGTGCGGCCGGTCGTATGCAGGCCATGAGCACCTCCATGCTGGCGGAATTGCGTGAGATGGAGCATCGGCACGGCGATCCCAAGGTGCTCGCCGATCTGCTCGAACTCGATCACCGCACCGCGCAGGCCGGGCGACTGGCGGACAGTATCGCGGTGCTCAGTGGTGCGCGCTCCGGGCGGCGCTGGGCCAAGCCCATTGCGATGGAATCGATTCTGCGCGGGGCCATGGGCCGGGTCGCGGGCTACCAGCGCGTACGACTACGCGCCGTCACCGAGATAGCGATCGCCGGGCACGCCGCCGAAGGTGTCATGCACGCCCTCGCCGAACTCCTCGACAATGCCTGCAACTTCTCCCCGCCCACCACCGAGGTGCACGTCTACGCCGCCGAAGTGCCGGCGGGCGTGGTGATCACCATCGAGGACAGCGGCCTGGTCATGAGCGAATCCGCCCTGCGCCGAGCCGAATTGACGGTCTCGGGCAAGGGCGCCAACGCTTCCGGCTTCGGCGGCAGCGCCCGAGGTATGGGCGACAGCGCGTCCGGTGAGAGCGGCAACTCCTCCGGTGTGGGCGGGATCACTCCGGGCGCATCACGTGGCTCCGAGGGCGGCGGCCGCAATTCCCTTGCGGGCGGTGGCATCTCCGACCTGTCCTCGCTCTCCGGCACCCGTCTGGGCCTGGCCGTGGTCGGCTACCTGGCCCGCAAGCACGACCTCACCGTCTCCTACCGCCCGTCCGCGATCGGCGGCACCGCGGTAGTGGTAGTCGTCCCCCGCGAACTCACCACCCGTATAGACCGCACGCCGGGCGCACTGGGCTCGATCTCCCTCCCCGTCCACTCCCCCACCGAACTTCCCTTGGGCGCAACGCCTACGACGGCAAGCTCGGCCTCTCGTTCCGACACCGCCCCGGCACTTCTCACGGTCGACGTCACCCGCACCGCTCCCGCCGCCGCGGTCGGTGCCGACCCCACCCCCACCGGCCCCCTCCCGCGCCGCGCCGAGATCTACTCCGGCACAGCGTCGGTCGTCCCCACCCCCGAGCCCCCGGCCCCGAGCGGCGACCCCGCCGAAGCCGGCCCGCCGCCCGGCAGTGCCGAAACCCTCTCCGGCACAGCGTCGTCCGCATCCGGCGAGGCGGGATCCACAGCGCCCGTATTCTTCGGCGACGATCGGACGTCCGCCGACCCGATTCCCCTCGGCGCCAGTGCTTCACGCGGTGACACCGCGGTCACGGGCCTCGGGCAAGTTGTCAAGCCCGCGGGCGCGGCCGAGGCCGTCCCCGGCGATGACCGGAACATTGCCGATACTTCTGCCGGATTCTCCGGTAGCACTGCGGTTTTGGCGGATCGGCTATTCGACGCGGGGACGAACGCCACTCCCGCATCGGCTGTCGCGGCACTGCCGAAGCGGCAGCGGGGCAAGACCCTTGCCGCGGTGCATCCGGAAGGGCTTGCGGCGCCGGATACTCCGGCGGGTGGGGTGGCGCGGCCGGTGTCACCGGCGGCAATGGGGGCGTTTCAACGAGCGGTAAGTGGGCGTGAGAATGCCGGTACCGCCAATCCTTCGGCCTTGGAGAGCGATAAATGATCCCGTCCGCGACACAGTTGGGCTGGCTGCTGGAGCAGTTACTCACCCGTACCCCACGCGCCAGGCATGCCCTGCTGTTGTCGGGGGACGGGTTGAAGATCTGTCATACCTCGGAGCTGGGGAATGACAGCGCCGATCAGCTGGCGGCGATTGCCGCTGGGATTCAGAGCCTTTCGCATGGCGCGTCGGTGGAGTTCGGTGACGGTCGCGGCGGGGTGCGCCAGTCCATGACCGAGTTCTACGGCGGAATTCTCTTCATTGTGGAGGCCGGGGTGGGCGCGCATATCGCGGTGGTCGCCGCGGAGGACGCCGATGCCGGACTGGTCGGCCACAATATGCGCGAACTGGTGGAGCAGCTCGGTGAACATCTGGCCGCGGAACCGCGGGTGCGCGATACCCGAGGAGCGAGCGTGTCGTGACCAGGCCAGACGAGGATCCGGACCGGCTGTACACACTGACCGGCGGCCGCAGCCGACCGGATTCGGACGCCTTCGATCTGGTCACTCTCGTGGTGAGCGAATGCGATCCGGCTCCCGGCATGCAATCCGAGCATGTCGCGATTCTGGAGATCTGCCGCTCCCCCACCGCCGTGGTGGAGATCGCGGCGGAGCTGCGACTACCGGTCGGCATCGCCACCATTCTGCTGTCGGACCTGCTGCACGCGGGCAAGATCACCGTGCGGCATCCGCGGCACAACCCTGCCTCGCAATGGCATTCGCTGCCCGACACCACCACCCTGGAGAAGGTGCTCGTTGGACTCCGCAATCTATGACCCCCGGCCGTCCCGCGCCGACGCACCCCTGCACGCCTCCGCCAGCAGCGGTTTGAAGATCGTCATCGTCGGCGGATTCGGTGTCGGCAAAACCACCATGGTGCGCGCTGTCAGCGAGATTCGGCCCCTCGATACCGAGGCCACCATGACGCAGGTGGGTTTCGGCGTCGACGATCCGACGGGCGCGCCCGGTAAGACGACCACCACGGTCGCCTTCGACTTCGGCCGTATCACCATCGATACCGAACATGTGCTGTATCTGTTCGGAGCCCCTGGGCAGGAACGGTTTTGGTTTCTCTGGGACCGATTGTTCACCGGCGCACTGGGCGCGATCGTGTTGGTGGATCAGCGCCGAATCTCCGACTCCTGGTATGCCATCGACCGTCTCGAGCATCAGCGCACCCCATTCATCGTGGCGTGCAACAACTTCGGCGCGGACTTCCGTCCGCAGGAGGTCCGCGACGCCCTGGATCTGGAACCGCACGTCCCGCTCATCGAATGCGATGCGCGACACCGTGATTCGTGCAAGCAGGTGCTGATCAGTCTGGTCGAATACCTCTACAATCCGGAGATCCACACATGACCTCACCCGAGCAACAGCAATGCCCGGTGCGGCCGGGAGTGGTCCCGCTGAGCGGCCCGCGCTTCCACACCGACCCGCATCACCTCTACAACGAGATGCGCCGCGAGCACGGTGCGGTGGTGGCTGTGGAGCTGCCCGGCGGCGTACCCGCATGGCTGATCGTCGGCTATCGAGAAATGCATCAGGTCACCAATAACGCGGAGCTGTTCCCGCGCGATGTGAGCCTGTGGAATCAGTGGGGCAATATTCCGGAGGATTGGCCGCTGCTGCCCATGGTCGGGCAGCCCATGCCGTCCATCTACTTCACCGCGGGCGCGGAGCATCGCCGGCATCTGTCCATGGTGGAGTCCGCCCTGGAATCGGTGGATCCATTCGAATTGCGCAGGGTCTGTGAGAGTTTGGCGGATCGACTGATCGATGCCTTCTGCGGTCGCGGCACCGCCGATCTGATGGCCGAGTTCGCCGAACCGCTGCCGATCCTGGCCATGGCCGCACTGCTCGGTTTCGCCGATGCGGACGGCCCGCACCTGGCCTGGTCCATGAAGGTGATGGCCAATGGCGGCGCGGACGCGCAGTCGGCGCATCTGCAGTTCATGGGTCATATGCAGCGCCTGGTCGCGGCGAAGAAGGCCATGCCCGGTGATGATCTGGTCTCGCGCATGCTGGCCGATCCGACGCCGTTCACCGATGAGGAGTACGTCAATGATCTGATGGCGATCACCGCCGCCGGGCATTTGACGACCTGCGACTGGCTCGGAAATTCGGTGCGGCTCATGCTCATCGACGATCGCTTCGCCGCCGCGCTCGGTGGTGGCCGGCGCAGTATCAGCCAGGCCATGAACGAGGTGCTGTGGGAGGAGACCCCCACCTCGATTCTGGCCGGGCGCTGGGCCGCGCGCGATACCCGCTTGGCGGACAAGGTGATTCGCGCCGGTGATCTGCTGCTACTGGGCCTGGCGGCGGCGAATACCGATCCGCATGTGCGCCAGCATGTTTCGGAGTCCGGACACACCGGCAACAACGCGCACTTCGCCTTCAGTCACGGCGAGTATCGCTGCCCGTTCCCGGCGCAGCAGTCCGCCGAGATCATTGCCAGGACCGGTATCGAGGTGCTGCTGGATCGGCTGCCCGATATCGATCTGAGCGTGCCCGCCCAGAATCTGGTGCGCCGACCGTCCCCGTTCATGCATGGAATGGCTTCTCTGCCAGTTGTTTTCAGCCCAGTTCGCGCCGTCGGAGGTTTCCAGTGAGTTCGTCCTGCCCACACGCCATACCCATTGATCCGATGGTCGCCGATCTGGCCGGGGAGACCGCGCGGCTGCGGGAAGCCGGATCGCTGGCCCGGATCGAACTGCTCGGCGTGCCCGCCTGGACAGTCACCGAGCACGCGCTCGCCCGCCAACTGCTCACCGATACCCGCCTGGTGAAGGACATCAACGCATGGGGGCTGTGGTCCTCCGGCGTGGTGACCCGGCAGTGGCCGCTCATCGGCATGATCGATGCGGGCCGCTCCATGTTCACCGTGGATGGTGCCGAGCATCGGCGACTGCGGATCAAGACCGCGCAGGCACTGACGCCGCGCCGGTTGGAGGCGCTGCGGCCCTCGATCGAACTGCTCACCGCCGAGCTGCTCGACAATCTGGAGGCCGCCGGGCGCGAGGGTGAAATCGTCGATCTGAAGCAGGTTTTCGCGTATCCGCTGCCGATGCGGGTGATCAGCGAGCTCATGGGGGTGGAGCGCGCCGATCAGCCCATGCTGCTGGAGTGGTACAAGAAATTCTTCTCCATGATGACCCCGCAGGACGAGCGGCTGCAGATCATCGACGCCATGGACGTGTACTTCACCGAGATGGTGCGCCGCAAGACCGCCGAGCCGGGCGACGATCTCACCAGCGCGCTGATTCTGGCCGATGAGGGCGGCGACCCGCTCACCGAGGAGGAGGTGGTCGGCAATCTCAAGGCGCTGGTCGCCGCCGGGCACGAGACCACGGTGAGCCTGATCGTGAATACGGTGCGCGCCTTGCTATCCCGGCCCGACCAGCTGGACAAGCTGCGAGCGGGCGATGTGGATTGGAAGCAGGCCATCGAGGAGACGCTGCGCTACGACGGGCCGGTCACGCACCTGCTGATGCGCTTCGCGACCGAGGATATTACGTTGGGCGACAACGTAATCGAGAAAGGCGAGGGCGTGGTGATCTCCTACCGCGCCGTCGGTCGGGATACCGCGGTGCACGGGGTGGACGCCGACGAATACGACGTCACCCGCCCGACCGCCAACCGCAATATCTCCTTCGGGTACGGCCCGCACAGCTGCCCCGGCGCGGCCCTGGCCCGTCTGGAGGCATCCATCGGTCTACCCGCCCTTTTCGAGCGTTTTCCGAGCCTGAAGCTCGCGATTCCGGACGAGGAGATCGCCCACCTGCCGGTCCTCACCCAGAATGACCTGGCGGCCTTCCCCGTACACATCTGACGGGCGACGCTCACATACCGGGCACGTCCTGCGATATCGGCGACCTCCTGGCATGCTGTGGCGCGTGACGACCAAGGGAGCAGGGATTTCAGTGGTGGCGTGCGCGGTACTGGTCACCGCGGGTTGCGGGGGCGGCACCGAGACGAAGGCGACTTCCGGTACCCCGCAACCGAGTACGCCGCGCGATCAACTGGTACTGACCGCGGCGGAGTTCCCGGCGGGGACCAAACCACTGGATCTACCGCCGGACAAGCTGCGCTCCAGTGTCACCGATCTCGGCGATACCATGGCGAATTCCACGGTCACCCCGCCGGAATGCCGTGGGCCGCAGGTCGATTTGGCGGCGCTCACCAATGATCTGCTCGGCAATTCCGCGTTGGCGGCGGCCGCGACCGAGGATATGGATGTCTATATCGAATTCGTCTCGGCCGAGACCGCCGATCTGACGCTCATGATGGACACCAATGCCAAATGCGCGCATATGACCTCGACCAGCACTGTCGACGGTAAACAGGTGAACACCACGGTCGATATGGAGAAGCTGCCGGCGCTGGCGGGGGTCGATTCGGTGGCGTACAAGTCCACCAGCAGCTCGGCGCTCCCGGACGCCGCAGCCTTGACACGCACCGCGTTCCAAGGCTGGGCGACCCTGCGCGGGCTCACCGTGACCGCGCGTTCGGCCGCGTTCTCCGGCGCTCCGGACCAGGCCACGTTCGAGAAGTTCTTCGCCGATGCGGTCGAGAAGGTACGCGAGGCGAAATAGCGGGGCAGTATGGGTGCATGCCGCCCGTTCCACCGCAGGCCGATATCGCCGAGCTGCTCGAACAGTCCCGAAGGCTGTTGGACTCGGCGATATCGACTGTCACGACCCACCGATCCGCCGAACAGATGGTGCGGATCACCCCGGACGCGCGCTGGGGTGCGGATCTGCAGCGCATGCTCCGGGACGTGCGCGCCGAGACGACGCTGGCGATCTCCAGTCCGATTCGATTGGAGCGCAGGTACTCCCGAGGCGGGACCCTGCTGCAGGAGCTGCACCGGACCGGGAAGCAGGTTCGGCTACTGCTCTCGCCCGGATATGCGGGAACTCGTGAGCCGGATCTGTATTCCCGTGCGTTCCAACTGAATTCGCAGGTTCGAGTCACCTCGGCCGAGTTCTGCAACACCATAATCATCGATCGCCGCACGGCGGTGCTGTGGAACGGTCCGGAGACCGGCGATCCGCGCGGGTTGATCGTCACCGAACCCATGGTGATCCAGGCGATCCACGAATTCACCGTGCGTGCCTGGTCCGCCTCCCGGCAATTCCGTGATCATCTCCGGGAGGCCGAGTTCGACGAGGTGTCGATCGCCGTCGTCAACTTCCTCAATACGGGGCTGAAAGATGAAGTGGCAGCGCGGAAGCTGGGCATCTCGCTGCGCACCTATCGACGCCATGTCGCCGACCTCATGCTGCGATTGGATACGGCCACTCGCTTCCAACTCGGCGTCCGCGCCGCCGAACTGGGCCTGCTGAGGTAGTCGGCACAAACTGCCCGTTGGTCTGCCAACCGCGATCAGCGCGGAGTGCGCGCCTGGTTCGCATGTGCGGCAGCATACTTCTTGGCTGCCGCGTAATTCGCCTTGCCACTGGGCTGCCGGGTGACCTGGGGGACGATCCAATAGCTGCGGGGCGCTTTGTATCCGGCAACTTTGGTGCGGACGTGCGCGTCCAACTCAGCCAGATCCAGATCTACGCCGGGGCGCGGCTGTACGAGGGCCGCGACGCCCTGACCGAATCGTGGGTCGGGAATTCCGATTACCAAGGCGTCGAACACTTTCGGGTGGGAGGTGAGTGCGCCTTCGACCTCCTCCGGGAAGACCTTCTCGCCGCCGGTATTGATGCATTCCGAACCTCGGCCGAGCAGGGTGACGGTGCCGTCGGATTCGTAGCGCGCGTAATCACCCGGCACCACATAGCGTTTTCCGCCGGACTCCACGAAGATGGTCGCGCTCTTCTCGGGGTCCTTGTAGTAACCCAGCGGCACATGGCCGGTGCGCGCCATGCGGCCGACCGCACCCGAGGTGCGCTCGAGCAGTTTGTCGTCCTCATCCAGCAGCACGGTCTGGGCATTGAACTTCACGCGCGGGCCCTGCGAGTGGTCCGAGTCCTTGCCGACGACGGCCAGTCCGGTGCCGCCGCTCTCCGAGGAGCCGACCACGTCGGTGATGAACAGGTTCGGAAACTCTTGCACGTATTGCTGTTTCAGCGTGTGCGAGAAGAGTGCGGCGTGACTGCTGAACGCCCATAGCGAGGAGGCGTCGTAGGCGGTCGCGCGGTACGCCTCGAGTAGTGGGCGGGCCATGGCATCGCCGACCACGGTCAGCACATTCACCCGGTGCCGCGCGACCATGCGCCACACTTCTTCCGGATCGAATTGCGGGACGAAAACCAGTGTGCCACCGGCATTCAACGTCATGAAGGCGGCCCACTGCGCGGCCCCGTGGATCAGTGGTGACAGTGGTGCCATGACTATCCCCGCGGGTGCGGCGGCGGCATTGTTCGCGAGTTCCCATTCGTCCGCGATGTATTCACCGGTGACATGGTTGATGCCGCCGCCGAGTGCTCGCCAGACATCTTCGTGCCGCCACATGACGCCCTTGGGCATACCGGTGGTGCCGCCGGTGTAGAGAACGTAGAGGTCATCGCCGCTGCGCTCACCGAAGTCGCGCTCGGACGAGCTGTTCGCAAGTGCCGCACCGTATTCCGTGCCCTTGTAGCGGGCGAAGTCTCCTTGACTGCCGTCCTCGATGACCACGACCTCGGTGAGCTGCGGCGTCTGCGGCAGCACCTCGGCCACGACGTCGGCGTAACTCCGCTCGTGTACCAGAGCCTTCAGATCCGCGTTGTCGACGATATAGCGCACCTCCTCGGCCACATAGCGATAGTTCACACAGATCAGCACCGCGCGCAGCTTGTAGACCGCGAGCATGGTCTCCAACGCCTCGATGGAGTTGCGCGAGTAGATACCGACATGGTCGCCCCGCCCGATCCCCTTGGCGGACAGGTGATGTGCCAGCCGATTGGCCCGCTCGTCGAGTTCGCGATAGGTGAGTGAGCGGTCCCCACAGACAATCGCGAGGCGGTCGGGCACCGCGTCGACGGCATGCTCGAAGAGGTCTGCGACATTGAAGGCCATAGCTGAATACCGTTCTGGGACAGTCGATTATGCGAATGATGCACGTTCGCCGAAGGTGTTGACGGCCAGCTTGTCACGCGCCCCGATGGCCAGGAAGACGCTCGAATGGCAGGAAGCTGCCGTGCTCGGCAGGAAACTGCCGCGCCTGGCATGCCGTGTTCGGCAGCAAGATGCCGGTGGGCGGCGCGCAGCTAGGGGCAAGCTCCGCGACGACAGACCGGTACCGGATATTCGTCCACCGGACGCGCTGATGTAATGCGACACGCTCCCGGCTCCGGTTTGCTTTGCTACCGTCGAATTCGCGACACCCACAAGGCTAGGAGCACGCCATGGGCATTATCGCCATGATCATCATCGGTCTCATCGCCGGAGCCATCGCCCGCCTCCTCGTACCAGGTAAGGAAGATTTCGGCTGGATCGGCACAATCCTGCTGGGCATTGTCGGCGGCTACGTCGGCGGCACCCTCGGCAGCATGGTCTTCGCCCCCCACAAGTTCAGCGTGCACCCACCAATCGAACACACCTTCCTGGGTGCCATCGTCGGCGCGGTAATCGTCCTGCTGGTCTACAAGTGGATCCGCGCCCGCGTCTGAAGCCCCCCGCCCCGAACCGCCAGCGCCTCACGCCAATCCCGGGTACAGCAACCTTCGCCACCCCCGGCGTGACACACGGCGTGGGCGCGCCCTTCGCCACCCCGGCACGGCGCACTTTCTTCGTCATCCCGGCATGCTTTTGGCCGGGATCCACACCAGCCGTACTCCAACGGGTTTCGCTGAATTCCGGCAAGCGGAGACGGCACGAAGAGGTCGTTCTTCAGCGCCCAGCTCGGACTATGCGAGGTGGGTTGCCGGACTGGGGGTTTCGTGGCTTGCCCTGCAGGTCGGCGACCACATCCATGGCCGCGAAGTCCTGAATGTCGGTGAATCCGGCGGCGCGTAGCACTTCCGCCATCTCCGGCTGGGTGAAGAAGCTCAGGAAGGGTTCGCCGACCGCACTGACGCGTTCCGCGCGCACCCGCATGGCGGCGCGCTCCTCTTCGGTGTTCCCGGGGGAAATGTAATCGAAGGCCACTTGGGCCGGATGCGCCTGCGTCGCTATATATTCCAGGGTCGACTGGATTGCTTCCCTGGTCAGGTACATGATGACCCCGAGCCATACGAAGACCGCGGGCTTTTCGCGGTCGAACCCCGCCTCAGCCAACCCTGTTGCCAGCGTGCGTGTTTCGAAGTCGATCGGCACGAAGGTCACCGAATCCGGTACGGGGATCTCGGATTCCGCCAACCGCCAGCGCTTCCACTCCTGGGTGTCCGGGTGGTCGACCTCGAAGACGCGCACTTCCGGGAAGGGATTGCGGTAGGCGAAGGTATCCAGGCCCGCGCCCACGATCACCACCTGCCGGGTGCCCGCGGCCACGGCGGCAGCAACGGTGTCCTCGGCGAACCGGGCCCGGGCGGCCAGGAAGATCCGGCGGCGGCGCGGCCAATCCGAGGTATCGCCCGGCTGATCACTCGGCGTGGAGTGCCGCTCGGCGATCACCGCTTCGTCGACGCCGAGTATGCGCACCGCGAGCGGATCGGTGAACAGGCGCGGTTCGTCCACCATCTGGTGGTAGGCCCGCGAGTACGCGGTGACCAGGGCGGTTCGACTCGGTTGACCGTGTTCCATGAATCCAACCCTTCCCGGCTAGATCAATCCGCGCAATCGCAGATCGGTCACATATTTGCTGATGAGTTGCGGTTTCAGGTGTGGAATATCGTGGTCCGGACCGATCTCGGCGGCCTGCACGGCGGCCTGAAACCGCTTGGCGGGCAGCGCCGAACCCGGAATCGGCATACCTGGGTGACGGTAGGCGTGCAGGAGCGGCAGCACCGAGGCTTGGCGCTGCTGTTCGGGCAGTGCGCGCAGGGCGGTTTCGAAGCGGCTGAGCCAGGTGTCGTAGTCGTCGAGGCGGTCGATCGCATGACCGTCCGCGATCAGCCAGTCGACGAAGGAGTCCAGGGAGATGCCGTCGTCGTGTGGATTGAATACGTCGAAGGTTTGGAAGCCGGCTGCCTGCGCTCCGAGTGTGGTGATGGCCTCGGCGGTGAAATCGGCGGGCAGGCCGTCATAGTGGGCGCGCTGCCGATTTCCGTGAGAATCGGTGCGGTAGAAGGACTTCGGGGAGATGCCGGTGGCGAGCACGCTCAGTAGCAGGCGGCTGAACATATCGGCGAGATTGAATTGGCCCGCGTATCGACTGTGCGCCAGGATCATATCGGAACGGAAGACCGCGACCGGGAGTCCGCACAGGTCGTGTGCTTCGCGCAACAGCACCTCACCGGCCCATTTGCTGGTGCCGTAGCCATTGGCGTAGCCGTCGCCGATTGTGCGCTCCGCGCTGATGCGGCGAATATCGCCGTCCTCGTCGAAGCGCTCCGGGTCGACCTGATCGGCGACCGCGACCGTGGACAGGTAGGTGACGGGCTTCAAACGGGATGTCAGTGCGAGCCTGATGATTTCGGCGGTGCCGACCACATTGGGGCCGAATAGCTGACCGTAAGGCAGGACGTGGTTCACCAGAGCCGCTGGATGCACAATGAGGTCGACAGTCTGCGCCAGATTCCGCCAATCCTCTTCTGGCAGCCCGAAGTTCGGCTCCGCGATTTCCCCGGCGAGGACCACCAGCCTGCGCGCGGCCAGGTCACGGTACTCGCGCAGCAGTTCCGGATCACCGGAGTCGAAGGCCGCGTCCAGCCGGGCGCGGGCGGCTTCGGCGGTGCTGCCGCGTACGACGCAGATCACCGTGCCATCCGAATCATCCATCCGGCGTAGCCATTCCAGGCATAGGAATCGGCCTAGGTAACCATTGGCCCCGGTGAGCAGAATGGTCCGCGGCTGTTCGACCACGCCCGGGAGCCCCGGCGCTTGGTCGAGGGTCGTGGCATCGATGAATCTGTCCAGGGTCAAGTCGGCGGCACGCACGCGCGAACCGATGCCGTGCACCGAGCTGACAGTGGAACGCCGTGAACCCGAATCACCTTCCAGCTCTATATAGTTCGCCACCGCCGCCAGATCATTGGCCGGGCTGACGATCACGCTCACCGGGACTTCGATGCCGAGGATCTCCTCGAGCAAGTTCGAGAACGACAGCGCGGAGAGTGAATCGCCGCCGAGGTCCGCGAAGTGCGCGTCCGACCGCAGATCGCTTGCGGGACAGCCCAGTAGGGCACCGGCGGCTCGGCTGACCGTTTCCAGGACGGGTCGCCGGCTCGCGTCCTGTCGCAGCGCCGCGAGCTCATTCGCCTGCTCCGCCGCCAGCTCGCCATACAGGGCCTCCAGGCGCTCGCCGTATCGCTCTTTGAGCTTGGGCCGCAACAGCTTTCCGATTCCGGCGAGCAAGCCGTTCTCCATACTGAACGGCTCGGACTCGATGAGAAAAGCGCGCGGTATCTCATACGATTCGAGCTCGGCCTCCTTGGCAAGCCGCTGCAGCGATTCGTTCAGCGCCTCCCGTAGCGCCGGACTCGAGGCCGCGTCGATCCCGGCGGTCAACGCATCCTCGGTGGGCACGATCACCGCGAGCAGATATGCCCGCTCACTATTGCCGTACACATAGATCTGCCGGATCAGCGGGCTGGTGGCATACACCGCCTCCAGCGTTGCGACAGTGACGAATTCGCCCTGCGACAGCTTGAGCACATTATTGCGGCGGTCGACGTAGACGACCTCGTCCGGCCCGGTCTCGGCGACAATGTCACCGGTGAGATAGAACCCATCCGCATCGAAGATCTCGGCGGTGATCTCCGGCCGCTTGAAGTAGCCCGGAATCATGACCGTTGTCTTGAGCAGCAATTCCCCACGCGGATAAGGCTTATCGGTGCCGAAGTAGCCCAGCTCGGGTACATCGAGGAGCTTGTAGTCGATGACCGTCGACCGATTCAGCCGATTGTCGGTCATGATCCCGCCACCCGCCTCGGTGGACCCGTACCCATTGTGCAGTTCGAGCTCGAGCAGCGACTCCATGAAGGTCTTCATCTCAACCGAGATGGGCGCACTACCCACAATCGCCCCGAAGAGCCGCCCACCCAGCACCCGTTCCCGCAGTTCGGTTTTCACCTCCCGCATGGCGTCATCACGGTCCATGCCCGCCCCGACGCGGCCACCGACCTCACTGAGGAACCGCTGGAACAACATGTCGCACACCCGCGGCACGAAGAAGAATTCGGTAGGCTGCACCAGCGCGATGTCCTCGAACAGCGTCGACAAATCACTGGCCGCCGCAAAGTTGGCCGTCCCGCCCCGGGACAGCGCACCCATCAGCGTGAGCCGTCCCGCCACATGGCTCATCGGCATATAGCTGAAATTGATTGCGGGAATGGGTGATTGCGCCGCCCCACCGGTCCACATCGCACTCACCAACCGCGCCGGATACATGGCGCCCTTCGGCGCACCGGTACTCCCGGACGTATAGATGAGCAGCGCCAGCGCCTCGCCATCCACCACCACCGGTGCCACCTGCGGCAGCCCCCGCCCCCGCGCGAACACCTCGGCCAGCGTCTCGATCACGATGGAACCACCATCCCGAGCGACTCGCTCCCGCGCGGATTCCAATGCCGCACAGTGATAGTCGTCCTCCTCATGGAAGTCCATCACAACCACCGCGGGCGCCATCCCCTCCGGAATCGCCTCCAACGCCGCCCCCAGCAACTCCGCACTCGTCACCAGCACCCGAGGCGAAGTCTCCGCAAGTATCGAACTCCACTGCACCACAGCCGCACTCGACTGCAGCGGCACACTGACCAGCCCCGACAACTGACAAGCCAAATCCACCGTCGCATAGTCAGCGCTGGTAAACCCCAGCATCGCAACAAAATCCCCCACCCGAACCGGCTCCCCGGCCCCACCAACTCTCCCGCCCGCTACCGAATCCCCAACTCCGCCCACCCAATCAGCCCCCGCCGAATCCACACCTCCACCTGCCCACGTGGCCCGCGCTGGATCCTCAACTCCGCCCGCCCAATCGGCCCGCGCCGGATCCGCAGTTCCAGCCGCCCATGCAGCCCGGACCGCTCCGACCCGCTCGCTCAGCTCACCATAGGTAATGGTCTCGAACCGCCCGACTCGTCGCCGAGTGCGCCGACCGGCCGCGTCGGTGATCACCTCATAGGCTCGCTCCCCCAGCGCGGGTCGCTCCGAATACCGGTCGAGCACCATCGAAATGATCTCCGCGGGCACCAGCCCCTCCCGCCGAATCGCATCATGAACCTCGGTGATCTGCGTTGCCGCACCCACCTGCTCATCAGCCAGCAAATCCGCGATCCGCTGCCTGCGCACAGCCTCCGACCAGCCAGTATCCACAACGACCTCTCAGACGTTTAGCATCGCTAACCAGATCACGGTCCACCCGTGACCCCGGAATGTCAAGCATCCCGCACACACCCGCTGCCGAGGCCCTGAAATTCCGACGCCCGCCCGGATCTTGCCTACCGACCGGCAGGGTGCTCGCCGAGTGTGCAGGTATGGCGGGCGAGTGTGCAGCCGTGGCGGGGAAAAGGACAAAACACCGCCCAGAGTGCACACTCGGCGAACAGGTTCGGGCATCACGGGTATGCCCTGGGATCGGATCGCGGTTCGAGGCCGCCCAATGCGGCGACGGTTGCATTTTGCGTATGCAATTTCCGTGGCAAAGCAGGCATCGCTGGGCACGTCACCTGCCGTACCCGACTCGAGCTACCGGACTACGCCCGGATCGTCCCGTTCTCGACCGGAGGACGGGCCGTGGTCACCTTCTCGAGCCCAAAGACCAAAGACAAAGACACCAAAACAGTCCCTCGCGGTGTTGGACGATCGATCACCGGGAACTCACGGTGCGACACGCCGCACGACACCACGCTCATTTCCCGGTGATCGCATGTCCAGGTCGAGGGTGGGGGTTTTGTCCTATTTTTTCTCGTCTTGTTCTTTGCTTGTCTTGTTTTCTGCTCTTCTTGTCCTGGCGTCTTCTGTCTTTTGGTCTCTTGTCTCTGTCTCTTTTGTCTTTTAAGTTTTTGTCCCTCTACCCCGCGTAGCCCAGCCGGCGCGAAATGACTCGCGCGGAATCTATTGCCTCGTGGGCAATTTCAGCGAAACGTCCCGGGGGAAGCCGGTACGCCGGGCCGGAGACGCTGAGGGCGGCGATGATTCGCCCTTCGCTGTCTCGGATAGGCGCGGCAACCGCGTTCAGGCCGATTTCCAACTCCTCCTCACATGCCGCCCAGCCTTGGCGGTGGGCTTGGTCGAGGTGGGTGCGGAGAGTCGGTAGGTCGGTGATTGTGTTGGGGGCGAAGGAGTCCAGGCGGCGGGTGAGTCTGGTGCGGAGTTCGGGGGCGGGTAGTTCTGCGAGGAGGACTTTGCCGCTGGAGGTGGCGTGGGCGGGGCAGCTTTGGCCTATCCAGGTGCGGAGGGATATGCCGGCGGAGCCTACTGCTTCGGCGACGTTGATTATGCGGTCGCTGTCGAGGATGGCGATGTTGGTGGTTTCGCCTACTCGGGCGGCTAAGGCTTCGCAGACGTCTTGGCTTTGGCGGGGGAGGTCCATGTGGGCGCTGGTGGAGCCGGCCAGCCGGACGACGGTGAAGCCCAGGCGGTATTTGCCGCGTTCGGAGAGTTGTTCTACGTAGCCGCGGGATTCCAGGACGGCGATCAGGCGGGAGACGGTGGATTTGTGGACGCCTAGTTCGGCCGCGATCTCGGTGACTCCGGCCGCGCCCAACTTGGCCACGATTTCCAGGGCGGTCAGCGCGCGGTCGACCGACTGCACCGCTGCCGCGCCTTCCCGCGGTTTGCCGGACCCCTCGCCCGCTCGCATAGCCATAACGTGTCCAGTGTAGGTGGCGCGGTCACCGCGCTGCCGCCTTGATCAGGTCCGCGCATTTCTCACCCATTGCCATGATGGTGATATTCGGGTTCACGGCGGGCAGTTTGGGCATGGCGGAGGCGTCTACGACGCGGAGATTGCGGACGCCTTTGACCCGTAATTCGGGGTCCAGCACCGCCATCGGGTCGTCGAGTGCGCCCATGCGGGCGGTGGCGGCGGGGTGGTAGACGGTGTTGTGGGTGCGGTGCATGTAGTCGATGAGGTCGGTGTCGGTGACTGCCTCGGGGCCGGGGGCCAGTTCGCGGGCCACCCAGTCGCACAGCGGGGATTGTTCGGCTATGCGGCGCGCCAATCTGATGCCGTGCAGCATGATTCGTTCGTCGTGGCCGTCGGGGTCGGTGAAGTAGCGCGGATCCACGCGGGGTTTGTCGCGGAAGTCGCGGGAGCGCAGGCGTACCGTGCCGCGCGAATGTCCTTGTGTCACATTGGGTGTGAGGCAGAAGCCGTTGTCAGTGGTGGGGTAGCCCCAGCGGACGGTGTTCATATCGAAAGGCACACTGCCGTAATGCATCATGAGGTCGGGCACGCCGAGCCCGTCCTCGGTGGTGGCGAAGAGGCCGATCTCCCACCACTGGGTGGAGGTGGTGACCATGGGGCGGGATGCCTCCCAGAACACCAGACCTTCGACATGGTCGTCGAGGTTGGAGCCGACGCCCGGTGCATCAACTCTTACCTGAATTCCCATGTCCCGCAGGTGTTCCGCAGGGCCGATACCCGAGAGCATGAGCAGTTTCGGGGTATCGATGGCCCCGGTGCTGATGATCACCTCACGGCGCGCGTGCACGGTGTCGAAGCCGGTCAGATCCGGTCTGCGATAGCGCGCGCCGATAGCGGAATCCGTTTCGTCGAACAGGATTTCGCTGACCCAGCACCCGGTGCGCACCTCCAGATTCCGCCGCTGCCCGATGATCGGATGCAGGTAGGCATGCGAGGAGGACATGCGGGTGTTGTCGCCGTCGGCATTGATCTGGAACCAGCCCGCGCCGTTGCGCACGGTCTCGCCCCGATTGAATTGCACCGTAGGCAATCCCACCCGTGCGGCCGCCTCCAGCACGGCGTACCCACACGGGTCCTTCGGCGGAATATCTCGCAACCGCACCGGCCCACTACGGCCGTGCTCGCCCTGCACCTCGTTGTTCTCCAACTTCGCGACATAGGGCAGCAGCCCCTGCGCACCCCAGCCTGCCGCGCCGAGAGCCTCCCACTCATCGAGGCCCTCGGCGGGCGGCCAGAACGCGATACACGAATTGTGCGAGGAACATCCGCCCAGCACCTTGGCGCGGGCGTGGCGCAGGAAACTGTTCCCGTGCTGCTGCGGTTCCACCGGATAGTCCCAGTCGTAACCGGATTCGAGCAGCAGCATCCAATCCGCGAGCCGCAGAATCTTGTCGTCGCCGACATCGGATGGCCCGGCCTCGACCAAACACACTGTGACCGAAGGGTCTTCGCTGAGCCGGGCGGCGACCACGCACCCGGCCGAACCGCCGCCGATAATGACGTAGTCGAAGGTGTCGGTCATGATGCCGCCTCGGCGGCGGGTGCGGCATGCGAGGCGAGCACGCCGATGACGCGAGTTCCCCTGAGCGCGTACCAGATCAGGCCCGCACCCAGGATCGCACCGATGTAGATGAACGCGCCCCAGGTGTTGTACCAGGGCCCGCCGTAGACGGCCTCGCGCGGCCAGGCCAGGTTGACGGCCATACCCAGACCCCACAGCACCGCGACGATATTCACCGGCATGCCCCAGCGGCCCATGGTGAAGTAGCCGTGCTCGGCGAGATCGCTGGGCGGCCAATTGCCCTTGATACGCTGCCACAGCATGGGTGCGGTGACCATCAGATAGGCGAGGTAGATCATGATGACCGCGATTGAGGTCAGCACCGTGAACACTTGCGGCTGACCGATATTGATGACCAGGATCAGCGCCGACAGCACGCCGATGATCACGGCCGGGACCACCGGCGCGGAGTGCTTGACACTGAGTTTGGCCAGCTTCTCCGAGAACGGCAGTGCGTTGTCGCGCGCCATGGCGAAGGTCAGGCGGATTCCGGCGGTGTGCACGGCCAGCGAGCAGACGATCACCGCGATGACAATGCAGACCAGGAACACTCGGCCCAGCCAGCCCGACATGACCTGCTGCACAATGTATTGCAGTCCGCCGTCGGTGGTGCCCAGCTTCTCGTCCGCGAGGTTCGGCGCGGCCATGACCGCGAAGACCAGGATCGCGCCACCGATGACGAAGGAGGCCAGCAGGGCTCGCAGAATCGCCTTGGGTGCGGTGCGCCGCGGTTCCACGGTCTCTTCGCCGAGCGAGCTGGCGGTGTCGAACCCGTACATGACATAGCCCGATGCCAGCGAGGCGATCAGGAAGGCGCTCAGGTAGCCGCCGCTCGGGCCCGCGCCGTAGCCATTCGTGGAGAAGAACACGCTCGGCCCGCGGGTCACATGCAATCCGAGAATGATCGCAATAAGCACTGCCGCAATGAGTTCGATGAACACACCGGTGCTGTTGATCATTGCCATGAGCTTCACGCCGAACGCGTTCACCACGGTGGTGAAGACGATCAGCACGGTCCCGAGAATGACGGCATTGGCGGCATAGTCATGCTCGCCCGTGCCGTCGCCGACTATCTGGAATCCGCTCCACAAGCGCGGCAGATTCAACTGCATGGCCAGTACCACCGCGGACAGCGTGACAATCGAGGCGGTGAGCATGAGCCAGCCCGCCGACCAGCCGACGAGCCGGCTGCCCAGCTTCTTGGACCAGTTGTAGACCGATCCGGCGACGGGATACTTCGCCGACAATTCCATGAAGCACAGAGCCACGGCCAACTGCCCGACAAAGACCAGCGGCCAGGACCACAGATAGCCGGGACCCGCTGTGCCGTAACCGAAGTAGAACATCTGGAAGGTGCCGGTCAGAATGGAGATGTAGCTGACACCGGCGGCGAAACTCGAGAATTTCCCGATGCTTCGGCTCAGGGATTCCCGATAGCCGAATTCTTCCATGCCATGGTCGCTGAGGTGGGCTGCGGAGGGAGCGGGGGGACGGGTGGTCGTCATGACGGCCCAACTTTCGAGAAAGCAGCTAGAACATATTCAGTTGTTGCCGGCGAACCAGCCGCCGACCGCGGGCGCGGTGTTATGCCAGATGTGTTTGGTTTCCTGGTATTCGGCCAGGCCGCTCGGGCCCAGTTCACGCCCGATGCCGGAGCGGCCGAAGCCACCCCATTCGGCGGCGGGCGTGTAGTAGCCGAAGTCGTTGAGCCACACCGTGCCGTGCCGCAGGGCGCGCACCATGCGCTCGCCCAGAGCGGTATCGGTGGTGCGGACGCCGGCCGCGAGGCCGTAGGCGGTGTCATTACCCAAGGCCAGCGCCTCGGATTCGGTGCTGAACCGTTCGACGGTGAGGATGGGCCCGAAGGTCTCCTCCTGCACCAGGCGCATCCAGCGGCGGCAATCATCGAAAATGGTTGGCGGGTAGAAACTTCCGCCGCCCAGCGCGGGATCGGCGGGGCGTTCGCCGCCGGTGATGAGCGTCGCTCCCTCCGCAATGCCCAGCGCCACATAGGCTTCCACCTTGGCGCGATGCTGTTCGGAGACGAGCGGGCCGGTTTCACTGGCCGGATCCAATCCGGGGCCGAAGCGGATGCGTTCGGCGCGGCGAGCCAGTTCGGTGACGAAGCGGTCGGCAATGGACTCGTGCACGATCAAACGCGTTCCGGCCGAACAGACTTGGCCGGAGTGCAGGAAGGCACCGGTGAGCACGGCGTCGACGGCGCTGTCGAAATCGGCGTCGGGGAAGATGATGTGCGGGTTCTTACCGCCCAACTCCAGGGCCACCCGGGTGATGTGGGCGGCCGCGGTGCGGGCAATGGTCGCACCGGTCTGCGCACCGCCGGTGAAGGAGATGAGATCCACATCCGGGGTATCGGTGAGCGCGGAACCCGCTGTCGCACCGCTACTTTGAATCAGGTTCACCACACCGGGCGGCACACCGGCGCGATCGATGAGCCGGACCAACGCGATGGTGCTCAACGGCGTGACCTCGCTGGGCTTGGCCACCATGGTGCATCCGGCGGCCAAAGCGGGCGCGATCTTCCACGACATCTGCAGCAGCGGATAGTTCCACGGCGCGATGAGCGCGCAGACGCCCACCGGTTCACGGACGACGCGGCTGATGACGGCGGGATTGCCGGTATCGATGAGCCGATCCGCCTGTGTGCTCGCCAGATTCGCGTAATACCGGAACACCGCGATCACATCGTCGATGTCGATATAGCTCTCGCGCAGCGTTTTTCCGGTATCGAGGGTCTCGATGCGCGCGATCTGATCCCGCTCGGCGTCCAGCAATTCGGCAATGCGCAGCAGGTACCCGACCCGCTCCGCCAGCGGCGTCTGCGGCCAGCCCCCGGTATCGAACGCGGCCCGCGCTGCGGCGACCGCACCCACCGCATCGGCACGATCGGCCTCGTCGACGGTGACGATTACCGATCCACTGGCGGGATTCACAATCCCCCGTGTGCGGCCGCCCGCGGCATGCACCCATTTCCCGTCGATATACAGATTCGGCGCACTACACAGCTCATCGCCTAACATGATTCGCCGATCCGCTTGCGGGCCCACTCATGGAATTCGGCGATATGGTGTTCGGCCGGTACCAGTACGCCACCCTTGCGATAGGCGCGCGAGGACATGGCTGGCTGGGTGCGCTCGCATGCGGCGAAGTCCTGTTCGTTCACCCTGTGGAACAGTTCCACGGAATGATCGAGTACACCCCCGGATTCGATGACATCCGGCGCGTACAGCCAATCGCATTCGACAATGGTGCGGTCATGCGCCATGGGGTACATGCGATGGAAGATGACGTGATCGGGCACCAGATTCACGAATACCGTCGGGCGGATGGTGATGGCGTAGTACTTGCGATCCTGTTCCGGAGCGAGGCCGGGCAGTGGGTCGAATCCGGGTCGGCCGTCGACGGTGAATCCGCCTATGCGCTCACCGAATTCGGCTCCATGGCCGACGAAGTACTGGGCCGCGAAACCGCCCGCGAATTCGGGTAGCACTTCGACGAGTTCGGGGTGGATGGTGGCGCAGTGATAGCACTCCATGAAGTTCTCGACAATGAGCTTCCAATTGGCCGCCACGTCGTAGACCACACGTTTGCCGACCGCGAGATCGGCCATGGCGTAATGATCGATGGCCCCCGGATCGCCGAGGCGGGCGGTCACAGCGCCCATCACCTCGGTTTCGAAGGAGGGCGGGTCATCAGCCAGACAGACCCAGGCGTAGCCGAGCCACTCCCGCAGCGCCACGGGAATCAGACCGTACGCGACGCGGTCGATGGGCGCACCCGAATCATCCTGGAGTGAACCGAGATTCGGGGCGGCGACGAGCTTGCCATCGAGTCCGTAGGTCCAGGCGTGGTAGGGGCACCGCAGATTTCGACGCACCTGCCCCTGCTCTTCGGTGCAGATCATCGCGCCGCGGTGCCGGCAGATATTGAGGAACGCGCGCAGCTCACCATCGCGGCCGCGCACCACCAGCACGCTCTCCCGGCCGACCTGTACCCGCCGGAACGCACCCGCATCGGCCAGATCCGAGGAGCGGGCCGCGCAGAACCACATCTGTTCGAAGATGTGTTCCTGTTCCGCGGTGAAAATGGCTGGGTCGCAGTAGTACTCACCGCCGAGGGTGGGAATCAGATCCGAGGTCACAGGGATACCAGCCTTTGCGGGGCGAACAGGTCGATGGGGTGGTGTGTGCCGCCGGTCATGGCGAGATCGGCGAGGATCTCACCCACCACGGGCACGAATTTGAAGCCGTGGCCGGAGAATCCGCAGGCCACGGTGACGGCGGTGTGCGCGGGATGCCGGGCGATCACGAAGTGCTGATCGGCGGTATTGGAGTACATGCAGGTGGCCGCGTGCAGCAGGCGACCGGCCAGGGCGGGGAGCAATTCGGTGACGCGGGAGCGCATTTCGGTGATCTCATCCGGATGGACCTCCCGGTCGATGGTCTCCGGGGTGCAGAGCACGCCTTTACGGAAGAAGGCGGTCTTCACGCCGCCGTCGGAGCCGTCTATGGCCGGGAAGCCGTATATCTGTGCGCCCTCGTCGTTTTCGGCGATATAGATGGGGTCGCGCTCGAATTTTGCTGTGCCGACGACCGGGTCGAGCCAGTACATGACCTGGCGTTCGATCTCGATACCGATGCCCAAGTCCGCCAATAGCTTCGGGGCCCAGGCTCCGGGGCAGATCACCAATTGTCCTGCGGTGTAGGTGCCGCCGGCGGTGGTGACGGTGACGCCGCCTCCCGTCTCCTTCCAATCCTCGACCTGTTCACCGAAGCGCAGGGTCGCACCCGCCCGCGCGGCCAGTTCGAGGTGTGCGCCCACGGTCAACTCGGGTCTGGCGAAGCCCGCCTGCTGCTCGTATAGGCCGATGAAATGCGGCTCGGGCGCGAAATTCGGGAAGGCTTTACGGATTTCGGCGGAATCCATGATCTCGTGCGGTAGTGACCATTCACGGGAGGCACGAATACTGCCCGCGACCGTCAGACTCTCCGCCGGTCCGACGTACAGGCCGCCGGTGAGGCGGTACACCTCATCGCCGGAGTCACGGGCCAGCTGCTCCCATAACTCGTAGGCGCGCAATAACAGTGGGACATACGCCGGGTCTTCGAAGTAGGACTGGCGAATAATGCGGGAGCCGCCGTGACTGGAGCCCTTGTTATGCGCGGGCGTGAACTTCTCCAGGCCCAGGACCTTATGGCCTTGTGCCGCCAGGTGATACGCGGCGGCGCTACCCATTCCGCCCAGACCGATGACGATGACATCGTAGGTGTCGGACATGATTTACCTCCGGATCAGCGACATCTCGGGATCGACCACCGGCTCGGCATGCACCCGGGCGGTGAATGTCTTTGTCAGGTAGTCGATGTGGACTTCGGAGCCCGGGGCTACATCGCTCGGCAGCCACGCGTAGGCGATGCAGCGGCCGATGGTGGCGGAGTATCCGGCACTCGTGACATAGCCCGCGACGACACCGTTCACAGTGACAGGTTCCTTGCCGAGAACCACCGCGTGCGAATCGTCCAGGACCAGCGAGCAGAGCTTCTTCTCCGGTGACACAGCCGATTCCAGCGCGGCCTTACCTATGAACGACACCTTGCTCTTGCGGACCGCGAAGCCGACACCGGCAGCGTCGGGCGTGTGCTCGGTGGTCATATCAGTACCCCAGGAGCGATACCCCTTCTCCAGCCGCAGGCTGTTGAAGGCAATACGCCCGGCGGGAATGACGCGATGCTCCCCACCGGCCGACCACAGCAGATCCCACAGTGCCGCACCATGTTCGGCGGTCGTATAGATCTCCCAGCCCAGCTCACCGACATAGGAGACACGCATCATGGTGACCGGGATACTGCCGAGATAGGTGCGCAGCGCTTTGAAGTAGCCGAAGCCCTTGTGCGACAGATCATCCGGGCACAGCGGTTGCACCATATCGTGCGCCTTCGGACCCCATACGCCGACACAGCAGGTGCCACCGGTGATATCGCGAATGGTGACGCTGCCGTCGCCGGGCAGGTGCCGGGTCAACCAGTCGAAATCCAAGGGACCGTTGGCACCGACCTGGAACAACTGATCCTCCAGCCGGGCCACGGTGAGATCGCTGCGAATGCCGCCGTTGTAGTCGAGCAGCAGGGTGTAGGTGACCGCGCCGGGCTTCTTCCCGACATCATTGGTGGTCATCTCCTGCAGGAATGCGGTGGCACCCGCGCCGCTCACTTCGTAGCGGGTCAGCGGGGTCATGTCGTACATGGCGACATGCGTTCGCGTCCAACGTGCTTCGGCTATGGAGATCGGCGAATAGAAGCTGCCGGACCACTCGTCCCGCACCGGGAATTGCACGCCCTCGGCTACGAGCTCTTCCACCAGCGCAGCATTGGCCTCGAACCAGGCCGGGCGTTCCCAGCAGGCGCCCTCGAAGAAGAAGGCGCCCAGCTCCCGCTGCCGCGCGAAGAACGGGCTCGTGCGTAGTTCCCTTGGTGCACTGCGATATTGATGCGGGTGGATGATGTCGTACACCTCGACGAACGCCTGCATGCTGGTGCGCAGAATGAATTCCGGGCTGCGGGCCGCATCCTCGAAGCGATACAGATCGCATTCGTGCAGATCGATTCGCGGTGTGCCGGTGACGATCCACTCGGCCACCGCCTTGGCGACGCCCGCCGAATGCGTCACCCAGACCGCCTCCGCCACCCAGAGTCCGGCCAGCTCGCGATGCTCACCGAGGATGGGGAAACCGTCTGGGGTGAAGGAGAATATGCCGTCGAAACCCTCGTAGAGTTCGGTCTCGCCGAGAGCGGGCAGCAGCCGCCGACTCTCCTGCCAGGCCGGTTCGAACTCGGCGGGGGTGAACGGAAGCATGGACGGCATGGCCTCAGCGGCGGTGTCGCGCAGCAGGTTTCGCATATCGACCGGGCGCGGATCATGACCGTAGTAGCCGATACCGATACGTTCGCCGTAGGTGCGGTAGTAGAGGTCGGCGTCCTGATGCCGGAGCATGGGCAGGCGTTCGCCGCCGTCCAATGCCGGGACCGGGCCGGTCTTGGCGAACTGGTGCGCCATGGGGACCAGCGGAACCGTCAGGCCCACACCGCGACCCAGCTCCGCGCCCCAGAATCCGGCCGCGCAGATGACCACATCGGCGGGGAGCTCCTGACCGTCGGCGGTGCGCACACCGATGACGCGGCCGTCACCCCGAAGCACCTCCACGACCTCGCAGAAGCCCAGGAATTGCGCGCCGCGTGAGGTCGCGCGGCGGGCCTGCGCCTCGGCGGCGGCCACCGCGAGCGCCAAACCGTCTGCGGGCGTGTGATATCCGCCGAGAATGCGCTCCGGGTCCAGTAGGGGATGCAGTTTCGCGCACTCCTGCGGGTCCAGCAGGTGGGCCTCGATGCCCCAGGATTTCGCCCAGCCGTATTTGCGGTGCAGATCGGTCCAGCGTTCCGGGGTGGTCGCGACCTCCAAGCCGCCGACCGCGTCGAAGGCGTCGAGCTCGGTGAACTTCTCCACCGTGTACCTGGCCAGCTCCGCCATGGTCTTGGAGCCATTGGTCTGGAACACCAATCCCGGCGCGTGCGAAGTGGATCCGCCGGTACGGAAGAGCGGTCCGCGGTCGGTGACGGTGACATCGGACCAGCCGAGCCGGGTGATCTCATCCGCCAGCGCCGTGCCCACGATTCCCGCACCGATGATGACGACTCGCGGCTGCATCACCGAGCCTCCCAAGTGTTGCGTATTGCGCACCAAGTGCCGTAATACGCAACTATGCTCCGCCCGCCGGAACGGCCTGTCAACCGGAATGGCGAAATCCGTATTCCCTTTGTTTCCCTGGTGTTTCGTCACCTGTTGACGGGTTCGGCCAGAGCGGCCACACTGTTGCAGATAGCGCGTCATGCGGCGCTATTCGCAACACTCTTCATTTCAGGGAGGGGCCATGCCCGCATCGATCCCGTCGCTCACCGTGCTCGTCGGACGATTGAGCGAACTACCCGTCGGCGCGGTGGTCACGGTGAATCCGCCTGGGCTGCCGCCCATTTCGGTATTCCACACCGAGGAGGGGCTGTTCGCCGTCGACGACACCTGCACACATCAGGACGCCTCGCTGGCCGACGGCTGGGTCGAGGGCCGCACCGTCGAATGCCCGCTGCACGAATCATGTTTCGACCTGCGTACCGGGGCGGCCTCCGGGCCACCCGCCAAGCGCGCTGTGCGCACGCACAAGGTCGAGGTGCGCGGTGACGATATCGTGCTCACGCCGAGCACCGGGTCATGACCGCCTCGGTCGCCGTGGTCGGTGCCTCGCTGGCCGGACTGTCGGCGGTTCGAGCCCTGCGAGCGCGCGGATTCCACGGCACCATCACGCTCATCGGTGATGAAGCGCACCTGCCGTACGAGCGGCCCGCGCTCTCCAAGGAATTCCTGCATACCGGCGAGCCGATCGAACTCCTCGAAGATCATTCCGAGACAGCGGAATTAGATGCAGTGTGGTTGCTGGGACGGCGTGCGGTTGGACTCTCGATGAGCATGCCGCGATCGACCCACGAGCCGCATATCGTTCAACTCGACGACGGCCGGACAGTGGCGGCCGATATCGTCATCCTGGCGACGGGTGCCCGACCCCGGAGATTGCCCGGCGTTCCCGGAGCGCACTACCTCCGTAGCCTCGATGACGCATGCCGACTGCGCGAAACACTCAACGGCGCAAAGCGACTCGTGATCATCGGCGCCGGATTCATCGGCGCGGAGGTCGCCGCATCGGCCAGTGGTCTCGGCGTGGAAGTGACCTTGATCGACAGTGCCGCCATCCCGGCGAGCGGAGCCCTCGGCGAGACCGTCGCCTCGGCCTGCGCGACACTGCACGCACGCAATGGCGTCCGCCTCCTGGCGGGCGCGCGCATCGAGGCCATCCGGGCCGATGAAGTCCAGCTCATCGGTGGCGCGAGGTTGGCTGCGGATGCCATCCTGGTCGGCATCGGCTCCACCCCCAATACCGAGTGGGCGTGCGATCGAAATCCCCTGCTGCACAATCAAGATGGCTTTCTCACCGACGCAAACGGCCACACCTCGATTCCCGGCGTCTACGCCATCGGCGACTGCGCTCGTGTGCACGATCCGGCAACCGGCAAGCACACCCGTAGCGAACACTGGAATGCCGCCATCACCCAGGCACACACCGTCGCCGCGTCCATCACCGGCACTCCCCCACCCGCCCGCACCGCGCCCTACTTCTGGTCCCGCCAATACGGCAAGCTCCTACAACTCGCCGGCGATCCCCGCGCTGCCACTTATCTCCGCATCATCGACGGCGCACTCGACAGCGAATCCTTCACCGCCCTCTACGAACACGACGGCGTCCCCGTCGCGGTCTGCGCCCTCGACAACCCTCGCTTGTTCACACGCCATCGCAAACAACTCGACCGCTCACTCGGCGTACCTTCGGCCGGAATCCATCAGCCCCGGCGAGCTACACTCCGGCGACTGCCACCCACCGGTGCGGCCCAGGGCGCGGATGCACGGGATCGGTTATGACACAACCAGTGTCGCCTTCATCGACGGGTGATACTTGCAGTAGAAGTCATAGCTCCCCGGCGAAGTCGGCGCGGTGAAGGTGACGGTCTGCTTCCCCTGAACCTCGGTGTCGAACCCGCCTGCCGTGGCGGTGACGGTGTGCTCATCACTGTCGTCATTGCGGACGGTGATCGTCGCGCCCGCCTTCACACTGGCCGGAGTTTGGAACATGTGGTTGGAGATGGTGACCTGATCCGCGACGGTCTCGGTCGGCGTGCTCGAACTCGAACACCCCGCGACGATCAAAAGCGTTGCGGCGACCGCGCACACGGCTCCGAGAGACCGGCGGCGCGCATGGGACAGGGTGGACATGGCGTCCTCCTTCGAGGAATTCCTATCCTCTGTCCACGCACGACGGGGCCACGCGGTTCAACGATCCGGGTCAAAGCTCGGAGCCGGTGATGTCTTCGATCACCCGAAGACGGGAGTCACTGCTCGTCTCGGGCGCGGGCCACGCCAGAACCGACATGATCGCCCCGTCAACACCATTCGGAGTCACCGAGGAGATCGCGGCCGACCCCGCCCGATCAGCCAAGGGTATCGGTACCTCATCCGCGAACTGGTCCGCGATACGAATGATCCGCCGCTGCAACTCGATCAATTCGATGAGATCGCGATTAACCGCCAGCCCGTCGACTTCCGCGGCAGCCACCGCCCGCACCGCCTCCGCATGCGCCGCGAATATGGCCTCCCGCAAGCGCCCCGAAACCCCCGAATCCCGCCCGGACATCCGCACCCGAGGTCCCCCCTCACCGGTAGTCACCCCCCAACCCTACTCCGCACCCCAAACCCCCACGCCCCATGTCCATTTTATCCGTCTACCAGCAAGATCGACGGGACCTGACGGCGGCGGCTTCTCGGCCCATGCCGCCATCAGATCCCGTTGATCTTGAAGTTGCCGGGCACTGGTGGCGGCAGGGCGTGAGAGGCTGCCGCCACCAGTGCCCCCTCAAGGACACGCCCTACGCGGAGGGCGCGCCGGATCGGGAGGCGATATGCGCCGGTGCGGCGATATCGGCGGGGAGTGCGGGGTCGGGTTGTAGCGCGCCCCAGGTGGTTTGCAGGGGTAGGACGCCGGCCCACAGGCCGAGGGCGGCGTCGGGGCCGTCGCCGTCATCGGGCGGGCCGGTGCGGATCTTGACCGAGGCTTCGTCGAGCGACAGGGCCAGCAGGGCGGTCGCGGCCAATTCCTTACGGTTGGGCCGGCGGGCGTACTCCCACTGGCCGGGTGCGGACTGCTCTGTCAGGCAACGCAGTCCCGCGAGCGTCTCGTCCGGATCTTCGACGAGCCGAGGCGTGCCGAAGATCATCGCACTGCGATAGTTGACGCCGTGCTCGAAGACCGAGCGGGACAGCACCAGGCCATCGATATGCGTAATCGTCACGCACACAGTCGAATTCGGTGAGGATGTCAGGCTTCGACTGGCGACCGAACCGTGGAAGTAGAGCGTCGTACCATCGGAGCCGTACACGGTGGGGACCACCATTACCGTGCCGTCCACGATGACACCGACATGGCAGAGGAATCCGGCGGCCAGAATGGCGTCGAGATCGTCGCGATCGAAGCTGCCCTGCTCACGCAGCCTGCGATGCCTGGTGCGATCGGTATCCGAGAGCGTGCGCGTCACAGCCCGACCGCTTCGCGCAGGGCGCCGACGCCGGCTGTCAGCGCCGCGCCACCGGACGAAATGCTCACCGCCGGTTGGGAACTCAGCAGGACGACGGCGTACCGCAGGTTGGGGCCGACCAGACCGGTGGTGTTCAGGGTCAGCGATGAGCCGAACCACATCCACCCCTGTTTGACCGCCCATTCGCAACCGCGCATGGCGTCGGGAATGCCGAAGTACTGGTCGACACCGTCGGCGGCGATCTCGTCGGCATGACCGAGCGCGTCGAGGATCAGGCTACGAGCGGGGGCGGGGGCGTCGTCGAGCAGGTACCGGTAGATGGACATGACATCCCGCGCGGTGGTGAGGGTTTCACCCCATTGACCGGCGCGGGAGGAGACCGTGGTGGCGGCGAGACCGATCCGATCGGACATGCGCGTGAGGATGTCCGAACCACCGGCCGCACCCCACAGCCGGCTCGCGACGGCATCGTCACTCGCGGACAGCATGCGCTGAACGGCAGCCGAATCCTGTTGTCCGGCACCGTCTCCCAGCACGTCCAGGGCGATCAGCAGTTTCACCACCGAGGCGGTGTAGAACTTCTTGTCATCGTTCACCGCGGCCACCAGCGCACCGGTCTCGGTGTCGACGACCTCGATTCCGGTCTCAGCGCGGGCCGCCACCGACTGCACCGCGGCCTGCATGCGCTGGGCCAGCGCATTGGGTGCGATGGTGATCGAGGCGGCCGGTTTCGCGTGCGCCGGGTCCGGTGGCAGCGGCGCGGGCCGAGCGAGAGAGACCGGCACGGTCAATATCGACGAAATTCCCATGGCGGCAATAACAATGGCCGCACGCACGCCGAAAACCATGACTCTCCCTCACAACAGACCGGTCGGCTGGAACGAAGAGTGCTCGCTCCAGCAAACCAACGAACTATACGGATAGTACTAATTCCGCAGCCGTTTGCCAGCCATACAGCAGAATCCGATGTTACGTTCAGGAGAATCAACTATTTCCGCAATGAATCACCCCTGCTCAGCGAGCGCCGCCAACCGATCGATAGAGGCCAGCAAACGGTCGGCGGTGGTGGCCCGCGCCCGCACCAGGCGCTTCTCATCGCTCAACTCGGACCAGTCATAGGTCTGCGTCACCCTGGTGCGCCCCTCGCCCAGCGGCTGCACCGACCAGCGCCACAAATGGCCCGGCGGCTCCTTGCCCGGCTCGGACGGCAACCACGCGATGCGCTTACCCTCCACGAACTCCACCACGTGGTTCTCGCGCACCGCGCCATTGGTGAGCGTCATCAGGAAGACCGCACCCACCCCGCGCACCCGTTCGCCCGCGACGGCTTCGGCCAGATTGTCATTTCCGTCCCAGCGCGGCTGCTGCGCCGGATCGGCGATCAACTCGAAAACGCGCTCCACGGGAGCGTCGATCTCCCGGCTGGCGGAGACGACGCGGGGAATCTCGGTGTCCGTCATGCCCTGATCAAAGCACAGATCCGGGCGACGGCTGCTGCCAGAGTTCGGAAATCCGCCCGGCCTCCGACTTCCCCTGCGCTCGACCCGCATTCGCGGCGGGCACCCGGGTCGCCGCATTGAGCGGATCGGTGCCGAATGCCTCCAGCGAGGCGTCATCGGGGGTGATCACCTCGACCCGCGCACCCTCCGCGATCAAGCCCGCGACCTGGGTATCCAGCACATCGTCCGGCAGCGCCGCGATCACCAGCACGCGTTCGAATCCGGCGGCGAGATCGGCATTGGCCGAACTGCGCACTCCGCCATCGGTATATCGCACTCCGTCGATGGTGTGCGGCGGCCAGACCAGCGGCACCGCCGAACTGGCGGTAACCGCATCCACCAGCGATACCCCCGAATCCCGGTCGAATACCCGCGTTTCACCGGTGAGCGCGTTCACCGCGGTTATCAGCAGCTGCCGCAGCGGCCACTCACGCACCGGCAGCCGGGACTCGATCACCGCCCGCCGCGCGGCCTCGGGCACCGTCTTCACCTCCAGCGCGAGCGCCCCCAGCTTCCGGCGCGCACCCACCGGATCGCCCTCCGCCTCGGCGTGAATCGCGACAACCTGGTCCCAGACCTGCTCCATGGGAGTGCCCTGCGGCGTCAGCTCATGACTCTGCAGTGCCGAATCCACCTGCCGCTGAAACAGTTCCGCCAACGGCAACCCACTACTGATCTGCGCGGCCACATTCGCCCCCGCGGAGGTGCCCACCACCAGCTCCGCCGATGTGACATCCACCCCCGCATCCGCCATCCCGACAATCAGCCCATTCGCCCACGCGATCCCGGCCACTCCCCCGCCGCCGATCACCAATGCCCGCTCCGCCACGGTTCACTCCTGTCGTCTCGACTGTTCCTCGAGCACACCACTTCGACCCTCGACCGTGTTCGCCGACCCCCTGGTCCGGGCGTATTGCCCAGACTTCGCCGAGTGTCAAGCCGACGGAAGTTCGTGCTGTGCAACGCTTCTCGATCGGATAGGGTCGGCCCGTTGAGCTGCCGGACAGTTATGAACGGGGGAACCATGGTCGACATTCTGAAGGTCGACGCGGATGCGCTACGGGCGCTGGGACAGACACTCACCGGGCAGGCGGATGCCATCGCGGGGATCAAAATCGCTGTGGCGGTGACCATGCCGGGATCGCCGGTGGACGGGGTCTCCAAGGCGATCGACGAGAACACGGAGGCGGCGTTCCACGCACTCGGCGGTCATGTGCGAAAGATGGCCCAGATAGCCGGATCCGGCGCGAAGACATATGAGGAGGTCGACGGGGCCTTCGCGGACGAGTTCGCGGTGCTGGCGCGGGAATCACCACGACCGCCGCGCGGCGCAAGGATGGACTGATGACGACGATCAGCCATGTGCGCGGCTGCCTGCCGTCCACAATGGTGACCTTCGGTGCGGCCCTCACCACCGGAAACACCGAATTCACCAAGCAGGTCGGCAATATGAGCACCGCGGTCGACAAGACCACGACCGGATGGAAGGGCGCGGCCAGTGCCGCGGCGACGGCCGGTGCCATCTCGCAGAAGTTGACGGGCACCAGAATCGACGAGGTGGTCACCTCGGTCGCGGAGTACTACAAGACCTACGGCAGCCGATTGGACGGGACCCGCACGGCGCTATTGACCATCGTCGACAATTCCGCGCCCGCGGCGGGTATGACAGTCGCCGACGACGGCACAGTCACCGCGCCGAGGTATCCGCACGCCGACGGCCCACTGGTCGCCTCCATCATGCAGGCGCGGCTCGACGGTCAGGCGAGATGGTTCCAGACCCAATTGCAGGAATTGCTCAAGGATTTCGGCGACGGCGAGGACCAGGCCGCCACCTCCATCAAGGTCGGAGTCGAAGCGCTCGCCACGCTGAAGGAGAAGCCGACCGCGCCGATGCCGACGCTGCCGTCGATCCCGCCGCCCAAGTCACCGGACGGCAAGTACACCATCGGCGATCCGAAAGAGCCGTTCCTCGCGCACGACGACACCTTCATCTACAACTCGAAGGACAGCAACTTCGGGGACTGGCTGAACAAGCAGAAGTGGCAGGCGAAGCTCCTCGGCGGCGAGTACGTCAAATCCGACTTCGACGATGCCAGCGCGCTGTACCGGCACTACTGGGACAACAACGGCAAGAAGATGGAGTTCGACTACGACGAGGCATACCGCGAGGACAAGAACATTCGCAACTCGGTCGACTCCGAAATCAGCCGTGCCGCAATGGCAGCGGACTACTTCGCCAAGACCGGCAATACGAACTTCAAGATCACCGGTGCGCCGAACACCGTCGGCAAGGGCAACAACTACCCCGAAACCGAGAACTGGCAGAAGGCGATCGGCGGCCATCAGCAGTGGAGCCACGCCAACGTCCGGGTCGAAGGCAATCGCGTGGTCATGGATGTCACCGTCGAGGCGCAGGACTACTACGACTTCGACAAAGGCAAACACGATGTGGGCACCGGAGCACCGGATTCGGATAACGGCCGCTTCACCGAAATCGGCTGGGCCAAACCCTTCGAAAGCCACGGCACTCTTACCCGCACGGTGTCCTGGGATGTCGGGGAGCCGCCGTCGAGCGGGGTAACAGCGGACACCTCCAGCCCGTCCCGAAACCCCGGCCGCGAGGATCGCTCCGACGGGCGCGGCGACGGAGATAATGGCCGGATGCCCGACAACAACCGGAACACCGGCGGAGCCCGGCCGAAGTGATCACGCCTCATCGGGTCGGCGCGTTGCTGATCGTGCCACTGATCGCGCTCGCCGTATTCGGCTGCTCCACAACGTCTTCCGATCCGACAACGCGGGAAAGGACCACCGGCGTGTCCAACGAACTGCGCCACGACCCGGAGACTCTGCAAAAGTACTTCCCACTGATCGGCACGCCCGTGGCCGTCTCCTGGGTCGGCAGAAACAACTCCGGCGGAGCCCCCGGGCCCACCACTTATTGGATCGACGCGGTCGTAGAACTCGACCCTGCCACGGCAACGGCATTGCGTACCCGCTACGCCTCCAGCGAATCCGCTGAGCCCCCGGCTCTGCCTCCCGCCCTGCAAGTGCCCGCCGGAAAGTACTCCACCAACCCGGATTTCGACACCGCCCTCGGTAGCGGAGCCGAATGGGGCGGCACCGCAACCGGATACCTCCATACCCAAAGCCCAATCCTGGTCTTCACCGCAATAGCCGGGGGATGAAATGCCAAGCGATCACGACGAACTAGGCGTGAAAGTCCAACGCGCGCAACATGCCTTGGAGAAGATCCGAGGTACCGCCACAGTCGACGGCATCACGGTTGAAGTCAACGCCGAAAACCAGGTAGTCGCCATCACCGGCCCGCACGCCGCCGCAACCCTCGCCGCCTACCGGCAAGCCCTGCAAACCATCCAGCCTCAAGTCGCGGAAGCCACCCGCGAGCTGACCACCGACCCTCAAGTCGAATCCGCCCGGGCGTTCGCAGCGGCAAACCCCGCCGGAATCGAAGCCGAACGCATCGACCGCGCTGAAGCACAGGTAGACAATTACTTCGAACGAAGCTGGTAAGCAGAGCCGGGCCCAGAAACGACTTCGGCTGCCCGGCCGGTGAGTCTCGCACCGACCGGCAGCTCAGGCTCCCAGTTGGTATCGTTTGCCGCGAAAACGATTTGAACCCAGGGGGGCTCATGGCGGAAACAGTTGCGGCTGCGGATGATCCGGAAATCTCGCGGCGGATTGCAGACACCGCGAATCGAGCTGGGCTGGGACAGGACCCGAAAATCCTGCCCTCGGAATATCTTGACGGCAACGGCAAGGTCCGGCACTACATCGATGTCGCCAACGATGTCGATACCAGCGGGAACAAACTGAACCGGTTCGGTCCGTTGCAGGGAATCCTCACCAACGCCGGGGTCAAGGACACCGACCTCACCCGCTATCTCAGCCAGGCGACCGGCGCGGAGATTCACCAGGATCCGTCGATCCATCCACCCGGCATCAACCCCTCCGACGCCACCAAAGGCATCATGCTCGGCACCCTGTCCCCGAACGGCAACGACGAATGGACACAGTGAACCGCTACCGATTCGCCTTGGCCGCCGCAGCATCGATCGCCGTGACCGTCACCGCCTGCGGCACCACCACATCGAACGTCACTGCGACGACACCGGCCCACTCAGACCAGTACCAGCCGCCAACAGGGCTACGCGATGCGACGATGGTCTGGTCCGCCGAACCCGGCATCGATCTGCTCGACGCCAACCGCAAGCTCGTTCGTGCGACTGTCGAAGCCGCCCTCGTTGCAAATATGGAAGGACCCAGCAATACCTACCCCGGATTCGCGAAAGCGATCGATCACGATACTGCCGAAACCGAGCAGGAGATCTTCACCGCTCAGGGCCCACAAACCGTATTCGGTACCGCTCAGTCGCGAATAATGTCTATCGCGAGCACCGATAGTGGTTTCACCGCCCAGATCTGCTCGGGCGGTTGGGGTTTCGCGATCAGGCAGCAGGACGGCAGCTATCTCCGGATGCGGCCTGCCCCGACGGTTCAAGAGATCGAATTCAGACGCGTCCCACCACAGTCGCAAATTCAGGGTAGTGACTGGCAGTCGCACCGCGACGCCCCGCCGACGTCCGGAACCCCGCCGCAGCAGCCAGCTCAATGGTCGGCGCCCATCACGAATGTATTCACTGGCTGGACAATCCAGGTCAGCGGAAAATGGCGCTTCGAAACCGACCGGCCGTGCGATGCATGGGTCCACACCCTCGACCCGAGCGCACCCGCAGTCGGAGGCAGAGACGCCAGCGAACACGCCGCCACCCCGCCCACTGCGCTTCCCGCCTACCCCGGCTGGTAGGCCGCACTTGGCTACTGCAGTGGTAATCGCGTAATTGTGAACGCAGTGTGCGCCAGCCTGCTCAGGATCGTCGACCCGAACAACGTGCCGTCATCGGCGAGCACCCGCGTCAGCTGAGTGAACGCGACTCCTTTCTGCATGAAAGAGCCGGGCACGCAGTGCATCGGTCTGGATGTCCAGCCTCACGCCCGTCACGTCATCATGGGCGAGCTCCTCGAGCCGGATGGTGCCGTTGCGGAAACGGAAGTACGACGGTGATCCTCAGAGCCAGAGCACGGGATACATCCTCTCGGATCTCATGACCGACTGGAAGGTCACCTCAAGTGGCACACGAGTAGCCCGTGTCGCCCAGATCTCAGAACCGCAGGCAGACTATGGCCCGAGCGAGATGCTCGGCCTATTCCGGGTCGTCGCCGGAGTAGCGGAACGAGGGTGGTTCGCCTGCGGCGCGGCGAGCGAACTCTTGCTCCCACATGTCGAATGTCCTGCGGCGCAGCGCCGTCAGCATGTCGCGTTCCTGCGGCTCGAGCTGTCGCCGCTCCTGCCGGGCCTGATCGAGTACCTGGTCGATCTGCTGGTAGATGTCGAAGATCGGCCCCTCACCCCGCAGATAGTGATTTCGAGCCTCCTCGGTTTCCTTCACGAACTGCTCTTCGGTGAGCGCTGAGAAGTCGAGGTCCGCACCGGGTTCGAAGACGGCGTCGATGTCGTCCTGTGTAGCGGGTTCGAAGGCGCCTGAATCAATGTTGAGTTTTTGGCCGGTCACTTCGTCGTGGACAAGTTCTTCGAGACGGATGGTCCTGTTGCGAAACCGGAAGTACGACGGAGATTCTCGGAGCCAGAGCATGAGCAGCCTCTCGGATGTGTTGCGGGTGTACGGAATGGCATCGATCCAGACTGCCCCGCAGGACCGACGCTCCTGGCCTGATCGATCAGCGCGTCGCGAATCTGGTTCGGAGGCAGTTCCCGGAGGGTTCTGGCCGTCCACCATGCTCAGGCGTCCTCCAACCGCTTCGGCGCGTAGTCGGGGAGGTATCGACCGAAGAAGTCGTGGACCCTATCGGGGATGGGGCGCACCGCTGACAGCGAGTAGGTCAGGACGTAGCCTGCCTGGCTGAAACCGCCCTCCCAGAATTTGTATCTCGGTTCGAGATTGTCCAGCAGTCCCTGGTACAGATCCGCCACTTCGAGGAAATCCAGAAGTTCGGACAGGCTCCACGACTCGATGCTCGCGTCGGGTTCGGTGGGCAAGACAGCGGAGGTCCCCCCACTGTCGCCGCGTACGCGGTCACCGGCGCGCAGGGCCTCGGCCGCCTCCAACTCGAGGAAATGGTACGGTCCGGCTTCTTCGACGAAGACCCACCGATTGAACCGGGGGTCCTCATAGATCTCGCCATCCGGCAGTTCGGCGACCTTCTCGGTGTACCCGAGTCCGGTGCTGGAGATTTCGTGCGGTTGACCGTCCTCGTCGTGAATGACGATCAGCCTGCTGGTTGTGGTGAGCCAGTCGACCAGCGCTCGCCGGACCTCTCCCCGATTCTCGAAGGTACGGACGCACTCCAGATGGAACGAGCCGGTGAAGAAATTGGCGTCATCGTCCCAGGTTGCGAGGATCGTGTGATAGGGCGGGATGGACTCCGCCCACCCCTCGGCTTCCAGTACGAATCGGCCACAAAAGTGGCATGCGTTGCGTTCGTGGAACACTCGTCGCCTCTCCAATACACCCACGCTGACCACTGACCGGTGGTCGGAGATTCCCGCCCAGACACCACGCACTCTATCGTTCACGCTCGATCGCCGCGGTGGTGACCCGAGCGGCCAGTTCGGCCACCGTCGGGCCGCGCGTGGTGTGCGATCCTGAAGGTCCACTCGACAGAAGGGGATTCGACGTGCGGCGTGGCCATCCCACCAAGGAACAGCTGCAGCAGAGCTTCGAGCGCGTGCTGGCGATGGTGCTGTCGGGAGACGGTGTTCCGAGCTCGAGCGGGCTCGATCCCGAAACCCTGGACGCCCTGAGGGGGATCGCCCGTGCGTACCCGGCTGTCACCGACGAACTTCTAGGCGCTGCTCGTCGCGCAATCGCCGGGCAATTGGACGGAAGCAATTCGGCGCGCTGGCGGGCGGAGAGGAATCGCAGGCTCACCGAGCTCTAGCAGCGTTCACAGCCGGCGCGTGCCGTCGACAGCGCACCTTAGTAGCGCCGACAGAACCCGTGGTTGCATGCTCGACTCCTCGCTCAGAAATATGCCGCGATCGCGGCGTCGAACTTCGCATCGGCTACATCGACATCGCCACTGGGCCGGTAGTTCCGGCCCCGAACATGGTCGAGGAACTCAGCTGGAATCTCCAGCGCATAGTTCTCCAGATAGTGGATCGAATCGACCCGCCAGATCCACTCACCATCCGAGACCAGCGAATATCCACTCAAGATCGTTCGGGCCGTATCGAGTAGATCGCTGACCTCCCCCGGCACGTCGAACACCGGCGTAGCCGCTTTCATGTACTCCGCCACCAGCTTCCGATCCGCAACCGGTTGACGCGTGTATGAGTCCCGCAGCATAGGAAACTCCTCGCGCACCTCCCGATACATCTCGCGGTAGATCCCGATGGGCTTCAACCCACCTGCCGTCCTCGCTCCGGCCACTATGCAACCCCGATATCGCTCGACTGCGGACGTGCCCAGCGTACTGGCTGGAATGGTCGACACGCTTCCTCGAACCCATCTTGGAAACGATGGATCGCCTTTCGCTCAGGCATGCTCGGGATGTTTGAAGATGTAGCGCGGCAAGTAGTTCCGAAAGAATTCTGAGACATCCGCTGGAACCGGGCGTACGGCTGACAACGAGTAGACGAGTACGTAGCCCGAGCCCTTGGGCGATCCTCGCCAGAAACTGCATTCCAGTGCGAAACGTCGACCATGTCACCGTTGCCAGATGCTGTGTATAGCCGAGTCCCGTTCGTACCGTGTCATGCAAGAGTCCGCCCTCGCCCCGGACCGTGACGAGGTGATCTGTTCGGCACATCCAGTTCAGCAACTCTGTCCGGAATTTTGGTCCGAACTCGGACGTGCGCACAGGACCAGTGGTACGAGCCATGGAAGTACATCGTGTCGTCATTCCAGGGGGCCAGGACCTTGTGCCCGGGCTTCAGCGATTCTGCCCAGCCTTCGACCTCGAGGACGTACCGACCGCAGAACTGGCAGACATGCGGCGCGTGAAGCATGAAGTCATTCCTTGGAGTCGGCCTCGAACGCCTTGAACGGCGTGCTGAGCAGGATCTCATCGAGTCCGCGTTGCGACTGCGCTACCAGGCGGGCGGCTTCCTCCCGGATCTCCTGTCGCTCATGGTCATCGAGAACAAAGGGCTCTGGGGTATGGCTCGCGACGATGCGCAGTCCTGCCACGCGGCAGGCAATTTCGGCCAGGCACTGCCATCGGTCGATATCGGTCCGGGGCACGGCGTCGATAGTCAGTGACCATTCCTGTGCGCCGAGGTGCGAGAACGTCATCGCCATCTCCACGATGCTGCGATATCGCAGGCTACGCTCTATGCGTTCTCCCAGAACGGTATTCGGAGTTTCACCGAGCGTGTCCACGGCCGTCAGCCCGAGATTGCGCCGGAGTTGATCGAGACTGGCGGTGGCCAGTTCCCCGTGCAGATCCAGTTCGAGTCGGCGTTTCAGCAGACGTCTGGTCGGCGGGCTCATCTCAGGATCATCGTGGGCCGGTGGCGTGTTCATAGTTTCTCGATTCCCAGCAGTGGGAGGTCGAAGGGACGGTTTCCGGCCTTCGAGTTCCACGCCCTATACACCAGGCGTGCGGGGCCGGAGACATGGAAGGCGTCCCGCAGCCCGATCACCACCATTGCCGCCAGTTCCCGGTAGATCGCGGAGGTTATCGGCCACGGCAATTCGACCCACCAGTTGTCGCGATCGCTCTGGTCCGGGGGGTGCCAGCCCGTAGCGAGAACGAGTGGGGCTCCGGGCGCGTTCAGTCCGACGTCGCGGTCTAGGTCGGCGTAGGCTCCCAGTTCGGCCAGCACTTTGCCCTCGAATTGAGCGAATTGAGCGAACCCGGGTTCGGTGTCCGGCGCTTTGGTATCGATGGTGACCAGGGCGCCTGCGGGGAGCATGGCCAACTCCTCGGCGAGTCCGGCTTCGAATCGGTCCCAGTCGGTCACAGCAACCCTTGTTCGTCCATTGCGGTCACCTGGTCTTCGAGGTCGAGGGCGTTGTTGGTGCAGAGGTAGAGTGACACATTGCTGGTGAACAGACGTAGCCGCACAGTGGTTTCCGCTCCGGCCCAACGGATTTCGGCGTCTTCGCCGGGGATCCGTTGGGTGGGCGGGCCGAGGACCGTGGTGATCGTGGACGCCATGTCGGCGAACGCGTCACGAACGCGTGTCCGGCTCTCAGCGTCGTCATCGGCGAAGTCCGTGACGCGGATGCCGATTTCGTCGGCCGTTTCGGATCGGCCGGATACGCTGCCGGTGTTCGGGCCGAGTTCAGTGCCCACCGAGACCGAATAACGGTAGGTCGGTCCAATGGCCCAGCCGAAGTCCGCAGCCAGTGCAGGTACATCCGCGAGCAGCCACGACCAGTCGAGGGACCGCAGCCTGACAGCCAGATCGACTACATCGGAGCCGGTCAACGCACGCCATTCCGTCATGTGATCACCCTAGCCTCATTGATATTCGTCGAATTTGGTTGGTTGTATCAGCGTTCACGCGCGTGGCCACGTTCGCGCCCCGCGAGTTGACGTGCTCTGGTTGCATGGGCCGCCTGCGTTTCCCGCTCGCGAAGAACGGCCAGAGCCTCCTGAGCCTGGCCGACGCTCACCTGGTACCTGAGTTGGACAACTTCGAGAGCCATTCCGCGCTCCAACTCTTTGGCCGCCTGCGCAAGTCGTTGCGCCTCCGAGTTGACTGGGACCTCGACTTCGCGCCCGCCCTGCTCGTACACGTGTGCTTGTTTTTCCCGGTCGAATCCGACCGGTTCGAGCTCCCGGCAGAGTTCATACGTCCGCGCATCGAAATTCTTCGCGGCCCCGACCGAGATCTGAAGACCGGTCTCGGGACCGAACACTCGATTGTGCTCCTGCCGCTGCACCTCTCGGGTGAGTGGATCGAGTGCCGGTGCGACCTGGCTGCGGCGGTCGACTTCCAACTCCCTCGTGACCTGCTGCGTGAGTTGTCGGCCGAGCTGCAGTCGCTCCAATTCATTTACCTCACGGGCACGTTCGGCCTCCAGCGCCCGTTGCAGACCTTCGTGGGCTTCCTGGACGCGTGCCAGGTTCGGGTCTTTGTGTTGCTGATAGGCGAGATCGATCTCGCGCACGACTTCCTGAGCCTTCCCGAGGGCTCTGTTGCGTGGTTCGAGTTCCAGGCCACGTGCTTGTTGGGCCCGCTCCATTCCCTGGCGCACGACCTCCCGTCTCAACGCCTCCTGCGTTTTGTCGAGGGTGCGTGCGCGCTCCTGGTCGAGAGCTACTTGCACCAGTTGGCCGTGTCTGTCGCTCAATCCCATTGTCTCGAGCGCTCGAGCCTCGCGTTCTCGCTCATGTTCGCTCACCTGCTGTACGCGCTCGAAGGCCTCCCGCACATCACTCAATTCGCGAGCCGGTCGACCTTCCGCGCTGGCGCTTTCTATCTCTCGGGTCAGATTGAGATGGTGCTGAAGGAATTTGGCGCGGTCCTTGGACGGGACTTCTCTCGCGTCGCTCACCTGGGCGATGCTCTGGTTGATGAGCTCGTGTTCGAGCACCTGCACCTGGGCGGTGAGGACGCTGTTCCGGGCATCCGATTCCAACGTGAGCAGTTCCTTGGCCACACCTGACTGCGGACCCAGGTCGAGTTCGCGCAATATCGCCATCCGGCTTTCGAGTTCGAGATGGCCTATCCGAGCCAATGCCTCCTGTGCGCCGGTGAGGCTCTTGCTCACCTGCGCGAGGTCGCCATGCTCTTCCATGGCTCGCACAACGTTTCCCAAGACCTCGTGGGTGAGCACGAACTGTTGTGCTGCTGTCGTGCTCCGGCCGTCGCGGGCGGCGTCAAGTGCCAACTCCACGATTTCCCGCTGAGCGGGAGACAGGCCTTCGAGTATCCGAGCACGTTTATCTTGGATCGTCCGGACGATCTCCAATTCGCGTTCTTTGGCGAGTTGCAGTATCGGGGTGCGGACTCGTTCGACGCCGGCGATATTTTCGATCACCATCGCGATTCCGTCGCGCTCCAAGCTGTACGTTGTAACGGAAACGGTGTACGTTGGCTTGCCGTCGTCGCCTTTCGCGAGATCGGCATGAACCTTCTCAACCTTGTATACGAGTGTGCCGTTCTGGAATGCTCGCATCATTTCATCCCGAGCTTCGAGCACTCGCCGGACTTCGGGTGCATTCGGGTCGATCCCGAGAGCACGGAGACTCTCCGGGGTGTCCGCCAGTAGAAGTTTGAGGTTTTTCTCGGCCTCCAATGTTCGTGCGGTGTATTCCGGTGTGCACTGCCGCGCGCGACCAACGTCGGTGTCCGCGACGCCCAGTTCGGAGCCGACGCCCTTACACTCGATCAGCGTGAGTGTCGGGGGCCGGTCGCCCTCGGCTCGGTCGAAGACAGGTATGTCGATGGTGTCCCTGCCGTCGATGAACCGGCCGGGGGACTCCAGGATGACACCGTTGGGGTGAAGGCTCTGATCGTGAGCGCGTGCCTTGCCGGCGGTATCGCCCATATTCTTGGATGTCTTGACCATCTCCGGGCCGACGGTGTGGTAAATCTTGGCGTTCTCCTTCAGTTCCTCCAGACGCTCCATCTTCTCGGTCTTCGCGTCACCGTCCGGCATTCGTTCGATCTTCTTGACGTGTTCAAGGTATCGCTTTTCAAGCTTCTTTCCTGAAAGGTCATTTATGTGATTGATGTCAAATTCCGGCATATGTTTGTAGACTACTTTTGCGGCCGGATCGCGTTGTTTCTGCTGCTCGGCGCGACGGGTGGCATCGGCCTGTAGCTTCTCATGAGCGTCCGAATCTGAAATTTCGTATTTCTCGTCTCGAACTGGCGTGGGTTCGTACAAGGTAGGCTCATTGCTATTGCCCAGATGGTCATTCATGAATGGGCTTCTGGGTTTCGACTGATCACGGAGATGGAACTCTTTGTCGCGGAAGGTCTTTTCCTGATCCGATTCATGATGCAGCAGACCCTCTGGTTTGCCGGTCTCGAGGGTGCGGTAGGTCTCCTTCGGATTCTCGTCCGATGGCAGGTGCAGCAGCCCCTCTTTGCCGAGCACCAAATTGCCTGCATTTGATGGCAATTCTGTGTACCTATCCGGCACCGCCGGAGTCGGCCTGGGTCCGTCGGTCGGGAGCCGATACAGCTCCGCCGGTTCGACGTGTGGTCGCTCGACCTGTTGTAGAGCAGCGCCGTGGTCCACCAGGTTGACTTCCTGGGCTTCTCGGACAGCCTGATTCGATTCCGGTCTGGACGGCGCGCCAACCGGGTCCGCGGGTGTTACGTGTGATCGGTCGACGGGTGCGGGTGTTGCAGTCCGGCTGGCCTGGTTCAGGTCTCGGCTCTGGTTGGCGGTGCGGTCTGCATCGGGATTGGCTCGGGACGGTGGGGCAGCAGGCTCCAAATACGGTCGGTTGACCGTATTAGCTTCGCGCTGTATCGCATTGACTTCTGCGTGATAGGGGCCTGCCGGTCCTATGGTCCACTCCGATTCCGGTACTCGCCTTTCGCGCCGTCCTCGACTGGTTGCCTCTTCGTCGCTGAGGATGTCCCAGTTATCGCGGGGATCTTTCGCGTTATTCGGGAGCTTTCTGTCGGGCTGATCCGTCGGCTTGTGGACCGTGGGCTGAGGCGTGGTGCCATCGATTTCGGTGGGGTGGAAGGTGCGCCATTCGGCGGTGGTGTGCAGGGCGGCGGGGGACTCGGGGAGTGCGCGGACTCCGACCAGGTCCGAGGGGGCGCGGACGGGGACGCCGAGTTCGTTGGCGATGTGCTGGGCCCAGCCGATGTCGTTGCCGCTGTGGCAGGAGAGCAGGCGGATGGGAGTGCCCTCGACGTAGTTGGGGTTGTTGCGGATGGCTTCGACGATCTTTTGGGGGTCGATCTCGAAACCGGCGTCGGCGGTGGGCTTTCCGAAGCGGTCGCCATGGACGATGACGTCGTGTTCGCCCTCGTTGCGGACGTTGTCGTAGACGCGCTGGACTTCGGGGGAGTCGCCGAGGGCGGTGCGGTCGGTGCCGTGGCGGACGGGCAGTTCTGCAGGTTCGGACTCCGAAATCTCTTGGTGTGGTGGCGCTTCCGAGTCTTCGAGGTGGGGTTTATCCTTCGAATGTTCGTTGTGCGATTCGGGATGCTGTTGCCCGGGCGGCTCGAGGTGGGCATGGGCAAGATCTGTCGCGGTAGGGAGCAGATGCTGGTGGCTTTGCTCGACATATTGCGCGACCGTGGCATCGTGCTGTCTGAACAAATCCCATGCGGTGACCCATGCCTCCTGGTCGCGCAGGCCGAGCTTGTCGACGAGTTCGCCGAATTTCACACGCAGACCAGGTAATTCGAGTGCCCGCGAGGGATCGCGATAGGCCGTCACGATGTCGTTGATGCGTTGCTGGACCTCGTTGAGACGTTCCTTCAGATGCTCGGTCAGCGTCGACGGCCGGTCCGGGTCGACGTGAGCGGGCTGCGTGTGCGCGGGTGCCTCTGGAGGCAGTAGGCCGCGACCATGCTCCCCGAGATATTCGGCCAGTTTGGGATCGTGTTCGTGAAACCGTTGCCAGACCGTTGCCTCGGAGTCGGGGGAGCGCAGACCGAGGCGATCGAACTGGTCGGCGAGTTCCGCACGGAGTGTTGGTAGTTCGGCGGCTCGTGCCGGATCATTGAATGCCGCGACGACCCTCTTGGTCTGCTCGCGTAGTTCGCTGAAACCCTCCCGCATGTCCTGCGACGATTGCGGACCCTGAGCCGGCCTGTGCTCCGGCTCAGGGGGTTTCGAGAGCGGCTGATCGGGCCGGTGCGGTTCGAAGACACGGGCGATGGCGTCCTTGGGAATACGCGTGAACCCGTCGGGGGACATGCTGTGCGCGTTGGCGCTATCGAGGAGATGCCAGTACAGCACCTTGGCGGCTTCCGGTGCGGCCTCACCATTGATCTCCACGTTGGCGAAGGCCTCCGCCAGTGCCTCGGCGGGATCCAATCGGCCGTTCTCCAAGAAGCTGTAGTCGGTGAGCTGGTCGATCCAGGTGTCGAACGCCGCCTTGTCCATGCCGCCGCGGCTCGATGTGAAGTAGTCCTCCAGCGCCGACTCTGCAGTCACTTCGGCTTGTCGCTGTCCCTCGATGTCGATGACGTGACCGAATTCGTGCAGGAACATCGAATGGAGCGGGCGATCGCCGGAGCCCGGCACCAGATGGCCGTCCATGACGTCCTCGGCCATGTGCTCGGCCATTTCCTTCGGGTTGAAGGCGTAGTCGGCACTGAGAGCGATCCGGTCGGTGTATTCGCGACCGTTGTGGGAGCGCGGAACGGTTTCGTTGTAGGCCCCCTCCGGAAGCTGCTCGATCGTGATCCTGGGCAGCTTCGCGTCCGGGTACCGGGACCGCATGTCCTCGATGGCACGCGCGTATTCGCGGAAGACCTCGGGGTGCAGGTCGGGATGGTCGAATCCGGGTGCGTCAATTCCCCAGTCGCTCTTCAGCTTGTCGGCGATCTCCTTGGCATCGATTCCTGACCATTCGTCACCCTTGTGCGCATACCAATCGCCCTCGGCGGGATGGGGCTGCGTCGGAAGGGCTTCGGCGGGATGCGTCTCGATCGGATCTGGTTGCGCGCGACCGTGGGGCGTCTCGGACGTATCGCCGAGGTTGATGGCTCGGACGTTCTCGGTACCTTCAAGTCCGGGTGTCTCCTTGCCGTGTGGCTCGGCAACCTGTGCCGGATCGGAGTGGGGTCCGGGTGCCTCGTCGGACCTGTGGGGCGAAATGTTCCGCTGTGCTGGGCCTTCCCCAGCAGGATGGGTTTCGAGGCTGTTGACCGGGACGACATATCCACGGTCGTTCAAGGGGCCGCCGCGCGGATACTCGCCGGGCGGGAGGTCGAGTACGCCTTCGTTGGTGAAGAACCGGACTTGGCCATCGCGGCTCACGACCGCCTCGATGTGAGCGGACTTCTTGTGTTCGAGATCCGTTCGCATGCTGTCGGTATTGAATCCGAGTCTGCGTTCGTGTTCGGAAGGCGGTCCTGGGAGCCGATCTTCAGGATGGGTGTGCAGGATGAATCGGTATCCGGCGAGATCCTCAGGGATCTTGCTTGAGGTCTGCTTGCCGCGGAACAGGCGTAGGTCACCGTCCTTGTTCTGAACGATCGCGTGCTCGTAACCCGAGAACTTCTGCAGCTCGGCGAGATGATCGGCGTTCGCCTCACCCGGCCTGAGTGGGATGTGCTCGGCCTCGGCGAGAGCGTTCACCAAATGCTTTGCCTTCGGCGAGAGTTCGTCGAAGGAGATCTGCCCGCCTGCCATCCGGGAGTTGGCCTTGTAGTGGGTGGCCATGTCCCGGGTGTCTTCACCGGGCGGGGCAGTGTTCGGGCCTGACGTTTCAGGCGGCTGTTTACCGGTCTCCGGGGCTTCCTTGGCGGGATCATGTGCAGCACCGTCGACTTCGGTGGTGTGGGTCACGTGTTTGGCGGGATGTTCGTTCCGGACGTTCGTCACCTGCTGCGGGTGCTCAGTCGCCGGTAGGGTTTCGGGCTGGCCGGTCCGCGGGCTGTCAGACTTGTCGTCGACCTTGTCGGTCGGCTGGACGGGTTCGGATCCCTCACGGGGCGCACCGGTTTCGCTGATGTCGTTCGTCGGCTCGGCCGGTTGCTCCGGGATCTCCTCCTCGAGCTTCTCGGGTGGCTTGGGCTCCGCTTCGAGGGTTGGCGGCACTTCTCGTGATTCGACAGGATCGACGGGTCGGTCACGCTCCGGGACCGGGTCGTCCTTGACGTGGCCCGGTTCGCGTTCGGAGGCCAGATCTTCCGGATGCGCGGGTGCGGAGCGGTCCGGGTCCGCGGCGGGTTTCCGCTTGTTCGGTTCGGAATCCAGCTCGTTGGGGCGGCGGCCTTCTTCCGCGCCGAGCTCCTCTGGCAGCCCCTTCTTGGTCGCATCCCAGAACTGTTCGTTGTAACGCCGCTGTACCTCCGCGCGCAGCGCTTTCTCCTCGGGCAACAGCGGTCGGTCTTCTTGTTTCGCAAGGGCTTTGAGATCGCGCTGCATCTCGAACATGGCATGCTCGTGTACCGCGATCGCGTCGACATGACTCAAATGCACACGGAGCTCGGCGATATGGCCATTGGGCATCCGAACCTTCATCTGCAGATCTCGGTAGCCGGATGGTTCGGGGTGTTCGAATCGGTCCTCGAACGAGACGACCTCGATGCGAGGGTCGTTCGCGATCTTGTCGAGCGCCTTATAGGCCTCCGCGACGTCGGTGTAGACGATTTTCGCGCCGACCAGGTCCGTGAGTCGCGAAACGTCGCCACCGTACTCACGAATCTTGTCCCAGGCCCGCGCCTCGTCTTTCGGCTCGGTGCGCCAGCCGGGCTTGCCGGTATCTCCGGCGACATCGGTGACGACCTCGTTCAGGGCCGTCTGGGTCGTTTCCCACAGGTCGTACTGCTGTCGAAGGAATTCGCGCTGATACTCGGGGTCTTTGCGACGGCTCTGGTCGAACCCGGGCTGCGTTTTGTCGGCGACGCCCTTGTCGCGCACGGCATTTTGAGCCGCCTCGGATATCGCGCGCTGCTCAGCGGTGAGCGGTGTCTCCACAATGTGGACAGGGTCGGCGAGAGAGGCCTCCGGACCGCGCTCGTGAATCACTTCGAGGGCTTCACGCAGTATCGGCAAGCCCTCAGGGTGGATGAGCAGCGATGCCAGCGCCTTGGGTCGTTCGAGCAGCGAGCGCTCCAGGAACGGATTGTTCTGGATAGCCTCGACCAGTTCCGGGCGCTGTGGCAGGCGGTCGCGAATGACATCGCTCACCGGCGTCTCGACGTCGGTGACCGTGGTCGTAAGTCCGTGCTCGTCGGCCCGCGCCAAGGCCTCCGAAACATGCGGCTCGGTCAGATACTGTTCCGTGTCCCGTGGTGTGCCGACCGTTGCGGGTGATTCAGCCTCTGCGGCGGGCGCTTCTGAGTCCTTTGGGGGCGGGAGGTGTTCTTCCTCCGCCGCAAGTCGATTCGCTAGATCCGGGTTACGCTCATCCAGCAACCGCCAGGGGGTTTCCGAACGCTCGGGACCACTCATACCAAGCTTGTGAAGCAGATCTGCCAGATCCTCTCGCAGGCGGGGAAGCTCGGCCGCCCGTGCGGGATCGGTTTTGGCCCTTTCGATTTGGTAGTCGAGTGTTTTGAGCTCGGCGAAGCGGCCGCCGAGATGTGTAGTCATCTCCTCTGGGCGCTCGGTGACCGAGTCGCGCGGGATATCGGGATCCTGTTCGAGCCGGATCTCGGCCAGCTCGTGGGAGACCGCGCGGGCGACGTCCTCGGTACGGGCGCGGTCGGAGACGGTGACGTGGTAGCCCGATTCGTCAGGGGTGCGTTCGAATTCGGCGACCACCTCGGGGCGGCTCACGGTGCCGACGTCGACCTTCACCTCGAGGTCTCGGCCGGTCAGATCGTCGTGGACGAGGAAGCGTTCGCCCTCTGAATCCCAACGGACAGTGGGGGTTTCGACGTCAGGATGCTCGCCGGGGCCGCGCTCAGGGAGGATGCCTTCGAGGTTGTCGCTGATTTCGCGCAGCAGATCGTTGCGGGTGAGGTCGGGTTGGTCGTGGGGGCGGGCGTCGCCGCGGAAGTCGCCGACCGGGCCGGCCGCGGCGCGGGCTTGGTTGTTGCCGCGCGGGCCCTCGCCGCCGTTTCGTATCGGGGCGGCTCGGGGTGCCTCGGCTGCGGGCTCGGTGTAGGGCATCGGACCCACGAGCTGATCCACGGCAAGGTCGGTGGCGCGCCGATTCGCGTCGGTTACCGTGCGGTTCTGCGGAATATCGTCCGGGACATCGTTATTCGTGTCCCGTTTCGTGGTGTGGTCACCGGGACGGTCGCGGTCCGCGGGTGCTTCCGTACGCGGTGTCGAGTCTGGGGAGCCTGGCCGGTTTGGCGTGGCACCGTCCGCCTGCTGATCGGAACCTGTGGGTGCGAAGTCGGATGCGGACGGCGTTTCCGTTCGCGCGGGAGCGATGTCGGCCGCGGGCTTTATATCCGTTCGAGCCTGTGCGACGTCGGCAACGTGTGTCGGCGATGCCGGTGTGGCGGGCTCGGGGGTGAGCGGGCGGACCTCGGGTGTTCGTCCCGCCGGAACCTGCGCGGGCTTATCCTGCGCGCCCGCAGCGAAACTCGCCTTCTGCTCGGCGGGCGGGGTGTTGGCCGCGCGCGCCGAGGTGTCCGCCGCCGGACGTGCGGACGTACCGTCCTTTGGTCCGGTCGTCTCGCCGAGCCGATCGTTCGAGCCGACCGGTCGTGCCCCGCTGTCCGTCGGCTTCGTGCCGGTTTCGGTCGGCTTTGCGCTGGTATCAGCAGGTTTCGCGGTCTCCGAGGTGGGGCGGTTCGTTTCGCTTCCGCCTTGGCGGGTGTCCGTGTTCGACGGACCGCCCCGGTGTTCCTGTGTGTTCGCCCCGCCGTTGTTCGAAGGTTGGCCGTTCGCAGGCGAATTCACATGCACTCCGCCGCCCTGCTGGCCGGCGTCGCCCCCCTGCGGATGGCCGATCTGCTCGACGGGCTTCTGATGCGTGTCCAGTCCCTGTAGCCCACCGGTCTTGTCCACGGCCGCAGGCTCCACGGTGGACTGTTTCAGACCGGCCTCGACGTTCGAGGTCCTGGCGTCGGCGGTTTGTTCGTGCAGTCCGTGCGCCCCGCCACCCATGCTGCCCATCGCCAGTCCACCGGCGAGCAACTGCGTGCTGAAGCTCTTGTTGATCTTGTCGTCCCATTTCCAGTCATTGTCGTAGAGCTGGGTTCCGAGACCTGCGCCGTACATGCCGGCCGCGCCCGTGAGACCGCCGACCGTGCCACCGATGACGCCGCCCAGCGATTTCGGGAGTTGACGTCCGAACTTGTTGTCCAGCCCCTTGTTCAGCAGACCCAGACCCTTGTTGGTCAGGTCGTGCCCCGGCCCGCCGAGCGCGCCACCCGCGCCCCACTGCAGGCCGGTCTGGAAGGTCTGCTTGAGGTCGAAGCCGTCGTCGCGGTGATGCTCCATGATCTGAACGACCTGGGAGCCCGCGTCGAGCCCGGCTCCCATGACCCCGCCCTTGAGCGCCGCGACCGGGTAGCGGACGACCGCGGGGGCCTTGGCGATGGTCTGGTTCAGCGCCTTCCACTTGTCGAGCGGCGTGCCCAGCTTCTCGATTGTCGGTGCGAGCCGGTCGCCGATCTGCGCGAGCCGCTCACCGGCCGGCATGATGATCTCGCGAGACAGCGGTGCTGCCAGCTCTTTCAATCCCGACCGCGCCATGAGCGCACCGATTCGCTCGGTGACTTGCGCGGCGAATTTTCCGAGTACGGCGCGCGCCGCCGCGAGGTAGGGGGTGACCGCGGCCCATCCGTACAAAGACGCCAGCAGCGAATAGACCGTCCACAGCGTCAGCGCCGCGAAGATCTCCGCCTGGATCTTCGCGAACTCGATTTCGGTTGCGGTGGAACGCGCGTCGTGACCGAGATCTCCCAGACCCTCGATCAGCTTCGGGACGGAGTGGACGTCGTCGGCGTCGAAGAGCTTGGCGAACTCCGCGAGGATGGCGGTCGCGCCCTCACCCTCGTAGTACTGCAGAACCCGATTGGTGGTGCTCTTGAGCGATGGCTCGAGTTTTTCCAGTTCCGCAGCGGCATGTTTCAACGCGTCACCAAGAGCGAACAGTTGGTCCTGATCGCCCTTCGGATATGCCGCCCCGAAGTTGAGCCACTGCATCAGCCATGCGGGGAAGAGGTGATCCCCGGCATAGGTCGTCCACGCCACGTGTGGTCCCGTGCGCCGCTAGTTCACCACTCCGGGGCGGAGATGGAGGATCGGCCGGAGTGGTCGTGATCCCATTCCTCGACATTGGTGAAGCGAACGGCCGGTTCGGGTTCCGGCGCGGTGCGGTCGACCGAGCCTGGCGGTGCGGTCGACACTGTCGGCGGCGTCGGCATCATCGACCTGATGTCAGGCATGGCGGGGAAGAACTCCGAAAGCGTCGGGATGCCCGACTGCTCCTCTTGCGCGGTGTCCAGGATCTTCTGTGCCTTCTCCTGCACCTTGGCGGCGGCATCCTGAGTGGCGGCGGTGACGGCCGCGGCGATCTCGGAATACTCGAGATCGTCGATGTCATCGGAGAATTCGGTCTTGATGACGATGCAGTCGGCATTCACCGTGATGGTGACTCGGCGCTCGGCCGCGTGCGCTGTCGCGGTGAGCCGAGCACGCTCCTGCTGTGCGCGGCTGATAGACGCGATGCCACCCTGCACCAGCTCCATCAACTCGGCTAGCTGTCCTTTGGCTGCTTCGTTCGCCATGTTTTCCTCCCCAGCCCACCAGGCAACCGCGACGGGCGCGTGGGCTCGTGTTCTGGCTAGGACTTGAAGCCGTCGGCGTTGACCTGTTCGGTCTGGTCGAATGTGTTCGCGCCCTGGCGCAGACCGCTCGAGTACTGCCGCAGCCGATCCGCCACCGAGGTGATCGTTGTCTCCAGAACGGGCTGCCGCTTGGTGTATCCGCCGTCACCGTCGGTGAACTGCCTACCGTATTCGTCGGCGCCCCAGCAGCCGTTATAGGCCTGCACGGCGGTGTCGAGCGCAGCCTTGACGGTGTCCAGCGCGGACGCCACTCCATCGAGATCGGTTGCGGTCGAGCGCATCCCAGCTACTTCGACCTGCACCTTATTGGTCATGGTCAACCCCCCGGTGGCAATATCTGGAGCAAATTCTCGATGATCATATACGCCGTACAGCGTTGATGGCGACGCGAATACGGCCAATGGCATTGCGCCTATTCGGGTCTCACAACACCGGCCAGCAGCAGTTGGTAATACGCACTATCGGTATCGGCTGCCTGGCCGGCGAGGATCGGAGTGGCAAACTGGCGGGTCACGGTGCCCGACTCCGCCGCGGCCACCAGTCCCGCCGCCGCGTCCGCGGAGACTCCCGCATTCAGCTCGGTGATCACGTCAACTGCGCTGGCACTGGTCCGCACACCCGGTAGCGCGGGCTCCAGTTCGGCGGGGGCAGGCGACTCACCGCAGTGCCATGCCGCACCATCCCACCAGTAGCAAAACGACAGCAATCCGTTCGCCGCACGGGGATTCAGCACGGGACCAGCGACCCAGTCCGGCGCACCCCGATATAGCTGCGGCATGGCAATCCCGCCGTTGTAGGCGGCGTCCAATCGCGGATCGTTCCACAGCCCACCCGACAGCACCGCACGACCGCGCGGAAGCAGATGCAGTGTGGATCCACTGCGCGAGGTTCCCTCGAACCAGCCCAGCGAGGTTGTGACCCGCGGCCCCCATTGCGAGTCCGCGGCCACGAACGCGGCCGCGATGGCCGCCCACCGCGCCCACATCAAAGGCAAAGCGGGAAGGTCGTTTTCGACCCGTGACGTGAATGCGCCGTCGCCCGCACGAGCATTCGCGGCATGGCTGGGCGTCCGGACCTGCCGGTCGTCATGCCCGATGTAAGCGGCCAGCCACACGGGCAGCCGTCGGCGCGAATATATCTGCAGATCCGCGAGATACGCCTGCGGCGGAAATAGGTGCTGATCCGGGAAAGGTTCCGCCCCATGGTCGTATTCGATCTGCGCCGAACCATTCTTGTCGACCGAGGCCAGCACCCGCCACCACGGCCCCTCCTCCAACTGCGCCGACTGATGCCGAAGCTCCCGCAACAACTCGATGGCCCGCGCCGAAAGCGGCACCGGCACTGCATGCTTCTGATCCGACACCACAACCCGTGCCGCCTCATCACTGACGGTCATGGCCACGGCCGCATCCAGCCGATCCCACCCCGCCGGTAGCAACGCGAACAGCTCCGCGGCAACCTGGTTCACCAGCGGTTCCGGTTCAGCTGAATGTTCCTGCACGGCCGCCGAACCCACATCCGCGCCGACTCCAGCGGCCCCAGCCGCCACCGTCGGCTCGGCCATCCGGAACCCCACATCGGGCGATTCCACAGTCGAATTGTCCTGACTCACACTGTCCTCGGTATCCACACCCATCGAGCTTCCAGTCCGCCCGAATCTAGCCGATTCCCGGTGCTCGCGAAGCCCCGGCCAGTGACCTCAACGCTCGGGTGCGGGCGGCGTCCAGCGTTGCTGGGTCCGGTCCATGCGGTGACCGACGTCCAATCGCCGAAGGTGGGGATGTGTGGCAGAAGGTGTCGCCGAGTTGCCGCTGCACGACCGCGGGCCGGAAGTCGTCGCCGATTTCGACGAACATCATCGCACTGTGTTGAAGCTCGTCGATAGCCTCGCCGATTCGACCTTGCGCCCGACGTAATAGGCTGCGACTGCGGCGAATTCGCCCATCCTCCGAGTTCGATGCGGGAGGTCGCGTACTCGGAGACCGTATCTACTCGTGTAGAAGTCGTTGCGCCGCCCGCACCCGCGCGGCGGGCGTCCGCCGCCATCCTGTCAAGACCGGTTAGGCACCGAGCTCTATCGAACGTACAGATGCGCGTCGTAATAGCGCTCGATCATGCGCGCGGGGTCCCCGCGGAAGTTTCCCCAGTGATACTCATTCACGAAGCGGGTCGCGGTGATCCGCGCGCGGGTGGACAGCTCCCGCACCTGCGCGAGCTGTCGATCGTCGAGCGGGCGGTCCACGGCGACGAACTCGTAGTACTGATACTCGCTCACGGGTGCCTTCCTTTGGATCCTTGGTGAATGGTATTGCGCGAAAACCGGACTCGTCACCTTGATGGAAGTAGAGCCGCCCGTGCAATTCGTCGCCCGCGGACATCACCACCCAGCCCCGACCGCTCACCGGGTGACCGTCGTCATCACCCTCCCAGCTGAATCTCACACCGTGTTGCCATGGGTGACAATCCATCTCGCCTTGAACCGCGATGATCGCGAATTCCCCAGTCCCATTTCGGCGGAACTCGATGTATCCGGGGCCTACGAGGTCGATGACGTCGCGGTCTCAGTCGTCCATCGCGACAATTCGCCAGCGGCCGAGCATGCCTTTCAGCGGGCGGCGCGTGGCGCTGCTCCCAGCCATCGGGCCAGAAGGATATCTGGATTCACGGTGCAGGGATACATGGATTCGCGGTCCCAGCGGATCCGAAGTCAGGGCAAGCCCCGCACACGCAGCTCGGCGGTGATCCGTAGGTGCCGTGGGAGTCGATGTGCACCTGGTTGATCTTCACTTCCAGATCCGCACGCCGCTGCTGGCGTGAGGTCAAAACCGTTGCCGCCCTGCGTTTCACGTCTGGCAGTAGCCGGAGGAGGACACTTTCAGCAGTCGCGCCATGCGGGTGAGTGAGTACCGTTGCCCCTGCGGGGTTTCAGTACCAGCGGTTTCGGCGAGATCGTCGGGGCCGACGTACTTCGGCCATCAGATCGAACCGGGTCGGCGGTCAGCCATGTTCTATGGGATCCGCTCGTACCCGGGCCGGAATCTTCGCTACGCCGGGTGTTCGAACTCTCCGTCCCGCACACCCACGGCGAAGGCATCCCACTCGCCAGGGGTGAAGACCAACGCCGGGCCGTTCGGGTTCTTGGAGTCACGGACGCCGACTTTGCCCCCGGCCAGCCATGCGACCTCGACGCACTGAGCGCCACCCTCGCTGTAACTGCTCTTGAACCAGTTCGCCTCGGACAGGTCAATGTTCGCCACGCTCGTACTCCTTTGCCACCTGCCGTAGCAGACTCCTGCTTTCCACCTCACCCAGACATGTACCCCGGATCGCAGCGGCAAGCTCGCTGTAGAGCCGAATTTCCTCGGGCTTCTCGAGGTAGACATCCTGAGCCGCTCCACCCTCTATGAATACCACCGGCGGCTCGACCGGTTCCTTCCGCACGGTTGCACCGAAGTCCAGAATGATGAACGAGCCGTGTGGAATTCCCCATGTGAGGCCGGCGCTGAACGGTTGGATTCGGATTGCGATGTTGGGCCGCTTCGATATCTCAGCCAGATGCCGCAGCGCGCCGGCCATCGTCGTAGATCCACCGATCATGCGATAGAGCACCGAAGCGTGCAGCAGCACATCCAACTCGACAGGGTTCGTTTTGCGGGTGACGAGCGCTTGCCGTTTGAGCCGGTGCTCAACGCGGCGGTCAACGTCTTCCGGATTGGTGAACGACGGGAACGCATCGATGATCGCTCGCGCGTAATCGGCCGTTTGAAGTAGTCCGGGGATGTGCTGATCGTGGCAGGTAGTCAGTCGGCGGGCAGCCGACTCCAGCCCGACATACATATTGAAGGCGCTGCCGTACAGGCCGCCGTAGACGTGATGCCAGCTCTTCGACCTGGCCTGTGCGGCCAGATCGACCGCGGCCTGGGTCTCGTCGTCCCCGACGTCATACACCTGACACATCGCCGCAACGTCTTGCCTGCGAACCTTCTGAATCTGTCCGGTCTCGATGCGCTGCAACACAGCTCGCGACAGATCGACCAACTTGGCGGCCTCGGCGATGGTAAATCCTGCCGCCTCCCGACGTTCCCGGAGGAAGCGGCCGAGCTGGCGACGCGGAAGCGTTGATGACGGGCCGTCGTCTTCTGTGCTGGTCACAGGGCTCTCCCGGAAATCGAGTCACATCGGATCGGAAAGCGAATCTGGTTCTGTCGTACAAGCGGGTCCTATCCTGCGGTTCTAGAGCAATCATAATCGGGTTCTCGTTTTTGGACGTCTCGATTAGCCACCAATGGTGTACTTTTCATGACCGTCCAGATGAGATCTATTGAGGCACAGCACTCATCACCTCATCGGCCGCTCCCCAACCCCGTGAATCCATCGAACCGAGGACCGGAACGATGACGAATCAGATTGCGCCGCAACGATGAACGCGTCACGCCCGGTCCGACACCTACACGTGGAGTCCGGCCCACTGACGCTCGATTTCCGCGGCCCCGCCGACCAGATCGACCAGGTCGCCACCGAACTGGCGAGCAACAGCGGAGTGACTGTCACTGTCGACGACCAGGTGACCGTGGATCTGCCCGAACTACCCTGCGCCCGACTCTGGACCTGAGCCGATCACCCTCTACTGCCAGGGGCTCATCTACCAGCAGCTGACGACATGGTCTGCAGCACTACAACATTCGTCGAGTAGGAGGTCATCATGTTCGCGGTTCTCTGGCAATTTCTGCCCGGTGTCGCCGTGGGTGCACTGACAACATGGGGCGCGATACACCTCTCCGAACTGGCGAGTCCTCCTCGTCCACATGAACGGACGCACGAGAGGTGGACAGTGCAAAGAATCGCTGCCCGCATCGAGCACGAAAGACGTGAAGCCAATCGCACCGCACCGCTGGGTCTCATCCCATCGCGGCAGCCACAGCGCGGGCATTTCCCGAATTGATGGACACTTTCTGAGCACTCTCGATGTTCGGAAACGACTTCGTGACTGAGCCCCTGACCGGCGAATTACTCACGCTGCTCGGGGGCCGAATCAGGCTCCCTCATCTGGACTCGAACCCGAAACCTGCCGGTACTTTCAGCGCTCCGTGGGTGTCCGCTGGTGTCGTTGAAACCCCTTCGACGCCAACATGTCTCGCGGTTCTGACCACGCCGGTGTATGTGCTTGTACGCCGGAATAGCGGCACGTTTGTAGCGGGAAAGTAGTGGGTAGGTCGTGAGAATCTGGGCGCGGAACCACTCCGCGACTACGGATCGCGTTCGGCAATTTGGGATGCATCATGAAGAGACCCACGTGCTAGTCGGGCGACGGATTTGAGGTGGTCGCTCACGACGTTTGCGATCGTTGGCAGATGTTGGGACAGAACGACATACCGGTGCTGAGCTTCGAACTTCATCGATGGGCTCGTTGGTCGGCGTCGGATGCATCGTGCACCGCTGCGGACTAGCTGCGGACTCTGGAGGTGGCTAGGTGATTAGTGCTCGACCACCGAGTGACGGCACAGCCCGGCCCAGTCGATGGCCTGCCAATCAAGGAAGCCGGCCGCCAGCTGGGTGCCCCCGGCGGGCAGTTGTCTCGACAACCGATCGGCCGAAAGACCGCGAGCCTCCCGGCAATAGTGGACTTCCCGATAATGTCTGCGCCATGCCACTAGAGGATCAGGTTGGGCGCTGGATCGAGCGCGCGGAACACATAAAAATCATGCTGGACCAGATGGCTGCCACCTGGCCCAGCAATCAGCGTCTGCTCCCCTCGTCGCTGGCCAATCTCCAAGAGATGCTCACCCACAGCTACCTGGAACCGGCCCTGGCGGATGCGCCGGAAGGGGCGGTGGCCGGGATCGTCGAACCGCTGCTGACGGCGCTTACGGAGTTTCGGGAGATCACGTCGATGTCGGGCGGTAGCCGCGAGTTCGTGGAGGCGATAACCAAGATCCGTGACATCGCGCAGACGACGGCGCTGTCGCTCCGGAGCGATGATTCCTTGCGGGTGCAGACAGTGGACGAGGTGATCAGCGATTTCGCCGAGGAGTACAGAACATCGCTCATTCTGGCTCTCACGGCCAATTACGCGCTCTCGCAGACGGTCACACGCTGGCGGGACGAGAAGTTCAAGGGGCGGGGAGTCGGCAACCATCTTGACCTCAGCACGATGCAGTTCGTGGGCGATCCGAGCGATCGAACGATTCCGATGGCGAACCTCACCAGTGCGAGCACCGGCGAGCCGCTGGTGGTGACTCCGTCCAACTTCGGTGCCGCGATGAAGGAGATGATGAGCGGCGGCACCCCGCCGCCCATCTATCGCATGGCATATACACAGTGGTTCACGACGATCCACGCCGCTTGGGAGGACACCTATCGGCCTCGGCTCGCGGCCGCCCACGGCGTCGGCCCCGACCGGAAGTCTTGGGAGAAGAACGATATTCGGTCCGAGTTCTTCCATGAGGTCAAGCTGATCCGCCACGACATCTCGCACAAACGGGGAATATGCGTCGGGAGCGCGCACAACAAGATTATTAATTGGGTGGTCCCAGGCGAGGAGATCGCTCCGACGCCACGACAGATGCTGGACCTGCTGGATGTATTCCCGGACGCTGAGTTGCGATGCCCGCCGACTAAGACTGAGAGCACCACGGACCCCCTGCCGTATCAGTTCGAGAGGGAATGGGTCGCTCGGGTGAGGGCACACGTCGAGCGCCTGGCGCCTGCTAAGAAGAAGCGTGCGGCAGTGGTCCAGCAGGTGTTGGACGACTGGATGGGCGCCGAACACTGAGAGACCCCAGTGCCGATCGGGGTGCCGGGTCCTTCCGTGGATGTGAACACGCTCATGCCTCGACGGTCTCAGGAGTACCTCGCCAACTACGCGGAATCAGCAACCCGGGACTGTTCTTCTCCCTGCTTCCTCATACAGGCCATCCTCTGCGGAGGGAGGGCGTGTCAAGGATGGCGAAGCCACCGCGGAGCGGACACCGGCAGGTGGTCCTTGACTCGTTCTCCTGGAGCGAGACAATCAGGCCGCTGAGGAGGCGGGGAGTTGCTTGCGCACCAAGGCTGTTCGGCAATCACCTATCCGGTACGGGCGGGAAGGTGCCCGGTACCGGATAGGTGGTCCCGGCGGATCGAGGGGTGCCGGGGGTCTGTGGTCTGGAGTCGACGCCGTTGGCGACTCACTGTCCGGCATCGTTGCCGGTGACCGAGGAAGGGGGCCGAAGCCCCCAAGTGCTCAGTACGCCACCGCCTCCAGTGCCTGCTGGCAGTCCCAGTAGGCGTCGAGGCACTCGCGGCACACCGCCTCGTTCTCATCGCCGGGGACGTAGATGGGCAGGGTGTCGGTCGCCGGGTTGGGGCACTGCGGGGTGGTGCACTGGATGGTGAGGGTGGTGGCGGTCATGGTGGGTTCCTTCCCTGGGGTGCTCGATCTGGGCATAGCCCAGACCACCGTGAGGGGGCACGGAAAAGGGTTGGCGAATGCCAATCACGCAGTGACGCAAGCGAAGCGCAGCGCCCTTTGGAGTGCCCCCTCACGGCGGTATGCCTTCGGCAGATCGATCGCCCCAGGGAAGGAACCTGGTGACCGCCACTACCGGATTCGGCTGCGGAACCACGAAGTGCCCCAACCCGGCGACCGACATCCGGAGGCGACCTGGTGATGAGAACGAGGTGGTGTGGGGTGACCAGCTGCGTGACTGCGGCAGATGGGTTCTGGGAGGCAAGCGAGCGGAGCTCGTGCGGCAGCACCGTATGAGAATCGGCGGGATCGCGGACCGGTCGATCGGTGCCCAGAGTGCCGGCCGATTCAGTTCCTGGCTCGTTGTGTGAAGTGCCTCAATGGATTCCGGCAGTGCGCTGGCGTGTGTCGCGACGCGCCGACGCGCCGCGGCGACCGCCGTTCAGGGAGCCGCGTCGCGCGGCGTTAGCGTGTCGCGGCGCGCGCTAGCGCGCCGCTCTTGAACCTATATAGCGAAATTCAGCAACGAGACCCTCGGAGCGAGAGCGAGTCGCAGCTTAGGGACGGCTGTCGTAGGCGAGTTCAGCCGCATCGGAGCATGATCGGCCAGAGCAGAGCTGCGAACGATGGTTATGGCGTGCGACCAGGCGGTTCATCAGCGTTCCGTCGCGCCGGTCGAACGCCCGTGCGATTGTAACTCCTTGTGCCACAACAAGATCGGCGACTATCTGTCGGTGCATGGATCTACCGTTGGTCTATCCGAGGTGCCACGACGCAGGGTGACGGGGCTCTCGGCGGTTCCGAATAACTAAGGGGGATGGCCATGTTGGTCATCAATGAGCGTACCGACGCACCGAAGACCGAACAGCTTGTGGCCGAGTGGCTACGAACATGTCATGTTCCGGGTCTGGCCGTCGCGGGTGCCCATATACCTGGCAGACGCCGCGGCGATGCCGGACAGGAGGCCGATTTCATTGTGTTCACACCGAATACGGCGGTCTGCATCGAGGTGAAGGGCACGCTGAGCCCGTCCGGTGGGGTGCTGCACTGCCCGGTCAATGGCAGATGGTCGATGACCGGGCACGAGGGCGATCCGGTGCACGTCCGTAGCGGCGACGTCAATCCGCTGTATCAGGCGAAGTCGGCCATGTACGCGCTGAAGGCGTTGACCGAGAACGCCACCGGCGCTCAGCAATTCGTTTCCGCGCTGGTGGTGATCGTTGCCAGGGGTGGCACCACGGTTGACCTGGACAAGCCGACGAAGCGGATGCTGCCCAAGGGCGTAGACATCATGCTCGGGAACAAGCCGAACGATCTGTTCACCTGGTTCCAGCGAGGCACCTACCGCAAGCAGATCTGGACCATCAGCAGTGTCCGCGCGATGCTGGAACAGCTGGGCGTCAATGACCCTGCGGCAAGTTCCGATGCCCTTGCGCAGGAAGGCTTTTCCGGCGACATCGAAGGTGCGACTCCACGCCAGGCGACGTCGACATGGATGCCTATCGACACGCGGCAACCCTATACCTCGATAGAGACCCCCTCCCCCGCTCCCGATCCTGTGATACAGCAACCGAGATCGCCGCGACCGTCGTATCTTCCGGGGATCGCGGTCACACACGGTAGACCTCCGCATACCAAGAAGCGGGTCGTCAAACATCGACGGAGGTCCGCCGGATCACCGCTTCTGGCCATTGTCGCCTTGGCTGTGATCGGTGGCGGCGCGTGGTACGTGGTCGATTCCAGCTCAGGTCAGCACAATGACCGCGGCACGAGTTCGGTTACAAGTTCGGCGCCCGTTGTTCCGAACGAACTCCCCGCGCAAGTGGAAACCACCGAACCATCTGAGATTCCGGCACCTCAGCGGCAAGCACCTCAGGGGTGCTATCCGTTCCAACCCAATTGCTGACCGCGGCGATGCTGCGGCACTTGAAGTCTCGAACAGCACCGCTGTCCGATGAGGTGATCAAGGACCGTACAACACTGGCCGAGCTGTTCCGGGTCTGGCTCGCCACCAAGACCAAGCTCAAGCGGCAGTCACGCGATGTGTATCAGCAGGTGTGGGATCGGCACGGCCGCAAGCAGATCGGCGCGCTGCGTATTCGGGAGCTTCCCACCAGTCGAGCTGAACGGCATCTGAGCAAGATCGCCGCGAACTCGGATTCGAACGCGAAGATGTTCCGGGTGGTGCTGCTGGCATGTTCGCGCTGGCGGTGCGCTATGACGTATTGGCGGTGAATCCGATTCGCGAGACCAGCCGCACGGGCGGCAAGCAATCCGGTGCCCGTGCCCTCGCTCCCGAGGAATTCGCGATGGTACGCAAGGCGGTTCGCGACTACCGCAGTCGGGATAAGGGTTTCGGGCCTCGCCCGGGCCGACAACTCCCGGAGTTCGTCGACGTGCTCGTTTCGACAGGGTGCCGGCCGAATGAGGTGCTGTCGCTGCGCTGGTCCGATGTCGATCTGCTGGCCGATCCGCCGACGATGACGATCATGGGCACGATGATCGATCACGGCGCGGTCAAAGGTGAAGCGCTGCACCGCCAGGACGAGCGTAAGGGCAATGCGCCCGCGCACACCGTGATCCTGCCCGCGCTGGCGGTGGAGGCGCTGACGATTCTGTTCGGCAATGCCGCCGGACCGGATAGTCCGGTGTTCACCAACCGCGATGGCGGATGGATGAGCCTGGCGAATCTGCGTCGGTCCCTACGCGCCGCGCTGCCTGAGAAGTTGGCCTGGGTCACGCCTCGCAGCTTTCGGCCGACTGTCGCGACTGTGGTGCGTGACGACTTGGGAGCGGCCGAAGCGCAAGCGCAGTTGTCCCACGCGAAGTTGGCGACGACCGAGCGCCACTATCTCATGCGCCGAACGGTTGGACCGGACGCCAGGAATGCGCTGGATCGGTTCTCGCAGGGGAAGTAATGCATCGTTTGTAGTGGGAAAGTAGTGGGATTCGCGCGAATTGCTCCGACAACGAGAAAAGCCCCTCACCGGCTTACGCTGGTGAGGGGCTTTTCTGGGCTCCCCCATCTGGACTCGAACCAGAAACCTGCCGATTAACAGTCGGCTGCTCTGCCAATTGAGCTATAGGGGATTGTGTCCCGGTCACCCTCTCGGGCGACCGGAGAAAACTTTAGCGCATGGGTTGTTCACTTCCCAAATCGCGCTTCTACCTGGGGACATGCGGGCGTAGGGGCGGATCGACATGGGGTGGGGGCTTCGGGCAGGATGTACACGCGGAAAGGCCAACGGGAGGAGCTTCTCGACATGCTGCGGTTGATCATCGGCGTCGCGGCCGGGTATGTGCTGGGCGCGAAGGCCGGGCGAGCCCGGTATGAGCAGATCAGTAAGACGACCCGTGCCATTAGTGAGAGTCCTGTCACGCGGAAGCTGGTGCAGGTTTCGCGGCAGCGGCTGTCGGACAAGTTGAGTACCCAGCCGAAGCTGGAACCCATGGAGCCGCTCGATGAGCGGACCACGATTCTCGTACCGCACGATCAATTGCGGCGGTAGAGAATTCGGGATGGCGCGACTGCCGCGGGGCGGCAGCGCGCATCCACTATTTCGGATAGAAGACAACTCCGGCGCGGGCGGGCGGACCTTCGGTCGCCTCGCCTGGGTCGGATTGTCGCGCTTGGCGAAACCCGCTAGCGCCCGCCGAAATCCTCGGAATTGCCCATGGCCTGGGTGAGCAGGCTCTTGCGGTACTGCTCCAGGGCCACCAGGTCACCGAACAGGGCGAAGTACGCCTCGGACTGTTCGGTCGAGGAGATGCGCTGGAGTTTGGATTTCAGCTCGGCGATCTGACGGCCGACCCAGGACTCCTGGACGCGCGCCAGCACGCCGGTGATCAGACGGGGGATGTCGGCCTCGGATTTCACCGGTAGCTGCTCTGCGGCTAATTCGGACACCAAAGCGCGCATGGTGAGATCGTCGGTGTTGTCGGCGACGGCCGCGACCCACTCGGCGCCGCCCAAACCCGCTGCGGTGCCGCCTGCTTCGACGATCGCAGCACGTGTGGCCACATAGGCCGGATGCGTAAAGGCTTCCGGTTCAAGCGAATCGAAGACGGGGCCGGCGAAGGCGGGGTATTGCAGGGCGGCGGCCAGGGCCTGACGCTGGGGAGCCAGTGCGGGGTCACGCGGGTTCGGGCGGGCTGCGGGCTGATCGGTAACCGCTTGCGACGCTTCACGTTCCGGAATACCGATGCGGCGCGAGCCACCGGATGCGGGGCCGGTGCGGGCGTTCTTGCGCGCCTCGTCGCCGACGCGGCGCACCACCATCTGGATGTCGTCCCAGCCCACCCAGCCGGCGAGCTTGGTGGCGTACGCCTTGCGCAGTGCGTTGTCCTTGATCTGCGCGACCACGGGCACGCCGCGCCGCAGCGCGTCCACCTGACCCTCGGGGGTATCGAGGTTGTGTTCGGCGAGCAGGCCGCGAATCACGAACTCGTACAGCGGGACTCGGCGCGCGACCAGATCGCGAACGGAGCCGTCGCCGCTGCGCTGGCGCAGTTCACACGGGTCCATGCCGTCGGGGGCCACGGCGATATAGGTCTGTCCGGCCAGCTTCTGATCGCCGGAGAACGCCTTCAGCGCCGCTGCCTGCCCTGCCGCGTCACCGTCGAAGGTGTAGATGATCTCGCCGCGCCAGAAATTGTCGTCCATCAATAGCCTGCGCAGCATGGCGAGATGTTCGTCACCGAAGGCCGTACCACAGGACGCCACAGCGGTTTTCACGCCGGACAGGTGCATCGCCATTACATCGGTGTAGCCCTCGACGACTACCGCCTGATGGCCCTTCGCGATCTCGCGTTTGGCCAGATCCAGGCCGAACAGCACCTGAGACTTCTTGTACAGCACCGTTTCCGGCGTATTGATGTACTTGGCCGTCATGGTGTCGTCATCGAAGAGGCGACGCGCGCCGAAGCCGATCACATCACCGCCGAGATTGCGGATGGGCCACAGCAGTCGGCGGTTGAAACGGTCCATCGGACCGCGCTGCCCCTGCTTGGACAGCCCCGCCGCCTCCAGCTCCTTGAACTCGAAACCCTTGCGCAGCAGGTGTTTTGTGAGCGTATCCCAGCCGCCGGGGGCATAGCCGCAGCCGAACTGGTGCGCGGCCCCGGCATCGAAATTGCGGTCGGTGAGGTAGGTGCGAGCCATCTCGGCCTCGGGTTCACCGAGCTTGGTCATATAGAACTCGTGCGCGGCCGCATTGGCGGCGACCAGCCGGGAGCGAGTCCCGCGATCGCGCTGCACCGAGGTGCCGCCACCCTCGTAATTGATCTTGTAGCCGAGCTGGTCGGCCACCTGCTCGACGGCCTCGACGAACCCGATGTGCTCGATCTTCTGCAGGAAGGCGAAGACGTCACCGCCCTCACCACAGCCGAAGCAGTGGAAATGGCCATGATTCGGGCGCACATGGAAGGACGGGGATTTCTCGTCATGGAAGGGACAGAGGCCCTTCATGGAGTCGGCACCGGCACGCTTGAGCGCCACGTACTCGCCGACCACATCCTCGATCCGAGCACGTTCACGAATCGCCGCGATATCGCGGTCTGGAAGTCGGCCTGCCACGGAGCGAGTCTAGCCGCGCGCCACTGGCGCGCGGGACCGGGACGCACGGCTGGACACCGGACCGAATGCCGCGAACCGCGCATGCCAGGATCTATCGGTGCTCAGCCTCTACCACGACGCCCGGACGCCGGTGCATACCGTGCCCGCCGGTCCGAAACTCGTGGTGCTCGCGGCGGCCGGAACCGCACTGTTCTTCGTACCGTCGATGCTCTGGCTGGCGGTGGCGCTCGCCGCGGTACTCCTTTTATATGTAGTCGCGCGGATTCCCTGGCGGGCGACCGCAAGGCAGGTGCTGAGCCTCGCCCCGTTCCTGGCGCTGATCATCCTCGCGCAGGTTCTCTTCACCGGCTGGCAGAGCGCCGTCCTGGTCGGCGAGCGCGTGCTCACCCTGGTGCTACTCGCCAATCTGGTCACGCTGACCACCCGCACGTCCGCCATGATCGACACCATCGAAAAGGCTTTGCGCCCACTGCGACCCCTCGGCGTGCGCCCCGATCGCGTCGGCCTGCTGGTCGCCATGACCATTCGCTTCATCCCCGTCATCCGCGAACAGGCCGAGCTGGTGCGCTCCGCCCAGCGCGCCCGCGGTATCGAACGCTCCACGGTATTTCTGATCCCGCTGCTGATCCGGACCCTGCGCATGGCCGATCAGGTCGGCGAGGCCCTGGACGCTCGCGGCTTGGACTGATCCGTGGTTGCCGATCGTGTGCCGACACCATGCGGCGAACGGACCCGGACCGCGGTCCCCATAGGATGCCCGGGTGCGTAGTAGGGATTTGGCGCAGGTAGCGCTGTTCGCGGCAATAATGGTGGTGCTCGGGTTCTTCCCGCTCATTCAACTTCCGGGTGCGTTCGCGCCCTTCACCTCGCAAACTTTGGGCGTGATCCTGGCGGGCTCGATTCTCGGAGCCAAGCGGGGTGCGCTGGCGATTCTGCTCTTCGATGTGCTGGTGCTGATCGGCCTGCCGGTACTGCCGGGCGGGCGCGGTGGACTCTCGGTGATCATGGGTCCGACAGGTGGATTCGTCATTGCCTACCCGATCGGGGCATTGGTGATCGGCGTGCTCACCGAAAGGCTGTGGCGGCACTACAATCTGCCCGTCGCCCTGGCGATCAACTTTCTCGGCGGCGCGGTGGTGCTCTACGCGATCGGCATCCCGTGGATGGCCGTCGCCGCGCATATCCCGCTGCACAAGGCGATCGTCACCTCGATCGCCTTCATTCCCGGCGATATCGTGAAGACCGTTATCGGCTCACTCGCCGCCATCGCGGTCCGCCGGGCCTATCCGATGATCCCGGCTCGCGCGTGATCGAACTCGAGGGCGTCTCGCACAGCTTCGGCGAGCGCGAGGTACTGACCCGCCTCGATCTGAAACTCACCGAGCGCCGCATTGCCGTGATCGGCTCGAATGGTTCGGGCAAATCCACCTTCGCGCGACTGCTCAATGGTCTGCAGGTGCCCAGCGCGGGCCAGGTACGGGTGGATGGGCTCGATACCCGCAAGCAGGGCAGGGCGGTGCGCCGCCGCGTCGGTTTCGTCTTCCAGGACCCGGACGTGCAGATCGTCATGCCGACCGTCGCGGAAGATCTGGCCTTCGGCCTCAAACATCACGGCCTCGCCAAACCCGAAATCGCCGAACGGGTTTCGGAGGTGCTGACCGAATACGGTCTCGCCGAGTTCCGCGACCATCCCGCACATCTGCTCAGCGGCGGCCAGAAACAGCTGCTTGCCATTGCCGCGGTGCTGTCGGTCCGCCCGGACTACGTCATCTTCGACGAGCCGACCACGCTGCTCGATCTGCGCAATAAACGCCGCATAACCCAACTGCTGCACGAACTTCCGCAGCAGATCGTGGTCATCTCACACGACCTCGATCTGCTCGCCGACTTCGATCGGGTGCTGGTCTTCGACGCGGGCCGCCTACTCGCGGACGGCCCGCCCGCCGAAACCATTCCCCGCTATATCGACCACTGCGCGGCGAGCTAGCGCGGCAGCTTGCTGGTCAGCTTGGTCTCATCGTCATTGATGGCGATGCACTGCACCGTCGGATCGGAGTTCCACTCCGACTGCGAATGCGGCCGGTAGTACAGGTAGCTGAGCCCGGCCTTCTTGGCGTCGATCCGATCGAACACCTCCGCGCACTTGGTCTCGGCGAAGTCCTTGGACTGCTGATCCCCGGTCCAGTTGGGGAGCGAGAAGTTCAGGAACACCTCGGCGTCATGCGGTCCGGAGCAGGAGGTCACCGTCGCACCGCTGATCGACGTCTTTCGGTGCACACCGTTGACGCAATCGCCGTCCTTCAGATTGCGCAGCAGCGTGTACCCGCCCGGCGACGCGGTGGTCGTCGGCAGCGACGGCGTCGAGAAATTGACCGACGGCGGGGTGAAGTTCACCGAGGGCGGGGAGAACGAGTCGGTATCGGTGTCCTTCGTATTCGTCACACCCACGGCGAACAGGACCACGCCGACCACGGCCCATACCGCCGTCAGCACGAGGCCGGTGATCGCCAACCCCTTGCCCTGCTGATTGCGATCCTTGATCTGGCTCAGCCCGATCACACCGAACGGCACCGACAGCAGGCACATACCGAGCAGACCGGTGATCAGCGCGGCGATCGCGAAACCATTGGTGCCCTGCGGCGGACCCGGATAGGGCGCGGCGGGGTAACCGGGAGCACCCGGGTACGGCGCGGGCTGCGGATAAGACGTGCCATACGCCGGATCGCCCGGATAAGGCGCTGCCCCTTGATAAGACGGCTGCGCACCATACGGCGCGGCACCCTCGGGTTGAGGCCACTGGCCGCCGGTTCCCTGCGGATCGGGCTGACCCCACGCCTGCTGGCCGGGCGCGCTCTGCTGACCCCACGCCTGCTGGTCCGCGGCGGGCTGACCCCAACCCTGCTGACCGGGAACACCCTGCTGACCCCAAGCCGGTTGCCCGGGAACGCTCTGCTGACCCGGATCCGCGCCGTAGGGCTGACCGGGTGACCATGCCACCATCGTCGGGTCCGGAACGGCCTGCTGCCCCGGCTGCAACTGCTCCGAGCCTGCCGGTTTGCCCAACTCGACGGGCTTGTCCGGTGTGTTCGGATGTTCCGGCGTCGGATCCACGATCCCCCCTCCGCGGACCCGATCGGCCCGCTCTCAGCTTTTGCCCGCTCACCGTAGCGGTTTCCGATTCGGTCCGCGAAACCTATATATCAGGGGATTACGGCGGCCACCCGTTCCAGGCGGCTTTCGGTATACGAGGCGATCTGATCGGCGATCACCCGAACCCGGGCGGTGTCGTCGGCGGCCTCCTCCCACCAGGGCAGGAGTAGGCGGTCCAGGCCGCGCGGTGCGATAACGGAGAGGTGCTGCGCGACCATGAGAATACGGTCGCGCTGCCCGGCCTGCCGGACCTGGTGGATGGGATCGGACAGCACATAGTGCAGCGCCATGGTCTTGAGCACCGCGACCTCGGCCGCCACGATCCGCGGCACCTCCAGATCGGCTGTGTAGCGGCACAATTGGCGTCCGCCCCAGGCCGCGCGGGTGGCTTCCACAGCGGCGGTGGCGAATCGGCCGACCAGATCACTGGTGAGGCGCTTGAGCCCCACGGAGGCTTTCAGCGAACCGTCATAGGAGGCCGCCGCGACCACCACCGGCAGTTCGGAGAGTCGCTGCGCCGCGGCCACGAGTTCGTCGAGGGTCAGCGATTTGTGCTGGCGCGCACCGAGTTCCGCGAGCGTGGCCTGTTCGACCGGATCGGCGAGCGAGCGCAGATCGATGCGGCCGACAATGATCCCGTCCTCCACATCGTGCACGGAGTAGGCCACGTCATCGGACCAGTCCATGACCTGTGATTCCAGGCATTGCCGTCGATCCGGCGCGCCCTTGCGGACCCACGCCAGTCGATCCATATCGACGTCGTACGCGCCGAACTTGGAGCCGGGACCTGTTCTGCCCCAAGGATATTTGATGACCGCGTCGAGAGCCGCCCGGGTCGGGTTCAACCCGTAACTATGCCCCTGATCGTCGAAGACCTTCGGCTCCAGCCGGGTCAGAATCCGCAGATTCTGCGCATTGCCCTCGAAACCCCCGTGCGCGTCGGCGAATTGATCGAGCGCCATCTCACCATTGTGTCCATACGGCGGATGCCCGATATCGTGCGCCAGCCCGGCCAGATCCACCAGATCCGGATCGCAGCCCAGCCCGTCGGCGATACTGCGCCCGATCTGCGCGACCTCCAGCGAATGGGTGAGCCGGGTGCGCGGGGTGTCACCATCGCGCGGGCCCATGACCTGCGTCTTGTCCGCCAGTCTGCGCAGTGCGGCGGAGTGTAGTACCCGCGCCCGATCGCGCGCGAACTCACTGCGCCGGGCCGGGGTGGGTGACCAGCTGAGCCCGGCGGTGCGTTCGGTCTCCGGGACCAGCCGCTCCCGATCGTGTTCGCTGTAGACCCGGTCGTAATCGATTCGCGCACTCATGATCACTGCTCCGCCGTGTAGGTGAAATCGGCCGAATAGTGGGTGAGCTGGTACCACAGCAGCGCGAAGGTTTCGCGAAATATGCCGTGCGCCTGCGATTCCCGGGTGTAGACGGCCGGGCCGGTGCGAGTCGGGGCGGTCCACGCCGATAGTCCGGCATCGCGCGCCATGGTGCGGGTGCGCAGCGAATGCCATGGATCGCTCACCAGCACCACCGACGACTTGTCGCGCGCCAGTAGAGCTTTGGAGACGGCCTCCACGCTTTGCAAGGTGTCCGAACCGGTTTCGACCGCGAGGATCCGATCGGCCGGTACGCCGCGGTCTTCCAGATAGATCTTCCCGGAGGCGGCTTCGGTGTAGTTGTCCCCCACCTGTTTTCCGCCGACCGTCACGATGAGCGGCGCGACGCCCCGCTGAAACAGCTTGTACGCCTGGTCCAATCGCGCCTGGAACACCGAGGACGGCGTGCCGTCGTATTGCGCCGCGCCGAGCACCACGATCGCGTCGGCGGGTGCCCAGTCGTCGATGCGGGCCACCTGCCACACCCGCACCGCGGTACCGCCGATCACCAGCAGGCCCATGAGCAGCCCGCCGATCAGCAGTCGGCGCGCCCAGCGTAGGGTGCCCGCGACAAAGCCGTCACGGGCCTGCTCGACCTTCGGCGTCCTCCACGCGGGCTCGAGGCCGCGGTTCCGGAGTTTTACCAACCGCGCCGCCGCCACTCGGGCAATTGCGGGCGCTCCGCGCCGAGGGTGGTGTCATCGCCATGGCCCGGGTACACGACCGTGTCATCCGGATAGCGAGCGAAGAGTTTGGACTCCACATCGCCGAGCAGCGAAGCGAACTCCTCGGGCGTGCCCGTTTTGCCGATTCCGCCCGGGAATAGCGAATCTCCGGTGAACAGGTGGGTGCGGCCGTCGCCGTCGGTCAAGGCGAGCGCCACCGAACCGGGGGTGTGACCGCTCAGGTGAATGGCTTCGAGCTCCAGATCGCCGATGCGGATCTTGTCGCCGTCGACGAGCAGTCGGGTCGGTGGCACCGGGAGCGCCTCGGCATCGAGTTCATGCGCGGCGGACGGTATCTCGCGCGCGGCGAGCACCTCGGCCAAGGCCCACCAGTGATCGGGATGGCGGTGCGTGGTGACCAGTAGCTCGACCCCTTCGGGAGCCTGCTGACCCACCAGTTCCAGAATGCGTTCCGCCTCATTGGCGGCATCGATCAGCAGCGTCGATCCCGTTCTCGCGCACTGCACCAGGTACACGTTGTTGTCCATGGCACCGACCGACATCTTCACGATGCGCGCGCCGGAAACGCTGCGCTGCTGTGGGTTGGAACCAGGGGCGACATGACCCGTGTACGGGGTATCGATCGTGATCACGCCTCTGATCGTAGTCATGGCCGCCGACACGGGTGACCGGAAGAAACCTCGTGGCCCGCATCCGGCGGATAGATTCATCGGATGCGGCTACCGAAGCGGCTCTCCACGCTGATGTCCGGCTTCGTGCTGGCCTTGATTCTCCCCTGTGGCACAGGCGCGCCCGCGCAGGCGGAGCAGCCGCAGCGGCTACCCAGCTATGTCACCGATTCGGCGGGCGCGTTGCGCGGCGGTCAGACCGCCGAGGTCCAGAGTGCGATCGATTCGCTGTACACGAAAGACCATGAGCGACTGTGGGTTGTCTATGTCCACGACTTCGCGGGGATGGATGCGCAGAGTTGGGGCGAGCAGACCGCGAAAGCCTCCAACTTCGGGGATCGGGATGTGCTGCTCTCGGTCGCGATCGATGATCGCGGATACGCGTTCACCGGGAGTGCTCCGGCCTCGGTCAGCGAGAAGGAACTCGATCAGCTGCTCGGCGATCAGGTCGAGCCCAAGCTGCGCGCCGGAGACTGGGCGGGGGCCGCGATCACGACGGCGAATGGTTTGTCCGCGGCCATGAGCGACTCCGGGGGCGGGCTGAGCATCTGGGTGGTGTTGCTGCTGGTGCTCGTGGTGGCGGTGCTCGTCGGCGGGCTGCTGTTGTGGTCGCGCGGGCGTAAGGGGCGGCGGGCGCGGGCCGAGGTGGAGGCGGCACGCAAGGTCGATCCAGCCGATTCCCAGGCGCTCGGCGCGCTGCCGCTGGCCGCTCTGGACGCACGCTCCAAAGAACTGTTGGTCGACATCGATAATGCGATTCGCACCAGTGCCGAGGAATTGCGGCTCGCCACCGACGAATTCGGGGCGACCGCCACCGCACCATTCACCGGCGCGCTCGAGGCGGCGAAGAACGCCCTCGGTAAAGCCTTTTCCATCCGCCAGCAACTCGACGACGATATTCCCGAAACTCCCGAGCAACAGCGCACCATGCTGGTGGAACTGATCAGCACCTGCGGGCGCGCGGATCATGAGCTCGATGCCAAAGTCACCGAATTCGATGCCATGCGGAATCTGCTCATCAATGCCGGCGAACGCCTCGACGCGCTGACCCGCGATCTGATCGAGCTGACCGCCCGGGCGCCGGGTTCGGAGGCGGCACTCGCACAGCTGGTGGCGGCCCAGCCCGCGTCGGTGCTGACACCAATCCACGACAATGTGAATATGGCGAAGGAGCGGATCTCCTTCGCGGAGAAGGGGATTCAGGACGGGCGCACGGCGGCGGCGCGACCGGTCGGCGAGCAGGGGGCGGCGGTGGCGGCCATTCGCGCGGCGGAGGCGGCGATCAATACCGCACGGACACTGCTCAATGCGGTCGATACCGCCGCCACCGATATCGAGCAGGCGCGCGCCGGACTGCCCGGCATCATCGAGGAACTGCGGCACGATCTGGGCACCGCGGCCGCGCTCATCAAACACGGCGGACCGGAGCTCGCCGCGGCCGCCACCGCCGCCCGCACCGCCCTCGACCACGCCAGTATCGAGGGCGCGAACAATCCGCTGGGCACCTTCCAGCAGGCGGTGGGCGCGGATACCGTGCTGGACAAGGCGATTGCCGCCGCCACCGATCGCCGGCTCGCCGCCGAGGACCTCGCCCGCCGCCTCGACCAGGCGCTCACCGCGGCCCGCGGCCAGATCAATGCCGCCACCGATTTCATCAGCACCCGGCGCGGCGGTGTCGACGCCGAACCTCGCACCCGCCTCGCCGAAGCCCAGCGCAGCCTGGACCAGGCACAGCAGTTGGCCGAATCCGATCCGGCACAAGCCCTCACCGCCGCCCAGCGCGCCACCGAACTCGGCACCCGCGCCTTGGTCACCGCGCAAGCCGCCGTCCAGCAATGGCAATCCCAGCAGGCCGGCTCCAACTCCCAAACCGGTGCGGTGCTGAGCGGCATCCTCATCGACGGCGTGCTCCGCGGCATGGGCGGCGGATACCGCAGCGGCGGAGGCGGATTCAGTGGCGGAGGCGGAGGCTCCTACGGCCCCGGCTCCTACGGCGGCTCCGACGGCTCCCGCCGCATCAGCCGAGGCGGCCGCTTCTAACCTGTCCGCCGAGTGTGCACTCACGGCGGGCAACAGCCCCAAATACCGCCATGAATGCACGCTCGCACCTAGCCGGGGCACGCCCACCCGCGAAGTGAGGCCCCCGTCATCCCGGCGCGTTTTTGGCCGGGATCCACCGAATTCGGCTGGAGCACAGTCAGTGTGGATCCCGGCCAAAAGCATGCCGGGATGACGGGGACGAGGGCGGGAGCAAGGGCGGGGACAGGAGCGAGGGACCGCGCGAGGTCAGAGCCAGCCGAGGCGGTCTGCGGCGCGGGCAGCTTCGGCGCGGGTTCGGGTGCCGGTCTTGCCTATTGCGGAGGAGAGGTGGTTGCGGACGGTGCCTTCGGAGAGGTGCAGGGATTTGGCGATTGCGGCGGCGGTGGCGCCGTCGGAGGCGGCGGCTAGGACTTCGCGTTCACGGGGAGTGAGGGGGGAGGTTCCGGCGGTGAGGGTTTCGGTGGCCAGGGCCGGGTCTACTACGCGCAGGCCCAGGTGGACGCGGCGGACGGCGTCGGCTAGTTCGCGGGCGGGCGTGTCCTTGACCACAAAGCCGCTCGCACCGGCGTCGATGGCACGGCGCAGGAAGCCGGGGCGGCCGAAGGTGGTGACCATGAGGATGCGGACCGCCGGGTGCGCGGTGTGGAGTTGGGCCGCGGCGGCTATGCCGTCCAGGCCGGGCATCTCCACATCGAGCAGGGCCACATCGGGATTCGTGCGTTCGACGGCGGCGAGCACCTCATCGCCGCGGCCGACCTCGGCTACCACTTCCAGGTCGGGTTCCAGGCTCAGCAGGGCCGCGAGCGCGCCGCGTACCAGCGCCTGATCGTCGGCGAGCAGTAGTTTGATCACTTCGGGTCTCCCATCGATGCCGCCGGAAAGCTTGCCAGGACCCGTGATCCGCCCTCCGGGCGATTGGCCACGGTGAGGGTGCCGCCGATGGCGCGTACCCGCTCGCTCAGCCCGGACAGGCCGGAGCCGAAGCCCATTTCGCCGAAACCGCTGCCGTCATCGCTGACTTCGATACTGGTCGGGGTGACCCGCACGGTGGCGTGCCGGGCTCCGCTGTGCCGCACGATATTGGTGACCGCCTCGCGCAGCACCCAGCCGAAGACCACACTGTGCCGGGCGGGCAGTTCCTCGGACTCGGGCAGTTCGGCCTCGATCTCCGCGGCGCGCAAGGCCGTTCGCGCATTGACGAGTTCACCGGCGAGGGAGACCTCGCGCAGTCCGCCGACCGTGCTGCGCACCCCGGCGAGGGCTTCGCGTACCAATCGCTCCACATCGGCCAGTTCCTGTTTGGCGCGCGCCGGATCGATCTCCAGAAGTCGTTGGGCCAATTCGGTTTTCACTGTGATTACGGTCAGCGAATGGCCGAGGATATCGTGCACGTCACGGCCGACGCGCAGCCGCTCCTCAGCGATGGCGAGATCGGTCAATTGCTGTCGCGCCACATTCAATTGCTGATTGCGCTGGATCAGCTGGCGAATGCCGCCGACCGCGAACGCCGCCATGGCCATCGACTGCAGGGTGGCATAGTCCGGCTCGCTCCCGGCGATCGCCTGCGGCACCACAGCCGCCACCAGCATTACCCCGAGCAGGGTCGGAATCGCCTGCCGCACAGGCAGTGTGAAGGCGATGAACGACGCGAGATAGATGGCCAGCCCCACCGCCTCACCGTGCAGGGTCACCGCGACCGCCGCCAGCAGCGCGAGCTGCACACCCAGCAGCGGGAAGATGGTGCGCGAAGGCGGACTCGGCCACGCCGGACCGGTGGTCGGCATGCGCAGCAGGAACCAGTACGAACCGATATAGGTGAGACCGAAGGCCACGATCACCGCGAGCGTGTACACCCGCGACACCGCATTATCGAGCGCACAGGCCCGCTGCAGCGGTGGGATCAGATACACCGACCAGACGGCCGCGAAGATCCAGCCGACCCGCCTGCGCCGCGCGATACTCTCCCGACTCTCCACCACGGTGCCGGACGCTACCGCAGGCCACGACGATATGCGCCGACCCCGCGGTTCGCCGACCATCGGGTGACCGTCCCGCACTGGAGTACTCATTCCTCCACTATCGGACACATCGCCCGCCGGCACCTCGGCCGACCGTCACCGTTCACCCATGACAGATGTCATCCATGAACCCGAGGCCGGGCGGTACTGCGTCAGATGATGATGGTCACGGTGTGGAATCCGCTCGGGCCGGACGGGAAGGAGGGGCGGTCGGTGCCGTCCTGGACTTCGCCGGAGCGGCCGATGGCGCGGGACTGGATGGTGTGGGTACCGGGCGGAAGGTCCACCACGGTGCGCCAGCGCCGCCAGGCGGCGGGGGCCGACTCCGCGCCGAGTTCGACTGGGAGCCAATCGGTTTCGTCGACTCGTATTTCGACTCCGGAGACGCCCTGCGGTGGCGCCCAGGCGACTCCGGCGACCGTGGTCTTACCGGGGCTGCCATTACCACTGGAGGCCACATCGATGCGCGATTGCGGTGTCACCCACAGGGTTTGGTTGGTCCAGCCGCGCTTCCACCAGTAGTCGACGTGTGAGTCGTCGGCGAGTTCGAGCTCCGAGATCCACTTCGCACCGGTGTACTGGCCGTAGATGCCGGGCACGAAAACCCTTGCCGGGAAACCGTGTTCGGGTGGCAGCGGTTCGCCGTTCATACCGATCACCAGATAGCCGGGCAGCTCACCCGTGCGCAACAACTCCATGGGCAGCGAGATGGTGTAGCCGTCCACCGCGCGCGTCACCAGCCGCGTCGCTCCCGCTTCGGGCATGGCGTGATCGAAGAGCGTGGTCAGCGGCACCCCGAACCAACGAGCGTTTCCGGCCCGATGCTGTCCGGGCGTGTTGTGCACGCACACCATGACCGCGTCGAACTCCACCGCCTGCTCGGCGAGATCTGCCAGCGACAGCCGCAGCGGGTGCGCGACCTTGCCGCTGATGGTCAGCCGCCACTGCTTCGGATCGATGCGCGGCGGTCGCGAATTCACGTCCGCCACATAGAATCTGCCCGTCTTGGTGATCAGCGGCGACAACCCGGGTTCGGTGCCGAGCCCGTCCTCCGCCATCGGTGTGTGCGAACCCATGGGCCCGATGCGTCGCACCCGTTCGGCGTACCGCTGGTCTTCGCGCCGGATGAGCGTCTCGGCAGCGGCCAGCATGCCCACACCACCTGCGGCCCAGAGCAATTCGCCGCCGATCCCCGTGGGCGGGCGGCGCAATCCGGCGCGCAGGACCGCGGCCGCCGCGACCCCGCCGAGTGCGCCCGGCACCGAGCGATTCGCGCTGCGCAGCGCCACCGCACCGGCCCCCGCGCCGAGCGCCGCCACCGCGGGTGTGCGCAATCGTTCGGGCAGCAGGGCCAATCCGGCCGACGCGGCAACGATATTCACCGCGACACTGCCGCGCGTGGCCTCCTTGTCATAGCGGCCGGACCTGGCCACCATGGTCTCCACCACCTGAACGGGCACGATATCGGCGAGCAGCCGTCCGATGCCGTCGATCACCGATCCGCCCCGGGTCGCGGCGAGCAGCTCCCCGGCGCCGAGCGCGCCCAGCCCCACCGCCGCCGCACGCATCAGCCGCCGTTTCCCGTTCACCGACACAGTTCGAGCCTTCCCTAGCCGAGCGGGTTGTCCCCGCCCATTCTTCACCAGGGCGCTGGAATGCCAATAGGATTCACCGGCCGAATGCCGATGACCTTCGATTCGCCGTGTGACTCTTTCAGTCGCGGTCCAGGTAGGCATTGACGAGCGGTCCGATCTCGGCCAGGGCTGCGGCCGTAACCAGCTGGTTGTGGGTGAAGGCGACCGGATGGTCGGTGATGTGGCCGGCGATATACGGCCGCCAGGTCGCGACATTCGCGATCGGGTCCGGATTGCCCGCGGCGGAGACGAACAGCAGATCCCCGTCGAAGACCTCCGGGTAATGGTCGGAGATCTGCCGCAGCAGATGCTGCAGATCGCTGTAGAAATGCTCGATTTCGGTTGCGGTGAACGAGATTCCGGACGCCGCCAGTAGATCGGCGGCCTGTGCGGGGGTGACCCCTTCCAAACCGGCCGGAACGTCGATCCCGCCGAATTCGGCGAGCAGCATGGCCAGCGGCGGCAGATCCGCATCGGCGGTGATCCGGACCTCCGCCCTGGCGTCCATCATGACCAGCGACCCGACTTCCGCACCGCGGTGGCGCAATTCGACCGCGATGGCATGCGCGATCGGGCCGCCCGCCGAGTAGCCGAGCAGGTGATACGGCCCCTCGGGCTGGACGCGGCGCATCTCCTCGACATAGCGGACGGCCAGATCACCGATGGTGCGATCGGCGGTGCCGCCATCGACCACCCCCGGGGACTGCAGGCCGTAGACCGGGTGGTCGCGGTCGACATACTGCACCAATCCGCCGTAGCACCAGGCCAATCCGACGGCCGGGTGAATACAGAACAGCGCGGGGCCCTCACCCGCCGGCCGCATGGGCAGCAGCACCCGCAGCGACGGTTCCACCTCCGGCTGTTCGGCGGCGTCGGTGAGACGGCGGGCCAGCGCGGCGGGTGTGGGATCCAGGAACATCCATTGCAGTGGCATGGGAATGCCGGTGCGCTCCCGGACCAGGGTCACCAGTTGGACCGCGGCCATGGAATTACCGCCCACTTCGAAGAAGTTGTCGTCGACGCCGATGCGCTCGGCGGCCAGGACGGCGGTGAAGGATTCGGTGAGGGCGCGCTCGGCATCGGTGCGCGGGGCGCGGTAGGGGCGGCGCTGCGGCTCGGGGTGAATCCTCACCGCGGGGGTGTCCTCGTCCTGAATCCTCATGGTGAGAGCCGGGAGTCCGCCCGCGACAGCGAGATCGCCGATCGGGGCGTCCGGGGTCGCGGTGAGTGCGGTCAGCAGGGCGACGAACCGGTCGGCCAGGGACTGCGCGGTGGCGCGGTCGAACAGGTCGGTGGCGAAGGTCAGCGAACCGGTGATGCCATTCGGTTCACCCGCTTCGCCGAACTGTTCGGCCAGCATCCATTCGAGCTCGAATTTGGAGCCCGGGGCCGGAGCCTCGATGGGGCGAACCTCCAAGCCCGGCAGGGTGGTTCGCGGAATCTGTACATTCTGGAAGGCCAGCAGCACCTGGAACAGCGGGTGATGCGCGGTGGAGCGGACCGAAGCCAGTGCCTCCACCAAGCGCTCGAACGGCAGATCCATATTGCCGTAGACGGCGAGATCGGCGCGGCGGGTGGCGGCGAGGGTCGCGGCGAATCCGGCGGCGGGATCGAGGTGCGACCGGAGCACGACCGTATTCACGAACATGCCTACGAGATCGTCCAATTCGCCGTCACCGCGGCCCGCCACCACCGAACCGAGAGCGATATCGGTCTCGCCGGACAGGCGTGCCAGCAGTACGGACAGGGCCGCGTGCACCACCATGAACGGGCTGGCACCCTGGGCTCGCGCCAGCATCTGCAGGCTGTCGTGAACCCTTGTGGGAACGGTGAATTCGATGCGATCGCCCATACCGGACGGCATCTCCGGGCGGGGCCGATCGGTGGGGATGCCGTGCACCTCGGGGATACCGGCGAGCGCGGACCGCCAGAAGTCCAGTTGCCGATGCGCGAGGCTCTCGGGATCGGCGTCCGAGCCGAGCAGCTCCCGCTGCCAGAGGGCGTAATCGGCGTACTGCAGCGGGAGCGGAGCCCAGTCCGGCGGTGCTCCAGCTATACGAGATAGATACGCGCACAGCACATCTCGTGCCAGTGGGGCCATGGACCAGCCGTCGGCGGCAATGTGGTGCACGGCCATGGCCAGCACCGCGTGCTGCGGCGCGGTGTGCAGTACACAGATCCGCAATGGCGGTTCCTGGGTGATATCGAAACCGCGCGACAACTGGGAGATCAGCCGTTGGGTGACCTCCCCGGCATTCGTCGCGATTTCGGTCAGCGGCGTGCCGCCCGGGGTCGGGGGCAGGATCTGCTGGTAGGGCAGCCCGTCGGGGCCCGCCGGGTAGATGGTGCGCAGCACCTCGTGCCGGGCCACCACATCGTCGATGGCGGCGCGCAACGCCGTAATATCCAGGGCCCCTTCGATTTCGAAGGCGCCGGGAATGTTGTAAACCGGTGAGCCCGGGTCGTAGCGGTTCAGGAACCACATGCGCTGCTGCGCCGCCGACAACGGCGTTCGCTCCGGGCGCGGCCGGGGGCCGGGCCGCGGGCGATCGGCGTCCGCACCGGAGGCGATCAGCTCGGCCAGTTCGGCCACCGTCGGAGCGTCGAATACGGATCGCACCGGAATCGCGATGCCGAGCGCACTGCTCAACCGGGCCGCCACCCGGGTGGCAATGAGCGAATTACCGCCCAGGGCGAAGAAATCGTCGTCCCGCCAGACCTGATCGATGCCGAGTACCTCGGCGAAGACGGCGGCCACCGCCTCTTCCTGCGGGCCGACGGGCGGCTCCTGCGCATCGGGGATGAGCCGCGGAGCGGGCAGGGCATCGCGATCCAGCTTGCAATTGGGGGTGCGTGGCAGATCCTGCAGCGGCACGATGGCAGTGGGGACCATATACGACGGAAGCCGCTGGGCCGCTTGCCTCTTCAGGTCTGCCGTGTCGATCTCGGCCCCGTCCTCGGGAATTACGTAGGCGACCAGCATGCCGCCGCGAACGTCGTCCCGCACCAGGGCGACCGCGCGGGCGACCGACGGGTCCGCGGTCAGCGCGGCCTCCACATCGCCGAGTTCGATGCGCAGACCGCGCAGCTTCACCTGGGTGTCGGTGCGGCCCAGGTACTCCAGATTCCCGATGCGTCGCCGAACCAGATCACCGGTGCGGTACATGCGCTCACCGGGAACGAACAGGTCGGCGATGAAACGGCTCGCGGTCAGGTCGACGCGGGCGAAGTAGCCGCGCGCCAACGGAGTACCGGCCAGGTACAGCTCACCGACCACACCCTCCGGTACCGGGCGGAGCCGGTCGTCCAGAATCAGCGCGCGTACCCCCGGTGCGGCGGCACCGATGGTGATCGGATTCCCGGGGTGCAATGGCGCGCTGCCGGTCGCCCACACCGTGGTCTCGGTGGGGCCGTAATCGTTGAAGTGCAGGCGATTCGGGGCCGCCCAGGTGGCGACCAGCTCGGGCGGGCACGGTTCGCCGCCGGTAATGATCATGCACAGCTCGTCCAGGCCGGCCGGGTCGACGGTTGCCAGCGCCGACGGCGTGATGGCGATATGCGAAACCCGTTCGCGAGAGAGCAATTCCGCCAGATCCGGGCCGGCGAAGACGGTCGGCGGGGCGACCACGAGGGTTCCGGCCGCGCTCAGCGCCATGGTCAGCTCCAACACAGAGGCATCGAAACTCGGTGAGGCGACGTGCAGTACGCGGGAGTCGGCGGTGAGGCCATCGCGGTCACGCTGCGCGACCGCAAGATTCGCCAGACCGGTGTGGGTCACCACGACACCCTTGGGGGCGCCGGTCGAACCCGAGGTGAAGATGACGTAGGCGGGATTCCCAGGACGTGCTTGTCGCGCAATGGGCGGATCCGCCTGTGCGGCTGTGACTTCCGGATCATCAAGGCACCACCAGTCGACGGCGTCAGGCAGGCGATCGCGCTGCGCTGCCACGGTCAAACCGAGGGGCACACCCGAGACCTCGACAATGCGAGCGATCCGCTCGGGCGGATACGCCGGATCGATCGGCACGAAGGCCGCTCCGGTACGGGTGATCGCCCATACCGCGAGCACGGATTCGATGGAGCGTGGAATACCAACGGCCACCAGGGTTTCCGGACCGGCCCCGGCGCGGGCGAGTTGCCCGGCGAGCCGCTGTGCGCGGTCGTCGATCTCCCGGTAGGTGAGCCGCCGATCGCCGCACACCACCGCGACCCCCTCCGGATTCGCGGCGACCGCATCGGCCATGAGTTCGGCCAGCGTACGCGGCGCGGCGGTCGGAACCGCCTCGCTGTACAACTGCTCCTCTTCGGCCGGGGTGAGTAGATCGATATCCCCCACCGGCACAGCCTGTTCCGCCGTGACAGCGTCCAGCAGCCGTACCAGGCGATCCGCGAACGCCGACACCGTCGATTCATCGAAAAGGTCTGTGGCATAACCACACCGCAGCTGCGTGCCCTCCGCATCAGCGACCACCGTCAAGCTCAAATCGAAGCGGCTGTTGGTCTGCGGCAGTTCGATCGGCGCGACCGTCAACTCCGGCAGTCCCAGCTCCGGAATCGTCAGATTCTGGAACACCAGCATGACCTGCACCAGCGGATGCCGCGCCTCCGACCGCGCCGGCGCCAGCACCTCCACCAGGCGCTCGAATGGCACATCGGCGTGCTCGAACGCGGCGAGATCGGTGTCGCGGACCCGCTCCAGCAGTTCACCGAAGGTATCCCCCGCCCGTACGCCCGTGCGCAGGACCAGGGTGTTCACCAACATTCCGACCAGATCATCGAGATCACGGTGCCCGCGACCGGCGACCGGGGTGCCCACCACCACGTCCGGACCGCCGCTCAGCCGGGCCAGCAGGACCGCCAGCGCCGCGTGTACGACCATGAACGGGGTCGCCCGGTGCGTTCGGGCATATTGTTCGATCGCGGCCGTGAGCGAGCCGTTCAGCCGGGCTACACACTCCCCCGCCCGATACGAGGCGCGCGCCGGTCGCGGCCGATCAGCGGGCAATTCGAGATGATCCGGCAGACCGTCCAGGGTCCGCGACCAGTACTCGACCTGACGGGTCAGCAGCGACTCCGAATCCCGCTCGGACCCCAGCCGCGCCAACTGCCACAGCGCGTAATCCGCGTACTGCACCGGCAACTCTTCCCACGCCGGACGCTGCCCGGCGGCCCGCGTCGCATAGGCCGCCGCCACATCCCGGGTCAGCGGAGCCATGGAGAAACCATCGGTGGCGATGTGATGGGCGACGAGCACGATCACATGCTCGTCCGGTGCGAGACGGAACAGCCGCAATCGCAGTGGGACCCCGGCTGTCACATCGAATCCCTTAGTGACGGTGGCGATTACGGCGTCAGGCAAGTCCTCGGCCGTCACCGGTACCGGCTCCAGATCGAGCGGGACCTCGTTCGCCGACAGGATCTGTTGCCCGCCGACACCATCTATATCGGGGTACACCGTTCGCAAAGTCTCATGCCGTTCGATCACATCACGCAGGGCCATGCGCAATGCCTTCGAGTCCAAGTGACCCGAAAGCCGCAGTGCGACAGGCACGTTGTATGCCGGAGACGCCGGGTCGAAGCGGTTCACGAACCACATGCGCTGCTGGGCCGGAGACAAGGGCACCGGATCCGGGCGCGGGCCGCGCACCAATTCGACGCCGGAGCCGTCCTGCTCGGCATCGGACAGCCGCCGCGCCAGATCCGCGACAACCGGCGCCTCGAACAACAGTCGCACCGGGACAGTCGCACCGAGCTCAGCGGTCAAGCGCGTGGAGACGCGCGTGGCGATCAGCGAGTCGCCGCCCAGGGCGAAGAAATCGTCCCGCGCGCCCACCCGCTCCTGCTCGAGCACCTCGCTGAACGCCGAGGCGATCAATACCTCGATGCCAACCGGCTCCACGTACTCCGCCTGCGCCACAACAGGTTCCGGCAGGGACCGCAGATCGATCTTCCCGGTGAGTGTGCGCGGCAACTCCTCCAGTACCTGAATGCTCGACGGCATCAAATAGCGCGGCAGCCGCGCGCCTGCCCACGCGATCAACTCTGCACCCGACGGTGGCGGCAGCGCGGAGGCCGGTGCGAGGGTGACAACTGACACGCGCGCCGATGCCGACTCGGAGGCGGTAGTCGCAGGTGTAGCTGTCGAGCCTGGGATCGGCGCAGGTGCGGCAACGGGTTCGGGTGTGGTGGTGGTAAGGGTTACGTACGAGCACAGAGTTGTTGCGCCCGTGGCGGATCGGCGTCCGACGGTGATCGCTGACTCCACCCGCGGGTGGGTCACCAGTACGGCATCGACCTCACCGGGCTCGACGCGAATTCCGCGCACCTTCACCTGGTGATCGGTGCGGCCTACGAACTCGAATCCCGCTGCGGTACACCGCATGAGGTCACCGGTGCGGTACATCCGCTGCCCGGCGGCGTACGCGTCGGCGACGAATCGACTCGCGGAAAGCCCTGCGCGACCGGCATATCCGCGCGCTAAGCCTGGTCCGCGCACATACAGCTCACCGATGGCCCCCACCGGGACCGGACGCAGCCAGCCGTCCAGCACCAAGAGCGTCGCGCCCGGCACCGGAGAGCCCAGGATCGCCGCGTTCTCAACCGTCATCGGCTCGCCGTACGCGGTGGCCACCGTGGTCTCGGCCGGGCCATACGAATTCACAAGTATGCGAGCACTATTCGCCGGGCCGGCCTCGACAGTCACCGACCGGACATCGGAATCGACTGTCCCCTCACGCAGCTGGACCATGGTCATCCGGGTGACCAGCGCGGGTGGGCAGGGCTCGCCGCCGGTGGCGATCGCACGCACCGAGCGCAGGTCCGCCGCGTCGAGAGTGGCCAGGACGGTCGGGGTGCAGATCAGGTGGGTGGTAGCGCCCGCGGTGAGGGCTGCCGCGAGCTCCGCTCCGGCATCGGCTTCCGGAGGGGCGAGCACGAGCGTCCCCCCTGCCGCGAAGGTACTGAGCCACACCAGGATCGCGGCATCGAAGGCCGGGTTGAGGCAGTGCAGCAGGCGGGTGTCGTCGTCGATCAGGCAGCGCTGCGCCGTGGCCGCCGTCAGGTTCGCCAGTCCGGTGTGGGTGACCACGACGCCCTTCGGGGTACCGGTGGAGCCGGAGGTGAAGATGACATACGCGGCGTGCTCGGGGCGGAGCGGGGCGAGGCGGTCGGCATCGGTTATCGGATCGGCGGACGACTCATCGATTCGGGCAATGGTTTCCGGGGTGTCCAACCGGATCCAGGAGATGCCCCCGGGCAGGTCGCCGATCAGTCCGGCATCGGTAATACCCAGTACCGCAGCGCATTCGACGGCGATGGTCGAGGTTCGAGTGGCGGGCTGCGAGATATCAACGGGGACGAAGGCCGCACCGGTCTTGGCTATCGCCCAGATGGCGACCATGGATCGCAGTGAGCGCGGCAGGGCCACCAGTACGGTCCGTTCCGGACCGGCACCGTCGGCGATCAGGTTGCGCGCCAATCGATTCGACTGCCGATCCAACTCCGCGTAGGTCAGCTGTCCGCTCGGATCGCCAAGCGGGTCAGCGACCGCCACGGCATCGGGCAGACCGGCCGCCGTGAGCAGCTCCGGAAGCAGCCGGACCGTTCGCGCCGGTACACCGATCCGCACGGCGGGTGTATCCACCGGATCGGAGGTACGCATGGTCGACACCCGGCGGCGCGGATCCTCCGCGAGAGCGTGGAGCAGGTGCGCCAGGCCGTCCGCAATCGAATCCGCCTGCGCGGCATCGAAGTACAGCGGTGAGCGAGTCAGTTCGAGGCGGAGTCCGGTATTCGCGTACGTCGCCAGCGACAGCGGATAGTGCGTGCCGTCGTGGGCGCGAATACCCGTCACCGCCAGTTGAGCCTGCCGGGTGGCGGCGGTCAGAGAGTCCGCATCCACCGGATAGGACTCGAAGACCGTGGCGGTATCGAACAGCGGCCCAAGCCCGGTGTGCGCGTGAATTTCATCGAGGCCGAGGAATTGCTGTTCGGCCAGGGCGGCCTGCTCGCGCTGTACGCGGCTCAGCAGGTCGGCAACGGATTCGGCGGGGTCGAGGGCAATACGGACCGGAACCGTATTCACCAGCATGCCGACCATGCGCTCGGCACCCGGTAGCTCCGGTGGGCGGCCGGAAACCGTTGCGCCGAAGACGATATCGGCGGAGTCGGTGCGCTCACCCAGCAATAACGCCCAGGCCACCTGCACAATCGTGTTCACGGTGACCTGACAGTCGGCCGCCAGGGCGCGCAGCCGCTCGGCCGCATCGGATGCCAGCGGAACCTCGTGCGCCACCGGTGCGGTGGCGGCATCGGCGCGCGGTGCCGCCGGGGCGACCAGGGTCGGCCCCGCCAGACCGGCCAGCGACCGCGCCCATGCCGTGCGCGCCGCCTCCGAGTCGCGCGCGGCGAGCCATTCGAGGTAGCGGGCGAACGGTACCGGTTGCGCGAATCCGGCGTCATCGCCGCGGGTTTCGTACAGTCCCACCAGTTCGGCGAAGAGCAGGGGCATGGACCAGCCGTCGAGAATCAGATGGTGATTGGTGATGACGATCCGGAACTTGCGCTCCCCCACCGCGATACACAGGAATCGGATCAGCGGTGGGCGCCGCACATCGAAGGGTGCTCGCAGCTCGCGCGCCGCCATCTCATCCAGCTCGGCCTCGGTCGCATCGAATCCCTCGAGATAGGTGCACGGCACCGGAACCTCGGCCGAAATCACCTGTACCGCACGATCTCCGGATTGCACGAAGCCCGCCCGCAGCACCTCGTGCCGTCGCACCAGCGCCCGCGCGGCGGCGGACAACCGGTCCAGCTCGAGGTCGGCCTCCACATCGATGACGGCCTGCACCGAGTATCCATCGGACCCGCCCTCGGCCAATTGCGCCTGGAACAGCAGTCCCCGCTGCAATGGGGTCAAGGGCAGCACATCATCGATTCGACCGTAATCCCGCTCCCAGGAATCGATTTCGTCCTGTGTGGCCGAGAGCAGCGCCAGATCGCTCGGTGTGACCCCACCGGCCGACGGTGCGCGAACCAACTCCGCGATCTCCTGCACCGCCGAAACCCATTCCCGCGCCAGCTCGGCCACCTCCGCGCGATCGACAGCCCCGGAGGCGAACTGCCATACGGTGTGAATCCGAGACCCCCGCTCCGACTCCATCGTCACGGCATCGACCGAAATCACCGCCGCCAGTGGCATTTCCGCATCGACATGGCCGCCGAGCCGCGCTGCCATACCCACCGGCAGCCAGTCCCCCGCGACGTCGATATCCGGAATCTGCCCAAGATAGTTGAACCCGACCTGAGGCTCGGGCAGCGCGGCCAATTCCCCTGCCGTACTCGAATTCAGATACCGCAACAACCCGAACCCGAATCCGCCCCGGGGCACCGCCCGCAACTGCTCTTTCACGGTCTTCAATGCCACGACCGCAGACCCGCTCTGGCCGGGCGCGAGGCCCACCGCCTCCTCCGAGACAACCGGTCCGAGCCGTACTGGAACCTGCGCGGTGAACCAGCCGACCGTCCGCGACAAGTCCGCGCCCGGCACCGCTGCCTCATCCCGCCCGTGTCGTTCAACGGCCACCACCGTCGCGGCGGCCGCGGCACCGAGCTGTCCGCGGCGACCCCGGCATCGCGCCAGCGCTGATGTCAACGCCGCCAACAGCGCATCCTCGACACCGCACCGGTAGGCCGATGCGATCCGTCCCACGAGCGCCGTCGAAATATCCTCGGAGACTTCGACTTCGAGCCGTCCGGCCGTCTCTTGCGTATCGACCTCCGGATCCAGCCGCCGCTGGCCGACCAACGGGTCTTCCGTCAAAACCTCTCGCCAGTAATCGAATTCGCTCGAAGGCCAGTCCGACGTGCCATGCACCTCGGCGAGATCCCGCAATGCGTACGCCCAGGTACGCATGGAGGTGCCGGTGCTCTGCAATGCGGGGGTGGTGCCGGATGACGCCTGGGACCAGGCCGACATGAAGTCCGGCAACAGGATTCGCCAGGAGACCGCGTCGCAGGCCAGGTGATGGACGGCGATCAGGAGCCGACCGGACTCGGAGGGACCTGCGTCGAGCCAGGTCAGTGAAGTCATGATCCCGGCTCGCGGGTTCAGGCGCGCCACGGCGGCCTCGAGCTCCGGCTCGGTCGCGTTATCGATCGCGCGCTCGGCGGTCGAAGCTGTGCCGAGCGAATCAGGCTGGGAGCAGTCCACTCTCGCGAGTACGGCCGCCGCATCCACCAAGTGAGGTGGTTGGACCTCCAATTCGGCGCCGGAAGGCGTATCGACTATGCGGCTTCGGAGCATGTCGTGGCGATCCAGGAGAGCCTGAACCGTGCCGGTCAGGGCATCCTGCTCGATACCGAGAGGTAGGCGGACAACCATGGATTGCGCGAAATGCTCCCAGCCGGGCCGGGATAGCAGCCAGGTGGCGACAGGGGTCAGCGGAAGCCGGCCGTTACCGCCACCGGGAAGCTCCGGAAGTTGCGCCGGCCGATCGTCGGCGCGGCCGACCACGGCCGCCAGGGCCGCGGGAGTGCGGTGTTCGAAAACCTCACGGGCGGAGAAGATCAGTCCGGCGGCGCGAGCCCGCGATACCAGGGTGATCGCCATGATCGAATCGCCACCGAGTGCGAAGAACGAGGTTTGCGGGCCCACTTCGCGCGTGCCGAGGATTTCCGCGAAGAGAGCGCAGAGAATGCGTTCGGTGTCATTACCCGGCTCGGCCTGCCGCAAGGGTTGCGCGACAACGGGGTCGGGCAGGGCACGCCGATCCACCTTGCCGTTCGCGGTGAGCGGAAGCGCACCCAGCACGGTCACCGTGGCCGGAACCATATAGGGCGGCAGACGACGGACGGCATGATCCAGCAACTCCGCCTCGGTAACGACGACCCCCGCGTGCGGCACCACATACGCCGCCAGCATGGTGCCACCGGTCGGCGTAGGCCGGGCCACGGTCACCGCGATCTCCACGCCCACATGCGTATTCAGCGCCGCATCGATCTCCCCCAACTCGATCCGCATGCCGCGCAGTTTGACCTGGAAGTCACCGCGCCCGACATACTCGAGCACGACAGCGGAATTCGTTTTGGAGGCAATGGAACCCGCATCGGCGACCGCGTCATCCCGCGCGGTCGCGACCGCTCCGCGCCGGGAAGTGGCGGTCCAGCGCACCAGATCACCGGTGCGGTACATGCGTCCACCACCCGGGGCGGCGACGAAGCGCTCGGCGGTCAGCCCGGGGCGGCCGGCATAGCCGCGCGCCACCCCGGGGCCGGTCACGTACAGCTCACCGGCGACACCGATGGGGACCGGGCGCAGCCAGCGATCCAGCACCAGCATGCCCGCGCCGGGGATGGGGTCGCCGAGTCCCGCGTTCTCGCCGGGGACCAGGCTCTTGGTGTAGGTGACGGCGACGGTGGATTCACTGGGGCCGTACGAGTTGAGCAGGTCACGGCCGATTCCGAAGCGCGCCACGATATCCGGCGGAGTTGGCTCGCCGCCGGAGGAGACGGCACGTACACCGTCCAGGGCGTTCGGCTCCAGCGTGGACAGCACGGCCGGGGTGGAACACACCTGTGTGATGCCGTATTGCCGTATCAGCGTGGCCAATTCGGTGCCGAGCACCGGATCCGCCTCCGCCACAATCAGTATCGCCCCGGTGGCGAACGCCATCAGCCATTCGAGCACGGAGGCATCGAAGCTCGGGCTCAGGCATTGCAGGACATGCGCGCCGCGGGTGACCCGGTACGAATCCACCACCGCCGCAGCCAGACTCGCGAGACCGGCATGGGTGACCACAGCACCCTTCGGGACGCCGGTCGACCCGGAGGTGAACACCACATATGCCGGACTGGCCAGGTGCGGTCGACCACGCAGCTCATGGGCTGCCAGCGGCGCAGCGGACTCGGGCCAGCTGCCTTCTTCGGAGAGCAAGTCGTCCAAGGTGATCCACTGCACCGTATCGGGCAGGTCGGCCTTGCCGGAGAGAGTCAATCCGAGCTCGGCTCCGCATTCGGCGGCGATTCGCGTCATCCGATCAGCGGGCATACCGGTACCGAGGGGTACGAACGCCGCACCGGTCTTCGCCACCGCCCACAGGGCGATCATCGCCTCCACCGAGCGCGGAAGTGCCAGCAGCACAGTTGATTCGGGGCCGAGCACTGGTACATCACCAGCGGCCGTCCCAGAGGTACGCAAAAGCCTGCGCGCCAGTCGATTCGAAAGCTCATCCAGCTCGCCATAGGTGATATGCCGATACCGGCCCACCACCGCCAGCCCGGCAGACCCGGCTTCGCGCAGCCCATCGGCCAAAATTCGAGGGAGCAAACGCGATTCGGGTGCGGGTGCACCGTGCGCTCCGCCGAGCAGCGGCTTCTCATCCGCCGTGCAGTACTCCAGCTCCGCCAGCGGTGTATCCACCTCCGCGCCCAGCAGCGATTCCAGCAGCGTCAGGAACCGGCGATGCTGCCGTTGCAGCGAATCCTCGTCGTACAGCCGGGGATTCGCCGAGAAGTCCACATGAATCGGCGCCCCCGCCCCGTGCTGATAGAAGTTGACGAACAGATCCTCGATCGGCCCGGATGTCAGTACATGCAGGCTCGACTCCACGCCCTCGAAGTCGAGCCCCGCCGGAAACAGCATGATATTGATGACCGGTCCGACGAACCCGCGCCCGAACTCCGGCTGCCCAGCACTTCCCGACCGTGCCCGCCGGCCGATCTCGGACTCCGCGTCGGACGCCTGCCCGGTGTCCACGTCGCTCCGAAGCCGCGTCCGCCCATCCGCACTCGCAGCCTCCGCTCCCCAATGCATATCCTCGGCGCGAAAACGCTGGTGCCGCAGGGCTCCCGAGGCCGCGGCGCGGATGGCATCCAGCACCTCGCCGACCCGGCCTTCGCGCGGCACGCGCACCCGCAGCGGCACCACATTCGCGATCATGCCGCCCGAGCGGCGCAGTACCGCGGTGGTGCGGCCGGAGACCGGCAGGCTCAGCACCACATCCTCGGTCGCGGTCAGGCGCGCGTAGTACAGCGCCAGGGCCGCCATGACCACCATCGCGGAGCTGGCGTCGAAGCGGCGCGCCGCGCTCTCCAGGCGTGCGGCGGTACCCGCCTCCAGCTGTGCGCGGGCCGCACGCCCCAGGGCGCACGCGGGCGCGGTCGCGGAGACCAGGCTGCAGCGTTCGGGCATGCCCGCGGTCACCTCGCGCCAATACCGCTGATCGGTATCGAATCGGCTCGAATCGCGGTATGCCAGTTCGGCTTCGTGTACCTGCAGCAGTGATGCGGCGGTCCTCCCGTATGCCGGTGTACCGCGTACCGCGGCGTTGTACAGCTCCGCGACCCGGTACAGCCCGGTCATCGAGCCGAAGCCGTCGATGAGAATATGGTGCGCGCGGGTGTACCAGAGGTGATGGTCGCGGCCGACGCGGATCACCGTGCTGATGCCCGCCTGCGCACCGAGCAGATCGATCGGCGCGACCACATCGGCCCGCATCCAATCCAGTGCCGCCGCACCGGGATCCGGTCGATCACTGAAGTCCAGGAACCCGACCGTGGGCTCCAGATTCGGGTCGACCACCTGATACGGCTGATCCTCGATCTCCACCAATCGCAGTACGCCGGAACCGAATTCGCGGCCCGCGATAACCGCCGCCCTGCGCAGCGCCGCCAGATCCAGTCGCCCGCGCATCTCGATGTACTGTGCCTCCGACATCGGCACGCTCGGATCCAGTTGCTGCGCATACCACATGCCGAGCTGGGCCGGGGAGAGCGGGAAGACTGTGGCGGTCTGTTCCGCCGCGAGTTCGCGCGTCATAACGCCTCATCGAGTGCTGGTCGAAACCGATTCGTCTTCCTGCTGTTCCCGATACGCCGGAACCCAGGAGTCGGGGCGAGCCGTCAGGCGCCCCGCCATGACCGCTCGCACATGTGCGGGTAGCCCAGGTGCGAACTTGCGCACATACGCGTTCATCCATTCCGGCTTTTCCAGCAGGAAAGGGAAATCGGTCGTCATCATGGAGCGCACCACAAGCATGGGCATCGGCGCGTCCAATGGCCGGAAGTCTTTGTTCCACAATCCTGGTTGATCGCATCCCGGATAGAATTGTCCGAGCATCGCACCGCGTTCCACGAATTTGTTCTTGAATTCCTTATGAATCTCGTCGATCAATGAATAGTCGGCGAGATTCGGGAACACCGTGATCAATCCGCGCAACACCGATGTCGAACTCCCATTGTGGGTCGGCAATGCGGGATAGACCTCGAGCGCGTCCTCGATGATGGCCCGCACCCACATGGCCCGCGGCTCCGCGGCCGGCACCTGGGCCAGCCACAACAGGTCCCGTCGCATGGACGGCCGTACGTATGGGCACACCGGTCCATCGCGTCCCAGTTCGTCACTGGGTTGGGTCAGAAAGGATTCGGCCCATGATCGAAATGCCGCCACCGTGGAACGCGCGGCAGGACAAGTCGATCCAGCGTCTCCCAATGAGACCCATTGCAGCCCCGAGCGGGGGCCGATAACACGCTCGCTCATGACTCACCTCGGCAGATCGAGCTTCAGCGGCAGGCGCCGTTGCCCTACACCTATAAATAGTGCGCCGGTCATAGGCCGTTAACACGAGTGGTCACATACCCAATTACCCAACAGTGCCCCGAATTGTAGGGTCAACTGAATAAAGAAAAGACCGGTCAGGCATTGACCGGTCTTCTCAGGGGGTATGGAATCAGGCGCCGATGAGGCGCGCGGCCAAGTAGCCCTCCACTTGATCAAGCGCAATCCGCTCCTGCGCCATGGTGTCTCGCTCGCGCACGGTGACCGCGTGATCCTCGAGCGTGTCGAAGTCGACCGTGATGCAGAACGGGGTGCCGATCTCGTCCTGACGGCGGTATCGACGGCCGATGGCCCCCGCATCATCGAACTCGACATTCCAGTTCCGGCGCAGCTGCGCGGCCAGATCCTTCGCCTTGGGCGAGAGATCAGCGTTGCGCGAGAGCGGCAGCACCGCGGCCTTGACCGGCGCGAGGCGACGATCCAGGCGCAGCGTGGTGCGATCCTCCAAACCGCCCTTGGCGGTCGGAACCTGCTCCACGTGGTACGCGTCGACCAGGAAGGCCATGAGCGAACGGGTCAGACCGGCCGCCGGTTCGATCACGAACGGGGTGTAGCGCTCACCGCTGGTCTGATCGAAGTAGCTCAGATCCTGCCCCGAATGCTCGGAGTGGGTCTTCAGGTCGAAGTCGGTGCGGTTGGCGACGCCCTCGAGCTCGCCCCACTCGCTGCCCTGGAAGCGGAAGCGGTACTCGATATCCACTGTGCGGGTGGAGTAGTGCGAGAGCTTCTCCTTCGGGTGCTCGTACAGGCGCAGGTTCTCCGGATCGATACCCAGATCCGTGTACCAGGCCAGACGAGTGTCGATCCAGTACTGATGCCACTGCTCGTCCTCGCCCGGCTTGACGAAGAACTCCATCTCCATCTGCTCGAACTCACGAGTACGGAAGATGAAGTTGCCGGGGCTGATCTCATTGCGGAAGCTCTTGCCCATCTGGGCAATACCGAACGGCGGCTTCTTACGCGCGGTGGTCTCGACGTTCTTGTAGTTCACGAAGATGCCCTGCGCGGTCTCCGGACGCAGGTAGTGCATGCCGTCTTCGGACTCGACCGGGCCCAGGTAGGTCTTGAGCATCATGTTGAAGTCACGCGGCTCGGTCCACTTGCCGGTGGTGCCGCAATCCGGGCACACGATGAGCTCCATGGACACGCTGTCCGGGTCATCGATCTTGTGCTTCTCGGCGTACGCCTCCTGCAGGTGATCCTGCCGGTGCCGCTTATGGCAGTTCAGGCACTCCACCAGCGGATCGTTGAACACCGCGACGTGACCCGAGGCCACCCACACCTGACGCGGGAGAATGATCGACGAATCGAGGCCGACCACATCCTCACGGCTGGTGACCATCGAACGCCACCACTGCCGCTTGATGTTCTCCTTGAGCTCGACTCCCAGCGGACCGTAATCCCACGCCGACTTGGTGCCGCCGTAAATCTCACCGCTCGGGTACACCAGACCCCGACGCTTGGCGAGGTTGGCGACGGTGTCCACCTTCGACTTGGGTGCCACTGAGGAAATCTCCATCCGGTCCGGAAAACTACAAGGGACGTCCTCCAGCGTATCGGTACCGGGCTAGCCAATTTTCGCCGGGAGCGAGCAGCGCGGCGGAGCCGGTCGCGCCGGAGTCGATGCCCCCAATATTCCGGGATGCGGCCGGGCCGTCACCGCGAGATAGTTGACAATGCGACTGGTCGGCCGCCCAGGGGGCGCGGTCGCGGTGGACAACTGAAAGGGCCGGGGCGATGTGGAACCATCCTCGCGAAGACGATGAGTACCGGCCATGGGATGAACCGGCCACACCCGTCACCCCGCCGGCCGCATCACCCCCGGGGACACCGCCCGCGAATCCCGGACGAACCGGATCTCAGTGGCGCAACAGACTCGGTGCTATTGCCATCCTGCTGGCGACAGCGGCAGTGATCGCGTTCAAGCTCTTCCTGCCTTCCCTGCTGCCACATCATGATTCGCCCAAGGTGACGTTCCCGGGTACACCGACCGGACTGCCGAAGGGATTCGCGCCGGTCGATCCGGAGCATCCTTTCCGCGGCACCCCCGCCAACCTGTGGCCCCAGGGCGCGGACGGGGTGCAACTGCCCGCCGCCGAGGCGGTCGGACGCTACTCGGCCGACCAGGTCGCCGCAGCCGAGGCCCGCGCCAAACAGCTGATCACAGTGGCCAGACTCGACCAGCACGTGCTGGAAACCGGAGATCCGGAACCGGTGCTGGCACTACTCTCACAGGGCACGGTCGACACCATCCGACCGCAACTCACACCGGGCAATGCGAGCCGAACCCCATGGCTGACAACCAAACTCGCGGCCGGAAACAAGCTGCTGCCCACGCCGCCACGCGTTGACGGCAGTATGTCGGCGGAGCTCGATGACAAGGGCGCGCTCTCCATCAAGACGAATTACATTGTCGCGTATGCCTTCCAGGCCCCCGACCAGACCGCGATCACGGATCCGATGGACATCATCGTCCTGGTGCGCGAGCAGGTCGAGTACATCTGGATCGACGACCCCCGTTACGACCAGCCCTCCCAAGGCATGCACTTCGGCAAGATCCAGGGCCACACCTACAACGCCGACTGCGACTGGTTCAACAAGGGCTATCTCGCCGCCACCTACGGCCGAACCACCAGCCACGGCGGTGCCACCCAACCCCGCTCACCCAGCCAATACTTCGACCCCACCATCCCCCTCCCCACCGAATCCAACTGCTGACCCCACCAACTCTGCACAGCACTACCCGGCGACTTTGCACAGCACCCACCCGCCGACTTTGTCTAGCCCCCACCTCGCCACTACCTCGCGACCGTATCCACACCTGCGCGAGAACCCGAGTCACGACCTCCCCTCGGTTCGCGCTCCGCTACGTCAGTAGCGAGGCGCGAGAACTCCGCAGAGTGTCGGGTTTGACATGCATATGCTTGCATATAAGAATGGCATCGGTTTCCAATAAGGAGTTGGTTCGATGACCACGGACAGTGGCGCCCCGCTGCGGCGCTCCCGCGTTGCGACCGAGGCCCCGACCGCGATCCCGCACGATCCGTACCCGTACCGGTCACCACTGCCGCCCGCGGTACCGTCCCGCACCATTCTGGACTCGGCCGGCGAGCTACTGCGCGCCCTCGCCGCACCGGTACGCATCGCCATTGTGCTGCAACTACGCGAATCACCGCGCTGTGTGCACGAACTGGTCGACACCCTTGGTGTCACCCAGCCACTGATCAGCCAGCACCTGCGCATCCTGAAATCCGCGGGCGTGGTGCGCGGGGAGCGCACCGGACGCGAAGTGATCTACGAATTGGTCGACGAGCACCTGGCGCACATAGTCATCGATGCCGTCGCGCACGCCGAGGAGGGGTGATCGTGGGAACAACCGAGAAGACGGTCGGCGTCCGCAGCACCCGCCAGCGCAGCGCCATCGCGGCCCTGCTCGCCGATATCGACGAGTTCCGCTCCGCCCAGGAGCTGCACGATGAGCTTCGCAAACGCGGCGAGGGCATCGGCCTGACCACCGTCTACCGCACCCTGCAATCACTCGCCGAAGCCGGACTGGTCGACGTATTGCGCACGGACTCAGGCGAATCCGTGTACCGGCAGTGCTCCACCGGCCATCACCACCACCTGGTGTGCCGGCACTGCGGGCGCACCGTGGAGGTCGAAGGCCCCACCGTGGAGGCCTGGGCCGATTCCATTGCGGCAGAACACGGTTTCACCGATATCAGCCACACCATGGAAATCTTCGGCACCTGCAGCGGCTGCTCCAACGGCAAGAGCTGAGCACCGTCTCTCGTCATCCCGGCATGCTTTCGGCCGGGATCCACATCCGCAGCGCAGCAGCCTGCTTCGGTGGATCCCTGCCGAAAGCGGCGCTGGGATGACGGGGTGTCAAGCCACGGCGGGCGCTGACTCGCGGAGGTCGGCTGGAGCAGTGGCACGCGAGCGGAGGATGCCTACGCCCAGCAGGGCTATCGCGGCGGCCGCCCAGATCAGCAGGACCGCAAGCGGGGCACCGGACTTGGCTCCGTCGAAGTAGGCGACCGAGCGGAGCAGGCTGGCGGCGGCTCCCGGCGGCAGCAGCTGGCCGATCGTGCCCCAGGGCTGCGGGAGCAGTTCGGGTGCGGAAGTGGCTGCGGAGAACGGGTTTCCGATCAGCACCATGGTCACCGCCGCCAGGCCGATGCCGGCCCTGCCGATCGCCGCTGCTAGACCGACCACGGTTCCGGCGACCGCGAAGGACACCAGTCCGGCAATCGCGGCCAGGGTGAGGTAGGAGCCGGGGAGCAGGGACAGCCAGCCGCTGATAATGCTCATGCTGAGCAGTCCGCCGGCGATGGCGAAGGTCGTCAATCCGATGCCGCGCAGGGGGATGGACGGAATCAGCAGGGTCAGCAGCACGCCCGCGGCAATTCCGGACAGGGCGAGCGGCAGCACCATCGCACCGAATCCACTGCCGCGCGGGTCATCCGGGTCGGCGGCGACCACATCCCGTACGGCGGCGGCCGGCGTGCCCGAGAGCTGCTGGGCGATGGCCGTAAGTTGCTGCGCCACTGCGGGACTCGCGGCGGAGGCGACCAGCACCACGGGCTGACCGCCGGTCACGATGGCCCCGTACACCTCTCGATTCGCGATGGCGTCGCGAGCGGCGGATTCGTCTGCGACAGTGCGGATGTCGAAGGCATCGGCGTCATGGGCGGCGAGTTGCGCGGTGACGGTGTCGGCCTGCGGTCCGCTGACGGCGATGGGCAGATCGCGCGGCTTGATATTGGCGGCAGGCCACGCGAAGGCGATGAGCATGATCGCTTGGATGAGGGCGGCCACGAGGCCGAGGGCGACTGCGCGCTGGGTGGTGTTCATCAGGCACTTCTCGTAAATCGGATGTTCGTTCTCTTTTGTTGGGACAACCCTGACATCGAGCTGTCACCTTGTCAAGAACGGATATTCGTTTTACTTTGGGTCCATGCCCAGAGTCAGCGAAGAACACCTGGAACGCCGCAGGCAGCAGATCCTCGACGCCGCGCAAATGTGCTTCGCCCGCAAGGGCCTGCACACCACCACCATGCAGGACGTCTTCGCCGAATCCGGCCTCTCCGCGGGAGCGGTCTACCGCTACTTCAAATCCAAGGACGACATCATCGCGGCCCTCACCACCGAGGCCAGCGTGGACCTGCGCGCCGCTATCAGCGAGGCCGTCTACAGCGACCCGCTGCCCACTCCCCCGGAGCTCATTCGCACCGTCTCCGAAACCGTCGTCCGGCTCTCCGGCCCGGGCGGCCCGGTCCGGCTCATCCCGCAAGCCTGGGCGCTGGCATTGACCGATGCCAATATCGCCGACTACGTACGCACCAGCATCGGCGGCATCCGCCGGCTCTGGGTCGACTACGCCGAACGCATGCGCGAAGTCGGCTGGCTCGCACCCGATGCCGATACCGAGGCGGTGGCCAAGGCATTCCTCGGCTTGGTGCCCGGCTTCATCCTGCAGTTCCTCATTCTGGGCGACACCGACCCCGAAACCTTCACGCGCGGAGTCGAACAGCTGCTACCGGCTTACGGAAGACTCCCGCTGGCCGAAACCTCGCCCAACTGAACAGGATTCAGGGCAGTACCAGACCCTGACGGGCACGACCCGCACCCGAGAGGACGAGCAGCAGCATGGTCGCGAGGGCCTCGTCCTCGAGTCCGGCCGCCGGAAACGTATAGCGCAGAATGATATCGGCGAGCTTGTCGTGCCCGACAATCGTGATCGAGCCGAACTGCAGTGCGGCATTGCGTTCGGCAACTCGCTTGTGCAGCTGCGGTTTCAGCGGGCGATCCCACGCCAGCACACAGGTCAGCGTCAGCACATCCAAGCCGGGGGCCAGGTTGACCCCGCGCAGCGAGCAGAGCGAACCGTCGAACTCGAAACCGAGCCCACTGTCCTCCACCCGCACCGCCACGTCATAGCGGGCCAGCGCCGCACCGGCGCGGGCCTGCAACTCCTCCGCGACGGAGAGTTCGTCGCTCACTTCGCCCCACCGAAGCGCCGGTCCCGCTTGGCATACTCCAGGCAGGCGTCCCACAGATTGCGGCGATCGAAATCCGGGAAAAGCGTTTCCTGGAACACGAATTCGGCATACGCGGACTGCCACATGAGGAAGTTCGAGGTACGGAACTCACCCGACGGGCGCAGGAACAGATCCACATCCGGCATATCCGGTTCATCCAGGTAGCGGGCCACGGTGGCCTCGTTCACCTTCTCGGGATCGATCTCCCCGGACTTCACCCGGCGCGCGATTTCCCTTGCCGCATCGGCGATTTCGGCGCGACCGCCGTAGTTGACGCACATGGTCAGGGTCATCACGGTGTTGTCCTGGGTGAGCTCCTCCGCGATCTCCAACTCCTTGATCACGCTGCGCCACAGGCGCGGTCGCCGCCCCGCCCAGCGCACCCGCACACCCATCTCGTGCATCTCATCGCGCCGCCGCCGGATCACATCGCGGTTGAAGCCCATCAGGAACTTCACCTCATCCGGGCTGCGCCGCCAATTCTCGGTGGAGAAGGCGTACGCCGACAGCCACTTCACCCCGATCTCGATACAACCCTCGACGGTATCCATGAGCACCGCCTCACCGCGCTCATGCCCCGCGGTACGCGCCAGTCCGCGCTCCTGCGCCCATCGTCCATTGCCATCCATGACCAGTGCCACATGCTTGGGCACGAACTCCATGGGAATGGCGGGCGGGGTCGCCCCCGACGGGTGCGGCGAAGGCGGACGCACCGTGCGCTGGGCCGCGGAAGGCTTGCGAGTACCGATCACGCCCACCATCCTGCCCGACGCCTCCGAACGCGCGAGCACGCCCACAGGATTAGCGCGCACTCTCCGCAAATCCTCCGCAAAATCAGGCACTCGGCCAGCTGTCGAGGAGGTGCCGAACGGCAGGGGTGGCGTCGTAGACGAGCTCACCGGAGGATGAACTCCGAGATGCGCGGGACCATTGCCCCAACCGACGAGGGTATTGCCGTTGGGCAGGGCTTCGGCATTGCTCATGGCCTGGGTCACCAGCCGTTCCGGATGCTGCTGATTGCCAACCAGCGTGGCCCGCTTGGGCGACCGGGTCGATATGAATCCACTCCAGGCGCGAGTCCGGCAACCTCGGTATCGCTACCCCACGCTGCGGAAGATCTCAGCCGACCGCGGCGAACGGGCGCAGGCTACAGACTCTTGAATCAGCCGACCGCGGCCGATTCGACGGCCTCATGCGGGCGACTGCGCTCGATCAGAGGGAGCGTACGGAGTTGGCGTTCCAGATGCCATTGCAGATGAGCGGCGACCAAACCGCTGGCTTGGCGGCGCATATTGTCGGGGACGGCATTGACGCCGGACCAGTCACCGCGATGCAGGGCGCTCATATGCTCCAGCACACCGACCATGGGTGTCGCCGCGCCCGGCGGGCGACAGTGCACGCAGACCGCACCGCCCGCAGCCACATGAAAGGCGCGATGCGGGCCGGGAGTCGCGCAGCGGGCACAGTCTTCCAGAGCGGGAGCCCAACCCGCGAAACCCATGGCGCGCAATAGGAATGCGTCGAGAATGAGCTCGTGCGGCCGCTGCCCCATGGCAATCGCACGCAGAGCCCCGGCGGTCAGCGTATGCAGGCGCGGGGCCGGGGCGCGCTCCTCACCGGCAAGACGTTCGGCGGTCTCCAATACCGCGCAGGCAGTCGTATACCGACCGTAATCCGCGACAATGTCCGAGGCGAAGGACTCGACCGTATGCACCTGGGTCACCACATCGAGATTGCGGCCCGGATGCAGCTGCACATCGATATAGGCGAAAGGCTCCAGCCGCGCACCGAATTTGGACCGCGTCCGCCGCACCCCCTTGGCGACCGCCCGCACCAACCCGTGCTGGCGCGTCAACAGCGTGACAATACGGTCGGCCTCACCCAGCTTGTGCTGGCGAACCACCACCGCATTGTCTCTGTACAACTGCACCGCAACAGTCTCGCACGCGACACCGACCGTGCGATGCCGTGTCGCCGCGAGCCCACCGAAGTCTCGACACGACCGCGAGTGCCGATGCCCGGCATCCGATCGCCTGGCGATGCGGCCCCGCGCCGCCGACTCCGCAGCCAATCCATGCCCCGCTCAATCGCGACGGCCTGCTGACCCCCGCCCGAGGAAACCGGTTCACGGGGAGCCGCTAGAACACACTCGCTCACGCCCACACCTCACGCCTCACGCCCACACCTCACGCGCCACGCCTCACGCAGTGTGCGACAACCTGCTCAGTGTCTGCCCACCGCGGCTTTGACACTGGCGCGAATGCCGAGAACTGCCTGTGCCGGCATCCGATCGTCCGTCTTCTGCGCGACACCGGGATTGCGCGGCCTCGCGTTTATCGGCGGCACCAGATACGCGAGCCAGGTAACTCCGGCGAGTGTGCACTCATGGCGGTGATATGTCGGATTCGGCGCCCTAGGTGCGCACTCGTGGGACGTGCAGCCATTGGACGTGTGACCAGAATCGCGCTAGGTTTCCCGGAAAATGCAGGAAGACGGGATTCACAGATGACTACGGCGTCGGTACATGAACTCGGGTTGGCGGAGCTGGCGGCGGCGCTCGGGGCGGGCAAGATCAGTTCGGCCGAGGCTACGGCGGCGGTGCTGGACGGGATCGATGCCAGTCAGGGTGGGCTGAACGCGTTTCGGATCGTGCGGCGGGTGGAGGCGCTGGCCGAGGCCGCCGAGGCCGATCGGAAGTTGGCGGCGGGGGAACGCGCGCCACTGCTCGGGGTGCCGATCGCCATCAAGGATGACACCGATATCGCCGGTAGCCCAACGGCTTTCGGATGCGGTGGGGAATTTCCGGCGAAGACCGAGGATGCCGAATCGGTGCGGCGGTTGCGGGCCGCGGGGGCGGTGATCGTCGGCAAGACCAATACCTGTGAGCTGGGCCAACTTCCGTTCACGAGCGGAGATGCGTTCGGGCACACCAGGAATCCGTGGAGCGCCGCGCACACTCCGGGTGGGTCGTCGGGCGGATCCGCCGCGGCCGTCGCGGCCGGATTGGTCCCTGCCGCACTGGGTTCCGACGGCGCGGGCTCGGTGCGCATCCCCGCGGCCTGGAACAACCTGTTCGGCATCAAACCGCAGCGCGGGCGCATCTCCACCTGGCCGCTGCCGGAGGCGTTCTACGGACTCACCGTGAACGGCCCGATCGCACGCACGGTCGCCGACGCGGCACTGCTGCTCGATGTGGCGGCCGGACCACACAAGGGCGATCTGCACACACCGCGCCCCATCCGCGCCTCCGATGCCGTCGGCCGCGATCCGGGTCGACTACGCATCGCGCTCTCGCTGCGAACCCCGTTCACCGGCATCAAGACTCAGCTCGATCGCGAGGTGGAGGCGCGCGTGCACGCCACCGCCAATACCCTGCGCCGGCTCGGCCACGAGGTCACCATCGCGGATCTGCATTACGGCGTACTGATGGGCACAACTTTCCTGCCGCGATCCATGGTCGGTATCCGCCAGGCATTGGACCAACTGCCCGGCGCAAAGGTGGATCCGCGTACCCGCAGCAATGCGCTCACCGGACGCATCCTCGGCCCGGCGCTCTTCGCCGCCCGGCAGGCAGAACCCTTGCTGCGCATGCGAATCGGACGATTCTTCGACAACTACGATCTGGTGCTGGCCCCCACCACCGCCACTCCCCCGCCGGGCGTACACGAGATCGACGACATCAGCTCATGGGCCACCGATCAACTGATCACCACGGCCTGCCCCTACACCTGGCCGTGGAATGTGCTCGGCTGGCCCGCCGTGAACATCCCCTCCGGCTTCACCGCGGCCGGCCTGCCCGTCGGCTCGCAGCTCATGGGCCCGGCCAACTCCGAACCGCTGCTGATTTCGGTTGCCGCACAACTGGAATCCGAACTGCAGTGGCACAAGCAGCGCCCCACCGACTGGTGGTCCACCCCAGCGGCCTGAAACAAGATCACCAGGCATTCACCGTGGCATTTCGCGAGTAACCGCCACGCTCAATGCCTGGTGATCTTGTTGGCACACTGCGCATGTGGATCCCGGCCAAAAACACGCCGGGATGACGGGGCGGTAGCGACGCGGGACGACGGGCGGTAGCGACGCCGGACAACGGGGCGGTAGCGACGCCGGATGATGGTCCGCCGGCTAGAAGCCGAGCTTGCCGAGTTGCTTGGGGTCGCGCTGCCAGTCCTTGGCTACCTTTACGTGTAGGTGCAGGTAGATGCGGGTGCCGAGGATGTGCTCGATTTGTTTGCGGGCGTTGGTACCTACCTCTTTGAGGCGGGCGCCGCCCTTGCCGATGATGATGGCCTTTTGGCTGGGGCGCTCCACGTAGAGGAGGGCGTGTACGTCGAGCATGCCTTCGTGGCTGCGACGACCTTCGGTTTCGGTGTCGTCGTTCTCCTCGCGTTCGAGGATGTCCTCGATGACGACGGCGAGGGAGTGCGGGAGTTCATTGTCCAGGCCCTCGAGTGCGGCCTCGCGAATGAGCTCGGCCATGAGGGTTTCCTCGGGCTCGTCGGTGAGGTCGCCATCGGGGTAGAAGGCCGGGCCTTCGGGCATTTGCGCGGCGATGACGTCGACGAGGATTTCGACCTGCTCGCCCTTGACCGCCGAGACCGGGACGATCTCCGCTTCGGGGCCGAGCAGCTTTGCGACCGCCATGAGCTGATGCGCGATGGCGTCGCGGCTCACCTTGTCGATCTTGGTGACCACGCCCATGAGCTTGGTCTTGGGCGCCATGAGCTTGATCTGCTCGACGATCCAGCGGTCGCCGGGGCCGATCTTCTCATCGGCCGGAATGCAGATGGCGATGACGTCGACCTCTGAATACGTATCGCGCACAAGGTCATTGAGGCGCTGGCCGAGCAGCGTGCGCGGGCGGTGCAGGCCGGGGGTGTCGACCAGGATCAGCTGCGCGTGCTCGCGGTGCACGATGCCGCGAATGGTGTGCCGGGTGGTCTGCGGACGCGAGGAGGTGATGGCGATCTTCTGACCGACCATGGCGTTCGTCAGCGTCGACTTGCCGGTATTCGGCCGACCCACGAAACATACGAAACCCGAATGGAATTCGTCTTTCTTGCTCATTCGAATACCTCCGACTCGGTTTCCAGATCAAAGCCCTCGGGCATGCCGGGCCGCTGAGCCGGATCGCCTTCGATCGGCCCCTCCACAACTTCGAACACCGCGCCCTTGGCATCGGTGAACACGATTCGCGCCGTCGCCGACACCTCACGCACCGCGGGCACACCCGGATCGGAGAATCGGCCCGCCACTACCACCGCGGCCTCGAAACCCTCTGCGCCACTGGAGATCGCGGCCGCGACAGCAGACTGCAGTGCGGTCAGCTTCAGACTGGCCAGCCCGACTTCACCGGCGGCATAGGTGCGCCCGTCGGTATCCCGGATGGCCGCGCCCGCGCTACCACCGGTGCGGCCCATCGCGCCGCGCGCGAGGATCAACAGTTTGTCGTCCTCCGCGTCCAACTCAGTCATCGACTTCTCCCTCTTCGTGTGCGCCGTCCGGTTTCCCTTCGGCCGCTTCGTTTTTGGTCTTCTCAATGGGGCGGCGCACCACAACGGTGTGCACTCGCACCCGGCCGCGCGCGTCGGAGCCGCCTTCACCACGCAGGTGCAGGCCGTGGATTACAGCCTTGGAGCCCGGCAGCGGGACACGGCCCAGCGCGTGCGCGAGCAGGCCGCCGACGGTGTCGACATCCTCGTCGTCGATCTCCATGCCGAACAGTTCACCGAGGTCCTCGACCGGAAGTCGTGCGGAGACACGGTATTTGCCCGGTCCGATCTCCTCGACGGGGGCGGTCTCATCGGTGTCGTACTCGTCGGCGATCTCACCGACGATCTCTTCCAGCACATCCTCGATGGTGACCAGTCCGGCGATGCCGCCGTATTCGTCGACCAGAACGGCCATATGGTTTCTGCGGCGCTGCATTTCGTCCAGCAACGCGTCCAGCGGTTTGGAGTCGGGCATGAAGACGGCGGCGCGCATGACCTCACGCACTCGTACCTTCTTGGCCCGATCCGAGTACGGCACAAGGTCTTTCAGGTAGACGACGCCGAGAATATCGTCGACGTTCTCGCCCACCACCGGGATTCGCGAGTGACCCGACCGCACCGCCAGCGACATCGCTTGCGCCGCAGTCTTATCCGACTCTATCCAGACCATCTCGGTGCGCGGCACCATGACGGCGCGGGCCGCGGTCTCGCCGAGTTCGAACACCGACTGGATCATCCGGCGTTCCTCGTCGTCCACCACGCCGCGCTCACCGGCCAGGTCCACGACCTCGCGCAGTTCGATCTCGGAAGAGAAGGGGCCGTTGCGGAATCCCTTACCGGGAGTGATCGCATTACCGACCAGAATCAGCAGGCGGCTGATCGGACCGAGCAGCGTGCCGATTGCCTGTAGCGGCAGCGAAGCGCCCAGGGCCAGCGAATACGCGTGCTGGCGGCCCAGCGTGCGCGGACCCACACCGATCACCAGATAGTCGACCAGCACCATGACGGCCGCGGTAATGACCAGCGCCGCCACCTCGGGCAGCCAATCCAGCAGTACCGCCGCCAGCAACACCGTGGCGCTGATCTCGCACAGCACGCGCAGCAGCACCATGAGATTCACATAGCGCGGCCGATCGGCGATGATGCGCGCCAGTCGCGCCGCACCCGTGCGATCGGCGCGCATCAGATCATCAACGCGCGCAGGGGAAATCGTATTCAAAGCCGAATCCAGCGCCGCGAAAACGCCGCCGACCGGAACCAGCACTATGGCCAGCAGTAGTAGGACGAACGAATTCACGCCGGATCCAGCGGGTCACCGGAATCGGTGAACCCCGTCTTACCCAGCAGCCGCCGATCCCGCTCGGCGAGCTCCGCGCGCACCTGCGCCTCACGCAGGCTCTCGTACCATCCCTCCAGCAGTGAGGCCTGCAGGGCGAACATCTCCTTCTCCTCCTCGGGCTCGGCATGGTCGTAGCCGAGGAGGTGCAGGACGCCGTGCACGGTCAGCAGCGCGAGCTCGTGATCCATGGAGTGCCCGGCCTTTTCGGCCTGCTGGGCCGCGAACTCCGGGCAGAGCACGATATCGCCGAGCATGGAAGGGCCGGGCTCGGCGGCATCGGGCCGCCCGCCCGGCTCCAGCTCATCCATGGGGAAGGACATAACATCGGTCGGACCCGGTAGGTCCATCCAGCGCATGTGCAGGTCCGCCATGGTGTCGAGATCGACCAGCACCATCGACAGCTCCGCGGCCGGATGCACATCCATCTGACCGATCGCGAAACGCGCGACGCTGACCAGTTCCTCTTCGGATACTTCGATACCCGATTCGTTGGCGATCTCGATACTCACCCGCTCAGCCTATCGGCCGAGTTCAGCGACGCCCCTCCCGGCTCGCGGCACGCCGCTGCGCGCGGTTGCCCGGATAGTGCGCCACCTGCGGGCTGCTGTCGTTCTCATACCGGTCGTAGGCGTCGACAATCTCGCCAACCAGCCGGTGACGAACCACATCGCTGCTGGTCAGGTAGGAGATCTCGATATCGTCGATATCGGTGAGAATCTCTGTCGCCGCACGCAATCCGGAGCGTGCGCCGGTCGGCAGATCCACCTGGCTGACGTCGCCGGTCACCACCATCTTGGAGCCGAAGCCCAAACGGGTGAGGAACATCTTCATCTGCTCGGCGGTGGTGTTCTGTGCCTCGTCGAGAATGATGAACGCGTCATTGAGACTGCGACCACGCATATACGCCAGCGGCGCGACCTCGATGACGCCCGCGGCCATGAGCTTCGGGATCGCCTCGGGATCCATCATGTCGTGGAGCGCGTCATAGAGCGGGCGTAGGTAGGGGTCGATCTTCTCGTTGAGCGTGCCGGGCAGGAAGCCCAACCGCTCACCCGCCTCGACCGCCGGACGCGTCAGGATGATCCGGGTGACCTGCTTGCTCTGCAATGCCTGCACGGCCTTGGCCATTGCCAGATACGTCTTGCCGGTACCGGCCGGGCCGACACCGAACACGATGGTGTGATTGTCGATGGCATCGACATATCGCTTCTGGTTCAACGTCTTCGGGCGAATCGTCTTGCCGCGCCGGGACAGAATGTCCAGGCTCAGCACCTCTGCCGGAGAGTCCGAGGAGCCCTCGGTGAGCATGGAGTAGGTGTGCCGCACCGCCTCCGGGCTGACCTGGCGGTTCCGCGCCGTCAAGGCAACCAGCTGGGCGATAACGCGTTCGGCGAGTGCCACATCGGCGGGCTTACCGGTCAGGGTGACGGAATTGCCGCGTACGTGAATGTCGGCGTCGAGCAGGCGCTCGAGTTCACGCAGGTTCTCGTCAGCCGAACCGAGGAATCCGAACACCGATTCCGGTGCCAATTCGATGCTGGAGCGAACGGTCCGACCCGCCGGTCCGGACCCGTTGTCGTCGGTGCCGATACCGACTGTTGGGGTGCTCTGGTTGCCGATTTTGCCTGGTGTACTCAAAAGTGGCTATAGCCTGCTTCCCGGTCTCGAGCTTCACATCTTGATGGAAGTTTACCGCCGCCCACCGACACCGCCCAGTGAATAAGCCGCTACCAGCAGGGGTGAGGCGAGAACGCCGCATCGCCGCCGCCTATGCGTTATGCGGGTCCGACCTGCGGATGTGCCCATTCGAAAGTGAAATCCCGGAACCGCCGCACCGCCTCGGACGGGGCAGCACCCGTCCGCCAGATCAACCCGACCTCTCGCATCGCCTCCGGATCGACCAGCGGCACCAGCGCCGGATCCGGCTGCGGCCCACCGGCAAGCGGATGCTCCAGCGGCAGAATCGAGACCCCCAACCCCACCGCCACCAGGCCCGCGATGGTGCCGAGATTGCTGCATTCGAAACCGATGCGAGGCCGGAAATCCGCTGCGGCACAAAGCTCGTCGAGTACGCGGCGCATACCGAAGCCGGGATGCATGGCAATGAACTCGGCATCGGCGACCTCGCTGAGGCGTACCTGCCGTCGGCCGGCCAGTCGATGATCCGGCGGCACGGCCAGGGCCAACCGCTGCCGCAGCAGTGGCCGCCAGCCGATTTCGGCCTCCGCCGGTCTCGGCGACACCATGCCGAGGTCCGCGCTCCCGTCCAGCACCGCGGCGGTGACCGCATCGGCGGCATCCTGCTGCAAGGTGAAGCCGATCCGCCCGGAGACCCGCCGGAAGCCCGCAATGAGCTCGGGCACCACGCGCGCGCCCAGCGAATGCTGAAACGCCAGCCGCACCACACCCTTCGCCGGATGCGCCAGATCCGCGAGTTCCCTTGCGGCGGAGTCGAGTTCACCCTGAGCCCGGCGGGCGTGCTCATAGTAGACGCGCCCGAACTCATTGAGCGTCAACCGTTTTCCATGCCGGTCGAAGAGCTGAACGCCCAGTCGACGCTCCAGGCGAGCCAACATGCGCGACAAGGTCGGCTGCGTCAGGTGCAGCCGCTCGGCGGTCGCGCCCACCCGCTCGAGCTCGGCGAGCGCAATGAACCAGTGCAGATCGTCACTCGCCATGGAGGCCCTCCGCCCGTTAGCTCCACTAATACCGCTATCGCATCAACTTGGTTCTGATTATGCATTTCCTTTCGAAAAGCCGTGCGCCCATGCTCGGGGAATGACCACCGCCGCCATCGCTCCCGCCGACACCGAGGCCCATGAGCGTCGAATTACGGTCGCGCTCTTCGCCGCCGGGCTCACCACGTTCGCTTCGATGTACAGCGCGCAGGCATTGCTGCCCAGCCTGTCGGCGGAGTTCGGGGCCACCCCGGCCAGCGCGGCGCTGGCGGTTTCGCTGACGACCGGGCTGCTGGCAGTGGCGATCGTGCCGATGAGCGTGCTGTCCGACCGGTTCGGGCGGACGCGGGTGATGATCGGCTCGGCCGGGGCGGCCGCTGTGATCGGGCTGGTGCTGCCGTTCAGCCCGACTCTGGACGTGCTGCTGACCGGGCGGGCGATACAGGGAGTGGTGCTCGCCGGAGTGCCCGCGGTGGCGATGGCCTATCTGGCCGAGGAGATCGGTGCGGCCGGGTTGGGTTCGGCCATGGGCATTTACGTCGCGGGCACCAGTCTGGGCGGGCTGACGGGGAGACTCATTCCGGCGTTCACGCTCGAAGTGGGGTCGTGGCGCTGGGGTCTGGCCGCAATCGGAGTGGCGGCCGCGGTGTGTGCCGGGATATTCGTGCGGATGGTGCCGCCGTCTCGCCGGTTCGATGCGCGGCGGCTCGAAATCGGCAGGGTGGCAGCTGATTTCGCCGGTCATCTGCGTGATCGCACATTGCTGCCACTGTTCGGGCTCGCCTTCGTCATGATGGGCGGCTTCGTGTCCGTGTACAACTTCCTCGGCTATCGACTCACCCGTGCACCGTTCGGATTGTCCGCCGCCACAGTGGGTTTGGTGTTCGTGCTGTATCTGGCGGGCACAGCCACCGCAGCGAATGCGGGCCGGATGACCAACCGACTCGGGCGATCCCGGGTGCTGACGCTGGGACTGATCGCCATGGGCATCGGCCTGCTGTTGACCCTCCCCGACATGCTGCCCATCATCCTGCTCGGCGTATTACTCTGCACCGCAGGCTTTTTCGCTGTGCACGCGGTGGCGAGCGGTTGGGTGGGAGCGGCGGCCACCGGTAATCGCGCCGCGGCTTCGGCACTGTATCTGTGCGCCTACTACCTTGGGAGTTCCATCGCCGGTGGAGTCGGCGGCCTCGCCTACGGCCACTTCGGCTGGACCGGGCTCGCCGCGTATGTCGCGGTGCTGGTGGTCCTGGCAGGCGGCCTCGTAGCCACACTCACCACCCGGTAACCGGCTACCAGCGGGGAGTCAGTGCGCCTAATGCGCCGAGGGCTACGGCTGCCGCGGTGGAGGTGCGCAGGACCGTCGGGCCGAGTAGGACGATGTCCGCGCCCGCCTCGGCGAGAGCCGCCAGTTCGGAGTCGTCGAGGCCGCCCTCGGGACCGACGATCAGGATCACCTCGGGGACACCGTCGAAAGACAGTTCGGTGAGCCGAGTTTCGCCGGATTCGTGCAGGGCCGCCACGATCGCGCCGTGGGATTTGGCTTCGCGCACCAGGTTCAGGAGTTCGCGGGTGGTGTGCAGGTCCGCGACGTCCGGGATGTAGGGGCGGCGGGATTGGCGGGCTGCCTGTTTGGCCGCGGTGCGCCATTTCTCAACAGCCTTGTGCGCCTTGTTCTCCCATTTGGAGACGCAGCGAATCGCCTGCCAGGGGACGATGGCGTCGGCACCGGCCTCGGTCATGAGTTCGACCGCGAGTTCGGAGCGCTCGGATTTGGGGAGGGCCTGGACCACCGTGACCTGCGGGGTCGCGGGCGGGGCGATGCGGCGGTCCAGGACTTTCAGTTCGAGGCGGTCCTTCTGGGCCGCAACCACTTCGGAGTCGGCGAGCAACCCGTTGCCGTCGGAGAGCGTGATCGGCTCGCCGACGCGGATGCGCCGGACGGTCGCCGCGTGGCGACCCTCCGGGCCGTCGAGGACGGCGGTGGCACCCGGTTCGGGGATCTCGTCGAGGTAGAAGACGGTGGCGGCCAACGGATCAGCGTCCGCTGAAGGAGGCGCGCAGCCGGGCGAACAGGCCGCTGTTGTGCTCGGACTGGGTGGAGAGCACCTCGGTGCGCTCGTTCGGGCGCATGGCCTTGTACTTGCGCAGCAGATCGGACTGCTTGGAGTCCATCTTGGTCGGAATCACGATGTCCAGGTGCGCGATCAGGTCACCGCGAGAGTTTGCGCGCAGCTTGGGCATTCCGTGGCCGCGCAGCACCGAAACCTCGCCGGGCTGGGTGCCCTGCGGGATGGTGAGCTCGACCGGACCGTCCAGGATGGTGTCGATGACGACCGTGGTGCCCAGGGTCGCGTCCACCATGGGCACGCGAATGGTGCAGTGTAGGTCGTCGCTGTCGCGCACGAAGGTGTCATGCGGCTGCTCGACGATCTCGACGTACAGATCACCGGCGGGACCGCCACCCGGGCCGACCTCGCCCTGTGCGGCCAGGCGCACGCGCATACCGCTGGCCACACCGGCCGGAATCGGCGCGGCGATCTCACGACGCGAACGCACGCGACCGTCGCCACCACACTTGTGGCAGGGGTCCGGAATGGTCTCACCCGCACCACGGCAGGTCGGGCACGGCCGCGAGGTCATGACCTGCCCCAGGAAGGACCGCTGCACCGTCTGCACTTCGCCTGCGCCGCCGCAGGTTTCGCAGCGCACCGGCTTGGAGTTGCCGTTGGTGCCCGAGCCCACGCAGACGTCGCAGAGGATGGCGGTGTCGACGGTCAGATGCTTGGTGACCCCGACCGCGCACTCCTGCAACGACAGTCGCGTGCGCAGCAGCGAATCCGCGCCGGGCTGAACGCGACCGCGCGGCTTGCGCGGATTGGAGGTGTTCATCCCGCCGAAGAAGGCTTCGAACACATCGCCGAGGCCGCCGAAGCCCGCGCCGGAGAATCCGCCCGCGCCGCCGCCGGACTCCATGGGGTCACCACCGAGGTCGACGATGCGGCGCTTCTCCGCGTCGGTCAGCACCTCGTAGGCGGTCGACACCTCGCGGAACCGCTCCTGCGCCTCCGGTTCCGGGTTGACGTCGGGATGCAGTTCACGCGCCAGCTTTCGATAGGCGCGCTTGATCTCCTGGTCGGTCGCGTTGCGTGCGACGCCGAGCAGTGCGTAATAGTCCCGTGCCACTTGTGCTCTCTAGTCCTGTTTCGTCTCTCCGCTTGCTCACCGTTCGGCGAGCACCTCACCGATGTACCGGGCCACGGCCGCCACCGAGGCTATGGTCCCCGGATAGTCCATGCGCGTCGGGCCCAGCACCCCCATGCCGCCAAGAACGGTACCGGGCATCCCGTATCCGGTGGACACCACCGCCGTCCCACGCATTTGTTCGACCTTGGTCTCCTCCCCGATCTGCACGGTCACGGTACCTGGTTGCTGCGAGGCTGCCAGCAGCTTCAGCACGATGACCTGTTCTTCGAGGGCCTCCAGCACTGAACGCAGGGACCCCGGGAATCCGTTCCCGGCGAAGTCTCCGGCATTGCGGGTGAGGTTCGCGGTGCCGCCCAGCACCAGTCTCTCCTCGGGATGTTCGACGAGGGTTTCCACCAGCACCGTGGAGACGCGGATGAGGACATCGCGCAGCTTGCCGGTGGAGTGCTCGGGTAGTTCGGCCACCGCGGCGGAGGCGGAGGCCAGGCGCTTGCCCTCCATGGACTTGCCGAGCATGGCGCGCAATGCGCCCAGATCGTCGTCACCGACCACATTGCCCAGATCGACCAGACGCTGATCGACGCGACCGGAATCGGTGATCACCACCAGCAACAGGCGTGCGGGATTGAGCGCGACGACCTCGATATGCCGGACGATCGAAGCTGACACCGTCGGGTACTGCACCATGGCGACCTGCCGGGTCAGCTGCGCGAGTAACCGCACACCCCTGCGGAGTACGTCATCGAGATCGACGCCGCTCTCCAGGAATTCCATAATCGCCCGCCGCTCGGCATTCGAGAGCGGCTTGACCTCGGAGATGTGATCGACGAACTGCCGATAGCCCTTATCGGTCGGTATGCGCCCCGAGCTGGTGTGCGGCTGAGTGATGTACCCCTCGGCCTCGAGCACCGCCATGTCATTGCGCACGGTCGCACTGGAGACACCCAGATTGTGCCGTTCCACCAGCGTTTTCGAGCCGATCGGCTCCTTGGTCGAAATGTAGTCTGCGACGATCGCTCGCAGGACCTCGAGCCGCCGCTGCTCCGTGGTCGACATCGGCCCCACCTCCTCGCTTCGCCTTCGGGTCGCCGTACATGCCGCGGTAGGCGTGTGCGCAGGGGATTCCCGGATGTTCCAGACCCAGTTTAGGTGCCCGTCCGCGAATTGCCCGCGTGCGGTCAGCCGCGCAAGTCGGTGAAGAACTCGCGGAGGTCGTTGATGAGCAGGGCCGGGGTCTGCATTGCGACGAAGTGGCCGCCGGTGTCGAACTCGGTCCAGCGAACAATGGATTGAGCTGTTCGGCATAGCGGCGGATGGCCGGATCGCCTTGGAAATTGGCGACCGCGGTGGGGACACGGGAGCGGGTCGGGTACTGCGGGGAATGCAGTGATTCGTAATACATCTGGGCCGCGGAGCTGCCCGTATTGGTGAACCAGTAGACGGATACGTTCGCGAGCATGTGATCGCGGTCGACCCGTTCCTCGAGGGTGCCCTGTTTCCCGGTCCAGGCATGGAACTTCTCGACTATCCAAGCTAGTTGTCCCGCAGGCGAATCCGCCAGGGCGAAGCCGAGAGTGTGCGGACGAGTGCCCTGGATCCGATAGTAGCCGCTCCCGTCGATGAGGAATTCGCCTATGAGCATGAGCTTTTCGCGTTCCAGATCGGTGAGGGTCGCAGCAACATCGTCCGGAACTTGACCGTGCGGCATGAACCCCCAGGTGGCCGCATTGACATGCACGCCGATCACCCGATCCTCGCCGAGCCGAGCCGACCCAGATCCGGTCCGATGAACGCGCCATAGTCACCACCCTGCACGGCATAACGCGGATAACCCAGGCGCCGCATGAGTTCGATGTAAGCACGGGCGGTGCGGGTGCTATCCCACCAGGAATCCGTTGTGGGACAGGAGAATCCGAAATTCGGATGGGACGGAATAATCAAATCGAATACTGGACTGCCATCCTCGGGATCGGTGAGCGGTTCGATCACCTCCAGAAACTCCAACACCGACCCCGGCCACCCGTGCAGCATGATCATGGGCGTGGCACAGTCCCGAGGCGGTGGTCTCGCACGTGTCCGCGGCAATAGTTCACGACATACCGGTCTGGGCCATTCCCCTGTCCCGAGTGCACGTGCTGCGCGACCGTCGCACAGGCGGCAGGACCCACCGCCATCTGACGGTTCATGCCGCTCGTCTACCCCCGGGCGATTACACCGAGGTCGACGGAATAAGAGTCACCACCGCGCCGCGCACCGTCATCGACCTCGCCCGGACACTGCCGTTCGAGCAAGCGGTCGTAATTGGCGATGCCGCCCTCCGCTCGGGCAAAACCACCAGGATCGAACTGCTCGACCAGGTGAACCAGGCAACCGGTCGCAAGGGCTGCCCCGCCGCCCGCCGAGTAGTCGAGTTCCTCGACGGCCGGTCCGAAAGCGTCGGCGAATCGAGAAGTCGCGTACAGCTCATACACTCGCGCCTGCCCGCCCCCGAACTGCAGGCAATCATCTTCGCCGACTACGGCACCCGAACCACCCGCGTCGACTACCTCTGGCCGGAACTCGGCCTGATTGGCGAATTCGACGGAATGATCAAGTACCACAAGGAGATTCGTGGTGACCACACACCCGAAGAGGTCGTAATCGCCGAGAAGCTCCGAGAAGACGCCCTTCGCGCCCTGGGCCTGCGGGTCATCCGCTGGACCTGGTCCGACCTCGACAACCCCACCACCTGGTTCGCCCGCCTGCACTCCGCCGCCACCCACCCGCACGATCCGCTCGACCCCGCACTCTGGCGCTCCACGCCGAGGGTATGACTCATCACACCCCTCGTAATGGCCGCACACCCCTTACACGGGGTGTGCAACTACGACACGGGGTGTGATGGCCGGGCACGGCCGGATTCTCGAGACAACACCGGATCGCGGCGGCGAGATCGGCCGTTTCGATATCGAGTACGGGGTCGGCGCTGGGGCGGATGAGGAGGTTAGGTGAGCAGGGTGCGGACTACCGCGTCGGCGAGGAGGCGACCGCGATCGGTCAGCACCAGGCGGTCAGCGTCCAGGTCGGCCAGGCCGTCGGCGACTACCCGGTTCGCGGCGGCGCGGCCCTCCGCGTCGAGGTCCGTGAGGGGCAGTCCGGTGCGGAGGCGGGCGGTGAGCATGATGCGTTCGGTGTAGCGCTCAGCGTCGGTGAGCTGCTCCCACCCGGCGGCGGGCAGGCCGCCCAGTGTGACTCGATCCGCGTAGCGCGCAGGGTGTTTCACGTTCCACCAGCGGACGCCGCCGATGTGGCTGTGTGCGCCCGGGCCGGCGCCGAGCCAGTCGCCGCCGTCCCAGTAGCCGAGGTTGTGGCGGCAGCGGGCGCGGTCGTTCGCGGCCCAGTTGGAGACCTCGTACCAGGTCAGTCCGGCCGCTTCGAGGCGGGAATCGATGCGCTCGTAGCGGGCGGCGAGGACATCGTCATCGGGGGCGGGCAGCTCGCCGCGCCGCACCCGGCGAGCAAGTGCGGTGCCGTCCTCGACGATCAGCGAATACGCCGAGACATGGTCGACTCCGGCGGCCAGGACCGCGTCGAGGCTGGCATCGAGGTCGGCATCAGTCTCGCCCGGCGTCCCGTAGATGAGATCCAGATTGACGTGCTCGAATCCCGCCGCCCGTGCCTCCTGCGCCGCCGCAACGGCCCGGCCGGGAGTGTGCGTGCGATCCAGCACTTTCAGCACGTGCGCGGCTGCGGATTGCATGCCCAGTGACACCCGGGTGAACCCGCCATCCAGGAGCTTGCCGAAGAACTCCGGCGAAGTGGATTCCGGATTCGACTCCGTGGTCACCTCGGCATCGGCCGCCAGCGTGAAGTTCGCCCGAATAGCCGTCAGCACATCGGCCAGCCCGTCGCCACCGAGCAGCGAGGGCGTGCCGCCCCCCACGAAGACCGTCTCCACCTCGGGCTGAGCACTCGGGAATGCCGCGAATTGCTCAGCCGCAGTGGCCAATTCACCTCGCAGCGCCTCGAACCAGGACTGCGGCGAAGCGGAAGTCCCCAACTCCCCAGCGGTATAGGTATTGAAATCGCAGTACCCGCACCGAGTCGCACAGAACGGCACGTGAATGTAGATCCCGAACGGCCCGCCCCCGAAGTCCCGCAGCTCCAGCGAAGGCTGATCTGCGGTGGAAGGTTCGGCGATACCGGCGGAATTCACCCCACCAGTGTGCCCGGTAGCCCAGGTCACATCGCACGCGCCTTACCTCGCCCGCGGCACCCGCACCCTCGTTGAAGAGCGGTGGTGCGCCGGTGGTGGCATGCTGACCGTCGGCCGAGCTGTACGGCGGGGGCCGAATTCGGCGACAGCCGTGGCGGTTTCACCGGGAACGCGGGTGCGGCGAGCCGGTGGAACACGGCATGAACAGCGGAAACGGGGTTTCTATGTGGGATGAGGATGAGCGGCCGGGCGATGTGGTGGAGCGGCACGCTATCGATATCGCGGCCATCGAGGTAGTCGACGCGGGGTCGGTGGCGCCGGTGGTCTATCACGTGCCGATGCCTGAGGTGCGGCCCGAGGGGCCGAATTTCGCGCGGTCGTTCGGTGGGGAGTTGTTGGCGCGGTCGCTGGTGTGGGATCCGCATGCGACACAGGTGATGACCTGGCAGCATGCGCGGATGGCGGCGGACACGATTACCGATCGGTTCCGCGCCGATGGGATCACCTCCGGGTTCGATCGGCATGATCGGGTCAGCGGGTGGCGGGCCGCGTTCTATTGGGCGCTGATCGGGCGCAATTCGGAGGCGATGGCCGAGGTGGTCGCGTATCCCGTTGCGCGACTGCGGGAGTCGGGTGGCGATGCCTTCGACGAATTTCAGTACGAGTGGGTGCGAATCCTGCAGGAGGCGTGGCGGCACGGGCCGGATGAGTTGGGTGAGCGGGCGCGGGGCTTGGATACGACCAGCCGGGCGGGGGCGCAGCAACCCGTGAATCAGCTGCTGCGGCCTTCGATCGAGGTATTCGCACGGCTCGCCGACGGTGATGCGGACGGATTCCTGTGGGAGCTGGGCAATGCGCTGCGGATGCATCGCGCGTTCTTCGATACCGATACCTGGCGGCATGATCCCGAGGGCGTGTTCTCGCTGCCGCTGCTGGGCCTGGCCTGCTGGGCGAGCGACCTCGGTCTGCGGATCGATATCGAATCCGAGTATCTCCCTTTGGGTTTCATCCGGATGCCGGGTTGGCTGCAGGTGATCTCAATGGGCGACGGGAGTGTTCTGACAGAAGGTGAGTAGCCAGCGGCCGTTCTCCTTGGTCATGCCGTAGAGCGGGGAGCCTTCGGTGGTGCGTTCACCGGCGTGGGTGAAGTACTGCTGGCGGACCTTCACCGCGGCCACATCGGGCCGGATGAAGCGGATGAAGAACGCCTCATAGGTGGCGTAGCCGTCCTTGGTCGCGCCGGGCAGCACCGCGCGGGTGAATTCGGAGATCTCGTCGAGGCCGTTCAAGAATTTGCCGCCTCCGGTGGTCCAGATGGCGTCCGGGTGGAAGAGCGCGAGGAAGGCGTCGGCGTCCTCGGCGCGCTGGGCGGCAGCGACTTGGGCGACGATGGCGTGAATGGCTGCGGTCTCGGCGGCGGTGTCGAGTTCAACGGTGCTCATGGGCTCATCATGGAACCTCGAGTACGGTGAAGGTCAACCGTCCAAGATCAACCGCGTGCTGATCTATGACAGTTGTCACAAACCGCCCTTTCCAACCAGGGGATTTCCCTCGAAAGTCCGGAAAATATCGGCGGACGGTCGGAACAACCCGCCTGACATGGCACAATCAGCTCCATGACCGGACTTGGAGTACGACTCGTGGCGCGACGCCATGTCGACTTCAAGCGTGTCTGCAGCGCGAGCTGTCTGTCCGGAAGCCTCCGGTAGATCGGCTCCCCCTCTTCCCGGATCGACGCCGATTCTGCGGCGTCGAACTCGCCGGTTCGCTGATATCGGAGGCGTGAGTCAGCCCCTCCCGCCTGCCCGCAAGACTTTCAGGAGCGACCCCCATGACGTCGAGCACCGACGCCGATAGTTCCGAATCCGCTCGTCCCGCCCGGCCTGAACGTCCCGCGGCCGAACGACGCGTGCGTCCGGACCGCCCGCACTCGGACGCGCCTGTCGCGCCGCGCGAGCGCACCGGTAAGCCGGTGCGGCGCAAGTCCGAGGGCCAGTGGGCGCTCGGCTACCGGGAGCCGCTGAACGCCAACGAGCAGAGCAAGAAGGACGACAATCCGCTCAACGTGCGTGCGCGCATCGAGAACATCTACTCGAAGCAGGGTTTCGACTCCATCGACAAGAGCGATCTGCGCGGCCGCATGCGCTGGTGGGGGCTCTACACCCAGCGCGAGCAGGGGTATGACGGCACCTTCACCGGTGACGAGAACATCGACCTGCTCGAGGCCAAGTACTTCATGATGCGAGTGCGCTGCGATGCGGGCGCGCTCAATGTGCGCCAGCTGCGCACCCTCGGCCAGATCTCCACCGAGTTCGGCCGCGATACCGCGGACCTCTCTGACCGCGAGAACGTGCAGTACCACTGGATCGAGATCGAGAACGTGCCGGAGATCTGGCGGCGGCTCGAAGAGGTCGGACTGCAGACCACCGAGGCGTGCGGCGACTGCCCGCGCGTAGTGCTCGGTTCGCCGCTCGCCGGTGAATCGTTCGGCGAGGTCCTGGACCCGACGCCCGCCATCGACGAGATCGTCAAGCGGTACATCGGCAAGAAGGAATACTCCAACCTGCCGCGCAAGTTCAAGACCGCCATCTCGGGCCAGCAGGATGTGGTGCACGAGATCAACGACATCGCGTTCATCGGTGTGGATCACCCCGAACACGGTCCGGGACTTGATGTTTGGGTCGGCGGTGGACTCTCCACCAACCCGATGCTCGCCCAGCGGCTCGGCGCCTGGGTGCCCCTGGACGAGGTGCCGGATGTGTGGGAAGCGGTCGTCTCGCTGTACCGCGATTACGGGTACCGGCGACTGCGCACCAAGGCGCGCATCAAGTTCCTGGTCAAGGACTGGGGTATCGAGAAGTTCCGCGAGGTCCTCGAGACCGAGTACCTCGAGCGCAAGCTGATCGACGGACCCGCGCCGGTGCAGCCGGAACGGCCGATCGACCACATCGGTGTGCAGAAGCTGCGGAATGGGTTGAACGCCATCGGCTTCTCCCCCATCGCCGGTCGCGTGTCGGGCACCATCCTGACCAAGGTCGCCGACATTGTGGAATCCATTGGCTCCGACCGGATTCGGTTCACGCCGTACCAGAAGCTGATCGTTCTCGATGTGCCGGACGACAAGGTCGAATGGCTGATCGAGGAACTGAAGCCCCTTGGTCTGCACGGTCGCCCGTCGCATTGGCGGCGAAACCTCCTCGCCTGCAGCGGTATCGAGTTCTGCAAGCTGTCCTTCACCGAGACCCGTAAGCGGTCCCAGGTGCTGGCTCCCGAGCTGGAGACCCGCCTGGCCGATATCAATGCCGACCTCGACGTTCCCATCACCGTGAATATCAACGGCTGCCCCAACTCCTGCGGTCGTTCGCAGATCGCGGATATCGGCTTCAAGGGCATGCTCGTCGACGACGGCGAGGGGAATCAGATAGAGGGCTTCCAGGTTCATCTCGGAGGCAGCCTCGGGCTCGACAGCGGCTTCGGCCGCAAGCTGCGTCAGCACAAGGTGACCAGCACCGAGCTCGGCGATTACATCGAGCGCGTCGTACGCAACTTCGTCAAGAACCGTGACGAGGGTGAGCGTTTCGCGGTGTGGGCTGTCCGCGCCGAAGAGGCAGACCTGCGGTAGTTGGAGGAAACAGCAATGACCACAACGAAACTCGCCGAAGCAGACCTGCGCGCCCTCGTGGAGCAGGGCAATAAGGACCTGGGTCCGAACGCCACCGCGCACGAACTGCTGGAGTGGACCGAGAAGAACTTCGGCTCCAATTACATTGTCGCGTCGAATATGCAGGACGCGGTGCTGGTGCAGCTGGCCTCGCAGGTGCATCCCGGTGTGGATGTGCTGTTCCTGGACACCGGCTACCACTTCGCCGAGACCATCGGCACGCGTGACGCCGTGGAGCTCGTGTACGGCGTGAACATCGTGAATGTGCAGCCGGAAAACTCTGTGGCGGAACAGGATCAGCTGCTCGGTAAGGATCTGTTCGCCCGCGATGCCGCCGAATGCTGCCGCCTGCGCAAGGTGGTACCGCTGACCAAGTCCCTGCAGCCGTACAACGCCTGGGTCACCGGTATCCGCCGCGTCGAAGCGCCCACCCGCGCCAACGCGCCCCTCATCTCCTACGACGAGGGCTTCGGCCTGGTGAAGATCAATCCGATCGCCGCCTGGTCCGACGACGAGATGGCCGAGTACATCGAGGCCAATGGCATTCTCGTCAATCCCCTTGTGGAAGAGGGATATCCGTCCATCGGTTGCGCTCCGTGCACACGGAAGCCGGAACCGGGATCCGATCCGCGAAGCGGCCGCTGGGCCGGCCTCGCCAAGACCGAATGCGGGTTGCACGCCTCATGAGCGCTCCTACTGCTGAATCCACCACCCTCGCCGACGGCGAATTCGACACTCTCGCAGCGCTCGAGAGCGAATCGATCCATATCTTCCGCGAGGTCGCGGGCGAGTTCGAACGGCCGGTGATCCTGTTCTCCGGCGGTAAGGACTCCACGGTGCTGCTGCACCTGGCGCTCAAGGCGTTCTGGCCCGCCAAGCTGCCGTTCGCGCTGCTGCACGTGGACACCGGGCACAACCTGCCCGAGGTGCTCGAGTTCCGCGATCATGTGGTCGAGAAGTACGGGCTGCGTTTGCATGTCGCGTCGGTCGAGGAGTACCTCGCCGACGGGCGGCTCACCGAACGCCCGGACGGAATCCGCAATCCGTTGCAGACCGTGCCGCTGCTGGATGCCATCAATGAGAACCGTTTCGACGCGGTCTTCGGTGGCGGCCGCCGCGATGAGGAGCGTTCGCGGGCGAAGGAGCGCATCTTCTCGCTGCGCGACGCCTTCGGGCGCTGGGATCCCAAGCGGCAGCGGCCCGAACTGTGGAACCTGTACAACGGCAAGCACGCTCCGGGTGAGCATGTGCGCGTGTTCCCGATCTCCAACTGGACCGAGCTGGATATCTGGCGGTACATCGCCCGCGAGAATGTCGAGCTGGCGAATATCTACTACGCGCACGAGCGTCCGGTGTACCAGCGCGACGGCATGTGGATGACCCCGGGCGTCTGGGGCGGTCCGGCCGAGGGTGAGGAGCTGTCGGTCAAGTCGGTGCGCTACCGCACTGTCGGCGACGGATCCACCACCGGCGCAATCATTTCCGATGCGGCCGACAATGCGGCGATCCTCGCCGAGGTCGCCGCCTCCAGGCTCACCGAACGCGGCGCCACCCGCGGTGACGATCGCGTCTCCGAGGCCGCCATGGAAGATCGCAAGCGAGAGGGTTACTTCTGATGTCCGACCTACTCAGACTGGCCACCGCCGGCAGTGTCGACGACGGCAAGTCCACCCTGGTCGGACGGTTGCTGTACGACACGAAATCGGTACTGGCAGACCAGATCGACGCGGTCACCCGCGCCTCGGTCGACAAGGGCCTGTCCACGCCGGACCTGTCGCTGCTCGTGGACGGCCTGCGCGCCGAACGCGAACAGGGCATCACGATTGATGTGGCGTACCGCTACTTCGCCACGCCCGCACGGTCTTTCGTGCTCGCCGATACCCCGGGGCATGTGCAGTACACCCGGAATACGGTGTCCGGCGCGTCGACCGCGCAGCTGGTGATCCTGCTCGTGGATGCCCGCAAGGGTGTTATCGAGCAGACTCGCCGCCATGCCGCGGTGATGGCGCTGCTGGGTGTGCCGAAGCTGGTGCTGGCCGTGAACAAGATCGACCTGGTCGATGATCCGGCCGGTGTGTACGCGCGCATCGTCGCCGAATTCTCCGAGCTGACAGCCAAATTGGGCTGGGCCCCCGAAGACGTGGTGGAGATTCCGGTCTCCGCGCTGCACGGCGACAATGTGGCCTCGCGCTCGGCGAACACCCCGTACTACACCGGACCCTCGCTCATCGAGCACCTGGAGTCGGTACCGGTGGATGCCGACAGCACCCGCCACGAGGTCGGTCTGCGCTTCCCCGTGCAGTACGTAATCCGGCCGCGCACAGCCGAATACCCGGATTACCGCGGTTACGCGGGCCAGGTCGCGGCGGGCACCGTGCGCAAGGGTGACGAGGTCTTGGTGCTGCCGTCCGGCACCCGCACCACCGTCGAGCGCATCGACACCCCCAATGGCGAACTGGCCTCGGCGCAGCCCGGACGCAGCGTGACGCTGATCCTCGCCAATGATGTGGACGTCTCCCGCGGTGACACCATCGTCGCCGCCGATGACGCCCCCGAGCCGATCGAAGCCTTCGACGCGACGGTCTGCTGGCTCGGCGACAAGCCGCTGCGCGCCGGTGCCCGCCTGCTGCTCAAGCACGGCACCCGCACCACTCAGGCGATCGTCGGCGCTCTGATCGAGCGCTTCGACGAACAGCACCTCTCGGCCGACCCGGACCCGGAGTCGCTGGCGCTCAACGACATCGGCCGCATCTCGGTCCGCGTGGCCGACCCCATCGCCGCCGACGACTACAGCGTCAACCGCTACACCGGCAGCTTCCTGCTCATCGACCCGGCGGGCGGCAACACCCTCGCCGCCGGCCTGGTCGGCGACGCCCTGACCAAGGTCGAGGTCGGCACGGAAGCCGGAGCCTGACATGAGTTCGCCCGGCAGCGGCGCGTTCTCGACCGCCCCGCTGCCGGTCGCCCTGCACCGCAACAACATTCGCCCGCAGACTGTGGGCGGCACGGCACCCCTTCCAGCGGACTGGGTCGCACGTCTGACAGGACACCGAGTGCGCCCCGTGCTCATCGCGGTGGCGCACGGCAGTCGTGATCCCCGCTCGGCGGCGACCATGTACGCCGTCGTGGAGCAGCTCGCCGCCACGCGGCCTCATGTCGATGTACGCCTCGCCTTCCTCGATCTGAACGCGCCGTCTGTCGATCAGGTCGTGGATGCCGTTGCCGCCGAGGGCCATTCGCATGCAGTAGTGGTCCCTCTCCTCTTGGGCAGCGCCTTCCACGCCCGAGTGGATCTTCCCGGCATATTGGCCACCGCCTCGGCCCGCCACCCTCGCCTGCACTTGACTCAGGCCGATGTCCTCGGCCCGGATATGCGGCTTGTCACTGCCCTGCGCGACCGTGTCCTGGAACGACTGTCGGGCGAACCCGCGTCACGCTTGGGCGTCGCCGTCGCGGCGGTGGGTTCTTCATCGTCGGCAGCGAACACCCGCACCGCCGAGGTCGCGCGGCGGCTGACGGCCGTCACCGGCTGGGATACCGAAATCTGCTTCGCCACAACCGAACCCACTGTCGTCGAGGCAACGGCCCGGCTGCGCGCACACGGAGCCGATCGAGTTCTGGTAGCTCCCTGGTTCCTCGCCCCGGGCCTACTCACCGATAGGCTCTCCGCCGCGGCCACCGGCCTGGCGCACGCCGAAGTGATCGGCGCGCACCCCGCGCTCACCGAGATCGTGTGGGACCGCTACGACGCGGCGGCCACCACCACCCTCACCCTCTCCGCCTGATTTTTAGGCGGGGGTTGGTCCGGTGGAACTGGTTACATGCAGGCGAGGAAGTGGCCTGCGGAGCCGGAGGACTTGGAGCACATGGCCCAGTCGTCGCTGATCTGGTTCGGAGATGCCAGGTTGGGGGTGACGACCACTTCGGTGGCGGGGGCGTCGGTGAGGGGGATTTCGGCGGAGGCGGTGGCGGCGGTGAGGGCGGCGGCGCCGATTCCCAGGGCGATGGCGCCGGCGCGCAGGATGGGGCGCATGGCCGAGCTCCTTCTGAAGTGCATTGATTTCACAACTGGTGCTCGAATGCTACCCATCGACCGGCGCCCGCAATAGATATAGCGCGGATCCGGGCGCCGGCGTGGCCGAATGGGCATTTGGCCGAGTTCCATTTTCACGGGTGAATAGCTTAGGCTTTCCTAAATTAGTGGAAGGTTTGGGCATGCTCGGAGAGTCTGATGCGGGGCGCGTAATGGTGCCGACGCGTGATTCCTGGCGGCTGTTCTGCGGATACGCGTTGCTGGCCACCGGGGCACTCGCCGGGGCGGTGTGGATCGCCGCGCATGCGCAGCACATCAGTCCGGCGGTGCATACCGCGGGACTGTTCATTCATCTGGCTTCGCTGGTGCTGGGGTTCGGCGGAGTGCTGATCGCGGATTCGCTCGCACTGCGATGGGTGGCGCGGCGGACCACCCTGAGTGAGACCCTGCAGGGGATGAGCCGACTACATCTGCCGATCTGGCTGGGGCTGGCAGGGCTGGTCGGCAGCGGGTGCGTGCTGGAGCCGAACCTCTCCTCCACCATGACGCAGACCAAGCTGGTGATGGTACTGGTGTTGACGCTCAATGGGATTCAGGCCACGGCATTGAGCCGGCGGCTGCGCGGTCAAGAGGACGCCCGGCTCACTCCGGGACTGCTGGCGTGGAGTGCGACCACCGGACTCGTATCGCAGGTGTGCTGGTGGACCGCGACCGCTATCGGGTTCCTGAACGCACAACACTGAGTGCCTGTCCGGGTTCTGATCGTTTAGGGAACAGACCGTGCGGGAGGTTGCCGGAAGTGGCCCGATGGAACGGAACCTCCTGGTAGCAACAGGAATTACCACATCCACTGTTGCCCAGAAGGTTCC
>NZ_WJIC01000080.1 GCF_009649815.1 Nocardia sp. SYP-A9097
CTGGTTTGGGTGTGGGGTAACCGCTGGTCTGCCCAGCTTTTCCACGTATGTTTCCGGGTCGGGGCTGGTGGGCCGGGGTGGTCAGGTGGTGGCGGATATTGGTGGCGTGTAGCCGATTGTGTTGTCCCACAACAGGAGCCACGCGGCAGTCCAGGGCCAGTGCCTGGGTAGGTGCAGGATCGGGCGGCGTTGCGGGCGGGCCAGGCGGGCAGCAATGTTGACGATCCTGCGGCGCAGGGTGCCCGCGCGAGCGCGGGCGTGGTCGCCGCCGGCGAGGATGCCGGTGGCGCGCAACAGGTTGTGAGCGATCGCGGCGCACACGATCCAGGCGTAGTTCGCCCCGAAACGCCCCGACGGGATGTGCGCCAAAGGTCCGTCGATCAAATCGGCGAACACGGTCTCGATAACGGCGTGTTTACGGTGCGTGATGTCGGCGTCCGCGGTCGTTTCGGTGGAGTTGGTGAAGAACGGGTGATACCGCCAGATCGGGAACAACGCCTCGGGGTAGCGGGCGTCTTTCACCCGTCGCACGATCAACCTCGCGGTGGTCTTGTCTTTCGTGGAAGCGAAAGCGGTGTAACCGATTTCGGCGACCTCGGCATCAGAGATCCATGCCCCGGTATCGGGGTCTCGGACCGCGCCGGGATACTTCACCGGTGTCCACGTGTCCTCGGCGATCGCCGTGATCGCCCGGTCGATGGCCGGGTTTCGGGTCATCACGACCGAGAATTTCGCGTCGGCGCCCACAGTGGCGCGCACGACTTTGCGGGTCCCGTAGGCCGAATCGCCGCGCACCAGGATCTGGCCGGTGGCGCCCGCCGCGCGGGCGGTGTTGATGGCGGCGGTGACCATCGACGCGGCGCCTTTGCCCGAGCCGGTCTTGCCCGCACGCAACCGCATGCCCGCCACGACCGGGGCGGCCAGGTCGGTGCTGATCGTGGCGGCCAGTGGGGAAAGTCCTTTGCGCAGCACCTGTTTGCCCGCGATCTTGGTGTGCCCGTAGGACGCGCCTTGTTTCTGATGCCCGTAGACCGGGCGCAGCAGCGAGTCGATATCGACGAACACGCGCGTCGCCAGGCCCGGCAACAGATCCACGCGCGAACTCAACGCGAGCAGGTGCGCGCGCAGCACCGATTCCAGCTGCTTGGCGTGTCCGAAGGTGAACTCGC
>NZ_WJIC01000081.1 GCF_009649815.1 Nocardia sp. SYP-A9097
TGCGTCCCAGCCCAGATTGAGATCGTCACCGATAATCCGCCACGACACCACATCGACAGCCAGATGATGAATGATCAACGCCAACTTGCGACCGGTCGGCTCCCACACCGCACGCAACACGCGACCACCGGCGATATCCAGCTTCCCGCGCGCTTCAACAAGATTCTCGATCGTCAACTCGGAAACCGTTGTCACACAATCCTCGGCACGCACCGAACCCGGCGATCCGACAGTCAACGACCAATCACGCTCAGAGTCGCTATGCCCGTCCACCCGCAACCGGAGCATCGCATGGCTATCCAATAACGCCTGCACAATCGCGAGCACATCCGCATGCTCGACGCCCTCGGGGCCGACGAACATCAACGCCTGATTGAACTCGCCAACCTGGCCCGCAACGCTTTCCAACCAGGAAATGATCGGCGTCGAAAACACCTCACCCACACCATCATCGACCTCACCCACCGGTCCGGTATGCACCGTCGCCACCCGCGCCACCGCGGAAACCGTCTTGTGCACAAGGATTTCGCGCGGCTTCACCACCACACCGGCCGCACGCGCACGCGCCACCACCTGAATCGAAGAGATACTGTCCCCACCGATATTGAAGAACGAGTCATCCACACCCACCCGCTCCAACCCGAGAACCTGGGCATACACCGAGGCCAGCACCTCCTCGATCGGCGTCGACGGCGCCCGATATCTCTCACCCGCATAATCGGGTGCAGGCAGAGACCGCTTGTCCAACTTGCCATTAACCGTCAACGGCAAACTGTCCAACACCACCACCGCGGCGGGAACCATGTACTCGGGCAACCGCACACCCACCGACGAACGCACCACCGTGGCGTCCACTGCACCGGTCACGTACCCCACGAGCCGTTTGCTGCCCGGCTGGTCTTCGCGCACCACGACCACGGCCTGCTCGACCCCGGCCACCGCTGACAACGCCGCACCGACCTCACCGAGCTCGATCCGGAAACCCCGAATCTTCACCTGGTCATCGCTACGACCCACATACTCCAACTCGCCCTGGGCATTCCAGCGCACCAGATCACCCGTGCGGTACA
>NZ_WJIC01000082.1 GCF_009649815.1 Nocardia sp. SYP-A9097
ATGCTGCCGCGCAAACCCCTTCAACGCACCAACCAACCCGGCACGCAACGAATAACTCCCAGTGGCACCCCGATACGACATCACCACCGGCCGCGGCCTGTCACACGGCAGACGAAGCTCCACAGGAGCTCCGTCCAGAGTTTCGGTCCAGTATCGGATCTGTTGGGCGCACAACGATTCCGGGTCGTCGGGCGAGCCAAGGGTAGCTCGTTGCCATAGTGCGTAGTCCGCGTACTGGACAGGCAGTGGTGTCCACGACGGGGCTTCACCGCGAATCCGTGCGGTGTACGCAGTTGTCACGTCGCGGGCCAGGGGTGCCATGGAAAGGCCGTCCGCGGCGATGTGGTGCACCACGACGGTCAGCACATATTCAGGTTCCTCGCTGCCGACCGCACGGAACAATCGGGCACGCACCGGCACCTGGGTGCTCACGTCGAAGCCCTCGATGACGAATTCGGTTACCATCGCGATCAACTGGCTCGGCAGAAATGGTACCGAAGTCATTTCGTGGTCGACGTCGTCGGCGGATTCGATCAGCTGGATCAGTGTTCCGTCGTGGTCCGGGTACCGCGTTCGCAAAGACTCGTGTCTGCGCAGCACGTCGACCATGGCCAATCGCATGGCATCGACATTCACCTCGCCGCGCAGCCGAATGGCGATCGGAATGTTGTATGCCCCCGAGCCGGGTTCGTACTGATTGAGGAACCACATCCGTTGTTGGGCCGGTGCCAACGGCACGAGCTCGGGGCGCGGCCCGGCGATCAGTGGTGGGCGTTGTCGCCCCGTCCCGGCATGCTGCTCTATGTGGGTCGCGAGCGCGGCCACTGTGGACGCCTCGAACAACAGCCGCACCGAAATCTCGGTATTCAGCGCGGCCCCGAGTCGCGCTGCAACCCGGGTCGCGACCAAGCTGTCGCCGCCGAGGGCGAAGAACGAGTCGTCGAGACCGACCGTGTCGATACCCAGCACATCGGTGAACACTCGAGCGATCGTGTGTTCTATCAGTGTCTCGGGCGCTCGGAACACCTTGTCGTCG
>NZ_WJIC01000009.1 GCF_009649815.1 Nocardia sp. SYP-A9097
AGTCGTCATCGGTCAACGCCAGCAGTGAGGCTTCGAGAAGAGTGTCAGCCGCATCGCCCAGTGCCGAAGCACCGGCTGCGATTACGGTTTCCCTCCCCTGATTCATAGCCTAATTCTACCGCCGAAATAGCCCCCGAAGAACCCCAAATGTGTTGTGATATAAAGTGATTCAGAATATCGGGCCGTTCATTTCACGCCCTTTGTCTCCACGCGTCTACCGACCGAGAGTTCCCGCATTTTCTCGTTCTTGTTCTTTTATGTTTTGTCTCTGAACGGAACCACAGCCTGCCAGCCAGGCTGGTACGTGAGATGACGGCACCCAAGGGGGGAGCGAAAGCCGGGTACGGCACCCAAGGTTCCCACACCTCTTCTTTGTCGCATGCACGCCACAACCGAACACCACCAAGATCGCACCACGCCATTGGTTCGGCCACCCCCGGCAAATGCCAAACCAGTAGTGCGCGCCGCGGCGCCCAATCAGCACCGCGGCACAACCACTCCCTCGCCAGGGAAGGGCATCTGCTCGTTATCCACCGTCACCCAGCGAGAAGAGTTTTCAGGCGGACGCCAACTGACGCTGTATGCGAACTGCCACACAATGATTCATCGACGGCCGAAGCAATTACTCACGCCAGACAAGCCGCGAAAGACTATCGTGCGACCGACCAACTGATTCCGTGCGTTCCCACGATCTGAGCCGTGAGATCGACTGCGGTACAGGCTGACTGGGTACCGCTACAGTCGAGGTGGTTGTAGATCTGCCGGCCATCGCTCATCGAGGAGGGGCGTGACCCGTCCTCGATGAGCGGCAGCCTGGCCGACAGCTCTATCGTCTGCTGCCGGCGTGACGGGTCGGTCTCACTTCAGGTGCCGGGCGAAGAACCGGTTCCCCTCCTCCCCCGCGAACTGCGGGACGCCGGTGTGGCCGCCCATATTGGCGTGCAGAGTCTTCTCTTTGGAGCCGAAGGCGTCGAAGAGGTCCAGGGCCATTTGCCGGTCGTTTCCTTCGTCGTCCCATTGCAGCAGGACGTGCAGTGGGATGGTGACCTGCCGGGCCTCCTCGATTATGGTGCGGGGCACGAAACTTCCGGCGAACAGGACGGCGGCCGAGATGCGTGGCTCGACCAGCGCGAGCCGTACACCGATGGAGATCACCCCTCCCGAGAAACCGACTGGGCCATCGATCTCGGGCAGCGCGAGCAGGGCGTCCAGGGTGGCCTGCCATTCCGGGACCGATTTGTCGACGAGCGGGAGGATGAGCCGGTCGACGATGTCGTCGGTGACCGGCTCCCCGGCCTGCAGCACTTGGCGCAGGTCGGCGCGGGCCTGATCGGCAGCGGCCGAACGGGGCCGATCACCAGTCCAGGGCAGTTCGATGGTGGCCGCGGCGTAGCCCTGCGCCGCGGAGTGCTGGGCCCGAGCTACCAGTCGGGGGTACATCTTCTTCAGTCCGAGTCCGCCGGGATTGCCGAGCAGGATCAGCGGTGTCGGTGCGGATACGGATTCAGGCGTCCAGAGGATGCCGGGAATCTCGCCGAGGGTGAATTCGCGCTCGAGGACGCCGTCATCGAGGCGCTTTTCAGAAGTGAATTGCATTGGTCGTGCCTTTCGGGAGTGCTGATGGCGCTCCCAGACGACCTATCGCCCGACCGTGACCCCAGAGGGGAGCACCCATGTAGATACTGCGTTCACGGGTACCACCTCCTCGTTCTCTCGCACGGCCTCCGGAAGGCTAACAGTGGTCGCCACAGTCCGCCAACATGTTTTCGCGGAGGCTTTCATGGCCGGATTGCCCGGTAATACACCTGACTGCCTGTCGCGTGGACGATGGAATCGCATCTCCGGACCGGCACTCGGATCTCGCACACCATCGGAAGCACCGGAGGTCATACGGGCGGCATCAGGTCGCTCTCGCTGACTGTGTACGTCAACGGGGGGTAGACGAAGTCTATTTCGTTGTTCTCGCGTCGGCGTAGTCGGTAGAACTCGCGCCGCTGATCGTCGTCAGCCGAGGTGAGGCGCGCACCCTGCGGGAGGTAGGCGTGTCCCTCGCGAAACCGGATGAAGGTCTTCGACGTCCGGAAGGTCACGCCCAGCCATTGGTTCTCCGCTGCCCGGGCGGGCGCGCCCAGGACGATCTTGTGCACGAGTCGCCGATTCGAGGTGACGGAGAACGCGACGACACTGTTGTGGGCGAGGGGGATCTCGAACGTCTTGCCGGACAACCCCTTTGGTTCGAAGATCAGCTTCCTCGGCGGGACCGCTTCGGGGTGTCGGTAGCAGGAGAAGACGGCGATGAACGACTCGTCGGCCAGATCGAGGGCTTGGTCCGAATGGCTGCCCATGGTGGCGTAGGCGTTCGTGTAGCTCTCGATGAGTGCGTTGTTGAAGCCGACCGAGAGCCCTGCTACCTCCTGAATCCGTTGTGCCAGACGGTCATGCACCGCCCGGAAGTGCTGTGTCGGGCTGCCGTATCGAGTGGTGGTACGGACGAGAGGCACGCCGCCCGACCCGTCGGTCTTGGTGAGCGTGGCGCCTCGCCGACCTTTTCCCACGTCTTCCAAGAGTGCCGAGGCGGAGAGCTCCGCGAAGAGATCCTCCTCGAAAAGCAGTGCGTACGAGACGATTTCGTCCGAGATCCTAGGCTCGGGGCGCAACGTAGTCTCCCGTGTTCATGCTGAAGAGAAATTGGTCGCCGTAGTCGATGAAGGACGAGGTCCTGTTCTCCTGGGAGTACAGCCTGCGCAGCTCATCCATGCCCTCGGGTGTGGGCGGCCCCAGCTCCACCAAGTCTCCGGCCCTGTCGAGAAATGTTTGGCTATTCTTGTGCACGGCTTCGGTTTTCGAGCAGCGCACCACGTATCCCAGGCGGGTCGGCAGCGATTCGACGTCCAACGTCGAAGGCCGGATTTCGTGGGTGTACAGGCGGTTGGTCGACAGCGGCATGAAGAAGACGGAGCCGGGATAGAGGATCAGGGTGAACTGTGCGGGGAGCCCGTCGCGCTCTTCGACCGAATCCTTCAGGCGGAAGCGGAGTTTGGTCAGCCCGCTGGCACTCTTCACGCCGTAGTCGAAGGCGTCTTCGGTCAAGGGCCGCAGCTTGTCGAGCCCGTCATAAAAGGTGCAGAAGGCCATGATCCCGCTGGCGGGCATGTCCTTGGTCTTGTCCGCGTGGGCCGAGATCTTGGCCTTGGACTGCTTCCGCTCGGCCGCGGCAAGGGTGTTGTGGTAGATCTGGGCGAGGACGTGATTGAGCGGTGCCTGATCCCGAAAGACGGTGGCGGCCTCACGATTCAGGGCCTCGACGATGCTCGTATCGGTCGGGCCGAAGTTCTCGGTCGGCCCCGAGAGGTTCGTGGAGCAGCGGAGCAGTCGGAAATGCAGTTCACCACCACGTCGCGTGACAGGCGTTAAATAGATCCCGCTGCGATGCGCTGTCCCAGGCTTGGTGGACTCGGTCAAGGACTGGAACGCGTGCTCCGCGTGGATCCGCCCGAAGTGGTCGGCACCGAGGTCGAAGAAGCGGCGGTAGAACACGCCGACGCCGTGCACACGGACGGGAACCCGGCCGAGGTCGATGAGGGTCCACGGTTCGTCGACGTCCTCGCGGTAACCGTGTGACAGCCCTCGGATGACGAACACTCTTGCAGCCGCCCGAGTTGGCGGTCGCCGATCGCTGAAACATCACCACACAGGTAGACGGTCTTCTGCGTGAGGTCGGGTGAACCGGAAGCAAGTTCCTCCGGTGTGACCGTGGACCCGAAGAAGTCCCTGATCAAGTCGTTGTCCCGCAACGCCGCAGGCGCGATCAAGATGTTGCTCGTGTCTTCGATGCAGGCTTCTGTGGTGTACATCAAGCGGTACCCGTCATTCGCAGATCTCGCGGTCAGTCTTCGAAGATCGGGGGGCGGCGGTCTCGACGGGCGCGGATTGCCTCTTCGAAGTTTTCGGTGGTGAGGCGGACGTAGAGCTGGGCGGTGCCCTCGTGTTGCATGTGAGATTCGAAGCTGCCGGCTTCGAGGCCGCTCCAGAGCATGCGTTTGGTCAGTTCGGTGCCTACTCGGCTCCAGCGGATGATTTGGTCGGCGGTGTCGTACGCGGCTTCGAGGAGTTTGTCGGCGGGGACTACGCGCGAGACTATGCCGATGCGTTCGGCTTCGGCGGCGTCCACGTCGCGGCCGGTGAGCATGATTTCGAAGGCTCGGGTGGTGCCGACCGCTCGGGGTAGCAGGTAGCTGATGCCGAGTTCGGCCGCGGTCAGGCCGTTGTTGATGCCTGCGGCCCGGAAGTAGGCGTCCTCCGAGGCGATTCGGATATCGGTGCCGACCGCCAGGCAGAAGCCGCCGCCGATGGCCGCGCCGTTGATGGCGCTGATCACCGGCTGATGCATGCGGCGGATGGTCAGCATGACGTTGTTGAGCAGCTCCATGGAGCGGCGGGCGATGGTGGTTTTGGTCAGGCCCTCGACCCCGGGGACACGGCCCGCGTGTTGCAGGTCCGCGCCGGAGCAGAAGCCGTGGCCCGCGCCGGTGAGCACCACCACGCGGACCTCGTTGTCGGCGGCGACCGCCTCGAGGGTTTCACGCAGCGGGATCATGACGTCGAAGGCCATGGCGTTCATCCGCTCGGGGCGGTTGAGGGTGACCAGGGCGATGCCCGGGCGCGGCTTCTCGACGAGTACGAACGCGGGGTCCTCTGCGGGCATGCACAACTCCTGACCGGAAAACTGTAACCGGTTCTAGAATCTACGCGAGAAGTGCTGCGGCGTACACGTTCCGGCGGATACGAGAGAGGCGGGCCGCACCCCTGGAGATGCCGCCCGCCTCTGCTCTTGGATACGACTACTCCGCGAGCGCCCTCGCGGTCGAGATGGGCTTACCGCCCTCGGCTTCGGACATCGCCACATCCGCCTCGGCGCTGTTACCCAGCCAGCCGTGCACACGCTGCGCGATATCGCCCGGGGTGAGACCCAGGTCGTGGTGGATCTGCGCGCGCGCGGCGTGATCCAGGAACTGCTGCGGCACACCGAGATCGCGCGTGGCGACATCGACACCGACCGCACGCAGGCGCGCGGAGACCGTACTGCCGATACCACCGTGCAGGCCGCTGTCCTCCATGGTCACGACCAGGCGGTAGTTCTCGGCCAGCTTCACCACGGTGTCCGAGACCGGCAGCACCCAGCGCGGGTCGATGACCGTGACCGAAACACCCTCGGCCGCCAGCAGATCCGAGACCTTCAAGGCAAGGTCCGCGAAGGCACCGACCGCGACGAGCAGTACATCGCCACGCGCCGACTGCGCACCGGCGTCCTCACCCTCGGGCAGCCGCAGCACATCCACGCCGTCGAAGCGCTCGACCGCGGAAATATCCTCCGAGGTCGTGCCCTTCGGGAAGCGGATGGCAGTCGGGCCGTCACTGATATGCAGTGCCTCGCCCAGCTCCTCGCGCAGGGTGGCACCATCGCGCGGGGCTGCCACGCGAATACCGGGGACGATGCCGAGCACCGAGAAATCCCACATGCCATTGTGCGAAGCACCGTCGTCACCGGTGATTCCGGCGCGATCCAGCACCAGCGTCACCGGAAGCTTGAGTAGTGCCACATCCATCAGCAGCTGATCGAACGCACGGTTCAGGAAGGTGGAGTAGATGGCCACCACCGGATGCAGACCACCCAGGGCCATACCGGCCGCGGAAGTCATGGCGTGCTGTTCGGCGATGCCGACGTCGAACATGCGCTCCGGGAAGCGCTTTCCGAACGGGGACAATCCGGTCGGACCGGGCATGGCGGCGGTAATTGCGACAATATCGTCGCGCTGCTCGGCCTGCTCGATGAGTTCCTCGGAGAAGATCGAGGTCCAGCTCGTTCCGGACGAACCACCCAGCGGCTCACCCGTCTCCGGGTCGATGCGGCTGACCGAATGCATCTGATCGGCCACATGGTCCTCGGCGGGCTTGAAACCGCGGCCCTTCTGCGTGACCACGTGCACCACGACCGGACCACCGAAATCCTTGGCGCGCCGCAGCGCAGCCTCCAATGCCACGGTGTCGTGACCATCGACCGGGCCCACGTACTTCAGGCCCAGATCGCCGAACAACTCCTGCGGAGCCACCGCGTCCTTGATGCCGGTCTTCAACGCGTGCAGCATCGAATAGGCCGAATCCCCCACGCGCGGAATGGACTGCACGATGCGCTTGGTGGCGTCCAGAGCCTGCTCGTAGGCAGGCTGCATACGCAACCCGGCCAACCGCTCGGCGAGACCGCCGATGGTCGGCGCATACGAACGACCATTGTCATTGACCACCACGACCACCGAACGGTCCTGCCCGGCGGCGATATTGTTCAACGCCTCCCAGCACATACCGCCGGTGAGTGCGCCGTCGCCGACGACCGCGACCACATGCCGCTTCTGCCTGGTCAGCCCGAACGCCTTGGCCAGACCGTCCGCATAGGACAGTGACGCCGACGCGTGCGAGGACTCGACCCAGTCGTGCGCGCTCTCCGCGCGGCACGGATAGCCGGACAGGCCACCGCCCTTGCGTAGCGTGTCGAACCCGTCCTTGCGGCCGGTGAGGATCTTGTGCACATAGGCCTGGTGCCCGGTATCGAAGATGATCGGGTCGGCCGGCGAATCGAAGATCCGGTGCAGCGCGATGGTCAGCTCCACGACGCCGAGGTTCGGCCCCAGGTGCCCACCGGTGACGGCGACCTTTCGCACCAGGAACTCGCGAATCTCCTCGGCCAATTCGCGCAGCTCCGGTATCGACAGCCGACGCAGGTCCTCGGGCATGTCGACCCGGGAAAGCACTCCCACGGCTATTGCTCCCTCCGGATGTCTCCTGTGATTGCAACAGTCTACGGAGACCCGACCGGCCCCCAACGCCAGGAACTGAACTCCACCTGCGACATCCGCAATAGATGTGAGGCTCCACACACATTACCTGGATACAGTGGCCGCGTGGTCCCCCCAATTCCGGCCACCGGCGGCCCAGCTCGCGTGTCGCACGGCGTGGTGGCGAACATCATCGATGAAGTGTACGAATTATGCCGTTCGGACACCTCCGGTGAGCTCGCCGACTACATACCGGAACTCGCGGCGGTACAACCGGATTCATTCGGCATCTGCCTGACCACCGCCGACGGCAAGATATACGGCAGCGGAGACCTGGACACCCACTTCACAATTCAGTCGATCTCCAAACCCTTCACCTACGCACTGGCATTGGCCGATCGCGGACCCGCCGCCGTGGCCGAACGAATTGATGTGGAGCCCACCGGGGAACCGTTCAACGAAATCAGTCTCGACCCCAAGACCCAGCGGCCCCGCAATCCGATGATCAACGCCGGCGCGATTGCCGCCGCGGCCCTGGTCGACGGTCGTGACGCGGCCGACCGATTCGCACGGATACGGCGCAGCTACAGCCGATTCGCCGGGCGTGAACTTCAACTCGATGAGGACGTGTACGCCTCCGAGGCGCGCACCGGATTCCGCAATCGGGCCATCGGATATCTGCTGCGCGGAGCCGGAATCATCGACGGCGATCCGGATGAAGCGGTCGACCGGTACTTCCGGCAATGCTCCATCGACGTGACCTGCCGCGATCTGGCGGTGATGGCCGCCACGCTCGCCAATAACGGCGTGAATCCATTGACACACGAACGCGCGCTGTCGCGGCCACTGGTCGAACAGGTACTGAGCGTGATGACCACCTGCGGTATGTACGACGCCGCCGGAGACTGAGTCACCACCGTCGGGCTGCCCGCGAAAAGCGGTGTGGGCGGCGGGATTCTGGCCGTCCTGCCCGGCCAGATCGGAATCGCCGTCTACTCACCACGATTGGACGCACACGGCAGCAGTGTGCGCGGGGTCAAGGTGTGCCGGGAGCTCTCGCATCGGCTCGGATTGCACTTCCTGCATGTGACACGGGCCGCGCATACGGCAATTCGGACCGCTTATACCGTGGCCGAAGCACCTTCGCGATTGCGGCGTGACGCCGATGAACTGGCGGTTTTGCGCGAATGGGGTGAGCGCGCACAGATTTTCGAACTACACGGCGATCTGCTGTTCGCGGGCGCGGAATCCACCGTGCGCACGGTGGAGGCCACCGCGGCTACGGGAGATCTCGAAGCGCTCGTATTGGATCTGCGCGAAGTCGCCGATGTGAGCGCGATCGCGGTCCGCATGCTCGACGATCTGCAAGCCGAACTCGCCGCCGCCGGAAGCCGGGTGGCACTGGTCGATCCGGAAGCCAAACTCGGGCATATGGAATCGAGTCTGGATCCGGGCGACCCGCGCGGACGCGTATTCGCCGACCGCGACAGCGCCACCGAATGGTGCGAACAACTCATCATCGACAAATATCGGCCCGAGGATTGCACGCCGTCGGCCGCATTGCGAATCGAACAGCATCCCGCGCTGGCCGATCTGCCCGATGAGGAAAGGCAGCGGCTGGCAAAGGAATTCGAGATCCGCACCATCGCGCGCGGCGAACGCATCATCGCCCGCGACAGCCCGCGCGCCGGACTCTTCCTGATACTCGACGGCCGCGTCCGCTTCACCTTCGAGGATCACACCGGCAGACGACACCGGCTCATCTCACTCTCACCCGGAATGTCATTCGGCGAGATCTCCCTGCTCACCGGAGCGCGATTCAGCAATGACATCTACGCCGAGAACACCGTCCGCCTGGCGGTACTCACCCCGGACAAATTCGACGAACTCACCCGCCAAGCCCCCGAAGTGAAACTCGCACTCCTGGAACGCCTCGCCACCGCCGCCTACGCCCAAGCCGACGCCGCCGTCCGCGCACTCGCCGCACACGGCGGAGTCTGACCAGCGCGCCGCGACCTGGGCAAACGTGGGCGTCGGTAGCATCGGAGCGTGCTCCAGCTTCGGTGCATCCCGGCCGGAACCACGCCGGGATGACGAGGTGACTTCACGATCAGCAACCAGGAGGACGCCGTGACCGGCACCGGAACCAACACCGGCAGCATTACGATCTACGGCTCCGGAAGTGCCACCGGCACACCGGATCTCATGCGAGTGACCATGTCCATCGAGACCAAGGCGAGCACTGTCGCACTCGCGTACGCGGCGGCCGGGGAACGCACTACCGCGCTCATCGAATCGCTACGCAGGGATGAGGTCCCGGGGCGCGATATCTCGACCAGCGGACTGTCGGTGCGCACGGACACGGTATGGACCGAGGCCAATCGCGAGCAGGTTGTCGGATACATCGCGAGCACTTCGCTGTCAGTGACGCTGCGCGATATCGCCGCACCGGAGAAGAGCGACGCGACCAGCGGACCAGCGGCGATCATCGCGCACGCGGTCGACGCGGGCGGAGACGACGTGCGCCTCGGCGGATTGACCCTCACCGTAAGCGATCCCGAGACAATGCTCATCCGGGCACGCGATGCCGCCTGGGACCACGCCCTGGACAAAGCCGAACAGTTCGCCCGCCGCGCAGGCCGCAGGCTCGGCCCGGTCCTGGAGATCACCGAAGACACCTCCGGCCCCTCAATCCCCATGCCCCGCATAGCTTTCGCCGCCGCCAAGAGCGATATAGCCGGTGCCCCACCGATTCCCGTCGAACTCGGTGAAAGCGAACTCTCCGCCTCGATCAAGGTCACCTGGCAACTCGGCTGAACCGCTGCCAGACAGGCTTCGGCAGTGCAGCTTTCGCCCGACGGTGTCGCGGACCGCCCAGGTGCCTAGGCACGATGCCGCCCGTGTTTGCGATGAAGATTGCTTACCGGGATGCGATGGAATGGGCGGCCGTGGGCGATCAGGAGATGTCTGTCAAGCACTGGCGAAGTGTCCGAGTGATCCTCGGAGATCGCCCACCGTACAACCGCGACAACTCCGATATAGGACAGTGCTACGACAATGAACTGAGCCAGCACGAGCATGAAAACCCCCTTAAGACAGGGTATTTGTGAATTTGCGGCACTTGCGGAATTGAGCAGCGGGCGTGCCCGATGACGTTGATCAACCGTCCTTCACATTGAGCGGCTCGACGTCGATTACCAGGGCGACCAGTCCAGGATCGTCACGCACCATGTCCTTGGGCCGTATAGCGCTGCCGTGCTACGAATTTCGGCTTCATCCCACGCTTGCCGCACGCCGCTGATGTCTGATCGCAGGTATCCGATCGCGGTCGGCCGAAACTTCATTGTGTGTCTCCGTTCTCGGGGTATCCCGCTCCGACTGCCCGATGCGCATTTCTATGACACACCCCAGGGCGGTGAAGATTTCACTGAAACGGTGGCACCGAAGAAACTGCCCCGAAACCCCTGAACGATCCCCGCCGCCGGTGGGAAGATATCGCCGCAACGGTGAATCCAACCTCCCCGAACCGGAGGATCCAATGACACAGCCAACCAGCGACGCAGGTTCGACGCTGCCTCGTCGCCAACTCGGCCGCTACCTGCTGGAGTGGCGCACCCGCGCCGGATACACACAGACAAAAGCCGCTCAGCTCCTAGAAATGGGGGCGACCAGTCTCGGACGGTTGGAGAAGGGGGAGAACTCCCGCATCAAATCGCGGGACCTACAGGCCGCGTGCGACCTGTACGGCGTGCCGGAGGATCTCGCCGCCGCACTGGTCGGCCTGGCAAAGCAGACCAACGTCAAGAACTGGTGGCACCAGTACGGCGACCTGATTCCCAAAGACTTTGATGTCTATGTGGGTCTCGAGGCCGCTGCGTCGAAAATCACTACGTACCAACCTGATCTGGTGCCCGGCCTACTTCAGATCGCAGAGTATGACCGATCGCTGGTGAGCCAGATTTGGCCGGCCGATCCCCCCGAGGAGTGGGAGCGGCGTGTGCAGTTGAAAATGCAGCGTCAGAGGATCGTCAGCCGGCGAACCCAGCCGGTTGAGCTGGATGTGGTCGTCGGTGAAGCAGCGCTGCGCCGAGTCGCCGGCGGGCGCACCGTAATGGCTGCTCAACTTCGACGGCTCGCAGATGAATCAGCGCAGGAGAACATCGAGTTGCGGATACTCCCCTCGGAGGCCAGGTTTCCAGGCGGTATCTCGATGCCGCCCTTCGTCCTCCTTCAGTACGGAGAATCGGCACGTGGAGAGCCTGTAGAGCCTCCTGTTGTGTTCCTGGAGGGCATTGTGGGCAACATGTACATTGAGGACGCGGACAACGTGGCAAGCTTCTCGCGATCATTCGACCGCCTCAGAGACGTAGCACTCGACTGCACCGACAGCCGACAGATGCTCAGGAAGATGGCAAGGGAGTATGAGAGTGAACGTTGACCTGTCGGGCGCACGCTGGTTCAAGAGCAGCCATAGCCAGGGCGGCGGCGAATGTGTGGAGGTCGCCTTCCTCGATGGTGGCGCTGTCGGCGTCCGCGACTCCAAGAACCCGACCGGCCCTGCACTGGTCTTCACGCCCGGTGAATGGAGCGCCTTCACCGCAGGTGTCGATGACGGAGAATTCAACCACCCCAACTGATTTCGTAGTCGCGGGCGGCGCCGCTCTCGTCGCCGCGGATCTGGCTGAATCAGAACTCGATCTGGGACAGCAGGGTCGCGGCGCGGGTGGCGGTGAGTTGGATGCGGAAGCGGGTGGCGTCGGCGCGGGTGCGGTGGGGGTGTGGGTTCGGGGAGGTGAGTAGGCGGAGGTCGCGGAGTAGGCGGGTGCCTGCTCGGATCGAGAGGCGGCTCGTATCTATCAGGTGGCGAACGTTTTTGGTGCTGTCGAGGTCTTGGGTGCCCGCTGCGTAGGCGGTGAGGTGGTCGAGGGCGGTGCTCAGGTGTTCTTCGCAGGTGGGGTAGTCGCGGCGGGAGAAGGCGCGGGTGGCCTGCTGTAGGTGTTCCAAAGGGGTTTGCTGGCTGCGTAATTCGAGTTCGGTCTCGATCAGGGCCAGTTGTTCCGCCAGGGCGACGGGCAGGCGCTGGGTGGGTCTGAGGCGACAGCGGACACTGGATTCTGCCGCTGTGCCGCTTACCTTTTCGAGGCGCAGCTGATAGCCGTCGACCAGTAGCGTGGCGCGCAAGGTGGCCAGCCAGGGCGGAAGTTGTTTGCGCTCGGTGGATTCCCCGCGCAGGAACTTCTGTGTGGTCACCTCCACCAGGTTCAGCAGCGCCTGATCGGCGTCGGCATTACCGGCGAGCGCCGCCATGCGCGCACCGTAGACGGGGGTGACCAATCGCCCCCAATAGCTGTCGCTGTTGACCCACATCTCGACGGTGTACTCCGGGCGTTTGAGGTCGACGCTCAGGAGCAGCCCCTCGAGGGAGTAGAACTTGGCTTGATCGCCGTAGATCAGTTCCACCACCGCCGCGAGGGTCGGGTCGGACAGCGTAGTCATGACGGCTATCTTGGCCGACGCCCTGCGGGCCGTGCCGCACGACCCGCTTCCGGCGGGCAAACGGAGAGGGATTCTGCCGCAATACGATCCGGGTCAGCGCTCCAGCAGCGCTATGCATTCCACGTGGTGAGTACCGGGGAAGGCATCGAATACCCGCAGCGCCGAGGGGCGGTAACCGGCAGTGCGGTACAACCCCACATCGCGGGCGAAAGCCGCTGGATCACAACCGATATGGACAATGCGACGCGGGCCACGCTCACCCAGGGCGGCAATGACCTCTTTGCCCGCACCCGCACGCGGCGGGTCCAGCACAACGACATCCGGTGTGGTGTCGGACTGTTCGACAATCCAGCGTTCGACGCGCTCGGCCCGCAACTCCACCCACGGCAGATCCCGCAGTGCCGCTTTACCTTCGGTGACCGCGGTGCGCGCGAACTCGACACCGTGCACCACACCGTCCGCACCGACCCGCTCACCCAGTCCGGCGGCGAAGACACCGACACCGCTGTAGAGATCCCAGGCCAGCGCACCGGGGGCGGCATCGGCCCACTCCCCCACCACATCCGAATAGCATTGCGCCGCACCGTAATGCGGCTGCCAGAAACCGGTGGCGGAGAGTTCGAAGCGGCGACCCGAGACATACTGAACGGCCCGGCCACTGCCATCGATCAGTCGCTCATGGCGCGGACCGGCCGCGGCGGCGCGACGCGCGGCCGCACTACTGCGGTCACTCCCGCGACCCCCACCCTGACGACCACCACGATTGCGTTCACCCCGGCCATGCGCATTGCGGTCACCGCGCTCGGACTCGACCGGAGCCAACTCGATCAAGTGCCGCATACCGTCACCATCCACGGCCACAACAAGATCCGCGCCGGGAGTCCACTTGCGGTCGGCGATACCCTCCATGGCACCGGCCATCGGCTGTGGGCAGCGCAGATCCGCGATCACCTCGGTACTGCGGTAGCCGTGCACACCCGCCCGGCCGTTCGCATCCACCACCAAGCGCACCCGGGATCGCCAACCGGCCGTATATGACTGCGGCACAATCTCTTTCACACGACCGGCCGCGAAGTCACGAATCCGGCCGGCCGCGATGCCGCGCACACCGCCCAGTGCGGCGGGCATGGTGCCGGCCTCGAACGCGCCGAGCCGCGCCGCCGCGCCGTACACCGGGGCGGGGATGGCCTCGACCTCGAAGTCGGTCTCCCAGTCGGCGAGTCGGCGCAACTGCTCGGAGACCACGGCGGCTTTCAGACCGCGCTGACCCTCGGGGCTCGCATGCGCGAAGTCGCAGCAGCCCGCGCCGCCGGGGCCGGAGACCGGGCAGGTGGGGTCGATACGGTCCGCGGACGCCTCCAGGATTTCGATGGCGTCGGCGCGGCAGAACGATCCACCGCGATCCTCGGTCACCCTCGCGCGCACCAGTTCACCGGGCAGGCCGTGGCGCACGAACAGCACGCGCCCCTCATGCCGTGCGACACAGAAGCCACCATGTCCGGGCGGCCCGAGCCGAACCTCGAAAACCGAACCGCGCCAATCTTCTCCGCTACTCACAGTTCGTCTCCGTATCCGCGCCGCACCGAACCGGGGGCACTGATCTCACGTCCGGCACGCGCCTTGGCCGAGGAGGTGAGCTGCCACGGCACCGAGGTCACCATGACGCCCGGCTCGAACAGCAGACGGCCCTTCAATCGCAGCGCACTCTGGTTGTGCAGCAACTGTTCCCACCAATGCCCGACCACATATTCGGGAATGAACACGGTCACCACATCGCGCGGGGAATCCCTGCGCATCCGCTTCACGTAATCCATCACGGGCTTGGTGATTTCACGGTACGGCGATTCGATCACCTTGAGCGGCACCGAGATATCGCTGCGCTCCCACTCCCGTACCAGCGCGCGGGTATCGGGTTCATCGACATTGACGGTAATCGCCTCGATTGTGTCGGGCCGGGTGGCACGCGCGTACGCGATGGCCCGTTTGGTGGGTAGATGGAGTTTGGAGACCAGCACGATGGAGTGCGTGCGACTGGGCAGCACACCATCCCACTCGGTCTCGTCGAGTTCACGCGAGACCGTGTCGTAGTGCCGCCGAATGAGTTTCATCAAACCGAAAATCGCCGCCATGGTGACGATGGCGATCCACGCGCCCGCCAGGAATTTGGTGACCAGCACGATCACCAGCACGGTCGCGGTCATGGTGAGACCGACCGCGTTGATCACCCGCGAACGCTTCATCCGCGCCCGCTGCGTCGGATCGGTCTCGGTGCGCAGCAGTCGCGTCCAATGCCGCAGCATGCCGGTCTGACTCAGCACGAACGACACGAACACACCCACGATGTAGAGCTGGATGAGCTTGGTCACCTCGGCCCCGAAGAACACCACGAACGCGATCGCCGCACCCGCCAGGAAGATGATGCCGTTACTGAACGCCAACCGGTCACCGCGCGTATGCAGCTGCCTCGGCAGGAAGCGGTCCTGCGCCAGAATCGAACCGAGCACCGGGAAACCGTTGAACGCGGTATTGGCCGCCAGCACCAGGATCAGCGCGGTGACGATGGTGACGAAGTAGAAGCCCGCCGGGAACCCGTGGAACACCGCGCCCGCCAACTGCGCGACCAGGGTCTTCTGCTCGTATCCGGCCGGCGCGCCGATCAGATCGGAGGTGTTGTGCGCGTACACCACACCCACCTTCTGGGTGAGCACGATCATCCCCATGAACATGACGATCGCGATACTGCCCAGCAGCAACAGCGTGGTCGCGGCATTGCGCGACTTGGGCTTCCGGAACGCGGGCACACCATTGCTGATGGCCTCCACACCCGTCAGCGCGGCACAGCCGGAGGAGAACGCGCGGGCGATGAGGAACACCAGCGGCAGGCCGAGCAGATGCTCCTCCTCGGCTTTCAGCCCGAATCCATACGACTCCGCGTGCACCTGATCGCCCAGCAGACCGATCCGGAAGAAACCCCACACCAGCATGACGAACATGCCGATCATGAACGCGTACACCGGAATGGCGAACAACGTCCCGGATTCCCGCACACCACGCAGATTCATGGCGGTCAGGATCACGATCGCCGCGACCGCGAACAACACCTTGTGCGTGGAGACGAACGGCACCGCCGAACCGATATTCGAGGCCGCCGAGGAGATCGACACCGCCACGGTGAGCACATAATCCACCAGCAGCGCACTACCCACGGTCAGACCCGCGGTGGGCCCCAGATTCTTCGTGGCGACCTCGTAATCGCCACCACCGGATGGATAGGCGTGCACATTCTGCCGATAGCTGGCAACCACCACCGCCATCACCAGCGCGACCGCCAAACCCACCCACGGTGCGTACGTGTAGGCCGACAGCCCGGCCACCGACAGCACCAGGAAGATCTCCTCCGGCGCGTATGCCACCGATGACAAAGCATCCGAGGCGAAGACCGGGAGCGCGATTCGTTTGGGCAGCAGCGTATGCCCCAGGGAATCGCTACGGAATGGGCGGCCAACCAGCATGCGTTTGGCGGCCGTCGTCAACTTCGACACTTTGGTGAGCATAAGGGAGTGCGCGGCCGGTCGTGTCCACGGCGCGGCAGAGCGCCGTCGCGGACCGTACTGTTGCGCAGGGAGGCCGTGAGTATCAAGCGCTCCGCGGTGTGACCTTTTTCCAGTTCCGGTTTGAATACCGACAAGAGGGGGAAAGTGCCTCGGGAAAAACTCGAGCGGTACGGTTGCCCACCACTGTGGTTTTCTACAAGAGGGAACCAGACCGCACACCACGGTTTTCGGGAATGGGGTTCGCACGGTGTACGTAGTGATCATGGGGTGTGGACGAGTGGGATCCTCACTCGCGCGCGCCCTGGTCCGCATCGGCCACGAGGTCGCGGTGATCGACCAGAATTCGAGCGCCTTCCTCCGTCTCGGCCGTGATTTCCCCGGATTGTGCATTACCGGAGTCGGATTCGACCGGGATGTGCTGACCCGCGCGGGAATCGAACGGGCGGGCGCGTTCGCGGCCGTCTCCTCCGGCGACAACTCCAATATCATCTCCGCGCGGGTGGCTCGCGAAACCTTCGGAATCGACCGCGTCGTCGCCCGCATCTACGACGCCAAACGCGCCGCGGTCTACGAGCGCCTCGGCATTCCGACCATCGCCACCGTGCCGTGGACCACCGATCGGTTCCTGCGCACGCTGGTCGCCGATCAATCCACCACCACCTGGCGCGACCCCACCGGCACCGTCGCGGTCACCGAAATCCCACTGCACGAGGAGTGGTACGGGCGCACCGTGCAATCCCTGGAGAGCGCCACCGGCGCGCGCGTGGCCTTCCTCATCCGGTTCGGACAGGGCATGCTGCCCAACGCCAAAACCATGCTGCAGGCCGATGACATGGTCTATATCGCCGCCACCTCCGGCAGCGTCGGCGAGGCCGTCGCGCTGGCCGGTAATCCCCCCGCTAGCGAGGACTAGTCATGAAGGTAGCCATTGCGGGCGCCGGCGCCGTCGGCCGATCCATCGCCCAGGAGCTATTGCGCGGCGGGCACCAGGTCATGCTGCTGGAGCGCCGCCTCGATCACATCGATCCGACCGCCGCACCCACTGCGGTGTGGACGCACGCCGATGCCTGCGAGCTGGAGACGCTCGAAGAGGCCGGGCTGCAATCCTATGACGTGGTCATCGCCGCCACCGGCGACGACAAGGTGAACCTGGTGTTCGCGCTGCTCGCCAAGACCGAATTCGGGGTGGGGCGCGTGGTCGCGCGCGTGAACGATCCGCGCAACGAATGGCTGTTCGATACCTCGTGGGGTGTGGACGTCGCCGTCTCGACACCGCGACTGCTGGCCTCACTGGTCGAGGAGGCCGTCTCGGTCGGTGATCTGGTGCGGCTCATGACCCTGCGCCAGGGTCAGGCCAATCTGGTCGAGATCACACTGCCCACCGATACGCCATTGGCGGGCAAGGCCGTTCGCACGCTGAAGCTGCCGCGCGATGCCGCGCTGGTCACCATTCTGCGCGGCGGGCGGGTCATCGTCCCGCAGGCCGACGATCCCCTGGAAGGAGAGGACGAACTGCTGTTCGTCACCTCCGTGGAGGCCGAGGACGATCTTCGTAAAGCCCTCGGCGTCAACGGTTTCGGCAGCCCGGTCGGCGCAACCGCCTGATCCTGCCGGGCCGGACTCCCGAAACGTGTTCGGTGCGGGCGGTATTCATCTATGAAGCCGCCCGCAGTTCGGCGCGCAGCTTGTTGAGCGCGCGATGCTGCATCACCCGCACCACGCCCGGACTGGTGCCGATGGCCTCCGCGGTCTGCGCCGCGGTCCACCCCAGCACAATCCGCATGACCAGCACCTCGCGATGGGTCGGAGCCAGCACCTTCATGAGTTCCCGTGTGGCTGCCCGAGTTTCGGACTGCATCGCCCGCTCCTCCGGTCCGGCCTCCATATTCGGCTCGTCCGGGAACTCCGCCACCGGGTATGCCGGGTGCAGCTGTGCCCGCCGGAACGCGTCGGCGACCTTATTGGCCGAGATGCCGTACACGAATGCCAGGAACGACTTGCCCTGATCCCGGTAGCGCGGAATCGCCTGCACGGTGGCCAGGCAGATCTCCTGTGCCACATCATCGGCCGTCACATGCAGGTGTCCCGCACCGCTCATCCGGGCCGCGCAATAACGCCGCACCAGCGGATACACGATCTTGAGAATCTCGGTGACCGCCGCCCGATCACCCGCGGCCGCCGGACCGATCAACTTCTCCAGTTCGGCTGCGGCACGCCGGGATTCCGATGTGGCCGCACTATTGGTCTTGCTTCCCCGCCCCGCCGAATGCCTGCGCGCGGCGGCCGCTGTCTGCACTACGGTCCCGAGCCCCTCGCCACGGTCCTGCTGTGCCACTGCCTTGCCGTCGGTGTTCAACTCCGTCGATCCTTTCGCCGTATCGTTCATAACGATCCTGCGATGATCGGAGCCTTCGAAATAGGCACCCCAGGGGTGGGGTGGCCACCCCCTTTACGGGCCAGATCCGACCGAAGGTGTTGCGCAACGGGCAGTTAGCGCGATAAGGCGCTGGTAGAGCTCAATTACGAGCGGAGTCCGCGGATTCGGTCGACTCGGCGGACTTCCCGGTCTTCGCGGTGGAGACGGGCAGATGCCCGGCCTTACGCACCGCCCACACCGTGACCACCAGGGCCACCGCGGTCAGCGGCCAGCCCATGGCCAGGCGAGCCACCGCCAGCAGACCCGTGCTGTTGGAGGCGTAGAGGTGGTTCTGCACCAGATAGCGGGCACCGAACACCACCGCCCACACCACGGTCGCCAGATCGTAGAGGCGCATGGCCCGGCGATCCGAACGCCATTCGGTGCCATGACCGTTCAACACACCCCAGATGACACCGGCCAGCGGCCAGCGCACCACCAGAGACAGCAGGAACGCGCCCGAGTACACCAGGCTCGCGTAGATACCGAACAGGAAGAAGCCCTTGGCCTCACCCATGCGATAGGCGATGAACGCGCACAGGCCCACACCCAGGAAACCCGAGATCGCGGGCTGAATCGCACCGCGCCGCACCAGACGCCAGATCAGAATCGCGGTCGCCACACCCAGGGCCGCCCAGATGGCGGTGGTGAGCCCGCGCAACGAATTCACCGGCACGAACACCAGCACCGGCAGCGAGGAGTAGATCAGCCCGCTGAAACCACCCAACTGCTCGAGCAGGGTCTGTTCGACCACTTCCTCGAGCTCGTCTTCGAGCTTCTCCTCGAAGTGCTGCACCGCGTACTGCTCGGTCACGGCCCCGGCAAGCTCGGCCTCACGCGCGGTGAGCTCGTGCCCGAAGACGTCCTCCAGCTCGCGAGGGTCACCGGCGGGCGCGCGGCCCTCGTCATTGCTGCTGGCAGGTATCGGCATAGGTGTCAGGAGTTCCCGCGAAGTTCGTAGTAGGGGTTGAAGATGACCTTGCCGCCGGCACGCTCACCGACGCGACCTCGGACCAGAATACGACGGCCCGGCTCGATACCGGGGATACGCCGCCTGCCGATGAAAACCAGGGCGACACTGTCGGTGCCATCGAAGAACTCGGCCTCGACCTCGGCCCCACCCGACTTCGGACACGCCTCCACACTACGCAAACGGCCCAGCATGGTGACCTCTTCGCCACGGCGACACTCCGATGCGTGGCACGCGCCGGACGCCTCCGACGTCTCGGCGAGTTCCTCGGCATCCAAACGATCCAGGTCCTCCGTCAAGCGTCGGCTGAGTCGCCGGAAATAGCCTGACGGGAAGTCCTTTCCACCCGAGGATGGCATCTCGCACGCTCTCCTGTAGAGCCAACACGGCGTGGGTCGCACGTCGTTCGTTTCTTCCACTTACCGGAGGGTTACCCCCGGCCCGTGGACGTACACCGCCACTGTAGAGGGGACGGCCCGCACCCGCCACGCGCGCCTGTCGCAGTACGCTCGCCGGGTGCCAGATCTTCCCCATCCGGCGGTCGCCGTCGCCCTGCCCGGAACCGGCTCCGACGCCCACTTCGCCCGACGCGCCTTCGGATCCGCCTGTGCCGCACTGGATATCCCCTTCCACCCGGTCGACCCCGACCCGCGGCGCGTGATCGACAGCTATCACGCGGCATTGGACGCGGCCGCACGCTCGGGACCGGTGCTGATCGCCGGAATCTCGCTCGGCGCGGCGGTCGCGGTGGATTGGGCGGCCCGAAACCCGGGATCGGTCTACGGCGTAGTCGCGGCCCTGCCCGCCTGGACCGGCGCCGACACCACCGGCTGCCCGGCGGCATTGAGCGCGGCAGCCACCGCCTCGGCCCTGCGCGCGGACGGCATCGACGCCGTCATCGAGGGCATGCGAGCCTCCAGCCCCACCTGGCTCGCCGAAGCCCTCACCCGCTCCTGGCGCACCCAATGGCCGGACCTGCCCGCGGCCCTCGACGAGGCCGCCGCCTACCGCTGGCCCGAAGCGGAACTGTTGAGCAGCATCACCGTCCCCGTCTCCATCGTCGGCACGATCGACGACCCGGTGCACCCCTTCACTGTCGCCCAAAGCTGGACAGACCTCATCCCCGACAGCGAGCTACACCACATCACCCTCGACGAACTCGGCTCGGACCCAGCCATTCTCGGCTCACGCGGCTTCCGAACCCTCGTCCCCCGCCGCATCCCAACCCACTGAGTGGGGCCGCCCACATACAGCAAACGGCCTCCGCCACCTCGTTTCGCTGAGGTGTGCGGAGGCCGTTGTATTTCTGGCTAGTTGAGGCCCAACTGCTGCATGGCCGAACCTTCCGCGCCTCGGCGCGGTTCGGCGTCCGGTTGCGGGACACCCGGCTGAGGGCCGCCTTGGAGGGCGGCGAGCTGCGCGGCCACGGCCTGCTGCTGCGCGGCCAGCTGCTGCTGGTGCGCGGCGGAGAGCTGATCCGCGAGCTCCTGGGGTAGGACCACCGGCAGCGGTTCCCGCACCGGCAGCGGCTCGTCACCGCGGCGCACGATGGTCTCACTCATGATCGCGCGGGCGGCGGCGACCAGGGGCGTGCTCTCGGCGGCCGCACCGGCGGCACCGGCCGCGACCAGGCGCACCATCCAGCGGTGCCCGTCGACGCCGATGAAACGCAGATCCGCGCCCTCGGTGACGGCATGCAGTTCCCGACCCCAGGGACCGTTCTGCACCGATACCTGCGCACCGTCCTTGCGCAGTGTCTCGGCGAGATCGGCTGCGACCGAACGCCATTGGCCCGACGACTTGGGTGCGGCGTACGCGGCCACGGTGATCCGGCCGTGCTCGGTCGCCAGGTGCACCGCCTGCGGGGTGCCATCGGGAGTCATCTCGACCTGCAGCTGCCCGCCGGGCGGGACCGGCACGATGACCGATCCCAGGTCCAGGCGCTGTTCGGCGACATTCTCGAGCTGGTCGGCGACATCCTCGTAGTTGTACGGGCCGACCTTGGAGCCGCGCTCGGGCACCCGGAACGAATCGGTATCGAACTCCGGATCCGTCGCCGCGGTGTACTCGGGTTCGTCGTAGCCCTCGGCCTCGTACTCGACGTCGTCGTCGCCGTATTCGTCGTACTCGTCGTACTGGGCGGCGGCATCCGCGTCGCCCTTGTTCTTCTTGCGTCCGAACATCGTCATGCCTCCTTGCCGACTGATCTACCCGCCCCGCCGGACTGTGCGGTCAGGCTGGCGTGCCCACCGCTCGATCCGTATCCTCCTGCGCCCCGCTCGGTTTCGTCGAGGGAGCCCACCTCGGCGAAGTCGACCCGCTCGACCCGCTGCACCAGCAGCTGAGCGATGCGGTCACCGCGCCGGAGCTCGATGGGAGTACGCAAATCATGATTGATCAAGCAAACCTTGATCTCACCGCGGTACCCGGCGTCGACCGTGCCGGGGGTGTTGACAACCGACAGGCCGTGCTTGGCCGCCAGTCCGGATCGGGGATGGATCAGACCGACCGTCCCGATCGGGAGCGCGATCGCGATGCCGGTACCCACCAGCACCCGCTCCCCCGGTTCGATGATGACGTCCTCGGTGGTGCACAGGTCCACCCCGGCGTCGCCCTCATGAGCGCGCGTGGGTACGGGCATGCCGGCATCGAGCCGCAGCAGGGGAATAGGAGGAATTCCGGTCACGTGCGCCGAGCCTACGCGTTCACCCCCGCAGTCATTGACCTAGTCTGATGTCGTGTCCGACCAGCCCCCTCAGGTGACCATGGAACCTCAGCAGCAGACCACGCCCCTCTACTCCGAGCGCCTGTGGGTGCCGCTGTGGTGGTGGCCCGTCGGATTGGCCGTCACCGGCCTCCTGGCAGCCGAAATCCACATGGGCGCACCGGGTATCCGGGCGTGGCTGCCGTACGTTCTGCTGTTCCCCATCCCCGTCTGGGTACTGCTGTGGATGTCGCGGCACCGGGTCGAAGTGACCCGCGACGCGGACGGAACCCCCGAATTGCGAATCGACACCGCCCATCTCCCGGCCACTTTCGTGGCGCGCGCGGCGGGGGTGCCGACGAGTGCGAAGAGCGCGGCCCTGGGTCGACAACTCGATCCGGCCGCCTATGTACAACACCACGCCTGGGTCGGCCCGATGCTGCTACTGGTACTCGACGACCCGGACGACCCGACACCGTACTGGTTGGTCAGTACGCGTCGGCCCGAACGAATCATGGAATCACTCGGCCTTTAACGAGCCTGGTTGGTCAGGCTGCGCTTGTGGGCCCGAACGAATCCTCGAGGCTCTAGGTGTGGAAATCGCCGCTTAGCTAACGCTTTTCAGACCCAGATCGTCCTTGCCGCGCTCGGCGAACCGAGCGCGGGCTGACGGATATTTCCTGCTCAGGGCTGCGTGACCTGGAATCAGGCCGCGCAGTCCATGCAAATCAGCTGCCCGCCGGCCTCATTGGCCAGCCGGCTGCGGTGGTGCACGAGGAAGCAGCTGGAACAGGTGAACTCATCGGCCTGCTTCGGGATGACCCGAACCGAGAGCACCTCCTCCGAAAGATCCGCGCCGGGAAGCTCGAACGACTCCGCGGTATCGGATTCGTCGATATCCACGACGGCGGACGCGGCCTCGTTGCGACGAGCCTTCAGCTCCTCGAGCGAGTCCTCCGAAACTTCGTCGGTTTCGCTACGCCTCGGTGCGTCATAGTCGGTTGCCATGTCGTCTTCCCCTCGTCCTTACTCCGTATATCCCGGACCGGCTCGTTCCGGTTCGGATTCCCACAGGAATCCGGCCGGGGTTTGCCGCCCCGCCCGTGGTGTACGCCACACGTACACCGGTCACCGACCTGGCCGGATACTCCTGGTCCGTACCTGATCGCGCTCGGTCAACGCAGGACATGCCCTTGTTGTTCCCGAAATCGAACCCCCGATTCAACCCGGGCGATACGATCTGGGCCGCCAGACAATAGCGGACCCCGGGACAAAAGTCGCAATCAAAACACACGCGAGTCGAAACTGAGGGTCAATCGTCACCGACCAGGGAACTGGCCGAGACCTTGACGCGGGTTCCCGAGACCAACCGGGGACTTACCGAGACCTTGCACGCAACCGCGCTCAGCTTTTCGTAGAGTGTGCCTGTGGTTTCACTGATCACCCAAGGCAATTCGACCGACCCCGAGGGGCGGCCCTTCATTCGGCGACGCTGGGAGCCGTGGGCAGCCATGGTGGGCGTCATCGCCGTGATCTGCGTCGGTGTGTGGTTCAAGGCACTGACGACGACCGAGGCCGATCACGGCGCGATGGCATGCAATTCGCCCAGTCCAGCGTCCAGTACCTCCGCTCCCGCGGCCGCCCCACTGGGCCAGCGGGTCGGACAATCCCGGCTGCGCGATGTGGAGCCGGTGGCGCTCGCACAGTCCAAGGTGCGTGTGTTCAATGCCAACGCCCAGCGCGGGCAGGCCGCGCATGTGGCCTCCGAACTGGGCGATCTCGGTTTCGCCAGCGCACCGGACGTGCAGGTCGGCAATGATCCGGTCTACGTGAACGGTGATCTGGAGTGCACCGGGCAGATTCGATTCGGCGTGAACGGGCGGCCCGCCGCGGCGGCCGTGCAGTTGGTCGCGCCGTGTGCGGAGTTGATCGAGGATCAGCGCACCGATGACACCGTGGATCTGGTGCTGGGCTCGCTCTTCCGCGATATCCGGCCGAGCACCGATGCCGAGGAGGTGTTGCGGTCGCTGAAGAATCCGGCCCCGGGCACCACACCGGCTATCGATCCGAAATTGCTGGACGCGGCCCGGCACGCCAAGTGCTGACGTCCTGAGAACCACCGGCCGAAAACCCTTTCCGGCCGTGACCGATACGAGAATCGCCGCACCCGGTTCGGGTGCGGCGATTCGTCATTTCCGGGGTTCGGGCGTGTCTAGCGGGGTGGAGCTAAACCGGGATAGGGGTGGTGACACCGATACGGTCCAGCAGATCGGACAATTCGGCCGCGATTCCGGGGGCGGCGGCGACCACCAACTCCCCCGCCGTCCCCAAGGAGGTCGGCGCGGGCAGGGTCAGCACCGCGCCCGCCTCGGCGGCGATGAGCGCGCCCGCGGCCCAATCCCAGAGGTTCAGGCCGTGCTCGTAGTGCGCGTCCACCCGGCCCTCGGCGACCATGCACAGATCGAGTGCCGCGGAACCCAATCGGCGGATGTCGCGAATCTCCGGCAACAGTTCGGCGATGAGCTCGCCCTGCCGGGCGCGGCGCTTGGGCGCGTAGGCGAATCCGGTGGCGACCAGTGCCATGGAGACCGAGTCGACGGCATTGCAGCGCAACGGAATCGGCGCGTCCACCGGATCCCCGGCCGTGCCCCAGACGCCGAACGCACTGCGATGTGCGCCCTCCCCCAGGCCCGCGCTGTAGGTGACCCCGTGCACCACATCCGCGACGGCTCCGGCCACGGACTGCCCGCCGCGCACCGCCGCCACCGATACCGAGTACGCGGGAATCCCGTAGACGAAGTTCACCGTCCCGTCGATCGGATCCACGACCCACTGCACGGCCTCCTGATCGTCCGCCAGCGTCCCGCCGTCCTCTTCCCCTACTACGTAGTCCCCCGGGCGCAATTCGTCGACGAGGCGGCGGACCAGGGCCTCGGTTTCGGTATCGACGATCGTCACCGGGTCCGTGGGCGTGCTCTTGGACTGCATGGCCTCGTCTTCGACGGCGCCCGGCCCGAAAACCTGCGGGCGGCGTTCGCGCACATGCGCGGCGGCGGTTTCGGCCAGATGTACCGCTATGCGCCGAAGTTCGGCGACGTCGGTCCCGTCGGCGGTCGTGGTGGTGTTCGATGCGGTGGAGGTGAAATCGGATTCCGGCACGTTGACCATCGCAGCACAGATCCGGCATGCCTCGCATTAGGCTTGTCGGGCAGGACACAGCTCATCGGCCGGTTCCAGCCAGGGGAAAACAGGGTCACCGCCGGAGCCGGTATCGTGCCGCGCGCCGGGATTCATCGGCATCATCGGGAGAACGAGGAGTCTTCAATGTCCGCTCGGGGCCACGGGTTCGGGATCGACATCGGCGGTAGCGGGGTCAAGGGCGCCGAGGTCGATCTGGCCACCGGCGAACTGGTCGCGGAACGCATCAAGGTGGCGACACCGCAGCCGTCCACGCCGAACGCGGTGGCCGAGGCGGTCGCGAAGGTGGTGGCGCAGTCCGGTTGGGCGGGTCCGGTCGGCATCACCATGCCGAGCGTGATCATCAACGGTGCGGTGCGCACGGCCGCCAATATCGACAAGTCCTGGATCGGGACCGATGCCCGTTCGCTGTTCTCGCTCGCGCTGGGTGGCCGGGAGGTGACGGTGCTCAATGACGCCGACGCCGCCGGGCTCGCCGAGGACCGCTACGGCGCGGCAAAGGATCTCGACGGTTTGGTAATGCTGCTCACCTTCGGCACGGGTATCGGATCGGCCGTGATGTACAACGGCTTGCTGGTTCCGAACAGCGAACTCGGGCATATCGAAGTCGATGGCCGGGAGGCCGAGCATCGGGCCGCCGCGTCCGTGAAGGATCGCGAGGGCCTGAGCTACGCCGAATGGGCCGTCGAGGTGAGTAAGGTGCTGGTCACGCTGGAAAATCTGTTCTGGCCGAATGTGTTCGTGGCGGGTGGCGGCATCAGCCGTGACTACGCCGAATGGATTCCCCTGCTGACCAACAGAACACCGGTTGTGGCAGCCGATTTGAAGAACACCGCGGGCATTGTCGGAGCGGCTATGGCCGTGTCTGCAGGTATCGCGCCGTAAGCAGGCTGGTTCGATCGTTACAATGGAACAACATCCGGCGGTGCGCCGGTGAAACCAACCCGGCATGCGCGCCGGTTATCCCCCGACAGACCGCTCCGCCGGATCACCACTCTGGCGTGACGCCGCACGAGACCGTCACGAAAGGGCGTACGTGGTAGCCACGAATACCCGAGAGACCGCCGAATCGGCCGACGAAGCCGACTCCGCAGACACCACCGCAGCACGGCCGGTCAAAAAGGCTGCCGCCAAGAAAGCACCGGCCAAGAAAGCGGTAGCCAAAAAGGCTGCCGCCAAGAAGGTCGCTGCCAAGAAGGCGCCCGCCAAGAAAGCCGCCGCGAAGAAGGCCACCGCCAAGGGCGAAGGCTCCGAGGGCGAAGCCGAAGTGATCGGCGAAGACGAGGTCGAACTCGACGATCTCGGCGACCTGGAGGTCGACGAGACCGATCTGGTCGAGGAAGATCTCGCCGAGGACGACGCCGACGAAGAGGCCGAGGCGACTCCGGCGGGCGAGGAGGCGGAAGCCGAGGAGCCCACCGAGAAGGACAAGGCTTCCGGCGATTTCGTCTGGGACGAGGAGGAATCCGAGGCCCTGCGCCAGGCCCGTAAGGACGCCGAGCTCACCGCTTCGGCCGACTCGGTCCGCGCCTACCTCAAGCAGATCGGCAAGGTCGCACTGCTCAACGCGGAGGAGGAGGTCGAGCTCGCCAAGCGAATCGAGGCCGGTCTCTACGCCACCGAGCGCCTGCGCGAACTGGCCGAGAAGGGCGAGAAGCTCCCCGTTCAGCTGCGCCGCGATCTGCAGTGGATCATGCGCGATGGGAATCGCGCCAAGAACCATCTGCTGGAAGCGAACCTGCGACTGGTGGTTTCGCTCGCCAAGCGCTACACCGGCCGCGGTATGGCGTTCCTGGACCTCATCCAGGAAGGCAACCTGGGTCTGATCCGCGCGGTCGAGAAGTTCGACTACACCAAGGGCTACAAGTTCTCCACGTACGCCACCTGGTGGATCCGTCAGGCCATCACCCGCGCCATGGCAGACCAGGCCCGCACCATCCGCATCCCGGTGCACATGGTCGAGGTCATCAACAAGCTGGGCCGTATCCAGCGCGAACTCCTCCAGGACCTGGGCCGCGAGCCCACCCCGGAAGAGCTCGCCAAGGAAATGGACATCACGCCCGAAAAGGTGCTGGAAATCCAGCAGTACGCGCGTGAACCCATCTCCCTCGACCAGACCATCGGCGACGAGGGCGACTCCCAACTCGGCGACTTCATCGAAGACTCCGAAGCCGTAGTCGCCGTTGACGCGGTCAGCTTCACCCTGCTCCAGGATCAACTCCAGTCGGTCCTCGAGACGTTGTCCGAACGCGAAGCCGGCGTAGTCCGCCTCCGCTTCGGCCTCACCGACGGCCAGCCCCGCACCTTGGACGAAATCGGCCAGGTTTACGGGGTAACCCGCGAACGCATCCGCCAAATCGAGTCCAAGACCATGAGCAAGCTCCGCCACCCGAGCCGCTCCCAGGTCCTGCGCGACTATTTGGATTAGTCCGCACCCGAGATCGGGCCGCCGAGCAACTGCTCGGCGGCCCGATCTCGTATCCCGCCTCAAACACACCGCTGTCAGTCCTGAATAGCAGGAACTAGAATTCAGCGTGCGCTCCCCGGCAGTGTCCGTGTGCGCCTCGAAGAGACGCTGCAGGTCCTTACTCTGATTACGGGGCGATCCGAGAACCCACGGACGCGCCCGCTTCTCACGTTGAAATGGTTCGGCGGCGTTGACAGTTCGGCCGACGCCGGATGGATCCTCGGAGGCTCCCGCTCACCAATCTGGTGGCGGCCTGGAGAGCGTGGGGGGTCTACTTATCAGCCTTGCCGACGGGGTTGCGGCGGCGGATCTTGATACCCAGTTTTTCGGCCTCGCGGCGGCGTTCTTCGCGCTGTTCAGGCGTCAGCTTCACGCGCTCGACACGCATCGTCTCTTGCGTCAACGCTCCCATTTCACGCCTCCCTCACGAATCCCTGGATGCGCCACATGCTACGCGCCTCATCCCCAGTCGACACCACTGATGAAGTAGCTGCGCGCGTCGATGAGCAGCACTTCCCGCTCTTCTTTGACGGTGGCGAGATCACCCAGCCGTAGCGCTGGGGTACCTGTGGGCACGATCAAGTCCACGATCACTGCGGGACGGTGACGAATCGAGCGCGGCGGGTATGCCAGACCACAAGTCGACATAAACCCTCGGTGTCTGATTTCCTCTTCGACAAGCGCGTCCGCGGACCCTTCGTCGAAGATGTCGAAGTCGGCCGCCACGGCTTCGCGGGTCACGCGAACGGGCTCAGGAAGCGGATACTTCGCCAGGCCGGACCGGATCAGGTCGATATAACGGGCCACCAGCGGCGACCTTTCGCCGCCATCCCACAGTGCGGCGTTGATCTGCTCGAAGTAGTTATATGCGTATGCTCGGATTGCTCCGCTCTCCTCGGAGGTAAGTAGGGAGTGGTCTTGACTCGTTAGCGCTGTGTCAGCCAGTCGTGTCGTCTGAAAAGCGTCATCCTCGTTATCCGCGTCCACCACATGTGGATTGTCCCGCATCACCACTCGCGCTCGTCCCGCTTCGCGCAGCGCAATCAGCCGCGTGGATTCAGTTCAGCGGCGCTGATCGACGGGGTGGTCTTCAGTTGTCAGTCAAAGATATTGGGCAAGTGCGCGACTACGTGGATTTAGTCGCAACCGAGTAAGGCCCCCTGAGTTCCAACTCTGGGGGCCTTTCTCGCATCCGGACTCCGGGCGCTGGCGTCAAACCTGGGTATTGCCAACGGAATTCAGCGTCCTGAAGAACTTGGCCTTGCTGAACTGGTTGACCGTCAACCACTCTCGGAGGCGGTCGAAGTCAAGGTGGGGCGCAGCATATTACGGGTGGTACTCGCGCACATAAGCTGTATCCACGCCGAGTGCGCCGAGTCGGGTTCCGTTGCCGGGGTGGCCGAGGGGGGTTGGGTGGCCGGGTAGGGGGTCGGTGAAGAAGCGGGCGTTTTCGGTGGCGAACTGTTCTTGGTCTGGGGGGAGGTCGTCTTCGTAGTAGATGGCTTCGACGGGGCAGGCTGGTTCGCAGGCGCCGCAGTCGGTGCATTCGTCGGGTTGGATGTAGGCCATTCGGTTGCCAATGAAGATGCAGTCGACTGGGCATTCTTCGATGCAGGCTTTGTCCAGGACATCTACGCAGGCGGCGCCTATCACGTATGTCATGATGCGGTCCTTCGCTGTTTTCGGGCCGCGAGGTGCGGATATGCATGATCCTGGTGGCCGTGCTCGTCGGACGGTAGCGATCGAATGCCGAGTACGTCATAAGGTGGCCTTATGTTGCTGCCGCCGGGTACGCCTGATTTGGAGGTGCTCGCGCTGCTCGTGTCGGTGGCGGAGTTGGGCAGTCTCGGTGCGGCCGCGCGACGGCACGGGATCAGTCAGCCTGCCGCGAGCATGCGAATCAGTGGGCTGGAGCGGCGGTTGAATCTGTGGTTGATCGATCGTGGGCGCAGCGGGTCGGTGTTGACCGATGCCGGACAGATCGTGGTCGAGCTCGGCCGGCCGGTGCTGGCGGCGGCGCTGGCATTGACCGACGGTATCGCGGCGCTGCACAGTCCGGTGGGGGCGAGCTTGCGCATCGTGGCCTCGACAACCATTGCCGACCATCGCATTCCGCACTGGCTGACGGCGTTGCGGAAGATCCATCCGGATCTGGCGGTGGTTTTGGACGTGGCGAACTCCAGTCAGGTCACAGCGGCGGTCCGCGATCGTGAGGCGGGGCTCGGATTCGTCGAAGGACCGCATCCGCCAACGGGATTGGGCAGTCGAGTGCTGGCTGCCGACGAGCTCGTGGTGGTCGTCGCGCCCACGCATCCGTGGTCTACCCGACGCCGGGCACTGACCACGCGCGAACTCGCCGACACCCCGCTGCTGTGGCGGGAGAAGGGTTCCGGCACCCGGGAGACGGTGTGGGAGACCCTCGAAATGCATGGCACACCGGCTCGGCCCGCGGCCGAACTCGGTTCGGCCGCAGCGATTCTCGCTACCGCCCGCAGCGGCACGGCACCGGCTGTGGTCAGCCGCTTGATCGTGGCGCACGAACTACGCGCCGGTACCCTCCGCGAGGTGCGCCTCGCCGATTCGCTCACATTGACCAGAAAGTTCCGTGCCATCTGGCACCGGCGGACACCTCCCAGCGGTCCCGCAGCGGACCTGGTCGAGCTCGCCGCCCGCATCGAATCCGCGCGCATGCGCCCGAAATAGCCCCGCCGACTGCGTGGCGGTGAAGGGTCGGATCGCGACCGAAGGGGCCTTTCGACACCGGATGGTGCGCCGAATGCGGTGGGGCGGTGGGGACTTCAGGGGACGTTCTGCCCTTGGTACGGCGGTGCGCGCAGGCCACTCTTGATGGAGGCAGAGGCCGAATCCCTGTGGGGATCACACCATTTCGAGAGGGCAAACCATGAAACCGTTGTCGGAATCGCTGATGGATCTCGCGACCAAGGTGAAGCAGTTCGAAGAGTCGTCGGCTGCGGCGCGGGAGCAGAACCGCGCCAAGTTGCAGGCTCGGCGGGAAGAGCTGGGTGCGACCCTCGAGCATGAGGGGAACGAGTTCGAAACGACCACCGCGGAGCTGCGGCAGGCGGCGCAGAGTTGGTGGTCGGATACCAAGGATGCCCTCGAACATCAGATCACGGTGATGCGGGCCGACTTCGACAAATGGCAAGCCGACATCAAGGCGCAGCGTACGGAGCAGCCCGCAGCGGCGGCCGAGCCCGCCGAGCCGGCGACCAAGGGCTGATCACGAGAGCCGAATGCCCCATCGCAGGAGAACGATTCGAAGGCCGCCACCGAGATGCTCGGCGGCGGCCTTCGTTTGCCCCCGCGCACTGGTTCGGAACCCGTTCCCTCACACCGATTCTCAGCAGCGGTTAATAGGAACGAAACATTCACTTTTCAATTTCCCAATCGGACCATCGGCCGGTACTCTTCGCTCGTCGCAGCTGCGATAGCGAAACTTTTGTTCTGGCAATGGAGTTCGAGTGCTGGAAATAAGCCACTTCAGCTATGGATGGGTCACACCCGTACTGGCATACATAATGTCCGTCACCGGATGTTTGCTCGGTCTTCGATGCACGGCGCGTGCGCGCACCGGTGAGGGGCGGCGAGGCTGGCTTATCGCGGCGGCCGTCGCGATTGGCGGAACCGGCATCTGGGTTATGCATTTCATTGCCATGCTTGGCTTTTCGATTCATGGCGCGACGATCCGATACAACGTGCCGATTACCCTGCTCAGCGCGGCGATCGCCATGCTCGTAGTGTGGGTCGGACTGTCGATTGTGGCGACCGGGCGCTGGGGTGGCTGGGAGTTGCCCGCCGGTGGCACGGTGACCGGACTCGGTGTGGGCGCCATGCATTACTCGGGTATGTACGCCATGAAATCCGATGCGATCATTGATTACAATCCAGGTTTGGTAAGCCTTTCCATGGTTATCGCCGTGGTGGCATCGATTGTGGCGCTGTGGTTCACCTTGAATATCAACGGGATTCTCGCCACTTTCGGTGCGGCGCTCATCATGGGCGTCGCCGTTTGCGGTATGCATTACACCGGTATGGCGTCGATGAGCGCACATCAGGGCAATCATATGAGCATGCCGCACGGCGCGGGCGCGATGGAATTGCTCGCACCACTGATGATCAGCGTCAGCATGGTGACCATGGTGTTGCTCATTCACGTCGGTTTGACCGAGGTGGACGAGGCGAGCCGGGTGGCCGAACCGGTGCGACCGGAGCCGGTGCCACACGATCCGTGGTCCCTGCAGGCGCATCCGGTCGGTGTGCAGTCGAATCCTGTTGCGCCACAGCAGTACACGGAAGCGCACAATCCCGAGCCGTATCAGTACCCGCAGCCGCCGCAGTACGCACCGGAGCGCAGCGTCTATCCGCCACGCTTTTCCTGAACTCCTCCGCAATAACCTGAGATTCGCCCCGCCCGCCTGAGAACTTCACGGCGGACTGCTGAGAACAGGGACCACCTGGTCGACTTTCCGGCATACGCGCAGCAAACTGTCTGGCGTGGCGCATCAAATGGAGTTGATCTTCGTCGTCCTGTTCGCGACGATCCTGGCCCAACCGCTCGGTAAGGGGCCTGTTCAATGATGTGACGGCCATCGTCATCTATTCGGTGGCCATTCAGGCGGTGGTCACCGGCAAATTCTCGACATGGGACGCGGCCGGAAAATTCGCCGTCTCGGCACTGGTCGGCGTAGGGGTCGGATTACTGTTCGGCTGGGCGGTCATCGGCGGCGCGGCCGTGGTGATCGGCGTGGTGGTGGGTTTGCGCCTGATCTGACTGCTGATCACCACCGCCCTGTTCCGGAACTGGTGGCGCGATCGCGAGGCCGACGAGCCGTACACCTGGCGAGAGACCGTGGTCACCTGGTGGGCGGGTATGCGCGGAGTCGCGACAGTCGCTCTGGCACTTGCCGTTCCATTCACCACAGATGCCGGCGAACCGTTCCCCCGACGCACCGAAATCCTGTTCACGGCGTTCGCGGTGGCACTGTTCACCCTCCTGCTACAGGGCCCGACCCTGCCCGCGGTGGTGCGCGCCACCGGAGTGCACGTGGACACCGTGCATGAGCGAGCCATGGAGCGCCGCTTGTGGACTCGTGTCCTGGAGGCGGAACTCGCTCGGCTGAAGGAGATCTCGACCACAGAGGCCCTCCCCGAGGAGGTCTACGAACGCCTCCGCGACGGCTTCGAACGCCGTCTGGCACAGGCGGATCCGGAGGCCGCCGACAGCAATGCCCGCATGAACACCGACCGCACCGTGGCCTTCGCCGAACAAATGCGCGCCATCAGCAACGAGGTCCTGGAAGCGGGCCGGGCCGAAGCCCTCGCCGCCCGCCGCGAACCCGGCATCGCCCCCGACGTCGTGGACCGCGTCATGCGCCGCCTCGACCTGCGCACCAAAGCCGGAGCGCCCTGACGTGCATGTACTGGCGCAGGCCCCTTCTCGACGTTTACCAGCGTGATTGCATGCACTTCGGGGGCTATGCCGATTCGGCCTCCAGAATGAGTGTGTCGGCTGGGCTTAACGAGCCGGAGGTGTCCTTGAGGTCGACACCGGAACGGCCCAGACGGCGCGCGCCCTCGATAAGACCGGCGGTGACCTGGGCGGCGCGGGTGTAACCGAGACCCTCGGGTGGGTGGATATTCGAGATGCAATTGCGCTCGGAGTCGGCGCGGCCGGGACTCGGGAGATGGGTGAGGTAAATACCGAGACTGTCGGCCACCGACAGGCCCGGGCGTTCGCCGATCAGGACCAGCAGCGTCGTGACGCCCTGCGCGGAGCCGATGTGGTCGCCGAGGGCTACCCGAGATTGGGTGGCGATAACCGGTGGGGCAAAGGTGAATCGGTCTCCGAGTGCCTCGAAAAGCGCGGCGAGCATGGGCGCACCATGGTCGGTGAGCGCACGGGGTGAGAGGCCGTCGGCGAGCACCACCCCGATATCCGCGCCGGTGTGATGCAGAGCTGAAATGCCCTGACCGGCAGGAAGTTCGGACTTCCCGGGAACACGGCCGAGATCGGGGCGGCGCAGGTATTCGGACCGATTACCGGCACTGCTGCGAACACGCACCGGATCACCGAGCCCGAGCGCTTTCACCTGCGCCGCAAGGGCGTCCACATCGAGAGGATTGTGTACGGCATCGCGTGCGGCCGCATGCGCGGCCCGCAACTCCAGAACATCGGCGGTGGGCAGTGCATCACCGGTCCGCCCCAACCCGATGCGAGCCTGGGTGGTGCGGCGTAGTTCGGCCCAGAATGCCTGGGCAGCAATATCGTTCGTGGTCATACTTCCCCGATCAAGAGGCGCCGGCGAGGGCACGCAGGGGTGAGGACAGGGGTTCCACGGGCAGGATGCGACCGTCCGCGCCCATCATGCCGAGTCGATCCAGCCAGGCGGCGAATTCGGGAGCGGGCGTGAGCCCCAAGACTTTTCGGGCGTAGAGGGCATCGTGGTAAGCCAGGCTCTGGTAGCCGAGCATGACATCGTCGGCACCGGGGACGGCGATGACGAAGGCGCATCCGGCCGCGCCCAGCAGGGTGAGGAGGGTGTCCATATCGTCTTGGTCGGCTTCGGCGTGGTTGGTGTAGCAGACATCCACGCCCATGGGCAGGCCGAGCAACTTGCCGCAGAAGTGGTCTTCGAGCCCGGCGCGAATGATTTGCTTACCGTCATAGAGGTATTCGGGCCCGATGAACCCGACCACCGTATTGACCAGCAGCGGGTCCAGGTCCCGCGCGACGGCGTAGGCGCGGGTCTCGAGGGTCTGCTGATCGACCGGTTTGCCGCCGGTGCCCAGGTGCGCACCGGCCGAAAGTGCCGAACCCTGACCGGTTTCCAGGTACATGACATTGTCACCGACGGTGCCGCGCCGCAGTGAGCGTCCGGCCTCGTCGGCCTCGCGCAGTAGCGAAATATTCACGCCGAAGCCGGAATTGGCGCCTTCGGTGCCCGCGATGGATTGGAATACCAGATCCACCGGCGCACCGGCCTCGATCAATCCCATGGTGGTGGTGACATGCGAGAGCACACAGGACTGGGTCGGAATATCGAACCGCTGCCGCACCTCGTCCAGCAGGTACAGCAGATCGGCGGTGGCCTTGGGCGAGTCGGTGGCCGGATTGATCCCGATGACCGCGTCCCCGCAGCCCAGCAGCAGCCCGTCCAGCACTGCCGCGGCGATCCCGCGCGGATCATCGGTGGGATGGTTGGGCTGCAAGCGTGTGGCGAGCGTCCCGGGCAGTCCGATGGTGGTGCGGAATCCGGCCGTCACCTCGGTGGCCTTGGCGACGGCGATGAGATCCTGATTGCGCATGAGCTTGCTGACCGCCGCCACCATCTCCGGTGTCAGCCCCCGGGATACGGCCGCGAGCGTCACGGCGGCGTCCGGTTCGGCCGCGACGGCGAGCAGCCAGTCCCGCAGTCCGCCCACTGTGAGATGCGAAACCGCCTGGAACGCAACACGATCGTGGGTATCGAGGATCAACCGCGTGACCTCGTCGGTCTCGTACGGCACCACCGGCTCGTTCAGGAAGACACTCAGCGGCACCTCCGACAGCGCCCATTGCGCGGCGGCCCGTTCGGCATCGGATTCGGCAGCGCACCCGGCCAATTCATCGCCGCTGCGTCTGGGAGTGGCCTTGGCGAGCAGTTCCACCAACCCGTCGAAGGTGTGGTTGGTGCCGCCGATTCGCTGGTGGTACCGGGTCATTCGAGCTCCTCCGATGGATGACATTCCCATCCTCCGGATCCATGTTGCTGCGGTGTAACCGAATCTTTCCCGCAGCATTAATGCCGGTTACTTCGCATGCGCGAGACACACCGCTGCGAGCGCGTTGACCTCGGGATACCATGGCAGCAACGCCCCGGTGGGGCATCTGTTCGCACCAGTAGCGCACGCGAGAACGGACCCCGCACATGAGTTTGCGCACCTACCGGCCGCCCTGGGTCGACTCCGTCGATATCGGCGATGAGATCCGGATGATGCGCGCGTGGTGGGGTCAACCGCATCGGCTGCGCCGCGCGGCGAGCGCATATCAGCGGCTGCTGGCGGTGGCCCCGGCCGCTATCGCGTACGCCTTCACCCTGTTCGTCACCTGGTGGACGTTGCGCGGGGCCAGCGATATCGTCGGCCGCCGCCTGATCCTGTCGGCGTCCACGAATCTGCGGAATATGCAGCGTGATCCGATTCAGGTGCTGCTCGCCTCGGCGTTCTGGACCGATGGCGGTTTCCCCTGGGGCGACATTCTCACTCTGCTCACCGTGATGGCGCTGGCCGAGCGCTGGCTGGGTTCACTGCGCTGGATTCTGGTGGTGGCCGCCGGGCATATCGGCGCGACTCTGCTCACGGTGAGCGCGATTTCTCATGCGGTGGCCCGGGATATGATCCCGTTCCGGGTGACGGTGGCCTCGGACGTCGGCCCCAGCTACGGGATTTCGGCCATGCTCGCGGTGATGGCCTATCGATTACGCGGCAGGGTCAGGCTGATTTACGCTGTCGGACTGCTGATCTGGTACGGCTTCGCGCTCTGGAGCGGGCCGACTTTCACCGATTACGGCCATTTGCTCGCGCTGTTCATCGGTTTCGCCGTCGGCGGCCTGGCGGTGCTGTTCTCGCGGCGTCTGCTGGCATGGCGGAATTCGGCCGCTCGCACCGGTCCGACGGCCGAAAGAGCCGCCGTGCCTTCAGATCCCGGCGACGGGGTCGAGTCCGCCGCGGTCCCGCTGGAAGAGCCGGACGGCAGGCTCGACCACTCGGGCGGCGATCGGGCCCAGTATGGCCATAATTAGCACATATGCCGAGGCCAGCGCGGCCAGCTTGTGATTCGTCCCGCCCATCGAAACCGCCAGTCCGGCAATGACAATGGAGAATTCGCCGCGCGCGACCAGGGCGGCTCCCGCACGCGCCCGGCCCATCCGGCGAATGCCCTGCCGTCGGGCCGCCCACCAGCCGGTGCCGATCTTGGTCAATGCGGTGACCACGGCCAGCGCGATGGCCCAGACCAGTACCGGCGGTATGGCCTGCGGATCGGTATTGAGCCCGAAGGCCACAAAGAAAATGGCCGCGAACAGATCTCGTAATGGTTCCAGGAGTTTGGCCGCCTCCTGCGCGGTCGATCCGGAGATGGCGATGCCGAGCAGGAACGCGCCGACTGCCGCCGACACATTCAGCGCGGAGGCCGCACCGGCGACCAGCAGCGCCGCGCCCAGCAGTTTGAGCAGGAAGATCTCATTGTCATTGCTGTCCACCACGGCCGAGACGTAGCGTCCGTAGCGCAGCGCCACCAGCAATACGACGGTGATCGCGACCAATGCGATGGCGAGGGATCTCATCCCGGTGGCGAGGCTCAGCCCGGCCAGCATCATGGTCAGGATCGGCAGGTACACCGCCATGGCCAGATCCTCGAACACCAGGATGGAGAGGATCACCGGTGTCTCGCGGTTACCCAGTCGCCCGAGGTCATTGAGCACTTTGGCGACAATCCCGGAGGACGAGATATAGGTGATGCCGCCCATGGTCACCGCCCCCACCGCCCCCCAGCCCAGGAACAGCGCCACCAGTACGCCCGGCGTCGCATTGGCGACGATATCGAGGATGCCCGCGAGCCAGCCGCGCCGCAGTCCGGTCACCAATTCGGCTGCGGTGTACTCCAATCCGAGCAGCAGGAGCAGTAGCACCACGCCGATCTCACCGGCCAGGTGACCGAACTCGGCGGCGGCCCGCATCTCGATGATCCCGCCTTCACCGAAGGCGAGTCCGCCCAGCAGATACAGCGGAATCGGCGACATGCCGAAGCGGGCGGCGAACCGGCCCATCATGCCGAGCGCGAACAAGATCGCGCCGAGTTCGATCAGTGCTAGGCCGGTCGAATCCACCGGTTCAGCCGTCGGCCAGGATGCGGACGGCCGCGTCCAGTCCGTGCGGTGTGCCGACCACAACCAGCAGATCGCCGGAGTCGAGAACGAAATCGGGTCCGGGTGAGGGGTGTAGTTGGCCCGCGCGCATGACCGCGACTATGGAGGCTTTGGTGCGGGTGCGCATTCCGGTCTCACCGAGCATGCGGCCGCGGTAGGGCGAATTGCCGCCGATGGGTAGTTGGCGGGTGGTAATGCCGGGTAGGTCGCGGTGGTCTTCCTTGAGTTTCTCCACCAGCTGTGGCGCGCCGAGCAGATTGGCCAGCACGGCGGCCTCATCGGTGGTGAGTGGAACCTGCGCCAGGCAGGCGTCCGGGTCGTCGCGCTGGGAGACGATCAGGTCGATGGCGCCGTCTCGATGCGCCACCACCCCGATCCGACGCCCCGAACGGACCTCGAAATCCTTCCGCACACCGATACCGGGCAGCGCTGTCACATCGACGTTCACCCGTCCAGATTAGGACAGGGTGGACCGATACCGGTGGAGCAGCTCAGCTGTCGGCGAGCGCGCTGTAAAGACCGTCCGGTCCTGGCCGGTAGGCGGTGATTTCCACGACCGCCGAAATCGGCAGTGGACCGTACAGATGCGGGAAGCGCATGGACTCCGGATCGGTCGGCACGCCCGGCTCCCACTTCACCGGGGCGCCGAGGCGTTCAGGGTCCAGCCGCAGCAGCGCCATATCCGTGCGCCCCGCGAAGAGCCGATTGGCGGGAAGATGCACCTGATACGGCTCGGACAGATGAATGAATCCGACCTCCGCGAGTGAGGGCGCGCGGTACTCCCCCGCCGCCACGGCCGCCTCCCACTCATCGCGAGCGCAGATGTGCAGCAAGGTCTTCGGCGTCGTCTCGTCGTCCACCCGCTCCAATTTAGCCGTATGGCGCGCGGACCCGATCAGAACGGAGCGGGGCGGGCGACGTGCACCGATACGTCATTGACCTCAACGGGGGTGGGCGCGAACCGGCCCACCGCGCGAGCGCCGACCGCGGCGTCCCCGGTCCAGACACTCACGCACGGCGCGCCGGGCGGGCGCAGGGCGAGTTCGAAAGCCTCGCCCGCTTCGGCGACACGCACCACGGGCAGCACCGGGCCGAGGGTCTGCTGGGTCAGCACGGACATGGTCGGGTCGACATCGCCGAGCACGGTCGGTTCGAAGCTGTGCCCGGCCGCGGTGCCGCCGCAGTGCAGGGTCGCGCCCTCGAGCAGTGCGTCGCGGACCTGATCGCGAACCTGATCGATATGTTTGGCGGAGGTCATGACGCCGACCGTGTCATCGTCCAGACTCGGCCCGAAGGCGGCGGCCTCCGAGTTGCATGGCCGTGCCGGGCCGCAGCGACGCCTGCGGCATTCTGCCGCCCAGGAATTCAGCGGCATTGGTGCGGTAGTGATCGAGGGCCTCGAGGGTGAGCGCCAACTCGGCATCGGCCTCGATCTCGGGTTTACCGGTCTCCAGGCTCAGCAGCGTGGTGAGCCCGGACCTGTTGTCCTGTAACCAATTCCGGAACGAGTACAGCCAGTGGACGCGCCCGACGACGCCCAGTGACCGCCACAGCACGCTGTTGTCGCGCAGCCGATCCACGGCATCGCGAACCGATGCGGGGGTGTGAGCGGGAACGGTGTCGATCACTCTGCCGTCGGCGGGTGCGATCACGATGAGCATCGGCGAGCCGACCTTTCCGGCGGACGACACCTCGGAATATGCGGAAAGCGCAGTGCGCATGAATCTCACCGTATGGGTGGGGTTTTCGAGCGACCAGCTGGCAATGGGCCAGGAATCAGCGAATATGGGCCGTACCCAGGCAACTTACCGGCTGGTAACGGCCCGGGGGCGCCGAAAGTTTGCGAGTATGCCTGAGTGACGGAAGAGTTGGCGCAACTGCGGTCCATCACCAGCACCGCGCTGCTGGCCGACTTCGCCCTGGGTCGCGGGCTCACCATACGGTCGGTTTTGCACGAAACCGGTATCGGCGAAACAGATCTGCGCGACCCCTCCACGGAAATCACACTGGCGCAGGAATTCTCGATCATGCGCAACGTGGTCGCGGGTATCGAGGACGAACCCGGACTGGGTCTACTGGCCGGTCTGCTCTGCCATCCGCCATCCATGGGCGTACTCGGTTTCGCGCTGATGAGCGCCGCGAATCTGCGTGGGGCCATGGATATCGCGCTGCGCTACGCCGACCTTTCCTTCACCGCCGCACACCATTACATCGAGGATATGGGGTCCGAGGTGGCGGTGGTGCGCGATGACAGTGCGCTACCCCCGGATATCCGCCGCTTCACCCTGGAACGCGATCTGGCCGCCATCGCCACCATTCAGCAGGACCTGCTGCCCATGCGCATTCCCGCGGTGCGCGTGGAGCTCTATGTCGAAGCCCATCCAATCTACGAGATGTTCGGCGCGGTCTTCGGCGTCGAGGAGGTGTCGTTCTCTATGCCGCAGTCCCGCATCACCTTTCAGGCGACCACCCTGCAAACCCCACTGCCGCAGGCGAATATATCCACCGCCCGCTTCTACGAACAGCAGTGCGCGGACCTCATGGAGAGCAGGCACAGCCGCGCCGGGCTCAGCGGGCGGGTGCGGCAGTTGCTCATCCGGCACGGCGGTTCGGCGGATCAGGCGCGCATTGCCGCGGATCTGGATGTCAGCGTGCGCACCCTGCGCCGCCGCCTCTCCGAGGAGGGCACCACCTTCCGCGAACTGAGCTCCGAGACGGTCGGACTGCTGGCCGAGGAGCTGCTCATTGCCGGATTGACCGTCGAGCAGGCGGCCGAGCGGCTCGGCTACTCCAGTGTGTCGGCGTTCGCCTCGGCCTTCCGCACCTGGAAGGGCCTGTCACCAGGGCATTTCGGCCGCCTGCACCGCGGCCGCACCTCGGTGCGCTCCTGAGCCTGCCCGGCGGGGTCGTGGGCGGAACCACACCGATCTGGTAGACCGTCGGGTACGAGACCACCCGTACCCGACCGTTCGAGGAACCATGAACCCGTCCGTGATCATGTCCGCCCGCGATATCGAGTTCCTGCTCTACGACTGGCTGGACGTGGAGTCTCTCACCGGGCGCGAACGCTTCGCCGACCACTCCCGCGATACCTTCGACCAAGTACTGCGGCTGTGCCAGGATCTGGCCACCACCTACTTCGCCCCGCACAATCGCGAGAACGATCTGCACGAGCCCGAATTCGACGGTGAGCGCGTGCACATCATCCCCGCCGTAGGCAAGGCCGTGAAAGCCTTCGCCGATGCCGGAATGATCGGCGCGGCAATGGATTACGAGATCGGCGGCATGCAGCTGCCACATGTGCTGTACACCGCGTGCATGTCCTGGTTCCACGCCGCCAACGCGGGCACCACCGCCTACCCCATGCTCACCACCGGAAACGCGAATCTGCTTGCCACACACGGCAGTCCGGAGCAGATCGAACGCTTCGTGCGCCCCATGCTGGACGGCCGCAGCCTCGGCACCATGGCGCTGTCGGAGCCGCACGCCGGATCCAGCCTCGCCGATATCACCACCCGCGCCGTGCCCCAGGATGACGCCTCGTACCGGATCTTCGGTCACAAAATGTGGATTTCCGGTGGGGACCACGAACTTTCGGAGAATATCGTGCACCTGGTGCTGGCCCGGATTCCGGGCGCACCCGAGGGCACGCGCGGCATCTCCCTGTTCATCGTGCCGAAATTCCTCGCGGACGAACAGGATCGGCCGACCGTGCGCAATGATGTGGCGCTCGCGGGCATCAATCACAAGATGGGCTGGCGCGGCACCGTCAATACCGCACCGGTCTTCGGCGACGGCAATTTCACCCCCGGCGGGCAGCCCGGCGCGGTCGGATATCTGGTCGGCGAACCGAATCACGGTCTGGCACAGATGTTCACGATGATGAACGAGGCCCGTATCAGCGTCGGCCTGGCCGCCACCGCGCTGGGCTACACCGGCTACCTCAAGTCCCTCGACTATGCCCGCACTCGTCCGCAGGGCCGCCCGCTCGGTGCGAAGGGCGGCCCGCAGGTGCCGATCATCGACCACCCGGATGTGCGCCGCATGCTGCTCGCACAGAAGTCGTACGTCGAAGGCGCACTGGCACTGCAGTTCTACTGCGGCAAGCTCGTCGACGAACAGCACACCGCCACAACCGAATCCGAGCGCGCCGAGGCCGCGACCCTGCTGCGCATCCTCACCCCCATCGCCAAGAGCTGGCCCAGCCAATGGTGCCTGACCGCCAATGATCTCGCCATCCAGGTGCACGGCGGTGCCGGCTACACCCGCGACTACGACGTCGAACAGCACTATCGCGACAATCGCCTCAACCCGATTCACGAGGGCACACACGGCATTCAGAGCATGGACCTGCTCGGCCGCCAGGTCACCCTCGACAATGGCGCGGCGCTGACCGCCCTGCTCACCCGGATGGCCGCGACTGTCGCCACCGCCCGCGCCACCGGCGATACCGAGCTGACGGGTTACGCCGACGCCCTCGAGACCGCCGCCGGGCGACTCGCCGCCACCACGGCGGGTCTGTGGCGGGACGGCGACGCGGCGACCGCCCTGGCCAACTCGGCGGTCTACCTCGAGGCGTTCGGTCATGTGACGCTGTCCTGGATCTGGCTCGAACAGGCTCTCGCCGCGGCACCACTCGCGGCCCGCGGCGACAGCTTCGGATCGGGTAAGCGCGCGGCCGCCGGATACTTCTTCCGATGGGAATTACCGCGCACCGCTGCACAGTTCGATCTGCTCGACTCGCGCGACCGCGCGACCCTCGATCTGAACCCGTCTTGGCTGTGAGCTTGCTAAGCGTGTTCGGAGGGTTATCCAATCGGAGTGTGAGTGTCGGTGCCCCCGGGTAGTCTCCCGATAGACAACTCGATCAGTGTGTTCGGAGGGGCGGATCCAAGTGCTCCGCGGGGACCCGCCAGGGCCTGTTCGCTTTCAGCGAAATCCCTGGTCGTGTTAGGCAAAACACACGGGAAACTCCTCGGGAACAAAGACCTCCCCCCGAACGTCTGACAGAGTAGTCATCAACCACTGCTGGGAAGTAGCGGTAGCGAGCTCGCGAAGTGGATCGCGAGCCCCACACCAGGCGAAGGGTGTGCGAACACTCGGAGCCAGGACGGAGGAGTCATGCCAGGAACCCTGACTAGCACCCCACTGACCGCGGTCGATCGTTGTGACCGCTGCGGGGCGGCTGCACGCGTGCGTGCAACCCTTCCTGCTGGTGGTGAGTTGCTCTTCTGCCAGCATCACGCCAATGAGCACATGGATCGTCTCCGTGCGCTCGAAGCCGTGATCGACACGGAGTCGGCACCGGCGCTGTAACAGCTCCTCCACCTCGGGTTCGGTATACCGGCTCGGGGGGTCCGCTCGAAAACTGAATCTTCCCAACAGAATTACCAAGCAACGGGCGGTCCCTCACGGGCCCGCCCGTTGCCCAGTTTTCCGGCCCGGACTTGCGCAAAACTGTATTTGTGTGTCCTGGGCCGGAATCCACGCATCGGAGGAGAGCGTCCTGTCTGCCACACACGCCACTTACCTGCCCGATCGGCATATGTTCGCGCTCTGGAGTTGGAGCGCGTCGGCTCCGGGCGCGCCGCCGGCGCTCGCGGGTGAATCGGACGCGGTCACACTGGCGATTCCCGACGGCACCGGCTTCGCGGTGCGCGAGGTGCCCTGTCTGCTGGTCGAGCCGGAGCGGTTCCCGGCGCTCGAACTGGACAGGCCCGGTTCGTCGGCATTGAGCTGGCGGGCCGTGTTGAACGGTGAGCCGACCGGGCTGCCGGTCGCCGCGCACGCGGTGCCCAATGCGGGCGGGAACGCCATCGTGACGGCCGATCGGGCCGTGCGAGCGCTGCGGGACACCCTCTCGCTCGGCAATGAACTGCGCAGCGGATTGAAGGCCGAGCTGCGGCCGTATCAGGCGCGCGGCATCACCTGGCTGCATGAGACCACGGCCGCGCACCGGGGTGCGGTGCTCGCCGATGAGATGGGTTTGGGCAAGACCGTGCAGGCCATCGGGTATCTGCTGGGGCGGGCGGCGGACGGACCACAATTGGTGGTGTGTCCCACATCACTCGTCGGCAACTGGGTGCATGAGATCGATCGATTCGCGCCCGAACTGGCGGCGATCGGATGGCGGGGCGGGGAGCTGCCCGAGGCCGCAGCGGGGACGGTGGTCGTCACCGGGTATCCGACGCTACGCGGGCACGGGTCGGCGTTGACGGAAAAGCAGTGGGCGAGTGTCGTATTCGATGAGGCGCAGGTGCTGAAGAATCCGCGCACGCAGGTGTCCAAGGCGGCGCGGGGTATCAAGGCGCGGGCGCGGGTGGCGCTGACCGGTACGCCCGTGGAGAACAATCTCGAGGAGCTGTGGGCGCTGCTCAACCTGGTTGTGCCGCACGAGTTCACGCATAAGACGCAATTCCGGCGGCGGTTCGTGCGGCCCATCGGCGAGGGGTCCGCACCCGCGGTGCTGCGACTACGCGATGCCATCGAACCCGTAGTGCTGGCGCGGCGTAAGTCCGAGGTGGCGGCGACGCTGCCGCCCAAGATCCACACCGATCTGGTCTGCGACCTCACTCGCGAGCAGGAGCGGATCTATGACCAGCTGCTCGATCGCGCTGAGGAGGAGGGGTTCGGGTCGGGTGGACAGCGGCATACGCGACTGCTTTCGGTGCTCACCGAGCTCAAGCAGGTGTGCAATCATCCCGGGTTGATCACCGGGGATCTGGATGAATTGGGCGGGCGCTCAGGCAAATTCGATGTGTGTGCCGATATCCTGGCCGCGAATGTGGCCAATGACGCGCCCACGCTGGTGTTCACGCAGTATCGGCGCACCGGGGAGCTGCTCGTACGGCATTGCGCCGAGGAGCTGGGCGTGACCGCGCCGTTCTTCCACGGCGGATTGAATCAGGCGCAGCGCGGGGAGATAGTGCGGGACTTCCAATCACCCGGCGGGCCACCGGTATTGGTGCTGAGCCTGCGGGCGGCGGGAACCGGCCTCACCCTGACGCGCGCCGCCGATGTCATCCATTTCGACCGCTGGTGGAATCCGGCCGTCGAGGCGCAGGCGTCGGATCGCGCCCACCGGATCGGGCAGACTCGCACGGTCACCGTCACCACGCTGACGTCGGGGACGACCATCGAGGAGCACATCGCGGGGATGCACGACCGCAAGTCGGCGTTGACCGACCTCACCGATACCGCCGGGATCTCCGCCCTCGCGCGTCTCGATGACGATCGACTATTCGAACTCCTGCGTCGAAAGCGAGCCAACTGATATGGCCGACAATGACTTCGGATACACCGGCTGGGGCATGGACTGGGTGCGACTGGCCCAACCGTTGCGGATGAGCAAGCCGGAACCGCTGCTGCCGCGGGCACGCAGTATCGCGGGTAACGGCCTGGTGCGGACCGAGATCGAGAACACCATGGTGCGGGCCACGATTCATCGCGGGTCCGAGGCTTCGGTGACCTACCTGGAGCTGATGCCGCTGTCCGCCACGACCATCGAGGCCATCGCGCAGGTGATTCCGGCGGACGCGCTGACCTTGACCGATGAGCATCGGGTGACGCTCGCCGAGCGTGGGATCGGTATCGCACCGCAATTCGCGCGAGTGGACTGTTCCTGCCGGGCGCGTACCGAGCGATGCCTGCACTATCTGGCCACCTGTTACGCGCTGGCCCGGCAGGTCGACGAAACTCCCTGGCTGGCACTGGAATTGCAGGGTTTTCGCAGCGGTGGGGCCGTGGCGGCGGCTACCGGCGAATCCCATCCGGCCCGGTGGACGCCGCTCAGCTCGCTGGATCCGGCGGCCTATTTCGATGTGCCGGTGAGCTAGGGGCGGCGCGCACGGAAGCGGAACATGGTTGCGCCGGTATCGATTTCGATATCGGTGAAACCGATGCCGGTGAGGCGGCCGGTCAGGGTCGCGGGTGGGACGGGGACGCAGGTGTCGCCGATATGCATGAGGCGGAAGAACGGGCTGTCCAGGCCGTCACTGCCGGCGAACACACCCTCGGGGCGCAGGACGCGGAAGGCTTCGGCGAACAGCGCGTCCTGCTGATCCGGAGAAGGGACGTGATGCAGCATGGTGAAGCACACCACCGAGCTGAACTCCTTGTCCGGCAAGGGCATTGCGGTGCCGTCACCCTCGATTACCTCGAGCTGACCGGATTGCCGGGAACGCAGCCGCGCGGCCAGCGCCGGGTCGATCTCCAGACCGGTGAGGGCGGCGGCGCGCCCGCGCAGGGTACGCACATTGGCGCCGTAACCGGGGCCGACCTCGAGCGCACTGTCGCCGAGGTCCAGCCGGTCCAGCGCCCACGGCACAATTCGGGTGGCGCTGGCCCGCTCCCACATCGAAGACCGGCAGAGCAGTTGGTGGAAGTAGTTCATTCCCATACCCGCAACGCTAGGCAGCCGCCCGCGCGACCACGACAGACTACGCGGACAGACTGTGTCGCCAAACGGCCAACCCGCTCTTCCCGCCCGCCACGCCGAGTTCCGGCGGTCCGTTGTCGTAGCGGGTCCGTATCGTCCAGCTCATGACCGATATCGCCCCCTTGGCCGCATTCGCACGGGCAAAGTTCGGTGACCCCGGAGTCCATGCCATCGTCCGGAATGGGCGCACCGTGCACGCGGTCGGCCTGGGCCACTGGATAGGCACGGAGGAAGTCCCGGAACTGTTGTGCCACACCGGTGTAGCCGGCTGGTCCCCCAACGCCCTCCGCCCCACCCGCGCAGCGGTCACCTGCGTCCGCTGCCTGCGCACCCTCAACGAGAACAGCGACAGCACCTCCCCCCAACTACCCCTGTTCAGCCGAGACTGGCAGTCCGACCCCAAGCCCCCGACCACTCCGACTCCCGATCTCGCGCGGTGATCTCAGCCGCGGACAAGCTCGACGGGGGCCAAGGGATGCCTGCTGCGGGTCGCTGATTTCACGAAACCCGTTGTGCCGCAGACCGAATTCCAGCTGCTCGGAAGGCGGTGATCCGGTGGCGCCGCTTACGACCCTGACAGACTACGGTTGGAGATTGTGTCGCTGAACGGCCAATTACCGGTGTACCCCGCGCCCCCGGGGCCTACCGCCATGGTTTTCGGGGCGGGGACGTTGCCGGCGCGGCTCTGGTTCGACGAGCATGAGCATCCGCAGCATCAGATCGCCTGGGCCACACGGGGAGTCATTACCGTGGAGGTGGGCGATGGGCGATGGGTGTTGCCGCCGACGCGGGCATTGTGGATTCCGGGTGGTACGCGGCACCGCACGGGGACCTATGCGGGGGCCGTAATGAGTGGCATCTATCTCGACCCGGATCGGACGCCGGTCAGCTTCGGCGGGTCGGCCATGCTCCGGGTCTCCGGACTGCTGCGTGAACTCTTCCAGCACCTCACCGCCGAGGCGACCGGTCCGGACCAGCGCGAACGCGCCGAATCGGTGATCTTCGATCTACTCGAACCGGTGCGGGTCGTACCCATCGGTGCGCGCCTGCCTACCGACTCGCGCGCCCGGGTGGTGGCCGAAGCGTTGCGGGCCGATCCGGGCGATCCTCGTACGCTCGGCGAGTTTGCCGCCGCGGCCACGACCAGCCCGCGCACACTGGCGCGAATATTTCTCGCCGAAACCGGAATCACCTTCGGCCAGTGGCGAACCCAGATCCGCCTGGCCGCCTCACTTCCGCTGCTGGCTGCACGCATGCCCCTCGCACGTATTGCCGCCCGGGTCGGGTATGCCACTCCCAGTGCCTATGTCGCGGCCTTCCACCGCGAGGTCGGCGTCTCCCCCGCACGGTACTTCGCGCATTGAAGCGGGTGGCTATCTCGGGAACGCCGAGGTGATATCGGTACGCTGGAGCGATCCGCCTCCGCAGGCGTGGTAGTCGATCTCCCAGGTGCCCGGTGGTATCACACCGCTGATCGATTCGGTCGTTCGGACGTATTCGGTCGAACCATCGTCCATGTTCACCGGCACCATGCAGTCCGCTGTCCCGATGACGACGAATGTGCTGTCCGAGACGTTCGTGCAGTAACGCCAGTTGTCGCAGCGCACACCGGGTGCGACCTCCTGTGCCACGGCTGTCGGCGAGCCGAACACGACGGCCGCGACGAGTGTGGCGAAGCCTACGCCCACGCCGAAAATGTTGTACCGCTTCATGATTCCCCCCGGAAACTTTGTCTCGGTTCACGCTACAAAACACTGCCACCGCGCGCAAGGCAATTAGGCCGGGGCGGTCGGTAGTATCGATGGCGTGACCGAGCGCAAACCGCCCGATCTCACCGTCGAATCCCATGCGAGCTGTCGTTTTTCGTCCGGTCGGCAAATTTTCGGAGTCGTCGAGTGACTTCTTGGAGAGCCTTGATGCAGCAGACCTCTCGGCCGTTGAGCCTCCCGGCTCTCGACCGCACATCGATCAGTCGATGATCGCCGGGGTGTTGTGCGAGACCGCTGCCGACGAACGACGGGTGGCGCTGACACCTGACGACGTCCGGCGACTCGATGCGGTCGGCCTGCCTGTGGTGGTGCAGGCCGGCGCGGGTGGGGGTGTGGGGTTCGACGATCGTTCCTACGAGTGCGCCGGAGCCCGGCTGGTCACCGATCCCGCAACGGTTTTCGGGTTGGCCGATCTGGTCGCCTGGGTGAAACCGCCTGTCTATGAGCTGGAATCGATGCCGCTGCGACGCGGGCAGGCATTGATCGGGTTCCAGGATCCGATCGCACGTGCCGAAGAGATCATGCGGTTGCGCGACCGCGGTGTGGAGTCGGTGGCGTTCGAGCAGATCCCCGCGGACAGCGGGACGGACGCCGATGCGCTGTCGGCCATGAGCCGCATCGCCGGGGGGATCGCTTATGAGGAGGGGCGCGGGTTGCTGGCCGCGGACCGGCAGGCCCGCCCGGTGCGGACGTTGGTGCTGGGCTGCGGGCACGCGGGGCTGGCGGCCCTCGCCGCGGCGGCCCGGCATGGCGACGAGCCGGTCGCCGTCGGACATCGCCCGGAACAACGGGATGCCGCGGTCCGGCACGGTACCCAGCGATTCCTGCTCGACCCCGAGATACCCGCACTACTCGCGCAGGAGCCGATCGACCTGGTGATCTGTGCGGCCGTACGGCGTGGGTTACCCGCGCCGGTGCTGCTCGGAGCCACTGAACTGGCGGCGCTGCGCCCGGGTGCGGTGGTGGTCGACCTGGCCGGCAAAGCCGGTGGGAACTGCGTCGCCACGGTGGTTCACGCGACGGTGGCGCTACCCGGCGGTGTCACCGTCACCCATCGCTCGAACTATCCGTCGCGACAACCCATCGCCGCGAGTCATGCCTATAGTGCCGCGGTTACCGCGATGCTGTTGTCACGTTCTCAGGAATCGCCGGTCACGGGAGATCCGGGCAAGTAAAGTGCGTGCAACGCAGTCAGATTCGCGCGCAGAGCGGGTGACGGTGCGATGGGGCAGCAGGGCCGCGCATTCAGGCAAGGCCCGCGGCACCGAGGCTCGGGCCGACGGCGATGTGCGGGGGATATCCACTAGGGGGGATCGCCGATGGCGCATCAGACCACCCTGCTTTTCGTGCACGGAACCGGCGTCCGCGGGCAGAAGTACGAGAAGACGCTGCGGTCGATCGAATCCCGGGTCGCGGCGAGGAGTTGGCCGGTATCGGTCGCCGGATGTCATTGGGGCCTCAGCACGGGCGTCACGCTGCGAAATCCTCGATCGATTCCGACCTACACGGATTCGAAGGGAGGGCTGTCGCCGGAACAGGAGTGGCTGGATCTGTGGGCGGTGCTGTACACCGACCCGTGGTACGAAATGCGACTCCTGCAAGACTTCGACGAACAGCCCGAACCGGTGGTCCCCGGCGAGGATCCCCCCGCACAGGTGTTGCGGGACCGTATCGATCACTTCCAGCCCGCTGACAAACTGGCCGCCGATCTCGCCGAACTCGGGTTGACCGAGAAGTTCGACAGTGCCCTCACGCAGTTGCGGACAGCACCGGAATTCGAATCCGCAGTGGCTACCGCGCCGACCGACCCACTCGAACACCGCGCGGCGATCGCACGCGCGTTGATCGCCCGGATGATCGCGGACACCTCGGCCGACGAGGCTCCTCCACTCGGCGGCGTGGTACGCGACGCATTGACCGCACAGTTGACCACCGATCTGGACGGAAGTGGACTCGGGATCAGCGACAAACTCGCCGGTCTGCGCACGAAGTTCATCTCGCATCTGGTCACCCGCAAGCTGGTCGGCGAGCGTGGCGGACTCACCGATGCGGCAGCCCCGCTGGCCGGTGACATACTGCGCTATCTCGCCAGGGGGCAGCGGATGAGGGAGTTCCTGCATCGCACGATCGCCGATGTGGAATCGGATTCGATAGTGCTGCTGGGACATTCACTCGGCGGCATCATGTGCGTCGATCTGCTGGCAGGTGAGCACATACCCCGAGTACGGGCGCTGGTGACGGTGGGCTCCCAGGCTCCATTCCTGTACGAGATCGGCGCCTTGCCGAGTCTGGAACCGCCGCATACCCTGCCGGCGCACTTCCCACCCTGGGTGAACATCTACGACCATCGAGACCTGCTGTCCTACACTGGATCCGGAGTATTCGACGGGCGCGTCGTCGACATTCGCGTAGACAACGGAGAGCCCTTCGTCGCCTCGCACAGCGCCTACTGGTCCAATGACGCGGTCTGGGAATCCATCGGGGCCGTGCTGCCGAAATGAGAGCCTTCGATCCGGAGAAGGTGCTGGTGATCGCGGTCGGCATCGATCAGTACCGGCAGGAGAACTTGCGACTCAACGGTGCCGCGGCCTATGCGGAGCGTCTTGCCGGCTGGGCGCTGGCGCGCGGGGTTCCGGCGAAGAACATATTGCTGGCCTGTTGTCACAAGGGCGTCGCACCCGAACCACCGCCGGAGGTTGTTCGACGGGAACCGACGTACGCGAATATTGTGGGACTGCTCACCGATGCCTCGAAACACGATGCCGAACTGCTGCTGATGTACTGGTGCGGGCACGGGGTTTTGAACAAATACGGCGAGCGCACATTATTTACATCCGACGCATATATCGGAGCGAAGTTCAACCATCCGGTGAACGATATCCTGCTCTATCTGCGTTCGAATACCGTCACGAAACTACGCAGTCAGATTGTCGTCATCGATGCCTGTGCCAATTACATCCATCAAATGCACCTGCGTGAAAATCTGCCGAGAGCGGCCACCCTCAATATTGGCGATCCTCGAACAGTTGAACAGTACGTCCTATATTCAGCCAGTCAGGGGCAGACCGCCAAGCATAATTTGGTTACCGGTTTGAATGCCTTCTCCGACACCACCTTCGAGTGGTTGGAAAAAATGCCTCACGGCCCCGTCGACCCGGATACCATGACGCTGACCAGCAAGGTCAGGACAGTTTTCGAAAATTTGCGTGAGACCGTCCCCGGATTCAATCAGATGCCGATGACAGTAGAAATCTCCGGAACCGTGTCAAGTGACAGCCAGCTGGCCAACGCCGGCGGAATACCGGTATCGGGTGAGCAGTACCACGATATCGCAGTCAATGGGCTGAATATCGCCCATACCCGGCATGCGGCCGAATCCTGTCGGCACCTGATCGAATGGTGGACCGCGACCGATGCCAAGGCAGTAGCGGGCAGTGCGCCGCCGCAGATACGTGCGACGCTGATCGCCGCACTTCGCAGCACGCGATTCGACGGTAGCGCCGACAATCTCGATATGGAGGCGCTGACAGTCCGCGTCTTCGGCACCAACCAGGTCGCGCGGCTATTCGAGCTGCTCGCGGATCGCGCCACCACGGAAGCGCTGCTGCTCTGGCTGGAAAGAGTTCGCACACTGTGGCTCCAGGAGGCCGACCTCACTCTCGTCGAGCAGTATTTTCCCGAGGCCACCAGACGGATGGTCGCGGATTCTTACCGGCGGGCGGCACCCGATGCGCGTAATGGGTGGCAGTCGAATCTCACCGAGGCACTGCATGATCTCGCCGGGCTGCCGAAGAAGGACGGACAACGACCGCTGCATCGTTTCGTCGCCGCAATGGAGCTCGCGACCGACCGCAAGGTCGACGACTTCTGGTTCGGCATTCCGAGCGATCAACTGCGGTCGCTGCGCGCCGCTGCCGCCGAACCGTACGTGGAGCACGATCGACTTGTGATCGAAATCCCCAACGGCTCACCGGATCCCGAAAAGTTCATCTGGCCGGCCGGTATTCGCGAACATCGATACACGCCGGGCAGGGGATGGGCGAACGAGTGGCATGCGTGCCAGCCCACTCCGCCGGCGATTCAGGAGATAGTCAACCTGGTGGCCGGTGACGATACGTTCGTGCTCGGATTTCTACTGCCACGCGCGGTGTTCGACAATTTCCCTGAATCCTGGGAATCCAGCACACTTCTCAGTGATCCGATTCCGCACTGGTATCTGCGACCGGTGGTACTGCACAGCGCCGACCGTCGACAGGACCGGAGACTTCGGCATCGCTGGACCAGCAGGCATGCCGCGATCAGAACCCACTTGGAGAACAACCCCCACGATCTGCTGAAATGGGTCGAGCACATCGAGAGCGAGCAGATCTACCGTGCGGTGAGTGATTCCAAATCCGCCTGTGTGGGACTGGCTTTCGTTCCCCCGGACTACTGCGGTGTTCTCCGTCATGATCCGCTCATCGCGGCGATCCGGGCAGGCGCGCCTTACATCCTGTGGACGACAAATAAGTCCGTCGACTGGCCGACCGTGCAACGTTTGGTGGACGATCTGATGAAGGAGAGATCCTTCGACGAACTGCCGGCGCTCCTGCACGAAAAGCGCCGCAGCAGAAACAATCTCGATGGCAATATCCGCCTGCTCTGGGACGATCCCAAAGCAGTGCCGGAGGCCGCGCATATGCCGGGTATGCAAATGGAGGCCAAGTAATGACCGAGAATACCGCTGTACCGCTGTACGCCGGTTCTCCTCCGCGATCCAGCCCACCGGGACTGAGACCGCCCCCGCCACCGTGGCGTGTATTCGATCGGCCCGACTCGGTGCCGGACACCTTCCGTACGACCGAGACAATGGTCGACGCGGTCAACGCGGCGCTGACGCTGCGGCGTCCACTGCTGGTGACCGGCAGCCCCGGAACGGGAAAGTCGTCGCTGATCGAATCGGTTGCCCGGCAATCGCAACTTGGTCCGGTACTGCGCTGGCCGATCACTTCTCGATCGACGGTCGACGACGCACTGTACCGGTATGACGTCGTGGGACGCGTGCATGCGGTGCAAATGAAGGACGAATCGACAACGATCAGCGACTACATGCGGCTCGGCCCGCTGGGCACGGCGCTGATCCCGAACGACCGTCCGCGCGCACTGCTCATCGATGAGATCGACAGGGGCGATATCGACCTCCCGAACGATCTACTGAACATCTTCGAGCACGGCGAATTCGAGATCAAGGAATTGGCTCGCCTGAAAGATCCGGAGCCGCAGTACATTCGGCACGCGGACAGCGATGATCGCGCGGAGATCCGACGCGGACGGGTGGTATGCACGAATTTCCCTTTTATTGTGATGACCAGTAGTGGCGACCGCGAGTTCACGCCAGAATTCCTGCACCGCTGCATCAGACTTCGTATGCCCGAGCCGACCGACCAGCAGTTGGCCGAGATCGTCGCGGCACACCTCGGCGAGACCGCGGCAGCCGCAGCCACAGACCTCATCGACGCCTTCCTGCAGCGCGCACGCAAACCCGGTGCCGTGGTCGCCACCGACCAATTGATGAACGCCGTCTACATGGTGACCCAGCAGAATCCCGGCGCGGACGCGAGGCAGCGGATCATCGAACTCATTCTGCAAGAACTGAATTCGAGAACCCCGTGATCGAGCCACTGATCGCGGCCTTGCGTGCGGCGGATACCCGATTGGATTGGCGGGACCTGGCCGATGCGCTGTGGCTGGCGATTCACTCACCGGAGGGCGATACGCGAACCCAGCCGCCGACCACGCCGGCATTCCCCGACACGACCCCCGAGATCGCCTCGACGACAACCGTTTCCGAGGACGATTACGTGGAGTTACCCGGGCAACTCCGTCTGGCACGCGCGCTGCGCCCATTGAGACATCGTCGCCGTTCGAATCGGACCGACCCGTCGAACGGTGTGTTGGATATCGGCAGGACCGTCGAGCATTTCTGTGAAACCGACGTGTTGATTCCGGTGCCCGCACCGCCGGACGAACGATGGTTCCGTGAGGCCGCGGTGGTCATGGACGACGGACCGACGATGATCGTCTGGCGCGAGACCGTCGCCGCCTTCACCCGAATGCTGTTCCGCGAAGGCGCCTTCGATCGGGTCACCCGGTGGAGACTGCGGTACGAGGCCGGGCCGCCGGTCCTGCTCGATCACCGCGGCAGCGCATATCCGATCGACCAACTCGTCGAACGTGGCGGACGCCAGCTCATCTTCCTTGTCAGCGATTGTGTCTCGGAGATTTGGCGAGACGCTACGACGGCATGGGATGTGCTGGAGAAGTGGGGGCGATTCGGCCCGGTGGTGCTGGTTCAGACCATGCCGTGGCACCTATGGCACGCGACGCCGCTCGGCTCCGGCGTCGTGACACTTTTCGGACAGCACCGCGGCAATCCCAATCATCTACTGCGGATTCATGTTCCATTGTCGGACGGCGAGGACCACATCACCGCGGTCGGCACACCGGTCGTCGGACTGGACGAGTCCATGCTCGACGAGTGGGCGCGCATGCTGATGGCCTGCGGCCGGTCCGGCATCCCCGGCGTGGTCGCCCCGCCGCGTGACGATTACGAGCCGGAACCGGGTGCACCCGATCACACCACCCACGAACTGGTCCGAACCTTCTCCGGGACGGCCTCGCGACCGGCAACGCAACTCGCCCAACTGCTCTCGGCCGTCGACGTCGACCTCTCGATCGCCAGATTGATCCTGCGCACCCTCATCCCGGAAGGAAGGCAGGGGCATCTCGCCGAAGTACTCGCCAGTGGGTTGCTCCGGCGGCCGGTGCCGGGCGCCCCGGAGCATTTCGACTTCGTTCCGGGTGCTCGTGAAGTCCTACACGAATCCCTCGACAGGGCAACCGCATTGAACGTCTGGCGAACGATTTCGCTGCATTCGGGACGGACCGGCGGGCACGGAATCTTCTCCACAGTGCTCGATCAATCTATGCCGCCGTACTCGGCCATGGAGGCGATCGCGAGTGCCCTCGCCAAAAAGCTCGATATCCCGCCGTTGACCCAACGCGTGCGCGTTATGGGCGATCAGCACGACGGGGGGTGGTGGTTCTGCGGCCGCCACGCCGCCTTGGGCGCAATCACGAACTGGCTCGAGCTTCCCGAGCGCGACCGGACCCTGCTCGTGGTCACCGGCGACCCAGGTTCGGGCAAGTCGGCGGTGCTCGGACTCATCGCCTCGCTGACACACGCCGACTACCGTGCGGTCGCGTTCACACTCGGCCTGCCCGCCGAGATGATCCCACCGGTAGGCGCGGTCGACGTGGAGATCTCCGCCCGGCATCGCACCGCCGATCAGATACGCGACAGCATCGCCGCCGAGGCCGGCCTCACCGCCGCCACCGTCGATGACCTCGTGCAGCAATTGACAGGGCGCACCGAGGTGCTGACCGTACTGATCGACGCCGTCGACGAGTCCCGCGACCCCAATGTCTTGATCGCGGAACTGCTGCGGCCACTCACCGAACACACCGACGGTCACGTCCGGGTTGTAGTCGGCACCCGCCGTAACCTACTGAGTGATCTCGGAGGCTACTACGACACCATCGATCTGGATTCGGCCCAATACGCCGACCCGACGGCTCTTGTCGCCCATGCCGAGCTTCGCCTTCGGGGATCGGCGGCTCACTATGTAGAGCTTGACTCGCACCTGGTCACCGCGATCGCCACCGCGGTCGCAGAAAAGGCCGAGCGGTCGTTTCTGGTCGCTCGGATCGTGGCCGACGCACTCTCCGCCGATCACGTGATCCCAGATCCCGAGAATCCTTCGTGGCGGCACGACCTGCCGAAGGTCCCCGGCCTGGCCATGGCGAACGACCTGAGGTCCCGGCTCGGCGACCAAGCCGACCGTGCGCGAGATCTGCTGCGGCCCTTGGCCTTCGCCGAGGGGCAGGGATTGCCCGACAAGGAACTGTGGGCTCCGCTGGCGTCGCGGATCGCCGAGGTCGAATACACCGATGACGATTTGATATGGCTATTGCGGACAGCCGGCTCCTACGTGATCGAATCCACCGAAGCCGGAAACTCTGCCTACCGGCTGCACCATCAAGCGCTCGCCGAATATCTCGCCGCCGACCTCGATGACCGGGTCGTCCACGCGTATTTCGTACAGGTACTGCGACAGCGCGTACCGATGGTCGCCGACGGATCCCGCGACTGGTTGCGCGCCCACCCTTACACGGTGTCGCATCTGGCCTCTCATGCCGCGCACGCCGAACTCATCGACGAACTCGTCACCGACGTGGACTACCTGGTCCACGCCGAGCCCACGCCACTGCTGGCGGCGCTGAATGCCGTTACCACCGACACGGCACGACTCATCAGCACAATCTATCGGTGCTCCGCCTCCCATCACCGCCGGATGCAACCGGCGGGCCGGCGCCAGATTCTGGCCATCGATGCCGCGCGATTCCAGGCCAAGCAGCTTCAGGAGCAACTGAACCGTTCCCTGGATTGGCCGGCCCGATGGGCCACCGGCAGCCTCACCCACGCGGCGCACCGCGCCACCTTCACCGGACATGCGGGTGCGGTAACCGGGGTGGCCTGCGCGCGGATCGAAGGCCGGTCGCTCGCCGTCACCAGCGGTCACGACCGGACTGTCCGAATGTGGGACATGCGTACAGGTGTCGAGCAGGCACTTCTGACCGGCCATACCGATTGGGTCAGTGCGGTGGCCTGTACCGATCTCGACGGCCACGCGGTCGCCGTCACCACCGGCTACGACCTGACCGTGCGGGTCTGGGATCTGTACAGCGGCACCGAACGCGCCGTACTCACCGGCCACACCGACTGGGTCAGCGCCGTCGCATGCACACAAATCAACGGCCGCGCAGTTGCCCTCACCACCGGCCGAGACCGCACCGTGCGAGTCTGGGACCTGCACAGCGGCACCGAACGCGCCATACTCACCGGCCACACCGACTGGGTCAGCGCCGTCGCATGCACACAAATCAACGGCCGCGCAGTTGCCCTCACCACCGGCCGAGACCGCACCGTGCGAGTCTGGGACCTGCACAGCGGCACCGAACGCGCCATACTCACCGGCCACACCGACTGGGTCAGCGCCGTCGCATGCACCTGCATCGGCGACGAAACCGTCGCTGTCACAACCTCTTACGACCGCACGGTCAGAGTGTGGAATCTGCGCGACGGCACCGAACGCGCCGTGCTCACCGGCCACACCAACACCGTCACCGCGGTGACGTGCACGGAAATCGGCGACGAAACCGTCGCTGTCACAACCTCTTACGACCGCACGGTCAGAGTGTGGGACCTGGGCAGCGGCACCGAACGCGCTGAACTCACCAGCCACACCAACTGGGTGAGCGCCGTCGCGTGCACCGACATCGATAATCATCCGGTCGCGCTCACCACCGGGTGGGACAGCACGCTGCGGTTGTGGGAACTGGACGCCTCACGCCACGAACGACATGCATCGGGACACGCCGATCGGGTGATCGCCGCTGCCGCTCACTCGCTGTCCGACTCCACCATCGCGGTCACCACCGGCCGCGACACCGAGGTGCGGATCTGGGATCTGCGCACCGGCACCCCCCTCGCCGTACTCACCGGCCACACGCGTTGGGTGAGCGGAGTGGCATGCATCGACGTCGACGGGCACCCGGTCGCCGTCACCACCAGCCGCGACAACACGGTTCGGGTGTGGGATCTGCGCACCGCGACCGAACACGCCATGTATACCGGCCACGGACATTGGGTGAGCGCTGTCGCATGCATCGACGTCGACGGGCACCCGGTCGCCGTCACCACCAGCCGCGACGCCACGGTGCGGGTGTGGGATCTCGCCACCGGCTCCCAGCGTGATGTCCTTCTGGGCCATACCAATCCGGTGGATGCGGTGGCGTGCACAACTGTCGACGGGCATCCGGTCGCTGTCACCACAGGTGACGATCGGACCGTGCGGGTGTGGGATCTGCGCACGGGCACCCAACGCCGCATCCTCACCGGCCACACCGACTCCGTCAACTCCGTGGCCTGCACCAGCATCGACAACGTCCCGGTGGCCGTCACCGCCGGCATCGACCGCACAGTCCGGGTGTGGGATCTGCGCACGGGCACCCAACGCCGCATCCTCACCGGCCACACCGACTCCGTCAACTCCGTGGCCTGCACCAGCATCGACAACGTCCCGATCGTCATTACCGCCGGACACGACCGAACAGTGCGGATATGGAACCTTGACACCACGGATTCTCCGACTGTGATCGATTGTCCGACAACGCAACCGCTCGTCGCGATCGGCCCGGACAACGAAATCATCCTCGGACTCGGCAACGACATCGCTGTGCTGACGCGGCGGCCATGAGATGGCCCCGGACTTTGCGATAATGCGCGACCCCAGCCCCGGGTACCGTGACACCATGTACGCGCTGGTGGTGACACTGCATCTCCGCGATACCGAATTCGCGCGGGTTTTCGACCGCCTCGCCCTCGATACTGCGGACCACATCGCCGAATGCGAGCCTGGGACACTGCTTTACGTCATACACACCGTCGCCGACGCCCCGGAAGTGCGCACCATCTACGAGGTCTATCGCGACCGCGAAGCCTTCGAGCAACATCAGCGACAGCAGCACACGAAGAACTTCCTGGAGCAGCGCGACAACCTCATCGTGTCGACCAAGGTCCAGGTCCTGACGCCCGTCGCATACATGGGATTCACCCACCATCCCGAGTCGGCCGGACCCTGAAAGACCGCTTCGGCGATCTCGGACGGTCGGTAGTATCGATGGCGTGACCGAGCGCAAACCGCCCGATCTCACCTTCGAATCCTGGATAGACAAACAGATTCGAGAGGCCACCGATCGGGGCGAATTCGACGAGCTGCCGGGTGCGGGCAAACCCATTCCGCCGGGCATGGGCGATGAGAACTGGTGGGTCCGAAACCTGTTGCAACGCGAAGGTATCGGCACCGACGCCCTCCTGCCCGAACACATAGTCCTGCGCCGCGATCGCGAGCGCATCGACGACACCGTCCGGAACCTCACCTCCGAGCGCGCGGTCCGCGAGGCGGTAGCCGAGCTCAACGAACGTGTCGTCCACTGGCTCCGCTCCCCCGGCGGCCCGGATATCCCGATCGGGCCGGTGCGCGCGGACGATGTGGTGGCCCGATGGCGCGCGGCACGGGAGACCCGAACCACCATTGCGGCAGAAGCCGTTTCGGGTTCCTCGCCCTCCTCGATTACTCCTCGCGAGAAACGATCACGGTGGCAACGCCTGCGCGGACGCTGACCGGCGGATAACCCGCCACCCGGTCAACAGCCGAGATACGCTGCGCCAGAACCGTTTTCCCGGAAGAGTGAGCCACGCGATCGGAAGCATGTCGGGGGCGGGCGCTTCGCCGTCCCGATCGCATCCATCATTCAGGATCACGCGGACTCGAGACCACTCCGGTAGCCGCGATACAGACCCTGATCGTGACCACCGCCCCGGCGCTCTCGACCACCGCCGAGACTGCCGCCCCGGCCGAATCGCCCTTGTCCTCCATCACAACTCGCGCCACCGTCCCACTCGCCAAGCCGCCCGTGCAGACCGCGCCCGCCGCCGCTCCGGTGCCCGCCGCGCCTGTGGTCAGCTATAAGAGCTGCGCCGATGCCCGGGCGGCAGGAGCCGCACCGCTGCATCGCGGTGATCCGGGCTATCGATCCGGCCTCGACAAGGACGGCGACGGTACCGCCTGCGAGTAGTAGCCGCTCTGCCACGGAGCTGTCGTACCGCTGGGTTACGGTCTGGGCATGGCTACTTCTCGATACTCCTTCACCAGTGAGCTATGGGTGTGGGAGGGGCCTGCGGCCTGGTATTTCACCAGTTTGCCGGAGGAGGTGGCGGATGAGATCGAGGAGTTGCACGGGCATCTCGCGGGTGGGTTCGGGTCGGTGCGGGTGCGGGTCACCGTTGGCGGGAGTAAGTGGGCGACCTCGCTGTTTCCCAATCGCAAGCAGGGGACTTACATGCTGCCGATGAAGAAGCCGGTGCGGGTGGCCGAGGGGCTCGATGTCGGGGATTCGTTTCAGGTCGAACTGGAGGTGGTGGGAACCGAATCCGACTGACGGCCAGCGCGTTTCGGCTCCGCCGGGCCGCCGCAACAGGGCGGCCTCGGCGGTTCGATCAGCTGGTGCGGCGCAGAACGGCTATGCGCTCGGTGAGTTGGTCTGCCGTGGCCAATGCGGTTGGGGGGCCGCCGCATTCGCGGCGTAGGTCACCGTGGATGACGCCGTGTGGTTTGCCGGTGCGGTGGTGGTGCATGGCCACCAGGCTGTTGAGTTCGCGGCGGAGTTCGCCCAGGCGGTCCGCGGTGGCGGCGCGTTCGGCGGAGGCCGCGTTGGTGGGCAGGGTTGCGGTGCGGGCGGATTCGGCGGAGCGGTCCTGGAGTTGGCGCGATTGGCGGTCGCGGAGCAGGGCGCGCATCTGGTCGGCGTCGAGCAGGCCAGGGATGCCGAGGTAGTCTGCCTCCTCATCGCTGCCGGAGAAGGTGGCGGTGCCGAAGGAGTCGCCGTCGTAGATGACCTGATCGAGCTCAGCGTCGGCGGCCAGGGCGATGAACTTCTTCTCCTCCTCGCCGGGCTCGTCCTTCTGCTTGTTGGCGTCGATGAGCAGTTCGTCGTCGAGTTCGTTCTTCTCGCGATGCGGTTTGCCGATGACGTGGTCGCGCTGGACTTCCAGCTGCGCGGCGAGATCGAGCAGCACCGGCACCGAGGGCAGGAACACGCTCGCGGTCTCACCGGTTTTGCGGGCACGCACGAAACGGCCGATGGCCTGCGCGAAGTACAGCGGAGTCGAGGCGCTGGTGGCGTACACACCGACCGCCAGACGCGGCACGTCGACGCCTTCGGACACCATGCGCACCGCGACCATCCACGGATCGGTGCTCTCGCTGAATTCGCCGATGCGGCTGGAGGACTGCGGATCGTCCGAGAGCACCACCGTGGGCTTGATGCCCGAAATATGTTCCAGCAGTTCGGCGTAGTCGCGCGCCTTGTCCTGATCGGTGGCGATGACGAGTCCGCCCGCATCGGGCATACCTGTGGCGCGTAGCTGTCGCAGCCGGGTATCGGCGGCAGTGAGCACCTTGGACATCCAGTCGCCCGCGGGGTCCAGTGCGGTGCGCCAGGCGCGCGCGGTGTGTTCGGCGCTCAGCGGCTCGCCCAGGCGGGCAGAGTACTCGTCGCCGGCGCTGTCCCGCCAGTGCGCCTCACCGGAGTAGGCGAGGAAGACCACGGGCCGCACCACGCCGTCGGCCAGGGCCTCGGAGTAGCCGTAGCTGTGATCGGCCTTGGACTTCTCGAAGCCCGATTCGTCCGCCTCATAGGTGATGAAGGGGATCTTCGAATCATCGCTTCGGAAGGGCGTACCCGTGAGCGCGAGTCTTCGGGTGGCGTCGCCGAACGCCTCCTCGACCGCCTCACCCCAGCTCTTGGCGTCACCGGTGTGGTGGATCTCGTCCATGATGACCAGCGTGCGGCGGTTCTCGGTGCGCACCCGGTGCTTGAACGGATGCGAGGCCACCTGGGCATAGGTCACCACGACACCGTGATAGTCCGAGGAGGTCGACCCGGTCGAGTTGGAGAAGTTGGAGTCGAGCTGAATCCCGAGCCGCTGCGCCGATCCGGCCCACTGATGCTTCAGATGCTCGGTGGGGGCGACCACCGTCACTTGATCGATGGTGCGATCGGCGAGCAGTTCCGCCGCCACACGCAGCGCGAACGTCGTCTTACCCGCGCCCGGGGTCGCCACGGCAAGGAAGTCTCGAGGCTTTGTAGTCAGATACTTGGTGAGAGCCCTGCGCTGCCAAGCACGTAATGAACCGCCACCACCCGAAGTCACTTGGAAGAGATTAGCGATGTGGACCGACAACGCACCAATCCGACACAGTCACAAGTAGTGCCGCACGACACATCGAGGGTCCCCGTCCATTTGAAACGCTGGTGAGCGATGCTGTAGCCACCATGAACGAGCACGACAATCCCCCGCAACACGCCGACGCGTCCGACGCGCCCGGGGCAGACGTGCGCGTCGCCACATGGCTCGTGCGGGTCCGCGAACTCATCGTGCACGTCGCGGTGAAGGCGTGGGGCGACTCCATTTTCAACAAATCCGCCGCGGCCGCCTTCTGGCAGACCCTGTCCCTGGCCCCGCTGCTGCTCGGTCTGCTCGGCAGCCTCGGCTACGTCGGCCATTGGTTCGGCCCGGACACCGTGGACATTGTCGAATCCAAGATCATCACCTTCAGCCGGAACCTGTTCAGCACCAGCGTGGTCGACGACCTGATCGAACCGACCACCAATGACGTCCTCAAACGCGGTCACGGCGGTGTGGTCTCGGTAGGTTTCGTGCTCTCGCTCTGGGCCGGCTCCTCGGCCATGGCGACCTTCGTGGACGCCATCACCGCCGCGCACGGCCAAGCCAACGCCCGCCACCCCGTCTGGCAGCGCATCTTCGCCCTCTGGCTGTACGTCCTGTTCCTGGTGACCTCGGTACTGATCCTCCCGATCGTCGCGCTCGGCCCATCCCTCGTCGGCCGAGTCCTCCCCCGCGGCTGGAAAGAACCCGGCCTCAAACTCATCGACACGTTCTACTACCCCGGCGCGGGCCTACTCCTGATAGTCGCCCTCACCACCCTCTACAAACTGGCCCTGCACCGCACCCTCCCCTGGCACCGCCTCTTCGGCGGCGCACTGGTGGCGGGCGTCTTCTTCATGGCCGCCAGCGAGGGCCTGCGCCGCTACCTCTCCTGGGTAACCCGAACCGGCGTAACCTACGGCGCCCTGGCCACCCCCATAGCCTTCCTCCTGTTCACCTTCTTCCTCGGCTTCGCGGTAATCCTCGGCGCGGAGTTCAATGCCAGCGTCCAAGAGTTCTGGCCCGCCCGCGCCACCCGCCTCGCACAGGTCCGGGCCTGGTGGGCTCGGCGCGAACCACGGCAGCCGGCCGAACTGGAGATCGATCCCCCGACAATTCCTCTGCCGGCCGGACAACACATTTCACTGAAGAAGGGCCCACCACCACCCCTGATGCCCCGGTAGCCAACGGCGGATCCCATATCCCGCAGCCGAGAGTAGGGCTAGTGCGGCAATCCGGCCAGCTCTGCCAGAACCTCCGAAGCCAGGACCGAATCGGATGCCTCGAGTAGTGCTCTGGTGAAACGAATTTCGGTGATTCGCTGCTCGCCGGACGCATGCGCCGCGGCGACCATAATGCCGGGATCGAACTCGACGACGACTCCGACGGCCCCGTCGATGCGACGGAAGAATTCGCGTTGGACACCGCCATCGGCGTAGCTACGCTCCCAGCCACGACCGCCGAGACCCAGGATCGCGCCGATCGGCACGGTGGCTCCGACGAAACGGTCGATGCGGCCGGTGGCCCGCTCATGTGGGGTGAGTTCATGGACCGGATGGCCCAGCTGACGGAAAGGCTGGGTGATTTCGTAGTCGGCGAACACCTCGCCCCAGGCTTTGATCGCGTCGCCGAGGTGCAGCGGATGCGCGATGCGAATGCGGGCCGTCTCCGGGAGTTCCACTCTCGCATCGTCGATATCGGCGAGGGTGTGGTCTTCGGCCAGCCGGAAGGTGAGTTCGCCGGTGGTCCACACCAGGCGGCGGGTGAGGTGCCGCAGCAGCGGTGGTGCGACCAGGAATTGTTCGAAACCCGCTGGGGTCCAGTCCCTTCCGGTCACCATGGCACGTTCCAATCGCAGGATCTGATCGGTGGCGGCGGTGCGAGCCAGCTTCTTCAGGGCGGTGAAGTGCCGGTGAGCGGCCGGTGCGAGATCGGGGTCGTCCGATGCGGCGGGCTTGGGCAGAGCCTTTCTGGGCTTAGATGTGGCTCGGCCGGGTGCGCGCCGCCCTCAGGGAAATGAAAATCGTTGAAGCGGCGTGAGATCGGGCTGGTGCGGGGGAGGGACGGGAGTAGGATTGCGTAGCCTTGCCAAGGTCGGGATCATTCGCGGAAATGGGTGGGCGGCTCGCGTTGGTGTGATGTGTTCGGAGGTATCGAAGAGTGAGCACCGAGGCAAGGGAATTGGTTGTTCGGACGCGGTCGGCGGAGTCGGCGGTGATTCTGTCGGCGGCGGGTGAGGTGGATATCGTTTCGGCGCCGACATTGTCGGCGGCGGTGGGAGCGGCGCTGGCGACGGATTCGGCGGTGCTCGTGGTGGATTTGTCCGGGGTGGGGTTTTTCGGGTCGGCCGGGTTGAGTGTGTTGGTCGAGGCTTTGGAGTCGATCGGGGGGCGGCGGTTGAAGGTGGTCGCGTCGCCTCAGGTGCGACGGCCCATCGAGGTGACCGGGCTCGATGATCTGCTCGATGTCTACGGGACGCTGGAGGAGGCGTTGGCCGAGTAGGGCGGCTGCTCGAAGAGGGTGAAGCAGAAGCGGGTTCCCTCGGTGTGGGTGGTGTCGATCCAGATGCGGCCGCCGTGGAACTCCACGATCTTCTTGCAGAGCGCCAATCCGATTCCGGTGCCGGTGTATTCGTCGCGACCGTGCAGCCGCCGGAAGATCACGAAGACCTGGTCGGCCAATTCGGGGGCGATGCCGATACCGTTGTCGGACACCGTGAATCGCCAGCCCACCCGGTCGCCGGGTTCGGAATCGCAGTCGATGCGGACGATCGGGGGCAGATCGGGGCGGTGGAATTTGATGGCATTGGCAATGAGGTTCTGCCACAGCATGATCAGTTGTGTGGGTTCACCGGTTATCTCGGGCAGTTGATCGGGACGCTCCACCCGTAATCCCGAATCCTCGACTGCCGCAGCGAGATTCAGCAGGGCTTGATCCAGTACCTGGTCGAGATGGATGGCGTCGATCGAGTCATGCACCCGGCCTACTCTGGAGAAGGTGAGCAGGTCGTCGATCAGGCCCTGCATGCGCTGCGCGCCGTCCACCGCGAATTCGATGTACTGCCTTGCCCGTTCGTCGAGTTGATCCCCGTAGCGCCGGTCGAGCAGTTCGCAGAACGAGGCCACCTTGCGGAGCGGTTCGCGCAGATCATGCGAGGCGACATAGGCGAACTGCTCCAATTCGGTATTGGAGCGGCGCAATTCGGCGGTCTGCGCGGCGAGCATCGTCTCCTGGACCCGAGAGGATTCGAGTTCGGCCACGATCCGGCGGCGCATGCTCTCCACGGCCTCCGCGACGGTCGCCAGATCGGCGGGACCACCGATGGTGATGCGGTGTTCGAAATCGCCGTCGGCCACCCGCAGCGAGGCGGTCGCCAACTCTCGCAGCGGTCGCGCCACGAGCCGCCGCACCAGCACGGTCAGTGCGAAGCCGGTCACCAGGAAGGCCGCTACCATCCCCGCCAATGCCGTATTCCGGATGACGCGCTGATGGATCAGGTCGGCGCGACCACTGATGACGGCGGCCTCCAGGTCGGCGTTCAGGGTGGCGGAATATCTACGCAGCGTATCGAATTCGGTTTTGCCGAGCGCCGTGGCGACGCCGTCCACGGGCCGGACCGTGCCGGGCGTGATGGTAGCGATGAGCGGCTGCGCGTAATCGTTGCGCCAGTCTTGAGCCGCCTGTTCCAGGCCGTCGAGATCGGCGAGCAGCCCGGGCCGATCCCGCAGCAGTTCACGCAGATGAGCGATGGCCCGCGCCTCCTCCTGCCGGCCCGTGGTGAAGGGTTCGAGGAACTGTGTGTCTGCGGTGATGGCATATCCGCGAACACCGGTCTCCTGGTTGGCGAGCGCGCTCTGCAGCCGATAGGACTCGGTGGCGGCGGGCTGCACTTGCCGGCCGAGGCGATCGCTGACGCGGGTGGTCGCGCCGATCGCGGCGGCCGTCAGCGCCGCACCGGCGACCACGACGAGCACCATGAGCGCCAGCACCCGCTGGAACCATTCCTCCGCGGGCACCCGCCCGATTCGGGAGAGGGCCGCGGTCATGATTGCTCGTCCCGGGTTCGAGCGGCGAGACTCCAGCGCAGGGCGAGAACCGCGACATCGTCGGCGAGTCCGCCGCGCTGCTCGGCGAGTCGTTCGGCGTGCGCGACGAGATCGTCCAGGAACTCCGCGGGTTCGGACGCGGGCAGCGAACGTGCCAGTCTCAACAGACCGGCCTCGCCCAATCGTTCGTCGCCAGCACCGATATGCCCCTCGAACAGGCCGTCGGTGAACAGCACCAATTCGGCATCGGGTGGCAGCTCGACCTCCTGTATCGGCCAATCCGCCTGTGCGGGTTTGAATCCGAGGGCGGGGCCGCCCGGTACCTCACACCATCGCACCTCGGTGCCCGAGCGCACCAGCATGCCCGGATGCCCGGCGCGAATCACCTGCACCGCATGCCGGGACGGTCGCAGCATCAGGGTCGTGACGGTCGCGAAGGTGTGCCGTCCGGTGCGCTCGGCCAGCAGTAGCCGTTCCAGCAGTCGTAGTTGCCGAGTCCCGGTGATGCCGCTGAGAACCAGTGTGCGCCATGCCAATCGGAGTGCGACCCCGGTCGCCGCCTCATCGGGTCCGTGCCCGGAGACATCGCCGATCACGACATGCACCACACTGTCGTCATCCTGCACCACATCATAGAAGTCGCCGCCGAGCAGCGAATGCGCGCGCCCCGGCCGATACCGGGTCACCACATCGACGACGGGCGCACCGTGCAGCAGCGGCTTGGGCAGCAGTCCGCGTTCGAGCCGCGCGTTCTCCTGCGCCTGCATCCGACCGGCGTGCAGCGCGGCCGCGGCCCGCTCGGCCTGTTTGCGCTGAACCGCATAGCGCAGCGCGCGCCCGAACAGCTCCGGTTCGACTCGACCTTTGACCATGTAATCCTGTGCCCCCGCGGCGACCGCGGCCAATCCCATGGGCTCCTGGTCCAGCCCGGTGAGCACGACTATCGCCACATCGGCTGCGGCGGAACGCAATCGGTCCAGGGATTCCAGCCCGTACGCGTCGGGCAGGTGCAGATCCAGCAGCACACAGTCGGGCGGTTCGGTCGCGAGAATCTCGCAGGCCCGCGCGACGGACCGCACCCACTCCAGCACCGCCCCGGAGGCCGCGTCGGCGACCAATTCCCGGACCAGCACCGCATCGGCGTGGTCATCCTCCACCAGCAGGATCCGCAGACGATCCGACTCCCAGCCTGGCGGCCGCTCAATCGAGGACATCAGCGCCTCCGCGCGGGCAGGCAGTCACGATGCCACAGTATTCGAGTCCGGGCGCGCGGCAGTCGATCCCGGCGGCGAACGATCGTGCATACCGGTGCGTCCGGGGTCAGGACGTGACGGGTGACGGGAGGCCGGCGTTCTCGTCGGCGCGTGGATCGCGGACCAGCGCCGAATACGGTTCGTCGAAGGTCATCACGACCCGGGAGTCCCCGTAGGGCGGCCAGCCCGGATCACCGGATTTGGCGAATTCCACCCAGGCCGAATGCATTTCGTCGGCAATGCGCTGGGGCGGATTCGGGCCGCTGAGTGACGGCGCGGCAGCGAGAGTGTCGAAGACGAACGGGATTTCGAGGCCGTGCATCGCGCCAAGATCGTCATCGGTTCGCCGCCAGGCGAATTCGTAGAGGTAGGCCGATGGGTTCAGCGCCTGCTGCGCCTGCACCAATTGCCGGGTCGGGCCACGGAAGGCCGCATCGGTGATGATGGCCGCGAACAAATCTCCGGGGGCGGCGTCCGGCCGATGCTCGGCGTACACGTCGATCACCGCGGGATCGATACCGAAGCGGGCGATCGCGTACGGCAGCATCTCCGCGGTGACGGCCGCGCCGAGTCCGGTCGGGACGGTGAACAGCCGGAACTCCTCGGTATTGGTTCCGGCCAGCACTGCGATATCGCGCGCGGAGCCCGCCGCGATCGCATCGATCGGCAATCCGGTGAGAATCTCACCGTCCACGACCGGCAGGAAAGTCATTACCGCGATTCCGCCGCTGAGGACCGACGCACCCCAGCGGGCCGGATCCGGGTTCTTGGTCAGGGCCGTGTACACGGCATCCTGCGCCGCGAGCAACACCCCCGGCTCGACGGCCGCGAACGCCTCGGCGGTGGCCGGAATCCCCAGTGCCACAGCGAGTTCCTTGCCGAGCAGGCGGGCATCGTCGAGGGTGCACGCGGCTCCGCCATTGCCGCTCTGCATAATCGCCTTGCCGAAAAGCCCGTATGCCGCGGGCGAACCGAGCAGCGAGGCGACACTCATCGCACCCGCGGATTCCCCGAAGATCGTGACATTGTCCGGATCGCCACCGAAGGCGCGGATATTCTCCTGAACCCAGGCGAGGGCATACAGCTGGTCTCGCAGACCACGATTGGGCACCGCACCGTCGAGTATCGCGAAACCGGACGCGCCGAGCCGGTAGTTGACCGACACCAGGACCACACCGTCCCGTGCGAAAGCCGCGCCGTCGTAGGCCGGTATCGCATTCGAGCCACGGGTGAATGCGCCACCGTGAATCCACACCATGACCGGCAGCCCCGAGCCGCCCGGATCCGGGGTCCACACATTGACATTCAGGTATTCGGGTCCCGGCACCCGGCATTTTCCGAGGATCGCGGCGATCTCGGCTGGATAGTCGGACTGGACGCAGGTCGCGCCGAGCTCGGTGGCTTCGCGTACCCCGTCCCACTCCCGCACCGGCCGCGGTGCCTGGAATCGCGCGGCACCGATCGGCGGCGCGGCGTACGGCACCCCGAGGAAGGCGCTGACGCCCGCGGTGGTCCGGCCCTGGATCTTGCCCCCGGTGACCTCGACTACTGGTTCCACGAACTACTCCTCCATTGAACGATCCCGCGCCGCGACCATTGTGCGGCATGGGGAAATGCCGCGTATTCCGGTCGGACTCGCCGCAGTATCACGCTCGGAATCGTGCGATATAACGCATTCCGGGGAATTCGACCGATTCGGTGCCGGGGCACAGTGCCGACTTGCGCGCACTGTGCTGTACGCACAACGGCATCGTCGCATTCGAGGTGCACGGCCGTGTTGTTCGCGTACCGACAGGTCGCGAATCCGGGCCCGCCGGTCGGCCCGGGCGAGTAACCTCGAATTTCTGATCATTCATGCCGATCTGTCGCCCAGGAGGGCAGGCATGCCGAATCGTATTCGACTATCGAAAATCCTTGTGGTCTGCGCTCTTACGGTCGTAGCCCTGGCCGGGTGCGGCACCTCGGCCAAGGAAACCAAGTCCACGCACCCCACCGTCGCGGTCCCCGGCGTGGATTCCGCGCTCACCCAGGCTGTTACGGACGTCTTCCAGCGCTTCTTCGACGGTGCGTCCTCGTCCGACGAGAAGATCGCCGCCCTCGAGAACGGACCGAGTTTCGCCGATACCATTCGGGCACAGGCCGATTCGCCGATCGCCAAGGGTACGAAGGTCACGGTGTCGACCGTGACCGCCGCCGGGGCCGACCGCGCGAATGTGGTGTACACCGTCTCGCTCAACGGCACTCCCGCGCTGCAGGATCAGCCGGGCGATGCGGTGCGGGCCCAAGGATCATGGAAGGTATCGGCCGCGACATTCTGCGCACTGCTCACCTTGGAATCACAGGGCAAACCGCCCGCCCCCTGCACTGCGTCGGCCACTCCGACCAGTTGATATGCGTGACAACGGAATAACCGCCGCCGCGACCCGGCGGCCGGGCATTGCGCTGGCGACCGTCACCGCCGTCCTGTTCGTGACGTTTCTGGATACCACCGTCGTCAGTGTCACCCTCGGCGATATCCAATCGGATCTGCACGCGGGTGTCGTGTCACTGCAATGGGTGGTGAACGCGTACACCCTGGTGTTCGCGAGCCTCATGCTGACCGCCGGATCGCTCGGCGACCGTTGGGGACGCAAGCGCGTCATGATCGCGGGCCTGGTGGTCTTCGCCGCGGGATCGGCACTTTCGGCTTTCGCGACCAGTGTGGCGGTGCTGATCGCGGGTCGTGCGGTCATGGGTTTGGGTGCGGCGGCCTCGGAACCCGGCACGCTGTCGGTGATCCGGCAGGTCTTCCCGGATCGTCGCGAACGCGCTCGCGCACTGGGTGCTTGGGCGGCGGTCTCGGGCCTGGCGCTGGCACTGGGACCGGTGCTCGGCGGAGTCCTGGTCGGAGCCTACGGCTGGCGTTCGGTGTTCTGGTTCAATCTTGCGGTTGCCGCGGTGGTGCTGGTGGCCACGCTGCGCTATGTCCCGGAATCCGCCGACCCGCAACCGGGTCCGGTCGATATCGCCGGATTCGTCTCGGGCTCAATGTTTCTCGGCTGTGTGATCTACGCGGGAATCTCCGGCGAGGAGGTTGGATACGGCGCCGCCTCGGTCATCACACTGTTCGTGATCGGCGGTGTCGCGGGAATCGTGTTCGTATTCATCGAAACCCGTGCCCGCGATCCGATGTTCGACTTCCACTATCTGAAGCGGCCGATGGTGCGCAGCGCGCTGATCGTGGCATTCGCCGTCTACTTCGGCATCTTCTCGATCTTCTTTTTCACCGCGCTGTATCTGCAAGAGGTATCCGGTTATTCGGGCTGGCGCACGGCGGAAGTGTTCGCCCCCATGGCGGTCGCCATTATCGTCGGTGCGCTGGTCGCGGGATTCTGGGTGGCCCAGCGTGGTTCGCGCACCCCGATGATCACCGGCTGTGTCCTCGGTGCGGCCGGCATCCTACTCACTCGCGAAATGCTGGATATCACACCAGAATTCGGTCCGCTCGCGCTGTCTTTGATGCTCGCCGGACTCGGCTTCGGAGTAGCCGTGGTCCCCTTGACCTCGGCGGTGCTGTCCGGAGTGCCACCCGAGCACTCCGGTATGGCGGCTGCCACCACCAACACCATGCGTCAGGTCGGTGCGGTGGTGGGCGTGGCAGCCCTTGGCTCCCTGGTGAATTCGTTCCTGAATGCCGATCTGGTGGATCGGCTCGACCAATTGGGTATCCCCGCCAATTTCCAGGCGATAGTCATAGACGCCATCGAAACCGGCCGAGTCCCCGCCGGTGGCGATGCCTCGGCCTCGGCCGCCTACGGCCCCATAGTCGATCAGGTGATCACCGCCACCTACGCCGCCTTCCACCGCGGCCTGGAGGTGGCCCTGCTGGTCTCCGCGATCATGATCCTGGCCGCCGCCCTCATCACCGCGGTCTCCTCCCGCGGCGACCACTCGGGCTACGACTACGAGACCTGACTAGTGGTTCTTCGGTGCCGTAACACCGCGCTCGGGAAACACCGTGAAATGCCTTACGGTGCCGGACAATCCGGGAAGTTCGACGGGCGGCGTCCACGTCCGGAAATCATCGTGGCTGTCGCTGTACAGGTACATGCCGTCGTCATAGGCGTCGAAGTAGATGCGCCAGCCGCCATCGGGTAGCCGGATGACGCATTGGCCTTCGCGCGGTGTCCCCCACCCGGCCCAATCATCGGTCCCCAGAAAGCGATAGCGGCCGCGCAACTGCTCGGCGACGGCGAGTTCGACGTACTTGGTGGTCTCATCCTTGGTGAAGGCGTAATAGCGGCCGCGATAGTGCACCACGGTGGTGTCGATATAGCCGTATCCGGTGTCCTTGGGGCCGATCCCCAACAACGGTGTCAGCGGCGACCACTCCCGCAGCCCCGGATCGGTCGCGGTCATCAGATGCGGCGTGAATCGATAGCCATCCGATAGCGAAACCAGCACATTGACTTCACCATTCGCGTCCACGAACCATTCGGGAGCCCAGGTCGCGGTCACCCCCTCGATCTGAACCGGGTGATCGTAGAGGTGTGTCCAGGTGACCCGGTCATCGCTGCACGCGAATCCGATACTCTGCCCGTCCCACCCGGTCGTGTAGGTGATGTAGTACCGGCCGTCGGTGTGCCGGATCAAACTCGGATCCCGCAGCAACCCGTCAGGCGGCTCATACGCCGACCCCTTCACCAGCTTGAAATTGGTGGCATCGGTGGATTCGTAGACGTACAGCTCGGATTCACTGTCATTGGTGAACGCGGTCATGGTGTACCGCACGGCAGTCCGGTCCGGCTGGGTGACCACCGGCGGCGCACCCTCCGCCCGCCCGAGCCCGACGGCGCCCAGCGGCAGGCACCCCAGCAAACCCAGCATGAATCTTCGACTTACGGCCACCCGAAGAATTATCGGGCGTCAATTAGCCGAACCATTGCCGACACACCGTCCGACTCGACTCACAGGGTCGATATGCGTGCCGCCGCCGGGCACGCATCCAGCGCCGTACCCTGGACACATGGGTCGCCTGCTGTTCCTCGTCGTCATTGTGGCCGTGCTGGCGCTGGTCGTGTGGTGGATATCGCGGGAGTGGTCCGGCGATGCCGAACGCGTCGCCAAAGCCAAATCCGAGGTACGCGGCTACCTCGATCACATGAGCAGCGAACTGGTCCTGCTCGACCCCGACAACGACGACGCACTCGACGCACTCACCGAAGCCGTCGACCGCCTCAATACCGCGCGCACCCAATTGGCTTCGGCCACCACCTTCGGCCAGGTCCGCCTGGCCCGCGAAACCGCCCGCGGCGGTCTGTACTTCATCCGCAAAGCCCGCACGGCCCTTGGCCTCGACCCCGGCCCACCGATCCCCCGCTGACCTCGGACTCAGTCCTTGCGCATTTCGTAAGCCCGTCGATCAGGGGGTAGCGCGGCCTTGAGTTCGCGGCCCGCATTGCTGGTTGGATGGTCGAGAATCGTTGGGGTCGGGCCGTATTCGGCCACCCGTCCCGCTTCGAGGATGAGGGTCTCGTGCGCCAGGTCTCGGACCACCGACAGATCGTGCGAAATCAACAGCATTGCCAGTCCGGTGTCCGCCTGGATTTCGGCGAGTAATCGCAGGATCGAGTCCTGAACGACGACGTCGAGCGCGGACACCGGCTCGTCGGCGATCAGCAGGCGCGGAGACGGTGCGAGGGCGCGCGCGATATTCACGCGCTGCCGTTGCCCGCCGGACAGTGCTCGCGGATCCGCGGTGAGTGCCGTGCGTGGCAGGCCGACCTGATCGAGCACCGCACGCACCCGGGGGTCGATCGCCGAACGTCCGATATCGCCGCGGCGCAGCAGTGGCACAAGGGATTCCGCGACGACTTCGCCGACCGTGTGGCCCGGACGGAACGATCCGAGCGAATCCTGCGCCACGAACTGGACCGCCGGCCGCCGGGCGCGACGGCGCCGTTCGGGCTCCGCCGACCAAGGACGCCCTTCGATGCGTATCTCGCCCTCGGTCGGCCGCCGCAATCCCAGAATGAGGGATGCCAGCGTCGACTTGCCGGACCCGGAGGCTCCGACGACGCCGAGGGTCCGGCCACGGCGGATCGTGGCGGACACCTCCGACAGAACGCGCCGCCGCTGCAGCACGCAACCGACGCCGCTGACGGACAGCACCTCGGCACCGGCCGGCACCGGCGGCACCGCGCCGAGTCGGCTGCCGCGCACGCGCGAGTCCACCAGCAGCCGCGTGTACCGGTCCGCAGGCGCGGACATCAGTCGGCGCGCGGGTCCGGATTCGACCACGCGGCCATCGCGCAGCACCAGCACCCGGTCCGCGACCTCGGCCACCAGCTCCAGATCGTGGCTGATCAGCAGCACCGCGGTGCCGCCGCGGCGAATCCGGTTGAGCTCAGCGATGATCCGGCGCTGGGTCACCGCATCGAGTGCGGTGGTCGGCTCGTCCGCGATCACCAGCTGTGGCGCCGCGGACAGGGCGCCCGCGATCAGCACCCGCTGCCGTAACCCGCCCGACAGCACCGGGCTGCGCTGGCGCGCGCGCCTGGGCGCATCGTCTATGCCCGCGCGTTCCATGGCGTCGTAGACCCGGGCCCGCCGTTCCCGCCGGGAGCCGATCCGATGGACGGCCATCGCCTCGGCGACCTCCCAGCCCGCGGGTCGCAGCGGATCGAGTGCGCCGAGCGCGTCCTGCGGCACCACACCGATCCGGCGGCCACGCACCGACCGCCAGTCCCGCTCAGCCAGGGCAGTCAGCTCGATATCGCCGAGATGCGCTGTCCCGGTGGCGATCACACCACCTTCAGGCAGCAGACCGCTCAGCGCGGACGCGACCATGGTCTTGCCGGAGCCCGACTCACCCACCAGCGCAACGCATTCCCCACCCGAAAGCGTGAAGCTCACACCGGAGACAACGAGATCCGTATGTCCGGACAGCCGGACGCCCAGATCGGAAACACGCAGCAGCGCACCGGAATCGGGAATACCGATGGTCATGAGCGGTTCCTCGTCTCGGACGTGGCCGATGGTGCGGCGGTGGACAGTCCATGGCCGATGAGCGCGCAGAGCAGCACGACCGCCACCGTGGCGATTCCCGGAAACACCGAGGGCCACCAGGCAATTCGCAGTACGAGACGCCCTTCGGACATCATCGCCCCCCATTCCGGCGTGGGTGGTTGCACCCCGAGCCCGATGAAGCTCAGCCCCGAGGCGGTCAGGATCGCGGCACCGACCTCCAGTGCGGCCAGATGCGGAACACCCGCGAGCGCCCGCGGCAGCACATGTACGCCGATCACATGCCGGCGCGTCAATCCCATGATGATCGCCTGGGTGGTGTGGTGCATGCTCAGCGCTCCGCGCGCGTTCGACCGCACCAGGCGAGCCAGCCGCGGGGTGCCCGCAATAGCCAGCGCGACAACCAGATTCGCCGAACCGGTACCGGTGAACGTGATGAGCACCAGGCACAGCAGCACACCGGGGAACGCGCCGATCGCGTCGAGAAAGCGGTTGGACACCTCGTCCAGCCAGGCGGGGGCGAGCGCGCTCAGCAGGCCCCACAGCACCCCGGCCAGCACACACAGGGTGGTCGCCGCCAACCCGATACCCACCGAGTACCGCGTGCCGTGCACTACGCGGCTGAACACATCCCGGCCGAGGCGGTCGGTCCCGAACAGGTGCGCCGCCGACGGAGCTCGCAAGGTGGCCCGGGGATCGGTGTGCAACGGATCGATGCCGGTGACGAGGTGCGGGTCGATGAGCGCGACGGCCAGGATCACCAGCGGTAGCAGCAACACGATGACACGCCACCGAGCCCGCCGGAGATCCATACCGCGCAAGGAGATACGCCGGGCGCCGAGGCGCGGGGGGTTGCCGGGCGTCATGATGCCCGCCTCGGGTCGATGACCGATACCAGCAGATCGCACGTCAGTGCCACCAGCACGAACACGACCACACCGACGATCGCCACCCCGGTGATCACCGGGACGTCTCCGGAGCGCACCGCGGTCACCGCGAGTTGTCCCAGCCCCGGACGCGAGAACACCTGCTCGATAATCAGCGATCCGGCACAGACATTCGCGAACGTCCATCCCACGAGCGGAATCAGCGGCAGCAGCGCGTGCGGGACGGCATGGGCCAGCACGACGCGCGCCCGTCCGGCCCCCCGCGCCCGGACGGTTCGGGTAAACGGTTGTGCCAGTGCGTGTTCGATCTCCGCACGCGCCACCGAGGCGAGGACACCGGCGGCGCCGAGCCCGAGTGCGATGGTCGGCAGGATCAGCGTCGAGGCGGTCTGCGCACCCGTGGCGGGCACCCAGCCGAGCCGGAAACTGAACAGCAGCAACAACATCATCCCGATCCAGAGGTGCGGCAGCGAGGCGAACACCAGCTCGAACGCCGCGCTGATCCGGCCCGCGCGACGGCGACCCGCCGTGACGGCGGCGAGTCCGAGCGCGAGCAGCACACCGAAAATCGACGAGGTGACCGCCAATTCCACAGTGGGCCCGGCATTTTCGCGCAGTACGGTCACCACCGAGGTGTGCAGCTGATAGCTCTGCCCCAGATCCCCGGAGACGAGCCTCCCGAGGTAGTCCCAATACTGCGTGACCAACGGCCGCTCGAGCCCCCACTGCGCGGCAACCTCCGCCCGCATCTGCGGCGTCGACGGCTCCTCCCCGAGCAGCACATCCACCACCTGCCCGGGCGTCGCGTGAATGCCGGCGAAGCAGGCGGTCGCCACGATCCATACCGTGCACACCCCGAGCAGGCCCCGCCGCACCACCTGCCGCACCGCGGCAACAAGGTTCGGCCCGCGCGCGTCCCCTGCCGCCGCCGAGCGTACGCCCGGACCCGCGAGCGCTGTATCGGCTGCCGACTCAGCCGAGCCAGACATCGAACCAGCTTTCCGCGCCACCCCGGTACGGACGCAATTTCAGGCCGTTGACCCGGGCCGAACCTGCCAGCTGGTCGCCGGATTCGTACAGCGGGAGCGTGTAGAAGCGATCGAGTACGAACTGTTGCAGGTCGCTGTACAGCGTGGCGCGCGCGGCATTGTCGTCGGTGACCCAGGACTGTTCGAGTAGCTCCGCCAGCTTCGGGTCGGCGGCATTGCTGAAGTTGTAGTAGCCGCCGTTCTGTTTGGGCGCCCACAGGTATTCCAGTGGCGTGCCGCCGGTTCCGCCCTGGGAGTTCTCGAACGCGCCGTAGTCGCCGGAGCCGATGCGCGCGGTTCTGGTGCCCGTATCGACCAGGCGCACATCGAGATCGATGCCCGCGTTCTGCCTGGCCTGACCGCTGATCGCCTGCAACAGCGTGACATTGTTCTCGGACTTGGCATTGACGTATACCGAAACTGTCAGCCGCTGACCGTCTTTGGTGCGGAAGCCCTGATCGTCCCGACCGATCCAGCCGGCCTTGTCCAGTAGGTCCGCCGCTCGGCGCGGATCGTAATGGTCACGGTTGTCGAAGCGGCCGGTGTGCACGCCCACCGAGGTGGAGGTGCTCGGCGCCCACGCGCGTTGCACCGCATTGCCGAAGACCGACTGCACCGAGGCACCGACGTCGACCGAATCCACCAGCGCCTCGCGGACCGATTGCTCCGCGGTCGGGGTTCGGGAAACGTTGAAATACAACGCATATGGCGTACCCGGTGTCACGCCGTGCACATACCGATACGACGGATCCTTGGCGAACAGTTCGATATCGGTCGGCGAAACGTCGCTGATGACATCGGTTTGGGCCGAAGTCAGCAGTCCGGTCCGCACGGCCGCCTCGGGCACGATCTTCACGTTCACACCGTCCAGGTAGGCCACGCCCGCACGCGCACCCTCGGGGGCGACATACCCGTCATTGCGAACGAACTCGATCGACTGGCCCCGTTGGTATTTCGACAGTATGAAGGGACCGGTGCCCGCGATTCCCGGGCCGCCCGCCTGCACCTCGGCGGCGGCGTACGAGCCCGGCGCGATGATCGGCACCGTGGCCAGGTAGTCCAGGAATGGCGAATACGCTGCGCGCAAAACGATTTCGAACTGCGTGTCATCGATCTTGCGTACGTCCTGCACATGCGAGATCGCCCCGATCGACGCCGACCGGTTGTACGCCGGATCGCGCAATTTCGCGATGTTGGTCAGCGCCGCGTCGGCATTCCACACCTCACCATTGCTGAAGTGCACGCCGGTGGCCAGCCGCACCCGATACGTCCGGCCACCATCGACCAGTTCGTAGGAGCGCGCCAGCGCCGGGACGATCCCCCCGCTCGCATCGCGGGCGAAGAAGGAGTCGTACGTGTTGTACAGCAGCGTCTTGATCGTGGTTTGCGTGGTGAGCTGTGGATTCAGGGTGGTGGGATCGTCGGGGATCGCCCACCGCAAGGTGCCGCCGCGGACGGGCTGCTCCGATCCGTTCCCGCTCGCGCCGGTGGCCGAGCACCCGGCGAGGAGGGTGAGCGCGCACGCGGCCGCCGCGAGCCGGCGCAACCCCGTCATCGGGTCAGCGCCTGGTACGTGACCTGACGGAAGCGGCTGAGCAACGGCAGCGTCTTGGACGGGAACAGCTGCGGCGCGGCCAGCGCCCACAGTCCGGTGCCGGGATCCACGAAGGCGTGAAAACTGTTGGCCGACAGCCAGAAGTATTCGCCCGGGCTGGACGGCACGCGGGCATCGGCGGGATTCTCGACGGTGGCGAAGCCGAGTCCGAAGCCGAGTCCGTCGAGAGTGTCCAGGGCGGGCACCACGTCACGCCCACTGTCGCCCAGCGAAACACCCTGTGGCAGCTGGTTTCTGGTGGCGAAGCGCAGGGTATGCGCCCCGAGGATCCGAGTTCCGTCGGCGGCGACGCCACCGGCGGCGAGCGCACGCAGGAAGATGCCGTAGTCCGCGACGGTGGTGATGATGCCCGACCCCGCCGACCACCAGGAGGGGGCGGCGCGTCCGATCGCGCTGAGCGGCTCACTGCGGATCACCCGCCCGCCCGCCGGATCCGGTGAGTAGATCGCGCCGAGCCGCGACTGCCGGCTCTCGGGCACGATGAATCCGGTATCGCGCAGGCCGAGTGGTTCGGTTATGTAGGTACGCAACAGATCCGGCAGCTCCTCACCGGTCACCAGCTCCAGGATTCGCCCCAGCACATCGGTCGCGACACTGTAGTTCCAGGAGGTGCCGGGCTCGTAGAGCAGTGGAATACCGGCCCAGATCTCGACCGCCTGCGCCAGGCTGATGCCGGGCGGGCTGCCCCAGCCGAAACCGTTCTTCAGATAGATCTCGTCGACCGGGTGCGCCTGGTGGAAGCCGTAGGCCAAACCCGAAGTGTGCGTGAAGAGATGGTGGATGCGGATCGGCTCGGCGGCCGGTCGCGTCTCCGGCCAGACCGCGCCGCCGCGCCGATACACTTGCGGCGCGGCGAATTCGGGCAGGTACTGCGCGATCGGATCGTGCAGCCCGAAGTAGCCCCGCTCGTAAAGGGCAAGCGCCAGTACCGAAGTCAACGGTTTGGACAGCGACATCGCGGGGATCAGCACGTCCGGCCCGAAGGGCAGCTTCGCCTCGATATCGGCGTAGCCGCCCGAACTCTCGTGTACGAGTTCGTGTCCCAGTCCGACCTGCGCCGACCAGCCGGGAATCCGGCCGTCCACGAGCAGCCGCTCGAAATAGCCATCCAGGTGTCGCAGCCGCCCCGCATCGATCCGTGCCGTGGCGGGGGTGGTGACGGCGTCATCGAGCCGTGTCATCAGAATTGTCCTTCGTTTTCAATATAGTTGCGGGAGTGCGTGATTCAGCGCACGGAGACCGGGGCCGGTCGTTCGACACCGGCGAGCAGCAGTTCCTGGGTGAGCAGCACCGCCGGGCCCGAGGCGTCCGACAGGGTGGCGCGTGTGACACCGGTGCCATCCCGCCCGACGAAACTGTGGGCGTCGATGTTGAACCATTCGCCACGCGGCACATCCAGCAGATGCGCGGTCATCTCGACATTCATGAATGTCCAGGCGTCGGGTTCGGCGGCGTCGCCGAACGCGTTCGAGAAATCGGCGACACCGAATACCCGCTCGAGCGCACCGGTCTGCTCGCCGGCGACCAACCCGACCAGGGGACGCACCCAGACCGAATCGAAGCGCGCGTCGCGCACCACCTCGACCGATCGGACGAAGCCACCCGGCCACAGCGCGGTCATATCGATCGCTTCGCCGCGGTCCGGCGCACTGACCCGCGCGGGTTCGGGAAGGCGGCTGATGGACGAGGTGTCGGTGCGTGCGAGACGCCAAGCGCGCGCGACCATTACGGGCCGCCACCACGCACCGGACCGGGTCTCCATCACCGCTTCGGACAGGTCGATGCGGCGGCCCGGCCGCAGGGTGGCCGCACGCACCCGCACCTCGTCCATGGGAATCGGGCCCAGGAAATCGAAGGAGAGCCGGGCAGCCTGTTTGCCGTCGGCATGGGTGTCCCAGAGCCTGCGCAACGACCGCACCAGCAGGCCCATCGGCGGCGCACCGTGCTGCAGGTCCGGTGACCACGACCCGCCGCAGTACGACGTCGGCCGGAACACCTCCCAGCCGGGTTCGGCATCGGGAACCGGTACGTAGTACGCCCGCGTATCGGTGCTCATGTGCGGTCCCGCGGAGCAGATCCGATGGGCCGCAACGTCAATGCGGCGAGCAATGCCACGGCGACGATACCGGCGGACACCAGCGGCAACGGTCCGGCTCCAGCACGACTCTGCACGAGCCCGCCGACGACACCGGACAGGCTGATACCCAGGTACATCGCGGAAGAGTTGAGCGATAACAACACCGGGCCGTTCACCGCCCCCGCGCGCAGCAGATTCGCCTGCACCGATGGCAGCAGCGACCAGCCCCAGCCGCCCCACACCAGTGCGAGGGCGACGAAGACCGGCGTCCACGGCAGCACCGCGATGAGCAGGAAGGTCACCACCGCCCCGGCGAGCGACACCCGCAGCAGTCGCACCGGGGATTCCGGGCGCACGAAATGCCCGGCGGCGAGATTGCCGATCAGGCCGCCGACGCCGAATGCCAGCAGTACCAGTCCGACCAGCCCGGACGTACCGGGCGAACGGTGCTCGGTGAACGCGGTGACATACGAGTACAGCGTGAACGCGCCGAGGAAGAACACGAAGGTCACCGCGAGCGTCCGGGCGGCGCCGCGAGTCCTGATCGCCTCGATCAGGGACGGCGGTTTCGCCGCACCGCGCAACTCCCCGGGCAGCACCGCCGCGACCACGCCGGCGAGCACGACGCCCGCGCCCGCCAGCGCCCAGAACACCGGCGGGTAGCCGCTGTGGGTGGCGACGAACGCCCCGAGTGGCACTCCCACGATCGTCGCGGCGGTCATTCCGGTCATCACATACGAGATGTGCCGGGTGGCGCGCGCGCCACTGAGAACGTGCACCGAGGCCAGCGCGGCGGGCGTGAACGCGGCGGCGCCGATCGCGGCGACCACCCGTCCAGCCAGCAGCCACCCGAAAGACGTACTCGCGGCGAAGATTCCATTGCCCAGCGCGAACACCACCAGGGCCGTGGCCAGCACCCACCGGCGCGGGAATCGAGCCGTGCTGCGGGTCGCGAGCGGACCGGCTATGGAGTACACGAGGGCGAACGCGCTGCCGAGTTGACCGGCGGTGGCCACCGAGACGTCGGCGGTGCGCGCCACCACATCGAGCAGGCCCGCGAGTACGAAGGCGTCCGTCCCGATCGCGAAGGTACCCAGCGCCAGTACCGGAACGACGAAACGCCTTGCGGTCGAACCGGATTGCGCACCGGCTACGGAAAACGCCGGGCTTTGCAGAATTTCACTCATGGTCTCGTCCTGCGTTTCGGGCGGTGGTTCGCACCACGGCGGAAACGGCGTCGGTCAACAGGTATCTGTCCCGGACGCCGAGTGGAACGACGGACCGGCGCAGCGAACTGATGCCGTAGTAGTAGCCGAGCGTGATCGCATCGAAGTCCGTTGTCGCCCGCAGCACCGGATCCCGGTAGAGCCGCCGGACGTAGTCGAGCAGCGCGGGATAGTCGGTCAGGCGCAGCGCGTGCAGCCGGAACAGCGGGCCGTAGACGTGATCGAAACGCACCAGCAGCGTGAAAGCCCACAGGTCCGCCAGGCCGGGGGCCGCGCCGCCGAGATACGCCTCGGCCGCGACGGCGGCGTCGAGGTCGGCGAGGAATCCGGCGACATCGAGTACCTGACGCTCGTACTCGGACTGCCGCTCGAGGAACCCCGCGCGGTACACACCGGCATGCAGATCGGTGAAAATGCGCTGCTCCCAGCGCAATCGGTGTGCTCGCACCGACTCCGGCTCGGTGCGCAGCGCACCGAGGTAGCCGGCCGCACTCCCGAGGCGCGTGCCGATCCGCCACGGCAGGTCGTAGACGTCATTGCTGATCCGCCGGCGACCGGCGTCATCGGGCCGGGTATCGACAAGCACCGGCATGCGGATGCCCGCCGCGGCACGCAATGCCGAATCACGGTGCGCGCGAGCCGAACTGTCGTCGACGAAGATCAACTCGGAGTCGGACACCCGGGTCAGCCGCCCCCGATCGACATCGATGACCTCGATGTAATCCGCTGCGCCCGACCAGAATACGGCCGCGGCGAGCTTCTGACTCGACGGGGCGAGCAGACTCACCACCGCGATATAGCGACCCCGGTCGGGTGTGAGTTCACCGAGGTCGTCATGAAGTTGCGCGGCCAGGATCGGACCGCCGGGGATGCCGGTGTCCACGGTCGGCGCCGGGCGAAAGTACGCGATGTCATTCGGTGATGTGCTCATAGCTACCCTCCACTTCCACCAGGAGTTCGGCACGGCAGATGTCGGCCACGACCGCGGTGACGATGGCCGCGGGCACGCCGAGCCGGTTGATCAGCTCGCGACGCACGGTGGCGAGGTCCGCGGGCCGCCGCACGTACGCCTTGATCTCACGCCAGCGGCCGCCGGAACGGGTCGCGCGGGCGCGCGCGGCATCGATCACCGCGCCGAGGTTGTGCACGGTGTGCCCGAGCTGATCGGTGAGAGTGTCACCGCGGGAATCGTGCCCGAGGATCGATGCCGTCCCCGATACGAAAGTCAGCTCGCTGTCCGCGTCACGCCGCAGCAGCGCTCGGCTGAAGGACGGCGAGGCGGGACCGTAGCTGCGCGGATACCGGAATGCCGGTACCTGCAAAGGGTTTTCGATCGCCTCGACACGCACGTGCGCCGGTTCGGCGAACACAATCGACACCACTCCCCCCGCCGCGGTACCGACCCCGGTGGCGGCCGGCAGCAGTGTGCGCAGCAGTCCCGCCGCCGCGTAGGCGCGGTCGCGGCCCACACAGAAGTCCCGATACCGTTCCAGCCCATCATGATTGGGCTCATTGATACGGCCGACATAGTTCCAGGTGCGTACCACCCGGGTACCGCCGTAGACGCGCAGCACCTCGACCGCCTCGAGGTGTGCCGCCGCGACCGAGCGCGCAAGCACCGGGGCGTCCGGCACCGCGACGGCGTACACGTGCCGGAATCCGTCGCGGATGACCAGATGATCGAATCCCGCTGCGTTCGTTCCCGTTTCGAGCACCTCCGCGGTGTCGGCGAAGGTCAGCGAATGCACGATTCCGGCGGCCTCGGCGGGGGCGGCCCGAAGCAGATTTCCGCCGACATCGACCGCGATCCGCAGTCGGCTCGGCGCGAGTGTGCTTGTCATAGTTCCTCCGCGAACGCATCGACGACGCGAGTGGCTTGCTCTTCGTTCAGGCGCGGGTCACACAGCGACAGCAGCCGCGGCGCGCGTGTCCCGGCGAGGTCGGCAGCGCCGGGATCGGCGCTGCCGTCGACGCATTCGTAGACGCACAGATCCGTTGCCTCCAAATGCAATCCGCCTGCGACGACACCGAATTCGGCCAGGATCCGCACTGCCCGGGTGGTCTCGCGCAGCACGGCATCGAGCGGCCGGGTCTTGCCGAACGGAGTGGACACGGTATTGCCGTGCAGCGGATCGATCACCCAGCGCGGCGACTCACCCAACCGCGCGATACCGCGCGCGAGTGGGCCGAGCGCCTCGATCTTCGTCGCGCCGAACCGCGCGATGAAGGTGATATGGCGATCCGGGTATCGGCCGCGCAGCGTCCGCAGTAACTCGACCGCCTCCTGCGGCGACAACGTCGCATCGACCTTGACCGACACCGGGTTTCGCACCTGGGCGAGCAATGCGACGTGTGGTCCGTCGAGAGCCCGTGTGCGGTTGCCGATCCACGGCCAGTGCGCACTGGTCAGATAGCTGCCCACTGATGTCTCACGCACCCAGCGGTGTTCGTATTCGGTCAGCAGTACCTCGTGGCTGGTCCACACCCGTGGTGCGTGCCGGGCGAGATCCTCGAGCTCGCTACTCACCTGCGCGGCGGCCAGCACCGCGGTCGAGATGCGATGCACATTGACCCGCCGGTCCGCCCAGGCGTGCACCAGCGGACCGCGATAGGTGAGCTGTTCGGCACCGGCCACCAACTCGGTGGGCGCACTGCGCGGTTTGGCGAACTGCCCGGCCATCCGCCCGACAGTCACCACCGGTTTCCCGTTGCGGGACAGGCGATCCCCGAGCCGAGCCAGGAACGCGGCCTTGCGCCGGGTACGCAGCCGGGTCGCTTCGTCGAAACCTTCGACACAGTCACCGGCCTGCAGCACGAGGGGGCTGTGCGGGCCGTCCAGCGTCGCGGTCAGCGCTTCGATCTGCTCGGGCGAGACCAGCGCGGGATGTTCGGCGACCAGGGACAGGATCGAGGTGAGCGCGCCGTCGTCGTGGTCCTGCCACGGAATCTCATAGGACTGTGGCCTTTCCAGGGCCGGTGCGCTCATCGCACGACCTCGTGCTGCACGAACCGGAGGTCGTATTGCCGAGCCCACAGGTCGAGCTGGACGAGCCGTGGCAGCAGTGGCGGGGCGGCGAAACGCCCATCGTTCCACTGCTCGGAGTCCAGGATCGTGCGCAGCTGATCGAGGTCCACGATATCGGTAAGGATGCTGTCGCCCGCGGCCAGACGATCGCGCAGGTACCCGCGCACCGCGGTGGTGTACGCAGGATCGACATCGATCGCGAAACCGCTCTTGCGGCGGGCGATCACCGACGCCGGCAGCAGATCATCGAAAGCCGCACGCAGCGCGCCCTTTTCGATATCACCGGTGCGCCGGATACGGCGCGGCAGCGACAGACCCACCTCGACCACGCGGGGATCCAGGAACGGCAGTGCCGCATGAATACCCGCCGCGCGGCTCAGCCGTTCCGCGCGATCGACCAGGAACGGCAGGAAGCGGGTGATGCCGACCGCGGAGACAATGGCCGAATCGGCGTCCGGGTGATCGTCCGGGTCGCCACCGTGGTCGGTGAGCGCCTGCCGCCAGCGGGCACGCAACTCCGCGTCGAAACTCCAATCCCGTTGCAGTGCGGGGGCGATGAGCGCACCCGCGGAGGTTCCAATGAGCCACGGGAAATTCGCTACGCCGCCGACATCCGGTGCCGACCAAGGGAATCCGCCGAAGATATCGTCGGCGCCCTCACCGCCGGTGTACGACGCCGAGCCCGCGGACACCAACCCGTCGAGCAAACGGATCAGTCCACTGTCGAGATCACCGGGCCCGGGAATGCCGCGGGCCGCAACCGCGCGCGCGAGCAGCGCGATGTGATCGACACCCGGTTCGAAGACGAATTCGGTGTGCGTAGCGCCGAGATGGTGCGCGACCTCCCGCGCGAACGGTGTGTCCGCGGTGAGATGCAGGGCGTCGGCGTGATCGGGCGAACCGTATCGAAAGGCGAAGGTCCGGATCGACTCGCCTGCCCGGCGGGCGGCGATAGCGTCGATGATCGAGGAATCCAATCCACCCGAGAGCAGGAAGCCGGTCGGGTGCGGGAGGTCCGCGATCTCGCGTTCAACCGCCCGCGTCACAACCTCGCGGACGGCACGGATCGCGTCCTGCTCGTCGAGTGTCTCATCGGCTCGGGTCGGCGGCGACCAGTACGCGCGCTGGGTCACTCGACCGCCGGATACCGTCGCCACATGTGCGGGCGCCACCTCACGCAGTGCCGGAAGCACCGTCGTACCGGGCACCCGCGAGGTCGAGTTGAAGAGGTCCACCAGGTTCGACGGACCGAACACCCGAGGGAATCCCGGCTGGCTGATCAGCGGTTCCGCGTCCAGCCCGGCCCGCACCGCACCATCGATCGCGGTGCAGTACAGCGGAACGATGCCCAGGTGGTCCCGGACGAGATGGACCACATCGGTGCGATCGTCGATGACCACGATCGCGAACCTGCCGGCCAGGTCCGCCGCGAACAATGGACCCTGTTCGAGATACAGGTCGAGCAGCCGCGCCGCGCTCGACCGCCCACTACCGAATTGTTCATGGATCCGCCCCAGCGCCAGCACCGCGACACGGCCGCCGGCGAGATCGCGCTCCACGGCGTCGATCGGTAGCGCGGATCCCTCGGCAACCGCCGAACCCGTGCGGCCGATCACGATGTGTGAGGTCTTCGAATGAGGTGCCGTCGCCTCGATACTCGCGGGTATCGAGACATTCAATGAAAGTGCTTGTGTCACAGCGTTACCACCTCGCCGTCTCGTGTCGCCAATGCGAACTCTCTGGTCTGTCGCAGCACATCCGCGAGGTGCGGCACGGCACCGTCCGCGAGCGCGGCATCGGGTCCGATATCGATGACCCGCGCCGCCTTCCAGCCCGCGGCGGAACCGAGCGCCGCGGACGCGGGCAACTGCGGAACGCGCCGGGCGACCGCCCCGGGCAAGACCGCCCGGATGGCCGCGGTCACGCGATCGTTCTCTGCCGCAGCGCTTTCCACCGCATCGACCGGGGCCGACGAGGTATAGAACAGATCCACCCGGTCGCCGTCGTGGGCCAGTAGATAGTTGACGACCGCCAGGCCGGGATCACCCCATACGGCGTTCTCGATGAGCTGTTGATCGATCCCCTGCCCGGCGATATCGACGCTGTCGCCGACCCGCCCGAGCGGCCGCAGCGCCAGTCCGCCGCCGGTCGCCCGTTCCACTCGCACCAGATCACCGGTGCGATAGCGAACGAGAGGGCGGAACCGGTTGTCGAGCGTGGTCACCACGAGCTCGCCCTCCGCCGTACCGCGCTCGTGCACGCGCTGCTCGGCCGCGATCGTCACGGTCCGACCCGCCGTGTCCTCGACGATCAACTCGAACAGAAAGCTCTGGGTCTGCAGTCGCAGCTCATCCGCGGAGACGGCTACAGCCGTCGTACCGGTCTCGGACGAGCCATAGGACGCATCGACGACGGTCGCGCCGGTGAGTGCGGCGAGCCGCCGCCGCAGTGCGGGACCGGTGCGTTCCCCGGTCAGCAACACGGTCTCGAACTCGGGTGGGCGCGAGCCCGCGGCGTACGCCCGCTCATAGAGATTGAGCAGTTGCGAAGGCGGCCCGGCGAATACATCCGGCCGCGTTCGCTCGATCACCGCCAGCACGCGCGAATAGTCATTGCGCAAGGCGTCGACCCAGGTACGAAATGTGCCGATACCCAGGTAATTCAATGCGATCTCGAATTGGAACGCGGCGGGCCCCTGCGGGGTATTGATGAGCACGATCGCAAACCGCGCGCCGCCGAGGAACGACGCCCAATGCTCACCGAAATTGATGGTGTTCACCACCAGATCCGCGGTGGATTTCGGCGCCGGCGCCGGTGCCGAAGTGGTGCCGGACGTTTCGAAGTAGTTACTCAACCGCCCGTCCGCCAGGGCGATCACCTCATCGCCCAGCAGTCGCGAAAACCCCTTGTCCACCAAGGGAAGTGCACGCAGCGCGACCCAGGGGTCGGTGTGCGCCGCCGCCGTCACCGCGGCGATGTCGACCGTCCGCCAAACCTGCCGATACGCCTGCAACGCCGCGGCTCGAGTCACCAATTCCGCCAATTCCGCGCCGCGCTCACCGCCTCGCTCCGCGGGCGATTCACGCCATACACGAATCTTCTCCTGCTGGCGCTCCACCAGCGCTTCCAGCTCGGATCTCTCGGATTTTTCCCGGCGAAGAATCACCAATCCCCCGTAACCATTCGAGCCAACCCACCAGCCCACAGACCCTGGATCAACTATCCATTCAGTACGCGGGTATCAGCCTGTCCGACCGCGGCGGCAATCTCGATAGTTCTGCGCAGCGCGAGCGGAACCCCCTCTGCCCCTGGGTGATCCGGCGCAAAAGCCCGGCCCATCTCCGATCTTGTACGGTGGCCCGGAGCGGTGTCGCTTCCGGCAGTTGGGCGCTCGAGCCCAGCCACAGCCACATCGTGGTGTCCATCAACCACACCCACGAAGCATTCACCGTGTAATTCCCCGATGGGCGCACCGAACACAGTGCGGTGCCTTCGAATTCGCCGCCGAACATCCTGTCCGACCAGCTACTCCCGACCCGAGTGGCCGATACCCGATTCGTGCTCGATCAACTCACCGCAGCCCCACACTCCACCGCTGCGAGTCCCCCACTACCGCAACCCGCAGAAACCATCACGCGACTCGCGCAGCCCGAAATGCTCCCACACCTGTAACCCCCTGCCATTCGCGTCTCACTACTGACTGATCCGGGCTCGTGCAACGTCAGTCCATTCGTACTTTCCGTTGTCACGGTTCAGCTTGATCAGTGACACGCTGTCGACAACAGCGTCGCGTTCGATGTCCGCCAAGCCGACTGCGGCAAGGCTTTCCGCAATCCCAGCGATCGGTTCGATACCGCAGGAGTAGGCGACCGTAGGATGTGGGCGAAACTCATTGTCGCGCTCAGGAATTCACATCGTCGACAGCGTTGCACACCGCGACCATCTGACCGTCGCGAAGATTCAGGCCCGGCTGACCGCTGAAAGCGCAAGCACCACAACGAATCCCGTCGCCTTCAGCCGGAGGTGACGGCGATGGCTCTGACAGAGCATGCAGCAAAAGTGTTGGGCGCGTCGGCCGATGCTTCCGCGTCCACCTCGGCGACGGTGCGCGAGCTGAGCCGACACACAGGTCCGACCGAAGCAGCGATACGCAAAGCGCTGATGAGACTTTCCCGTTCGGGACTGACAGCGGGCACACCGCACGGTCCGGCACGATGGCCGCCAACAGACCGGGACCGGCTGGCGATCAACCACTCAGCGATTCAAATGGGAACGAAAGGGGGGACAGTGACCGACCTGTTCCCGCCGGATCCAACGCCGATCGGCTCAGGTTCGGACGGTCTGGACGCGTCCGACCGAATCCACCAGCCATAGAAACAATTCGCCCCAGCCGTCGCCAAATGGTCTACCTGCAGCACCCGCACCAACGACAGTCGTGGCGGCAGAGAAGCCGAAAAGTGATATCGCGCCAGCTGGTACTGCGGTAAGGGACGGCCAGTTCGAATTCCTTGTCACCAAAGTTGACCAAGGCGCAACGCATGTGGGTGACGGGTTTTGGAGCGAGGACGCCAAGGGCGAGTTCGTGCTCGTCCACGTCTCCGTGAGCAATATCGGCAAGCGACCACAGACATACTTCGCGTCAAACCTCCGATTGTTCGACGATCAAGATCGGCGCTTCGAAGCGAGTTTCGAAGCGGACGCCGCATTGAACAATGGTCCGACCAGCGAGGAACTCAACCCAGGCCAGCAGATTTCCGCAGTGATCGCGTTCGACGTACCCAAGGGTCTCGCGCCCGTACAAATACAGTTCTGCGACTCCATGTTCTCGCGTGGCGCGAAGGTCGCACTGCGGTAACAACTTTGGCCCCCTTGAACCAAGGGCAACCAAATCCGAATGAATCCCGACCTCATATCGGAGTTGGCATGATAGCCGGTATGGGTATGCAGATCCCTCGAGCACTACCGCGAACGCGCCATCGGGGAAGCCATCGTCGCCGGGTACACCGCCATCCCTGACGGCGAGGACGAGATCCTGGACGAATTCCTGGATGCCGCGAGCAAGTCCGTGTGGGGTGAGGTGTGAGGCCGATTCACATTGCCGAGTTGGGCACAAGCCGCGGCCGGCACCGAACACGGTCACCGTCACCCTGATCACCGGCACCATCCGCAACATGCCCGCCGAGGTTCGGCTCGATGCCCGCAACGGGCTCGATCACGACTGCGTAGCGTTGCTGGACAAGATCACCACCATCCCGCGGCGCAGTTCACACCGCGCCGGCCGGACCTGCCATTTCACCGGCAGGCAGGCACGTCGCAGTGCCGAGAGGAAGCTCGGGCGCACTATTGCGGCACGTCGCCGCCCAGAATGCGTAGCCACTGTTCGGCGAAGACCATCGGCATGCTGGTTCGCGGAGCCCGTATACAGCCGCCAACGGCGCGTTCGATCCAATTCCCAACAACGGCAACAGCTTCGGCGATGACCTCAACCCTGGCTTCGCGGTAGATCGGGTCGTGTACTTCGATGTTCCGGTGGGCACGACACCAGCCACGATGGTGTTCCACGACTCAGCCTTCTCCGGCGGCGCGAAGGTGGCATTGCGATAACTGAAGGGCCAGCCTCAAACCGGGGCTGGCCTTATAACAGTTGATCGCCGCAACGGTCGGGCGCGGGCACACACCCGCCCAGTTCCGAACAGGGCCCAGTACTGCCGTCACGAGGGAGCTTGGCCTGGCCCTGGGGGCTGTACGCCGCTACTACCGCGCCGAGAGCGTCGAAGCGGTAGTAGCGGGCACGCTGACCGGGTAGCCAGCAAACTCGATGACTACAAGCCGGTGGTTCTCACCTCACTCGTGGAACTGGAAGCGCCACGCCTGCCACGGGTTGTTCACATCGAGTGGCCGCAATGCCAGCCGGGGCGGATAGATCCGCAACAGGCTGAAATCGAGGGCTAGTTCCGTGCCATCGATCGGGCCGCCAGGGACGACGATGTGGAAGGCGAAGGGCATCGCACTCTGATAGAGCGCCCATTCCCACTGTTTGCCGAGGCCGAGGACCGGCAGGTTGACCTGCGGATCATCGTCGACGCCCAGGTAGCCCATGTTTCTGAGATTGCGCAGCGTGACGTTGCCGTTCGGCTGTTCCTCGACAACCCATTCCTGCTCGCCCGGTTGCCCGGTCGGTGGCAGGGCCATTGCCATGGTGGGCAATTCGTTGTCGAGGACGGTGATCAGCTGTTCATTGGGGCGGCTTATCGCGTAGACGCCGACTGGAATCTGTGCCATCACTAACCTTCCTCCGCCGCGCGTGAATTGTGCACTGCGCGCGGCATGGTTGGGGATAGGACGAGTGCAGCTGCGTACCCACCTTACGACGGCTCGCAGCTGAAATTATGCGAACGGCGAATTAGTCTTTCGCTCAGGCGACTACCTCGATCAGTTGAGCGCCATCCACACGTGCTGCGTTTCGTTTCGGCGGTTCTCGAATTCGAGTGCGTCACCAGCCTGGGCGACAAGGCAGTTCACGATTGCACTAGTGGCGCCATGTACCGGCACGCAAGTCACGCGGCCTATGTCGTCGAACTCGAGGCGGCCGACGACCTGTTCTTTGCTGCCATCGCAGTCCTCGATGACAGTGTCGCCGTCCTGCAGTCCGAAGCCACGAAGCAGGTGGCCTGAGCCTATGGCGAACAACTCCCTCGAGCCTGGCGCTCTGCCCCCGAAAGAGAAGTTGAACCCGGTCAAGGGTGACGATGGTATCCGGCGGCTGAAAAGTGTCCGGCATCGTTCATTCAGCGGCGAATACCCGCGAACCAGTGGCAGCGGGCGCACACGCTACACCCGCGTTATCTACGAGCCCGAGAAGAAGCCTCGATACAACCCCAACCCGAACGCTTTCAAGCTTGAGACCGAGATGGGGAAACTCGCGATACTCGAAGCTGCGGACCCTGGTTATCTGAGGAAAGTCGCAAGAGCGGTAACTCGTACAGGGTTTTGCTGCCTGAGTGGCTGGCTGTCGCTTTGGACCGGGAGAAGGTTGTCGCCTGCCCGCCTCCGATGACGTGCCGATCGTGGAAGGACCGCGAAGCTCTGGGGGTTGGGTGCGTACCGCGAACGCGCGGGTCACGCTTCAGTCGATGCGTGGGCCGTTCGGCATCGACTGGTTCCGATGGTCCGATCTTCGCGACACCGTCGCGACGCACATTGCGGTTGTCACAGACGACGATGAGCGTGCCAGTGCCCAGCTCGGACACATCGACGGTAAGAGGTCGATGGCACAAGAACACTACATCGAGCAAGGTATTCGGCGGCTGACCGCCGTCGATAATGCTGACGTGCTGGAGCTGCTGAATCCCTTCTTCGGGGAGTCGCCAGCGCTGCCCCAGCAACGAGCGCTACCTGCTGGTTCGTGGACGCCTGAACCGGGAAAACTGCAGTAGCTCGACACTTTCGGGTCTTGCTCTGTTGCCCGAAAGTCCCTGACCTGCGCAGGAACCTTAGTCCTTCTTCATCATTTCGTACACGCGCTTGCACTCCTCACACACCGGGGAACCCGGCTTGGCGGAGCGGGTGACGGGGAATACCTCGCCGCACAAGGCCTGCACGAAGGTGCCCATGACGGCGCTTTCGGCGATCTTGTTCTTCTTGACGTAGTGGAAGACCTTGGGGATGTCGGCGTCGGTCGACTCGTCGGTGGTCGTTTCCGGACGTACCAGGGTGTCTGTGCTCACCCGTCCATGATGCCAGGACGCTCGCGGGAGGCAACCGGCATGTGCATTCGACAGGCGGTAGTGCAAGACTCGAGGTATGCAGCGTGACGGCGATTCCCAGGCCGATCCCGATGGCGGCCAGGATCGCCCCGAGGTCGAATTCCATCCTGCCGGTTCGATTCCCATGCCGGAGCGCAAGCCGGCGGGGTTCTTCCGGGGGGAGAAGGAACAGCCCACGCTGATCACCGCGGCCGCGGAGTCGCTGGAGCAGCAGTATCACAATCGGGTGCGCCGGTACACGATCATTATGGCGCTCCGGATTCCGTGCCTGGTCGGGGCGGCGGTCGCCTACAGCATCTGGGGCAACTGGGTGATCTCGCTGCTGATCATCGGCGTTTCGATTCCGCTGCCGTGGATCGCGGTACTGGGCGCGAACGACCGCCCGCCCCGCAGCAAGGAAGAACCCAGCCGCTGGGACGGGCGGCGCAATCAGAAGGCGCTCGACTCACACCCGCACAACGCCATCGACGGATGAGGGCTGTTTGCGGCGGATACTCACCGACATGAGCGCCGCCAGTCCGCACAACGCGCCCGCGATGTACCAGGCCAGGGTGTAGCTGCCCTGGATATCGCGGATAAAGCCCGCACCGAACGCCGCCACCGCCGCACCGACCTGATGTGAGGCGAAGACCCAGCCGAACGCGACCGGCCCGTCCGCGCCGAAATGCTCCCGGCACAGCGCGACCGTCGGCGGCACGGTGGCAATCCAGTCCAGGCCGTAGAAGATGATGAAAGCCCACATGCTCGGCTGCACATCGGGCCCGAAGAGCACCGGCAACACCAGCAGGGACAGCCCGCGCAGCGAGTAGTAGGCCACCAGCAGATACCGCGAATCCACGCGATCGGTGAACCAGCCCGACGCGATGGTCCCCGCGACATCGAAGACACCGACCAGTGCGAGCAGCCCGGCCGCCGTGGTGGCGGGCATACCGTGATCATGGGCGGCGCTCACGAAATGCGTGCCGATGAGACCGTTGGTCGACATCCCGCAGATGGCGAAACCACCTGCCAGCAACCAGAATACGGGCTTACGAGCAATCGAGAACAGGACGGTGAGCGCCCGTCCCGCACCGCCGGGAGCCTGCGTGCGCACACCCGCCGCGCTGTCCGGCTCGGCCCCGTAGGCGGTGACGCCGATATCGCCCGGATAGTCGCGAATGAAAAGCAGCACCAGCGGCACCACCACCAGCGCGGTCCCCGCCACCACGAGAGATGGTGTGCGCCAACCGTAATCGCCCGCCAGCCGCGCGATCAGCGGCAGGAATACCAGCTGCCCCGCCGCGCCGGCCGCGGTGAGCACACCGGTCACCAGACCACGCTGTCGCACGAACCATCGCCCGGTGATGGTGGCCACGAACGGCATGGACATGGATCCCACGCCGATGCCGACCAGCAGCCCCCAGGTGGCCACCAATTGCCAAGCCTGCGTCATGAATACGGTGAGCCCGGCGCCCGCGGCGATCAGCAGTAGGGCGATCGCCACCACCCGCCGAATCCCGAACCTGTCCATGAGTGCGGCGGCGAACGGTGAAATCAGCCCGTAGAGCAGCACATTCACCGATACGGCCGCGCCGATGGTCCCGTGCGACCAGCCGAACTCCTCGTGCAGCGGTTCCATGAGTACGCCGGGCACGGACCGGAAGGCCGCCGCGCCGACCAGTGCGATGAAGCCGACCGCCGCGACAATCCACGCCGGATGCAGCCGGCCGAAACTCATGCCGTGCCCAGCCGGTCCGGGCGCGTCGCCGTCGCGTGGTGTCGCATCGATCGACAGCGCGTCGCCCGCGCGCAAGGGCTCCCCCGGCGCTGCCGCATCAGCCTGGCGCGATTGCGGTGTGCCGTGCGGTGTTTCGGGCACGGCATCGGTCTGAGTTTCGCTCACCGGTCGAGCTTCCCGGAATTCGCTGTGGCGAACGAGTGGCCTGAATGACACAATGCGTCAATATTCGGCCAATCGTGAGGAGAGGAGGCGATGGTGGGCGCACCTCATGTGGTGGCCGTGCTGGCGCTGGAACCGCTGGTCGGGTTCGATATGACCATTCCGCCGATGGTGCTGGGGTCGGCGAAGGACGAGCAGGGTCGCAAGCTGTACGACGTGCACGTGTGCGGATTGCACAGCGGGCGTGGCCTTTCCAGCACTACCGGCTATACCGTCATCCCGGAGTTCGGACCGGAACTGCTGGCCCGCGCCGATACCGTGATCGTGCCGGGCACCCAGATGCCCGAACCGCGCACGCAAGGCATATTGACGCCGGAGCTGGCGGAGGCGCTGGGCACCATCCGACCGCGGGCGCGCATCGTCTCGATCTGTACCGGCGCGTTCGTGCTGGCCGCGGCGGGTCTGCTGGACGGGCGGCGCGCGACCACGCACTGGAAGTTCGCCGAGGCGTTCCGCGCCCTGTACCCGCTGGTCCGGCTGGATGAGAACCTACTCTTCATCGAGGATGAAAACATTTGGACCGCAGCGGGATTGGCGGCCGGTATCGATCTCTGCCTGCATCTGCTGCGCACCGATCACGGCAGCGCCGTCGCCAATGACGCGGCCCGCTACTGCGTGGTGCCGCCATGGCGGGAGGGCGGGCAATCGCAATTCATCGAACAGCAGGTCCCCGAACCGGGTTCGGACGGCACCGCGCCGACCCGATTGTGGGCGCTGCACCACCTGCATCACGAGCTGGATCTGAATTCCCTTGCCGCACACGCGTGTATGAGCGTGCGGACGTTCACCCGGCGCTTCAAAGCCGAGACCGGGATGGCTCCCGGCGCATGGGTATTGCAACAGCGACTGCGGCACGCCCGGCAGCTGTTGGAGACGACGGATCTGCCGATCGACGAGGTGGCGCGCTCGGCGGGTATCGGCACCGCCGCCTCACTGCGCCATCACATGCGCTCGGAACTGGGTGTGCCACCGCTGGCGTACCGCAAGACATTTCGCAAGGACTGGCATCGCGAGGACTGGGAGACAGCATGACGATTCGGTGGGTCTGGGCATTCATCGACTGTCCCGCAACACAATTCGGCAAATGCGCCGAGTTCTGGACCGCGGTCACCGGGACCACACTCTCGGCCAAGCGCGGTGAGCACGACGAATTCGTCACGCTGCTACCTGCTTCCGGTACGCCATCGCTGAAAATGCAGTCGGTGCCGCACTCTCCACGCATTCATCTCGATCTGGATGTCGAGGATGTACCGGCGGCCGTGGAGCACGCCGTAAAGCTCGGGGCCACAAAGGTTTTCGAGCATCCCGACTACACGGTGCTGAGGTCCCCGCACGGCATGATCTTCTGCCTGACCCCAGCGGGCACCGCAGGCGATTTCGCACCCGTGGTCATCGGACCGGCCGGTGATCGCAGTCGTTTGGATCAGGTCTGCCTGGATATCGGTCCGTCTGCTCACGCCGATGAGGTCCGCTTCTGGAGCGAGCTCACCGGCTGGCGCTGGACCCCCGGCAGTCTGCCCGAATTCTCCAGGCTCACACCGGAACCCGCGCTACCCATCAAAATGCTGCTGCAACGCCTGAACGAGGACCGGCCCACCACCGCGCATCCGGATCTGGCCTGCACCGATATCGACGCGACCGCAACCTGGCATGAAAAGCTCGGCGCGCGCCGCGTGAGCCGGGGCAGCCATTGGATAGTCATGGCTGATCCGGCCGGTCAGAGCTACTGCCTAACCGGCCGGGATCCGGCCTGACGCAATCCGATTCGGGTTCAGTTCAACCCGGTCTGCGGCTGACGCCGTACGGCCGGGGTCGAGTTGGCCAGGACCTCGAGGTCCTCCAGGAAACGCTCCACGCTCTCGGACCGCGCCTGCGGTGTGCCGATCTGCTCGCGCACCTTCTCCTCGGTGAGTGCCAGCATGGCGGCCGATAGATCGGCCTCCAGGTCGCGCATCAGCTGCCTGCGGTACTGCAGGATCTGATCGCGGCCCTGCCTGCGTACCCGCTCCACCTCGGCGGCCGCCGCCTCCCGCATCTGCGCGATGATGCGGTCGGCGTCGGCGCGCGCCTCGGCGCGCATCCGCTCGAGTTCGGCCTGGGCTTCGGCGACGGCGCTGTCGTAGGCGGTCTTCGCGTCGGTCAGTCGAACCGCCGCGTCCTCGCTCTCCTCCAACTGCCGCCGGACGGTGTCCTGCGCCTTGGACATAATCCTTTTCAAGGGCGGCAGAATGTATTTGACGAAGATCCAGATAATGACGCCGAAGCCGAATAGCTGGCTGAAGAAGACGGGCCAGTCGAAGGTGATGTTGTAAATGCCTTCGGCGAGCAGCCCACTGGTGTGCATCAGGGCGTCCCCCGTCCTCTCTGATTGCCGGCGCTGGACCGGGGTCTATCACTCACGCCGAGCATGCGATCGGCGAGATTGCGGGCCAGCGGTTCGACGTCCTCGCGTAGTTCGGCGGCGACCTGGTCGGCCTCGGCACGCAGGTGTGCCGAGGATTCGGCAACAATGTGATCGACTTCTTTTTGCGCGTCGCCGCGTAGTTCTTCGAGTATTGCCCGGCCTTCGGCGCGCGCCTGGTTCCGGATCTCGGCCGCTTCGGTCCGAGCCTGCTCCAGTGCCGACTGGTATCTGGCCTCGGCCTCGGCGAACAACTCGGTCGCCGATTTGCTGGTCGTCGCCGTCTCCTCGACCCGAGCCTCCCGCTCCGCCAACACCTTTCGGATCGGCGGAACCACGAAGAACATGATGACTCCGAGCACGATCAGGAAGATCACGAGCTCGGCGAAGAAGGTGCCGTTGGGGATCAGGAAGTTCCCCGCGGCCTCCACATCTGTTCTGGGAGACATGATTTCGTCTACTTACCGGGAGTGGCGAATACGAAAAGCGCCATGAATGCGAGGTTGATGAAGTAGGCCGCCTCGACCAGACCGACGGTCAGGAAGAAGTTGCCGCGCAGTCGGCTTTCGGCCTCGGGCTGCCGGGTAACACCATTGATCAATGCCGCGCCGGCGAGACCGTCACCGATGCCCGCGCCGATGGCACCGCCCGCCAGGATGATGCCGCCGCCGATGAGAGCGCCCTGGACGATACTCGCGGTTGCTGGATCTGCCATTTTTCACTTCCTTTGTGGAAACTATCACCGAACAGCGGTGCCGATCAGTGCTTTTCGTGCTCCAGCGACATCGACTGGCTGAAGTACAGAACGGTCAGCAGGGAGAAAATGAAGGCCTGGATGGCTCCGACGAAAAGATCGAAAAGCTTCCATACCGCATTCGGACCCCAGCTGATCCAGAACGGGAACAGCGTGATCACCGCAACCATGACGCCACCGGCGAACATATTGCCGAAGAGTCGCAATGCCAGTGAGAGCGGCTTCGCGATTTCCTCGATCACATTGATGAAAACCATGCCCCAACCGGCGTGGCCCTTGAGCAATTGTTTGGCATGCCCGCCCGCACCGCGCCTGCCCACACCGGCGGCGTGATAGGCGACGAATACGAACAGCGCCAAGGCATATACGAAGTTCACGTCCGAGGCGGGCGGCGCGATCAGCTCACCCGAGCCGTACTGCACCGGTAGCACCGACAGCCAGTTGGACATCAGGATGAAGGTGAACAGCGTGACCCCGAGGGGCAGTACGAAAGGTGCGACCTTCATGCCGATGGCGCTCTCCACCTGATCGCGCATCTGCACCGTGACGGTCTCGAAGTACAGCTGTACGCCGTTGGGCACGCCCGAGGTGATCTTGACCCGCAGGTAGAAGGCCAGGCTCAGCACGATAAGGGCGGCAACGGAGGTCGACACAATGGTGTCGACATTGAACTCCAGACCCCACAGGTGCGCGACCGCGTGGTCGCCGACATGAATCTTGGACTCCGACTCCCCTTCGGCGCTCAGGGTGACGGACATCTGGGCAATCGAAGCGATGGGGTGGCTCATGGCTGCTGTCGGAGCCCTTTCACCTCGGGCACCACGGTGTGCAGTACCAGAATCAATTGAAAGACGGCCAGCCCGAAGAAGATTCCGACCCCGTAGGGCCGGGTGAAGAAGGCGACGACTATCGACAGGCCGGTCAATATGATCAGCCGCGCGGCCGAGGACAATGCGAGTTTTTGTTTGCTGGGAGTTTCCGCATCGGTGATGCGCACAATGGACATCCACGTAATTTGCGCATTGATCCAACCGAGAGCCAGTCCGGCACTGATGAATACACCCAGCAACAATCGATCAAGCGCTCCGGTGGCCATTAATATCACTGCGCCGAGTGCGAGGGCTATTGCCGTCGCACGACGCATTCGGAGCCTGTTGACGTCCACTTACGACACCGCCTCGCCATCATCCCACCTCGTAGTGGGGCTGTGCATGATCAATAGCATACACAGCCCAACCACGTTGCGTAGCAGTATTTTTGATCTTCGAATTATTGATCTTGAAATGCCACAAAGGCTTTCAGCGACATTTCAGCGACCATTCTTGTAACTCAATATCGCACAGCCTTTTCCGCTCCGGTGCCGGTCAGCGACCGCACCCGCAGCTCGGCATACTTCGCATCATCGCGTTCGCTCGAAAGTGTGGTCGCCAGCCAGCCCAGGGCGAACGATACGGGGATGGACACCAGACCCGGGTTCGCGAACGGGAACCAGTGGGAGTCAACAGATTTGATCATGGCCGCGGGGGCTCCCAAGACCGCCGGTGAGAACACCATGAGCACGATGGTGACCGTCAGCCCGCCGTAGATAATCCACGGTGCCCCAGCGGTATTGAAGCGCCGCCAGAACAGGGAGTACAAGATCGTCGGCAGGTTCGCCGAGGCCGCTACCGCGAACGCCAGGGCAACCAGGAAGGCCACATTCCGGTTCTTTGCCAGAGTGCCACCCACGATCGCCGACACGCTGATCACCACCGCGATGATCCGCGCGACCCGCACCGCAGGACATACAGCACGCACCAAGCCAGGAAGAGAACTGTCATGGGGAAGACGAAGAGTCGGAAGCTGCGGCGTAGTCGCGATACCCCCCATGTGAACCCGGTCACACCGCAAGGAATAACGCCCCGAGCGGTTGGAATAACCGCAGGTGAGAGCATCCAATGATGTTGAAGTGAGCGGGAATTCACGTTTTTCACCTACCAGCCCACACCTGGTGAACACTCAGCGCGACCCGTCAGCCGGGGCCGCGTGCAGATGCCAGGAGATTGCGGTGGCAGAGTTTCGATCCATGCCGACGAATCAGACGACCGCCTCGTCCCTGCTCGCCGACCTGGCCCCCGATCTGCGCACCGCGCTCATTCGGGTCCGCTACGACTCCGACTCCCTGTTGGAAGTCCTCGGCGATGCGGCACACGCCGCGCTCTGGCGCTCCGAACCGGTCCCGGTGCGCCGCGCCGCCCGCGACGCCGGAGAGCTGGGTACCCTGGTGCGGCTGCTGCTGCTCGGTGACGCCATGCCCGAGCGCGAAGTGGCCGCGGCGCTCGCACCGGTCGATGTCGATCGCGCGGTCGCCGCCGGACTCCTCGAACGCGATGGCGGCGATATCCGCCCGGCGCTGGACCTGCGTCCACTGGATCTCGGCGATGGCACGCGCTGGGTGCTCTCCGATCTGGACGACTCGATGCGCCGGCGCACCCTCGATACCGATCATGTGCTCGGCGTCGGGCAGGCGTCGCTGTCGCTGCTGCGCGCCACTCCGACCCGACCGGTCGGCACCGTCCTGGATCTCGGCACCGGCTGCGGTGTGCAGGCGATTCACGCGGCTTCCTACGGGCAGCGAGTCACCGGCACCGATCTCAACAAGCGCGCCCTCTGGCTCGCCGAGGCCACCGCGGCGCTCAACGGCCTGGATATCGAACTGCGCCAAGGCTCCTGGTACGAGCCGGTAGCGGGACGGCGCTTCGATCAGGTGGTGGCCAATCCCCCGTTCGTGGTCGGACCCGCGCGCGTCGAACACACCTATAGGGATTCCGGCCTCGCCATGGACGGTGCGAGCGAACTCGTCATCTCCGGAATGCCCGCCATGCTGAATCCCGGCGGTACCGCGGCACTTCTGGCCTCCTGGGTGCATGTGGAGGGAGAAGACTGGCGCGCCCGCGTCTCGAGCTGGCTGCCCGATCAGGGCGTGGACGCGTGGATCGTGCAGCGCGACATCGCCGATCCCGCCCTCTATGTCGGAACCTGGTTGCGGGACGCGGGATTGGATCCGCGCGAACCGCAGGCCCAGGAGCGGGCCGAACGCTGGTTGCAGGCGTTCACCGATGCCAAGGTCGACGGAATCGGCTTCGGTGTCGTCTATTTGCGCGATATAGAAGGCCCCACCGAGATCCTGGCCGAGGACCTCACCCACCACTTCGAGGATCCGCTCGGGAATGAGGCGAGCCGGTATTTCGAGCGGTCCGCGTGGCTGCGCGCGGTGGCCACCGATCCGGACCTGGTCCTGGCCTCCCGCTTCGAGGTCGATCCGGCGAGCGCGCTGGAGCGGGTCTATCTGCCGGGCGCCGAAGGCTGGGAGCAGCAGGTGGCGCGGCTGCATCGCGGCGATGGTCCGCTGTGGCAGCACGAGGTCGACGACACCACCGCGGCGCTGCTGGCCGGAATGCGCCCGGACGGTCTGCCACTGAGCGACCTCGTCGAACTGCTGGCGTTCAGCGAGACCGGCGGCGCGGCCACCCCCGAATTCGAGTCGGCGGTGCTGGGCGTGGTGGTCGGCCTGGTCCGGCACGGCCTTATTCATCCGCGATAGCTCCGAGCTGAATCGCGTTCACTCTTCGGCCGCCGGGTATCCACCCCGGCGGCCGAGTCGTTTCCGGGCTGTGACCTGGCGTTCATCCGCGTATAGTGATCCATGTCACGTTTCAAGTCAGGGCGGCGATAACCAGAGGAATGCGGCTGACCGGCGCGTCGTTGCACAAAAAGCTCGAGCGACCAGCGGCAGGGCAAGACCCATTCACGCGTATTCGATTGGCACGCTCCGGAGTTCGAGACTCGGACGTGGGTAACTACACGGATACCAACGGTCACGGATCGGGCGCGTGAGTTCCGCACTGTACGCGCTTCTCAGGAACTTCTCAGACGTAGGCGGCGGAAACCGCAGCTCAGATACGGTTTACGAGCGCCACCGCGGGGAACTTTCCTGATGTCGGGTCCGTTGAACGGAGCGAGACACCACCGACAGGAGGCAAGTCATGACAAGCCCCGCCACCACTGACGTGCGCATCAGCGAACAGGACCTCGACGCCCAGAGCCCCGCAGCCGACCTGGTACGCGTGTACCTGAACGGCATTGGCAAGACCGCGCTGCTCACGGCCGCCGACGAGGTCGAGCTGGCGAAGCGCATCGAGGCGGGCCTCTACGCGCAGCATCTGCTGGAGACGACCAAACGGTTGTCCGCGGTCAAGAAGAAGGATCTCGCGATCCTGGTCCGCGAGGGCCGCGCCGCCCGCCAGCATCTGCTCGAAGCCAACCTGCGCCTCGTGGTTTCTCTGGCCAAGCGATACACCGGCCGCGGTATGCCGCTGCTGGACCTGATCCAGGAAGGCAACCTGGGTCTGATTCGCGCCATGGAGAAGTTCGACTACACCAAGGGCTTCAAGTTCTCGACGTACGCCACCTGGTGGATTCGTCAGGCGATCACCCGCGGTATGGCCGACCAGAGTCGCACCATCCGGCTGCCCGTCCACCTCGTGGAGCAGGTCAACAAGCTGGCCCGCATCAAGCGTGAACTGCATCAGCAGCTGGGCCGTGAGGCCACCGACGCCGAACTGGCTCGCGAATCCGGCATTCCGCAGGAGAAGATCGCGGACCTGCTGGACCACAGCCGCGACCCGGTGAGCCTGGATATGCCGGTCGGCAATGACGAAGAGGCCCCGCTCGGCGATTTCATCGAGGATTCCGAGGCCACCTCGGCCGAGTCCGCCGTGATCGCCGGTCTGCTGCATCGTGACGTCCGGGTGGTGCTGGCCACCCTCGACGAGCGCGAACAGCAGGTCATTCGCCTGCGCTACGGCCTCGACGACGGTCAGCCGCGCACCCTCGACCAGATCGGCAAGCTCTTCGGGCTCTCCCGTGAGCGCGTCCGCCAGATCGAGCGTGAGGTCATGACCAAGCTCCGCAAGGGTGAGCGCGCCGACCGCCTGCGGGCCTACGCCAGCTAGTCCCATCAGACCGTCGGACCGTCATTCGAGGCGCCGGTCCGGTCAAGCCGGCCGATTCACGTATTCCGTTGTCCCTCTCCGGAAGACGCGAGTCGGCTGGCGTTCTGCCGTCAGTCCTCGATGAGCTGCCAATCCTCGGGCAGGCCCTCCACCTTGATCGTGTCACCCTGCGCCTCGATGGTCACCGTGGCCGTGCCCAGCCGCAGATCCGCAAGCCGGACGCGACCGGCCCGGACGGGCAGGCGCGGCGCGACCGTCAGCGTCCGATGCGGGACGTCCGGGGCGAGGCCGAGGAAGGACCGCATCAGCAGCAGCGGGGCCGCACTGGACCAGGCCTGCGGGGAACATGAGGTGGGATACGGGATGGGCAAACAGAATTCGGGGCGGGCGAAGCCGCAGAACAGCTCGGGCGGGCGGGCATCGAACTCGGCGATCGCCTCCAGCAGTCCACCCGCCAGTCGTTCGGCCAATTCCAGTGCGCCCGGTACGTGCCGATAGCGCAGTAACCCCGCGACGGCGATCGCGGTGTCGTGCGGCCAGACCGATCCGGTGTGGTAGCCCATCGGGTTGTATCTGCGGGCGGTCGAGGAGAGCGTGCGCAGGCCGAATCCACTGTCCATGTCCGCGCCGCCGAGCCCCGCGATGAGGGCCTCGGCGCGCTCGTCGGCGACGATGCCGGTCCACAGGCAGTGGCCCACATTGCTGGTGACCGTGTCCACCTGTCGTTTCGACCCGTCGAGGGCGAGTGCGTAGCACTTCGCGTCCGGTATCCAGAAGGCGTCGTTGAAATGCTGTTTCAGCTCCTGCGCCCGAGCGCGCTGGCGCTGCGCGGTCGAGTTGTCGCCGAGGGCCTCGGCCAAGTCGGCGCGGCCCTGCCGGGCGGCGTAGACGTACCCCTGCACCTCGCACAGGGCAATCGGTGTCTCGGCGAGGCGGCCGTCCGCGAAACTGATCGCGTCCCAGCTGTCCTTCCAGCCCTGATTGGCAAGCCCGCGATCGGTTTTGCGGCGGTATTCGACGAATCCGTCACCGTCGCTGTCGCCGTACTCGTCGATCCAGGCGAGCGCGGCGTCCGCGGCGGGCAACAGCTCCTCGATCGCGGAGCTGTCCACGCCCCACCGCCGGCATTCGGCGAGCAGCATGACGAAAAGCGGTGTGGCATCGGCGGTTCCGTAATAGACGCTGCCGCCGAGCACGGCATCGCCGCCCGGACCGTGCCGCATCTCGTGCATGATGCGCCCGGGCTCCTCCTCGGTGAGCGGATTGTTCTGTCTGCCTTGCAGTTTCGCCAGCTGACGTAACGTGCCCAGGGCCAGATCCGAGTCGAGCACCAGCGCCATCCACGAGGTGAGCAGGCTGTCTCGGCCGAACAGGGCCATGAACCACGGCGCGCCCGCGGCCACATACGCGGTCCCACCGCTGGGGTCGTCCATCCGCAACGCACCGAGATCGCTCTCGGTGCGTTGCAGGATGGCGTTCAAGCCCGCGCCGCTGGCGGTGAGACTGGTCGCGGTGGCTCGCCACTGCCGAATCTTGTTGGACGGGTTGTCATCCGAATCATCGTCCAGATTCACTGCGACCGGATGATGCCCGACAATCGGCTGGCACAGCACCACCGTCTGCCAGCTGGAGTGGCGTGGCACCACGATGCGCCAGCTCAGCGAACCCGGCTGCGCGATCGGCTCACCGGTCGCGCTGATGACGAGTCCGCGCCCCGAATTGCCGCGGTCGGCCAACTGGAGAATGCCCTCGTCGGCGGCGAGTTCGCAACTGCTGCTGTGCACTCGGCCCTCCTTGACCGCGAACAGATCGGCGAAATCGGAGTCGGCGGTGAGCGTGACCGTCATCGCGGTGTCCTCGTCGCCGAGATTGTGCACCGTGATGGTCTCGCGCATACCTTCACCGATCATGCGCCGCCGCAGCAGCAGCACCGTGGCGTCCGCGACCCCGTGATGCGGGGGTTTGCGCCCCACGAAGCGGGCCCGGAACGCCTCGGCCATCATGACCGAAAGGTGTTCCGGCGGATGGCCATCCAACCGCAGCTCCCAGCGCGCCAGCAGCCGGGTGTCGCGGTAGAACAGGCCCTGCGCGGAACCCGGATGGATATCGCCGAGCTGATCGGACAGGCAGAACGTGCCCGCCTCGACCAGGGTGACGATTCCGCGACCGTCGACCGGCCGCGGCGGGCCCGCATTGAAAATGCTCACCGGCGGCTCACACCGGCGATATCGGGCGCCGCGAGTGTCCCGGTCCGAATCACGCCGCGGTAGTCGGTGAAGCGCAGCGGCGGCCGCTTCGCACTGTCCTCGATAGCACTGCGGTAGGCCGCCTCGTAGCCGCACACGAAGTGGTCGTCGGCGAACAGGCGCTCCACTCGGGCCCGGCAGGCGTGCGGATCGATCTCCCCCGCCCGTGCGATCGCCGCCGGTAGTTCGGCGGGATCGTCGCAGATCCAGCCTGTGACACCGTGTTCGACGACTTCTTCGACCGCACCGCCGCGCAGCGCGATCACCGGGGTACCGCACACCATGGCCTCGATCATGACCAGGCCGAACGGTTCTTCCCACTGGATCGGGAACAGCAGGCAGCGCGCGCCCGCCAGCAGTTCACGTTTGGCGATGGCATCGGCTTCGCCGAACACCTGGTCGTCAGCGGTGAGCAGTGGGCGGATGCACTCCTCGAAGTAGGCCTTCTCGGGCGGCTCGTTGCACTTGCCCGCCAGGATCAACCGCAGCCCCGCGGCGTGCGCGGCTTTCAGCGCGAGATCCGGCCCCTTGGACGGTGCGTACCGACCCAGGAACAGGCCGTAGTCCAATTTCTCGGTATGGAACGGCCATTCTTCGGGTCGAATCGCATTGTGTACGCGCGCAATCCATTTCAGGCCCGGGGCCAATTCACGCTGCCGGTTGCTGATGGCGATGAGATTCACGCCGTGGTCGAATGACCGGTAGTACTCGTGCATGTCGGGATCCACCGGTCCATGGACGGTCACCACGGTGGGTATTCCGAGCAACCGATACGCAGCCGCATTGAGCGGGCCCGCGAAGGTGTGATCGTGAACGATGTCGACCGGGTCTTCGGCATTCAATTTCTCGATGATCCGCAAGGCCCGCATCGCATTGACGATCTCCGGGTACATCTCGCCGAGACGCGCGGCCTGAATATCGGGCCACATCGGGATGAACCGGGCCTTCGTGCCCGGGTTACCGGCTCCGAGCAGGGTCACCCGGTGCCCACGATCGACCAGCGTATCGGCGAGCGTGGCGACCATGGCCTCGACGCCGCCGTATCCGGTCGGTGGAATGTCGAAATACGGTGGGGCTGCTAGAACTACGTGTAAAGGGTGAGCACAAGAATCTCCGGAAGTGTCCGAAAGTTCGAAAGTCATTCCAATCTCCTCGTCGGTGAGGCGTGGATGAAATCGAAAACAAGATCCGGTCTCGTGGGCCCTGGTTGCCTCCTTTTCGAACAGACGGGTTCGAGCATACGTCCCCGTAATTATTACCTCAGCAACTAGTTCGCAAACATGATTTCTTCGAAAAGGCGCCCCAGCACGTCAAGTCCGCTAGAAATATCGGCGGGCCTCGTAGTTGGCCGGTTCGACGGCGGTCAGCCGCGCACACGCACACGCCCGCCCGAAAAGTACCAGGTCGCGTGATCGATAGCCGGTAGCGGCTGATCGAGAATATTCACGGCGGTTCGAAGCCCACGGTGCCGAGCATCCGTTTCGTCAGCATGAGTTGGATGTCCGGGTGTTCGAGCCCGAGCACTCCCGGGGTATCCGATCCGACTCCCGGATGCAGATCCACGACCAGCGCGTCACGCCTGAGGTAACGATGCACCCGCAGCCCCTGAATCGTATTCCATGGCAGGAAGACCGAGTCCGGCGCAGAATCGGAACTCAACCGTAATCCGTTCGGGGACAGTCGCATTGCTACGGCGGCGATCCCCACCTCACTCCAGGAGTCCCGCAGTCGCCGCACCTGACGCAGCATCCTTACCCCGCTGTAGATGAATATCGCGGGCCTCCACGCCTCGCACGCTACCGAAATAGTTTGAAGGAGCTGAGGTTTGATGCCTCGACCACTGGTGACGCATGTTTCCGATACCGCGCGGTGGGTGGCGGCGCGGCGGGCCGCGGAGTCCACTCGGCCCGACGCGTTGTTTCGTGACCCGCTGGCCGCGCGCTTGGCCGGGGACCGGGGGCGTGAGATCGCCGCCGGGGCCGCGAAAGTCATGGGTGACGACTGGTTTCTGGTCACTCGCACGCGAATGATCGACGATCAGGTCGCGGCGGCGGTGGCCGCCGGGTGTGAGTTGGTGCTGAATCTCGGTGCGGGACTCGATACACGGCCTTATCGAATGATGTTGCCGGACAATCTGATCTGGGTCGAGGCCGACCTTCCCGGCCTGGTCGACGAGAAGAACGCGCTGCTCGCCGACGAGACACCGCGGTGCCGAATGACCCGGGCCGCAGTCGATCTCACCGATCACACCGCGGTGGCGGCACTCCTCGACGCCACGCTCGCCGGGGCGGAGCAGGCGCTCGTATTGACCGAGGGCCTGGTGATGTACTTGAGCGAACCCGACGTGCTCGCCCTGGCAACGGCTTTCGAACGACCGGAAATCGCGGGCTGGTGTCTCGACTTCAGCGCTGCGGGCGTCGCCCGGCTGATGGCCGAACGCAAAGTGGGTCTACTTCGCCAATCTCCCTTGAAATTCCTGCCGCACAACGGAATCGCGTTCTTCGAAGACCACGGCTGGCAAGTCGCCTACCTCGAATCGATCCACACCGCTGCCGACCGACTCGGCCGCATGTCCTCCCCACACCTGCGCGCGGCCCTCGACGGCCCACAACCCGATCCGCGCGCCCCAGGCTCCTGGCCCTACAGCGCGGTGACCCGGCTGGTCCCGGCGCGGAATTGACGAAATGCTCCGTCCCGCTTGCCGGATTCCTCGGCCGCCAGGCGATCAACGTACGCGCCGAGGCCAACGGCCAATTGCTCGGCGGGATACCCTTTACGTGGATGGGACAGGGTAATGGTCGACGTCGGATCCATCATCACACCACCCGGCCAATACACCCACTGCGTCGACCGCAATGCCTATATAGAGGTGCCGGGTTTATGGCCCTGGGACGGCGGCATCCCATCCACGGCCGAGTTCGGCCTATGCGAATACCTCCTGGGTGGCAAGCTCGTGTGCCTCGCCGCGGGCGAGGACCGGTGCGCGATAGGTGTGGTCGCGGGCCTCGAACCGGTAGGGGCCGGCAAGTCCGGGTTCGACAAGCTGGACAATGACTTCTCGTTCAACATTCTGCTGGCTCCGCTGGTGCCCAAGGACTTCGCCGAGTACGGCCCCGTGCTGGGTGGACCGAACGGCAGCCCCCAAAAGATCCGTGACGACGTGGGGCGGGGTCCGCTGGGCTGGCTCATGCGCGACTCCGGCGATCCGTCCACGCTTCCGCGCCCCCGTGATCCGGACGGACCGAATCGCGTCGACGGCTATGGGGTGCAATGGCAATGGGATGGAAAGACCGTCTCCGATATGGGGGCCGTGGGCGACAACTTACACAAATTGCCCACGATCCTCAGCACAGTCACGCTCCCCGTCCTGCACGCCGAATGCGAGGGATCACGAATCTTCTTCGTATGTCAGGCCATGCATCCGCCGCCGCAACGGCATTGATTGTGCGACGCCGTCGCGCCCGCCGATCCGGTAGTCATCGACCGGCGGGTTCGAAAACGCCCTCGGACCGATGAGCTTCGTCCGAGCTCCTCACTTGGACAGCATGGTGATCGATCGACATGGCGACGGCGCGGGCACAATTCCCCTGAAGAACCGGTCCGGCGTCACTCCCATCAGCGAGCGGAAGTCCGCGACCATATGAGACTGGTCGTAAAAGCTGGCAGTGTGGGCCAGATCGGACCACGGAGTATTACCCGCGGCGGCGAGGACCTGGCGGATACGGGTTATCCGGGCAAAGTGTTTGGGCGAGACACCGATTCCGGCTGAGAAGAGGTTGCGCAGGTGGCGTTCGCTCACCGATAGGGCTGCCGCCAGGTCCGTGATCGAGCCGGGGGCGGTCGACAGGGCATGCACCGCCGATTCGAGTAAGCGCCGATGGGCCTGGTGAATGTCGCTGGTGGGGATGTGCTGCGGTAGCACCGACCCCAGGAACGGGAGGACTTCGTCGAGGTTCAACTCCGTGAGTTCGGCGGCGAAATCGGCTGCGACACCGGGGACATCGGATATAAGGACGACCTTGTCGGCGAGATCCGCTGCGGGCAGACCCAATAGCGGCTGCACGGCTCCGGGAGCCAGTCGGAGGCGCAGGCAACCGACCGGCTGCTTCGCCGCGGCGTAGACGGCACGGGTATGCGGGCCGACCACGAGGACATCGCGATGATCGGAGGCATCTCCGCGCAGCACGATGGTGGTGGCCGCTTGGGGTACGTGGGCGAATTTGGGTGACAGGTCGAAAAAGGCTGGGATACGACCTATTTCGGTGAACCACGGGCGCAGCGACTCCGGCGGCGCGACGGGGTCTTCGAAATCCTCTGCCGTCATGAGTCCGGGCCGATCCCGCGTGGTGATCACGAGTTCACTGTAGGCAGGTTCCGGGGCCGGGGGTTGTGCCGGTTTTTCCTATAGCCGGGCGGGGTGCGGGCGGCACCGTTGTGGGCATGATCGTTATCACGGGTGCTACAGGCACCATCGGCAGTGAAGTTGTGCGGCAGTTGGCGACGCGCGGTGAACGCGTGCGCGCGGTGACGCGGAATCCCGAAGGGGCGCGGGTTCCTTCGGGGGTGGAGGTGGTGCGCGGGGATTACGCGGACACGGCTGCCATGGCCGCCGCGTTCGAAGGCGGCGAGGCGGCGTTCATTGTGGGGCTGCTCGGGCCGGAGTTCGTGGAATTGGATCGGGCGCTGGTCGCGGCGGCGCGAGACGCCGGGGTGCGGCGGATTGTGAAGCTGTCGACCATCGGGACCGGGGAGCCGGACCTGGGCCGGGTGGGGACCTGGCATATGCCGGGTGAGCAGGCGGTGCGGGAGAGCGGGGTGGCGTGGACCATCCTGCGGCCCAGCAGTTTCGGCAGCAATACATTGAGTTGGGCGGCACCGATTCAGGCGGGGCAGCCGGTGCCGAACCTGACCGGGGAAGGCGCGCAAGGCGTCATCGACCCCCGTGATGTATCCGCGGTCGCTGTCGAGGCCCTACTCTCGGACGCGCACTCCGGGCGGGTCTACACGCTCACCGGCCCCGCGGCGCTGACCGCCGCCGATCAGGCCGCGGAGATTGCCAGCGCGCTGGGCAAAACCGTTGAGACAGTGGATGTTCCGCTCGACCAGGCGCGGCAGCACATGCTGGCGGCGGGCATGTCGGAGGAGTTCGCCGATGGCGCGCTCGCCGGTCAGGAGTATGTCCGCACGGGACGCAATGCCACGGTCACCGACGATGTTCGGCAGGTGCTCGGTCGCGCGCCGCGAACCTATGCGGACTGGGTGCGCGACCATGTGGACGCATTCGGGTCGCGGACGAGTCTGCACTGACGGCGGTGGATTGCGGATATCGCCGCCGTGAGTGCACACTCGCGCTGGGTTATTCGGCCGCGAGGACCCGTTGCAGGCCGTCGAGCATCGAGGCCCAGCCTTTGCCCATAATACCGCGGGTGCGCTGGGCGGTGGCATCGTCGGGGTCGAAGCCGGTGTGGGTGAACAGGATTCGGGTGCCGCGACCTTCGGGGCGGAGCTCCCAGGTGATGATCCAGCCGGTGCGGGCCTCGGCATTGGCGTCGTCCCAGGTGAGGCGCAGGCGCTGTGGGGCAATGGCTTCCAGGACCTCGCCGCGGATTTCGCCGGAGAAGTCCTGGCCGGGCATGGGCTGGGTCTTCATCTCGAAGATATTGCCCGCGACGGGTTCGAAGCCGATCGGCTGCATCATCCACTGCCCCATCAATTCCGGGGTGGTGAGTGCACGCCACACCTTCTCCGGCGGATGCGGGTAGTAGTGGTCGAGTTCGATGGTGGTGAGGTCGTCGCTCATCGGTGGTCCTTATCGGAGTCGGGGTTGTCCGGCATGGTGTCGAGCACCTCACCGAGGGCGTGCAGCCGCTCCCGCCAGTAGCGTTCGAACGGGTCGAGCCAGGACTGCAATTCGTGCAGGGGATGTGGTTCGACGCGGTAGAAGCGCTGGCGGCCGCGCTTGTCCTCGGCGACCAGCCCGGCCTCGCGCAGCACCTTGAGATGCTCGGAGACGCTGGGCCGGGCCATATCGAAGTGTTCGGCCAGGGCCTGCACCGACTGTTCGCCCGCGAGCAACAGCTCGAGGAGGTCACGCCGCGTCGGATTCGCCAGGGCGCCGAACACCCGATCGGCGGTGCCGGACTTCATGCGGTAGGGCATAACCCACCATAGGTAGGACTTCCCCTACCTGTCAACCGTAGGTGTTTTCCTACCGAATACCGGCTATCCGGAGTTGCGCAGGGCGGTGGCCAGGCCGTTCATGGTGAGCAGAATGCCGCGCTCGACCAACTCCGAGTCATCGCCCGCGCGACGGCGGCGCAGCAGTTCGACCTGTAGCTGGTTGATCGGTTCCAGATACGGGAAGCGATTGTGGATCGACTCGGCCAGGGCCGGGTTGTCCGAGAGCAGTTCATCGGTGCCGGTAATGGCGGCGTGCATGCGGGCGGTCCGGCCGAATTCATCGCAGATCATGCCGAAGACGGTGGCGCGCAAGGCTTCATCGGGCACCAGCTCGGCATAGGTCGCGGCGATATCCATATCGGCCTTGGCCATGACCTGCGCGAGATTGGAGAGCACGGTCTGGAAGAACGGCCAGCGCCGATACAGCTCGGACAACTGCGCCAACCGCGCGGGATCATCACCGATCCACTCCTGGATGGCGGACCCGGTGCCGTACCAGCCGGGCAGCATGACCCGGGATTGACTCCAGGCCATCACCCAGGGAATGGCGCGCAGGTCGTATACCGAGCTGGTCGGTTTCCGCGAGGCCGGGCGACTGCCGAGATTGAGATCGGCAACCTCCGCGACCGGGGTGGAGGCGCGGAAGTACTCCACAAAGCCGGGCCTCTCATGCACCAGGCGCGAATAGGCTCGGCGCGCAAGCTCGGCCAGCTCGTCCAGGACCGCGTAGGCGGGTTCGGCATCGGCGCCGAGCCCCTCCACATCCAGCAGGGTGGATTCCAGCGTGCCCGCCACCAATGCCTCCAGATTGCGGTAGGCGGTGCCCGCCTCGGCGTATTTGGTGGAGATGACCTCGCCCTGCTCGGTCAGGCGCAGCGACCCGCGCACCGCGCCGGCGGGCTGAGCCAGGATGGCGTCATAACTGCGGCCGCCACCGCGACCGACGGTCCCGCCGCGACCATGGAAGAGCCGCATACGGATTCCGGTTTTGCGCGCGGTATCCACCAGATCCAACTCCGCGCGATACAGCGCCCAGTTGGCGGCCAGATATCCGCCGTCCTTATTGGAGTCGGAGTACCCGAGCATGATCTCCTGCCGCATACCGCGCGCCTGCACCAGACGTTTGTAGGCCGGCACTTCCAGTGCGGCGGAAAGGATTTCGGCCCCACCGCGCAGATCGTCGATGGTTTCGAAGAGCGGCACCACACCCACCGCGCTGGAGGGCGGGGTATCGGCATCGCCCGGATCGAGGATGCCCGCCTCCTTGAGCAGCAGCGCCGCCTCCAGCATGTCACTGACCGAGGTGCACATGCTGATGATGTAGTTGGGCACGGTATCCGGGCCCAGATCATCGAGGGCGGTCTTGGCGGCGCGCACCACGGCCAACTCCTTGGCCGCGAGCTCGCTCAAGTGGGCGCTGGGCCCGACAAGTGGCCTGCGCGTGGTCAATTCGGCCGCGAGCAACTCCACCCGCTGCGCCTCGTCCAATGACGCGTAGTCCGAATGCACACCCGCCCAGGCGAACAGCTCGGCCACCACCTGCTCATGGGTCTCCGAGTTCTGCCGCAGATCCAGGCCCTGCAGATGGAAGCCGAAGGTCTCCACCGCGCCGCGTAGCGCGGCGAGCTGATCATCGGCGAGCAGACCGTCACCGGAGGCGCGCATGGCGGCGTCGAGCACATTCAGATCGGCGAGCAGCTCCCCCGATCCGGCATACGGCTCGGCCATGACATCGATTCCGTCCGAAGGGATTTCCCCCAGGGACTGCCGGGCCGAGGCGCTGAGCCGGGCCCGAATCGCGCGCACCGCCCGCCGATACGGTTCGTCGGCGCGCTGCGGCGAATCATCGAATCCGGCATCGGCGAGCGCCGCCAGCTCCGGTGTCACCGGCACCAGCCGCGCCGACTGCGAGAGCGACTTCTCCAGCTCCACAAGGCTTTTCAAATACCGTTCGAAGGCGACGGTGCCCGCGCGGTGGGTGGCGCGGTGCACCACCTCGGCGGTGACATTGGGATTACCGTCGCGGTCGCCGCCGATCCAGGACCCGGGCCGCAGGATGGGGCGGGAGAGCAGTTCATGTTCGGGCCAGCGGGTGCGCAAGGCGGCCCGCACATCCGCATTGATCTTCGGAATGACCTCGAACAGGGTGAGGTCGTAATATCGCAGCCCGACCTCGATCTCGTCCTGAATACGCAAGCGCGCCAGCCGAATCAGCGCCGCCCGCCACAATTGCAGCACCTGCCGCCGAATATCGGTGTCGATGGCGGCGAACTCGGGTTCATATTCGCCATAGCGCTGGCGGGTGCGCATAAGTTCGGTGATCCGGGACTGCACATCGAAGATGGTGCGCCGCCGCGTCTCGGTAGGATGCGCGGTGATGACGGGCGAGACGAGGGCATCGCCGAGTAGATCGGCGACCAGGTCACCGTCCGGCAGCGCGGCGTCGAGTTTTCGGTAGGTGGCCGCCAGACTGGAGTCCTGGGGTGGCTCCCCCGCCGCGATATGCACCGCACGCCGGCGATCACGCTGCAGGTCCTCGGACAGATTGGCGAGCAGCAGGAAGTGGCTGAAGGCTCGAATCACCGGTATGGCGGTACCGATTTCGAGATCGCGCAGCATATCCGCGACCGCGCCACGATCCACCTCGGAGCGCCGGATCTTGAACGCCTCCACCCGGACCCGTTCGATGAGGTCGAAGACCTCCGGTCCCTCATGATCGCGAATCGTGTCCCCGAGGATCCCGCCCAGGAACCGGATGTCATCGCGCAGTGGCGCGGTCGCCGTCTCGATCTGGTTCTCCCGCATACGATCACCTCTCCATGCCGACGATTCTTGTTCCATCTCAACCCATCTCGGCCGCGCTGCCGCTGTGAGTCGTGCCATAGGCCCGGTTCACGCCATACGGCGCGGCCCGATATCGAAACGGCTGGGCTCCGGGCCGATTCGCACCCGGCTGTACAGCACCGCGGCCCCCTCGGGCGCGGCCATAATCGGTTCGCACTGCAATTCGCGCACCTCGGGCAGGTCGTCGCAGAGCGCCGAAATGCGTTGCGCCAGTTCGGCGAGGGCCGCCCGGTCCACCGGTTTGCCGATATCGCGACCGCGCACGTGGCCCGAGAGCAAAGGCGCGGCGCGTGGTGCGTCGATGAGCTCGGCCGATTCGGCCTCGGTGAGCGGTAGGGCGCGATACACGCGGTCGCCGAGCAGATCGATGATGGTGCCGGACAGGCCGAAACTGATCACCGAACCGAACGACGGATCATCCTGCACCCGAAAACCACAGCCGACACCCTTGGTGGCCATGCGTTGAATGTGGACGGGATTGCCGGAGATCTCCGACAATTCGGTGAACCCGCGCCGTACCGCATCCGAGCGCCACAGATCCAGCCGAACACCGGTCAGGTCGGGGCGATTACGCCAGATCTCCCCGGTCGCCTTGGCCGCCACCGGATAGCCGAGCTCCTCGGCGGCGGCCACCGCGGCATCGGCATCACGCACCTCGCGGAATTCCACGACGCGAATGCCGTAGCAGCCCAGCAGTTCCGCGGCCTCCAGATCCGAGAGCCAGTGACCGGTCTCCGCATCCATCAACTCGGCGACGAGTTCCCGCGCCCGTACGGTGTCGACGCCGGCGGGGCGTGCGATCGGCGAGGCCGGGCGGGTGCGCCAATCCGCATAGCGCCGCACCCGGGCCAGGGCGCGGGCCGCGCGCTCCGGATCGCCATAGGACGGAATGGAGCCGCGCTCGAGCATGCCGCCCGGACCGCGTGTGGCGAGCAGATTCGACATGCCCTGATCGGCGACGAAGGTGGTGAGAACCGGTGTGTCCGGATCGGATTGCGCACCGGAGCGAATGGCCTCGGCGAAGTCGGCGACCGCGTTCGGCACGGGCGGTGAGTAGACGACGATGACCGCGTCCACCGCGCGATCGGTGACCGCCGCGGAAACCGCGGTCAGGAAGTCGACCGGTCCGGCCTGCGGACCGAGCTGGATCGGCTCCCCCACCGTGAGCCCCTCACTACGACCAGCGTCCACCGCGAGCCAATTCAGCGCGGCGCTATTGCCGATCACCGCCAGCCGTGGCCCGGCGGGCAGCGGCTGATACGCCAGCAGCATGGCACAGTCGAAGAGCTCGGTAATGGAGTCGACCTGGATGATGCCCGCCTGCGCGAACAGGTTCCGCACCAGTGAGCGGTCGAGATCCGCCTCACCCTCCACGCGCACCACATTGCGGCCACTGCTCACGGCCACAATGGGTTTGGTGCGCGCCACCCGGCGGGCGATACGGGAGAACTTGCGCGGATTACCGAAGGTCTCCAAATACAGCAGCACCACATCGGTGCCGGGATCGCTGTCCCAGTACTGCAACAGGTCGTTACCGGAGACATCGGCGCGATTACCCGCGGAGACGAAGGTGGACAGGCCCAACTGACGTGCCGCCGCCTCGCCGAGAATGGCCGCGCCCAAAGGGCCGGACTGGCAGAAGAATCCGATACGACCGCGTCCCGGCAGCACCGAGGCGAGGGTGGCGTTCAGCGATACCGCCGGATCGGTATTGGCGATACCGAGCGCGCTCGGACCCACCACGCGCATACCGTGCGAGCGCACCGCGTCGACGAGTTCACGTTCGGCGGCGTGACCGTGCGGCCCGGTCTCGGAGAATCCGGCGGTGAGCACCACCAGGCCCTTGACACCCTTGGCCATGCAGTCATCGAGTACCGAGCCGATTTCGGCTGCGGGAACGGCGATTACGGCGAGGTCCACCTCATCGGGGATATCGCGCACCGTCGGATACGCGCGCACCCCGCGCACGGCGGTGCGATTGCGGTTCACCGGGAACACCGGTCCCTGGAATCCGCCGGACAGCAGATTGGCCAGCACCGCGCCGCCGACCCGGGTCGCCAGCGGTGTCGCGCCGATCACCGCCACCGAGCGCGGTGCGAGCAGATTCCCGACACTGCGCGCCTCGGAGGCGCGTTCGCGCGAATCCCGTACGGACAGCAGCGCTTCGGTGGGATCGATGGCGAATTCCAGGTGCAGCACCGAACCGTCGCGGCTGCGCTGCACCTGATATCCGGCATCGCGGAAGACCGTCACCATGGCGTTGTTCTCGGCGAGCACCTCCGCCACAAAGGTTTCGATGGCGTTCTCGGCCGCGGCGCCCGCGAGATGCTCGAGCAGAATCGACCCCAGCCCGCGCCCCTGATGCTGATCGGCGACCACGAACGCCACCTCGGCCGAGCGCGCGCCCGCCCGCTCCGCCAGATACTCATACCGTCCGACCGCGATGATGTCGTCCCCGAGTTCGATCACCAGCCCGACCCGATCGCGATAGTCCACGTGCGTGGTGCGATACAGATCCTTGGCCGTCATCCGGGGATAGGGCCCGAAGTACCGCAGATACCGAGTGCGGTCCGAGAGCCCGGTATGAAACCGCTCCAAACTTCCCGCGTCATCGGGCGTAATCGGGCGCAGCCGAACCACACCGCCATCCGATGCCAGCACATCGGCGAACCAGTGCTCGGGGGGAGGCGGCGGAATCGCCGGCGTGCCAGGCGTATCCGCGGGCAGCGGTGGCGGGCTCGCGCCCGGTTGACCGGATGCGGCCGCACCGCTCGCACCGGTGCCGAGTTGGCCCGCGCCATTGCCCGCGCGGGATGCGCCCGCGCCGGGTTGTGGTGCGGGGTCGGCGGATTCAGTCACGGGGATCCTCCGGATCCAGGCCGAGCAGTCCGAAAGTCGCTCGGCGGGTTGCCAATATGGATGTGTCCAGGGCGCGGCGGGCACGGTCGGTGCGCTCGTCACCGGTTTCCCGGCCACCGCCCGGACCGTCCCAGCGGGCGAAGGTGGTGTCCGCGCCATCGCCCATGGTGCCGGGCGCGGCGACGGTCGGCGCGTACGCGCCGACCAAGTCCTTCCACTGCTGCGGAATCTCGGTGTCCGGATCGATATCCCGGTCCAGGGCGGCAGCGAGCAGGTGCGTCCAGGCGCGTGGGACGACTCGGATCAGTCCGTACCCACCGCCACCGACCGCCAGCCAGCGCCCCTCGGCGTACCGATCGGCCAGATCACGCATGGCGATGAAGGCCGCGCGCTGACCGTCCACGCTGAGTTCCATATCCGCCAGGGGATCCTCGCGGTGCGTATCGACCCCACACTGGCTGACCACGATCTGCGGCCGGAATGCCGCCAGCGCACCGGGCGCTACCGCGTGGAAACCGCGCAGCCACAATTGATCCCGGGTGCCGGGCATGATCGGCAGATTGATGGCCGTGCCCTCGGCCCTACCCGCACCGGTCTCCTCGGGCCATCCGGTATTGGGCCACAGCGTCGCCGGATGCTGGTGAATCGACATGGTCAGCACGCGCGGATCCCCATAGAACATGCGCTGCACACCATCTCCGTGATGTACATCCACATCGAGATAGGCGATCCGGTCGAACCCGTTCTCCAGCAGCCACGAAATCGCGACCGCCGCATCGTTGTACACGCAGAACCCGGCCGCCGAATCCGGCATGGCGTGATGCATCCCGCCGCCGATACTCACCGCCCGCCGGGTGCGCCCCGACGCGATCTCCTGCGCGGCGGCCAAAGTCCCGCCGACAATCACCGAGGCCGCCTCGTGCATATGCGGAAATACGGGATTGTCCGCCGACCCGAGTCCGAACGGCGGCGCGGCCGGCACGATGCCCGCCGGTTGCCGAGCGTGCTTGACCGCCTCGATGTAGTCGTGCGTGTGCACCCGCAACAGCTCGGACTCCCCCGCCATTTCGGGTGTGAGCGTCTCGACCCCGTCCAGCAGTCCCAGACTGTCCGCCAGGGCCATGGTGAATTGCAGTCGCACCGGACGCATCGGGTGTTCGGGCGTCCATGTGTAGTCCAGGAACCTATCGCTCCAGACAACGGTTCCATCTCCACGCGCGGGGTCGGACATACCTGCCACGCTAATGCGTCCCCGCGCTCCGTAAGCTTTTGACACCGCGGACGCCGCCCGGCCGTCATTCCGGGACGGCACGCGTGTGACCCGGGATACCCGTGGGGAACACGCAGCCCGTCCTGGATGTTCTCCCGACGTTCGCAAAATATGCTGTCGCCCGGTGTAGCCGCCGCGCATGGGTAGAATTCGTGCCGACGAAGGGGTTAACAGGTGAAGGATCTGGTCGACACCACGGAGATGTACCTCCGTACCATCTACGACCTCGAGGAGGAGGGCGTTACGCCCCTGCGCGCTCGCATTGCCGAGCGCCTCGAACAGAGCGGGCCCACGGTGAGCCAGACAGTGGCCCGGATGGAGCGCGACGGTTTGCTGACCGTTGCCGGTGACCGCCACCTCGAATTGACCGACAAGGGTCGCGCCATGGCCGTATCGGTCATGCGCAAGCACCGGTTGGCCGAACGACTGCTCGTCGACATCATCGGGCTGGACTGGGAGAACGTGCACGCCGAGGCCTGCCGCTGGGAGCACGTGATGAGCGAGGAGGTGGAGCGCCGCCTGGTGGAGGTGCTGAACAACCCCACCACCTCCCCGTACGGCAATCCCATTCCGGGCCTGGACGAACTGGGCGTGGTGCCGAGCGCGGGCGGCGAGGAGAAGCTCATCCGCCTCTCGGATCTGCCGTCGGGCCAGTCGGCCGCGGTGGTGGTGCGCCGCCTGTCGGAGCACATCCAGACCGATCCCGAGGTCATCGGCCAGCTGCGTGAGGCCGGAGTCGTTCCGGACGCGCGCGTGACCGTGGAGACCAAGCCCGGTTCGGTGATCATTCTGGTGCCGGGTCACGAGGGCTACGAATTGTCCGACGAGATGGCGCATGCCGTCCAGGTGAAGTTGGTCTGAGACTTGAAACTGCTGGTTACCGGAGGCGCGGGCTACGTCGGCGGCGGGGTCGCACAGGTCCTGCTCGAAGAAGGCCACGAGGTGGTGGTCGTCGATGATCTTTCGACCGGCAATGCGGACGGTGTCCCCGCCGGAGCGAAGTTCGTCGAGGGCGATATCGCCACCGCCGGAGTAGACCTGATCGCGGCCGAATCCTTCGACGGCGTCCTGCATTTCGCGGCGCAGTCGCTGGTCGGCGAGTCGGTGGTACAGCCGGAGAAGTACTGGCACGGCAATGTGGTCAAGACCCTCACGCTGCTGGAGGCCATGCGGGACGCGGGCACCCCGCGCCTGGTCTTCTCCTCCACCGCGGCGGTGTACGGCGAACCGGAGCAGGTGCCTATCGTCGAGGACGCGCCGAAGGCTCCGACCAATCCGTATGGCGCGTCGAAACTCTCGATCGATTACGCCATTACCTCGTACGCGGCGGCGCACGGGCTCGCGGCCACCAGCCTGCGGTACTTCAATGTGGCCGGTGCCTATGCCGGGCTCGGCGAGAACCGGGTGGTGGAGACGCATCTGATCCCCCTCGTATTGCAGACGGCGCTGGGCCATCGGGATTCGATCTCGGTCTTCGGCACCGACTATCCGACGCCGGATGGCAGTGCGGTGCGCGACTACATCCACATTCGCGATCTGGCGCGGGCGCATCTGCTGGCGCTGACCCAGTCGCAGCCGGGTGTGCATCGCATCTTCAATCTGGGTAGCGGGACCGGTTTTTCGGTGCGCGAGGTCATTTCGGCCTGCCGCAAGGTGACGGGGCTGCCGATCACCTCGGTGGACGCGCCGCGCCGCGCCGGTGATCCGGCGGTGCTCATCGCCTCCAGCGATAGGGCCATGGCCGAACTCGGCTGGCGACCCGAGCACACCGATCTGGACGAGATCGTCACCGACGCCTGGGATTTCCTGCGATCGCTCGGCGATCGCGCGCACAGCGCACGCAAATAAGCTCGCTCCGCCGCGGCTCTCACGGGTGCTCCGATCGCAGATCGACGCCCAGATCCGCGGCGGCTTCGCGTCCGGCCTCGGCCAAGCGCCGCAATCGATCCGGGTGCATACCCGTCTGCAGGCCGAGGTCGAGCAGATTCGCCATGCGATGTGATTCGTCGGCGGCCAGCGCGGCCTCCAGCGCCACCCCGGCGAGCGGACCGTCTCCGCGCGCATAGGCCGCGTAGCCGAGCAGCATGGCCGCCTCGGCGCGTTCGGGATCGGGCAGGGCGCGGGTCAATTCGAGCCAGAGGGTTTCCGCCGCATCGGCATGCACGCCGAGGATGAGCCCGAAGAGAATGTCGCGCACGGTCCGATCACGCAGCGCGACAGCCACTTCCGCCAGATCGGCAATCGCCGGCAGCGTCCCCGCCTCGATACTCGCTATCTGCGTGAGCACGATTCGCAGTGCGGCTCGACTGTAGAAGTTCGGCTCACCCCGGCTCACGGCATGCGCGAGACGGTCGGCGGCGACCTCGGTCGCGGCCGCGAGCAGAGCCGGCATCTTGTCCCGCACAACGGCATTCACCGCGACCGACTCGATCAGTTCATCCCGTGAGCCCCGGATAGGGCGGCCCTCCAGCACATGTTTGAACGTCACCGGCGAGGTCGACGGATCGGGCTGAGTGCCCCGGCGCGCCGGACCGAGCAGGCTCCACCACGGCAGATCGACCGCGATCGCGCGCACCGCCCACGCCCCGGCGAGCGGAACCTCCTCGGCATCGAGGCGATGCTCGAGCGCACCGATGAGATCGCGGTGTTTGCGCGATCGCACACCGCGATGTCGTTCGACGGGCGTGGTCGCCCGATCATCGATGATCAGCGCCAGCACGGCCACCGCGGTTCCGCGCACACAGACGCCGGCCACCCGGTCCAGCAACTCCCCCGTGGCAACGCGCCCCGGATTGTCCAGATCCATTCGTGCCACCACATCGATCGCGGCCTTACCGGATTCACCCGGTTCGGCGCGCAATACGGTGATCACCAGCGATCTGGCGGGTACGAATCCGAGCATGGCGGGCACCGCGGCAATGAGCTCCCCCGGGTCTCGCAAATGCGGATCAGGTTCGGGGGGTGGGTCGGCGCAGTCGGCGGGCAGGGGTTCGGGCGGCGTGGGTTCGGCGGGCGTTGTCATGCGGTCGAGAGTGCGCGGCGGCACCGTCACGGCTCCGGCTTCCACCTGGCGTTTTTCGATGCCTGTGGAATTCGGTTCGCGCTGTGCGTTATTCGGCGTGGCGCGGCCCCGGGATCGCGAATCTGTCGGTGCCCGCTGTTACGGTCCGCCGCGATGAGCAAAACTTGAAATGGAATCGTTTCATTTCACCCGACCGGCCGCCGCCGCGCTGTTACAGTCCGCCTCGGCACGCCCCTCACGTGCCGGAAGGAGTGATACGTGCCTGCGCGAGCATTTCGAGGTAGTGCGGGTTGGACATGATGCCGAGGACATTTCCGAACGGGTCGACGACCGCGGCGGTGACGAATCCGGTGCCCGCCCCACGCTCGGTAATCGGCTCGAACTCCTTCGCGCCCATGCTCAGCAGCCGTTCGAAAGTGGCCTTCAGATCATCGACATGCCAGTTGACCACCTGACCGCCGGGCCGATCCGGATGACTCGGCGCGAATTTGCGATTGATCAGGCCGAGCTCGGCCTGGTAGTCACCGATGCGGAATTCGTAGTACCCGCCCGGGACCGTGAAATACGGTGCCGTGCCGAGGAATTCGCTGTACCAGTCCTTGGCGGATTCCAGGTCGTCGGCGTAATAGGTGACGGTGGCCATTCCACACAGCATGTCGATCTCCTTGGTCGTTCCGATGTCGATACAGCAATCATCGGCGGCAAAGTGCTCACCGAATGAGCACTTTTACGGGCAAAACTTTTCTCATGCGAGCCGATCGATTGGTAGCCACCCTGTTGTTCATGCAGACCCGCGGCCGAGTGACCGCGGCCGAGGTCGCGACCGAACTCGAGGTCTCGGTGGCGACCGCGCGCCGCGATCTGGAAGCGCTCTCCACGGCCGGTATTCCGGTGTATCCGCAGGCCGGACGTGGTGGCGGCTGGGCGCTGGTGGGTGGCGCGCGCACGGATCTGAGCGGTTTGACCGCACCGGAGGCACAGTCACTGTTCCTGCTGCTCGGCCCGATGGCGACGGCCCTGCCGGCTACTCGCTCGGCGCTGCGGAAGCTATTGCGCGCCTTGCCACCATCCTTCCGCACCGATGCCGAGGCGGCGGCCGGCGCGGTGATCGTCGATCCGGCGCGCTGGGGTGAGCGCGATGCCCAGGCCCCGGCTCCGGTCGAGGAGTTGCAGCGGGCGGTGGTGCGCCGCCGCAAGGTGCGCTTCGACTACGGCCGCGGCACCGCCCGCACGCGGCGGACCGTCAACCCGTGGGGTCTGATCGACAAGGACGCCATCTGGTACCTGATCGCCGGAACCGAACGCGGGCAACGGACCTTCCGTGTGGATCGCATGGCCGACATCGAGATCATCGGCGAAACAGCGCACCGCCCGGACGATTTCGATCTGAATACCGCCTGGTCGGAAGTTGTCGAGGAGGTGGAGCGGCATCGTGCGACGCTCTCGGCGACGGTCCTGGTGCCGGACCCTCTCCTGGCGGTACTACGGCATCAGCAGGGCAGACACTGTGAGGTCGACGGCCCGATTCCGGGCGGCCGCACCAGGGTTCGCATTACCGCCCCGAGCCCGCTCATGATCGCCCAGCAGCTGGCGGGCTGGGGTACGGCCCTCGAGGTCACCGAACCGGAGTCGGTGCGATCCGAATTGGCGCGCCTCGGTGCCGAGCTGGTAGCTCGGTATGACACCTGACGCATCCGCTGCACAGTCATGCGATAACCTAATCATGTTGCAGCACTTTCGATTTCACCGAATCGGAGGGTGCCCCGCTGTTACAGTCCGCCCGGCACCCGTCGGTGGTGCCGGAAGGAATTACGCAATGACGAGAACACTTCTGAGGGTGAGCACCGCCGCCGCCTTCACCGCCCTCGCGGCCCCCGCGCTGCTGGCCGGATCCGCCGCCGCGGATATCGCCGATATCAGCGTGATCGGCCTGATTCCGGGCAAATCGTGCACCGTGGCCGATGGTTGTTCGATCATCGCCGGACTCTCCGGTGACAACAAATTCGGCCAGGTCGAGTTCCTGATCAATGGCGCGAGCATCGGAACCGTCACGCCCGCAGCCAATTCCGGTGTGGTGACGGCCTCGATCGACTGGCATCCGACCGCGACCGGCAGCTACACCATCGGGGTGCGGCAGGGCCTGTCCATGTCGACCATCGTCTATCCGGTCGGCGCGCCGAACTCGCTGTGCTCTTTGCTGCCGAGCGGTTCGTCCAGCGGTTCGGGCGGTAGCGGCTCCGCGAGTGGTTCGTTCGGAAGCGGCTCCGCCGGAAGCGGTTCGGCGGGCAGCGGCTCCGCGGGTTCGGGTTCGGGCACCGGTTCGGCCTGCTGATTCGGTGCGCGGGAGCCGGGCAGGCAGGGGTCGGCTCCTCCCGCGCGGGTTTCAGCCCTTGCGGACCTTGGTCACCGCGGTGGTGAAGAGGGTATCGAGGGACTCGGCGTCGGCCTTGCCATCGCTGAAGGACATATAGGTGACATTGATTCGCACATCACCGATCTGGCCGAGCAGGGTTTGCATATGCCGCGTCATGCCGGCACTGCCGGATTCGGAGCTGACGGTGCGCCGCAGGGCGAGGGTGTCGTCGGCGTCCAGTGGCGGTGGCGGATCCATTTCGGTGGTGATGGTTGCGTTGGCGCCAGCGCGCGCGACCTTCACGGTTCCGCAGCGCTGCAACTGATCTCGCAGGGTGGCGAGATTCTGATCGGTGCGCACCAGTTCCACGGTGAGGGTCGCGCGGGCGTGGTCGTCGGTGCCGACCATGACCACGGGTCCGGCGGTGGGGGCCTGCGGTGCGCAGGTGGCAGGATCGATGGTGGCACCGGGCAGTACACCGTCGAGATCGCCGGCGGCCTGGCCCGCCGCATCGACCGGCAGGGTCACCGCCTCGTAGTGGGAAGGAAATTGGGATGCGCCGGGCAGCAGCCGGGTGAGTCCGCTGTCGGTGTGCACGATGGTGACCGAACTCTGCGAAGCCGTCGGGTTGCCGGATATCGTGCTGTCGCCGCAGCCCGCCAGTACTACTGCCGCTATCGCGATCCCCACGGGGCGGAAGGACATTCGGGACAACCTGAGAGTGGGCGTAGGGCAGGGCGCGCAAGCCACCTGCCGACCCGACGAATCCGGCACGGTCACCCGTCCACTATGCCGAATATCTGCTGTTCACACCGAATGCCACGCCGCCTGGCGAGCCGTCGGGAATGCGTGTCCGGGTGTACCGCGTTGCAGCCGGGGTGCGGGCGATGCACGACCTGTCGGCGCATGAGGGACAATGGGTAACGGGTCGCGCAGGTGGGCCACGCAGGAAGGAGTACGCGATGGACTACGAGTCGCGAATGTACGAGCTGGAGTTTCCGGCTCCGCAACTGTCGTCGGCCGACGGTGCCGGTCCCGTACTGGTGCACGGGCTGGAGGGTTTCACCGATGCCGGGCACGCTGTTCGCCTGGCCACCACGCATCTGCGCGAAAGCCTGGAGAGCGAACTGGTCGCCTCGTTCGATATGGACGAGTTGCTCGACTACCGCTCTCGCCGCCCGCTAATGATGTTCAAGACCGATCACTTCTCCGAATACACCGAGCCCGAGCTGAATCTGTGGGCCGTGAAGGACACCGCGGGGACACCCTTCCTGCTGCTGTCCGGCCTGGAGCCGGATCTGCGCTGGGAGAAGTTCGTCACCGCGGTGCGTTTGCTGGCCGAACAGCTGGGCGTGCGACGGACCATCGGTTTGAGCGCGATTCCCATGGCGATTCCGCATACCCGCCCGCTGGGTGTGACCGCGCATGCCAGTGACAGCGATCTCATCGGCGATCATCAGCGCTGGCCGGGTGAGTTGCAGGTGCCGGCGAGTGCGTCATCGCTGCTGGAGTACCGGATGGCGCAGCACGGGCATGAGTCGGTCGGCTTCTCGGTGCATGTGCCGCACTATCTGACCCAGACCGCGTATCCCGAAGCGGCGCAGACGCTGCTGGAGAATGTGGCCGAGAACGCCGGGCTGGAACTGCCTTTGGCGGCGTTGAGTGAAGCGGCCGCGCGGGTGCGCGAGCAGGTCAACGAGCACATCTCCGGCAACTCCGAGGTGGAGAATGTCGTGCAGGCCCTGGAGCGGCAGTACGATAGCTTCGTCACCGCGCAGGAACGCCAGTCCAGCCTGCTGGCACCGGACGCGGATCTGCCCACCGGTGATGAGCTGGGCGCGGAGTTCGAGAAGTTCCTGGCCGAACAGTCGGGGTTCAGCGAGGGCGATGAAAGCGGCGAGTCGCACCGATAGCGGAGGCGAGCTGCCCGCCGTGGGCGGAGCCGGGCAGATCGCCCAGTAACGTAGTGGCGTGCAGCTATCCGAACTCGTCCCCGATCAAGCCGTACCCGATGTGGACGCGGATTGGCTGTACGAGACCTTCACCGATTGGACGACCTCCCAGGACCTGACGCTGTATCCGGCGCAGGAGGAGGCGTTGCTCGAGCTGTTCACCGGGTCGAATGTCATTCTGGCCACGCCCACCGGGTCGGGTAAGTCGCTGGTTGCGATCGGCGCGCATTATGCGGCGCTGAATCGCGGGCAGCGCAGTTACTACACCGCGCCGATCAAGGCCCTGGTGAGCGAGAAGTTCTTCGCGCTGTGCGAGGTGTTCGGGGCGGATCGGGTCGGCATGGTGACCGGTGACGCGGCGGTGAATCCGGATGCGCCGATCATCTGCGCGACCGCGGAGATTCTGGCGAATCTGGCGTTGCGCGAGGGCGAGAAGGCCAATGTCGGCCAGGTCATCATGGATGAGTTCCACTACTACTCCGATCCCGATCGCGGATGGGCGTGGCAGGTGCCGCTCATCGAATTGCCGGGCGCGCAGTTCCTGCTCATGTCGGCGACGCTCGGTGAGGTCGACTTCTTCGCGGAGGATCTGCGGCGGCGCACCGGGAATGACACGGCGATCGTGTCCGGTGCGGAACGGCCTGTGCCGCTGAGCTTTTCGTATGTGCGCACGCCGATCCCCGAGACCCTGGAAGATCTGGTGACCACCAGTCTCGCGCCGGTGTATGTCGTGCATTTCACGCAGGCCGCGGCCATCGAACGCGCGCAGGCGCTGATGAGCGTGAACTTCGCGTCCAAGGCGGAGAAGGACGCGATTGCCGAGGCGCTCGGCGAATTCCGGTTCGCCACCGGATTCGGTAAAACGCTGTCGCGGTTCATTCGGCACGGCATCGGCGTGCATCACGCGGGCATGCTGCCCAAGTATCGGCGGCTGGTGGAGAAGCTGGCCCAGGACGGACTGCTCAAAGTCGTCTGTGGCACAGACACTCTCGGCGTCGGCATCAATGTGCCGATTCGTACCGTGCTGCTGACCGGGCTCACCAAATACGACGGCGTGCGTACGCGCAGGCTCAATGCCCGTGAATTCCACCAGATTTCGGGTCGCGCCGGTCGCGCCGGATTCGACACCATGGGCACGGTCGTGGTGCAGGCTCCCGAGCACGAGGTGGAGAACGCCCGGCTCATCGCCCGCGCCGGGGATGATCCCAAGAAGCTCAAGAAGGTTCAGAAGCGTAAGCCGCCGGAGGGTTTCGTCTCCTGGTCCGAGGAGACGTTCGACCGGCTGGTCTCGGCCTCCCCCGAACCCATGCTGTCGCGCTTCAATGTCACCAATGCCATGCTGCTGAATGTCATTGCGCGCAAGGGCAATTGCTTCTACGCCATGCGACATCTGCTGGAGGACAATCACGAACCGCGGGCGGCGCAGCGTAAGCACATTCTCAAGGCCATCAAGCTGTATCGGGCGTTGCGGGACGCGGGTGTGGTGCAGCAGCTCGACGAGCCCGACGAGTTCGGCCGTCATGCCCGGTTGATGGTGGATCTGCAACGTGATTTCGCGCTCGATCAGCCGCTGTCACCGTTCGCGCTGGCCGCGTTCGAACTGCTGGACAAGGAGTCGCTGACCTACACCCTCGATGTCATCACGCTCATCGAATCGACCCTGGAGAATCCGCGGCAGTTGCTGATGGGGCAGCAGCACAAAGCGCGCGGGGTGGCGGTCGCGGAGATGAAGGCCGACGGGATCGAGTACGAGGAGCGGATGGAGCTCCTGGAAGAGGTCACCTGGCCCAAGCCCCTCGCCGAAGAGCTGATTCTGCCGGCCTTCGAGACGTACAAGGCCGGTCACCCGTGGGTGTCCGAGTTCGAGCCCGCACCCAAGTCCGTGGTGCGCGAAATGGTCGAGCGCTCCATGACTTTCGCCGAATTGGTGTCACAGTACGAGCTGGCGCGGTCGGAGGGCGTGGTGCTGCGCTATCTCGCCGACGCGTATCGCGCGCTGCGGCGCACCGTGCCCGAGCAGGCGCGCACCGAGGAGTTGGACGACATCACCGAGTGGCTGGGCGAGCTGATTCGCCAGGTCGACTCGAGCCTCCTCGACGAGTGGGAGCAGCTCACCAATCCGGGCGCGGAGACCGATACCGAACAGTTGGCGTTCGGTGCGGAATCCGTACGTCCCATCTCCGCCAATGAGCGCTCATTCCGGGTACTTGTCCGAAACGCCCTGTTCCGGCGGGTCAACCTGGCCGCGCTGCACCACTGGAACACGCTCGACGATTTCGAGGACGAGCTGGACTGGGAGGCCGAACTCGAGCCCTACTTCGCCGAGTACGACGAAATCCGCACCGGCCCCAACGCGCGCGGCCCGAAGCTGTTCCAGGTGGAGAAGCGGGGCGAGTTCTGGCATGTGCGGCAGGTCCTGGACGACCCCGCCGGGGACCATGGCTGGAGTATCAACGCGGTCGTTGACCTGGCCGAATCCGATGCGGCGGGCGAGGTCGTATTCGACGAGGTGAGCATCTCGGCGGGCTGAGGTGGTCACACTCTCGTAAGGTCGCGGGGCCGCCTTCGGGCGGCCTTTCGGCGTTAAGGTGACCTAGTCGTTTGCTCGCCAGTTCGTTTTCCGACGCCAACCGCTGCTATTCTCGCTGGCTGTTGCCCGAGGCCGTTTCGCACGGCCCGAACAGTGGGGAGTTCCCTTAGATTGACCGTTTCAAACTCTCGCGAGTCGCCCTGCCTCGTCGTCGACCTCAACCTGGTGCGCGCCAACTACCGCGCCCTGCACGCCGCGCTACCCACCGCGCGAATTCGCTTCGCCGTCAAGGCGAGTCCCCTACCGGAGATCATCCGGCTGCTCGACACCGAAGGCGCTGAGTTCGATGTAGCCAGCGTCGGTGAGATCGAACTCTGCCTGGCGCAGGGGGTTGATCCGGCCGTCATGTGTTACGGCAATCCCATCAAGAAGGCCGGCCATATCGCCACCGCGTACGCCGCGGGCGTGCGCCGCTTCGCCTTCGACACCGAGGACGATCTACAGCGCATTGCCGAGCATGCACCGGGCTCCGAGGTCGAGTGCCGATTCCTCGCTTCGGCTCCGCAGTCGCAGACGCCGTTCGGCAACAAGTTCGGTTGCGCGCCCGATGAAGCCGCGCAGCTGCTGGTGCGCGCGCACGATCTGGGATTGCGGGCCGGCGGCCCGTACTTCCATGTGGGTTCGCAGCAGCTGGACCCGCTCGCATGGCAGATCGGTATCGAACAGGCCGGCGCTATCGCGGATGCGCTGGTGGCCAAGAACATTCCCGTATCGGTGGTGAATATCGGTGGGGGACTACCGATTTCGTACGCCGATGCGGCTCCCGGCGTGGATGAGCTGGGCGCGGTCATCACCGCGGCCGCCACCCGCCATCTCCCGGAATACACCGCTCTGATCGTGGAACCCGGTCGCGCCCTTGTGGGTAACACCGGAGTGATCCACTCCGAGGTGGTGAATGTTCGCCAGGCGCCGGACGGGCGGCGCTGGATATACCTCGATATCGGTCGCTACAACGGCATGGCCGAAACCGAGAACGAGTACATCGCCTACCGTTTCCAGACCGATCGCGATGACGATCCGGTGGCCGAGGCGGTCGTCGCTGGTCCGACCTGCGACGGCGACGATGTACTGTATCAGCGCACGCGTGTCCTACTTCCGACCACGTTGCGAGCCGGTGATTCAGTTCGAATCCTCGAGACCGGCGCCTATACGGCGAGCTATTCGTCGGTGTCCTTCAACGGTTTTCCGCCTTTGACTGTTCATGTCACTGGCGCTGAGCGAGAGTGAGTTTAGCCATGACGGCAGAATTCACCGGCTGGCATGTGCTGGCCGAGTTCGGTGGTGTCGATGCGACCCTCTGCAACGACCTGGAACGACTCGAAGCCGCACTTCGAAAATCGTTGGTCGCCGCGGGGGTGACCATCTGTGATGTCGTGCGCAAGCAGTTCGAGCCGCAAGGTGTCACCATCCTGGCACTGCTGGCCGAGTCGCACGCCTCCATCCACACCTACCCCGAGTCCGGCGATATCTTCGTCGACGTATTCACTTGCGGCAGTATCGGTTCCGGCGCCACCAAGGCGGTTGAGCTACTGCAGCAGGAGCTTTCGCCGGGGACCGTCAATATGGAGGTCATCCAGCGCGGGCACAGCGCGCGCCGTATTCATGAGCCGGTCGGCGATGGTCTGACTCGCGTGTGGAACATGTCCGAGATCGTTGTCGACACGAACACTCCGTTCCAGCACATGGTGATCGCCAAGACCGAGCAGGGCCTGTCGCTGTTCTCCGACGACGATCGTCAGTCCACCGAGTTCTCGCAGCTCACCTACCACGAGGCCATGCTGGTCCCCGGGTACGCGCTGGCGGAGAAGCTGGACAAGGTGCTGATTATCGGTTCCGGCGAGGGCGTCGCGTCGCAGATGTCGGCGGCGGCGGGCGCTTCGCTCGTCGATCACGTCGATATCGATCAGCTGGAGGTGGAGCTGTGCGCCGAGCACCTCCCCTACGGCTACTCGCAGGCGGATCTGGCCGAGGCGGTCGCGCACAACGGCCCGATCAAGATGCATTACGCCGACGGCTGGGACTTCTTGGCCAAGGCCGAGGCCGCGGGCGTGCGCTACGACATGATCTGTATCGACCTCCCGGACGAGCGGGTCGAGGACGCGCAGCACAATCGCCTGTACGAGGACGACTTCCTCAACCGCTGTAAGGCGATCCTGGCCGAGGGTGGTGTGCTCGCGGCTCAGGCCGGCTGTCAGACCATGTGGCGCAATGAAACTCTGAAGCGTTCGTGGACCCGGTTCCACAACCTGTTCGAGACCGTCGTTCCGTATGTGAGCGATGAGCACGAATGGACCTTCATCTTCGGTACTCCGAAGGCGATCGCGGATCCGGTCGCGAAGATGACCGCCACGCTGCCGACGCTGCCCTACAAGGCGGAGACCATCGACGAGCGGGCGATTATTCGCGGTGCGATCGAGCCGCACGCTCTGCGCGTGGGTGCCACGGTCTAGTTCGACTCGGCGCCAAACGTACTGTGCCCGTACGGATCTGCGGATCCGTACGGGCACAGCGCTGTCAGCGGTCGATCAGCTGATCTGAACGTTCATGCCCAGGGTGAAGGTGTGGCCCTTCGAGGTGCAGGTGAGGCCGCCACCGCGGGGCTGACCGCCGAGGCAGCTGACGCCCGCGTAGTCGAAATGCGTTCCCGCGTAGACGTTTCCGTCGGGGCGCGGGACGTCGCTGAGCCAGCGGCTGCCGGGTCGGCCGTGCTGCCCGGTCAATCCGAAGGTCGGATGGGCGGGCAGGCCGGAGCCGTCGATGACGACATCGCTGATCGGAATGAAGCCCCACAGATTCATGCCCGGGGTGAGGTCGCAGCCGACATCACCGTTCGCGTGAATCGCACAGTTGGTGCGGCCCGAATCCGAGAAGTACAGGGTGTCGCCGTCCAGGAAGTCGGCATTGTTCGCCTCGAGAACGCCCGAAGCGGAGGCCACCCCCTGCCCCGCCATGGTCAGCGCGAACGCCGCCGCCGCTACCCCGAGTACAGTAGTCGCCCGCTTGATCATCGCCATATGTCGCGAAATCCTTTCCGTAACAAAATTTGTCGCTTACTTTCCATCCCTCGACCCAATGCCCCGAACGCCGGCACCGGCGGGCTTATTCCAAGCTAACTGATCTCGCGACCGGATCCGGGCACCTTGCGGGGATCGGTTTGCGGTCAGCTCCACGCGCGGCGGGTTGCGGGCATACCGGTACGACCGTCCGGGTTCGGTACGACAGCCAGCACCTGATGCAGGCCGAGGCCGCCGTCTTCGAAGCCCAGGGCGGAGGCGGCCATATAGAGGCGCCAGATTCGGGCTCGACCCTCGCTGGTCATCGAGACCGCTTGCGGCCAAGCACTTTCCAGGTTTGCCACCCAATTCCGGAGGGTGATGGCGTAATGCTCGCGGAGGGATTCGACATCGCGGACTTCGAATCCGGCGCGCTGCATGGCGAGGATGGTTTCACCCACATCCAGGAGTTCGCCATCGGGGAACACATAGCGGCCGACAAAGGATCGGGATCCCATGACCGAACCACCCGGGGACGAGATGGCGTGGTTGAGCAGGCGGCCTTCGGGGTGCAGGAGGGTGCGCAGGGTGTCGAAATATGCTGCGGCCCTTTTTGTTCCGACATGTTCGAACATTCCGATCGAGGAGATGGCGTCGAATTCCTCGCCACGCAGATCGCGGTAGTCCTGCAGGCGGATTTCGATACGCGCGGACAGGCCCGCATCGGCAATACGTTCGCGGGCGAGTTCGGCCTGGGCGGCGCTGATGGTGACGCCGACAACCTGGGCGTCATAGGTGGCCGTAGCGTGCATTGCCATTGCGCCCCAACCACATCCGACATCCAGCAGGCGCATACCGCGACGATCGCCCAAACCCAGTTTGCGGCAGATCAGATCATGTTTGGCGCGCTGCGCGCCTTCGAGCGACACGGCTGGGTCCGCGCCGCTGTGCCCGTCGTCATCCGGTCCGACGAATCGTGCGCACGAGTAGGTCATGCTCGGCCCGAGCACCAGCCGATAGAAGTCATTGCCGACGTCGTAATGATGGCTGATGGCCGCTGCGTCACGGCCTTTGGTGTGCAGTCCGCCGCGCACCGGCCGGGCCTCCTCGGGCGGCGGCTCCGGTCGGCGCCCGACCGCCCCCAATTGCCGGGCCGCGCCGAGTGCCCGCCACGCGGAGTCCAGCCCGAGTCGGGCATCGCGAGGCGCGGTCGACTGCAACGCCCGCAGCAGGACGAAAATGTCACCCTCGAGATCCACCTCCCCCGAAACCAGTGCCCGCACCAACCCGAGTTCCCCTGGCGCCCAGATCAAATGACGCAACGCGTTCTTCGATCGCACCCGCATCACCCCGGCACACTCCCCCGCCGGGACGATGGCACTCCCATCCCAGAACTCGAACCGCACCGGCGATTCACGCCCCACCGCGGCATGCAATAGAGGCTCGAACGCTTGCGCAACAGTCGCCATGTCGCCCATCCGACCACTATGGCATCCACCATTGCGCCCTCCGGGTTGGACGCGCGATCAGGGGGTACTCATGGCCGCGATTCCGCGGCGAGTCGCGACATCATCACCCCCTGATCGCACGTCCAGCTTCGTGAGACCGACCTAGGCCGAATACGCCGGATCAGGCGATTACGGTGGAGAGCCAGTTGTCGTACGTCGGGTCCAGGCAGATGCCGAGCAGGGCAGCCAGTTCGGCGGTCACGGCGGGGGCGATTCGGACGCAGCAGGCCCTGCTGTCGAAACTCATTGGGGTACACAGGAATTCGAGTGCGCGGGCGGCCCACTCGGCCGGGATTTGATGCAGGGCACGGTCTACCAGAACACCGTCGGCGTTACGGCTGCTGGTGAGAGTCCAGACCAGTGGGGCGTCGGAGGGTTGTAAGCCGGTGTCGCAGAGGCGGCATTCGAGTTCGCCGTGGAAAATGCTGTGGCGAGAGCATATTTCGAGATAGCAGCGATTCGGGGGCACCGCCCAGTCGCCCATCCACGAGTTGTCGACCGGTGCCGGGGAGAAAGCTTCGAGCATCGCGGCGAAGGCTTGCAGGGACTCGATATTGACGGGCTCGTAGTGGAGTCGATGCCAGCCGTCGCGCCGCAGGGCACGCCGCATTGTGCGGGTGAAGAAACTGTATTCGCCTCGATCCCCGGTCCACGGAATTTCGTCCAAGTCGAAGCCGTCGGTTCCGCGCCCTTGGCGCCCGCCGAAATCGCAGAAGTACAGGACCAGGTGCTGTTCCCAAGGGGTGCGCGCGATCGGAGTCCCAGCCAGCGCCATCACATCGAAGAACACTTCGGTGCCGCCATTGCTGAAGTAGACGCTCGCACCGATTGCGCGAGCCCCGAACTTGTTTCCCACCAATCGGACTGTAGTCGGGGGCCAATGACTCCGTCAGCCGGTCGGTGGAGTGATCGGGTGGTAGCGGACGTTGAGCGTGGCGGTGGGGTTGGGGGTGCCGAGTTGGTGTAGGCGGATGGGGGTGGTGCCGGGGTTGTCGTAGAGGCGGATGCCTTCGCCGCCGCGCCAGCCGGGGTGGAAGGCGATGCCGGTCATCCAGTCCATCTCGTGGTTGGGTCCGGCGACGAATCCGTCCAGGGACATGGTGAAGTGCCACAGCACTTTTCCGCTCGCGGTCTGGGGTGTGAGGTCGGCATACGCCGCTCCAGGATCTGCTTGCATTCTGCAATCGGTCTGATTCAGCGTAGATCTACCGATTGTGGATCGCAATCACCTTTGCGGCGGCAGCCGATCTCCCCCTCATCCGAACCGCCGCCCCTTGGCCGCGAGTGCCACCCGTCCCCGAGTCGTAATGCGCCAACGCCCGCGAATACGAGTGGGCAGGATCAGTCCCCGAGCTTCCAACTGGGCGAGGGCATTACGGGTGCGCCAGCTGGTCAGTGCCGAATCCTGTTGGATCTGAATGGCGGTCAATGTGCGGTTCGGATGGAGCGCGGCCAGGACCGCGACCTCGGCGGGTGTCATGCTTCAACCTCTCTCAGGAGTAGGTGAGATGCACTGTCGGCCAGTAGATCCGATGCCGTCGGGCGCGATGCCGACCGCCGCGAAACCGAGTACCGCGCGCGATGGACAGATGCCCACCGCCGGCGATCTCGACCCGTAGAAGATCATCGGGCCGGTGCGCCTCACAGTAGAAGCCCCACCACAACCACACGATTACGGCGACACATAGCGCGAGGATCGCCAGCAAAGCCCATGCATCCCAGGACATCTCGACCACCTTCGACTAGTGCCTGTCGCGGAATTCGGATCAGTCGATCGCACGACCTGCGTCGTGCGCCTGACCTGGAATAAGCACACTCCCGAACCGGCGCAATGGACCGGTCAAATCGATGTCCCGAATCGACCGACCCAAAGTGCCTGCATCAGACCCGGTTCGGGCGCACACTTTTTCCCGTAACGGTCCAAAACGTCGTCCCGGAATGGGTCCAAATGTCTGAGCAAGAGAGCAGCACGCTGCCTCGTCGGCAGCTCGGCCGGTATCTACGTGAGGCACGCGAAGCAGCCAATCTGACCATCGAGGAAGCCGCAAACCTCATGGAGTGGGGGAAGAGCACGCTACAACGGCTCGAGAAGGGACAAACCGGGCGCATACGCGTGCGCGAGATCGATGGCTTATGCCAGCTCTACAGCATCGACGATGAGAAGGCGGCGGCGCTGAAAGGGCTTGCCCAGCAAGCTCCGGCCAGGTCATGGTGGCACGCCTACGGCGACCTGATTCCGGCTAATTTCAATCTCTATGTGGGACTGGAGGCTTCAGCGCGGACCCTGACGATCTATCAACCTCTGATCATTCCCGGCCTACTTCAGACGGCAGATTACGCACGCACCCTCGATCGCACCTACTTCCACCAGGACACCGACAACGAACTGAACCGGCGGATCGAGGTTCGGATGCGGCGGCAGGCGGTCCTGCTACGAAACAGAAAGCCCGTCAGTGGTTCCTTCGTACTACACGAGGCCGCGATTCGTACGCGTGTAGGCGATCGCCACATTATGGCGGGACAGCTGCGGCATATGGCGAACCTGAGCACCCGCGACAACATCAGCATTCGGGTACTGCCCTACCGAGCTGGGTACCCCCTGGGAATGCCGTTGCCGTCGTTCGTCATTCTCGAATTCGCCACCGATCCCAGAGGCAGACCGGTCGAGCCGACCGTGATCTTCGCCGAGAGTTTCACCGGCGGCATGTACTTTGAGCGGTCAACAGACGTCGACAAGTATCGGCAAGCTTTTCTGAAGGTTCAGCAATCCGCACTGGATGCCAACCCGAGCCGAGACGTGTTACGCGAGCTAGCAAGGGAGATCGAAAGTGATCGCTGATCAGGATCACATGCGCTGGTTCAAGTCCAGCTATAGCTCCGGCGGCCAGGAGTGTGTCGAGGTGGCGTTCCTCGACGAGGCTGTTGGAGTGCGGGACAGCAAGTCGCCGGGTGGGCCCGAGCTGGTGTTCGGGGTGCGGGAGTGGGGGGTGTTTGCGGCGGCTGTCGCTGGGGGGAGGTTCGACTCGCCGGGGGCGAACTCGGGCGCTTGACTTGGAGTGTGCTCCAGGTCGTAGGTTCGGTGGTGAGCGGGTTTCGGCCCGGAGACCGACTTCGACTTGGAGGAGTTCAGGATGATCGGGACCAGAAAGCTCGGGGAGCTTACGGTTGGCGCCGAGGGGCTCGGGTGCATGGGGATGAGCCAGGCTTATGGGGTTCGCGATAGTGATGAGGAGTCGATCGCGACTATTCATCGGGCGCTCGAGCTTGGGGTGACCATGCTGGACACGGCCAATGTTTATGGGCCGGAGACCAATGAGCGGCTCGTGGGGCGGGCTATTGCCGATCGGCGGGATCGGGTGGTGCTGGCCACCAAGTTCGGGATTGTGTGGGGTGCGGGCGGGAGTATGGGGGCTCGGGGGGATGCCGCCTATGTGAAGCAGAGTTGTGATGAGTCGCTGGCACGGTTGGGGGTGGATTACATCGATCTGTACTACCAGCATCGGGTGGATCCGAATGTGCCGGTCGAGGAGACCTGGGGTGCGCTCTCGGAGCTGGTGCAGGCCGGGAAGGTGCGGTATCTGGGTATTTCCGAGGCTTCGGCGGAGACGATTCGGCGGGCGCACGCGGTGCATCCGGTGACCGCACTGCAGAGTGAGTGGTCGCTGTGGACTCGCGATATCGAGGCCGAAATCCTGCCCACCGCAAGGGAACTCGGTATCGGGATCGTCCCGTTCTCACCGCTGGGACGCGGATTCCTCACCGGTTCGATCACTTCCACCGACCAACTGCCCGCCGACGATATGCGCCGCCGGCTCCCCCGGTTCGCCGACGGCAACCTCGACAGCAATCTCGCGATCGTGGCCGCACTGGGCGAGCTCGCAGAGGAAAAGGGTGTCGCCGCAGGGCAATTGGCCCTGGCATGGGTGCTCAGCCGTGGTGACGATGTGGTGCCGATTCCGGGCACCAAGCGGCGCACCTACCTGGAGCAGAATGTCGCCGCGGTCGATATCACGCTCAGCGCTGAGGATTTGGCGCGTATCGAGGCAGCGGCCCCGGCCAACGCCATTGCCGGAGCACGCTATCCGGAGGAACTGGCCCGCGCCGCCGGGAAATAGCAACCAGGGTGATGCGGCTCGACCACCGGCCGAGCCGCCACACCCCGGACTAACCCTTCGACGCCCCCAGCGCATTCGCCAGCTCCACCGCATCGAAGGTGGTGTGCACACCATGCCCGGGAACGAGGATTCTGGCCGGTTGAATCCCCAATCCCAGCGCACTTTCACGCATACGAACCTCGTCGTGATTGAACACCGACGGCAGCAATTGCAGACCTGGATCCGCCAGCAGCGGATGCCCGGTGACGAGAGCGTCGCCGGAGAACAGGACGCCCTCCGACGGCATCAAATACGCCGTGTGGCCGGAGGTGTGCCCCGGGGTCGGTATCGCGACGAGCCCACCCGGCAATGCCGCCAAGGCCGCCGTGTCGCCGGCCGACGCCGACGGAACCGTCATTCCGATATGCCCGACAACCGCCCGCACCGTGTGCGCGACCCACCGGCGACCCCGCTGATTTGCGAGCTGCTTGATCATCCCCATCGGCGAAATCTGTTGCAGGTACTCACGTTTGGCATGCCGGACCTCCTCGGCCCCGGTGTACACGGGCATCCCCACCCGCTCGACAAGCGTGGGAATCGCACCGATGTGATCGAGATGCGCATGAGTGATCAGCACCGCCGCGATATCGGTGAGCTGATGCCCGATCTGCTGCACCGAATCGAGCACGGCATCGCTATCACTCGGATATCCGGCATCGATCACCGTCACCCCGGACCCATCACTGACCAACGCCCAGTTGACGTTCGTCCCGGCCACGACATACACGGAGTCGGAAACCAGATCGATCTTCACGGGCAGAGAGTAGTTCACCGGACTCGGGGATATCACCCAGACCGATTTCGGGGGTGCGCCCGGAAGCGCTCCGATCGGGCCGAAACTAGCGTTCAGGCAATGACTTCGACTCTTCGGAAGCGCCTCGGCGTGGCGTTCGGTGTCGCGGCACTGCTCGTCGCCGAGGTGGGTACCGCCGCCGCCGAACCCGGTGGAATATCCACTGCGCAGCGGTTGCGGCAGGACACCGAGGCGATCCACGCGCTCGGTATCAGCGGCGTACAGGCTCGGGTGATCACACCGGACGGTCGGGAGTTGGTCGCCACCAGCGGTACCGCCGATCTGGACACCGGCGGCCCAATTCCTTCCGACGCATACTTCCGGATGGCCAGCACCTCCAAGACATTCATTGCCACCGTGGTGCTGCAACTGGTGGGCGAGGGCAGGCTGTCGCTGGATGACACCGTCGAGAGCCGGCTGCCGGAAGTGGTGCGCGGCAATGGGAATGACGGAAGTCGGATCACCATCCGCCAGCTGTTGCAGCACACCAGCGGCATTCACGACGACCTGCCCGGCTATACGACGCCGGAGGAGTACTACCAGCAGCGCTATGACGTATACACCACTGAGGAGCTGGTTGCGCGCGCCATGACGCACGCACCGGACTTCGCTCCCGGCACGAGCTGGGGGTACTCCAATACCGGATATGTCCTGCTCGGCATGATCATCCAGCACACCACCGGCCGACCCTCTCATCAGGAGATCGAAGACCGCATTCTGCGTCCACTCGGCCTCGACCGGACCCGGTGGGTCGGCACCTCACCCATCCTGCCCGACCCACATGCGCGGGCATACCAGCTCTTCGGTCCCGATTCCCGGGTCGATGTCACCGACCAGGTACCGGCGGACGAAATCCTCGCCTGGGTCACCACCACCCGTGACGAGAACCGCTTCTTCCGCGCACTGCTCGCGGGCCGCCTGCTGCCGAAAGCCCAACTGGCCGAGATGAAACAGACCATCCCCGTGAGCGCGGAAGTCCAGCAGATGTGGCCGAACGGCAGATACGGGCTCGGCCTGGTGGAACGACCGCTCAGCTGCGGCGGCACCTACTGGAGTCATGAGGGTGGGGACGGCGGCTACATCACCCTCAACGGCGTCACCGACGACGGCCACCGAAGCGCGGTGGTCTCGCTATCCGAGGCGCGCGGCGACACCCCCGAACACATCCTGGAACAGGAGAACGCGGCCGGTGCCCTGATCGACCACGCATTGTGTTGAGGGTCGCTCAGAAATAGATGCCGGGCGCGCAGTAGCCGGTGACCAGTTGACGGTCTCCGTAGCGGAGGGCGGAGGGATCCCATTGGGCGCCAATACCTTTGAGGAAAGCTTGCACCTCGTCGAGGTCGGAGCGGTCGGCGACCAGGATCAGGGCGCCGTCCTCGGCGACCCACCCACCGCCGATGCGGTCACGGGCTACAGGATCGGCCAGGAGTGCGTCATGCAGGCGGGTTCGGTCGACACCGGGGACCGTAATGACGAAGCCATCCGCACGCGGGTCGGTTTCAGGGAGGTATTCGATGCCCAGCACCGCTTCCTGGTGATACCGGACGCGAAGATCATCGGCTATCCAGCAGAGGTTGTCACGCCCGGTGCAGGCCAGCTCGAAACGGCGCGCCGGTGCATAGCTGATCTGCCGGGATTGCTCCGACCAGAACACGCCGTCGACGGGCTCGGAGTGCACGGTGAGACCGAGTTCCATTGCGGCGGTGAGGTTCACCTCCAGCTCGAACTGGGTGAGCGGGTCGTTCAGACGGGCATCGGCGGGATCGGTGATGGTGTCGGTATTCCAGGTGCCGAACAGTTCGGCGGTGGGTTGCAGCGGATTGCCAGGGGCACACGACCACGGCCCATAGGCCTCGGCGGTGCCGGAACTCGCGGTGAACAGGGCGCCGGTGAGGGTCGCGGCCGCGGCGAAGGCGGCGAGTCTGACGGTGATCATTGGGCCATTGCCCCCCTCGGGAGGGTCGAAACAGCTGATTGTCCGAAACGTCGAGTACTTGAATTCTAGTCAACCCGCCGCGGTGATCCACCGGTATGCCCAGCAATACGCGCGGCGAGCGTCCGCCTGGCGCACGTCGCCGCGAAGTAGCCACCGGCAGAACAGATCCCCCGAATCCCTGTCGGAGTGTCCGATTACAGTCGCTGCTGTCAATCGCTTCACGGATTCGGGGAATCATGCTCGACGTTGCAATTAATGCCGAGGCCGCACCGGCCGAAGAGAATCTCTGGGTGGTGCCCGACGAATGGTCAGCAGCGGCATTCCCGGTGCGCGGCATCACCCCGCCGCAACCGGTACTACCGCACGCGACGGCCATCGCCGAGCAGGCCGAAAGGCTTGCCACGCACGCCGATACGGTGCGGAACACCCTCGCCGACACCCAACTTCCCGACCTGGCGGCGGCGGGGGCGGCCGCGGTCGCCGACTTCTCGACCTGCTCACCCCTGGGCGCGGCGGTGCTGTCGGTCGCCCTCGACGGCGCGGACAGCCCGAAACCCTTCCTCGCCGATGCCTGGGTGCAGCAGCACGGCGTGGTCTTCGCCGCCGAGGCCGCGGCCCTGCAGGCCGGACTGATCAGAAACTCCGATTGGCACAGCGGCACGCGGGTGTACACCTACCGGGTCGGCCGAATTCCGGCCGATCGTCCGGGCAATTCCGCCGCACCGGAAACCCTGGTCCGGATGCGCGCGTGGCTCGCGGCCGCACCCGAGGACGAGTACCGGGCGGCGGTGGCCCGGCTGGCCGAATTGCGAGTCACACCAGGCGATTTGGCGGTCCGCATCGCCACCTCATTCCTCGCGCCCACCGAACAGGATTGGGTGCAAGCCGATCTGCGCGCCCTCACGCCCGACGATCTGGACTACCAAAGCCGCTTCCTGTTGCTGACCGCCTCGGTCGGGGACCGCGCGGACCTCGAGCGACTGGCCGAAGCGTTCTCGGCGGATCAATTCCTCTACGGCTCGGCCGCCGGACTGCTCGCCACCGCCGTCATACGGTTCGGCCCGGACTGCGTCACAGCGATCGACCGGATGCTGAACGACCGCGAACTGGAGGGTGAGCAGACGCTCGTACTCGCGCGCATATTGGCCTGCCTGCCCTCCGATGAAGCATTCTCCGCCCTGCTGGCACGAGTCGAACAACGTTATATACCAGCGGTTCTCGCGGAGGCCGCCGAGCAATACCCGCATCGCGCACTGCGCCTGCTGCGGCCGCATGCCGCGAAATCCGCGCTGGCCCGGCAGATTCTGCGCGCGATCGCGATCGCGTGCCCTGCGCTGGTCACCCAACTCCCGGAGTCCACCACATTCCTGGACCCCGATCGATCACGCACCGCCGGCGCGGCGGAATTGCCGGAGGTACTGCGCGCGGTGCCATGGCAGCGCACCCGCACCAAGACCAAGCCGGTGACCATTCCCGATCTCGCACAACCGATTCCGGACGCACTGGCCTGGTTGCCGGGCGAACAGGCCGACTGGGCGCAGACGCATGTCGAGGTCTGGCGGGAGAACGACAAGGATTGGGCGGCGAGCCTCGCCCGCGGCGCACGCCGCAGCCACGGCTCCATGATGAGCATGCTGGCACTGGCTCCGGAAGAACTCGCACTGCCCTATCTGGACACCGTGCGACTCGAACGGTATTACAGTTCGGAGCCCGCCCTGCGGCGGATTCTCGGACGCTTCGGCGAGGTTGCGATTCCATTCGTATTGCATGCGGCACTACAGAATCCGTCCGATCTCGCACATCTGCTGTCCCCCATCACCGGCAGCACGACGACCATGTCCATGATCAGCAGACTGGACGGGAAGCGGACCCGCCCGCCGGCGCTGGCCTGGCTGGACCGGAACCACACGACCGCGATACCGGTGCTCATCGCGGCGGCGCTGGCCAAGCCCGGCAAGGATCGCAGGTACGCCGAGGCGGCGCTGCGCACGCTGGCCGAGCGTGGCCATCGCGACGCCATCGATTCCGCCGCAACGACATTCGGCGATCAGGTGGCCGCCGCGATCACCGCCACGCTGAATACCGATCCACTGGACCAGCTTCCGGCCCGCATGCCCGCACTGCCGAATTGGCTTGTCCCGGAACACCTTCCCGCGCTCGCCCTGCGTGATTCCGGCGCGGTCCTGGCCGCTCCAGAGGCCCTGAATGTGTGCCTCATGCTGGCCCTGTGTGGCCCGAGTGGCGATTACGCCGGGGTCGCGCAGATCACAGCGGCCGTCGACCCGGAGTCGCTGGCCGAATTCGCCTGGGCCGTCTTCGAATCCTGGCGGATTGCCGGATATCCGCCGAAGGATGCCTGGGTGCTGCACGCGCTGGGCCTGCTCGGCAATGACGAGACCGCCCGTCGCCTCGGCCCCATGATCCGGGTGTGGCCGGGCCAGGCGGCGCATGCGCGCGCGGTCGCCGGACTCGATATTCTCACCGCGCTCGGCACCGATGTGGCGCTCATGCAGTTGCACGGCATTTCCGAGAAGGCGAAGTTCACCGGGCTCAAGACCAAGGCGAAGGAGAAGATCACCGAGGTCGCCGAGGCCCTGGACCTGACACCGGAGCAGCTCGCCGACCGGCTGGTGCCCGATTTCGGGCTCGACGCGAGTGGCACGCTCGCGCTGGATTACGGTCCGCGCGGCTTCGTCATCGGCTTCGACGAACAGCTCAAACCGACCGTGTCCGACGCGATTCGCGATGCGGACGGCCATTGGCAGGCCAGCGCGTCACGCAAGTCGCTGCCCAAGCCCGGCATCAAGGACGATCCGGAGTCGGCAACGGCCGCGTTCAAGTCCTTCGCCCTGCTGAAGAAGGATGTGAAATCCGCTGCCGCCGACCAGATTCGGCGTTTCGAGCAGGCCATGGTGACCGGCCGCCGCTGGGAGGCCGCCGAACATCGCCGCCTCTTCGTGGACCATCCGCTGCTGTGGCATCTGACCCGCCGACTGGTGTGGGCCACCTTCGATGAGCACGGCGCGCCCACCGGCTCCTTCCGAATAGCGGAGGACCGCAGTTACGCCGACGCCTCGGACGAGACCGTCACCATTTCCGATCGAGCACTGGTCGGCCTGGCACACCCCTTGCACCTGCCGGATTCGCTCGGCACATGGGGTGAGCTGTTCGCCGATTACGAGATCCTGCAACCCTTCCCGCAGTTGCAGCGCGAAACCTACGCGTTCACCGCGGAGGAGGGCGGTCTGAGCACGCTCCCCCGCCTCCAGGATGTCCCGGTACCCACCGGAAAGATACTGGGCCTGAGCCGATTCGGCTGGGAGCGCGGCGAGGTCGTGGACGGCGGTGTGTCCTGCGAATACTTCCGCAGGCTCGGCGACGACCGCTCGGCGGTGGTCGATCTCGTGCCCGGCATCATCGCCGGTGCGGCCATGGAGTGGGATGAGCAGAAGATCACCTTGCGACTCACCACCACCGGCAACGAAAACCAGTGGAACACCGGGCCCTCCCTGCTCTTCGGCGAACTCCCGCCGATCACCGCATCCGAACTACTGCGCGAGCTGACCACGCTCGCCGGCAACTGACCCGGAGAACCTCCGTGAACAATCTGCAACGCACCGATGAGAACGCCTGGATCGTGCCGGACGAGTGGTGGGAGAAGGCGGCGCCGTATCGCGGCCACGGCCCGGTGACAGCCGTGCCGCCGGAGGCGAATGCGCTTACCGCCCTTCGGAAATGGGTGAGTGAAGAACAGGTCCTGCGAGCGGTGGAGGCCACGGCCGCCGACGGGAACGAGGACCTGGCACAGGCGGCCCGTGCCGCGATCGAAGTACCGGAGACCGCGACGCCCCTCGGTCTCGCGGTGACCGGTGCACTGGCGGCATTCGTGGCCGATGAGCGGTATGTCAAGCCGAGGCTGCTGCTTCGACTCGCCGATGCGTGGATCACCGGGTACGGCGCGGAGGTGACGGCCGAGACCGCGACGCTCTTCGCCGGACTCGTCGCCCGCAAGCGAAAGGTGAACCAGGAGCATCAGCTTGTGGCGGAGTGGACTCCGAACGGAGGTGCGCCCGCCGAGGCCGCGATGGCCGTCCTGGCGCGACTGCGCGCACACCTGTGCACCGTGCCGGACGCCGAGTACGCACAGATCGTCGACCGCCTCACCGGCTGCCGGGAATCGGGTTCACTCCCGATGCGCATGGCGACCTCGTATCTGATTCCGGCACAGCCGGATTGGCTGGCGAGCGATCTGCGATCCAGCACCCTGAACGATTTCGGCTACCTCTGGTACCTGTATCCGAATGCGGTGCACGCGAATACGCCGCCCGAGCCGCTGCCGGCCCAGGTCTACGGTGCGGCGTTCTACGGTCGCGTCGAGACAATACGCGCGCTGGTGCACGCCGGACCTGCCGCGACGGGCTATCTGGTGAATGTGTTCGACAACGGCCATCTCAGTGCCGACGATCAGCGGTCCGTTGCCGCGATGCTGGCACAGCTGCCCACCGACACCGCATTCGACGCTCTCGTGCGGCGCGCCGCGTGGCCGACGGTCCGGGGCGCACTGCTGGAGGCGATGCTGCGCTTCCCCTGCCGCGCGCATCGACTGCTCAGCGCGACAACCCCGCGCACACCCTCGATCGACACATTTCTGCGCCACCTGATGCGCGTATACCCCTACATCGCAACAGATTCCGTGGCCCCGGCCGCACAGCGACCCGACACTCTCGCGATGCAGGAGCTGCCCGAACTGCTGCGCGCACCCGCGTGGGAGCGAGGCATCACCAGGACCGCACCCACGGTGGTGAAGAACCTCGGCACTGCACATCCGGCCGCGCTCGCCTGGCTACCCGGCGAGCAACAGGAATGGGCGAACAAGCCGACACACCACCGTCCCCCGAGCATCGGATGGGAGGAGGCGCTGGCGCAGCACCTGGCCGGAGAGCAGTACGTCGGGGGCTACCAGCTGCTGGACATCTTCGCGTTCGCGCCGATCGAGCTTGTCACTCCACACCTGGATACCCTGGCTCCCTACGCCTACTCGGGACGGACCGATATGCTGCGGCGCCTGCTCGGACGTTACGGCGGCGACATGGCCGACGCGACAGTCGCTGCGGTACAAGAGTATCCGTACGACACCGCCGAAGTACTGCTGCCGGTCACCGGAACCTCGGTCACTACCTTGATGACCCGGCTCTACAGCACCAACCGCGGCCGTCCGATCGCACGGTCCTGGTTCGAACGCCACTTGGCGGCCGCACTACCGGATCTCATCGCCGCCGCACTCGGCAAGCCGGGTAAGCCGCGGGTGCTGGCATGGAGTGTGCTGCGGGCGTTCGACAACAGTGGTCATCGTGAGCTGTTGCTCTCGGCCGCAAAGGATCTGGGCACGGCGGCCGCGACGGCGATCGAGGCCGAGCTGTCCACGGACCCGCTGCTGCAACTCCCACCGGTAATGCCCGCGCTGCCTGCCTGGCTCACCCCGTCCGCACTGGCGCCGATCATCCTGCGCGACAACGGTGGCGCCCTGCCGTCGCAGGCCGTCGCCACGGTCTGCCTCATGCTCGCGCTCGGCACACCGGACGGCGAGTACCCCGGCAGCACGCGGCTGACCGAGCTGGCGGACCCGGATTCGCTCGCGAAGTTCACCTGGGATCTGTTCGAAACCTGGGAGCTGGCCGGATATCCCCCGGCGCAGGGCTGGATTCTGCAAGCCCTCGGCATCTGGGGCAATGACGACACCGTGCGCGCATTGGCCCCCTACATTCGCGCCTGGCCTGCCGACAGCGCGCACGCCCGCGCGGTCGCCGCGCTGGACGTACTCACGGCCATCGGAAGTGGTTCGGCGCTGCGGCAGCTCAACAAGATCGCCGAAAAGGTGAAATTCAAGGGCCTGCGTGTGAAAGCGCTGGAGAAGATCACGCAGGTGGCGCAGGAGCAGGGCATGTCCACCGAGGAGCTGGCCGATCGCCTGGTCCCGGATTTCGGACTCGCGGCCGACGGCACCCTGCACCTCGATTACGGCCCGCGCGGCTTCCTGATCGGCGTCGACGAACAGTTGCGGCCCACGATCTCCGACGCCCAGGGCAAAACAGTGAAGAGCCTGCCCAAACCCGGCGTCAAGGATGATCCGGTACTGGCACCCGAGGCGTACAAGACCTTCGCCGGGTTCAAGAAGGATCTCAAAGCAATTGCCGCCGAACAGGTTCAGCGGCTGGAACGCGCAATGGTCCGGAGTCGCCGATGGACGGCGCAAGAGTATCGGGAACTGTTCATCGAACACCCGTTGAGCGCACAGTCGGCCCGCCGCCTGGTCTGGGCGGCCTTCGACCGGGACGGCAATGCCACCGCGTCCTTCCGGATCGCCGAGGACGGCACCCTCGCCGACGCCGAGGACGACCCGATCACCTTGACCGACGACACCATGGTCGGTATCGCACATCCCATGCACCTGATCGACAGCCTGCCCACCTGGACCGGAGTATTCGCGGATTACGAACTGCTACAACCGTTCCCACAACTGAGCCGCACCGTGTATCGACTCACCGAACAGGATCGCGACGCCACGACCCTCGCTCGATTCGAGGGTCTCGTCGTCCCGACCACCAAGATCCTGGGCATGACCCGATCCGGCTGGGAGCTGGGCGAAACCATGGATGGTGCACGAATCCACGAGATCTTCCGCGTCCTGGCGGGCGACCACTCGGCAGTGGTCGGACTCGATCCCGGAATCAGTGCGGGCGAGTTGCTGCGACAACCCGAACAGCAGATCACGGTCATGATCACCACCGGCGAGGAGTCCGCGTGGGCCCGCCACCACACCGACAACCGGTTCGGCGAACTCGACGCCGTCACCGCCTCGGAACTCCTGCGCGAAATCGCTTGGCTGGAAGAAGGAACCCGGTGAGCACCACCGAAAAGATGCAGCGCCCGCCCGCCGAACTGCGGTGGGCGCAGGATTTGGAGCGGTTGCGCGCCGACGACACGGCACCGCGTCCGCCCGGGTGGGCCCTGAGTGTGGATGCGGCCAAACGGTTCATCGTCGGCGATACCGAGCTCGGGATCGCCAATAAGTTCGTCGGTGACGCGTCGCTGGTGGATCGGGCGCTGGTGAGCCTGGCCACCACCCGCGGGCTGCTGCTCACCGGCGAACCGGGCACCGCGAAATCGCTGCTGTCGGAACTGCTTTCGGCGGCGATCTCGGGTGACTCCACCCTCACCATCCAGGGCGGTGCGGCCACCACCGAGGATCAGATCCGCTACGGCTGGAACTATGCGCTGCTGGTATCGGAGGGTCCGTCCGAGCGTTCGATCGTGCCGGCACCCATGATGCGCGGTATGCGGGACGGCAAGATCGTTCGCTTCGAGGAGATCACCCGCTGCCCCCTCGAAGTGCAGGACTCCATCCTGTCGCTGCTGTCGGACCGCGCCCTGGCGGTGCCCGAACTCGGCGAGATGGTCTATGCGACAGCGGGATTCAATGTCATCGCCACCGCCAACACCCGGGACCGCGGCGTGCACGATATGAGCGCCGCCCTCAAACGCCGCTTCAACTTCGAAACCGTCTTCCCCATCAGCGATTTCACTGCGGAGCTGGCCCTGGTCGAGGCCGAAGCGCAAGCCCTGCTGCGCAAATCCGGTGTCCCCCAGGCCCCGCCCCGCGATGTCCTCGAGGTCCTGGTCACCGCGTTTCGCGAATTGCGCACCGGCGCCACCGAATCCGGCGCTGCCCTGGACCGGATGTCCTCGGTCATGAGCACCGCCGAAGCCGTCTCGGTGGCCCACGCCGTCGGCCTGCGCGGCTGGTACCTGCGCGGCGAACCCGGCGACGGCGCCGATATCGTGCACTGCCTGGCGGGCACCGCCGCCAAAGACGATCCGGACGACCTCGCCCGCCTGCGCCGCTACCTGGAACAACAGGTCCCCCGCAAATCCGGCCGCGCCTGGAAAGCCCTGCACGACGCCCGATTCCAACTCCCCGGCTGAGCACGATGAGCATTGATCCGGTGCGAACCTCCGGTGTGGGACCGGTGTCGGTCACCTTCATCGGCGTGCGCCACCACAGTCCCGCGTGTGCGCGGTTGGTACGCGACACCATTCGGGAGCTACGGCCCGCGCATGTGCTGATCGAGGGTCCGGCCGATATGAACGACCGGCTGGATGAATTGCTGCTCGGGCATGAGTTACCGGTGGCCGTGTTCAGCAGTTACCGGGACAGCGATACCAGGCATATGTCGTGGGCGCCGCTGTGCGACTACTCCCCGGAGTGGCTGGCGCTCACCGAAGGCCGAGCGGTCGGCGCGCAGGTGCGGTTCATCGACCTGCCCGCCTGGCATCCCGCGTGCACGGGACACGAGAATCGATACGCGGATGCCGAACGGCGCTATGAGCGTGCGACGCAACGGTTGTGCCGTGAGTTCGCGGTCGACAATATCGACGCGCTGTGGGATCACCTCTTCGAACTGGGTGAGCCTGAGACTCTCGCGGAACGCCTCGCCACCTACTTCGAATTGGTGCGCGGCGATGAGGACGCCTCCCCCGGTGACCTTGCGCGCGAAGAGTATATGGCCGGTTGGATCGACGCCGCCGTCGCCGATCTGACCCGGCGCAACGATCCGTCCGACACCCATATCGTGGTGGTGACCGGCGGCTTCCACCGCCCGGCGTTGCTTCGCCGCCTTACCGGGAACCGCACCCGCGCGGGCATGGATACCGCCAATGTGGGCGGACAAGACCGCGGCGCAGCAGGTGTTATGCCGGACCAGGCTGCCGCAGGTGGCAGTAAGGGTGTTTTCGAGCCTGCGGGTCTCGGCCAGGACAACCGCGCCCCGTTTCGCGCGCACACGACAGGTGCCACCATGGCGGGAGCCGGCATGCCCCCACCTGACCTCTCGGGTGAGGTGTGGCCCACCGTTCCGGCTTTTCCCGGGGATGGGGTGGGCGGTAGTTACCTGGTGCCGTTCAGTTTTCAGCGGCTGGATGCGTTCGCGGGATATCAGTCCGGGATGCCCTCGCCCGCCTACTACCAACGGCTGTGGGAGCACGGGGCGCAGCAGGCCGCGGACAGTGTCACCCGGGCGGTGGTGCTGCGGTTGCGGGAGCGAGGGCAAGCTGTTTCCACCGCGTCGCTGATCGGGGCGCGGACGCTCACGGTCGGGCTGAGTCGGCTGCGCGGGCATGAATCTCCCTCTCGGACCGATGTTCTCGATGGTTTGGCGGGGACACTGATCACCGAAGCGCTGGATCGGCCGCTGCCATGGACCGGGCGCGGACAGCTGCGGGTGGGCACCGATCCGGTGGTCGTGGAAATGGTTGCGGCACTGTCGGGTTCGACGGTGGGGCGCTTGCACGCGGATACGCCGCATCCGCCGCTGGTACATGATGCGGAGCGCGAGCTGGCTCGCTGTGCGGTGCCGGAGATCGGGCGATTCGAGGTCGATCTCGCCGATGCGGCGGGGTTGGACGCCAGCCGGGTGCTGCATCGGCTGCGGGTGCTGGATATTCCGGGCTTCGCGCGCGATGGTGGACCGACGATCGGCCGGTCGCCGGAATTGAGCGAGAATTGGCGGATCACCACCGCCGAGATGCGGCTGCCCGCACTCATCGAGGCGGGATCGCTGGGTCCGACCTGCGCCGAGGCCGCTGCCGCGCAGCTCGGGGAGCGGTTCGCCCAAGCCGGTTCCGACACCGGCGAATTGGCCACGGTGCTCTTCGATGCCACGCTGTGCGGGCTGTCCGAGTTGACCGGGCGCATTGTCGGCACCGTACGCGGGCTCATCGAATCCGCCGGCGCGCCTGCCGGTCTCGGGCAGTTGCTGACGGTGACCCTCGGATTATGGCGGCACGACCGGCTTTTCGGGACATCGAACTCCCCCACCCTCGCCGCGCTCATCGATGCGGCGGTGCTGCGCCTGCTCTGGCTCGTCGAGGGTGTGCGCGGCGGACCCGCTCCCGCCGATGACGAGCTGTTGAAAGCGCTTGTCGCAGTGCGTGATGCCACCCTGCACGCGCAACCGGTGCTGAGCGTCCAGCGCTCCGACGTGGTGGGGGTGTTCCAACGCTGCACCGCCACCGATCGGCCACCCGCACTGCGCGGCGCCGCGGTGGGCGTGGTCGCCGTCCTCGCACCCCACGACGGCCCGGATATCGCACGCGCCGTGCGACTCTCGGGCGCCCCGGACCTACTCGGCGACTTTCTCACCGGATTGTTCGCGCTCGCTCGCGAGCAACTTTTGCAGGATGCGGGCGAAACCGGTTCGGGCACTCCGCCATTGCTCGCCGTTCTCGACGAGCTGGTGAACCGGTTCGGGCAGGAAGAGTTCCTCGCCGCCCTGCCCGCGCTGCGACTCGCCTTCGCCTGGTTCCCGCCGCGCGAACGCGCCATCATCGCCACCCACCTGCTGGAACAGCGCGGACTCGCCGGTTCCGGATCGGCGCTACTGCGGCTGCCGGTCGACGCCGAGCTGCTCGCGCGCGCCCAGGCGGTGGAATCGCGGGTCGATCAGCAGTTCACCGAATACGGCCTGATGAGCGAATCCTGCTTCGACACAACCGAACTCAGCGGAGTCGCAGATGACTGAACTCGATCCGGCCCTGGAACGCTGGCGACTCATTCTCGGTGCGCCCGCCGCCGCCGTCACCTGCGCCGCCGGGCTCGGCGCCGAGGCCGCCGGTCAGGATGCCGCCCTCGACTGGCTGTATGAACGCGACACCGAACTCGAACGCCGCGATATCCGCAGGACCGGCGGCAGCGGGCCCTCGATCGTCCATGCCGTCGACTGGCTGGACGATATCCACCGGCTGTTCCCCAAAGCCACCATCGAGCGCCTGGAACGAGATGCCGTGCAGCGCTATGGATTACACGATGTGCTCACCGATCCCGGCGTGCTGGAACGCCTGGAACCCAATGCCGAATTGCTCGGCGCGGTGCTGCGCACCAAACACCTGATGAATCCCGAGGTGCTGCGCATGGCCCGCCGCATTGTCGAGCAGGTGGTGCGCGATCTCACCGAACGCATGGCCGCCGAGATCCGGGTGTGCTTCACCGGCACCCGCTCGCGCCGCCCCAGCCGCATTGCACGCGCCGCCGACTTCGATTTCCCGAAGACGGTGCGCACCAACCTCGCCCACTATCGGCCGGACGAGCAGCGGCTCTATATCGAGACCGCACACTTCCGGGCCCGCACCCGCAAACATATCGACAATTGGCAGGTCATTCTGCTGGTGGATCAGTCGGGGTCGATGGCCGGTTCGGTCATTCATTCGGCGGTGACGGCGGCGTGCCTGTGGAATCTGCCGGGCATCAAAACCCATCTCGTCGCCTTCGACACCGCGGTTGTGGATCTCACCCGGGAGGTGGACGATCCGGTGGAACTGCTCATGAAGGTGCAGCTCGGCGGCGGCACCGATATCGCCCGCGCGCTGGCCTATGCCGCCCAGCTGGTGGAGCATCCGCGCCGCACCATAATCGCGCTGATCAGCGACTTCTACGAGGGCGGCCGGCCGGGCGCGCTGATCCGCACGGCCGCAGCGCTGGTGGCCGAGGGTACGACCGTGCTCGGTCTGGCCGCCCTCGATGAGCAGTCGGACCCGGCGTATGACCGCGAAACCGGGCAACGGCTGGCCGATGTCGGTGTTCATATGGGCGCGATGACACCCGGCGAGCTGGCCGGATTCATCGCCGAGAAGATCGGATGACCCCGATGCGCGCCGACCTACTCGCCCTCACCGACGATTCGCTCATCACGCTGGCGAATCGCGGCATTCTCAAACGCGCGGTGAAGGAGAATGCCACCGCGCCACCCGAGATCAGCGAATCCGCCGACGGGACAGTCGAAGCCGTATTCGCCGACGGCACCCGCACCACCCTCGCCGCCGGGGTCACCCTGGAAGCCTCGCCCTGTAGCTGCGGATCGACCGCGGTCTGCCGCCACCGGGTCATGGCGGTGCTGCGTTATCGTGCGACGGCCGAGAGTTCCAGCGCGACAGCGCAGTTCGACGCGGCGGATGCGCAAGAATCCGATGCGGGCAGCACCGGCGACGTGCTCGCGCCGAGCTCGGCCGCCCCCACCTGGTCCCCGGCGGAATTCTCCGATGATCAGCTGCGCGAGCTACTCGGTGCCCGCGCCTTCGCCGCCGCCAGGAAAGCGCACCGCACCGGATACCGCGCCACCGTCCATCGCGGCACCCCGCAGGACCCGGTCCCCGCCGTCGAATTATCCGCTGTCACAGTGCGATTCCTGGTCCCGGGCGATCTCGGCTATGCCCGCGCCGATGCCGCACGCGGGGTGCGACCGGATGCGATCGCCCTGGCGGTCTGGGCATTCCAGGTCGCCGACGATCTCGATCCGGCCGCCGGCGTCCTCGAAGTCACCGTCGGTGCCACGGCCGACGGTTCCGTCGCGGTAACGGCATCCGGCAGCGTCCTGGCACCGCTGGCCGAACTCTTGAATGACGGTGTGGCCCATGCCGGTCCGGCTCTGCCCGCCGTTTTCAGCGCCGCCCTGCGCACCCTCGACGCCGCCTCCGCCCGCTGGCCACACGATGCCCTGACCGACCTGCTGGACCAGCTCGCCGCCCACCGCGACCGCAGCGCCCGCCACGATCCCCTGCACACCGCGACCCTCATCACCGAACTCGTCGCGCGCCACCGAGCGAGCACTCGCGACTGGATTCCGGTGCTCGGCACCGAGGAGGCCGCGCAGACCCCGCTGCGGCACCTGCGACTCACCGGGCTGGGCGCACGCATTACCGGCGACAGCGAATCCCGCACGGTGGAAACCTATCTCGCACATCCCGAAGCGCGGATAGTCCTGACGCTCCCGTACACCACCGTCATCGCCGAGGGCGCCGAACCACCGACCCCCGCCGCCCTCGCCGCCCGCCGCACCGGCGCGGCCCGCCTGGCCGACCTCGCCACCGGAAACGTGGTCACCGAATCGGCCGCACGTTCCGCCAATCGCACAGTGCGCCTTGCCAACAGCCGCGTGGCCCGCACCTCGGTGCTGCCATCCGCGGGCGACTGGTCCAGTCTCCCACCCGAACTCCTGCTCACCGACCTCGACGCCGAATCCGCGCGCCTGACCACCCTCGCCCCCGCCCTCATCCGCCCGCGAGTCCGTGCCGAATCCCTGCGAGCGATCACGGTGGAATCGATCTCCGACATTCGTTACCTCCCCGGCGAACAACGCCTCGAAGCCACCGTGCACGCCCCGACCGGCTCCGCCACCATCACCCGAACCCACACCAGCGCCACCCCCGGAGCCATAGACGCACTGGCCCACACCCTGTCCGGCGACGCGGGCCTCCTTCGCTACATCGCGGGTTCCCTGCATCGCCACCACGGCCGCCTGATCCTGAACCCCACCGCGGTCGTGGCGGGTGCCACCGTCCACGTCCCCTGCTTCGCCACCGCCACCCACACCATCCCCGCCGGAACCGCCACCTCCCACCGCGACCCCCTGGCCGAGGCCATCACCACGGCCCTGGCCCTCACCTCCGAAGTAGCCCACCGGGGCATCCGCCACCTGCCTCCGAGCTGGTTCACCCGCGCCGCCGAATCAACCACAACCCTCACTCGTCTGGGCCTGCGAACCGCCGCCACCGCCCTCGACGACCTGCGCCGAACCCTCACCACCACATCCGTCCCCGCTGCCCTCGACCGCTGGGCAACCACCCACCTCCGCCTCCAACTGACCGCCGACCAACTCTGACTATTCGGACCACCCTTTGCCCGAAGATCAGCCCGACAGCCTGACCACCGGGTCACAATGGGTGTTATGCGTATTTCCGTAGCGGCGGACGAGAACACCGGGGTCGCCGCCGATGTGGTGTCGGAATTGCGACGGCGCGGGCACGAGGTCATCGTGCACGGGGCGCTGGAGCCGGATGAGCGCGATGACTGGGCGTGGGGCAGTGCCGCGGCGGCGTGGGATGTCACGGAGGGGCGGGCCGAACAAGCCGTGGTGTGCTGCTGGACCGGAACGGGGGCGTCGATCGCCGCCAATAAGGTGCCCGGAGTGCGGGCCGCGCTGTGCGTCGACAGCTATACCGCCGCGGGGGCGCGGCGGTGGAACGACGCGAATGTGCTGGCGTTGAGCCTACGGCTGACTTCGCGGGCACTGCTGAGCGAAATCCTGGATGGCTGGTTCAGCGGGGCCGCCAGCGACGACCCCGACGATATCGCCAATATCGAACACCTGAATCGAATCGCGGACTTCTGACCACGACCGACTGCTATCGGGGCGGGTCCGCGAGATGTGCGTGTTCGGTGCGCAATTCGCGCTTGAGAATCTTGCCGCTCGGGTTCTTGGGCAGGGCCGCAACGAAAGTCACGAACTTCGGGACCTTGAATCCGGCCAGCTGCGCTTTGCAGTGCGCTTGGACGGACTCCGCCGTGGGGGCGGTTCCGTCGCGGGCCACCACGATCGCGATAACCGCCTCGATCCAATGCGGGTGCGGGATGCCGACCACGGCGGCCTCGGAGATGTCGGGGTGCTGGTAGAGGACCTCCTCCACCTCCCGGCTGGCCACGTTCTCGCCACCGGTCTTGATCATGTCCTTCTTGCGGTCGACGACGCTGAGATAGCCGTCGGCGTCCATGATCCCGAGGTCACCGCTGTGGAACCAGCCGCCGCGGAACGCCTCCGCGGTTTTGGCCGGATCGTTCCAGTAGCCGAGCATCGCGTGCGGAGAACGGTGCACGATCTCGCCCACGACGCCGACGCCCACGGGCTCGTCGTCGTCATCGACCACGCGCGTCTCCACATTCAGCGCGGGCCGGCCGGCCGAACCGGGCTTGGTGAGCTGATCCTCCGGGGTGAGAACCGTTGCCAGCGGGGCGAGTTCGGTCTGGCCGTAGAAATTGGCGAGTCCGACACCGGGTAGTCGCTCCGCCAGTTCATGCAACACCTCGACCGGCATGATGCTGGCCCCGTAATAGCCCTTACGCAGCGACGACAGATCGTATTTGTCGAAATCGGGATGCCGCAGCAGTGACAACCACACCGTCGGCGGGCAGAAGAGTTTGGTGGCGCGCTCGGTTTCGACCGTGCGCAGCAGCGTCGCCGGATCCGGACCGGGCAGCAGAATACTGGTCGCGCCCAAATAGATATCGGGCGTGAGGAAGCAGTGCAGCTGCGCGCAGTGATACAGCGGCAGGGCGTGCACCTCGATATCGTCGGCGGTCATCCGCCCGTCCACGATCGCGCTCATATATTGGGCGATCAGGCCGCGCCCGGACATGATGGCGCCCTTGGGCCGCGATTCGGTTCCCGAGGTGTACATGAGCTGCACCGGATCGTCATCACCGACGAACACATCGGGTTCGGAGGCATCGGCGTGGTCGTCCCACGCGGTCACCTCCGCCCAGCCCGCCGGAGCCGGCAGACCATTCGAACCGATCCAGCCGAACAGTCGGATCTCGCTGTCGCCCAACTGTTTCACGGCGGCTTCGGCCTCGACCCCGAGCGCATCCTCGGCAATGAATCCGACAGCCCCCGAGTGCCCCAGAATGTAGGCGACCTCATCGGCGGTGAGCATGAAATTGATCGGCACCGAGATCGCGCCCAGCCGGGCCAGCGCGAAGTACAACAGTACGAATTCCCGGCAGTTGTGCGAGTACAGCGCGATCCGATCACCCTGTGCCACACCACGATCCGCGAGACTGTGCGCGACCCGATTCACCGCGGCGTCGAGTTCGGCGAAACTCTCGCGTCGCTCCCGCCATACCAGCGCGGTCTTGTCCGGCACCCGTGCCGCACTACGCCGCAACAGGTCACCGAGTCCCTGACGGCGCGCACCCGCGACCACGGCATTGATATCCGACGCTGCATTCATGCCAACACGTTCTACCGGACAAGTGTGGCCCGTGTCATATTGTCCCATCCAGTAGGATCAAATCTCGCCGCCACGCCGCGCACTCGTCTACATAGCCGGGCAGGTGCGCGACGGTGAAATCCGCCGCGGACCAATCCGCGGCTGCCACCGCGCCGGTCCAGGCGTAGGTCCACGCGTAGACCTCCCGATTGCCCGCGTGCACCGATACCGGGATCAGGTCGTACTCGTCGTCCTCGAACTCGTCCAGCACCCACCATTGCGTCCGCGTCAGTCCGGTGAGCAGAAATCCTTGCGCGGCACCGTGATTGGCGTGCACCAGTCCCGGATACACCTTGCCGGGCAAGGCCGCCGCCCGCCGCCCCGGCAACTCCGCGGGCCGCAATTCCGTTGTGCAACCGATCAATTCGGTCAGCACCTCCGGAAACCGCAGCGTCCCATAGACGAAAAGCGGGGCGGCGCCGGCAGGCAACCGGCGCGCCCAGGACCCGCTACTCACCGGCCGATAGACCGGGCGAAGACCGCCGGATCATGCGAATTGACGATGCTGAGCTGATGACCGTGCAGGCGTTTGAGCTCGCTGAGACGGTGCTGATTCGCACGATAGGCATCCCGCACGATCGCACCCTGCTCGTACATGCGCACCCAGAACGGCACATTCGGCTGCTCCGGATCGATGGAGCCCGCCATCATGAAGGCGTCCCCGGCATGCAGCAGCCAGCCACGACCGCTGTCGATCGCATAGCCGGTATGGCCGCGAGTGTGCCCGGCGAGTGGAACCGCGAGAATCTCCGGCGGCAGCCCGGGCAGATCGCGCACGGTGGTGAAGCCGAACCAGTCCTCGCCGCCCTCGACCTCGTTCACCATCCACTTGGGCCCGTGCGCCCACTGCGGCGCGCGATAGCGCATCCGCTCCGACATCGTGGGAGTGGCGGTGGCAGCACGGAATTCGGGGCCGTGCACGTGCACGGTCGCCTCCGGGAAGTCGGCCAGCCCGCCGGAGTGATCCATATCCAGATGGGTGAGCAGAATGTGCCGCACATCGCGAGGGTCGTAACCCAGGGCCTGGATCTGCCGGATCGCGGTCTCGGATTCGCGCAGCTTCGCCCCGAGGAGGAATCGGTTCGCGCCCAGCATCTTCCCCGGCTCCCATACGCATCCGAGCCCGAATCCGGTGTCGACCAGCACGAGTTCGGTCCGGGTCTCGACGAGTAGGCAGTGGTCGACCAGGCCGAAGGCCATGGTGCCGCAGTTCAGATGGTGAATCCGCATGGGCTCGAGCGTCCCAGACGCATCCGAACCGGTCAATTGGAACGCGGCGCGCCCGTCAGTACGGGCGGTGACTGCGAATGATGTCGGCGAGGCGTTCGTAATCCTCACCGCGCGCGGTGGAGGCGCGATAGGCCAAACCGAGCGTGCGGCCCGGCGCGGGCGCGGCGAAGTGCGCGATTTCCAAAGTGCCACGGGAGGTTTCGGCCGCGACCGCCATGTCGGGAATCAACGTGACGCCGAGATCGCCTGCCACACACTGCACCACGGTGGCAAGCGAGGCCGCACGCGTGTCGCCGACCGCACCGGGCTGCGCCTCATGGGTGCGGCACAGGTCCAGGGTCTGATCGCGCAGGCAGTGGCCCTCGTCGAGCAGGAGCAGCGGCAAGGCGTCCATATCAGCGGGTTTCAGATCCCGGCGGCCCGCGAACTTGTGCCCGCGCGGCACGACCAGCACGAATTTCTCGGTGTAGAGCGGAATCTCGACCAGCCCGGTGGCATCGGCCGGGAGCGCCAGCAGCGCGACATCCAGCACGCCCGAACGCAAGCCGTCCAGCAGTCGCGCCGTCTGATCCTCGATCACATGCGGAATGAGCGTGGGCAGCTGCCTGCGTAGCTCAGGTAGCAAGGTGGGCAGCACATATGGAGCAACCGTCGGAATGATGCCCATGCGCAGTGTGCCGCCGAGTCCGGATCCGGCCGCCGATGCGACAAAACGGTCAGCCGCTTCGAGTGTCGCCATCGCTTGTGACAGCAGCCTTTTACCTGCGGGTGTGACCAGCACGCGGCGCGTACTGCGTTCGATCAGTTGCAGACCGAGTCCGTTTTCCAGTGATGCCAAAGCCTGCGATAACGTGGGTTGGCTCACGTTCAGCCGAGCCGCCGCGGTACCGAAATGGCGATATTCAGCAATCGCCACGAACGCACGCAGCTGCGAAAGGGTCGGCTGATAAGTTTGATCAGTCACGCCTATCAGTGTAGAGCGAACGATCGGCTTTACCTTTCGCCCCCCTCGGGGCAAGATCGTTCGCAGCAGTCACGACACAATCGATTCGACTACATGAGGAGCAAGCATGGCTCTGCTGACCATTGGCGACCAGTTCCCCGCCTACAACCTGACAGCGGTCATCGGCGGTGATCTCTCGAAGGTGAACGCTCAGCAGCCCGACGACTACTTCACCCAGATCTCGAGCGACGACCACGCCGGCAAATGGCGCATCGTGTTCTTCTGGCCGAAGGACTTCACCTTCGTCTGCCCGACCGAGATCGCCGCCTTCGGCAAGCTGAACGAAGAGTTCGCCGATCGTGACGCCCAGGTGCTCGGCGCGTCCGTCGACAACGAGTTCGTGCACTTCCAGTGGCGCGCCCAGCACGAGGAGCTCAAGACCCTCCCGTTCCCCATGCTGAGCGACCTGAAGCGTGAATTGGCCGCTGCCACCGGCGTTCTCAACGCCGACGGCGTCGCGGACCGCGCCACCTTCATCGTGGACCCGAACAATGAGATCCAGTTCGTCTCCGTCACCGCCGGTTCCGTGGGCCGCAATGTCGACGAGGTGCTGCGCGTGCTCGACGCACTGCAGTCCGACGAGCTCTGCGCCTGCAACTGGAAGAAGGGCGACCCGACCATCAAGGCCGGCGAGCTCATGACCGCTTCGGTCTGATCTTCTTCAAAACGGCTCTGACATAAAGGATTTCGCACAGTGACCATCGAGAACCTCAAGAACTCCCTGCCCGAGTACGCCAAGGACCTGAAGCTGAACCTGTCCTCGATCGCACGCACCACCGTGCTGACCGAACAGCAGCTGTGGGGCACCCTGCTCGCCTCGGCGGCCGCCACCCGTTCGGCCACCACGCTGCGCGAGGTCGCCGAGGAAGCCGCCGACATCCTGTCGGAGCAGGCGTACAACGCCGCACTGGGCGCCGCCTCGATCATGGGCATGAACAATGTCTTCTACCGGGGCAAGGCGTTCCTGGACGGCAAGTACGACGATCTGCGCGCGGGCCTGCGCATGCAGATCATCGGTACGCCGGGTGTGGAGAAGGCCGATTTCGAGCTGTGGTCGTTCGCGGTCTCCTCGATCAACGGTTGTGCTCACTGCCTGGAGGCGCACGAGCACACCCTGCGGGAAGAGGGCGTCTCGCGTGAGGTGATCTTCGAGTCGCTGCGCGCCGCCGCGATCGTGGCCGGTGTCGGCCAGGCCGTGGCGTCGACCGAGGCGCTGGCTGCCGCCGCCGTCTGATCGGGTCGAATCCGACATAGGAAGGGCCGTGCACCACCGGGTGCGCGGCCCTTCCTTATTCGTGACGCACCGCAGATGTGATGTTTGCCGTAAATTAGCCGTAATTGGTCACCGATCGGCAACATTGCCCGGTTCATCCCGTTTGGGACCCTAGACTCCCCCGCATGCCCACGCGTTCCCGGACCGATGCCCGGCGCCGTTGGCGCAAACTCTTCGCCGGCTCGGTGGTACTCATCGCGGTCGCCGCGATCGGATTCACGCTCTGGAGCAATCGACAGGACGAGCCGAACAAGCAGACTCCGGTCGCCGATCCCGGCGGCACCCCGCTACCCGACGCGCAACGAGCGCGCGGGGATCTGGACCGGCTCACCATCGCCTGGAATCGCAATTGGGAATCCTACGACCGCAATGCCTTCGGACCCGGCTGGTCCGGACGCGGCGGGGAACCCGTACTCGCCGACGGCTGCACCGCGCGCGAGGACGTGCTCAAGCGAGACTTGACGGAAGTACGCCTGGCGGAGGGCAATTCGTGCATGGTGCGTTTCGGTGTGCTGATCGATCCGTACGCCGGGGAGCGACTGCCGTACGACCGCTTCAAGGCCTCGGATATCGAGATCGATCATGTGGTCGCGCTCGGCGACGCGTGGCGCTCGGGAGCCTCGCAGTGGAGTGCGGAGCAGCGCGAACAGTTCGCCAATGATGTCGGCAATCTACTGGCGGTACAGCAGCGGGCCAATCAGGACAAGGGCTCCAAAACCCCGGATCAGTGGCGGCCACGCAATGCGTACTGGTGCGATTACGCGCGCCGCTGGATAGCGATCAAATCCCACTGGGGACTGACCGTGCAGGCCACCGAGAAGAGCGCCCTGGCCGACATGCTCACGACCTGTTCACCCCCCACCGCTCGTTAACCGGCGGTAAGCTCGGCTCTCATGGGCATTCCGGAAAGCGATGGCGCACAGATCGAAGTGGTTCGCGTGTTCACCGACGCGGCAGGCCGATTCGGAAATCCGCTGGGCATTGCCCGCGCCGCCGATGTCGAGGGGGCCGATCACCAGGCCCTGGCCGCCCGGGCCGGATACAGCGAAACGGTTGTGGTCCAGGACCCGTCGAACGAGCGCACCAGCATGCGGATCTACACCCCCGCCGTCGAACTGCCTTTCGCGGGGCATCCGACCGTCGGCACCGGCTGGTGGCTGTTCATGCAGGGACGTCCGGTCTCGGTGATCGATGTGCCCGCCGGACCGGTGGACGTATCCGTCACCGACGACATGACCTGGGTGCGAGCACGCTCGGAATGGGCGCCCGAGTTCGAGTTCCACCAGTTCGACGACCTCGAGGAGGTGGCCACGCTGGACCCGGCCGATTTCCCGGAGGGCCGGCACTACGTGTGGAACTGGATCGACGAGGCTCGCGGACAGGTGCGGACGCGAATGTTCGCGCCCGCCATGGGAATTCCCGAGGATGCCGCCACCGGCGCGGCCGCCATCGCGCTCACGGCCAAGCTGGAGCGCGGGCTGTACATCACCCAGGGCGAAGGGTCGCAGCTGTTCACCGAATGGGATTCGGACGGCTGGGTGCGACTGGGCGGGCGCGTGGTCGAGGACCACGCGGTCGTTATCTGACCAGCGGAAATCGGCGGTTCACTGATCCGCGAAGATCAGCGACCCCTCTACTGTCTGCCCCGGGACGGTCACGAAAAGCGTTCCGGGCTCGGGGGATTCGGTGCGTTTGCCGGACGGCGGCGTCTTGACTCCGAATCGGTAGCAGCCGGTGACAGCGAGATAGCGGGCCGCGCCATTCGCATCCGTGGTGGCATCCAGGCCCAGCGATTGGGTCGACTCGCCACCGGGGACGTTCTGCCGGACCGGATCACACGGTTCGATAAGGCTCAGGTACACAAGCACATTCGGGACCGCCAGGCCCGAGACGGTGCGCGCGTGGAGCACGACGGTCGAGGGAACCTGATCCGGCTTGGTGAATTCACCCGCGATCGACGGGCTCGCGGGAGTCGTCGAATTCGGAACCGCGAGATCGGTTTTCACACCGGACCCACAGCCGGAGACCACAATTCCCACTGCCGTGAGAATCATTACGCACGACAGGATTGCACGTGAGGCCATCGCCGCTGTCCTTCAGGAAGACGTTCCGATGCCTGAACAACGATGTGCCGCGCCGAACCGTTCACGAACTCGGCGAATGAGGAACAGCTCTGAACCCCGGTGCGGGCGAAGTGATTCGCCCGCACCGGGCAGGGGATCAGCCCAGAGCCGCGGCGAAGCCCGCCGCCATATCGGCGACCTGCCCCTCGGTGATCACGAACGACGGCGAGATCTGCAGCGCGCCCTGACCGGCGGCGCGGCCCGAGATACCATGCGCGCGAAGGGTTTTCACGAACGGCATGGCCTCGGCGGGATCGGCGAGCTGCACGGCGGCCACCGCGCCCAGACCACTGCGCACCTCGGCGACGCGCGGATGCTCGGCGAGCGGCGCGAAGTGCTTGTGCAGCAACGATTCCAGATTCTTGCTGGCATCGAGGAGATTCTCGCGCTCCATGATGTCCAGGTTCGCCATGGCGGCGGCCGCGGCGGCGGCATGACCACCGTAGGTGTAGCCGTGCCGGAACCAGGTGCCACCGGCGAAGAACGGCTCGGCGATATGCGGGGCGATGAAGACCGCGCCCATCGGGATATAGCCGGAGGTGAGGCCCTTGGCGGTGGTCATGAGATCGGGCTGCAGATCGAATCGTGAAGAGGCGAACCAGGATCCGCCGATACGGCCGAAACCGGTCACAACCTCATCGGCCACGAAGAGAATGTCGTTCTCACGGCAGATCTGGCGCACCTCGGTGAGGTAGCCCTCCGGCGGCAGGTAGACCCCGCCCGCGCCGATGATCGGCTCGGCGAAGAAAGCGGCAATACGATCCGCGCCAACCTCTTCGATGAGCGCCAGCAGCGACTTGGCATCATCCCAGCTGATGGTGCGGGCATCGGGCATGAACTCGCCGTAACCCTCATGGTTGACCGGAATGCCCGCGAGCGAGGTGCCCGCCACATGCATGCCGTGGTACGCCTTCTGACGGCCGACCACAATGGTCTTGCCCGGCTTGCCCTGCACATTCCAGTAGCGCCGCGCCAGCTTCACCGCGGTATCGACGCCGTCGGAACCGCCGGAGGTGAAGAAGATCTTGCTGCCCGGCACCGGCGCGATACCGGCCAGTCGCTCGGCCAGATCGCGCAGCACCGGAGACGCCAGGTCACCAAAGTTGGAGTAGTGCGCGATATCGGTCAACTGCGCCGCGACCGCATCCGCGATCTCGCGACGACCATGACCGACATTGGTGAACCACAGACCGGCCGTGGCATCGAGGTACCGGGTGCCACCCTCATCCCAGATATAAGCGCCCTCACCGCGCGCCACCACGAACGCACCACCGCTCTCGACGGCACCCATATCGGCGAAGCCATGCCACAGCGAACCCATCCCGCACCTCCGTCACACCAACACCGGCGGCCCCCTCTCGGGCGCGCCGAACACCCCACCATCACACCATCACGACCGTGAGCAGCCCGAACGACCCCCGCCCGGCCCGGCCGAGGGGCCCCGTGCCACTCAGCCCGCGGCCGCGAGGACGAGCATGTAGGCCGTGCCGATATCCATTACGAGATGCGGCACCACCGCCGTGGGACCGGTCCCCACCGGATGCGGGAACACGTGCCGCAGCGCCCGCCGCGACCACGGCACCGCCATCACCACCGCATCGACGGTGAACAATGCGGCCAGGGTGAGCATGAGGCCCGGGGCGGGGCCACCACCCATCCGCATCCCATGCTCACCGTGCCCACTCATCGCGTACAGCATGGCCCCGGCGGCGACTACGTGATAGCCGAACGCGGCCACACTCACGCTGCGCCACCGCACAATTCGCGCCATGAGCAAAGCCGCGTACACCACCACCATGGCCGTCAGCACACCCCGCAGGGCGCGCGGATCGGCGGCAGCCGGAAACACCAGCATGGCCAACATGACCATGCACATCAGCAGATGCGCCGCATCCGACTCCTGATCCAGCCCGCGAATCCCATTCCCCACCAACATATTTCCCCGACCGGATGCGAAACCTCGCCGACCCGACACGATATTGCCCCAGCCGGGCGCGACAATTCCCGCTACCGGCACAGCACCTCCCCGGCCCGACGCGGCGCTTCCCCGCACCGTCGCGTTGCCGGTCTCCTCCGCGCCGCACTCCACAACTCCACCGGCGGGCTGCACCGCGGCCAAGCGCCCCAGCACAATCACCACCGCGAACCCGAACGCCGCCGCCACCACCCACCGCAGCGCCCCATACTCCTGCACGAATCCCGTCACACCCCACCACCTTCCAGCGCGGAGTCCCGATCTCCCACCATGGTGACACTCGCCTACGACATCGAGCACCGCCCTTGCCCTGCCGGAACGAGGGCGTGCCGCCGCCATTCGGGCCATGACTGGCGGCCCCGCGCACCGATTCGCCTCCCGCGCGCTTGCTTGCAGGCGATTTCGTGCGCGACACAACAATTCGTGAGCGGCGGGCCGAATACCCCTGGTGACGGATGCGGACTACACCGCACATGCGGTCGGTAATGAGCAGGATCGGACCTTCAGCGGGAATCCTCGGCGCGCTCCAGTAGACGGATGACAGTGCCGCCAGCCCCGCAGTTCCTTCCTAGCACCGAATCCCCACATATCCCCCACGGCCGCTGCGGAATTCGTCGCTAGTGTGAGCAGCATGCGGCAGGTTTGGGGGATGTGGGGCGGGGTCCTCACGGCGTGGGCACTCGCGATACCGGTACTGGTGGCGGGGGTTCGGCTGGTGGCATGGCTGCGGCGGGGGCGGCCACACGCGCTGCGGAATACGTTGGCGGAGGCCGGAATTCTCTGTGGCACACTGCCGTGGATCTGGATGATTCTGACGCCGACCGGTGGAGTGCGCGAAGTCAGCCTGATCCCACTGCGGGATCTGTACGAGATCCTGACCGATGACCCCACGCAGGCCGTGGTGCAGATCGGCGCGAACCTGATCGTGTTCCTGCCGTTGGGTTTCCTACTCCCCCTACGACTCCCCCGACTCGCAAGCGTCCCACGCATGTTCACCGTCGGCGCAATTCTGTCCGCCCTACTGGAATTCGCCCAATATGCCCTCGACCTAGGCCGAGTCTCCTCAACAGACGACGTTCTCATGAACGCCGCCGGTGCTGCCCTAGGTGCGTGGCTCGTGGGTCCCGCGCACCGATTCGCCTCCCGCGCAGGCATTTTCCGGCGATTTCGGGCGGGGGGCGATGATCCGTGCGCGACGGGGAGGGTGTCAGCGCATTCGGAAGACGGGGCCGCGCGGGCGGAACGGGAGCGACGCGCCCGCGGGGATCAGGAAGGCGTGTTCGTGGCGGATGCGGACCACATCGCACATACCGTCGGTGATGATCAGGATCGGGCCGTCGGGCGGGAAGTCCTCGGCGCGTTCGAGTAGCCGGACGCCGGGTTGCAGGACGGTGCCGCCGCGGCCTCGGACGCGGACTCGGGAGGCGATGTCGTCGACGGGGAGGTAGCCCGCGTCGTGGGCGGCGGCATCGCAGTAGACGACTCGGGCGCGCGGGACATCGCGGGCGCGGGCGTATGCGGCGATCGCGCCGAGCCCCTTGCCCATGAGTTCGCGCGACATGGAGCCGGAGGTGTCCAGGACTACGCCGAAGGTCGGGAGGCGGACGGACTCGCCGGGGCGCGTCCAGGCCGGGCGCGGGATATCGTGAGTCGAGGATTGGCGGCGGGAGGCGCGGGTGTAGCTGCGACGCTTCTCGGCGGCGGGGACGTGTTCGTCGAACCATTGCGCGAGCTGCGCATCCCAGGGCAGGGGCGGCTGGTCCAGGGCTCGGATCTCCTGCTCGAGGCCGGCCGGGAGCAGGCCGCGCCCACTGGACTGGTGGTACGCCAGGCCGGTAGCGAGCGCTCCGTGGTAGTACTGGTCCAGGTCGACATACCGGCCACGAGTGCCATCGTGCGGTACCGGTTCTCCGAAGATGTCACCCTGCCCGCGCCCACGCAGGGTGGCCAACCGGCGCATGCGCCGTAGATCGCCGGCGATCCGGTCGTAGATCTGTTCCGCCGAAAACCCTTTCAGCTCAGGGTCGTAGAGCAATCCTTCGGGCAGCTCCCCCACACCCATCTCCACCAGCCAGCCATTGACGACGTAATCGCAGGCCACATTGAACAGGTAGTGATCCCGCCACCCCGCCCGCTCACCGTGACGCAGTGCGGCGTGCAGCATTTCGTGCGCGAGGACGAACTTCCACTCCTCATCGGTGAGGGCAGCGAACGGATTGACATAGATCTCGGCCGCCTCCGCGTTCACCGCCGCGATCGAAATATCCCATCCGCGAGCCACTTCCGCCTCGGCGACGATCTTCATTCCGGCGGCGAGCGCGCCGAGCAACGGGTAGGAGGAGACGAACCAGTTCAGCGCGCGATCCCACGACCGCGGCACCTCCTGCTTACCGTGCGTCACACCCCGCCCGGCGGCTTCCAGGGCCTCGCGCGCGGCCTCGCTGATCCCGATCGCGAATTTCCCAGCGTGGTCATAGTTCTCGGCGGTTGCCGCGCCGCCGACGAAGAAGTCGGGGAAGTCGGGCTGCCGGTACTGTTCGGGAACCCCGGTGGGCCACCACCGTTCGGTCAGCGCGAGCTCATCCGAGCCGCCCGGTGTCGGCGGCAAATCGACCGGGGCGCGCCCGACCTTCAAGGTCAGCAGGTACTGGTCCACGACGGCGCAGCACGCGGCGCGGTACACCGGGTGTGGATACCGCGGATCGCTGAGCCACGAAGTATTCTCCTCGAACACCCGCGCGGGCTTCCCGCGCGGATCAGCGTGCCCGAAACCCAAGTGCAGCAACAGATGCGCGAAGGCCCAGGCCCACTCCTCGGGTTCGGCGCGTCGCTTGGGATTGAAATGGATTGCGCCGTAACCGGAGACGACCGCCGACACCTGCACGGGCAATTCCTCCTGCGCCTCGTGCAAGCCGTGTCGCGCCCACCGGAACAGCGGGTTTCCGCATGCCAGCGCCCACCCGGCCAGCATCTTCTGATGCCAGGGGTCGGATGCCTTGCGGCGCTTACGCGTTGACTGTCCCGCCATCGGCTACCGCCGCGCCGCCAGCCGCGGCAGATCCCGCGTGACCTCGACCAGGAACCAGGTGGGCAGCACCGGCACACCATTGTCGTCGGCGGCGATCACCAGTTGCGCGCACTCCACCGAGATCTCCGCGAGCTCGGTGAGCATGCTCTTCGCCCGCAGCACAAAGCGTTTCAGCCCCGCCGAGGCATGCTCGCGGGAATCGGGCAGCTCCTTGATCAAGTGCGCACGGAACGCCTCGGACAGGAAGTACAGCAGATCGCGATCGGACGGCTCGCGCGGCCAGCCCGCATCACCCTTGATAACCACCTCCAGATCGAACGCATGCCGCACCGTCTTCACGAACGCCCGGAATCCGGAAGCGTGTGCGGCGGTGAGTGTTCCGGAGGACAGCACCGACAGCGCCGTGTCCTCGATCCCATTTCCATAGGAGTGCAACGCATCCGAGAGCATGTGCCAGCCGCGCGGCGTCGAGAACGGCTGCTCGGTCTTGGGCGGCGGGGACCAGAGATGATCCGGCCGCTGCATCACGTATTCCACCACCCACGGGTGAATATCATTGTGCGCGGCCCACTTCAGCCAATCATCGACATCGGCGCGCAGATGCACATGCACCATGCGGTTCACCAGCGCCGAGGCCATCGGCCGTGCCAGCGCGTTATCGGTGGCCCGATTCCCCGCCCCGATCACCACCGAACCCTCGGGCAGCTCATAGCTCCCGATCCGCCGATCCAGGATCAGCGAATAGAACGACTTCTGCACCTCGGCGGGCGCGGCATTCAACTCGTCGAGAAACAAACAGTACGGCTGCTCGCGTGCGATCATCTCCGGCGGTGCGAACCGACTTCGATCCCCTACGATCTGCGGTACCCCGATGAGATCCTCCGGCGCGAGCTGCGTACCGAGCAGCGTGACGCATTCCAGGCCGAGCGAATCGGCGAAGGCCCGCACCAGCGAGCTCTTACCGATTCCGGGCGCACCCCACAGGAACACCGGCCGCACCACCGCGACGTGCAGCAGCAACTCCGGCAACTGGTCCGGGGTCACCGTGACTGTCGCTTCCATCGATCCCTTCCTCGGATTCAAGGAACTCCGAGGTTAGAACCGCCCGCATGGCGCTGGCCAGCGAATTTCCCAGCGACCGCCGAGCAAATTTTGTCGACCATTCGATATCGCTAGCCTGGTGGGCATGCGCATTGTGGTGGACGATCTGTCCGGATCCGAGGTGATCGAACTACTCGAGGCCCATGTGGCCGAGATGCTGGAGAACTCCCCCGAGGAAAGCATGCACGCGCTGGACGTGGCGGCGCTGCGCAAGCCGGACATCACCGCCTGGTCGGTGTGGGATGGGACCGAGCTCGTGGGCTGCGGGGCGGTCAAGGAACATGACCCCAACCATGGCGAGATCAAATCCATGCGCTTGACCACCGCTTACCGCGGCAAAGGCGTTGCCGGAGAGCTGTTGCGGCACATCATGACCGAGGCCGGGGCTCGGGGGTACACACGGCTCAGCCTCGAGACCGGGTCCGGGGAGTTCTATTTCCCGGCGGTCCGGTTGTACGAGCGGCACGGGTTCGAGCACTGCGGGCCGTTCGCGGATTACACGAACGACCCGCACAGCGTGTTCATGACTCGCGAGCTCTGAATCAACTGGTGTGCGTGCGGCTTTCGCGCCAGAAGCGGGCGATGAAGCCGTTCAACGCGGCCACCGCGACCGCCAGCACGGCGAAGAACACCACCATCAGGGCCAGCCGGCCGGACAATCCCAGATAGCCCTGCGTGCGCGGATCGATGAACGGGTACGGGTACCAATCCACGATCGGGCCGCGGATCAGCGTGTAGACGCCGTACACGACGGGATAGATCAGCCAGGAACCGATCACCTTGGGCGCCAGCTTGATACCGGCGGGAATGATCAGCCAATCCACCAGGATGGCCAGCGGCATGACCTTGTGCAGGGCGGCATTGGTCCACTCGTCGTCCATCTGCACGTCCACATCGGCGAGCAGGACCGCGTAGATGATGAGCGTTATCGTCAGGTAGAGCGTGCCCGCGCCGCGGAACAGCTGCCAGCCCCGCGACCCGGGATCGAGCAGACCGCCGACCAACAGCACCAGCACGCCCAGAATGTTCGACTGGATGGTGAAGTAGCTGAAGAAGTTGGCATACGAGTAGCCATCGACGCCGAGATTGCGCAGCGGTATGTCCAACAGCGCCACCAGGCCGAACACTCCGAAGGCAATACGCAGTACACGAACCCACATCGGAGTCCCGGCGGTAGCGACCATGGCCTGATATTCGCATGCGAAAGCGGCGAGACGGAGACGATACGCCGATACAGCACACATCAGGCAATCGCTTTCGAGCGGTTTGTGACACCGTGCCGAGCGGCTCGGGCAATGACTTCGCTACGCTTGACGGTGCAATGACCAGGACTGCCGCCACGTTCATTAAGCAGGCTCAGCGTGAGCTTCGATCCCGCCTGGCCGACCTCTCGATCCGCGACGAACACCGGTTGCGTCGGCGTCTCGACAAGGTCCGCGGCGGTGACCTCACCGAACTCGAAGCCGATATCGACGCCGCACAGCGCCGCGTCGACGCCCGCCGCTCCGCCGTACCCGAGATCAGATATCCGGAACAACTGCCGGTCTCCGCGCGCCGCGACGATATCGCCAAGGCCATCGCGGACAACCAGGTCGTGATCGTGGCCGGTGAGACCGGCTCCGGCAAGACCACCCAGATTCCCAAGATCTGCCTGGAATTGGGGCGCGGGGTGCGCGGCACCATCGGGCACACCCAGCCGCGCCGGTTGGCCGCGCGCACCGTGGCCGAGCGCATTGCCGAGGAGCTCGGCGGCGAATTGGGCGATGTGGTCGGCTATACCGTCCGCTTTACCGATCAGGCATCGGACCGGACGCTGGTCAAACTCATGACCGACGGCATTCTGCTGGCGGAGATCCAGCGGGACCGGCTACTTCGCCGCTACGACACCATCATTATCGACGAGGCGCATGAGCGCAGCCTCAATATCGACTTCCTGATGGGGTATCTGAAGCAGCTGCTACCCAAGCGGCCGGATCTCAAGCTGATCATCACCTCCGCCACCATCGATCCGGAGCTGTTCGCCCGGCACTTCAGCGACGAGAACGGCTCGCCCGCACCGATTGTCGAGGTGTCGGGGCGGTCGTATCCGGTGGAGATCCGATATCAGCCACTCTCCCTGGAAATCCCGCTCACCTCGGATGATCCCGATGACGAGGACACCCGGATAGTCGATCGTGACCCCACCGATGCCATCGGGGACGCGGTACGGGAACTGCTCGCCGAGGGCGACGGGGACATTCTGGTCTTCCTCTCCGGCGAACGCGAAATCCGCGATACCGCAGACACTTTGCGCGATATGAGGCTGCCGCGCACCGAGATTCTGCCGCTGTACGCGCGGTTGTCGGCGGCCGAACAACACAAGGTTTTCAGTAACCATGCCGGTCGACGAGTCGTGCTGGCCACCAATGTCGCCGAGACCTCGCTGACCGTGCCCGGTATTCGATACGTGGTCGATCCGGGTACCGCGCGAATCTCCCGCTACTCCATGCGCACCAAGGTGCAGCGGCTGCCCATCGAACCAATTTCGCAGGCTTCGGCGCGACAGCGGTCCGGTCGCTGCGGTCGTGTGGCGGACGGTATCGCCATCCGGCTGTACTCCGAGGACGACTTCGAAGCGCGGCCGCAGTTCACCGAACCGGAGATTCTGCGCACCAATCTGGCCGCCGTCATTCTGCAGATGACCGCGCTCGGACTCGGCGATATCGAGAGCTTCCCGTTCGTGGAGGCTCCCGACAATCGGGCGATCCGCGATGGCATCGCACTGCTCGAGGAGCTCGGCGCGCTGGCTCGGCGCACCGAGGAGGCCGATCGCGCCGAAATCCCGGACGCCGGACTGGTTCTCACCGCCATCGGCCGGGAAATGGCGCAGCTGCCGGTGGATCCGCGCATGGCGCGCATGCTGGTCGAGGCCAACAACAGCGGCTGCCTCGCCGAAGTGCTGATCATCGTCGCCGCCCTGTCGATTCAGGACGTGCGCGAACGCCCGGTCGAATTCCAGCAGGCCGCCGATACCAAACACGCCCGCTTCAATGTCGAAGGCTCGGACTTCCTGGCCCACCTCAAACTCTGGGACTACCTCGGCGAACAGCGTAAAAACCTGTCCTCCAACCAGTTCCGCCGCATGTGCCGGGACGAATTCCTGCACTACCTCCGCATTCGCGAATGGCAGGACCTACACGGCCAACTCCGCACCATCACGCGCAGCCTCGGCTGGTCGGCCGAGTCCGCCCAATCCGCAAGCGACGCACCGCCGTCGGCGACCGACCTCGAGGGATCCGGCGAGGGCCGGCGCGGCCGGAACCGACGCGGCACCGCACGAGCAAACGGCCCCGAGTCATCGCGTGCGGACAGCGACGCGGATGGCACCGGCAGCGGTGGCACGAGCAATAGCAGCGAGCGGGGGCGCGCCGGGAATCGACGCGCTGGGCAAACTGCCGACGGCACAACAGCATCCGGGCAGGCGGGAGCGGCCGGGTCCACCGCTTCTTCAGGCGCAGCGGCCTCGACCAAGTCCACCGGCTCTGGCCGGAGCTCAATGGGCGGGGAAGCCACCGCGTCCGGTAGAGCCGGGCAGGGACAGCGCGGGCAGGCGAGCGGCCGCGATGCGGGCGGCTCGGGTCTCTCGGTTCGGCTCGCCGCGCAAGCCGCTGCCGCCGATGAGGCCATGCCGTGGGATGTGATATCGATTCATCAGGCGTTGCTGGCGGGGATGCTTTCTCATATCGGAGTGCGGGAGGCGGAGAGCCGGGAGTTCCTCGGGGCCCGCAATGCGAAGTTCATGATCTTCCCGGGGTCTTCGCTGGCGAAGAAGGCACCGCGGTGGGTGATGGCGGCCGAATTGGTCGAGACCTCCCGATTGTGGGGGCGGACGGCGGCTCGGATCGAACCGGAGTGGGCTGAGCGGCTGGCCGGGGATTTGGTGAAACGCACCTATTCCGAGCCACATTGGTCGTCCAAGCGGGGCGCCGCGCTGGCATATGAGCGCGTCACGCTGTACGGGATTCCGCTGGTTACACAGCGGCGGGTGGACTTCGGGCGGATCGATCCCGAACTCTCGCGCGAGCTGTTCATTCGGCACGCGCTGGTGCAGGGCGAGTGGCAGACGCACCATGTGTTCTTCGAGCGGAATCGCGAATTGCTCGACGACGTCGCCGATCTGGAGCATCGAGTGCGGCGGCGCGACATTCTGGTCGACGATCAGGTGCTCTTCGACTTCTACGACGGGCGGATCCCGGCCGATGTGGTGTCGGTGCGGCACTTCGACAGCTGGTGGCGCAAGACGCAGAAACAGGAGCCGGCGCTCCTGGACTTCAGCGCCTCGACCGTGGTCAATGACGATGCGGCGCTGCTGGATCCGACCGCATACCCGGACAGTTGGCGACAGGGTGAGCTGATCCTCCCGCTCACCTACCAATTCGAGCCGGGCAAGGCCGATGACGGTGTGACCGTGCACATTCCGGTGCCGCAGCTCGCGCATGTGCGCAATGTCGGCTTCGACTGGCTGGTGCCCGGCATGCGCGAAGAGCTCACCACGGCGCTCATCAAGACACTGCCCAAACAGCTGCGGCGCATGGTGGTGCCCGCACCCGATTTCGCGAATGCGGCACTGGCGGCAATGACTCCGCGCGCGGAACCGCTGCGCACCGGACTGGCCAGGGAACTGTCCCGACTGGGATCGGTCACCATCGCACCCGCCGATCTCGATCCGGCGGCACTGCCGAGTCACCTGCGCATGACCTTCGCGGCCACCGACGGCGCGGGCACGGTCGTCGACCGCGGTAAGAGCCTGGCCGAGCTGAAAACCCGGCTGGCCCCGCAGGTCTCGAAGTCCGTGGCGCGCGCCACCGCCGCGGCCGAGCGTGCCCCGGCGGCCGTATGGACCTCGGAATCGCTCGGCACCCTCGAACCGACGGTGCGCCGCCAGGTCGGCGGGCAGACCATTACCGGCTATCCCGCACTGGTTCCCGAGGGTGCGGGCGTCGCAGTGCGCGTGCTCAGCTCTCCGGGTGAGCAGGCGGCCGCCATGCGCACCGGCACCCGCACGCTACTGCTGAATGCCCTGCCCACCTCACCGCGTTCGGTGACGGCGTCGCTGCCGCCCACCGATCGCCTTGCGCTGAGCCAGAATCCGTACGGTTCGCTCGACGGACTCATCGAGGACTGCCGCGCCTGCGCCGCCGACGAGCTGATCGCGAAAGCCGGTGGCCCGGTGCGCAGCCCGGACCAGTTCAAGGCATTGATCGAGAAGGTCCGCCCGAACTTCACCACCGCCGTCGCGCAGATAGTGCGCGTGGTGGTGCCGGTCCTGGCGGAGGCGCATCGCGTACGCGCGGCCCTGGCCGACACCAGGGATCGTGAAGCGGCACAGGATGTCACGCATCAACTCGACGACCTGGTCTTCCGCGGCTTCGTCTCCGAATGGGGCAGTGCGCGGCTACGCGAACTCCCCCGCTACCTGGAGGCCGCCCGCCTGCGCCTGGAAGCGCTCCCGGCCTCGGCCAACCGCGACCGCCAGGGCATGACCGAACTCGATCGCGTGCACGCGGCCTACGACCGCCTGCTCGAACTGCTCCCCGAGGGCCGCCGCAATGGCCGCGACGTCCTCGAAATCTGGTGGATGATCGAAGAACTCCGCGTAAGCCTCTTCGCCCAGCAACTCGGCACCCCGTACGCCGTCTCCACCAAACGCATCGAAAAGGCAATAGACACAGCCCGAAAGCCCCCCGCCAAGCGCTGACGAGCACCCCCGGCGCAGGCACCCGCCACACGCTCCTCGCCAACCAAGCACCCGCCCTATCGTCATCCCGGCGCGTTTTTGGCCGGGATCCACTATGCGGCGGTAGATCCCGGCCAAAAGCACGCCGGGATGACGGGGGAAATGTTTCGACACGGGGCGGCTCGCAATCGACACGGGGCCGCTCGCAGGTCAACACAGGGTCGCTCGCAATCCACGCGGGGTCGTCGCTCGCCAATCCACGCGGGGTCGCTGGCAATCGGCGTGGGGCGGAACGCGGTTGAGCGCGGGCAAAGGTTTGACGCGGGCGACTACTTGGGAGCGGTTGCGCCTACGGCGTTTTCGGCTCGGTGCTTGCGGAGGGAGGCGATCTCCTGCTCGAAATCCTCAGCGGAGCTGAAGGATCGGTAGACCGAGGCGAAGCGTAGGTAGGCGACCTCGTCCAGGTCGCGGAGCGGGCCGAGGATGGCCAGGCCGACTTCGTGGCTGGGTACCTCGGGGGAACCCTTGGCGCGCACCGCATCCTCGACCTGCTGGGCGAGCAGGTTGAGGGCGTCGTCGTCGACTTCGCGCCCCTGGCAGGCGCGGCGCACACCGCGGATCACCTTTTCGCGGCTGAACGGTTCGCTCACACCACTGCGCTTGACCACGGACAGGATCGCGGTTTCGACCGTGGAGAACCGGCGCCCACACTCCGGGCAGGCACGACGCCTTCTGATGGCGCTGCCTTCTTCGGCCTCACGTGAGTCGACCACCCTCGAATCGGGGTGGCGACAGTACGGGCAATGCATCCGGGATCCTTCGTCGGGGCCTGGGCTCCTCAGCAACCTCGAGGATACCCGGACGGACGCGGCCATTGTGCGTCCGCCCGGCGGAGCGGCCCGAATCAGGCGGTCAACTGCCATTGCGCGATGCGATCATCGAGCAGATCCGGCCGCCGGCGCAGCAGTCGACCGGCCGCCAATTCATCCGAGAATGGTTCTGCCAGAACAGGTCTCGCGACCACCTGATTCGCGGACAGCTCCAAGTAGCGGGGCAGCAGGTCATCGGTGATGTAATTCCACGGCGTGTCGCAATCGGCCCAATTGAAATCCGGCAGCGGCATGCGCAAATGCCATGGGTGCCCGCGGTAATGGTGGTGGGCGCGAACACATCCGAGGCGAGCACACTGAGTACGGCGGCCTTACCCGGCGACGGTGCTGACATAGGTCATGACCCGGCCCATGGCCCCGCGCCCTGACGAGCGCGACTGTTGTTCCTGTCACATTCGGGGCACCGCAATAACGGGTTCAGTTTTCAATCTGCATTAACGGCCGCTCACCCAGGCCGTCCATCCCTATTCGAAAATCCGGCCGCGACCTGCCGAATGTCGGGCTAATAGGTGGTGACCGCACCCGCAACCCCGCGGCGACCGCACCGCCATCCCCTGTGGTGCGGGCCGCCGATGACGCGACGGCGCATCGGACTAATGCGCGGGCGCGGGGACCATATCGACGACCGAGGTGGTCTGCAAACCGAATTCGCCGGAGCGCAATTGCGCGAGGGCGGCCAGCCCGGCGACGGCCAGGGCGGTCATGAGCGCGGCGAGCGCGAGCGCGGCGAAGCCGATCTGCGCGCGCTGCGCGCGACTGAGCGGATGTGCGCCGAGCGGACGCCCGACGGTGCGGCGAGCCACGACATGCGGGCGGCCGACGCGCGCACGATCTCGGGCGACGGGCTGCGCGAGGGCGCGGCACGGACGGCGATCGATCGCGGGCGGCCACGCCGCCTCGATGACACCGTCCGGCGCCTGCTCGGCCCGCAGCCCCCAGGGGAGGCTGTCGAAGCCGAAATCGCTTCCGATGGTGTCGAATTCGCTGATCACAGTGCGCATCGAAGAAACCTCCTGGCTGATGGACCGGGTGACTCTGGACGATTGACTCGCTCATGTGTTCGAAGAACTGATGTTCGAATTTCTACCACGAACGACCGACAAGGTCACGCATTTGCGCGACATGCGTCGAACAGATGTTTGATCAGCCGGGACTCTCGGTCTACAGTCGAGGCACGAGATCTCCGGAGCTGCGGCGCGAGTCGCCCCGGAGACGAATTCCGGTGAGACACAGCAGTGAACGGAGGACTGCGGCGGTGAGCGAACACGGCGCTGTGGAGGGTGACAACGGTCCGGCCGACCAGATCGGAGAGGGTGCCGAAACATCCGGCGCGGGGACAGATCTCACCGTGCGCCAGCGCAAAGTACTGGAGGTCATTCGATCCTCGGTGAGCGACCGCGGCTATCCCCCCAGCATTCGGGAGATCGGTGATGCCGTCGGCCTCACCTCCACCTCCTCGGTGGCGCATCAGCTACGCGCCCTGGAACGCAAGGGCTATCTACGCCGCGATCCGAATCGGCCCCGCGCGGTCGATGTGCGCGGACTGGACGAAACGGTCATGCGCGCCGGTGCCGGTGTGGCGCAGCTACGTTCGGTCGCCGCGGAGGTGGATGCCACCAGCGAGCACCCGATCCCGACCTACGTCCCGGTGCTGGGCCGGATCGCCGCCGGTGGCCCGATCCTGGCCGAGCAGGCGGTGGAGGATGTCTTCCCGCTGCCGCGCGAACTGGTCGGCGAGGGTTCGCTGTTCTTGCTGAAGGTCGTCGGTCAGTCCATGATCGAGGCCGCCATCTGCGACGGCGACTGGGTGGTCGTGCGCCAGCAGAATGTGGCCGAGAACGGCGATATCGTCGCCGCCATGATCGACGGCGAGGCCACTGTCAAGACATTCAAGCGCACCGGTTCCCAGGTGTTGCTGATGCCGCACAACCCGCTGTTCGAGCCGATTCCGGGCAATGACGCCCAGATTCTCGGCAAAGTCGTCACGGTCATCCGCAAGGTCTGACCGTGCCGGATTGCCGTGGCCCGGCGTCCGCCCGCAGACCGGGCGCCGGGTCACGACATTCTCGGGTGCGGCGCGTCCGGGCTCAGCTCGCGACGCCGTTCCACACCGCTCGCGCCCCGGAGTCCCCGACTCGATAGGTCTGCACCGTGGCCGCCGCGCCGGCCGCCACCGCGAGGATCGCCACCAGTGCGAGCACCGACCGCCCGAGCACCTTACCCTGCCCCTCGCGTACGTGCACAAGCACCAGGAGTGCGGCCGTAATCAGCAGGGGGACAACGAAATACAGCATCTGCCCGCCCAGATGTGTGTGCTGATCAATGGCAGGTGTCGCACCTACCCACTGTTGCAGCCACTCCCCCGCCTCGATGGTCAGCGGCGTCAAGCCGGTCACCAGCACCGCGAGTGCGGCCGTCGGCCAGATGAATCTCCGCCGTGCCGCGGGCCAGAGCGCGCACACGATCACCAGCACCGCCGTCAACGGCACCAGGACGACAATGCCGTGTACGAGCAGGACATGAACGGGCAATCCGCGAAATTTCCACACTGTTCGGCACCCTTGATTCGGCGGTCCGCTGACACCAGAACAACGTAGTGGGACCGCCGGCGGTTCGGACGAATCAGAGCTGGTCGGGCGCGGCGGTGTCCTCGCCGGTTGGGGCGGGCTCGCGGGTGATGCGCTGGGTCGGGGCCTCGACGCGGGAGATCAGGACGGTGGTCTCGTTATCGGACGGCGGCTCCGGAAGGGCCGAGAGCAGTACGGTCTGTTCGTTCTCGGTCGGCGGCGGGACCGCGGCGGGCGGCGGGATCGGGCGCAGGAAGCCGAGCATTTCGTACTGCGCGCCGATGGTCATGGCGGCCGAGGTCTTGTCCGCGGAGATGAAGCCCTGGTTCGGGCCGATCACCCGGCGCAGCGACTCCAGCCAGCGATGGTCGAGAACCCGACAATCCGCCCACGGGAAGTACTCCAGCCCGGTGCGCAGGAAGAAACGGTCACCAATTCGGCCGTGCCGCAGCAACTCCAGCAACCATGCGTCTATGCGATTGGGCTGGGCATTGCGATAGATACGGGTATAGGGCTCGACGGCCGCGCCGGCGAACTCTCCGAACGAGTTCAGCAACTCTGCCGGAAACTCATCGACTCTGACAAAACCGACGACATCAAGCCCCTGCAACTGCTCGGGAAGTTGCGCGGCAATCCTGCGCTCGTCATGCAGTTTGAACTTCCTGTTGATGTTCTCGGTGCGCATTTGTCTCCGATTTCCCGCCAATACTGCCGGGAACCCTAGCATGAACCCAACCGTTTCAGACCAAGTTGGTCACTTGGCCATTTCATGCTTTACTCGCACTCCCGCTATGACTCCGCAACCCGCCTGCGTACTCCGGGCGCCGGCACGGTGGTCGATGGCGATCATGGCTGATAGCGCCCGGCGATGATCTCGCCCTGAGTGCGCAGGCCCGGATTTCCAGTATCCCAATAGTTGCCGTGCGCCCACGGATCGATCGGAAGCTCGCGCAGCAACGGCAGATTCAACGTCGCCCCGGCCGAGTCGAAAACCGTTGCGCCGAAATCGGAATCGGTCGGATCCGTGCCGTGGATAAAATGCCCGAATTCTGGGATGGGATCGGCTGGATCGGCGATGGCGAAGACGTGCTCCCGATTGTGCGCGGGATCGATACCGTCCAAACATAATTCGCCGGCGCGATCGACTTCGACGCCGGGAGAGCCAACGAAGATCAGATTGTCGGCGGCGATGGAATTGCCGTGACTCGCGGCCACACCGATGAGAGTGCTGCCATAGCTGTGTCCGATAACAGTGTTATTGGATGGCATAGCGTCGTGTGTCGCGCGCAGCCCGGACTCGAAATTGTCCAGCGCGGGAGCACCGTCGTCGGCATAGTGGTCGCGCAGGGCACTGCCGAGCGCGGGCGGGCTGTCGTAGCCGTACCAGGCGATGACCGAAGTACGCACTGCGCGATCGGCTTTGGTCGCGGCGTCCAGGAGTGCACGGGCACGACCTACCCCAGCGCCGATACCCGCGAGCGACGAGCCGGTCCCCGGGACAAAGGTGGCGACATTGGTGGCCGCGTCGGGATTATTCAGCGCTACCGCGCCGCGCCCGCGGTCATCCACGCTGAGCAGAAACCCGGTGGGAGAACCTGATTCGCCCGTCGCGGCGGCGGTGGTGACAGCCGCGTAGCCGGCGAGTCGTGTCCGGGCCAGCGCCCGGTCGGCGTCCCACAGGCTCAGTGCTCGCCAGTCGTGCGCGGTGTCCGGGAAGTTCTGCTCGCGCGCCCAGTCCGGGTGTTGCGAATTCAACGCGCTCAGGTCGGATGTCGCGGCGGCGCGCAGTCGCTCCAGGTCGGCGCGATTGTAGAAATCCCGCGCCACCACCGGCAGCCCATCGCGATTGCCGATCGTGGGATCGTAGGCGAAGAGGGCGTCCTGATCGGCCGGCGAGAGCGATTCCCATAGCGCGGTCAGGGCTTTCGGGTCCTCAGGTAGGAAGGCGTTCCCATCGAGGATCGCGGTCACCAGTGCACTCCTGCGCCCACCCTGCGGTTCTGTGCGCAAGGCGATCAATGCCGCGACAGCCGCGGCCAACCGCGCGCCGACCCGCTCATCGGTCTCACCCGCACAGTCCAATAGCGGCAGCAGCCGCGCCTGCAACGCCGAGGCCTGCACCTCGAAGCATGCCTGCAACGCGAGATCCAGTACGGCATTACCGGAATCGGCCTTCGGTGCCGCGATGGTCCCGTCCTCGCCGATCACACAACCATTCGCAGTCGCATCACCTTCGATCTCGCGAACAATCGCGCACACCCGTGCCAGCGCGGCCGCATCGGCCAGCGCGTCGGCAATATCTGCCAAAGCCGCGCCGATATGGTTCGCGGTCAACTGCGCACCGAGCGCACGCAACTCTCCCGCGGTGGCCGCCACCCCTTGCCATCCGAGCACCACCCCTTCCACCTGCCGCCCGAACTCGCGCATAGCCGCGGCGAAACACCGATCGGCCGCCACCACAGCATCACTCGCGACACCGGCAGTCTCCGGATGCCAGCCGCGCACCTGCGACATGGTCGCCCTGGCCAACTCCTCCCCCTCCCCCCGCAGCAACGCCACAATGCTCTTCGCGCGGATGAGCGCACTTCGCATAGCGACCATCGGCGCCTCACCGGCTACCCATGCATGTAGGAATCGAGCTGAGCTCCGAGCGCGGCATCCACCTCCTCATAGCTCTTGACCCCGCGCTCGACGACCCCCGATAGCGCCGTCAGGCGATCCGCAAGCTCGCGAAGGGCTGCCACCACCGGCTCACCGGCTTCGTCGGCGGCCGCCCCGATGACCGAATTCGGCATGGCCAGGCCAACTCTCGCGATCAGGTCGGCCGGATCGATTCCGGCGATCGTCTCCGCCTCAACTCGAACGGCCGCCGCCATCGCACGCAAGGCGTCCAGATCGGCGCGCAGTATTTCCCCCATGAACTCCCCTCTCGTCGAGCTCAACGATAGGACGCGGATAGCGGTGACGGACGGCGCGAATCGGATTTGTGGATAACCGATTCACTATCCACAGGCGAAGTCCGCGGAGGATTCGGGTCAGGTCGGTGCCGCAGTCGCGGTGTGGATCCCGGCCGAAAACTTGCCGGGATGACGAGGGCTCCGGATGGTCCGCGCAGGAAGGACGGTCTCGCGACAGGTCGGCTCGGGAGGTGTCCCCGTGCACGGGGGAGGGGCGGGAGGTCAGACGGATTCGCGGGTGCGGCGGGCGGCTTCTCGGGCCAGGAAGCGGTCGCGTTGATCTTCGAAGCGGAGGACGTCTTCGGCCAGTTTGTCGAGGTGGGTGGCGAGGTCTTCGCGGGTTCGGTCGCCTCGGGCGGTGAAGTCGGTGCGGTCGAAGATGTTCCATTTGCGTAGGACGGGGAGGATTACCTCGTCCAGGTGTTGACGGAGGTCGTAGATGCCGTGTTTGGCGAGTAGGACACTGTTGCGGCGGAAGTCGGGCATGCCGGCGCCGGGCATGCGGAAGTTCACTATTACATCGTGAATGGCTTGCATGGCTTCGTCGGGGACCAGGTCCAGGGCCGCGGCACAGATATTGCGGTAGAAGACCATGTGCAGGTTTTCGTCGGTGGCTACGCGCGCGAGCATGCGGTCGGCAATGGGGTCCTGGCAGACCTTGCCGGTATTGCGGTGCGAGACACGGGTGGCCAGTTCCTGAAACGTCACATAGGCGACGCCGGGCAGGACACTGTGGTCGCCGGTGCCGGTGGGGTTGTCCACGCCCTGGGACACGCAGGTCATGCGCGCGTTCTCCAGGGCGACCGGGTCGACGCCGCGGGTGACGACCAGGTAGTCGCGAATGGCGATGCCGTGCCGGTTCTCCTCCGCGGTCCAGCGATCCACCCAGGTGCCCCAGGCGCGATCGCGGGAGAAGGAATCGGAGATGAGCCGGTGATAGGAGGGCAGATTGTCCTCGGTGAGCAGATTGGTGACCATGGCGGCGCGCGCGACCGGGCTCAGCTTGGATTGTCCAGGCTCCCAATCGATTCCGCCCATGGCGGCGAAGTTTCTGCCCTCGTCCCACGGTACGTAATCGTGTGGATGCCAAATCTTGGCCAGGGATAGATGCCGGTTCAGATTGTCTTCCGCAACCGGCTCGAGTTCGCGCAATAATTCCAGCGATGTCATGGATTTGCCCACGGTGATGGTCCTGTCTTTCCCGTTGACGGCCGAATCCTATGTCGCGAGCCTACCCGGATCGCCCGCCCCGCACCGGCGCGCCGAACAAGACACGGGCTATCGGGGGCGATCCGCATCAAGTACCGTTGTGCGGCAGCGCCCACTGTTGTGCCGGGATGCGGGTCGCCCCTCCCGAAACACGTTGATGTCGGTCATCCGGTCCGCGATTCACAGACGACCGCCCCGCGACACCGCAATACGCGACACCACAAGGAGTGCCGATGGCCCCGGCCGTTCCCGCAACCGCGAGAAAGGCGCTCCCGACTGTTATCTGCACCGTGGTGGTCGTCGCCGCCGCGCTCTGGCAACACGAGACGGTGGCCGCGGGTATGCGCGCACTGCTCGCCGCCGATCCGCGCTGGCTGGCCGTGGCGCTGCTGGCCACGCTGGGACTCTGGCCCACCTCGGTGTGGATGCTGCGCGGATCGATTCCCGCGCAACCCTCCTCGACCCGGCTCTTCGCACTGCAGCTCGCGGTACCCGCCATCGGCCTGATTCCGGCCGCCTCACTGCTGATCCGGCTGCGTTTCCTGCGCCGGGAAGGTTTGAGCCACAGCGCCGCCGTGGCCTCCATGACGCTGTTCGGCTTCGCCGCGCTGGTGGTGCGGATACCGCTGGTGATCGTAGCGATCCTGGCCACGCCGAGCCTGATAAACCGCACCAATGGTCAACCCCCCTGGCATGATCTGGGCCCGCGATTCTCCGCGTGGTGGCATGAGACCACCGGAAATGGCTGGCACGCAGCGGGAATCGTGGCCGTCGTACTGCTCGTCGCGGGCACGCTCATCGCGGCGGCGACCATCGTGCTGCGTCGCTGGCTCACCAAGCGCGGCGGCTGGCGCGGACTGCTGCATCGTGCCCGCACCGGCCGCACCGATGCCGAATTCGCGTGGAAATCGGTGGCGGCCACCGCGCTCCGGCCCGGCCGCGCCGCCCTGCTCTGGGTCTGCGCGCTGGCACAACCGCTGCTCATGGTGGTGGCGCTGTGGGCGGTACTGCACGCGATGGGAGCCGGTCTGAGCCTGGCCGACACCTTCGTGGTCCAGTTGGTGACGGTCGCGCTCGCCCCGCTCATGCCCTCGCCCAGCGGTGTGGCCTCCAAAGAGATCACCTTGGCCGCCGGTCTGACCGCCCTCGCGGGACTGACCGGCGGGGTCGCGGTCGGCGCGGCGCTCGGCTTCCGGCTGCTGACCTTCTGGTTCCAAATCCCGCTGGGCCTGGGCTCTTTCGCCTACCTCAATCACCGCCGCGCCATCTGACGGCCTGGCGGCGATCGGCCCGGGCTCCCCGAGGCCCGGTACTACCTGATCAGACCGGCTTGCACTCGATCGACGAGAACCGGGCGACACCACGCCAGGAGGTCTGCGCCTGCCCCTTCGCGGCGCGCACACCGGCGCGCGCGCTGACGGTTACCTCGGGCAGGTCCTCACCCGCGTAGGTCTGTCCGGTGCAGGTGAAATTCACCGCCACACCCGGCCCGGACGGCGCCGCCTGCGCGGGCGCGGTCCCGACCACGGCGAATACCGGCGCGACCGCCAGCACCGCGACCGGCACACCCATCCACAACCTCGAGCTCACAAGCATCTCCTCACGCACAGATCGGGGAAAGCGGTAAACAGCAGCCGAATTCTCGCATGCCGAACCGGACCGCGCTCCTCGGTCGGATGATCTCGGGGCGCCGGCACTCATGATCTTCGGGCATGGTGGCGGCCTGGAGCTGCGGCGTCGCACGCGCGGCGGACGGACGCATGCCGCAGTGCCCGGGTCTGCAAAGCTATTGGGAACCACAGGAATACGATGATCCGCCAGCGCCACCTATTCCATTGAGGAGATGACCCTTGGAACAACGACCGCCGACACCGGCCGAACCGCCGACCCGCCGGAATCTGGTGATCGTGGTCGCCATGGCGCTCACCATAATCGCGGCCCTGGTGACAGCCGCCGCGCTCGTCGGGGGCTGACCGGCCGCGCCTGCCGCCTCCTCGGGCGGCGGGAGGCCGTTCGGTAGCGCCGATCCGGCAATCAGATTGTCTGAGACGATTGGTCACACGGCGTCTTGTGACGAACTTTCGGAGGTCTCCGCTGCCAGGCCGACCAGTTCGCCGAAACGGGCCAGCACCCTGTCGTGGTACATGGCGAACAGATCCTCGAACAGCGCCAGCTGCGCCTGCGCGGGCCGCCCCCGGACTCCCACACCGCCAGCAGCGCACGCCAGACCAGCACATGGAGATCCGCGGAGACCGCGAAATACGCCTGCACCGCCTCGGGCACCTCGGGCACCTCGGGCACCTCGGGCACCTCGAACAGCATCTCGCCCACCGAGTTGAGCACCGCGCGCCGCACTGTGCCCGAGTTCGGTGAGAAGACTTCTGACCAGCCCGATTTCGATACTCAGCAGTCGGGCATGATCGGGTTCGGCTGCGCGCGCGAGGGATTCGAGCTCATCGATCGCCGCGTGCAGGGTGCGTGGATCGCCACCGGCCGCGGTGTAATCCAGTAGCGCCTCGAGCACGACAACCCGTTCGGCGGCAACGATATTGCGGAACATCTTCGCCGCCGGCTCCGGTGCGGGCATGGCGAGCCGGAACAGTCTGCGGTAGACGTCCAGGCCACCGGCCCGGCGCACATCCCGCACGGTGAAGCCGCGGCCGCGGTGCGCGTCGACGAATCCGTAGGACTCCAGTCGGCCCAGCACCAGCTGCGCGGTGGCCCGGTTCATCCCAAATTCCTCGGCGACCTGGCGAACCGACGGCATCAGATCACCCGGTGCGTACTCCCCCGTGGCGACCCGGCGAGCGAGTTCGTCGGCGACATCGGCGACGACGGTCTGGGCGCCCATCTGTCACCTTTCCACAACTATCGAATACGTCCCAGACAGTTTAAGCTCCCATATGCCAAACTGCACGTGCGCGCACCCGCATCGTCGCGTGCCGCGCACACAATGAGGTGAGCACATGACCGAGCGGCGAACCAGCAGTCGTACCAGGGGAACCGGCGGCACACCGCCGGTTCGGACCGCGGTTCGCAATGCCAAAATCGCGTCATTGCCCATCGCTTTCGCCGGACGGCGGGCGGCCGGGGTCGCGCAACGCGCACGCGGGAAATCCGCGGCCGAGGTCAACCTGGATATCCAATTGCGTACGGCCCAGCACATTTTCGAGGTACTGGGCGAATTGAAGGGCTGCGCGGCCAAACTCGGGCAGCTGCTCGCACTGTACGAGTTGGCGCTACCGCCGGAGCTGGCCGAACCGTATCGGATCGCACTGGGCCAGCTGCAGGACTCCGCGCCCACCATGATGCCCGCCAGTGTGCACGCCGCCATGGCGGCGGAGATGGGTGCGAGCTGGCGCCGGCACTTCAAGGAATTCGACGATCGGCGCGCCGCGGGTGCCTCGATCGGGCAGGTGCATCACGCGGTGTGGCGGGACGGCCGCCAGGTCGCGGTGAAGGTCATGTATCCGGGTGCGCATCAGGCGGTGCTCGGCGATCTCGAACAGTTGCGGCGGCTGTCCATTCTGGCCACGGTCTTCGTCCCCGGAGCCGATGTGCCCGCCGTGACCGAGGCCGTCTGCACCAGCGTGGCAGACGAACTCGATTACGCGGCCGAGGCCGAACATCAGCGGGTCTTCGCCGAAGCATTCGCCGATGATCCGGATTTCGTTGTGCCCCAGGTGATTACCCAGCGCGGGGACGTGATCGTCAGCGAATGGCTGCACGGGACGCCGGTCACCCGGATCATCGAATCCGGTACGCGCGAAGAACGCAGCCGGGTCGGAATGCTCATTCTGCGATTCCTGCTCTCGTCCTGGGTGCGCACCGGACTGCTCTACTGCGACCCGCATCCGGGCAATTTCCGGGTGCTACCGGACGGGCGGCTCGGCGTGGTCGACTTCGGCGCGTGCGTGGCCTGGCCACAGGACGGATTCACCGGACTGGTCATCGAGGTCGTCGAGGCCGCGCTCAATGGCACCGTCGCCGATCTGGACGCGGCGCTGCGGCGGCACGGCTTCGTCGAGCCCGGCCGCAGCTACGATGCCGAGGCCATTGCCGAGGGCATCGTCGTGGTCAGTGAACCATTGGCGCAGAACAGCTTTCACTTCACCAACGACTGGCTGCGGCGGCGCGTGCGCTATGTGATGGATCCGCGATTGAGCAATGCGCACCGGCAGATGACCATTCCCGCGTATGTCACACCGTTCGCCCGCGCGCTGCTGACCGCCATGGGCGTGCTCTGCGCGCTGGATACCGACGGACCGGTGCGCGGCGAATTCGCCCGCTGGTTCCCACCGCTGGCCGCCTCCTTCGAACGCTATGACAATCACCGTTCGCAGCCCACCGATCTGGGACTCGTCCGGCAGCTCCGCGCCGATAAACCGAGGCGCAGGTTCTCCGTGGTCATCTGAAATCCGCGCCATAGAGCCGTTCGGGGATGGACATAGAACGGTTCTATGCATCCATTGAATTGTGGGCTGTACCGGGGAGTTTGCCGACGGCAGATGCTGGATGCATGACCACATTGACCTTCCGCCCCAGCGCAGACGCCGAGTCACCTGTTGTGGAGTCGCGGACGGCGGCGCCGTCGCACAATGCGGTCGACCCGGCGGGTGCGCCCGGCAATGCCCTGCGCGGGCTCGCCCCCAACTGGTTCGCGGTGGTGATGGGCACCGGCATCATCGCCAATGCCGCCGCCACCCTGCCGCTGCAATTCCCCGGTTTGCGTATGGCCGCCACCGTGGTGTGGGCGCTGGCCGCACTGCTGCTGATCGGAGTATCGGCCGCCTGGGTCGCGCACTGGCGCCGCCACCCCGACGTGGCCCGCTCACACGGTGCGAACCCCGTCATGATGCAGTTCTACGGCGCTCCCCCCATGGCGCTGCTGACCGTCGGCGCGGGCACCCTGTTACTGGGTAGCGATGTGATCGGCATGTCCGCCGCGGTCACCATCGACTGGGTGCTCTGGAGTGCCGGCACCGTCCTGGGTCTGATCTCCGCGTGTGTCATACCCTTCCGCATGATCACCCGCCACACCTTCGACGGCGATGCCGCGTTCGGCGGCTGGCTCATGCCCATCGTTCCCCCCATGGTCTCGGCCGCCACCGGCGCACTCCTGATCCCCCACACTCCCGCCGGCCAGCCCCGCCTGACCCTGCTGTTCGCCTGCCTGGCCATGTTCGGCCTGAGCCTGATCGCCGCCCTGATCACCATCACCATGATCTGGTCCCGCCTGCTGCACCACGGCCTGCCCGCCGCGAGCATGGTCGCCACCGTCTGGATCGTGCTGGGCCCCCTCGGCCAATCCATTACCGCCGCAGGCCAACTCGCCAATGTCGCCCGCACCGCACTCCCCGAACGTGAAACCGCCGCATTGGACATCTTCGCCCTGCTCTTCGGCGTACCCACCTGGGGCTTCGCCATGCTCTGGCTGGGCATTGCCATCGCCGTCACCGTTCACACCCGAAAGTCCATGCGCTTCAACATGACCTGGTGGGGCTTCACCTTCCCCCTCGGCACCTGCGTAACCGGCAGCACCGTCCTCTACTCCCACACCGGAGCCGTCCTCTTCGCGGTGGTGGCGGTGGCCCTGTTCGCCTTGCTGGTCACCGCCTGGTCGGTGGTGGCCGCCCGCACCCTGCACGGCGCCATGCACGGCAATCTCCTGCGCCCCACCGCATAGCCGCGTTCCAGACCGAGTCGCCTGTCCGGGCTAGAGTTCGGGCAGGGACATTCGCACCCAGTCGTAGGGGGCGATCACGGCGACGAGTTGAGCGCCGGAACCATCGCGGTAGAGAGTTCCATAGAGTTTGCGGATGAGGGTGTGCTGGCCGCGCAGGTGCGCGGCGGTGCGGACCGCACGGAGGCTGCTACGTGCGTCCGATGCCGCTCGCAGTAGCTGATTCGCTTCGGGCACAGGGATTTTCGTACAGCCGAGCAGCCAGTTCGATTCGGACAACAGCACGGCTTCGGGACGACCGCGCTGGAGTATCACGAATTCCTCTGCGCCCGAACAGACTTTCGCGATCGCGTCACGCCAGGTCACCCGCAATGCCGCTGTATCAATGCTCTTCACGCTGGTCCAGTTAGTCCTGCATCTTGCAAGTGGTGTGTTCGAGGTCATACGGCTGCTCAGCGTAAGGATCCACGGCGCGAGTCTCCTTGTCTCGCCGTAACAAACCTCGGACCGCTCTTTGTTACCCCGCGACTAGTCGGGGCAGATCGGCTCGCGGCCCGCGAGCCGAATATCCGCTCGGGTCATGGCATATCGCCGCTCGTCCGACCGGTGTCGAGCCAGGCCAGGGCCGCTGCGGTGAAGGCGGTGACGCCATGGCCGATCGTGGGTTCGGCCAGTGGGGCGAAGTTCGGGGAGTGGTTCATCGGAATGTCTTGGTCGACGGTGCCGTTCTGTTGTGCCGCAGCGACTTTCGCGGGATCCTCGCCACCGAAGAACCAGAAGGACAGCGGTGCGCCGGCAGCTTCGGCGAGAATGCCCACATCCTCGCTGGCGGAAAAGGCCGGCATTTCGAGAACCTGTTCGGAACCGAGCGCATTCCGGAGCGCGGTACGCGTTTTATCCAGTGCGACTGGATCATTGACGGTGACGGGCAGTCGCATCAGAGACTCGATTGTCGGCGGACGGTCCGCGCCCGACGCGTCGGCCTCCGCGTGCACGATGCGCCGCACCGCCGCGAGCACCCGGTCGTGCAGTTCGAGCGAGTAGGTGCGGACGCTGACGCCGAGCTCGGCCTGCTCGGCGATGATGTTCTCCTTGGTGCCCGCGTGCAGGGTGCCGATGGTGATGACGGCCTGCTCGGCGGCGCCGAGCTCACGAGACACGATGGTCTGCAAGCGCAGCACGACGGCGGCGGCCATCACGATCGGATCGATGGTCGCCTCGGGTCGTGAGCTGTGCCCGCCACGGCCGTGCAGGGTGATCCGCAAGCTGTCGTTGGCGGACAGGATCGCGCCCGGGCGGGTTGCCACGGTGCCCACCGGAATCGGCAGCACATGTTGTGCCAGAACGACTTCGGGCTTACCGAAACGCTCGAACAGGCCGTCCTCGACCATCGCTCGCGCACCGCGGCCGACCTCCTCGCCGGGCTGGAAGACAGCCAGCACGGTGCCGGACCACCGCTCGCGCGCGGACGCCAGCGCATCGAGCGTGCCGAGCAGACAGACCACATGCATGTCATGTCCGCAGGCATGCATGACCGGTTCGCCGCTGTCCGGATCGGCCGCCATCGAGGCGTACGGCAGTCCGGTCCGTTCGAGGACTGGCAGTGCGTCCATATCCGCGCGCAACAACACCAGCGGGCCGGCCCCATTCACCAGCCGCGCCACCACCCCCGTCCCACCGATCCCCTCGGTCACCTCGTACCCGAGCGCCTTCGCGCGGCGGGCGGCAATCGCCGCGGTGCGGTGCTCGGCGAAGGACAACTCGGGGTGTGCGTGTAGGTCGCGGTACAGCTCCGCAAGATCGGTAATGCGGCGGGCGACACTATCGTTGATCCACGACACAGCGCTCATCCCCCCGATGGTAGAGACGGACGGCGCCGCCGTTGTGCCGATCCGCCAATAGCCATACTCGTTGGTCACAACCCGATGATCGACCGAGATCTAGACGACCTTGGCGTCGATCAGCAGATTCCAGATCTCACCTTGGTCGACGACCTCGACACCGAGCTTCTCCGCCTTGGTCAGCTTGCTGTCACCGACCCCGGCACCGGTGATGAGCATGTCGGTACTCGCCGAGACCGAGGACGCCGCGGTCGCGCCCGCCTGTTCACAGAGGCGTTGGAAGGTCGGCCGCGCGACCTTCTCGCCCGAGCGCGGGTCGCTGATCGCGCCGGTGATCACTACCGTCTTGCCCGCCAGCGGCGCACCGGCCGCGATGACCGGGGGTAGGTCTTCCGCGCGCACATCGAGGGAGACGCCCGCCGCGCGCAACCGTTCCAATTCCGGACGCAGGCGGGTGAGGTTCGCGACCAGGGAGGCGGCGACCTTGGGGCCGATATCGTCCACTGCCACCAGGCGTTCCTCGCCCGCGTCGGCAACCTCTTCGAGAGAGCCGAATCCGGCTCGGGCCAGGCGAGCGGCGGTACCGTCGGAGGCCATCGGGATCGCCAGGCCGATGAGCGCACGGCGTAGGCCGACCTCACGGCTGGCATCGATCGAGTCGATCATGCGCACCGCCGAAACCTCACCGATGCGATCGAATTCGAGCAGGCGCTCCTTGGTCAGGGTGTAGAAGTCCGAGGGCTGCTCCAGAATGCCCGCCTCGGCGAGGCGTTCGATCCAGACCCCGCCGATGGCGTCGATATCCGCCGCCGCCCGCGACGCCCAATGGATGAGCCTGCGCACCGTCTGCGCGGGGCAGGAAACGTTGGTGCAGAACAACTCTCGGCTGTTGCCCTGCTCGGTCACCGGCTGCCCACAGGAGGGGCATACGGTCGGCGGCACGATCTCCTGTTCGGCGCCCGTGCGTTTGGCGGCATCGAGAACGCCTGCGACAAACGGGATCACATCGCCCGCGCGGCGCACCAGCACCGTGTCGCCGACCTTGATATCGCGGGCGCGAATCACCTCCTGGTTGGCGAGCGTCGCCTTGGTGACCGTCGTGCCGCCCACGAACACCGGCTCCAACCACGCGACCGGAACGATCTTGCCGGTCTTGCCGACATCCCAGATCACCTCGCGCAACAGCGTGGTCTTCTCCTCGGCGGCGAACTTGAACGCCAGCGCACCACGCGGCGAATTGGAGCGAGTTCCGGCCGCCGCGTAGGCATCTCGATCGGCCAGCCGCAGCACCGCGCCGTCGAGGTCATAGTCCAGATCGTTGCGACCCTGCTCGATCGCGGTGATCGCCGCCTGCGCCTGCGCGGCGTCGGTGCAGTGCCGCATATGCGCACCGGCGATCCCCAACGCGCGCAACCCTTCTTCCAGGTCGACGGCGGCGTCATCGTCGGCGGTATCCAAGTCGAAGCCGAAGAACTGCAAGCGGCGCTCGGCGACCGTGGCCGGATCCTTCGCCCGCAGCGTGCCCGCCGCGGCATTGCGCGGATTGATCAACGGCTTGTCCGGATGCGCGGTGTTGTAGGCGTCGAAGGTCGAACGCAGCATGACCGCCTCGCCACGCACCTCCACCCGCCCGGGGGTGTCGATGCGTTCGGGAATGCCGTCGACCAGGGCGCGAACCAGCATGGTCACATCGTCACCGGTGGTGCCGTCACCGCGGGTCACCGCGCGCGCCAGTGGCCCGTCCTCGAAGACCAGGGCCAGAGACAAACCGTCCAGCTTGGGCATCACCACCACCGGCTGGCCGGGGAAGCGATTGAAGAACGCCTCGACCTGCTCCGGTTTGGTCGCCTTCTCCAGCGACAACATCGGGCGCGAGTGCCGGATCGGGGCGTGCAGCACCGCGGGTGCGCCGACCTCATCCAGTGGATTCGGGTCGGGCGTCAGGTCGGGGTGCGCCTCGATCAGACCGCGTAGTTCATCCTCGATCGCGTCGTACTCGGCATCCGCGACCAGCGGTGCGCCCTGATAGTAGGCATCGCGCAGCGCCACGATACGGTCCGCGAGCTCTTGAATACGTTCCCCAGTTTCCACAGCACCCGACGCTACCGACACCCACCGACACCCGCGTTGTCCGGATCCGTCGCGGTGGGTCGGGGCCACCGGGCGGCCGCGATCCACCGCATGATGGTGGGATGGATGAGCGGGTGAGCGTATGCGCGGATTGCTGATACTGATCGTGGTGCTGATGATCGCGTTGGTTGTCGGCGACCGGATCGCAGTTGGGATGGCGCAGAACGAGATCGGGCGCAAGATCGCCACCGACTACCACCTGCCACAGCAACCGAGTGTGGATATCGGCGGCGTGCCGTTCCTGACCCAGGCCGTGGATGGCAACTATCGCGACATTCATATCCGGGTCGGTGACTGGACCGAGCAGAACCTCTCGGTCCACGATCTCGATGTGAAGCTGACCGATGTGTCCGCATCGCTGACCGATCTACTGAACAACCGCACCTCTAACCTGGTGGCCGGCTCGGCGACGGCGACGGCCGTGGTTCCCTATGACGCCGTGCGGGGATTCGCGCCCGAGGGTGTGGAGTCCATCTCCAACGGTCCGGATGGGCTGCGCGTCAGCGGAACGTTCACGGCGCAGGGCATTCCGGTGCCCGCGACGGTCGTGGTCACCGTCGCTCCGACCGCGGACGGTATCGAGGTCACACCGGTCTCGGTGCAAGCCGCGGCGGGCGGACCGGCGATTCCGCTGGCAATGCTGCGCGAAACGCTCACCTTCACGGTGCCGCTGCAGAAGCTTCCGCTCGGTGCGCAATTGACCGCCATCCAGCCCGGCCCGGACGGCCTGCACGTCACCGCCGTGGCCCGCGACGTCCACTTCTCCGACCTCCCGTAAGCACGGCCGCCCTGCTGCCATTCGGCTGCGGTGTAACCCGCGACGCTATCTACTGGGAGACGTGGAATTGCGTCGTTGGCTGAGCCGGGGAGCGGCAATTCATGGTGCGGCGAATGGGGGCTGGGCGGGAGCAGGCGCAGGCGGGCGAAGCGCCCGGGCGCGAGGGAGCTGCGGCCGAAGGGGCCGGGGGCGGGAGGGGGTTGTGGCTGGTGGAGGGTGAGCGGTACTCCGGGTGGGAAGCGCTCTATCGGGACAATGTCGGGTGGGTGTACTCGTTGATGTTCGGGAAGGTGGGAAACCGGGCCGATGCCGAGGATTTGACGGCCGAGGTATTCAGTGTGGCGCTCAAGCCATTACGGATATCGGCGAGCATTCCGGAGGTGCGCGCGTATCTGCGGGCCACGGCGCGAACGGTGCTGGCGGGATATTGGCGCGCTCGGATGGGGCGCGAGATCACCGGCATCGACCTCGAATTCGCCGATGGTCCACCGGAACAGAACTCGGATGGCCGGGCACAGGCGAAGGCGCGGGCGGTATTGGATCGCCTGCCCGAGAAGTATCGGCGGATCCTGGAACTTCGTTTTCTGCAAGGGTTGTCGGTGCGGGACGCGGCGGACGATCTCGGTGTCACCGTCGCGAATGCGAAAGTGCTGCAGCACCGGGCTTTACACATGGCGGCACGACTCGACGAGGGAGGTGCGCGGTGAGCGGGCGGGAAGTGCGGCGATACGTGGAGGAGCTGCTGAGTGGACGGCGGCCGCACGGATTCCGACCGGATGAGGACGAGGCGCAGGAGATGAGCACGGCCATCGAACTGCGCGCCGCGCGACTGGGCAGCGATGCGCCCAGCGAAGAGTTCCTGATCGGTTTGCAGCGGCGACTAGGTGCGGAAATAGCGGGGGTACAAGAGGATTCGCACGACACGGGCGGCACCCGCCGACGCGATGTGCTCATCGGGACCTCCGCTGCCGCGGCGGCAGCCACCGTCGCGGTGGTGGTCGATTCCGCGCTGACCGGGCACGATGACGCGAATTCCCCTGCGGCACAATCCACCTTGGAACCCAATGCCGGGTTGTGGCGGCCGGTGGCGGCCAGCGCGGATCTACCCGAGGGTGGCACCGTCGCCTTCGATATCGGCGCGCTCAGTGGATTCATCAGGCGCGCAAACGGTATCGCGGTGGGTGTCTCGGGCGTCTGCACCCATCAGGGCTGCAAACTCTGGCTGGACGCGCCCGCCGATCGACTGCGCTGCCCCTGCCACTCCACCTCGTTCGCCACCGACGGCAAGGTACTGACCCATCAACTACCCATCTCCCCGGCTCCTCTTCCCACCCTGCGGGTGCGCGAAAACAACGGGGCCATAGAGGTTTTCGGACCGATGGTGTAACCCGCGCCCCTATCTGTAGATGACGGTTCCCGCGACAGCGGGTGCACACATCTACGATGGAGGACCGCAATCATGAGAACAATCCGCGTCGCCGGGCGGGCGGCACTGGCCGCGACCGCCGTCGCGACGACACTGCTTTCGGTGAGCGCGTGCGGTGGCGGCGCCACCCCCGCCGCCACCGCGCCCACACCCGTATTCGCCTCCGGCACCGATACTCCCGGCATGGTGCCGGGTGGCGGCGGCCCTGTCATGCCGGGTATGCAGGGCACATCCGCTCCGGCAACGACACCGGTCGACGCACCGGCCGGTCCGAATGCCGTCACCATCGGCAATTTCGCCTTCGCACCCGCCAGTCTCACCGTTCCGGTCGGAACCACGGTGACCTGGACCAATCGCGATGAGGAGCCGCACAATGTCGCCGCGGGCGACGGCGGCTTCCACTCGCCGAATCTGGGTGCGGGAGCGACATATACGTTCACCTTCACCAAGGCGGGCACATTCACCTACATCTGCGCGATCCATCCGTTCATGCACGGCACCGTGGTGGTGACGGCATGAGCGAGCAGGATCCGCAGGTCATGAGCCGCCGCCAATTGATGCGGCACAGCGCCTGGTTCGGCGCGGCAGTCGGTTTGGCGGTCGTGGGCGGTGAGGTGGTCTCGCATATCGCGGGCACCGCGAGCGCCGCGACCGAACGCCCGACCCTGCGTTTCGCGCAGGTCAGCGACAGTCACATCGGCTTCACCGGCGCGGCGAACACCAATGTCGCCGATACCTTCAATGAGGCCATCGGACAGGTCAATTCGCTCGGCTACACCCCGGACTTCGTCATTCACACCGGCGATCTCACGCATCTGGCCACGCCCGAACAGTTCGATCAGGTGCATCAGATGCTCGGCGGACTGCACACCCCGCACGTGTTCACCGTTCCGGGAGAACACGATTCGAGCGATGACGCCGGGCAGCGGTATCGCAGCGTCTTCGGCCGGGGGACCCGCGGCGACGGCTGGTACAGCTTCGATATCGCCGGCGTACATGTGATCGGCCTGGTCAATACGCTGAATCTGCAAGCCCTGGGCCATCTCGGCGTCGATCAACTGGAGTTCGTGCGCCGGGATGTGGCCGGATTGTCCAGTGACACACCGATCATCGTGTTCAGCCATATCCCGCTGTTCGCCATGTACCCCCAATGGGGCTGGGGCACAGACGATGCCACCCAGGCATTGAGTTATCTGCGCCGGTTCAGCTCGGTCACCTGCCTCAATGGTCATGTGCACCAGCTGTTCACCAAGACCGAGGGCAATATCACCTTCTACAGCGGCACCACCACCGCGTATCCACTACCCAAGCCCGGCGACGGTCCCGCACCGAAGCCGGTCACCCTGCCCGCAGGCAAGCTGCACGATGCCCTCGGCATTCGCGAGGTCACCTACGAACGGGGGAAGCAACAGCTGGCGATCAAGGACCAAACGCTGAAGTGACATAACAAGTCGGTGACGGTGTGCGCTCGCGGGTCTCGTCACGGTGCCGGAGAACAAATGCAAACGCAAGATGGTCTACTAGGCTGGGCAGTAACAAGATGGAGGGAGAGCCTGTGCCACTCCACCGTTTTCGATCTTCGGCGGGTGCCTGCCTGATCGCGGCGCTGATGGTATTGACAGCCGCTTGCTCCTCATCCTCCCTGCCCTATGGCACACCCGTTCCGGATACGCCCATCGCACCGGCCATCACGCTCAGTCCGGCGCAGGGTGCGGGCAATGTGGATCCGGCCGCTCCCGTCGAGGTGAGCACCGGCAGCGGGGTGCTCACCGCAGTCTCACTGACCAATGACCAGGGCCGGGCCATCGACGGCACCTTCACACCCGACAAGACGGCGTGGAAACCGAATGTGCAGCTCGGTTACGGCCGCACCTACACGCTGAAGGCCGAGGGCATGGCCCTCACCGGCCTCACCGGACCGGTGACCTCGACCTTCACCACTATCCAACCGACCAATCAGACCAAGGTGTACCTGAACACCACCGGCGGGGAGGCCCTGGTCGAGGGCGGTACCTACGGGGTCGGCACGGTGGTCGTCGCGCACTTCGACGAGGACATCACCGATCGCGCCGCCGCCCAGAAGCGCCTGATCGTCAAGAGCGATCCGCCCGTCGACGGCATCTGGTACTGGATGGACAATCGCAATGCGCATTGGCGGCCGCGCGATTACTACCGGGCCGGCACCAAGATCAGCGTGGCCGCGAACATCTACGGCGCACAGGTCGGGCCCGGGCTGTTCGGACAGGAGGACAGCAGGGTCGATTTCGTCATCGGCCCCGCGCACGTCTCCATCGCCGATGACAACACCCATATGGTCGATGTGTTCGAGAACGGCAATCTGATCCGCTCCATGCCCACCTCCATGGGCCGCGGTGGCAGCGAAACCATTGCGGGACGGACGATTACGTTCTGGACGCAGCCGGGCGTGTACACGGTGATGGACAAGGCCAATCCGGTGATCATGGACTCCTCCACGTACGGGCTCCCGATCAATTCGCGGCTCGGCTACAAGGAGGCCATCGGCTGGGCGACGCGTATCAGCAGCGACGGCATCTACCTACACGCGCTGGACGCCACCATCTGGGCGCAGGGCAGCCAGGACGTATCACACGGCTGCCTCAACCTCAGCTCCGAGAACGCACGCTGGTTCTTCGACTACGCGCTACCCGGCGATGTGGTGGAGGTGCGCAATACCGGCGGTGCGCCACTGGAGGTCTGGCAGAACGGCGACTGGGGCCTGCCCTGGGACCAGTGGGTCGCGGGCAGCGCCACATAGCGGCCGGCTTCGACACCTGGCGAGCCGGGGGCCCGAAGACCAACTGAAGTTTCGGTGAGTAGGACACGCGGACCATTCCGGGGTTCCGCGCACTGGCGTGCTCCACAATGGGGCCGTCGCCCATCGAAAGGTCGTGCCGATGAAGACTACTCGCATTGTGCTGGCATCCCGTCCCACGGGTATGCCGCAGCCGGAGAACTTCCGGACCGAGACCGTGGAGTTGGAGCCACCCAGGACCGGGCAGGCGTCGCTACAGACGCTGTATCTGTCGCTGGATCCGTATATGCGCGGGCGCATGAGTGACGCGCCATCGTACGCGCCGCCCGTCGAGATCGACGAAACCATGTGCGGGGCAACGGTTTCCCGGGTGATCGAATCCACCGATCCGGCACTGCGACCCGGCGATGTGGTGCTCGGCTACGGCGGGTGGCAGACGCATTCGGTCGAGTACACGCAGTATCTGCGCAAGCTCGATCCCGCTGCCGCGCCGCTCACCACGGCCCTGGGTGTACTCGGTATGCCGGGTTTCACCGCGTATTCGGGTCTGCTCACCATCGGCGCGCCCAAACCGGGTGAGACCGTGGTGGTCGCCGCCGCCACCGGCCCGGTAGGCGCGACCGTCGGCCAGATCGCGAAGATCAGGGGCGCTCGCGCGGTCGGTATCGCCGGCGGCCCGCAGAAGGTGGCGCTGCTGCGGGAGAAGTTCGGCTTCGACGCCGCCATCGACCACCGCGCACCGGATTTCGCCGAGCAATTGGCCGCCGCCACCCCGGAAGGGATCGATGTCTATTTCGAGAATGTCGGCGGCGCGGTGCTGGATGCCGTACTGCCCCGGCTCAACAAGTTCGCCCGCATCCCGGTCTGCGGCCTGGTCGCCTCGTACAACGACACCGAATTGCCGCCCGGCCCCGATCGTATGGGTCTGCTCATGGGCATGATCCTGCGCAAGAGCCTGACCCTGCGCGGTTTCATCCAGACCGAATTCCTCGACCAGTTCGGCGAGTTCTATCCGGATGTCGCGGGCTGGATCGCCGAGGGGCGGCTCACCTATCTCGAGGATGTGGTGGATGGGCTGGACAATGCGGTCTCCGCGTTCCAGGGTCTGCTCACCGGCGGCAATGTCGGGAAGCTGAGCATCAAAGTCGCGGATTGAGCTGCACGGGAACAGCTTTCACTTCATGGCAGTGACGTACGGCCGCAAGCCGAGGGCGATGTCCACGCACGCGCCGAGCAGCACATCGCGCTCGGTGGCGTCCGGCGCGCGCCGCAGCAGCAGCCGGGTGCCGAGGATGGGCGTGGCCAGCGGCTGCCCGGCGCGATCCCACCAGATATAGGTCTCGTACAGGTCATTCGCGATCTGCCCCAGTGTCCAACCGCCCGCGGTGCGCACCACATCGAGGCGGCCGAACTCCTCGCCCATGCGGTCGAGAATCCGCATGCGGAACAGTTCGGGCGTCTTCGGGTCATCGGCGGGGACGAAGTGCAGCAGGGTCCCCGCGGTGGCGCCGACAGCCGTGGAGGTGTCGGCGCGAGTGATGGTGCCGATGGCGGTGCCGTCGGCCCGGGTCAACTCGGTCGGTGCGGCGTTCTTGGACCGCACCCACACCACCGAGCCGTCGGCGTAGGTGATCCGGTGCCGACCGGTCCCGCCATTCTTGAAGCCGAAGAGCATGGCCATCTTGCTGCCGAATCCGTCACCCGCCCCTTGCACTCCCACGGCAAGCGGGTCCCCCGGCCCGGCCTGGAAGGTGATCTGCAGAGCATTCGAAGCTTTGTGGACGACCCGACCTTCGATCATCATCGAGCCGGCCCGCGGGGCTGACATCCGTCGATGGTAAGCCCGCACTCGGTCGCGCAGATCAGGATTCAGGCGGCGCGCCCACACGACACGACGGCCGGCCGACGCCTGGCACTTCATAACAATCCGCGAATCCCGCAGCGAGCGCCTCAATTGTGCGCTATCCCTTGGGAACACGCGCAATGACGATATGCGGGCGCCGCCGCTACGGTCGGATGGTCCTACCACTGCGATCGCTTGCCCAGCGCGGCGCTCCAACCCGTCCGGAACTGTGCCCGCGCACAGCACAATTCACTCCTTCATGCCCGATCACGCTTGATTGCCGCAGAAATCGCACCGAATCGGTCAGTCGACTATGTCCGTATTGTGCACAGCAACAATTCTGGACGGTACGATCATTTGCCATGAACACCTCGAACACCCTGCCCGGAGGGTTCGTGGCACGCGCCAGCACCGCACTGCTGGAGCGCATCGACGATGTGGTCGACCGGGTAGCAGCGGAAATCGAACGGGCCGAACCGGCTTACGGCAATCTGCACGCGGTGACGCCGGAGGACCTGCGCCGCGCCAACCGCGCCAATCTCGAGGCCATGCTGGGTCACCTGGCCGGACGCCGCGAATTGGGTATCGCCGCCCCGCGCAGCACCGGCCATCGCCGCGCCGAGACCGGAGTACCGCTCCCCGCGGTACTGCGCGCCTACCGCATCGGCTCCGGTGTGGTCTGGGATGAACTGCTCGCCATGGCCGGGGACGATCCCGAGGCCAGTCGCGAACTACTCGGCATCGCCTCGCGGGTGTGGAAGCTGATCGACGACTATTCGCAGGCGCTCACCGACGGATATCAGGAGACGGTCGCCGAACAATTGCGCCGCGATGCCCGCGCATACGATGCGGCCCTGGACGTTTTGCTCACCGGACAGGTCGACGGTGCCCGACTATGGGAGTGTGCGCGCACGCTCGGGATACCCGCACAGGGGTCATACGTGGTCGTCGCCTCCACCACCGGCGCCGCCGCAGCCGAGGCACTGCCCGGCGTGGACAAGGGCCTGTCCATGCTGGGCGTGGCCTCGGCGTGGCGGGTACGGACCGACAGTCACATCGGAATCATCGCTCTCACAAGCCGTTTCACCGAACCCAGGCTGCGGGCGCTACTGGCCGAACGCAGCGTCGGACGGGTCGGCATCAGCTCGGCGTTCAGCACGCTCACCGAATCCGCCGCCGCCCTACGACAAGCCGAATTGGCCTGCGCGGCAACACAACCCGGTTCACACCAGGTGCTGTGCTACGACGATGCGCTGATTCCGGTGCTGCTCGCCGGTTCTCCCGAGGTCGCGAACGCCTTGTCCCGCACCGTACTCGGCCCGATTCTGGCGCTGCCCGATCACGATCGCGCAGTTCTGCTGGAGACCATGCGCACCTGGTTCGAACAGGACGGGGAGGTCTCGGCGGTGGCCGCGGCACTGTTCTGCCACCGCAATACCGTGCGCTTTCGCATCAATCGGGTAGCCGAACTGACCGGCCGCCGCCTCACCGAACCCCGCGCGGCCACCGAGATCCATCTGGCTTTGGAGGCGCGGCGCATTACGGACGACACCGCACAGGGCCACTGAGACAGCCGAATTCCCCGCAGATGGCCCGAGTCATGCACTCGGGCCATCGTTTTCGGTTTTCATGACGCAATCCGGGACCGGATGGTGTTCACGCTCTGTTTAAACGGCCTCCGAACTGCATGGAAGAAATTTCCAACCAAACGGTTGCACTCGCTTGGAGAACGTGATCTACTCACATCTGCAACCAAACGGTTGGAGTTTCGAACGGAGTCTGAAATGACTGTCACCGCCACCCCCGTCACCGCTCCTTCGGTGCACGTCCGCGCCGCGATCACCTGGCTCGCCATCTTCCCGATGGTCGCCCTGGGCATGACGGTGATGGCCCCCTTCAGCGCGACCTGGCCGCCCGTCCTGCGAGCCCTGGCCTTGACCGCCGTCGTGGTGCCCAGCGCGGTTTACGTGGTGGTGCCCCGCCTACTGGCGGCACACCACCGGATCACCCACTCGCACAGGTGAATACGACCGCTCGACCGGTGGCCCACGGCCCAGGTCACCGGTCGAGTGTCAGTACCGCCTTACCCCGCAGAGACCGATCCGCCAACGCCTCGAATGCCTCCGGAGTCCTGGTCCAATCGTCGGTGCGCCCGATATGTGGACGCAGCCGGCCATCGGCCACCAGATCGGCGAGAATGCCCAGATCCTCGCCCAGCATCTCCTCCGGCACCGGACTGATGAAGCCGACAATATGCGCGTTCCAGCCCTGGGCGTAGCCGAAGAAATCTCCCAGCCGCAGCTCCGCCACCCCACCCACATTGCCGTACCAGGCCAGATGACCACCGGCCGCGACACGCCGAATCGCTTGGGAGAGAAGCGGTCCGCCGATTCCGTCGAGGATCAGATGGAACGGTCCGAGGGTGTCGTCCTCGAGTGAGGTGACCACCCGGTGCGCGCCGAGCGCGTACGCCTCTTCGACCCGGCCCGGTCCGCTCACCTGAGCCGTGACTCGCGCCCCCGCCGCGATCGCGTATGCCTTGACCGCCACCACGATCCCATCGGCCGCCGGAACCGGTTCGGGTAGATCCTGGGCCAACCGCAGTCCGGCGCGTCCGGCGGGATCGGTAACAAAGCCACGCATGTGAAATCCGTTCGACCATAGTGCTGTGCGCCCTTTGCCGGGCACCCCCGGCGGCAAACCGAGCGGTCCGATTCTACGGTCCGGGAAAACACCCGGCGCGTCAGCGGCCATCCACCGGGGGCGACCACCGCCTACGGTTACGTCGCGACTCTCCTTGCGCTACAGGCGCATCCGTAGCGACGCTCAGGTGAGCGCGAAAGTGAGCAGCGCGGCCTGGCCGCCGCCCTCCCGCCACCAGGAATAGCCGAACCAGACGCCCGGGCTGATCTCACGGATCTCGTCGTAGACCTGTGGGGTCGGCGAGGGTGCGTAATTGAGCGCCCAGGTGGGGCGGCCATCCAGAATGGCGGGCGCGCTGTACACATCGGCGCGCCACCCCTCGATGCCCGCGCTGGTAATGCGGTTCTGCACGTAGCCACCGTTCGGACCGGTATAGAAGGTCTTGCCGATCCAGATCAGCGGCGCCCAGGACTGCATATCCGGCGGCCAGACCACCCAGCCGCTCTTCACTCCCATCGGTACCACGCCCTGGCCGGCATCGCGGAAGATATCGTCCTGTTGCGCGGCCGAACATCGAAAACGCAGCGAGTCGATTGTTGCCGCACGATCGCCATTGAAGATGACGCAGCCGCCGCCGTAATCGATATCAGCGGAGGCTACCGGCGCTGTGAGCGGATTGAGTACGAACGCGGCACCCAAACCTGCGATAACGAGAGCCCGTGAGAACATCACTGCCTCCAGCGGTCGACCCCGGCCTAACAGTGATGCTAGTTCGCTGTTCGATTGCCGAATTCAAGTGCAACCCAAACGAGACCATACGGTCTGTGACCTGCGAAGATTCCGCCACACATTGACAGCCAACTGCCAGCTGAATCACGAAACCCCCGCAGCTTCGCGGCGATTAATTGACCATGGCTCGGAAAACTTCTCGATCACCGCGGACGCGGTGGATGTGGCTCATCGCAGGTTGTCTCCTCGCCGCGGTGATCGCGGCATCGAGCACAGCTCCGAGCGCGCTGGCCAACGCGCACGAATCGAACACCCTCGCGCGACGCCCCGTCGGCACCGGCACCCAGCCGGTGGAGACACCCGAGGCGGTGACCCCGCCGACCACACCGCAGCCGACGCCCGCCACCATCGCGCAGCAGATGCAGTCGGCCATCGAGGCGGCCTCACCCGGCAGCACCGTCGGCATCGATGTGGTCGATCTCGGCAGCGGCGCGGTACTGGCCGAGCTGAATACCGATCAGCAGTTCTACACCGCCTCGGTGGTGAAACTGCTCATCGCCCTCGACAAGCTGGAAAGCCAAGACTGGCAACCGGATTCGGATACCACCTCGCAATTGCAGCAGATGCTCTCGACCAGCGACGACGATATCGCCGATACGCTCTGGGACGCCGACGGCGGCAACGAAATCGTCACCCGCATGACGAATCTCCTCGGGCTCACCGGCACCGAGCCACCCGAGGATCCGGCGCAATGGGGCGAAACCCGCACCACGCCAAAGGATGTGGTGACACTGTTCGAATACCTCGACACCACCGTCCTGCTCCCCGCCCGCACCCTCATTCTCGGCGCGCTGCACGACACCACCCAGATCTCCGCCGACGGCACCGATCAATACTTCGGCATTCCCAACGCCCTCACCGGCGACACCTGGGCCGTCAAACAGGGCTGGATGTCCCTGGACACCTCCACCACCATGGACACCACCGGACTGGTCGCCGCCGCCCCCGGCGAACCACTGCGCTACGCCGTAGTGGTCCTGACCTCACAACCCGCGGACACCGCCTGGACCGCGGCGGGCGCGGCCCTGACAGCGGGAGTGACCCTCCTGCGCACCGTAATCGCCTGACCGCCAGGCGATTCGGTAGCGGCCGCCCGCACCCGGCGCATAGGTCGGCAGACGCCGATCACTCCAGAGGGAGGACCTTCGCGGTTCCCTTGATAACCATCTGGTTCTCATCGACAAGTCCGGCGCGCACCTGCACTACCTGACCCGAGGCCAGCGGCCCGCCTCCGGTGGCCGTGCTCAAGGCGATCGTGGCTTGATGCCGGCTGCCGTCACAGGTTGGTGTGACCGGAGTGCCCTGCGCCGAGGGGTGATCGGCATTGGGGTCACCGACCAGCGCCTGGATCGCAACGACGCCGGCATCCGCATCGCAGGCGTAGTCAATGGCTACAGCGCTGGTGGAGGCGCCCGAAACCTCGATCGTATCGGCGGCGAAGGCAGCGGGAGCGGTGGAGATGAGCGCCGCTCCCAGGGCGGCGAGGGCGATTGCGGTGCTGGCGGAACGCTGACGAATCCGAGTAGTCACCATGGATCCATGGTCCGGTACCGAGCCCGGCCCCGGTGGGAGCTCCGGTCCGCCCGGCGCGTCCGACGCCCGGCCCGGGGTGTGGTGGAACAGGGCCGGCGACTGCCACACAGCAGATGCTCGGTCAGTCGGCCGTGTCCAGCCGCACCTCGACGGTCACGCGGCCCTTGGCGTCACGACGGGCGACGGCGTGGCCGCTGCGGTCGATACCGTTGAGGTGCAAGGAGATCGGGCCGCCGGCATCGAGGAAGTTGCGCCACCACTTCTTGCCGTCCGGCATGGCGACACCGATCTTGATCGTGTCACCGGAACGCACGTAGGACACCGGGGTACTGAACGAGCGGCCGGACCGGCGGCCGGTATAGGTGATCACCACGAGTCCGCGAGCCATGAACGGGCCGATGACGGGCATCTCGGTCAATGCCATGACCGCGCCATTCATCCGCCGATTGAACATTCCCAAAACCGATGCCATCACCCCACCTTACCCACCGGCAATCCCCTCCGGCCGGTGACGAGAGCGTCACCGGCCGGAGGTTCGAGAAGCGTTGGGGTCAGGCCAGTTTCAGGGAACGGCCGATGATCTCCTTCATGATCTCGGTGGTGCCGCCGTAGATGGTCTGCACGCGAGCGTCCATGTACGCCTTGGCAATCGGGTACTCACGCATGTAGCCGTAGCCGCCGTGCAACTGCAGGCACTTGGTGATGAGGTCGAGCTGCTCCTCGGTGCTCCAATACTTGGCCATGGCGGCCTCTTCGACCGTGAGCTTCTCGGCGTTCAGCAGCTCGATGCAACGGTCCACGAAGACGCGCACGGCGGTGGTCTTGGTGGCCAGTTCGGCGAGCACGAAACGCGTATTCTGCTGCGCGCCAATCGGTTTGCCGAACGCCTTGCGGTCGCGCACATACTGGATGGTGTTCTTCAGCGAACCCTCCATCGCGGCGGCGGCCATCACGGCGATGGACAGGCGCTCCTGCGGCAGGTTCTGCATGAGGTGGACGAAACCCTGACCCTCGGTACCGAGCAGGTTCTTCCCGGGGACGCGCACATCCTGGAAGGAGAGCTCGGCGGTGTCCTGCGCCTTCAAACCGATCTTGTCCAGATTGCGGCCGCGCTCGAAACCGGGCATACCGCGCTCGACCACCAGGAGCGAGAAGCCCATGGCGCCCTTCTCCGGATCGGTCTGCGCGACCACGATGACGATATCGGCAATGATGCCATTGGTGATGAAAGTCTTGGAGCCGTTGAGGATCCAGTCGTCGCCGTCCTTCACCGCGCGGGTCTTGATGCCCTGCAGATCAGAGCCGGTGCCGGGCTCGGTCATGGCAATGGCGGTAATGATCTCGCCGGAACAGAAGCCGGGCAGCCAGCGCTGCTTCTGCTCCTGATTCGCCAAGTCCAGCAGGTAGGGTGCGATCACGTCATTGTGCAGGCCGAAACCCAGGCCCGAATACCCTGCGTAGCTGACCTCTTCGGTCACCACGGCGTTGTAGCGGAAGTCCTTCACGCCACCGCCGCCGAACTCCTCCGGCACGGCCATACCGAGGAAGCCCTGCTTGCCGGCCTCGAGCCACACCGTGCGATCGACAATGCCGTCATGCTCCCACTGCTCGTGGTGCGCGGCTACGTGCTGATCGAGAAACTTTCGGAACGACTCCCGGAACAGGTCATGTTCTGGTTCGAAAATAGTGCGTTCCACGCCAACCTCCTGAGTGACCACATCGGCACATCGCCTCTGCACCATACGGTACTCGAAAGTCGAATCAGGGTTAACTTCGAACCCTGGAAAAGTGGTCCGAACTGCGACTGTCTCCATTGACAGTCCAGATCGAAGCAGCTGAACCCCGGTAAACCTGGAAGGTCAGAGACCGAGGCCGGAGAGGGTGCGGCCCAGCAGACTGCGGCCACGATCGCGGTCCCGCTCGGCGAGCAGGAAAGCCAGCTCCTCCTCCAGGGCCTTGCGGGTCACCGACTGCAATTCCAGGGCGGCGGCCTCGGAATCGGCGGCATCACGCCACGCGCCGGTATCGATCGGCGTACCGACCGAGAAGTAGAAACGCTCCGGCTTGGGAACCAGGGTCGGACCGAGACCGCGAATCAGCGGCGGCGTCAAGGTCGCGCGCAAACCCAGGCCCGTGACGATTTTGCGCACCGGGCTCATGACCGGGTGATTACCGTCGAAGACAATGTCATAGATGTCATCGCCGCCCACCATGGCGATCGGAACGATCGGCGCTCCGGTGGCAATTGCCATGCGCGCGAAGCCGGTTCGGCCCTCCCACAGCAGTTGATACTTCTGCCCCTTGCCACGCATCGCCTCCCGGCCACCGCCCGGGAATACCGCGACCGCCTCGCCCTGCTCCAGCAGCGTGATGCAGTTGTGCCGATTACCGCGCACAATTCCCAAGCGCTGCAAGGCATCCCGCAGCACCGGCACATCGATGAGCACATTCTCGGCCAGGCCCCGCACCAGCCGGTCATGTTTTGCCAGAATCTCCGCGGCCAGCAGCGGGGCATCGGTGCCACCCGCCAGCGTGTGATTACCCACCAGCAGCACCGGGCCGTCCAGCGGGAAATTCTCCAGACCGTAGAAACGCGGACTGAACCAGGCGCGCGACGGAGCCACCAATAGTTCGATGGCGCGACGATCCATGTCGGTCAGCGCGACGTGCAACGGGGCACCGTCGGTGAGCCCCCGAGTCTCGGTCAATTGAGTGTCATTTGGAGACACGACATCCCTCCCTGCAGAGATTTCCGATAGCGGCATGCTAACGAAATTCCCGGGGAGGGACCGAGTCACCCCGGTGAGAGGGGGAGCGCTGACGCTGGGTCTTGGGGGCTGCGCCCCCAAGACCCCGTACTCGGGTGAGCTACGCCATGAATGGGGCTCGGCTTCGCCTACCGCCACCAATGGTTCCGCACCACGGCTGGCAGGCTTGCCCCGCGGCCCGAGGACTACCTCACCGCCAGCAGGACCGCCCGACCGCCAGCAGGACCGCCCCACCACCAGCAGGACCGCCCGACCGCCAGCAGGACTGCCCCACCACCAGCGGGGCTGCCCAACCACCAGCGGGATTGCCCCAGCGGGATTGCCCCAGCGGGACTGCCCCAGCGGGACTGCCCAACCACCGGCGGTTCGCCCGCCGGCGGGTTTGCTTGATCAGTCGGCCGCGGTCTCTGTCTCGGCGTTCACATCTATGCCGGCGTGGGCGTACTGGCTGAGTAGGCCCGCGAGGGAGACCGGGACCTTGGCGCGGACCAGGGTTCCATCTGCTTCGTGGTCGGAGGTGAGGATGCGGCCGTCGGCGTGAATGCGGGCGAGCAGGTCGCCTCGGGTGTAGGGCAGTAGGACGCTCACCTCCACCAGGCCACCGAGGACCTGGTCCAGGCGTTCGCGCAGGACGTCCAGGCCCTGGCCGGTGGCGGCCGAGACGAAGACGGCGTCGGGGAGCCAGCCGCGGAGCTGGGTCAGCTGCATGGGGTCCAGAGCATCGATCTTGTTGACTACCAACAACTCCGGCGGGGCGGGGGTTTTGGTTTCGCGCAGAACGTCGGTGACGACCTCGCGGACGGCCTTGATCTGCTGGTCCGGGAAGGCGTCGGAGCCGTCGACCACATGCAGCAGCAGGTCCGCGCCGGTCACCTCTTCCAGGGTGGAGCGGAATGCCTCGACCAGCTGGGTCGGGAGGTGGCGCACGAAACCGACGGTGTCGGTGAAGACGACCTCGCGGCCATCCTCCAGCGCGGCCTTGCGGGTAGTCGGGTCCAAGGTCGCGAAGAGTGCGTCCTGGACCAGGAGGCCGGCTCCGGTGAGCGCGTTCATCAGGCTCGACTTGCCCGCGTTCGTGTAGCCGACAATCGCCACCTGCGGGATACCGCTGGAGACGCGCCGGTGCCGCTTGGTATCACGGGCGGTCTTCATCTCACGAATCTCGCGGCGCAGCTTGGCCATGCGTTCGCGAATGCGCTGGCGATCGGTCTCGATCTTGGTTTCACCGGGACCACGCGTACCCACACCACCATTGGCGCCCGCACGACCACCGGCCTGCCGGGACATGGACTCACCCCAGCCGCGCAGTCGCGGCATCATGTACTGCATCTGCGCGAGCGCGACCTGCGCCTTGCCCTCACGGGAGGTCGCGTGCTGGGCGAAGATGTCCAGAATCAGGGCGGTGCGGTCGATGACCTTCACCTTGACGATCTTCTCCAGCGCGGTCAGCTGCGCGGGACTCAACTCACCGTCGAGGATGACCGTGTCGGCGCCGGTCTCGAGGACCATGGCACGCAGCTCCTCGGTTTTACCGGAGCCGATGTAGGTGGCCTTGTCCGGCTTGTCCCGGCGCTGGATCAGCGAATCCATGACCTCCGAACCGGCGGTCTCGGCGAGCGCGGCCAGCTCGGCCATGCGGGCCTCGACCTGGGCGGTCGTGCCCTCGGTCCAGACGCCGACCAGCACGACGCGCTCCAGGCGCAGCTGCCGGTACTCGACCTCGGTGATGTCCTCGAGCTCGGTGGACAGGCCGGCGGTGCGGCGCAGTGCGGCGCGCTCCTCCAGCTGCAACTCACCGACGGTCGGCGACGCGGACCAACCGGTCTCGGCGTCGTCGGTGTTCTCCTCAGCGGGAGTGAACTCGTACGTCTCTTGTTTACTCATACGCCTCCATAGTCCCACGGACCAACGGAACAGCGCATTCGGTTATTTCGCCGGGCTATTTTCAGGCGTCCTGCCACCACTTGGCGGCGATCTTGCCGATGGCCACCAATTCCGACGGGCCGCGCAGAGTGGCCGTGCCGTGGTCGATGCCGACGGTGACGGTTCCGCCGGGGATGTGGACCTGGATGTGGCCGGTGTCGGTGGCGAGGTCGAAGCCGTCGGCGGCCAGGGCTGCGGCGGCGGCCGCGACGGTTCCTGTTCCGCAGGAACGGGTTTCGCCTACGCCGCGTTCGTAGACGCGCATATCGACGCCGCGGTTGCCGTCGGAGGCGACGCCGAGGGCGGTGAGGATTTCTACGTTCACGCCGTTCGGGAACAGGGTGTGGTCGAAGGACGGGGCGTGGGTGAGGTCCAGGTCGAACAGTTCCTCGTGGGTGAGGGCGGGAACCACGCAGGCCAGGTGCGGGTTGCCGACGTCGATGCCCAGGCCGGTGAATTCGCGGCCGTCCAGGGTCGCGGTCGACTCGCCCAGGGTGCGGACCTTGCCCATCGCGACGGTGACTTCACCGTGTACCGGATCGGCGTGGTGCACGATCACCGGGCGGGCTCCGGCGCGGCTGCCGACGACGAATTCGTTCGTGGCTTCCAGGCCCATGGCGACCAGATAGTGGGCGAAGACGCGCACGCCGTTGCCGCACATCTCCGCGATGGAGCCGTCGGCATTGCGGTAGTCCATGAACCAGTCTTCCAGGCTCACGCCCTCGGGAAGTGATGGGAGAGTTGCGTTTTCGATGAGCGCACCGGCTCGGGCAACACGCAGCACACCATCGGCGCCGATTCCGCGCTGCCGGTCGCACAGCGCCGTCACGCGTGATTCGGTCAGATCCAGCCAGGCATCGGGATCCGGCAGCACGACGAAATCGTTCTGCGTGCCATGGCCTTTACTGAAGTCGATATCAGCCACGTTCTCATTCACCATTTCGTCCTCACCCAACACCCGAGTTGTCAGCGCAACGCCCGGCGCTGCCGGGAAATCTCGTACAGGGCCACCGCCGCGGCCGACGGGGACCCGAGGGAACCGTCGGTCGGAACGCAGACCAGCTCATCGCACACCTGCTGCCAGGCGGGGGCGAGCATCTCACTTTCATCACCTATGACCAGCACGGTGGCAGCGCCGAACTCGAACTCGTCGAGAGCGATCCCGCCATGATCGTCACTGCCGACGATACGGGTCCCGATCCCCCGCGCCCGCTGCCGGTCCCGAAACGCGATCACCTGCGCGGGACCGGAGGCACGCAGCACCGGGACCGCGAAGAGCGCGCCATCGGAGGCACGCACGCTCTGCGGGTCGTAATGGTCCGCACCGGAACCGGTCACAATGACCCCACTCGCGCCGAAAGCCGCGGCCGAGCGGATCAAAGCACCCAGTCGCGCGGGTGAGCTCGGCCGGTCGATGACCACCACGGTCGGCGGCTGCTCCGGAGTGCCCGGCGCGAAATCATCGATCTCCATCCGGCGCGACACCGCCACCGCCACCAACTCCGGCGTCGGTTCGGACGGTTCGGCGAGCTCGGCCATCACCTCCGGCACCAGGCCGACGCTCGGCACCCCACTGGATTCGAGTACGTGCCGCGCCCACTCCGACGGCTCCGGCGCGCCCAGCCGATAGACGAGAGTCTCCAGCGGCCAACGGCATTCGAGAGCCCGGGCGATCGGCCGCATACCGTGCACCAGAAATCTATTGTCGCGAAGACGTCTGGCCCGATTGTTCAGATATGCCTGCCACTCCTGAACCGATGCATTGCGAGTATTCGCCCGGCGCGTCACCCAAGCAACGTAGCGCGAATACCCGCCATAAAGGACTTCGCTGTGGCGCGTCGCCATCGCATGTGAGCCGCGCGCCCATTCGATCATTACCGGATCGGCCGGTGTGAGAACTGGTTGCGCATACCGGTCACGCCCACTCGACGGCTGCCGAATCACACTATGGCGGAACTGGTTTCATGCACTCGCGGACGCGTCCGGCAGCCAGGAGTTTCCCGGTCGATTCCACAGCCGGTCCTTGATCATGCGGCGCGCTGCCCGCTGATTCCTGCCGATGAGACGGTGCAGGTACAGGTGCCCTTCGAGGTGGTCGGTCTCGTGCTGCAGACAGCGTGCGAAGTAGCCGGTCCCTTCGGCCATGACCGCCGCGCCGGTGCTGTCCACGCCGGTCACCCGCGCCCAGTCCGCGCGGCCGGTGGGGAACCACTCCCCCGGTACCGAGAGACAGCCTTCGAGATCGTCCTCCGGATCGGGCATGGTCTCGGGGACCTCCGATGTCTCCAACACTGGGTTGATGATGTGGCCGCGGCGGCGGACCCCGGCCTCATTGCGCAGGTCGTAGACGAATATCGCGCGCGGATCGCCGATCTGGTTGGCCGCCAAGCCCGCGCCCGTTGCGGCGGTATTGGTGTCGAAGAGATCGCCGATGAAGTCGGCGAGTTCACTGTCGAAAACGGTGACGGGCGTGGCCTTTTCGGCCAGTCGCGGATCACCGGCAATCAGGATCGGTCGAGCGGACATACTTCTGAGGGTACTCAAATCAGAGTAGTCCTGGCAGACTAGGTCTGTGAATGAGACTCGGCTGTTCGTGCTTGCCGCATTGGCCAAAAGTGGTGCGATGCACGGACATCAACTGCGGCGGGACGCGCGGCTGGATCGCGCCGATCTGTGGTCGCGGGTGAAACCCGGATCGCTGTATAGCGCCCTGCACCGCATGGAGGACGAGGGGCTCATTCGGCCACTGCGCACCGAACAGGAAGGCTCGCTGCCCGCGCGCACCGTCTACGAGATCACCGATGAGGGGCGGCGCGAACTCATGGCGCTGCGGGACGAGGCGTTCACCGAAGTCGATATTCGACCCGACCCGGTCGATCTGGCCCTGGCGGTCTGCGGCGATCTCGACCGGGAACTACTACGCGGGTATATCGAAGACCGGCTGGCCGCGCTGCGCGCCCGCGGCTCCCGGATAGAGCATCAGGCCGACCGCCGCTGGCCGGACCAGAGCAGTGCCGATGACCTGATCCTCGACCATGCCCGGATGCGAATTCAGACCGAAATCGACTGGCATGAAAAGGTTCTCACCGACCTGGTGAAGCTGGAGGTTGACGGTCTCAGTGCTTGACCAGGGTCAGTGCGGTCTCGGTCAGGTGCGGGTCGGCACCATCCACCCAGTGCACTCGCTGATCGCGGCGGAACCAGGAACGTTGACGGCGGACATAGCGGCGGGTGCCGATGAAGGTGCGTTCCTGCGCTTCGGACAGGTCGTATTCGCCGTCCAGGTAATCCAGGACCTGCGCGTATCCGATTGCGCGGCGGGCGGTTTGGCCATCACGAAGACCCTGGGCGATGAGGGTGTGCACCTCGTCGACGAGGCCGGAATCGAACATCTTCGCGGTGCGGAGTTGGATGCGGGCGTCCAGGGCAGTGGTCTCGCGATCGACACCGATAATGACTGTGCCCCAGCGGGGTTCGCCGATCTGCGGGGCGGAAGCGGCGAAGGGTTTTCCGGTCAGCTCGACCACCTCGAGGGCGCGGACCATGCGGCGGCCGTCGGTCGGGAGAATGGTGGCGGCGGCGACCGGATCGGCGGCCTTCAACGCCTCGTGCACGATGACGACGCCACGCTCTTCGAGCAGGGTCTCCCATTTGCCGCGGATCTGCGGATCGGTGGCAGGGAAATCCCAATCGTCAAGCAGCGCTTGGACATACATCATGGAGCCGCCAACGATGACCGGGGTGTGACCGCGTGCCATGATCGCCTCGACATCGGCGCGGGCGGCGCTTTGATACGAGGCGACGGTGGCGGTTTCGGTGACGTCCAGGACATCGAGCTGATGATGTGGGATACCGCGACGCTCTTCCAGGTTGAGCTTGGCGGTGCCGACATCCATGCCGCGGTAGAGCTGCATGGCGTCGATATTCACGATCTCACCGTGTAGTCGTTCGGCCAGATCCAGTGCCAGATCGGACTTTCCGGTGGCGGTGGGGCCTACGACGGCAATCGGAGTGATCATGCCGCGGCGCCCGGATACCAGACGCTCACATGGTAGGCGACACCGAATGGGGCTGCGGCATAGAGGGTTTCGACTCGAGGGTCGGTGCGCTCCGCAGTGAAGAGTCCGGCCAGGACCTGGAAGGCGGGGCGGCCCGCGACATCCAGTTCGGCACATAGCTTTTGGTCCAGGTCCGCGATAGCGGTCCGGTCGCCCGACGACAGCGCGCGATCGATCTCGGCTTGGACGGCCTCCGCCCGCTCGTCGAGGTAGCGCGGAGCCTTGAGGGAAAGGGTTGCCGCACCGTCGCCGACAACCAATACGCCATACCGGTCGGTTGCCGAATCCAGCTCGGCACGCAACCGCGCGCCGTACGCCAGGCACTCCTGCGCGGATGCGTCCGCGGCGACCAGACGCGCCACCGCCACCACATCCGGGGCGACCTGCTCGCGCAACCAGCCGCCGATCAGCACCGGCAAGGGCAATCCCCGATCGGGATTCTCCAGATTCGCGGACTCGGACAAACCGATTCGCACATCCACGCCGTATCCCTGGAATGTGCCCGCCGTCTCCGCATCGAAGACACCGTCCGACTCCGCCACGCCGACCACAATCCAGCGTTTCGCCTGGCCGGCCAGCTCTCCGACGGCTTTCAAGACCGCGCCGCGCAACACCGTCACGGCACTGTCGGCCGCCGCGCCTGCCGCACCCCCCAGCTCGGGCACCAGGGCGGGCGGTGAGGGAACCAGCGACGCAACACAGAACACGCCGTCAACCGTAGCGCTACCGTGCCTCACCAGCCCCACCCCACCTGAGTCGCCGCGCCACGGAGGTGGCCTCAAAGACAGCATTTCGCATCCCAGCCTGGTTGAATGGGATGAGCTAGACCGATGAGCTAGGGCGTAACCAGGCAGCCGTGACGCGCGGCAGGGACGAGGAGCTATGAGCGACAACAGCGGAAACGAGAAGGCGACCCAGTCGGAACCGACCTCGACGCCCCAGCCCGGCGCCGCCCAGCGTCCGTCACCGGCCACCGCCGCCGGACCCCGCCCGGGGCCCGCACCGCGCAAACCGGGAGCCCCCAAACCACACGCCGTCAAGCCCACTCCCGGCCCGGCGGCCCAGCACCCGCATCAGATGGTGGTCCCGAGCGCGAGCGACCCCAGCCAGTGGGGACGAGTCGACGAAGACGGCACGGCCTGGGTCAAGACCACCGAGGGCGAACGCGTCATCGGCTCCTGGCAAGCCGGTGACGCCGCCGAGGGCCTGGCCCACTTCGGCCGCCGCTTCGACGATCTGGCCACCGAGGTGGCCTTGCTCGAAGCCCGGCTCGCCGCCGGCACCGACGCCCGCAAGACGAAAACCGCCGCCACCGCGCTTGCCGAAACATTGCCCGAAGCCGCCGTAATCGGCGATATCGACGAACTCACCCAGCGGCTGAAAGCCATTATCGAGCACTCCGACGAGGCGGCAGCACACGCCAAGGAAGAGAAGGAACGCTCCCGGCACGAGCAAACCGAGCGCAAAGAAGCCCTCGCCGCCGAGGCCGAACACATCGCCACCGAGTCCACCCAGTGGAAGGTCGCGGGCGACCGCCTCCGGGAAATCCTCGACGAATGGAAGACCATCCGCGGAGTGGACCGCAAGGTCGACGATGCACTGTGGCGGCGCTTCTCCAAGGCCCGCGAGGCATTCAACCGCCGTCGCGGCGCACACTTCGCCGAACTGGATCGCGAACGCGCATCAGCGAAAACCCACAAGGAAGAGCTCTGCGTCCGCGCCGAGGAACTCGCCGGATCCACCGACTGGGCAGGCACCGCCGCCCTCTTCCGCGACCTGCTCGCCGACTGGAAAGCAGCCGGACGCGCCCCCCGCGAAGCCGACGAACAACTCTGGAAACGCTTCAAATCCGCCCAAGACGTCTTCTTCGCAGCCCGCAACTCCGCGGCCTCCGAACGCGACGCCGAATTCGAAGAGAACGCCACCGCCAAGGAAGAACTCCTCCTCCACTACGAAAACCTCAACCCCGAAACCAATCTCGACGCCGCCCGAGCAGCCCTGCGCGACCTCCAAGAAAAATGGGACGCCATCGGCAAGGTCCCCCGCGAACGCATCCACGACCTGGAAGCCCGCCTCCGCGCAGTCGAAAAGCGAGTCCGCGACGCGGTAGACGCCCAATGGCGCCGCAGCGACCCCGAAGCCATGGCCCGCGCGGCACAATTCCGCGAGAGAGTCGCCCAGTTCGAGGAACAAGCCGCAAAGGCTCAGGCCGCGGGGAAGACCCGGGACGCGGAGAAGGCATTGGAGCAGGCGAAGCAGTGGCGTGAATGGGCAGAGGCCGCCGAAGGCGCGGTCAGCCAACGCTGACCCGCCCGAGGCGAGCAAGAGCTTCAAAGAACAAGACCAAAAGAAACAAGACGAGAAAAAACAGGACAAAAACCCCACCCCGACCTGGACGTGCGCTCACCGGGAACTCACCGTGGCCACCCACGGCGTGTCGCCTCGGTCAGTTCCCGGTGATCAATCGTCCAACCCCGCGAGGGTCTGTTTTGGTGTCTTTGTCTTTAGTCTTTGGCTCGAGAAGGCAACCACGGCCAGTCCTCCCGTCGAAAACGGGACGATCCGGGCGTAGTCCGGTAGCTCAGGTCGGGTACGGCAGGCGACGCGCCCAGCGATACCTGCTTTGCCACGGAAATCGCAGGCACAAAATGCAACCGTCGCCGCATTGGGCGGCCCCGAACCGCGATCCGATCCCAGGGCATACCCGTGATGCCCCAACCGATATGCCGAGTGTGCACTCACGGCGGTGTTTTGTCCTTTTCCCCGCCACAGCTGCACACTCGCCCGCCATAACCGCACACTCGGCAGGCACCCTGCCGGTCGGTAGGTGAATCCTGGTGCGCCGCGCCGGATTCGCCCGATTGCCATGCCGGTTTTGTCGCCATCGCGGCCACTCCTGACCGCCCCACTGCCAGATTCCTCCCATTCCCATCCGCATGCATGTAATGACGCCGGCAAACGCCGAGTAGACCCCTGCGTAGTTACATGCACGTAGTGAATGCCCTGCCGGTCGGTAGGTGGAGAGCGGGCGCGGTGTCAGCGGGATGGGTAGCCGAGGTTCAAAGGGTTGGCTCGGGGGCGGGCGAGGTCGGGTGGGTTCGAGGTGGGTGCGTTCGGGGTGGGTGGATTGTGTTGGGGGGCAAGGGGAACGGGGCGGCGGGCGGCGGGGTGTGGTTAGGGTGGGGTATGGGACCTACTCGGGAAGAGGTTGTCGCGCATTTGCTGGCGACGGGGATGGCGGGGCAGGTGGCTACGCCTCGGGAGAACAATTTGGATCACTATCAGCGGTTGGCTTATCGGGATCCGGATTACATGTTCGGGTTGAATCCCGGGCGGGGGTGGGATCAGGATGCGATTTTGGAGTTGATGGCGCAGAAAGTCGGGGTGGATCCGCGGGCGAGTTTTCGGCACGGGGTGGACACCATTGATCCGGAACTGACTGTGGCGGCGCTGGATCGGTATGCGGCGCGGTTCGACAAGGCATTGCGGGAGAAGCAGCGGGTGCTGTTCGCGACCGGGCATCCGCGGACTTTGGCTCGGCTTTATCAGCGGCTTGCGGCGGCGTTGACCGAGGCCGGAGGGACGGTGGTCGAGGTCGGGGCGGGTTCGGGATACGACGGGTATACCCGGCACGGGTGGCAGCGGCTCGAGGTCGACTCCTTTCTGGGGGTCGCGACGCTCGGGGATGCGGGCGGATCGGTGCATACGCACTCCGATCGGCCGATCCGGCTGGTGCTGGCGGCATTGGAGCAGGCGGGTGCGGCGCTGCCGGATCTCGTTGTCGCGGACCATGGTTGGTGTGGTGGCGCGGCCTTCGCCGGGATCGATGCCATCGGTTTCGCCGACTGCAATGATCCGGCGTTGTTTGTCGGCGAGGAGGAGGGCACGGTCGCGGTGTCGGTCCCACTCGACGATGGCGTCGATGCCCCGGAATACGACCTGCTCGGCGCCTACATTCTGGCCGCGTCCGAAAACAGGATGGACTTCGGTCTATGACGTGACGCACTGACGCTGGGGACCTTCGGCCCTACTGCGAAATCTGAACGGCAAGCAGCGTATTGACTGCATTCACGAACGGCCGATTCAGCCAAGCGGAAAGGCGGACAACGACATTGCCACGGGATCTGACGCAGCGGGAGATTCTCACCGAACTCGAGCCGATCGCAGGACAGGCTCTCGATCGGCACCTGTCGGTATTCAAGGATTGGCATCCGCACGATTACATCCCCTGGGATGAGGGCCGTAACTTCGCAATGCTCGGCGGCGACGACTGGGATCCATCGCAATCCAAATTGTCCGAGGTCGCCAAGGCCGCGTTGATCACCAATCTGCTCACCGAGGACAACCTGCCCTCCTATCACCGGGAGATCGCCGAGAACTTCTCCCAGGACGGCGCGTGGGGATCCTGGGTCGGGCGCTGGACCGCGGAGGAGAACCGGCACAGTATCGCCATTCGCGATTACCTGGTCGTGACTCGCGGCGTCGATCCGGTCGCGCTGGAGAACGACCGAATGATCCACATGACCAACGGATTCGCGCCGCTACCCGAACAGGCACCCGGCGCCGACCACTCCGGATTCCTGTTCTCGGTCGCCTATGTGAGCTTCCAGGAGCTCGCCACCCGGATCAGCCATCGCAATACCGCGAAGATCTGCGACGATCCGATCGCGGAGCGCATGCTGCAACGCATCGCCCTCGACGAGAACCTGCACATGATCTTCTATCGCGCGATGTGCGGTGCGGCACTGGAATTGGTGCCGGATCAGGCGATCGACGCCATCGATCTGATTGTCGAGAATTTCCGGATGCCCGGCACCGGTATGCCCAATTTCCGGCGGCACGGCGTATTGATGGCCAAGCACGGCGTCTACGATCTACGCCAGCATCTCGAGGAGGTACTCATGCCGGTGATCCGGCAGTGGAATATCTTCGGGCGCAATGATTTCGGCCCGCGTGGCGAGCAGGCGCGGGAACGGCTGGCGGCCTTCCTCACGGATTTGGAGCAGGTGAAGATCCCCCGATTCGAGGAGCAGCGGGACCGCGCCCTCGCGCGGGAGCGAGCCCGGGTATAGCTCCGAGAACGAAAGCGGCCCGGCGGCAACCACATCGGGTTGCCGCCGGGCTCGCGGGAAGCTACTTGTCGCCGAAGAGACGGCGGCGGTCGCGTTCCTCGGCTTCGGCGGCGGCGATCCGGCGCTGTTCCTCGGCGGCCAGCTGCACCGAGGTGCGGCTCCAGACCACGCGAATCCAGTGGAAGGTCAGCACCATGATCGCGACGGTGGCCAGGATCAGGCCCGCGCCCGGTCCCGCGCCGTGATAGTTGCCCAGGCCCGGGGTGTTCCGATGCCAGATGGAGAAGACGCCGAAGACGCTGCCGATGGCCGATCCGGCGACCGCGATCCAGGCCAGCACCCAGCGCCGGGTGACCAGCGCGAGCAGTGAGAAGCCGATACCGAAGACCACGACGAACCATTCGAAGACCCGCGACGGCAATCCGATGTGCTCGGCCTTGGCGGCCGCGTCATACATGATCACGTCGAATCCGCGTGCCGTGCCCGCATGCGGCAGCACCAGCGAGAACAGCAGCAGGAAGACCGCACCGGCGACCACCATGGCGCGCGCGCCGGGATCGATCTCGCCCGCGATCTTGCGCTCGACGGCCTCCAGATCGGCCCGGAACTGCTCGAAGTCCTGACTTTCCTCGGCCGACTTCATGGTCTCCTCATTCGCCTCGGGCACGTCATCGCGCGCCGAATCTGATTGTGCGGCTGAATCTTCCGCCTGCTCCCGAGCTCCGGCCGGTGCGGGCGTGGCGCCCTGCCCATTCGCGGCGGAATCGCCGTTCGCGTCTGGGTCTGACACTGAGCCGCTGGAAGGTTCACGCGCCGAGCCCATCCCAGCGACATCATCGGACTGACGCGCGGCCGAGTCACCCGCCGCGCCGGGATCCGGAGCGGGGCCGCGAGAATCGCGGGAGTCGTCGGGGCCATTGGACTGCTGCTCGGTCATTTGTGGTGATCCTGAGTCATGCGGGAGTGGTGTCGCCCCATCATGCCCCGGCCCGAAATCCGGCTACTACGCGGTGTCGGATCACGCGCCGCATTCGGAACCGCAGCCCGCTGCGGCGGTTTCGACGACGAGAGGCTTGCCGATGCTGGGGAGACCGAGGCCGACGCCGATGGGAGCGGTTTTGGGCGTGATGCCGCGTTCGTGGGCGTCGCCGGCGGCGGTGCGGCGATGGGATTGCACAGGTGCGTCGGCAATGAGGTGATGCGGCGCGGCCTCGGTGACCGCGACGGTGACAATGTCACCCGGCCGGATTTCCGAGCCCGCGGGCAGGTCCGCCGGCGGCCGGAAGTGCACCAGGCGACCGTCACGTGCGCGACCGCTCATCCGGGCGGTGACGGCGTTCTTCTTGCCCGCCCCCTCCGCGACCAGCAGTTCGACGGTGGTGCCGATGAGTTCCTGATTGGCTTCCAGCGAGACCTGCTCCTGCAGTGCGATGAGTCGCATATAGCGCTCCTGCACCACTTCCTTGGGCAGCTGATCGGGCATCTCCGCGGCGGGCGTGCCGGGGCGGATGGAGTACTGGAAGGTGTAGGCGCTGGTGAAACGCGCCTTTCGCACCACATCCAGGGTGGCCTGGAAATCCTCCTCGGTCTCACCCGGGAAGCCGACAATGATGTCGGTGGTGATGGCCGCGTGTGGCATTACGGCGCGCACCTTCTCGATGATGCCGAGGAATTTGGTGCTGCGGTACGAGCGCTTCATGGCTTTGAGCACCCGGTCCGAGCCGGATTGCAGCGGCATATGTAACTGCGGGCAAACATTGGGTGTTTCAGCCATCGCCTCGATGACGTCATCGGTGAATTCTGCGGGATGCGGGGACGTGAACCGCACCCGCTCGAGACCCTCGATCGCACCGCAGGCGCGCAGCAGTTTCGCGAACGCCCCGCGATCACGCTCCTCGGAGGGATCGGCGAAGGAGACACCGTAGGCATTGACGTTCTGCCCGAGCAGCGTCACCTCCATAACGCCCTGATCGACCAGTGCCTGCACCTCGGCGAGCACATCGCCGGGCCGTCGATCGACCTCTTTACCGCGCAGCGCCGGCACGATGCAGAACGTGCAGGTGTTGTTGCAGCCCACCGAGATCGACACCCATCCGGCATACGCGGATTCGCGCTTGGCGGGCAGCGTGGAGGGGAACGCCTCCAACGATTCGATGATCTCGACCTGGGCTTCTTCATTGTGCCGGGCACGCTCGAGCAGCACCGGCAGTGAGCCGATGTTGTGCGTGCCGAACACCACGTCCACGTACGGCGCCTTCTTGACGACGGTGTCGCGGTCCTTCTGCGCGAGACAGCCACCCACCGCGATCTGCATGCCAGGGCGTTCGGCCTTGATCGGCGCGAGATGACTGAGCGTGCCGTAGAGCTTGTTGTCGGCGTTCTCGCGGACCGCGCAGGTATTGAAAACGACCAGGTCGGCGGTGTCGCCGGTGTCGGCTTTCACGTACCCGGCGTCTTCGAGCAGGCCCGAAAGTCGTTCGGAGTCGTGCACATTCATCTGGCAGCCGTAGGTGCGCACCTCGTAGGTGCGTGCGTCCTGCTCGGCGACCGCGTCATGTGCTGAAACCTGCCCCAACGAATTCACCCAACCAGGGTAATCGTTGGCCTCCGCGGCCCGTAAACCCGTCCGGCTGCGGTGACCTGCGTCTCCGCGATCACTGCGGCGTCAATCCCCGGTTACGGGAGGGTGTCGAGTCGCGGCACAGTACCTGCGCTCAGACCAAAGACGAGCATTTCGGGCACAGTGCCTCTAAGGTCACAGGTCATGACCGACGCGCCTGAATCCATCAGCAAGTCCGCGCCGATGATTTCGATGCGGAGTGTGGACAAGCACTTCGGCTCGCTGCACGTGCTGCGTGACATCAATCTCGAAGTGCCCTCCGGGCAGGTCGTGATCGTGGTGGGACCATCCGGCTCCGGCAAGTCGACCCTGTGCCGCACCATCAATCGACTCGAGACCATCGACTCCGGGGAAATCGCCATCGACGGGGCGAACCTGCCCGATGAGGGCAAGGCCCTGGCCAAACTGCGCGCCGACGTGGGGATGGTGTTCCAGTCCTTCAATCTGTTCGCGCACAAGACCATTGTCGAGAACGTCATGCTCGCGCCGGTGAAGGTGCGCGGCACCGACAAGACCCAGGCCCGCAAGCACGCCATGGAATTGCTGGAGCGGGTCGGCATCGCCAATCAGGCGGACAAGTATCCGGCGCAATTGTCCGGTGGACAGCAGCAGCGAGTGGCAATCGCCCGCGCGCTGGCCATGAATCCCAAGGTGATGCTCTTCGACGAGCCCACCTCCGCACTCGACCCGGAGATGGTCTCCGAGGTGCTCGAGGTGATGGTGCAGCTGGCCAAGGACGGTATGACCATGGTCGTGGTCACGCACGAGATGGGCTTCGCGCGGCGCGCGGGCAATCGCGTGCTGTTCATGGCCGACGGGCAGATTGTCGAGGACACCGATCCGGACGCCTTCTTCACCGCACCCAAATCCGATCGCGCGAAGGACTTCCTCGGCAAAATCCTCAGCCATTGATCCATCGCTACAGAGCCTGATCTCCCTACACCAGAAGGACTCCCGATGCGTTTCAACCAGGTACTCAAGGTCGCGGCCGGGGCACTCGCCCTGGCCGTCGTCGCCACCGGATGTGGTGGGGGCAGCGACAAGTCGGCCGGCGACAATGCCGCCAACGGCAAGCTCACCGTCGGTATCAAGTACGACCAGCCGGGTCTGGGCCTGCACAACAAGGACGGCTCGTTCAGCGGCTTCGACGTGGATGTGGCCAAGTACATCGGCGCGAAGCTGGGTGTGAAGCCGGAGAACATCACGTTCAAGGAGTCGCCGTCGGCGCAGCGCGAGACGCTGCTGCAGAACGGGCAGGTCGATTTCATCGCCGCGACCTACTCGATCACCGATAAGCGCAAGGAGAAGGTCGATTTCGCGGGTCCGTACTACGTGACCGGGCAGTCGCTGCTGGTGCGTTCGGACAATACCGATATCACCGGCGCCGATTCGCTCAACGGCAATAAGAAGCTGTGCTCGGTGAAGGGTTCGACCCCGGCGCAGAACATCAAGGACAAGTACGCCAAGGATGTTCAGCTGCAGGAGTACGACACGTACTCGCTGTGCGTGGAGGCGCTCAAGTCCGGGTCCGTGGACGCGCTGACCACCGATGACATCATTCTGCGTGGTTACGCGGCGCAGTCGCCGGGTGCGCTGAAGGTGGTCGGTAAGCCGTTCACCACCGAGAAGTACGGAATCGGTGTCAAGAAGGGCGATACCGAGATCCGCAACAAGATCAATGACGCCATCGAGGCCATGATCGCGGACGGTTCCTGGAAGGCGGCGCTCGAAAAGAACTTCGCCGGAACCGGTTTCGAGATCCCGGCGCCGCCGCAGGTCGACCGGTACTGAGTTGAACCGATGTGCCGGGCGGTGAATCCGCCCGGCACACTTCGTATTTCGCGGAGAAATACTGTGAACGGAGGGACGCGCGCGCCGTGTTCAACTTGATTTCGGACTACCACACCCAGTTACTGGATTCATTCTGGGTGACCATCAAACTGACGCTGTACTCGGCTGTGCTGGCGCTGGTTCTGGGCACGATCGTGGCCGGAATGCGGGTCGCGCCGGTGCCGGTCGCGCGGTGGCTCGGCACGGCGTACGTCAATATCTTTCGCAATACGCCACTTACGCTGATCGTTATCTTCTGCTCGATCGGGTTGTACTCGACGCTCGGCATGAAACTGGCTCCGGCGGGCACAAATGACATCGCGGAGAACAACTTTCGGTTCGGGGTGCTCGGATTGGGTGTCTACACAGCGGCTTTCGTCTGCGAATCACTGCGCTCGGGCATCAATACGGTGCCGCTGGGGCAGTCCGAGGCGGGGCGTTCACTCGGCCTGACCTTCCTGCAGAATCTGCGACTCGTGGTGCTGCCGCAGGCATTTCGCGCCATTATCGGCCCGCTCGGCAGTGTGTTCATCGCATTGACCAAGAACTCCACCGTCGCTTCGGTGATCGGTGTCGGCGAGGCCGCGCTGCTGATGGACACCATGAACGAGAACGAGGCCGCACCACTGGCCATCGGCGCGATCTTCGCGCTCGGCTTCGTGCTGCTGACCCTGCCCACCGGCCTGCTCTTCGGCTGGCTGGCCAAACGATATGAGGTTGCGCGATGAGCTCGGCATCGGTTCTGTACGACGCTCCGGGGCCCCGCGCGCGGCTGCGGTATCGGATCTACTCGGGCGGGGTCGTCGTGGTGGCGGCGGTCGTGCTGTGGTTCATCTACAGCGCGCTCAGCGATAAGGGGCAGTTCGCGGCCGATAAGTGGAAGCCGTTCCTGGAAGCGGACATCTGGTCCACCTATCTGCTGCCGGGTCTGCGCGGGACCATCGAGGCAGCGGTGCTGTCGATTGTGTTCGCGCTGGTGATCGGCATGGTGTTCGGCATTCTGCGGCTCTCCGAGCATCGCAGTGTGCGGATTTTCGCCGGGACGGTCGTGGAGCTCGCGCGCGCCATTCCGGTGCTGATCCTGATGATCTTCCTGTTCGCGGTCTTCTCGCAGAACAATGTGTTCCCGTCCGATCAGCTGGCCTTGGCGGCGGTGGTGACGGCGCTGACCATCTACAACGGGTCGGTGATCGCGGAGATCGTGCGCTCGGGTATCCGCTCGCTGCCGCGCGGGCAATCCGAGGCCGCGGTGGCGCTCGGCCTGCGCAAGAACCAGGTCATGCGACTGGTGCTGCTGCCGCAGGCGATTACCGCCATGCTGCCCGCGCTGGTCTCGCAAATGGTTGTGGCGCTGAAGGATTCGGCCCTCGGCTACCAGATCACCTATGTGGAGGTGGTGCGCGCCGGTAAACAGCTCGGCGCGGCCGAACAGAACACCATCCCCGCCCTGCTGGTGATCGCCGCCATCATGATCACCCTCAACTACACGCTGAGCGTGATCGCCACCCGCCTGGAACGCTGGCTCCGCACCCGCAAACGCGGCACCCGCGCAGTGGTCCCCGCCAATGCCATCACCGCGGCCCCCGGCATGGACCTGACCAAATAGCGATGGCTTGCCCAGGATGAATGCGGGGTTGGCGATCCCGACTTCGGGCCAATGTCCCCGAGCCTCGGACAACAACCATCCCCACCTCGCATACTGCTGTACATGAGCGAAGCGGACAGCGCCCGAAGACAATTCCGCCTGGGCCTGCTCCTGCTCGCCTGCATCACCCCCCTGGCCGCCCTCTGCACCGCCCTCGCCGCCGCCCTCGGCGCCCTCATGCTCTCCGAGGCCCGCAAACGCCTACACCCACCCGCACCCCAACCAACTCCCCGAACTCCCCTCCCCCGCTTTGCGTCTCCCCGCCCCTCCCAACGCGCCGACACCCGCCGCCCCCGCCGCGGCCCCCGCCCGCACAGCAGAATCGTGCACTGAACCCCTCTCGATCTCCGCCGCCACTTGGCCCGCTCGTTCATCGAGATAGCGGCAAAAGTGCCGCCCGCCCCGAGAACTACCCCACATACCGACCGGCAGGGTGCTGCAACATGGATGTACTCACACAGCGGGCTACTCGACGTTTACCTGCGTGAGTACATCCGTGTTGCGTCTCTCCCGGGGAATCGACCGAATGGGATGGTAGAGGGGGATGCACTCGGGGGACCAAACCGTCAACCCCGGTCGAGATCGGCGGCGGCAAGCTCAGCCTTGACCAGTGCGTAGGCAGCGGATTGGTTGTAACCACGGCGAGCGAGCATCCCCACCAAGCGGGTGATCACCTTCTGCCGGTCCAGGTTCGGCGGGAAGGTGCGGAGTTTGCGGCGAACCAACTCGGTGGCCGCATCGGGCTCGGCGTCTTCCGACTCCTCGAGCGACGAATCGGATGGTTCGGCGGTGGCGGCGCCGGCAGCACGCATCGAGGGTTTGCCGATCGTGGTGAAACCGGCGGCCTCGACTTCGGGGGTGACTATCGCGAAGGCGATCGATGAGGTGTAGCCGCGGCGGGCGAGCATGCCGACCAGGCGGGTGATTGCCTTCTGGCGGTCCAGGGTTGGGGGGAAGGTGCGGAGTTTGCGGCGGACCAACTCGGTGGCCGCGTCGGCGTCGAGTTCGGTCGTTTCGGATGCGCCGGTGCCGCGCGCGGCCGATCCGAATCCTCCGGTACCGCGTTCGGATGCGGATTCCATTGCGCCGGAATCCGCTTCGGCGGGGGTCTGGGAGGTGGCCGGCTGGCCGGGTCCGCGCGACCTGACGGGTTCGGGGAAGTCGGTGGATCGCAGGGCCGTGGTTACGACGCCGAATGCGGTCCCGGGGTCGTAGCCTTTGCGGGCCAGGAGGGAGACCAGGCGGCGGGTTGCCTTGTCGCGGTCCATGGTTGGGGGCAGGGAGCCGAGTTTTTGGCGGACCAGGTCCTCGGCGCGAGAGGACTCGGCCTCGGGGGTGAGGGATGCCAGGGCTTCATCGGCGTGCTGCTGGGAGATGCCTTTGCGGCGGAGCTCCTCGGCGAGGACTTTCTTGCCCTTACCGGAATATGTGTGGCGGGAGTAGACCCACTGCTGAGCAAATGCGGCGTCATTGATGAGACCGACTTCGGTGAGGCGATTCAGGACCCGGTCCGCTACTTCGGTGCTGTAACCCTTGGCGGCCAAACGATCCGCGAGTTCGGCGCGACTGCGATCACGGTCGGTGAGCAGACGCAGGCAGATCTCCTTGGCCTGGGCATCGGTACCGCCACCGGGCAGCGGCTCGACCGGGCCGTAACCCGAACGGCTGCCGCGCCCACCACGCCGGGAACCACGCTCGCGAGACTCATCGAAATCGCCTTCCCCCACACCGCTTGCCGAGACGCCATCCTCATCGCGACGGCGCGAGCGGCGGCCACGACGCACACCGGTCGATTCGTCATCGCCGGCAACCGCAGTTGTTCGCTCGCGATCGGCGGAACCTTCTGCTGCCGCACCGGTTGTCGGTTTTTCGCCGTCACCTTGACGAAGAGAGCGCCGGGGGTGAGGCGAACGGCTGTCGGGCGGAGTACGCCGCGAGTCCGCGGAATCGTCCTGCGCGGCAAGGGTTGCCGCGTCTTCTCGGTCAGTGGGGGGCGCTTCCTCTCGCTGCTCGGTCGGCCGGCGGCGGGTTGGCTGGCGGCGTTCTACCCAGAGTTGGGCGTCGGAATCGGCGGCGGATTCGGACCAGCGAGTTGAGGTCGAATCGGTGCTGGACTCCGACCATTTGGTGGAGTCGGAGTCTGCGGCCGTATTTGTCCAGCGGGTGGGGGCTGCGGCAGAGCCGGAGTCGTCCCAGGTGCTGGGGGCATCCCAAGCGCTGGAGCCCGAAGTGCCTGAGCCTCGGGAACCGGAGCCGCCTTGGGAACCGGAACGCTTCGAAGGCGAACGGGTGCCGCGGGATTCGAGGGCGTCGAGTTGGCGGCGGAGGCGTTCTACCGCGTCGAGGCGGGAGTCCTCGGGCCCCGGCCGGGTGGGCCGGGACTCGGGGGTGGACCTGTCGGTCATGCGGATCAGAAGTCGGCGGGGGCCTCGGTGGCGGTGACGTCCGCCCCGATGCCGAGCTTCTCCTTGATCTTCTTCTCGATCTCGTCCCGCACGTCATTGTTCTCGAGCAGGAACTTGCGGGCGTTCTCCTTGCCCTGGCCGAGCTGGTCGCCCTCGTAGGTGTACCAGGAGCCGGACTTGCGGATGAAGCCGTGCTCGACACCCATATCGATGATCGAGCCCTCCTTGGAGATGCCGATACCGTAGAGAATGTCGAACTCGGCCTGCTTGAACGGCGGGCTGACCTTGTTCTTGACGACCTTCACGCGGGTGCGGTTACCGACCGCGTCGGTGCCGTCCTTGAGGGTCTCGATGCGGCGCACATCCAGGCGGACCGAGGCGTAGAACTTCAGCGCCTTACCACCGGTGGTGGTCTCCGGCGAGCCGAACATGACGCCGATCTTCTCGCGCAGCTGGTTGATGAAGATGGCGGTGGTGCCCGAATTGTTCAGGGCGCCCGTCATCTTGCGCAGCGCCTGGCTCATCAGGCGGGCCTGCAGGCCGACGTGGCTGTCACCCATTTCGCCTTCGATTTCCGCGCGCGGCACCAGGGCGGCAACGGAGTCGATGACGATGATGTCGATGGCGCCGGAACGCACCAGCATGTCGGCGATTTCCAGGGCCTGCTCACCGGTGTCTGGCTGGGAGACCAGCAGCGCGTCGGTGTCGACACCGAGCTTGCGGGCGTACTCCGGGTCGAGCGCGTGCTCGGCATCGATGAAGGCGGCGACACCGCCGAGGGCCTGGGCATTGGCGACGGCGTGCAGGGCGACGGTGGTCTTACCGGAAGATTCCGGACCGTAGATCTCGACGACGCGCCCGCGCGGCAGACCGCCGATACCGAGGGCGACGTCCAGTGCGATGGAACCTGTCGGAATCACCGAGATGGGCTGGCGCACCTCCTCGCCGAGGCGCATGACCGCGCCCTTGCCGAAGCCCTTCTCGATCTGAGCCAACGCCAGCTCGAGCGCCTTGTCGCGGTCAAAAGGCTGTGGTGCCATCCTCTGGTTCCCCTTTTCGACGGGTTGTCACGTGCTGTGGTTGGCGCTCACGTTAGAGGGAGCCACCGACAAGTTCCGACGCCGAGCTTAAACGAACAGGTGTTCGAGGCAAACACCACACCCGCCGACACGCGGGACGGAAATTTTCCGGACCACGAATCGACCCCGCGCGGTAATACAGGTCAGCGGACCAGCGTGATGCGACCGGCATCCATCAGCACCTGCGCCTGCTTGAACAGCCGCAGCGCCGGCGTCACCTCCACATCGGTGATCCCGTCGAGCGCGCCGAGCCGCTCGGTGACGAACCGGTACAGGTGCGCGGTGTCGCGGCAGACCAGCGCGGCCGTCATGGTGGTCGGCCCGGTGGTGGCCGCGACATAGGTGACCTCCGGACAGGTCGCCAGCGCCGCGCCCACCGCCGCGAGATCGGCCGGCCGCACCCGCAGCCAGATCGCCGCGCGCACAGTGACTCCCATGCGTTCGAGCGCGAAATCGAGATCGAAGTACAGCACCCCGGATTCGAGCAGCTCGGCCATGCGCCGCGCCACCCGTGGCGCACTCCAGCCCGTGGCCGCCGCGAGTTGCGCGTAGGGCGCGCGGCCGTCCCGCGCCAGGATGGCGAGCATGGCCTCGTCCGCGGGCGTCAGCGCGACGGGTGCGTCCAGGACCGCCGCGTCCTGCACCGGGCGGCCGGGACCCAGCGCCCGTAGCTGCTCGGCGGTGAGCATCGCGCTGTAGCGCGGCCAGTCCTCGTCCAGCGGGAAATTGTGCATGACCTCGTGCGCGATCAATCCGGTCACCTGCGGGGTGCCAGGAATCAGCTTGAGCAGCAAGGCATCTCGCCGCTCCGCGGTGCGCGCGCGGCTCACGCACATCACCTCCGAACCGGTGGAGAGCAGTGAGACCCAGCTGAGTTCGGGCAGTCGCGCCAGCGCCTCCGCCAGCCGGAATGCCCCACTGGGCGTGGAGCGAATGCGCAGAATCCATCGCGCGTGCCCGAGCGGGACCACATTGATCTGCCCGGAGATGTGCAGCACGCCACGCTGCCGCATCGCACGATAGCGCCGCGCCACCGTCTGCTCCGAAACATCAAGGATGGCACCGAGTTTCGCGAACGGTATACGCGCATCTACGACCAGCCCGTGCACGATTCGCTTGTCGAGGTCATCGAGAATGGCGGATTCTCCGGGCAATTCGGTGGCCATAGAGGGAATCTAACGAAAACCCCGCCGCGAGTGTGCCGAAAGCGACGCGGGTCGCACGCTGAACGTCGAAATCGTTCACCCTTTCTGGAGGCTCCCCGTGCGGAAATGGCTCCCCTTGTTCGCCGCGTGCCTAGGCACGCTGATGCTGCTCATCGATGTCACCATCGTCAATGTCGCGCTGCCCGCGATAGCCGACGACCTGGATGCGGGCCTGTCCGGCCTGCAATGGATCGTCGACGGCTACGCCCTGGCGCTGGCGGCGCTACTGCTGGTGATCGGCTCGCTCGCCGACCGACTCGGCGCGAAACCCGTCTATCTGGCCGGTCTGACCGTCTTCGCAATCTCCTCGCTGATCTGCGGAATGGCCGGGGACACCGGCATTCTCGTGTTCGCACGGGTCCTGCAGGGTATCGGCGGCGCGGCCATGTTCGCGACCACGCTGTCGCTGCTGAACGCCACCTACACCGGCCGTGATCGCGGTATCGCGTTCGGCGCCTGGGGAGCGGTGAGCGGTGCGGCCGCCGCGCTCGGCGTGGTGCTGGGTGGTGTGCTCACCGATCTGCTGTCCTGGCGATGGATCTTCTTCGTGAACCTGCCGATCGCGGCGGTCACCGTCGCGCTCTCGGTGGTCGCTTTCCCTGTCTCGCAACGGCATTCGGGTCATCGCGCGGATCTGCCCGGTATGGCCGCCTTCACGATCGCGGCGACCGGGGTGACTTTCGGCATCATCCGTGGCGGCGAACACGGTTGGACAGATGCCGCCGCCGTGGCCGCCCTGGTCGCCGGTGCGGTGGCGGCCGTGCTGTTCACAGTCATCGAATCCCGCAGTGCCGCACCGATGTTCCCACTGCCGCTGCTACGCAACCGTACCTTCGGCGGGACTCTGATCGGCGCGTCCGGGCAAACCTTCGCGGCCTTCGCCGCCTCACCACTGATCTCCCTGTGGTTGCAGCAGCAGCTGCATATGAGCCCATTGCGCACCGGCCTGGCCATGCTGCCGATGGCGGCCGCGGCATTCGTGGTTGCCGGTGTGACGGGCCGCTTCCTGCACGATGCCTCGCCCGCTTGGACGATCGGCCTCGGGCTGGTGGTAATCGGCATCGGCGCGGGCCTGCTGACCTTGGTCGGCACCGGATCCTCCTGGACCGCTTTGATTCCCGGCCTGGTGGTGATCGGCGCGGGCGCGGGCGTCAACGCTCCCGCCCTGGTGTCGACAGCCATGGCCGCGGTGCCGCCGCAACAGGGCGGAACAGCCGCGGGCGCGGTGAACACGGCCCGCCAGTTGGGCTTGGCATTGGGAGTCGCCGTGCTGGGCACCGTCTTCCGCAGCACCGCCGGTGAGGGTCATCCAATTCCGCCGGCGCACTTCGTGGATGGACTCGATACCGCATTCATGGTCGCCTGCGTCGTCGGCCTGGTCTTCGGCGCGCTGTCGTTCGCTCTGTTCCGCCGGGCGCGGGCGCGAGTCGCGCCGATATCCGCGGAACACGCGCTGGTCGATTGAGCTGACGCATCCGCTCCAGCCGCACCCTCGCCACCCGCACAGGCGCTAGCCGGAACGGCTGCCGGTGAGGCGGTGGTGCTGGCACCACCGGGATGAGGGGTGCGGGCAGGCTGCCGTGCGGGCGCAAGATCACCGAGTATTGATGGGGCCGAGGCAATTCCGCCGCGGCATTCACCCGCCCCACTGGCCATCGCGGCACTGCCCGCCGCGATGGCCGAGCGGGACAGGCGCTTTCGATGAGCTGGTCGAAAGCGCCGGCAGACCACCGCCCCGAAAACCCGGTTCCTCGCGGCTCATTCGAGCGGCAGTAACCATTCGTCGTCTTCGGAGCTGCGCGTACCGAAGATGCGGCGATCGGATTCCGCGATGCGGGTGTCGTTGATGCTGGCTTCGCGGCGGGACATCAGGCCCTCGGGGCTGAATTCCCAGAGTTCGTTGCCGTAGCTGCGCCACCATTGGCCGGACTCGTCGTGCCATTCGTATTGGAAGCGCACCGCGATGCGGTTGTCGTGGAAGCTCCAGAGTTGTTTGCGCAGGGCGTAACCGTTCTCGGTGGACCATTTGCGCTTCAGGAAATCCACGATCTCGGCACGGCCGGTCATGAACTCGTCGCGGTTGCGCCATACCGAATCCTCGGTGTACGCCTGGGCGACCTTCTCGGGATCGCGGGTGTTCCAGGCGTTTTCGGCGGCGCGGACCTTGAGTTCGGCGGACTCCTGATCGAAGGGTGGCAGTGGGGGTCGCATGACGAGTCCTTTCACGGGTTGACGGGTGAGAGTTCGGGATCGCTCCAGCGCAGCGGGGTCGCGCCGGAGATCTCCACCACCCGGGTGAGGGTGAAGTCGATGGCGCATTGCGCCCCGGTGGTGAATACCGTTTCATCCCAGGTGATTGCGGCGGTTCCGGTGAGTTGCAGGGTGGTGCCGGTGCGCCAGTCGGGGATGAGCAGTCCGCAGCGCGGGTCGGCGGCGATATTGCCCAGGGTCATGAACATGGAGTTGCCGCGATAGTCCGGCCAGCGCAGGCGGGTCGGTGAAAGTACCTGCAGGAAGCCTGGATTGCCGCCGCGATGGGAGGCGTCGGCATTGCCGTTCGGGTCGGCGGAGGCAATGAAGAAGGCATCCGCCGCCGAGATCGCCTGCTGCTGAGCGGGATCGAGCGCATTCGACGAGCGCGCCGCCGCGGCACCGGTCTCCGACCAGTCTTCGATATCGCGGCGCGAGATGTACTTCGGGCAGTTGGAGTACACCTGATCGGTTTCGATCCGCACGCCCGTCGCGGTCGGCTCGGCACGGCCATTGACCCGCATGCGGCGGCGCAGCTGCGGCTGCAGCGCGATGAGGCCGACATGCCGTGCACCACGCAGTGATTCGGCGAGCGGGTCACCGGAGGCCGGCAGCGCGTCCACGACTATCGAACGATCGCCGATCGCCCGCGCGAATCCGGCCGGGCCCACCAGCGGACTCGCCCAGAGCGCGCCCGCGGCATCGGCGGCGGCCAGCACGACCATCGGCTGCGCGGCCAGGAACTCCGCTGCGGCCGAGGGAATTTCGGCACGAATCATGCGGCCGACCCGCTGCGCGATATCGGCCTGACCCAGCCGTTCCTGCACGGCCAGCTCACCGGGGTGATAGGCGATGGTCATGGTGCGCTCCTGTCGGCGGGCCGATCGACCCGATCTAGCGAATTCCGAGGCGGTCCCGGATATTCCGGTTCAGAAGAAGCCGCAGGTGGGAGCCGCGCCGCTCGGAGCCGGGGCGTGTTCGGCACCGGTGGGCGCGTACACCTCCAGGCGAATCCCGTCCGGATCGGTGAAGAAGATGCCGCCGGAGGCCACGCCCTCGCCGTGCGCCACCACGCCGTCGTGCGCGAAGGTCACCCGCAGTTCCTTCAGCACCGACTCGACCGCACGCACCTGCTCGATGCTGTCGACCTGGAATGAAAGATGGTGCAGCCCCGGGGTTTTCGCGGAGAACTCGCCGTCGCTCTGCTGCCACAGGGTTACCTGTAGCTTGCCTTGCGCGCCGAAAAAGGCGAAGCGCTGCCCGCCCTCACCGCCCGCGCCGAGTTCTTCGAGGCCGAGTGCGCGGCGGTAGAAGTCGACCGAGCGGTCGAGGTCGGTGACATTGAGGCCGATGTGGCCGGTGGCGAGCGCGGGTGCGGTCATGATGAGCCCTCCGGGAAGATTTAACTATTAATTATTGTTTGACTGGTTAGAAAATAGCGGCGCAGCGATCCTGCTGTCAACCTTCAAAATGATTAACACCGGTTAGAGAGGAGGCGTTCCCGCAATGACAGAACTCCGGCAGTTACTCTCAAGCGTGCCTGTTCCACGCCCCCACCTCGGCGAACCGATCGCGCTGGACCTGCTCAACACCCGCTGGATCGACGCGGGCGGACCGCAGGATCTGCTCACCGATGTCGCGGGACTGCGTCGATGGCTGGCCGAGAACGACCTCGCCGTCGAGGCCGACGCGCCCATGCTGCGCGCCGTCGTCGCCGCTCGCGAGGCGATTCTGCGCACGGTTCGCGGTGAGTCCGCCGATGATCTCAATAGGGTGCTCGAGCACGGCCGCATCCGCCGCACCCTCACCCCCGCCGGCCCTACCGCCGAACCCGATGTCCGGCACGCCGAATGGTTCCCCGCCTGGCTGGCCGCCGACAATCTACTGAATCTGCTGGCCGCGGCCCCCGACCGCGTCAAACAGTGCGCGCACCCCAATTGCGTGCTCTGGTTCCACGACACCTCGAAGAACGGCACCCGCCGCTGGCATTCGATGGCGACCTGCGGTAATCGCGCCAAGGCCACCCGGCACTACGCGAAGAAGACCCACCCGGACGAGTAGATCCTCACCACCGGGTCTTCGGCACATCGAATTCCGAGCACAACGCCCGCCACACATCACGCGGATCGATTCCCGAGTCGATGGCCTGCGCCCCCGTCTTCCCGATCCGCGGCAGCACATGATCGCTGAGCAGCGCATCACCACGCGCCGTACCGAATTCGGTATGCAACAGCTCCTGGAACTCCATCAATCGCACGGCCGCGAGCCTACGCCACGGCCGGGAAGCTCCGAAACCAGCTGGAGCCGACGCCACAGTGGATCCCGGCCAAAAGCACGCCGGGATGACGAGAGGCGGCATCTCGAGGAGCGCACGCCGCTCGAAATGCGCGCGCCCGGCAGCCTAGGCGTGGGCGGCGTCGCGGATGTCGTGGCAGATCTGGACCGGGTCGGAGACGACTGTCGCTCCGGCCGCGGCGGATTGGGCGGCGGTGGTGTAGGCGGGATCGTCGAGGATCTGCTTGACCGCGTCGCGGACGGCTTCGGGGGTGAGAGGGCGGACCAGGATCGAACTGCCTTGGCGGACTGCGCGATTCGCGAGTTCCCATTGGTCGCCGCCACCGGGGATGGTGACGACGGGGACGCCCGCGAGGAGGGATTTGGCGAGCAGGCCGTGGCCGCCGCCGCCGATTACCACCGCGGCGTGGCGGAGCAGTTCGTCCTGACGGCCCAAACCGGCTGTGGCCCAGGAGGGTAGCGTCGTGGGCGGGGTGTCCAGGGTGGAGACGGCGACTCGGACGCCCGCGCCTTCGAGTCCGGCCAGCACGGTTTCGACCATGTCCGCGACACCGGTGTGTGCGGTGGAGGGAGCGACCATGACCAAGGGTTCGTCGCCGGGCGGCAGGTCCAGGATGCGGTCGGTCGGTTCCCAGAGCAGCGGTCCGACCAGGTGCGCGTTCTCCGGCCAGTCCGGACGGGGCATCTCGAGCGCGGGCAGGGTGGCGATCAGGCGCGCGGCCGGGCCCGGATCATGTTCCGGCAGACCGATACTCGCGCGTGCCGCGCTGCGCTGCAGTTCACCGCGACGAATATCGCGGGCGGTGAAGGTGCGAAGCACCGAATCCCGGGCACGTCCACGCATCCCCTCCCCCGGCGCGAGCCCACTTCCGATGGGCGGCAAGCCCTTCGACGGCAGGTACAGCGGATGCGGTGACAACTCCACCCACGGCACCCCGAGCCGATCGGCCGCCATTCCGCCGCCGGCGGTGAGCACATCCGACACCACCAGCTCCGGCAGCATGGCGCTCAACTCGGGCAGGATCTCGGTCGAAATAAATGCCGCCCGTTGATGGATGCGCGCTCCGGCGTCCGAATCGTCATCCTCGGCGCGCGGGGCCAGCCCCTTCAATCGCCGCACCCCGATGCCGGCCCGCTGCGCCGCATCGAACCAGCGCGGACTGGTGAACAGCACCGGCTCATCACCCGCCGCCAGCATCCGCAGGCACAGGGCGATCGCCGGAAACGCATGTCCCGGATCAGGCCCGGAAACCACAGCTACTCGCACATGCGAAGCTTCCCACACCCTCCCGCCGAACCTCGCACCTCGGCCCACCAACACCGCCGCGCACAGCCCATTCCACTGCCCGGCATCGGAGCTCTCCGCCGTCCCGGCGCGTTTTTGGCCGGGATCCACGAATCTCGACGACACACGGCCGGTGCGGATCCCTGCCGAAAGCCTGCCGGGATGACGAGGGCTGATCGAGCGCGAGGGGCCGGCGCGACTTGGATGTAATGGCGCAGGGCGCTACTCGGCGTTTACCAGCGCCATTACATCGAAGTTGGGGCTAGCCGAAGTGGTAGAGCTCGAAGGAGAGGGCTCGGGGGGCGGGGAAGCCTGCTTTGGGGCCTGCGGTCATGTCGATTACGGCTCGGGCTTGGTCGGCTACCGGTTGATCGCTCAATGCGGCGAGGTAGCGGTGGTGGGCGGAGAGGGATTCGACGGCGATTTCGATGGTGTCGGTGACGTCCAGGCCGTGGCTGCCGTCGGCTACGCCGTAGACGGCGGCCCAGCGTGGAGAGTGCGGGGGCAGGTTCAGTTCGGTGTGGATCCATTCGTTGCCTGCGTCGGAGACAGCGTCGAGACCGGCGCGGCCGACGGCGCGGTGATCGGCGCTGTTGGCGTAGCCGCGCGCCCAGACATCGCCGAAGTTGAAGAGCACCACCAACTCCGGTTGATGGCGGCGAATCGCGCCGGCCAGGTCGCGGCGCAGGGCGAGGCTCTCCTGGATCTGCCCGTCCGGATATCCGAGGAACTCGACCTGGCTGACGCCGACGATCTTGGCGCCGGCCCGCTCCTCATCCTCGCGGAGTGGACCGGCTTCTGCGGGCGGCAGTCCCGCAATCCCGGCCTCACCACTGCTGACCAGGACATAGCGAATGTCCTTGCCCTGCCTCGTCCATCGCGCCACGGCGGCGGCCGCACCGTACTCGATGTCATCGGGGTGCGCGACGATCACCAGACCGCGCTGCCAGTCCTCGGGAAGCTGCTCCATGCCTGAATTCAACACCACGGATCTACAGCGCGGCCAGGACTCCGGCGAAGGCGGCCTCAGCTGCTCCCAGGAGTTTCAGATCGGCTCCCAGGCGGGACTTTTCGACGCGGACGCCGCCGAGGGCACGGCTGACCATGCTGCGGCGGCGGACCTGTTCGCCGACCTCGGCGACCGTCGCGTCGGGCAGGGCGGTGAAGAGGTCGCCGAGGACCACCAGTTCGGGGCCGAGGATATTGACCACATTGACCAGGCCGAGGATGAGCCAGTTCAGGTATTCGGCGAGGCGGGTGTCGCAATCGTCTTGCAGGGCACGGAGTTCGGCGACGATCGCGCCGCGCGGGCCGTGTTCGGGCAGACCGAGGGCGCGGCAGAGGGCGGCCTCGCCGACCTCGGTTTCCCAGCAGCCCTCATTGCCGCAGTGGCAGGGGCGGCCGCCGGGTCGCACTGTCATATGGCCGATTTCGCCGAGGTAGCCCGCCGAGCCGCGCAGTAGTGCGCCCTGTGCGATGAGGCCGCCGCCGACCCCGACATCGGCGGAGACGAAGACCGCGTCGCTCGCGCCTTTGCCCGCACCGCGCACATGCTCTGCGAGCGCACCGAATTCGGCATCATTGCCGACCACGACCGGTAGTTCCAGCACCGCGCCCAGCCGCTGACCGAGCGCCACTTCGGTCCAGTGCAGGTTCTCCGAGGCGCGCACCAGCCCGTCGGCGCGGCGCACCACGCCCGGCACCGAAACCCCCGCGGACAAGGGTCGCAGCCCGAGATCATCGGCGAGCAGGGCCGCGGATTCGGCGACGTGGGTGATCACCTCTTCCGGTTCCCGTTGCCGCCCATGCAGATTCCAGCTGTTGCGCCCGAGCACCTGCCCGCCGAAGCCGACCAGCGCGATTCCGGCGTGCTCGGCACGCACATCCACCGCCAGCACCACCGCGGCCTGCGGTTGCGGCAGCACGAGCAGCGACGGCCGCCCGGCACCACCGGCCAGGCGCGGGACTCGCTCCTCCACCAGTCCGGCCTCGGCCAAGCCGTCGACCAGCATCTTTATTGTGGATCGATTGAGTCCCAACGCGGTGGCGAGTGCCGCCCGGGTGGTGGGGCCTCCGGTATGCAGCAGCCGTAGGAGGCTGGACCGGTTGAAGCGGCGCACCTCGTCCGGGCGGGCGACGGTCATGGACTTAGCAATACCATTGCCGCGCCCGGGGACCTTCCTGCGCTATGCGTGTTCGCCGCTCCGCCGCGCGTCTTCCGGCCCGCGCCGCAGGTGATCCGGCTGTGCGCGGAGGCATTGCACGCATGGGCGGGTGTCGGGCTCATCGCTGTGCCACCGCTCGGCGCCGGGACAGCGCGTCGACGGTCGCCGCGAGCAGCAGCACGAGGCCGGTGACGATGGAGACCACGGCCGCCGGTTGCTGCAGCAGGCCCAGACCATTGGAGACGACGGCCAGCACCGCACCGCCGATGACCGCATCGGCCACTCGGCCCTTGCCACCGAAGAGGGAGGTACCGCCGATGACGGCCGCGCCGACCGCGAACAGCAGGGTATTGAGGCCACCCGCCTGCGGATCGACCGAACCGACCTTGGAGGAGTACACGATCGCGCCGACCGCCGCACACGACGAGCAGATCACGAAAACGCTTGCGCGCAACTGGGTTACGTTGATGCCCGCACGGCGGGCCGCCTCGGCATTACCACCCACGGCGTAGATGTGACGGCCGTATCGGGTGCGATTGAGTACGAAGGTTCCCGCCACCAGCAGTGCCAGCACAATCGGCACCACATACGGAATACCGGAGATGACGATCAGGTTGCTCGGGGACCGGTTGACGGTGAGACATGCGGTCACCACCGCCGCGAATACGGTGAGCGCCAACACTTTCGCCACCACCAGTGGGGTCGGCTGGGTCACCAGTCCCCGTCGACGGCGCATCACATGCCCGCCCAGCGTGACCGCCGCGTACCCGCCGGCCGCCACCACGAACAGCACCCAACTGCCCACCGTGGACAGATTCCCGTTCGCCACTTGATCGAGCACATGCGATGAGCTGATGCCGAGCACACCGCCCTCACCGATGAGCTGCAGAATCACGCCCTGCCAGGCCAGGAACAGCGCGAGCGTCACCACGAACGACGGCATACCGATCTTGGCGATCAGGAATCCGGTAATGCATCCGATGGCCGCGCCCACACACACCGCGAGCAGTATCTCCACCCAAGGATTCGCTTTGAACCCGATCACGGTGATCAGCACACCCAGCAGCGACATGGCCACGCCCGGCCAGATCCGAAGCAGCCCAGCCAATATCGCCGCCAGCACCAGCAGACCGTTGAACAGGAAGAACACCGTCGACCCCATACCCGTCAACAGATTCCCGTCGTGCACGTAGTGCATGGCCAGCACGGCGCCCGCCACTCCGGACGCCGTACCCGCCGACAGGTCGATCTCCCCGATCAACAGCACATAGACGATGCCGATGGCGATGATGGTCTGCCCCGCGCCCTGCGCGAGCAGATTGGCGATATTGTTCAGCGAGAAGAACACATCCGACATCACCGAGAACAACACCACCAGCGCGACCAGCCCCAATAACGCTGGGAGGGAGCCGATCTCGCCTCCCCTCAATCGGGCGAGGTACTCCCCCACCGCTTCTCGGGTTGATCGTGTGGTGGTGTCGATCCCGAAGTCGGTGATCGCGGTATCGGACTGCTCCGAAACCTGGTTCATATCAGTGACTTTCTCGCTCACAGCACCGCTGCTTCCGGTCGGGCCAGGCCGAGGTCACCCGAGCGACCGGCGGTGATCAACTCCACCACCTGACTGTGCGTGACATCGGCGGTGCGCACCTGGGCGGCCATGCGGCCGAGGTAGAGCACGGCGATGCGGTCGGCGACCTCGAAGACGTCGGCCAGGTTATGGCTGATCAGTACGACGCCCAGACCCTGTTCGGCCAGGCGGCGCACCAGATCGAGTACCTGCCGGGTCTGTGCCACGCCGAGTGCCGCGGTGGGTTCGTCCAGCAGTACCAGATTGCTGTTCCACAGCACGGCCTTGGCAATGGCAACGGTCTGGCGTTGCCCGCCCGAGAGCGAAGCGACCGGTGTGCGAACGGATTTCACCGTTCGCACCCCCAGTGAGGCGAGCGTCGAGCGGGCCGCCTCCTCCATACTCGCCTCGTCCAGCAGCCAGGGTTTGCCGCGTTCGCGACCGAGGAACATATTGGCCACGATGTCGAGATTGTCGGCCAGGGCGAGATCCTGGTAGACGACCTCGATCCCGAGCGCCGCCGCATCCTTGGGACCGCGCAGGTGCACGGTCTCACCCCGGAACTTCACCTCTCCGGAGTCCGAAGGATGAATTCCGGCAACGCATTTCACCAATGTGGTCTTGCCGGCACCGTTATCGCCGACCAGCGCGGTAACCTCGCCGGCGGGCACGGTCAAATCCACATCGTGCAGTACGTGCACCGGTCCGAAACTCTTGTTCAGGCCGGTGATTTGGAGTAGCGGCTCACTCATCGCAGTTCTCTCTGGCTCTCTACGGCACCGTCAGGAGATACCGAGTTCGGTGCAGGCGGCCTTGAGCTCGCCGCCGCAGATATCGGATGCCTTGACGAATCCGGCGTCGGTCACCTGCTTCACGTCCGCGCGGGTGATCGTCTGCGGTGTCAGCAGTACGGATTTCACGTCACGCTTACCCTTGGGATCCTGACTTACGCCCTGCGCCAGCGCATCCGCTGCGGCGGTATCTCCCTTGGCAAGTGCCGCAGCGAGTTTCGCGGCGGATTCGGCCTCGTCCTTGATCGGCTTGAAGACCGTCATGTACTGGTCGCCGCGCAGCACCGCTTTGAGGCCGTCGGCGGTGGCGTCCTGGCCGGTCACCGGCACTTTGCCATTGAGCCCGTTCTTCTTCAGCACGGTGATGACCGCGCCCGCGAGCCCGTCGTTGGCGGCGACCACACCGTCGACCTTGCCACCGTTGCCGGTGAGGATCTGCTCGAAGGTGCTGCCGCCCTTCTGATTATCCCAGCCGTCGATGGCCTGACTGCGCACCAGCTTCAAGACGCCCGAATCATAAAGCGGCTGAAGGGCTTTGAGCTGTCCCTGATGGAACAGGGTGGCATTGTTGTCGGTGGGCGCGCCCTCGATCTCGACGACCTGCGCGGCGGGCTTGTCCTTGAGCGCGGTGATCAGCGCCTGGCCCTGGAGTTCACCGACTCGCACATTGTCGAAAGAGACGTAGTAGTCCGAGGATCCGCCGAGATTGAGCCGGTCGTAGTCGATGGTCGGAATACCGGCCTTCTTCGCCTTGGCGGCGACCGCGCTGCCGACCTCGCTATTGATGGAGGCGACGATGAGCACCTTGACGCCCTTGGCGATCATACCGTCGGCGAGGGTGGTGAACTTCTGCACATCGCCCTGCGCGTTCTGCACATCGGCGTCGAATCCCTGTGCGCGCAAGGCTTGTTGGAGCATGGGTTTGTCGAAGGATTCCCAGCGCGCCGAGGTGGCGGTCTCGGGGAGAATGACCCCGACGGTGCCATTGCCGCCGCCACCCGAGGGTGCGGAGGACGATTCGGTGGTGCTGGTGGAGTTGGATCCGCACGCGGTGAACGTGAGCAGACCCGAGAGTGCCACGGCGACAGCGATGGTCCCGGACCGCATGCGGCGGGAATGCTGACGCGGCAGCGCGTTTTTCGTCCTCATCAGGGTGACCCTTTCCGGCGGCGGCCACCGGATTGCGGCCGCGCGGGCATATGTTGTGGGCAACAACATATGCCAAGCGGGTCACCCCGAAGGGACAATTCGCCGAAATCAGGGCAGCAGGACAACCTTTCCACCCGCATGGCCCGCGATCACGAACTCATGCGCGGCCCTGGCCTCGGTGAGCGGATAGGTCGCGGCGATCACCAGGTCCAGCTTTCCGGCGGCCACCAGCGGCAGCAACTCCCGCCACGCGGCATCGCGAATCTCGGTACCGGGATCAGCGCCGGGACCGCCACCGAGCACCTGAAAGCCCTCCTGGAAGCCGCGCGCGAAGGCGGCGATCGTGGCGATGCGCCGCTTGTCCGCGACCAGCTCCAGCGAAACATCCACGGCCTCATCGGATCCGATGGTGTCGATCGCCACGTCCACACCCTGCGGGGCCAAAGCCTTTACGCGGTCGATCAATCCGGGACCGTACTCGACCGGGTCGACGCCGTAACCACGCAGCCGCTCATGCCGGGCGGGCGCGGCCGTGCCGATCACCCGCGCACCCCGCGCCACCGCGAGCTGCGCCACCAGCGCGCCCACACTTCCGGCCGCGCTGTGCACCAGTACGGTATCGCCGGGTCCGACACCGGTCGCGGCGACGAGATGCACCGCGGTGCCGCCGACGGCGAGCAATCCGGCGGCGACCTCCCAGCTCACCTCGGCGGGCTTGGGAATGACCGCGGTGGCGGGCACCGTGAGCGCGGTCGCGTAGCCCTCGCGGGTACGCACGATCACCTCATCACCGACCCGAACCGGACCGACCGGTCCTACCGCATCGGCACCGACCGCCGTCACGACCCCCGCCGATTCCAGCCCCAGCCGGATCGGCAGCGCCGCCGGATCTTTGCCGAACGCACCGCTGTAGAGCTTGTAGTCGATCGGATTGACCCCGGCGGCGCGGACCTCGACGGTCACCTCGCCTGGACCAGGTGCGGGCAGCTCCACCTCGAGCGGAGCGAGTACTTCGGGACCACCGTAATTGGTGGCGACGATCGCAGTAGCAGCCATAGCGCATGGAACGTACCGCCGCGCCGATGGATTCCCCTGCGACACAATGCCCCTGCCCGAATACGACTGTGGGCCACTCGGATGCTCTCCGAATGGCCCACGTGCGAGCTTCCGATACCGCTACAGCTTGCTCATCGGGGACTTGTTCGAACCCGATACCGCCTTGTACACCAGGTACAGGCCGAAAACCACCAAGCTGATCATGAGGATCGGGAACAGCCCTTTGATCAGCGCGCCGATAATGGCGAGCGCGATCCAGACAACCGCGACGATGCCGATGATCTTCCAAAGCATTCCGTGCCTCCCGTAGTTCCCGAACCGCGATCAGCGCGATCCGTTACTTCGATTCTGAGGGTTCCAGCTCAGAAAATCACCAGGTCAGCGCCGAAATCGGGGAAAGTTCAGGGTTGTCCCCGAGGGTGCTATCCGGGCAGGATCACCGTCTTGCCGCGCGCGTGCGCGGTCCGCAGAGCCGCTGCGCCCGCGGCGACCTCGGACAATGGGACCGCCGCGTCGATACGCACCTTCAGCGTACCGGCGGCGGCCATGGCGACGATGGTGGTGAGGAGTTCGGTGCTCGACTTGTTCTGGAAGTTCACGCCGAGCACGCCCATTTTCGCGAGGGCGTCCTGGTCGAGGCCGCCGACGGTGCTGACGAGAGTACCGCCGGTATCGAGCAATTCGGCGACGCGCAGGGCATCGGCGGGGCGGCTCACCAGATCCAGGACGGCATTCAGGCCCTCGGGGTGGGCGGCGCGAACCTGATCGACGGTATCGCCCTGCGCGCGGTCGACAATCTCGGTCGCGCCGAGTTCGCCGAGGTAGTCGGCCATATCGGGACCGGCCGTGGCGATTACCCGCAGGCCGCGATGAGCGGCGAACTGGACCGCGAATTGGCCGACGCCGCCTGTCGCACCATTGATCAGAATCGTCTGGTCGGATGCTCCGCAGGCGGCATCGATGGCGTTGTAGGCCGACATTCCGGCGGTCGGCAGCGCGGCGGCCACATCGAACGATAGGCCCGCCGGAATGACGACCACATAGCTCTGCTCCGAGATCACCGCGTACTCGGCGAAGCCGCCGCGCCCGTGCCGCACACTCATGAACTGCCCGCACACCCGATCGCCCGGCCGGAACCGGACCACATCCGCGCCGACCTGCTCGACCACTCCGGCGGCATCATTGCCGAGAACCAGCGGAAACTGGTGTGGCACAAACTCTTTCAGCGCACCGTCGATGACTTTCCAGTCGAAGGGATTGACCGCGGCCGCCTCGATCCGAACCAGAATCTCATCCGCCCCGGGAGTGGGAACCGGCAGTTCGACCAACTCGGGCCGCGCACCGAAATCGGAGATCGTCACCGCTCGCATGGTGTCCATGCGCCCAACGCTAGACGGCCGCCGCCACACGCCTGATCAGGGGTTGGCGCGGAACCGTTCGTCGGCCAACTCGGTGAGCGCCTGCGCCCAGCCGTCCAGGCGATCGGCGGCATCACGCAGATTCACCATGGCCCAGCCGAGATCATCGGCGACGGCGGCGCTCTCCGGCACGGCCAGCACGCGAGCGGCGGCAGCCACCATGCCCTCGAATTCGACCACACCACCATCCAGGCGCACCGAGACGGCCCGAACATGCTCTGTCAGTGGCGAATTCTGCGATCCGAGCACGCCCGCGGCCTGCTCCATCGCGACCACATCGGCGGCCAGCGCGTGCAGCGCGGCAGCACCCGATGAAGCCGTCTCCAACGTATCGCTAAAATCCTCCACCGGTAGTCGCCCCGACCGTGCGATCTGCGCTCCCAGCCCATGCAGCGCACGCTCGGCCCTGACCAAACGCGCAACCGATGCCCGCGCGGCCGACCGCAAGGGCGGCAACTTCCGAGGCGTGAACGCCGCCGACGGCAGCGGTTCCTTCCGCAACTGCAAATACTTCTTCGCGGTGACCGCGGTCCCGGTGACCAATGCCACCGCACCCCCACCCACGACTATGACCGCCCAAGCTGGTGCCGAAATCAGCACCAGCCCAACAGTTCCCGCGGTGGTCAACCCACCCGCGGTCCCCAATCGCAGACTCCGCCGCCGAGCCCGCCGCCGCTTACGCAACTCCCGCTCCCGAGGATCAGCCCACTTCCGCACGGCAACCAACGCCTGCTCCCCCACACCCCGCAGGGTGTCGGGCAGTCGCTGCGCCAACTCCTCCGGCCCAACCCCGGTGGGCGCCAACATCTCCCGAGCCACCCGAGCAGCCTTCCCCCGCTTCCCCCGCCCAGCCGAACTCTCGGTCACCCGCGGCGGCTCCTGAACCCGGGTAGTCGCAAAGCCATCGGTGGCCGCGTAATCGCCTCTGGCCGCACCGTTTCCGGGGCGGTCCCACTGCGTCACGTGGTCGCTCATCCCCGGTGCGGGTGCTCGTCCGGACATCGGCGTTGGCGATGTGGTTTCGGGCTGGTGCGGCGGCTTGGTGTTGTAGCCGACTGGCGAGCCCTGAAAGTTATTGGGCGCGACCGGATCAGGGGTCGGCTGGGTACTCTGCGGCGCTGCGCCTGTACCGGCGGGGCCGAAAGGTGAGGGGAAGCCGGGGATCGGGGCGGTGGGTTCGGGGCGGGAGCGGCGCAGGAAACGGGCAGGGGAGGTCGCGGGGTTGTCTGCCCGCGATCTCCCCATCGTGTAATGCCTTTCGCTACAGCTGCCGAACGCCTACTGCTGGGCGGCCTGGCCCTTGTTGGTGTTGATCTGCGGGGCGGCCGCGGGGTTGGGGACGGCCTGGTTGTTGCCGCCGGCGGGGAGGGCGTCGCCGCGCATGGAGGCGCGGATCTGCTCGAGGCGGCTGTGGCCGGCCATCTGGATGCTGGCCTGCTGGACCTCCATCATGCGACCCTGCACCGTGTTCCCGGCCAGCTCGGCGGCGCCGAGGGCATTGGCGTAACGGCGTTCGATCTTCTCGCGCACCGCATCCAGGCTGGGGGTGGTGCCGGGCGCCGAGAGGGTGGAGTCCATCTGCTGCAGCGAGGCCGAAACCTGCTCCTGCATCTTGGCCTGCTCCAGCTGGGACAGCAGCTTGGTGCGCTCGGCGACCTTCTGCTGCAACAGCATGGCGTTCTGCTCGACGGCCTTCTTGGCCTGCGCGGCGGCCTGCAGCGACTGGTCGTGCAGCACCTTCAGGTCCTCAACCGCCTGCTCGGCGGTGACCAGCTGCGCGGCGAAAGCCTCAGCGGCATTGGTGTATTGGATCGCCTTCTCGGTGTCACCCGCACCGGCGGCCTGATCTGCCAGCATGACCGCCTGGCGCGCATTGGCATTGAGCTTCTCGACCTCGTCGAGCGAACGGTTCAGCTTCATCTCCAGCTGACGCTGGTTGCCGATCACCGACGCCGCCTGCTGCGACAGCGCCTGGTGCTGCCGCTGGGCCTCCTCGATGGCCTGCTGGATCTGGACCTTCGGATCCGCATGCTCCTCGATCTTGGAATCGAAGAGGGCCATCATGTACTTCCAGGCCTTCACGAACGGATTAGCCATCGATTGATCCCGCCTCCATCTGACGTGCCGCGCGCCTTCGCGCGACATAGTGCGCGACCGTCACGCACCCGGTTGTCCCTATCCTCCACTGCGCGGCAGCGGACCGGAATCCGCACCTTGCACGGCGCCTCCGGCACGAAGCCTACAGAGAATTTATCCCTTTCGGCTGCTGCGCACTGTAATCACATGGTGCTCCGCACAGCGATCACTTGGCGGCGACCAAAACCAAGCGATCCGATTTGGGGGCGGGAATGACGATGCGCGGCCCGAAACCCGCGTCCCCGGCACGCGGCACATCGCCGTCCCCACCCCGTGGCCGAACCCCGGCACCGGCACTCGCCAGTGCGGGATTCGCTGTGGCCACAGCCTTTTTCGCGGCGGCCCGATCGGCATCGGCCATGGCCGCGCTGACATCGACGAGCACCTGCGCCAGCGGCACATCCAGGGCTTGGCAGATGGCGGCCAGCAGCTCGCTGGATGCCTCCTTGCGCCCCCGCTCCACCTCGGATAGGTACCCCAGGCTCACGCGCGCGGAGGTCGAGACCTCACGCAGCGTCCGGCTCTGGGCGACGCGAGCGCGCCGCAGACTCTCCCCGATCGCTTCCCGCAGCAGCGTCATCCCGTTCTCCTCACACTCGTCTCGCCGGACCCAGCGTTCGACTGGACAACGTCCGGCGTCGGCCGCGCGTTCCCGGCCACTTCACCCGCCTCGAATACTCCGGACGAGTTCGGCGACCGCGGCACGGACCGAGCCCACTCTGATCGTCCACCGGTCACCCGACAGTTTCAACCGGACAACCTCCGTGCCCTCGGCACCGGCGATGCCGAGGAACACCGTTCCGACCTCGCGGCCGTCCTGTGGATCGGGTCCGGCGACACCGGTGAGCCCGATACCCCAGTCCGCTCCGCAGGTGGTTCGCGCGCCCACTGCCAGCTGTTCCGCGGTGCTCGCGGCGACCGGGCCGTCGGTGGCGAGGGTGTCCGCGCTCACACCGGCCAAATCGTGTTTGAGGTCGGTGGCGTAGACGATCAGTCCACCCCGTAACACGGCGCTGGCACCGGGAATTCCCGCGATGGTGGCGGCGAGCAGGCCGGCGGTCAGGGATTCGGCGGTCGCGACGGTTTGACCTGCGGCCTTCAGGGCTTCGACGAGTTCACCGGCGGGTACGAGGGCGGTGAGTGGATCGGTCGAAGCGGGCAGAGATGTCTCGAAAACGGGTGTGGCCGAGTCGAGATCAGGCGGCACGGCCGCCGCCGGGCGAACCGAACCAGAGCCGGCCCGCCTGCACCACATAATCCAAACCGGTCACCACCGTGAGCACGACGGCGACATACATCAAAGCCATTCCGGCACTGGCGAATCCACCGGAAAGCGGAAGCAACAGCACAGCAATCGCCACGGATTGCACCAGCGTCTTGAGCTTGCCGCCCCGTCCGGCCGGGATCACACCGCGGCGGACCACCGCCAGACGCAGCAGTGTCACACCGAGTTCGCGGGCCACGATCACGATCGTCATCCACCACGGCAGATCGCCCAGCATGGACAGCCCGATCAGCGCGGCACCGATGAGCGCCTTGTCCGCGATCGGATCCGCGAGCTTGCCGAAGTCGGTGACCAGGCCGTATTTCCGCGCCAACTGACCGTCGATGCGATCGGTGATGGCGGCGATACCGAACAGTGCCGCGGCACCCCAGCGCCACCGCGGGTCATGGCCGTCGCCGGCGAACAGCGCGGCCAGAAACAGCGGAACGATCGCGATTCGCAGCACCGTCAGCACATTCGCGATATTCATCAGCGGCACCGCCGCCGGTTCGACCACGCCCGGAGTCGCGGGAGCGAATCCGGATCGCGGGGGACCGGCATCGGCCCAGCGACCTTCCAACTCATCACGCTGCACCGTCACCAGCGCCCCCACCGGCCGCGACACCGGCCATGGTTCCCGGACCATTCCGGCATGAGGGGAGGCTGGATGTACGACACACCCCAAGCCTATCGGTACCGAGGCCGACTACTGTGCACCCCATGACAACACGGGCACCCCACAGCGGTTCGGTAGACGGCGTGACGGCGACTTCGCCGATCATTCGCCGCGCCCGAACCACTGATGTGCCCCGCATAAAACGCCTCATCGACTACTACGCGGGCAAGATTCTGCTGGAAAAGAACCTCGTCACGCTGTACGAGTCGATTCAGGAATTCTGGGTCGCCGAACTGGACGGGGAACTCGTCGGCTGCGGGGCACTGCACGTGCTGTGGGCGGACCTCGGGGAGATTCGCACGGTCGCCGTGCACCCGGACATCAAAGGCACCGGGGCCGGGCACAAGCTGGTGCAGCAGCTCATCACCGTGGCACGCGAACTCTCGCTGGGCCGGGTGTTCGTACTGACCTTCGAGGTCGACTTCTTCGCCCGGCACGGCTTCGTGGAGATCGAGGGCACGCCCGTCACCGCCGAGGTGTACGCCGAGATGTGCCGCTCCTACGACACCGGTGTCGCCGAATTCCTCGACCTGAGCTATGTGAAGCCCAATACCCTCGGCAATACCCGAATGCTGTTGACGCTCTGAATCATTCGAACCGTTAGAAAGCGATAACCGTGCCGATCTTCGCCGTCCACTACACCTACTCCGACGCCACCGTCCCCGGCCGCGACGCGATCCGCCCCGTACACCGGGAGTACCTGGGCGGCCTCGCCGCCGCAGGCACGCTGCTGGCACGCGGGCCGTACCCGGACGGGTCCGGCGCACTGCTCATCTTCGAGACCGCGGACGCGGACGAGGTGCGTAAACTGCTGGCCGCCGACCCGTTCCAGGTGGAAAAGCTGGTCGACAACACCCGGATCGTGGAGTGGCTGCCGACCGACGGGTTCCCGTCCAAGTAGCTCCTACCGGTCGGCGGGTGCGTCCGTTCGCACCCGCCGACCTGTTTCGGCGGAGTGCCGGATCGCATCGAGCAGTCGGTGCATACGCAGGCCGGTCTCGAAGTCCGGGACGGTGCAGGTGCCGTTGCGAAAATCCTCGGCCAGTCGGGCGTAGAACCGCGCTACATTGCGGGCCTCGGGGGTCAGGTCGGAGAAGTGACCCGGATCCGCGACCACGAGGTCCGCGAGCACGCGACCGGGACCACGCGAGCCGCGCAGGCGCAATTCGTTCATCTGAATGACACCGGGTTCGTTCCGCTCAGAGACGATCACCAAATCGCCTTCGGTGCCGGCGATTTCGATTCGAGTGCGGCCGTCCGCATGCGGGGTGTCCTGAATGTGGACCGACAGCACCGCACCGCTGTCCACGGTCGCGGTCAGCAACAGTTGATCCGGGCTCGAGACTTTCAGTGTCTCGCCGGTCTCGGGGCTGGTCCGGCGAGACGGCGCGATACGTGACGACATCCCCTGGGAGGACGCGGATTTCGTGCTCGCCGGCGGCGCCACCTATGCACAAACCATCGGCTTGTACGCCGCACCCGATCAGTGGACTCGCAATCTGCGAATCATCCTGGACGGCTTGGCAATCCCGCGCTGATCAGTCCGCGGAGACGGCCCGCCAGGTATCCGACACGATTTCGTTGAGACCGGAATGTGCAGGTGCCCAACCGAGTTCGACCAGCGCCTTGCCCGGATCGCCGATCAACCGGGCAGGCTCCGGAGCCGCCGGCCCGTGCACTCGCCGCACCGGACGCCCTGTGACCCGCTCCACCGCCGCGACCACATCGAGAATACTTGTCCCGCAACCACTTCCGATGATGTAGCGGACACTCACGCCGGGCGCCGGACACTGTTCCACACCCGCGACGAACGCCGCCGCCGCATCCCTGACATGCAGGTAGTCCCGTACAGCGGTCCCGTCCCCATTGATATGCAACACCGACTCCCCCGCCGATGCCGCCAGCACCCGCGGAATCAACCGTGTCGTCTCCGGATCCGCTCCCCCGGCGACATTCATCAACCGCACCACCACGGCACCGATCGCCCCCGCCCGCGCCTGCGCCTCGACCGCGAACTCCGCCGCGAGCTTGCTACTCGCGTACGAATGCGGCGGTGCATCGGGCGTTCCCTCATCCATCGGCTGCCGCTGGGGCGATCCGTAAATCGCACCGGTGGAGGCGAATACGATCCGTGGCACCCCCTCGCGCGCCATGGCCTCCAGCAATGCCACGGTTCCACCCGTATTCACCCGAAAGAACGGCAGCGGATCATCAACCGACTCCCGCGCCCGCCCCAGCCCCGCGAGATGACACACCGCCCCGACACCCGACACCGCATCGCGCAGGGCGACCGGGTCCGACAGCTCGGCAACCCGAATCTGCGCGGCTCCGGGAATCTCGCCGCTCCCTACATCGCGCACCATCGCGATCGGCTCATGCCCCGCTGCCCGCAAAGCCTGCACGACAGCTCGCCCGAGATAACCTGCCGCACCCGTTACCAGCACCTTCATATCCACACTCTCCCAGTGGGTAGTCGGTGACGGAGACCAAGGTCCCGGATATGGCAGCACAGCGAGCGGCGGGGCTACAGCCGTCAGACTTGCACGAATTCGTAGGCGTAGGACACCAGGCCGTCACCGATCTTTCGGGTGTTGACCAGGTGCAGCGGCTTCTTGTCGCTGGTCTCGTCGAAGATACGCAGGCCGGTTCCCAGCACGACCGGGAAAACAACCAGCCGCAGTTCATCGGCCAGGTTCTGTTCCATCATTGTGCGCACGAGCTGATAGCTGCCGTAGACCAGGATTTCCCCGTCCACGCTCCGCTTCAGCTCCGAAATCTCCTTTGCCGCATCGCCATTGAGGATCGTGGTGTTGCTCCACTGCGGATTTTCGAGAGTCGACGACACGACGTACTTGGGGAGGCTGTTCATTCTGTCCGCCCACTCGCGGCCTACCCGGACGTCCATTGCCGGCGTCCGGGACGCGAACCACTCGAAGCTCCGCCTGCCCAGCAGCAGCGCCTCGGCACCGAGTACTTCCTCCGTCTCGTTGGCGGTCCAGTCTTCGAGGTCCCTGGCCCCCACGAACTGGTGGAACCAGCCGCCCAGCTCGAAGCCTTCCTGACCGTCCGGGTCTTGGACCACTCCATCGAGGGTGACATTTGTGCTGATGACGATCTTTCCCATTTCCGTGCTCCTCTGACAATGTTGTCGGCTAGCACTGGTCTAGACGCCGCGGCATCGGAAAAGGAGGCGCTGCGCGACCGCCCCGTTCGCGCCTCGGCCGTCGTCCATACAGCATGGAACTGCACACAAGGAATGAGGTGGCGGTCGTGGAGTTGGCGAGAGCGGACCTGATGTCGAGGGCGCAGGCCGGCGACGGCGAGGCATTCCGAGCGCTCACCGAGCCACACCGTCGCGAGCTGCAGGTGCACTGCTACCGGATGCTCGGATCGTTTCAGGATGCCGAGGACGCTCTCCAGGACACGATGCTCGCCGCCTGGCGAGGTCTCGAACGATTCGACGGGCGCGCCTCACTTCGCACCTGGCTCTACCGCATCGCCACCAACCGGTGCCTCGACGCGCTGCGCTCCGCGCGCCGACGTCCTGCCAAGCAGTGGGACATCCCGGGAAGCGAACCACCGGAACCCACTCGACTCGGCGAAATCCATTGGCTCGAGCCCTATCCCGACGCCCTGCTGGACGGTGCGGTCAGTGTGCCGCTCGGTCCGGAGGCGCGCTACGAGCAAACCGAATCCATATCCCTGGCCTTTGTGACCGCCCTGCAGATCTTGCCGCCGCGCCAGCTCGCCGTCCTCATCCTGCGCGATGTCCTCGGATTCCACGCCAACGAAGTAGCCGAAATGCTGGACACGACAGTCGAATCGGTCAAAAGCGCCCTCAAACGCGCGCGTGCGGGAATGCAGCGCCGACTGCCGGTGACTACGGCCCGAGAGCAGCCGCCGGCCGGCGACTCACCTGCCGAGGACGCGATCGTGGCGAAGTTCGTCAGCGCCTACGAATCTGCCGATATCGACGCGTTGGTGGCTCTGCTGACCGACGACGTCTTCATGTCGATGCCACCGATTCCGCTGGAATACCAGGGCCGAGACAGCGTGGCCCGCTTCTGCGCATTCATTTTCGGCTCGGTACCGAGATTCGAACTGTTGCCGACGCGAGCCAACGGTCAGCCGGCATTCGGGGTCTACCAGCACACCCCCACCGGCATCCACGCAAGCGGCCTCTTCGTCCTCACCCTCGCCGGCGACCGAATCGACGCCATGACCGCCTTCGAAAACACCGTCCTCCCCAAATTCGGCCTGCCGCAATCCCTCCCGAGTGCACGGTAGGGATTAGGGTTCCCCGGCATGGAAGCCGCCACGGCCACCGTCGCCGAGATCGTGCGAGACCTGACCCCATGGGATGCCCTCGAGCGGCAACATGTCGAGGAGACACTGAGCTGGCTGGCGAAGACCGATGACATTTTCCGGAGGGTCAAACCGGCCACACCGCCACGGCATCTCGTCAGCTACGTGGCGCTGATCGATCCCGACGAGCGCGCGGTCCTGCTGGGCATGCATCGCAAAGCCGGCCTGTGGCTCCCCACCGGCGGGCATGTGGATCCGGGCGAGCATCCCCTGGCCACGGCCCGCCGGGAAACCCGCGAGGAGATCGCGATCGAGCCGGAGTTCACCGTGGTGGGCGAATCACCACTGTTCCTGACGATCACCACAACGGTCGGAATCGGCGGCGGCCATGAGGACGTCTCACTCTGGTACGTCATTCGAGGCAGCCGCCACCACGACTACACCCTGGACCCAACCGAATTCACCGACCACCGCTGGTTTCCACTCGAAGCTCCAGCACCACCCGCCACCGACCCCCACCTCGAACGCTTCCTCGCCAAACTCACTGCAGCCCTGGACGCCTCGCCGAGCGAACCGGACGGCCACTCAATGATCGAGTAGCATTTCCAGCGCTCAATGGCTGGATCGTAAGGGGGAGGGCTTGACTCGATCGACAGCGCATGAATCGTTCGCCGGATATTCCATCGAGAGCGTGCTGGGGCGCGGGGGTATGGGTACCGTTTATCTGGCGCGCCATCCGCGGTTGCCCCGGCGGGTCGCACTCAAACTGCTCAATGCCGATATCTCCGCACATGCCGATCTGCGGCGCAGATTCGAGCTGGAATCCGATATCGTCGCCCGCCTCGAGCATCCGGGAATCGTCGGAATCTACGATCGCGGGACGCACGACGGTCATCTATGGATCGCCATGCAGTACATCGAGGGCACTGACGCCTCCCGCATCGAATCCCGTTCCGCCACAGTCGAACGCGCGCTGCGGATCACCGCCGACACCGGTGCGGCACTGGACTACGCGCACAGCCGCAATATCCTGCATCGCGATATCAAACCCGCGAACATACTGTTATCCGCGCCGGAGCCCGGCCGCGCGGAACGCGCCATCCTCACGGACTTCGGTATCGCCCGATTGCTGGACGCGACCAGTACACCCACTGCCACAGGCACTTTCGCCGCCACTCTCGGGTACGCGTCCCCGGAGCAGTTGTGCGGACAACCGGTCGATGCGCGAACCGATCAATACTCGCTGGCCTGCACACTTTTCACCATTCTCGCGGGCAGATCGCCGTTCCAGGCCGACAATCCGGGACAGGTGGTCGCGGCACATCTCAGCCAGCCTGCCCCCAGACTCAGCGAGCTGCGCGGGGACGTCCCGACGGCATTGGACAACGTGATCATCCGTGCCATGGCGAAGCAGCCCGGCGAACGTTATGCCAGCTGTGGTGAATTCGCCGAGGCGGCCGCGAATGCCCTTGCACACCAGGGAAAGACGAATGTCTATCGCACAGCACCGACTGTGGTCGGACCTGCGTCCGCGCTGCGGACTGCCCGGCCGAAGGTCGAGCCTTCCAACGCGCCTGCGCCGTTCGCGCCGCGTCCACGTCCCGCGCCGGAACCCACGCCGCCCAGCAGTGTGGTCCAGGTTGTTGTCACGGCGATCATGGTTGTCATCGTGCTCACCGTCATCGTTCTGGCTTACTGGAGGTTGTTCCAATAGCGCGGCCGCTGACCCGGGTTGGGGTCCGAGTCAGCGGCGCGAAAGCATTGGGGACAGGCCGAGTTCGGCTAGGTCGGATGTGGCGTGGGTGGCGTGGTCGCCGCCGGCCAGGATTCGGCTGCGGGCCGACTGGTAGCGGGAACCGGCGGCGTCGAAGGCGGCGGCTGTGGCAAGAATTCGGTTCGGATCGTGGGCTAGAAGGGCTTCGGCGCGGTTGACCATGGCGACGGCGTAGGGATTGCCGTTTACGACGGCCTTAGCTTCGGACACGCGGTCTGCGGCGTCCGGAACACGTTCCAGTGCAAAGGTTTCGGCTCGCAGGGCGACGTACCAGTGCAGCCAGATCGACGCGGCTCCCTGCCATAGGTCGGCGGGGTCGGGTAGTAGCTGGTCGTATGCCTCGTCGGTGCGGCCGTGGTGGAGTAGGTGCAGTGTTTCGAAGATGACGCGGTAGCCGTTGCAGTGGCCCGGTGGGGTGCCGAGCCGGTCCAGGACTTCGTGCCATTCATCGCGGGCGGTGTGGTCGGCGCGGAGGCCGTGGATCATTTGCACGCCGGCCGCTGCCGCTGCCAGATCGGGTCCGGTCGGGGTGCCGTCTCGCTGCCATGCCTCCAGGAAGCGGACGCTGCGGGTGAGGACGTCGGTGACGTTGCCCGCCAAGGCATCCGCGATCAGTAGGCGGCTGGTGGCGCGGTGTCCTACTTCGGCCAGCATGGGGTGATCGGCGAGTTGGCGAGCCCAGCGGCGTGCGCCTCGCAGGTCGCCAGCGCCCAGACCGGCCTCGGTGACCTGGCCGAGTGCCTCGATCAACTCATGGGTGCCGTCCGGAGTGGTCGGCGCGGAGGCGAGCAGCGTGATTCGACGTCGAGCCGTGGCCGCTGCCGCGAAAGCGGCGCCGGTCCGGCCCTGCGCCCCGCTGAGCGCGTCGAGGGCGGCGGACTCGGCGAGCCGGTCACCGGTGTGGTGCGCCAGCTCGACCGCCCGTTCGGCGCGCACGACAACGTCCGCAACATCCGGGCCGACGGCGCTGCCCGCTACCCCGAACTCATTGCTGGACATGCGATTCAACGTGCCATAGCTACCCTCGGACGGGCCGGACGAGGCATCCGATGCACCGAAGGCGTTGGCGAGTACGCCGGCCTCGGCTAGGGCGATCGCGGCCCGTGCGGTCGCGTTGTCCCCGGCCAGGGCTCGCGCCTCGGCGATCAGGCCGAATAGCTCCTCCCGCACGGGGATTCGCTCGAAGGTGCTCCAGAAGCGGTAGGCGCTCGTGGCGGCGGTGGCCAGGTCCGCGGCTGCTGCGGCGGGGTCTCCGGCGCGCTGGGCGGCGTCGGCTGCCGCGCGGTGCAGGCGGTACATGTTGTCGCCGCTGAGTTGGCATCCGGCGGCGGCCGCGGCTTGGCGGAGCAGGGCCGCAGATTCGGCGGGATCCTCGGCGAGGGCGGCGGCTTGTTCGTAGCGCCATTGGGATTCGCCGGTGAGGTGGCGGGTGAAGGTGAGATCCGCGAAGTGGCGGGCGAGGTGGTAGGCGTCGGCGCGACGGCCTGGTTGGTCGCACACCCAGGCCAGGGCTACGCGGAGGTCGTCGGCGACCGCATCGAATTGGGGTCGCCAATCCGCAACGGCCACTGGACGATACGAACCGAACGATGCCAATTCGGCACCAGCGGGCCGGGATCGATTGTCGGGGCGCGCCAGGGCGGCGGCTTCGGCCACGCACCAGGCCAGATGCCGGGATCGGGTATCGTCGAGTTCGCCTGCCTCGGTGAGTTGTTCGAGGCCGTATTGGCGGATGGTTTCCAGGGCACGATATTCGGTACCGGTGGGGGTGGCGGTCACCACGAGCAGGCTTTGTTCGACCAGGCGCGCCAATCCGGTTGCGACAAAGCCTTTTTCGTAGTCGGTGACCTGCGCCGCCGCCGCGACGGTGAAGGATTTCATGAAGACCGAGATCCGGCGGAGCAGGGCCCGGTCCTCCGGTCCGAGGAGGGCGTGACTCCAGTCCAGGGCGGCGCGGACCGAGCGGTGCCGGTCGTCGGCGCGGGCGCCACCGGCGAGCATGCGGAGTTGATCGGACAGGCCCTCGGTGAGACCGTCGAGACCGAGGGTGGTCCAGCGCGCGGCGGCCAGCTCGATGGCCAGCGCCACGCCGTCCAGGCGCTGCACGAACGCGGAAACCTGGTCGCGCAGTGCGTGATTCGGCGGCCAGCCGCCCGCCGCCGCGCGATCCATGAACAGTTCCACCGCATCGGATTCGCCATCGCCCGCCAGCGACATCGGCGGCACCGGATAAACGTGCTCGAACGGCACCATGAGCCGGGCGCGGCTGGTGGCCAGCACCGAGACTCCGGGACAACCGGCCAGCAGTCGTTCGATGAAGGGCGCCACGCCATCTCGCACGTGTTCGCAATTGTCGAGCACCAGCAGGGCCCGCCGGTCGGCGAGTGCGGCGAGTACCGATTCGTCCATACCGCGGCCGGGCTGTTCGCCGAGTCCCAGTGCCAGAGCGGCGGTTCCGGCGACCACGCAGATATCGGGGCTGGTGATGGGCACCAGGTCGACGAACCAGACGCCGTCCGGGAATTCCCCCGCCAGCTCGGCGGCGACGGTCAGCGCGAGGCGGGTTTTACCGACACCGCCGGGGCCGACGGCGGTCACCTGGCGTTGTCTCTTCATCAGGTCGGTGAGCTCGGCGCGCTCCCGGCTCCGGCCGATGAACGAGGTCAGGGGCGTGGGCAGGATCGGCGCGGACTGCGGCCGGTCCGCGCGCACCGACCGGGCGGCGTGCTGGGCCAGCGCGCGCCGATCGGCGACCTCCAATTTGCGCAGTAGCGAGGAGACGTGACTCTCGACGGTGCGCACCGAGATGAACAGCCGCGCACCGATTTCGGCATTGCTGAGGTGCTCCCCCACCAGCGTCAGCACTTCGGTTTCGCGCGCCGAGATCTCCGCTGTCGCCACCATATGGGTCATTCTGCCGCATCCGATACGTGATCAAACTGTTCGGTCGTTTCCACCCAGCGAAGGCACGGACAGCACTCAGTGGTGGATCCCGTGGTGAGCACGGATGTGGCCGACCCCCCTCGGAGGCGAAGCTCTAGACACAACCGGAACAGCCGAGAAACACCACGTCAGGAGCGAAAATGAGCACCACACAGGGCATCAGGACGGTACTGCACCCGGTCTCCGACCTGGCCACCGCGAAGGCCGTCTACACCGCCCTGCTCGGTATCGAACCGCAGACCGACTCGCCCTACTACGTCGGCTTCGAAGCCGAGGGCCAGCACATCGGCCTGGTGCCTAACGGCGGCAGGCAGCAGATGACCGCCCCGGTCGCCTACTGGCACGTCCCGGATATCGCGGCCAAGGTGGCCGAGCTGACCGCCGCCGGAGCCACCATCCGGGAGGCCGCGAACAACGTGGGCGGGGGCCGGTTGGTCGCCACCCTCACCGATACCGACGGCAATCTCCTGGGCCTGATCCAGGACCGCTGAACCCGCCCGTCCCCCACCAACTCTCACGTAAGGAAACTCTCATGGCCACCACCAAGTCCACCGTCGCCTTCTCCGCCGAAGAGCGCGCCGCGATGAAAGAGCATGCCCGGGAGCTGAAGACGACTGCCCGCCGCAGCCCGCGCAATGCCAAGGCGGACGGCGAGCAGGACGTCCTCGCCAAGATCGCGGAAATGGACGAGTCCGATCGCATACTCGGCGAGCGCATCCACGCCATCGTGCGGGCCAACGCCCCGCATCTGACCGCCAAGCTCTGGTACGGCATGCCCGCCTATGCCCGCGACGGCAAGATCGTCGTCCACTTCCAGTGCGCCGCCAAGTTCAAATCCCGTTACGCCACACTCGGTTTCAGCGATCCCGCGCAGCTGGACGACGGCACCGTATGGCCCGTGGCGTTCGCATTGACCACTCTCACCGCCGACGACGAGGCGCGGATCGGCGCGCTCGTGAAGAAGGCCGCGGGCTGAGCACGCCGGGGCTTCCGATCCAGCGGCCTTGCGCTGTACCTACGTCAACCATCACGCGGCAGGCACCCGCTGCGGCGGGGACGAACGACCTCGATCACCGATCCGAGGTCACCGCTCCGCCCGGTGGCGTTCAATTCCTCAGTCCAGCAGATGCGCGAGATCGGATCGCAGAGCCGCCATTTCGGTATCGCGAGTGGCTCGGGCGTGCGGCAGGATCGCCACCTGTCCGAGCGGGCCGCGCAGGGTCCGGCTCCAGTATCAGGTTGCCGCCGGCAGCGGAACCCTGGTGAATATGGTGCGCAGCGCGGGCGGTTGGATGGTGATACCGCGGCGCTCCAAGGCGGTGAATCCGTCGCGAACCGTATGCACCATCGCGCGCACGGCAGCCTTGTCTCCGGTGAGGCGCGAGAGGGAGTAATCGGCGTGTTCGAGCGCGGCGGACAGCGCCACCACGAAGACCGCATGGGTGGCGAGCCAGGCATCCATATCGGAGGTGAGCGCGACCGGGAAACCGGCAGCGCGAAATGCGCGGACCAACCTTTGCTCGCGCCCCTCGTTGCGGCCGACCGTGGTCGGCTGACGCCGGATCCGCAGATAGCGCACCGTGCCGTCGGCTGCACGATATCCACCCACCCCAGGGAAGGCTCCGACCACCCGATCCGCGCCGAACCGTTCCCGCAGGCCACCCAGACCCAGCGGGTTGTTGAACATGGGGACGATGAGACCGCCGGTCGCCGTGGCGGCCACATCGATCGCGCCCGGACTCTGATCCCGGCGTACAGCGATGACAATGAGGTCATAGCGCTCGCCCGCCGCCGTATCGACCACGCGGGGTCGCACGGTTTCGACGACCGCGCCATCACACAGGGTAATGCCTTCAGCGGCAAGGCAAACCGCCGTCTGCCCGCGCGCCAGCACGGTCACATCGTGTCCGGAGCGGATCAGCCCGCCCACATAGATCCGCCCGATGACACCGGCACCGATGACGAGGACGCTGTCTCCGGCCATTCACTCATTGTGCCGGCGAACCGGCGTCCGGTTGCCTCCGCTCTGCCCGACAATTCAGCCCCCCGGCATGATGGGCTCATGCTTCCCACCGACCAGCTCGCCCAGGCGGACCGTCGCCCAGCCGTGATCGATACGCCCCTGGGCACCGTCGCATTCTCCGTCACGCTCGGCTCGGACGTTCTCCCGGCCGGTCCCGATACCGTGTGGCGCTTGCCGAATGGGTCGCATCTGCATCGGTGGCGGCATCGTGGTGCGACGGTCGATCTGCTGATCGGGAGCATCGAGGTGCCCGCGTGGGATGGTGGCGCGCCGGTGCCGATGTGGGCGGCGATCTGGCAGGTGCAGGCGAAGAGCGGGGTATCTGGGCTGGTCGTCTCCGCCGAGCTGACCGATCTGCCCGCCGATGCCTACGGCGGGGAGGATTCCGGCGAATGCCTCGCGGCCGTGAGCGTCCAGAACGATCACTTCACGGTATCGATCGGCGGCCCGGACGCCGAACTGCTCGCCATGCAGGCCGCGGACGCCCGGCTGATGCCGTACAGCTGGGCGCATCTGCTGCCCGCCGACGAGCACGAAACCTCCGAATACGGTGTGCGCTATACGGATCCGGCTCGAATCGCCTGGCACCTGCCCGGCCTGGCCACCACCGAAGTGGCCCGCCTGTGTATCGCCACCGCCTGGTGCCCCCGCGATGACGACCGCCCCGCCGCCTGGTTCGCCGTGGATATCCCCCTCGACACCGCCTATCATCACCTCACCGTCGATCGGTCCTGACGGATCATGTTTCGGCACAAGGTCTTTCGGACAAACACCGCAGATCGCTTGCAGCCTTTCGCTTGACCGCCGAAGGTGGGTATGGTGGGCTGAGACCACTGGTTCCGGGCGATCATGAAGTCGCCCAACCGATTCGGGGCGGCGTCATGTCACAGCCTGTCTTCAGCATTCTCTCCGCGGCGCATCTGGCCGAACCGTATCTGGCGGAGATGATCGATTCGGTCGTCGCACAGACGATGACGGAGTGGGAGTTGATTGTCGTCGACAACGGGATGTCCGAGGAGGTGGTGCGGATTGTCGGGCGGTATGCCGACGATCCGCGGATTCGGTTGTCGCGCAGGGAGTTCGACGGGCTCGGGGGCGGGGTCGATGCGGCCGCGGGGCTGGCGCGGGGCAGGTACTTCGCCGTGGTGCACGGCGACGACGTATTGCTACCGGACTTCTGTGCACGCACGGCCGAGCTGCTCGATGCCAACCCCGGCGTCGATGTCGTCGGCGTGGAAGCCTTCGGATTCACCGACGATCATGTGACCGCGCCGATCGGGTATCGCGCGCTCGCCGGGGTCACGGTGGAGCGCGGATTCGATCACCGGGTGACCCTGGAAGAGGTCGCCGACGGCCAAGTGCTGTATTACACGGCGGCGATTCGCGCACAGGCGTGGAAGATCGGCGTCGGCTACACCTGCGATACACCGCAGGTCGAGGACCTGGCCATGTTCATCCGAATGCTGGCCGCTGGGTGCGATATTCGCGTGCTGCCGGAGCATCTCGCGGGATATCGACTCCACGACCAAGGCCCGGCCCCGGCCGATCGAGAGGTCTACGAGGACAGCGTCGAGCGGGTATACGAGCTGGCGGGAACGCTCTCCGATGCCGCGAATGTACAAGCGGCGGTGGACCGGACCCTGCGCAAGGTCAAATTCGAGCATGCCGTGCGCCGCGCCCGGGAATCACTACTGCGATCCGACACCACCACTGCCCGCGACAATGCCCGACTCGCCCTGCGGCAACGCCGTGCACTACGCCCCATGGTGATTTACGCCGGACTCACAGTCGCGCCGGGCATTCTGCGCCGCATTCATCCGATGAAGCAGCGGATCTCCGCACTCGTCGGCCGGGTGCGGCACTGACCGCACCGGGATTCATTGCGCCAGTGTGGTTCCAGCACGGGGCATCTGAGAAGCAAATCCGTCACTTTTGATACATCTCTGTACCATTAGAGGTCGATGCATACTGGAAGCGCGCAGTGCATTCGCGGCCTTCCCACCCGAAACGGAAGGACAAGGTCGTGGCGCATCTGAACCGCAGGTCTGTACTGATAGGGGCCGCGCTCACCGCGAGCGCCTGCGGATCCACCTCGACCACAAAGGGTTCGGTGCTGGTAATCGGGGCCGGAATGGCCGGCCTCACCGCGGCGAACGATTTGGCCCGGGCCGGATATCAGGTCACGGTGCTCGAGGCCCGCGACCGGACGGGTGGACGGCTCTGTACCGATCGCAGCTGGCCCGATGCCCCGCTCGATCTGGGCGCGTCCTGGATCCACGGCATCGACGGCAATCCCGTCGCCGAGCTGCGCGACAAGTTCGGCGTCTCCACGGTGGTGTTCAATCAGGACGTCGTCACCGCCTACAGCGGTGGACAGCGGATAGATCCGGAAGCCATGCAGGCCGACCTCATGGCGACCATGACCGCCGCGGCCGACCTCGCCACCCGGCCCGAATACGCGCACACCTCGGTGGCCGCCGGGACCGATCTGGCCCTGGACCGCGCGCACCTGCCCGCCGACGCCGCCGACCGAATGCGAAACACCATGCGGCACTTGACCCAGGACGGTTTCGGCGCCGACGCCGAGCAGATCCCGCTGTGGATCTTCGGCACCGACCATGCCGAGGCGGGCGACCAAGTGGTCTTCCCCGGCGGCTACGACCAACTCACCACCCGGCTCGCGACAGAGCTGGACGTGCGCCTGCGACATGTCGTCCGCCATATCGCAATTCACGAGTCCAGCGTCCGTGTCGAGACCGATCAGGGCTCGTTCAGTGCCGATCGGGTGCTGGTCACGGTGCCGCTGGGGGTGTTGAAAACCGATGCGATCACCTTCGACCCGCCGCTTCCCGCAGCCAAGCAGCAGGCCATCCGCACCCTGGGCATGGGTCTCTACAACAAGCTGTTCCTGCGCTTCGACCACCGGTTCTGGGACGACGCCGACATGATTCTGGAGTACGGCCTGGCGCAGGAGCCGGTCGCCGCGTGGTTCCCACTACACAGGGTGAGCGGCGTCCCGATGATCGTGGCCCTGCGCGGCGGCTCGGTCGCCCGCCGCATCGAAACCCTCGACGACACAGCCACGGTCACCGAAGCGATGACCGCCCTGCGCGCCATCTGGGGCGATCGCGTCCCGGAACCGCTGGCGCACAAGGTGACCCGCTGGTCCACCGACCCCTACGCGCTCGGCTCCTACTCCTACCCCGGCATCGACTCCGTCCCCGGCGATCGTGACGCTCTCGCCGCACCGGTCGCCGATCGAATCTTCTTCGCCGGCGAGGCAACCCATGACACCGCCGCCGCCACCGTCCACGGCGCGCTGCTCTCCGGCCGCCGCGAAGCCACCCGGATCACGGCGCTCGGCTGAACTCCGGTCGCCGCGATACCGCGCGGATCGGACTCAGCCGAGCGAGAAGGGCTGACCCCACAGGGTGACCCAGGTGGTGACGGTCGGGGTGATCACTTCGACGCTGACGAAGGACCGGGCCTGGGCGTACCCGGCGCAGCCGTTCAATCCGATCGTCTCATCGGTCCAGGTGACCGAACCATTGCTGCCGGCGAACCAGTTGTAGGGATTGTGCATCTCGGCCCCGTACATGTCGGGGGCTTCCAGGTCGAGCACGTAGAACGAAGTCGCCTGTCCCGGACCGAGAGTCAGGTTCGCGCCACTGTCCACTCCACCGGTCGGCGATGCCTCGCCGCTGCTCCAGTCCGCCCCGCCGTTGGCGCCGCCATTGACCCCGCCACCGGAAATGCTGACCTGGCAGCCGACGACGTAACCGGGGTAGATGCTGCCGCCCACATCAGTGTTGGTGCCGGAGATCTCGACCTGCGCGCTGGCGGAGACCCAGGCATTGCGGTGCAGCGGGGTCGAGCCCATGGACGGATTGATATTGGCGGATTCACCCACCAGATTGACCGTGACCACGGTGCCGTCGACGAGGGTTCGGGACAATGTGCCGCCGGGCAGCGGGACGACGGTATCCGCTTGCGCGCCGGTCGAGGTGAAAGCGAGGGAAGCGGCGGAAATCGCTGTGACAGTACCGATTCGGGTGACAGTGGCAAGGATCTTCATTGCGGGGTCCTAAGAATCAAGAAATGAATATTGTGAGCGGGTCAGCCGATGCTGAAAGGCGCGCCGTACAGCGTGGTCTTCGAATAGTGGTCGCCGACGATCTCCACCACGGAATAGGCGCGGGCCTGCGCGAAACCGCCACAGCCTTGAATTTCGATCTCGGCGTCCTGATATTCCACGGCATACGTGCCGGGGGTCGTGATGTCCTTGTAGTCGATCTGAACGAACTTGACCTCACCCGGGCTGACCTGAACCCCCAGTGCGCCACCGATACCCGCACTGCTCAGGTTCACCGAACCGGACAAGCCCAGGCTCACCGCATCCTCGCCGAGGGCTACCTGGCAGCCGACAATGTAACCGGTGCTGAGCTGCGAGGATCCGTGCGTGGACGAATTATTCGTGCCCGGATTGTCGGTCGGGAAGTTGTGCGGTCCGGGTTCGGTCTCCGGAGTGTCCGGGATCTCGGCGACGACGGTTCCGGTCATCCACACCACCCGACCCGCACCATTGGCGGCCAGCGACGGCGAAATCATCGCGTGCTCACCGGTGCGAATGAGCGTGACGTCGTGCGCACCCTGATGCTGGCCGTCGGGCAGCGGCACCAGGGTGTCCGCGGCGGCCGATCCGGCCGTCAATGTGCCCGCGAGTAGACCGCACAGGGCGAGTGAACTCGCCGAACTCAGGGCTTTGATACCGGCCTTGGCTGAATAGCCGACCATTGTTGTCCTCCAACTGCTTTCGTGCTTCTTGAATTCGATGGGTGCGAGTGGAATCAGGTACGGCCGATCAACCCCAGTCGATACGACTGTGGCAGTGCGGAATTGAATTTCTGAATGGAATTACGGACTGGGAAGGTCCGTCCGGTCTCCTCTTGTCGGCGAGTTGGGCTTATCTTGCATGGAAGTTGCCAGCAAGGCAACCGCTAGCGCTGTTGATCCCCCGACAGCATCCGAGTATCTTCCATACATGCCGCCGACAAGATCCGACATCGATACGGTCACCGCCGCCGAACGGGCCTACTCGTACATCCGCCAGCGCCTGTTCGACGGCACCTACGAGGGCGGCGCGATGCTGAGCGAGGGCGAGATCGCCGCGGCCCTGAAGATCAGTCGCACCCCCGTCCACGAGGCGCTGCTGCGCTGCGAGTTCGAGGGCCACGTCCGCATGTACCCCAAGCGGGGCGCGCTCGTCCTGCCGGTCAGCGCCAAGGAGATCCAGGACGTCCTGGTCACCAGGCGGCTCATCGAAACCTATGCGATCGAAAAGGCTTGCGAGACAGGATTTCTGGGACCCGGACTACTGGCCCTGGTCGAGAAGCAGGCCGAATTGATCGCCGCCGGAAAGGATGACGTCTTCTCCGACTCGGACAGCGAATTCCACCACCGCATCGTGACCGCCACCGGCAACACCCTCCTGACCAAGGCCTACGGCCTCGCCAGAGATGTCCCGCTACGCGTCGGCAACGGCGATATCGGCAATGACCCGGACCGCGCCGCCCACATCATCGAGGAACACGCCGTCATCGCACAGGCCGTCGTCGACCGCGATCCGATCGCCGCCCGCGCCGCCGTGGAACTCCACCTCGACCACGCCCTGCAGAGCCTGCTGCGCGCCATCTGAGGTCCCGACGGCATGGGCGTAGGTCGGGATCATCGCCGGGTACCGTTGGGCGGTGATCCCAGCTGATGTGCGACGCCTCAAAGACGCCGATCTCGAGACCCGCAAGGAAAACCTGCGGCGCCTGCTCGAGCGGGCCGCCGACGGCGACACATCCGCCAAGGAGGCACTGCGGGCGCTCGTCCGCGACTATCCCGACTACCACCGGTCGATTTACAGCCTGGCGTTGAACCAGGCGGCGGTCTTCGGCGACGACACGCTGAGGGCACCGCTGCTCGCCTCCCTCGCCGACACCCGGTACAACTGCCAGGCCTGGGCCGCGATGGGCTGCGCCGCACTCGGATTCCGCGAAGCGGTCCCCGGCCTGGTCGCGATGCTGGACCACCCACAGGAGATGGCTCGCGAGCAAGCGGTCATCGCCCTGGGCACGCTCGGCGACGAATCGGTCGTCCCTGCGCTCACGCCCGTGCTGCGAGACCCGATCGCGGGTATGCGTGAACGTGCCGCCGAGGCTCTCGGCATGATCGGCGGTAATGCGGCCCTGGCCGCCCTTTGGGACGAGTTCGAGAACCGCCGGTATTACCGCATCGGCTACATCGCCAGCGCACTGGCCAAATTCGCGCCGGACATCATCCCAAGGCTGTGCGAGGCGGCCGACAGCGCTGACCCGGACCAGCGCTACTGGGCGGCCGTCGCGCTCGGTTCGACCGGCGACAATCGTGCCGTTCCGACGCTGGAACGGCTGATGGCCCAGGACCGCGGCTCAACCGTCTTCGACGGCATGGTGAGCGTCGCCGCGAAGAAGGGTCTCCGCACCCTACGAAGAATCCAAGCCGCGATCGCGGCCCGCGAATCTTGAAAATGCAGATGCCCCAGGCCACCGCTGACGTCACCGCATCTCCTCCCAGGCTCGAAAATCGTTTTACCGCTTCGGAACCCGCTGCTAACGTTGTTCCATCACCTCGACCGACGACAGGAAAGGCGGCTCCATGACCGAGCGGATTCAACGTCCGAACGTATTCGGCTACGCCCGCCGCGTCGGCGCATGGAGCATCCTTTAACGATCTCGGCCGGCCCCGGAATCTCGCCGGGTCACTCCCGCGCAGACCGACGCGAGCGCCGAAACACCTTGATATCAGCGGATATCTGTAGTCCACCCACTACATCCCCCGCGCACCTCAGCGTCGAGTAGATGTCAATGCCGACATCCGCACGGGGCCATATGCCCGTAGCTCAAACGGATAGAGCGCTTCGCTTCGAACGAAGAGGTCGGGGGTTCAAATCCTCCCGGGCATACCAACTTTCGATGGGGCATTGAAAACGAATCCATCCATGCCGAGCTGTAATCCGTTGTGGCCTGGCAGCTGTGGTAGCGGGCAGTATTCCTGGACCACATGCGCACCGGAGACCGCGGCGCGTCTCAGCGCGGTTCGCCAGGCCGCCGGGGTGGTCCCGGGGCCGATAACCACGCCCTCTCCGCAGAGCCGATTCGCCGGTTTGAGGACCAGCCGGTCGCGGGCGCGCTCCAGCAGATCGAGCAGGTCCCGATCGCGGAGTACCAGGCGCGTGGCTGGAATGAACTCCGTGATCAGCGCACGTTCGGCCGCGTTGAAATAGTCGGCGAATCTTGGGTCCCACATGATCGCGAGCGCTCGCTTGTCGCCGATAATGCATTGGGACAGCAACGGATTCACGAAACATGCCACACCCGACACGGCGGCGTCGAGATAGCTGGTGAGGTCCGGATCGGTGATGAGATCGAGCTGATCCACGTTGGCGTACACCAGATCCACTCGCCGGCCGCGCTGGTCCACCACCCGGTCTTCGCGCAGCCGAATCGTGCGGGCATCGGCGGTGGACGCGTCCACGCCGAGTGCCTGCAGGTCCTCGATCATCTCCGAGACCTCCTGGTGGTAGCGGGAACTCAGAGTCACGATCACGGCCGTGGTCGGGTCCCTGCCGAACTGCTCACGGTGGCAGTCCACCAGGGAACGAGCGAACAACCGTGGATCGGTGAGCAGCGGTTGTGCACGTTCGGACACACCATCGGGCAATCCGACGACGGCACGCCAGATCTCGTGTGCACGAGGGGCGAACGCGATCCCACCCGGGCAGACCGCATTCGCCTCCAGCACCCGAAACCGCCCGGCCGAATCCAGGATGCCGTCGATTCGGCAGATTCGGTTGAGGGGTGAGAGCGGCACGGGCCCGCGCGGTCCAGCGCGCCAAGGGTTCGTACTCGGTGAAACAGCCCCGCACAGCCGAATCGGCCAGGTACAGCTGCGCGACCTTCTCCAGTACGGTGTGCAGCCGCGGCAGCATCGCTCGGATCCGCGCACCGGCATCGGGCGGGATCAGCAGTGGTTCGCTCAGGCATGGCAGCGACCCACCGCCGAATGCAAACCGGAAGGTGCAAGTCGCCGATTTAGTTCCAGGCTTCCTCACTCGCCATCGGGGCATCCGATTCCGTTGCGCGGCAGCATGATCACGCCGTCGGCGGCGGTTACGCGCCAGTTCTTCAGGGGACGGGTGGGCGTATCGGCGATTCCCGCGGTGCGGGCGGCGGCGGCCAGTGGACTGATATCGGGTAGCACCACCCAGTGGCTCTCCCGGAAGTTCGGGTGATCACGTTCGACGAGAAAGGCTGCGATATCGACGATCGTCCGATACTTGGTGCCGGAGAAGCGTAGTGGCGATATCGGCAAATCCTCGCTGTCGGTGGTGGCCAGCGTGACTCTGGCGATGATGAATCTGGAGAACAGCGCTGTCTCGAAAACCCTTCGAGTCGTGTCGATATCGTCGTCGGCCGGTACGGCTGTGCCCCATGCGCCGCGCGAATGCCATACGCCGAGATATCGCATTCCGTATCGCGCCGCGATTTCGCGTCGGTCCGCTCGGCCGGGGCCGAGCACCAATTGCACTGCCGCTGAACCGTTGTCCGTCCAAATACCGAACAGTTCTCCGCCCACTTCGCGGAAGCGGTTCTCGACGGCCCAACCGGCCAGGTTGTCCAGTTCCCCGGCGTGGATGAGCATCTCGAACGGCTCGCCATTGCCCAGATCATTCATACCCGGACATGCTGCAGGCCGAATCCGCCATGGTCTGGCACCGTCCGCGTTCGGCGACTATTCGGCCTGGTCAGCACCCTGCGGCGGGGATTCCGTTCCGGAACGGATGCCACCCAACGGCCGAAGAGGTTGTGGTGCAGCGGGGTTCGGCGGACCATGGAGAGGCTCGCCGGCAGATTTGAGGGGGCGACGGTGGCAGCATCGGGTGACGCCGAACCACGCATTTCACCGAGAATTGTTTTCCTGCAACGTTTCAGCCGGTTGTATGAGGCCGCCGGAAATCCCAAGTTGGAGGCGTTGTCGCGGGCGACCGGCCGGCTACCGGGGCACGGCGAGGCGGTTCCCATTCAGCGGATCAGCGATTGGCGGACCGGCCGCGCGATACCGGCCAGGTGGGAGACGTTCGAGCCGGTGCTGTCGGTATTGCGCAGATATGTTCGCGAATCCGGGCGTCCCGCCGCGCCTGAGTTGATGAACGAACAACAGTGGAAATGGCTGTGGGACAGGTGTATCCGGGAGAGGCGGGATGCGACGGCATCGACGCGCTGCCCGTATCCGGGGTTGACCGAATATCGGCAGACGGATTTCGAACTGTTCTCCGGTCGTGAACAGGCCACGACGGAGCTGCTCACACTCATCGATTCCAATGAAGGCCAACTGGTCGCGCTGGTTGGTGCGTCCGACGCGGGAAAGTCGTCACTGGTTGCCGCGGGAGTGGCCGCAGCGCTGGAAACCCGGAACTGGAGTATTCGCACGGTGACGCCGAGCCGAACCTCGGCGCACGATCTCACGAACATCGTCTGGGGCGAAGAAGAACACCGGCTGCTCGTCGTAGATCAGTTCGAGGAATTGTTCACCAGCCGCGAATCCGACAGGGAGCGAACAGAATTCCTGGCAACCTTGGATTCGCTGCGCGCGCAGGACGGACCGCCGACCACCGTCATCATCGCCGTCCGCGCCGACTTCTACGCACGCTGCATGGAATACCCCGCACTGTTGGACACCCTGGCCGAGCGCAGTTATCTGCTGGGCCCGATGAACCGCGGTGAACTCACCCGAGCCGTGACGCGCCCCGCCGAGGTCGCGGGCTGCACACTGGAAAACGGCCTGCTCGAACTGATCATCAATGACCTGTGCGGTATGGGTGAGGGCGCCGACGCGACCGAGCGGCGCACCTACGATCCGAGCCTGCTGCCGCTGCTCTCACATGTGATGGCGGCGACCTGGCGACATCGCAAGGGCCGCAAGCCGACTCTCGCCGGATATCGCGAGGCGGGCGGCGTCCGCGGTTCGGTCACCACCACCGCCGAGACCGCGTGGGCCGAGCTGACCGAGACACAGCGAGCCGCCGCGAAGAACATTCTGCTGGCGCTGGTCAATGCGGGCCGCGATACCAAGGACACCCGCCGCATCGCCTCGCGCGACGAAATCGCCTCGACTACAACCGAAGCCGATGTCGTCTTGGATGTACTCGCCACCAGTCGCCTGGTCACCCTGGAGAAGGACACCGCCTACCTGACGCATGAGATCGTGCTCGACGATTGGCGGCGGTTACGCGATTGGATCGATGAGGATCGAGTCGGCGTGCTCGAGCGTCAACGCGTGAACACGGACGCCGCGGACTGGTCGCGGGCGGGCCGCCCGGCATCACGCCTGTACTCCACGTCCCGATTGGTCGAGATACGAAACCAAGTGGGCGACAGTGGATCCGGGACACCGGCGGCGGAATTCCCGGCCGCCGCCGAGGCCGAGCGGGACCGCCGCGACCGCCGGGCACACCGATTGAAGGTGGCCGCCGCGCTGACCGCGGTGGTCGTGCTCATATTGGCGGGCCTGTTCTATTGGAAATCGAATCAGGCCGGGCAGAACAGCGCACTCGCGGCCCAGCGCAGTACCGATGAGCTCGTGGCTTCGCTGCTGTCCAAGGCCGAGGGTATGGAGGGCTCGGATCCGTCCCTGTCCGCGCAGCTGGTCATGGCCGCGTACCGCCTGCGCGCCGCCGATCCGGATATCGCTTCCCGACTGCTCCGCTTCCAAACCCTGCCGCTGGCAACGACATTGAGCGGCCATGGCAATCGGGTCAACCAGGTCGCCATATCGCCCGATGGGGTGCTGCTGGCATCGGCCGGCTCCGATGCGAAGGTGCTGCTGCGTGAGATCGCGGATCCCGCGCATGCCGCCGCGATCCCCGAGAGCTTTTCCGCGCCGATCTCATCGGTCGCCTTCAGCCCGCAGGGGCGAATTCTCGCCGTCGGCACCGAGGGCAGGCTGCGACTGTGGGATGTCTCGAACCCATTGCATCCCAATGCTTTCGGTCCAGCCGTCGAGAGCGGCACGAAGGCGGTCCATCTCGCGTTCAGCCCGGATGGGCGGACCCTCGCCCGAACGCACCCGAACCCCTCGGCTCACCCCTGCGCGATGGCCCAGCCAGGTGCGTCAACCCGATGGGCACCTGCTTCACCGGAACCCTGCCGACCTCGACCACCTCAAACCCTTCGGACCGTCGATCGTGGCGGCGGGCGCGGTGGACCGCAATGGCGCTGTCACCTTCGTGCCCGTAACCGGGTACCTGCTCGCCACCGGCATCAAGGGCCTGATGCTGGTCCTGGACTTGGATGTGACACACGCCGAGCGCCGCATCTGCGACCTCACCACCACCGCCCTGACCCCCGCACTCTGGCATGACTATGCCGGGAACCGGCCGTTCACTCCGCCCTGCCAACGGCACTGAGAATCCCATCGAGACTGCGCTGTCACTGTTGCGTGAACACAGTTGGCACGCAATTGCTGTCGCGGCGCGACAGTGACGATGTGCGACGAGATCCCTACGCTGCCTGTGATCGACGCCATCCAAGCAAAGAGGCAGTATGTGCGCAGCAGTCGTAAGCAAGGATTCCACTTCAACTCCTCTCGGGGTGCGCCGACAGCTTGGAACGGATATCGCACAACGGGTTTCGGTCTCGATGCGGCGGGCCGGGCTGGCCACCGCGGCGGCGGTGATGGCGCTTACCGGACTCGCGGTGGCCGCTCCGGCCCCGGCGAGTGCCGCTGAGCCCGGCACCATCACACCCTGCACGCCGTCCGCGGCGCATCCGCGACCGGTGATCCTGATTCACGGCACCATGTCCATGGCGGAATCGTGGAAGTCGTTGGCCGCCAAGCTTTCCGACAACGGATACTGCTCGTACTCGCTGACCTTCGGAACCGCGCCGGGAATGCCGATGGGTGGCGTCGCACCCATCGCCGACTCCGCAGTCGAGGTCGCCGGCTTCATCGAGCGTGTGCGAACGGCGACGGGCGCGACCACGGTGGATCTGGTCGGCCATTCCCAGGGCGGCTCCATCGCGGAGTACTACGCCAAGAATCTGGGCCACGCCGCCACCGTGCATTCGGAGATCCTGCTCTCCCCCGTCACCCACGGCACCACCATGTCCGGCCTGGTCAATCTGGTGAGTCAGGTTCCGCTGCTTCGGGATATCGTCAACTCCGTGGTACTGCCGCTCTTCTGCGGCGCCTGCGTCGACCTGCAAACCGGATCGAACTTCATGCGCGGGCTGAACAACGGTCCGATCGCCCAGCCCGGGGTCCGCTACGCGGTACTGGCGTCCCGCGATGACTTCATCGCCACCCCGGCCGGACCCGCCTCCTTCATCACCGAGCCCGGAGTCACCAACCAATACATCCAGGACCTGCACCCGGGCTCGGTAGACCACATAGGGATCGTCAGCAACCCGGCCGCGATCGGTTGGGTCATCGACCAACTCGCCGCAGCCGAGCACAGCTGAGGCGTATCCAGGACGCCGATGCCGGTCGAGCTGGGAACGCCTAGTTGGTCTCCATCGTGGCGGCGGCGTCCTTCTGCAGGTCGGTGAAGGATTTACTGCTGGTGTCGATCGTGACGCTCGCTATGGTGCCACCGGTGAAGGTGCCGGGGGTTCGATATTGGTGGGACACCGCGTCGCCGCTGTCGAATCCGACGCATAATCCATCTCCGGTGAGAGAGAAATTGCCGCTCTGGGCACGCATGGCATTCTTGTTGACCGGTTGGCCATCCACGTAAAGGGTTGTGGTGCCCAGGGATTCACCGTGTTGCCCGGCGTTCTCACGGGTGAATTCCATACCGAGGGTGTGTTTGCCCGGTGTCAGCGGCGGGGATACGAAGTCCTGCTCCGGCGCGATGCCGAGGAAGTTGTAGACATAGTGCAGGGCACCGTCCTTGACGAACAGGGTGTGCCCGCCGAATCTGGAGCCGTGCGCGAAGAGGACTCCCTGTGCCTCCGGCGTGATTTCGACGGTGGCGAGGACCTTGTAGGACTTACCGCGGATATTGACCGCGACACTCTCCGGAACCGGCGCGGCGTCGGGGTAGTAGACGTAGTGGTCCCGAGGCGGTTCGGACTGCGGGCGCTCGGTACCGATCAGGTCCACCGCGGAACGATCATCCAACGGCAGCACGAAATTGTCCTTGGCCTCCTCGTTCCACGTGTCGATCAGTTCCTGGAGTTTGTCGGGATGCTCGGCGGCGAGATTCTTGGATTCGGAACGATCCTCATCGACGTGGTACAGCTCCCACTTGTCATCACCGAAGTGGCCCTTATTGCTGAGCGGCGCATGCAGGACGGAGGCTTTCCAGCCGTCCACCCACATACCGCGGGTGCCCAACATGGCGTAGTACTGGCGCTTTTTGGTGGTAGCGGCGCCCGCGTCGTTGAAGCTGTATCGCATCGAAACACCATTGAGCGGATACTGTTTAATGCCACGGTATTCCTCCGGCATCGACACTCCGGCCACGTCGAGAATGGTCGGCACGATATCCGTCGCGTGGTGGTACTGGTGCCGTATCTGTCCTTTGTCCTTGATTCCCTTGGGCCAGTGGACAACCAGCGGGTCGCAGGTTCCGCCGGAGAACTGCGAGTAGCGCTTGAACATCTGGAACGGTGTGGAAAACGCTGCGGCCCAACCGGTCGGGTAGTGGTTGTAGGTGTCGGGGGTGCCCAATCGGTCGAGATAACGCATGTTCTCGGCGAGGTCGTCCGGGTAGCCGTTGAAGAATTTGTTCTCGTTGACCGAACCGTTCGGGGTTCCTTCGCCGGAGGCTCCGTTGTCGGCACAGTAGAAAATCACGGTATTGTCCATTTGGCCGGTCTGTTCCAGGAAGTCGACAATCCGCCCGACCTGCGCGTCGGTGTACTCGGAGAATCCCGCGAACACCTCGGCCATCCGCGAGAACAACCGCTTCTCATCGGGATTGAGAGAATTCCACGGCCGCACGGCATCCGCCGGGTTTGCCATATCCGCGGGCATCGGGTTCAGCGGAGTCAGGGCAGTGCCTTTCGGCATCACACCCTTGTCGATCATGCGGGCCAGCACCCAGTCCCGATACGCCTCATAGCCGTCGTCGAACTTGCCCTTGTACTTGTCGGCGTATTCGGTCGGTCCCTGGTGCGGTGCATGATTGGCCCCCGGACAAAACCACATGTACCAGGGCTTGGACGGATTGGTGGACCGCTGGTCACGCAGCATCCGAATAGCGTTGTCGGCGAGGTCTTTCGACAGGTGGTAGCCCTGCTCCGGGCTGTAGGGCTGTTCGATGAACCTGTTGTCCTCCACCAGGTCCGGGTACCACTGACTGGTTTCGCCGCCGAGGAATCCGTAGAAGCGGTCGAAGCCTTTCGACAGTGGCCACTCCGATTTCGCGCCACCGCTGGAGACATCCTCCACGGGCACATTGTGATTCTTGCCCAACCAGAATGTGCTGTAGCCATTGCTCTGCAGTACTTGTCCGACCGTCATGCACTCCGCGGGCAGACGGCCTGCCGCACCGGGATATCCGGTGGTGCCCTCGGTAATCGACGCGAAACGGTTCACATGATGATTGCGGCCGGTCAGCATGCAGGACCGAGTGGGCGAACACAATGCTGCGGTATGCCACTGGGTGTACATGAGGCCGTTGTCGGCGAGCCGCTGCATGACCGGCATTTCGATCCGGCCGCCGTAGGGCGACCACGACGCCAAGCCGGTGTCGTCGTAGAGCACCACCAGGACATTGGGCGCGCCCTCGGGGGCCTTCTTGACTTCGAAGGGACCCCAGTCGGGCGTGGAGTCACGCACATCGAGTTCGACCTTGCCGTCGAACCCGTCATCGATCCCGGTGCCGTATCCGGGCGGACCGTCGCTCTTGGAGTCGCCGCACGCGGCGATCAGCGGGATCGCTGCGGCTCCCATGCCCGCGGCCGCGAAGCCGCCCAGCATCGACCGCCTGGAAAACCCGCCCCGCTTGGAGTGCTGATCGGACCCGGAATGCTCGGAAGAGGACTGCTCGTCATCGACACCCATTGAGGCAGACTATGCAGTCGCATTTGCTCTTCCGCAGAATGTTGCCGAGTTGATAGCAAATCTCCCGTTACGGCGAATCGCAATGCGATCAGTCGCGCGAAACGCAGCGGAACCCGATATGGCAGGTGGCGGTGTCCTCGGATTGACTCTGCCTGGCGGCGGGGCGGTACCGCAGGCAATAGTTCGGCGCGCACAGATACGACCCGCCCTTGATCACCCGGCGCTCGAACCGCTCACCATCGGCTATCGCGTCCGGATTGTTGCTCGGCGCGCAGCACGAGCCCGCCGGTTTTCGATGATCGGGGCGAAAGTGATCAGTGGTCCATTCCCACACATTGCCGGCCACATCGAACAACCCGTACCCGTTGGGTGGATAGGTGCCGACCTTGGTCGTGCCCGGCTGTCCGGTTTGGCCTTTGCCGGGCAGGAACTCCCACGGGAACCGGCCCATCCAGGTGTTGGCCATCCGCCTGCCGCGCGGCGCGAATTCCTCACCCCACGAAAAAGTTGCCGCATTCAGACCGCCGCGGGCGGCGAACTCCCACTGTGCTTCGCTCGGCAGGGTTTTGCCCGCCCACCCGGCATACGCGACGGCGTCGGCATACGAAACCTGGGTCACCGGGTGCCGGGTGCGCCCATCCAGATTCGTGCCCGGCCCACCGGGATGGCGCCAGCTCGCCCCCGGGACATAACTCCACCACCGCCGCCAATCATCAAGGGGCACCGGGCCACTCGTGCGACGGAACACCAGTGCGCCCGGCACCAGCTCCGCGGGATCGGCTCCGGGGAAGTCAGCCGGGTCGAGTTCCCGCTCGGCCACCGTCACATACCCGGTCTCGCGAACGAACCGGCGAAACGCCGCATTCGTCACCGGGTGAATATCGATCCAGAACGGCTCGACCGACACCTCGCATACGGGCTGCTCCTCGGGAAAGAAATCCAGCGAACCCATCGCGAACTCACCGCCCCGAACCAGCGTCATATCCTTGCGCGCCGCCGCCGCACCACCCGTGACCATCCCAGCCTCCTGCCCGGTAACCAGCACCCCAGCTCGAGTCTCGCGCAGTAACGAGTAAATCCGCTGCATTAGCATCACGCGGGTGGGAGTTTCGCGTGGGACGGTGCGGTATGGGAGTCCGGGGGATATTCCGGTGGTGAGCCGGGTGTTGGGGCGGGCGCTGGCGGATGATCCGTTGATGCCGTGGTTGTATCCGAAGATCAAGTCACGGGCGGCGAAGGCGCAGCGGGGGTTCGAGTCGCAGGCTTGGCTGGCTTATTCGCTGAGCAATGGGATCGAGGTCGCGGTGGATGGGGCCGGGGTGGTGGCGGGGTGTGCGCTGTGGTTCGGGTCGCATCAGGTGGCGAATATGACCGTCACCGATCACGTGCGGAGTTGGCGGCTCAACGGCTGGCGTAGCCGGCCGCCGACGCTGTACTCGCAGATGCATTCCGCCGCGCAGATCGCCGAGCACCATTGGCATTTGAATGCGATCGGCACGCGGGCGGATATGCGCGGCCGCGGGTTCGGGCGGGATTTGGTGGAGTCGGGGCTGGCGCGGTGTCATGCCGACGGGCTGCCCGCCCATTTGGAGACCACTGCGCCCGAGAATGTTTCGTTCTACGAGCAGTTCGGATTCGAAGTCACCAGCGTGCTCGATGAGCCGCGAGTCGGCCCGCGGACCTGGCTGATGCGGTATCAGCCGTAGTCGCGCGGGCCGGGCCTCAGTCGTCGGAGTCTGTTGAATCCGAGTCCGGGGGTGTGCCGTCGCCGCCTCGGATGGTCCACAGCAGGCCGTCGAGTTCGTCCGGTTTGATGAGGACGTCTCGGGCTTTGGAGCCTTCCGAGGGGCCGACCACTCCCCTGGTCTCCATCAGGTCCATGAGGCGGCCGGCCTTGGCGAAGCCGACTCGGAGTTTGCGTTGCAGCATTGAGGTGGAACCGAATTGGGAGGTGACGACCAGTTCGGTGGCTTGCAGCAGGAGGTCGAGATCGTCGCCGATGTCGGCGTCGACGTCCTTCTTCTCGCCGGGCTTGGCGGCGGTGATGCCCTCTTGGTAGTCGGGCTCGGCTTGGGTTTTGGCGAAATCGACTACGGCTTGGATTTCCTCATCGGAGATGAAGGCACCCTGGAGACGGGTCGGCTTGCTGGCGCCCATGGGGAGGAACAGGCCGTCGCCCATGCCGATGAGTTTTTCCGCGCCGGGCTGGTCGAGGATTACTCGGGAGTCGGTCAAAGATGAAGTGGCGAAGGCCAATCGGGACGGCACGTTGGTCTTGATCAAGCCGGTGACCACGTCGACGGAGGGGCGCTGGGTGGCCAGGACCAGGTGAATGCCCGCGGCACGGGCCTTTTGGGTGATGCGGACGATGGCGTCCTCCACATCGCGGGGCGCGGTCATCATGAGGTCGGCGAGCTCGTCGACGATCGCCAGGATGTACGGGTACGGCCGGTAGACGCGTTCACTGCCGAGCGGAGTGGTGATCTGGCCGGACTTGACCTTGCGGTTGAAGTCGTCGATATGGCGAACCTTGTTGGCCTGCATGTCCTGATACCGCTGCTCCATCTCCTCCACCAGCCAGGCCAGCGCGGCGGCGGCCTTCTTCGGCTGGGTGATGATGGGGGTGATCAGATGCGGAATGCCCTCGTACGGTGTGAGTTCCACCATTTTGGGGTCGATGAGGATCATGCGGACCTCATCGGGGGTCGCCCGGTGCAGCAGCGAAATCAGCATGGAGTTCACGAAACTGGACTTACCGGAGCCGGTGGAGCCCGCCACCAGCAGGTGCGGCATCTTCGCCAGGTTCGCCGACAGGTACTCGCCCTCGATGTTCTTGCCCAGGCCGATCACCAAGGGGTGGTGGTCATTTCGGGTCGAGGGCGCCTTGAGCACATCGGCCAGGCGCACCAATTCCCTATCGGCATTGGGGACTTCGATACCGACCGCCGACTTGCCCGGAATAGGCGCGAGCAGGCGCACATTCTCGGTCGCCACCGCGTAGGCGATATTGCGGGCCAGCGCGGTGATCTTCTCGACCTTCACACCGGGACCGAGCTCCACCTCGTAGCGGGTAACCGTCGGGCCCCGCACGAAACCCGTTACGGCGGCATCGATTTTGAACTGGACCAGTACCTCGGTAATGGCCTCGATCATGGATTCGTTTGCGGCGCTGCGCTTCTTGGGCGGTTCGCCATCGGTGAGCAGGGACAGCGGTGGCAGGTTGTAGTCGCCGTCCACCTCCCGCTCGGTGACGAACTCCAACTGCTGCGGCGGCGGAGGCGGCGGGGTCTGGTCGACGACCTTCGGCGGAGCCTTGCGCGGCTTGGCTTTCGGCTTCTCCTCGGCCGCGATCTCCTTGGCGTCCTGCAGCGGCGGCTCACCGATGATCTCGGTGACCGCGTCCGAACCGCCGAACTCGTCGGGCGGATAGTTCTCCGCCGGGCTGCGACCGCGACGACGCGACTTCACACCCTCATGGCGCGGGAAACCGTCCTCGTCATAGTCGGCGGGATCGTAGAGGCCGGGTTCGTCGGAGTAGCTTTCGTACTCGTCACCGCGACTATCGGTGCCGAAGATCTCGCGGAGCGCGTCCGGGACCTCGCGCACGGTGGTGCCGGTGAGCAGCAGCAGCCCGAATCCGATGGCCAGCAACAGCAGTGGCACCGCCAGCCAGCCACTGAGACCGTCCCGCAGCGGACCGCCCATGACATAGCCGACGAATCCGGCCCCATGTGCGCGACCATGCGAATCCGTCGGCGCACCCGACGCCAGATGCCACAGGCCCAGCACCGGAAGCCCGGTCAGCAAGCCGCCCAGCACAAGTCGCGGCCGAATCTCCGGATGTGCCTCGGTGCGCATGAGAATCACCGCGATACCGATGGTCACGAACGGCAATGCCGCCGAAGCGGATCCGGCGATCGCGCGAACCGCGGCATCGACCCCGTGCCCGACCGGCCCGCCCGCCGACAACCACACCGCCGCCGCGATGATGATCCCGAAACCGACCAGCCCCAGCGCGATTCCGTCGCGCCGATGCCCGTGCTCGATCTCCCCCGCCCGGCTCAAGGCCCGTGTACTCGCGCCGAGCCCGCGCGCCAGCATGTTCCAGCCTCTGCTCACACTGCGGGTGACCACCGCCAGCGGAGCGGTATCGGATCTGCGCCGCGGCGCGGGCCGCCGGGCCGGAGCGGGGCGTTTGGGGCTGCGAACGCGACCGGCGGACGCGGTGCGACCGCCCGCGGCGGCACGCGGAGTACGCGCCCGGGATCGTGCAGGAGTCTGCCCCCGCGTCGATCCCGCTCGCGAACGTGACGTTGCGGTACCGCGGGACTTACCTGGCATGACCCCCAGGCTAGCCGTAAACGCACCACCCGGACCATCCGCAACACTCGACCCACCCACAACAACCATGTGGGATAGGCAACGTCAATGGCCGCCCCGGGCCTCATGCCGGCACCTGAGTCACCTGGGGACGGCGACGGATCAGGTCAACTGGCGGCGGGGACCGCTTCCTGTCTGGCGGGGAGTGGGGTGGGGGTCGCGACGGCGCCCCAGCGGGTCAGGGCTTGCTCGAAGTCGGGGATCTGGGTGGCGGCGGTGCGATAGCACTCGGCGGCATCGACATTGCGGCCCATGCGGCGCAGGGCCGTATAGCGGACCAGCAGGTTGTAGGTGTGCAGGACGTCCAGGTGGTGCGAGTCGCGGGTGGCTTCGGCGCGTTCGGCGTGCTCGGCGGCCTGCGGGAGACGGCCCGCGCTGAAGTGCACCAGGGCGGCGCGGGAGTGGACGGCGGATTCGAAACGGGTGGACCCGGCGCGGCGGGCGGCACGCAGGGCGGCGTCGAACAGGTGCGTGCCGAGTTCGGCCTCACCCTGTTTGCTGATGATCGCGGCGGCTTCGGTCAAGGCCCACATGACATTCCGGCGCGCGCCCGGGTGACTGTCACACACGACCGCGCGCGCGGCCGCGGCCAGCGAGTCGCGATCGCGTCCGGCGGCCGAATACGCCCGGGAGAGCGCCGAATACGCCACGCGCACGCATTCCGGGCTGGAGCCGAACCGGTAGAGGCGCAGTGCGGTGGCGAAGTGGCCGACCGCGCTCATGGGATCCTGCCGATGCATACCGAGCATGCCCGCGAAGATATGCGAGGTGCCGGCGACCCACGGTTCGGTCTCGGCGTCGACGTCCTCGGAGAGCCTGCGCACATGCTCCGCGGCGCGCTCGGGTTCACCGAATTCCGAGACCAGTGCGAAGACCAGAGCCAACCGGGCGCGACTGGCGGAGACCCGATTACCGTCGGTCTCGCAGACCCGGATCAACTCTTCGAGCGCCTTCTCGATATCGACGGTGGCATCGCTGGCGAGCATGGTCTCGGCCACCGCCAACGCCAGATCCGCGGCCACCACCCGATGCTCGCGCGTACCCGCGGTCGCCAGCCGGTACAGCGCGATCAGATTGCGGCGCTCCACATTCAGGAAATCGCGCGTGGTATCGAGACCGGCGAGCCGGGTGCCCGGATGCCCGGTCGGGGCCAGCCCGAGCCGCAACCCCGGATGCCGAACGCGCAGCACGGTTTTCATGGTCGCCAGGTAGTAATCGAGCAGCCGCGCGGTGGCATCCACCGCGGTATCGGCGCGCTGGCCTGCGAGCGGAAGTTCGGCGGCCGCCACCGCGGACCCGAGCGGGCGCTCTCCCACCGGCGAATGCGCGCGCTGGAAACCGCTGGCGTACAACCGCATCAGGTCGTGATAGTGGTAGCGACCACGGCCGACGCTTTCGAGCATGCCGCGGTCGACGAGCTCCTCACACAGGTCTTCGGCGAGGGATTCGGTGGTGTCCAGCACCGCGGCGGTGGCGGCCAGGGGCAGGTCGGGAAGTTCGGCGACGGCGAGCAGTCGGAAGGCACGCGCGGCCTCGACCGGAAGTTGCTCGTATCCGGCACGGAAGGCCGCCGTCAGCGCCAGGTCCCCGGCCCGGAAACGGTCCAGGTCATGGCGTTCGGCGGCGAGCCGGTCGGCCTCGGAGATGATTGTCCACTGCGGCCGGGCCGCAACCCGGGCCGCCACAATCCGCACCGCCATGGGCAGCCGCCCGCACAACTCGACAATCCGCCGGGTGGATTCGGCCTCGGCGGCCACCCGCGCCGATCCGACAATGCGGGCGAAAAGCGCGGCCGCCTCATCGGTTTCGAGCACCTTCAGCGCGGCCTGACGCACCCCGGGCAACGCGGTCAACGGCCGCCGGGCCGTCACCAGCACCGCGCACCCGGACTCGCCGGGCAGCAGCGGCATGACCTGCGCTGCGTCACAGGCATTGTCGAGTACCAGCAGCATGCGCCGCCCACTGACCACGGACCGGAACTGTGCCGCCCGCTCGGCCACTCCGGCGGGCACCTCCCGCTGCGGCACATTCAACGCGCGCAGGAACGCGCCCAGCACATGTTCGGGTTCGGCCGGATCCGTGCCCGCGCCGTGCAGGTCGACATAGAGCTGCCCATCCGGGTACCGGTCGCGAATCCGGTGTGCCACATGCAGAGCCAGCGCGGTCTTACCGACCCCGCCCATTCCGGAGATCGCGACAATCGGGGTGACGGCGTCACCGAGCACCGCGCACAGCTCGCGCACCAATTCCTGGCGACCGGTGAAATCGGCTGTATCCGGCGGCAATTGCGCCGGTTTCGGCGTGGCGGCATTGGCTGTCTCGACGGGAAGTTCGTCGACGAGGATCTGCCGATGCAGCTCCAATAGCGCCGGACCGGGTTCGATCCCCTGTTCGGAGACGAGCAGTCGCCGAATCCGCTGATACTCCTCCAGCGCCTCGGTGCGACGACCCGCGCGATAGAGCGCGGTCATCATGAGCCCGCGCAGCCGCTCACTGTGCGGATCACCGGTGATCAGCGCCTCCAGGTCGGCGACGGCGCGCGAATGATCGCCACGCAGCACGGTGATCTCGATGAGGTCCTCGCGCAGCACATGTCGCAGCCGCCGCAGTCGCGCCCGCTCGGCTCCGGCCCACGGACCCGGCACCCCGCTGAGCGGATCACCCCGCCACTGCCGCAGCAGTCCCCGCAGCGCGGCGTCGGCCTGCTCCAATTGCCCTTGCGCGCGGGCCTTCTCGGCTTCGGCGCGGCAGCGGTCGATGCGGTCGAGATCCAATTCGAGCAGACCTTCGAGCCGATACCCTCGCGACTCCGAGGAGAGTCGCACCGTGCCCGGTTCGGTCGCCAAATGCTTGCGTAATGCCCACGCGTAATTACGCAGCGCGCCGACCGCGGAGGAGGGCCGGTCCGCGCCCCAGATGCCGTCGACCAATTCCTCGATCGAGACCGTGCGCCCGCGGGCGAAGGCGAGCATGACCAGGGCGGCCTGCTGCTTGGGTGGCATGGTCGGGGTGGGGACACCATCCGACACCAACTCGACCGGTCCGAGAACCGCCAGTTGCCAAGACATTGCCTACCACCTCATCACACCACGGGCTTCTGCCGATCACAGAAATTACCGATCGACGCGTGATCGTTTCATGACCGGCGGTCCCGTTGCCACTCGGTCTGGGATCTCCGTCCCAGGTGGCGGGAGGTCAGACGCTGCGATCGAGGGCGTGCACGGCCTCCACATCGGCGGGTTCGCCGGTGGCCTCCAGCCGCACGGCATTTCGGCCGAAAGCGTGGAAGAGCAGTTCGGAAGGCTTGCCCGCCAACACCACGGTGCGATCCCCTTTTTGGTGCGCGATGGTGCGCCGGCCGTCCGGCGTCGCGAGCGCGACGGTAACCGTCGATTTGCGATATGCCATGCGCGCCAAGCCCGTCAGCACTTTCCAGACCCGGTCCTCATCGGCGGCGGCGAGTTCGCGTGGCTCCCAACCGGGTTCGGCGCGGCGCACGTCCTCATGGTGGACATACATTTCGGTGAGGTTCATCAGCGAGTCGACCGGGCGCAGGAACCACGGCGGGCCGCCCGCTATCTTGGCGAGCAGCTCCGGGAAGGGGCGTTGCGCCACCTTGTGCTGCACCCGGTCGAGGTAGGGGGCGAAGGGCTTCAGCATGATGCCGGGGGCGGCGTCGGGGCGGGATTCGCGAACGATCAAGTGCGCGGCCAGATCTCGCACCGTCCACGTACCGCACAGGGTGGGCGCGTCCGGACCGGCGGCGGTCATGGTCTGCACCAGGGCCTGGCGTTCGCGTTGGGCCATACTCATAAAGGCAACCCTAACCGGATGGCGGGCGCATTGCATGGCGCCTCCGAGATGCACCGCCGCGAAGCGGGTTGGCGTCGGCGAATCCGGGTCGGTAGCTTGATCACTCGGTCCATAGGGGAATGGATCCCATGTACAAGAAGGGCAACACCTTGAAAAAGATCGTCAGTGGCGCCGCCGTGATGGTCGCGGCCGTCGGCTCCCTGCTGGTGGGCACCGCGGCTCCGGCTGGGGCCTATACCGACAATTTCGGCGCCATCGCACTGTCGCCGTCGACCGGTCGGATCGGCTACTCCTACGACTACTCCGACCGCGATTCGGCGAAGGACGGCGCGATGCAGTCGTGCACCTTCGACGACTGCCGGGTCGTGGCCAGCTTCGCGAACGGTTGCGGTGCGGTTGCCTACTCCCGTCGTGCCGGTCTCTACACCTATGGTGCGGCGTACTCGCGCTCCACGGCGCGCACGCAGGCGCTGAATCGGAACAGCTCCGACGCCACCATCATTCACTGGAACTGCACCACGGGCTACGAGCTCTAATATTCCATTCAGGGGAGAAATTCGTTGAAGCACAGCATCTTCCGCGCCACCGCCGCCATGGCGCTGGCCGCGACGGCGTTCGGACTGGTCGCCTGCAGCAGCAGTGAGACCAAATCGGACAGCCCGGCCACCACCACGAGTGCGGCCGCGTCCAACAACAAGTTCCAGGGCACCACCGACGACACCAAGGAGACCGGCGCACCGCCGTCCACCACCCCGGCGCCCGATCTGCCCAAGCCGACCGTCGCCGAGCTGAACGACAAGCTCACCAAGGCGTTCGATCCGGCCATCGACGCCAAGACCAAGATCAACTGGATCGAAAACGCCGGCCAGGACCCGCAATTGGTCGCCAAGCTGGTCGACGCCGCCAAGAAGAACGACGTCAAGGTCGAGATCACCAACGTCCCCGACCCGGTCGCCGGGAAGATCAAGGCCGACGCCAAGGTCACCATCGGTGGCTCCCCCGTCGACAAGGCCACCGTCTCCTTCGTCGCCGACGGCAACGACTGGAAGGTCGACCACGCCTTCGCCTGCAGCATTGTGAAGGCCGCCAAGCTCGATTCGGCTGCCTGCCAGGACAACTAAGTAACGCTTGCGGTTCCGCCCCGACAGCCGGTCTGTCGGGGCGGATTTGTTTGCAGCGCGAGGGTTGTCGAGGCCCGCATGCCGACCATGCCCGAATTCAATGTTTAAATGCGCATATTTCAATGTAAGTATGTTAGTAGGCGAATGCAAAAGAGCCCGGCAGCACCAGCTGCCGGGCTCTCTTACGTTGTGGCTCTTGGCTATTCGGCTCAGACACCCATGACGGTCGGAACGATCATCGGACGGCGGCGGTACTTGTCCGCCACCCACTTGCCGACCACGCGGCGCACGCTCTGGGCGATGCGGTGGGTGTCGGTGACACCCTCGCTGGCCAGGCGACGGAGTTCGGCCTCGACGAGTTCGTGCGCGTCGACGAGGGCATCCGGGTCATCGGAGAAGCCACGGCCGGTGACGTCCGGTGCGCTGATGGCCTTTCCTGTGGTGGAGTCGACGGCGACGGTGATGGAGATGAAGCCGCCCTCCCCCAGCACGAGGCGATCCGAGAGGGTGGACTCACCGACGTCACCGACGGAGAGGCCGTCCACGTACACCTGACCGACCGGCACGCGACCGGTGATGCTGGCGATACCGTCCACCAGGTCCACCACGACGCCGTTCTCGGCGAGCATGACGCGCTCTTCCGGAACACCGGTCGCCACCGCGAGCGCGGCATTGGCGCGCAGGTGCCGCCATTCGCCGTGCACGGGCATGGCATTGGTGGGTCGCACCGCGTTGTACAGGTACAGCAGCTCACCGGCCGAAGCATGCCCGGAGACATGGACTTTCGCGTTCTGCTGGGTGATGACGGTCGCGCCGATCCGGGTCAGCCCGTTCACCACGGTGAAGACGGCGTTCTCATTACCGGGGATCAGCGAGGACGCCAGCACGACGAGATCATCGGGGCGGATATTGATCTGCCGGTGATCGCCGCGCGCCATCCGCGACAGCGCCGACAGCGGTTCGCCCTGCGAGCCGGTCGAGATGAGCACCAGCTTGTGCACCGGCAGATTCGCCGCCTGATCGATATCCACGACCAGACCGTCCGGCACATTCAGGTAGCCGAGGTCCTGCGCGATCTGCATATTGCGGACCATGGAGCGCCCGACGAAGCAGATGCGGCGGTCGTAGCGCTGGGCCACCTCCACCACCTGCTGGATGCGGTGCACGTGAGAGGCGAAGGAGGCCACGATGACTCGGCCCTTGGCCTTGCCGATCACATTGTCCAGCACCGGGCCGATCTCACGCTCGGGCGTGACGAATCCGGGCACCTCGGCATTGGTGGAGTCCACCAGGAACAGGTCGACACCCTCATCACCTAGGCGCGAGAAACCCGCGAGGTCGGTGAGGCGGCCGTCCAGGGGCAGCTGATCCAGCTTGATATCGCCGGTGTGCAGCACCATGCCGGCGGGTGTGCGCACCGCGACGGCGATGGCATCCGGGATCGAGTGGTTGACCGCGAAGTACTCGCAATCGAACGACCCGTGCTGGGTGCGCTGACCCTCGGTGACCTCGATCAGCTTGGGCTGCAACCGATGCTCACGGCACTTGGCCGCCACCAGCGCGAGGGTGAACTTCGCACTGATAACCGGAATGTCGCGCCGCAGACGCAGCAGGAACGGCACCGCGCCGATGTGATCCTCATGCCCGTGCGTGAGGATGACGGCCTCGACATCCTCGATGCGATCCTCGATGGGACCGAAGTCGGGCAGGATCAGGTCGACGCCGGGCTGCTGGTCCTCGGGGAACAGCACGCCGCAGTCGATGATGAGCAGCTTGCCGTTGTACTCGAAAACGGTCATATTGCGGCCGATTTCACCGATGCCGCCGAGCGCGAATACGCGCAGGCCGCCCTTGGCGAGCTTCGGCGGCGGGTTCAGCTTCTGCCGCTCGACGCGCGGCTGCGCGGTGGTCTCGGAGCGGTCGCTGCGGCCGCCACCCTGGCGAGAACGCCCGCCCGGCTTGCGATTCCGCTCACCCTGACGCGAACGCGGCGCGGACTCGTCCTGCCGGGCCCGTGCGGGCGCGGCGGTCTCTGCCTTGGCCGGTGCGGCCTCGGCGACGGCACCGTTGCGCGCACCCCGGGCACTGCCACTGCGGCCGCGTGCGCGAGTCTCCTGCGGTGCGGCGCTTTCAGCGGCGGGCGCTACGCCCTGATCACCGGCGGTCTTGGGCTCGGCGGCAGCAGCGCTCGCGCCGCCGGCCTTGGATTCCACCGCCTTCGGCTGTGCGGCAACGGTTTCCGGCACCGGAGCCGGAGCCCCGGCGGCGCGGGATGCGGTGCGACGCGGTCGACGTCCCTCGGGGCTGCTCATGCAAGCACCCCCGCGGCTCGCAGATCAACCGCGAGTTCCGCGAGCTGCTCGCTGGTGGGCATGATTTGTGGCAAACGTGGCTCCCCTGTTTCGACCCCGAGCAGCCGCAGCGCGCCCTTGGTCATGGCGACTCCACCCAGGCGGGCCATGGCCCGGTTGAGCGGAATCATGCTGACATTGATTTCACGAGCCCGCTGCACGTCACCGGCCGCGTAAGCGGTGGCGAGCGCACGCAGACGATCGGGCACCAGATGCCCGATGACGCTGATGAATCCGGTGGCGCCGACGGACAACCAGGGCAGGTTGAGGCCGTCGTCGCCGGAGTAGAAGGACAGTCCGGTCTCGGCGATCAGCTCAGCGCCCGCGTTCAGGTCGCCCTTGGCGTCCTTCACCGCGACGATGCGCGGGTGCTCGGCGAGCCGCCGAATGGTGTCCGGTGCGATGGCCACGACCGAGCGCGGCGGAATGTCGTACAGCGTGACCGGCAGGTCGGTGCTGTCCGCGATGGCGGTGAAGTGCGCGATCAACCCGTCCTGGGTGGGACGCGAGTAGTACGGGGTGACGACGAGCAGCCCGTGCGCGCCCGCGCGCTGGGCGGCGCGTGCCAGCTCGATGCTGTGGGCGGTGTCGTAGGTGCCCACACCGGCGATAACGGTGGCGCGATCACCGACCGAGTCGACGACGGCGTGCAGCAGATCGAACTTCTCGGACTCGGTGGTGGTGGGCGATTCGCCGGTGGTTCCGGAGATCGCGAGCAGGTCGACACCGCCGTCGACCAGGCGAGCGGCGAGCGCTGCACCGGCATCGACATCGAGCTTGCCTTCGGCGGTAAAGGGGGTCACCATCGCGACACCGACTGTGCCGGACGCGCGCAGCTCGATTCGCGTCGATTCACCGTTCGTCATAGCCAGAAGGCTACCCGGTCATCGAAACACCTTTTGCATCGTTATACCCGAACCGGCCGGGCGGCGACGGTGATTCGCCTCGCCCACCCTCGGTGACGCCAGATGTTTCCTTGCGTGACGTCATTCTTGACAGCACACTGGTGTCATGAACCTCGATAAGTACACCGCCCAGCTGCGCGAGAACCTCATAGCGGCCGCCGCACTCGGCGATGAGAAGACACAATCCACCGCGGCGGCACTGGCGGCAGCCACCGAGAATTCGGCCAGATTGGTACTGCTCGCGGCACTCTCCGAACTTGCGAACGAGGTGAGCGCGGCCGTCGGCGATCGCACCGTGCACATCTCGATCGACGGCACCGACGCGCATGTCGATGTACGCAAGGCCGCGGCCGCCGAGGAAGAACACCAGCCCACCTTCGAGGAGATGACCGGCGATATCAGCCGCGTCACCCTGCGCCTGGTCGAACAGATCAAATCCCGCGCCGAGGAAGCCGCGGCCCAGAGCGGCCAATCCCTCAACTCCTGGATGGCCACCGCCGTCCAAGGCGCACTCCGCGACCAGATGAAGAAGGGCGGCCCGGGCCGCTGGGACATGCCCCGCGAGCCGCGCGAACCCAAGAACCCCGAGGAGTGAGCCCCTCGTCAGTCGGTGACGCAGACCTTGCCGTCCGTATCTATCTCGGTCCGCCGATCTTGATCGGGCGCGTACGCGAGCACGGTGGCGAGCACGCTACGCCCGAGGGGCAGTACTCGCACCGTCACCGATCCGGCATTGGCCGCATCCAATTCCCTTGTGGCGGCATCGATTACCCGCCGACGCACCCACTCGGGAACCCCCGCGAAACCGCCGTCGTCCAGCAGTACGACCTCCACGCCCCGAGTACGCGCACCGCGCGCCGCGCCACTGAGTTCATCGGTGACCAGCTGTGGCGCGCGCAGCCCGTCGCGAAGTTCGGCCTCGAGCAGCCGGCACTCTTCCCGTTCTGCCGCAGTGAGTTCCGCGCCATCGGCAATGCGCTCGAGGATCGGCCGCGCCACCCGATCCAGCCGCGAGAGCTGCCGCGTCCGCTCACCGTCGGCGGCTGCCATGGTGGCCTCGGCGGCGGCGCGAATCATGGCGTCCTCACGCAACAGCAGCAGCGAACGCTGCATGGGCCGCATGACCGCCGCGAATACCGAGATGGCCGCCACGGTCCCGATCGGCACGAGAGTGCCTACGACAGTGCGTGATTCGAGTTGATCGCCGAGCCCGGCCAGCAGAATCACGCCGGCGACGGCCGCGACACCGGCCCATGCCAGCCGCGCCCGGCCGCGTAGTATCAGCACAGTCAATACATATGACGACGCGAACGCCGACCACACCGATTGATGCGCCCGATCCGGTGAGGGCAATAGAACGGTCAGCGCGGTCGCCAATGGTCCCGCCGCCGCCGCGTACAGGGACACCGGCAATGGCAGCGGATCCACCGGCATGACGATCACCAGCGCACCCGCGCTCAAGATGATCATCATGCTGAGCAGCGCCGCCCACTGCGGCGATTCACCGAAATTGCGCAGCATGTACAGCCCGATGGTGGCTTCCAGAATGAGCAGGAAGAGCCAGGCGGTGCGCCCGCGCAGGCCGAGCAGATCGCGCAATCCGAAGCGCGCGTCCAATTCGGCTACGTGGTAATCAACGGGAACCATCGCCACCCCACACCAGTGTCACGGTCGTGCCCTCCCCCGGCTGTGACTCGACGAACGCGGAGCCACCGGCCAGTTGGCGCATGCGCCCGAGAATGCTCATGGAGATACCGAGCCGGTCGGCGGAGACCCGTGCCAGGTCGAAACCCGCTCCGTCATCGGTGAATACGATGCGGATACTGCCCGCGCTGACGGTCGCGGTGACGATTCGCCGCACATCGCGTCCGGCTATCTGGGCGTGCCGCAGGCTATTGCGCACCGCCTCGGTGAGCGCGGCGGCAATGGTGCTGGCGGAGTGCACCGGCATGCGCAGATCGTCGTAGCCGGGCCAGGTGCGGGTGGCGAAGCGAATGCCCGGATTCACCTCGTGCACGGCGGCGCGCAGGAACAGTACGGCCGAGCGGGCGTCCAGGAGATCGGGATCGCGGTCGTTGCCCCGGCATTCGTCGAGTTGTTCGAGGGTGCGTTCGGCTTGCCGGCGCAGTACCGAGGATTGGGTGCCGGCGCGGGACGCCTCGAGCAGGGTGGAGAGCACGGCATCGTGGATGAGCGCGGCGAACCGCGCGCGTTCGCGGTCCCGGCCCTGCGCGGCCGCCGCGGCAGCCGCGCGGCGACTGGCGATGGCCGACTCCCGGTCGACTCTGGCGGCGGCTCCGGTGGCCGCGGTACCGCACCAGACGAACAGTGCCGCCAATCCCGCTGCGCGCAGGAAGTTTTCGACCACACCGAGCGAGGTGACGGTGCTGACCGTGTACACCGAGGCCAGCGCCGCCGAGGTGGAGGCGATCAGCAGATAGCTGACCGCCCAGCGCGCGGGCCAGGCCAGCACGCCCGCCGTCACCGCCAGCGCGGTGACCCGATACGGCCATACCGTGCTGGCGTCCACCGAGTGCACATCCAGCGCGAATGGAATGGTGGCGAACGCGCCGAGGAAACTCAGTGCGGCACAACCGGAGACAATGCGAATGGCACGCGGACCGGCCAGCGCGGAGACCACCGCGAGCACCGGATACCAGCCGAAGGCCAGTATTACGGCGGTGATCGTCCACCAGGTCGCGGCGACCCGCCCCTGTTCGGCGATCTCCGGTAATTCCATGCCGCCCACAATGATTCCGGCGACACCGACCGAGATGCCGAGCCGACGCATAATGCGGTCGTAGGCGGCGGTGGCCGGATCCTCCTGCGGCACGGTCAATCCGCCCCGCAGTCGCTGTATGAACCCGGTGAAGGCGGACATCGAAGGCGTCGCGGGCGGGGAGTCCAGCGTGCCCGACGCGGTCATGCGCGCGGGTGCCGCTCGGGCACGGGCAACCATCCGTCCTCGACGGCCCGCTTGTAGAGATCGGTTTTCGTCGGGGCCGGACGGCCCGCGTCGGCATACTTCTGCCGGATACGGCCGAGGTAGTCATTGACGGTCTGTTCGGACAAACTGGTCATGCGCGCGACCCGGGAAGCCTTCTCACCCGAGGCGTACAGCTGCAACACCTGCTGCTGCCGCGGGCTCAAGCCGACATTGGACAGCTGCGGATCACCGTCGATGGCGGCGGCCCAATCCGTGGTCACCACCTGTTCGCCCTGGGCGGCGCGGCGCACCGCGGCCACCACGGTCGGCACATCCTCGGATTTGCGGACCACCCCGAGCACACCCGCCCGCGCGGCCTCGCGTACCAGGAACGGATTGTCCGCACCGGTGAACACCAGCACCTCGGCACCATGCTCACGCAGGGCCCGCACATTGTCGTCCGGTGAGGATCCGTCGGCCAGCCGCAGATCCAATACCACCAGGTCCAGCCGCGGTTTCGCCGACAACAACTCGGCCACTGTGCCCGCGGTGATCACCAACTCCAGATCGGCCTGCGGGGCCAGCATGGCCGCCAGCCCGATCGCCACCGACTCATGATCCTCGACCAGCCCGATACGGCGTATCCCCGATTCCTGCGCCTCCACGGCCGACCCTCACCTCTTCCCACAACCGAATATTCGTATCGAGTATGACGGCAACGGCACCGGATTCGTCAGCCACCAGAATTCGGGGGGACCCGGGCGCGGTCACGATCTCGCCGGATGAGCTGACCGTACGCTCATCGGTATGAGCGAGAGATCAGAACTACCACGCTCCGGGCGGGGTACCGCGCCGGCGCTGTCGGCATTTCTATTCGGAATGGGGACATTGCATTTCGTGGCGCCGAAACCATTCGATGCCTTGATTCCAACGCAGCTGCCGGGATCCGCACGGGTATACACGCTCGGGTCCGGAGCCGCCGAACTCGCGGTGGCCACGGCTATCGCGGTACCACGGACTCGGCGGCTGGGCGGACTGCTCGCCATGCTGCTGTTTCTCGGCGTATTTCCCGGCAATGTGAAGATGGCCGCCGATTGGGTGGGCAGCAATAAGCCGCTGCCTATGAAGGCCGGGGCCATTCTTCGTCTGCCGCTGCAGATTCCGCTGATTCTGGTGGCGCGGAAGGTTTACCGGCAGGCTGTCTGAACCTGCGATCAGCGACGGGTGATCGCCTCGAATACCTTGGGGTCGACCAGGGTTGAGGTGTCACCCAGTTCGCGGCCCTCGGCCACATCGCGGAGTAGGCGGCGCATGATCTTGCCCGAACGGGTCTTCGGGAGTTCGGGGACGATGTGGATCTCGCGGGGGCGGGCGATGGGTGAGATCTCGCGGGACACTTCGGCTTTCAGGTCTTTGATGAGAGTGTCGCCGGTGTTCTCGGCTTCGCCGGTGAGGATTACGAAGGCGACAATGCCCTGGCCGGTGGTCTCATCCGAGGCGCCGACCACGGCCGCCTCGGCGACACCGGAGTGACCGACGAGCGCGGACTCGACCTCGGCGGTGGAGATGCGGTGGCCCG
>NZ_WJIC01000083.1 GCF_009649815.1 Nocardia sp. SYP-A9097
AGACCGCGTCTGAGAACTCGGTTATCGGCGTGCGAGGCGGCGTGACATAACGGCGATCATGGCGATGTGGATCATCGTTTCGTGGTGGTCGGGTCTGGTCTCGTAGTCGCGCACGCAGCGGCGGTGTCGACTGATCCAGCCCAAGGTCCGCTCGACGACCCAGCGGCGTGGCAGGACTGTGAATCCAGTAGTGTCGTCGCTGCGTTTGACGATCTGAACAGTCAGGGACAGAACGGATTTCGACCAGGCGACCATTCGCCCGGAGTATCCGCCGTCGGCCCAGAGCAGGGTGATCGTGGAGAACGCCGCGCGGAGTGTGGTCACCAGTCGCAGCGCGCCGTCGCGGTCCTGGATCGAGGCGGCGGTGACCACGATCGCGAGCAGCAGACCGCCGGTATCGACGGCTATGTGACGTTTGCGGCCGTTGATCTTCTTGCCTGCGTCGAATCCGCGTGTCGGGCCGTGGACGGTGTCCGCGCCTTTGACGGACTGGGAGTCGATCACCGCCGCGGTCGGCAGCGGGCTCCGGCCGTCACCGACACGGAGCTGATCACGCAGGGCGTCGTGGATGCGCCGCCACGCCCGGGAAGCCACCCAGCGGGTGAAGATGGCGTAGACCGTGGTCGCGGGCGGGAAGTCCGAGGGGAGTTGCCGCCATGCGATCCCGCCACGAACTACGTAGAAGATTGCATCGAGTACTGTTCTGCGGCAATGTTTTTCGGGTCTTCCGCCGTGTCCGCGGGTGTTGCCCGGCGGTGGTAGCAGTGGTTCCAGGATCGCCCATTGGGCGTCGGTGACCGAGGACGACGGATACACCGCGCACCGGTGGCCCTGCGTTGACCCACCCGGGCACGACGGGCACAACGAAATCGGCGATACTGGCACACGAACTCCTGGTAGATCAGCGTCTTGGTAAACACTGAATTACCAGGAGTTCACTCAAATCTCGAGCCTCACACCGACGCCCTCACCGAGTTCTCAGACGCTCTCT
>NZ_WJIC01000084.1 GCF_009649815.1 Nocardia sp. SYP-A9097
AGCATCACCCGGCAGAACGGGCAACCCGTCGCGATCATCGAGGGCTCGTTACCGCCCTTGAGCGTATCGAGGGCCTCGTCGACGCGGTCGACGTTGATGCGCTTGCCGAGCTGCTCTTCCATCCACATCCGCGCGCCACCGGCACCACAGCACATGGAACGCTCACCGTGACGCGGCATCTCGATCAGATTCGACCCCGACGCCTCCATCAGCTCACGCGGCGCGTCGTAGATCTTGTTGTGCCGACCCAGATAGCACGGGTCGTGGTAGGTCACGTTCTGCGCGACCGGCGACACCGGAATCAAGTTCTTCGAACGCACCAGACGGTTCAGCAGCTGGGTGTGGTGCACCACCTCGTAACTGCCACCCACCTGCGGATACTCGTTATTGAGCGCGTTGAAGCAATGCGCACAGGTGACGACGATCTTCTTCTTCGACGCCTCCACACCCTCGAACACGCCATCGAGCACCGCGATGTTCTGCATCGCCAACTGCTGGAACAAGAACTCATTACCCGCACGACGCGCCGAGTCACCGGTGCAGGTCTCTTCCTGACCCAGCACCATGAACTTCACCCCCGCGGTCGCCAGGAGTTCCGCGACAGCCTTGGTGGTCTTCTTGGCGCGGTCTTCATACGCACCCGCACAACCCACCCAGAACAGGTACTCGTAGCCGTCGAAGCTGTCCGCGTCCTTGCCGTAGACCGGGATCTCGAAGTCGACCTCGGAGATCCAGTTCAGGCGGTCCTTGGCGTTCTGCCCCCACGGATTGCCCTTGTTCTCCAGATTCTTGAACAGACCCGCGAGCTCGGACGGGAACTCCGACTCGATCAACACCTGGTAGCGGCGCATATCGATGATGTGATCCACATGCTCGATATCGACCGGGCACTGCTCCACACACGCACCACACGTCGTGCAGGACCACAACACCTCGGGATCGATGATGCCGTTGACATCCTCGCCACCCACCAGCGGACGCTCCGCCTC
>NZ_WJIC01000085.1 GCF_009649815.1 Nocardia sp. SYP-A9097
AGTGCCTGTCCGGGTTCTGATCGTTTAGGGAACAGACCGTGCGGGAGGTTGCCGGAAGTGGCCCGATGGAACGGAACCTCCTGGTAGCAACAGGAATTACCACATCCACTGTTGCCCAGAAGGTTCCGTAATGTCGTTCTACCCCTCTGTTGCCGCCGCTGTCACCGGTATCGCCGAAAACGGCTGCACGTGTGTGGCCTGCCGATTCGGGCACGGCACCCGCCACCCGGTACGCCCGCGCCGCTACACCTGCGACACCACCGACGCCCAGTGGCAGGTCATCGCCTCCCGACTGCCCTGGCCGGTCTGGCTCGACGGCGTCGGTGGCCACCCCGAAGAGCACTGCCGCCGCGAGATCGTCGACGCGATCTTCTACCTGGCCGACAACGGCTGCAAGTGGCGCAACCTCCCGGCCGACTTCCCACCCTGGCACACCGTGCACGCCGCGTTCACCCGCTGGTGGGCCAACGGTGATGTCACCGCCGTCCACAACGACCTGCGCGATATGGTCCGCGAAGCCGAGGGCCGCGAGGTTGATCCGACCGCCGCGATCATCGATTCCCAATCGGTGCGTGCCGCGGAAACCGTTGGCGCACAAAGCCGCGGCTACGATGCCGGGAAGAAAGTGGCCGGCCGCAAGCGCCACATCATCGTGGACTGCCTGGGCCTGCTTCTGGTCGTCTACGTCACCTCCGCCAGCGTCCAGGACCGCGACGCCGCCCGTCCCGCGCTGACACGACTACGCCAGCTCTTCGACACCATCACCCTGGTGTGGGCCGACGGCATCTACACCGGAAAGCTCGTCACCTGGGCAAAGGACACTCTCACGCTTACCCTCGAGATCGTCAAACGCACCGACGACGTCTCGGGTTTCGTTGTCCTGCCCCGCCGTTGGGTGGTCGAACGCACATTCTCCTGGATCAGTCGACGCCGACGCTGCGTCCGTGACTACGAACGCCTGCCCGACCACCACGAAGCCATG
>NZ_WJIC01000086.1 GCF_009649815.1 Nocardia sp. SYP-A9097
ATCGCACAGGCCGTCGTCGCTGCGGGATTCTGCTGCGCGGGTGTGGATCAGGTGTTGGTCGGTGTCGGCGCGTTCGATGAAGCAGGACACGCACCGCCACCCCCGCACCGGGATCATGGCTTCGTGGCCGTAGTCGAGGCCGTTGCCCTGAAACGGAATAGCGGTGCGCCGGTCGGTGTAGCCGCGCAACATGGTGCGGGTGGCAGCGTGAGTGAGAGCGTTGGCGTCACTGATCGCGGGTTTCCCTGCGAGGGCGAAGGCGTGCTGGTGCTGCTCGGCGACGTAGTTGACGTAGGCGTGGTTCCAGAGCGCGCGTGCTTCCTCGGCGTCGAGGGGCGGCTTGTCACCGGGAAACCGGGGTGTCCACGAGTTGCCGGTGGGCCGGGCGAGTAGTCCGCGTTCGCGGGCGCGGTTCTCTGCGGCGCGGGCGTCGGTGAGTTCGCTGTCGACGGTGTCGGTGTAGAGGTTCTCCGTCACATACCGGGTGACGAGTTCGGGTTCGGTGACCACGGGGCGGCGCTTGCCCCGGCGTGCGGCACGGTACTTGATCTGCTCAGCAGCTCGCCGTGACTTCTCGGTGTCCCGGTTGGGAGCCAGGTACGTACGCGCGGGCGGGTTGCGCCACTGCCGCATCGGGGTGCGTGGCAACTCCGCGCTCGGCAACGCGACATGCGACGCGGAGTATTCGTCCTCGACGGTGGTGTTGTTGTGTGCCGCGCGTGCCTGCATTTCCGCGACCCGGTCGGCGCGGTCGCGGATGAACAGCCACGGGTCGGTGTCGGGCACCAAGGCGGCCAAGCGGTGCTGGTTGTCCGGCTCGGCGGCGTACTGGGCGGCAAGCCTTTTCATGGCCGACTCGAACGGGTAGAGGGTGAAGGTGTCCACTAGCCGGTCCAAGAACTCGCGATCTGCGGTGGAGGCGAGGGAGAGCGCGGCAGGGAACGCGCGG